>NZ_CP033926.1 GCF_003815775.1 Chryseobacterium joostei
ATGCGCGATAACTTGAACGCAGCTGAAGATAATTCTGACCTGAAGAAACTTGAAAAATCTTTCGATATGTTATTTGATAAGGTACAGCCACTTTCATTAGTCGCTAATAACCTTACACTTATCGTACCGAGCGATTTTTACAAGGAATACATTGAGGATAATTACTTATCCTTGCTTTCTGCTGCCCTGAAGAAAAATGTAGGAAAAGGAGTGAAACTATGGTATTCCGTAATGGAAAACAGACCAAAAGGTGAGGAAAAACCGGTTACCATGAATATGAAGGGACAAAGTGTTCCTACTCCAAAAACGCAAGAAACAATGCCACAAGGATTTTCAGCTAATATTGTAAACCCTTTTGTGGTACCTGGAATAAGAAAAGTAAATATTGACTCTAATCTGAAGCCGGATTATTCATTTGATAGTTATGTAGAAGGAGAAAGCAATAAATTTGCCGCTACTGTGGCCAGGTCTATTGCCAAAAGACCGGGAGCTACAGCATTTAACCCACTATTTTTATACGGAGGTTATGGAGTTGGAAAAACTCACTTAGGCCAGGCAGTTGGTCTTGAAGTAAAGAACCAGTTTCCGGATAAGGTGGTACTTTACCTATCTTCAGAAAAATTCATCCAGCAGTTTATTTCAGCAGCAAAAGCTCATAAGCAGACAGAATTTGCAAATTTCTATCAAATGGTAGATGTACTGATTATAGATGATATTCAGTTCTTATCAGGAAAATCTGCAACTCAGGATAGCTTCTTCCATATTTTCGATCACCTGCATCAAAATGGTAAGCAGATCATCCTTACTTCAGATAAAGCTCCGGCAGATATCATGGATATTCAGGATAGAATTGTTTCCCGTTTCAAATGGGGACTTTCTGCAGAAATAAAATCTCCGGATTTATCTACAAGAAGACAAATTATTGAAGACAAATTAAGCAGAGACGGAATTGTGCTTCCGGGAGATATGCTTGATTTCCTTGCTGCAGAAGCAAAAACCAACGTAAGAGAGCTAATTGGGGTTATCAACTCAGTAATTGCATATTCTACCGTATATAAGAGAGACTTAAGTCTTGAGCTATTAAAGGAAACGATCAACAGAATTGCTGCCAACCAAAAGAAAGTAATCAACATTCCTTACATTCAGGAAGTAGTTTGCGACTATTTTGGAATCAAAAAAGAACAGCTTCTTTCCAAAACAAGAAAAAGAGAGATCGCATTACCAAGACAGTTGGCAATGTATTTCTCAAAAGCATTCACCAATTCTACATTTACTAAGATCGGTGAAGAAATGGGAGGTAAGGATCACTCAACAGTAATGTATGCTTGTGATACCATCAAGGATGTTTCAAAAATTGATAAAGAAATTAAGAAATACGTTAAGGATCTTACTGAAAGAATCAAACAGTAATCATTCTTAAACCAAAATAATTTAAAATGGAGAATCGTTGTATTCTTCATTTTTTATTTAGTTTTGTCACATAAAATAAAATATCTTTTAACCCTTTCAATTATAGAATTATGAAAATTTTGATGGTCTGTCTGGGGAACATATGCAGAAGTCCTTTAGCAGAGGGAATTATGAAAGCAAAGCTTCCGAAGGATTTTTGGGTAGACTCTGCCGGAACGATTTCTATGCATGAGGGTAAACATCCTGATAAAAGAGCCGTGAAAACCGGGGCTTATCATAATATTGATATATCCAAGCAGAAGTCAAGGCCTATTAAAAAAACAGATTTTGAGACTTTTGATCAAATCTACTGCATGGATGCCAGTGTATACAAAGATGTTATTTCCAAGGCTGGAAATGAAGAAGAACGACAAAAAGTATCGTTGTTTTTAGAGGCCGCCGGAGAATATAAAAATACTGAAGTTCCAGATCCGTATTGGGGTGGAATGGAAGACTTCGAAAAAGTCTTCCAGTTATTGGATGCCGGTTGTAACCAAATTGCAGCCCATCTCACCAGTCAAACACAACATTTAAATTCATAAATTTTTAATAGACTTCCTATGCTTTTTTTACTTCCAGCTTACCTATCTGAAAACACTTCTATTACCCATTTTTCACCTGTTATAAAGGATTATATCATGCAAACTGATTACTTCTTTGTAGAAAATGAAAAAACAGCCAGAAAAGTGGTTAAATTCTTTGCTCCGGAAAAAAAACAGGCAGATCTGAAACTGTTCCTGTTGGATAAGTATACAGAGAATGCTGATATTAAGGAAGCCCAGGAGCTGATGATGAAAGGGCAGGACTTCGGGTTGTTGTCAGAGGCAGGCTTACCGTGTATTGCAGATCCAGGGAATTTGATCGTGAAATGGTGTCACGAAAAAAACATCAGAGTAATTCCTATTTCAGGACCATCATCCATTATTTTAGCATTGATTTCCAGTGGATTCAATGGACAGGAATTTACATTTCACGGGTATCTTCCGATTGATAAAGGTGAGAAAAAGAAACAAATCCAACATCTGGAAGGAATGGTTCAGAAGACCGGCTATTCACAAATCTTTATGGAAACTCCTTACCGAAATAATGCACTTTTTGAAGATCTTACAAAGTTTTTATCACCTAATACAAAGCTTTGTATTGCTGCCAATATTAATGATCCGGAACATGAGTTTATCAGGACAAAAACCATAAAAGACTGGCAAAAACAAAAGCCGGAACTCCATAAAGTTCCAGCCGTATTTGTGCTAGGAAAATAATTTCTTTTCTCACAGATTGAGCAGATTATCACCTTGTTTTAAAGTTGTAATTTGCTTAATTAGTGTGAGTTGTAGTGTTTTTTGAATTTTACTTATTTCTTTTTCTTGATCTCCATTTTCTCCAAAGGAAAACAATGACAGGAATCAATAGTAAGAAAGGCCAAAGGGAAATGATGCCAAGGAAAAAACCTACAAAACTATTCCAGCCCTCAGTTAGAGAATCTACAAAACGACTTCCAAAACCAACCTTTGAAGTAGCTGAACTTCTTACTTTCTCTTTATACAGACTCAAATTTAAAGTGCTGTAATTCACTCGGTCATCAATAAATCGGAGCCTGCCCTCAGATACATCAATTTCATCTTCCAGCTCCCGGATATTTTCCTGAATCTCAAGTATATCTTTTGTAGTAGCTGCACTTCTGAGCATATCACGATATTTTTCAAGATAAATTCTCTTGTTGGCTAGCTTAATGGAAACATCCGTATATTCCTCCGTTACATCATCAGAGGAAATGTTTTTTGATAAGACAGAACCCACGCCATCGGAAAAGGAATTAACAAGCGCATCAAAATTTTTGTGAGGAACCCGAATGGTAAGGTCCAGATTTTCATCTACATCTGTATTTTTAAACTCTTCATTTTGGATGTAAGCTTTATTGCTTTTCAGGATGTCATTAACCTGTGTTTGTGCTTTTTTAATATCTCCAACCTGAATTCTCATGTCTCCATTTTTAATAATCTTTCTGGAAATAGTGTCTGTTTTTTTGGGTGATGTATGCTCCATAGCGGGAGTTTCCATTGGTGGGGGTATTGGGGCAGAAGCAACTTCCAAAACAGCCATGGGAGCCTCATTTTTAGATTGAGCTATTTCTGTATTTACAGAATGTTTATTTGAACCGGATTTACTGCAATTACTCAAAGAAAGGCAGAATAATAACAAAAATAGATTTTTCATGAATTATTTTTAAAGAATATTATCAAAAAGCATGCTTTAATGTGTTAAATTTTTAAAACAATTTTGATTTATATAATAAAGATGCTTTAATTTCAATAAAAGTTGGAAAGAGCTTACATTATTTTCTATTTTTAATACATGAGAAAAACTCTTTTAGCATTCTTGTTTTCACCATTTCTGATGTATGCCCAGGAAGTTCGAAAGCTTACGGATGATATGGCCCTAAAATTGGCAGATAAACCACTTCATTGTATCAATCAGGAATACCCGAACAAAACAGCGCATATTATCAATAATGCTGTGGAAGTTTCTTTAACGCCTAAAGATCTCCATCCTAGTTTTTATGGTTGTTTCGATTGGCATAGTTCTGTTCATGGACATTGGATGCTGGCCAGACTTTTGAAGACAAAACCCAATTTGCCAAATGCAAAAGAGATTGAAAAAATTCTCGATGAATCGTTTCAAAAAGAAAAACTTCAGACAGAAGCAGATTATTTCACAAAATATCAACTGACAGGTACATTTGAAAGAACTTACGGCTGGGCGTGGATATTAAAGCTGGATGAAGAACTTATCCGATGGGATCATCCGAAAGCTAAAATATGGCATCAGAATTTGAAGCCGTTGACTGATCGAATCCTTACATCATGGAAGAGTTATCTTCCGAAACAAACCTATCCAAATAGAACCGGTGTTCATCCCAATACAGCTTTTGCAATGGCCTTTGCCATCGATTGGGCAAGAGCAAATAAAGATAATGAGTTTGAAAATCAGCTGATGGAAAAAGCCAAGTATTTTTTCCTGAAAGATCAGAAAACACCTGCATATCTGGAACCGGATGGATCAGATTTCTTTTCGCCAAGTCTTGAAATTACAGACCTCATGCGAAGAGTTCTTCCTCAAAAGGAATTTGTACTATGGCTGAATAACTTTTATGAAAAAAGAAGCCTGGAGAATATAGAACAAATCCCTGTGGTAAGTGACTTAAGCGATTATCAGACGGTTCACCTTGTAGGATTATCCTTTTCAAAAGCCTGGTGTATGAAAGGTATAGCAAAAGCGCTTCCTGCTAATCATCCGTTGAAAAAAGACTTTCAGAAAACTGCAGATGTATTTTTAGCCAATGGACTTCCTCTATTATTTCAAGGGAACTATGGAGGTGACCACTGGCTGGCAAGTTTTGCCGTGTATGCTTTGGCAGATTAATACCTGATCCCTATTTTTTTGAGAATAAAGCCCAACAGCCATATGGGACCGATTAATAGGAACTGAAGATCTTTAAGAAATGACGGTTTCTTCCCTTCTATTTTATGTCCGATGAACTGGAAGATCCAGGTCATCACAAAAACACTTAGGTAAGCGATCCAGGATTGTTTACCAAGATGGATATTGGTAAGATAGATGAAATGTTCCATCAAAAGCATTATAATAACCATCACTACAGCAATTAACAGGGAGAGTCTGATGTAAAACAGGCTGATCAGGATAATAACAACTAAACTCACAATACTGATACATCCGAAGTAGGAGAGACAGAAATGGGGTGATGGGATAAGAGAAATAAAGCCAAGAATGGTACAGAAAATCAAAGGAACACAAATCCAATGAATTAACTTATTGGTGGGGTTTCTATGGCTTTTACTATATTCTACAAATAATAAATCGACCTTTCTCATAATGAAGGAATTGGATAAACGCTAAAATAATAAAATTTTGTAATCGGTGATAAGATTGCTTACATTTGTGATATGTCTGCCTTAGAAAAATTCGGAGTTGAAATTTTTACGCAACGTAATATTTTCGAGAGAATAGCTGTCGATAAGCCTTTCCGTCCTGATAATCCGGCATTTATTTTTATAAAATCCGGTACCATAAAGCTTCGTCAGCACTTCAGTGATCTTGAGGTTTCTGCCAATATGTTTATGGTAACCGACCCGCAGACAATTTATGAAGTGGTGGCGGTGAGTGATGATTTTCAGTCCAGAATGGTTTCCTATAAAAGAGAATTTATCTCAGCTCTTTCCCTAAAATTCAACAGGTTAATTACTTACCGCTATTTCAGACAGCAGATGAATAGAGGAGTTCCTTTTCCTGAAGAAGAAATGGAAGTAGTCTGGAAAAGTGTTAATTTCCTAAAATATATTCTTGACTCTGAAACTGAGATGCTGTACAAAAAGGAAATGGTAGAACATCTTTTTTCTGTTTTCTGTTATCAGATGGCGGGAATTATTTCCAAGGAAGACAATAACTCCATGAATCAGATGTCTAGACAGGAAGAAATTGTTTTTGTATTCCTTACTGATCTTTCCGAATATCACCTTACAGAAAGAACTGTGGAGTTCTATGCCGAACGGCAATCGATTACAACCAGACATCTTTCTTCGGTTGTAAAGGAAGTGACAGGGAAAACAGCGAGTCATATTATTGCTTTAATTGTAATTAATGAGGCAAAAGTACTTTTAAACTCATCCAGTAAACCGGTTTCGGAGATTTCTTCAATCCTTGGTTTTAGTGATCAGTATGCATTTTCTCACTTTTTTAAAAAACATCTGGAAGTAAGTCCCAGACAATACAGACACCAGTTCGAAAGCTAAAATCCTACATTTGAACATCTTTTTCCAATAATCAAACATTTGATTGATTTTGTTGTTCTCCTAACTTTGCATCTGTAAAACAAGGTAAAATGACAAAGAAAATAAAAACAGCACTATCAGTTTTGATAGCGGCTTTTCCTGCGCTGTTTTTTTCACAACAGATTAAACAGATGACCGCAGGTGAGGTGGCCGAATTGGCTGTCCAAAATCATCAGCAGTTGAAAGTTTCCGCTCAAAATATTGATATTGCAAAGCAGAATACCAATGTTGTAAAGCTTCAGAAACTGCCTACTATCACAGCTTCTACAAGTCAATTCTATTTAGGCGATGCAGTAGCAATTGATAAAGACTTTTCGAATTCTACAAAGGTTCCGATGCCACATTATGGAAGTTCTTATGCCGTACAGGCTACACAGCTGATCTTTAAGGGAGGATTGGTGAACAAATCTATTGAAATGGCGGGACTTCGTGAACAGCTTTCTGAATTGGATCTGGAGAAAAACAAACAGGATGTGAAATTTTTAGTGATTTCAAATTATCTGGATGTATACAAGATTATTAATCAGGAAGAGGTTTTTCAGAATAACAAAAAGTTAGCTCAGGAACGTCTTAAAAATATCCAGAAGTTCTATCAGCAGGGAATGGTAACCAGAAACGAAGTAATTCGTGGGGAACTTGCCCTTAAAAACCTGGATCAGGGTATTCTGACTCTTTCAAACAATAAAAAAATCCTTAATTATAATTTAAATATTGCGTTAGGTTTATCTTCTGATACGGAAATTGTCCCTACTGAAAATCTGGACAATAAAGAAGCGGGAATTGGAATGGATTATTATGTGAGTCTTGCTCATGATAGGAATCCAATGTTGAAATCTGCTCAAAAAAACATAGATGTTGCTGACAAGAACATTGAAATTATAAGAACCGATAATATGCCAACTGTGGCGGGATTCGGTGGATATACTTTACAAAGACCAATTACTACGAGAAATCCTGTCTTGGATATGTATTCTGGAGGATGGCAGACAGGTGTTTCTCTTAGTTACAATATAGATAACCTGTATAAAACAAAGGAAAAAGTAAAACTGGGTGAGCTGCAAAAGAATCAGGCCAGTGATGCGATGACCCTTGTACAGCAGAATGTAGATATGGGAGTGAATGCGGCCTATACAAAATATCAGGAAGCAATTCAGCAGGCAGATATTCTAAATGATTCTAAAAGACTGGCAGAGGAAAACTACAAGATCACTGAAGCCAAATATCTTAATCAATTGGCTGTACAGGCGGAAATGATTGATGCCCAGAACCAGAAACTGCAATCAGAGCTGGATTATGCCAATGCGGAGATCAATGTTTTGTATCAATACTATAACCTTTTGAAATCTACAGGAACTCTTTAATTTTTAAAACTGAAAATCAACACAATGGAAAACAAGGAACAAACAACTCAAAATACAACACCGGCTCAAGCAACAACTAGCGGAGATGGCAAAAAAAAGCAAAATAAGACCAACAAAATAAGAGCAATCATTTCTAATATTATCGTTTTTCTGATTATTGGCTTTGGATTGTTTTGGTTAATACGTGAATACTTCCACATCGGAAATAAAACATACACAGAAGCAGCCCAGGTAGAAGAATTTATCAATCCTATCAACACAAGGGTTTCTGCTTATATTAAAGACATAAAATTTATAGAACACCAAAGAGTAAAAAAGGGTGATACCTTGGTTATTCTTGATAATCGTGAGATTTTAACGCAATTGGGACAGGCTGAAGCGGCTTATCAAAATGCAATGGCTCAAAAGTCGGCAACAAGCTCTTCTGTGAATACAGTTTCCAACAATATCAATGTGATGCAGTCTAATATTGCAGGAGCAAAAGCAAGACTTTGGAATGCGGAACAAAACTTAAACCGATATAAAAATCTTTTGACTGCAGAGGCGGTAACAAGACAACAATATGATCAGGTAAAAACAGAATATGATGCTCAAAAGGCAACTTACGAAACATTGGTGAATCAAAAGCAATCGGCTAACCTTTCCACTACAGAGGTAAAAAGCAGATTAGGAATTAATGATGCTGAAATTAACAGAACAAAATCTGCCCTGGATATGGCAAAAATCAATCTTTCTTATACCGTAATTACAGCTCCTTATGATGGGATAATGGGGAGAAGAACTATTTCTGAGGGACAATTGATCCAACCGGGGCAGCAGGTAGCTACTATTGTTCTAAATGGTCAGAAATGGGTGACAGCTAACTTCCTGGAAAGCCAGATGCCTCATATTAAAGTAGGAGAAAAAATAACGATGACAGCTGATGCCTTAGGAGGACAGAAATTTGAGGGGGTTGTAACAGCTATTTCTGCAGCAACAGGATCAAGATATTCAAGCGTACCAACGGATAATTCAACAGGAAACTTCATCAAGGTACAGCAAAGAATTCCTGTGAGAATAGAGTTTACAGCTTCCAATAAAAAGGAAAACCTGGAGAAACTGAGTGCCGGGATGAACATGAATGTAAATATTAACTAAGTCAAAAGATACTAGATTTCAGAAATCAGATTTCAGGCTTAATGCAAGAGATTGATTATAAAATGATGATGTAAAGTCTGTTATCTGAAATCTGTTATCTCTAATCTATTATCTAAGAAAACATGTACAACAAAGGATTATATAGCGATTGGGTGCCAAAACCCGTACAGCTTCTGCTGATTGTGTTACTGCTTGCAGTGGTAATGCCTTTGGGTGGTGTGTATACGGGAAACATCAGTTATCTGGTGAGTGGTACAGGCGCAATGACGGAATATTTTATGTGGGCGAACTATGCTACTACAATAGGAATGGGGGCCTGTATGCCGATTGTCCTCAGAATGAAGATGAGATTCAAGGTGAGAGATAAAATGGTTACCTTATTAGTGCTTTTGGGACTACTAAGCTACATCAATGCAACCACTTTACAACCCATGATCTTTGTATTTAGCTCCCTGCTTATTGGGTTCATGAAGATGATGGTGACCATAGAGCTGTTTTTACCGCTTATGATGATGATCGGAAACCGTGGAATGTTCTATGGAGTATTCTATACATTCGTACTCGTAATGAATCAGGTAGCCGTTTATTATTCAGCAGAATTCGCTCTTCTTTATAACTGGCAGCAATTTTACATACTGACGTCTGTTTTATGCTTTATTCTGGGACTTATACATTGGATTTTTATGCACGATAAATATTTTGCGCTGAAAGTTCCTTTACATTATATTGATTGGCTGAGTATCATACTTTTCATTTCTGCATTTATGTTTTCTGCCTATGTATATTCTTTCGGAAGACAGCAGGACTGGCTGAACTCAAAGAATATTATCAGTGCCAGCATCGCAGCATTTGTCAGTTTTGCACTACTCACCATTCGGCAGTTAACATTAAAGAGACCTTATCTTTCGTTTAAGATTTTTACAAGGAATAATGTGCTTCACGGGTTGTTTATGCTATTCTGGCTGGGGATGTTCTTGGGAACAGCAACACTTCAGAATACTTTTGCAGTAGGGGTTTTAGGATACGATTTATTAACGAATGCCTGGTTAAGTATGCTGATGATTCCGGGAATTATTGTAGCCGGAGCCATTGCAATCTTTTGGTTTAAAAAAGAAAAACCATTGAAGATGTACATATTTTCAGGATTTTCTGCCATGATGGGATATGTAATTATTATGTATTTCTCCATGGTTCTGGAATTCAATTATGACAATTGGTACCTGCCAATGTTCCTGAAAGGCTACGGAATGTGTTCCCTGTTTATTTCAGTATGGTTTTATACACTGGATAAGCTTGAAATGAATGACATGCTTGCCGCAATCGGATTAGTATTGGTATGGAGAACCTTTTTGGCGGTTGGGATCTTCTCTGCCATATATTCATGGTTTCAATACCATTTTCAGGTTATTGCCATAGGAGACCTTGCGGTTTACATGGACGGCATGACTGTCTCTCCCCAAAATGTTGCCGCCAATATGAAAGCCATTCAGCTGAATGCAATCATTATAGCCAGTAAAAAGATATTCGGATATATTATTCTGGCAGGTTTTGGAGTGCTGCTTTATGTGATTACTCACCATTTTGGAGCAAAAAGATTCAAATATTTCAGATTTGTAAGAGTTCTTGGCGGTAAATCTGTTATTGCAAGAAGAAGACTTCGCGAACGAAAAAAATTATTAGAAGAAATAAAAGACGCAGCTGGGCCTGCGATGTAAAAATACCTTGTTTTTCACTAGTAAAATCCTGGATCTTTCTTAGACCGGGATTTTACGTTTTATGGTCAGTACTAAGCTATACTTGCCATAATTTTTTGTAAAAAGCT
Organism: Chryseobacterium joostei; assembly: GCF_003815775.1. Lineage (NCBI taxonomy): Bacteria > Pseudomonadati > Bacteroidota > Flavobacteriia > Flavobacteriales > Weeksellaceae > Chryseobacterium > Chryseobacterium joostei. The sequence goes on from NZ_CP033926.1 coordinate 10,617, forward strand.
GAAAAATTTCATCTTTTCTTATTTTTATTGCTTCTAAATAAGAATTACCTTTGCCGGATTATAAAACTTTGATTTGAAGGAATGAAAAAGCAGTACGCATTCATAGGTCTGTTAGCATCGGGATTATTCTTTTCCCAAACAGCAAAAGACTCTACAGCCTCTAAAGGTATTGATGATGTTGTCATCGTGGCATCTAGAAAACCTACAAAAATCTCTGAAATTCCAGGTACGGTTTGGGTAGTACAGAAAGAAAAAATTCAGGAACAAGCCAAAAGTGGAGTTCCCATCAAGGAAATGTTATCAATTCTTATTCCAAGTATGGATATCGGTCCTCAGGGAAGAACCAATTACGGACAAAATATGAGAGGACGTTCAGCCTTAGTAATGATAGACGGGGTTTCACTGAACAGTATCCGTGCCATCAGCCGTCAGTTGGACGCCATTGATCCCTTTAATATTGAAAGAATAGAGGTGCTTTCAGGGGCAAGCTCTATCTACGGTGGAAATGCAACCGGTGGTATCATTAATATCATTACAAAAGCACCATCCAAAAAAGGAATCAGCGGAGAAACCGAACTTGGAGTACGTACAGGTTTTATGGGAAAAGATGACCATGATTTCCGTGCTGCACAATCCATTGCAGGAAAAGGAGAGAAATTCTTCGGAAGACTAGGAGTAGCCTACCAACAAAATGGTGGAGTATACGGAGCCGATCAGAAACAGCTTTTTACAGATATTACACAAACCGATCTTCAGTATAACCAATCTATCGACATTTTGGCGACTGGAGGATATCAGTTTAACAATAAACATAAAATAACAGCTTCACTTCAATATTACAACTCCAAGTTTAATGGGGACAAAAGCTTGTATTTAGGAGAAAACCTAAGCGCTTTCACTACTAAAAAAGGAAGCCTGCTGGAAATGAGAGATGGCTTTTCCTCCGATAAAAATGTAGGAACAGAACGTTATATGGGAACCGTTACCTATAACGGAAACGGAATTCTTGGCGGACAGGATTTATATGTTCAATTTGCCACACGAGGTGAAAAACTTGGATTTTATCCTTTCCCTGGGAATATAGCTATCAACGCTACAGACAAAATTGCGTACATGTCTTCCTCACAGCAAGATACCTATTATTCAGGAATAAAAGCTTTATTATCAAAGTCATGGAGAGGATTGAACGTTACCTATGGAGCAGACATCGATTTTGAAAGATTTGAAGGAAATCAATCTGTTTATAATATTGCTAAAACAATGTCCAGTGGCGGGTTGATTAATGAAACACAATACAGATTAGGAAGATATCCTACCAACCGTTCTCAAAGCTATGCAGGGTATGTTCAGGCAAAATATAACATTCTTCCTAAATTGCAACTTAATGCCGGGGTACGTTATCAGCACATGAATGTAAAAATGGATGATTTTGTAGGATCCGAGCAGCAAACACAGGTGGCAATGGGATACGGAAAGTCTGCATCTGCCATTCCCGGAGGTGAAAGTTCCTATAATGTAACATTGGCCAATGCCGGATTACTATATAAAATCAATGAACAGCACCAGGTTTGGGGAACATTCTCACAAGGAGCAAGCTTGGCAGATCCTGCTAAATTCTATGGAATTGGAAAATATGCATTGAATGGAGGGAATTGGGATGTTGTTTCAAGTATCAACGTAAAAGAACAACCTTTACAACCCATCAAGACCAATCAGTTTGAAATGGGATACCGTGTTAACAAAGGCGGATTAAGAGCGCAGGTTGCCGGATTCTTAAGTACTTCTGATAAGACCGTTACAGTGGACAGAAAGACATTCCAGATCCTTGTCAATGATTTAAAATTAAGAAATATGGGAATCGAGGCTGAGATCTCCTATTCTCTAAACAATGGTGTTTACTTCGGAGCAAGCGGACTTTTAATTAAGTCTGAGGTAGACAACAAAGGAGAATGGCAGAAACAGGATATTTCCAGTGCTTCACCATCGAAATTGGTTACTTATATTGGCTACAATGTGAACAACTGGTCGTTTAGATTCCAGTCATTGCAGAACTTCAAGCAAAAGGATGAACTTAATAACGTTGTTGAGGGCTACAATACTTCAGATCTTATGATGGGATACCGATTCAATTGGGGGAAATTCAATCTGGGTATTCAGAATTTATTCAACATAGATTACCAAACGATCTGGAGCAAGCGTTCACAGGTTTTATATTCTAGCTACGGAATTCCTGAATTGTTTAACTACAAAGGAAGAGGAAGAACATTCAACCTGTCTTATACCTTTGAATTTTAAAAAAATAAGGTTAGGGTGAAGCCTTAATCTGAATTCAATACTTTCTACAAATCCGGTTTCTGATATTAATTAGAACCGGATTTTATATTTAATAAACTCCAAATCCAAAACTTTGAACTTTAGCAGTTGAAGCCGTATCTTTGCCGTTATGAAAGATTTAATGGGCAGAGCAATCTGGGATTACTATCACAATGAAAATCCTGAAGACCTGCAGACTGAAACCTCAATTTCTGAACTGGATGAACTTCCGGTTGAGTATTTATTCAGAGATTTTGAAGACATGAATGATATTGAGCAAAAGGCTCTGGAACTCTCCAATGGAAAAGTATTGGATATTGGAGCAGGAGCGGGTTCTCATGCATTGTACCTTCAAAATGATAAAAATCTTGACGTTCTGGCACTGGATATTTCCCCGAAATCTATTGAAGTTTGTCAGTTGAGAGGAATCAAAAGAGCTGTTTGTGAAAATATTCTGAACTTTTCAGGAGAAACATTTGATACTATCTTATTGTTAATGAACGGTACCGGAATCTTTGAGGGGCTTTCTAAAATTGATACTTATCTTCAAAAATTAGGAACATTATTGAATGAAAATGGTCAGATTTTAATTGACAGTACAGATATTCTTTATATGTTTGATCGTGATAAGGATGGGGGTGTATACATTCCTGCCGGTGGTTATTATGGAGAACTGGAGTATGTAGTTCATTATAAAGGCGAGTCTGAAGCTCCAATTACATGGTTGTACCTTGATTTTAATACTTTGAAGAATGCCGCTGAAAATAATGGGTTTACAATACAAAGAATACTCAAGGATGAGGATGCTTATCTGGCAAAACTGACTAAGAAATAATTTGAAAATAATCTCTGATAGTTTATGGCAATCAAAACTGCCATGATTATACAGACATTGATAGGAAAAATATAAGAAGCTGCTCGATAGGGCAGCTTTTTTTATGTAATCCTAGGAGCTTATAAAAAAGAGACCACCCCAAAAAGGCAGTCTCTTTTATATATTATATCACAAATGATTATCCGATCTCAATACCATTTTCAACATTACTGTCATCAGGTGTTACGAAAGATAATTTTCCATCTGGTTTAGTCGTTAATAACAACATTCCCTGAGATTCAATTCCTCTGATTTTTCTTGGAGCAAGGTTCAATAAGATCATTACCTGCTTACCAATAAGTTCTTCAGGAGTAAAGCTTTCTGCAATTCCTGAAACCACAGTTCTTACGTCTACACCTGTATCTACAGTAAGTTTTAGTAATTTGTCTGCTTTTTCTACTTTTTCAGCTTCCAGAATAGTAGCTGTTCTAAGATCTATTTTAGTAAAATCATCAAAAGTGATCTCGTCTTTCATTGGGTTTGCGTTAGGGTTTGTTTTTTTATTGTTTTGTTTAGTGTCTTCAAGCTTTTGAATCTGAGCTTCAATTACATTGTCTTCAATTTTTGAGAAAAGAAGAGATGCTTCATTGATTTTGTGACTTGTTTCAATTAAAACGGATTGAGTTTCAACATCACTCCAGCTTTTCTTTTCAACATTGAACATATTCAATAACTTTTCAGAGCTGAAAGGCATAAACGGTTCACATAACTGAGCCAAAGCTACTGCAATTTGTGCTCCTACAAATAAAGATTGTGCTGCTTTCTCAGGACTATCCTTAATGGTCTTCCAAGGTTCTTCTGTCTGAAGATACTGGTTTCCGAATCTTGCAAGGTTCATTAATGCAGATAATGCGTTTCTGAACTCGTAGTTGTCTAGGAATCCTGAAATTTCTTTTGCTGCTTTATTTATTTCCTTTAATTCTGGGCTGTTTACATCTCCCTGAGGAATAATACCATCGTAATATTTATGAACAAGAACTGCCACTCTATTGATGAAGTTTCCGAAGATTCCTACCAATTCAGAATTATTTTTCGTTTGGAAATCTTTCCACGTGAAGTTGTTGTCTTTAGTTTCAGGAGCTGATGAAAGAAGTGCATATCTTAAAACATCCTGTTGGCCAGGGAAATCTTCCACATATTCGTGCGCCCAAACTGCCCAGTTTCTTGAAGTTGAGATTTTGTCATTCTCAAGATTCAGGAATTCAAAAGCAGGAACGTTTTTAGGCATAATATAGTCTCCATGTGCCTTCATCATAGCAGGGAAGATAATACAGTGGAATACAATATTATCCTTACCAATGAAGTGTACAAGGTCACTGCTTTCACTTTGCCAGTAATCTTTCCAGTCTTTTCCGTTTTTCTCCGCCCATTCTTTAGTAAACGAGATATATCCGATAGGCGCATCAAACCAAACATAAAGTACTTTTCCTTCAGCATTTGGAAGAGGAACCGGAACTCCCCAGTTCAGGTCTCTTGTCATGGCACGAGGCTTCAGTCCGTCGTTCAGCCAGGATTTTACCTGTCCGTAAACATTCGGCTTCCAGTCGTCTTTATGCCCCTCAATGATCCATTCATTTAGGAAGTCTTCATATTCGTTTAAAGGTAGGTACCAGTTCTTGGTTTCCTTAAGGATAGGAACATTACCGCTTAGCATCGATTTCGGGTTAATCAATTCTGATGGAGAAAGGGTAGAACCACATTTCTCACACTGATCACCATAAGCATTCTCGTTGCCACAGTTCGGGCAGGTTCCTACAATATATCGGTCTGCAAGGAATTCTCCCGCCTGTTCATCAAAATACTGCTCAGAAATCTCCTCTGTAAATTTTCCTTTTTCATATAAAACCTTGAAGAAATCCTGGCTGGTCTCATAATGATTCTTGGAAGTTGTTCTTGAATATTCATCGAACGAAATTCCCAGATCAGAAAAAGACTTTTTAATGATCCCGTGATATTTGTCAACGATGTCCTGAGGGGTAACTCCCTCTTTTTTAGCTCTTATAGTAATAGGAATACCATGTTCATCCGAACCACAGATAAACGCTACATCCTTTCCTAATCTTCTTTGAAATCTTGCGTAAACATCCGCAGGAATATAGACACCTGCCAAATGCCCTATATGAACCGGTCCGTTTGCATAAGGCAAAGCTGCCGTAATCATCTTTCTGTTTGACATTTATAGTAAAGTTTTGACTGCAAAGATAAGGATTATCTCTTGAATACCGCTCTTTGAGGAGTTATTATGAACAATGTTCCTGTTTTTTAGCTTTGAATATGAATTTAAGTTAAACAAATGTTTAACTTATTGTGAACTCAAAACAAATATTATGCAACACATAGTATCGTGTAAGCTATTGATGGATAAAAAACTAACTAAAATGCGTTTCGTAATATACATAATTTTATCTTAAATTATATTAAAATTATGATAATTCTAATTTTTTTTTAAATTGCAAGGCTGGCCTAGGGCTAGAAACAAGACTGAAAACGAAACTATAAAAATAAGATTGTGAAGAATTTTACAACGGTATTAAAAATAGCGCCTGCCTTTTTATTGGCAAGTACAGTAATGCACGCGCAGACCAAGGACTCTATTCCTCAAGAGAAAAAGATTGAGGAAGTTGTACTGATAGGGTATGGTAAACAAAAGAAAACTGACCTTACGGGATCTATTACTTCTGTAACAGCCAAGGACTTTAACGGTGGTGCTACTTCTGCTGGTCAACTTATTCAGGGTAAAACACCCGGAGTACAGATTACAAATAGCAGTGGTGCTCCTGGTTCTGGAACAAAAATAAGGATTAGAGGTACATCTTCTTTAAATGGTGAAAACTCACCTTTAATTGTAATTGATGGTGTTCCACAGGATTTTACTGGAGTAAATGGGGCATCAGATCCATTATCTCTTATCAATCCAAATGATATAGAAAGTTTTGATATTCTTAAAGATGCTTCAGCCACAGCTATTTATGGTAACAGGGCTTCTAACGGGGTAATTTTGATTACAACGAAAAAAGGTACAGCAGGAAAATTCAAAGTTAATTTTTCCACGGTTACTTCTGTTTCAACAAAGATGGATAATGTGAATGTCCTTGATGCTGATTCATATAGATCATTTGTAAAAGAACTAGCAAAAACGAATCCATCTGTTGCTACCAATGCATCCAGATTAGGGACAGCTAATACCAATTGGCAGAACCAGATTTATCAGAAAGCTTGGGGAACAGATAATAATTTGGCATTTTCCGGTGGAGTGAAGTGGCTACCATATCGTTTATCCATTGGATATAATGATCAGAATGGTATTGTAAAGACTAATTCATTTAAAAGGACTTCTGTGGGATTAAATTTAAATCCAAAGTTTTTTGATAATCATTTGACGGTAAATATTAATGCTAAAGGAACCTTTACAGACAATAGGTTTAATGATGATAAAGTAATAAAGTCTGCTACTTATTTTGATCCTACACAGCCTATATATTCTGGAAATACAGCATATGGCGGTTTTTATGAATGGACGGATCCTAATAATAATATAACGGGACTTAATGTAAATGGTACATCCAATCCATTAGGGCTTTTAAATGGTGTACATGATGTTTCTTCCGTATGGAGAGGTTTAGGAAACATTCAGTTAGACTATAAATTACACTTTTTGCCGGATTTGCATGTTAATGTAAATGCTGGTTATGATTATTCTAAAAGTAATGGTGCAAAGACTGTAAGTCCGATCTATAGAGCTGGAATCAGTGATCTAGGGACATACAATCAGTATACCATGGAGAAAAAGAATAAATTACTTGAGACTTATTTGAGTTATTTGAAGACCATAAATTCTATTTCTACAACAGTAGATCTTACTGCTGGTTATTCTTATCAGGATTTTAATACTATTATTCCGGGATCAACTACATTTAAAGGAAGAGGTCAAAATACATTTACTAATGATTTTGAAACTAAAAATGTATTATTATCATTCTATGGAAGAGGTATTTTTACAATTGCCAATAAATATATTGTTTCTGCCTCTATAAGACGAGATGGATCTTCCAGATTCTATAATGGTACAACAAGTAATGTTTGGGGCAATTTCCCAGGAGTATCAGTTGCATGGAAAATTAATGAAGAAAACTTCCTGAAAGACACAGGAATCAAGGTTTTAAAACTAAGAGCAGGATGGGGGAAAACAGGACAGCAAGAGCTTCCTACGCTGGATACCAACAAGCCAAGAAACTACCCGTCTTATGCTGCTTATAATTTAAGCTCCAGCGGAGCAGAATATCAATTCGGGGATCAGTTCTATTTTATGATGAGACCTGAGATTTACAATCCAAATTTAAGTTGGGAAATTACTACAACAAAAAATGCGGGTATTGACTTCGGTTTTGCAAACAATAGAATTACCGGTTCCATTGATGTGTATCAGAAAGATACAAAAGACCTGATTGTAGATTCACCTATTGCAGCAGGAGACTTAAGTAATCATAATCTTTTGAATGTAGGAAATATGCAAACAAAAGGTATAGAAGCCTCTGTAACCTTTGTTCCAATTAAAAAAGAAAATACAACATGGGAAGTATCATTTAATGCAACTCATTACAAATCTGAAATTACCAAACTTATTAATGGAGCAGATTCTTCATACAGAATTTTAGTAGGAGGAATTGATGGAGGTGTTAATAATACGATCCAGGCTCATACCGTAGGACGTCAGCCTAATGCTTTCTATGTATTTCAACAGGTTTATGATGCTAATGGGAAACCATTGGATGGTATATATGTAGACAGAAATAACGATGGTAAGATTGATGTAAATGACAGATATTATTATAAATCTACACAGCCGGATGCTATTATAGGGTTTAATACTAAATTTTCTCACAATAATTGGGATATTGGGTTAAGTGCAAGAGCGGTATTAGGAAACTATGTATATAATAATGCTGCCTCTAACAGTTCAATTCAGTCATTAACAACCAATAATTATCTGCAAAATGTATATTCTACTGCTGCGGAATATAAATTTACAAGTCCACAGTATTTTTCTGATATTTTCGTAGAGAATGCTTCTTTCTTAAGATTAGATAATATCAATGCAGGGTACAACTTTAAAGATCTTTTCTATAAAGGTAGTAATGTAAGAGTGTATGCAATGTTGCAAAACGTATTTGTAATTACCAAGTATTCAGGAATAGATCCTGAAGTATTCGGAAATATAGACAATGGATATTATCAGATGCCAAAAGTGTATTCTTTAGGATTTAACTTTCAATTTTAAGAGAAATGAAACAATTTAAAACAAATATAATAGCTGTTGCTGCCCTATTCAGTGTTCTTACTGCAACATCTTGTGTTAATGATTTAGAACAACAGCCTATTACGGATGTAACATCTGCCAGTGTATTTACAGATTTTGCAAATTATCCGATGGCTTTAGCAAAAATTTACGGAGGCTTTGCCAACGGAGGGCAAAATGCCAATGGAGGTAACTCAGATATTAATGGAATTGACGGAAACTTTTCACAATATACAAGAGTATTATATACCTTACAGACACTTCCTACAGATGAGGCTGTAATTGCCTGGAATGATGGAACTCTTCAAACTATCCATAAAATGACCTGGGATTCTTCCAGTGAGTTTGTAGAAGGAGCATACTATAGAATTTTCACACAAATTGCTACCAGTAATGAATTTCTGAGAAATGTAACAGATGAAAAATTAGCATCAAATAATATTACAGGTACTAATTTAAGTGAGGCTAAATATATGAGAGCTGAAGTAAGGTATCTTAGAGCATTATCTTACTATTATGCATTAGATCTCTTTGGTAATGTGCCATTTGTTGACGAAAGTTATTTGCCAGGATCTGTAAATCCACCTAAAAGGATTGCCCGTGCAGAACTTTTTAATTTTATTGAAAGTGAACTTCTTGCAGTAGCAGGAGAATTGAAAGATCCTAAAGCAAATGTTTACGGAAGAGTAGATAAAGCAGCAGCATGGTCCTTACTGGCTCGTTTGTATCTCAATTCACAGGTGTATAACGGCTCCAATCATTATACAGACTGTATCACTTATTGCAATAAAGTAATAGGTGCAGGATATTCTTTGAAAACTAAATATGCAGATCTATTCCTTGCGGATAATGATAAAAATAATCCAGAAGTGATACTTCCGGTTGCTTTTGATGGAGTTCATATTCAAACATCAGGAGGTACTACTTATCTTATTCATGCTGGTGTAGGAGGAAGTATGCCTGCCTCAAGCTTTGGAATCAGTGGAGGCTGGGGAGGTCTAAGAACCACAAAAGCCTATGTGAATTTATTTGCAGGATCACCTTCTGACCAAAGAGGAAACTTCTATACAGATGGACAAAATCTTGAAATAAATGATTTAGGTGTTTTTACAGATGGCTATGCGTTTGTTAAATATAAAAATATGACAAGTGCAGGCAATCCAGGATCTGATGCTTCAGGTAATTTCTGTGATACGGATGTTCCTTTATTCAGACTAGCGGATATTTACCTAATGTATGCTGAAGCTACCCTAAGAGGTGGTAGCGGAGGAAATGCTGCTACTGCCCTTGGATATGTAAACGCCCTGAGAACCCGTGCAGGAGCTTCCACGGTTGCTTCCATAAATACAGATTATATATTAGACGAAAGAGGTAGAGAGCTTGGTTGGGAAATGACAAGAAGAACAGACCTTATCCGTTATGATAAATTTACAACAGCTTCCTATGTTTGGCCTTGGAAAGGAGGCGTGAAAGAAGGAAAAGCAGTAGAAAGCTATAGAAATCTTTTCCCAATTCCGGCTAAAGATATTATTGCGAATCCTAATTTGATTCAAAATCCTGGTTATTAATTTAAAATATTGCTTTAAAAATGAAAAATATATTTAAAATATTAGCAATAGCTTTTATAGGAATGTGGCTTGTTTCTTGTGAAAAAGACGAAGACAGAGCAATACTGGGAAATCCTTCTGCATCTAGCCTTACATCCGATAAAACAAGTTTGGTTTTAATTAAAGATAATGCTGCACAGTCTGCAATTACTTTCAATTGGAAAGCTCCAGATTATGGTGTTGCGGTTGCTCAGAAGAATCAGCTTCAGATTGCTGTTAAAGGAACAAACTTTGCCAGCCCTAAAAATGTAGCTTTAAATGATGGGGCTTCCAAAGTAACATTTACCGTTGCTGAAATTAATGACTACGTACAAGATGCTGGTTTGGTTCCGGAGGTGGCGGGTGATGTTGAAGTTAGGCTTTCTTCAAAATTAGGAGAAAATGCAGCTATTACTTCAAATGTAGTAACCATTACTGTCACACCTTATATGACAGCTTTTCCGTCATTCTACCTTGTAGGAGATGCTTCTTCGGTGGGTTGGAGTGAGGTGAATGCACAGCTGCTGTATAAAAAAGATAACTTCTCTACTATTTATACTTATCTGGAAAACGGTAAAACTTTCAGATTCTTAGGTCAACAGGGTTGGGATCCTAAAAATTACAGCTTGGATGCTGCAGGAATAAAAACTGAGAATAAGTATTTTAAAACCTGGTCTCCTAACTTGGTGGCGGCACCGGCTGAAAACATTCAGTTCAATGGACCTACAGGAATGTATAAAATAATTATTGATGCAGATGCGACACAAAAATCAATTACAGTTTCACCGTCCCCTCTTAATAATTGGAATCCTGCTAATTTATACATCGTAGGTACAGTTAATGGCTGGGATTCAGGTACAGCCATTCCGATGAGTAATTTAGGAAATGGAAAATTTGAATATACAGTTGCTCTTCCGGCAGCTTCTGAATTTAAATTTCTTGGACAGCAGAGCTGGGGAGAATTAGATTGGGGTAATATAACAGCTGATGGAAACACAGGATATATTGGACCGAAAGGAAGCAATGGAAATATCAAATTTGATGGTACAGGAGGTAGTTATAAAATTACTGTAGACTTAAAACTAGGAGTCTACACAATAAAACCATTATAGTACATTAAGTTTAATTATAAAAGCAAAGTGCTGCTTTCCGCAGCACTTTATCTATTTTTTTAAGTTAATAAATAGTCATTATGAAGAAAATTACAGTTGGAGCCCTTTTGCTCTCAATGATGTTAGGTGTGAAAGCGCAATCTTTAAAATCGCCGGACGGTAAGTTTGAAATGAACTTCCAATTAAAAGATGGAGTTCCTTTCTATAATCTGAAATACAACGGTGCGGTGGTAGTTGAAGATTCAAAATTGGGATTGAGATTATTTAAAGACACAGCCATAAAATTTGCTTCCGAAATTGCAAAGCCGGAAGATGCAAAATTCGATTTGAATAACGGTTTTGCTAAGGTAGATGAAAAAAGAGACTCCAAAAACGAGACCTGGCAGCCGATTCTTGGAGAAAAGAAAAATTATATCAATCATTACAATGAATTAGCGCTTACGCTGAATCAGGCTTCTACAGACAGAAGCATTGTTGTGAAGTTCAGATTGTTCAATGATGGTCTTGGATTCAGATATGAATTTCCACAGCAGAAAAATCTTAATTATTTCGTAATCAGAGAAGAAGATTCTGAAATTGATTTCCCTACAGATATGAAGGCGTGGTGGCTTGTAGCAGACTATGATTCTCAGGAATATCAATATCAGGAGTCAAAAGTTTCTGAAATTCCTGCAAAATGGGATAAAGCATTCGATGCCAATGCCTCTCAGAGTTTAGTGAAAAATGCAGTTCAGTCTCCTTTAATGCTTAAAAAAGAAGGAAAAGAACCTTTATACATTAACGTTGCTGAAGCAGCAGTATTAGATTATCCGGCTTCCCATTTGGAAGTAGATGCACAGAACTTCAAGTTTAAAACGCATTTAACTGCAGACAGACAAGGTGCAAAAGGGTACATTCAAACTCCGTCAGTAACCCCATGGAGAACCATTATCGTTGCTCCAAAGGCGGAACAGGTGATGGATTCAAAAATGATCTTTAACCTTAACGAACCTACAAAATATAAAGACACTTCTTACATTCACCCTACAAAATACATGGGAGTTTGGTGGGAAATGATCATCGGGAAATCCCAGTGGGCTTATTCTACAGAAGAAAACGTTCATATAGACAAAACTGACTTTGCCAAGTTAACTCCTAACGGAAAACATGCTGCGAATAACACTAAAGTTAAAGAATATATCGACTTTGCAGCAGAAAATGGGTTCCAGGGGCTTTTAATTGAAGGTTGGAACATTGGTTGGGAAGACTGGTTCGGACATTCTAAAGAATTTGTTTTTGATTTCATTACTCCTTATCCGGATTTTGATATCAAAATGTTGAATGAATATGCACACTCCAAAGGAATTAAGTTAATCATGCACCACGAAACTTCAGGTTCTGCAACGAACTACGAAAGATGGGCAGATAAGGCTTTCCAAACTATGAACAAGTATGGTTATGATGCTGTAAAAACAGGATATGTAGGAGATATAATCCCTAGAGGAGAGCATCATTATTCTCAATGGACAATCAACCACTATTATAGAATTGCTGAAAAAGCTAATGAATATAAAATCATGGTGAATTCTCACGAATCTGTGCGTCCTACAGGAGAAAGCCGTACGTATCCGAACTACATTTCTGCAGAAGCTGCCCGTGGAACAGAATATGAAGCATTTGGAGGTAACAAACCTGATCACCAGACTGTTCTTCCGTTTACAAGATGGATGGGAGGATCAATGGATTATACACCAGGAATTTTCCAAACTAAGCTAGATTATTATTTCCCTGGAGATAAGCGTTTTGTGAAAACTACATTAGCAAAACAGCTTGCATTATATGTAACAATGTATATGCCTCTTCAGATGGCAGCAGACCTTCCTGAGAACTACAAAAAACATATGGATGCATTCCAGTTTATCAAGGATGTAGCGGCAGATTGGGATGATACAAAAATATTATCTGCGGAGCCAGGTGACTATGTAATTACAGCGAGAAAAGCAAAAGGTACTGAAAACTGGTTTGTAGGAGGTATTACCGATGAGAACAAACGTGAATATATGGTAGATTTCTCATTCTTAGATAAAGGAAAGAAATATGAGGCAACAATCTATGAAGATGGAAAAGATGCTGATTATATTGATAATCCTCAAAGCTATAACATCTACAAAAAAGAGATCAATAGCAAATCAAAAATTAATTTTAAAATGGTAAGAAGCGGCGGATTCGCAATTTCTATTAAACCAGTAAAATAATTTTAAAAGCAATAATAAAATTGCCCCGATCATAATATTGATCGGGGCAATTTGTTTTTAAGTAGATAGGATAACTTTCTCTATAGATTTATTTATCCGAATATTCGAATTTTGGTTCTGAAGTTACCTCTTCTGTTACAGTTGAGGTCTTCTTTGTCATTTTTTCTTTGTATTCCTTTTGATACTGTTTTACCGTTTTTCCGGTGCCATCATGTCTCCATCCCGGCGAGTAAAAAAGATATTGAATTCGATTCTTGAAAGATAGACCAGGTTGTCTCAAATCTTTTCCTATTCTTCGCCATTCATAAAACAGAACTGTTGCCGGATCCTTGGATTTCATTTTCGGATATATACCATATTTAACAGGAACTTCAGGATCTTCCTTTTCAAATGTTCCAAAGATTTTATCCCAGATAATCAATCCCATGCCCATATTACGATCAAGATATTTGATATTACATGCATGATGTACGCGGTGGTGTGAGGGTGTTACTAAAAAATATTCCAGAAAGCCCATGCTCTTAATAGATTGTGTATGTACAAAGGTGCCATAGATCTGGATGGAAGAATACGCTACCATGACATGCAACGGATGGAACCCTACAAATGCCAGCGGAGAAAAGAACAGGTATCTGTACAAAGGCTGAAATACAGGACTTCTGAAACCTGTGGTGATATTGAAATAATCAGAATTATGATGAGTAATGTGTACCGCCCAGAAAACACGGGAGTGATGGTCTACATAATGATGAACATAATAAGCAAAATCCTGGGCTAGAAATACCGCAATCCAATACCATATTCCAACTTCCCAGTCGAAAATACGGTAATGATAAAAGAACATCATGACAAACATAGAAAACCCTTTCATGATAATGTCCAGACTATAATTTAAAAGAGCAAAAAGAACATTCGTAGCCACGTCTTTGGTTTCGTAAAGCTTCTCTTTATTAAAGTGACTATAAGCCATTTCTATAAAAATAATAGCCGCAAATACCGGAATGGTCCACGTATATACAATATCCGGTCCATCGCTTTCAAAGATTTTACTAAAATCAAACATTTTTTCTGTAAAATTAAAAATTAAATAGATAAAAAGTGTTATTTTTAGATTAAATGTTCTTTTTGTGTAGCTTTTTTTTGAGATATCGATAATAACTATAGACGTGATTGTGAAATATTATTATTTTCTTCAATAAATTTTAGTTTAGATATTCATTAATCAATAGATGTAGAATCCCTATGAATAAAAGAAAATTCTAACAATTATTTTGTAATAACTCTTAATTTTTTTTCGTAATTTGCTCCTAAGTTGTTCATTGTTAAATTGTTGTGTTGTTTGATGTAACGATCTGTTTTTCAGTATAATGAATGTTATTTTTAATATAGATTCATGATATACAACTGATTATTAAATTGAAGACAAAGACTAAGTTATGAGAAAAATATATATGTTTTTTGCCCTTTCAGCTGCTTCAATAGCTTTTTCACAATCAAAAACATTGGAAAAAGTAGAGCCGGCTTTCTGGTGGAAAGGAATGAAAAATCCTGAACTTCAAATCCTTGTTTACGGAAAAGGAATTGCCAATAATGAAATCAGTCTATCGGACGGAATTCAAATTAAAGATATCCAGAAAGTAGAAAACCCGAACTATGTTTTTATTACGGTTAATACCAATGAAATCAATGTTCCGAAGTTTAAAATTTCTATTAAAAACAATAAAAAAAATCTAGATTCCTACACCTATGAGTTGAAAGAAAGAAGCTCAGGATCTGCAGACCGTGAATCCTATACCTCAAAGGATGTGATGTACCTGATTATGCCGGATCGCTTTGCCAATGGAGATGAAAAAAATGACTCTGTTCCAAATCTGACAGAAAAGGTTGATCGTAGTTTGCCCAACGGCAGACATGGAGGAGATTTACGTGGGATCATGAATAATCTTGATTATATCCAAAATCTTGGAGCCACAGCAGTTTGGCTAACTCCGGTAAACGAGGATAATGAGAAAGTTTATTCTTATCATGGGTATGCCCAGACAGATCTGTATAAAATTGATGCCCGCTACGGAACCAACGAAGATTATAAGAACCTTTCAAAGGAATTAAATAAAAGAAATATGAAGCTTGTGATGGATTATGTAACCAATCACTGGGGTATTTCTCACTGGATGATCAAGGATCTTCCTACAAAAGACTGGATTCACTGGTTCAAGGAGGGAGAGAATGGTTTCAAAAGATCCAATTACAAAACATCAACGCAGTTTGATACCAACGCCTCAGAGATTGATAAAAAATATGCGCTGGATGGATGGTTTGATTCTACAATGCCTGACATTAATCAAAAAAATCCTCTGGTTTTAAAATATTTGACTCAAAATGCAATCTGGTGGATAGAATATGCAGAATTAGGAGGTTTCCGTGTAGATACCTATCCTTACAATGATAAGGATGCAATGGCAAAATGGGCCAAGGCGATTACTGATGAATATCCTAAATTCAATATCGTAGGGGAATCATGGTTGTATACTGCAGGGCAAATTTCCGCATGGCAAAAGAATTCCAAAACAGGAGAAGCAGCGGGATATAACTCTAATCTACCATCTGTAATGGATTTTATGCTGTTTGGAGACATGCCTAAAGCTTTTAAAGAAAAACAAGATTGGGATACTGGTTTAATAAGGCTTTATGACTCCTTTAGCAGCGACTTCCTTTATCCGGATATTAATAATGTGATGGTGTTCTTTGAAAATCATGACACTGAGAGATGGAATGAAATCTTCAATGCAGATCCAAATGTTTACAAAATGGGATTGACTTTAATTTCAACTGTTCGTGGAATTCCACAGATCTATTACGGATCGGAAATCGGAATGCGGGGTGATAAGAAAAAAGGTGGTGATGCCGATATTCGCAGAGACTTTCCGGGAGGGTGGAAATCAGATCAACAAAATGCATTCAATCCATCAGCACAAACCTCTGAGCAGAAAGAGTTTTATCAATTTACACAGAAATTACTGAACTGGAGAAAAGGTAAAGAAGTAATTCATACCGGAAAAACTAAAAACTTCGTTCCTAAAGATGGAGTCTTTACTTATTTCAGATATAATGACAAGGAAAGTGTAATGGTTGTCATCAACAATAATACAAAAGATCAGACGTTAGACTTAAAATATTTTGAAGAGTCATTAAAAGGATTCTCCAAAGGAAAAGAGGTTATTTCAGGGAAAGAATTTATATTACAGAATAATATAACAATTCCTGCGAAAACCCCATTGATTATTGAACTTGAAAAATAAATAATACCTATGAGAAAATTAATAACTGTCCATACATTCATCCTATTTTTATTAGGATTTTCAATGCTTTCAGCACAATCGGGCAAAGCGTTTGAAAAAGAAAAATCAGAGATCAGTACAATGCTGGATGGCTTTAACGTAGCAGCGGCAAAAGCAGATTATACTACTTATTTCAATTATTTTGCTGACGAATCTACATTTATAGGAACTGATGCCACTGAAATCTGGAATAAAAAAGAATTCATGGTTTGGGCAAAACCTCATTTCGATAAAAAGAAAACCTGGAATTTTACCTCTCTTAAAAGAAATATCTATTTCAGTAAAGATGGAAAACTGGCTTGGTTTGATGAATTATTGGATACCCAAATGAAAATTTGCCGTGGTTCAGGTGTTGTAGAAAAAATTAATGGAATCTGGAAAGTTAAGCAATACGTTCTTTCTATGACCGTTCCGAATGATGTAGTAGATAAAGTTGTAGTTGAAAAAGCACCAATAGAAGATGTATTAATCCAAAAACTGAAGTCGTAATGGCAGTAATGGACGGGAGATATGCAGATGGTTCATCTGGGAAAAGAATAAAGCCTAATCTTTCCATGCTGCAAATCATTAATATGAGCATGGGGTTTTTGGGAATCCAAATGGCATTTGGGCTACAGAACGGAAATGCCAGCCGTATTCTGGCCAATTTAGGGGCAGATGTTCATGAATTATCATGGTTTTGGTTGGTAGCTCCCATTACCGGTTTGATCGTTCAGCCTATTATCGGGCATATGGGAGATAATACCTGGAGCCCGTTGGGAAGACGAAAACCTTACTTCTTAATTGGTGCTGTTTTGTGTGCCATAGGATTGGTTTTACTTCCAAATGCAGCTTCCGTAACTCAAATGTTTGCTGCAAATGCCTTGTTATTAGCCGTTATTTTCCTTGCTATGATGGATGCATCCGTAAACATTGCTATGGAGCCTTTCAGGGCTTTGGTTGGAGATATGCTTCCGAAACATCAAGGAACAATAGGATTTTCAGTGCAGACCATTTTGATTGGAATAGGAGCTGTACTCGGTTCTTATTTGCCGAATTGGTTGACGAAGCTTGGAATTTCTAATGAAGCCCCCAAAGGCTTTGTTGCAGATAATGTAATTTATTCCTTTTATGTGGGAGCTGCACTGCTGATAATATCCATTTTATATACCATCATTACGACCAGAGAATATTCTCCACAAGAATTTGCTGAGTTTGAAGACGGAAAAGAAGCAGAACCTGAAAAATCAAAATTTTCAGATATCTTCAAAGACTTTGCGACCATTCCTGTTCAAATGAAAAAGCTGGGAATTGTTCAGTTCTTCTCCTGGTTTGCATTATTTACCATGTGGGTATTTACTACCAGTGCGCTCGCAACTCATCATATGGGGCTGTCTCCGGAGGATACACACTCCAAGGCATTCAATGACGCCGGAGACTTAACAGGTAAACTCTTTGGAATGTATAATCTTTGGGCAATACCATTTGCATTCTTATTAACTCCCATAGCAAAGTGGATCGGTAAAAAACAAACCCATGCTTTAGCCTTATTATGTGGAGGGCTGGGACTGATTTCCATGTATTTTATCAAGGATGTAAACAATCTATGGGTTTCAATGATCGGACTTGGGTTTGCCTGGGCAAGCATCCTGGCAATGCCTTATGCCATGCTTATTGAAGTGATTCCGCAAAGAAAAATGGGGGTTTATATGGGGATATTCAATTTCTTTATTGTTATTCCGCAGATCATCAATGGTTTATTCGGAGGACCAATTGTAAGTGGTGTTTTTGGTAAGCAGGCAATGGATTATGTAGTGGTAGGAGGTATTTGCATGCTGATTGGAGCTGTAGTCACCATGATTTTCGTTAAGTCAGACAACGAAACCCCTAAAGAAATTGAAGAGGAGATAAAACAGGTGCATTTTTAGTGAGAAATTAGAAGTATTATAGCATCTATAGTATAAAACAATAGAATTCATATTCAATAGGAGCGGGCTTTAGCCCGCTTTTGTATTTCAATAAAAATCCATTGGCGTTAGCCAAAACTTATTTATATTTATAATCTTCTGTAAAAAGGTAAAACTCCGAATAGGTTAATTAAATTAGTATTTTTAATCACTTATTTAAATCAAAATTATAAAAGATGTCAGAGATTGAAGAACCGGATAATTCCGATGACCTTGGATTTACCCAAGAAGAATTGCTAGAATATGATAAACATGTGAATTTTTATTATACAAATATTATAACCTCACTAATTCTGTATACTTATAGTGTGGAACAATTAGATGAAATGGCTCCGGTTTTAATAGACCCATTAACGGAGCTATATGAAGAACTGGATTATGCATTTTTACCGGTTTTATTTGAAACAGTATTTAGAAACAAACTAATAGATGAGTCTCTTAAGTCTGAACTTTTAATGTTTAAAAAGAAAGTGGATGATATCCCTGTGGAAATTTGGGATTGGGAGTTTCTTGATACTAATGAAATCTGGAAAAACATAAAGATTGATGCTGATGAACTGCTAAATAAACTAAATATAGAAACCCGAAATTATAATACGGATTATACCACTATACTTTATAAAAACAAATAAAAATTTCCCATTGAAATAGGATAATAATTTCTCGTAGATTTCACAGATGTTTATAACTATCTGATATAACCTGTTCAATTCGCTCACTCTGTAAGAAAAACAATATCCAACCTGAAATTTTATAAAAGATAAAATCCTTGCGTCTTTGCGTAATCTAATTTATCAGCAATTTTATCCTTTCGAAAACCATTCATTCCTTTCTTAACCTACATCAACTTTTTTCACCATCACATCCCTTACATTTGTACTATAAATAATCACAGAAATGAAAACAGTATATCATAAAGCAGATTCAAGAGGCCATGCTAATCATGGTTGGTTAAACTCTTACCATACATTCAGTTTTGCAAACTATCAAAACAATGACAGAACGAACTTTGGTGTTTTAAGAGTATTGAACGACGATACCGTTTCTCAGGGAATGGGATTCGGAACACACCCACACAGAGATATGGAAATTATATCCATTCCTTTGGAGGGAGATTTGGAGCATAAAGATTCAATGGGTACTACTGCGGTAATCAAAAAAGGTGAAATTCAGGTGATGAGTGCCGGAACCGGAGTGATGCACAGCGAATACAATAAAAATAAAGATGAAGAAGTAAAATTCCTACAGATTTGGGTCTTTCCTAGAGAATTGAATGTTGAACCAAGATATGACCAGAAAAGCATTAAAGAAGGTGAAAAAATCAACGGATTCCAACAGATTTTATCTCCAAATAAAAATGATGATGGAGTTTGGATTCATCAGGATGCCTGGTTCAATTTGGCTAACTTCAAAAAAGGAAATGGAAAAAACTATATGTTGAACAAAAAAGGAAACGGCGTCTATGCTTTTGTTTTAAAAGGAAGTGCAAAAGTAGGAGATCGTGTCCTTAATGAAAGAGACGGTTTGGGAATCTGGGATACACAAAGTTTTAATATTGAAGCCGTAGAAGACACCGAAATATTATTAATGGAAGTCCCAATGGAATTGCCATCTTATCTTAAATAAAAAACTAAATTTGTATTCTTAAAAATTAAAAATAATATCAAACCACAGTCAGTAAAATTCTTGTGGATGGTGGTTTGGTATAACTTAAAAATAAATACTACATATGAAAATTTTAGCAATAGCAGGAAGTAATTCAGACGTTTCAATGAACAAGCAGCTGGTAGCCTATGCATCAACATTATTTGAAAATGCAGAAGTAGAAGTAGTGGATTTGAATCCTTTCGAAATGCCAATCTATAAACATGAAAGAGAATTAGCAGATGGTGTGCCTCAGGAAGCTCATGACTTTGCCTCCAAGATTGATGGAGCAAACGTATTACTGGTTGCTTTGGCAGAACATAACGGAACCTATTCTACAGCATTTAAAAATGTGTTCGACTGGGTGTCCAGAATTAAGGACAGAACCGTTTGGAATGAAGTGCCAATGCTATTGATGGCTACATCTCCGGGAGGTAGAGGTGGTGCAGGAGTTTTGGATGCAGCATCAAAGCGTTTCCCTTTCCACGGTGGAAATGTGGTAGAAACTTTCTCACTTCCTTTCTTTAACGACAACTTTGATAAAGCTGCACAAAAAATTTCTAATGAAGAGAAAAACAGCGAATTAAAGGAAAAAATCAAGAAGATTGCAGCCATTGAAACCATCCTTGAAAAATAGAATTTGAATATTCATTTAAAATTACTATTTTTGCAAAAAGAAAAGAGATGAAAATTCAGACCTCCTATAAACAATGTTTTTCTCATAAAGGGAAAATTGTGGACTCTGAAATTCTGAGATAAAATAACGGCCGATAATCTGAAAAGATTGTCGGCTTTTTTGTTTTTTAAAATCGAGTATAAAAAGTAATTATTAAAATAAAATGTACCAATATACTAATGTATCAATTTACCAATTCTCCGGTTTCCAAAGTGAAGCTATTGTTACATTGCTAGACTGATATATTGTTACATTATTAAATTATTAAACATGAGCAACACTTACAAATCAGCAGGAGTAGACAAAGAAGAAGGATACAAAACGGTTGACAAGATCAAAAAAGCGGTCGGTGAAACCCATAACTCCAATGTATTGAACCACTTGGGAAGTTTTGGTGCTTTCTATGAGATCGGAGGATATAAAAATCCGGTTCTTGTTTCAGGAACAGATGGAGTAGGAACAAAGCTGAAGGTAGCTTTGGATACTAAAAAATACGACTCTATTGGTGTAGACTGTTTCGCCATGTGTGCCAATGATATTCTTTGTCACGGTGCTAAGCCATTATTCTTTTTAGATTATTTAGCTTGTGGTAAACTGGATTCTGAAATTGCAGCTGAGATCGTTTTAGGAATGGTGAAGGCTTGTAAGGATAACAACTGTGCATTAATTGGTGGAGAAACTGCTGAAATGCCGGGAATGTACCAGCCAGGAGATTATGATGTTGCAGGGTTCTGTGTAGGAATCGTGGAAAAGGACCAAATTATTGATGGTTCTAACATTAAGCCAGGTAACAAAATTATTGCATTACCAAGCTCAGGATTCCATTCAAATGGATTCTCTTTAGTAAGAAAAGTATTCCCGAACTTTGAAGAGGAGTTTGAAGGAAAACCTTTATATGAAACCCTTTTAGTTCCAACAAGATTATATTTCAAGGATATTCACAAAGTATTGGAAGAAGTAAAAGTAGGTGGAATTGCTCATATTACAGGTGGTGGACTTTACGAAAACGTTCCAAGAATCATCCCTGAAGGACTTTGTGCTTCTATCGACGGTTCAAAAATCAGAATTCCAAGTGTAATGCTTGAACTGGAGAAAAGAGGTGGAGTAACTCGTGAGGAAATGTACGGAACATTCAATATGGGTGTTGGGATGATTATCGTTGTTGATGCAGACCACGCTGAGAAAGTTTTACACCTTCTTGATGATGCTTACGAAATTGGTGAGATCACAGAAAGTGCAGAGAAAATTAATTTATCACTATAAATAAATGTATGAACGTAAAAAGTATTTCTGATTTTAAGTCATAAATACATTAATACTTTTTACATTTTACAAGAATATGAAGAACATCGTTGTACTCGTATCCGGTTCAGGAACCAATCTGCAGAGAATCATTGATACCATTGAAGCTGGAGAAATTCAGAACGCAAAAGTAAATTTGGTTGTTGCTGACAGAGAGTGTTTCGGATTGGAAAGAGCAAAGAATCATAATATAGAAAACATACTCATCCCAAGAGGAAAGAGCTTCAGCAGCGAATTGGCTAAAGTAATCCCACAAGATACAGATCTGATCGTATTGGCAGGATTTTTATCCATTTTAAAATCTGAGTTCTGCGAAAACTGGAATGGTAAGATAATCAATATTCATCCTGCATTGCTTCCGAAGTTCGGAGGAAAAGGAATGTGGGGAATGAACGTTCATAATGCAGTAATTGAAGCTAAAGAAGTAGAGAGTGGGGCAACAGTGCATTTTGTAACGCCGGGCATTGATGAAGGAGAGGCTATTCTTCAAAAATCTTTTGAAGTAACAGCTGATGATACTCCTGAAACACTGGCTCAGAAAGTTCATCAAATTGAATATGAAATATTTCCAATAGCGATCAACAAGGTCCTGGGAAATAAATAATGTATCAGTTTAACAACGTATCAATTTACCAATAGTTTAATTGTTACATTGTTAAACTGATACATTGATACATGAGCAAAAATCTAAGTAAAATAAAAGTAAGTTCGGACGTGAAAGACCCGGACACAGTTTGAAATAGCTGTAAAAAGTAAAAAATTGAAAGTAAAATGAGTAAAAAGAGAGTTTTAATCAGCGTATCTGACAAGAGCGGATTAATTGAGTTCGCACAGTTTTTAGAAGCTCAGAACTATGAGTTGATCTCCACAGGAGGAACGTTCAAACATTTGAAAGACGCTGGTTTAAATCCCATTCAGATTGATGAGGTAACCAATTTCCCTGAAATGTTGGACGGAAGAGTGAAAACTCTACACCCAAAAGTTCACGGTGGATTGCTAGCTGTTCGTAACAACGAAGAGCACATGAAAACGGTTCAGGAGCACGGAATTGGTCTGATTGACATGGTTATCGTAAACCTTTATCCTTTCTTTGAAAATGTAAATAAGAATATTTCATTACACGAGAAAGTAGAGTTTATCGATATCGGTGGTCCATCAATGCTTCGTTCTGCAGCAAAAAACTTTGATTCTGTAACGGTAATTACTGATGTAGAAGACTACACAACAGTAAAACTGGAAATGGAGCAAAACGGTGATACATACATCGAAACCCGTAAAAAGCTTGCAGGAAAAGTATTCAACCTTACATCTGCTTATGATGCAGCTATTTCAAGAATGCTTTTAGATGAGGAATATCCTACGTATTTAAATGCTTCTTACAAAAAAGTTGCTGACCTAAGATACGGCGAAAACCCTCACCAAACTGCTGCTTACTATGTTTCTACTTTCGAGAATGGAGCAATGAAGGACTTCGAACAGCTTGGTGGTAAAGAACTTTCTTTCAACAATCTTCGTGATATGGACCTTTGCTGGAAAGTGGTTACTGAATTCAAAGAAGAAATGGCTTGTTGTGCAGTAAAACACTCTACCCCTTGTGGTGTTGCAATCGGTACTTCAGCATTGGAAACTTACCAAAAAACATTCGAATGTGATCCGGTATCCATCTTTGGCGGAATTGTTGCTATGAACTATAAAATCGATGCAGCTACAGCTGAGGAATTAAACAAAACATTCCTTGAGATTGTAATGGCACCCGATTTCGATGAAGAAGCTCTTGAGGTTTTAAGAAAAAAGAAAAACCTGAGAATCATCAAAATTGTAAACCCAGTTTCAGACAAGCAGACTTGGGTGAAAGTGGACGGTGGTATCTTGGTTCAGGATAACGATACTCATTTCTCTGATGATATTAAGGTGGTAACTGAAGTTCAGCCTACAGAAGAGCAGAAAAAAGCATTGCTTTTCTCTCAAAGAGTTGTAAAATATGTGAAATCAAACGCTATTGTAGTTTCCAACGGAATTCAGGCTTTCGGAATCGGAGGTGGACAGGTGAACAGAATCTGGGCTACACAACAGGCTATTGAAAGAGCAAAAGAAAAATTCACAGGAGATTTAGTATTAGCTTCAGATGCGTTTTTCCCTTTCCGTGATGTGGTGGATTTCTGCGCTCAGGAAGGTATTAAGGCTATCATTCAGCCGGGTGGAAGTGTAAAAGATCAGGATAGTGTAGAAGCTGCAAATGAGCACGGTATCCCAATGATGTTTACAGGTGTTAGACACTTTTTCCATTAATTAAAATAGAATTAAAAAATAATTAGGGATTGTATTTTTAGCATTCAAAATTATATATTTGTAAAATAAGACTAGATAATAAATAAAGTATGAGAATATTAATCATAGGTGAAGGCGGTAGAGAATCTGCTTTAGCGGCAAAGCTTCAGAATGACTCAAGAATTTCTAAAATGTTTTTTGCTAACGGGAATGCTACTACCGATGTAATAGGGAAAAATGTTCATTTATCAGAAATCAAAGAACTTAGAGATTTCGCTATTAAAGAAAAGGTTGATCTTACGATTGTAGGTCCAGAAGCTCCACTAGTTGCGGGGTTAAAGGATGAGTTCAAAAAACACGATCTTAAGGTTTTCGGACCCACTCAGAAAGTGGCAAGCCTTGAAGGAAGTAAGGCTTTCTCTAAGAAATTTATGCAGACCTATGATATCAAAACAGCAAAAGCTGTAGTATTTGATTCATATAATGAGGCTAAAGAATATGTGCAGACACAGCAGTATCCTTTAGTAATCAAGGCAAGTGGTTTAGCAGGTGGAAAAGGTGTTGTTATTTGTGACACTCTTGAAGAAGCTGAAGCTACCATCCATGATTTCATGATCAGAAGAATCTATGGAGATGCTGGTATCCGTTTAGTTATCGAAGAATATTTACAAGGTTTTGAGGCATCTATCATCGCTTTTTCAAATGGTGAAAAGCTGTTCCCTTGTGTAGCTGCAAAAGATTATAAAAAAGCTGGAAACGGAGATACAGGACCAAACACAGGAGGTATGGGATCTGTAGCACCAAGTCCGGAATTTACTCAGGAGCACTATGCAGATTTCGAGAAAAATATCTTAGAACCAACCATTACAGGTCTTAAGGCTGAAGGCTTCGGATTCAAAGGAATCATCTTCTTCGGATTGATGGTAACTAAAAATGGGGCTTACCTTCTTGAGTACAACATGAGATTCGGAGATCCTGAAACTCAGGTATTGATGGCTCTTATGGAAAATAATCTTCTGGATGTGATCCAAGACTGTATGGAAGGAAAAGACATCGAGCTTAAGTTCAAGGACGAAAAGGCAGTTTGTCTTGTAATGTGTTCAGGAGGATATCCTAGAAACATTGAAACAGGCTTTGCAATTACAGGTGAAGATAAAGTACATCATAGTAAACTATTATATGCAGGAGCTATCAGAAAAGGAGACAAAGTGGTTTCCAATGGTGGTAGAGTATTGAACATTGTGGCTACAGGAGCTACTTTCGAAGATGCCCGCAAGAAAGTTTACGAAGACGCAGGTCATGTACATTTCGATTACGGCTTCTACAGAGAAGACATCGGAAAGTTTTAATAAAAAATCATGAAAAAAGATTTGGAGAAATTCCAAGTCTTTTTTTGTAACACAGTCAATATTAGAAATGAGGTGTCAGATAAAAGATTACAGAGTTCAGCATAAAAACCTGAAACCTGATGTCTGAATCTGATATCTTTAAAAAAAATCAGTTATAAAATGAACAACGGTATTATTATTTTAGATTTCGGATCCCAGTACAACCAACTTATCGGAAGAAGAATCCGTGAGATGGGTGTATACTCTGAAATCCTACCTTACAATACACCTTTACAAGATATTTTAGCAAGACAGCCAAAAGGAATTATCCTTTCCGGTGGACCAAGTTCTGTGAATG
The DNA here is from genome assembly GCF_003815775.1 of Chryseobacterium joostei. Taxonomy (NCBI): domain Bacteria; kingdom Pseudomonadati; phylum Bacteroidota; class Flavobacteriia; order Flavobacteriales; family Weeksellaceae; genus Chryseobacterium; species Chryseobacterium joostei. Next base: position 36,892 of record NZ_CP033926.1, read on the forward strand.
CAGAAAATGCTCACCTGGTTGAAAAAGAATTATACGAGCAGGGAGTTCCTGTTTTAGGAATTTGCTACGGAATGCAGATGACAGCTCACCTTTTAGGAGGTAAAGTAAACAAGGGAGAAAAAGGAGAATACGGTAAAGCAAACCTGGAGATCGTTAAAGAAAGCTCTTTACTGAAAGGAGTTACCCAAAACTCTGTAGTTTGGATGAGCCACTTTGATGAAGTAGGAGAATTACCTGCAGGTTTTGAATTAAACGCAAAATCAGGAGTAATTGCTTCCATTTCCAACGAAGATAAAAAAATATTCTGTGTTCAGTTCCACCCGGAAGTTTCTCATACAGAAGAAGGAGGGAAAATGCTTGAAAATTTCGTTTTCGGAATCTGTAATGCAGATAAAAACTGGAAACTGACTAATTATATTGAAAAAACAGTTGAAGAAATCCGTGAAAAAGTAGGAGACAACAAAGTAATCCTTGGTCTTTCCGGAGGTGTTGACTCTTCTGTAGCTGCGGTTTTGATTCACAAGGCTATTGGTGATCAGTTGACCTGTATCTTTGTAGATACAGGATTATTGAGAAAGGATGAAGGGAAAAAAGTAATGGATCAATATGGAGAGCATTTCCATATGAACATTAAAATGGTGGATGCTCAAGAAAGATTCCTTTCAAAATTAGCCGGAGTAGATGATCCTGAAACAAAAAGAAAAATTATCGGAAACGAGTTTATCCATGTTTTTGATGAAGAATCCCACAAAATTGAGGGAGCTAAATTCTTGGCACAAGGAACAATTTATCCTGACGTTATCGAAAGCCAGTCTGTAAACGGACCATCTGCAGTGATCAAGTCTCACCACAATGTTGGAGGACTTCCTGAAGATATGGACTTCGAATTATTAGAGCCATTAAGAGAGCTTTTCAAGGATGAAGTAAGAAGAGTAGGAGAAGAACTTGGTATTCCTCATCATATGGTATACAGACACCCTTTCCCGGGTCCTGGACTTGGAATCAGAATATTAGGAGCTGTAGATGCTGAAAAAGTAAGAATCCTTCAGGAAGCTGATGATATCTTCATTCAAGAATTATACAAAAATGACCTTTACGAAAAAGTGTCTCAGGCTTTTGTAGTACTTCTTCCTGTAAAATCTGTAGGAGTAATGGGTGACGAAAGAACTTACGAATACACAGCTGTAGTTCGTTCTGCCAACACCATCGACTTCATGACGGCAACGTGGAGCAGACTTCCTTACGAGTTCTTGGATACTGTTTCAAGCAGAATCATCAACGAGGTAAGAGGAATCAACAGAGTAGCTTACGATATTTCAAGCAAACCACCTGCAACTATTGAGTGGGAATAATTTTTGACTTGAATTTAAAATAGAAATCCTACCCATTTTTGGGTAGGATTTTTTGTTAAATGTTTTTATTATTTCTGAGAAAAACCTTTATTTAGCATAAATAATCATGGAAATACTAATCAGAATGGATAATCTTAAATACCAGATCCATCGGTATACAAATTATGTATGAGAAGCACATTAACATTCTTACTGCTTCTAACAGTAACCTCTATCTTTGCTCAATCTAAAAAGTTTATTATTGAAGAGCTAAATCTGCCAGATCCTACGCAGGTCATTTCCAACTCCAATTATAATAAGATCAAGCTTCAGGATGTAAGGCCTGATCCTGAAGATTACGGGATTGTAATGAAAGGTGTTTCTGATAGAAAGGCTAAGGTTAAATTCAGTCCAAGCTTTGAAGAGCAGCTCACCAAAATGTTTGATAAAGGAATTGATAAAAGCTCTGCAAAAGATCAGGAACTATTTTTCCAGTTGAGAGATTTGAATTATCTGGAAGTAACCATTGATTTTACTCAGTACGGATATTTTGATTTTAAAGGATTGATCTTTGGAGGTAAGGATAATCAGTACCAACTGATCAAAAAGATTGACACTACATTGGTCTTATATAAAATGGATGTTACAAAGGAAATGGAAAAGCAGTCTTTAAATTATATCAAAAATTCAATATTTGAAAGTGTTTCTGCCAGTCCTATTGATAACAGGGTTTATACTTTAGAAGATATTAATAATTATGATAAAATTGCGAAATCACGACTGCCTTTGTATACTAACCAAAAGCTTACAGATGGGATTTACCTGAATTATAAATCATTCAGTATGCAAACTCCTGATCAGCCAATTGATGAAATACAAATGGAGCAAGGAATGATTACCAAGGTAATTTATATGGATGATAAAGGAAAGAAGAAAAATGCAAAAAAAGATTCGTACGCTGTTGTTTACCAGGGAAGACCTTTTGTGCTTTATGCCGATGAGCTGTATCCAATGAGAAAAACACCGGAAGATTTTTATTTCATTTCAAAACTTCATGAGCTGCCCAATGGTAAAAGGCAGTTTTCTGGAGGAATAACAGTACAGTTGATTAGCGGAGTAGTAGGTGGAGTAATTGGGGTTTTGATAAAAACGGGAAAGGCAAAACAATATGAATGCCGGTTAGATTATTTTAATGGCAAGTATGAGATCATTAGAGAGATCGGTTCGCAGAAATAAGAAACTAAGCTTAAAATATAAATCCTGCCCATTTGGGGTGGGATTTTTTATTACCAATCTTGTCTTAAAATAATTCCAATGCTTAAAAAATAAATTAATATTAAGAAAGTAGTGCCATTAATAAGGTATAAGATTACTTTTTTATTAGGCTGATGAATTATATAAAAATTAATAATTAAAATAAGGAGAATTACTGGAATAAATTCAAGGAAAAAGTCTGATTGAAAATATATTGATAATGCTAAGTAAATCAATGATATAATTAAATTAATTATTGAGATTTTTTTCATGTCTAGTTTTTGTTTAACATTATATTAAGGTTTGCTAGGTTACATTATAAAAATAAAAATCCTCTGCAGAAAAAGCATTCAGATTTTCCATATAATCAAAATAAGAATTATAAATATCAGAATCTACAGATAGATATTGATGAGATATCATATCAACAATAATATATTCTACATCATTAAATGTATGTAGAACATTTCTTACTTGTGAAGCGTACTTATTTTCTATAAAGATCATAGGATAATTCAAACAAGTATATCCGATAGTTTTATTTTCCAGCACTATAACAGCAATTTTTTCTGAGTCAATTTCTATATCAATGTCATAGTGAGATGATAGAGTCTCCATTACAGAGAGGAAATCAGAATGTTTCCAGTAATTATTTGAATGAACTACTTTTCGTAAAGTTTCAGTGATATTCATTGTTAAATTTTGTCTCAATGGTTGGAAAGTACTTTTCTATAAGGATTTAAGTAAAATATTTTCACTAAATTTAAGTAAAATTACATCAAATGCAAATAGATACAAGAAACCTGACGCTTCAGGATTATAATGAATTGGCGGAAACAATGAAAAGGGCTTATCCACAGATGTCGGAATCCATTTGGTCCAAAAAAAGTATTGAAAAACTGACAAAAATGTTTCCCAATGGGCAAATCTGCATTACCGTAGACGGAAAACTTGCTGCCGTGGCACTTTCCATTATTGTAAATTATGATGAGTTTGGAGACGATCATACGTATAGTGACATAACAGGGAACTATACTTTTAATACCCATTTATCCACCGGAAATGTTTTATACGGAATAGAAGTCTTTGTAGATCCGGAATTCCGTGAACTCCGACTAGGAAGAAGATTGTATGATGCCCGAAAAGAACTTTGTGAATTATTAAACTTAAAATCAATTATTCTTGGCGGTAGGATCCCGAATTATCACAAATACAGCCACGAACTTTCTCCAAGAGAATATATACGAAGAGTAAGAGATAAGGAGATTTATGATCCTGTTTTATCTTTTCAGCTTTCCAATAATTTTCTTCCGATCAGAGTTTTGAAAAAGTATCTTCCCGAAGATGAAGCTTCACATGAAAATGCTGTTCTTCTGCAGTGGAATAATATTTACTACAGCAAGAGTCCCAATACCATGCAGGATAGTATCATTCGACTGGGTTTGGTACAGTGGCAGATGAGACATTTTAAAGATATAGAAGCATTTTATGAGCAGGTGGAATTCTTTGTGAATGTAATGGGAGACTATAAATCAGATTTTGTGCTTTTCCCAGAGCTGTTCAATACACCTTTGCTGGCTCCTTTCAATAAACTTTCAGAGAGAGATAGTATGATAGAATTAGCCAAGCTTACTGAAGACATCAAAAAGAAAATTTCTGAATTGGCCATCAGCTATAACGTGAATATTATCTCCGGAAGCATGCCTGTTTTTGATAATGATAGTAATGATTTGTATAATGTCAGCTATCTTCTGCATCGCGACGGACGTATTGACGAATACCGAAAGATTCACATTACGCCGAACGAAAAGAGATACTACGGAATGAAAGGTGGTAATGAAATAAAGGTTTTTGATACAGATTGCGGTAAGATAGGCCTTGTTATATGCTACGATGTAGAATTCCCTGAATTACCAAGGATTCTGGCAGATCAAGGCATGAAGATCCTATTTGTTCCTTACCTTACAGATACTCAAAATGCTTACATGAGAGTGCGCCATTGTGCCGCAGCAAGGGCAATAGAAAATGAATGCTATGTAGCAATCGCAGGCTGCGTAGGTAACCTTCCGAAGGTAAATAATATGGATATTCAGTTTGGACAGGCTGCAGTGTTTACACCGTCAGATTTTGCCTTTCCATCCAATGCTGTTAAAGGGGAAGCGACTCCCAATACTGAGATGACATTAATTGTAGATGTAGATTTAAATTTATTAAAGGATCTCCATCACAATGGTTCCGTTCAGGTGATGAAAGACAGAAGAAAAGACCTTTATGAAACCTATCTTAAATAACAAAACAGAATGCGAAAGCATTCTGTTTTTATTTTACCTAAAATTTAATGAGTATATTATTTATACTGTGGGCAAACTACCGCAGGACAAATTAAACCCGGGCATTGTGGAAGTCCATCTGTAGGGCAGCACTGATGGGAGCACTTACCACCGATAATGATTCCGCTTCCTGAAACGTTCTTTAATTGTTCTCTTGAAAGTTTGCTGTTACGTAAATTTTTCATAGTGTAATACTTTTATTGGTTTGTTTTAATATTTGTACGATGTAAATATATAAAAATATATTAATTTTTATCACTAGTGATTGAATTTTGTCATTATGATTGATTTTTATTCTGTAAAATGTTGATTATGTGTTGATATTTTTAATTTAGTAATTAGTCTTGTTTAGTTTATCCTTTAATAAAATGATATTAGGAACGGTTTTTGGAGTAAATTGCACCTACTATACATACACTATGTTTGACAAGCAGCAAAGAAAACTGAAAAGATCCGCCAGACTTATTTCCGTATTAAGCAAATACGGTTTTAAAGACATGCTGGCAAGAATGAATGGAGGCAATAAGCAGGAGGAAACCTCAAATCCGGATGAAGTTATTTCAAAAGATACCGTTTATGAAAGAATCAGACTTGCTCTTGAAGAGCTAGGTCCAACCTTTGTAAAACTTGGTCAAACATTCAGTAACAGAGAAGATTTACTTCCTCCGGAACTGATTCAGGAACTACAGAAGCTACAAGACAAAGTAGAAACGGTAGACATGAATGTGGAAGAAGCATTGGAAAATGAATTCAATATATCAGTGAAAGACCATTTCCTGGAAATTCAGAAAGAACCACTGGCTACAGCTTCCATTGCGCAGGTTTATAAAGCGGTTTTGCTGGATGGAAGTCCCGTAATCTTAAAATTGAGAAAACCGGATGTACAGTCTGTTATTGAAGATGATTTACTTCTACTCAAGGATATTGAAAAATTAATCTCCGCCTATTCAGAAATAGGAGAAAAACTTAATCTGAAACAAGCCATTTCAACTTTCGAAAGATCATTATTGGAAGAAGTTTCCCTGATTAATGAAAAGAATAATATTCAACAGTTCCGCCTCAATTTTAAAAATAATAAAGAAACCTATGTTCCGAAAGTATATGATGAATTCTCCAACAACAATATTCTTTGTATGGAATTCATTGATGGAATTAAGGTGACAGATAAATCTGTTCTTTTAGCCAATAATATTGATCCTGTGAAGGTTTCTGAAACAGGATTAAGACTCTTTGTTTCCCAAATTCTGGACTATGGATTCTTTCACGCCGATCCGCATGCCGGAAATATTCTGGTGAAAAAAGATGGGAAAATTGTCTTTATAGATTTTGGTGCCGTAGGAAAGATACAGCCGAATGACAAAGAAATTCTTGAAAACCTTATTGTAAGTTTTGTTGCCAAAAATTCACATAAAATAGTTCGCTCTCTCAAGAAAATGGCAGTAAGCTATGAAATTCCAGATGAAAGGAGGTTTGAAAATGATGTGGAAGATATCCTGAATTTTGTTCATAGTTCCTCATTGCAGGAAATCAACGTTCAGGTGATCATTAATAAGATGAAAGATATTTTAAAAGATAACAGACTCTATATGCCTGATTATTTTTATCTTTTATTTAAAGGAATCAGCCTGATAGAGGGAGTTGGAAGAAATATTAATCCAGATCTTGATATTGTAAAAAGTCTTCATCCCTATACCCGAAAAATACTTACAAAAAAAATCAGTCCAAAGAATCTTTTAAAAACAGGAATGGACAGAATGATGAATTTTACAGACAATGTAGATGAAATTCCCAAGGAACTTCGTTCTGTACTCCAAAAACTGGATGAAAATAAATTCACAGTCTCCAGTGAAATCAAAAATATAGAAAAAACGAACCAACTCATAAAATCCAGTGTTGTCAATTTAATTTTAGCCATGATTCTGGGTGCAAATATCATAGCAACCTCCATCGTATTTACGTCAGAATCAGGTCCAAGAATTGGAGAATTGTCTGTTGTTGCGGTTTTAGGATTTGTTTTTTCAGTCATTTTAGTTTTGATACTTTTGTTGAGGGTAAGCAGAAAGTAGGGAAGACACTAGAGTTAGAAAAAGAGTGATTATTTTTTAATCTAAGAGTTAGTAATGGCTGTCTGTAACCCATCATTTGCCCCCTTTTAAACCTGATTTTAAATTCTACATATTAATACCTATCTTTGCAAAATGGAAAAACTCACTTTTGCAGATTTTGACCTGCCGGTTAAAATTCTTGATGTTTTAGCGGATTTAGAATTATTTGAGCCTACACCTATTCAGGAGAAAAGTTTAAAGCCTATCCTTTCCGGGAGAGATGTAATGGGAATTGCACAGACCGGAACAGGGAAAACATTGGCATATCTTTTACCTGTTCTAAAGACTTGGAAGTATAGTAAAACAGGAAATCCAACTGTTTTAGTACTTGTTCCTACAAGAGAATTGGTGGTACAGGTAACCGAAATCATTGAGAAACTGACAGAAAATATTACTGCAAGAGTAATTGGAATATACGGTGGGAAAAATATCAATACCCAGAAATTATTATTTAATAACGGTTGTGATATTTTAGTAGGAACTCCGGGTAGAGTGATGGACCTTTCCATAGACAATGCAATTTCCCTGAAAGAAGTTCAGAAGCTTATCATTGATGAATTTGATGAAATGCTTAACCTTGGTTTCAGGCCACAGTTGACTCACATTTTTGAAATGATGAAAGAGAAGAGACAGAATATCCTTTTCTCTGCAACCATGACAGAAGCTGTAGATGATATGTTGGATGAATATTTCGCCAGTCCGGTGGAAATTTCATTGGCAAAATCAGGAACACCGCTTGAAAAAATAGAACAGACTGCCTATAAAGTTGAAAACTTCAATACTAAAATCAATTTACTTGAGCATTTATTGAAGAATAATACAGATATGTCTAAGGTGTTGATTTTTAATAATAATAAAAAGCATGCAGACTTGCTTTTCACGAAGATTGATGAGCTTTTTCCAGAGCAGTTTGACGTGATTCACTCCAATAAGTCTCAAAACTATAGACTTAAAGCGATGAAAAGCTTTGAAAATGAAGAAATCAGAGGACTAATCACTACAGATGTAATGGCTAGAGGTCTGGATATCTCAAATATTACCCACGTTATCAACTTTGAGACACCAGATATCCCTGAACAATATATTCACAGAATTGGTAGAACAGGTAGAGCGGATAAAGAAGGTAAGGCAGTGACTTTTGTAACTAAGAAGGAAGAGCCTTTAATTCTTGATATTGAGCTATTGATGGATAAGGATTTAAAGTTTAATGACTTCCCAGAGGGGGTGAAAATCAATCCTAATAAAATTGCTTCAGAGAAAGATGAAGTGGTGATGAAGAATCCGGTTCAGGTAAAACTGAATGATGGAGGAGGAGCTTTCCACGATAAAAAGGCAAAAAATACTAAAGAAAACTGGGGTGGTCCATCGAAAAGAAAGGCACCTAAGAAATTTGGAGCCAACAGATCACAACAGAAGGCGATATCTAAATCGAAAAGAAAGAAATAAAAAAAAGACTCCCAATCGGGAGTCTTTTTTTATTTAAATTCAATACTATTATTTTTCATAACTTCTTTAAACTTATCTATTTTGCCCTCTTCACTCATGTTTTTGTAAATGTGGGCTAATACTGTTTCAGCATCTGTTCTGTAGGGAGATTTTTGCTCTGCATAAATCTTATAAGCCTTACAGATGTAATCTAGAGCTTTTTCATTATTCTTTAGATTAGCAAAATAGACTTGTCCTATACCATAATAAACCTCCGGATCACCTGGGTATACTTTATCGAAATCAGAATAGGCATCTATAGCTTTTTGATATTCTTTCTTATAAATGTATGTTATAGCTATGTTTTGCATGGGCATTTTTCCTTTTGGATCAATTTCTAGCGACTTTTTATAAGCATCAATAGCCTTATCATATTCTCCTATTCTTCTATAGCAAATACCCAAATTATCCCAAGCATATATAAATTTTGGATCAATTTTCACGGCTTGTTCATAATTTTGAATAGCATCTTTCCAGTCCTCTTTTTCTGATGAATTAATAGCTTTGTCATAGAAGTCTTTTGCTTCCTTATTTTTAGAAAGGCTCTCATATTTGCTTTCAGAGGTGTTGACGGCATTTTTTAAACTAGAACAGTTTTTCATCAGATATCTTTCAATTTCATTGTAGCTATCTTTATACTGTTGAGAGTTTTTATCTGTAGAAAGATTAAGGGTAACCTGCTTTTTGCCATTAACTTTAGGTGCTTTTTCAGATAACTCATCAATATTGTCTATTAATTTTCCTAATTGAAGAGCTGTTGCATGTTTATCAATGCAGTGCTCAATATCTTCTAAGATATCTTTTTTATTCCGATCAAATAGACCGATAGAGTCTATACATTTACATGTATTATCTGAAAGCTCTTGAATGAGTTTATTCTTATCGTGCTTCTTTTGAGAAAAAGTGAGACAATAAAGTAAAATAAAAGTTAAAATGGTTATTCGTTTTTTTATCATGATTATAGATTATTTCATGTAAGGATTCATTACTTTGGTCCATATTTGATAACCTTCCGGTTTAAAATGGAGCATATCTTCCACAAAAATGTCCTTTCTAACATTTCCGTTGTCATCTTCCATGGCCTTGGTAACATCAATAAATTCAGCATTGGGTTCCTTTTTCATAAAAGCTGCAATCATTTTATTGGCTTCTTTCATCTGTGGCCAAAGCTTTTCTCTGCTGGGAGAATATTTTATAGAGATATAATCCACTTCAATATTAGGAAATCTTTCACGGATCTTTCTGTAAAGGGTTTTATATCTTTTAACAACTTTTTGAGCTTTCAACTGATGATTGTCTGCAAAGTCATTTTCTCCGCAATATATAATAATTTGTTTCGGCTGATAGGGTGCTAAAAGGTCATCAGCAAAATAATTGAGATCTGTAAGCCTTGAACCACCAAAACCTCTGTTGATAATCGTTTTAGTAGGGAAATAATCAGCAACATCCGTCCATTTGGTAAAGGATGAGCTTCCTAAAAATAAGATGGCATCCTTGGGTGGTGGGTTCTGCTGATCCTGCTTTTTAAACTCTTGAATGTCCTGCCAGAACATTGGCTTTTTTTCCTGAGAAAAGGCAATCGTAAAAAACAGCAATAGAAATGCCGTTAGAATCTTCTTCATTATTTTCAGATTTAAAATTTGAGATAAAAGTAATAAAAAACTCCCGATGATCGGGAGTTTAGAGTTTATCTTTTGTAAGTAATATAAGTGACATCAGGTATTTTATCACCGTCTCGATCATAATTACCAAATTGTTGTGCCAACCTAAGGTCTTGACCTGTCAAAATATCAACTTTGTAATTCATGCTTTCTTCTTTGTCAAATTTGATACCTAAAATTTTAGTTTCCTGGTCGTATGTGTAATTCCCTTCGCTTTTTGCAAGTATCTGACAATCTGCACCAGTTCCGGCATAACCCGTGTAGCTGATATAAAAATCTGTTCTGAAGAAAAGAGTGTTTTTTGTTGCACATCCTGTTAAAACATCGGTTTGAAGAACTGTTTTATTGTCTTTTCCGGAAATTACTTCTCTCTTCACTTCTTTCCAATCTCCCTTCATTATGTCCATTTCATAGGCTTGAAGGTTATCATCATTACAAGAAGTTAATGCCAAAGCAGAAAAGGCAAATAAAAGTAGTTGTTTTTTCATTTTCACAAATTTTAAGAATATGCTAAAATATAAATAAATTTGAAATATTTGTAATGAAATCATGATTTTTTAAACAAATGTTTGTAAATAAGATAATTTAAAAGATCATGAGATTGGCTGAAGAAAAATTATTAAAAGGTTTTGTTATTAAGCATCAAAAAAAGCGAACCTTAGTCCGCTTTTTTATATTATCCTATTCAAGAAGTTTTTAATAACTCATTTCCACAATTTTGGAAGCATCCTGAGGAGTCAATTTCTTGTACTCTCCAAGACCTAGCCAGTTTCTGTCTGTAAAGGCTTTTTCCACTCTTTCAGCAGTACCTTTAAAATCTTCTGTATATTCTGAAAGCTTGGTTTTGATATGCAGGCTGTGGAAGAATTCTTCCAGTTTTTTAATTCCCAGTTCAGCTTTTTCCTCTACATTTCCATCCTTAATTCCCCATACTCTTTCAGCATACTGAGCCAGTTTTCCTTTTTTGTCTTCAAAATTATAACGGTAATGAGATGGTGCAATGATAGCCAATGTTCTGGCGTGGTCTATACCAAAATAGGCTGTCAGCTCATGACCCATGGCATGTACAGCCCAGTCTGTGATAACTCCTTTCTGAATGAGTCCGTTTAAAGCCATTGTACAACACCACATAAAGTTTCCTGCCGCATCATAATCGAAATCATCTGCCAATACTTTCGGAGCTGTTTCCTGAATACTTATTAAGATACTTTCTGCAATTCTTTCCTGAAGGTCAGCAGAAGATGGAGCCGTCATATATTGTTCCAACACGTGGGTGTAAGCATCTGTAAGGCCATTTACAATTTGATTTTTAGGGATAGATCTGATTACTTCAGGATCCAAAACCGAAAACTGAGGGAAAAGTCCGGGACCACCCGAAGATAGCTTCTCATTGGTTTCTCTTCGTGAAATTACATACCCTGAATTCATCTCAGAACCGGTTGCCGGAAGCGTTAAAATAGTTCCGAAAGGCATTCCTTCTCCTTCAAAGGTTCTTACTTGCTTGGTTAGAATATCCCAGGGCTCACCATTGTAATTGGCTGCTGCAGAGATGAATTTAGTCCCGTCAATTACAGATCCGCCACCTACAGCAAGAAGATAATTGATGTTGTTTTCCTTAATGAAGCTTAATGCTTTAATCAAAACTTCATATTCAGGGTTGGCAGGAACTCCACCGAACTCATACAGATCATGATCCTTTAAAGCTTCCTTTACCTGATCATAAACTCCATTGTTTTTGATGCTTCCACCACCATAGATCATTAATATTTTAGCATCCTGAGGGATTTCTTTGGAAATTTTAGCAATTTCACCTTTCCCGAAAAGTATTTTTGTTGGATTTTTAAGTTCGAAATTAAGCATTGTTCTAAATTTATTTTAACCCAAATTTACGGAATGAAAAAGGAAAATTGAGTTAATGAAATTTTAAAATAGCTATCATTAAGTTTAATGAAAGCTATTGAGAGTTTATTTCTCAATAAAACTACACCAGCTATCTGTAACACTGAATATTATGGGGTAGCATTATCGGAAAGATAGGCTTTTGCTCTTTTTATAAAATCTACCTTATCTTTTTTAATATTCTCCAATAATTTCTTTCTGTCATCCGGAATCGTTAGATACTTGTCTCCCCAAAGGTTGATTTCTACAATGACAGGAACCAAATCAATCCCTTTTTCTGTAAGGTTATAGAGGATTTTTAACTTATTGTCAGGATGATCCTTTTTAGCTATAATTCCGTTTTCCAAGAGCGTTTGAAGCCTTGTAGCCAAAATATTGGTTGCAATTTTTTCATCAGCTTTTAAGAATTCGCCATAGGTACATTCCTTTTTAATCATAAGGTCACGGATGATTAAGAGTGACCATTTATCACCCCATATTTCTAAGGAGCAACTGATGGGGCAGTCTGATCTTTTTTTACCCATTATTTTAATTTTAAAAATATTACTTGCAAAATGAAAGTATTTGTTTTAATTTTACTTTTATTTTGCAAGTAAATTTAATCATAAATAATTAATAAATCAAATGGAAAATTATGATGTTGCCGTGATCGGCTCAGGACCTGGAGGATATGTTGCTGCCATAAGAAGCGCACAGCTTGGTTACAAAACAGTGATTATAGAAAAATATGATACTTTGGGAGGAACCTGTACCAATGTAGGGTGTATTCCTACAAAGGCTTTACTGGATAGTACGCATCATTATGCAGATGCACATCATAAATTTAAAGACCACGGAATTAAACTGGATAGAATAGAACTCGATTTTTCCCAGATGTATAATCGAAAATCTGAAGTTGTTGAAAAAAACACAAGTGGCCTTGATTTTCTAATGAGTAAAAATAAAATTACCCGTTTGAAAGGTACAGCAAGCTTCATCAATAATTCCACCATAAAAGTTATTAATGAAACAGAATCCCAGGAAATTACTGCCAACAATTACATTATAGCAACGGGTTCAAAACCATCAACCATTCCTGGGGTAGCAATTGATAAGAAAAGAATCATTACTTCTACTGAGGCATTATCCCTAAAGGAAAAACCTGAAACTATGATTATTATAGGAGGTGGTGTGATAGGGGTGGAAATGGCATCTATCTTCAGCCGCATCGGAACACAGGTAACAATTCTTGAGTATGCAGATCACTTAATTGCTGCAATGGATCAAGAATTGGGAAAAAATCTTCAGAAAATATTTAAAAAAGAGGGAATTGATATTCGTCTCAATCAGGCTGTGTATAAAGCTGAGAGTTCAGATTCTGCTGCTAAGGTATTTTTTAAGGATAAGAATGGAGCAGATCATGAATTGGAAGCAGATTATATTTTGGTAGCGGTTGGAAGAAGTCCTTATGTAAAAGGATTAGGCCTGGAAAACACAGAGGTGAAGTTAGATGAACGAGGATTTATTAAAGTGGATGAAAATAACCGAACTGCTGTTTCTAATATTTATGCTATTGGGGATGTGATTGGTGGTGCCATGCTGGCTCATAAGGCGGAAGAAGAAGGAGTTTTGGTTGCAGAAACTATTAACGGACAGAAGCACCATATCCATTATGATAGAATTCCTTCTGTTGTATATACCTGGCCTGAGGTAGCATCTGTGGGATATACCGAAGAGTATCTGAAAAAGAATAATATAGCCTATAATGTAGGGAAGTTTCCATTTTCGGCCAGTGCAAGGGCAAGAGCTTCAATGGATACAGATGGTTTTGCCAAAGTGCTTGTTGATCCGAAATATGGTGAGGTACTGGGGGTTCATGTTATTGGTGCTAGGGCTGCTGATCTCATTGCACAAGGGGTAATTGCCCAGGAATATGAAGTGACAGCAGAAGATATGTTCCGTATCTCTTATGCGCATCCTACTTATTCTGAAACCTTGAAAGAAGCTTATTTGATAGCATCTGGACAAGGTGCTGTTAATATTTAAATTAAAGTTTGTTGAAAAATTGCGAGGGTGTAAAAGACGGCTTATTATACTATGAATGTCTTTTTAAGATACAAGAACATCAAAGGGCTTATATAGTGCATCAAATTACATATTTTATCGAAGATAAAATCCTTGCGTCCTAAGCATGAAGTTTGTAAAATTTTTTGCTTCCTTGCGATTTTCCAACAGATAACAGCTTTTATTATAAAGCTGAGCAATCTTCATTTTTAGAGTAAATTCCATTGCTTTTGGCTTCCAGCTTTCCGGTTTTTCTGTTGATAGTAATTAAAAAAGATTCCTTGGTAACAGGGCATCCTTTGGTCTGTAAACCATACAAGTAAATACGATTACTTTCAATTTTATAAGAACCGGTAAATCTGTTTTTGGGATCAATTGAGTAGCCGTAGGTTTTAGCCAATAAAATAGCTTCCGGAAGATTATCAACTGTTCCGATAAAATCTCTTAATTGCTGCTCATTGGAAAAATAAACAGATCTGTCTTTTTTACACGCAAGAATATAGGTGAAACAATTGTTGCCAACACATTTCTGGAAAAAACCTCTCTCAGGAACAGGTTCATTGATGGTCATAAAATCTGGTGCCTGGCTCTCATACACTATTGCTTTTTCAAAGTCAATGTCATTGGTTAGAACTCTCCAGTATTCATATTCTTTATCGGGTACAATAAAAGGATAGAGATAGTCTGTAGTGTCCAGAATATCAGGAATTTTCTTATAATCATCAGGAACCTTGATCTGTGCACAAAACAGATTGGATAGGATCAGGGAAAAAGTGATGATTATTCTCATAAAGGAAGTGTTTACAGTGCAAATTTAGAGAGAATTATTTCAATACAATTTTATAATGTCCTTTTTCATCAGTTGCATCAATATCTATGCCTGTAAACGTTAATTTATTAATTTGATAGCCGTCACAACCTCCTTTAAATTCAGAAGATTGTATTGATAAATCAAAAGACTTAACATTAGAAGAAAAAGTATATTTTTTTATACCATTATATGCTCCTATGTTTTCCAAAATAACCATATCGTCAGATGTTTTGGTTAATGGTACACTTACGTTATTTTCGTCTTTAAGTAAATAAGTTGTCAATGTTCCATTGGTAATAAGATTTTCATTATTGAGTTTACGAACTCAAAAACGATGGGTTGTGGTGCATTATAACAGTCTTTTTCACAAGAGATGAATAGAATTGTTATTAGTAGGAAAATAAATATTTTTTTCATGGATGGTGTGGAGAGTAAATTTAATGATTGTTTTGTAATCATAACTGCGTTAAATCTGAATTATTAAAACGAGCTCTACATATTTTCAAAACCTGTGCAAGCTGATAGTCTGTAATATCAAAATCATCGATCTTTATTTCTATCTTTTCGTTGTTATGAAAAAAGTATAAATAATTTATTTCAGGCTTGTAATCGTGTTTAGACTCACGGCTTACCAAACGTTTTACAATAATTTTTTCAAGTTGAATTTCATTCCACAAATACCTTTTATTATTTTTTATCTGAATACCTTTTCCATTAATGGATATGACAATTTGTGATATTTTTTTGACTTGTGAAATTATTTTAAAAATGAAATAACCGGTAAATCCAAGAAGTATAAATAAGACCACTATTGCTGTTCCTGTGAATTTGAAATTAAAGCCTAAAAGAAAAAATAGTCCCAGAATCAGAAATATACAGTAAGTAGCAATAGCGATAATTGTACCTGAGCGCGAATATTTGATTATAATTTCATCAGGAATTGAATTTTCATCATATTCAGTTTTATCACTTTTATTTAGAGAATATTCTTTATGAATGAAAACCACATTGATAAATGAACCAATGAAAAAAATAATAGAAAGAAGAATAAAATATTGTAGTAGATAAATACCTATTAATAGGGATAAGATCCCTAAAATTGTGTAAAAAATAATTCCGAAATTCAATTTTATCATTGGAAAGAATTTGACATATATGATTGGTGTCAAATTTATAAAAACTTCATCGGATATCCCACTGCAACATTCCCATTGATAATTTTTTTAAGTTTAGATTCCATGAGCTTTTTCCGATGGGGTTTGGGTAAGAAAAGAGTCATAAGCACAGGTGAATTCTTTCTCAAAGCTGAAGCTGAAAGTATAGCCGTGCTCATCATCAGGAATATAAAACCTTACCAATCCGGATTCTATGAAAGATAAGTGTTTTTCTGTATCACCTTGCTGAGTAATGATGTCATTTTTTGCGTAGATTTTTCTTTGGAAATGACCTGCAATAAATGCCCATTCCGATTCCTGCAGCTTAACAATTTGTTCGTAATATTCTCTGATGTAACCCATAGAAATGTATTTGAATAATTCTTAATATAACTTCAGAGATTGTGATGATTATATTTATGAATTAATTAAAAATCAAAGTTACAAAATGTTTAATTGAGATAAAGACTGTAAAAACCTATTCTAATATTTTTTGCTTTTAGCCCTTAATTTTTGTCATTTGTCAATTCAACTAATTCCAAAATCACTTACATTTGTTACTATGAGACACGACCAACGCACAGAAAAATTCAGGCAGATCGTGGAGAACAAATTCCAGATCTACAATTCATTATTTATGAGCCTGCCTTATGATAAAATGACGAATATCGGAATGCTTCTTCCATTCTTGTATGAAGAAAGTAGAACAGGCTATGACGCAGGAAAAACCCCTGAAGAAATCGTCGAAGAATTTTTTAAAAACCATACCGATCTTCAGACCGAAGAACAGAAACTTGAATTGCTTTTTAAGATCATTCAGTATATAGAAAGACAGGTAGTTTTGTTCGATAGTATTGAAGATGCTGCCTTTCCGAATCTCCATTCAGAAAGTGACAGTGGAACAGTAACCAACCTTTTCGAACGTTCTTTTCAGGACCATAAAATTGAAAAAGTACGAGAAAAATTAAAAGATTTCAGCGTTAAGGTTGTATTTACAGCCCACCCGACCCAGTTTTATCCAAGCTCAGTACAAAGGATTATTCAGGATCTCAGAGGGGCCATTACCAGTGATTCCGTTACACAGATTGATATGCTTCTACAGCAGCTAGGGAAAACTCCTTTTGTGAACAAAGAAAAACCAACACCCGTTGATGAAGCATTGAGTATTATTTCCTATCTGAGGTATGTATATTATGATACCATCGGAGAATTGTTTACGAAGATAAAAAAGACCTTTGGAAACGATCATTTTCATTTGCATGAAGATATTATTCAGCTTGGTTTCTGGCCGGGAGGAGACAGAGATGGAAATCCTTTTGTGACAGCAGATGTTACGAAGAGAGTAGCAGAAGAACTTCGTTCAGCAATACTGAAATCTTATTACAGTCATTTAAAATTTATTAGAAGAAGATTGAGCTTCAGAGGGGTTTCAGAGGTTTTAACACAATTAAGTGAAGAGTTGTATGCTGCCATTTTTGATGGAAAAAGTATCACCGCAGAAGCGATCTTAAAGAAAACTGATGAAGCGGAAAAAATATTGATCAATGAGCATAATTCCTTGTTTTTAGATCTTTTGGTTAATTTCAGAGATCGGGTTAAGATCTTCGGAACTCACTTTGCAACATTGGATATCCGCCAGGACAGCAGGATTCATCAACAGGTAATTGATACTGTATTTGCAAAAGTATATGGAACCGAGAATGCCGATTATGAGGAGAAATTTAATAAATTAATTCAAGTTTCACATGCGGTAAATGCTGATGATTTTGAAGATATTGTAAAAGATACATTGCTGACGGTTTCACAGGTTTCTAAAATTCAGGATTTAAATGGATTGAGAGGGATGAACCGCTATATTATTTCCAATTCCGATGCTGTAAAAGATGTGATGAATGTGTATGCATTCTTTAAAATCTGTGGCTATCAGGATGAGGCAATCAATATGGATATTGTTCCGCTTTTTGAAACCATGGAAGGGCTTGCCAATGCTGAAAATGTGATGAATGAGTTGTATCACAATCCTATTTATAAAAAACACCTTGAGAAAAGAGGAAATCAGCAGACTATAATGCTTGGCTTTTCCGATGGAACCAAGGATGGTGGATATTTAAAAGCAAACTGGGAAATCTATAAGGCTAAGGAAGTTCTAACTCAACTTTCAGAGCAAAATAACATCAAGGTTGTATTCTTTGATGGTAGAGGAGGTCCACCGGCAAGAGGAGGAGGTAAAACTCACGATTTCTATGCTTCACAAGGGAAAACAATTGCCAATAATAAGATTGAACTAACGATTCAGGGGCAGACGATTACCAGTATTTTCGGAAATAAAGAGCAGGCAAAATATAATTTTGAACAGCTTTTAACAGCCGGAGTTGAAAATGATGTCTTTAAAAATGCCAAGAAAGATCTCACTGAAAAAGAAAGAGCTTTAATTATTGAATTGGCAAATATCAGTTACCAAAAATATTCGGACCTAAAAGCTCACCCAATGTTTGTTCCTTATCTTCAGGAGATGAGTACACTGGAATATTATGGAAAAACAAATATCGGAAGCCGTCCGTCCAAAAGAGGAAATGGCAGTGAATTGAAGTTTGAAGACTTACGGGCAATTCCGTTTGTAGGTTCATGGTCACAATTGAAGCAGAATGTACCCGGGTTTTTCGGTTTTGGATATGCGATGCAGAAAATGAAGGAGCAGGGAAGATTTGAGGAAGTACGAGAACTGTATAAAGGTTCGGATTTCTTTAAAACATTAGTTTTAAACTCTATGATGAGTATGAACAAGTCTTATTTTCCTCTAACTTATTACATCAAAAATAACCCGAAGTTCGGAGCTTTCTGGAATGTCCTTTTTAGTGAATATGAGCTTTCAAGAGAGATTATGCTGGAACTTACAGGCTTCAAGATGCTTCAGGAAGAAGATCCATTGTCCAGAAAGTCAGTGAAGATCCGTGAGAAAATTGTACTTCCGTTGCTAAGCATTCAGCAATATGCCTTAATGAAGATTCAAAAAGGAGAGGGGAATAAAGAGGCTTATGAAAAGCTGGTGACCCGTTCCTTATTTGGAAATATTAATGCGAGTAGAAACTCGGCATAAGTTATTTTTGAAACAGGAATAATTTCCATAACGATAAAACGGGCTTTAGCCCGTTTTTTTATTATCAACTATTCATGAGTTATAGGTCATAAATATTAACACAATAATATCTCCCGCAGATTATTCAGATTACGCAGATGTTTATAGGGAATTAAATCTGCTCCATCTGAATAATCCGCGAGAAACAAGATCGTTATTCCTTGATGAATTTTTCGTACAAAGTCTTATCCCTTGTCTGAATTTTCAGATAATAGGTGCCTTTTGCAAAATCTTCCACCTTTACAGATTTTTGATTGTCAACCTTTCTGATGAGCCTTCCCAAATTATCATAGAGTTCCAAAGATTTCACTTCAAATTCTGATGCAATATTCAGAATGTTTTTAACAGGATTGGGAAATATGGCGAATTTTTCCTTTTTTACAATTTCAGAAGTATTTAAGACGATATTGAACAGGCTTCCGAAATTGAGGATACCATATCCCATTTGATCAGTATGATTAGGAAAAAGAGAAGCCGTTTGCTTTAATTTTGTTCGTATCAATTCCCTGTTCATATTGGGAAAGGCCTGAATAAAACATGCTACACCTCCTGCAGCGATTGGAGTGGCAATGGAAGTTCCGTTGGTCGTAAAAGGCAGATCACCTATAACCGTTGCGGTCGCTGTTCCTTGTGCACTCCCGTCAGGTTTTACAATATTAAGCGAATTGGGACCAAAGGATGAAAATACAGAAGAATTTCCTGATGAATCCACTGCCCCGATAGAGAATACCTTGGCATTGTCTGCCGGAGTCAAAAGATAATGCCATGGCTTATCTCCTGAATTTCCTGTGGCTGCAAGAACAAAAATTCCTTTTTCTGCAGCTATTTGTGCACCACGGGCGACAAATGAAGTAGTTCCGTTCATGTCAGCATAAGTATAACTGTACTGAGGATTATCAAAAACATTGTATCCCAAAGATGTGGTAATGATCTCAACTCCCTTTCTGTCTGCTTCTTCAGCTGCTTCAATCCAGTAGATTTCCTCTTCAGGGATCTCAACACTGGCGTCTTCGCTTCGGTACAAGTAAAAATCGGCATCAGGAGCAGATCCTACAAATACATTTTCCAAATAACCGCCAATAGCTCCCAAAACTACTGATCCGTGTATATTTAAAGACGTATCGTATATATTGTTGGTCTTGGTAACAAAGTCATAGCCGGCTTTTATTCTGTTATTGGTTCGCATTCTTAAAAAAGCATTTCCGGTATTTACCGTTGGAAAGCCATTATCGATAACAGCAATGGAAACCCCTGTTCCTGTATAACCTGCAAGATGAAGAGGCCTGATGTTTACCTGATCGATTTGATTTGTTCCGGAGCCATAATCAAAGGTGGTGAGATTTTTATTTGTATTTGTCTGATCTTTCCATTTATTAACGGAAACTTTGTTGCCTCCGGTTGAGTTATTTCGTATAAAACTTTCTACAGAGAGTACAAAAGGTTGTGCCTGCAAAACTGTTATTTGAGCAGGTGTTGCATTCACAGCAGCTCCATTGAGCCATTTAGAATAATCCGTCACCGTGAATCCCAGGTTTTGAAGGTTTTGAATGTAAGATGGCTCTACGGGAGCGTCCTGGTCATTAAGCGATATTCCTAAGGCAATACGTCTGTTAAGTGATTTTTGCGAAAGCTCTGAAAGCGGATTGGCAAAGAATACAGCTTTGTTGGGCTTGTCCTTAAAATATACGAACACAAGCTGCGTTTGTGCAGATACATAAGCACAGCCTGTGAGGAAACAAAAGAGTAAAATTTTTTTCATAAAATTATTTTGTATAAAGATAAAAACAAAAACCAATAAAATTTTTGATAGGATTTTAAAATCCTTATTTTTACAGAAATATTTATTTATGAAAAAAATTCAGATGGTTGACTTGCAAAGTCAGTATTACAAAATAAAGAATGATGTAGACAATGCAGTTTTAAATGTAATGGATTCTGCGGCATTTATCAACGGTCCTGAAGTAAAGTCTTTCCAGAATGAATTGGAGTCTTATTTAGAAGTAAAGCACGTAATTCCGTGTGCTAATGGAACTGATGCATTACAGATTGCCCTTATGGCATTGGATCTGAAAGAAGGAGATGAGGTTATTACTGCTGATTTTACCTTTGCTGCAACAGTAGAAGTAATCCATTTGCTTAAATTAAAATCTGTTTTGGTAGATGTAGATTATGATACATTTACAATCTCAACAGATGATTTAAGAAAAGCAATTACTCCAAAAACAAAGGCGATTATTCCTGTACATTTGTTCGGACAATGTGCGAACATGGAAGAAATCCTTAAAATTGCTGAAGAGCACAATTTATATGTAATTGAAGACAATGCACAGGCAATAGGTGCAGAATATACATTTTCTGACGGAACGGTAAAGTATGCCGGAACAATGTCTACTGTGGGAACAACATCTTTCTTCCCATCAAAAAACCTGGGATGCTATGGTGATGGTGGTGCTATTTTTACCAATAATGACGAATTGGCTCACCGTTTAAGAGGAATCGTAAACCACGGAATGTACGAAAGATATTACCATGATGAAGTAGGAGTGAACTCCCGTTTGGATAGTATTCAGGCAGCGGTTTTAAGAAAAAAACTTCCTCACCTGGATTCTTACAATGAGGCAAGAAGAAGGGCAGCAGATTACTACGATGAAGCATTTGCCGGTCATCCAAATATACTTACTCCAAAAAGATCTGAGAGTTCTACCCACGTATTCCACCAGTATACCTTAAGAATCCTGAACGGAAAACGTAATGAACTTCAGAAATTCCTTACAGAAAAGGAAATTCCTGCAATGATTTACTATCCAGTGGCCCTAAGAAAGCAGAAAGCTTACTTCCAGGAAAGTAATGATGCAGATTTTGTGAATACAGACAAACTTCTGGATCAGGTAGTTTCTCTGCCAATGCATACAGAATTAGACGAAGAGCAGTTGAAGTATATTACAGACGCAGTGCTTGAGTTTATGAAATAATGAAAAGAAAGATATTTAAACATAGGCTGGTTTATTACTTAGCTGTAATTACCAGCCTATTGCTTTTTATAATATCTGCATTTTCAATTTTGAAATTATTTGATAATTTCAGCATATTTAAGACATTAGTTATCTGTATTTCACTTGTCATTAATGCATTTGCATTCATCAATTTGATTGAAAAATATGATAAAGCTGTTTTGTTTCTAAACCTTAGTTTATCTTTATCCATAATTGTTTTAGGGTATCCTTTACTCTTAGGATTTTTAAATGGGTATTATGTTTTAGAACATTTTGGTTTTAAACTTTTAGTTTCATTCATATTAATTTTGATTATTGTCAATGTATTTAAAGTAAAAGAGTATAAGGTAGTTAACGAAATAGAAAACATAGGAAAACACGAAGATTAAAAAATAAAAATGGCAATACTTGTTACAGGAGGACTTGGATACATCGGTTCTCACACAGTAGTGGAACTTCTTAATAACGGCTTTGAAGTGGTTATTGTAGATGATTTATCCAATTCAGAGAGGTTTATTTTAAAAAATATTGAGGAAATTGCAGGTAAAAAGCCGGTTTTTTATCCCTTTGATCTAAAGCGAAAAGAACTGCTTAATCAGGTTTTTGATGCACACCAAATTGATGGCTGTATTAATTTTGCTGCTTTCAAAGCAGTGGGAGAGAGCCAGATAAAGCCTGTAGATTACTATGAAAACAATATGTTTTCCCTTATCAATATTTTGCAGGAGTTTAAAGAAAGAGGGATTTCCAATTTTATTTTCAGTTCATCATGCACCGTTTATGGACAAGCTGATGTGATGCCAATTGACGAAAATACTCCTTTAAAAATGCCTGAAAGTGTCTATGGAAAGACCAAGCAAATGGGAGAAGAGATCCTTATTGATTTTGCAAAGGCATACAACCGAAAAATTTCGTTATTAAGATATTTTAATCCCATTGGAGCGCATCCATCTGCAAAACTTGGAGAATTGCCAATAGGAATTCCTAATAATTTGGTTCCTTACGTAATGCAGACTGCTGCAGGAATACGTGAAAAGTTGAGTATTTGGGGTGATGATTATCCCACAGTAGACGGAACCGCTGTTCGTGATTATATTTATGTTGTTGATCTGGCAAAAGCCCATGTTGCTGCTTTGAAAAAACTTATTAACGATCAGTCTGAGGAAGCGTTGATTGATACTTACAATCTGGGAACAGGAAAAGGCTCATCTGTTTTGGAAGTAGTCAAAGCTTTTGAAACAGCAAATAATGTAGAGGTGCCTTATCAGATCTGTGCAAGAAGAGAAGGGGATATTACCATTGCTTATGCTAATCCAGAAAAAGCTGAAAATGAACTTGGGTGGAAAGCTGAAACCTCACTTGAAGAGTCATTGAAAACAACCTGGGAATGGCAAAAGTATCTGAACTCTAGAAACTCATAAAAAATATTAATCATGGCTTGGAATCCTGAAGTATACGACCAGTTTAAAGAAGAGCGATCAGCTCCATTTTTTGATTTATTAAACCTTGTTGAATCAAGGACAGGAATCTCTGTTATAGATCTGGGATGTGGAACCGGAGAGCTCACTTCTAAGCTCTTAGATTATTTAGAAGATTCCAAGGTTTTAGGGATAGATTCTTCAGAAGAAATGCTTGAAAAGGCAGCCCAGTTCAAAACAAGCAGGCTGATCTTTGAAAAAAGAAGTATAGAAGAGCAGCTTCATTTGGGAGATACCTATGATTTGATTATTTCAAATGCAGCAATCCAATGGTGTAATAATCATAAAGAACTTTTTCCAAGAATAATCAGTAAAGTTAATAAAGGAGGCCAATTAGCAGTACAAATACCATCCAATCATGAATATGTTGTACATCAACTGTTAAGAAAAATAGCGGGTACAGAGCCTTATAAAACAGCTTATCATTCATGGGAAAGAGAGTCTCCTGTTTTGAAGATAGAATACTATGCTAAAATATTATTTGACAATAAAGGAAGAGAAATTACCGTTTATGAGAAAGTATTTCCTCATGTTCTTGAAAATGCCGAAGCAGTATTTACTTGGGCTTCAGGAACAGCAATGCTTCCTTATATAGAACGACTTCCTGATGATTTGAAAGAACAATTTAAAAAAGACTATAAACAAGAATTACAAAACATCTTCCCTGATTCACCTGTCTTTTATCCATTTAAAAGAACATTTATTTCAGCGAAGTTTTAACCAAATTTAATATGAAGACACAAAGAATAGGTATTACATTTTCCTCATTCGACCTACTGCATGCAGGACATATCAAGATGCTTGAAGAAGCTAAAACAGTGTGCGATTACTTAATTGTTGGGCTACAAATTGATCCTTCTCATGACCGTCCCAACAAAAACAAGCCAAGCCAGACTATCGTTGAACGATACATTCAGCTGAAAGCGGTAAATGCTGTGGATGAAATCATTCCTTACTATACAGAAGAAGATCTTTTGGATATTTTAAAATCTTTTGTAATTGATGTAAGAATTATTGGTGATGATTATATGGACAGAGATTTTACAGGTAAGCAATACTGTGAAGAAAAGGGAATTGAGATTTTTTATAATAAAAGAGATCATCGCTTTTCTACCAGTGACTTAAGAAAAAGAATCTATGAAGCTGAAAAAGAAAAAGCATCCCAGAAAGAACCCGTAAAATAAACGAATAAAAAAATCCCGAAATTAATTTTCGGGATTTTTTACTTTATTAGATTGGACCACCTTGTTGATCGTCGCCTGTTTCATTGGAGTTAATATCCTTTTTCTTCTTAGGTTGCTCTACTTTCTCACCTTGTTTAAATCTGTAGGTTAAGGCAATAGAGAACTGTCTTGGCTGCCATTGCATATAGCTGCTGCGTGTATAATCATTGCTGTAGTTAGTCACCTCCATACCTCTTGTATTAAAGATATCCTGTATGTTGAATGAAAGTGTTCCATCACCTTTCCAGATCGTTTTAGATGCTCCAAAGTTGATGGCATACATATCTTTTCTGTCTTGGCTGGCTGTTTTTTGTCCTCCTCTATAGAATCCTTGCAACTGTACACTTAATGTTTTATCAAGCTTAAAGGTTGTATTAAGACGTAGTCTTGTAGAAAAACCACTTCCTGTAAAATCTAATGAACGCACCTGAGTCAATCCGTCTACATCTATTGTTTTATAAGTTGCAATTCCGGAAGTTTTGTATCCGAATAAATCTACACTACCCATGATTTTGAACCATGCAAAAGGATCGTATGTAAAGTTTAAATCCAAACCATAACGGTCGTCATTACCCAGGTTTTCAGGTTTTGTGTAGAATACTTTCTGTCTTTCATCAGGTCTGTACACCAACATTTTTGTATCATCAGTTGCATGTCTGTAATATAAAGTAGGGTTGATGGTAAACTTCTTCTTAGTGATATTATAACCTACTTCATAAGAATCTACATAAGATGGATTCAGATCAATATTCCCCTCAAAAATATTCTGATTATTCGTGTAATTAGGGAAAGGAACCATGAAGAATGATCTAGGTCTGTCTATTCTACGAGAGTAGTTTACCAAGATCTGATTATTCTTAGAGATGTCATAACTTAAGAATACACTTGGAAACAAGTTGTTGTAATTCTTAGTTTTATTTAATGGTTCCTTATCAGGGTTTTGGCTAATATAATTGATCTTAACGTTTGAAATTTCGTCTCTTAATCCCAACTGATAACCAAAGTTTCCTATTTTACTTCTAAACTGAAGATAGAATGCATTAAACATTTCCTTATAATCCGTATTGTTATTATAGTTCGGAATAAGAGGATTATTAGAAGTGCTGCTTACAAAATTATCATAAGTATTATCATTGATATCCAATCTGTAACCTGCTTCAATTTTGGAATTTTCTCCTACCGGTAACTCATAATCAGCTTTTCCAATTACAGTTTTGCTTACAGAATGTCTTCTGGTAATATCTTGTACAGAGGGTATATTGTCAACACTTTCCAGAATGTCAGCATTATTATTACTTCTGTTTCTTTGTAAACTTAAGGATAAGGATAAATTTTGTCCGTTATCATCAAACTTATGATCTAAGCCTAAATCCCCTTGAAATGCCAGATTGTTAAAAACACTTTTAGAATCTCTTAGCGTGTAAGGGTTCAATAATTTCCACGGCTCTGACGTTGCTCCAGTGTATTTATAAAAGGAATCGTAGGTATTTACAAGCTCATTTCCATCTCCTTCAAATGTTCTTACCAATCCTGTTAAATTGACTGATGTTTTATCAGAAATGTCATACACAAAACCTGCGCTTACATTATAATTTTTATTATATGTTTTATTGACAGAGTTTTGATACTGGTGAACCGGGACATTAGGGACTTTTGCTATCTCTGCTGGTGTTGTTGGAATTGGATCTAGCGTTGGAAATTTAATATCATGGTAGGTTGTTTCAGAATTATTTTTCGTCTTGTTTTCTGTATATCCGCCGCCACCGTTCACAAACCATGTCCAGTTATTCTTTCTCCAGCTTAAATTGGCATTAAGGGCTGTTCTTGGAAAATATCCCAAAGTTCCAACTACACTACCATTAAAACCAATTTTCTTATTCTTTTTAAGAATGATATTCAAAATACCGGAAGTTCCGCTTGCTTCAAACTTTGAAGAAGGGTTGGTAATCACTTCAATTCTTTCGATCTGATCGGCAGGGATACTTTGCAGTGCATTGGCACCATCATCAATTCCCAAAAGAGAAGACGGCTTTCCATTAATCAAGAATTTTACATTCGTACTTCCTCTCATGGAAACTGTTCCGTCCGTATCTACCGAAACAGAAGGTACATTACTCAGAACATCCTGAAGGTTTCCTCCTTTGCTGACAATATCCTGTGATGGATCATAAGTTCTTTTGTCAAGTTCTACTTTGTAGGGCTTAGCTGCTGATGCAGTAATAACAACACCTTGTAATTCCTTCGTTTTTCCATCTAGAGTAGAAGTTGCCTCTGCTTCTATGGATAATGCTCCAATGTTGCCGGCTCCGGTAATATTTTTATTAACTACACTTTTTTTGTAATCAATAGCTTCTACGGTAATGTCATAAGCTCCGGGAGTAAGCTGTAATTGGTACTGTCCTTTTTCATCTGTAAGTACAGCATCACTTAATGCAGTGTTGGCTTTATTACTAAAAGTTACAGACGCATAGGGAACCGGTTGGTTCTTCTTGTTGACAATGATCCCTGAAACCCCTGCTTTTTCCTGTGCGAAAGCCATTGCTGCCGCCGAAAGTACTAAAGTAAGTCCTAGTGTTTTTCTTGTGAAAATATTGACAATTTCTGTCTTATTCTTCATAGGTTATTTTTTTGTATAAAATCGTGAAAGGATAACCCTTAATATTTTAAAAGTTTATATCGGTTTGATTTTTAAAATATTATGATTTATTTATTGTTTTTTAACTGTATAAATTTTAGATGCCTGCTTTGCCTATTTTATATTTTTTGAATTGAGCCAGTTTTGATAAGCTTTTGCATTTACAGCATGCTCTTCAGCACTTGCCGTAAACTTATGATAGCCGAATCTTGCAGGATCTGCACACATAAATATATAATTGTTGTTTTCTGCACTCAAAACAGCATCCACCGAATTCTTATCTACCACACAAATGGGTCCCGGAGGGATACCTGCATTGGCATATGTATTATAAGGAGATGGAGTAGACAAATGTTTATATAATACTCTTTTAATAGGTTCTTTAAAATTAGTCTGCTTATTAATTGCATAAATCACCGTAGGATCAGACTGAAGCTTCATGCCTTTTCTGTAACGGTTTAAATATAATCCTGCAATCGTTTTCATTTCATCTTTTTTTCCTCCGGATTCCTTATAAACAATGGAAGCAAGGGCATAAATTTGGTCCCTTGTTAACCCAGACTGCTGTTCTTTATTCTTTCTCTCACTTGTCCAGAAGTCATTGTACTGATCTTCAAATTTTGCGAAGAATTCTCTTGGGCTTACTGTCCAGAAGAAATTATAAGTATCAATGAAGAAATATTTTTTTAAATCTTCAACGCTTTTGTATCCTTTTTCCTGAGCAACTCCATCCAGATCATTCACAAAGTGTAAAGAATCCAGTTCTGTTTTTTTGGTAACCTTGCCAATCATTTGGTACATATCTCCAAAATCTCCGATTCTGAAAGAATTTGCAGATTGATTACCAGCCTTAATCATGTTTACCAGGTCCGTATTGCCTTTACCGCTTTCAATATGATAACGTCCGGCTTTAAAGCTTGTATTAAGACCTTTATCCTTGGCTACAGACTCAAAAGATTCGCGGTCTTTAATGTATGGAGCAATAGAGTCCAGGATCTGCTTAAATTCTGCCTTATGAGGGATCAAAATATAGCCGTCCTTTTTTACATTGTTTCCAAAGTATTTATTATAAAATCTCAAACCAAAAAATCCTGCGACTACAAAAACCAGCAGAATGATAATGAGAATAGCTTTTTTCATTCTTAAATAATGTTGATTAAAAGTTTTTTGATTTTAAAGAATATCTACTTTTCCTTTAAAAACTTGCTTTGCGGGTCCTTCCAGCCAAATGTTACAGAAAGAATCTCCACTTTTTTCAGCATATACCTTAAGATTTCCTCCCAGGGTTTTAACTTTTACAGAAGTTAGATTGTCTTTTTGAAGAAAAGTTAAAGCCGAAGCTGTAACTCCTGTGCCGCAGCTATAAGTTTCGTCCTCAACGCCTCGTTCATAGGTTCTTACAAAAATTTCATTATCGGAAATTTTTTCAATAAAGTTGACATTGATTCCTTTTTCCTTATAATTTTCTGAATTTCTGATACCGTGACCTTCTGTATAAACGTCATAGTCTTTCAGATTTTCTACATATTTTACATAATGAGGAGAGCCTGTATTAAGAACAGAATCGTTTCCGTCATGTGAAATGGTGTTTACATCAATCATTTTTAGTTTAATGATCCCGTTATGAATTTCAGCATCATGTTCACCGTCTATTGCGATGAACTTACATTTGTCTTCAAAAACGTCTAGAAAAAATGCGAAGGCGACAAGACATCTTCCTCCGTTTCCGCACATGGTACTTTCACCACCGTCAGAATTATAGTAAACCATTTTAAAATCATAATCAGGATCATTCTCCAAAAGGATAAGCCCATCAGAACCTATTCCGAAGCGTCTGTCACATAATTTTTCAATGATATTTTTGTCTTTTGGAAACTGTAGATCACGGTTGTCTACCATTACAAAATCATTCCCAGTTCCCTGATATTTATAAAATTCCATATATTTTTGTCTAAATTGAAGAGACAAAATTAATATATTTTAAATGAAAAACGAACAGTGTTAACTGTTCGTTTCCTTATTTATAATCGTTTTATCTAAAGCCTCCGCTGCTGCTGTTCTGTCTGGTTGAAGTGCCAGAACTGCTACTTTGGGTGCCAGAGCTGTTTCTAAATCCACCGCTATTTGAAGATTCTGATCGGCTGGAGCTATTGCTAGTGCTTTCAGCATTTCTAAATCCATTGTTTTGGCTTCTGAATCCACCACTGCTTTGGTTGTTTTGGGTTCCCTGAGAACTGCTACTGCTCTGATTTCTGAATCCGCTACTGCTTTGGTTTCCTTGGTTACCACTACTTTGGTTTCTGAATCCGCTATTGTTATTACTTCCGCTGTTGGAGTTTCTATTGGAGCTGCCATTATTATAGTAGCCACCATTGTTATATGAACCTCCATTATTTCGGAATCCGTTGTTTGGTCTTTGTGAAGTTACCGTAGTTCTTCTTTCTACGTATACTTTTCTTCTGGAGTTATTGTAATTATCATAATAGTAAGGAATACCATTATCATAATAATAATTAATGTTATTTCTATAATAATAGCCGTCATTACCATAGTATCCTCCATTTCCATAATACCCAGAAGGAGCATAGTAATATCCATTATTGTAGTATGGGTCTCCATAACCACCATTGCTGCCATATCCGTCTGTATATGCTAAACAAGATGTTAAACTGGTAATAGCAAAAATACTGACTGCTATTTTAAATAAATTTTTCATGACTTTATTGTACTTTTTTTTCTTTAAAACTTTTTTTCCAACTAAGGTATCCTAAGATAGCCATTATAGTAAATACCAAATATTGAACCGAAGTGATACCAAGACCCTTAAAAATCATCATTGGCATGCAAATAAAATCTCCAATAATCCAGAAAATCCAGTTCTCAATGCGCTGTTTGGCCATAAACCACATTCCTACTAAAAATATTGAAGTGGTAAAAATATCCATCCAATTAGCCCAATCCAAATGATATAATCCAAGACTTGTACTTTCCATGGAAAACTTATTATCAATATAAGGCTTATAATAATAGATAGCGGTAACCAGTACAAGACTAAGGATAAAAAGTATGACGGCATAGAGCCATTCTTTTTTCGTAGCCCAGGTAACTTCCACATGAACATGATCTTCAGAATTTTTTGCCCATAAAATCCAACCATACACACTCATCACAGAATAATACACATTGATAAGGCAGTCTCCCAATAAGCCAAAGTTGAAAAGAATATATACATAGATCAGTGTAGAGATGATGCCGGTGGGGTAAACCCATATATTTTTTTTAATGGAAAAATATACGCTCAGAGTTCCGAAAATAGCACCCGATGCTTCAAGCATGATTTGTAGAAAATCATAGCTTTCATAAGGCTTTACAAAAAGATCATATAAATTCATGCGATCAAAAATAAGCAAAAAAATGGACTTTTTAAAATGAATTAAATAATGTGTTGCTTAGGTTTTGGAGGCTTTAATGTAAAATAAATGATGAAAGTTTAACGATAAACGTGGGAGTTCCTAAATTTTTTATATTTTCGTAAATCCTTAATAAATAAAAAAACATGTCGAAAATTTGGGTTAAGAAACCACTAAGTGCCTATGAGGCAGATATGAAGAAAAGTGAGCTGAAAAAAGTCCTTGGAAAATGGAGTTTAACAGCAATTGGAGTAGGTGCTATCATTGGAGGTGGAATCTTTGTTCTTACGGGAACGGGAGCCTATTACCACGCAGGACCAGCGCTTGCAATCTCCTTTATTATAGCAGGTATTGCCTGTGTTTTTGCAGCATTGTGCTATGCAGAGTTTGCCTCCATCATTCCTGTTGAAGGTTCAGCTTATGCCTATGCTTATGGAACAGTAGGAGAAATTTTTGCATGGGCCATGGGGTGGTGTCTCATCCTGGAGTATGCTATGGCCAGTATGGCTGTTTCTGTGAGTTGGTCCGGATATTTTACCAAATTTTTGAAGATCTTTGGCGTTCATCTACCAGGATATCTTACCTCGGATCCGTCAAGTTATACAGGTGATGGATTTTCTATGAACTTACCTGCTTTCATCCTTGTTTTATTGATTACTGCATTGTTGGTAAAAGGGACAAAGGAAGCAGCAGGAGCAAATAACTTAATCGTTTTGATGAAGACTTCCGCGGTTATTTTTGTAATTATTGCCGGAGTTTATATTATTTTTTCCAATACTGATCTTTATAACGCTGTTGATGGTGTTAAAAACTGGAAGCCTTTTATTCCTGATCAGGTAAACATTAGAAATTCTGAAGGAGATATGGTTTCTGCCTATGGCATTAAAGGGATTATTTCCGGAGCCGCCGCTATCTTCTTTGCTTATATTGGTTTCGATGCTGTTTCTACACAAGCAGGTGAAGCTATTAATCCTAAGAAAGATGTTCCTTTTGCTATTATTGTTTCATTGTTAGTTTGTACAGCATTATACATCTGTGTATCTCTTGTATTGACAGGAATGATGCACTATACAGACTTTAATCCGGAAGGGAAATATCCTGATGCAATTAAAGCTCCTGTGGCTTATGCTTTTGAAATAGCAGGAAAGCACTGGGCAAGTAATGTAGTAACAATTGCTGCCACCGTAGGATTGATTTCTGTAGTAATGGTAATGATGATGGGACAGTCCAGAATCTTTATCGGAATGGCAAAAGATGGTTTGATTCCTAGGTTCTTCGGAGAACTTCACCCAAAAACAAGAACTCCTTACAAAGGAATTATCCTTTTAGGTGTGGTAGTAGCATTTATTGCTGCATTTACACCAATTTCTACATTGGCAGATATGACAAGTTTCGGAACTCTGTTTGCATTTACACTGGTTTGTATTGCAGTTTGGGTAATGAGAAAGAAAGAACCTAATTTGATCAGACCTTTCAAAGTTCCTGCTTACAAAATTGTTGTAGCATTAGGTGTATTTATTAATGTGTATTTAATATTTAACCTAAGTGCTCACGCATTGGAACTTTCTGCTGTATGGCTTTTCCTAGGAGGTCTAGTATATTTCCTTTATGGAAAATCAAACAGTAAACTTAACAATCCTGAAAAATACAAGGAAATAGATTAATATTAATATAAACCGCTTCGGCGGTTTTTTTGTTGAATATATAGTATGAAAAATATTTTGTCCATTGTATTCCTATCCGTAGGAATGACTGCATTTTCTCAACAGGTAGAAAATATAGAAACAATTCTTAATGATAAAATAAGCATCAGGGCACTTGAGGTTGATGACAGCAAGATTTGGTATAGCGGTACAGATTCCAAGTTTGGATTTGTAGATCTTAAGGATTATAAAAATCAAAAACAGATCAGGCTTTCTGAAGAAAAACTTCAGTTCAGAACGCTGGCACAGGATAAAAATTCCTTTTATGCCATCAATATTGAAAGTCCGGGACGTTTCTTTAAGATTGATAAAAAAGATTTAAAGTCACAGATTGTTTTCACAGATACTACAAAAACGGCATTCTATGATGCTTTACATTTTGTAAATGATAAACTAGCCTATACATTCAGTGATGCAGACAAGGATCATTTGTTGAAATTAGCGGTGTATAGAGATGGAAGATGGGGAATGTTTAAAAACGATGTGTTATTAAACGATGGTGAAGCAGCCTTTGCAGCGAGCAATACCAATATATCTTCTACCAAAAAATATATGTGGATAGCAACAGGAGGGAAAGCTTCGAGAATTCTGAGGTTGAATCTAAAAACTGAAAAACTGGAGATTTTCAAAACCCCTTTCATTCAGGGGGAATCTTCACAGGGAATGTATTCCATTGATTTCAATGATGACCAATTCGGAATTGCAGTAGGTGGCGATTATACAAAGCAGGATGCTAATATCAATAATATTGCGACAACTAATGATGGCGGAGAAACCTGGCAAATTCAGGCTTCAGGACACAATGCAGGATATATGACTTGTGTGAAAATAAAACCCGGCTCAAAAGGAAAAGAGATTATAGCGGTAGGTGATCAGCATATCAGCTATTCTTCAGATTTTGGAAAGACTTGGAAGAAAATTTCCGATGAAAAAGGCTTGTATGTTTGCCAGTGGATTGATGGAAATAGAGTAGTTCTTGCGGGGAAAGATAGAGTTGTGATGCTGAAGTTGAAATAGAAGATTTGAAGAAATACGTAAGATCAATAAAATAAATAGAATTTATCATTATCTCTGTAATAGGTTTAAACAGTGTATTTAGACTCATTCTAAACTATAACCTAATATAATTCATAGGCAAAAATTCATAACTAATGGTTAATTTTGTAGGATGGAATTTTAATGATGTTAAACTTCCTCACCTTATAAAATTTTATTTTTCAAAATGAATTCTTTAATAGATAAGTATAATATTCCCGGACCGCGTTACACTTCTTATCCTACCGTTCCGTATTGGGATGAATCTACATTTTCACCAGAAGGATGGAAGGAGAGCGTAATCAGGTCTTTTCATGAAAGCAATGCAGAGGAGGGAATTTCTATTTATATCCATTTGCCTTTCTGCGAGGCGTTGTGTACATTCTGTGCATGCCATAAGCGTATAACAAAACAACACAGTGTTGAAGTTCCTTATTTGGAAAGCGTGTTAAAGGAATGGAAGCTTTATCTTGAGCTTTTTAATGAAAGACCAAAGCTGAAAGAATTGCATTTGGGAGGAGGTACACCAACATTTTTCTCTCCGGAAAACTTAAAAACACTTCTGGAAGGAATTTTTGCAACCGTAGATATTGCAGAACATCCTGAGTTCTCATTTGAGGGACACCCTAATAATACAACGAGAGACCATCTTCGGACTTTATATGACTTGGGCTTCAGAAGAGTAAGCTTTGGAGTACAGGATTATGATCCTAAAGTACAAAAGGCAATCAACAGAATTCAGCCTTTTGAAAACGTGAAAAACGTAACAGAGTGGGCTAAGGAAATTGGTTACAGGGGGATTAGTCATGATTTGGTTTTTGGACTTCCACACCAATCTTGGGAAGCAATGGAACATACCATTAGAAAGACAATGGAATTGAAGCCGGATAGACTGGCATTTTATTCCTATGCACACGTTCCATGGGTAAAAGGTGTTGGGCAGAGAGGATTTGATGAAAATGACCTGCCGAGTGGTGAAGAAAAACGCCGCTTGTACGAAGATGGGAAAAAATTACTTCAGGATCTTGGATATATTGAAGTTGGGATGGACCACTTTTCTCTGGAACATGATGATTTGTACCAGTCTCTGATTCATAAAAAACTTCACAGAAACTTTATGGGCTACACTTCAAGCAATACCCAATTGATGGTAGGACTTGGAATGTCGGCTATTTCAGATTCCTGGTATGCGTTTGCTCAAAATGTAAAAACCGTGGAAGACTATCAAAAAATGGTGGAAGAGGGTGAAATCCCTGTGGTGAAAGGACATGTTCTGAATGAAGAAGATCTGATTGTAAGAAGACATATTCTGAATTTGATGTGTCAGCTGGAAACTACTTTTAGCACACATAATTCCTTTCCTGAATTGGAAAATGCACTGGATATGTTAAAAGAAATGGAAAATGACGGATTGGTTGAGATTAACGGCCATGAAGTTAAAATTACCGAAGCTGGTAGAGCATTCACCCGAAATGTAGCAATGGTATTTGACCTTAGAATGATGAGAAATAAGCCGGAAACGAGGATTTTCTCAATGACGATATAAAGAGAAAGCGGTTCAGTCTTGAACCGCTTTTTTATTTCACTTAAAATTTTAGTTTAGACACTCTATGCTCGAATGATGTATTGGATACAATATTCATCTTTGTAAAAAATAGAACTTACTCAATAACAAGTTTTTGACTAAAAGATTTTAAATTTCCAGATTTCACATTGATAAAATATACACCTGTTGGTATTTTGGAAATGTCTATTCTTTGCCCTTCTGTAATTAAGCCTGTTTCCAATACTTTCCGTCCTTCTGCGCTGATGATCTCTGCAGTTACATTTTTATCTTTAATTCCATTCACAAAAACCTCTTTTGATGCGGGGTTAGGATAGATTTTTATGGTTGCAAATTGATTAGTCTCCTGTGTACCCAGGGTTCCGGTTGTGATTTTAAAAATCTTTCCACTATTAACGGCGGCTACATATAATTCTTTTTGTGAGTTTTGTCCAAAAGTTGAAAAATTATTTCCGCTGTAGGGAGAAGTCCACACAATGGAATTATCAGGATTTAGGATTCCGATCTGGGTAGAGCAGTAGTCTGCAAAGAAATATTTCCCCTGAAGTGACGGATATTGAGTGCCTCTGTAAACATAGCCTCCTGTGATAGAGCATTTTCCTCCGGAGTGATCGTACACGGCAATAGGAAAGGTCATAGTAGAAGAGTTGGGGCAGCCAACTGTTGTATTGTAAGCAGTATTGCCTTCATAGCAGCGCCATCCATAATTAAGTCCGGGTTGCGTTATGGGTATTTTATTGATTTCCTCAATAGCTCCCTGTCCTACATCGGCAATCCAAGCGTTTCCTGTATTCAAATCAAAAGAAAACTTCCATGCATTTCTTAGTCCATAGGCCCATACTTCATCAGCTCCATCTACTGTAGCTCCTGCAAAAGGGTTGTCTGCGGGGATATTATAGGGTCCGGTAGCATCTACATCAATCCTCAGCATTTTACCCAGAAGCACATTTTTATTTTGAGCATTGTTGTTGGGATCTCCGCCACTTCCTCCATCACCGGTGATGATCCACAGCTTTCCGTCGGGAGCAAAATGAATGCTTCCGCCATTGTGATTACTGAATGGTTTCGGGATATTCATTAAAATTTTTTCAGAATTGGGATCAGCTAAGTTAGGATCGGTAGTACTTACGTTATACCTTGCCACAATAATATTTCCGGCTGTGTTGTTATAATACACAAAAAAATACCCATTGGTAGAGTATTGTGGATGAAATGCAAGTCCCAGAAGTCCTCTTTCTCCACCATAGAGAATTTTTGTTGAAATATTCAGGAAATTGGTTGCATTGATGGCTCCATTAGGTTGAAGAATCTTGATCATTCCGTCTTGTTGTACAACAAACAATCTGCTGTCGTTGGCATTCGTGATCTCTACGGGATTGGTAAGTCCACTGGCAAATTCTTCCAAATTAATGCTTTGAGAATTAACAATTAAGGAAGAAAAAATACTGATGATAAAAAGTTGTTTTTTCATAATATTTTGATAGTTAGTGTGTTGATGTAGGAATGAAAATTTTATACCAATTAATTTTTGAAAACTTCACTAGGATACAGTAAAAAAATTGTTAAATCTTAAATGTAAATCAGAATGCTGATATATCTGAAAATAAACCATTTCTGTTGTTAAAAATTCATAAAATACAAGAAAATCATTATATTTGCCGACTTAATTTAACGTAGTTATAACAAAATGCAAGGAAAAGGACTTATTACAATTGTTGCTATTGTCCTGGGGTTGATTTGCTTAAACGAGCTATTGCCAACCTGGTACGCCAGCAAAATTGAATCGCAGATAGAAGCTGCGAAAGGAAACGAGAAAGAGATCAAACGAATCAAGGAGGATACTCTTAATCTTGGGTATACAAAGCTTTATTATTCAAAAGCTAAAGACAAGGAAATGAAACTTGGTCTTGACTTAAAAGGAGGGATCAACGTTCTATTGGAAATCAACCAGAGAGATTTGGTTAATGATTTAACCAATTATTCAACAAATCCTGTTCTTATTGATGCTTTGAACAAGACTGATGAAGCTCAGAAAAACTCAACAAAATCTTACATCGACAACTTCTTTGAACAGTTCGATGCGGTTAACAAAGCAAAAGGTACCAACCTTAAGCTTGCTGATCCGGAACTTTTCGGAAACACAAACTTATCTGAAATCAAGTACAACACGACTGATGAGCAGGTAAAAAGTATTGTGAAAAGAAGAATTGATCTTTCTGTAGGAACAGCTTTCGAGGTAATCAGAACGAGAATTGATAAACTTGGAGCAATCCAGCCAAACGTTCAGAGAGTACCGGGTACAGCTAGAATTTCTGTGGAAATGCCTGGTATGAAGGATATCGATAAGGTAAAGAAAATGCTTCAGACTTCTGCAAAACTTCAGTTCTGGGAAGTACAACAAGTTCCTGAAATTGCACCTTATTTCCAAACATTAACCACTATGGTTGCTGCAAAAGGAGATTCTATGGGAGTTGCAAAAAATGTGAACTTCATCAACCTTTTACAGCTTGACAAATTAAGAACGAATGGTGTAGCTAACGTAAAATTATCTGATACTGCTGTTGTAAATAAAATTTTAAATAGCAAGGTAGGTTTGGCTTTACGTCCGGCAAACATTAAATATACGCAGTTTATGTGGGGTTACAAGCCTGAGGCTACAAGTCCTGATGATTTGGTATTGTATGCAATCAGAAGTAACATCAACCAAAAAGCTCCGGTAGACGGTGCTGTAGAAACTGCCAGCATTAGCTACGATGAACTTGGAAGAGTAGTAGTAGACATGCAGATGGATTCTAAAGGTGCAAAAGACTGGAAAACTTTAACTGAGAAAAACGTAGGGAAGCCAGTTGCTGTAACACTTGATAACAGAGTGTACACTGCACCAAACGTTGTAAATGCTATTCCTAACGGTAGAACTCAAATCTCTGGTAACTTTTCTCAAGAGGAAGCTAAAGAATTGGTTGACGTTTTAGGAGCTGGTAAATTACCGGCGGGTGCAAAAGTAGTACAGGCGACTCAGGTAGGTCCGTCTCTTGGACAGGAATCTATCAACGCAGGGATGATCTCATTTGCAATCGCATTCTTGATTATTATTGTTTATATCATTTTCTATTACGGTGGTGCCGGTGTGTACGCTGTAATTGCAATGGTAATTAACTTATTCTATATTTTCGGAATTATGGATTCCGGTGACTTTACATTGACGCTTCCTGGTATCGCAGGTATCGTATTGACGATGGCGATGGCGGTAGATACAAACGTAATTATCTACGAAAGAACGAAAGAAGAATTATTTGCAGGTAAGAGTATCTTAGAAGCTTATAAGGATGGTTTCAAACACGCATTAAGTGCAATTATCGATGGTCACTCAACTACTTTATTGACGGCAGTTGTATTGTTCTTCTTCGGAACAGGACCTATCAAAGGATTTGCTTTGACATTGATGATTGGTATCGTAATGACATTGTTTACTTCTGTATTACTTTCAAGAGTAATGATCTTTAGTAGATTAAATAAAGGTAAACACCTTTCTGTATGGACTCCACCAACGAAAAACCTATTCAGAAATACTTGGATCGACTTTATTGGTAAGAGAAAGTATGCATATATTATCTCTGCTGTATTAACAGTGATCTGTATTTTCTCCATGGTTACTCATGGGTTTAAATATGGTATTGACTTCACAGGAGGTAGAAACTATGTGGTAAGATTTGACAAACCGGTAAATGCTAATGATGTAGAAGAGAAATTAGTAAAACTATTCAAGACTGAAGACGGTAAGAACTCTTCTGTAGAAGCTAAGACTTTTGGAAATGCCAATCAGTTGAAAATCTCTACAGATTACCTAATCGAAGATGAGTCTTTAAAGGCTGACCAGACAATTGAACAGAAATTATATGAGGGGTTAAAAGGAGATCTTCCAGCTAACATTACATTACACGATTTCAAATCTGCAGATAAAGATCACGCTGGTATCATTTCTTCTGAAAAAGTAGGTCCTACTGTGGCAGACGATATTCAGACACACGGTATTCTTGCTGTAGTGGCTGCTTTAGGAGGTATTTTCTTATACATCTTATTCAGATTTAGAAAGTGGCAGTTCTCTTTAGGTGCTGTTGCGGCTCTATTCCACGATGCGGTTATTATTTTAGGAACGTATTCATTGCTTCACAAATATATGCCGTTCAACATGGAGATCAACCAGGATTTCATCGCTGCAATCCTTACTGTATTAGGGTACTCAATTAACGATACTGTAATTATCTTCGACAGAATTAGAGAATATTTAAGAGAGAAGAAATCATTAACATTAGCAGGATTATTTGATGACTCTATCTCAAGTACATTGGGTAGAACGTTCAACACGTCATTTACTACAATCTTGGTAATCCTTGCGATCTTCATCTTTGGAGGTGATAACCTTAGAGGATTTATGTTTGCAATGCTAATTGGTATTGGATTCGGTACTTACTCATCTATCTTTATTGCATCGGCAATTGCTTATGACTTCCTTAAGAAAGGAAAAGAAGATGAAGTACATGGAAAAACTACTTCAGATAAAGAAGTACTTGCTTCAAAGTAAAACAAACTACAATAAATTAGTAAAAGCCTTTCGAAAGAAAGGCTTTTTTGTTATCTGAATTTAAAATTTGTTTCAAGCATTTTGTAACATCTTGTTTTGAGGTTTATTATTGTATACACCATTAAAATAAATTGTTTTTTTAATAGTATTCTGTTATTCAATATTATACTTCTTTAATATAATGAAATTTAGAATCATTATTTTTAAGATTTGATTAATTTTGCACCATCATGGAAAATTCAAAGAAAAAAGCGGCCATAGGCTTTATATTTATAACCTTACTGATTGATATTACGGGATGGGGAATCATTATCCCTGTTGTTCCCAAATTGATTGAAGAATTGATTCATGCAGACATCAGTGAAGCAGCAAAATATGGTGGCTGGCTAGGATTTGCCTATGCATTTACGCAGTTTATTTTTTCTCCTCTTGTAGGAAATTTAAGTGATAAATACGGACGAAGACCTGTTATTTTGATTTCGCTTTTCGGATTTGCAGTAGACTATATTTTCCTGGCATTGGCCCCCACAATCTGGTGGCTGTTTTTGGGAAGAGTTATTGCAGGGGTTACCGGAGCAAGTGTAACTACAGCCAGTGCCTATATTGCAGATATTTCAAATGATGAAGACAGAGCAAAGAACTTTGGTCTGATTGGGGCAGCATTTGGTTTAGGATTTATTATAGGGCCTGTTTTAGGCGGTGTTCTGGGACATTATGGTGCCAGAGTCCCTTTCTATGCGGCAGCAGGTTTATGTTTACTTAACTTCCTTTATGGATACTTCATTCTTCCCGAAAGTTTAGATAAAGATAAAAGAAGAGAATTTGACTGGAAGAGAGCTAATCCAGTAGGATCTTTTAAATTTTTAGGAAAACACCCTGAGATTTCAGGACTTATTGCTGCACTAATATTAATCTACATTGCAGGGCATGCTGTACAAAGTAACTGGAGTTTCTTTACCATGTATAAGTTTGGATGGACAGAAAGAATGGTTGGGATTTCTTTAGGAGTTGTAGGCTTGTTGGTTGGTTTGGTACAAGGGCTTTTGATCCGATGGACAACGCCAAGGCTGGGTGAACAGAAAAGTATTTATTATGGACTTGCCCTATATGCGCTAGGTCTTTTGTTGTTTGCATTTGCTTCTGAAGGGTGGATGATGTTTGCTTTTTTGATACCCTACTGTTTAGGAGGAATCTGTGGACCGGCTTTACAGTCTGTGATTACGAAAAGTGTTCCTTCCAATGAGCAAGGTGAACTTCAGGGAGCATTAACCAGTTTAATGAGCGCTACTTCCATTATCGGACCTCCAATGATGACGAATCTGTTCTACTTTTTCACGCATGATGAAGCACCATTTAAGTTTTCAGGAGCGCCTTTCTTCCTTGCATTTATTTTAATGGCAATCAGCGTTGTAATTACCTATTCTGCTTTTAAGAAAAAAGGGAAAATTTAAGCAGTTATAGGCCAAGGAAGAGAAAAGATTCAATAATGACAGAATGAAAACACTAGTGTAAAATATAAAGGGAAGCCCATATAGGCTTCCCTTACTGTTTGAAAAATTTTATATTCTATGAAAATTAAGGGTAGAGAGATTTTACCCCATTATTCACAACATTGCTTCCCAATCCTGAGAATGAAACGGAGAAATTACTGGAATTAAAGCTTAAAGAACCTGTAGGAGTACAAAGCCCTAACGCATAACGACACTGTCCATAAGCTCCTGTATTTTTTGTAATCTTACTCTCACTTTTTGCTTTGCCTAAACTGATATAAGCCCAGTCATTTACATCCGTATTGGATACTGTTGATCCTGTATAGTAAACAGTGATCTGGTACCCCGCTTCACCTCTTTTAGATCCCCAAAGCCAGTTGGCGGTCCACCATTGCTTATACCATTTAGAAGCAACCCTTGCAGACTCATTGCCGGTAGAACTTTCGCTGGTTCCTCTTGTATCCATCATCACCAAGCCACCAAGAATATTATC
This sequence comes from Chryseobacterium joostei, assembly GCF_003815775.1. Classification (NCBI taxonomy): domain Bacteria; kingdom Pseudomonadati; phylum Bacteroidota; class Flavobacteriia; order Flavobacteriales; family Weeksellaceae; genus Chryseobacterium; species Chryseobacterium joostei. The sequence goes on from NZ_CP033926.1 coordinate 78,707, forward strand.
CCATACAATTCCCGAATCATTATAAAAACAAAGCGTAGTGAACTTTCCGTTTTTGCTGCTCCAAATGATTTCCATTACATTGATGCCTGTTTTTATTTCTTCAGTAGCCATTTCTTTTAATCCGTTTTGGGCAATGGTAAGATCGTCTCCCGTATAAAGATCCCCAATTCTTCCCATTTTTACAGAAGAAAGATCCAAAAGATTTCCAAGGGCTATAAACTGATCCTTATCAGAAATCAGGTTTTGAGAAATTTCGATACCCTTTTGAGTTGAAATTTTTCCGATTACGTCGACTCCTGCAAATTGTAAATCACTTTTTAAATACTTTTCAAGACTCTTTTGAGATTCATTCAGTTGTGACTGTACAATCTCCGGAACCGCCTGTGAAATAGAGGTTACTTCCTTTTTCAGATCAGCAGTGGTTACTTTAGCCTGAATTGTTTCCTGTTTAGAAATTTCATTGTTATCATCACGACAGCTGTTGAGTGTCAATACTGATAATACGGCCAGAATTTTAAAGCCGGTAATTAATTTTTTCATAATAAATATTTATTTGGTTGTGTATTGTAAATATACTTAAATACTGTTTAATTCTCAATAAATTGAATTAATTATTTATTAATTGATAAATTTATATTGAAAATATTAAGCTATAGAGGATTAAACGGTTTGCTGTTTTGTGAGAATATTTACGATCAAACCTGTTTTTTAAGCTTTACCATTTGAGTATTATTTATAAAATCTTAAAATTTGTTTAAATTTTTAGTTTACCGTAAATAAATGTATAATCTTTTGTAATTTTACACCATGGAATTAAGCATTGGAGAAATGGCATTGATTGCAGTGGCAATCGTTGTATTATTCGGTCCGGATAAATTGCCTCAGATTGCGCGTGACTTAGGTGCAGGCGTTAGAAAAATGCGTGGAGCAGTAGAAGATATCAAAACTGAGATCATGAAAGAAACAGATAATCCTGTTTCTGAGATTAAACGTGAAATTGAGAAAGTAAAAGATGCTGCAAAGGATTTCAATCCGATGAAGGATATTGAAAAAGATATTCTTACAGATCCGGCTTCCACTACCAATGAACCTCCAAAACCAAAGCCCGCCGATGATGAAACCTACGAGGGGCCTGTAAGCAGATAATGTATGGAGGAAATTATTCAGGAAGACAAACAGGTATTTTTATACCTTAATAATTTAGGAGACCCTGCCTTTGACCAGTTTTGGATGTTGATATCCAGTACATGGATCTGGGTACCTCTTTATATTATATTCCTTTATTTTTTATACAAAAACTATAAACTAAAATCCTTAGTTTTTATTCTTATATTTTTAGCACTTGGAGCAACGGTTTCAGATCAGTTGGCAAGTGTTTTCAAATATGGTGTGGCAAGGTTAAGGCCCTGTCATGATCCCACATTGGAACATTACATGAGAATTGTAAAATGTGGCGGGCAGTTTGGATTTTATTCCGCTCATGCCTCTAACACGTTCTTTTTGGCATCTTTTTTAAGTATCTTACTGAAAAATAAGCTTAAATGGTTTCCATATGCTATATTTGTGTGGGCTATAGTGGTTTCCTACAGCCGAATATATTTAGGAGTGCATTTTCCAATTGATATTTTGGTGGGGGCGTTTGTTGGATCTTTATTGGGAGTGATATTTGGTGCACTCGCCAAAAAAGTGATCAATAAACAAAATATAACTTCATGAAAAAATCTTTATTACTCTTAGCATCCATCAGTCTTTTTTCGTTGAATATCTACGGTCAGGACAAGAAAACGGCCGAAGAATGTTTTAAAAAGGCAGATTATAAATGTGCTGAAGAACAGTATTCCCAATTGGCGGAAAAAGAACAGATTCAAAAATTTAAGTCAGAATATTACAATTATCTGGGAACAGCCCAAAGAAGACTTGGAAAAACGGATTTTGCTTTTAAATCTTATGAAAAGGCATTAAAGACTGATCCTAGGTCAGCTTCCGTATATGTAAACTTAGCCTCATTACACAGCCAGAAAGGAGACAAGACAAAAGCATTGGAGTACATTGAAAATGGACTTAAGCTGGATGCTGAAAATCCTGATTTCTATCTGATGCGATCTAAGATTTATGATAGTCAGGGTAAAAAAGAACTGGCAATGAAAGATCTTAATCAGATTCTGAGCTTTGCACCGGATAATATTTTTGCAAAAACCGGATTGGCCAATTTGAAGAAAAACAATGATGATCTTGAAGGGGCTTTAAAGGATTACAACAAACTTATTGCCGAAAAACCTGAATCATTATTATATAACGGAAGAGCGGATGTTTACTTGAAAATGAAGAAAACTAAGGAAGCCCTTGCAGATGTTTCCAAAGCTATTTCCATTGATCCTAAATTTGCGCAATCCTTTGTGACCAAGGCAATGATTTTATTTGAAATGGCTAAACCCAAGGAAGCTTGTGATAATCTTAATAAAGCAGTAGGGCTGGGCTATGAAAAGGCTATACTAGCGGATTACTTTGCTAAATGTACTAAGAAATAACAGATCTGATATAAACTTTTCTTCTGATAAAGTACTGAACAATAAACAGGACTATTTTAAAGGGGAAATTTATTATTAATCATAAATAAAGAACAGTTAAATGTAGCATATGCCTTACTTTAGCTGTTTTTTTTAATTCATATAAAAGATATACATGTTAAATATTGTTCTTGTAGAACCTGAAATACCTAATAATACAGGAAATATTGGGCGTCTGTGTGTGGGTACAGAGTCTAGACTACACTTAGTTCATCCCTTTGGATTTGTAATTAATGACAAAAATCTGAAAAGATCCGGATTAGATTACTGGGTACATCTTGATGTTTCCGAATATGCAAATGTAGAAGAATGGATAAAAAGTATTCCGGACCCATCAAGGGTTTTCTTAATGAGCTCACATGCGGAAAAATCATATCTGGAAAATGATTTCCAAGATGGAGATTGGCTGGTTTTTGGAAAAGAGAGTGTAGGGCTGAGTAAGGAAGTTCTGGATCAGTTTGAAAATCATTTAACCATTCCGATGTCAAAATTAATCCGAAGCTTTAATATTGCCAATTCAGTTGCTTTTGTAGTAGGAGAAGCTAAAAGGCAGATCGGGTTAAAAATATAACCCATCATTTACAATACTTTTTAAAGGTATCTGAGATTTTAAAATAATTTCCCTTTAATCATTATGATAGGGTTTCCCCTGTAGGATCTGATCAGCACGATAAAGCTGCTCTACAATGAACAATCGAATCATCTGATGCGTAAATGTCATTTTGGATAATGACATTTTTTCATTGGCTCTGCTATACATGTCTTCAGAAAAACCATAGGCACCTCCAATCAGTATATGAACTTTTTTCACAGAAGAATTCATCCATGTATCTATTTTCTGGGAAAATTCGCGGCTGGTAAACTGCTTTCCTTTTTCATCGAGGATTACAACAAGATCGTTTTTATCAATGTGATTAAGGAATAGTTTGGCTTCCTCTTTTTTAAGCAGATCAGCAGACAGGTTTTTTGCATTCTTAACATCCGGAATTTCGGTAATTTCAAAATTCCAGTGTTTAGGAAGACGATTAAGGTAGTAATTGATTAAAGAAGTAATTTCCTTATCGTCTGTTTTTCCGATACAAAGTAAACTGATTCGCATTATTTGATAATTTTCAGTCGGCAAAGATAGGAATTTTTTAACGGTTAAGATTAACACAGATGCCTCATCAAAGGCAGTCATGTAAGAGTTTCCGGGCAAAATATATATAAACAAGCTTAATTTTGATTATTTTTAATTGTTTACGATTAATTTAAATAGGATCATACCGATAAAAGAGAAAACATTAGAATTTTTGTTATTCTTGTTCCTCCACCTCAATTCTATATAATTTTCGTTGAGAAAGAGGAGAGGGAAAATGTTTATATTTGTAAGAGAGATAGAGAAAATATCATGAAAAAAAGCTCTTTTAATTGGAGTTATCTGATATTTGATCTTGTAGCTAATGAAGAAACTACAACAATAGATGAGTGTAACAGTTCCCAAATTTATCCTGAAAATTCAGGAGTTTTTTGATGACATACATATTCCTGTTTTGGGAATATCGCTTTGGCAGATGTTTCAGATCTATATCTCAGGGATTTTTAAGGGAAAGATAGGACGAAAGGCTGCTGCTATTTCCTGGAGCTTTACCATCAGTTTATTTCCGTTTATTTTGTTTCTTCTTTCTGTACTGCCTTATATGCCGCATTACGACAAATTACAGTTTTATATTTTTGATGTATTGATGCATAATGTATTCCCGTCCAATATGGAAGGTGATGTAAGAGGCTATATAGAAACGAATATCATTCCTAATATGAAAGGAATCAGTAATCTGACGATTGTCTTGGCGCTTATATTTGCCACGAACGGTACTTTTTCTCTTATCAACGGGTTTAATGAAAATACAGAAGAAAAACTGAGTGATGTAAAGGAGTTTATTCTTTCATTTTTTATAACAATAGGCTTTATTACCATTGTGTTTTTAGCGCTTTTTGGAGTGTACTATGTAGAGGTTGTTATGAAACTGTTTACTCCTGCGTATGATGTCTCATGGCTGGTAGATAACCTTTCCAGTATCATTGGTTTCGTCTCGTTTCCGTTGTTTTATTTTATTCTTCTGACTCTTTTTTACTGGTTGGGAACAGTGAAAATTACCAGATTCAGACAGGCTATTCCGGGTGCGGTTCTCACAACTATATTGTTTGTGGTCACAACGTATATCTTTGCTATTTATGTAAAGGATATTGCCCGATATAACGTTCTTTACGGTTCCATAGGAAGTATGATTCTGCTGATGGTTTGGGTGAATGTGAATGTATATCTCCTGTTATTCGGAAATGAACTGAATATGGCTATCAGAAAGCTCAGAATAGAAAAACTATTGTCTGACGAGATTCAAAAGGAAACAGTCCACTACCATTCTCAAATTACAGAACCCAACTTTGACAGTGATGAAGAACATCAAAGAAAGCTGGGTAATCTGAAAAAAGATTAATCTTCTTCCGGTACTGTATTTCCTCTGGAACTTAAGCTTAAGATCGTAAAGCCTAAGATAGCTGCAACAAATGAAGCGATCAGAATGGCAAATTTAGCTTCATCCTGAATAATAATTTCCCCTTTGAAAGATAGTAAAGCGATAAAAATGGACATGGTAAAACCAATTCCGGCAAGTAAGCCTACACCAATCATTTGAAGCCAGTTACTGTTTTGTGGTAAAGAGCTAAGCTTTAATTTGATAGCAATTAAGGAGAATAAGTTAATCCCAATCAGTTTTCCAATGATTAATCCGAAGATAATCCCTAATCCTAACGTACTTGTAACGCCTGCAACCATTTCATTTGAAAAGGTAATATTGGTATTCGTTAAGGCAAATATTGGCATAATTAGAAAGCTTACGGGAACATGAAGCTGATGTTCCAGTTTTTCCAGTGGTGAAATTTCCACATTGGAAGCATTGGTAGGAATTGAAAAGGCCAGTAAAACTCCTGCTATTGTTGCATGTATTCCGGAATGATGCAGGAAATACCATAAAAAGATCCCCGGAATAATGTAGAATATCGTTTTGGTAACTTTTAAAAAATTTAAAATAAACAGCAGAGCAGTCACTCCCAAAGATAGCAGAAGATAGCTCCAATGGATCTGTTCAGTATAAAAAATGGCAATTACAAGGATAGCTCCAAGGTCATCTACGATTGCTAATGCCGCCAGGAATATCTTAATTGAATTGGGAATCTTCTTACCCAACATCGAAATAATGGCTAAAGAAAATGCAATATCCGTTGCCATCGGAATTCCCCAACCATTGCTGTACTCGGTTCCTGCGTTAAATATGCTGTAAATAACTGCCGGAACAAGCATTCCGCCCACGGCTGCAAAAATAGGCAGGGATGCATTTTTAAAAGATGAAAGCTCACCCTCTACCAGTTCCCTTTTTATTTCAAGACCTACCAAGAGGAAGAAAACCGCCATAAGACCATCATTGATCCAGATGCTGACAGGATACTCCAGTTGGAATAGGTGAGTACCTACTTCCTTGTCTAAAAACTGCTGAAAACTTTCTGCAGCAGATGAGTTGGCAATAAGTAATGAAATAAGCACACAGAAAATAAGAATAATTCCTGAGGCCTGACTGTTGTTGAAAAATTTTTTAAAATAAAGTGATAAATTCATATTTACGATTGTAGTCGTCTCACCCTCGAGACTCCATTAATATTCTTGAGCTTTTTGAAAGTTTCTTCCAATTGCCCCTTATTTTTGACTTCGAGATTGATATTTCCCATAAAGACTCCGTTATTGGACTCAATAGACATACTTTTCATATCCATTCCCATACTTCCACTAATGACAGTAGTAATGTCATTAATCATACCCATTCTGTCAAGGCCTTCAATTTCAATTTTTACTCTGTTCTTGAAGCTTTCTGCGTTCACCCACTTGGCAGGAATGACACGATAGTCATACTGTGCTCTAAGGTTGATAGCATTTGGGCAGCTGTCACTATGGACCTTGATTCCGTCAGAAATAGTGATAAATCCGAAGATTTTATCTCCAGGAATTACTGTACAGCATTTTGCATAGCTGTAGTTTAGCTTTTCTTCATCCTTTCCGAAGACAATCATGTCTAGGTTTTGCTCCTTAGGTTCCTCGAAGCGAAGATTTTTTGTAGGAGACTTTCTAAATCTTGAAAGCAGGTTGTTGAATACGTTTTTACTTTCAATATATTTTCTTAAACTGCTTGCATCCAGTTCGTTGGTCTGGAATTTAAGGAACAGTTCCTGTGAAGACTTTAAATTAAAGAATTTCTGAAGCTTATTAACTTCCTCATCGTTGAAATTGATTTTCGCATGACGAAGTTTTCTTTGTAAAGTTTCCTTGCCTTCTTCTACCAATTGGTTTTTCTGGGAATTCAGGTAGCTTTTAATCTTGGATTTGGCCTTTGATGTAACTACAAATTCCAGCCAGTCAGATTTTGGCTTCTGATTCTGAGAAGAAAGAATATCTATCTGATCTCCGTTTTGAAGAATATAGGAAATGGGAACCAATTTTCCATTAATTTTAGCGCCCAAACACTTCATTCCCAAATCGGAGTGAACGGAAAAGGCAAAATCCAGTGCCGTTGCATTGGTTGGTAAAATTTTAATTTCCCCTTTTGGGGTAAATACAAACACCTCTTTTGAATAAAGATTAAGTTTGATATTGTCTAAAAGTTCTGAGGTAGAAAGGTTCTGTTGCTGTTCAAGAACTTCACGAATTTCTGTTACCCATTTTTCAAAGTTTCGGTCATCAGAACTTTGTTTATAGCCTTCCTTGTATTTGTAGTGGGCCGCAACTCCTTTTTCTGCAATCTCGTCCATACGCTCTGAACGAATCTGTACTTCAATCCACTTTCTATCAGGGCCTAAAACTGTTAAGTGTAAACTTTCATATCCTGTAGAACGAGGCTGGGTGATCCAGTCACGCATCCTTGATGGGTTACTGTGGTAAACATCTGTAACAATGGAGTAGATTTTCCATGCAAGAAACTTTTCATTCTTGGCGTCAGATTTATAGATAATTCTGATGGCATAGTTATCAAAAACTTCCTCAAAGGAAACTCCCTGCTTCAGCATTTTTCTGTAAATGGAAGAAATTGCCTTTGCGCGGCCCTTGATTTTAAAGTTTAATCCTTCTTCACGAAGTCTTTCCGATGCTTCTTTTTTGAATTCCTCAATATACCTTTCACGGCTTTCCTTAGCGAGTTCCAATTTCTCTGTAATCTCATTATAGACTTCAGGGCTGTTGTACTTTAAGGAAAGATCTTCTAATTCGGATTTGATGTTATATAGCCCAAGACGGTGTGCCATTGGGGCGTAGATGTAAACGGTTTCCGAAGCAATTTTCTTCTGCTTATCCGGAGCCATGCTTTCCAACGTCCTCATATTGTGAAGACGGTCTGCAATTTTGATAAGAATTACCCTGAAATCCTCAGACAGTGTCAACAGTAATTTTCTGTAATTTTCTGATTGTACAGAGATATTCTGATGATTCATGATGGAGATCTTAGTCAATCCATTCACAATATTGGCAATCTTTTCTCCAAAGATCTTTTTAAGATCTTCATAAGTGTAGTCGGAATCTTCAATTACATCATGCAAAAGCGCACAGGCAATGGAAGTAGCTCCCAAACCAATCTCTGTTGCTACAATTTTGGCTACAGCGATAGGGTGGTAGATGTAGGGTTCACCAGATTTTCTCCTTTGATCTTTGTGGGCATCCAATGCAATGTCGAATGCCTTTCGGATGAGTTTGTTATTTTCCTCATCCAATGTTCTGTATGTGTTAGAAATCAGGTCCTTATATCTGGCAAGGATCTCTTTATTCTCTTGTTCTAGATCGTAACTCATTTGTGTAGATGCCTATATTTAGACGAAAATACGAAAATTTTTAGTTTTTTCAAACATAAAAATCCGTAGTTTGTACTACGGATTCTCGGTTACTAGATTTTATATTGATTAGAATTTTACTTCTGAATTCATCCCGTCACTTGACGTTTTGATTTTAATGTCGGGGCTATTGTGAATTTCAGCCCTATTTCTTGCATCAATATACTTTTTAATCGTTTCATAATTGGCTTGATCAATGCTCATGTTTTCGAACAAATAGGTTTTTATAACTGTATTTTGTGTGAAAATACTCCGGGCAGTATCCAGCTGCTCCATATCTTTTACCGCAACACTGGCCAGGTATTGTGTATTGTCCGTTTCATTATTAAGGTATATGATGTAATCTGAATTTTGGAATCCGGAATCCTCCAGATCACTTTCAAGCTTTTTGTAATTGCTATGGTGCTCAAATAGCCCAGCTAATATATTTGACATAATTAATGGGTTTTAAAGTTGTGATTAAAGTTAGTAAAAAAAAACTTATTTTTTATTATAAATTTAATAAAATTAACCTATTAATATTTTATCTATATAATAATGTTAAAATACTTGAGTATATCTATCAAACATATGATTGATTTTTTGAATTAAATAAATGGACTTATAATTCTATTCATTTAATCTGTTTCTTTAATATAAAGATATTGAGAGAAGTGGCACTATTTTAACTCTAACTTTTTCTTTGATATTTCTGACTCGAATAAAAAATAAAAGCCTTAGAAATAATTACTTCTAAGGCTCTTTCTTGTTATTTTAAAACGTAATTAGATTCTTTCGTTTTTAATTTCTTCTACAATTTCCGGATTCAATAATGTGCTGATGTCTCCAAAGTTACTAAAGTCTCCCTCAGCAATTTTTCTTAATATTCTACGCATGATTTTACCTGAACGTGTTTTCGGAAGACCTGAAACGAATTGTATTTTATCCAGTTTGGCAATAGGTCCTATTTGATCTGCAATCAACTGATTTATTTCTTTTTTCAGATTATCTTTATCACGGCTTTCTCCGGTTTCCTTAAGTGTTACATAGCCATATAAAGCATTTCCTTTAATATCATGCGGATAGCCTACAATTGCAGATTCTGCTACGGCAGGATGCTGATTAATACTGTCTTCAATAGGAGCTGTTCCTAAATTGTGTCCTGAAACAATAATGACATCATCCACACGCCCTGTAATTCTGTAATAACCTACTTCGTCCCTTAAGGCGCCATCACCGGTAAAATATTTTCCGGGGAAAGCTGTAAAATAAGTCTCCTTGTATCTTTGGTGATCTCTCCAGATTGTTCTTGCAATTCCCGGCCACGGAAAACGGATACAAAGGTTTCCTGTAACCTGATTTCCTGTGATTTCATTACGCTTGTCGTCCATCAATACTGGCTGTATGCCAGGTAAAGGCAGGGTAGCATAGGTCGGTTTTGTAGGCGTAACAAAAGGAAGAGGCGAAATCATAATTCCTCCTGTTTCAGTTTGCCACCATGTGTCTACAATAGGACATTTTTTCTTTCCAACGTGATCGTTGAACCAATGCCATGCTTCGTCATTGATAGGTTCTCCTACAGAACCAATTACTTTTAAAGAACTCAGGTCATGTTTGTCTACCCATTCTGTACTTTCCTTGGCTAGCGAGCGGATGGCAGTAGGAGCGGTGTAAAACTGAGTAATTTTATGTTTTTCAATTACTTCCCAGAAACGATCCGGTTCAGGATAGGTAGGAACTCCCTCAAAAATTACAGTTGTAGCTCCGTTCAATAATGGTCCGTAAAGAATATAAGAGTGTCCTGTGATCCATCCTATATCAGCGGTGCACCAATAGATATCATTTTCCTTATAGTTGAAAACATTTTTAAAAGTGTAGGCAGTATACACCATATAACCGGCACAGGTATGAAGCATCCCCTTTGGTTTTCCTGTAGAACCGGATGTGTACAGAATGAACAGCGGGTCTTCAGAATCCATGATGACTGTAACGAAATCCGGAGAAGCTTTTTCGTAAAGATCAGCCAGCCAGTAATCTCTTCCTTCCTTCATCTTGATTTCGTTGTGGGTTCTCTTTACCACCAAGACTTTTTCAACAGTTGGCGTTTTTTCCAGCGCTTCATCTACGATGCTTTTCAGGTCCAAAACCTTGCTTCCTCTATAGCTTCCATCAGATGTAATCACCATTTTAGCCTCACAGTCATTCACTCTTGAAGAAACAGCAGAGGCAGAGAATCCGGCAAATATAACGGAGTGAACGGCTCCCAATTTAGCACAAGCCAGCATGGTAACAGCCAGTTCAGGGATCATGGGAAGATAGATACATACTCTGTCTCCTTTTTCAATTCCCATATCGCGCAGAACGTTTGCTGTTTTGTTGACACGGGTGTATAATTCGTTGTAAGAAATATGCTGAGCTTCTTCTTTGGGGTCGTTAGGTTCCCAAATAATGGCTGTTTTATCTCCTCTTATGGCAAGATGCCTGTCGATACAGTTTTTTGTGATATTGAGCTTGGCATTTTTGAACCATGTAATCTTCGCTTCATTCATATCATACTTAACAACCTTGCTCCATCTTTGGTACCACACAAAGTTTTGATCGGCTACCTTATCCCAGAATTTCTTTGGGTTTTTGATAGACTTTTTATAATCTTCAAAGTATTGTGGTAAATCTTCTATTAAGTAATTTCTCATATCCCTTTCGTTTTTTGAAATTTGAATTGTATTGATAATTTGTTGATTGTCTTTTGCTTATGTGGTCTTAAAGTTTAAACTGTTTAAGTTTTAAAAATTAAGTAATAGAAAGTGCTTAGAACTTTCCTTTCTTTTGTCGTTTAAAACGATTAAAAATGATATTTAAATATATGTTTAATTTTTCGTCTAGGCCCTATATTCATTGATTTTTTCCTGAATTTCTTCAATGATTTTCTCATCATCAATGGTGGATGGAATCTGAAAATCCTTTCCGTCTAATAATGTTCGGATTAATTTTCTTAGAATCTTTCCGGAGCGTGTTTTTGGAAGCCTTTTTACCACCATTACGCTTTTCAAAAAAGCAACAGCTCCTATTTTTTCTCTGACTTTCAGAATGATTTCTTTTTCTACATTTTCTTCTGAAATTTCGGACCCATTTTTCAAAACGACGGTGGCAAAAGGAACTTGTCCCCGTAAATCGTCATCAATGCCTACTACCGCACATTCGGCAACATCAGGGTGTGAGGAAACAATTTCTTCCATTTCAGAAGTAGAAAGCCTGTGTCCGGCAACGTTAATCACGTCATCCACTCTTCCTGTAATGAAAATATAGCCGTCTTCATCCTGTATGGCGCCATCTCCTGAAAAATAGTAGCCTTTATATTGTGATAAGTAACTGTTTTCAAAACGGTCATGGTCTTTCCAGATTCCAAGAAGTGCCCCTGGAGGGAGAGGAAGTTTGATTACCAGATAGCCTTCATGATGTGGGTTGAGTTCCAGTCCGTTTTCATCAAAAATTTTAATATCATATCCTGGAATTGGTTTTCCTGCGGAAGCTCTTTTTATTTTGTACTGATCATCAAAAGTCATTAATCCCAGCATCGGCCATCCTGATTCGGTTTGCCACCAATGGTCAATCGCGGGAACCCCTATGTGTTCTTCAAACCAATCCAATGTGGCAACATCGCACCTTTCGCCTGCTAAAAATTGCTTTTTAAAATGTGACAGGTCATATTTTTTAACCAATTCTCCATTGGGATCTTCTTTTTTGATGGCCCTGATCGCTGTCGGAGCAGTGAACATTACAGAAACCTTGTATTCCGAAATAATTCTCCAGAAAGTTCCTGCGTCAGGAGTCATGATTGGTTTTCCTTCAAAAATAATCGTGGTATTTCTGTTGATTAGTGGCCCGTACACTGAAAAACTATGTCCAACGGCCCATCCAAAATCTGATGCTGCCCAATAGGTTTCTCCGGGATCCACGCCATAGATATATTTCATGGAATACTTTAATGCCGTGGCGTATCCTCCGGTATCACGAACAATTCCTTTAGGCTTACCTGTAGTTCCCGAGGTATAAAGAAGATAAAGTGGGTGAGTAGACTCAACGGAAATACAGTCTGCGGGTTCTGACTTTTGAACCAGCTCTTCATAGTCAATTAATCCATCAAACATTTCATGTTGGTTATCTACTAATTTTCTATTGTAAACAATGATGTTGGCCACTTTGTCCTGTGCGAGTTCAATTGCTTTTTCTACCAAAGGAAGATAGGGGATTCTTTTTGCGATTTCTATTCCTGCGGTTGCCGTGATTAAGACTTTAGGTTTACAGTCATCAATTCTTACCACCAGTTCATGAGGGGCAAATCCTCCAAAAACGACATTATGAATCACACCAATTCTTGCACAAGCTAACATGGCAAAAAGAGTCTGCGGAATCATGGGCATATAAATAACTGCTGTGTCTCCCTTTTTCAGTCCCAAAGAAGCAAGCCCGCCTGCAAGTTTTGAAATTTCTTCCTTTGCCTGATTGAAAGTGTAGGTTTTCTTCTGACCCGTTACAGGAGAATCATACACAATCGCATTCTGCTCTCCAAAGCCATCTTCAATATGTTTATCAATGCATAAATAACACATGTTAAGCTTGCCATCCGAAAACCATTGTGGGTAATCTTTGATGTCTTTAGAGAGAATCTGCTGTGGAAATTCAAACCACTGTATTTCTGCAGCCTGTTCTTTCCAGAAATCCTCCTTGTTTTCTATGCTATGTTTAAATTGAATATCTGCATTCATGTTAATATCGTATTAGTGTTTTTTATTCTCCAAAAATTTCCTCAATCTGCTGTATCAGTTTTTTTATCGAATAAGGTTTTGTTACATAGGCATCAGCGCCCATTTCCAATCCTTTTTCAATGTCTCTTGGGTTGTTTTTTGCACTCAGGAAAATAACTTTTACATCTTTTAGTTTTTCATCCTGTCTGATGATGTCTAATGTACTGTAGCCATCAAGGTTAGGCATCATAATGTCGAGAAGAATGACATCAGGAACCATTGTTTTTAAAAAATCGAGTACCTCCGTTCCGTCCCGGGCAATATACACATCATAGCCGTTCTTTTTAAAGCTGTATTCCAGTGACATTAGTATTTTGTGTTCGTCATCTGCAATGATTATCTTTCTCATAAATGCTTTTTAAAGTTGTTCAACTTCATTTTTAATCTCGTTAATTGTTTTTCCAGGAAAGCTGATGGTGAAAGTTACACCAAGACCACTATTTTCAGCTTTTATGCTTCCATTGTGAGCCTGTATTATCTTTTTTGAAATAGCCAGCCCAAGTCCGCTTCCTGTCGGTTTTAAAATATTCTGATTTTTGGATTGATAAAACTTGTCGAAGATCATTTCCAGATCCTCCTCAGGAATATGCTTTCCTGTATTGAAAATGGTAATAATCAATTGGTCATCCTTTTCAAATAATTTAGTTTGTATCGTTCCCTGTTCATCTGTAAATTTTAAGGCATTTCCCCAAATATTCTGAAACAGCTGAATCATTCTTGCTTCATCATACTCAAATATAAACTGATTCAAAAGATTGACCTCGCTTAAATGAATATTTTTCTGCTGGATCAGGTGGAGAAGTGGGCTAAGGGCCTTTTTATAGGTTTCAAGAATATTATTTTGTTGAATATTTAACGAGATTTCGCCATGCTGTAACTTGTCAAGATAAAGAATATCATTGATGATTTCGCTTAATCTGTCTGATTCTGTGATGATGTTATTCAAAAATTCCTGCTTAATGTCAAAAGGAATATCATCATCGTCTGCCAAGATTTCTCCTGCTGACCGGATTGCAGTGATCGGGGTCCTCAATTCATGGGCAACGGAATCCAGAAAGTCGTCTTTCTGACGATCTTTAACAATAAGGTTTTCGTTGGCTGTTCTTAGGTCATCCGAAAGCTTTTGTAATTCTTCAGACTGTTCCGTAAGTTTTTTATTGATGCTGATATTTTCCTTGGATTCTTCAAGGATATTTAATACTTCTTTTAAGGATATTTTATCTTCTTTGGTTACCCCCTCAATTAAAATCTTGGCTGATGCTGTACCAATTCTTCCTGCCAAAAGGTTCTCTGAAAACTTTATGAATCTTGAATCGGCTGTTTCGGTTTTGGAATCGATATTATATTTTAAATTAAAGATTCTTAAAGCCTGCTCAGTTTTGTTTTTGCCTAAAAATCTTTCCAAAATATTTTGAATATCAGAAATATAAGCTGTTCCTCGCCAGATGAACGCATTCTCGTGGTTCTGAATGTATTTGTCAATATCTACATACAGTTCTGCAAAGTTTCTTTCACGATAATTCCCTTTTGTACTGACTGAAATAACAGTGAATAAACCCGTATTTACCAACAGTGACCAAAAGAAAATCTGTGGAATTTTTGCCAGATAAGGAATGGTGAAGAAGTCAAAGGAATTGTACATATCTCTTAAAACTCCTTTGAATTCCTGATTATACGAGAAGTAATACTGTGGAATAATCAATCCGAAATAGCAGATTGCCAATCCAGCCGCAAGCCCAACAACGGCACCTTTGTAGCTCCCTCTTCTCCAGAATATAGCTCCGAAAAATGCGGGTGCCAACTGGGCAATCACTACAAAGGAAATCAGTCCTACAGAATCCAGTGAAGTTTTCAAAATAAAGTATTTGTAGAAAACAAATGCCATGATAATCAAAGCGAAAATGCTGAATTTTCTGATATTGGTAATGTTTCTTGTATTTTGCTCTTCATTTTCAGACTTAAATTTTCCAAGCAATCCATATGGAATAATAAGGTTGTTGGAAAGCATGATAGACAAT
Source organism: Chryseobacterium joostei (assembly GCF_003815775.1). NCBI lineage: Bacteria > Pseudomonadati > Bacteroidota > Flavobacteriia > Flavobacteriales > Weeksellaceae > Chryseobacterium > Chryseobacterium joostei. The sequence continues at coordinate 93,980 of NZ_CP033926.1, forward strand.
GTAATGGCAGAAATAATGATCATGGAAATGCATGAGCTTAGTCCTCCAAGAAAAACCAAAACAGTAATCAGTGTATTGTCAAAATGTTGTGGAATCAGGATAGAGTAGAACTCCGGGTTTACTTTTTGACCATCAAAAATTAATCTTCCTCCCCATGCTATGGGAAAGATAAAGACTGTAAATATCAAAAGATAAAGTGGGAAAAACCAGATTGCGGTTCTGATATGCTTTTCCTGTCTGTTTTCAACAATGGCTGTATGGAACTGTCTTGGCAAAATACAAATGGCTGTAGCGGAAATCATGCATAAAACCATCCAGTTCATGGCGCCCTCAACTCCGTTAAATGTATTTTTTTCTTTAAAATCTTCAAACTGACTCGCTTTCTGATAAATGTCTGAGAAACCATCAAATACATAATAGATTACAAACAGCCCAAGAATGATGATGAAAAACAGCTTTAAAAAACTTTCAAGGGCAATAGCTGAAATAATGCCTAAACGCTTTTCCGAAGCATCTACATAACGGGTTCCATAGTAAGACGAAAATAATGCAATGAGAACTACAACAAAAGTAGCATTATCCGTTAAAATATCCTTAGACAGTGGAGTTTCTGTCACCAAATGAAAAGTTTCAGAAATCGCCTTAATCTGTAGCCCGATGTAAGGAACAATGGCCAGAAGACAGACTATCGTGATGATGGCACTAAGGCTTCTGCTGTTTCCGTATCGAAGAGAAATAAAATCTGCAAGACTACTGATTTTATTAACCCTGGAAATTCTTACAATTCTTGTGTTAATGTAGATCCAGGCTGGGATAATCATAATGGGACCAATGTAGATGGGTAGATAGTTTAATCCGCTTGTAGCAGCCACACCAATACTTCCGTAATAAGTCCATGCCGTACAATACACAGCCAAAGACAGTGCATAAATGTAAGGATTGTTGATCCAGAGCTTACTTCTTTTCTTCTCTGCCAGATGAGCAACTAAGAATAAAAGAGCCAGGTAAAACAGAACTACGAAAAATAATGCAAAACTACTCATCATATTTTTTTACGATTACAAAAGAAATGATGATGGAGGTCATCCAGACAGCGAACAGGTAGATCAAGATCATTGGATACCCTAAAACTTCCCGGTCACTGTTGAAAAGCAATGATATGGGAATACTGAAAGCAATCATCAGTCCGATGCTCAGGATAACCAGTTTTTGTTCGTGTCTTTTTTTCATAGATGATGGTTTGTAAAAGATAATTGATGAATGGATATTGGTGTATCATTCATCAATTATCACTTATTTTTATAACTATATTTTGTCGTCAGAATATTCTCCTGTTAAAGCATAATATCCGAAGATGGCCATTCCGCCTGAGATAATAGGCATTAGTACAAATAAGATAATGATCCCGAAAACCAAATCTTCCTGCTTTCCTGAGGTGATCTTTGGAATTCCCAGTACTGTAATTCCGAAATATCCTACAACCGCCGCTATTACGATCCAGAGAATGCCTAATATTTTTTTTAGTCTGTTCATTTTAGTAGTTTTAAAATTAATAAAAATTTGAGTGATTTAATGATTAATCATGAAGATTATTGTTCTTATTTTTAAGATAAAATAACCCGATGATCAAACATACTGCTGCAACTCCAATCGGATACCAAAGTCCCTCAAGGTACCACGTTGCATGTCCTGCTTCCTTGCCCGTGGTTACAAGATAGGTGGCTACTGCCGGAAGAAGTCCTCCAAACACCCCGTTTCCAATGTGATAAGGTAAAGACATTGAGGTGTATCGGATTCTCACAGGGAACATTTCAACAAGGAATGCTGCGATAGGTCCGTAAACCATGGTTACAAAAATGACCTGAATAAATACAAGGAACACCAAATACCATTTTGTATCATCACTTAGTTTTAAAGTTTGGGATACTTTCGGTTCTTCAGCTTTTCCATCTTTCATTACAGGTCCGCTCGGAGACCAGTGGATAATACTGTCTTTTTTGATTAAAGTTCCATCAGTATAAAGAGTTTCCTTGTGGAAAGTAACCAAACTGTCTGTTGCGATGTCGTTATGGATTTTTGCTATTCTTTTTTCGGTAATTCCGTTGGAAGCAATCGTTTTATTCTCAAGATTAACACTTTTAAACATGCTGTCATAAATAGGCCTGTAAGCCAAGATAGCAATCAGCATTCCCGTCATCATAACGGCTTTTCTTCCGATCTTATCAGATAGCCAACCGAAAAATACAAAGAATGGCGTCCCTAAAAATAAGGCAGTGGCCATTAAATAATCTACCTGCATAGAATCTACATTCATTACCTTTTGCAGGAAGCTCATGGCGTAGAATTGTCCTGTATACCAGATTACCCCTTGTCCCATTGCGGCTCCAAACAAGGCCAGAAGAACAAATTTAAAGTTATATTTATTACCGAAGCTTTCCTTTAAAGGGTTTTTAGAAGTTTTCCCTTCACTTTTAGCCTTTGCAAAAAGTGGAGATTCTTTCATGTTTTTTCTGATGATATAAGAAACACCTACCATCAAAATAGAGATCCAGAAAGGAACCCTCCAGCCCCAGTTGTCAAATTCTTCCGGAGAAAGTGAGGTTTTTGTAATTAAAATAACAATCAGTGAAATGAAAAGTCCTGCCGTAGCGGTGGTTTGGATCCATGAAGTCCAGTAGCCTCTTCGATGAGGTTGTGCATATTCTGCAACATAGGTTGCGGCACCTCCGTATTCACCTCCAAGAGCTAATCCTTGTAACAATCTTAGGATTAAAACCAAAACAGGAGCCATAAACCCAATGGTTTTATAACTTGGGATACATCCGATAAGGAATGTAGAGAATCCCATGATGAGTAACGTAACAAGAAATGTATATTTTCTTCCGATAATGTCTCCCAGCCGTCCAAAGAACAAGGCGCCAAAAGGCCTTACAACAAATCCTGCTGCAAAGGTGGCTAGTGTAGATAAAAATGCTGCTGTAGGATTATCTGCAGGGAAAAACTTTGTGGCTAAAACAATGGCCAAACTCCCAAAAATATAGAAGTCATACCATTCTATCAATGTTCCGAGAGATGAAGCAGTGATCACGCTCCAAATGGTGCGGTTTTTCTGCTTATCGGTCATATTCTCGTAGCTTTCGTGATGATTTTCGCTCATATTGATTAGTTTTTGATGTTAGTAGAAAATGATAATTGAATCCATTTCCGGATTATAGGTAAATCTGAAACTGTAGAATGAATTCTCCTTTTGAGGATGGACTTTCTGTAGGGCTAGTGTAAACCGGCCTTGTGGAATATTGTGTAGTGATTTTTGCGTGATGTCCGTCTATAAACCAGTTGGCTCCTATGTCAAACTGTGAAGAAGATTTGTCGAATGCTTCAAAGCTTTTATGAGTGTACGCAGCAAATGGCTGTATCCTGATTTTTGGCTTTTCTGCCTGACTTGGTAATAGTAAACCGGCCTGTGCGTAGATAATATTACCTGTTCCGATGGTTGGCTGTAGATTTCCCGGACCTGCTATGGCTTTGTTTCCGATGAAATTAGGATCAGAAGCTGCAATGTTCATGGTTCCCAGATTTCTTACATAATTAGGTCCAAAATTATAGTTGTAATATCCGGCGTAGGCAGAAACTGCCATTTTGTTTTTTGCTTCTCCCAATGGTATATCTGCAAAAGCATCTACAGCAAAAAGAGTAATATCATGCTTTTCAATATTGGAATTAACAGAGGTTCTTGTTCCATCGGCTTGATGATAAAACCCTGCACCAACATTGAATACTTTTTTAGTTCCCAGATAAGATCCTACTTTGAATGGGAGTGTATTAGATTCTTCATCAAGGAATTGATACTCTACATATCCAGCCTTTGAAAAACTGGGATTTCCGTTATTGTCTACGGCTACAGCTCTTGAAGGGTCAGTTACATTTACTGGTGTAAGGTCTGTTGCAAATGGTTTGTTTAAGCTGAAACGATATTCAAGCTTTCCGTATTTACCCTTTGCAAACATTCCGAGCTGCCTTGCAAACTGATCAGAATTATCAATTAAAGGCCATGAGAAAACAGGAGAATCAACCGTAAGGAAATTAAGTGTGGAAGCCATGGTCATACGGGAAAGTCCCATGTAGTAATGAAGCCCCGCTCCTAAAGATAAACTGAATTTTCCCGCTTCTCCAGGTAAAATAACTGCGTACTCATTCCAGGCATCATGAAAAAACAGTTGGGTTTTCTTTCCGTTTCCATAGCCTCCCGTTCCTGAAGTTCCCGTAGCACCACCATTGATGAAAGTCTGATTGTTGATTCCAAAATGGAGGAGGATCATGTATCTTTTAGAGATCTGTGCATATGTTAAAGCTCGTAACCTTCTATTTCCTATGCTCCAGGAGTTATCCGTAGGCTCACCTCCAACCATACTTCCGGGATTCATGGAGGTGTTTCTTAGCCAAAGCTGGTCCCATAAAATAAATCTGATGAATTTGTCTCCCTCAGGATTGAGGTTTACTTTCAGTCCGCTGCCATAATCAGGAGAACCCTGCGAATACATTGATCCGCTGATTAAGGCTAATCCAATAAATGTAAGTAATTTCTTCATAAATTATCAATTTTTGGCGTTGTTTTTTGTGAAAGCCAAATTGTAATTAATAATTTATTTATGAAAATTTAATATATATTATTGCTAATAGTATAGTTACATTAATATTATTGTTGATTATCAGTTAGTTATTGAGTTATTTGAGATTTATTTTATGTCTATTTTTTTGAAGTCTGATGTCTGAAGTCTTGATTCTTAAATCTAAGTTTCATTATCTATTTCTTAAACCTTTCCCATTTAATCAGCATGTATTTATCAGCGAATTGGGTAATAATAATCCCGGAATTTTTAATGTTCTCTTCCTGAGCTATATATTCAATTAGTTCATTTTGTTTTAATATTTTATATACAGGATGAAACTCGGAATGAGGGGGTCTTGTAATGTTGTATTTTTTGATCCATGAACTTATAGTAACATGTGAAACGCCAATAATTCTCTCAATTTCACGATAACTTAGACCTTCAAGATAGAGTTGAAGAGCCTTGGTTACATAATAATCATCAATTTGTTTCCCGAGTTTTTTAACGGTAAAATAATAGTTGCAGTTCTTGCAGTGGAAGCGTTGCTTTTCATTGATAATGCCACTTTTAACTACTTTGTCGCTCTGGCATTTAGGACATGTATTTTCCATAACTATATTATTTTAGCAAATATATTATAAATTAGCAAATGTATATTTTCCAATAAAGATAATTTTACCTGTATAAATTTTTAAAACAAAAAAAAATATCTTTTTTATTTGGTTTTTAAAGTAATTATATTTTAAATTTGCCAAAAAAATTAGATAAATAAATGGAAATAGAAGTTTCCTCATGCGAACATCTAATGTATGTGAGTGAAATACAGCAGGAAATGTATGATTCTGCACAGCGTAGAGGAACGGGAATCGCAAAACGTTCCATCGAATATTTGAGTAAAAAGATTTCAGAGGGCAATGCTGTGGTAGCCACTGAAAACGGGGAGTGGGTAGGTTTCTGTTATATAGAAACGTGGTCACATGGGAAATTTGTTGCCAATTCGGGTTTGATTGTTTCGCCCAAATTCAGGAACGGAGGTGTTGCTACTCAAATCAAGCATAAGGTTTTCCAATTATCTAGAGAAAAATATCCGGAAGCCAAGGTATTCGGATTAACAACAGGGCTTGCCGTAATGAAAATCAATAGTGATTTGGGATATAAGCCGGTGATTTATTCAGAACTGACTCAGGACGAGGAATTCTGGAACGGCTGCAAGAACTGTGTGAATTATGAAATATTAATGAAAAAGGAACGTAAAAACTGTCTTTGTACAGCTATGTTATTTGTTCCGGACAATATAAAAGGAAATGAGGCTGTCAACAATCAGCCTGAAAATAAATATTATGAAGAAAAAAGTCATCTTAGCGTTTAGTGGAGGTCTGGATACTTCCTATTGTGCTAAATATCTTAGTGAAACACTGGGATATGATGTGTATGCAGTTACTGTAAATACCGGAGGTTTTTCTAAGGAAGAGGAAAAAGAGTTGGAGAGAAAAGCTTTAAATCTTGGGGTAAAGGAGTACAGGTGCGTAGATGCTCAGGAGGACTACTATAATTCTTGTGTGAAGTATTTAATTTTCGGGAATGTGTTGAAAAATAACACTTATCCTCTTTCTGTAAGTGCTGAACGTACGATTCAGGCGCAGGAAATCGCAAAATATGCCCTTGAAGTAAAGGCTGATGCCATTGCTCACGGAAGTACAGGTGCCGGAAATGATCAGGTTCGTTTTGATTTGATTTTCCAAGTGATGTGTCCTAATATTGAGATCATTACGCCTATTCGTGATATGGCCTTATCCCGAGAGGAAGAAATTGAGTTCCTGAAAGGTCATGGCTATGAAATGGAATTCCATAAAGCACAATATTCAGTGAATAAAGGACTTTGGGGAACTTCTGTAGGAGGAAAAGAGACTTTAACTTCAAGAAATTACCTGCCGGAAGAAGCATTTCCATCGCAAATTAAGGAAACTCAACCATCAGAATTGGAGATTGAATTTAAAAATGGAGAAGTGGTTGCTGTAAACGGAGAAAGTTTTGAACATTCCGTATATGCGATTCAAAAAATAGAAGAATTGGCTTCTGCTTACGGTATTGGGCGTGATATTCATGTAGGAGATACCATTGTAGGAATTAAAGGAAGAGTAGGATTTGAAGCAGCAGCGGCCTCAGTGATTATCAAAGCCCATCATTTATTGGAAAAACATACGCTTTCAAAATATCAGCAAATGATGAAGTCTCAATTATCCGACTGGTACGGAAACTGGCTTCACGAAGCGCTTTTCCTGGATCCTGTGATGAGAAATATTGAGTCTTTCCTAGGAGATTCCCAGAAAACGGTAAGTGGAAAAGTATTCGTAACCCTTCACCCGTACAGATTTATCTTAAACGGAATTGAATCTGATCACGACCTGATGTCTGATAAATTCGGGAGTTATGGAGAGGCGAACAGAGCATGGACAGGAGATGATGTGAAAGGGTATACAAAAATTGTAAGCAATTCCTTAAATATATATCATCAGATTAACCAAAATATCAACTAGTTCCGAAGGGACGATTTAATAAAAGATAGGACAAGTCCTATTGATTAAAATATGAAGAAAACAGTAGGAATTGTAGGAGCCAATGGCTATACAGGAAGTGAGTTGATACGCTTACTGGCTTTTCATCCCCATGTGACATTGAGTTTTTTATATAGTCGTTCAAATTCGGGAACAAAAATTTCGGATCTGTACCCGGATTTAACGACGGTTTGTGAAAAGGTGTTGACGGATAAGCCTGAAGAGGTAGATATTCTTTTTCTATGTCTTCCCCATAAGGAAAGTCAGAATTGGTTAACCCAAAATCCGGTTAAGGATGAAACAGTAGTAATTGATTTGGGAAATGATTTCCGTTTGGATGGAAATTTTGAAAACAGAGATTTTATCTACGGACTGCCTGAAATTAATAAAAAACAACTGAAAGGTGCAAAAAGTATTGCAAATCCGGGATGTTTCGCAACAGCCATTCAGTTAGCATTGCTTCCATTGGCGGAAAAAGGGTTGTTGGATGAGGTTTTCACCACAGGGATCACGGGTTCTACAGGAGCCGGACAATCCCTGCAGCCAACCACTCATTTTACCTGGAGAAATGATAATGTTTCAGCTTATAAAACTTTGACGCATCAGCATGTGGATGAGATTTTACAACAGCTGATTTCATTTAATAATAAAGAAGTAAACCTGAATTTTGTTCCATGGAGAGGAGATTTTGCAAGAGGGATTTTTACAAGCTCTACAGTGAAAACAAATTTGGAGCTAGAGGAAATAGAGCAATTGTATCAGGATTTTTATGCAGAGGAGCCTTTTGTTACCATCAGTGAAAGGGCAATGGACCTAAAACAGGTTGTCAATACCAATCGCTGTGTGATTCAGATTGAAAAGAGTGGAAATGTTGTTGTTATTCACTCAGCGATTGACAATTTGTTAAAAGGAGCTTCAGGGCAGGCAGTACAGAATATGAATATTGCGATGAACTGGGAAGAAAATGCAGGATTAAACTTAAAACCTATTGCATTTTAAAAGAAAACTTAAAAGTCAATTGTCAATAAGCTAATCGTGAATTTTTAAAGCTTAATCAAAGTCGACCTAGGAAAATGGAGCGTTAAGAAAAATAATTTTGTGAATGTTAAGAAAATTCTACTGTTCGAAGTGCGACAAAAATGTCGAACCGAAGAACAAATGCCGATTTCGCACAAGTTTTAGAATTTTTAGAGAACAAAAATATTTTTTAGCGAAAGTTTCCACGTCTTGAACTTTTGTTTCTTTTGTTTCAAGACAAAAGAAAAATATAAAAAAATAAAAAATGAATTTATTCAACGTATATCCATTATTTAATATCAATCCGGTTAAAGCTCAGGGATCTTTTCTTTGGGATGATAAAGGAGAACAATATCTTGATTTTTACGGTGGTCACGCAGTAATTTCCATCGGACATAATCATCCGCATTATCAGAATAAACTTAAAGAGCAATTAGAAAAAATTTCTTTCTATTCCAACTCTGTTCAGAATGAATTGCAGGCTGAATTGGCTGAGAAATTAGGACAACTTTCAGGATATGAAGAGTATAACCTTTTCTTGTGTAACTCAGGAGCTGAAGCCAACGAAAATGCCTTAAAACTGGCTTCTTTTCATAATGGAAAAAGTAAGGTCCTTTACTTCTCGGGTTCATTTCACGGAAGAACATCTGCTGCAGTTTCTGTAACGGATAACCCAAAAATTGTGGCTCCTGTCAACTTTTCAGAAAGATTCATCAAATCTGAATGGAATAATATTGAACAGCTTGAAGAAACTTTTGCAGTGCATGGAAGCGAAATTTCCTCCATCATCATTGAGGGAATTCAGGGAGTGGGAGGAATCATGATTCCTACTGTAGCATTTCTATCTAAGATTAAAGAATTGTGTGAAAAATATGATGTTGTTTTGATCTTAGATGAAGTACAATCAGGATACGGAAGAAGCGGATATTTCTTTGCTCACCAGGAATTCGGAGTAGAAGCAGATATCATTACAACTGCGAAAGGAATGGGGAATGGCTTTCCGGTTGGCGGAGTGCTAATCAGTCCAAAATTTCAGGCAAGTAATGGCTTGTTAGGAACTACTTTTGGAGGAAATCATCTGGCATGTGCGGCTTCAATTGCTGTGCTGGATGTGATGAAAGATGAAAGTCTCATCGAAAATGCTCAGAAAATGGGCGAATATATTGAAAATGAAATTAAAGATTTACCACATATTAAATCAATCCGAAGGAAAGGACTGATGATCGGGATAGAACTTGACAGGGACTGTTCGGAAGTAAGGAGTAGTTTACTTTACGATCATCATATTTTCACAGGAAACTCTAATGATAAAAGTGTCTTAAGGATTCTTCCGGCACTTAATATCAAAAAAGAGGAAACTGATCTTTTCATCAATGCTCTGAAAACAGTATTGGAGAAAATTTAAACCACAAAAGTCACAAAAGAGTTTAAACACTTAGGTGATTGTAAGAAAATACTAAGTGCTTAAAGAGTGCACTAAAGTTTTTGAAAATCTTTGATTTTCATCTTATGTGAGCTTACATATTTTCAAAATAATAAACTTTGAAAACTAAGTGTTCTAAAGTGTTTTAATAAAAATTGGGGTTAAAACAACAATTAATGTGTAAACAAAATCTTTAAAATCAATTTAAAATGAAAAATTTTACCGCTGTAAGTGATGTTGAAAACTTACAGGAAATCATAAAAAAAGCTTTACAAATAAAAGAAAACCCTCTTTCCGAAACGGAAAAAGGAAAAGGAAAAACAATAGGTCTGGTATTCTTAAACTCAAGTCTGAGAACCCGTTTGAGCAGCCAGATTGCAGCACAAAACCTAGGATTGAATGTATTGACTTTAAATGCAGCACAGGAAGCCTGGAATCTTGAATTTGCTGATGGAGCTGTGATGAACGGAGATACAGTAGAGCACATTAAGGATGCTATTGAAGTGTTGAATCAATACTGTGATATTATTGCAGTACGTTGTTTTGCAGGAATGAAGAGCAAAGAAGATGATGTGAATGAAAGTATTCTAAGTCAATTTGAAAAGCATGCAAAAGTTCCTGTTATTTCCTTGGAATCAGCAACCCGTCACCCGTTGCAAAGTCTGGCAGACTGTATCACCATTACAGAAAACTGGAAAAAAGATCATAAACCCAAAGTGGTTTTAACCTGGGCTCCCCATATTAAGCCAATTGCTCATGCTGTAGGAAATTCATTTGCAGAATGGATGCAGGAAATGGATGTTGAACTGGTAATTGCTAATCCTGAGGGATATGATCTTGATAAGAACTTTACGAAAGACGTACAAGTAATCCACGATCAGGATGAGGCTTTAAAAGATGCAGACTTTATCTATGTGAAAAACTGGTCTTCATTTGATGATTATGCCGCAATGCCCGAAGTAAAAGGGGACTGGATGCTGACGAATGAAAAATTAGCGAACACCAATCAGGCAAAAGTAATGCACTGCCTTCCTGTTCGTCGTAATGTTGAACTAAGCGATGAGGTAATGGATGGGGAAAACTCAATCATCTACCAGCAGGCAAAGAACCGTATTTTCTCGGCACAAGCAGTGTTTAGTGAAATATTAGATAATATAAAGTAGTAATTGAATCAGGTGATAACCATTTAATCCATTGTATAAAACGCGTTTTTGAATAATAAAATAAGACGCATCTATTAAATCCTTTAATCTTATGAAAAATAAAATGTACATCATAAAAATAGGCGGAGCGCTCATTGATGATGAACGATTACTGGATCAGTTTTTAGATCAGTTTTCCCAGATAAAAGAAAAGAAAATCCTTGTTCATGGCGGAGGAAAATTAGCTACAGAATTGGCAGCTAGGCTTGGCATGGAGCAAAAGATGATCAACGGAAGGAGGATTACGGATAAAGATACATTGGATATTGTAACAATGGTGTATGCAGGAGGAATCAATAAGAATGTTGTTGAAAAATTACAGCAAAAAAAATGCAATGCCATAGGATTTTCCGGTGCAGACGGGAATTTGATCAAGGCTAAGAAAAGAGAACATCCGGAAATAGATTTTGGATTTGTAGGGGACATTGATAAAAAAAGTGTGAATAAGAAACTGCTTTCAAAATTAATTAAGCTTAACCTTGTTCCTGTGTTTTCTGCCATTACTCATGATAAAAAGGGAAATCTCTTCAATACCAATGCAGATACCATTGCATCAGTAATGGCACAGGCATTATCATCCAAATATGAAGTAGAGTTGTTGTATTGTTTTGATAAGGTGGGAGTGCTGGAAAATGTTGACGATCCCGAATCCCTTATTAAAAGTATTTCCGAAGAGGACTTTACTGTTTTAAAACAAAAAGGAAAGCTGCACAAAGGGATTTTGCCCAAACTTGAAAATGCTCTTGGAGCAATAAAGAATAATGTAAATAAAGTGTTTCTTATTAAAGAAACCGAATTGAAAAACCATATAGAGAGTCATCATGCAGGAACTGAAATCTGTTTATAATAAAGAAGAATTGTTGAATAATGCGGTGGGATTGCTTAAAAATTTGATTGAAATTCCTTCATTCAGTAAAGATGAATTCAATACATCTGTAGAGATTGAGAATTTTTTCAAAAAGCATCAGATCCCGACAAAGCGTTTCAAGAATAATATTTGGGCGGTCAATAAGAACTTTGATGTTTTCAAACCCTCTGTTCTGCTGAATACGCATCATGATACAGTGAAGCCCAACAAAGCTTACACTTTGGATCCGTTTGTTCCAATAGAAAAAGACGGAAAGCTGTATGGATTGGGAAGTAATGATGCCGGGGCCTCTTTGGTTTCTATGGCGCAGGTTTTTCTGCACTTTTATGATAAAGAAGATTTAAAATATAATTTAGTGATTGCTTTGACGGCAGAGGAGGAGATTTCAGGTTTTGACGGAATTGAGGCCCTGTTTCCACAACTACCTAATATAGAATTCGCCATTGTAGGAGAACCCACGCAGATGAATCTGGCGATTGCAGAAAAAGGATTGCTTGTGATAGACGGGGAAATGAAAGGAACTCCTTCTCATGCTGCTCATCCCAATGATGATAATTCGATTGTAAAATGTATGCAGGATCTTCAGAATATCTTAGACTTTAAATTTCCAAAGGTTTCAGAATATCTGGGTGAAGTTAAAATTACCCTGTCAGGAATTCATGCCGGAGTACAGCATAACGTAGTTCCTGAGTCATGTAATTTTACACTGGATGTAAGAGTAACAGATGCTTATTCTAATAAAGAAGCCTTTGAAATCATTCAGTCGCAAATGAAGTCAACACTTACTGCAAGGTCTTTCAGGCTGAATTCCTCAAAAATAGAAATGGATCATCCATTTGTAAAGGCCGGGATTGAAATAGGAAGGACAACATACGGTTCGCCAACCTCTTCAGATCAGGCAATTATTCCATGCACATCAGTGAAAATGGGACCTGGAGACAGTAGGCGCTCCCATACAGCGGATGAATTCATCTATATTAATGAAATAGAAGAAGGGATTGATATCTACATCCAAACTTTGGGAAAAGTGTTATAAAAGAGGGCTTAGAAACTTTTAATAGCTAACCTCTGAAATATATATTTTGACTACGCTCAGCAGGCATTAAAGTTTACGTTTTTAATAAGGATTTATGCAAAAAAGAATAATTAGAAACAACGACTTTACATTAAGGACATGTTTTTTTATAGTTAATAGTAATAAGGATCGCCTCGCTGGGCATGTCAAAATCAATCAAATATTTTAAATCAGATCATTGTGAAGCCGTTACAAGGTTGTAGATGATCTCAGAAAAATCAATAATAATATGAAAAAGATATGGCAAAAGGACGACCTGGCCACCAATATATTAGTCAATAACTTTACAGTAGGAAAGGATCTTGACTTTGATGAACGTTTGGCAAAATATGATGTCAAAGGTTCCATGGCGCACTGCAAAATGCTTGCAGAAACCGGAATTATCTCCAACGAAGAATCAGAACAGATGCTATCTGTACTGAATGATATTTTAAATAAAATTGAAGATGGGAGTTTTGAAATTGATAAAGATGCTGAGGATATCCATTCTCAGATAGAAGCAATCCTAATTGCAGAATTAGGAGATACAGGAAAGAAAATCCACACCGCAAGATCGAGAAATGATCAGGTTTTGTTGGATATTAAACTGTACCTATTAGATGAAATTCGTGAAATAACAGCGCTTACTGATGAGTTTTTCCAGATTTTAATTCAGTTGGCAGACCAGCATAAAAATGTTCTGCTTCCAGGATATACCCACTTGCAGATTGCTATGCCATCATCCTTTGGATTATGGTTTGGAGCTTATGCAGAAGCTCTTTTGGATGATGTGGAAATGCTGTTTTCAATAAAAAATATCATCAACAAAAACCCATTGGGATCTGCTGCAGGATATGGTTCGTCTTTCCCTATTAATCGTGAAAGTACTACCTATAACCTGGGATTTCAGTCGATGAATTATAATTCGGTATATGCCCAGATGACCCGTGGAAAGTCAGAAAAATTACTGGCGATGTCAATGGCTACCTTAGCTGGAACACTGGGGAAATTTGCCTATGATGTGTGCTTGTATTTGAATCAAAATTTTGATTTTATAAGCTTTCCAAAGGAGTTTACAACAGGAAGCAGCATTATGCCACATAAAAAGAACCCGGATATCTTTGAACTGGTTCGTGCACGATGCAACAGAATCCAGTCCTTACCAAATGAGTTAATCCTATTGACCAACAATCTTCCGTCAGGATATCACAGAGATGTACAATTGACCAAGGAAATTCTCTTCCCTGCAATAGATTCCCTGAAGGAATGTCTGGAGATCTTAAGCTATACTTTGCCGAATATTCAGGTAAAGGATGGTATTCTGGAGGATGAAAAGTACAAATACCTTTTCAGCGTAGAGAAGATTAATGAAGAAGTGAAAAATGGAAGTTCTTTCCGTGATGCTTATGTAAAAGTAGGACAGGAGATTGAAAACAATGAGTTTGACTTTGAGCTAGGAAACTTAGATCATACCCACCAGGGAAGTATAGGAAATCTTTGCCTGGATAAAATAGAATATCAGTTCAATAAATTGAAAAATAAATTATTGGGCTAAAACATAAACCATTAAGATAATAAAAGGCCTGAGTAGACATACAATCTAAAATTACTTTTAGATCACGCCTTATTTTTTTATCGTTTGTAAATCCTTAATCTTATTTATTTAGGCTGTCTTAATGGTTTTTTATTCCGCTCTTTGAATTTGATGATTGATAAATTGAACTATTAAGTGGATGAAGACTTGAAGGTAAGTTAAGAAAATCTTCTGCATACAATTTTATCAGAGATAAAATCTTTGCGCCTTAAAGCATAAAGTTTATAATTTTCTTTTGCGTCTTTGCGTTTTTCTAATAAAATAAAAGATCAGAAAAAACTGTTGGAAAACGCAAAGCATTTTCAAAACGCAAGAAAATCTAAGATTTTCAGCAAGTGAAATAGGAATTAATAATGAGTTTAAAATAAAAGGGATTATTCCAGATCAATCTTGAACTTGGTAGATTTTTTTACCTCATGCAAAACTATGGAACTGTGGTATTGCCCAATGTTTGGAAGATTGGAAATCACATTAACCGCAAATTCATTATAAGAGTTGATGTCTTTTGCAATAATCTTTAACATATAATCGTACTCTCCGGAAAGACTGATGATTTCCTGTACTTCATCATGACTTCCAATATGTTTTTCAAAGGTTTCCAATACTTTCTTGGATTGTTCCTTGAGACGAACGTTACAGTAGACTACAATATTTAAACCCAGTTTTTCACGGTTTAAGAGGCCAACATACTTTTCAATGATCCCGTGCTTCTCCAATTGTTTGATTCTTTCATACGTTGGAGTAAAGGTAAGACCAATCTTTTCTGAAATTTCCTTAACAGATAAAGTGGAGTCTTCCTGTATAATGCTGAGAATCATTTTGTCTTTTAAATCCATAAAACTAATTTGAGTTTTAACAAAAATATCACTTTTAAATGAGAATAAGAAAATACCAAAGGTTTTAATTTATTTGAAACTTTGATTTTGTAGGTTCATAAAATTTCTGTATCTTTGCACCTAATGAATAAAAAAGCATTTATATCATTAGATTTACCGGGCGAAAGCGCCCTTTACGATATTTATTGTTATTAGCGAAGATTGTTGTCTTCGCTTTTTTTATGCCCAAAAATTAGAATTATGTTTACGATTACAGAACTAAGTACCGAGAGAATCAACAGTATACTGACAGAAGCACTAGCTTTTGCAAACGGGAAAACTGCTAAAATTGAAGGAGAAGTTTTTTGCTCAAACCTTTTCTTCGAAGACAGTACAAGAACAAAGACAAGCTTTGATATTGCAGAAAGAAAACTGGGACTTCAGGTTGTTCCATTTGATGCTTCGCACAGTTCTGTAAATAAAGGAGAAAGTCTTTATGATACCGTGAAGACCATTGAAAGCCTGGGAGTAAATTTGGTTGTCATCCGTGATAAAAAGGACAGATACTTCGAGGAATTAAAGAATATTAAGATTCCTGTGATCAATGGAGGAGACGGAACTGGAAATCATCCATCGCAATGTATGCTGGATTTGATGACGATCTATCAGGAGTTTGGAAAATTTGAGGGGTTAAAAGTAGGAATTGTAGGAGATGTAAAACACAGTCGTGTAGCCAATTCAAACGCTGAGGCCTTAAGAAGATTAGGAGCTAAGGTATACTTCTCGGGACCGGAACACTGGTTTGATGAGGGAGCTTTAATCAACGGAACTTACCTTGCGCTTGATGAGCTTATTGCTGAAGTAGATGTTCTGATGCTATTAAGAATCCAACATGAGAGACATGATGCGGCAATGAGTTTTACTGCATCTGAATATCATAAAAGATACGGCTTGACTAAAGAAAGAGAGCAGGCGATGAAGAAACAAGCAATCATCATGCACCCGGCGCCTATCAACAGAGGGGTAGAAATAGATTCTGATCTGGTGGAATGTGAACGTTCAAGAGTTTTCAAGCAAATGGAAAACGGAGTCTTTGCAAGAATGGCAATCTTGAAAGAAGCGTTAGAAGAAAAAGGGTTTACGTTTAAGTAAATTGTAAAAAGTATAGTGTAAAAAGTACAAGATACAAATCGGGGCGAAGTACATTGTACATCCGACATTATAAAAAAAAGAATAGTAAAAGTACAGCAGGCAGGTAAGATACATTTTACAGCTGACATTGTACAAAAAGAAAATAATAGAAAATCTAATTTTTAAAAATGAAGAAAAAATTAATACTGGAGTCCGGTGAAGTGTTTCATGGAGAAGGTTTCGGCGCAGAATTGGAAACTGCAGGAGAAGTAGTTTTCAATACCGGAATGACAGGGTATCAGGAATTGATTTCTGACCCATCGTATTGTGGTCAGATAGTTTGTATGACCTATCCGCTTATCGGAAATTATGGTATTAACCGTGATGATTATGAAAGTATCGAGCCGGCAATCAAGGGGCTTATCGTAAAAGAACTTTGCGATCTTCCTTCCAATTTCCGTACTCAGATTACTTTAGATGAATTATTTAAAAAGAAAAACCTTTCAGGAATTTCAGGAATTGATACAAGAAGACTGACAAGAATTCTTCGTAACTCTGGAGTAGTAAAAGGAAAAATTGTAAACGCTGATGCTGATGAAACTGCAGTAGCTTCTGAGCTGAAGTCTACAAGTTTCCCAACCAATCAGGTAGAGGAGGTTTCTACAAAAACTCCTTATGCAAACCCAAACAGAGGTTTCAAGGTAGTATTGGTAGACTTCGGTGCAAAACTGGGAATCATCAGAGAATTATCACAAAGAAACTGTGATATCATTGTAGTGTCTCATGATACAACAGCAGAAGAAATCCTATTGATGAATCCAGACGGGATCATGCTTTCAAACGGTCCTGGAGATCCGGAAGATGTACCACATGCTTTAGATATGATCAGAGGCTTACTAGGAAAAGTTCCAATTTTTGGAATCTGCTTAGGACACCAATTGATCGGTCTTGCTTGCGGTGCAAAAACTTTCAAATTGAAATTCGGACACAGAGGAGGAAACCACCCGGTATTGGATCTGGAGAAAAATACAGTAGCAATAACTTCTCAAAACCACGGTTATGCGGTAGATCAGGAAAGCTTAAAAGGAACAGACCTTATCGAAACGCACATCGCGCTGAACGACAGAACAAACGAAGGTCTAAAACATAAGATTCATCCTTGCTTCTCTGTTCAGTATCACCCTGAAGCTAGCCCAGGTCCAGAGGACGCAAACTACCTGTTTGATGAATTTATTCAAATGATGGAAGACTTTAAAAAGTAAGAAAGACTTCAGATATTAGACATCAGATAACAGACTCTATCATGCATAACTTTGAGAAATTAGTTTTTTGGCAAAAATCGATTGAACTTGCAAAACAGGTTTATATCATTTGTTTAGAATTACCCAAAGATGAAAAGTTTGGTTTGATTTCTCAAATTAAAAGATCTGCAATCTCCATTCCTTCAAATATAGCGGAAGGCGCAGGAAGAAATAATGATACAGAATTTTATCATTTTCTTGGTATTGCAAATGCTTCCTCTTTTGAGTTGCAGACCCAGTTAATTTTAACTAGAGAATTAAATTTACTTGATGTAGAAAAAGTTAACAGTTTAATATCAAACCTGAATGAAATTCAAAGAATGATTTATACATTCAAATCTAATTTAAAAAAGTAAAACATCCTGTTGGATGTCTGAAATCTGACATCTAACATCTTGTATCTAAAAAAAGAAAAATGGCAAAACGTACAGATATAAAAACAATTTTAGTAATCGGTTCAGGACCTATCATTATTGGTCAGGCAGCTGAATTTGATTACGCAGGAACGCAGGCTTGTCTGTCTTTAAAGGAAGAAGGCTACAAGGTAATTTTGATCAATTCAAACCCTGCAACAATCATGACGGATGTGGAAATCGCTGATAAAGTATACATCGAGCCGATTTCATTACAGTTTGTAAGCCACATCATCAGAAAAGAGCGTCCGGATGCATTATTACCAACACTTGGAGGTCAGACTGGTCTGAACATGGCGGTTGAGTTGGAAAAATCAGGAATTCTTGAAGAATGTAAAGTGGAGGTATTAGGAACCAAGCTTTCCGCAATCAACAGAGCAGAAGACAGAGACCTTTTCCGTGAACTGATGAGAGAATTGAACGAACCGGTTCCTGAGTCTGATATTGTAAACACAGTAGAAGGAGCTATTGCCTTTGCTGATGAGATTGGTTATCCTGTAATTGTTCGTCCTGCCTTTACAATGGGAGGTACCGGAGGTGGTATTGCTTCTACAGAGGCAGAATTAAAGGAAATTGCTGAACTTGGTTTGAAATACAGCCCTGTTACACAATGTCTTATTGAAAAATCAATCGCAGGTTTCAAGGAAATTGAATACGAAGTAATGCGTGATGCAAATGACAATGCGATTGTGGTTTGTAACATGGAAAATATAGATCCTGTAGGAGTTCACACAGGAGACTCAATTGTAGTGGCACCCTCTCAGACACTTTCAGACAGAGAGTATCAGTTACTGAGAAATGCTTCTCTTAAAATTATCAGAGCCCTTGGAATTGAGGGTGGATGTAACGTACAGTTGGCTTTAGATCCACACTCTTTCGAATATTATATCATTGAGGTGAATCCAAGAGTTTCCCGTTCATCAGCGCTGGCGAGTAAAGCAACAGGGTATCCGATTGCAAAGATCGCTGCAAAAATTGCGGTAGGATTAACACTGGATGAAATCATGAACCCGGTAACAGGAAAAACATACGCATGTTTCGAACCTGCTCTGGATTATGTGGTAACTAAGTTCCCAAGATTCCCATTTGATAAATTCGAAACTGCGGACAGAAGACTTTCTACCCAAATGAAAGCAACGGGTGAAGTAATGGCAATTGGAAGAAACTTTGAAGAGTCTTTACAAAAAGCAATCCGTTCTTTAGAAACAGGAATCAAGCACTTAGGATTAAAAACAAAACAAGCTCAGGCACTTACTGCTGAAGAAATCGAAAGAAGAATCAGAGTTTGTGATGATGAGAGATTATTCATCATTGGCGATGCCTTAAGAAGAGGTTACGACTGGGAACAGATTGTAGAATGGAGTAAAATTGATAAATTCTTCATCTGGAAACTGAAAAAACTAGTTGACTTCGAAAAAGTAATTGCTGAAAATAAATTTGATAAAGAAACGCTGATCCAAGCTAAAAAGTTAGGATTTGCAGATATCAACATTGCTGTTCTTTGGGATGTAAAAGAACGTGAAATTTTCAACTTCAGAAAAGAAAACGGAGTGATGCCGGTTTACAAAATGGTAGACACTTGTGCTGCTGAATTTGAAAGTGAAACACCATACTTCTACGGAACATACGAGGAAGAAAACGAAAGTGTAGTTTCAGATAAAGAAAAAATCATTGTACTAGGTTCAGGGCCAATCAGAATCGGACAAGGAGTTGAATTTGACTACGCAACAGTTCATTCAGTTTGGGCAATCAAAGAAATGGGGTACGAAGCAATCATCATCAATAACAACCCTGAAACGGTTTCCACAGACTTCTCAATCTCAGATAAACTATACTTCGAGCCTCTTACAGAAGAAGATGTAATGAATATCATCGATCTTGAAAAGCCAAAAGGAGTGGTGGTTCAGTTTGGAGGACAAACTGCAATTAACCTTGCAGATAAATTGGCTTCTCACGGAGTACAGATTCTGGGAACTTCTCTGGAAGACCTTGACAGAGCTGAAAACAGAGATAAATTTGAAAAAGCCCTGCAGGAGATGGGAATTCCTCAGCCAAAAGGAAGAACATCCACTTCTAAGGAAGAAGCTATAAAAATTGCCAACGAAATTGGTTATCCCGTATTGGTTCGTCCAAGCTACGTTCTTGGAGGTAGAGCAATGGAAATTGTATACGCAGAAGCAGAACTGGCTCACTATATGGAGAATGCAGTAGATGCAAGTCCTGAACACCCTGTTTTGGTTGACAAATACATGGTAGGAAAGGAAATTGAAGTAGATGCAATCTGCGACGGTGAAACAGTGGTAATCCCTGGGATTATGGAGCATATCGAAAGAGCGGGAGTTCACTCCGGAGACTCTATCGCAGTATATCCGCCACAGAATATTTCACAAAGCGAAATTGATACTTTAGTAGATTATACAAGAAGACTGGCAAAAGGCCTTAAGGTTATTGGATTGATGAACATTCAATACGTACTTTTTGAAGGAAACGTATATGTAATCGAAGTGAACCCACGTTCTTCAAGAACAGTTCCTTTCTTATCCAAAATTACAGAGGTTCCAATGGCTAACCTTGCTACAAAAGCAATCTTAGGTCAGAAACTTGCAGATCTAGGCTATAAAGACGGGTTAGTACCAAACAAAGAGGGTGTTTTTGTAAAAGTACCGGTATTCTCTTTCTCAAAACTAACAAAAGTTGATATCTCTTTAGGACCAGAAATGAAGTCTACAGGAGAAGTTATGGGGAAAGATACAACCCTTGAAAAAGCGCTTTACAAAGGTCTTGTAGCAGCAGGAAGAAAAGTTCCTATGCACGGATCTATCCTTTTCACAGTGGCAGATAAGCATAAAGAAGAAGCGGCTGACTTAGCAGCAAGATTCCATGAAGTAGGATTCAGAATCTGGGCTACAGAAGGAACAGCGAAATTCTTTGGAGAAAAAGGAATCCCTTGCAAAATCGGATACAAAATAGGAGAAGAAAGTGTAAACCTTATCGATCTGATCCAGAAAGGAAAAGTTCAGTATGTTGTGAATACCACTACAAAGGGGAAGCAAGCTGAAAGAGACGGATTCCAGATCAGAAGAATGAGTGTTGAAAACGGTGTTCCTTGTCTAACGTCAATGGATACTGTAGAAGCAATCTTAAAAGTAATTGAAAGCATGAGCTTCAAAATGGAGACGATGTAATTTCGAATACAAAATAAATAGTATAAGCCCCGTAAGTTTTCTTGCGGGGTTTTTTATCAATTAATCCGGGAAAACAAAGAATTGTGTTTACTTTTGCAAAAGCCATTTAAACTTCAATACAATGAGGATAAAGTCAATTACTATAGGATTTTTAAGTTTTATTTTCATAATAGAACTTGCAGAATGTTCTTGACTAACTGATTTTTATATTTAAAACCTGACTGGCTCTAAAAAATTAATAAAGATCAATTACAGTTATCCCATCTCAAAAGCAATTTATAATGAATCCGTCAGCTTTGGATTTTAAAATTAATTAGGCGTTTAATATGAATTCTTATTTAAAAATAAAACAGACTTTTCTAAAAAGCGTAATAGCGTTCATTCTTATTGCTTGTTTTCAGGCAAAAGCTCAAAAATCCCAGTTTAACATTGTAGGAAGCTGGGAATCCATTGATTACTGGAAGAGTAAAGGCAAAGCAGGCTTTACAAAAGATGGATATGTATCCATTACAATTAATGGGGAAGAGATTGACGGCAAGAATTTTATCATCCACGGAGGTCCTAATAATGGACAGAAAGGAGAACTGAAATATAAAATTGATATAGATAAAACGCCAATTGAGATTGATTTTATTGCATTAAAAGATAATCAGGAAAAAGGAAGACTGTTAGGAATTATCGTTCCGGTTAACGATTCAAAATTCCTTATGCTGATAAACATGAATGGGAAACGGCCTGATAGTATAGATCATGATGAAACAATGACACTAACAAAGATTGAATAAAATTGATCTGAAAATAATTTAAACCTCATAGATCGCCGAAATCTATGAGGTTTTTTCTATATAAATTCTATAATTTAGGGCAGTAAATATTTCGATTAAAAATAATATCGTGACATTCTTAATTATTCTATGAAAAAAATACTTTTTGCACTCACTTTTGTATTAGGAGTTGTATTTATTCTCAATATCAATTTTCCATTAAAAAAGCAGGATATCTATGGAAAATATATTAACATGAATTTTGATGAGCCAATTTGCTGTGTAGAAGCTCCTCATACCGCTGATACTTTAGTTTTATATGAAGACAATACATTTAAAAGTAAGTTTTATGGAATGAGTACATATAAATTATATAATGGATTAAATCCTGAAATAGAACTTCATTATACAGATTTTGGTCAGCCAGCTGTTTATAAAACCTATTTTTTAAATGGTTTTTTTGAAAAACCTAAGATTATTCTAAATGCAGATTCAAATCATTATTATGAAAAACTTGATTGAAAAAAGCATAACTCCCAACTCATTATCAAGTATTTTTATCACACCAGCTTAAAAATACATTTATTTTTACCGAATTATTTATAAATTAGAGCGTTAAAATTCAGGTTGTTATTATTTTTAAAGACTAATAAAAATTCCACCAAATTAAAATATAACCATGGCAGAATATTATGCAAAATCAAACAATTCCTTGAATTTTGAAGTTACAAATGATGATAAATTAATAGGAACGCTTTCTTACAAGAATTGGTTTAAGTTTAATGCAATAATAGATATTGCGGCTTATAAAAGCTATCAGGTAGAGCCAAAGGGATTTTGGGGAACAACTATTGAATTAAAAGATGGCGAAAAAGTTCTCTTGAAATTCAGAATGAACTGGAATGGAGAAATTATTGTGCAGACCTATTTTGATGGAGTAAAAGAAAGTTATGTTTTTAAGCATAGAGGAATTTTTAAAGAATCATTTGTTTTAACAGACAAAATAGGTTCTGAATTGGTGATTATGAAGCCAAACTTTAAATGGAATTTAATGGGTAATGAATATCAGATGATAACCTCCGACACCTTTGAAAATTTATCCAATAAGGAAGTATTAATGATGACTTCACTGCATTGTGCCAACTATTATATGTCAATGATGAGCGCTGCAATAGTATAAGAAAATTTGCGCTGATTTTTATGAAAAATGTAAAGTATTTAGGTAGATATTCAACCTAAAAATATCATACTTTGAGGAGATAAAGGGTTTTCGATTATTCGGAAACCCTTTATTTATGGACTTTTTTTCATTAACACATTTTATGATTTGTGTCATATTTTTATTTAGAATCAATAAAAATAAATTAATTTTGCAACACAAGCTTAATTATAAAAATGAAAAAAACTATTATTTCTGCATCTTTATTGGCGGTAACCATGCTCTATGCACAGGAAAGTGATACCCTAAAAGTGGCTGAGATCCAGTCCGTATCACTTCAGGGAACTCATAACTACAGAACCAAAAAATCCGAATCAGTGGCAAGGCTTCCACTGGAAAACCTTGAAAATCCAACCGTTTACAATCTGGTCCCAAAAGAAATTATCAGTGAAATGGGCGCTACAGATTTCAACACGGCAATGGCTTCAGCGCCGGGAGTGGTAGTAAGTAACAGTGTGAATGACAGTGGAAATGATGTCTTTTTGAGAGGTTTTAGTTCTAATGCAAGCTTCAGAAACGGATTGACTCAAAACCCAAGAGTCCAGTCGGAAATTGCCAATATTGAAAGAGTAGAAGTAATTAAAGGACCATCAGGAACCTTATTTGGAGGAACCTTGGCAAACTATGGTGGTGTGGTGAATGTGGTGACCAAAAAACCACAGGAAAACTTCGGTGGAATCATCAACTATACGACAGGAAGTTGGGGAATGAACAGAATTACAGCAGATGTAAATACGCCTTTAAATAAAGAAAAAACAGCCTTGGCGAGATTTAATGTGGCAGCTTATTCTCAAGATTCTTTTCAGGATGCGGGATATAACAAAGGTCTGTTTTTCTCAGGAAGTATTTTATACAAGGTAAGCGATAAAACAACGGTAACATTGGATACCGAGTTTCATTCACCGGAAAAAACACTGAATGCTTTTGTAAGACAATCTGAAAAACTGACACTGCATTCTATGAAAGACCTTGCAGGAGCACATGACAGATCATTTACAAGTAACGACATTGGATCAAAAAGAACCAATTTTGTAACAATGGCTGAAGTTACCCATAAATTCAATGAGCAATGGACTTCCAGAACATCGTATCAAAGAGGTGAAGCTAATGAAAACGGATCAATATTTCTTGTATTAAGTTACATTGATAATAATACGGTAAGCAGAGGAATTCGTCCTTTTGACAGCTATAAAATTACAACAGATAATATTCAGCAGAACTTTATAGGAGACTTTAAAATAGGAAATCTTAGAAATCGTCTGGTGGTAGGGTTAGATTACTACCAGCAGACCACTAAAAATCAGTATGGGATGTTTAAGACTTCAAAAGATGACACAAAAGGATCTGTTTTTGCTCCCTACGACACCATTAAGCTGAACGAGTCTTCACCATGGCAGCCAATATCAAGAAGTTTAGTAGAAAACCTGGAAAGAATTCCCAACGATCCAAATAGCCTTATAAAACCTACAAACTACGATGTTACCCAATCCAGTACATTCAGCGTATATGCCTCTGACGTTCTTAATATTACAGATAACCTATTGGTGATGGCGAGTTTAAGAATGGATAACTATAAAAATAACAATATCATTACCAATGGGGTAGAAGGTAAGGGGGAATACACACAAACTCAATTTGCTCCGAAATTTGGTTTAGTTTATGAGATCGTTAAAAATGAAATTTCATTCTTTGCAAATTATGTAAACGGTTTTAAAAACGTAGCTCCTACAAGGGATTCAAGAGACAAATCAGGAAACACTTTCATTGAATATAAACCAGAACAAGGGAATCAGTTTGAAGCAGGTTTTAAAGTTGATTTATTTGGAAAAAAACTTTTAACCACGGTAAGTTATTATAACATGAGAATTAAAAATCGTCTGATTGCTGATCCATCAGGAATTACCGGACTTTATATTCAAGATGGAAATATCAAAAACCAAGGTTTTGAGATAGATCTTGTAGCAAATCCTGTTAAGGGATGGAATATTGTTGCCGGTTATGGTTATAACGACAATAAATTTGATGACAGAAGCAAAGATGCAGGAAAAAGAAGTGCATGGACGCCTAAGCATGTGGCCAACTTCTGGACGAGTTATAAAATAATGAATGGAGCTTTTGAAGGGCTTGGTTTAGGGGCAGGATTTAATTTTGTCGATAAAACGTATATCAACATTGGAAACCATTTTCTGGCACCTTCATACACTTCCGTGGGAGCCACTATTTTCTATGACAAGAAAAAATACAGAATCGGTTTGAAGATGAACAATGCCTTGAATGAGATGTACTGGAACTTCTATGGCCAGCCACAGAAACCAAGAGAAATTCTTGCCAATTTCGCATTCAAATTTTAAAAAAACTTAAAAACAAAAAAAATATTTTTTCAAAATAACTATGTGCTGGAGAACGCAAAGCCGTTGAGATGATTATAACGTTTTTAAGGTGTAAGAAAATCAAATACTTTTAATAATTAGATTTTTAACACGCATTCATAAATTTGATCAATTTCAGATTCTTGCATCTTATAACTCAATGTTATTAATACTTTTTAACTTCTTTGCGTATATCCGGCATACATCAATCTTTTAGTGATCGGTTACTTTTGAAATTATTTACAAAACTGGATATGGAAAACAAAAAAACTAATACAAAGAAAAAACAGGGAAAGTCTCTCACCAAAAGAATCACAGGATGGCTGCATCTCTGGCTCGGGCTAGTTTCCGGAATCATTGTGCTTACTGTAACACTTTCAGGAACTGTATTTGTCTTCTGTGATGAAATCATTGACTTGTGCGGTGGAAGTGCAAAATACGTTCAGGCTCCGGCCAACGCAAAAAAAATGTCACCCGAACAGCTGTTGGCACAATTTCATCAGCAGGTTCCGGACAGAAAAGCTTTTTACTTTGATACCTATAAGGAAGCAAACAGAACTTTTAGGGTAGCATCGGCAACCAAACCACCTAAGGATAAAAATGCAGATAAAGCAGCAAAACCAAAAGAACGAGGCCCAAGAGGAGTTTTCGCTTATCATTATCTTGATCCATACACAGGAAAAGTGATGGGTTCTACCAAAAGCTATGAATTTTTCTACGTGGTCGCTCACATTCATGCTCAATTATTGGCTGGTAAATTCGGGAAAACAGTGGTGGGAGTAGCATCCATCATCTTTTTTGTTCAATTGATTGGCGGTCTGATTCTTTGGTGGCCAAAAAAATGGAACAAAACAACGAGAACTACCGCATTTAAAATTAAATCAGGAACAAAATGGCGTAGAAAAAACTATGATTTTCATAATGTCTTCGGATTCTATTCATTATTACCGGCAGTATTTATTACCATTACAGGATTAATTATGGCCTATAAGGTTTTAACAGACCTTACTCAGGAAGCTTTCGGAGGAGTTGCAGACCCTCATAAGATTGCAGAAAAGTATGAACCTAAATTTGATCCTGATAAAAAGGCGTTGTCTTTTACTGACTTTATTGACAGAGGTTTTAAAGAAATCCCTCAGGCAAAGCAGATCAGAATGAGTGTCCCACGAAAAGATTCCACGACGGTTTACAATGTGATTGCCGCTAAGTTTATAGGTTTAAAAAGCATTTCTGACGGGAAAAGTAAAGAAGTCAGTAAATATACGGGAGATGAAATCAACTATCCGAAGGAGGTTCAGATGCATGAAGTGATTGAACACATGAATTTCGATCTGCATGTAGGCTATTGGGGCGGAATGTTTGGGAAAATCTTCACATTCGTCATCGGAATTATCTGTACCAGTCTTCCGGTTACCGGATTCCTGATCTGGTGGGGAAGACGAAATAAGTCAACTAAAAAAGGAAAAGAAATTAATAATATTCATCAATACAGAAAAGAATCACACCATGAACAATTGGTTTAAAATTTTATATCTATCTCTATTTTCATTCTTTACACTTGGGAATGCACAGGAAAAAATTGTAATAGGAGAGAAACAAACTCTATTTTCAAAGATTTTAAATGAAAACAGAGAAATTTCAGTTCATCTTCCAAAAACCTATAATGATCATACAATAAGCCCCGCAAAGTATCCCGTAATCTATCTTTTAGACGGAGAGATCAACTTTGAATATTACACAGGGATGGCAGATTTTATAGCAAGAACTCCCTATGCAGATATTCCGGAGTGTATCGTTGTAGGAATTAAAAATACAGAACGAACAAGGGATCTTACCCCTACAAAGGCTGGAAAAAAAGTCCTGTGAATCCTAATATAACCCTTTTTGCTGACAGTGGGGGAAGTGAAAATTTTGTAAAATTCATGCAGGAAGAACTAAAACCGTTTATCAGTAAAAACTATAGAACTCAGGATTATTCTGTGTTGGTGGGACACTCATTCGGTGGTCTTTTTGCCATCAATGTTTTCCTTGCCTATCCGGATTACTTTAATGCCTATGTAGCCAATGATCCAAGCTTATGGTGGGATAATAAAGTTACCATCTCAAGAACAAAAGATTATTTGGAAAAGAATAAGAAATTTCCTGCCAATAAATCCCTCTATGTCTCTCAGGCCGACAATGAAGAACAACAGAAAAACTGGAACTCAGATATGACACAAGCCATTGAAGAATTTAAGGGAATTGTAGAGAAAAACGGAACTCTGAACTATAAGCACCACTTTTTTGAGGGAGAAGTACATGGAACAGTTTCATATCCGGGGAATTATGAAGCCTTAAAGTTTATATTTAAAGGGTTCCGAACAGATATTAAGCAGCTTGCCAAAAATCCGGGCTTACTGGAAGAAGACTATAAAAAGTTCTCTGGGAAAATGGGTGCGGAATTTACTCCGTCAGAAGCCTATCTGAATGTAGTTCTTAAGTTCATGAAAAGCAACGACTTTAAACAGTCCGAAGCCTATTTCATAAACCTGAAAAACAAGCTTTATCCTAAGATTAAATAATTGAAATGCTATAAATAGGATGGAAAGTGGGGTAGATTGGTATTATTCAATCTGCCCCATAATTTTTAAGGCGATAATAAAAAAGCAAATCTGTAAATAGTACAGATTTGCTTTTTTGATGTTTTATGTATTTTTTTAAGAAAAAAGTATAGATTTTAGCTAGGTAGTTAAAGTCTACCCCATGATCTTTTCTTTTTTTGTCTGATTAATGTCTATTGTCACAATTAACACTCAGCTCGGTCTTTTCCTTATCTATAAATGTAATGACAGGGCAACCAAAAGATGGAGAAATGAAACCAAAGACTACAGGAGCTTTTCCTTTAAAAAGATGACCGGTCCATTGTGCATAATTATGGGCTTCATCATTTTCCATTTTCTCAAGAGGATTGAATTCTGTGCCATCATCCATGGAAAAGGTTTTTTCAAATATTTTTTCATTCTGATCATTGATGACCAATAGTTTACGTTCCTGGGTTCCATACTCTTCAAGAAGATCCTGCACATAATAAGTCATGTTGTCATATTTAGCCTGGAAAGTACCCCCATATCTAAGCTTAGAACCCGAGAAATATTTTTTCTGAACATCAGTTCCTGCTTTTTCCCATTTAATCATCTTCATCTTATTTTCTACAAATGGATTCTTGTTTCCAAAATAAGCAACAACGTTCGCATACTTATCAAAAATCTCATTGCTTTTCTGGCTGTCAATCTGGAAGCCCAGCATATAAGAACCTGCATCAATTTCTTCCCCTTCAGTGGTGTAAGGAGATAAATAGGCAACGGCTTTTAACTGACGTACAGGAAGTTTTTGCAGCTTATTAGACCCATAGTTGTAAAGATACAAAGAGTCATTTTCAGTGAGGTGAATTCCTGCAAGCATCTTTTGCTTGTGCTGCTCATCCAGCTCAAGATAAGAAAGCTTATCAAAAGGAAGTTCTTTTTGCTTTTTAAGGATATCAGCCGGAACAGATTGAGAATCACTGTAAATATCAGATACAGAGATAAAGGTGTCCATCAGCTCATTACGCTGCATGGTAGAAACATTGAAAATGTGAAAATTCTTAAAATCTATTTCATCTTCTTTCTTCGCTACTGTTTTTGTAGAATCACTTGGTACATTGTTTTGATTCTGAACAGGTTGTTTTTCATCTTTTTTACAACTGATAATAATCAGTGGTAACGATAAAAGCACTAAGGCTGTATTAACTTTCATTATTAAGATTTTTTTGAATATCGTAAGTTTTAATTGATCTTATAATAGGGTTCTGAATAGTATTTACTTGGTTTAATATAGGCCATTTCTTTATCTGCATCAAAGATCCAGATGAATCTACGGAGCATATCAGCCCCAAAATAACTGGTGTTCTGTGTTTTCAATTCTCCTGTGAAAAATCCAACAGACGCATCTTTAAAAACGAAATTACCAAGCTTAAAAAAAGGAAGAACACCTTGTTTAATTACCAATTTTTCTGCACTTGAATTTTTGAGTGTTTTTTCTCCTGAAATCTTCAGTTTATCATTTAATTGGTGTTTTTCGGCAAATTCATTACTATATAAAACTCCTCCAGAATATCCGGATTGGAGTAAAAAATAAGCTTCTTGTTGTTGATCTCCGTCAATGATATTATCCCCTGAAATATAAAAAGCCTGTTGGTTCATAAGAATTTTAACCGGTTGAAATCCTGTAAGGTCAGGGATTTTATCATAAATAACAAACTGGTTGTTATCATAATCAATTTTGAAAATCTTTCTTTCAAAAAGCCCTGTTCCAATCTTTCCATCTGCTTCATGGCCCGTTAATTCATTATCAAAAAAACGAATATCTTTCCAGTGTAGAGTTCCAATATTGATCGTATTATGATCACTTATTTTATCCTTATTGAAAATGATATGATCAGCTTTTTGCTTTCGTTCCGGAGAAAGAGAACCATCTTTCATGGCAATCTGAAACATAAGATTCAAAGAATCTTTTTCGTTAACAAGCGTTTTTACAATAATATTATTATATTTTGTCATCCGAAAGGGGATGGTTTTTTGAGCTTTCACAATGGAAAACCCGATGGAAAACAGAAATAAAAGACTGATCTTTTTGAGCATTATTCGTGATGAGTGTTTAAACCATTAAAATTACCCATTATCTTTGGAACACCAAATAATAAAGCGAAATGATTGAAAAATTACTTCAAAGTGGAATTCATTGGTTACCTAAGGAATTCAAGCGAAATGAATTTCTGAAGACTTCAGGAAGTACGGATACTTCTATTTATTTTATAGAAAAAGGAAGTGTAAGGATCTTCATGATGGATGAAAATGAAGAAAGGATCATCCGTTTTGGCTATACAGAGAATATAATTGTTTCTCTGGATTCTTTTCTTTCAGGAAAACCATCGGATCTTTATATTCAGGCAATAAAGAAAACAACAGTAAAAGTGGCTTCAAAAAAGGATTTCTATGAATTTATTCAATCTCATGAAGAGCATATGAAATTTTGGATGCACACTTTAGAAGATCTCGTATTACAGCAGCTTGAAAGAGAGAAAGATCTGTTGATCAATTCACCAAAAGAGCGATTAGAAAGAGTATTAAGACGAAGCCCAAAGCTATTTCAGGAAGTCCCCAATAAATATATTGCCAATTATCTCAGAATGTCTCCGGAAACCTTGTCCAGGCTCAAAAAATCTTGAGTTCAATCAATATTTAAGAACCTGTCAATTCTGAAATTTGCATAAAAAGCAACAATGGAATAATATACCGTAATGATATGCTCAGTTCCATTTTCCTTTTAAAAATGTAAAAATAAACAGATGAAAATTTCAACCACACAATTATTAGAAGAGTTAAAAGATAGAACCGAAAATCATTTACAATATGCCCAAACACTTTTGCAAAAGCCGGAAAATGAATTAAACTTCAGAATCTCTACAGACAGCTGGAGTGTATTGGAATG
This sequence comes from Chryseobacterium joostei, assembly GCF_003815775.1. Classification (NCBI taxonomy): domain Bacteria; kingdom Pseudomonadati; phylum Bacteroidota; class Flavobacteriia; order Flavobacteriales; family Weeksellaceae; genus Chryseobacterium; species Chryseobacterium joostei. The sequence goes on from NZ_CP033926.1 coordinate 125,008, forward strand.
TCTGGAACACCTTAACCGCTACGGAGATTTTTACATTCCGGAAATCAGTCACAGAATATCTTCTTCCGCCACTTCCCCCCAAGCCACTTTCAAACCAGGGATTTTAGGGAACTATTTTGCTAAAAGCATGCTTCCCAAGGAAAAACTGAACAAGATGAAGACCCTAAAAGCAATGAATCCTATCCATAGCCAATTGAATAAGGATGTTTTGAATGAATTTGTTAAACAGCAGCAACTTTTACTGGAACTATTGGAAAAAGCTCAGCACATTGATTTGGAAAAAACAAAAACAGCCATCAGTATTTCTAAATTAATCACTTTAAAATTAGGCGACACTTTCCGTTTTGTTATTTATCATAATGAGAGGCACATAGCCCAGGTAGAAAGAATTTTGAATAATATTTAAAAGCAGCGAATATGAATTCCAAAAAACACTAATTTTATATTGATGGAAATCATATACCAAAAAACAATACAAACTCCATTGGGAGAGATGATAGCGTGTGCCGTAGACCAAGGTATCTGCCTTCTGGAATTTACAGACCGGAAGAATATGGAGAAACAGTTCAAATCTTTATCAAAGGCATTGAACGCTGAAATTGTACAAAAAGAACACCTCCATTTTAAGCAGTTGGAAGAAGAACTTACAGAATATTTTGATGGTAAAAGAGGTCATTTTGAAGTTCCCTTATTTACTACAGGAACAGAGTTTCAGGAAAAGGTATGGCAGCTTCTTCGCGAGATTCCGATGGGAGAGACCAGAACCTATAAGCAACAGTCAGAATTTCTTGGTAATCCCAAGGCAATACGTGCTGTAGGAACAGCCAATGGCATTAATAAGATTGCTATTTTAATTCCGTGCCATCGGGTGATTGGATCCAATGGTGAATTGGTGGGCTATGCAGGCGGAATCTGGAGAAAACAAAAATTATTGGAGTTAGAGAAAGCTATTTTGTTTTGATTTTTGTAATTTTAAACAAAAATTTACACGTGAAAAAGTTATTAGCAGCAGTTTGCATTTCAGTTTCAGTATTCACTTTTGCACAAGACTACTCTGTACCGGCAGCAAGTCCGCGTCAGAAAGTTGAGCAGCAGTTTTCAATGTCTAAGATTTCCATCGATTACGGAAGACCGGGAGTGAAAGGACGTAAGATCTTCGGAGAATTGGTTCCTTATGGCCAGGTTTGGAGAGCAGGAGCTAACTCGTCTACGAAAATTACATTCGGACAAGCCGTTAATTTCGGTGGGAAAACAGTTCCTGCAGGAACATACGGATTATTCATCGTTCCTACAGAAAAAGAATGGAAAGTAATCCTGAACAAGGATTTCCAACAATGGGGAGCTTACACTTACGATCCTAAACAGGACGTAGTTGATGTTACTGTACCGGTTAATAAGCTAACAGACAAGCAGGAGTGGTTTGAAATTACCCTGAATCCTACAGACGAAAATACAGGAAACCTAGTGATTAAATGGGATATGGCTCAGGCAGAAGTTCCTTTGAAGCCATCAAAATTAGACACTGTCATCAAGATTTCGGACAAATTGAAAGAAATCAAGAAAATAGAATCAGATTCTACTAAAAAGAGCTAAATAATGAATTTTTCTGTTCAGCCCGTTTTAGAGAATGAAGAATTTCAATTAATCCCCTTACAGCAAGGGGATTTTGAATCTTTATATGAAGTAGCATCGGATCCTAAAGTATGGGAGCAGCATCCTAACAAGGATCGTTATCAGAGAGAAGTTTTTGAAAATTTTTTCAGAGGTGCCATCGAAAGTGAAGGTGCTTTTAAAATCATTGAAAAAGCAACCGGAGATGTTCTGGGAAGTAGCCGTTATTACAATTTTGATGAAAATGACAGCCATATTTTCATTGGGTATACATTCTATGGAACCAAATCATGGGGGAAAGGAATTAATCCAAAAGTTAAAAAACTGATGTTGGATTATATTTTTCAGTTTGTAGAAAAGGTTCATTTTCATATTGGAAAGGAGAATTTCCGTTCGCAGACTGCATTAGAAAGACTTGGAGGAGTGAAAATAGCAGAAGAGGAAGTAGCTTATTTTGCAGAACCCACAAGAACTAATTTTGTATACGAAATTAAAAAAGAAGACTGGAAATGAAAAAATATAAAATCCAGCAATCTCCATTCGTAGTTCCTACTACAGACGGAAAGCTGATTGAAGAGCATTGGGGAAACTCTACCGGAAATTCTAATGTTTCCATCGCTCATATGGTAGCCCCGCCTGATTGGAGTGAGCCACATCAGACCCCTGAATTTGATGAGTTTACTTATATCATTTCAGGAAAAAAACAGTTTGAAATAGATGGTGAGATTGTAATACTTGAAAAAGGGAGCAGCATCCTTATTGAAAAAGGAGCAAGAATCCGTTACAGTAACCCGTTTTCAGATCCTTGTGAATACCTTGCTATTTGTCTTCCTGCCTTTTCTATGGAACTGGTGAACAGGGAAGAAGAATGTATAGATTAACATATGTATGGGTACACAAATTTATCCTGAATGCGAGGCCGATTTTTCAAAAGAATATTGGCGGTGTTCTCGCTGTAATACAATAGAACAATAAAAAAACTATCTCACTTTTGAGGTAGTTTTTTGTTTTTAAGACTGAATGCAATATTTTGATTAAAATGATCAAAAAAATATTTTAAATATCAGTCAGTTATATTTTAGTCGAAGATATTATTGCCTGTTAATGCCCGTTGTCATTAATTATTTTGTAAGTTCGCGCGCTGAAAATTATTCAGCATACTTAAATTAATATATGAAAAACAAATTATCAGCTGTATTATTCCTTGGCATTACACTTTCTACAACTTCTTGTGCTACTATGTTTACCGGAACGCAAGACCCAATTACGTTTACCTCCAACCCTGAGGGAGCTACCGTATTTCATAAAGGTCTTGAAAAGTGTGTAACACCTTGTACCACAAAGATCCCAAGATCATTGAGTAAACAAACCGTTACATTTCAAAAAGAAGGGTTTAACAGTGAGGAAGTTAAGCTGGACAAGAAATTTAATCCGGTAACGTTACTGAACATTCTTTTTGGCGGAGCAATAGGGGTAGGAATTGATGCTGCAACAGGTTCTTTGACGAAATATTCTTCTAAAAAATATGAAGTTGAGCTAGAAGCAAAACAGCAATAATAGTAAGTATTTACCGATATAGCAATGTGTCAATGAATGATTTACACCACAACATTGGCACATTGTAAAACTGATACACTTTTATTGAATTTACTTCAGTATTTCTTTCAAAAACAGAAGTGTGTGATTCCAGGCCCTTTTAGCCATTACCTCATTATAATCCGGTGATTTAGGATCTGTAAAGGTATGCTTGGAATGAGCATAGGTAATGATCTGCCAGTCGGCATTCCCGTCGTTCATTTCCTTGATGAGGTTATTATAATCATCAGGCGTTACACTTTTATCATCAGCAGGATTTTCAATCAAAATCTTAGCATTTAATTTTTCATTTTTTCTGCTTTGATCTCTTCCCAGACTTCCGTGAATAGAAACTACTCCCACTACGGGTAAATTGCCTCTTGCAGATTCTAAAGCACCCGTTCCTCCAAAGCAATATCCAATGACCGCTGTTTTGTCAGAAATAGCACCATTTTTCTTCAGTTGCTCCAGAGCAAGATAAATTCTTTTTTGATATTCCGCGTAATTCTGCTTGTAGTATCCTGAACTTTTAGCTGCACTTTCATTGTCAGCAGGAATTTTACCTTCACCATAAATATCAGCAATAAAAGCGATATACCCTTGTTTTTCAAGTTCAATAGCAGCGGTTTTTGCCTCCTGATCAATCCCTTTCCAGGCTGGAAGAATCAAAACACCGGGAAGTTTTTTCCCTGCGTTGGAAGTAATTAAACCATTCAGATTTTGTGCGCCATCCTTATAGGAAACCGTTTTAAGATTTTGACTGAATATTGTTCCTGAAGCCATGAGAAATGTGGTTAATAAAATTGAACGTATCATATTTTTTATTTTGTAATGGGTTTAAGTAATTCTACGCTGATGTTTACTATTTTGAGCCTTAAAACTAGCAAATGTCAATAGTAGTAAAAGTAAAATGATATTCATATCAATAAAAATATCCTCAACTAAATTACGAAAATAACTTAATTGAGGATTTTTATATTTTAGATATAGAATATTTTACAGTTTGATGCCTAGCCCGGCAAGTTCCTGTTCAAGATTGGTCTCAGGAGTAACCTGAATGGTTTCAAAGCCCAGAGATTGTGCCATTTCAATATTCTTAGGATTATCATCAATAAAAACAGATTCATTTGCCTGAATATTGTATCTCTCTAGCAGTACGTACCAAATTTTAGGATCCGGCTTAATAAGCTTTTCGGTTCCGGAAACCACAATTTTCCCATCAAAAATCTGGAAGAAATCATAATTTTCTAACGCATAAGGGAATGTTTCTGCAGACCAGTTCGTCAATCCGAATAAATGATAATCCGTATTCTTTAACTTGCGTAAGACTTCAACATTTTGAGGAATATCGCTTTTCAGCATAACGGTCCAGTTATCATAATAAGCACGGATTTCCTTTTCCCACTCAGGAAATTTTTTCACTTGAATTTCAGTTCCTTCTGCTAAAGTTCTTCCTCTGTCTTGTTCAATGTTCCATTCGTCCTGTGCAATGTTTTCAAGGAAGTATTCCATTTTTTCATCATCCTTGAAATAGTCCCTAAAGAAATATCTGGGATTCCAATCCATCAGAACCCCTCCGAAATCGAATATTATGTTTTTTATTTTCATCTTAACTTTTACTATTAAATTTGGTTACTAATTATCTGGAGCGTTTTATAGCACGTCCATAAAATCTTAGATTTACTATTATCTTAATCTTTATTTAGGTTTGTAGAATACATATTGCTCATCTTCATAAGATGCATTGATGTGCTGTAAGCCATTCGTTAGTACGATTTCTTTAGCGCCAATGATGGAGTTATATCTGGCAGTTTGTTCAAATGTTTTTTCGGTTAATTTAATCTGGGGAGCCTTACATTCAATCAGAATAACAGGCTCTGTTTTTTCAGTAACCAAAAGGTCTATTCTCTTGGTTAAGCCATTCAGGACAATCTTTTTTTCGGTGATTAATGCCGATGTAGAGTAGGATTTTACAGTAAGATAATAATGTATCCAGTGCTGCCTTACCCATTCCTCAGGAGTGAGCAGAAGATAAGTTTTACGAACCAAATCATAAATAAAAAACTTATCTTTGTCTTTCTTGAATTTAAAATCAAAAGTTTCCTGAAAATTCAGTTTTGGAAGTTCCATTAATAAGATGAAAGAATTAGATTTAATCCTCAAAAATATTAAAAATAAAGAAGTTTTACCTATTTATTTTTTCCATGGAGAAGAAGCCTACTTTATTGATGTTGCCGTAAAAGCCCTTGAACATAACTTTTTGGAAGAGGATGAAAAGGCCTTTAACCAGACAGTTACTTACGGAAAAGATACCTCTTATCAGGAAGTTCTTTCCCTGGCCAGACAATTTCCGATGATGGGGGATAAACAGGTAATCATTGTGAAGGAAGCTCAGGACCTGAAATTGAATGAAGATGAAAACAGAATTCTGGAGTCCTATGTTGAAAATCCTGTTCCTTCTACGGTATTGGTTTTTGCTCACAAACATAAAAAACTGGACAGTAGAAAAAAAGCTGCCAAAGCTCTGGATAAAGCCAAGGCTCTTTTCCTGAGCGAATCTGTAAAGGAAAGTAATCTTCCCAAATGGATTGCTGATGAGTGTATAAAGCTTAAAATAAAGACCGCTCCCAATATTTCTCATCTTCTGGCAGAATATTTAGGAAATGACCTTTCAAGAATTGCCAATGAACTGAATAAACTGAAGATCATCCTTAGAGAAGGAGAAATTCTGGACGGAACTATTATTGAAAACCATATCGGAATCAGTAAGGAGTATAATATTTTTGAGCTTCAAAAGGCTTTGGGAACAAAGAATGCCAATGCCGCCTTTAAAATTGCTCATTTTATGGGTAAGAATCCCAAAAACAACCCTTTTGTAATGATGCTGGCAAGCCTTTACAATTATTTTTCAAACGTTATTATTTATCATACCATGGCAGGGCAGTCGCCACAGACTATTGCTTCCCAAATGGGAGTGAACCCATATTTCATTAAGGATTATGCAGAAAGTGCAAGACTTTATCCTTTAAAACATGCTACAAGAGTGATTTCTATTCTAAGGGAATTTGATATGAAAGGAAAAGGTCTTGGAGCCGTAAATATGGGAGAAACAGAACTGATTAAGGAACTGGTATATAAGATTATCAATGTAGATAAAATTAAGATGAAGGTTTAAGGTGTTTTCTTAAACTTTGAAGATGTCAAAACAGAAGTAGTATTTCGAAAAAATAGTTATAAGCCGGGTAGAAATATATCAGCTTGGATTTGGATATACCTTTGATCTCTAAATGTAATTCTTACAAGACAGAAATTCTGCACGTTACCTATTCATTGACAATCTGCATATCTGATATTGACAACTATCATTAAAATAACTTTAGAAAGACAGTAAAAATTACGAAATTAGCAGTCTTAATTTAATTAAATCTTTTTGAACAAATAGATTATGGAGCAAAACATTTTAGATTGTGTGATCGTTGGATCCGGACCCTCTGGTTTCACAGCTGCCATCTATGCAGCAAGAGCAGACTTGAAACCTGAATTATATACAGGTTTGGAGCCGGGTGGACAATTAACTACAACTACTGAGGTTGATAACTTTCCAGGGTATCCGGCAGGGATTACAGGTCCTGAAATGATGATGGATCTGCAAAAACAAGCAGAAAGATTTGAAACCAAGGTTCATTACGAAATGATCACTAAAGCTGAATTTTCTAAGGAAGTTGGCGGAGTTCACAAACTTTATGCAGGAAACAAAGAGCTCCTTGCAAAATCAGTAATTATTTCTACAGGAGCTACAGCAAAATATCTAGGTCTTGAGGATGAGAAAAAATATGCAGGAGGCGGAGTTTCTGCTTGTGCTACATGTGATGGATTTTTCTACAGAGGAAAAGACGTTGTGGTAGTAGGAGCAGGAGATACAGCAGCTGAAGAAGCTACTTATTTGGCTAAATTATGCAGAAAGGTAACATTGTTGGTGAGAAAAGATGTTTTCAGAGCTTCAAAAGCAATGATCCACAGAGTAGAAAGCACACCGAATATTGAAGTGAAATTCCACCATGAATTGATCGGGATTGAAGGAGAAAACAGCTTGGTAGAAAGAGCCGTGATCATCAATAATCAAACTCAGGAAACTTCTAAAGTGGATGTTGAAGGAATCTTTATTGCTATCGGTCATAAACCAAACACAGATATCTTTGTAGGTCAGGTAGATCTTGATGAAAACGGATATATCTTAACTGAAAAAGGTTCTACAAGAACTAATCTTCCGGGAGTATTTGCTGCGGGGGATGTTCAGGACCACATCTACAGACAAGCTATTACAGCTGCAGGAAGCGGATGTATGGCTGCAATGGATGCTGAGAAATACTTAGCTGAATTACACTAATATTCAGTCTTAAATAATATAAAGCGTGCCCAATGGGTGCGCTTTTTTTGTTGGAGAATTTCAATGGCGCAAAGTTTTTAATCTTTATTTAATTTTCTCGCAGATATAGCAGATGTCGCTGATTTTTCCATAAACATCTGCTTAATATCCAAAATCTGCGAGAGTTTTAACAGTGTACAATGTTCAATTTTATCTTAGATAAAATCTTTGCACCTTTACGCTTTTTCAACTATAGATATGGTATAAGTGTAAATGTTATTGTTCAATTCGTAAGATGTGTTATAGAAACATTAATATATTTGTGAAACTGCAAATCAAAATAGATTTGCATTCCATTTTATATAAACTGAACAAAAACGAATAAAAAATGAAAAGAGTAACTGCTATCGGAGGAATCTTCTTTAAGTGTAAAGAACCAGAAACCGTAAATGAATGGTATAAAACCCACCTTGGAGTAGAAACCAGCCCATACGGAGCCAAATTTGATTGGAAAGAAGTAGATTCTGATAAAAAAGGATATACATTATGGAGTCCTTTTAAAGACTCTACCCAATATTTTGAACCGTCATCCAAAGATTTTATGATTAATTACCATGTAGAAAATATCGAAGCACTGGTAGAAGAATTAAAAAAAGAGGGTGTTACAATTCTGGATGAAATTGCTACCTATGAATACGGGAAATTTGTTCACATCATGGATCCTGAGGGGAATAAAATTGAATTATTTGAGCCTGCAGGAGAGTAGTACTCAAATTAACCCAAATAAAAACTGCTTCTGAAAAGAAGCAGTTTTTTGATTTTAGGACTAATAATTAATCCAAAATATATATTTTCTTATCCTTAAGATTGAATCCTAGCTTTTTACCAAGCCAGTTAATACTTGTTTTGCCCTCATAAATCAATCCTTCAACAAAAAAGACATTAGGTTTTTCAACTTTCGCAAACGAATTAGAGACAGAAGTCACATTTCCCTTATAAAACTTATTGGTTACTGCTGGATTAAACTCACTTTTCCTTTCAATAAGCTGTAGATCTTCTTTTTTAATGCCCAAAGTACTCATAAGGCGCTCACTCAGCCAAAAAGAATCATTACCTGCTCCGGAATCTAAAAGAACATTGATTTTAAATGTATTGTTAACAAGAACATAAGTTGAAATATCCAATGACTTATCTGCATTCGTAGACAGTTGTATATCCAATACTTTATTTCCGCTCAATTTTTCCTTTGGAAAAAGAATTTCCTTATTGGTATAATCTATAATGAATTCAGTATCGTAAAGCATTGCCAAAGAAATTAACCCGTCTATCCCCTTTATTTCCATATTGTGGGTGGCATACCAGATATCTTTAAATTTTTTACCATTAAAAATTATTTCTTTTGATTTAAACATAGGAACTGTAATTTCTTCACCGGTAGCACGAAAAGAGGTCAAAAAATTATAGGAATCCTTTTGATCAAGGTTCTTGGAAAAGTTTTCCAAAAAAAGATTAACACCTCCACCTGTGTCAAAAATAAAGTTCCCTTTTTTGCCCTCCACTTCGGCCTGTACAATCAGGTGTCCGGATGGCAATATATTTAAAGGGCTTTTTTGCGCCAAGGCCACAGAAGAATATAGAAATACTGATGCGGTAAGAACCGATCTTTTAATAAATGATTGATTAAACATCTGAAAATATAGTTATTGTTTTTAGTTATGCTCATGAATACTGAACCTTGCAAATATAACGTATTCCTTTGAACCTGTTGTATATCTGTATTTATGGTATGTAGTGAAAATTTAACTCAAATACAGGTTTTTTGCGTTATGTAATGTATTGCATTTTTTAGTACAGTTGAGGACTTGCAATTTTCCAATCAGCATTGTGTAAAATATTAGGTCTCTCATAAGTGGTAGGAGGGAGTTTAGGAAGAGGTAAAGATTGTTTTTACACAAAAACTCTTTATTGACGGCAGATTTGACTTACTCAATACCTGTCGAATTTAAAATTAATGAAAAATAATTCCCTTGATTTCTAGTCTATTATTAAGTTTTGTTAAAATTTGTTCTCTAAAAGTTTTGCAGAAATTAAAAATCGTTCTATATTTGCACCACTGAAAACAACGATATAATCGGGGTTTAGGGAGAGTTGGCAGAGTGGTCGATTGCGGCAGTCTTGAAAACTGTTGACTGTAACAGGTCCGGGGGTTCGAATCCCTCACTCTCCGCAGAAACAAATGAAAACCTACTGATTATCAGTAGGTTTTTTTTGTTTTATTAAAGCTCTATTCCCTATATTTTTTATATAACAGATAGTGATTATCACATTTAGTAAATTTTTAGGGTTAATACTTCGAAAGTTTTTTAATTTTATCAAAATTATTTTTCATAGAAGTTTTGTTAATTTTTCGGTTTTTAAACTTGCTTTTTCCTTTTTATTGGGACTAAAAAGGCAAGTGAAAATTACTTTAATTTACATTAAACCTCAGTTGTGAAATTTCTTTGTATTTTCTTTTTGTTTCTGATTACTATTTTTTTCTCAAGGGAATCCTGTTCTTTTCTTTTCTAAGCAATGTTCAAAAGTTATCTATTTCTCCAAATTTGGCTCATTTTGAATAAATTTTAAAAATGCTCATCAATCATTAATATTATCCAAGTTGGGATTTTTAAATCTCCGACAAATCCTCCGTAATTATGATTGGCATATTCATACATAATAGTGGTTCTTCCTCTTGTTACGTTTTCAAAATATGTGTTGTAGAAGAGTATTTCTAGATTAGTAATAGAGAAGTTTTTTTGAATCCGCTGTATGGTGCTCAATAGAGCTTTAGGAAAGAAATATTTTAGATATCACTATATATTTTTACCAGATATTTTAATCAAGGAATATATTATAAATGTAAAATATTTTGTTTTTCAATAATTTATGTTTATATTTGTAGAATAATCAGGCTTCTGCCATCGCTTTTTCTGAAACTTTCGAGTTTACTCTTTCTTCTCAGTCTTCGCCTTTTCAGCCGCTATTTTTGTCATCAACATATCAGGTAAAGTTCCTTTTTCAAATTGAATATATTCAATACGATAAAAATACCAACTTCATTTTTTGTTTACAGATCGATTAATTGCTTTGATACTATTAGTATCAATAAGGCAATGGCACGTGCCAAAATAGTTTTAATACATAATTTTATAATATAATACAATGCAACAAGGAACAGTAAAATTCTTTAATGACGCCAAAGGTTTTGGTTTTATTACACCATCAAATGGAGGTCAGGATATTTTCGTACATACATCAGGTTTAATTAATGATATACGCGAAAATGACACTGTAACATTCGATTTAGAGAACGGTAAAAAAGGCATTAACGCAGTTAATGTACGAGTAGCATAAATTCAGTAGAAAGCTTAAGCTTTCTTGATGTTAAAATCAGCAGATAACACTTATGTTATCTGCTTTTTTTTTTTGGTGTACCAATCGAAAAATATGAGGATTACAGTTAACTCCGGAAAGAAAGAATGTACCAACTAAGACAATATGCAAAGCCTCTTGTAATAAATATAAAGCCTGAGATTTTTAATAATTTTGATAAAGAAAATTACCTTGACATTGAAACATATTCCGGATTATTTGGTATAGAATGTATCTATTACCACTGGAAACATAAACCCTGATTTTAAAAAGACATACATAATATTAGGAAAAGCGCCAAGTTGGCGAATTTCAATGTTTAATCAAAAAACAGGAAATAAAGGGTTTTTAAATAAAGCTAATTCGCAATGATGTAGATGTTGAGTTTCTATGTTGCCGCTAAAAATTCATATTCAAAATGTAATAATGTCTTTTTCTCAGTTGTTATACTATTAACAGAGAAAATAAATATCCATACAACTAATTACTTAAATATGAAAAAGATATGTTTCATCATTATTCTATTTTTATCACTCCATGTTTTTGCACAAAATATAAACGATAAAATAAACCTATTCGAAACCAAGATCAACTACTGGGATAAGTCCAAAACTAAAAAATGGACCTTAAAAGAAAGGATGGCCCTTTACAATACCAATGCAGTAAGTATTGCTGTTATTAAAGACTATAAAATAGAGTGGGTGAAAGCCTACGGCTACGCAGATGTTTCCGAACATAAGCCGGCTACTTCCCAAACTCTTTTTCAGGCAGCATCAATCAGTAAATCAATCAACAGCCTTGGGATTTTGAAATTGGTTCAGGAAAGAAAATTAGATTTAGATACTGATATCAACAATTATCTGACGGATTGGAAATTTCCATACGATGAAGCTTTAACAAAAGGGAAAAAGATTTCAATTTCCAATTTATTGAGTCATACAGCAGGTTTGTCCGGCCACGGTTTTTATGGGTATGAAAAAGGGAAAAAATTACCAACCATCATAGAAATATTGAATGGTGTACCGCCGGCAAATTCGGGGGCAGTAAAGTCAGTATTTGAGCCAGGACTTAAGTTTCAATATTCAGGTGGTGGAACGGTCATTACTCAGCTAATTCTTGAAAATGTAACAGGAGAGAAATATGAGGATTATATGATGAAAAATGTATTAGCTCCATTAGGGATGAAAGAAAGTTCTTTTAACCAGCCTCCGCTGGAAGATAAAAGCAGTCTACTGGCTACAGGATATTATGCAAACGGTAAGGAAGTGAAGGGGAAATACCATGTCTATCCGGAAAAGGCAGCGGCTGGCTTATGGACAAATTCCTCTGATTTAGCAAAGTATGTTATTGAAACACAATTGTCGTTATTAGGGAACTCCAATAAAATATTGTCTAAAGAAATGTCTGCAAAAAGAGTGGAAAATAATTTAGGGGTGTTCCTGAATGATTTTAAAGGAACAAAGTACTTCGGACACAGTGGAGGAAACGAAGGCTTTGTTTGTTATTATGTGGGAAGTGTTGATGGTGGAAATGGAGTGGTAGTAATGACAAACGGAAGAAATATAAGATTAATAGATGAGATCGTATGCAGCATCGCCAGTATGAATAATTGGAAAAACTATCCCGTGGAATCTCAAAAAGAACCTATTGCCTTAACGATAAGAAAAGAATGCTATAAGAATATTGATAAAGGCATTGAACTATACAAGAAGCTTAAAAAGAACAATAGTGCTGATTATAATTTTTCTAATGAAAATGAGCTGAATGAACTTGGCTATGAATTTCTAAGAGACGGAAACATAGATTCGGCAATTAAAATTTTTAGTTTAAATGTCAATGAGTTTCCAAAATCTGCTAATGTTTATGATAGTCGTGGTGAAGGATATTTCAATAAGAAAGAATATATATTATCGAAAAAAGATTATTTAAAAGTTTTAGAATTAGACCCTACTAACCAAAATGCAAAAGAAATGCTTTTAAAGATAGAAAAAGAGGCCGTTAAGTAGCCATATTTTTTTATTTTTGTGGTGATTTAAGAAACTCAAAAAAGAGACAGGTCATAAACAATTATCTGATCTCTTTTTTATATTGATAAGTAACCTTTTTCATCATGAAAAAAATAACCCTTTCCTTATTTGCTTTCCTTATACATTTTGCCTGTCAGGCACAGAATTTCGACCTTATCCCGTTAGGTATATATGGTGGAGAAGAGGAGGATAACCTGTCTGCCTATTTAGTAGGAGGTCCAAAAGATAATACATTCCTATGCCTGGATGCTGGTACTATAAATACAGGAATCCGTAAGGCGATCCAATTGAAAAGCCTCAACGGATCAACAGAAACAGTTCTAAAGGATCAGATAAAAGGATACTTTATTTCACATGGTCATTTGGATCATTTATCAGGACTTATCATCAATTCTCCTGCAGATTCTAAAAAAGATATTTTCGGAATAGCGCCTGTACTTCAAATTTTGCAGAATCATTACTTTATCACAGATACCTGGATTAACTTTGCAGATCAGGGGCAAAAACCCATGCTTGGGAAGTATCACTATAATGAACTTCAGGAGGGGATAGAGGTTCCTACACAAAAAACTTCATTTTTCTTAACAGGATATGAACTAAGCCATGTGAATCCTTATAAAAGCAGTGCTGCACTGGTAAGGAATGGTGAACATTATTTACTTTACTTGGGAGATACAGGAGCTGATAGAGTAGAAAAATCAGATAAGCTTAATACTCTATGGAACAACGTTGCACCACTTATTAAGAAAAGACAGTTAAATACAATTTTAATTGAAGTCTCTTTCCCCAATAGCCAACCTGAAAATTTGCTGTTTGGACACCTTACTCCCAATCTGTTGACTGAGGAATTAAGTAAACTGAAAGAAAAAATCGGACAAAAGAATCTGGAGAACTTCAATATCGTAGTTACCCATAGAAAGCCAACCGGAGATAATCCTGAGATTATAAAGAATGAATTACTGGAAAATAACCCGTTAAAGGTAAATTATATTTTCCCTGAGCAAGGTAAAAAGATTAGTTTACCATAAAAAAGATAAAAGATGAAGCAGAATAACGTTTCATCTTTTTTTATGTGATGGAAAAAAATATCTGTGCATCCTGACAAACTGTTGTCGCTTGTTTTTCATAATTTTACATAAAACAATTGAAGAACATGCAACCTGTAGGAGAAAGAAAAACAATAACGATCAATACGAGTAAAGAATGGCGGAAATGGTTGGAAGAGAACCATCAATCTGAACAGTCTGTGTGGATTATTTGTAATACTGCAAAGTCTGATCTGCCCGTTGCAAAATGGAGTGACCTCGTGGATGAATCCCTTTGTTTCGGATGGATTGATAGTACAAGAAAAACCATTGACTCCTATTCTTTCATGCAATTGTTTAGTAAACGTAAGCCTAATAGTACGTGGTCAAAAATCAACAAGGAAAAGATTGAAAGATTAATCGAGGGTAAGTTGATGATGCAGGCAGGATATGAAGCTGTCAGTAGAGCCAAGGAAAATGGTTCATGGACAATTCTTGATAGTGTGGAAGATCTTGTGATTCCCGAGGATTTGGATGCTGCATTTGAAGTTCATAATGGATCAAAAGACTATTTTTTTAGCCTGAGTAAATCCATGAAAAAGATGATGTTGCAATGGATTGTAATGGCAAAAAGACCTGAAACCAGACAGAAACGTATTGATGAAATTGCAGAGCATTCAGCACGGAAAGAGAAGCCTAAACACTTTTTGTAATCCTCCAATTGATCTTGATATGTTGAGAGAATAAAGTATTACAACAAAAACACTTTGTCTATCCAGTTAAGAAGATATCCGCATATAAACCTTATCAATTATATTTTTTCGATCTATAATTTTCTTTCGTTATTTTAAGTATAAATGACCTTTCTGAAAAAAATAAGGCATGTGCTAAATATTTTGTGTGCTCCTCAATTTTTGCATCTCATCTAAAAAAATAGATTTACATTAATGAAAAGCTAGGGTTTTAAGCGAATTTTAATACAGAATACAGTTCATTTCTCCCAATTTTACCTGATATTTACTATTATTAAGTAGACAAAAATTACTTTAACTTTGCTAGTTGGGCAATATGTGTTAATTATTAAACTTTTAATAATAACTTTATATTGTTAAAACTAATAAGAAAAGACTTGAAAAATCAGGATATTAATTTAGCTGATCGTAAATATGGAAAATAAATTCTTAAATTTTAAATTGAGGAAAGTTGTTCATTACTCATTGATTATATGTATCTTGTTGATACAGGTGATTATAGCCATATTTTTTTACAACGAATTTGTCAATGAAAAAAAACTAAATTTCATTAAAAATCAGCTCGAAGAAAGTCGGGCTTTGGGAGGATTGACAGACAATTCAAGAAAAGATTTCATGGATGCGCAGGATCATCTTCAAAAATATATGGTAAGCCAGGATGATAAGGATCTTCAAGCCTATTTTCAGTCACTTAGAAAACTTAAAAGCAATTTTGATAAAATCGGTGAATATGAAAATACAAGTCCAAGGCTAAAAAATACCCTCGCCCAGAAAAAAATAGATACTCTTAAGGTTACAAAGCTGAAAACCTTAATAGATTCCGTATATCAATCCTCTCTGAAACCTCCTGCCAAAATTCAGGACAAGCAATACGAGCCGGAAAAGTATAAGAATGACTTTGAAAACTTCAATGTTCAGACCCGTACTTATGCTGATACTATTAAAAAGAAAGGCTTCATGGGGCGTTTAAAGGATGCGATAACAGGTAAGGTAAATGTGCAGAAAGAGAGTACGGTAGTTACTTTAACGAATAATAAAACGATAGATCTGTCCAATGTAAAGTCTGAGATGAATAATGCGCTGAAGTCTATGGATAAGCATTATGCAGCTGAGGTAAAAAAAGCACAGCTTTATGCCATTCAGAATCAACGTGAGAATATGCAGTTTTACAATAACTTCAATAAATTATTGGTTTACAGTAATGGACTTATTGATGTGTATGAAAGTGCCATTAAGGATTTTAAGGTGGAACTTGAAAAAGAGTATAACAAGCAAAGCTCGGATAATAATAAAATAAGAAGATATCTTGTCATTGGATTAATGACTTTGATGTTTATTGTATCCATCCTTATCATGTACTTCACAAGAGTGGCATTTGTATACGAAAGAAAACTGAATGCTGCGAACAAAGAGATCAAGAATAACCTGAGTTTCAAAAACAGGATATTGGGAATGCTGAGCCACGATTTAAGGTCTCCGCTAAAAATCATTAATATCTTTATTGATAAGATCTACAGAACAACGGAGGATGAAACAACTAAGGATTATCTTAAATCAATTAAGTTTACCAACAGTACCTTACTCCTGCAGTCTAACCAGATTCTGGAATACACGAAAAATCAGGATGCAGAGAAGAAACTTATAAAATCTGTATTTAACCTTAAGGATGAGGTGGGTTCTATTGTAAAGGTTATCACTCCTTATCTTGGAACCAGAAACAATAAATTTGCAGTAACAGACAGGATTCCTGAAAATGTAGTGGTGTATTCTGATAATATAAGAATCAACCAGATTTTTATGAATATTCTGGGAAATGCCAATAAGTATACAGAAAACGGACAGATTGATCTTACCATGACGACACAGCCTCTGGATGGAAACAGAATTTCTCTGATTACAACGGTAGCCGACACGGGAGTAGGAATCTCGGAATCTGATCTTAAAAAGATTTTTGACCCTTATTACCAAGGAACTGTATCTGATGAAGTTGATAATCTGGGAGTAGGACTAGGACTAAATTTATGTAAGGAAATCGTAGAACTTTTTGATGGTGAAATATCTGTTGAAAGTAAATTACACAAAGGGACAAAAATAACATTCAGTCTCAATTTAAATATTAATAATAATGGAAATACCAATTGAAAACAGAGAAATAGCATTCCTTTTAGCAGATGATCACAGTATTGTAAGACAGGGAATGGAGATCGTAATCAATGATATTGCTCCAAATGCTAAAATTTATCATACTTCATCTTTACAACAGGCTGTAGAGCTGGTAGAATCAAAGGGAATAGAAATGGCCATTATAGATGCTCATTTTCCTGAAGGAAATAGCCTGCATGTATTACCACAATTGAAAAGTGCAAACCCTGATATTAAGATTTTAATTTTCACAGGGCTTGAAGAAGATTTGTATGCCCTGAAATTCATAAAAGCCGGTGCCAATGGTTATCTGAGTAAGCTGAGCGAAGAAGAGGAGGTGAGACAGGCCGTTCTGAACTTTATACAGAAAGGAGAATACTTTTCTGATGTTTCCCGAAACTTGCTGGTTCAGTTTATTTATAATCCGGATTTAATAAGCCCGCTCAGCTGCTTAACGAAAAGAGAATTACAGATTGCAGAATTGTACGCAGATGGATACGGTAATCTTGAAATTGCGAATAATTTAAATATAAAGCAAAATACAGTAAGTACTATCAAAAAAAATATCTTTGAAAAGCTAAAGATTGATAACCTCGTTGAATTAATTGACCTTATTAAAACACATCATAAGATATAGGTGTTTGTAGGAAATATTCTTCACTTCTAATTTTATAGATAAATATCTATATCGCATCCGAGATCTATCGATGGGTTTTATAGATGATATTATTCTGGAACGTCGTTTCTTTGCAGTATAAGATTTACCAAATGAAATGTAAATGCTTTTTTAGTTTTTTCATTACATATTAAAAGGTAAGTATTATAACTATAAAAATAATAAACTATAGTTATAAAAAACGCAAGTGATGAGATTAATATAGAAGTGTATGAATAACCTATTAACGAGTGAATTTCTTGAAAAAACCAAATGATAAGAAAAAAAAACACAAATTAATATAAAGAAGTTCAATTGGTGGTTACTAGTACAAAAACAAAGGAGGCGTAAAGGCCTCCTTTTTTTATTTGATTTCTGTTTTGTTTTTCAAAATCTTATCTGAATCAGCATTCCAATGTAGCTTATAAAAATAAGTTTCTCTATTTTTTTTGCAGTGTAAGTGTAAGCGTAGCCTCACGTTCAGAATATGATAGCTCCACTGATTGGGTCTTGGTTTCCCATTTTGAATATGATGGTTCTTCTGAAACGGGAGTTCCTAATTTTTGATTTAGAAAGCTAAGCAACCAGTTGTATTTTTTCATAAAAATACTTTTGGAATTAAGCAATAGGAGCTCATTGGTATCTTTTTTTTTATTATCTCTTGAGGGTATTGAGAACGGAAAGCCCCATTGAAATTGAATTTTTTGTACAGATTTATCATCAGGAGCATAATCATATCTTGTTAATAAATGGAGGTACTTGCGTTCAGATTTTTTATAGGCTCTTTGCTCTTTAGAAAGTTCTTCTATATTGCTGTTCTTTTCCGAAGTGATAGTTAGGGCGTTTTCTTTCTTTTCAATACGATCAATCTGATCCATGGATAAAGTATTGAAGTTAGAGTAGAAGTACTCGAAGTTTTTTTCTGTCCAGGCCTTTATTTTTGATTCTCCGTGTATAGGTTCTCTGTACAGGTTTTTGAAAGTTATCACATTGAATTGGTTTTTATCAATTTCAATAATTCCAAAAAAATTGGGATCCTTGGTCGTAAACGGAACCGTTTTATATGAGTTTTCGGTGATATAATTTCGAGTGTCAGATGTTGATCTGTAGGGGAAAATGTCAGACTTAAACTCCTGAACATTCAGAAGAGACTCGTTTTTTACAACACCTATTTTCATAGAATTATCACTTGAATAAAGATGATAAAGCTGGTTGTTGATGACAAATGAAGTTATTAAGGCAAAATTATTTATACCGGAAAAATCATTAGAATATTCAATTTCAGATTCTGTCAAAGTATTGGCTGTAGGGTAATATTGATCAAAAGGCTCCATTAATTTGTGGCTTTTAGGATCACTGATTTTCAAAACGGATTCTTTAGTGGTAAGATAATAGATATTATTCAGCTTATTGACCACCGGGTTTTCTGCTTTGATTTCATATTTCTGGCCGGTTGCATTGTCCTGAAACCAAGTTTTATCACAGCAAAAGCTCTCATTATTAACAACTACAGTATATTTTTTGTCTTTATAAATTTCATTTGTTGCGTTTGGGATTTTTATCCATTTTTTATTGTTTTCATCAAGATAAAATGTAAGACTACTTCTTTCTGGTGTAGTCAAAATACTATCGTTTCTTATATACAGGTCATACTCAGTGGAATTTGCAAAAGTTAATGGAACTTTAGAGATTATTTTTCCGCTTTCATTCAAAATATAGAAGTCTGTAAATGGTGCTGAGCTATTTTTTTTGTCAACAGTTTCGAAATAACAATAATATTTTGAGTTGTGCTTCACGGATGACGCCATCGTCCCGGGAATACTAATTTCAATGGTTTTAAAATTGATTCTCATTTCTTTTGACTGGCAGGATTGCATCAATAAAAGAATGATAAAGAGGTGAATAATATATTTCATGAATTGGTTTGTGGACATCTAACTTACGAAAAATAGAGAAACTGGGAAAATTAAGAAGTTTATAAAAGCGGCCTATTTACGGTTGATGAGAGTATAAGTGACAAAAAAAACAGCTTACTATTACTGGTAAACTGTTTTTTGATAGAATAATGAATTCTAGCTAAATTTTTGAAGAGCTTCAGTACTCACGGGAGTGAAGAAATTGATTAAATTTCCATCCGGATCACAGAAGAGAAGAGAGCGGTTGCCCCATGGCATCGTTGTAGGCTCTTGTACAATGTTGTTTGTTAAGGTCTTAATTCTTTCATATTCCACATCTACATTAGGAACTAAAAATTCTATAATGGTATTGGTAGCACTTTTTGATTCCGTAAGATGTTCACTACCAAACATCTTCATGGTCCGGGTGCTTCCGATAGCGATGGTAATAGTAGTGGTTTTAAGCTCCGCAAAATCTTCTGTATACCACTGAGCCGTTAAGCCCATTGCTTTCTCATAAAACGCTGCAGATTGCTTAATGTTTGCAGTAATAATTCTTAATGAGGCTAATTTCATATGATTTTATATTTCAATAATTTCATACAAAGCTAGGAGAGAGTTGTGACAACAGAATGTCAGCAGTGATTGGAAATAAATCTTGGTTTAATAAAAATTAGCAATATGGATCAGCTGCTTAAAATCTATTATTTTTAATTTGCGTCCTTCTGATTTGATCAGGCTTTCTTGTTTAAAATCATTGATGATTCGGGCCAGGGTTTCCCTTGCTGTTCCTACCATATTGGCGAGGTCAACACGGGATAAAGAGATGAATACCTCTTCCTCGGGATTATCATTGGTTTTATATTTATCGTGTAAAATAAGTAAGCTTAAGGCCGCACGTTCCCGAACTGTGCGGTGAGACAGAACGGCAATAAGGTTGGCCATCACACTGAATTCATGGCTCAATGATTTTAATAAAAGCCTTGATAATACAGATGATTGATCAAGAATATCCAAAAAGCTTTCTTTTGAAATAAATGAAATCACAGAACTTTCGAGGGTAGACGTAGTGTCTCCATAGGATTCATTGCTTAAGATAGCTGAGTATCCGAAAAACTCTCCGGAACTGTAGATATATATGATTTGCTCCCTGCCGTCATTATCTACCTTGTATTTTTTTATTTTCCCTTCATTAAGATAGTAAATTCCGTTAGGCTTTGTTCCGTCAGTAAATATAGCCTCATTTTTTCGGTAATTTTTGGTTCTCATGGCTCCTAGAAGAAGGTTTTTCTCATGCTCAGGAAGCTCATTAAAAAGATATTGATTATTAAAAGTAAATTTCGAGATCATAATTTCTATGGAGGCTGATGAATAAAAGTTCAGAGTGTAACTTAAATCACATTTTAAACAGATCTAAATCAACAAGTTTTTTTCCTAAACGAATTATTTTTACAAAAGTAATAAAATAGATTTTGAATATGATTTAACGGATCATATATGAACTATTAAACATAGAATATCTCCTCTTTAAGAGGATAAAATAGCACTGGATAAAAACTTAAGTTGACATGTTTTTCACGGCGGTTACGCTGACATTTCTAAATTATTTTTTTTTGCTTATTTATTTTATCCAGTTTTTTAAGTTACCTGTAAAAAACTAGTATTGTTTCCTTAAAAAAATGGTCATTTCAGTATTTTGAAATGACCATTTTTATTATAATAGTAGCTAAAATCTACTGAATTGTATAAGATAAATTTTTCACTGTATGTGCAGAAAAATACCCCAAGGCACCATTGCTGATATTGCTCGGAGGATTAGCCGGAGTAACTCCGCTACCATTCGATAGGTTAAGAAGAGCACTATAAAAGGTGAATACATTATTGTCAATGCTCTGCATTTCTACATGAATGGTATCTCCCACTACCACTTCATGATCAGCTCCATCATTATCATCATTAGGAAGCATGATTGGACGTTGATTAGGCAGTCCGTTATTTAGGTTGTCTGAAAATACATCGATATATTTTTTACCTAAATCATTAATGGTAAATGAGAACAAGTAACGGTTTCCCAATACAGCAGGATCCGTAAAAATCGGCAAAAGTGTATAGCTGGTTTTGTCTCCAAACTTAAAAGAATCCTGTTCCAGTCCCTCGAAGTCTACTTCTTCAGGCATGGTACTTTGCGCGGTATATTGCTGCCCTTCTGCCTGTATTTTCAAGGTATAGGTTCTTCCTGAGACTCCTACAAAAGCAGATGTTATGTATCTGCCATCACCTACATACTGCAAAGTTTCTGTCTGACCTGTATTATCGCTTAAAATCACCTGCGCACCAATTACAGCAGGATATTGGTTCTGTTGTGTAAATTCTACAGATTTTGTAATCCTTACGATATAAGGTCCAGCCTGATTGGTTACATTGCCTTCAATGACAATTTTTCCACTCTGATCCGCCAAATCCAAGTCAATCTCTTTTTGGCATGAAGTGACTAAAAACAGAGATAATATGATTAAAAAAATATTCTTCATGATTTAAAATTTGAAATTATAAGTAATGTTAGGAATCAGACGGAATAAGGAAGTCTGCATAGCGCGTGTAGTTCCGGGATTATTCGGATTGTCTTCAAAAGTAATGGTGTAGGCATTTTCACGAGCATACAAATTATAAATTCCAAAGGTCCAAGATCCACGGAAACGCTTATTAGATTCCGGCTCATAGGTTGCACTGATATCCATTCTGTGATAGGCTGGCATTCGGTCAGCATTTCTGCTGCTGTACTGGAAAACAGTTTGTCCGTTTAATTGATACTTTCCGGTAGGGAATGTTACTGCATTTCCTGTGCTGTAAACAAATAATCCTGAGAAAGACCATTTAGGATTCAACTGATAAGTGGCTACTACAGAAAGGTCATGCGTTTTATCCATTCTGGCATTATACCACTTATTATCATTAATTCCGTCTATTTTTCTTTCAGTTTTAGAAAGGGTATAGGAAATCCATCCTGTAAGTTTTCCGCTTTTCTTTTTTGCGATAAGCTCCAGACCGTAGGCTCTTCCTTTCCCAAATAACAATTCACTTTCTACATCGGCAGCAGTATCAAAAGTGATTTGCGCACCATTTTTAAAGTCAATCTGATTTTGCATGGATTTGTAATAAACCTCAGCATTCAGCTCATAGTTGTTATTATTGAAGTTTCTGCTGTATCCTAAACTTACCTGGTCTGCAATTTCAGGTTTTACGGTATAGCTGCTTCCAATCCACTGATCGGTAGGATTTCCGCTGCTTGAGTTGCTTAAAAGGTGTAAATTCTGAGTATTACGGGAATAGCCTCCCTTGATGCTGCTCACTTCATTGATACGATAATTGGCTGTAACCCTTGGTTCAATGTTAACATAAGTTTTTCCGAAGTCTCCTTTTTCAAGGTATCTGCTGTCGGTAAGAATTCCGTTATCATAGGTATTAAAAGTGTCACCTCCTAGAACACTGAACATAGAAAGTCTTACCCCATAGTTGATGGTTAATTTTTCTGTAGCCTTGAAATCATCATTAATGTACAATGCATTTTCCCATGATTTTCTCGGATTTCTTGGGAAGCTGCTTACACTTGTCCCCGAAGCACTGCTAGGAGTAATAGTATGATAAATAGATTGTAAACCAAAACGAACAGAATGCTTGTTTCCCGCAAACCATGTAAAGTCCTGCTTAAGATTCCAGTCCTGTATCTTAGAATTTAAGCCAAAGGTATTGTCATTGCTTGTTAGGCTGATTTTGTAGTCATAATTACTATAGATGAATGAGGTATTGGAAAACAATGTACTATTAATAATGCTGTTCCATCTCAATGTAGCCGTTGTATTTCCCCAGTCTGTAGAGAACGTATTCCCTAATCCCAATACATCTCTTCCAAAATATCCCGAAAGGTAAAGTCGGTTATTCTCATTGATCTGATAATTGGCTTTCAGATTCAAATCATAGAAATATAACTTGTTGTCTTTGTAGTCTTTGGAGGTTTTAAGAAACAAATCCGCATAGGTTCTTCTTCCGGAAACAATAAAAGAGGATTTTTCCTTTTGAATAGGTCCTTCCACACTTAATCTGCTGCTGATAAGCCCAATTCCTCCGTTGATGTTATAATCCTTATTATTACCATCCTTCATTTTTACATCCATCACTGAAGAAAGACGTCCTCCGTATTGGGCAGGGCTATTCCCCTTGATGATACTTGCATCTTTAAGAGCATCACTATTGAACGTACTGAAGAAACCAAGCAAATGCGAAGCATTGTAAACCGGGGCTTCATCCAATAAGATCAGGTTTTGATCCGTGGCACCCCCTCGTACACTGAATCCGCTGCTTCCCTCACCATTGCTTTTAATACCGGGAAGTAGCTGTATGGTTTTCATCACATCTTTTTCACCAAACAGAACAGGAAGCTTTTCTATATTTTTAATGCTTAACGTTTCTGTCCCCATTTGGGCAGATGTTAAATTCTTGTCCTTTTTAATTCCTGTTATAACTACCTCATCAATAGTTTTTGCCGCTTGTTCCTGTTGGTTAAGAGGAAGATCCAGCTTGATATTCTGGTTAACAGTTATTTGTTGTTCAAAATCCTTATAACCCGGATAAGAGATAATCACCTTATAATTTCCCTCAGGGAGTGATAAGGAATAGAAGCCATATTCGTTGGCAATCACATTAATAGAGGGGTCCTCGGCTACCTTTACGCTTACGCCGATCAGAAGTTCACCATTTTTCTGATCCTTCACGGTTCCGCTTACCTGATATTTTTGTTGTGCTATAGCCCAACTGCTGAAACAGAGTGCAGCCGAGGCAGCAGCAATTTTAAAAAAAGATGTTTGCATTAAGTTTATTTTTTTAAAGTAGTAGAGATCTCCAATAGATATATCGGTTATAGTTCGTTGAATTAGTTGAGTAGAAAGGGAATTAGTTACACCTAAAGCTTTAATTATGAAAGAAATCCATTAAAAAAAACGAATTTTTCCCCATTTAATGATTTTTTTTCAAAACATCCAAAATAAACATAAATACAAATTATTGCAGAAAAAATAATATTATGCAATAAATACTGTTTTATTTATGCTTTTTAACTTAGTGTTGAAATGAAATAAATTATTTGATTTTATTGAGCGAATTTTATTTCAAATTAATCTAAAAAATGAATTTTTAGCTTGTCAAAATGCTCAGTAAAGGCGTTTTGACACCAATGAAAGATAGAAACTCCGGAGGTTGTGTTGTTTTTCATGATTATTTAAAATTAAAGATCAGCTTTAGTCACTACTAAAACAGCAGAAAACTGAAAATATTGTATGATAAAGGAATACAGTCTTATTATTTGCTTTCTATTTCGCTAAAGATGAAGCAGACGTTAAGGAAAACCCAATGTAGAGGGAGCCTTTAATTCAGAAAGTGTAAAGACTTTTTTATTGAAAAACCTCTTCTGTACTGCCAAACCAAATATTAACCCTATATTGGTGTAATGAATTATTAGGAAAAGAATATGGAAAACATGAAAAAATGGTTCAGAAGCAATTGGTCTACAGTAATCTTTGCCATTGCTTTAATCATATTGTTAGTAAGTCCGGATGCCAAGGCATGGCTCATGAGACAGGTAGCTTCTACAGGCTTATTGAATTCCAAAATATCAGAACCCAAAGCTAAAAATACCAGTATTGTACCCTCAGTTTCTTACACTGATTTTACCATAAAAGATGAAATGGGAACTGTGACAAGTGTATCAAAATTGAAAGGTAAAGTGGTTTTTATCAACTTTTGGGCATCATGGTGTCCTCCGTGCCGTGCAGAATTTCCCTCCATACAGCAGTTTTATGAAAAGTACCGTTCAAATTCTAATATGGCTTTTCTGACAATCAATTTGGATGACGATCTGGCATTGGGAAAATCTTATCTGAAAGAAAAAGGCTTTACCGTTCCATTTTTGACCCCGGCAGGCTCCATTCCAAAGGAAATCTATGGAGGATCATTGCCTACCACTGTGGTTTTGGATAAGAATGGTGAAATCCGTTTCCATCATACAGGATTGGCTGATTATAGTAAGGCTTCTTTTTACGACCAAATTGATCAACTTTTAAAAGAATAATGCCGATGCTATCCTTTAAAATACTAACCATTAAGGAAATGGAAACCGAAATTTTAAAAGAAAAACAAGCCATGCAAAATTTCCCAAAAACTACCGATTTTCCTTTTTCTGAACTTTATAGAAAACTGGCTACTCAAATAAAAACGATGGAGATTGCATCAGAAGCTATTTTATATAATTCTGTGGATGCAGTTAATGAAAATAAAGAATTTGTATTGAAAGAGTATTGGTGTTTTGCAGGAAATGGACAAGGAGACCAGTGGTTTTTGGATAAAAACGGGAATATTTTTTTCTACGACCATGATTATGATGAAAGTCTGGAACCCATGAATATCAATTTTGAGCAATGGTTACAAATGGCATTTGTGATTAAACAGCTGGATAACTATTTTGATGGGCATGATGATATTTCAGAATCCGTTAAGCAGAAATTTTATGAAACAATGGATCTCATTCAGCCTGGACTGAGTGAAAAATATCCGTTCACATTTTAAAGTCAGATAGTTCTCAAGGTTGTAAAACCCAATAAGATCGATTATTTTTGAATCAAACGAATACATTCAAACATTAGATATCACAATGAATATTTCAACACTAGAACAAAAATACAACTTCAAATATCCCGAAATCTACAGACAGCTATCCAAAAATAATATGCTGGATTGGGGTGAATCCGGATCAAATTGGTATCGTACAACCTTTCCGGAACTAAAGAAAAACCCACCATTGCTTTTATTTGGATATGATATTGAAATCTGGAATAATCCACAGTTTGTTGAGGCTTCGATAGATGAAATGTCAGATGAAGAAGACTATAGAAACATCCATTCGGGATATCAGTTTGTACCTTTTGCAAAGAATGGAGCCGGAGATTTGTACGCCTTTCAGTTTGATTTACAAAATGATGGGGAAGTTCCGGTTACCTTTATTCCTCACGATGACGAAGAGGCTGAAGTAGTAGCCAAAAATTTTCAGGATTTTATTTTCCGTCAGCTTTTGGAAGCCATTACTGAGATTGATGAAGACTCTATGTTCTATGAAGATGAGGAAGAGGACATGAAGCAGAATCTATTCAATCAATTGAAAACCCATGAGCCTTATTTAAGCTCCAGACAGATAGAAATTCTTCAGGATATCTATCAGAGAGATATCTTTGAATATACCTACAAAGTTCCCAATGGCCATACTTTTGAAGCAGAAGGCTTGGTTACCTTTGATGAGGTGGAGAAAATTCTAAACGATGAGATTGGTTTTGAACTGCTCAATAAAAAATTTAATTATACCAAAACTTGGAACAGTTAAAAATAACATATTTGAAACTGAAAAGGAGAAGTGGAGACCACTGTTGTTAAATAATCATTCAGTAAAATCCTGTAACCAACCTTCAGAGTACATCTGGAGGTTTTTTCTTACCTTTATATAACCTAACTTGAACGTATGAATATTCAGTTGTTTTCAAAAAATGCTTTGGTAGGAGGAGCTACACAGGGTATAGGGGCAGGAATTGCCTTTGAACTTGCAAAATCTGGTGCCAATGTTACAGTAATGTCCAGAAATGAGGCTAAACTTAAGGATTTTGTATCCACATTACCAGTCTTAAATTCAGATCATAAACATAAATATTTGGTTGCCGATTTTTCAGACTTTGAAAACTACAGGAAATTGATTGCAGGGTATTTTAATGATCACTCAATAGATATTCTGGTCAATAATACCAATGGTCCGGAACCTGGCTTAGCAATAGAAAAAAATACAGAAGATTATCAAACAGCATTTGATCTTCTCTTTAAAACCGTTTGCGAAACAACACTATTGGCCTTACCTCACATGATAAAGCAGAAAAATGGCCGCATCATTAATGTTTCCTCGCTTTCCGTGAAAGAACCCATTGGTAATCTGGCGCTTTCTAATTCCATTCGTTCAGCAGTAATGGCCTGGGCAAAAACCTTATCCAATGAAGTGGCGCAGCATAATATTACTGTAAATAATGTTTTAACAGGGTATTTTGATACAGCGCGCATTCAAAATCTGATTGGCCATGAAGCAGAAAGAACAAATACCTCAGTGGATGAAATAAAAAATACCAGAGAGAGTAAAATCCCAATGAAAAGATTTGGAAAACCCGAAGAATATGGTCATCTGGTAACTTTTTTATCTTCTGATTATGCTGCCTATCTTACCGGAGCAAACATTCCTTTGGATGGAGGCTTGAATAATACTTATTAAAATCAATTATTTTATAATTTTCATGTAATAAACCCTTTCCATCAGTTGTCTTATTAATTATTGGAAAATATTATATGAAAAACTGGTCTTTTAAAAAATGGAACACCGTAACGGGATGGTTCCTTTTCGGTATTGCTTTTATTACCTATCTCTCTACCATAGAGCATTCGCTTAGTTTTTGGGATTGTGGAGAGTATATTTCCTCAGCTGTTAAACTTGAAGTAACCCATGCCCCGGGAGCCGCCTTATTCCAGATTATGGGAGCTGTGGCGAGTATTTTTGCATTAGGAAATTCAGAAAACTATTCTCTGGTAATCAATGCAATGTCAGCTCTTTTTAGTGCATTTACTATTTTGTTCCTGTTTTGGACCATTACCCATTTTTTAAGAAGACTTTTAAATAAGGATTTTGAAGAAATTTCCAGACATCAGGAGATTTCTATTCTGTTTGCAGGAGCAATCGGGGCTTTATGTTTTACATTCTCAGATACTTTCTGGTTCTCTGCAGTGGAGGGGGAAGTATACTCCATGGCCTCCCTATTTATTGCGTTATTGGTCTGGCTCATTACCAAATGGGAAAACGAATATCAGGCAGCAGATAATGAACGATGGATTATTCTTATTTTCTTTATGATAGGCCTTTCGGTTGGGGTACATATGATGTGCATGCTGTCAATTCCTGCGATCTGTCTGGTGTATTATGCCAGAAACTATACATTCACCTGGAAGAGTTTTATAATTGCTAATCTGGTAACCCTTGGTGTGTTAACCATTGTGTTTAAGATTATTTTTCCTTTGATCATGACGATGTTTGGACAGTTGGAAATTTTCTTTGTCAACGGATTAGGACTTCCTTTTCATTCAGGAACCATAGCTGCATTTATGATAATGGCTGCAATGAGTTTCTTTCTGATTAAATATGCCCGAAAAACCAAGAAGAATATTTATCAAACCATCGTTTTATCGGTTGTATACATGATTATTGGTTTTTCTTGTTGGCTGGTAATCCCGATCAGGGCTAATGCCAATCCTCCAATGAACCTTAACGATCCTGATACGGCAATTGGGATGAAAGATTATTACAACAGAGAGCAATACGGTGATTGGCCAACCATCTACGGACAAAACTATACGGCTGCCCTTGACAGGAAAGGACTTGAAAAAAATGAAGACGGCAGCTACAAAAGAAAAATAACCGGTGACATTTATGAAAAGGATGAAAAAACAAAAACTTACAGAAAAACCGGGGAAAGATTCAACTATGTTTTCAGTAAGTCACATATAAGTTTTATGCCAAGGATGTTCAGTGAAGATAAGGAAGTAACGGCTAATTATATTGCCATGTATGGAGCTCCTGATTTTACGTTCAATTATGATAATGAGGAAGTTGCAGACAATCCGCAGGCAAAGCAAATTTTCGATGAATTGAGAACCAAATATGAAAATAAGACCATTACAGCAGAAGATTATCTAAAAGTAAAGCCTTATGATCTTATCAATGTGCAAAGGCCTTCATTTGCACAAAATATGGACTATTTTATTACCTTTCAGAATGGATATTATTTTGTAAGATACCTCATGTGGAACTTCGTGGGAAGGCAAAATGATCTACAGGGTCATATGGAAAACACGCACGGAAATTGGATCTCCGGATTCTCCTTTATAGATAATGCTTTGTTGGGAAATCAGGATCATATGCCGGCCAAATTTAAGAATGAAAGCACGGTGAAATTCTTCTTTTTACCACTTATTTTAGGTTTGATTGGTTTCTTTTTCCAGCTAAATAAGGATTTTAGAAGATTTTATGCAATTCTTTCATTGTTTATTCTGACCAGCTTTGGAATTGTTTTTTATACAGGAGTGAAACCGTTTGAAGTAAGAGAAAGAGATTATGCAATGGTGGGATCTTTCTATGCTTTTGCTATCTGGATCGGGTTGGGAGCAGGAGCAATTCTATGGTTCCTGCAATCCAAGATCAAATCGAATGGAGCTAATGTGGCAGTAGGAATAGTCTTATTAGGAATTCCTTTTATGATGGGCTTCCAAAACTATACCTCTCACGATCGAAGCAAAAAGAGTGCAGCGTATGACTCTGCCTATTCATTTCTTAAATCTTTACCTAAAAATGATATCTTCATTATCTATGGAGACAACGATACTTTTCCTACATGGGCAATTCAGGAAACAGAAAGATTCAGGGATGATGTGAAAACAGTCAACTTCACCCTTTTAGCCACGCCTTGGAGTATCGATCAGGTAAAAAGAAGAACCTACAATGCAATGGGAATTCCGGGAGAATTAACCCATGAAGAATATAGAGACGGAGTAAATGATCAGGTTTATCTGATGAAAAAGGATGATTGGGAGGGACTTTTTGCCATGTTAAAAGAACAAGGTGCTCCTGATACGGAATTTCAAACGTTTAGAAAGTATCTGACGCAGGATTCTATGACTTTGAAAGAGGCCATGCAGTTTCTTAAGTTAAAATCTGCTGAAAAAGACGAACTGTTGAAAATGTACTTCGGAGAAAAGGAGTATGAAAAATACAATATTATTCCTGTCAATAAATTTATTCTTCCCGTAAACAAGGAAAATGCGGTGAAGTCAGGAATTATTAATCCGAAAGATCTTCCAGATGCAGTGGATCATATCATGATTAATTATGAAGCCCATACTCTTTACAAAAGCAATCTTATGATGCTGGATATGTTGGCTAACTTCGATTGGAAACGACCTATTAATTTCTCATCAGGTGGACTCTATGATAGTGAAAATATTTTTTATCTGGATGATTATCTGCAGTTTGATGGATTCAGTTACAGACTGGTTCCTATTCATACGCCACAAGGTCCGGATGGAGATAAAGGCAGGGTAGATGCGAATTCTCTTTATAACGTGGTGAAAAACTTTAAATGGGGTAATTTTAAAGATCTCAGTATTTATTATGATGAAACTGCTACTTCCAATATTATAGGTTACAGAATGTCGGTAAGCAGAGCCGCTTCTGCGCTTGTTCTCAATGGACAGAAAGCTAAGGCACAGGAATTATTAGATCTTGTAGCTAAGGAAATTCCCGTTGAAAAATACAATGATCCACGTTCATTGAGTTCTATTGTAACCGCTTATATCGTTGCTGGAGAAGAGCAAAAGGGAATTCAGTTGGCAGAAAAACTTAAAAAAGGAATATTTGATGAGTATGATTATTATCTGAAACTCTCTCCGTCATTTCAAGCCGCTGCCAGAAGGCAGATGAGAACAAAACCGATGGAATATGCACTTGTCATTTCAGCAGTTACAGAAGGATACAGAAGATTGGGACAGAATGAGAAAGCACATGCCTATCTGCTAAAATCTGTGGAGCCAATTGATCAGAAATTCAATGTCTTTATAAAAAGTCTTCAGCAAATGGATAAAGAAAAAGCAATGAAAGAATCTGAAAATGTTCAGCAGATTACCCCTTTCTATCAATATTTGTTTGACGTAATGAAGCCTTTTGATTCTGCCTATTCAAAGAAGAAAGAAGAGCAGATTACCACAGCCATGATTAGGGCTACACAGTAATAAGAACATCAGCTTAATGATAAAAAAGCCTTTAAATATTGAATTTAAAGGCTTTTTTGTATGGTAATGATATCTTACACAGAACATTTAAAAAGCCTTACTGCTTTTTCTAAGGTCAGACGGTCTGGATTGGGTAAACTCATGAAAAGTATCACTGAATGCACTAATGGAGCTATAACCCACATCATCTGCAATTTCGTTAATAGATTTATCCGTATTTAAAAGCAGTTCAATTGCCTTGATGATTCTTAATGTTTTTAGATATTGAAGAAAGGAAATATTCATATCGGCCTTAAACAGACGGGACATGGAGCGTTCACTCAGCCCGAATCTGGCACTTACATTACCTAGTGTAAGCTTTTCCCCGATATTCCATTCGAGATAAGAGACGATTCTCATCATCTGTTTATTGTGGGTAGCAGGAAGAATGATAGGCAGGGGCTGATTGTGAGTTTTGGGAAGTATTTTTTTTAAAGCTACTAGAAATTCAAAATTTTCGTCCTTTTCCGTAACATGCTTCTCATCCCATATCTCTGAGTATTTAATCATTTGAATCAAAAGTTCTGATGCCGGATAAATCCCCAGCCTGCCATAGAAAGGATCAGAAATATCATCATGGGCATAAAAATAAAGAGAACGAAGGACCGTAGCTGTATGCCCGATCTCTAAAATATGTTCCATCCCTTGTGGAATCCAGAAAAAATGTCTGGCAGGTACCACATACGTTCTATTGTCAATTGTAATATAGGCGATACCACCCTCTACATAGCTCAATTGTCCTTTTGTATGCTTATGAAAAGGAATTAGTTTTTCTGATTTTTCGTGCATTACAAATACACTTTTATCATGTTTATCTATATCCGGTAGTGCTGCAATTAATCCCATAAAAAATGAAAATACTAAAGAAAATGCAAATATACGTATTTGGCCGGAATCATGTAAAACTTGACTATTTTAGATAAAAGAGATGTCTGAATTGGAGAGTAACTTTGCAGAGCAATAATTCGAAAAATCCCGATGAAAATTTATCTTACCGGATTGCTGATGCTGGGAACTTCCTACACTATATCAGCCCATACAGGCAATCCACGAAATGATACCATCCGTCTCTCCCTAAAAGATGCATGGCAAAAAGCTGAAGAAAACAGCCGTCATATTAAAATCAATACCATCAATGTAGACATCGCCGAAGCTGAAGTAAAAGACGCCAAAAGGGAAAGACTTCCGGAAATAGAAGTTAAAGGATCCGCAGAAAAAGCATCCAATATCCCAATTTATGAAAATGGTATTTTTTCAAAACCTACCCAACATGAAGTAATTCATACACTTTACAGAGCAGGAGCAGATTTTTATCTGAATATTTATAACGGAAATAAGCTGAACCTTAAGATTAAGGAAAATAAAACGCTTCAAAAAGTAAAAGAAATTCAAAAAGAGCAGGCCATTTCTGATATTCATTACAAAACGGCAAGTCTTTATCTTGAACTACAGAAAACTTTCATCTTCAGGAATCTTATTAAGCAGGATATTGCAGATCAAAAAGTCCAGCTTAAAGAGATACAGGCTCTTTATAAAAATGGAGTAGTTCTGAAAAGTGATGTTTTAAGAATAGAACTGGAACTTTCCAAAAGAAAAATGACCTTGGTGACCATTGAGAATGATATTCTCATTGCCATGCAAAAGCTGAATATTATTTTAGGTGTTCCGGATGATCAGGTTGTTATTCCTGAGGCTCCGTTCAGTCAATGGAATGAAAATACAACCTATGCGGAATACCTGAAACTGGCTTTGGATCATTCTTTCAATTATCATGTTTCAGAACAGCAAACTGAACTGAGCAAGATTAAACTGAAGCAGGTAAAAGCCAATTTAAGTCCTAAAATTGGAATGTATGGAGAATTTTATTATGCCAACCCTCAGATTTTTCTTTATCCATATAATCCATACTGGTACTCACTGGGAATTGTGGGAATTAAGGCTTCATTTTCCATTTCTTCTCTTTATCACAATACCCAAAAAGTAAAAGCGGCAGCACTGGAATTTGAAAAAGAAGAGGAGGTACACAAGGATACAGAGGATAAAGTAAGACAACAGGTAAAAGAAGCCTATTTAAGATATCAGGAAGCCCTTGAACAGATAAAAGTTGCTGAAACCAATGTGGTTCAGGCGAAAGAAAATGCAAGAATCATCAAAAATACCTATTTCAATCAAACTTCTCTTATAACAGAACTTCTGGATGCTGATATACAGGTTCTTCAGACAAAATTTGAATTGGAGGCTGCAAAGATTATGGCACAGAACAATTATTATTTACTACAAAATATTACAGGCGTTTTATAATACAATGAAAAAAAAATATACTCCCACTGATAGAATCATTACAAAAGTAACAGGATGGATTTCCGTTTTAATCGTTGCTGCATTGGCCGTTTGGGGCGGTTTTACCCTTAAAAATTATTATCAATATGAGCAAACCAATGATGCTCAAGTTCAGGAATATGTAAATCCTGTTATTTCCAGAGCTGGTGGATTTATTGTTGCGGTGAAGTTTGAAGAAAATCAGGAAGTGAAGAAAGGAGACACTCTTTTACTGATTGATAATCGTGAATATGTACTTCAGCAAAAACAAACCCAGGCAGCCCTTCAGAAAGCCCGTGCAGAACTAAGAGTGTTGGAAAGTAATACCGGTACCACAGAAAAAGAAGCCGCCTCGGCTCAGGCTCAGGTAGATGCCAATAAAGCAAAGGTCTGGAAACAGCAACTTGATTATAACAGATACAAGAAGCTTTATGATGAAGAATCTGCTACAAAACAACGATTAGAAGATGTAAAAGCAACTCTGGACGTCAATGAAAGCGAATATAAATCCTCTCAGGACAACTATGCTGCATCCATGTCTAAAATCAATGATATACAAAGTGAGAAAGCTGTTGTACAGGCAGAAATTGCCAGACTGGAAGCATTATTGGATCGCCATAAACTGGATGTAACCTATACCGCAGTTACCGCCGCATACGATGGAAGAATGGGTCGTAGAACCGTTGAAATAGGACAAATGATTGATGCCGGAGAAACCCTTGCCTTTATCGTGAATAATGAAACCGATAAATGGGTAGTTGCAAATTACAAGGAAACACAAATTAAGGATATGCATATTGGAGATCATGTGAAAATTGTAGCGGATTCTTATCCCGACAGAGAATTTCAGGGAACCATTATCTCATTGTCACCAGCAACAGGGTCTAGTTTTTCCCTTTTGCCTCCTGATAATTCCACCGGAAACTATGTGAAAATTGTACAGCGTATTCCTGTAAGAATCAAGGTGGACGGACAAAGAAAAGAGATAGATGTCCTGAAATTAGGAATGAATGTAAATGTATACGCCAATAAAAAGCATTCCAATGGCTAAAAGACAAATGCCCTTTTTCAAAAGATGGGCACCGGAATGGCTGGTTAAGATCATTCTTTTCTCCATGACATTGCCGGGGATTATCATATTCTTTCTGCCACTATCCAACGTTAATGCAGCAGCAGGATATTATGGATGTGAGCCTGCAGATATTCAGTTTTCAGTGGCACTGTTTTATGCCGGATATGTGGGATTTTATAGTCTGGAAAGGAGGTTTTTCAGTTTTCTGGCAGCCAAGGAGTATTTTCTTTTATTTACAACCTTGCAGATAGTAGCCTGTCTGGTATGTTATTTCACCCGGGAAGTTTACATTTTATTTCCGATACGTTTTATTCAGGGAATGTTGTTTGCGGGTAACGTTAACCTTTCGCTTACGCAGATCTTTACAAGACTGAACAGTGAAAGAGGGCGGGAGATAAGCTTTTCCGTATTCTTTGGAATTTTGCTCTGTGCATTGCCCTTTAATAATTTAATTACAGCTGACCTTATAGACTCTTATAATTTTAATATTGTCTATAAAACAGCCATTTTTTCCTATCTGCCTGGACTTGTCTTCCTAACTCTTGCGATGAGTAATTACAGAACTCATGTGAGATTCCATCTGTATAAACTGGATTGGCAAAGTTTTGCAGTCTTTAGTACAATACTTGTGCTTATAGGATATATCATGATTTTTGGGCAGGAATATTATTGGCTGGAAGATAATCGGATTTTAGGAAGTGTAATAGGTATCATTGTTTTGGCAGGAATATCCATATTCCGCCAGCAAGCGATTAAAAGACCCTATATTGATCTTCGGATTTTTAAATACAGAAACTTTAAAGTGGGACTGTTGATTCTTTTTGTAATGTATATTTGTCGTTTTGCTTCGGGAATTACCAATAATTATTTTGCTACAGAACTACATCTTGACCCATTTTATATTTCCTATATTAATATTTTTAACCTTTGCGGACTTGTTATTGGGGTAATTATTGCCTGCTGTATGGTATTGCAGAAGAAAAGGATTCAATATATTTGGGGGCCTGGGTTTCTGATGTTGCTTGCCTTTCATGTTTTGATGTATTATTCCTTTGATGTTCAGGCTGATGAATTCAATTACTACATTCCGTTATTTCTTCAGGGATTAGGAGTGGGATTCATTATGGTACCAACTATTATTTACATTATTTCATCAGTTCCTGCTTCTATTGGCCCGTCAGCAGCGGCAACAGCCCTGGCGATAAGATATCTAGGGTTTTGCATCAGTATTGCATTGATCAATTTTTTTGAACTTTTCGAAAAAAGCCGTCACTATAATGCCTTTCAGGATCATTTAAGTGCAATAGATCCTGCTGTTAAAAGCTTTTTACATCAACAAACAGCTAAATTGACCGCTAAAGGAATGTTGGAAGATCATGCTGTAAAGGCTTCCAATAAATTACTGGTAGGAAGAATCAACGTCCAGAATCATGTTCGTTTTGCCATGGATTATTATGAAATGATGATGTGGCTCCTTGCCGCTACCATACTGCTGATTTTTCTTTTCCCGTATCTGAATCGTACAGCCCTTTATTTAAAATCCCGCAGATTATCTCCTGCATAATTGGATATGATCTTTGAGAATATTTTAAATACAAATACCATCAGAAAAGTATAGCTTATTAGCTAGTTTTTATAGTAGAGTGCTGAGACTGTCTTTTATGGCAGTCTCTTTTTGTTACATATTCGAAAGGCTATAAATATGGCTGAAAGTGTATATTTTTTGTCATTGCAGTCATGATGCGTTCTCTGTACATTTGTATCATACAAATAACGATATGGAAGATGTAGGAAAAGATACAGGAATAAAAAATATTGTGCTTTTGGTTTTACCGCAGGTGCAATTATTGGATGTAGCGGGACCTTGTGATGTTTTCACTTCAGCCAATCGTTTTTTATCTGAGGGAAGCTCCCAATCAGGATATCATGTCTGCCTTGTATCAGGAACATCAGAAAAGATTTTGTATTCAAGTTCCGGAATTCCGTTGAACTGTAGCCATACCATTTATGATATTGATTTTAATATTGACACCTTATTAGTTGCAGGAACTACACTTACCGTGTTGGATGAGATCAATCCGAATCTTTATTCCTATCTGCATAATATGAAAGGAAAAGTAAAACGGATGGGATCAGTGTGTGTAGGAGCATTTGTACTGGCAAAAGCCGGACTTTTAAAAGGGAAGCAGGTAACCACTCATTGGAAATACGCAGATACATTACAGAAAAGCTACCCAGAGTTGGAGGTCAATGTCAATCCTTTTTTTATCAGGGATCAGCAGATGTATACCTCTGGAGGTGTTTCTTCCGGGATGGATTTGGCATTGGCTGTTGTAGAGGAAGATTTTGGAAAACCTCTGGCCGCGGAAGTAGCACGTCATCTCGTTTTGCATTTAAAAAGAGCAGGAGTACAGTCGCAGTTTGGAAATGCTCTCCCTGATTATGAAACCCTGAGCCCTTTTACAAAAGGAATAAGAGATTTACTTAAAGATAAGCTAGGGAAGTCCATAAGCATTGAATATATGGCAGAATCTGTGAACATGAGTATTCGCAATTTTTCCAGAGTATTTTTAAAAGAATCAGGAATGACACCTGGTAGGTTTCTTGAAAAAATGAGGCTTGGTCAGGCAAAGAACATGCTTGAATACACGGATATGAGCATCGATATGATTGCTGAGAAATGTGGCTTTGGAAGTTCCGTTTCCCTTCGGAGGTTATTTCTGAAAAACCTTTCCATGTCTCCCGCACAATATAGAAGAGCATTCAAGGGACCAGAATAAATAAATTTTCACTTTTTGATAAACAATAAGGCTGATAATCATTTGTCAGCAGGCAAAAGCTATGTCTTTTTCAGAAAAATATTAATCTTAAAAAATAAAATAATGAAGCAAGCACAAAACAGTAAAACAATGAATGTAGCATTTTTAATTTATGATCAGGTAGAAGTTCTTGATCTGAACGGTCCTCTGGACGTTTTTGTTAAAGCAAATGTAGTACAACCCGGAAGCTATAACTGCTATACCGTGGGGAAAACCATGGAGCCGGTGTATACAGAGGCTAATACCATGTCAATAATTCCTACTTATGATATACAAACATCTCCAAAGCCTGATATGATTGTGATTCCCGGAACAAATCCTGATCAGGTAATGAAATGCCTCAAAGACAATGACTTTCAAAATATTGTATTGAACTGGGTGAAAAATAATGCTAATAATGGAACCGTTATTTTTACAATCTGCACAGGAAGTATGCTGTTATCAGAAACAGGAATCCTTGATCATTATGATATTACGACTCATAGCATGCTGCTGGATGCATTAGAAGCGCATAATCAGGAAAGTAATATTAAAAGAGGAGTACGATATGTTGATCAGGAACAGTTAATTACCACTGCAGGGATCACAGCCGGAATAGATGCCGCTCTATACTTAGTTGGGAAGCATCATGGAAAAGAATTGGTAAATACCTTGATTACCCTTTTTGAATATCAGCAGACAAGAGTGGAAGATTCGATAGCTAAACAGTAGAAGATTAATTTTCATAAAATCAATAAATGTAATTGATTTATAAACAGGTGTTTGATGTTTTTTCTTGAAATTATAAGTGAAAAAAACAGGAAAACAGTTGGATTTAAAAAGGATTTTTCTATCTTTGCAGTCCCTTAAACAAAGGGATTTACTTGAAAAAGTAAGTGGCCGACTCGGTAGCTCAGCTGGTAGAGCAATACACTTTTAATGTATGGGTCCTGGGTTCGAATCCCAGCCGGGTCACAATAAAAAAGAACTGCAATTTTGCAGTTCTTTTTTTGTTTTTTATAAGTAAATTTTAAATCAGCTCATCTATTTTTCCAGAAGAGTTGTGATGTATATTTGTATAATATCACGAGAATAGAGCCGGCATATGAAATTTATTCACCAAATCGACCCATCGAAATTCACATTTTTTGAACTGGATTCTTATTCGGAAAACTACCTGCAAAACCCACTGCGAGCCGATTTTTTTGAGATTATATGGTTTCAAAATGATTCAGAGAATAATGAGGAAGAGCAATATATAAGTCTGATTCCCCTATATCGACTTGAAAAGCCAGATCTTAAAGGCAAGAACGGATGTATAATTGCTTTTAAAAGAGAGTATTTGGAAGAAGATGATAAGGAGTACGCATTGGATGTTTTCAACCTTTTCAATATGCATGGCCAATACAGTAGTTTTAGTTTGGATAATGATGTTATAGAAACTCTTCAGTGCTTAAAAGTATTAATTGAGAAAGAATACAATAACTCAATGGGAACCTATCTGGTTTTAAAGTCATTGTTGAAAGTGTTTCTTTTAAATCTTATTCGAATCAATCAAAATTACTTTTTAAATCAGGATGTCAACCAGAAACGGGTGTATCAGTTTATTATGTTGATGGATAAATATTATAAGACAGAAAGAAAGGCTGACTTTTATTCCTCAAAAATGGGGATCAGTGAAAAACGGATCAATCAAATTCTAAAGGAAAAGATGAATAAAACCCTTACTCAGTTATTGCATGAAAGAGTTGTTTTAGAAGCAGGAAGAATGCTGATATCCAGTGAATTGACAATAAAGGAAATTGCGTTCAGCTTAAATTTTGATGATCCTGCCTATTTTTCCCGATTTTATAAAAAGCAAACAGGACAAAACCCTGAAGATTTTAAAAGAAATAATGTCTGTCTTTAATATTTCTAGCATTTAAAATTCTAATCCTTTTTCTTACTATCTCTTCAAACTCAAAGATATTATTTGAGTGGAAGTGCTATTCATAACACATTTCCAAATTGTACAGGTCGATTAGATAATAGTACAATAATCTTGGGATTTACCTGATTTAACTTTGTCTTATGATTAACAGGTTTAATCGAAGAATTAATAAGTATAATGTAATAAAGTATCGAGTATGGAATTGACTAAGGAAACTGAACAATTAATGTTTAAGGATATAAACGCCCTTTTATCCTCTAAGCCGGTCTCTCTTGAAGCCGGTATAAAAAGGCTGGATAACGGAATGCTTCATATCGCGATGAGAAACGTTCTGCATAACTGTAAAGGAAAGATGTTGGATTGGTGGTTCAAGTATTTTGAAACCACGGCAGATTTAAAGCTATGGCATCCCCATGATCATGTGAAGCACGGTGGTTGGGACAATAAATGGATTAAAAACGAAAATTATATCGGAGCTACCATCTACGCAACAGAATCCCTTGGGGATATTCCTCCCGTAGCAGCCACTATAAAATTTCATGATCCTGCAGAAGTTTTTGATCCTAATGCTCTAATGCAGGCCTATACCAATGGGGAAGTAAGTGCTGTTGTCTATGCAAGAATTGGGTTTGGTGAGGATACATTAATAGATGCAAATGGGGACCCTATGGATGGCTATATGTTTCATGTTGTTAGAGATACAGTGCAGGGCTGTACATTAAGAAGTCATTTTTTTCTTGGAGCTTTAGCAGCAGATAGTGAAAATAAGTTGTCTGAAGAAATTGGATTCGGTTTAATGGAGCACTGTTACAGTGAGTTTACCTACCTTTCACAGATCCTGCCATCTCTTTATTATACTGAAAACAAAAATGGAGACCAGGCACCTCTTCTCTGGTAACTTCCCTTAAATGGGTTATTTTAATAAATCAACACAAATAAATTTAAATTTCTACCTACAATTTTAGAATGCTATATGAAAATTTCATATAGCATTTTTTCTTTTCAACTAACACTTTATCAGTATTTTGGTATGATGGCCATAATTACAAGGAATGTGAAATCTTCATTAATGAGAGATTTAAAAGTGAAAAATATAAGAAAAAGAGTAGGAGTAAAGGAAAAAATTATATCTTTGCAGTCCCTTAAATAAAGGGATTTACTTGAAAAAGTAAGTGGCCGACTCGGTAGCTCAGCTGGTAGAGCAATACACTTTTAATGTATGGGTCCTGGGTTCGAATCCCAGCCGGGTCACAAGCAAATGGATTATCAAATATTGGTAATCCATTTTTTATTTTCCAGAACCTTATCATTGGACTTTACTTTTTATATGAGATACTAAAAATCCATGAAAATTAATCTTATTGTATCTCTGTACTTTAGGAATAATTCTGAGATTTTTAGGATGAAAAAGTTGGATTGGAGAAAAAAGTTTCTATCTTTGCAGTCCCTTAAACAAAGGGATTTACTGAAAAGTAAGTGGCCGACTCGGTAGCTCAGCTGGTAGAGCAATACACTTTTAATGTATGGGTCCTGGGTTCGAATCCCAGCCGGGTCACAAAAAGCCTTAACGAAAGTTGAGGCTTTTTTATTTCAAGCGGGATGATAGCCGGTGTTCTATTCGCAGGAACTCAACTTGACAAAGGAATAGGTGTATTTGAATTTGAAAGAATTAAATCACTCATAGGAAAATATAAACCAACTTCATCTTCGGCAGTACGGGAAAGTGATAGGAATGGCTTGCTAAAAAAGAACAGGTATGCAAAATCCACCTCATCATTTTGTAAGCACTCTGTTTTCAGACAGTAAAACTGCTATTATCTAATTTATTTTATTACTTTTTCAGCTTCATTTTTATTATTTGTACATGGCTCTATTTATAACTTTGGACAATGTCTATAAATTGTACAATATCGATCCTTCAAAAAAGACGGAAGGGATAGTTATTCTTAGTCAACAAAATGACCCAAAGAAGAAATATACAACTCATAGTCGCCTATTTGATGGGTTATTACTGGGATTTATGGTAAAAGGATCCATGAAATCGCAAATCCATTTTTTAGAGTATGAAATAAACACGGGTGATATTGCTATTTTACAACCGCAATTGATGATTGAAACAAAATCATTGAGTGAAGATGCAGAAATAATAACAATTGGTCTTTCATTAGATTTTATTACAGAATTTCCCATTCTACGTGAGTTTGTAATGAATAATCAAATTAGATGGCAGCCAATTATCAGACTTCAACCCGAAGACGTAAAGCTCCAAAATGAATTATTAACACTTATACAAAATTTCTATCATAAAAAACCGAGTTCTAATAAGACACAAATGCTACGGCATCTTGTTATGGTTCTAATTAGTATGATTTCTGAAGTATATTCTAATTTACCGGATAACAAAAGCTTAGTAAAAAACCGTACACATGAGATTATAGACGATTTTTATTTACTAATTTCAAAGCATGCCAGCCAACAAAGAAGCGTTGCGTTTTATGCTGAAAAGCTACATTTAACACCACAATATCTTTCTACTTTCCTAAAACAGAAAACTGGAAAATCTGTATTACAATGGATTGATTATATCACAATTCTCCATGCTAAAACATTATTAAAATCTTCTAATTTATCAATTAAAGAAATTAGCAATGAGCTTCATTTTGAAGAAACAAGTATCTTTTGCAGGTACTTTAAAAGAATAGTGGGAGTGTCGCCAAAAACGTATAGAAACGAATAGTAATTTATATTCGTTTATGTATCTAAACTATTTACAGATGGCTGAACATTTTTAGCTTTCAGATTGTACGTAAACTCCATTAAATTGTCAATACCTTCTTTTTATCTCTGTTTAATTTTACAGCATGAAAAAAACAGGTAAAAAAGCAGCGATTGGATTTATATTTATCACATTGTTGATTGATATTACAGGTTGGGGAATTATACTTCCCGTGGTTCCTAAACTCATTGGAGAACTTATCCATAGTGACCTTAGTGAAGCTGCAAAATATGGAGGGTGGCTCGGCTTCGCCTATGCTATTACGCAATTTATATTTGCACCTATCGTGGGTAATCTCAGTGATCAATATGGAAGACGACCAATTATTTTAATTTCTCTTCTTGGATTTGCGATTGACTATATACTATTAGCACTTGCGCCTTCTATTGGTTGGTTGTTTTTTGGAAGAATCATTTCCGGGCTTACTGGGGCTAGTATTTCAACAGCTAGTGCATATATAGCTGACATATCCACTGATGAAGATAGAACCAAAAATTTTGGCTTAATAGGTGCAGCTTTTGGATTAGGGTTTATTATAGGTCCGGTAATCGGTGGTTTACTTGGGCATTATGGAGCAAGAGTTCCCTTTTATGTTGCTGCTATATTATGCATGATGAATTTTCTTTACGGGTTGTTTATACTCCCAGAAAGTTTAGAAAAAGAT
The DNA here is from genome assembly GCF_003815775.1 of Chryseobacterium joostei. Taxonomy (NCBI): domain Bacteria; kingdom Pseudomonadati; phylum Bacteroidota; class Flavobacteriia; order Flavobacteriales; family Weeksellaceae; genus Chryseobacterium; species Chryseobacterium joostei. The sequence continues at coordinate 167,972 of NZ_CP033926.1, forward strand.
AAACGTCGGTCATTCAACTGGAAAAGGGCCAATCCTATTGGAACATTTAATTTTTTGAGAAAACAATCAAAAATATCAAACCTTGTCGTTGCTTTAATTTTGGTGTATGTCGCTCTTCATGCTGTACAGAGCAACTGGCATTTCTTTACCATGTATAAATTCAATTGGACGGAACGAACTGTAGGTTTATCACTTGGTTTACTTGGATTATTACTTGGATTAGTACAAGGAGTTCTAATAAGATGGACAACCCCAAAATTAGGAGAACAAAAAAGTGTATATTTGGGGTTGCTATTCTACGCCTTGGGGCTCATGCTATTTGCCTTTACTCATCAAGGGTGGTTGATGTTTGTTTTCCTTATCCCTTATTCTTTGGGAGGAATCTGTGGCCCCGCACTACAATCAATAATTAGTAAAAATGTTCCTTCAAATGAACAGGGCGAACTTCAGGGAGCCTTAGTAAGTTTAGTGAGTGCTACTTCTATTATAGGCCCTCCGATCATGACAAACTTATTCTATTACTTTACACATGATAAAGCTCCATTTGAATTTTCAGGAGCGCCATTTTTTCTAGCATCCATTTTAATGGCTATTAGTGTAATTATTATATATTTTGCTTTTCAACGAAAAAGTAAATAGAAATCTAAAGAATAAAAAATGCAATAATGCAAAGAAGCAGGTGTAAGCTAATGATACATTACATACTCTATTCAGAATTAAAATAGTTTCCAAATATTTCAGTAAGGAGTTCGAGTTTTGTACCAGTGGGTTCACAAGCAAACGGATTATCAAAATTAGGTAATCCATTTTTTATTTTCCAGAACCTTATCACCAGAGGCAGACTCTTTATTGGGATCACTAAAAATTTACTAAAATTAATCTTACTGTATTTGTGGACTTTAAGAATGTTTTTAAGATTTTCAATGAATTTTTAAGGAGGAAAAGTTGGATTGGATAAAAAAGTTTCTATCTTTGCATTCCCTTAAACAAAGGGATTTACTTGAAAAAGTAAGTGGCCGACTCGGTAGCTCAGCTGGTAGAGCAATACACTTTTAATGTATGGGTCCTGGGTTCGAATCCCAGCCGGGTCACAAATGAAAAAGAACTACTTTTTGTAGTTCTTTTTTTGTTTTATGCCAGATATTTCATGATCATATTGCTTTCAGAATTGTTTTCATCAATGACTTCCTGAAACCCGATTTTTTTATATAAATGATAGGCCCTTTCATTTTTCGGAGTTACTTCCAAAACAATTTCAATACTTTTAAATCTGTTATTGGCTTCATTAATGATAGCCTGTATTAATCCAGATCCTATATTTTTCCCCTGAAATCCCTCTCTTACATACATTTGATAGATATTTCCTGTATTACTTTCATCCTTAACGAAAGCACAGATACCAATAAGCTCCTGATCAACAAATGCGCCAAATACAAATCTATCTAAAGATTGATTTTCTATATCATTTTCTATCCTGAATTTTTCAGTCTTCAGAGCTTCCTGGTAATTGGCACCAAATGATTCCGGGAATTTTTCAAGGCTTTCTAAGCGGATTTTCCGATAGGCGTTACTTTCGTTCGGTAAAAGATTTCGATATTCAATATTCATGGTGGTTTGCAAAAGCTTAAGATTACATGGTTTTAATGTACAAATATGCAGATAGTTTTAGACTTGTCCTTTATGAAGCACCTAATTTTTTTTATTGATAGGTTTTTAAAACGGTAAAAAAATCAACAATATCTACCATAAATAAATAATTTTTGAATGATTATTACGTTGTTTTTTTAGATTGGAATAATTTTTATAGAATAATAGCTGGGGATAATTATGTATATTTATAACAGATGCAGTTAAAGGTAGCCATTGAATAATAGTATCTGGAGATTGCAATATTTATGCATAGGTAGGTATTTGGAATTCGGCTAAAAAATGAGTAATTAAAATTGATGGTTATTAAGAGTAATAGAACAGATTCAATAATTCTGAAGAGAATATTGATGTATACATTGTGTATAGGTCTGTTATTGCATATGCTTTCGTGTGGTTCAAAATCCCAAGATAAAGAGAAAGAAAATTTTGATATTTCCTTACTCAGGAAAAGCTCAGAACTACAACTTTCTGGGGAATATGAAGCTCTTGTACAGCTCAATATGAAATATCTTCAGAAAGCTTCTCAAATGAAATATAAAGAGGGAAAAGGCCTTTGTTATCTCAATATTGCAGGAGTAAATGTATCAGCCGGAAATTATGAAAAAGCACTGTTCTTTTTTAAAAAAGCAGAAAAAGACCTTGAAAATTCTGAAAACAGCTATCACAAGGCAACATTCTATAATGATTACAGCCAATATTATTCCCATCTCAAATTATATGACAAGGCACTAACATGTAATAACAAAGCATTTTTTTATCTAAAGAAAGCAAAGGATTCAGATCTTAAAAAAAAGCTTTTGCCAAGAATTTATATCAATAAAGGAATCTACTTTGCCTGGAAAGGCTGGAAAGGCACTTCCCTAAAATCTTTTCTAAAGGCGAATGAATTGGAAAACTCTGCCTACAGTAACTGTATGATTGCCCAATACTACTTGTTTGTACATGAGGCGAAACAAGCAGGTTCCTACATTGCTAAGGCGGATGAAAAGATGCTGAGCCAAAAGACCAGCGATGTAGAATCCCTCTGGGTTTACTATACAATGGGATATTATTATAACGAAATCAATAACAATGATGAAGCAGAAATAGCCCTTAAAAAGGCTCTGGAAATTAATATAAAGACAAGACGTACCTATTCTACCCATATCAGCGGGGTATATAAGTCCTTGGCTGAGCTATACAAAAAGAAGAATGACGGTGGAAAGGCATATTATTATTTAAAAAGATACATGGAGGAGGAAAATACACTAGATGCTGCCCGGTTAGCTACAATGAATAAGGCTACCGAAAGCTTTATCACAGAAATGAAGAAAGAATCGGATTGGCATAAAAATGATTTACCTCTTCTTATCGCATTATCAATTACAGTGCTTACCGTTTCCGGTATTTATGTTCAAAAAACTATAAAACAGCAAAAAATTAAGAAGAAAACATTAAAGGAGGAAACAGAAAAACTGAAAAATCATGTCCAAACTAAGATGCTTCAGGAAGTCACCGAGCTGGCCAAAAAGAATGATTCTTCTTTTTTAAAGAGGTTCAAGGAAGTATATCCGGATTTTATAACTGCACTCCTGAAGATTAATCCTGATCTGGAAAACTCTGAACTAGCTTTCTGTGCTATGTTAAAGCTCCATTTTTCATCCAAGGAAATAGCCGATTATACCTTTGTACAGCATAGATCTGTACAGCAAAAAAAATATAGAATCAGAAAAAGGCTTAACATTACAGGGGAAGAAGATATTTATGCCTTTTTTGATAACCTGGATCGCTAAAAGAGTTACTAAAAATGATTTAGTATTAAAATATAAACAAAATGTAATGCAATTGAGTGTAAAAAAATCATTTTTTAATCATAATTTATACCTAAATTCAATTTAGATGGTAAAGGTGTTATGATACGTATTCTTCTTTTTATTTTGCTTGTTTTTTTTATTTCCTGCAACCCAGATTCCAGGAAATATGAGAAAAACTTTGATATTCCTCTAATGAAACAGAATGAGGAACTTAGACTCGCCGGTGAATATGATGCTCTTGTCAGTCTTAATAAAAATTTTTATAGAAAGGCTCAAAATATGGGGTACGAAGAAGGAAAGGCACTTTGCTATATCAATCTGGCGGAAGTTAATATCTCACTAGAAAACTATCAAAAATCTCAGTCTTTTTTTAATGATGCAGAGACCATTTTAAAACACTCAAAGAATGAGATTCATCAATCTAGGTTTTATAATGCGTATGGCCGTTTCAATTTAGAGATGAGGAGGCTGGATAAGGCCTTTGAGTACAATAATGAGGCATTAAATCTTATTACAAAAAGTGGAAACTCAGAACTGAAAAACAATATCCTTTTTAATATTTATCTCAGACAGGGTACTTACCTGATTGAAAAAAAGCAGCCTGAAAAGGCCCTGGAGTATTTTCAGAAAGCCAGAAAATTAGACGATCTAGGACTGGCAGACTGTGCAATAGCAGATTACATATATATGCATAAAAATATGGATTCTGCCTATAAATATATAACCATTGCCTACAATAAAGCCAATGTGAGAGGGAAAAATGATGGGGTAGCTCTTTATGCAAACACCATTATGGGAGAATATTATCTTGCGGATAAGCAGTATGATAAAGCTGAAGAATCCCTTAAAAAAGCCCTGGAAATAGATAGTAGTACAAAGCGTATCTATGCCTATTATACCAAATATATTTATAACGATCTAAGATCAGTATATGAAAATAAAGGTGACAATGAAAAAGCTTATTTTTATTTGAATGCTTATACAGAGGCAAAAAATAAAAATAATACAGCCATCCTGAAAACCATCAACAAGGATATGGAATCCTTTATAGCAGAGACAAAGAGTGATTCGGAAGATCATAGGAGTAAAATGCAATGGGTAATTTTATTATCTCTTGCAGTTTTCTCATTTCTGGCTGTGTATGCATGGAGAATCATAAGTTTGCTTAGGAAGAGGAAAGACACACTTAGAACAGAATCCGAAGAGCTAAAGAATCGCATGAATGATAAAAGTCTGGATGAAGTTATGGAGTTAGGCAGAAGAAATGATCCTGAGTTTCTTAGACAGTTTAAAGAAGCATATCCGGAGCTCATTAATAAACTTTTACACATTAATCCTAACCTTGAGGATTCTGAATTGGCTTTTTGTGCCATGCTGAAGCTACATTTTACTTCAAAGGAGATTGCCAGCTATACCCTTATCCAGCATAGAACTGTTCAGCAGAAAAAATACAGAATTAGAAAAAGGCTTGATATTCCAACAGAGACAGATATTTATCAATTTTTTGATGATCTGGATTAACTGCAAAAAAAACTGCCTGAATCATCACAATCAGACAGCGTTCGAAATATTTTTTTTCCACCACTATATTTAAGTGGTTTGTTCTTCAAATATGAAAATTTTTACCTGAAGGAAGAAAAAAAGCTATACTACATAAATACTACACCTTTAAATTATAAGGTTAATTTATTGAGAATAAGCCCATTGTATTTTTGTCGCCAAATTCAAAAATTTGTACACATTTATGGATAATTTTGATGACTAATATTTTTTCTTGAGACTAATTATTTTAAAATGCACCCCCTCAGGAAATGTTCTGTATAATACTTAAAATCCGATTTTAGATCATAAATGCTTTTTATTGCAAATCTATATTTCCTAATTTATTTTTACAATGAATTGATAATCAGTTTATTTTGTTCGGTGCTGTATTGGTGTAGTAGGCTTGTTTTCCATTTTTCTAGTTTTAAAATATAGATTTGTAGATATTTTATTGAAAATAAATAACTAATAGCGCGTTAATTGTGATTAAAAATAACAGTAATTATAATAAATCATTATAAAGTTTACGAAATACGCGGTATGATAAAAAATAGCACAAATGGTCTCCAAAATCAGAATCTAGCGGAGAGAAAGATATTTATTTTTTAAGAGGGAAAAAGTGGCTGTCTCAACTTATGAGGCAGCCTTTTTATGATAAGCCTCAATGTCCACTAAAGAATTCCAGCATGGTGGTTAATGCTTTTTCAGAGTGCATTCTCTCTCCATTTTCAAGAGATTCTTGGGTAGCAACAGCAGCCCGTTTGCACATTTTAGTTTCATAATGATGAAGAGCTTCCTGTAAGGTGCTGTAGTTATTATTTGTCAAATGCTCACTCAATTCCAGGGCGTCAAGCATTGCCATATTAGCTCCTTCCCCGGCAAATGGAGGCATTACGTGCGCTGCATCGCCTAACAAGGTTACATTAGGCTTTGTTTCCCAAGTCTGATCCAAAGGCATATAGTAAATAAGGCGAGGAATAAATGGTGTAGCTGCATTTATAAATAATTCATCCCATATATTGCTCCATTCAGAGTATTCTGTTTTAAACCATTCCAGAATATTAGCACTATCAGAAAAGTTTAGACTGCTATTGGTAGCCCAGTTTTCGTCTGCCTTAAAGCTTGCATAGAAACCAAGATCACCATTGCCTTTTTGGCCCATCAATATATTCTTGGTATTTCCGAATGCCATTATTTTACCCCCTTTTATCAAGGCATTAATATTGGGTGCATTTTCCTTTGAAACATTTCCCTCCAACATAATAATTCCTGAATAGAGAGGTTTGTTATCCGTAAGATAAGGGCGGATTTTAGAATTGGCACCATCCGCAGCAATTACAAGGTCTGCATAAGCTGAAGTTCCGTTTTTGAAATGAAGCATCCAGCCATCATTGTGAGGTTCCATGTGTATAAAATGGCTATCCCATGCCACTGTTTCCGGTTGTAGAGAGTCCAGCAGCATATTTCTGAGTGGCCCTCTGTCTATTTCAGGACGAAAATGTTCGGCACCAAAATCTTCATCAGGTTTTCCTTCATGATCACTGAAAAGAATTCCTGACTGTTCATTCATAATCAGTGTTTTATCTGCGCCAGGACGGTATGCTTTTTTAAATTCTTCCAGAAGATCAGCCTTACGCAAGGCAGCCAGTCCGGAATCCTCATGCATGTCAAGGGGAGAGCCTTGTACACGAGCATATTTATTAATATCTCTTTCATATACCTTTACATTGGCATTCTTTAGCTGTAAAAGTCTTGCCAGAGTAAGTCCCGCAGGACCACCTCCAACGATTGCTATTGATTTATTGTTTATCAGCATTTTAATTTAAATTTTACAGGACAAAATTACTTGCCTTTCAACACTGATAATAGTACAAATCGGTCGTTTTTATTTTGAGATAATTCCTTGGGAGCAACTCCGGAAAATTTTTTCACTTCCTTGATGAAATGATTTTGATCCGTATAATTAAGTTCAGGAAAAAGCTTTCCCTGCACAATGTGCTCCAAGGATGCTCTGAAACGTAAAATAGTGGAGTAGGTTTTTAATGACAAGCCTAATTGCTTTGTGAAATACCGGTTAATCTGTCTGCTGCTCCAGCCCACATTTTCCGAAAGTTCTTTCACACTCATTTCTCCTTTTGATGAGTAGATGAGATTAAAAAGGTTACGCTTTCTTTCATCTGTTTCTTTGGGAAGAAGTTCCTTTATCTTTTGTGTTGCTTTTGTACAGCAAAGCTCAAAATTTTGCAAATCTTCTGCCTTAAATCCCCAAAAATCGTCAGGGAGATCTTTTGCTATATTTAATGTTTCAGCAATGGAGGTATGTAAAATATATTCAACAGCAAGAGGCTTGAAGCTGACAACAAAGGCAATGGTTTGTGGCGGAATCTGTCTTTGTTCGGGATAGGTTTCTAACCCAACAAGGGCAATATGAAAGGGTTCAGACGGAGATTGCATGAAAAACAAATCAACCCGACCATCCGGTATGATGACCACCTCCTTTGCTTCATCTGAACGGTTATGAAATGTCCCCAGATTTTCTACAAAATCAGCAAGAACGATATCGGGTTCAATGAAATTATAATAAAAGTCCTGGTCCATACTGATAAGAGATGCATACTGGTTAGATTGAATTAAATTACAAAAATAGTTAGATCACAACAAATAATTTAATACTTTAGTAGATAAGACTTATTCATATAATTTGAATCTAAAAAGACTAAAAATATGGCTAGATATCAATTTTTGTTGTTTTTTCTGTTGATTTTTATGGCATTGCCTGCACAGAAAAAGAAAAGTAAGGGAATATCTCCCATGCCTAAAAGAGAAGTATTAATTCCTCCCGCAATAATAACAAAGGAATCCCTGGAACCTGCCATCGGAGATATAGCAGCCTTTCGTTGGAAGAATGAACCCGAAACTTTAACTACTTTTACTCCTGATGACCTTGTAGAAAGGATATATGATTTTAATGGAATGTATAGTGTGCGTATTATTTCACATTATCCATTAGAAACGATAAGCTATAAAAAACCGGATAAAAATGATGATCGGGTAATTCTGCTGGGGTATACTGCAAAGTATGATGACTATGATACTGTTGAACTAAAGGGCAACAAACTGCAGCTTTCTGATAAAAAGGATCCAAAAAAAGAGAAAATTATATTGGAAGTAACCAAAAAAGGCAAGAAAGTGATCAAAATAAAGGAGGTAAAAACGGGAAGAATATTTAATGAATCAGAATATTCGCCATCTCCTTCAATCTAGAATCTAGAACGGTCGTCAAATCTTTAAGTTCAGTTAATAGAATTATCCCTATTTTAGAGGGCTTAATATAGATTTATTAGTGTAATATTTAATGGATAAGTCATCAATTAATAATTATTTTCATTCCTTATTCAGTATCAAAGATGAAGTGGTTGAAAAAATTACAGAAACCTTCAATCATTTTGAATTAAAGGCCAATACGGTCTTACTTGATCAAAATACCATCAGCACAAAGACCTATTTTTTGGAAAAAGGATATGTTCGCTCATATCTTTTGAATGAGGATAATGAGGAAATTACCACCAATATTTATGCTGCACCTTGCTTTGTAAATGATTTTCTGTCGTTTTTCAGACAGCAGCCTACCAAGGAAATTTATCAGACTGTTACAAACTGTACTTTCTGGGAAACAGGCCTGGAAAATGTACAGCATAATTTTCATAATATCCCTGAATTCAGAGAATTTAGCAGGCTTCTTTTCGTATTAAATTATCATAACATCCATGATCGACTGATTGAAATGGCGAGCCAGAAAGCTTCCACAAGATATTTTAATCTGATGAAGAAAGATCCTGATATTTTTCAACATGTTCCTCTAAAGGTTATTGCGTCTTATCTGGGAATCAAGGATAGCTCTTTGAGCAGGATCAGGAGAGATATTAATAAAATGTAATTTCTTTTCATTTGTCAAGTGATATTTTAATCTTTGTCGTTCATCTTTGTTAAAAATAATTTCATGAACAAAAAACATATTGTCGTTGTTGGATTAGGAGGTGTAGGCGGATATTTTGGTTTTAAAATTAATCAGGCTAACGAAGCTTCCGAAAAATATACAGTTTCTTTTGTTGCCAGAGGAGAAACCTATCATAAAGTAAAGGAAAACGGATTGACTCTGCTTTCACCAGAACATCCCAATGATCGCACACATCCTAATACGATTGTAGAAAATATTAGCGATATTGAAAATCCGGATCTGGTACTGATCTGCGTTAAGGAATATGATCTGGAAAATGTTTGTAAACAGCTTTCAGAGGTCATTCATAAAGATACTATTTTACTTCCGATGATGAACGGAGCAGATATTTATGACAGAATTCGAAAAGTAATTCCTGATCATATTGTTCTGCCAACCTGCATTTATGTAGCTTCTCATATTAAGGAAAGAGGAACTGTAGAACATAAAGGAAAGGCAGGAAAGATGATTGTAGGAAGAGATCCCGAACATTTTTCCGCCGATGTGGAATGGGTAACAAACCTGCTTCAGGAAAGCAAGATTGATTTTGATTTTAAAGACAATTCATTATCTGATATCTGGACTAAGTTTTTCTTTATTGCAAGCTTCGGATTGGTAACAGCAAAGCATAATTCATCCATTGGAACGGTATGCACAGATGAAGAACAGAAGCGTGAAGCAACAGAAATAATGAAAGAAATAAAATTGATTGCGGATAAAAAAGAAATTCATCTACAAGAAGATATTATTGAGAAAACCTTTGAAAAAGCCGCTACATTTCCGTTTGAAACGCCCACGTCCTTACAGTTGGATATTCATTCCGGGAAGAAAGACAATGAACTGGAATTATTTGCCGGAGCGATCTTAAAATATGGTACAGAGCTTCATATTGATACTCCTTTTACGCAAAAAATATACAATGAGATAAAAGGAAAATAAGTTTGGACTAAAGCCAGACGAAGATTTTTTGATATTGAAGGCGGGTTAAAACCCGCCTTTACTTATTCAAGAAATGAAGCTTGAAAATTAGTTATGTAAAAACCTCTGTCGGCTCAGTAAAACCTCTTCCGTTTCCCGATGATCAGGATCATCAACGCAACAATCTACAGGACATACGGCTTTGCATTGTGGCTCCTCATGAAAGCCTTTGCATTCAGTACATTTTCCGGATACAATATAGTAGACTTCATCAGAAACAGCCTCATTAAAGGCACTGGCATCTACCTCTGTACCATCAGGAAATGTGACATTTCCGGAAAGCTTTGTCTTGTCTTGCCAACGCCAGTCGATTGCCCCTTCGTAAATGGCTGAATTAGGACATTCAGGTTCGCAGGCCCCACAATTGATACAGGCATCAGTTATTTTTATAGCCATGTTCTTTATTTTTAAAGTATTTAAAAAAAGGGACTTCTTCAACATTGAACTGTTTTGGAAATCCCTACTAAACTTAATTAAAACATTTTCAACAATTTATTACATCATAAACTGTGCAAACTTGTATTTTGAATCTGCTAATCTGCTGTAATTTCCACAGAGAAGCCATCCGTTTGTGCTGTCAAATAAAGTTGACAGGCTAATCTGCTGGTTGCATCAGAAGTGAACATTTCTGAGAGAAGTGCTTCTTCACTATCATGTATGTTATGATTGCTTTATTGTAGTTTTTTCTATTTTCTTTGTCGTGGCTATACTGATAAGTTGATCAAACTTACCGGAATAAAGAGATGAAATTTGTGTAGGATTATCAATGTCAAATAGGGAAGATCTTACAATTGGTACACTAAAAGGAAGTGGCCATGCCCGTAGTGATTTGGCAATAACATCCATCGTATTAATTCCATGTAATGCCTGTAAACCATCTGCCCAGCAAACTAATCCTACGGTTTTGTCTGTAAGATAAGGTTCATAGGTATTAGCTGTCACTTCCAGCCAGTCGAGGCAGTTTTTCATTACCCCCGGAATACTGCCGTGATAGAGGGGAGCCAACCAGAAATGAAGATCAGCACCCAAAAACATTTGAGTCATGCGTTCCACAGCCAAAGGCGTTTTGCTAAGAGTGACATCAAATAAAGGAATTCCGGAATCTGCAAGGGTAAAAATATCCGCCTGAACTCCTGATTGTGAAAGACGTTCTGATAAATATCTGGAAATAAGTCCTGAGGTAGATTCTGTTCTTCTTTCCAACGATCCGTTAAATATAATTGCTTTCATTTTGTTTTAGTTTTTGAAAATTACTTTTGGTAAACCTATCTCGCCGTACATCAGGCTTTTGACCAGAGGTTTTAGAAGTCCGGTTGCCAATAAGTAAAGTGCTGAGTCATGATGGGTATGTGCTCTAACTACAACTTTTTGATTTTTATAGTGTTTCAGATCTGCATAGGTGATCCTGCGCTTCCAGAGGTCAAGCAGAATTGTTTCAGCATTGTTTAAATCTACATAAACAGCATAAGGAGATAATTTTTCCATAATCAGCATATAGGCCCACGGCGGAATGATAGCATCAGTAGAACAAATAATTCCCACTGCTTTTTCGTTGTATACAGAATAGTCCAATGCAGCAATTGATTCTTTAAACTCCTTTTCTTTGACAATCATTCCCATAAAAAGATGATCCTTGATATCTAGCTCTACGATTTCTGTAGTGGGTTTATAGTCTAAAAAGTCAAAAGCAATAATACCGGAGGCCTCTGCTTTATTGACAAAAGTTTGCGTGTTCATTGTTGGCAATATTTTCTTGTATTATCTTATTTTTGAAAGCGCTTCTTCGTATTTTTTTTCTACTGAAGCCCAATCTAACACGGACCAGAAAGAATCCAGATAGTCTGCTCTTTTATTCTGGTAGGCTAAGTAGTAAGCATGTTCCCAAACGTCTATCCCAAGGATTGGAAAGCCTCTGTTCATCGAAAGTACATCCATCATAGGATTATCCTGATTGGGAGTGGAGCTTATGGCAAGAGAACCATTGAATTTTACAAAAAGCCAAACCCATCCGGAACCGAATTGCCCTAATCCAGCTTTCTTCATTTCTGCTTTCAGATTCTCAAGACTTCCAAAGCTTGAAATAATATCGTTATTAAGCTTTCCTTCAGGATTCAGCTTAGGTTGTGGAGACAGGATTTCCCAAAATAAAGAGTGGTTATAGTGACCACCACCATTATTTCTCACTGCAGGACTGTATTCACTTATTCTTTGCAATAATGAGTCAAGATCAGGATTGGTTTCATTGGTTTGTTCCAGGGCAGCATTTAGATTATCTACGTACGCCTGATGATGACGCTGGTGGTGAATGGTCATTGTATTTATATCTATAAATGGTTCCAGAGCATCATACGCATAGGATAATTGGGGTAGTGTAAATGGTTTCATTGCATTTATTTTTTTGATTAATGTAGGACAAAGGTAATAATATATTTAAATAAAACAACTTTTTAGTTGTTTTATTAATTTACCAGATATGAAGTGCAATGCTTTGTAAATGATGTGATTAATCTTAGAATTTAAAGATTATAGAAAATGACTATATTTGTTGTTGGAAAATAAAACAACCTAAATATTGTCAAATGAAGAAGCCGGCAGCAGACCGCATTCTGATGTTTTTAAAGATGAGAGGAGAGGCGACTGCGCTCCTGATTTCCGAGGAACTGTCTATTACAAAGGAGGGTGCGAGAAAACATTTACTGAATCTTGCGGAGGGTGGATTGATTGAACCTATCGTGAAAAGTGAAGGGGTGGGTCGCCCATCCACTTATTATATTCTTACTGAAAAGGGAATGGCTCAATTTCCGGACACGCATGCTGAGGTAACGGTTCAGCTTCTGAAATCTGTGAAAAATCTTTTAGGAGAAAATGCATTGGATTTACTGATCAGTGATAGAGAAAAGAATACCCATGAACGCTATGAAAAGGCTATTTCCAAGACAAAATCTCTGGAACAACGTCTGGATGTTCTTGCAGAAGCCCGAAGTAAGGAAGGCTATATGGCGGAGTGGAAAAAAGAGGGTAAGGATTATTTTCTGATCGAAAACCATTGCCCGATATGTGCTGCAGCAACCGAATGTCAGGGATTCTGCCGTGCTGAACTCTCCAATTTCCAGTCCCTTATCGGGAAAGACTATACGGTGGAAAGAATAGACCACATTATTTCCGGAGGACAGCGTTGTGTCTATAAAATTAGCCAATAACTCATTATTTATCATTTAAATTCATTAGTAAGGAATATGGTTTTAAAAGCAGTAATATTTGACATGGATGGGGTTCTTGTGGATTCGGAGGGTTTTTGGGCCAAGGCTGAGCTGGATGTTTTTTCTTCCTATGGCGTTCAGGTCACGGATGAGCTGGCAACACAGACCAAATACATGACCACGAAAGAGGTTACGGAATTCTGGCATGGAAAGTTTCCCTGGGAAAATCTGGATGTACCTACTGTAGAGCAGGAAGTTGTTTCTAAGGTTATAGAGTTTATACAATCCGAAGACTGTACCATGTCCGGCATACAGCAATTTATTACAAACCTTAAAAATAAGGATTATAAGATAGGATTAGCAACTAATGCGCCTTTACGCGTAGCTGATGCTGTTCTTGAAAAGCTTCAATTACGGGAATTATTTGACAGCGTTCACTCCTCGGAATTTGAAGAGCTGGGAAAACCACATCCGGCTGTATATCTTACCTCAGCTAAAAAGCTTGGCGTATCTCCGGAACATTGCATAGCCATTGAAGACAGTCATTCCGGGCTTCGGGCTGCAAGCCGGTATGAGAACCATCGTTTTTACGAATGATGATGAAAGTATAGACTTTGATCTTGCTGATTTTAAAATATTGAACTTCAATGCAGGGCTATTGACTGTTTTTCAATAATAGAATTACATAAAAATTATAATAGACAGGACTTCTAATACCTTGTCAATATCTCCATCAGCATAAGAATAGATACCAGTTTTTTGGAAGACTGGTATTCCGGATTTAGCTGTTCCCGTACTTCATTGAGGGCTTTACTTAGTTTATTGCTCACCGTTTTATTGCTTATTCCCAAGGCTTCTGCGGTTTCATTTACAGACATATTCTGTCGGATTCTCATGTCATATACCTGCTGTTCTGTTGCAGGGAGTTGTGAGACTACCTCATCAATCATAGATAATAAGGTAGAAATTTCATTTTCCTCAATAATTTCAAAGTATTCCGTATCAGAAATATTAAGTTCCTCCGGAGTTTCAAACTCGTCAATGCTTAGGGTAGGAGGTGCTTTTTTATAGCTGTTATAGTAATCAAGAATCCGATAATGAAGGTGACGAAGAAGGTAGCCTTTTGCACTTTCAGTTTCATCCGTTTGTATCGTATCTGGATTTTCAAGGATCTTCATCCAAAGATTTTGAAGAAGTTCCTCGGAGGCTTCCTTATCCTTGGTTCGTACAAAGACAAAGCGGTACAGATTATCCCAGTATCGGTCATACAACAGCGTGAATGCAGGGCGATCGCCTGATTTTATTTTCTTTAATAAAGTAGAGTCTGTTACGTTCATATGGCTGCAACAAAATTACCTAAAGGAAAATTAACTTTTTGTGAACTTTAGTTATGGTAAGGTTAAATATTTCTGCAAAACTGCGCTTAAATATGAATTTAATGTTGAGTAAATGTAAAATAAGTTAAAAATAATCCCAAATCTGGCTTTAATATGAATAAAATATTAAGAACTGTCTGGGGAAGTTTTTCATTTTCATCGTCTTATAGATAGAAGTATCTGTGAATACTATGAAATATTTTATGAAACATTTTAACTATAAAAATATTGAGGCCTTTGTTTTCAGACTTTGGACACGTGAAGTCTCAGGGGAAGCCACTTCTGAAAAAGAAAAAGAACTTTTAGCACAATGGAAGATCAATGCCGAGCAAGATCTGGATGCTGTTCATATGAAAGAATCCAAAGAAAGAGTGCTGTCCGGTTTGGAGCCTTATTTTACATCATCAGATACAACCATTTCTATAGTAGGTTTAAAAAGATATCCCTACCAAATTGCAGCCGCAATCATTCTGCTTTTTTCGCTGGGAGGATTCTTTACTTATCATACATTCATTAAGCCGGATATTTATATTACCGAATCTGGGGAGCGTATTGTTCATTTGCAAGACGGATCTATGGTAACCTTATTACCGGGGGCAGAGCTTACCGTATCAAAATCATTTCCTGCCTCTACCAGAGTGGTTAATTTAAAAGGAGATGCTATTTTTTCTGTAGCAAAATCAAAGACACATCCTTTTATTGTATATGCAGACGGTTTCAGTACCAAGGTATTGGGAACGGTATTTAAAATCTCTCAATCCGGGAAGAGAAAAGCAGTAGATCTTTATGAGGGTAAGGTTGCTGTATCTTCTGCAGGAGTTCCTGTTTCGTTCCTTATGCCTAATCAGAAATGGACCAATTTCGGGATTGCTCATACCACTGCTGTTATTTCGTTTGCACCGGATAAAACTTCCGGAAAGCAGACTTCTGAGTTATTATCCTTGAGTTTTAACGATGTGCCTTTAAAAGAAGTGATTACAGTTTTGGAAGGGAACTATAATACAAAAATTTATTACCCGAAAGAAATTGAAAATAAAAAGATCACTGCCGATTTTACAGGGGGAACAGTCGGTGAGAATATTGAATCATTGGCCTTTATATTGGGCTTCGAAGTTCAGAAAAAAGACAATACATACCTCCTAAAAAAGTAAATCATCAAAAAAAATTAAATAATCAGATAACCTTTAATTAAAAAGAGAACACTAACGTATGAGAAGTTTGAAATGTGGTTTTACCATAGCAGCCTTATTTTTTACCGTTGCAGCAGAAGCACAGGAATTGGTTCAGAAAGTTTCATTTTCTGTTCCTGCAAGCCGACCGTTGATTGAAGTTTTGGAGGACTTTGCCGGAAAAACAGGTATGAGACTGGCTTATTCAAAAGTAGATATTAAAGAGCTAAGGGTAAAAGGCGTAAAATGTGAAAATTCTACAATCAATGGCTGTCTGAAAGACATTACCAGTGGACTTCCTGTAGTATTTAGGTTACATGGAGACCTTATTTCCATAAAATATGAGGGTGGCAATGTTTCTATACCGGGAAACGGACGTATTTCCGGGAAAATAGTAGATGAGGTGGGAAACCCTATTGCAGGGGCGGAAGTTAATATTGCGGGAAAAACTGTAGTGACAGACAACAACGGTAATTTTTCAACGGATCTCCCATCAGGAATCTATAATTTAACGATAAAAGCAGCCAAATACAATACCCTTCGGGTAGAAAGGTTATCTATCCTCAATAAGGAAACAAATGCGGTATCGTTCGCTCTGAATAGGGCTTCTGATAAAATTACAGACATTAAGGAAGTGGTAGTTACAGCCACGAGAAAGGCAGATACCCAGGCAGGATTATTGGCCCAGCAGAAAAAGGCAGCCCAAATGAGTGACGGGATCTCTGCTGAACAGATTGCAAAAACACCGGATAATGATGTAGGTGGTACATTAAAAAGGGTAACGGGAATTACGACCATAGATAATAAATACGTTGTTGTACGATCTATGGGAGAACGTTGGAATACAGCTGCCATGGATGGGATCAATTTACCGAGTACAGAGGCATATAACCAGAATTTTTCATTCGATATTATTCCTACGGCAATGGTAGAAAGCGTAGTGGTAAGCAAATCTGCAACACCTGATATGAATGCCAATTTTGCAGGAGGGTATGTAGAGGTGAGAACCAAAGATATTCCCAACGAGAACTTTACTACGGTAAGCATGGGAACTTCTTACAATGATCAGGCTGCTTTCAAAGATTTCCTGACCCGTAAGCGTGGAAAATATGATTATTTCGGATATGATGATGGAACAAGAGATTTTCCCAAGGGGCTTGAACCTATGAACTGGAACAATCCTATGTTTTTTGAACAGTCTAAGCAGTTCACCAATGATAATTTTACAACCTACCGAACAAAAGGTGATATGGGATCTAATTTACAGTTGGCTTTAGGAAGAACATATCCCCTTAAAAATAATAATAAATGGGGTTTTGCAGGAGCTTTTATCATCAGAAACGAACAGAATAAGCTGGATATAGACCATACAGGAAGAGGAAACTGGATGGATACTACCGGCGTACCGGATGCCAACGGAAAAATACCTTTTTATAATTTTAAAAACTCAGGGGTATCTTATAATTACAATTCAACGGTAGCCGGAATGCTAAATTTTGGTTTACAGCTCAATAAAACCAGAATATCATTCCGTAACTCTTATACCCATATTTATGACAATACACTGACAAGGGTTACAGGATGGAACGAATATTCTAGTGGAAGTGCCCTTCCTGCTAATGCAGAGCTTGCCTATAATTACTTTTACCACGGAATTATTCCGAATAATGATCCGTCACAGATTAAATCTTTAGATGCTCCTTATACAGACAATGCGAATTATCCTGTTTATCAGTCATTTTTGCAAAATAAACTGGAAGGAAACCATAAGACAGGAAATATGGAAATCAACTGGTTTGCAGCCAGAACAGGAGTTACTTCAGATACCAAGGATTATACTTTACATCAGGCTTTATATCGTTTCATGGGTAATGAAATCCTAAGCTATCATAATATTAATAACTCCTCAAGTGATTTTGCAAGAGGGTATATTGAAAATAAGGAAACCGACTACAACTATGGAGCGTCCTTTAAGCTGAACCTCGACAGGGAAAATTTTAAAAATGATATTAAGATAGGATATGCCGGTGCTTCCAAATTCAATACCAACCAGCAACAGAAATTTCTGCTCCGGGTAGATGAAAACAGGGAGGTTTCAAATCCTAATATTTTAATCATGTATGGCCCTCTTTCCGAATGGTTCAATGGTTCTCATTATGTACCGGGAGGAATCGGTTGGCAAACCAGACCTCTTTATAAAAACGAAAAGTATGAGGGAGAAGTTGATCAGCATGCTGCCTATGTGATGTTTGATAACCGTTGGAAAAATAAATTCAGATTGGTTTGGGGACTAAGGGCAGAATATTTCAGATATGATCTTATTTCTCAGCAGCTAGACCCAAATGATTCCAGAAATTTTTCCAAATCCGGTATCGATGATAAACCATGGCAATGGATGCCCTCGGCCAATTTTACTTACAGCCCTACCAATAAAATGAATCTGAGGCTGGCTTACAGTAAGACCGTTATCCGTCCTCAGTTTAATGAAAGAACAGGGTTGCCTTATTTTGATCCGATCGCCAATGGACAAATTTTCAACACACAAATGGTTTCTTCTGTAGTCAATAACTATGATTTTAAATTTGAGTGGTTTCCGGGATTAGGAGAGATATTTTCTGCAGGAATATATTATAAAGACATAGATCGTCCTATAGAACGTGAGGGATATATTTCCAGCGAGGGAAATTTGTATCTGTACAATGGAAATTCAAAAAATGCAAAGCTGAAAGGATTTGAAGTAGAGGTAAGAAAAAACTTGGGCTTTATTATACCGGATTCTTTTTTGTCAAAGCTTTTCATAAGCGGAAATTTTACTTACAATGATACTAAGGTAATTGCCTTTAAAGACAGGGAAAAAACAAAGGATGAAGATGCAACCTACGAAGTGGGAAGACCTCTTTACGGACAAACTCCTTATGCCTATAACCTAGGATTGATGTTTGATGGGGAGAGGCTGGGAGCAAGCTTTTTGTACAATGCAAAAGGAGATCAGTATATGACGGTAGGATATGCCTATAGCGGAGAAGAAATACAACGTCCATACGCCGTGGCAGATGCACAGATTTCATATAAATTTTTAAGAAACAGAAACCTTGAACTGAAATTGAATGTCAGAAACCTATTCAATAGGGTAAGGGAATATTACAACAATTATAATTCTTATCTGAATGAGAAAGACGGTGGAAGTACGGTAGGAACCTACAGAGAATCCTTGGCACTTTTACCAGGTGCTACCGATAAATATGATAAGGATATTGATAAAATCTTATTCCGTGCATATAGCGGAAGAATATTCGGGCTAAGTGTGGGTTATACATTTTAATACCTGTCTGCCAAAAATTTAAAATGAGAAAAAGAGCTCTTGATATAGAAACGTACGGGTTTCGGTAGCCTGAACATGAACCGGATGAATACTGATGATGCGCACAGCAGTACCGGATGAGCAAAAAACCGAACGTTGCTGTTTTTTTCCGAACCGCAGCGGATTTAAAGGGAACCTCGGTAGGACAGCCCCTCCTGAAATACCGGGTGAATATTAAAAACCAAATCGAAGGAATAGAGAGGCGGATATTCCTAAATATTAAAACTTCCGGTAATAAAATAAATAACCGGGATCTACTAAAAATTATAACAATGAAAAGATTAACTCTAATTGCAGCTGCTGCATTATCCCTTACTGCTTGTCAGAACGACCATTTAGCGGATTCTTCAACTCCTTTCGAAATGAAATCTACTTCTGCTGAATACCTTACAGCTTCTTCACTTCCCGTAACTACTGTAAGCGGAGCAATTACTTCTAACACCACTTGGAGCGGAGTAGTAGAGCTTGATGGTACAGTAACCGTTAAAAACGGAGCAATACTTACAATACAGCCGGGTACATTTATCAAAGCTAAACCAAATGCATCAGGAGAAGGTTCAGGAATTTTGGTGATTACGAAATCAGCTAAGATCAATGCTGTAGGTACAGAGGCTCAGCCTATTGTCTTTACAAGTTATAGATTGTTGGACGGAGAAGAAACTACAACGGCTACTCCAGGAGATTTCGGAGGAGTTATCCTATTAGGAGATGCTCCTACCAATGTACCTTTTACAACAACTATTGAGGGGCTAAGTGGTGATGACTATTACTTTGGAGGAACCAATCCGGCTCACAGCGCAGGAACAATGAAATATGTGCGTATTGAATTCGCGGGTTATGATTTCGTAGGAGCTAACTCTGGAAACGAAGTAAACGCATTATCATTAGGAGGTGTTGGAAACGGAACGACTTTAGATCATATTCAGGTTTCTTATGGTCAGGACGATTCTTTCGAATTCTTCGGAGGAACAGTAAATGCTTCCAACTTGGTATCTTTTGCAGCTGAAGACGATAACTTCGATTTTGATAACGGATATACAGGAACAATCACATGTGCATTATCTTTAGCAGATTACAAATCAGCACATACTGTAAGTGGAGGTTCTCCAGACTCTAACGGTATCGAGTTGGATAACAACGCCGGAGGTACTGCTACATCATTGATTACAAATCCTGTGATCAATAACCTTACCATCATTGGTGCAAGAAACGGAGTAGCAGGGCAAGGACTTGCTTACGAAAATGGTATCCATATCAGAAGAAATGGAAAACTAACATTAAATAATGCTGTAGTTACAGGATATCCTGTAGGGATTAAAGTAGAAGGAACAGGTTCTGAGCTTTCTTCAGCTTCTAACTTAAGTTCAATCCTTGTACACGGATTCGGAACTTCTGTTACAGGAACAGGAACAGCCGGAATTCCTGCTGCAAATCTATTAACGGGAACTCTTGCTTCACTATGGGGAATGAGCCAGCCGTTCTTCAACGAGGGACCATGGAATGTTTCTCCTAGAAACTGTGGAAACTTCCAGGGTATTTGGACAAAATATGACTTCTCAGTTCAGGAATAAGACTTAAAAAGCAGGGAGGGCATTCTTGTCTTTCCCTGCTTTTATTCTTCAAAAAATCTTAATAACAAGTATTATGAAAAAATTAATTTTACTATCTATTGTATTGGTTTCACAGGCAGCTGCTGCGCAGTTTCAGATATGGAGCAATTCATTTGAAACAGCTGATGATCTTCAGGGATGGACGATTCATGATTTAAATAATAACGGGAACAAATGGGTTCAGGGAAAAAACATTTACCATAACGGAACATCAATGGTATTGGGAACTTCAGGATCACTTCGTTATTCCATAAGCTTAGTTCCATCAGGTACTGCTGCCAGTTTCAATACAGAAAATGACTGGATCATTTCGCCAGAGATTGATTTATCCTCAGCCGGAGGAAGTATTATGCTGGCTGCTTACGTAGCAAGGCAGAGAGCAAGTCAGGCTTCAGTTGCCAGAGATCTTTATATCTACGTGAGTACTCCGGAAAAGCCGGTTCCGGCCTTGTCAGATTTCCAGTCACTTGCCGTAGATGCCAATGGGAATGATCTTCCTAATCCGTATAAAATACAGGGAGGATACACCAATAATCCATTTCCAACGGATGTTACTCAGTTTGTAGAAAGTACTGTAGACCTGTCTGCTTTTGCAGGAAAGAAAATTTACATAGGGATATGGTCAAACAGAAAAGCACTAGGGAACAATATTCAGAATATTAATATAGATGAAATGGCTATTTATGCTACATTATCTTTAAACACAAAGGATGTAAAAAAGAAAGAAAATCTTACTAAAATAGTAGAAAATCCGGTAAAAGAAAACCTACAGTTACAGCTTAATCCGGCATTGAAAGAAAATATAACAATGATCAATATCTACAATAGAGCAGGTCAGAAAGTGAGTGCCACTCAGTATTCCAAATCTATGAAGGTAGCAGCTTTATCTACAGGAGTATATATTGTGGAGGTTACTGACGGAAAGATCACAGAAAGGTTGAATTTTATTAAGAAATAAGCCTTCTTGCTTTTAAAATGATTTTTATAAACACCAAGACATTTTAAATATACAATAATGGATAAAGTTTTTCCAAGAATCTTTATCCAGAACATATCCAACTAGTTTTTTTATAATTATATATTGCCCTGCTTAGGGTGGGGCAATATTTTTTAAGCTTTAAAATAATATAAAAGATGAATAAGATCTTTGCAGTACTATTATTATTTACCATACTGTTTTCCTGTACAGACAACACTGTCATGGAGCCGTATGATACAATACAAAAACCCGGAGATATAGCCATCAACGGATATTCCAAGCCTGATGTACTTCAGTTGAGATTTAATGGAACTCCCATATCCATTAACGGAAATACCTCATATACCAATAAAATAGAGACCAACATTCAGTTTGCACAGGATCAAGGAGAAACAAACAAACTGGCAATATATAATAATGAAACAGGAAAGGAAATAGCACAATACAATATCACCTATGATAATATAGATGATTATAAAAAGCTGTATTTCTTCAACTTACCTGGCATCTTTCTGCAAACTAATATCGTAAAGCCTCAGGTAAACCTTGGAAAAGTAGGCTTCGAATTTATTTTTCCAAATCTGGGAGAATTTTCAGGATCATCTCTTAAAAATGTAAAAGGTGTTTTAAAAAGAGAAAATGGAGTGGTATTGGCAGAGTTTGACACTATTGGGAAAGATAATTTCACAGCAGTGAAAGTCTATAGTTTTTTCAGCTCCACAGCTCCCGTTTATCTTGAATTATATAAGCCCGGGACTACAGAACCCTACATTGGATCCGAAATTATTAAGGTTAAAATAAAGCAGCATATGGGTGCCAATATGATTGTTCTTCAGGAAAAAATGGAAAACGGAAAATGGGTGGTAAAAGGGGACATTGATGTAGCAGAATATTTGTAATCTGAGATGAGAAACTTTTTAAAACTTCAGTGCATAGCCATGATAGCCATTCTAATGTCCTGCACAAACAATGATGAAAATATTCCTGCTTTTCCTGAGGGAAGCACAGAATCTGTCAATGTTTGGGTACAGGACAGCATGAAGCGCTACTATTACTGGGCAGATCAGATGCCTGCCAAACCTGACTATCATCTTCCGGTAAAAGATTTTTTTAAAAGTCTGCTGTCTTCTCAGGATCGGTTTTCATTTATTGTAAATACCGAAGACTCTTCCAGCTATCCACGCTCCATTAGAAATATGTATGGTTTCGATTATACGGTTCTTCAGCTGGCCAACGGGGAAGTAGTTACAGTGATTAAATTGGTTCTTAAAAACTCTCCTGCATTCAATGCCGGGCTGGAACGGGGAATGATTATCACCAAAATCAATGGAAAAACCGTGACAGCGGCCAATGCAGAAACCATGACCGCTTCCATGAAAGATTTCACGGTGCTGGATCTTACGCTGGGAGACTGGAAAAATGGAACCATTACCGATGAAAAGGAAGTTAAGGTGTATTATGGCTTATCTCTCGAACAACCTATATTATCCAGAATATTTGAAAAAAACGGTAAAAAGGTAGGCTACCTTTATATCTATGATTTTCCGGATGGAATGACTTCCGTGTTCAATCAAAAATTTGCAGAGTTTAAGGCTGCCGGCGTACAGGAACTGATTCTGGATCTTCGGTACAACTATGGCGGATCTGTATCTGCCGCTGCTGCACTTTGTTCACTGATTCCTTCAGGTATTTCTTCAGGTTCATCATTCATTCTGTTTAAAGGAAATAAAAATGGCGGTCAGGTAAAAAGAACATTTGCCCAGCAGATTGCCTATGATCCAAAAGCTCTTGATTTTAATACTTTGCGAGCCAATGCTTTGGGATTAAGTAAAGTCTATATTCTGACTTCAAACAGTACGGCATCAGCTGCAGAAATAGTGATTAATAACTTAAAGCCTTACTTGCAGGTTATTCAAATAGGGAATACAACCCTAGGAAAAGACATGGCAGGATTTACAGTAGAAGATAGACGGAAGCCAAAACATATTTCATGGCAGATTCATCCGGTAATTTATAAAGTATTTAATGCCGATGGATCTGGGGAATATAGCAACGGAATCTCACCACAGATTACAGTGAATGAATATGCTGAGCTGCCATTATTACCTTTAGGCGATCCTGATGAAACCCTCATCTCATCTGTTCTTAACGGCACGTATCTAAAGTCAGCAGGTCATGATGGACTGGAAAAAGACGTGAAGATTTTGTACCAGAGTGACTTGAATTTTATGCAGGGGCAGAAGTAGTCATTCATTTAAGTTTCTTTAAAAATAAAACAATGCAAGGAATAGAACCCAAACTTCACACAAGCCTGATGGACCGTATGGAATGCTTTCGTACCTTATTACAGGAAGCTATGGATAACCCTGAGTCCCAGTCTTCTGATATTCTGGTAAAGATTTCGGAACTGGACGAATTGTATGATGATTATTTGCTCAACAAAAAGAATTTGGAGAATAGTATAAAAAATTATCGTGAATATCACAATGACTTAAGGCGTAAGCTCACTGTAAGGCTTCGGGAACTTAGGAAAAAAGCAAAGGAGAAATAACCAGAAAGACTAATTTTAAAAACGAAATTCATACTTTTATAACATCAAGTTGAAAGATGAAGAGTTTATGAATTTTAATGAGACTGAGCTTTCCGGTTATTTGCACTTATTTTGGCAGTTTTCCTGGCCTCAATGGATCATGTTCAGTCTGGTCATTAACATTTTTCTGTACCTGTTTTCAATAGGCATATATCTGTTCATTGATAAAACCTGTCGCAAAAGTAAACTGCAGAAACAGGATCATCCCGTTACAAAGGCAGACTTCTATCTTAGTTTGCTTACCGTTTTTTGTAACACTCTTGTGATGCTGATAGGTGTTTTTTTATGGAAAAACGGCTGGATAAAGGTTGAAAATATCCTTTCACCGGGTACCATTGTTTTGGAAGTAATGGCATTGCTTCTTTTGATGGATCTTCTGATGTATTTCTTTCATTATGCTGCTCATTTACCTTTTGTATATAAGCTTTTGCATGGAAAACACCATGAGCATGTAAGCACCAATTATCTGAGCCTTTTTGTTCTTCATCCCTTTGAAACCATAGGCTTTGGAATGATGATGCTGATTTTGCTGATGGCTTATGATTTTTCTGTCATTTCAATTTCCATTTACTTGCTGATTAATCTTATTTGGGGAACCATAGGACATCTGAATCGGGAGTTTTTTCCTGCCAGTTTTGATAAATTCTTTGTAGGAACAACCAGATTTCATAATCAGCATCATTTGGAGGAAACTAAGAACTTTGGGTTTTATACCTCTATTTGGGACAGGTTGTTCAGGACTTATAAGTAATGATTTTTTGAGGGAAGTTCTGTTGAGTAGAATAAAAAATAAGCCATTAAGATTTTGAGAAATTTTTCATCTTAATGACTTACATTATATACAATATTTAAAACCTATTTTGTTGGATTTGAGCTTTTTACTGCAGATTTAATTCTTTCTTCAATCATTCTCCAGTCATACATATGGAAGACTCTTCCATTGCTCATGGCAACAAATGCACCTTTAGGAAATTTAGCCCCTAAATTAACATTGGTTACCTCAGAACCATCACTTTCAAGAGTAGAAACTGGAATTTCTGCAACGCGTCCCTTTCCCGGATTTTCTCTTAAATACACATTAAACGTATCATTCTGCTGATTGGAAACTAAAATGTATCCTTTCCCTTTTGAAGTAGGGTAGATTGAGATTCCTTCCACATCAGAGGTGAAATCACCTTGCCCGAAAACCAGAAGCTCTTCATTCCCTTTTGCCGGATCCGCATTATATTGATGAATTCCAAACTGCTCATCAGAATAATAAATATATCCCGCTTCATCATCTACAGCAATACTCTCAATTTCTTTCAGACCGCTGTATTTCCCAAACTTACGAACCACTTCTCCTGTGATGGCTCCGTTTTTTTCAGAAAGTTTATATTGCCAGAGATAGCCGTCTTTTGGACCGGATTTTCTTCCTACAATGGCGAAAATATCTCTTGTTTCGGGATTTTTATACATAGAAATTCCCATCGGGCCGCGTTCCGTTTCTCCATCAAATACAGAAAACTCGCCAACCTCTTTCAGTTCAGGAAGAGAATAAAGCTTTACCTTGTTGGTTTCACGCTCTGTAACGGCAGCGATGTCTTTCTTTTTTCCATTTAAAATAAAGCCATACTCAATGTCAACATTATTAGGACGCTTTAGTCCCAAAACCTTGTGAGTGATCTTACCATTAAGGTCAAAGGCGTACAATCCGCCATCAGTATCCTTATCTGTTCCAATGATGATACTCTTGGAAGCATCTTTGGGATTAATCCATATTGCAGGATCATCGGTATCATGAACTACAGTTTCCGTAATAACCGTTGGTTTTAGTTTTTCTCCTGACTGATTCTGCCCCTTACAGCTTGTTACAAAAGGAAAGACTACAAGTGCTGCTATATAATATGTTATCTTTTTCATGTTGTTAAAAATCAAATTTCACCCCCAAAGTAAATCTAGGCCTGTAATATTCTGCCTGTGCCGTTCTGCTCTGAATTCCCTGGTAGTATCTTAACGGTTGATTCGTTAGATTATTGGCTTCTGCAAAAATTCTTAACTGGCTTGTGATTTTATAGGAGGCATTGGCATCAAGGAAAAATTGCTTGTCATAATAACGATCATCAAAGGATTTTCCACCCAATTCATCAATATAATGAGACGCATAATTCATAGAAACCCTTGCAGAAAAACGCTTGTTCTCCCATGAAAGCGAACCGTTGAACATATGAGGCGCCGCTCCCGGAAGGCCAACATCCGTTCTTTCAATACCATCTTCGTTGGTTATTCCTTTAGCTTTTGATTGGGTATAAGTATAGTTGACATATACTCCCATGCCTTTCCAGAATGCTCCCGGAATAAAATCCAATTGTCTTTGTAAAGCCACTTCAAAACCATAAATATCTACATTATCACCATTACGCTGTTGGGTAAATTTCCAGTTGCTTTCTCCGGCGGGAATAGGATTAGATTGCCCTGCAAACTCATTAGAAAAATCGTTTGCCGTGTAATTTCTTCTGGAATACGTATAAATAAAGTCGTTCAGGTTTTTATAAAAAATTCCTCCGGAAAGAATTCCCACAGACTTAAAGTACTTTTCTGCCATAAAGTCGAAGTTATAGGCATATGTTGCCTTTAAATTCGGGTTTCCTGCAGAAATAACTTCATCTTCTGAAATTACATTCAGGTAAGGAACCAACGAGTAGTAATTCGGGCGGGCAATGGCTGTTGTAAATGCTGCACGAAGGACAAGATCCTGCATTGGAACATACTTAAATGATAAGTTGGGAAGTACGTTGGTATAAGTGTTTGTATTGTTGATTTTTCCAACCAGATTGCTTTCATTCATTACATAATTTCCGGTGTAATCAATCTTTGTGGTTTCAACACGGGCCCCTACAATCATGGAGAGCTTATCATTAAAATCCTGATCCCAACGGATATAACCTGCATAAATCTGTTCCTTTGCACTGTAGTTATTGGAAAGGAATTTTGATGGTTTCAGCTTACCATTGAATTGTCCTGAATTAAACAAATTCAATCCTCCCAAATAAGCGGGATCAACGAATGCTCCGGGAACATAATTCCCCGGCTGGAAGTTTTTTCCATCAAGATATACAGTAGGTACAGAAAGAAGACTACCCATATTACTGGTGGGTTCAAAGGCATAAAAATCATTATCTCTTTCCTTTTCCTTTAAACGCATACGGAAACCGGTACGAAGTCTTCCTTTTTGATCTTCAATTACAGAAAAAGGAAAACGTACATTCACTTTGGCACCAAACTCCTTTTCCTGTGTAAAGCTGTTGGCATCCGAAAGATCACTCAATTTATAGCTTCCCAAGTTATCTGCTGCAAGAAGATTGAACATAGGTTTTCTCGGGTCACTAAGATCCGGTGAAAAATTCATTTTGCTGTTTTCAAACTCTATATAACGCTGGTGAGGTTTATCTTCGCTGGCTGTAGCGTAGTTCATAGACCAGTCAAGATCTACTTTTGTTCCCAGTAAGTGCTCTCCACGTAAGGCATAGTTCTGAACTTTCTGCTTTTCAAGGCGGGTATTGTCATTGTCGGAATCTCCGCCCTTGTTTTGTCTTGTGATGCTGCCTTTCCAGCCTGTAATCTCGGATTCATCAGTATTATAAACCGGTTTTATTTTATAGCCTAACGCAAACCTGTTTTCCTTATCATTTCTGAAATTGTACATGGCAGAAGCATAGATCTTATTTTTTGAATTGAACTCATAATCCATATTAAGATCAAAACTATGCCTGATACGATGTTCATTGTAATGACGAATGCCCATTTTGCTTATATAAACAGTTTGTGCCACATCATTGGCCTGGCTCCATACAGGTTCTATATTGTCTGAACCAAAATTATTGTTGTTATAGGAAAAGCTAAATACAGCTCCCAATTTTTTGTCTAAAAACCGATTTCCATATATAAATCCAGCCGTATAATTTCCTTTTTCACGAATCGGATTATACCCTCCCGCCAATGTTGCAGAAATTCTTTGTCCGTTAGGAGAAGCCCTTGTGATAAGGTTTACAGAACCACCAATGGCATCAGCATCCATATCGGGAGTTAGGGTTTTGTTCACTTCAATGGTAGAGATCATATCCGAGGGAATCAGGTCCATCTGAACATTACGGTTATCGCCCTCAGCAGACGGAATTCTGTCACCATTCAGGGTTACCGAGTTTAGGTTGGGCGCAAGACCTCTGATAATAAGGTTTCTGGCTTCTCCCTGATCATTTTGTATGGTAATTCCCGGAACACGTTTCAGGGCATCTCCAATATTCGCATCAGGAAAACGTCCGATCTGGTCGGAAGAGATCACATTGGTAATATTGGAGTTGTTTTTCTGCTTGTTCAGGGCTCTTGCCTGATTCTTTAAAGTAGCTCCGGAAACTACGATTTCCGCAATATTTGTTTCCTTTTTATCGAAAACGATGTTTTGCCGGGTATTTTTTTCAGATTCTACAATTACATTATATTCATGCGCTCCATAGCCTAGATAATCCACTTTCATGGTATAACTGCCGGGAGGAACATTCAGGAAAACAAAATTTCCATGCTCATCAGAGGTTGTATAAATATTTCCCGGGCTTAAGGAGATTTTGGCTCCCGGCAGGGCAATTTTAGTATCGTCATTGATGTTTCCGGAAAGAGTACCGGTTTGTGCATAGAAAAAAATAGAAGCACAAAACAAAACGGATGTAAAAATTTTCTTCACTTTCTTTTGATTAGATTAAAATCATAACAAAATTAAACGACTGTTTGGAAAGTGATCTGAAATAAAAATTAACATTGTTTTAAGATTTGTTAATATGACGAAGTATTACCATAATGTAAAATGAATGGTATAAGCTATTTTAATTTATCTAAATTCTGACTGAAATTCATTAAAAGCCTTACCAAATTCTTCGGTCAGTTCATAATTACTGAACTCATATTCTTCATGAAGACCTGTTTGAGTAGTGAGCCTGATATTTCCATAACGTACCACAGGAATCTGATAATTACTTTTGAATCTTCTGTCCGGAGTTCCATTTTTATTGACCTTAGCCCAGGTTTTACTAATGATTTTGGTATCTGCGGGAACTGTTGAGGTTTCAGTGAAACGGGTATAGGTTTGTCGAAAATTCAGTTCATTAATTCCTATAATGGCAAAATTATTTTCATTGGTATACATTACAATAAAGGTTGGATAAATATAAATATCAGCACCATTTGCATTTTTCATATACAACGCCTGATAATCAGATTTTATATAAGGAAGTGTTTTAAGTGAAAAATGAACTTCACGCCTGCTTACTATGGTACTTGCAGAAGAACGCATAGCGACTCTGTCTTGAAAGCGGGCACTTGTAATGTCCCAAATTTTACGGGAAGCAGTAAGTTTTTGGAAAGTTTCATAAACCTTTTCAAATTTTCTTTTGATTTCATGGTCAAAATCAATTTCAAGATTAACATAGCATTTTTCTATCATTTTTCTTGTTTGGTCAATAGCCTCCTGCTGAGATTTAATATCTCTGTCTGAATTTTTTGGAATGTCTTTATTGATAAAGCCATAAAGAAATATATAACTTAAAATTTTCTTAGTTTTTGTTACAGAAAGAGTTCTTATAATTTTTCTAAGATCAGATGTTAATTCATTCTTTTGCTGCCCTGCTAAAATAATTGCTTCCTTAATGCCCTGCATATTCTGACTTGTGATCTCATGAATATCTGCACTAAAAATATTTTCATCAGGAAAATAAGATTCATTTATAGGCACGTTGGGTTGTGATGGAGTGGGATTATACTTTGATCTGGATTGAGTATTTGAAATTTTATAACGATTCGAAAATCCAAGAACAGTAGTACTGACGGTTGTTCCGGATTTACTAAAATTAATGCTGGCTCCTTTTACACCAATAGAAGTTGATATCCCTTTTTTACTGAAGTTAAGATGTACACCAGGTATTACTTTAATTCTTTTTCTGTAGCTCCAAGCCATGATTATTGTTTTATAGGATTAATTTCTCACCAAAATTAGGAACCGTTGTCTTGTTTTTTTTACGGGAAACCGTAAATAGAATTAAGGTGAGTTCACTTTTACCATAGAAATATGTGATGAACTTTAAATAAATCCTAAAATTAAGTTCTATTCCGACATATGGTTTTAAATTATTTTTCTCAATTTGCATAAAGAAAACAACCCATATCAAAATTTATTAATAAGATGAGCAGATTCCCGGAGATTTTATCAGATGAAAAACTTAATGAGAGGCATATAGATTTTAGGAATGCATTGTATGATCTTTCTTCCAAGGATCTTGCTCCTGACAATTTTGACAGCTTGATTCGGATTTATACTACTACAAAACAGATTGATTATCGGAATAGAATTCTGAAACTCCTTTATGATCAGACTCATCCTAAACTTCACTCATTTTTTGAGCTGGCTTATAAAAAAGAAAGGTATCTGGATATGAAAATCTATGCCTTGCGTGGATTAGCTCTTTTCTCAGAGGAAAAAGAGATGGAAAAGCTTGTGAACAAGCTTAAGGGAACATTGACAAAACGTGAGCAAACAACACCCTATAATTATCAGGAATATGAATTGCTGAGAGGAAAAAATGCATTGCCATTTCTTGTTGAAAAATATAAATATACTTCTTTTAAGGACCTGTTGGAACAAGTGAATGAACAATATGAAAGAATGCCGGAAGCTTTTAAAGGACACTTTACAACTGATGAAAATGGTGACACTGTTCAATTAAAAACTGCTGCTGAAAGTTCAAAGATGATAAGGGATTTTTTTGATCAGAATAAAGTATAAAAAATATAAGATCATTCTAAGAAGAGAAAGTCTTTTAAAATCATCCTGTACTTATATATTCAATTATAATATTAAAAACCCGCATTGAAATAATTCCAATGCGGATCTTGATGATTAGTCAGTTTTTATGAAGTGCAAATTTAATCGTTATCTACTCTGGTCCATTTTCCGTTTTCTATCCCTTCGTAAAAATGATCGTTATGGTAAATAATAGCTCCCTGAATATGAGTTTTATTTGTTGGAAGCGTTAATGTTTCAGGGATAGCATTTGTATTACGGATCAGGAATACTTCATTTCGTTCCTTTACTACAATTCCTGTTCCTGAAATAAGTCTTGTTACGCCCGCATCCGTTGGCGGATTTGATACAATAGACGGATTTAATTCTGATAAGCGTCTTGCTCCCATAGCGGAAGTACAACCTCTGAGAACATTATCCATCAACATCATAACACCGGGAGTAGGGCAATCAGGGTTGATGTTCACAATCATCTCTTTATTGTTGATGGTAACCGGACAAGCTTCTCCAGTGGCAAATCGGATGCTTTTAAGACGATATACAAATGTTCCTGTTTGGGCTTTAGAATGAAGAATTATTGCTTCACCATTAGCTGCAGACGCGATTTCTTGATCAGGACCTCCATTCATGCTATAAGTAAAGATATACGCTTGGGCCAGAGATCCTTTAAACTTTACCTGTACATCTCCGGAAAGCTGCTTCACAGCACTTGTGGCTGAAGAAGTACTACTGTCTGCCGGCAATTCAATAGCAGAAATGGTAAAATCCTCTGTAATATTACATCCGTCCTGACTATAAGTAACATTTACCCTGTAGTTTCCTGGCTGTGTAAATGTTACCAATGGACTTGTGCCCATCACTCCTGAGCTGGGAGTATTAAGTTTAGTCCAGGTATAGGTTGCGTTAGGATCCGTTCCATATAAAGCTGATGCATCATAGGTTTTTGGAAATTCAGAGGCGCAAAGGGCCTTATTTCCTCCGAAGCCTGCTGCCTGTACATTGGTAGGAACAATGGTAAGGTTGGCTGTATTTCCTAAGTCCTGACTATTGCCATAGGCACTCACAGAACGGGAAAAGTTGAGGTCTCTGATGGAAGCATAAAACATGGTGTATGCTGCTGCAGGATCCAGATTAATTGTATTCTGACCAGCTGTTGACTTGATTACAGAGATTCTGTTACAAGGAGTTCCTGTCATGAACAGATTTTCAGTTACAGTCTGGCTGTTTTCTATCTGATAAGATCCCGGATTGAAGTATAACGTTT
Source organism: Chryseobacterium joostei (assembly GCF_003815775.1). Taxonomy (NCBI): domain Bacteria; kingdom Pseudomonadati; phylum Bacteroidota; class Flavobacteriia; order Flavobacteriales; family Weeksellaceae; genus Chryseobacterium; species Chryseobacterium joostei. The sequence goes on from NZ_CP033926.1 coordinate 200,307, forward strand.
TATACTTACCTGCGGAAGTCAGCGTACTTACAGAATTGACGGCAGAACTACCCAGGAAAGTCATTTTATTGAAATTCCAGATTTTTGATCCTGTATTTACTCCTCCGTCTTTCCAGATGGTAAGATCACCAAAGCTTGCTGCATCAGGAGTATTGATGGTAAAGTATCCTGTATCGGCTTTAGTGGCAGATGCATTTAAAGTGATTGGATTATTCCCTGAGCTAATATAAAAATAAGGGCTATAGAAGCTATAATAAGGAATGGCTGCTACGTAATAGTTGGCAGTACCAATACTGTTTGTTCTTGTTCCCGTAATAACAGACTGCCCAAGATCTACTACCGGGTTATTATTGATTGTTTGATTCCAGCTGAAATTAACCAGTTTCATAGGCTGGTCATTGGTTTTAAATCCGGCTGCGTTATTAAAATTAAGATCTCCCTGGTATGGACTTTTCAATTCAAAATAGTCTTGGGAATTAACATTCAGATAAATATAGGTTCCTTTTGTATCGATATATCGTATTTTTCCTAGGGAGGTTCCCTGTGTCATAACAATATTTCGGGTTAGCCCATACGTTGACATCGGAACTATAATTTTTAGATCGCTTTGCAGGGTAAGGTTTCCATACACATTCAGATAATAAGGATTATTGCCACTTATACCAAAGTCAAGCACTGGCTGATTAGGCGCATTATTAAAAGTGATATTATTGGCTTTTGACAAGTTATTTCCTCTGATAATGATTTTGTTTGAGGTTGCTGTAAACCCTGAATTCTGATCAAAGAATACATTATCAACAGCTGTAGGAATATCACAACCTGCAACAGGTATACCTCCTGAACTTAATGACCAATGTTGAGGATCTTGCCATAATCCCTGCCCTCCAATCCAGTAAAGATTTCTTGGAGCGGAGGAAATGGCATCCTGAAAATTAATACCGGTATTTCCTCCTAGGTCGGTACTTCCTGTAGCTATATAAGTTTGTCCGGCAGAAGAAGAGATAGCTTTAAACTGTACCTTATCCATTACATAATTGGATGGGCTGGTGCTGTAATTAGGAAGTATTAAGGTTCTTAATTGTGCATTTGATGAAGCAAAAGTAAGTCTGTCTAAACAGTCTCCCAATATCTTTAGTGACTGGTTGACTTGTAGATTTCCGTCTAGGGCAACAAAATTATTTTTTTCAATGGTTAGGTTATTCACAGCCATAGGTGTTTTAAGAACAATGGATGGATTAACCTTATCAATTCTTGAATTGGTTGCTGAGTGAATAATAAAGTTATTGATAATCCCACCAGGGAAGCTAAAAGAGATAATATAATCTGTATTGGTAGAGGAATTGGTATATTCTATCTTTTCAAAATAATGGTTTAAATTATTGAATGTAATATCGGAATCGGAGCCCCCAAAGTTTCTTATTAACTTAATAACACTATTGGCTGTGTTTACAACGGGTTGTTTGGTATTGATGATAAAGCTGGAACTAACAGTAAGATCTGCGTTGTCCATCAATAGCTGAGAACCGTTTATATTCACAACATTAATGTTCATTACGGTACCGCTTATATCCAAAATGTTTCCGGGAATACTGGTTTGTCCAATACTAGCATTACCGGTAAGATCATACTGTGAAGTTCCTCTGTTTATTTTCCATTGCGCATCTCCTGCAAAATTTAGGGATGAAGTTGCTCCATTGGGAGTCACATTTTTTAAGGTACCTGTAGGTTTATTAATATTCACAAACGTAAAACCACTGAAATAGCCAGCATCATAATATCCCGCATGCAAGACTGCATTTCCGTTGACATTGATCTTATAATAGTTGCTGTTTCCTGAAAAATGAGATTTTGAACCAGGGGCTAATCCGATGAATGTTATATCATTAACAGAAACATCATTAGAAAGCTGTATACTGGTGATGCCTGTTGTAGAAAATCCGGAATACTGATCAAAGAAAACATTATCATTAATGGTAGGAAGACCACAGTTGGCTGTTGTTCTTGTACTTGTAGGATCCAGAGACCAATGGCTGAGGTCGTTCCATGTGCCATAGCCTCCTTTCCAGTAAAAATTTTTAGCAGTAGTGGCCATGAAATTAATCCCGGAATTACTTCCGCTGTCTATAGAGTTGCTGGCGTTAATAGGTTTTGCTCCTGCCACCGGATTAATATAGCTGGCATTAATCCCTGAAAAATTCATTCTGTTCAATTCAACAAACCCATTACCATTAATGTTGTTTCCCAGAACGAGGTTACTTCCGCCCTGACCTGTAAAATTGAGAACCATATCACAGTCTGCGCGATTATATATCCAACTGTCTGTTATGGTAAATTTGGTAGTATTATCAAACATATTAATATGAGAAGAACTATTGATGGTAACATTTTTTGCTTTATTGTTTCCATAAAATCTTAGATCCCCTCCATTGGCCTGGAAAACATCAGTATTCATATGCTGTATATCTCCGACACTATTTCCCTCTTTGTAAACTTTTCCAAAAAAGTTATTGGTATTTCCTGAACTATAATATCGCCCGTTATAGTTTTGTATGTATACCGTTGTATTAGGTGCCATGATGGTTTGCTTGGCTAGAATATTTAAGATGTTCTGACGTAGCAGGGCATTGTCTATATTGACATTATTACCACCTAACCATAATTCCCCAGACTTTATTTTTCTTCCGTCCGCATAAAGATTACCTGTCAGGGCATTGTTGTCAAAATTAAAGACCCCTCCAACTTCCAGATCATAAGGAGTACCTGAACCAGATGGCAGGAGGTAGAAATTATCATTCCCAAAGATGCTCAGCTGATTTATTTTCTGACCTTCAAAGTTCATGTAACGACTTACAACAGGATCTCCTGAATTGTTTTTAAGCAAGGTTATTGCTACAGGAGCCGTCATATCCTTTTGAAGATAAATACTGCCATACAAGTTCATCGTAACACTCAAAACAGGATTAGCCGGAGCATTATTCCAGTTCATATTCCGTACTGAAGCAACTGCTCCATTATTACTGATATTGTTATTTCCTGCCGTAAACCCTGAGTTTTCATTGAAGATCACATCATCATACATGATAGGGATACAGTTGGCAGAAGGTCCTCCTGATGTAAAAGACCAGTGTGCCGGATCGCTCCAGCTACCACCACCACCTATCCAGTAATAGGTTTTTGTCGTAATTCCGGGATATGTAATATTTCCCGTATTATTTCCACCGTTGATTCCTGCCGTTGCAGAGGCTCCTCCCGTAAGCTTTGTAGTCGTTAAATTGTAACCATTAAAAGAAGCAATTCCATTTCCGTTGATAGAACCAGGGAGAATAAGATTTACAGGCAATGAAATATCTAAAGCTCCAAACTTTGGAATAGCTCCGTTACATGGAGTATTGGCAATAAGGGTTTCATTAACCTGAAAATAGGTAGAAAGAGTACCTATGGGCTGACGAAAATTATATTGTCCGCCATTCAAGGTAAGATTATTGATGTCAAATTGTGACGCCCGAAGGATATTATTTCCCTTGCCAAGAGTCAAGTTTTTGACTTCAAATCGGGAGCCTGTCATCTCAGCGCTTCCATCACCAATCACAATATCATTTGCCTTAAGTAAAGTGGCATTAAAGAGGCAGGAGTATACATTTACTTTATTAATGTTGAATTGATTTCCTGTAAAATTTCCCCCTGAAGTTCCCACACCTGTTACTTCATCAACGGTCAATAGATTTCCGCCTGATATTTGAGCATACCCAGAAGAAGTCAGGAGTATTTTTTTGATATCCTGAGTTGTTTGTATGTTCAGTGAAACAAAAGTAACAGTAGCTTGTGTAAGATTTACAGACGAGTTAAACGTCATTGAGCTGGTAGTGGTTATTGTAGAAGATCTAAAATTGGATGCTGCCGTAGAGCTGTGGGTGAGCATCAAAGAGCTTATATTTTTATGATCTGTATCAAGAAAGGCACTATCACTGATGTTGAATAGAAAAAATCCGTTACTGACAAAATTTTTCACAAGCTTGAAAGTTCCGTTTCCTTTAAGGTTAAAAGAAGACTGATACCCTCCATTAACATATCCTGGATCAATCATATTATCCGGGACATCAATGAGGTTTGGAGTCGGATTTGAGCTGTCCGAAAACAAATTCATGGTCAGGTTATAATAAGCACCGGCATTAGATTTCCATTTCAGATTTCCGTACACATTAAAGACACTTCCTGCCGGAAAGCTAAGTTTCGTGTTAAATGAATCATCTATGATAAAATCCTTGCAGGTAGCTGTTGATGGAATATTAAGCATGCCTCCGCTGGAAGTAAAACCACTTCCCGACGTGATATAAACATTATCATAACGGGAAGGAATAATGGTAGCTGCCTGCCCTGATGATGAGCCTATACGCCAGTGATTGAGGTCTGTCCAATTACCGGGGCCGCCCACCCAGTAATAGTTATTTTGCGCCAAAAAACTCTGGCTTATCAGAAAGAGCAGTATGAAATATAATTTAAGTTTCATGTTCTTTGAATTACAAGATTAATAATGAACTGAGATAAAAATCTCAATCCCTGATAGTAATGAATAAGTCAAAAATCGATTTCCTCGATGGTTATTTTGACTTTTTCAGTTGCTGTATTTCTTTTTGTAATTCATCTATTTTTTTGCCCTGTTCCTGAACGGCTTGTAACAATAAAGGGATCAGCTCATTATAGTTTACGGATTTATACCCCTCGTTATCGGTACTTACGATGTTGGGAAGAACTTTTTCTACGTCCTGGGCAACAAGGCCATATTGTAGCTGTGCATTTCCTCCTTTCTTTTTTCCGGTTTCGTTCCAGAAGTATGAAACTGGCCTTAGCTTACTTACTATTTCGTCAGAAGATTTAATTTCTGTGATGTTTTGCTTCAGTCTTTCATCAGAGTTATAGTCTATAGCACTGGCTTTTACAGTTCCGGCAACGTCCAGCTTAGCAGATGCTGACGGAGCGGTTCCAATGCCTACACTTCCTGTTCCGGAAAAAACAAGATTTTTGCCATTAAGATCCACATTTCTTGATGCCAAAGGTGTTGTGATAGAGCCATCTGCCGTGTAGATATTAGAATTTACACCCATGCTTTCCCAATTAGTGCCATTCCAGAAATAGTAACCCGGCTGCGTGATTTTTGAAACTTTTGCAGTAGGAGAAGCAGGAGAAGCAGTTGCATAGATCATCAGGGATTCTGTTCCGGGTTGGATGTTTGCTGTCATTGTTTGGATCTGATCTCCTGTAAGACGAGGGATCATAAGGCCTTCTGCCTGTGAAGTTCCGTCTGTTTTGGCAGTAATATCCAACGTAGCTTTTGGATTAGGAGTATTTATTCCTATTTTACCACCAGCCTGAGAATAGAGTAGTGAAGTGATGGTAGTGCTTCCGAATAGGCATAGCCTGAACACTGCAGAATGAGTCTTCTGCAAGAAAGTAGAGTTTTGCATAGTTTTTTAATAGCTTTTAACTTGAGTATATTTAATTCTTCCTTAGTGTGAAGAGTTGAGTATATTTTTGATAGCAGTCTTAGATGTTTCGATTAATTCATTGGATCTATAAAGCTGGCTGGTAAGTATTGAACTTTCAAAAAGGAGATAGATATGAGATGCCGTATGCTCATCCTCAATCTCTTCATTGAAGAACTCCCGCAGTTTATTTTTATGATAACGTAGAACATTGTGGATTTCAACTTGGTCAGCTGGTATTTCAGAGAGAAGATTCAGGAAGCTGCAACCCCGGAAATCTTCCTTTTCGTTCATATAAATAAGAAAATCAAATGATTTCAGTATTTTCTCTTCAAGATTTTTCTCTTCTGATATAAATTTTTCCAGTTCAGAAACCCAATAATCATATCTTTTGTTGAGAAATTCAATGCATAGATCGTCCTTTGACTTGAAGTGCTGGTAAAAGCTTGCCTTTGATACCTTGGCGTCTTCGATAATCTGATTGATACCGGTACGGTTATACCCTTGTCTGTGAAACAGAAGCATAGAGGTGCTTAATATTCTTTCGCGAGGTCGAGACATTGATTATTGTTTTTCACAAATGTAAATAAAAAATGAACAGACTGGTGTGTTTGTTAATAAAATCTTAAAATAATGTTTTGATATAGTCTTTTTATTGATTTTATTTTATTGTAAATCAATTATTTGTGTATATTTTTTATTTTGTGAGATCAATAAACGTAAATCTATTTTTAGCATTGCGTTTTTAGAGTGAATCTTTCAATTAAAATATTCTTTTCGCCGAAAAAGTACTTAGAATAAAGGGATTTCTCAAATGAATCCTCCCGCATAGTAGATTTGTATAAGAAAAAACAGCAAGGTAAAGATCCATACCACATAAGGATGATAACGAAAATTTTCCTTTAAAATATGATGCAAAGCCCTGAACAATTTTATCAGCCCGATTACTCCTATCACAACAAATACAACAAAAACAATAAAAAAGATATAATCTCTGGATTCATAGGCTCCTGAGTCTGCCAATTTTGAAAGATGATCCAAATAAGACTGTACATTTACCGTTTGTCCAAGAAACATCGCAGAAAGAATTAATATAAAAAATGGAGTAGAGGTGTAAACGGTAGTATAGATAAAGGAAAAAAGAAGTGTACGAAAGGCTACTGTGTTCACTTTTTCCTTTTTATACCACAATAATATTACACTGAAGATCACGGCTGTAAAGTTATTCATCAGGAATATAAACAAGGCTTTTTCTACCATACTTAGCCCCTTTATCTTGGAAATAAAGCTGTGCTCTCCGCTGTAATCCATGAGAAGTACGGAAACAATTACAGAAGTATAGACTGAAAGCTTAATGGGCGACAAATAATCACGAAAGCGTTCAGTTTCTTCCTTTTCCATTTCATGTACAGACAGATCATAACATCTGCGGGTATCCTGAAATAACTTGAAAATGGTTACCGGTACCAGCAATATTTCAATAATAATCTGAAGACACAGCTTCTCAAAGCTGTCAATCAATTTTTCGAACATACATGAGGAATTAAGGGAACGGGTTCACTATGCAATTTAATTAAATTTTAAGTGCAAGTGGTAAAAATAAAATGATTCGGAGGAAGAATTCAGAATCATTTGTAGAGAGGGATTCTCATTAGATGAGATTGATCATATAAAAAATAGGTTGAAAGAAAAATCTCTCAACCTGTTTATCAATATTTTTTATTTTGGAAGTCCTTTTTTTAAAGCAATATTAGCTCTTTCCACGGCTTTTCTTTCTTTCCAGTCCATGTACCTTTTTTTGTACCTGCCTTTCATGAAGTTATCAAAATTACGTTGAACTGTAAGATTCCAAAGAGAATGTGCTTTTACAGCCCAGCTTTTGTCCCAGGCACGAAGAGAAATAGAGAATGATCCGTCAAGATACTTCATCCAGTGCCACCAGCCGGTTGGCATAAATAATGTATCTCCGTGTTCCAGATAACATTCAATTCCTTCAATACCATCCAATGCAGGAAATTTTTCAAAATCCGGGTTTGAAATATCATAGTCTTCCAGAGCATAGGTTGCATAAGGAAGCTTATACAGGCGGGTTTTCCATTTGTATTCAAAAAGAAGAACGTGCTTTCTCCCGTTGAAATGGGTATGGAAGATGTGAGGCATGTCAATATCGTAGTGAAGGAACGTTACAGAACCTTTTCCTCCGAAAAACATACTCGGATATTTATCTAAAAACCCACCCATCAGATTCTTTGGCGGAACATAGTCATCCAGCAATTTAGGAGCAAATTTGATTGGGTCGAAAAAGAAAATTCTAAGATCGGTAGGTTCCCGTTGGATAAGATCAACATATTCGCTAAACGGCATTTTAGTCGTTGGAGTGTTGATGGGAGCAGCAGGATCAGCCTTGGCACTGTCATATAAAGGAACAATCACATCGCCTACAACCTCCTTCATGTACTCCATCGTCCATTTTTGATAGGCGGGCCATTTCTTTGCCATGTTTTTGATTACCACGGGTTTACATGGTTTTAAATATTTTTCACGAAATTCTTCTTGTGAAATATCTTCTACTACATCAATAGGTTTAAGCAGTATGCCCATTTGTTTCAATTATATAGCTAAAGTATTAAATATTTATGAAAAAAAATACAAAGAATTGCATTTGTTTGGAATTAATATAAATAAATATGAAAATATGCTTTCAGATTGCCTTAATCTGTTTATAGTAAACGTATTATTTGGACTTTTGTATTTCAAAAAACATTGTTTTTACCTGAGAAAATATATGCATAAAATGCAGTAATTGTGTGTCTTAAAATTGGGGTGGAAATAAATGTCTGATTTTTTATTAAAATAAATTACTAACTGGAAATAGTTTCTGGTTCATGTCCGTAATAAATTTCAAAATTTTAGTCTTGCTGGGTTGGGTTATTTCAATATTACCCATTCCAATTCCAATTCTTATATTTGATCTATGAAAAAAGCAGGTCTGTTAGCGTTATTTTTAGTTGTTTTCAATAGTGGTTATCATGCCCAAATGAAGCCTTTACCAAAGATTGAATCTGGTGTATCTTACGAGTTAGCTCAATTTCGAAAGAATACACTCAAAGAAATTAAGTATGAACTTAATCTGAAGATCCCGGAAAGTAAGTCAGAAAGGATCTCCGGAACAGAAGCAATTACTTTTAACTATAAAAAACAAAATGAAGCTCCGTTACAGATAGATTTTAAAGAAGAACCCTCTTCACTCATCTCTGTCTCCGTGAACGGACAACAGATAAAAACAGTTCTGGAAAACGAACATGTCATTATTGAAGCAAAGTACCTGAAATCGGGATTTAACCAAATTAATATTGCCTTTATTGCCGGAAACGGAGCATTGAACAGACGTGATGGATACCTGTATGCTTTATTTGTTCCGGATCGTGCAAGAACAATGTTTCCATGTTTTGACCAGCCTGATCTGAAAGCCAACTATTCCTTGACGTTAACTATTCCTGAAAAATGGAGCGCGATAGCCAACGGAAAGCTTAAGGAAACAAGTATCCAGCAGGCCCAAAAAACATTGCGTTTTGAGCAGTCGGATCTGCTGCCTACCTATTTGTTTTCTTTTGCTGCCGGAGATTTTAAAAATCATACAGAGAAAATCAGTCAGCAGGATTCCAGGATTTTATACCGTGAAACAGATTCCGTGAAAATTAAAAACAGTATGGATTCAATTTTCACTTTATATAGGAATTCTCTTTCTTATTACGAAAAATGGACAGGCATTAAGCACCCCTTTCAAAAACATGGGTTGGTTGTTATTCCTGATTTTCAATTCGGAGGAATGGAACATCCGGGAGCTATATTATTTCAAAACTCCACTTTATTTTTAGATCAAAATGCTACACAAAACCAGCTAAATAACCGCTCCAATCTTATAGCCCATGAAGTTGCCCATCTTTGGTTTGGGGATATGGTGACAATGAATTGGTTCAATGATGTCTGGATGAAGGAGGTTTTTGCCAATTTTATGGCAGATAAAAGTACCGGCGCATCTTCAGATAAAATGGTTTATGATCTGAAATTCTTAACAGGGCATTTTCCGGCAGCCTATTCTGTGGATCGTACCTTAGGAGCTAATCCTATCCGACAGGTTTTGGATAATCTGCAGAATGCAGGGATGATGTATGGGCCTATTATTTATGATAAGGCACCCATTATGATGCGTCAGTTGGAATTACTGATAGGTGAGGAAAATTTTCAAAAAGGAGTAAGCGAATACCTTAGAAAATATGCTTACAGTAATGCAAGCTGGCCGGATCTTATTACCATTCTTGATCAACATACACCGGAAGATCTGCAAAGTTGGAATAAAGTGTGGGTGAACGATCCAGGCAGACCTGTTATCGATTATGATATACAATATAAAGGCAATGCAATTGAAAAATTTATAATTTCTCAGAAACCAGAATATGGAAACGAACAAAAATACTGGCCGCAGGAATTTCAGATCAGTTTATTTTATGCCAACAAGGTTGAGAAGGTTAATGTAAAACTGTCTGGAAAAGAACAAAGCATTTCAGAGTTAAAAGGGAAAAAGAAACCTCTGTTTATCCTGCAAAATTCCTCTGGAATCGGGTATGGAGTATTCAAAACTGAAAAGGCAGTAATATCGGAATTCTCTTTGGTAAAAGATCCGATAAACCGTGCAAGCGCTTATATTTCTTTATATGAAAATATGCTGAACGGCTCAGGAACCAACCCGCAGGAATTATTACATTTTTTTACTGAGCAGTTGCCAAAGGAAAATACAGAATTAAACTTACGTTTGATTACCGGTTATATTTCTACTATTTACTGGGATTTTTTATCTGAAAATACCCGATTGAAAGAATCCGGAAATATAGAAGATACATTATGGAAAACATTGCAGGTGCAGACGGCAAAAAATAATAAGAAAATTATTTTTGATTGCTATCAGGGAATATTTCAGTCTCAGCAGGCCTATGATAATCTGTACACCATTTGGAAATCCCAGATGCCACCAAAAGACGTATCCCTTAATGATGATGATTTTACGAACCTTGCCCTTGCTTTATCATTACGAAATGCTAATAATAATGATTTATTGCAAGAGCAACTGGCAAGAATCAAGAATCCGGATAGGGTAAATCGTTTTAAAATTATTATGAAAGCTGCTTCTTCAGACCAAAAAGTACGTGACGATTTTTTTAATGGTCTTATGCAAAAACAGAACAGAGCGAATGAATCTGCTGTTGGTTCTGCATTAGGCTACCTGCATCATCCGTTAAGGCAAAATACTTCTATTCATTATCTTTCCAATACTTTAGAGGTTTTACAGGAAATACAAAAAACGGGAGCTATCTTTTTCCCGGATAATTGGCTTCGTTCAACGTTTAGTAATTATCAGACTCCAAAAGCATTTGATATTGTTAATCAGTTTCTTTTGAAAAATCCTGATTATAATCCAATTCTGAAGAATAAAATTTTGCAGGCAACTGACAATTTGAAAAGGGCTCAGGTTCTTGTGAAATAAAGCTCATTCAATTTATGATAAAAACCAAGCCCCAGATAAATATACTTGGGGTTTTATATTTAAAATAGAGTACTATTTTCAGAGGCAATTCGGGCATTTTTTTAAAAATGGTTATCTTCGGCTTCATAAAAAAAAATGATATGCAAGTATATGAAGGGATTTCTGTGGGGTTGTATCTGTTATTAATGATAGGTATAGGCATATATTCTTATAGAAAATCAACAAGTAATTCGGAAGAATTTTTAATAGGTGGAAGAAAGATGGGGGCTGCCGTTACGGCATTGTCAGCAGGGGCTGCCGATATGAGTGGCTGGCTGTTGATGGGGGTTCCGGGTGCCATGTATTTATCCGGGATTTCAAGTTCCTGGATCGCGATTGGGTTAACGATTGGAGCTTATCTCAACTATATTATTGTAGCACCAAGACTTAGGATCTATACAGAGGTCGCTCAAAATGCCATTACATTACCGGTATTCTTTGAAAACAGGTTTAAAAATAAAAATCATCTTCTAAAAATCACCTCTTCCATTTTTATTCTGGTATTTTTTACACTGTACACATCAGCAGGGATGGTATCAGGTGGAAAATTGTTTGAGTCAGCTTTTGGAATGGATTATACTGTAGGGCTACTATTAACCAGCTTGGTGGTAGTTCTGTATACGTTTTTAGGTGGATTTCTGGCCGTAAGTCTTACAGATTTTGTGCAGGGAACCATTATGGTGCTGGCCTTGGTAATTGTACCGATTGTGGCCATTACCCAAATTGGGGGCGTTGGAGAAACTTTATCCCTGATTGAAGCTAAAGATCCTAAATACCTGGATCTATTCAGGGGAACAACTACGGTAAGCATTGTCTCTCTGTTAGCATGGGGATTAGGATATTGTGGGCAACCCCATATTCTGGTACGTTTTATGGCCATCGATAAGCCTAAGGATCTGGTTAAGGCACGACGAATAGGAATTACATGGATGATTTTTACTGTTGCCGGAGCTTTAGCCATCGGGTTGGTGGGAATTGCTTATCTGCAAAAATTTGACTTGGAAACCATGATGAAGTTTGATGGATCCAAAACAGAGGCAGAAACTATTTTCATCTATTTCTCCCGTATATTGTTCCATCCGTTTATTGCAGGATTCCTGCTTACGGCTATTTTGGCTGCTGTAATGAGTACTATTTCTTCACAGTTATTGGTTACTTCAAGTTCATTAACGGAAGATATTTATAAAGCTTTCCTAAATAAAAAGGCAACATCAAAGCAGTTGCTTATCGCCAGCAGGCTTTCTGTTTTACTGGTAGCGATTATTGCTGGTCTTTTATCTTTAGATCCAAAAGACAGCATCCTTAATCTGGTAGGAAATGCGTGGGCTGGTTTTGGTTCTGCATTTGGACCGCTTATTCTTTTGTCACTTTTATGGAAAAAAACAACATGGCAGGGAGGTTTGGCTGGTATGTTAGTAGGTGGAGTAACCGTATTGGCTTGGGTATATATTCAGCATCCGTTAAAAAATTGGTACGAGATTATTCCGGGATTCACACTTTCTCTATTAACCAATATTATTGTTTCGTCATTGACTTATAAGCAGGATGATGTGATTGAAAGTGAATTTGAAGAGGTTAAAAAAATTATGCAGGAATAATAACGTAATTTTAACCTATCGATAAAAATAATAAACCCTTGCCAGTGTGCGAGGGTTTTTATTAGTATTCATGGTTGGTGACAAAAGTTTTCAATATATGGAGAGAGAATGTTAGATAGGGTAATGATAAGCTGAGATAAAGCCAGCACACTTTTCTTTTCGATTTCATATTTTTTTGTGCAAATTTGCAAAATGAGCTATTAGAAAATCATATACTTACCTTTTAGCGCTATACCTACCTTTAGGAAAGTATGAATATAAAAAACGATTATTATGCCTGAGTTTTTCCACGATAAAAGATTGTATTATACTCCGATTGAATTTGCTCTAAGTCACATAGGGGGAACTTGGAAGATGCCTATTTTGTGGAGATTACAGGAAAAACCACTTCGCTTTAGTGAACTGAAAAAGGATATACCCCATATCACGGACAAAATGCTGACCAGCCAGCTAAGAGAGTTGGAAAGTAAGGAAATGATCCACCGTGAAGTATTCCCTGTAATTCCGCCCAAAGTAGAATATAGCCTGACAGAGAAAGGAAAAAAGGCCATTCCTGTCATTGAAACTATTATGACTTTTGGATATGATCTGATTAAGGATGCAGGAATTACCTTTCCTCCAAAAGAATAGACCGCTCTTTCCGTTTATTTAACCAAAAATTATTATTTTTACTGATAAGAATTCTACTTTCTCAATTAAGATTAATTCAAGTTTCTATTCGGTAAGGAGAGTCATGATTATTCTTAATTTTTCACACTTTTCTATTTTCTTATAGCAGCTCTTTCTTTATTCTTTACGATTAATAATATCCCTTTATCTACTGCTTTTATAGAAGCTATGGATTTCTTTTTTTTTCAAATTAAAATAATCCTACAGCAACTTTTAATTATTCTAAGCTATTAACCTTTAAATATTTGTAGATGAAAAATATTGATGCAAACCAAAAACTTTATATTATCACTGGCGGGCCTGGCGCCGGGAAAACCACAATATTAAATGAATTAAGCAATAACGGATTTACAACAGTGCCTGAAGATGGTCGAAGAATTATTAAAGAACAAATAGACTTAGATGGTGAGGGATTGCCTTGGATTAATAAAAAGTTCTTTGCGGAACTGATGTTTGAAGCTTCAGTAAAAACATATCATAAAATGTATGCGAACACTGATATGAAACCTATTTTCTTTGACCGTGGAATATTGGATACTATTGGCTATCTCAAGCTTGAGAATATTCCTATTCCGAAAGAAATGGAGTTGATTGCCGGCGAAATGGTTTACAATAAAAACATTTTTATTCTTCCTCCCTGGAAAGATATTTACGAAAATGATTCGGAGAGAAAACAAACTTGGGAAGAAGCAGTGCAAACCTTTGATTGTATGGTGGAAACCTATTTAAAATATGAGTACAATGTCATTGAAGTTCCGAAAATTTCCATAGTGGAAAGGGTTCAGTTTATTCTTGATACCATTAATAATTTGTAACTTGAAATATCATTTAACAGCCAATGAATCATAGATTTGAAAAGGAAATAATAGAACTTTCTGGCTCATCAGAAAGATTGTTTTTATCAAAGTAAAATTAGTAGATTGATGTCAATTTTCTTTGTAATGATTGCTACAAAATAAATGAGTTTTTTTGATTGTATCTCTTCTTTCGTGTTTTTGTTAATTTAAATATGTGTTGAAGTGGTTTTATTTTGCATTTATCAATGCTGAAACTCTCTCTGTAGCATAGGCAATCTGCTTTTTTTCTTTTTCCTGATGAGGATTATTCTTCAAATAGAATTGATAATATGTTATGGCATTCTTGGGCTGCTTAAGGGTAACGTCGTAAAGAATACCCAAACGATAATAAATAATGTTATTACTACCAAAGGTAAGACCTTTTTTATAAGTGGTTGTAGCTTCATTATATTTTTCCTGGTCTTCATAAATACCAGCCAATGCAGCATAATAGAGGGAGATGTGTTTTGAAATGGCCTCATCAATTGTTTTTTGAGCATAGATTGTGGCCTGATCATAATCTTTCAGCTCGCGGTAGCTTAGCGTCATATAATATAAGATGCTCTCATTTTGTATTCCCAGTTCTTCTAACATTTTATAAAGTAAAATACATTTCTTATAATCTTTCATATAGAAATAAGCTTGCCCCAGATCGTTCATTACATTTTCATCCTGATGAACTTTTAATAATTTTTCTCCTGTTTCAATGACTTCCAAATATTTTCCGAGTTGGTTGGCTATCGGTAATTTTGCTTGTTGTAATGTGAAGTTTTCAGTGTCTAATGCGATGGCTGTTTTTAATATGTCATAAGCAAGTTGATACTGCTTGAGTTTGTTATAAGTCATAGCTAATTCGTAAGCAACATCAGGGTCAGCAGCATTCAGAATATTGGCCTTTCTAAGGTAATTCAGCTTGGTTTCAGGATTATCGGAATAGGCGGCCATTTGCTTGTAAGCACTAAAGTTAAGACTATCCAGTTGAATGATCTGCTGAAGATAAGCTTTAGCATTAGATATATTACCCCGCTTGGAATTAATACTTGAGAGGCTGAATAGAGTAGACAGGTTATTAGGTTGGATGATATGGACTTTCTGATAGCTTTTTTCTGCGTCTGCAAGTTTGCCAGCCATCATATTGCAGTAGGCAATCTGAGTTAATGCTTTTAAGTCCTGTGTATCTTCAGGATAAATGCTTTGCAGATAAAGAGCTGCATCACCATAGCGTTGTGTTTCATAATAGGTCAGCAGTTTTTCAGTATCTATTTTTGTTGTCTGCGCTATTATGTTTTTAAGGGACAGTAAAATAAAAAGACAAGAAAGCCATACTATTTTCATCATTATTGTTTTTTTTAACTAAAATATTGGATATTTAATAAACTGGCAAGTTTTGTATTCACATATTTGGGATTTTTGTTTTTTAATTAAAGAATATTGTAAAGAGATTCTTATTTTTCAAGATTTACTATATTCACAACACCGAAATTCAATGTATTAATTCAATCAAAGAAATAAAATGGAAATAAAGTCTGTAGATTCATTCATAGATTATTATGAGAAAATTCGTGCAAGAACCAACCGAATTATTGAGATCGTTCCTCCTGAACATATTGATTTTACTTATAAGCCGGGTAAATTTACCATTGGCGACCAAATACGACATATTGCTACTATTGAACGATATATGTATGGAGAAACCATTTCTGGAAGAAAAAGTGCGTATCCGGGCTGTGGAAAGGAACTGGCGGATGGGTATGAAAACATTGTCATTTTTTTCAATGAAATGCATAGGCAAACTCTGGAAATCATAAGGGGATTTTCCGATGAAGATCTTAACCGCAAATGCCTTACTCCGGCCAATAATGAGATCTCAATATGGAAATGGCTTCGGGCAATGGTAGAGCATGAAATTCATCACAGAGCAGAACTATATATTTACCTGAACCTTTTGGATGTGAAAACCCCTCAGATTTATGGTTTTTCAGCAGAAGAAGTTCAGGATATGAGTGTGAAACTATAGTCTTTTAAAAATCCGTAACCTAGGAATCATAAAAACTGATTGTGGTTAATTTGTATATTAGCCTTTCAAAAAAATAATCATGACCAAGCCCTTTATCACTGCTTTTTTACTGTTGGTGAATTCTGTATATGCACAAACAAATATGGAGCTAAAGCCAAAAGATACCTTAATGTATTCTCCCCATTCCGGCAGACCTGTATGGATATCTGTGGAGTCAGGCAATGCCAATTTAGGGATAGCTTTATTCATGGATGGGAAGAAGATAAAGGAGCAGGATGATTCCAGAGGAACAAGGAGTGTTGAACGACTGTACTTTTCGCCTGAAAAAAATAAAAAGTATCAACTTAAGGTCTGGGCAAAATCTTATGTTGAAAAAAGTAAAACAGCTGTAGTTTCCATTACAGAGTCCAAAAATATACCGATACTGAACAACCAGTTTGCTTCAGCTCAGTTTGTGGAAGATCTCCATACTTTCCGATCCATTCGGGAGCAGGTAAACTCCGGGCTTTATGTTTACAGAAGTAAGCAGCAGATAGACAGCATTTATCAAAGAGCAGAGGAAGAGGCTGGAAACAGTAAGAATATTTTTGATTTTTACAAAGTAATAGCCAAGGTTACAGGCTTCGAGGGGAGTTGTCATAACTATACAGACCTTCCTAACCACGCATCTTATTATCTAATCCAAAAACCAGAATATTTACCCATTACCCTTAAGAATATTGATGGACGATTACTACAGGATTCCAAAGATGTTGCAGTTCCTCTTGGGGCTGAAATTTTATCCATTAACGGAGTTTCCTCAAAGGAAATAATCACTCGCTTTTCACAATATTATTTTTCTGATGGTTATTCCATGCCCTATAAGGAGACTGCGGGCTTTGAAAGAGGAATGCTTGATAAATTTTATATGGAGTTCGGTACCCATAAGAGCTATGTAATTAGTTATCTGTGGGATAATCAGACTCATCACACAACGTTATCCGGAATTCCGCTTGAAAGTTTTAAAAAGCTTCAGGAATCCCGATTTTCATTAATATTCGACAAAAAGCTCTTATCTGAAAAATATAGCCTCACGAAAGAGGGCGAGGGGATGTATCGATTATCATTGAGAGGTTTTGACTTTGCAACTGGTAAAGAAGATCCGGCATACAAAAGATTCACCACTTTTCTTGAGCAGATGATGGACATCCTTGAACGGGAGAGCATAGGAAACTTAATTATTGACCTAAGAGGAAATACAGGCGGAACAGGAGCCGTTTATGAGAAAGTTTTTACTTACCTCACGCAAAGACCTTTTCGTGACAGTCATTATGCTTACACTAAGTTTAATGAGATTCCAATGGATGAAAAACTGGTTATTACCCCTCTTTTCCTTTCCAATGGAGTAACGGATAAGAACGGATTGAACGCTTATTTTAAACAGCTTTATCCCAAGCAGGTTCAAGGGAAGTATTATTGGGCAGATGACAAGAATCCTCTTATTTTACCCAATGAAAGGACCTTTAAAGGGCAGCTTTACCTGCTTATAGACCAGCGTGTAGCTTCTGCAGCTTCCCATTTGGCTTCACTTATTAAATCCTATACCAATGCTATTGTAATCGGTAAGGAGACTGTAGGTGGTTATTATGAACATAATGGACATTTTCCTGTGGTGTATGAACTTCCAAATACCGGTATTCAGACCGGGTTTTCCATTGTTCATGTGATTCAGGATGCCCAAATTCTTCCGGATCAGAAAAGAGGACAGGGAATTATTCCTCATATCAAAATACAACAAACGAATCAGGAGTTTTTGGATCAAACAGATGTTTATCTCAAAAAAGTACTTGAACTTCAGAAACAAAATAATAAATAAGTAAACCAGTTACAGATGAAGAATTTGTGGCTGATCTTTTATCTCAGTACATAAATGACAATGCATTTCTCATAGCAGGGTGAAAAAATATTTTTTTGAAAATAATTAATATTGTTTTGTCTTACAGCGTTTTGTTGATGTTTTTTAATGTAGAAAAAAGAAGAGTTATGATCAAAAGTCGTAGAACTACTACAAATTTTCAGATTAATGTCTGAAAATTTTTTGAATATAAATAACCGTTTTATATTTGTTATACCAACACCCAATTACAAAATAATATTAACGATTAAAATTTATAGATCATGGCAACAAATTCAAGGGCATTCTTATCCGTTCTGTTCTAACTCTACTGATTATTACAGATTTTTAAAATTTAGCTGTTTATTTCATTTGATTTTCTGAAGTTTTTATTTCAGGGTTATTTTTTGATGCCAAAATAAAACGAAAGTATTTTATGAAATAATATCTCATTTCAAGGAAAAATGCCTGTAATATTATAGATCAATATAAGCAAAATCGTTACGAAATTTTTAAAGATTTAAAACAATATGGACATTAATAATTTAAAAGAAACAATAAAGCCATTTTTCTGGGTAGAACACGGTAATAGCTTTTCAGTATGCTTAGATGCCGGTAGTTATAAGCAGGAAATCTTTGATGCAAGAGCAGAAGAAGGCTTTGAGGGAAGCGGTTACGACTGGGGATCCCTAGCTCAGGTTTTTCTAGAAGAGAAAAGACCGGATTTGAGCGATAGTATTCGTTTTGATCCTGAGGGAGGAATGTTTTGTGTCTATTCTTCTAATGGAGATCAATTGAAAGACTTTATTTTGGATTTTAAAAAAGCCTGTGAAAATGAAACCGTGATCATGGACCTATTTTCAAGGGCAGAACTGGATTAGGCAGAAGTTTAACCGGAGGAATCTGAAATATAGTGAGGCCCTATTTAAATTTTAACCCAATTTATCAAATTAATTATGAAAAAAATATTTTCTGAACTTAAAGGCTTTGTCATATACAGTCCGGAGCTTTTAGCAAAATACCTTCAGGAACATAACCTTCCGGGTAATAATATTTTGAAATACTTTGTTGAAAATGAACACGGCGATGAAATAACAAAGTCAGGAATTGCTATTCCACTTATAGGAGTAGAAGAGGATTATTATTCTTTCTGTATTTCTACAGGTGAAGAACATATCCTAGGAAATGGGGAAGTGGCTGTTCAGTCAGATGGTTGGATATATCAGACAACGAATAATGAATTAAAGGTTGTGGGTATTGGCTATTTAAAGGATATTTCAACCATTAATGATGAAAACAGCATAAAGCTTACCCTTGACAACGGATGGTCCTCCATAAGAATAAGAGCAGGAGTAAAGGATGGGGAAAGATTATTTGAGCTTAATGCGCAGAAGCAGGAAACAAAACCTAATTTTAGCGGAGATGTCTCCACAACTTACTATTACAGCTAAAAGTTAATATCTAAGGAGGAATATTCAATCAAAAGAAAGATTGTTGCAAAAAAGTTTTTAAAGTTTATTTTTATAATGATAGAGCAGGAATTTTTGCTGTTAAATAGTGAAAATATTTGATAGTCAATGCCTTTGTATACCTGTATTTCTGAGTAGAATTTTGGGAAAACCCTGTGCTATCAATGAATTTTCTAATTTTATTAAAAAATATTTTGTCAGTTATAAAAAACTTTCTATATTTGCACCACTGAAAACAACGGTATAACCGAAGTTAAAGGAGAGTTGGCAGAGTGGTCGATTGCGGCAGTCTTGAAAACTGTTGACTGTAACAGGTCCGGGGGTTCGAATCCCTCACTCTCCGCCAGTTGGGAAACCAAAATAAGCTAAAACGCTGTAAACATTTATGTTTACAGCGTTTTTTGTTTTAGCACAGGTATAAAAAAAATCAAAATACGTTCTATTTCGTGTCCCATCGTTAAAATTGAAAAATGGGAGAAGAAAAATTTAGAAAAAGCCTATCAATAGGTAGTCTAAAGATTGTACATCTTGCAAAAAGTGGTAAGAAAAAGTAAATTATTAAACAATTAAAGTTATTACACAATGAACAAAACATTCAGCCTGCTATTCTTTATCAAAAAGAATAAAATCAGAACAAAAGGAATAGCTCCAATCTATTTGAGAATTACTATAGAGGGCAAGATAGCGGACATTGATGCTAAAAGGTATATTGATTTATCTGCATGATGTTTATTTCCGGCAAGAGTTTTTTTACCAAACCAATGCAAAGTATTTTAAATAATATGGATGAAATATTTGGCGAAGAACATCAGAGATAGATACGAAGTAGTAGAATCAGTTTCGCTATTGGTTTTCAACCCTTTTGTGCATTACAAAAAAGGACTGAAATGGTATGTAATTACAATGCTTATTTTGGGAGCATTGGTTTTAATCTATTTTAATCAAATTGGTGATGCAATAAAGATAATCGTTTCAGATATCTTATTTGGTTGGGTGCGTGTGGTTTCTTTTTAAAGAATTATTGTATTACATCCCTGTAAAGTAAATGTTCGACAAATCGGCCAATGCGTTTATCAAAAACTAATCTCCTCTTTTCAAAACGGAAAAATAATAAATCTGGATGAAGTGATCGTTTTCGGAAGTTCCGGAATGGGAGACTGGCATTACCCAATGGGATCAAAGAAAAGCCAATTTGTGAAGAATTACATCATTAGCGAAAATTTTGTAAGTAACAGAAAATCAGATGAAAATGCAATGGGATTTGAAAAAGCTATTTTGAGTGTCATTGCAGAATTTCAACAAATATAATAACGAAAATTATGACCTCTTTTAGAATTATAATTGCCTAAATTTAGTCCGCTATATAATTAGTAATATTCATCAAATCTAAGACTTGGTTTTTATATATTCTGTTTTAGGTAATGAATACGACAAGAATTACAAATTTCTTTTTTCATACACCATTTTCATCATCAATGTCAAAGCTTCTTTAATTTGCTTTTTACCTTCTTCAGAATTGAGTTCTATTTCACAAAAAGTACTTCTGTTGGATTTAGCGTGCAGGTTCAGGTAATAAATGCCGGCAATTTGAACCGCCATAATCGCTCTCAGGTTAATATCAGTTCCTTTAAAATCTTTATCGGTGGCTTCAAAAAGCGGTTTGCCTAATTCTTCTCTTTTATCAACCAAAGCCCTTAATTTATCGTGGTATTCGCTGATTTGCCACAAAATCATTTTCTGTAAATCGGGAGAAATATCTACAGCATCGTACAGCGTGTGTAGAATCTCCACAATTTGTTTTTCGCCAAAATGTTCTGATTTGAATGCAATTTCCTGCACTTGTGGTGCCACTTTGGTCATCCAGTAATCTCGGCTGTTCAGGTATTCTTCTACCAGATTATCGAGTCCGCCGTAATAAGTGTAAATCAGCCGGCGGTCAACTTTTGCCTTTTTGATAATATTCGGAATAGAAATTCCAGCATATCCTTTTTCTTTTAAAACAGCACCAACGGCATTAATGAGTTTCTGCTGTGTGCGCTCTTTGTTCCTGATTGAACCGGTAATTTCTTTTCTGGGTTTATTGTTTTTAGGGGGTTCTTTTTTCATTTTTTTCAGATTTAAAATCGGTGCAATTTTATCATCTTATTCTAATAACAAAAGTAGATATAAAAAAAACAAATCATAGTATTATGATTTAAAAAATAAATCCTAATTTTGTTTTTAGGAAAATAAAAATGTTGTTGGATAATTAAAATACAAACGATGAAAAAAATGATGAAAAACAATGAACGAAAAGAAGTGGTACGTTGTAAGAACTAATCCACGGGCAGAAAAAAAAGTATCTGAAAAACTTTCTGTTATTGGAATTGACCACTATCTGCCTTTACACAAGCAACTCAAAAACTGGCACGACCGCAAGAAATACGTGGATGAAGTACTCTTCAAAAGCTACGTTTTTATTTACACTACCGAACAAAAACGACAAGAAGTTTTTCAAGTTTCGGCTGTGGTAAAATACCTTTTTGTGGGCGGAAAAATTGCCGTGGTTACCGAAAAGGAAATCGAGCAAATCAGAATTTTCTGTACTTCAAACGATATTAAAATTGAAGAAACCTACAAAAAAGGTGATGAAGTGGAAGTAATTTCAGGTCAGTTCATCGGTTTGAAAGGTCAATTGATTTCTACTCCGGATAGGCGGAAACTGCAAATTCACATTCCTGTTTTAAACTGTTTTGCAAGCATCTCGATTGATAAAAATGATGTGGTAAAAGCAGTTTGAGTTTTCGGATATTAACCTAAATGCCACAAATATTGAAAGAAAAACTGCAAATATTAAATGGCCTCAAAAAGTGATTATATAAATCACAAATTGTAAAATCATAAATCTACCGAATGTTGGAACAAACCTGTTACCAACGATGGCGAAGCCGTAAAATAAACTAATCAATTATAAATTCTATGAAAATACTATTCACGATACTATTCTTTTTATTCATCAGCACAGCCACATTAGCACAGGAAAAACCCGATGCTGTTGTGGGACAATCCGAAGTGACCAAAAAAGATAAATTGGTAGAAAGCTTTACATTGGGCAAGAAGAAATTCAATATTTATCTGTCGGAAAAAATATCTGATGGAGACGGTACTTATCAGCTATATAAAATTGTTGAAAACAAAAGTTACCTCAGTGAGTTTGAATTTCCCAAACAAACTATAAGAAAAGGAAAAATAACAGCCGAAGGTTCTTACAAAATTGTGAACAACACCTTAGTGGTAACCAATGACAGTTATGATTACATTGGCGCTTACCGTATTACCGAAGTTTATGTTTTGGCTAAATACGGATTGAAAATGACAAGCGATAAAATGGTAGCCATTGATACCGATAAGTTACCGGACACTTACCAAAAACCTGCGGAAATGAAACAACCTTTTCCTGCGAAAAATTAAACGATTACAAATAATTAACAACGGCTAAGTTGCGCTAATGTAGATGTTAGCGGTAATTTTACAGACCGACACAAGATAAAACGAACAATGAAAAAAGTATGAAAAAAATATTAACACTAATTATCTTTTGTTTGACTTGTAATTTGTGCTTATCTCAAAAATTTATACGTTACAAAAAAACAAATATTGATTTTGATAATTCATATTTTAATATAACAAAAGAACAAGAAAAGACAATTGAGTTATATTTAATCGCAAAATCTCAATTTAGTTTAATTCGAGATTATCCACGTATTATAGGGATAGACAAGGATGGCAATATTTTTACTTTTGATAAATATAAAGATTTGTATGACGAATGTGAAAAAGAGAAATGTATTTGGAAAATTAACCTATTCAATATGGAGTTTCTTAGAATGGAAAAAGGTAGAAATTTAATGGCTTATACTGTACTTGAGCCAGATTGGTATAAAGTTGACGAAACAAAATCTGATTATTTGGAGAGGTATGGTTCATATGAAGAAACAAAAAAAAACAAATTACTTAGCCCCATAAGGTGTATTCGTCAAATAAATAAAATTAATAAATATAACCAAAAATATACGTTCTTCTATCTAAATGATTATGGAGAATAAAAACTACCTCTAACAAGGTGATTTTACAGAACTGACTTCAATAAAACGAACTTTACCACATAATGAAAAAAATATTTTTACAATTCTTTTGATTTTAGCAGTTTCTCAGCTATTTGCTCAATCAAAGGTTACAGACCTACCATATCTTGAAAGCAATGGTTTAAATAGAAATGCTGAATACTCGTGGAAAATTAAGATTGACGAAAATAAGCCTTTGATATTATCAAACAAAAAGGCTTATTATAAAGAGTTAGTCTTTATAGACGAACATAATGCAATAATTATAGAATATTATCCTGTTAACAATGAAAAAATTTCAACGTTTGTGAATTTGCAATATCCTCTTTTTGAAAAAAAAGTTAACGAAGTAGAATACGTTACAAAACAAAAGTATATTAAAAGACAAAGGTTTATTGTTTTGATAAATAAGATGGATAAAAACGAGCGAATTTTTAAAGCCGAAGAAGATGAATATGAAATATGGTCTTTAATTGACACTAAATCTAAGGAAAAGTATATTCAAAATAAACATATTAATTATCAGAAAGATGGTAACTAACTAAAAAACTGCACACAACAAGGGTTTTGCAATAGTGGGGCGAAACTGCAAAGTTCAATGGCAGTTCTTCGATTTAATTTTTATGCAAAATTGAAGATTTTCGCTTCGATTGCCCCACCATTGCAAAGCCCCGAATTAGCTGACATTCTTGGAAAACATTGGGAAATTAATGCAAATATGAAATTGAGAAAATCAAAAAAAGTATCACTCAAAAATACCCTCTTTTTCTTAGGGCTAATTTTGAACATCGTTGTCGTGAAACTTTTTGCCAAAACTGTAATTAGCCCTTTTACTATCCTACAACTCTATTTAATTCCTGGTTTAATTTCATATTTTATTATAGATAAATTTACCAAAATAGAATTGAGCATCTTTATCAAATTTGTATATTCGACAGTATCGTTTGGAAGTCTGTTCACAACTTTATTACTATTCATAAATTTGAATTTTAAATCTTCCGAAAATTTTAAAATTGTAGAGACTAAAATTTTGAAAAAAGGGTTTACTACAAGAACAAGACAACCAACAGCAGATGCTGAAGTGGATGGAATAATAAAGGGATTTGTATTTCGAAAACTCAAAAATTTAGATGATTATTCATCAATCCAATTAAAATTACGTGAAGGCACAATTGGCTGGAATATTATAGAACAAAGCAAATTACTAAAATAGAACGTCAGCTAACAACGCATTTAAGAAATTGCTGGTTTTGTAGTGATTGAACGATTCATCAAACCAAGAAAATTATATCTTAGCGGAGAGAACTCTACTCCTATTTCCGCAACTTCTCAAATGCGCGAAACGTTAGCGGTAATTGTAAAACAAAATTGTGCTAAAAACAAAATGAAGAAAATAATTGGAATTTTTATTGGATTAATAACTCTGACAATTATTGTTTGTTTTACTTTTTACAGATATTATTTTTCCGACGAAAAAGTTCAAGAACGAAAAATAGAAATTTGGAATAAGCGAGTAGATGAATTTAAAAACTCGAAATCTGGCAAAATTGATTTCGAAAATAACATTAACTTAAGATGGACTATTAAAGATTTTGATTCAAAAAATCATCAAATTGAATATTGTGAAAATGAATACCAAGACGCAACTTATATTTGTAGTATAGATAATGAGCTTTGGTATGGTTCTGATTTCAGAATGGATTTACCAAAAAATGAACTGAAATCACTCGCAATATCCGTAGATGGAAAATATATAAAATTAGAGGTATCGCAGATGTTTAACCCAAATTTGAACGGAGAATTAATTAAAGAACAATTCAAAATTGAAAAAAAATCAGATTATTATATTTTGTATGGATTTTTTTCGGATGGTGCTGGAACATACACAACTAATTGGAAAATTAAAAATGGAAAATCTGAACGAGGAAAAATATCAAAAGGTGACCAAGATTTTAATTGGCAAAATACTAACTGAAAATTACAACTACTGCTAACCGAAACGTTAGCGGTTATGCTATGACAACAGTAACAATGGACAAATATTTAATCGACCTAATTGAAAGAATGTTGGACACCAGCGACCAAATTATGGAAGCCGGTTATGACAGTTCTAAAACCATTTCGTGGAAAGCACTTAGAGAAGCAGAAAAAGTTGACAAAGCGGACTACGTACCTCAACTAATTCTTTTCATAGACAAAGAAAAAGACAAAAAGAAGCGTGGCGAAGCATACTTTCTACTTGGGCACATTGCAAAAAACACGAACGACACAACAGCGTTGAACTATTTAATTCAGCGGGTTGACAAAGAGACGGACAAATACATTGTTTCGTCACTTCTCGACAGAATTGGGGATATCAAAAAACCAACAGGAACAAATTTGCAGCCATTAATTACAGCTACCAAAAATGACAAATGGTTAATAAGACATAGCGCTATTCAATCTTTAAATTATTCGACTGACCCAGATGCAGAATCAACCCTAATTGAAATTCTTGATAGTTCAGATAACCAATACAACTTGACTTATTCAAATGCGACACTAAATAGAATTGGAACATTAAGAGCTATTCCACATTTAGAGAAGCATTTGAAAAGTAGAAAAAGAGACGTGAAAGACTCTGCAAAATTTGCAATTGAAGAAATATTGAAACGGAATGGACAATAAAGCACAAACCGCTAACACGGGTTTTGCTTTAGTGGGCTGACAGTGCGAATAGAAATATTTGAGCAATTAATAAACGTTGGTGCTGGCAGAAAGTTTACGGTTTCAAAAGCCCACCAACGCAAAGCCCAAAACCGTTAGTAGCCATTTTAAAACGACAGACCTTTAACATTAGAACAACCTAAAAATAAAACACAAAAATATGGGATTTTTTAATAAAATTTTTGGACAAAACGACAAAACAGAACAAACCAACGAAACACAATCACAACAAAATTTAGCACCTTGTAAAACAGAACAAGAACTTATCGAAAGATATGGCGGAATTGCAATGGATAAGCAATTAAGTTTCGGAGATTTTATTGGTAATAACAATTGGAATATAAATATAGCAAACGGTGAAATAAGCTTTGGAACTGACATTGTTCTTCCTATGCAAGTACTTGGTACAATTTCTCACTCTTCACAGACTTGGCTTTGGGCTTGGGCAAATACTAAATCAGGTCTTTCCGAAAATGTAATTAAACAAGCATTGCAACTAAAAAAATATGGCGAAGAAAATAAGATTGACCTTTTAAAAAATGATACTTTCGATTTTACAAAAGAGGACTTACATCTAATTGGAATAATTGCATCAGGAATTCATAATTCTAGTGGATATTATATTTGTGATTACGGACAAGGTGCAATGGTTGTAACAATAAAAAGCGAAAAAGTGGACAAAATTAATAAAGAAGATAATCATCACAGAATTTTAACCGTTTTTCCTCAATTAATTTCACAATTTGAAATGAACCACAATTATGCTCTGACAAATTATCTAATTGCAAAAGGTTATACGATTTCAGAAAATGGAACAAAATTAATTGCCACAAAAAACGGACAAACTATAACTGCTGAGTTTGACGAACTATCAAGACTAACAAAACTAAACGGATAAAAAACGTCGCATAACAAGGGTTTTGCAATAGTGGGGCGAAACTGCAAAGTTCAACGGTATTTCTTCGGTTCAACTTTTGTACAAAATTGAAGATTTGTGCTTCAAAATCCCGCCCGAACGCAAAGCCCCGAAACGTTAGTGGTTAGCATATGCCCCCTGAAAAACCGCTTATTAAAATAGATATGAATGTTAAACAAAAAATAGCTTGACGAACGATGAACTTTTACACATTTGAAAACAAAAAAAATGCCCTGGGGCGATTATGGAAATACCTTGTTTACAGGGTTTGCATACCCTGATGAAAATAATGACGAAATCATATATATAGAACGGGCAGGTCCTTTTGTTCCTGCAATTTATAAAAAGTGGGATATGATTTTAGTTTCTGAAAGTACCAGGCAAAAATTAGAAAAATCTGATTTGAAAGGAATTCAATTCATCAATACAACTTTCAAAAAAATAGTAGATATCGATTGGCAAAATTGGGATCTGGAGGCAGAAAAACCCAGGATTTATCCAGCCGGAGGCGAGCCGGAAAACTATATTTTCACAAGAAAACATAATGCTGAAATTGCCAAAAAAATGGAAGCAATATGGTGTTTAAAATTAGATAAAGAAACTTTGATTGGAAGAAAGCAAAGGAATGTGTCTGGAAGAAATGAACTCTTCATTATTGAAAACGCTTGGACAGGTAACGATATTTTTATCAGCAAAAGTGCCGGACATATTTATCTTACTGAAAAGGCAAAAAAATGGTTTGAAGAAAATTTGCCGGAGTGTATAATGTTCAGAGAATTTAATTCCAAAATAGCAACACAGCAAGAGATTGATTTTGTATTAGATTACATCAAGCCAACTGCACCAAAAGTTGACCCTTTTGCACATCTGACTGAAAAAGATTGGAAGAATTACCAAAAATTTTTAGAACACGCCACAAAGTTTATTGCAAAATCTAAAACCGACAAAACGGAAAAATCAAAAGCAAAAAGCATCGAAAAAGCGATAGAAAGTTTTAAAAATGCACAAGCCATAAAACCATTGGGTAAAAAGGAACAGTTTCTATTTGAGCAACTAACAAAGTAAATTTAGTAATGAAATCCACAATATTCCTCATCTGTTTACTTGCCACAATGCATTCCTGCAAAGAGAAAAACACCAGCGGAAACAAAACGCAAACCGATACGATTAAGGTAGAAAATCAGGGGAAATTTACTGACAGTTTCAAAACACAATTTGAAGGAACCTGGCAAAAAGAAACCGAATTTCAAACCAGCACCATCGAAATACAATTTGAAAAAGAAAAAAATTACGCCACGGTTATCGATATTGGTTCCGGCGAAGCACCACCTGTAAAATTGCAGGCTTTACCGAAAGACAACAAACTTTTTATCAATACGGAAGACGAACACATACAATTAGAAGTAAAAGAAAATCAATTGATTTTTAGAATACAGCCAACTACTTGGAACAAAGATGGCACTGTAGAAAAGCCTGTAGAAAATATTTTTAAAAAAGTGAAAAAATAAAAACAACAAAACAATGGAAAGATACAATAAAATCCATCTTTGGATAGGAACAACAAACAAAACCGAAGCGGAATATCAGCAATATTTCGAATTAGATTATTCAACCGAGGGCGATTTTGAAACTCCGAATTATAAACTCTGCCCATTCTGCCAAGACATTGGAAAACAGTGGTACGACCAGGATTTCATTGGCATTATCCCAAGGTTTGAGAATGAAATTTCTTTAGATGAAATTTTGGAACATTCATCCACAGACCCAGCCGAATGGGAAAAAATAAAAAGCATTTGCAAAGATTACAACATCGAAAAAGCCAATGCAATTTTATGGTATGCCGATGGCGAGCTGGCTGTTCCAAAACCTTACAAAGAAGATTACAACGGATTAAAATACATCGGAATGTTTGAAGGCGATTAATCGAATGCGATAAATATAAACCTATGAATATCAAAGAAAAACTCAAACAAAAATCACTGCAACTGAAAGAGCGAAATCTTTTTGCTAAAGGTGCATCAGAAAGTGAAATAGAAAATTTTGAAACCACTTTAAATATCAAGCTTCCATTGGTTTTAAAAGCATTTTACCTGTTGAATAACGGCGGTTGTTTTGCCAATAATCTTTTTAAAACCGAAGAACTTCAAAACCCTGAAGATTTGGGAAGCATTATTTGGAACAGCAATTATTTCCTCAGTCTTGAAGAGATTATCGAAGCCTACAATTTTGATGGTTCTTTTACCTTAATTGATTATCAGGAACAGGAAAAATATACCGGCAAAAGATTAATCCCGATAATGCACACTCGTGGTCAGGAAAATCTGGTTTGGGATGCAACCGAAGAACATTCCACGAAAATTCTGGATGCTTTCCACGAATTTAATGCTGATGAATGGAAAGTTTTATATCCATCATTTGAAGATTTGCTGGAAACCTATATTGAGGAAGATGGCGATTTTGAAACGATAGCATAAAAACAAAAATCCCGAAGGGATGAAAAGATTATAGAAAAGAAAAATGAAACTATGGAGTTCACAGCATTAAGAAACGAATTGCAACAAGCAATAGCACAAGCCGAAGAATACGCAATCGGTAATCTTCAGGAAAGCATCACATTTTCACCATACATTTTTTTGGGAGAAAAGAACATCCGTAAAATTTTGGCAGATAATATTGATAAAGCCATCGAAACAGCACAGGAAGAAATAGAAGATTTAACGCAGGAAACTGTGGTGTTTGTTTACTCCGATGTAGTGAAACTTGCAGATGGCGAATGCAACGCCATTGTTACCCAACTTTTTAATGAAGATGAAGACAATGGTTATTCTTACGGATTGCTGTATAAAATGGAAAATAATAAAATCACTTTTTCCAATCAAAGGGTGTTTTTAGGTAACATCAGGAATTGCTTAATTTTTTAACGATGAACGAAGTAAGAATAAGAATAGCTGGCAACACACAAACACCGTGTATAATGGCAATAAAAGCAAAAGGCTTTACCCTCACAATGCAAACAACACATACCAAAGACGGAAGAAAACTGTAAAAAAATGGAATTTAATACAACCTATCTCTAATAGCAGTCAGACGGAATTTCGTGGATTTTATATCCGCAAGAGATTTTAAAAATTTAAAATACAGCGGAGAGAAACAAGAAATGATTTAAACTATGAAAAAACTTCTACTACTAACAATATTGCCATTTGTATATTCCTGCAACGGACAAGAAAAAAATGCGAATGAAAACACCATAACCACAGCCGAAAAACAAAATACCGCTAGAGTAACATTCATTGGTTATTGGGATAAAAACAACGACCCAAATTTAAAAGAAAAACTTTTGTGCTAAGGCTCGGCTGACGTTTTCCAAAAGCAGATTTAATAATTGGCCTGAAAACTTTAAAGCAGTAAACCAATGATAATAGAATTCAACAAAACAGAAAATATTTTCGGGGTAATGGGCGGAAATCCTTACCTGAAAAATCTTAGCGATTGGCCATTGAACGAACACGGCAAAAGAATGATACATTTTTGTACCGCGTTCAGCAACATTTTTGGTGGCAATCAATTTGATGATAAATATTGCATCAGTATTTTTCTAGATAACGAAACCAATGAAAGAGGACAATTGAAACGTGGTTTCAGCACACGATATGCCATTCAGGAAAACAACAGCTTTGCAACTTCAAAAAAATATGCCAAAGCATTGCTACTTGAAAAATCGGAAACGCCTGTTTCCGTAATAAGCGAAAACGGTGTTTTACCAGTAATTACAATGAGCAAACGCCATTTCACCAATGAAGAAGTGATGCAGGAAAGCAACGAAGAAGGAACGGATAAAAGCAAACTTTTTTCGGTACCTCATTTCTTGCAGGACAATGTACATCCTCAACCTGCAATGAAATACCAACCCATCATTCAACTCAATGAATATGATTTGGCAAAACTTCATAAAGAATACGAAGGTGTTTTTCTTGAAGGATTAGCTTATTTCTGGATAGACCAAAATTACCGAAAATATGCTCCGATAAGAGAAGTGGGCTATTTCGGGATACAGTATTTGTAACTCATAAAAATATTTAAGTGTAAATAAAGTATCATCTATGAAACAAAAAATATCAAACGACGAGTTCCAACAGCTTTTTGATGAAATGGTTATCCAGTTCGCAGAAAAGCAAACGCCGAAAATCTGGCACCAAATGGCAATGGAATGGAATGAAACCTCTGTGTTTTTGCATTGGCTTGCCGATAATCCCAACACCGACAAAGCAACTGCTTTAATGTTGTATTGGATGTCGGGACCACGGTATTTTAAACAGTTTAAAAACCGTGAAGAAGCAGGAAGTAATACATCAAAATTTGACTTAATTGAAAATATCGAAAGCAAATATTTGAATGGCTTTTATAACAAACAAAATTTTTCATTTGACCCAAACACCGCAGATTTTTCAGGAACCGTTTGGGTAGAAGAATATCTGGATAAAACCATTGTACGTGAAATTCCTGTAATAATGTTTGAAAAACTGGAAGGTGAAATGGTAGAAGAACCCGAAGGATTTATAGAAGGAATGCCACCGGAATTGTATGATTTGCACGATGAACTGTGTGAGAAGTATGGTTTTTAGTAATCAATAATCAACCCAATGAAAAAATCAATTCTCTTTTTCTATTTGCTTATCATATTATGCTCTTGTAAGCAAACGACCAATAACAAAGAACAAACCGTATCTGAATTTGATACGCTTTCTTCTGTTAAGAACAAGGAACATTTTACCGAAAGTTTTAAAACACAATTTGCAGGAACCTGGCAAAAAGAAACTGAATTTCAAACCAATACCATCGAAATACAATTTGAAGCCGGGAAAAATTACGCTACGGTTATCGATATTGGTTCCGGTGAAGCCCCACCTATAAAATTGCAGGCTTTACCGAAAGACAACAAACTTTTTATCAATACAGAAGACGAACACATTGACCTCGAAGTAAAAAACAAACAACTGATTTTTAGGATACGCCCTAATATTTGGAACGAAGACAGCGCCGTACAACCGGCACCTGCAGATTTTAGAGAAGAAGTTTTCAAGAAAAAGAATGATATTTTAAAATATGAACAAATATATTCTTGATTTAATAAGCAGGATTAATGATAAAACAGAAGAACGTGATGAACGTGGTGGCATTGGTCAGCATACAAGTTTCAATGCGATAAGAGAAGCTGGGCAATTGAATGATGCCAGTTTTTTACCTGAACTTAAAGATTTCATCATAAATTCTCCGCATCAGGAAGATAAAATTGCGGTATATATAATACTTGGTGGCATCATTAGAAATACAAATAAGATTGATGATATTCAATTTTTAATTGACAGAATTGATAAGGAAGATAAAATAACAAAGCATTACATATTAAAGCAGTTTCCGCCAATAAGAAAGACTTTAGAAAATGATATCTCTACACTTTTACAATGTGTGGACACCAACGATATTGGAGAAAAAATTACAGCAATCGGCTCACTGTTCTATGCACCACATCCAGAGGCAGAACAAAAGTTAATTGGTTTTAATGTAACAAAAGAAGAAAAAGAAGTATTGCAAATAACGTGTGCCGTTTTATCTGATATTGGAACAATGGCATCCATTCCTTTTTTGCAAAGCATTATCAGCACAAAAAAAGGAGAGTTGAAAAAAATGGCAAAGTATGCATACGACAGAATTTTGAAAAATATCCTATGAATATCACAGAAAAACTCAAACAAAAATCACTGCAACTGAAAGAGCGAAATCTTTTTGCGAAAGGTGCATCAGAAAGTGAAATAGAAAATTTTGAAACCACTTTAAATATCAAACTTCCATTGGTTTTAAAAGCATTTTACCTGTTGAACAATGGCGGTTGTTTTGCCGATAATCTTTTTAAAACCGAAGAGCTTCAAAACCCTGAAGATTTGGGAAGCATTATTTGGAACAGCAATTATTTCCTGAGCCTTAAAGAAATTATCGAAGCCTACAATTTTGATGGTTCTTTTACCTTGATTGATTATCAGGAGCAGGAAAAATACACAGGCAAAAGATTAATCCCGATAATGCACACTCGTGGTCAGGAAAATCTGGTTTGGGATGCAACCGAAGTACATTCTACGAAAATCCTGGATGCTTTCCACGAATTTAATGCTGATGAATGGAAAGTTTTATATCCATCATTTGAAGATTTGCTGGAAACCTACCTTGAGAAAGACGGCGATATTGAAACGATAGCATAAAAACAAAAATCCCGAAGGGATGAAAAGATTATAGCAAAACAACAGTAACCAATTAAAACCTCGAAGATAGACCTTAAATTATTATCTGGGAAACGATGATTTTCAGGAATGAAAATTTTCAATACTAAAAAGCTTCAAAGTAAATCAACAGATAGAATAAACAGTACAAAAATGACCGAAATTCAATTTGCACATTTCAACATACAACTGCCTGATAAAAGTTCAGCCGAATTTTCAATATTCGAAGATTTAGCCGAATTATTTGGTCAAGAATTTCAAACCGAAGCTGTGGGAATTTTAAAGGATGCACTAAAATCGCCTGATTTGAAACCCAAACCAAACATCGACTACGAAAGCGATTTTGTACAAGTTTCAAGCAAAAATGCTGATGCTATTTTTACGGTTGCCAAAACTATTTACCAACTCACCGTTCCTGAAAAAAGAACAGAAATTACAGAAGCTGAGTTGGATGATATTTATAATCAGCTAAAAAAATGGAAAAGACCACCAAAACAGAAATGGGAAATCGGCGATGTATTTTCTGTTCCGCTTTTGGATGGTACATTTTCGTTTGGGCAAATTGTAGGTACACATTCAACCGCAACATCGCCCGTATTGACGTTGTTTGAAATAAAGCAGGAGAAAGACAACATCACTACAGAAGAACTCATCATCGCAAGGGTTCTTTCTGTATGGAATGCTGATGAGGAACCAATTGTAAGCCATCAGTATAAAATTCTGTTCAACGAAGAGTTATTGGTAAGCCCTGAAAAAGTAAAAAATAAGAAACGTTCCGGCGGTGCAGATTTGCACGTATTAGCCAATGTTTATTTTGGTCTGGAGCCTTATAATGTAATGTTTAAAGAAAATTATTACGATGATTTTTGGCAACCTAACATTCAGCGACCACAGCATATTATTTGGTTATCGGATGAAGAACGTGAAAAATACAGGAAAGAAAAATTTAATATCAATGAGTAAAATTTTTTAAGAAATAAAAATGCAGAGATTGAAATATGTATGCCCAAAACAGCGACCATCATTCATCTTACTGTGAAATGAATATCCTAAACAGTCAATTGATTTACGAATGTAACAGTGCGCTAAATTTTACAGATAATGTTTTGAAAAGGGATAAATTCAGCACCAAAATGGTGTTTAAGAAAAGGAAGAAATGAACCATATAGCATTCACAAAACCCACAGAAAGTAAGTCAACTGTTCCAAGAATTGGTGGAAAATCTTTCATTCCCGACCATCTTTGGCCAAAGGATGAAAATGAAAATGCGATGCTGTTCATCGCCAGTATTCCCGCAGAAACAGTTACTCGTGTTATGAATATAGAAGTAGCAGAAAATACTTTCTTTTCCATTTTTAGTACTTATAGCAGAGAAGATTATTTTCTAGACAAGGTAATTTATAACTGTAATGATGCAGAAGAACTGGATATCATCAAACAAAATACCCAAATCATTTATCATCAAAAAGAGGAAGCCATTAACCTATCCGAACACGAAATTCCAGCGTTTGAATTTTCATTTTCTGAAAATGCTGATGAAGGAAATTTCCTTGGAGGCAGTCCAGAATTTTTGCAAGAAGAATTGGTTTTTGAAGATCATAGATTTCTGATGCAATTCTATGCCGGTAATTTTCCCGAAGAATACAGAGACATCCTTTATCTCTCTGATGCCGTTGGTTACGTTTTCATTAAAAATGAATTAAAAATCAATAAAATTGCAGGCTTATACTTTGGGCAATGTACTTAAAAATGTAAAAATATAGACAGGAAAAATGGACAGTCACTTTAAAAACAAGAAAAAATCTTCCAACAGCTATGCCAAGCTGGAAGCAAAACTATTTGTAGATTATTTCACAAAAACAACCGCTTCGAACTGCTTAAAATGATGAACAAAATGAAATTATTACAACCTATAAAAATCGACTTTCCTTAATTTTTTCAAAACTTAAAAATTTGATTTAGTTAAAATCGAGAATAGACTTTGAACCGTTTTAAAAAGAAAAAATCATTATAAACAAAAATTAATTATTAACAACACCAATGGCAAAACTAACAGAAGAAAAGAAACTGTTTATCGACGACAATTTTTATGAAGGACTTGACGATAATGAACTTGACAGGACAAAATTTGAAATGCTGACTGAGCCGGAAGAATTACATTATTTGGCTGATAAACATAACTGGGATAATGGCGTAAAGGTTTTGCAATGGATTGTCGAAAGTAATATTTGCAGTGAAGCAACTGCATTACAGATTTTCTGGTTGGCTCAACCGTAGGATTTTCAAAATTATAAACTCACAGAAACTATTAAAGGAGATAATGTGGGAGACGAAAACGAGATATTTCAATTAATTAAAACAATTCTGAACAATTTTGAAAACGGATTTTACAAGAAGTCTGACATCCATTTTGACCCAAGCACGCACATTACAGACCAACAACTACAAGTTCCCGATTTTATGAAACAACCCACCAATGGTGAAGAAACATACATTTATTTAGAACAAAGTGAGGTAGATAGTTGGTTTGGTGAAATTTTAGAAAATAAAATCAAACGTTGCGATACATCAATGGAACTATATAACATCGCTTCCTTCGTAAAATATCATCTCGATGGCAGAGACGAATTAATTCTAAAACATCCCTTATGTGATAAAGGAATTGCAGTGATGCTTTTTTGGCGGTTAAAAACATTTAGAAATGTATGGTTTGAAACCAGTGTGATGGCCAGAGAAATTATAGACAAAGTCCGCACCAACCAATGCCCTGAAATATTAGCATACAACCCTAAAAAAGATAAAGCAATTAAAATGAATGAACCCAAACCCAAATGGAACATTCCTGAAATAATGACAAAGGCAGTTTAACCATAACAGTTAAAAACAAAATCCCGAAGAGCCTGTCAAGAAATTTAAGGAGATGAAAAAATTATAAAATATGATACTCGAACTTTACCCTTTATTCAAACGCATCGAAACTCGTTATCCCGCTTGGACAAATGAATACAGCCTGCGAAGTATAGAACCGTTTGTTTCAGGTTATTACCACGCTTTGCTTGAAAATGGATTGCTCGAAATTGGAAAAGAAGAGCCATTTTTCGATTGGATAGCCAATAAGGTTGGGTACAGTTCATCAACAGCAGGCTGGGTAAATATGATTGTTGCCTACACCATAGGATTTAAGCCTAAAACCATCAACTGGAACAAGTTTTTAGAAACGACTATTACTAAAGAACAACACATTGCATCAGTCAAAATGTTCTACAAATTGCTGGAAGAATTTAAAGAAGAAATCAATCTATGAACCCCGAACAATTCATACAGAACAGCACATTGCTCACATCCGTTTTCGGGCAGTTGCCGAAATTTCACGATGGCGAAATTGTGTCTTTAAAATTGGAGATTTCCTCATCAGGATTTTACCCAAAATTGGTTCTGTTACTATCCATATTACATTTCGGAAAACGCTACCAGATTGAATTAGAATTTAATAATGTAATGAAAAATAGTTTCGAAAACTTCAGCAATCAGAATTCCATTTGGGAAATGAATTTTGAAAAACTTGAAAATAGCATTCTGTGCACAATTGAAGCCAATTGTGGTTTATCCGCCGAAATAGAATGTGAAACAGTGAGTGTGAATTTTGTAAAAGTTATCGATTAAAACAAATGTTATACAAAAAACAAATCTAACAAACGCTTTCCTACAAAAACTGGGAGATTGCAGAAGTTGATGGATGAAAATGGAAACGATTTAAGAGAATAAATCTAAATAATTAAACAATGACCAAACTACTATTTTTCCTTTTGCTGATTGTTAACATTTGCCACGCCCAAAAAACCGAACATTTTACCGATGCAAAAACGGTGATAAAGTCTGGCAAATACAAAATCAACATCACGCAGACCAATCAAAAACCCGAAGCGGTTGTGCGTTTTCAATTGTTCAGAAAATCGGGGAAGAATTGGCAGGAAATTCAGAACGGAAGCTTCAAAAAACAAACCGATTTCGGTCTGTACGTAACTACCGACGAAGACCTGAACAACGACGGCTACAATGATATAAAAATCTCTTACGAGCAAGCCGGAAGAGGTTCCAACGAAATCACAAAGCTATTCATCTTCAACCCGAAAACACAGAAATTGGAAGATATTGTCAACTCGCAGGAATATCCAAACCTGCATTACAATGCCAAAAGGAACTGCGTAAACGGCTACGCTTTTCACGGTGGCAACACTACTTATTTTTTGAAAATAAATGGCAATAAGCTTCAAAATTTTGCCCGGGTTGAATATTACATAGATACCGTTTACAGTTATAAAATTAAAAACGGAAAGGAAATATTGCTGAAAAAACAAGCCTACAATTCCGACAGTGGCGCAACTTTTTTCTCCAATTTTGACCCTGTTGAAGAGTGATTTTATGATACTGTAAAAAGTTAAAATCAATGTTCCTGACACAAAAGTAATAGCGTAAATACGGAAATGTGTAAGAAGAAAATCCCGAAGAGACTGTCCCGAAACTTCGGGAGATGAAAATATTATAAAGAAAAAAATGCAATACCTAACCGAAACAGAACTGCCAATCTGGGCAGACCCGCAGGGAAATGTGATAATGGAAAAATGCCGTGACCATTGTTTTCTTTACTTCGATTGCTGGCTTGATAACGAACCGACATATGCAGATTATATCGGCAAAATAACTTTTCAAAATGCGTGGGCAGTAACCTCGCTCGATATTGAATTCTACGACATTTATCCCAAAGAAGAGTTCAAATATAAATCGTCCATTTTCGTGGTAGAAAATTCCCTTTGGCTAAAAGAAATGTTTGAAAAACGGGTAAAACATTACGATAACTGGACTGGCTGGAAAGATAAAATCTATCATCATTTTCATTTCGCAGGTCACAATAATTATTTCGATATCATCGCCGAAAGTTATAAAGTTGAAAAAATCCCTAAAACCAAAACTCAATACTTCAAAAGACTTTGGGAATAATAATTACTATGAATAAAATGAAAAAAATCTTACTTATCGTTTTCCTGCTTTTGGCTGTGGGAATGGTTTATCTCATCCAGACCAGAATTGGCTTGGAAAAATTTTACCAGGATGTGAAGTACGAAATCACTTCCAGGATTTCTAAAAGTAAAACCCCCGAAACGCAAGAGGAAACACAAGTGGAGCAAGACAGCATACCGCAAGGTGGCTACACACTTTTAGAAAAATTTGATAACAATCTGGAGCCATTTCCTGACAACGAAACTGCACTTTATACGTACTACAAATTTCCTTTTACCAAAGAATTTAAGGAAGAAGAACGCAACAAACCGATGCCTGACAAACTGATAGTTGCCACAATGAAGCCAACCGAAGAAGATGCGACCACAGCATTTCAGATGAATATGGAAGGAAGACTGTCAGATTTGGTAGAAAGAGGATTGAGATTTCGGGTGGGCAACTGTTACGAAAACGACAAAACGGACATCTACGGGAATAAGCCCTGCGTTACCTGCAACATAGCCGTTTTTACACCCAATAAAGCCGATGCGCTGAAAACCATACACGTTTTTCCGGAATACAGCTACGATTTTTATTATGAAGAAAACAATTTTCCCAAATGGAAGGTGACTGATGCCTTGATGAACATTCCGTTTGACTATAAACTGTATGAAGAAACCAACGACAATCTAAAGCAGATAGGATTTGAAATCCAAAAATCGGAAATGTTTAAAGAAGAGTAAATTTTTATGACAAACACAATGACCATCAATCTCAATGACCAAAAAGAAAACAATCTAAACAAATCTGATATTGGAGATTTTTAGTATAGCCAACAATAAAATTTTAAGGATTAAAAATCAATCACCAATTATGGGACACGAATATAAAATAACAGCAAAACTCACACAAAAACAGAGAAGTGAAATAGCTGAATTACTTGAGAACAACCGGTATTTTTATGAAAGAGATGAAAAGGTAGTTGAGTTCAGGCATCCTGAAAATAATGGAAAAATGCCCAATTTATATGTTGGTTTTGAACCCGATGGATTATATGTCTGCCAAAACGGAAGCTCTTATCTGTGGACATATTTAGATGATTTGAAAGAATACTTTGAAAAAGAAATAGTTGATTTTGAAATTATAGATTATTCTGAATGATAAACCCGCTTTTCATTATCCAAAACCTTTACAAATGAAAAAATTAATCACAATCCTAACCCTTTTTCTACTAGCAAATTCCGCATTTTCACAAACCGGAAATTACGAATTAGTGATAGAAAAGATAAAAACAGAAAAGCGAGGAAAACCCGTCATTTGGGTGATGGCAACGCTTTCCAACCATAGCAAAGAAACATTGAGGTATTTCAGTACAAGTTGTTCGTGGCAAGAACTTTATACAACCGACAACAAAAAACTACAGCTTCAAACCTTTGATTGCAACAAAAATATTCCGCTCATTCTCACATTGGCATCCGGAAAATCGACAACAGTAAGCATTCGGTTTTTCGTAAATCCTGCCATAAAAACTTCGGAACGAAAGTTTAAAATCGGTTTTAATTTAATGAAAGCAACCAACGCTCAAAAACCAACTGACTTTGATTTTAAAGAAGCTGGAAAAAGGAAAACCGTGATTTGGTCGAACTCGATTTCGATGTAAATGATAAAATTAAAATGATGAAAAAAATAATTTTATGCTTCGTTCTGCTGTTTTCCGTTAATGCGTTTGCACAAACCAGCGACAGCCTTTTGCTGAAAGATAACCGAATGATAAAATTGTCGCCCACAAATCTATATTCAAGGGATGATATTTTATCGAAAAAAGTATCGGAAGTCAGCTTCAATGCCCAGATTTTAGGGACAGGAAAGCCAAATGTGGTAATGATTAGCCGGTTTAATGATTTTTTGAAGAAAAACAATTTAAAGAAAATCAGGAAAGTAATCACCAGCTACGATTTGAAACAAGGCAACAAAAATTTTTACATCTGGTCGCATAAATACTTTAAAAATCCGCCCAAAAATCCGCTGATAAAAGCCTTGTATTACGAAGTAACATTCAAAAATTATAAAGATAATTTTCTGGTCATTACCAAAATGGAAGAAGATAAATGATAATCGAACTCTACAAAACAGGAAATATTTTTGGGGTAATGGGCGGAAATCCAGAATAGCAAAATCCCGAAAATATCATAAAAAAGAAACCCGCCAATGTTCAAAATAAATCAAAAAATATCATTAGTAGCCTTACTTATTTATAGTGCTATTTGTGTGTCGCTGATATTATTGCTTTTTAAGTCAATCATTCCGGGTGTTGTAGGTATTATTGTTGGATACTCTGTGTTTGTAATTGTTTTGCTTTTGCAACAGCTGGTTACAAAAGATGGCTTAATTCAGGCAATGAAAAATTTCAGAGAAAATGCCAAATATGAATTGGAAAAGATGAGGACTGTATTTTCAGATGACCAGAAAAGACAAAAAATAAATGAAACAGAAAAAAGGATATAATCCCATTGATTTAGAGTAAAATAAATATTAAAAACTCAAACCGCTTTTTATTTGTATGTTTTTGCCAAGGCTTTTTGAAATGTTCAAAAAGCTTTAGGGGGTATTTATTGTCCTTAAAACATGTTGTAAAATTCAATTCAAATAAATGATTATCAGTTTTTAATAAAAATTAATGGCCAGTTGATTGAATCTTTGTCCTACATTTTAAGTTCCTTAAAGAAATGTATATTAGTATCTGTAATTAATACGAGTATCTTTATATCCATAAAAATGAGTTAAAATCAATGAAAATA
Organism: Chryseobacterium joostei; assembly: GCF_003815775.1. Taxonomy (NCBI): domain Bacteria; kingdom Pseudomonadati; phylum Bacteroidota; class Flavobacteriia; order Flavobacteriales; family Weeksellaceae; genus Chryseobacterium; species Chryseobacterium joostei. Next base: position 241,626 of record NZ_CP033926.1, read on the forward strand.
AGTTTGTGTCTAGTCGTTAAAAATCGCAGGATGTTTTAAGCAGATGTTTGGAGAGCACCATAAGATTTGCAGATGAAATTATAATAGTAGATACCGCAATGTATGCCTATATTAATGGAAAACGTGATTAACATTACCTTTTTTATAATAGTTGAGATGAGGAACCTAATTCCCACGTGTTTCATTCCAGGCTTTTTGTATTTTTGAGAAAATTCGTAAATAAATATAATGAAATTAAGTGTTTTAGGAATATCCTTATTACTGCTAACTTCTTCATGCACAATTAACAATACAAACAATAGTCAATCTTCCTCTTCATTATCAACAATCGATAGTATAGCGATAAATAATCATTTCAATGGAGTGATATTAGTAGCAAAAGATTCAACTATTCAGTATGAAAAAGCATTTGGATATTCTGATATTGATAACAAAACAAAATTAAAAACAAAAGATCAGTTTTATATTGGATCTATCAGTAAGCAAATTACTGCTGTTTTAATTCTTAGAGAATATGAAAAGGGAAATTTACAGTTAACTGATAAACTTGATAAGTATTTCCCTGAAATTAAGCAACCTTGGGCCAAGCAGGTCACTATTCATCATTTGCTTACCCATACCCATGGGATTTTAGAAATTGACAAGCCTCTCGAATTCGAAGTGGGAACCCAATTTCATTACTCTCAAATAGGATTCGGGCTATTAGGCCAAATACTTGAAAAAATAAGCCATAAATCTTTTGAAAAAATAGCAACAGAACTATTTACTCAATATGGACTGAAAAATACTTTTCATCCTGATAATAAAAAATACAATAATCTCGTAAAGGGATATGAAGAGGATGAAAATGGTAAGCTTATCTATGCTACAGGTAATCCTGTAAAATATATAGCTGGCGGTGGCTTCATATCGAATGCTGAAGATGTTCTGAAATGGTATCGGTTATTATATTCAGGGAAGCTTGTAAAGACCACTACTTTGGATATGATGAAAACACGATACGCCACCAGAAATCATCCTGTTTTTGACAAAATAGAATATGGATATGGATTATTATTTCTAGACGGTGAACAAAATACTCAGATAGGGGCATTTGGGTATGCTCCGGGTTTTCCTTCGGCAGCCTATTACTATCCTAAGACCCATATAAATTTAATAGTTCTAGAAAATATAGGATATAATTTGGATGATTTCAAAAAAACGTTTAAAACCCACACAGACTTAATGAAATTTATTAAAAAAGAGAAATAAAACCCATTTTTTGTGAAATTTGGTGCTAAATGTAGAACCTGTGTAAATTCTATCTCACTAAATTAATGGTATTTTTTTAATCAAGTATAGAGTTTACTAAAGAGATGATATGATGATATAATTTTTTTAAGCTATAACTTTTCAATACAAAAATTTTCCAAACGTAGCAGGAATAGGGTATTTTAAAGTATATTTTATTCTGAATGAAATACACATTGGTGTGTTTTTTGCAGAGGGTGATCCTGTTAAAACTATAATAAATTATGAAAATTACTTATCTGGGAACAGGATTTTTAGCAATGGCATTGGTACTTACGGTGGGATCTAATTCTGTTTTTGGCAAAAGACCAACTATTCAAATTGAAAAAGCATATGAAAATCCAGATTCATTGAAAGTTGAGAAACTGGCTAAGGATTTAAAGAAAATAAAGCCTATTACTGTAAATGAATTCAAGGCTAAATTTAAAAAGGAAGTGGCTGGATTTAAGTTGACAGAAGTTGATGCTTTTGAAGATAAAGATACCGGTTCATTTGCTACAGCAAATTACAAGAAAGGGGATCAAAATGTTTACCTGATGGTAGCAGACGGAGCGGGGCCGGGAGCGGATCAGGTAAAGTCAAGTTTGCTTAATTATTTAGAAATTAAAGCAATAGAAGAGCTGGGTGATAAGCTTACTATTAAGAGTTACAAAGGATGGCAGGCCTTATTTGATTCAAGTATGTATGAAAGTGATGAAATGGCAAACATCCAATATCTGGAAGGAAACAGATATTCTATTGTAGCTTCTGGAAATAAAACTCCTTTAGAAGAAGTAAAGGCTCTTTTAGACAATATCAGCCTGTAGAGAATACTATTTGATATATATATGGCCTCGGTTTATTAAAATCCGGGGCTTTTTTGTTCAAGGATGCTCAGATGTTTGGTTAAGGTGAAAAATAATAGCAATTTATATCGAAACCTCCATAAAATAATAAGTCATGACAGCAAAAGAATTTATAGCCGGAGAAATAGATAAATTAAACGATTTAATAAGTAGGGAAGTAAATAAAGAATCTAATTTGAAACTTAAAAAAGAGTTGTCAGAAACCATCTATTTATTAAGTATTTTAGATAATCACCAGATCAATAAAAAAACAATTAAAACCATTCTGGAATTACCTGATTCTAATACCGGATATTCTGACTATAGAATAATAAACGATTGCGAGTCGGATAATCCTGATCATTGGATTGAAGTGAATATCCATAATGAGAAACTTAGATTGGCAGAGGGAGACATTATTATCAAAAAGAAGTGATGAGTAAGGCTTATGAAGTGTACTAAAGTATGTTGTTGCCTTGAAAATCAATTATTTTGACGATCATTCCTTTTTAATTCTCTTTCAATTTCATCAATTTCGGGTAAAGGAAAGAGAAAGCTGTCTTCAATGTAGTTCAGGATATTTTCATCTGTTTTTTTATTTACTTTTCTGATAAAAAGTTGGTTGCTGGATTTCAAAGACTCGATATAGGTAAGTATACTCTGTTTATTTTGGAAAAATGATTTCCCAAAGATTGCTCTTTTATCATCATTAACGATAATATCATTGAATGAGGTATTCATAAGAACAGTTTGGAAAAACGATTCGGCTGGTAAAAAAGTATGAAGGTAGTAATCTTCAAAATCCATGACTCTTTTATTGTTGGTTAAGAACATGCAGGTTTCTTTTGTAAACATAAACCATTTCCCTCCGATGTAAGGTATTACCCCTTTCATAAAATCTCTTTTATAAATGAATGAAGAAACCATGTAGGCTAATTCCGTAAAATGATTCTGTATTCTCTGCAGTGTGTCGGGCCTGTAAAACTCCTGGTCATAATAAAAGAGATAATTCCGACCCTTATTGGCCGTAAGAAATTTACGAATGATACTTTGGGATTTAAGGGGATAGTCTTCACCACTTAGGTTAATAAAATAATCCCACCCTTGGTTTACATTCAAAAGAAATTCCATAGCATTAAGTTCCGCCTGAATCATACTGAAGCCACCCGATACAATATTCAGGCTCTCTAAAATATAAGCATTGGGAAATTGAACAATATACAATTGGATCTCTTCCGTGAATTTTGGATTCGACTTTCTGTCAATGTGAATAAGATAAAACTGATCCCTTGTGTAGATTTTCTGAAACATGGCTTTAAATGCCTCAGGTTTATGATGTACCATAATAAAATAAGCAATTTTGATATGGGGTACAGCATGAGATTCTAAAGTACAGGGGGAAGGATCTGTTATGGGTAAAGATGTTTGCATACTTCGGAGCTTAAAATCATCCGCACTTGCAAATAATTAGGTTGACGTGCGAAAGCTACGAATATATTTTTGATAATCAATCAATTAAATATATTTTTATTGTTTTTCTTTATTGTATGTTTGCATAGCATTTATAAAACGGGTCACTGCCTTTGCCATTCTGTAAGACTTTAAAATCATAATCCTTTCTTTCAGTTTTGCTTTTTCAGCTACCAATTTATAGTCTTTATTTCAATGCGAAAGAGATTATAAAATCCTATTGTAAATAGGAGCGATATGTTATTGCAGGGTAATCAATAATGTTTTTATATTATTGATACAGCTTAAAGAAAGCAAAAAGATAAGCCGAAAGAGTATTCCTTAATTTGTTTTATCCCAATACACCAAATCAAATTCTGATAAACAGATTTGCTTACAAACTACCGGAAGACCGGAATTTATAATGAATTTTAAAAATTTAAATCTAATCAATCCAATTATCCGTGCTGTTACAGAAGCTGGATATTCCAAACCTACGGAAATACAAGAAATTGCAATTCCGCATATTTTGGAAGGAAAAGATATAATTGGATGTGCTAAAACCGGTTCCGGAAAAACAGCCGCGTTTGCAATGCCAATTCTACAGTTACTTAAAAGACACACTCCCGAACATAAAGAAATAAGAACTTTAATACTTACCCCAACCCGGGAACTGGCTATGCAGATAGAAGAAGACTTGGGAATTTATAGTAAGTACTTACCTTTATCCCAACTTTCTATTTATGAGGGTATTTCAACGGGAAGCTTACTTGCTGCACTAAGAAAAAGAGTAGATATTCTTGTAGCAACTCCCGGAAAACTTTTGGAGTTGGATAATCAAAGACATATTGATCTTTCTAAAATTGAGATACTTGTTTTGGATGAAGCAGATAAGATGTTTGATCTTGGTTTGGTAAATGATATAAAAAAGATTTTAAAACAGACTCCTCAGAAAAGACAAGCATTATTCTTTTCTGGTACAATGCCGATAAGCTTAAAGAAATTTGCTGAAACAACCCTGAATAATCCTGTAAATATTACAATAAACCCCGGGGCTTTAACAGCTCAAGCAGTTAAACAATCAGTGTATTTTGTACAGAAAGAAAACAAAGCTGACTTACTTATTGATATACTGCGCAAAAAAGATAGCATCAAATCATTGGTTTTTACACGCACGAAGCAGGTTGCCAATAAACTTGTTCAGCAGCTGGAAAGTGTAGGGATTTTTGCAGCAGCTATTCATGGAAACAAATCACAGGAAGCAAAACAGACAGCCCTTGATGATTTTAAAAACAGCAGAATTAATGTGTTGGTTGCTACTGACACAGCCGCAAAAGGAATGGATATTGAGGATTTTCCCTATGTCGTCAATTATGAACTTCCAAATGTTCCGGAAACCTATGTTCACCGAATTGGAAAAACAGGAAGATCCGGTACAGAAAGAACCGCTATTTCGTTTTGTGATACTGAGGAATGCTTAGATCTAAAAAATATTCAACAACTGATAGGGTTTACAATGCCTGTTAGTTTATTTCAAAAATAAAATCTGTAAAGTCTACAGATTATAATACATACAATTTTTAATAATAATTACAATGCAAGAAGGAACAGTAAAATTCTTCAATGAAGCAAAAGGCTTCGGATTTATTTCTCCAATAGACGGGAGTAAAGACATATTTGTACATTCTTCAGGATTAAACACAAGTTCAATCCGTGAAAATGATAAAGTAGTTTTTGATGTACAAAAAAGCGATAAAGGTTTAAATGCTGTTAATGTAAAGTTAGCATAATTAAATCTTGATTAAAATTACGAGGGTATTAAAAATGATATCCTTGTAATTTCAGTCTCATATTTTTATATTTTTTACAACATAAAATTCATACACTTTTAGTATGTGGATAATATTGTTTGAAAGAACATTAATGCAGATTAAATTACTTTTTATTTTCATTATATGTTCATTTACCTCTTGCTTTATGTAAGAGGTTTTTAAACATAATGTAAGAAATAGGATTAATTCTGATGGCATTAGTTTTTGAAGAAAATGATGTTTTTTTGTAAGTTAGCGAATGAAAACTAATCAAAAATAATAATCAAAAAACTTTAAATGAATGAGGGAAAAAGAACTCAATGAGCTAACAGATCAGGAACTACTGGAAAAGAAGAAAAAATCCAAGTCTGAAAATATAATCAATGGAGCTATTCTTGGCTTTCTGATTGGTATTGCCACATACAGCGGTGTGAGAAACGGCATCGGGCTTTTTACTTTTTTACCACTTATTTTTGCATTTTATGCCGCTAATCAATGGAAAAAGAATAAGCAGGCATTAGAAAAAGAACTGGAATCCAGAAATCTGAAGTAAAATATAGAACAAATAAGTTGGCCCATTGCTTTTAGCAATGGGCCAACTTGGTTTTTAAAGAGTAATATAGAACGTATACAAGTGAATTTCCAAATTAAGATAGAATATTGATTCTGATTATCTTGAAAAGTATTAATTTTCAGGAAAAATTATTTCCAATGAGCATCATAAAAACTTAATATAGATAAAGCAATTGAACTGGTAGAAAGGAACAAAGAATATCTTATGTATGAAAAAGAAGTTCACCCTGAAATGGAAAATGAGATGGACAGGGATACTTTCAAACACAAACCAGCAAAAGTAAATCTGGAACAAAAAGGCACAACCACGGAGCTATTAAGTTTGATTTCTGAGCATGATAAGATCTGGAAACCAATAGATGCAGCCATTACTGATAATGATATCGAAAAACTAGAGTCTGATCTGAAAATTACTTTCCCGGATTCTTACAAAGAATACTTAAGATATAAACATTTTTATACAATTTTTCTGTACAATGATATCAGGCTTTATCCCAAGCCTATCGGGGAATGGAACCAAATCTTAAAAGAAAATAATGAAAACATGAAAGAGGTTCTCTTGGATCAGGGATATCTTGGGATTGGGGACTTTTCTGATTATGGAGAAGTATGTTTTGACTTTAATGCGTCTATGGACAATCCTCCCATTGTGATGGTAGATTACGAAACAGGTGAAGCAGAAAGGCTAGCCAATAATTTTACGGCCTTACTTGAAAAAATTATGACAAAATCTGAACCCATGGTAACTGAATTGAAAACTTGGGAAAAGAAAATGTATGGAGTATCATAGTTTTTTTTTACATTCAAGGTGAACAAGTATAATAAGCAATTAGGCTCGTTTATTTAGAGCTTTTTTAATTATTCCGGTAAATTTTGCAGGGCTTACTTTTGTTAGAAGTAGAGTAGTGCAACCATTAAAACTGGCAAACTGTTTTACTGACTCTATAAAGGATGCCAGCCACAATTCGGTGACTATACTTATATTTTCAATATGCAGATGAATAAGCTCAAACTGCTTGGTTTTTCGGTGTGCCTTACAGTCAACTCTGCCAATAAATGTATTTCCAAATAGAATAGGCAGGCAAAAATAACCATACTGTCTCTTTTCCTTGGGAACATAGCATTCGAGACGGAAATCAAAGTTGAAGATCTGCTGAATGCGGTCACGGTGAATAACAGAATTATCAAAAGGAGATAAAAGCTGAACACGTGGAGGTGCATCAAACACTCTTTCCAGTAAATCACTTTGTACAAAAATAGGAGCAATCCCATCAAAATCCATCTGTTGTATGGTCTTTTCCTGAAGCATTGATTGTAAAACCTCGTTGATATCTTTTTTTAAGATTCCTCCCGTTTTTAGGTGGGTTATTTGCTTCAACGTTGTAAAACCATAGGCACGGAGGTATGTTTTTACCAGATATTCAGCAAACTCAAATGGAGTAGGTTCCGTTACATCAATATGAGCTGGCAGAACTCTTTCGCGGAGGTCATACGTTTTTTCCATACCCTTACGTTTAGAAATCATTAAATCTCCTTGCATAAACAGCCTTTCAAGAGCCAGTTTAGTAGGTTTCCAACTCCACCAGCTTCCTGTTTTTTTACTCTCATTTTCAAAATCCCTTGCCTTTTTAGGACCCTCATTCCGAATGACATCAAGCACATGTTGCATCACTTTTGGATCTGCATTATAATAATGAGATTGATTTTGTTGAACATTGAGCATTTGAGGTAAGGCATAACGGAAATCTTTCATAGGAAGATAGGAGGCAGCGTGAAACCAATATTCAAATACGTTACGTTCTTCTACCAGCTTTTCCAGGTAGCTTGGCTGATAGTCGGGAACCCTTGTCCAAAGGGTATGGTGATGAGCACGTTCAACAATTGATAAGGTATCAATTTGTATATAGCCAAGATGCTCCAAAGCTTTCAGTACAGCACTTTTTCCTGTTCCAAATGAAGAATTCCTTAGTAATCCCTGGCTTTCTAGTGTGGCAAGTTGTAATTGTGATATTGCTCCCTTTTCTATATCCATATTATCACAAATTTATTGAATTAAATGAGGATAAACAATCAGAATTATTAGTCTTTTTATGTTATTTTCCCCCATTTTAGTTAGTCCCCGGCGCTATTTTACATCCTTTAGGCCGGGAGAGTTTTTATTCTAAAGAACCATTTTTTTTGGACGCATTCATTTTAAGTATCATAATACTAAGATGAAAGGATTTGTGTTATCAGGATACAATATGTTCAACATACAGTTTAATAAAATAAAATGATAATATTTTAAGTTGAATATCTGAAAAAGTTGTATCTTATTCTTTTGAAGATAAAATAATATTTTCATAAAAGTGGAATACTATTTGTAATGCAAAATATGAAAATAATAAATGAATCAAATTTTTAGCAAGAAATATATTTAAATAATTAAAAATTATGTTCCCGCCTCAATAAAGCAGATTGCTTTATTCAAACAATGTCCTTTATTCAGTACAAAAAAAATGTTCCATAAATTTTAAACATATGAAAAACGCAAAACTATTAATTACAGCGATTACAGTTGTAATGTTCGCTTCAAGTGCTTCTGCACAGCTTACTCCAAAAGGAGCCGGTTCCGATAAAGATAAACATGGATGTAAAGGATCCGCAGGATATACTTTCTCTGTTATAAAAAATGACTGTGTGAGGCTTTTTGATGAAAAAATTCAGTTGAAAGAAGTAGATACTAAAAAATCATATACCTCTAATGCTGCCATAATTCTTAGCCAGGATGAGAAAAAAGCAGAGTTGTTTTTACCATCGTCTGACGGAAGTCTTATACTTGATAAGGTAGCATCTAAAAAGGCTGTTATTTATAAAAAAGGACAATATACTTTGACGAAAGGTAAAAAAAATAGCTATGTATTGAAACTTGCGAATAAAACAGTTTTCAAAAGTTAAAAATATAATCAAGAAAGAGCACATTTCATATTTGTGCTGAGAAGCTGCTTCATAACTGAGGCAGTTTTTTTATTGATTATTCAGAATTTCTGATAGATTTCTATAACAATGAAAACCACAGATTAATATCATAAACTGTGGTTTTCAATAACTAAGAACTATTTAATTATGATTCTGTTTTCAGGTAGCCATAATGTAAAGAAGGATCCTTACCGAAAAGGCATGAAAAAATATTTTGAAATTCATGGATGTACCTACATTTTATAGCATTTCCATAAATTTTTAATCCTTCCAGTATTTTTCTTGAACTCAAGTCAATATCATACTTTATAAAAGCTTCCGGTCTTTCGTATCGGATGCTTTGATCTGAACTGAACGTTCTTGAGAATCCAAGCCTCTCCAGCCATTCCTCAGTTATTTTAATTGGCTTAATGGAATCTGCCGGAACCGAAATACGTTGAATATCATTTTCAATGTGAACAAAATACTCCTTTTCTACACTCTGAAAGATTTCAGTGATCGTATAAATCTGATTTTTGTACTCGACTAAGTTTTTGATTTTAAGATCTGCTACATTCATAATATTTTGATTTTTGTGATGATGTTGGTATAGGGTATAACTATCAAATATTATGCCTTGCATGGCATTTTAAAGAGTTGTTTTAGTGAAGATTAGGTTAAATTTTTCGTTAAAAAATTAATATTATGTTAAAATAACAGAATTATAATTGGTTTTCAAAAAATTGAATGTTGCAGCACTATTATATCAGTGAATTTTTTTCTCCTTTGAAGACTTATTGGCAGTGGCCAAAAGAAGAGCAATCACAATAGAAAAGATAAGAAATGCTATAAAGACATTCCAGGAATAGGAGTGGAGAAGATATCCGGTACCGCTTCCTAAAATACTTGATCCGAAATAATAGAACAACCAATAAATAGAAGTAGCAGAAGACTTTCCTCGCTTTGCATAGAGTGCAGTCATTTGGCTGGCCATAGTATGAGAGGCAAAAAAGGAAAGCGTAAAAAGAGCAAGTCCAAAAATGAGAATATAAAGATTTTCTGATAGAAGCAACAATGCTCCTACAATCATAAACAGGATGGAAGCCTTTAAAATATTATTGGCAGGAAACCTTTTGGATAGACGGCCAACAATCATAGTTCCAAAGACCCCAAAAACGTACATCAGGAATATAAATGCGATGATAAAATGACTCAGGGAAAAAGGAGCAGCCTCTAATCTGAAAGTCAGATAATTGTATACACTTACGAAAACACCCATTACCAAAGCAGCAATGAAGTATAAACGAAGCATATAAGGATTGGTCAGAAAAAACTTCATCTGCTTCATCTTGAGATGATAATCTGTTTTCTGAGGGTTGAAAAATTTTGATTCCGGAAATAGTTTCCAAAATATAATGCCCAGGATCAAGCTTTCTATTCCAATCACTAAAACAGCATTGCGCCATCCAAATTCTCCGGCTATAAGGGTTGCCAATATTCTTCCACTCATCCCACCAATGGTATTCCCGCTCAGATACATGCTAATGGCTGCACCTATTACAGCAGCATTTACTTCCTCGGTAAGATAGGCGAGGGCAACCGCTGAAACTCCTGAGACAACAAATCCTTTGAAGATTCCGATGGCAATCAGAAGACTAAGGCTTGGAATCCAGGTTGAAATGATGGTAAGTAAAGCCGAAGATATCAGGGAGAAAGCCATCAGTTCTTTTCTGGAATAGCTATCGGCTTTAAAGGCAAAAAATAATAGGCCTAGTGCCATTCCTATGGTAGAGGATGATACAAGCAGGGAAGTATCACCCACAGATACTTTGAAGTGTTCTGCAGCCATGGGTAGCATTGGCTGAAAAAGATAAAGCTGTGCAAATACAGAAAGTCCGGAAAAGAAAATACAAAGTTTTATAAATCGGAAACGTTGGCTTCCTTGATCAGCTTTTTCAAATAGATTCATGATTTTTGCCGTTAAAATGCAGTAACTTCATAGAAATAAGGCTCCGTAAAGTTCCTGATTATTTTTTAATTTCAGAAATCATTATTTCAAAAATTTTTATTGGTAAAACAAATCGATGGGTCTACATATTATTGATGTATTCTGATGGAGTGATCCCTTCCATCTGCTTAAATACACGGTTAAATGTTGATTGATTGGAAAAACCTGCTTCTGTATAAATATACACAAGAGTTATCTTTTCAATATCATTTTCGCTAAGCAGTTTTTTTACACATTCAATTCTGTGCATATTCAGGTAGTTATTAAAATTGGGATATCCTTTATATCGAATCGATTTGGATATATAACTGCTATTGATATCCATTTCTATAGAAAGCTTGGAAATATTAAAATTAACGTCCTTGTACAGCTGTTTTTCATTCATTACAGATTCTATTTTTTCAAATAACTCTTCTGCAAAAAATGGAATTTTTTCTGTTGTAGTCCCCGACTGTATTTCCGGATATAATTTTTCCTCTTGAATTTCATGATAAATCTCAACCCTTCTTATTTTATCATTAAAGTAGATGAGAAGCGAAACTACTGCTACATTGGATGTAACGAGAACAATATCTGTTAATCTTACATCTTCCGGACTATGTTTTTGAAAATTAAAAGTGAAGTTTTTTGAAATAATAAATCCCGCAGCTATGTTGAATAACACAAATAGCCCATAAATAAAGACATATTTTCTGGAAAAAAAGACATATGCAGCCAACGGAATAGGAATAAGCCATACAAAACTTGCTACAGAATTATTCCAAAAGGCAAGCATAACATAAAAATTGTAGAGTGTAGCAGTAATAATGTAGGAGTGAACCAATACGTTCACCGAGTAGCTTTTGTGAACAATCAAATAAGTGTAAATCAGTAAAAAAAGTCCTCCATAAAGATACCAAGACATCATTTTATCAGGAATGATAAATGTAAATATCAAAGCGAAGACAGCAAGGATGATCCACATCAGAACATTATAGTATTGAATCAGCTCTCTTTTGTATTGTTCAATTTTTTCAATTTTTGTAGCGGTCATTTGTGGTTTGAGATAATTTATTTTTTTTCAACATATTTCTGTCAGTCAAATATTAAAAATGACTGGCTTAAATTTTTGATATTCAGTATTTTGTGTTTTGTTGTAGCTGTTTCCTGTTTTTCATTGATTATTTATAAAATTGATTTATCAGTGAACATAACTTTGCATCAGGATAACCGAATCAAACTAGCTGTTCATCTGAAAAATTAATCTACATGATTGTATATACATAATCAATAAATCAAATAATTGTTTTAACAAATATAACTAAAATGAAGAAAATAAAATTATCTCTTTGTAGTATGATATTGTGTTTATCTGTAAATGCTTTTTCCCAGGTAGGGATAAATACAGATTCCCCCAAAGTTACATTAGATGTTGTAGGTAAACCGGATATAGTAACTGTGCCAGATGGCGTAATGGCTCCAAAATTGACAGGAGATCAGCTAAAGGCTAAAGATGATGTATATCTTACCGCACATACCGGGGCATTGGTTTATGTGACCCAAGCTGTCACGGTGCCATCTGTTAAAACTGCAAAAGTAGACAAGCCGGGATACTATATGTTTAATGGTGAAACCTGGAAGTTTTCTTTTGGTGGAAATGATGGTGATGATATTTCAATCGGAGAATTGACTTATTACCATGGAAGTATACCTGCCGGAACTTCAGGGGCCAATATTCTTGCAAGCACCTATCTTTCTGATCTTCCTATTCTGGGAGGAGTTTTGAGGCTTGATGCTCAGTTTGATGGAAGCTCGGCAGGAACAGGATCTTCTACTACCTTTAATCCCAGACTTTATAATGTAGGATCATCTGATATAAAGATTTGGGTTTCAGAAATGTCAACCCATACTGGTGATTCTGATAACGGAAATATTAAACTGTCACCTGGAGCTTTCAGACAGTTTGATGATGGTGTTTACCTTACACAAACGCATAATGAAACCGTAACATTTGATATTACCATACAGCAGCCGGAGCCAAGATGGTATAGGGTGTACTACGCATTTCGGGTAGATAACAAATCTATGACAGGAAGCAGTAATGCCACGACTACAGACTCAAGTACCACCGATAATACAAGGGAACTCTTTCTTTCTGTACAAAGACTATATTAATGGAGTTTCTTTACTTACCATTTGACATCTCTGATTCTAAAAACAAATGATGAACAAAATAATTCAAGGAATCAATTAACAGGTCCATTTATTGTGACCAAGTTAAAGTTGTGTTTTTCTCAGGACCGGAATTTTGTGAATTTTCCGGTCCTCATTTTAATAAAATATTTATTGAATTAAATGAAAGCATGGTTGAAGAATCATTAATGCATCATTTCATACACTTTAATCAGCTCTGCAATATTTCCTACATCAAGTTTTTGGAATATCCTCTTTTTGTAGGTACTTACGGTAGACATTTGAATGTTTAGTCGGTTGGCAATTTCCAGATTTCCATTTCCATCTGCCAAGAGTTTAAAAATCTCATATTCGCGGGAAGAAAGTTTTTCAGCGGGATTATCTCTTTTATTCTGGATGATAAGCCCAATTAATTCAGCAGGATAGAAATACCCTTTTTCAAGAACTGTTTTTACAGCATTTTTGATTTCTTCTTCACTGCTTTGCTTATTCAAGTACCCCTCAGCCCCTTCTCTGATATATTGTATGGCAACATCTTTATCATATCCGGAAAATACAAGGATTTTTATATTTTTCTGGATGTCTTTAAGTTCAGAAATCATTTTTTTATATTGAGTTCCGGGCATATCAATATCTAAAATAAGCAGATCATATTGCTGGGTTTCCAACATCTTTTTTACCTGTTCATAGTTCTCTGCGAAGTCTATATTCAGGCTAGGAAAAGCAGACTCCAAAACCAGTGCTGTTCCTGCTCTGACTACATAATGATCATCAGCAATTAAAATTCTTTCATTCATATAAATTAGTTTTTATTGAGCATTATTTCTACAACAATTCCCTTGGGATGATTCTGTCTAAAGTTTATTTCAGCATTAATCTTTTTAACTAAATGAATCACCATGTGCAATCCTAATCCTTTTCCCTTAAAGCTAGGTGTTTCCAGCTTAGGATTTTTAAAAAGATTCATGTAGATGGCTATTTGTTCTGCAGACATTCCTGCTCCTGTATCTGTTATTGTTATGGTAGATTTTTGGTTATTTTCTGTAATATTCAGCGTTATCTGTCCATCAAATGTATTCTTTACGGCATTATCAAGAATATTGTGAATAATGGCCATTAAAATACTTTCGTTCACATGAGAATAAACTTTGATATTAGCCATGTTGATAATCATAGTGCCTCTTTCTTTGGCTATCTCACAGAATAATTTTTTCTTGATCTCCAAAATCCTGTTAATAGGATATTCTTCCTCCTCAAAAATATTTTCAGCCTTATAAAGTTCGGTATATTCTTTTAAATTTAAGGTAAACTGATAAAGTTGTTCTGAAGATTTATAAATACTGTCAAAATACTTTTTCTGCAATTCTACATCATCCGATTCATACAATTTCTGCGAAAGCATGGCAATAAATCTAATGGGAGTAGTAATGTCATGGCTAATGGTTTCAACCAATTTTTTCTGATACTCAGTTTCCTTTTGTAAGTCACTTTTTACCACTTCAAGAGTGAGAGCTGTTTCTTTCAACTCAGAATTTTTGTTGTGAACAATCTGTTTTAAGGCCTTGTTTTTTATTCTTAAAAAATTAGTGGTTAACTGAACAATTATAGTAATGATAATCAGAATAATAATAGAAACAGACACCCTGAACAGCAGTGTTTGATAAAAAAACGGCTGAATTTTAAACTGCATGTTTTTTTCTTCGTATTTCCCATCCGGAGATACCAGCATTCTTACGCTGAGTTTGTATTCTCCGGGAGCAAGATTACTGATGGTATATTTCAGTTCTTTTCCAGTGGTGATTTGTTCCCATTCCGTATTTTCCGTACCTGATACTTTGGCCTCTATATAAAGGTTTTCCAGATTAGAGAAATATGGAATATCAATGAAAATATCGGCTGTTTTATAATCTTTTTTTAAATCAAGGAGATGGTGAAAATATTGAGGTTCGGAATTTCCAATCTTTACCCTTTCAATATAAATTTCACTTTTGTCCGGATAATAGGTCTTGATACTGTCTGGGTTAAAAAATACAAATCCATCCATAGACGGGAATACAAAATCTCCATTCTCCAGTATGTAGGCATTAGGTTGTGAGCTTCCATTAAACTCATTCGTCAAGAATCCGTCTTTTTTGGTGAATCGATAATAAAAAACCGGTTTTTTTTGATCCTCAGCATACTGTAGAAGCTGTTTCTTAGGGACTTTAAACAGTCCATTATTGGAGGATATCCAATAAAACCCTTTTCGATCTTCAAGAATATAATGTGCAGATTGAAGGTAGTTGTTCCTGTCATTTGGCATTTTAGTAAGTTTTCGGTTTCTGAAAAGATAAAAACCGTTCTTATTGGTCATAATCCAAACGAGATTATCCTTTGTCTGAATAATACTTTTAACATGAATGTTTTGCAGAATGGGAGTAATCGTTTCCTTTCCCAAAGTAATAGAGTACAGCCCATTGCTGTTGCCAACCAATACTTGATTCTTGCTGTATTGGGCAAAAGTATTGACAAAGCTTTTAAAATCATAAACAAAATCCGGCTTTGAAAATATATCTTTTGTAGAGAGATGCAACTGGCTTTTAGAAAAATCTGAAAACGAAGAGCCATATAGGTTTCCGCTTTTCAAGAAAAATTCAAATCCTTGCTTTATGAAGGTGGAATCTTTTCTTTTATAGCCAGAATTCTTATAAAATCTAATGATACTGCTCCTTTTCTGGATAAGGATATTCCCAGACTTGTCATACATCATAAGATAATTATCATTATTTCCAAATGGATATTTATTGATAACTCCATGTTTTCCAAACTCTGTTCCGTCTTCAGCAATGATCGTATTTTTGCTGAATGGGAGAGAGGCGTAGTATACATTATTTGAAAAATCAGCTTCTTTTCTGGCAACATAGAAATCTGAAAGTGAAAGAACATTCAGGCCATTATTCAGGGTTCCAAGGTAAAGCTTATTAAAATCCTTATCATAGAACATGGAATAATAGGGATGGCTGCCTATCTCATTATATTTTACAAGGAATTTCAGAGTGATTTCACGTCCTTTTCCTTCTACAAGATAAATGTTATTGTGATTGATGATAAAGGTCTGATTAGTAATTTGCTGCCAGTAAACCTTTGTATTTGGATCATTAAAAAGACTTTCTTTCTCATGAACAACAAGATTTCCCCTATCAATAGAATAGGTTCTCCTTGTCTTTAGGTTATTAATAAAAAGAACCTCATTAAATACAAAAATATTGTTCAGATCCTTGTTTGTAAAAGGAAGAGATATTTTTGTTTCTTTTCCATTTTTATCCTTGTATACGATAGTGTTTTTTGCTGTAAAGCTGTATGTTGAATTTTTAAGCTGTATAAAGTAGTTAATGTCATTATAAAAATTACATGCAATGATATTATTGGCAACCCTGTTTACATACATTTCTCCTTCTACAAAATCTTTTTTATCACTACTATGAAGATTGGTAACTTTTGGAAATCTATTTTTTATAATGATCTTGTTTTCCTGAAAATTATTAAGAGCAGTAATACTGTCTAAAAGTGGATCCCCAATAAACTCTCCAAAGTGCAGATTATTTATTTTAAAACTATTAAAAGTAATAAAAGAACTACCATCGTAGCGCACAAGCCCATTTTCTGTAGAAATCCATATAAAACCATACTTATCCTTAACAATGGCCTTTGCACTGCTTTGTGGAAGTCCGTTGTCAATATTGTACCATGTTGAAGTATGGCGCTGTCCGTAAATGTTGAAATATAAGCAAGTAAAAAACAATGCCCAAGCCCTCATATGTGCACAACTGATCTATGTTTTATACATTAATGCATAAAACGGTTAATAATAGTTTTTGTACAAGTCGAAGTTTTTTTAATGGGTAGGAACGATTGAGAATAAATTTTTATCATTAATTTTTTTAGTCGTTTGTGTTTTATGTGTTAAATAGATTTATTTGATGCTGTAAAAATAATGAAATTATACAGATAAATCAGTATTTTTTGATGGGTATTACCATGAGTTTTGTGTGTATTTATTGACAATGAAGCAGATATTTGTCGGTTTTTTTGTAGTAATATTTCTACAAATAGTGAAAATTGATTTGATAAAATGAATTTTGTAACAGAAACCATGATTTTAATTTGTTGTTTTTTCTTAGATTTCATGACTGAGAATGCTGATGTTAGAAAAAATGGTTAAGCTTTGATATGATAACTCAATGATGTTTATTTAATTTAATGAGTTGAATATCAATTAAATGCCTGTAATGTATATAATTTATTTTTATGTTTTGTATGGGGTGTAGTGTGTATTTTTCATTTATTGTCTTTTTGTAGCAAAAATTTTACAATGATATTGTGTTAATTCTACATGCTTTTTTTGATCAGGCTAAATAGCTTCCCTATTTTTGCAAACGGTTCCCACAAAGATGAAAGAGGCTTCTAATTAATTTAGATGATTCTAAGAACACAAACGGTTTTGCCTCAAAAGTAAAGGGTCTCTTTCAGGAGATCTTTTTGCTTTTCACAACATTTCCTATTCGAATTCATATTTTAAATCTAAAAATAGTCATCTTTTTTATAGATAAAATCAGTGTAATGTGCTTGTATTAGAGAGTTGTTGCTATTAATGATCCGAAAAGTTCACCATGTGGTTTTTAATTCTTAACTTTAAATTGATGCTTTAAAGCAGCATAAAACCAAAACATGATGAAAAGAAGTAAAGAAATTGCAAATCAGTATTTTATATTTTTAGAAAAGCATGTTCGTGATGTGATTTCAGGAAGTATTTCCGAATTTATGGAATTAAATGAAATTGCTGGGCATTTGGCGGTTTCTCATAAACACCTTACCGATACTATCAAAAAGGAAACAGGACAGCATCCCTGCTATTTCTATGATGAAAAAATTATTCAGGAAGCTAAATGGATGCTTACCAGCTCCGACAAATCCGTAGCAGAAATCGCCCGTATTTTTACCTATGATCCATCTAATTTTTCAAAGTTTTTTAAAAAAATGACAGGTTTTACCCCAGGTAATTTTAGGAAATATCATCCAATTTAAATTTTTTAATTGGCTTCTTTGAAACCTCTTTACTAGTATCTTTTTACATAGCCTGTTCTCCTTTATGGGATTTAATAATGTTAAAATTCAACCAAAATAGAGCTTTTAAAACGTTGTAACTAAAGAATAATAAAAAATAATCTTTTATAAATGAGATGGTTGTAAAAATTAATAGTATTTTTTTGCTATTTCTTCACTAATATTGCTTTATTGATTGCTTTTTTTACTAATTTTCCATTACTAAAAACTGACAAGTTCAATAAAAAATATGTTCAAAGTTGCATCTATATAATAGAGTAGTTTGGTTTACGGATTAAGAGAATAAAAATATTAAGTCTTTAATAATATTTAATCTTTTATGTGAATCAAAGCCCTTTAAATAGTCATATATTTGTTTCTTCGAACCACAACAAACAAGATTAAGGATGAGCATCAATTTCACAACAGCAACTATTAAAGACTTTGAGAATATACCAGATAATGATATGGCTCAAAGAGCTGAAATATTTTATGAATACCTGGACTTCGTGAAGTCTAACGGGCATATGAATTACAGACTGAAGAATACTTCAGGGACCAATGCAGTATTGAATGTAAATATTGCAAATCAAAACAGAGAATTTGTTAGTTTTGTTTCTAGTGATTACTTAGGGTTTACACAGCACCCAAAAGTAAAACAGGCTGCTATTGAGGGAATAGAAAAGTATGGCACAGGAACAGGAGCAACCCCTCTTATTGGTGGTTATTTTGATTACCATAATGCCTTAGAGAAAAAGATATCAAGTTTTTTTAAAAGAACTGAAGATGAAGCTGTAGTTTTTACTACCGGGTATACTGCTAATAGCGCCACTTTACAATGCTTAATGCAGAAAGAAGATCTTGCGATTTTAGATATGGCAGTACATGCCAGCGTACATGAAGGATGTGCCTTTACCAATAAAAAAACATTTCCACACAATAATTTGGAATCTTTGGAACACATTTTGAAGGTATCTGAAAATCTGTACCGTACGAAACTCGTTATTGTGGATGGAGTGTATTCCCAAGATGGTGATACCTCGCATATTAATGAGATCTATAATCTGGTGAAGAAGTATAATGCCTTTCTAATGGTAGACGACGTACATGGTGTCGGTATCCTTGGAGAAACAGGAAGAGGTACTTTGGAACAAGCCGGATTACTTGATAAAGTAGATATCATCACAGGAACATTCAGTAAAACGTTTGGTAACCTAGGTGGATACGTTATTGCCGATAAAAAATTGGCAGCATTTATCAGATTTCAATCCCGTCAGCAGATATTCTCAGCAACAGCCCCACCATCATCCGCAGGAATCGTTAAAGCCATTGATTTAATAGACGAAGAACCAATCTGGAGAGAAAGACTTTGGAATAATATCAATTATTTCAAAAAAGGACTTGATGATCTGGGATTAGATACAGGAATTACCTGCTCTGCGATTGTTCCTGTAAAAATAGGAGATCCATACTTAACAGGAGATGTCGGAAAATTATTAATAGAAAAAGGGATTTATACGAATCCTATTCTATATCCGGCAGTGCCACGAAAAGATGCACGTATCAGAATGAGTGTAACAGCGAGACATGAAAAGGAACATTTGGATAAAACACTCAACGCATTTGATGATATTAATAAAAAATTGCATATTGCAAAAAAATAATAAATTATGCCTAGAAAAGTAGTGCAAGGCCCAATTAGGGACAAAGAAAAAACAAAACAGAAACTGCTTGCTGCAGTTGGTAAAATTTTAAGAGTAAAAGGATACTCAGGTTTAAAAGTAAGTAAAATAGCAGCAGTTGCAGGTTTTGATAAAAAATTGATTTATGAGTACTTTGGAAGTACTGATAAGCTAATCGATGAATATATTAAGTCTCAGGATTACTGGAGTCAGGTAAATAAAGATGTAGAAGTAGATTACTCTGACGGAGGGCATGAGCTTACCAAATTTGTTGTGCTTAACCAGTTTGAGAACCTTAAGAAAAATAAAGAACTTCAAAAAATTATCCTTTGGGAACTTTCAGAAAATAAACCTATTCTTAAAAAGTTGGTTGAACAGCGTGAAGAAGTAGGAGAGGTTTTGTTTGGAAATATCTCAGACCCATACTTTGGAGAGGGCGCAGCAACGAGACATAGAGCAATCATGGCACTAATTGTTTCAGGAGCTTATTACCTTAACCTTTATACAGGATATAACGCAAGTGTTTTCTGCGGTATTGATCTGAAAACAGAAGAAGGAAGAAAGGAAATTGAACAGGCTATTGTTGAATTGATTGATTTTGCATACAGTAAAAAGAAATAAAAATTAAAAGTTTTCCAATTTGAGCAGAAATACATTTTTGTTGATATTTGAAAACTTTTAATTTTCAAATTAGAACTATATTTCTTATTTTTGACCAATGGAAAATTTTATAGTATCTGCAAGAAAATATCGTCCTCAAGAGTTTGATACAGTTGTAGGACAATCCCATATTACGGATACTTTAGAACATGCAATTGAAGAAAGCCAACTAGCTCAGGCATTACTTTTTTGTGGCCCTCGTGGTGTGGGAAAAACTACCTGTGCCAGAATTCTTGCAAGAAAGATCAATGAGAAAGATGGTTCGGTTTCAGAAGACGGCTTTGCTTATAATATCTATGAATTGGATGCTGCATCCAATAACTCTGTAGATGATATCAGAGAACTGATAGATCAGGTTCGCTTTGCTCCTCAGGTTGGTAAATACAAGGTATATATCATTGATGAGGTTCATATGCTGTCTTCTGCCGCTTTCAATGCTTTTCTTAAGACACTTGAAGAGCCGCCAGCTCATGCTATCTTCATTTTGGCGACTACGGAAAAACATAAAATTATTCCAACCATTTTATCTCGTTGTCAAATCTATGACTTCAAGAGAATTACCATTGAAGATATTCAGGCACACCTGAAAAATATTGCTCAAAAGGAAAATATACAATACGAAGATGACGCTCTATACCTGATTGCCCAAAAGGCAGATGGTGCATTAAGAGACGCTCTTTCAATCTTCGACAGGCTTTCCACATTCTCCCAGAAAAACATTACACTCGCAAAAGCCGCAGAAGTTCTGAATATTCTGGACTATGATCAATACCTTAATATTGTAGATCTTGCCAAGGAAAACAAAATTCCTGAAGTACTGTCTGCCTTTAATGATATTGTTAAAAAAGGTTTTGATCCCCATATTTTTGTTGCCGGACTAGGGAATCATTTCAGAGACCTGATGATGGCACAGAATACTTCTACAATTGATCTTATTGAAGTAGGAGAGAAGACTAAATCTAAGTTTATAGAACAAGGACAAAAATGGACTGCCCAGCAACTGATTGATGGCATTGAAATCTGTAACCATGCAGATATTAATTATAAGAATTCAAAGAATCCAAGACTTACCGTTGAAATTGCACTGATGCAGCTATCTTCTCTGACAGCTAATTCAGGTGATACTAAAAAAAAAAGTTCTTAATACTAGCTCCTTTTCTCAGTGAGAAGCAGGAAGTGAAAATCCCTGAAAAAGCTCCGGAGAAAAAAGAGCCCGTTAAGACGGTACAAACTGTACAGTCTGAAGAGGTTCAGAATACTACAATCAATAAAACAACAAAGCCGTTATCCAGACCTGGAATTTCTTCAGGCTTTAGCATTAATTCCTTTTTGAATAAAGAAGAAAAAGTAGAGACAACAGAAAATGTTGTTGTAAAAACTGAAAATCTTCCCCAACACCATTTTACAGATACAGATCTGCAGATGGAATGGAAAATCATGCTTAAGCAGCTGCAGGTAAAAAATACTTTTATCTTTAATGCAGTTAAAACATTTAAGCTGGAGAAAAAAGAAGAGAATAAAATTAAAGTTTTATTTCCATCAGATTCTGCCAAGGTAGAATTTGATAAGGTGAGTGGAGAATTTTTCAATCATTTCAGAAAAAAAGTTCAGAACCATGCCATTGAGGTAGAATACGAGAGAGACGTTGAAAATCTGAAGATTGAAGTAGTCACCAAAAGAAAAATATTTGAAAAATTTATAGAAAAAAATCCACTTTTAAGAGATCTTGATGATTTAATGAAGTTTGATTTGACATAATTTTTATATATTTGTCAAAGTTTTCTGTTGAAAATAAATTTTCGACAAGAACAAATTGCAACCAGAAACGCTAAAACAAAGACATTTCCAGAATAAAATGGAAAAACTGAATAATACATATCTGTCTTTTTTTGCACCCGCTAATTACTTTTTTAGCGGTTATTTTAGTTTTTCTGCTTCTTATTATAGAAATTTCAGAACGTATTACCGATTTTATTGGTACTGTTAACTGAATTTCTTTCCAAAAAATACAGGAGAAGTAGAGCCCTATTATTTTCCTGATTCCTTTAAACAATTTTGAACGGCATTTTTTGAAAAGAATTATAAATTAAATTTTATAATCAAAGGGCTATTGCTGTGACCTAAAAAAATATTAAAAAACAATAAAATTTAGAATATGAATTTAAAAGATTTAAAAAACGAGTGGATCAATGAGCTTACACAACCATTAATGATTGCGGGGCCATGTAGCGCAGAAAGTGAAGCTCAGATGCTTGAAACAGCGAGAAGAATTAAAGAATCCAACGCCAATGTATCGGTTTTCCGTGCAGGAATCTGGAAACCACGTACGAAGCCAAATGGATTCGAGGGAGTAGGGGTGATTGGTTTGAACTGGTTAAAAAAAGTAAAAGAAGAATACGGTTTCAAAACGGCCACAGAAGTTGCTAATGCACATCACGTATTTGCAGCTTTGGAGGCTGATGTAGATGTTCTTTGGATTGGAGCACGTTCTACAGTGAACCCATTTACCGTTCAGGAAATTGCAATGGCATTAAGAGGAACTAATAAACCTGTATTTGTTAAAAATCCTGTAAATCCGGATCTTGCATTATGGATTGGTGCTTTGGAAAGGCTTTTAGGTCAGGATATTAAAAATCTAGGGGTAATTCACAGAGGGTTTTCCACATACCAGAAAACAAAATACAGAAATAATCCAAACTGGCAGATTGCCCTTGATTTCAAAAGCCAGTTCCCGGATATCCCAATGTTGATTGACCCTTCTCACATTTGTGGAAACAGAACAGGTTTGGCAGATATTACTCAGGAAGCGCTTAACGTTGGCTACCAAGGAGCAATTATTGAATCGCACTGTAATCCTGATGAAGCGTGGAGTGATGCTTCTCAGCAGATTACGCCTGAAGTACTTGCAGAACTTATCGGTAACTTAAAAGTAAGAAACTCTAATCTTGCTGGTTTTGAAGGAGAAATGGGAAGACACAGAACATTGATTTCTGATCTTGACTTCCAGTTAATCGAGCTTCTTTCTCAAAGGATGAAGATTTCAGAAAAAATTGGTAAGCTTAAGCAAGAGAATGATATTGCGATCTTCCAGCCTGAACGTTGGAAAGTAATTACAGAATACGCTACACAAAAAGCGAAAGAAACAGGAATGTCTCAGGAGTTTATTGAAAAAGTATTCAAAGCAATTCACGAGGAGTCTATTGAGGTACAGAATAACATCATGATCGACAAGAAATAACTTGTTGAAAACAGATAATAGCTAGTAGGGCTTAGGGAGTCGGGATTTAGGTAAACTATTTCCTAACCCTAAGCCCTAATTTCTTATATTTGCACCATATTATTTATGAAAGGAAAAATCATTAAATCTACAGGCAGTTGGTACCAGGTTTTGGAATTGGAAACAAATAAAATTTTCGAGGCCAGAATCAGAGGTAAATTCAAATTGATCAAAACAAGACTTACCAATCCGCTTGCTGTAGGAGATTTTGTTGAGTTTCAACTGGAACAGGATGACATTGCATGGATCACAAAAATAGAACCACGCAGAAATTACCTGATCAGAAAATCCGTTAACCTTTCAAAGGAAGCACATATCATCGCTTCCAATATAGATCTGGCATGCTTTATTTTTACCTTGAAGCATCCGGAAACTTCATTGGGATTCCTGGATAGATTTTTAGCTTGTTGTGAGGCATATAATATTACACCATTGATTCTTTTCAACAAGATTGATGTTTTACATGAAGAAGAAATTGAAATTGTAAAAGATGTTGAGTTTATTTATCAGGAAATAGGTTACAATACCTTGGAAATCTCATCTTATTCAGGATTAAATCTGGATCAGCTTCAAGAACTTCTTAAAGATAAAACCTCTGTATTTTTCGGACACTCAGGCTGTGGAAAATCTACATTAGTCAACGCTTTACAGCCCGGACTAAACTTGAAAACTTCAGAAATTTCAGATACCCATTTAAAGGGAAAACACACCACAACCTTTGCTCAGATGCATTTCTGGCATTTTGGAGGAAACGTTATTGATACTCCCGGAGTTCGTGAGTTTGCAATGATTGACATTGAAAAAGAAGAAGTTCAGCATTATTTTCCTGAAATATTCAAGAAAAGAGGAGAATGTAAATTTCATAACTGTCTTCACATTAATGAGCCTAAATGTGCTGTTATTGATGCGCTTGAAGAAGGAGGAATTCAGCATTCTCGTTATGCCAATTACATCAAACTTATGGATGAGGCAGAGGAAGCTTCTCAAAAATAACAGGAAAATTTTATAACATACAGCACCTCAGATTAATTTTATAGTAATCCGAGGTGTTTTTTTTGTACACTCATTTAAAATCTGGAATTAATATTCAGAATCAATTTTTACTATAAGTTTACATTTTTGATTTCAAGAAAAGAAATTAAAAAAAAAATATATAAGAATGTTTTTTAGTAACTGAATTGATTTTTTTTTTACTTTAAAAAATTCTCTTTTAGAATAATTCCACTTTTTGTCATGAATATTTTGTCACATAACTCTACTTTTCAATACCTGAATTCTAGGTTATAAAAAATATTTCAAAAAAAATCGATTATTTCATTGATTGTATTAGAAGCAATAAGGTGTTAATATACTTTTATATGGTTTTTAATTTTATCAAATCAGCAATAAAAACACTCATTTGTTGCAAATAAAAAACCCAGCCGAAGCTGGGTAAAAACTAATAACCATGAAAACTCAAATTAAACATGAGAATCGCAATAGAATAAACAATTACTGTGCCAAAGACGAGTTCATAATTTCTTAATAAAAGTTATTTTTATGTTAAAAAAAAATTAAAATAAAAATCAAAGATATTTTTTGTAATTTTGCGCCATTAAAAAATATACATTTATGTCTAACATTACATTCACTATGATTAAGCCTGATGCTGTTGCTGACGGACATATCGGTGCAATATTGGGTAAGATTGCTGAAGGAGGTTTTAAAATCAAAGCATTAAAATTAACTCAGCTTACAGTTGCTGATGCAAAAAAATTCTATGAAGTACACGCTGAAAGACCATTTTATGGTGAGCTAGTAGAATTCATGAGTTCTGGTCCTATCGTAGCTGCAGTTTTAGAAA
Organism: Chryseobacterium joostei; assembly: GCF_003815775.1. Taxonomy (NCBI): domain Bacteria; kingdom Pseudomonadati; phylum Bacteroidota; class Flavobacteriia; order Flavobacteriales; family Weeksellaceae; genus Chryseobacterium; species Chryseobacterium joostei. The sequence goes on from NZ_CP033926.1 coordinate 267,234, forward strand.
AAGACAATGCAGTTGAAGACTTCAGAACATTGATTGGTGCTACTAACCCTGCAGAAGCTGCAGAAGGTACAATCAGAAAGATGTTTGCAAGAAGCATCGGAGAAAATGCAGTTCACGGTTCAGATTCTAACGAGAATGCATTAATCGAGGCTCAATTCCATTTTTCAGGAAGAGAGATTTTCTAAGAAAATTACCTTACAAAATAAAAGATCCGGAGAATATTCTTCGGATCTTGTTTTTTATAGTGACAAATACTTCTATTCAATATTGAAAACGGTGGCCTTGTTGTCACAATAACTGCCATTTCAGCTGATTTTAGCTTGAAGTTAGATATGTTTTTTCTGAGTGGATTTAAAAAATTAATACTCAATAATAAATTGTTGTATTTTAGGCTTGAAATAAATGGAACGTTTATTGCAAATTTTTTATTAAAAAGCGATTATGAAAATTCCAACATTATTAATGGCCAGTTTATTAGCGGTAGGTGTTTCTGCACAAAGTACCCAGTCTTCCACTAAAACAAAAAAGCCTGTAAAGAAAACTAGAAAGGTAGCTGCTTCCGATACAGCTAAAAAACCTAAGCCTACCACAACTCCTAAAGTTATTGTTAGAAAAGATACAGTTCGATTTGATCCTCGTAATTGCCCTGCCTGTGGGATGGGATAGGAGATGAGAAAGCCACTGCTAGGATTATCGATGATGGCGGAAACAGAGTTTGTTTCTGCTATTTTGCCTTTGTTGCAAAGCAATTCTGTTGATGTATTGGAATGGTCTTTTGATACCCTTTATCATACGAAAGAACCAGATTGGCTTGGAGATCTGCTAAATTTTTTTTCCGAAAACAACCGCCTGATCGGGCATGGGGTTTATTATTCATTATTTGATGCGAGATGGACAGAAAGGCAGAATATATGGCTGAATAAGCTAAAGAAAGAAGTTAAAAAGAGAAAATACAATCACATTACGGAGCATTTCGGCTTCATGAATACTGAGAATTTCCATCAGGGAGTACCATTACCGGTTTCTTTACATTCTAAAACATTACAAATAGGAAAGGATAGGATTTTCAGGCTTCAGGAAGCATTGGATATTCCTGTTGGGATAGAGAATCTGGCATTTTCATTCTCTATAGATGATGTCAGGGAACAAGGACTGTTTCTGGATAAGCTGATTGAAGATACCGATGGATTTCTGATTTTGGATCTTCATAATGTCTACTGTCAATCCTGTAATTTTGAAGTTGAGATGCGGGAGATTATCAATTCGTATCCGTTGGATAAAGTAAAGGAAATCCATCTTTCAGGAGGGAGCTGGCAGAATAGTGTTTACGGAGAGAAACTTATTCGGAGAGATACCCATGATGATGTTATTCCTGAAGAAATTTTATCTGTATTGCCATGGGTCTTCTCTCAATGTCAAAATCTTGAATATGTCATTATTGAAAGACTTGGCCATAGCATTCATTTAGAAAGTGAAAAGGATGATTTTCTTAAGGATTTTGCTAAGGTTAAAAAGCTTATATCGGAGTCTGACTGGAGAGATCAGGAAAAAAATAATTGGAATAAAAAGGTACTAAAGCTTTCAGAAAGTCCATTGGAAGATACGCTTTTGCACAAGGAGCAAACCATGCTTACGAGATTGTTGTTTGATAGTGCGGATGTTTCATTAATTAAAAATCAGGAATTTCATTATTTTAAAACCGATACTTGGGATACGGAAATGATATTGACCGCTCAGAATATCATTAAAAAGTGGAACCCTTATTAAAAACAGCTCTGTTATCTATAATAATCACAAATCAAAATATATGAAAATAATAACTGTATTATTAATTATCACCACAGTGTTTACCGCTCTTATTGCCGGACTTTTTTACGCTTATTCCTGTTCCGTGGTTCTTGGGTTGGGAAAGCTTTCTGATGCAGAATATCTGAAAGCGATGCAGAACATTAACCGGGAAATCCAGAATCCTGTATTTTTTATGAGTTTTATGGGAACTGCAATTCTTCTTCCTATATCTGCTTTCTTGTTTAGAGGTGAACAGCCGACTTTTATTTTTCTTTTATTGGCAACATTTGCTTATCTGATAGGTGTTTTTGGGGTTACTGTAGTAGGGAATGTACCGATGAATAACCTGTTGGATCAATTTGATATCTCTACTTCTACAGCAGAAGCTATAAAGCAAGTACGTGAGAATTTTGAAAACAGATGGAATTTTCTGAACAATATTAGAACTGTTTTTTCCGTAATCAGTATTGTTCTGGTAGTGTGTGCCTGTATCTGGAATAAGGATGTATGAAAAGTTTTGAATCAGTAGAAATACTCAAATATAAATACCGTATTTCTACGGAAGTTTATCTGATATTTTATTCAGACCTTTGAGTTGTTAGTAAGAAGAATTTAGACATTTAAAGAATCTTGAAAGAAAATTAATAACCACGACGACTCAAATTCCAGCGAAAAGGCAGCTCTATAAGAACTGCCTTTTTGTTTATTTGAATCTGTTTTATTTTAGATTTTCAAAAGCTCAATGGTTCTTTCCGGACTTTCTGTAGAGAATACTGCGTTTCCTGCAACTAGAACATCTGCTCCGGCTTCAAAAAGCTTTGAGGCATTGTCAAGATTTACTCCTCCGTCTACTTCAATAAGAGCTGTAGAATTATTGCTTACAATAAGATCCTTAGTTTCAGCAATCTTTTTGTAAGTGTTTTCAATGAATTTCTGTCCTCCAAATCCTGGATTTACACTCATTAATAATACCAAATCTACATCAGCAATAATATCCTCCAGCATTAAAACGGGAGTAGATGGATTTAAAACAATACCGGCTTTTACTCCTTTGCTCTGAATGTGGTGGATAGTTCTGTGAAGGTGTGTACATGCTTCATAATGTACAGAAATTAGATCTGCACCATGGTTGATAAATTCATCAACATATTTTTCAGGTTCCACAATCATTAAGTGAACATCCACGAATTTTTTAGCATGTTGCTGAACAGTTTTCATTACAGGAAAACCAAATGAAATGTTAGGTACAAATCTCCCGTCCATTACATCAATATGGAACCAGTCGGCCTGGGAGTTGTTGAGCATTTCAATGTCTCTTTGCAGATTCCCAAAGTCTGCAGATAAAAGGGATGGAGCAATAAGCTTCGTTTTCATTTTTACTTTATATTAGATATTTAGAGTCAGGAATCAAAAGTTAGATACGTTGAAAATAAGTGTTTTCTATCCATATTTAAGTCTCTTGAATCTTGTGTCTTGCATCTTGATTCTATTAATGATACTTCAGTTTCATTTCGGGCTTAATCTTCAGAACGGTTTCGTAGATAAGCTTGATGACGTTTCCTACATCTTCCTTAGACACCATTTCCACTGTTGTATGCATATAGCGCAAAGGTAAGGAAATTAATGCACTTGGTACTCCGCCGTTGGAGTGGGCAAAAGCATCAGTGTCTGTTCCTGTTGCTCTGCTTGCCGCTGCTCTTTGATAAGGGATTTTTTCAGTTTTTGCAGTGTCAATAATCAACTCTCTGATGGTATGGTGAACACTTGGAGCGAAGAATACAACTGGCCCGTCGCCACATTTCTGATTTCCTTCTTTTTCCTTTTCAATCATTGGGGTTGTAGTGTCGTGGGTAACGTCTGTTACAATCGCAATATTAGGTTTAATGGTATCAGCAATCATGTCTGCTCCGTATAATCCAACTTCCTCCTGTACGGAATTAGTGATGTAAAGACCAAACGGGATGGATTTTTTATTTTCCTTTAAAAGTCGTGCTACTTCAGCAATCATAAAGCCTCCAATTCTGTTGTCCAAGGCTCTGCACACGAAATACCTGTCATTCATTTCGAAGAATTCATCAGGATAAGTGATCATGCATCCTACAAAGATTCCCATTTCTTCCACTTCTTTTTTGGAAATAGCTCCGCAATCAATGAATATATTTTCAATTTTGGGAGTAGGTTCATTTTGATTGCTTCTGGTATGAATGGCCGGCCATCCGAATACCCCTTTTACAATTCCTTTTTCTCCGTGAATGTTAACTACCTTGGATGGAGCAATAGTCTGATCTGAACCTCCATTTCTGATGACGTAGATTAACCCTTCATCAGTTATATAATTAACATACCATGAAATTTCATCAGCATGAGCCTCAATAACTACTTTAAATTCCGCTTCAGGATTTATGATACCATAGCATGTTCCGTAATGATCCACTTCAATTTTATCTACATATGGTCTGATATAGTCCATCCAAACCTCTTGTCCCCTGTGTTCATAACCAGTTGGTGATGAAGTGTTTAAATATTTCTCTAAAAATTTCAAAGATTTCTTTTCAAATTTCATAAAAAGGAATGATTTTTGCGTTTAATTTTTGTTCTTATAAGTGTAAAAATAATGAATTTTAGTAAGATTATCTGCCTTTTTATTTTCTTTTTGGGAGTCAGTGTTTTTGGTCAAAAGGATTCTGTGGTAGCAAAACCCCTCAACCAATATCCACCCGAGTCTCTGAAGGTAGATGAATTTGGCAATAAGTATTATTACGACCAACAGCAGAAGGTGAAGATCTATGAAGTGAACGGAGAGCCTGTAGTAGTAATGGATGAGTTGGTTTTGGTTAATAAGCCTAGGTTTAATAATCAGTTGGATAAAAATTACTATTATTTCCTTAATAAGAAATTGTACAGAGTATATCCGTTATTTGTAACTGCTTTGCAGCAGTACAGAGATATTCAGGTAGATATGAATGATATGGATAGTAAGGCTAAAAGAAAATTTGTAAGAGAGAGACAGAATATTCTTGCAGATCAGTATGAAAAACAACTGAGAGATCTTACAACCACTGAAGGGCAGGTTTTTGCCAAGCTCATGAATAGAGCTACCGGTAAAAATGTATATGAAATCATTAAAGAACTTAGAGGAGGATTCAGTGCTTTTTGGTGGAATTTAAAGGGTAAGATGGCTGATATTGATCTTAAGGAGCGATATAATCCCCATACCAACAGAACCGATGAATTTGTGGAATCATTACTTCAGTCCAATTGGAATTCAGGATATCTGAAGCCTTATCCTGGGGCAAGTGACTTTAAGGTAAAGAAATAAATATAAAATTCCTGTAAGTAATCTTACAGGAATTTTTCTTTTAATTTATCAAATACAATTTTGTCTATAGGCAAAGGAAAAGGATTGTCTGGTCTGTCAATATCCATCCATTCAGTTCTTTCAATACATGGATCCATAATAAGAAATTCATTTTCATCTACAATGTTTACAATATAATATATGGTAAGCAGTTGTTCATTTTCTCTGAAGCGGGAAACCAGAAAATCCTCCTGTGTATAAAAATGTTCTGCAATATCGATCTTTACATTAAGTTCTTCATCAAATTCACGATGCAGGCAGTCTAATGTTCCTTCTCCGTATTCCAATCCGCCACCAGGAAATTTCACTAAAGGTTCACCGGCATATTCCTCAAACAAGGTTAAAACTTTTTTATCTTTTACCGCACAGCCATACACTCTAATGTTGATCTTGTCTATCATATATATAATGTAAAATAATTGTATAGCTAATGTAAGGAATTTTTATGAGGCGTATAGAGGTAAAAAAGCTAAAATAACAAAACAATAACTTAGCCTATTAAGCATAACGCTCATTTGATATCTTACAGCTTCACAGCATTAATCATCTCTCTTTTCCCCGGAGGCCCTTGTTTTTTTTCTACATTAAAATTAAGCTCCTGTAGGATTCTTCTTACACTCCCTTTGGAAGAGTAGGTTGTTAATAATCCGTTAATGGCCATTTTGTCAGAAACCATTTCAAATAAAGGTTTTTCCCAAAGATCTGGTTGTACTCTTGCCCCAAAACAATCAAAGTAGACAAGATTAATTTTAGGCAGATCTATGTTCTTTAGATCAAAAAAGTCACATTCTATCTTTTTTAAGTTGAATCCACTAATGATTTCAACTGGCTTTTCCCAATCTGCTAGATGAATTTTCTGATAAATATTTTTTAACTCTGGGTTATCAAAAAGTTCAAAATAGGCTAAATCCTTAACTTCCGATTCATTTATGGGGTATTTTTCAAGAGAAAAATAATTGATGACATGATTTTTGTCAGTTTTTAAATATTCATTAATTGTCACTAAAACATTCAAACCTGTTCCAAAACCCAGTTCTAAAATATTAATTTCGCAATCATTTATTAGATTTAATCCATTTTTGATAAACACGTGTTCTGCTTCCTGAAGAGCTCCGTGGTGAGAATGGTAGTTTTCATTTAAATCATTGATAAACAATGTTTTACTTCCGTCGTTTGTGGTCTTTATCTCTCTTTTCAAGCTATTTTTTTGTCAAATTTACTCTAAAATTTTTATATTTAGAAAATTATGTTAAATTTGTAGAACATCGTAAAAATTTTAAAAAATGATAATTCAAAAAACTGAAAACTCCAGAATTTCTACATTTGACCCAAACAATTTTTCTTTTGGTGGTACATTCATTGATCATATGATTATATGTGAGTACGAAAATGGAAAATGGGGTGATGTAAAATTAGTTCCTTACGGTCCCATTCCATTTACACCTGCTATGATGGGGGTAAACTATGGACAAGCTTGTTTTGAAGGGATGAAAGCCTATAAAGACAAAGATGGGCAGGTTTTCCTTTTCAGGCCTGAAAAGAATTTTGAACGTATCAACAAGTCAGCGAAGCGTCTTGCTATGCCTGAGGTGACTGAGGAAATGTTTTTAGACGGATTAAAAGCATTAGTAGATATTGATAGAGACTGGATTCCTCAAGGAGAAGGAATGTCATTATATATCAGACCTTTGATTTTTGCTACAGAAGAAGCTTTGAAAGCTAGAGTTTCTGAAAAATATATGTTTGCTATTGTTGCAACACCAGCTAAAAGCTATTATTCAGAACCAGTTTCTGTAAAAATTTCTGATCACTATTCAAGAGCAGCAAACGGTGGGGTAGGTTCTGCAAAAGCAGCAGGGAACTATGCCGCTTCTTTCTACCCAACTCAATTGGCTATTGAAGAAGGATATGAGCAAATTATCTGGACTGACGATGCTACTCACGAATATTTTGAAGAGAGTGGTACAATGAACGTATTTGTAAGAATTAACGATACAATTTATACACCTCCAACTTCTGAGAAAATTCTTGACGGTGTTACAAGAGACAGCTTCCTTCAATTGGCTAAGAAAAGAGGAATTGAAGTAAAAGTAGAACCAATTCCTGTGAAAACTGTAATTGAAGCTCAGAAGAATGGTACTTTGAAAGAAGTTTGGGGAGTAGGTACAGCAGTAGTTACAACAGTATTCCAGGCTTTAGGATACCAAGGTGAGAAACTGGCGCTTCCAAAATTATCTGATGCAGATAGCTATGCAGCTACCCTTAAGAAAGACTTGGTAGATCTACAAAACAATCTTTCTGAAGATCCATTCGGATGGAGAGTAGTGGTAGATCACGCTTTAGAAACAGTTTAATCTTAACTGATAAAATCATATAGAAGCCGGGAAATTCCCGGCTTTTTTTATTTATATTAAATTGTTATGGTAAATCCTAGGATAAGTTTTGTAATTAATTCATGAAATGTGTATTTTCGCATAAGTTTATGAAAAAATTACTCTTCATATCAGCCATAAGCCTGTTGAGTTGCAATAGAAATGCACAGACGGCTCATCCTCCTGTAGGAGGTGTTTTAAGCCAAAAAGATCTGGATGTTTCTAAGAACAGGATGAAAAATCTGAATGTTATAGAAAGAGGTCAAATCCAGGACTGGATTAACGGACAATCGGTCAAGTATTATCCTACGCAGCTTAACTATTGGGTTACGGTGGATGGCTATGATCGCAGGAAAAGGAGAATAGATAATACTCTTATCTCTTACTCATATGAATTGTACGATTTTGATCAGACAAAGATCTATGATCAGCCTTTTGAAAGAAGAGATGCCAAATTCGGGCATTTTGATGAACTGAAAGCGGTGGAAAATGCTTTGCGTTTTATACATGATGGAGAGGAAGTAACGCTTTTGGTGCCGTCTTCTTTAGCTTATGGAACTTTTGGAGACGAAAAGAAAATAGACAACGATATCCCATTAATCATAAAATTAAAAGCTTTATAATACATGAAATTGTTTAACAAAAATATAATTCTGGCAGCGGCAAGTATTTCGCTGATGAGTTGTACCCCAATTTATAAAAAAATGAACGTAGACAAAGAAACTTACGAAGGTCTTAATGACGGACTTTATGCTAATCTTCAAACCACAAAAGGTAACTTAATTGTTAAGTTTGAGGACAAGAAAGCACCAGTAACTGTAGCCAACTTTATCGGTCTTGCAGAAGGGAAAATCGATAACAAAGCTAAGGCTAAGGGAGTTCCTTACTATGACGGAACTATTTTCCACAGAGTGATCAAAGATTTCATGATTCAAGGAGGTGACCCTCAGGGAACAGGAATGGGAGATCCGGGATATAAATTCGAGGATGAAAGAAATGACCTTAAACATACAGGAAAAGGTATTCTTTCTATGGCGAACTCCGGACCAAATACAAACGGTTCTCAGTTCTTCATCACTGAAGTAGCTACACCTTGGTTAGACGGAAGACACACAATCTTTGGAAAAGTGGTAAAAGGTAATGATGTAATTGATGCTATTGCTAATGTTGAAAAAGGAGCTCAGGATAAGCCTAAAACAGATATCGTTCTAGAGAAAGTTTCTGTTTTCGGAAAAGGTGATGAGTACAAAAACTACGATGCTGCTAAGACTTTCAACGAAGGAAAAGCTAAAATTGCAGAAAACAACAAAGCTTTCATCGCTAAAGAAGAGGCTGAAAAAAAGAAAAAAGAAGAAGAATTTAAGGCAAACCAGGAAAAACTAGTTGAAAACCTAAAAGCTGGAATGCAAAAAACTGAATCAGGTCTTTACTATAAAATCACTAAAACAGCTGATGGTAAAGCTCCAAAATCTGGTGATAACGTATCTGTACACTACGCTGGAAAGTTAGTAGACGGAACTGAGTTCGATTCTTCATTCAAGAGAAACGAGCCAATTGAAATTCCAATTGGAATGGGAAGAGTAATCAAAGGATGGGATGAAGGTATCCTATTGTTAAAAGAGGGTGAGACTGCTACTTTATTGATTCCACCAGCAATGGGTTACGGAGAAAGAGGTGCAGGAGGAGTTATTCCACCAAACTCTTGGTTAGTTTTCGATGTTGAGCTTGTAAAAGTAAAATAATTGAATCTTTTTTAAGATATGAAAGCCGTTCTGAAAAGAGCGGCTTTTTTTGTTTTTATAAAAGTACCGTAGAAATCCGGATTTCTATAAATGAAAAATATTTCTATCTTTATCAATCACCAATGAAACAAAAATAAAAGAACATGTTTGATCTAAATTATGATTTAATAAAACAGGAAATAGAATCTGAAGTTTGTAAAGAACATAACCTACATCCGGAGTTTGTAAAAACAGATGATGGATTTGGAATTAAAGCCTGTTGCCAGCCTTTTCACACAGAGCTAGTCGCAAAATCTGAAAAAATTATTGAGGTAGAAACTACAAAGTTCCTTGATAAGATGATGAAAGATATCTTTAATGAATAGATTTTGAAAGTATAATTTATAAAAAAACCGCCCCAAAAGGGCGGTTTTTCAGTAAAAGAAAGATTAAAAAGTTATATGTTTCTGCTTGATCTTTTCTTCATTCCTGTTCCGGCTAAGGAACTGATGAATACAAGACCAAAGCCGATATAGGCAGCAAATGCTGTCAGATATATAATTAAGCTGTTAAAGCTTGGTTTCGAGGTGTATATCAATACAGAAAAGACTGCAAAACTTAAAACCAATAACAGGCTCAAGATATGCATTTTCGCTGCGTCTTCATTTCTCTTAAAAATCATTTCAAAAAAGGCTCTCATCATTACTTACATTTTAAGGGTTATACATTAATTAACTAGAATAAAGCAACGCAATCATCAAGGTAAAAAGAATGGCATATTCTCTTACTGGGCTAAGGTTCATGATGACTTTGCCGTTTATCTATGTCATTATACCGGGCTTAGAGTCCGGGATTTATAATTTTTTGAATCAATAAATGATTCATAGGGTTTTTAAAATGATACCAGTTAGATACGGGGCATAATTCTGCAGTAACAAATTAACCGAGTGTTAATCTATCACATTCCCGTATCTTTTACGGCATCGTAGAAAAAAAAGGATTCATATACATCAATATGAACTTTGAATCAGTGGAAAACTGAAAATCCACAGAAAACCTTTTTTCTCATCCTTAGTGTTTTTTTAATTTTTTCTCGAAAAATTAAATGCCAATTTCATGCCAAAGTGATAACTCTACTATTAACAGTTTGAGTTATTTTACTGTAATGTGTTGTTTATGAGTTTATCTAGTGTGATATTTCCTTAAACGAAGAAAAAGCTTTATTTTTAAATTCATTATATTGTAAATGATGAAAATGAATTTTATAAAATGTTTTCAATGAAGTTATTTAAATTAGAAAAATGAATCATGAAAATTTGATTAAATGGATTAACAGATCAATCGATGATCTTCTGCAGTTGTCAGGCCAATATTGTTGGAATAGGATTTCTTTAAATCTTGTTTTTATTCTATCTGATTCTAATGAATTTGATGGAGCAGATCTTTTTAAGCGGAGAGAATCTAGAAAAATGATAAATAATTCAAAAACACCAATCACTTTAGACGCTGCAATAGAAGTGTTAAATAATGAGTATCATGATCTTTATGATATCAATTTATATATTTTCAAAGCTGATTAAAAAGAAACTTTGATTGAAATTCAGTATTATAGAAAATCAAACTTTGAAATAGATTATTTTGCTAAAATAAAAGATAATCCGCCTATGTTTCATTCTAAGATTTCAATACCATCTTATGCATTGGGGGTGGGTAAGTTCGATGTAAATTGGGAATCGGGCGGAGGAATAAATCATGTCTGTAAGAATTTATTATATCAATTAATGAGAAAGTAAAAAAATAGATTATTAATTCAATACAAAGTTTTTTATGTAATTGCTACTTACAATGTTTACAAATTTTAACATTTCCAAAAAGTAGAGGATTGATTAAAAGAATAGAATAAATTTGCTATTAAAAAGACCGTTTCAAAACAGAAACGGTCTTTTTATAAAATTTTACCAGTTTTTATCAATCATATAAATAACCTGAGTCATTGTTATAGCTCCTAGTAGAAGTTCTCTTCTGTTTACTTTTTCAAAGGTATCTTCTTCTGTGTGGTGGATATCAAAATAACGTTGAGAATCCGGCATTAATTCTGCGGCAGGAATTCCCATGTCATGAAGTGGATAGAGGTCGGTTCCTGAAAATTTTTCTTCAAAATTATAGACTCCGTATGGAAGGAATAATTTTGACCAGCCCTGGATTTGTTTTCTTTTGGAATCATCCATGTCAAGAGCAATTCCTCTTGGGGCAAAACCTCCGGCATCGGATTCTATGGCAAAAAGATGCTTTTCATTGTTTTCTTTTACTGTTTTTCCATATTGAATTCCTCCTTTTACGCCATTTTCTTCATTGGCGAAGCAAACGACTCTGATGGTATGGTTGTTTTGTATTCCTAGTTTTTTAAATGTTCTTAGTACTTCAATGCTTTGAACAATTCCTGCCCCGTCATCATGTGCCCCTTCACCCACGTCCCAAGAATCAAGGTGTCCACCCACTACAATTACGCTTTGATCTTTTTTGCCTGTGATCTCACCAATAACGGAGTGAGAGAGCTTTTCTCCTTTCATTCCGCAGTTGGAATTAAGTTTTGCGGTGATTTTTTGATTTTTCAATAAGGTTTCAAGTTCGTCTGCTGTGGTACTTCCAATGGCTACAGCGGGTATTTTGGAAACACTTTCGTCATAACGCATGGCTCCTGTATGGGGAATATCATCAAATGCAGAGGAAAGCGATCTTACAATGGCAAATTTTCCACCTTTTTTGGCTGTTAATGAAGCTGCAGTTGACCTGTATTTTGAAGCATCACTGTATCCTTTAAAGGTTTCAATGAATGATTGTTTGAAAGCGTAATTAAAGAATACGATTTTATCCTTTACCTTTTCGGCAGGGAGTTGGTTGTATTCTTCCATAGATTTTACCATGATAATTTCTCCCGAAATATCCTTGCCACCAGTTCCTTCAGAGTTTCCTAAGGACAGCATTTTAAGGTTTTTCCAGCTTCCGTTGGCGGCTTTGATGTGTAGGGATTCTTTTCCCCTTACCCAGACAGGGATCATGACTTCCTGAAGCCATACCTTGTCTGCTCCTGCATCACGAAGTTTTTGCTCTGCCCATTTTACGGATTTTTCATAGGCTTCTGAACCGCTTAAACGATGGCCGATATTTTTTGTAAGTTCTCGCAAATCATTGTATCCTTTTCCATTGTTTAAAACTTCCAGGGAGATTTTACTGAACTGTAGAGAATCTTCTTTAGACTGGCCAAAAACAGCCATACCAAAAAGTAATAATGAGGTTCCTAGTATCTTTTTCATTGTTTACCAATTTTTATCAATCATATAAATAAGTTGTGTCATAACCGTTGCTCCAAGCAGTAACTCCCGGCGGTTTACTTTTTCAAAAGTATCTTCTGCGGTGTGGTGAATATCAAAATAACGTTGCGGATCCGGAACAAGCTCTGCCGTTGGAACACCCATTTCGTGAAGCGGAGCAATATCTGAACCTGAATATTTTCCTTCAAAATTATAAACGCCGTAAGGTAAAAATAAGTTTACCCAGCTTTTGATCTGATTCCTTTTAGCATCATCCATTTCCAGTGAAATTCCTCTGGGAGAAAAACCTCCGGCATCGGATTCTATGGCAAAAAGATGTTTTTCATTGCTTTCTTTAGCTGTTTTTCCATATTGTTTTCCGCCTTTTGTTCCGTTTTCTTCGTTTGCAAAACAGACGGCTCTAATGCTATGGTTGTTTTGTATTCCTAATTTTTTGAATGTTCTTATTACTTCAATACTCTGAACAATTCCTGCGCCGTCATCATGTGCACCTTCACCCACGTCCCAGGAATCAAGATGTCCGCCAACTACGATTACGCTTTGGTCTTTTTTACCTGTAATTTCGCCAATAACGGAGTGGGAGAGTTTCTCACCTTTCATTCCGCAGTTGGAATTGAGTTTTGCGGTGATCTTTTGACTTCTCAATAAGGCCTCAAGTTCGTCTGCTGTTGTATTTCCTATTGTTACCGCGGGAACTTTTGCAATATTGTCCTCATACTTCATGTTTCCAGTATGAGGGACGTCGTCAAAAGCAGAAGACAGAGATCGAATAATGGCAAATTTACCTCCTTTTTTTGCTGTTAATGAAGCTGCCGTTCTTCTATAGGCTCCTGCTTCACGATAGGCAATAAAAGTTTGCACATGCCCTTGATTGAAGGGATAATTAAAGAAAACAATCTTGCCTTTTACTTTTTCTGCTGGTAACAGGTCATATTCTTCCAGAGATTTGACCATGATGATTTCTCCTGAAACATCCTTACCATCAGTTCCTTCAGAGTTTCCTAAGGACAGCATTTTAAGGTTTTTCCAGCTTCCGTTGGAGGTTTTGATGTGTAGGGATTCTTTTCCTCTTACCCATACAGGGATCATGACTTCCTGAAGCCATACTTTGTCTGCTCCTGCTTCACGAAGTTTTAGCTCTGCCCATTTTACAGATTTTTCATAGGCTTCTGAACCGCTTAAACGATGGCCTATATTTTTTGTAAGTTCTCGCAAATCATTGTATCCTTTTCCATTGTTTAGGGTTTCTGTTGAGATTTTGTTGAACTGTATGGAGTCTTCTTTAGTTTGCCCTGATAAAAAGGTTACTCCTAAAGTGATTAATGATAGGTTTACAATCTTTTTCATGTTACCAGTTTTTATCAATCATAAAAATCAACTGTGTCATGGCTACTGCACCCAAGAGAAGTTCTCTTTTATTTACCTTGTCAAAAGTATCTTCTGCAGAGTGATGGTAATCAAAATAACGCTGGGTATCTACAACCAGTTCTGCCAATGGAATATCCAGTTTCTTCAACGGGGAAATATCTTGTATGGCGTAGGTTTGATCGAAGTCATAAATTCCGTAAGGGAGGAAGTAGTTTTTCCATTCGAAAATTTGTTTTCGTCTTTGTGGAGGCATGTCCAACGAGAATCCTCTTGGAGAGTACCCTCCAGCATCTGTTCCTAAGGCGAATACGTGTTTTTCTTCTTTCTTTTTCACATAAGCAGCATACATTTCACGACCTTGTCCACCGTTTTCACTATTGGCATACAAAACCACCCGGATGGTGTGATTATTTTCATACCCAAGGGCTTTTAAGGTTCTTAAAACTTCAATGCACTGGGCAACTCCTGTTCCATCATCAATGGCTCCTTCGCCAATATCCCAAGAATCAAGCTGAGCACCTAAAACAATCACTTTAGAATCTTTTTTACCCTGAATTTCAGCAATAATATTTGGATTTGTTGTGCTGCCTTTAGATTCGGCTGTCATGTTGATTTTAGCCGTAACTTTTTGCTTTTTTAATGTTTTTTCTAATTCATCCGCTGATCTTACTCCTATTGATAAAGCTGGTATTTTCACTTTATCATCTGGTTCGTAGTAAATCATTTTGGCATGAGGGGTGTCATCATTAGCGGTTGTTAATGATCTTATAATTAATGCTTTTGCACCTGTTTTCGCAATTACGGACGCGGAAATTAATTTTGATTTTGCTGTCAGTAAATAGGAATCACTTGTATTCACAATGGTAGGATCCATAGGTACATTCACGAAAACTATTTTGTCTTTTAGTTGACCTATTGACATGGCATTAAGTTCTGAAGTGGAATTAATTAAAATAATTTCCCCCATTAGATCTTTTCCTCCTGTTCCTTCAGAGTTTCCGAAAGATAGCATTCTGATATTTTTCCAATCTCCATTTTCTGTTTTTATTTGTAGAGACTCTTTTCCTCTGATCCAGATGGGAGCTTTGGCTTCTTGCCGCCAGATCATGTTAATACCAATTTCCTTGAACTTTTTTTCCGCCCATTCGGTTGCTTTTGCGTATCCCGAAGTAGCACTGAAACGTGGACCTATTCCTTTGGTAAGTTCTGCAAGGTTTTCATAGGCTGTACCATTAGTTAAGATCTCGTCAGAGATATTTTTGAATTCATCATGGTAGTTGAATTTGACTGTGGTATTTTTTTTTGCCGGATTTTTATGTGGCTTTTTCTGAGAAAATAAAAATCCACTCAAAAAGAGTGGAAGTATAATGAATATTTTTTTCATTTTTTATTTACCTTTCTTTTTCCGATGTTAAAAGTAGGGAAAAAATAGGAATTTATTAAGGTTTCATGTCGTACATTAACAGGGCTGTAATCAATTTTGGCTCGATGAATGTACATTTTGGAGGCATACTTAATTTTAAGTCTGAAATTTTAATCATATCATTAAAACTTACAGGATAAATACCGAAACCTACCTTGCCTTCGTTGTTATCTACCTTTTCTTTTAAAAGATTAATTCCGTTAAGGTTAGATGTACCTTTCACATAGGAAATTAATTCAGAGCTATCCGGATCTTCTATTTTTAAAATACCCTTGAATATGTACTTGTCTAATAAATGGTGATCCAGGTTATCCAATGACATTTCCTTTGAACGAAGATCATGCTTCACGTGAAGAGAATAGAATTTACCATCTAAATACATTGAAATATGGAATTTCTGAGATGGGAAATACGATGTTTCTCCTTTTTCGTGGATGAGGAAATATTCTTCAAGCTGCTTTAGGAAATCTTCTTTTGAAATCCCATTCAGGTCGTGCAAGATTCTGTTGTAATCGTGAATCTTAATGGATTGGTTGGAAACAATAAAACTGTATACAAAGTTGTAAAGTTCTGTGCCGTTATGTCTCTTGTTCTTATCTTTGTGACGTTTTGCATTTATTGCTGTAGAGCCAATTCTATGGTGTCCGTCGGCAATATAAAATGAATCAATCTGGTCAATCACTTCTTTAAACTGCTGTAGTTTTAAGCGGTTGTCTATTCTCCAGATTTTATGTCTGATCCCAATGGTGTCTACATGATTGAAGATGGGAACGTTTTTTTCCTCGTGGTTCATCAGCAACTCAATTTTTGAGTTGGCAGGGTAGGTAAGAAGTACAGGTTCTGCCTGCAGATTTACTTTTTCAAGGTAATGAGCCAGTTTTTCCTTTTTCTGTGGAATGGTACTTTCATGTCTTTTGATTTTTCCATTCCAGAAATCCTCAATACTTGCCAATCCCAGAAGTCCTCTGAAAATCTGCTTATTAGGATATATCTGCTCATAAAGATAGTATGCAGAATTATCCTGGACCAATTTTTTTTCGTCCAGCAGTTCTTCAAAGGTAGAACGGATTTTCCTCAGGTTCCGGTCAATATCCTTGGATTTACTTACAACATATGGCTTAATCATATTGATGTAGGTATTTTCAACCTGAGCTTTCTCAGCGATTTCTTCCTGGGTAAAATTATCCAGTGGATGGGTAGGGAAAGTATCCTCAAAGTCTCTGTGAGGTCTTATTCCACGGAAAGGTTTAAAAACAGGCATATTTATCTTATAGTTTCTTTTTGTAGCTTAATAATTTGTTCTGCAAGTTCGATACCGATTTTCTCTTGCGCATCTACCGTATTTCCTCCTACATGGGGAGAAAGTGATAGTGCTGGGTTCATTAATAAAGGAAGCTCTGGGCTGGGTTCATTTTCAAAAACATCCAATGCCGCTCCTGCAACTTTTCCTGAATCTATGAAATCAATCAGTGTTACTTCATTAATCACACCGCCTCTTGCAGTATTTACAATATAGACACCATCTTTCATTTTTTCAAATTGTGGAGTATCTATAATGTATTCGTTCGTTTTAGGAGTATTGATGCTAATGAAGTCTGCTTCTTTAAGAAATGCCTCCATATCATTGGTGGAAGTGATTTCAAAATTTACAGATTGTCCATCAAAGAAATTCAACGTAAGAACTTCTGTTTTTGGGCTTCTTGTAAGGACCTGAATTTTCATTCCCAGGGAAATTCCTATTTTGATGACTTCCTGGCCAATACTTCCAAAGCCTATTACTCCTAATGTTTTTCCTGAAAGTTCATATGCATTGCTGAATGACTTTTTCATGGCATTGAAGTGGGTTTCTCCCTCCAAAGGCATTAATCTGTTTGATTCGTGAAGGAATCTTGCCAATGAAAGAAAATGCCCAAATACCAATTCTGCTACAGATTTTGAAGATGCAGTAGGGGTATTTATTATTTTTATACCCTTGCTTTTTGCATATTCAACATCAATATTATCCATTCCGATGCCTCCTCGTCCTATAATTTTAAGGCTTGGGCATGCATCAATCAGGTCTTGTCTTACCTTTGTTGCACTTCTTACAAGAAGAACACCCACATTATTATCGTTGATAAAATTAATAACGTGATCTTGGGCCACTCTATTGTCCAGAATTTCAATTCCGGCTTCTTTTAAAGCGCGTTCTCCTGCTTTTGAGATTCCATCGTTTGCTAAAACTTTCATGTGTTATTTTATTATAGATGTTAGATTTGAGCTGTCAAAATCGGAACTTTCAAAGTCTGAAATGTGATAGCTGTGATCTAATAATCTTTTTAATTTTTTGGTCGCCTAATATAAGTTATTTTATCGACTTCATTACATCTACCAATACCTGTACGCTTTCAATGGGTAAAGCGTTGTATAAGCTGGCTCTGTATCCTCCCAGACTTCTGTGTCCGTTCAGTCCACTAATTCCTGCTGCTTTCCAAGCATTGTCAAATTCTTCTTTTTTGCTTTCATCTGTAATTTTGAAAGAAACATTCATGAATGAACGGTCTTCTTCTACACAAAATGTTTCAAATAATGGATTGCTGTCAATCTCACCATAAAGAAGTTTGGCTTTTGCCTCGTTTCTTTGTTCTGCAGCTGCAATACCACCATTTTTTTCAAGATATTGAAGCGTTAATAAAGAAGCATAAATAGGGAATACCGGTGGAGTATTGTACATGGATTCCTTAGATATATGTTGAGAATAATCCAGCATAGACAGCATGTTTTCTCTTCCTGTCTTCCCAAGGATTTCTTTTTTGATCACTACTAATGTAACGCCTGCTGGTCCCATATTTTTCTGTGCCCCTGCATAGATTAAATCAAATTTTGAAAAATCAAGTTGTCTGGAGAAAATATCTGAACTCATATCACACACCATCAGGGTATCCACTTCAGGGAAAGATTTCATCTGTGTACCATAGATTGTGTTGTTGGAGGTGCAGTGGAAATAATCGTATTCTGAACCCACCGTATAATCTTTAGGAATGAAAGAATAGTTTTCCTCTTTTGATGAACCTACTACATCTACTGTTCCTAATTTTTTTGCTTCCTTAATGGCTCCGGCTGCCCATGTTCCTGTGTCCAGGTAAGCTGCTTTTCCACCCACTTTCATTAGGTTATAAGGTACCATTGCGAACTGCATGCTGGCTCCGCTTCCTAAATAAAGAACTTCATAATCATCACCAAGATTCATTAATCTTTTTACAATAGCACGTGCTTCGTCCATTACAGCAACGAAATCCTTGCTTCTGTGAGAAATTTCAAGAAGTGATAATCCTATACCATTAAAGTCTAAGATTGCCTGTGCCGATTTTTCGAATACTTCTTGTGGTAAGATACATGGTCCCGCGCTGAAGTTGTGCTTTTTGTTCATATTTTTATTTTTTGGTTGCATCCGGAATTGGATTTCCTTAGCTTTATTTTTGGTTTTGTTGAATTCCCGGTTAAAAAAAGCCGCCTCACAAATTTATGAGACGGAATTTTTTTATTCGCCGTGTAAGAATGCTTTTTTGTTAAGCAAAGCCTCTTCAGATTCTACATGATCCTCATCAGGAACACAGCAGTCTACAGGGCATACAGCCGCACACTGTGGTTCTTCATGGAACCCTTTACATTCCGTACACTTGTCTGTTACAATAAAATATACATCATCACTTACAGGCTCCTGTGATGCATCTGCATCTACAGTAAGTCCTGATGGCAATGTTATAGTGCCTTGAAGTGCAGTACCTTCCGAAGCTTTCCAGTCTACGGCTCCTTCATATATTGCATTATTTGGACATTCTGGTTCACAAGCCCCACAATTAATGCATTCATCAGTTATTTTAATAGCCATCGCTAATTTTTTTTAAATTTGCACAAAATTACAAAATATTCCCCAATTTTAAAGTAATTATGAATACCGAAAATCAAGTTTTAGGACTTATTAAATTAAGTGATTATATAAAAGCGTTTTTAGCGAAGAAACCAGATGATTATAACGAAGATGATGTTAATATTGAATTATTATTAAAGAAGTCTGAAATAGAAAATCCATGGTTTACAATTGATAATCAGAAATTTGCTTTACGGCAATGGACTGATTTACTGACTGAAGAGAATATAAAAAACTGGCTTCAAAATTATTCAATCTCTAAAGTTTCAAAGAAAGTTGGACTTATTTTGGCGGGAAATATTCCTTTGGTAGGATTTCATGATGTGATTTCCGTGATTTTAAGTAATCATATTCCGCTTATTAAATTGTCTTCAAAAGATAAAACAATGCTTCCGTTTCTATTAAAAAAATGGAAAGAGTTTTCTAATGATGCCATCCAGTTTGAATTTGTAGAGAGATTAGAGAATTTTGATGCTGTAATTGCCACAGGAAGTAATAATACAGCAAGATATCTGGAGTATTATTTTAAAAATCATTTAAGCATTATCCGTAAAAACAGAACTTCAATTGCTGTTTTAAAAGGAGATGAAACAGAAGAAGAATTGCAACTTCTGGCTAATGATATTTTCCAATATTTTGGATTGGGATGCAGAAATGTAACAAGAATCTTTATTCCAAAGGATTTTGTTATCGATAGGTTGTTTGAGAGCTTCCTTGATTTCCAGGATATTATCCATCATAATAAATATGCAAACAACTATGATTACAACAGGGCTGTATATCTTCTGAATCAGGATAAATTCTGGGATAATAACTTTGTGATGCTGAAAGAAGATGATAAGCTGTTTAGTCCACTTTCTGTCATTAATTTCAGCAGATATGAATCTTTGGATGAAGTGAAAAACTTTATTGCTGAAAATGAAGAAGACATTCAGTGTATTGTAGCTAAGGGTGAACTTGGATTGAATTCAATTTCTTTTGGAGAAGCACAAAGCCCAAGTCTAGATACCTATGCGGATAATGTGGATACTATGAAATTTTTAGAAGTGGTCTGATTTTCGTATCTTCCATGACCTATATCACTAAATAACAAAATGAACAGTATGAGAAAATTATTTTTAAGTCTTGCGATTGTGGGTGGGCAGCTGATGTTTGCCCAAAAGGTTGTAGGGTTAAAGGTCGACAAAAACCAGAAGCAAGAAGTACCGGCAACAATAAGCAAGGAGAAAATAAATCTATATAACAGTAATCTATTTAAATTCCTTGATGCTTTGCAATCTTCTGACCAGAAGACTGTTGATGAGTTAATTTCCGATAAGGTAAAAGAGATTGTTACAGAAGATATCCTTAAGAAAGTTAAGGATGGTATTGATCCCAGTAAAAAGCTTGAAGTTCTAAAGGTTGGCTATTATTCAACAATGGATGGATTGAATCATCCCAATATCAAGTATAAATATGCAGGGGATGCTTCTTCAAAGGAGGTATTGAGTGCAATATTTGAAGATAACGGCAAAATTTTAGGAGTGATGCCGATTGGGGTTGATCAATAGATTTATTTTCGATTAAATTAAAAAAATATTAACTATGATGACAGATGTTTTAGTTGCTCATTCTTCGGATGTGGAGAAAGCGAGCTTTTACAAGAAAACCTATTTGCATGTTGCTTTGTCAATACTTGCATTTATTGGAGTTGAAACTATTTTATTGAAAACTGTACCTGTAGAGATCATTGCAATGATGTTCGGTCAGAGATATACGTGGTTATTAATCATTGGTGTGTTTTGGCTGGCTTCTATTTTGGCCTCTAAATGGTCACTTTCACAAAGTAAATCAACGCAATATTTAGGATTAGGATTTTACATTGTATTGGAAGCTATCATTTTTATGCCTTTGCTTTTTATTGCTACTAATATGGCGGGTGGAGCTAATGTGATTTTCCAGGCTGCTACTTTAACTGTGGCAATGTTTGCCGGTATTTCTGCAGTTGCATTTACTTCCAAGAGAGATTTTTCTTTTTTAAGGAATATTATTGTAATCGGAGGATTTATTTCAATCGGATTAATCGTTGGCGGGATGGCATTTGGTTTCAACTTAGGATTGTGGTTCTCTGTTGGAATGGTGATCTTGGCTTCGGCAACTATTTTATATCAAACAAGTAAGCTAAAGGATTCTTATGGAACAAATCAGTATGTAGGAGCGGCATTACAGCTTTTTGCATCTATTATGCTTTTGTTCTGGTATATTCTGAATATTTTAATGAGCAAGAGAAGTTAATTCAATATTGAATTTCTTAATACTAATCCTGGTGATCATATCATCAGGATTTTTTATTCTTAAATAGTTGTCTTAACACAAGGGTCACGAATAACACAGTGTTATTTGTATTGCTGATATTAACGAAAAGAATATTTGATTTTAGGATTGAACCAAAAAATCCTGATGACAGTTCATCGGGATTTTGTTGGATATTCTTTAATTGATGCCCATGTAATTCCTGACCTCATAGGGCAAAAAGCCTTTTGAAGTAAGATACAGGTGGATCATAAAGAATAAAGAAAAAGTATAGTAATGAGGAAAACCTCAGGTATTTTGTGTTTTTATAATCTTTAGTAAGTAAAAGATTATTTATCGATGGAGCCTAAAACCTTTTGTGCAAATGAGTTTAGGGCGTCTTTTTCGCTCATTCCGTTTTGTACATTAGCATGAACTTCCAAAGCTCCGCAAATGTTTGTAATAAGCTCTCCTGCAACATTTAGGTCTTCTTCACTTGTTCCTCTGAACTCGCAGAAGCTTTCCAGAACTTCTAATGTTTTTTCAAGGTTCTCAGGGGTCTGATTCTGATAGAATTGTCTGATTACTGGTAATTTCATTATGATAATTCGTTAAAAAGGTTAATTAAACTTTCAGCCTGGTTAGATTGAACCTGGTTTACCAATTCACCATTTTTAAAGATCGCGAATGTAGGCAGGTTGTCTACTTTTGCTAGTTTTCTGCTTTCAGGAAGCTTTTCGGCATCTACATATAAGAAAGGAATGGCGTCATTCTCAGATGCTAATTTCTTGAATTTTGGCTTCATGATTCTGCAGTTTCCGCACCATGTTGCACCATATTGAACAACTACTTTTTCGTTGTCATTTACAATATTCTGTAATGTATCTTCTGTTAATTCTGTGTACATAATTTTATTTTTAGAAAATAAACAATGTAACAATCTAAAAATTTATCAATCTAACAATTCAAAAAAACTTTTAAAATTGTTATCCTGTTAGATTGTTACATTGTTATATTAAAATATTAATTTTTTGCTAAGTATTCTGCTGTAGAAGTTCTGTCAGCTTTCATAGCATCCTTACCTTCTTCCCAGTTTGCAGGACATACTTCACCATGTTTTTGAACGTGAGTGTAAGCGTCGATTAATCTTAAGAATTCCTTTACGTTTCTTCCTAGAGGCATATCGTTTACCGCTTCGTGGAAGATTTTTCCAGTTTCGTCGATAAGGTAAGTTGCTCTGTAAGTTACGTTAGAACCTGTGAAAACTTCTTCTCCTTCCTCGTTATATTCGAAATCCTGATCTACGATTCCTAAAGTGTTTGCTAATTGTCTGTGAGTATCAGCTAAAAGTGGGTAAGTTACCCCTTCGATACCACCGTTATCCTTTGGTGTGTTCAACCATGCAAAGTGTACTTCGTTAGTATCACAAGATGCACCGATTACTTTAGTGTTTCTTTTTTCGAATTCACCTAAAGCCTCCTGGAAAGCGTGAAGCTCAGTAGGGCATACAAAAGTGAAATCTTTAGGGTACCAGAATAAAAGTACTTTCTGTTGGTTTTTTGTTGCTTCTTCAAGGATGTTGATTTTTAAATCGTCACCCATTTCAGACATTGCGTCGATTGTTAAATTCGGGAATTTTTTTCCTACTAAAGACATAATTTTCTGTTTTTATATTTAAATTTCTAATGCAAATATAGAGAAGTTTTATCTATCGAACAAACGAATATCGATAAATAAAATCTATAATTGTTTTTGACATGTTATTAAATAAAAAGGCCCTGAAATCAGGACCTTTTGTTGATTTTAGTAACCAAATACTTCTGTTAGATTGAGTTTTTTTACCTCGCCTAATTTCTGCATATCGGCTTCATTTACTTTATCTTGTGCTGCGACAAGACAGTAGGTGTAATTCTTATTTTTCATTTCCTTGTCGTGGAAAGCATTAATGTCAGCGAAAGACAATTTTGGTGCCTGTTCATAGACGTTCTTTCTCATATCAAAGTTATTTCCAAGTCTTTGGGCCTTTAGATAGGAGAAGATGATGCCATCCTGAGAAATTCTTTCAGAAGCTATAGATTTTTTCAATCCGCTTTTTGCTGTTTCAAACAATTGCTCAGACTTTGGAAGTGTTGTCAGAAGTTCATTCATTGCCGTAGTAGACTCGTTGAATTTATCTGCCTGAGTTCCTACATAAGCCATCACCATGTCTTTATCCGATTTCTTGCTTGGAAGAGCAAAATAAGAGTAAGTAGAATAGGCTAGTGCTTTAGATTCTCTGATGGTTTGGAATACAATAGATCCCATTCCTCCTCCAAAGTAGTTATTGAACAAGCTTACAGTAGGGGTAAGGGTAGGATTGTACTGATCTGAATTTCTTACCCAGAATACTTCGGCCTGTACCATGTCGTAATGAGCGAATAGTACCTTATTCTTATCCGTTGGGATCTGAACAAACGTCTTGGTCTTAGGAAGCTCCTTAAGGCTTGCAGGAAGTTTATGAATAGGCTTCAGTGAAGCTACTGGTTCATCTCCCGACTTTGGTCCATAGTACAATACCTTATGTTTAAAGTTGAATAAATCATGAAGAATATTAATCAAATCTTCAGCTTTTAATGCATCAAGCTCAGCATCACTCAATACATTGTTGAATGGATTTTGCGCGCCATATTGTGCGTAGCTTCTCAATCCTGCCATGATCGTTGCCTTGTTTTGCTTGGCATTGGCTCTGGCTTTTTTTAGTCTCGCTTTATAAGCATCCAGTGCAGCTTGGTCTGCCTTACAGTTTCTGATCAGATCCTCAAATAGTGCAATGGACTTATCAAAGTTTTCATTTAAGCCTTCTATAGATACATAGGTTTCTTCATTTCCGGCACTTACATTAAAGCTAGATGCCAGTTTATAGAATTCTCTACTGATGGTTTCAGAAGACTTATCATTCGTTCCAAGATACTGAAGATATTCTGCAGCCAATGGAAGCATTTTATTGTTCCATTTTCCGGAATCGAAGTGATAGTACATTCTGAATAAAGCATTATCTGTATTTTTTACAGAAAGTACATCTACATCACCCAGTTTATTTTTGGTGATATCTTTATCGTAGTTCAGCCAAACCGGAGCAATGGCTTTTTCCGGCATTTCGTCAATTTTCTTAAGGAAAGGAGACTGGTCTTCTCTGTTTACAGAAACCGGAGTGATGGTAGGTTTGTCTACCTTTACAATGCTCTTATCTTCACCTTTTTTCTTGTAAACTGCTACATAATTGTTGTTTTGAAGATATTTCGCTGCAAAATCCATGATATCCTTTTTAGTCAGCTTGGAGATTTCTTCAACATATTCAAGGTTGGCCTTGTGATCAACTTCTGAAGTAAACTCATCCATCAAAAGACTTGCTCTTGAAGAATATTTTTCATCTTTCTGAATGATGTTCTTCTTTTCGTTGTTTACGATGGATTGAATTAAATCATCAGAGAATTCACCCTTTCTTAATTTATCAATTTCCTGAATAAGAAGATTTTTTACTTCATCCAAAGATTGTCCTTCAGTAGGTTTTCCCTGTAGTAATAAAACTGAATAATCTTTCAGAGCATAAGGGAAAGCAAAGGCTCCCAGCAGCTTTTGTTTTTTCACCAAATCAAGGTCAATTAGCCCTGCCTGACCGTTGGTAAGCATGCTTCCTACAAAATTTAATAATCTTGCATCCTTTGTTGAAGCTCCTGGGAATCTGAAGCCAAGCATTACACTTTCTGCATCTGGTCCTACAACTTCCTTGATTACCGGAGAAGCTATCGCTTTTTCCTGTCCGATTTTGTATTCAGGAACAGGCTTGGATTTCATGTAAGAGAAGGCCTTGTCAATCTTGGTAATTACTTCATCAGGATTGAAATCTCCGGACATGATGATCCCCATATTGTTGGGAACATAGTAATTGTTATAATATTCTCTGATGGCATGCAGAGAAGGGTTTTTCAGGTGTTCAATGGTTCCGATAGTAGTTTGCTTTCCATAATTGTTATTAGGGAAAAGGTTCGCAAACATCATATCAAAAACCTTATCTCCATCATCATCAAGAGATCTGTTTTTTTCTTCATATACCGCTTCAAGCTCCGTAT
The DNA here is from genome assembly GCF_003815775.1 of Chryseobacterium joostei. Taxonomy (NCBI): domain Bacteria; kingdom Pseudomonadati; phylum Bacteroidota; class Flavobacteriia; order Flavobacteriales; family Weeksellaceae; genus Chryseobacterium; species Chryseobacterium joostei. The sequence continues at coordinate 292,886 of NZ_CP033926.1, forward strand.
GGAAAAGTCTAAGTACCGGCTCCCTGAATCTTTCTCCCTGTACAGCCAGAAATTTATCAATAACGTTAGAGGGAACATCCTCTGTGTATACAGTCTGTTCAAAAGAAGTAAAGGCATTGGTGCCATCAGCGCCCATACCGGCCATCATTTTGTCATATTCATTGGCAATAGCATACTTGGCAGCCTCTCCAGAAACTCTGTCAATTTCTTTGTAGATTTCTTTCCTTTTAGCTTCATCTTTTGTCTGATTGTATTTCTCGTAAAGAGCATCAATCTGGTCTAAAAGAGGTTTTTCTTTTGCCCAGTCTTTAGATCCAAACTGATTGGTTCCTTTGAAGAGCATGTGTTCAAGATAATGAGCAAGCCCTGTATGATCTGCGGGATCTGTTTTGCTTCCTGCCTTTGTAGCAATATAGGTTTGAATCCTTGGCTCCTTATTGGTAGGGCTCAGAATAACAGTTAACCCATTTTTTAAAGTATAATATCTTGCTGAAGTAGGGTCGTTGGTAACATACCTGTACTTATAGCCATTGGAAGTAGCTTCTTTCCACTGAAAATCCTGTCCGAAAGCATGACCCGCAAAACTTGCCGCAGCAATGCTTGAAACGATTGTTAGTTTTTTTAACAGATTCATTGTAGTTGAGATGTGTTTTATTTATTTTTAAAATTCTTAATTGAATTGGTCTAACAAATCTTTAATTCGCTTCATTGCTTCTCTTAAATCTTCTTCAGAGGCAGCATAAGAGAATCTGATGCACTCAGGACTTCCGAATGAAAAACCTCCCACGCATCCAACACGAGCATTTTCTAAAAGAAACATAGCAAAGTCATCAGAGTTTTTAATTTCTGTTCCGTTTAATGTCTTTCCGATGTAATAAGAAATATCCGGGAAGAAATAAAATGCAGCTTTTGGAAGCAATACTTTGAAACCAGGAATTTCCTTAATCAGTTCATATACAAGATCTCTTCTCTTTTTAAAGGCATCAATCATGTATTTGTATTCTGATGGATCTGTTTTTAAAGCTGTGATAGATGCTCTTTGAGCCATCGTATTTGCACCACTTGTCATCTGTCCCTGTACTTTTTCGCAAGCTTTTGCCAACCATTCCGGACAAGCTGAATACCCGATTCTCCATCCGGTCATTGCAAAGGCCTTTGACATTCCGTTAATTACAGCAGTCTGTTCATACACTTCAGGGAACTGGGCAATGGAAGTGGTTTTTGTTTCATAATTGATGAATTCATAGATCTCATCTGAAATAATCGTAACGTGAGGATATTTGGCAATTACCTTGGCGATAGATTTTAATTCATCATAGGTGTAGTATCCCCCAGAAGGGTTACATGGTGAACTGAAAAGAATGGCCTTGGTCTTATCTGTAATCGCCAACTCAATCTGTTCTGCTGTAACCTTGAAATCAGTAACGTAAGATGTTGGAAGCATCACAGAATTTCCGCCCATCATTTTTACCATTTCATCATAGCTTACCCAATAAGGAGCAGGAAGTAAAACTTCATCCCCATCATTAATAATGGCTGCAAGAACATTTAAAATAGCCTGTTTAGCCCCATTGGAAACACAGATTTGTGTTGGTTTATATTCTAAGTTGTTATCTCTTTTTAATTTGTAAGCAATAGCCTCGCGTAGTTCAAGAAATCCCGGAACAGGAGAATAGTGGCTATAGTTTTGATTGATGGCATCAAAGGCTGCCTGTTTGATATTATCCGGAACATCAAAATCCGGTTCGCCAAGAGTTAAGCTAATAACATCTATTCCGTTAGCTTTCATTTCTCTGGCTTTATTAGACATTACAAAAGTCTGTGAGTAACCTAATCTTTTTACTCTATCTGAAAGTTTGTCCATGTATTTTTTGAATTTTAACAAATATAGAATAAAAACATGTTGTAGAAGTAATAAAAATAGGGTTGCTTTAAAGATATTTGTCAGGTTTCAATCAAATCACCTTGTTTGGAAATAATATAACTTTCTATTGGTGAATTTGAGGGCATTTAAGCCATATAATGCCTTTTTACTAGGTTTTTTTGTTGCTTCAACTTTCAAGATAGCTAATAAAAGAATAAAAAGATGCTTCCAAAACTCAGGGTTTTGTATCTTTAAGTTATCTAAGATCTATTTTATGAAATATTCCGTTTTTCTATTGTTAATTTCCTGTACAGTCTTTTCTCAGGGACGTTTAAAAGATGATGAAGTAAAGAAATACGTTTCACAGGTAAATGAAGATTCATTAAAGTCGTATATCAGCAAACTTGTAAGTTTCCAGACAAGGCATACTTTAAGTACAACAGATGATCCAAAACAAGGGATTGGAGCTGCAAGGAACTGGGTTATTCAACAATTTAAAAGCTATGCGAAAAACTCAGGTGGAAGAATGGAGGTGTATCTTCAGCAGGAAGATCTGCAGCCGGATGGAAAACGTATTGATAAGACGGTGAACCTAGGCAACGCCATTGCCTTCCTGAAAGGTACAGATCCTAATGATAAAAGAGTTTTCCTGATTGGAGCACATCTAGATTCAAGGGTGACAGATGTGATGAACAGAACTTCAGTAGCCCCTGGTGCCAACGATGATGGCAGTGGCGTGAGTGCTGTGATAGAAGCTGCAAGAATACTAAGCAAATCCTCGTTTCCGGCTTCCATTATTTTTGTCGCTTTTTCAGGGGAAGAACAGTCGCTGCTGGGTTCCAGACTTCTTGCAGAGAAAATTAAAAAAGAAAATCTACAGTTAGAAGCCGTTCTGAATAATGATATGATTGGTAATCCAAAAGCTAGTGAGACGGGGGAAATCAATACCGGCACATTACGAGTATTCAGTGAAGGGTTGCCGTACATGGAGATGGATAAAAAAGCACCAACCATTAGAAATCTGGGACTTGAAAATGATAGTGATTCCAGACAACTTGCCCGTTACATCAAAGAAATTACAGAACAATATGTAAAGAACCTTAATGTAAAAATGATCTACAGGAATGACCGGTTTTTACGCGGAGGAGATCATACCAGCTTTGTTACCAATGGGTTTCCATCAGTAAGACTTACAGAATATTACGAAAATTATGATCATCAGCATCAGGACATACGAGTAGAAAACAACAAGCAATATGGTGATCTGCCAGAATTTATAGATTTTAAGTATCTGAAAAAAAACGTTGCTGCCAATGTTGCCGTGCTGGCAAGTCTTGCAAAGTCTACCTCGAAACCCGAGCGGGTAGAAATGGACGTTAAGGAACTTACTAACTTTACAACGCTTCACTGGCAAAAACCAAAATCAGGAACACCGGCAGGGTATTTTGTCTTGATTCGGGAAACAGACAGTCCTGTGTGGCAAAAGAAAATATTTACAACAGAACTTTCTGCCAGAATACCATTTTCAAAGGATAATTATATTTTTGCTATACAGACAGTCAGCCAGTCCGGAAATCTGAATGTGCCTGTAATTCCGAATATTGCAAAATAATATTGTGATTGGTGATTTGATTTTTGAGAGTGATCGGGAAAAGTAGATTTGACTACAAGAGAAATAAAACTTATTTTTGTAGATTATAATAATTCACATGTCTACATCGTTACTATTAAAATATTTTCCGGATCTTACAGAAACACAGCTAACACAGTTTGCAAAACTGGAAGAACTGTACAATGAATGGAATGAAAAGATCAACGTGATTTCCAGAAAAGATATGGAATCGTTGTATGAAAAGCATATTCTACACTCCTTGGGTGTAGCAAAAGTAATGGAATTTGCACCGGGAACTAAAGTACTGGATATTGGTACCGGAGGAGGTTTTCCTGGGATTCCACTGGCCATTTTATTTCCTGAGTCAGAATTTACGCTTATTGATTCCATTGGAAAAAAAATCAGCGTGGTAAATGCTGTTGCTGAGGGAGTTGGATTGAAAAATGTAACTGCCATCCACGGAAGAGCAGAGAAATTAAAGGAAAAATTCCACTTTGTAGTCAGTAGAGCCGTAACTCAGATGCCGGAATTTTTAAGATGGCTAAAAGGGAAGTTTGAAAAAGAACAGTTTAATCCTAAGCATAATGGAATTTTATATTTAAAAGGCGGTGATCTTGCAGAAGAGCTTGCCGGACTTAGATGTGAAATTTTCAATCTTAAAAATTATTTTGACGAAGAGTTTTTTGATACTAAAAAAGTAGTTTATTTATCAAAAGGTAATTTTAATTCTTAATTTTGTTTAATTAAGGAATAATTTTTGCTAAATATTTATTAATAATCGCAAAATTAAAGGTTATGAAAAAACTTTTAAATATTGGTTTTTCAGCACTATTGTTTGGCTTACTTACAGTGTCTTGTAATGATGATGATTATGAGACCATTGAATCTATTGACAAAATCAAAATAGACAGTGTGAAAATTGTAAGCGATACCATGGATGTTTTTGCGGTACAGAGTATCAAGACATATTCCAGATATTCTTCTCAGTGTCAGGGATTCTATGGATATGATTATATTCATGATAGTCCGTTTGGGAGGTCTATTACTGCCTACAAGTATATTACTGGTGGCCCTTGTACCCAACAGAGCTTTACTGGAGCTAATCAAATCAATTTCCGCCCACAACTGGAAGGAAAGTATACTTTCAAATTCTGGAATGGAGGAAATAGCTGGATTACCAAAACCATTGTGGTAAAATAATGAAATTAACTTTTGCATTTTGTTTACTGACTGCCAATATGATCTTTGGGCAGAAAATTTACTGGCAGGAAGACCAAAAACTGATGTGGGATAATTTTAAAAGCCCGATCAATAGAAAAAATAATCCGGACGTGGCAGCGTATACCAATTGTGGTTGGGAATATTCTGTAGTAAAATCTACAAACCCAAAGTCACCCGTTAAAATTGAAATAAAAACCATCTTCAACGAAGACAAGTCCTGGAAAGATGCAAAAAAAATAAATGATTATATCTTGCTGCATGAGCAAAAGCATTTTGATATTGCGGAACTTTTTGTAAGAAAATTTCGGAAGATTGTTTCTGAAAAAGTAAGAACCTCCGGCGATTATAATAAATTATTTAAAGCTGTTTATAACGAGATATCCAACAACTATAAAAATTTTCAGATTTCCTATGATAAAGAAACCCGTCATGGGATGAACAAGGAAAAGCAGGCAGAATATAATGCCCTCATTTCTGAAGAACTAGAAAACCTTAAAAGCTATCAAACCCCTTGAAATTCCTCAATAAGATCATACACGAACTGCTGGACCAAAACCCGGATCTCTCTGCGTTCAACATTATTCTGCCGGGAAAGCGTCCCATTGTATTTATAAGACAGATTCTTGAGGAAAATAATTATTCGGGATTTCTTCCCAACTTTTTTACAGTAGAGGAGCTGATTAATACCATTGCAGACAAACAGGTTATCCAGGGAATTCCACTCTGGCTTTTTTCGTTTGATGTGTACCGAAGCCTTAATCTTATTCCCAATGATGATTTTGCAGAATTCCTGAAATGGTTTCCCACCTTACAGAAAGACTGGGATGATATTCTGAAATTTTCAGATAATGATCAGGCGGTTCTGCAGTATATGTTTGATGAGGAAAGGATCAAGGAATGGGCACAGGATTTGGGAGAGGATGATGATGTTCCGAGAAAGAAGTTCCTTAATTTTTGGCAGAATATGAATGTTTTTCTTCCAACATTAAAAGAAAGACTAAAGGAGAAGAACTGGGCTACCTCAGGAATGATCCACGAGGCTGCTAAAGCGAGTATCATAGATTTTGCAAAGAATACCTCAGAGCAATTTGTTTTCTGCGGATTTAATGCCTTTACGCCGGTTGAAGAGAAATTGGTAAGAAGTCTTTTACAATGGAATAAAGCACAGTGCTTCTTTCAGGCAGACCGTTATTATTTTGATGATGAAAGACAAGAGGCCGGAAAATTCCTCAGAAATCATAAAACATGGAAAGAGTTTGATGATAACAGAGCTTTTCAATGGATTGAGGATGATTTTAACCAACCCAAAAAGATCAAGGTATATGAAGTTTCCGGAAATGTGACGCAGACTAAGGTTTTGCCGGAGATCTTTAAGGAAATTAACAATAAAACCTATTCCAATACGGCGGTAGTACTGTTGGATGAAAATCTTCTTCCTGCGAGCCTGGATGTAATGCACGGTGTTGACAACCTGAATATTACAATGGGTTTTCCGTTGAAGAATCTTTCCTTTTCTAATGCAGTGAAAAGACTTTTCTATCTGCAAAAGCAGCTGGAGAAAAATAAATCGTCTTATTACTACAGAGATATATTTCCAATTCTGGAGGAGCTTCCTAAGTCTGCTGAAGATGAGCAGATTATCAATGATTTTAAGACCAAGATAGAAGAACGAAATATTGTTTATATCTCCAGAAAGCTTTTACATGAGCTGTTGGGTAGTTTGTCTTATTTCGGACTTCTTCAAAAGGCCACAAGTACCAATGTTTATCTGGATGTGCTTATAGACTTTTGTCAGAAAGTAAAATGGCTTAAAATTGATGATATTCAGTATGAGAATGTTTCTCATTTTGAAAATGCGTTCAGGATTATTAAGAACCAGTTGACCCCATACAATATCCAGATTAAAATGGAAACCTTGGAAATTCTGATTAATCAGCATATTAATTCTGAGAGTATAGATTTTCAGGGAGAGCCATTGAGGGGACTACAGATTATGGGATTGCTGGAAACGCGTCTTCTGAATTTTGAAAATGTAATTTTGCTTTCCGTTAATGAAGGGAAGCTGCCATTGGGGAATTCACAGAATACTTATATTCCCTTCGATATCAGGAGATTCTTTGATCTTCATACATTCCTGGAAAATGACAGTATTTATGCCTATCACTTCTATAGGCTGATTCAGGATGCGAAAAATGTTCACCTTTTGTATAATGCTCTAAGTTCTGGAGTTAATACGGGAGAGAAGAGCAGGTTTATTACGCAGATTGAAATGGAAAGCTCACATGAGATTGAACATTTAATTATTGAAAATTCTTCTGAGCCAATTGCTACCAAACCAATAGAAATTTCCAAGACAGAAATTGTACAGGAACGTCTCCAAAAATGGAAGGAAAAAGTATCCGCTTCCCACCTTACAAGTTATCTTTATAACCCGATAGATTTTTACTTATCCAAGATTTTAAATACTTCAGAGTCGGATGAAATTGAGGAAGAACTGTCTGTAAAAAACTATGGGAACCTGGTGCATTATTCACTTCAAGAAGTGTATGAGGTTCTTAAGGGTAAGGTTTTAAAAGAAAGCGATTTAAAAGATTCAGTTAAAGCGATAGATAGGTATATAGAAATAGCTATTGAGAAGCTTAAGCATCAACCGGAATTCTACGAAAAGGGGATGAACTACATCCATAAAGCTATTGCCAAAAAGGTGATTGAAAATGTCCTGAACCATGATCTTGAATTGGTACAACAAGGAAATAAATTAGAGATTGTAGACATCGAAAGAAAGTTTGAAAATGTAGATTTTTATTTGGATGGAAATGACAAAATTTCATTTCTGGGATTCATTGACAGGATCGATAAGTTAAACGGGACGCTAAGAATCATTGACTATAAAACAGCCAAGATCAAAAATCTCAATGTAAAGATTGATGAAAATAATGTGGCTGACTATTTCCATAACAGTGATAGAAAGCAGGCTCTTCAGCTTTGTATTTATCATTATGTGGTGCAGCATCTTCCTGAGTTTTGGGGATTCCCGATTGAAACAGGAATCTGGAGTTTTGCTGAGGCTAAAAAGGGAATGGTATCCTTACAGTTTGATAAAGGAGATATTGATGATGCCATGAAGTCTGTGAAAAGTCTTATTCTGGAGATTCTGAACCCGGATATCAATTTTGTAGAGAGTATAAAATCTTATTAGGTAAAAATACATTCCTGTTACGGTACTCTTCGTATGCTTTAAGCAGATATTTTAATGACTTTTTAAGCTTTTTTTGAGGGTGATGGCTGTTGTTTTTTTCTTAAATTTTGGAGTATAATTGTATATTTACTGCAAAATTTTTCACTTTTACCTTATAAAATTGGCAGTCACATGAAAAAGCTCCTGATATTTTTTACAATCGTTTTTTCTTTATCACTTCAATCCCAGCAAATAAACGATTCCCTGAATGTCAGATTACAAAATATCACTAAGGATACCAAGTTTGGATTGGCACTGAGTGGAGGTGGAGCAAAGGGATTTGCACATATCGGTATTTTGAAGATGATTGATTCTCTGGGAATTAAAGTGGATTATATTACAGGAACCAGTATGGGAGGAATTCTTGGCGGTTTATATGCAATGGGTTACAATGCTGATCAACTAAAGAAAACTATTTATAAGGTAGACTGGAACAGAATTTTAAGCAACAAAATCCCTTATAGCAAGGTTAATATCAGTGAAAAGGATGAATATGATAAATATATTCTTGAGTTTCCGGTAGTAAAAGGAGTTCCGACGCTTCCGAGTTCCTACATTGAGGGACAGTATATGGGTGAGGTTCTGAATACCCTTACATTTAATGCAAAACACATCAACGATTTCAGCCAGTTACGTATTCCTGTGGAACTTACTTCTTCAGATATTGAAAATGGAGGTTTGATTATGCAGAAAAAAGGATCATTGCCATTAGCCATCCGTTCTACATTGGCAATACCTGCTGCATTTGCACCGGTTTATATTGATGGAAAGCTATTGGTAGATGGGGGATTGGATCGTAATTATCCTGCCAATGAAGTCCGCCAGATGGGTGCTGACTTTGTGATCGGAGGATACACCGGCTTCAGACTTTTCACCAAAAAGGAAATTGAAAATCCGATGAAGATGATCTATCAGACTCATGCGATTCGTTCTGTAGAGGATTTCAAGCATCAGAAAGCACTTTCTAATGTTCTGGTGGATTTTGTAGACCCTTTGGGAGATATTACAACAAAGGACTTTGCCAGATTCAGAAGAATCATTAAAATTGGTGAAACAGAGGCCAGAAAGCATCTTCCTGAGTTTGTAGCACTGGCAGAAGCCCAACGAAAAGCAGGGATTACATATGAACACGAAATGATTGAAGAGGTTAAGCTGCCAACCTTAAAATTTACGTTTAACGAAGAAAATGGGACCCCGCTTACTGATCCTGTTGAAATAGATGTTATTAAAAAAGAACTGAGATTATCCGAAGGAAAGTATTATGATGCAAAAACAGTGAACGAAGCAATAGATAGGGTTTTCGGGATGCGTCAGTATGAAAAGGTATACTATACCTATACCAATGCAGGAGATGGCCTTGTCATGAATATTTTTGTTAAAAAGATAAAAAAAGGAGCTTTTAAGCTGGCTCTTCATTATGATACTGAACAGTCTGTAGGAATTATTGTTAATTATACCTACAGAAATATTCTTGCCAACAGATCAAGATTCCTTGCGACAATCGATGTTTCAGAGCGTTTTAAGGCTCGATTAGCTTATCAGCGATTCTTGGGAAGCGGTGATCATTGGTGGCTGGATCTTGAAGCCAAGATTGTTCATCTTAAAAGTAATGATTTAACGTTCAGGGTATTTAGCCTTGATGAGGATTATAATACAAGATTCCCTAACCACATGTACCGAAACATAACGGGGAAAATTGCTGTAAATTATAATATCAGTCCTAATGCTGTTATTTCTCTTGGAACAGAGTTCAGTACTGAAAGGATGTACAGTTTACTGGATAAAGTAGATCAGGCAAAGTTTGATAATTATAGCAAAAAGCTTTACAATCACAGTAATTTTAATACATTTTTGAAATTCGAGCAGAATAATCTGAATAAAAGATACTTCTTTACAAGAGGAAATCATCTTCAGGTGAGCACAAGATTCTACTACGGAAACCAATATGAATTGTATGATCTTGAAACAGTACAGCCTTTATTATACCCTTTATTGAATCCTAAGGACTCTTATTACTATGAGCCTAAGAATCTGGTTTCATTTACACTGAATGAGAATTTTGCCTACCCAATTACAAGGAGACTTGCTGCTAAAGCCAATGTGTTTCTAGGAACAAGCTTTGGCGCACAGAGAGAAGATAAGGTTCCTTATTTGTTTCTAAACCAAAAATATAACCTGGGAGGCAGTGAATATAATTCTGACCTTTTAAACCCGGAATTTAACGGTCTTCGTCAAAAAGAGCTACCAATGACGTCTGTAGCTAAAGTAGGGTTGTCTCTTCAGTACAGAATTATGAAAAAGCTATACCTAAGTCCATCCTTTACCTATGGTAAGGTGAGTGATGAGTTTTCTCCCTTTAATGATAGCTATGACATGTTTGGCTATGGAGTGAACTTAGGCTACGAATCACTTTTAGGACCTATTAACCTTAATATCTCCCGAAATAATCAGCTTGATTTCTCGCGAATCTATTTCAGTATAGGGTTTAAGTTTTAAAACAAAAAAAGAACCTTATTTATTCGGATAAGGTTCTTTTTTTTATACCATCTGTGAACTTTTTATTTCCTTGGAATTATTATGGATTTTAAATAATATTTTCAATTATTTTTTTTTGAGTTATCTGTGTTTTGTAAAAGAGATAACAGCCTGCAGCGTTGAGATATTAAAAATTGAAAATGTTTTTTAAAAATAAAAAGCACTCCATTGCTGGAGTGCAAAAATTAACTTGAAATGATATTTATAGAAAATGGATTAGGTGCTATAATTTAACTTTTTTATTAATTGCTTTTCCATTGGAAAGGATAACCTGTACTACATAAACTCCGGAATCCAAACTTCTTGATTCAAATTGAACAGCATTGACTTCCTGCTGAAGAATTAAAGCTCCGGAAATGTTGTAGATACTGATGTTTTTAATGTCTTGATTGGCCCTGACCTTGATCTGTCGGTTTTGTGTAAAGATATCAGCATTGTTTTCAGATGGTTTTCCAAGAGACTTGCTGAACTGTAGATTGTAGTAAGAAGTTATCACTTCAAACGTATACTTCTGGGAATCCAGATTTTGCAGGCTGATCCCGTCTTGTTTCAGATATTGATCCTTAGAAATAGTTTTAACCAAAGATTTATTTTCGTCAAAGATATTGATGGAAGAAAGCTCATCCTGATTGATCTTTAATTTCAAAAGCGTTGCGCTTTCTGATTGTACAATCTCATTTTCTGCTACTTCCTTTGGGGTGTTTTTAATGTACGGAATCATTTTGCTTTCATTGTTTTCCGACACTTTTAAAAGATAAACACCATCTTCTAAAGAGGACAGGCTACGGTTTGCTGCGGATCTACTTGCTGCTTTTTCTTTATTAAAATCTGTGATTTCTAGAAGTTCCATATTTCCCAGTTGAGGCTTGATCTGAGAGGAGTATAGAGGAGGGGTTTCCTGATCAGTACTGTTTGCAGCCTGCTTACCAAAAACAGATCCTGCTATTGCCCATTGATTAAGAAGACCTCCGCTTCTTAGCGTATTGAATTTCGCATTGGACGCTAATGTAAAGGGAAGAATTCCGCCAACATGACCTATTGGTCCCCAATAAAAAGAATCCAGTTTATATTTATTCAAATCCCACCAGGCGTAATATCCTCTTTGTACATCAATGGTTTTGGAGGTGTTTTCAGGCGGGATGGCCAAATCAACGGTTGAGTGGCCCAGTGTCATTGGGGTTTTGTTATACCAATCGTACACATCCTTAGGCTTCATACACTGTCTAAGCTTGTTGTTCGGGTTATTGGTGACATCATTGATGAAATTGTTGGTGAAGAGCTTCTTCCAGATCACAGGCCCCCATAATAAACCGCCGTTATCCTGAACCACATGGTAGTTGTATTTGTCAAGGTATTCCGCAGAGATTACTTCAGAAATATCTGTATTATAAGTTTTGAACCCTGTATTGTTGCAGGTATGAAGAACATTGGCAAGAAATGAAGTAAACGGATAAAAATCTTTTTCTAAAACTCCTTTATTCAAGGTAACTCCGGAGAAGTCATAAGGTCCGTCTCCCATGTAGGCATACTTAAATTTCAGATTGGTAGGGTTGGAGATACTTAATCTTTTTAGGGTAGACATTGCTGCGTGCGCCCCTTGAGAATATCCGGCCAAAAAATATTCATCATAACGTTTTATACCCAATTGTGCCAATACCTTATTAGCAGCCGTAACAAAATCTATGGTGGCTCCAGCCTCGGTAGCATAGTCTACATAAGGATGAACACCATCTCCTGTTCCCATCCCTACATAGTCAGGGGCCATCAAAATATAACCATTGAGGACGTAGGAAAGTTCAACCACAAATCCGGCAGTTAAAGCCCCTTTAAAATTAGAAGGAACATTCTGCCTGCTGTCGGTAGTTCCGTGATCAGATACAACAGTGGAGAGCTTATAGCCTACGTTGGGATACATGAGAAGTCCGGTAGCTTTTACAAGGGCATTATTTTCATTTTTGGTGTAATAGGTGATTTTATAACCTTTTAAACCTACATTGAAGCTATTGAGATAACTTGCAAAGTCTGGAGCATCTTGTTCACCGAGATTGTTGGCAATAAAATTAATAACGCCCTGTGGGGTTAAATCCAGTTTTTGTTCAGCGCTTACTACATCGCCTGCCTGTTGGGCAAAATAGAACGGAGCAGTAAATCCTAATAGAAAAGTAGTGATTTTCTTCATATCGTTGTCTTTTAAGTGGTATTAAGGTAATGGTTTTATCAAATCCGCAAAAATATTAAGGCATCAATAGCTATTCATTGAATATCAATTCTCTAAAATGTGAGTAAAATAAAAGAGTCTGATCAGTAGATCAGACTCCTTAATTATATTGTGAGCTTTATTTAAAAAGCGTTGATTCCTGTAATATCCAAACCGGTAATTAACAAGTGAACATCGTGAGTTCCTTCGTAGGTAATTACAGATTCTAAATTAGCAGCATGTCTCATCATCGGGAATTCCCCCATGATTCCCATTCCTCCAAGAATCTGTCTTGATTCTCTTGCAATATCAATCGCCATTTTTACGTTGTTACGTTTCGCCATTGAAATTTGAGCAGGTGTAGCCTTGTGTGCATTCTTAAGATTTCCTAACTGAAGACATAATAACTGAGCCTTTGTGATCTCTGTTAAAAATTCAGCCAGTTTTTTCTGTTGAAGCTGGTAAGAACCAATTGGTTTCCCAAACTGCTTTCTTTCCTTAGAATACTGAACAGCAGTACAGTGGCAGTCAATAGCAGCACCAATTACTCCCCATGAAATTCCATATCTTGCAGAATTCAGACAAGATAGAGGTCCTTTTAATCCTGTAGCTCCCGGAAGCAGGTTTTCCTTCGGAACCTTTACATCGTTGAATACCAATTCTCCTGTTTTGGAAGCTCTTAAGCTCCATTTATTGTGCGTTTCCGGAGTTGTGAAGCCTTCCATTCCTCTTTCAACGATTAATCCTTGTATTTTTCCTTCCTCATTCTTTGCCCATACTACTGCAATATCGCAAAGAGGAGAATTTGTAATCCACATTTTAGCACCATTTAAAAGATAGTGGTCTCCCATATCCTTAAAGTAGGTTTCCATAGAGCTTGGATCAGAACCGTGGTTCGGTTCAGTTAATCCAAAAGAACCAATCATTTCTCCTGCAGCAAGCTTCGGAAGATATTTCTTTTTCTGTTCCTCTGAACCAAATTCATTGATTGGGAACATCACCAAAGAACTTTGTACAGAAGCAGCAGAACGTACTGCAGAATCTCCTCTTTCCAATTCCTGCATGATAAGACCATAAGAAATCTGATCTAATCCGGAACCGCCATATTCAACAGGAATATAGGGACCTAATGCTCCAATTTTCCCCAATTCTCTCATTAAGCCCGGAATATCTGTATGATTTTGGGCTGCCTGATCAATCTGCGGCATTACAAAACTTTCAACCCAGTCTCTTACAGATTGGCGGATCAGTTTGTGTTCTTCAGTAAGTAAAGCATCAATTCCATAATAATCAGGGATGCTTGTAAGAGGATAATATGACATGATTTTTTGATTTTGTTAAAAATAACATTTTTCGTGGTGTTTGAAAAATTTTTTTGAAAACTTATATTAACGCTGGTTTTCAAATAGATAATTCAGGTTTTCCCTGTTTTAGAGATAAATTTCACATTTTAGATCTCCTCATCATTGGAGATAGGGTACTGGTTGGTAGCATTGTGAACCTCACTTTTAAATTTATACAGGTATGGAGCCTTGTTGGCCGAACCATCATAGAGCTTTTCCAGTCTCTCCAGAATATTCAGGCTTAAAATTTTTCGCTGGAAGTTATTTCTTCTGAATTTTTGGCCTAAAATAGTTTCATAAAGAGCCTGAAGGTCTTTCATTGTAAATTTCTCAGGGAGAAGATTACTGGCCGCCACTTCAGTATTGATATTCATTCTCAGATATTCCAAACCCGTTTCTATAATTCTGTCATGATCGAATGCCATCTTGGGCAAATTGCTGACTTCGAACCACTCACAGCTTTCATTAAAGGCATCCGGAAACGTATCTGTTATTGAAAAATCAATAAGACTGCAGTAACCCACGGTAATAAACCTTTGAAAAATCCAGTGATCTTCTGGTACTTCTATACCCTTATTTTTAAGCAGGATTTGATGTACATTATTTTCGGTACGGTCAATTCTTCCAAACGTATGAAACTGCTTTAAAAATAAATTCTGAAGATGTGTTCTCTCATAAAGTACTCTCTCTGCAGCTTCCCGCAGATCCTCATCATTAAAAACAAAACCTCCAGGAAGTGACCACAGATCCAGATCATGATACTTTAATAACAATACTTTCAGAATATTATTGTGAAAGCCGAATATAGTACAGTCAACAGAGATATGAGCAACGAAATCTTTTGTGTCTATAAGTTCCCGAAGTGTTTCTTTGTTCTTTGTGTCTTTGATTTTCATGGTTGTAAAAATAAAACTATTTTCTATATAATCTTTTTGAGACGTTAAAATACATCAAACTAATCACAAAAAGAAGAATTACAGAGAATAAAATATATAATGGATAAAAGTTTAGCAGTTGTTTCCCAAAGAGTATAGCCATAATAATAGAGCTTACGGAACTCCCCAGGGAAGAGAAAATAACAATAAGAGAAGTAAACAGATTTACTTTTTCCTTATCAACCTGTGCAATCATTTTTGAATTGATGACAGGATAGAGCGGCGATAAAAACAAACCTATTACCGGAAATAAGAAAAGGATCAGTCTTGAATCTTCAGTACCAAAGTACTGAATTCCTAAAATGGTAAGCAGCAAGGCAATAATTAAAAATATACACGAAATATAGTAACCTGATAATGAAAACCTGCGAATGACATTGGCAGTAATTGTTCTCCCTGCATATGAAAAAAGAGAAAGAAAAGAAGTCGCCTGAAGAGCAAAAAATGAATTCACTTTCAAATGGTTTTTATAAAAAGAGGGTAACCATGAGTTGAAACCTTGTTCTACAAATACAATAAAGAAAACGACACCCAGAAATAAGGCTACAACAGGAGTCGTAAATCCAGATAGCTCAGTGAAGATACTTTTATTTTCCAAGGGCTTAGACTCTGTTATTTCTGTCTTTGAGATTAGAAAAATGGTAACAGCAGATAAAACGGCAATCAGTAGAAACCCAAATTTCCAGAATTCAGAATATTGGCTTGAAATCAGCCATCCGAAACCTGTATTCACCACAAAGATCCCTATCATAAAGGAGGCTTCCACGCTATTCATTGTTTTTGCCAATGATTTTTCATCCGAAATATTATTCCTGATGATCCCAAATACACAGATTTTACCAATAGCAAAGCAGGCTCCGATGATGGCAAACCATAATTTATAAAACCAAAAATCTGCTATAAATGGGAGAAGACAAGAGCATAGCCCCACAATAGCCAATGCAGAGATCAATGCCTTTTTTGCACCCGTTTTGTTGATGAATCCCACTGCAAAAAGCGAGATAAAAGCAATGGGAAGATCCTTAAAAGATTCCAGAAATCCCAGCTCTCCATAGGTGATATTGGCTTCTGAAAGCTGTAGGATAATAAGCCCCATACAGTTTAAAACCATAGAGAAAATAAGAAAAGTTAATTTTAACGGAAGGGAAATATGAGAGATCTTGGCGGTCATTTCGGGGATTAGCTTTATGAATTTTTATAACTTTTTATGAATTATTGGTGCTAAGATATGGCTTTTAACCCTCAATAATAAACGAAAAATTAAAATATTTGTGAATCTAATGTTAATTGAATGAAAAAAAATATATTTTTATTGTCTCAATTTGAGAATTAAAACAAATAGCTGTATATGAACGTAAGAATATCGAGAAGCCTAGGAGTGATTGCCGTCCTCTATTTTACGGCTAACTTCAGTGCCCAAACCAAGAAGGACACGGTTTCTAAAGAAAACAAAATAGAAGAAATTGTAATGATAGGGTATGGAGGGGTTAAAAAGCAGAATCTTACAAGTGCTGTTTCTACTGTAAAATCAGACGCCTTTGATGATAGGCCTATTTACAATGTAGGGCAAGCATTGCAAGGGCAGGCTGCAGGAGTGAATGTAACCCAGGCTTCCGGAAAGCCCGGAGCAGGAGTAGAAGTTAAAATAAGGGGTAATAATTCTATCTCATCATCTGTAAGCCCTTTGTATGTGGTGGATGGCATACAGACCAATGATATCAGCGGGATCAATACCGATGACATTCTCGATATGACGATTCTAAAAGATGCGTCTTCTACAGCAATTTATGGAATCAATGGTTCTTCAGGGGTTGTGATTATTACAACCAAAAGAGGAAAGATCGGAAAACCTCAATTGAACTTTAATGCCTATTGGGGATTTTCTAAAACCATGAAAAATATTGATGTTCTTAATCAGGATCAATATAGATCGTTATTAGGAGATATCAAGCTGAATGGTGGTGGAGATTACCTTTCTACAGCAAACAATCCTCGTTATGCAGGAATTAATACAGATTGGACAAAAGAAGTTTTCCAAACAGGTTTTGATCAAAACTATAACGTAAATTATGCCTTTGGCAATGAAAATGTTAAAGCTTACGCTGCATTGGGTTACCAGGATATTGATGGGATTATAAAACCTTCAAGATTTCAAAGAACATCGGCAAAAGTTAATCTGGACGCTGTTATCTTACCGTGGTTAAAATTAAACTCAACCGTGAACTATTTTATTACCAATCTTACGAATACGAATGATAATCTAAGTACAGCAAGAGGAGGTGTTGTATTAAGTGCATTTAATACCCCTACTTTTCTTCCTGTATACGGAAACCAGGTTATAATGAATCCTTCAGATCCTGAAATATATGATCCGGTGACAGGAGCAATAAAAGATGGTTATAAACCAGGGCAGTACGGTCCCAATCCTTATCAATCATCATGGGAAAATCCTGTAGCTTATCAATCTAGAAAGGATAAAACACTTACTCAGAGGTTTTTAAGCAATTTAGGGCTTGAAGTGAGACTTCTAAAAGATCTTACCTGGAAACCCTCTGTTTCCTTTGATATGATAGATTCCAGAAATACTAAGTTTACAGACGGTTATCAGACAAGTTACGGAAGATCAAAATTTGGAATTGGTTCTCAGGAATTCACCCAGTTCCAGGAATATAATTTTGAAAATACATTGAATTATACCCTGAAAAGATCCATCCATGATTTCTCCTTGCTTGGAGGTATTCAGATTAATGAAAGGAACTTTCAGAGCAAATATTATGGAGGTGATAATTTCCCTAATGATACTTTTAATTTTAGTTATGATTTGGCAAAAAATCAAAGCTATGATATCCGTAAAGAAATTCTGAGACAGGTTTCATTTTTCGGAAGAGCCCTTTATACACTTAACGGGAAATATACCGTAATGGGGGTCTTCAGACAAAATGGAAACTCAGCTTTGGCCTCTGGCAATAAATGGGGATTTTTTCCGGGAGCTTCTGCTTCTTGGTTGATTTCCAAAGAAAATTTTTTAGCAGATAGTAAGGTAATTAGTGAGTTGAAATTAAGAGGAGGCTGGGGAAAAACCGGTAATGCATCTGCAATTCCTGCTTATTCTCACTTTAATCTTTACAATCCATTTTGGACCAATGGAGTTCCTGTTTATACAGTCTCCCAGTATGACAGTGGAGATTTGGCTTGGGAAACCACAACAGATAGTAACATTGGTTTAGATTTAGGATTGCTTACTAACCGTATCAGGTTCAGTATTGATGCCTATCAAAGAAAGACGGATAATTTGATTACACCATTTGATTTAGGTCCTCAGAAGCTTAGAATTTACAGAAATATAGGTTCCCTTGAAAATAAAGGATTGGAATTGTCTTTAAATACAATGAATATTAAAAATGAGAATTTCACATGGAATACTTCATTTAATATCTCATTTACAAATAATAAAATAACCCATCTTAATAAAGAACTTAGAACAATTCCTGCTGCCAATATTGAAGGAATGGGAACCTTGGTTAGATTTGAAGAAGGACAGCCTTTAGGAATGTTCTACGGATATAAAACTTCCGGAGTAAATCCTAATAATGGAGATATGATGTATGTAAATGCCAACGGAAAAGTAGTTTCTTATACAGAGTTGAAACCTGAAGACAGAGGATATATTGGAAACCCTAACCCCGACTTTACCTTTGGTTTCAGCAATAATTTCAAATATAAAAATTGGTATCTGGATATGCTTATTACAGGATCAGTAGGAAATGATATATTTAATGCAACCCGATTTGATCTGGAAATGATGAATGATTATAAAAATCAATCTACAGCAGTATTAAACCGGTGGACTACAGCCGGACAAATTACAGATGTACCAAGAGCGAACTCTGCTTCTGCACAGTTTATTTCTGATCGTTTTGTAGAAGATGGTTCTTATCTGAAACTGAAAGCAGTAACATTAGGATACAATTTCATGAGTCCTTTCAAAGGGGTAAGCAAACTGAATGTATATGTGACGGGACAAAACCTTTTCACGATTACCAATTATTCAGGAATGGACCCAGAAGTGAATGCATTCAGTCCTAACAATGGTACTACAGGTGCAGAAAGAGCTGTTTTTGGAATAGATTATGGTACTTATCCACAGGTTAGAACCTTTATCATCGGGTTAAAAGCTAATTTTTAAACTATTTACAATGAAAATCAATAAAGCAATATATTACCTATTTGGAGCATCAGTTCTTTTGACTGCGGTTTCCTGTAATGATTTTTTGGATACTGAGCCTATTACTGAACAGGGTGTTTCTGTTACAAACCCTTTGAAGACAGCAGCTGATGCAGAAAACAGAATGAATACCATTTATTCTGCATTCGGAAACGAATACTGGCAGTTGGATTATTTCATGAATGGAGATGCACAGACGGATGTCTCCTATGCAGGAGCCGATAACATACAAAATTTTCAGCAGGATGAATATCGTATTATTGCGACCAATTCCAATGTAGAAAGAGACTGGAAATATTTATACGGATTCATCAATGATTGTAATATGATCCTTAATTATATCGATGAAATTAACGATCCTGCACTTACACCAGCCAGAAAAACTGAAATGAAAGCTGAGGCATCCATCATGAGAGCAATGTATTATTTTCATGCTGTACAGTTATGGGGAGATATTCCTTTGGTAACCAAAGCTGTAATAGGAGTAAATGCAGATAACTTTGATGAGGTATACAGCCAGGTTTATCCTGCAAGAAAATCAGCTCAGGAAGCATATGATATGATTCTTGCTGATCTTGAAAGTGCTGTGGCTAATGCACCTGCAGGAAGTGAAAAATACAGAGCCAATAAAAACCTTGCTTATGGACTTCTGGCTAAAGCTAATGCATCAAAACCCAATCCGGACTGGGCTAAAGTAAAACAATATGCATCCAATATTTCAGGTGTAAGCCTGCTACCTGTTTATGATAATCTTTTTGACGGAAATCACGAAGCAAATGCAGAATCTATCTTTGAAGCCAATGGTAATGCAGGAAGTGTATGGGCTTGGGGAACCTCGATGTTTTTTGGGACAGACTGGAAAAAATTTAATGTTCCTTCCAACGATATAGTCAAGACATTTGATGATGAAGGAGATATTCAGAGAAAAAATGCTTCCGTTAAATTCTCTCCGGTAGCCTGGTCTGATAATTACTGGCCAAGTAATAACTATCCTTTCATGTATAAAATGAGAAAAACAGACGGAACCCAAAATTTCTATATTCTTCGTTATGCAGACATCATTTTACTGCAGGCAGAAGCAGCCGTAAGAACTGGTGATTTCACTGGAGCAGCCGGATATATTAATCAGGTAAGAACAAGAGTCGGGCTTTCTCCAGTTTCCATTTCCTCTGAAACAGACGGAATCGGTAAAGTGCTTAAAGAAAGAAAACTGGAACTTGCCTTTGAAGGAGTTCGTTGGTTTGATCTAAAAAGAACAGGTACAGCTATTTCCATTCTTTCCCAGCAGAAAGATGGTAATGGGAATATACTTCCTTATGCAGGTAATCTTAATCCAAACAGGCTGTTGTGGCCTATTCCGCAAGGACAGAGAGATAATAATCAAAACTTAACCCAAAACCCAGGTTACTAAACATGAAGTTTCACAACTTATATAGTTTCTTTAGAGGTGCCGCACTACTTAGTGGTGTGGCACTTTTTCCTTTATCATGTACATCTGTTACTTCTAATAAAGGAAATGAAATCCAGTATTGGCTTACAAAAGGCGATGAAAGTGTAAAATTACAAGCTCAGGCTTCTGTCAGATTTATAAATAATACCAACAACTTTCAGAATATTGAAATTGACGATACCCAGAAGTTTCAATATGTAGACGGTTTTGGTTATACATTGACGGGTGGAAGTGTTGAAGTGATCAATCGTTTGTCTACGACAAAAAGAAAAGCTTTGCTTAATGAACTTTTTGGTAACGATAAAAATTCTATTTCGATCAGTTATTTAAGATTAAGTATAGGGGCTTCAGACCTTGATGGTGAAGTATTTTCCTATGATGATTTGCCTGAAGGGCAAACCGATGATTCTCTTTCAAAATTCAGTTTGGCAAAAGACAGAGCCTTAATATCGATGTTGAAAGAAATTCTGTCTATCAATCCTCATATTAAAATCATTGCTGCTCCTTGGTCAGCTCCGGCTTGGATGAAAGATAACGGAAAATCAAAAGGAGGAAGTTTAAAGCCTGAATTTTATGGAACCTATGCCAATTATTTTGTAAAATATATTCAGGGAATGAAAAAAGAGGGGATTACCATTGATGCAATTACTCCTCAAAACGAACCTTTGCACCCTGGAAATAATCCAAGTCTTTATATGCCGTCTGATCAGCAGAGAGATTTCATAAAAGGTCATTTAGGTCCCGTTTTTAAAGCAAACAATATCAAAACTAAAATTGTGGTATACGACCACAATTGCAACAAACCTGAATATGCTCTTGATATCCTGAAAGATCCTGAAGCCTATCAATATGTAGACGGATCTGCCTTTCACTTATATGAAGGTGATATTTCAGCACTAAGTACAGTTCATGATGCTTTTCCTGATAAAAACCTATATTTTACTGAACAATGGACAGGTTCTAAAGGAACTTTTAACGAAGATCTGAACTGGCATACGAGAAATGTAATCATCGGTTCTATGAGAAACTGGAGCAAAACTGCATTGGAATGGAACCTTGCCAACGACCCAAAATATGCACCTCATACAGATGGCGGCTGTACAGAATGTAAGGGAGCCATTACCATTTCTAATAGTGAAAATTTTACCAGAAATGTTGCTTACTACATCATAGCCCATGCCTCTAAATTTGTTCCTGCAGGCTCTCAGCGTATTGCTTCAACACAGACAAAATATTTATCAACGGCAGCTTTTAAAACGCCTTCAGGGAAAACTGTTGTCATTGTTCAGAACGATAATAAAGCAGCTGAAAATTTTAATATTAAATTTGCCGGGAAAACCGCTGCTGTAACCATTCCAGGAAGTTCAGCAGCCACATATATTTTTTAAATTAAAATCATGAGAAAACTAATCGTAAGTTGTTTTGTAGTAGGTATTGCCGTGAATGTGAATGCCCAGAATTATTGGAAAAAACATGAAGGAAAAACAGCTAAGGTAATTCTTACCAATTCTAAGGTTAATGAAAAAATGGCAGATAAAGGTCCAGTTAAATTTGAGAAATTTGGACAGCCAAAGGAAACAGAAGCCTGTATTTTTGTAGCTCCTGATTTTAAATATCAAAAGCTGATAGGAATTGGTGGGGCTATTACAGATGCATCGGCAGAAACATTCTACAAAATGCCAAAGAATAAGCAAAAAGAAATTCTGGATGCCTACTTTGGAAAAAATGGTTTGGGATATACCGTTGTTCGTACCAATATGAATTCCTGTGATTTCTCCAGTGATTCTTATACTTATGTGGAAGATAATGATACGGCCCTGAAAACCTTCAATCTTGCCCACGACGAAAAGTACAAGATCCCTATGATTAAGGAGGCTCAAAAGGCTATTGGGAATAATTTTACTTTCTATTTCTCACCGTGGAGCCCACCAGCCTGGATGAAATCTAATAAAAGTTTATATAAGGGTGGAAGACTGGAAAATGAATATTATCAGACTTGGGCAGATTATTACATTAAATTCATCAAAGAATATGAAAAAAGAGGAATTAATGTTTGGGGATTAACCGTTCAGAATGAGCCTATGGCCACACAATCCTGGGAATCTTGTATCTACACCGCTGAAGAAGAGGGAGAGTTTTTAAAGAATAATCTTGGCCCAACCCTTTGGAAAAATGGTTACAAAGATAAAAAAGTGATGATCTGGGATCACAACAGAGACCTGATTTACCAAAGAGCAACAACAACGCTCAGCGATCCTGAAACTTCAAAATATGCCCACGGAATCGGTTATCACTGGTATGAAACATGGAATAACAAAACCCAGCTTTTTGATAACCTTGCAGAAACGCACAGAGCCTTTCCTGATAAATTCCTGGCATTTACTGAGGGTTGTAAAGAGCAATTCAAAATGGATAAAATCTATGATGTAAGCCTAGGAGAATTGTATAGCAAGAATATGCTGAACGATTTCAATAAAGGAAATGCCCTATGGACAGACTGGAACATTTTGTTGGATGAAACCGGAGGTCCCAATCATAAAGGAAACTTCTGTTTTGCACCAATCATTGCTGATACCAAAACAGGGGAGGTATTCTATACCTATGAATACTATTACATCGGACATGTTTCAAAATATATCAAACCTAATGCACAAAGAATAGGAAGCTCTTCCAACAGGGCAGCCCTTACCTCTTCTGCCTTCATGAATGAAAACGGGCAATTGGTTACGGTCATTATGAACGATTCAGATAATGATATTGAAACGAATCTTTGGATCGAAGGAATGGCTGCAAAGCTGAATGCACCTGCTCATTCTATACAAACCGTAATTTTATAACATCATATTAATATTATTTTAAACAGAATCGGCGGCCTCTTTGAGGCCGCCGATTCAATTTTATAACGAATGATTTGAAATTAATTATTCCACATCATATCTGTTGATTACTTTCTGAGTAACTCCAGAATTACTGAAACCACCATCGTGGAATAAATTCTGCATAGTTACCATTTTGGTAAGATCAGAGAACATGCTTACACAGTAGTTAGCACAGTCCAGAGCTGTAGCATTTCCTAGTGGAGACATCTCTTCAGCATAACCAAGGAATCCTCCGAAACCTTTTACACCGCTTCCTGCTGTAGTAGGAGTAGGAGACTGGGAAATAGTGTTTACACGTACTTTTCTTTCTCCCCAATAGTATCCGAAAGTTCTTGCAATGCTTTCAAGATATGCTTTGTTGTCAGACATATCATTGTAGTCAGGGAAAGTTCTCTGAGCTGCAATATAAGTAAGAGCAAGGATGCTTCCCCATTCATTCATACAGTCTTTTTCCCACGCCAGACGCATTACTTTGTGGAAAGATACAGAAGAAATATCCCAGCCTTTTTCTAACCAGTCGTAGTTCATATCTGTATAGTGTTTTCCTTTTCTTACATTGACGGACATTCCTATAGAGTGTAAAATAAAGTCTATTTTACCAAATTTTGCAACAGCAGCATCAAAAAGTTTCTCAAGATCTTCCATAGAAGTTGCATCAGCAGCTATTACCTCAGATCCTGTCTTTTCAGCTAAAGCATTTAATTCTCCCATTCTCATTGCAATAGGAGCATTAGATAGGATAAACTCTGCGCCTTCCTCATGACATCTTTCAGCAACCTTCCATGCGATAGAATGTTCGTTAAGGGCTCCAAAAATAATTCCCTTCTTGCCTTTAAGTAAACCGTATGACATAATTTTTTAATGTTTATTGAAATACAAATGTAGCAATAATTGTGGTTATGACATAATAAAAATGGAGCCTTATCAATTATAAGACTCCATTTTCTTGAAAATATTTATATGACTGAAATTTTAATTGGTTTTCTTGTTCCATTCTGCCTTTACATCTTCTGCTGCATCCTTGGTTTTTTCCCAAGCCTCATCTGCTTTATCCTTAATGTCTTCCCAGGCATCCGATACATTAGCTTTTACCCTGTCTAGCCAATCCTCCTGACTTGCCTCTTCATCATTATTTCGTTTTTCATTAAGGTAATCCTTGGCTTTATCTGCCAATTCATTGATTTTCCATTTGGTTTTGTCCGCTGCATCCTGTAAAGAATTTTCTACATTATTTACTGCATTTTCCGCTTTGTTATAATCTGAATTGTTCATAATATTATAAATTTTGTTTGGTATCATTGAATTAACAATAACCATTCCTAAAATTTAATTGCTTTGTTAAACTTTTCATAATCTTTTGTTATCCTTTTCTAAATCCACCCTATCTTTATCTTACAAAATATGATAATTATGGAAAAAATACGTTGTGGATGGTGTGAAAAAGATGACTTGTACAGAAAGTACCATGATGAAGAGTGGGGAAGACCTGTATATGATGATGAAACGATATTTGAGTTCCTTATTCTTGAAAGCTTTCAGGCCGGATTGAGCTGGTATACCATTCTTTCCAAAAGAGAAAACTTTAGAAAGGCGTTCGATTATTTTGATTATAGAAAAATGGCTGTTTATTCTGACGTAAAAATAGAAGAGTTGATGAACAATGCAGGTATTATTAGAAACAGGCTTAAAATACTTGCTGCAGTCACCAATGCACAGAAATTTATGGAAGTGCAAGCGGAATTTGGTAGTTTTTCTCAATATATCTGGGGGTTTATAGACGGAAAACCTGTTGATAACAAGCCGAAGTCTTTATCTGAAGTACCGGCAACCACAGAAATTTCCGATGCTATTTCCAAGGATTTGAAGAAAAGAGGATTTAAGTTTGTTGGTTCCACGGTTATTTATGCCCATATGCAGGCCACTGGTATGATCAATGATCATATTGAAAGTTGTTTTATAAGAAAATAAATGATGCTTTTTATTCAATTTATGGTGATGTTTTTTGATGATTATACAATTGCATATTTCTGCTGTTAAATGGAATTTTTCTTTAAATGCTAATGGATAAAGGATTGTGTAACTTGCTGAAATTAAATAATATTCAATGTATGGTGAGTAATTATTGTTTTAATCACTGTTGTGTGTTTTTAATTGTGAATTTGATAAAATAATTGCTAATTTATTGAAAATTCGTATATTTGCACTCCGAAAAACATGGGTGATGCAAAGAAAATATAAATTATTACTTAATCTTCTCTTTTTAATGTTTACTCTTTTTGCGTATGCTCAGGTTGGGATTGGTTTGCCTAGTCCAGATCGTTCTGCTATGCTTCACGTAAACTCAAAAGATAAGGGGGTACTTCTTCCAAGCATTGCCTTAAACTCAACAACAGATAATGTTACAGTGCCATCTCCTGCAGATGGGCTTATTGTTTGGAACAATGGGAGCGGAAGTTTACAGGATGCCGGTTTCTACTATTGGTTTGAATCTAAATGGAATAAATTGTCTAGCAATACAGGGAAAAATATTAATACCAATGATAATGGAGCAGGCTGGAATACAATGGGTACCAACAGTGGTAACTATAGTGGCTCAAATACAACGCTTTCCCTGGGTACAAATACTATGGATGACCTTATTTTTAAGGTGAATTCCGCAACAGCTGGAAGATTGGGGGTTGATAACTCGGTAAGTTTTGGGTTAGGTGCTAATGCCGGTCAGAATGGAATTGCCATTGGAAGTTCAAGTTCTGCATTTCAGGGGATATCCATAGGAAGTGCTGCTGCAGTTTCTGCCAATGAGGCCCTTGCAATAGGTAATAAATCAACAGCAGGCGCTTTTAAGTCCACAGCAATTGGATACAATGCCCAGACCAGCAAAAATGAATCTACTGCAATTGGAAACAATGCTTCAGCAGGAGGATTTCAATCTATAGCACTGGGGTATAATGCAAAGACAAATACAAATAGTGAAACGGCTTTAGGATATAACGCTGTCACCAATAAAGAAAACTCTACTGCTGTAGGTTCCGGGGCTAATGCCTTGGGACAATATTCTACTGCAATAGGATATGGAGCAACCACTTCACAGGCTAATGCCATTGTTTTGGGGAATAATATTGCTAACGTAGGGATTGGAACTGAGGCTCCAAATACTTCTGCAAAACTGGATGTAAACGGACAGTATAAATTGGGAGAGAAAGGAAGTATACAGAAAAATCAGATTACTTTTGAAGTATGGCCGAGTGTATCCATTAATAATTTGCCTCCCGGAAAATCTGCAACATTGGACATTGCTGTTCCTGCAGGATTTCAACCGGGTTCTACAAGAGCAGTTGTTGTGGTTTCCCCAGCCGGAGATTTTGCTGGTAACTCAACATTTTCAATATCTAATCCAAGAATGACTTCAACTTCTGGTATTACTGTTAATCTTACCAATATTTCGGGAAGTGCGAACAGCTTATACTCTGGCCATTTTTATGTGATGATTAATGAATTTTAATGGATAATAATAAGTTTTATTATAGTTGATATGGTGTTAAGGCTTCCGTTTTTGGAAGCCTTTTTTATATGAAATTCAGAAAAAAAAAATTATAAGATTTGTCTTTTTTAAAAGTGTATTATTTTAACATTAATGCCAAAAAGCCCCAAATAAGTCCCACGATGCACTGGAAGAGCATAAATGAAACAGGGATCATAAGACTTCTGAAAATTAAAGATCCTCTGGAATATCCAGATTGAGAGAAAAACTGAGAATAAAACCATATTCCATATCCAAGACTAAATATACAGAATGCTGTAAAATAAATACTGACAACAATAGGGGTACTATTGAAAAATAATGCAATGACAGTAAGTACTATGGAGGCAATCATTTCAGCAGCCGTTTTATAGGAGTTGAGTACAAGGTGTTCAGAATAGTTAAATTCAGCCTTTCTAAACCATATATAGCTGAAAAAAGAATTGAAAGGTATGGAAAGTAAAAGAAAAAACTTAAGATAGGAGGTTACCAGATTTTCAAAAGAATTCACAGAGGCTTTCCCCTCTTCAGAAACCAATGAGCTGTACTCTATGGTGGAATAATGTGAAAGTACCGCTGATACAGTAGCTGTTAATAGCAATAGAGTAATGAAGTTAAAGTAATTAGCCCTTTTTCCTAAAATATACTCACGCACACTGTTTCCGGGCCTTGTGAATAACTCTTTTACAGTAAACAAAATACCTTTATCCACATGCCATACCCCATGGATAAGATCATGCTCTATAAAATGCCTTAAGGAATACCTGTGAGTACTGGATTTTTGGCCGCAATTACTACAAAAATTTGTAGAGACAGGCTGGCTGCAGTTTAAACATTTATCGTACATGTTGTAAGAGCTTTTTAGTTAGCCTTTCTCGACAGAATTTCTTTACGTACGCTTTGCCAGCTATTCCTTATTATCAGATATAATGGGATGAAGACCAGCGGGAGTGTAGTAATGGCACCGAAACCTTTCTTTGTAGTAGTGTAGATGGCTGCACCCACCATTATCCCCAGAAGAATAGAAAAGGAAATATAGATGGCACAGCGTTTTTTTTCTTCTTGGGTTAACTCATCAATGGATAAGTCAGATAGCTTTGTACTTTTCATGTGTAATAGTTAGTTTTAGGGATGTTAGTTTTTTGCTAAATTAATAAAAAAGGTAAATCATAAAACTGACTTGGGTGAAAAAAATGCAACAATGATTTAAATATACCCTAAAGTGTAGTGATATTTTTTATAATATAATTCCCATCCTGACCAATTTTTCAGTTGAAATATAATATTTTAAACAAAAATATTGTGCGCAAAATAAATTAAGTATTTTTGTAAGATTAAAAAATAGCTTATGATTATGTTTTCGGATCACTTATGCTTTAAAACCTATGCCGTTTCAAGGTATATGACCGGCCTATATAAACCTTACCTGGACGAAATCTCATTAACATATCCTCAATATTTGGTTATGCTGGTATTGTGGGAAAACGGAAGAATGAATATAGGTAAGATAGGAGATCATCTTCATCTGGATAACGGAACACTTACTCCTTTGCTGAAGCGCATGGAAAAGAACGGTCTTCTAAGCAGAACACGAAGTATGGATGATGAAAGAGTAGTGCTTATTGACCTTACAGATAAAGGAAAACGTCTTAAAGATAAGGCCAAGCATATTCCGGAGGCTGTTCAAAAATGTTTTCATCTTGATGAAGAAAAGAAGAAACAATTAAAGTCTGTTCTGGACGAAATATTATCAACACAATCTACCTCTATAATATGAAGAAAATAGGAATCATAGGGTACGGCTGGCTGGGAGCCAGAATTGCTGCTTCCATGTCAGACCAGTATACAATTTATTCTACCGTAACCACACAGGAAAAGGCTGATCAACTGAATGCACAAGGATTTAATGCCGTAGTGGCAAGCTTTGCAGATTATCAATTGAAGGATCCAATTCCACAATGGGATGAGATAAAAAAGCTGGATGCTATAATCATTACAATTCCTATTTCAGAAAAAAGCTGTTGTGTAAGCTCTTTATATAATAGAATTCAGAACTTGTCTTCCTTTATCGGAGACTATAAAGGTCAAGTCTTTTTAATGAGTTCCACCGGTGTTTATCCGGATTTATCACAAGAGTTTACTGAAGAAGATCTGCATTGGGAAAAGGTTTCCGGGGAAAGGATGATTAGAAATAAGTATCCACAGACCAATATTTTAAGATTAAGTGGATTGATGGGAGACAACAGGCTTTTGAAAAATTATAAGGTGAGCAATCCGGATTTTGCCGTGAATCACATTCATTATGCTGATATTATCGGAATTCTCCTTAAGATGATGGAAACAGGTTCAGAAGCTAGATTGTATAATGTAGCAGCCCCGATTCATCCTAGAAAATCGGAAGTGATTAATGCTCAGAATAACATTCAGGATACAGTAGAAAAAACTCCGGAATTGAAAGGAAAAATAATCCTGTCTTCTAAATTAATTTCAGAACTGGATTATGTTTTTCAATATCCTGATCCTCGTGAATTTCATAAATAGAAAACTGAATAATCCAAGAGAGAAAAATCTTCAATAGAAATGGGCTTTAGCCCAAGCCTATAAAAAAGCCTTCGGAAATTAATTCGAAGGCTTGTATTTTAATAGGGAAATGAATCCAATATCTATTTAATAATTCTGTCAAGTACCCAAGTGATTAGGTTCTTTTCAGAAGCGTGGTGATCTGCAGAGAATTCTCCACGTCTTCTGTTGGCAATTACGTTGTTTACGGTAATCGCTTTGTGACCTAATAATTTTGAAAGGGCATAGATAGCAGAAGTTTCCATTTCAAAGTTGGTAATTCCAAGATCATTTAACGTTTCAAGGAATTTATCATCCACTGCCTTTAGACGAAGCTGTCTTCCCTGTGGAGCATAGAATCCTGGGAATGTAGCTGTATTTCCGTGGTATTTGGCATCCTTGTAGTATTCACCCATTTCTTCTGCCCAGTCTGAGAAATAAAGCATTGGCTTGATTCTTTCGTAAGGGAATTTCTCTAAAAAGTTCTTAGAAAACTCATTCTCGAAGTTGTAATCCTGATAGAAGTGCATCAATCCGTCTAAACCTACTACGTTTTGAGTAACAAGCATATTGTCAACCTGTACATCAGGATTCACACTGCCACATGTTCCCATACGGAATAATTCAAGGGCTTTGTGTTCAGTTTTAAACTCCTTGTTTTGAAGATCGATGTTTACAAGGGCATCAAGCTCGTTCATTACGATATCGATGTTTTCAGTTCCGATACCTGTAGACATTACCGTAATTCTTTCGCCACGAAGTGTTCCTGTGTGCGTATAGAATTCTCTTTTATTTTTTTTGATCTCTACAGTATCAAAGTATTTTGAAACCTTTGCCACTCTGTCCGGATCACCCACAAGGATGATTTTATCCGCAATATCTTCAGGTAAAAGATTCAAGTGGTATACACTTCCGTCTTCATTCAGAACAAGTTCTGAAGCAGCAAGTTTGTTTAGCATAATTTATATTTTTTTGTTTTTAATTAATGAAAATTGCTTCTTTATAAGGAGCAGCCATATGTAATAGCAAACAATAGTTTTGTTTTCATACTCCTATATTAGTTTTGATGTTTTGAATTTAATTAAAATATCCTCTCCCAATAACCTCTCCCCATTATTTTGACGGTATTTAAGAATAAACCGGCTTCCTTAAGAATAATGAATTTGATTTCGGGGTTTAAAATTAGTAAAAAATATTGTATCAGAAATATAAACATTATTTAATCTGCTATTAAAACTGAGATAACATGTAATGAATAGCTTTGCCGCTAAAAATTAATGAGATCTTATCCACTGCTTGTAATTATCCTTTTTATAGGGTTTGCAGTAATGTCCTTTAATCCGGTTTATAAAGGAGAAAAAAGTGAGAATACCTTTGTGAATAAAGGCTTATCCGATTTTAAGGGTAAACTTGAACAATTGAAATCTGATGTTCATCAATTCTCAGAAGACCGTATTTCCCTTGAAGAATTACAAAAATCCCTAAGCAGTACAAGGAACTCATTTAAGGAAATAGAATTCTATATTGCCTACCATTACCCTGAATTTACAAAGACGCATGTGAATGCAGCACCTTTATTCCACATTGAAGCTGCAGGTACATCGGCCTATACACTTCCCCCGGAAGGGTTACAGGTTTTGGATGAATTGATATTTTCGGAGGAAGCCGGAGACGAAAAGGAAAAAATTAAAACAATCACAGACTTTTTATACAACAGCTATTCCGGCTTTTATCTGAGTACCATAAAAAATGGATTGAGTAAAGGGAATAATAAAACATTACCCTTGCGTATAGAACTTATCAGAATTTATAGCCTGGGGGTAACAGGTTTTGATACACCGGGTTCCCTTAATATTTCAGAAGAAGCCAGCCATGCGCTTTTGGGAATTCAAAAATATATCAATGATGATCCCTATTTTAAAAATTATAATACTGAAAAGGCTGATCAGAAACTAACGGAAGCTGTAGGCTACCTTTCAAAAAATAAGGATTTTGAAACCTTTGACAGAATTGAATTTTATAAAAAATATATTCAGCCTTTGTACGAAGAATTGGGGAAATGGGATGGAAGACCTGATGACCTGAAAGAATTCTCCGGTTGGAATGTCAATAATAAAAACCTTTTCAGTAGTGATTTTTTAGATCCTTATTTTTATACTTTATTGAAATCATCAGAAGATAATCCGGACCTTCGTAACCTTGGAAAATCAATTTTCTATGACGGGAATTTAAGTGGTAACGGAAAAATGAGTTGTGCCACATGTCATCTTCCGGAAAATGCCTTTACAGACCTTAAAGCTAAGTCGCCAAGCAATGTGGAGGGAAAAACAGTGCTGAGAAATTCACCCTCGTTATATAATGCTGTTTTTGCCAAGAGATTCTTCTATGATCTTCGCGCTTTTTACCTTGAACAACAGGCAGAACACGTGATTTATAATGAAGACGAATTCAATACAAGTTATGAAAGCATCATTCAGAAGCTGAAAACAAAACCAGAATATAAGAAAGCATTTCGTACTGCCTTTAAGGATGGAAAGATCAATAAGGAGAATTTTTCAAAGGCCTTAAGCTCTTATGTGGCTTCCTTGTATTCTTTTAATAGTGATTTTGATCGTTTTATGAGGAATGAAAAGGATGTTTCAGATGATGTGAAAAAAGGATTCAATCTGTTTATGGGGAAAGCGAGTTGTGCAACCTGTCATTTTGCCCCTCATTTTTCAGGGTTGGTTCCTCCATTCTTTAATGAAAATGAATCTGAAGTACTGGGGGTGACTGCAAAACCAATTAAGCAGCTTCCTATTGAGCTTGATCAGGATCTTGGGAGAGGAAATAGCCCTGTGAAAAAGGAAAAGTCTTGGATTTATGATTATTCTTTCAAAACGGTTACAGTGAGAAATATTGCCCTTACAAAACCATACTTTCATAACGGAGCTTTCAATACTTTGGAGGAAGTTCTTGATTTTTATAATGAAGGAGGCGGAGAAGGATTGGGATTAAAGATGAAAAACCAGACACTTGCTCCGGATAAATTGAATCTTACCCAAACGGAAATCAATCAGATTATTGCCTTTTTGAATTCGCTTACAGATGTGAGTAAAGCAAAGTAAGAAAAAAATTATTAAACAGGAGGTCTGTTATTTTATGGTGTTAGAAGAAAGTATTCTTATATCCATAAAATATCAGACCTCTTTTTATGCATCATTCTCAACTCAAATTAACAGAAAATTAATCCCCTTAACATTGGGTTTCGAATTAATTAATATTCTCCCAATTATATTTAAAGTCCTATTAACAGAAAGAAAGCCTTTTAAAAATAGTTTTGCAAGGTCTAATAAATCAAAATTAAAATGAAGAAAAAACTACTAACAATTGGGATGTTGGCTTTACTTGCTGGTACTACCATTCAGGCACAGACTTTTATCTTTAATAAGAATGCATCTTGGAGCTATAAAGACAACAACCAGGCACAACCCGATGACTGGAAGTCTAAAACGTATGATATTTCAACCTGGGCGGTTGGAAACGGACCTTTAGGATACGGAGATCCTGTAACTACTACCATTGCTTCAAGCCTTACTACAGCTTATTTTGCTAAAGATATTACGGTAGATCTGGCAACGCTTTCAGATAATGTGGAGCTTGGTGTAATGAGAGATGATGGTATTGTAGTTTATCTTAACGGAGAAGAAGTGGTAAGAGATAATATGCCTGCAGGTACCATTACTTTCAACACTTTCTCCAGTACAATAATTGATGGGGCTGCAGAGAGTGTTTATAATATCTTCTCTATTCCAAAATCAAAATTTGTAAACGGAGTCAACAGAATCTCTATTGAATTACATAACAGAAGTGTTACAAGTTCTGACCTTAGAATTGATGCTTACCTGAAAACCACAACCAATACAACAACACCTGTTGTATGCAATGGTTCTCATATCAGCTGTTTTACATCTATTGTTCCCACAGCACAAACCAATAAACTTATCATTC
Source organism: Chryseobacterium joostei (assembly GCF_003815775.1). Classification (NCBI taxonomy): domain Bacteria; kingdom Pseudomonadati; phylum Bacteroidota; class Flavobacteriia; order Flavobacteriales; family Weeksellaceae; genus Chryseobacterium; species Chryseobacterium joostei. Next base: position 326,454 of record NZ_CP033926.1, read on the forward strand.
CTGCAGAACACAAGTACCAACTTATTTTAAAAGAAGGGGATAGCTATACTGAAGGGGGTGGATTAGTAGGAGGACAAAATGACTTTACAGCTTATGTTGCCAGATCAGGAAGCAGTACAAACGGATTCCTTTCTGTAAACCATGAAACAAATCCGGGTGGTGTTACTATGGCTGAGGTTAACTATAATGCAGCTACAAAACTTTGGCAGCTAACAAAATCAAGAGCGGTAAGTTTTTCAGATCCTAGCTTGGTGCAGACTATCAGAAACTGTTCTGGAGGAATTACTCCTTGGGGAACTGTAATTACAGCAGAAGAATCTGTTACATCTAATGATACCAACGGAGACGGTTACAAGGATTATGGATGGCTTGTAGAAATTGACCCTGCAACAGCACAGGTTATTTCTAAAAATGCAAACGGTTCCAAAGGAAAACTTTGGCAGATGGGAATCATGAACCATGAAAACGTGGTGATTAACAATGCCGGAACTATAGCATACTACGGTGAAGATGGTGGAACTCACATGGTGTATAAATATGTAATGGATACCCCGAATAACCTTTCTTCAGGAAACCTTTATGTATTGAAATTAGATCAAGGGTTAACTACAGCAGGGGATCCGGTAGGTACCACAGCAACATGGATTCCGGTTCCGAATAAAGAGCAGGCAGACCAAAACAATACAGCAAACCTTGCCTTTTCTTTGGGAGGTACTAAATTTAATGGAGTAGAAGACGTAGACATCAGCCCGTTAGATGGCAGAATCTATTTTACAGCAAAAGGATTAGATAGAGTATATCGTTTACAGGATAACGGAACAACGGCTTCACAAGTAGAAACATTTGTAGGTGGTGGATCTACAGTATATTCATTCAATACAGCTCAGGGAACGAAGTCTGAAGCTTGGGGAGATGGAAATGACAACCTTACCTTTGATGAACTAGGAAACCTTTGGGTACTTCAGGATGGAGGTAAAAACTACATCTGGGTAATTGCTCCAGATCATACTCAGGCCAATCCAAAAGTAAGACTATTTGCTTCTATGCCGGCAGGATCTGAACCTACTGGATTAACTTTTACGCCAGATCATAAATTCGGATTCTTCTCAATCCAGCATCCGGATTCTACAATCTCTACAGACGTTGATGCAACAGGAAATGCGATTGATTATAGAGGAAAGTCTGCAACCATTGTTATTGCACTTAAAGAAAACTTAGGAATCGAAGGAGGTTTAGGAACCATCGAAACCAAAAACACTGAAAATACAGTAACCGTAGCACCAAACCCTACTTCAGGTATTGTAAAAATCAATTCACCAAAAGGTCTGAAAGATATTTCAGTAACCGCTTACAGTATGGATGGTAAAATTGTTTATACGAAGAAATTCAACGGAACAAACAAGGGATTAGACCTTGATTTTACACAGCAGCTGGAAAGTTCTCGTGTTTTAATTTTAAATATTGAAGCAGAAGGAGGTTTCCAAAAAACGGTGAAACTTTTAAAGAAGTAAATTATTAATAATTCCTGTCTGCCGATACCTTTTATTGTCGGCAGACATTTTCTGTTTATGAAAAAGCTATTCCTACTTATTTCCATCTTGTCACTTTCTCAGGTTCATGCTCAGATTGATCCTGTTAAGTATCCTACATTCACCAATATTGATGATGCCCTGAAAAGTGAAAAAACAGTTTACAGTATGAGCTTTAGAGAAAAAGGATTGTTCAATCTTCCGCCTCAGCTTGTAAAACTGGATTCTATTTTCTTTTTAAATATCATGGCCAATAAACTGGAAAAAATGGATCAGGAACTATTTGCATTAAAAGAGCTTGAGATTTTAAATGTGAATGAAAACAGCATTAAGTACATTCCTGATGAAATAAGCCAACTTGGGAAATTGACCACATTCTCAATGAACCTGAATAGCTTAACCAGCATTAATCCCAATATTGCAAAACTTCAGAAGCTAAAAGTTGTTCATTTTGATGCCAATAACCTGAATGTTTTTCCCGAAGCCCTTATGGAAATCCCTGCCTTGGAAGAAATCAATCTTCAGGGAAACCAGATCAGTTTTATTGCCGATAGACTTGATCACATCAAAAACCTGAAATTCCTAAATCTTGCGGATAATCAGATTAATGATATGGGAAATCTTTCTTTTCCTAAAAATCTAAAATATCTTGAACTGCAGCAAAATGCAATAGTTAAACTTCCGGAAAACCTTTTTAAAGCTCAGGAACTTGAATTTTTGAATGTAAGTGGTAATAATATCACAGAAATTTCATCCCGAATAAAAGGACTAAAGAAGATGGTGAGTATGAATTTAGCCAATAATAATATAAAAGAAATTCCTGTAGAAATCAGTCAGCTTAAAAAATTAAAAACCTTGATTCTTACAGGAAATCCTATGGAAAAATCTAAAATTGAAAAACTTAAAACCTTACTGCCGGAAACCCAGGTTTATTTCTAAACCTATCCGCCAACACGTTTGGTTTTATAGCCCATATCTTTAAGGATAGTCATTATTTTATCACGGTTGTCCCCTTGAATGATAATCGTTCCATCTTTCTCAGAACCGCCTATTCCTAAGGTGGTTTTTATTTTCTTAGAGATCTTTTTAAGCTCATCCTCACTGCCTTCCCATCCTTCAATAATGGTTACAGGCTTTCCATTTCTGCCTTTTTTCTCAAACTTGCATACCAAGGCATCCTTTTGCTTGAATTCTTCCTCGGGCATTTCAAAATCCTGCTCTTCGTGTGCAGGAAAAAGATTCTTCAGTTGGTCACGTAAATCCATAAGACAAAATTAAAAAGATTTTACGAATTTATAGAGGGAAATCTTTATGAAATTTAGAGGTTTTTTCAAAGATGAGGTTTGTAAATCCTTTTTAGGAAAAGATGTTGAAGTTTTTTATATTTTTGGGCTTATTATAACCTTAAAAACTCATATGAAAATCAATCATGCTCTTGCTGTTTTGCTTCTGACTTTTGGGATAACCAACGCCCAAACAGGTTTTTCCAGTGATCCTTTAAACGCTGTTTTTGAAACAAAGGATGCCAATAACTTCTGGAAGGCATTCGATAAAATGGAAACCTCAAAGCAAAATCCTTTTGTAGATTATATGAAGGATGGTTCTGCCGGAGTAAAAGGCTTTACGAACAACAGGATTATCAATGCCGATTCATTGTATACAATGGTAAAAAAGAGGAAAGAAGACTATCTTAAGAGTCGTAATGTTCTGGCCGGAATCAATCAAAAAGAAAAAAGAGTCAGAGCTATTTATACGGCATTGAAGTATTGGTACCCTGAAGCTAAATTTCCACCCGTATATTTTGTATATGGAAGATTCAATTCAGGAGGAACCGTTTCTAAGGACGGAATTATCATCGGAACAGAAAAACTGAACAATCTGGATGGTATTGTATCCCTTATTGCCCATGAATTGATCCATTATCAACAAGATAATAAAGGAAAGGATATCTTAATTAAATATGCTATAAAGGAAGGAAGCGCAGATTTTATCAGTGAACTGATCTCCGGAGAAACGATTAATACCAGTACACATTATTATCAGTACGGTGAGGCTCATTCAGATAAATTATATAGAGAATTTGTGACCGCACTAAAAACGGCAGATTCTACAGACTGGCTTTATGGAACAAGTAAAAAAGATGATCGTCCCAATGACCTTGGATATTGGATGGGGTATAAGATTACAGAAGCCTATTTCAATAAACAGACCGATAAGCACAAAGCAATCCATGATATTCTAAATATCACCGATCCTTTGATGTTCCTAAAGGAAAGTGGCTTTTTGGATCAGTATATCAGAGAGTATACAAAGAAGAATAATATGAAATTTGATGACTTTTTTAAAGAATATTCATAAGTGATGATATAAGATCTGCTCAATCTGTTTAATCTGCGAGAAAATACATTAAATCCTCTCGCAGACTGTGCAAATGATGCAGATTTTTTGTAACGTCATACTAAAGAAAACATAAATGATAAGTTTACTCTATAGAGTTTCATCATCAGAGCCACTTAATATATAAGATCATACAATCAAATATTTTATAGAATTCTATTTTATAAGAGGTTTATGATGTTGATTATGAGGTGTAGATGAAATTAAGGATTTCAAATTCTTCTATTCATCGGAAATTAGGTAAATTTGTATACTAAAGTTTTACAAAATGTCAAAAAAAGCAATATTAGCAATTCTTGACGGATGGGGATTGGGAACAAACCCGGACGTTTCTGCCATAGACAAAGCAAACACACCATTCATAGACAGCTGTTACAAAAAATTTCCACACACCACACTTGAAGCAAGTGGTTTGGCTGTTGGACTTCCTGCAGGACAAATGGGGAATTCTGAAGTAGGACACATGAACCTTGGAGCCGGAAGGGTAGTTTATCAAAATCTGGTAAAACTGAACATGGCCGTTGAAAACGGAACCCTTGGTCAGGAGAAAGTCATTCAGGATGCTTTTGAATACGCTAAAAAAGAAAATAAAAAAGTACATTTCATCGGATTGGTATCCAATGGAGGAGTACACTCACATATCAATCACCTAAAAGGATTATTAACTGCTGCAAAGGAATTCGGCTTGAATGACAATGTCTTTGTACATGCATTTACAGACGGAAGAGACTGTGATCCGCATTCAGGATTAGGATTCATTGAAGAACTTCAAAACCATATGGAGGCCACCACAGGAAAACTGGCAACTGTGGTAGGAAGATACTTCGCAATGGACAGAGATAAAAGATGGGAGCGTGTGAAATTAGCCTATGACGCCCTTGTGGAGGGAGTAGGATTTGAAACAACAGACGCGTTAGCTGCGATTAAGGATTCTTACGAAAATAATGTAACCGACGAGTTTCTTAAACCAATTATCCTGGTTAATACCACTGAAACAGGAAATGTTGTTCCGGTAGCAAAAATCATAGACAATGATGTGGTAATAAGCTTCAACTTCCGTACAGACAGAGGTAGAGAAATTACAGAAGTTCTTTCTCAAAAGGATTTTCCGGAATATTCTATGAAGAAATTAAACCTTTATTATGTTACGTTGACTAACTATGATAAGACCTACCAAAATGTTCAGGTTGTTTTCGACGAAAATGTTTTAGAGGAGACTATGGGTGAAGTTCTTGAGAAAAACAACAGAACTCAGATCAGAATTGCTGAAACAGAGAAATATCCACATGTTACTTTCTTCTTTTCAGGAGGAAGAGAGGAAGAATTCAAAGGAGAAAAAAGACTATTATGTCCAAGCCCTAAGGATGTTCCTACCTACGATTTAAAACCGGAAATGTCAGCATATGATATCACAAATGCCATTGTACCAGAATTGGAGCAAGGTACAGCTGATTTTGTCTGCCTGAACTTTGCCAATACAGATATGGTAGGCCATACAGGTGTTTTTGAAGCAGCGGTAAAAGCAGCAGAAACTGTAGATCAATGCATCGAAAAAGTAGCAACTGCCGCCTATGAAAACGGATATGCGGTATTCATTTTGGCCGACCACGGAAATTCCGATGTCATGCTAAATCCGGACGGAACTCCTAATACACAGCATTCAACCAATCTGGTCCCTTTTATTGTAATGGATAAAGACAAAACATGGAGCTTAAAGCCAGGAAAACTGGGTGATGTAGCACCTACAATCCTAAAGGTAATGGGAGTAGAAATACCAAATGCCATGACTGGAGATATTTTAGTTAGCTAAAATTCAATAATAATGTTAAAAAAATGCCGTTATAATCATATATCGGCATTTTTTCATGATTTATGTCAGATAAGGTATGACTTGCATACTTTATTATGCGTTAAATAATAAATAAATCATATCTTTGTTAATTAAAAACTGAATAGTAAAATGTATCAAAAGCTTGTTAGGAAAGAAGTAATGGGAATATTGGAAAAGGAAGTAGGTTCTTTTCTTGATAAATTTTTAACGCCAATTGAAAAGATATGGCAGCCTTCTGATTACCTGCCAGATCCTTCAAGCGATGATTTTAAACACGATTTAGAAGAGATTCAGACTTTTGCCCGTGAGATGCCGTATGATTTGTTTGTAACATTAATCGGCGACTGTATTACTGAAGAAGCCCTACCATCTTATGAGTCTTGGCTAATGGGAGTGGATGGAGTAAATCAGGAACAAAAAGTAGGCTGGGCAAACTGGGTGAGAGCCTGGACAGCTGAAGAAAACAGACATGGAGACTTATTAAACAAGTATCTATATCTGTGTGGAAGAGTGAACATGAGAGAAGTTGAGATCACTACTCAATATCTTATTAATGATGGCTTCGACCTGGGTACAAGTATGGATCCGTACAGAAACTTCATTTATACAAGTTTCCAGGAAACAGCAACCAATATCTCTCACAGAAGAGTAGGAACATTGGCTAAACAGTCCGGAAACGGAAAATTAGCTAAAATGTGCGGAGTGATTGCAGCTGATGAAGCAAGACACGCTAAAGCTTACAAGCATTTCGTAGCTAAAATCCTTGAAATAGACCCATCAGAAATGATTCTTGCGTTTGAAGACATGATGCGTAAGAAGATTGTAATGCCGGCTCACCTGATGAGACAATCAGGACAGAAAGCTGGAGAACTGTGGGGGCATTTCTCAGATGCTGCACAAAGATGTATGGTATACACCGGTCATGATTATATTAATATTATGAAAGATCTTCTTGATGAATGGAAGATTGAACACGTAAAAGGCCTTACAGAAAAAGCAGAAAAAGCTCAGGAATACCTGATGAAGCTTCCTGCAAGACTACAGAAGATCACAGACAGAGTTTCAACACCTGATCTTCAGTTCCAGTTTAACTGGGTAAAGAGCTAGTAGAACCATATTATTATTTAAATTATAAAACTATTGAGTGCCTTTCTTTTTGGCACTCTTTTTTATTTCTTATCTTTGCAAAGCTAAAAAAGAACAAAATGTTAAATAATAAAAAGATTGCTGTTGACTTTGACGGAACCGTTGTGGATGATGCTTATCCGGCAATTGGTAAACCGAAAATTTTCGCCTTTGAAACATTAAAAAGGCTTCAGGCAGAAGGCTTCAGACTTATTCTTTGGACATACAGACACGGAAAAACGCTAGATGAAGCAGTAGAATTCTGCAAAAAGAATGGGATAGAATTTTATGCGGTAAACTCAAGTTTCGAAGGAGAAGTTTTTGATCCTGCCAATCAATCCAGAAAATTGGATGCAGACTGGTTCATCGATGATAGAAACATTGGTGGATTCCCGGGATGGGGTGAAATCTATAATATCATTCAGGAAAGAATAGAATTCCGTGTAGAAGGAAAAGAAGTTCTTGCCTATTCAAAACTTAAAAAAGAAAAGAAAAAAGGTCTTTTCTGGTAAGAAAAATATAACAATCTAACAGTGTACCAATTCATCAATCAATATTGTTACACTGATATATTAATACATTGGTAAATTAATACAATGATTCAATTAAAAACAATAGACGAACTACGTCTGATGAAGGAGAGTGCCCGATTGGTTTCTAAAACATTGGGAATGTTGGCAAAGGAAATAAAACCGGGAATTACCACATTATATTTGGATAAACTTGCTCATGATTTTATCAAAGATCATGGTGCTGAACCTGCTTTCTTAGGATATGGAGGTTTTCCAAACTCCCTGTGTATTTCTCCAAATGAGCAGGTAGTTCATGGTTTCCCAAACAATGAGGTTGTAAAAGAAGGAGATGTTCTTTCTGTAGACTGTGGCGTTATTCTTAACGGTTTTGTAGGAGATCACGCTTATACCTTCGAGATTGGTGAAGTAAAACCAGAGGTGAAAAAATTATTACAGGTTGCTAAAGAATCTCTTTACAAAGGGATTGAGCAATGTATCAGAGGAAAGAGAATCGGGGATATTTCCCATGCTATCCAGGCACATTGTGAAAAGGAAGGATATGGAGTAGTAAGAGAGCTTGTAGGACATGGTTTAGGAAGAAAAATGCATGAAGATCCACAAGTACCTAATTACGGTAAACAAGGAAGCGGAAAAGTTATCAAGGACGGTTTGGCAATTGCCATCGAGCCTATGATTAACCTTGGAACTGAAAAGGTGAAATTCCATAGTGATGGCTGGACAGTAACTACTTTGGATGATCTGCCGTCTGCTCACTTTGAACATGACGTAGCAGTAATCAACGGTAAGCCGGTATTGCTTTCAACATTTGACTATGTATACGAAGCTTTAGGGATTGTAAGTGACGAAGAAAAGCCTTTCCAACTGGATTTTTAATGAAGAAGATAACTAAGCTTTTACTGAATAAAATTCCACGTCCGATGCTGATTAAAATGAGCATCTGGGCAAGACCGCTTATTTATCAGTTTTTTAAAGGAGATACATTCTATGATCCTATTGATGGAAGATCATACCGGAAATTTCTGCCTTACGGATACGGAAAGCAAAGGGAAAATGCCCTTTCTCCCGGAACCTTAAGTCTGGAAAGACACCGTCAGATGTGGCTGTATCTTCAAAATGAAACCGATTTCTTTATTAAAAGCTATAAAGTTCTGCATATTGCTCCCGAACAGGAATTTTTAAGGAAATTCAAGAGAATGAGCAACCTGAACTATATTTCTGCTGATTTATATTCTCCAATTGTAGATGTGAAAGCTGATATTTTGGATCTTCCTTTCGAAAATGAAAGCTTTGATATTGTTTTCTGCAACCACGTTCTGGAACATATTGAAGATGATGCAAAGGCAATCAGTGAACTATACAGAGTAATGAAACCCGGAGGATGGGGAATTCTTCAGGTTCCGATGAGAAATTCATTGGAGAAAACCTATGAAGATTTTACCATAAAAGACCCAAAGGAACGTCAAAAGCATTTCGGCCAATACGATCATGTTCGTTGGTACGGAATGGATTATTTCGACCGTTTAAGAAAAGCCGGTTTTGAAACAGAACCTAATTTCTACTCACAGAAATTTTCAGAAGAAGAAATAAAAAAATACGGGTTGAGAAGCAATGAGATTCTTCCTGTAGTTTTCAAGAAATAATAAAGCAATACGCTGAAAAAATAAAACCGTCTTCATCACGAAGGCGGTTTTATATTTAAACTAGATAGAAATTATTTTTACAGTTCCTGTTTCTTAGTGAGAAGAAACCGCTTTTAATCCAATTACAGAACCAATTAAGGTAATGATAAAGAATATTCTCCAGAAGCTTACCGGATCCTTAAAGAAGAAAATTCCCATTAAGACAGTTCCTACCGCTCCAATTCCTGTCCATACAGCGTAAGCCGTACCGATAGGCAATGTATGGGTAGCTTTGATAAGCAAAAGCATGCTTATAGTCATCGTTATCAGGAAGCCTGTGTACCAAAGATACATCTCTGTTCCTGATGTCTCCTTTGCCTTTCCTAAACATGAAGCGAAGGCAACTTCAAATAATCCTGCGATAACTAATATGATCCAATTCATTTTGTAAATTTTTCTACTGCAAATTTCAGAATTTATGAGCAGAAAAAATTTTACAATTGTTAAAAAAAACTATTTTATCTCTGCCCGAATTCTGCTTAAGCTTACCTGTGTAATCCCAAGGTAAGAGGCTATGTGACCCAGCTGAACCCTCTTTAATAAATCCGGCTGATACAGGATAATATCCTTATACCGTTCCAATGATGTTTTAAACTGTCTTGAAATGATGAGCTCTTCCGACTTTATCATTTCAGCTTCCGCAAGTTTTCTGCCCCAGTTGGCAATATGAATATCCTCATTGAACAATGTTCTGAGGTTTTCTGTTTCCAGTCTGTATAAATCACAATCTTCCAGCAGCTCAATGCTTTCATAACCGGGTTTGTCTTCCACATAGCTTTTCATGGAAAGTATACATTGTCCCTCGCTTCCGAACCAGAATGTAATATCATTGTCGGATGTTGAAGAATAAGCACGTGCAATTCCTTTACGGATAAAATAGAGGTGTGGTATCACCTTATCTGCCTCCATCAGGCAATATCCTTTTGGATGAGAAACTTCTGTGATATATTCTTTTAAGCTATTTTTGGAAGCCTCAGGAAGTATATAAATTTGATCAAGAATCTGGTCTATATTCATAAATATGAATTCTAATATTCAAAAGTATCAGTTTTAAGTAATGTGATACAAAATAATCTGATGATTTTTTATAACGATATTAAATAATTTGGTTGTACTGTAATCTTTTGATTAAAAATGTTAATCCTGTTTTTATTAAAATATCTCTTTGCAGCATATCATAAGATTATATAACTCTCTTTTTTCTTTTAAATATTGAGATTAACCGTAAAGACCAATTTTGTTTTAGTAACTTTGCAGTTCGTAATATTATTTTTATGCACAAAGCTGGATTTGTAAATATAGTTGGAAAGCCGAATGCCGGAAAATCTACACTACTTAACCAATTGATGGGAGAGAAGTTGGCGATTGTAACGCAGAAAGCCCAGACAACCCGTCACAGAATTTTTGGTATTTATAATGAAGAGGATCTTCAAATCGTATTTTCTGATACTCCCGGAGTATTGGATCCTAAATACGGATTGCAGGAAAAAATGATGGATTTTGTAAAGGATTCCCTACAGGATGCTGATGTATTCCTGTTTATTGTAGATGTAACTGATAAAGCTGAACCATCAGAGTTCCTGATTGATAAATTAAATAAAATTCCTGTTCCTGTACTTCTTTTATTAAACAAAGTAGACCAAACAGATCAGGCTGGTCTTGAAAAACTGGTAGAAGACTGGCACAACAGAATTCCTAAAGCTGAAATTCTTCCAATTTCTGCCCTGAATGCCTTTAATACAGAAATTATCCTACCTAAGTTAAAGTCTTTATTACCTGAAAATCCACCTTACTATGATAAGGATCAGTATACAGACAAACCGGAAAGGTTCTTTGTAAATGAGGCTATCCGTGAGAAAATTCTTTTAAACTATGACAAGGAAATTCCATATTCTGTGGAAGTGGTTACCGAGCAGTTTAAGGAAAAAGAGGGAATTATCTTTATAGATTCTATTATCTATGTAGAAAGAGATACCCAGAAAGGAATTATTATTGGGCATAAAGGCGAGGCTATCAAGAAAGTAGGGACAGATGCGAGGTTAGATCTTGAAAAATTCTTTTCCAAAAAAATTCACCTGAATTTATTCGTAAAGGTGAAAAAGGATTGGAGAAAGAATGACCGAGACCTGAAGAATTTCGGGTACAGATAGACTAAAAACACTGTAGATTCCTTTGTATTAAAAGATTTTTATTAACTTAGTCTAAATTTTTTAGTAAATGAACTATAATAATTCAAATTCAAGCTCAATACCTAAAGATATTATTTTATTGGCAGTGAGAGTGTTTGTAGGTTTTGCAATGCTTTCTCATGGATATCCAAAGCTCCAAATGTTATTGGCGGGCGGTAAAATTGAATTTTTCGATTTTATGGGATTAGGTCCACAGATTTCACTGATTCTTACGGTAATTGCTGAATTTGCTTGTTCAATCTTACTGATATTAGGACTTTTTACAAGGATTTCCTTAGGTTTTTTGATCTTTACGATGGTCATTGCAGGATTTGTAGTTCATGGGGCAGACCCTTTTGAAAAAAGAGAAATGAGTCTTATTTATCTTTCTGTTTATCTTCTCCTGATGATTATCGGAGCCGGAAAGGTTTCTGTAGATCATATGATTGAAAGAAGAAAAAGAGCTTCAGACTGGTAATAAACTTACTGAATATAATATAAAAGAGCATCAATTGATGCTCTTTTTTTATTGGAGTTATATTTGAAATTGTCTTTGTTTTCAGATGTTCTACGTGATTTGGTATGTTGGTAATTATTCAAAAATCACTACATTCGTGGAAAATGAATCTATATGAAGATAAAGCTGACAATTTGCCTTCTGGCATTTCTCAATTTTTATGATGCACAGGAGAATATTACCTATCAAAAGCCTTCTGCAGAAATTCTGAAACTGGCAGATTATGACAGGCCGCCTGCCGTTTTGATGAACAGTAAGAAAGACTGGGTTGTGTTTACCTATAGACCGGCTTATAAAACTCTGAATGATCTTAACCAGCAGGAAATGAAACTGGGAGGACTAAGAATCAATCCGGTTACTAATATTGCCAGTACGGTTACTTATTTTAATAATCTTAAAATAAGAAAGATCGGGGATAAAAATGAGACTCAGGTAAAAAATCTACCATCAGAAGCTAAAATTGCACATCTTTTATTTTCACCGGATGAAAAAAAACTAGCCTTTACCAATACTACGGATAAAGGAGTAGAGCTGTGGATCATAGACATGCAAACTGCCACTGCAAAAAAGATTACACAAGATACCCTGAACGCAAACTTAGGATATCCATATATCTGGTATAATGATTCACAAAGTCTATTGATAAGAACGCTTCCTCAGAACAGACCTGCCTTGATTGATTCAAGCAAGGATCTTCCAACAGGACCTATTGTTTCTACAGCAGATGGAAAGGTTTCACAAAACAGAACATATCAGGATCTTTTAAAAAATCCACAGGATGAGAAGAACTTTGAGGTTCTTGTATCTTCTGAAGTTTATAACGTAGATCTGAACGGAAACCTTAAAAAGCTTATGGATAAAGATATGTATTCAGGGTTAAGCTTTTCTCCGGATGGTAATTACTTATTGACAACCACAATCAAAAAACCATTCTCCTATATTGTTCCACTGAACAGATTTCCCTCAACATCAACTGTGTATGATACGAAGGGAAATGTTGTGAAAGTGGTAAACGAAGTTCCGCTTAATGAGATTATGCCAAAGGGGTTTTCATCAGTAAGAACAGGAAAAAGAGATATGAATTGGAGAAGCGACGCTCCGGCAACTCTAGTGTATACTGAAGCACTTGACGGAGGAAATCAACATAAAGCTGCCGAATATCGAGATGAAATCTTTACATGGGAAGCTCCATTTACAACGGCTCCAAAGTCTTTCTTTAAAATGAAGCAGAGATATGAAGATATTAATTGGACCAATGATCATTACGCTGTAGTTTCTGAAGAATGGTATGACACCAGAAACACAAAATCATTCCTGATTGACCTTAATAATGGAGAAGCAAGAGTTATTGATGACAGAAATGTTCAGGATGTCTATAGTGATCCAGGGAAATTTAACAAGGTAAAAAATCAATACGGAAAGTCTGTTATTGATATGAAAGGAGGGAAGACTTATCTGATAGGTGACGGATTTACAAAAGACGGACAGCATCCTTTTATTGATGAAATGGATGTTAAATCGCTGAAAAAGAAAAGACTTTATACGTCAAACATCAAGAATGCAAAGGAAAATATCGTTGATATTCTAAATCCATCGAAAGGAGAGATTTTGACAACTCAGGAGGCTTCAAACCAGTATCCAAATTATTTTAAAAAGAATATTAAATCTAATAAAACAGAAGCTGTAACTTATTTTGCGAATCCTTTTGAAAGTATCAAGGATATTTACAAGGAAGTTATTACCTACAAAAGGAATGATGGTGTTACCCTGAGTGGTATTCTTTATCTGCCCGCAAATTATGACAGAAAAGCGAAAAAAGAAAAGCTTCCATTGTTAATTTGGGCCTACCCAAGAGAGTATAAAGATAAAAATACAGCAGGTCAAAGTACTCAGAATGATAATGACTTTACATTTCCAACTTACGGATCTTTTGTATATTGGACTACTAAGGGATATGCTGTGCTGGATCATGCCGCTTTCCCAATCATTGGAGAAGGAAAAACAGAACCCAATGATACCTTTATTACTCAGTTGGTTGCCAATGCAGATGCTGCCATCAACGCGGTAGATCAACTGGGATATATTGATAAAAAGAAAGTGGCTGTAGGAGGGCATTCCTATGGGGCCTTTATGACTGCCAATCTCTTGACTCATTCTCATCTTTTTGCATGTGGTATTGCTAGAAGTGGGGCATATAACAGAACATTGACTCCATTCGGATTCCAGAGTGAGCAAAGAAATTATTGGGATGTTCCGGAGGTTTATAACACGATGTCTCCTTTTATGAATGCTGATAAAATGAAAACACCATTACTTTTAATTCATGGTGATGCAGATAACAACCCAGGGACTTTTACATTACAGACTGAAAGATATTTCCAGGCCTTGAAAAACCTTGGTGCTCCGGTAAGAATGGTTCTTCTTCCAAAAGAATCCCACGGATACCAGGCTAAAGAAAATATTCTGCATGTTTTATGGGAACAGGATCAGTTCCTTGAAAAATGTTTGAAAAAATAATATATAGAAAGAGGTTGTTTACTGTAAACAACCTCTTTTTTATTTAAGTGAAAAAATGCAGCCTTAAAGCTTAAAAATCATAAGTATTTTAATATTTCATCAATGCTTTTCAGTTCCATAAAATGCTCATGCTCCAGATTCACATCATGCTGTTCATGGTTCCATGTTACATGATAAGGAATATGTGCTGCAGATCCTCCGATTTCCAAAACAGGTAGAATATCAGACTTAATGGAGTTTCCTAGCATCAGGAAATTTTCTGGCTGACAGTCAAGGTGCTTCAATAACTTTTTATAATCATTTTCTTTCTTGTCACTCATGATCTCAATATGGTGGAAATAATCCTGTAATCCCGAATTTTTAAGCTTCCGTTCCTGATCCAGTAAATCTCCCTTTGTTGCTACAACCAGTCTGTATTTCCCTTTTAAACTGTCCAGCGTATCCGTAACTCCATCCAAAAGCTCAATGGGTTTTTGCAGAAGTTCCTGGCCCAATTCAATGGCTTTGTTAACCAGTTGTAAAGAGGCTGTATTATTGCTAACTCTGCTGATGGTTTCAATCATACAAAGCATGAAGCCTTTTACCCCATACCCATACAAATGCAGGTTTTGCATTTCGGTCTTAAATAATTCCTGAGAAACAGAGTGCTGAGGAAGGTAATCTTCTAAGAGTATACAGAATTCTTTTTCTGCCTCCTGAAAATAAGGCTCATTCACCCAAAGAGTATCATCTGCATCAAAGGCTATAGTCGTAATGTGATTATTCATTTTAGTTTTGTAATTTTCAGGTTCAAATTTCAACATAAAAAATAAAACAGAAAAGGACAATTGTCCCGAATGAATATGTTACGGACGAATCAATCATTTTTAAGCTATCTTGAAGAGCTTTATCATAACCAGAATGGAGAAGATATTGTGTTACAGTCTTTTCCCAAGGGAGAAAGGTTATTAAATCAGGATCAGCCTCTTTCCAAAGTCATGCTCATTAAAGATGGCATTGTAAAATGTTATTTTGGAGAAGAAAATGGTAAGGAATATATTGTTGAGTTTTTGGGGAATGGAGAGATTATTGGAGAGGTAGAATTGATAAAAAATATTCCTTGTTTGTGTGGTATTGAAGCATTGACTGATGTTGCAGTGTATACCATCAATCTGAATCATTTTAAGAACCTGATTAAAAGTGATCTTATCCTGAACAACTTGCTACTAGATTCCTTTGCTGAAAGGATTATTAATACTTCCAGCAGGGCTTCTTATCAGCAACTTTATACCATAGAACATACATTGGCACAACTGCTTAAAATGCAGTCAAAACAGAATATCCAAATTTCAAAGGAAAATATGGCTGCCTACCTGGGAATTACAGTGAGAAGCTTAAATAGAATTTTAAAAGATTTGAAATAATTTCGTTGGAAATGGGAGTAGTAAAATGAGCAGTATTCAATTTTATCGGAGATAAAATCTTTGCGTCTTAAAATATCAAATACGATCAGATCCATCGCGCCTTTGCGAATTTAAATATTAAAAAAAAAGGTTTTGGTTTTTGTTTTTAAGGGGTTTAATTGATTTTAACATTATTATTTATATAAAATAGTTGAATTCTAAAGGGGTGTTTTGAAAATTTATTATTTTTGTATTAAAATAAGTTTGATTTAATATCAATGGAAGAATTAAAGTTCAGAAATGCTGAGTTGGTAGATTTAGATAAAATCGTGGCCATATATAATTCCACAATTGCTTCAAGAATGGTGACAGCTGATGTGGAGGACGTCTCTGTAGAAAGCAAGCAGAAATGGTTTAATGAGCATAATCCTGAAACAAGGCCACTCTGGATTGTTGAAGACCACGAAGATCAGATTATAGGATGGGTAAGCTTTAGTTCATTCCACGAAAGACCTGCGTACAACGGAACGGTGGAAGTGAGTATCTATCTGGATGAAAGCTGTAGAGGGAAAGGCTATGGTAAGACCATTCTTCAGTATTGTATTGATAATACCGGAAAATTTGGAGTGAACAACCTTGTAGCGCTTATCTTTCTTCATAATGAGCCAAGTCTGAAGTTGTTTAGGTACTTTGGATTTGAAGATTGGGGAAAGCTTCCCGATGTAGCTGTTTTGGATGGGGTTGAAAGAAGTTTGGTGATTTTAGGTAAAAGAATTAAATAGAATATTAATTTCCTTTCCATGAATAATATACTAATGGTTCTATTTGCTTTTGTTTTTTTTATTCAAGGAAAAGGACAATTAGACCATATTAATAGCGGAAAATATCATTCTGCAAAAGAGCATTTTGAAACCAAATATCAAAGGCAAGAACATTCAAGATTTTTGAGATCACAAATCAGAATTGAAAAGAATAGGGTTGTCATGAATGTTATTAATGTTATTGAATTTTCTGAAAGTTTGGATGATAAATATAAATTTATTCTTGAAAATGGATTGTTAAATCCAGTAAGGATTAACGGAAGTCCAGTACTAAGAATTTCAGTTATAGATGAATTACCTTTACTTAGTACAGATCCTCAAACTAAAAGATTTAAGCTATGGGTGTTTGTTCAGGAAAATGGATCCTTAAAACAAGAAAAATTAGAGAATTTATTGAAGAATAGTGTGAATCCTGATGAATATTATTTTGAACTCTACAATGAAAATGCTGATATAAATACAAGTTTTAATGAATTTGTAGAAGGTGCAAAATTGACGTATATAGGATATGGCGGGATTATAATTTAATTCGATTAATTAATATTTGAAAAGTTATAACGTATAAGTTTATAATAATAAAAAAAGGCTGCTTCTATTGAAACAGCCTTTTTCAGTATTATATATTCTGCTTAATTCTCTTGGCAGACATATTCAGGAATCGTTTAACAAGGAAAACAGCTGATACCGTTAATCCAAGTCCAAGGGCGATCCACATTCCAAAGGCTCCCATTTCCAGGGTAACACAGAAGAAATATCCTAAAGGAATCGTAATAACCCAGTAAGCGATAAAGGTATAAATGGATGGTATTTTAACATCCTGCAAACCTCTCAGCATTCCTAATGCTGTTACCTGAATTCCATCAGAAAGCTGGAATAAAGCAGCAATAATCATTAGTTTTGAAGCCAGAGCAATGACTTCAACCTCTTCTTTTTTCGTGAAGAATGTCGGTAATATATTTCTGCCTAGTACGAAGAATAATCCGCAGATGCACATAAATATAAATGCAATCTTTAAATTATTGATTCCGACTTTTCTTAATTCAACAAAATTCTGTTCACCCAATTTTCTTCCAATCATAACGGTAGAAGCTACACTGAACCCAACGCAAAGGTTGAATGTAAACGAAGCCATACTCAATGCAATCTGGTGAGAAGCAATGTCATGTGCAGAGATCAATCCGCAGATAAAGGCAGCGCCTGCAAAGGCAGTTACTTCAAAGAACATCTGTAAAGCTGTAGGTAATCCCAGTTTTACCATTTTATCAAACATAGCCTTAGAGAAGTCCTGTACTTTCAATGAGAAGTCTTTGATATAACGTTTTGTTCTCTCTTCTTTAATCAATACAAAATAAAGGAAAACAACCATAAATATTCTAGAGATCAGAGTTGCTAGCGCAGATCCTTTTACCCCCATTGGAGGTATTCCCCAAAGTCCCTTGATAAACACATAGTTTAGGGCAATATTGATGATATTAGCAATAATAGTAGCCTTAGTAACACCAATTGTATAGGATAGGCCCTCTGATACTTCACGAAGCGTCTGGAAAGCCATAATGGGTATCATGCTGACCACCATAATACTTAAAAAGCCTATGGTGTCCGGAATAATCTTCGCTGGCTGTCCGGAATGATGAAGTAGAGGCATTACCGCAAATAAGACAAGCATAAGAATAATTCCCACTGCCATATTGATGACAAAACCATGACTAAACACGGAATTAATAGTAGCATGATCCTCCTTTGAGTGTGCTTCTGAAACCAGTGGCGGGATTGCAAATGAAAATCCAAGTGCCAATACAAATATGGAGAAAAAAACTGCATTTCCTAATGAAACAGACGCCAAGGCATCTGCTCCCAAAAGTTTTCCAACAATAATATTGTCGAATAAATTTACTGAAACTTGCCCTACCTGGGTGAGCATCACAGGCAGAGCCAAAGTCAGGCATTCTTTTGTGTAGTTTTTGTTTAAAAATTTCATAATATTTTAAGATTCATATAGTTTATAATTCAAACAGTCCAAAAAAAAATTTGCAGTAGTGATACTGCAAATTTTTATAATATTGTAAATAATAGCTTTATTATTTCCTTACAAAACTTGCAACGTCATCCGCAGAAACAGTATTTCCACCAAGAATAATTAATCTTTCCACAACATTCCTTAATTCTCTGATATTTCCAGTCCATGAAAGTGCTTTTAAAGCATCAATAGCTTTATCATCAAACTTTTTCATAGCAGTACCATGCTCATCAGCAATCATACCGGAGAAATGCTCAACCAATAATTTGATATCGTCTTTTCTGTCATCCAATGGCGGAACATAGATTTCAATTACAGAAAGTCTATGGTAAAGGTCTTCTCTGAATTTCCCTTCCTCAATCTCTTTCTGCATATTTTTATTAGTCGCCGCAATTACTCTTACGTCAACTTTTATTTCCTTATCACTTCCCACAGGAGAAACTTTGCTTTCCTGAAGCGCTCTCAATACCTTAGCCTGAGCAATAAGGCTCATATCTCCAATTTCATCAAGGAAGATAGTTCCGCCATTAGCCTGTTCAAATTTTCCTTGCTTATCCTTGATAGCACCTGTAAAAGATCCCTTTACATGTCCGAAAAGCTCAGATTCAATAAGTTCAGATGGGATTGCAGCACAGTTTACTTCAATCATTGGTCCTCTTGCACGCTCACTTTGGTTGTGGATAGCATGAGCTACCAATTCCTTTCCTGCACCATTGGGTCCTGTAATCAAAACTCTGGCATCGGAAACGGCTACCTTTTCGATCATATCCTGAATCTTCTGCAGGGCAGGAGAGGTACCGATCATTTGGTATTTTTTGCTAACTTTTCTCTTTAAGGTTTTGTTTTCAGTCTGAAGATTTTTGTTTTCTTTCTTCAGGGTTTCCTTAGCCAGCGCATTTTTTACACTGGTGATCAGTCTATTGATGTCAATTGGCTTGGAAATAAAGTCATATGCGCCCTCTTTCAAGCAGGAAACAGCAGAATCAATATCTGCGTGACCTGAGATCATGATAAAAGTAGTTTCTGGTTTTAATATAAGACTTTGCTTTAAAAGTTCAGTTCCTGAAAGTTTAGGCATTTTGATATCAGAAATCACCAGTGCGAAATCTTCTTTTTCTACCTGCTTGTAACCTTCAAGGCCGTCTTCAGCGATAACAAATTCATATTCTGTAAGTTCATCAGACAGAATACTGTGAAGTACTCCCGAGATTGCTTTTTCGTCTTCTACTATAAGGATTTTTTGCATAGTTGCAAATTTAAATTTTTTGTTTCAATTATTAGCAAAAACTATACCTAAAAATTCTATTTAGAATAGTCTCTTCTCCCAAAAATGGCGGATCCAACCCTTACAGAATTGGCCCCACATTCAATGGCTACGGGGAAATCATCACTCATTCCCATTGATAAGGTTTTTAATGGTTTTAGTTGATTTAATTCATCAAAAAGACCTTTTAAAGTTAAAAACTCATTTCTCACCTGTTGTTCATCATCCGTAAAAGTAGCCATTCCCATTAAGCCTGTAATCTCAATGTGAGGAAAACCTCCATCAATATACTGTTGGAATAAATCTTTAGCTTCTGATATTTCAAGTCCGAATTTACTTTCCTCGGCTGCTATTTTTACCTGAAGCAGAACTTTAATTGTTCTTTCATTTTTTCCTGACTCCTTGTTGATTTCAGCTAATAGTTTTTGAGAGTCTACACTTTGTATGGTATCTATAAATGGAGCTATATACTTCACTTTATTGGTTTGCAAATGTCCGATAAGGTGCCATTGGATGTCTTTAGGCAGGAGAGGATATTTTTCCATCAATTCCTGAACCTTGTTTTCTCCAAAAACTCTTTGCCCCAGATCATAGACTTCCTGTATAGCAGAAACCGGATGCGTTTTTGAAACTGCAACCAGTTGAACATCTGACGTAAGCTGATCCTTTATCGTTTGATAATTTTCCTTAATACTCATAAATGCAAATTTCCGAAATTTACCTGAGAGTTCCCAGTTAACAATACATTTTACCCTGTATTTTTATAAAGTAGATTAATTCAAAACCTCGTTTATCTTCGGATATTGAGAAATCTTTCTGAAAACAAATCGGTTGCTTTTCTGTAGTTTTTCAATAAACAGATCCAATTCATTGATAGAATCTGTATCTCTAAGATATTGGTCGTGAGTTAAGAATACAAGGTGTCTTGATGTCTTTTCAAGATCATTCAGGAAGATGCTGTCTACTTTTTTCAGCATGGCTTCATGGCTTCCTTTCAATGTCATTTTTTGGGAAGGTCTCCATTCAAGATCCCAGCCAATTACTTTGTATCCTGCTTTTTTAAGGCCGTCTGCAGCCGCAGTGGAGCTTTTAATATCGGTTACATTAATATTGTTTAGTCTCCAGATATTTCTACCGGGAGTTCTTGCTATTTTATCATGAAGCTTAAGGCTGTCTTTGGCGATGTCAAAATCATGAACAACACTTTCTGCGTTTCTGTAAAAATCAGTGTATTTGTTATGAGCGTGTGTAAAGCTGTGATTGGCTAGTTCAATCAATGGATTTTGCTTCAACAGTTCAAAGTCTTTCTTTTGTCTTGTGCTTCCGTATGCATGCTTTCCAACTAAAAAAGCAGTTGCACACACATTTCTTTTGTCAAGGATTTTTAAAAGATTTTCTGTACCCTGGTTGGGACCATCATCAAAGGTAAGATAGATTACTCTTTTGTCCGGGTCTACATTTTCCTCATCCATCTGGGTGACGGGTTCTGCGGTAGGATGTTCCTGCGAGCTGACAGAGTCACTCACTTCATTCTTAAAATTACAGCTGTTTACTAGAACAGTAGTTGCACTCACCAATGCAAACATCCCGAGAAAAGTCCTATTTCTTGACTTTCCCGCAAAAATTTTTCTCATAAGGGTAATGGAAATTAAATTGTTAAAAATCGTTAAAAATAACCCTTGAATGTTAACAAATTATATGCCATTGATTCATGTGTTTTGCTATTTTAAGGATATTTTAAGAACTTTATTTTAAAGGATATCTTTGTTAAATCTTTTATAGGTAACTAATAATTCTGTTTTCTTTAAATCTTAACATTTATAATTGTCAAAACGATAGGTTTTCTCTATTTATGTTCGGATTTTAAAATTCTTCATAGGTAGGAGAATTAATTATTAAAAAATAATTTTTAACTCTTTTTTTGAAAGAAAATTAATTTTCATAAAACCTCTTATAAAATTTTAGCAAGGATAAAAATCAAATAGTTTTAAAGCTTATTTAATGAATATAAAAAGAACCCTTTTCATGGCTTGATGAAAAGGGTTCTTTTTTATTGAAATTTTAAAATGCTATTTTATATCCAGATCTACTGAATCTAATCTCAATGAATTTAATATCACAGATAGTGAGCTTACACTCATGGCTGCTGCTGCAATCATCGGAGACAATAGAATTCCAAAGAAAGGATACAATAATCCTGCTGCAACCGGGATTCCCAATACGTTATAGATAAATGCAAAGAACAGGTTTTCTTTGATGTTTTTAAGAAGCTTTTCACTTAAGAGTTTTGCCTTTGCTACTCCAAGGATATCTCCTTTCAATAAAGTGACTTCTGCACTTTCTATGGCAACATCAGTACCGGTTCCCATTGCAATTCCTATATCTGACTGGGCAAGAGCAGGGGAGTCATTGATTCCGTCACCGGTCATGGCTACAACTTTTCCTTGTTGCTGTAATTTTTTTACCTCATTTAATTTATCCTCCGGAAGACAGTTTGCTTTAAAGTGCTTGATTCCAAGTTCTGCGGCAACAGCTTTTGCGGTGTGCTCATTGTCTCCGGTCATCATAATAATGTCAACCCCTTCACTCATTAATCGTTCTACAGCCTTTTTGGAGCTGGCTTTAATTTTATCTGTAAAGCTGATGAACCCTAAAACCTGATGATCCTGTGCGATATAGGAAATGGTATGTGCTTTTGATTGTACTTCAATTGCTTTTTGTTTCAACTCGTTTGGAATCTGAATCTGGTGGGAGGTTAATAGGTTTTCGTTTCCAAGGTAAGCTGTTTTACCATTGATGTTTCCTTTTATTCCCTTACCTGAAACATTTTCAAACTGATCTACTTTTTCTGCTGATATCTTCTCTTCCTTTGCCCTTTTGATCACAGCACTGGAAAGTGGGTGCTCAGAATTTTGATTTAAGGAAAATGCAAGCTTTAAAAGCTGTTTCTTGTCCTCATTATTGACAGTTTCAATATATTCTACAGAAGGTTTTCCTTCCGTTAAAGTTCCTGTTTTATCAGTGATTAAAACATTGACCTTGTTCATTTGTTCAAGAGCTTCTGCGTTTTTAATCAGAATACCATTTTTGGCACCTTTTCCAATTCCTACCATTAAGGACATTGGAGTGGCTAAGCCTAGAGCACACGGACAGGCTACAATTAAAACTGCTACTGCATTAACAAAAGCGAATAAGCTTCTTTTCCCTTCCGGACCGAAAAACAGCCATGATACAAAGGTAAGTGCCGCAATAAGGATTACTACAGGAACAAATACTTTTGAAACCTTATCTGTAAGCTTTTGGATAGGAGCCCTGCTGCGGCTTGCTTCATTGACCATTTTAATAATCTGAGAAAGGAGAGTTTCGTCACCTACCTTTTCAGCTTTCATAATAAAGACCTGATTCCCGTTAATGGTTCCTGAGGAAACCTTTTCGTCCACACTTTTTTCAACAGGAATGGGTTCTCCCGTAATCATGCTTTCATCTACAATAGAATTTCCCTCTGTAATTTTTCCGTCAACAGGAATTTTTTCACCCGGTTTAACCTTTAATATATCTCCGATTTTTACCTGTGAAAGTAAAACTCTTTTTTCTTCCCCATTCACAATCAGATTGGCTTCATCTGGTGATAAATTCATCAGTTCCTTGATGGCGTTTCCTGTCTTTTTATGGGCTGCGGCTTCCATTAACTGTCCTAAAATAACAAGGGTTAGGATGACGCAAACCGCTTCAAAATATAATGGAATTTCATGATTATGTCCTCTGATTTCATGTGGAATAATATCAGGAAAAGCCAATGCTGCAATACTGAAAATAAATGCTGCTGCCACTCCCAGTGCGATAAGACTGAACATGTTAAGGTTCCATGTTTTAAATGATACCCAGCCTCTTTTCAGCAGAAACCAACCTGAATAGAACATAACAGGAAGCGTTAAAGCTAGTTCAATGTATCCCTGAATCTGATGAGAAAAAGGAAAATTAATAAACATTCCGCCCATTGAAAGAATGAAAACAGGAATTGTAAACGCCAGTGAGGTGATGAATTTTCTTTTTAGAATATTATAGGTTTCATCTTCTTCATCGTCTGCGTTGTCGGGCATTCTTACCAGGTCCATTCCGCAGATTGGGCAGTCTCCGGGTTCATCTCGGATAATCTCAGGATGCATCGGACAGGTGTACTTTGCTGTTTTCTTTTCAGGATATTTTACAAGATCCATCCCGCACACCGGACATCCTACATTGGAGTCATAAGTTTTGTCTCCCTCGCAATACATTGGGCAATAATATTTTCCGGCCATTTCATCTGTAACCTTCGGGGCTTCATGATGATGGCTGTGGTTATGATTGTGGGCATGTGAATGCGAGTGTTGATGGTGTTCGCCTGCATTTTTTGCAAGATCGTTTGTAATCTCTTCTAAATGCATATGGCATACGGGACAATCTCCTTTTTCATCATATACCTTATCTCCCTCACAAAACATCGGGCAATAGTATTTTCCAACACTGCTTTTGAAATTTTCAGGAAGATTGGTGGATGAATATGTGGGTTTGTGGTTAGGGTCCTTAGCTAGTTTCTCTTCAATAGGAACTAAGTACATATTACAATCCGGACATCTTTCGCCTTGCTTGAAGTATACTTTGTCTCCCTCGCATTCCATTGGGCAATAATATACTGAGGATGGAGAGACACGATCCTGAGGTTTTACAAATGCTTTTTCAGGATTGTTAGGGTCTTCAAGTCTGTATTTTCCTATCTCTGCTAATGCATCGTTTAAAACTGAAAGTTCAACTTCGTGGTCAGAAGTAATTGTTGCGGTATTGTTTTCCAGATTTACATCAGCCTTTACCCCGTCTATACTGTTCAGTTGGTTAGATATCTTTTTCTGGCAACCGGAACAGGTCATTCCGAGAATTTTATACTGTTGTTCCATGATTCTTAAATTTATATTACAAATTTCCAAAATGGAAAGCTAAGGTTGTTATAAATTTAAGGATAATAGTTATAGAATTTGGCTTGAGGGTGGTGAGGTGTTATAAGTGATAAGATATTAAAGTGTTAGAGTGGGAGATGTTGTTTTTTTTTTTACAATATTAAAATTCTCCCACGCTCCGACTCTTACACTTTAAAGATTGTCTAGTGGTTTTCTGTGATGGTCCTTTAACTTCTTGAATTCAGTAGGAGTAAAACCTGTAACATTTCGGAATTGAGAAGAAAGGTGCTGTACACTCTTGTAACCCAATTTTCCTGCAATTTCAGTAAGGTTGAACTCATTATATAGAAGTAGTTCCTTTACTTTTTCTATTTTTTGAAGAATAAAAAACTGTTCCAGGGTAATATTCTCGTTTTGGGAGAATGTTTTTGAAAGCGAGCTATAGTCTTTATGAAGTTTTGAGCTTAAAAATTCGGAAAGTAGGAAATCTTCATCAATATCCAGCTCACGGACCTTTACAATGATTAGGTTTTTGATTTTTTCAACAAGTTGATGTGCGGAATCCATAATTCTTTCAAAACCGGTTTCCAGAAGTTTTTCTTCAATGGATTGCATGGTACCGACAGGGATTTCTGCATCTGTTTCAACTTCTCCCAGTATAACGGAGCTTGTTTTTACATCCGCATTACTAAAGATTGTTTCCACAGCAGCAATACACCTGCTACAGACCATGTTCTTTATGAAAATCTTCATTGTCCGCTATTTAATCTGTCTTTTACAAATTCAATTTGAGTTTTACCATGAGGAGCAGGATTTCCATCGCTGTCCAGATTAACCATCACAATTTTATCAACAGTAATGATGGTTTGATGGGTCATTTTGTTTCGAACGTTGCATTTTAGAGTAATGGAAGAGGAGCCGAAATGAGATGCCTCAATTCCTATTTCTATAATGTCACCTTGTTTTGCTGAGCTTACGAAATTGATCTCTGAAATAAACTTGGTAACAACCTTTGTGTTTTCCAATTGAATAATAGCATATAGCGCAGCCTCTTCATCAATCCATTGTAGTAGTCTTCCTCCGAAAAGAGAGTGATTAGGATTTAAATCTTCGGGTTTAACCCATTTTCTAGTATGATAGTTCATATTCTTAAATAATTTGCAGTACAAATTTAGTGTTAAAAGCTGGAGTTGTCAAAAGAACCACATATATTGATCTGAAAAGAATTATTCATTTTCTCAATCATTTTCTTTTGGAGCGCATCGCTTTTGTTTTCGCAATAGAGGGGTCATTAAGCAGTTTTTGATATTCTTCACTTTCTATAGGAAAGATGGCCACTTTTCCCTCAAGGTTATGATGAATTCCAAATCCATATCTTTTGGCTAGGGGAGAGGATCGTAGACAAGCCTGACCTTTGGAAAAGAATTGATTTCTGGCTTCCTGTTTTTCATTCTCTGAAATACCATTTTTAAAAGAATAACAGTCAAAAATAATATCATCGGAAGAATATTGATAAGGATGTTTGCTGATTTGTTCATATTGAAGATTGGCCAAGGTTTTTTCTTCCTTTTGCGGCGGTATTTGTGCATGGAAAGTCGGGCAGTCTTCGGCAACCTCAATGAACGTATTAATATAATTGGTGGTGTGTTGCTTCATAACATAATGAGAGTGTGTTAAAACAAGTTTATAAATATAATACTATTCCTTGCTTTTTAAATGTCATTTTGATCAGGTGATGTCAAGATTTATGATGATGATAATCTATAAATGAATGATTTTATATGTTTACCTTATTAATAAAGGTAGTGATGTGTAATTAATCCTTATAATTACCTGCTGATTTTTTGTTACATTAACTAACTTTAACTTTTGTTAATTTCATTATTTAAATGATTGATAATCAATTATTTTAAGTGGTGTTATAAGTGTGTGATATGTTTAAATTCAAACTAAAGTGAGAAACATTTAAAAAAAAGCTTTGATTTGACATTTTTAATTGTATCTTGCATACGTTTATATTTGGAATCAATATTTGTTCATTAATTTATGTTGTTTTTCTTTTATATACCAAATTTTTATTAATTTTTTAATTTATTCAAAATGAACATTTTTGTTTCAAACATCAATTACGCAACTAAAGAGTATGAGTTGCACGATCTATTCGCAGAATTTGGGGATGTATCATCAGCTAAAATCGTTACAGACAGAGAGACTGGTCGCTCTAGAGGTTTCGGTTTCGTAGAAATGGGTGATGAAGAAGGAAAGCAAGCTATTGAAGCTCTTAATCAAAAAGAATTCAACGGTAAAACATTAAACGTATCTGAAGCTAAGCCAAGAGAAGAGAAGCCAAGAAGAAGCTTTGACAACAACAGAGGTGGTGGTTACGGAAACAACCGTGGAGGTAACGGTGGTGGATACGGTGGAAATAGCCGTGGAGGTAACGGCGGTGGAAATCGTTGGTAAAAATATAAAGCGGCTTTTAAGCCGCTTTTTTTATTGTTTCTTTTTCTTCTTCTTTTTATCTTTTTCCTTATCCTTGCTGATTTTAACTTTCTTTTCTTTCTTCGGATTTAATATCTCTTCAGCAACCTCAAACTTTGGTTCCTCAATAATTTTTGCAGGCTTAATTTCAATTTTAAGATCAAAGTAACCTTTTAGGTCATTCTGTGATATTAATTTTTCATTGAATAAAAACTCCAGAATTTCCTTTCCTGAATCATTAAAAAAGTTGTGCGAAAGTTCTTTCAATAAGAATTTTTTATATTCTTCAAAAGGAACAATTACGGTATACTTAAAGATTCTTCCTTCCTTTACTGTAGATAAATAGCCTTTTTCAACTAATATTTTCAAATATGTGGAAACCGTGTTTTGGTGTGGTTTCGGTTCCGGATGCTGCTCCATAACGTCCTTCAGATAGAAAGATTCCATTTTCCAAAACAGCTTCATAAAGTTTTCTTCTGCGGCAGTAAGATGATTGATTTTCATATATTCTTCTAATGTTGAAATTGTATATTGCAATAAAGATAAATAAAAGATACCATAAAAGCTATTCCGGCACCCATAAATACTTCTTTTACGGTGTGTCTTTTTAAAATAACCCTGGTAACCCCTACCAAAATAGCTATTCCTAGCCAAATTAGTCCCATTTTCCAGTCTAAAGTAAAAAATAATGCAGCTACAAATATATTAAATGAAGTATGCATGGAACTTTTAATAAAAAAATTGCTGACCTGAAGACAAAAAAGCAGAATTAAAATAAATAGCATTACCAGATCAATATACCCATTCTTGATATAATTAAAAGCAAGATAGGCAATGACACAGGCTGCAATAAATATATATAATGTCTTTCTCTGAACGCGGTTAGAGACGTCCATATTGGTATATCTTCCGGTTTTTACATTCCATATCAGCCAAACAACGACAGGAATGATGATCATTAGTAATACGGGAAGAAAGTAAAGGAAAGATTCCTTAGCAGTATACTCTCTGGTGCTCATGTAAACAAAAAAGATGATCAGGGAAACCAGAGGATTGAAGAAATCGGAAATAACCTTTGATGTTTTATGCAGCAATGAAGACTTTTTTTCTTCCATATTAAAGTTTAAAAATCAAATATAAGACTATCAGCTCAAAAAACAAGTGAGGCAAGAAAGATGGAATATAGAAAATTAAGGATGATTGTGTAGATACACAAAATCTTTTCCTTTTAAAATTAATAATAAGTATTTCTTGAAATTCATAACTTTAATTAATCTGTTTTCAAGAAAAAGCAGGTTTTATTTTTACGAGTATTCATTTAATATCTACTATAATGAAACAAATATTTATTGTATTATTGATTGTTTTCGGGAGTTCGGTCTTTGGACAGGAGGCTTCCCAAAAAGATTCTTCTCCCATTCATCAATTAAGGATTTATGAGATTTCAAAGGAAAATAAACAGATATTTTTAGATCGGTTTAGAGATCATGCTCTTAGAATAATGAAGAAATATGGTTTTACGATTGTGTCAATATGGGAATCTGAGTTTAATGAAAAAACAGAGTTTGTTTATCTTCTTGAATGGAAAGACGAGAATGTAATGAAAACAGCGTGGCAAGGATTTATGACAGATAAAGAATGGAAAGACATTAAGATACAAACAGCAAAACAATATGGTAATTTTGTTAATGAAATTGAAGACAGAATTCTG
The DNA here is from genome assembly GCF_003815775.1 of Chryseobacterium joostei. Lineage (NCBI taxonomy): Bacteria > Pseudomonadati > Bacteroidota > Flavobacteriia > Flavobacteriales > Weeksellaceae > Chryseobacterium > Chryseobacterium joostei. The sequence goes on from NZ_CP033926.1 coordinate 355,357, forward strand.
AAACTTACGGATTTTTCCCCAGAAAAGAGGTTGTTGAAATAACCAAAAGATATATTAACAATAATTAAAGGTGAAAGAGAGAGAGAGGTGAAATGTAGTGTATTCCTGAGGTTCTGCATTATTTATTATTTCCGCGAAGCCAGATGGATAGGCTGATTCATTATACATGACAATAAAAAAGCAGTAGATAAAATGCTGCTTTCTGAGTCTTTCTTTGGGTCGAAAATTAAGAATAATCCATTCGGCCTGCAAATAGATTTTACAGAAAAAGCGAAAAGTTATCTATGTATAGAATAAAAACAAAGTTTTTTTCATAATTTTGCTCAACTATTTCATCATAAAAAAGCAAGAGCTAACACATGAAAGAATTTTCTAAAGAGGTATACCTGAAGTGGTATGAAGATATGACAATGTGGAGAAGGTTTGAAGACAAATGCCGTTCTCTTTACCTAAAACAAAAGATCAGAGGATTTTTACATTTGTATAACGGTCAGGAAGCGATTCCTGCTGGTTTCACACATGCAATGGATCTGACAAAGGACAGCATGATTACTGCTTACAGATGCCACATCCATCCAATGGCGATGGGAGTAGATCCTAAGAGAATCATGGCAGAACTTTGCGGTAAAGCTACCGGAACTTCTGGTGGTATGGGTGGTTCTATGCACATTTTCAGCAAAGAACACCGTTTCTACGGAGGTCATGGTATTGTGGGAGGACAAATTCCTTTAGGAGCAGGTATTGCTTTTGCAGATAAATATTTTGACAGAAAAGCGGTGAATATCTGTTTCTTCGGAGATGGTGCTGCAAGACAAGGTTCATTGCATGAAACATTCAACATGGCAATGAACTGGAAACTTCCTGTAGTATTTGTTGTAGAAAACAACCAATATGCAATGGGAACTTCTGTAAAAAGAACTGCTAACCACGAAGATATCTATAAATTAGGATTAGGATACGAAATGCCTTGTCTTGCTGTAGATGCAATGGATCCTGTAAAAGTAGCTGAAGCTGCTTATGAGGCTATTGAAAGAGCAAGAAGAGGAGACGGGCCAACGTTCATTGAAGCAAGAACTTACCGTTACAGAGGACACTCTATGTCTGATGCTGAGCCTTATAGATCTAAGGAAGAAGTAGCAATTCACAAAAATGATGACCCAATCGAGTTGGTAAAACACAGAATTTTAGAAAACGGATGGGCTACAGAACAAGAATTGGAAGCTATGGATAACAAGTCTAGAGACTTTGTTGAAGAATGTATCGAATTCATGGAAAATTCTCCGTATCCAGATGCTGAGAAAGTATATGAATATGTGTACGCTCAGGAAAACTATCCATTCTTAGACAAATTAGAAAACTAAAAGATAATGAGTTAATTTGACAGTTTGAAAACTTGAAAATGAGACTATAACAGTTACTTTTTTAATTTTCAAATTTTCAGATTGCTAAATTTTCAAATTAATAAAAATTATGGCAGAAGTAATTACGATGCCCCGCCTTTCCGACACTATGACGGAAGGTAAAGTGGCGAAATGGCATAAAAAAGTAGGAGATAAAGTAAAGGAAGGAGATATTTTAGCTGAAATTGAAACTGACAAAGCTGTTCAGGATTTCGAATCTGAGGTAGAAGGTACTCTTTTATATATTGGTGTAGAAGAAAGCGCTGCTGCTGCTGTTGATTCTATTTTAGCAATCATCGGTAATGAGGGAGAAGATATTTCAGGCTTAATAGGTGGAGCAGCTGCTCCCAGTGCTGGTTCTGAAGCAACAAAATCAGAAGAACAACCTAAGACAGAAGCTGTTGAAACTGCTACAGCTGATGTTCCGGCAGGAGTAGAAGTTATTACTATGCCAAGACTTTCTGATACAATGACAGAAGGTAAAGTAGCTAAGTGGCACAAAAATGTTGGAGATACAGTAAAAGAAGGTGATCTTCTTGCTGAAATTGAAACAGATAAAGCAGTACAGGATTTCGAATCTGAATTCAATGGAGTACTATTGAAGCAAGGTGTAGAAGAAGGAGCTGGTGCTCCGGTTGATTCTGTATTGGCAATTATAGGCCCTGCAGGAACTGATGTTTCCGCTGTAGGAGTTTCAAAATCTGCTGCTCAATCTTCAGAAAAACCAACTGAACAAAAGACAGAAGCTAAAACTGAAGAGAAAACTGCTCCAGCTGTTGATTCTTCATCTTCTGAAAGAGTGGCAATTTCCCCACTAGCTAAGAAAATGGCTCAGGATAAAGGAGTTGATATTCACAGTGTTCAAGGTTCAGGAGAAAACGGAAGAATCGTTAAAAAAGATATTGAAAATTATCAGCCATCTCAGGCGAAACCAACTGCTTCAGCTCCGGCTTCAAGCACTGCTGCTGCACAAGTTGCAGTAAACTTCGTTCAGGGAGAAGATACAGAGACTCCAAACTCTCAGGTAAGAAATATTATTGCAAAACGTCTTTCTGAAAGTAAATTCTCTGCTCCTCACTACTATCTGATGGTTGAGATCAACATGGATAAAGCAATTGAGGCTAGAAAAGAAATCAATTCTTTACCGGATACGAAGATTTCATTCAATGATATGATCATTAAGGCAACAGCTATTGCTTTAAGAAAACACCCACAGGTAAATTCAAGCTGGGCTGGAGATAAGATCATTCACAGAGGAAATATCAACGTGGGTGTAGCAGTAGCTATTCCTGACGGATTGGTAGTTCCTGTATTGAAGAATACAGACCAAATGTCTTACACTCAGATTTCAGCCTCTGTAAAAGATATGGCTTCAAGAGCTAAGAGCAAAGGTCTTAAGGCTAATGAAATGGAAGGATCTACATTCTCTATTTCTAACCTTGGAATGTTCGGAATTGAAACATTTACAAGTATCATCAACCAACCTAACTCTGCGATCCTTTCAGTAGGAGCAATTATCGAGAAGCCAATCGTTAAGGATGGCCAGATCGTAGTTGGAAACACCATGAAGTTATCATTAGCGTGTGACCACAGAGTAGTAGACGGTGCTACAGGAGCTCAGTTCCTACAAACTTTAAGAACTTATTTAGAAAGCCCATTAACATTGTTACTGTAATTTCTAATGTAGAAATAATAAAAACCTCCCAATCTGGGAGGTTTTTTGTTTTAATACAAATAATGTTAATATAATTTGTTGTAAAATCGACAATATGTTACTATTTTTGAAACATGATTAAAGCAAGAAATATCCATAAATCTTATGGGAATTTAGAAGTACTGAAAGGAGTTGATATTCATATCAAGGTAGGAGAAGTTGTTTCTATTGTGGGAGAATCGGGAGCAGGTAAGTCGACATTGCTGCAGATTTTAGGAACCTTGGATCATCCAACGCAATCCGGAAAATTTGATACTGAAATTGAAATAGCAGGAGAATCATTTATTAATATGAATGACAAGCAGTTGTCGAAGTTCAGGAATCAGAATATTGGTTTTGTGTTTCAGTTTCATCAGCTTCTTCCGGAGTTTACCGCTTTGGAAAATGTGTTGCTTCCTACAAGGATTGCAGGAGCAAACGAGAAAGAATCTATTGAAAAGGCCTACGCTTTATTTGAAGATCTGAAAATTGAGCAAAGACTTAATCATAAACCTAACCAGCTTTCGGGTGGAGAAGCACAAAGGGTAGCTGTTGCAAGAGCTTTAATCAATTCACCTAAAATTATCTTTGCTGATGAGCCAACGGGAAATTTGGATTCAAAAAATGCAGATGATCTTCATAGGTTATTTTTTGACCTTAGAGATAAATATAATCAGACCTTTGTGATTGTAACGCATAATCCAAATCTTGCTGAAATTACAGACCGTAAACTCGTTATGAAAGATGGTATGATTGTAGAATAGCAGTATTTACACGGATGATGAAACATTTTATTTTTCTTTTAATATTTTTAATTTCCTGTTCAAAAATTGAATCACAACAGACGAATGCAGTAGACGTGCCTCAATCAAAGATTTTGGAAATTAAAAGCTATATCAAGGATAAAGATTACAACCAGGACTTGGCTGTATTTATTAATTTCAAAATTTCATCAGGAAAATACCGCTATTTCATCTATGATCTGAAAAATGATAAAATAGTTCAAAAAGCTATAGTTTCTCATGGTTCAGGATCTGTAACTCCTCAGTCAAATGCTTTGAAATTCAGTAATATTGAGGGCTCATATCAATCTTCCTTAGGAAAATATGAAATTGGAGAAAGTTACGTAGGGCAATTTGGAAAAGCCTATCGTTTAAAAGGATTGGACCCAACCAATAATAATGCAATGAAAAGAGCCATTGTTCTTCATTCATTTGGGTGTGTTCCGGACGTGGAGTCTCGGAATCCTGCATGTTTAAGCTTAGGATGTCCAATGCTTTCCATAAATGCTTTTAAAGAAACGGCAAAGCTTATTGATAAATCAAGACAGCCGATTATTTTATATGCCTTCTACTAATTTATAATGTCTAATGTACACCTTATCTCATGTCTATAAAATTTCTTGCTGAAGACGACAGGCCCCGTGAAAAATTCTTGAAAAAAGGCAAGAGTGTACTTTCTGATTCGGAGCTGCTGGCTATCATTATGGGAAGTGGAAGCAGAGATGAGAGCGTTTTGGAATTATCGAGAAAGATTTTAGCCTCGGTCAATAATAGTTGGCATCAATTAAGTCTGCTTTCTGTAAAGGACTTAATTAAATTCAAAGGAGTAGGTGAGGCAAAGGCTATTTCTATCATCACCGCATTGGAAATCGGAAGAAGAAGATCCGGGCAGGAAATTCCGGAGAAAGCAATCATTGGAAACAGCCATGATGCTTATTCAATTCTTAAAAACCAATTATCAGATTTAAGAACAGAGGAGTTTTGGGCCATTTTTATGAATAATAGCAATAAAGTTATTCATATTTCACAGTTAACACAGGGAGGTATAAGCCAATCCATTGTTGATGTGAGGGTATTGTTTAAAACCGCTTTGGAACATTTTTCAACAGGCGTTATCATTGCACACAACCATCCTTCGGGAAGCTTAAAGCCAAGTAAGGAGGATATTAATATTACACAAAAAATAAAGGAAGCAGGAAAAGTACTAAGCATTCAGCTTTTAGACCATATTATTGTTACACAAGATTCCTATTTTAGCTTTTCGGACGAAGGATTATTATGATTAAGAGATTGAAATACGATGAAATTGATTTTGTAAAATATCAAAAATCTTTATCCGAGGCATGTCAGCTCTCGGATTTTGCCCGAAAGGATTTTTTAAATATCGTTGCAGGTAAAAATTGGGGACTTTTGATTTATAAGGATTATGAAGCTGTAATGCCAATAGCATGGTCCAGCAATTTTGGAATTAAAATTATCCAGATGCCCGCACTTTGCCATCAGTTGGGTATTTTTTCAAAAGTGGATGACCCTGAAGTCAACTTATCTTTTTTTGAATTTTTGAAAAAGAATTTTGCCATTTCTTTCTACGCATTTAATAAGGACAATGGTTTTCCTGTGGATACCCAAAAGAAAAAATCATATTTACTCCCTAAAAATAACTATGAAGACGTTAAAAAAAAGTACCATATTCATAGGCGGAGAAACGTTAGGCACACCGAAGATATCCAGACCAATGCTGAATTTAACAACAAGATAGATTTCAATACTCATGTTGAAGATTTTTTTCTCCAAAATGTAAGGGGAATAGACAAAATGCCCCTTAAAAAAGTCTATTGGAATACCGTGATGAAGCTGATAGAAACCGGACTTATGGAAACATTTACGGTGAAGTATAAAGGTAATATCCAATCATTTGTAGCAATGTACTGCGGGGAAGAAACGGATTATCTTAGTATGTTTATCAATTCCTCTCAACTTGAGAATAAAAATTTGCCCTCCATAGCAATAGATTATCAGCTTCAGAAATGTATTGAGGAAAAGAGCTTTGACTTTATGGGAAGTAATGTTCCGAGTGTTGCTTCTTTTAACGAAAGATTTGGAGCCAAGGAATATTTTTTTTCCATCATAAGCCATCAGAAACTGAATATTATCAGTAAAATAATTAAGCTTGTCTTTACGAAAAACAGGTAACTTTATAGAAAATAATTAATCATGCTAAAATTTATCAGGAATTATAAGCTTCCCTATATCATATACAATTTTTTTCATAAAGATAAGTTGAAGCACAATATTCCATTGTATAAAAAATATGGAGTAAAGAAGAGTTATTTTTCTCCCATTTCCAGTTCAGATTTTGCACACCTTCCAGATGTAGAAAGAGCAATTCATAAAGATAAGCTAACATCCACTGCTTTTTTTAAAAACCTGTCGGAGGAAAATCAGAAAAGTGCAGCTCAATATGACGATAATGGATATATGATCCTAAGAAATTTTCTAAGCCCTGATACTGCAGAGAAAATTAATACAGAGATTGAAAAATTGATGCAGGATGGTACCTTGAAGTTTCGCTATGGCGGAAAACTGATGTTTGCCATTCATCACTCTGAAATTATTAAAAATATTGGAAGTGATGAAGACTTGTTAGAGTTTTTGTCTGTCTTACTGGATGGTAAGGCAAAATTGTTTCAGAGCATCAATTTCATTAACGGAAGCCAGCAAAAGACCCATTCAGATAGTATTCATATGACTACCTATCCTTTGGGAGGACTTTTGGGAGTGTGGATTGCCCTGGAAGATGTGGATGAAAATAACGGAGCACTGCACTACATTCCAGGAAGTCATAAACTTCCTTATTTCTTAAATTCCGATTACGATAATGAAGGAAATGCTTTAAGAATCGGGAAGAAAAGCTATAAGGCTTACGAAGAATTCCTTGAAAATAAAGTAAAGGAAATGGGTCTGAAAAAGGAAATTTTCAGAGCCAAAAAAGGAGACTTATTGATATGGCATGCCAATATTCTTCATGGTGGCGAGCCTCATACCGATAAAAACAGAACCAGAAAAAGCCTTGTGTACCACTTTTTTGATGAAAACAGTGTTTGCTATCATGAAGTTACACAAAGACCTGCGTTATTTGAACTGTAATATCAGAAAATATTAGTAATTTTGCATCCTAAAATTATGGCGAGTTTTTCAGGATATCTACCGTATGCATTTGCATTAATTATTGCAATTCCTTTTCTGGTTTTGCTTAGACAATTTGTACACTCGTACATTACCCTTAAAAATCAGGAAATCAAACTGCTTACCGTGAAGTCAAATTCAGAGAACAAAGCGCACTCTTATGAGAGAATGACGTTGTTTCTGGACAGGATAAAGCCATCCAATCTTATTCAGAGATTTGATAGAGGATTGGCTGTTCATGAGTTTATTTTCCTTACAGAAAAGTCAATTAATGAAGAATTTGAGTATAATTCTTCACAGCAATTATACCTTACAAAGCATTCATGGAAGAATATTGTAGATTCCAAAAATGCAATTATTGATTTACTTCATACTACCTATAACGGATTGAAAGGAGAGGTTGAACTGGACGAGTTCAAAACTATTTTTATCATGAACTATATGGAAAGTGATGATTATATTACAATCACAATAGAGGATTTAAGAAAAGAAATTTTAATAATAACTTAAAAAATAACAGATAAATAATGATTCCAAATTTTAAAGCACATCCATGGCACGGAATTTCTGCAGGAGAAGATGCGCCAAATGTTGTAAATGTATTTGTGGAAATTGTTCCTTCAGATACTATTAAATATGAAGTAGATAAAGAAACAGGATATTTAAAAGTAGACAGACCTCAGAAGTTCTCTAACATCATCCCTGCTTTATATGGTTTTGTTCCAAGAACATATTGTGATAAAGAAGTGATGAGACTTGCTGTAGAAGCAGGAGCTACTGATGTTACAATGGGAGATCATGATCCACTTGATATTTGTGTTTTAAGTTCTCACAATATTCACGCAGGAGGTTTATTGATGGAAGCTATTCCAATCGGTGGTTTCAAAATGATCGACGGAGGAGAGGCTGATGATAAAATCGTTGCGGTAATGATCAATGACCATGCTTTCGGACACTTCAGAGATATTACTGAACTGCCTGAAGCAGAAGTAAAAAGATTAATGCACTATTTCTTAACATACAAAAACCTACCGGATGAGCCTGCAAAATGCAGAATTCAAGAAGTGTATGGTGCTGAACATGCAAGAAAAGTTATTAAAGCTTCTCAAACAGACTACGCAGATAAATTCGGAGGATAAGAATTTCTTTCGAAACATAATAAAAAGGCAGACGAATTTTCGTCTGCCTTTTTATTTTATGGATGTTGATAGGAAAATTTAATTTCTTTTATATACAGACTTCCCTTCTTTTATGGTTTCCAGAACAGTGATATCTCGGATTCTTTCAGGATCTATGGTTAAAGGATTTTGATCAAGTATCACAAAATCAGCCAATTTTCCGGTTTTAATAGAACCCTTTCTATTTTCTTCTTGCAATTGATAAGCTCCATTAATGGTAATTGCCTTTAACGCCTGCAAAGGAGTAATTCTTTCATCAGGTCCAAGAATTCTTCCTGAGCGTGTCTTTCTATTCACGGCCGCATATACCGCAGTAATCAGGTCGGGTGGAGTAACGGGAGAATCATGATGGATCGTAAAAGTAATTCCAGCCTTTAATGCAGAATTGGCAGGGCTTATAAAAGAGGCTCGTTCAGGACCAAAAACACTAGAATAATGCCAGTCACCCCATAAATAAGTATGGGTAGAAAAATAAGATGGAATAACTCCCAGTTCCTTTATTTTTTGAATATGATCAGGACGGCTGTTTTGTACATGAATCAGCGTGGCACGCAATTCGGGTTTGTAAATATTTTCGTCCTTTAATCGTTGAATAACCCGTATTGCCTGGTCTATTGCAGCATCACCGTTCACATGAAGTTGTGCTGTAATATGATTTTGAAACAACGTTTTCAGGTCTGTGTATAATGTTTCATCAGTAAAGATTGGAAAACCTTTATAATCCTTGGATTGGCCTTCAGGCGGTACCAAATAAGGCTGTGTGAGCCATGCTGTTTTACCTTGCGGAGATCCATCATCTGAAAACTTGAATCCTGCTAATTTTAAATGATTGTCATAGTGCATATACTTTGGTTTGAAAGTATTAAAATCATTTTTAAAATATTCATAATCTGGAAAATACACTATGTCTGCTTTAAAAAGATTTTGAGATGCTGCATTTTGTAAAAGAGCTACACTTTCTCCCATCGTTCTTCCGTCACAAATAGTAGTTTGCCCATAGCTCAACCATTCTTCCTGAGCTTTTATCAGATTTTGTATCGCTTGTGCTTGGGTATCTTTCCCTTTATTTATTTTTTCAGTTAAAGTCAACAATGCTTTGAAGCTCGCATTTTCTTCCAGTTTTCCATTAAGTTTTCCGGTTTTTTTATCTCTTCCAAAATGACCGCCTTCAGGGTCTTTTATGGATTCAGGTATTTCCAGATATTTCAGCATGGCACTGTTGGCCACACTGGCATGACCGGAAGCATGAATAACCATTATTGGATTGGTCTTACTGATAGCATCCAGTTCTCCTCTTGTCGGATGGCGGTGTTCTGTCATGATAGCATCATCATATCCATTTCCGATAATAGGCTGTTTATCGGCTATTTTCTTTTCTTTAAGATAATTTATAATCGTGTTCTGTAGATCTTTAATAGAATTTACAGTGCCATAAGGATCTGGAGAGAGATCTACAGCATCCATAATTCCCGCTCTTGAAGTCAGGTGACCGTGAACATCTATAAATCCAGGAAGTAGGGTTTTGCCATGAAGATCAATCATTTTTGTTGCTGCTTCTGAATAACGATCGGTATCTGATTTTGTCCCTGTGAAAAGTATTTTTCCGTTTTTTATGGCTACAGCTTCAACGTTGGGAGAAAGATCTTCCATTGTCAAAATCGAACCTCCAAAATAAATAATATCTGCCTTTTCCTGTGGAACTCTGTTCTGACAACTACTCATATATATTGCCAATAAAAGAATGTAAATGTAGTTTTTCATAATTATTTAATTCATTTTATGGTGATAAACAAATCTACGAAATAAAGTATTATTACGGTTTGATCTTATAATGTATTTATAATTTTGTTATATTTATAAAACTAATTACAATTTTTTAATATAAAAATAATAAACTATGGATTTGTTCTATTTAATTCCGGTTTTTGGTGTGATAGCTTTGCTTTATACATTTTTTCAAAGCAACTGGGTCAATAAACAGAATGCCGGAAATGAAAAAATGAAAATTATCAGTGGTCATATCGCTGATGGTGCAATGGCTTTTTTAAAGGCTGAATATAAAATTTTAAGCTACTTTGTGGTCGTCGTAGCTATTTTATTGGCCGTAATGGGTTCCAGTAATGCGAACTCCCACTGGAGTATAGGACTTGCCTTTGTGATGGGTGCTATATTTTCTGCCTTGGCAGGATTTATTGGGATGAAGATTGCTACAAAAGCCAATGTAAGAACTGCAGAAGCGGCAAGAACATCATTAGCAAGGGCCCTGAAGGTCTCTTTTACAGGAGGTTCCGTAATGGGGATGGGAGTTGCCGGACTGGCAGTGTTAGGATTAGGTGCTTTATTCTTAATCATTAAGCAGATTTTTGCACCGGATGCTACAGTAGATTCCCATGAAATGGAAAGAACGATTGAAATTCTTACCGGATTTTCTTTGGGAGCAGAATCTATTGCGCTTTTTGCAAGAGTAGGCGGAGGTATCTATACAAAGGCTGCAGACGTAGGAGCGGATCTGGTAGGCAAGGTAGAAGCAGGAATTCCTGAGGATGATCCTAGAAATCCGGCTACAATTGCTGATAATGTAGGAGATAATGTAGGAGATGTTGCAGGAATGGGTGCTGACCTTTTTGGGTCCTATGTAGCAACAGTTTTGGCAACAATGGTTTTAGGAAGAGAGACCATTTCTGACGATTCATTCGGAGGCTTTGCACCAATTTTATTACCCATGTTGATCGCAGGAACAGGAATTATTTTTTCAATGATAGGAACTTTGTTCGTGAAAATTAATGATAGCGAGGGTTCATCCACATCCAGTGTACAAAACGCATTGAATCTGGGAAACTGGGGAAGTATTGTTATTACCGCCATATCTTCCTATTTTCTTGTAACTTATCTTCTTCCTGAAAAAATGGTTCTAAGAGGCCATGAATTTACCAAAATGGGTGTTTTCGGAGCAATAATGGTAGGTTTAGTGGTGGGAACACTTATGAGTATCATTACAGAATATTATACAGCCATGGGAAAAAGACCTGTTTCCAGTATTGTGAGACAGTCTTCCACAGGGCATGCAACCAATATTATCGGAGGACTTGCTGTCGGAATGGAATCAACATTACTTCCGATTATTGTATTGGCAGGAGGAATCTATGGCTCTTATTTATGTGCAGGTTTGTATGGTGTGGCTATTGCAGCTGCCGGAATGATGGCTACTACAGCAATGCAGCTGGCTATTGATGCCTTTGGACCCATCGCAGATAACGCCGGAGGGATAGCTGAAATGAGTGAGCTTCCTAAGGAGGTTCGTGAAAGAACAGACATTCTGGATGCTGTAGGAAATACAACAGCGGCTACAGGAAAAGGATTTGCTATTGCTTCTGCTGCATTAACGGCCTTGGCATTGTTTGCAGCATTCGTAGGGATTGCAGGTATCGATGGGATTGATATTTATAGAGCAGATGTTTTGGCAGGATTATTTGTAGGAGGAATGATTCCTTTCATCTTCTCATCCTTAGCGATTACAGCAGTTGGACAAGCCGCTATGGCAATGGTAGAGGAAGTAAGACGACAGTTCCGTGAAATTCCGGGGATTTTAGAAGGTAAGGCACAACCTGAATATGAAAAATGTGTGGCTATTTCTACAGATGCATCTATCAGAAAGATGATGCTACCTGGAGCTATTGCAATTATTTCACCATTACTAATCGGGTTTATCTTTGGACCTGAAGTATTGGGAGGGTTTTTGGCAGGAGCTACCGTTTGTGGTGTTCTAATGGGAATGTTTCAGAATAACGCCGGTGGAGCTTGGGATAACGCTAAAAAATCATTTGAAAAAGGAGTAGACATTAACGGGCAAACCTATTATAAAGGTTCAGAACCTCATAAAGCATCAGTAACTGGGGATACAGTTGGAGATCCGTTTAAAGATACCTCAGGACCATCAATGAATATTCTGATTAAGCTAATGTCAATTGTTTCGTTGGTTATTGCACCTACGCTGGCTGTTGTACATAAAGATAAAATTGAAGCCAACAGAAAAGCTAAGATTGAAAGCTTAACCGGAATTTCAAGCACTTCAGATACTCATGGAGGTATTACAACAAGTCCTGCTGTTTCTGCTGAAGTGAAAGGACACCTTAATGAAAATGGAGACTTTGTATATGAAACCGGAAATATTCAAAAAGTAAAGCTAAAAGGAGGGAAAACAATTGCAATAGGAGAAGCAAGCCAGCTTTATCAATTGTATAATGTTGTTAATCAAAAGGATAAGGCGGCTTTAGATCCTAATAACTGGTATACCATTGAAAACCTTTATTTTGAAACAGGATCCAGTGATCTGAAGGCTGGCTATGAATTACAATTGAATAATCTTGCTGAGCTTCTGAATGCCTATCCTGATCTGAAAATAAAACTGGGTGGATATACCGATAACAGTGGTAATGAGGAAAGCAACCTGCAACTTTCAAACCTAAGAGCGCAGACTGCAAAACTTAAGCTATTGGAACTGGGAGTGTCTGCAGATAGGGTAGAAGCAGAGGGATATGGCTCACAGCATCCGATTTGTGAAGCCAATGACACAGACGAGTGTAAAGCAAAAAACAGGAGAATTGATGTAAGGGTTCTTGCCCTTTAAGATCAATAGAAATAGAAAAAAGCACCGCAATTGTGGTGCTTTTTTTATCTTTGAAAATTGTTTCAGAAATTTCTTTTGTTGCTCTTGGTATTAAAGATTTTTTCTGAGATGCTCCAATGCCTGTACAATTACTTCATCCTTTTTTGCAAAGCTAAATCGAATATAATCTGAGTTTTGTCTTGAGTTATAAAAGGCGGAAAGTGGTAGGCATGCTACTTTTTTATCAATGGTCAGCCATTTTGAAAACTCTACATCAGTCATGGTTTTGGAGACATTCCTGAAATTGACCACCTGAAAAACACTTCCCTCGGCTTTTTGTTCAATTTCTAAAGGGGTTTCTTTGAGCAGTTCATAAAAGATATCTCTTTTTTTCTGCATTATTCTTTTATTTATGGCAGGATCAAATACTTCCAGATACCTTGCCAAAGCATATTGCGCAGGAGCATTTGCACTATAGGAAATATATTGCTGGTGACTTCTGAACAAAGCGGTCAATTCTTCAGAAGCAAGCATATAACTCACTTTCCATCCTGATGTATGGAACATTTTGCCAAAGGAAAAAATACAAAAAGTCCTTTTTCTTAGCTCAGGATGTATAAATGAACTGTAATGTTCAGCTTCATCATAACAATAAGTGTCATAGATTTCTTCTGAAATTAAATAAATTTCCTGGTCCTTGATGAACTCATACAGTTGATTCCAGTCCTCCTGCTTCCAAATTTTTCCCGTTGGATTTTGTGGAGAATTAATGATGATGGCCTTGGTTTTTCCCGAAATACAGTTTTTAAAAAGTTCCCAGTTTATTGTAAAATTTTCTTCAAGGTCATAATAGACAGGGACGCCCTCATTCATTACTACTGAAGGTCCATAGGTATAGTAAGACGGTTGGATTATAATAACTTCATCATTCTGATTTAAAATAGATTGAAGTGCAGTATATAAAGCAAAGGTTGCACAAGGGACAATGGTGATTTCATGACTTCTAAGTTGGATTTTATTTTCCCTTTTTGCATTAAAAATCATAATATTCTCGATCAATAATGGGCTTCCGGCAAGCGGTTCGTAGTTGTGGGTATCGAGGTCTGCAGATTCTTTTAAAAATGATTTCAATCGTTCATCAATATCAAAGTCTGGAAGGCCTAAAGAAAGATCAAAGCTTCCATGCTTTGAAGCCAGCTCAGACATTTCCGTGAAAAAGGAATAATGAGTAAATCCGTGAATTTTTTTCATTCATATTGTATTTTATCAAATATAATGAAAAATAGATATTGTTTTGTCTTGATTATTAAATGTTGTGGTGTTGATTGCTTGTTTTTGTTTCGATATATTTAAAAATTGCAATTAAGTGAGCGGCAATTTGTAAGTTTTCCTTTGGATTCAATAAAAATTGTTATTTTTAAGAAATTTATTCTCTATGAAAAAAATACTTATTCCGCTATTTTCCGTTGCTGTAATGATCAGTTGCGGGACGGCACAGGTTTCTGATGGTGCATCATCACACCCTGTTTCTACAAAGCATAACAAGGCATTTACAGATGCTTATAATATGATTAAGGCTGATGATCTGAAGAAAAACCTGTACGTTATCGCCTCCGATGAAATGGAGGGCAGAGATACGGGAAGTAAAGGACAAAAGAAGGCGGGAGAGTATATTGTTAACTATTATAAAAGTTTAGGAGTTTCTCATCCTAAGGCACTAGGGTCTTATTATCAGAAAGTTCCGTCAGACTTTATGAAGAAAAGAGGTGGCGGAAACCTTCCGGATTCTGAAAATATTCTGGCTTTCATAGAAGGGAGCGAGAAGCCGGAGGAAATTGTTGTAGTTTCTGCACATTATGACCACGTGGGAACAAAAAATGGCACGGTATATAATGGCGCTGATGATGATGGGAGTGGAACTGTTGCCGTAATGGAGATGGCAAAGGCTTTTCAGCAAGCTAAAAAAGCAGGTAAGGGTCCTAAAAGATCTGTTCTGTTCCTGCATGTTACGGGAGAAGAGCATGGCTTATTTGGCTCAGAATATTATACAGACAATCCTGTTTTTCCTTTAGCAAACACTGTTGTAGATCTTAATATTGATATGATCGGTCGTGATGATCCTGCCAACAGAGGGAAGCAGTATGTGTATGTAATTGGTTCCGATATGCTAAGTTCTGAGCTTAAAGTTATTAATGAAGCTGCCAACAAGAGAACCAATAATCTGGAATTAAACTATAAATACGATGATCTTAATGATCCGGAACAATTATACTATCGTTCAGACCATTATAATTTTGCGAAAAACAATGTTCCTGTAGCATTTTTCTTTGACGGTATTCATGAAGATTATCACAAGCCAACAGATGATCCTGAAAAGATTGATTATAAACTGTTAGAAAAAAGAACCCAGCTTATTTTTACCACAGCCTGGGATATTGCTAACAGAGCGGATAGAATTGTAGTAGACAGAAAACAATAAGAACTTTAAAATAAGTTGGGAGAACAAAGACATAAAGTTTGCAAGAAGAACTTTTTGTCTTTGTATGTCCCAGCAATATTGAGCAGAAAAAAGATACTATCTGGCTTGGAACTTTACTAGGAGGAAGAGCCGAAACTTTCTTCAGAAAATCTGGATGGACAGATATCGGAAGCCATCGAAAGGGAGAGATTAAGTTTGAAATGAACCATAAAGATTGGCAAGCCCGAATCAATAAGCCCAATTAACAAGCTTTTAAGGATTAATAAATAATTTTGAATTCCCCGTGCTTGGGAAATTGATAAAATGATTTACGCATTTGATACCTACTATTATGAGGACTACGCCAATACCGTGTGTATTGCTTTTGATAACTGGACCTCGGAAAGGGAAATAGAAACATTTACTGAACAAACAGACATCAATTCCGGATATGAAAGCGGTGCTTTTTATAAAAGAGAATTACCATGCATCTTAAGTTTGTTGGATAAGATTGTATTAAAGGATGGTGACATTATCATCGTTGATGGCTATGTTACTCTCGATAATGAGGGTAAAATTGGCCTGGGTGGACATCTCTATGAGGCACTGCAAGAAAAAATTGCAGTTGTAGGGATTGCCAAGAATGAGTTTACTACTCCTGATTTACAGCGAAGACATGTTGTTCGGGGAGAAAGTAAAACTCCGTTATTTATTACAGCCAAAGGGATTGATGTAGACGAAGTTAAGCATAACGTGGAACAAATGCATGGCCCTTATAGAATCCCAACCTTATTGAAAAAATTAGATCAATTAAGCAGAGACTAAAAATTGCATATCTTACCATAAATAGGTAGGATATTTTTTTAATCACTAATATACCGATTGGTATATTTTAGCTATATTTGTACTATACTCCAATCAAGGAGATTTTTTTTAATCGAAATAATACCGATTGGTATATTTAAATCAGTGAAAATATGAAAGAAGCATTTATTATTGCAGCAAAACGAACTCCTATAGGAGGTTTCATGGGAAGTTTGTCAGAGTTTACAGCTCCTCAATTAGGGGCTATAGCGATACAGAATACCTATGAAGGTACATTGGATTCTCCCGAATATATAGATAGCGTGTATATGGGGAACGTTTTGGGAGCAGGTGTAGGGCAGTCACCCGCGAGACAGGCAGCTATTTTTTCCAAGATTCCGGTAGATAAGGATGCTACCACAATCAATAAGGTTTGTGCTTCAGGAATGAAAGCTGCGATGATAGGATCCCAACAAATTCAACTTGGCTTGGAGAATATTGTGATGACTGGTGGGATGGAAAGCATGAGCAATGTCCCTCATTACAATTACCTGCGCAAAGGGCTGAAGTTAGGTAACGGCGTTCTTGTAGATGGGCTTATTAAAGATGGTTTGTGGGACGTGTACAATGATTTTCATATGGGAAGTGCAGCAGAACTTGGCGTGAAAAAATACGGACTGACGAGGCAGCAACTGGATGATTATGCATTGCTTTCCTATAAAAAAGCACAAGAGGCTGCCACCGGTAATAAATTCAATAACGAATTGATCAGCATATCGATTGAAGGGAAAAAAGGGACAACACTTATAGATAGAGATGAAGATATTGATAAACTCATTCCTGAAAAAATATCACTTTTAAAGCCCGCCTTTGAAAATGACGGTACACTAACAGCGGCTAATTCAAGTAATCTGAATGATGGAGCGGCTGCAATATTGCTGGCGTCCTCAGAAGCGGTAAAAGAACATGATTTGAAGCCGTTAGCGAGAATCGTTACCTATGCTGATGCTGCCCAATCTCCGGAATGGTTTACAACTTCTCCATCCATAGCCATTCAAAAAGTACTGAAACAGTCAGGGCTCAGTTTGTCGGATATTGACTACTTTGAAATTAATGAAGCATATTCTTCTGTAATTTTATCCAATCAGCAAATTCTGGGATATGATTTGGATCGGGTAAATGTTTATGGGGGAGCAGTGGCACTTGGACATCCAATCGGGGCTTCAGGAGCAAGGATTATAGTGACTTTAGTAAACGTTTTGCGAAAGGAAAAAGGACGATATGGTATTGCGGCCATCTGTAACGGAGGTGGTGGCGCTTCAGCAATTCTTATTGAAAATATGAATTAAAAACATAATTTTTAGCACATAGAAAAATTAGAGACTGTTATTGATATGGAAAATAGTGGTGGAGGATTGCCTGATGAAGGATAAGGAAGACTACAACTTAACAACGCTAATGCAGCCTAAAAGTTGGAAGTATTTACTAAATAAATATGAAGATTGCAGACGAAAATTCAGGGAAATTATTCTATCTCAATAATTCCGCTGATATTGTTTAAAAATAAATCTAAATAATGACGACCCAAACTGATTGATAATTATACAATTCGTTTGGACTTTATTGATTATTTGAAAATCAATTTATACTAAATATTAATAAACTGATAAATGTCACCTTGTTCTTATTTTTATTGATTCTAAATAAATATAAATTTGTCTCAATCAAATTAAGAACTTCATGAGAAAACTAACTACTCTTTCTGCTATCATTTTATGCGGACTAATGGATGCTCAATATTGTGCTCCTGCATTTCAATATGGTGCCAGCAGCAACATGATAAGTAATGTAACCTTTGGAAGCATTAACAATGCATCAACAATGAATTCTTCAACAGCTCCGGAATATGAGGATTTTACTTCAATTTCTACGGATCTGATAGCAGGGAATTCATATCCTATATCTGTAAAAGGACCATCAAGTACGTTTCCAAGTGATGTAGTGGTATACATTGATTTTAATCAGAACGGTAACTTTGATGATGCTGGAGAGAGCTTTTTTATAGGTAGATTGGCTGCTGCTAATCCTGCAAATGCTTTTACAATTGATAGTACGATTACAATCCCGTCCAATGTTTCTGGTGGGAGCAAAAGAATGAGAATTCTTAAAAATACAAATGTATCGGCTTATTCGGATCCAAATGCTCAGAATTCAATCAATTCAGCTTGCGATCAGGGCTTAAGAGCGGGACAGACTGAAGACTATACAGTGAATATTTCAGGAGGAAGCTCAGGATTTCCGGCACCGTACTGTGGTTCTGAAAATATAACAAGCCTTACAGTAAGCGAAATAAGTAAGGTGGAGTTTGTTGGGATAACGAACGAAAGTCCTATTGATGGAAATTCATCTGTAATGGAAGACTTTACAGGAACTGTTTTCAATGTAAACCGCGGAAGTGGTTATCCAATAACAGTAACCGGAGGAACTCATGGTCAGGCAACCGTTTCAGCCTATGCCTATATCGATTTTAATCATAACAATCAGTTTGATGCTGATGAAAAGTTTAATCTTGGGTATTTGGATAATTCAAATCCTGTTTCTGGTCATGAATCAGGGGTGACTTCCGAAACAATTACCATCCCTGCCAATGCATTATTGGGAGTAACCCGTTTCAGGTTGGTAAAAGCTTATGAATCCAGCTCATGGATGGGAACGTTGGAGAATTTACCATGTCCGTCAGGTTGGTTCATCGGTCAGGCAGAGGATTATACCATTAATGTACAGCCGGAAAACCTTTCAACTACAGAGGTTTCCAAGGATGCATCAAAGGGTATAAAGGTATATCCAAACCCTACTACAGGGTCTGTAACGATCAAAATGAAAGAGGGACTGGAAAAGTATGAAGTTTACAATATTTCAGGACAAAAACTTTCGGAAGGGAATTCTGGGATTGTAAATATGAGCAATCTGGTTCCGGGAATTTATCTTATCAAAATCCTTACAAAAAATAAAAATATAACCACTGAAAAGGTTATCAAAAAATAAACACACATATCATATCTAATCATATCCATATCAATTTTTGTTTTTTAACCGGCAGATTCTATCTGTCGGTTTTTGTTTGAATCAAGGAATCAGACTATTTGGATTCTAAAATATCGAGAAGATCCTGTTTTGATAATCCCTGAAGCTTCTTTCCATCTGTTTTGAGCAGGTTCTGAGCTAGTATTGTTTTCTTTTTCTGTAACGTAAGAATCTTTTCTTCCACCGTATTTGAACAGATCATTCGAACGGCGATTACATTCTTGGTTTGGCCTATGCGGTAACTACGGTCAATGGCCTGATTTTCTGTAGCAGGATTCCACCAAGGGTCAATTAGGTAGATATAATCAGCTTGGGTAAGGTTAAGCCCAACACCACCGGCTTTTAGACTTATTAAAAATACTCGGATATCTTCATTTTCCTGGAAATTAGCTACTTTTTTACCTCTGTCCTTGGTTTTGCCGGTGAGATATTCAAAAGGAATTCCATGGCGTTCCAATTCAGGTTTCAGAAGGTCTAGCATCCCTACAAATTGAGAGAATACAAGAATTTTGTGATCTTTTGACTTTCCAAGGATCTGTTCCATCAGAATTTCGATTTTAACGGCATGCTCTCCAGAATACCCCTCTTTAATCAGGATAGGGGAATTACAGATCTGTCTAAGCCTTGTAAGGCCTGTAAGTACATGCATGCTGTTTTTATTAAGATCATCATCATTAGCTGCGATAAATTCACGAAGTTCCTTTTCATAGGCATCATAAATCCTGCGCTGTTCGGCATTCATTTCACAGTAAATAACCGTCTCTGTTTTTTCCGGAAGCTCTTTGGCAACTTGTTTTTTGGTTCTTCGGAGAATAAATGGTTTGATCTTCTGCTGAAGTTCTATGGCACGTTTGCTGTACTCAAATTTATCAATGGGGATGGCATAGATGTCCTTAAAGTATTGTTTGCTTCCCAATAACCCGGGACAGGCAAACGAAAGCTGGCTGTAAAGATCAAAAGTACTGTTTTCAACAGGTGTTCCCGTTAATACAATTCTATTTCTGGATTGGAGTAGACGGGCGGCTTTGTACCTTTCTGAATTAGGATTTTTAATTGTTTGAGATTCATCAAGAAAAGTATAGTTAAAGGTGAAAGTCTTCAAAAAACGAATATCCGAAAGCAACATTCCGTAAGAGGTGAGAATAACTTCATAATCAGAAAAATGCGCTGTAGATTTCTGTCTGTCTGCACCATAATGCACCAAAACTTTTATGGATGGAGCGAACTTGCTGATCTCATCCTGCCAGTTAAAAATCAGTGAAGTAGGAACAACAACAAGATTGGTGGTGTGTGCTCGTTTTTCTCTCTGAGATAAGATGAATGCAATGATCTGAAGCGTTTTTCCCAGTCCCATATCATCGGCAAGGCACCCTCCGAAATTAAATCCGTCAAGAAAGTTAAGCCAATTTAATCCATCATGCTGATAATCCCTTAATTCTGCATGTAATCCTTCAGGAATATCTATTCTGGGAATATCCTTAACCGCTGAAAATTGCGACGAATAGGAGACAATTTCATCATATGTCTCTGTACTTAGTACCTCCTTTTCAAAAAGTGAAGAAACTTCTGTAAAGTTGATTTTTGGAATTTTTAATAATTCTTCATCAATTTCTCCTGCCTGAAAATAGGCCGCTATTTTATCCATCCATTCTTCAGGAAGAATTCCCAGGGTTCCATCATCCAGTTGAACAAATTTGCTTTTATTACGAATGGTTCTGTGAAGCTGCTTCAGGGTGGCTTCTTTTGGTCCAAATCCAACTTTTAGCTTCGCATTGAACCAATCCAATCCGCTGGTAATCTGGATGTTAATCTTTGCGCGATGTGGGTTTAACTTATTGTTTTTTAATTCGTTGAAGCCCAGTATGATGATCCCCTCATTTCGCCATGTCTCAAAAGCGTCAAGAAACCAGTTGTTATCCAGGAACTTATCTCTGTGAAGATAAAAATAATCGTACCCATCCATCTGCTCTTCAAAGTCAGGATGTTGCTGCATGATTAAAGAAGTAAAGCGTGCTTCCGCTGCATCATTTCTTTCTATTTTAAATACATTTCCATTTTGGTCAGTATCAAAAATCTGCTTTCTAGAGTACACAGGAACTTCAACCTGACCATACTTCATCACAGGTGTTATTCCAATATAGTTTTCCTGTTGACGGATATAAACCACTCTTTCAACCTGATGATTCTTGTCTTTAAGTTGTACTTCCGTTGCGGGTTGTATGTAGCTATAATTGATATGGATACGTTCTTCAATGGTAGATAGGATATTCTGCATAAAAGCTTCATATTTGGAAGAATGTACCAATAAAATTTCATTGTTTGCCTTGAAAAACTTAATGATTCTAAGGATGTCTGGATGATCTACAAGGCTGAAAGTGTTGTTGTTATAAACAAAATATTCATTTCTGATGATAACATTTTTAAAAGGTAGAGAAATATCATTAAATTGTAATTCTCCTATAATTTCATAAAATGGATCTTTCTTAAATACAGATAGTTGTACCTCTGCATCTAAAGTGTTAAGTTTAATAGGGATAAGGGATTTTGAAGAGACAGTTTCTGCAATATCCCGGTCATGATAATAGACTTCCAGATCCAAAGGATTTTGTACAATGAGCTTTAAAGCTTCCAATTCAGAAGCATTATATTCTTCATTATAATTATTATGAAAAGAAGTAATGGCTGTATAAAATTTGATCTCCAAGGGTTTTTCTGCTTTCCATATCAGCTGCATGGCGTCCACTGAGGTTACGGGATTTTTAATTTTTCCTGTTTGAGTCATTTCTGCTTCCATCAGTGAAAAGATCAGATGATTATAGTAACGGTGCTTTCCTATCACCAATATCTGCTTTTTACCGGTTTCAAGGATCGCTAGTTCATCTAATCTTGAAGATTGCTGAGGAAGAAGTTCTTTTTTTAACAGCATCTCATCCATGGGAAGCATCTCTTTAATTTTAGGCTGTATTTCAAGTTTCCCATCAATGTATTCCAACTGGAAATAGAGATCAAGATCCGGTTCGTTTTCCAGACCATATCCTTTCGCCTTGGAAATTAGTGTTTTTCTTCGTAGAAGATCATCAAAGAAGATGAGATAGTTTTTTTCCTCAAGAATGCAATGGATAATTTCTGCCTGATGAGAACAAAGCTGATCTTTAGGATTGTCACACGTGCAGGAGCAAAGTAGTGAACTGCCGATTTTACTAATGCTGACTACAGGAAAGTCCTGCAGAGAGGTATTTTTTGTAAATGTTCCGATGTTGTTTTCTATGGTAACAGGATAGATCTCACGAAAATCCTTGATGCCAACAAATGCGCTTTCTGTGGTATGTTTCAAAAGATCATATACGGAAAGCGTACTGAGATTGGTGCCTTCAAGGATGTATTCTGCCATAAAAATTGATAGAGGCAAACTTACAAAAAACAAACGAATGAAATGATGACCTGAAATCCATTTTGGATACAGCTTAATCCGTTTTGGCAACTTCTGCCTATCTATTGTTTCTGAACTTTGTCCTGTAATTTTAAACAAGAAAAAAAAATGAAAACAGTTTTTATAACAGGTGCTTCTACAGGATTAGGAAAAGCAGCTGCCAAATTATTTCAAAGCAAAGGCTGGAATGTGATTGCTACAATGAGAAATCCGGACGCAGATACAGAATTGGCCTCCCTGGAAAATGTAACATTACTTCCGTTGGATGTTACCAATCCGGTACAAATTCAGTCAACCGTTAAAAAATCGCTTGAATTAGGGGATGTGGATGTAGTGTTCAATAATGCAGGATATGGCCTTATTGGGCCTTTGGAAGCGCTTAGCGATGATCAGATCGTAAAGCAGCTGAATACGAATTTATTGGGTGTTATCCGTGTTACGCAGGCGTTTATTCCTTATTTTAGGGAGAGAGAAAGCGGAACCTTTATTTCTACGACGTCAATAGGTGGTTTAATTGCGTTTCCTTTGGGATCAACCTATCATGCGACAAAATGGGCATTGGAGGGCTGGAGTGAAAGTATGGCTTTTGAACTTAATAAGTTCGGAATAGATATTAAGACCGTTTCTCCCGGAGGAATCAAGACTGATTTTGTAAGCCGTTCTCTGGATTCTGCTACCAGTCCTGCTTATGAAGAAATGATTAATTCTTTATATTCCAGCATGGAGGGAATGATGGAGGCTGCTTCTACACCTGAACAGATTGCAGAAGTAGTATATGAGGCCGCTACAGATGGTAAAAAACAGCTAAGGTATGTAGCGGGTGAGGATGCCAAACACTTATATGCCCAAAGGCTGGAACTGGGAGATGAAGCTTTCAGGGAGCAGTTGGGAAAACAGTTTATTTAATAATTTCCGTAAATAAACGGTGTTGATTATGTGGTTTTTACATATTTTTTTATTCGGGAAGTTTATACCTTTACAACATGGAAAAGAAAGAAAATAGTCCTATGAAAATTTCATCCATATCGGAACTGCATAATTTGTTGCAGCTTCCGGGGCCGCTTCATCCCTTGGTAAGTCTTATGGATAACGAAAGGATGAGTATCAATAATGACTTGATGGGTAAAAGTTTTCTATTGAATTTTTATAAGATTTCCTATAAATTTTCCATGAATGGTAAGAAAATGGGATATGGACAAGGGTATTATGACTTCAATGAAGGTGGAATGATGTTCACGGCACCCGGCCAGATTCTTTCACCGGAAGAGAATGCAGAATATTGTGGATATACGCTTGTAGTACATCCTGATTTTATCAGAAATTATCCTTTGGGAAAGACTATTAAAAATTTAGGGTTCTTCTCTTATGATACAAATGAAGCTCTTCATTTATCTGATCAGGAGAAAGTTATAATAACCGGACTTCTGGACAGCATCAAAAATGAACTGAACACGGCGATTGATGAAGTAAGTCAGGATGTAATTGTGTCCTATATTGAGGTTCTGCTTAATTATAGTAACCGTTTCTATAAAAGACAGTTTATTACAAGAAAAGCTGTAAACAGTGATTTTCTGACTAAAATGGAAACGATACTCGAAAATTATTTTAATGAACAGAAAACCTTAACGCATGGACTTCCTACAGTAGAATTTCTGGCTTCAGAATTGAATTTTTCACCCCATTATCTGAGTGATATGCTGAGAAATCTTACAGGGCAGAATGCTCAGCAGCATATTCATGAAAAGCTGATTGAAAAAGCCAAGGAATATCTTACAGCAACTCATTTATCTGTGTCGAAAGTAGCTTATGCCTTAGGGTTTGAACATCCACAGTCTTTTAATAAATTATTTAAAAGGAAGACAGAAAAAACGCCGCTAAGTTACAGGCATTCGTTTAATTAAATATAAAATGCCCAGTTATTCTGCTGGGTATTTTGTTGAAGAGTTTTTTTTGTAGAGTATAAAATGCCTTAGGTAGATGAAAATACTTTTTTAGGAGTAAAGCTCCCTACATTTAATATCAAAATATTTCACCAATCTTAAACCAAAATAATATGAAAAAACTAAATCTTATTTTATTTCTTGTGAGCGGAATAATGGCTTATGCTCAGCCGTCCATAACAAGAGCAGGCGTTGACCGAATTAACAGCACCATTACACTCAAATCTGAAGATGTAACGGGTACCTCTATTACAGCAGGTCCGGCAGGGGCTAATGTTACCTGGGATTTCTCAGGTTATACAGGTACAAATACTCTTACCATTACAACAAAAACATGTCCTGGACAATCCAATTGTTTTAGATTTCCCACAGCTAACAGGATTGCGGTACCAGCTGGTATAGAAACTAATGACTATACTCTTATGACGGATACGGAAGCAACAATGTTAGGTTCTTATTCAGGACCATCATTGGGAGATGTAATGGTTACTTATGTTAATCCATTGATTGAGTATAAGTTTCCGATTACCTATCTGCAGCAATTTGATGATACCTATGAGTTTAACAGTGTTTCTGCTGCCATTGGAAATACCAATGATACAGGACAGGTGAGCCAGACTGTGGATGCCTATGGAACCATAATAACTCCTACAGGAACCTATAACAATGTGTTGAGGATAAAAAGAATAAGAACTGCAACACAGATTATTGCAAGTGTGCCAGCTCCTATTACCGCTACCTATACCAATGAATCTTATCAGTGGGTAAGCCAGACTGCGGGGCCGGTATTTAGTTTTGCCATCAACACTTTTGTTCTTTTAGGAAATACCAATATTGCCAAAACGATATCCTATCTTGAGACAGAAACATTATCAACGATTGATTTGGATAGTAGGAAAGCCGAAATATCAGTATATCCCAACCCAAGTACAGATTATATTACCCTGAGATCAAAAGAGGAGATTAAAAAGGTAATTGTTTCTTCACTTGAGGGTAAGATTATTTTAAATGCTGAAAATTCAAGAAGTATTGATGTTTCAAAGTTTCCCAAAGGAGTTTATATTCTTCGGGGAGAATTCAAAAATGGCTCTTCGTTTTCCAAGAAAATCATTAAGAAATAGGAAGTAATCTATATTGAATGTAAAAAAAAACAGGAAAATCACACTTTTCTGTTTTTTTATTTTATTTTATTTTATTTTTTGAAAATTATTTAGAAAACTGTTTTTTCTCTGAGCTGTGTTTCAATTTTTAATTTTGCAAAATCCCATTCATCATCTAAAATACTGTAATAAGCAGCATTTCTTGTTGTTCCGTCACTTAAAACCCGATCTTTGCGCAATACTCCTTCAAATACACCGCCTATCTTTTCAATAGCTTTTCTTGAACGGAAATTGTTGTCTTTGGTTTTTAACTGGACTCTGTTGGTTTTTAATACCTCAAAGCAATAGGTAAGCAGTAAAAGCTTGCATTCTAAATTGATGGTTGTTCCCCAGAATTCTTTTGTGATCCAGGTCCATCCGATTTCCAGTTTTCTGTCTGCCGGGTAAATTTCAAAAAAGCGTGTTGAACCAATCAATTTGCCTGTTTTTTTATGGCGTATGACAAAAGGATACTGGTTTTCAGTTTCTCTTTCTGATAATGCTCGTTCGTAGTTTTCATTAAATGTATTTCTTTCAGAGCAGTCGGTAGGAATAAGTTCCCAAAGGTCTTTGTCCGAAGCTGCAAGATACAGTTCTTCGAAATGTTCTTTTTCTAAAGGAATAAGATCAACATTGGTTCCCTCTAATAGGGTTGGATAGGAAATCCATCTCTTCTTCATATGAATATTTTTTTAACAACTAATTTAATGAAAAGTATAAAATTTGTTTATTAAAATAAATTTATTTTCTTTTAAAGCGAATGGTAATCATTTAACTTATGTTTTTAATGGATTCTATTCTCCATTTGTCACTTTTAGTAAGGGTATATCTATAAGTCATGCCACAGTTTTTCAAATGAAATTCTACGTTGCAGGATTGTTCATTAATCGGCTTTATCTTGAATTGTATAGTGTCAATGTTCTTTAAATCAGATTGATAATCATCCTGTGTCATAAAGAAATAATCATAGTCGAAACCAAACGGTGGACCGTCGTTAGCCGGATTTTGCTTGAAATATTCATTTCCATCCACATATCTTGCTTTGTAAGCAGATAAAAACTTTTGAGAGAATACATCGCTGCTTTCCAGAAATTTAATTTCTTTATTCACTTCATCAAAGTCTACATAATAATTGGCTGGAGGATCAGTCTCGGTAAGAATTCCTCCTTTTATGGAATTGAAACTGTAGATTTTATCTTCATTTTCTTTATACCATTTCAGAAAGGTCTTTACTGTTTCAATCTGGGAGTTATCCTGAACTTTTTGAATGGTAACAACTGCATTTTGAGGCTTTATGGAATCTTGTACTACTGTTTTTTTTATGGTATCTTCTTTTTTACAATGAGTAAAGAGCATTAAGACAGTTGACAATAACAAAGTTTTCCTTAGCATAAATAGTTTTTTCAGACGTCGAAATTACGAAAATAAAAAAGTAATCCAGAAGTGTAATTTTATTTTTTTATCCTGTAATTCTCCCTGTAGGTATTGGCCGTAATTCCTGTACAACGCCTGAAGTATCGGCAAAAAAGGGAAGAATCTACAAACTGCAACTGATTGCTGATCTCCTTAATGGAAAGTGGTGTGGTTTTAAGAAGTTCCTTGGCTTGCTTTATCACCCTGTAACTAATCCATTGCTTAATGGGTTTTCCTGTTTCCTTTTTAATGAAACTGCTTAAATACTGCGGGGAAAGGTGCAATTGATTGGAATAAAACAATACACTTCGTTCCAAATGCCCGTGTTTATTCAACAGCTCAAAAAAATGCTCTACAATATCCTGACTTCTTGTTTGCAAAAGGCTGTTATTTCTGATAACAGGCAGATAAAGCTTTGAAACCAGTTCAAGAAGAGCATAAAGTAGGTATTGTACAGATTCTACAGTGCTTTGTTCCTTTGTTTTGGAATGATAATCCTGTATTAACTTAACAGTAGACCAAATAAGTTTTCTTGTTTTGCTTTCTACCGTCATCACAGGATTGAACTTAATTTCGTCACTGGCTAAAAGAACGGTCAGAAAGCTATAGGAACTGATGAAATCCAAAGAGATATAAAATACGGATAATTCCAGATCATCACTGCAGGAAATACCTGCCAGATTTGTATCTGGTAAAAGCATTATGATGGAACTGCTCTGTATATGAAACGGAAAGGTATTGATTTGAAGATCCAGCTCTCCACCTGATACAAAGCAAAGCAGCAATTTATTGAGTTTACTGGCTTTTTTGTAAAAGTTGCTGATGTTGTCTGCCTTATATTCTTCAATACATAATCCTTCAAATTTTGGTTTAATATCTATCATCATACAGTTGGATTATTTCTTGGAATGGTTAATGCTTTTATCACTTGAATTACTGCGATCAAATGTAAGCAGTTAATTTTTCTTTTTAAATACCTTGTTTAAAATGGAATATAAAATATCAAAAATGGAATATATTTTATTGGATGAGTGTAACTAACTTCGCCAACGGAAATTTTAATCAAAATTTGTTATAATGCACGATAGAGAAACCTCTGCTACGAGAATGCCGACGGCCTGCTTTTTACTTTTCTTTGCCCATGGACTTGTTTTTTCTTCCTGGGCGAGCCGTATTCCCATTATTAAAAATGCTCTTTCCATTAATGAAGCAGAATTGGGAACTCTTTTGCTTTTAATGCCTATAGGGCAGCTTTCTACAATGGTTTTGGCAGGAAAACTAATCAGTAAGTATGGAAGTAGTCAAATGATTAAAAATTGCTTTTTACTATATCCGGCTTTTCTTTTATTGATCGGGCTTGCTCCGTCTTATTGGGTGTTGGCAACGGTGCTGTTCTTTTTTGGAGTTACCGGAAATATGTGCAATATAGCCATCAATACACAAGCTATAGAAATAGAGTCAATCACAAAAAGAACATTGCTGTCATCTTATCATGGGGCATGGTGTTTTGCAGGATTAATAGGAGCGTTGGTCGGCCTATTGATGATAAACCTGAATGTAAGCACATTTTATCATTTTGTATTTACTTTCGTTCTTGTGTTTTCAATCTGGTTTTACAGTAAGGGGCATTTAACGAATATCATTCATAATGTAGAACCTCAAAGACAGTCAATTTTAAAATTTGTAAACCCAACATTAGTAGGATTAGGAGTCATAGGATTCTTGAGTATGGCTATTGAAGGGGCTATGTTTGACTGGAGTGGTGTATATTTTCAAACCATTGTAAAGGCACCGGAAAAGTTGGTTATTCTTGGGTATACCAGTTTTATTTTAATGATGACCTTAGGGCGTTTTATTGGAAACCGTGTGATTGAAAGGTATGGGAAGAAAATTGTTCTTCAATGCTGTGGTATTCTGATGAGCAGTGGTCTTTTTCTAAGTGTTTTCTTTCCGGAATTATGGATTTGTATCATTGCTTTCATGATTATAGGTCTTGGAAGTTCCCTAAGTGTACCTTCAGTTTACAGTACGGTAGGAAAGGTGAGTAAGGTAGCACCAAGTATTGCTTTATCCTTTGTGTCCAGTATTTCGTTTTTAGGGTTTTTAATGGGACCGCCGTTGATTGGATATATCGCTGAATGGTTTGATCTAAGATATTCCTACGGACTTTTTGCCTGCTTTGGAATATTATTGGCCATTATGGCGGGACAAATGAAAGTATTTAGGAGGTAAATAAGTAAATATTTTTTCATGAAGAAAAAACAGTCTGTTTTCAGAATACCAATGATTTTGAAAACAGACTGTTTCTATTTTTATATCCAATTTTCTATCAGATGGAACCATAGCGCTTTCTCTTCGTTGACAAGAAAGACTGCGGATGATTTTCTTTTGTTTGTTACTCCCTCCGTAGTTTGAGTTTCGATATAGGTTGCCAGTCCGTGATGATCAGAATGATGTACTTCAATATTTTCAACCTGAACAATGCGTTCCGGAAATTTTCCAAAAACTGTTGGGAGCCAGTCAGAAAACAGAGATAAGGTAACAGGTTTTCCATCTCCGTTGATCATTGTAAACTCTGAGGAAAATCCGGAAAGAATTTGTTGGTAAAGAGCTTCCTTATTTTCAGCTTTCCCTTGAAACCATTTTTCAATATTCTTATGGAATTCCATTATTTCCCGGGTGATTTTTTCTGTGTTGTTCATAGATTTAAATGTATAATTTTTTTAAATTTTAATTAAAGCCTTTGATATCAAAGCTGATGAATGTATTTTCTTAATTTAATATTCCCCCATATTCCGACCATCTGGAAACCTCCGATCATTGCAATAGCCAAAGAGAAAGCTTCAGGAAAACCTATTACTTTTATCATATTAAAAAAGAATGTCCCTATTATTGCTCCTCCGGTTACACTGCCTATCTGTATACCAATGCTTATAAGACCTGAAGCCTGCCCAGCTTTCTCCTTGGAAGTAAAACTAATGGCCGTCCGCATCATTACAGGCATAATGGTTCCGTGTCCTAGCCCTGCCATAAATAGGGTAATGTTGGTGATAAAAGATGGCTTTTGTTGAATATAGAAAACCAATGCGCTGAATATGAATCCTGCCATTAATAATCCCAGACCAATATAGATGATCCTATAAGGGGTTAGTTTTATTTTGGAAACCATAAAAGGCCCCAGGAAAAAAGCAATTCCGTAGGGAACAATGGCAATTCCTGTCTGCATAGAGTCTTGGTGTAAAAACTGTTGGAGATAGTAAGGATAACAAATAAATAAGCCCGCGGTAAAATTGTAAAAAAAGATGATTAAAAGGCTTAATGCAAAAGGCCTATGTTTTAAAAGGGTTGGATCTATAAGTACAGGTCTGGCTTTTTTCATTAAATAGGCTTCATATTTTAAGAATCCTATCAATAAAGCAATACCTGCAAACAGAAAGCAGAATATCCACCACGCCCAATGATATTTCTGCCCGAAGATAAGAGGACATATAAGCATCAGTAAGGCAAGAATTAATAATAATGAGCCTGTAAGGTCAATTCCGGAATTGATTTCCTGATGATGAGTATCCATGGTAAAATGAATTCCCACAATACAGATAACCGTAATAGGTACATTAACAAGGAATACCATTTCCCAGGAAAAACCTCCCCAGTGCATACTGAGAAGCAACCCTCCAAGCAGCTGGCCAATCACAGAGGCTAATCCGAATACGGAGCTGAAAAGACTTACCGCCTTAGGCTGTTCCTTACTGCTGAATAGAACCTTTATGGAAGCTAAAACCTGAGGCGCAAGTAATGAAGCCCCAATTCCCTGAAATAACCGAGCAATAATTAACCAAGTCACGGTAGGAGAAAAGGCACAGGCCAAAGATGAAAATAAAAAGGTGTACAAGCCTATTATGAAGATTCTTTTCCGTCCATAAAGATCACCCAGCCGTCCTCCACAAACAACAAGGGCTGCATAGGTTAGCCCATAGATGGCAATGACCATTTGTAACTGATGATCACTTGCTTTTAATGCATTTTTTATGGAGGGTAAAGCCATATTGACAATAAAATAATCCAATGGTGAAAGGAAGGCTCCTGCTATCAGAAAATTGAGCGCTTGCCATCGTTTTGGATATGTATTCATAATTTTTTTATGCAAAAATAACCTCTTGATGTTCTGTTAAAATTGTACTTTTGGAGGAAAATATAGTGCGTAAATGAAAGGGTTACATCTGGAAAATATTAAAGTGAGAGAAATGAAGCTTGAGGGTGAAGAAGTTATTCTGAAAACTAAATCTTTTCTTTCATTTGTATACGTCATAAAAGGAAAAGGTAGTTTGGTGTATGATGAGCGCCGCATTCATTTTACAGAGGGAAAGCTTTTCATTATTCCACAGCAGGAATCTTATCATTTTGAAAGTGAAAATGCAGCGCTGATTAGTATTGAATGCCCTATTGAATTTATTGATAAAATACGTCTGGAAGCAGATCGCATTGAAAGCTGTGAAAATCTCTATAAACTGCAATATATAAGCAATAATTACCATGCCCGAGCCGGATGTGTATTCCGAAATAAGAATGACGAAAGCTTTGCGGAAGCTCTTATTTTGCAGATTGCAAGAGAGTTTAAGAATAATGCGGAGGATTATTTGATTATCCGTAACTGTATTTCGATTTTGCTTAACCTTATTGCCAGAAATATTATTCAGAGTGAGACTTCAGATCTGCAGGAAAACAAAAAGGCATTCTCTATTATGAAGATCATCACCTATATTCAGCAACATATAAAAGACAGAGAAAAGACAGGAATTCAGTCTATTGCTGATCATTTTGGAATTTCCGGAAACTATTTTGGAGAATACTTTAAGCAACAAACCGGAGTTTCTTATCAGGATTACTTATTGGATTACCGTTTGAAGCTGGTTGAGACCTATCTCCAGTACAGTAGTATACGATTAAGTGAAATAGCCTATGAACTTCAGTTCAGTGATGAAAGCCATCTTTCAAAGATTTTTAAAAAATATAGAGGAGTTACGCCGGGAGAATATAGAAAGAATAGTAAATGACAAATTAATTTTTTTTGAAGTTGTTGCATTTAAGATTTTTAATTTAAATTTATATAGTTAACTATATAGTTCACTATATTTTTATATATTTACATTAAATTTTTTTTAAAATGGATTTTGATTTTATTAAAGAATTAGGGTATAAGGCATTGGACAGCAGGTTGAAAAGAATCAGTGATCGGATGTCGCATGATGTAAGAAAGTTCTATAAAGAGTTTGGAATAGATGTAGAACCGAATTGGTATCTGGTTTTTATGTTGCTTCAGAAAAAAGAGGAAGTTTCTATTACAGATATTGCTGAACCTTTAGGATATTCTCATCCATCAGTAGTGGTTATGATAAAGAAAATGACAGAAAAGGGTTATTTAACTATTAAAAAGGATACTACTGATAAGCGGAAACAACTTATTTCATTGTCCCCAAAGGCAATAGAAATGCTTCCTCAGCTAAGGCAGATCTGGGACAGTTGTGAAAAAGCTATTTTGCAGCTCCTAGAAAATGATCTGTCCATTTTTTCCTACCTCGATACAATAGATCAGGAATTAAAAAATGATTCTTTTCACCATCGTTTTAAACAGGAATACTTAAAATCAATACACTCATGAAAACACTTATCTTATTTATCGTATTATTATTTTCCAACCTGATGATTTCTGCCACAGAAACGAGGGTGATGATAAGAGCAAAGGCAAGGGATGCTAAATTTATTGGAAGTTCCTTGGGGGGTGCACATATCATTGTGAGGAATAAACTGAATCAAAAGATTCTGGCAGAGGGAAATACAACCGGAAGTACCGGAAATACAGATCTTATTATGAAGACTCCTAAAATAAGAGGCAATTCAATTGCAGATGATCAGACAGGAGGATTCATGGCGACCATTGATATTGATGAACCCACATTTATTAATATAGAAGTTATTTCGCCATTGAACAGTAAACAAGCACAAGCGGTGGTAAGTACAGAGCTATGGTTGATTCCCGGAAAAAATATTTTAGGTGAAGGAATCATTCTTGAGATTCCCGGATACATTATTGATATTCTAAAACCTAGAACCCATCAGTATATTGGGTTGAAAACCATTAAGGATAAGCCCTTTCTGTTTCAGGCAAATATTGTTATGATGTGTGGATGTGTAATAGAAAAAGGAGGCGTTTGGAATTCTGATGAAATTGAAGTGACAGGAATCCTTAAGAAAGATGGAAAATTTGTAAAGAATATTGACCTGTCATGGGTTTCCACCAATTTATTTGAAGGAAGCCATATCATCAATACTCCAGGAAATTATGAACTCATACTATATGCTTATCATGAGAAAACAGGAAATACAGGAGTAGATAAAGTGAACTATGTGGTTTTTGAATAGCAAATGAAATATCAATTGTTCATAAATAGATATGGTATTATAAACTACTTTCAGGTACTCATAATCACCCTAAAGAGCACTAAATACCTCAGCAATAGCTGTAATAAGATCTTTCTCTACAGTAGGATTGGAAGATGTTTCCGGTACAATTGCCCGTAGATTACCCTCATCATCGCGCTCGAAAACCACTTCACAGCCATCAACATCAACGTAGAATTTGTAACCGTGGGAGAATGTTGCCAGGCGTACATTAAATGTTAGTTCTTTGCCTTTATAAGTTACAGGTAATTCAAATTCTTCCATAAATTGTAGGGTCTATGTATTCAAAAATTCTAAGCAAAGTTCGGAAATCTTATTTAAAAACACCTGTTTTAGAGAGTGTTTTGAAGCATTATATTGTAATGTGTTGACTGTAAGGGTAAATTGTGTCTGCAATAGATGCTTTGTTGAATTTTTTCAAACAAGAAATACTCTGGTTAGGATAAAAAACACTTTTAGAATGGAATATTTTAAATAATAATGAATATCTTGCCTTTTTGCATGAAAAAGTCTTGAGATAGTAGTATCTATTGGCTTATAAATTGATGCTACAAGTTTTATTGAATTTTGATTATTAATGAACAAATCGGCTATATTTTTAATTTTCTTTTTAAGTGGTTTTTTCTTTTTAAATGCACAGGAAAAAAAGGACTCTCTTTATTACAAAATAGAGGAATTTTCGGATCAGAGAAAAGTGACCAAATTCATTCATCGTTTGATATTTCGGCGGGAAGCAGATTCTACTTCTGTTAAATCCAGAACTGAAAAAATGCTGCAGGAGACTTATAATAAGAAATATATCAGAAAGATCCGGGTAGAAACCATTGACCCTTTTGGGTATGATTCCAAAGATGATAAAGAAAAACTGAAATGGTACGATTGGGTTAAAGATCATCTTCATGCTCCCACAAGAGCTTCTACAGTTGATAATTATTTACTTTTTAAGGAAGGTGAAGAATATAATGCACAGAAACTCTATGAATCTGAACGTTTACTAAGAGCAACACCTTTTATCAATAGAGTTAATATCAGTGTTAATGAAAGTGCTTCCACCAAAGACTCTATCGATGTCGTTGTCAGAGTTCTTGATTCCTGGAGTTTAAAGCCCAGAATTAGTTATTCCGGAAGCAAAATTGGTTTAGGAGTTACCGAAGAAAATGTATTGGGATTAGGTCATACGTTTGATTTCCTTTATAGAAATGATTCCAAAGAAAAGCAGGACTATCTTTTAGGAAGCTATACCACCTACAATCTTTTTGGTTCATATATCAATGCCCAGATTTTGGGAGAACGGGACTTTGTAAGAAATGAAAGAATTAATTTCAATTTAAGAAGAGACTTTTTCTCACCCTTAACGAAATGGGCAGGTGGTTTTACATTCGAATATTTTAAACGAAATGTTTTACTTCCCACAGAAAATGATACTAGTTTTCCTGAAGTTCAGATTAAAGTCTACAGTCAGGATTTATGGGGTGGTTATCAAATTCCTATTTCATCTGATTCTAATGAAAAAGTATCGAGTAATATTGCCGTGATAGGACGATTTCAGAATTATCAGTACAAAGACAGTCCGGGAATTGACCAGTATAAATACTTTAGCTCCTACAACAGCTTTCTGGTATCTGTTGGATTTATTAATAGAAAATTCTCGGTTCAGAAGAATATTTTCCAATATGATCTGCCTGAGGATATTGCTTATGGTAATTCATTAAACCTTACCGCAGGAGCTCTATCAAGAAGTAAGGAAGTTAATCCCTATGTAGGAATTTCTGCCTCTTACGGTAATTTTACAAAATTGGGTTACTTTAATCTAAAGGCTCAGTTTGGAAGATTCTTTAATGAGGATAATCAAAATCGGGAGTCTTTTCGTCTGGATGGAACCTATTTTACCAATCTTCAGGATTGGAAATTTGCCAAAGCAAGACACTTCTTTTCTCCGACTTTAGCATTGGGGAATCCACAGCATAATTATTCCTATAAAGACAGAATAAATCTTACTTCTGCAGATGAATTCCCTGTTTACAATTCGGACTATATCGGAACCAAAAAGTTGGTGCTAAGATATCAGCTTCAATTGTTTATTAATAAAACCTGGAAGAACTTCCATTTCAGTCCTTACCTAACGGCGGCAGCAGGCTGGTTGGGAATGCCGGATGATAAACTGTTCTCGACAAAGACAAACACAAAAATAGGAATTGGTGTTTTAATTAATAATCCGTATTTGGTTTTCAACAGGATTCAAATTTCGTTCACCTATTACCCTCGTGTTCCTTTCGACAACAATTCTGCTTTAGACTTTAACAGTAACCGAAATAATATGTTACCAATGAACAGTTTTACAACAGATATCCCTCACTTTGTAAATTTTGGAAATTAATGGTCTAGTCGCTTATCATCTGGGTGAGGTTTTTCACTTCACTTTAGTCCAAAATAAATAGGTGACAAAATTACTATTCTTTCGATACATAAAAAAACAGTTCGATTCTAACAAGGTCATAAGATCGAAAAGAGTCGAACTGTTTTTCAATATTGGATTTTTGGATGCTCCCTGAAAAATAATCTTAAACAATTTATTTCTTTGGATTTAGGGATAGGTTATCCAGGTAAACAGCTTGATGTATACCATTCAATAAAACTTTCAGTCCCAAATGCGAATCTTTCTTTAAAGAAATATTTACTACTTTTTTCTCCCCCGTTATCTTTGAAGGTTTAGCAATTGAAACATATGATTTTGTATCAGACGGATTGTTTATTGAGAAAAGCTCCAATGTGGTTTCTCCTCCGTTATCAGAAAGATCAAGGGAAAGGGTATAGTTTCCTGCCTTAATTTTTGGAGTCACTAAATACATATTTTCTCCCGGGCTGGTCATTGAATAAAAAGTGATTTTTTTATCATTAGCATAAAGCATTGCTTTTCCAGACTGAGCTGTCCAGCATTTGTTAATATTCTTCCATGTATCAAAATTTTCTACAAGGGTAGATACCGTTTTACATTGTGCATTGGCTGTTAGAAGTCCGCCGAAAACAGCTATTCCCGTTAATAAGAGTTTTTTCATGTTATACTAAAAATTGTTAAATAAAAATAGGTAAAAAGACTGTATGGGAAAGGGATTATTTTATGATTTAAGTTAGGTTTATATACTCTGAACTATTTTATTTCCGAGAATTAGTGTCATAAAATATAGCCGATAATCGGGATTGTCTTATTTTTCAATTCTCTTTAATATTGACTAATATGATGAGTAATATTTCAAAGCATGAGAACAATAACATTTAGTTTTCTTTTTATGTTGACATCCGTTACGGCTTGTGCACAAAAAAAAGATAATGCTCCCTTAGTTCCTCCAAAAATGAAGACCATACATAGTGTTCCTTTTTTAACAAAGCAAAACGATTTTATCTACGTAGATAAAACAAGTTTAAAACCAATTACTAATCAAAAATTCAAAAGGGCATCAGTATATACGCCTACAGGTTTTGCAACAGTTGCAAATGAAAAAAATGAATATGCAGTTATAGACGAAAATGGAAAAATAGTTTTGAATTTTTCAGAGGAAGACGTTAATTTAAATGTTGTAAATGGGCTTACATTTTATAAAAAGGATATTGAATACGAAAAAAAAATGCCTGTCTGGAAATGGGACTTGAATATCATGGGCGGGGATATCAAGAAAGAGCAAACCTACCATAAAATAGAGATTGGAGTTTTAGAAACCAAACAAATCTTACTGAATGAAGACATTCCTTATCTGGATGATAATTATTATCTGAACATTGTTTCAGTAGACGAAAATCACGTTTTTTGGAATGGAGATCTTTACGAAATTAAAAAAAGCAGGTTAAATAAAATTGAAAAAAATATAGCTGAGCTGTTAGAGAATAAACGTTTTATCAAGGCTTCAAATACAGATTTTTCAATGTATGAATTGGGTCAGAAAAAAGCCATTCACAGCGAGATGAAAGGTATTGAAACCCTTCAGCTTCAGTTTGGGAAAGAAACCATAACGATGACGGAAATTAATAAAGAACGTTATGAGCCGGAAGTTCCTAAGCTTTTAGTAGACAGTAAAACCAATGATGTTTATCCTTTTCCACAGTACGAAAAGGTATTTCCGAAAGAAATTACAAAGGCAACAGCCTTGCAAATTGACTTTATTAAGAAAGCTTCCCTAGTGTATTCCATAACCAATTCGCCTTATTTTTTATTGGGAGTTTTTAATTACGATCATGATGTCTGGGCATTCGATTGGCTTTATATTGATACCAAAGGAAATGTTGTAGACTCTATTGATAAATACAATTTTAAGGTCTTGGACCAGATCGGGAATATGGTTTGGCCTGATAGAAAAATGATTTTACCCAATCAATTCATTAATAAAAACTGGAAATTCGGGAAAATAAAATCTTATCGAGGGATGAATAATGGCTATCTTATTCAAATTGAAGACGAAAAACATTTGAAAACCATGGGCTTGTGGAACAGTGATAAAAATATTTGGGAGATAAAGCCTGAATACCATACTATCTCGGTTCTGGATACCGAAAAAGAGATCTATGCTCTTCAAAAAGAGGAAAAGGGTTTATACACGCTTTATGATAATAAGAATAAAAAGAATATTGGATCAAACGCTTATCAATTCATTAACTCGGATGGCTTGGTAAATGTTAACCTGAATTCAGAGAAAAATATGGATTACTATATTGATATCTATTCCGGACAAGAATACAAAGAATAATCATATAAATACACCAGCTATCATTTACATAAATCTATCCATTAAATACTTAATGTTAATATGCTTTCATCCGCAGATTTACACTTTGAAAGAGCATTGATTCTCACTGCCCTGATTCTGTTTTTAGGTGCAGGGTTTTCCTGTATGTTCATTATTAATTCTGTAAAAAAGAAACAGAAAAATATACTCTATTATGTCCTTTCATTTCTAGTTTCCGGAATTATTGTATTAGCTTTAGTCACATTTTGTTTTTATACGATGTTAATTGAATAGACTGAAATCTATATATCCTGAATCATCTGCCAAAAACGAAATAGACCGGAATGTATTAAACCCTATTTGGAGTAAATTATAAACTCCGGAAAAGAATGCGAAGAGAATTAAATAAGAAATTTAAAATATTACAACTATGATTTTCAGAAAGCTATTACCTATTGTTGCTTGTGTTATAAGTATCTCATCTTTTTCACAGATAAGAACAGGAGTATACTTTTCTTCAGATAAAAAATACAATGAAATTATTGAAGATGTTGGAAATCCCTTACCAGGAAATCCGGTGATGATTGTACAATCATTTGTTCCTAATTATGGAAGCTATATTTGGTTTCTGAATGAAAGTAAGTCTGAAAAACCTGCTTATTTAGATGAAAGCCCCAAAGATTTACATGCCGGTATTTTTTTGGAAGATCATGGAGGGATCATTCCACAGATCACCTTTAAAGACTTTGCAGGGGGCCTGGCACAACCTAAGTATCTCATTAATTTCTGTGAAATTGGAGATGCAGACCATGACGGCTTTCCTGAGTTTTACCTTACTTATTTTGAAGAATCAGACGGATTAGATGCTAAACCTTTGAAAGTTATAGTGTATACAAAGAGTGAAAAAACATTTTCAAAAGCAAAAATTACCGGATGGATTCCATTTCAGGAAGAAGATCAATATCGTGAAGAAAAAGATGCCAATTTCAAATTATTGCCCAAGGCAATAAGATTGAAGGCTGAAAAAACACTGAAAGACGCCAAAAACGGAATGAACTAGAATACCTATGAAACTACCCAACCAATGGCATAGCTTTATCAAAATATTTCAGAAGAAATTTGATTCTGAAATAGTATATGATATTGTACACATTTTTCAAGATCAAGAAACCATCAATGAGCGTTTTACTACCCATGAGTTTGAAATATATTTACCTGATTATATTCCCGTAGCCGACGACTCCGGTGGGCAGGTAGCTGTAATTTCTAAAAATGATAAGGATACAAAAGTATATCTTACATCATACGGAACATTGCAGGAAAAAGAGTTCAGAATATTGGATCGTGATTTACTGCATTGGATGCAGCAAAAATTTCCTTTTGATCAGAAAGCAAGTGAAATGCCTGAAATGACATCAGAACAGCAAGCTATATTTGAAAAAGAAAATGATCATTTGTTACAAAAAGTGAGGCAATTTCCATTGCTCCTGAATTTCTGGAAACAAACGTATTCGATTGAGAATTTATGCCTGCCGGAAAACTATCCCGTAGTAGAAGATATTCTGGCGTTCCAAGAGGGATATGCTTTTAGTTCTGTTGTCACTGAAAAATTAATAGGAGAAAAGGATGGAGACTTTAGGGATAGCTGGTTAGTCATCGCCAGTAACTATTTTGCAGATCCTTTTTTTATTGATTTTAATGATGCAAAGGAGAATTTTCCTGTATACTTTGCTTTTCATGGTGCTGGAAAATGGACGCCTATACAAATTGCAGATAGTATCAGTGAATTTCAAGAAATACTAAACAAGATTTTTGAAAATAGATTTGATAGAAATTATCTTGAATCTTTTCTAAAAGAATTAACAAGTTCAGGCAACGAGTTTTGGGATGAAGTGTACCAAAATGTTTTAGATATGTCGGATTATACAGAAGAAGAGCAAAACGAAAAGAATGACGAGTCAGACTGGCGCGAAGCCGAAGTATACATCATAGATATAGGTCCCAATAAAATGAAAATTGTTTCTTTATTAAAGGAAGTATACAAATTATCAGGGACTGAAGCTCTTCAAATGAGTAAACAAAACCGAATTTTATACCACAAGGGTCCTTACAAGTGGATACAATCAAGTGCCCGGGAATTGGAGAGTTTAGGAGCAACAATAGAAATAGTCACCTTATAGATATACGGTGATCATGTTGCTGCCCTGAAATTCTAATTACCATAAAAACCACCGTTTTCAGGGATGTTTTCATGTGGCATCTTTTGTTACTTTTAACTCATCTATTTTTAAAAGTAAAGCGGTGAAATACCTCATAATTTTAACTTCATTTTTAGCATTGTCCAGCTGTAAAACCGATGCGCAAAAATTGAAAATTTCTGCTATTTATACTGAACCCAAAAAAGTTACCAGAGAAATTCCTGGAACAGATTCAACCCATACTTTTACAACCCGTACCGAGGTTACAGAGCGACTGGCTCCTATGATTTTTATGCTTTCTAAAAATTCTGAAATACTCAAATTTCGTATACAGGGAAATATCAGTTCTAATGGACACTCCATTCATCAGATAAGAAAAATTCGTTTTGAAAAAGGAGAACAAAATGGAAATTACATGACACTGAGGTATTATGTGGAGATTAAAAAGAAACCAGGTAAAGAAAGTGCTAATGTGGTAGGATATAATTATACAAAAGATGAAACCTACAAAATACCAGATGATGTCAAATTAATAAAAATAGAATTGTACGAGGATAGGATCAATGAGATATCAAATACAAATCCCAAGCTTATAGCCGAACCAATCTTTAATTTTTTTGCAAAAATCTAAATACGTGAAAATGATAATACGTATTTCGGAACGTAAATTAAGATACCGGTTCTAGGAAACTTTACAACTATAGGATGGTTTCAAAAGCAGGATTTCAGCATTGTACCCGAATTTTGAAAATTATTTTTTAACGGAATGAATGCTCTTATTGAAAAATATTAAATTATGGGTAAAAGAAATAATAAGATAAATCTTAGTGAAGAAGAAGCTATAAAAATAATTGTTGAGCTTGATCAGATTGTCGTTTCATTCGACAAAATAAAAAGTCATTTTGCAGAAGAAAAGGATATCCAGAAACATGATAAAACGCTCAGCGATTATATTGTTAACGAAAAAGTAAATCAGACACTGGCACAAATCAGAAGTTTATTGTCTTCCAAATTTTCGCTTACAATAGGCGAAGATGATAAAGATGCTCTGGAAAGAGCATGTAATAGGAACAAATATTGGTCTCCGGAAGATAAAGAAGTTCCGTCCCTTTCAACAAATTTTGAAAATTGGCATGAAGAGAATTTATCAACTCTTACTTATTCTATAATCAATGATTTTAATTGTCTCTATCAGCTTTTAACCAAGAAAAAACAAAATATTTATGCCTTTGCTTTGGTATTGGATGATGATTGCATAACTGCTTATTCGGTAGTTTCTACAAAAGAAAGTCTAAAGAAACTTCATAAAAATAAAGAATGGGATGCTCCAGAATGGTGCTGGGGTGTAGGAGAAGGGGATGTGAAAGATGGTGTAAGCAATTTTATTGAACTGCTTTTGAAGCATTACTGGAACAATATTGCACCGCTATTTAAGCAAGGGTTTGATTATGCTCCTGAACGTCAAAAAAATTTGCAGCTATTTACAGATGCAATGTGTAGGGCCAAGCATGAGCTCGTAAAAAAATATGGTAATGAAGTCGAAAAGATGGCTTTTTACATCAGTATACCTGGTGAACCGATTGTAGAAAAAAACAGTGCATTAGCCATTAATAATAAAGATAATACGAAAGTAAAAGAGCTATTGGATAGCTTATACATTTAAAAACGGAGCATTTTCCGCAGATTAATTTGAAAACAAAATTCAAAGAAGCGGAAATCAAATGTATTTTACTTTAAAAATATCCATTTTTATATGAATATGAAATTAATTGATTGTTGCAACCATAATTTACAAACATTTGGAGTGG
Organism: Chryseobacterium joostei; assembly: GCF_003815775.1. Lineage (NCBI taxonomy): Bacteria > Pseudomonadati > Bacteroidota > Flavobacteriia > Flavobacteriales > Weeksellaceae > Chryseobacterium > Chryseobacterium joostei. Next base: position 397,650 of record NZ_CP033926.1, read on the forward strand.
TTTGCGGACATCTTAAGACCAGTGGGAAGAATTTAGGCTTCCATGAAGAGGAAGCCGAAGACCAACGAAAACCCGATGCATGGTGCAATGATTGTCATGAACGTTGGCAATTCATGAATCAATCTGAAATAGAAAGAGAGCAATGGGAAGAGATATGCGATTTTAAGGTTGTATGTGGAGTTTGTTATGAAAAAATTAAAGAAGAAAATCAGACGGTCAATAATTTTGATATAGAAGTTTTGCCTGTTGAAAAAATTGAAAATCAGCTTTCAAGACAAGAATATTCCACCATGGCAGCTGAATATTTTCCGATATGGGTGCCTGATTTGTATGTGGGTATGATTTCAACTCTTGAGACACAGATTATTTCTATAGAGTCAAAACTGCTGAATGTAGAAGAAGCTTTGAAAGTAAATCTATCTCGAGACAAAACAGAGGAATGGATTTTTGCAACAAGCACAGGTGAGGATTATTGGACGTTTGATAGGGAGCAGAATATTATTTATTATGAAAGATTAGGGGATGAATTCGTTACAAAAAAAATGAATATTCATTTTGATCAATGGTTACAGCTTTGTTTTGTTCTGCAAAAATTAGATCGTATTCAGGAGAAATATTTGGTTACTATTGCCCTTAAAAAAGCATTACAACAAAGCTTCTCTATCATCAATCCGGTATTAGTTGATCACTTTAAAAATATTATTTAATGATAAATCGTCTGGGAAATATCAGGAATGTTTAGAAAATCAGGTTAAAAAATACCTATGAATATTTTACAAGACTTAGAAAAGGAATTTAATTTTACTTATCCTGAGCTTTGAAAAATTAAACATACAATTTGATTATTGGAAATAGAGTAGTTGACTCCATAATTATAAAAAACACAATGATGAAAAAGAATTTTGTCTTCCCGTTTTTGAGTGCCCTGTTGATCATTTTCTTCAGTTGTAAAAATCCGGAAAGAAAAAAAACAAATTTCCAGAATTATCTGAAAAATACAAACTGGATTGTTGATAGTGGCGGACTTATGACCCCAGATGGAGAGAAAACCTATGATCTATCCAAAAGAATAGACACTGCAGTTATTTTCAACTTTCATGCTGTAAATTTTTTGGATGAAGAAAAATTCAAAAGCTATGACGCATGGCAATGTGGAAACGATTGCTTCACAGAGGTACATGGCAGATATTATTTTACGGAAGCCAACCAGATAAAAATGGAAGTCGATAGTATTAGAAAATCTGAATTCTGTGATGTACCTACCCAAATTTTTAAACCATCAAAAGAGATGTTTTTTAATCTTGTAAAAGAAAAAGAGAAACTACAATTAGTAAGAAAATAAAATGACGTTTCAAATGTCAAATTTCAGTATGATATGAAAGATATAAGAGAGGGATTTAACCACCATAAAGTTATTCTGAAAATAAAACAAAAAATTGAGAATCACTATTCTGATAAATTTACATATGCTATGCCTGATTGGGCTATGATGAGTGCTGCCCCTGATATTATATCCATTCTTACTATTCATAGTGAAGAGGGAGTACAGATAGCAAAACAAAAAGTTAATTTTCCAGTTGATTTTTATAACATTTCCTCTGTTGTAGACTATGTAGATTTTTTATCTCATCAAATGAATACTCAGAAAGAAATAATAGGATATGTAGTTTTTTATAATAAGAATACGCTCATTATAAAAGATCCCAATTATTTGCAGGATTTGACTGCATTTCAAGAAAATGAACTTAACAAGTATAACCAGGCTCAATCACAAGTTGATATTTCTCTCATGCTTACAGACCAAAATTGGGACGAAGTAAATGTACTTGATGATTTGTTAAGCTAGATGGAATAAATACACTTCAGTTAAAATTTAAAAGAAAATAGAATGACAGATTTAATAAGAATATTCCCTGCTTATGAAGCCGTATTTTATGATGACATTGAAAATCATAAAAAATATTTTCTTCCGATTTGTTCAATTAATTTAAAGATGATTGATCCATCAGAAGATCAATGGCTGCATATTGTTTCTGTAAAGGAAATTTATGACGGCTGTGTTGGGGAGAACAAGCCGGAATATCACACACAATTTACCAAAGCCGATATGTTTGGCTTTGATGTTATTGACGGCAAATACAAATTTGATGCAGATTGGAATTATTTTTCAGCACATACCGAGATTTTCCCGGAAGATTATGATAACAATTATTCAGATGTAGAGATTGAATACAATATGAATGATGCAATGTATCAATTAAAAAAGGAATATTACCAAAAGCACAATAAGCTTTATGATAAAGATTTCAATCGACCGGGTTTAGAGGTTTACGACATTCGCCGTTTAGAGCGTTTACGAAATCTTACAGTTGAAGATCTGGAGAAAGATGGTTACTCAGAATATGCGGAGGAACGTTTGCAAAATAAGATTTTTGGTATTTTTGAAGAACTTAATACCAATGCGCTCCCCTTAGAAGAATGCAATTTCGGAGGTGAAAACCTCATTGAAAAACCCTTTAAAGCAGACGGAACCCTAATGGATTATATTGCATGTTTGGAAGGCTATGATTTTCAACAAAATTCGGCAGACCAAGTGTTTTTATTTTATGACAAAGAGCTTAAAAAGGCAGTTATTTGTTTAGAATACACGTAATCTGATAGAAAATTCAACTTTGCAAAACATATAAGAGAAAAAGAAAATGGATAATAAAGAAATCTGGATAGACGGAGATACACTTTTTTATAAAGATCATGGAAACATTGAAAATGCAACCATTAATGCAATAAAATATGCTTATGTGCAGGTTTTAGGAGATGTACCCTTTCTGTTTGTTTTTGCAGGTCATCAACACTATATCTCTACTGAACTACATGGTTTTGAAGAAGTGTATCACAAACTGTCGGATCGTTTTCATTTTGATAACGAAACTTTTTTTGCCGTATGTAAAGCAAGAAAAGAAGATGAGAAAGTAAAAATTTGGGCAAAAAAAATACCTCAGAATTATCAAGTTTTGGAGGAATATTATGATGATGGTGATTTGGGCTACGAAGTATATACTGAACCCAAACAGATGATATCCTGGGATACTACCTATGAACAATTGGAAGCATGGGGTTGTGTAGAAGCTTATTTTACCGACTTCGGGGCTAAATATTTAAGATTCAAATATCCGGTTAGAATAGAAAGTATTCTTATTGATCAATTGGAAATATATACAGACAACATTAGTACTAATCGCCCTGTACAGGAGCTTTTCGTAAATCTGTACGATGAAACCAATACCGATAAAAGCTACAAAAAACTACGCGAACTCTGGATTGATGACGATATTGATATTAATCAGTACGGTTATGAAAGAGACGACCAATGTTACCTGCAATTTGCTTTGGTAGATGGTATAAGCGCTTCTATTTGCTATACTTATGATAATGATTATGGGTATGATGATGGAAGTACATCGCTTCATTTTTATAACAAAAGACAATACAAGTATTTTTTAGAAAATAATGAATATGAAGAAGTGATGGAAGTCTCCGAATTACTATCATTCCCCAATAAATTAGAGTTAAGTGTTAAATATATTGATAATGATAGAGTTAAATATATTCCACTTAAAGTAAAAGAACTGCTGCAAGAAAAAAGTGGTATCTGGCAAGACCGTGTTAATAATAAAATCGGATTTGCGGGAATAGATACTGCATTGATTTTAGACCTTGAAGAAATTAAATATTTTACCCTTCAGAATGTTCTTCCCGCAAAAGGAGCAGGGTATGCAGACCTTATTGTTCATCTTAAAACAGAAAATTATTTATATATTTTTACAGAGGACACCTATTTCTTTGATCGGTTTGCTGCACAATTGGAGCAAATGACGAAAAGGTCGGTTGAAATCCCCCAAGCGTATTATAACTGTTAAATCATGCATATCAGATGTATATAGGAAGGTCTGGAAGAATTGACTATTGAAAATAAAGGCAAATTGATGGATAAAAATATTTCTTTTCTCAATAAAATCCCAAATCTGGAATACAGCATCGAAATCGGAAGCTTTGGTGCAGGGAGTAATAATTAAAGAGTCTTGGAAAGTCAGTATTTTGATTTTCTTAAGCTTTAAAAACAGCCTTGTCAAGGCTAACAAAATAAATTAATGATGAATAATTTTCAAGCCAATTTTCCTTTAACATACCAATTATTGGGTGCTTGGTTTAGCGATATAGATTATGAAGATATTACATATGAAGAGGTGATTGAAAACTATAAAAAGGTAACAAAGAAACAGAACTTAGAGTTATTAAAATTAGAATTACCAAAATTAAAAAAGGAACTAGATAAAAATACGATTGATCATCAATACATATCTCATCTTTCGAATATTTATTTTGAAAATAATGATGATGTATTAAAATGGCTCAATGAAATATCTACCTATCTGGAAGAAAATTAAACAGGAAATCTTTCGCTGTAGAGCATGGTTTTCAAAATGGATGAGCGGGTATTTTGCCTATATTTACGTTCTTTAATTCAATTCAATTTAATAGAGATAAGGGTTTGATGTACAGGTTATTATTTATATTTACTTTACTTATTTTTCCGTTTTTTGTTCAAGCACAAGATGTTTTAAGCAAATTAGAGAAAGAATATAGCCATGCTTCAAATACAATAGAGCAGCTAAATCTTGCTCCCAAGTATGCTACTGCCTTATTTTTTCATAACCATAAGGCTAAATCATATCAAATTTTACAAACCAATATTTATATTGCAGCAAAACAGCCTGATGGGAAGTATGCCGTTATTTTATATGCTGTACAGGCAATGAATTATAGACTTGACAATAAAGAAACTGAATCTTTAAAAAGTCTGGAGACGGCAAAGAAGTATACCTTAAAGACAAATAATAATGAAGCTAAAGGCTATTTTCAATATGCAAAAGGATGGATTCTAACGCGTAACAATAAAACGGAAGATGCTGTTGCTGCTTACCTAAAAGCTATTGATTATTACGAAAATTCACCCACAACATCCACACTCTACGGGAGGTTTGGTAACGTAGCCAAAGAGTTGTCTGCCATTTATTCTAACCTTAATGAATACCAACTGGAAGAGAAATACAGCAAACAGTTTTTGCTGTTAGCTTCCAAACAAAATGATCCAAATCTTATCTTCGATGCGTATATGCGAATGGGGTATGTGTATGAACAAAAATACGATCAGAACCCATCTAATATAGATCTAAGAAATAAAGTAGAGCAATATTATTTACAGGCTATTACGATTTTTAACAAACGTAAGGATGCCATGCTCAACAAAAGCAGTCTTTCTTATGCTGCCATTAATTTGGCCAATCTGTACACAGGTTTTGATAGAGATAAGGCCATGCAATATGCCCAGTTAGCCAATACTGTAAGTCTGGAAACAGGTGAAGCTATTCATATTGCCTCTTCATTTGGAATTATGGCAGAGCTTGCCATGCAAAATAAAAATTACGATCTAGCAAAGTCTTATTTTCTAAAAGCCTCCATGGAGATTGGAAAAAGTCCGGTTAGAGATCAGAATATAGAATTATCTATTTTAGAATCCTTGTCTCAAATTAGTGAGGAACAAGGCAACTACAAAGAAGCGCTGACATATTATAAAAGTTATGTAGATAAGTACCAAAGCCTTTATAATCAGGAGAAACTGGATATTACGAAGAGACTGGAATCACAGTTTGAGAAAGAGCGACAGGAACAAAAATATATAAAGCTTCAGCTGGAAAGTGATAAAAAAGCACAGCAAATCAGCTTGATGAACATTCTTCGGAAACAGCGTGAACAGGTTTATAACAACCTAAAACTTGTGGAAGAAAATCAGCGTGAACGACTCAAATTTTCTGAACTTGAATCCGAAAAAAGAGCGCAGCAGGTTCGTTTATCAAAGTTAGAAACACAGCAGAAAAACAACGATATTAATACCATTAAAAAGCTTTTAGCCTACAAGGAAAAAATCAATTCATATTACGTTATTTTTATTGTTATTTCCATTGTGTTAATTGCCCTATTGTTGTATGCTTACAGGCAACGTGTTCATTCTTTGAAACAAAGAGATGAACTGCATGCATTGGCAATGGAAAAAGAAAAACAAAATTTAAAAATATCTACGCTTACTGCACTGCTTGAGGGACAGGAACAGGAGAGAGGCCGCTTGGCTCGAGATCTTCATGATGGATTGGGAGGCTTGCTTTCCGGAACTAAACTTCAGTTGTCTTATTTAGATCCTCATAAAACCCAAACCATACAGGAAGGAATTTCAAAATCAATTGGCCAGATTGATGGTGCTGTAGAAGAACTGAGACGTGTAGCACATAATTTAATGCCTGATTTACTGATGAAATATGGTTTGGAGGTAGCCATTCAGGAATTTGCATCCCGTATGTCCAATGCCACATTAAACATCCATACCGAATTTATCAAATACAGTAATTCAATATCACAAGACAAGCAATTGTTGCTGTACAGAATCATCCAGGAGTTGGTAAATAACGTTATAAAGCATGCCGATGCTTCCGAAATTATTATTCAGATCAGTGAAGAAGAGAATGTATTAAACCTTACAGTAGAGGATGATGGTAAAGGCTTTGACCATGCGGCCTTAGACATGAGAAAAATAGCAGGTTTTCATAATATAGAATCAAGAGTCCAATTTTTAAAAGGAACGATGAACATCATCTCCGAATTGAATGTTGGAACCAGTATAGAACTTCAAATTCCTATTCATTAAACATGATAAAAGTAGCCATAACAGACGATCATCCATTACTATTGGAAGGTCTGAAGAACATTTTAGGAAATAGTGATACGATAGATGTAGTAGATTGTTTCAGAAACGTTTCAGAAATGAATGCAGGTTTAGCGAAACAAGCGATCGATATCTTGTTGCTAGACATCAATTTGGTAGATACCAATAGCATTGAGCTCATAAAACCTTTAAAGAAAAAGTATGAAAACCTTCAGATTATTATGCTGAGCGTTCACAACGAACTGCCTGTCATTAATAGTACCTTGTCTGAGGGCGCCTTGGGATACATTCAGAAAAACGCCTCTGTTTCAGAAATTCTGGAAGGGATTAATACCGTATATATTGGAAAGCAGTTCTTATGTTCACAAACCAAGCTTATTCTGGATAAAAAATCTTCAGACGGATTAAATCAGGTTCCAAAATTAACTCGAAGAGAAAAGGAAATTCTAGCCGAAGCAGCCAAAGGACTTACTACCAATCAAATGGCGGAAAAGCTTTTTATAAGCCCACACACCGTAGAAAGTCACAGGAAGAATCTCATAGAAAAATTTCAGACTTCTAATCTTAGTTCAGCCATTAAACTAGCCATAGAATACGGTTTAATCATCACATAAAATAAAAAGGCCTGCTTTCGTAATGAAAGCAGACCTTTTCTTATATAATCAAATAATTAGGTGTGTAATAATTAATCTATAAATCTCAAAGCAGCCTGGAATAGGTTTTTCTTTCCTATTAAATCATACTCCTCATTATATACAGGCTCATACATTAATAGAAATGCGCTTCCGTCAAAATCTTTTAAATTAATAGCCTGATCTACCATAACATCATAAAACCTTGTAACAGTACGGGTAGCTGTCCATTGTTTTATGTTACCCTTTGGAGTCTTATCAAATCTATGATCTTTAGCATCCGTATAGTACCAATACGATGGTGCCGAATCCATCAAAAGAAGTTCTTTATCCTTGTTATATAATTCTTCTGCCATGCCTGTATTCTGAAACCAAGGTACCTCCTGGTTGTAAAGGCCCAAAGCCGCCGCATAAATATCCTTATTCGTAGTGGCTCCAATTAAAAAACCTTCCAGATTGGTCGCCGTAATTTCAAATACGAAAGCAGATTTTTTCAGTTTATAAACGTCATTTACAGGCTCAATTACTTTTCCGTCTTGCTTAATAACTACTTTTAATGACTGTGCAAAAGCCATTAAGCTCAATAGGGAAAACAAAATGGTTAAACTTATTTTTTTCATGGTATATCTTTAAAATAACTGGGGCAAAGATATTGTACTTTAGCTCCATAAACACTGGCCGATTTCAGGGGTTTTTTATTTTATTCTAAGCTTGTATCGAAAAGCTTTTTGACTTAAAATAAATTGGGTTTTAACTGAATTTTGATGAAAGCTGCCTTTTGCTTTTTATCTTTCGATGGAGCTGAGTTTGTAGGGTAAACTTCTGCATAAAAGGTGTCATTATCTGCCCAAAAGGATTTTGTTTCGTCAGCAATCTTGAATTTTGTAAAGTTCACATACAGAAGGCTTTCCTGATTATTTTTTTGTTCCAGGTATTTACTCACTTCAAAATCACTTCCTACATCGCTATTTGAAGAAAGGTAAGAAATCCATTTTTTAGTAGGAATAATCTGAGGATAACCTGCAGTGAAAATTTGAAAATTAGATCCGGATTTTATATTATAAAAAGAATAGAAGGTATCTGAAACTTCCACCGAATTTTCCTTGAAAACTTCTAAATGCAGAAAAGGTGACTTTCCTACATATTCATTGGATAATGTACCGTCTTCAGTAGATACATTTTCGTGTTGAACAATTATCGTTTCTTTGCCATTTTCGGTGTTTATCCAGTTACCGTCTTTCAGTTTTATATAAGGATTTTTTACTAAAACCTCATCGATTCGTTTTTTAGAGGCAGTCTTAAATTCCTGCTCTGAAACTTCTGATATGGTACCATACTTATTGAACGATTTATTTTTTAGATCCTGAGATGTTTTAAACAGGCTGCTTCTTATCTCATATAAATCCACCCCCTGTAAAGTCAAGTCAAATGCTGCCGTAAATTCTGATTTCAAAACAAAAGCTTCAATGCTATTTGAAATATTATTATTAATGCTGTAATTGATAGAGTAGAAGTCATCAAATTCTTCGAATCCATAATAGTTATGCAGTTTGTTGTAGGCAACTTTCAGATGAGCTGCATCCTTATTCGGAGCCACAAAAAAACGAATAGAATCAAGTTGAGTAGATAGTTGAAAAGGTACATCTTGTACATTTTCTACCCCTTTTATTTTTTTGAAATCGGAAAATGCTATAGTTTTCTGAGTAGTTGCAGCTTCTGTTTTTGTAGCTTCTGACGTTTTATTTTGAGGATTGCAACCTACAAAAACAACCACCATTGATGATATAAAAAATTGATATGAGATTTTCATTTATTATTTTTGATCCAAATATATCAGCATTCAAACTGGCGACCAACAAAACCGCTTAATATCAGGGGAAATTGGCTGAAAACAGGGATATATTTAAGGCTACTCGAATAGATTGCATCGATTTTCTTTTGTCTTATTCTCCAAATAAATAATTTGTGATATTTTTTTCACAAAGCATTGCATACACTTTCAAATGTTGAGAGCAAACACGTACTAAAAATGATTATTATTGTAATGAAATTAAATTGGCTGTAAAAAATTATGGGTTATTGGGAAATCTTATTATTATTTTTAATAATCGCTTTCGTTTATTCATCCGTAGGATTTGGTGGTGGTTCCAGCTATCTTGCCGTGCTGGCAATGTACAGCCTCCCATATCAGGAAATACGCTTAACAGCACTTATCTGTAATGTTATTGTTGTAGTGGGCGGTGTTTACATTTATATTAAAAATAAACAGGTTGACTGGAAAAAAATACTTCCCATTACTCTTGTCAGTGTACCTATGGCATATTTGGGAGCTACCTTAAAAATCAGTCAGGAAACTTTCTTTTTGATTTTAGGAATCACTTTAATTATAGCAGCTATCCTATTATGGGTGAGGACAGAAGTGAAAAGTGAAGATAATTCAGCGGATGCCTCCAAACAATCCATACTTAGAAATAGTTTTCTGGGAGGTGGAATAGGGTTTTTGTCAGGATTGGTAGGTATTGGGGGCGGTATTTTTCTTTCTCCCTTGCTTAATTTGCTAAAATGGGATACTCCAAGAAAAATTGCAGCAACTTCCAGTGTTTTTATACTGGTAAATTCTATATCAGGAATTTTTGGACAGCTTTCAAAATTATCTGTAGATATGGATTACTTCAGGATTCTAAGCTTATGTCTTGCTGTTTTGATTGGCGGGCAGATTGGCTCAAGGATGTCTCTGAAATGGAACCCTTTAATAATCAAAAGAATGACTGCCGTACTTGTTTTGGTAGCGGGCATCAATATTTTAATAAAATACTGGTAAAAAATTAAGAAATGAAAATTAAAATATTAACCTTCGGAATCGCAAAAGATATTCTCGGCGCATCAGAAAAAGAAATAGATGTAGATGAAGGATTGAATGTAAAGCAATTAAAGAATATTCTGGAAGAAGATTTTCCACAACTGCAAAAACTGAAGTCTTATTTTATTGCAGTGGATGAAGAATATGCAGAAGACGATCAGATAATCTCTATTACAAACGAAATAGCAATAATTCCTCCTGTAAGTGGTGGGTAAGTATATGATTGATATAAAAATAACAGAAGATCCGTTGAATATAGTCAACTGTCTTGAAATTGCCCAGGATCTGGGTAGCGGAGGTATTGCAACATTTATAGGAACAGTTCGTAATAAGACAGGAAATAAATCGGTTATTCGTCTTGAATACGAATGTTATCAGTCTATGGCAATAAAAGAAATACAAAAGATAGTGGAAAGTGCTGTTTCTTTGTTTTCTGTACGTAACGTAGTGGTTCATCATCGTACCGGAATTTTAGTTCCAGGTGATGCAGCAGTGATGATTGTCGTAAGTGATGGGCATAGAGATGCCGTTTTTGATGCCTGTCGTTATATTATTGATACCGTAAAACAAAAAGTTCCCATCTGGAAAAAAGAAGTTTTTGAAGATGGAGATGAATGGGTTTCTGCCCATCCATAATTTTGAGGAATAAAATTTCGTATATTTACTATACAAGTTCTTTTTAGAGATGAAAACCAATATATTGGAAAATAAATCAGTACATAAGATCGAGATTGTCAAAGTTAAGGAGAACAACAGCTTTCCTTATACTGATGACATTTCCGTGGAAGAACCTTTAGAAATAAGGGTTTCTTATCATGATGAAGATCGAAAAGAAAGCAAAAATATATCGGTAACCATGCGTACGCCAGGTAATGATACGGAACTTGCTGCAGGGTTTCTGTTTACGGAAGGAATTATTTCCAGCTGTGAGCAGATTAAAAATGTAAACCATTCTCAGGCAGAATGTTCCAGAAATCGAGAAAATATTGTGATAGTAGAGCTTGTAGAGGGCTTTACGCCCCAACTGATGAAAGCTGACAGAAACTTTTATACAACCTCCAGTTGTGGAGTATGCGGAAAAGGTTCTATTGAATCAATACGAACGGTTAGCTCCTTTCAGAATCTTAAAAAAGAACATCAGAAAGTAGCACTTTCTACATTGTATCAATTATCAGAAAAATTACAGTCTTTTCAAAATAATTTCAGTGCAACAGGCGGAATTCATGCCTCCGGTATTTTTGATTTAGATGGTGACTTGCTCGCCTTACGGGAAGATGTAGGAAGACATAACGCATTGGATAAGCTTATTGGGCACGCCCTCTTTACCAAAATGCTTCCCCTTACCCACAAAATTTTGGTATTAAGCGGAAGAGCCAGCTTTGAACTTATTCAGAAAGCGGCTATGGCGGGCATTTCTATTGTTGCTGCCATAGGAGCGCCATCCAGTCTTGCAGTAGATCTGGCAAAAGAATTTGATATTACCTTGCTAGGCTTTCTAAGGGATAATCGTTTTAATATTTATAATCAAAGTGCCAGTTTAGAGATTATGCAAAAATAATTACCAAGAATGTATGAATAGAGAATATTCAGGCACTCAGGGAAAAAGAATAAACAAATGAAAATAAGAATTAAAGATAACTCAATAAGATTTCGTTTGACTCAGTCAGAAGTTTTAGAACTAGGTAAAAATGGGATCATTTCCAGCTTTACCCAGTTTGTAGACAGACCATTTATTTATGCAATAGAAAGAACAGATGATGAAGTTTTGTCTGCCGCATTTATTGAAAATAGAATCGTATTAAAAATGCCTAAGCTGATGGTGGAAGACTTTGTTTCAACAGACAGAGTAGGTTTTGACGGGCAAACAGGAGAAATAAAACTCCTTGTAGAAAAGGACTTTGTATGTATTGATAATACAGAAGAGGATCAAAGTGATAATTACCCGAATCCTAATATTAAATGTTAATAATCCTAAAATGTCACGGTCATGGAAGAAATTGATAAAAACAAAATAGAAGAGGAAATAAATAATGAGCCTAATGCCGAAAATCCGTATAGATTACTTGATTTGAAGCTTACCCATGTTGAAACATCCGCGGCAGGGATTCCTGCTGTAATGGCCGCTTTTAGTGACCTATTTGAAGAAAAAACTCCGATTAGGGGGATGAGGGCTTTATTTAAAATGAACCAGATGGGAGGTTTTGACTGTCCCAGCTGTGCATGGCCTGATCCTGATGATGAACGTTCAGTTCTTGGTGAGTATTGTGAAAACGGAGCAAAAGCACTCGCTGAAGAAGCAACTACCAAAAGAGTTACTCCAGAGTTTTTTAAACAAAACTCAGTCTATGATCTTGCCAAGCTAGACGATTATCAAATTGGTAAAATGGGAAGACTTACGGACCCCATGTACTTGCCGGAAGGTGCCACCCACTATCAGCCGATCAGCTGGGATCATGCCTTTAAAAAAATAGCAGAGCATCTCAATGCACTGGAATCTCCGGACGAGGCAGCTTTCTACACCTCCGGAAGAACAAGTAATGAAGCATCATTTGTGTATCAATTATTTGCAAAAGAGTTTGGAACTAATAATATGCCGGACTGTTCCAACATGTGTCACGAGACCTCTGGATCTGCATTGCGACCTACTATTGGAATTGGTAAGGGAACAGTAACCTTGGAAGATTTTTATGAGGCCGAAGTTATTATCATTATAGGGCAAAACCCGGGAACCAACGCCCCGAGAATGATGAGCGCTTTGTCAAAAGGAAAAGCAAACGGTGCTAAAATCATTGCCATTAATCCATTGCCGGAAGCAGGATTGATGGGTTTTATTAATCCACAGAGTGTTAAGGATATCCTCAAAGGAGGTGTTCAGCTTGCAGACCTTTATCTGCCTGTAAAGATTAATGGTGATATGGCATTATTAAAGGCTCTTGAGATTTTATTAATTGAATTTGAAAAGAAAAATCCTGGTACTGTATTCGACAATGAGTTTATTAAAGAAAAGACTGTAGGATATGCTGATTTCCTGAAGCAGTTTGATGATTATAATATTGATGAATTGGCTGTACTTTCAGGAGTTTCCAAAGAAGATATTTATAAGGCAGCAGAAATGATTGCCTCCAAAAAAAGAATCATTGTGAGCTGGGGAATGGGACTTACCCAACAACCTAATGGGGTAGATATGATTCGTGAAATTCTGAATATACTTTTATTAAAAGGAAGTATTGGAAAACCAGGGGCTGGCGTTTGTCCTGTTCGTGGCCACAGTAATGTGCAGGGGAACAGAACAATGATGATTGATGAAAAGCCTACCGATGAGCAGCTTGACCGTCTTGAAAACTTTTATGGCTTCAAAGTACCACGTAAACATGGTTATGATGTGGTAAGAGCTATTAAAGCTATTCATGAAGAAAAAATAAAAGTTATGTTCTGTATGGGAGGCAATTTTGTGTCTGCAACACCAGATACTACCTATACATCAAATGCCTTACGAAAACTGAACTTACTTGTATCTGTTTCCACCAAGCTGAACAGGGGACATCTGGTGCATGGGAAAGAAGCACTTATCCTGCCAACCTATGGGCGAAGTGATAAAGATATCGTAAATGGCGAAATACAAATTGTGACTACAGAAAACTCCATGGGAGTAGTACAGGATTCAAAAGGAATGTTGGATGCCGTATCAGATAATCTGGTTAATGAAACCCAGATTGTTTGCCGAATGGCAATGGCTACTTTAGGAGAACGCTCTGTCGTGAACTGGCAACGTTACCATGACAGCTATGATGCCGTAAGGGACGATATTGAACAATGCATTCCCGGTTTTGAAAACTATAATGTTAGAGTGCGACAAAAAGGAGGTTTCTACCTTCCCAATGCTGCACGCGATAAACAATACTTCTCTAAGGAACTCGGAGGTCGTGCTCCATTTACTTTAACGGAAATACCGGATAATACTTTGGCCGATGATGAGTATATGATGGCTACCACACGTACCCATGATCAGTTTAATACCACTATTTATGGATTAGATGACCGATATCGTGGTATCAAAAATGAACGCCGTGTTGTCTTTATGAATCAAAATGATATTGATAAAGCAGGGTTTAAAGCAGGAGATAGAGTAGACCTTTATAACTATGATGATGGCATAGAAAGAGTGGCGCCTCTATTTATCATTGTTTCCTATAAAATTCCGGAAAAGAATACAGTCACTTATTTCCCGGAAACCAATGTGTTGGTATCTGTAAATAACGTAGTGAAAGACAGTAATATGCCGGCGTCCAAATATGTTAAAATCAAAATTAAAAAACACGATCCGGAAGTCTACAAAAAGGTAGATGAAATGCTTTATAAAGGAGCTGTTCAACGACCATAACTTTTAAAATAATTAATCCATATGAGAAAGATATTTCTAGTAACCCTATTTTTAGCTTCTGGTATTGCCTTTGCACAGTCACAATATAAACTAAAGGTTGAGGGAGAAGTGCAGCAGCCATTGGAAATCTCTTTATCAGATCTTTCAAAAATGCCTCGAAAAGAAGCTTCATTAAAGGATAAGGATGGAAATACACATATTTATACAGGCGTAGCCATCGGCGATATTCTTGCGAAAGCCGGAGTTCCGTCCGGTAAAGAACTTCACGGAGAAAATCTTTCAAAATATTTGCTGGTAAAGTGTACAGACGGATACCGGGTTTTATTTTCATTGGCAGAACTGGACGCTTCCATAGCCGACAAAAATGTTATTATTGCAGACACTATAGATGGTAAACCATTGTTGGAGAAAAAAGGCCCGCTTCGTATTATTGCGGAAGGAGAGAAAAAGCCTGCTCGCAGTTCCTATCAGGTAGAGTCTTTGACAATAGGCCACATTAAAGATTAATTTCCATACAGTGATTAGAGATACAATATGATTATAAGGAAAAAGGAACATTGGTTCAAGATGCTTTTTGTTTGGCACGGCTCTGTATTACCAGGGTTGCTGCCTCGCCTTATATTGCTTTTTATATTGTCTCTCGGGGTAGCTTATCTTCATGGGATTATCTTTTCATTTAAAATTCCTCTTAATCCCGCACCTTTAACATTGTTTGGGTTTGTACTGGCTTTGTTTTTAGGCTTTCGTAATAATGTAAGTTATGATAGATTCTGGGAGGGAAGAAAATTATGGGGTGCCCTATTGAATATTTCACGTTCGTTAACCCGTCAGGCCCTGACATTGAAAAATAGTAAGGATGATTCCTCGGTTCCTGAATTTATTAAGTTATTGAGTTCTTTTATATTTGCTCTGAAACACCAACTTAGAAGAACAGATCCTTATGATGATTTAAAGCAAAGGCTCGATGAAAATAAGCTGGATCTTATCATGATGGCAAAGTACAAACCTATTGTCATTATGCGATTCATGGCAGAGTGGGTTCAAAAAGAAAAGGACCAAGGTAAGATTGATACCATACAGCAGGCTCGCTTTGATGAAAACTTAGATAAGCTAGCAGATGTAGTAGGTGGATGTGAGAGAATTGTTTCAACACCAATTCCTTACAGCTACCGTGTTTTATTGCATCGTACGGTGTATATTTATTGTTCTTTGCTGCCTTTTGGATTGGTTGATACACTGGGTTGGTTTATGCCCTTTATTGTGATATTCGTTGCTTATACATTTGTTGCATTTGAAGCCATTGCAGACGAAATTGAAGACCCGTTTGGCACGGAGGCAAATGACTTAGCACTGAATAGCATGTGCAATATGATTGATGAAACAATCCATGAACTGGCCGGAGAGCAAATTAATATTTCCCAAAAGCCAATTCACAATATTATTGACTGATCTTTTACCTTTAATAAAGATTGTTACGTTTTGCTAATCCCTCCTTTCAAAGAAAATACTTCTTTTTCAGGGAAAGCCTTTTTAATTTTCCTGACAGCTTCAGAACTTCGCTTTCCGGACAGGCAATACACTAAAATGGGTTGTGAGACAGCAGAGATTGTATGAAAATGATCATGCAGTTCTTCTATAGGAATATTTTTTCCGCCAATATTAAAGTTCTGATGTTCCTGTGCTGTACGGACATCTATTATTTCAAAATTCTCCTGATTTTCTTTAAAATATTCAAATGTTATCAAAGGAATCGTTTGCTGCAGTTCTGTAATTGGAGCTGAGGTTTTTCTTAGCTTAATTATTTGAGTTTTGCCACTCATTACATTCATTATCCATAATTTCCCAGCTAGAATATCTTCGGACTGAGTTAAATATTTTATGGCTTCATTGGCCTGCATACAACCTACAATTCCGGCTAGAGTAGGGATTACGCCACCTTCTCTGCAATTAGGAATTTGTGATTCCTCAACGTTGGGAAATACATCGCGGTAATTCGTAGAATAAGTACCATCTTTTTGTAATACATTCCAAAAACTTACCTGACCCTCATATTGATAAATAGCACCATATATCAGCGATTTACCGGCTAATACACAAGCGTCATTTAATAAGTATTTTGTTTCAAAATTATCTGTTCCCTCAATAATAAGATCATACTCTGAGATCAGATCCATTACATTGGAAGAAGAAACTCTTAAGAGATGAGGTTTAACCGAAATGGATGGATTTTGTTGCGCCAATTTTTTAGCAGCTACCTCTACTTTAAACAAACCGATATCATCCGGAGTATACAAAATCTGCCGATGCAGATTACTTAAAGACACTACATCATCATCAGCAATACCAATTGTTCCGATACCGGAAGATGCAAGATATTGTGCTGATGGACATCCAAGACCTCCCATGCCTACAATCAGTACTTTGGCATTTTTAAGTAATTCCTGAGAAGAAACTCCAAATTCCGGTAAAACAATCTGGCATTGATAGCGTTCTAATGAGTCACTCATAATTGTTTCTTTTTTGTCACAGATTTATAAATGCTTTTTACAAATATAAATCGCGTATTGGGTGCATTTTTGATTATTTCTTTAAAAACCCTTGTGCTTTTTCAGCATCTTCGGGGGTATTTACATTCATTAAAGCATCAGGATTATGGGGTTCTAAAATAAGAGTATCACTATTTATTAAAACCTTTCTGGGACAGGTATTTCCTATTCCTAAAAAATTCAGAAGAAGAGGATAGCTTTTGGGTTCCCAAATCGTAATTAGGGGTTCTGGTAAGCCATCAAAAGGGCTTTTGTATGTGGTAGCCACTTTTTCATGATCGCGCGATTCAATTAAGACCTGCAATGATTTTTCGTCCAGCAACGGCATGTCACAGGCAACAACCAGCCATGCTTTATCCCTTTGAGAGCGTAGTGCAGAAAGAATTCCTCCAAAAGGTCCCATGTTCAGAAAAGTGTCAGTAAGAGCATTATAATCTGTATCAAAATTTTCCAACTGATCTTGTCTGCAGGAGATAAAAACTTCATCACAAAATGAAGCTAGCAGATCTGCAGCAAAGTAGCGCTGTTCTTTACCATGCCAGTTGAGTAAATCTTTTGCAGTTCCCATTCTTCTGCTTTTGCCACCAGCCAGTACCAGCCCGTTGATGCTCGGGATTGTATTATCCTCTCCTGAAATCATTTTTTCCACCGGATTTTTCTATTAATTTAATTTCTTTAATGGTAATGTCATGGCTCATGGCTTTGCACATATCATAAATAGTTAATGCCGCTACAGAAGCTCCAGTAAGTGCTTCCATCTCAATTCCTGTTTTAGCTTCCACTTCGGCAGTACAGTAGATTTCAATTTCATTGTTGTCTGTAAGTTCTATATCTATTTCACAGTTTTCCAAACCTATCGGATGACAAAGCGGAATAAGTTCTCCTGTTTTTTTTGCAGCCATGATTCCTGCAATAATTGCAGTTTGAAAAACAGATCCTTTGGGAGTTTTAAAATCACCTTCCTTTAGTTTTTGTAAAATATGATCGGGCAGTTCTACTGTTGCCTTGGCAATAGCCTTACGATGGGTAACTGCTTTTCCGCTTACATTAACGATGGTAGGTTCAAGTTTTTTATTAAGATGTGAAAAATCCTTCATAGTTTTATTTTTTAACCACAGATACACGAATTATTTGTTTTTCATGAGTGTATGCTCCAATCAATTTTAAAAATTATATCGCCATACTTTATAAACTTCACCTTTTCTGAAAGTATTCTGTTCCATAGGTAATTCTATAAAAGCATGGGTATCGGCAAGATGTGAAAAATCACCGGACCCATTGGTATCTACAGATTCTGCTGTTAATTGTCCGGATGAATTTACCCTAAGTTTTACCTGAGCAAAATACTGAAGTGAAAAAGGAAAATCAATGTCATTTTGTAAGACAGCAAACTGGAATCCGGAATCCGGAATTTCCAAGGATTTTTCTAACCAGGGAATAAAATACCGATGCAGACACATAAATACAGAAACCGGATTACCGGGAAATGCAAATATGAGTTTCTGATTCTGGCTTTTACCAAACCAAAACGGTTTTCCGGGTCTTTGCTTTATCTTATGAAAAAGCTTTTCTATTCCCAATTCTTCACATGCTTTTGGCAGATAATCAAATTTTCCCATAGAAACTCCGCCACTCATAAGAAGTACATCATATTCGTTGATGCAGCGGGAAAGTTCTTTTTTGATCTCTTCATAATCATCATTAAGATGAAGCACATCAGCCTTGATTTTATATTTTTCCAATACAGCCTGTATGGTAATTCCATTAGAACGTCTTAGCTGAAAAGGAGTAGGGCAAGACTCAGCGCTTACCATCTCGTCTCCTGTGGATATGATGATGATTTTGGGAAGTTTTTTTACAGATAGTGTGGTTTGTCCAATAGAGGAAGCTATACCGATAATGGCAGGAGTAATGACCTGATCAGCTTTTACCAAAATGTCTCCTCGTTTTTTATCCCTTGCTTTCAGATGAATGTTTTGCCCTTTTTTAACATCAATATTGACGCTTGCATTTCCATTATCTATTGAAATGTCTTCATAACGAATAACAGTATCTACTGAGGAACCCAGTGCTGCACCCGTCATGATTTCGATACATTCATTTTCCGAATCTATGGATAAAGAAGGCTCACCAGCAGATTGTACTGCTTTAATGGTAAACGACATAATCCCTTTTTGATAAGCACTATAATTGATGGCAATGCCGTCTACAGTGGGCCTGTCAAAAGGAGGTAAGTCCCGGTCTGCACACAAGTCCTCTGCCAAAACTCTTCCCACTGCCAATTCATAGGGGATTTTTTCTATACCAAAATCCTGATGTTGTGACATGACGATGTCTTCTGCCTGTTGTACGGTAATCATTTCCATTGTTATCCTCCTATTGTAGCCATCGATTGATGAATTTGTGACTCTGTTAAATTAAATTTCTGAGCTTCCCATCCGTCTTTTGGCTTATTCTGTATTGTATTCACAATAATGTTTTTGAGCTCTTCATCTGTTTTTCCGGAACGCATTTCATCTTTTAAATTGATACCGGTACCTTCGTATAAACAAGTTCTGAGCACACCTAAGGGGGTAATTCGTATTCTGTTACAGTCTCCGCAAAATGAACGGGTATACGCTGCAATAATTCCTACGTCACCTTTAAAACCTGGGATTTTGTAGTTATATGAAGTAGAACTTTTCGGATCTTCTGTTTTTTCTATTTCAGGAAAATGATCTTTGATGTGTTGATAAATTTGAGGATAGTTCCATTTCAGAGAAATGTCTGCATCATTTCCATTAAAAGGCATTTCTTCAATAAAGCGTACATCAATCGGAAGCTGTTTGGTGAGTAATACCAATGGAATAATATCTTCAATATTCTGATTTTCCATGACCACTGTATTAATCTTTACTTTGATATCATGTTCCAGTAAAGAGTCCAATGTTTTCATTACCTTATCAAAACTTTTACGGCGGGTAATTCTGAAAAAGCGTTCTTCATCCAAAGTATCCAGACTGAGATTCACAGATTTTACTCCAAACTTCTTGAGTTGTGGAATATACTGCCCGGTAAGAAGCCCATTGGTGGTTAAACTAAGATCTGTAATTCCATCTAAATGAGATATTTTTCCAATAAGATCAATGCAGTTCTTTCTTACAAAAGGTTCACCTCCGGTGAGTCTGATCTTATTGACACCCAATTCTGAAAAAATAGAACAAAGTCTGAGCATTTCTTCATCAGTCATTAATTCTTTCTGCTTAATCCAGACAAGACCATTTTCAGGCATGCAGTAGGTACATCGGAGATTGCACCGGTCCACAACAGCCAGTCTTAGGTAATTTATTGTTCGTCCGAATTTATCTGTCAGCATTTTAAAATAGAAAGTGTGTTATTACAAATATACTGATTGTTTTTGCGTAAAAAAGATCATTTTTAGATTTGTAAGTAAACGGGAATATTTTTTTCACAATTCTGGATATTTAAAACCTGGGAATGAGAAATACCTGCTTAATTTTTGATAACTAATGATATTTTTATGCAGTATTTTATAATTTAGCAGGTATTAATAATGAATAATGAAAGAGAAGAATACCATGTCTCCAATAGAGAATGAAGACAAAAGGAAAATTGATGTAATTTATCAGGATGAAATAAGTTCTTCCGAGCTTAATCGTTTTCCAGATAATTCTTTTACCATCATTATTTTAGACGAATGTAGTGCAGGAGATGGAGAGTGTACTACGGATATGGATAAATATATGTTGAATTCTAAACAATTATTTATTCACCTTCCCAAAAGGGAATATTTATGGAAATTACCTCCCGGCGCAACGGGAAGAAGACTCATCATCAATGATTCTATTCTTGAAACCTTTTCTCCGACATTAAAGCATACTTTCTCATCTCATAGTACATACGAAATGATACAGCCGAATGATGAAGTTTATGATAAATTGAGTGGTGAGTTCAATGCCATACGAACGGAGATTCATTCGGAAATAATATTTCCGGAGCTTATTAATGCAAGGGTAAGGCTTTTGGCTTTGATGATCAACTTATGGGTAGAGGAGATATATGGTAAATTTGCCTTAACCCATCATAATAATCTGGCTTTCCGGTTTCATTCATTGGTGCAAAAACACTATAAAACCCAGAAAAGTGTTTCTTTCTATGCGGAAGAGTTATGCATTACGCCTAACTATTTGGGTGTGATTTGTAGAAAACAATATAGAGTTTCCCCTTTAGAGTTTATTAAAGAGCGGGTTTTATTAGAAGCAAAAAAATTATTACACAGTTCCGATAAATCGATTAAGGAGATTGCCTTTGAGCTGGGATTCCGGAATTTTTCTCATTTTTCATACTTTTTTAGGGTACAAACAGGAATGACACCTAAGAGTTATAGATTAACCATGAACAAAAGCTAGGAGGTCAAATATTTTAAAAGGTTATGTGGCCGCACCAGGGATCGAACCTGGATCTAAAGTTTAGGAAACTTTTGTTCTATCCATTGAACTATGTGGCCTTTTAAAGGATAAAAATATTAATTAAGTGATGATCTTATTAGATTACTCTCTATTATCGTGAGGCTAATACTAATGGGGGAATTACCATAAAAGAATTCGCTCTTTAGGAGCGAATTCAGTAGATAATACATCTCATTTTTTTAATTAGACAACAATAAAAAGCACAGCCGACAATGCTGTGCTTAAATTTTTATTTCAAATTTAATTGCAATTTCAATAGTAGTAAGAAAAGCAAATAAAGTTTCCACTTCGATTATTATTACATAGTAAATGTACTATTATTTTTAATACGAAATATGAATTTAATGTTAAAATTCACAAGTTATCCACATTTTTTTGTGGATAACTCTTGGATTGATCTCTAAATACACTCATGTTAGGGAATATTTTACCTACGTATATCTACAAATCAGGAGACTTTACTTTCCCATTATAGCTAAAAAAACAGAGAGCAATTGCCCTCTGTCTGTATTTAATTCTCAAGTTTTTCCTTGATGTATTTTGCAGTATAGGATTTTTTATTTTTTATCAGATCCTCAGGGGTTCCGGCAAATACTACTTCACCACCATGTTTTCCTGCTTCCGGACCAATATCGATGATATAGTCGGCGCATTTGATGATATCCGGTTGATGTTCAATAACAATTACTGAATGCCCAAGGTCAATCAATGCCTGCAGTGATTTCAAAAGCTTCTGAATATCATGGAAATGAAGTCCTGTGGAAGGCTCATCAAAGATAAATAAAGTTTTATCCGTAGTTACTCCTTTTACAAGGAATGAAGCTAGCTTTACACGCTGTGCCTCACCACCGGAAAGGGTAGAAGAGCTTTGTCCCAACTGTAAATATCCTAAACCAACTTCCTGTAAAGGTCTTAATTTGGTAACTATTTTCTCTTCATTATTATCCTTAAAGAATTCCAATGCTTCATCAACGGTCATATGAAGAATATCGGAAATGCTTTTTTCGTCAAATTTTACCTCAAGGATTTCATTTTTGAATCGTGTTCCTTTACAAACTTCACACTCCAGCTCAATATCAGCCATAAACTGCATGGAAACATTAATCACTCCTTCTCCCTTACATTCATCACATCTTCCGCCGTCTACATTGAAAGAGAAATGCTTCGGTTTATAGCCCATCATTTTTGAGATTTTCTGCTTGGCAAAAAGATCTCTGATATCGTCATAAGCCTTAAGATAAGTAACGGGGTTTGAACGGGATGATTTCCCAATCGGGTTTTGATCAATCAGTTCAATATTCTTGATTAATTTTTTGGGGAATTCTACAGAATCATAATCTCCTTTCTTACCACCCATTCCCAGTTGGATCTGGATATCGTTTGTTAGGATTTCCCTCATCAGGGTAGATTTTCCACTTCCGGAAACTCCTGAAATTACGACCAAACTTTCCAAAGGAACGTCTACATCTATATTTTTAAGGTTATTCTGACGAGCCCCTTTGATATAAATCCATTCCTTTCCTTTTCTTCGTTTCTTTGGAACTTCTATTTCCAGTCGTCCTGTAAGATAGTCAGAGGTAAGTGTATGGGCTTTTTTCAGATCCTTATAGTCACCGGCAAATACAAGCTCACCCCCCAGATAACCTGCTTCAGGGCCAATATCAATAATATAATCGGCAGCACGCATTACATCTTCATCATGTTCTACTACGATCACGGTATTTCCCAGGTCACGAAGATTTTTTAGAACTCCAATAAGGTTTTCCGTATCCTTGGAATGTAAACCAATGGACGGTTCATCCAAAATATATATGGAACCTACCAACGAACTTCCTAAGCTTGTTGCCAGATTAATTCTTTGGCTTTCTCCTCCTGAAAGAGTATTGGAGGTTCTGTTTAAGGTCAGATAACCTAACCCAACTTTCAATAAGAATTCGAGACGGGTTGTGATTTCGTATAAAAGTCTTTTGGCAACTTCTTTATCATGATCCGAAAGCTGAAGAGTATTGATTAGTGGTGCCAGTTCATCCAACGGAAGTTCAATCATCGATTGAATGTTATGGCCATCTACTTTCACCCAGCTGGTTTCTTCACGAAGCCTTAATCCTTCACAGGTAGGACAAAGGGTTTTTCCTCTGTAGCGTGAAAGCATAACTCGGTACTGAATTTTATAAAGATTTTCTTCAAGCATCTTGAAGAAATTGTTAATGCACGGGAAATTGCTTTTTCCGTCACCTTTCCAAAGGAAGTTCTTTTGTTCCTTTGTTAACTGGTGATAAGGTTTATGGATAGGGAAGTCGCCTGCCTTTTTTATAAAGTCTTTTTTCCATTCGCTCATGGTTTCGCCTCTCCAGCTGACTACGGCATCTTCGTAGACGGATAAAGTTTTGTTTGGAACAACAAGGTCTTCATCAATTCCAATTACCTTTCCGTATCCCTCACAAGCCGGACATGCTCCGTAAGGGTTATTGAAGCTGAAAAAATGAACATTGGGTTCAAGGAATTCCATTCCGTCCAGTTCAAACTTATTGGAGAATTCCTTTACTTTTTCAGTATCTGTATTTTTTAAAGAACAATGGCCACGACCTTCGTAAAATGCCATTTGAATAGAGTCTGCCAATCGCTGTAAAAAACTCTCATCTTCTTCATAGGCAAAACGGTCAATGACAAGATTGATGGTCATTCCTTTTTCAGGAGTAAATGCAAAGCTTTCAAGATCTTCAATGCCGGCAAGATTTCCATTGATCTCAAGTCTTGTGAAACCTGCAAGTTTTAAAATATTAAGTGTCTCTTTAAAATTATCTGCATCATATTCCAAAGGAGCCGTTAATAAAAAGGAAGTGTCTTTTTTGGAAGCCTTGATAAAATCAACCACATCAGAAACTGAGTCTTTTTTCACTTCTTCACCGGAAACAGGAGAAAATGTTTTTCCAATTCTTGCAAATAATAGCTTCATGTAATCGTAAATCTCCGTAGATGTTCCTACGGTAGAACGCGGATTGGAAGAAATTACTTTCTGCTGAATAGCGATGGAGGGAGCCAATCCTTTAATGTCATCAACTTTAGGTTTTTCAAGTTTTCCTAAAAACTGACGGGCATAGGAACTTAAGCTTTCAACATATCTTCTCTGTCCCTCAGCATAAATAGTATCGAAGGCTAATGAAGATTTACCGCTTCCTGAAACTCCCGTAATGACAATCAACTTGTTTTTGGGGATCAGGACATCTATATGTTTCAGATTGTTAAGATGTGCATTCTTAACGTAGATCTGTTTTTTTATGTCTATTTCTGTAATATTAGCCATATTTTGTTTATTCATAAAAGTAACTGTACAGCATCATGTCTGCCAGTGTAATGGTGTTCTGCTTTAGAATATTCCAAGACTGTCATCAATTGAACTCTTGAGTTTCTTTCCAAATTCATCTGGTTAGGAGGTAGCATATTAGTAAAATGCTGTCCAAAAAATACATTTGAAAAAGAATGATTTAATTGTAAAATTAAGACCCACAAAATTACGAATTTTTTGGCGAAAATTTACGTTTGTCCTATTTCTAAAATAATATATTTTGAAACCTAAAAAGATGCTTAAAGATCAAAAATGGGACTATGAAAAATAAAAATATAAAAGTATTTTGTGGACTTATTTAGGTTTTTCAATTTATTTTTATCGTATTATAAATGGTTTATCTGTCTTCAATATGTTTTTTCATTAAGGTATTGTTTTATGTTTTAAAATTATTTAAAATTGTATTCATAAATATGTAATATAGAAATGAGAAAATTATTCAGAGATCTAGTTACACATTTAATGAGAAAAAGATAAAAAACTACTCCCTCGGACACACAAAATGCAGCACATTATGCTGCATTTTTTTATGACAAGTATCATTTGCCTGTCTACACGAACTCTCTTACTTTTGAATCCTGTTAAAAGAAACTACGGAAACGATTATGATCAAAAAGATAGGAAGTGCTTTTTTTCTTGGATCTTTACTTTGGGTAAATGCACAGGAAAAGACAACGGATATAGAAAACATTGAATTTCAGGGTAAATTTATTTCTACACCTTACAAAAGCGCCAACCAGAATATTACTGTAATTACAAAGGAAGATATTGCTAATTCTCCCTCTAAAAGTATTGATGAAATTCTTCAGCAGGTTCCGGGAATGGATATCCGAAGAAGAGGAGCGAATGGAGTACAGAGTGATATTGGCTTCCGTGGAAGTTCCTTTGAACAGGTATTATTGCTATTGAACGGAATCAGGATGAATGATTCCCAGACAGGTCATAATTCCATGAACATCCCTGTAGATCTTGAGGATGTAGAAAAAATAGAGATCATAAAAGGTCCTGCAGCCCGACGTTTTGGCCAAAATGCCTATGCGGGTGTTATCAATGTGATTACAAAGACAACTCCGGGAAAACGTGTTAAAATAAGTGCAGAGGGAGGAGATAATGCTTCCTATGGCTTAGGCTTCAATGCACAGCTGGGAAATGAAAAATTCTCAAATTCACTTCAGGCAAATTCTTCGGCTTCACAAGGATATATCTACAATACTGATTATGAAATCAGGAATGTGTTTTATCAGGGAAAATTGAATATTAAAAATGGTGATCTAAGGCTTCAGGCTGGTTTTTCAGAGAAAAAGTTTGGTGCTAATGGATTTTATGCTTCAAAGAAAGCAAGAGATCAGTATGAGGAAATGCAGGCTTCCATTGTAAGTGTGGCTCATCAGCAGACTTTTGGAAAATTAAAGCTTAATTCTAATGTATACTGGAGAAGAGGGCAGGACATGTACCTTTATACCAGGCAAAACCCTAATGGATATAGAAATATGCACATTGGAAACAATGTAGGCGGAGAAGTGAATTCCAGCTATCAATGGGGATTGGGAACAACCGGAGTAGGGATCGAATTAAGAAAAGAACTTTTGGTAAGCAGTAATCTTGGAAATCCCAATCGTTTCGTATCACAGGTATTCTTTGAACACCACTTTTCTTTATTGGATAAAAAACTGAATATAAGCCCTGGAATCTCATGGGCGAATTACTCCAAGGAAGGGAACTTTTTCTATCCGGGATTGGATGTAGGGTATAACTTTACTCCTAACAGTAAAATCTACGGAAATATAGCGAAAGTACACCGTATTCCGACTTTCACAGAACTTTATTATATAAGCCCAACTGAGCAAGGAAATCCAAATTTACAGCCTGAAAATGCTATTTCATCCGAAGTTGGATATCAGTATCAGAACAAAAAGATTTTAGCAAAAGTGAGTGGTTTTTTAAGAGACTCGAAGAATTCTATCGATTGGGTTAAAAAAGACATTAATGATGGTGTTTGGGCCGCAGGGAATGTAGGAGATATTAAGATTAAAGGAATAGAAGCCGAGCTTAATCATAGGGTAACAGACTGGTTAAAATACACAGTTGGATATACTTATATTGACAGTAAGTATAATGAACCTAATGAGTTTGTTTCGAGATATATTCTGGATAATCTGAAACATCAGTTTATTGCTAAACTAGAGACAAAGTTTCTTAAAAGCTTTACCAATGAGCTGGCCTATAGATACAATGAAAGGGTAAATCTAGGGACTTATAATCTTTTGGATGAGAAATTGAGCTTTACCCAAAAGGACTATTCTGTGTATGTTTTAATTAACAATGTGACCAATACAAAATATACGGAAGCTTTTGGAGTGGAAATGCCTCAAAGATGGTTCCATATTGGTTTTTCATACACAATTAACATTAAGTAGGTGTTAATTGTATATTAATGAAAGTTAATATTAACAAATTGTTAAAAAAATTACATTTGCAAAAATTTTTTATGAAACGTTTTTTAGGTTTAAGCTTACTTCTTAGTTTATCATTCTTCAAAGCACAGGAACACATTTCCAGCTTCAATGCAGTGACTTTAACCTACAAGTTTCATCCAAAGTTTTTCCTTTATGCTGAAGGGCAGCTGCGTGGTAACGAAGATTACACCTATCCGGATTATTATGAAATAAAAGGAGGGCTGGGATATAATCTTACGAAGAACCATAAACCTTTCATAGGACTGGGAAGATATGTTAACTATAAAGATCATAGCTTAAGCAGAGAAGAATTCAGGGTATGGCTTCAGGATGTTATTGATTTCAAAAAAGGCATCGTGAAGTTTGAAAACCGTTTCCGTGCTGAAAAAAGCTGGTTTTATGAGCCTCAGATTGATAAGACTTCTCAGAGAATGCGCTACCGTTACCGTTTGAACGTAAGTGTTCCGCTAAATGCTTCAACAATAAAAAAAGGGACTGTCTTTGCCAATGCCTACGATGAGATCTTCTTTGTAACCCCGATGAAGCCTACTTTTGCCAGAAACAGAGTATATGGCGGTTTCGGCTATCAGATCGATGATTACTTTGGAATTTTGACAGGATATTTATGGCAGCGTGAGTTTGAAGCCAAGGGAAACAAGAACCTGCACTTTATTTATCTTGCTCTGAACATCAATATTGATGGTACAGATCATCACGTGAAGACGTATGATTTCCCTGGTGCGGATTAATATTTTTCTATGAGATAGCGATAAGCTTTAAGATATTTATTAAACCTTTTAATGTCCTTAGGAGTAAGCTCTCGGTTTACTCTTCTAAGGTCCATATTATCACGGAGATCATTAAGCTTTACAGCAACGGCCAGTGGAGACCTCTCCGTTCTTTTAACAAACTCATCATAATCCTCCTCAGGATCAAACTTGGTAAGGCAGCTTACTGCGAAAATGATGTATTCCGGAAACCCCTCGGTTCTTAGATAATCAAGACTGAATTCCAGTGGATGATCTTCTACAACATCATGCAACACACCTACAATTTTTTCATCTATTGTTTTACCATATTCCATTACACGCATTACGTGGGCAATGTAAGGGGCATGGTATTTATCGGTTTGTCCTTTATGAGCCTTATCGGCGATTTTTATAGCTCTATTTAGTAATTCTTCTTTTGTCATTTTTCGATGAAAATAGAATACAAAAATAAAAAATGCCTCAAAAAATAAGGCATTTTTATCAAGATTATTTTAGATGATTTTAGGAATTTGTTTCATCCTCTACAGAAGCATTCGGAGCATTGTTTTTCACAGATTCTATGCCATTTTCCATTCCATTATCAGATTCATACATCTGGCTGGTTCCTATAATCTGACCGTTTCCTGCTTTAAGATTAAAATAACATCTGCCGTCTTTAGCAGTATTTCTTTCAAATTTAGAATCTTCCTGCGAATTGGTTTTTACAGAGCTGATGCCGTTTTCACATGATGGCTTTGTGCTATATCCCTGACTTGTTAGAATGACCTGACCGTTTCCTGCTTTAAGGTTGAACTGAAATTCTCCATTGGTTCTTTTTGAAATAATGAATTTTCCCATAGTAATAGTTTTTAGAATTGTTGTTTGGTTATTATTTAGATAGCATTGCTGCTTCTTTTCAATTAAAGATAAAAAAAATATTGGAATCTGCTGTTATTCAGTACTCAATTGATTTATTAGGATCATTGATGGTATATATTTTTTAATAAAAATTTTGTTTAATGCAGTACCAAATTTAAAATGATCAATAGAAAATAGGTATTGCTAATAAAATTAAAATGAGAATGTTTCGGGTAAAACAGTTATTATCATAAAAAAGCGTCCCATTTGGGACGCTTTTGAATCAAATTTATGTTATAAAAGACTAATAATTTCCTTTTTCAATATAATGAGCAGCTACCTTTTCAGTTAATGCCACTACATTTGGATTATTGGTATATTTTGTGAATCTTCTTAATCCTGAAAGCATCATTCTTTGCTCATCTCCTTCAGCGAAAGAAATAATTCCTTCCTTAGCTGCCACTGTAATTTTCTCAACAGCTTTGTAAAGGTTCAATTGAGCCATTGCCGCTTCTACAGAATCAGGAGAGAAGTGTTTTTCAGCTCTTAATACTGCAGATTCTGCCATATAGATTTGGTTAAGGATCTCAGAAGCATTCAATAATAAATGTTGTTGCTTTTCAATATCCATCATGTATTTTTGAAGAGCAGCACCAGATACCATTAAGAATACTTTTTTAAGGTTAGCAATAATTGCTTTTTCCTCACTCATGAATTCTGAATAATCAGGAACTTCAAATGATGGAATACCCATTAATTCTTTGCTGATAGCCATTGCAGGAGATAAAAGATCTAATTCTCCTTTCATTGCTCTCTTAATAAGCATTCCTACAGCTAATAATCTGTTGATTTCGTTTGTTCCTTCGTAGATTCTTGAAATTCTTGAATCTCTCCATGCAGCTTCCATTGGAGTATCTTCAGAGAATCCCATTCCTCCGTATACCTGAATTCCTTCATCTGCAGTGTGTTGTGCAAGATCAGAAACGAATACTTTAAGGATTGAACATTCTACAGCGAATTCTTCAACCCCTTTTAATTCTGCTTCCTGATGGCTTAATCCACCTGCTACCAATTCATCTATTTTATCCTGAACATCTTTGGCAGCTCTGTAAGAACCAGCCTCACTTACGAAAACTCCGGTTGCCATTTCAGCAATTTTCTTTCTGATTGCTCCGAAAGTAGAGATAGAAACATTAAACTGCTTTCTCTCGTTAGAGTACTGAATAGAGTGGTTTAGGATTCTTCTTTGTGCATCCAAACAAGCAGCTGCTAATTTGATACGACCTACGTTCAATGCATTTAGAGCGATTTTGAAACCATTGTTTCTTTCTCCTAAAAGATTTTCTACAGGGATCTTCATATCATTGAAGAAAACCTGACGAGTAGATGAAGCACGGATTCCTAGTTTGTGCTCTTCCTCTCCGAAAGTTAAGCTTTCAGGATTCTCAAGTTCAGAACGGTTAATTACAAAACCTGTGATGTTTTTATCATCATCAATTTTAGCGAATAACGTGAATGTATCAGCAAATCCTGCATTGGAGATCCACATTTTCTGACCATTGATGATATAGTGTTTTCCGTCTTCGGAAAGTTTTGCTCTTGTTTTTCCAGAGTTTGCATCAGAACCTGCATCAGGCTCAGTTAAGCAGTAAGCTCCGAATTTTGTACCTGTTGCCAAGTCCGGAAGGTATTTTTTCTTTTGTTCCTCAGTTCCGTAAAGAACGATAGGTAGGGTACCGATTCCGGTGTGTGCTCCATAAGCGGTAGCCAATGAACCTGTAGTTCCTGAAATATAGTCACAAGCAAGCATTGTAGTCACAAAGCCCATTCCAAGACCTCCGTACTCCTCTGGTACAGCAATTCCCAGCATTCCCATGTCACCAAGCTTACGCATTGTTTCTTCAGTGAAGGCATAGTCTTTCTTTTCAAAACGCTCTCTTTGAGGAACAACCTCTCTATCTATAAATTCTTTTGCAGAATCGCGAAGCATCTTTTGCTCCTCATTTAATTCTTCAATACTGAAAATTTCGTTTGCAGGAATTTGTTTGATTAGGAATTCACCTCCTTTTAGTGTAGCCATATATTATTTTGTTTTTATAACGATTAGTAATGTTGTATTAACGTATTCATGTAAAATGTATTTATGATTTTAGTTTAAACTTCATGAATACATTTTACATAAATACATCAGTACATTTTATAGTAGTTCAAAAATAGAAGCAGCTCCTTGTCCTGTTCCCACACACATGGAAACCATTCCGTATTTGTTGCCTCTTCTTCTCATCTCGTCTAGAAGTTGAACAGTTAGTTTGGTTCCGGTACATCCCAGTGGGTGACCAAGAGCAATTGCTCCTCCGTTTACGTTTAAGATATCAGGGTTTAAGCCTAATTCTTTCTTAATGGCAACCGACTGAGAAGCGAAAGCCTCATTAAGTTCAATCAAATCGATGTCTTTTAATTCTAAACCTGCTTGTTTTAAAGCCTTTGGAATAGCATAAATTGGCCCCATTCCCATGATTCTTGGTTCAAGTCCGGCTGCGGCATAAGCTACTAATCTAGCTTCAGGCTCAAGTCCTAGTTCTTTTACCATTTCTTCACTCATTACCATTACGAAAGCCGCTCCGTCACTCATTTGAGAAGAGTTTCCGGCAGTTACGCTTCCTCCGTTGGCAAATACGGGTCTTAGTTTTGATAATCCTTCAAAAGAAGTATCTTTTCTTGGACCTTCATCTATAGAGAAGTCAAACTTTTTAGTCTGCATTTTCTGGTTTTCATCCAGAAAGTTATATTCTACAGGAATTGGAACAATTTGGTTTGTGAATTTCCCCTCCTGATTCGCTTTTAAAGCTTTCATATGAGATTCAAAAGCAAACTGATCCTGTTCTTCTCTTGTAATATTGTATTGTTTTGCTACCTCTTCAGCAGTGTAACCCATTCCCCAATAGTAATCAGGGTTTGTTTTTGCAATATCCGTTTCAGGAACAGGCTTGTAACCTCCCATAGGGATGTAAGACATAGATTCTGTTCCTCCAGCGATGATACAATCTGCCATACCAGCCTGAATTTTTGCAGAAGCAATAGCGATTGCCTCACTTCCTGAAGCACAGTATCTGTTGACAGTTACTCCCGGAACTTTATCTGTATTTAACCCCATTAGAGAGATCAGACGAGCCACGTTCAGTCCTTGCTCAGCCTCTGGCATTGCATTTCCTACGATAAGGTCATCTATTCTGTTTTTATCTAATTGTGGAAGCTCAGCCATTAATTTTTCAATAACTGTAGCTGCCATTACATCGGGTCTTGTAAATCTTAGACTTCCTTTTGGAGCTTTTCCAACGGCAGTTCTGAAACCCTTTACTATATATGCTGTTTTCATTTTTTTTTGTATTAAAGTATTTATGTAAAATGTATTTATGATTGAAATGTTTAAGTACTAAATTTCTGCTTCAACTTTGACAACATATTTTGTATATGCTTAATTTCTGAATAAATACTATTAAAATCATCACCTTTAAAGAAACCTAAATCATTTGCAATCAATATCTGGGTTTCAAATTCAAATGAAGAGCCTAGTGCTATATTTAAGAAATGTGAAAATTGAGCATTTGTATCTCTGCCTGCACCCTCAGCGATATTAGAAGGAATTGAATATAAACTTCGTCTTGATTGTGATGTCAGTCCGAACATTTCATCTTTTGGAAAATTGCTTGAAGCCAAATAAAATATTTTACAAAGCTTCATGGATTTTATCCAAACTTCTAAATCTCTGAAATTATGCATCGTGAATACATTAATACTTTTTACATTTTACAAAAAATTTTAGTTTCTTAATGGTTTTCCATTTTGTAACATGTACTGAATTCTTTCCAATGTTTTTCTTTCACCACAAAGTTGTAAGAATGTTTCTCTTTCAAGATTCAATAGATATTGTTCAGTAACAACAGTAGGTTCAGATAAGTTTCCACCTACCATTACGTTGGCTAGCTTGTCTGCAATTTTCTTGTCGTGTGCGGAGATGTAGTTTCCGGTAAGCATTTGATCTGTTCCTACATAGAACATTCCTAAGGCATCTTTACCAAGAACTTTTACTTTCTGCTCGATAGGTTGAGTATAGCCTTGTTCTGCTAATAGTTTTGCAACTTTTTTAGCTTCTGCAATCTGTCTGTTTTTGCTTACTGAAACAATGTCCTTACCTTTTTCAAGGATTCCCATGTCGTAGGCTTCATAGGCAGAAGTAGCTACTTTACCCATGGCGATGTTCATGAATGCTTCACGAAGTCTGTTATTTTTAACATCATCACTGTGGAATTCTCTGGAAGTTCTTAAAGTAAGTTCCTTTGTACCACCACCACCAGGAATTACGCCCACTCCGGTTTCTACCAGTCCGATGTAAGTTTCTGCTGCTGCAACCACTCTGTCTGCATGCATAGTCATTTCGCATCCACCTCCTAACGTCATTCCGTGAGGAGCAACGACTACAGGAATAGAAGAGTAACGAACTCTCATCATTGATTTCTGGAAGTAGGCAATAGCCATATTTAAATCATCCCAATCCTGCTCAATAGCCATCATAAGGATCATTGCAAGGTTTGCTCCTACAGAGAAGTTAGTGCCTTGGTTACCAACTACCAGTCCATCATATTCTTTTTCAGCAAAATCAATTGCTCTATTTAATCCATCAAGAACTTCGCCTCCAAGAGAGTTCATTTTTGAACGGATCTCAAAGTTGATGATGCCATCACCTAAATCTTCAATAGAAGCTCCTGAATTGCTCCAAAGTGTTTTGTTTTTTCTGATATTATCTAGAATGATAAATGCATCCTGACCAGGGATTTTGTTGTATTCTCCTGAGTTTTTATCAACATAAATACTTTGTCCCTCATCATTAACTTTATAGAAAGTCTCTACATTTTTTACCCAGTCTGAAACTTCATAACCAGCATCTTTAGCCAATTCAATACCTTTTTGAACACCTACGGCATCCCAGATCTCAAATGGACCATTTTCCCATCCGAAACCGGCTCTCATGGCATCATCAATTTTATAAACCTCGTCAGAAATTTCAGGAACTTTATGAGAAACGTAAGCAAATAATGCTCCTAATGATTTTCTGTATAATTCACCAGCCTTATCTTTTCCTCCGATTAATACCTTGAATCTGTCAATTGGCTTATCGATGGCTTTTGTTAATTCCAGTGTAGGGAATGATGATTTTCCTTGAAGTTCATATTCTAAAGTATCAAGATTCAATCCGTGAATTTCAGATTTTCCTTCTGCATTTTTCACTTTTTTATAGAAACCTTGTTCAGTTTTTGAACCCAGCCATTTGTTATCCATCATTTTCTGGATATAAGGTGGAAGAGCAAATACATCATTGAAGTCATTGGCTTCAGCACCGCTCTGGCGAACCCCATTGGCTACCATTACTAAGGTATCAAGACCTACAACGTCAGCTGTTCTGAATGTTGCAGATTTTGGACGTCCAATTACAGGACCTGTTAATTTATCTACCTCAGAAACAGTAAGTCCTAATTTTTGTACATTATGAAGAAGATCCATCATAGAGAATACCCCGATTCTGTTGGCGATGAAAGCAGGAGTATCTTTTGCTAAAACAGTAGTTTTGCCTAAGAATTTAGCCCCATAATTCATATAGAAATCGATAATCTCAGGATCTGTATCGTTTGTAGGGATAATCTCAAGAAGAGGAAGATATCTTACCGGATTAAAGAAGTGGGTACCTGCGAAGTATTTTTTGAAGTCATCACTTCTTCCTTCTGTCAAGAAGTGAATTGGAATTCCGGATGTATTTGAAGAAATTAATGTTCCCGGTTTTCTGAACTGCTCAATCTTTTCATATACTGACTTTTTAATATCAAGTCTTTCTACTACTACTTCAATGATCCAGTCAGTATTTTTAATTTTCTGTAGATCGTCATCGAAGTTTCCTACTTTGATTCTGTCTGCAAACTTTGGAGAATAAAGAAGTGCAGGGCTGGCTTTTTTAAGTTTTTCAAAGTTTTCAGTAGCAATTCTGTTTCTTACTACCTTATCATCTTTGGTCAAACCTTTTTTTTGTTCAGCTTCAGTCAATTCAAAAGGGACAATATCCAAAAGTGACACTTCCACACCGATGTTGGCGAAGTGAGCTGCGATACCGCTACCCATAATTCCTGAACCAAGAACCGTTACATGTTTGATTCTTCTTTTCATATGTAAATTTTTATTTTTTATAAGGTCGTATGTAACCATACGGTTTCATGATAATTTATTTTCTGTTATTTAAAAGTTCATTGGCTATTTTCATGATCTCCGTCATGACCTCCTTAAAGGTTTCCAATCTCTCCGGAGCAATCTTTTCCATCACCTTTTTATTAAAGTTGACGACAACTTCTTTTGACATGTTTCTGGAGTTTAATCCTTTATCTGTAAGTTTGATGATCACCTCTCTTTTATCAGTGGTGGTCTTTTCCTTATAAATATATCCGTTGTCTTCAAGAAGTTTGATGATTCTCGTTAAGGAAGTAGGCTCTATGGCCATCTTGGGTCCAAGATTGGTACTTCGTGTTCCTTCCTTGGGATCAATTTTAAGAAGGGTGAGGGCTTGCACAGCTGTGGAATCGTGTTCCTGAGCCAGTTCTGTGTACATTTTTGAAACAGCCAACCAGGTCTGCTTCAAAATTAAATCTACGTTTTCTATTTTTTCCTTATTATTATCCATCATTTTTGCGCTAATGGTTTTACCCAAATTTAGTAAATATTATGCATGCATAGTATTTATTAACGTTAAATTTTGTTAATAAGCTGATAATAAACAGATTAAATTATATGAGTAGCATAATACTATGCATGCATAGTATATGAAATAATCAAATAAAACCTCAGATTAATAAATGTTTGCAACGAAATTGATGATTTCTTCAAAAGATTCATATTGGTGTAATGCGGAATCATTAGTAATTACCCAAAAGTTGTCCCTAAACTCAAAATTTAGGAAAGAAAGGTCCTTTTGAAAGTTTTTTTGAAGCAAAGAATACAGCATTTCTTTCTGAACCTGGGGTGCAGAGATGTGCGGTGGAATAAAATTTTCGTGTATTTGGAATAATGAAGCATTCGTAAGTTCATCATGCTGAAGTAAAACATCCTCAACAATTCCTGTATGCAGCTCGGTATTTTTCACATACCAGATCTTGTCTGCAAATTCCTTAGCCAGCCTCCAGTCGTGGGAAGAAAACAATATCAGTTTATTTTGTTCCTTGGCTAATCTTCTCAACGTTTTAAGAATAATGATTTTATTTTTTTCATCCAGATGGGTTGTTGGTTCATCCAAAATAATAATAGGAGAGTTCTGAGTGATAGCCCTTCCTATGAATGCTTTCTGAAGATTTCCATCTGAAAGATTTTTAAGCAAAGTATATCTGTACTGATTCAAATCCAGTTCCTCAATAATATGAGCAACTTCATCACGGTCTTCTTTTTTCAGTTCAAAATAAAAAGGGTAGTAGATATATTTTCCCAATGATATAAGGTCTTCAACCGTATAATGCTGGGGGATAACCGATTTTGAAAAGACAATCGCTATATTTTCTGCAATTTCCTTTACGGAAATTTTTTTTACATTTTTTCCATTAATCAAAATCTCACCATCTAATAAAGGGATTTGATGAAGAACAGATTTAATTAAAGTAGTTTTCCCAACACCGTTATTTCCAATCAATAAGCATACATCTCCAAGCTTCAAACTTGCATTAGCATTTGAAATTAAAGTTTTATTGTAACCAATATTTGCTTGTTTGATTTGTAGGTGCATATTGAGGATTCGTTAGGTGCAAAATGTTTTACAAAAATACTATTTTTAGGATTCAAAGAATTTGACTTTATCAAATTTTATGTGTTTTCATCTTATAGACCATTTACAATCCTTGTTACTCCATTTTTGAAGACATCAGATTGAAAGTTAAGTAACAGCCCTAGCTTACAGCCGGTCATTTTTAAATAAGTTAAAAGTTGTGCTTTATGAGTTGGAGCTATGTAGTCGACGGTTTTTATTTCTAAAATGACTTTATTTTCTAAAATTATATCAAGCCTAAAAGCATTTTCAATTCTTAATTCTTCATAAATGATAGGAAGCAGTTTTTGTTTTTCTATTGAAAATCCTGATTTTGTTAATTCATAAAACATACATTCTTCATAAACATGCTCAAACAAGCCCGCTCCAAGCTTTTTATGAATTTTTAATCCTGTTTCAAAAACGATTTTTGATAATTCATTTTCTGTCATTTGTGGTTTTTTGTTGAATCTAAATATATGAATTGTTGCTTAATAATTGTGAGATCGAAGACTGTAATCTATGATGTATAAGAAAATTAAAAACCTTCAGAAAGTGTGAGTATAGTTTTTTGTTGGAAAGCGCAAAGGCGCAAAGGTTTGTAATACATTGTGTATATTTTTAAGGCGCAAGAAAATCAAAGATTTTCAGCAAATGTGAGTGTAATTTTAGGATTTAAATATGCCGTTTTCAATTTTATTGAAGATAAAATCCTTGCACCTTAAAAAAGTTATAAATCAAAAAATAACCTTGCGCCATTGCGCTTTCCAACAAAAAAATTATACTTTATTCTGCCTCAAAAGCATCACAAGAATTACGGGAATTCCAAATACAGAACTTATCACATTCAATGGGATCTGTGTTTTTTCTGCAATCACAGAGAAGAACAGCATGATTAGCATTCCCAGAAACATGTTAAGGATCCACTGTTGCCATAATTTTGAGGGATTGTAGATCAATCTGCAGAAATGAGGAACAATAATCCCTATAAATAAGATAGGTCCCAAAAATGCTGTAATAGAAGCTGAAAGTAGGGAAGAAGCTACTATAATCAGTAGTTTTAATTGTTTTAAATTCACTCCTAGACTCTGTGCATAAGATGTTCCCAGGGAATTTCCAATTAAGGGTTTTACGGATTTAAAGCAGAAAAATAATCCTATTAATACTAAGATTGATAAAACATAGATCTGATTTCTGGTGACCATATTATTGGCTCCAAATGACCATAAAATGTAATTCTTCAGGCTTTGGTTTTCAGCATAGAACTGTAGCAGAGACACTATTGCCCCCGCAAAGGCAGATACCAGAAACCCGAAAATAATAAGATATGACTTGTCCTGAAATTTGTTTGACATTGATAAGAGCACCAGCATTAGGCCGAGGCCTCCACCAACAGCAGATAAACTAAGGAAACTGTTCTGTAAAAATTCAGGAAGAAGAATATTGTGTGAGAAAAATATGTAGAATGCTACCGATAAACTGGCTACAGACGTAATCCCCAAAATATCAGGTCCAGCCAGTGGGTTTTGGAAATATTCCTGCATTAGAAATCCTGAAGTGGGGATTGAAATTCCTGCCAGAATCATCACCAAAACACGATTTATACGGATTTCAGCAATCTGGCTTTGAGCAGAATCCTGAAAGAAATCCTGTAAGCTTAAACTCAAAAATCCTGTATTCAGATTAATGACTGCACTTACAATAATTGCAATGACTAATAATAAACACAGGATTTTAAATCTTTTTGACATTATTCAGAAAGAGTTCTGTATGTTTTTACTTTAAAAAAGCATCAATTTTAGAATTCAATACTTCTTCCGTCATCATTCCCAGATATTCATCTGTCTGATTTCCTTTTCTCATGAAAGTAAACGGAATTGAACCTCCATTCCATTGCTTGAAATTCTTGGAGAAGAAATTTTGATCCAACTTTTGACCATCCAGTAAAATAACATTCGCACCAAGATTATTTTCTACAACGAAATCTTTAACTGCGGTATCCCAATCATTTTTATCATCAAGGTTTACGAAAGTGAATTTTACAGGTTTATCCTTTAATTCCTGCATTTTATTTTTGAAACTCGGTATTTCTTTCATACAAGGGCCACACCATGTTGCAAAAAAGTTAGTTACATATAAAGTATCATTATTTTTGGCTAAGTGTAGACCTACATTTTCAGGAGAAAGTTCTTTGGGGACATGCGTACTTCCTTGTGCTGTAGTATTTTGAGTTACAGAAAGAGAATCTGTAGTGGTAGTACCATCAGTCTTCGGGCTTTCTTTTTTGCAACTGTAAACTGCAGTCAGGATTAACATGGACAAAATTATCTTCTTCATAAATTATTTTTTATCTATTTTTGAATTGAAGTTATGGAACAACAAATCTATAAAGGGAAACTTATACAGTTTCATCCGTTAAAAATAGCGAAAAAGGTAGAGCTGACCAAAAATACTTTTTCTCTGGAGTTAGATATTCCGGAGAATTTGAAAGAAAACTTTAAGTTTGAAGCCGGGCAGTTTATAAGTGTTAAATTTCAATCCCGTGGTAAAGAGATTATTAATGATTATTCAATGACTTCTGCTCCTTACGAGGGAAAAATATGTCTGGGAATAAAGGTAAATTCTACTGAGGGAGACACTTTCCAATTGTTTAAGAACTACAATACAGGAGATGAACTTCTGATAAGTGAACCTGCCGGAAGATTTACTTTGGTATCTAAACCCAGTGAATTCAGAACAATTGTTGCGTTTGCTGCCGGCATTGGAATTACTCCTATTTTAAGCCATTTTAAAAATATTCTTCATAATGAACCCAGAACAAGATTGTTTTTGTTTTTTGGAAATAAAAGTTCGGATGATCTGATTTATCGAGATCAATTGGATAATCTTGCCAGAACCTGTGGTGACAGACTCCAGATTTTCTACTTTTTTTCACAGGAAAAAACTGCAGATCAGTTTTTCTATGGTAGATTGGATGAAAAGAAGTTAAATTTAATTATCAATCAAATTCTTCATTTGGATGATACGGATGAGGAGTCTACCATTTGGGATGCTGTGGATGAAGTTCTTATCTGTGGAAAGGGAGAAATGATTAAAACATTGGCAAATGCTTGTTACCACCATGGAATTCCGAAAAGGAACATTCATTTTGAACTTTTTGAGGAGTATAATGATGATATTTATCCTGTAGAAAAAGAATTTCCAATTATTGAGAATATAGAGGTGGAATTTACCATGCTTGGAAAAAAATATACAGCTCAACTTCCTGATAATAAGGATAGAATTCTTCAACAGCTCTTGCTTCAAAAATTTCCAGTCCCTTATTCCTGCAAGTCCGGAATCTGCGGAAGCTGCGAATGTTCTTTAGAGGAGGGAGATGTGGAACTGTTAGAAAATGAGTATCTTACAGAAAAAGAAGAAAATCAAGGCCACATACTGGCTTGCATGTCTATTGTGAAAAGTAAAAAAATAAAGCTTAACTTTGATCTTAGTTGAGAATTATTAGGAACATATTTAATTTAGGTTTCATATCATTAGAATTGGGAATTTTAATGATATGCTTCTGTAATGTGTGGGTTTTTGGACTTACCAACGGACGTACCTATACTAAGATTTCTAAAATCCCCCCGAGAGAGATTGCTTTGGTGCTGGGAACTTCTCCAAAGATGAGATCCGGAGTTTCCAATCCTTATTTTACGAAAAGAATGGATGCAGCATCTCTTCTTTATCATCATGGGAAAATAAAAAAAATCATTGTAAGTGGCGAAAAAAGCAAAGGTTATAATGAACCTGCTGCCATGAAAAATTATTTGATCTACCAAGAAGGGGTTCCTGAAGATATTATTATTGAGGACCCGAAAGGATTCAATACCTATAAAAGTATTCTTCGTTGTAAGGATGTTTATAAAAAGAAAAATGTGATTATCGTTTCACAGGGATTCCATAACCTCCGAGCCTTATTTTTTGCAAGAAATAATGATATGAATGCATTGGGATTTGATGCGCAGGACGTCACAAAACCAGAAAGTTTCTACAGAAATCAGGCGAGAGAAATTCTCGCCCGTGTCATTGCTGTAGTTTATTTTATTCTTGGGGTTTCTCCGGATTAGAAAGGATATCCGAAGGCAAAGTTAACCGTAGGCTTGAAAGGCTGGAAGTTTTTAATTCTCCATCTGTCGCCTTCAGCTTTATTAGGATCATACATCTTATAAGCAAAGTCTAATCTGAATGTAATGTAGGCTACATTGATTCTTAAACCAAATCCACTACCAACACCAACCTGACCTAGGAATTTATTAAATTTAAATTCATCGCCGTAACCGTCATTATAATTACGAAGACTCCACGTATTCCCAATATCTGTAAATAATGCTCCCTCATACATTTTGTTGAAGGGGATTCTGTATTCAATATTGGTAGTAAGTTTTACGTTGTCCGTCATATAGGTACGTACTCTTTCATCTACCTGAGAATCTGCAGGACCTAATCCTCCAAATGCTACCCAAGCTCTGATGTCATTGGATCCTCCGTTAAAGTAAGACTTGATAATTGGCATGTCTTCAGAGTTTCCATACGGGATTCCAACTCCTACAAACTGACGAAGAACCAATGTCTGATTACCATTGAATTTAAAATATTTTCTGACGTCAATATCAAACTTTACAAATTGTGCATACGGAATTCCAAAGATGGTTCTTTGAGGAGATGTAACAAGTCCTCCACCATCATCTTTTTTATTGAATATGCTTAATAAATTACCCGCCAATTCAACTTTTCCGTTGAAATAAAATGCATTGGGATATTCTTTTTTTCCAATTTCATTATAAACGAAGTTATAGATCATGGAGGATATCAAAACATCCTGAGTCTGTCTGTCCTTATTCACCAAGGTCCCTCTGAATGCTGTTAAAAGATCAGTGCCTTTTTGGTCAAGTGAATTTCTGTAAGGTTCATTCTGTATTATTTTCTTAGAAACATCTTCAATACTCAATTTTCCATCTAAATAATCCTGATACTGTTGGTGGGTATCGGCATTAAAGGTAGAATAGTTCTCAAAAATATCAGCTCTGATTTTTTCATCATTGGGAAAGTAATCATAATAAGCATCCTTGTTCTTTGTTAAACTGATCTGCGTATTAAATAAAGTAAGTTTATGATATACCTGTTCATTAACATTTGCCTGATAATTTAATCCGGTATTAAAGTTAACTCTACCCAAGCCTATATTATTTTGAATGGAAGCTCCCAACAAAATGGAGGATGTAGGCGTATACCTTTTAGGCATAAATTTATAATAATTAAAAGGAAGTAACAACCTTGGGAAATTAAGGGATGCCTGAGCAGATATTTCGTAGGCTGTAGTTCTTTTATCAATGTCTTTTGTACTCCTGATAGATCCGAATGTTCCGGAAATACTGGTGAAAAGGTTTTCTGCCCCCCTGAATACGTTTCGGGTAGTAAGATCTACAGACGGTGATACCCCAAGATTTAATACCTGAGAGTAATTAACATCCGTACCCACTTTAAGTTCATACTTTGGAAGCGGTTTCAATACATATAAAACATCCACAATGCTGTCATTAGGAGAAGACATTCCACCTTGTCTTAAGGAGTCTCTTGCCTTTACAATGCTAAAATTGTTCATAGACATAAGATTCCTTTTGGTGACATCCAGTTTCTTTTGGTCAAAAACCTGTTTGCTGTCAGCAATAATTGCTCTCCATAAAGATGATGTTTTGTAATTATTGTTCATCTTATGGAATCTTATCCTTCTTAAGCTATCCTTAACCGTGTTTTTAGGATAATCACCGGGTTCATCTACAATGGCAACATCTATGTTTCCAAAAGTAGCAACCTTATAAGGGGTATCCAGAGAATCTTTATGAATTTCCAGGGTAAGAGGAACCTGCTTTTTACTTTTCAAAGAGTCTGCCACAAAATAAACCTCGTCATTGGATGCATTAAATTTATAATATCCAAATTCCCTCATCAGGTCAGTAATTCTTGTTACCTCTCTTTCAAGGGTTGTCTGATCAAGAATCTGGCCAGATCTTATGAAGCTTCTATTGAGGTTGTGGGTATAATATCCTTTAATTCCCAGATCCGGAATATTGTAATAATAATCCTTGATGCGGGTAGGTTCGTTATGCTTAACAAAATAATTTACTTCTGCTTTTTTAGATGCAGAATCCAGATCATGTCTGTATTTTACCTCGGCATCCCAAAATCCTCGGTACGTTAATCTTTTTTTGATGGACTCTGCACTTTTTTCACTTCTGGTTTGATCCAGTATGGAAGGAGGGGATCCCCAACTATGTAACAGACGGTCAAAGAAAAGGTTTTTTCCGACACTATTTTTCATGTTATACTTAATGAATAATGAATCCCTTAGTTTTTGATTTCTCATTTCACCAGGGTAGGTCATGTATTCATTAAGGATTGTGTCGTATTTGGGATTGGCCATATTGTAAAACATTAGGCCAAGTGGCATAAAAAGAACTTGCTTTTTATTGGGCTTTTGCTGAACGTAATCTTTCAGTTCCTCATCGAAGAATTCTTTCTTATCTTCGAACTCAAACTTGTTCTTAGTAAGGAGATATTCACCGTCCGGAACTTTTTTTGTCGTACTACAAGCATAAAGGAGACCAACAAATGTTGCAAATGAGATAATTTTATAATATTTTTGAGGAGAATTCTTATAATGCTTACAGCTCATACAATAAAAGTTTTACAATCTTTAGATAAAAAGAAGTTCAGACAAAAATACAATTTGTTTTTGGTTGAAGGTAATAAAATCATTTGTGAACTTTTTAATTCTAACTTTAAAGTTAAAGAAATATTATCAACCGATCCACAAAAATTGGACCGTACCGATATCCCTGTGACTCATATCTCTGAAAATGAGTTAAAAAAAATTAGTTTTCTTAAAACCCCAAAAGACTCTGTTGCCGTGTGTTATTTGGCAGAGGAAGAAACTTGGGAGGATAAGAATATACAACTTGTTTTGGATGGTATCCAAGATCCGGGGAATTTAGGAACCATTATCCGATTGGCAGACTGGTTTGGAATAGAACAGATTATTTGCAGTGAAGATACTGTGGATTTTTATAATCCAAAGGTGATTCAGGCTACCATGGGATCATTCACAAGGGTAAATATGGTTTATACAGACCTTGTGGAGTATCTTTCTAAAACGGAAAATGTGAATATCGGAACGGATATGGATGGCGAAAACCTCTATACTTTTGATAAGCCTGAAAAAATTAATCTGATCTTAGGAAACGAAGGAAACGGAATGAGGCCCGAAACGGAAAAGCTTTTACAAAAATGCATCACTATTCCAAGGTTTGGAAAAGCCCAGTCTACAGAAAGCCTGAATGTATCAATGGCGGCCGGGATTATTTTAGGACAGTTATTTTCAAAATAGAAATTTAGATATTAGAAGCTAGAAGTCAGATGCTATCAATAGATTCATCCTAACCTCTAGCTTCTAACTTCTATATAAGCTGTTCCATACTGGAAACGCTTTTGTTTTTCTGGTATTCTTCCAGTTTTTTTCTCACAAATTTCAAGGCAATAGGAGCCAGGTATATCAAAGCTACGCCTACAAGTTTGTTCTTCCAGTTAGAGCTTTTCATGTTCTTTTTGGCATAGTTACCTACAATTGCTGTAACGCCCAGCTTAACGAGGCTATCTGCAATATTCCCCTTGAATGCAGTATTGGCAAGTCCTACAGCTGTATTTTTACTAATTAATAGATCCTTTACTTCTGAGGTAAGTTGCTTAGCAATGACATCCT
Source organism: Chryseobacterium joostei (assembly GCF_003815775.1). Classification (NCBI taxonomy): domain Bacteria; kingdom Pseudomonadati; phylum Bacteroidota; class Flavobacteriia; order Flavobacteriales; family Weeksellaceae; genus Chryseobacterium; species Chryseobacterium joostei. Next base: position 442,348 of record NZ_CP033926.1, read on the forward strand.
TTCTTAAAACGACTTTTTCGTCACCATCTTCATCCACTTTTTCCTGAAGATACTGATCACTCAATCCATTGGTAAATGCACTAAGGCTTTCCTTTGTATTCTTAAAGGTAAGAAGGTTCTCCAAATCATTTATTTCCCCCTGAAGCAGTTTTTTCTTTCTTCTTAGCTCTTCTATGCTTTCGTATTTTCTGCTCATGGTTTAATGATTTAAAAATTTAATAACCTGGTCTGCAACAGTATTGACAATTTTATTTTTGAATGAAATAACAAAGGCCATTACAACAGCGTAAAATGCTGCAACAATTAGGAACCCGTAAGAATAATTATCCAATGCTTTCCCGATAAGAAATGCAATTCCAAAGTTGAAAAGGATAATAAAAAAAGCAAAAGCAACAAGCAGTACTACAAAGTAGGTAATGAGCCCGGCAGAAAGAGAAGACTTTTCAGTAGCTTCAATTTTCAGAAGATCTATTCTCTTCGAGGCGTATTCTTTAATAGTTTCTATCATTGTTTTTTTTTAAAGTTACAAAAAAAGGAACTTTCGCACAAAAGTTCCTTTCTGTAATTTACTTAAAAAAGATAAATTACTTATTTTTTAAGATCGTTTAATTCTGCCTCTACATCTTTTACTACATCTGCAGTTTTAGAAACAATCTGATCTTTGTATTTATCATACCCGTCTTTCATGGTATGTGCTACGTTGCTTGCTGTTTCCTTGAAAGTAGAAGAGATATTACCATATTGGTCTTTCACTTTTTCAGAAACTTCTCCGTATTTATCTTTAGCCTGATCTTTTAAATCATTAGCCTTATTCTTAATTTTTTTTCTCGTTTCTTTTCCTTCTTCAGGAGCATATAACATTCCTAAGATTACACCTGCTGCAGCACCTGCAAGAAGTCCCGCTAATATACCTGCTGTATTTTTTCCGTTTTTAGACATTATAAGTTTTTTAATAGTTAATAATAGATTAGTTTTTACACTGATAAAACTTGCAATTTGTATACCAAAGGAGGTTTTATTCTTATTAAAAATTGTTAAATCTTTTCAATGTAAGAAAGAATAAGTTCAATGGTTTCCTCCTTTGTTAATTCGGAATTGTCAATAATAATAGCGTCGTCAGCCTGCTTCAGTGGGGCAATTTCACGCTCACTGTCAATTTTATCTCTTTCGATAAGATTTTGCTTTACCTGTTCTTTATCAGCTTCAATTCCAAGTCCTTTTAACTCAAGAAATCTTCTGTTGGTTCTTTCATCAATGCTGGCAGTAAGAAAAAACTTATAGTCCGCATTTGGCAGAACTACTGTCCCTATGTCACGTCCATCCATAATTACTCCTCCTTTTTCTGCCAAAGATCGCTGGGATTGCAGCAAAAAGTCTCTTACTTCCTTTTGCTTGGCAACAAGGCTTACGTTATCAGAAACTTCATTGGAGCGAATTTCCTTGGAGATATCCTTATTATTAAGATAGAGGATTAATGTTCCGTCGTTATTCTTAAATTCAAGTTGAATTTGGTCTAAAGAAGAGAAAAGGGTGTTCAGATCAATTTGGCCATTATCATTCAAACAGTGCTGTAGAGCAAACCAGGTAACCCCTCTGTAAAGCGCTCCTGTATCCATATGAATAAGTCCCAGCTTATCAGCAATGATCTTGGAGATAGAACTTTTTCCGGTAGACGAGTACCCATCGATAGCTATTACAGGTTTTTTCATACTGCAAATTTCAAGATTTTTTTTAGAAAATCAAGAAATAATAAGAAATTTTAAGATGGATTTAAGATTTTTCTTACTCACCTCTGTGACTGGAAAGATCCATAGAGACTCCTATCTGATTGACATTCGAAGAGTTGTGATATCTTACGTGTGCATAATCTATACGGAACCTTGAAACCTTAATTCCAAATCCTGCAGAAAGTCCTGAAAAGTTTCTTTGATCTGCCACGGCAAGCTCATTTCCTCTTTTTACATTGTAACCCAATCTGATATTAAAGTTTTTTTCCGGGAATAATTCAGCTCCTAAAGAGAAGTGATCGGCAATTTTTCTTCCGGAGTTAACTTTTTGGCCCTCTACATTATATTCTGAGGAAATATCAAATTTCTGAAGATCGTGTGCGGTAATAGTAATGGCAAGAGGGAAATTCTTTAGTATTTTGGTATATCCCAGATCAATTCTGAATGGAAGATTTTCACGTACTCCGTTGAATGATTTCAATTGGAATCCGAAATTTCTTAATACAAGGGAAAGAACTTCCTTATTTTTTTTGTTGTGATAGGTAACTCCCGCAGTTCCTGAAATAGCGGAAGAGGTATAATTATCAATTTTTGAGGTAACGAAGTTTAATCCCCCACCAATGGTCCAGTCTTCTTCAAACTGGTAGGCATAGCCGGCTCCAATGGCAACATCCGAAGCCTTGTATTCTCCATCCTGAAAACCGCTTTCATCTGTCCTCGGAATATTTCCATAGCTCATATAACGGGCATTGATGGTGGCCATGTGGCCATTCTCAAAGTCCTTGGCATAGGCAATGGTTCCGTATTTAGAATCGGCCAGATAGGCTGTAGCATTTACAGAAAGCTGCTTGTCAGAATCTTTATTTAACAGGGCTGGGTTTGCAATAGCAAAGGAAACATCATAATCTCTTATCGAAATTGCATCTCCACCCAGAGCAGCCTGTCTTGCAGATACAGGTACATTTAAGAACGGATAAACATTTGTTCCTGTTTGCGCATAAGAAACAATTCCTGATAGAAATAATGAAAAAATGATAATTTTCTTCAACTCAATTTATAATTAATGCAAAAATAATCCTTTTTCGTACTTTTCAAAATATTTCTTACATTATTTCTAATTAAATATTTTTCTCTTATCAATATTTTTAATGATTATATTTGCAAAATCAAATTTTTGGGAAACCAAGCCTAATAAAAGCTTATTAAAAATAAAAGATGAAATATAAAAGAATCCTTCTAAAACTGAGTGGTGAGGCCTTAATGGGGAACAGACAATACGGTATCGACAACGAGAGACTGCAGGAATATGCTGCAGAGATCAAGAAAGTGGTTGAAAAAGGTTGTGAAGTAGCGATCGTCATTGGAGGAGGAAATATTTTCCGTGGTGTTGCAGGCGCTGCAAAAGGGATGGATAGAGTACAGGGTGACTACATGGGAATGCTGGCTACTGTAATTAATGGTATGGCACTTCAGGGTGCTTTGGAGGATGCAGGGATCAAGACGAGACTTCAGTCTGCTATTGAAATGGATAAGGTAGCTGAACCTTTCATCAAAAGAAGAGCTGTAAGACACCTTGAAAAAGGAAGAGTAGTAATCTTCGGTGCAGGAACAGGAAATCCTTATTTTACAACTGATACAGCGGCTACATTAAGAGCCATCGAAATTGGAGCAGATGTGATCCTTAAAGGAACAAGAGTAGACGGAATCTACGACAGTGATCCTGAAAAGAACGCTGATGCAGTAAAATACAATTCATTATCATTTGATGAAGTATTCGAGAAGAATCTTAAGGTTATGGATATGACTGCATTTACTTTAAGTCACGAAAATAAATTGCCTATCATTGTATTTGATATGAACAAGGATGGGAATTTAGAAAAGATTGTAGACGGAGAGAATGTAGGTACTTTGGTTGATTTATAATCAACTTTAGTTGAAAAAATATAATAAACACCTGCCGCAATTATTGTGGCAGGTGTTTTTATTTTACTTTTTAATCATTATTTATCTGCCTCAACATTTGCGTGGCACTTTCTATTTCCGCCAAAATGTAATGGGAAGAAATAAGGGCAATGATCTGATTTATTGTTTTCATTATAATTTCAAGTTGAGGGACTTTAATTACTTTTGGTACAAGTTTCGCTGGAGGATGTTGTGGTAATGGCTGGGGTAAAATAAGTGATTAAAAATGATTGGTGAATAAGTAGAAATAAACAAAATAGGATATAAGTAATTGTACTGAATCTTTTCACTTTAAGATAAATAGGGGTGTTAAAAACAGTATTCTTTTTTCCGAAGCATACATAAGTCCATAAAATCCATCTATGGAAATACCTATTATTCGAAAACAATTATTATTTTTGCAGCACTAAATAGCAAAAAATAGTTTATAAACAGTAAAAAACACTTTTGTTTACGGAGATTTTTAAGTTTTAACTAGTTGGTATTCAGGATTATTAATACATGTGTAATTTATCAAACTTTAATATAATAATGGAAGAATTAGATCTTATATTAGAATCTGTAAAACAGGATATGGACGCGGCTGTAAAGCACTTGGATCATGCATTTCAAAGAATCAGAGCAGGACGTGCTTCTACATCAATGGTTCAGGATGTAATGGTGGAATATTACGGAGCATTAACTCCTATCAACCAGGTTGCCAATGTTTCTGTTCCGGATGCAATGACAATCTCTATTCAACCTTGGGACAGAACAGCGATTAACGCTATTGAAAAAGCTATCATCAATTCAAACTTAGGTTTTGCACCTTCTAATAACGGAGAGAATATTATTCTTAATGTTCCGCCTTTAACAGAGGAAAGAAGAAGAGAGCTTGCAAAACAGGCTAAGGTAGAAGCTGAAAATACTAAAGTTACAGTAAGAAACGCAAGACAAGACGGTTTGAAAGAGCTTAAAAAGTTAGATGGAGTTTCTGAAGATGTTATCAAAGGAGTGGAAGAAGAAATCCAAACTTATACAGACAAATATGTAAAACTTTGCGACGAGCATCTTAAAACAAAAGAGGCTGAAATTATGAAAGTATAATTTTCAGTATTTTTTAAAATATAGAACAGGCTTCCAATTTGGAGGCCTATTTTTTTGGATTTTATCGGTTTACATCTATTTTTTGATGTTTTTTTTGTTGAGTTATTTTAGATTTTTATCGAAATAAAGGACTTGCATAATAATATATTAATAAGTATCTGCGTTAATTCATTATATTTATAAAATTATTCCTGAAACATTACTAAAACGGGAAGTTAAACATTAAAATAATGACTAAAATTATTGGGGTAGGAAACTACATTCCATCAAAGACTATAACCAATCTCTTTTTTGATCAGCATGTTTTTCTGAATGAGAATGGTATTTTATTAAAAGAAGATAATGCATCCATTACAGAGAAATTAAAAAAAATCACAGGGATTGAAGAGAGAAGATACGCTGATAATACACAGGTAACTTCAGATTTAGGTGTTATTGCTGCCGAGGCTGCGATAAAAAATGCAGGCATAGATCCTGAAACATTGGACTACATTATATTTGCCCATAATTTCGGAGATGTCCGCTTCGGAACCATTCAGTCTGATATGGTTCCCAGTCTTGCTGCAAGAGTGAAACATACATTAGGAATCAAAAATAACTTTTGTGTGGCTTATGATGTTTTGTTCGGATGCCCGGGATGGATTGAGGGAGTTATACAAGCCAATGCATTCATCAAAGCAGGTATTGCAAAACGTTGCCTGGTCATTGGAGGAGAAACGCTTTCCCGTGTTGTAGATATCCATGATAGAGATAGTATGATTTATGCAGACGGTGCAGGAGCTGTTGTTCTGGAAGTTGGGAATGATGATGGAGTGGGGATAAAGTCTCATTTATCTGCTTCTTATACATTCAAGGAAAAGGATTATCTGTATTTTGGGAAAACTTATAATACTGATGGATGTCCGGATACGAAGTTCATTAAAATGGATGGAAGAAAGATCTATGAGTTTGCTCTTCTCAACGTTCCTGATGCCATGAAGAAATGCTTGGATAATAGCGGATATTCCATTAATCAATTAAGTAAAATTATTATTCATCAGGCCAACGAAAAAATGGATGAAGCAATTGTTAACAGGTTTTATCAATTGTATGATACTCCGGTTCCTGAGAATATTATGCCTATGGTGATCAGTAAGTTGGGGAATAGTAGCGTGGCGACCATTCCGTCTTTACTTACGATGATTTTAAACGGTGAATTAGAAAAGCATAGTATTCAAAAAGGTGATGTGGTTTTATTTGCCTCTGTAGGCGCAGGAATGAATATCAATGCTTTTGTTTATCAATTTTAAATTGTAGAGCTAAACAAAATTCTGCAATTCATATAAAATAAAAAGAGAGACTTTACATCTAAAGCCTCTCTTTATTTATTTACAGTTTTCGTTGTAGTCGGTAATAACTTCTTCTACAATTTCAGGAACATTAGACATTACATCGTCAATCTGGCTTTTAATAAGCTTTCCAAGACCTGATCTTTTCTTTTCATCATTCTTCATGGAGGCGTATGTGCCGCTGGTCAGTTTTCCTTTTACATAGCTACAGTCTGCTGTAATGATTTTAGCTTTTGCAAAGGTAAGCTCTTCTATTTTACCTCCTTTCTTACTATAGATATAAGATGGATTCTGTCTCATCCTTTTAGTTTCTTCATCGGCAGCGGCTATTTGGCTGGTTCCTGCGGAGAAAGTGGTTGGATATCCATAAAGCTTATATACCTTGATCTTTCCTTCTTTTACAATTTCAGCAAATTGTGTATTTTTTGTAAGGTTATTGAATGCCTTGATATTACCACTCAAACCACCCGTAGCTGTATTGAAGCCCTCCTTGGTATTCGTGTACTTAATGGTTTCGAAATGCCTTTCGTTATTGTTGTTATCAATGGCTACATACTCCTTAATATCATCTGTATCAAGATTCTTGAACTTTTGTTTCTTTTTAGACTTATCAATGTCTGCAACAGCAACAAATTTAACTTTCTTTTGATTGTTCCAAGGATATAAGTCGTCTCCGTTCATTCTTACAATTCCTTCCACTTTTTTACCGCTTTTATCAATGATGTAGCCGTATTTTTCGTCTCCTCTTAATTCATAGTCCGTATTGCTGTCTTCCTGTGCATATACATTAAAGCAAACCAATGTAAACAGGCCTAGTGCCAGTACTTTTTTCATGTAGTTATAGTTTTAATTTTTGTAAATATAATCTTTTATGTTTTGAGAAAGAATAACTGATTTAAATTTGCTTAAAAATGTAGGGAGGTTTGAGTAGATTGTTTTTAGAAATAAAAAAGACCCGGAAAAATCCAGGTCTGTATCTTTTAATTATAGAAAATTATTGATATCTCTTATGTTCTTTACTTTTCGAGAATCTCTTTGTAATTGGCTTAAATAATGCCTTGTATTTTTCTGCATCAAATAATTGTGAATCTGTAAGGGCTTTGTAAGTCATCCAGATTCCAAACGGAAGAAGGATAAAATTAGGAAGCCATGCTGCCAGATATGGATTCATTTTTCCACTCCATGACATGTTTTCCACCCCAACATTCATTACATAAAAGATAATGAAAATAACAATGGCAATAATTACCGGTAGCCCCATACCTCCTTTTCTAATGATGGAACCTAAGCTCGATCCAATCAGGAAAAATATAATACAAGTTACAGAATAAGATACCATTCTTTGTTGGTAGATAACTACCTTACTAAAGTATTTCACATTAGAACTGAATTCATTCTTTTTAGATTCCAATGTAGATTTAAGGTTGTCTAGCCTGTTATAGGAATTATAAAGGATATCCAGTTTTTTGTCTCCTTTTACGGTATCTAACTTTATTTGAGCCTTTGGAGCTACTTTATGTTTGTTACCCTTATCCATATAAGTAATCGTAGAATTGGTTTGACTTAGAACATCGTTTCCAATGTTTTTAAAGAATAACTCATTCTCCTTTTTGCTTTTTCCTATGGTCTGGTTCAGCTGATTGTAGGTTTCGAAACGGTAATCATCAGTAATCTGTTCCTTTTCAATAGCCTTGTTGATGATCTCACTGATATCGAAATGGGAAACCAATGTGTCAAATTTAATGGCCTGATCAGGTTGCTTTCTCCTTACATTATCTCCCTTTCCTTCAAAGCTGTCTTCAAATACATATCCGTTATGGAGAACAAGCTTTAAAAAGTTCTTATTGGCAGCCGGAACAAATTTTCCTTTTTCTGCAACAACAGACTGTTGATTCTCGTAGGTATTAGCCTTTTTATGAACAAATACCCCTTCAATATTTTCTCCGTTTTCCCCGTATATTTTATCAAACTTTACCATGTATCCTGGAATTTGATCAATAAACTGACCCGGAGTGAAATTGATTGCAGGTTTGGTTTGGGCAATGTTGAACAACATATTCTTGGCCTTTTTCTGGAAATCCGGAATAATGCTGTTTGAAAAGAAAAACAACATGATGGCAAGTAACGTGGCTATTCCAAATAAAGGAGTCATTACTCTGGTCAACGGAATACCGGCAGCCTTCATGGCGGCAAGCTCATAACGCTCTCCAAATTCCCCGAATGACATGATACTTGCCAAAAGAATAGTCAGCGGAAGAACCATACTGATAACGTTTACCCCAAGGTAAAAAAGAAGTTTCAGGATTTGCCAGTAGCTTAATCCTTTCCCCATAAACTGCCCTAACTGAACCCAGATAATGTTTACAATAAAAATGAAAAACAATACGCTGAATATAAAGAAAAACGGTCCAAAGAAGGTTTTTATGATATATCTGTCTAGTATTTTTAACATGCGCCAAAATTAATCAAAAAGCCGCAAACTTGCGGCTTTTATATTTTGTTATTTTTTACTTAAAAAGCAGATTTGCTAATTAATTTGCTTCTAAGTTTTTTAAAGTTCTGTAATAACGTAGTTTTTAAACTTATTCTTGTCAAAAACAAACATATTAGGATCCAAAGTTTGGTTTTCCTTGTATTCTTTAATGGCAATTACTGCAACATCCTTGTTGTTTCCGTGTTGTTCTAATTTTACCATTTGTTTTTTCGCTGAGTCTACAAAAATATAAACATATTGTATTCCGTTTGCCTTTACAGGAGTAAGTTTAATAAAGTCAGCATTTACACCGTTTACTGTTTTCTTACCATTATAGGTTACATTGTAATCGTTTCTATACGTGGTAAGGTAGTTGATAGGGGAGAACATGGTGCTGCTTCCGTTAGGTTTTGCAATTGTTACCTCCATATCATCAGCATTGATGTTGTAGATCTTGCTTCCGTCGAAGATCTGCTCTGTATCCATGATCTTAAGCTTGTATTTGTCTCCTGCAGCATAATAAATACCGGGTTCAGTTTTTGTCACTTGTCCGTTTAGACCGCTTCCAAAAGAAAATTTGAAGTAAGAATTCTTTTTAGAATTATAGTTGGCTGTAATATCATCCAATATCTTTTTAGCTTTTGCATCTATTTTCTGAGCATTAGCCATACCTACTGCACCTACAACAAAACTTCCCAATATAACTTTTGAAATAATATTTTTCATTTTCTTAATTTAATAATCGTTAGATTTTTTTTAACTCTTAAGGTTAAAACTATTCGTTTTTTTCCTTTAACTAGGCAGATCTTCCAAAAACTGTTCCAAAAACCCCTTACTACGCTGGATACATTATTATAGATGGTTTTTACAAATTATCTTGTCTCCGGTCTTTCAATATATTGATCAAAGTTTTCAGGAAGAATATTGGTGACAGTTAATTTATTAGAAGTGATGGTTGGTTCAATTTTAATTACTTTAGTATTATCATTAATCTCAACCGGATGTTTACTTCTCATATTCACCATATCTATATGAAGAGCTGTGAACTCATGCTTTCCTTTTTCCAAATCAACAATAACATATTCTTTTGGTCTGATTTGTCCTAATGATTTACCATCCAATCCAATGTTTAATCTTGCAGTATTGTCCATTTTATGGAGAACTCCGGCACCATTATAAATAAGTATTTTGCCATTTCCCAGGGTATTATTATCAATGACATCCAGTTTTACAGAAGTGTAGTCACTGGGAACAGTTCTTAATGCACATGAAGATAATGTGAGTGTACATGCAAAAAGACCCAATTTAATAGTTTGTTTTACTGAAATTTTCATGGTAATAGTTTAGTTTGAGTGTTTTTTATTTCCCGGGTTCTTTTATGTAAGAATACCCGGGATTAATTTGTGGATTGACAATTTTTATAGTTCATTAGCTTCTTAAGTCTTCAAGGAACTGTTCCAAAGAATGAAGATCACTGATGATAACTTCTCTAGCTTTAGCTCCATTAAATCCGCCTACGATACCGCTTGCTTCCAGCTGATCCATGATTCTTCCTGCTCTGTTGTATCCTAACTTAAGCTGTCTCTGAAGCATTGAAGTGGAACCTTGTTGGGTAGAAACAATAATTCTTGCAGCCTCTTCAAATAAGGCATCCTTTTCATTTGGATCGAATGCTCCTACAGTACTTGTAGAATCTTCAGAAACGTATTCAGGAAGAAGGAATGCAGACGCATATCCTTTTTGTTCACCAATGAATTCTGCAAGTCTTTCAACTTCCGGAGTGTCTACGAAGGCACACTGAAGTCTAAGGATTTCATTACCGTTGAAATAAAGCATATCTCCTTTACCAATCAGCTGATCTGCTCCCGGAGAGTCAAGGATTGTTCTTGAATCCACACTGGAGATTACTCTGAAGGCAGCTCTTGCTGGGAAGTTGGCTTTAATCATACCTGTGATTACATTTACAGACGGTCTTTGGGTAGCAACAATTAAGTGAATTCCTACTGCTCTTGCAAGCTGTGCTAATCTGGCAATAGGTAATTCAACCTCTTTACCTGCTGTCATGATCAAATCTGCGAACTCATCTACTACCAAAACTATATAAGGTAAGAAACGGTGTCCATTTTCAGGATTTAGCTTTCTTTCGGTAAACTTTTTATTGTATTCCTTTAAGTTTTTACAGAAAGCATTTTTAAGAAGATCATATCTAGTGTCCATTTCAATACATAAAGAATTCAGGGTATTGATTACTTTATTGGTATCTGTAATGATGGCTTCTTCTGCATCCGGTAACTTCGCTAAATAGTGTCTTTCTATTTTTGAATATAAAGAAAGCTCCACTTTTTTAGGATCTACCATTACGAATTTCAGTTCGCTTGGATGTTTCTTGTAGAGTAGGGAAGTAAGGATGGCGTTAATCCCTACAGATTTACCTTGTCCTGTTGCCCCTGCCATCAATAAGTGAGGCATTTTTGAAAGGTCGGCCATGAAGATTTCGTTGGAAATTGTTTTTCCGAAAACTACAGGAAGATCCATATCCGTATTTTGGAACTTTTGAGAAGCAATCACAGAACGCATGGAAACCATGGTAGGATTTTTTCTTGGTACCTCAATCCCGATTGTTCCTTTTCCTGGCATTGGGGCAATAATTCTGATCCCTAAAGCAGAAAGATTCAATGCGATGTCATCCTGAAGCTTTTTAATAGCAGATACTCTGATCCCTGCTTCCGGTACAATTTCATATAGCGTAACTGTCGGCCCAATCGTTGCCTTAATCTCTGAAATTCCTACGTTGAAGTTCTTTAAAAGTCCAACGATTTTATTTTTATTTTCTTCTAATTCTTCCTGATTGATGGAAATTTCTTCACTACCATAGTCTTTCAAGAGATCAACCGGCGGCATGTGGAAATTAGCCAAATCCAATTTGTGGTCATACAAACCATGTTTTTCTACCAACTCCTGAGATTTTCTGTCAGAATCATCTAGGACATCAACTACCTGTGCAACTTCCACATTGAACTTGATGTTTTCCTGTGCAGGGGTTGCAGGAGAAACCGGAATAACCGGAGCAACTGGAGCTGGTGTAGAAGGTCTGATATCAAATGCTTCCTCCGGAGTGGAAACAGGAACAACAGGTTTAGTTGAAAGATTCAGACTTACAGGCTGAGATACTTCTTTCGGTTCATTATCAAAGGAAGTATGATTAGGTGTGGTAATGGTTTCTATATTTGTAGAAACGGGAACTTCAGAAAATCCTTTTGAGGTATTTATAGGCTCCTGCTGTTTAGCTTTATTGATAGAATTACTGGAAACAGGATTTGGAATGTCACTTACCGTAACATTGGACGCTGTCGTTTCCTCATTTTCAACTTCGCCTGTTTCTTCTTTTAATTCTTCATCTGCTTCAAAATCTTCATCAGAATCTGGCATCATAGATTTTACTCTTCCAATCGTATTTTCATTGATCTTATTCAGTTTTGCCTTAACGGAGCTTGGGCGAAGATTAAACTCAAGGATGAAGTATAAAAGAATGCTTGCTGCTAATACCGTCCATAAACCTACTGTACCGATAATTGAATTAAGATAGTCCATGATCTGAAATCCATAGACACCCCCTAAAACCCCTTGTCCCTTAGTAAGCGCTCCCATAAAAATAGGAAGCCAGCAAATAAAAAATAAAGAATGACCAATAGTCTTCCAAGGTTTGAATGTTTTCTTTTTAAGGATCAGGGTTCCGACAACCAGAAACAGGAATGCAATAATAAATGAAGCAATCCCAATACTTTCAAATATGAAAATATTCCCCAGCCAGTCTCCTGCCTTACCAAATATATTTGAAGATTTTATACTCTTGTCAAGCATGGTTCCTGCCTGGCTTTGGTCTGCTTTCCAGTTCATTAAATAAGAGATGAATGACAAAGTGAGAACAGCGGAAAATAGTATAAAGGTAAGCCCGAAGAAAATGCGTGGCTTAGATAAAATTCTGCCTTTTTCGGGCGATTCAGTCGGTTTTTTTTGTGTCTTTTTATCCATAATATCAATGTGGCAAATTTAACGTTTTTTCAATACCAAAAAGAATCTTTTTTTCTCCAAAAAACATTTTGTAATGCCCGCTTTTTACTACGATTATTTAAAATTGATTAAAAAATATTTTCTATTATAATATTGGCTGAAATAAAAATAAGGTTATTTTTTTTGTTTATCCAAATACAGACCTGTTAAATTATATTAATTGACTTTATTTTTACTGGATAATTCTTCAAAGAACAGGCTTCATATTGATATAAAGCGACGAAAATGAAAAAAAATCAATAATTAAAAAATAAAAGTTAATATTATAAAATAGAGGCCTGTTTTTTTTGTTGGCAATTTAAAAGGTGTTTAATTTAAAATATGTATAATATTTTCAACTAGATGACCACTTTTTAATACCAATGGGGAAATTCCCGGACAAAACAGGTTTATCACGGGATCAGATACAACAAATACTCCGTGAGTATTGGTGCTGGAGCCTGCGGATAAAGGACTTATTCTTCCGAAAATTGCAGCTCCTCATGCATATGTGAAAAATCCATACCCCGGTATGACTGCTATGATACGGTAAGTAAGAGCATGGTTATATTTAAGCATTAAAATGGAGCTATTGGAAATAATATATTAGTCAATGATTAATAATAAGAACCGGAATATCTTATTTCGGTTCTTATTTTACCCTTTGATGAGCTTTTTTTGACTAGTTCAAATGTAAAGAGTAGTCGTGTTAATAATTTTGTACTATAAAATTGAGTCAATGAAAAATTTATTAAAAAGCATTTTGACTGGATGTCTGGCTTTACTATCACTGTAATCATTTGCTTATAAGTGAATTATTTTGTTTGTGGAATTCTAAGATATAGAAGTCTTCAATCGTGGGAATAGGTATTATGAATTCATATTTTTTCGATATTAAATATTGAATTTTTCCCAATAACTTCAATATTATTAAGAACGATTCAAAATAAGCTAAACAGGCTTCAAAATGACAAAAAACAGCTTTTTTTCAGCACTTTATAGTTTATCATCCTTATTTTTGCATGTCAAGTACATATAAATCATGAAGAAGCTCCAAGATATTCTTATCTCAACCAGGACAATGGCTGTATTGTTACTGGTGTACGCATTTGCGATGGCCTATGCAACGTTCTTAGAAAACGACTACGGAACTCCTACAGCAAAAGCATTAATTTATGAGGCAAAATGGTTTGAACTGATTATGGTTCTGCTTATTCTGAACTTCATTGGCAATATCGGAAGATATAGGCTTTGGAAAAGGGAGAAGTGGCCGGTTTTGGTTTTTCACCTTGCCTTTATATTCATTTTTATTGGTGGTGCTATCACAAGATACATTAGTTTCGAAGGTACCATGCACATTAGAGAAGGGGAAACATCCAACGAAATTGTAACGGATAAAAACTTTCTTAAAATTCAGATCGAGGAAAAGGGTGATGTCCTTAACTATAAGGATATTCCTTATTTGATGTCTCCACTGCACAAGGACTTAAGTGCAACTTATGATTTCCACGGGAAAGAAGTAAAGATTTTTGCCAAGGAATATATTCAGAGAAAAAAAGACAGCTTAGTAGCTGAGCCAAACGGTGCTGAATATCTTCACCTTGTGTCTACGGGAAGTACCGGAAGACAAAACATCTACATCAAACCGGGAGAGACAAAATCCATCAACGGAACTTTGGTAACATTCAACAGAGCGATTGAAGGCGCTGTGGAATTCAAAAACGAAGGTGGTAAATTATTCATCAAGACTCCTGTGGATGCAAGCTTTATGACGATGGCTACTCAGGCTACCGGAAGTACAGTAAAGAATGAATTCCAGCCCTTAGCATTGAGAAGTTTATATACAATCAATGAATTAAAACTGGTAGTACCTGAAGGCCTTAAAAAAGGAAGACTGATGGCTATTGAGGGAGACAGAAAGAAAGATGCCAATGTTCCTGATATGCTTCAGATTGAGCTGCAAGGACCAAAAACAAAACGATTAGTTGATCTTTCTGTTGAAAAAGGAAATCCAAATGCTTATAAGCAGATTACAATGGATGGATTAAACATCATGGTTGGATTCGGACCTAAAGTTTACAATACTCCTTTCGCATTAAAATTAGATGACTTCGTGATGGAGACTTATCCGGGAAGTTCATCTCCGAGTGCTTATGAAAGCCACGTTAAAATCATTGATGGAGGAAAAGAAACTCCTTATAAAATTTATATGAACCACGTTCTAAACCATAGTGGATACCGTTTCTTCCAGTCAAGTTTTGATCCGGATAGAATGGGAACAGTACTTTCTGTAAACCACGACTTCTGGGGAACTTTGATTTCATACATTGGGTATGGTCTTTTATTCTTAGGAATGTTTGTTATTTTCTTCTGGAAAGGAACTCACTTCTGGAAACTAAACAAAATGCTGGTAGATGCTAATAAAAAGAAAACTGCAGCAGTATTATTGGTGCTTTTAAGCTTAGGTTTAAATGCACAGAAAATAGAAACACATGGTACTACTGATGGAAGCAGAGAACATGTACATGTAGAAGGCGATGGGCATAGCCATGCTCCGGCTCCGAATGTTCAACCACTTGATGGTGCTGCTCCAAAGCAGAATTCATTGGCTACTCCAATGGGGAAAATGAGATCAATTACTCCCGACGAAATTATTGCAAGAAACAAAATCAGTAAAGAACATGCTGATAAATTCGGGTATCTTTTAGTTCAGAACTTCGAGGGCCGAATTATTCCGATGAATACGCAGGCTTTAGAGGTTTTAAGAAAACTTTACAAGCATGATAGCTTCAAGGGAACAGACGGAAAATCCCTGACAGCTAACCAATGGTTCCTTTCTATCAATACAGATACACCAAGCTGGACAATGGTTCCAATGATTAAAGTTGGACCAAAAGGAGGTGATGAACTAAAGAATAAAACAAAAGCTGATGAAGATGGGTACACGTCACTAATGAATCTTTTCCCTGCGGATGCAAATGGAAACCTGACGTATATCTTAGATCATGATTATAATGTTGCTTTCCGTAAAAAACCGGCTGAGCAGACCAACTATGATAAAGAAGTAATTGCTGTAAACGAAAGAGTACAGATCTTCAACGAGTTCTTTAGCGGTCAGTTTATGAGAATTGTTCCTGTAAAGAATGACGCCAACCACACATGGCATTCTTGGCTGGATCAGAAATTTGAACCGGACATGGAGTCTCAGCAGGTAATGGGACCTTATTTTGCTGAAGCACTTACTGCTCAGAAAACAGGAAGCTGGAACAAAGCAGATGCAGAGTTAGCCAAGCTTTCAGACTATCAGCAGAAATGGGGTAAAGCTGTGGTTCCTGCAAAATCTAAAGTTGATCTTGAGGTTTTCATGAATAAAGCGGATATTAACTTCAAATTATTGATTTTCTATACAATTATTGGAAGTCTTCTTTTAATTCTAGGTTTTGTTGAGTTATTCAAGCCTAATAAAAGTTTAAACAAAGCGATTAAAGTAATTATTGGTATTGGTTCTATAGGATATGTATGCCACTTTCTGGGTCTTGTAGCAAGATGGTATATTTCAGGACATGCACCTTGGAGTAATGGATACGAAGCGATTATCTTCATCTCATGGGTAGGTATTTCAGCAGGTTTTGCTTTGTATAGAAATTCAAATGCGTTGATTCCTGCATCAGGATTTATGGTAGCAGTTATCATGATGGGATTTGCGCACGGAGGTTCAGCACTTGATCCACAGATTACACCACTTGTTCCGGTATTGAAATCTTACTGGTTAATTGTTCACGTAGCAATTATTACATCAAGTTATGGTTTCTTTGCCCTGTCCATGATTATTGCTGTTCTATCCTTGGTATTCTATATTATTTCAAAGAAAGAAACCTATAAAATTCACCATGATACTACATTAAAGGAATTGGTAATTGTTTCTGAAATGTCATTAACAATTGGTCTTTTTGCTTTAACAGTAGGAAACTTCTTAGGAGGAATCTGGGCCAACGAATCTTGGGGAAGATATTGGAGCTGGGATCCAAAAGAAACTTGGGCATTCATCTCTATTATGGTATACGCTTTTGTATTGCACATGAGATTAGTACCTGGGTTGAGAAGCAGATGGGCATTCCATGTAGCAACTATGTTTGCATTCTGCTCAATGGTAATGACTTACTTTGGAGTAAATTATTATCTAAGCGGACTTCACTCTTATGCTGCAGGTGATCCGGTTCCGGTTCCGGCTTGGGTATACATCGGAATTGCAACAATGATTGCTTTATCAGCTGTATCTTATTTCAAGTTTAAAAAATTAACGAAGAAATAAAACGTTAAACATATAATTTAAAATCCTGGAATTTATTTTCCGGGTTTTTTTTTTGCTTTCCTCTGAAATCCAGCCTCTTTAAAAAATCATAATTTATGATTCAAAATCCAAAAAATACTTATATCTTTATGATATCAAAATAATATCAAATTAAAAATTACATGTATATGGAAAAAATCTTAAAACCTATGTCTGGCTATTTAACATTAGTGATTTGTCTCGTTTTGTTTGTAGCTGCTATTTACTTTTTTGTAAGTGGAGTAGACCAGAGTCTTACTTTCGTTATTTTAGCAATGCTTTGCTTCCTTGTTTCCTGCTTTTTCCTAAAAGGTCTAATGATTATCCAACCCAATCATTCGAGAGTATTGAACTTCTTTGGGAAATATGTAGGAACTGTAAAAGATAACGGACTGTTTTTCATTAATCCTTTGTATTCATCTCAGAAAATGTCATTACGTTCTGAAAACTTACAAGGGCAGACTTTAAAGGTGAATGATAAAATGGGTAATCCTATCGAAATTGCAGTGGTAATGGTATGGAAAGTAGGAGATACCTACAAAGCGGCTTTCGATGTAGAACGCTACTCTGACTTTGTAAGAATGCAAAGTGAAGCTGCTGTACGTCATTTGGCAATGAGTTTTCCTTATGATAACTTAGAAGACGATCATGCACCAATCACTTTGAGAGAGGGCGGGGACAAGATCAATTCTATTTTAGAACAGGAACTTACAGACCGTCTTTCAAAAGCTGGAATTGTTATTCAGGAAGCAAGAATCTCTCACTTGGCCTATGCCTCAGAAATAGCAGGAGCAATGCTTCAAAGACAACAGGCAACAGCAATTGTAGCAGCAAGAACTAAGATTGTAGAAGGAGCTGTGGGAATGGTAGACCTTGCCTTGAAAAAGCTTTCCGAAGAAAATATCGTTGAACTGGATGACGAAAGAAAAGCGGCAATGGTAAGCAATCTAATGGTGGTTTTATGTGGAGAAAAAGCGGCAACCCCAATCTTGAATGCAGGAACTCTGTATAATTAAAATAATAACTAAAAATTCACGCTTATGAACCTGTAAGCCTGAAAATAAATCTTGCATTAAAAACAAGAACAATGAAATCAGAAAAAGCTCAAAACACTTCAGAAAATAAAAGCAAAAAGTCTTTTGTCATAAGGATAGATGAGTCTACTTATAAACTTCTTGAAAAGTGGGCAAATGATGAATTCAGAAGTGTGAATGGACAGATAGAATACCTGTTGCATCAGAGCCTGGTCAATGCAGGGAGGAAGAAGAATGAATAGTTTAAAAAGAGATAATTTAAGATTATAAATGATCTTTTTGGGAAATATATGAGCGAAAAACTATTATTTCTTTCCCTTTTTAAATTACAGAAAATACAAAAAACGTCTGTTTTTTTAGTGGCTCAATAAAAAAATGACAATTCGGTTACCCTTTTACAAAAAAATGAAAGCAGAGAAATTTTCTCTGCTTTTTTATTTCATACAACTTTGAAGAGTATCTGCTCCAAAGTAGAATATTACGAGCCAAATCAAGCCTTTAATGGTAAAGAAAGCAAAGCCTGCCCATCCTACACGCTTGAACCACTTTTTAAACTTTGAGTTATTTTCTTGTGAATTTTCCATCGGTGATTGTCAAAAGGATTACCCTACAAAGATAAGCATGTTTATAATTAGTCCAAATAAAAAGCGTATTAAAAATTAAAGTTTTGAGGTTCGCATAATATTTTTATCTTTAGAGAGAACGAAAAGTAAGATTTTATGTCAAAAAAAGTAAAGGATTTCGGAATCGAAAAAACACTCAAAAACCTTGGGATTAAAGAAGAGAACAAAGGGACTTCAGTGGGCGGGAAATATTTCGCTTCAGGAAAGGTGATAGAAAGCATTTCTCCTGTGGATGGAAAGTTGATCGCTAAAGTAAAAACTTCCGGAGAAAGTGATTATGACAAAGTAATTGAAACGGCTCAAAAGGCATTTCAGGAATTCAGGCTGATCCCGGCTCCTAAAAGAGGAGAGATCGTAAGACAGCTTGGCTTAAAGTTAAGAGAATATAAAGATGATCTTGGTAAACTTGTTTCTTATGAAATGGGTAAATCATTACAAGAAGGTCTTGGAGAAGTTCAGGAAATGATTGATATCTGCGATTTCGCAGTGGGTCTTTCCAGACAGCTTCAGGGATATACAATGCACTCCGAAAGACCAGGTCACAGAATGTACGAACAATATCACCCACTTGGAGTGGTTGGAATTATTACAGCTTTCAACTTCCCGGTAGCAGTATGGTCTTGGAACACAGCCTTAGCTTGGATCTGTGGTAACGTTACCATTTGGAAGCCATCAGAAAAAACTCCACTTTGTGCTATTGCATGCCAGAATATCATGAATGAAGTTTTAAAGGAAAACAATCTTTCCGAGGGAATTTCAAGTGTATTGGTAGCAGATCATGAAATAGGACAGAAGCTGGTGGATGATAAAAGAGTTGCCTTAGTATCTTTCACTGGTTCTACAAGAGTAGGAAGGATGGTTTCTTCTAAAGTAGCAGAAAGATTCGGAAAATCTATCCTTGAGCTAGGTGGAAACAATGCCATCATCATCACCAAGGAGGCAGACCTTAACATGTCTATCATTGGAGCGGTTTTCGGAGCTGTAGGAACTGCAGGGCAAAGATGTACATCTACGAGGAGACTAATCATTCATGAAGATGTTTATGATGAAGTAAAATCAAGATTGGTAAAAGCTTACGGGCAATTAAAAATTGGAAATCCATTGGATGAAGCGAACCACGTAGGACCATTGATCGACGTTGACGCTGTAAACCAGTACGAAGAATCAATCAAGAAATGTAAAAAAGAAGGGGGAAAATTCGCTGTTGAGGGAGGCGTTTTATCAGGAAAAGAATATGAATCAGGTTGCTATGTGAAACCTTGCGTTGCAGAAGTAAAGAACTCTTACCAGATTGTTCAGCATGAAACTTTTGCACCCATCTTATATCTAATCAAATACAAAACTTTAGAGGAAGCTATTGCTATTCAAAATGATGTTCCACAAGGATTATCTTCTGCAATCATGACTCAGAACCTTAGAGAAGCAGAATTATTCCTTTCTCATGCAGGGTCAGATTGTGGTATTGCTAACGTAAACATTGGTACTTCAGGTGCTGAAATCGGTGGTGCTTTCGGTGGAGAAAAAGAAACCGGAGGAGGAAGAGAGTCTGGATCAGACGCTTGGAAATACTATATGAGAAGACAAACCAACACTATAAATTATACAGCACATCTTCCTTTAGCACAAGGAATTAAATTTGATTTATAAAAGCTTTACTTAAAGCACCCAAAAAACTATAAAACTTAATAACCTGAATGATTGCATGCTCAGCTTTTTGATCATTTAATCATTCGCTTATTAAATCACACAACAATTTATTATGGAACACACATTAGATATACAAGCAAATAAAGTAAAGGAAACCGTAGGTAAACATGTTCTGGCAGACGGCTTCGATTTCGTGATGGATATTGAAAAATCACATGGTTCATGGCTTTACGATAAACTTACAGATAGAGAGTACCTAGATATGTTCTCTATGTTTGCATCAGCTTCCATCGGCTACAATCACCCTTATCTTCTGGAAAGATCAGAATGGTTGGGAAGAATGGCTGTCAACAAACCAACATTGGCAGACGTTTACTCAGAGGAATATGCTCACTTTTTAGAAGTATTCGAAAGAGTAGTTATTCCGGAAGAATTACAATACGCTTTCTTTATCGAAGGAGGATCTTTAGGAGTTGAAAATGCTATGAAAGCGTGCTTCGACTGGAAAACCCGTAAGAATTTTGAAAAAGGACTTCAGACAGAAGCAGGAATCTGTATCCACTTCAAGCAGGCATTTCACGGAAGAAGTGGTTATACCTTGAGCTTAACAAACACTTCAGATCCTAGAAAATACCAATATTTCCCAATGTTCAACTGGCCGAGAATCTTAAATCCAAAATTAAAATTCCCGATTACAGAAGAAAATCTTGAAGAAACCATCAAGAATGAAAGGCTGGCTTTGGTTCAGATTGAAGAAGCTATCTTGATGAATCCTGACAAAGTGGCTTGTATCATCATTGAACCTATTCAGGCAGAAGGCGGGGACAATCACTTCAGAGATGAATTCTTAGTGGGATTAAGACAAATTTGTGATAACCACGAAATTCTATTAATATTTGACGAAGTTCAGACAGGTATTGCCATTACAGGTAAAATGTGGGCATTCCAACACTTTACAGCAAAACCGGACATTATTTCTTTCGGGAAAAAAGCTCAGGTTTGCGGAGTGCTAGCTAACAAAGAAAAATTCGACCAAGTTCCGAACAACGTTTTCAGAGAAAGCTCAAGAATCAACTCTACATTTGGAGGTAACTTTATCGATATGCTTCGTTTCCAATTGGTAATGGAAGTGATTGAAAAAGAAAACCTTGTTGAAAATGCTAGAGTAGTTGGAGAATTCCTGTTAGAAAGCCTAAAGACGCTAGCTGAGAAATATCCTGAGAAAATTTCAAATGCAAGAGGTAGAGGACTAATGTGTGCTGTTGATCTTCCATCCGGAGAAGAAAGAAATAAGATGATGAACGAATTATTCAATGACGGATTGATCATTCTTCCATGTGGAGACCAGTCTCTACGTTTCAGACCACACCTGAACGTTACCAAGGAAGAAATCCAATTGGCATTAGACAAAATTGAAAACAATATTAATAAAATTTAAAACCAAAGATTTGTAATTTTCAAAAAAACATTGTACATTTAGGTACTCAAACAATTAGAATATGGAAAGAAGTACGAGAGTATCAGTTTATGAAAGTGATAACCCTTCAGAAATTCAGTTGGTTAAGTCTAAATTAGATGATGCGCAAATTACAAACACTGTTGAAAACAATTATCTTACATTTACCACAACTCCCACAGCTACATCGCTAAAGGTAATGGTGGATCTGGAAGATGAAGAGAAAGCATTCGAAATTATTGATGCTTACCTTCAACAAAGTGAAAATTAATAAAAAACAATTTCATAATTTTAAATTTTACTACTTCAAACCGAAAATTAATTTCTTAATTAATTTTCGGTTTTTTAATTAAGAAAACAATCATTAAAAACGATTAAGGAATGAAGTGATTCCAGTTCTTTAATCTTTCAGTTTTTAGTCAAAAATAAATTACATGAATCCAGAAACTAAACTAAGAAAAGCGGAAATTGAAGACAGAGACATTATTTGGGAAATCATCCAGCAGTCGATTGAAAGAAGAAGACAGGATGGGAGTACACAATGGCAGAACGGGTATCCTAATCTTGGAACAGTGGAAAGCGATATTGCCAAAGGATTTGGGTATGTTCTTACAGTAGATGGAGAAATTGCAGTGTATGCAGCCCTGATTCTGAATGATGAACCTGCTTACAGCAAAATTGAGGGAGCATGGTTAAGCAATGGCGAATTCGTTGTTGTTCATAGAGTAGCCATTGATGAAAAATTTGCAGGTCAGGGAATGACAAAAAAACTTTTTGATCATATTGAGGATTTCACCAGATCCCATGGAGTTCAGAGTGTTAAAGTAGATACGAACCACGACAATATAGCCATGTTAAAAATCCTTGAAAGCAAAGGATATTCTTATTGTGGAGAGGTACTTTTGGCAGACGGAATGAGAAAGGCCTTTGAGAAGATTATAATTTAAGCAAAAAGTTAAATCAACTTTCATTGAATTTTTAAAACGCCCTGTATTTATAATCTCTATCAGGTTTGTTCGTTTGGTTCTGAACTAATTTTTACTTTTGTTTAAATTTTTATATTATGCACCAAAGTATAGAAATTGATGAAAAAATTTTTCAGGATGCCGTAAAGTTCTACGGCACCGTGTTCAGCTTACCCCCTTTAGCTTCGAAAATTTATTCCTACCTTCTTTTTGACTATGAGAAAGTAGGAATTACTTTTGATGAGTTTGTTGAAGTCCTTTCAGCAAGCAAAAGCTCAGTATCTACGAGTATTTCATTACTATTGAATGCTCAGCTCATTGTGGATCATAATAAAATGGATGAGCGAAAACGATATTTTTTCATCAATGATGAGTATAAGAAAATTCGGTTTGAGAAAATTGTCCAGAAAATGCAGGACGAACTAAAACTATTAGATGATTTAAACAATTTTAAAAAAAGTAAAGATGATGGATACAACGAAAGAATAGAAGTTTACAAAGCACTCTTAAACAAAAACATAGAAAATATTCAGGAATCTCTTAATAAACTATAAAATGAATAATAAGCTAGTTATACTTTCGATTGCGGCATTCTCATTGACTGCCTGCAAAAAAGAAGCTCCCAAGCAGGATGGTGCAAAGCCTTTTCCTGTTGTTTCTGTGGAGTCAAAAAATATAGTGGGTTATCAGACGTTTCCGGCTACCATCCAAGGTAGGGTAAACAATGATGTGCGTGCAAAAATACAAGGTTATATCACCCAGTTATTGGTAGATGAAGGGCAATATGTTACAAAAGGACAGCCTTTGTTCCGTCTGGAAACCAATATTCTGACTGAAAATGCGGCTGCTTCCAAAGCCGGAATCGGTGCTGCCGAATCCAGCATTGCTGCTGCACAAGCTTCTGTAAATGCTGCACAAGTAGAAGTGAACAAACTGAAACCGCTTGTACAAAAAAATATTATCAGCAATGTACAGCTACAAACGGCACAGGCTCAGTTGGCTCAGGCACAGGCACAGCTACAACAGGCTCATGCAGCAAAAAGACAGGCTGAAGCCAATTACAAAGGAGTAGAGGCAAACATTGAATACTCCATCATTCGTGCTCCTATTTCAGGGGTAATCGGAAGACTACCGTTAAAAGTCGGAAGTTTGGTAGGACCGTCTGATCAAACACCTCTGACAACGATTTCTGATACTTCTGAGATCTTTGCCTACTTCGCCATGAATGAAAAGGAATATTTTAATTTCCTTGAAAAATCTCCTGGGGCTTCTATGCCTGAGAAAATCAAAAACTTACCAATGGTAGAGCTTCAGTTAGCCAACGGAAGCCTTTATCCTGAAAAAGGAAGAATTGAAGCTATCACAGGCCAGATTGATCCAACAACAGGAACCATTCAGTTCAGAGTTGCGTTCTCCAATGCTCAAAAATTATTAAGCAATGGTAACAGTGGAACCATCAGATTTCCTCAGCGCTATGACAATGTATTGGTAGTTCCTGAAAGTGCTACTTACGAACAACAAGGTATTGTTTACGTATACAAAGTAGAAAAAGGAGATACTGCCAGAAATGTTGTTGTAAATGTTATTGACAGAATTGACAATATGGCTCTTATCAAATCAGGAGTTAATAAAGGTGAAACAGTTATTGCAGCTGGTATCGGAGGTTTGAAACCGGGAACAGCAGTGAAACCGAAGCCAATAAAAATGGATAGTCTTGTTCAATCAATAAAACCGAAATTCTAATGATAAAAAACTTTATTAACAGACCGGTTTTATCTACCGTAATCTCAATTTTGATTGTGATTCTCGGTGTGCTAGGACTGATCTCGTTACCGGTTACACAGTATCCGGATATTGCGCCGCCTACGGTGAGTGTTTCCGCAAACTATACGGGAGCCAATGCTGAAACGGTGATGAAAAGTGTAGTAGTACCTTTGGAAGAACAGATCAACGGGGTAGAAGGAATGGATTACATCACTTCCAGTGCTGGGAATGATGGTTCTGCCCAGATCCAGGTTTTCTTCAAGCAAGGAATAGACCCGGATATTGCTGCGGTAAACGTACAGAACCGTGTGGCAAGAGCGACACCTCTTCTACCATCTGAAGTAACGCGTTCAGGGGTTGTAACTCAGAAACAGCAGACCAGTGCCCTGATGTATATGTCTTTCTATTCTGAAAATAAAGATCTTGATGACGTATACCTTCAGAACTTTTTGAATATTAACATTATTCCAAATTTAAAAAGGGTAAATGGTGTAGGGGATGCCAACGTTTTCGGAGGTAAAAACTACTCGATGAGAATTTGGCTGGACCCTGCAAAAATGGCCGCTTATAGTGTAACGCCTACAGATGTTACCAATGCCATCAATGAGCAAAGTAGGGAGGCAGCAGCAGGTTCTATTGGCCAGAACAGCGGAAGTTCTTTTGAATATATTATCAAGTATGTAGGTAAATTCAACGATAAAGAACAGTACGATAATATCATCATCAAATCTCTTGCAAACGGACAAAACCTGATGTTGAAAGATGTTGCCAAAGTAGAACTGGCAGGTCAGTCTTACACTGGTATCGGGGAAAATGGTAACAATCCTTCCATTAGTATGGGGATCTTCCAGACTCCAGGATCCAACGCACAGGAGATTATTAAAAATATCAAAACTTATCTGAAATCTGCAGAGGGAACTTTTCCACAGGGAATCAAGTATACCTTTAACTTTGATACCAACGAATTCCTTGAAGCTTCTATTGAAAAGGTAGTACACACCCTGATCGAAGCCTTTATTCTTGTATTTATTGTAGTGTATATTTTCCTTCAGGATTTCAGATCTACATTGATTCCGGCTATTGCAGTTCCGGTATCTATTGTAGGAGCGTTCTTCTTCCTGAATCTTTTCGGGTATTCATTGAACCTCTTAACCTTATTTGCATTGGTACTCGCCATCGGAATTGTGGTGGATGACGCCATTGTCGTGGTCGAGGCTGTTCATGCGAAGATGGAGCATGGTATTTCAGATGCTAAAAAAGCAACGGTAGAAGCAATGGATGAGATTACAGGGGCTATTATTTCTATTACTTTGGTAATGGCAGCAGTATTTATCCCAGTAACATTCATTACGGGGCCTACAGGGGTATTCTACCAACAGTTCGGTATTACATTGATTATTGCCATCATCATTTCTGCTATTAATGCACTAACGTTAAGCCCGGTTTTATGTTCATTATTCTTAAAACCTCACGCAGAGCATCATGCAGAGTACAAGAACTTAAACATTCTGCAGAAGTTTTTCTATAAGTTTAATATTGCTTTTAAAACAACTACTGAACGTTACGGAAGAGGATTTGTATTCCTTTTAAGACATAAATGGGTTACCCTAATTATTTTCGCGGTTACCGGAGGTATTTTATTCTGGGCAAGCAGCAGTATGAAGAAAGGGTTTGTACCTACAGAAGACAGAGGGATCATCTTTACAGATGTTCAGCTTCCTCCGGGAGCTTCTATGGAAAGAACCTACAACGCTTTGAAAACTCTTCAGGCCAAAGCAATGAAAGTTCCGGGAGTACAAAACGTAACCATTTCTACAGGTAGAGGATTCTTATCCGGAAACGGTAGTAACAACGGTCTTGCCTTTGTTAAGCTGAAGCCATTTGAAGAAAGAAAAGCAGGCGGGCAAACCTCCGAAGATATTACGAAGAAACTATTCGGAATTGTAGGATCTGTTCCGGATGCTAAAGTAGTGTTCTTCCAGCCTCCAAGTGTACCCGGTTTTGGTAGTAGTGCAGGTTTTGAAATGGTATTGCTGGATAAATCAGGTGGAGATTATGCTGATCTGGATAATAAAACCAATGAATTTATCGGTAAGCTGATGCAGAGACCGGAAATTCAATTTGCACAAACGTCATTCAATACCAAATATCCTCAGTATCAGATGGAGATTAATGTTCCTCTGAGCAAACAGCTTGGGGTTTCCGTAAATGATATTCTGTCTACCATGCAAGGATATATTGGTGGTATTTATACTGCCGACTTTACCAAGTATGGTAAACAGTTCAGAGTTATGGTTCAGGCACTTCCTGAGAACAGAAAGAATATTGAAAATCTAAACGAACTCTATGTAAGAACAGGTTCTGGTATCATGTCTCCAATTTCACAGTTTGTAACATTGACAAAAGCATACGGACCGCAATCTGTAAGCCGTTATAACTTATTTACATCCGTGAAAGTAACAGGAGCCAACTCTGAAGGATATAGCTCCGGGGATGCCATTACCGCTGTACAGCAAGTGGCAAATGAAACCCTGAATCAAAACTATGCAGTAGAGTTTACCGGGTTAACAAGAGAAGAATTAAATTCAGGATCTCAGACGCTTCTGATCTTTGCATTGAGTTTAATCTTTGTATACTTTATTCTTTCTGCTCAGTATGAAAGTTATATTCTTCCGCTGGTTGTTGTGATCTCTCTTCCTTTAGGGGTAATGGGAGCTTACTTAGGACAGAAAGTGATGGGCTTGGAAAATAATATTTATTTCCAGATTGCCTTGATCATGCTTGTGGGACTACTGGCGAAAAATGCAATTCTTATCGTAGAATTTGCTGTTCAGAGAAGACATCATGGTGAAACCATTGTAATGTCAGCCATCAATGCCGCTAAAGCCAGGGTGAGACCTATTCTAATGACATCATTCGCCTTTATCTTCGGTCTATTGCCATTGGTACTAGCTAGCGGAATTGGTGCTGTAGGTAACAGGTCTATTGCAACAGGTGCTGCTATAGGACTATTGATAGGTACTATTTTAGGGCTTTTTGTAATTCCGGTATTGTATGTAATTTTTGAAACCTTACAGGAAAAGATTAAACCTATAAAGAAAGAAGAAATCAATTTAGCAGAGTAAAAATGAATTAGAGAAACTAGAAGTTGGAGCTTAGAAATTAATCTAATGCTCTGCTTCTAACCTCTATTTTCTAATTTTTAACTTTTAATTTTAAACAATGAAGAGTTTATTAAACATCATAAAAGGAATAACTTTCTCAGCAATCATACTGGGAGCCATCACATCTTGTATGGCCAGAAAAGAGTATGAGAGACCGAAGAACGTTGTTGACGAAAAGCTTTTCCGTACCGATATGCTTCCTTCAGACAGTGCTACCATTGCCAATGTTTCATGGAAAGAAATCTTTACAGATCCGATCCTTCAGGGGCATATTTCAAAGGCTTTAGAGAACAATCTGGATATTAGAATTGCACTGCAAAGCATTAATTCTGCAGAAGCTTATCTGAAGCAGAGTAAAGCTGCCTATCAACCAACACTATCCATTGGTCCCAACTATACTTTCCAAACCCAGTCTATCAACACTCAGTTTGGACAGATTATTGGAGAAAGGCGCTATGTTAATCAGTTCGATATCACAGGAACTATTGGATGGGAAGCAGATATTTGGGGAAAACTAAAAGCACAGGAAAAAGCACAACTGGCAACTTATTTAGGAACTGTTGCGGCTCATAAAGCGGTAAAAAGCAGTCTGGTGGCCTCCATTGCTTCTGCCTATTATCAGTTGCTGACTTTTGATGCCCAGAAAAAGATCATTACAGAAACCATTGCGGTTCGTGAGAAAAATTTGGAGGCAACAAAGGCTTTGAAAGCTTCAGGATCTCTTACAGAAGTAGCCGTACAGCAGAGTGAAGCACTTGTTTTCAATGCAAAATCTCTATTGATTGATATTGATACACAGATTCAATTGCTGGAGAATACGATGAGTCTTTTAATGGGAGAATCCTCTCATACTATTGAAAGATCTACCTTAGAAGGACAAAATCTTCCAAGTGATGTAAAACTTGGATATCCAACTCAATTGCTGGCTAATCGTCCGGATGTAATGAGGGCAGAATTTACTTTAATGAATGCATTTGAATTGACCAATGCTGCAAAAGCTCAGTTTTATCCAACATTAAAGCTTACAGGCTCGGGAGGACTTCAATCTGTAGATATTGATCACCTGTTCAGTGTAAATTCATTATTTGCCAATGTGGTAGCAGGATTAGCACAACCGATCCTGAATAAGAGACAGATCAAGACCAATTATGACGTAAGTCTTGCCAATCAGGAAACAGCCTATCTGAATTTTAGAAAAACTGTTCTTACTGCAGGGAAAGAAGTTTCCGATGCTATCAGGGTCTTCTCTGTACAGGATTCATTTATTGAATTAAAGCAAAAAGAACTGAATGCCTATAAAAAATCGGTAGACTATTCTCAGGAATTGGTAAACTATGGTATGGCGAATTATCTTGAAGTTTTGAATGCAAGTGTTAATTCATTGAATGCAGAACTTAATATTTCCAATGCACAATACAACAAAATGAAAGCAGCTGTTGAGCTTTATCAGGCTTTAGGCGGAGGCTGGAAATAACCGTATTTTGTAATAGATTATCATAAAACGTATGTCAGCAATGGCATACGTTTTTTTATTTTAAATTTTTAAGGATTGTTAAAATAATGATAAAAATAAATTTTCACTTGTATGTATGTATTTAACTACGTAGTTTTATACTTTAATATAATACCTATGAAATTACAGATTCAATCGATAGACAATTCGTATTCAGAGCAGGCCATTGAACTGATTCTGACGATTCAGCAGCAGGAATTCAATATTCCCATCACAGTGCATGATCAACCCGATTTAAAAGAAATCGAAAGTTTTTATCACGAGGCGGGAGGAAATTTCTGGGGAGCATTTATAGACGGTGAATTGGTGGGTTCAATTGCATTGGTTAAGTTTGATGATGGGTCAGGAGCAATAAGAAAAATGTTTGTAAAAAAGGAATTTAGAGGAAAAGAACTCAATATTGCCCAGATTTTATTGGAAATATTAATATCTTTCTGCCGTGAAAAAGGAATTAACGATATATATTTGGGAACCATAACGGTATTGAAAGCTGCACAACGTTTCTATGAAAGAAATGATTTTATGAAAATTAAGAAAGAAGAACTTCCGGCTCGTTTTCCCTTAATGAGTGCCGACGATATTTTTTATCATTTACATACTGACTGAATATGAATGTTATCAACGAAGCAGGAATCCTTGCCATATCCACAAGACTACATCGTTTTAGTGAACAGCTGAGAAAGGAGGGAGCTATGATCTACAAAGCCTTTGGAATTGATTTTGAGCTGAAATGGTTCCCTGTTATCTATACCATTTATCAAAAGGAACTGGCAAGTGTTGTAGAAATAGCTAATGAAATAGGGTATACCCATCCATCCACTATCACCTTACTTAAGGAACTGGAGAATCAGGAACTTATAGAATGGAAAAAAGATAAGCAGGACGAGCGCAAAAGATTATTTCTTTTAACCCATAAAGGAAAGGAGCTTATAGAAAAGATGAAACCGGTATGGGAACTTATGTCCCAAATATTAGGAGATATTGCAGATAATCAGAATAATTTATTAAAAGCAATTGATGAAGCGGAGGAAAAGATAGCGAATCAGTCTTTTTATCAGAGAGTGTTACAGCTTAAAAATTCAAATCAATTATAATATAAAAAGCCACACTAACAGTATGGCTTTTTATATTATAGGTTGGGTGTATGTATATATTGTAAATGAATCATTCAGCTTTTGTGATTTTTCTTTTACAAAATCCATGAATTTAACCTCTAATTCTTCCCGAGTTTCCACGGGGTAAACATTCTATTCTTTGAGGATATACTTTAATTTATAAATCCTCATTTTTTGGTTTAAAGTTTCTTCCAGCACCTTGTCGCAGAAAGGTAATTTTACCCTGTGTTTGCTTTGCTTTTTCAAGCACTTCCAATGCTTTTGATCGTTCACTAATTTTGCCAGCGTGTGTTATATTATCCTGACGTTCACTTTTTTTCATATTTCAAGATAATGAATTTATTTTAAAAAAACAAATATTTCATCTTTCACAAAGTTTCAATTGTATCCGGGTTTGTGATTTATTCTTTTATCAGACATCTTTCACAATAAAAAAATATTTTTTTCATATTAAATCTATATATAGAGAATTATTGCTATATTTAACTCCTAAACTAAAATCAAAACCATGAAAAATTTGAAAAAAATTTCAAGAGATCAGCTAAAAGAAGTAAAAGGGAGCCAAAAAATATGTCCTCAGGGATCGAAGCCAATGCATTGCCCTAACAGTCCGATTCCTCAATGTTATGCGGAGCAACTGACATTAGAATGTCCTGATTTTTAAAAATATAATCCCTCAATTAGAGGGATTTTTTATTTCGATTCTTTTCCTAATTTAAATGCAGGCCTCTAATCTATACTCTTTCTAAGATCTCAGAGGCTGCCGAATTTTTTCTGATAGTTTTTATTACGTTTTCTTGTTTTTAAAATCATAATGACAATGAGAATAACAAGACCAGTAATGACTGAAATAGTGATGAGATTATTATAGTGCGTTTTTACTTCATTACTTTTTCTCTGTGTTTCGATGTTATGAGTGTCAGTACCATGGACAGATAATTATCTGCCATTTCTTTGTAAATTCCCTCATCGAGGGTAAGATCTCGTGCTTCTTGAGCCTTAACCAGCAATTCCAATGCAGCTTGATTCTGATGTTTCTGTACTACTGGCCAGACATGATTTGAAAAGTATTGGTTGTAGATTTCAAATGCTTTATTCATTGGACGGTATCTTATTAATTAATAAGATATTACTGTTCTAAAAAAAATGAATAATTTAAAACTATGTAATTAAATTGCTATTTTTTTATATATTTTTGATTGGATTTTTTATAGAAACACACATACATGAAAAAAAGAATAACAGGGTTTTTCTTGTTTTTCCTAGTTGCAGTTTTGCAAGCACAGGATTTCTATTCTGTATTGCGGGATAAATATTGGGAATATGATGAAAACGATACCAGAGCATTTAGCTTTATCAATCTTGCAATATCTACTGCCAAAAAAGAAAAAAACTATGCAGAACTCTATCAGGCCTATAAGGATGGTATATTTTTCTCTCCAGATAGAAAACTTAAATATGCTGATAGCGCAATTGTGGCTGCAAAACTATCAAAAAATGAGGATCTTATAGGCAACGCTTATATCAGCAAAGGTGTTATCTACTACTTTAATCATAAAAAATTTCAACTTGCTTTAGATGAATATCTAAAAGCATATCACTACACCCAAAATACTAAAGACCAATTTCTGAAATATCAAAACCTGTATCATATTGGGGTCGTAAAAAGCTATTTGGGACATTATCAGGAAGCCTTACCAATTTTTCAACAATGTTTAGATTATTTTGAACCCAATACAAGAGCTAATATCCATTCTAATCTTATCTATAATAATCAGAAAGGGTATCTTAATACACTACATCAGATAATCATATGTTATCAGTCTCTTGGAAAACATAAGGAAGCACAAAAATTAGTAAATGAAGGACTACATAAAATACCAAAAGACAAATCTTTCTATCTGGAAAAAAGCTATTTTGAAAAATCGAAAGGGATCTCAGATTTTCAACAGAAAAAATATGAAAATGCGATCAGAAACTTTGATCTTGCTCTTCCTGGATTAATGAAAATAGATGATTTTGCCTGGATATCAGTGATTTACTTTTATAAAGGACAAAGCTTTCAAAAACTTAGTAAAGACCAGCTGGCTTTGGAGAATTATAAAAAAGTGGATTCTATTTTCAATAAACATCAGTTTATTCTTCCGGAATTACGAAAAAATTATGACGAACTTATCAACTATTACAAAAAGTATAATGATCCGAAACAAGAACTATACTACACTAGACAACTCTTAAAAGCAGATAAATTAATTTCTAATGATTTCAAATATCTGTCTACACGTATACATAAAGATTATGATGAAAAAGCATTATTGGATACAAAAGTAAATCTGGAGCATAGAAATTCTTATGGGAAATATCTTCTTATACTAAGTGGAGTATTAATTTTGGTTTTGGTATTTATTTTACATTCTCGATCAAAAAGCAAAAAAGAAGTCCAAAGAAAGTATGAAAGGCTTCTCTTTAAAATCAACAGTATTAATATTACCAAAGAGAAAGAGATCAAAGAAAGAACGTTCAAAATGGATTCAAAATTACTCAAAAAATTAAACCAAAATTTTTCTGAATTTGAGAAGTGTAATGGATTTCTTGAAAAAGGATTAACCGCAGGAAAACTTGCTGCAAATTTTGAAACCAATACTTCTTATCTTTCACAGTATATCAACGAATTTAAACAAAGTAATTTTAATACCTATATTAATAAATTAAGGATAGAATACGCTACGGAAAAGATATGTAATGATAAGAATTGGGTGAAATATTCTGTTGAGGATCTTGCAGAGGCTTGTGGCTTTAGCAATAGACAAAGTTTTTCCAATATCTTTTATGAGCAAAATGGTATCCGTCCCCAGGATTTTTTGAAAACCAGAAGAGAAAAAAACAATCTGTAAACCCTGCCTGCCAGAAAGCTATTCTAATGTTTGGTTTAGTTGTAATAGCCAACTTTTGCAATTTTGGTCGGAGATGCAGACGCTAACAAATTTTCAGTTTCTGAAATCCCGGTTAAGAAAGTGTATTTTTTACTTCATTCAAAAATAAACCATCATAATGTTAATTCAGAAGGGCAAATTTTCAAAACCAAAAAACAGCTTATCAATAATCTGAATGAACTTAAAAAGAAAAACATAGATAATAAAATATTTGGTTTCAGAGCTGTAATATCAGATGAGAAAAGCAAAAGCGAAATCAAAAAAAAAATTGATTGCAAAATATGGAGGCAGAATTGTAAAGAATTAAAAATGATCCGGATTTGAAACATTTGGTGCAACAAAGCTGAAAAAATCTTCGTTAGCTTTTGCGAATTGTAAATCAACCCCAGCGAATTGTAAATGGTTCAGCTTTACAATATCTCCTATTTTTAAATTTGAACAAGAGGAATAAACTTCACTAATACAAATAAAAGTGGTTGTAAATAAGAAAGTTTGTTTTTAGCTATAAATGAGTTGGTAAATACTTAACCAATTAATTGAAAAATTGACCATATGAGAGAAGATTTATGTCGACTTATTTTTAGAAGAGATTTTTATAAGGCAAGAGAACTCATAACCGATACTAATCTTGACTTAAATTTTATAAATACTTTAGAACGAAGTCCTTTATTGCTAGCTACAGGAGCTGATAATTTAGAATTTGTAGAATATTTGTTAATAAGAGGTGCAGACCCTAATTATATTGATGTTTATATTTTACCTATATCAAATGCCATTGAGAATGTAGCATTTAAATTAGACTATTCCAAAGAAGATAGTTTAGATAAAAGAATGGTGAAATTATTATACGATTATGGAGCAAAGGTTGATATTAAAGACAAATCTGGAGAAACTGCACTAGATTTTTTATATAGGTATTTTGGTTATGATAATATTGATGATTTTTTACAGAAAAAATAATCTAAAATCAGTCGAAAGAACAATCAGTAAATTATACTTTTAATGGAATGTAATGACACAAAACAGATGAAAAAAAATAATCCTATCAATCTTAATTATTATTTTGTTCATATTGCAATATACAAAATGAAAACAAAAATTTAAAATTAGTTTGAAATAAAAGCACAATCGCATAACAAAGGTTTATCTCATCTTTATCATCAATTAAACATTAGTCATAAAACCAGCTTTTATCGAAGTGTCGGGACAAGTAATGCTTCGATTGAGTTTCGCTGAATTAAGTTTTCTGCACAAGAACAAATCAAAAAATATTTCTAAAATTAGCGAATTGTAAATCAACTCCAGCGAATTGTAAATCAAACTATCTTGAACTCAAAGCAAGACTAATAATTAATAAATTTGCATAATTAATGATTAATCAACACAAATGATTTCAATAGCCATCATAGAAGACGAGCCTGCCATTCGTCAGGAAATAGAATTTCTAATTAAACAAGAACCAGATACACAGCTTTTGGGTTTCGCAGAAGATGTAAAATCGGCTGTAAAACTTATAGTTACCAAACAGCCCGATGTTTTGCTTATGGATATCCAATTGCGCAACGGTAACGCTTTTGATGTTTTGAAGTCACTTGACCCGGTTCCACAGCACATTATTTTCATCACCGCTTATAACCAGTTTGCCATCAGAGCCATTAAATACGGTGCATTGGATTATCTGCTGAAACCTATTGTAAAAGAAGAACTTACCGAAGCCCTGAACCGTTACCGCCGTCGTCGGGATAATAATCCGCATTGGGTACAGCAATTGTTTTTAGCCGAACAATCGGTTAGTACTGGCGAATTACCGGCACAGATTGCCATCCATTCGGTTAATACGATGCGTATTGTATCAGTTCAGGAAATTTTGTATTGCAAAGGCGATGGTCCCTATACTTTTTTTCACTTGAGCAATGGCGAAAAACATTTGGTATCGAAACCGTTAAAATACTACGAAGAATTGTTGCCTGCACCATACTTTTTAAGAACACACCAATCTTTTTTGGTTAACCGCGAATACATTATCGGGTTAAAACGTTCTGAAAATCTGCTAATGAAAAATCAGGAAGAAATTCCTGTATCTACCAGAAAAAAGAGCTTCATTATGCAACATTTATTACCACACCAATTATGAGATTTCTAAAAATATTTATGCTGTTGTCCATTTTAATTGGTGCCAATAGTTGTAAAAAGAATGAACCGAAAACCAAACCCGAAACAACACTTTCTAAAGCATTTGACCGCTTGAAAGATAAAAAATTATCTGCTGAAAATGCAGACAGTTTAAAGACAGCCTGGTTTTCGATTTACAATAATCCCGAGCTAAAGAAAGACACTGTTTTATTTGCAGATGTGAATTATAACATTGCCCGATTTTACGGAATGCAAAACAATGACAGTGCCGAGGTTTACGTGAAACGAGCACTGGAAATCATTGAACTTACTGCTACAAATTTGGATTTGAAAGCCCATATTTATATGGGAATGGGTAATGTTTGCAATCAGAAGGTATTAGAACATCAGGCCAATTATTATTATAACAAAGCCGCTAATATTGTTCTGGCAAACGATACCATCAACATTAGTCCTAAGGCAAAAACGATAATGCTTTTGGCAGCCGCTCAAAGTAACAAATCGCTCTATCAGTTAGAATTGGCTGTAAAAATGAACCGTGCTGCATTGGCATTGGTGAACAAACTTGAACCTGGGGATATCAATCGCAGGCGGCCATTAGTGCAACTTGCACAGATTTTTTTGGATTATAAAATGGCAGATAGTGTGCAGACGTATATTCAAAAAATAGAACAATTAGATAAGGATTTCCCCGGTGCTTATGACCCTGATTTTCTTTATGAAACCAAGGCCAGTTATTATTATTTAAGGCCAGATTACAAAAATGCTTTAAAATACCACTTACTGAAAAAAGAACTCGATGAAGAGCAGTACAAAAATGAAGGCACAAATCCGGTTCCTGTTAATAACTACTATGTTACATTAGTTAATATCGGTGTGTGTTACAACTTGCTGAATGACAATGACAATGCTTTGGCTTATCTAAAAAACGCAGAAAAAGTACAATCGGAACACGTAGATTTAATCTCTGCCGAAAATGAAATTCTTTATTACAAAACGCTTTCTAAAATTCAAAAAAACACCAGTAGAATAGGAGAAGCCCTTGCAAGTATGGAAAAAGCTTTTGAGGTACAAAATGAAAACAGCTACAACCAGAATATGCAGGCTGTTGCGGAAATGGGCAGTTTGTACCAATTGCAGGCAAAAGATAATTTTATTGGTAAGCTAAACGAAAACATAAAAATCAATCAGCTGGAACTAAAGGAAAACCGGCTCTGGCTCATTATTTCTGCACTTGTAGTAGTACTGTTACTGCTGTTATTCGCACTAATCTATTACAGAAACAAGCAACAGCGTGACAATCAGGAACGGGAGAAAATTACACTACAACAGCAATTACTAAGAACCCAGATGGAACCGCATTTTATCTTCAATACCTTATCGGCTTTGCAAAGTTCTATTCGGTTAGATAAAAAAGAAGAAGCTATAAATTACCTCAGTCGTTTCAGTAGGTTATTACGAAGTAGCTTAGAGCTAAGCCGAGAACAAACGGTGCCTTTGGGCGACGAAATTGAAGCCCTCGAGAATTATCTGAACCTGCAACAATTGAGATTTGAAAATGCGTTCGAATATGAGCTCAACATTCCATTAGAACAAGATATTGAAATGCTGATGTTGCCACCAATGCTCATACAACCTTTCGTAGAAAATGCCATTATCCACGGTATCGACTTGGGCAATGCCAATGCAAAAATTACTTTAAATTTTGAATTAAACAACAACTTATTGACCGTTCAAATTGCAGATAGTGGCAAGAAAGGCAATGTTTCTAATGCTATTCCGGGCACATCACTTTCGGGCACTATTACCAAAGAACGTATCCGATTATTAGGCAAAAATGCGAGTGTAGAAATCCATCAGAATGAAAAAGGTGGCACAACGGTGGTGTTGAACATACCGATATAGTAGATAATTTTTGTTATTGAAACAATAGGATGAAAAGCAAATTAAGAAAAATAACCATCAACAATTTGATTTATTTGTATGTTGTAACCGATAAGTATCATCACCAAACTTCAACAAATACGCTGACCATAAAAATATTCTTAGCTGGGCATAAGCAAACCCCATTGATTATTGATTTTTTAACATTAGACCATATTTATATGGGGCAAGTTTTAAAGTCGGGAATTAAGATGTATAACTATAATCGTAGTGAGGAAGAAATTGTAAATCTTAATGAGCCAAAATACATTCGTGAGCTTATTCTTTTGGGCAGAGCAAAAGGATGGGAGGGAGCCAATAAAGTCGAAAAACAAAATGGGCTTCATTATTTGGAAACATTAGGCTATGATGTCAACATTTTATTGCCAATTGAAAAAGCTATTGAATAGTGTCATAAAAAATGAAAAAAGTAATAATTCTTCTCTTTGTCGTTTCACTTGTAGCAACCGCTTCAATTGTGTTACAAACCATTAATCATAGCGAAATTGTCATTACTAATTATGATGGATATTATAACAGCCAATGGCAAGAAAAAATAAAAAACAGTTCTGATGTTTCTTATTTAAAAGCCGAAGCATTAAAGTTAAAAGCCGAAAACAGAGGACGGAGAAATGATAAAAACAGTTTGATGCTAAATATATGCCTCAAAACATCGGTTTTATTCCTGATACTCTTTGCTACAATGCTTTGTTTTCTATTTTATAAAAAGAAGTAATTCTTGCGAATTGTAAACCAACCCCTGCGAATTGTAAATGGTGAGCAGTAGAAAACATCAATAGTTATAAATTTGAAAATTAGAAATAAACTTCGCTAATACAGCTAAAATCGGGTGGATAAGCGAAGGTTTGTTTCGCTTATAAATAAGTTGTGCGATATGCCTCAATCAACATCCTGTATAAATTGAAACGACACAAAAAACAAATGAAAACTTTAACCTTATCAACCTTAATTACTTTTATATTCTTTTTCCAATCTTGTGGACAAGCACCAAAAGCTATTGAAGTAAATCAAACTAAAATTAAAGACAATAAATACACCTTCAATAATTCTGTTACCGTTGAAGATATAAAAAACATTCAGCAAGTTCCGTATATAGCAAATTGCAATGACACTATTTTTTGGAGTTTAGTAAAACAAGGAAAAGATAACATTCCTAGTTTAATAGATAAATTAACAGATGAAACTGTTTTAAATGATGTTTATGTCCCAATGTTTGGCGGAAAATACACAGTTGCCGATGTAGCTTTGACAATTTTAAATGAAAAAATAAAGGACATTCCAATTTTTGAGTTGATAGGACAAAAATTTAGTGAAGATTGCGGATATTGTACTTATTGGTATTTCGTGAGGGAAAGCAAAAATAACAGACGGTTTTTACAGAAAAATTTAAAAAAATGGTATCAAGAAAACGAGAATAAATTAATTTGGGTTCAATCTGAAAATTCATTAACTGGTGATTGTTTTTCTCCAGTGTAGGGACATTATGAAATTAAGTAAAATAAGCACAATCGCACAACATAGTATTGCCAAAAGCGGGGCGAAACTGCAAAGTTCAACGGCAGTTCTTCGATTTAATTTTTATGCAAAATTGAAGATTTTCGCTTCGATTGCCCCACCATCGCCAAGCCCCAAAACGTTGGTGGCAATTTTCCGGCCGACCGCTAACAGACGAAACACTGACACTTAATGAAAATTGATTTTCAAAGAAGTTACTTAATAAATCAATAAATTTTAAAATTAACCAAATAAGACTAACGCCAAAAGACCAAATGAAGATAAGCCAATTAATATTTTTCTTAAATTTTTTATTGTTATTTACATCTTGTAATGGACAAACCAATGAACAATCAAAAAATATAGATTTCGTAATTACAAATGATTATATGTCTGAAAGAAACCTTTCTTTTATGGGCGGACCTATGCCGTCAAATTATAAAAAAGGGATTATTGACAGTTTGGGAAATTGTTTTGTTGAACGATATGATAACAACAACAATATTGTTGAAGAAAAATATTACAATAAAATTGGTGCATTGTATCATACCAATAAAAATTTTTATGACATTAAAAACCGAATAGAAAAAGCAGTTGAAATCGACGAATTTAACAATGACACTTGCGTGGTTAAATATCAGTATACAGATAGTTTGAATTTGGTAACCCACAGACGTGTAACCTCATCTTGCAAAGAAGATTTTTTAGATTTTTATTATAAGTACAATGAGAAAGGCATAAAAACAGAAGAGTTACTGAAAGAAAATAATGTTTTTATTCGGAAAAAAGCAATTCAGGATATTTCTAAAAATGAAAAATTAATAAAATCCTATGACACCGAAAATCGCCTGTCAACTTATGTGTACAAGTACAATGAAAAAGATTTATTAGTCTATGAAAAACGTAGAGAATGGGACTATGTAATAAAAGGAGATTATTTTGAAACAGGACAGGAAAACGAAATTTTGTATAAATATGACAAAAACGGCAATTGGATAGAACGAACCACACAAACTTATTGTTTGCCCGTAAAACATAAACCAACAAAAAAAACAAATAAAGAAGAACCACCAAAAGTAAAAGAAATTGGAGTGTACAATTCGGAAAATTGCACTCCAGAAATTAAGGAAAAACTGATTAGAAAGATATACTATAAATAAAACTGCCACCAACAAGGGTTTTGCAATAGTGGGGCGAAACTGCAAAGTTCAACGGTATTTATTCGGTTCAACTTTTGTACAAAATTGAAGATTTGTGCTTCGATTGCCCCCACCATCGCCAAGCCCCGAAACGTTGCCTGCTATGCTATGATCGACACTTTAAAAATGGAACAAACTGACGACATCGACATATTACTGACACTAAATCCTCACGGTTGGAGTACTTGCTTTTTGGTTGACAAAGGAAAGGCTTATGAATTTACGATTACTCACGTTTTTAGCGACCCATACTTTGATTTAATTCAGGTATTGACAAGCCTAATTAACGGACAGAAGTTTGCAACTCTTTTTTGGTATGGAGAACCAGGTGGACATCGCTTTGAATTTACGACACAACACGACATTATATTAGTTTCAGTGGACGAATTTGGGGAGACTTTTGACGAAGAGCCAAAATTGTGTCAATTAATGTTTTTATTTGAAATAAAACTGAAACAACTGATTACCATTTTCTATTTGCAACTGCAAAAGACACGAATTTTGTTGTTGGACAAAAATTTTGCAGAAAATAGAGAACGGGATTTTCCATTTCAAGAATTTCATAAATTTGAAAGACTTGTAAAGCAATTTTTGGATTTATAAACTGGGTGAAAAAGCACAGCAGGCAACAAGGGTTTTGCAATAGTGTTGCGAAACTGCAAAGTTCAACAGTTGTTCTTCGTTTGAACTTTTGTGCAAAATTGAAGATTTATGCTTCGATTTAGCTCCTCCTAACTATGTCTCCCGCCCGAATGAAAATCCCGAAAAGTTTCAGATTTTGGCGAATTGTAAACCAACCCCAGCGAATTGTAAATAGCCAGATCTTTTAAAACCCAATATTTTTAACTTCCCAACAAGTAAATACTGCCAAATCAAATAAAAACATTGAAAACAATTTACAGAATTTTCTCAAGAACCTGGTTTTTAAACATTATCGCGATAGTAATTATGATGTTCACAGTGCAATTTGCAGTAATTGGAATTATCAATATCGTCAAAAACGGAGTAGAGTATTACCTGAATGAAAATTTAATAGGCGTTCTGTTTTTTATTATCCTATTAATTTTTGATGCTTGGATTTTAACAGCAACTTTTCTACCGATTATAAAAATTAATGCAGAAGGTATTACAGCTTATTCCATTTTTTGGAAAAGAAAAATAGCGTGGACAGAAATAACATCAGTTAAATTAATAAAGGCACAAACCCGTCAATCAACAGGGCTCTCGTCCATCACATTTGAATTTACCCAACAACCCGAAACCAAAAATAATGCTTTGCTTAATAAAGGAGTAAGGGTAAATACATTTATCTTTATTTCAAAAAAGTCAGTAAAAAAAACAATTGCACATTCTTCGAGCTGGAAGTTGTTAAGTCATAGCAAAATAGCAACACCCGAAGCAATTGCATTTGAATATGAACCGAAAGCCTTGCAAATTATTCAGGAACATCTTAATAAACAAAAAACTTGAAACCCATTTTTAAAATAATTGTGATTGTTGCTGGTGCACTATTGTTGCTGCTATTTATATTTTACTTCAATTTCGACAGCGGACTGATGCGAAAACCCGCTGAACTAACAGACCGACTGGAGCAAACAAAACTGGTTGACTATAAACGAGACCAATATCAAATCAGAATTGGTGAGAATTACAAAAACAGTAAGATTGATTGGCGTTGGAATGCGATGTCGGATGAAGATGGCCATATCAGCCCCAAAGGAAAAGATGCCTTTATGTATCTTGGCGAGCCAGTGATTAAATACAACGATAATGAATGGCTGGTTGCCTTGTACATCACTACCGAAAAAGAAATCATCACTTCTGTGATCTGCTCTGTAGTTTTTGCTTTAGATACAGAAAAGCAAAACGCAAAAGCAGATTTTTTGAAATTATTGAATAAAGATATCACCCAATTACAAAACCCCACTATTGTAAAAGCTTTGGTGACGAAGGGGATTTATAAAACCTCGGAAGATAGTTTTACCTCGGTTTTTAGCCTTACAAAACAAGATCGTAGCGAATACAGCACATTTGAGTATAAAGTGTATGAAGAAGATTAATAGATAAATCCTAACATCAACAAATGAAAAAAGTTTATTATCAACCGCAAGGTATTAGCATATTTATTGGAACTACACTGATGTTGATTGGTCTTTCGCCTTTAATGTTTGATATCTATCTGGCAATTGAAGATGAAACTACCTTGGCTTCTTTTTTTAGTTCATTTTTACCCGGCAATTATTTTGCCTACGGTATTGTAGACGGAATAATATCGCTCATCCTGGAGCTACTATTGTTTGCCATTTTTTTAGGGATGTTTGTCGCAGGATTGATGTATGTGAAAAAATCACAAAATATTCTGAAACTGGAATTTGGTGATAACGAAATTGCCTACGCTACATTGAATATTAAAACAAAAGGAGATGTTTTGGCAACCGCATTTGGTTATCTACAAAACTATGAAACTATAGACTACACAGAAATTGATAAAATTGAATTGCTAAATAATGGAAGCCGAAAACTTATCAAGCTAAAACTGAAGAAAAGAGAGTTTTTGCTTAACATTCGTTTCCCCGAAAGTGAGGCCGAAGAGGTA
This sequence comes from Chryseobacterium joostei, assembly GCF_003815775.1. NCBI lineage: Bacteria > Pseudomonadati > Bacteroidota > Flavobacteriia > Flavobacteriales > Weeksellaceae > Chryseobacterium > Chryseobacterium joostei. The sequence goes on from NZ_CP033926.1 coordinate 484,884, forward strand.
AGAAAGTTTATAATGGGTAAAATGAAATAAAGCGAATTGTAAACCAAGCCCAGCGAATTGTAAATGGTGAAACTTTGCAAAAAACAATGTAATTAAATTTGATTAAGTGAAACAAGCTCTGCCAATATACTAAAATGGCGGTATTTGCGCAGGTTTGTTTCAGATATAAACACATTGGTAGTAATTTTACTGACCGACCTATCTTAAAAACAAAACATCGAGAAACAATGAAAAAAATATTAACGTTTTTACTTTTAGCAACTTGTTGCATTTCTGCATTTTCACAGAAAGGACCAAAGCCCAAAGGGGTATTTTCAACAGTTGGAACTTCTGAAATTACTAAAAAAGATAAATTAATAGGGACTTATAAAATTAGAAATAAACGATTTAATGTTTATTGTGGTTATCAAGACTTGGACACTGATTTACGACAAGAAAAAGGCGATACATTAGAAGTTTATAAAATTGTAAGCTCTGAAAAGGACAAATGGAAACACAGTGAATTTGAAATCACAAAATATGCTACAAGAAATGGTAAAATTATTCGGGAAGGTTTCTATAAAGCAGAAAACGACACACTTACTGTAACTGAACACGGATTTGATTATTACAATGCAGATAAGTTAATTACAAAGTATATTACTGACAAGTATGGACTTAAAGAAATAAGCAAAGAAATGAAAGGAATTAACTCTCAAAATTTATCTGATAAATATCTAAAACCTGCAGAAGTAAAAGTTCCGCCACCAGCAAAAAATTAGCTAACGTTGGTTGCAATTTTTACCTCAACCTAAAAAACATACAGTGAATGAAAATTTTATTTTACTTATTGATTTTAACAGTCGCCTCTTGTAAATCAGATGCGGGAAATCAGCCCCTCATTTTAGAACAACATTCTAAATTTAATTTAGAAGCAGTCAATTTTTCGGAAGATGTTGCAAAACTTTTTTCAAAACATATAACCATAGATGCCGATGGCTATTTTGAATATGATAGTTTGGCCAACGGAACGCTTACACAAGAAAAACTTCTTTATCCGACCCCAAAAACCATATCAAAACCAAGGCGTTTTGGTTACGTATACCGTAGCCCACTTTTAAACAGTGTTGCCAGATACAACGATTTGTTTTTTGAACATATTGCCATATTGACCGACAGCAACAAAAAGCCGGTAGCCTATTATGCGGAAGCCAAAACGGACAGCATTGATGCGCAAAAAAATCTGCTTCATATTTTCAATAAAAAGTATGGCAAGCCAAAATACGCATTCAACATTTCGCGTGATTTCAATATTTGCTCCTACGAATGGGATTTAAAAGACAAAACAATCCAATTAGAAACGGGATTTGGAATGACTTCTGACACTAGTAATAAGGATGGAATTTATTTCAATACCCGTATTTTAATCATCGACAATCAAAAAAAAGATGCAGTTTACAAAGCTCATTTTTTTGAGTACAGCGATAAAGTGGAATATCAGGGTAAATTATATTCGCCAGAAGAATTGGGGTTAGCACGCAAACAAATTGAAAAGGACAATTTTTTATTAAACTCAACGAATGAGGAATATATAAAAGACCCGTTCCACAGCATAAAATTTAGAAGTGATGACCCTAAAATTAACTAATTAAACAATAAAATTCCCGTCAAAACGGACGGCAAAACAACAAGAGGGTTAAGTGAAAAAACTACCGCCAATAAAGGGGGCACTAGTGGGGCGAAACTGCAAGGTTCAATTCTTTAATTAGCGAATTGTAAACCAACCCCAGCGAATTGTAAATGGTGGTAATTTGCAAAGGCGGAAAGTAATACATTTGAACTTTAGTAATAGACATTCGCCAATACATTCAGAATTGGATGAATATGCGCTATTTTATAAGTTAGCGGAAATGCCAACAACGCATAACGGTAACATTGAACCCCAAGCCTATGAAATATTTAGTTTTCATTCTTTTATTTAGTTTCACCGCAAGTGGACAAAACTCAAAAAAGAAAGTATATATTCAACATAACAACTCAGATAGTCTTGAAGTTATCGAAGGTAAGAGAAAATATGCTTATAATTTTATTTTTCCAAAGGCATCAGTCATTGATTCCTATTTCATTTTATCAAGAGATGAAACTTTTTATATCAAATATGAATTTAAAGGTTCTGCTCGTTCACTTTATTTCATTATTGCGGAATTCAAGTGGAAAGCAAAAAACATTTATCTGAATAATTATACTAGTCTTAATAACCGAGAAGGCCAATGGTCTGGTGTAGTGAAATTTTTGGACAATAAACAAATTAGCAACTTTGACCAAGTTGAGGAAATATTTTTTTCAGTTGAGAATAACGACAAAATTCACGTTTTTAAAAACTCAAGAGAAATTGCCACAATGAATCTTCCTAATGAAATCGAAAATGAAATGATTTTGGATGATGAAGTGATATTTAAAATTTTGAATGAAGCCAAAGATATCTCAATCGAATAGCGGCACAGCTGTTAACACAAGGGTTTTGCATCATGCGGGCTGAAGTGCAAAATTCAACATTAGTTTTTCATTTAAACATTAGTAATAAAATCAGTTTTTGTGCTTCAATTTAGCTTCGCTGAACTAGGTCTTCCGCCTGAAAACAAAGTCCTAAAATAGCAAACACATCATTAATATACAGCAATGTCTGTATTTCATTGGATTAATTTTTTAGAAACCAAAAATGAATATTATCCTGATTTCGAAAAATACTTAAACGATCATAAAAGCATTAATAAATGAAAATCTTAAGTACTTTATAGATGAACAAAACCGTTAAAATCGCTGTTGCTCTGATTATTGTCATCGCATTGGGAATGATTGGGTTCGCTTATCTAAATCAAGAAGAATGGACTACAAATAGTAACTGCGCAAATTGCGAATTAGCAGAAAGCGGAAAACCTCAAAGGTTGATAGGCACCATAAAAGCAGAGACCGAAAATAAAATGCTTTTTACGCAGCTGGAAAGCGGAAAAACCTATTATTTAATTCCTTGCGATGTGCAGTGCGACAACCACCTAAACCAATGGTTTAAGCAAATAGGTTTTACAGATGTGGCAACCAAACAGCCTTTGTATTTTGATATTGAAGGAAAGCTTGACACCATTAAGCAGGAGTTTTTACTTTCCAGTGTGTTGTTATTGAATGAAGATGAGGTGACCATCAAACAAAAATACATCGAACCCGAGAAAGCCAAAAATCAAACCTTAATAGCACTAAAAAAGAAATACAACAGCATCAGCGAAGCCACCTTTCCACTCAATGAGGCCTCTGTTTCCGAATTCAGGATAGCCATTTACAATCATTTTTCCGAAACCGAAAGAAAACAATCAACACCCATAAAAGAGGTGACTTGGGAAGTAAACGAGACCACCTTGCTTACGATTTGGTTTATACAGAAAGAAAATGAATGGAGACCGATTGAGCAATATCAATGGCAAAAGGGAACCGAATGTTAATCATTTGATGTCGACAAATTGTTCAACCGTATGATACAAATATCAATGAAAAGAAAATGGTTTGGCAAATAAATATAATATATGATAAAAGCCTACATCAATAATCAGGAACTATCGGCCGATGCGTTGCATTATGACCAGTGGTTTTACAAAAAATACAATGAAAATAAGGCGGTTTATAACTTCAGTATAATAATTCCGTATGATGATTTTGTACAAAAGCTGAAACCAAATTATGAGCAACTCATAGAAGAACTCACGGAGGATGACCGCTTGCACAACGAGAATTTCTTTCTTGACAGCTATGGTATTTCGGATTATCCGTTTTTTGAAGAGGTAATAAAAAATGCAGAGGAAGAAAACTATAAAATTGATTTTTTATCTTCATTTTTTGCTGAGCAAATTTTCAGTACCTATGTCAATACAAAATCGGCAGATAAATGGATTATCAGGAAACTTACCAAAATTGATAATGACGGGAAAGAGGTTTTTATAAACGACGAAGTACAACAAATGGATTGATATGTCAAAAATACAATGTAATTGCGGGCAAATTATTCCCGACCAATCAGACTTTATCAAACACAAAGCACACTTTGTTGCCGACCAGGATTATTTTGACTTGTTAGATGAAATTGAAAACAGAGAATGGAACGACCTGGCTACAAGAGCATCGAAGTATTTTAGTGAGATTTTTCAATGCAATTCCTGCAACAGCCTCATTGTTTTTAAGGATAAAAAGCGTTTTGATTTTGCGCCATTAGACAAAGACAAAAGCTCAGGAATACTGACATCGTATTTGGGCCAAAAATGGTTGGGAACGCTATCGGCCAACTTTAGAAACGGGCAGGGAGACATTTTTTGGAGTACCAATTTGGAAAGTGGCTTTAGACAAAATTTAGCTCTTGAAGAACTTAGACAACTGTACCATCAAAAATATAAAGAATTGACAGACTTAAATATTTTACGCCATTCTTTTCTAAACATCAACGGCATAATCGAACACGTGTTTAAGCACCAACCATAAAAAGTTAGCAAAACGTATCACAACCAATGGACTGAAATTTCATTTTTCAAGCGAATTGTAAATGAACCCCAGCGAATTGTAAATGGTAGCAATTTGTAAAAGCTACTATTTTTAAATTTGAATAACGCAAAATAATAGTGCTGATACAAATGCTATTGAAGGTATATACGCTAGTGAGTAGCGGATATGAATAAATGGGATGATATTATTTAATAACCCAAACAAAGACAGTAAAAAAATATAAATGAGCGAAATAAAATTTGATTATAAAACAGACTATATTCTAGAAGACGAAACTGTAGTTTTAAGACCTTTAAAAACAGAAGACTTTAAGCACCTTGTAAATTTTTCAATTAATGAACCTGAAATTTGGGAATTTAATATTGGTGGTGCAAACGGAGAAGAAAATTTATTGAAATACATCGACAATGCTATCAATCAAAGGCAACTCGAAAGGCAATATCCATTCATTATTTTTGATAAGAGAACCAAAGAATATGTTGGAAGCACGAGATTTTATAATATTGACTTGGAAATGAAAACAATTGAAGTCGGCTACACTTGGTACGGGAAAAAATATCAAGGAACTGGAATTAACAAAAATTGCAAATATTTAATGTTCGACTTTGCATTTGATAAATTAGGAATGGAACGAATTGGACTTGGAGCTAACAGTAAAAACCTGCGAAGTATAAATGCAATGAAAGGAATTGGTTGCACAGAAGAAGGAATTTTAAGAAGTCGGAGTTTTGACCAAAATGGAAACAGGATTGATGCCATAATTTTGAGTATTTTGAAAAATGAATGGAATGAAACTTGGAAAACGAAACTTAAAGAAAAAACGATAAAATAAGGCACTAATGCTTAAAAATTTTGTCAAAACCGGCACTAAATTTCTTCGCTTTACCTTTTCTGCATAATTGAAGATTTGTGCTTCGATTTTCCCGCCCGAACACAAAGCCCAAAACATTATATACTTTTTTAAACAGAGATTTATGCAAATACAACCATTAACATCAAATCAATCGCACAACGAAATTTTATTTGAAAGTTTTGTTATCGAAAATCTCAATTCTTTTGATGAATTAATTGAAGTTTATCAGACCTACAAACAAAATCATCCTGACAAGACAATAATTTTGACACTTGACGATTTAGGACAAGCTGAATATACCAGTGGACATTCAATTTACGCAAATGACCTTGACGAAACAGAAGGTTATGATTTATCAGGACTAGACAAAACCTGTTTTGAAAATGGCGAACATTTGGGCTATCTTTCAACCCCGTCTGAGTTTTTCATCAGAAAGGAAAACTTCCTCAAACAAACAAAAGGTATTGACTTCAAATCTGTATGCGATAAAGAATTAACAATTGATGAAGACGAAATTTCAATTTTAGAGAATATTAATCAGTCGCCATTTGAATATTTAGACGACCAAATAATTCTTAAAATCGTTCCAGTTGAAAAATCATACGAAGCAATGTGCGGATTTCCAAACGGATACTTTGAAAGCGACCTAAATCCTTTTGAAAACTACGCTTTAGCTAAGCATCTCTTTGAAAATTACAATTTTGAACTTTTTGGAATTGGTGCTTCGTTTTTAGGTTTTATAAGAAATGGAAATTTAGAAGAAAATAGAGTAAAAGCGTTAATTACTGACTTGTCAAAATTGTACAGCACAACCGAAAATACATTTGACAAATTGGCTGGGGTATTTAAAAATCAAAATTATTTGTTTTTAAAATACATTGAATATTTGGAATAATAAAAAAAGCCACCTTCAGCAATACCAAAACCTTTGGCAGTAATGCTTTTGAAGCCCCTGTTAAGAAAATTATGTATAAAAAAATTCCGCAAAACATTCAATCTATTTTAGACGATTTACATTGTCCGATTTTGCTTAACCGCCATTTAATTTTGGTTTACAATTTAGGATTAGATTTAACCGAAAAGATAATATTTGAGTTTCCAACTTTAAGGCTTCTTACCGATGAAATCGTATTTGGAACTGCAACACACGACATAGGAAAGATTATAGAAAAAAATGAATTAAGAGAAAAGGGAAAGCAACACGAGCAAACCGGTTACAAAATTTTGATGGATTATGGCATTAAAGAGAATTTGGCCCGTTTTACAATAACTCACGGAGATTGGGAAAATGAAAATTTAGCCATTGAAGACTTAATAGTTACTTTAGCAGACAAAATTTGGAAGGGACAAAGAATTGACAAACTCGAAGAAAAAGTTATTGCAGAAATTTCTAAATTGACAAATATCGATTATTGGACAGTTTATTTAAAAATAGATAATATTATATCTCAAATTATCAATGGTTCTGACAAGAGACTGAATTGGCAAAACAACTTTGAAATTTAGCACTATTGCCAAAAAGGGTTTACCTTCGGTGAGGGCTTTGCCGTTTGTGTCAAGCTGGCTAAAGTTTAAAAACTAGCGAATTGTAAATGGTGAACGGTAGAAAACACCAATTGTTATACATTTGACTTGCAGTAATAAACTTCGCAAATACAGCTAAAATAGTGTGGATAAGCGAAGGTTTGTAGCGCATATAAATAAGTTAGCGGTAATTTTGCAGAACCGATAAACAACCAAATGATGAATAAAATAAAAATGAAAAAATGTCTTATAATTATTTTAAGTTTCTTATGTCTTTCAGCTTGTTCACAGACAAAGTCTGAAACTGATAAACCAAAACACTTTTTAAGTGATGATGCTTTGGAGTTCGACTTAATAGATAAAATAAAAAAGGTAGATTGGATTGTTATAGACTCTACAATTGCAGGAAATGATGGCGAAAATTATAAAGGATATTACAAAGGAACAATAGATTCAGTTAAACTCTTGTATGACAAGAAATTCAAATTAATACAATCCGATTTAGTAAGCAGAAGTATCCAAACATATGCTGAAGATGGCAATGGAAAAATTGTATTTAAAAATGAAAAACTATTGTTGGATACATTTTCTAATATCAAATATGAGGATATAAATAATTTCACATACAGAATGTTGATTAAGAATAATAAATTGGTTGACTCGCTCTGGATTCATAGAATTTATTATAATAAAAACGGAGATATAAAAGAGGCTCAAGTTTTGGACAAAGAGTTTTATCATAGAAAGAAAATGACCGAAAAAATAGAGTTTAAATATAAATACGATGAAAAAGGAAATTGGATAGAGAGGACTACAATTTCTGGTCCAGAAAACGAAAGGTCGGTAACACAGATAGATATTAGAAAGATTGAATATCAATAAAAACTACCGCTAACGAGGGTTTTACGTCAAAAAAAATGAAAAAAATTGTAATTAGATTTTGGATAATTAATTTGTTAATAAGCATTATATTGTTTGTAGCTTATAGAATTGCTATTTCTCAAACGGAGACAATTAATGGAAATTCATTTGAAAAATGGATACAGTTTTTTGAACTATTATTAAACTTTGGTTTTTCGTTTTTTTACTTTATTGCTATGATTATTTTTTCTTTTGCAATTCTTCTAAATCTTATAAAAAAAGTAAGGAATAAATTATATTTATCGTTTTTGACATTTTTAGGATTACCATCAATTTGTATTATTTATATGATTTTTACGGAGTTGATTAATTTCCAAATGCTTAATTTTTTTTCGGTAATCTATATATTTATTATGACGATACAATTTTTAATGTTTAGAAAAATAATTGAAAAAACACGAAGTGAATAAAAAACTACCGCTAACAAGGGTTTTGCGTCAGGCGGGCTGAAGTGCAAAATTCAACAGCATTAATTCTATAGACCTTTGTGCGAAATTTAACAGTAATGCTTCGATATTGTCATTATCATAAATAACGAAATTAATGTTGAAAAACCATTTTAATCCTGAAGAGATATATGGAAAAAAATTTTACAAAAGACTATATTGAGTTTTCTAATGAATTCAGAAAATCTAACGCTTCTAAAGAAAGTATTGATAAATTATATGATTTATTATACGATTTAGAAAATTCTAAAAGAACTGCTAATGATAATTTAATCCTCTCAAATGTTTATAGCTTATTGGGTTTTCATTTATCAGCTTACGAGGTTTTTAAATCTGTAGCAGATTTGATTGATAAAAAAACAACTTCAAAACTTTATCTGATGGAAGAAAAGGCAAAATCACACAAAAATAATTTTGCTATAAAGGATATCAGAAAGTTTAGACAGAAAAACGAACAAACAAAACTTTCAATAACTGATTTTGTAAAATCCGAAAGAGGAGATAATACATTTACAATTATTGAAAAAGAAGTTGTTGTGTTCAATAAAATCGTAGAAAACAAAAAAATACAAATTTCAATCTACGGAAATCACAAGATTGAAGATTATGCTAACAAAATAATTGACTATATTTTTTTGTTAGGCGACTGTAAAATTGAACTGATAGAATTTTATAATAATGAATTGAGCGAAGTAACAGAAGAAACAGCAAACAACAATTGGTATGACACGTTAGAAATTTTAAGTGTAAATATTGGTGTTGCAGTCAATGGGAATTTATTCGCTGAAATTTCAGCAGGAGATGATTTTGCACCAGACCATATTCTTGATATCGAAATGGATGAACAAAAAGTAACAGAAATGAACTACGACGGATAAAAAATCGCCAATGAGGATTTGATTTATAGCCGTTATTCAGCAAAGCATCTAAATAAATTTTCAATACGATATCATACCAAACCAAATGGAAGAAATCATTCAAAAATTAGACAAATATTTATCGACATTAAGGCCTGAATATTATTCAGAACTTAATGAACCTTTGAACGACACGCAATTAGATAAATTAGAAGAATATTATAAAATTGAAATCCCAAAAGATTTACGAACGCTATACCTGTGGAAAAACGGGCAAAACCCCAACTGTTATGAGGCGTTTGTGAATAATTCTTGTTTTATTCCTTTGCATCAAGCCCTTTATGACGCTTCTGAACTTACATCGATGATTGGGTTCGATTTCGAAATCGAAAATTGGTGGAACGAAAACTGGATACCCATTTTTCAAAATGGAGGTGGCGACAGTATTTGTTATGACCTAAAAGGAATTTTTACGGAACAAAAAGGGCAATTAATAGAATTTTGGCACGCCGACAACGACCGAAATGTAATTGCACCAACATTAGAAACTTTTTTCCGCAAAATTGTAGACTTTTATGAAACCACCCCAAAAGATGCATTTGATGAATATTTTCAAATTGAAAAAATTGAAAACTATCCAAAGAAATTCATTTTAGACTAACCGAGAAATCACTACTGCCAATGAAATCAAAAATAAGACGGCATATTCTAAAAGCACTAAGCACCGAAATTGTTGGAGCCTTGGCGTTATTTGTATTTTTTTATACGCTATTTTTTAATCTAAAGGAAACTATTGAAATTTTCAAATGGTGTGGAACATCTATTGTTTTTGGTTGTAACGCCAGTTTTGGTTTGGCTTGGTTTGTACCAAATTGGCTATCGGCTTTTCGCCCTTTTAAAAAATATTTTGGCGTTATTATCATTTTCGGTCTGTTGATAGTCGGTATCATTGCAGCCACATTGTTTCTGGGGTTTAGCGATAATGCCGACATTAATGGCATTTCTAGTATTTTCAGCATTATATTGTTTTTTTTTACTATTTGGCGGTGTACCAACTTTGCTGGTAGGGCTTTGGCTTGGAAATAGGTTAAAGCAATTAAACCCTAAATAGGAGAGTGGTATTGGTTCATAATCCAGCGAATTGTAAACCAACCCCAGCGAATTGTAAAAGGTTCTGTTATCCAATTCCATCAATTAATAGTTTTGGTTTAGAAATAATAAAATCCAAAGAATACTTAGATGGAACAACCTGATTTTAACAAGAACGAATTACAAAATAGTGCGAAGGAAAATCCACCAAAAAACAAAAAGAGAATTATTTTGCTTGTATTGCTAGCCATTATTTTGCTGGCAGTAGTGGGTGTTTTGGCTTTTAGATATGGCAGTTATGTACAACGGCAGGCAGATGAACCTGTAGGTGGGGCTTATACTGCAGACCCAGGTATAATGAATGGTTTGGCCAGTCACAATGAGCTTGAACAATGGAGTGGTGCCATATTTACCATACCCGAATACAACACAATTCCGGAGCATTTTAAACGGGCTATTGTGAAAATTTTTCTCGACAATAAATTTTATACCAATGAAGACGGCAACCAACATTTTTTCACCAAAATAAAAGACCGTTCATCAAAAGTAATTGCATATGGCGATTATACAGGCGAAGGCGATACACAAATGGCTTTCTTGCTGGAAAAAGCAGATTTCCAAAGCAGTGCAATTTTCATCATTACCAAAGAAGGAAATCTGCTCTATTATAAAGACATTGGTAACGAATTGCCAACCATAAAGCGGTTTTCCAAAGGCGATTTAATCTATATGGATGAAATGAAGCTCATTCGGGCTCCGTTTGACGGTATCATTAAGCAAACCAAAGGTTCCAAAAACGTTTTAATTTACAACTCCAAAACCAAAACCTTTGATGAATATTACCAGTACACAGCAGATGATATTAAGCATTATAATGATGAAGATGCACTGGATGAAGAACCAGTAGAAGATGTTGATAGTACAGCAGTAAAAAGTGAGAAACCACAATGATGAAAATTAAATCTTTGCAATATTTTCTGGGATTATTGATGATAATCTCCGGAACAATCTTGTTTTACCTTTTGGGATACAGCTGGCTGTGGTTGATTATTCCAATTACGGGGATGGTTTTGGTAGCATTGTCTGATAAGAGTATTTGGCTTAAAGCATTTACCATTGTGCTGGTTCCTGTGCTTTCAATTGTTGTATTTTTTTTAGTATTGATATTAACCAGCAATGAGGCTATTTAAATCAAAAATAAAATGAAAAATTTCAATAAACATCTCCTAACATTACTGCTTATTTTGCTATCGGCACATTGCTTTTCGCAAAAAACAACGTCAGAATTAGGGATCGGTTTATTGGCTTTTAATCCCGATTTCTCCTTAAATCTATATCTTGAAACCGACTTATAAAAAAAACTAAAAAATATTATGAATAAACTATTACTTTTGATAACTTTTAATTTGATTTCTGTGTTAAGTTTTGGGCAACAGAAACCAGGCTATAAGGAAATAAAAACAATTCCCGAGGTTGGAGCTCACGCATTTTTGCCCGATATTCATATCTCGGAAGATAGTTTAAGTATCAACTATAATTCCGGAAGCATCAAGACTTTTGGAGCCGAACATAACGCTCTGCTGTTCGAGACAAATGCAAAATTTCTGGAATTTATCAAGAAAAGAGTTTTGCTTGATGGCGTTTTGGCAAACAAATGCAGGTCTTGAATAACCATGACTACAACAATCAACTGTTTTTTGTTTTAACTTTTTTATTTCAGGTGAAGATTTATCAACAAGATTTGTAATCAACATAAATACATCCAAATTATCAGTATTGACTTTATAAATACCTATACCGTTAACAATATTTAAGCAGATTGACGATAATTCCCAACCATCATATTCATCACTTGAAAAAGTCCCATTATGAAGTTTTTCATAATTATTTTCACTTCCAAATTCTTTAACTACCAAAAGCTGATTTTTATTTTTTTCAATGGAATGTTTATTAAACCAGCTCCACATTCATGTTTCTGATTTTAAAGAGTAAGTTCCTACAGAAACATACTTAAAATATATCTCATCGTCATCATTGTTGTACAACCTTAAAAGTTCTGTTTCACCGTCATAAAACCAGTTTGCATACGAATCAATTTCAAAAGTTTCTTTAAACTTCTCTTGAATTTGAATTAAATTATCAAAACTTTGCTTGTTGTATTTTTCGTAATTCATTTTACATTTATAGTTCTTTTTAATTACTGAGGAGAGTCTGGAACATCATCACTTGATTTTGCCCAACGTATTGGGTAGCCATTTTTAGTTTCTTTTAAATCGGTACGTTCCATTTTTATCAAATCACTTTTTATATAATACTTATCTTTCTCTTTGTAAATAACCGCTAATGGATCTGTAGCTGATTGATTATTATCAAAAATGTATAACTTATTATCTGTGGATTTGCAGTTAATTTTATAATTAAATTGAATATCTCCACTAAATCCAAATTCATTATTGTCCTTAGAAATATTTATGTAGTAGTTTCCTTGTTTTTCGCTGTCAATATTATAAGGATAAAGCCAGTAAATACCATCCCAATTTATTTTTTGCGCTATCATTGGGTTCTTAGATAGGTCTTCTGCTTTTTCTTTTTTAAATACTACATGATTTTTTGACTCTGTTGGGAGTTTTTCAGATGATTGATTAATTTCTTTCTGGTTATTTTTTTTGCAGCTAAATATTGAAAAAAAAACAATTAATAAGCCGATTAAATATTTCATAACTGATAGTTTCTTACTAAACTAAATACATCACTTTGATTTTATCCTGCTTTTATGAATATATCCTTCTTTAGTTTTTACTAAAAATTAAAAGAACGTTTATTCTTTGATTATTTTACCTGCTTCATTAATTTTAAATTTTTCAAGAGCATTGAGATTAGGGCCATTACCATTATATCTTTCAATAATAAAATTTGGTAATATTTTAAAAGTAACTGGGTTTTCGTCACCTATTAAACCTATCTCTTTGTAATCAATAATTACATTATTTTTTGTTGTTACTAAGACAAAATATTCTGAATCACCCCTAAGTATTGAAATAAGTAGGTACAAAAAATTTTCATCGGAATGTATCACAAGACCTTTATAGGTTTCAGCATCATAACTATTGTTCTTCAAAAAATCTATTAAAAAGGGTTTGAGTTCATAATTTGGATATTTGCTTTCAGAATAATCATCATTAAAATAGTCATAAAAACTAAATGGTAAATTTACTTTTTTGGGATTTTTTTCCACAATAAATTTATTTTCTTCTGACTTATTTTGATTATCTGGTGAAGTCGCTTTAATTAAATTTTGGCTGAATTCTATAAACGATCTACGAGCTCCACTAGGTAGAGTTTCTAAAGCATTATTTTTTGTGCCTTCTAATATGATCTTACTGATTTTACCTGTCTGATCATAGAAAAATAAATAAGTTTCATTATAAGTGTCTGATAACTGTTCATTAGTGTACATTTCAACCGTAAATTTCACTTTAAAAACAGAATTATCTTTTTCGACATTATTTGCTATATAAGTCATTGCACAACCTCCACCACAACTCACGACAAACGATTTGTATCGAAGACTCTCTAAATAATTCGTTTTAGATACCTCAATTTTTTTAGTTTTGACTGTATCTAGGATATCCCTATTTTGTGCATTTGTTTCTTTTTTACATCCTATCAATAGTACTATAAGGATGTTTAAAAAAATGAGTCTATTTGTTTGCATTTTTTGAATTTATTAAAGCTTTTTTATGAACTTTATCACTTATATGCTTCCTTTTTCAAAATATAGGTTTTCTTTTTTCCATCTGTAAAACTCTCATCAATATAGGGGCATTTCCAAAAATATTTATTATTATCAAAAGTAACAATGCCAAAATCTTTTGTTCTCTGTAATACAGCACTTTCATCACCGTATATAGAGCTGTCATAATATAATGCTAAATGATTATTATTTGCTGTATTAATTTTAAGCTTGTAATCTTGTGCTATTTGATATCCTTCAACATGAAAGATTACAGAGTCAGATTTAATAGTTAGTTTTACATCCTGCATATCCCTCCAATCATCACTTTTTTCATTTATTGTGAAATTATAAGTACCATTCCATTTGGCTGAAATATTTATTTGGGCATTAATATCATTATTTTCTTTAATGCCGATCATGTTATTAAGTTCTACTAGTTTGGTAATATTTTTTTCATCAGATCCATCAGTAATTATTTTTTCACTGATGAAGTCCCAATTTTTTTTCTCCTTATTATATAGGTAGTATGTTTTTTTATATGGGTAAATATAGCTAAGTGTTTTATTATCTAAATATTTTGGTGGAATATATTCTGCAATTATCGCATAATTATCTAATTGAGGTTCTAATTTTTTTTGTATTATCTTATTTATTTCTGTAAAATATTTTTCATCAGGATAATCTTCTGCAATTATGTTATTATTTATATCAAAATCAAACCATTCTTTTTGGTTTTTAATATTATAGTTTATATAACTTATAACAAAACTCCCAATATTTCTATCCGAATGAGTTAATATTGGAAAATCTGATGTAGGACTCAATTGGTATCCGTGAAAATATTTTTTATCAATAAAATCTGGAATTTTTAAATCAGTCTTTTTTTCTGTTTTAAGAATTATTTCATTGATATTTCCTCTATTCTTTTCACTCTGTTCCTTACAGGAATTTAAACTCAATATTAGCAATAAAATACCTATTGTTCTTATCATAATGTATTACCTTTTTTATCAAATTTAGATTTCATATAATTTTCGGGGTTTAAATCTGCCTTTATTTTGCATCTTTGCTTCCCATCACTTCCACCTTTAGTAGAATAACTAGTTCCTGCTTCAACATGTACATGTCGATATTTGATATCTACATGCATTGCATTTCCAGTACTTCCTGAAAACCCAATAACTTCGCCGTGTTTAACTTTTTGGCCAACTTTAACATTTACCTTTGATAAATGAGCATAAAAATGATATACAATTTTTCCTTCTTTATCTTTCGATTTAATTGTTATTGAGTTCCCATAGCTAGTTTTACTCTCATAGCCTTTAACATAGTTATCTTGCGGAAGATCTTTTCTAGTATGTACAACCTCTCCACACATCATTGTGTGGACTTTTGTTCCCACTACTGTAAGAATATCAGTTCCAGTATGATAATATTCTGACCCATCTGATCTTTTTCTTGGTTCGTTTCTGTATCTGTTATGATTTTTGATACCGCTTTGATCATTAATTTTAGGATTCTCTATTACATCATTGTACTCAAAACATTGTGATCCATCTTTTGTACATGTTTCATTAATAGTGGGTTTCTTTTTATTCACTCCACAAGTAAATTTATCTTCTTTTTTTCCTTTTCCTCTATCATAAACCTCCTGCGCTACCATAGCGACTTCCCAAACATAAGTATTTCCATTTGGATCTGTATACTTTTTATACCTTATTTGTTTCCCCTTTTTGTTTGTTTTATATGCCCATTCCCATTCTCCTTTTTCTTTGAAAAATAATGGATTACTTCTATAAGCTGCTCCATGCAAAACTACATAATTTGGCTCACTTCCATGCCCACTTGCGGTTGGATATAATACGGCCAAGTACAAATCAGTTAAAGTTTTAAATTTATTTTTAAATCTATTTTGTGAGAGATGCTTTTCAACATAAAACATTTGTTCTATAAAAGACATTTTAATCAGTTTATCTTGTGTAGTATTAATAGTTACAGCGGCATCTTTTCCAAATTGAATTAAACCTACATATCCAACACCATTATCTATAGACGGTCTAAAAGTCTCGATTGTTTCCAATGCCATCACTGTCATTAACCAATTAGGGTCGATATTCAGGTTTTTGGCGACCTCAATAACTTTTTTTCTTTCATTACAATCAATCTTATTACCCCAGACTAAATCATACTGCTGGCAAATACAACCAGAAGGAGCTTTCCCTTGCTTCGGTTCTTTCACCATCGTTGCACTATTCCCAGTCTCCACCTTTGTAGGCTCAGCATCTGCACTCACAAGCATCACGGCAGAGTTTACAGAGATATCATTGTGTATCACTTCTATAAAATAATCCTGTCTACTGCTATCAGTGCCAATTCCTTTGGCTTTGTCAAACATTTCTTTTGTTAACAATACTCCTACAAAACTAGTATCCCCAACCAACACCCAATCCTTTTCATAAATTAAATCATTAGTCCAACTGAAATTGTCTTCCTCCCATATTTTGATCTTTACTTTTTTATTCTTCATCTCCTTTGCCATAATTTTTACAGCTACAGCTGTTCCAACTTTGGAAGAATGGAGTTTGTTTCCTTTTCCATCAACAAATTCAGCACTTAGGATCTTTCCTTGTGGATCATCACTCTTTTTTCCGCCTGTGGTAACTGGGAATTTTGCTGAATTCCCATCAGGTTTAGGTTTGGGCTTCTCTGGAGTTGTTTTAGGCTTTGCTGGTGCGGGAGTACGCCCTTTAGAAACCTCTCTTTTTCTTGGAGGTTCTGGATTATGAGTAGGGTTAACTACATTAACGTTTGGACTTGCTTTTTGTATATGTTTGCTAACCACATCAGCCGTTACATAATATTCGTGAGTAGATCCCTCGCTTTTATCACCTGATGCAGTGCGTGCATTCGCAATCATTACAGCCATTGTGTAAAAAGGTAATCTGAAAACAGCTTCTGCCATTCCTTTTTCATTTACTCTGCTAAGAATAGGGACAGGATTTATTTTATTCAAAGCATTTACTGTAGAATTGTGTCCTTCTCCCTGAGCATCATCTTCCCAAAGGGTGAAAGAAATATTCATCCCGAACATCTCTACACAATAGGCTCTTGCAATAATCGTATCTTTATAACTCAGCTTTTTACCTTTTGGAATAGGTTTATAGTTAGCATCCAGAAGTTCCACCCTGGTTATTTTAGGCTCTTTAGCTCTTTGTGGATGTACAATCAGTTCTCCATAGTCTTCACCCTGACGTACAATGATCTTTATCCCCTTATGAAATAAACTTTTCTGTCCGAAAATATAAGGAACCATTTGCCCTTCTTTATCGCTTCCGCCTTTTCTCCAACCTGTTTTGGTCTGTACCATCACTTCCCAATGGGGTTTGGGTACTTGCAAAGGGTTTTTAATAGGTTGTAAAGGATTCAGCCAGCCATTTATTGTAGTAACAGAATACATTTCCTGTTTTCCAATCACAGGTTTATCGTTTCCAATGATTGTTAATTTTCCCATATTTGTGTTTGTGTTTATTCGCAGATGTTTACATCTTCTTCCTGTTCATCCTGAAATTCTTTATAGTCAAGCAAAGGGTTAATATTCTGCTGCTGTTTTGGATCTGCATTCCTAACATTCTGTTGGGTGATCTCCGCAGTTTGCCCATGTTCTTTTATCGTAATTTTGCCTCCTGTTGTACACATGAGCTCAGAAAGCTCTGTAATACAGCTTTTATTCATAACTTTTACTTTCTCATAAGATTTCTGCCATTTTCCAGCAGGAGCAAAAGCACAAGGTAAATAACCGCCTGAACTTGGTTTCAGCTTGCACTGCCCAAAGCTAGGCCCTGGTGGGGTGAATTGTAGATCATCTTCTGTAACGGCTAAATAATCCGCTTGTCCTTCTTTGTTATTCCAATAATGTTTCTGGTGAGAGGTTACTTTAAACTGTGGAAACTGATTGCCTTTATTGCATTGGGCTTTTCCTTTTTGGATCACGAAATATTTACCATCGTGAGGGGATGAATTTTCTGACATCGTATTGTGATTTTGGTGTTTTTCAAATGTAATAATTATCTGTAATTCTTTCTAATAAAAAATCTTCTCTTCGGGTGTTTTCATGACCGAAATATTGAAACCTTGCTTCAATTTTATACAATGATAAATTTTCTCGGTTAAAAAGATATTCTGCAAAATGTTCACAATCTATAGGCTTCTTTTCTATATCTGTTTTCTCATCAAACTTGGAATCTGTAAAGTATAATCCTTCCAGATTTCGACTATCAATAGAAGTACCTTTTTGCTGAATCTTTACTCTTTCATCATCTACAATATCTTTAGATAACAATATGTTTTGAAATTCAAATCGTATCGGTTGAGCATCAAAGATCCAGGGATAAAAATCATAGTAAACATTTGAATTCGTCCAGCTTCCTAATTTAGTTCTGTAGAATTCACCAAACATAAAAGAATTAAATAGTGTATTTTTAAACTTCTGTGAAATGATTTCTGGACTTTCAATGATACCTTTCATCTTTTCAATATAATCAGAGGAATATTGATCTGGAAAAAAGTTCTTTATGGAATCCAATTCAGAAACAATATCCTCTGTTTTCTTTGTCAGTACTATATTAATAAGTTTTCCCTCAGGATCTATAATATATCGGATTGGGTAGATTACCTCTATGCAAATTTTTGCAAGGGTGTCCACTTTGGAATCTGAGATGTCCTCATTTTTTCTAAAGTCAAATGCTGAAAAGAGAAAGTGATAATGCCCATTTTTAATTCCTTCAAGATCTAGTCTTACTTTGTTTTCATATTTCGCTAGGATTGTATCATCTGAATAGGTAGTCTGAATAATTTGATAATTTCCCTCCCAGAGTTTAAAGTCAAAAAGAAATTTTCCTTTTGCTGGGAAATCATAAAAACTTTGATTATTGTCTCTGATTTTTTTGTTGAGTTCAAGAATTTCAGTTGATGATGGAATATAGATTTTCATTCCCTGAACAATATCACCATCAAAACGTTCGGATAAAGAACAATTTTGATTATGATACTCTTTTAAATACTCAGGGTTTTCAAGCTGTATCTCATTACAGAGATCAGCAAGGGATTGTCCTGATTTGGTGTAATAAATTATCATTGAATTTGTGTTTTTTATGATGACAATTATAATTAAAATTATTCAAAAGTCATCTAGGTATTAGGATTATGAAAACTACGAACTGATAGAAGAAAATTTTTATTTCCCGAGATTTATAAAATTGCATATCAAATAAACGATTCTGAACATGATATAGAAGTTTACGAAACTTATTGGATAATCTCTGAAAAATGGCTTTTCAAAGCCTGCATGAATATGGAAACAATTTTTAATTACTGTGAGTTTTCTTCTGATGAAGATTTTGTACAATGAATGTAAGAAAATGATACGTTTAATATTCCTAATTGGATTGTGATAGACTTGGAAGCTACAGCAAAAAGTTTAATGTTTGACTATTTTGAGAGTGATAGACATTATTTAAATCGTAGTATATTTGCATTATAATAAACTCAGTTGTAACTCTTAAAGTTCAAATAGGTTTAATTAGATTCAAACAGATTCAAAAAAGCATTTTTCAAAAGTTTGGGTACAAAAACAAAAAAGAGAAAGTGTAATTATTTAATTTTCAATAATTTACAAATTCTCTTTAATTTGAAAAGTGGAGAATACGGGATTCGAACCCGTGACCTTTTGACTGCCAGTCAAACGCGCTAGCCAACTGCGCCAATCCCCCGTTTTTTAAGTGGTACAAAAGTAAGTATTTAATTGGTATATGCAAATGTTTTTTTCTTTATTCCGTAATTTTAATTGGGTATAACTACAATATTGTACGTTCCGATCCGAGTGATACATTAATATTTGATATTATTACGCTTACTTATTGTCATGTCTTTTGATTTTTTTTAAAGATTGTATTCCCTTAATAAGATATTCAAATTATCCAGGTTTATTTTAATATTATTGGTCTTAAATGCACAATATATACATTTGTAAAGCTTATGAAAGCCAAGAATTGGTAAAATTCTCGGGACAAAATATAAACTAATTCAAATACAAGTAGTTTCGTGTGTTCTACCTTATCCAGATAATATTTCTTTTGATAGTAACAGATAAAACTGAGCATTTTTGAAATGCAAAAGTCGTAGAACTACTACAAATTTTAAATTTGCCCCTAATTCATTTGTGGGTGAAATTCAGACCTAATATATTGCATAACCAAATCAATTAAAAAAACTTATGAAAATAAATACCACTCAATCTAAAGTTGCACTTCCCTTAAGTAGCTAAGAAGAGCTTTAATTCCCAACTAAAAGCTCCCCGATTGCATATCTATCCAGTCAAGCAAGTAAATATTCTGTGGAGGCCTCTATTTTACTGACTGTGATTTGACTAAATAGTCTCATCTATTTGGACATAGTTCCAATCCGTAATTAGCACAACCGAAAAAAATTATGTCATGTTTCAAGATGATAAGAATCTTCCCAAATCAGGAGCAGATTCAACAAAAGAAAATATTGCAACGAATATCCAAGAGATAGCAACCAATATTCCAACTTCCAATAAAGTGCTATCAAATATTAAAACTGCGGGTAGTTTAGCTCAAAGTTTTATGAATCAGCCTTTGATTCCCACTGCTCCAACAATAATAAAGAATAAAGTTTGGGCACAGCAGCCCACTTCAAAAATATTTAATGCTGAAGGTATCCCAGAGAATGCGATAGTCGGAATCAACCGGGTTGTAAGACTTGATATCCATGTTGAAGGGAAAGCAATTAAATATTTTAAGCATTTTAAATTGGTTCAGAGTGCGACAAAACATCATGATTTTGAGCTTATTCTGGCTCATGATACATTTGGCAACCCAGAGAACCATAATCTTGAAGAAGCGCAGAATCTCCTTGGCAAAAGAATTACTGTTGTATTTAAGTATAAAGATGTAGAAGATGGGCCTGAAAGGAATTTTGTAGGAGTTATTACAGAAGTTGGCTTTAGCCAAGAAAAAGGAAGTTTAGGAAATCTTGTATTGTCCGGCTCCAGCCCAACAATATTGTTAGATGCAGCTCCACATATTCAAAGTTTTGGTGGGGCCCAGCCTATGAGCCTGAATAGCATTGCTACGGAGGTAATTAAACAAGGCTTGGGACATGGTAAATTTGATTTTAGAGTAGATGCAAAGCAGGGTAATGTGCCTTATAGTTCTCAATATGAAGAGACTCATTACAATTATTTGGCAAGAATTGCTGAGGCTTATGGTGAACAATTTTTCTATGATGGTGAAGTACTGCATTTTGGTCAGCTGCCACCACAGGAGAAGCCTGTAAAGTTGACCTATGGAAGTAACCTGACTGATATTAAGGTTAAGATGAAGGCTCAGCATGTTAATCCTTCGTTCTATGGCTATAACAGTAGCAAAAATGAGAAATTTAAAGGTGGAGATTCAAAAATCAATCATACTTCTGATATAGCAAAACGAGCCTACGAGATCTCTGAAAGAACAT
Source organism: Chryseobacterium joostei (assembly GCF_003815775.1). Lineage (NCBI taxonomy): Bacteria > Pseudomonadati > Bacteroidota > Flavobacteriia > Flavobacteriales > Weeksellaceae > Chryseobacterium > Chryseobacterium joostei. The sequence continues at coordinate 506,364 of NZ_CP033926.1, forward strand.
TTCAAACACCGTCTTTAAGAGTTGCTCCGATAAGAGCATCTTCTTTTATGGATATTGACGCTTCACAAAAAGGAACAGCAGGCAGTAAAGCATCAGAAGTTTTTGTTACTTCTGGAAATACAACTGTTCCATTTCTATACCCTGGCTGCCTCGCTGATGTTGAAATGAGAAAGACGGATTCTAATGATACATCATATTTTACCAAATTAATGCTGATTGAAGTGACTCATGAAGTAGATGCAAGAGGTTATTATGATGGTTCATTTCAGGCAATAGCTGCTGATACCGGTTATATCCCTAGACCAGAATTTACTATTCCTGTTGCAGAACCACAATTCGGGAAAGTAATTTCCAATACAGATCCAGAAAATCAGGGACGTGTACAGGTTCAACTTGACTGGCAAAGTGGGCAGAATACCACTGAATTTATAAGAGTAATGTCTCCTGATGCAGGAAGCAGTGAAAAGGTTGGAAAAAATCGTGGATTTATGTCCATTCCCGAAGTCGGAGACCAAGTCATCGTAAACTTTGTTCATCTCCATCCAGACCGACCTTTCGTTATGGGAGGAATGTATCATGGTGGTATTGGAGCTGGTGGTGGGGAAGGAAATAATGTTATGAGTTTCAGCGGACGAAGTGGTGCTGAACTAAAATATGATAATGGTGCCGGGTCCATGAATCTGAAAGACCAAGGTGGTGCTAATATGCATTTTGATGGTGCAGGAAACGCTACAACCAATGCAAATACCAACCATACTGTAAACGCTGGTAGTACAAATGTTATCAATGTAGGTGGTAAAGATGGGGGAGGGGCCAATTCAATGCTTAAAATGGATGCAAGTGGAAATATCACTTTAGAATGTGATAAAAAAATCACTCTTAAGACAGGAAAAAGCAGTATAACTCTGAATACCGACGGAACAATTCTCATAAATGGTAAGGCCGTAGGTGTTGGCGGAACCGATGGTGTAGGAATTAAAGGAGGCAAGACCATAACAGTAAATTCCCCTAAAAACCATATTGCAGGAGAAACTAAAATGGATGGAGGAGATGTATTCGTTAATTAAAATCCATACAATGCAGGAAAAACAAATTCTACTAAGAGAAACCTTTAATGAACAGTATACTCTTGTGATCGAATCGGAGATTAATGGTGTTGACGTATATGTAACATCCAAAGTACAGCTTCGGTTTGATTTCCATGTGTTGAAAATTGAAAAAGATTATATTGAAATTAGACTGGTTCAGCTGGATAACAAGCTTTTGGAAACAAACAGTCCTATGGTAAAAGAGGTGGCGGTGATAAGTCAGGTATTCGGGAGAATGTATAATGAATTGCATCTGACCCTGGATCATAGTGGAAAAGTTATTTCAGTTCTCAATTATGACCTTATTCTTTCAAAATGGAAGCAAACCAAGGCAGAAATGGATCAACACATAGCAGGAAACCCAGACTTACAGCAAGCTATTATTCTCAATGATAACATTTTTACAGATCCTGAGAAAATAAAGATTGCAGTGCAAGCAAATGAATTTTTTACTGTTTACTTTGGAAGTATATTTGGAATAAATCTCCCAGCCAGTAAGAGCATTCCGGGAACCAATATATTTAATACTGCAAACATTACCTGGAATATGAAAATTGAGGCACCTGTTTACCTTTCTCATCTTAGTGAATCTATAAGAGTTTCAACAAAATTTCTTCCAAAGGATTCCTTTACCTCTGGCTTTCATAATACTGCTTATAAGCAATTCGAGGATAAAATAAATATAAATAATCTAAATGTAAAGCTTGAACAAACTGAGACACGCCAGATAGATTTCAGTAAAGGAAAGTTGGAAAAAGCTACGATCAGCAAGTTAGAGATTGCAGATGAAAAGAAGTTATACAATATTGTTAATTACAGTATGCTTAGTGATTCTGAACAGAGGAACGAACAGAAAACCATATAATTACTTTTATAAAAAATAGTAATTAAAGGAATACCATAACAACATAAATGAACAATATGAAAACGATTAAGAACTCAGATAAATCCAATAGGTTAATTGAAAAGAATAATTCTTTTTCTTTTTTTGGACATTTGATCATTTTATCTTATTCCAAAAGGAAAGAGGGGGGCATATTGTGTGATAGCATTGGATTACAAATAGATCAACCTATAAAAAGTCTTGAATTTGAGGGGATAAAAAAAATTGATTTTAGTATACAGCTATTAACCAATGGCAGGAAAACTAGATTAGCCTGGAACAAAAGAACACGAATTTTAGAAAAAGTGATGTGAAATGGGAAACAAGATCATCACTGAAAAAGACTTCTGGAAATGTGATACAGGTGCTGTACCTGCACAATTTCAGTCCACCCAGAAGACCGTAAAAAAGTTGTCTGGGGAGAAATATATTACTGTGAGAGATACATCCACAAGTAGCTGGATAGATTTTGGCTGTACAAGATTGATGTTGATTTATGCAATCATAGCCGCTGCAGTGGTCGTTATAGCTGCGATGACAGTTGCTACCGGTGGTGCTGCCCTGATTGCACTTGGCGCATTGGCAGGTTTGGCAGGAGCAGCATGGGGCGCTATAGTGGGAACGCTATTATGTGGGCAGATTGCTGCAAAGGCAAGAAAATGGGTTGGCAGTAAAAAAGATTATATTGTACAGGGCGTTAAAACAATTACTGGCGATCATATAATGACCTGCCCTGTTGGAGGTACTATTAAATTTGCCCCCGAAATAAAAAGCTGGAGCCAGGCAGTAGCATTGGGTTTTGCAAATTATACTGGGAAATTAATGGAGGGTATGATGGCCGGAGCGGCAATAGGGATGGCAGGCGCCGCTGTTGCTGGTGGGGCCGGTGCGTTTACCAGTGGAGGAATGAGGGGTATTGGACAGGCTGCATGGCAGTTTGCGAAATCAATGCCGAAAAATTTTGTGGTAAATGCTATAGAAAGTGTTGGAGCATTTGGTCTTTCACTTCGTGGTGTAATGGGATTACAAAATGTCGCTGCAACCTATGGAAATACTGGTCAGGCTTCTGAAGCAGATTTCTGGAAGGGAACAGTTGCAATGGAAACTGGTGCTTGGGATTCAGCAAATCTTATTTATTCAGATGCTACCGGCGGAGTAGTTTTGGATGAAAATGGGAATCAGAAGCACGCTAGTTGGCAGGACTATGTTGGTATGGCAATGATGTTTGCTCCAGTTGGTCAGGGTAAGCGAGATTTAGAAAATAAGTTAAAAAATGAACCAGACGGATCTGTTAGAGACTCTGAAAGGAGAGCAGATGATGCAGAAGCGAATAAGGGAGATGATGAAAACAGTACAAGAGCTGAAGTACAGGATGTTGAAGGCCCTAGACAAGAAGGTGAATACGGTGCATTTGAAGGAGATCCGATTTCACAATCTCAAAGAAATGAAATCGCTGGTGTTGAAGACGGTACTATTCCATTGGAAGGTTATGAGGGGCATAAAAGAGGAAACCATACAAGGAAAGGCAATTATGGTGAAATGAAAATGGATCAGCATTTTGAAGGTATTAACGATATTAATGGACAACCAGCAGAGTTAACACCTTTACATGAAAGAATTAGTAATATTGATGAAACAGGACATCAAGGAATAGATGGTGTTTATGAAAATGCAAGTCCTCCTCCTCAATATATCATTGCTGAATCAAAATATGGTTCATCGGATCTTAGTAAGAATACCAAGGATGGTCCACAGATGGGTGATAATTGGATATTAGGGGGGGATAGATTAGAAAATGCCGTTGGTACTGATAAAGCAGATGATATTAGATTCGAGTTGGAAAATAATCCAGGAAATGTTCAAAGAGTGTTAACTAAAGTTGATGCCAATGGTAATGTTACAACTTATACAATAGACTCTAGTGGAAATGTTACGGGACCATGGCCATAAATGTGTAATTTTATAAAAAAATAATATGATAAGAGATAAAATAAAAGATAGCAATTATTTTGAAAAATATATTCAACAGACAATTGACAGAAAAAGTAAATATATTGGTAAAATAGAAAGTCTTGAAAATCCACAACAAGGGTATGTCAATAGTGCTGTTACTCTTGATTTATTTACAAGGAATATATTGATAAGCAAATATTCCAATGGAGATTCTATTGAAAATATAGCAATAGATTATCAAGAATCATTAAAATGGTTTGAACTAGTTTATAATTCAAGGTCGTTTTATGTTCAACTATTATGGATGATATCTATTGGTATTTTGTTAGATATAAATGAAGAGCAATTCAATAAGCTGGTACATCTTATTAAGGAAGATAACCCTGATGATTATCTTGTAGATTTTTTTCTAAGCAATCGAATCGAAGTTAAAAATATCCATGACAGTTTTAGATTTCCTATTCCCTATAAAGCTTTGTATGAGGTGATTATCCTTGCTCAGGATAACAGAAAAAATGATGCTATACTTAGACTGAAAAAATATCTTGATACAGAATGGTATAAAGGTCATTCAGATTCTGGGTGGTATGATAATCATAAAAGTAAGCATGATACTTATGCAGGATATTGGAGTTTCGAGAGTGCTGCTTTGGTGAAAATCCTTCAGTTAGATGATGCTTCTTTAAAAGAACAGCAATATTATCCCTATGATTTGGTACACTGGAAAGATTAATATAATTTAAAAATTATTGGGTTTTTTAAGTAAAATATTTACCATAATTTGTTAAACATGTTTGAATGTATATTCAACTAGCAAAATCTAATGCATTTTATTAGTTAATAAAGCATTAGGATTAAATGAGTAACATAAAGTACTGCAAGGTAAACAGTTATTATTGAGAGAGTAAGCAATTGCTTAATTTTATGAATTTGTTAACGCTTTGGATGGTAAAAAATACCTTATTTAGTAACTCGAAATAATTTTTTTTCATCATTTGTGTTTTTTATCTCCGGATTTTCCGGAGATTTTGTTTTATGGAGGGTAGTAAACTTAAAAAGGCATTCTTTTGCCATCTCCGTAGTTTTTGTTTGCCGGCGTTTTTGTCGGATTTTTCTATGTAGTAAATTCAGATTTTGTTTTTAATGAAACAACAAAATTCTTTAAACCTGTTAAAATATATGACTCTTGTCAAAGCTTAAAAAAGGAGAGTCTAGATTGCCAACAAAAGTATAATCATTTAGTCAGTCTATTTAAATTTCAAACATTCATAGACTTTATCCCCATTTAAATAATGGTTTTCCAACAATATTATAAGGAAAATCGAAACGGCCAAATGGGCCTCTTTTCAAATCAACTTCAGAAATTTGGATAACAATTTTTAGAATATCAGCAAAATATTTCCAAATATCCATTATTTATATTATTGATTTTAAAGCTGTTATTAAATAGTAGTATATTTTCGATATAATGGAAATTATTGAAACTAGTTTCTTTCTTTGTTCATTTGTGGAGTCTAAATTTTTAGACATAACACACAATGGAAAAAAAGCTTAGAAATGATGAAAAAGGAACACTTACGTTCTCACAATTTATAGTGAGAGTGTTTAGTGTTTTTTTATTATTTATCTCCTCTTTTTATCTTGCTGAGCTCCATATTTTAGAAGATCTACATGGTGATGCTCAATTAATCCCAACCAATAATGAATCTTTGCCGGAGCTCTCTAAAGCTAAAATTTATATTTCTTCGGATGCGGTGGTTTCTAATTTAGATTCGGTAAGCAATTATGAGGTGGTTAATGTGAAATCAGCTAATTCAGGTAAACCTGAAACTAAAAACTTTGCACATACCCATAAAAAGAAATCTGTTGCAGAGAGCAAAACTACTTCTGAAAAGAAAAAAAAACAAGATCAAGCAGAAATAACTTTTTCCACCGGAAAACAAGATTCTCATTTCCTTTTCTGTAATCTCATTCCGACAGCATCTGTACCCGTGCAGGTTATGCCAAAATATTTCTTTATTCCAAATGACATTATTAAAATACATGCTTCATTTAGATTCTTAAAACACAAATCAAAATATTTTTATTCTCCAGTAATTATCACAAGATACCGGACTTTCTTCTCTGGAAGAGCGCCACCTTTTTTCAGCTAACATATCAAAAAACTTTAAAATTTATTTTCCATTTTCTTCGGTTAAAACCGAGAGAACAGGAATTATATTATCTGATTTTTTAGAATATGAATAAAAACAGAAACATGAATAAGAGATTTTTATAATGAAATTAAAATAACTTTTAACGTTACTGTTATTCATCAATTTGACCTGTATTTCTGTTCTTTTAAGCTTAAACCTATAGGCTAATAATCAAACAGAATTGAGGGGACGAAGATCTTCGTTCATCTATATTCTATTTCAATAAATTTTTAATAAGAACCTTTTTTTTTAACAATTTTAATTTAACACAAATGAAAAAAATCATTTTTACAGGAGTGCTTTTAGCAGCACTTGGAACAACAGGAGTTAGTGCAAACAGCCTTACAGCTACTGCAAATGCAAACCCGAAAAGCGAAATGTCTACACAATGCTTTTATTACTGTACCACCTATACTACACAAAAGGAAGGTGATTGTACGGTTACTTACAAGCATGTGACAAAATACTTTTTAGGGATTGCCATCTGCACCAAAACAACTGTTTGTTCAAAAACCTGTACCGGAGGAGGTAATACTGGAGGAAACCTTTAGTAAAATGATGAGAAAGAATACAGCTGCCGGTAATAGGCAGTTGTACCTTTCTATGTTAATCTTAAAATTGAGTTAAAAAAATAAATAATATAAAAAAAACAATGAAAAAAACACAATTTTTTCACTTTTTTGTCATATTTCTGCTGTTGATCTCAGCAAGTTTATATGCGCAAAATATAACATTGCTGGGAAGCACAACGACCAAAGCCAGCGGAAGTGGAGGGGGAGGTGTTCCTCCTTCGCTGAGCTGGAATATTCCCGCAGGTAGCAATAGGGTAATGGTAGTGACTTATTGGTTTGAAAGGGATCATAGACCAACACCCTTTGGCGATAATTATCCATCTGGAAATTATGGACAGGATTACATTCCTCCAACGGTAAGTGGTATTGCAATGACGGGGACATCCAATAGATATACTTATTCAAGAAATGACCTTACAGCAGCAACTTTGACCAATGCTCATTTTTCAACACTCATGCAAAGGAATATACTGACCGATGCAAATGGGTTGCCTACAGGTAATGCTACCATAGCATTTCCCAATATTAATCTTCCAAAAGATCCGGGCGATGAACTGATTGTGCATATAGAAGTATATGCTAATGTGAGTAGTGCAACAAACTATGATTTGGGGGGAAGCTCTTGGGGAAACGATAATAGTAATGCAAATAGCTTTACCTACTCATCAATTCCTACCCAAACACAGATAGGGAGAAGTAATAGTGAGGTTGTATACACAGCATTTGCAGGAATTACCAAAGATGAAACATTCAGTATAACGCCTGCTGCATGGCTTAGTAGTACCAACACTAATGTAACCAATACGGGAGGAAGTGCCTTTACTGCTGTTAATAATGAGCCGGATGGAATAAGGTCTGGTACCTATTATTCTACAGGAAATGCCTCAGCTCCTTCTATGACTTTAACACGACCTTCTAGTAACGCTATTTTTGGAGTACGTCTCAATTTTTTTGCATTGTTACCATTGGCAAAACCATCAGTGTCCGGTACAGTGTATAAAGATACCGATGGTGCCACCAACATCAATGGGACAGGCGACAATGCCGGAGGTTTGTACGTTAATGCTGTGGGAAGCGATGGAAAAGTGGTGTATTCTGCAGCTGTTGCCAGCAACGGAACATTTACGATACCTGCCGGTTATGTTACTGAAGGAAGTACTTATACTTTTCAATTAAGTAAAAACCAGGGGACAATAGGTGCAACTGCACCTGCCAAACAGCTTCCAACAGGATGGGTAACCGTAGGTGAAGCTACTTCTGCCACGGGTAACGATGGTACTGCGGACGGAACGATAAGTTTAGACATTGATGCTACTGCTGTAGCAGGGTTGCGATATGGGATTAATGATACATCTACTCCTGTTACCTGTACCGGTGGTACTGCCAATATACCAAGATCCGGTACTGTAACAGTAAATGGAGTCACTATCAATACATCTTATACCGGACTTGTAGGTAGCTATCCCTCTAATTATAATTCCTCTTGTTCAAGCACTATTGGTTTATCTGCTAATAGCTTATTTGTGGGTGGCCCAGGTAATATTTTGCCTAATTCAACTACCAAATGGAGTATTACATTAAACTTTAATAAACCTGTTAATGATCTAATAATTGTTCTTGGTGCTACTGGTAACCTCCAGAGTGAAAATTTTATATTCAACTCAAATGGTGGAGCCGTTTCAATTACAGCAGGGACTAATTGTTATTCAACAATTAGTGGAAATACCATTATATCAGGCAACGGCGCACCTAATACAAGTGGCGGTGGTGGTGGATACTTCAGGATATCTGCACCATCAGCATATACCCAGTTGACGATTAATGGAGATGGGGGCTCCGATGGAAGCCTTATGGCGCTTTGTAGTTTATCTATTACTCCTGCTGCTGTTTGTAATGCGGGAACTACAGCTCCGGCAGTACAAAACTTGTCCAATGTATGCCCTGCTACAACGATAGATCTTACTAACGCTCATACAGGTACGGTGCCTGCTGGTGCAGCCTTAGCCTGGTTTACCAATAATGCGCATACAGGTACAGCACTTAGCGGTACACAAATTACACAGGCGGGTGCAGGAACTTATTATGCGTTTTATTACGACAGCGTAAATGCTTGCTATAGTCCGGCTTCTACTCCTGTAACGGTGACAATTTCAGTTTGTCCTACACTTTGTAGTCCTACTGCATTCCTTTCGCAAGATCAAACTTTGTATAAAATTGATACTTCTACCAATCCTTTTACCTATACTGCTATAGGAACAGCCAATGTTGGAGGAACAGGAAGCCCTCAAGCATATAATGGGACGGGTTACAATAGTATGGATGGATATTTATATGCAGTAAGGGGAGAACTCCCTGCTTCAAATGGTGGTCCGGCAGAGCGTTATTTAATAAAAATAGATCCGAATACTGGCCAAATGGTAGGGGTTCCAAGACAAATCGTAAACACAAATGGTAATCAAATTGTTACTGGCCCATATGTTAATGGAGATTTTGATACCAGCGGAAACTATTATATTAAAACTGCTAATAATATTGGAGTGTATAAAGTTAATGTAGCGACAGCAATAGCACAGAGTATTCCTTTCAACCCGTCTGTTAATGTAAGCTCTTCTGATATAGCTTATAATATTAATGATGGATTGTTTTATGGTGTTTCCCAGTTAGGTTCTGGCGAAAATCAATTATTTAAGTTTGATCCGGCCAACGGAAATATTGTTTTCATAGGAACCCCATTTGATAATGTTGGCGTGTTCGGAGCAATGATCGGGGCTAACGGAAAGATATACGGGGCAACAAACGGTGGGGAATTTTATCAATTTGATCTTATAACAGGGCGGCCTACTCTTATTTCAGGGGCTCCTGCCAGCATTAATAACGATGGTGCAAACTGCCCTACCAATGATTTGATTTTTTCCGCTGATCCTTATATAACCAAAACTGACAATACGGCTACTTATATAGCCGGTACAACTACTACATATACGATAGAGGCTGGAAATAATGGTCCTTTCGGTATGATAGGAGCGCTTGTTCAGGACAGTGTTCCGGCAGGTATTCCTGCTGCGAATATGTCTTATTCCGTACCGGTATTGACAGGAGGTGCAACAACCAGCATTACCGGCATCCAGACTGGCGCTCTCAGTGATGTGGTAAGTCTTCCTGTAGGTGCTACAATTACCTATACCGTTACTGTAAATATTCCGGCAGGTTTCACAGGAAACCTTACCAATACGGCAACGATTACATCTCCGCCTTCAGTACCTGATACTAATACAGCTAACAATACTGTTACCGATACCGATACACAGGCTCTTGCTACGCTTTGTAGCTCTGAAGTATTCTTATCAAGAACAGGAGCACCGAGTACTACTCAACTATTTGGAGTGAACTTTTCTACTGGCAATCCCTCTGGCCTTAATGCGGTAGGTGGTAATGCACCATACGTTTATAACGGGATGGCGCATAACCCAAAAGACGGTTTTATATATGCGATGGATCAAAACGGTCCTAATCTTTTGAAAATAAACCCAGGGACAGGGGTTGTGACAAATTTAGGAACGGTCCCTGGTTTAGTTTCCGGACTATATGCGGGAGAAATAGACAATAATGGAATCTATTACATATCGGGAGGAAGTAACAGATTATATAAAATTGATCTTACAGTTACTCCTTTGGCAGCAACATCTGTTCTTTATTCAGGAGGAGTATCTCCGGGCTATCTTGATCTCGGCTATAATGTAAATGACGGCTTTTTATATGGTATATCCGGTAGTACATTAAACCGCATCGATCCTGCAAACGGAAATATAACAACGATAGGAACAGCAACTCATCCGGGCACATATGGAGGAATGATAGGGGCTAACGGAGATATTTACGGTGTCTTAAATGCAGGAGGAATTCACAAATTCAATATAACAACCGGGGTACATACGGTGGTTACCACTATATCAAGTGGTAGTGGTGCAGACGCTGCTCATTGTGTTACATCCCCACTTGTTTTTGATGCTAATCTGTCTGTTACCAAAAATGACGGAACACTTAATTATGTTCCTGGTAGTACGACTATTTATACAATAGTGGTAAAAAATAACGGACCTTTCGGCTTGCAGGATGCGAAGGTTTCAGACCTGGTTCCTGCGGGAATTCCTGCGGCTAACGTTTCCTATACAGCAGTTGTTTCTGCAGGAAGCAGCACAAACGTAACGGGAACTATGACAGGAGCAATTAATGATCTTGTGTCATTACCAAAAGATGGTACAGTGACCTACACAGTTACCGTAAATATTCCTGCATCCTTCACTGGGGATCTTGTGAATACCGTTACTGTTACGCCACCTATAAATGTCAACGATACTGATATGACCAATAATACGGCTACGGATACGGATTCCGGTGTATGTTACAGAGATCCTGTGACTACAGGAACTACAGCTGGCACCAAAGTAGGCATTACCTTACTGAAAAGAGCAGGAACAGATAATGCAGATAACTGGCCTATGGTAAGAAAAGGCGGACATATCGCTTTGGAGTCCAACACCCAGGGATTTGTAGTAACCAGAATTGCAAAAGCAGATTTAGGTAACATCACGGCTCCTCAGGAAGGGATGATGATGTATGACACGACTGATAAATGTCTGAAAATCTATTCAGATGGTTTATGGAAATGTTTTAGTACACCGGCTTGTCCATAATTAGTTTTTATAGAGTAAGCATTGCAGGAGAACTCTCTTGCAATGCACTTACTCAATAATTAATCAATTTAAAATATAATAAAATGAAAAAAATAGTTATCACATCACTATTGATGCTATCTCATATTGCATTTGCGCAGGTAATCTTCGGAGATAATATCGGAACAGCGGTTGACAAAACCTCTGTTTTGGTAGATTTTGCGGCAGGGCAAAAAAAAGGAATTATTCTTCCATATACCAGAACACTTCCTTCAGGAACGGGGTTAGCGGAAGGCACTCTGCTTCTGGATGTAACAAATGCCGCAAAAACCAAAGTGAAATATTACAACGGTACCTGGCAGGATCTGAGCAGTGGCAATGAAGCTGACATTGCATCATCATTGGTAAGCCAACCTGTTGTAACGGAGGATAGAAAGCAAGGAGTTATCATTGGGTCTAGTGCTTCAACTGCCAACGGAATTCTGATCTTGGAATCGTCCAACAAAGCGATGGTTCTTCCACAGGTAAACAGTACGGATGATATTATCAATCCCGCACCGGGAATGATGGTGTACGTTAATAAAACCGGATCAAAACGTTTGGCTGTATTCAATGGTGCAAAATGGACTTTCTGGATGTAATAATATATGTTAAAAGTGCAGGGGATTTTTTCCTGCACTATTTCTATAATAAAAATGTATAAAATATTCTTAAATATAACCAAGTTGAGATCAATACCAACGCCGAAAGCAATATTGGAATTTATATCAAAAGGATACAAATGTACCCAAGCAAGTGAGGTAAATAACAAGGACAACAGATCAAAAATTAGCGGGCTACAACGATGGGAATTAGAATTTTATCGGACTTAACAAAAGCTAATATTTTATTTAAAAAGGTACCTGCATTACCGATTAATTTAAGATAAAATTTTTAACATTTTTAATATTTTTTAACCTTGTTTAACTTTATTATAATGTTTAAGTAGGCATTAGTATTATGAAAAAGAATAAACTACTATATATTTTTTTATACTTTCCTTTTTTTCTCTTTTCACAAACGAAACAGGAAAAAATAACGCAAATAGATAATTTGCTGGATTCTTCTTATGTAAAACAAAAGGAAGTTAAATTACAGGAAAGTTTCCGATATGCTAAAGTAGCATTAGATTTAAGTAAAGAAAAAGAATACTCCGAAGGAATTGCGTGGGGGAATTTTTATATTGCCCAATCTTTATCAGGACTTAATGCATATAAACAGGCTCTCGAATATCTGGATAAGGCACAGATAGAAAATCAAAAACTTAATGATTATTATTTGCATTACCAGATAAGACGAATCCGCGGTCGTATATATATGGCAACAAATTTACTTTTAAATGCAATTATTGAATTTAAGAGAGCTGCAGAAATAATACCTAGGATAAAGAAACAGGAAAGTGACATTGATTTGGCTAATGCATTAATCCATGAGAACCTGGGTTTAGCTTATGGCTTCATGAAAAAACCTGATTCCGCATACTATTATCTGAACGAATGTCGGATAATTCTCCAAAAAATAGAGCTTAAAAAGAGCCTTTCTCACATCATTAATAATTATACAGAATTAGCAGATTATTATACTTCTGTAGGTAAAATAACCGAAGCAGAATATTATATAAGGAAAGCTGTTACTTTGGCAAAGAATAGTAAATTTCCATTTCTTTCCTTTGCATACACTAAGTATGGTGATCTATTACTCCAAAAAAAGAAAAATGATTCTGCACTTATTTATTATCAAAAAGCTTTGGCTATTTCAAGGCAAAAGATTGAGTTGATTCCACTTTATCAAAAAATAGCTTACATATATCATCTTTCAGGAAATATATCATCAGAAGAAAAATACAAGTTAAAATTTCTTGAGCTTCAGGACAGCTATAATTCCGAAATGCTTTCTGCTTCTAATCTGGCGATCAATACCATTCTTTCCGAGCAAAAAGAAGAACTGGTACAAAAAAATAAAAAAAGACAATCTTATTTACTACTTATTTCTGCTGTTATTCTCTTATTACTTCTCGGCTTGTGGTTACTTTTTGTAAGAAAGACAAAAAAGCTGAACCATATAAAAAAAATATCTTCTGAGAAAGAGCAGATGCTTATTCAGCAAAAAGAAGAAATAACATTACGTTATGAAGAAGATACCAAGAACCTTGAACAAAGAGTAAACGAATCTTTTGATGAAGTAGTACAATTAGCCAAAAACAACAGCCCGGAATTTTTCACCCGTTTCCGAGAAGTTTATCCGGAAGTGATTGTCGCATTACTTGCAATTGATCCTAAACTTCGGGTTTCGGAGTTATCCTTATGTGCATATTTCTTCTTGGGATTTAGAACAAAAGACATTTCTATATATACTTTCAAATCATTAAGTACTATAAGAAACAGACGACAAAATTTGAGAAAAAAACTAGAAATTCTTCCTGATGAAGATCTTGAACTTTGGTTTAAAAAGTTGGTTAATAAAAATAATTAATTGAAAAATCAAGGCTTGTTTACTTATTTATGGTAGCTATCTATCATTCGTTTATAAATACTTTTTTGTATTAATATATGGCGTAACTTAAGGTATTGATTTATAGATGTATAGGGTTAAATAGTGCATTAATAGTATATTGTTTTTTTTCATTTTTCCTATAATTAAGTTTTTTTTGTTTCAGAATTTATAAAATATGAACTTTAAAAATATTCACCTTGGAAAACTTATTCAGGAAAGAGTTGAGGAACTTGCAATAGATTCAATCCGTATCTGCAAATTTCTTAAATCTACAGAAAAAGAAATAAAAGAAATGTATCAATCAAAAAGTCTTGATTCTGAAATCTTGCTAAGGTGGTGTAAACTTTTGGAATATGATTTTTTCAGAGTTTATTCCCAGCATCTGATCTTATATGCACCTTGTGTGGCATTAGAAAACAATACAAAGGCTAAGAAATCTTCTCTCCCTATATTCCGGAAAAATATATATACTAAAGAGGTTATTGATTTTATATTAGAACAAATTTCATCAAATAAAATGACAAGGATGGAAGTAACAGAAAAATACAAAATCCCAAAAACAACTTTATACAAATGGATAAGCAAATACAAAAATTAAAAGACCGGAAAACCAACTGGAATTACTAGGAGAAACTAAATATAACTATTTAATTTTTTAGCTGAGCAAGTTGTGAAAAATAAATTCCCTCTCAATCATTATTTTTCCTGCCTGGGGTCTTTCAAAGTCTATATTGTATAATGTGATATCAATTCAGGCAGATATCACAACATTATCGCATATTACAGAATGCGGGTTAAAAATGGAAAACCAGTTAAGGCAGAACATCCTGCATCTGTAATTAACCTTTAAAAGCTCCAATAATATAACGGATCATAAACCGGAATAGTCATGTTTAACGAAAATTCTAAAAACACAAATGAACTTCAAAAACATCTGCATAGGAAAAATGATTGAAAATGGAGTTGCAGAAAACGGGATAGAAATATCCCGGATCTGTAACTTTCTAAAATGTTCCAAAGACGATATAAAGCAAATGTATTGTTCAAATCTTTGGATTCAGAGGTTTTATTATGATGAAGCAAGTTTCTGAAATACAATTTTTTCAGGTACTATTCTCAACATTTGATCAGATTCAGTCAAAAGAAATGACTAAGTCTCAGTTACAAGATCCCTAAAATAATACTTTACAAATGGATAGACAAATACAGAAGCTTCAAAAATTAGTTAAGTTGCATATTAATCAATCCAAGGCTGATTTGGTAAACACTTATGGAAGACCCTGCAAATATTCGGATAATGAAATTTGGTTTTATCATGAATACCGCTGGGGAATATTCAGAGACGAGATTACATTTATCTTTCAGAAAAATGTTGTGGTAGATATCATGATATCACAATATATTTTTTGGAAAGAATATAAAAACATATTCTACTACGAAAGTAAAAATCCCGAATATAAAATAATAAAGTTCTAAATCAACAAGAAAGACATAAAAAGAAAGGCAAATTAATGAATTATATGAAAAATATAATCACTGATATTTTGCAGGAGAAAATTATTTTAGACAGAATAATGCAGGGAGAAGTGAAGTGGTAATCTGGCAGAAGTATATGGGTTTATATTATAAAAAAACATTTTTCAAAAGAAATAGCGATTATCATTGATTTTGCTCCTGATGACATTGTATAGAATACTAGAAAAAAAAATGCGGATTTCTAAGTGCATCTTTTTTTAGGATAAAAAAACGATAACATTTATACGAAAAAAAATGAAACAAAATTCAATTGCATACCCTGATTATAAAAGTATTTATAGAGATATCCTGAATAATAAATTTCCGGATAAAATAAAAGAGTGTTTACCGCTGCTCGATAAAGAAAACTTATCTGCCATTGATATTCTCTCCCTTAACCGGAAAATTTTTGGGCAATCAGAAGAGTCTTTAAAAATAAATCAGAAACACTCATCTTTCCATAAATCTGATATTCTGCAAATTTTAGATTATCAGAAAAAACATCAATTGAATAACGTTCAATTGGCAAAACATTTTAAATTAAGCAGAAATACCATAACAAAATGGAAAAAAATATTTTTGGTTTAAAATACCCAAATAGAGCAGTATTATGAACCTAAAAGAATGATGGATTATACTTAATGCTAAACAAAAAGTAACATATATTATGGAAAATATAATACAATAATATTGATACAACACACTAAGTTTATTGAAGAACTCAGAACCCTATAATAAAAACAGCCGCAATGAGTATTACGGCTGTTTTCATTAAGTATAATGTATTATAAAGACCTTGAACGTGCTACTGAAAGAAGATAGACCAAATGGGCATACATATTTCGTTTTACTGATTCTAGCTTTATTTCTCCGGTTGTTGGGTTAATTGTGGCTACTAGATCAGCCGTACATTGCTGTCCACCCAGAAAGGAGCTTGCCAGATAATTAGAGACGTTGGTATTGGGGTACGAAATTCTTGGATAATCAGGAACCGGCTGGTTGGGGATAGGTGAACTGTTTGTGAATCCCTTATTGTCAATGTATCGGGCGCTCCATACGCCAGAAAATTGCCCGTTCGAGGTATTAATATTTTGTCCCACTACAATTTTGGTTTCTACCGGAGTATTAAAGCCGGTACATGAACTGTAATGGTTGAGGGAAACCGTACAAGAAGAGGCATTATCTGCAGGTTGAAAGCATTTTCCCTCATAAATTGTAGATCTTTGTTCTGCGCCATTTGTAGAAGTATTGAGTATCGCTTTTGGAGAGAAAATTTCCTCCGGAGACATTAAGCTGAATGTACCATCAGAATCCGCTGTAACAATCTTTTGTTCTGTATTTGACAGGTTTCTTACTCTTAGCGATCCATTAATATCCAACGTGCTTGTAGGAGTTGTAGTATTTATTCCTACTTGGGCATTCATGTAACTGCAAAAAGCAAGTGCTGTCAAAAAAAAAGTCTTTGTTTTCATGGTATAAATTGAATAACGTTTAAATTTTTCACTAATGTAAGAAATATGTATTAATAAAGAATAAAAAACTTATTAAATGTATTTTATATCATTCTATTTAACTTTAATTGAGTTCATTGACGAAAATTTTAAATCATATGAATTAACTATTAACTCAAAGTTTGAGCTTTATGATTTTGTTTGAAAAATATTTGTATTTTAGCCGAAATATGTTGGTTTTTAATAAACATATTGGGCACTAATTAAAATTCAGATAATTTGAATCAAAAAATTAGTAGATTTGCACGGACAAAAAAATAATAAATAATAAGCTCATTCTTTATTACATGGCTTTTGGAATGTATGTAATAAGGAATAACATGATTTTTAGGTTATAAACTACTGAAACTATGAAGAAATTTTTTTTACTTTTATTAACGGCATTTTTATTTATCGGTTGCAGCTCTGATGATGAAACGATCTATGATTACATAGGAACATGGTCGGGGACATATGAAGGAGGTGATAAGGGAGTCTGGAATTTTGTGGTAGACAATACCGGTAAAGTATCAGGAACCATGCATTCCGATGTTAGTAATACAAATTACAATATTTCCGGTAATTTAAGTAATACAGGAGATCTGACTGGAACAGTAGGACTTCCGTCAAAAGGAGAGTTTAAAGGAAAACTTAATCCGGATAAAAAAGGAAACGGAAGCTGGGGCAACCAACTTCCAACACCAGCACAATACGGAACCTGGAAAGGAGAAAAGAAATAAAAAATAAAAAGTCTGCAAATCTGCAGACTTTTTTGTTTATATAAACCCCATTTGGAGAATCTCATTATTCTCATTCTTTAATGCTACAAAATAGAGGAGGAAATCTTCCTTTCCAAAATATTCTTTAAAGGATATTTTCTGGCTTTCATTCAATATCACTTCATCTTCAGCATATTCTGTCATCATATTTTCAGAGTCCAGTTTTATGGTAAGGATTGCTGCTTTATCAATTTGTTTTTTTCCGTTTATTAAAAGAGCTTGATTTTTAACTTCAACAATGGACATTACATTTTCTATCGTTCCAAACTGAAATTGTCTAAGACGCTTTTTCCCGATCTCAGTTTGTAATCCATTTTCAACCGTTCGTTTACCCCTTTCAGAAACTGTATCCAAATCCTTTATTTCTGTCATCAGTTTTGCAAACTTCTGGTAGAGGAGAGGATCACCTGCTTTTTTGATATAAAAATCCAGGCTTACTCTAATGATTTTTCCCACTTTGGAGCAATGTCCAAATTCAGAACTGTTTTGCCTTACCTTTTCATAGGATGGATTCTTCTTAAAAGCCGTTTTATTGAAGCCGCTTTTCTTCCGAACTACATTTTTCCCATTCAGGTTATAAAAAACAAGGTCGCCTACAGCCCCCGTGATCTTGATTACACTTTCATATGTTGCCATATTGTAAATATTGAACTCAAAGATAGCAATAAATAACGTAAATCAAAATTTTAACATATATTTATCATATAGTTGTAGTATAGTTTTACTATAATTAAAATATAAAATGTATATTTGTCTATCAATTGTTAATTAGGTAAAAATCAGAGGAATATGAGAACGGGATTATTTGAAAACAGAATAAGAATAAAGCAGCTGTCTGTATTACTAATTGCATCTGCTTTTGTAGTGTCCTGCGGGAGTTCGAAGAAGGCTTCTTCTAATAAAAAATCAGGAAGTAAAACGATTGTAAAGTCTGAAAACCTTAGAAAGCTGGATTCCAAATTTGATGGCAAGGTTCCAAGATCCATCAATGATATTTTGAAAGATGCCGAAAAATATATTGGGACCCCATATAAGTTTGGTGGAAATACATCATCAGGATTTGATTGTTCCGGATTTACTGTAAAGGTATTTGAGGAAAACTCATTCAATCTTCCAAGAAGATCCTCCGATCAGGCAGAAGCCGGCAAAAACATTGATATTACAGATGTAAAGCCTGGTGATTTGTTGTTTTTTGCAACAGCTGGAGGCAGTCGGGTTTCTCACGTAGGAATTGTTCATGACATTGGTCCCGATGGAGAAGTGAAGTTTATTCATGCTTCCACATCCAAAGGAGTGATCATCTCATCATTGAACGAAAAATACTGGAATAAGGCGTATCTTCATGCTCAACGTGTTTTATAATAGAATACATACCATTTATAAACAGTAATGGAGAACCGAACCTTTGCCTTTATTAAAACAGATAAAAAGCTGGTAAAGCTTTTTTATAAGGATATTATGATCATCAAGGGCTTAGGTAATTATGTG
The DNA here is from genome assembly GCF_003815775.1 of Chryseobacterium joostei. Taxonomy (NCBI): domain Bacteria; kingdom Pseudomonadati; phylum Bacteroidota; class Flavobacteriia; order Flavobacteriales; family Weeksellaceae; genus Chryseobacterium; species Chryseobacterium joostei. The sequence goes on from NZ_CP033926.1 coordinate 525,532, forward strand.
GAAGTTCACACCTTGAATGGAAAAAGATATATCTATTACAAAACCCTCAAAGATCTTATTGATAGTCTGCCTGACGAATTCATGCGGGTACATAATTCTTATATCATCAACTTAATCAATATCGAATCTTTTGAAGACAATCAGCTTTTGTGTGGTGATATAAAAATTGCGGTGGCCAAAAGCTATAAGGATTGCCTTACCGAAGCTTTGGGCAAAATGATGCTGTAAAACAATCTACATCAATAAAACACTTAAGCACATCACATTTCTGTTCGTGTACATAAAAAAGTTTTTATTCAGTTTCTCTTATCATAGTTTTACAAAAAACTTACTATAATGAATAAAGACGAAGTACTGAATTATATCAGAACAAATAACCTTAGCGGAATCAAAGCAGGATCAGAAAGAACTGATTTTCTGGAAATATGGATGGTTGTTGTTCATGACAGAATATTCGCCAGATCATGGGGTCTGGCTGAAAGAAGCTGGTATAATACTTTCTTAAAAGACCCAAATGGCCAAATCCAATGTGGAAATTCAATTTTTAACATAAAGGCAGTCATTCCCAATGATGCTAATGAACTTACAGATGAAATTAATCAGGCGTATTTAACGAAATACAACATAGGGAGGAACAGAAAATATGCAAAAGGTATTGTTCAGGAAAAGCACGTTGAAAAAACAATGGAGTTTATTATTTGTGAAGCAAAATAATGTAAATAGGTAAAAGCTTTTGTGCTTTCTGTACGTAAAGAAAATCATTGCAATAGCATTGCGTTCTAAAACGGAAGAATTTTGTACAAAACTTTTATACTATGACAGATTTTATCAGATTCTTTATTCCACTTTACTTTGTCCTGTTTTTTCTTGTTTCATTTGTAGGAATTACTTTCGCCGTTACCAAAAGAATTGGCAAAAATCCTAACGTACTTCCTAAAGACGATTCTGCGTATGGACTTATTGGTTGGTATTTTAAACTGACTTTATTCTTTCTGTTTACGTATACAATTCTGCTATTTTTATTTCATGATATAATAGGGCAAGCCTTTATAATAAGCTTTCTGGACAATGATTTCTTCCGGTATTTGGGTGTAATTCTGATGATTGCTGCCCTGATTTGGGTTTTCATAGCTCAATGGCAAATGAAGGATTCCTGGCGAATTGGAATTGATAATGATACAAAAACTGAGCTTGTTACCCAAGGTCTTTTCAGATTTTCAAGAAATCCCATATTTCTGGGAATGACTGTGAGTCTTGTAGGTTTTTTCCTTGCTTTTCCGACAGTTATTGCCCTAACATTTTTACTGATTGGCAGTATTTTAATGCAAATTCAGATCAGGTTAGAGGAAGAGTTTTTACTCAAACAGCATGGCCCAATATATCTTGCGTATAAAAAGAGGGTAGGACGTATGCTGGGCCTTTATTAAAAGCATCATGTTTGAAATTATTTTGCTGAACTTTTTTGTATCTTTGGCCGGTATAATTTTTCAAACTAATTTAAATAAGAAACATGTCGTTACAACAAACTATCGAAAATATCTGGGACAACAGAGAATTATTGCAGAATGAAGACAGCCAAAAGGCGATCAGAGGGGTTATTTCTTTAGTTGATAAAGGTGAACTTCGTACTGCAGAACCTACAGAAAACGGATGGCAGGTAAATGAATGGGTGAAAAAAGCTGTAGTAATGTATTTCCCGATCCAGAAAATGGAAACTATTGAAGTAGGTCCATTTGAATTTCATGATAAAATGCCTTTGAAGAGAAACTACGCTGAAAAAGGAGTGAGAGTTGTACCACATGCAGTGGCGAGAGAAGGAGCTTACATTGCTCCGGGTGTTATTTTAATGCCTTCTTACGTAAACATTGGTGCTTATGTAGATTCAGGAACTATGGTAGATACTTGGGCAACTGTTGGAAGTTGTGCACAGATCGGTAAAAACGTTCACCTGAGTGGTGGTGTTGGAATCGGTGGAGTATTAGAGCCATTGCAAGCTGCTCCTGTAATCATTGAAGACGATTGCTTCATTGGTTCAAGATGTATCGTTGTAGAAGGAGTTCATGTAGAAAAAGAAGCTGTATTAGGAGCGAATGTTGTATTAACAGCATCAACAAAAATTATTGACGTAACGGGAGATACACCAATAGAAATTAAAGGAAGAGTTCCTGCACGTTCTGTGGTAATCCCTGGAAGCTATACCAAGCAGTATCCGGCAGGAGAATATCAGGTTCCATGTGCACTAATCATCGGTCAGAGAAAGGAATCTACAGATAAGAAAACATCTCTGAATGATGCATTGAGAGATAATAATGTAGCTGTTTAAGATTCAATTTTTAAGCTAATACCACACAATCTTGAAAGAGAAATTTCTTAAAATACTTTTAAACCCTAAATATATATTTGGGGTTTATCTTATTATATCGGTTGTTACCGCAATTTCCAAATACCTTAGAGGAGATTATGCGATCAATAATTATCTGATCTTCAAAAATGTATTCTTTAATACCATTCATCAGAAGAATTTATTTATCCATTATCCTGATCTTTATTTTGATTTAAATCATTATGGAGTTTTCTTTAGCGCATTAATTGCTCCATTTGCAATGATGCCCGACTGGCTGGGAATTTCCCTTTGGAATATTGGCAATACCTTTATTTTCGTCTATGCAATTCATAAACTGCCTTTTTCAGATTCCAAAAAAGCGATTTTCGGATTATTATGTCTTCAGGAATACATTACCGCAGCCTTAAGCCTACAGTTTAATGTAGCACTTATAGGTCTTTTATTGTTATCCGCAGTGTATATCTACGAAAGAAAAGAAGTAAAATCAGTAACGGCCATCTTAATAGGAATATTTGTGAAAATCTATGGAATTGTAGGTCTTACACAGTTTTTCTTTATTAAAAACAAGACTAAGTTCATTCTTTCAGGAATTGTTATTGCCGCAGTGTTTTTTGCACTTCCTATGGCGTATTCAAGCCCAAAATTTGTAATTCAGTGCTATTCAGACTGGTTTCAGTCTATAGTAGAAAAGAACAGCGAAAATCAGGTGCTTGGAAATATGCAGGATATTTCATTGATGGGGTTTGTCAGAAGAATTTTAGGGGATGCCTCCATTTCCAATCTTGTGTTTTTGGCATTTGGATTGCCTCTTTTTGCTCTGCCTTATATCAGAATTAAACAATACAAGCATTACGCATTCCAATTAATGATCCTGGCGTCAACATTACTATTTTTAGTATTGTTCAGTTCCAGCTCAGAATCTCCAACATACATCATTGCAGTGGTGGGAGTTTTAATCTGGTTTTTCCTACAGAAAGAAAGAACACCGCTTATTATCGGATTGCTTGTTTTTGTGATTATTTTTACATGTTTTTCAACTTCGGATCTGTTTCCGAAATTTATAAAAGAAAATTATATTATTAAATACTCCTTAAAGGCTGTACCTTGCATTGTAATTTGGCTAAGGGTAACCTACGAGCTTTTAACCAAGGATTTTGATAAAAATTACAGCCTGAATTAATCAATATGAAGAAAATTTCAATTGTAATACCCGCCTATAACGAAGAAGGAAACGTAGCCATGATTCATCAGAAAATCAAGGAGGTTTTTGACGGGCTAAGCAACTATGACTTTGAAATCATTTTTGTAAACGATGGAAGCAGAGACAATACACAGCAAAAACTGGAAGAACTTTCCAATAGATATGATGAAGTAAAATTCATTGAATTCTCACGAAACTTTGGCCACCAGCCTGCCGTAAAGGCCGGAATGGATTGTGCTCAGGGAAATGCAGTCATCTCTATGGATGGCGATCTTCAGCATCCGCCTGAACTTATCCCTGAAATGATAAAAAAATGGGAAGAAGGGTATGATGTAGTTTTTACAGTAAGAACCTATCCCAAGGAAATCTCTTATTTTAAAAGGAAAACATCGGATCTTTTCTATAAGCTATTATCAAGCCTTTCTGATGTTAATTTAACGAAAGGAGGCGGTTCAGATTTTAGACTGATGGATGCCAGTGCCGTTGAAGTAATGCGTAAATTCAATGAAGATGATTTATTCCTGAGAGGATTAACAAGCTGGATGGGATTCAAGCAAATCGGAATAGATTTTACAGCAGCAGAAAGACTTTATGGAAGCAGTAGCTATAACCTTAAAAAGATGTTTACCTTTGCATTCACAGGGATTACGGCATTCAGTGTAAAGCCTCTTTATCTTGCTGCTTATCTGGGTTTTCTATTTTCGGCGATCTCAGTCACTGGTTATGGAATTTATGTAATCCATTCCTTCATAGCCCATACAGAAATCTCAGGTTGGGCATCCCTAATCATGACCATTGTGTTCTTTGGAGGACTTCAGCTGATCATCTTGGGAATTATGGGAATTTATTTAGGTAAAATCTTTAAACAAGTGAAAGACAGGCCTAATTATATTATTAAAAACAAAAATTTTTAAAATGGTTTTATTGAGTTTTGACATTGAAGAATTTGATATGCCATTAGAGTATAAGGGTGAAATTCCCTTTGAAAAGCAAATTTCAATTTCGCAAACAGGACTAGAAAGGATCTTGGATATCCTTAAAAAATATAATGCCAAGGCTACCTTTTTTTCTACGGTAGTCTTTGCGGAAAACAGCAAGCACCTTATTGAAAGGTTATTGAATGAGGGGCATGAATTAGCCTCACACACTTGGTTTCATTCAGAGTTTGAAGAAAAACATTTGAAAGATTCCAGAGAAAAGCTGGAAGAATTATTCTCAACAAAAGTAACAGGATTAAGAATGCCGAGAATGATGCCTGTCAACGAAAAAGAAGTTGAAAGAGCAGGGTATTCCTACAATTCTTCCATAAATCCTACATTCTTACCGGGGAGATATAATAATCTAAAAGTATCGAGAACTTATTTTAAAGAAGGAAACGTAACACAGGTACCGGCATCCGTGTCTCCAAACTTCAGAATTCCTTTATTTTGGCTAAGTTTTCATAATTTTCCATTGTCATTCTACAAAAAACTGGCTGCCGATACCTTGAAAAAAGATAACTATCTGAATATCTATTTCCATCCGTGGGAATTTGCAGAAATTAAGGAAGAAGCCTTTAAGCTACCAGGTTTTACTGTAAAAAACTCAGGAAAAGATATGGTAGAAAGATTTGATTCATTTGTTGGCTGGCTAAAAGACAAAGGACATACATTCGGTACATTTCAGGAATTTCAAAAACAAATAGAACGATGAAGATTGCTTTTGATGCAAAACGTTTTTTTCACAATACGTCCGGCCTGGGCAATTATTCAAGGGATCTTGTAAGAATACTATCCGAGTATTATCCGGATAACGAATATCTGCTGCTTAATAAGAACAAATCTGATCGCGGAAAGGATATTCTGGAACGTCCTAATGTCAGATTTATTGAAACCTCCAAAGGAAACCTTTCCCGACAGTTAAAGATGGGTAAAGATGCCCAAAAGCAAGGTGCCGATATCTTTCATGGTTTATCAGGAGAACTTCCCTTGAAATGGGACCAAAAGCCTATTAAAAAGATTGTTACCATTCATGATTTGATTTTTGTAAGATATCCGCAATATTATTCTTTTTTCGATAGGAAAATACACCTGTGGAAATTTAAGAAAGCCGCGAGTATTGCTGATAAAATTATTGCTATTTCAGAACAGACTAAAAGAGATATTGTTCAGTATCTAAACGTTCCTGAAAGCAAGGTTGAAGTCATTTATCAAGGCTGTCATAAGGCCTTTAAAGAACAGCAGTCTCCTGAGCTTATTCAGACGGCAAAAGAGAAGTTTAAGCTTCCTGAAAGGTTCATTCTTAATGTAGGAACCATTGAAGAGCGTAAGAACCTGTTGAGTGTGGTAAAAGCAATCAGCGGAACTGAAATTCCAATGGTCGTTGTAGGAAGAAAGACAAAATATTATCAGAAAATAGAAAAATTTCTGAAAAACAATAAAATGGAAAAACAGATCATCTTCCTGGAGGGAGTTTCCATGGATGAGCTGGCTGTGATCTATAAGCTGGCAGATATTTTTGTTTATCCAAGCTTTTTTGAAGGCTTCGGAATCCCTGTCATTGAGGCACTTTTTTCAAAAACTGTAGTCGTAACAAGTAATACAAGCTGTCTTCCTGAAGCAGGAGGAAAAGACTCTGTTTACATTGATCCTAAAAATGATTTGGATATCAAAGCCAAGATACAATTTCTATGGGACAATGAATCTGAAAGAAAACGCCGTGAGGAAAAGGGTTTTGAGTTTGTTCAGAAATTTAATGACGAGCCAATTGCCAATGAATTGATGAATCTTTATCAAAAAATTATCTAAAAAAACTTTGCATTTTAAAAATAAATCCTACATTTGCATCACAATTCAATACAATGAAACCAATATTTTTAGCATTACATCATTATTATCATCATCTCTGTTAGGCGGAATTGATTGATATATGTGTATGCTAAAATCAAAAATAATTAAAAACCGTCTGAGTAAATAGACGGTTTTTTTTGTTTCCTGAATTCACCTCAGAAATCTTCAACAGATCAGTTTTATTTGCTCAGACTCAACAAAGACGAAATGAGTAAATTAAAAATTGCGATCCAAAAAAGCGGCCGGCTTTATGAAGAATCCTTACAGCTCCTCAAAGACTGCGGAATCTTCGTCAATAACGGGAAAGATCAGCTTAAAGTTTCCGTAGATAACTTTCCGATGGAAATCATGTATCTCCGGAATTCAGATATTCCACAATACCTTGAAGATGGAGTGGTGGATATTGCCATTGTAGGTGAAAACCTATTGATTGAAAAGCAGAAGAATATTCAGATTGTTCAGAAGCTTGGATTTTCAAAATGCCGCGTATCCATCGCTGTTCCAAAAGATATTGAAACCGATGATCTGGCTTATTTTCAAGGCAAAAAAATTGCCACTTCTTATCCCAATACCCTTAGAAACTTTTTAGAAAAAGAAAGTATTACATCAGATATTCACGTTATTTCCGGTTCTGTGGAAATAGCTCCAAACATCGGTCTGGCGGACGGTATCTGTGATATTGTAAGCTCCGGAAGTACTTTATTCAAAAATGGATTGCGAGAAACAGTTACTTTACTGAAATCAGAAGCTGTTTTAGCTCAAACACCAGAATTATCGCAGGATAAAACGGCTATTCTAGATAAGTTTTTATTCAGAATTAAGGCGGTTTTAAAAGCAAAAAACTCAAAATATATCCTGATGAATGTTCCCAATGATAAAATTCAAAAAATAGCAGAGGTACTTCCTGTACTGAAAAGTCCCACGGTTATTCCATTGGCGGAAGAAGGCTGGAGCAGTATTCATTCTGTGATTGATGAAGAGCGTTTTTGGGAAGTTATAGATGAACTAAAGGAAAATGGGGCGCAGGATATCCTCATCATTCCAATTGATAAAATGGTTATTTAAAAAAATACAAATGAAAATATATAAGTATCCTCAGCGAGAAATTTGGGCAGATTTGGTAAAGCGTCCAACTTTTGAGCAAAATGAAATTTCAGAGTTGATTGCTGAAATTTTTAAGGAAGTTAAAGATAATGGAGATCGGGCTTTAATAGAGTTCAATAAGAAGTTTGACAAGGCTCAGACAGAGAATATTTCTGTTACAGACGCAGAAATTAAAAAAGCAGAAAACCAGATCAGTGATGAATTAAAAATAGCAATTCAGGAGGCAAAGGAGAATATTTCTAAATTTCACACTTCTCAGATTCCGGAAATTCAAAAGGTTGAAACTACAAAGGGAGTGGTTTGTTGGAGAGAGAATAGAGCCGTAGAGAAAGTGGGAATCTACATTCCTGGGGGAACAGCCCCTTTGTTTTCAACAGTATTAATGCTTGCTGTACCTGCAAATCTAGCCGGATGCAAAGAGATTATTCTTTGTACACCACCAGATAAAGATGGGAATATCAATCCTGCTATTTTGTATGCGGCAAAGCTTTGCGGAGTCTCAAAAATCTTTAAAACAGGTGGAGCGCAGGCGGTAGCTGCCATGACCTTAGGAACTGAAAGTATTCCCAAGGTCTACAAGATATTCGGTCCCGGAAATCAGTTTGTGGTGGCCGCAAAAGAATATGCCCAACGCTATGGAGTCGCTATCGATATGCCGGCTGGTCCAAGCGAGGTTCTTGTCATAGCAGATGAGCAGGCGATCCCGGAATTTTGTGCAGCAGATCTTCTTTCACAGGCAGAACACGGAAGTGATAGTCAGGTTGTATTTCTTACGACTGACCTTAAAGTTTTTGATGAGACAATTGCTGCTGTTGAACAACAAGTCAGGGACTTACCTAGAAATGAATTTGCAAATCAATCGCTTGAAAATAGCAGCTTTATAGTAATGAATAGTCTTGAGGAAGCTGTTGAATTCAGCAATCTTTATGCTCCGGAACACCTCATTTTAGCGATCAATGATTTCGAAAAATACATTCCGGTGATTGAAAATGCAGGGTCTGTTTTTCTGGGAAACTATTCCTGTGAAAGTGCCGGAGATTATGCCAGCGGAACCAATCACACGCTCCCTACTAATGCCTATGCAAGGAATTACAGCGGAGTATCTCTGGATAGTTTTGTAAAGAAAATAACGTTTCAGCACTTATCTAAGGAGGGACTTCAGAATCTAGGAAAAACAATCGAGATAATGGCAGAAGCAGAAGGACTGTTTGCCCACAAAAATGCAGTATCAATCAGATTAAAATAATAAAAATGAACACAATAAGTATCAATAATTTAGTAAGAGAAAATATATTAAAACTACAGCCTTATATCAGTTTTAGGGACCATAATCAATTTAATGATCCTGCCTTTTTAGATGCCAACGAAAGCCCTTTTGGAGAATGTAACCGTTATCCGGATTCAACGCAGAGAAAGCTTAAAAACAGATTGTCAGTACTTAAAAATGTTTCCCCATCACAGATTGCAATAGGAAACGGAAGTGATGAGCTGATAGATTTAATCCTTAAGATTTTCTGCGAACCTAAAAAAGATTCCATTCTGATGATGAATCCATCGTTTGCCATGTATGGTTTTTATGCTACTATTAATGAAAACAGGGTTTTACAGATTAATTTGGATGAAAATTTTGACATTGTAAAAGATGATTTTTTAAGAATTGTAAAAGAGCAGCCCATTAAGGTTTTCTTTTTGTGTTCACCCAATAATCCCACGGGAAATAGTGTAGACGATATTGAATTCTATCTTCAGAATTTTGATGGAATTGTTGTGGTAGACGAAGCCTATATCGAATTTTCCGGAAAGAAGTCAAGTCTGGAACTTTTGACTAAATACCCCAATCTTATTGTTCTTCAGACCTTTTCAAAGGCATGGGGAATTGCAGGTGCAAGAGTGGGAATGGCTTACGCTTCTGAAGAGATTATTAAACTAATCAATACGGTAAAAGCCCCTTACAATGTCAACGTATTAAGTCAGGAATTAATTTTAAAAACGTTGGATGAAGAAACCAATCTTCAGGAAAATGTAAGTAAAATCTTGGCAGAAAAAGAATGGTTACAGGAACGGTTTAAAGATATCAAATGTATTGATAAGGTATTTCCAACGGATGCCAATTTCTTTTTAATTAAAATGAAGAATGTAGGGAAAGTATACGACATGATGCTTGAGCAGGAAATCTTAACCAGCAGAAGAGATCCGGCTATTCCGGGATGCATCAGAATTAATGTAGGAAATCGTCAGGACAATGAAAAACTGATCAATCTTTTAAAAAACATATCAGAATGAAAAAAGTACTGTTTATAGATCGGGATGGAACGTTAATTATAGAGCCACCCACAGATTTTCAGGTAGATTCACTGGAAAAACTTGAATTTTATCCAGGTGTTTTTCAAAGTCTGTCCAAAATAGCCAATGAGCTAGATTATGAGCTAGTAATGGTAACCAATCAGGATGGTTTGGGAACTGAAAGCTTTCCTCTGGAAGACTTTATAAAACCGCAGGAAAAGATGCTCAAAACGTTTGAAAATGAAGGAATAATCTTTAGTGAAATTTTAATAGATAAGAGTTTTGAACATGAAGGTTTACCTACCAGAAAACCAGGAACTGCAATGCTTGGGAAATACATCTATGGAAATTACGATCTTGAAAATTCCTATGTAATCGGTGATCGAGTTACGGACATTCAATTAGCTAAAAACTTGGGATCTAAGTCTATTTTTATAAACCAAAGCTTTAATGAGGAAGCAAGCCTTGTTACCACAGAATGGAATGAGATTTATCGCTTCTTAAAAGATGGAATGAGAAGAGCGAGAGTATCCAGAAAAACCAATGAAACAGAAATAGATATTGAAGTTAATATTGATGGAAACGGTAATTCTGAAATTTCAACAGGGCTTCATTTCTTTGATCACATGTTGGAACAGATCGCCAGACACGGAAATATGGACCTTACGATCAAGGTGAACGGAGATCTTGCCGTGGATGAGCACCATACCATTGAAGATACAGGAATTGTACTGGGAGAAGCTATTGTAAAGGCATTGGGAAAGAAAAAAGGTATTGAAAGATATGGTTTCCTGCTTCCTATGGATGATTGTCTGTCGCAGGTAGCCATTGATTTTGGAGGAAGGCCGTGGTTAGTTTGGGATGCTGAATTTAAAAGAGAAAAAATAGGAGATGTTCCTACAGAAATGTTCTTTCACTTTTTTAAATCGTTTACAGATTCCTCAAAATCTAATTTGAATATCAAAGCGGAAGGAGACAATGAACACCACAAGATAGAATCTATTTTCAAGGCATTTGCAAAGGCAATTAAAATGGCTGTTAATCAATCAGATGCCAATTATGGTTTACCCTCAACTAAAGGAAGTTTATAAGATATGATTGCAATAATAAAATATAACGGTGGAAATGTGAGTTCTGTACAGAATGCATTAAACAGGCTTCAGGTAGACTCTGTAATTACAGATGATCCTGAAGTTATTGTAAATGCTGATAAGGTTATTTTTCCGGGTGTGGGTGAAGCATCTTCTACCATGAAATTATTAAAGGAAAAAGGTCTTGATTTACTTATTCCCAGTCTGAAACAGCCCGTTTTGGGGATTTGTCTGGGAATGCAGTTAATGTGTAAAGCTAATGAGGAAGGAAACACTGAAGGAATGGGGATTTTTGATATCAATGTGAAAAGGTTTCCGCCTCAGGGCCTTGTGCCACATATGGGCTGGAATACTGTTGCAAATCAAAACTCTTCATTATTTTCAGACATTGAAAAAGATGATGATGTCTATTTTGTACACAGTTACTATTGTGAGCTGTCAGACTTTACCACTTCGGTTTGTGACTATATTCTGCCATTCAGTGCGTCTTTACAGAAAGATAATTTCTATGCGATGCAGTTTCACCCGGAAAAATCAGGAACCATTGGTCGTCAAATACTTAAAAACTTTATAAATTTATCATAATGAAGATTATTCCGGCTATTGATATTATTGATGGAAAATGTGTGCGTTTATCAAAAGGTGACTACAGCACAAAGAAAATATACAATGAAAACCCTGTAGAGGTTGCAAGGGAATTTGAAGATTTTGGAATTAAATATCTGCATTTGGTAGATCTTGATGGTGCAAAATCAAAGCATATCGTGAATCAAAAAGTGTTAGAGGATATTGCAGGCTCAACTTCACTTCACATTGATTTTGGAGGTGGATTGAAAACAGAGCAGGATATAGAAATTGCATTCAATTCCGGTGCAAAGCAGATTACGCTAGGAAGTATTGCAGTTCAGGATCCTGAGTTTTGTTATCGCGCCATCGAAAAGTACGGTCCGGAAAAGATCATCCTTGGAGCAGACTGTGATAACAGAAAAATTAAAACCTCCGGATGGCAAGAGGAAAGTAATGAGGATATTATTGATTTCATTCTTCAATATCAGGAAAAAGGAATTCAGAGCACAATATGCACCGATATTTCAAAGGATGGAATGCTGGAAGGTCCCTCAACGGGTCTGTATATTGAAATTTTATACAAAACTTCAGTTCAGTTGGTAGCAAGTGGTGGGATTTCCGGCATCATGGATGTCCATAAAATGAAAGATGTCGGCTGCTCCGGGACAATTATAGGGAAAGCCATTTATGAGGGAAAAATAAGCCTCCAACAACTTCAAAACTTTATTGAAAATGCTTAAAAAAAGAATTATTCCGTGTCTGGATATTAAAGATGGTTGTACTGTAAAGGGAGTCAATTTTGAGGACTTAAAAAATGCAGGAGATCCCGTAGAACTGGCAAAAAAATATGAACAGGAGGGAGCTGATGAACTTGTTTTTCTTGATATTACTGCAACCCTTGAAGATCGAAAAACATTTGTAGAATTAGTAAGAGATATTGCCAAAGAGTTAAGCATTCCTTTTACGGTAGGCGGTGGAATTTCGTCTATTGAAGATGTCAGAAAACTTTTGGAAGCAGGAGCGGATAAGATTAGTATCAATTCTTCCGCAGTGAAAAATCCAAAGCTTATCTCTGATTTGGCAAATGAATTTGGGAGCCAGTGTATTGTAGTTGCTATTGATACAAGATGGGTAGGAGATGTAGATCTTGTTCATATTAATGGAGGTAGAAAGGCTACCGAGCTTACCACTGTAGAATGGGCAAGGCAGGCAGAGAATTTTGGGGCCGGTGAAATCCTCTTAACTTCTATGGATGGTGACGGAACAAAAAATGGCTTTGATTTACGGATTACAAAACTTGTTTCAGAAAACGTAAGTATTCCTGTCATTGCTTCCGGAGGTGCAGGCACTGTAGAGGACTTTGTTCAAGTATTCAATGAGACCAAGGCTACGGGAGCATTGGCAGCCAGTATATTCCATTTTAATGAAATTAGCATTCCGGATTTAAAACAACAATTAAAAACTCAAAAAATAGAAGTACGATGAACATTGATTTTAATAAAGATAATGGCCTTGTTCCGGTAGTTATTCAGGACAACAGAACATTGCAGGTTTTGATGCTGGGCTACATGAATGAGGAAGCATTTGAAAAGACAAAAAAAGAAAAAAGGGTAACTTTCTTCAGTCGCTCCAAAAATAGATTATGGACAAAAGGAGAGGAGTCCGGTAATTTTCTGGAAGTGAAAAGTATAGACATAGACTGTGATCAGGATACCATACTAATTAAGGTAATTCCAACGAATGTGGTTTGCCATACAGGAACTTTCAGTTGCTTCGGAGAAAAGGATTCCAAGGGATTTTTATACGAATTGGAAGAGAAGATATCTCAAAGAATTGATAAGAAAGTGGAAGATTCTTATACCTATTCGCTGTATCAGAGAGGGATTAATAAAATGGCTCAAAAAGTAGGAGAGGAAGCTGTAGAAGTAGTGATTGAAGCTAAAGATAGTAATGATATACTTTTTAAAAATGAAGCTGCAGATCTTTTATATCATTTTCTTATCCTATTGAAAGCAAAAGACTTTTCGTTGGAAGATATAGAAAAAATTCTTCAAGACAGAAATAAATGAAGCCTTTGAAATTTTCAAAGGCTTTTTTATTGTGAAAATAATACGTCATGTTCTGTCGCTTCGTGAAAATATCTTTGTGTTTAGATAATATGGAATGATAAAATATATCTGTAGGTTATTTTTATATCAAATCCCTTTAATAAAGGTTTCAAGTCATAAAAAAAGTTAAATTTGTGGCAAAATAATAAAACTAATTACTAACTTAAAAATACAGGAATGAAAAAAATTTATCTCGGTGCATTTACCTTGTGCACTGTGCTGGGTATGTCTGCCCAGGAAGTAATCTGGCAAAGGGACATCAGATCCTCTACCCAGGACTTTCTAAGCCAGGTGACCACTACCATCGATCAGCAATACCTTATTACGGGAAGCTCCATCCAGAGCGATAAACTCCAACAAAATAACAGACAAAACAACGGCTACGACTTCCATCTGGTAAAACTGAACCAACAGGGAGAACAGGTTTTTGAAAAATACTTTTCAGGACAGAATCATGATTATCTTTCAGCAACCGTAACCACGCAGGATGGAGGATTCCTCTTGGCGGGAACCTCATATTCAGGGAAAGGATTGGATAAAAAGGATGACTCCAAGGGAGGTTCTGACGTCTGGTTGATTCGAATTAATGAATTTGGGGATGAGCTGTGGCAGAAAACCCTGGGAAGCTCCTTGGATGAGGAAGCCAGGGCAGTGATCCAAACCACGGACCAGGGATTCATTATGGCAGGAAACATCCAGAACTCACCCAAGGGACATGGCTCCAAGGATGTATGGGTGGTTAAACTTGATAAAAACGGCAAGGAAATCTCCCAGCTTATTTTAGGTGGAAGAGGTCTTGACGAGGTTGAAAAAATGATTCCCACAAGGGATGGCGGAGCCTTACTGGGCGTCTATTCCCGAAGCGGGATTGTCAATAATGGTGGCAATGCCTCAAATGAAAAACCGGCTAGCGACAACCAACCCTCTACAACCTCCAAGCAAAGTGAAAACTTTGGTGAGGGTGATTACTGGATCATCAAGCTCGATAAGAGCGGAAAGATTGAATGGGAAAAGAACCTTGGCGGAAAGGGAGATGACCACATCAGAACTTTAGCATTGGCTTCCAATGGGTACATCATTGGCGGGGAATCCAGATCGGAAAGGTCAGGAAACAAGACGGTGGGAATTGAAGAGGGAACAGATCTTTGGCTGGTATCCTTGAATGAGCGTGGGGATGAGCAGTGGCAAAAGTCCTACACCTTTGGCAACAGGGATGTTCTAATGGGAATGAATGTAATCCAGAGTCAAGACTTGACCAAGGGAATTTTGTTGGGTGGCTATACGCAGGCTGAGGGAAGAATAGAAAAGGATGATGAGACATTCTGGATGCTGTACCTTGACGGAAATGGAAATGAGCAGTGGAGAAAGCACATCAAGGGAGAATCCAGGAAAAGGGAGGAAAGACTTTCAGATTTAAGATTAAACAAAGATGGCTCCATTATTCTGGCAGGAACGAGTGCCGAGGAACTGGGCAAGGAAAACTGGAAGATTGTAAAGCTGGGTGACAGGCAGGTGAATGACTTGATTGAAAAATATGACATCAAGATCTATCCAAACCCGGTATCCGATTATGCCTACGTAGAAATAGGTTTTGACTTCAAGGAAGCTGATATTCTGGTTTATGACATGAGTGGGAGACAACTGCAAAACCTGAAGACCAAAAATAGAGTTACTAAAATTAATACACAGGCTCTGGTTCAGGGAGCTTATCTGGTGACGATAAAGACTGATAATAACAAGACGGCGAATGCAAAGCTGATTAAGAAATAAAAAAACTGATAACAATGAAGAAAATAATTATTCCCATAGGCATCCTGCTTATGATGGGAACCCTGCATGCACAACAAAATAACAAGATTATTCCCTCGGTTATTGCGCCTAATATTGATGCGAATGCTTTAGGGGTCTTTGATAAGCAATCCGTGAATCTGTCCACGGGAACCCCCAATATAGAGGTGCTTTTCCATACCATTCGTGTAGGGGATCTTGAACTGCCCATTAAGTTGCAATATGATGCCTCCGGAATTAAGGTTGGGCAAATGGCGACCTCCGTGGGGCTGGGCTGGTCCATTAATAACTCAGGTATACTGACTCAGGAAGTGAGGGATAAGATAGACGGACAATCCACCAATATTATTCAGCAATACGTCAATACCCCTACCATTGATGGAAGAAATGCCATTCTATACAATTATGAGCATCTTAATCAG
Organism: Chryseobacterium joostei; assembly: GCF_003815775.1. NCBI lineage: Bacteria > Pseudomonadati > Bacteroidota > Flavobacteriia > Flavobacteriales > Weeksellaceae > Chryseobacterium > Chryseobacterium joostei. Next base: position 541,268 of record NZ_CP033926.1, read on the forward strand.
CCCTATACAGGGACTGATCTGGAAACAGATATTTATACTGTTAATTACTTTGGAAATACCATTCCGTTTTTCTACAACTATAATGATAACACCTACATTGCCCAGCAAAAGGACAATACCAGAATTGTTAAGGGAGCGAATAAATGGACTGTCTCTCTTGGTGATGGCACTGAATTCAACTTCAATAACATGTACTCCCGTAAGTCTGTGAATTCCATTACGATCCCAAAGTCTCCAAATGCAAGTGCTGGCGGTTCAGTCACTTCTCCTGAGCTCAATGACTCCTGGTACCTTACCGATATTGCCAGCCGTGGACAATCTGCCAAACTTGAATATGTCAGCTCGTCCAATCGCTATTACTCAAAGGGAACGGAAAACTATAAAGTCGTTTCAATATTGAGAAATGTTGAAAATGTTAAGATGATAAGTTCGATTACCACTCCCTATGAAAAGGTGGTCTTTGAGTATAGCCCGGAAAGAGAGGATATGAACGGGGATAATGGGAAAGCTGACCTGTTGAAGTTCATCAAGGTATTTGACAATTATGGAAAGCTTGTGAAGCAATTCCAACTGGTCTATGACTATTATAATGAAACAGAGCCCTTACCGAATTATGCAGCAACATCAATGGTTGAAAATTATAAAAGCAAAAGACTGAGGCTAAGGGAGGTGAAGAGGCTGGATATCCCAAGTGGTAACTATCAGAATCATTATGCTTTTTCCTATAATTCCGATATACTACCCAATAGATTCTCTCCCAAGCAGGATCTTTGGGGATACTATAATGGCAAGCCCAATATTGAATATATGTTTCTGGGAGATTCATCCTGGGGCGGCGGTGGCACTCCTGCGAATCTAAATGTTGATCCCGCGTACAGTGGTCTTGGGCAGATTAGTACGGTAACCTATCCTACAGGGGGGTACTCACAGTATACCTTTGAGAGTAATGAGTCTGCAAAGCCGGCTAACTATGATCAGATGATTCCTGAGGCCGAGGAATTTACCCCCAGGGCAGTAAATATTGCAAGGATGCCGGTCCACTACAAAGGACATGGGAAATTTGAGGTTCCCTTTACAGTGGATTCAGAGATAATCGGTAATGTTCTAAGAGCCCAGGTAAGAATAACAAATTGTCCCGGTCCATATTATGAAACAACCTGCCCCTACAAGGTTATGATTGACGGAATGTGGATCAATCCTGAAAAAGATAAAGATTTGGTTGCCAGTAGCTTTAACCTAGGTGTTGGTCCTCATAAGCTTCAGGCGAGTTCGAGTGTCATGGAGGACTTTGATGACATGGAGTTTCCATATTACTTTTCAGCGGGGATACAATGGAAGCAACGTAAAACCTTGGCCGAAATGAGAGATACCCCCATACTTATAGGTGGAAGAAGAGTGCAGCAGATTGTTACCAATGCCGGTGATCAGTTTCACACCCAAAAATTTGTCTATACACTGGAGGATGGAAAGACTACGTCAGGAAGTATCATTACGGCTCCCTATGTGGCCATGAAGGATGGCAGTGGGAAGGTTATCTTTTCAATAGGTACCAATCCGCTTTCCAAGCTTAGGGGGCAAAACCTGGTCTACAGAAGAGTGGAAAAAATAGAGTTGGATAACTATGGCAGATCCAACGGAAAAACGGTGCAGTACTTTAACAAGCCCATTGGAGGCTTGAGTTTCAACAGATACCCATTCCCACCACCTGATGACAGGAGCCACATGAGTGGGCAACTTACCAAGGAAGAATACTTTAAGTATGACTATGTTGCTGATGACTTCAAGAAAGTAGAGGATGTCAATTACCTGTATTCCTATCCTGAAAAATGTAGCATAGACAATCCCACTCCTGACTGTATTACAAGATTAAAGGGACTATCATACAGTGAAATTGTTGGTATAATCAATACGAATGCAACGATCTATGATGATATTGATTGGGGCCTTTATTCTTTGGAAGCCTCACCTTATAAACTGCTTAGAAAGATATCAACCAAATACCTTGACAATGGAGGCCTGATTACCAAGGAAGAGATGGATTATACCTCATCCATCCATAACAACCTTACCAAAAGTATCACCACCTTTCCGGACAATACCATTCAGGAGACAAGCTACCAGTATGCCCATGAGCAGAGCAATACCGATATGATTACTGCCAACATGATTGGTATTCCGCTTCAAACCGAGGTTAAGGAAAATGGAAAGGTGATCTCAAAGGTAAGAAGCATCTATGGAAAGAATGCACAAACCAGCAATTTGGTGCTTCCTGTATCAGAGCAAAAGTTTGATTCTGACAATACTGCTTCCGCACAAAGTATAGTAAGCTATGACCAGTATGATGCCAACGGAAATATTTTGCAGTATACCACAAAAGGAAGTGTTCCGACGGCCATTATCTGGGGCTATAAGAATACCCAACCTATTGCCAAGATAGAGGGAGCCACCTATCTGGAAGCGGCAGCACTGGCCGCTGACATCATTGCGAAGTCAAACGAGGACGTGGATGCGGATAAAGAAAAAGCACTGATGAACGCCTTAGATACCTACAGAAACCAGTCTGCCTTTAAGAGCCACAGCATTACCACCTATACCTATGATCCACAGGTTGGGGTAACAAGCATCACCCCTCCCACAGGAATCAGGGAATTCTACAAATATGATTCCATGAACAGGCTGCAATCTGTGGTGGATGCCAACAACAATATTTTAAAGGAATTCAACTACCACTATAAAAACTAACACTGATGAAAAAAATAATTATACCTATTGGTGCCCTTTTAATGATGAGCACGGTCAATGCACAGGTGCAATTGCCAAGTGGTCTTACCGGGGCAACCAATGAAAACTATATCTACACAAGAACCTATCTTGAGGCAAAAACCCAGAGTGATGCCAATGCCAAGCAGGTAGAAACGGTTCAGTATTTTGATGGATTAGGCAGACCTAAACAGATCGTGAATGTGAAAGCTTCCCCATTAGGAAGAGACGTTGTCACCCAAATCGTATATGATGGTTTTGGAAGACAGGTGTTGGATTACCTTCCTGTTCCACAGGGAGGCACTTCAAACGGTGCTATTGTTACAGATCCCTTGTCCAATGCTACCCAGCCTAATATTTATGGCTCGGAGAAGATTTACTCGGAAAAGAAGCTGGAAAACTCACCCCTGGGCAGAATCCAGCAGCAGATCCAGGTGGGTACCGACTGGGCCACCAAGCCTGTAAAGTTTGATTATGAAGCTAATACTAATGCAGATTATGTAAGAAAATATGAAACTTCAACGACTTGGGTTGAAGGCAGAACGCAGACTACAGTTCAATTGCTTCAATATTTCTTACCGAATCAGTTATATAAAAATACAGTAACCGATGAGGACGGAAATAAAACCACCGAGTTTAAAAATGGAAAAGGACAGGTTTTATTGGTAAGAAAAGCATTAAATGCAACGGAAAATGCCGATACTTATTATGTTTATAATGAATATGACCAATTAGCATATGTGATTCCTCCATTGGCTTCTGCTCCGACTGTTGAGTCTTCGACAATGGAAAATCTATATTATCAGTATCGTTATGACGGCAGAAATCGTTTGGTAGAAAAGAAACTTCCAGGCAAAGGCTGGGAGTATATGGTGTATGATAAATCAGACAGATTGGTTTTAACCCAGGACACCAACCTTAAGGCCCAGAATAAATGGATCATTACCAAGTACGATCGATTAGGTCGGGTTGCCTATACAGGACTTTTATCATCAGGCGGGGAACGAGCAGGCAGGCAAAATGAGATCAATAACCTGGTGATTGCCGAAGAAAGAAGTTCCACAGGATTTACCCGAAACGGAATGACAATCTATTACACGGATGTTTATTTTGTGGGAGAAATACCAACCATTCTAAGTGTTAACTACTACGATACCTATCCACAGGGATCACCAGCGGCCGACAATCAATTTTCACAGGAACTGCTTACTGATAACCCGTCCCAATCTAAAAGTACCAAGGGACTTGCTGTTGCCTCCTATGTAAAAAACATTGAGGATGATAACTGGACAAAAAGTTACACCTATTATGATACAAAAGGGAGGGTGATAGGAACCCATTCTATCAATCACTTGGGAGGATATACCAAGACTGAGTCTAAACTTGATTTTGCAGGAGTGCCAAAGCAGGTTAAAACCTCCCACAAAAGAAAAACCAGTGACATCGGGGTAACGGTTAATGAACGTTTTGAATATGACAATGCCAACAGATTAACTAAGCATTGGCATCAGGTGGATGACAGGGCAGAACAATTGCTTACAGAGAACACCTATAATGAATTGTCCCAGCTTAAGAACAAGGTGGTTGGAAATAACCTGCAAAGCATTGACTATGCCTACAATATCAGGGGATGGATGACAGAAATCAATAAAAATGATATGTCCATACCAGGTTTAAATGGGAAATTATTCTCCTACAGGATTAAGTACAACCAAAAGGATGGAACAACCAACCCTGACACAAGCCTTTTTGTGGGCAAGAATGTAAAGCCCATGTACAATGGAAACATTGCCGAGGTAGATTGGCGTTCCGTGGAGTCGCTTGGAGCCAATCCTCCCCTGGAACCCAAGAGATATGGTTATGCCTACGATGCGCTGAACAGGCTGACTGCAGGGTATTATCAAAATCCTAACAATCCATGGAGCAAGGAACATACGGAGGTAGTGGATTATGATCTCAATGGAAATATCATCAAGCTATACCGAACCTCTGTCATGAATGGAACCACTGCCGAGGTTATTGATGAATTAGTATATAATTATGGGCCTCCGACAAGTCTTGGAAACCGTCTTTTGGATGTCAAGGACAACCGACATAACAAGGCAGGATATGAAGGTGGAGGAAACATCATTGCCTATGATGCCAATGGAAACATGACCAATATGCTGGATAAGCAGATTCTAGGAATTAATTATAATTATTTGAATTTACCCAACAGTATAGCTCGTGGTGCTAATTTTAATATTAATCACCTTTATCGAGCAGATGGAGTGAAATTACACAAAAGTATTCTTGAAACGTATGATGGAGTTAATGGGACCGTAAGCAATACAACAGATACAGATTATTTAGATGGATTTCAATACATTCATACACTCACTCAAGGGGGAGGTTCTCCTGGTGGTGGTGGAAGTCCTGTTGAAGAGGCGGATTTTGCCATATCCCCTATGAGAAAGGCAATGGAGATAGAGGCCTATACTATGGATGGGATTATCAACCCTTTAGAACCTGGTATTGACCCTCCCATTGGCGGCGGTGGTGGTGTCATTGTGGTTCCTGCAAAGGATGAAGACCTTGTGTTTTTCCCTACAGCCGAGGGATACTATGATTATAAAAAAGATCAGTATATTTACCAGTACAAGGATCACCTTGGAAACGTAAGGGTAAGTTTTGGCAGAAACAACGTAGGTGCTCTTGAAATTACAGATGCCAATGACTATTACCCTTTTGGGATGAACCATTTGAAGACTGGGAATGCGTTCTTTGGAGTGGGCAGCTATAAGAATTACAAGTACAACGAAAAGGAACTGCAAGAGACTGGTATGTATGACTTTGGAGCCAGACAATACATGCCGGACATTGGAAGGTGGATCGTAGTGGATCCGCTTGCGGAAAAAATGAGAAGATTTAGCCCTTACACTTATGCAGGCGATAACCCTATAAGGTATATAGATCCAGATGGAAGAAAATTTATTAATTTTGACGAAAATGGAAATTATACTGGTACTACAAAGGATAATTGGTGGCATAACTTATGGAATGGAAGTAAGGGAAGAGTTGTAAAAAGTGATGGAAGTACACAGCAGAAATTTAGATTTGCTGATCCTAAAAATGATGTTGCTGATATACAATCGGGTAAAATAAATAAACTTGAATTTGTTACAGAAAAACAAGTCCGCACATTAGTTAGTTGGTCAGGAGCATTTGATCCTAAAAATAAAGCGAGTAATAGGAGTCTTTCTGAAAGATATGATTATATAAAAAAAGAAGGAATAGGCGGAGGAAAAATGGATTTTGCTTATACACAAGTACCTAAAATGTTTCCAAATGCAAAACCAAGTAACCCTACGACCAATACGTCAAATACAATATTTTTAGTTGAAGGTTTGGCTCATAATCAGAACAATTTTGGGAATTTTTTATTTGGTACATCAGGTCGTGCTATGCAATTCACAGGAGCTGAATTATCGTTAGGAGCACATTATAATAGTGTAGTTAATTCTAGTACAAACGGTTATAGTAGTCAGTTAGATTCTTCTGATGATCAACTTTCTATATCTAGTGGAGTGCTTTTTTCAGATAAGTACAATTATGGAGACAAGCAAATTCAAGTAACTGTGGGAACTCCTACACCAGCTAATACACCATAAAACTTAAATCAAATTAAAAAATGAAAAAATTTATTTATTATTTATGTCTATTGTTTATAATATCTTGTAAAAGTAATTATGAAAAAGAATTCATTAACAGATATTCGAATTATAATTTTTCAAATTATCAAGGGAGTGAGATTTACGTAAGAGGGTTTTCTTCTAGAAATTCCCCAATAATATTTTTAGAAAGTATCAGGAATAATAATTTTGTACGACTTACGATAAATTATAATAAACAGTCTAAGAGTATTATTGATGTAGAAGAGAGTTATCCAAAAGATTCTTTAAAAGAGAATTTAAAAATTAATGCTGATAATCAACTGAAAAAACTCACAGCAGACTTTGTTGATATGAATATTTATTATTTAAAAGTAGATAGTTTAGGTAATGTATATGTTAAACCTTCTGCTGATGAACACTCTCCAGTCATAGGGAAGTTTATTTCAGAAGAATATAGGAAAAAGATATTTGCAAAAAGTATTTCTCTAAAAAACGGATGGTATAAAGAAATTTATGATTAGATAATTTGTAAGAATAAGATTGCATTATTTGTAAAAAACCACTGTGAAATCGCAGTGGTTTTTAATATGACCGAAATTCTTGTGTGAATCATTTGATGGAATAAAAAGAGTTGATTTTGCCAGTCATTCTGATAAAATACTTTGTAATATATTAACACTGATTATTGCTACGATAGAATCTCATTTTTATTAACTTTGTGTAAATCAATCGCATCATGGATAAACAAACAGCAATTGAAAAATTAAAGGCTATGGCAAATGAGCAAAAAGACAGCCTTAAAAAATTCTTGGCAAAAGAAATATTAACTCACGATGAGCCACTTGATTTCTTCTCTTTGGCAGAAAAATTTGGAATGGAAACCCTTTATCATTATGAAGATTATGATGAGGAAGTAATGCGTGAATTTTATAACACGTACTCCGCAGAAATTATTCAGATTCAGCAAGAAGATAACGTTCAGCATCAAACTGATACCGAACGTAGTTGGTATGCGTTAGAACGTACCGCTAAAAAAATCAATAAAGATTTGGATTTAGATCAGGAAAGATAATGACTAAATTAACGATTTTTAATATGACCGAAATTATATTATTTGTTTAGGCATATAATTAATTCTGTAGAAATATAGTGCAAAAACAATTATAGGAATTAACTCTGTAATACAAATATAAAACCCACTTACAGAACCGTTGAACTTTATAATCCAAAATAATGTAGCAGTAATAAAATAAGAAACTATCATAAATGTTGATGTAATAATAGCTACTCCATTATTTACTGGTCTGAACCAACGATGTCTACTTATTTTGTTTGCATATATTTTTAAAACCTTTCTGTTCGCTATAACAGCAAACAGAGCCATCAAAACTTTATAAGAAATGTCAAAAAAATTTTCCATAATAATGAAATTTAGAATTGTTGTATAAAAATTATTTTTCACTAAAAATAGTAAATTCCCCCAAAAGTAAGCCGAGAAAAAATCTAAATTTTTTCTTTCAAGATTTCAAAGAGTAAACTTCTCCTGTTAAGCGTGAAGTTTCATATTCTATTGTTTGTGGATTTATCAATATCTTTACTATCAACATTTATAGATTGGAGGAAACAAATGAGTAATGAAATAGAAGTCAATCATACATTTATTGTAGACAGCATTAAAAAATTAGACTTTTGCGGAACTGAAATATTACAATTTTCAGGCGGGCAATATACAATTCCTTATGATATAGTTAAACGTGAATACGAAGGTCATAATCACAAGGAGTGTAATGGATGTAAGAAAAATTATCTAAAAATATTTACAGATATCTCGGCTTATCACAAAAAGTTTCCGAACTGTTGTGAACTACACGAAAAACTTGCGACTCAAAATTGGTTTAAAGCCGAAGCATACGAAAATGCACCATTTTTTTATACAGAAAAATTGTTTTATGTCTGGGATCATATTTTAAATTTCATTGACAAAAAAGAATGGGAGGAAGAAATATTCGATTATTTAGACCATGTAATTGATAGTTTTGGCTGTTTTCCAAAAGGATATGGCGAAGCATTATATTTTGGACGTTTTATAACTCAGCTTCAAGGATTGATTACAGGCAATATCAAAGGTAATTTAGAAAGGAAAAATAAAATACTAGAATATCTTAATAAATATAAAAACCCCATAGTTGAAAACCATGACAGAGATTTTAATATTTTAGCAGGTATTTATAGTCAATGGTACAAAACATTTCCTTTTGAATTAAGTTACTTTGCACATCTCAAACAACAATATATTAATATAAATCCGCTTATTGAAAGTGTTAAATATAACAAATACAGTAATTTACATATTGCTACTCCAAAGACGAAAAAAGTTCTAATAAATTACCTGCTTGAAATAACGAACAAAATATTAGTTGTAATAAATACTGAAACGCTATTTGAAAAGGGTTTAATTACTGATATTGAAAAAATAGAGCTAGAAATGATTCGTCAAAAAAGAAAACAAAAACTCAAACAAGGATATACGAATAGCTCTAAAAGTGATGAAACTAAATATAGAAAAATTCTAAAGGAATGGCTAAAAGATGAAATACAATTCATCAAAGAAATAAAACCAATTATTGAAAAAAATCCGTTTGTTGCTTTTAGTGATACAATCCCGTTATTAAATGATTTGATGAGAGCTTCTTATAAGTTGCAGGAGAATAAAATATTTTGGAATGCTGATGAAGACACACGAACACGACAAATTTTAGATCTACTCCCTCAAAAGTATGAAGCAAAAGACCAGTCTCGATATGGAGAATCGGGAACGGGAATAAAACAAGGGAGTGTTGACGGAGTAATAAAAGACAGTTCAGAAACAGAATATTTTTTAGAAGCATTTAATTTAGAATATATTGATACTAACAATATTACATCTCACATTAATAAGTTGGAACAAAACTACGACTCTAAAGGACTTTACAATAAATATATTATAGTTTACTGTAACCTACCTGAGAATAAATTTGAAGACTTCACAAAGTCCTATCAACAATTTATTGAAGCTGAAATGAAATTTCTCTATCCTAAAAATGGCGATAGCATGGATGTTGAGAGTAAATATACTAACAATAGAATACTCAAAACTTCGCATCTTAGAGAAGGTAAAGAAGTTTTTTTGTATCATATCTTACTGAAATTCCCACAGAAAGAAAAACAAGAAAAGGCTCTCAATTGAGTCGCTGTTATTTATTTCAGTAGCAGATTTGGGGTTCAAAGGGGTTTCCCCTTGCAAGTAGCAAACTAGTCCGGTTACGGGGTAGTTTGCTAACTTGCAATACCCATACTGCACCATTTTGAGTTCCCAAATTTAGTCCCCATTTCCGCTATCCATCTGCTAAACTTCAGAAGATTTTCTGTTTAATTTTTCCCTATCTCCGACTGTTTTTTGATAGAATTATCAAGGTATTTATTTTGGCTTATTTTCCTTTTTTAGACTTGTCCCGATTTTGAAAATAAAGAAAAATAATCCTTATGATTTTCAAAAAATACAGTTTTCGGTTACAAGATTAAACATTTCCTTTTTCAAGTTTTGTAAGATTTTTGCGTCCAAAGAATTGTGACTTTACTTTCGGATTAGAACTTAAAAATAGGTGCGGTTTGTTATTTTTTATCTTCCTTTTACATCTTTTTTTATATCAACTTGATTCTCTTCATCCAATCCATATAACACTTTTTGATTGGAAGTAATCTTATGCTTCTGATCAAAAAAACTCTTGTTGAGTCCATAAGAAAATTGAACTATTGGCTTTATAACAGCGAAATCTATCTCCTTGATCATACTATAAATACGTTCGAAACTCTCCCGAGTACCCTGATTATCTTGGATAAACACTTCATCTAATCAAGGTTTAGTGTTGAATACAAGTAGCTTTTCGGAGGTTATGGTGATGTTCGAAAAGAATAATAATGTAATTTTTCTCTTTCGAACATATTCAGCATCGTCATACATCTCGTTTATTTTTACGAGTCCCCCAATAAATGCATCCAGTTCTAAAATAGCATTTCTGTGGCTCACAGTAAGTTTTCCTATTTCTTTTTGTAAATAATCTATTTGATCCTGATATTTTTGTATATCTTCTTGAAATACTTTTTTTTGTAATTCATCAGGATTATTTTGCCTGTTAAAATTTCTTGCATAATTTTCCATTAGTGAACTGACGTGATTGATCTGAAGTTGTAGTTTCCTTCTTTTTTCATTAATATTTTTAATCGTCTTGTCATACTCATTAATTTGGAACTCCCTGTATTTTTCATAGTTGCTTTCGTTAATTTGAAAATGTTTTTTGAAAAAATCCGAAATCAAAATAATTAGTTCTTCTCCACTGATTGAGAATTGTTTGCCATTTACTTTTTCTCCTGTCGTTAATTTGTAATTAAATTGATGTGGCTTGACAATATCCTTTAACGTTGCATTAGGGTTGCTAACTTTGAGTTTAGCCAAACCGTGAAGAATTATTTGAAGCGGAAGTGAATCCCATCAGCGAACAATATTCTGCAAAAGAACTCACGCCCAAAGCATCTGAAAATGCCATGGAGTTTTTATCCAAACCCAACCTTTTGAAAAATATTGACAAATTATTGGAGCAGAGCGGAATCATCGGAGAAGAAGAAAACAGGATGATGCTCTTTGTGATTGCTTCGGGATATAAAATGCCGTATTTATTACACGCACTTGTTCAAGGAACTAGTGGTGAGGGTAAAAGCCATTTACTAAACTCTATCGCCCAATGTATGCCACAGGAGGATGTGATGAACACGACCCGTATAACGAAAAAATCATTGTACCACTACCAAGATAAGGAACTGACCAACAAACTCATTTTAATACAGGACTTTGACGGTTTGGACGAAGAAGCCCAATTCGCTTTCAGAGAAATGCAGTCGGCAAAATTTTTAACCAGCTCCACGGTTTCCAAAGATCAGTTCGGAAACGTCAGGGGAAAACTAAAACAAGTGAACTGCCACTTCGCAAGTCTTACTGCAACCACTAAAGCGGAAGTCTACTATGATAATATGTCACGTTCGGTGGTGATCGGAGTGGATGAAAGTCTTGAACAAACCCTGCGTATCGTAAAGCAACAGAACCAAAAGATTGCAGGACTGATAGATACCGATAAGGAACAGCAGGCAAAAGAACTTCTCAGAAATTCTATCAGGGTTTTAAAATCCTATATCGTGGTCAATCCTTATGCAGATAAAATCATGCTTCCTCTTGAAGCAAAAATGTTAAGGCGGTTAAATAGTCAGTTTCAGAATTTTGTGTCGCAGATTACGATTCTGCATCAGTACCAACGGAAAACAGATTCAAAAGGACGGCTGATTGCTACCAAAGAAGATATTCTGAAAGCCGTTGATGTATTTTTCAGTGCCATTATGATTAAAGTGGATGAACTGGACGGAAGTACCCGACAATTCTTTGAGAAAATGAAAAGCTATGTCAGAAAGCAACCCAAAGGAACAACACACCGATTTACCGCAAGGGAAATCCGTCAGGAGATGAACATCAGCAAGTCCACCAACTTTAAATATTTCACGATGCTACAGGAACTGGAATATATTCAAGCAGTGGAAGGCTCGGTCAACAGAGGCTTCAAATATTTGATTACCCATTGGGACGATATTGAGAAACTTCGAACCAAAATCAAAAATGAACTGACCCAGCAATTGGCGGAGTTATAAAACCACCAAAGAACCACCACAGTCCCCTGAAATTAGGCAATACGCCGTTGGTGTTCGGTGTTTTTGGCACTCTGCGTAAGCAAAAAAGACGGATTAAAAACTACCAAACAACAGTGAAAACACCCACAAAGCAAACCACAAAAAAACAAAATAACTTCAGAAAACACCTAAAAATAAGTAAAAACGATTAAAATAATTATTACAACCATAAAATCCCATAACCTATGAAGAAGGAAATCCAGACCCCAAGCTATCAAACGCTGTTGAAAGATTTTGACAGTTTTATTACCGTAAGAAATTACAAATTAGGAAGAGGCGGTAAGATGCACCAAAATGCCGTTACCGAATTTCTGATGTGGATGGAAGAAAACGGGATAACAAAAATTAAAGAGATAACGAGTACAGAAATGATTCTGTATTATGAATACCTGATCACACGTCCGAATAAACGCAGAGAAGGAACACTTGCTGAACAAACCATCAAAAGCCGTTTATATTCTTTGAGTTTGTTTATGCAAAATTTATTGGAGAACAGAAGCATCGAAAGCGGTTTCTATATTCCGAGCTATGGAGGAAACGGAACTTCTAAAATACGGAATACCTTAACCGTGGAGGAAATTAAATTGGTGTATGCCTATTGTGAAAACGACTTGGAGAGTGCCTTACTCTCGGTTGCTTACGGTTGCGGACTCAGAAGAAGTGAACTGGAAAGCCTGAACGTTCGGGATATACAGCTATCCACAGGAGAATTAATTGTTCGGGAAGGTAAAGGAAGTAAAAGACGGGTTGTCCCGATGAGTGATACCGTCATCGAATCGGTACGAAAATATATTCATAACGAAAGACACGAACGAGTACTAAACAGTGAGCATTTTGAGGATGCTTTTTTTGTGAATATGAGAGGAAGTCGTATGAGGGGTGAGCATTTGAATGATACCCTTAAGAAAATGATTGAGCAGACCAATAGTTATGAACTCGTACAAAAAGAAATCACTTTGCACTGTCTACGCCACAGCATCGCCAATCATTTGGCAGAAAACCATGCAGAAATTGAATTTATCAGAAGATTTTTAGGGCATACCGAAATCAACACCGCCTATATCTATGCCATCAAAAACAAGAAACGAAATAAAATAACAACTTTTTTAAAATAATAAAATGATGAAAAAACAAACCCTTGAACAGTTTTTATTGGAGCAATATGCTCCCCAGACTGCAAAAACGTATGTATTTGCCATCGAGCATTTTCTAAAAATGAATCCGAAAGCGAAGCGGTACAGCTACCGACATATTGTTTCCTATATGGAACAGATTGCCCAAAAGCAATCCAACCCACACTACAGGGTAGTCATTCTTTCAGCCATCAAGAAATATTACGATTATTTAGTAATGACAGGCTACAGAACCGATCATCCCTGCAAACTGCTGAACATCAAAGTAAAACACAATCAGCCTATTCAGGTGCAGGATTTATTTTCGAGTGAGGAGCTGCAACTGCTTCTGAACCGTGAAAACCGTTACCAATACATCGACACCCGAAATGCGGTGGTTTTGTCCCTGCTTATTTATCAGGGATTAGCGAGTGACGAAATCGTCAATCTTCGAGTAAAGGATATTGATCTGGACGAAGGAACGGTATATGTGAAAGCGTCTGCCAATCTGAACCGCAGGACACTTGAACTGCTTAACAAACAAATGATGGTATTTGCAAACTATATTCATGAAGCTCGCCCGAAACTATTACGCTCCGATACAGACAAGCTCATCATTACTAAGCTCGGAAAATCGATGAGTGTGGATTCTGTACAAGCGATGATCGAACCTTTAAAAGGATTGTTTCCTGATAAAAAATTATGTCCGCAGACGATTCGAATGAGCGTCATCTGCAATTGGCTGAACGAAAAGAAATTGTCGTTGGAAAAGGTACAGGAGTTAGCGGGTCACAAGTGGCCAGGTACGACTGAAAAATATTTTAAAGCCGATAGTGAACAGCAAAGGGAACTGATAAATCGGTTTTTTCCTGTGTTGTGATAACACTTTTACTTACAGATTGATTTTAAAGCCTTCATTTTGAGGGCTTTTTCTTTGGATCAGATTTTACAGGAAAACAGAGAATAAAAATTATCAATTACATTCTGCTCGGTTTTCTTTTTTAATATGCAATGCCATTTTGACAGATTTAACAAGTGGCATATTGATTGTAAAATATTAAAAATCAATTTAAAACAAAGTATTATGCCATTATTGACAACAACAACTTTAGCAGTTTTATATCCTTTTTTAATCGAATTAGCTAAAAAGGGTGCGGATAAAATAGTAGAAACAAGTAGTGAAAAACTTACATCAGGAAGTATTAGTTGGTTAAAATCTTTATTCTTTAAAGATGACGAACCCAAAAAAGCATTGAAAGAATTAATTAATGAACCTGAAAATGTGGAAAAACAAACTGCCATTAAGACATTGGTTGAAAATTCTATTGAGGATAACCCTGAATATGAAAACTATTTGAATGAACTTTTAGATAAACTTCCAAAAATTGAAAATAATATAAGTAACAGCAAGAATGTGATTACTGGAAATGTAAATACTGGGGGTGGGAATTTTATCAATGGAGATGGTAATCAAATGTCATAGTTAATGGAGTCGGGTAAAAATATTATTAGTAATTCAATTATCAATACGGAGGGTGGAGATTTTATTAATGGGAATAATAATTTCATCCAAAAAATAATTTTTAATCTTGCTTACAATAAGGCAGGAGTAAAAAGTATTGTAAAACAAACAAAGAATGTTTTAAACAAAATTCAATCAGATATTTCAGGGCATATTCTAAAAAGAAACTTAACTGATTTACCTATTGAAGAAATTATAGCAAATAACCAATTTCTTTTTATTGATGGAGAGGCAGGTTCAGGTAAATCTGCCTATGCAAAACAGATTTTAGAAACTCTCGATGATACATGTATTATTTCTTTTGCAGCTGACCAATTTTTAAAAAGTTCACTTATCAATACTCTCCATGAAATTAATGTTGATTTAAGTATTGAGGAAATTTTTGATGAGTTTGATGAGTTTTCAAATAAGCTGATATACATTGATAGTTTTGAAAAATTATTAGAGGGAGATGCAGAATCATTCCGAGAATTAGTTGCCGTTTTAAAGGAAAACAAGGACATTAAACTGATTGTTTCATGTAGAAGTTATGCTTTAGAAACATTGAAATTCAACTATTTTGATAAACAATTATTACAAAATAATTCAGATATTATAAATGTTCCTCAACTTAATGACGAAGAATTACAGTATTTTGTTGAAAAAATTCCTGCTCTTGATAGCATAGTTCAAAATGCGAATCTTGCTGAAATCATTAGAACCCCAAAATATTTGTCATTGGCAGAAAAACTAATCACTGCTTCAGATAAAGATTTATCCATAATTGATGTTATAGAATTTAAAAAGCAACTTTGGAAAAATATTGTTGGTGGTAGTAATGCACCATTTGAAGAGGAAAGGCAAAATACTTTTGTAAGTATTGCTGTAAAAAGGGCAAAAAATTTGACATTACTGACAACTGCAAACGAATTTGATTCAGAAACTGTATATAGACTTAAGTCAGATGGAGTTTTGTTTGAAGAAAATAATTTATATGCTCCGTCACATGATATTTTTGAAGATTGGGGACTGATTAAATATGTAAACTGTTTAAAAATTGACAATCCCAAAATAGATGTTTTTTATAGCTCGTTGACTAATGAGCCTGCTATAAGAAGAGGTTTTAGATTATGGGTTGAATCAAAGATTGAAGAATCTGAAAGTTGGATTTATAACTTTGTGATTGATACAATTAACAATGTATCAATCGAAAACCATTGGAAAGATGAGGTTTTAATTTCAATTATTAAATCAGATTTATGTGATAAATTCTTTAGCGAACATAAAGATGAATTGTTAGAGGATGATGTAAAATTACTTAAAAGAGTCATTCACCTGCTTAAAATTAGTGGTAAAGATTTTAATCAAGCTCCAAACAATAAAGGTTGGGATGTCGTAATAAAATTTTTATTTGAAAACGTAAATGAATTAACTGAAATACAAACTCAAATATTAAGGCTTTTATATGACTGGGAAAACATTTTGTATGTTGGAAAAATAACGAATAAAGAAACTCCGAGATATGTTGGAAAACTTGTACATACAATCTTAGATAATTTTGAAGAAGGTACCGATTGGATGAATGCTGGGGAAAGCAATTCATTAACAGAGAAAGGTATACAACTACTTTATAATTTGTCCGAATATATTCCAGAAGAAATCAAAAACCTACTTGATAACCTTTTCATCAAAAATAAAGACGAAGATTACAAAATAAGAAATAAAAAGGATAAGCAGATTGAATATGCATTATCACATTTTCATACAGGAACATTACCAAAGTACTTTCCAGAAGAACTTATTGCATTGGCAAATCTTAAATGGAAATACAAAAAAGTAAAATCTACAAGTCGATTTGGTTTTGAACACTATGAGTCAGGTATAGAGCATAATTTTGGAATTACCAATAAGCACAATTTTAAATATTTCCCCGAAAGTGCTTATCAAACATTTGTCTATAAATTTCTTAATTCAAACCCATGGAAAGCATTGGATTTTATTATTGACTTTACAAATCATTGTGCGGAAAATTATGTAAAATCAGATTTTTTAAAAGATGATGGTTTTGGAAGAACAGCAGATGACATAACTGCTGTTGATTTATTATATAATGGACAAATATATCCAATTCATGGTTCTACGTATTTATGGTTAGTCAATAGAGGTGGTCAAATAACTGTACCTGACCTTTTACAATCTGTAGTGGTTGCTTTAGAAAAATATTTATACGAATTAGGTCAGATAGAATCAGAGAAAGTTGATGAAATAATACAATCGTTTTTTGATAAAATATACACCAAAAGTAACTCTGTAATTCTTATTTCTGTATTATCAAGTATTGCAATGGCATATCCGAATAAAGTTGGGGATAAATTATTACCATTAATATCTGATAAAAACTTTTTTGATTGGGATAGAAATAGATGGATAGCTGACCAAAAAGACCATGTACTAGGGGGTATATTCGATTCATATTCAAAAATATGTACTGAAGAAAGACAAGATGCTTTAAAATGGGTGCATAGAAAAAAATATTACAAAGGCTTAACAAGTTTTTTAATTGAATATCAAATATTATATGGCAACTTTAACGGAAAACTCTTTGAGATGTTTGATTATATGGAAAGTAAACATGATAAAGAAGACGTTTATTTTTTAAAATTGTTGTCCGAAATTGATATTAGAAAGCAAAATATAGAAAAAATAGAACACGATGGCAATTTAGCTATTCAGATTTCTCCAAACTATTCTGTTGATTCAACCTTGGAAAAAGAGATGCAAAAGAATGAGGAGCAAAGCAATGTTCAAAATGAATACTCAAAATATACTTTGTGGGTTTCCCAAACTTTTCAAAAGAAATCAGAGGAAAATGTAACCTATGAATATTGGAAAGAATGCTATGAATATTATCAAAAGTATGATAAATCAAAGATTGGTTTTTTTAATTCTTTTCCAATTGGCACTGTAGCAACATTAGGATTGGACTTATTTAGTGATGAGTTAGATGCTAATGAATTTGAATTTTGTGTAAACACCATCATAGAAATTGCTCAAAAACTTTTTGACCGAAAAAAGAATGAACGATTCGATTTTGAGAATTTTGATTTTTCTATCAGTATTTATGATAATCATTCGGTATACGGTGCATTACCCAAACTGCTAGCTTTTAAAGACAGATTGGCAGAGCAACAAGTAAATGACATTAAAGCTCTTATTTTTTTCTTTTTAAGGGACTTAAATAAAGAATTAGATATAGATCTAAAACACTTATATGATTCTTTTAAGAAATATTTATGGAGTACCGATTATCAGTATGCTTATAATTGTTTTATTGGAATAATACTATATGCGGAATTTTTTAAAAAATATCCAAGACATAATAGATATTCTGATGAAGAAATTAAAAAAAATGAAAATGAAGAAAATGAAATTTTAAATTTTATTCAGAATAATGAAAACGTTTATGAACTAACCAATCTTTCTTATTCGAAATACTCTCATTGGGAATTGGAAAAAGCAGTAGACATTTTCCCAATTTATGAAGAATTTGATTTTTCTTATACTTTTTTAGAATTAACTTTTAACGCACACATAGAATCATTTTTATTGGAAAAACAAAGGTACTCTTCAGCAGATTATCATAAAATTGGATTTACTACTAAAGAAACAATAATTGATTTTTTGTTTGAAATTCCATTTAATGAAAATTCAAAATCTTTTTTTGAAAATATTTTAGATGCAGGAGCGAATTTTAAAAATGATGATCTTAGACTAAAATATGATGTAACCAAATATGTAAAAGAAATTGTTGAATGGTTTTATTACAAAGTTGATAGCAATAACGGCAACGAAAAAATGCTAAATAACCTATGGAATTATTGGGATGTGCTTTATTTAAAAATTAAAAATACAACTAATTTGTATAATCAAGAATACTTGTTTTTTGGAAAGTGGAAATATGAAGCTGATGATTGGTTTGTACTAAAGAAAGATAATATATCAAGTATTTATTTGAAAAAAATTGAAAGTTTAAGTTATCTTGATGTTGAAGCATTAATGCAACTTTTGT
The DNA here is from genome assembly GCF_003815775.1 of Chryseobacterium joostei. Lineage (NCBI taxonomy): Bacteria > Pseudomonadati > Bacteroidota > Flavobacteriia > Flavobacteriales > Weeksellaceae > Chryseobacterium > Chryseobacterium joostei. The sequence goes on from NZ_CP033926.1 coordinate 560,132, forward strand.
CTGGAATAGGTTTTCAAAGTTTAATGCCAGAAGGAATAAAAGCCCTTACTAAACATTTAAAATCAGATGTAAAAAAATTACTTAATATTAACTATTACTATGGAGAAAAGTTAATAATGAGATGTTTTAAAGATAAAATCAAGCAAATAAAAGAAGATGAATCATTACTAAATGAATTTTTATGGTTTTTAAATGTAATGGTTGATTTAGGTTCTTCTAAAGCCTATTACATTAGAGAAAACTTGATCCTTTATAAAAAAGGATAAATAACTTTAACAACATAAAATTTTATATCTTTGATAATATCAAATGATACTATCAAAAATGAAACCGCCTTATACCATTACGGAAAACATTTTAGCGTTAGTTGCTTCTATTTCAGAAAAAATAGGAGAAATTAACGCTACTCATTTATATAGACCTGCTACCGAATTACGAAAGAAGAACCGAATTAAAACCATTCAATCTTCTTTAGAAATTGAGGGTAATACATTAACCGAAGAACAAATCACGGCTTTATTGGAAAATAAAAGAGTCATAGCACCTCAAAAAGATATTTTAGAAGTCCAGAATGCTATAAAAGTATATGAACTACTCAATAAATTTAATCCTTTTCAATTAAAAGATTTAGAAAAAGCTCACGAAATTTTAATGAGTGGCTTAATTGATAATGCAGGAAAATTAAGAACTACAAATGTTGGTATCGTAAAAGGTTCAAAAGTGGAGCATATTGCACCAAGTGGAACAATGGTAAACGGATTGATGAAAGACCTTTTTGATTATCTAAAAAAAGACAACGATTTAGTCTTAATCAAAAGTTGTGTATTTCATTACGAATTTGAATTTATTCATCCATTCTTAGACGGAAACGGAAGGATGGGCAGATTGTGGCAAACTTTAATTCTAATGCAACAATATCCGGTTTTTGAATTTCTCCCTGTTGAATTACTGATAAAGGAAAAACAAAGCGATTATTACAATAAATTATCCGAATCTGATAAAAAAGGAAATTCAACACCTTTTATCGAATTTATGTTGAAAATCATTTTAGAGTCATTAGATGGACTTTTACAATCGCAATCAGTAACACTTCATACAGAAGACAGAATACACTTATTTAAAGAGAAAATAGGCAAGAATACGTTTAGCAGAAAAGATTATATGCAACATTTTAAAAACATATCTGCACCAACAGCAAGTCGGGATTTAAAATGGGCAGTTGAGCAAAACCTTTTAGCTAAATTTGGAGAATTAAGATTAACGGAATATCAATTCAAATAATTCTTCATATATTATGTTAGACCAATCATTTTCATCTAAATCATTTCAAGAAATTTTCGATAATGAGAATCGAAAAGGAATTAATGTTGAAGAAAAATTCAAAGACGATTTTGTTGATTCTTTGGCAAAAGTTGGTGAATTAAAAAACCTTAGAAAACAAATACAGCAAGAAAGAGATTTTGATAGAAAAAAAATACTTTATGCTGATAAGAAAAGATTAAAAAAGGAAAGAGATACAATAGTTACAGAAGTACTGGATGAAGTAACAAACGGAATTAATAACCATATCATTAATTTAGTTTTGGGTGGAGATTATGGTGGACAGAGCTATATGTTTGAACACAACATTCAGAATTTTTTTATTTCTAAAAAGATTCAAGACAATATAAACAAAACATATAATGTAAAACAGTCGTCGAGATATGCGATATTAAGTGAGTTATTAAACCTTTTGGAAGACAACTTTCCAAAATATGTTATCCGTACAGATATTAAAAGTTTTTACGAATCAATTCCGCAAAAGAAATTATTGAATAAAATCAATAATGATTATTTGTTAAGTATAAAGACAAAGAAGTTTATACATCAGATTTTTACAAGCTATAATAATATAACCGGACAAACCAATCCTGAAACAGCCAAAGGTATTCCGCGAGGTGTTGGCATTAGTGCTTATTTATCTGAACTTTTTATGAGAAGTATTGATAACAAAATTAGGGAGCTTGATGATTTGGTTTATTATGCAAGATATGTAGATGATATAATTGTCATTTTTGTCCCTAAATCGAAAAATATTGATTCAACGCAATTGACTGATTATAAGATCAAAATGACAAATTTAATAACAAGTGAAAGACTTGCTTTAAATGAAGACAAAACGGAAGATTATAATCTATTAAATGGTCTTGAAAATTTAAAATTTGATGGTAATTCAAGTCGCTTTAAACCTAAAAATATTAACTATTTAGGATACGACATTGGTAGTGTGAAAAATGGAAGAATCTATGAAATAAGTATAAGATTATCAAATAACAAAATAAGAAAGTATTTTAATAAAATAAATTTATCTTTCAAACATTTTACAAATAAAAAGCATCATAATCGGAAAAATACTTTCAGATTACTATCTGCTCGAATCAATTATCTCACATCAAATACAAAATTGAGAAATAACAAGGATAAAGTTTTTGTTGGAATTCACTATTCCAATCCATTTTTGAATAGTGATGTATCTCTTGAAAGATTGCAAAGAATACTTCAATGGTACATAGGCAGAGCAGGATTTACAAACGATGAGAAACAAATAATGCTGAAATATTCTTTCATTGAAGGTTTCAAAAATAAGAAATTTCAAATATTACCATTAAAAAACAAAAAATATAAGAGTCATAACAGAAAGCGGAATGATGTAAATAATCAAAATAATAAAGGAATATTGCAATTTGGAATTGCAGAAATCAATTCAATTTGGAAAAGATGAGAAGAAAAGCAGGACATAATATCGGATACAAAAAAGAAAGAGTTGTTCTTTCGGATATATTACCTTATGAAATTCCACCATTCTTTTCAAATAGGCACTTTTACAATTTTTTGGTTAAAAATAAGGTTGTAATTAACGAAGATGATAGAACAATCCAATTCAAAAAAGACTATACAGGAGTACTGAGAAGATTGATTAAAACTCTTTTTGGAGTACCTGATAATGTGAATTTTATTACCGATACAAATTTTGATTATTTCAAATTTAATGAAGTCGCTTTTGAAAAGGTTTTTCTAACAATTCCTTTTAAATTCAAAATAACACATAAAGACAGTGATTATAGAGAATTGACTGTAATCCACCCAATAAATCAACTTTACTTGGTAGGATTTTATGATAAATATAAGAATACAATTCTTTATAATACAAAGTTGAGCAGATTTTCTTTGAGAAAACCAAGTAAAGTTTCGTCACTAAAATATTACAAGGATAACACCAATAAAAAGAAAAAATCTAAAAATCAAGATATTGAAATAATTGAAACTACAGATAAAGAATATACGAGTTTAAAAACATTCTTTTCTTATCAAAATTATAGTAATATTTATGAGTTTTATGAGTCATACGAATATCAACGATCAGAAAAACGATTTGATAATTTAATGAAATTTGATGTTTCAAGATGTTTTGATAGTATTTACACACATACTCTTTCGTGGGCATTATCCAATAAAAAAATTGTTAAGGATAATTTGGGAACAAACAAAGATTCCTTTGGTGGAAAGTTCGATAAAGTAATGCAGCAAATGAACTATAATGAAACAAATGGCATTATAATAGGTCCGGAATTTTCAAGAATATTTGCTGAATTAATTCTTCAAAGAATAGATAAAAATGTTGAAAAAGAACTACATAAAAAAGGGTATAAATACAAAGAAGATTATGATATTTACAGATATGTAGATGATTTTTTTGTGTTTTATAATGATGATAAAATTAAATCAGAAATTTTAAGCTTGTATAAAATTAAATTACAAGAATATAACCTATTTTTTAATGACTCAAAAACTAAAATTCTTCCTAAACCAATCATTACAAATATTACGGTTGCAAAAGAAGAAATCAGAAAATTAATTGAACACTCAATGATTTTTCAGTTTTATGATTCTGAAATAAAGAACCAAATTGGGTTAAAATACTATACCGCTAAAGATATTATTACCAACTACAAAGCGATTTTAGCTAAAACAGAAACAAGCTACAAAGACCTACAAAATTACTTTTTGGCAATCATCTTCAATAAACTGAAAAGCTTAATTAAGAAGATACAAGATGAACAAGAAATCTTACTTCATTTGTATGCTCAAAAACGTGAAACAGAAGCAAAATTAAATAATGCTAGAGAAGATGAAAAACCAAAATATCAAGAAAAATTAGACGAAATTCTTGAAGAGATAAAAGAGCAAGAGAAGAAGTTGAAATCATTTCATAATCAGTTATTTAAAAAATATAAATGAAATAATTGAATTGACTTTTTTTATTTATTCTGTTCTTCCAAGGGTAACTTATTCAATAAAAGTTTGCCACATATTATTTAGAATTCTTGATTTCATTAAAAATCAAGAACGAACAAAACAAAGTTATTTGGTTAAAGTTCCAAATGCAAGTACAGAGGAACTAAAATATATAGCATTTGATTTTGATAAAAAGCACAACATTTTCAAAAAAATATACGATGGCATTTCATTAGTATTTCAAAAAAGTCTTTCATCTGAATATGCAGAAGTTGAAACTTTGTACTTATTGCCAATCATAAACGAATTAGGAGAAAATTATCGTTTTGAAGAGGAATTAATAAATAGACATTTTAGGGTTTTTAATTTAGATAGCCAAGATAACAAGATTCCAAATATCAGTTTAAATTACTTTACAATTATTTCTCTATTGAACTATATAAATGTAGATTCTAATCAAAAATATAACGAAATAAGAAAAGATATACAGAATATAATTATTGAAAAATTTAATAACTTTGAAAAGAATAATGCGGAAGATGTTTTCCTGTTAATAGATGTACTTACTTGCCCATACATAGGGAGTTCGGATGCAGAAGTAAAAAACTTTAGGCGACAAATTTTAGATAAAATAAAGTTTTTTGATGCTGGTACAAGTAATGCCGACAAAGATATTATAATCGAAACAATCGCAGGTTACACTTCTGATTGGTTTTACAGTTGGAAAGAAAACGATTTAGGAAAAGAACTGAACACTAAACGGGGGCATAGTGTTTATTAAAATATTTGGGGCAACATACTCAAGCAATTGAGTATACTCTTGAAAGCCATAATTTGTAGTTTATTTTGGTAACTATCACACACAAGCCCCGACAAAACTTTTAGAGTTTTTAGGGGTGAAGGTAGAGTCTTCACCCTATTTTTTTTTAATACTTCCAATTCTAAAAAATTAATAACCAAAAAGATGGGTTTTACCATTTAACTAAATTGGGAATTGTCATTTAAATGATGATTGAACAATAATAACCACATAAAAGAACACCAACCCAAGCTAAGATTTTAGAAGGTATGGATAAGATTTATGAGAAATTAATCGAGTTCAAAAAGTTACATGCAAGATGATAAAATAATTAGAATTAAATCATAATCATCATAACCACAGGATTTAAGTTCTCAATTTTGAGAGTTTTTTGTCTTTACAAATTATGATAATTGATGAAATAAACTTACTTTCGTTATTAAAATTAAGGCAAAAACTTTGACCAACACATATTCACATATCGAAGGTTTAAAAAAGCCGTATAAGTATAAGTACAATGGTAAGGAGCTGCAGGAAACAGGAATGTACGATTATGGAGCAAGGATGTATATGCCAGATTTGGGTAGATGGGGTGTTGTGGATCCGTTGGCGGAAACTTCACGAAGGTGGTCAACTTATACATATGCTTATAATAACCCAATAAGGTTCATCGACCCTGATGGAAAGCAGAATGAGGATATTATTCTTAGAGGTAGCGAAAAAGAACAAAAAGCATATCTTGCAATGCTTCATAATTCAACAGGTAATAATTATTCAGTTGATTCTTCTGGGAAACTACAAAATAATGGTGCAGATGCTAAATTTACAGGAACTAAGTCTTCAGAGTTAACGAGTGTTATTGATAAAGGTATTTCTTCTTCAAATACATATAATTTAACTTTGACTGGCGGTTCTGGGGATGATAAAGGTATATTTATAGACAGTTATTCTGAGAAAAAATTGATGTTGCTGATTTGAAAAAATTGGGAGATACAAGCACAGCATTACAAGGTGCAGCAATAGGGCATTTTTTAAATGAAGTTCAAGTAGGTGGAGAATTTAATACGGCTCATCAAGTAAGTTTGGGTGTAGAAGGGAAAGTTTATGGAGAGTTAGTTGGAGATAATACTATTACTACAAGATTAGATATTCCTGCTGGTGGAGCTGTGGATGGATATCAAACATTCACGCGTGAATACAATTCCACGAATCGTTTCGAGATGCAACAAGGAGCGTCTTCTACTACAACAACAACTAATATGCTTAATGGTATTAAGGTTCCTTTTCCAGTTAAGAATGTTACAACTACTCCAACAGGAGAATTAAAATCAGTTAAAAAATTACTATGATAAAGACAATATTATATCTCTCTTTTTTATTTACTTTTTTTATTGGATGTAATGCTCAAGAAAAAGTTATAGCAAATTATATTGGCTATTCATTTAATAGCACTAAAAATAGTAGTTATTTAAGTCAGGAATTAAGATTTATAAAAGAAAATAGAGACACTCTAAAAATGAATTTAAAGCTACCTTATGACACCATTAGTCATAATATAATAAATCGAGGTGTTTTTTATAATTGCCATTTAAAGGAAAGTGTAACATATACATTTACATTGAAAAAGATATGTGCAAGTGATATCCCTGAGGCATTTAACAGTTACTACAAAACAAATATTATTTCTGATAAAAAAGATTGTTCAAAATTTACCGAAATAGAAAAAAATACAGAATATAACTATACAGGAAATTATGGAAAATATGTGGATATTAACAAAACGCTTTATGAAATAATAAATATAAGTCCAGATGATGGATGTATTTTTCAAAATTAAATTATAAAACTCTTTCGCTCTGCAAAGTTTGTAACTTTGCGCTAACAATAAAAACCCATTGCTAAGGCAGTGGGTTTTGTATATGAAAATAGAAGTATTTGCATTTAGAAAAATATTATATTTACCAGTACAAGGATCACCTTGGAAATGTAAGGGTAAGCTTTGGGAGAAACAGCGCAGGCGCTCTTGAAATTACGGATGCCAATGATTATTACCCCTTTTGGATGAACCACTTAAAAACTGGTAATGCATTCTTTGGAGTATGAAGTTATAAGAATTATAAGTACAACGGTAAGGAGTTGCAGGAGACTGGAATGTATGACTATGGAGCGAGGTTCTACATGCCAGATTTGGGTAAATGGGGCGTAGTTGACCCGCTGGTGGAGAAAATGACAAGATTTAGTCCTTATAATTATGCATTTAACAACCCGACACGATTTATTGATCCAGATGGTAGAGAAGGAAAAGGATGGATTAAATCAGTTGTTGATGGACAAACATCTTGGACTTATGATAAAGATGTTCATTCGCTACAAGATGCAAAAGATAAAAAATATACTGGTGCTACAGAATATCAAGATGCCTTAACAATAACTGGGACAAGTAATGGACAACAAAATTATCAATATACTTTAGATGCTTCAGGTGTAGCAACCGACTCCAGCGGAAAGGTAATGACAGAATCCTTCACTACTGGAGCAGGAACACAAATTGGTGTTAATCCTGATAGTCAGATGTTGGCTTCTATAAGTAATCTACCTGTATCAGGCCAAGGAGGAATGGGTGGAGAATTTAGATTTAGTACTATTGTTGGGTACGGATGGTCTGGTGCTCTAGGTTATGTTGCTGCTAATGGTAATAACGGCAGTTCTTTTTATGCTAACATAAATTTTGGTGCAGGCTTTGATGTAGGACCTTCTCTTAGTTTATATTCCGTTAACCCTCCAGTAGATCATGATTTTAAAGTTGGTGATTTTGAAGGCCGTGGAATGGGGTATTCCGGAACAGCATTCTTCTTAAATGGTTCTTATGGTGGTACAGATGAAAATCAAAAGTTTGGTGTTAAAGATTTAATTCCTAGTAACTTTGGCTCAGGACCTACAGGATATACAACAACGGGTATGGGAGTTAATCCATTTGGATTTGGGGGTTCATATCAGTATGGTGCTACAAAATTATTTTGGACTACACCTCCTAAAAAATAGTTATTAAATTAATAGAAAAGAATATGAAAAAAAATATCAAAATAATATTTTTAATTTCGCTTATAGGTTTTATTTTTCTGTTTGTTTATTTTAATTCAGATAAAAAAAATATGTCTGATTTTTTTAAATCAGATGAAGAACTTTTTTTAAATGATTTTTCACCAATTGAAATGGACAAATATAAATACTTAGGAGAGATTGCAGATACAACAAATCACATGTATCCTTATTTGAATTTTGGCAAAATATGTTTACCTCTTCTCGGTCAATGGAAAAATAAAATTAAAATAGGAGATTATGTTTCTAAAAAGAAAGATAGTTCAACATTATTTATTGAAAATAAAGAGAATAATTATTATCTACATCTAGATACCCTTGGTATAGGTAGTGCCCCATCCCCATGTAGATGTGAAAAATTAAGGAGATAAATAAAAAAGTCAACTATTAAAGTTGACTTTTTTATTATATGTAATATTTTTTTAAAGTGATCACTTGAAGACAAGGAATGCATTTTATGGGTAGGGTTCTTACAAGAATTACAAGTACAACGGTAAGGAGTTACAGGAGACTGGAATGTATGATTATGGCGCAAGGATGTATATGCCGGATATTGGTAGATGGGGTGTTGTTGACCCTAGAAGTCAATATACTCAGCTTATAGCTATGTTTGGAATAATCCTATTTCATTTAATGATCCTAGTGAAATGCAAGGTGAATTAGCTTATCCAGATCGTGATGGCAGGAAAGATGGAGAATTTTGGAAAGATTCAGATGGAGAGTTTTATTGGGATGCAAAAAAGAGTGTTTGGAAAGATTTTAATACTGGAAGTTCCATAATCACTCAGATTAATTTATTAGGAAAATCTAAAGATAGTAATAATAGTGGTTATGCTGCCGCTACCGCCCTTGGATTAAGTACTTCAGAAAGTAGTGTCGGATTATTTATCCTTGCAGCCGTAGGGCTTGCTTATATTGTAGATCAGGCAACGAAACCTCCTTTACAATGGCATACAACAATTGCCGATCCTAGCACTGGAGTGAGGAATTTGAAAACTGAGGATACTGCTGGAGAAGATAAAGATGTAAATGGTGTAGATGTTCCAAAGGAGAAAAAAGTACCTGCTAGTGGTAAAACAGGAAAGGAAGCCGCTAAAGATGCTCCATCATGGGCAAAAGAACAAGGAGAAGCCCCTTATGTAGATGAAGATGGAAAAACTTTTACAACATATTAGATGGAAAGTATGGTAAAGGAGAATGGAACAAAGGTAAAGCATCTACTGGTCCAACTTCAGAACATAGTAAATTAAAAAAATGAGGAGATCGAGGGTTTGAATTACCAAAGAAAAAATAAATGTAAATGAAAAATTTCATATATACTCTTGAACATATTTATAGAGACGAATCACATACAGATTGTAAGCTTTTAGGTTTTTTTGATGATTTAAGAGAATTAGAGAGAATTAAAAATATAGCATCAAAATTTTCTGGATTCAAAGATTATCCTCATGGTTTTACAATTAAAAAGAATGAATTAGATAAAGTACATTGGAATGTAGGATTTCATACAATAGTAGGCGAAATAGGAAGAGATTATTTACCCGATGAAGATTTAATCGATGAAGATACTTATATAGCCCAAAATTTAAAGTCTATTTTTAGTATTAGCCATATATATACTGTTGATACTTCCACGGATGATGAAAGAATCATAGGTGCTTTTTCAAATTTAGTGATGGCTGAACAAGTTGTTGAACAATTAAAAGAGCAACCTGGATTTAAAGATTATCCAGAAAATTTTATTATAGATGAAGTAGAATTAAATCAGCTTTTATGGACTTCGGGATTTTAAAAGACTAGTTCACTGTACCTACAAGATTGTATAGTATAGAAGATAAGAAAAAACCTCACAAAATGCGAGGTTTTTTGTTTTATATAATATTCTGTTTTGTATATGAAAATAGAAGTATTTGCATTTAGAAAAACATTATATTTACCAGCATAGGATCATTTAGGAAAAGTGAGATAAGCTTCAGAAGAAAACAATTTAAACGATGGATATAATAGATGCCGAAGACTATTACAGTAAAATGAAAAAAAAGAGCTCAAGTTTATCTATGTTATTTTTAAAATAAAAGGAGCTGGTATTTTATCTTAAAAAACTATGCTAGCTCCCGATTACATACAATCAAATAGTAGTGCCTAAAAAACGCAATACAATGGTAACTAATTGATTTGTAGTTATTAAAAAATCTGCAAAGATTAAAATAATATGGGTGTTTTTAAAATAAAAAGAGTTGTTATTTTAAGCTACATTAAGAAAGTAGCTATATCTGGCACAGTTGTAAATGACATTGAAAAAAGAATGTCAGAGTTTACTAAATTGATAATTAATAATGTAGAAATTCCAATAACAGAAATTAATGAAATGCTTATTGATAACACTTCTTATATATAGCGTTTACGTATGATTTAGACATGTTAGATGTCATTTTATTACAAGATATTATGAAATTTCAAGAGGGATACGAGCTTAAAATACTTTAAAATTACTTGTGATTAAATAATGCACTAAATCTTAAAAACTATAAAAAGAGCAGGACATAATCCCGCTCTTTTTTTATTAAGTATTTGAGGGTGATTATTTTTATCTTTCAATCAGAATATTCCTTACAACACTTTGTCCATCTGCCTTTAAAATTCCAAGATATACACCATTTTCTAATGTGGAAACATTAATTTTTGTTTCATTATCTACCTTAAGCAAAGACCTCCCAGTTAAGTTGGTAATTTCAAAGCTGAAATTTTTAGCCTTAAGATCAGATAGCTCAATATTGAGAAGGTTATTTGCTGGGTTGGGGTAAAACTTTACCGATTCCAGTGTATTGGTAGATGCCGTTTTATTTGCTGTCAGGGTAACAGATGCAGTGGCAAAATGTTGTAAAGCTCCCACAGTAGCTTTTCCGATTTTATAAACATACACCGGATCTACATTGGCAAAAGTATCCTTGGAAGTGTGAGGGTAGTTGCTTCTTATTCTTTCAAAAAATCCGGTGATAACCTCACCTTTCTGTTCAAAAGGAATATAATCCGTATCCTCAGCAGGATCCACTTCAGTGAGTAGAGTAGAGTAAAGCGCAGTGCAGTTTCTAAGCTGTTGTGTTACAGAAGCAGAAGCAGCATTGTTGCTGGAAAGTCCTCCCATATCTTCATCACAATACACCGTATTATTGTTATTGCCTTTTACACCTCCTACTTGATCAAGATTAAAGACCATTTTAATATCCAATTTACGTACGCCTCCCTGATATACAACATTATTAACGTAATGACTGCTTCCTATCAACCCTTGTTCCTCACCAGAAAAGTGAATGAATTTGATAGAATACTCTGTAGGTACATTTTTCAAGATTCTGGCTGCCTCTAAAATAATAGAAGTTCCACTGCCATTATCATTCACTCCAGGACCATTAATCGTATCAAAATGCCCACAAATAATTACATACTTATTAGGGTAAAGTGTTCCGGTTTTTGTAATAATAAGATTTTTGGAAGTAGCTGACCCATAGGTAAAAGGACTTTCTTCAATTTGGCTGGTAGTATATCCGTAAGAGATATATTTATTTTTAATCCAGTTTAAGGCATTATTATTGGCAACTGTTCCGGTTTTTTTTATCCCAAAACTACCGAAATCCTGAAGATTTGCTGTAATGTTAGCTTGGGTTACCATATCAGCCCTGTCTTTATAAGTCTGGATAAAAGATTGTGCTACCATGCCCTGAATCATTAATGAAGTGCATAATAATGTGGTAAATTTTTTCATATTATTTATTTTAGTTTGGTATTGCGAATGTAGTAATTAAATCACAATAAAGTGTTTAATATTTTATGGATAACATAAATTTTTAACAATAAAACAGGAAAAGAGTTGATTGATAAATAGATAAAGTATTGATTTTTAATTATTCTCTATAAGAACAAAAAAGTCTCTGAATTTCTTCAAAGACTTATATTATTAAAAAAATATTAAGAATAAACTTATTTAGCTACAAGAACTTTTCTTACCACAGTCTGATCTCCAGCCTTTAGAATCCCTACATAAGCACCATTTTCAAGACTCGAAACGTCAATTTTTGTTTCATTTGAGGCCTTAAATAAAGAACGTCCCTGAAAATCTGTAATCTCAAAACTAAAGTTTTTCACTTTAGAGTTAGGAAATTCAATATTTATGACATTCTTTACAGGGTTAGGGTAGATGTTTACGCTTTCTAATGAATTTTTTGAAATTACTTCATGGGTACCTAATGTACCTGTCGCAACTGCAAAATGCTGCAAGGCTCCCACGGAAGCTTTGCCAATGTTGTAAATGTATACCGGATCCGTATTGGCAAAAGTATCATTAGCAGTATGGGGAAGGTTACTTCTTATTCTTTCAAAAAAACCTGTGATAACTTCACCTTTCTGTTCAAAAGGGATATAATCTGTGTCCGCTGCAGGATCAACTTCTGTCTGAAGAGGTGAATATAGGGCTGTACAATTTCTTAATTGCTGAGTGACAGCAACAGATGCAGCATTGTTACTTTGGAGGCCTCCCTGATCTTCATCACAATAAACAATTGTATTATTGGCGCTATTGCTCATTTTTCCGCCTACCTGATCTAGGTTGAAGACCAATTTAATATCCATAACACGGGAATTTCCCTGATAGGCAACGGTGTTGGCATAGTGATAGCTGCCTTTTAAACTTTGTTCTTCTCCTGAAAAATGGATAAACTTGATGGAATATTCTGTAGGAACCGTTCTAAGAATTCTTGCTGCTTCTAACATGATAGTCGTTCCACTACCATTATCATTGACCCCTGGGCCATTTATGGTGTCAAAATGCCCACAGATAATCACATACTTGTTGGGATAAACCGTACCTGTTTTAGTAATAACAAGGTTCTTGGAGCTAACCCCTGAAAAGCTAAATGGATCCTCTGCAATTTGATCAGCAGTGTATCCATAAGAAAGATATTTGTTTTTTAGCCAATTCAAAGCATTGGCATTTTCCTGAGAACCGGTTGTTTTTACTCCAAAACCGGCAAATTGCTGCAGATTGGTGATGATATCCGTTTGAGAAACAGCATCAGCTCTGTCTTTATAAGCTTGAATAAAAGTCTGTGCATTAATGCTTTGTGCTATCATAGAGGTTAATAAGAAAGCAGCGATTTTTGTCATTATTGATTATATTTCAGAATTGCTAATATAATAATTAATAGACAAATAAAGTAAATACTTTAAATAGAAAATGAGGTTTTAATTGTTTTATCAATAAATATATAAGTTGTTATGTTGTTTATTAATATGTTATTTTAAAATTTATTAATTAACGGAGATTTATTAATTTTTTACATATTATTGGCTTTCTGAATGATGTTTTTACTTTAAAACAATTCCCAGATGATATCGAAGGTTTAGGAAATAAAAAATCCCGGGCAAAACCCGGGACTTATATTGATAACAAATACTATTCTACATTATTTTACTTGATCTACAACAGCTTTGAAAGCTTCAGGGTGATTCATTGCTAAATCTGCTAAAACTTTTCTGTTAAGTTCGATGTTGTTCTTTTTAAGAGCTCCCATAAATTGAGAGTAAGACATTCCGTGCTCTCTAGTTCCCGCGTTGATACGAGTGATCCAAAGTGATCTGAAATTTCTCTTCTTCTCTTTTCTACCACGGTAAGCATATTGCATTGCTTTTTCTACCGCGTTTTTAGCTACAGTCCAAACGTTCTTTCTTCTACCGAAAAAACCTTTAGCTTGCTTAAAAATTTTCTTTCTGCGAGCTCTTGAAGCTACGGCATTTACTGATCTTGGCATAATTTAAATTGTTTTTTTTGAAAAGGGCGGTAACTGTTGTTACTCTTTATTAGCACCGTTTCAGGGTTAAATTGTTGAATTTGTTTTGAATTCTTATAAACCGAATATAGATTTATAAAAACTACTTAATTGCTAATTGACGTTGAACGCTTTTTTCGTCCACTTTAGCTACGTAAGAAGTAGTAGTAAGATTTCTCTTCTGCTTAGTTTCTTTCTTAGTTAAGATGTGGCTTTTGTAAGCATTTTTTCTTTTGATCTTACCAGAACCAGTAAGAGCAAAACGCTTTTTAGCACCTGATTTCGTTTTTAATTTTGGCATTGTTTTGCTTTTTTATTGTTTTTGTTATCAATATCTGTTTTGGTTACCCCTAAGGACATTAGGAATAATAGTGTGCAAAGATACAAAAAAAATCAATTCAAACTTCCATAATCTTCGATTTTATCATGTCTGTATAAAAACTGTCTCTGTAAACAAGCAGCTATTGTTTTTGATTATTTTAAGAATATTCATTAAATCTTACCGGTTTTATTAGTGCTTTCCATTCATTATTACTTTCCGAATAATTTTTAGTATAATATTATAATCTATTCATAATAAGTCTATTAGATGATTTTTTACTTTCTCTGGATTGAGGGCTGAGTCTTTAAGTAGAAAAGCCACATCTTACACAATGTGGCTTTGAAATAGTATATAATGTAAAGATTATGATTTGAAGAATGCCAAAAGATCTTTATTGATTGTTTCAGCTTCTGTAGTGGGCATTCCATGTGGAAAACCGGGATAAGAAATTAGTTTACCGTTTTTAAGTAGAGTAGCAGCCACTTTACCTGTTGTTTCAAAAGGAACAATTTGATCATCTTCACCATGCATCACCAATACGGGTACATCCACACTTTTAAGGTCTTCTGTGAAATCTGTTTCAGAAAAAGCTTTTACGCAATCATAATGAGCCTTAATGGAACCGTTCATGCCTTGTCTCCACCAGTTTCTTTGAACCCCTTCAGAAACATTGGCTCCCTCTCTATTGTACCCATAAAAAGGAAATGTGATATCAATAAAGAATTGTGACCTGTGCTTTGCAGTATTATTTCGGATATCATCAAAAACTGAAATTGGGACTCCATTTGGATTATTTTCATTCTGAACCATGATAGGGGTGACTGCACTTACCAAAACAGCCTTTGCAACTCTTCCGTTACCATGTTTTGCTACATATCTTATCACTTCGCCACCACCTGTAGAGTGCCCGACATGGATCACATCCTTTAAATCTAAGGCTTCTACAATTTCTGCAACATCAGAAGCATAGGTGTCCATATTATGGCCGTAAGGGGTCTGTTCTGATCTTCCATGTCCTCTTCTGTCGTGGGCGATAACCCTGTAACCTTGTTCCAGAAAGAAAAATAGCTGGGCATCCCAATCATCACTTGATAATGGCCATCCGTGGTGAAAAAATAGGGTTTGTCCTTTCCCCCAATCTTTGTAATAGATTTCTGTTCCGTCCTTTAATGTAAGTGTACTCATAGGTCTTTTTTTTTATTATTAATAAACTGATTTGATTATTATAACAAATGTATGACGAAACTTTTTGATACGAATTGATGTAGGGTAATATAAATAAAAAACCTCAAAGTAATTTGAGGTTTTATATTTAAAATAATGACTTAATTATTTTGCTGGTTTTTTAGGACTCATCATCATAATCATCCTTTTTCCTTCAAGCTTAGGAAGCTGATCTACTTTCCCAACATGCTCTAGTTCCTGAGCTAGTTTTAAAAGCAAGATTTCCCCCTGATCCTTAAAGATAATCGAACGTCCTTTAAAAAATACGTAGGTCTTTAATTTAGAACCTTCTTCAAGGAATTTTTCAGCATGCTTTTTCTTAAATTCATAATCATGGTCGTCAGTCTGAGGTCCGAAACGGATCTCCTTTACTACCACTTTTACTTGCTTAGCCTTAAGTTCCTTTTGTTTTTTCTTTTGCTCATATAAGAATTTTTTATATTCTAATATTCTAGCAATAAAAGGTTCTGCTTTATCAGAAATTACTACTAAGTCCAATTCTTGTTCCGCAGCAATTTGTCTTGCTTTGTCAATTGGGTAAATTCCTGGCTCTACGTTATCGCCCACCAAACGAAGCTCTCTCACACGAATTTTATCGTTGATCAAGTGTAAGTCCTCCTGTACAGGACGTCTTTGTGGGCCCCTGTTGTTAAATCTTTGTGCTATTGTATTATAATTTTATTGGTTAATTTTCTATTTATTAAAACATTTAAAAATCAAATGATTAAAAGACTCCTTTACCCTAGGGAATTTTTGTTTTTTAATCTTTAATAATTAAATCGCGGCTTCCTTTTTGAAGTGCGTTACGAAATCTTCCAGTTTCATCACTCCAAGATCTCCTTCACCACGTCTTCTTACAGAAATCGTGCCTTCATTTTCTTCATTTTCTCCTACTACAAGCATGAAAGGAATTTTATTTAATTCAGCATCACGGATCTTCTTACCTGTCTTCTCGTTTCTGTCATCAATCTGACCGCTAATATCGTGATTTTCCAAAAATTGTGAAACTTTTTTTGAATAATCTACATATTTTTCACTGATCGGTAGAATAATAAACTGATCAGGGCTTAACCACAATGGAAAATCTCCTGCAGTATTTTCAAGCAAGATAGCGATGAAGCGCTCCATAGAACCAAATGGCGCTCTGTGGATCATTACCGGTCTGTGCTTTTCGTTATCATTACCGATATAGTGAAGATCAAATCTTTCCGGCAGGTTATAATCCACCTGAATCGTTCCTAGCTGCCATTTTCTTCCTAATGCATCTTTTACCATAAAGTCAAGCTTAGGACCATAGAATGCTGCTTCTCCGTATTCAACAACTGTTTTTAAACCTTTTTTCTGAGCTGCATTGATAATTGCATTCTCGGCTTTTTCCCAGTTTTCATCAGATCCGATATACTTTTCTCTGTTTTCAGGATCTCTTAATGATACCTGAGTAACAAAATCTTCAAAACCTAAAGATTTGAAAACATACAGCGTTAAGTCGATCACTTTTTCAAACTCTTCAGAAAGCTGATCTGGAGTACAGAAAAGGTGAGCGTCATCCTGAGTAAATCCACGAACTCTTGTTAATCCGTGAAGCTCTCCACTTTGCTCATATCTGTAAACAGTACCAAATTCTGCATATCTTTTTGGTAAATCTCTGTAGCTCCATTGTGAAGTCTTGTAGATCTCACAGTGGTGCGGACAGTTCATTGGCTTCAACAAAAATTCTTCTCCCTCATTTGGAGTTTTGATTGGCTGGAAGCTGTCTGCTCCATATTTATCCCAGTGTCCGGAAGTTACATACAATTCTTTTGCCCCGATATGTGGTGACATTACGAATTCATAACCTCCTTTTTTCTGAGCATCTGAAAGGAAATTTTCTAATTTTCTTCTTAAAGCAGTACCTTTTGGTAACCAAAGTGGTAAACCAGCACCTACTTTTTCAGAGAATGCGAATATTCCAAGCTCTTTACCTAGTTTTCTGTGATCTCTTCTTTTTGCTTCTTCCAGTCTTTCAAGATATTCAGTAAGATCTTTCTGTTTAGGGAAAGAAATACCATATACTCTTGTCAGCTGAGGATTCTTTTCGTTTCCTCTCCAATAAGCTCCTGCTGCATTTAAGATCTTAACCGCTTTTACAATTCCTGTATTAGGAATATGTCCTCCACGGCATAGGTCTGTAAAGTTATCATGCGTTACAAAAGTGATTTCTCCATCATTAAGATTAGTGATCAATTCTACCTTGTAAGGATTGTCTGCATATGTTTTTAAAGCATCTTCTTTAGAAACCGGATACAAAGAAAAAGTAGAACCTTTCTTTGCGTTTTCAAGGATCTTCTTTTCAATCTTCTCGAAATCTTTTTCAGATAAGCTTTCATCCCCGAAGTCTACATCATAGTAGAATCCGCTTTCAATGGCTGGACCAATCGTCAACTTAGCATTAGGATAAAACTCAAGGATAGCCTGCGCCAAAAGGTGGGCAGAAGAATGCCAGAAAGCTTTCTTTCCAAGATCATCATTCCAGGTTAAAAGTTGTACCGTAGAATCCGTGGTTATAGGGGTGGTCGTCTCTACTTGTGTACCGTTAACAATTGCGGAAATGGTATTTCTAGCCAATCCCTCGCTTATCGATTTTGCCACATCTAGAGGAGTAACTGCTCCTTCGAATTCTTTGACACTACTGTCTGGAAGTGTAATTTTTATCATTGTTTACTAAGAAATTTTAAGAGGCAAAAATACGCATTTTTTAGATAAAATACTATATTAGCATATATTTAGAATGATAATTAATATAAAAATGGAAAAGATACTGGTTGTTTTTGTCTCGCTGAGTTCCGTATTTGGTTTTTCACAACAAAATACATCCAGATTTTCTGTTAATTACAACAAAAACATTGAAACCTACTTCCTCGCAGAAATCCTTTCGGCAGAACACCGCAAAAACAATAAAGATTTTGAATTTTATAAAATAAAAGAGTGTTCTGAATACCAGCCAATTGTAAAGCAAGCGTTATCGAAATATAAAGGATTGAAAAACTCAGATATTGCTGTATCTACGGCTAAAATTAATGATATTTTGCTGGAAAAATATGGTTCAGGAAATGATATTCTGATGAAACCATTGTTATATCATAAGGAATTTCCCTCCACGGAATGGATCAACAATTATCAATATAGCAGCAACAATCTGACGAAAGAACAGAACGAAGAAATTACACAATTAATCAAAAATTATCTCTCAGAACTTTCAAAATTTTACATTCAGGAGAATATTGAACAGTTTTTTACCGAAAATAAAAGCTTTTACAATGGCGGAATAAAAGAATACAGCAAACAGATTCCTGCAGGATTTATCAATGCCATGGAGCTGTTTTATGGTGAAAGCTTTAATACCTATACCATTCTTATTTCACCCATGATGATGTGGCCCATTGAAGATAATGAGGGAAGAGGAATTGGTACAGACATCGTTTTAAAATCGGGAGCTAAGGATATCTATGAAATTGCAAGCCCGTTTATGAAGGTTCAGAAAGAGGGAGAGTTTGGGTATGATAACCAGTTTCAGGCAAGATTTCTAAGCATTCATGAATTTGGACACTCGTTCGTTAATAAGGAAGTATACAAACACAAGGATAAGCTCGAAAAATTCGAGAACTTGTTTGAAGCTTCAAAATTAAAGGAAACAATGATCAAAACAGGCGGCTATGGCGATTATCAAACGTGTGTTGCTGAGCATCTTGTGAGATTGGGTGAAATTCAGACTGCAATAATTCAAAAAGATTTTGAAAGGGCTAAGAGGCTGGAAGCTTATCATTTAAAAAATAATTTTATTTTTCTTCCCCAATTAGATGAAAAATTGAAAGAATATAATTCCAATAGAAAAAAATATAAAACATTTGGAGACTTTGTTCCTCAATTGCTAGAGGTTTTTGAAAATAGCAGCATTGAATTTATCAATAATGCATTGACAATGGACAAGGAATAAAAACCATAAATTGCACCTAACTATGAATACAATAAACATTGATCTACACTGTGATCTACTATACCATTTACTAAGAACAAATTCAACCATTGATGATAAAGAAATAGGCTGTTCATTACCTTATTTAAAAGAGGGAAACGTAAAACTTCAGGTGATGGCTATCTATTCTGGAACAGGCACAGATAGTACTGTTTATGGGTTAGAGCAAAGCAAATTATATTCAAATTTGATCAAAAATGAAAACTTTTTTCTCTTTGATCATGAGAATTATAAAAATCCAGAAAATAAAAATCGGGTAGGAGTTATTGCTTCCATTGAAAATGCTTCTTCTTTTTGTGATGAAACTGAAGGTCTTGAATCAGGCTTCAAAAAGCTGGAGACCATTATTGAGAACACCCAGAAAGTTCTTTATATAGGAATTACCCATCATTTGGAAAACCGTTTTGGAGGCGGAAATAATGCTGAAGCAGGTTTAAAGGAGGATGGAAAGGTATTAATCGATTATATTGCGGATAAAAAAATTGCCATTGATCTGGCTCATACCAGTGATCAGTTAGCCTATGATATTTTCACTTATATTGATCAACGAAATTACTCAATACCCATTCTGGCAAGCCATTCCAATTACAGAACAATCTATAAAAACAACAGGAATTTACCTGATGAATTAGCTAAAGAAGTGATTAAAAGAAAAGGATTGATTGGTCTCAACTTTATCAAGGATTATATTGATGTTGAACATCCTGAACGACTTTATGAGCATATCCAATATGGACTAGATTTGGGTGGGAAAGATTGTATTGCCTACGGGGCAGATTATTTCTACTGGAAAGACCATCCTGACAAATCACGTCACCCTTTCTTCTTTCCCGAACATTCCAATGCTTCCGTATATCCTGCAATTAACAACGAGATTGAAAAGAGGTTTTCCTCTGAATTGGCAGAAAAAATCAGTCATGGAAATGCGTTGAATTTTATAGAGAATATCTATAAGTAAAACTTGCGTTTAGAATATTTAAGATCATTTATTCTCTCGCAGATTTAGCAAATCAGGCAGATTTTTTATGTGTATCTGTGAAATCAGCTCAATCTGCGAGAGATTAATATTAAAATAAATTCTTTGTTTTTAATGTTCAATTTTACATTAAATAAAATACCGTAACTTATTTTAGAATAAATATTTATTACATTATATTTAATGTTTTCTTTTATACCTTACTTTCTGTTTGATAATCTCAATTACGTCCACATTCTGAGCCTTAGATTTGATCCATCCATGAATATCAATATAAAATAATGAACGTCTGTAGTATTCATTATTAGAGAATTCTTCAAGCTTTTTATCAAACATTTCAAATGCATTCTGCCTTTGATCCGGCAGTTGATTATTCAGATTTTTAAAAAACTGAATACTTTCAAAATGAAACTCCTCAGGCTTTTTCATTTTTTTAGCAAACTTAAGCGTGGAAGTGATAAACTCATCATAGTCTTCATCATTTCCGGATTCATATTTTGACATTAAAATCAGAATTCGGGTATGAAACAGCAAGTCTTCCTGTACATTGCCTTTCGATTCAATGACACGCATAGAGTAGTCGATGGCTTTCTTATACATTTTACTCCCAAAAAACATAGCGGCCATTTTAAGATAAAGGATCATAAAATGATGCTCATCAATCCTTTCCCGAAGTTTTTCCATTTTCAGTTCAATCTCGGGAATAAGCTTTGTTCCTGTGAAAAACTCACCCTTTACAAAATGAATATTCATTAATGTATTGTAGTGTGTCAAAAAAATAAGAGATTGAAGGTTTTCATTTTGGGCAAAATTTTCGGCATTAACCATTTTGTTGAAATTTTCAAAATTCTCCTCAAGAATATCAATGTTTCCATACAGGAAAAGGATTTTTAAAAGGTAGGTATTTCCTTTGATGTACCAAACAGGATGGCTATGGATCATTTCAGGAGTTTTATGAAATAAATCCACCCATTGATAGGCGTATTTCAGGGTATATTTATAATCCTGCAGAAGCTGGTTTTTCCAGACATGAGCCTTGAAATACCAAAGTTTTTCAGTGAAATTCAATCTGTCAAATCTGATATTTTTAATCTGAGCATTAAAAACTTCCAGAATCTCTTCTCGGTCTACATCGTTTTTTACATAGCCATGAGTTAGCATTTCACTGTATAATTTCAGAGAAAGGTTGGAGAGTTTTGTGGTATAACGATTCTGCTTGCTGAGTTCCTGAGATTGTCTGATTAGCTCTTCAGCTCTTCCCTCAATACTTCTTGTAATGAATTGAGATTCAATCACTTTTTCAAGGTCAATAATTTCAGAGGCAATACTCTTTTCGTCAAGCTCCATTGCCGTTTGTTTGGTTTTATCAAGAATTTTTAAGGCTTGCTTATAAAGTCCTTTTTGGTACAGAATGTTCGCGAAATCAAGCTGTTCCCGAAGCTGGATTCTATAATTCTGATGACTTGGATTCATCCGGAGGCTTACCAGAATTTGTTTGTAAAGGTGTGCTTTTAAATTGGAAAGCTGCTGTTTTGTAGATATTTTTTTGTCAATGATAATGGTTTCATCATATTCTTTCATCTTATCCATTTCAGAAAAAAGGAGCAAAAATTTGGCATCTACATTAATACCGAGACGGTTAACATATAACTTAAACTGTCGTTTCTCGGAGGTGGTCAATGACTTTACCAATACAAACAAAAAATCTTTCTGCAATTCTGCCATTGTAAATTTTGGGAATTTAAATAATTAATTATCAAACAGATAAATCTATTCTTTCAACTCTTGAATATTGTAATTTTCAGGGAAATTGAAAATTTAAAAATATTGCAAGCTGTAGTTTTGAACCAAAATTAAGTAAAAAACTTCATTTATGAATTCTGAAAAAATTGAAATTTTTGATACCACACTGCGAGATGGGGAACAGGTTCCGGGATGTAAACTGAATACGGAACAGAAACTGACTATTGCTGAAAGGCTAGATGAACTAGGGGTTGATATCATTGAAGCAGGATTTCCAATTTCCAGCCCTGGAGACTTTGAATCTGTTTCTGAAATTTCAAAACTGGTAAGAAATGCAAAGGTATGCGGACTTACAAGAGCGAATAAAAAAGATATTGATACGGCCGCGGAAGCTTTAAGGTTTGCAAAAAAACCAAGAATACATACAGGAATCGGAACTTCTGATTCTCACATCAAGTATAAATTCAATTCAACAAGAGAAAATATTATTGAACGTGCTGCTGAAGCAGTACGATATGCCAAGGGATATGTAGAAGATGTAGAGTTTTACGCTGAAGATGCCGGTAGAACAGATAATGCTTATCTGGCTCAGGTATGTGAAGCCGTAATAAAAGCAGGAGCTACGGTTCTAAATATTCCGGATACTACAGGATACTGTCTTCCGGAGGAATATGGGCAGAAAATTAAATATCTGAGAGAAAATGTAAAGGGAATTGAAAAAGCGGTTTTATCATGCCATTGTCACAATGATTTGGGCTTGGCAACAGCAAATTCCATTGCCGGAGCCATCAACGGAGCTCGTCAAATAGAATGTACCATCAACGGATTGGGAGAAAGAGCCGGAAATACAGCCTTAGAGGAAGTGGTGATGATTCTGAAGCAGCATAAAGATTTAAATCTGCATACTGCTGTCAATTCAAGAATGTTGAATGAGGTCAGTACAATGGTTTCTGATCTTATGGGGATGTCTGTACAACCCAATAAAGCAATTGTGGGAGCTAATGCATTTGCCCACAGTTCCGGGATTCATCAGGATGGGGTAATTAAAAACAGAGAAACTTATGAAATTATTGATCCTGCGGAAGTGGGTGTAAATGCCTCTACCATTATCCTTACGGCAAGAAGTGGACGTTCAGCATTGGCATATCGTTTTAAACACATTGGCTATGATGTAACAAAGAATGAGCTTGATTATCTGTATCAGGAATTCTTAAAGATAGCAGACCTTAAGAAAGAAATAGACAATGATGATCTTGCCCTGATCATGGAAGTCTGCAGTAGAAAAATAGTATAGGTTTGATTTAATTCAAGATAAAGTAAAAAATGAACGACGATAAAAAGACACTTTTTGATAAGGTTTGGGATGCTCATGTAGTGGACACGGTGCCTGACGGACCACAAATTATTTATATAGATAAACACCTGATTCATGAAGTAACAAGCCCACAAGCCTTTGCAGAACTTGAATCCAGAGACTTGAAAATATTCCGACCGGAGCAGATTGTAGCAACAGCTGATCATAATGTGCCAACACTTCATCAGGAGCAGCCCATTCGGGATGAATTATCAAGAAACCAGGTTCAGCAACTCACAGAAAATTGTGAGAAAAATAATATTGAATTATTTGGGCTAGGTCACCAATATCAAGGAATTGTGCACATTATTGCGCCTGAACTTGGTATTACACAACCGGGTATGAGTATAGTTTGCGGCGATAGCCATACTTCTACACATGGAGCATTTGGAGCCATTGCATTTGGAATTGGAACCAGCCAGGTTGCTCAGGTTTTTGCCAGCCAATGTCTATTGCTCAACAAGCCAAAATCTATGAGAATTACAGTGAATGGTAAGCTCAATGAAAATGTTCAGCCTAAGGACGTTATTCTTTATATCATTTCAAAAATAGGAACAGATGGCGGAACGGGATACTTCTGTGAATACGCAGGAAGTGTATTCGAGGAGATGTCTATGGAAGGAAGGATGACTGTCTGTAACATGAGTATTGAAATGGGAGCCAGAGGGGGAATGATTGCCCCTGATGAAACTACTTTTGAATATGTGCAAGGACGAAAGTTTGCTCCAAAAGGAGAAGATTGGGATGAAAAAGTAGCCTATTGGAACACATTGAAGACTGACAAGGGAGCTATTTTTGATAAGGAACTGTCTTTCGATGCTTCAGAAATTTACCCAATGATTACCTATGGAACAAATCCTGGAATGGGAATTTCAATACATGAGGTTATTCCTTCACCACAAAGCGAATCTGAAGCAAAAGCCTTACAGTATATGGGGTTGCAGGCAGGGCAGGCTCTTTCCAGTATCAAAGTAAATTATGTATTCATAGGAAGCTGTACCAATGCAAGAATAGAAGACTTCCGTTCTGCTGCTCAATATATTAAAGGAAAAAGTAAGTCAGAAGCTGTAAAAGCATTGATTGTTCCCGGCTCTCAGCAGGTTGTAAAGCAAATTTATGAAGAAGGATTAGACAAAATCTTTAATGAAGCCGGATTCCAAATCCGTCAGCCTGGTTGTTCTGCTTGTCTGGCTATGAATGATGATAAAATTCCTGAAGGAGAATATTGTGTGTCTACTTCTAACAGAAACTTTGAAGGAAGACAGGGGCAGGGAGCAAGAACCATTTTGGCAAGTCCGCTTACAGCAGCAAAGGCAGCAATAGAAGGTAGAATTTCAGCCTTTGAAAACTTAAACTAGATAGAGAAGTACATGCAAAAATTAGTTATTATAAAATCCCGTGCAGTTCCATTGCCGGCAGAAAATATAGATACAGACCAGATTATTCCGGCAAGATTCCTGAAAAGTATAGACAGAAAGGGTTTCGGAGAAAATTTGTTCAGAGATTGGAGATTTAATATTCATACAGGAGAACCGAATGCTGACTTTGTGTTAAATAACCCTAAGTTCAGTGGGCAAATTCTGGTGGCAGGAAACAATTTTGGTTGTGGAAGCAGTCGCGAACACGCTGCATGGTCATTAACGGACTATGGCTTTAGAGTCATTATTTCCAGTTATTTCGCAGATATCTTTAAAGGGAATGCATTGAATAATGGACTTCTTCCCGTAAAGGTTTCCGAAGAGTTTTTAAAAGAAATTTTGGAAGGAATCAATGAAAATCCCGACAATGAAATTGCCATTGATGTAGAATTACAGTCAGTTAGCTTTAAAGACACCACTGAAACCTTTGAACTTGATTCATACAAAAAAATATGCCTTCTGAACGGCTATGACGATATTGATTTTTTAATCAGCAAAAAACAGGCGATCACAGAGTTTGAACTAAAAACACAGAAAACAAATGAGCAACAATTATTTTAAAATCGCGGTTCTTTCAGGAGATGGAATTGGGCCGGAAATCATCAGTGAAAGTATCAAAATTCTGGATGTCATTGCGGAAGCTTTTCAATATAAGTTTCACTTCGACTATGGGTTGATTGGTGCAGAAGCTATCTTTAAGACAGGTAATCCTTTGCCTGAAGAGACATTGAAGATTTGTAAGGAATCTGATGCTGTGCTTTTCGGAGCAATAGGAGATCCGGTATTTGATAATAATCCTGATGCTAAAGTAAGACCTGAACAGGGATTATTGAAACTTCGTAAGGAATTGGGACTATTTGCCAATATCCGTCCATTAAAAACTTATGCATCACTGATTGAAAAAAGTCCGCTTAAGAGAGAAATTATTGAGGGAGCCGATATTCAGATTTTCAGGGAGTTGGTAAGTGGAATTTATTTTGGTGAAAAGTTTACTGATCCTGATGGCGGATATGCCTATGATGTTTGCAAATACAGCCGTGAAGATATTATTCCTATTGCTCATATGGCATTTCAGGAAGCCCAGAAAAGAAATAAAAAGCTTACCCTTATTGATAAAGCTAATGTTCTTGATACATCAAGATTATGGAGAAAAATCTGTCAGGAAATTGCTTCAGAATATCCGGATGTACAGCTTGATTATATGTTTGTAGATAATGCCGCCATGCAGCTGATTCTTAATCCAAAGCAGTTTGATGTTATTTTAACAGAGAATATGTTTGGGGATATTATTTCTGATGAAGCTAGTGTAATCGGAGGTTCTATCGGATTACTACCATCTGCATCCGTTGGTGAGAATAATGCATTATTTGAACCTATTCACGGATCTTATCCACAAGCTAAGGGAAAGGGTATTGCCAATCCTATTGCTTCTATTTTGAGCGTGGCCATGATGCTGGATCATCTTGGATTACAGGCTGCAGCCAATAAATTGAGACAATCTGTAGAACATGCCATTGAAAATAAATATGTTACCATTGATCTTAACACGAAACAGTATTATTCTACCAGTGAAGTAGGTAGTTTTATTGCAGATCATATCAGATATTCTGAGAAGTCTTATTATAATTTTGAAAATGTAAAAATTGGAAAATCTACCATTGTATAGTTTATAGTTCACTTAAATTAGATAGTTAGTAGAAAGGTTCTGCCTCATAATGAGACAGAACCTTTCGATTTTATTCCGCAATTGTTTATAACAATCTTATAACCATTCAGAAAGTAAAATTATTGAAATCTTAATGATTCATTTTACTTTTTTGTATTATCCGTTTTTCCTGACGTATTCTTGGAAGATTTCTGGATATCTTCTTTGTTAATATCAGGTGGATTAACCTTTTTCGAGGAAGCAGGAATATTCTGGAAATCCTGATTCTGATTTTTAGTTTCTGCTGTATTAGCAGATTCTTTCTTTTTGCTATTTTCTTTTGAGACCATAACTTCAAATTTTAAATTTCAAAAATATTGATAGTATAGTCCAAAGTCTTTGCCAAAATGAAATAGCTTTCAGTTTTACCCTCCGCGTGTTCCTGATTTTTGAGTGGAAGATTTTGGAAGTTCTTCTTTATCAGAAGCTGGTTTCTTTAGAGAATCATTGTCAGTATCCTGATTTTGTTGAGTTTCTAAAGATTTGTATTTACTGTTTCCTTTTGGGTTCATGGTATTTATATTTAGTCTTAGAGGCCTAATATACCAACTTTTCCGGTTTTATCTTCTATTGTATAATTAAGAGCTTTGGCTAAAACGAAAATGTTATTAAGATTTTCCATTAGCTGTTTGCGGCCCTCGTTTCTCAATTGATTTTGGTCAATAGATTTAATGGCAGTTTCCTTAGCTTTGGCGGTCACATTTTTAATGTCTTTTTCAGAAATTCTATTAAAAAAAGAGTCATCCAAAGACTGAATTTCAACGCTTGGTGTAATTCTTATATCTGCATCAGGAAGTTCAGTAATAACCAGCTTTTTATTGATGGAATCTACTTCAATCTTCATTTTATTAAGATCATAGGAAACCTGTGCATTGGTCTTTGTGTAAGTAATGATACTATTGCTTGACACTTCCTTGCCAAATACTTCATATCCCATTTTAGTCTTCTGCATGGTGGAATTATTTTGTTCCATCACCACCATCTTATTCATCTTGGAGATCTGGTTGGTCAGGATATAATAATCTGACTTCTCCGTTTTTTCACCAAGATTCAGGCAGGATTTAAGACCAAAGAACAGAAGTAACATAACTCCTGCACCTGCAACAAACGATATGATTGTTTTATTATTTCTCAAAATCTATTTAAAAATTTCTTTAATTACAGAAGAGTCATTCTTTTTCAGAATTTCAGCTAGATCTCTTTCAATATAACCACTGGTTGGCATTTCTACAATTCTTCCTATTTCTTTTCCATATCTTTTAAGGATAATGGTTGGAACTTTTTGTATATTATAAAGAGTTTCGTCTCCTGCCGGAGATTCTTTTTTGCGATTAACAGCAATAATGGTCAGCTTATTTTCAGGATAGCCTATTTCTTCCAATATCTTCATCAGTCTTGGAAAATCTCTATGACTATCCTCACACCA
Source organism: Chryseobacterium joostei (assembly GCF_003815775.1). Lineage (NCBI taxonomy): Bacteria > Pseudomonadati > Bacteroidota > Flavobacteriia > Flavobacteriales > Weeksellaceae > Chryseobacterium > Chryseobacterium joostei. The sequence goes on from NZ_CP033926.1 coordinate 588,307, forward strand.
TGTTCCAATGAAAGTAATGATGTCATAGGTACCCAGTTTTTCCTTTTTTAATTGGCTGATGGCTTTTTGATCTAGGGCATATTCATCATGCTCCTTTACATACCAGTCTGCATAAGGAGCTTTTAAGAATTGTTCTTTTAGTTGATTTCCCAAAAGCATTTTTCCGTCTTTCTGAGTTTCAACCTCACGATTAACCACTACTTTCTGAGCACTGAGCTGTTGAGTAGCTAAAAATAAACTTGATGTGGCAACAATATTTGTAATAAATTTTTTCATATTTTATTTCTCAATAATTGATTTTAAATCAGCAGGAGAGTAGTATTTGTTTTTCAATACCTTATGATCTGCCTTTCTGTATACATTGAATTTTTCGCCAGACTTTTCATAAAAAGATTCTACTTCCTTTTCTTTATAAAATTCAACAGTTTCATTGGCCTGCTCTTCATTATCACATGCTTTCGACATATTAGAACGCTGAACTTCGTTGAATAGCTCTACAAATTTATTGCCAAGTCCAAATTCCAGCACTGCACCACTCAAAACATACTGTAAATCACATAATGCATCTGCAATTTCTACGATATTGTTATCTGCAATGGCTTGTTTCAGTTCATTTAATTCTTCCTGTAGAAGTTCTACTCTAAGATTACATCTTTCTGGGGAAGGGATTTGTGGGGTGTCTAGAATAGGGGCTTTGAAAGTAGTATGGAATTCGGCTACTTGGTTCAAACTATCAATTTTATCCATGAAATTTTTTATTTATGACAAAGATAGAAAACGATTTGTTAATGGTAAAATGTACAGCGTAAAATATGTCTATTAGAGTGAAAGAATAAGATATTATAAAAACACAAAAGCCACAACTTTGAAATTGTGGCTTTTGAATTAAAATTTATGATTGGTATTCAATTATTCTGCTTCTTCATATTCCCAGATTCCGGAAATGTTTAAGACCTCTAATCCCGGCTGCCATTCACCATAGCTAAATACACAAATATATGTTGATGAGCAAGATGAACAATTGGTTCCGAAATATAAGGTGGGTAAATCATTTACGGTAAGTTCTCCAAAATGCTGCATTCTTTGTGAGGTTTCCGTAGTCATGCCATACTTCAATAGTTCGGCTTTGGACAATACTTTATCATCAGCATAGATTTGAAAAATGGGAAATCCTGATTGATATGGAGAAATTTCAATGGTATTTTCCTTGTTGCAGCTACAGCAGGTGAAAGTAGTTTTTGCTGCGGGAATGGTTTCATTATTTATGAATTTATTCTTTGCAATAGTAGTCTTTTTACCAATGTTTATTTTTTTTGATATTGAATACATCTGAGTTTAATTTATTACTGAATAACGGTTCCTACCAGGTTATTGTATTTTCCGCTTGGACTTTTTTTGATGGTGATCTTTACATATCCTTCTTCTGCCAGTTTATTCCATGTTTTCTGAAATCCTGTTGTGATATCAATCGGAATTTTCCACATGGTTTGCTTGCCATTTCCTGTCTGATTAAACCAAGGGATAATATCGGCAGTTTGAGACTTGAAAGGTAATGCATTATTTAAAACATCAATTTCATAATAGAAATCATATTTATTTTCTTCCTGATTTAATGCTCTTTCTGTGAAAGTATATACATATCCATTGATGATGGGGCTGGTAAAGCTTCCTCCTAAGGTAGGATTTCCGCTTCCGCTGTAATTAATGGCTCCACTGTATCTGTCATATTTTTGTCCGGCCAGAATAGGAACTTCATCAACGATATTGAAACCTCCGTTTGCTGGTGGCCAGCCGCCATTAAGGTTATTAGCTTTAAAGAGGGCTTCCAGTTCTTTCCACTTTCCTAGTTTGTATAAGTCGTAGGCCTGATTTCTGATAGTTTGATTGACTGTGCCGTTTGTATCATAGGTTGCAGCAAGCTCATCAGCATTTTTATAAAATACAATCTTAACAGGGTTGGGGGTATTCTCAATTTCGTCTTCTCTATCCGAGCTACAGGCAATAGAAAAAGATGCAATGGTAAAGAAAAAAATGTACTTAAATAAATGTTTCATATATAAAAATTAAAATTATGTAGAAAATTTAGTCAGGTATTATCGGGGAAAAGCAGTAAATATTTACATTGAAAAAAGAATTTTCAATCATTGACTGTGTTTTTCATAGGGCAAAAATATTTTCGTTATGTTTTGATGCAACATGCGTTTATTCACGAAAAATAAATAAAGAAAAAGTACCATAATGGCCAAGAAAATAGGCAAAGAGTCTTCCCTTAAATACAAGCTGGGTAAACGGTACAATGACAAGTATAATATAAAGTGTAAATTTAATTAAAAAACTCAAATAATAGTGATATTATTTTATAATAACTTAATTTTAAAAATTAACTACATGAATAATTGTTTTTAAATGACTTTTTTTTATTCTAAATTAATAATACAGTTAACATAAAAAAGACTGCCCATAATGAGCAGTCTTTTTTTATTTAGATTTAGAAGTTATTTATTTTTTAATAAATCTTTTCGCAAATTTCCCAACTTGAATCACATAGGTTCCTTTTACCAATCTGCTTACATTGAGAGTTCCGCTCTGAAGGGTACCCTCCATTGCTAGTTTTCCTGACATGTCATAGATTTTATACTCTTCATTTTTTGTATTTGAAAGGGTAAGGATGTCTTTCACAGGATTAGGATAAAGTTTGATTTCGGTAGATCCTGCCAGTGTTGTTTCTGAGGTTGACAATCCATTTGCTGCAACGACAATATTGGCATTATTTACATCAAAGAAGATATGATTACTTCCTTTTACCATAATTCTTCCTGTATTAGTTGTAGCATTAGGAATTGTTATCGCTTCCGAGCCATCATTTGGAGTTCCGGCTAATAGGGTAGTCCATGAATCTCCGTTGTCAGTTGACCAAAGAATATCCACATTAGCGGCATTGATATTGTTGGCGGTAGTTCCGGCAACATTCCATGTTACGGTCTGTGAACTGCCTCCCGAATAAGAAGAAGCTGTGTTCTGTGAAGTTATTGTGAAGGGGCCAGCGGCGGCATTCACGGTAATTTTAGTGTCATCTGAGCTGTTTCCTGCACCTCCTAATTTATTATCTCTTACTGTAAATCTGAAATTAAGATCTCTTGCTACAGAAGATAGGGCTTCTACGTTAATTTCCATTCCGGCTGTAGTGGTTGCTCCTGTCAGAACAGAGGCCATTCTTGGGAAATATCTTACCGGAGAAGCTGTAGGTACCCATGATCTGAATGTAGGGCCGGCAGTTTTTGTAGCAGTAGCAGCAGAATTACTTCCTGTTTGGGAAGAGGTTCCTTTATCCATCTGCTCCCAGATATAAGTAAGGGAATCTCCGTCTGCGTCAGTTCCGGTACCTGTTAATACAAAAGGTGTACTTTTAGGAATCGTATAATCTAACCCTGCATTGGCTGTAGGAATATTATTGGCTGTAGGCGTATTTACAGAACAGGTTTTTGCTTTAATATTATTGGTAATCTGTTGAATACTGATTGCATGAAAAAACGGATCTGAATTTTTTTGAACATCATAACTCGTAATTCCTGCATATCCCATAATGGTAGATCCTGAACCTGGTTCTACAGACTGTAAGCTTGATTGAGAGGTATAAGACCATGTGTGGTTTCCTCCAAATTGATGCCCCATTTCATGAGCTACATAATCAATGTCAAAGGTGTCTCCAGATGGGATACCGTTGGAAGGAGATGTATATCCGCTACCTTTATAATCGTTAGGATAAGTTATCCCTTGGTATACATAAGTAGACATATCATTGGTGCAGATACAGCCTATGCATCCTGCATTACCACCACCACCATCTTTACCAAATAAATGACCTATATCGAAATTTTCATTGCCAATGGTAGAACTTAGCGCATTCATAAGCTCAAAATTCCACTTATCCATTTGTGAAGAAACGGAAAATGGATCTGTAGAAGCATTGGTATAAATGATTGCATCATTGTTAGGAATAAGTACCATTCTTGCTGCAAAATCATTTTCAAATATGGCATTTACTCTTGTCATGGTATTATTCATCGCAGCTAGGGCCTGTGCCTTTGTTCCTCCGAAATAAGTTGTGTATTCTCCTGTACATGAAAGTGCCAGTCTGAATGTTCTCAATATAGCATCATTGGCATTTTTAGCCGTAGCTGTATTGGAGGCTCCTTTTTCAGCTGTTTCCAGTACTTTACATTCAAGTTTATTTAAATCATCTTTTCTGTCAGACTTTTTATATACTACATAAGTAGAAAGGTCCTTGGTATAAGGTTCAATAAAAACAGCAGATTTATCCCCATATATCTCCATGGAAGATAACCCCAGAGGAGATACGCTAAAATAAACCGTTGAAGATTGATCCTCTATTCCTTGGCCTATATAAGATTTAATATCCGGATACTTTGCTGCCAATTCAGGATCAAAATTAGAGTTTTCAGTTACCCTGAAGTTTTCCATTTTTCCTACTGAATTAGGAAAGGAAATAATGATACCAGATTTTTCAGTTAACCTTTTAGGTGTTCTTGCTAATAAACTTTTCAAACTATTGATATCCAGGTGGAAAAGTCTAGGTCCATCAATATTTGACATGTTTTCAAAAATTGATGAAGAGTTTTTTTGAGATCCCTTACTCCATAGACGATCTGTCTGTGCAAAAGAAATACCTGACAGGACAAGCATTCCCATCATTAATAGTTGTTTTTTCATATAGCCACTAATTTTCTTTGTATTTACCAAATCTAGTAAAAATATTATAAAAAAAAATAATTTTCTTTAGAACGATTTTAAATAATGATTGGAGGAAATATTCAACTTACTGAGTATAAATAAATAAAAAGACTGCCCTTATACAGGGCAGCCTTCACATCGTTTAAAATTTTAATAGACTATTAATTCTTAATGAATCTCTGAGCCTTTTCTCCGATCTGGATCATATAAGCTCCTTTAATCAGTCCGCTTACATTTACAGAACCTCTTTGAAGTTTTCCTGAGTCAATTAGTTTTCCACCCATATCTAAGATCTTATAATCTTCTGATGTCGTATTTGAGATATTTAATATGTCTTTTGCAGGGTTAGGATATAACTTAATACCTGTGATCAAATCTTTGGTATTGCTAAGCTCACCTCTTCCAGAAGAAACAATGTTAAGAGTATAATCCTCTACTTGTCCATACGTGTAAGCTTCACATGAAGAAGTAGGGATAGAGCTATATTTCATCATTACTCTCATTCTTGTAGAACCTACAGTAGCAGTTGCCGGAATCGTAATAGATCCTGTAACCGGAGTTGTTGTAGATCCTGCTTTTGACCAAGCTAATTCTCCACTGTCTGTAAAGTCTCCGTCTCCATTGTAATCAATGTAAACTGCATATGCTTCACTATATTTTGTAGAAGTCCAAACTGGAGTGACAGAAATTGTATAAGCACTTCCTCTTGTAACGTTTGTAGAAATAGAGGTGAAGTTTTCGTAACCTGCTGTTCCTGTTGAAGTATTGTTAATGGTTCCGAATTTCACATTTCCAATTCTTTCATCTGCTGTATTAGACGCAGAAGCTGAGCAATAAGTAACTGTTCCTCCTCCTGCAAGAGTAGTAACACTTACTGTATTACTTGAAGAAGAAGCATTACCTGCTGCGTCTTTTGCTTTTACGGAGAAGCTATACGTTGTGGAAGGTGTCAATCCTGTTGCTGTGTAGCTTGTAGAAGCTGTAGAACCGATTAATGATATTCCTTGATATACATCATAGCCTGTAACTCCAACATTATCTGTAGCTCCTGACCAAGAAAGGTTAGTACTTGTGGAAGTTGTACCTGAAGCGGCAAGGGTAGGAGCTGTAGGTGCAATCGTATCAGGAGTTCCTGAACCTGCATTTACAGAAATATTAGCATTATTTACATCAAAGAAAATGTGGTTAGATCCTTTTACCATAATTCTTCCCGTAGTCGTTGTAGCATTAGGAATAGTTACCGCTTGTGAACCATCATTTGGAGTTGCTGATAATAGGGTAGTCCATGTATTTCCGCTGTCCGTTGACCAAAGAATATCTACATTAGCTGTATTTACTCCGTTTGCAGTAGTTCCTGCTACATCCCAAGTTATGTTTTGAGAGCTTCCTCCGGCATATGTTGTTGCTGAGTTTTGTGAAGTTACTGTAAACGGCCCGGCTGTTCCATTAACTGAGATAACTGCATCGTCTGAATTATTTCCAGAACCTCCGGATTTGTTGTCACGAACAGTAAATCTGAAATTTAATGTTCTGGCTACTGAAGAAAGAGCTTCAACTGTAATTTCGGAACCTGCTGTTGTTGTTGCCCCTGCTAAAATAGAAGCCATTCTTGGGAAATATCTTGTAGGCACAGTAAGTGGTGTCCAGGATCTGAAATTAGGCCCCGAAGCTTTTGTTACACTGGCTGCAGAACTTGCTCCTGTTTGAGATGAAGAAGCATTATCCATCTGTTCCCAGATATAGGTTAAAGAATCTCCGTCAGCATCAGTTCCGGTTCCTGTTAACACAAATGGTGTTCCTTTCGGAATAGTATAGTCTAATCCTGCATTAGCAGTAGGAATTGCATTTCCTGTGCTTGTATTTACAGAACAGGTTTTCGCTTTAATATTATTGGTAATTTGCTGAATACTTACTGCATGAAAAAATGCATCAGAATGAGGCTGAACATCCTGGCCTGTGATTCCTGCATATCCCATAATTGTTGATCCTGATCCCGGTTCCATATTAACACCTGTTCCTTCATTTCCGTGGGAGAATGTATGGTTTCCGCCGAATTGATGTCCCATTTCGTGGGCAACATAGTCAATATCAAAGTTATCACCTGATGGAATGGCATCTGCAGGTGAAGTGTAGCCACTACCTTTTGACCCATTTGTACAAATACAACCAATACAACCGGCATTTCCACCACCTCCGGAAGCTCCAAATAAGTGTCCGATATCATAATTAGCCTCACCAATTACAGAAGTAAGAGTACTTTGTAGTTGAGAATTCCAGCTACTCATGCCAGATGAAGCGGAATAGGGATCCGTAGAAGCATTGGTATAAATAACAGCGTCATTGTTAGCAATCAAAACCATTCTTGCTGCAAAATCCTTTTCAAAAACACCATTCACGCGAGTCATGGTGTTGTTCATTGCTGCTAAAGCCTGAGCTTTTGTACCTCCGAAATACGTAGTGTATTCTCCTGTACATGACAACGCCAGTCTGAATGTTCTTAATTTAGCATCATCAGCATTCGGTCTTGCTGCAATATTTGCATTGGTTACTCCTTTTTTAGCAACATCTATTACTGTACATTCAAACTTGCTGAGATCATCTTTCTTGTCAGATTTTTTGTAAACAACATAGGTAGAAAGATCCTTGGAATAAGGCTCAATAAATACGGCAGATTTATCTCCATATATCTCCATAGAAGATAATCCAAGAGAAGAAATGCTGAAATACACTGTAGAGTTTGGATCTTCAAGACCCTCTCCCACATAGGATTTAATATCCGGATACTTTGCCGCCAGTTCCGGAGTGAAATTGGAATTCTCTTTCACTTTGAAGCTTTCCATTCTGCCATCAGAATTTGGAAAAGAAATGATAAGTTCTGATTTTTCGCCAACTGCCAGTCTTTTGGGAGCTTTTGCTAAAGCATTCTTTAATCCGTTAATATCCAGGTTGTATACCTTTGGATTTTGGATACTGGATTTGTTCTCAAAGATCTCCGAAGATGTTTTTTTAGAGTTCGGAGACCATAGACGGTCAGTCTGTGCATAGGAAATACCTGTGATCAGGAGCATTCCAATCAGGGTTAATTGTCTTTTCATATTAAATATTTGTTTTTGTTATGGTAAATCGAAATTAATAAAAAATATGTTACGAAAAACAAAAATTTTTATGAAAAATTTAGAACATCCATTTAATGCATTATGCAATACATTGAATATAATTAAAATAAAGTGGAGTTAAAATAGAAATGACATACGTAAAACACGTATGCCATTTCATTTATTAGTGTAATAATTTTTAATTACATTTTATCATCAGCGGTGGGACCATAAAGTCCGGGAACTTTATTTCCTGTTGATCTTAAATAAACGACCAATTCACCTCTGTGATGGTACAAATGATTAAAGAGAAAGCCTCTCACTACCTGAATTCTTGGGGATGGAGGAAAGAGAACATTGCCATGCATTTCCATTTTCCATTCATTGAAATAGGTGGATTCATCCGACTCTTCAAGCGCTTTTTGTGCTTTTGCTACATTTTCTTCAAATTTTGCAACAATATTTTCCGTCTTGGAAATATCTCCTTTATCATACTGATAGGTACCCATATCAAAAACATCCTGATTAAAAGTGGAATCATACCAGTTATAAACTTCTGCAATATGAGAAGCCAATTGACCAGTAGTCCAGTTTTTTTCAGATGGCTTCCAATTTAAAGCACTGTCGGGAATTGCTTTTAAAATTTTTCTTGTGTTTTCCGCTTCATGCAGAAATTCACCTAATAAGGCTTGTTTAATCATTTGTATATGTTTTTAAAATTAAGGTTATTTTGTAATATCTCTTCCGATAACCAATCTCTGGATTTCAGAAGTTCCTTCACCAATAGTACAAAGCTTAGAGTCTCTGTAGAACTTCTCAGCCGGGAAATCTTTTGTATATCCATAACCACCAAAGATCTGAACTGCATTATTGGAAATTCTTACACATGCCTCAGAAGCATATAGTTTTGCCATAGCACCTTCCTTAGTCATTTTTTGTTTTGCATTTTTCAGAGTTGAAGCTCTTTGGATAAGAAGTTCAGCAGCATCAATTTCTGTAGCCATGTCAGCAAGCATAAAGTTGATCGCCTGGAATTCAGAGATTGACTTTCCGAACTGATGTCTTTCTTTTGCATATTTCAAAGCAGCTTTATAAGCTCCTCTTGCTGTTCCTAAACTTAATGCAGCGATAGAAATTCTACCACCATCCAATATTTTCATAGCTTGCTTGAAACCTTCACCTACTTCACCTAAACGATGTGAGTCTGGTACACGTACATTATCGAAAATAAGTTCTGCAGTCTCAGAAGCACGCATTCCTAATTTGTTTTCCTTTTTACCGGATGCAAATCCAGGCATCCCATTTTCTAAAACGAAAGCGGTAGAGTTATTTTTAGCTCCTATTTCACCTGTTCTAGTCATTACTACAGCAATATCTCCTGAAATAGCGTGAGTGATGAAGTTTTTTGCTCCGTTGATGATCCATTCATCTCCGTCTTTTACAGCAGTGGTAGACATACCTCCGGAATCTGAACCTGTATTATGTTCTGTTAATCCCCAAGCTCCGATTACTTTTCCTGAAGCTAGCTGAGGAAGCCATTTATTTCTTTGTTCTTCATTTCCAAACTCATAAATATGATTTGTACAAAGAGAATTGTGTGCAGCTACAGAAAGGCCAATAGATGGATCTACCTGAGAAATTTCGTCCAGAATAGTAACATACTCGTGATAGCCTAAACCGGAACCTCCGTATTGCTCAGGAACTACAATCCCCATAAATCCCATTTCTCCTAATTGATGGAATAGATCTTTTGGAAATGTTTGGCTTTCATCCCACTCCATAATATTCGGTCGGATATTCTTCTCTGCAAATTCTCTAGCTGTCTCCGCTATCATTTTGATGTTGTCAATTGTCTCTGTGTTCATATAGATAATAGTTAGTTCCCAAAGATAATTAAATTGACGGAATGCTAAAGAAAATTATTGCATTCATAATATTATAGGGTTCAATATTTTAATTTCCAATTTTTTATGTTTTAATAATTAATATTTTCTTAATAAAATATTCAAACTTTTACGCATTTTATTTTACTATTTTAGCCTCCCAATTTTAAGGCATGAAAAAAATTCTACTTCCTATAATTTTAATTTCCTCTTATATTTTTGCGCAGGCACCTGCCGGATATTATAATGGAACAGCTGGGTTAACGGGGTATGCCCTAAAGTCAAAGCTTCACGATATTATTTCAGATAAAATGATCAACTGGCATTATGACGACCTTAAGGCACTCTATAACCAGACTGATCTTGACAAATATTATGATCATGATGCTTCCAATACGCAATATATGCTGGACATCTATTCTGAGATACCTTCGGGGTCCGATGCTTATGAATACAAGTCTGATCAGCTAATAGCCGGTGCAAGTGGAGAGGGTGTAGGCTATAACAGGGAGCATATGATGCCGCAAAGCACATTCAGCACAAGCTCGTCTATTAGTGATTACCCTATGTATTCGGATCTGAATTTCATTATTCCTGTTGATGCCTATATCAACCAGCGAAGGAATAATTATCCTTATGGAATAGGAAACAATACGAATCATTATATTTTCACCAATGGTTCGAGAATGTCTAACGCGGCCATTCCAAATTATCCTTATACAGGAAGAGTTTATGAACCTATTAATGAATTTAAAGGCGATATTGCAAGGACTTTGTTATATTTTGCAGTAAGATATGAAGGAAAACTAGGATCATTTAATACGGCTTATACTACATCAGCAAACATAACACCGGCTACGGATCAATGTCCGCTTGACGGAACTGAAGAAAGAGCGATTGATCTTCCATATGTTGCCATGCTGAAACAATGGAGTGCTGCAGATCCTGTTTCGCAAAGGGAAATTGACAGGAATAATTCCATTTATACAATACAAAAAAACAGAAATCCATTTATTGATCATCCTGAATGGATTGATATGATTTGGTCCGAAACTCCGGATAATATTGCTCCGGCGGCTCCCGGATCCTTGGTTTCAACTCAGCAAAATGCTTATTTTCTGAATCTTAGCTGGATAGCTTCTCCTGATACAGATGTTTTAGGATACAGAGTTTACATGAATGGCTCAACAACCCCTATAGCTGCTACAAAAGGAACTTCTATAAGTATTGACCACCTAAGCCCTTCAACAACCTATACTTTTACTGTTAAAGCCTTTGATAAAGCGTACCTGGAATCTCCTTTCAGTAACACGGTTACTGCTTCAACGATTGCCTCGGATTCATATGCTCCGGATCTTATGATTACAAAGTATATATCAGGAACCAATACAGACTTCATTAAGAATAATGCTTTGGAAATCGTTAACAAAACAGGGCATGAAGTCAATTTAAATAATTACCGAATCAATATCCAGTTTAAAAACAATATTTCAGGAGCCATTTATAATGGAGATACCTATGAACTTGAGGGTAAAGTAGGAAACAATGAAACTTTTGTCATTTTGAATCCAAAAAGCACTTTATCATGTTATAGCACTGATCAGGCAAGATTTGTGACAGCTTCCGATCCTATGATGTTTGCGGGAGGAAATTATGTAGAGCTTGCTTATAACAAAACAGTTACTGTAGATGCTATTGGGATAAAATACACTACCAATAATAACGGAAATGTATCTTTATATAGAAAAAATACAATCAATCAGCCTGCAAGTACATTTAATATCAGTGAGTGGGATTCTTATTCGTCCAATTACTGTCAGAATCTGGGTGGTACATTATCCACTACAGAATTAATCGCTTCTAATAGAGAATTTAAAATCTATCCAAATCCGGTTGATGATAATCTTTTTGTAAGTGGAGAGGTAGAAAAAGTTAAAACCGCTCAAATTATCGATCTTTCAGGTAAAGTAATTTATACCGAAAAAGAACCTTTCAGAAATAAGAAAAATATTTCGGTTCAGGGACTTCCAACTGGGATGTACATCCTAAGAGTGGATGAGAGGGTATTTCAATTTATTAAGAAGTAGTATTGAATTTTAATTTTTTTACTTTTTTACTTTTTGTAATTTCACCTAAAGTCTTAAAAACCTTGCGTTTATCATATCATCGATATAAGCAGATTCACTAATAATCAATATCTATAAGTGTTTCTGCTTATATTTTTTATTTATAAGTAATTATGCTTATATTTGCAGTATGATAGCGGTCATTACCGGTGATATTATAAATTCACAGCATGCAGACACTGAAGTTTGGATTACCAAGCTTAAAAATCTTCTCGAAATCTGGGGAAGCGCTCCTGGCACATGGGAAATCTACAGAGGAGATGAATTTCAGTTCAAGTGCAATATAGATGACGTTTTCTGGCATTTTCTAGCCATAAAATCACTTATTAAAAGTCAGGAAAATTTAGATGTAAGAATTGCCATTGGTATAGGTGAAGAGAGCTTCTCATCAGAGAAAGTTACCGAATCTAACGGTACAGCCTATGTAAACTCCGGCAGATTACTGAATGACCTTAAAAGTGACGGGCACACTGTTGCCATCAAAACTTCCAGCGATTCTGTAGACAGGGATCTAAATATCTTATTGAAATGGTCATCCAAGGATTTTGACAACTGGACAATGGCTACGTCAGAAATTATTCATGAAATGATCATGAATAAAGATATCACACAGGAAGATCTTGCTAAAAGATTTGCTATTTCACAGTCCTCTATAAGCCAGAGACTGAAACGAGCTAACTATGAGCTCATCGTGGAAACCAACCAGTATTTCAGAAAGAAAATCTCAGAACTATAGGCATGATCTTTATCAAACTCATATTGGCACATCTACTCGGAGATTTTACACTTCAGCCAAATTCATGGGTTGCTGATAAGGAGCACAATAAACTGAAAAGTAAGTTTTTATACTTTCATGTTCTGATTCACACCATTTTAAGCTTTATTTTTCTTTGGGACTTACAATTGTGGTGGGTTGCTGTTTTGGTGGGGGTTACCCATTTCATTATTGATGCAGCAAAGCTTAGCTTTCAGAATGTAAAAACAAAGAAAAGATGGTTTTTCATTGACCAATTACTTCATGTTTTGGTTATTGCAGGAGTTTCTTTCTATTTTCAGGAATTCAGTTTCAGTTTTTTACAAAATCAGGAATTTTTAAAGATCATTATGGCAGCATTGTTTCTTACAACACCCGCTTCCATTTTTATCAAATTACTATTGTCATCATGGACGCCCGCTCCGGATGGCCCAAACAATATTCAAACCGAATCTTTATCAAGTGCCGGAAAATATATAGGAATTTTAGAACGTTTGCTAGTCTTTACCTTTATTATGGTGAATCACTGGGAAGGCGTAGGTTTCATGGTGGCTGCCAAATCTGTTTTCAGGTTCAGTGACCTAGCACAGGCAAAACAGAGAAAACTTACAGAATATGTATTAATTGGTACACTGCTGAGTTTTGGACTGGCTGTCTTAACAGGAATAATAATAAAATAAATCAATAAATCTAACTACAATTTAGAAAGTAAAATTATGAGTCAAAAGAAAGAAATGTTGTACGAGGGGAAAGCGAAACAAGTATTTGCTACCGATAATCCTAATGAAGTAGTAGTACGTTTCAAAGACGATGCTACAGCATTTAACGCTCAAAAGAAAGGTCAGGTTGATCTGAAGGGGGAAATGAACAACGCGATTACTACCCTTATTTTTGAATACTTAAATGAAAAAGGAATCAAAACTCATTTCATCAAACAATTGGACGAAAGAGAGCAGTTGGTAAAAAAAGTATCTATCATTCCTTTGGAAATGGTCGTAAGAAATTACTCTGCAGGAAGTATGGCACAAAGATTAGGAGTAGAAGAAGGAATTAAATCTCCTGTAACAATCTTCGATATCTGCTACAAAAAAGACGAATTGGGAGATCCACTTATCAATGATCACCATGCTGTTTTCTTAGGTGCAGCTACATACGAAGAACTTGATGAAATGTATGAATTAACTTCAGACATCAACGAAATCCTTATCGACCTGTTTGACAAGATCAATATCATCCTGGTAGACTTCAAAATCGAATTAGGGAAAACTTCAGATGGTGAAATTATCCTTGCTGACGAAATTTCTCCAGATACTTGCAGACTTTGGGACAAAGACACTATGAAGAAACTGGATAAAGACAGATTCAGAAGAGACCTAGGTGAAGTTACTGAGGCGTATGTTGAGATCTACAACCGTCTTAAAAATCTTTTACAGAAGTAAGATTTCAGATGCTAAATTTCAGAGGTCAATTTTTTACCCTGAAAACAATTTGTTAGTTTAAAACAAAATTATAATTGAAGTTAACTTAGACTAATATCTAACTTCTAATCATTAGAAAAAATAGAAATGAAAAGTTTAGACATTCATAAAAGTGAATATTTAAAACAGTTTGAAAACCAGACCTACGGAAGAAATCTTTTCAGAACTCAGGAAGAGGAAAGATTAGATGCTCCTAATGAGGAATGCGGGATCTTCGGATTATATTCAGATAATGATCTGGATACATTCTCTCTTTCACAGTTCGGGCTTTTTGCATTACAGCACAGAGGCCAGGAAGCTTGTGGTATTTCTGTCTTAAAGGATGGGAGAATCACCAATATGAAAGATGAAGGACTGGTTTTAGATGTTTATAAAGAAATTCAGGAACCTGAAACTTTTATGGGAAATTCTGCAATTGGGCATACTCGTTATACCACTGCAGGAGATAAAAAGAAATATAACTTCCAGCCATTTTTCGCCAAAAACGAATATGACCAGATTATACTTTCCATAGCACACAATGGTAACCTTACCAATGCAAAGGAATTAAAGCATGAATTAGAAGCTGAAGGCGTAGTTTTCAGAGCAACTTCCGATTCTGAGGTTATCTTGAGACTGATCCAGAAAAACCTTGACCTGGGACTTCGTGGGGCTATTAAAGCTACTATGGAGAAAATTGAAGGGGCTTATTCTGTAGTAGGAATGACTAGAAATAAATTCTTTGCATTCCGAGACTTTAATGGTATTCGTCCATTGGTTTTAGGCGCAATTGATGAGAACTCCTATGTTGTTGCTTCAGAATCTGTGGCATTAGATGCTGTAGGTGCTCAATATGTACGTGACATTCTTCCGGGAGAAATCATTTACACCAATGAGAACGAACCTGGAAAACTTCAATCTTATATGATGGATGAAGCAAAGGGCAAGCAAAGAATCTGCTCATTTGAATACATCTATTTTGCAAGACCTGACTCTACCTTAGAAAACATCAATGTATACGAGATCAGAGAAAAGTCTGGCGAGAAAATTTGGGAACAGGCTCCTGTAGATGCAGATTTAGTAATTGGTGTTCCGGATTCCGGAGTTCCTGCTGCTATTGGCTTCTCTAAGGCTTCTGGGATCCCATTCCGCCCTGTATTGATTAAAAACAGATACATCGGAAGAAGTTTTATTGTTCCTACTCAGGAAATGAGAGAAAGGGTAGTTAATCTAAAATTAAACCCGATTATCTCCGAAATGAAAGATAAAAGAGTAGTTATTATTGATGACTCTATTGTTCGTGGAACAACATCCAAAAGGTTAGTTAAGATTCTAAAGGATGCCGGAGTAAAAGAGATTCACTTCAGAAGCGTTTCTCCACCAATTATTGCCCCATGTTATCTTGGAATTGATACCCCTTCAAAGGATGATCTGATTTCTGCAAACATGTCTACAGAAGAACTTAAGAATTATTTAGGAGTAGATTCTTTAGAATTTTTAAGTATAGACAACCTAAAAACCATTTTAGGGTCTTCCAACCACTGCTTCGGATGCTTCACAGAAGAATATCCGGTAGGAAAAGGAGAGGAGGTAGAATTATTCAATTAATTTTATTAAAATAAAAACAAAAGAGTCAGGTTACGCCTGGCTCTTTTTGTTATATATAAACATAGCAAAACCTTAATATTCCTGTATTATACAGTATACATGTAAGTTTTAATTTTGTAAGATTAAAATTTCAGAATATGAAAAGCGCATTTTTTACAGGTCTTTTTCTTGTATGTACCCAATTTTATTCCTCTCAATCGTTCGATAAGCAAGCCCATCGTGGAGGAAAATCTCTATACCCTGAGAATACAATTCCGGCAATGAAAAACGCCTTAAAAATGGATATTACGACATTAGAAATGGATCTTGCCATTACAAAGGATAAACAGGTAATTCTTTCCCATGATGCCTTTCTTTCACCTGAATTAATCACAAAGCCCAACGGAACCTATATACCAAAGGATTCCGGATTTTACTATAAAATTTATGAAATGCCCTATGCAAAGATTCAAACATTTGATGTTGGG
This sequence comes from Chryseobacterium joostei, assembly GCF_003815775.1. Lineage (NCBI taxonomy): Bacteria > Pseudomonadati > Bacteroidota > Flavobacteriia > Flavobacteriales > Weeksellaceae > Chryseobacterium > Chryseobacterium joostei. Next base: position 604,449 of record NZ_CP033926.1, read on the forward strand.
CTGAAGAAACTTAATAACTATCCCGATCAGAAGAAGATGAAAGTCCAGAAGCCTCTTTTTTCTGAAGTAATAGACGCATGTGAAGCTTATTCCCGTGAATTGAAAAGACCTTTGCCTTTTTATAATATTGAAACAAAAACACGCCCTTTCTCAGATAATATCTTCCATCCGGAACCCAAAGAATTTGTAGATCTGATGATGAAGATTATTGTTGAGAAAAAGATTCAGGATCGGGTAATCATTCAGTCTTTTGATCCTAGAACCCTGGAGATTATTCACAAGGAATATCCTAAAATAATGACTGCTTTATTGGCAGAAAAGGTTGATGATAAAAAACTGGCTCAGCAGCAGGCTTATTTTAAAAATATACCCACAGAGAAGTTCAAGCTGTATCCCAATCATCTGAATGGGGTAGCAGGAGATATGAAATTTCTAAGCTTTACTCCAACTATATATAGCCCAGATCATACTCTTGTTACTCCAAAACTTGTACAAGAATGTCATGCATTGGGTATGAAAGTAATCCCATGGACTGTTAATACAAAAGAAAGATTGCAGGAATTAAAAAGCATGGGAATAGATGGGGTAATCAGTGATGATCCCAGAATATTCCAATAGGTTATTACATTTTGTTTAAGAAAATAAATAGCCGGAAGAAAAATCTTCCGGCTATTTTATCAATGCAGAAAACTGCATCTGGAGTTAAAAAATTGGTTTATTCTTATTAGAACTTATAGTTCACACCTAACTGGAAAACTCTGTTATTGTTTTCAGCAGCAGGTCTGCTCTTATCAATCTTTGTCAAGCTATTTACATATCTTGCGTTGATACCGATGTTAGAAGTAATATCATACCCTAAACCAAGACCTAAACCAAAGTTGAATTTGTTAATTTGGTCTTTATCAATATCCTCAGAGTGAGAGCTTGTAGTGGTAGTGGTAATACCTCCTGTAGTACTTGCTACAGTAGCTTCACCTTTATTCTTTCCATTAATGAAATAACTGAATTCAGGTCCAGCTTCAACATAGAACTTTTCTGTAGGTCTCATCTGAACCATTAATGGAACGGAGATATAGTTCATGGTTACTTTATCCTGTAATTTCGTTTTTACATTAGTTACACCGTTATCAGTTTCTAAAGAAGAGATCACGTCTCTTGAACCCATTTGGTTATACAATACCTCAGGTTGGAAGCTAAAGTGCTTAGAGATTGGGATATTCACAAAAGCACCCGCATGGAAACCTAATTTCTGGCTATTCATACCAAATTGTTGTTGGCTGAAATAAGCAGAGTTTCCTCCGGCTTTAATACCAAATCTGACAGGCTGAGCGTCTTTTTTAAGAGGAGATGTATTAGTTGTTGTTGTTTCTTGTGCAAAGGCTAATGTACCAGCTGTTAAAGCCAGTCCTAAAAATAACTTCTTCATAATTTTATTTTTTAATTTTACTGTTTACTATTTCAAATGATTTTTCAACCACTTGCCATTTATTTTGCAAAATGCTTGCCAAACTTAAAAAACCATGATTAGTAAAGGTTTTGTAGCGGTTTTTGTAAGTAAAAAAATAACTATCCTTTCCAGAGCTTTCTAAAATATTTCAACATATATGGAATATTTATGATAAAATTTATGTTAAATTCAATTCATTTAATGATAATTTCTTAACGGAAATAATGAATGAATTTATTAGATCAATTTCTTGAAAATTCTTTATTTTTTTAAACAATTCAAGAAAAAACAATAAAAATATCTAAGAATGTACTCCAAATAAAAATGCCGAACTATTTTATAGTCCGACATTGATCTAAAGAAGAATAAATATTTCTATTTGAACTTATAGGCTACTCCAACCTGAATAGCATTATTTCTCGATTTATTATCATTTTCTGAGATGTCATTCTTTAAAAGACTGGTAAGACCCGCAGTAAATCTTGCAGTTACTCCAAAGCTTTGAGTGAAGTAATAACCTGCACCAATTCCTACTCCAAAATTAAATTTGTTATAAAGTTCCTTTGGTATTTTATTGGAAAAACTGTCAGAATATGTATTTGTTTGGCTTCCCATTGATTCTGTAACAGTGAAATCTCCTTTTGATTTTCCGCCAAGCAATAATCCGAACTCAGGACCAGCCTCTACATAAAGCTGAGGAAGAATATTGTACTGAACCATTACAGGAAGAACCAAATAATTGAAGTTTGTTGTATAAGTAGATGTTCTTCTGTATCTATAACCATTTGAACCAAAATTAAGATAATCCTCAGTTTTTGATCCTAACTGACTGAAAAGAAGCTCAGGTTGAACACTGAATTTCTCAGCTACCGGAATATTTACAAATACACCTGCATTAAAACCAGGCTTCAGTTTCTCATTGTTCTCATAATTATAAGTGTCGTTGCTAGTAACAGTGGAAGCATTGAACCCTGCTTTAACACCAAAGGTAATAGGAGAAGATGACTTAACTTTTTCCTGTGCATTTACAAAAAGGCATCCAGCGAATGCCAACCCCATAAAGAGTTTTCTCATGATTTTTAAGTTTTAATTTAATTCCTGTAATTGAAGCAAAACTTTCGCCAAATAAAGGGAAGTGATAAAAGTCATACAAAAGCGAAAAAGTCAGATTTAACAAGTAAACCTGACTTTTTCTATTGAAATCAAAATGTATTCTAAATTAAAACGATTTATCCCTAGATATTATCTTTTTCTTCAGTAAAATGTATTAAAATAATATTTGATTTTTAATGAATACAATTCACTATAAAACAGAAACTGTTGAGTGGGAATATTTCGAATTGGGATACAATCAGTACATAGTACGCAAATTTCTTGCCAAAAATGTTCAATGAATATTTTAAATAAAAAAACCGGATTAACTATTTAATCCGGTTTCTATAATTTGTTAAGTGTAAGCTTAGAATTTGTAAGATAAACCAGCTTGGAATACTCCATTTTTAGCAGAATCACCACCAATTCTATCTTTAGCAATGTCACTTAATCCTGCAACATATCTCAAGTTAACTCCGATATTAGGAGTAAAATAATAACCTGCTCCAAGACCAAGACCAAAATCAAATCCTTTGATTGCATCTTTAACATCGATAGAACCGCCGTTAAATTTGTTTTTAGCGCTTATTAAGAATCCAAATTGAGGACCAGCTTCTACGTATAAGTTAGGTAGTGCATTGTACTGGAACATTACCGGTACAGCAATATAATCTAAATTTAATTTATCACTGCTATCGTGTTTAGATTTAGCACCTAAACCACTATATAATACTTCTGGCTGTACAGAGAAGTCTTGAGCCACTGGAATTGTAGCAAATACTCCAGCATAGAATCCAGCTTTTGAGTTAACATCATAATTAGAAATTGTTGAAACGTTAAGACCAGCTTTTAAACCAAATCTAACTGGAGATGAAGCCGTTGTATTACTAGAAGTTTTTTGTGCAAAAGTGAAAGTACCTGCTACTAATGCTAGGCCTAAAAAAATCTTTTTCATAAGTTTATATTTAATAGTTTTTAAGTTTTATTTAACATTTTCTTTATAATCAAACAGCGTGCCAAAAAATATAATATTTGATTTTATTAATGTGTTTATACTTGTATAGATGTGAATATAGGTGATTTGTGTATTTTGTATTGCATTCGTTTTTATTATTCCTTATAAAAGTGATGGGGTATTTCTTTAACATTTTTTAAATAAAAAAAGACCAGATTAAAAATAATCTGATCTTTCTTATTGAATATAAAATTTGTTAGTGATATGAAGCTTATTTAAATTTATAAGCTAATCCTACCTGGAATACATTGTTTCTGACAGCATCAGATCCACTAGGTCTGTTTTTAGCAATGTCTGTTAAACCTGCAACATATCTAGCTGTAATTCCTAGGTTTGGAGTGAAATAGTATCCTGCACCAAGACCAATACCAAAGTTGAATGTATTGAAGTTATCTTTGTAATTATCTGATGTAGAAGAATCTCCGTTAGATTCATTTTTCAATTTATTTTTAGCGCTTACCATGAAACCGAATTCCGGACCTGCCTCTAAATAAAGGTTTGGAAGTGCATTATACTGGAACATTACCGGTACTGCAATATAGTCTAGCTTTGTAGAAGCTGAATATTTTGTTCCCAATGCTGTAAAGTCTGATTTGTTACCATACTGTGAGTACAATACCTCCGGTTGAATGCTGAATGAAGCCGCTACCGGAATATTAGCAAATACACCTGCATTGAAACCTATTTTAGATTTTTGGTCATCTAAACCACTATCTTTTGAAAGTGAAGAAACGTTCATTCCTCCTTTTACCCCAAATGTTACCGGATTAGAAGAAGGCGTCTGTTGAGCGAACGCTAATGTTCCTGCAGTTACTGCTAATCCTAAAATTAACTTTTTCATAACTTTAATTTTTTAATTTTACTCTTTCTTAATTTTAAATTTTACTACTTGTTCACATTTCTGTAGAACGCAGAGTATCTTTCAAATTGCTTGCCAAAAATGTTTTTGGCTCTTAAAATAAATAAAAAAAGCACTATATACGCAAGGGTTTTTAATTTTAACTATTTGATTAACAGTGTTTTGAAAAATTAAATAAACATTTGTTTAGAAGATGTCTAAATTGACAATTTTGTCAAAAACATTCCTAAAAAGCTGATAAAATTAATAGTAAAGCATTTGGTATTGTTCAATTTTTATAAAATTAATGGCTTTAAAGAGGGTAGGCTTTAGTTATTTTGGTTCATATTTTTTGCTTAATGTTAAAATAGTATCCTCAATAAATAGATCCTATCTGCTGTCATTGCATGATTCTAATTTCTGTAAAATAGCTTTGCTAGGCCTTATCTATCTCATTTTCTTTATTAATTTTGTATTCCTTATAAAATTATAATCTGATACTTACAAAACGACTCCTTGAATCTTGTAAGAATTCATTAACTACTATACCATGAAAAAATGCACCCTGCTGCTGTTATTTCTTTTATTTGAAAACAATTTCCAAGCTCAGGTGGGAATCAATACAACAACACCTAATTCGTCTTCAGTTCTAGATATTATGGGATCTAACAAAGGTCTTTTAATTCCTAGAATTGCACTTACGGGAAGTTCAGATACTGTTACAGTACCATTACCTGCTAATTCTTTAATGATCTACAACACAGCTGCTGTAAATGATGTTCAGCCCGGTTATTATTACTGGAGTACAACTGCAGGACGATGGACAAAAGTACTGGATGATCTGAAGCCTATTGTAATGACGGGATGGAGCCTCACCGGAAATTCGGGGATGGTAAACGGAGTTAATTTTATAGGAACTTCTGATAATGTAGATGTTATTTTTAAAAGAAATAATATTGTATCTGGGGTATTAAATACAACCAATACGATCTTTGGGGTGAATAGCTTAACAGCCAATACAATTGGATTGAACAATACTGCAGTAGGAGTCAATAATTTAATTTCTAATACTACAGGAAGTATGAATACGGCCATAGGGGCAGAAGTGTTGAGCAGCAACAAAACGGGGATACAGAATACAGGCTATGGGTACCGGGCGTTATATTCTAATCTGGATGGGAATAATAATGTTGCCAATGGCTATTTCTCACTCTTTTCTGCTAAAAGTACGATAGGCAACGTTGGTATTGGGGCAAGTTCACTACGTGAGCTTATCTCCGGAGATAACAATATAGGAATAGGAGGGGATGCCTTACGGATGCTTCCCGGTGGTAGGGGAAACACTGCTATTGGCGGATCTGCAGGATATAATGTTAATACGGTGAATAATTATAACACTTTCATAGGTTTCCGTGCGGGTGCAGGTCTTGTTTCCGGGAAATCAAATACGATTATCGGAGCCAATGTAAGCGGGCTGCCTGCTTCACTTTCAAATAATATTATCATTGCTGATGGTGACGGAAACAGAAGAATTAATATTGACCAGAACGGAAATATTGGTGTTGGGACGAATACTCCAAAATTTCCGCTGGATATCAGGCTAAAGACCACAGAATGGCCCTTGGCAGCAACAAGTCTTACGTATTACGGAATAAGTCCTGATTCAGGCTCTTTTGACGGAACATTGACTACTTATTCGAATTATACCAATGATATCGGTACTTTTAATACCAATACATCTATTTATGCAGATGGCAATATTATATCGGTAGGTAAATTGAGTGTGGCACAGACGTCTCTTTTTTCTGATAAAAGAATCAAAAATATCATGAGTAGGTCGGATAGTGGAAAAGATTTAATCACCTTAAGAAAGCTCAGTATTACCAATTATCTTATGAAGGATGAGGCATTATACGGTAAACAGGAATTTAAAAAGGTAATTGCGCAGGAGGTGGAGGCTGTTTATCCGCAGGCAGTCAGTAAAAGTGGCGTGAAGACTTTTATTCCCAATATTTATCAGCTTGCAAAACAAAACGGCTCCGTTTTTACCTTTGAAAAACGGATTGCTATTTCTAAAGAAGATAAATTTCTTAAAATATATGATGAAACTGGAGAAATCATATTGGAAATACAGGGCAGTACACCTAACAGTATTACAGTAAACCTAGCTGATAAAGAACTTAAAGGAAAGCTATTTGTTTATGGAACTGAAGTCTCCGATTTAAGAACTGTAGATTATGATGCCTTATCTATGTTGAATATCTCCGCAACTCAGGAATTGGCTAAGAAAATAGAGGCCTTAGAAAACGAAAATGAGGCTTTAAAGAAATCGAATATAGAAATGCAGCATACACAGACTATTTTTGAAGAACGTTTAAAACGTTTGGAGTCTTCCTCTGCAAAATAGAGATATTTCTTTCAAAATTAAAATTAATGAACCCCCACTTATTAAGGAAGTGGGGGTTGTTTTTTATAATACCTTCTTAACAATCAAGTTGTTTTACAGAACTTATTATGCATCATTTAATTTTCTGTAAAAATGAAGAGAATCAAGGATGTTTTTTTGGCTGCACTGGTGGTCATAGGTACATGAACCAATACTTGAAAGTAAAGAGAAATTAATTTTACTGTCTGTATTCTTTTTATCATTTAAAAGCAGCGCGGTAATATCTTCGTCCTTGAAATCACTGATATCTAAATAAGGATAATAACGCTGAATATTTTCAATAATAGCCTTTGCATCGTCCTCTGAAATAAGATTCTCAAGATAAGCAAGATGAGCTTCAGAAATCATTCCCATGGCAACAGCTTCTCCGTGTAGAATAGGATTTCCTTGTTGTAAGCATAGGCTTTCCACAGCATGTCCAATCGTATGTCCAAAATTCAATGTTTTTCTGATATTACTTTCATGGAAGTCTTTTTCAACCACATCCTGCTTAATATCCATTGAGGTCTGAATATGTGGTGTTACGGCTTCCACATCAAGCTTATGAATTTGAATCAGCTGATTCCAGTGTGCTTTATCGGCAATAAGTCCGTGTTTCAGCATTTCAGCAAACCCGCTTCTTAGTTCTTTAAAAGGCAGGGTTTCCAAAAACTTAGGATAAATAAAAATCTGTTCCGGGAAGGCAAATGTTCCCACCATATTTTTATAATGCATTAAATCGATACCTGTTTTTCCTCCAATGGAGGCATCGCACATGGATAAAAGGGTAGTAGGGATATTGATAAACTGTATTCCTCTTTTGTAGGTAGAAGCCACAAAACCTCCCATATCTGTAATCACACCGCCTCCTAAATTGATAATCAATGCTTTTCTGTCTGCCTTCATTTCTGTAAGAATTTCCCAAAGTTGGTTGGCAGTCTGAATATTTTTCATTTCTTCACCGGCTTCAATCTCCAGAATTTCAAAACCCAGGTCTGTTTCCATATTTCCTAAAAGGATAGGAAGACAGTATTCATGGGTATTTTCATCCACTAAAATAAAAATTTTACTGAATGTTTTTTCGTGAAGAAGTTCGTTTAGCTGAGAAAAATTATCGTTTAATATTGTTATCATCTTAGATTGTATATAAAGTTAAAAACGTAAACTATATTGCAAAGTTATGATTCTTAATTTTTAACTCGTAACTAAATTACTATCTTTGCAAAAATTTTTAGAATGAGCAGAGATAATAATAATTCAGACAGACCAAAGAGACCAAGAATTTCAACCAAGAAAAGTTCTGATGATTCTCGTGCTTCCAGATCTGGAAATTCTTCAGGATCAAAACCTTTTAAAAAACCTTTTTCTAAAGATGGAGGAAAAAAAGGTCCAGAACATTCAGAATCCAACTCAAGATTTGAAAAGAAACCATTCAAGAAAAATAACGAAGGCTTTGATGGCTCTAGTGATAATTCTGAATCAAAATCTGAAAATAGAGCTTATATCACGAATAAAAGTGAGAGCTATGCAAAGAAATCTTTTGGAAAACCTAAAAGAGGTGCAAAAAGTTTCGATACTAGAGATAAGTACGAAAGAGGTAGCCTAAAATACGGAAGAAGACCATCTAATGGTGATGATAGAAATGAAGATAGAGCAAAGTCTTTTGTACAGAAAAGAAGACTGAACAAGATTGAAAAAGATGTTCATAAGGACAGCATCCGTCTTAATAAGTATATTGCTAATTCCGGAATCTGCAGCAGGAGAGAGGCTGATGAGCTTATCACCCAAGGTTTAGTAGAGGTAAACGGAAAGGTGGTAGATGAAATGGGATACCAGGTACAGAAAACGGACAGAGTAGTTTTTGACGGACAAAGTATTACTCCGGAGAAACCTGTTTATGTGCTTTTGAACAAACCAAAAGGTTATATTTCTACAACGAAAGACGATAAAGCAAGAAAAACTGTAATGGATCTTGTGGCTAATGCTTCTCCTTACAGACTTTTCCCAGTTGGAAGACTAGATCGTTCTACAACGGGTGTAATTCTGTTGACGAATGATGGACACATGACAAAAAAACTGACGCATCCATCTTTTGATGCTAAGAAGATTTATCATGTAACTTTGGATAAGAAACTAACTGGTGAGGATTTACGTCTTATTGCAGAAGGTATTCGTCTTGATGAGGGAGTGGCTACTGTTGATCAGATTTCATACATTGAAGGGAAACCTAAAAATGAGATTGGAATTGAAATTCATATCGGATGGAACCGTGTAATCAGAAGAATTTTCCAAAGATTAGGATATGAGGTGGAAAGCTTGGATAGAGTAATGTTTGCGGGAATGACGAAGAAGAACATCAAGAGAGGACACTGGAGAATCCTTACAGAACTGGAAGTAAATAACCTTAAGATGCTTTAAAAAGATCTTTTAAGTTATAAAAAAATAAAAATCGCAGAATTTTCTTCTGCGATTTTTTTGTTTTTCTATTTTTCAAGACTTTACTGAAAAATTAGTTGTCATTATATGTGTAAACTGTAATATCAAAATTGATTTCCAAAAGATTAACCTAAAACAGTAACTCCTTTTTCGATCATTTCATAAATGGCATCTCTACCATTATCAGGTCTTACGTTTACAGCACGTGTTCCGTTAAAGTGAAGACATGTCACATATCCGTTGGCTACCGCATCCTGACAAGTAAACTTCACACAATAATCCATAGCCAATCCAACAATTTCTACCAGTTGAATATCATGGTATTTTAAGAAATCATCCAATCCTGTTTTCATAAAGTGATTATTGTCCTGAAATCCGCTGTAGCTGTCTATTTCAATATTTTTTCCTTTTTGTATGATGTGGGTTACCTTATCCTGATTCAGATCTTTGTGGAATTCGGCTCCAAAAGTTCCCTGAATACAATGATCCGGCCACATAAACTGAGGAACACCATTGAGAATAATGTTTTCACCTACTTTTTTACCATTGCTGCTGGCAAAGCTTTTATGGCCTACCGGATGCCAATCCTGCGTCAAAATAACCTGATCATATTCATTTTCCTCCATCAAAAGATTGATGTACGGGATAATCTCATTAGCTCCAGGAACTGCAAGGGCTCCGCCTTCACAAAAATCATTCTGTACATCGACTATTATTAATGCTTTTTTCATATTTAGATTTCTCGAATTTTTGATAAATTTACAAAACTAACAGTCAAAAATTTGTCCAAAACTGAATTATCTGACAAATCGGCAACATATTTTTTTAACGAATAAAATAAACCGTAGAAATTAAAAAAAATTAAACTTTGTTGATAGAGTATTTTATTTCGAAGGGTAAACCAAATATCAATAGCTTATCTTTGCAGTAAATAAATATTTTTTATGTCATTTGAGTCTTTAGGATTATCACACAATATTATTCGTTCTGTTAACAAATTAGGTTATTTAAAGCCATTTCCAATTCAGGAGCAGGCAGTCCCTGTTATTTTACAAGGGAAAGATCTGATGGGGATTGCGCAAACAGGTTCCGGAAAAACGGCTTGTTTTGTGATGCCTATTTTAGAAAAATTACAGAATTCGGAGGCTAAAAAAGGTCGTAATGTTCAGGTTTTAATATTGGTTCCTACCCGTGAATTAGCAATTCAGATTGATGAAGTTTTTAGAGCTTTCACAGAAAATTTGAAACGTGAAATCCGTACAATGGCAGTTTATGGTGGTGTTTCTATCAATCCACAGATGAAAGGAATGTTTGGGGTGGAAGTTCTTATAGCAACTCCGGGCCGTTTATTAGACTTAATTGATCATAATGCATTAAGTATTTCGGAAATTCAGCATTTGGTGATTGATGAAGCAGATAAAATGTTTCAGCTAGGTTTTGGCGAAGAAATGAATAAACTTTTCGCTATGATGCCTGTGGTGAAGCAAACCACTTTATTTTCAGCGACTTTAAATGATAAGGTTTCTGAAATGAAGGAGCGTTTATCCATTAATCCTACAATTATTGAAATTAAAAAAGAGGAAGTTGAAATTGATAATATCGAGCAATTGGCATATCATGTTTCTCCAGAAAATAAAGGTCCTTTCCTACGATATTTAATTAAAGAAAAGAAGGTTGAAAAAGCCTTGATTTTTGTTTCCTCTACAAGATCAGCAGATAATTTGGTTGAGAAACTTAAAAAGAATAAAATTAAGGCAGTGGCTATTCACAGTCAGAAATCACAAGGTGCCCGTAGAAATAATTTAGAAGAATTTAAAGTAAATGGAGCCCAGATTCTAGTTGCTACAGACTTAATTGGCCGTGGAATTCATATCGAGTCTTTGCCTTGCGTTATTAATTACGAATTACCGCGTTCGCCTTTAGATTATATTCACCGTATTGGTAGAACAGGACGTGCCAATGAAAAAGGAACTGCTATTAATATTCTGACGGATGATGAATTACAGCATTTTAGAGTGATTCAGAAGAAAATGGGTAAAAAAGTACCTTTACAAAGAACAGAGGGTATTGATTTGCATGGGTATTAGTCCATCAATTAAAATAATAAGAGCTTCAATTCTAGAGAATTGGAGCTTTTTTATTCGGTGAAGATTTTTTCTGTTGTACAATTAACGCATTCTTCATTTTAATTTCTTGAATTTTTGATAAATTTACACAGATTACGATAAAAAAATGCCCATACCTGAATTTATCAGAGAAATCGATAATATAAAAATTAAAACATTGAATAAATGAATGATTTAGAGAAAAAGAAATTCCCGATAGGAGAGTTTGAAGTTCCGGAAAATATTTGTGACATAACTTTGGATACCTATATCAAGGTTATTAAGGACTTTCCCGGAAGGCTGAAGAATCTTATTGAGCATTTTACAGATGAGCAATTGGATACCCCTTACAGAGAGGGGGGCTGGACAGTAAGACAGGTTGTCAACCACCTTTCAGACAGTCATATGAACAGTTTTATTCGTTTTAAACTTGCATTAACGGAAGATAATCCAACGATAAAGCCCTATGATGAAGCAAAATGGGCAGAGCTTCAGGACAGCTTTCATATGCCTATAAAACCGGCCATGAGAATATTAAAAGGAACTCACCAACGATGGACAGTACTTCTTAAGAGTCTTACCAACAAACAATTTGAGAGAACCTTTCATCATCCTGAGCATCATAAAAACTACGATCTTAGGGAAAGTCTTGCCATGTACGTTTGGCATTGTGACCATCATTTTGCACATATTGAAAATCTGAAGAAAGAAAAAGGTTGGTAAAAAAGACTCTTAATAACCCAATATACTTTGAGGAAATTATAGAAAGAATTTCCAAATTATCTGAAAACACTTCTGGAAAATGGGGAAAGATGGATGTTAGTCAGATGCTAAAGCATTGTGACCTAGTACTTCAGGTTGCTTTGAGAAAAATTGAACTTCCCCCAATTAATATTCTTTACAAGACAATAGGAATCTTTACTAAAATGGAAATGTATGTTTTCAATAACGGAATTCCTAGAAACATGCCTACTTTTCAAAAACTAATCATTAATTTTGAGTGTGATTTTGATGAATCAAAAACCAATCTACTGAAAACACTGGAGGAATTTCGGATAGCCTGTGAAAACAAAAAGCTGCCGGACAGCCACAGATTATTCGGGAATATGACTGAAAAAGACTGGGAATTTTTAGAATATAAGCATCTTAATCATCATTTAAAACAATTTAATGTATGAGTTTTTTTGATAAAATATTCGGTGGAAAAAGTGAAACACCTGATCAAAAATCTTTCTGGAAAAAGATAGATTCTGAAGAAGATCTGGCACAAGCCATTGAACATTCTTACCAACATAAAATAGCTATTTTCAAACATTCAACGAGCTGCTTTATCAGTAAAACCGTTTTGAGAAACTTTGAAATGGAGGTTGAACACTCTGACCAAAAAATAGAATTGTATTATTTGGATTTGTTGGCTCACAGGGCTATTTCAAATAAAATTGCAGCAGATTTTGGGATAAGACATGAAAGTCCCCAACTTATTGTCATAGAGGATGGAAAACCCGTCACCAGTGCTTCGCATGAAGATATTTCTTTAAGCCAGATTCTATAATGAAGAATATTAATAACTATTTAGCCAAAGTCTTAAATGTTCCCCTTCAAAATGTGAACACCTGCAGTCTGCACTATGAAGTAAAGAAGATTCCTAAAAATCAATTTCTTCTTCAGTATGGCGAAATATGCAGGCATATATTCTTTGTAGAAAAGGGCCTTTTGAAAATGTATTCCATTGATAAAAACGGAAAAGAACACATTATACAATTTGCTCCTGAAAGCTGGCTGATTTCTGACCGAAGCAGTCTTTATTTTAATGAAAAATCCAACTACTATATTGAAGCTGTGGAGGATTCAGAAATATTGCTTCTGCATCCTGATTTCTTCAACAAGCTGGTAGAGCAATTTCCAAACAGTATAGAAAGAAGTGATTTTCTTCTTCAGAAACACATCAGAAGCCTTCAGAACAGAATCAATTCTCTTTTAGGCGAGACTGCAGAAGAAAGATATATGAAGTTCATTAAAATGTATCCGGATTTACTTCTTAGGGTTCCTCAATGGATGATTGCTTCTTATTTGGGCATTACTCCCGAGAGTTTAAGCCGTGTAAGAAAGGAATTGGCAAGAAAGAATTTCATTCCGGATAATAAATAGGGATTAGATCCTTTTGGCAAGATTTCCTACCTGTCTGAGCTTTGCCTGTGTTTCTTCTGACCACGGAAGTCCGATACAAAGCCTCATACAGTTTTCAAACTGCTCCTGAAAGGTAAACATTCTTCCGGGAGCAATACTTATATTCTGTTTGATCGATAAATCATAGAGTTCGGTAGTTCGTATCTTTTTATCAAATTCTACCCATAGAGATAATCCTCCTTGCGGACGACTGGTTTTTGTTCCTTCTGGAAAGTATTCAGCGATGGTCTGCACATAGTTTTGATAGTTGCTTTGCAGGGTTTTTCGAAGCTGTTGAAGATGCTTTTCATATCTGCCTGATTTTAGAAAATTAGCCACAGCTTCATTGACAATGGAAATAGAGGATGTAGAATGCAATAGTTTGAGTTTTAAAATCTTATCCTTGTATTTTCCGGGAGCAATCCAGCCCACACGATATCCGGGAGCTAATGTTTTTGAAATAGAGCTGCAATACAGCACACTTCCATCCTTATCAAATGATTTACAGCACTTGGGACGAGTGGAACCAAAGTAAAGGTCACCATATACGTCATCTTCAATCAGAGGAATATTATTTTCTGACAAAATTCTTACAACTTCTTTCTTATTTTCATCCGGCATGCAGCTTCCTAAAGGGGAATTAAAATTAGGAATTAAAAGGCACAGGTCAATCTTGGGCATTAATTTCTTTAATACATCTATTTCTATTCCGGTGGTGGGATGGGTAGGAAGTTCCAGTACCTTTAATCCTAATCCATTCGCAAGCTGTAATATTCCCGGATAACAGGGGCTTTCAATGGCAATGGTATCTCCAGGTTTTCCAAGAGCCATCAGACAGAAAGACAGTGCATTCATGCCGCCGTTGGTGGTAATGAGATCATTTTCATTAAGGTTTCCACCCCATTGTAATGAGCGTACAGCAATCATTCTTCTTAGTTTCAGGTTTCCCTGAAGTTCTTCATATTCTGTTCCGCCATCTTTTAGCTCTCTTATGGCATGTACAATCTCCTTTTTCAGTTTGGCCTGTGGCAGGAGATCTCCGGATGGAATTCCGATGGAAAAAAAAGTAATGTCCTTCTTTCCCATATTTTCGTATACTCTACTGATGAGTTCATCAGGCTCGTCATTGTTTGCCATTAAAGATGGACGACTAACCGCAGATAAAGGAAGTTTTAAAGACAATAATTGGCTCACAAAGTAACCGGATTGTGGCTTTGATTCTACGAGAGACTGAGACTCAAGTTCAAGAAAAACCCGTTTTGCTGTATTCATGCTTACCTGATGCTCACTACAAAGCATTCTTACTGACGGAAGCTTGTCTCCTGCTTTTAAAACACCACTTTTGATTTGTGCAGCAATGCCATCTGCTATTTCTGTATATAAAAATTCCTTACTCATTTTTCTTAAACTGTGCTCATACAAATATACAAAACTGATACTGTGTTTATCAAATTATCCTCTCTAATTTTGACCCATAATTGAAAACTTGTTAAAATGATGACAGATACAATTTCAAAAGACCAGGCTGTAAGCGGTTGGATCAATGGTTTCATAGGCGTATTACTTTTTAGTGGCTCGATGCCTGCTACCAAGCTTGCCGTAATAGAAATGGACCCTATATTTGTGACTATTGCCCGTGCTGTGATAGCCGGAGTATTGGCTCTTTCTGTTTTGTTGATTTATAAAGAAAAACGTCCTGCCAAAAATCAGATATTTTCTTTAGTATTGGTAGCTATAGGATGTGTGATTGGTTTTCCTTTGCTTTCTTCATTGGCATTGCAGTACCTTACTTCTGCCCATTCTATTGTGTTTTTAGGAATGTTGCCATTGGCTACGGCTATTTTTGGAGTTTTTCGTGGAGGAGAGAGACCACATCCGATATTCTGGTTATTTTCAATAATTGGTAGTCTTCTGGTGATTGGATATGCATTTTCTCAAGGAATTTCAGCTTCTCCCGTTGGAGATATTCTTATGCTTTTGGCTGTAATTTTATGTGGATTGGGGTATGCAGAAGGGGCAAAACTTTCTAAAACGCTTGGTGGATGGCAGGTTATTTCATGGGCCTTGGTTTTATCTTTACCTATCATGCTTCCGCTATTTTTCATCTATTTTCCATCAAATCTTGAAGCGGTAAGCTTTAAAGGCTGGTTTGGTCTTGGCTACATTTCCTTATTCAGTATGTTTATTGGATTTATTTTTTGGTATAAAGGATTAGCTCAGGGAGGAATTACCACGGTAGGGCAGCTTCAATTATTGCAACCTTTTTTCGGACTTGCTCTGGCTGCATATCTTCTTCATGAGCAGGTAAGCATAGGAATGTTGGGCGTAACGATTGGTGTTATTCTTTGTGTTGCAGGCACTAAAAAGTTTGCAAAGTGATCACTTCTTTACTTCATAATTCAATGATAACAGGTAGATTCTTTCTAGTTGGACCAGAAAGAATCTGCCTAAAATATTTAATATAGGCCCTTAGCCTTTATTAATTCTAGGTTTAGCTTTCATAACAGCAAAGTAAGAAGTTGTAAAGGCAGAAAGACTTTGATAGCCTACTTTATAAGCAATTTCACTCAAGTTGTACTGTTGGGTGTCTATCAGTTCAATGCTTTTTAAAATTCTTGTCAGTTGAAGATATTTTTGGAGGGTAATTCCTGTTTCACTTTTAAAAATACGCTGCAGGGTTCTTACTGACATTGTTGCCTTTTCAGCCAGTGAATCTATATCCAGATTATACTTAAAGTTGGTATTAATATCATTACAAACAGGAATAAGCCGTGCATCTCCTGGAACAGGAATTTCGAGCCCACTGCTTTCCTTATAGAAATTGGGAAGACTTCTTAAGATGGCCTTAAAAAAAATATCCTGCTCTTCATTCTTTTCTAATGACTGATTCCATTTTGAAGCATAAAATAGCATTTCCTTCAAGACAGGAGGAGCTGCAAAAACCTGAACATTCTGATAAAAATCTTCATCAAAGAAAGATTTGAATAAAAATACCATTAGATTGACAGTTTTTGCTTCTGAGGTAATTTTATGTGCTTTTCCGGACGGAACCCAAATCACATGATGCTGAGGAACAAGATAAATCTTCTGATCAATATGAAAATACTGATAGCCATCCTCTACAAAGGTAAGCTGGGCACGATTGTGAATATGTTCGTAGTCATCATGTTTCCAGTCTTTTTCGCACCATACATAAGCTTCCTTTTCGATGGTATCTACAAATTGGCTTTCCGTTTTTTCAATCAGTCCACATTTCATACTGTCGTTTTGTATCTATTTTTTGGCAAATTTAATAAAAACGCCAATACTAATTTTGTATTATTAATTTATATCCTATTCAGAATGAAAAAACTATGTTCTTTTTTTATTTTAACTTTACTATTAAGCACCACCTACATTATGGCACAGAATAAAGCTAAAGTACTCGTACTTATCCATTCAGATAATGGCGGAACCTATGAATTGGCTAAAGAAATCGCCAAAGGAATTGAAATCGAAAATAATGCTGTTTCATCCATTAAATTAGTTAAGGCATCACAAAATCCAAGTCTAAAAGGACTTCCGGTAGCAACAGTGGATGAACTTACCAATTATGACGGAATAGCCTTTGGTTCTCCGGTTTATTTCGGGAATATAAGCACTGGAATGAGTGAATTTTTATCTAAAACGGTACAAATCTGGACCAGCCATGGGCTAGAGGGAGTTCCTGCAACGGTATTTATGTCAGCAGGAAGCGGAGCAGGAAAAGAACTTGCCCTTCAGTCTTTCTGGAACAGTCTTGCAGTACACGGAATGGTTTTGGTATCCAACGGAATTCGTGGTACTGAAGAGCTTAATAAAGCAATTCCACAAGGAAATAGTGTTTTGGGAATTACAAGCATGGCTTCTCTAAAGGATGTTGAACGTCCTACAAAAGGAGAGCGTCATTTGGCAGAGCTTCAAGGAAAAAACTTTGCAAAGGTAGCTTTAGCCCTGAAAGACACGCGTTCTAAAAAGAATACACCCATCGTGGAAAATCATCAGAATTTTAATGAGATTTTAAAACAAAAAAATATTGTTCTTCCCCAGGTTCCTAAGCCTGCCGGAAATTATCAACCGTTTGTACGTTCAGGAAACCTTGTATTCATTAATCAAGTTGCCTTAAAGGATGGAAAAATCTTCAACGCCGGAAAATTGGGAATAGATGTCAACGAACAGCAGGTAAAGGATGCTACAAAAGTTACCATGCTGAATGTATTGTCTGTCCTTAATGAAGCTGTTGGTGGAGATTTAGGAAGAGTAAAGCAATGTGTACAACTTACAGGAATTTTTAATACTAAGGATGATTATACCAAACATGCAGATCTTATGAATATTGCTTCGGATCTGGCTGTTGAAGTCTTTGGAGAGAAAGGAAAACATGCAAGAGCTACATTTGGAGCATCATCCATACCTGTTAACTCTTCAGTTGAAATTCAAGCTGTTTTTGAAGTAGAATAGATCTCTTTTGATTTAAAGAATCTTTAAATAGTAAAAGTCTTTTTAAAGTTTTCTCGCAGATTTGGCTGATTGAGCAGATTAATATGATTAAATCATCTGCGTTATCTGCAAAATCTGCGAGTATTTTTTTAGGAATGTATACAGCATTCAATTTTATCATAGATAAAATCCTTGCCCCTTTACGTTTCCAACAAAACTAATTACTCAGACAGTTTAGCAAAAACTTCGGAAATGATTACAATACTTTGCTCCAGCTGATCTTCTGGGAGCGAACCATAACTCAATCTGAATCCATTCACATAATTCCTACTGTATTGCTTCGGATGTATGATCTTAATATTCTTTTCCAGTAATAAGGTGGTTGCAACATCCCAATCTATTTGTGCTTTAGGAGCGATCCAGAATGCCAGTCCCCCTTCAGGCAAGGTGAAATGGGCAACATCTTTCATATATTTTTTCAAAAGGCTGTACACAAAATCCCTTTTATTCTTGTAATGAACAGTCGCTTTTTTAATGTGCTTTTTTACGGCTCCATCCTTAATTAGTTGTAAAACAGCTTGTTCCATAATGACGTCTCCATGTACATCAATGATCTTTCTTAAATTTCCTATTTTCTTTAATAAATCCTGATTCTTAGTCGCTAAATAGCCAATTCTTAAAGCAGGTGCCACTACTTTACTCAACGTTCCTATATAAACATAATTGTTAAGTTCAGGAAAGCTTGAGAGCGGTAAAATAGGGCGATATCCAAAATGAAACTCATTGTCATAATCATCCTCAATAATTGTAATATTGTGCTTATTAGATAGCTCTATCAACTTTAGTCTTCTTGATAAGCTTAAGGTAACCGTTGTAGGATATTGTCGGTGAGGCGTTATGTAGATTGCCTTTATATTTTTGTGTTGAATTAAACGTTTTTCAACAGCTTCAATATCAATTCCTTCTTCATCCACAGATACAGGGATTAGAGTAGCTCCGGTATATTCAAAAGCCTGCCAGGCCGGTTGATACCCCGGATTTTCTACAATCACACCATCACCTGAGGTTAACAGGCTTTGAGCGGTAAGAAACATTCCCATCTGGCTTCCTCTGGTAATGGATATTTCATTTTCCTGAATCTGCATTCCGCGTTGATGATTCAACATTTTTGAAATCATTTTTCGAAACTCAATATCTCCATGCTCGTCTCCATAACCCATCATCTGCCATTTTGCTTTGATGCTGAAAATCTGCCTGTAAGCTCTTGCCAATTCTGTAACAGGAGCAATTTTACTATCCGGATGCCCATCATCAAAACTGATTAACATACCATTAGCTACCATAGATTGATAATCAGTTTCCGAAGTCCTATTCAGGCTTTTTGAATGCATTACCGGTATTTTATCAGATACAAAAATACCCTTCCTCTCCTTGGAAATTACCCATTCTTCATTGATTAAAACCTGGTAGGCTTCTACAACCGTATTTCTATTGATTTTCAGCATTGCAGCCATATTTCGACTGCCCGGAAGTGTATCTCCGGCTTTCAATCTTCCGGATCTAATATCTGTAATAATGGTATCTGCAATTTGTAAGTAAACTGCTTTATCAAGTTTTTTATCGATTTCAAATTCTAATTTCCAAGGTCGTAGCATCTGGACTATTTATTTATATAAAAACTGACTCATTTAACTAGTCCAAATATAGAATAATTTTGTCATGCAATAAAGCACAGAACATTAAATTTTAAAATCATGGACAAAAAAGAATTCAGTTCAAAAGACTTTCACGAAACATTTGCAAGACCAAAGTATGTAAAACCAGCATATTTAATTCATAAAAATGTAGAGAATGCAGGGGAACATAACCAATTTTCAACAGAGAGAAAGCACCCAGTGTTTTTTGTAGATCTTCCCAGTAAAAATGTAAGCATGACTATTGGAGGGCTTCTTCCGGCACAACAAACAAACAGACACCGCCATACCTATGAAACCGTATTATTTGTGCTTGAGGGAAAAGGCTGGACAGAAGTAGAGGATGAGCGCGTTCATTGGGAAGCAGGAGATGCTGTTTATATCCCTTCATGGGCGTGGCATAAGCATCAAAACCTTAGTGATACTGAACCTGCTAAATATATTGCCTGTGAAAATGCACCACAGCTTCAGAATCTGGGGGTTGCATTGAGGGAAGAAGAGGGAAGAGATCTTTAATTTTCAGCCATTAAGGGGTATTAAGAATTTGGGCTTTACCAGTTTTCATTCATATTAAATTAAGTTCATCTTAATGTCCTCTTAATGACTTATTTAAAATATTTCTGGACACAAAAAATTTTATTCTAAATAAAAGAATTTATGAAAAATGTACCATTTAAGGGAATTATAGCATATCCTATCACCCCTTTTGATGAAAATGAAAAAGTAGACATTCCTCTTTTCAAGCATTTGGTAGAAAGGCTGATTACTTCCGGAAGCCATGGAATTGCTCCATTGGGCAGTACAGGAGTAATGCCCTATCTGTCTGATGAAGAAAAGGAGGAAGTTACAGAAGCTACCTTACAGCAAGTGAAAGGAAGAATTCCTACTCTTGTTGGAGTTTCTAATCTTACAACGGAGAAAACAATTCACCACGCTCAGTTTGCCGAGAAGGCGGGAGCTGATGCAGTGATGATCATTCCGATGAGTTACTGGAAACTTACAGATGACGAGATTGTAGCACATTATGATGCGGTAGCCCGTAAAATTTCCATTCCGATTATGGCCTACAATAACCCGGCAACAAGTGGAGTAGACATGTCACCAGCCCTGTTGAAAAGACTGCTTGAGATTCCTAACGTAACGATGATCAAAGAAAGCACGGGAGACATTCAAAGGATGCATTATCTGAGAAGAGAATTAGGTGAAGAAGTAGCGTTCTATAATGGTTCAAATCCTTTAGCTCTAGCTGCGTTTTCTGCGGGAGCAAGAGGCTGGTGTACCGCTGCACCCAATCTTATTCCTGAACTTAACATTGGACTTTATAATGCGGTTGAGGAGGGTGATCTTGAAAAGGCAAAAACGATTTTCTATCAACAGTTTGACCTTTTAAAATTTATTGTCAGTAAAGGATTGCCAAGAGCTGTAAAATCAGGTCTTAATATTCTGGGTGAAGATGGTGGAAATTTAAGAAGTCCTTTAAAACCTCTACACGATAAAGAAACTGAAGAATTAAAAAATATTATTAAAACTCTTATTAATTAATACAATCTTATGAAAAAATCCATTTTTTATCATGCAGGATGTCCTGTATGTATCAGCGCAGAACATGACATCGTTAACCTTATAGGTTTGGAAAATGTTGAAATTATCCATTTAGGAAATGACAAAAGCAAAATTGAAGATGCCGAAAAAGCTGGTGTAAAATCTGTACCCGCTTTGGTGACCCCTAACGGGAATGTTCTTCACATTAATTTTGGGGCATCTATGGAAGATGTGAAAGGTTAATCCTTATTAATCTTGTATAAACGGCTCAATTTCTTGAGCCGTTTTTTTTAATCTCTCAATAACTTTGCAGGTCTTTCACAATCATCAGCGAAATCTACGAGAGAATTTATTGTTTATTTTGAACTTCTAAATTATTGCATTTCCCTCTACACCGTCAGAATTATTGGTTTTATGCCCAATTATTGCTGAAGTAACAAAACTGAATAAACTTACCAGTTTTCCGGCTTTGGTATCCCAATAATAGGTTTCTTTAGGTTCTACCCGGATAATGGTAACATTGGGATCGTCCTTTCCATCAAACCAGGCTTTGGCCAGAGGAGACCATTTTTTTTCTATAGTAGCTTTATCCTTATAAACAGAAGCTTCTCCGTACACTGAAAGGTATTGGGAATCACCATTGTTCATAAAAAATAATTGTACTCTGCGGTCTTCTTTTATTTCAAAATTCTTATTGCTGGTTCCACTGCTGATAAACCAGAGATTTCCGCTGTCATCAGTTTCCTGCAGTGTCATTGGTCTAGAATTGATAGGGGTGGTTTCCAATTCTGTACAGAACATACATATTCGGGCTTTTTCTGACAATTCTTTGATCTTTTTGATCGCTTCGAGATGGGTGAGATTTTGTGTTGACATAATATAATATTTTAAGTGATTGGTATTAATATATTCAACAGAATGAAGAATAATATGTAGTAAACTATTCAAATACCTGACCAAAAGGGAATAAAATATTTTACTAGAGATAAATTAAGGCAATTTTTTTCTCGTTGATTTTGCAAATTAAGCAGATCTTTTCACTATCATCCGCGTAACATGTTTAATCTGCAAGAGAATTTTAATGTATAATTTTACATGCCTCAGGATATTTAGAATGATAAGTTTTATGTACATTTGAATATGCAGATTTCACCTCCAAAACATCTGGCTCCTTTCATCAGACATTATATCTTTTTAGATAATTCTAAAAATGACATAAAAAATGTAAGGCTGTTTACAGACGGAAGTACCGGGCTTATTCTATCTGGTAACATGAACCTGTATTCTCATCTTTCGGAGAAGAGTATGCCGCTTTCTTTTTTTTATGGTGGATTAAATAGCTACAAGGATTTTCACTCAAAAGGAACATTTTCTTTGATCGCAGTAGTTTTCCAACCGTATTTCTTAAATATTCTTCTAAAGGTTTCTGCAAAAGAAGTTAAAAATCAGATAATCTCGGTAGAAGATGTCCTAAAGAACAAATTACAGCCTTATCAGGAAGATCTTTTTAATAAAGTGAATCCTTTATCGGTTATTCGTAGTCTGAATATATTTTTCACCAACTTTTTATCTGGAGAAATAGACTCTGACTTTCATTTTATAACCGCTGTACAGCAGTATATTCTCCAAAATAAAGGTTCTGCATCCTCAAAAGATTTGGAAATATTTTCGGGTTACTCAGAACGTCACCTTGAGAGAAAATTTGATAATTATATGGGAATGACACCCAAAAAATACAGCAATATTATCAGACTTCACTATTTTCTAAGCCTTATGAATAAGGGAATAAAAGATGAAAATATGACGGTTCTTTCTTATCATGCAGGATATTCTGACCAGTCCCACATGATCAGGGAGTTCAAAAATAATATTGGGCTTACTCCCCGACAATATGTGAAAACAGAAAACAAAATGGCCGTTAATTTCATTGAGTTATAATCGTCATGTCGGTTTTATACAATTTTTCGACAACGCTATCATCTAGTTTTGCTGAAAAAAATCAATGAATATTAAAATTTCAACAGCACAATTTGAGAACAAAAGTGGGGATAAGGAATATAATCTCTCTGTTATAGAAAAATTGTCTGCACAGGCTGCTTCACAGGGTTCAAATGTCATGGTCTTCCATGAATGTTCAATCACAGGATATACTTTTGCCCGAAAACTTTCAAAAGAACAGCTTCTCGATATTGCCGAAATCATTCCTGATGGAGAAAGCATTCAAAGGCTACAACAGATTGCTACGCAGCACAATATTACCATACTGGCCGGTCTCTTTGAAAAGGATGAGCAAAACAATCTTTTTAAAGCCTATGTGTGCGTAGATAAAACCGGATTGAAGGCGAAGTACAGAAAACTCCACCCATTCATCAATCCACATCTTACCCCTGGAAATGAATACTGTGTATTTGATATTTTGGGATGGAAGTGCGGAATTCTTATCTGCTATGACAATAATATTATTGAAAATGTAAGGGCGACCAAGCTTTTGGGTGCTGATATTATCTTTATGCCGCATGTTACCATGTGCACCCCTTCTACAAGACCGGGAGCAGGCTTTGTGGATCCTCAACTTTGGGAAAACAGAGAAAAAGACCCTACTTCTTTACGATTAGAATTTAATGGAATGAAAGGAAGAGACTGGCTGATGAAATGGCTTCCATCAAGGGCTTATGACAACGGAGCTTATATTGTTTTTTCAAACCCTATCGGGATGGATGATGATCAGCTTAAGAATGGATGCTCCATGATTATTGATCCTTTTGGAGATGTTGTTGCGGAATGCCGTTCGTTTGAAGATAGTTTTGAAACGACCATCATTACCCCTGAAAAACTGACACAGGCAGGAGGTTATAGATATATTAAGGCACGAAGACCTGAATTATATGGCAAAATTATTGGGCAGGAACATTTTTCTGAGCAGAAAGTGGTGTGGCTGGATGATAAAGATAAATAAGAAGAGCTGGCTGCGCAAAGATGCAAAGGCTTTATATACTGTATGTTGTAAGACGTAAGGATTTTATCGGAGATAAAATTATTTACTTCTCGCAGATTTAGCGGATTGAGCATATTAATATGATTAAATTATCTGCAAAATCTGCGAGAATTTTAAAAATCTTGTTTATTATATTTTTACGAGTTTTCTGTTCATTTTAAATTTCATAGATCTCTGCGTCTGTAAAAACAAAAAACTTACTTTTCTTAGGCAGATTTTTAGTATCAAGCCCTGTAAACTCGCTGAATGCGGGTAATAATAATTGATTTGTACTAAGGGCAAAGCAGGGAAGTCTGATACTTTTTACAGCAGAGTTTAAAACAATTCCGGGATGAATATGTCCGGTAATCTGGAAACCTGTTTTTGTTTTATCAAAATCATGAATAAAGGTAAATCCATCAACTTCCAGTAAGGATTTCTTAAAATTCAGGCAAAGTTTTTTCTTTAACTGTTCTGAAATGCGGTCATGATTGCCTTCAATAAGATAAAAATGAAGATCAGGATATTGACTTCTCCATGTGCAGAATTCGTCCACATCAGAATTATCCCCTGCATGAAGCAAATCACCGACAACAATAAATTTCTCAGGCTGGAAGTATTCAATCAATGCTGAAAGTCTTTCCAGATCACTTTTCATAATATGATTGGCTAGTGCAATCCCATTTTTACGAAAATGAGCGGTCTTCCCGATGTGAAGATCAGAAAGTATCAGTGCTTTTTCCTTTTTCCAAAATACAGCACGCTGATTGGTTAAAGTAAAAACCTCGTTTTGAATTGAAATATCTTTTGTAACAATAAACACGATTAAAAATTATAAATTTAAGGTCTTGTACTTGTGTACAAAAAACTAGTTTTCTCTTCTGCTTACATGAAAGTTTTCATCAAAAATATAGGTTATAGGAATACCTGTTGCAATTTCTCTTTCTAAAATTTCGTCAGGTGATAAATGTTCAAGGTACATAATCAATGAACGCAGACTATTTCCATGGGCTACAATAAGTACATTTTCTCCTTTTTTTAAAAGTGGGGCAATCTCTCTTTCAAAATAGGGAATAACCCTGTTATAGGTATCTTTAAGACTTTCTCCGCCTGGTGGCACAACATCATAGGACCTGCGCCAGCTATAAACCTGCTCATCACCATATTTTTGTGCCGTTTCTGCTTTGTTAAGCCCCTCAAGATCTCCATAAGACCGTTCATTCAATGCTTTATCCATAATAATAGGAATATTGGGTTTCCCTATTTCATCAAGGATAATGGAAAGGGTATGTTCTGCTCTGATGAGTACAGAAGTAAAAGCAACATCTATTTTTTCTTTGCTTAGGGCTATTCCTGCATTTTTTGCTTCTTCAATTCCGGTTTCTGTTATATCAATATCCTGCCAGCCTGTAAATCTGTTTTCAAGATTCCAGAGTGACTGCCCGTGGCGGACTAAGAACAATTTTGCCATGATTTTAATGTTATTTTACTCTTCGAAGAATATACTCTAAGTTACGAACTTATCAAGAGTTATGATGTACAAAAGACATGAAACTTTTCAGGTATTTAAGCCGAAAATAATGATATTTTAAAGCTTCAACATTCTTTTAATTCTGGCATCAAGCCCTTCACTGGAAAGAGTCTGTCTGAGACTGTCTACCTTTATAGGAAAGCTTAACGGAGTAAAGGAATGAGAATGCTTTAAAATAATTTTAGACTTTTCAATTCTTTTAAACGCTTCTACTAAACGCTGTTCCTGAAGCTGAATATTAAAGACTTCTGTATAGGCCTGCCTGATCAAAAAATGATTGGGATCATAGTCTTCCAGTACCTTAAAGATCAATCCGGCTGAACTTTGCAAGGATTTATTAGAGCGTTGCTTTCCCGCATAATTTTGAATGACCATTCCCGAGATCACGGCTATATCCCGAAATTTCCTCCTTGCCATTTCTGCAGAATTAATACTGGCTATCATATCTGTCATCAGGTTCTCTCTGCTTAAAATTTGCTGTATATTTTCTTCATTTAAGGGTATTTCCTTGTCACTGAATAATTCAAATCCATAATCATTCATGGCCATCGAAAAGGAAATTGGAGCGAGTTTTGAAATTCTGTAGGCTATTAATGCCGCCATCACTTCATGTACCAAACGGCCTTCAAAAGGGTACATAAACAAGTGGTATCCTTCTCGGTTTTTAATCATTTCAACCAAGAATTCATCTTCTTTGGGAATATGCGAGTTTTTTTCCTGATTGACCAGAAGCGGGTGCAGAAATTTCAATTCTTTTTCTGAGGCTTTCGGATTTAGTGCGTGTGAAAGTTTTTCTCTTAAAAAATGACCCAAATCAGAGCTCAAAGGCAATCTTCCACCCAAATAACTCGGTACAAGTGCTCTTCCTTTGGCGGATCTTACATATACGGTCATATCCTTGATCATTGCTACTTCCAGAGTACGTCCGGCTAAAATGAATTTTTCTTCTTTTTTTAATTTTGAAATAAAATATTCTTCAATCATTCCAATATAACCCCCGGAAATAAATTTAACCTTTAGCATGGCATCACTTACAATTACTCCCATATTCATCCGGTGAAGCATTGCTATTTTCCGTGAGGTTACCTTGTATAAACCATCATCCAAAATCACAATTTTATGGAATTCCTCATAACTCTTCAATACACTGCCACCAATGGTCAGAAACTCAAGAATGCTTTTCCATTCTTCATCCATCATTTCCTGAAACGCATATACCTTTTTGATTCTTTTATATACTTCATCGGGATAAAAACCGTTTCCAACCGCCAAGGTCATTAAGAACTGAACCAAAACATCGAAGCATAAGACCTGTGGTTCCCTTGGTTCAATTACTTTTTGCTTTACGGCTTCCTTTAAGGCAGAAACCTCAATCAGTTCCAGAGAATGAGTGGGTACACAATAAATTTTGGAAGTTTCAAAAGGGGAGTGTCCACTACGGCCTGCCCGCTGAAGAAATCTTGCCACTCCTTTTGCGGAACCGATCTGAATGACAGTATCAACAGGTTTAAAATCTATTCCTAAATCTAGCGATGATGTGGAAACAACAGCTTTTAATTTTCCTGAACTCAGATTCTCTTCAATCCAGATCCTTAAATGAGCATCAATGGAGCTATGATGAATAGCGATCTGCCCCGCAAAATCCGGATAGGCGTCCAGCAGCAGCTGATACCACATTTCACTTTGGCTTCGGGTATTGGTAAAAACAATGGTAGATTTTGAGTTGAGAATAATGGGTACTACTTTATCCGCCAATTTATTCCCAAGATGTCCTGCCCAGGGCAATATTTCAATTTCATCCGGAAAGACGGGAATAATATCTATTTTCTTTCGTTCCGTAGCTGTAATTTGAGTTTTTTTAACGTCATAGGGAATCAAAACTTCCATAGCTTCTTCCAGATTGCCTATTGTTGCTGTAATGCCCCAGATTTTCATGTCGGGAACGTAGCTTCTAAGCTGTGAAATTCCCAATTCTACCATTACACCTCGCTTTGAACCTAATAATTCATGCCATTCATCTACAACAATACATTTCATATCGCGAAAAAAGGACTCATGATTTTTCTGAGCAAGAAGTAAGTGTAAACTTTCTGGTGTTACGACAAGAATTTCAGGCATTTTCTTTACCTGCTGTTGTCTCACTTTAGGATCTGTATCTCCGTTTCTGACCCCTACAGCCCAGTCAAGCCCAATTTCATCAATAGCTTCCTGCATGGCCTTCGCAATATCCTTGGATAAAGATCTTAATGGGCTTATCCAGATCATTTTCAAACCTTTTTTATAATGTTCAGGATGATTCAGAAAGTCTGAAACCAATGCTAAAAAAACGGAAAAAGTTTTCCCAAATCCTGTAGGAGCCACGACCATACCGCTGTATCCGCTTCCGAATCTGCGCCATGCATCTATTTGAAATTTAAAAGGAGACATTCCTTTATCAACCATCCATTGTTGAATGATTTTAAATCCATTGGTATGTTCAAAAGCAGCCACGTTATTGTATTAATTTTTTAATTTCTTCAAGATGGTCAATTTCGTCTACCGTTTTATCTTTCCGCCATCTGACAATTCTTGGGAACCGAAGGGCAACACCACTTTTGTGACGGTTACTGAGTCCAATTCCTTCGAAGGCAATTTCAAAGACAAGCTCAGCTTTTACAGTTCGTACCGGGCCAAAT
This sequence comes from Chryseobacterium joostei, assembly GCF_003815775.1. Lineage (NCBI taxonomy): Bacteria > Pseudomonadati > Bacteroidota > Flavobacteriia > Flavobacteriales > Weeksellaceae > Chryseobacterium > Chryseobacterium joostei. The sequence continues at coordinate 632,847 of NZ_CP033926.1, forward strand.
TTTTCAATGGCATTTTTTGTTACAAATTTGCTTACTTCCATGATTTCTTTATCCGTCAATCCTGAATAAGCCTTCGCAATGGTAACCAGTTTATCCTCATTTTTTACGGCAAAAGTATAGTCGGTGTAATAGGCGCTACGTCTGCCACTACCTTTTTGGGCATAGATCAGAACGGCATCTATTGTAAAGGGATTGATTTTCCATTTCCACCAATCACCTTTCTTTCGACCTGAGTGATAAGGTGAATTTTTCTGTTTCAGCATCAATCCTTCACTATTTACCGTTCTTGAATTTTCCCGGATATGGTTAAGCTCTTCCCATTTTTCAAAATCGATGCTTTGAGAAAGCTTAATGTTATGAGGCTTTTCATTGCGCAATAATTCCTCCAGCATTGCTCTTCTGGCAGAGATTGGTTTCTCTCTCAAATCATTATGTTCAAGCTCCAGTAAATCGTAGGCAAAGACTTCTATAGGAATTTCCGAGAGCATTTTCTTAGTTAAAGTTTTTCTGTTTAATCTCTTCTGTAATTCATTGAAATTTAAAACTTTACCATCTTTTACTGCAAGTATTTCTCCATCTAAAACGAAGTTCCCGTTCATGGCTTTTATCACTTCGGTAATCTCGGGAAATTGCTCTGTAACAAGCTCTTCACCTCTCGACCAAATAAAGACTTCATCATTTCTTCGGATAATCTGTCCCCGAATTCCGTCCCATTTGTATTCTACCAGCCACTCATTGGATTCGCCAAGGGCATCAAGCTCTTTTTCTAAAGGATAGGCAAGGCAAAAAGGATATGGTTTTGAATTGTCAGGATTTACATTTTCAGCAGCAATCAGTTCTCTGAAAGAAGTTTCATTAGGGTTCCATTTCCCCATAAGACTATGCATCAGCGCACTGGATTCCTGACCGGAAAACTTTGTCAATGCATTGATTAACGTTTTATCAGAAACCCCAATCCGGAAGCTTCCGCCAATTAATTTATTGAAAATCAATCGTTCTGTATAATCCAATCCGTTCCATGAATTTAGTACAAATTCTTTCTTTTCAGCCTCTGTTTTGTCTTTTAAATCAACAATATCATTCATCCATTGTGACAGGCTTCTTTCTATTTTTTCCTGTGGGGGAGGAAGAATCAAAGAAAGGGTTTCACCAAGATCTCCAACAGAGGAATAACTTTCCTGAAAAAGCCACAGTGGAAGTCCTGTAATTTCCAATGCCCACTCTTTCATATAATTGGTATTGATGTTTCTCTTGGGTCTTTTCCCTGTAAACAAGGCAATAAACCATACTTTATCATCATCTGGCGTACGCTCCAGATAATCCATAATTGCATCAATTTTAGCATTGGTTTTATTGGTTGTTTCCAAGGCATTAATAAGGTTTGCAAAATGTTTCATGATTCCGGATTTTCAATGGTTTCCTTTTCAGATTCTTCTTCGTCTTCACCATAAAGGGTTTCTACAATATCTGCATGAATGCCAATTTCATTCAGATATTTTGAGAAAATTTCTGTCTGCCCATGCGTAACATGAACAATTTCTGCTTCGGTAGCCTTTATAGTTTGCAGCAATCCTTTCCAGTCTGCATGATCACTCATGGCAAATCCTGCATCTGCACTTCTCCATCTTCTGGCACCACGTACCTGCATCCATCCGGAACATATAGCCGTGGCCGGATCCGGAATTTTCTTAATAATATTACTATCCAGTAAGGCTGGTGGAACAATTACAATTTCATGTTCCACTTCCTTTGAACGTTCTCTGAAGTCGGCAATGGTATAATCAGGAAGGTTAATTCCCACCGATTCAAAAGCCTCATTCAACTTTCCGATAGAGTAATGTACATATATTTTTCCCAGCTCCTCTACAGCTGTCATAATTCGTTGGGCTTTACCAAGAGAATACCCGATAAACACTGAGGTTTTGTTATTTTCTTTGTTTTTCAATACCCAGTTTTGAAGTTTTTGATTTAAATCCTGAACTTCCAGCCAGTTGTAAATAGGCAGTCCAAAGGTACTTTCGGTAACAAACTCATTGCATTTTACTAATTCAAAAGGAGTACTTAATCCATCATCCTGAATCTTATAATCTCCGGACACAACAGTTACATATCCTTTATATTCCAACCTAATCTGTGCAGAACCAATAATATGACATGCCGGATGAAGAGAAACCTTTACTCCATTAATGGTAATAGTCTCACCATATGCCACACTCTGGCATTCAATATCACTCCCAATCCTTTGATGGAGGATAGGCTTTGTAAAATGATGGCAAAGGTATTTTTTCATTCCCCAACGGGCATGATCTGCATGTCCATGAGTGATGATGGCCATATCAACAGGCCGCCAGGGATCTATATAAAACTTTCCCTGCGGACAGTAAATTCCTTTTCTGGTAAATGTGATTAGCTTCAATGGTGTGACTGGTTTTATAGGATAAGCTTCAAAAACTTAACCAATTTACAATAAACTGTATATTTTATTATTCTTTTGGATTAGATTTTAGTAGAATTATAGGGAGTAAAAGTGTATGTTTTTAAAATTTTTGCAAAGGCATAATATCTCTTTTGGTTTTGTAAAGATTACCTAGTTTGAATGTAAAATATGAATTTTTTAACATAATATATTTCTATGGGAAGTGAGTAAAATAATTCTTTATATTTGTCATCTAATCTTAGAATTAACACAAACATGAAAAAAAATTTAATCTATGGACTTATACTATTGTCCACAGCATCCTTTGCCCTCAACTCCTGTAGAACAGATACGATCCAATGAAACTGAAAATTATTAAAATTATTTCTGTTATCTCATTTTTAATGATTTGCAGTTTAGGTAAAGATGATCTCCCAATATTTGTGTATATACTTTTTTCGTTATACCAATTTATTAATGATATAGTTTCTTTATCTTTTTCTCAGCACGATATTTTTTGGGAAGGAATTACTGCTATACCTATTATTGGTACATTATACATTTTCTTATCATCTAGATATTATAAAGATCGTTATTTAATGCTATTCTGTTTTATAGCATTATTATCAATAATAATTTCTTTGATGATTCCTAATACATATTATAGTGATATTATGTCTAAACTGCGCCTCAGTTTTATAATTCCTTTTATAATATTTGTAGTGAGTTCTATATATGCAGTAATCCTTATTTTTAGAAATAAGATAAAGTAAATAATTATAATCCAGGATCATTAATCCTGGATTTTTTCCCTTTGTTCTTCAATTCTATTTCCATTTTGTTGAATGATGAATAATATTCTTGTGAACAAAAGATGGTAATAGATAATCATCTTCCTGACAATCGATTATTCTTTGAGGCTGATGAACTTCTCAACACTATAAGTTTGGACTTTACACCAATATAAACCGCTTGAAAATCTTTGAAATTTGTATCAACAAAAAAATAAAATACAATGAGTAAAACAATTCTAATTACAGGAGCAGCAAGCGGATTTGGAAAAATTGCAGCCTTTGAGCTTGCTAAAAAAGGACATCAGGTAATTGCAACCACGCAGGTATATCCTCAAATGAGTGACCTAATTCGTGAAGCTTCAGCTCAGGGTGTGACTTTGACGGTTGATAAACTAGATGTAACCAATTCAAGGGATATTGCCTATATTTTAAACAAATATGATATTGATATTCTGATCAGCAATGCGGGTATTATGGAAGGCGGTCCTATTGCAGAACAACCGGTTGATATTATCCGATCTATGTTTGAGGTGAATGTATTCGGTGCGTTGGAACTGGCACAGGGCTTTATTAAAAAGTTTATTGAAAAGAAAGGTGGTAAAATTGTCTTCACTTCATCAATGGGAGGTTTATGGACGGTACCCTACGTGGCCGCTTATTGTGCTTCTAAACACGCCTTGGAATCAATTGCGGAAGGATTGAAAACAGAGCTGGCTCCGTTCAATATCAAAATCGCAACCTGTAATCCGGGGGTATTTGGAACAGGGTTCAATGATAGAGGAGTAGACTCTATATTCCGTTGGTATGATCCAAAGGTGAATTTTACTCCGGAAACAGCCTTCGATGGAGCCTCTGAATCTCTTGCCCATCAATTAGATCCGTATTCCATGGCAGAAGTTATTGTTAATGTGGCTCTTGATGACAATAGTGATTTTAGGAATGTACATCCCAAGGAAACTGAAGATTTTGTAAAACAGCTTCAATCTGAAGCGTGGACTGCTAAAAGCTAATAATATGACTGGAATCAGTTATGAACTAGCAGAAAAAGTACTGCATGCCGCAATAGAAAAAGCAAAATCATTGGGTATTCCTGTAAGTATTGCTGTGGTAGATACAGGAGGACATCTGGTTGCTTTTGCAAGGCTGGACAGCATATATGGGGTGATCGATTTTGCCATAAAAAAAGCAAAAACTGCTATTATGTTTGGAATTGACAGTGATGTAATGGGAAGCATTATTTCAGGTGCTGAGATCCACGGATATGGAATGCTGAACTCCAATAATGGACTTTTAACCCTTGCGGGAGGTGTCATCATTAAGGATGAAAATAGAGCGATAATTGGTGCTATTGGTTCATCCGGTGGTACTCCTGAACAGGACAAAGAAATTGCTCATACAGGAGCGTCTGCTATCGCTTAAATTTCAGATATTTGTACTATGGAAAAGACTTCTGAGATTATATTTGACAAACTGGTTTATTCGTGTGCTTTTGAAGCCTACAGAGGCCACGAGGAATTTATTCCGGATCATTTTCTGGGATTTCAGATCTCTGGGGAAACGCATGCCTTTCATGATCAGGGAAAGACCATTATTAGGGAAAATACAGTAGTTTTAGTCAGAAAAAATCAATTAATCCGAACGATTAAGAAGCCTTTAAATGGTGAAAAGTATCAGTTTATTTCCATTACGCTGGACGATGAAACCCTGAGGCAATATGCCAGTGAGCAAAAGATGATAATGGATACTCCTTTTGCGGGTAATCAGCGGTTATTTTTTGAGTCTGATGATTTTTTTAAGAGTTATTTTGCATCATTAATTCCTTATATCAATAAAACGAAAGAAATACCTCCAAGACTGGCTGTATTAAAGGTTAAGGAAGCAATTGAACTTCTTCTGCAAGCTCATCCTGAGCTCAAGAATCTTCTTTTTGACTTTTCTGAACCTCATAAAATCGACCTTAAGGAATTTATGAATAAAAACTTTATGTTCAATGTATCTGTGGAAGCTTTTGCCCGGCTTACAGGTCGCAGCCTTTCAGGTTTTAAGAGGGATTTCAGTAAAATATTCAATATGACTCCAAAGCAATGGCTCAAGGAAAAAAGATTGAACGAAGCTTATTATCTGATTAAAAACAAGAATAAGAAACCATCGGACATCTATCTCGATCTGGGATTTGAAAATCTGTCTCATTTCTATTCTTCATTTAAAAAGAAATACGGAATAACCACCACAGCATTATAACCTGATAAAATAGGTGCTGGGAACAAATATTTTTAATTGCAGAATCCTACGATTCTGCAATTATTTTTGTAAGTTAGTAAGGTTCAAATGATTTTATTGATATTATATCTGTTGTAGTTCGGTTTTCCCTTCCGTTCTTCATCTGAGTTTCATAACCATTTGGGCATAAAAAACACTTGACAAATGAGAGAAACTACAAAAATGTATGTTGGTGGCTCTAAAACAAAAATTGTTCGTGGAGAATATACCATCAAATCAGATGGAAATCACTCTATGTGGGTAACCAAAGGAAATATAATTGTTACAGCAGAAAAACAAATAACCCAGCAAGGCGAAAATACCGGAGTTTCCCACGGAAACTATGTTCCTCCTGAAGAAATTTATACCATCCATCCAAAAGTGGAAAAGGTTGAATTTTTGGATGAAAACAATAAAATACTCAACGAGAATACTAAGGATTTCTTTTACGGACAAAAGCTTAAAATTAAGGTATTAACGTCCAATGCAAAAGGGCAAAGCATCTATGTAGACCTACAGGGAAAAACAAAAAGTACCAATCAGAAATTTGATATTTTAAATACAAAACGCTTTTCCTGGAACGGGTTGGTTACTCATGAAGAAACTTTTGAAACTCCACTTTTTGTTCTCAATCCTAATTGGTATAGTGATGATTTTGAAGAATATGATTATGCTTTACATGAAACCAAAATAAATGAAGAAGAGTTAAATGAATTTTTCGCAAAAATAATTTTAGATGCAAAAAATGTTTTTCTTCCACCGACGGGAAACCGTCTAAAGCCCATTACCTATAAAAGAAACTATGAAGAACTGATAGGCCTTTTTAAAACAGATAATTCTGGTAGTAAAGATTTATTGACGAATTACGAAAACTTGTACATCGACAAATATGCTGATGAAAATGAAGATATTAAAGATATTGTTGATGATTTTTCAGAATGGCTTTGTGAAGACCACACAGAAGCATCTATTGAGGAAATAAATGCCAAGGTATCTGAAAGTGCGGGAAAATTATGGGATTATGCAGTATTACAGCATCAGGATCATAGCATGAAGCTGACCACAACAAATAACAAAACCGGGGTAAAAAAGGAAGAAATAAAAGAAAGAAAGGCTATTCTTGACGACAGACCTCTGTATTGGGCAAGGATTGCTATGCAGGTTATCTTAAAAAGGCAATATGTTTTTATCAAAGAGATTAAAGCACTTTCACAAAAGGATCAGGAGGATTTTTTCAAAAAATCCATTATCCCTAAAAGCAGCAAACTTTGGAAAACCATCGTACTTTTTGAAGAAAAAAGTAGAAATTATACAGGAATAGATTTTTCAAAGGCTGATAATAAAAAGAAAATTCTCATTACAGGATTTGATCCTTTCGTATTGAATCCACAAAAGGATGGAAATATTTTGCAATCAAACCCTAGTGGTATAAATGCACTTACCTTATATAACAAAATAATTGGGAATTATTTCATACAAACTTTTATATGTCCTGTTCGTTATGCTGATTTTGATAGATTTAAAAATGATAAAGGTTTGATAGAATATTTGATTGAGCCATTAATTAAAAACGTTGATATGATAATTACAGTAAGCCAAGGCGATGTATTTAGGTTTGATGTAGATAGGTTTCCTTGCAAAAACAGAGGTGGATTCGCTGATAATATGTATTGGGGAAACTCTTCAGAAAGTTATAATGAAAAATATTTTAATCAACTTAATGAAGGTAAAGAGTTTTATGAGACAACCTTACCTTATAAAAAAATAGTTCCCAATAAAAACAATATTACTGATGTTTTTTGGATATATTTAAACCAAACTTATAATTCATATCATGGTGGAGATAATGATAAAACAACAGAAGGTGTTATTTTGAGATCAAAACTCTTAGATCTTCAAAAACAGAAATCTTATGAAGGTTCGGGGGGAGATTACCTTTCTAACGAAATATTTTATAGGGTAGCTAAATTAAGAACAGAATTATACTCAACCCTACCTACAGGTCATTTACATATACCTTTAACACAATTTGGAAGCGATATTCCGGCCCCTAGAGGGAATATTGTTACACGTGATATTAATCCAAAAATTAACATATTAATTGAAGAAATTAAAAATATAATAATCAAAATATGAAAATATTAATTAGTATAATTTTTATGTTTTTGTTGAACAATCTATGTATTGCTCAGCCATTGCGAACTTCAGCCATTACAGTTGATTCTATTTTCTATAAAAAGCAGCGACTATATTTTGCTAAACAACCTAATAGTAACAATTATAAATATTCTCAAGCGAAGAAACAATATAGTTATGTTGGAATTTCTGTTAATTCAAAAACAAATTTCATTTATAAAAATGATACTATGCAAATCAAATTATTGTTTGATTCTTATAGTCCTCTTTCGTTCCACATTAAAAATTTGCATTTCAGAAAAGGATATTATACCGTAAATCTAAAAGAATGTATTGAAAGATTAAATAAAAATACTTATCCTATAATTATAAAAAATTTTCCCTGTGATTGCCTATACAGAAATGAAGAAGACCAATAAATAATGAAAAAAATATTTTTTGTCATACTAGTTTTGCCTTTTATTTATAGTTGTAATGCGCAAAGAAAAATAGCAAAGGAGGATATGTATAGTTCAAATCTACTTCTATTAAAACCAGAAAAAGGAGTAAGGATTTTACAGAAAGTATTTATGCAAAATGATACTTATATTTTAATTAAAGACAGAAAGTGGACTGATATTCCCCGTCCTATAAAAATTAGTTTTATAAAGGATAAGGATACTATGAATTATGTAATTAACTATGAAAATACGGGTAATTATTATTTTCATAACATACGGTTTAAAAAAGGAAATTTTAATATTGAAATTTTAAAAAATAATTTAGAATCTTCTGATAAGGCTAATGTTTTTAATGACAATATTTTGCTTTATAAATTATTTAACAATAACACAAGAAAAAGAGAAGATACTAAATTAAATGATGTCATATTTTATAGTGTTGATTTTGAAAAACTTGACAATGTTAAGATAGAAATGAAATAAAAATAATTGAAATAATAAAATGAATATATTCATATATGTCTTAATAATTACCTTAATTTTCACATCGTGCAATGCACAAAAAGTAATTGAAACAACATCAAAAGATGTACTAGTATTTGAATTTATAAGTGGAAATATCCAACTCGCAAAATATTATTCAAAAGTATATAATCAGGATAATTCTTATAAAAAAACAGTGGAAGCATCAGAGAATAAAGAAATCTTCAATAATAAGAATATAAGTGTAGTTACCCAAGAATGGAAACCAATGGGTTCTAAATATTATCAGAAAAAATATACTTTTATTCAACAGAAAGACACAATGAATATCTATTGTAAATGTGGTCAGGAGAAGAATTATTACATCAAGAATTTAGAATTTAAAAGAGGAAATTATAATTTAAATTTTGAATTACCTAAAGATAATAAAGAGAATAAAGCATCTGAAAAAGATATAAAATATATTGCTGGCAGTGAAATAATTAATGTAAAAGAAATGCAAAAGACTTTCTTTAAAAACACATATTCTCCATCTAATGAACCGACAAAAAGAGATTTATATTTTTCAGACTTGAAATTTATAGAAATAGATGTAAAAAATACTGCGAATGTATATCTACAAGAAATTAAGTAAGAAAATATAGAGATACTATTAAAAACTAGAGAAAGCCATCTACATTTTATATAGATGGCTTTTTCATAATTACTCCCTAAGGAATTATATTCTCAGCTCTTAATCGCTCAAACAATTCTATAAAAGAGTCTTCTGTACTTTTATAGGCAGTAAATCCAAGCTTTCTGCTATTGGACATATCACACATTACTTCCAATGGTCTTCCGAGATCAAGGTCAGTATGCCATGCGGACGATAATTTGCTAAGGTTTTCCTCATTCAAATGATACTTTTTTGCGATCTCGCTCCAGATTTGAGAATCATTTTCCAATTCTTTTTCCAGAGGCCTGATGATGCTATTAAACCCTTCTGCTTCTATTCCAAACCAGTCAGCTAACCTTTTCCAAAGCCATTTCCATCGAAAAACATCTCCGTTCGTAATATTATAGGCCTGATTTTTTGCAGATTCAGTGGACGAAGCCCATACCAGTTGTTTTGCCAGTACTTTGGCATCTGTCACATCCGAAACACCATGCCATTGTGCTTCAGATCCTGGCCATATGAACTTTCTTCCCGTTTCCTTGCAGATACTTGCATAGATAGCCAGCGTAGTTCCCATATTCATCAGATTACCTACAGCGTGTCCAATTACAGTATGAGGCCTGTGAATACTCCAGGTAAAACCATCTCTTTCCGAAGCCTTGTACACTTCATCCTCCTGAGCATAATAGAAATTAGGAAGAGCAAGTCTTGGATGTTCTTCCCGAACAGGTGTTTCAGGCAAAATCCCTTGCTTAACATAAGTCTCGAAAGGTCCCAGATAATGCTTCAATCCCGTAACTAAAGCCACATGTTTAACTGATTTTTTAGGCGATAATACATCCAGAAGATTTCGGACAAGTAAACTGTTTACATGAATGTTTTCTTCTTCCGTATCATTTCGCATCCATGTTGTGAAGTAAATATGAGTAGGAGAGATCCCATCCAATGCTTCCATCAGGTTCTGTTCATCCAAAAGATCTGCTTTTATGCTACGAAGACCGGAAATAGTAGAGTTTGGATTTCTGGATAGCCCATAGGTAATCCAGCCTTGTGCAATAAGTTCTTCTGCCAGATTGCTTCCTGTAATTCCGGTAGCACCTACTACCAATGCTACGTTTTCTTTATTTTCCATAAGTATTGTAAATTTTCGTTACAAAATTATGGCTGTGAACAGGCTATTATGCTTGATGTGAATCATGCATTTGGATTGATCTGTATCAAGTATTGTTAAGAAGATTTTTTTTACGGATCCTGCTCACAGTTTCAGGAGCCAGCCCTAGATAGGACGCGATAAGATTATGGGGAACCCTTTTTATCATATCGGGGTTTTTCTGTGCCAGTTGCAGATATTTTTCCTCAGCAGTATAGCTATTAGAAACAATCAGTCTATGATCTTTTGTTACAAGGCTATTTTGATAGAGAATTCTAAAATAACGATCCATTACCGGAATTTCCAGCATCATTTTTTCATAATCATCAAGAGTGATCATCAGAACTTCAGTTTCTTCAATGGCATCAATGTTTAACACAGATTTTTCCTGATGAATAAAACTGTTAAAATCCGAGATCCACCAGCCCTCAAAAGCAAACATATTGATATGTTCATTCCCTTTTTCATCCAAAAAATAAGACTTCAGCAATCCCTTACTTACAAAAGAAAGACATTTACAGATCTCTCCTTCCTGTAACAAATATTGCTTTTTTCGAAGTTTTTTTAAAGTAAAGAAAGCCTGAACCTGATTTTTCTGTTCATCGGTTATAGCAACTTTATTCTGAATATGGGAAAGAAGTACCTCAAACATTAAAAAAAATATTTTATCAAAAATAAGACTTTCAGTATATTATTCTTCAAAATTATAAAGATTGATGCCTATTTCCTCATCTTTTATCTTTACAACTCTGGTAGTAAGCGGATAAAAAATAAATTCTCCTGCTCCCCGAATTCTGGCGTCTAAAAGATGTCCTGCCAAAGCAGTATAATCTTCTCTTCCTAAGGTAATATGCAGATGGAGTAGAGGCTCTCCGCCTATTACAGAAACATTTCCCGAAATATTGGTTACCTCCATTTGCTCCTTAAATGTTTTATCCACATATTTTTTGGTGGACGGAACAAAGAAACGTAAGGTTGCTTCATCTACCGCTCCAATTCCTGTAACCTCTCCCCGATTGAATGCCTTGGCTTCTAACAAAATCTGTAAGCGCTTCAATGATACTTGATTGATTTTTTATACTGACTATATAAACATGGTCTACCTTTTTTGCTGACCAATGGCTTCCTTTTAAATTTTGTGTATCCATATTCGTAAAGCTTTATTTTGTTTTTAGATGTTTTTTTTTAAGCATTCATCGCTTTTAATAAGCAAATGCAATAATCATGCTTGTCAATTTCTTTGTAATGATTTTGAAACAGGAAAAATGTAATGTTAATGGGAAATTTATATTCCTTTTACTTGTAAACTGGTAAAAATTACAGAAATTTGCAGCAAATAAAAATCAATGAAGATCGTAGATATTGAAAGCTGGAACAGAAAGGAGCATTTTAATTTTTTTTCTAACATGGCAAGTCCATATTTTGGCTTTACAACGGAAGTAGATTGTACAAAGGCCTATGATAAAGCTAAGGAAAACGGATACTCATTTTTTGCCTATTACTTTCATAAATCTATGGTGGCTGTAAATACCGTCGATGAATTAAAGCTTAGAATTATTGACGGGCAGGTTGTGCAGTTTGATACAGTACATGCCGGAAGTACCATTGGCAGGCCAGACGGAACCTTTGGCTTTTCATTCACCCTTTTCTCTGAGGATTTTGAAACTTTCAATGCTAATTTACAGGAAGAAATAAAGGGAGTACACGAGACTTCAGGGCTTAGAATAAGTAATGAAAGACTGGGTAAAGACCACGTAAGACATACTACAATTCCCTGGAACTCGTTCAGTGCGATTCTTCATCCAACAGATTTTAATACCGGAGAATCAATTCCTAAAATTGCTTTCGGTAAATTCAATATCCGTGAGGGTAAAAAATATCTTCCCGTTTCTATTGAAGCTCATCACGGCTTAGCAGATGGAATTCATATTGCAAAATACCTTGAGGAGTTTCAAAGACAGCTTGATTTATAGCAGGTCATATGGCAAGGTGCTTTCTAGATCTCTATCACTGCTTTTTCCAGATCATGATAAAGTAGAATTTTCCAATGGTTTTCTCTTGCTTTCTTTTCCCATTCAAGTCGTAATTCCATTGCTTTTCTGCCATCAAAATCACTTTTGTAGGCTAAATGATACTTCAGGTAAGAAGCCTGTGGAAGATCGTCTGCACCGTAAAAAACAGTTTCTCCATTTTCTTTGATCCAGAAAACCTGCATAAATGGAGTATGACCGCCCACTACTTCATAGAAAATTTCATCGGTAATTTTACCATTATCATCATTCATCCAGATAATATTGGGCAATTGGATCAGGTTTTCCAATACTTCAAAATCAAAAGAGGGATTCCCTTTATTTTCCATGGCAAAATCCAGTTCACGTTTTTGAATATATATTTCTGCATTAGGAAAAGTGGGTTCATAACCATAATCCGTAAGTCTTACAGCTCCTTCAATATGGTCCTTGTGAAGATGGGAAAGGAGTAGCTTTGTAACCTGCTCCGGATATATGCTTTCTCTTTCAAGAAGCGTGGAGACCACAGAATTTCCATCCTCATTTTTCCATCCAATACCGGCATCCAAAAGAATATAATCATTTTCTGTGATGATAAGAAAAGGCTGTACAGACATTTTAATTCCGGTAACGGTATTAAAATTTTCATCTGTTAAAAGAGTAAAGTCCTTGGTTTTACTGGCTGAAAAATTACCTTCTTTAAGTGGAATGATCTTCATGCTGCAAATTTCCTCAATATTTCTAACATTCAAAAGCTTTTTCATCAATGCAGGCCATTGGAAAAAACAATGAAAAGGTATCTACCAGTTATTCAATCCATTCTCCAATGCTTTCACATAATTTTCTTCATCAAAGGAGTAAAGATCCGGCGACTTATGCGCGCCACCACGTCTCTGTTCATCAAGTTTTTTTAAAAATCCTAAATTTTTGATTTTCCTATAAAAATTTCCACGGTTGAGCTCCTTGCCCAATATCGCTTCGTATAATTTCTGAAGTTCAGAAAGTGTGAATTTTTCAGGTAACAAATTATATCCGATGGGTTTGTATGAGATTTTTTCTCTTAATGTAAGAAGTGCTTTTTCAATAATTTCGCGATGATCCATGGCCAGTTCAATGGTAGGAAGATCTCTTAAATAAACCCACTCACAGGCTTCACTTACATCATCCATAACGGGTTCAATATCCACGGAATTATACAAGGCATAATAACCTATGGAGATAAAACGTTGCTTCTGAAATAAGGTTTCATCAAAATCCTCAAAATAAAATTCACTTCTGTTTTTTTTTCCAAAAACTGCAAATTCCTCCAGAAAAACATTGGTAACACCCGCCCTTGATTTTAAAACCCTCATCACACCTTCATCCAAATCTTCGTCTTTTCTTATAAAACCACCGGGAAGAAGCCATTGTTTTCGGTAATTCATCCTCACCAGCAAAACTTTCAGTTCATTTTGATCAAAACCGAAAATAACCGGATCGGCTGAAATATGAGGAAGAAAAATTTCTTTTGCTTCAGCAGACTTTTGTAAAATCTGTTCCTTGGAATCTATATAATCCATAAAAATACATGTGTTATTACAAATGTAAAGATAAAATTGGATAATGCTTAAAAAAACTCTCTATTAAAGCCGTTTTTAAGAAAAAAAGCATCTATCTCATCCAAAGGTTAAATCAATTATGATATTATATGTTTTTTATTAAAATGCCTACCTTTGAATCCGTTAAAAATATATATCCAAAATGATTAATTATAGGATATATTTCTGTTCAATAAAAATTTTATCATGCAGGTAAGCTCTACCAACGGTATTTCTCGGGCAGTAGTCTGGTTAATGGCCATCATTTCAGGACTTGTTGTAGCCAACAATTATTATAATCAGCCCTTACTGGCACTTATTTCAGAAGATTTTCATGTTTCTGAAGCCGCAGTAAGTAAGATTTCAGTTCTTACCCAGATAGGATATGCTTTGGGATTACTATTGATTGTTCCGCTTGGAGATAAATTTTTCCGTAAAAAACTAATCCTGATTGACTTGCTTCTTGTTTTTGGGTCCTTGCTTTGGATGACCTTCGCCAATCAGCTTTGGATGCTGTATGCAGCGAGCTTGTTGATTGGAGCTACTTCTGTAATTCCTCAACTGTTTGTCCCTATTGCGGCAGAACTATCGTCTGATAAAGAAAAATCAGCCAATATAGGATTGGTAATGTCCGGACTTTTATTGGGAATTCTTCTGTCTCGTTTTGTAGGCGGAATTGTAGGAGAAGTCTGGGGATGGAGAGCGATGTTTGGCATTGCAGCAGGATTAATGATTTTGGTATGGTTTGCCGTTTATACTATGCTTCCTGAGCTTTTCCCGAATTTTAAAGGTACCTATAAAGAATTAATGCGCTCTGTGGCTCATCTTGCGAAAACACAGCCTATTCTTCAGCTGGCTTCATTCCGTGGGGCAATGGCTTTTGGATCTATGTGTGCCTTATTTACCACTTTGGTCTTTCATATGGAAAAACCACCCTTTAATGCAGGTTCATCTGTTGTAGGCAGCTTTGGTCTTGCGGGGGCTGTAGGTGCTTTGGCGGCAGCAAAAGTTGGAAACCTGCAAAAGTATTTGGGCATCAACCGTATCATATTGTACTCTTTACTGATTTTGATAGGAAGCTGGGGCTTCACTTATTTTGCAGGAGAAACGTATTGGGGATTAATAATAGGCGTTATCCTTGTTGACCTTGGAGTACAGTCAAGCCATATCATGAACCAGACCAATTATTTTATGATCAAATCTAATGCTGTCAATAGGTTAAACACGGTTTATATGGTTTCTTATTTCATTGGTGGTTCATTGGGAACCTGGCTTGCTTCTTTGGCTTGGCAGAAAGCACAATGGACAGGAGTATGCCTTGTGGGAACTGCTTTTGGAGTATTAGCATTAATCGCCCATGTTCTGTTTTGTAATAAAGTAAATAAGGCATGATTGTAAAGATCATGATCCTTTGATAAGAAATTAAAAAAAAATAAAATTATTCTTCAGAAATTTCCTGTTCCTGAATAAGTTTTCTGTGTTTTCCTCCCCAATCACTCAATACACTCCAGATTGGGATCAGCTCTCTTGCAATATTTGTAAGTTCATAATCTACGCGTGGTGGAACCTCTGCATGTACTGTTCTTTTAACCAGTCCTTCTTTCTCCAGTTCCCTCAATTGAAGGGTCAGCATCCTTTCCGTTATCCCTAAAATAGCCTTTTTAAGTTCACTAAAACGCAGTTTTCCATCCTTAAGCTTATCCAAAATCAAGAGTTTCCATCGTCCCCCAATTTTGCATACAGCATAGGTAAGATCGCATTCATGGATGTATTGTCTGTTAATATTATTCGTTGAGTTTTCTTTTATTTTCCCCATTACTTACAAATTTGTTAGTACCATACAATTCGATGTATACAATGCAAATGTAAGGTTTGAAATTTAATTTTGTACCACGAAGCAGAAAATATGCAGCAGTAAAAGAACAATAGCGCTAATGTTCACTGCAAAAAACAATATTAACTTAAATAAAAAAAGAAAATGCAGTTAACACCCAAAATCAACCAAATTTTAACTCACTTAGAAAAAATACAGTCATTTAACGCTCAGGATTCAATGGATGACACCCGTAAATATCTTGAAACCATGTCTTTTCAATTAAGTGGAAAGAGAGAAGCGGTTGCCATGATTGAGGAGCTGAATATTCCACACGAAAGCCACCAGATTCCCATCCGAATTTATCGTCCAAAGGGAAAAGTCCGTCAGGAAGAACCTGCCATCATTTACATTCATGGAGGATGGTTTATAGCCGGAGGTTTTGAAACACATGATGCTGTTGTCCGTAAATTGGCCAACAAAACAAAAGCGACGGTTATTTTTGTTGATTATCGTCTTGCCCCCGAACATCCTTTTCCTGCAGGTTTAAATGACTGCATTGATACCGTAAAATGGATTATCGAAAACTCAGCATCATTAGGAATTGACAAAAATAGAATAGGAATTATTGGTGATAGTGCTGGCGGAGCGCTGGCAACCGCTGTTTCCACACAAATAGGAGAGCAGCTGAAATTTCAGGTATTGATTTATCCTGCTGCAGACAATCAATTCAATACACAATCTTGGAAAACGTATGAAAATGGTCCCGTTCTTAATAAACAAGGCGGTATCGAAGCCTGGAAACATTATCTTCCCGAACAGGAATTCAATAATCCCCTGGCTATTCCGATTTTAATCAAAGATTTTAAAAATACACCCCGAACACTGGTACTCCTTGCAGAGCATGATCCATTAGTAGATGATGGAAAAACACTTGCCGAAAACATGAAAAATGCAAATATTTCTGTTACAACAAGCTTTTACAAGGATATGGTTCACGGGTTTATGCATATGGGAGAAATATTGGATGAAGTACAGACTGCGATAGATGAAATGGCTGAGTTTGCCTCTCAAAATTTTGAAACGGTCAGAGCAAATTAATCATGAAAAAATATGCATACATTGGATGCCTGGGGTTCGTTGCTGTTATTACAACAGAATTTGGGATTATCGGGATCCTTCCGCAGGTTGCGGAGCATTATAAAATTAGTATCGACAAGGCAGGCTATCTTCTCAGTGCGTTTGCCTTGGTCATTGCTCTTACAGGTCCTTTTATGACTTTACTTACGTCTGGAATCAACCGTAAAAATATAATGCTTGCTGCTATTTTTATGTTCCTGATTACCGGAATTGTATCTTCCTTTTCACCTCCTTTCTGGCTATTGATGTTGGTGAGAATACTTCCAGCATTCCTACAGCCCGTGTATATTGCCACTGCATTATCCGTTGCAATATCCAATGCAAACGAAAGCAAGAAAAATGGCTTGATGAGCATTGTCTTTAACGGGGTGGCCATTGCAATGGTAACAACGGTTCCTTTTGCGACCTGGATTTCAGGCCTTTGGTCATGGGAATATTCATTTATGATTCAGACCATAGTAAGTTTAATTGCTTTAATTGCCATTTATTTTTTCCTGCCATCAATACCGGTTAAGGAAAAGAAATCCTATGGAAGCCAGGTCCTGATATTAACACAATCGCCATTTATTCTGAGTACTTTAGCTAACTTTTTTATGGTAACTGCTTGGTTTTGTACTTATAGTTATTTTGCAGAATATCTGGGAAAAGGGAAAGGAATGAATACCTCCATGGTAAGCTATATGCTTCTTTTATTTGGAGTAATAGGGATTATGTCCAATTGGATTGCAGGTAAAATGCTTAATAAAAATGTGGCCGGAACTATGGCATTCTTTCTGTCCGGAACAATCCTCATTCCTGTATTATTGTACGTTTCGGATGGAAGTTCATGGGCAACAATTCTTGTCATAGCAATCTGGGGATTTCTATATTCGCCAAGTTTTTTGAATGCATCATCATATATGATCTCGTCAGCACCTAATGCATTGGAGTTTGCCAACAGTCTGGCCACTTCATTCGGAAACCTTGGGGTAACCTTGGGTACAACAGTGGGAGGCTGGATTATCATTACAAAAGGAGTTGAATATACCCCTTGGATAGGCTCTGTTTTCGGACTTTTAGCATTTTTAATGATGATTATGAGAAAGGTGCTTGAAAAAAAACGAAGTAGGGAACTTTCAGGATGTCAAATCTAATTGTAATATATTTTGTTACATTAAATAAAAATCGTAACTTTGATTTATTAATTACAAAAAATAGAATCAATGAAAATAGAAATCTGGTCGGATGTAATGTGCCCGTTTTGCTATATTGGAAAGAATAATTTTGAACAGGCACTAGAAAAGCTACCCTTTAAAGATGAAGTAGAAGTAGAGTGGAAGAGTTTTCAGCTTGACCCGACTTTAGATCCCAATAAGACTCAAAATACCATTCAGTATTTCAGAGAGAAAAAAGGCGTTCCTGAGTCTCAGGCTACCCAAATGTTAACTCAGGTAACCCAAATGGGAAAAGGTTCCGGAATAGATTTTGATTTCGAAAAGGCATTAATTACCAATACATTTAGTGCCCACAAACTCCTTCATTTAGCCAAAAAATATAATAAATCTAATGAAATGGAGGAAGCTTTGTTTATTGCTCACTTTATTGATGGCCAAAATGTAGGTGATGCTGAAGTTTTGATTTCACTTGCTGAAAAACTTGGAATCGATAAGGACGAAGCAAGACAGGCTGTAACTTCGGACCAACTGGATTATGAAGTGAATCAGGATATTCTGGAAGCAAGAAATAATGGCGTTTCAGGTGTTCCTTTCTTTGTGTTGAATGGAAAATATGCAGTTTCAGGCGCACAACCTGTAGAGGTTTTTGAAAACGCCCTTCAGCAGACTTATAAGGAAACGGTAAGTCCTTTTAAAGATCTTTCCGGAAGTAACGGAGCATCATGTGATGCAGACGGATGTAGCATTTAAAATTAAAACCCCAAGACAACTTACAATTGTTTTTGGGTTTTTAATTTGATTTTTTAAGTTAATTTAGCTTGGAAAATTTATTAACCATCTATATTAAATAGATTTTTCAATGCAAAACTCTCGTATCTTTGTCATACAGTATAAAATCTATATTCTTCAATGATAAAAATTAATAATGAACTTCATTATCCGGTGGCAGACACGCTTTTTGTTTTCGCACTGGATTCGGAGGCAGGAAAGGTATTTGACGGAAAAAATAAATTAGTAACAGGGATAGGAAAAGTAAATGCAGCCATAGAGCTGACGAAGGAAATTCAGATTAAAAAACCGAAGTTAATTGTTAATCTGGGTTCAGCAGGAAGCAAAGGTTTTCATAAAGGAGAAGTGGTATGCTGCACAAAATTCATCCAAAGAGATATGGATGTAAGAGGACTTGGTTTTAAAATGTATGAAACCCCGCTATCAGGAGTTCCGCCCATATTGGAATACGGTCTTAAAATGGAAGCCCTTAAGGAAGGAATCTGTGGAAGCGGGGACAGCTTTGAAATGAATCATTCTGAAACGGATTATAATATTGTAGATATGGAAGCTTATCCATTGGCGCTTATTGCCCAAAAGGAAAACATTCCGTTTTTGTGCTTAAAATATATTTCGGACGATGCCGGAAGTGATGCAGCCGATGACTGGAGCGTACAGGTACATCTTGCTTCTGAAGCTTTTAATAAAATTTTGTTCTCATAAATATAATCCTGAAATAAGTTTCAGGATTTTGTTTTTTGGTTGTATTTTTACTCATCCATCAATATTATGAAAGTTACTTTTTATCAACCTATACATCCTACTCTTAAAAAATATATAAAAGGATATTATTTTGTAGATAAAGATGATAATCATCAACCTATCAGATACCTTACATTTCCAGATAATTATTTTATTGTTTCGGCTTGTCAGGATGTCTCTATTATTCAGGATAAAGGATGGGTAGAGATTAACAGGTCCCCATCAAAGAATATAGCAATTGATTTTGTATTTAGATGTGCTGTTCCTACTGAAATTTTTTACCAGCAATCTGTTAATGAAGTTACCGTTTACTTTAAGCCATTAGGTATTTACCATTTTTTTAATGCTGATAAGAATGAAGATTTACAACAAGAAATTCATCTTTCAGATTTTAAAGAAATTATGGACAATATTTTAAAGGAACCAAACAGAAAGACACAAATTGAAATGCTGGAAAATTATTGGCTTTCAAAACTCAGGGAAAAAACATTAACCCTAGCTTATACTGTATTGGATGATTTTGAAACTGAACTGAGCATTGAGAAAATAGCTTCCAAAAATAAAATAACAAGACAATATGTAAATAAGATTTCCCAACGATATTTGGCCAAACCGGCCTCCGAATTCAGGAAAATTCAGCGATTTCGCCATGTGCTGATATCAAATAAAAAATCTAGAAATCTTACAGAACTTTCCTATGAAAATCTTTTTTATGACCAGTCTCATCTTATTAAAGACTTTAAGGAGCTGACAAAAATAAGTCCGGGAAAATTTTTCGAAAATGTAGATACTGAGCAAAACAATATTTGGTTATTTATCTAAGTTTCCATTTTTACAATTAATAAGAATTTCCTTGAAATACATTTGCTGAAATATTAAATCTTTATTTCAATGAAAAAATTATTGGTTGGAATTTTCTTGTTAAATTCCTTATTCTCTTATGCACAGAAAAATAATAATTCTGCAATACTTTCTGATATTACAGAAAAAGTAAAAAACTACTACGTAGATAAAGAGACTTATAAAAAAGTAGATTCTTTATTCCGGAGTGAATTTAAAAATGGTGCCTTTAATCATCTCAGTCAAAAAGATTTTGCGGCACTTCTCACTCAAAAGCTGAGAACAAATATTAAAGATGAACATTTTTTTGTTAAATATCTCGAAAACTATACTCCTGAAAAGTTGGGGGATGAGAAAGAAAAAGAGAAATTAAACAATTATAATAATAGTCTTGAAAACTTTGGTTTCGAAACTGTTCAACGACTTCCAGGTAATATTGGTTACATTAATTTTAAAGGTTTTGCCTCACCTGAATCCAGTGAAAAAACATTAGCTGCTGCAATGAATTTTATTGCTAATACCAATTCTCTGATTATTGATCTTAGGGAAAATGGCGGTGGAGAAAATGGAATGCTTCTTTTGTTCTGCAGCTATTTTTTTGATCAGAAAACAGATCTTTATACCACGTATTCCAGATATAATAACAAGACGGATTTAAACAGTACCCAGTCTAAGGTTTCCGGGGAGAAATATCTTCGTAAAAAAATCTATATTCTTACGAGCAAAAAGACTTTTTCGGCAGGAGAGGCGCTTGCTTATTTTTTACAACAACATAAGCTGGCGGAAGTAATAGGTGAAAAAACAGGTGGTGCAGCCAATCCTGTAGAGCATTTTATAATCCAAAATCAATATTTACTGCTTGTTCCGGCAGGCAAAATAACATCTTTAATGAATGGTAAGAACTGGGAACATATTGGAGTAATCCCTGATCAGGAAGTGAAAAGTGAAGCTGCTCTAAAGCTTGCTCACAGTAAAATTTTAAAAAATATTTTAATTACAGATACAAAAACGGAATTAACCATACCTGAAATAAAAAATCTTATTAATAAATTAGAGCAATAATAGATACTATGTCATCAATAATCATCAATAAGGCCGGAGAAAAAGACCTTGAAACACTCCAAAATATTGGTATACAAACCTTTTCCGAAACTTTTTCAGAAGATAATTCTGAAGAAGCCATGAAAAAATATCTGGAAGAAAGTTTCACTACCGAGAAGATAGAATCTGAGCTGGCCAACCCTGATTCCTTTTTTTATATTGCCTGGGAAGAAGATAATCCTGTGGGGTATCTGAAAGTAAATTCGGGTAAGGCACAAACAGAATTACAGGATGAAACCAGCCTTGAAATTGAAAGAATCTACGTAAAAAAAAGCCATCATGGTAAAAAAGTAGGCCAGCTACTTTACGATCAAGCTTTAGAAACGGCTAAAAGCTTACATAAGGCCTATTTATGGTTGGGTGTCTGGGAGCAAAACGAAAGAGCCTTAAGTTTTTACAGAAAAAATGGGTTTGTTGAATTTGACAAACACATCTTCGTACTCGGAGATGAGGAACAGACAGACCTGATGATGAAAAAAATGATAGATTAAGGTATATTTTCTTGCCAATTTTGAATAATAATCTAATAAATCTGCTCAATTAGCCCAATCTGCGAGAGATAAATGATACTATTTTTAATTTATTGAAGATAAAATCCTTGCCCTTTAGCAACATAAAATTATAATCTACAACGTCCAAGCTACCTTCTCTTTCAAAAATGAACAGTATAAAATTTTTAGAACAAGTCAATCAATACCATCTACTCTCAAAGGAGTCAATAATGGCCTTGTTAAATATCTGTACTGAAGAGAAATATCATAAAAACGATCTTCTTCTGGAATCAGGAAGCATGGCAAGATATTATTATTTTATAAAATCAGGATTAGTAGGATATTATACCATTGATGAGGAGGGAAGCAGTATTTATAAGATTTTCTTTGAAGAAAACAGCTTTGTTGCTTCTACGGCTGCCATCATCAAAAATGAGCCTAGCGATTTCAATATCATTGCCCTTGAGGATTGCTCAGTAATACAATATCCGGTGAAAGCCTATCGTGAATTACTCGAAAAGCATCATGACCTTGCTCTTTTTCATATTCATTATTTAGAGAAAAACTGGGTGGTCAAAAAGGAGCCACTGGAAGTTTCCTTAAAATTTGAAAATGCAAAGCAGCGTTACTTATTGCTCCTTGAGAATCAATCCTTATATAAACGTTTAAAGCAGCATCAGATTGCATCCTACCTTGGAATAACGCCTACCCAGCTAAGCCGCATAAAGAAAGAAATTAACAGATAAAAGAAAATAAATTAACAAAAGCTTCAACATATGTTGAGGCTTTACTTTTTTTTCCATTGCATCTTTGCCCTATCATAAAATTGAATGTACATTATTAAAATAAGGCTTAGGAAATAATAAATTCTTGTAGCAAAGATCTTTACTTAACATAAAACATCTTAAATTTATACTTAATGTACTTTGAAATTATGCTCATTATTAATTAAATATTTTAAAGCATGAAAAAATTTATCAACATCGTTGTTATACTGACCACTTTTGTACAGTTATCAGCACAAAAAATTATTCATCAGGAAGTTTTCAGTCCTAAAATGAATAAAAAGATCAAAACCATTATTATTACACCGAATCTTCAACCCAATACAACCTATCCGTCAGTATATATTCTTCATGGCTTCAGTGGGAATCCGGACAGAACCATCAAGCAGGACATTCCGGATCTGGTTCAGAAGGCTGAGGAGTACAAAACCATTTATGTATTGCCGGACGGAAACTACAGTTCTTGGTATGTGGATAGCCCAATCCTTAAAGATTCACAATACCAAACCTTTATCGGAAAGGAATTGGTAGATTTCATTGATAAAAATTATCCGGTAAAAGCCGAGAAAAAATTCCGTGGAATCCTTGGATGGAGTATGGGAGGTTATGGCGCAACCAATATTGGAGTTACTTATAACAAGACATTTGGGATAGTGGGAAGTTCTTGTGGGGCCCTGGATTTTAGCTCTTTTGGGGAGGGATATAATAAATATATGGTTAATAATGTATTAGGTCCATTTGAATTCATCAATCCTAATTTCCTTACAGATAACAAAGTAAAACTAATGGCAGGAGCCGGACAAAGCTATATTTTTGACTGCGCTACAGAAGATACGCAGATGATTGGAATGAACAGAAATTTTCATAAGAAGCTTACCGAACTGAAAATCCAGCATCTTTACACAGAATCCTTAGGAATTCATGATGACAAATACTGGAGCAGATCCCTTTCTGAGCAACTTACTCTTTTTGATAAGTTTTTTAAACAATAAAATGTAGTCATCTATATTATTTTGTAAGATAAATTATAAAAAAATCCTTTTTAAGATTGTACTTAAAAAGGATTTATCATTTTGTGATTAACTTAAAGGCTACATTCTAAGATGCTGAAAGTTTTTCCCTAAATGCTCTTCGATCACAAAAAATGGATCTTCTGTAAGCGTATGGGCTCTCATATCAATAAGACTTACCTTACTCATCATACGCAGCATAATTCTTCTTTCACATGGATGTTCTATGCCATCAATATTTCTTACTCCTGCACGGAAAGCTGACCTTCCATGAGCACATAAATGATTGTTAACAAGGATAACATCTCCGGCCTGAGGTGTAAAACCTGAATAAATCAAATGTCTTGCTTCTTCCCAGAATTCTGTTAAATACTGCTGAGCTTCTTCAGTTTGTTTTATACTTGAATTGAAAAGCTGTTCTGCAGCATCAAACCTCATAAACGGAAGCTTGTAATTTCCATACAATACAGAATCCAGTGTATCTACTTCATTTTGTTCCGTTTCAAGATTGGCATCCTTCGGGATTTTGTAAATACGGTCAAAAAGAGGTCTGTAATTTTCTCCAATGGATTCGTGAGAGCGTATAGAATAAAGAGTGGACGGAACCTGCTCTTCATTTCGGACATACATAAAGCTCAGAAAATCGGCCTGATGTTTCAAAAACGCATCTTCAGTGTGTACGTAAAGATCGGTTGAAGATCCTGATCCGGTTTGCGTTTCTCTCATTTTTTCATCTGGAATAATGGCATGGATTAACCCACCTCCCTGACGCTGAGAATAATACTGTACCGGCTTGGATGGCAAAGCTCCATGAATAAGCGCACAAGCAAACCCGTAAAGATTAAACTTCGAATAATCAGCAGACTGCCAATTGGGTGGAGTAGATCCTATATTTTCCTGATCTATTTCCATTAATCCCTTAAAGATCAATGCTCCATATTGATTCTTAGAAAAGTCGCTCGCAAAATCAGCAGCTATATTCAGTATTCTTTCGGGTAGAAAATAAGAAGCCAGCTGATGTACGTGCCTGATAAAATCCCGATTTTCATAGTTCCCATATTTTTTCTGAAGATGTATTGCAGCATCTTTTATCATTCTCTGTTCCTGAGATGTGATCTCAATGACGGTAGGAAGCAGTTTTACCTGCGTTAACGTCTCGTTATCTAAAATTTTTATAGAATTCATTAAAAAAAATTTGGTGTTAAGTAATAATTTTTATCTTTGTTTTTAATTATTCTAAATAATAATAGCGAGTTCAAATTTATGAATAATTACTCAACCACCAAATAAAATATATAAAAAATGCAAAAATTAAAAACTTGACAATCAGACATATATAACAGGATGTCGAAAAACCACAAACAAATCACGATTTAAAAAATCACCATACAAATAATTTATGAACAACAATTTAATATCCCTAGGAGAGCTTTCAAGTGTAGCCTCGCCCCACAATTCGGGGAATTTTGGGAATATTTTTCACCTTGACAATTATGATCACTATCGTAATGCTGTCAATAGTACTTTAGACCTTGTACAGGAGTTTCTTGATAGAAACAAAAAGCCATTCAGTGGCATAGAGGCTAAGGAAATGAAAAGAATGGTAGAAGAAATCGACCTTAATCAAAAACTTTCAAACTATAACGAGCTTCTTTCTGAAGTAGATGATATTTATGTAAAACATGCAACAGCATTTCACCTTCCGGAATATGTTGCCCATCTCAATTGTCCAATTGTTATTCCCGCATTGGCAGGAGAAATTCTGGTAAGTGCTATCAATTCTTCACAGGACACTTATGATCAAAGTGCCGGAGGAACCTTTATGGAAAGAAAGCTAATTGACTGGACTGCCGGTGAAATTGGGTATAATACGAATGAAAGTGATGGTGTTTTCACAGCAGGAGGATCACAAAGTAACTTAATGGGACTGGTTATGATGCGTGACTGTTTTTCCCAGAAAAGATATAATCATAATATTAAAATGGATGGTTTGCCACAGGAAGCAGATCGTTTCAGAATATTTGTTTCAGATAAATCTCACTTCAGTAATCTGAAAAATGCTTCAATAATGGGGCTTGGAGAGAAATCTATCATTAAGGTTCCTACTGATAATGAATTCCGTATGGATATTTCTCTGCTGAAGAAATATATCAAAAGGGAAGAACAAATGGGAAATATTCCTATTGGTATTGTAGCCACAGCCGGAACTACCGACTTTGGAAATGTAGATCCATTGGAAGATATTGCCAATATAGCAGAACATTATAGTATCTGGATGCATGTGGATGCAGCATATGGATGTGCTTTATTATTAAGTGAAAAGTACCGCCATCTATTGAATGGAATTGAAAGAGCAGATTCAGTAACCATTGATTATCACAAGTCATTCTTCCAACCTATCAGCAGCAGTGCTTTCATTGTTAAAAATAAAAAAGAACTGTTAATCCTTAAACACCATGCCGATTATCTGAATCCTAAAGAAATGGACGAGGAGGAAATTCCGGCTCAGATAAACAAATCTATCACACAGAGTACCAGACGATTTGATGCTCTTAAATTATGGTTTACTTTAAGAATGATGGGCAAGCAACAACTGGCAGAATATACGGACACTGTTATCGACCTTACAAAGGATGCAGCCTCTATGATCACTGAAGATCCTGATTTTGAACTTCTTTCAGAAACTGATCTAAGTGTTCTTGTTTTCCGATATATAAGACCTGAAATAAATGATCTGGATGCCATGAACCAATATATTAAAATGAAGCTTTTCTACAGCGGAGAAATATTGGTGGCAAGTACCAAGGTAAACGGGAATTTCTATCTGAAGTTCACATTCCTGAATCCTATAACCACTACAGAAGATATCCACAAAATCCTCACTAAAATCAAAATGCATGGAAAAGACTTTAGTACAGAAAAGTAGAACCGGAGAAAAAGCCCGGGAAATCACCTACAGGATTCTTCTCAACGGAATGCTGAGGGAGCTTGGAAACGGAAAATTTTACCAAGGAGTTCCAAAGTATGATCTTCTTACTGCACAAGCCCTTAAAAAAAGCAATTACACCTTGCATCTGAGGTTTGAAATGAAGAAAAGCGGACTCTTTTTATTTGCTCCCGTTTCTTACCGTTCTGAAAGTGCATTTCACGAATATGGTTTTCCTGTTTGGGCTGTAGATCATAACAATAATAAGACGTTTGAAGTTAACATTCAAAAACTTATAGAATTGATTTACAGAGAATTTTCTGATCGATATACTGAAACAGGATTAGAACATTTTGAGAAAAGGATTCAGAGCAGTTTAAGAAACCTTGAACTTACTACTGAAGCCTGTTTACAACAACAGAGCCTTTTAAGTTATTCATTTTTAGAATCTGAACAAATGCTTCCGGCAGGGCACAATCTTCATCCTTTCACCAAATCCAGAATGGGGTTTTCTGAGGAAGAGCAAGTATTGTACGGCCCTGAATTCAAAAATGGATTTCAGTTGGAGTATTTC
This sequence comes from Chryseobacterium joostei, assembly GCF_003815775.1. Taxonomy (NCBI): domain Bacteria; kingdom Pseudomonadati; phylum Bacteroidota; class Flavobacteriia; order Flavobacteriales; family Weeksellaceae; genus Chryseobacterium; species Chryseobacterium joostei. The sequence continues at coordinate 660,130 of NZ_CP033926.1, forward strand.
CTTATTCATAAAGATTGTATTTCCGAAAAATCCCTGCCAGGAATCTCTGCAAAGGAAATATTCGGGAAACTGGCTTCAATACCGGAAAATTACGATTCTAAAACCGCAAATGATTATTATGTAGTTCCTTGTCATCCATGGGAAGCCCAATATCTACAGACTACGAAAGGATATGCAGATCTTTTAGGTTCCGGAAAAGTAATACACCTTGGGCCATCCGGAGAAGAGTTCTTTGCTACATCATCTATCAGAACACTTTATAGTCCGAAGTTCAACTGGATGCTAAAATTCTCCCTGCATGTTTTGATGACCGGATCCGTAAGGACCAACAGTCTGAAGGATCTCAAAAGAGGATATGCCTCTTCTGTATGGTGGGAACAGGAAAAAGAATCATTTGAAAAAGATTTTTCAAGTTTAAAATTACTGCTGGAACCTTCTTCTTTAAGCGTTGATTATAATGGAGAAAATATTGACAGTTTCAATATCCTGATCCGTGAAAACCCTTTTTCATCTAAAGATAAGGTTCTCTTGCTGGCAAGACTTTGTCAGGATGAAACTACGGACCGTTCTAATTTTACTACCCATTTTTTTAATGATGTTGTGGCTCATCTGAGCAAAGAAACGGAAGATGCTGTTATCAACTGGTTTCAAAAGTATGCTCAATTACTGATCTCACCTTTGAACAGGTTGTTTAATCAGTTTGGAATGGCTCCTGAAGTTCATCAGCAAAACCTTCTTATACAACTCAATGATCAGCTTCTTCCGGAAACAATCTATGTAAGAGACGGGCAGGGATATCTTTTAAGAGAAAGCTTTAAGGAAAAGTATACAAAATCCATAGAAAATTGCCCAGAAATTGAAACCCTGTTTATAAGAGACGAACGTCTTCTGGATATTGTGTCTCATCATCTTTTGGTAAGCAATTTCAGTGCATTAATTTCGTCCATAGGTAAAACGGGACTCATTGAAGAACAAAAGCTAATCAATATTCTTTATCAGGAATTTGAGCGTGTTCATCAGTCTGAACCTTCAGATTTCACCAATTATGCTTTGCATCAAAGGTATTGGGCCGTAAAATCAAACCTTCAGTCAGCTGTCCTAGATGTAGATGGTGGTGTGAATGCCTCTGCCATTGCTTATGCTAAAGTTCCCAATATTCTTCACAAATATTTCTTTTCAGAACAATTGATCCACCCGAAAGGAAAGGAGGTTTTTTTTAAACGTTATTTTCCGAAGGAAGATGTAATAACGGGAATGCGTCCGATAGATCTTGATAATGATCTTGAGATGTTGCATGAATGGTTCAACAGAGAACATGCTGTAAAAATATGGCAAATGAACTGGCCTATTGATGAGTTGGAAACCTATTACAGACTGATGCTTCCAAGTGACGAGGCTCACAGTTATATTGTTGAAAGCAACGATGAACCAACCTGTAATATTGAGGTGTACTGGGCATGCAGAGACATCGTAGGAGATTATTATGAAGTATTGCCTACGGATTACGGAACACACCAGTTTATAGCACCCATTGATCCTAAAAAGAAATTTGTATCACCTTCAACACAATCTATGGTTGACTATGTTTTTGCGCAGCCGCAGGTTGGGAAAATGGTAGGTGAAGGTTCTGTGGATTCTCTTGCATCTATGATGAATAAAGCTCATGTTGGGTTCAAGGTAGAAAAGGTAATTGAAATGCCTCATAAAAAAGCAAATCTTAATTTCTGCTACAGAGAATGGTATTGGGAAAAGTTTCCGCTGAACAAAGACGTACAAATCACCACAAACATCACAAAAAATGAATAATGAAACCATTTATAATGTAATAGGTATTGGCATAGGTCCCTTTAATTTGGGGCTTGCTGCCTTATCTAATCCAATTCCGGAACTGAAGACACTTTTCCTTGACCAAAAAGATGGTTTTGACTGGCACCCGGGATTAATGATTGACCATGTAACGCTACAGACTCCATTTTTATGTGACTGTGTTTCAATGGCTGATCCTACTAACCCTTTAAGCTTACTTAATTATTTGAAAGTAACGGGAAGGCTTTATAAGTTTTTCATCAGAGAAAACTTCTTCATTCCCAGAAAAGAATACAACCGCTATTGCCAATGGGTGATTGAACAGCTTCCACAATGTCGTTTTTCAACCCAGGTAACAGATATTGAATATGTGGATGGCCTTTATCTGGTCACCACTATTCATACCAAAACTAAGGAAAAAACAGTTTTAAAGACGGAAAGATTAGTTTTAGGAACTGGAACACAACCTCATATTCCTTCTTTTATTCCTAAAGATGATTCCCGTATCATTCATACAAGTTCTTATCTGTATAGAAAAGAAGAGCTTTTGTCTAAAGGCCGTAAGATAGCCATTATTGGGTCGGGGCAGAGTGCTGCGGAAGTTTTTTATGATCTTCTCCAAAATAGGGATGAAAACACCGAATTAGGATGGTATTCCCGTCCGGACAGATTTTTCCCTATGGAATATTCTAAACTGACGTTGGAACTTACTTCTCCTGATTATGTAGAATATTTCTATAACAGAAACAAGGAAGCCAGAAAAACCATTCTAAGCAAACAGCAAAGCCAGTTTAAAGGAATTAACTATGATCTGATTAATGACATCTACGATTTTATCTACGATCTTAATATTGACAATGCAGATCCGATGCTTAAAATCATTCCGAACAGCCAGTTGAATAGGGTAGATAATAGTAATCTGGAAACTATTAATCTTGAATTTACTCAATTGGAACAGGAAGTTCCTTATGAACAGGAAGCTGATTATCTGATTCTTGGGACCGGATACTGTTATCATGAGCCTGCATTCCTGAAAAATATTCAATCCAGAATTAAAAGAGATGTCGATGGGTTGTTTGATGTTAACAGAAATTACTCAATAGATCACAACAACCGAGAAATCTATATACTTCATGCAGAAGTACATACGCACAGCTATATTTCTACAGATCTGGGAATGGCTGCCTACCGAAACTCCTACATCATTAATGATATCCTTGGAAGAGAGCATTATAAAATTGAGAGAAAAATAGCTTTCCAGGACTTTGATGTAGAAAAATACGCTGATTTACCCACTGCCAACATTTAATATTAAAAAATGAACACCAACTTAAAAAATAATATCATTAGCCAGGAGCACTGGCAGCAGGCCAACAGAAATTTAATGGCCAAAACCATTGCAGAATTAATGCATGAGGAATTATTAAAACCTGTACCATCCTTTGAAGATGAAATGGGATATACCGTATTCATCCTGGAAACCGGTATTGAAAATATTGTTTATCACTTCCGCGGACAGGAAAGAATGATGGATTATTGGCATATTGATAAGGACAGTATTTCTAAAACAGAAAACGGTGAGAAAACATCTTTTGTAGATGTAGCTGCCTTTTTCCTGGAAATGCAGTCTGTATTTGATCTAGATCCTTATACCATTGCAAGATACACAGAAGAATTGCTGCATACTTTATATTGTGATGCCCTGATTCTTGCCAAAGGAGTAATGTCCTCAAAAGATCTTACTACAGCAGATTACCAGACCGTAGAACATAATATGACCGGACATCCGTGGGTAATTGTAAACAAAAGCAGGCTTGGCTTCTCACCACGTGATCTTAAAACATTTGCTCCGGAAGCTGAAGAAAACCTTAAGGTGATTTGGCTGGCATCTCATAAGAGCAGATCGGCATTTCAGTCATTGGAACATATCAACAGGGAAGAATTTTACCGTTCTGAAATTGGAAATACGTTGTATAAAGATTTTCAGCAAAAATTGATAGAAGAAGGAAAACTTGTTGAAGACTATCATTTTATTCCTGTTCATCCTTGGCAGTGGGAACATAAACTTCAGATTCATTTTGCAGGAGATATTGCCAACGAGCTTTTAATCCAGCTGGGAGAGGGAGAAGATATTTATAGTCCACAGCAAAGTATTCGTACTTTATTTAATGTAGATCATCCTAAAAAAAGATATCTGAAAACAGCGGTTTCTATTCTAAGTACAGGAAATATCAGAGGATTGTCTCCTAAGCAGATGAAAATTGCCCCATCCATTACAGATTGGGTGAAAGGTTTAATAAAAGATGATACCTATCTGGAAAACAAAGGAACCATTTTTCTGGGTGAAGAAGCTTCAATTGCCTATCTGCATCCGCAGTATGGAGCTATTGCCAGTGTACCTTATCAATACAATGAATTTCTTGGAGCCTTATGGCGTGAAAGTGCAGAAAACTACCTTACAGAAGAAGAACAAATGGTTACCATGGCTTCATTGCTTTATGTAGATGATAACGGAATTCCTTTGGTACAGGCTTTTGCAGAAAAGGCGGGAATGAGTATCAAGGAATGGATATCCAGTTATCTTGATGCCTATCTTACCCCTTTACTTCATATCTATTATACCCATTCATTATGTGTAACTCCACATGGTGAAAACATTATGGTCGTGTTAAAAAATGGGGTACCACAGAGAATTGTTATCAAGGACTTTGTGGATGATATTGTCCTGACAACAGAAGCAAGAGAAAAACTTCCTGCACACCTTGCAGATGGATTAATACAGTCTTCCAACAAGGAAAACATCCCGCTGTTTATCTTGCTAGGCGTATTTGATGCATTCTTCAGATACCTTTCCAATATACTGCACACCTATTCAAACTTTCAGGAAGAAACATTCTGGACTCTTGTTCATGAGTGTATAGAAAGTTACAAAGCAGACAACAGCCACCTGCAGGAACGTTATAAAAAATATGATCTGTATGTTCCAACATTCAAGAGATTTTACATCAACAGTCTGCGTCTGAAAAATAATGGGTATAGTGAAAATAAAGCATTTGCCATTCCAAGAAAAGATGGTGCATTGCCTAATCCGCTTTATCAGATAGCCAATAAAAATTCTGTAGCTGTACTATGAGGAAACTCCTGCATATCCTAAAAAATGGAACGGCTTTCACCTACGGAGCCTTAGCCGGTAAAAAAGTAGAGCTTACTTCCGGAAGCATTAACCGTTCCATTTTTAGCTTAGCAATTCCAATGGTGATGGAGCTTGTGATGGAATCCGTCTTCGTAAGTGTCAACCTTTTAATTATTGCCAGATTAGGTGATAAGGTTCTTGGCCTTGTAGGAATTACGGATAACTACATCAATTTTGCCTATGCCATTGCGGTGGGACTCGGCATTGCCGCAGCGACCCTTACAGCAAGAAGAGCTGGTGAAAAAGACAAAGAAGGAATGGGCAGAACCGCTCATTATATTATTCTTTTAGCTCTGTTTTTCGCAGTGCTTATTGGCGGGGTCTCCTGTTATTTTGCTTCTGAAATTGTAGGATTTCTGGGAATTAATGCCAATACGGTAAACGAAGGGGTATCGTTTTCAAGGCTTGTATTTTTGAGTATTGGACTTGTTATCCTTCGTCTTTCCGTGAATGGACTTTTTAGGGGGGCCGGCGACGCAGACCTTGCCATGAAATCACTTTGGATCTGTCATATTTCGAATATCATCTTTGCTGTAATCTTGGTCTTTGGATTAGGGTTTATTCCAGCTTTCGGATTGATGGGATTGGCTTATGCAACAGTTTTATCCAGACTTTTAGCAGTCTTGTATCAGGCCTTTATCTTTCTGTCCGGAAAGACAAGTATCAACATCCTTATGCCTTTTCACTTTGATCTGCCATTACTCAGAAAAATTTTGAAAATAGCCTTTGGAGGACTGGTTCAATATATCATTCCAACGTCCAGCTGGTTGATTATGGTAAAAATTATCTCCACATTCGGTACTACAGCCCTTGCGGGATATATTATTGCCCAACGTATTGCTTCAGTAGCCACTATGCCTGCATGGGGAATAGGAAACGCCGCAGGAGTGCTTACAGGACAGAACTTAGGAGCCGGTGATGCAGACCGTGCAGAGAAAACAGTATGGAGAGCCGGGACAATTAATATGAGCTATCTGCTTGCAGTAGCATTATTTTGGCAGCTTGCCGCCGAATATGTAGTAAAATTCTTTACTACAGAACCTGAAGTCGCAAGGTATGCCGTACAATATATTCATGTCGTTTCTATGGCTTATTTGTTATTAGGGTTTACAATGGTCATCAGCCGTGCCCTGAATGCCGCAGGAAACATCATGCAGGTCACCTTATTGTATATCGTCATGTTCTATGTAATTCAGCTTCCCTTGGCTTATCTCCTGGGAGTAAGATTTCAATGGGAACTGAAAGGGATATTTACGGCTATCGTTTCCTCGGAAATCGTATTAGCCATATTATTCTTAATGATCTTTAAAAATGGTAAATGGAAAACTATAAAAATTTAAAATGAACACCACAGAAGAATTTTATGAAATTATTGCATCTGCAATTGCAATAAAAAAAGAATTGGTAAACGAAAACCTTACGTATCAGGAAATCCCGGAATGGGATTCTATGTCTCACCTTCTTATTGTAGAAGCGCTTGAACAGTTTTACCAGATCAAATTTGACTTCAATGATATCCTGGAAATGGGTACCGTTGGAAAAATTCGTGAAAAAATGAAAAAATACGAGGTACTCGTAGAAAACTAAGAATATGAAAATTTTAGAAAATGTAATTGCCAACAAGAATCTGGTATTTACAGAAGCTTCAAGCGGTAAAACGATACCGATTGGAGCTTTGTATCGGTCCTTAGGCTTAAATCCTGTAGAAAAAGGACTCCTCTTTTTGTACAATGACAACCAGCTGCCCGGTATTGAGGTTCTCCTCAATTTTTACGGAACAGCACATGCTATTGCCTTGCTGGGACAAAAGCTCAATCCGGAGTTCAAAGACCGGATTGAAGCTGAATATCGTCCCAAATACATCTTTGATCCACAAAGGGAAGCCATTACTGGATACAGTTTGAAAGAATTTTCGGATACGATTAAGATTTTTGCCAGAGATAATTACAAAAGTGAGGTCAAAATTAATCCGGAAATCAAAATTCTCTTGAGTACTTCGGGAACTACAGGTATTCCAAAGCTGGTGAAGCTATCGGACGAAAACCTTTTCCAGAATGCCATTAGTATTCTTAAATACATGCCCATTCTGGAATCTGATGTAGTTCCTTTAAATGTGCCAATCAATTTTGTGTATGGATTTTCCATTTTCACCACCAACTGTATGCGTGCCGGAAGAATAGTATGTTCTGATAAAGACATTATGCAGAAAGCTTTCTGGGATGAAATGGATGAATATGGATACAGTACCTTAGGAGGGGTCCCTTATTTGTACGAAAACCTAAACAGAATAGGTTTTTTCAGGAAAGACAGTCCTAGTCTGAGGTATTTTACCCATACCGGAGGCGTCATTAACGGAGAATTGAGAAAAACACTTTTTTCTTACTGTAGCGAGTATGGAAAACATTTCTTCGCACAATACGGCCAGACCGAAGCAGGAGGAAGAATGGCTTATCTCAATACAGAAGGATTATTAGAAGAGGAAACATCCATCGGAACTCCTGTAGAAGGCGGAAGTTTTAGCATTCATGATGAAACAGATGAATTACTCTTTTCACATGTTAGTATTTTCGGAGGCTATGCCAATACGCTTGAGGATCTTGCATCCTACGAGCAGCCATCGGTATTGCACACCGGAGATACAGCCACAAAAGGTGAGAACGGAATATATTATATCACAGGCAGAATAAAGCGTATCATGAAGCTTTTCGGAATACGTCTTAATCTGGATGAAGTAGAATTTATTCTTAAAAACGAACTGACGGGAAATACTTTTGTTTGTCTTAATTCCAATGACAAGAAGATCGTTGTGCTTTATGATAATAAGGATATTGACCCTCAGATCATCACAGAAACCATTAAAAACAAATTGCGCATTAACCCACAATATGTGCGCACAGAACTTATAGAATCATTTCCATTATCACAAAACGGTAAAATAAATTATCCCCTGTTACAAAACTTACAACATGAAAACATTTAAAACCCTTATATTACTTTTTACACTTGCCTTATTTTCAGGTTCTCTTTCTGCACAGCAGAGTGAACGTATTCGTGGCAAGATCATGTTGTCTGAACAGACACCCGTAAAAAACGCACTTTTAAGACTTATGAATACGTCTTATCAGGCAAAAACCAATAATTTAGGAGAATTTTACTTTGATAATGTTACCCCTGGAGAGTATACTCTCCAGGTGGTTTTAAATGACATGGAGCTGATGCGGGAGCAAATCCATATTAAACAAGATGTCTACGAAATACCTACTGTTTATGCCCCTGCGCATAGCAATGACATTGAAGGAATTACAGTATATGCTTTTAGTAGAAACAAATTTTTGGCTAAAGACAGTACTTCAATCTCTAAAATGCCCCTAAAAAGCTTGGAAAATCCACAGGCTTATACTATTATCAACCAACAGATTTTAAAAGAACAGCTTACCTATGATGTTTCAGAAGTATTGAAAAATGTTCCGGGTATGGTAAAAATGCAGGGAAGTCCGGGAAGGGGTTCAGGAGATGGAAGTTTTTATTACAGCCTTAGAGGTTTCCCTACAAAAATATCAATGGTAGATGGTGTTCCTGCCAATACCAATGGTGAAGTTGACCCTGCGGATATTGAACATATCGAAGTGATTAAAGGACCATCAGGAACTTTATATGGAGGAGCAGTAACCTCTTTTGGAGGATTGATTAATGTAGTGACCAAAAAGCCAAAGGATTATTTCGGAGGTGAAATTTCTTATTTGATGGGAAGCTACAACCTGAATCGTGTGACTGCAGATGTTTATGGTCCGGTTACAGATTCCAGAAAAACCTTATTCCGTCTTAATGCCGCTTATCAGTATCAAAACGGTTTTAGGGATTCTGAATTCAGAAAATCATTCTTTGTTGCCCCTACATTAAGCTATCAGGTAAATGATAAGTTGAAATTTAGCTTAGGAGCTCAGATTTACAATTATGAAGGAACCAATACACCTATTATTTTCCTTGCCAGATCCAGGCCTTTTGTAGCCCATACGCCTGAAGAGCTTGGATTCGATTGGAAAAGATCATATTCCAACAATGATATGACCTTGAAGGCTCCATCCATCAACGTAAAAGCTGAGATTAATTATAAAATTTCGAAGAACTGGAGTTCACAAACCCTGATTTCGAGAAACTATAGAAAAACAGAAGGCTTATACCAATATCAATTCATCAGAGGAGATAAAAGTGATGCAATGCTGGAACGTAATGTACAATGGCAGAACTCAGAAGCTGCTTCTACAAGTGTTCAACAGAACTTTAACGGACAGTTTAATATTGGAAAGATCAAAAATAAGGTGTTGATTGGTTTAGATTATTTAAATCAATCCCTGAACAACAATCATTCACCTATCATTAAGTTTGATACCATCAACGGACAGGATCTTACTGCTAAGTATGGCTTTATCTCAAGAGATCTGGCAATGCAGAAAATTCAGGTATCAAAGGCTGCTTTAACAAGAACGACAATGTCCAGTAATGTTTATGGAGCCTATCTTTCTGATGCGGTTTATATTACCGATAGATTGATCACTTTATTGAGTTTACGTATCGATCATTATGAAAGCAAAGGACAGCTTAATCTAAATAAAAATGAACGTCTGGGTGAGTTTAAGCAAACTGCATGGTCTCCTAAAGTAGGAGTTGTTTATCAGGTATTTAAAGACCGTTTATCAGTATATGCTAATTATATGAATGGTTTCAGCTATACACCTCCGGTTACTCAAGGACTTGCCGATTATGACGGAAATATGAAGCCACAAAAATCCAACCAATGGGAAGCTGGATTCAAAGGAAATCTTTGGAGAAATCGTATTAATTTCACGGTAGGATACTATGATATTCTGGTTGACAATATGCAGAGAGAAATTGAGGTAATGCGTAATGGAAAAGGATACAGAATCACCATTCAGGATGGAGAACAAAGAAGTAAAGGAGTGGAACTAGAAGTAATCGCGAATCCTCTTCAAGGCTTGAACGTTATGGCAGGATATGCGTATAACGACAGTAGGTTTGTGAAAGCAGAACCTACTGTAGACGGACGTCGCCCAGGATCTGCAGGACCGGCAAGTGTCTTTAATTCATGGGTAAGCTATGTGCTTCAATTCGGTCCTTTGGATGGACTTGGTTTTGGTTTTGGAGTAAATCGTGTAGGACATCAAATTACAGAGCATAAAACTACTACAGGAAAATTCACTTTCCCTGCTTATACTCTAATCAATGCATCCATCACCCTTGAAAAAGAAAGATACAGATTAGGATTCAAAATGAACAATTTAGGCAATGCACAATATTTCGCAGGGCAGGGGGTCGTAGTAGCCCAGATGCCTCGTAATTTTGTTGCTGAGGTAAGCCTTAAATTCTAACTATGAAGCTTAAATTTAGAAAAATAGCATATCAGCTACATCTATGGCTCGGACTAACGTCCGGGCTTATAGTTGTTATAATGGCAGCCACTGGATGTATTTTAGTATTTGAAGAAGAATTAAAACATATTGTTCACCCAAAAAGATATTTTGTAGAGAACATTGGAGGCAAAAAACTATCGCTTTCTGATCTTACAGCAAAAGCTGAAAAAGCCCTGCCTGATGGATTGAAGGTTAAAAGAGCTATAATTTCATCCGATCCTTCCCGTACTTATGTATTCCGAACCCTTAAAATGGATAACGAAGCGCTGACCTATTGGGGAACCTACCTTTATTATTATAGAGTTTATATAGACCCGTACACAGGGAAAGTTCAGGAAGTAGAAGATGCAAAAAAAGATTTTTTTGAAATTGTACTGGATCTTCACCGAAGGCTGTTGCTGGGAGAAAAAATAGGAAAAACCATTACAGGATATTCTACACTGGTCTTCGCCATTATTCTTCTTTCGGGATTAGTGATATGGTATCCAAGAAAGATGAGCAAAGCTATGTTGAAAGGTATGTTCTTCATTAAAACTTCTGCCAACTGGAAAAGAATCAACTATGATGTTCATAATGTATTAGGGTTTTATGCCATAATTCCTTTATTATTTATTTCTTATTCAGCTTTGATCTGGAATTTTGAAAGTATGGATAAATGGATCAAGAATACATTGAATGGAAATATACCCACAGAAAAGAAAGCAAAAAGTAAAATTCCTACGGAAGGATCTGATACATCTGTCAATATTTTGGATATGATTGGCAATAAGGTAGAAAAAGGGTTAATCACTAAAGAATCTGCACTTGTTAATTTTCCAAGAACAGAGGAAGGAACCTATTATACAGAACTTACTTTAGGAAAAAAACAATACCAGAACGAAAATTATAATTTTGACCAGTATTCTGGTGAAATTCTAAAACATCAATTTTATAAAGACAAAAATATAGGATATGGTACCGCACTAAGGGAAAGAAATTACGATTTACATACAGGAAGTCTCTTCGGAATCACCGGAAGAATTATTTATCTTTTTGCCGGAATTATCGCAGCATCGCTTCCCATTACAGGTTTTATTATTTATCTCAACAAGAAAAAGAAGAAACCCCAAAAGAAAAAAGCATAACTAAAATTGACCAAGCCTCTATTATTGTAGAGGCTTTTTTATGGATATATTCTTATCAGACTAGCAATTTTACATTGTGGGAAAGAATATCCATACTTTTTTTCATCTCATCCACATTCAAATCTCCGAAGCCAAGCCTCATGGCTGTAAGTCCTTTATTTTGATAAAGCAGAGTTTTCGGAATAAAAAGATTATCCTGAGCACACTTTCGGCTTAGCTGCATCAGGTTAATAGGAATATTCCATTCTAGCCAGATCGCCAGTCCACCTGAAGGTTTTTCAAAGGTGATATCATCGCCAAGGTTTTCTGTAAGCAAAGCAGAACAATAGTCCCGCCTTTCCTGATACACCTTTAAAGATTTTTTCAGATAGCGGTTAATTTCTCCCTCCTCAATCATTTCTCCCAACGTTCTTTCCATAAGAATATCACCCTGCCTGTCGATAATTCCAAGATGCTTTCTCATTTCTACCATCAGGTTTTCAGGCGCTACAATAAATCCGGTTCTGAATCCGGGTGCTAAAGACTTTCCAAATGATCCGATATAGATTACCATTCCGTTTGTATCCGCACTGGCCAAGGGAAGAATTGGACTTTTATCATAGTGAAATTCATAGTCATAATCATCTTCAAGAATAACAAAGCCATATTCGTTAGCCAGTTCCAGTAACTCCAGCCTTCGTTGGGCGCTCAGTGCAACGGTAGTAGGATAGTGGTGATGTGGGGTAAGATAAAGCATTCTTATGTTTTGCCTCTTACAAGCTTCCCTTACGCTTTCCACAATAATTCCGTCTTCATCTATAGGAAGAGTTACAATATTCACGCCTGCCTTCTGGAAGATCATATTCACCGAAAAATAGCTTAAAGCTCCTACCAAGACAGTATCTCCGGCAGAAAGCAGAATTTCGGAAACAATATAGATACTCATTTCCGTACTTCGGGTAATCAGTAGATTATTCTTGGAAATGGGGAGTCCACGGGATAAATTAAGATATTGAGACAAATGTTCCTTAAAAAACTCACTGCCGTCATGGTTGTAATGCCCCAATCCTTTTTGATTGGATTTGCGTTTAAGAATAGAGCTGTAAAATCGTGAGTGTTGCCCAATTTGGGTAAGCCTGATATCCGGAACACCATCATTCAATACAAATTCACAATCCGAATGCTCAAAAGGGTTATCCAGTATATTGGATGTTTTAAATGAAAAACCTGTTGTTTTAGGGTAGTTTAAAAGATTATTCTCTTCAAAATCCTTTACTCTTATAGGTTTTTCCTGATCCTTGCCAATAACGAAAGTTCCTTTATTCGGAAAACTTTCCACCCAACCCTGAGCGCACAATTCATCATATACCGCTACAGCAGTATTCCGATGCACATCCAGTATTTCACTGAATGCCCTTGTGCCGGGAAGCTTTGTGCCAAAAGGCAGATATCCCCGCTGAATGGCATTTACCAATTGATTGGCGACCTGCAAATAAATTGAAGTCTCTGATTTTCTATCAATTTTTATAAAACTTTCATAAGGAATCTTAACCGGACTATCCATAATATCAAAACTGGCACCATACAACCATCCGGCAATATACTACTTTTGACATCAAAATAAAAATCTATGGAATTTCATCATCTGTTAAAAAAGATTGTACAGGATGGCAAAACCCATGCAAAATGGCTCAATACGCTATCCTTTATGGAAAATGCGGGCGCAAGAAAGATCTCAAAATGTGAACATCCCATTCTTGTAAGTGAGATTCAACTGAAGCATGCTGCTGAAGAACATCGTCATGCCTATTATCTAAAAAAGCAGATTGGAAAAATAAATCCTGAACTCTGCAAAACCTATGAAAACAGTGAACTTCTGGCTCCGATAGCAACAAGACAATATCTCCATTCCTTAGACATTAAAGCATGCAGATATCTTCAGGAGGCATTTCAACTGAGTAAGGAAGATCTTAAATATGCGGCTTATCTTTTTGTAACCTACGCCATTGAAGTAAGGGCAGATGAACTTTATCCGGTCTACCAGCAAGCACTTACCGAAGAATCTTCAAGAATTATGGTAAAATCCATTATTTTGGAAGAAGAGGGACACCTGGAAGAAATGATCAATCAATTAAACGAATTTTCCGCAGACTGGAAGCTTCATGCTGAACATATTCTTACTATTGAAAAGGAGCTTCATGAAGCATGGATTAATGCTGTTACAGAAGACGTAGAGCAATTAAGTTATGCTTAAAAGCATTCATCATTTTCAGGAATCTCTCGAAAAAAGAAAAGAGGAAGGAACCTTAAGGAGGCTTCAATCCCGCTCTGAGGGAATTGATTTTTACTCCAATGATTATCTGGGGTTTGCAAGAAGTAAGGAACTCCAGAATATTTTATTAAAAAAGATCAATGATAATCCCGATTTACTATCAGGAAGTACAGGTTCAAGGCTGATTAGCGGAAATAGCAATGTTGTAATAACGACCGAAAGTTTTATTGCAAAAAAGCATAGAGTTTCATCTGCTTTGCTTTTCCCATCGGGGTATCATGCCAATCTTGCGCTGTTTTCCACACTTCCTAATCGTCATGATACGATTATTGTGGATGAACAGATTCATCGTTCTGTACATGATGCCTGCAAAATATCGAATGCCAAAAAGATTAAGTTTAAACATAATGATCTGAATGATCTGGAAAATGTATTAAAAAAACAGGACAGGCACTGCTACATCGCCATAGAAAGTCTTTACTCAATGGAAGGAGATTTTGCTCCCATTCAGAAGATTTCAGAAATGGCAAGGCATTACAATGCAGACTTATTGTTAGATGAAGCCCACGCTTTTGGTGTTTTTGGACATGGATTGATTGAAAAGTACAATCTACAGGATCAGATTACAGCAAGCGTCATCACCTATGGTAAAGCATTGGGAGCTCATGGAGCGGCTATTCTTTGTAATGATACTGTGAAGTCTTATCTCATCAATTTTGCTTCGCCTTTTATTTATACCACTTCTGCGCAGGATTTTCAATGGATGAGTATAAAAGCGGGATATGAATTTTTGGAAAGCAATCTTGAAGCAGCAGAAAAACTTCAGCACAATATCAAAACATTCCGAGAACAGGGACTGAATTCTCCTTCCTCTGAAAAAAGCCCTATTCAGGCTATTGTTATTCCTCATAACCAAAAATTAGGTCTTCTACAGAAAATTTTATCCAATGAGGGATTTGCAACCTATGCCATATACAGTCCAACCGTAAAGGAAGGAACGGAACGACTTCGAATATGCCTTCACAGCTTCAATACAGAGAAAGAAATCATCAGACTCACAGGAATTATCAAAGAATTTAATTAAAGCAAAATAGCTGACACAACCATATGAAACTATTTATAACAGGAATAGGAACCGAAATAGGAAAAACGGTTTGTTCTGCCATTTTAGTACAGCATTTTAAAGCTGATTACTGGAAACCGGTACAATCAGGAGATCTACACTATACTGACAGTAAAAAAATTGAAGACTGGACAGACAATACAATATGCCATCCGGAAAGATACCGTCTGCAATTGGCTGCATCTCCCCACCAGTCTGCCAGAGCGGAAAACATAGACATCAATCTTGATGAGTTTCAATTACCAGAAACTCAAAACGCATTGATTGTAGAGGGCGCAGGTGGGCTTATGGTCCCTCTTTCGGATCATAGCTTTATGATTGATTTGATAGAAAAACTAAGGATTCCTACAGCACTTGTTGTAAGAAATTACCTAGGCTGCATCAATCATACCTTGCTTTCCGTGATGGTATTACAACAAAGAAAAATCAAACTTGAATATCTTATCCTTAATGGAGAATTTCCTGAAGATACAGAAAGAGTAATCTGTTCTTTCATTGAAAAGGATACAAAAATTATCAGAATTCCTGAAATCAGCCCCGATAAAGAAAATATCACCACTACAGCAAAACAATTAACAATAACAAAATTATGATAATGGATAGAAAAACAGAGATTAGAAATGACTGGACCAAGGAAGAGATTGAGAATATTTATAATCTCCCTTTAATGGAGCTGATCTACAAGGCAGCAACTGTGCACCGTGAAAGACATGACCCATCCGAAGTACAGATATCTACTTTACTGTCAATTAAAACAGGGGGCTGCCCGGAAGACTGTTCCTATTGCGGACAGGCCGCACGTTACCATACCAACATCAAGGTACAGGCCTTGTTACCCACAGAAACCGTTATTGCTCATGCTCAAAAGGCAAAAGACAGTGGTTCTTCAAGATTCTGCATGGCTGCGGCTTGGCGTGAAGTTCGTAACAATCGTGACTTCGACAGGGTAATAGATATGGTAAAAGGAGTAAATGAATTAGGACTGGAAGTATGTTGTACGCTGGGAATGCTTACCGAAGAGCAGGCAATCAGGCTTCAGGAAGCTGGGCTATACGCCTACAATCACAACCTTGATACTTCTGAACAATATTATGAAGAGATTATCTCTACCAGAACATTTGATAACAGAATCAATACCATCAATAATGTTAGAAAGGCAGGAATCACTGTATGCTCAGGAGGAATTATAGGACTAGGAGAGACCCACAGAGACAGAATTTCAATGCTATTGACCTTGGCTACAATGCCGAAGCACCCGGAATCAGTGCCTATTAATGCATTAGCAAGGGTAGAGGGAACTCCATTGGAAAATAATGAAAAGGTAGATACTTGGGAAATGGTAAGAATGATTGCTACAGCAAGAATTGTAATGCCAGCATCTATGGTAAGATTAAGTGCAGGGCGTATAGAAATGACTGAAACAGAACAGGCATGGTGCTTTATGGCAGGGGCAAACTCTATTTTCACGGGAGAAAGAGAAACCTTGTTGGTAACACCTAACCCTGGAGTATCTGAAGATATGCAGATGCTGGAAAAACTAGGGCTAAAACCTATGCTTAAAAAAGAAACCTGCTGTTAAAAAAACTATAAATGATGAGTTATGAGTTTTTGGATATTAATCATGAGCATTCTTGTATTCATCCTGACTCTTGTGTCTGATTTTTTGAATCATTAATACATTTTACATCAATACATGAATACAATAACACAACAGGCAAGTCTTACGCAGAGAGACAGAGCCGTCAACTGGCATCCTTACACACAAATGAAGACTGCAGATGCTATCATTCCTATTGTAAAAGGAGAAGGGATTTATCTGTTTGACAATGAAGGCAAGAAATATATGGACGTGGTCTCATCATGGTGGGTAACGCTGCATGGCCATTCTCATCCTTATATTGCCCAACGTATATTTGAACAGCTTAACACGCTTGAACAAGTTATTTTTGCTGGTTTTACCCATGAACCTGCCATACAGCTTTCGGAAAATCTATTAAAACTTTTACCAACCAATCAGAAGAAGGTTTTCTATTCTGATAACGGATCCACAGCCGTTGAGGTTGCATTAAAGATGTGCATTCAGTATGCTCATAACCAAGGGAAGAAAAAGACCAAGATTCTGGCTTTTAAAAACGCCTATCATGGTGATACCTTTGGAGCCATGTCCGTAAGCGGAAAAAGTTTTTGGACAAAACCGTTTGAAAGCATGCTGTTTGAAGTTGTTTTCATCGATACTCCCAATGCTGAAAACCTGAAAGATTTACAATCACAGATCAGAAATTTGAAAGATGAGGTGGCATGCTTTATTTATGAACCGCTGGTTCAGGGAGCCGCGGGAATGTTAATGTATAATGCAGAAGACTTGAGCAGTTTGATGAAATTCTGTAGAGAACTAGGTGTTCTTATGGTTCAGGATGAGGTTTTCACAGGCTTTGGAAGAACAGGAAAGCTATTTGCTGCCAATTATCTTGCCGAACAGCCGGATATCATGTGCTTTTCAAAAGGATTAACAGGAGGAACCATGCCGATGGGGATCACCACATGCTCTGATGAAATCTATAATGCCTTTTGGTCTGACGATAAGCATAAAACCTTATTTCATGGACACTCCTTTACAGCAAACCCTTTAGCATGCACTGCTGCCTTGGCAAGCATGGAAATATTACTTAAAGAAGACACCCAAATGAATATCAAACGTATCACCCATCAGCATTCTGAATTTGTAAAATCACTGGCCATACATCCTCAGGTAGAAAATGCCCGTCAGGTTGGAACTATTTTAGCTTTTGATTTTAAAACAGAGTACGGAACATCCTATTTCAATGAAATAGGGAAAAGACTTTACAATGAATTTTTACAGAGAGGAATCATAATGAGACCATTGGGAAATGTGATCTATCTGGTGCCGCCTTACTGTATCACTTCTGAAGAATTAGATTTTGTTTATCAAAATATTATGGAAGTATTAGATCTGTTCAGAAACTAAAATATCCATCAATAATTACAATAAAAGGCCCTAAAAAACACATCATAAGCTCAGCCCATTTCCCCATGAATGAAGTTCAGAAAGGATAGGGCCTAGCTTTTTTCCTTTTTCAGTCAGTTTATAATAAACCTCCGGAGGAAAATTATACACTTCAATCCGTTCAATAATATGATCGTCCTCCAATTGTTTAAGCTGTTCTGAAAGTACCTTTTTGGATACCCTGGGCATATTCCGCCAAAGCTCGACAAAACGTACCGTATCTTCTTCAAAAAGATTGTGCAGAATTAATGGTTTCCATTTTCCGGAAAGAATATCCAGACTCCGTCTAAGACCGCAGTTTTTAAACTCCTCGAAATTCATAGTTTACTTTAAAGTATATCGTTAACCTTTTGGTAACCTTCGATTGTTTTCATTCAGTTCACCAATAGCTTTGTACTACAAACTTAAACAAATGAAATTACAATTATGGCGCAATGCAACATTGCTATTGAATATTGACGGAACCTCTATCTTAGTTGATCCAATGCTTGGAGAAAAAGGATCATTAGGAAAATTTCCTATGACAGATAATGAATTACTGAATCCTTTGGTAGATTTACCTTTCAGCAGAGAAGAATTAATTGAAAAGTTAGATAAAATAGATGCGGTAGCCATTACCCACTTGCATCCGGATCATTGGGACGTACAAGCCGTACAACTTATTGATAAAGCTACGCCCATTCTTTGTCCTGAAAGCATTTCAGATCAAATTATTCAACAGGGTTTCAAGAATGTTATTTCAATAAAAGATCAAATCCTATGGAAAGATATTGATATTTCAATCACCAAAGGACAGCACGGAACCGGAGAAATTGGAGAAAAGATGGGAGCAGTCAACGGATTTGTTTTTAAAAAAGATAATCAATCTGTTTATATTGTAGGAGACAGTATTTGGTATAATGACATCGCTGAAGAAATCAACAAACATGAACCACAACATATTATCGTAGCGGGTGGCGCAGCAACCTTTTCGGTAGGAGATCCTATTATCATGACCAGTGAAGACATCCTGAAAGTTTGTGAACATGCTCCTAAAGCAATGATATGGGTTACCCATTTGGAAACCGTAAGCCACTGTAAAGAAAACAGGGCGTTTATTGAAACAAAAATTAAAGAAAAAGGATATGAATCCCAATGCTTTGTCCTGAAAGACGGAGAAGAAACTGAATTATATTCTCATTAAAATAAATAAACCTTATAGACTTTGATATCTATAAGGTTTATTGCTTCATTAAAATAGCCCAACTTATCGAAATAAATTATTTAATTCTTCATATCATTCCAAACCTCTTGTAAATTTTTATCATCTATTTCTTTGCTGCAATGAATTTTTTCTAAATGTTTATCATTTATATTTTTTGATACTTGGCAAAGTGAAAAATAAAAATAAGGCTTTAATTTTTTTTCAATTTTTTCCATATCTAAATTTTCATTATGATGATTAAATATGATAGTAGACTTACAAGGACTTTTAACAATTTCAACATCTAACTCTTTAAGAACTTTTAGTATAAAATTTCTAGCCAAATCATGATCATCCTTAAAGTCCTTTTTACAATTAATTACATCATAAGATAAATGATATTTTCTTTCCATAGCTTCTTGAATAAATTTTGAGAATATTTTCATTAATTAGATTTTACTCAAAATTAAACAAGAATAATATGAGAAAATTATGGTTTCCCATATTTTGTTTTAATTTTCTATACATTAAAAGATTAATCCTCTACATATTTATTTCTGGCAGCTCTCATTCCAAAATAAAGCATGATCAATACTGCAATACTTAAAAAATAGAATGAAATATTCCAGGAAACATCCCAGTCATGCAATTTCCCAAAGATAGGAGGGCCAAATGCCGCTATCAGATAGCCTACAGACTGAGCCATTCCCGAAATCTTAACGGCATTGATACTGCTTTTCGTTCTCGTAGAAAAAAACAAAATGGACAAGCTGAAAGACAAACCATTGGAAATCCCTATAATCACTGCATTTACATAGATCCACTGTGATTTAAGGAAAACAAACATCATGGTACTGGTGAACATCAGAGCACATATAAATAGAATCAGAATCCTTTGATCTTTCATTTTACTTGCAATGATCGGACAACAAAACGTTATCGGAATCATGGTAATCTGAATGACAAATAAAACCCATCCTGCGCTTTCACCCGGCATATTATAATCTGCAAGAAATGAGGGTAACCAAGCCACCATGCAGTAATAGAACAATGACTGCAATCCCATAAAGACACTGATATTCCATGCCTGTGCAGACTTAAACATATTAAAATCAGAAGTTCCCATTGCAGGCTTTGGCTGTCCGGAATTCTTTTTATTGAATATCATTTCCAGCATTAAAACAAAAAATCCCAAGGCTGCAATGACCAGCCAGATTCCCAAAGAGCCTCGCCATCCAAATCCCGTCCATTCTCCAATCCTAACGCTAAACCCTGAAGCCAGTGCAGCCGTAAGATTCATAGCAACTGCAAAAACCCCCGTCATTAAGCCAATCTGCCTTGGAAAATTATTCTTAACATATCCCGGAGTCACTACATTTCCAATACAAATTCCTAATCCGATAAACACAGATCCAATGAATAAAAGTACAAGAGATCCCGAAATCCTCAGGAACAATCCAAAACTTAAAATAATCAATGAATACATCAATAGCTTACTAATTCCGAGCTTATTCGAAAACCTACTAACCAAAACAGAACAAACAGCAAACATAAAAAGTGGAATAGAGGTAAGCAGGCTAACCTGAAAATTATCCAGTTTTAGAGCCTCTCTCACATCCCCAAGAACAGGAGAAACAGCAACAATAGGCGACCGAAGATTACTGGAGATCAGGATAACCACCAATATATTCAGGATCATTAAAACATAGGAAGCATTTTTTCTTACTTCGTTCTTCATCATAATAATAACTTTTGTACAAAATTAGTATAGTAATTTTGTTTAATTTTGCCAAAATTTTAACCTAAAACGACATGAATGCCAACGACAGTATAAAAGTAGATGAACTGAATAAGCCTTATTTTGTATGGTTTGAAGAAAACTGGATTCATGATGATGTTCTTCATCAGCATAAGAAAGGCCAGTTGGTTTATGTGGAAAGTGGCTTTCAGTATATCACCATTGAAGAAAAAATCTACCTTCTTCCTCAAAATCATGCAGTTTGGATACCCTCGAATGTCATTCATAAAACCAATTCTCATTCTGAAAAGATCAAACTCATGATCATGTTTGCAGACACGGATAACAAGAATTCCTTTTATGATGAGGTGAATGTCTTTTTTGTTCCTCCTGTTCTAAGGGAAATGATAAAATATGCAGAAAAATGGTCCCAGCTCCTTAAAAAAGATCCCGATGAAACAATATTTTTAAAGGCACTCTTCAATGAACTTCCTCATTTTGTAGAGCATTCCCTAAAGCTTCACATTTGCCTTCCAAAGGATAAGCGTCTCACCAAGATTATTGAACACTTTCATAATCATTACAATAGAGAGGTTATCATAGAAAATCTGGGGGATATGGCTTTATTATCTTCTCGTACCCTGGAACGTATTTTTAAGAAAGAAACCGGACTGACATTGAGTAAATACCAACAAATGCTTCGCATTATAAAAAGTCTGGAACTTCTCAGTTCAGGGAACCTTACCATTTCAGAGATCGCCTATGAAGTAGGGTACAAGAGTGTACAATCATACACCAGAAGCTTTCTTTCGGTTATGCAATTCAGACCTACAGACTTCATTAAAAATATTAACACAAATTCAGTAAAAGTGACTTATTAATTAACAAAAACTCATATATCCCTTTATAGAGAAGCATTTGTGTTATTCAAATTAAGAGATATTTCCTATTCAAAAAATTTGAATTATTAATATCAAATTAATAATTATTGTATTAAAGAAAACAAAAAGGTCTTCACGAATGAAGACCTTAAAAAAACACAAATGATGAAAAAAAATTATTTCGATTCACAAATATAAGCAAAATTTATATTATGCAGAGCATCATATGTGCATTTTTTTTAAAAAATATTTATTTTAATTAAAAATAATTATTCTATAACATATTTAGGCTTTTATTAATATTTTGAAATTTTCACAAAATTTACTTCATGTATACAATTGAAAGCAACGAGTTTGGAGACAAATAAAAATTAATCTTTTGCTTTGTTCTCTTCATAAAAATTACCTCTGAGCCATTTGAGAAATTTATTCAGAATCTTTTTCCATGAAATAGACCCGATACCATTGTGTATGCTTTGGGTAACTCACATATATAGAACCCGATTGATAAATATTTTAAAGAAACCCTTTCTTTTAGAACCCAAAATATTTATTTAAACCATTTCTAAAATAAATAAATTCTTAAAAAATTAATACAGTATTCATTTTTTAGAAAAAATTTAAGCCTTATATTTGCCATGTAATGTTAAAATGGTTCTCCATATTATGCTCGATGATGTATGTGCTAGCTACCACCAATGCGGGGGAAGTAATGAAAGTGCCTATGTTTGTGGAACACTTTATGGAATACCACGGAAATCTGTCCGAATTCGTCATGGAGCACTATGACAATCACAAAAAAGACTCTGACTGGGATTTAGACCAAAAGCTGCCGTTTATCAATCCACCCATTGTATTAACAGTGCATGCCCAACTTCCGGAACTTACCTTTGAAATCAAAAAACCTAAGGAAATCAAGATTCCTCAGAAAAACAGTATTTATCAGGAAAAGGACTTCTCAAACCTTTACCTTTCCAGGATTTTCCAGCCTCCACGGCTTTCATAATTGATTTTAGATTGAAAATTAATGCTTTAAGTTTTTTACTCGAAGCAGTCAATTCTTATTACTTATCAATAAATCTGTAGCGCTTTACCATTCTGCTTACATTTTTAATCACAAAACCTTTATTTAAAGCTTTTACAACGTTGTAATAAGTTTAAAATAATGCAGTATGCAATGTTCACCCAATAAGAACTAAAGTGAGCTTCATGCGTACAAAACTTATCACTTAAATACCTTAAGTGCATCAATTTTTTTGTGGTCAAGTCAAGGTTTAAGCAGTATTCAAGGCACTACGGTTAGCAAATAATATATTTTTCATGTTAAACAAAATCATTGAGTTTTCGGTAAAGAATAAGCTCATCATTGCTCTGTTCACCATAGGACTTGTCCTTCTCGGAGTCTATGAAACTACTAAACTTCCCATTGACGCACAACCTGACATCACCAATAATCAGGTCCAGATTATCACTACAGCACCATCTTACGGAGCCGCAGATATAGAGCGTCTTGTCACATTCCCCATTGAGCAGTCTACCAGTAATATCAGTGGTATTACAGAACTTCGAAGTCTTTCAAGATTTGGGCTTTCATTGGTAACTGTTGTTTTTGATGATAAAACAGATGTGTATTGGGCCAGACAGCAGGTTCAGGAGCGTTTACAGCTTGTACAGGACAATATTCCTGCAGGAATTGGGAAACCGGAGCTTGGACCTATTTCCACCGGACTGGGAGAGATCTTCCAATATGTGGTAAGAGCAAAAAAGGGCTATGAAAACGTGTATGACGAAACAGAGCTCAGAACCATTCAGGATTGGGTGGTAAGACGTCAGTTACTAGGAACCAAGGGAGTGGCTGATGTCAGCAGTTTCGGAGGAAAGCTGAAGCAATATGAAATAGCCATCAATCCCAATAAACTTCAGGCATTCAACATCAATATCAATGATGTATTTTCCGCTCTGGAAAAAAATAACCAGAATACCGGAGGTGCTTATATTGAGAAAAAAGAAACCGTTCTTTTTATAAGAAGTGAGGGTCTTTTGGGAAGTACGGAAGATATCGGAAGCATTCAGGTGGCAGAAACAAGGGAAGGAATTCCGGTTCACATAAAAGATGTGGCATCCGTAAAGATAGGATATGCAACAAGATATGGTGCTATGACTTATAATGATACCGGAGAGGTATCGGGAGCAATTGTTTTAATGCTTAAAGGTGAAAATGCCAACGAAGTTATTACCAATATCAAGCAGAGACTGGAAAAAATTCAGGAATCCCTGCCTGAGGGTGTTGTTATTGAACCTTTCCTTGACCGTGCTAAAATGGTGAATAATACCATCAGTACTGTAAAGACAAACCTGATGGAAGGTGCATTAATTGTAGTTTTCATTTTGGTTTTATTTTTAGGAAACTTCAGAGCCGGACTATTGGTTGCCTCTGTTATTCCTTTAGCCATGCTATTTGCCATTATCATGATGAACATCTTTGGAGTTGGCGGTAACCTGATGAGTCTCGGAGCCCTGGATTTTGGTCTTATTGTGGATGGCGCAGTGATTATCGTTGAAGCCGTTCTTCATCAGCTCGCCCACAAAAAACACTTCGGAAAAGATAATATGCTGAGCAAAAATGAGATGAACGAGCAAGTTTCAAGCTCTGCCACTAAAATGGTAAACAGTGCTGTTTTTGGTCAGATCATTATCCTGATTGTGTATCTTCCGATTTTTACGCTTCAGGGAATTGAGGGAAAAATGTTCAAACCTATGGCCCAAACTGTAGCTTTTGCCTTAATTGGTGCATTTATCCTTTCACTTACCTATATCCCTATGATGAGTTCCCTGGTATTAAGCCGAAAGAAAAAGGAAAAAGATAACATTTCTGACAAAGTAATGACCAAGGTAGAAATAGGACATCAAAAGTTTCTGATGAAAGCTCTTAAATACCAAAAAACAATCATTCTTGGAGTATTAATCCTTTTTGCAGGGGCCGTTTTTACTCTTTCCAGAATGGGCGGAGAGTTCATACCCTCACTGGAAGAAGGTGATTTTGCTGTGGAAATGAGAATTCTTCAGGGAAGTAATATTAATGAGACTAAAAAAGTAACCACTCAGGCTTCAAGCATTCTTTTAAAACAATTTCCCGAAATACAGAAAATCGTTGTAAAGATTGGAAGTGCCGAAATTCCTACAGAACCAATGCCAATGGATGCTGGGGATATGATTATTGTTTTAAAACCTAAAAAAGAATGGACTTCCGCATCATCATTTCCGGAGCTGTCTGAAAAGATGAGTAAAGCATTAAGTGTTATTCCGGGACTAACAACCAGTTTTCAGTTTCCTGTACAGATGCGTTTCAATGAATTGATGACCGGAGCCAGACAGGATATAGTCTGTAAAATCTATGGTGAAGATCTTGACAGTCTTACCACCTACGCAAAAAAACTGGGAAGTGTTATCAATTCAGTAAAAGGTGCTCAGGACCTTTATATAGAACCCGTTGTAGGGGCTCCACAGGTGGTCATTGACTATAACCGTTCAGAATTATCACGATACAACATTTCTGTAGCAGAAATCAATAGGGTTATCAATATGGCTTTTGCAGGGCAAACTGCGGGAGCTTTATATGAGGGAGAGAAAAAATTCGACATTGTTGTCCGTATGGATAATGAACATAAAAAAGATATTACAAGCATTCAGAACTTGTTGGTTCCTACAGCTTCGGGTGAACAGGTTCCATTATCTCAGCTGGCTAAGGTAGAACTTAAAAACAGTCCGAACCAGATTCAGAGGGAAGATACCAAAAGAAGAATCATTGTTGGTTTCAACGCAAAAGGAAGAGATGTACAGACTATTGTGGAAGAGCTTCAGCAAAAAGTAAATAAAAATATTAAGTTCTCACCTGGATATACTGTTTCCTACGGTGGAACCTTTGAAAATTTAAATGAAGCTAAAGCAAGACTGGGAATCGCAGTTCCTATTTCTTTGGTGATGATTTTCCTGTTGCTGTTCTTCGCGTTTGGCTCCATAAAACACAGCTTATTAATCTATACTGCAATTCCGTTGTCAGCAATCGGAGGTGTATATTTTCTTGCTTTAAGAGGAATGCCTTTCAGCATCAGTGCAGGGGTTGGGTTCATAGCCTTATTTGGAGTTGCCGTATTGAATGGAATTGTTTTGATATCAGAATTTAACCGATTGAAAAACAACGGAATAACCAACACCAGCAGAATTGTACTCATGGGAACAAGAATCAGGCTTCGTCCGGTCTTAATGACTGCTTTTGTAGCTTCTTTAGGCTTTCTTCCTATGGCGATAAGTAACGGAGCGGGAGCAGAGGTGCAGAGACCTTTGGCGACGGTAGTTATTGGCGGGCTGATGCTGGCAACACTTTTAACCTTATTTGTACTTCCTATTCTCTACGTCCTATTTGAACATATTAATAAAGATAAAATGAAATTCTCTAAAAAAATAAACTATAAAAAGTTATCAGTTTTCTTGCTATTGGTTTCTTTCGGAAGTCTTCAGGCTCAGGAAAACATCACTTTTGAACAAGCTCTGGAAAAAGCAATTCAGCAAAACGGAACCCTTAAAAGTTCAAAATTAATCTCAGATTATCAGGAAAAATTAAAGGCCGGCTATCTTGATCTTCCTCAACTGGAAGTTACCGGCGCAATTGGACAGATTCAGGGAGAAGAAACAGACAACTCATTCGGAATCTCCCAGAAGTTTAGTTTTCCGACAGTTTATTCAAAAAGAAAACAGATGCTGGATGCAGAATGGACAGCGAGTGTTATTAATCAAAACCTTACAAAAACACAGCTTACCAAAGAGGTTACAGATGTTTTTTATAGAATTTTAGTACTACAAGAGAAGAAAAAAGTATTGGAATATATCAGCCAGCTGTACAGCAATTTTGCCAATAAAGCCAGTTTAAGATTGAAAAAAGGTGAAGCCAATATTTTGGAGGAATCAACTGCAGAAATTCAAAAGGAACAAATGCAGGTACAGCTAAACTCTCTTGAAAATGACCTGAATATAGCCAAATTACAGCTTCAGCTACTTCTTCAATCTGAAAATGCCTACCAACCCGTTGCAGATAAGGCTGTAATGGATGTAGGACTTCAACTTTCTGAAGAAATGATTAAGCAACATCCTCAGCTTCAATATTTGCAACAACAGATCAAAATAGGAGAGGCGGAAGTACAACTTGAAAAAAGCAGACTTCTTCCTGAACTTATGGTAGGGTATACCAACCAAAGCATGAAAAACATTAATAACAACCGTTTTAATTCTGTTCAGGTCGGAGTAGGTATTCCTTTATTCACAAAAGGACAAAGAGCTATGGCAAAAGCAGCACAGGCAAAAATTGCAATCTCTGAAAACGAATACCAAAGAAAGGAAATTGAACTTAAAAACAGATTGAGACAACAAATCAGCAACTATCTGAATCAACAGAAAATCATTGGAAATTACGAACAAAAACAGCTTCCAAAATCTGAAACCATCCTGAAAACAGCTCAAAAACAAATGGATGTAGGAGAAATTGATTATCTGAACTGGGTAATATTGGTGAATCAGGCTGTAAAAACCAAGGCCGATTACATTGACAGCCTTGAAAAGCTTAATCAGATTGGAGCAGAACTTAATTTCTTAATTTCAAAATAAACAGCATCATGCAATTCAAAAAAATATCAATATACAGCCTTTCCTTAGCCCTTATTTTATCTTCATGCTCAGGAAAAAAGGAAGAGGAAAAAACTGTTTACGAGAACACAAAATTTACCAAAGGGGCTGAAAATACGGTACACCTTACAGAAAAGCAAATTCAGTCTGTAGGCTTAACTACCACTTCCATCCAAAACAGAAATATGGAAAAACTGGTACGTCTGAACGGAAAAGCAGAGATTGCCCCTTCCCACATCAGCTCGGTTTCAAGCATTATGGGCGGGCATATCAAATCCATCAATGTGATCAATGGAAGCCATTTCAGTAAAGGACAGGTATTGGCCGTTGTAGAAGATCCACAATTCATACAACTTCAACAGGATTATCTGGTAACCAAGGCACAGCTAGAAGCAGCAAGACTGAACTTCAACCGTCAAAAGGATCTTAACACAAGCAAAGCAAGCAGTGATAAAACCATGCAAACCGCTCAGGCAGACTATTCTACCCAGAATGCTACCCTAAAAGGTCTTGAAGAAAAGCTCCGAATTATAGGGATAAACGCCAAAGGATTAAACACTGGAAATATTAGGAGTAAAATCAATATTTATGCACCGTTCAGTGGTTTTGTAAGCAAAATTTTGGTGAATAACGGGCAATATATCAACCCTGCAGATACCTTATTTGAGTTGATTAATCCAGCCGGATTGCTTTTAGAATTAAAGATTTTCGAAAACGATGTGAATGATATAAAAGTTGGACAGGAGATTTTGGTTTACAATAATCAGAAACCTGACCTGAAATCTAATGCTAAAATTGTAAGCGTGGTTCCAAGTATTGAAAACGGAGGTTCTGCAACGGCTGTCGCTAAATTATCGTCTGTCAATTCAGAATTTGTAAAAGGAATGTACATCAATGCAGAAGTTAATATCAGCAGTAGATACACCCAAGGACTTCCCAATGAAGCCGTGGTTTCCTTTGAAAATAAAAATTATGTTTTTGAAGATCTTGGAAAATCAAAGTATAAAATGATTCCTGTGGTTACCGGAATTTCAGATGATCAGTTTACAGAAATCGTAAAGGCAGATTTTTTAAAGGATAAAAAAATTGTACAGAAAGGAGCCTACAGCTTGTTGATGATGCTTAAGAACAAAGCAGAGTAGTTCTCCTGACAAATATTTTAAAGCAAAGGTTTTGTTTACTGTAACAGGTAAATAAAACCTTTTTTATTATGCCTGAATTGATTGTATAATTACAGAGAAAAACTTGTGCCTTTGTGTTTTCCAGCAGAACCTATTAAACCAATTTTCATTTCTTCTTATTTTAAAGAATAAAGTGATTTTTAGCATATTTTCAAAATTACAAGTATTATTTAATGCATAATTTATTAAAAAATGATATTTTTAGCGGTGAATAGTTTTTAGGAATTTTTAGTTGCATTAAGTAAAAAACTTTTATTGAAACATAATGACAACTAAACCGTTACACAATTTTCATATTCCCGTAATGGGATTGGCTTATACTATAGACAGCCCGATCCGCGTTGCACAATATGGAATTTCTTCTGTGATTTCTATTATTGATGATGAAATCCTTGAAAAAATGAAGAACTTCTATACCAAGAAGTTTAATCTGGATTATCTGGGAATATCTACAAAAACAGAGGATTACAGAGCCAAAAGGGTTACTGCTTATCTGAACATGGTAGATGATATCGTGAATGAAAAATTCGAATCTTTCAAACAGGAAATCAGTAAAAATAAAGAAGCATTGAAAGACTTTATAACCATGCTTCCCAATACTTCAGATCTGAAAAACAGTCTCCAAAATCTTATCAATCAAAAAGATAATTGGGGGGACAGTATTAAAAATTTCATCGAGGCCAATTTAATACCGGGAAGTATTGATGTCAATATCATGACAAAAGTTGATAAAGACAACTATAAGAAAAACGAGCAGCTTCCTGTGATGTACAATGATGCTCATGCCTCACTCCGCGGATTTGCCAATAGTAAATTATCTTCCTCCATGGTTCTTTCTGCAGGGATGAATCCTCGTTTGTATAGCTATATGGAAGAATTCGAGGACTTTTTC
Source organism: Chryseobacterium joostei (assembly GCF_003815775.1). Lineage (NCBI taxonomy): Bacteria > Pseudomonadati > Bacteroidota > Flavobacteriia > Flavobacteriales > Weeksellaceae > Chryseobacterium > Chryseobacterium joostei. Next base: position 689,632 of record NZ_CP033926.1, read on the forward strand.
CCCAATGAAAATGGTATTCTGAAAAAGAAAATCATTCTTAAGGTGAGTGATTTCCGTTCTGCAATGATTCAGGGAAATTTTCTGGCAAAAAAAGGGCTTTGGGTTTCAGAATACAGAATAGAATCCGGTTTGAACTGTGGTGGCCATGCTTTCGCCACAGAGGGAATGCTTTTGGGACCTATCATGGAAGAATTCAAGCAGAAAAAAAATGAACTGATACAATCTGCCCATGCATTAATGATCAATGCTTTAGAACAAAAGGGAAAACACCTTGTCTCTAAGCCTTTAGAAATGAAAATTACCGTACAGGGTGGCGTAGGAACCTCAGAGGAACACGATTTTTTACTGGCAACCTATGATGTAGACAGTGTAGGATGGGGATCACCGTTTTTATTGGTTCCTGAAGCAACTTCTGTAGATACGGAAACCAGAAATTTACTTTTAAAAGCCAAAGAACAGGACTTTTATCTGAGTAAGATTTCGCCGCTTGGCGTACCATTCAATACTGTAAAAGGAACTTCTAATGAGCTATTAAAACATCAGAAAGAAGCAAAAGGAAAACACGGAAGTTCATGTCCAAAGAAGCTTTTGGCATTATCCAAAGAATTTTCGCAGGAAGGAACATGTACTGCTTCCAAAAAATATCAGGATATCAAATTGGAAGAACTTTATGCGCAAAAAGAATTGTTATCTGCGGAAGAATTTGATAAAAGAAAATCTGAAATCACAGATAAAGCTTGCCTGTGTGTAGGACTTGTCAATGCTGCCTACATGGAGCAAGGACTCGAAATTAAAGGTGAAAAACAAGGTGTAGTTATCTGTCCGGGACCGAATATAGCATTTTTTGATAAAGAGGTTTCCCTTTCGGAAATGGTAAAGCACATTTATGGTAACACCAATATTCTTTCAGATATCCAGCGTCCCAATATGTTCATTAATGAGCTGAAAATGTATGTTGATTATCTGAAAAAGGAAATTACAGACTCATCCATACAGATTACCCAATCTCAATCCAAAAAATGGAATGCTTTCAAAAAAAACATGCTTGAAGGAATAGAATATTATCACAATCTTTTTAAAACATCGTCATTCTTCAGCCAGAAATCACAAACCATACATCATCAACTTCAAGAATATAAACAGATCCTTATGGCTATTGAAATTCCTCAGGTCGAAAAGTAATAATTACTTTTACTTGATAATTTTATATTCAGAAAATCAAAAAAACAGCCTTTAGATAAAGGCTGTTTTTTTGATTATAATGAAATCTTAAAAAACATTTCTGTTATAAAATAAATGAGTAAACATGGGCTTTTTCATTTATAATAACTATAGATCGCATGGTTATTTTAAATCTATATCCCGCTTAATATTCCTTACCTTAGAGGTCAGTTAGTAAAATTATTTTTATGGAAAAAAGAAAAATCAAGAACACCAATTTGGAAGTTGCCCCAATTAATTTTGGAGGTAATGTTTTTGGATGGACTCTAGACGAAAAACAATCGTTTGATATACTGGATCAGTTTACCGAAGCAGGATTCAATTTTATAGATACTGCAGATACTTACTCGTGGTGGGTAAACGGAAAAGGCGGACAATCTGAGGAAATTATCGGAAAATGGATGAAAAGCCGTAATAACCGTAAGAACATCGTGCTGGCAACCAAAGTAGGTTCCGAAACAAAGGAACATGGTTTTGACATCAGTAAAAAACATATCCTAAAATCTGTGGATGAATCCCTGCAAAGGCTTCAGACTGATCATATTGATGTTTATTATACCCATTTTGATGATAACGTTACTCCGGTAGAAGAAACTCTTTCAGCATACGATGAAATCATCAAGGCAGGAAAAGTACGTTATATTGCAGCATCCAACCTTTCTCCGGAACGTTTAAAAGCGTCATTCGAAGCTTCTGAAAAGAACAATCTTCCTAAATATGTAGCCTTACAGCCTCATTACAATCTATTGGAGAGAGAAGGTTTTGAAAAAAACTATGCTCCATTAGTAGAACAGTTTGATCTGAGTGTCTTCCCATATTGGTCTTTGGCAGCAGGATTTTTAACTGGAAAATACCGTAATGAAGCAGATCTTGCCAAAAGCGCGAGAGGAGAGGGCGTAAGAAAATACCTAAACCCAAAAGGTCTGGACGTGTTAAAAGCATTGGATCAGATAAGCGAAAAATATCATAGCAATCAGGGAACTGTTGCTTTGGCCTGGTTGTTATCAAATCCTCTGATTACAGCCCCAATTGTAAGTGCTACGAGTGCATCACAGCTTGAAACGCTTTTCAATGCTCCAAAGCTTATTTTAGACCAAGGAGATATTGATTTGCTTAATAAAGTAAGTCAGTAGTTTACAATTATCATTGTTAGATTAAAAAAAAATCCGTTCAAGACTGAACGGATTTTTTAATAAGTATATTTTTATAATCATTATTCTGAATATTCTTTCAAAAGCTGTCTATAACTCATCAAAATAGAGGATTTAGAGATAAAGCCAATGAAATCATTATTATCACTTACTACCGGAAGATTCCAGACTCCTGTATCATCAAAGGTTTGAAGAATTTCCAGCGGTTTATTTTCAGGATGGAGTATAGCCGGCGGAGCTTTCATCACCTGAATAATGGTTTGTAAAGGATCAATTTCCTTATTGAAAAGATAAGGTCTTATATCATCCAGTGTTAAAATACCCTTTAGTTTTCTATGATCATCTACTATGGCAAAAATATTTTTATCACCATTCTTTACCAGTTCAAACAGTTCTGTAATAGACGCATTCTCATTAATTGTCTGCGAATATCTATCGATAAAATCCTCTGTTCTCAACGCAAATAACAGGTTCTTGTCATGCTTATTTGTGAATATTTTCCCCTGGTCTGCAAGAGACTTCAATTCTGGAGAAATTGGAGAAAACCATTTGGCAATAAGATAAGATATTACCGAAGCAATCATCAACGGGATAAACAAATCATATCCAAAGCTGGATTCTGCAATCAGGAATATAGCCGTTAAAGGAGCATACAGAACGCCGCTCATTGCACCAGCCATTCCTACCAGAACAAGATTGGTTACGGGAACATCTGTAAAGCCGATATGCTGACAAACCAGAGCAAATAAATACCCCAACGTTCCACCTGCAAAAAGAGACGGAGCAAAGTTTCCGCCATTTCCGCCACTGAATATGGTAAAAGAAGTTGCAAAAGCTTTTAATAGCAGTACCAATACTAAAAATACAATAATCGTCCAGTCTCCAATTTCAAAGTATCTGAAAAAACTGTTTTCAATAATGGAGTGCGTATTTCCGTTTGTAAAGGCCTTTACCGTTTCATATCCCTCTCCAAATAAGGGTGGAAAGAGAACACAAAGAAGTGAAAGTACAGCTCCTCCGAACATCGCCTTCCGCATTCGGGATAATTGAAGTCCTTTTATGAAATGCTCTACCTTTTGAGAAACAATTACAAAATATCGTGCATATAATCCTGTCACAAGGCCTAAAATAAGGTAATAAGGGACATTTTTATAGTTGAATGCATCTCTTGTATAAAATCTGAAAAGAACATCTTCCTGAAGTAAAATTCTGGACAAAAGACTTCCACATACTGCTGCCACCACCAAAGGAATAAAATCCGTAAAAACCACTCCGGTTAGTAAGATTTCAAAGGCAAACATAATCCCGGCAATAGGAGCATTGAATGCCGAAGCTATTCCGGCAGTAGCACCTGCAGCAAGCAATAATGTACGTTCTTTATAATTAAGTCTGTACGTCTGGGCATAATTGGATCCTATGGCTGCTCCGGTAACGGCAATGGGACTTTCCAGACCTGCAGAGCCTCCCAATCCAACGGTAACCGCACTTTGTATAACTTGGGAATACATTTTTACAGAAGCTACAATGCTTGAATTTTGGGCAATTTCATAAAGAATCGCTCCAATTCCTTTTCTATCCTGCCCTTTAAATAAGGTCAGAACGATCATGGTGGTAAGGACAATTCCTAAAAATGGAAAAACAATGTAGAATAATATCTGATATTCAAAATGAACTTTATTGGTAATAAAATAATGGATATTATGAACCAATGTTTTAAGGATAACTCCGGCAAGTCCTGCTGTACAGCCAACCAGAATTCCGGAAAGTACAAGAAACTGGTTACGGCTCAGTCTGTTGTTCAGCCAATGCAGAATAAGCTCATAACTGCGCGCTTTTTCCAGTCCGTATTTCTGGAAATCTCTTTTAAATTTTAGAAAGCTTAGGTACTTTTTTTTGTTGTGAATTTTCACCTGGGAAGAATTTTATACTGACCTCAATTGGATACAGTTCTGTAAATTTATGAAATATCTTTAGAAATCTTCTGTTTCTTATTTCCAAAAACGAAAGGAATTCTCTCAAAAAGCCATCAAAATGATCATGAAAAACTCTGTATCAGGCGAAAGGCACCTTGTTTCTGAGATTTTAAAATTGAGAAATATTTCTCTTACTATTTACTATATTTATGACAGGATTTAAAATTCAAAATTTCTTCAAAATTTAAATATAGATTTATCGCATGAAAATTCTAATTGTAGAAGATGAGACAGAATTGTCCAAAAGTATTTCGGAATATCTTTCTGGAGAAAATTATCTCTGTGAAATTGCCGAAACCTACACTGAAGCGATCAACAAAATAGAACTGTTTCATTATGATTGCATTCTACTGGACATTATGCTTCCTGATGGAAATGGGCTTAAGATTTTGGAGGAACTAAAAAAACAACAAAAACAGGATGGTGTGATTATCATTTCTGCCAAAAATGCGCTGGATGATAAGATCGCAGGTCTGCAGATGGGCGCGGATGATTATCTTACCAAGCCATTTCATCTTTCCGAATTAATGGCAAGAGTATATTCCATTATCCGTAGAAAACAGTTCAGTAGTTCCAATGTGGTTAATCAGAATGAGCTTCAGATTGATCTTCTGGCAAAAACAGTTGTGGTAAATAATGAAATTGTTTCCTTAACTAAAAAGGAATTTGATCTTCTTATTTATTTTATCGGAAATAAAAACAAAGTTATCTCCAAAAGTACATTGGCAGAGCATCTTTCCGGTGATTTTGCAGATATGCTTGACAATCATGATTTTGTATATGCACACGTAAAAAATCTTAAGAAAAAGCTATATGATGCAGGATGTGAACATTATCTTAAAACAGTGTATGGAACGGGATATAAGTGGGAAAACTAGATGAATGAAACGTATAATGGTTATCATTCAAATTCCTAATTTAGATTCTGATCAATTTATCTTCATAACTCATAATTCATCATTAATTTGAAACCTTTATTAAGCAAAACAACCAAGCCTTTTCTTATCTACGTACTCATTGTACTGATGGTAAGTATTCCTGTATACTATTTTGTAGTAGATACCATCTGGAAAAGTGAACTGGATGAACATAATCAAATTATTGTAGAAAAAACAGCATACGAATTCAATCAGTTAAAACTATCTGACGAGGAACTAGAAAAAAGCCTTCAGCTATGGAATCAAATCCAACCGGAAACCAATATTGAAAGAATTTCTGCAGATCACATTAAAGGAGATAGTATATACACCAATGAAAGAGCTCTTCCATTTATATCTGAGCAAAAGAAAGAACGTTATAGATGTCTTAGAAAGGTAATTTATATTCAGAATAAACCCTACCTCTTTACCATACAAACCAATATTGAGGAATCGCACGAAACCATAGCTGTTATTGCAATGATTACAGTATTTTTCTTTGTAATGATTGTTGTAGGATTATTATATCTGAACAGAAAATTATCAACCTCTATCTGGAAACCGTTTAGAAATACATTAGACAGGCTGAAAACATTCAATCTCAACAGCCAGAATAAAATGGAGTTTCCTAGTTCTGACACAACCGAATTTGAAGAACTTAATCAAGCCCTTCATAAATTAATAGAGCGCAACATTTCTATTTATAAAACCCAAAAGGAATTTACTGAAAATGCGTCCCACGAATTACAGACTCCGCTAGCCATTATTAAAAACAAACTGGATCTTCTCCTTCAGGATCAGGATCTCACCGAAAGGCAATACAGCATTGCCGAAGATATGAATAAGGCACTTACCAGAAGCTCCCGAATCAACAAAAACCTTTTGTTATTGGCTAAAATCGACAATAATCAGTTTGATAATTCTGAAGTTATTTCATTTGATCATTTACTTCATCAAAGTATTGATCTTCTGCAGGAACATTTTGAACAGAAAAATATATCTTTCGAAGAGAAGATTACTTCTGATATAAAGGTAAATGGAAATAGCAGTTTGACGGAGATTATGATCAACAACCTCATCATCAATGCCATCCGCCATACTTCGCCAGGGGGCTCCATTTTTATACAATTAACAGATTCTTCTTTTGAAGTTTCCAATTCAGGCACAGAAAAACTGGATACAGATTTATTATTTAAAAGATTTTCCAAACTATCAGCTAATAATAATGGAAGTGGGCTAGGGTTATCCATTATTCAGGAAATCTGTAAATTTCATCACTGGACTGTCAATTATAAGTTCGAAAATTGCTACCATATTTTTTCTGTCAATTTATAATTTCTTTAACATCTGAGCTTTTAAAATTCTAAATTAATTCTAAATCGGATTGCACCTTTGTATTGAAAATATATACATACTGAAGTGTAAATTTTATTTAGAAATGATTTTAAAAATTGCCCTTTTATTCGCAGGAACTATACTTGCATTCTGGATCAGCGCTATTTGTGGAGGCGGTGCAAGTCTTATTTTGATTCCTATCCTGAATCTGCTGCTTCCAACTTCTTTGGTTCCTTTTTCTTTAACAGTTGGAACCCTTACAAGCTCAGCCTCCCGTATTGCCGTATTCAAACAGCATATCAACTGGAAAATATTCTTATGGTTTGTTCCGTTTTCCATTCCCGCTGTACTGCTGGGTGCTTATTTGATTAAATATGTGAATCCAAATTATCTGCAGCTTATTGTGGCATTCTTCCTGATTGCCAATCTTCCTCAACTTTTCGCTTCGAAAAATAAACCGGTAGAAACTAACAAAGAATATCCTAAATCTGCATTAGCACTTATTGGCTTTTCTGCAGGTTTCATTTCAGGAATTACGGGTGCAGTAGGTCTTCTTTTCAACCGTTTTTATCTGAAATTCAGCCTTAAAAAAGAGGAAATTGTAGCAACCCGTGCTGCCAATGAGGTATTTCTTCATCTTATTAAGCTTATTATTTATATCTCATTGGGATTATATTCCAAAACAGCATTGTGGCTTGGGATTGCCATTGCAGTAGCAGCCATTGTCTCTTCTTATACTGTAAAATACATTCTTCCTCATCTTAGTGAAAATCTGTTCAAAAAAATTGGATATGCAGCCATGGTAATATCAGGAATTACTTTATTAACAAGTACATCGGGAAGAATTATTGAACAGGACCAAATTGCAATTAATACCTCATCCACAGCAAAGAAAAACACCTATACCATGAACTGGAAAGATACCCGTATTGTTCTGGAATATAAAGTTAATGGAGGGGTAGAAATTGAGAAAAGCGTAAAGCCGGAGGAATTATCCGGACAGCTCAAAGAGAAATATCACGCACTGATAGAACATTATGACGAGGTTCATATTGAAAAAGTTTATGCACTAGGGAAAAATACAGCCCATGAATTTTATTGCTATAAAAATAATGTGCTTACAAAGTTCAAAGCCTAAAAAAGCATTCATAAATAAACAGATCGTTTAGAAAAACAAATAGTAAAATACAATGAGAACGATAAACAAAGTAGCAGCTGTCACTACACTTTTCTGGTTCATGAAGATTGTAGCCACCACATTGGGGGAAACTTTAGGGGATTTTATTTCCATGACCTTAAATCTGGGATATACTGTGGGAATTCTCATCACTTTATTTTTTTTCATCCTGATATTATCTGTACAGCTTAATGTCAAAAAGTATATTCCGGCTGTGTACTGGACGGTCATTATCGGAACAACAACCTTAGGGACGGAAATTTCAGATTTCATTGACAGAACTTTGAAAGCCGGATATCTGGTAGGCAGTTTACTTCTTCTTTCCGGACTTTTAACTTCACTTTTTTTATGGTATAAAAAGTATGGCAATCTTGAAGTGTATCCAATTTTTGAAAGAAATAAAGAATTTTATTATTGGACTGCCATATTATTTTCAAATAGTCTGGGAACAGCATTTGGGGATTTCCTTAGTGATAACCTAGGATTAGGATATATGACAGGAGCTCTCATTACCGGTTTCATTATTCTGATCGTGGTATTGCTTCATTATTTCACCAAGATTAATCATGTTATTTTGTTTTGGATTGCATTTGTATTTACCAGACCATTTGGAGCCACGTTTGGAGATCTACTAACAAAACCTCTTGCAAAAGGCGGGCTTGATTTGGGAACGGTAAATGCCTCACTCATATCTCTTGCCTTAATGGTTCTTATGATACTTATTTCACAGAGAAAACAAAAGAAAGAACTTCCTTTTCAATCATAAAAAGAGATTTAAAAAAAATAAAGACTACAATATAATGAATAGAAAGAAACTCTTACTTTTTCCGACCGTTGCCATTTCTTCCATCATTACGGCACAAGTTACTTCAGTAACGGTATCCGGAAGAGTTACTACCAAGGATAAGACCATGTTGCCTTATGCCAATATTATTTTAAAAAAGGAAAAAGACACTGCGTTTATAGCCGGAACATTTACTAATGAAGAAGGAAGATTTTCCATTACAGGGATAAAACCGGACCATTATCTTTTGGAAACTTCCATGGCAGGTTATGATCTGCAAAAGCAGCCCGTTTTTATAGGAAGTCTTTCTGAGTTTTTAGAAATTCCTCCTATTGAACTGACCGCCAAAAAAGAAAGTGAAACAAAAATTGAAGAAGTTGTTTTATCTGCTTCCAAAAAGAATGAAATAGGAAATCAGCTTGATAAAAAAACATACTCTGTAGCAGACAATATCAGCCAAAGTGGTGGATCTGTATTGCAAAGTATGCAAAATTTACCCGGAATAACAGTACAGGACGGTAAGGTACAACTTAGAGGAAATGATAAAGTAACGGTTCTGATTGACGGCAGACAAACTGCAATTACCGGATTTGGAAGCCAGACAGGACTTGATAATATCCCATCTTCTTCCATTGATAAAATTGAGATCATCAATAATCCCTCATCAAAATATGATGCAAACGGGAATGCGGGAATCATCAATATTATCATGAAAAAAAATAAGCAAAATGGATGGAATGGTAAGATAGGCTTTACCGCAGGTTTGGGTTCATTATGGGTAAGAAAAGAGAATCTACCAACCATAAGACCTCAATACACTTTAACTCCAAAAATCAATCCATCACTTTCTCTTAATTACAGAAAAAATAAGATCAATGTATTTTTACAGGCCGATAATCTGTACACTGAGACGCTTAACAAAAATGAGTTTGTCACCCGTACTTATGATGATGGAACCATCATTAATTCACAGTTGAAAAGAAACAGAAATACGAATTTCTTCACCACAAAAGCAGGAATAGACTGGAATATTGATGCTCAAAATACATTAACAATCTCAGGGATGTATGGGAGTGAAAAAATCATAGATCGTGGAGATCAGCCTTTCTTTAATGGAGATAAGTCCCAACGTCTTCGTCTTTGGCAATTTTTAGAAGATGAATTGAAAACTACGGTGATGGGTACAGCTTCTTATCAACATAAATTCAAGGAAGCGGGGCATTTATTGAATGTTGGTTTCAACTATACCTTTCACAGAGAGGACGAAAAGTATTTCTATGATAATTATTTGCCAGCTTCTACAGGAACCGATGCTTTTAAGCTATTGTCTGATGAACAGGTTTATGACTTCAATGTTGATTATGTAAAGCCTTTAAAATATGGTAGAATTGAAACAGGGATTAAATTGAGAAGCAGAAGCATCCCAACCAACATGAATTTTATCCCCGGAGCAAACTCTGTATTGGATGTTGCCGCTGGCGGAAAAGCAGATTATAAAGAATTTATTCCTGCCGTATATGGAAACTATATTTTTGAAAATGAAAAATGGGAAGCAGAACTTGGGTTACGACTGGAGTATGTAAGAATAGAATATGACGTAAATCCTAACCATCCCACTTATAAAAGTGATGGATACAATTATACGCAGCCATTTCCCAATTTTAGACTAGCCTATAAGCTCAATGACCATAATAAATTTTCCATTTTTTATAACAGGAGGGTAGACCGTCCTAATGAAGTGGATATCCGAATTTTTCCAAAATATGATGACGCAGAGATTATTAAGGTAGGAAATCCTGCACTCAGACCTCAGTTTACCAACTCTATTGAATTGGGATATAAGTACAACTGGGATAACGGATATCTATATTCTGCCCTATATCATCGCTTTGCCAATGGAACCATCACTAGAATTTCGAGTACGGTTCCGGACAGCAATCTTATCTATGCCATATTCCAAAATGCGGGAAAAAGCTACAATACCGGGTTAGAAGCTATATGGAACCAAAAAGTATCGGAGGTGTATTCATTCAATATCAACGGAAATATGTACCGTAACCAGATTAATGCATTCTCTGTACAAAATCTGTATCCGAAGCCTAATATTTTTTCTGCAGACAAACAATCTGCAGTTTCCGGAAATGTAAAGCTGAATAATATCTTTCATTTTTCAAAAGGATTAAATGCTCAGATTACCGCTGTTTATCTGGCTCCCGACATTATTCCTCAGGGAAGAATAAAATCCAGATTTTCAATGGATATAGGATTGAAGAAAGCAATACAGAAAGGAAAAGGAGAACTGTTTCTAAATGCTTCAGATTTACTCAACACCATGCTTATTAAGAAAAATATTCAGGGAATGGGATTCGCTTATACGAGTAATGATTATTATGAAACCCAGGTAGTAAGGCTGGGATACAGTTATAAATTTTAATTTAAAACAGGAAAAATCTAGTAAAAAATGAAAATCTGCCATTCAAAAACATTGATTTATCTATTCGCTTTGATTTCTGTTTTCAGCAGAGTCAACGCTCAGAGTAATAATGACACGATTTCTGTTCAGGAACCTAAACAGGATAGTATTTTAAGCATTAAGGCAAATAAATTGAATTATAAAAGCCTTATTGTTCCTGCTGTTTTAATCTCTTACGGAATAGCAGGCCTGACAATGAACAATGTGAAGCAGCTGAATGTTTCTACCCGAACAGAGATCGGCGAACATCAGCCTACACGTATGAAACTAGATAATTATACACAGTATGCTCCTGCCGTAATGGTATACGGGCTTAATGCTGTTGGTATAAAAGGAAAACATAACCTGCGGGACCGCACCATTATTTATGCTTCTTCACAACTTATTGTAGCAGCATTTACAATGCCTTTGAAGTATCTGGTAAAAGAAGAAAGGCCCGACGGGTCAAATACATTGTCCTTTCCATCGGGGCACGCAGCTACTGCCTTTTCATCTGCTCAATTTATGTTCAGAGAATATAAGGACACTAATTTTTGGCTAAGTCTTTCCGGATATCCGTTTGCTATCTTTACCGGAGTATATCGGATGGTAAATGATAAACACTGGCTGGGAGATGTAGTTGCAGGCGCCGGATTTGGAATCCTCTCTACAGAATTGGCATACTGGCTGTTTCCAAGGATTGATAATTTACTACGAGGAAAAGGCAAGAGTAAAAATACATTATCTTCCTCTATGATAATGCCATTCTACCAGAATAAAACGGTAGGAATAGGATTTGTAAAGAACTTTTAATCCTAGACAATAATTCGGATAAAAAAGCACCATTCAAATAGTTGAATGGTGCTTTTCTTTTGTATTTCAATTAAAAAATATTCTAGACGACCTTTGCTTTACGGATAATCCTCGCCAATAATGCAGGAAAAAATCTCTTTAAATAAACTGCCATAACTTCCTTTCCACCAATGGCTTTTTGATTTTTCCTTTTAGCAATGGCAGACAGCATTTTTTTAGCAAAAACGTCCACGGGCATTCCTTTCATGGTAGCATCGTCCATCGTTCCCTGTGTAGAACCGTCCCCTGTAACCGCATGTATGGAGATATTAGTCTGTATAAAGCCCGGACAAATGATTGTAACGGCAATATTTTTATCATATAATTCGGCTCGAAGAGCATCAAAGAACCCATGTAAGGCATGTTTGGCAGCGGCATATCCACTACGCATAGGAGCACCGAATATTCCCATCAGGCTGGAAACCACCGCAATCTGCCCGCCACCATTTTTTATCATGTAGGGAAGAATAGCCTTGGTTAAAGCTACTGTTCCGATAAAGTCAACATCCATTAAGTGTTTATCCACTTCAATATCAGTTTCCATTGCCAGAGAGCGCTGGGATAATCCTGCATTATTAATGAGAATATCTATTTTACCAAAAGATGCAACAGCCTTAGATGCAATATCAGGCATATTCTTATAATTATTTAAATCTAAAGGAATCACCGCATATTGGCTTACGGTGAGGCCTTCACTTTCTGCAATCTCATACAGCTGTTCTTCTTTTCTGGATGAAAGAATAATTTTAGCATTACTGGTTTTGGCCAACTCCTTTACCAAGGCTTCACCAATTCCTGAAGAAGCTCCTGTAATCCAGACCACCTTATCATTATAATAATTGCTCATACTTTCATTTTGTAAATTGGTTCAGTATTACTTTAATCCGGCAATATACTTTCCAGCCTTCATTCCTGAAAAAATACATCCCCCAAGAAATGTTCCTTCCAAAGCACGGTAGCCATGCATTCCGCCACCGCCAAAGCCCGCGGCTTCTCCTGCTGCATAAAGGCCTTCAATAATGCTTTCATCTTCTTTTAGAACCTGTCCGTTCAGATTTGTTTTTATTCCGCCTAAGGTTTTTCGGGTTAAAATATTAAGACGTACTGCAATTAAAGGCCCATTTTCCGGGGAAAGGATTTTATGTGGAGCTGCAACACGTCCGAGTTTATAACCTAAATAATTTCTGGTATTCCGTATGTAATTAACCTGTGTATCCTTAGAGAATTTATTGTCCAATTCTCGATCTCTTGCTTCAATCTGTGCTTTTATTTTTTCATAGTTCAGGAGATGATCTCCGGAAAGCTCATTCATTTTCTCAACCAGATTTTTCAAATTATCCGATACAATAAAATCTTTACCATGTTCTTTAAAGGCTTCTACCGGACCAGGTGCCTTTTTTCCAAAGATCCTTTTCAGAAAGAGACCATAGTCTTTATTGGTGATATCAGGATTTTGCTCTGAACCCGACAAGGCAAATTCTTTCTTAATAATTTTTTGAGTCAAAATAAACCATGAATAAGAATATCCAGTATCCTGTATGTACTTCAAGGTTCCTAATGTATCAAATCCCGGTAGGAAAGGGGCGGGAAGGCGGTTTCCCTTTGCATCAAACCATAGGGAAGAGGGCCCTGGCAGTATTCGGATTCCGTGGTTGGGCCAGATTGGATCCCAGTTTTGTAATCCTTCTGTATAGTGCCACATTCTATCGCGGTTAATGATGTCTGCTCCTGCATTTTCCGCAATACCAATCATCTTTCCATCCACATAGGCAGGAACTCCACAAACCATATTTTCGGGAGGGCTGCCGAGCCTTTCAGGCCAATTCTTTCGGACCAGCTCATGGTTGGCACCTATTCCTCCTGAAGCAATGATGATATGAGATGCTGTATATTCAAACTGTGAGATTACATTTCTATTGGTTTCAACACCTCTTTCCTTATCATCATCTTGCAGAATATCTCCTTTAAGGCCTTTTATTTTTCCATTTTCTGTAATCAATTCAATAACACGATGCCGGAATTTCATCTGTAACAGCCCTTTTTTCTGAGCTTCATACGCTTTTTCCACAAAAGGTCTTATGACTCCGGTTCCGGTTCCCCAACTCACATGAAAACGAGGCACAGAATTTCCGTGGCCGGTAGCAGATCCGTCACCACGTTCTGCCCATCCTACCATAAACATCAGCTTGATTCCCAGCTTGGAAATGTATTCATATTTTTCACCGGCTGCAAACTTAAGATAAGCTTCAGCCCACTTACGGGGCCAGTAATCTTCATTACGGTCAAAGCCTGCGGTGCCTTTCCAGTCCTGTAAGGCAAGTTCATAAGAATCCTTGATTCCCATTCTTCTTTGTTGTGGAGAATTAATAAGAAAAAGACCTCCAAATGACCAGAATGCCTGCCCACCAATATTCTGTTCGGTTTCCTGATCCAGCAACAGAACTTTTTTCCCTGCATTGGTTATTTCCATCGCAGCAGTAAGTCCTGCTAATCCGGTTCCTATAATTATAGCATCTGGCTGAAATGTTTCTTCCATTTCAAGGGAATTTTTTTAATTAATAATACTTTATATAAATGTATAAAATATTTGTACTTCAATACATAAAACGATCAAGCTGTTTTAACTTTTTAAGTAAATTTTAAAATGCCAAAAGTAGATTCGTCTTAAATTCTATCTTTGTTAAAGTCATTATCTGAAAAAAATGAAAGAGCTAAAATAATAGAGCCGGTAGCTTCCAATGTAGTTCATAAAACTCCGAAAAAGAACGAAGACATTTTAAATTCCTAGTAATAATCAGGAAAATAGACATACGGCTATTTACCATCCAACAAATCATTTATATCTTTGTGAAAAATAGAAGTATGAAGTATTTGTTTATTATGGTATGCTTTGTCTGCTCAATTTTTGGCCAGGCACAGCAAACACAGAATCCATGGAAAGACAGCCAGCTGATGGATCCTGCATTATTGGCTTCCAGAATTGTAAAGCACAAGACCAAGGATCTGTTAATCATTTCAGTAGGTCCTGAGGCCATCATTAAGGGTTCTGTAGATATCGGGCCAACTCATGAGCCTGAAAATCTTGAAAAATTAAGAAATTATCTTAAGGATATTCCTAAAAATAAGGAAATTGTGATTTATTGTGGATGCTGCCCTTTTGTAAAGTGCCCCAATATTCGACCTGCCTTTAACCTTTTAATGGAAATGGGCTTTAAAAATGCAAAACTTTTGAATCTTCCCAAAAACATCAAAACGGATTGGCTAGATAAAGACTATCCAACAAATGATTAATATGAGAACTCACTTTACAGTATTACTTTTCATCATTTTTTCAGGATATGCACTGGCCCAAAACAGTAAAATAGAAATTGGGAAGAAAGCTCCTGAAATTACAATGCCCAAGGTGGATGGAAGTTCATTTTCACTTTCAACATTAAAAGGAAAATTAGTACTTATCGATTTTTGGGCAACCTGGTGTGGCCCTTGTGTAGAAGAACAGCCTGAACTGAAAACGTTGTATGACACCTACGCTGAACAGGTAAAGAGCAATAAGTTTGAAATCCTTGGGGTTTCTCTGGATAAAAATAAAGACAGCTGGAAGAAAGCAATAGATCGTTTTAAGATCAATTGGTTACAAATCAGCGATCTGAAGTTCTGGAAAAGTCCGGTGGCAAAATCCTATGAAGTTGATGAACTCCCTTTTAATGTCATTATTGATGGTGAGGGGACTATCATTGCTAAAAATCTTCATGGTAAAGAATTGGAGGAATTTTTAAAAAAATCCTTAAGCCAAAACTAGAGTAAAAAATCTTATTCGATATTTTAAAAGAGCAGTAATGAATTTTACTGCTCTTTTTCTATGACAAAAACCTTCATATACATTTAAAAGGAGTTGATATACAATGTCTAAAAACTAATTTTCGGACATTGTACCTTGGTTCTATGAAAAAAAACTACTATCTCAGACTAGCACTATCCGTCATTTTGCTGATGCATAGTGTAATTTCTATTTTCAGCGGCGATGTCAATACCTTTGGACTTCAATATTTGAATACTATAGGATTCAGTCCGATAGGGCTTTATCTTGCGTGGATCGTCAAGTTGATACATTTTATCTCAGTTCCAATGCTCTGGATTGATCGATATCTTAAGCCTATAGCCATCGGCAATATCGTGATCTTTATCTTGGGAATCTATTTTGTTCATTGGCAGAACGGATGGTTTGTTGTAGGTGGTGGCACTAATGGTATTGAGTTTAATGTTCTGCTGATATTCTGTTTTTTTAATCTTATATTTCCCGAAGTACATATTCCAGGCAGGAAAAATAATGGTAGTTTGTAGATGAATAGCTAGATTTGGTAGTTTTTATATTTTTATATTTGACTGAATAATATTACTTTACCATCTTAAACCATCATAAGCTTGAAATCAGACCGAAAATCTAAGCTGCACATTCATTTGCTCTTTTGGATATTGTATTATATACTGGAGGTTTATCTTGACTTTTACTGGTCCAGATATCAGTTTCCAAATTTCCAATGGCATATAAGGCTTCAGAATACCCTCATTCTGGAATTAGGGTATCTTTTGGTTAAAATTCCTCTTGCTTATTCTTTATTATATATTTATGAGAAAGTACATACTAAATTATTTTTCAAGTACTTACTTTCAATTTTTATTGTAGTAATAGCTGTTCTGGGACATCGTTTTTTCACCCATTATATTATTTATCCTTATATCTATGGCGTTACAGAAATGTTGGATGGTAAGCAGCCGTCAGGATATATCAATGGGCTGGTGGCATTCAATTCATTTATGGATCTTATTTTTATGGTAGGGTTAGTCTTTGGGATTGAAATTACAAGGCAGAAAAGCCTGTTAAAGGATCAGATTTCCCAATTGAAATCTGAAAAACTAGATCAGGAATTGACAATGCTCAAGGCTCAGATCAACCCTCATTTTCTGTTCAATACATTGAATAACATTTACGGAATGGCTCTTAAAAAGGCAGATGAAACCCCAGACGTCATTCTTCAGCTGTCAAAGGTCATGCGATACAACATTTATGAAGCTGCAGAAAAAAATATTTCGATTGAAAAAGACATTGAAAATATTAAGGATTTTATACAAATCCAGAAAATACGTCACCATCACCTGAGCATCAGTTTACATGAAGATATTGATAACTCTTCTCAAAAAATATCACCGCTTATCCTGATTCAATTTATAGAAAATGCTTTTAAACATGGTATTTCTGAAAGTCTTGGTGATGCATTTATCCATATTAACATTCAATTGAAAAATGGAATTCTCACTTATTTTATAGAAAACTCCAAGGAAGAAAGGTCTCATGAACATTCTACTAAAATAGGCCTGAAAAACATTCGCAGACAGCTTGAACTGCTTTATCCTAACCACAGACTCACTGTAGAAAACAAAAGCGACAGATATATTGTACAACTCATTATAGATTTCAATGATAAATTCAGCTCCTAAAAAATATAACTGCATTATTGTAGAAGACGAACCCATTGCTGCAGAAATTCTGGAAACCTTTATTTCCCGGGATCCTGAACTGAACCTTATTGGCAAATGTGCTGATGCTGTTTATGCAAACAGTCTTCTGAACATTCATGAGGTAGATCTCATGTTTTTAGATCTCCATCTTCCCGTTGTTAAGGGCTTTGATTTTTTACGAAAGCTTAAGAACCCACCATTGGTTATTGTAACAACAGCCTATCATCAATATGCAGTAGAAGGATATGAACTGGATATTGCAGATTATCTTCTGAAGCCCATTCCTTATGACAGATTTGTGACCGCTATTGGGAAATTCAAGTACTTAATGGAAGCAGAGGATGCCTTACTGGAAATGGCTGAACGTGATCATATTTTCATCAGCAGCGGTAAAAAGCAAGTGAAGATTATTCTACAGGATATTTTTTATATAGAAAGCCTAAGAGAGTACATTAATATCCATACCAAGACAGATACTTTTACCTTCAAAATGCCGATTAGCAAAATAGAGGAGTCTCTGAATCCAAAAATGTTTACCCGTATTCACAAATCCTATATTATATCCAAACCAAAGGTGGAAGAAAAGTCTGCCAGTATTGTTCAGATTAAAGGAAAAAAATTACCTATTGGCAGAACCTATAAGCCATTTATTGATCTTTAATCTCTCTCTTTTTACCGATTATAGACCACAGTTTTCTATTGATAGATAATTTTTCCGTATCTCTATCCATTTACCCAAATTTGAAGTATCATCTTAAGCACTTTAGAAATAGAAGTCTTGTAGGAGTATTTTACAGTAAAACTTTTCTATGGCAAGACGAAAAGATAAGAAATATAATGAGGTTGGTTTATTATTCCAATGTTGAATAATGTTTTGGCTTAAATCTGTATTGATTTAAGCCAATTTTCTTTTTAATTAAAAAAGTTTAAGGCCAACGATTCCAACTACAATTAGTAATGCTGACAATAGTCTTAAAATACTTGCAGAGTCCTGAAAAAACAGAATACCAACCACCAAAGTTCCTACTGCCCCTATTCCTGTCCAGACGGCATAGGCCGTGCCAATAGGAATACTTTTCTGGGCATACCAGAGAAATCCGCCACTCACCGTCATACATAATATAGAAAATATAATCCAATTCCATTTACTATTTTCCGGTTGCTGAGATAGTTTAAGGCCCAATGGCCATCCTATTTCAAAAATTCCTGCGATGATTAATGCAATCCAGTTCATATTATTTATTTTAATGGCATGCAGAATGAAAATCTAATGCATCAAAAACATTATAAGTTTAAAATGTTCTCTACAATAGAATACTTCAACAATATTACGATCACAAAATTACCATTACCCATTCATATTCAGTATAATAAATTATGTGACACGGCAAAAAACACTGGTGAAACGTAATATACATTCTGTGAAACGGGAAGCATTTTGAAATCAAAATCCAGGTTTGAATATCATTGAATATTAATACCTTTAAGCAGTAAAAAATAAGTTCGAATCTATTGTATTTAATTCGTTTCAGCTATGCTAACAGATATCATTACCACCAACCTTAGTGTTATTTTTTGCGGAATTAATCCCGGTTTAAAATCATCAAATGAAGGTCATCATTTTTCAGGAAAGAGTAACCGTTTTTGGAAAGTTCTTCATCAGTCAGGTTTTACTCCGTACGAAATTGAAGCTGTGAATGATACTTCTATTCTGGATTTTGGATATGGCTTAACAACCGCTGTAGCAAGAGCAACTTCTCGCGCTGACGAACTTTCTAAGGAAGAATTTAATGATGCACTTGAAAGTTTTACCAACAAAATAATGGAATTCCAACCTCAATATATAGCTTTTCTTGGTAAAGCTGCTTACAAGGCTTTTTCTAAGAAGAAAGAAATCCAATGGGGACAACAACCGGAGGATTTTTGTGGAGCTAAAGTATGGGTTCTCCCCAACACCAGTGGGTTAAATCGTGGATTTTCTCTTGATCAACTTGTCACTTACTACAAAGAGTTTTATCAAACAATTCATGAATCGTGATATTCATATTTTATTGGGTTTACTCACATATTTATTTCCCTTCACAAAAAAGCGCCAGGGTAGCAGAGCATCTTCCTGTGCATAAGCAACCCCTATACGAGGTCCTTCCATAATTTCGTCCGGATGATAAAAAATACCATGATCTTCAATCCAGATTTCAGTTCCGGCCAGATCTTTTTTATTAAAAGAACGATCAATCCCCAAGGCTTTTGCTGCAGATCCGGGACCTGAGGAGATAGCAGCTTTGGACGCCGGCATGTTTCTCCTTAATTCCATGATTTCTTTACCCATAAAGGGTTCAATAGCCCTAACCAGTACAGCATGTGGATCATCTTTCACTGAAGTTACCACATTGAACAGATGATGAATCCCATAGCATAAATACACATAGGAAACGCCACCATGATTGTATAACGTTTCCGTTCTGTCAGTTCGCCTTCCACCGTAGGCATGAGATGCTTTATCCTTTACTCCAAAATAAGCTTCTGTTTCTACAATAATTCCTGCGGTAACATTACCGTCAATCTCTGTAAACAATACTTTGCCCAACAGATCCTGAGCGAGGAAGAGGACATCCTGATTGGAATAGTAGGAAAGGGGTAGTTTCACATGAATAATTTTAGAGATGTTGAATCAAAATTAATGATAATAATTTATTTTTTTTGAATAGAAAATATTCTTGAAAATACCATAAATGAAAAGCCTCATAATAAGATATGAGGCTTTGTTTTATCTTTCTTCCAAAGGAAAAATAGTGTATTTAAGCTAAATGCTCTGCTCTGTAGTTTTCAATTTCATCAACCGTTTTGATTAATCCATTCCCCAAAAGCCTGTAACTGTCATCGGTAATCAGGAAATCGTCTTCTACACGTATTCCTCCAAAATTACGGTATTCATTTACTTTATCATAATTAATGAAATCAGCATTTTTATTTTCTGACTGCCAAATATCGATCAATTCAGGGATCATATAAATACCCGGTTCAACCGTTACTACAAATCCTGATTCCAAAGCTTTTCCTAAACGTAAAGATTTAAGCCCAAATGTTTTGGTATCCTTTGGTTCCTCTTGGGTATAACCAACATATTGTTCTCCAAGATCTTCCATATCATGTACATCAAGTCCCATTTGGTGACCTAATCCACATTGGAAAAATAGGGTATGCGCATGGTTCTGTACTGCTTCCTCAGGATTACCTTTCATCAACCCCAAATCAATAAGTCCCTCTACCAGATGCTGAGATGCTTTCAGATGGATATCTTTAAATTTCGTTCCGGGTTTAAGAAGTTTTTGTGCCTTATTAAAAGCATTCAGAACCACTTCATACATTTCTTTTTGTTTGGTACTAAAAGTATTGCTTACAGGAAATGTTCTGGTTAGATCTCCTGCGTATCCCATTGCTGTTTCAGCTCCGGAATCATTAAGAAAAAGATCTCCGTCTTTCAGAGTATTGAGACGATAATGGTTGTGAAGGATACCTCCATTTATGGTAACAATCGGAGGATAAGACATCTGGCACTCTTTATTAGCAGCAAGGTATTGAATAGCATTTGCTATTTCATATTCTTTAATTCCGGGCTTTGCTATACGCATTGCCAAAAGGTGCATTTCATTGGATACGTTTACTGCCTGTTCTATCTGTACTATCTCCTGAGCTTCTTTTATAGATCTTTGCTTTACAATAGCCTTAATCATCTCTACAGAAGGTTGAAGCTCTGCTATTTTAATCCCCAGAAGATCGGCCAATACAATTTTATTTGAAGACTGATAGGGTGGAAGGTAATGTATCTTTCTCCCTGATGCCAGTGCTTTTAAAATATATTGAGAAAGTTCTGCATACGGTAAGGTTTCCTGTACTCCGGACTTCAGACATTTCTCTTTCAAGGTTTCCTGTCTACCCATCCATACAATGTCATCTATACTCAGTTCATCTCCGAAAACAATGTGCTTATTTTCATCAATATCAATAATGGCTGCTATTTTTGGCTCCTGAACTCCCCAATAATATAAGTAGGTACTGTCTTGGCGGAAATAATAAGGATTATGCTCAAAATTTACAGGATTCTCTATATTTCCTAAAAACAATAAAATTCCATTAGCCACATTATTTTGTAATACGGCTCTTCTGTCTTGATAGGTTTGTGCTGAAAACATATATTATGAATACTTTTTATTTTAAAAGCTTAAAGTTACAATTTTGTACTGTTTGTACCCTTTATTATTTCCTATCTATTGAAAAAAGAATTATGCTTAATCCTTCTGGAGCTTAAAAGGTCCAAACGGGTGAACAATATGGCAGCTTTGGAAACAGACATATTTCTTTTTAACTCCATATTTCTATCATTACTTTTTATCTATGGAAAAATAATTATCATCAATTCTGCTCATCAGAATATAAAATAACCCTGCATAGATCATTTGAATGCCCATTGCTTCCCAATTTTCAACCGTACTGCTGCCGAATAATAACAGAATAATAAGCGAAGCGCCTGCCATAGTTGCAATTCTGGTTTTAAAACCAATAATCAGCAATAAGCCAATACTAAATTCCAGAAAGGGCAGAGCCATACTGAACGTATGCACAAACAACTGAGGAATCCAGCTTTTTTCAAAGCTTTTTGTCATTCCAACAGCAAAATCCTGAAGTTTCGTCAATCTAATCAGTCCATGCCCAAAAAAATTAATCCCCATGGATATGCGAAGGAATAAATAGGCTGTATTTTTACTCATAGTTATATTTTTAGTTGTTAAATTTTGCTTCGCTGTTATCTACAGGAGTATTGGGATCATTGATTACCATTTTGGCAATATTATCCTTTCTCATAAAGACCACACCTTGTTTTTCTCTGGTATATTTAATAAACTCCTCCATGGCATGAACCATCGCAGGGGTACCTCCAATTCGATCATGAAAACTGATACTCATCATTCTTCTTTTGGTAGCTCCCTCCTCATAAAGCCTGTCAAATTCAAACTTCAACTGTGCCAAAAACTGATCCGGACTCCAATGCTTTCCTTCAATGTTGACAATGTCATTATTACGGAGTGTATAGGGAACGACCACGAAGTTTTTCCCCTTTACCTTGGTAATAAAAGGTTCATCATGGCTAAGATCATCAATATGATAAAGAAATCCCAGTTCCTGCAATACTTTGAGCGTATGGGGGCTTCTTCTCAACCAGTTGCAGTTATAGCCTACGGCTTTTTGACCTGTAATTTTTGCCACTACATCTACGCCATCTTTTACAAAGCTTAGCTCATCATCATAATTTTTATCCCACTGATTGTCCCAGGCGATTCCGTGCCCTGCTATTTCGTGTCCTCCCTGTGCGATAGCCTTTGCAATCTCCGGATATTTTTCAGCAGCCGTTCCCACGACATGAGAAGTTACTTTTATATCATATTTCTTCCAGAGATCCAGCATTCGGTAAATTCCCTCATTTCCACCATAGCGATACCAGCTTTCTGCCGGAAGATCGGGCTGTCCCTTAGGAAGCGGAGTTCCACTAAATGGGCTTTCTGCACCTTCTGGCTGGCCACCTGTTTCAAACTGCATGGATACGGAAATTACCAATTGGGCCCCATTTGGCCAATATTTTACTTTTGGTACCGCGGTTTCTTTTCTTTTTATCACATTGTTTTTAATGTGGTCATTAGCCTTAAGGCAGGAAACCAATAACATTGCTGATGCAAGCACCAATACAGACTGTCTTATATATTTCATTTTGAGTGTATTTACACTGCAAAATTGATAATTAACCAAGATCCTTTTGTTGTAAAAATTAATGTTAAATTTGTAAAAATCCATTCTACTATGAAAAGAATTGTCAATTTCAACTCCTTCAATGTTTTCAGGATTGAAAAGGAAATATGGGATATTGAATATCATAACCATAACTTCTATGAACTTATTATCATTGAAAACGGGAAAGGATCCCATCACCTGAACGGTATTACATTCCCTTATCAAAAAGGCGATATTTTTCTCCTTCGTCCAAGTGATGCCCATGAATTTACCATTACAAACAAAACAAGATTTATTTATATAAAATTTACTGAGGAATATATTTGGAAAAATTTATTGACAAACAAAAAGAACGAACTGAAAAAAGTAATCCAACTTCTGATGGACGACCGAACTTTTGTATACGAATCAGGAATAAAAAATAAGTCGGATAGAGAACATCTGCTTCAGCTTTCCCGAATGCTTCTGCATGAATTCAGTCATAAAAGCATGTATAATAAAGAAGTTATGGCAGATCTTTTTTCTGCAATCTTTACCATTCTGATCCGAAATACAATGAACGCCTCCACAAACAAAAAATGGTTCTCACAAAACCTAAGCAAGATAGATAGAATATTATACTATATTAATGTCAACATTCTGGATGCAGACAAAATGAAAATAGAAAATCTCGCAAAGGAATTTTTACTTTCTCCCAACTACATTAGCATTTATATCAAAAAACAGACAGGGTTTTCCATACAACAGCATATTATGCAGTATAAAGTGAAGACCGCAGAAAAGTTATTGCTTCAAAGCAGTTATAATATCAATGAAATTGCCGATAAACTGGGATTCAACGATACCAGTCATTTCAATAAAATATTCAGGGCCTATAAAAATCAGTCTCCCTCTACCTATAAAAAAGAAAATAAATAAGGGAAAGAATCTCTCTGTTTACATTACAGAAGCCAAAATATTTTTCACCCTGATAAAACATTTTATTAATCAGATAATTTGTTATAACTTGCGTACATTATGATGTCCAAACGTTGCAAATATGCGCTAAAAGCAATGGTCAGGTTAGCAAGAAATTACAATCAAGGCTTTCTGCCCACTTCTATTATTGCACAGGATGAAAACATCCCCAAAAAATTTTTAGAGCAAATTCTTCTGGAGCTTAAGAGAGCCAAACTTGTCAATAGCAAGCAGGGTAAGGTAGGCGGATATTATCTGCTAAAATCTCCGGATGACGTTTCATTGGCTGACATTTACCGCATCTTCGACGGACCTATTGCCCTAACTCCGTGTGTATCCTTAAACTTCTATGAGGCATGTGATGATTGTGTGGATGAAGCATCTTGCTATCTTAGAAATGAGCTTATCATTGTTCGTGAAAAAACCAGACAAAGCATGACGGAAGCCACTCTGACAGCGTTTATAAACAAAAAATAATTTTTTTTATTTAAATACTACTAATTTGATAGGAGTTATAGAATTTTATATATATTTGCAAGAATAAATTTCAAATGGAAATGGAAAATAGTCTGAAAAATGAATTTGAAAAACTTCAGGAAGAACTTACAGAGGGGACTTCACAAAACAACTTTTTACAAATACTGGTAGAAAGGTTTCCGAATGAAGTCATCTTTTCAACCAGCTTCAGCAATGAAGACCAGGTAATCACTCATCTGATAAAGAATCTGAACGTAGATATTTTCACATTGGATACCGGAAGACTTTTTGAGCAGACCTATGAAACATGGGCTTCTACGAAGGCATTCTTTAAAAAGGATATCAAAGCCTATTATCCGGATACTGAAGAACTGAAAAAGTTTGTGTCAGAAAATGGGCCCAATTCCTTTTATCAATCCGTAGAACAGAGGAAAGCATGTTGCACGATCCGTAAAGTACATCCTTTGAAATCTGCTCTGAAAGGATATAAGGTATGGATAACCGGCTTAAGGTCTGAACACTCCCAAAACAGGCAGAATATGCCATCACTGGAATGGGATGAAGATAACCGGATCATTAAGTATCATCCAATTCTTCACTGGAGTACAGAGCAGGTAACAGATTATGTTAAAGACAATCATCTGCCTTACAATTATCTGCACAAAAAAGGATTTGTAAGCATTGGATGTGAACCTTGTACAAGAGCCATTAAAGAAGGAGAAGATTTCAGAGCAGGCCGCTGGTGGTGGGAAGATGCCAATAAAAAAGAGTGCGGTCTGCATATTCATCAATAAAAAAATAAAATATGTCAACATATCATTTAAACTATCTGGATCAGTTAGAAGCTGAATCTATTTACATTTTAAGGGAAGTTGCAGGGCAGTTTGAACGTCCGGCGCTTTTATTCAGCGGAGGAAAAGACAGCATTGTGCTGGCTCATTTGGCTTCGAAGGCATTTCGCTACGGGAAAATACCTTTCACATTTGTTCATGTGGATACGGGGCATAATTTCCCTGAAGTATTGAATTTCCGTGATCAGCTTGTCAATCAATTAGATGTGAATCTTGTTGTACGTAAAGTTGAAGATACAATAGAAAAGAAAGGCTTAACAGAACCTAAAGGTAAATTCCCAAGCAGAAACTGGTTACAAACTTATACACTTCTTGATACCATAGAAGAGTTTGAATTTGATGCCTGCATTGGAGGAGCACGTAGAGATGAAGAAAAAGCCCGTGCCAAGGAAAGAATTTTCTCTGTGAGAGATGAATTTGGACAATGGGATCCAAAACTTCAACGCCCTGAATTATGGAGTATTTTTAATGGAAAAATTCAGAAAGGTGAGAATGTACGAGTCTTCCCGATCAGTAACTGGACAGAACTTGACATCTGGAACTATATTCGAAGAGAAAAAATAGATCTGCCCTCTATTTACTTTTCGCACGACAGAGAAGTGGTAGACCTTAACGGACAATGGATTGCCAACTCTCATCATGCTTCTCTGGAAACAGATGATGTAATAGCAGTAAAAAAGATAAGATACCGTACCGTGGGAGATATGACATGTACTGCAGCTGTAGAATCTAAAGCAACAACAATAGACGCTGTTATTGAAGAGATTGTAGCCACCCGAATTTCTGAACGTGGTGAAACCCGAATTGATGACCGCGTTACAGAAGCTGCGATGGAAGACCGCAAAAAAGGAGGTTATTTCTAGATAAGAAATTAACAATCCTTTGTTTATTAAACTCACTTATTACTCACATTACCCATAATTAAAACGGATGGATATTTTAAGATTTATAACAGCAGGAAGCGTAGATGATGGTAAAAGTACCCTTATCGGAAGACTGCTATACGATAGCAAAAGCATTTTACAAGATCAGTTAGAGGTCCTTGAAAAACACTCTAAAAACAAAAATGATGACGGGGTAGATCTTGCTCTTCTAACAGACGGACTTCGTGCTGAAAGGGAACAGGGGATTACCATAGATGTTGCTTACAGGTATTTTTCAACTTCAAAAAGAAAATTTATTATTGCCGATGCTCCAGGCCATGTACAATATACCCGTAACATGATCACAGGTGCCTCCAACTCTGATCTGATGGTCATCCTGATCGATGCCAGAAAAGGAGTCATTGAACAAACAAGAAGACACTCCATTATAGCATCATTACTAAAGCTAAAGAAAGTAGCCGTAGCCATTAATAAAATGGACATGGTAGATTATTCACAGGAAGTATTTGAAAGCATAAAAGAAGAGTATTCAAAAATTGCGAAAAACCTTGGTTTGCATGACGTAAGTTACTTTCCGATTTCTGCCCTTAAAGGAGATAATATTGTTTCAGTATCCTCTAAAACAGACTGGTATCAGGGAAATTCTCTTTTGGAATATCTGGAAGAGGTTACGTTGAATGAAGAATTAAACAATGGCAGTCGCTTTCAGGTACAGTATGTAATTCGGCCTCAAACTGAAGAACTGCATGATTACAGGGGTTATGCCGGACAGGTGTTAAGCGGGAAATTCCAAAAAGGAGATAAAATTCATGTACTTCCGGCAGGAATTACAAGTGAAATCTCTAAGATTGAAATCAATGGAATTGAATCAAAAGAAGCGTTCGAGGGACAACCTGTTGTTATTCATGTAAAGGATGATTTGGATATCAGCAGAGGCGATATTTTTGCCACTGAAGAACAGCTTCCTGTTGTAGAAAAAGATCTGGAAGTTCTGCTATGCTGGCTTGATCAAAAATCACTACAACCCGGAAATAAGTATCTATTACAGCAAAACAGCAGACTGGTAAAGGCGGTGGTAAAAGAAGTAGATTACAAGATTGATGTCAATACTCTTACACAAGAAAAAGCCAATGGTGATATCAGACTTAATGAAGTGGTGAAAGTGACCATAAGAACAGCGCAACCTTTGGTGTACGATAGTTTTATCAATAACAAAAGAACAGGTTCTGCAATTTTAGTAGATGAAACCTCTCATTCTACTGTTGCAGCCTGCATAATTCAGTAAAAAAATGTCAGTTTCAAATCATTTAATTGAAAGAATTCATCAAAGCAAACAAAACAAAACGCATGGATTCTTTGACAGAGCAAGGGTAAAGGTTTTTGTAACAGAGTTGTATAAAGTATTGTTTCTTCCTCAGCAAGAGAATACAACAGATCAGTTGAAACAGGATTTTGAAAAACTACAGGATCATCTTTTCAACCTGATTCATACAATAACTGGAGATAAAGATCTTACCGAAGTACAGGTAAATGCTTTTTTTGAAGGGCTCCCAAAAATATATGATCATCTTAATCAGGATGCACAGGCCATCTTGGAATTTGATCCTGCAGCAGGCTCTTTAGAAGAAATACATCTTGCTTATCCAGGGTATTTTGCAACCTATGTATATCGTATTTCGCATCAACTTTGGAATCAGGAGGTTCCGGTTTTACCTCGCGTAATTTCAGAATATGCACACAGCAAAACAGGGATCGATATTCACCCGGGAGCAGTTATTGGAGAATATTTTTTCATCGATCACGGAACAGGAATTGTCATCGGAGAAACAACAGTCATTGGCAATCATGTTAAAATATATCAGGGAGTAACTTTAGGAGCCTTGAATGTTTCTAAAGAAAAGGCCAATCAAAAAAGGCATCCCAATATTGAGGACCATGTCATTATTTATTCCGGAGCTACCATTTTGGGCGGGAATACAACAATAGGTACAGAAAGCATTATCGGAGGAAATGTATGGATTACACAGGATGTTCCTCCCAATTCTTTGGTCTATCATAAAAGTGAAATAAAAATAAAGGATAACAGTTCATTACCAGAATCATTAACCTTTGTCATATAAAAACAGAAAAAACAAAAAATTGTATTGGTATGAAATTTCAGAATACACTAGAAACGATTGGAAATACACCAGTCGTAAAAATTAATAAGCTATTCAATTCAGATCATGAAATCTGGATCAAACTGGAAAAAAGTAATCCGGGCGGAAGTATTAAGGACAGAATTGCTCTGGCCATGATTGAAGATGCTGAAGCTAAAGGATTACTCAACAAAGACAGTATCATTATAGAACCTACCAGTGGAAACACAGGAATAGGACTGGCATTGGTAGCGGCAGTAAAAGGATATAAGCTTATTCTGGTCATGCCGGATAGCATGAGTATAGAACGTCGCAAAATTATGGAAGCCTATGGGGCTGAGTTTGTGCTTACTCCAAGGGAAAAAGGAATGAAGGGTGCCATTGAAAAAGCCAATGAACTAGCAGAGGAAACTCCCAATTCATGGATTCCGAGACAGTTTGACAATCCTGCCAACGTTCAGGTACATACCCAAACCACTGCACAGGAAATTCTACAGGATTTTCCCGACGGTCTGGATTACATTATCACAGGCGTAGGAACTGGCGGTCATATCACCGGAATTGCACAGGTAGTAAAGGAAAAATACCCCAACACAAAAGTAATTGCTGTAGAGCCTGAACTATCTCCGGTACTAAGTGGAGGAAGCCCTGCACCACATCCATTACAAGGTCTGGGAGCCGGATTTGTTCCATCCATTTTGGATATCACTCTTCTGGACGGTGTTATCACAGTAGGAAAAGATGAAGCTTATGAATATGCTCTGAATGCAGCAAAAAAAGAAGGCCTTTTTGTAGGAATCTCTACAGGAGCGGCTTTGGCAGCCATTGCAAAACATTTGCCGGAAATAGAACCCGGAGCTAAAATTCTCACCATCAATTACGATACCGGCGAAAGGTATCTTTCCATTGAGGGAC
This sequence comes from Chryseobacterium joostei, assembly GCF_003815775.1. Lineage (NCBI taxonomy): Bacteria > Pseudomonadati > Bacteroidota > Flavobacteriia > Flavobacteriales > Weeksellaceae > Chryseobacterium > Chryseobacterium joostei. The sequence goes on from NZ_CP033926.1 coordinate 719,017, forward strand.
TCTTCTAAATCCTTTAATTAACACCGACTTCAATGAATACAAATATAAAATCACCTAAGGTTTACCTTATCGGTGCAGGGCCTGGCAACCCTGATTTGATCACAGTAAAAGCCGTAAAAGCCATCGCCAAAGCAGATATTGTTTTATCTGACCGCTTAGTAAGCCCTGAAATTTTAGAGACCTATGTCAATAAAAATACGGAAATCATCTATGTAGGTAAAGAATGCAGCAAGAACGCATCAACTCCTCAATCCCTTATCAATACTTTAATGGTGGACTATGCCCTTCAGAATAAAACCGTAGTAAGACTTAAGGGGGGAGATGTTTCCATTTTCTCCAATGTTTTGGATGAATTACAGGCGTTGAAGCAAAATCATATTCCCTATGAGATTATTCCCGGAATTACAGCTGCATTGGGTGCCGCTGCCTATGCAGGAATGCCTTTAACAGCCAGAGGATATGCTACATCAGTACGTTTTCTTACTTATTATAAATCTGAAATCCTTACAGATGAATATTGGAAAGAACTCGCTATCACCAATGATACCCTTGTATTCTATATGTCTAAAGGTAACCTTACAGAACTTGTAGAAAAATTCATCGAATTAGAGGTTTCAAAAGAGAAAAAAATTGCAGTAATAGAGCAGGCTACAACCCCTTTTCAAAAGGTTTATACGGCTTCTTTTGATGATTTCGGCAAAACGCTGGGTGATAAAAACTTTGCATCCCCATCATTAGTCATCATAGGTAAAGTAGTGAACCTTCACGAAGAGTTCTCGTGGCTTGAAAATGCAGAGCAGGAAGGTCTTTATTTTAAATCGGTGGAAAACGGAAGTCTCATCCCCAAAACTCAAAATTTCTTCGAATATGCTGTCTGAAACGAAATTAAACATACTGAAACAAATATCCAGTGATTTTTCCAGAGATGAATCTATCTGGGCAAGCGGATATCTGGCAGGTCTTGCCGGAGCACCTCTTACTGCGGTACAACCACCTTTGCAAGCAGGTTTTACAGAACAAAATACGGTCAGAAAAATTACACTTGCCTACGGAACAGAAACCGGAAACAGCAAAAAACTGGCAACAGGACTGGCAGGAATCATTAAGAAAAAAGGAGTTCAGGTTAAATTAACGGATCTGTCTCAATACAAGCCAAAGGACCTTGCAAAGGAAGAATTTTTCTTTGTCGTAATAAGTACACAGGGCGAAGGAGATCCTCCAATTCTTGCCAAGAAGTTTTATGATTATATCTATGAAAATGAAATCAATCTCAGCCACCTTAAATTTGGAGTCTTGGCTTTGGGAGACAGCAGCTATCCTCTTTTCTGCAAAACAGGAGAAGATGTAGATTCCCGCTTTGAAATTCTGGGGGCACAACGTGTTATTCCATTAAAAAAATGTGATATTGATTATGAACAGGATGCCGAAAGCTGGATAGAACATGTCTTTGAAGCTGTTAATAAAACTTCAGCAGGTAGCATCAAAAATAATCCAGTTCAAAAGGCTTCAGCCGGAAGAAAAAAATATCAGGGAAAAATATCAACCATCATTAATCTCAATGATATTACTTCTGAAAAAGAAACCTATCATATAGAAATAGAAACAGAAGAGGGCTTAGCTTATCAACCCGGTGCAGCTCTGGGAGTTATCCCATTCAATTCCAAAGAAGTTATTGATGAAATTATTGCATTAACAGGAATTGATCCTACAAAAAAAATTGAAACCTCAAAAGTTACAGACACCGTAGAAGAGTTATTGCACAAGCATCTTAATATTAGCTATTTGCTAAAAACCGTGGTTAACCAATACGCGAAGATTACAGGTCATTCTATTCCGGAAGTTCGTTTAAGTCTTCTCGATCTGCTTAGGATTTATCCCGTGAAAAATGCAGAGGAATTTGAAGAAGTTATTCAGATACTTACTGGTCAGGCGCCTCGTCTGTACTCCATATCATCTTCTCTGGAAGCTCATGGTGAAAATGAAATACACATCACGGTAGCAAAATCAGAATTCTTCATAGACCATCAGAAACATAATGGCTTATGCAGTGGATTTCTCAGCGAATTCAGTGAGGAACAAGATATTGAGTTCTATATTCAGGAGGCGGGGCATTTCAGATTACCGGAACCCGATAAGGATATCATCATGATTGGGCCGGGAACCGGAATTGCACCTTTCCGATCATTTCTTTGGGAGCGTGATGCCATTGGAGCAGATGGAAAAAACTGGCTATTTTTCGGGGACAGGAACTTTGTATCAGATTTTATTTATCAATCTGAACTTCAGGATTTTCTTAAAACAGGAAGTCTCACTCATTTAGATCTTGCCTTTTCAAGAGATACCCCCGAGAAAATATATGTTCAGCACAAACTGGAACAAAAAGCACAGGAGGTCTTTTACTGGCTTGAGGGAGGAGCATCTGTGTATGTATGTGGTGCCAAGGAACCTATGAGTAAGGATGTTGAAAATACCCTTTTGAATATCATTCAGCATCAGGGAAAACGAAGCAAGGAAGAAGCCCTTCATTACTTAGAGGAAATGGAGCTTAGCGGCCGATATGCCAAAGATGTTTATTAAAAAGACCAGTAGTAACATTAAAAAAACAATTATGAGCAATAAAGATAACCTTTCTCCTGTAGAAAGGATTAAAACCCAAAGTAACGGGCTCAGGGGCACATTAAAAGAAAGCCTTGCAGACGACTTTACAGGAGCCATAAGAGAAGATGATCAAACCCTGATCAAGTTCCACGGAATGTACCAGCAGGACGACAGAGACAGAAGAGAAGAACGTGTCTCCAAAAAACTGGAATGGCTGTATTCCTATATGATCAGGCTTAGGCTTCCCGGCGGATTTTTAACCTCAGATCAATGGATCGGAGTGAATGAAATTGCCCAAGACCATTCTACAGGAACCATAAAAATAACAACAAGACAGACGCTTCAGCTGCATGGTATTTTAAAGTCACATTTAAAGCCAACTATTCAGAACTTTAATCTCAATCACCTTGACTCTATTGCGGCCTGTGGTGATGTGAACAGAAATGTTACCTGTACAGCAAATCCATCAGAATCTCCGCTGCATCAGCAAACTTATGAGCTGGCGGGTAAAATAAGTGAAATGTGTCTCCCTAAAACACAATCTTATTATGATATCTGGATTGATGATGAGCTGATTGTTGACAGAAAAGCAGAAGAAGACCCTTTGTATCAGGACAGATATCTTCCCCGAAAACTGAAGATTGGTATCGCAGTTCCTCCCAATAATGATGTAGACGTATTTATCAACGACATTGCCCTGATTGCCATCATTGAGAATAATCAGATTGCAGGCTATAATATTGCTGCCGGAGGAGGATTGGGCGCTACACACGGAAATGAAGCCACCTATGCACGTCTTGCCTCTGTGCTTGGATTTGTAGATTCTGAAGAAAAAGCCTTACAGGCCGTGTATGAGATCATAACGGTTCAACGAGACTTTGGAAACAGAAGCGACAGAAAACTTTCAAGATTAAAATATACCATTGATAAGCTTGGAATAGATCAGTACAGAACCGAAGTAGAAAAAAGAACCGGATTCAGCTTTGAGCCAGCCAGAGAATTTAAGTTTGAACAAAGAAAAGACCGTTATGGCTGGACCCAAAATCATGAGGGAAAATGGTTTTATACCTTATTTGTAGAGCATGGAAGAGTACTGGATATTGAAGAATATCCTTTAAAATCGGGATTATTAAAGATCGCCCAGACCATTGAACTCAACTTCAGATTTACATGTAACCAAAACCTGATCCTTGCAGATATCAGTGAAAGCGATAAAGCAAAAGTAGAAAGCCTGTTGGAGGAATATGGAATTTCAGAGTATACAGAAAAAGCAAGCGCCCTGCGTAAAAATTCTGTTGCCTGTGTTGCATTAAATACTTGTTCTTTGGCCCTAGCAGAGGCACAGCGCTATTTACCTTCATTGGTAACCAAAATAGAACCCATCCTTGAAAAACATGGTCTTTTACAGGATGATATTACCATTAGAATGACAGGATGTCCCAACGGATGTGGTAGATCTCCCAATGCTGAAATTGGATTTGTAGGAACAGCCTACGGTAAATACAATCTCCATATCGGTGGAGACAGACTGGGAATGCGATTGAATACAAAATTCAGGGAAAATATTGGTGAAGAAGAAATTCTGACCACTCTTGACGAACTTTTCGGAATTTATGTACAGAAAAGACTTACAGAAGAAACATTTGGCGATTTTTCATACCGTTACTTAAAAACTTTAAACTGAATATATGACAAGCCTTTTTTATGATCTGAAAAAACTAAAAAAACATCAACCTCTTCTTTTAAGTGAACGAATGTGTATGTGTTGTTGATTCTCAAATAACAATACAATCAAAGCTGTTTCAACTTTTCAATTAAATCACAAAAGTCACAAAAGTTTCAAATACAAAAGTTTTTTAAGCTAAGCTTTGTTCATAATAAGTACACCTAAGTTTTGCAAAAATCTTTGATTTTGATCTAATGTGAGCTTTTCTGCAGCATCATTTTAAACGTACTTAATTGAACTAAAGTGTTTTAAAATGAAAACCTTTGTGCCTTTTGTGGTTAAAAATAAACAATGTCAACATTCTTCAAAGACAGCAAAGTTCAAACAGCTTCATTCTTAACTTAAAAAATGAAGAAAAATGAAAAACAAAAAACAGGGATATTTTCTGCCTAAGACAGGGCTTATATTAATTACATTTTTATTTTGCAATCTGGCAGAAGCACAGCAGCTTATAGAAGTAAGCGGAATCATTAAAAATACAGAAACCCAAAAAGGTATTGATGCTGTAAAGGTACAGATTGAAAATACGCAGGACACCGTTTCCACAGATCAATTGGGAAACTTTAAGATAAGAACAAGAGTTACCATTCCATTCCGGTTGGTTATCAATAAAGATGGCTTTTCTCATCAAACCGTAGAAATACTTTCGCTTTCCAACAAACTAACCATTGGGCTTAATCCACAAAATACTATTATTGATGATGTGGTTATATCTGCATCACGTATTCCTGAAAAAATATTAAAATCTCCCATTGCTATTGAAAAAATTGATATCAAAACAATCAGAGAAAGTCCGGCAGCATCCTTTTATGAAACATTAGAAAATGTAAAAGGATTACAGTTGCTTACTTCCAGCCTTACCTTAAAAATACCAAATTCCAGAGGGTTTAACTCTCCCAACAACTTCCGTTTTATGCAGCTGGTGGATGGGGTAGATGTACAATCTGCAACGCTAGGAGTTCCATTGGGAAATGCAATTGGTCCTACAGAATTGGATATTCAGTCCATGGAAGTTACTCCCGGAGCTGCCTCCGCATTGTATGGGATGAATGCCATCAATGGACTGGCGAGCCTTCAAACGAAAGATCCGTTTACCTCTCAGGGATTAAGCGTATACTTTCGGGGTGGAGTTAATCATGTGGACAATTTCAACCATAAAATAAGTTCTCTGGGAGAGAGTGCTATTAGATTTGCAAAAGCTTTCAATAAAAATTTTGCGATCAAGATAAACGCTTCTTACTTTACAGGAACAGACTGGATTTCAAACAACCAGACAGATCAGAATCCTAATTCATTCATCACAGCCAATCCTAATTTTTCATTAACCAATAATCCTGCAGAAGACCTTTGGAACAAATACGGTGATGAAAGAAATAACCGTGTTGCCGTAAAAGTAGATTATAACGGAAAACCTACAACATTTAATGTGTCAAGAACCGGATATTTTGAAAAAGATCTGGTAAGTCCGGAGGTGAAAAATATAAAATTTGATGCCGGATTATACTATCGTTTTGGTGACCAATGGAAAGCATCCTATGTTTACCGATATGGCCTGCTGGATGGGACCTTCCAAAGAGGAAACAAGATTCGTTTACAAAATGCTACAGTACAAAATCATAAGGTGGAACTTACGGGTAAAGAACTTACTTTCAGGGCCTATGTTTCCATAGAAAATACAGGAGATTCTTATAACCTGAAGCCTTTGGCAGATAATCTTGATCTAACGAACCTTTCTAATAACAATTGGAAGAATATTTTCCAGACAACATTACAAAATAACATCAATGCAGGAAGAAGCCTTAACGAATCCTTTATTCTTGCCCGACAGGAAGCAGACAAAAATAGAGTAGTACCTGGAACTTCTGCTTTTGAGCAATTAAAAAACACCATTATTGGAATTAATAACTGGGACTCTGCCAACGCAGGAGTTGCAGGTGCTCCGTCAACAGGAGGTGCCAAACTTGAACAGAAATCTCGTTTTTATCAGGGAGAATTTACCTATGATTTCAGCAGATTTGTGAAAATATTCAACCTTCTTGCCGGTATAGATTATCGTTTGTATAGCATAACCCCTGATGGAAATAACTTTGTAGACTTCAACAGACCTGTTACGGAAAGAAATATCCCTTTATCTAATGGAACATTCGGAAAAGATGTTATCTATCAGAAATATGGAGCTTTTGCTCAGATTACCAAGCTTTTCTTTGATGATAAATTAAAACTTAATGCAGCGTTACGTATCGACAGAAATCCGGAGTTTGAAGCCAAGCTTAATCCCAGAATCAGCATTGTATATTCTCCCGTTAATCAGCATAACTTCAGGGCATCCTTTCAAAACGGATACCGTTTTCCATCATTGTTTGAAGCCCTTTCCTTTGTCAATAACGGAAATGTAAGAAGAGTAGGAGGACTTTCTAAAGTAAATGACGGATTAGGGTATCTGGAAAACTCTTACACACTGGCATCCATAGATAGATTTACTTCTGCTGTAAATGCCGATGTAGATGGAGGAAAAAATCAATCCCAAGCTGCTCAGGACAATAAACAGCTTTTAACCGTTGCCAATTTGCAAAAATTACAGCCGGAAAAGATCAATTCATTTGAAGTAGGCTATAAATCTGTCTTCTTTAATAATAAGCTGGTATTGGATTGGGATTTTTACTATAATATTTATGAAGGATTTCTTGGACAGGTAGAAGTTGCAGTTCCTAAAAACAGTCAGGTGGGAAGCAATACGGCTATCCTTGCCATGCTTGACCGAAGCAAACAAGACCGATACAGAGTATATACCAATAGTAATAATAAATACAAAAGTTATGGAACTTCACTAGGTATTCGATATAATGTCGTTCGAAATTATAACGTTAATGCGAATGTATCTTATAATGATCTTGCCTCCAACAATACTTCAGACTTATTTATTACCGCATTCAATACCCCAAAATGGATGGTGAATGTAAGTGTAGGAAACAGGGAAATCATCAGAAATATAGGATTTACGATTGTAGCAAGATGGCAGAGTAATTTTGCTTGGGAAAGTCCCTTAGCCTCAGGAGATATTCCCGCTTATTATACCATTGATGCACAAGCTACATGGAATCTTCCTGAAATACATGCTAATGTAAAAATTGGGGCAACCAATTTACTGAACAGACGTTACTTTCAATATGCAGCAGGACCTGAAATTGGAGGTTTATATTATCTCGCTTTTACGTATGATTTAAAACTGTAATCAAGATGAGTAATTCTTTATATCCCGTATTTTTAAAGCTTGAAAAATTATCATTACTGATCATCGGTGGGGGAAAAATTGCCCTCGAGAAGCTAGAATCTGTACTTGGTAATTCTCCCGAAACTTCCATCAAACTGGTAGCCAAGGAAATCATTCCTGAAGTAAGGTCCTTACAGGATCAGTTTGTCAATATAACATTGCATGAAAGAGCTTACAATGATGATGATTTTAATGATACAGATCTGGCGATTATAGCTGTAAATGATATTGTACTTGCTGAACAGATCCGTAATGATGCCCATCAAAAGAATGTATTGGTTAATATTGCCGATAAACCCGATCTATGTGATTTCTATCTGGGTTCAATCGTCAGAAAAGGAAGTCTTAAAATTGCCATTTCAACCAATGGAAAATCTCCAACCATTGCAAAGAGATTAAGGGAAACATTCACAGAAACAATTCCTGATGAAATGGATCTGGTATTGGATAATATGCAGAGTATACGTAATCAGTTAAAAGGTGATTTTAACCATAAAGTAACGGAACTCAACAAAATAACAACCCAATATTTATCTGACGGAACACTTTCTTCAGCAAAACCCAATCTGGAAATTGAAAAACTGATCAATATTACCAAAATAGCTCAGAGAAAAGCCAATATCTACCTTGCCATCATAGGAGTTATGCTTCTTTTCGGAATACTTGGCCTTGTGGTATATCAGTTTAATCTTTCTGATGATATTCAGAATTTCCTTAATCAGGATAACCATATCTTTTACTGGATGCTTTTTGCCGGCTTCATGGCAGAAATCGTTGCGGGATCAATGGGAATGGGATATGGCGTAATATGTACAACCATATTGCTTTTATTGAATGTTCCGCCGCCTGTGGTAAGTGCCAGTATTCATTCTGCAGAATCTTTTACAACCGCTGCCGGAGGATTCAGTCATTATAAATTGGGAAATGTCAATAAGAAAATGGTTTGGGTATTGTTTCCTTTGGCCATCGTAGGCTCCGTCATTGGTGCATTAACTTTATCTCATTATGGCGAACATTATGCCCATATTGTAAAGCCCATCATTGCATGTTATACCTTATACTTGGGAGTCAATATCCTGAAAAATGCCTTTAAGGACAATAAGAAAAACCGAATAAAACCAAAGCGAAGAACCAATCTCAGAGTATTAGGACTTGTAGGTGGTTTTATAGATTCCTTTGCAGGCGGCGGCTGGGGACCGTTAGTAACCGGAACATTGATTAAGGAAGGAAGAATTCCCCGCTATGTGGTTGGAAGCTCAACCGTTGCTAAGTTTTTACTGACAATCACCAGTGCCATTACGTTTATTTTTACCATTGGTATTCATCATTGGAATATTGTTCTGGGACTTCTTTTAGGTGGAGTTTTTACAGCTCCGTTTTCTGCCATGCTTACTTCAAAACTACCCACAAAGAAAATGTTTGTTGTAGTAGGAATAGTGGTTATTATCATGAGTCTGGTAACCATTGTAAAATCATTATTGTAAAAGACATCTGTTTTATGATCTGAATCTAACAGATTATCAATTCAACTATTAGGATAAAATGAATAAAAAGCCCCTTATCAGAATTTGATAAGGGGCTTTTAATTATTGTATAATCAAAAATTATGACTTATTCTTTATTCCAATTAAATTTAAAGCATTAGAGGTCAAAAAGATATCATCAAAAACAATCAATGATTCCACATCCTTGAACCCTGTTGGCAACAAATCATTTTTATTGAAAGAAAGCTCTATGGACTCATCATAGGAAGCAATAATTCTGACCTTTGAATACCCGTTATAGCCCACCTTAAAGCCCTCGAACATACATTTTCGTTCTGCTTTCTGATACTCGCCGTATTCTTCAAACCCAGCAATATCTGTTCTTTCTCCTTCATTATGCTCAAGTGATCTCCATGAAGTATAGTTTTTAGGTTCCTTCAGTACATTACCCTGTGGATCTACAGGAACAAACATTCCCAAAGTGAGGGATTGTTTTAGAAAATTAGCATAATTATTCATCAAATTTAAAATTTGAAGATCAGCATACCCTTCGTTGGCATAATATTCAAGCACGAAGGTTGTCATCGGAATCAGCTTGTGGGAAGCATCAGTCGGCATAATTGTTTTTCTTTATCGGGCGATAAAAATAGTATTTTTATTTACTCTACCCAACGAAACTATGAGAACAAGATGGAATTTATACCGATTCTGAATAACGATAACAGACAAGAGATCCATTCTTTTTTCAGTATTTTTGGGAACAAGAATGGTAATAATGACAATGAATACTTCTCCACAGGATATTGATCAGATCCTTGGGTTATATAAAATGGCTTCCGACTTTAAGAAAAAAGTATCCGGTGTACAATGGCCGGAGTTTGAACGAAGCATGATAGAAACCGAAATCCAGGAAAACCGCCTCTTTAAAATCGTCGTAGATCAGCAGGTGGCCTGCGTTTGGAGCATTACTTTTGATGACCAGCAGGTTTGGGAGGAAAAAAATGCAGATCCAGCTATATATATTCATAGAATTGCCACCAATCCTAACTTTCGGGGACAAAAATTTGTAGAACAAATCGTGGAATGGTCCAAGCAATTTGCCAAAGAGCACCATAAATTATATGTAAGAATGGATACTACAGCCGGAAATCAAAGACTTACAGAATATTACGTGAAATGTGGATTTTCTTATTTGGGCGACAAAAAGATTGCTGATACTGAGGGACGCCCTGCCCATTACCATAATGCAACCATGGGACTTTTCCAATTGGAAGCTTAATATTTTATTATTTACAGACAGGCTGAACGTCATTTAATAACGTCACCAGCATTTTTCCGGGCTCTTCAACAGGAATTAAGTGTGCCGAATTTTCAAACCATATTCCCTTTTTAAAAGGAGCCTTTACATTCTGAATCCATTGAGCAGTAGGTTCCGATGGCGTAGTATAGTCATGTCTGCCCATCAACATAAAAACCGGTATTGGAAATGTTTTAATATTCTTAAAATCCGTATCAAGAAATTCCGATAGAACCTTTGAAAGAGTAAATAAACTTCCTTTACCAATGGCTTCCGCATCCTGATAGGAATATTCCGGGGACAATAAAGGGGCCTGAAAGAAATATCTGGAATTGTCTCTATAGGCCGTTAAACCGCCATAATATTGAGGCCATTTTCTTGCAATAATAATTCTGGATCTTGTAATAGGTGTATTTCCCGGATAAGGTGCAATGGAAGCCAATTCCTTTAATGCAACATCATTCTTGAGCCTTGTAGCTTCTTTTACAGCAAAATCTACGCTCAAACGTTCATTATCTCTGGTATTAATGATTTGTCCGATTCCTACATAAGCATAAAACAGATCCGGCCTTTTAAGAGCAGCTTTCATGGAAATTATAGTTCCCCAGCTATGCCCTATGAGAATAACTTTTTTCTTTTTATACTTTTCCTTAATCAATTCAGCCATTTGTATGGCATCATCCACATACTGATTGATATTGATGGTATTCTTTAGCTTTAAAGTATCATTGGCATTATAGGTTTTTCCGGATGCCCTCTGATCATAATTAACTACTGTAAAATATTCTTCAATTGGTCTTTGAAACATCCACATCACCGGAGCAATAGGAGAGGCGGGACCACCATGTACAAATATTATTACCGGATTTTCCTTATTCTGCCCACGTACATACACCCATTGCTGAACTCCTCCCACCGTTGCTTTGTACCTTTCCTGAATTCCATTGGGGCTCACAATGGAATCTAAATCCTTGATAATTTCCCTGGCTTCTCCATATTGGTCACATGGCTTCACTTGTCCAAATAGCACAAGAGAAAATAATAGGGTAATAACTGATAGAATATTATGTCTCATTATTTTTTGCATAAAAATTTGATTCTTATAAAAGTATATAATATTCAATATGTCAATCACATACATTAAAAGTTACAAAGCATTTGAATTAAATGAAAACAGCTTCCATGAATGTCTTTGTGGGGGCTTTTGTAGTAGAAAACATTTAAAAAAAATCTGCTTCACTTTACTATTCACTATAGTAAATCACTGATTTTCAATTCAAAATACTGATTAATTTAAAAAAGGCTATCTTTACGAGAACCAAACAAAATAGTAATAATATGTCAGTTACACCAGAAGGAGCCAGGAAGGCTCAGTTATCCCTATCTGAAAGGGCACCCGTTGCCCATGCCGTTCTTTCGGGAGCAGAAAATATTTCAAAGTACAGCAATGGAGTATGTCATGATGTTGTTGCTTATGCCCTGTACATGAGAGGAGCAAGCATTAATCCAGACGAACTTGCTGGATCATCAGGCCAAAAATGGTTAAGTAAATTCAATTATCCCGCAGGAGAAAAATGGGATGGATATTCTCCAATTCCTAAAGGAAAAGCCATTGGGTTTTATAGATTAATAGACAAGACATGGTTTCACTCTGCCATTACAACAGGAAACGGAAATGAAATTAGATCAGTAAACGGATTCTCTTTGGGATCGGCATGGTCCGTTCCCGTAGATATGAAATGGGTTTTAGGAAAAATGAATTCCGATGGAACCTTTAATTATGACGGAACCAAAATAGAAGTGTATATCTCTTCTTTATAACAAAATTTCAATATCATCAATTAAAAACCTCTCTAAGCTTATACTTGGAGAGGTTTTTTGATATTTTGTTTTCTTCTTATATGAACTTTTATCTTTCATTATTTTAAATAAACTTACGAAGTAAAGGATTTATGTATTCGTACATTTCGGGCAAATTCCGCTGATTACAAAGTTATATTCCTCAGCCAGAAAATGATCTGGCAGGCTAATTTCAGGAATAGCATTTTCAATGCAGGTTACAGAATGACATTTTTTACAGTTAAAATGAACATGATTATGAAAATGCTGTTCATGCGTACATTTACCACTGCATTTTGCAAAATTCACAACACCATCCACATTAACAATTTTGTGAATAGATCCCTCATTTTCAAGCCTTTCCAACACCCGGTAAATGGTAACCCTGTTGCATAGATCTCCTAGTTTTTTCTGAATATCAGAATGGGTTAGGGCTATATCAGAATGATTAATAAGGTTTAAAATTTCTGTTTTTGCGTGCGTATTTCTTACTTGTTTCATTTTTTAATGCAACAAAGTTGCGTTATTTGGTTTTTTATATTTACTTTTGCAACAAAGTTACGATAAGAAATTTAAATCCTATGTTCTATGAAATCAAAAATTCTTGATGCTGTTGGAATTTCAGCTGCCGTTTTATGTCTTATTCATTGTATTGTTTTTCCATTATTACTCATCATTCCATTGGGAATATCGCATAACCCTTATGTTGACTTGGCTTTTCTTGTGATTGGAGCCTTGGTGGTTTTTAGAATAACAAGACATATGACCAATTATTGGCTAAAATTTTTGTTTTGGGTATCTATTCTTCTCATCTCAATTTCAGTATTAACAGATTTACTATTTGAAATCCATCTTCCATTGATATATGTTGGGGCTATTGGTTTAATAGCAGGTCATATCATCAATTTTAAAAATCATAAACATTAAGAATACATGATGAAAAAACTCCCTGTAACAGTACTCAGTGGTTTTCTTGGAGCCGGAAAGACAACTTTATTGAATCATATTCTGCATAATAAGCAAGGCTTAAAAGTCGCAGTAATTGTTAATGATATGAGTGAAGTCAATATTGATGCACGCCTTGTTGAAAACCAAAATACTCTTTCAAGAACAGAAGAAAAGCTGGTAGAAATGAGTAACGGATGTATCTGCTGTACGCTAAGAGAAGATCTGATGGTAGAAGTAGAACGTTTAGCCCATGAAAATCGTTTTGACTATCTTTTGATTGAAAGTACCGGAATTAGTGAACCCATTCCCGTAGCCCAGACTTTTACCTATATTGATGAAGAAAGCGGAATAGATCTTTCGCGTTTCAGTTATATTGATACCATGGTAACTGTTGTGGATGCTTTCAATTTCATGAAGGATTTTGCATCCAATGAACGATTGCAGGATCGTGACCTTACCGATATGGAGGGAGATTATCGTACCATTGTAAACCTTCTTACCGATCAGATTGAATTTGCCAACATCATTATTCTGAATAAAACAGATCTCGTAGATCCGGAAACTCTTGGATTTTTAAAATCAGCTATAAAAAAACTGAATCCTGAAGCTACAATTCTTCAGTCAGAATTTAGTAAAGTGGATCCACAATATATTTTAAATACACAACTTTTCGATTTTGATAAAGCACAGGCTTCTGCAGGATGGCAAAAAGAATTGCAAACTGATCATCATACTCCGGAAACTGAAGAATATGGAATCAGTTCCGTAGTATTTAGAGAGGAAAAGCCATTTCATCCAATGAGACTTTGGGAATATTTGAATAATTATCCTGAAGGAATACTGAGAGCTAAAGGTTTATTCTGGCTGGCTTCCAGACCTGATGATGCTCTTAATTTTTCTCAGGCTGGAGGTTCCTTTCGTTTGGAAAAAGCAGGAGTTTGGTGGGGAAGTATGCCAATGAATCATAGAGTACAATATTCTTCATTCATAGAAAATCAGGAGTTTATTGAAAGCAGATGGGATAAAAACTGGGGAGACAGAATTAATGAGCTTGTTTTTATCGGGCAAAACCTGAATAAGGATCAAATGGTACAGGATCTTAAGGATTGTCTTATCAACGATAAGGAAAAAGAACTAATGGACCAAAAGCAGGATTTTGAAGACCTTTTTCCACAAAACATTTAAAATTAACCATTTATTAATGCAACTAGGTTACGATAGATTAATATATGCAATAACTTAGTACATTATTTTAAAGCTATGGACAGAAGAAAATTTCTAAAAGGCTCGGTATTACTTTCAGGGCTGTTATCTCTTTCACCCTTAGAACTTTGGAGTTTACAAAAGGGTATAGAGCAGCCCAAGATTGGAAAAGCAAAAAACATCATATTTATGGTCAGTGACGGAATGAGTCTTGGAACTCTTTCAATGGCTGATCTTTATTCAAGGAATATTTTAGGAAAAGGAAGCCATTGGCTCAATCTTTATCATGAGAAAAAAGTTTCGCGTGCCTTAATGGACACAGCTTCGGCCAGCTCAATTGTTACGGATTCTGCGGCTGCCAGCTCTGCCTTTGGAGGAGGAATAAGAGTGAAAAATGGGGTATTGAATATGGGTGCCAATGGAGAAAAGCATATTCCTATATGGCAAAAATTCAAAAAGGCAGGAAAGAAAATAGGTTGTGTGACAACGGTTACTGCTACCCATGCCACTCCTGCAGGATTTTGTGTTAACTCCGCGAAAAGAAATGCAGAACCTCAAATTGCTGAAATGTATGCAGATCTGGGAATAGATGTTTTAATGGGGGGTGGAGATGAATTCTTCAGCTCTGATAAAAGGGAAGATAAAAAAGACCTTTATTCTGTATACAGAGAAAAGAAATATCAAATTTTTAAGAATCGTACTGACCTTAATTCCATTAAAAAAGGAGAAAAAGTGCTAGGAATTTTCAGTACAGGAGCATTGCCTTACACCATCGATAAAAACCATCTTTCTGAATTTAAAGATACACCCACTTTAGCAGAAATGGCAAGCGTGGCTATTGATCAGATGAAAGAGCATCCGGAAGGTTTCGTTCTCCAGATAGAGGGAGGAAAAGTGGATTGGGCAGCTCACGCCAATGATGTGGCAGCACTCATTCACGACCAGCTTGCATTTGATGAAGCCGTGAAAACCGTAATGGATTTTGCCGAAAAAGATGGAAATACCTTGGTCATCATTACTACAGATCACGGAAATGCCAATCCCGGAACTATTTACGGTTCAGACGCTACTGCCCATTTCAACAGCATTTCAGCTTATCAGTATACCAATGAATATATTCTGAATAAAATCCACAAGGACTTTTCCATTAAGGACATTAAAGACTGGATATATGAGGGCAACAAGCTTATTCTGAATGATGATGAAGCCAAGCATTTACTAAGCTTTTACAACGGGCTTGAAAAGGAAGAGGGACTTTATAATTATAAGAAATTACCATTTAAACTTTATTCTGAAATTCAGAAAAGCAGAAATTCGGTAGGGTGGATCAGTATGGATCATTCGGGAGACTATGTAGAAGTAGCTGCTTATGGGCCAGGAAGTGAACTTTTGCAACCTTTCATTAAAAATACGGATCTACATTATTTAATGTTGAAGGCATCTTCCATATAAACAGAAAACATTTTTAAACACATATTTTACATTTTTAACAAGTTTTTAAAAACAGGCTATTCAAAATATTGAATAGCCTGTTTATTTTATCAGGATAAATATCCCTGTTAATCATATAATTTATGAAGATTTTTTGCGACGTCCGGAAACCTTTTTATCAAGATCCTTAATATCTTGTCTCAATTCACGGAACATCTCCTTAAAATTATAGCTTTCATAATCTCCAGGTTCAAAGTCCTCAGGGAAAATTCCCGAAGCATACTGCCAGATTTCCACAACATCCTCAAACGGAATATCGTAAGGCTCGTAGAAAGAGTTATCTGCACTTACAGAAATAGAATTTCCTTTCTTCTCTTTAAAGCGTTTGTAGGTAATCCCATCATTCAGGGTGATAAAAACATAGGTTTTCCCAGGTTTCAATTCATCAATTCCCTCTACATATTTCCCTACAATATAGGACCCATTTCTAAATGGTGGCATAGAGTCTCCATCTGCCGGAAAAGCTCTGTATTTCCCATTCGTTAAAAAAGGAAGTGCAATCCTTTGAAGACTTTCTATATATTCCACATCACTATACCCTTCAAGATATCCCATGGATGCTTTCTGCGGAATAATTTCTATGGTATCATTCCCAAGATCATCAACGGCTACAGGAAGAACAATCCTGTTGTCAGGAAGCTTCAGCATTTCGTCCATTGGATATTTCTGAATGTCTACAGACAACATAAGGTCAATGCTGACATGAAAATATTTTGATATTTTGATCAAAAGCTCAATAGGAGGTTCCGAAATTCCGTTTTCATATTTCGAATACCTCACTCGGGAGATCAATAGTTCGTCAGCAACATTCTGTTGGGAGAGCTTTCTCTTGGCTCTTAAAAAGCGTATATTATTTGAAAAAATTGACATTGATACAAGTATGTAGGCAAAAATACAAATTTTGCCCCCGTTATCAATGCCCAGAATCGGTTTTACCTTAAAAAGTGAGTAAATTCGACTTTTCTCCAATAAAGTTGGCTAAAAAGAGCAGTCAAAAATCTTCTTTTCCTAATCTAAACCTCTGATTTTCGGATCAAAACAAGTCTTTTTACAAAGCAGGGATATTATTCATAATAAAACACCATTTGAGTTAAAAAATTAACTCTAAAATTCCCAAGTTGAAATATGTTTTTTAACATTTAGAAAATCAAACAGATATAATAAAAAATGGAATATTCATAAAATAACAATTATATTAACGAAATATTAAATTATAAAATTATTTAATTATTTTATTCAAAAAAATATCTACACATGTTTATTTGTCATATATTTGTGATGTATTAATCATATAAAATTTTAATCATGAAAAATTTCAAAAAACTAGACAGAAACGAACTAAAAACTATTTCAGGAAACGGATTACTTGATCCAATCGGAGGACTAATTGGTGGTCTTGGAGGTGTAATTGGTGGCGTTGTTGGCGGCCTAGGTGGTGTAGTAGGAGGTGTTGTAGGTGGAGTAGGCGGTGTAGTTGGTGGCGTTGTTGGTGGTGTAGGTACCGTTGTAGGTAATGCATTATGTCAAACTCAATGCGTTGTTAACGGTGTAATTCACATCAAGTTACTTGAATGTGGATCTACTTGCTAGGAAAAAACGAACAAGCACTTAAAAAGTATACCGCTCTTTTCAGAGCGGTTTTTTTATGGGGAAATATTATATGGTAAGGCCGTGGTTATTTTTTACTTCAGCCATTACAAATGTACTGTGGGTACTACCTATAGAATCTACAGAACCAAGCTTATTAAATACAAAATCCTGATAATGCTTCATATCCCGAACCTGTACTTTCAATAGAAAATCAAAGTCACCAGAAATATTATAGCATTCTGCCACTTCTTCAATTTCCAAAATTTCCTTTACAAAATCATACCCCACAGACCGGTCATGAATTTTTAGCTTGATCTGGCAAAAAACCGTAAATCCACGGTTGAGTTTTTCAGCATCCAAAACAGCTACATATCTTTTAATATACCCTTCCTGCTCAAGTCTTTTTACCCTTTCAAAAACAGGTGAAGGAGAAAGGTTTATTTCCTTGGCAAGCTCTTTAACGGTCAATTTTGAATTGTTCTGAAGCAGTCTCAGTAAATTCAGGTCCTTATCATCAAGTTGTTCCACAGAATATTATTCTTTTAATTTTAAAATCAACCAAAATTACAGAATTATATTCTTTAATAAATAATTTATAAAGTTTTATTTGCTTAATAAACATCAATCAATTGTTAATATATTCTGTATCACTAATTTTACACAAAATTAAAATCTTTTACCATTACTTATTAAAGATTGGTAAAACAGTTCTTTATATACTTCATCAAACAGGAAAGGTTTTACTTAAGGTAGATTAATAGGGAATCGTGTGAGAATCACGAGCTGTCGCGCAACTGTAAGTAACACACCAAAGGTTTCTGTCCTTGTATATCCACTGCCAAAAGCGGGAAGGATGGCGGAAACTGTTACAAGTCAGGAGACCTGCCTTTACTGAATTGACAATGCTTTCGCAACCTGAAGCTTTTGAGTCATACAGATGATATAAGATAGTGCATTTCTCTAAGGATGAATAGCACGGGTTATCTATATCATTTATATCAAGATCTTCTTATACGCAAAACATTACGAAGCATTCAAAGAGCTTTTAACAAAAAAGTTTAATTAAAAGTTTAAAAATGCAAACACACATTCTAGGCTATCCGCGTATTGGTAGCAAAAGAGAACTCAAAAAAGCCTGCGAGCAATATTGGTCAGGCAAAATTGTTTTGGAGGAACTTCTTACTGTAGGAAGAAATATCTGTAACCAAAACTGGAATCTTCAGAAAGAAGCAGGAATAGACTTAATTCCCTGTAATGATTTTTCCTACTATGATCAGATATTGGATATGAGCCTTATCGTAGGAGCTATTCCGACACGTTATCATGAAGTTGCCCTTAAAAGAAACAACTCAGAGCTGGATCTTTACTTTGCAATGGCGAGAGGATATCAAAAAGACGGACTGGATATTACCGCTATGGAAATGACCAAGTGGTTTGATACCAATTATCATTATATTGTCCCTGAATTCTATAAAAACCAGCAATTTAAGCTTACTTCAAGTAAAATATTCAATGAATTTGCAGGAGCTAAGCAGGCAGGAATCAATGCTAAGCCTGTAATTATAGGATTGGTTTCTTATTTACTTTTAGGAAAAGAAAAAGAAGAAGGATTGGACAAGCTGGATCTTGCCCAAAATATTCTACCTGTCTACGTCGAGATTTTATCAAAACTTCAGGAACAGGGCGCAGAATGGATTCAGTTTGATGAACCGTTCCTTTCTCTGGATATTACAGAAAAAGCCAAGGAAACTTATATTACTGTTTACTCAGAGCTTAGAAAGCAATTTCCAACATTAAAATTCATAGTTGCTACTTATTTTGATGGATTAAAAGACAATTTATCCCTTGCCGTTTCACTTCCTGTAAATGTTTTACATGTTGATTTGGCAAGAAACCCTGAGCAATTAGAAGATGTAATCAATTCAATTCCGGAAAATCTAAGCTTATCACTGGGACTTGTAGATGGAAGAAATATCTGGAAAAATGATTTTGAAAAGTCTTTGGCTTTTATCAATAAAACCGTTGAGAAACTAGGTTCAGAAAGAGTTTTTATCGCTCCATCATGTTCATTGCTTCATTCTCCATGTGATTTAGACTTTGAAACCAATCTGAACCCTGAAATTAAAAACTGGCTGGCATTCGCTAAACAAAAGGTAAAGGAAGTTGTTAACCTTAAAGAGTTAGCTTCCGGAACAGAAAATCAGGATATTATTAATGATTTTGAGGAAAATAAAAAAGCCGTTTCAAGTAGAAAAACCTCTTCTCTAATTCATAATAATATTGTAAAGCAAAGAGCAGAAGCTGTAACGGAAGAAGATTCACAACGAAAGAATTCATTCCAAATCCGTAGAGAAGAGCAGCAAAAAGCATTACAATTGCCATTATTTCCTACCACGACCATTGGATCATTTCCACAGACTACAGAAGTAAGAAGCTGGAGAGCAAAATTCAAGAAAGGAGAATTAACTGCAGAGCAGTATGATGCCTTGTTGAAGGAAGAAACCCAGAGAACCATCCGCTGGCAGGAAGAAATTGGAATCGATGTTCTGGTTCATGGGGAATTTGAACGTAATGATATGGTGGAATACTTTGGTGAGCAACTTGAGGGGTTTGTATTTACCAAAAACGGTTGGGTACAAAGCTATGGAAGCCGATGTGTAAAACCTCCAATCATTTTTGGGGATGTTTCCCGTCCTGCACCCATGACGGTTTACTGGTCTCAATATGCTCAGTCACAAACCAATCAGTGGGTAAAAGGAATGTTAACAGGTCCTGTTACTATTCTGCAATGGTCCTTTGTACGCAATGACCAGCCTCGTTCTGAAACATGTAAACAAATTGCATTAGCCATTCGTGATGAAGTGGTAGACCTTGAAAAAGCAGGAATCAGGATTATTCAAATTGATGAACCTGCTATACGAGAGGGGCTTCCCTTAAGAAAAACAGAATGGCAGAATTACCTGAAATGGGCTGTAGAAGCCTTTAGGATATCAGCAAGTGGAGTAGAAAACGCCACCCAGATTCATACCCATATGTGCTATTCGGAATTCAATGATATTATCAAAAATATTGCTGATATGGATGCAGACGTTATTACCATAGAATGTTCCCGCTCACAAATGGAACTTTTAAATGCCTTTGCAGATTTTAAATATCCTAATGAAATCGGGCCGGGTGTTTATGATATTCATTCACCGAGAGTTCCGTCAAAAGAAGAAATGATAGAACTTCTGAAAAAGGCTCAGGATGTAATTCCTGCTCATCAACTTTGGGTAAACCCCGACTGTGGATTAAAAACAAGACATTGGGAAGAAACTGAAAAGGCTTTAATTGCAATGGTTGCCGCAGCAAAAGAAGCCGCAGTTGAATATTCAATTTAAAAATAAACTTTCAATTTTATACAAATCAAAAAGCATCCGGATTGGATGCTTTTTGACTTTATTATTTTTAAATATTATAATTCCGTATACAATAGGGATTCTATTTATTTAAATAACAGCATGATACTCAAATCAATCGTTATATTCCTCCCATCACATACATGTTTTCCATAGTAGGAACTGGGCTTCCGCCCTCTTTTTCAAGAGTAATGGCAAAAGCCTGTGCATTTGGAATATTGGCCAATGCAATTAAACTGTCTTTATCCTGGGTATACATTCCTGCACTTACGGGCTTTCCGTCCGCAATTGCCCAAAGTTGATATTGCATTCCTTCTGGCGCCTTAGGAAGATTCTCAGCATTAAGGTACACTTCTTTTGTTTTTTTGTCCCAGAAAACCATCGCTTTTGCATCTTCATGTTTCTCTACTCCTTTTAGCATTACCATTTGCATATCAGGATTGGAAAACATAGCCATTTTCTGATTCATTTTCTGTATTGCTACATCCTGAAATTGTTTCTCAGTCCTCATTTTTGCAATTTCTTTCTGACTTTCAGATTGTTTGTTAACCCAAAAAAGATTTCCTGCAATACTTCCCAAAAATAAAACAGAAGCAGCAATACCCAGAGTTTTCCAGTTGTTGGTGGTTTTAACTCTAATATTTTCTTCCAAAGGTTTAATAACAGGAGACGGAATAGAAATGGAAAGTTTTTCCTCTTCAATAATCTGTTCCTGCTGAATTTTATTCCAAATTTTAGCCTTCAAATCACTTGGAGGTGTTACAGCCTGAGCCGTAGCAAGATTTTCCAAAGTTTTTTGTGCTTCTTCAAAAGCAGCTTTTACTTCAGTATTATTCTTCATCACACACTCCAAAATACCTGCTTCCTCTGTAGAAGCATGGCCTAGAATATAAGATTCTATAATTCCGGATGATATGTATTCTTTAGTGTTCAATTTATTGATAATCTTTTAACAAATCCTTTAATTTCATCAACGCATTCCGCATTTTCGTTTTTACCGTTCCCAGCGGTATCTTCAGTTTTTCGGATATTTCATGTTGGGTATATCCCTGATAATAAGCCATATTGATAAGTTCCTGCTTATCAACCTCCAAGCTTTCAAGCACGTTATTAAACCCGATATAATCGGATGAATCATTGACTGTTGAAAGCTCTGTAGTATTATATACGAAATCTGGAAGCGATTGGTTTTTAAGTTCATTCTGAAATCCTTTCGACTTTAAATAATCTATTGCCGTATTTCGGGCAATGTTGATCATCCAGGTGTAAAACCTCCCTTTAGAAACGTCGTATTGATGAATAGAATTCCATATTTTAACAAAAACATCCTGAATTATTTCTTCTGTATATTCTTTAGACTGAACAATTCGAAGAATTACTCCATACAACGCACCAGAATAGTGGTCATACAGATAATGAAAACCGTTTTCGTTTTTTTCTTTTAGTAAAACGATAAGTTCTTCTTCCGAATAGGTTGTTTTAATAGCTTTTATTTTTCCATCCAAATGTAATAAAATAAAACATATTAACAATAAAATCCGGATGATCTTTTATTTCGTACATGATTTTTAGAGAATAAGTAAAAAATATTAAATATGAAAAATATAATACCAAAAGCAATACTCATCTCCTGTATTGCTTTATCTGCCGGAGTATGTAAGGCACAAAACCATCTTTTTAAAACTTCAAATCCTTACTACTCGCATACCGCCCAAAACCCTCTGAAAGTAAGTAATTCCGAATGGAAAAAGATTTTAAAGCCTGAACTATATCAAGTTGCAAGAGAAGGAGCCACAGAAACAGCTTTTACCGGAAAATATGATGAATTCGATGAAAAAGGAATGTACTATTGTGCTGTTTGCGGAAATGCTCTTTTCCTTTCTACTTCAAAATTTGCCACAACCTGCGGCTGGCCTTCTTTTTATCAGCCCATCCGTAAAAACAGTGTCAGATACAGAAAAGATACTTCTTATCATATGGAACGAACTGAAGTACTATGTGGAAGATGTGACTCGCATCTTGGACATATGTTTGATGATGGTCCAAAACCAACAGGAAAACGATTCTGCATGAATTCTATCTGCCTTGAATTTGTACCCAGTAAAAAATAAAATACTGAAAATCATGTAGTTATAAATAATTTCATTTTTTTTCAATCTAAAACAGAACCAACCTCGTAAATGACATTAAAAGCACAATTAACTATAATTAATTAAAAAAATTCAACACAATGAACACACAATCAAAACTCACAGTCTTAGCAATGGTAGCATTATCATTTGCTTTTAGCGGGAAGGTAACAGCACAAACGATGAAAGAAAAAACAGTAATGGTAGGAGGGGCTCCTATGTACCCATCCAAAAATATTATTGAAAACGCTGTAAATTCTAAAGATCACAAAACTCTTGTAGCAGCAGTAAAAGCTGCGGGACTTGTAGAAACATTACAGAGCGCCGGACCTTTTACTGTGCTGGCTCCCACGGATGCTGCATTTGCAAAACTTCCGAAAGGAACAGTAGAAAATCTTGTAAAGCCTGAAAATAAGGCTACATTGACCACCATATTAACCTATCATGTACTTCCAGGAAGATACAGTGCTAAAGAAATATGGGCGGCTGTAAAAGCCGGAAACGGGAAAAGTATGATGAAAACAGTACAAGGTGAAGACCTTACGTTCTGGACAAAAGGTAAAGACCTATATGTGAAAGACGCTAAAGGAAACAGTGCAAAGGTAACCATCGCTGATGTGAACCAGTCTAACGGTGTGATTCATGTAATTGATACAGTTTTGATGCCTTAATACCCTGAGATTAAAAAAACAGCATATCACAATATGCTGTTTTCTCTCTTTAAACATTAACCTAACACTAAAAATTAATATTATGAAAAAAACGATTCATGTTTCTAATCAGGGAGCAACTCTTGATACAAGCAGAAGAAACTTTTTAAAATTGAGTGGAGTAGGATTAGCCATTGCTGGCCTTACCTTAGTAGGATGTGATAACAACGATGATTTTCAGATTATAAATGATGAAATCTATGATTTAGGAACCGGTGATGTAGGCATACTTAACTATGCATATGCCCTTGAACAGCTGGAAGCGGACTTTTATACGAAAGTGGTCAATAATTTTTATACCGGTATTTCCAGTATTGAAAAAGAAGTGTTTACAGACCTTTACCACCATGAAGTCATCCATCGAGACTTTTTCAAGGCAGCCATTAGCGGTGCTACAGATCACGTGCTGCCTAAGCTTGAATTCCAGTATCCTAATGTAAATTTTAATGACCGAAACTCGGTACTGGCTACAGCAAAAGCGTTGGAAGATACTGGAGTAGCAGCATACAATGGAGCTGGAAAATACATTTCAAATCCTGCTTACCTTGTTATTGCTGGTAAAATAGTTTCTGTGGAAGCCAGACATGCTTCAGCTATTAGAAATTTAATCAATCCCGGATCTGCTGATTTTTCAGGAGATGATGTTATAGATGCTAACGGGCTTGACCTTGCTAAAGAGCCAAAAGATATTGTAATGGCTGCCGGCGGGTTCATAAAAACACCCTTTACCTGGAAAGAAAGAGGCATAAACTAATCATTCACCCTTAAAAATTACATTATGAACATTCTTAGATTACTAGATAAGCTTTCTAACGATAAATTCTTTACCAAAGAAGCTTCAAGACTGGAAACAATTACGGATATATCTTTATTCGGGAAAAAAGCAGCTATAGCCGCTGTACCGCTTGGCTTAGGGAGTCTAATGGCAACTACCAAAGCCGAAACAACAAAAATGAATGTAACAGGGGCTGCCTTAAAAAGTACCCTAACTGATGCCTTACAACTCGCTCTGGTATTGGAATACCTAGAAAATGAATATTACAGTATAGGATTATCAACACCCGCACTGATTCCTAATGCAGACAGAGCTGTGTTTATGCAAATCTCAAAACATGAATCTGCTCATGTTAACTTCCTGAAAAGCACACTTACCTCTTTGGGTACAACACCGGGAGCTAAACCTACTTTCGATTTTACAGCCAGTGGAAATTTTTCTCCTTTTACAGATTACAGCCAGTTTCTTGTGTTGGCTCAGGCCTTTGAAGATACGGGTGTAAGGGCTTATAAAGGACAAGCAGGAAATGTAATGTCCAACAAGGTTGTTCTTCAGGCAGCATTACAGATTCACTCTGTAGAAGCAAGACACGCTTCACAAGTGAGAAGAATGAGAGCCAATAAAGGTTGGATTGAGCTTGCCAATGGAGGAAATATGCCATCAGCAACTAATCCTGTATATGCCGGAGAAGAAAATATTAACCAGGCTGGCTATAATACAAGTACCTTATTTGGAGCAGCCGCTGGTTCTGCTGCGTACGACGAAATATTAAGTGGCAGTGATGCACAAACTATTGCATCTCTGTTTATCGTATAGTTCATTATGTTTAATAGAGGTTTTTTTGAAAGCCTCATGATCAAGTTTTCTACCGCTCTGAAAAGAGCGGTTTTTATTTTTAAACAGAATACATATCATTACATCACATTGTACTGTTAAAATAAAAAACATATTCAAAATCAACAAAGCAACAAAATTGCATTAAAAATTTAATATTGAGTACAAAGTAACCATATAAACAGTAATCCGCTGTTACAATCTCTATAACCGCGGATTACTATTTATAGACCTTATCACATAAAGAAAATCCTAGAAAAAACTAGATTCTTTATTAAACCTCAATTTATAGTCAGTTGGGGATAAGCCTGTCTTCTTCTTAAAAACGTCCCGAAATGCTCTCTCATCACTATAGCCCACTTCATACATAATTTCAAAAACACTTTTCCTACCTCTTTCGAGTAGGCTTTTGGCCGCTTCAATCTTCACTCTCTGCATATATTCAACCGGAGTAATACCGGTTGCTTTAATGAAACGACGGTCAAAATTCCGCCGGCTTACAGCACAGCTTCCTTTAAATGTCGTAGGTATTTCCAGTCTTTCCTCTGTTGAAGAGCTTACCAGAATAGGAGTGAAGCGAATCAGTATGGCTGGCATATTATATTCTGCAGGCTATGAAAAAATAAATTCACTTGTCAAGACCATAAAAGAAGAAAACTCTTTATCTACATTATACTAAGTTATTACAATATCATTAAATAGCCCAAGCCTTAGTAAAATCTAAGGCTTTATTGTAAGAAATAAGTCTTATTAAAGGCTGAGTGTTTTAAAATATATAAATCAGGAATAATATACAATTTAACATAATATAAATTATAGGATTTGATTATAATTGCCAAAATGGAGTATTACCTTATCAAAATTCTCATTTGTTCAGCTTATCACCTAAATACTCCCTTACAACCTCTAGGAACTCTTTCTTGGTCATAAATCTATCCAGAAACTCATCCAGACTTCCTTCGTTTTCAATATCTTCAAAATACACTTCGTGGTCTGTACTGTAAACTGTTGGATTAGATTGCTCAGGATCTGCTGTACAAATAAAAAAATGATCCGGATATCCGTATGAATAAAATATGCAGATAAAATCCGGCTTAGAAACTTTTACAACTTCCTGTACGATACTTTCCTCAATAAGTCCGTCAAATTCCTCCTGATCGTTCGTACCTTCTTTAAAAGGCGTAAAAAACCAATCTCTGAAAAAATATTGACCGTACGGTAATTCATGATCAGAAAAATAATGCTTCAACAAATCCTCATAAAATTTCTTTTCATCATTTATATACAGATCCTTGTGCTTGCTATAGAATTCATCAATCCCATAAACGTCCCAGTCTTTATCATATAGATGGTGATTAAAGCTGATGCTCTGCCAGTTTTCAGCAAAACTTTTATTTGCGTTCACATCATCTGTATTTCCTCCTAAATCATTGATTTTATGTATTATATTTTCGTTCATTATATTATTTTCTCTATATAATTACTCTTTACTGATCATTCCGCCATTCCAAAGACGATCCGTTATTTCTTCCTTGCCATACTCATAATAATTCCCATCTTTATCCTTATGAGACTGAAAAAGCTTGATATTATACCCCTTACAGTTGAGTTTCAAAAACCTTGAATAATAGCCATTTCCAAAACATATGTAACTATAAAACAATGCTTTAAATGATTGATCTTCTGAATCAGGAGTTTCAAAAATATGTACTCGCCTTACAATTTCTGCCAATTCATCTTTTGTGACCCCATTAACTATCTGAGGATCAGGTAAACTTATATCAAAAGCAAGATGCTCTGCCCCATCACATTCCCACCATTCCCATAGATTAAACTGAGACATATCTTTTCCTGTCATGCCATGAAGCCTGTCTTCCAATACTTTATATTTGATATTATCTTCATCTCCTTCTTCATCACATTGGTCAGTATATTCTAAAATAAGCCTCAAAACCTCAGGATATCGCTTTTCTGCAGTCTCCATATCCGGCTCTATTTCATGTCTTAGTTCTATCATTATATACTTATACTCCTATATATTATGTTAAATTAAACTTGTGATAATGACTCTTCTTCTTTTGTTTGCTATTTTTTTATTTTGTTCATTAAAAATACAAAATCTTGTCACATGGCAACCTCTATTGCTGAGAAAGACAGTAATTTTATGCTAACCAAAAAATGTAATGATATGAAACCTAAAATGATTTGGGCCAATCTGGCAGTGGCCAATTTAGAACGTACACAGAAGTTTTATACAGAGTTAGGGTTTAAGCCCAATAATCCGAACAGTTCTAATGAATTGGTAAGTTTTTTCGTAGGTGAAAAAGATTTTGTTATTCATTTCTTCCTAAAAAACATACTGGAAAGCAATGTGAAGAATGTAAGATTTGGTGATTCTCAAAATGCCAATGAAATTATATTCACTCTTTCGGCAGAAAGCAAGGAACAGACAGATCTATGGGCTGAGGAAGTTGAAAAAGCGGGTGGAAAAATCATCTCCCCTCCCGAAAGCTTTGGAAACAATTATTACGGCTTTGTCTTTGCTGATCCGGACGGACATAAATTTAATGTATTTCATATGTAAAGATCTCAAATACCGATTATTAGCTTTAAAAGTAAAAATCACCATATATCACATTTATTATCAATCAGATAGCATAGGTACTGAATGAAAAAAGACCTCTTATATGAGCTTCTAATGACTTTTCTGTAAAAACGGCTTATTTAATATTAGGTCATTGCGGAAAATGATCTTTCATAATCTACGGGAAACATTCGATCTAGCTAAGAAACATCTCGCTGATAAAGCAGATATCGCAGATCTCATACTTTCATAATCTGCATAATCCCCCAAGATCTGTGAGAAACAATTCAGTTCCGTTAATTATTAAAATCAATATTTTTTTTAAAAACACTTGCGTAGCTAAATAACTACATATATATTTGTAGTCAAATAACTACATAATGAATTTAAGAAGAGATGTATTTCAGGCGATTGCAGATCCTACCAGAAGATCAATATTGATGCTGGTAGCGGCTCAATCTATGACTGCAGGGGCTATTGCATCTAATTTCGATACGGCAAGACCTACCGTTTCCAAGCATCTCCAGATCCTTACAGAATGTGAGTTACTGAGATCTGAACAGAATGGTCGTGAAATTATCTATCACCTAAATCCCAATAAAATGAAAGAAATAGCCGACTTTATAGAACCATTTCGCAAAATGTGGGATGAGAAATTCAACAAACTGGAAAGTGTCATGAAAGCCTTTCAAAGCATGAATAATAAGTAATGAGCAATGAGTAATAATACCCAACAACTCCCACTCTAATACTCTAATACTCTAATACTCTAATACTCTAATACTCTCCCACACTCAAACACCAAACTCAAAATATGGAACTTAAAACAAAAATCCACGTAGAAGACGGAAAACAGGAAATCTTCATTATCAGAGAATTTGATCTTCCTGTAGAACTGCTTTTCAAAGCGTATACAGAAGCTGAACTTTTCGAGCAATGGATGGGAACCAAAGTGACAAAATTTGAAAATAAACAGCACGGGAGTTACCGATTTGAAACCTCAAACCCTCAAGGTGATGTAGTCTTCAGTGCCAACGGAACCATTCACGACATTATTCAGAATGAGAAAATTACAAGAACCTTCCAGATGGAAAACACTCCTTTTCCTGCACAGTTCGAGTTTTTAGAATTTGAAAAATTAACGGAAACCACCAGTAAAATTACGATCCAAACCATTTATAAATCTGTGGATTTCAGAGATCAGCATCTGAAAATGCCTTTTGCACAGGGTATTAATATGGCGCATAATCGTTTGCAGGAAATGTTAGGTGGCAGGTAATAGGTTTTAGGTTCTTGGTTATAGAGATCATCTCATTCCAAACCAAAACTCTATAACTCTACCACTCTAACACACTCAAACCCTTAAACATAAAACACATGAATCCAAAAGTTAATTTTTTCTTTGATAATGCCACGCAATGGAAAGAAGAATTTGAAAAACTAAGAGCGATTGCCCTAAGCACCGAACTTGTAGAAGATTTAAAATGGGGCTGCCCCTGTTACACCTACGAGGGAAAAAATATTTTCTTAATTCACGGATTTAAAGACTATTGTGCAATTCTCTTTTTTAAAGGGGCCTTGATGAAAGACCCTGACCATATTTTGATCCGGCAATCTGAAAATGTACAGGCTGCAAGACAAATCCGTTTTACAGAGCTGCAACAAATTATTGATTTGGAAAAAAATCTTCAAGCGTATATGTTTCAAGCCGTTGAAATTGAAGAATCAGGAGCTAAAGTTGAAATGAAGAAAACCAAGGAATTTGAAATGCCTGAGGAGTTTCAATCTAAACTTGACAATAATTTCGCATTAAAAGAAGCCTTTGAATCCTTAACACCAGGACGACAAAGAGCTTACCTACTCCATTTTTCTTCTGCCAAGCAGCCTAAAACACGGGAAGCAAGAATTGAAAAATGCATCCCTCAAATCCTTATCGGAAAAGGACTAAATGACTAATCACAAAAATAAATACCATGGAAACATCAAATAAATCAGAAAAAAGAAAAAGAATCTTCTACTGGATATTCACCCTATGGATGTCCTTAGGAATGGCCTCTACAGCGATTGTTCAAATCATGCAAAGCAAAGATGAGCTGGCCAACTTCACTACCCTCGGCTATCCATCCTATCTCATGATAATCCTCGGAATATGGAAACTACTGGGCGTTATCGCAATACTGATCCCAAAACGTCTGCTTCTTAAAGAATGGGCTTACGCAGGCTTTTTCTTTGTAATGTCCGGAGCTGTGATTTCACACCTTATTGTGGGCGATGCTATCGGAAGAACTTTTCCTGCCGTATTACTGCTTATTTTAGTCATTATTTCATGGTATTTAAGACCTTTAGATAGAAAAATCACTATTATTGATTGATTTTAAGATAAAAATCAAAAATTTTATTGTAGATAAAATCCCTGCAACTTAAGCAAATCCTCATTAGCAAAACCAATAGTAAACAAAACTTGATATGAAAAAGAAACTCACCCAAGAACAAATCATCGAACTTTTAAAAATACTAAAAGCCCGTTTTGAAAAAAATATGCACCGCCATAAGGACCTGAAATGGGAGAAAATCCAGGCTAAATTGGAGGTCAGTCCTGAAAAATTATGGTCTTTGCACCAAATGGAAGAAACCGAAGGCGAACCAGATGTGGTTGCTTATGATAAAAGAACAGATGAATACCTCTTCTTCGACTGCTCTCCCGAAAGCCCGAAACGCAGAAGCCTTTGCTATGATTACCAAGCCTGGAATTCACGAAAAGCCAATAAACCTGAAAGTAATGTCATCGATAAAGCTTCTGAAATGGGAATTGAACTTCTAACCGAAGAACAATACCGCCACCTTCAGGAACTTGGAAAGTTTGATCAAAAGACATCAAGCTGGGTACAAACTCCGGCTTCCATCAGAGAACTGGGAGGAGCAATCTTTTGTGACAGACGCTACAATACGGTCTTTATGTACCATAATGGTGCAGATTCCTATTATGCTGCAAGAGGATTTAGGGGATTATTAAAAATATAAAACGGAGAAACTTACCTGGATTTTTTTCTCAGAAAACATTAGGAATCTCTCAACCAGGGAGATTCCACACTCCAGAATATAATGGTAACTCCCAGATAGTTTTCTGCATATTCTGTAAATTCTTCTTTTGTAAAATTCTTTCCGGTTTTAGGGTTCTTGTAGGTAAGTGTGGGTTCCTGAACCGCCATTGCTACAAGAGAAAGCTTTCCTTTGTATTGATTAAAAAAAGGATAAGAATTTTTCATCTGAGCCTTTTTATTTGGAACAATATCTGGTCCGCCCAAACCTATATTATTTTTATAGGCGAAATCAAAAAGTCTGGACATATATTGATGGTCATTGTCCCACTCACAAGGAAAAAAATTGACATACTGCAAAACATAGGAATGATGGAAAACACTTCTTGCAAATTTTAGGTTTTCTAATTCAGCCTGAAAATAACGATCGCAGCTAAACCCTGTTTTATCCCCCTTCATTTCAATATCTATTGCCGTTTCCGGAAGATTAATCCCTTGAATCTTTCCATCAAATTTCTTTGCCAGTGCTTCTATCAGCTTTTGAAATCTCTTTTGAACTGCAGAATTCCATTGCTGGGTTACCCAACCGCTTCCAACAGGTTTATTCTCACCCGGATTATCATATTGAGCAACCAATCCGCCGGCATACTCTTTATCACTCAACAGATAATCAGGAATATATCTTGCCTGCGGCTCAAAAAATCTATCCTGAAGCTGGATAAATAACTTTTTATGAATAGAATTTAAATAATCCAGATCTTTTTCAATAACAGAAAAATCATACACATCTTTCGATTTTTCCAAAGCTTTCCAGTTATAAACAATCTGCACCCCGCCGATATCTTCCCGCATAATCATCTTTTCAATTTCCCGAAGATCTCCTGATGAAGTATAAATATAGTTTTGAGGGGACTGTCCCATTAAAAGTGATAAGCCAAAAACAAAGAATCCCAGTCCTATCAACTTAGTTGCAATTTTCATTAAAATCAATTTAAAAGTGTACAATCATTTTCTATGCCTAAATCATTTTCGTCATTTTAAAATTTTAGAAATTATTCTTATTTATAAATATTATTCTTTAATATATAAATAGTATTATTATTTTTGGAATTCAAAATCTGACTATAATAATTAAGGATATGAAAAAATTAATCTTACTGGGCGCAGTTTCAGCCTTTTTAATCAATTGTAATAAAAAGGCCGAAGCTCCTGCTCCGAAAGTTGAAACAGATACCATTGCCGTAGCTGAACCTGTAGTGGATACATTAGGTCCAAAATCTTTCTGCTATATTGGAACTACAGGAAAAGACAGTATTTTTGCTTCTATTGATGATAATCTGGGAACAATTACTGGAAAATTATCTTACAAAAACAGCGAGAAAGACAGTTCAAAAGGAGATATTACAGGTTTTAAGTCCGGAGATACCCTGAAGCTGACCTACGAATTCACTTCTGAGGGTAAAAAAAGCAAAAGAGATATTTACTTCCTTCAAAAGGATAATGCCCTAACGGAAGGTATTGGAGATCATAAGGACGAAGACGGGCAATCTAAATATGCTGACGAAAAAAAGATCAGCTATAAGGATGGACAAAAACTAAATACAGCAGATTGTAAAGTGGTTACCAAAGCTTTAAAATAATTGCCCCTACTTATATAAATAAAAACAGCCTTCATAAAGGCTGTTTTTATTTTATGGCAACTCTCTTTTTATTATTTCAATAAATTGATTTACTGCATCATCACCCGTATTCCATGAAGTGATAAGACGGATGGCCGAAAAACTCTCATCTATTTTTTTCCAGACAAAAAAATCAAAATGTTCTGATAAAACCTGGATAAGGCCATTGCTTACAATCGGGAAAATCTGATTGGTATAGGTATCAGAAAGGAATTTTACTCCTTTTTCCTGCAGTGCATGTTTTATCTTCATTGCCTGTTGATTGGCGTGTTTTGCCAGATCAAAATACAGGTCATCTTTCATCAGTTCCATAAACTGGATTCCCAGCAATCGTCCTTTGGCCAATAATGCTCCTTTCTGCTTGATATTAAATGCAAAATCCTCTTGAAGTACATGATTATTAATCACAATCGCCTCTCCTATCAATGCTCCGTTTTTGGTTCCGCCAAGGTAGAATATATCAGTAAGTTCCGCCACTCTTTCCAAGGTAAGATCACTGATTTCGGAAGTTAATCCGTGTCCTAGCCTTGCTCCGTCCATAAACAAATAGAGACGATTCTGTCTGCAAAATTCAGAAAGTTCTTCCAGTTCCTTTGCCTGATAAATGGTACCTAATTCCGTAGAATTTGATATATAAACAAGCTTTGGCATTACCTGATGCGGAACATTACTATGGCCCTCTAAAACCGGAATAATATCGGATGGTCTTAGTTTTCCGTCTTCAGTTTCAATACTTAATATTTTGTGTCCGGTAGCTTCAATCGCTCCGGTTTCATTATTTAAAATATGTCCTGTAGATGCAGAAACAGCACATTGATAAGGCTTTAGAATAGATGAAATCACGATTAAATTTGCCTGTGTTCCTCCGGAAACAAAATAAACCTCTGAATCTTTCTTATTTATTTTTTCCTTAATTAATTCTTTTGCTTTCAAAGAATACATATCCTCTCCATAACCGGCCTGTTGGTCAAGATTATATTGTAAAAGAGCTTGTAAAATATTGGGGTGACATCCCTCAGAATAGTCGTTTTTGAATGAAAATCTCATACTGTAAAATTAAAAAAAGTTAAAATAACAAGAGTGATCTTTCCATATTATTTTGTTAGTTTTGTATTGAAAATCATCTAACATTTTGAGAACAACCCTAACAGAAGAGAATTACCTGAAAGCTTTGTTTCATTTAGTTGACAATGAAAGAAAGGTGACCATTAATGAACTCAGCAAATTTTTAAATGTAAAAATGCCAAGCGTTAATAATATGATGAAGAAATTTGCTGAGAAAAAGTGGGTCATCTATGAGACCTACAAACCACTAATCGTTACAGAAAACGGAAGACGGGAAGCCGCCCTTGTGGTTCGAAAGCACCGACTTACCGAAATGTTTTTGGTCAAAAAAATGAATTTTGGTTGGGAAAACGTGCATGAAATTGCCGAGCAACTTGAACATGTACACTCTCAAATTTTCTTTGATAAGATGGATGAAATTCTTGATCATCCTAAATTCGATCCCCATGGAG
Source organism: Chryseobacterium joostei (assembly GCF_003815775.1). Taxonomy (NCBI): domain Bacteria; kingdom Pseudomonadati; phylum Bacteroidota; class Flavobacteriia; order Flavobacteriales; family Weeksellaceae; genus Chryseobacterium; species Chryseobacterium joostei. The sequence goes on from NZ_CP033926.1 coordinate 753,128, forward strand.
AACCTATTCCTGATAAAGACGGTAACATCATCGCTCAGGATCTTCAGAAATTAAGCAGCTGTGAAATTGGAGAAAATGTAACTTTTGCTTCAGTTACCCTCTCCGACGATGCTTTTCTTACATACCTAAATGACAGAAAGCTTCTTCTTAATACCAAGGTAAAGATCATTAAAATTGAAAGTTTTGATAAATCGATGACCATAGAAATTGATGGCAAAACTGAAATTTTAAGCAAAAAAGCAACTGAGAAAATATTGGTAAAAAAATAAATTTATAAAAGGTGACCACTAGGTATAGGGTCACCTTTTATATTATATATTTAAAAAAGAATAATAAGCTTTAAACTCACATGGAAGCATAATTTTATTTTCACATCTTTTTGAAAAGCAAGGATAGCATAATTGTTAAAAAAGGGTTAAACTCTCCATCCTAAAATATATGAAGATTTATTTTTAACTAGGTTTGCAAAACTTTCTACAGATTTTGTCTTTCCAACAAGTACAAACTTTAATTATTACTAAAAAAATTATGAAAAAAAGCATTCCATTTTTTATTGTTTCAATGTTGCTAAGTCCATTTGCAAATGCTCAGGTAAGAGATTTTGTGATTGAGCCACAGATTAAACCTAACTTCTATATTTACAAAACTTTCGGAGTATTCGGAGGTAAAGAATACTCTACCAATGCTGTTTATCTGGTTACCAAAAAAGGAGTTGTTTTATTTGATGTTCCATGGCAGAAAACACAGTATCAAAGCTTAATGGATACCATTCAAAAACGTCATCATCTACCTGTAATTGCAGTATTTGCGACTCATTCCCATGAGGACAGAGCTGGAGATTTAAGCTTTTACAACAATAAAGGAATTAAAACCTATGCAACAGCCAAAACTAACGAACTACTAAAGAAAGACGGAAAAGCTACTTCTACAGAACTTATAAAAACAGGAAAACCTTACCGCATTGGTGGAGAGGAATTTACAGTAGACTTTCTTGGTGAAGGGCATACTGCTGACAATGTCGTGGTATGGTTCCCAAAATATAAAATATTAGATGGCGGATGTCTTGTAAAAAGCAAATCAGCAGTAGATCTTGGATATACCGGAGAAGCCAATGTTGCCCAATGGCCAAAGACCATGGAAAAACTAAAGTCGAAGTACTCCCAAGCTACCCTGGTCATTCCTGGTCATGATGAATGGAAAGGAGGTGGACATGTAGAGCACACACTGGAACTTCTGAACAAAAAATAAATTTGTTTATACTTTTTTTCACAATAAAAAAAATCCCGAATGAAAATTCGGGATTTATATTTTAATAACAGATTGTATTAGTCTAGTACACTCCAACCTCTCTTAGGGTTAGCATTGCTAGAAACCTCCTGCTCGTTAACAATAATATTTTCTTTTCTCTGACCGATATAATCCAGTTCGCTAAGTTTGGCGAAGATGGTTTCTAAGCTTCTCAACATTTGCTGGATATAAAGTAATGGCTCTCCACAATTGTGATGGTCATAGTTAGTCTCTGCTACAATAGAAAGCTGGTTCAGTAAGGTATGTGGTGCAATCTCACTCCATTCTAAACTATAGTTCAACATTTCTTCCAGTTCAGCAGGAACCAGAAGCTGAGTTGAGTTGTATAAATGAAGTGCCAGTTTTGCAAATGATTCAATTAAAAATACAGGTGGCTGCCAAGGGGTAATATTTCTGAATTGGAAGTACATATCTCCAAAGTTGTTCACCATAGTGCTACACAGAAACTTAACGTTCTGTGCCAATGCTGTATTTTGGTTTTTGTGAGATGCTTTTTGAATGATTTTAAAAGCATACTGTTGTAGATTTCCGATAGATTTTGCAAAGCTTCCGTAATAATCTACCAAAGCCGGATGACTCTGGATAGAGGTACATGGCGGGATAAAATTGGAATCTACCTGTGCAATATTAGCCTTTAAATCCACTTTCCCTATAATCAGATAGTTCCCTCCTGAATAACTGCTGTTCAGGGAAGTTACAGGAAGTAACTCAATATGGTGATTAGGCTGTGCATTTGGATGGCGTGGCGGAATTTCTTCCGGATCAATATCCCCAAAAGGAACCTTATCAAAAGGATTTACAGAGATCAGAATATAATATTCACCGTCTACCTGCTCCTCATTCATTGACTTCGCCAATGATTTCACACTGATTCTTCTATCGATCAATTCTATACGATATCCAGCCATAGTAACGGCGCTGCATCTTTTGATCACCAGCTGCACATCATTGGTTGCAGTGTTGTGAACATCAAAAATAGTACGGTCTGTAAATTCTGTGGAAATAGGCAAAAGCCCATAGTTATATGTAGTAATCCCAAGTGAATTGGAATCTCTGATGGTATCAATTAAGAAATTATCCTGATCATTAAGGTGTCTCTGGGAAACTTTCATCCCATCCACCCAATTGATTGCAAAATGTTTAATAGGTTGTATCATGCTTAATACTTTTTAATTTTTTTTGTGTTTATGATTTTCTTGCGACTCCCTCCTCTTCATGCTGAATAACTCTTTTACAAATAACCACTTCATTTTCAGAAATGCTGTTTGTAGTAATGTCCTGGTCGAAATCTATATATTTTCTAAAGCTGAAAAATGATTTTTTAGTATAAAAGATCCAGTAATAAGGCTCTCTTGTCTCATCTGAAAGATGAATAATTGATCCCGGATTTTTATGGTTATAATCATCCACTACTCTATAAAACCAGTCACCAAAAGTAATCCCAGTCGGAAGTGTTTTTGCTTTAATTCTGAATCGGTTTGAATCTTCAAGGTTTTTACTTAATTCAACATTTAAAACCATTAATCTGTCAAAGTCAACCCCATCAAAATCAGGAAGTTTCTGTTCCGGAGAATATCTCCATGTTTTATAGATATCAAAAGGAATACTGATAAACTGAATATAACAGTAATAAAATACCATTGGTACTACAAAGATCAGCATACTGGTGGCAGCCATTACCGCATACCCTGTACCTTTGCTCATCCAATTAAATAGCAAGGTAAACAAAAATCCTCCCAATGCTATACACGTTAATGAAAGTATTGACTCAAATAAAATACTCATTGATAAAGATTCAATGTGCTTTTTAAAGTATCTGTGTAATAAGTTCACGTGAATAATCCCAAAAATAAGGTAAATAACCTGTGCAATGAGATACCAATAAGGATTAAAAAGATTTCCGGCAAATCCAAAAACACCTGGAATAGCCAGGCATAAACTGCACAGAAGAACGTATATAATAATGACTTTAATTTTTATCGCAGGTTTATTTCTCCTGATGATTCCCAGGATAAACATCATTATAACTGCGATTAAAGGCATTAGGATATACCTTAAAAAAATACCTTTTACTGAAGAAATTTCCATTTTTTTCTTTTCGAATTTATACTTTGTTGGTAGTTGTAAATATAATAAAATAATTTAGAGGAATGTAGAGTATCCAAGGCGGCTGGCATTTCTTTCATCATCCATAAGGCTGAACGAGTATTCTACCTTTTCTGTGACAAAATTTTCCTCTATATCCACCGTTACCGGAAGAAAATAGTCATACAATGCCTGAAGAACATTTCTGAACGGACTTCCGGGAATATATTTCTTCATATCCTCATAAGGAATCGGACCTATATTGACCACCCAGTTCCTTTGCCCATCCATATGTCTTCCACTCGGAATATAAGTAACTCCCAGCCTTGAATTTCCCAACAGCATAGAGTCATTATTTTTCTCTATTCCATCAATAACATTTGGAGAAAAAGTTACCTCTACAGGTACTTGCAGAAATGCAGTCATACATCTTTCAAACCATTTCTTGTCTCCTCGGATCTGATGGAAAAATGGCAAAATATGCATAAAGACATAAGCGTTTTTCTTATCCAGCATATTGATCAGTGGCCACAGCTCGCTTACTGTTTCCAGCAAAGAATCTGTATTACTGGAAATATCAAACTCAGATTCCTTAAGTAAAGCACTGATCTCCGTAAAAAAAACTTCCAGCTCAAAAGGGCGGAAAAATTTTCGGGCATCATCCTCTACTCTTTTCTGTTTACGAATTTCTCTTACAACGGTGTCTACATTTTTTCTGGAAGCTCCAAGAGACGGCGGATGAAATAGTCCCTCAGGAAGATAATCATAAATCCCCTCCCTATAAGTCTCTATAGTGAATACTTCCTCATCAAAGCCTAGATAACTGCTCGAAATGCTTTTAATATCCTTTAAATAGGCACGGTCATTTACACCTACCCTTTCAATAAAGATATTGCTTACGGTCCGTTGGTATTTTAAAAGGTTAACAGCCACAGCTTCAGCCTTAAAGTCTGTCTGCAGCTTATTGTAATTCATGTCTACAATATTGTTCTCATGCATAGTGTTTCCTGTGATTATGACTTGTAAAGATAATATATCTCGTAAGTTTGAAAAAATATTTTGGCAATAATTTTATCCTAAAAGTACTATTTTATTGACATTAAAAGGAATAAATTCAAGTAAATTCCGTAAAAATACGGTAAAAAGCATATCAGCTCTATGTTTAAAAGTAAAAGGTAGTGTTCAAAATCAGAGGTTTAAAAATTTTTCCCTAATATTTTATAAAGTCCATTCCTTTGCAATATAACCTCCCTCCATTATACATTATACATTATACATTATACATTATACATTATACATTATACATTATACATTATACATTATACAAAAATAAATCCTCTCCTTAACTTAACCGTCCAAACCTAGTACAATTCCCTATTTTATTTAGATTAAATTTTATTAACATTTATTACGGAATAAATTCGGGATAATTCATGCTCATTCGGAAAGCGGGCCGTATCTTTGCAGATTGAAAATTGTTATTTAAAATGAAAAGTATTTATTCTAAAATTCTGATTTTAGCATTCATTTCCTCTTCACTTTATTCTTATGCGTGGGGATTAACAGGTCATAGAGTCATTGCAGACATTGCTGAAAACCACCTTTCGAGAAAGGCTAGAAGAGAAATCAAAAAAATAATGGGAAAAGAGCGTTTGGCATATTGGGCCAACTGGCCAGATTTCATTAAGTCTGATACAACGGGCGTATGGAAGCAGGCTTCATCCTGGCATTATGTAAACATTGATCCACAGACAGATCTTAAGGCTTTTGATCAAAACCTAAAGATGCAGGCAGGTCCAAGTCTTTATACTCAGATAAACACTTTATCCGGACAAATTAAGGATAAAAACACTTCTGAAAAGGACAGAAAAATCGCTTTAATCTTCCTTATTCATATTATGGGAGATCTTGCTCAGCCTCTACACGTAGGAAGAGCTGAAGATTTAGGAGGAAATAAGATCAATGTTACTTACTTTGGAGAAAAAACAAACTTACACTCTGTTTGGGACGGGAAACTAGTTGATTCTCAAAAATACAGCTATACCGAATATTCCAAGCTTTTGGATATCAAATCTAAAGAAGAAGTAGCACAAATTCAATCCGGAACACTGGAAGACTGGTTGTATGATTCGCATAAAATTGCCAACAAAATCTATGCACAGACTCCAAATGATTCAAAATTATCCTACGATTATCAGTATAAATTCAACGAAACAATGGAAAGACAATTATTGTTCGGAGGATTAAGACTGGCGAAAGTACTGAATGAATTATTTTAATTACCGGTTGCTGGTAAACATTTAAGAATACTGGCTACAGTTAAAATATTACTTAATAGTTATAAAACGGAACTTCGGTTTCGTTTTTTTTGTTTAGAACTTAAGGCTCTTGCACTATTTCACTATTTAAGCTTTAAAAATAATATTCTTACCCATCTTCTAATTAAATTAACTTCTAAAGTATTACCTCTTGATTTTCCCTATAATACTACTTTTTACAAAAAAAATCAAAATAGGTGTAACCTTTTCACTTTGCCAAACGTATATACTATAGTAACTCTTTTTTGAGGATAAAATAAATGAGACAATTAAAAATCACTAAGCAGGTTACCAACAGGGAAACTGCTTCATTAGACAAGTATTTGCAGGAAATTGGTAAAGTGGAACTAATTACTGCGGACGAGGAAGTAGAATTGGCACAAAGAATACGTGCAGGCGACAGAGCCGCACTAGAGAAATTAATCAAGGCCAACCTTCGTTTCGTAGTTTCTGTATCCAAGCAATACCAAAATCAAGGTCTTTCCTTACCCGATTTGATTAATGAAGGTAACCTAGGATTAATGAAGGCGGCAAAAAGGTACGATGAAACTAGAGGTTTCAAATTTATCTCTTATGCAGTATGGTGGATCCGTCAATCAATTTTACAGGCGTTAGCTGAGCAATCCAGAATTGTAAGACTTCCGTTGAACAAAATTGGTTCCATCAATAAAATTAATAAAGCATACGCTCACCTTGAGCAGGAAAATGAAAGACCACCTTCTCCGGAAGAATTGGCTGAAGTTCTTGACATGAGTGAGGAGGACATTAAAGAATCTATGAAAAACTCCGGAAGACACCTGTCTATGGATGCTCCTTTAGTAGAAGGGGAAGATTCTAACCTTTATGATGTATTACGTTCAGGAGAATCACCAAGTCCTGATAAAGACTTAATGCTTGAGTCTCTACAAATTGAGATTGAAAGAGCATTGAATACTTTAACTCCAAGAGAGGCTGATTTGGTAAGACTATACTTCGGACTGAACGGAAAACACCCAATGACTTTAGAAGAAATTGGTGAGACTTTCGATCTTACAAGAGAGAGAGTTCGTCAGATCAAAGAAAAAGCAATTAAGAGACTAAAACACAATACCAGAAGTAAGATCCTTAAATCTTACCTAGGTAAATAATTTTAGCGCAAACTATTTTATAGGCGGAGTCTGTTTTCAGGCTCCGTTTTTTTTTATTTTTGTATCTATGGATACTTTTATTTAAAGATTTTGATTTACATTCTATCGATAAGCATTTGTAACAATTTTTTAAATACCTTCAACTAATACCATTATAAAATTCAATTCGAAAAGATTAAACATGACTACTCTACCATTTGAAAACAAAATTTCTAAAGATAAAAACGTTCTTGTTGCTTTGCAAAACGACAATACTATCAATTCTGAACTTCAATACCTCATCGAGAATTTCTGCGGATTGGTTATCAATAACCTTTCGGATAGAGAGATTGACTTTAGCAATAAAAACATATACGTATGTGGAGACCTCAACATTCTTACAGAAACCAATCTCTTTCTTAACATTATAGAAGAGTTTTCGGTTAATTATGAAAATTATAACCCGGAAAAATCAAAAATAGTAACACTGGGAGAAGTTCCTGTAGTCATCAGCAATGCTGGGGTTTATTACAGAAAACTGTTTGTGGGCGAAAGCAATTTTGATAAAATAAAATCTGAACATGATTTTCAGGAACTTACAGAATCCAACAAGGAAAGTAAGGCTTTAAGAAAAGGAATCTACCTCAGCAAAGTCACCAAAACCCCTGCTGAAGACGGAAAAGATGCCTTTCATTATCATCTTTTGAGATGTTCCAGTAATTTAACAGGGCCTACAGATAATTTCCGCAGTACGGATACAAAAATTATCAATATATTAAACAAGTGTGTGCAGGAAAGTTTCGAAAGTAAAACAGAACTTAATCACGCTCTGGTACAGATCTATGAGAATAAAAAGAAAACTGCTGATTCTGAAAAGGAAGTAAAAGCTAAAATCAAGGCACATTCGGATAAAACCAAAGATATGCCTAAGGAAGGGCTTATTGCATTTTGTACTTTTTATGATGATTCTAATACTGAACAGCTAAAACCATCAACTACCGACAGATTCGATTGGTGCTATAAACAAACAAGTGCCCTGACAAGATTGCATTTCAAGTTAAAGAAAAATGTGGAGGATGATTCTCTGGAAAAGGAATTCAGTGTTACTTTATACCCGAATTCTGCATTCATAATCCCGCTTTCCACCAACAGGCTCTATACCCATGAAATCAAACCCTCTGTTTTGGGTGTTGATCAAATTCCTATAAGAATGGGTTATGTAGTGCGTTGTTCTAATCTGGAAGCCATGCACACAGATGATCAGACTTATATTAAAGAAAATGACAGCTATATTAAACTTGAAAAAATGACTCCTGAACTTCAGGAAGAGCTGCGCAATTCTTATTATGAAGAAAATATCTCTGAAAAGATGATGGAATATGGAAAAATTCATTTCAGCATGAACTCTGGTGATTATGAAAAACCTATTTTTTAAATATATAAAATAAAGAAAAATGAGCTTTCCTGAATTTTATATCATCAATCTTCCTTTGGAAGAAAATCTTTTCGATCCACTATTCAATTCTGCTGAATTTGAGTCTACCGGAAAAGGTAGGATTGGAAATCATCTTGTTAATACAAATGGGCAACTTATTCCGATTGTAAGAACCACTACGCGATATGCCATTCCAGCTGTTGTATTTTCAGATATTCATCATAAGCTTGTGGGCAGTATTAATGATACGTTACTTGAAAACCATATTGATATACCTGTACAGAATTTCAACAACGCTTTAATTGAAGTGTATGATTCTACTTATTCTAAAATGAATTACCATTCTGATCAGGCATTGGACTTGGACAGCGATTCTTTTATAGCACTTTTTTCATGCTATGAGAAGCCTGAAGAGCTGGAGGAGTTTCATTTAAGAAAACTCGTTATTAAAGACAAAGTAACCCATGAGGAGGCTGAAATTATACTCCATCATAATTCTGTAGTTTTATTTTCCGTTGAAACCAATAAAAGATTTCAGCATAAAATTATATTGAATTCATCATCAAATACAATATCCAATAATAAGTGGTTGGGAATAACTTTCCGAACTTCAAAAACCTATATTCAGTTCAAAGATGAGCTTCCTTATTTTTCTACCGGTGAGGCACTGGCATTGACAGATAAAGATCAGGAATCAGAGTTTTTCCAGCTGAGGGGTCAGGAAAACAGATCACTGGATTTCGTTTATCCCAATTTATTGTACACCATAAGTAATGCGGACCTTATAAAACCTATTACCAAAACATAATTTTAAAATAATCACAATGAAAAAAATACTTTTCGCTTCTGTAATGGCTTTATCCTTGCTTTCATGTAGGGAAAGTAAGGCTGGAAATGCTCCGATTGTGGAAAATGCTGTTGACAATGCAAAATCTTCGGTATCAAGTTCCTTAGAATCTTATCGTGGAGAAAATTTGATTGATCAAATCTATTCCGAGGTAATTAAAGATGATAAAAACCTTAAAGCACTTGATGATAAAGTACAAAAAAACATAGAGGAAACCGAAAAGGTTCTGGAGATATACGACAAAATACTCAGCATGTCTGAATCTTATTATCAGCAGGCAGGATATAAAACCAAGTCGATTACTGATTCTCTGATGAAAAAACAGATTGAAGCAGAGGTTAAAATCAGTGCTGATCAATACAATCTTAAAACCGGAAATATAAAAGCGCTTATTGCTCAGATCAATAAAAATAATGAAACTTTAAATAATCTATACGTTGCCTTTAAAATCAGAAAAACACTTCTTGAAATTGAAAAGTATCAAAATGCTCATCCTCTAAAAACAGACAGTCTAGATAATTTCATCAAGAAGCAGAATAGGTTAATGGAAGAATTAAAGCATATAAAATAAACAACATCTTATGAAATATACTACAAAATGGCTTACAGATAAAACACGCGTCCCGGAACTGGTCGACTTTTTTATTGCCCATAAAACAGATTCCTACATCTCCCACAGTGAAATTATGTATGGAAGAGCTTTAGATTCCAATCATTGGAATCCTGATCTCAGAGCTGTATTTACAGAACAGCTTATGACCGATTATGATTATAATGAGGCTTCAAAATTGAATATTTTAATTGCAGAAAATGGCAACGGAGATATTGTCGGGATGCTTGTTTTCAATGTTATTAACAGTCCTTTTAAAAAGTATGCTATTTTGGAAGATATGCTTTTAGATCAAGCCGTAAGAGGTCAGTCTCTTGGAAGTAAACTTTTGGAGGAAGTGATTCGGGAATCCAAAAGCTGGAACGTCAGTTTTATTATGCTGGAAAGTGGTGCTGATAATCATGGTGCCCATCATTTTTTCGGTAAATATGGTTTTAAAAAAGTATCTGAAAGTTATATGTTAACCCTATAAATTTCATGAACAACTTACAACAGGCTTTACATACCATAAACCAATACTGATGAATCCCATTTCAATCATAGGAGCCGGAATTGGCGGTCTCACCCTTGGAAATATCCTGAAGCAGCATCAATATGATTTTACGCTCTATGAATCTGCTCCTGAAATAAAGCCTGTAGGGGCAGGAATCATGATGGCTGTAAATGCGATGCAGGTTTTTGATCAATTGGGCTTAAAAGAAAAAATTGAAAATGCAGGAAATAAAATCCATAGAATCACCCTATCCAACGAATCAATGAAACCGTTTTCAAAAACGGAAATTCTTGAACTTGAAAAAAAGTATAATTCCTGCAATGTAGCCATTCACAGAGCTGAACTACAGAGAATTCTTGCAGAAAATTTAGATCCTGCGGCTATTCGGCTCAATCATTCTTTAAAGACCATTGAAAAGAAAGAAAACTATATTTTGGATTTTGATAATGGAACCCAAGTAGAAAGTACAATTGTCTTTGGTGCAGATGGTATAAAGTCTCCTATCCGAAATCAAATATTAAAAACAGGAACCATCCGAAGTTCCGGACAAAAATGCTGGCGCGGGCTTGTAGACTTTGAGCTGCCTGAAAAACATCATCATGAGGCCTTTGAAATGTGGGGGAAAGGAAAACGCTTTGGCTTTGTAAAGATCTCGGAGAAAAAAGTGTACTGGTATGCCTGCATCAATGAGAGGAGCTTTGGCAGATATTTGGAACTAACAGACATTTTTAAAGAGTATCATTCTCTCGTTTTGAAGCTTATTGAAGCTACAGAAGAAGAAGATATCATCTGTAATGAAATTTCCGACCTCTCACCCATTCCGAAATGGTATTCTGAAAACCTATGCCTGATTGGTGATGCTGCCCATGCTACCACTCCTAATATGGGACAAGGTGCCTGCCAGGCCATTGAAGATGCTTACATTCTTGGGAAGTTACTCGAGAAGCATAAAGACTTTAATTTCATCTTCGAGCAATTTCAAAAAATCAGAAGAAAAAAGGTGGATTATATTGTGAGTACCAGTTGGAAAATAGGACAAATCTCGCAATGGGAACGAGGAAATTCTCTGCGTAATTTCTTTATGAGGCTTATTCCGGAAACCACCAATCAAAAATTAGTTGAAAAAATTACACAATTGGAATTATAATGATCACAATAAAAACTTTCAAATTCGAATCTAATCTTGCCTTTGTCAGTTCTTATTTAAAAGAGCAACATATTCCTCATTTTGCAGATTTAAAAACGAAATCTCTTCTTTCTGATGAAAAAACAAAATATGAAATTTTAAAAATCATAGAAGATTTAAAAATAGATGAAGCCGATGTAGAGCCTGATAGAGAAATACTTGAAGGCTATAAGGAATGGAACGAAAACATGTATAACCCGGGATATTATACCGGAGGAAAATCTCCTTCTTTTAGTCATGACAAAAGTAATTATTTAACTTTAGGCTTTGTAACTCTTTTATCTGGCTTGGCTTGTTGTGTTGAATTAATTTATGGAGATAATTTTAGCAAAACTTTCTTCTGGATAATGGTAGGCATAATTTCACTCATTAGTTTTTCTTTTTTCTATCAGTATTTTAAATATAAAAAAAGGAACTCAAATTGAGTTCCTTCTGTTTTTAATAGGTTAAGGTAACTCCCGCTCCAAATCCCATTTCGTTATCATAATTTCCTGAAAGAGATAGCCATTTCTGAACAATGTATCTCAGTCCTGTAGAAAACTCACCATCAGAATTGACACTGAAGTTTCCTCTCCATCTTCTGGAAATTGGAATATCTTCCCTGCTCAATTCCAGCAATACTTTCCCATTTTGGTCTACACTGGCATCAGCGGTTATCAGCATTGGTAATACATACTGCATCCCGACCATAAACGCATATCTGCTTTTAGAAGCTTTCTGCTGCCCGAACCAGGTTTTCTTACCATGAAAATCCATTCCCATATCTTCTGCCATCTGTCTTTCCATGATTTCATGATTTTTTTGAACCCTTACCCCTGCATATGGAAGTGCCCATTGGAATTTCCCTAAAAATCTTCCCACTTTTGCACTTCCCTCAAAATGATCAAAGTTCCAGTTAGAATGAAATTCATTAAGGTTTGCCCATCTTGGTCCGAACATTGTCATGGTTTCTGCATGTATTTTATTGCTTGCAACATCCAGCATAGCCATAGAGCCTACCATCTTGTTATCCTGTAAGAAGTTTTTCCAGGCCAGTTTTCTGTTAGGAAGCTGCGGATTTGGTTTTGAATTTTCATAGCTGAAGATTCTTCCCATTCCGGCCATCATATGATAAAGGATATGGCAATGGAAAAACCAGTCTCCATCCTGATTGGCGGCAAATTCAATGATCGTTGTTTCCATGGGCATGATGTCTACGACATTTTTCAAGGGTGAGTATTCTCCTTTTGAATTAATCAGCCTGAAATCGTGTCCATGCAAGTGCATTGGGTGACGCATCATGGAATTATTGTACAGTTTGATTCTAAGAATCTCTCCTTTTTTAACCAAAATCTTATCTGTTTCTGTAACCGTTTTATTGTCTAGCGTCCATAGATAGTGGTTCATATTTCCCTCCAGTGTAAATTTCATTTCACGAATACTATCTGTTGGAAGAATTGTTTTCTCCGGAGACTTTAAAATATTGTAGGATAATCTTTTGATGGATTTTTCTTCTTTCATATTCATCCCTGAATGTTGGGAATGATCTTCTTCTTTTTTCTCTTCCTTTGTTTTTACCCCCATCATTTCATTCATGTGCTTCATCGTTGTCTTTCTTTGACTTTCGGGAATTTCCGGGTACATTACCTCATTCATATCCATCATCTGGTTCCCCATCGTCATGTTCATTGGCTTCATGTTTCCGCTCATTTCCATCATTCCATTCATCATTTTCATCCCTTCAAAAAGCATTAATCTAGGCAAATTGGGAGCTTCTACTTTATCACCCGAACCTAACCAAAGTGAAGCATGCCCTATTCTGTCTTCTGAAGTAGCTCTGAACTCAAAGCTTTTGCTTTCAGGAATAGTGACTTCAATGTCATATGTTTCAGAAACACCTACAATCAAGCGGTCTACTTCTACGGGAACCACATCATTTCCGTCATTTCCAACTACCTTTATCTTTCCGCCTCCATAGTTGAGCCAGAAATAAGTGGAAGATCCACCATTGGCTACCCTCAATCTTACCTTGTCACCCGCTTTTAGATTAGAATAATCAGAACTTGGCGCTCCATTGATCAGGAATTTATCATAGTAGACATCACTTACGTCCATGGCTTCCATTCTTTTCCATTCATTCAGCGCTTTTGTTCCAAAATTCCCCGACTTTATGGCTTCCCAATAACTCTGAACGGCATTTTTCTTTACCGCATACCAATCTGTATTGGCCATGTGAAGTCTTCGGGCAATCTGCATGGGATCATCATCACTCCAGTCTCCCAATAATACAGGGATTTCTGCATTATATTCTGTTTTGGGTTCTCCTTCTCTTTTTTTAAAGACCAAAATTCCGTTCATCCCTATTTGTTCCTGAAGAGCCTCATGTGAGTGATACCAATACGTTCCGTTTTGAGAAACTCTGAATTTATATAAATGGGTCTCTCCTGGTTTTACAGGCTTTGTGGTAAGATAAGGCACACCATCCTGTTCGTTGGGCAAGATAACACCATGCCAGTGAAGTCCTGTATTTTCCTTAAGCATATTATGCAGATAAATTTCTGCCGTATCTCCCTCTGTAAAATACATCGTAGGAGCCTGCAATTTTCCGTTGATGGCAAGTGCTCTTCTGTTTTTCCCTGTGAAATTGACAATAGTATCTTTTACATACAAATCATAACGAACTGTTTTTCCTCCAAAAGTAAGTCTTCCGTTTTCAGAGTTTCTTTTTAGAACAGGCTGTTCTTCTTTCTGCTCTTCAACTACAACATGTTGATGATCTTCTTTTTCCACTAAATCCATTCCGCATTTGGGGCATCTCCCCGGTTTATCTGAAGTAACTTCAGGATGCATAGGACAAGTGTAGGTGATTTTAGATTGAGGTTTAGATTGTTGAGGAGAAATCTGACTTTTAGGTTTCAAATCAGGTTTGACTACCTGAGCTTTCTCAACTTTTTTTGACTTTTTAACATCAACTTTTTTATCAATCTTGGTCTTATTGACCTTAACTTCTACTGGTTTTGTTTTGGTCTCTACTTTCTGTATAGGTTTTACTACCGGCTTTTCAACCACTTTGGGTTGTATTACAACTGTTTTTTTTACCAGGGTCATTTTGCACTTTGGGCAGTCTCCCGGTTTTGAGGAAACTACTTCTGCATGCATAGGACATGTATAATAGGTTTTTGTTGTTTGTGCGAAGGTAAAAACAGAAAATAAAAGCACCAGAAATATGATTAGCTTTTTCATAATATTCCGAACTTTTTAGAAGCTGCATGATTTCAATTTAATCATAAACTAAATCATGCAACTTATTGTCTTAAAAATAAATACAACATATTACTTAATTTCTGACTTTACACTTCCACAAGTAAGCATAGACTTGCCATAGTATGGGTTTGCGATCTGTTTTTCGTCGCTCAACCAGCTTGCATCAGCCATGGGGCAATATTGTACATACACCGGTTTTTCGGAAAGCTTAAACTCTTTTGTCAGAGCAATCATATTATCGGAAAGGTTGAAGAATGTTTCTCTCTGGGCAGCAACAGTTCTTGCATCAGAAATAGCAGAAGCATCTTTTCTAAGAATATTAAGGTTTCCTTCAGAGACTAATTTATAGTCAATAGTAGAAGCTGTTTTAATGAATTCTGTAGCAGCTTTTGAAGTTTTGTCGGCATCATCTGAAGCTAATGCAGATTTGATTGCAATATAGTTCTGATACAGTTTTGAAACCTGAGCATCTTTTTTAGATTGTGCTGAAAGTGAAATGATTGAAAATAAAGATAAGGCTGCTGTAATGATATACTTTTTCATTGTTTTAAATTTTAGAATTAATTTTTTTAATAAAGAATAATGGTAGCGCATAAGTACATGCGTCAGGACATGTCGCCTTGGTCGATATTATTTTAATACCGAAAACGACAGACGCATTCTAAATTCTAAAATTACAATGATGGATATAGATAGGTACGGGCTTGTATTCCGGAGGCCCATTAATCTGAATTTGAGTAAATTTTGATGCTGAAAAAGACTTATCTGCAAAGAAAAACTGGTGTGTGGCCGGGATTTCGGAGATTTGTCCTAAAAAGTCAACATTCATCAAATCTGATTTCTGAGAATCATCAACTTTTACAATTTTAATCTCTGTTTTACAACATCCCTTTTTTTCTTTTACACCACATTTTCCACAGATATCATCTGTTTTCTGGCTTACAGAAACAAATTCCTGCATACAATAATGAACGCTAAAAGCTGCTCCGGAAGAAAATCCGAAGTAGAAAATAGAGAACAATATGGCAAGAATCTTTTTCATTGTTACAGCAAAGTTAAAAATATCCTGTAAACCGTTGTTATAAAATTCAGTAATGTTGTTATAAAATTCTGGTAAACAAAAAAGCTCCTGAATATTCTCAGAAGCTTTTTATATTTTTTTTAGAAACGTTACTATAGTTTAAACTCTAATTTTACATTAAAGAAACGTCCTGTAAGACGTACCGGAACCGGATACATATAATTGGTATTATAATCCGTGATCCATTGGTTGGCAACGGTATTATTGATATTAAATGCATTGAAAACCTGAACTCCTAATGATAATTCCTGGAAATTTCCCCAGAAACCGTATCTCTTATTTTTTTCTTTCGGATCAATGAAAACTTTTGTCAATCCGATATCTACTCTTTTATAAGCCGGTAATGTTTGCTGGTAGTTATAGGCTGATGTAAAATCTGGCTGTCCATTACTGTTAAACATTACAGGAGCACCTGTAGGCAGTCCCATTGCATACACCAAGGTAAGATTTACCCTCATGGATGGGAACTGTGGCATATAATCCTGATAGAACATGGCAACCCTTAATCTCTGATCGGTAGGTCTTGGAATATTTCCTCTTCCATCAATATTTTCATACACTCTTGCATAACTTGCGGATAACCAAGAATCTACTCCCGGAACAAATTCTCCGAATAATCTTGTATCGATTCCGTATGCATATCCTTTTGAATTATTCTGCCCTGAGTAACGGATTCTTACATTGTCCATGTAATACGGGATCAGATTATCCATTTTCTTGTAATAAAGCTCCGTTGTCAATTTAAACGGTCTGTCATACATATAAAACTCATAGTCATTGGCAAGAATCAATTGCATAGATCGCTGTGACTTGATATTAGAGTTGAAATTTCCGTCCAAATCCTTGATTTCCTTATAAAATGGTGCCTGATAGTAAATTCCTCCTGAAAGTTTGAATAACATATCAGATTCCCAGTCCGGTTTTATGGCAAACTGGAATCTTGGAGAGAATAATGTTTCCTTATTGAAGCTCCAGTTGGAAACTCTTGCTCCGGCATTGATAAATACCTTGCTTGCACCCCAGTAAAACTTCTGAGAGTATTGAGCATAAGCCGATAGTCTTGTAGGCTCTATATCATTTTTTCCAGCAATATGATAAAACATTCGAAGATCTCCCGTAGTTCCAGTCCTTGGATCAATGACTTCCGGTCTTGGAAGACTGTATCCTGCAGAATCTACCAGTTTCCATTCGTTGGTAAGGTCTTTCAGATTTTCCTTTTCATACTTAAATCCAACTTCGATATCCGTATTGATATTAGGAGAGAATTTTGCTCTGAACTGTGTTCCGTAAGTTCTTACGAATAAATCATTTCTGGCATGTTCTGTCTGCCCCCCAACGTCATAGGTAGCAACAGGCTCCTTTGTTATTGGGTCAAATGTTTGCAGATCATATTCTGATCGAATGGTGTAGTATTCTTTTTCTCTGTTTTGATAAGCAAAACTATCCAATGTTAGTCTCCATTTATCGGTTGGCTTATAGTTTAGGGAGAATGTACCCATCATATTTTTATACTGGTCATTTTCCTGACCACCATAGCCAATGTTTACCTGAATAGGCTGCTGAAGACTTCCAAAAGTTACACTTTTTGCCCTAGGAATCATTTCATAATCATTCTTGGAGTAATACCCTATGAATGACATGGAAAGTTTATCATTAACATGATAATTAAGGTAAGACTGAAAATCCCAATACGTAGGATTAAAGTCTGTATCTTCCTTTAAGGTATTAAGAACAAGATTGGTATTTCTGTATCTTCCGGAAAATAAAGCGGTAAACTTTTTATTTTTGGATGCCAAGCCGGTTGTTAATCGGCCTCCGATTAAACTTGCTTCTCCTGAAAGCTCAAATTTTTCAGGTTCACGGTAATAGATATTTAAAGCAGAAGACATTTTATCCCCATACTTGGGTTCAAATCCTCCTGCTGAGAAATTCACAGTTGAAACCATATCCGGATTGATGATACTCATTCCTTCCTGCTGAGAGTTTCTGATCAGGAAAGGTCTGTAGATCTCAATATCGTTGATGTAGATAAGGTTTTCGTCATAGTTTCCACCACGTACCATATACTGGGAAGATAGCTCAGTATTGGAGTTTACAGAAGGAAGTGTTTTAAGCAAACCCTCTATTCCGCCACTTATGGAGGCTACTGCCTTGGCTTCTTTTGCAGAAATTCTTACATTGGTAAGGTCATTTGTTCTTCCGGTTGTTTTTTTCTGGAATACGACTTCCTCTATATCGGTTACTTTAGTGGTCGCCGTATCTTTTTTCCTTTGTTGGGAGAAAATCAGCATAGGGACCATAAGGCTTAGCGGTAAAACTAGTTTTTTCAAAAGAAATATTTTAGAATTTCTAAAATTAATGTTTTTTTAACAATTACAAAATCGATTCTCTAATTCTTGTTAATTTTTGTAACAAATCTTCTAATAAATCTAATCTTAGCATGTTTGCACCATCAGATAAAGCTGTTTCCGGTGTTGGATGTGTTTCTATGAAAATTCCGTCTGCTCCTACAGCAATTCCTGCCTTGGCAACGGTTTCAATAAGATCCGGTCTTCCCCCTGTTACTCCTGAGCTTTGGTTAGGCTGTTGTAAAGAATGGGTAACATCCAGAATTACAGGCGCATATTCTCTCATGGTAGGAATTCCTCTGTAATCAACAATCAGATCTGTATATCCAAAAGAATTCCCTCTTTCAATGATCGCAACTTTCTGATTATCAGAATCTGTAACTTTTTGAACGGCAAATTTCATGGATTCCGGTGAAAGGAACTGTCCTTTTTTCAGAGTAACACATTTTCCTGTTTTTGCTGCAGCCACCAATAAATCGGTCTGGCGTACAAGAAATGCAGGAATCTGAAGTACATCCACATACTGTGCTGCCAATGCTGCATGCTCATTTTCATGAATATCTGTAGTAGTAGGAATATTGAATGTCTCTCCTACTTTTTTAAGGATTTCAAGAGATTTTTCTTCTCCAATGGATGTGAAAGAATCTACACGGCTTCTGTTCGCCTTTTTGAAACTTCCCTTAAAAATATATGGAATATTGTACTTGTCTGTAATGTTAATCACTTTTTCAGCAATTCTTAAAGCCATATCTTCTCCTTCAATAATACAAGGACCCGCAATAAGGAAAAAGTTCTTTGAATCTTTGTGCTGAATATTATCTAAATACTGAATCATTTTGTTGTAATTAAAAGTTCAGTAAAAATACTGAGAAAGTTTCAGACTTGGAAATTATTTGGGACTTAAGAGTAATTAAAAATTTCATGCATCAGTACTGCGCAAAAAAAGGTAATCAGAAATGAAATAAGTCCAACAGCATTTTAAAACTTTTTTAAAATTTTCTCAAATGTATTGGTATTTCTGCTCGTAAACTGATCTTTAAGGCTTTTCTTTCCCAATACCTTTCCAAAGGTAGAATCCAGGGTATTTCCCTTTGAAACCTGCCAGTAAAATATATCATTAACAATTTCAGCTTTTTCATCTTCAGTCTGAGTGGCTTTCTGAAATTCTTCCATCAGGGTATTTTCCACACCGGGCATGCCTACAAAGGCATAGATATGTAGATTTTCATTCTTTTCAAAAGGAATACTGTTCCAGAACATCTCCGTTTCTTCCTGTGATTTCACAAACAGAAAAGCCTCATAGGAAAAGTATTCTGACATCGCCTTTTCCAGAATTTTCTTTAAATCATCAACATTTTTATCTGAAGAAAAGACAATATTTCCGGAGGCCAGTATAGAACTCACCTCTTTCATTCCGGCATCTTTAAAAACCTGACAGACATCTGCCATTTTCATATTGGTTCCTTTTACATTAACGCCACGGAGAAATGCACAATATTTCATAGATTAGGTATTAGGTGATAGATAATGGATTGCAGGTGTTTATAGCTTCTTTCTTTTAATCAACCCTTATATATAAATTATAGTCTGTTCCGGAAGGCTTTAGGTTGTAGATCTTTTCTAAAATCTTATGATTGCTTTTCAAGTGATCTTTTACCCTGAATTCTTTCAAAACTTTATAATGAATTTGATAATATTCAGCATCTTTTCCTTCATATAAATTCTGATAAGAAAGAAGGTATTTTGGTTTCCTTGTCTTTACAGTATTGATCCAGTAATTTGTTTTATCTTTTTTAATTTCTTCCTGAATCTGCTTGTCTACAAGCCCAACCTCATCAATGGTTTTTAGCCCTGAAAAGTAAGGAACATAACCAGCAGGCTCCAGCAAGATCCATTGGTTTTTATCTTTTTCATATTTGTTTAGGAATACGCCGATGGTTCTGCGGTAGTTCCATTCCCCGTTTCCTGTTGCAATGGAATGAATGGTCTGGAAAGCCAGCATTGGGGCAATGTAGAACACAATAAGCAATGACAGCCATAGGTTTCTTCTTTCCTTTTGCTCCAATACAAAGATAAGAACCGGAACAAAAAGCAGAATCTGCGGAACCCAATAATACCAATCGAATAAACTCTTTTGGGAGATAAAAGCCATCTGTTTTACCCACCCGAAGAGAAAGATCATCCACAAGAAATAGTTTCTCTTTTCTCTTTGTCTTATAAGGTAAATAAAGCATAGCAATTCAAAAATAAGGACAATAATGGTGATCGGGTTGAAATCTCCAGGAACCTTTAGCATTCCCCAAAAATTACCAAAGCTTACCATGAAATAGTTGATATGCTGCCCTAATGTAAAATGCTGTTCGTACAATAATTTTTTTGCGGTGATGGTATTGTTAACAACCTCTCCAAAGTAGAACCAGTTAAATGCAAACGTTGATAAAATTCCTAAAATTCCTCCAAAAATATAATTCCATCTGATTTTTTTGTTCCAAAACAGGTCTACAAAAAATACAATCCCCAGGAATATAATGGTATCAATCCTTGTAAACATAATTAAAACGGGAAGAAATGTCAAAGCCCATTTTTTACCTTTATTGAAGCCGTAGTACAACAGAGCCATCTCCAAGAAAAACAGAATTCCGTATTCCATTCCAAGAATCGAAATCTTGATGGATGGTGGTAAAATACCAATCAAAAATATAAATAAAGCTTTATGCCAAGGATTTTTAAGAACCAAATGAGAAAGAAACAGTGTTCCTATTGTAAAAAGTATAGAATTGAAGATCAAAAGAGGCTCAATAAAGTTTTCTTTACCAAATACAAGATTGAAAATATAGGACACAAAAACATACAAATGAGTGGTAGAAGCAGAGATCTTAGTATCCCCATTGAAACCAATTACTCCATAATCCAGTAGGTTCTGAGCCACTCTCCAGGTGATAAAGGCATCTTCCTGAATGTAATGCGTCAATAAAAAAAGAAGTTTAAAAACAACCGTAGCGATTACGGCATAGATTGGGAACCTGCTATTTTGTGTTTCTGCCATTATGCATTTTTAGTTCCGCAAATATAATCTTAAAATTCAGGAATCCCAATAACAAAAAAAACGGAACCGAAGTTCCGTTTTAAAAGTATTTTATTGTGTTGCCTTGATAATCGCTGATGTGATCTGATCTTCTTTTTCTTTTGAATAAGTAGAATCATAAGGCTGCATAACATCAAATAGGTATTGATAGAATGGTGTGATCTTCTGAACCTCTTCCGATTCTTTCATTGCTTTTTCTTTGCCCATCTGCTGAAGTTCCTTTACAAAGGCATTGAATTTTTTATCAATTGGCTCAATGGATTTTACCAGATAAGCATATCCTTTTTCTTTTTGCCCGATCTTAGTATAAGCATCTGTAACCGCTGCAACTACTAATGAATATTCCATTGGTTTTGTTCTCATCTGTCTTCTCAGATAGCTTTGATCAGACTTTGAAAGGCTTAAATAGTAATCATATTCTTCAAAGATTCCTTTTTTAAGCACTTCTGCCAACTGTAGTCCTTTTTGCTCTTGTCCGGCAATAATGTATCCGGATACAATTGAACTTAATGAACGTGGATCATTGTATTTTTCAGCCGGAATTTCCTTCGCAGCAAGATCCAATATTTCTAAAGCTTTCGCTTTTTGTCCGTCCAATGCAAGTGCTGAAGCAGCTCTGCTTGCTGACATTCTATAGCTGATGATATTGGAAGTAGCAGTCTCATCAAAGTGAGTGTTCAGATTTTTGAAGTTACCCCATCTGAAGTTTTTCACCACATTATAAAGAGAATTCGGATCTACTCTTCCCATATCTCCCTCCACTGATGGTGGTGTATGAACCGGTATCAATCTGTAGCTGAATCCGTCAAACTGAAGATAGTCATTAAGGTAGAAAATATTTTCGCTATCATAAACACCTCCTGAAGAGAAGTTAATTGGACGTTTCCAATCAAAGTTGGCCAATAGGTCTAATAAGATCAGGTTGTTTTTATAAAGTGTGTTTCCTTTATAAGTAATCATAATTTGATCTACTACATTGGGAAGATCTTCCTTGTTAATAATTCCTGCCTTTAGTGCATTTGCCTTATTTACCGGAAGAATAAACTTGTTTACCGGAAGAATGTTGTACTTCTCGTATTTTTCTTCTCCAAAGTACATTTTTAATAACTGATCTTTTTCAGGAGACTTGAACTTGATAAAGTTAATCGCTTCCTTCAGCGTCAATGAATCTTGTGTAAGATACTTTCTGAATGCCTGGAATTCTGTATCCGGAACTCCTTGCTCTTTCAGCATAGAGAAAACGCCCTCCCAATCATCTTTCTTCATCATATAGATTTGATCATTTACACCATCTCTATAATCTTCGTGCGTCAATTGGCTTGGAATTCCCATTGCATTGTACGTTCTTCTCTTCACCTGATCCAGATTCCAAGGCGTTGATGCAAGAGTAAAGTTAACTACCTTCACATCATCTCTAAACCTTTCTGTTTCCTGAATAGCCCAAACCGGGTAAGTATCATTATCACCATACACGAATAAGATATCATTCTTTGGTAATGATTTTAATACTGAATACGCATAATCATAAGCGGTATATCTGTTACTTCTATCGTGAACATTATAGTTCTGGAAGCCCATCATAAAAGGCACTCCCAATAAAACTACTCCTAACGCGATGTTAGCACCATTCGATTTGATCTTAGATTGAAGGAACCATAAGATTGCTCCGGCCCCCATTCCGATCCAAATGGCAAATGCATAGAATGAACCCACCATTGCATAATCTCTTTCTCTTGGTTCAAATGGTTTTACTCCTGTATAGAAAATAATTCCCACACTTGTCAAAATAAATAGAGATAATAATGCATAGAACCTTCCAAAATCTCTGTTCAATTGGAAAAAGAATCCGATTAAACCTAAAATTAATGGCAAGAAGAAGAACTTAACTGTACTTTCATTCTTGAATTTAGCAGGCATTTTATCCTGACTTCCTACGTTTACATTATCGATAAAAGGAATACCCGAAATCCAGTTTCCTTTCGTACTTTCCATATTTCCTTCAAGGTCATTCTGTCTTCCAACATAGTTCCACATAAGGTATCTTACAAAGTAATATCCGTTCTGGAAAGAAATGAAATAATCCATATTCTGAAGCAATGACGGCTTCTGAACATTGATCAGGTTATAAGGCTTTACCTTTAAATAATCTGATGCGGTAATGGATTTATCTTCATACTTACCTCTCAATTCATCAAAAATCTGCTTAGCCTGAGGATTGTCTGCTACATCTTCATTAGCATAGTTAAATGTAAAATCAGGAGCCCCATACATTGAAATATAGTTAGCCATTACATCCTTATCCTCATTAAACATTCTTGGCATTAAGCTTACCTGAGACTTACTGAAAACATAGTTGAATCGGTCTCCGGTTTTTCTATAGGTTCCGGTTTTCTCATCTTTTTCGTAGATTTCTCCGGTCTTTTTTGTTTTAAAGCTTCCATCTTCATTCTTCTCAATTCCATTCGCATCAAGGAAAGCCGTGTAGTTCTGTCCATACATTGTTGGCCAGTCACCATATTGCTCTCTGTTATAATAATCCAGCATTCCAATTGCTGTATCCGGATCATTAAGGTTCATTGGTGGATTAGCATTTGCTCTGATCGGAATAACCATCCAACAAGAAAACCCGATCATCATAAAAACTACAGATAAAGCAGCGGTCTGATAAATGTTTCTTTTTGCCTTTCTTGCATACTTAATCAGGAAATAACAAATAGCCACCATTAAAATAAAGGCTACAATTGTTCCTGAATGGAAAGGAAGACCAAGACCGTTTACAAAGAAAATTTCTAATCTTCCGAACATCGTCATAATCAAAGGGAAGATAATTTTGAAAACAACGATCAAAATCCCCAATGTAATAAGGTTTGCCCCAATAAAATTCTTCCAGGTAAACTTATAGTTTCTTGCATAGTATACCAGGCATACTGCAGGAATTGCCAACATACACATCATGTGTACCCCAACAGAAAGTCCCAAAACAAAGAAAATAAGGATAATCCATCTTTCACTGTCTGCCGCCTTATACTCATTTTCCCACTTTGTGATCAACCAGACCAAAAGCGCGATAAACATAGAAGCCATTGAGTAAACCTCACCTTCTACTGCAGAGAACCAGAATGTATCTGAGAACGTGAAGCAAAGTGCTCCTACAGCTCCGGCAAATAAAATAGAGATTTCCTGATGTTTCGTAATTTCTTCAAAATCCTTGTTGAGAAGCCTTCTCACAAAATGAGTGATCGTCCAAAACAAAAATAAAATAGTCAGCGCACTGAACAATGCAGACATCGCATTAATTACGATGGAATAATTTTCGCCTTTCCCTAATGCAAAAATGGCTGCCACGGCACCCACTATCTGAAATAAAGCTGCTCCGGGAGCGTGCGTTACTTCAAGTTTTACTGCAGAAGAAATGTACTCTCCACAATCCCAAAAACTGAAATTGGGTTCTATTGTGGACAAGTACGTGAAAAACGCAATGACGAAAATCACCCATCCTAAAACGGTGTTCCATTGCCTAAAAGTCCAATTTTTCATAGTATTAAATCAATTATGCGAAAATAAGGCTTTTATATTATTTTATATTGTTTTTAACAAATTTTAAAAAATTGGCTTGGTATTTGCGATTAAAGTCCTGTTAAAACTGTAAACAGGAAAATAAGTTTTTAAGGAACAGCCTCTGAGAAATCAAACAAAAGTTTAGTAATTATTTATTTTTTTGTATTTTTGCAGTCAGATTTTTATTGAAAATAACAAATAATGAGTAATGTTTACGATAATATTCTTGGCCTAGTAGGACACACTCCGATGGTGAAGCTAAATACTGTTACAAAAGATATTCCAGCAACCATTTATGCCAAGTTAGAATCATATAATCCTGGACATTCCACCAAAGACCGAATCGCACTTCATATTATAGAGAACGCAGAGGAGAAAGGCTTATTGAAAGAAGATTCTGTAGTTGTAGAAACTACATCAGGAAACACAGGGTTTTCTATTGCAATGGTATGTATCATCAAGGGATATAAATGTATTCTCGCGGTAAGCGACAAAACAAAACCTGAGAAAATTGCTTATCTAAAAGCATTAGGAGCTACTGTTTATATATGTCCTGCCAATGTACCGGCGGATGATCCAAGATCTTATTATGAAGTAGCGAAAAGAATTGCTTTGGAAACTCCCAATTCTATTTACATCAATCAGTACTTTAATGAACTGAATATTGATGCCCATTATCAGACCACAGGTCCTGAAATCTGGGAACAGACAGAAGGTAAGATCACTCACCTTTTTGCCTGCACCGGAACAGGAGGTACCTTATCTGGTTCAGCAAAGTTTTTGAAGGAGAAAAACCCGGATATTAAAATTATTGGGGTGGATGCAGATGGATCTATATTAAAGAGCTATCACGAGACAGGTGAGATTCACAAGGAAGATGTACATCCTTATCAGATTGAAGGAATGGGTAAAAACCTTATCCCTTCTGCTCTACTTTTTGACAAGGTAGATGAATTTGTAAGGGTAAATGATGAAATGGCTGCCTACAGAACCCGCGAAATAGCTTTGAAAGAAGCCATTATGGGAGGTTATACAACAGGAGCTGTAACACAGGGATTGATGCAGTATGCACAGTCTCATGAATTAACAGAAAATGACGTGGTTGTTTTAATATACCCAGACCATGGTTCAAGATACATCACTAAGGTATACAGTGATAAGTGGATGGCCGAACAAGGGTTTGTTAACAACTGTGTTCACAACTATGACGAAGTCTTCAAGACAGAGTTTATTAAATAGTAACAAATAAAATCACGATATAATAAAGCCTTTTGCGTGTTCTACAAAAAAGGCTTTTTTACTTAAAAAATTACGATACAATGTTGGATATTTTTGAAAGAATAAAAGAAAATCCAGGACCTCTTGGACAATTTGCAGATTATGGAGAAGGATATTTTATTTTCCCAAGATTAGAGGGACCTATCGGCCCTAGAATGCAATTTCAGGGTAGAGAAGTAATTTTCTGGAGTGCCAATGATTATTTAGGATTATGTAATCATCCTGAAGTAATAGAAGCGGATGCAAAAGCGGCTGCAGAATACGGAATGTTCTATCCTATGGGAGCAAGAGCGATGTCTGGAGAAACAGATCAGCACCTTCAATTGGAAAGAGAATTGGCAGACTTTGTAAAAAAAGAATCAGCATATTTATTGAATTTCGGTTATCAGGGAATGGTTTCTACCATTGATGCCTTGGTAAGCAGAAATGATGTTATTGTGTATGATATGGATTCTCATGCCTGCATCGTGGATGGGGTAAGACTTCATTCCGGTAAGAGATTTACCTACAAGCACAATGACATGGAAAGCCTTGAAAAGAATCTTCAAAGAGCAACTAAGGTTGCTGAAGAAACCGGAGGAGGTATCCTGGTAATTACTGAAGGGGTTTTCGGAATGAGAGGTCAGCAGGGAAAAATCAAAGAGATCTGCGAGCTTAAATCCAAATATCAGTTCAGATTGTTGGTAGATGATGCTCACGGGTTTGGTACACTTGGTAAAACAGGTGCCGGAGTTGGTGAAGAGCAGGACTGTAATGATCAGATTGATGTATACTTCTCTACTTTTGCTAAATCAATGGCTGGTTTCGGAGCATTCCTTGCGGGTGACAAAGAAATCATCAGATACCTTAAATTTAACCTAAGATCACAAATCTTCGCAAAATCTCTTACAATGCCAATGGTAATTGGAGGTTTGAAAAGATTGGAGCTATTGAGATCAAGACCTGAGATCAAGGCTAAACTTTGGGAGAATGTTGAAAAATTACAGAGTGGATTAAAAGAAAGAGGATTCAACATTGGGGATACCAACACTTGTGTAACCCCGGTAATGATGCAGGGAACTCCTGTAGAAGCTACTCTACTGGTAAAAGACTTGAGAGAAAATTATGGTATTTTCACCTCCGTGGTGGTATATCCTGTAATTCCTAAGGGAATGATTCTTTTAAGATTAATTCCAACCGCTTCACATACAGATGCAGAGATTAATGAAACTCTGGCCGCATTTGAAGGGATTCATGATAAATTAGTAAGTGGTTACTATAAAGATCAGGAACAAAAATTACTACAAGAACAAGGATTAAGCTTTAAACCAATTTAATCTTTAGAAAAATAAAGAAAAAAAAACCACTGATTGATTCAGTGGTTTTTTATTTTAAAAACTATAAAAGCTATAAAAACAAATGAAACTTAGGGGTTATATGTTGGGCGTTATGTCAGCCGTTTCCTATGGATTGATTCCAATTTTTATTCTGCCCATCAAGCAGGCTCATTTTTCAATGGACATTACCCTGTTTTACAGGTTTTCCTTTTCAGCCTTAATGGTGGGCGGATATCTGATGTATTCCAGACAAAATTTTAGGATCAATAAAAAAGAAGCTTTAATATTAGCAATTCTCGGAATATGCTATGCCCTTTCTTCAGAGTTTTTATTTATAGGATATGATTTTCTTACTGCCGGAATTGCCTCTACTGTTTTATTTATATATCCCGTCATTGTCGCTTTAATTATGTTTTTCTTTTATAAGGAAAAGCTTAACCGGTTATCTGTAGTTTCTTTACTGCTTGCTTTTGCAGGGGTAATTGTTTTATGCCTAAAAGAAAATGGACTAGAGATTAATTTTGCAGGCTTGGGAATTGTAATGCTGAGCTCTCTTTTCTATGCACTTTATATGGTGATCGTCAACAAATCAAACCTTAAGGTGTCAGGATTTAAGCTTACCTTTTACTCTATGCTTTTTACTTCCATGTTCTTTATGACAAAATCTGTGATAGGCAATGAGTCTTTTGCTATTCCATCAACAGCAATCTTTTTTAACTTTCTTATTTTTGCTTTTCTTACTACGGTTATTTCCAGCCTTTGTCTGGTATATGCCATTAAAAATATCGGTTCTACACCAGTTGCCATTTTAGGAGCATTGGAACCGGTGGTTGCTGTAATGGTAAGCGTATTGATATTTCATGAAAATTTCACCACCAACTTATTGATCGGTATTACACTAATTCTGCTGGGAGTTATCCTGAATGTTATTTCAGACCGTAAGAAAGTAAGTCATATTTAAAAGCTTTTAAATAAACTATAAAATGCCCCCGTGTGAAATTTGTTTTCTTCGGGGGCATCTTATTAAGATCAACAATTTTCTGAAAATGGTGTGGCTAACTATTATCTTTTTCTGCTATCAACCCTTATAAATATTATACTTTCTATTGTAGTATTGGTTATTCCGGCATTGTTTTTTTAATGATATTAGTTTAATATTATATCTGAATTATCACTATAGCTAATGAATAGCAAAAAAAATAATTCCTGTAATCGGAAAAATATTTGAAAATAAATTTAACTTTCTGAGATGACAAGATTTATCTCCTTATATTGCATCTATCTATTTTAAATAATAATACACCTTTTTCTACAGAAATTTATAGGTGCAATATAGTACACAAATGATGAATGAACTGCAACAACTCACAAAAGATCAATTATATAATAAGCTTAAAAACAGGTCTGAAAACTTCAATGCCACTGTTTGTACTGCCTTGGAAAATTCCTTGTTTGATGAGCATACGCTAAATGATGATGATCTTTCAGAATTCCTTCAAATGCTGGATGAAGAAACAGCAGAAAAGATAAAAGAAGCCTCCACACAGGTAAATGATGAAGATGATTCTCCCAACATTGTTCTTGCAGAAAGCAAAGGTGTAACCACCTCTCTTGACGTAACAACAAAAAATGGAGAAGGATATAAGATTGTTCTCATTGAACATGACATTAATCTATCCGGGAACTTATTTATTGAAGAATATGTTGTCCTTATTATAACGGGAAATATAAAAGCTAAAAATATTATAGTTAATGGCTCACTTTACTGCTCAGGAAATATTACCTGTAATGTTTTGTTCGGAGCTTCTTCCAATGACAATGAAACCCATGTAGAAAGAAATATTTCTTCTGGACTTATTGCAGAAAACGGCCACTATACTGTTGCCAAAGGAAATATTCATTCAAAATATTTGGTCAGTTTTCATAACGAAATAGAAGGAAAATCAGGTCGATTTATTGAAAATCCAACTCTGGAAAATGCAGATGACATTGAAATGTTAAGCCCTGAAATGATAGATGAACATGGGCATTTTGATGAGGACTCTTTCTTAAATCTTATCAATAATCATCCTATAGAAGCCTTATTTAAGTAACAACAAATCCATATACTTTAAAGACCTGTTTTCTCTCAGCTTATAATCAATGCAAAAAATTTTTTTCTGAAAAAACTTTAGAATAACTTTGCAAAAAATTTCTGTTGAAAGACCTGCTTCTTATTACCCCGCCTTTTACCCAACTTAACACTCCTTATCCTGCAACTGCTTATATTAAAGGATTTTTAAATACTAAAAATATTTCCAGTTATCAAATAGATTTAGGGATAGATGTTATTTTGGAATTATTTTCAAAAGACGGGCTTCAAAAGGTTTTCAGTAAAGAAATTGATCTTCAGAATATATCCGAAAATTCCCAAAGAATATTTGCCTTAAGAGAAGAATATTTAAAAACCATAGATCAGGTTATTCCTTTTCTACAAGGTAAAAATCCTACACTCGCCAGACAGATCTGCAGTATGAATTTTCTTCCGGAAGCCTCCCGTTTTAATCAGTTGGATGACATGGAATTTGCTTTTGGAAATATGGGTTTGCAAGATAAGGCAAAACACTTGGTAACCCTTTATTTAGAAGACCTATCGGATTATATTGTTGAGAATGTTGATTCAGATTTTGGTTTTAGCAGATATGCAGAACGCCTTGGAAAAAGTGCCAATTCCTTTGATGAGTTATACTCGAAATTATCTGATCAACAAACATTTATAGATGAGTTTACTTTAAAGATTCTTCGTAAAACAGTTGAAGCTGTACAGCCAAAACTGGTTTGCTTTTCAATCCCTTTTCCTGGAAATTTATACTCAGCTTTTCGATGTGCACAGTTTATAAAAAAGAATTTCCCTCACATTAAAATAGCAATGGGCGGTGGATTTCCCAATACAGAATTAAGGGAAATTAAAGATCAGAGAGTATTTGAGTTTTTTGATTTCATTACCCTTGATGATGGTGAATTACCCCTTGAACTTCTTTGTGAAAACCTAGAATTACAGCCGGAAACAGCAGAATACAAAAGAACATTTTTAATTGAAAATAAAGAAGTTACTTATAAAAATAATTCTAAAAGACACGATTACAAGCAGGCTGACATCGGAACTCCGGATTATATTGATTTAAAACTAGACCAATATATTTCCGTAATTGAAATCGCCAATCCCATGCATAGCTTATGGAGCGATGGAAGATGGAATAAGCTGACAATGGCTCATGGATGCTACTGGGGAAAATGTACTTTCTGTGATATTTCCTTGGATTACATTAAAATATATGAACCTATTTCAGCCAAAATTCTGGTAGACAGAATGGAGGAACTGATCCAAACAACAGGTGAAACCGGATTCCATTTTGTGGATGAAGCTGCACCACCCGCTTTGATGCGTGAAGTGGCACTGGAAATTCTACGAAGAAATCTTGTTGTTACCTGGTGGACCAATATTCGTTTTGAAAAAAGCTTCACTAAAGATTTATGCTTTTTATTAAAACTTTCAGGCTGCGTTGCAGTTTCCGGAGGGCTGGAAGTGGCAAGTGATCGTCTCTTAAAATTAATTGATAAGGGAATTTCTGTTGAACAAGTGGCCAAGGTGACAAGAAATTTTACCGAAGCCGGAATTATGATCCATGCTTATTTGATGTATGGTTATCCGACGCAAACTGTTCAGGAAACTATTGATTCTATGGAAATGATTCGTCAGTTATTTGAGATGGGAATTTTACAAAGTGGCTTTTGGCATCAGTTTGCAATGACCGCTCATTCACCTGTCGGACTAAACCCTGAAGAATTTGGAGTTACCCCAATCAAGCAGGAAATTCTATTTGCAAATAATGATATTGATTTTACAGACAAAACCGGAATCAATCATGGTAAGTTTAGTTCAGGTTTAAAAAAATCCTTATTCAATTATATGCACGGAATTAATTTCGATCTTCCTCTTCAGGAATGGTTTGATTTTAAAATTCCGAGAACAACTATTCATCGCGATTATATTCACGACAGTTTACTGGAAGATGAAGATTTTAAATTTAAAGGAAATTCAAAAGTTATCTTTTTGACCAAAAATGTAATCGCTGAGAATCGTGTAAAAAATAAAAAGAAATACTCTGGTACATATACGCTTCTTACATTCCACTTAAAAACCAATATTGTAAAGGTAGAACTGGAAGAAGATAAAGCAACATGGTTAATGAATGTTTTGGAGGAAAACTCTATAGAAAACCAGAAGAAGCCTACAGTTCAACAACTTAAGACTCAATTTGAGGAAAATTTTGAGGATTTTGAACTATTTTGGTTCTCAAAACCTATGCAGCAATTAAAGGAAAATGGCGTTATTTTGAGTTTATAAAAATGTTCTTATTTTTTTCAGGGATTTGAAAGATTCTTGTGATTTCTACTAAAAATAAGAAATAACTATACATCTTGTCATTCCAAAGGAATCTAAGTGATGATTTTCGGGAGATATTAAATAACAATACAAAAAAACCCTTGAAATAATCTTTCAAGGGTTTTTCTTTTTAAGTTTGGGCTAAATTATTCTATTCTTATTGAATATTTTATCAATTAATTAGGCGTATCTTTTGAAACAGGTCCTACCGTTACTTTGTCCTGTATTTTAATAAAGTTGGGATCCATCATAGCCATACGTTCAGCAATGGCCTTATAAGTTGGATATTTCAAAATAGAGGCTCTTCCTGACATTTCTTTGTACACGACGAAAGATTTACCACCGGCTGTTTTCAGCTGTTTTGTTGTTGTAATATATCTTCCAATATACTTACTTTTAGCATCATAGATCTCAATATCGATAAAGGTTTTATCTATTATTTTATCATCTGATCCAAAGCTTACCGGTAAATTGGTAAAATACCCTACCGGAACACCATTACTTAAGATCTCACCAACCTTATTTACCTCAAGATTAAGTTTATCTATTTTCTTTCTGGTTGTATAGGCATCCTTTGTTTTATTGTCCAGCTTCCTTTTAGGTACATTTGAAAATAGTTCATCAAGGATTTTCACGTTGATTCCTTTATTATCAATGATTTTAAGACCTTTCACAGAGGTATATACTGCAGACTTTTCTTCACCTGAAAATGCAGAGGGTGAAATATAATCAAGCTCTATGGTTTTATCTCTGTTATATACTCTATTAATTTGTATATAACTGTCTCTCACTGAGTCTACGATACTTTTATCAATAAACTTTATGGTATACAGCGGTGTTTCCTTCAAATCCATAAAAGTATATTCATTGGATTTATTGGAAATTTTGGCAACCGGAATCCCATCTAAATTGATAATCCCCCTTTTGGTCTTAATATTCTGGGCATTAAGAAAAAGCCCCAGTATTGTAAAGAATATGATTGTACTTCTCTTCATAGAATCAAATTTTTACATGAAATAAAAAAAGTGTAACCAAAGTTACACTTTTTTGAAAATATATTTAGCT
The DNA here is from genome assembly GCF_003815775.1 of Chryseobacterium joostei. NCBI lineage: Bacteria > Pseudomonadati > Bacteroidota > Flavobacteriia > Flavobacteriales > Weeksellaceae > Chryseobacterium > Chryseobacterium joostei. The sequence goes on from NZ_CP033926.1 coordinate 785,916, forward strand.
TTTCATTTAATTATTCACAAAGGATAATTCCTTTATTATGATTAAATTCTACAACACCGCTTTTAATAGAATAAGAAAAAACAGAGTCTTTATCGTTTTCTTTGGTTAAGTTTTTAGCATAAGCTTCATCTACAGAATTAGCAAATAACTTTACTTTACCACCGATTAAAGAAGAAACGATTCCTGCGTGGTTTTTCATGATGTGGAATTCACCATTTTTTCCAGGCAATAATACAGAGTTTACCTCTCCTTCAAAAACTACGTATTCTGGTGTTAAAATTTTTATATTCATTTTAATTTAGATTTGAAGATTTCAGATTTCAGATTTCAGACAACCTTAAAGTCTCATGTCTAGTATCTGATATCTTTATGTCTAATTTATTAAGCGTTTTCAGCTAACATTTTTTGTCCTGCTTCGATAGCTTCCTCGATAGTTCCTTTCAAGTTGAAAGCAGCTTCTGGTAAGTGATCTAATTCACCATCCATAATCATTGTAAATCCTTTGATAGTATCTTTGATATCTACCAATGATCCTGGAATACCTGTAAACTGTTCTGCTACGTGGAAAGGCTGAGATAAGAATCTCTGAACTTTTCTTGCACGGTAAACAACAGACTTATCTTCTTCAGAAAGTTCTTCCATACCAAGAATTGCGATGATATCTTGAAGAGCTTTGTATCTTTGAAGAATTTCTTTTACTCTTTGAGCACAGTCATAGTGTTCTTGACCAATAATTTCCGGAGCAAGGATTCTTGAAGTAGAAGCCAATGGATCTACCGCTGGGTAAATACCTAATGAAGCAATCTTTCTGTCAAGTACCGTAGTTGCATCTAAGTGAGCAAACGTAGTTGCAGGAGCCGGGTCAGTTAAGTCATCCGCAGGTACGTATACCGCTTGTACTGAAGTAATTGAACCATTTTTAGTTGAAGTAATTCTTTCCTGCATCGCACCCATCTCAGACGCAAGAGTTGGTTGGTAACCTACCGCTGATGGCATACGACCAAGAAGTGCAGATACCTCAGAACCAGCCTGAGTAAAACGGAAGATGTTGTCTACGAAGAAAAGTACGTCTCTACCTTGTCCGCTTTCACCACCATCTCTATAGTACTCTGCTAATGTAAGACCAGAAAGTGCTACTCTCGCTCTTGCACCAGGCGGCTCGTTCATTTGTCCGAAAACGAATGCTGCTTTTGAATCTTTCATTACCTCTAGGTCTACTTTAGAAAGATCCCAACCTCCATTTTCCATAGAGTGCATGAAATCATCACCATACTTGATAATACCTGATTCCAACATTTCTCTCAAAAGGTCATTCCCTTCTCTCGTTCTTTCACCTACTCCGGCGAATACTGAAAGACCTCCGTGTCCTTTTGCAATATTGTTAATTAACTCCTGGATCAATACTGTTTTACCTACACCGGCACCACCGAACAAACCAATTTTACCCCCTTTTGCGTAAGGCTCAACTAAGTCGATTACTTTAATACCTGTAAATAAAACTTCTGCAGAAGTTGAAAGTTGATCAAATTTTGGAGCTGGTCTGTGAATTGGAAGACCACCTTCCTTAGAAATATCTTGAAGTCCGTCGATAGCATCACCAACAACGTTGAATAGTCTTCCGTTTACAGCCTCTCCGATTGGCATAGTAATAGGATTTCCGTATCCGATTACATCTTGACCTCTCTTAAGACCATCAGTAGCGTCCATTGCAATACATCTTACTGTATCTTCGCCAATATGTTGTTCTACCTCTAAAACTACTTTTTCACCGTTTTCTTTTGTAATTTCTAACGCGTCATAGATTGCTGGAATTGCTTCCACATCATTGAAGACAACGTCGATTACCGGACCAATAATTTGAGAAATTTTACCTTTAATTTGGTTTGCCATTGCTAAATTTTTTCTTGGTGCAAATATAGTGATTCTTCATAAACTCACAATTGGTAAAAAAAAGATTTTTATCATACTTTTACAGATAATAGTATCTTCATATTTTAATATGTAAAATTCAATGTTTTTCGCGATATTAAGAAGCAAATTTGTATATTACGGAATTAGTCTGCATACTTTATTATATAATGTGCTTTTCATTTTAATATATTTCATTTTTAAATTTTCGGATTCCCTCCCCCACATTCAAAATAAAGGCTTTATATTTGCAGTCAAAATTTTTCCGTTTTGAAAGTTTTCAAGAATTTTAAAGATTATTCCTCTCAGAAGCCTCTAGCATTGTCTTTAGGGATGTTTGACGGGGTACATCTTGGGCATAAAAGTATTATAGATGAACTCATTAAGGTAGGTACAGAAAACAATCTGGAAACTGCGATTCTTACTTTTTGGCCTCATCCAAGGTTTGTTTTTAATCCTAATGAAGATTTAAAACTTCTGAATACCATAGAGGAAAAGAAAGAACTGGTTGAAAAATATAATATTGATAACTTATTCCTGAAAGAATTTGATGAAGAATTCAGAAATTTAACAGGAGAAGAATTTGTTCGTCAGATTTTAATTGATAAACTCAATGTAAAATACCTTATTATAGGCTACGATCATTCCTTTGGGAAAAATAAAAGTGGAAATTTCGAGCTTCTTCAAACATTATCTAAGGAACTTGATTTCGAGGTTGAACAAATGGAAGCTATTAATATTCATGAAAATAACATCAGCTCTACCAAGGTTCGTAATGCTCTTTTAACCGGAAATATTAAAGAGGCCAATGAAATGTTGGGATATTCTTATCCTGTTTCAGGAACGGTGGTTCATGGCAAGAAAATAGGAAGAACAATTGGCTATCCAACAGCTAATATTCATACAGACTCCATCAAGCTATTACCTAAAAAAGGGGCCTATATTGTTGAAGTTGAAGTAAAAGGAAATCAATATAGAGGAATGCTGAGCATTGGTACCAATCCTACAGTAAATGGTGAAAAGTTAACGGTTGAAGTGTATATTCTTGATTTTGATAGAGATATTTATGATGAAAAGATTACCGTAAAATTCAGAGATTTTCTTCATGATGAAATTAAGTTTGAGGGACTTGAAAAACTCATTGAAAGACTAGACGAAGATAAAAGACTCACAAAGGAGTTTAATTTTTAAGATATAAAAAAGGGCTATTCATTAATGAGTAGCCCTTTTTATGTTTATTTTAATATCTTTAAATAGATCTTCTGTGTTTCATTGTTCAATTTCACATTAGGAAATTGCTTGTCATAATCAATAAATATATCTCCTTTTTGATCTGCTTTTCCGTTACCGTCAGAATCCCAGCTCACAGTAACATAATATTTAACAGGCCCCATAGGTTTAGGTGTAATTTTAGTATCAGCATCTTTGGGTACAGGCAAGTCTATGGTAAATGGCACAGATTTTTGCTCGTACTCTTTTTCGGTAATGAGAGTGGCCGGAGCATCTGCCAGTCTTTCATCAGCTCCATATAAGCTTACCTTAAACTTTGGGTTCTTAATGGTAAAATTTTCTGTTCCGGAAAATTCTATTTTAAGATTATCAGAAGAACTATTATCTGCCACCGAAGCAGCAGGCGCAGGTTTCTGATCTGCCTTATTACAGCTTGATAGCATTAATGTACCCGCTGCCATGAATAATAAAAAGTGATTTCTCATGTGTTCTTTATTGTATTAATATTAAATGATTTATTTCACTTATTATTGATAACAAAATCTATACCCAGATTACTTAGTTATTATGATATAGTTAATAATTTTAATATCTAGAGCTATTTTGCGCAAAAAATAAAACCAGATCCTATGATCTGGTTTTGAGTTTAATAATGGTATTGATTTTCTTTATAAAACTCAATATATCTATTATTTATATCCTAAAATTTGGTTCTCTGCATTGATGGCATCTTCTACAAATTTTTTAAATTCCGGATATTGTTCTTTTTTGATGTTATCCCAAGGAGTTTTGGACTTTCTGGTTATTTTTAATCTATTATTCTTTTCAAGTTCGTAATTGATTGAATAATTAAAATTATTGTACGCAAGGGTCTTATTTTCAGGAATTTCAATAAACTTCATTCCGTCAGGAATATTAAGATATATTTCCTCAAAATACTCATTCTGTCTTTCATATTGCGTATACAGAATGTCCATATTTCTGTTTTCAGTAGCTATCACATCTTTTGTAAATGGTTTTGTGATAAAAGGAATTTTCATAATTTTCAGGCTGCCTACAGATTGAGGCTTGTCATTGATATTAAACTGAACTTCATAGGATAAAGGATTTATCGTAAGATCCTTTCCGTCCAATAATTTCACTGATTTTACATTAATTACTTTATCTAAAATTCCGCCATACTCTTTCTCCATACTTTTTTTACGGTTTTCTTCTGTCTGTGAATTCTGGAAGAAAGTATTATAATAGCTTTTGGTCTCACCCATTGTATATTGTTTGGTCACAAAGGTTTGATCATCACCTTTAATCTGAACCTCACTTACTGATTTGAACAGATTTTTTGTATTATTATCTCCTAATATGTCGATGAGTTGGGCTGTATTCCCATTATTTTTATCAGTATAAATTACCAGACCTTTTGCTTTATAATTTCCTTTCACAATTGCATTAAAGGGTAAATATTTGTCTGTCATCTCAAGGAAAGTTTCCTTTCCATCAAGGTTTACCTTTACAATACAGTGATTGAAACTTAAATTCGGCAAAAGAAGACGCTGTGGGGAGTTATCATTGGTTTGTACCAAGACAAGATTAGATTTTAATCCTGCCTGATTTCCAAGAATTAAAAATAAGGTTGACAAATCCTTGCAATCCCCCAATTTTGTCACCAATGTTTTAGATGGCTTTTGGGGAATAAACCCGCTTTGACGGAAATCTACAGAACTATAGGTTACATTTTTTTCAATATAATTATAAATTTTCTCGGCTTTTTCTGTATCATTCATTCCTGAAGTTCCGTTGGGAAATATTTCCTTGAATGCTTTCTCAACCACTCTGTCAGAAACCAGGCTTTTTCTTGTAAGATCAGAATACCAGTTGGAAATTTCCTGCCAGGTTTTTATGGAATTAGCGGTTACTGAAATGGTTGCATCGTAATATGTTGGACCATAGTTTTCATCCATATTTACTTCCGGAAGATTATTTAGTTTCCAAGTCTGAAAAAGCTTATTCCCTACTTTTTTCTGTGTAGAAGCCACTTCTGCATTATTACTTTTTACCTGATATGGCATGTTTTCAGGAGTAATTACTGTAAAAACAGATTCTACCACAGGATATTCGGAGTTAAAATAAGAACTAAGATTAAAATCTTTATAGAAACGTCCGCCTCTTCTTTCCACACTTTCTTTTTGTATAAGAACTACATCCCCCACCTCAAGATTGGTAAAAACAATCTGGTCCTCAGATTTTTCACCCGGAACAATGCTGCCGTTTGGTTTTACTATTTCAGATTTTAAAACGTCGTCATAATAATTAATGTAGTATTCCTTAAGCTCTTCAATCCCGCTTTCTGAGGTAATTTCATAGACATAGGTCGTTCTTTTTTTGAATCCTCCCTCAGGATAAACATTTACAATATATTCATCTAATAATGTGGTAACTCCTTTTTTACCTTTTGTTCCCTTATTTCTTCTTTCTGAAGCCAGTTTTTTCAAATCCTTTACAGAAACCTGATCAATCTCATCCTCGGTTTGCCCCAAATCTCTGATCAACTTGTACATACGCTCGTTCTCTGCAAAATGAGAAAGGGATTCCTTTGCATATTTTACAGCTTCATCCTTATTTTTTTGTAGCGCTAAAATTTCTGCCTTTAGTGCCATCAGAGAATAAGAATAAGGAAAGTTTTCAAGTCCTTCATTAATCTGCTTCATAATTTCGGGATCTTTGGGATCTTCCTGCAAAAGATATACATATTTGGTTCTCAGAAGATTTAAAGATGGATATACTTCAATGAATTTTCTAAGAAGCTTTTTTTCATCTTCTATCCTGTTGGATTTTTCATAGTAATCAAATAATGAAGACATGACATCCAGATTGTTTCTTGTGGCAATAAAATCTTCAAGTTTTTTTATAATGCCGCTCTGATCCTTTTTATCGGCCTCTTCAAGGGAAGTTAAAAGAACAATATATTTTTCATTATTGGCAAAGGTTTTTTTAATACTGGAAACATGGGATTTCATTTTTTCAATATCATGGTTTCTGGCAGATATGATTACATCAAAAAGATCCACCATTGCCCGGGCCTTTGTTTTATTTAGAATTGCCTTGTATTTTTCAAGTTCCTGAATACTCATGCTTTTGGTAACGTTGTCATCAGCAATTTTCATTACGGGAACCTGATAATATTCAGGATCGTTTACTTCTATATTTTTAAGAATCTCGGTAATCTTTCCCTGATCATCCGTATTGGCGTAGTATCTGGAAAGAAGAATCTGAATGAGTGAAGATTTTGGATATTTCTGGGTTAAAACATCTATTTTTTCTTTGGCCTTGTCATTCTGCTGATTATTCAGATACCCTAATGTTAAAAGGTAATCATAAATAAAATCATTGGGAGACTGTGCAATTTTCTCTTTAAGTTTTTGTTCAAATTTTAATTCTAATTCTTTAGGCTGAAGCTGAGCAAGAGTGCTTTTTTTATAATCACGATAGGTATCAAAATAAGTAAGATTACTGATTCTTTGATAATTTGTATCAAAAGGAACAATCATAAATCCCGCCATCTTACTAGCCTGCGAATCACTTTTAACAAGTAAGCGGTTCATTCCTTTGGGTAATACCACCTCTACAAGGTGTGATCCTGTGGAAGTATAACCGTCTTTCGTACTTGAAAGTATTTCGACATCATTCAGAAAAACCTTGAGTTCACAGTCTGCATCAACTTCAAGCCATACTTTCCTTTCTTCAGGATTGTCTATAAATGACTGCGCATAAACAATTCCTCTTCCATACTCCAGTTCATTGAAGAAAAAGCTGAAGCCGTCATTATCTTTATATTTTTTGTTGTACCAACCAATATTACCAAAGTTTCCGGTATTGAAGAGCTTGTCATTTTTAGCATAGGTTTCCGGCTCATATTCATTGTCCATACCACTTCCGTTCAGGTTTTCAAATACTCCGGCATATTGCCATTTATCAATTTTCCCGAGCTTTGAAAGCGCTTCTGCAGATCCTGTAAAATTACCTCTCAGATAGTCAAAATAGGTTTTAAACTCTATTATTCCGTTTAAATGACCAAAATTTTTACTACCATATAAGATATCTACCTTTTTATAGGTATGATCATCAATTCCGCTTTCCTCAATGTCATTCAGCATAAATTTTTCCTTGAAAACAGGATATAGATAAGCTTCTTCATCCGTGATATTTACAAAATTATTGACAAAGGTTTCATCAAAAATAAATTGACCCATTTCCTGATCTATCATTGCATCCAGAAAAAGGCTTTCAAAGTTTTTAAGTTTTTGGGACTGTAATGTTTTATCGTAAAAAGTTCTTGCTTCATCTCTTTTGTTGTTCAGCAAAAGTTCCCAGGTTTTGGAGTGATCCTTTGACTGGGCAAACGCTCCGACTGATAAGAAATATACAGCCGAAATCAATATTTTTTTCATGTTATTAGTTTCGTTTTTTTAAGAATTATTTATTTCACTTTGAATTTTTTTGGTCAGGGATTTAAATACCAATTCATAGGAATGATCTATTAATTTTAAGATTAGTTCTCTCTTTAATCCGTCCACTGAAACAGAATTCCAGTGTGTTTTATTCATATGATAAGCCCCTGTAATCTGAGGATATTGCTCACGAAGCTCTGCACTCCACTCAGGATCTGTCTTTACATTAATGGACAGCGGCTGCCTTTCAAGGCTCATCAGCAGAAACATTTTAGTATCCACTTTCATCACAAGAGTTTCATTATCAAAGGGAAAATTTTCTGTAACTGCTTTTTTAGCAAGACAATAGTCTAAAATTTCGTTAGCATCCATGTTTTTAGTTTATAGATAAGCAATATAATAAAAATGATGATGTTCTGAGATGTTATTTAATCCCATAAAAAATAGATAAACTTTAAATCAAATTTAGTAAATTTAAGAAAGGAAATATCATCACCCCAAAATAGATTGTTATGAAAGCTCTAGTAATCGGTGCTACAGGCGCTACAGGAAAAGATTTGGTCAATCAGTTACTCAATGACAAGGATTTTGAGGAAGTGGATATTTTTGTAAGAAAACCTGTTAATATTGAAAATGAAAGACTTAAAGTTCACGTTGTGAATTTTGAAAAACCTGAGGAATGGAAAGAAATGGTGAAAGGAGATGTTGCATTTTCTTGTCTGGGAACTACTTTAAAAGACGCAGGAAGTAAGGAAGCCCAGAAAAAGGTAGATTTTGATTATCAATATGAATTTGCTAAGGCAGCCAAGGAAAATAATGTGGAAGACTATATTTTGGTTTCTGCTTATGGAGCTAATTCAAAGTCTAAGATCTTCTATTCTAAAATGAAAGGAGAGCTGGAAGAAGCTGTAAGGCAATTACATTTCAATAAAATCACCATTTTTAAGCCTGGAATGCTTGAAAGAAAAGATTCAGGAAGAACGGGCGAAGTTTTGGGTAGCAGAATTATAAAGTTTGCCAATAAACTCGGATTATTAGAAAGCCAAAAACCTTTACCTACTGATATTTTAGCCAAAGCAATGATTAATTCTTCCAAAATAAAAAGCAACGGTTACTCCAGTATCAAACTGGGAAATATTTTTTGCTTTGCAGAGAAAACAATTGATAACTAATTGAAAATATTCATGTTATAAGAACAAATTCCCCTCAAAGTAACATTCCAAATTCAGATGGTCTTGTATTAAGAGTTACCTTGAGGGGAGTCGTATTTTATTGTTTTTCAAAGCCTTAAGAAAATTCTTCTTTCAATTTCTTGGAAATATTTTCCAGAATGTTTTTATCCTTTATCTTTTCGTAGCTTTTTCTGGCTTTTTTAATCAGCTTTTCATCATTCTTTCTTTTACCGGATTTTATCTGTGTAAGGGCGTATAATGCCAGATAATGATCATCTTTTTTATATACAGAATATACTTCGTCTAAATAAGGTAAAGCTTCATCATATTTTTCTTTAAGGCAATATAATGCACCATATAAATACTTCACATCACTTTTTACAGTTCCTGTGTAGCCATAACGCTCTTCTGCTTTTTTCAGGTTTACCAACCCATCGTCATAATCTTCCAATATCAAAGATGTATTGGCAACTCCATAATATCCTTCAGGGTCTCCTGGGAAATATTTTATCATTTCTTCATATTTATTTCTGGCTTTTTTTACCTGCCCGAACTTCATATACTGAACAGCCAAATTCTGCTTAAATATCGGAGCCTTGTTTTGTGCTAAACTATCTGCTGTATAATACATAATCAGAGCCTCTTTATCTAGATTCTGTAGGCGTAAATAATACCCAGCCAAAAAGTACGCATCACAATATTTAGGATCTTCTTTAATAGTTTTCAATAAAACAAGTGATGTTGCTGTATAATATTTAGGAAAATTAAGAGCCGCCATAGCTCCTTGAAACATTTCCTTTGAATCTCCTTTTTCGGGGGTACAGTAGTTTGTCTTTCCCAAAAAGTAATTGTCTTGTGAAAATCCTTTAATGGAAAGGATTAGAATAAAAATAGTTAATAGTTTTTTCATGATTAAAAATAAAAAAAGTGGATTATAAAACCCACTTTTAATATATATTTTTTCTTATTTATTTTAAATGCTTTGTAATCGACTCACTGGTTGGTTTCGTAGTACTTACATAAGTATCAATCAATTTTCCGTTTTCATCAATTAAGAACTTGGTGAAGTTCCAAAGAATGCTTGTATTTTTTACTCCATTCAATTCTTGTTCTGTTAAATATTTAAAGATGGGAGCAATATCATCACCTTTTACAGAAACCTTGGCAGCCATTGGGAATGTTACGCCATAGTTTTTCTGGCAAAATGCTCCAATTTCAGTATTGGTTCCTGGTTCTTGTCCTCCGAAGTTATTGGCTGGAAAACCTACAACAACTAATTTGTCCTTGTATTCTTCATATACTTTTTCAAGATCAGCATATTGAGGGGTAAATCCACATTCTGAAGCGGTATTGACAATAAGAATTTTCTTTCCTTTGAAATCTGCAAAGTTGATTTCCTTTCCGTCAAGGCCCTCTACTTTAAAGTCATATATTGTTTTTCCCATAAGTTCTTTGGTTTTAGCTTTAGAAATTTCACTTTTTTGATTGGTGCAGCTTTGCAAAACGGCAACGAATGAAAACAGCAGTAAAAAAATATTTTTCATTTCTTATAAATTTTATGCAGGATAAGCTGCAGTTGAATTAAAACTTAAAAATATTGGCAGGAAAAACTTTGTTGATGTCAATTCTATTAAGCAACATTACATAATCCCCGTCTTTCTTTGAGCTTGAAGATTCAATTCTGAAAGGCATGGTAAGGTTTCCTACTTTTTTATAGTCAGAATATACCACTGTTTCATCTTTTTTAATCTCCTTTAGCAGCATATAAGTCTTTGTATCAAAATAATACATATTCTTATTAACATTCTTGGTAAGTTCTACTTTATGACAATAGATCTCTCCTACTTTTTCTTTTCCAAGATATTTGGCAGCAAAACCTTTGCTTTCCCAATCAATGAAGTCATTATCAAAGCTTTCTGAAACATATTCAGGATATTCCTGAAGTTTATTGGTAGCATAGTTCATGGCATATCCCTTTGTTCCGTCAAAGCCTTCAATAGCCGTTTCCTTTCCGCTAATTGTAATAATTGTTTTGGTAAGGTTGGGGCGCTGCTGGTATATTTTTATAGGATATTCGTCCTTTATTCCCAACACTACTTTTCCTTGCAGCAATACCGAGTTTAAAAGCTTCCAACTGGTTAAGCCTCCGGATAACTCAATATTTTTATCTATAATTTCTTTGGCTGTCTGGGCAAAGGTTAAGTGTGAAAATATCAGGGCAAATACTAAAAATAATCTCTTCATTAATTTTATTTATAAATTCAAATATAAGGGGATTTGGGCGAAATAGCAAAAAGGATTGGTAAGCAAAAGGACGAAAGGATAAAATTCCAAACCTGTTGATTGCTTTCTCCTATTTTAAATAAGCTTTCGTGCTTTTTCCAAATCTTCCGGAGTATCAATACCTACTCCAATGAAATTAGTTTCTATCATTTTGATCTTCATTCCGTATTCCAGATATCGGATACATTCAATTTTTTCTGAGATTTCCAATGGCTTCATTTCCAGTTTCGAGAATTGTAACAACGCTTCTTTTCGGAACGCGTATACCCCGATATGCTTAAAGTAACTTATATCATAAGAAACTTCTCTGTGAAAAGGGATTACAGAACGGCTAAAATATAAGGCAAAACCATTGTTATCAGTAATTACTTTTACGTTATTGGGATTTTCAACTTCTTCTTTTTCAGATAATTTTATTTTAAGGGAAGCCAATGAAATCTCTTTATGATCATCTTTTTTGAAAACCTCAATTAGCTGTTGTAAAGGTTCCAGCTTTAGGAAAGGTTCATCTCCCTGAACATTGATAACGATATCGCAATCTATGTTCTGTACGGCTTCAGCAATACGGTCGCTTCCTGTTTCATGCTGTCCTGTCATTACAGCCTTACCGCCATTTTTTACAATTTCATCAAGGATAATTTCAGAATCCGTTGCTACAAAAACTTCATCAAAAAGTCCTGTTTCCACTACATTCTGATAGGTGGTGGCAATAACGGTTTTTTCTCCTAAAGTCTGCATGAGTTTCCCCGGAAAACGGCTTGCTTCGTAACGAGCAGGGATGACAGCGATTATTTTCATCTAATAAAAATATTAATTAAGTCTTTTTAATTCAATAAGTTTTCATTCCGGCATTTAAAAACGCGGTAATGCTCCTTTTATATTGAGATCAAATGTAGTGAAAACTATCTTATTTACTATACAAAACAAAGATTTCAGAGGTTTAAAAAGAGAGTTTTACTCCTACCATATTATATTCCCATTGGCGGGATGCAACAAAGTTTAAGTTGTATTTTGTTTTTCCGATGGTTCCTTCTGATGAAGTATATCTGCTTTTTGAAATGGTTTTTCCTATAAAATATCCCATTAATAAGGCTAGCGGATAATCTGAAGCCCAGTGAACCTTACTTTGCATCATTTGAAAACATAAAGCTCCTGCTAAGGTATATCCTACCGGCTTTATCCATCTTGCATCAGGATAGTTATCCGCAATTACAGTAATACCCGCCATAAACGTAGTTAAGTGTCCGGACGGCATTGCATCATAATTCGAGGTATTTTTCCCAAATTCTGAAAAACTTGGAAAAGGATTCCATGCCCCTCCTTTATTGCCATTTATCTCTGCAATAAACGGGCTTTCTCTTCCTGTAATTCTTTTAATAGTCTGGGTGAAAACCCCGGAAAGAATTAAACTTTCCATTAATCCGCTTGCTGTGGCTTGTGCTCTGTAATCATTTTTAATTAAACCATACGTTCCAAAACCGATTCCCAAAAGGACTAATGTAGAGCCATTCCCAATAAGGTATAGGGTTGATCCGATATCTTTAGGTATTTTAAAGACACCTCCAATTTTATGGTAATTGTTATCTTTATCCATTCCCCATCTTTCTCCCAATTCTCGTGAATTGTCTATTAATTTCTGATCAAATGGTATAAGGATCAATGTTGATGCAACTGCTCCTCCTAAATAATAAGCATGATCCTTTGCTACAAAGTCTTTATTGGTATCAATAAAATTTCGGGGTAGTTTGGTTACAAAATCTAATAGTTTAGGCTTTGGATAGGTTCTGACAGAACCGTCTTTTAAGGTGTAGGTTTGTACTTTTGGCAGTTCAAGTTCCTGTGGTAGCTCTTTTACTTTCAGTGTATCAATCTCTTGTGAGCATACCAATATTGAAACTGGTAAGAGTAGAAATCTCAGTTTTTTCATCGTTTAATTTTCGACTTTATTATATTTAGGTGTGTAAAAGCCCCAAAGGTAATTCCTAGTTCATGTTACTACAAAATGTTTATCTAATTTTTAATGTTTATTTAATTTTTTTCGTAAAATAATAATCTTACGTTAATTGATAAACTTAATCAGAAAAATAATTCTGTATATCCAAGGAATGGGTAGAAAAAACTTCGACTCTATCCCGTATGACACTGCTAATGATAATATTTTAACGATGTCATGCTGAACAGAGTCGAAGCCTATATATTTTATGTAAAGATTACTTTAATTTGTTCAAAGCGCTCTCCAGTTTTGGAAGCATTACCTTGATCTCATCTACAGCCAACCCTCCAACGGAAGCACGGAACCAAGGTTCAGACTTATCTTCCCCGAATGCTGAGAATGGTACTAAAGCTACTCCTGCTTCATTGATTAAATAGAATACCAAATCAGACGAGTTTTCAATAGTAGCTCCATCAGGTTTTGTTTTTCCGATGTAGTCTAACTTAATGGTAAGATAAAGTGCTCCCATAGGCTCTATACTGTCTACAGAAAGTCCTTTTATTTTTAGATCCTGAACTCCTCCGTGAAGAACTTTTAAGCTTTCTTCAAGCTTTCCTTTGAAATCTTCTACGAATACATTTACATTTTCAGGGTTTTCATAGAATTTTGCAGTAGCTTCCTGCTCTGGTTTTGGCGCCCAAGCTCCCACATGGGTAAGAAGCGCTTTCATTTTATCTATGATATGAGCCGGACCGAATCCCCATCCTACACGTACTCCTGTTGCAGCAAGACATTTAGAGATCCCATCAATATAGATAGTATATTCTCTCATTTCAGGGAAAAGAGAAACCGGATCTACATGTTCTGCTCCAAAAGTAAGGTTAGAATAAATTTGGTCATACATTAGGTATAACGGCTTTTCATCTGCCCCTCTTTTTTTGTTTTCAGCGATCACCAATTCACAGATTTCTGAAAGTTGTTCTCTTGTGAACATTGTTCCTGTAGGGTTCAATGGTGAACAAAGTGCCAGTAAAACAGCGCCATCCAAATGAGGTCTTAAATCATCTGCTGTTGGAAGGAAGTTGGTTTCAGGCTTCGTTTTTACTTCTACAGCATTGGCTGAAGTAAGGTAAGCATAATGATTATTGTTCCAAGACGGTGTAGGATATATTACCTTATCTCCCTCATCTACAATTGTTTTGTATACAGCATAGATCAAAGGTCTTGAACCTGCCGTAATCAGGATGTCGTTAGGTGAATAATCCAGGTTCCATCTGTTTTTCAGATCCTTGGAAACTTCCTTTCTTAAAGATAAAAGTCCGTTTGCAGGTGGATAGTTTGTCAGATTATTCTGATAGGCTTTCTGAATCTCTTCCTTCAGCAATGCCGGAATAGGATAGATATTAGAATTCAGGTCACCAATAGTAAGATTGGCAATTTCTGCTCCCTTTGCTTTTAGATCATTTACCTCGTTACCAATTTTTACAATTTCAGAACCGATCAGGTTCGCTGCTAATTTTGAAACTTTCACTTTTTTCTTATTTTAAATTTACTAATATTATCTTCTCAAATTTATTCTCTCTTCTATCTGATCCACAGGTATATGGGCATCATAAGCGGCTATTAGTTCTTTAGTTTTTTTCGCAGTAATAGAATTTGGATATTTTTTGATGATTCTGTTATATTCTTCTCTCTTATCATCATAAATTTCACCTTCTTCGCTGTCATAAATTCGATCACTGTCCATTCCCAGAAGGTAATCCAACAAATAATTATGATAATCCTCTTTTACCACTTTTATCAGTGGGCTTTTAGGGTATTTATTCATGAAATTTTCCCAGACGATCAATCTGTCGCCTAATTCTTCCCAGGTAATTAACAAGCCTCCGTTCACAGCATAGTTTTCCTTGTTGTCTTTTGCTATCTGTGAAATATAAGCATCATAATCAGGAGTTACCTTATTCTTAAAAACAGACACATAATATTCCGGCAATGAGTGGATTTCAGTAAGTCCCTCTCCCATTACACGGAATTCAAGACCTGCCTTGTTCAGTTCGGCAGCAATTTTCTTTACATTTTCCGGTAGGTTATAAGTATCAGCGTCTCTTGTATGATAATCAACATATTTATCCAATATATCGATATGCAAATCATTCAAACAACTGGTATACTTATTTCTGATTTTTACATAATCTTCATATACCTTATCATTCTGCTCCGGACTATTTGCTGCAATCTCCTTATCAATTTTGGTACGATACCATTGAAGAGCCGTGATATAATCCTCTGTTTTATAATTGGGAGAACAAGCTGTATCAATAGGTTTATACTGATCTTCCTTGGTTTCGTTTTTAGCAATCGAATCATTTGCCGGCTTTACATCCGAAACTGTAGCTTCCTTTTTACAGGAAACTACGGCTGCAGAAAGCAGGCAAACTGCTATAATTTTTTTTATCATCTACTACAAATTAATCCAGTTTTAAATCTGTTTTAACTGCCTCGATTTTAGCTTCTAGTGATTTTAATTTATCTTTAAAATCTGCTTCAGACTTAATAACATCTTTTACTGAAACGTAGAATTTAATTTTTGGTTCTGTTCCTGAAGGTCTTACACAAACTTTGGTTCCATCCTGTGTATAGTAAATTAATACATTGGATTTTGGAATATCGTTCATTACTTTTTTGTCACCTGTTGAAACAGTAAGACTGGTTTGTTCTTTAAAGTCTTTAACTTCTTCCACTAATGAACCGGCCAATTCTTTTGGAGGGTTTTCACGGAAGTTCTTCATCATATTCTGAATTTCTTCAGCCCCTTCTTTTCCTTTTCTTACAATGTTTACCAGTCCCTCATAATACATTCCAAGATCTTCATAGATCTCAATCATGTACTGATACATTGTTTTTCCGTTGGCTTTACACCAAGCAGCAATTTCACAAGCAAGAACGATACTACCACAAGAATCTTTATCACGAACAAAGTCTCCTGTCATGAAACCGAAACTTTCCTCACCACCACATACAAACTTCTGTGTTCCTTCTGCTTCACGGATCATTTTCCCGATCCATTTGAATCCTGTAAGACCTACTTTGCACTCAACACCGAATTTTTGTGCAATATCATAGAAAACATCTGAAGTTACAATCGTAGAACCAATGAATTCTTTTCCTGTAATTCTTCCTTGTTTTTGCCATTCGTGCAAAATATAATAAGTTAGGATGGTATTGGTCTGGTTTCCGTTCAATAACTGCATTTCTCCATCAAGGTTTCTTACAGCAATTCCCAGTCTGTCTCCATCCGGATCTGTTCCGATAACAATATCAGCGTTGGTAATTTTTGCAAGATCCATTGCCATTTCCAATGCAGCAGGCTCTTCCGGATTTGGAGAATCTACCGTTGGGAAGTTTCCACTTGGGATCATCTGCTCTTTTACAAGATCTACTTTTTTAAATCCTGCTTTTGCTAAAGCTTTTGGAATTGTTGTATATGTTGTTCCGTGGATGGATGTAAAGACAATATTTAGATTTTCTTTTCCAACGTTCTGGTAAGTAGAGTTTTCAATACAAGTATCGATATAAACATCGTCCTGCTCCTCTCCGATCCATTCAATCAGATCATCATTTCCGTTGAATTTAATTTCTTCAAATTTTACAGAATATACTTCATTGATGATGGCTTCATCATTTGGCGGAACAATCTGCGCTCCGTCATTCCAATATACTTTGTAACCGTTATATTCCGGTGGGTTGTGGGAAGCCGTTAATACGATTCCTCCATTACATTTTTTATCACGAACCGTGAAAGACAATTCTGGCGTAGGTCTGTGATCTTTGAAAAGTAATACCTTAATTCCATTAGCAGTTAAAACATCTGCCACCAGTTTCCCGAATTCCTTTGAGTTATGACGAACGTCATAGGCAATGGCCACTTTAATTTCCTCTCCCTTGAACTGCTCCAGCATATAGTTTGCTAATCCCTGAGTAGCCTGCCCTAATGTATATTTGTTTAAGCGGTTGGTTCCTACTCCCATAATCCCACGCATTCCTCCTGTCCCGAATTCCAGTTCTCTGTAGAAAGAATCTTCCAGATCTAGGGAATTGCTGTCGATCAAGGATTGTACAGCATCTCTCGTTTCTTTATCGAATGTATCACTTAACCAAAGTTTCGCTTTTTCTAATGTTGTCATATTTATATCTAGTTTGGAAGCTGAAAGCTTGAAAACGAACGTACTTTTGCAGCCATTTTCAACATTCAGCTGATGGTTTTCTAATTTAATTTCTTATTCTCTACTCTCGTCGTTTTATCCACTTTAAACGCTCGGATCGGGTCGTTATAATAGATAAATTTTGCTGTATTCTGAATATTTCCTTTTAAAGAATCTTTTACATTTACTTCAGCATAATTTCCGTTTTTGGAATCGATATTCAGGTTGGTAATTTTCCAGTAAGGAGCAATTAAACTCGCTGTATCTGAAATCTTTATAACAGCATCCTTGGATAATCCTAAAAAGTTGGCGCGGCTTCTATTCTGCATTTCCACCTCTGCTCTTCTGGTATTAACAGATCCCATAAATGTGGCGTAGTTTTTCATATTAAGCTTGAAATTATCGGTTTTAATTTCGCTTGAAATATTCATTTCCACTGAGTCTGCAACGGCTACTTTTTCAAGGTTATATTTTGAATAAATGGTTACATTATAAAAATCCACCCCCTTTGTGCCTCTTTTTTCTTTAATGAAAAGCGTTTTGTCTTTTACATCTACATCAAGGTTACTCGCAACATTGGGATAGGTTTCTATTTCCACGAAGTTTTTAGGACCTCTGGCATAGAATACACGAAATTTCCCGGTAAGATCCAGATTAACAAACTCCGGAACTTCCACATCTTTCTTTTCAATATTTCCTTTTGGAGAAACTTTTCCACAGGAAACCACCGCAACCAGCATTAATGTGTATAATACTTTTTTCATATTTAATTTTAAATATTCTACTAACGATCATAGGGATCTACTCTATTGAAAATTTTCGGAATCTTTTATACATCCGTTATGAAACTTTCAACAATATCTTTTAACAAAAATAGGATTAAAATTTCTAAAAAACTTTGTCATTTGACAATAAAAAACCTGATAATTTTCAATTTCTTGCTTTTTTTAGTAGATCTAAGAGAGCAAGAACAGTTCAAGTAAAATTAAAATCAATGAGTAACCTTTAAAATCATCAAGTTCATGCAGTAATTTAATTAATTTTGTTGTTAAAGTTGTCTGATTTTGTTTAGTAGCTAGTATAAAATAATATTGGAAAAAGGATGAAATAAAAATGCCTCAGAAAGATGTACTTCCTGAGGCATTTATTTGATTTGAAATTAGTTAATAGGTTTTAAAACCTTATATCACTTCATCAATATTATAATTTTTATGCTCGCGGTTGGTTCTGATAATCATTTCTCCAAGGAATCCTGCCACAAACAGTAATGTTCCCATAATCATCATTGTTAAAGCAATAAAGAACCACGGATTATTCGTGATTAAATGCCCATAAATACCTCTTGCTACATCAATCAGTTTTGAAATTCCCAACCAAAGCGCTGAAAGGAAACCGAAGATAAACATCAACGTCCCTACTGCTCCGAAGAAGTGCATAGGTCTTCCTCCAAAACGACTTACAAACCAAAGAGTTACCAAATCCAGAAATCCTCTGATGAATCTTTCTGTTCCGAATTTTGAGGTTCCGTAAGGTCTTGCCTGATGCTGAACTTCTTTCTCGGTAATTCTTCTGAATCCTGCATTAGCTGCCAATACCGGAATATAACGGTGCATATCTCCGTATACATCCACAGATTTTACAACCTGCCTTTTGTAAGCTTTCAAACCGCAATTGAAATCATGAAGATATACTCCTGAAACTTTTCTTGCTGCTGCATTGAATAGCTTTGACGGAACATTTTTCGTCATTACATTATCAAAACGTTTCTTCTTCCAGCCTGAAACAATATCGTAATTATCATTAACTACCATATTGTATAGTTCAGGAATTTCTTCCGGAAAGTCTTGTAAGTCGGCATCCATGGTAATTACCACATCTCCGTTCGTTCTTGAAAAGGCAGCATGAAGTGCCTGAGATTTTCCATAATTTCTGGAAAATTTAATACCGTGAATCTGAGGATGCTGTACTTTTAGGTTCTCAATAATGCTCCACGATAAATCCGTACTTCCATCATCTACAAACCAAATTTCGTAAGACAAACTACTGGCTCTGCAGACGTTATCAATTCTTGAAAAAAGTTCTTCCAGAGAATCTTCCTCGTTCAGTAACGGAATAACTATAGATAAATTCATTTAATTTTAATAAAAATTAGGCTTGTTCTGTTTCTTCGGGCTGATATATCGTTCTCGTTCTGAAAAATGCTCCGAAAAACACTGACAAAACTACGTAAAATATAAGAATTGCTGCAAAATATCCTGAAAAATGACTTGCGGTGAGCATATCTTTTCCTTTTACAGCTTCTGGAGTGAAGCTTTGTAGCCTCTCTTTATACTTCTGATCCAGCTCATCAATGTCTTTTTGATGTTTCATAATCTTTCTTGCTGAAGTATATTCTGTATCCAATTCCGACTTCTGTCTTTGAACATATTGGTAGTTCAAAAGCTTCTTGGCATCCGTATCTGCAAAGTTTAAAAAAGCATAAATACTGAAAATAGAAAGAATTCCTCCGATAAACATCGGAACGAAGGCTCTCTTGAAAGCTTCTTTAAAACTTACCACTCTATGGTTGTTCCAGTATAATTTTACAGACCAGAATGCGGCTCCTGCATACAAAAGAGGTAAAACAAACGCATTGGCTTTCAGTGATATATCAAAATAATTGATTCCTGAAAAAAAAGTATATACTACAAAGAAAACGATCATTGTAGCTATAAAAAGTATAATTCCTAGTGTTGATGGACTTTTCGTCATATTTAAATTTTTAGAAAAAAGTTGAAAAATTATTCCTCTAAATGTCAGCTGTTTAGCTTTACCACTGCATTTTTTCGACTAATTTTCTTTAATAAAGTTTTGAAGTTTACAAATATTTCCTACCTTTGCAACGGCAAGTCCTAAACAACCAGCTCCTGAGAATCCTCCAGGGTGGGAACGCAGCAAAGGTAATTGGTCGTAGCGGTGTGATTTAGGTAGCTTGCCATTTTTTTTTGGTTTAAAGTGAGAAGAGAGGTAATTTGATAATTATCTTTTTTTGTTTTTAATACCTTACGCATCATTTTCATTTTTCTAATTTTAGATTACCTCAATCTTAATTCTCTATTAAAATTCGAACGTCTCTCCCAGTTTTGGTAAAACAAGTTCTACATTTTTATCTGCGAAATGCTTTAATGCACTTTCATGATTGATCTCAATGGCAGGGAAAGTATCAAAGTGGCATCCAATTACCTTTGGAGTTTTCAATAATTCTGCTGCTGCAAAAGATGCTTTTCTCGGACACATTGTGTAGTGGCTTCCGATAGGAAGAATAGAAAGATCGATGTTACCATACAATCTTGGGAATAATTCCATATCTGCCATTACTCCTGTATCTCCAGCTAAATAAACATTCTTCCCTTCAGGAAGTCTGAAAATATACCCTACAGGAACGCCCCCATAGCTCCCATCAGGAAAAGAACTGGTGTGGTGAGCCGGAACCATGGAAATCTTAAGATCGTCGATTTTTGCCGATCCTCCTAGGTTCACATCGTCTGTATTCTTCGCTGATTTGAAATAACCGCATACTTCAGGCACTCCAATGATGGTTGCCTCAGGATAATGCTGTAACACTTCTCCTACATCCGCAATATGATCGCCATGCGCATGGGTCAACAGGATGTAATCGATTTTTTGAGCGGTAATATCAAAACCTGATTCCGCTTTTTTGTAATTGTAAAAAGGGTCACTCAAAATGGTCTTGTCCTTATAGGTGAACAAGAAACAATTTTGCCCTAAGAATTGTATTTTCATTTTAAATTTAATTTTAAAATTTTTAAACACAAATGACTCTAATGGTTTCACAATGAGATTTGTAAAAACATTCGTGTTATTTGTGTTTTAATTAAACGCAAATGCGTAGTTTATTTTAAATATTTCCCGAAACGGATTATTTCTGTGGGAATTTATCTTCAATTAAGTTGAGTTTAATTCCATGTTCCAGATAGGCTTTGCAACCATCTAAAACTGTCGTAAAACCACCTGTATTGTCATTAACCTGTCTTAAAAGATCTTCACCGCTCTGGTTTAATCCATAGCTTTTAATAACAACAAGGGTTCCTTTTTCCATTGTTTTAAACTCATAGTCCACATTTGTTGAAGGCGATCCCCATTCTGTCCTGATCAGCTCATTTGGAATAATCTGATGCACTTTCACTTCAGATTTTACACCATACATTTCCCATTCCCAGGTTACCGTTTTCCCTTCTTCTAATTTTCCGGTAGATTTTGTAAACCAGAAATTAGTAGTGATTTCAGGATTGATGAATGCTTCAAAGACATCTTCAATCGGTTTTCTGATAAGCATTTGCGCTTCAACATAGATTGTAGGACTCATGATATACTATTTTAGATTTAGTTAAATAAATTAAGTCCGGCTGCTGTAAGAATTGCCATTATAAATGTCATGATCCCAACCTGCTTTAAATATTGATCTAATTCTTTGGGCTCTTTAACTGACATGATACTTCTTCTCAGTTTTGCCAATGGAAACAACAGAATCATTACGATGAAAGCATAATAGTCTTGCGCCTGTATAAAACCGTTTACTCCTAAAAAAATAAGGATCAATACCAAAGGAAGCTGCAACAGGATCATTTCGTAGATCATTGCATTTTTGAATCCGATTCTTAATGCAAAACTATTTTTTCCTGATAGTTTATCACTTTCAATATCTCTCATATTATTAAGGTTTAAAACGGCCATACTCATCATCCCTACTGCAGTTCCGGGTAATAACATATCCCAGCTGAAAGTTTTTGTAAATAGGAAATAGCTACCACATACAGAAACAAGTCCAAAGAAGATAAACACGAAGATATCTCCCAGTCCCATATAACCATAAGGTTTTTTCCCTACTGTATATCCAATTGCTGCTAAAATGCTTGCTACTCCCAATCCTATGAAAATGTAAAATTCATTCATATAGTTTGGAATGAAAGCAACGTATAATAGTGCAATGGTAGCAATGAAAGATAATGCCGAGAACAAAATCACTGCATTTTTCATTTGCTTGGCCGTAATTTTTCCTGATGCTACGGCCCTTGCTTCTGCTTCATTAATTCTCTTTGCATCAGTTCCTTTTATTCCATCGCCATAGTCATTAGCATAGTTTGATAAAATTTGGTACAATAGTGTTACCAAAAGTGCCAGTGCAAAAATTTTCCAGTCCCAGATTCCTCCTTCTCTGTATAATCTCCACTTTGCAATGAATGCTCCCATTATAATTCCGCTAAGGGAAAGCGGCAAAGTTCTTAGCCTTGCGGCTTTTATCCAATCAGTCATATTATTTTCATGTATTCATGTAAAATGTATTCATATAAAATGATAAAAAACGACACCTATGTCATTAATACTCTTTACATGAATACCTCCTTACAATATTTACGATATCCATTTATCTTCTCCGAAGTTTGGCTTTCTTTTTTCAAGGAATGCATTTCTTCCCTCCTGAGCTTCTTCTGTCATATAAGCCAAACGGGTTGCTTCCCCTGCGAAAACCTGCTGACCTACCATTCCATCATCGGTAAGGTTCATGGCGAACTTCAGCATTCTGATTGACATTGGAGATTTTGCTAATATTTCTTGTGCCCACTCGTAGGCTGTATCTTCTAATTCTGCGTGGGGAACTACTTTGTTTACCATCCCCATTTCAAAAGCTTCCTGAGCTGAGTAGTTTCTTCCTAAAAAGAAAATTTCACGAGCTTTCTTCTGTCCAACCATTTTAGCAAGGTAAGCAGATCCGTACCCACCGTCAAAACTTGTAACATCTGCATCTGTTTGCTTGAAAATAGCATGTTCTTTACTTGCTAAAGTAAGATCGCAAACTACGTGAAGTGAGTGTCCACCACCAACTGCCCATCCTGGAACTACAGCAATCACAACTTTAGGCATAAAGCGGATCAAACGTTGAACTTCCAAAATGTTTAAACGGTGTCTTCCATCTTCTCCTACATACCCCTGATGCCCTCTTGCTTTTTGGTCTCCTCCACTACAGAAAGCCCAACCTCCGTCCTTGGGACTTGGCCCTTCTCCTGAAAGTAAAACTACCCCTATTGATGGGTCTTCGGATGCGTCATAAAAAGCATCATATAATTCTGAAGTTGTTTTAGGCCTGAAAGCGTTACGTATTTCCGGTCTGTTGAAAGCGATTCTTGCTACACCATTACATTTTTTATAGGTAATATCTTCGTATTCCTTGGCGGTTTTCCACTCAATCATCTTATTAAAATTTTTCTCAAAGATACGGAATTACAGAGAATTTCGGGGTTAAATTTATGGATCCACTTCATAAAAAATACATACAAATTTCATCTCTTAATACAAAAAACCGAAGCATTACTGCTTCGGTTTTTATTATTATTGAGTTACAAAATGCTTATTTTGCTCCAGCGCTAAGCTCAGCTTCTTTAGCTTTCATTTCCTTAACTTTATCTATGTTTTTTGTTACAACATAGATTTCTTTAAGTGTAGTAACTGCATCAATGTTCTTCGGATCTACTTTGTACCAGCTTTCTGCATATGGTAAAGCCTTAGCAAATCTTTCTCTTCTTGCATCAATTAATTTGGAAGCAGCGTCCGGCTTATCTTTTCTGGTTGCGTTGATTTCTGCTACTACCTTAGGATCATCTCCAATGGTTGTATACACTATATTCTGATAAGCATTAGCAAAGTCCGGTTTAAGCTCTATTGCTTTCTTGAAAGATGCTATCGCCTCTTCAACAGTAGCAGGAGTTTTAGCCTGCATTACTCCAAGATTATACCAGTTTGTAGCATCGTTAGGGTTCTTAGCCAATTGCTCTTTCAAACCTGCAACAAATTTGTCCATGTTTCCAGACTGAAGATATGCATTGGTTTGAGCTTCCTTCAATTTTGTATTGTTAGGGAATTTAGCTAATCCTTTCTCAATGATTACAAGTGCTTCATTTCCTTTCTTTGCATTAATAAGCAAAGTAGTTAAAGTTTCATACAAATCAGGTTCTACACTTGGTGTCTGCTCAGTTTTGAAATCAGAATAATCTGCATTTTTCTTCATAAGATCCCAAGTAGCCTTATCAAGGTTTACTGTCTGTCCGGATTTTTTTTCTTTTGCAGTATAAGTTGTCTCTACTCCAGTATACCCTGAGTTAATTAAATCTGTATATATTTTGATTGCTGCGTCATTGTTATTTGCCAATGCGTGGCTAAGACCTGCATAATACATATACATTTTATTATCCTGACCGTTTGCTTTCAGTAAGTCATAGATTTCTATAAACTTAGGTGCCGCTGCTGCATAGTTTTTTGCGTTGTACGCATCCATAGCAGCTTTGTTAGTAGCCTGAAGCTGGGCATTCACATCACCCTTTTGTCCAAAAGCAAAAGCGGAGGCTACGATAGCCATACCTAAAATTAGTTTCTTCATAATAACTATTTTATATTAATTGTACATTTATTCTTCAGAATCAGAATTCTCATTTCCCTCTGCTGTATTTTCATTTTCAGCCTGAGGTAGTTCAGTGTTTTCCTCGTTATCAGTTATTATTTCTGTTCCTTCTTCATTTTCTTCAGAATCTTCTTCTACATCTTTATCCATGGCTACTTTTGCAATGGCTGCAATCTCGTCATTCTTCTTAAGATTAATCAGTTTTACACCTTGTGTATTTCTTCCCATTACTCTCATTTCGTCCATCCCCATTCTGATGGCAACACCGGATTTATTGATAATCATCAATCCATCTTCGTCTGTTACGTTTTGAATAGCAATCAGATTTCCTGTTTTTTCAGTAATGTTTAGAGTGATTACTCCTTTTCCTCCTCTGTTCGTAATTCTGTAGTCTTCTACTGCTGTTCTCTTTCCATATCCTTTTTCAGATACCACAAGAACGGTTTCGTTTTCTACATCATTCACAACAATCATACCAATAGCCTCATCATTATCTTCCATTGCAATACCACGAACCCCGATAGAACCTCTACCTACTTCTCTTACTTTTTCTTCAGGGAAACGGATACATTTACCATTTTTAGTAGCAATCATGATCTCTGAAGTACCATTGGTAAGGTAAGCTCCTAATAATTGGTCATTATCTCTAATTTCAATTGCATTCACCCCATTTACTCTTGGTCTTGAATAAGCTTCCAATGATGTTTTCTTGATTGTACCATTCTTGGTTACCATCACTACACTCATTTGATTTACATATTCGGAATCCTTAAGGTTATTGGTTCTGATATAGGCCTTAATTTTATCATCCGGTTCAATGTTGATCAGGTTTTGTACTGCTCTTCCTTTGGCTGTTCTTGAACCTTCAGGGATCTCAAATACTCTTAACCAGTAACATCTTCCTTTTTCTGTAAAGAACAACATATATTGGTGGTTGGTTGCAGAAACAATGTACTCAAGGAAGTCAGAATCCCTTGTAGTTGCTGCTTTATTTCCTACGCCACCTCTACTTTGAATCTTATATTCTGAAAGCGAAGTTCTCTTTACATATCCTGCATGAGAAATGGTAAGAACCACTGCTTCGTTCGGAATGATGTCTTCGATGGACATTTCCCCTCCTGAATAATCAATTTCAGTTCTTCTTTCGTCGCCGTATTTTTCTTTGATTTCGATTAATTCATCCTTAATGATCTGGAATCTTCTTGGTTCATTAGCCAAGATATCTTCTAAATCACCAATCTCTCTCATAATAGCATCATACTCATCACGGATCTTATCAAGCTCCATTCCTGTCAAACGAGCTAATCTAAGATCTAGAATCGCCTGAGCTTGAATTTCTGAAAGTTCAAATGCTTCGATCAAGCCTTCTTTTGCAGCCTGAGGGTTAGCACTATGACGGATAATAGAAATAGCTCTATCTAATGAATCCTGAGTTCCAATTACTTTCATGAACCCTTCAAGGATGTGTGCTCTTTCTTTTGCTTTTTTAAGCTCATACTGAGTTCTTCTTACGATTACCTCATGTCTGTGCTCTACAAAGTGATGAATGATATCCTTTAGGTTCAACTGCTCCGGTCTTCCATGTACCAACGCAATATTATTAACGCTGAAAGAAGTCTGAAGTGATGTATATTTATATAAAAGGTTTAGAACAACGTTTGGAATGGCGTCGTTTTTCAATTCGTAAACAACACGAAGTCCTTTTCTATCCGATTCGTCTCTGATCTCGTGGATACCAGGGATTTTCTCATCTTTAACAAGCTCGGCTGTTCTTGCGATCATTTCTGCCTTGTTAACCTGATAAGGGATTTCAGTAACGATAATTGCGTTTCTGTTTCCGATTTCATCAAAGTTAACCTTAGCTCTTAAGACTACTCTACCTCTACCGGTATGGAAAGCATCTCTTACTCCGTCATAACCATAGATAATACCTCCTGTAGGGAAATCTGGTGCTATAATGTGCTGCATTAGCTCATCAATCGTAATTTCTTTATTATCGATGTAAGCACAGATTGCATCTACAGACTCTGACAGGTTGTGAGGCGCCATATTGGTTGCCATACCTACTGCAATACCAGAAGTACCGTTTACCAAAAGGTTTGGAACCTTAGTAGGCATTACCGTTGGCTCCTGCAAGCTGTCGTCAAAGTTATTCTGAAAATCAACTGTTTCTTTGTCTAAATCAGAAAGAACCTCATCTGAGATTTTTTTCAATCTTGCTTCGGTGTAACGCATTGCTGCCGGCGGGTCACCATCCATGGATCCAAAGTTACCTTGCCCATCTACCTGAGGATAACGTAAGCTCCAGTCCTGAGCCATCCTCACCATTGCATCATATACAGAGGAGTCTCCGTGCGGGTGATATTTACCCAAAACATCCCCAACAATTCTCGCAGATTTTAAATATTTTCTATTCGAAAAAACCCCTAGTCCATACATACCGTAAAGTACTCTTCTATGAACGGGCTTCAAGCCGTCTCTTACATCAGGTAGCGCTCTTGAAACGATAACCGACATCGAATAATCGATATAAGACGACTTCATTTCATCAACAATGTTGATAGGAATTAGTCTTTCTCCTTCTTTTTGCATAAACAAATTTTATTATAATGATAGTCAGACCCTTAGCTGAAAGTCTGAAAATTATTTATTTTGAATTTTTATTAACGGGCTAATTTACGAAAAAAATGCCGATTTTTGCGTTAGAATTTATCCACAAAATCTTAAAAATTCTTAAAATATGAGCCTATTAAGTATAACTTTCCACTGTACGAAAAATAATCTGGAAGAATGGGAAAATTATATTGATGAAACATTGGTTTTAATGACCGAAAATTTAATGGATGTCAGCAAATATATTCTTTCTGAAGTACACAGCGATTATATTGACGAGGGTAAAAATTACAACCTCCTTCTTATGTTTGATAATGATGAGCTTAGAAATGACTTTATTGAAAGTGAGCTAAAAAATATAGCTGAACATGTTGAGAATAAATTTGGGCAGGAAGTAATGATCTTCAATACTTTTTTAAATCCTAAGAAAAGCAGACTTTAAAATAGGAAACCCCTGAAATTTCAGGGGTTTTTATTTTTATAACGATACATTTTGTACTGTTAATATCTATTTCTTTTCTTAACCTGTCCAGGTGCATAATCTTTGGCGCTCCCTCCATATATTTTCTTCGCCTGTCCTGGCGGAAGTGGCTTAGCTCCATTCCCACGTCCATTATCGTGAACAACACATGATGCCAACATAAACACCACAACAAGGGCGCCTGTAATTTTAAACATACTTTTCATTATTTTCTCTTTTTCAAACTTAGGTATAGAATATAACAATGTTGATGCCAAATAATTCAAAGTTTAAGGTTCAAGGTTTACAGTTATTGTAAACTTCTTTTGAGAATTTATATTTCTATTGGTTACTATTTAGACGATTTCACTTCTCCTTTCCATCATCACCAGATCTTTCCACCCATCGTTGAGTTTTCCGATTTTTTTGCGAACCCCTACTATTGTGAAGCCGTTTTTCTGGTGAGCCTTGATGGCAATTTCATTTTCCGGAAAAATATTGGTCTGTAAAGTCCAGAATCCGTGATCCTCGCTATCCAAAATCAGCTTTTTAAGCAGAACCGAACCCAAACCCTTGCCTTGGTATTCATTATCAAAATAAATACTCACTTCTGCCACTCCTTTGAAGCACTCTCTTTTACTTACCGGTTTTAGGGCGCACCATCCTACTACTTCATTACTTTCATTTTCAAGCACCCAACGGCAGTCATTGAAATAAGCCATACTCCAGGCTTCAACAGTGGGAACTTCTGTTTCTAAAGTGGCAATACCACCGTCTACTCCCTGCCTGAAAATCTCCAGGACCCTTGCCTCGTCATTGGGAAGCATTTCTCTTAATTCGTAATTCATTGTATTTAATGGTATTTTCGTTTACTTTTTCTCTTGATTCTGGAATAGTGGGTCTGCTTACTTTTTTCATCCTCAGAAACCACACTGATATTTCCATCTACCTCCAGAACGGATAGTTTTACATTCTTAATTTGTTCTATCCCATGTTCTCTGATTGCCTCCTCCAACTCGCCCTGTGTAATCTTTACTCTGTTCAATGCTGCCTGATCCACCACACCATCTCTTATCAAAATCACGGGATCGTCCTCCATAAATGATTCAAAGGAACGATTGGAAAACATTAATCTTTTTAAGATAAAGTTAGCTGCAAACAAAACTAATGCCGCTACGATTCCGCCCTGCAATGAAGTATCAGGCCCTACCATGGCATTCTGAACAGCATTGGAAATAAGAAGCAGTAAAACAACATCTCCAGCGTTAAGTTGGGAAAGCTGATTTTTGCCAAACAAACGAATCGCGATTACCATGAAAAGGTAAACGCAAAGGGAACGAACCGCAACATTAAGAATAGAATCCACAATTTTTTTATCTAATTCAAATGTATTGATTTTTTGTTATTGTATTGATGTGTTCATGCAAAATGTATAATAACCATATCATTCATTAATAAATCCAGGGCCTTGGTATAAGATTTGCCGCTTATGCCTCAAAACCTATTAATGAAAAAGCGACTCTTCTTATATCTTGGTATTCTACTATTCTTTGTTTCTTGTGAAAAAAATAAATCACAAAGTACAACATCTTCCAATACCACCATTGAAAGCAAAGTAAATGAGCTTTACACAAAATATGGTAAGTCTAATGATGCTGTTTATAACCAACCTATTCTAGATAAATTATTTTCCCAAGATCTAAAAAAGACTTTAGAAAATGCCATTAATGCATCAAAAGCAGATATTGAAAAAGTAAAAAACAGTAATCACCCTGATGAAAAGCCTTTGCTATTTGAAGGAGCTATTTTTTCCAGTTTATACGAGGGATATACAAGTTATAAAATTCAATCCATTGCGGTGAATGGAAAAACAGCAGATGTAATGGTTCATTTTGAATATAATATGGCTTCTCCAAAAGTATCATGGGTAGATACAGTACATCTTATTGACTCCGATAAAGGATGGAAAATAGATAACATTACTTTTGATTCCATAGGGAGTTCCAAGGATCTTAAAGCAAGCCTGATTGAATTTACGAAAAGTATACATGAATAGAAAAGACCGCTTATAATAAGCGGTCTTAATTTTTTTTATGGACATTGAACGATTGGAATTTCGCTGCAAAAAACTTTGTCTGCCCATTCGCAATACGTACAATATTGTTTTGGTTGCCCTCCGTACACTGACTTCAAATCTGTCTTAGTCAGTTTCTTTAAATTTTTCATATAGTTTTAATTTATGGTTTGATAAAATTAAAACGAATTATTTTCTGACATATTACAAATTTGCCTATTAATTTTACAGAATTTTCATCTATAATATAAAAATAAAACAGATTCTAATATATAACTCAATCAATTAAAGACAGATACGATTTTTTTAAAGCTTTTTTGAGGGTTATCTGTTATGAATCTCCACGGTTACAGGCATTACGTAGGTATAAGCAACCATATTATCACTCATTTTTCTTTGATCTACTCTATAATCAAGATCACTTAAAACCGCTTCAATTTCTTTGCTTACGGTTTTGCAATCACCTGTTGAATGAACATTCACGATTTTTCCGTTTTTAGCGATATCAAATTTCACTACGGAATTGACTGTTCCTTGTCTATATTCAGGATTATCCAGATCAAAGTTTGACATCAATCGAGTTCTGATATCGTTAAAAGTCTCGCTCTTATTCAGTTGAATTTCCTGGATGGTATTATGATCTGTAGTTTGTGCCTGAGTTGTATTCATTACAGTAGCAAATCCAACAACAAAAAGTGACGCCAATAATATTTGAATTCTATTTTTCATAACTAGTTGGTTTTAAATGTTATACTAACCTTATTTTGTATCTCTTACCCAAAGTTATTAAAAATAATTCATATTAAATTCACTTTCAGTTAACATTGAGTTAACATTAGAATATAAAATACTAATAATCAATACAATATATTTTAAAAATAATTGAAAATTTAATATTGGAAGCTATTTTAACTACAAATTTGAATTTTAAATAAAAACTTAATATTTTAGTAAAAACAATAACTATTTAAATGAAAATTTCAAAAATCAAAATCTCCAAAGAAGAAACAAAAAAAGTAAATTTAAAAGAAATTGATTTAACTAAAAAACCTTTAGGATCAACAGTTGCTTTGGTTGGGAAAAATGGAGCAGGAAAATCAAGAATTTTAAAATTTGTAGAAAACTATTCCTCCTCTATTAATTTTGATAAATTTAATGAGGAACATATCACAAATTTACCATTAAGTTTAATACTTCCTTTTGAAAGTGATCTAAATCAAGCAAAAGGAATATATGAAAGTCTTATAAAACAAAAAATTTCTCCACAACAGATTAATAATAGCATAACAGATCAATTACAAAGATTTATAAGAAGATTCTCACAAATTGCTCCTGCTTATATAAAAGTAGTTGACAATGATGATTTAAAAATTATTAAAGATAAAATAAATAATAATTTAGACTTTGAAACAATTCTAAAAGGTGATTTTGGAAACATAGACTCTAAAATACCAAATTTAATTGAAAACCCACAAGCTGCTCCATTATCACAATTAAATCAGTTTACAGCTATAAACAATAAGACAACTGTTAATTACCTAAAGAAACTATCAACTGAGATAGTGTCTTATGAGTTTAATTTGTATCTGAAAAATAGAGAAAATACTGCCATAATTATAGAACAGATGAAAGAAAATGAATCTTATAAATTGTTTAATAATTTTCAAAAATATGTTAAAAAGTTTCTAGGCAAAGATTTTTCATATAGTCAAACAGCTGAAGGTGGTACCGTAAATAGTATTTTACATTTTAATAATGAGCCCTTTAATGTTGATTTATTATCTCCTGGGCAAAAAATGTTATTTGCATATGCCATTCTATTCTTTTATTTAGACACTAATTCAAAGACAAATATTAGAGAAAGTATAATAATTATTGATGAGCCTGAAAAACACTTACACCCCGAAGCACAGATCAAACTATTAGATGCTCTAAAAGATATTGTAAGTAAAAATGGACAATTATGGATTGCTACCCATTCAGTCCATATTTTATCTCATCTAGACTTCGATGAAATTCTAATGGTAAAAGATGATGAAATAATATCACCTTCAAGAACAACACCTGGCAATTCTTTTAATGAATTAATGGGCTTAGAAGAACATGTGATGGAATTAATATCCTTTATTAATTCTATTTCAGAATGGGCATATAGTAATTTTATGGTTCAATGTTTTAAAGATCCTGAAGTTATTTTTGGAACTAATATTAATGATCCTCAATTTAAATTATTTAAAGAGTTTATCCAAAATAAATCAGATATAAAATTACTTGATTTTGGTGCAGGAAAAGGGCGTATCGGCTATACTATTGGGGAAGATGAGACCGTTTCTGAGAGAATAAAATATAATGCCTATGAAATTGACAAGTCAAATTTTGAACTATTATCAAAAGTTCCTAATTTAGATACATTATACTCTACTGCAAATGAAATTCCAAGAAATAACTTCGACTGTATTATTTTGTGTAACGTTCTTCATGAAATAAATCCCGACAATTGGATTGAATCTTTAAATATAATTAAGGACTCTCTAAATCTCAATGGTTATTTAATTATTATCGAGGATCGATTTTTACCTAAAGGTGAAACAGCTCATGAATATGGATATATCATATTAGGGGCTGAGGAAACTAAAATTTTGCTTAACTCTAAGAATTCGATAGAATTAAAACTAAATGAAGCTAATTTTAAAGAAAGAATAATCTTCAATACTTTTCAAAAAAATGATATTAGTCCAGATAATGAATCATTGATAAAATCTTTGCAAAAACTTAAAGAAAATACTTTTAATAATATTAAGAAATTAAAGAAAGAAAAAAAAGATTTAAATCAAGGTAGACGTTTAGCTAATGAAACTCAATTATATATTAATTCACAATTATATTTAGAATCTCTAAATAAAGTTAAAAAGGGTGAAAGTTAACTTTCACCCTTTTTAACTTTATTTACTCCAATTCTCTCTTCAAGAACTTTCCTGTTAAGCTTTTCTTAGATTTTATAATTTCCTCAGGAGTTCCTTGTGCTACGATCTGTCCACCATATTTTCCTCCTTCCGGGCCTACGTCAATGATATGATCTGCTAACTTGATGACATCCATATTATGTTCAATAATAATGAATGAGTTTCCTAGCTCTACCAATTGATTAATGGCATCCATCAGGATTTTTACATCTTCAAAGTGAAGTCCTGTGGTAGGTTCATCCAGAATATACAAGGTGTTTCCGGTTTGTCTTTTTGATAATTCTGTTGCCAGCTTAATACGTTGTGCTTCTCCTCCCGAAAGCGTTGTCGACTGCTGTCCCAATGTAATGTACCCTAATCCTACATCCTGCAATGTTTTTACCTTTGCAAAAATCTTAGGAATAGGCTGGAAGAAATCCACCGCTTCATCAATGGTCATATCCAATACATCGGAAATGGATTTTCCTTTGTAACGTACTTCCAGAGTTTCTCTGTTGAAACGTTTTCCGTTGCAGGTTTCACAATGAACGTATACATCCGGCAGGAAGTTCATCTCGATTACTTTCAATCCTCCACCCTGACAGGTTTCACATCTTCCTCCTTTTACATTGAAAGAGAATCTTCCAGGTTTGTATCCACGGATTTTACTTTCCGGTAGTTCTGCAAAAAGATTTCTGATATCTGTAAACATACCTGTGTAAGTTGCCGGATTTGAACGTGGTGTTCTTCCGATCGGAGTCTGGTCAACGTCTACAATTTTATCTATATTATCAAGTCCTTCAATCTTTTTATAAGGTAAAGGCTCCTGAACTGCTCTGTAGAAATGCTTGTTAAGGATTGGATATAATGTTCCGTTAATCAGGGAAGATTTTCCACTTCCTGAAATTCCGGTTACTACAACCAGTTTTCCCAAAGGAATATCCAGGGTAACATTTTTAAGGTTGTTTCCTGTAGCTCCTTTTAACAGGATATTTTTTCCACTACCGACTCTTCTTTCGGCAGGAACTTCAATTTTCCTTTTTCCGTTAATATATTGGGCTGTAATGGTATCAGCTTTTAAAAGATCTTTTGGTTTTCCCTGCCAAAGTATCTCGCCTCCAAATTTTCCGGCTCTTGGACCGATATCCAGAACCTCATCAGCTTCCAAAATCATATCCTTATCGTGTTCTACCACCAATACTGAGTTTCCGATATCTCTAAGGTTCTTCAATGAATGAATCAGTCTTTCGTTATCTCTTTGGTGAAGCCCGATACTTGGTTCATCCAGAATATAGAGTACGTTTACCAACTGAGATCCAATCTGTGTTGCCAAACGAATCCTTTGAGACTCTCCTCCTGAA
This sequence comes from Chryseobacterium joostei, assembly GCF_003815775.1. Classification (NCBI taxonomy): domain Bacteria; kingdom Pseudomonadati; phylum Bacteroidota; class Flavobacteriia; order Flavobacteriales; family Weeksellaceae; genus Chryseobacterium; species Chryseobacterium joostei. The sequence goes on from NZ_CP033926.1 coordinate 819,992, forward strand.
AGGGTCTTGGAACTTCTGCTCAAACTCAGATAATCTAAACCAACATCTAACAGAAACTGAAGTCTTGTTTCAATTTCCTTTAATATTTCGTGGGCAATGATCTTATTTTTCTCTGAAAACTTATCTTTAACATCAGCCAGCCAGTCTTTTAGATCCGCCAAGCTTAATCCATTAACCTCAGCAATGTTTTTACCATCGATTTTAAAGCTTAAGCTTGCCGGCTGAAGACGGGTTCCATTACATTCTGGGCATGTTTCTTCTGTTGTAAAATGTCTTTCCAGCAAAATAGCTTCGTAGGATTCTTTTTCATCAATAATTTCTTCCATGAAAGCAATCAAACCATCGAAACTAATTTTTATTTTCTTGGTAATTCCTGCATATTTCAGGTCTTTATTGAATTCTTTGTGACACCCGTTATAGATGTAATCCAAAGCTTCTTCAGGAATATCCTGCAATGGCGTTGTCATTCCCAGTCCGAAGATCTCCAGAATATTTTTTATCTGTGCAAGGATCCATTTATTCGACTTGATATCTTCCAATGGCAATAATCCTCCCTGATTGATTGATAGTTTTGGATTGTCGATAAAGTAGTCTGTATTGATCTTTTTTATTGTTCCCAATCCTTTACAATTCGGACAACTTCCTTTTGGTGAGTTGAAAGAGAATGTATTAGGTTCCGGTAATGCCAGTGAATGCCCTGTTTCTGCATCCATCAGGTTTTTGGAGAAATATTCAATATCTGTACTTCCTAACTTCTGAATTCCGATAATTCCTTCTCCCATTTCCATGGCAGTTCGTAAGGATTTTTCCATTCTGCCTTCGGAAGCGCTTTCCCCGATAATCCAACGATCGATGACAATATCAATATCGTGGGTTTTATAACGGTCAAGTTTTAAATCATATTCAATATCCTGCAGCTCACCATCAATTCTTGCCTGTCCGTACCCTTTTTTGGCCATCTGTACGAAAAGTTCGTGGTAATGCCCTTTTCTGGAACGTACAACGGGAGCCAATAGCATAATCTTTTCTCCTTTATAGTTTCCCTTAATGGTATCAAGGATCTGATCTTCTGTATAGCTTACCAGTTTTTGTCCGGTAGACAAAGAGTAAGCATCTGAAACTCTTGCATATAAAAGACGTAGGAAATCATACAATTCTGTAACAGTTCCTACGGTAGAACGAGGATTTTTATTGGTTGTTTTCTGCTCGATGGCAATAACGGGCGAAAGTCCTTCAATTTTATCTACATCAGGACGTTCCAATCCACCCAAAAACTGACGTGCATAGGCAGAAAAGGTTTCTATATAACGACGTTGGCCTTCTGCAAAAATGGTATCGAATGCCAATGAAGACTTTCCACTTCCGGAAAGCCCGGTAATTACAACCAGTTCGTTACGCGGAATTTTAACATTAATATTCTTTAGATTGTGTTCACGTGCTCCGTAAACTTCTATATATTCTGTTGATTTGCTCATAATTTGGAGTGACTTTGCCTGAAAATCACAACGTGCAAAAATACGGAATTTTATGGAATTTTTTTTATTATAAGGGGTATAAAAATTTCATAAAAAAGACTTTGCTTTTCTCAAGGGACGTTTTTAAACTCTAATTTTTATAGAGGGTTAGCTGTAGGGCTTGCTATTAGGTTTTGGCTTTAGCCAATGGATTATTTCTATATAAAAAAACGGGCTTTAGCCCGTTTCTATTGAATTTATTTTTTGTTTGTATAATATTCCCAAACTGCATGACTAATGTCTGCAATAATTTTTTCTGTGACTGCCATTTCTTCATTAATGTTCTTCAGATATACTGAAAGAATAAAATGTTTCCCGTTGGTTAGCTTTACAATTCCTACGTCATTCATTGCTGCTCGTAGATTATTTTCATTTCTACTGGAGATTCCTGTTCTATGTGCCAGCTCTGTTCCGGCGGGCAGACCGGCCTTCATCCAGGTCAACCCTCTTGAGGTTTCTACCATGATCTGATATAGATATTTTGTGGTTTCTTTTTTCAAAACCTTTCCCTTATAGAATTTTTCTAAGAGATCTGTGGTGGCTAAAGGTGTTGTGGTGTTCAGATAGAATTTATCAAAGGAAGACATTTGCTGTTCGTTCACTTTTATAGTAAAATCCTTTATTCCTTGTTGATTAATGAATTTTTGAACAGAGTCTGTTCCTCCAATAATATTGAGCAAAATATCACAACCATTATTATCACTGTGAGAAACTGTATATCTTAATAACTGATCTAGTGTCAGGTACATATTCCCTTCAGGATATTCTTCTCTGATTGGGCTCCATGTTTCTGGCATCAGATCTTCTTTTTTAATGAAAAACTTCTGGTTAAGCTTTAATTTTCCTTTATCAACTCTATTTAAGACTGCTAATGCAATATGGAATTTGAAAACACTCATCAGCGGAGTTTCCTTGTTTCCGTTAATGCTAAGCGTATCTTTATCTTCTATTCCCTTTACAGATATTCCTACAGTGGCGTTTTTTGTTGATGTAATTGTATTGATCTTATTTCTTAAATCTTGTATTGTCTGGCTTTTTACTTGAAGGCTAAAAAGACAAAGTGATATAAAAAGTGAAGCTTTTTTCATCGAAATAATAAAGTTGTTTGTATGAGTGTGATGTACTAAAAATGCCGTATTTCCTACGGCATTTTATATTTTAAATTATTTATTGAAGTCCTACATATCCTGGAATTCAATATCCTCGTTACTTACTTTCACAAGATATTCTATACCATCTATAGCTTTGGCAATAATCTGATTTCTTGTAATATTCGCCATGTTTTCCCAGTAAGCTCTTCCGTAGAAAGAATAGTTCTGTGGAATGATTTCTACCTCAACGGTTCTTACAAAACCTTCCTTAGGTTTGTTGCTGATCATGGTTCCTCTTCTTACTCTTACTTCTCTTAGCTCATCTTTCAGTACCATTCGGCAATAATTTTTAACGTCTTCAAGGGAAATAATTTTATCTCTTGTTGTTAAAGCATATTTATAGGCCTGTATACTGTCTGTACCTTTCTGTTCTTCGGCTCCGCCCAAGGTTTCAGTAAGCAGAACAACGGTCTGTGACTTCAACTGGTTGGAAAGCTCTGTTCCCGGACGCATATGATTGGCTAGTGTACAATGAGTGATCCAAAAAGCAGCGTAGGTATGGTCTGTTTTTTCTACAGGTTCCATAATTACATAGTTCAGTTCCTGTCTGATGTTTCTTTTGGCATTATTCACTTTTTGCACCATAGATTTCATCTTGTCAGACATTTCGCTAAGAACGCCTTTTACATTATCCCTGTTTAAAAGAGAGAATGCTGCAATTTCGTCTCTTGTCAGCTCCAAAACATTGGCGATCATATCTACCGCATTTCTGTTGGTGAAACGTTCCATTCCTCCTTTTCTTACGGTATACAATCCTTTTTTAAGATCATCGGCCGGAGTAAATGGGATCTCTGTGTATCTTCTTCCATCTCCATCCTGTACTTCATCTACGTATAGGAAATGTTCTCCTTCATCGGTTACTAAAGGAATATTATTTCCCATAATGTCAAGGCTATACTCTGTTTTTTTCCAACCTCTGTTATAAACCGGGAAGGCATTCAGTACAAATGAGAAATTATCAAGAATTTCTGCTGAGAACTGTGGTGGGAATTCAAAGGTAAGCCATAGGTAACACTTGTTATCTAGATATTTTATAATCTCTTCTTTTCCTACAAGGAAATCCAGATTCTGCGGAAGCTGTCCGGGTTCTGAAAACAAACTGCTGGAAAGCCCTGTAATTTCAATAAATTTATGACGATAAATACTTTTGATATCTTCAATAACTTTATTTCTGATAGATTGCTCCTTGAACATCTGCTCATATCCATCCGGATTGCTTTCTGTAAGATAACTTAGCCCTTCTCTTACAAATAAAGGATTCCCATTACTTGATACGGTAATATAAGGCAATAATTTATATACAAAATCCAAATGTTCAAAAGCAGGATTGGAACAAAATACACTCATGTATTTAGGAAAGTTCTCACTTGCATATTTACTTACATCTACTCCTACTGTAATCTTTCTGTAGTCTTCAGGTCTTCCGTTAAATCTAGCAATAGGAATTTTATTAAACCTGTCATCAATACTATAACAGGTATTTCCTACAAACATTACTGAAGTGTGAACTTTATTAATTCTTACATTCCCCACAGGAGTGAAAGGAATATTCACTTGTTTATCTGATTCTGATTTTACAGTGGAGGTCATCTGCTTACGGAAGAAAAACTCCGTATGCTCCAACAATACTTCGGTAGACTCATAAGGCTGTGTAAAGGCAACAGCATGAGCAGGAATAGGATGAGTATAGATGGATGGGGTCAACAATTTTGCCAGTTTTTCTAGAATTCGGGCATTTACTGTCTGTATTTCATTATTCGCTTTAAAAACTTCTGTACTGAATGCGTCTATCAATAACTTTACAAACGGATCCAAAGACTGTGGACTCTTCAATCCCCAGACCTTAGTTGCATTCTGCAGCATTCTTGCTTTTACAGATTCTTTAGAATAAATATTCTGATCTAAATTCATAATTTCTTTTGCGGTTAAAAATATTAATCAATAGACATCGGGCTCAGGAACAGTTCCGTTGAAAAACTGAAACGCTCTCCTGTTTCCTCCATCTTGGCATTGATGGCAATTCTTACTTTCTTTTTGATTTCGGTGTGTTCTTTTGTATCGTAGCTGTGTTCTACAAATTGTATGTTGGCATCGATCTGCGGTTGTACAATGCGAGGTTCATACTCCTGGATCTGTCTTTTAAGACTTTTGACAAAAACGTTTTCCCAGATGGCACTTGTTACTCCATTATCGAATTCCAAGTTCCAAACGTCGTTTCCATAGTTTTCATCATATCTGTTCTCTCCTTTTTTGGTGGTGATCAGCAGCATAATATTGTGGGCAATACTTTCCCCCATATCGCAGGTATCGATACTTCCTCCTTCGGTCATTAGAGTAGATGGCACGAAAGGCATTCTGTAATTTGGTGTATCCATAACTTATAGTTTTTACTTCATGGTTCCGTTTACTTAAAAACGAAATACCAAAATACACATTTTCACTAAATAATTGTCATAATAAATTAAAATATTATTCAAAGATCAGGGCTACCAAACTGAATTGATAGCCCTGAAACCATTATCTATATTATATTCATTATTTTAACTGTCTGCATTTTTTCGGTTAATAAAATAGTATACCGGAAGTCCCAGTAGAACCAATACGAATCCAGGCCATGTGTATTGTTGTTTATATATTAATAGTAAAATACAAAAACACGCTCCTATTACCAGATAAATAATCGGAGTTACCGGATATAGCCACGTTTTGTATGGTCTTTCCAGTGCAGGTTGTTTAATTCTTAAATAAATAACTCCAAAAACGGTAATCATATAGAATAGAACAATTACAAAGGAGATCATATCCAACAGGTTTCCGTATTGTCCACTCAAACATAATAAAGAAGCCCAGACTCCCTGCATCCATAATGCATTTTCCGGCACTTCATTCTTATTGTTTTTTTCGGCAGATTTAAAGAACATTCCATCTTTTGCCATAGTCTGGAAAACCCTCGCTCCCGCGAGAATCAATCCGTTATCACATCCGAAAGTAGAAACCATTACCAATAAAGCAATGATAATTGTTCCCGCACTTCCAAAAATATTCTGCGAGGCTGCTACTGCTACCCTGTCATTGGCAGCAAATGCAATTCCGTCTTTATCTAAAGCATTTAAATATACAAAGTTAACGGCTATGTAAAGAATCATTACGGCAGAAGTACCATAGATCATTGATTTTACAACGTTTCTCTTCGGATTCTCAATTTCTCCGGATACAAAAGTTACACTTTCCCAAGCTACAGAGCTAAAAACAGATCCTACCATTGCGGCAGCAATACCACCCAATAAGGTCATTCCTCCAATGGGTTCCCATCCCTCTTTCAGGAAGTTTCCGCTCAAATCCTTTTTAAGATTACTAAAAGCCCCTGTTCCTAAACTGAAGTTTTCCGATAAATGAGAGAAATCAACCAGTATAAAACCTAATGCAATTAAACCTACTAAAGCTATGATTTTAGATCCTGTGAATACATTCTGCAAAATCTTGCCACTTTGTACTCCTCTAGTATTAATATAGGTAAGCAGTAAAATCACAGCAATAGCTAAAATTTGTATCCATGTAATTTTAAATTCTCCGCTTTGAAAAATGGGAGCTGCATCATTAAGAGACGGAATCAGGTAAGCTGTAAATTTTCCAAAAGCCATTGCCACTGCAGCAATAGTTCCGGTCTGTATTACCGTAAAAAGCCCCCAGCCATAAAGAAATCCCATTCTTCGTCCAAAGATCTCCTTCAGATAAGTATATTGTCCACCAGCTTTGGGAAACAATGCCGAAAGCTCTCCATAGCTTATTGCAGCAGCTACCGTCATTACTCCTGTTATAATCCATACAACAATCATCCAATATCCAGAGCCCAGGTTGCGCATCATATCAGCACTTACAATAAAGATCCCACTTCCGATCATAGACCCCATTACAAGCATAATGGCGTCCCATAGTTTCAGTTTTTTTTGCATAGTCAAGTATAGGCGTCAAATATAAACAAATCTCCCTTTCATTTTGAATTTTATTAAAAATTTACAGAAGCACCTGTTTATTATTAATTTTTATCGATTTATGATTCGATTTTAATTAGTATTTTTGGAAAAAATATTAACAATGAAATTCAAAGCTATATTATTTGCAGTTGCTGTAAGTGCTTCCAGTCTTGCTTTTGCTCAGGAAACATCTCAAAAGAAATTCTCCCCTCCCACTGGAAATGCCTTAGTAGGCGATACTTATGGAGCAGGTGTTGCTTCCGGTACAGAATCTAAGGCCATCACAATAGAAAAACTTGGAAAAAAGCTTAAAAAAGAGAATAAGAAGCTGGAAAATATTGCCATCAAAGGAAAGGTAACGGATGTATGTGAGAAAAAAGGATGTTGGCTTACCATCCAAACTGAAGATAATTCACAATTTTTCGTAAAAATGAAAGATTATGCATTCTTTGTTCCAACTGCTTTGAAAGGAAAAAATGTAGTATTGGAAGGAAATGCAGAAAGAAAAGTTATTTCTGTGGATGAACAAAAGCATTATGCAGAAGATGGGAAAAAGCCTCAATCTGAAATTGATGCCATTACACAACCTAAAGAAGAAATCAGATTCTTAGCAAGCGGAATTAAAGTCGTAAACTAAAGTTCAGATATTATTGAATATAGGCTTACCGCAGATAATGCCGGTAATACAGATCTAAAAAAACAAATATCGGCAATCTTTGGATTGCCGATATTTTTAATCTTCTATTGTAAAATCCACTACTGCATCAAGTTTTGGATATTTATTGGCAGAAACAAACTTCTTTCCTGTACAGTCTACTTCCAGCCAGCCTTTTCTTTTTTTCACATCTCCTGCTTCCATTACAAAAGGAATAAACGAAATTTCACCTTTCCCTTCTTCTTTCATTTCCCTGTATTGAACAGCAATGTCCAGAATGCATTCGTGCTCTGTATTCAGCTTTACATTTCTATAGATAATATCATAATGAGTTTCCTTGTTTTCCGGAATTTCAAGATAGGTTTCCCATCCTGTAGTATCAGAATTCAGTTCACTGATCGCCTTTAATGCATAATAAAGAGCAATTGTATAATACTTTCTTGTTCCCTTTCTTGTATAATCATTTACAAAATGTCCACCCTCAAATAATATGGTAGGCATCCCTGCCTTAATAAAATTATCACCTGTAGAGGTTGGATAGAACTCATCAGAATATCTTCCAATCTGATCAGGAATCATCTCCTTAAGATGATTATAAACATTTCCGATTACAGCCATGCATTTTTTTCTGTTTTCAGTTACGGTTCGTTCTACATTTTCAGAAGGAGCCAGAAAAGAAAGTGTAGCCGGATGAATACCATCTGTTGTAAAAATGGTTCTCTGCTCATGGAGATTTAGGGCATAGTCATACTTCTTTGAAGATGCCGCATTTTTTAGAAACTTAATTTCCTTACTTGCCTCATTGTGAAAATCTCTGTTCAGATCTATATCAGTTGCATTCAATCTTGTCCATCTTTCGGATCCGTCAGGATTTAGCATAAAGATAAAGTCTAACCTGATTTTACTGAATAAATCTTCTTTCATTTCAGGTGCCTTATCAAGGCTTGTCAAAAGATCGATCATTGCATGAGTAGCATTGGATTCATTCCCGTGCATTTGTGACCATGCCAGTACCTGAATGTTTCCGCTTCCGATGCTTAACTGATAAATTGGCTTATTTAAATATGATTTTCCGATCTCTTGAATATAATCGCCGAGATTCGTCTGTAGGTAGGAAAATAATTTTTCAGGGGAAATATAGCGATTAGAGAAATCAGGGCTTGGAGAATAGATCTGTTCAAAATTCATTGTTGGAAATAATTTACAAGAATCAAATTTAACAATTTTAAGGCAAAAAATAAACATTAACAAATGTAAATACCATCAAAACTATGTAAACACCGTAAATTTTATGTTTAATATTGTAATTTACATAAGTTAAATATAGCAGTTATGCTTATAAGAACACTATTAACATACGTAACATTGCTAAACAGACTGAGTTGACAAGTTGTCTGTTGATAAAATTGTGAATTGCGAATAATTTAATTCAATACATTTAAATAACACAAATTCAATTAGTTACAAAATTCATCTCAATTCTATTTGTAAGGATACTTGAAGTCATAAAAAGCCTGTTTTAAGCCAATTGAGCATATTTTTTTTAAACAAAAATAATGTGGAAAAACGAGTTGCTTACACAGTTATACATATGTAAAACGATGAGAATTTTGAGATTTAGCTATAATTTATTCCAAACTGATGTCTTTCTATTCAATTGTAAAGTTTACAAAAAATTAATCTAGTGCAGAAAAGATATTTAGCTATAAATATTGATTAGAATGCTTAAAAAAAGGGATTTACAAGAGTAATTTACGTTTGTATACAGTGCAATTATGCATTTAAATGCACATTAAACCGTTATTTATGTAATATATACTCTCTCATTCTGTTTTATAGCAGATTAATGATGTAAACAGAGCTAATAAGGAAATTTAAGGGTCAAAAATGGCATATATTTCCTCGAATTTACATTTATAACCAATCTTAAAACGCAAAATTTGGATGAAATGATGATTTGAAGTTTAGCTAGTACTATAAGGTTAATTGGTTAAATACAATTGTAATTCATTTATAATTAACTGATTATTATACTATTAATTATAGTTTACAAATGTATTTCAATAATATTTCAATTTGTTTACATTTGTATTTTGCTTTTGTAAATTATATTATTTACATTTGTAAAATAATTAAAGGCTTATTTTATGAGTTTAAACGAAAGAATTTCAAAGGTTATAGAGTATTCTAATCTTACTCCATCTGAATTTGCAGATGAGATTGATGTACAGCGTTCCTCAATTTCGCACATTACGTCCGGAAGAAACAAACCCTCTCTGGAGTTTATCATAAAAATAAAATCTCGTTTCCCTGAACTTCTTTGGGATTGGTTGGTTACAGGTGAAGGTGAAATGCTTAAATCCGAATTACCAGAAGTAGAGATTTTAGAGGGCCAAACGGAAGAAGATAAGGTAAGGCCTACCCCTCTGCCAGATCTTTTTACCATGATGAATAATGATGACGATTTTGGGGCAGAAGAAACAGAAATGGAACTTCCTCAATCTGGTTCTGGAGAATCTTTTATATCATCCCAAGATAAAGCTTCGGAAAAAATATCCGATTCTCAGCGATTAGGAAATTCGCCTGAAGAAATACTTAGTCAAGTAATTGGAAATCAAACAAATAAAATAAAACGCATCGTTCTGTTCTACGAAAACGGAAAGTTTGAGAGCTTTGAACCCTAAAACTGCAAAAACCCGGTCAAAGAAAATGGCCGGGCTAAAAAATATTTGAAGAAGAAAACTAAAGCTATTTGCTTTATTTGTTTTTTAAAATTTATGTGAATCATCCATTGAGTTCTACCATCATCTGTACATCAGTATAAGCCTCTGAACATTTTACGGTTTATATTTTCGATTTTGTAGAACTGATGTTTGCAATCAGGTTTGAATATTTATGCTACGTTGCAGATTGGTATTAGTTTTTTATAGTTTTACCAAATATAAAAATTTAAAACCAAATCAACAATAAAAATCAAATTATTTTAACAAATAATTAATACTATAAATAAATAGGTTAAAAATCATTAATTCTTAGATTGTTTTAAAGATCGCAAAAACTATAGATTAGCCCAAATAAAAAAACCTGCAAATTTTGCAGGTTTTCCTCTTTATTTTTTAGAAGTTTTATTATTTCTTTCTTCTTTCCAATTCCTTTTTAATCAATCCAAGCTCTCTTCCGGTCTGTCCGGCTACAGAAGTGTTTTCCTGAGCTCTTCTCGTAAGATATGGCACAACATCCTTTACAGGTCCATAAGGAAGATATTTAGCCACATTATAGCCTTTATCTGATAAGTAGAAAGTAATATTATCACTCATCCCGTAAAGCTGTCCAAAATAAACGTGTGGATTTCCGCTTTCCAGAGACTTAGTCTTCATCTTATCCATAATTAATTCTGAAGAGATCTCATTATGGGTTCCAAAGAATGCAGATACTTTATCCAAATGGTTCATGACAAAGTCAATTCCTGCATTATAGTTTTTATCTGAAGCATCTTTGCTAGGCTGAATTGGATCCGGATATCCTTTTTCTGCAGCTCTGGCTCTTTCTTTCTCCATATAAGCACCACGAACAATCTTATATCCGATAAAATAATTCTTTTCTCTTGCTCTCTGAAGATTGGCTTCCATATACTCCAGTCTTCCTGTTCTGTACATCTGGATGGTATTCCAAACGATAGGCTTTTCCTGGTTATATTTCTCCATCATCTCTTCGCAAAGGTGATCTGCTGCATCCTGCATCCAGGTTTCTTCAGCATCTACCATTACTTTTTTATCATTTTCATGACAAAGACTGCATACTTCATCAAATCTTTTTACTACTCTTTCCCATTCTTCTTTCTGACTTGTAGTAAGCTCTGCTCCTTTTCCAACAGCTTCATAAAGATCAATTCTTCCGAATGCTGTAGGCTTAAATACGATAAAAGGAATTGCCGGATTTCCTACTGAGAATCTTACAATGTCCTTAATCTCCTTGCATACCGCATCAAAGGTTTCCTCATCTTCCTTACCCTCTATGGAATAATCAAAAATACTTCCAACTCCTCTCTTGAAAAGCTGCTTCACAACCTTCATACTTTCCTCACGGGTTTCTCCTCCGCAAAACTGCTCAAATAAGGTCTTTTTTACAATTCCTGTAACGAACGGAAAGTTATTGTGTACTGTGAAATTAAGAACAGAGGTTCCTAGGCTTGTAAGAGCGGGCTGTTCAATCATTTTAAACATCCAGTAAGCCTTTCTCAATTGTGCATCTGACTTATCTGCAAACGCAACTTTTGTATCATTAAAAATGGGCATTCCTATTTATTAAATTTAGTTATGCAAAGGTAATAATAACCTCAGTTTATTTAAAGATTTTTTTTACAATTTATGCTCAATTCCATTGAGAAGCATCGCAATGATTCCAACAAAAACCCATAAGCGTAATACACTCAGTATAAGAAAGTTATTTCGTCGAGAAGCTTTCAAAAGAAGAAAGACGCAAAAAATCATTACAAATAACCCACCGGCAAAGTAATAGGCCATAAAGCCAACCACTCCGGTTTTGGTAATAATCTTCATAGAAACAGTCATGGTTACAATCAGTAAAGAAATCAGAATAATCTTGGTATTTCTTCCCTTAAAGTAATTGGGAATAGTAGTGTATCCAAAGGTTTTATCTACACTTCTTGTAAGCGTATCCTTTACGATATCAATACATAAAAGGATCAGAAAAAGAAAGACAGCCATCAGAAAAACCTTTTTGGAAAAGGTCTCATAATACACCATCATTCCAAAGAACGGATAAAGGGTAAGGCTGACAAAAGTAAGGTTATTGACTATAAGTACCCGACTTAACTTATGGCTGTAAAACCACATGAAAAATTGATAAACCACAAAAAAGATAAACACATTATGGGAAATCATCCATGCTACTCCCAAGGAAATAGCACTAAGCCCCAAATAGGCATATAAAAAATACTTTTGTTTGATAAAACTCTGTACCCGGGTTCTGAAAGGTTTTACTACCGAATCTTTTTCAAGATCATAAAACTGGTTGATAATTCCACCTGCTAAAATGGTAAGAACGGTACAGAAAATAATGCCGTGTACCTTAAAGTCAAAGACAAAACTCTTGAAAGATTCATCCTGATTGAACAGGAAAAAAGTGGAAACGTAAAGGGCAAATGTCAACAAGGCTGCTACAAAAAAGCGCGCGCCGAGCAGAAAGCCCACGAATTGTGAAAATCTATAAGATAGAGATTTCGAAATATAGTTTTTAGATTGGAAAGTTTCTTTTTCAGAATTCATTCCAATCTATTTAAAATCTGTAAATCACTTCTTTTTGGAAGCCGTCAAGCATTTTTTCTGCTTTTTCGTAATCTTGAGTAAAGCCCAGAATATAACCTCCACCCCCGCTTCCGCAGAGTTTTAAGTAATATGCATTGGAATCCAGACCTTTTTTCCAGATTTTAAAAATACTTTCAGGAATCATTGGACGGAAATGTTCGTAAGCCCAGTGAGAAAGCTTTTTAAGGTTTCTAAAGAACGGATTCATATCTTTTTTCAGGAAAGCATCAATACAAGCATTATTGTAGCGGATAAACTCTTCTTTCAATGTTTTACGGAATCCTTCGGTCTTCATTTTTTCAAAGAAGATTTGTATCATGGGGCCGGTTTCTCCTGTTATTCCGGAATCGATAAGGAAGATCGCTCCTTTTCCTTCTTGTCCTTCAGGAATTGATACTCTGTCCAGATTTTCTTTGTTTTCGATAAGAATAGGCAGATTCATGTAACAGATCAATGGATCCATTCCAGAACTTTTACCATGAAAATAGCTTTCCATTTCACCGAAAATAGCTTTTAATTTCTTTAGATTTTCCTTTGAAATATTTTCAGGATTCAGTTTACTAACTGAATATTTTTCAAAGATAGCAGCTACTAAAGCTCCTGAACTTCCTACTCCATACCCCTGAGGGATATTAGAATCGAAGAAAAGTCCGTTTGAAATATCATTTTTGAAGCTTTCAATATCCAATGTAAAATCATCAGAAAGATCAAGCGTTGTAAGAAAGTCTGAATATTTCTGCAGATGCCTGTTCGAGTTAAGTTCAAATTCAGAACTTAAATCTGAGAATTTCAAAGTTCCTTTATAGAAACTGTAAGGTACTACAAGCCCCTGGGAATCTTCAATCATTCCATATTCTCCAAACAGAATTATTTTTGCATAAAATAGAGGGTTGGTCATCTTGACAATAAATCTTTTTGCAAAGTTAAAAATTATTCCACTGAATATAAGCAAAACCCAGGCCGAATTATCAACTGTTTTGCTTTTATTCCATTCAATTACTATTAAAAATACGAAAAAAGCTTCATATTTCAAGATTTATTTATTAAAAAGATCTAATCAAGCAAAAAAAAGACGTTAAAAATAACGTCTTTTAATTTTTTATAATGTTTCTCTGTCTTTTCGCATCGTAACTTTCAGGAATCGGATCAATACTAATCCTGCCCCAAAAAACACTGTCATAGATAGGGCTGCAATACGCATGTTATTAAAATGCTCAATCAATGTTGCAAAGATAAATGTACCAATAATGATGGCAATCTTTTCCAGTACATCATAGAAACTGAAATAGGTAGTGTTTTCCATGGAGTTTTCCGGAAGCAACTTTGAGTAAGTAGATCTGGACATCGCCTGAAGACCTCCCATTACCAATCCTACTACTGCAGCCACTCCGTAGAACTGATATTCTACCGTTGGGTTTTCTTTATTTAAGAAATAAGCCCATAAACAAGCCACAATCCATAGAAAAATTGCTATTGAGATTACGTTTCTGTTTCCTATCTTTTTGGATAATCTGGAGAAAATAACAGCACCGATAATAGCTTCAATCTGAATCACCAAAAGGGTTCCGATTAATTTATCCTGTGCAAGATTAATTTCACTTTTTCCAAATAAGGTTGCCATAAGGAAAATTGTCTGCATTCCTACGCTGTAAAAGAAAAAACTCGATAGGAAGAATTTTAGGTTTCTATCCTTAAAAAGTTCTCCACCTACTTTATACAATTCATGGAAACTCTCCTTGGCAATATCCTTGTAAAAGCTCATGTTATCTTTTAATACTTCAAAAAATCCGCCTTGTTCTTCGTGTCTTTTAAAGATATTCTTGTAATTCAGTAATACAAGATCCTTAGGAAGCTTATCTTTTACATCTCCAAACTGTGGAAGATGCTTGAAAGTGTATTGTGAAAAGCCAAACCACCACGCCCCAGTTAACAGGAAGCTGATTCTTGTAAATAATAGCTGCTGTGCTGCTCCTTTAGCAAAAACCTGAATCAATACTAAACAAATCACAACTAAAACTACCGAGCCAATGTACCCATACACATACCCTCTTGCAGAAAGTGCATCCTGCCTATCAGGTGTTGCAATATCCGGAAGAAACGAGTTGTAGAATACCAAACTTCCCCAGAACCCGACGCTCGCCGTGATACTGAAAAGAAGCCCGAGAAATACGTTATGCATTCCGGTGAACATAGCCAATCCCATACAAGATGTTGCTCCTAAATAGCAGAAGAATTGCAGGAATGATTTTTTATTTCCGATGGTATCTGCCAGGGAAGATAAAAACGGAGACAGCAATACAACGATAAAGAATGATATTGTTAATGAATACCCATATACCGCATCCGGTTGGTATTCATTTCCGAAGATCTTGATCATGTGCCTCACCGGGACATCAATCCACTTTTTTGTTTCTGCTACATATTCCTTTTTCTCATACGCTGTGGTAAGAATAGAGTAATAAATAGGGAAAATGGTAGAGGTAATAACCAGGGAATACACGGAGTTTGCCCAGTCATATACAGCCCAAGCCTTCATAATCTTTGGATTATTCTTTATGTTTTTAGGCTGTCGATTCTCAGTTTCAGACATTTCAATTAAATATTAGTAGCACAAAAATAGAAAAACCATTAAGAAATGGGTTATTTTTTAAAAAAATTATACATTTCTTAATGGTAATATATTCTGAAACAGAATATTAGATATTTTCAATAACGATAGCAGAAGCTCCTCCACCACCGTTGCAGATAGCTGCGGCACCGTATTTTGCATTATTTTGCTTCAATACGTTGATTAATGTAACGATGATTCTTGAACCTGAACTTCCCAGTGGGTGTCCTAATGCTACAGCTCCTCCGTTTACATTAACTTTAGAAGCGTCTAGTTTAAGGATTTGATTGTTTGCCAATCCTACTACAGAGAAAGCTTCATTAAACTCGAAAAAATCGATATCTGACACTTCCAAACCTGCTTTTTTAAGAGCGATAGGCAATGCCTTAGCTGGTGCAGTTGTAAAGTTTTCAGGCTCTTGTGCTGCATCAGCATAAGAAACGATTTTTGCTAATGGCTTAAGGCCTAGTTCTTCCATTTTTTCTTTAGAAACAAGAATTAATGCAGAAGCTCCATCATTTAATGTAGAAGCATTAGCTGCAGTTACTGTTCCTCCTTCTTTTTTGAAAACAGTAGGAAGCGTTGTAATTCTGTCAAAGTTTACCGCTTTATATTCTTCGTCTTCAGCAAAGATTACAGGCTCTCCTTTTCTTTGAGGAATAGAAACAGGAACTATTTCTTCGTTAAATTTTCCTTCGCTCCAAGCTTTTGCAGATCTCTTATAAGATTCTATAGCAAAATTATCCTGATCTTCTCTTGTGATGCTGTAATCCTCTGCACATTTCTCTGCGCATACACCCATATGTACTTTGTTGTAAACGTCTGTAAGACCGTCCAGTACCATACCATCCAACATTTTGATATCGCCTAGTTTTGTAGCAACTCTTGCATTATAGTAGTGAGGAACTAAAGACATGTTTTCCATACCTCCGGCAACAATTACTTCTGCATCACCAGCCTTGATAGCCTGTGCTGCCATTGTTACAGCCTTCATTCCTGAAGCACAAACTTTATTTACTGTAGTAGAAGGTGTATTGATTGAAAGACCTGCTCCTAAAGCAACCTGACGAGCTGGCGCCTGTCCTTCTCCTGCCTGCAAAACATTCCCCATATAAATCTCCTGAACATTTGCAGGATCTAAACCGATTTTATCTAATGCTCCTTTTACGGCAGTAGCTCCTAATTTTGTAGCTGGAACTGTTGACAAACTTCCCATAAAACTCCCCATAGGTGTTCTTACTGCGGAAACAATGAATACTTCTTTCATGTATATAATTTTTATTTTTAGCTAAAATGAAACTACTGCTTCATTTTAATAATTAAATTTATTTTACTTTTATGTAAACTGCGTTAAATTCGGATTTTTCAATCTTAATATTGACTTTAAGAAGATTGTCCTGAGTGGCAACCACCTGATTATTAAAAACATCTCCTATCTGAACCGGATCATTTTTATCAGATTTTTCCATTACAATTGCTTTATAATTGCAATCATCCACAAAAACCAATGTGGACTTTATATAATCTTTACCATTGTTTAAATATTCGGTTTGAACATTATCCTTAATGGTCATATACCAAATACTTTCCGGATAATTAGCCCGTAAAAATTTCCCGTCCTTAATATTGGAACACTTAACAGGGTTATCTGGTTTTTTCTGCTCAGCTTGCTGAGATTTGACTTGTGTTCCCGCCGATAATAAAATCCCGACTGAAAATACTTTAAAAAGATTCATACTTATATTTGTGTTCGTTGATTTACTTTTTTACTATTTCCGGCTAAAATCATCATAAAAGCACCTAAAAATTCTACAGCCCAACCCCATTTTAGTTTAACGACTCCTGCAAAGGTCTCTCTCCAGGATTTAAAGGGTAAAAAGCTGAAGTATTCTAAAGACTGCATTTTGACAGCTACCAAGGTGAATGCAAATAAAACAATAAGCAGAATGCCAAAAAATCTTACGATTTTAGCACTGTTATTTACAACTCCAAAGACGGCACATGCGGCAAAGATCCAACATGCAATGGCCAAATAATGATCGAGCTTCCAATAGTTCCAGTTTCCTATGATAGGAACATGTACCAAGGGTAAAAAACTCCCTATAACTACTAATAGCAATCCTAATAATTGAATATTTTTCATATTTACTAAAGTGCCAAAATACAAAAAAAAACACATTTTTAAATCATCTGTTTCCAAACATACGTTTCGCTTTCCTAACAACCATTAGTTACAATAAAATGGTTTTTGTTTTAAATAATTAATAATAATAAAAGCGTTTTATTGATTAATCTAAAAACAAGAATTATTGATACGATAATTTTTAAATCACTTTTTATGCTAATCAGAAAGTAAACTTAATTATGAAATGGCTTTTACATAAAAAAATTGCACTCTCTTATGAAAGTGCAATTTTATATTTTATTATTTAATTGAATTAATGCTTCACTGAAGATACGTCTTCAGGCTTATGCTTGTGCTTAAATAAAACAGCAAAGAATATAGCAAGAACCAATGAATAGATTGCAAATGAAAGCCATATCTGGTGCCAATCTTTTACCATAACAACGGAAGAAAGTGTACCATCAGAGTTTACCACTGCATTAAAGCTACTTTTCAGAATTTCCAGGAATGTAGGGTTATCCGGAGTAGTTTCTAAATAGGTAGACAGATCTGTAGCTGTTGTAAACTTATGCGTAAAGAATTTATCAATAGCCCAACCTGCAATATAACTGCCAAAAACAGCCCCAAAACCATTGGTCATCATCATAAATAATCCTTGTGCTGATGAACGAATTTTCCTGTCTGTTGTAGTCTCTACGAAAAGTGATCCTGAGATATTAAAGAAGTCGAAAGCCATTCCGTATACGATACATGAAAGGATAATTAAAGATAATCCAAATCCGTCCGGAACTCCATAGGCAAAGAATCCAAATCTTAACACCCATGCCAGCATAGACATTAACATTACTTTTTTGATACCAAACTTTTTCAGGAAAAAAGGAATTGCCAAGATAAATAACGTCTCTGAAACCTGAGAAATGGACATAATGATTGTAGATCTCTGTACTACGAATGAATCTGCATATTTCGGAAAGTGGGCAAATTCACTTAGGAATACATCTCCATACGCATTCGTTAGCTGAAGTGCAGCACCCAAAAGCATTGAAAACAAAAAGAATAATGCCATTTTATAGTCTCCAAAAAGCTTAAATGCATTTAATCCTAATTGCTCTGATAGTGGTGAGTTTTTATCGATTAATTTTTGTGGTGGGCATTTCGGTAAAGTAAGAGCGTAAATCCCTAGAAATATGGCCACAGCTCCACCAATGTAAAATTGTCCTTCCGTTGCTTTATTTCCACTAAGATTGGTAATCCACATGGCTACAATAAAACCAATGGTTCCCCATACACGAATCGGTGGAAAATCTTTTACTACATCAAAATTATTATTCTTCAAAATCGTGTAGGAAATTGAATTAGCCAAGGCGATGGTAGGCATATAAAAACACATCGCAACAAGCATTACCGAGAAAAAAGAATTCGGATCTACAGAATGGGGTAATATGAAAAGCATAACCCCGTAAAGGATATGTAGTACTGAAAAGATACGCTCAGCATTTATCCAACGGTCAGCGATAATTCCAGTAATGGTAGGCATAAATATGGAAGCAATTCCCATTGTTCCGAAAACAGCTCCAAACTGTGTTCCTTCCCAATGTTTTGTGCCAAACCAGAAGTTTGCCATCGTAATCAGCCATGCTCCCCAGACAAAAAACTGGAGAAAACTGAGGATGGTCAGTCGTAATTTTAAATTCATAGTTTATATAAGGTATCTCTTTTAGTCAATTTTCTTTTTCCTCCTCTTAATTTCCTCCTGGATTTCAAGAGCGGTATCATAATCTTCTTCTTTAACGGCATCATCCAATAATTTCTGAAGTTCTTCCATGGAAAGAGACGTTAAGGCATCTTCGGCTTGTACCGTTTCTGAAAAAGTCTGCTCTTCTTTCGAAACATCTTCCAATTCTAATAAAATCCCGGCCTCGTTTAACACTTGCTGTGTGGTGAAGATGGGTGCATCAAACCTTACGGCCATAGCAACAGCATCTGAAGTTCTTGCATCAAGGATTAATTCTTCTTCGTTAACCTTGTTTTTAAAGTTAATATTTGAAAAGAATACGCCATCTACAATCTGGTAAATAATAACAGAAACCAGCTCATAATTGGCAGAAACTATAAATTTTGTGAATAAGTCATGGGTAAGAGGACGCGGGGGATGGATATCTTTTTCCAGTCCAAGAGAGATAGATTGGGCTTCGAAGTTTCCTATAACAACAGGTAATTTTATGTGTGTTTCTTCATGCTCCAGTAACAATGCGTACGCCCCTGATTGTGTCTGGCTGTACGATATTCCGCGAATAATTAGCTGTTTATAATCCATAGCTACAAATATAGATTAATTTTTTATTGTGATTTCACTTTTTTACACAAAAATAAAAGCCCGGAAAGCCGAGCTTTTATTGTATTGTATATGATTGTCGATGGTCAATCGTGAATTCTAATTTGCCAGTGAATAATTAAAATTTACAAACAAAATGAATTGACTATTCACCATTTCTTATCTATCCTTTTATTGCTTTGATTTTCTCTGTTAATGCAGGAATAATCTGGAAAGCATCTCCCACTACTCCGTAATCTGCAGACTTGAAGAATGGTGCTTCAGCGTCGCTATTGATTACTACAATAGTTTTTGAAGAGTTTACTCCGGCTAGGTGCTGAATTGCTCCTGAAATCCCCACTGCAATGTAAAGATTAGGTGAAATAGCTTTACCTGTTTGTCCTACGTGTTCTGTGTGAGGTCTCCACCCGATGTCAGAAACAGGCTTAGAACATGCTGTAGCAGCTCCTAAAACGTTTGCTAAATCTTCAATCATTCCCCAGTTTTCAGGTCCTTTCATTCCTCTACCAGCTGAAACTACAACCTCTGCTTCTTTAAGGTCTAATTTACCTGAGCTTTGTTCGTGAGAAATCACTTTAGTATCTTCATTGGCTACTGATAAGTTTTTCACTTCTTCTGAACCTGATACTGCATTTTCTTTAACTCCAAAAGCGTTCTGAGAAACAGTAATAATCACTCCGTTTCCTTCAGCTTTTGCATGCATGAATCCTTTTCCTGAGAATGCTCTTCTCTTTACCTGAAAAGGAGAAATGCTTTCCGGAGCTTCCAAAACGTTGGTAATTAAAGAATAGTTCTTCATAATTGCCAACATTGGTGCTACTGAAGAAGCATCTGTAGTGTGAGGAAAAACAATAATATTTCCATCTACTACTTCATTTACAGCTTGTGCAAATGCCTTAGCTGAAAAACTTTTAAGACTTTCGTCCTTAATATTGATAACATTTGATGCTCCATATTTGTATAATAAATCTGAAGAATCAGTAGGGTTTACAGAGATTGCTGTAACAGTGTCACCCGCTTTATCTGCAACAGCTTTAGCGTAAGAAACTGCCTCAAAAGCTGCTTTTTTGTAAACTCCATTTATATTTTCTGCGTATACGAATACTGCCATTTTCTTAAATTTAAAGATTAAAAAATTAAAGGATTAAATGATTAGATCACTTTAGCTTCTTCGTGAAGTAGTCTTACCAATTCATCTAAATTGTCTGGAGAAACCATTTTCACAGCAGCTCTTGGAGGAACGCTATCATAAGA
Organism: Chryseobacterium joostei; assembly: GCF_003815775.1. Lineage (NCBI taxonomy): Bacteria > Pseudomonadati > Bacteroidota > Flavobacteriia > Flavobacteriales > Weeksellaceae > Chryseobacterium > Chryseobacterium joostei. The sequence goes on from NZ_CP033926.1 coordinate 840,935, forward strand.
TACTCCCTGAACTTTTACTTCAGATGAAGTAGGTTCTACCACCTGCAAAGGTTTTGTTCTTGCAGACATAATTCCTCTCATGTTTGGAATGATAAGGTCTTTTTCGTCTACCAATCCTTTCTGACCTGCGATAATTGCCGGTAATTTAACAGAAATAGTTTCTTTTCCTCCTTCGATTTCTCTTACTGCAGTAGCTTCGCTTCCGTTTACATCTAATCCTACAGATGCATTTACGAAAGGTTGGTTTAGCAATTGAGCTACCATTCCCGGAACAGAACCTCCGTTATAATCAATTGATTCTTTACCACAAAGGATAAGATCATATCCTCCGTTTTGAGCTACAGCAGCAATTTCTTTGGCTGTAGAATAGCTATCCTTTGGATCAAGGTTTACTCTTACTGCATCATTTGCACCGATTGCTAAAGCTTTTCTGATTACAGGTTCTGTACCAGCATCTCCTACGTTGATTACTGTTACAGTTGCTCCCTGAGATTCCTGAAGTTTAACCGCTTTTGTCAACGCAAATTCATCTAGCGGGTTGATTACCCACTGAATTCCATTTTTGTCAAATGCAGACTTATCTGCTGTAAAGTTAATTTTGGAAGTAGTATCCGGAACACTACTAATACAAACTAATATTTTCATGTGTACTATTTTATTTTTTCTCTTTTATGCATAAAATCATGACAGTTTATGCAGAGATTTTGTTTCATTTAATTTTTGCTAATATAAATAAAAAATATATTATGCATGCATAATACTTACTAAATTATTATTCAATACATTAGATGTATTTACTTCGCTGGTTTCGTTGCCCTAAACTCTATTTTACTGGGTAAAACCCTTGAATTCATCTTTAAAATATCTAATACCAGGTTCCCCATATCTTCAGGCTGAATCTTCCAATTATCTTTTTCTGACGGGATGTTTCCATTAAAATGAGTGGCTACTGATCCGGGCATAATTACTGTAGACTTGATATTATATTTTCTTAGATCAATCATGGCCGCCTGAGTAAAACCTACGACTCCAAATTTTGAAGCATTGTAGCCTGTACCGTTTTCAAAGAAGTTGGCCCCTGCTAAGCTTGAAATGGTAATATAATAACCTTCTGTCTTTTTCAGTTCTTCTACGGAAGCTTTTAGAGTATAGAAAACACCTGTAAGATTGGTTTCTATCATGTCATTCCATTCTTCAGCAGACAGTTCATCTACGGGCTTAAATATTCCCAATCCGGCATTGGCTATCACATAATCCAGTCTTCCGAATTTTTCAGTAATATGTTTTACTGCCGCTTCTTCATTTTCAAGGCTTCGTACATCAGATACTATTCCCAGTACATTTTCTGAATACTGCTTTAGTTCTTCCTCGGCCTTCAGCACATCCTCACTTTTTCGTCCTGAAAATGCCACTGAGATTCCATTTTCGAGTAAAATTTTAGCGATTCCAAAACCTACTCCTTTTGTTCCTCCCGTGATATACGCTGTTTTATTTTCTGACATTGTTTACAATTTATTTCTCTAAAATAACAAAAACGCTCCAATTGGAGCGTTTTACTGATACTAAGATTTATCAGGTATTATTTTTTGATGAACTTATCGGTAGTTTTACCGGCTTTCGTTTCAATATTTATGATATAGCTACCTGCGCTAAGGCTTCTTACATCAACTTTATTCTCAACAATGTTTACATCAACTTTTCTTCCTCCCATATCAAATACTTCAACTTTGTTGATTTTTTCTCCACCTTTAATAGATAAGTAATCTGAAGTTGGATTTGGAGAAACTGTAAGACTCTCTTTCTTAACTGCTGTTTCAGAAGTTCCAAGATTTACTCTATTAACAAGGAATGTATCTATTCCTATAATATCAGAGTTTGCTCCATCTGGACCTCCATTAGTTATAAAATATCTAAATCCAAACTTGGTAGCCACAGGAACAGATCCTACACCACTTATTACAAAACTGTATTTCGTCCAAGTTTTAGGATAAACAAATCCTCCTACTAAATTTGGGTTAATTGAAACCCCAAGATTGGTAAAAGAACCTACATCTGTAGACCCTGTAGAAGGAACCACTGTAGTTGCTGCAGTACTATAGCGCAATTCTAATCTGTCCGGGAAATCTAGTGTCCCGTCTGTTCCCTTTCTAGAATAGAAACTTACTTCATCGCCGTCTTTTACATTAATAGCTGGTGTAATTAACCAATTGCTAATATTCCCAGCTCCTGAAGTACTGTTAAAATTTACAATGGCAAAAGAGTTTGCACCTCCAGCTTGTCCTACAGGAAGAGTATTAACATTTCCGCTACCAAATATAGCATCCTGTAAAGGAAGAGTAAAGCTTCCCGGACCCCACAAAACTGTAGTAGCAGGAGTACTTTGGTTAGTTCTCGTCCAGTCTGCAGGAAAAGCACCATCAAATCCATAGCTGTACACTGTTTGAGCATTTAAAGTGCATAACCCTAAAAAGGCTCCCAATAGTAAAATTTTCTTCATGATAAATTATTTTTTAATTATTGTAAATATATAAAATCCGAACCATACAACCAAATAAACCATTAAAATTTCAAAAAAAACACTAAATAAAATAAATTATACATTCCAATTTAAAAGAAACATTACAGACAATAAATATACAAATGATAATAAATACAAAATTTAAAATCAATAAATATTCTAATTTACATTAATAATATACACGCAAACCAAAGATAATATTATTTAAATTCACTTCTTTATAACCAATAAGATATTCTACTTCGGAATTCAATACTTACACACTCATTATCAGACTAATAAAAACACAAAGCAAAAGCGCCCCATATGGAGCACTTCATTGTTATTAAAAGTTAGGATAATTATTTTTTTATAAATTTTTCGGTAAAATCTCCTATTTCCGTTTCTATATTTAATAAATACTCTCCAGCAGCTAAATTTCTTACATCTACTTTTCCATCTTTTAATGTTACATCAATCTTTTTCCCAACCAGATCATAAGCTCTAACATTTTTGATTTTATTTGACGAATTAACGTGAATAAAGTCGACTACAGGATTAGGATACAGTATTACTTTCTTTTTATTTACACCTGTTTCTTTAACAGACATTACCGTTTCACTATTCACCATAATATTATCAATATAAGCCGTTCCCAATCCATTATTGTGAACAAAGCGTAATTGATCAATATTAAAAGTGGAAGTTGCGGCTCCTGTATAAACCAATACATCATTAAGGTAATATCTAATATCAGTAGCTGTTCCCACTACCTTGATTCTATGCCAGGTATTGGGACTCCAAACTCCAGAAGTGTCTATCAGCCCTAGAATGCCTGACACAGAATTTAAAACTTCGATCTTTCCTGCTTTATCAAAATCCACTCTTACAACATATTTTTCTTCAAGGCTATTTACCCCTTGAAATCCGAAGGTTGCCCCATTAATCTGGGACATATTGATATCAAAAGAAACTGAAAAATTGGTGAAATCCAGTGGCGTTGGCACATTATAAAAACCACCAATAATAGGCTCTGGTTGAACTCCGAAAGTAGCCTCCCTGACGATTTTCAGGGAGTTGTTGCCATGCGTAGCATTATCTACACTGATGGTCTGATGGGTTATATTTTCTGGAATACCTCCTGTTGGAGTGCTGATCCACAAACCTTGTCCGTGAATATTTCCGCTTATAAACCCTTCATTATTTTCAAAGGAAATAGTTTGGGCAGAAGAGAATATCACAAACAACGAAAGTGCAATTGAGTAGTAAGTTTTCATATGGTTTCAAGTTTTGAATAAAAATAAGAACTTTCTACATAAAGTGAAATATCTTTAATCAAATAATAATTAAAGCTTTAAATTTCAATGAATTTAATTTAAAAAACACTATAAAAAATGCTACCTGAACTCTATAATCCTACTCAAAACAAGATAAAAAAATAAGGTATCTCTTTTCAGAAATACCTTATTTTATATTGTAAGTGAATTTAATTACTTTGAATAATTTTCAAAGAACAATGGAATACTTTCAATTCCTTTATAGAAATTAAATAATCCATAATGTTCGTTTGGAGAGTGGATCGCATCAGAATCCAACCCGAAGCCCATCAATACTGATTTAGCGCCAAGAACCTTTTCAAACATAGAGGTAATTGGAATACTTCCTCCACTTCTGTAAGGCAAGACTTCTTTACCAAATGCAGTTTCCATAGCTTGCTTAGCAGCCAAGAATTCTTTGGTATCACTTTGTAGAACGTAAGGCATACCCCCATGGTGAGGAGTTACTTTTACTTTTACCGTATCTGGTGCAATTTTCTCAAAATACTTCGTGAATTTCTCTGTAATTTCTTCCGGAGTCTGATAAGGAACCAAACGCATTGAAATTTTCGCAAAAGCCTTTGATGGAATAACCGTCTTAGCTCCTTCTCCTGTATATCCTCCCCAAATACCATTACAGTCTAAAGTAGGTCGAATAGAAGCTCTTTCCAACGTTGTATATCCTTTTTCACCTTCTACTCCGCTTAATCCTATTGACTTTTTGAATTCTTCAGGATTATCCTTCAGTTTATTCATTTCAGTTCTGTCAGAATCGGAAACTACCTCTACATTGTCATAGAAACCATCAATGGTAATATGCCCGTTTTCATCAATAAGGTTAGCAATCATTCTGGAAAGTACATGAATCGGGTTTGGAACCGCTCCACCATAAAGCCCTGAATGAAGGTCTCTGTTTGGTCCTTCCACCTCTACTTCTACATAGCTTAATCCTCTTAAACCTGTAGTAACAGTAGGTTGTTCGTTGCTGTAGATATGAGTATCTGAGATTAGAATACAATCACAAGATAATTTCTCCTTATTTTCATTCACAAAGTCTCCTAAGCTTACAGAACCTACTTCTTCTTCACCTTCTAAGATAAACTTAACGTTACAAGGAAGCGTATTGGTTTTCATCATCGCCTCAAAAGCCTTCACATGCATAAAGAACTGTCCTTTATCGTCTGCGGAACCTCTTGCAAAGATGGCTCCTTCCGGATGAAGCTCAGTTTTTTCAATATAAGGTTCAAAAGGAGGTTTTCTCCATAGTTCCAACGGATCTGCAGGCTGCACATCATAATGCCCATATACCAATACTGTTGGTAGGTTTGTATCTATAATTTTTTCTCCAAAAACAATAGGATAGCCTTTTGTTTCGCATACTTCAACATTATCAGCTCCTGCATTTCTAAGGTGCTCTGCACATACATCTGCACACTTCAATACGTCATTTTTATAAGCCGGATCTGCAGAAATAGAAGGAATTCTCAATAACTCAAATAATTCATCCACGAAACGCTGCTTGTTTTCGTTAATGTAATTTAATGTCTCTTGCATTGTAAAAATTTGTTTGGTTAAAATTAAAAAAAAAGCCCCGCAGGACCAAGTAAAAAAAGAGGATTTTCTGAACAATTAGGATATTCCACTGTAATGAGCCCATGAACCAATTTTTTAAAATAAAAATGCCCTGTAAAGGAACAGGGCAATTGTATATTGTATACTTATAATTAGTGTTTAGCTTCCGGAGCCTTTTCTGTAGTTTCAGCAGGCTTTGCAGCAGCAGTACTATCTTTTTTAGGAGCCGCAGCTTCAGGCTTAGCAGCCTCTTCTTTGTGTTCAGCAGCAGCTTCATGTCCGTGAGCTTCTCCTCCTCCCTGTACATCATCAGAATATCTTTCTACTCCTTCTTCTAGTTTCAGAGTGTTTTTATTCCCCCCAGCAGGTACTTTTTTACAGCTTACAGCTACCGTTGCAATCGCTAAACATATAATTAATTTTCTCATGCTTAAATTTTAGATTGCCCAAAATTAAGAAATCCTGCTTTTTTCGGCAACATTTTTATACTGATTTTAAAATTATTTTCCCTTTTTTGGATTGTGTAAAAATAAGGTAGTCGTTTCCGCCATCTTTTAATCCATATTTTTTCTTGATTTCTTCAGGCTTTAATGGGTAGTTTTTTGAGATAATATTAAACTGGCTTTTCTTTTTAACATTTTTAGAATCAATAACTTCCATTTCAAAAATACGCCCTGGAAATTCTTCTTTTTTTTCATCAGATGTATAAAGATGGGTATTAGGATGAAGTTTTTTCAATCCAAATTTTTCTGATATTAAATTAAAGATTCCGGTCTTTAAAATGGAATTATTTGGGATATAAATGAACTTTTCAGGTTCGGAATACTCTGATTGGGCATTTTCCTCTTCCCCAAAAGTAAAGCGAAAGGCAGATTCACCACTTTCAAGGTTCACACAATTGCAAATAATATCTTTGTTATTTTCCCTGGATAAAAAGATCACAACTTCTTTTACATCATTTTTCAGGGCAATACTATCAATCCTGAAAATATTGGGTAAAGCTGAGACAAGATATTTCAGATCAATTAGTGGAGAAAGCTTAATGATAACCTGATCCGATATTGATAGTAACTTTTCCTGGATATCAAGGATATTTGGAGAAAGATCCTCCAGAAGAAAGACTTTATTTTTATTTTGGTCCCTGCGTGCCGGATCTAAATAAATGGTATTAAAATTTTCCTGATTTTCATCTAAAAAATCCTCTAATTTCTGATTAATAAATCTTGCCTTCTTTCCTAATATACTCCAATTGTGCTCTACAATCTCTAAAAGCTCTGTATTTTGCTCTACTAAGGTAATATCGTCAAAGTTTTGAGACAGATAATAAGCATCTACTCCGAAACCACTTGTGAGATCTATGAACTTTTTTCCTTTTAAAATCTCAGATTTATAAAGGGCTGTCTTTTCAGATGATGACTGCTCTAAACTAAGCTGTGGAGGGAAAATAATTCCATCTTTCAATAAAAAAGGAAACTTTTTCTCTGCAACCTGCTTTCCTTTGATTTGTTGCACAATCTCCTGCATAGAAACCTCCTGAAATGGTGGTTTTTTCAGCAGTAATGTATGTAAATCTGTATTCAGATTTGCATTGATATAGTTTTGAACGTCTTTATTTAATAGTTTGTTCCCCACAGATTTCACAAATTACACGGATTCTTTTTAGGATCAAATTAATATTTCCGCTTATTTTCTGATAATACCTTTGCCTATTTAATCTGTGTTATCTGAGAAATTTATGGAAAATAATTAAGTCTTATTCGAACATTTCAGCCCAACGAACCGCTTTAATTTCTTTTTCGTTATAAAGTTCTTCAATTGACTTTTTAACGTCTAATTTAGGGTATAAATTAACTCCAATCAGCTTTATCCTTCCCTCTTCAATCCATTGTTGTTCCTGAACGGCATGTTCATAAATCTTTTTCTGGACAATTCCTTGCTTTAAAAGTTCAAGGTATCCGCCTGCATCTTCCATTTCCACAAATAAAGCCCAAGATTTATCTGCTATTTGTTGAGTAATATCTTCAACATAATAACTTCCGTTGGACGCATCTTCAAATACATTGATGATACTTTCATATGCTAAAACAATCTGTTGTTTGAAAGAGATTTCTTCAGAATTGTCTGTACTTCTGCTTACCAGATAATTGTTGGTATATACTGCATCTGCCCCACCAATCATGGCTGCGGCGAGTTCTAAAGTTGAACGAATCAGGTTATTTTCATTGTCTGAAATAGCCTTATTTCTAAAGGAAGTTTCAGTAAAGATATAAGGAACTTCATCCAGATTATATTCCTTGGAAAGCTGATTAAAAACCATTTTAAAGGCTCTCAACTTAGCCATTTCGAAGAAATAGTTACCCCCTATAGCTATTTTGAAGATAAGCTTGTTTAAAATTTCCGGCCCATATGCTTCCACCAGCTCTTTAGTTTTCGCCAAAGCAATACCAAGTTGTTGATAGATGGCAGCTCCTGCATTCTGATGTAAGGAAATATCTACACAAATACTTCTTTTAAATCCTTTTGCAAGTAATTCTTTCGCCAACTGATCATCAATACTTCCTTCTTTTTCATTAAAAACATCAATAAGTGAGAAATACTGATCTTCTTCTCTAGGGCTAATATGTCCCGCCAGATCTTTATTATTGACAAAAATGGTCTTCTCATCAAGATTTTCTACATTCTGATCCAGCAGAAATGCAAATACTTCATCTTCCAGGCTTTCGTGGTATTTAGCCACCAAATGGGTACTTTCTTCCACTTTCGGCAGGTTTGCCAAAGGTTTCTGAACGTCTGTGTAAAAAGGCCTTACCTCTATTCCTTCCAGATTTTCCTTTTCTAAAATAGGGTAAATATCCTCTGTTTTAAGTTGCTTTTTTACTAAATTTTCCCAGGTTGGAAGTGTAGCTGTATCTAACATTAGTTTTATTTAATTTATGAATCAGCAATAGTGAATTTTGCTTTGTAAGTAAAATTAACTATTGCCGTATTCTATTCAATTGTATTATTTTTTCGCGACTTTTGTACTGTCTACCACCAAGATAAAGATTTCTTCATTCGGTTTTTTCATAAAATAATTTTCTCTTGCATATTTTTCTTTTTCTGACTTGTTGTTCATCAGTTTTTTATAAAAAGCATCATTTTTTTCGTATTCTTTTTTATAATACTCCAGTTGCTCTTCATACTTATGAATCTCGCCATTCAGTTCATTAATTACAAGAAATGAGGTTTTATCAAAGAAAACCATCCATACCAAAAACAGACAGATCGTAATGGTATACTTATTCAGAATGTATGTCTGGATAAGTTTAAACGTTTCAGATTTCGGCTGAATGTCTTTGATAAGTTTGTTTTCTTCCATTTTTTTAATGTTTTCTCAACGAGTTTTTAATAACAGTGGTTAAAAAATCAATCGCTACGGAATTCTGTTTCATATTAGGGATAATAAGATCAGCATCATTTTTAGATGGCTCAATGAATTCCTGGTGCATTGGTTTCAAGGTAGTCTGATAACGGTGTAATACTTCGCTCAGATCTCTTCCTCTTTCCTGGGTATCTCTTCTGATACGCCTGATTAGTCTTTCGTCTGAATCTGCATGAACGAATACTTTCAGATCAAATTCTTTGAGTAATTCTTTATTGGTAAGAACCAGAATTCCCTCTACCACCAATACGTTTTTAGGTTCTACAGTTACATGATCTCCTGTTCTGGAATGCGTTACAAAGCTGTAAATGGGCTGTTCAATAGACTCATTGTTTTTTAAAGCTTTAACGTGTTTTATCAGTAATTCAAAATCGATGGACTTCGGGTGGTCATAGTTTAGAGCCTCTCTTTCCGTCAATGTTAGATTTTGATTGTCGTGATAATAATTATCCTGAGAAAGGATATTCATTCCTTCAATATCAAGCTGCTGAAGTATTTTATCAACAACTGTAGTTTTGCCGGATCCTGTACCTCCGGCAATTCCTATTACAAGCATTATTTTTTTGTTTCTTTATAGTTGGTACAAATATACTATTTTAGATAAAATATGGCAATGTAAGACTATTGAGAAATTAAAAGATTAAATAATTAAAAGATTGAAAGGTTTTCGGAAGAAGCTATTATCCTTTATTATATAGCGTTATCACGAATGTTTCACCTGAGAATTCAATAAAAAAATCCGACAATAAATTTGCCGGACTTTATTTTATACGATTTCGCTTGTTAATTCGCGTGAAATTAATTTTTCGTGCATAGGCTTCAAAACATCTAATGAGCCTGTTTTCACGGTGCATTTGCCCTTATAGTGAACAAGCATTGTACATTGTTCTGCCTGTTCCATGGTATGTTTGCATATTTCTATTAAAGAATCAATCACATAGTCAAATGTGTGGATATCATCATTATGCAAAACTAGTTTATAAACATCATCCGTATCATCCAATACAAGGACTTCTTCTTCATACTGACGTTTCGGGTTTTCGTAGTCTTTTATGCTATTATAACAATTCATTATAAGTTATTTTAAACTTCTCCAATTTTATCTGCTAAATTATCAATGGCATTGGGTTGCTCATACACCAATTCCACAAGTTCAACACTCTTATTGTTCATCTTCAATATCTTGAAATGATAGTTTTCAAGATCAAACTCTTGATTTTCCTCAGGAATCTCTTCCAATGCGTGAAGAATAAAGCCAGCCAATGAGTTATATTCACTTTCTTCGGAGAGCGGTAACTTTTTAGGCAGGTGCTCATTGATCTCATCCAAAGGTTGTGTAGCTTGTACCCAATAGGTATTATCAGCTATTTTATCTACTATTTTTTCTTCATCATCTTCTTCATCCTGAATTTCACCTACAAGTTCCTCAAGAATATCTTCCAGAGTAATAATTCCTTCAGTTCCTCCAAATTCGTCGATAACAATTGCTAAGTGCTGTTTTTTCTGTTGGAAAGTCTTCAACAAATCTGAAACTTTTTTACTTTCCACCACAAAAAAGGCATCACGCATCAAATCTTTAAGATCTTCATGATCCAGATCTCCCTTTCTTTTTACAAATTCCCTGATAATTTCCTTAGTATAGAAAATACCGATCACATTATCTATAGAATCAAGATATACCGGAATACGGGAATAGCCGCTATCCATTATCGTATTGATGATATCGTTAACGTCTTCCTCGAAATCGATTGACGTAATGTTCTGTCTGGGAACCATGATCTGCTTGGCAGAATGATCTGTAAAATCAAATGCATTCTTGATGATCTCATAGTTTTCTTCTTCAATCTCACCACTGTCTGCACTTTGTTTTACCAAAAGCTGCAGTTCTTCTGTAGAGTGAATTTCCTGCTCTGATGCCGGATGAATCTTTACCAATCTCAAAAATGTATTGGACATTAAATTCATCAACCAAATAAATGGTTTAAAAACAGTATAAAAAACCCTCAATGGAACAGCTGTTGCCATTGTAGTTGCCTCCGCCTTTCTTATGGCAATTGACTTTGGAATAAGCTCACCAAATACAATGTGCATAATGGTAATTAATACAAAACTAGTCACCACTGAAATAGTGGTAATGGTAGTTTGCGTTAAGTCTATATTTAAGGAGTGGAAGATGTTTTCAACAATATGATGCAGGGCACTTTCTCCTACCCAACCCAGGGCAAGGGATGCCAACGTAATTCCTAATTGTGTAGCAGAAAGATACTCATCCAAATGCTTGATGATATGTTCTGCCTGCTTTGCCATAGAATCCCCTTCTGCGGCTTTTAATTGAATTTGTGAGTAACGAACTTTAACAATTGAAAATTCTGCGGCTACGAAAAAGCCATTTAGTAATACAAGAAATAAGGCCAGCAAAAGCCTGACTATGTCCGAGTCCATTTAGAAGTTATATAAATTTTATTAGGTACAAAGATATGCAAAATATAAATAACCTGAGATAAGTTATTTTAGTCTGTAATTTTTGGGGTAAAAAATGACGCTTCAGGATGTACTTATTTTAGATTTAAAAAAATAATCGGACACTGTATTCATTTTCTATATAAAGAGTAGATTTTTGAATGCTAAATAAGAGTTTTAGCCTCTTCCTTAACAAAAAAAGCATCGATAGTATCGATGCTTTTGATAGTATGTTAAAATAATTCTTACGAATTTTTCAAAGCTTCTGCTCCGGAAACAATTTCCAAAATTTCGTTGGTAATTGCAGCCTGTCTTGCTTTATTGTAGAAGATCTTAAGATCATTTCTAAGCGCTTCTGCGTTATCTGTAGCTTTGTGCATTGCCGTCATTCTCGCTCCATGTTCAGATGCTACTGAGTCTAAGATTGCCTTGAAAACCTGAGTTTTGATAGACTTTGGAATCAAATTATCCAAGATCTCAGCTCTGTTAGGTTCAAAGATATAATCTGTTTCAACCTGTGGCTCTGTATTTTCAGGCATTGAGATTGGAAGAAGCTGTTCTGTAGTTACTTCCTGAGTGGCAGCATTTACGAATTTGTTATAAATAATATAAACTTCGTCAAATTTACCTTCCTTGAAGCTAGTCATTACACCTTCTGTAACATTAGCAACCACATCAAAGTTCAGGTTATCATAAACAGAACTTCCGTTAGCATATACTGCACGATTTCTTCTTACAGCATCATATACTTTTTTACCTACAGGAAGAACTTCAATCTCATACTGAGAATTGTTCTGAAACTGATGGTTAAGTTCTTTTACGATTGAAGAGTTAAAAGCTCCCGCAAGACCTCTGTTTGAAGTAACAGCGATGAAAAGTATTCTTTTAACCTCTCTTTTCTGAGCATATACAGAAACCTGGTCAGGATCAGAGCTAGAATTCACATTCTGGATAAGTTCCTGTAATTTTTCAGAATATGGTCTTAACATTACAATTGCGTCCTGTGCTTTTTTAAGTTTCGCAGCGGAAACCATCTTCATAGCACGGGTGATTTGCATCGTAGATGAAATTGACGTAATTCTGCCTCGTATTTCTTTTAAGTTTGCCATTAATTTGGGTTCAAAGTTTAAGGTCTAAAGTTTAAGGCTTAAAACTTTATATTTTAAACCTTAAACATTGAATTTTTTTAGTTGTATTTAGAAGCTAAATCGTTAGCTGCCTGCTTAAGAACGTTTGTAATATCGTTGTCGATTTTACCTGCTTTAATAGCCGCCATTGTATCAGGGTGCTTAGATCTTAGGAACGCAATATATTCAGTTTGGAATTCTTTTACCTTTCTGATAGGAACGTTTCTTAGCAAGTTCTCTGTTCCAGCGTAGATCATAGCAACTTGGCTATCTACAGGAAGTGGAGAGTTTACCGGCTGCTTAAGAAGCTCTACGTTTCTTTCTCCTTTAGAGATTACAGCTAAAGTAGAAGCGTCAAGGTCAGAACCGAATTTAGCAAACGCTTCTAGTTCTTTATACTGAGCCTGGTCTAACTTTAATGTACCAGATACTTTTTTCATTGATTTGATCTGAGCGTTACCTCCTACTCTTGATACAGAGATACCTACGTTGATCGCTGGACGAACCCCTGAGTTGAATAGATCAGACTCCAAGAAGATCTGTCCGTCTGTAATAGAGATTACGTTGGTAGGGATATACGCAGAAACGTCACCAGCCTGAGTTTCAATGATTGGAAGTGCAGTTAATGAACCACCACCTTTCACGATTGGCTTAAGAGACTCTGGTAAGTCATTCATTTGTCTAGCAATGTTATCATCAGCGATTACCTTTGCAGCTCTTTCCAATAGTCTTGAGTGAAGATAGAAAACGTCTCCAGGGTAAGCTTCACGGCCCGGTGGTCTTCTTAATAGTAGAGAAAGCTCACGGTAAGCAACAGCTTGTTTAGATAAATCATCATAAACGATAAGTGCCGGTCTACCTGTATCTCTGAAGAATTCACCGATAGCAGCACCTGCCATCGCAGAATATACCTGCATTGGAACTGGATCTGATGCATTAGCCGCAACGATTACAGTATAAGCTAAAGCTCCTTTATCAGAAAGAGTTTTAACGATTTGTGCTACAGTAGAAGCTTTCTGACCGATAGCAACATATATACAATATACTGGCTGCCCAGCATCAAAGAATTCTTTTTGGTTAATGATCGTATCGATCGCAACAGTAGTTTTACCTGTCTGTCTGTCACCAATGATAAGCTCTCTCTGTCCTCTTCCTACAGGGATCATAGAGTCAATTGCAACGATACCTGACTGTAAAGGTTCAGTTACCGGTTGTCTGTAGATAACTCCAGGAGCTTTTCTTTCTAATGGCATTTCATATAAATCCCCTGAAATAGGACCTTTACCATCGATAGGGTTACCAAGAGTGTCTACTACTCTTCCTAACATACCTTCTCCTACTTTAATAGAAGAGATTCTGTTTGTTCTTCTTACGGTATCTCCTTCTTTTACTAATTTACTTTCACCAAGTAAAGCAACACCTACGTTGTCTTCTTCAAGGTTAAGTACAATACCTTCTACATCACTAGAAAATTTCACCAACTCTCCGTATTGTACGTTTTCTAACCCGTATACACGAGCAATACCATCACCGATGGTTAAAACTGTACCTACTTCCTCAACGTTTGATTGAGTGTCGAAGTTGGCCAATTGCTGTTTTAAGATCGCAGATACTTCTGCCGGATTTATTTCTGCCATTGTATGGTTGTTTTTCTTAATTTAATTGAAAATCTTTTTTAACTTGGTTCAATTTTGTCTTCACAGACGCATCTACCTGCTGATCACCTACTCTTAAGATGTATCCTCCTAAAATATCCTGGTTGATATTTACTTTCAAATCAAAATTTGAATTAGCATTTACCAAGTCTGTAGATCTTAGGATCTGATCAATATTCTCTTTGGAAAGAGGTGTTGCTGTAGTAAGCGTTACTCTTTGTACACCGTTGATATCTTCAACTTTGTTGATGAATTCCTGAGCAATATTTTTTAATTGGTTTTCACGTCCGTGCTTAATAACCAATGTGATCAAATTCTGGGAAGATGTTGAGAAACCTTTGAAAATTTCGTTTGCTACCTCTATTTTCTTTTTTGCATCAATGTAAGGCGTAAGGAAGAATTTGTTCAAATCCTTAGATTCAATCATAATCTTCACTACATCTTTCATTTCAGAAAATACGGCAGCTGTCTGACCTGATTCATTAGTGAAATCAAGTAAACCTTGTGCGTATCTTTTCGCTACTTTAGATGTAAGCATTCTTAGTTAAGGTTAGATTTGTTGATATAATTTTGAACTAATTCATTTTGAGCCTCAGTGTTATCTAGCTTTTGCTTCAAGATAGATTCTGCAATGTTTACAGATAAAGCACCGATTTGGTTTTTGATGTCTGCCATTGCAGCATTTTTCTCAGCATTGATAGTTTGCTTAGCAGCTTCGATTAATTTATCTCCTTCCGCTTTAGCAGCATCTTTAGCTTCACCTACGATTCTGTCTTTAATTTCTCTAGCTTCTTTAAGGATAGAATCTCTTTCAATTTTAGCTTCACGAATGATTCTTTCGTTGTCAGCTTTAAGATCTTCCATTTCTTTTTTAGCCAATTTAGCTTGGTTTAATGCATCAACGATAGAAGTTTCTCTTTCATTAACAGCACTAACAATTGGTTTCCAAGCGAATTTAGCTAGAAGAAACAATAGGATAACAAAAGTAAGGGTCATCCAAAACAAAAGTCCAATTCCAGGTTCAATAATTCCCATATCTGTAAATTCTTTTTTTAAGTGTTATTTATGGATTGTTTTTTAAAATTCTTAGCAGCAGCCAACCGCTTTACTGCTAAGAATGTTTTTTGAGGATAGATTACTTGATGAAAGCACCAAAGATGATCGCGATAAGACCAGCACCTTCAATAAGACCAGCAGCAATAAGCATTGCTCCTTGAATCTTACCAGCTTGTTCTGGTTGTCTAGCGATAGCATCCATTGCGTGACCACCGATTTTACCGATACCTAGACCTACACCTAGTACTGCTAAACCGATACCTACGTAAATTAATCCTGCTCCTGTTGATAAATCCATGATAAATAAATTATATTAGTTAAAAAATTATTTTAATTTTAATTAGTGAGCGTGCTCTTCGTGACCGTGCTCATGGTCGTGTTCTGCAACTGCAATACCGATAAATAATGCGGATAATACAGTGAAGATATATGCTTGCAATGCAGCAACTAATAATTCCAATACAGAAACAAATAATGCTAATGGAACTGATGCAAACCCTAAGAATGGAGATTTGAAAATGAAGATCAATGAAATGATCGCCAAGATCATAATGTGTCCTGCTGTAATGTTAGCGAAAAGTCGCATCATCAAAGCGAAAGGCTTTGTAAAGATTCCGATAATCTCGATTGGAACCATGATTGGATACAATAAGATTGGAACTGGTGGCATAAAGATGTGCTTCCAGTAATCTTTGTTCGCACTGAATAATGTAATTAATAATGTAATGATACCTAATACAGCTGTGATTGCAATGTTACCAGTAAGGTTAGCTCCTCCAGGAAAGAACGGCACCAATCCGAATAGGTTATTGAACCAGATAAAGAAGAAAGCCGTTAATAAATAAGGCATATATCTTTTATACTTTACTGACCCGATGTTTGGAATAGCCACTTCATCTCTGATAAATACAATTACCGGCTCCATTAATTTCCCAATCCCTTTTGGAAGTTGTGACTTCTTGTAATTTCTCGCCATTCCTATGAACACTACTGCCATAAAAATCACTGACAGAAACATTGAAGCTGCGTTTTTTGTTATTGAAAGATCAAAAAACACTTCGTTTGATTTTTGCTTCCCACTGATGATTGAAAATAAAGTTGCTTTTTCAACACCTTTAGTAGAAACTACTTGTCCGTGCTCTAAAGTATACCCATCATGTTCGTGTCCGTGAGCTATACTGCTTGAAAGAAAAGTATGCCATCCTTCATTATCCTTAATGATAATAGGCAAAGGGATAGAAACGTGATGTTCTTCACCACTATCATCTTTTGTAGTCCATAAATGCCATTCATTTGAATCACCAATGTGCTCCATGATCATCTTGGTCGCATTGAAGCTATCCTGTGCCTCTTTGTTCTCTACTTTTTCAGCTAACTTTTCTCCTTCAGATTCGTGTTGCGCAGAAGCTAAACCACTAATAAACACAAATAAAAATGCGAAAAATAATGAAGAAATTTTTCTGTTCATATCTCTTTTTTAATCGTGTGCAAATATATCGATTTTATTAAACTTTACCAATATTAAAAATTGATTTTTATCATCAAAAAATTCAAGACTTATTAATGAGTTTTATTATAGGTAAATAAATGAGGAATGAAGCCACTATAAAGCAGATCACTATAAAGAGAAAATTAGACTTGGTCTTTTCTATAATTAATAAAGAAATAGCCAGCCAGACAATATCTTTAGTGATATTTACAACAAGAAACTTCATTCCTGCATCAGCTTTACCAAAGAAATACTTTTTAAATATCATATATACTATTATATTAAGAAATACTGCTAATAATATAATAATGAAACAATCTAGAAAATTCATGCTGCAAAAATAAGATTATAATTTTTCAAACAAAACAAAACTAAAATTCCTTCCATATTATATAAGGTAAGGTATAAAAACCATAGATAAGGTAAAATAATAGATTGAAACACGATCGCAAACTCTAAAAACACCTCGTTTCCGTCTTCTTTGTTCTTTTCTTTCCCTAAATCTTACCCTAATCCTTATAATATTAAGTCTATAATACTCAGGTTTCTTAAAAATTCCTTATTTTTGCAAACCTATAATTTACAATAAATATGTTTAATAGTTTACAGGATAAATTAGACAAGGCATTACATAATATTTCCGGACGTGGAAAAATTACCGAAATCAATGTAGCGGAAACCGTAAAGGAAATCCGTAGAGCATTGGTGGATGCCGACGTTAACTATAAAGTAGCAAAGGATCTTACGAAAAGAGTTCAGGATAAGGCATTAGGAGAAAACGTTCTTACTTCGCTTACTCCGGGACAATTGATGACGAAAATTGTTCATGATGAACTCGTAGATCTAATGGGAGGCTCTCACGAAGGAATTAATCTTTCGGGAAAACCATCTGTGATCCTTATCGCAGGTCTTCAAGGTTCCGGTAAGACCACTTTCTCCGGAAAACTTGCTCATTATTTACAAACAAAAAGAAATAAAAAGCCTTTATTGGTAGCATGTGACGTGTATCGTCCCGCTGCAATTGACCAGCTTAAGGTATTAGGAGGACAGATTAACGTTCCTGTATATACAGAGGATGGAGCCACTAATCCTTCTACTATCGCTGAAAATGCCATCAATTTTGCAAAGGCAAACAATCACGATGTAGTAATTGTGGATACTGCAGGTCGTTTAGCGATTGATGAGCAGATGATGAACGAGATTAAGTCTGTACATTACTTCATTAAGCCACAGGAAACACTTTTTGTAGTGGATTCCATGACAGGTCAGGATGCTGTGAATACTGCCAAAGCGTTCAACGAGGCCCTGAACTTTGACGGGGTTGTTCTTACCAAATTAGATGGTGATACAAGAGGGGGGGCCGCATTAACGATCCGCTCTGTTGTTGAAAAACCAATCAAATTCATATCTACAGGAGAAAAAATGGAAGCCCTGGATCTTTTCTACCCGGAAAGAATGGCAGACAGAATCCTGGGAATGGGGGACGTTGTTTCCTTAGTAGAAAGAGCACAAGAGCAGTTTGATGAAGAAGAAGCTAAAAAACTTCACAAAAAAATTGCTAAAAACGAGTTTGGTTTTGATGATTTCCTTAAGCAGATCAATCAAATCAAGAAAATGGGTAACATGAAAGACCTTATGGGAATGATTCCTGGGGTTGGAAAAGCAATTAAGGATGTAGAGATCAGCGACGATGCATTTAAACATATTGAAGCAATCATCTACTCTATGACTCCTGATGAGAGAAGAAGACCATCCATTATCAATACTCAGAGAAAGAATAGAATTGCAAAAGGTGCAGGAAGAAAGATTGAAGATGTAAACCAGCTGATGAAACAATTCGAGCAAATGGGTAAAATGATGAAGATGATGCAAGGTCCTCAAGGAAAGCAAATGATGCAGATGATGAGCAAAATGCCAAACATGCCTGGAATGGGTGGAATGTTTGGAAAATAATTTAAAAACGAATTATATTTTCATAAAAAAACTCTCAGAATTTCTGAGAGTTTTTTGTTTTTATCTAAGCCGGGTTATTTAAACTTATACCCTACTCCAAGCTGAAAGAAATTCATCTTTAGTTTTTCGTCATTAACGGGATTTTTAATCATATTAGTTAATCCAAAGCTATAGCGTGCATCTACAAACAGACCCTTGTACACTTTATAATCAGCACCGAAGAATAAACCAAAATCTGTAGACTTTAGAGAATCATCCAAGAAGTTTTCTATTCTTCTTTCTCCTTCATCAAGTGCAGCCTGATTAGTCACCATCGCACCACTCACATCAATCTTAACCGTATTACTTGCTTTAAAGCTCACATAAGGGCCTCCATAAACAGCCAATTCAGGTGTTGCATAATATCTTGCAGAAATAGGAATTACAATCCTGTTAAAGTTCATTTTTTCAGTTACTTTAACACCTGGTAACCCAGGAATTGAAACCTCCATTTTTCCTCCAAGATTAGCGTATTCTACTTCTCCCTGAAAAGCAAATTTACTATTGATTTTATGTTCCACCAATGCTCCGATATAAAATCCGGATTTAGACTTTAAGCTACCTCCTGCTTCATCAAGCTCGAAACTATTTTCATTGGAATTTAATGTGGATAAGGCATAGCCTCCTTTTACCCCAAAACTTGTCTGTGCATTCAATCCTGCAAATAAAGCAATTGCAGATGCCAATAAGATTTTTTTCATGATATATTATATAGTTTTTTTAATCTAAAAAAGCCCCAAGAAAATCTTAGGGCTCTATTTTATAAATGTTTTGTTAATTACTTAGCAAATACATATTTAACTCCGAAAGTTACAGAAGATAAATTCAATCCGAAGTTATAATCGTTAACTCTCTTAGCTCCGTCTACATTTTGCTTGTAAGTATTGTATCCAAACTCACCAATAGTAGCTTCAATAGTCCAGTTCTTGTTTAAGAAATAATCTAAACCTGGCTTAATGTTAACTCCGATAGAAGTGAAGTTAGATTTGTCAGATACAGATGTAGTAGCTACAGTAGTTCCAGCTCCTGTTGTAGTTGTAGCTGTAGTAGTTCCTTCAACTTTGTTTTGTCCAAATGCCATTGGAACTTCTAATTGACCAAAGATGTATAATTTGTCAGCTAAAGTCCAGTATTTTCTTACAAATGGAGCTACAACGAATGCAGATTCAGTAATTTTATTTTCACTTACAAATAAAGGGTTAGTTCCTGTAGTTGTAGTTAATGTATTGTTATCATTTTTGTAACCTACACCTAAACCTACTGCTAAGTTAGTGTTTACGAAATAACCTACTGTAGGAAGAACTTTGAAGCTCTCAATTTTAGTATCGTTATTGTTATTTTCGTTCTGAGAATACCCTAATTGTCCTGAAACATATGTAGTACCTTTAGCAATCTGAGCATTTGATAAACCGAAAAGTGCAACAGCACCCGCTAATAATATTTTTTTCATTTTAAAAAATTTTAATACTTTCTGGAGGCAAATTTACAGTGGTCCTCACTAATATTAAAATTTGTTAATGTGATTAATATCATTGTTAAAATTTAGCGTTTTGTAAAGATAAATCGTATTCATTAGAGCCTTTTGAGTTTTTCACAATATTATGAATAAATAAACTAAAATTTATCAACCAGAGCCTAATATGTTTGACTTTTCAAATTTATTAATTTTAGTAAAATTTCCTCGAATTCTCCTAATACAGCTAAAAACGGCTTCTTAAAATATTAACATTTAAGACATTAAGTCTTAAAATTTAAACAAATGTTTATGATTTCAACTTATTTTTCTGCCTCAAAAGGATACAATAATAATATATTAAGCATAGAAATCAAAACATCATCTTATTGATAACCTCTGTATTAATAAAAAACTCCAGCCTTTCAGCCGGAGTTCCCTATATTATTTAATAAGTTCTTATTTAATAAAGAAATTATATCCTAAATTTACAGCACCAATATTCCAGTTGTCTCTGTACCAACCGTGGTCACGTCTGTTGCTTACAGACTGGTATCCTATATACAACTCTCCTTTAGACATTTGGTATCCAAATTTTGGCTGAGCATAGAACCCACCATCAATTCCGTCTTTTGTAGAAATTCCGTATCCTAAATCTAATCCTACAAAGATAGGTGCTCCTTTAAATTTATATTTACCGGAAACAGCCACAGGGATAAATCCGAAATCATCAAAGTGATCCTTTCCAAAGAAATGAGAGTACCCAGTTGTTACCCCAAGGTCAAAACCTTTAGCGATATTCCACATATAAGCAGCATCCACTCCTAATGTAAATGAAGATACATTGCTTGCGTCAGACACAGGAACCCCAATGTGTCCACCTAATTTTAAACCTTCCTGTGCTTGAGCAGCACCTCCTAAAAGTGCAAAAGCACCTATTAATAAAACCTTTTTCATTTTTTTAGCTTAAATTCTGGTGCAAAAATACTAATTATTTTCATCTTGAGAGTATATATTTCATGTACCCTATTCTTTACAATAAAAAAGCAGGACAAAATTTGTCCTGCTTTATATAATGATTTTTATTTCTAAAATCTAATAATTAGTTTCCTCCAAATTTGAAACCAACACCTACTTGAACGAAGCTATTTTTTAACGTTCCGTTTTCTCCATCTTCTTTCTTCATAAGATTAGAAACACCTAAGTTATATCTTGCGTCAAAGAATAATCCGTTTTCAAGAGTGTATTCAGCGCCAGCAAAAGGAGCTAAATTCAACTTATTCATGTGGCTTTTCACATCTTCAGTTTCACTTGTTGAGTCAGAGAAAGGTTGACCTAGCGCTGTTCCTGATAATGTTGCTGTAGTTTTTATTTTCGCTGAAATGATAATACCCACATTAAGACCAACTCCGAAAGCTAAGTTTTCAGTTACATAATATTTTGCACTCACAGGAACCTGTACAGTTCCTAATTTCCAATCGGACTTTTCAGTACCTGTAACGTCAACACCCATTAAGTTATAAGAAACCGCTTCTTCTTGTTTACCACCTATTGGAGAGTATAAAACTTCTCCCTGTACAGCAAACTTATCATTGAATTTATATTCAGCCATAGCTCCTGCGTAGAAAGTAGACTTTGCATCGAAATTGTAAGTTTTCCCTTCTCCACTTGCTTTAAGCATTGATAAAGAGTATCCAGCCTTAGGTCCGAATTTGAATTCTTGTGCATTTACAGAAATTCCCAGTACAGCGACTGCTGCAGTAAGTAAAAGTTTTTTCATTGTTATTAGTTATATTTTAAGGACAGCAAAGCTAATTATTTTTTTCAAATTAACAAACTTTTTAAAGTAAACTATAGGTTAATGAAAGGTTAATAGAAGCTTTTACTCATTTGAGACTAGTCATTTCTTACTCTTTTATCCTCATCATTATAGGCAAGGATAATTTTTCTAACAACAGGGTGTCTTACCACATCTTCCTCTGTAAGATGCACAAAACCAATCTCATTTACTCCGTTCAGAATCCTCATGGCTTCTTTCAAACCTGATTGCTGATTTTTCGGAAGGTCAATCTGGCTTGGGTCTCCTGTAATGATAAACTTGGCATTCATTCCCATCCTTGTCAGGAACATTTTCATTTGAGCATGCGTAGTGTTTTGCGCTTCATCAAGAATCACAAAGGCATCATCAAGGGTACGTCCTCTCATAAAAGCCAATGGAGCAACCTCAATTACTTTTTTCTCCATGAATCCCTCTAGCTTTTCATGAGGAATCATATCACGAAGAGCATCATATAAAGGCTGTAAATACGGATCCAGCTTCTCTTTAAGGTCTCCAGGTAAAAATCCAAGGCTCTCCCCCGCTTCTACAGCCGGTCTTGTCAGGATAATCCTTTTCACTTCTTTATCCCTTAAAGCTCTTGCGGCCAATGCCACACTGGTATATGTCTTTCCGGTTCCGGCAGGACCAATGGCAAAAACCATATCTTTTTTCTCGGTCTCCTTTACCAGTTTTTTAAGATTGGTTGTCTTAGCCTTAATAATTTTCCCGTTTACCCCTTTTACAATAATATCCTGATCGAAGATAAGCTGCTTCTCATTTTCATCTTTAATATTGAGAATATTTTCAACATCTTTCAGTCCTATTGAGTTGTTTTTAGAGATAAACTTTACAATATCGTCCAGTTTTTGCTTTAATATATCTAAAACCTCCTGATTTCCCATGGCAAAGATAACGTGATCTCTTCCTGTAATCTTAAGGGTTGGAAAGCTTGATTTTATTAAGTTGAAATATTGGTTACTAACTCCATAGAAGATTTTCGCATCAATATCTTCCAAATCATATTTTAATTCAAACATGCAATATTTTTATTTTTAGATTTTAAAATTAAAGCTTTTTTTCAAATTTATATTAAATTCTTTTCAACAATCTTTCGGGCTTTCTTTTTATTTTAAATAACTTTGCAATACTACACTATTCTATAAAATTGCTCATGTCAATTATTACCCTTACTTCGGATTTCGGAAATTTAGATTACAGAGTTGCCGCTGTGAAAGGCAAGATTCTGTCTCTAAATCCAGAGGTTAATATTATTGATATAACCCACGACATCCAGGCATTCAATCTTATACAGACCTCATACATTGTAAGAAACGCTTACAAATACTTTCCAAAAGGAAGTATTCATATTCTTTCTGTGGATAGTTTTTACCATAAATCAAGGAAAAATATTATTTATAAAGCAGACGGTTCTTACTTTCTGGCATCAGACAACGGGCTTTTGAGCCTTATATTTTTTGATATTAAACCTGAAGCCATCTATGAACTCACGCTAAATAATCGTTTTGATGATATCATCGACTTTACTTCCACAGACATTTTTGTTCCGGCAGCCGTACATTTGGCCAATGGAGGTCTTCCTGAAGTTATCGGAAGAAAAATAGATACCGCAAAGCAATTAATGTTTCCAAGGGCCGTTTATAATGAGTCTGAGGGAATGATCATTGGTGAGGTTACCTATATTGATAATTTCGGAAATATAATCTCAAATATCAACAAAGATTTCTTTGAAAATATCAGCAAAGCATACAACGGTTTTACCATAAAATTCAGAAACTTGAGTCTTTCGAGGATATTTTCCAGCCATACGGAAGTAGTTTCAGACTGGGAAAGAGAGACAGAATTTCACGGGCAGTCAGCCGCTATTTTCAATGACAGTCAGTTATTGGAGCTTACGATCTATAAAGGAAGTAAGAAAAACGGCGCGAAAAGCCTGTTTGGATTGAATGTAGGGGAAAATATCTACATTGAATTCAGCTAAGATTATATATTTCATAAAAAAACCGATTTTTTTTATATATTTGTCAAAATCTAAAAATCAAAAATGGCAGAATACAAATTATTGCTTCCTTCCATGGGAGAAGGGGTTATGGAAGCGACAATTATCACTTGGTTATTCAATGAAGGTGATAACGTAAAAGAAGATGACTCTGTAGTAGAAATTGCAACAGATAAAGTAGATTCAGACGTTCCGACACCGGTTTCGGGGAAAATCGTAAAAATTTTAAAACAAAAAGACGAAGTTGCAAAAGTAGGTGAGGCCATTGCTATTTTAGAAATTGAAGGAGAGGGCACTGCATCAGAGGAAGTAAAAACTGAAACTCCGGCTGCTACTCCGGATACTGAAACATTAACAACAATTGAACAGCCTTTACAAACTGCTGCTGCTTCAAATGTAGAATTCTCAGGAGATCTTTACTTATCTCCACTTGTAAAATCAATTGCACAACAGGAAAATATTTCTGAAACTGAGCTTAAAACCATTAAGGGAAGCGGTTTAGAAGGAAGAATTACTAAGGAAGATATATTAGCGTATGTTGCCAACAGAGGAAGCCAACCTGCTCAACAGGCTGCTCCGGTACAGGAAGCAACTATGCCAAAACCGGCAGTTTCTGCGCCTACAGCTACTATTCCGGTGAGCGCTGGTGATGAGATCATTCCTATGGACAGAATGAGAAAGATCATCGCTGAAAACATGGTGAAAGCAAAACACATTGCTCCACACGTAACTTCTTTCATTGAAACAGACGTTACCAACGTTGTAAAATGGAGAAATAAAAATAAGGCGATCTTCGAAAAACGTGAAGGTGAAAAACTTACTTTCATGCCAATCTTTGTAAAAGCGATTGTAAAAGCGATTCAGGATTTCCCAATGATCAATGTTTCTATAAGCGGTGATAACATCATCAAAAAGAAAAACATCAACATTGGTATGGCGACTGCTCTTCCAGACGGTAACCTTATTGTTCCTGTAATCAAAAATGCAGATCAGTTATCACTTTCCGGTCTTGCAAAGGCAATCAATGACTTAGCTTACAGAGCAAGAAACAAAAAATTAAGACCTGAAGATACTCAGGGAGCAACTTATACAATTTCTAACGTAGGAAGCTTTGGAAACCTTATGGGAACTCCAATTATTCCTCAGCCTCAGGTTGCTATTTTGGCAATAGGAGCTATTGTGAAGAAGCCGGCTGTTCTTGAAACCGCAGATGGTGATGTAATTGCTATCAGAAACTTAATGTTCATGTCTCACTCTTACGATCACAGAGTGGTAGACGGTTCTCTAGGTGGAATGATGCTGAAGCATGTTCACGATTATCTTGAAAACTGGGATCTGAACACAGAAATATAAAACAGAAGATTTTCTTTTGAAATTGAATCCAAAAAAGGAATTCTAACCAATAACCAAAAAAGCTGAGATATGAAAAATGCAACCTTAATCGCAATAATTTCTTTAAGTGCACTTATTCTTATTGATCTTATTCAGTTTATTCTCAGCTTTTTCGAGGTCTATTCCATGTGGATGTACCGTGTTTTTGGAGTTCTAAACCTTTTAGGATTTGTGGGAATTCTGCAGTTTTTTGTTAAATTATACAATAAACAGAAAGAATGAGCCCTGAACTAAGAGAACTTTTTGAAATAAAGCAGGAAGAGAAAAAAAATAATCCACCGGCCCGTCAAAACGTAGGAACTCATGTTTTAATACGTCTTGCCGTACTTATTTTAGGAACTATCGCATTCTCTATTGCTATGAGCATGGCAAGTGGATGGGGTGTTTTAGGTGTTGCAATCTATATGGTTATTTTTCATTCACTCTGGTTTCTTTTCATTCTTATTGAAGCAATAGTTCTTCAAAGCATTGAAAAATTGAAACTCAGGAATGCTAATCTAACTCTCAGTGGAATTCTTTTACTAATCTATGGTATAGCTGCTATTATGATATTTCTGGATTAATAGAAATCTTCAATATAAATCATAAAACGCTTCCAGCTTTGGAAGCGTTTTATCTTTTTAATATTCAATGGTAATGGTCTTGAGTCTTTAGACTTCAGTAGTCTATTTATTATAATGGTTTTTCATAGAACCTCCTGTTTTCCAATCACTTTTTCTCTATGTAGTTTACCCCAGTTCATAAGTTCCATAATGAGAGGCTTCAATGATCTTCCATGGTCTGTAAGTTCGTATTCTGCCTGAGAGGAGTATTTCGAAGTTCTCTGTACCAGAAGATTAATTTCCAGCTTTTTAAGTTCAATGGAAAGCATTCTGTCTGTAATACCATCAATCAAATTCGAAATTTGTTTAAATCTTTTAGGCTCATCCAGAAGAGCAGCGATGATCTTAATTCTCCACTTACCATTTACAGCTTCAAGAGCATCCCCAATAGATAACATTATTTTTGAGGAATATAATGGGCATTCATTTTCTTTCATACATTGAACTTTTAATATCTATAAAATTAAGAATCCTCACTGAATGTAAAAAAATAATTAGCTAAATTGGCTTGATTTTACAAAATCTCTGAATTTCTTGGGCCTTCTTCCTAAAATTTCTTGAATACCACTTCCTATATTTTCATTTCTTCCATCTAAAATTTCGCCAAAAGCAATAGTCATATGTTCTGCAACAAAATGGGGTAACCCTATATTTTTCAACAGCTCTAAATATTCGTTTTTATTAAGAAAATTATACTTTATATCACGACCAAGGCTATTTCCAATGGTTTCAACAGCTTCTTCAAAGGTCAGCAATCCATCTCCTGTAACTTCATAGATTTTTCCATTATATTTTTCATGAATCAGGCATTCCACCACAGCATCAGACAAGTCATCCAAATCTACAAATGGTTCTTTCACGGAACCTGCCATAAAAGTAACAGATCCCGACTGTATGCCATGCAGAAAATGCCCCTCACTAAAGTTTTGATTAAACCATGCGGAACGGATAATCGTCCATTTTAATGGCGAATTTATGAGAATATCTTCGCATTTCTGGACTGATTCCTGCCCCCTCCCGGAAAGTAATACAGCCTTCGAAACTCCTTTCTTCACCATCCAACTTATCAACAGATTAATTTGTTCATAGGCATCCGGAACAGATGTATCGGGATGTACAATATATACTTTATCAATATTACTCACAGCCGGCTCGTAGGTCGACACATCATTCCAGTCAAAAAAAAGCAAATCTGTTTTTACTTCCTCTTTTGTTCTTGTTGTAGAAAATACACTAAATCCCATATTTCTTAATTTTTCCACAACTCGACGACCATTTTTACCCTCTCCACCAATGACTAAAATATTTTCATTCATTTCTATAATTTTTAATTGATAATACAAATCTATGGATGGCAGATGATTCATATCGCTTAACTATAATCAAGTATAGCTATCGTTCTTTTTACTATGCCCGTTTAGCCTACAAAACAATCAATTTTCACAAAATATATTTTCAAATCCCATCTAATTTTCCTATTTTTCAAATAAAATCCCACAACACAAACAAATGCTGAAAATCTTTACCCTTATACAGAAATCCCTAAAAAAATCTTTCGATAATATTCGGAATGAACAACTGAAG
The DNA here is from genome assembly GCF_003815775.1 of Chryseobacterium joostei. Lineage (NCBI taxonomy): Bacteria > Pseudomonadati > Bacteroidota > Flavobacteriia > Flavobacteriales > Weeksellaceae > Chryseobacterium > Chryseobacterium joostei. The sequence goes on from NZ_CP033926.1 coordinate 868,387, forward strand.
TATAATCTTCTTCAGGCAATTCCCTTTTGGATTGGGTCTGTTATTACAGGTTTTTTTGCAGTGTTATATGCTCAGGTATTTGCTTGGGGTGAACATCTCATGAACTTCATTTTTGACTGGCATGCATGGATGATCTTCATTATTGCTCCCATTGGTTTTGTTCTTTCGTGGTGGCTGGTAAAAGAATTTGCTCCCAACGCTAAAGGAAGTGGCATTCCACAGGTTATGGCAGCTGTAGAATTGGCTAATCCTAAAGAACATAAAAAAATCAGAAGCCTTTTAAGTCTAAAGATTATTATATTTAAAATCATTTCCTCTGTTGTATTGGTTATTGGAGGTGGTGCAGTGGGTCGTGAAGGTCCCACCATTCAGATTGCGGGTTCAGTTTTCAGAAAGGTGAATGAATATTTACCTGAATGGTGGCCCAAGATTTCCAAGAAAAACATGATCATGACAGGAGCAGCAGCCGGACTTGCAGCAGCTTTCAACACCCCTTTGGGAGGAATTGTATTTGCGGTAGAGGAATTATCAAAAACGCATATTAATTACTTTAAAACAGCTTTATTTACAGCCGTCATCATTGCCGGTTTAACAGCTCAGACATTAGCAGGATCTTATTTATACCTTGGTTACCCAAAAACGAATGATGTATCTTTAATGGTAATGTTTCCCATTGTTCTTGTGGCCGCTACAGCAGGCATTCTTGCAAGCCAGCTCTCTGTCATCATGCTTAAGATCAATGGATGGAAAAAGAAAAAACTGAAAACAGATAAAGCCAATGTTATATTTTTAGTGATCTGCGCTTTAATCATTGCTTCCATTGCCTATTTTATCAATCGGGAAATTCTGGGTTCCGGAAAAGAGATTATGGAACGGGTTCTTTTTACGAAAGATAAACATGAAGACTGGTATGTTCCTATCCTAAGAATGCTGGGTCCCGCCCTATCCTTTACTTCCGGAGGTGCAGGAGGCATCTTTGCACCAGCACTTACTGCGGGGGCAAGTATCGGATCTGTTATTTCAGGGGCTATCCATTTAACGCCCAATGAAACCAATGTAGTAATCCTTGGCGGAATGGTCGCTTTTCTTACAGGAATTACCCGTGCACCATTCACATCAGCCATTATTGTATTGGAAATGACTGACAGGCATTCTTTAATATTCCACCTGATGCTTGCGGGAATGGTTTCTTCCATTGCGTCCCTATTAGTAAGCAGACATTCTTTGTATGATGTATTGAAAGTGAACTTTTTAACGGAAATCAGGTCAAAGGATTAATTGGAAATGAAAGAAGATTCCCACTTACACAGCCATTAAATCTTCAATCTCATCAATATTAACTTTCAACTATTTCACCAATAGTATTGTATATTACAAATATATTATCTAATTTTGCACCTCGAAATAATTAACAAATTCATTTAACATTATGAACAATTACGAAACTGTTTTCATTTTAACTCCCGTTCTATCTGAGGCACAGGTAGAGGAAGCAGTGAACAAGTATGTAGATCTTATCAAAGAAAAGAACTGCGAAATCGTTGCTAAAGAAAATTGGGGATTGAAAAAGCTAGCTTACCCTATCCAATTGAAAAAGAATGGGTTCTACACTTTAATCGAGTTTAAAGGTGAAGGTACTGTAGTTGCTGATTTAGAATTAGCATTTAAGCGTGACGAGAGAGTAATCCGTTACCTAACTACAAAACTTGACAAACACGCTGTTGAATACGCTGTAACAAGAAGAGCTAAAGTAAAAGCAGCTAAAGCTTAATTATTAACCCTATTTTTTAAAAAAGACAAGACATGGCAATAGATGAAATGGCTAAACAAGCCTCTGCAGGAGGAGAATCAGAAGTAAAATTCCTTACTCCACTTGATATCAATACAAAATCTGAAAAGAAATATTGTAGATTCAAAAAATACGGAATTAAGCACGTTGATTACAAAGATGCTGATTTCTTATTACAATTCGTAAACGAGCAAGGTAAAATCTTACCAAGAAGATACACTGGAACTTCTTTAAAATACCAAAGAAAAGTTTCTGCTGCTATCAAAAGAGCAAGACACCTTTCTTTACTACCTTACGTAGCTGACTTATTGAAATAAGACAAAAAAATAAATAGAAGAAGAGAGCAATCTCTTCTTTTGTTGCTGAATAAATAATTAATTCTAACTTGATTTTAGATCATTCTAAAATCTTAAAAAAGGACAACAACAATGGATATCATCCTAAAACAAGACGTAGAAAACTTAGGACTTGAGTTTGATACAGTAAGTGTAAAGCCAGGTTATGCAAGAAACTTCTTACTACCTCAAGGAATTGCACTTTTAGCTACACCTAAAAACAAAGCAGCTCTAGAAGCTACTTTAGAAGCTAGAAAAGAAGAAGAAGCTAAATTAATCGCTGCTGCTAACGCTGTAGTTGATCAATTGAAGAAAACTTCTATCACTATTCCTGCAAAAGTAGGTTCTGGTGACAAATTATTCGGATCTATCAACAATGCAGATCTTTCTGCTGCTCTTGCTAAAGCTGGAGTTTCTGTAGAGAAGAAATACATCAAAATCCCAGGGAACACTATTAAGAGAACTGGTAAAGTAACAGCAAACGTTAGATTACACAGAAACGTTGAGTACAATTTCGAATTCGATATCGTATCTGACGCTCCAGTTGTAGCTGCTCCTGCTGCTAAAAAAGAAGAAGTTAAATCTGAAGAAGCTTAATTAAGCGACCGAAAATTTTTCACAATACAAGGCCACTTCAATTCAATTTGAAGTGGTTTTTTTATGTAATAAAGCATGAAAATCAAAGAGCCAAGATTCAAGATATTTATTCAGAGAATTAATATAAGCTAAATTATGATTTTCCCATCAACACAAAAACTCTAACACACTAACACTCAAAAAACCTCCAACACAACAACCTGCCCAATCACCTATCCCCTCTTAATTTCTGCTGATATTCCGTAGGAGCTACTCCAATCACTTTTTTAAAAATATTGCTAAAGGAAGACAGGCTATTGTAGCCCACCATCATGGCGATTTCGTACATATTATATTTACTTTCAAGCATCAGCTCAAGCGAGCGGGTAATTCTTAAGGCTCTTAAAAAACGAACGTAATTCATCCCCAAAATTTCCTTGAACTTTCTGGAAAGGGTTCTTGTGCTCATTCCGAATTCCTTGGCCGTAGATTCAATGGTAAGAGGCTTTTCCAGGTTAGCGTGAATATATCTTGCAATCTTCAGTAAAGTTTCATCCTTTGGAAAGGGATGCTGAACAGGGAATGCAAGCTTTTTATCTCTTTTTTCAGGTAAAACTCCTTTTAAGGCTTTAAGGAAATAATATTTTGAACCGTCATTTTTTGTGATTTTTCCATCCCAGTCTTTGGTATATAAAATCATCTCCCGAAGCAGTTCATTAACTGAATAAATATTAATTTCATCAAAAAAGCCACTTTCTTCTTCCTCTTTTTTAAAGTAAAAATTATATAAATCTACCTTAGGACTGGTTGAAAAAAGATAATGTGGGGTTCCTGCAGGAATCCACATAAAACACCTTGCCGGAAGATACCAATGCTTCAGATCTGTAAAAACATGTACAATACCTCCCTCTGCATACACTAACTGCGCAGAACTATGATAATGAATATCTGTTGTAATGTTACCGGTAAGAACATGATAGACATAAAATTCAGCATCTTCCTCTTCTACTTCTTTAAAATGACTGTTATTCATGAAATAAAGGTATGAATAAATTTCAAAATGGCGTAAATGAACAAATCTTTTTCTTGTTTCACAAATACTGTCTGATGGAGTCCGTCGTACCTTTGCCCTATCAAAATCATTTTAGCAAAAATCCTTTAATTAATTTATGAATATGATATTTAACGCGTGCCGATATCAGTGCATAGCGTTGTGCCTACTATTGAGCAATTTTTTTAACGCACAGATGATAGACTACCAACATCTTGGCCTACAACAGGCTATAGAGATTGGCCTAAAGAATAACAAGAATATTCAGATCAGCCATCTAAAACAGGAAATGTCCGCTACCAAAGAGAAAGACCTTACAATGGAAAAACTTCCGGACGTTGAATTTCATACGAGCTATACACAGGTTACCAATCTTTTTCAGTATCAGGATGGCGTATTTAGTAAACCTACAAAATATGATGCCATCAATGGGATGTATGATTTCACCTTATCAGCATCCATTCCGGTATACATGGGCGGAAAGATTAAAAACACAGAGAAGAAAGCGGCTATTGATACTGAGATTTCAACCTTAAGAACGCATCTTGATGAAAGACTTCTAAAAATGGAGATCATTACTGCCTTTTTACAAATTCATCATCTAAAGGAACAACAGATACTTATTAATGACAAGATGAAGGAAGACTCGGTAAACATCAAGCAGGTAAAAGCATTGAAAGCAAACGGTGTTGTAACAGTGAATGAGGTTTTAAGAACATCCCTACAGCTTTCTAATCACAAAATGAGCTGGACAGAACTGGATAACGACATACAGATTGCCGAACATAAGCTGAAAACTATTCTTTCTCTTCCGGAATCTCAGGAGATGCATGTAGATACAGAGGATTTGATCTCAGATAAAGCAGCAATTCCTTACATCAATGATCTTACAGAAACGGCATTAAACAAAAACGAATCTGTTGGAATTACCCACAAAAACCTTTCGTTAAAGGAACTGGACCAGAAAATCACCAAGGCAAATTATTTACCCAAAATAACTGCTGGCGGAGAATATTTCTTAAAGTATCCGAATATGATGTTTTTCCCCCCTGAACCTTATGCCTATCGCCTGGGAATGCTGGGAGTGAACCTGACCTACCCCATTGAAAACCTGTACAAAAACAAATATAAAATGCAGGAAGCCAAAGAAAATATCAACCTGGCGAAGCTTCAAATTGAAGAGAATGAGGAGAAAATAAGACATAATGTGTATGAAGCTTACAAAAAGTTTGAAGAAACGGATCAAAAGGTAAAAATTGCTGAAGAAGCCATTAACCAGGCCAAAGAAAACTATCGCATTGTAAGAACAAAATATGCTAACAAATTAAGTCTTATCACTGAACTTATAGATGCAGACAATACCTATCTGGAAGCTGAATCTAATCTTATCTCGGTAAAAATTAACAGACAACTAAAATACTATCAACTCCAATATACGATTGGAAACTTATAAAAACTATGGCACAGAAACAACTGACACAAAAGGAAAAAAGAATCAACAAGACGATTACTTTACTGGCCTGGATCCTAATCATCAGTGGAGTTACAGGAATGGTAAGCTTTTATCTTTTTACAAGGAAGAATATTACAACCAATGATGCGCAGATAGAACAATATATTACTCCCGTTTCCAGTAAGGTTTCAGGATTTATCAAAACCATAAAGTTTAATGAAAATCAATTTGTACATAAGGGAGATACCTTACTGATTATAGACAACAGAGAATTTGTGAATCAGGTACATATGGCTGAAGCTAATCTTCATGCGAACACTGAAAATATTACAACCATCCAAAGTGGCGTAAATACCAAGGAGAGTGATACCAAAATAATTGATGCGAAGATTGCCTCTGCAAAAATTGATATCTGGAGAACTGAACAGGACTATAAAAGATATAAAAATCTATTGGCAGAAGATGCTGCTACTGAACAGGATTTTGAAAATGTAAAGGCTTCCTACGAACAGTCAAAAGCCAATATGCTGGCACTGGAACAACAGAAAAATGCAATCAAGGCCGGAGCCAGCGAACAACAAACAAAAGTTGCTCCTGCAAAAAGCCAGATTCAACAAAGTTCTGCCAGCCTGAATAATGCCAAACTTTTCCTTTCATACACTGTAATCACAGCTCCTTATGATGGCTGGGTGGGTAAAAAAACCATTCAGGAAGGACAATTGATTAAAGAAGGACAGGCATTGGTGCAAATGGTAAGCAAGGAAAAATGGATCATTGCCAATTACAAGGAGACCCAGCTTGGACAAATCGACCAAAAACAAGAAGTTATCATTACAGCAGACGCTTATCCCGGTATTGAATTCAAGGGAAAGATACTTTCTGTTTCCCCGGCATCAGGATCCCAGTTTTCTCTGGTAAAACCGGATAATGCAACCGGAAACTTCGTAAAGATTGAACAAAGGTTTCCTGTAAAAATTATTCTTGACAATAATAAAGAAAACGAAAAACTGCTTTCCGGAATGAATGTTCTGGTAAGCGCGAAGAAGATATGAGTTTGAGTGTGGGAGAGTATTAGAGTATTAGAGTATTAGAGTATTAGAGTATTAGAGTACAAAATTATCTTCAACCCAACACGTTTCGGACTTAATAATTAAATTATTTTTTTTAGCGAAAAGGCAAAACCGCAAAATAGCGAATCTGCAAATTTTTTCTTTTAGCATATTTGCCATTTTACCTTTTACTTTTACACCTTTGCCCTTTTGTCTTTTCGCATTTTATATTCAGAAAAGAGAAGACTCATTCTCTGTTCACCATTTTATAATTCGTTAGAATTCCTCTTTTCTCACCTTTTAAGAACTATGCAACATAATACTGTCTATCATAAATGGGTGCCACAATGGCTAAAGCTGCCAATTCTTGTGCTGGCTTTATTTCCCCACCTGATGTTATTGTCACTATTACATTCCAACAGTGCTTTCACATCTTCCTTTATGGATGTAGATTCGGACGACATCCAATACCTAATGATTTTGATGTATGGGACATTTGTGGTTACCCTTTTAGTTTTACAGCGATTTATGGCTTATTTCAGCGTAAAGTACTATGTTCTGTTGATGTCTTCCATCTCGGTAATCATCCTTTATGTTTTATCCATCACCAATGATTATCACGTTATTTTAGTCATCAGGTTTCTGGAAGGTATTTTCGGATTGCTTGAAGGAGCCATTTTCCTTCCCTTGATTATTGCAGAATTAAAAACAAGACACGCCAAAGTCCTGGCCTACTTATTCATGTATTCCATTATGCTTACGGGAGGAACAGTAACGACCTCTTTACTAAAGTCCAGTATTGAAAACTATGACTTCCAGCATATGGTTCTCATGATGGTTTATTTTCATGTTTTTGTACTTATCATAGGGATAGCCATTTTTAACAAAAACAGATTTTTCCCTAAAAAACCGTTGTATCAATTGGATATTTCCAGCTGGTTTTTGCTTTGGGTATGTCTGCAGGCCGGTGGTTATGCTATAATTTACGGAAAAAGGCTGATGTGGTTTGAATCTGATACCATCATCATGTGTCTCTTCATATTTTTACTTTCCGGTGGATTATTCATGCTTAAACAGAGAAACTCAAAAAGACCATTGTTCCATTTTGAGGTTTTCAGTTCTAAAAATGTAATCGCAGGGATGATTCTGTTTTTTATCTTTTATTTGATTCGATCAGGACTTAATAATGTCTACAGTATTATGGCAACAGTCTGGAAATGGCCTTGGGATTATATTGTAAACATCCAATACTGGAATGTTGCAGGAACACTTTTAGGCGTTCTTTTATCAGGAATATGTCTTATTAAGGGAGTTTCATCAAGAATTGTATTTTTTACAGGATTTCTTTTACTGGCAGTTGATTGCGCTTGGTTTACCTATACTTTTTATCCGGACACTACCCTTTCCACTATTTGTCCTCCTTTATTTTTACAAGGAGTAGCACAGGGATTATTGTTTACTCCACTTGTATTTTTCTTAATCTCAGGAATGCCTGAAGAATATGTTGCCAATGCCTCAGCCCTCGGAACTACAACTCGTTTCTGGACCACAGCAATTGGATATGCATTAATGCAAAACCTGATGCTCTTTCTAACATTAAAACATTCTGATACCCTAAGCTTCAATCTTACAGATACCAATCCAATCTTCTACAGCCAATGGAATCAGATTTTTGGATCCAATATTTCAAAACTACCGGTCAACGAATCCCTTTCTATGACTGCAGGAGCTTTTAAAGCGAAAATAACAGCCCAATCCATATTACTTTCCAATATGGAGATTTTTACCGGATTATTTTGGCTGGCATTAATTACGGCCATTCTATTACTCCTTTATCATCCCGTAAAAATAGCAGTAAGAAATATTATGTAACTTTAAACGACAATATCGCACAAGCCATCTTCGTTTAATACAAAAAGCTACGTATGGAAATTGAAAGAATAATACAGGATCAAAGGGATTTTTTTAAAACTCAGCAAACGAAAAACATTAAGTTTCGTAAGATGTATCTTGAAAAAATGAAAGACCTTATCATAAAACATGAAGATCTCCTATATGAAGCTATTTACAAGGATTTTGGCAAGTCAAAATTTGATACTTTCACTACAGAAATCTCCTTTATCTTAAATGATATTGATTATTATCTGAAAAACTTACAGTCGCTCTCAAAGCCAAAAAAAGTAAGCACCAATCTGGTCAATCAATTAGGAAGCAGCAAAGTTTATGCTGAGCCATTAGGCTGTATCCTTGTTATAGGAGCTTGGAATTATCCTTATCAATTATCATTATCTCCCATTATTGCTGCCATAGCTGCAGGAAACTGCTGTATTCTAAAACCCAGTGAAATTGCTGAAAATACCATGAAGGCAATGTCTAAAATCATCAATGAAAATTTTCCATCCGAATATTTGTATGTGTATGAAGGAGGCATTGATGAAACCACGGAATTGCTAAAATTGAAATTCGATAAAATATTCTTTACCGGAAGCACCAAAGTTGGAAAGATCGTTTACAAAGCGGCCGCGGAACATTTAACCCCTGTTGTTCTTGAACTGGGTGGAAAATCTCCAGTCATTGTAACAAAAAATGCTAATTTAGATGTTGCAGCCAAAAGAATTGTTTGGGGGAAATTTTTAAATGCCGGACAAACCTGTGTGGCTCCAGATTACCTACTGATAGAAGAAGCCGTTCAGGAGCAGTTTTTGGAAATGCTGAGAAAATATATTCTGGAATTTAAATATGATGCTGATTCGGAGCAATACACAAAAATCATCAATCAAAGAAATTTTCAGCGATTAGCAAGTCTTATTGACAAAGATAAAATATACTTCGGGGGAAATCTCAACGAGGAAAAACGATATATAGAACCTACAATTCTCAATACTATTGATTGGAATGACGAAATCATGCAGGAAGAAATCTTTGGACCTATCCTGCCTGTCATTAGTTTTAAAAACTACAACATTGCCCTAAATACTGTTTTGGAACAGGAAAAACCTCTTGCAGCCTATCTTTTTACGAATAACAATGAAGAAAAAGAACAGTTTACCAAAAAACTTTCCTTTGGTGGCGGATGTATCAATGATACCGTGATGCACCTAAGCAATGATAATCTGCCATTTGGAGGTGTAGGAAGTTCAGGAATTGGAAACTATCATGGAAAATACGGTTTTGATGCCTTTTCTCATCAGAAAGCTATCCTTGAAAAATTAACATGGGGAGAACCGAGTATTAAATATCCACCTTATTCTGAGAAAAAACTAAGCTGGATCAAAAAACTGTTATGATTATCTTCATTTTATCGAAGATTTTTGATTTAATAAATGAATTAGAATTTCAAGCAATAAAAAAGGTTGTCTCTATTAGAAACAACCTTTTTTATTTATCCTTTAGGCTTCCAAGTATTAAAGAACTCTTTTACCTTTTCTGAACTGTATCCTTTCCCCTCTTCAAATACATCACTTTGCTGAACCTTTATCATTTTACCATTTTGGTCCAAAACGATAAACACTGGGTATCCATATTTTTCACCAGGATTATCATATTGAGCAAAAACTTTTTCATTTTTATTATCCGGAGAAAAATTTAAATGATAATATAAAAAGTTTTTATCTACAATTCCTTTTAACTCAGGGCTTTCCTGTACAAAATTATTAAAACGAAGACACCAGATACACCAGTTTCCTCCGGCCTGGATCATAATATTTTTTCCCTCTTTTTTAGCTTGGGCAACCAGTTTCTTGATGTCTGCCTGAGCATCTGCTTTTGGGTTATAAGGCTTAGGAAGTTTAGCTTTTTCTTCAGCTGCTTTTTTCTTTGCATCCAATTCTTTCTGTTCCGTCGGTACAATAAGAGCTGTCTTTTGCTTCCCTTTGTCCGGGGAATTCTTTACATCCTGCGAAAAAGCAAAAGTGCTTAGTCCCAGAAAAGCGATCAATGTCAATTTTTTCATAACATAAAAATAAAAAAATAATACTTATCCCTCTGCAAAAATAGAACCATAATTTTATTATTACTAAATTTGCCTGTTTTATGAGCTTCTTAATTAAAATATTATATTTCATCTCAAAACTTCCGCTTAAAGTATTATATATTTTCTCGGACGTTATGTTCTTTCTAAACTACTATCTGGTAGGTTACAGAAAGGCAGTTATTACCCAAAACCTGAGAAACTCCTTTCCTGAAAAGTCTGAGGAGGAAATCCGAAAAATACGAAAGGCATTCTATCGTAATTTTTCCGATTATCTGGTAGAAACAATAAAATCATTCAGCATTTCTGAAACGGAATCCAGAGTAAGAATGCAGCACATCAACCAGGATGTGTTTCATGATATCCAAAAGGAGGGCAAAAATATTATTTTGCTGGCAGGACATGTTTTTAATTGGGAATGGATTAATGCCTTGGCAAGAATTGTTCCTCAAAAGCACTGTCACCCTGTATACAGGAAAGTAAACAGTGATTTTTGGGAAAACCAAATGAAGAAGGTCCGTAATAAATTCGGAAATGAGGCCCTGGAAGCTAATGAAGTGATTCTTAATATTTTTAGAAATAAAAATGACGGAGATTCTATTTATATGTTTGTGGCAGACCAAACTCCACATTCTTCCCACGTCAATTACGGACTAGAATTTCTTAACCAAAAAACTCCTGTCTTCATAGGCTATGATAAGCTGGCAACAAGAATGGATCTTGCCTTTATCTACTGTGAAATGAAGAAAGTAAAACGTGGCTACTATCAGGTCAATTACTATAGAATATATCCGGACAATGAAAAGTTTGTGGAACATGAGGTGGTAAAGAAGTTCCACAAAATGCTGGAAAACACTCTACACAAGCATCCGGACAATTATCTTTGGTCTCACAGGAAGTGGAAGTATCAGGATTCTATCAAGACCTATGATTCTGAAAAAAAATAGATTTACATGCAGAAAAAACTGGCTGTTGCCATCTTAAACTGGAACGGAAGAAACTGGCTTGAGAAATTTCTTCCAAGTGTAGTTCAATTTTCCCAAAATGCAGATATTTATGTCATTGACAATCTTTCTACTGATGATTCGCTAGAATTTTTGAGTAGTCAATTTCCCGGTGTAAAAATTATTAAAAACACTAGTAATCATGGTTTTGCAGGCGGTTATAATGAAGGGCTAAAGGAAATTAAGAATGAATATTACTGTCTTCTTAATTCTGATGTAGAAGTTACAGAAAACTGGATAGAGCCTGCACTGGAACTCCTTGAAAAAGATTCCTCAATCTCTGCAGTTCAACCAAAAATTTTATCTTACAACAATAAAAATTATTTTGAGTTTGCCGGAGCTGCCGGAGGATTGATTGATAACTTAGGCTATCCATACTGTAGAGGTCGTATTTTCGATGATCTGGAGGAAGATAAAGGACAATACGATGATGAAACAGAAATTTTCTGGGCTTCAGGATGTTGTTTTTTTATCCGTTCAAAAGATTTTTGGGAACAGAATGGTTTTGATGCAAGATTTTTTGCTCATCAGGAAGAAATTGATCTTTGCTGGAGGCTTATTAATTCAGGAAAAAAGATTTTTTATACCGGAACATCTAAAGTATATCATGTAGGAGGCGGAACTTTAAACAAACAAAGTGCCCAAAAGACTTATTTAAACATCAGAAACAACCTGTCTATGATGCTTAAAAACCTTCCTTTTCCTAAACTAATCTGGCTGATTTTTTTCAGGCTTTGTCTGGATGGAGTTGCCGGGATCTACTTTGGCTTAAAAAATGGATTCCCTCACCTTTGGGCTGTTGTAAGAGCTCATTTTGGCTTTTACGGACAACTTCCGGGTACATGGAAACTTCGTCAAAAACATCAGAAAGACAAATTCTACCAATCGGAATGGTTAATTTTTAAACATTTTTTGGGAGGAAAATAGAAGATAACAGGTTTATAGGTTGCAGATAATAGGTAATAAGAAAAATCATATGGGAAGCTTTTTCAGGAGAAAAAGTCAGAACTTCAATTAACTGTCAACTTTAAACCCAAAATTTTGAACATTAAACTAGAGAACCAGCAACTAGTAACAACATATAATTTAAAACAATGGATTTTTGTGCTATAGATTTTGAAACCGCTACTCATGAGAAAAGTTCTGCATGTGAGATGGGAATTTGTATTGTACAGGATTCTAAAATTGTAGAAACTAAAACGTGGCTGATTAAACCTCCAAGTTTTCCCTATTTTAATAAGTTCAATATTGCCGTGCACGGGATTCATCCGGAAGATGTGAAAGATGCACCTACCTTTGACGAAATATGGCATGAAGCTCAGGAAATGATGTACGGAACATTAATGATTGCTCACAACGCAGGTTTCGATGCATCTGTATTAAGGGGATGCCTGGAACATTATGGAATGTTTACGCCCAATCTGAACTATCTTTGTAGCATTCAGCTTGCGAAAAAATCATGGAATTATCTTCCAAAATACGGTTTAAAGCCTCTTGCTGAATATCATAACATTGATTTCAACCACCACAGAGCCGGAGCTGATGCAGAAGTGTGTGCAAAGATCTCTTTACTGGCATTTGAGAAACTCTTCCTCACCAGCAATGATGAAGTACAAGAGTATATGAAAGCAAAAATCAAAAGACTGTAGTAGTCATACAAATAAACCCGGGTTCTTGTTCTATAACTGATCTTTTGTCCTAATTTTTTTACGACAAAATCCATAATTAATACCATGTACTTTGTACATTTTTACATTGTATAAAAACAACTAGTTACTTAAAACTTCAGAGAGCAGATTAAACTTTGGAATGTCTATCTCGAAAGTTTCCTGTGTTTCCAGGTTTTTAACAAGGTATTTTCCGCTCATATTTCCTACTCCGGAACGAAGCATTACATTGGAAAAGTAAGCGAAATTTTCGCCGGTTCCGATCTCAGGAGTCAGACCTATTATTCCGTCACCTATGATCTCTGTGTATCCAAATCCTACATCGAAGATTAACCATTTTCTTTTCAATACTTTTATAGGAAAGCTTCCGTCATTTTCTATAGTAATATTGTATTTAAAAACATAACGGTTTTCGGATGGATAACTATTCTTGCTATCATATTCAGGTATTACTGAAACTTTGATATTGGAAGTCATTTTTGAAAACATCATTGTAGTATTTTCTAGATTAAATACAAAAATCTCGCCTTTTTAAGGCGAGATTATATATTTATATTATAATTTTATTAAAACTATAAACCAAGGCCTTTTCTTTCGTCACCCCCCATTAATATTTCAACAGGATTGTCGATACCTTCTTTTACCGCTACAAGGAACCCTACAGATTCTTTACCATCGATAATTCTGTGGTCATAAGACATTGCAACATACATCATTGGTCTGATTACAACTTGTCCGTCAACAGCAACTGGTCTCTGGATAATGTTGTGCATTCCAAGGATAGCAGATTGTGGAGGGTTGATGATTGGTGTAGATAACATAGATCCGAAAGTACCACCATTTGTAATCGTGAAAGTACCACCAGTCATTTCATCAACAGTAATCTTACCGTCTCTTACTTTTGTAGCAAGATCCTTGATGTTTGCTTCAACTCCACTGAAAGACATGTTTTCTGCATTTCTCAATACAGGAACCATTAATCCTTTAGGACCTGAAACTGCAATTGAAATATCGCAGAAATCATAGTTTATTTTGAAATCTCCATCGATAGATGCGTTTACATCCGGATACATTTGTAATGCTCTTGTCACTGCTTTTGTAAAGAAAGACATGAAACCAAGTCCTACTCCGTGTTTTTGAGCAAATTCTTCTTTATATAACTTTCTTAATCTGAAGATTTCAGACATGTCAACTTCGTTGAAAGTAGTTAACATCGCTGTTTCGTTCTTCACAGAAACTAATCTTTGAGCGATTTTTCTTCTTAGAACTGAAAGTTTAGTAGTTGTAGTCGTTCTAGCACCTGTAGCAGTCATAGGGCTTCCTCCTAATGCAGGAACAGCCGCTAATTCAGCATCAGTCTTAGTGATTCTTCCGTCTCTTCCAGTTCCTGAAACCTGACCTGCAGCCATTCCTTTTTCGTCAAGGATTTTCTTAGCAGCCGGAGATGGAGCCCCTGTTGCGTAAGTTTGTGGCGCAGCAACTGGTGCAGCTGGTTTTGGAGCCTCTTGTTTAGCTGGTTCAGCAGCCTTTGGAGCTTCTTCTGTCTTTGGAGCTTCAGCAGCAGGTGCACCACCTTCTGGTTTAGCAGCATCCATATCAATTAAACAAACTACCTGACCTACTTGTACTACATCACCTTCTTCTGCTTTTAAAGTGATGATACCACTTTGTTCTGCAGGTAATTCAAGAGTTGCTTTATCTGAGTCTACTTCAGCGATAGGTTGATCTTTTTCTACATAATCACCATCTTTTACAAGCCAAGTTGCAATTTCAACTTCTGTAATGGATTCTCCCGGTGAAGGAACTTTCATTTCTAAAACTGACATATTGAGTATTTTTTATTTTTTAATTGATTATTATTTTAATTAAGCTGTAACTGGTCTTTTTGCAGGCGCATCATCTCTATCGAAAACTCTGTTGATCACTGCATTTTGGTTTTTCTCAAACATTTTGTGGCTACCTGGAGCCGGAGCACCGCTTGGTACCGGAGAAACAACCTGGATTCCTGTATCTCTGAAGTTTCTTAGGATATAAGACCAAGCCCCCATGTTTTCTGGTTCTTCCTGAGCCCAAACCAATTGTGTTCTGTTCTCGTATTTGCTGAAGATAGCTTCAATAGCATCTGTCTGAAGCGGATATAATTGCTCGAATCTTACTAATGCAATATTTTCACAGTTTAATTCTTCTTTCTTCGCTAATAATTCGAAGTATAATTTACCTGAACAAAGAACTAATTTCTCTACTTTTTTAGGATCTGCAGTTGGATCATCTAAAATCGGCTGGAATGAACCTGTTGCAAAATCTTCAAGTGGAGAAACTACTTTCGGGTGTCTCAATAAAGATTTAGGGCTCATTACGATCAATGGTTTTCTGAATGCCCACTTCAATTGTCTTCTCAATAGGTGGAAGTAGTTGGCTGGTGAAGTAATGTTAGCAACTACCATATTTTCATTAGCACAAAGTGTTAAGAATCTCTCCAATCTTGCTGAAGAGTGTTCTGCACCCTGACCTTCTGAACCGTGAGGCAATAACATTACCAATCCGTTTTGAAGTTTCCATTTTTCTTCTGCAGCAGCTAAATACTGGTCAACGATGATCTGAGCTCCGTTCACGAAATCTCCGAACTGAGCTTCCCAGATTGTTAATGTATTTGGAGAAGCCATTGCATATCCATAGTCGAAACCTAGAACACCATATTCTGAAAGGTGAGAGTTGAATACATCAAATCTGCTTTCTGAAACATGTCTTAATGGGATATATTCTTCTTCTGTGTCTTCTGTTTTTACTACTGCATGTCTGTGAGAGAATGTTCCTCTTTCAACATCTTCCCCAGAGATTCTTACGTTGTGACCTTCTACAAGAAGTGTAGCATATGCTAACCACTCTCCTAACGCCCAGTCTAATGAATTTCCATTAATAGCCTTGATACGGTTTTCGAAAAGTCTTGTAATTTTATTGATGAATTTTTTATCTGCAGGAAGTGTAGACATTGTAAGGGCTAACTCTTTCAATTTAGCCAGGTCATATTTTGTATCAACCGGTAATTGAGTTACTCCTCTTTTTCCAATTGGATAATTTACCCAATCTTCAGCCATAAATAAATCCATTACGTTTTTCTCAATCTCCTTGGAAGCATCAAAGTCTTTATCTAAAAGAGCCTTGAAGTCAACTTCCATCTTTTTGATGATGTCATTAGAGATTACGCTATCGTTGATTAATTTATCTTTATAGATTTCTCTTGGGTTTGGATGCTTGGAAATAGCTTTGTAAAGATTAGGTTGTGTAAATCTTGGCTCATCTCCTTCGTTATGTCCATATTTTCTGTATCCTAAAAGGTCGATATAAACATCTTTTCCAAACTTAGCTCTGAAATCAGCAGCAAAATGGATCGCATGAACTACTGCTTCAGCATCGTCAGCATTTACGTGCATTACAGGAGATTCTGTAACTTTTGCAATGTCTGTACAGTATGTTGAAGATCTTGCGTCATGGAAGTTTGTGGTGAAAGATACCTGGTTGTTTACAACGATGTGAACAGTACCTCCTGTTCTGTATCCTTCAAGAGTCATCATCTGCGCTACTTCGTAAGCAATACCTTGTCCTGCAATAGCTCCATCTCCGTGAATGATGATTGGTAGTACTTTAGAATAATCTTTATACTTATCATCTACTTTTGCACGGCAGATTCCCTCTACAAGAGCGGCTACTGTTTCAAGGTGAGACGGGTTAGGAGTAAGGTTAATGCAAACTTCTTCTCCTGAAGCAGTTTTGATCTTTTTAGATGATCCTAAGTGATATTTAACGTCACCAGAGAATACATCCTCTTCGAATTCTTTTCCTTCAAATTCTGAGAAGATCTGCTTGTAAGATTTTCCGAAGATGTTTGATAATACATTTAATCTTCCTCTGTGGGCCATTCCTAATACTACTTCATCTACTCCTAATTGAGAAGATCTTGAGATCAACTGATCTAAAGCCGGGATTAACGACTCTCCTCCTTCTAGTGAGAATCTTTTCTGACCTACAAATTTTGTATGAAGATAGTTTTCAAAGGCAACAGCCTGATTTAATTTTAATAAGATTTCTGTTTTTTCATTTGCAGAAAGGCTTGCATGGTTTTCGTTTACCTGAAGCCATTTCTTAATGAAATCTTTTTCTTCAACATTGTTGATGTATGTATATTCTACTCCGATAGAATCACAGTAGATATTTTCCAGGTGCTTGATAAGATCAGCAAGAGTAGCAGGCTCTTTCATTCCTGTTTCAACTGCACAGTTGAATTTTGTATTTAAATCCTCTTTAGAAAGACCGAAGTTCTCGATGTCCAAAGTAGGTGTGTAGTGTCTTCTTTCTCTAACTGGATTCGTTTTTGTAAACAAGTGCCCTCTTGTTCTGTAAGCCTCGATAAGGTTTACTACTTTAAACTCTTTCTTAATGTGTTCAGGAACTTCTCCGTTTGTTACTGCCTGAGAAATTTGTTGTACTGCAGGAGCAGCGTTGGCCGGAGCCTGAATAAATTGGATGTTATCGTCATCTCCATAATTCTCCAAAGCAAAATCGAAGCCTTGAAAGAAAGCTTTCCATGATGGTTCTAAAGAATCTGGGAATTTTAAGTACTGTTGGTATAAATCCTCAATTAACTGAGAATGAGCTGCGTTTAGGAATGAAAATCTGTCCATTATTACAGTTTATCTATTTATTAAAATTTATTTGTAGAATTAATCTTCAAATTTAATAAAAAAAACCGAGTTAGAACAGTCTGAAACCGTTAAAAAAAATTAAGAAAAAAATTATTAAAAAAAAATCACTTATACACTGATAATGAGAGCTTCATGTTCACCACCTGTCCTTCCATCGGACGTTCAATAAAGGTCTGGCGGATATCTCCGAAGCGCATCTCATCTTTTTTGGCTTTCTGAATCAGCTGCTGAATGGCCTTAATTCGCCCTTCGTAGTTCCCTTTGTAGTACATTACGTAGTTTTGAGACGGGTTTACGGACCTAAAATTAAAGTTATTGTCAGACACCCCAATTTTCTTGGAAAGTGGAATTCCGAGGAAGTAAGAAACCTCCTTGTCTTTGTAATTATCCGCATCGGTCATCAGAATCGGATATCCGAATTCATCATCTCTTTTTCCAAGGTCCATTGTTACAAAATTATACACCTTGTTGTAGTTCATTACGATATTTTTGTAAAGAGCATCTTTCTTGTTGGAAGTACTTACATTAATTCCCAGCAATAGCTTATCCTCTTCATTTTCTACCATCAGACTGTCATACTTAATGGCAGCCATTTGATTGTCTTTTTCAACCTTATTTCCTAGTGCATTTTTAAGATTCACCATACTTTTGGTGATATTTTCAGCAAAACGATCCTCAGTCCAGAAGTTTTCTACTCTTCTCCAAACAGATAGCTTTGGAGTATGTACGTACCAGATTATTTTTGTTTTTTCAGCAGAAACAGGCTTAAATTTAACGTCAACCAGCGTTGGATTTTCATTTTTATCCTCAAAAAGTTGGTATTTTAAAGTCTTATTGAGGTTTTCATATCTGATGAACATTTCACCATCCGTATCATTTTTAGAATCCACGTAGCTGATGGCACTTCCCTGTCCTTCATAAGGCGTATAATAATCTATATCCATAGACTGTGAACTGGTGAAAAAATTATTCCACCTGGTAAAGCTCTGCAGGTTATTAAACTGTGCAAAGACTTTATCTACCGGATAATCAATTTCTTTTTCAACGGTGAAATTTTTGTTTTCATCCACAAAATAATACATGGAAGCAGCATACGCTCCACCCAAAAGAAGAAGAATTACAGTTATTATTTTAAAAATACGCATCGCACAAAAGTAATACAAATAAAAAAAGTGAACAATATGCTGTTCACTCTTGTTTTATGTTTAACAATAATTAACCTATATGAGTTCCCGGAGGAAGTACTGCTCCTTTTTTCACCACTACAATTCCGTCCTGTACAGAATGGGTTCCGTAGTCTCCATCAGGAATATGCTTTCCGCCAATGATCTTTACATTGTCACCAATATAGCAGTTTTTATCAAGGATTGCTTTTTCAATATAGCAGTATTTCCCTATTCCCATATTCGGGCGTCCGCTTCTGTCATTCATTACAATTTCAGTTGTATTTTGATAGAAATCTGCCCCCATCACATAGGAATTAACAATGGTACTTCCTTTGTCTATTCTTGTTCTGTTTCCAATCACGGAGTTTTCAATTTTATCTGCCATGATGATGCATCCGTCTCCGAAAACTGCCTTACTTACATAAGATCCATTAATTTTCGACGGTGGCAACATCCTTGCCCTTGTATAAATAGGCGAGGAAGAAAACAGATTAAATTGCGGAAGATCCAGGCAAAGATCCAGATTGGCTTCGTAGAATGATTCTATTGTCCCGATATCTGTCCAATATCCTTCGTACTGGTAACTTAAGGTCTTATATTTTCCGATGGAACTTGGGATAATGTCTTTTCCGAAATCATCGCCAGCTCCTTCACCAAACATCTTTTTCAGGATATTTTTGGTGAAAATATAAATTCCCATGGATGCTAAAAACTCTTTCCCTTTTTGCTTATTTTCATCTGAAACTTCAGATTTTAAGCCTTCCAGCGTATCATAGCCCGGCTTTTCATAGAAAGAGGTGATATTTCCTTCATCATCAGATTTTAAGATCCCGAAACCAGTGGCATCTTTAGCATTTACAGGGATTGTTGCAATGGTAAGATCTCCTCCGTTTTCGATATGAAAATCGAGCATTTCCCTAAAATCCATTTGATACAATTGATCTCCTGATAGGATTAAAATATAATCATAGTCATATTTTTCAAGATGCTTCATAGATTGACGCACCGCATCTGCCGTTCCCTGATACCAGCTTTCGTTTTCTACATTCTGCTCTGCAGCCAAAATATCTACAAAGCCCTTGCTAAAGATATCAAAGTGGTAAGAATTCTTAATATGAGAATTTAGGGAAGCTGAATTAAACTGGGTTAATACCAATATTTTATTCAGTCCTGAATTGAGACAGTTTGAAATGGGAATATCCACCAATCTGTATTTTCCTGCGATAGGTACAGCTGGTTTTGACCTTGTAAATGTTAAGGGGAATAATCTTGTTCCTCTGCCGCCTCCCAATACAATAGAGATTACATTTCGATTCATAATTATCTTGCGTTTTTTATTTTATTAAGTCAACTGTTCTACTCTGGGTATCTACGTTTACCCTGAAACAAATTTTATTTTCATATTTCAATTCCGGATTTAATACAGTTACTTCATATTTCCCAGGGTCTTTCAAAGCTGTTATTTCATTATTTACATCATCGAAAGAAACATTATAATCTCTCAGTTTATTCCGGAATAGTTTATTTACAATCAGAACATCCATTACATCGGCTCTTTTCATGGCATACTCCTCTATATCCTTATCATATCTTGCCTCCCAGTCTTTGCCATATTTTCTTGTAATAGCTGCCAGAGTTTTTTTATTGGCGTCGGCTATTTCTTTCAGTGTTTCATAACCAGTGGTACAGCCTCCGGCATCTACCCATTTTATCTTCCACTTTTCAGATATAGCATTGGTTGCTTCTTCTCCATACATATCCTTAAGACCTGCTCCATACAACCAAAAGTAGCCGTCACGAAGCCCATCATCTTCTTTTTTACAGGAAGACAACATGATTATGATCAGTAAAAAAGGAAAAACACGTGTCATATCAGCTATTATATAAAGCTAAATATTTTTCTGCAGATTTCTCCCATGAAAAATCAAAATTCATATTGGCGTGGATCAGATCTCCCATTACCCCTTTTTGATTATAGATTTCAAGTGCCCTATTCATTGCATGAACAATATCATCTACTCCCGGATAGGTAAAGTTTAATCCCGCCCCGCCTGTTGAAATATCTTCCACGGTATCTTTCAATCCGCCGGTATATCTCACCACAGGAACCGTTCCGTATCTCATGGAATACATTTGGTTCAAACCACATGGCTCTACCCTTGACGGCATCAATAAGAAGTCTGCCGATGCATAGATCTTATGGGAAAGATGTTCTTTATATCCTACATCCAGAGCAAAATTGGTATAGGTATAATCGTATTCCTTTAATTTATTTTCTACATAGGTATTCCCTGAACCTAAAACCATGATATTCAATGATCCATAGTTTTGCTTAATACTTCTCCATACTACATCAGGAAGCAGGTCTGCTCCTTTTTCCGTAGCAAATCTTCCTATAAAAGCAAACAAGGGAAGCTCCGGCTTCAGGCCATATTCTTTACACAGCTTTTCTTTATTTTTCTTCTTTTGAGCAACTGCATTTTTTATATTAAAATTAAAATCCACCATGGGATCTGTTTCAGGGTTCCATACTTCTGTGTCAATCCCGTTGATAATTCCATACGCTTTTCCAAATTCCTGACGAACCAAACTTTCCAGTCCACGGAAGCTTATGAAAAGTTCTTCCAGATATCCTTCAGAAACAGTAGTAAAGGCATGGGAACATTTAATCATACTTGCCAATGGATTGATGAACCCGTTCCAATCCATCAGTCCCCATTTATAGGCATCAAAGGATGGCATATAGTTCGCCATGTTCCAGCTCATCATTCCCTGATATTCTCCATTATGAATGGTTCCTATGGTTTTTACGCCTTGCAGAAATTCAAATTCAGGGCAATGCTCAACCATAAAGGGCACCAATCCGGTGTGATAATCATGACAATGAAGGATATCCGGCTTTATTTCCATGGCACACAACCAATGCAAAATTCCCTGCTGAAAAGCGAGAAACTGAAAGCTCTCATCCTGATAGCCATAAGGGTTGTCCCTATCCAATAACCCCGGAATTTTCACCATATAAAGCTCAAAACCCAAAACATTGGATGTTTCTCTCATGACCTGAACTTGCAGCATATTTGATCCCTGATGAATAAATCCGTCAAAAACCTTCTCAAATTCATGATCATAGACAAAGGCTTTGTTATACCAAGGCATTACCACCTTAGCATCTATTCCTTTTATCTTATTCTGATACTTTGGCAGTGCTCCAACTACATCCGCCAGACCACCTACTTTTGCTACAGGATAACATTCTGTACTTAAATGATAAACAACCATTTTTACCTTTTGTGTTTAATTCTATGTAATTTATACTTTTTATCTTTCTTCTGTCTCAGGATAATACCGGCCAGTGGAGGGAGCTTTACTGTCATGGATTTTTGGTGTCCCATCCAGTCTTCATATTTTTCATCCAATATTTCAGGCTGTACTCCGCTTCCGCTATATTGTTTATCATCTGAATTTAAAACAACCTCCCAATGTGTTCCTGCCGGAATCCCTATTCTGTAATCCATTACTTTTGGAGACAAATTCAGGACTACCATCACAACATCTTCTCTTTTTTTTCCTTTCCTAAGATATACATACACCGAATTTTCCAGATCATCTGCCTCTACCCACTCAAAACCTGCTTTATCAAACTGATTTTCATAAAGGGCAGATTCTGATCTGTATAAATGATTAAGCTCCTTCACAAGATCCTGTAGTCCTTTATGAACAGGATATTTTAATAAATGCCAATCCAGACTTTGGGTAAAGTTCCATTCACTGGTTTGTCCAAATTCATCCCCCATGAAAAGCAGCTTTGCTCCCGGATGGGTATACATATATACATACAAGGTACGAAGATTGGCAAATTTCTGCCATTCATCCCCTTTCATTTTATAAATTAAACTTGCTTTCCCGTGTACCACTTCATCGTGAGACAAAGGCATCATATAATTTTCATTATACATATACATGGAAGCAAACGTAAGTTTATGATGATGGAACTTCCTGTTGGTAAAGTCTTCCTTAAAATAATCCAGCGTATCATGCATCCAGCCCATCATCCATTTCATTCCGAAACCAACACCTCCATCATGTACAGGCTTGGTCAGCAATGGGAAATCTGAACTTTCTTCGGCAATCGTTATAATACTGTTTCCAAATTCCTTGTAAACAGCCGTATTGAATTCCTGAAGAAAAGCTTTCGCTTCAAGGTTTACATTTTCACCATATACATTAGGTTCCCATTCTCCTTCGTTCCTTGAATAATCCAGATGGAGCATTGAGGTTACCGCGTCTACACGTAATCCATCAGCATGGTAACGGTCCAGCCAAAACATGGCATTGGAAATCAGAAAGGATTTGACTTCATTTCTTCCATAATTGAAAATGTGTGATTTCCAGTCAGGATGAAAGCCTTTTCTTGGGTCTTCATGTTCATACAGATAGGATCCGTCAAAACGGTAAAGTCCATTGGCATCTCCCGGAAAATGAGCAGGAACCCAATCCAGAATTACGCCTATCTTATTTTTATGAAGTTCATCAATCAGAAACATCAAATCTTGTGGTGATCCAAAACGTGAAGTTGCCGCATAAAATCCTGTAATCTGATACCCCCAACTCGGATCATATGGAAACTCCATAACCGGCATAAACTCTACATGAGTGAAGCCCATTTCCATTATATAAGGTACAAGCTTATTTGCTATGTCTCGGTAATTCAAAAAGCTATCAGGATGATCTTCTTCTCTTACCCATGAACCTAAATGCAGCTCATAAACAGAAATTGGAGCTTCCAGACTATTTCTTTCATGGCGATTTTCCATCCATTCCTTATCATTCCAATCATACCAGGTTGTAGAAACCAGTGATGCCGCCTGAATATTTTGCTCCCAGCTTAATGCATAAGGGTCGCTTTTTTCTAAAATCTCACCTCTTTCCGTCTCAATAGCATATTTATATAAGGTACCCCAGGGTAATCCATCAATGAAGCCTTCCCAAATCCCTGATCCGTCCCATCTTGGAAACAAAATATGATCCTTATGATTCCAGTTATTGAAATTACCTATTACAGAAACCTTTTTTGCATGAGGCGCCCAAACTGAAAAATAAACTCCTTTTACGCCATCCTTTTCTACAGAATGTGCTCCAAATTTACCATATAGCTTATAGTGTCTACCTTCTTTAAAAAGATACACATCATGATCAGTGAAAAGCGTATAGGTTTTAACAGAATTCATCAAGATCAGTTTGTATTTATATTTTCCCTGAAACTACGAAAAATACTAACAACCGCGATTAATTATTCTTCAAATAATTATCAAGTTAGTTTTCCTCTTTCGTCTATCTATCAAATATATCATTTTTTAATTCACTTTTTTATGATTCCAAAACAATCTTTTTTATAAATTTAGCAAACTAATATTTATTAAACACATATGATGAGGTTTGAACTTTATACTGATGAAAAAGACGACAGACCAGTATTTATAACTGGAAATTTCAATAATTGGAACCCCAAGGACTATACTTACCAGCTTACACAAGCGGACTCATGCAATTACTTCATAGAAATTGATAATCAAATACTTCCGGAAGAAGTTGAGTATAAATTCACCAAAGGAGGCTGGGAAAATGTTGAACTGGATAAATACGGAAACATTACCCCTAACCGAAAGGCTAAAAAGTCCATAGAAAAAACCTCCGATACTGTAGAAAAGTGGAGATTGAACTGGGGACCATTCAAGAAAGAATTTTTTCCTGTTGCAGAAGTCATTTCTGAAAAATTCTATATTCCACAGCTTGACCGCTATCGTAAAGTTTGGGCAGTACTTCCGTATGATTACCATACATCGGATAAACACTACCCTGTCTTGTATCTTCAGGATGCCCAGAACCTCTTCAACGAAGGAAGTGGCTTCGGAAACTGGGAAATCGACAAAAAACTATCCATCCTTGCGGAATATGGACGAGGTGATGTTATCGTCATTGCTATAGAACATGGAAGCGAAGACAGAATTAAGGAATATATTTTCGATAATGATAATATTGCCAACGGTTCCGAAGGCAAGAAATACATCCGTTTCATTACAGATACCCTAAAACCTTTTGTAGACGAAAATTACCGTACCAAGAAAGATCGCGACAATACTGGAATTGGAGGCAGCTCATTAGGCGCGCTTATCAGTATTTACAGTGGTTTTCTTTACCCCGAGGTTTATTCAAAATTATTAATATTCTCTCCCTCTCTTTGGGTAGAACCTAACAATAATTTCCCAATGATGAACTTCAGGGTTCCTTTTAAAACAAAAATATATTTATACGGTGGCGGACAGGAAGGATCCAAAATGGTAAAAAGAATTCATATTTTCGAGGAATACCTGAAAAGATGGGAGAAAAAGAATCTTTTTGATTTCGAATTCAGAACCAACATCAATCCGGAAGGAACTCACAATGAGTTTTACTGGTCGCAGGAATTCCCAAGGGCCATTGAGTGGCTGTTCTACAACAATACAGAAAATCCTGTGGAGGTAAAACCACAACAACAAAGCATTAAAAACTAAGTTTATAAATCGCGAAATGAAATTTGTTTACCGACAGAAGAAATTTCATTTGATCTAAAAATAATATCAACGTATGAAATTAATCAACAAAAAAAATAAAAATTATACTCAGGTTTTCCATTTATTCACTGAAGAAGAATGGGCAAAAACAGGTAAGAACTTCAATAAAAACATTGCCACCTTCTTCACAGGAAAAAAACATGAGATCTTTGTAAATGCTCATGAAGAGGGAATAACTTATTTTATTGGTCTGGGAAAATCTACCTTACAAAATTTTGAGATTCAGCAGGTTGCTCTAAAGTTTTCGCAAACCCAAAAAGAAAAGCTACAGCCCGCTCCTACCTTAATGCTTGCTGATTTTCTTAATGAAAAGCAGTTCGAAGAATTTGTGAAAGGACTACTTATTGGAACTTACAACTATCCTTTTGAAAGGAATCAACCTTTCTGGAATACAAAATTTGAGCTTCACTTCGAGAATTTAAGCCAGAAAAAACTGGATCATATAAGTCAGAAGGCTGAAGCATTAAGTAATGGACAGATGGCCTGTCAGGATTGGCTGAACAAACCTGCCAATTTTAAGAAGCCTGATATCTTCAGTTTGTATCTTAAAAATCTGGCAAAAAAATATGAATTAAAATACACTGTCTTCAACAGAAAAAAATGTGAGGAACTTGGCTTGGGAGCTTACCTTGCTGTTAATCAGGGAAGCGCCTATGATGCCGCATTTACTATTTTAGAATATAAAACTACCGTTAAAAATGCCAAGACATTCGGTTTGGTCGGAAAGTGTGTATTATTTGATACTGGTGGAGTTTCATTAAAAAATTCAGCCAATCTGCATTATATGAAATCTGATATGGGTGGTGCGACAGCTGTTCTTGGAACATTGATTTATGCTGCAGAAATGAAACTTCCGGTTAATATTACTGCCATTCTTCCCATCACGGATAACGCCATTTCTGAAAAAGCCCTGCTTCCAAGTGATGTAATTACAGCTTACAACGGAAAAACAATTGAGGTCCTTGATACGGACGCCGAGGGCAGATTAATTCTTGCCGACAGCCTTTCTTATCTATCCAAAAATTACAAAACAGATTTTCTTATTGATCTTGCTACTTTAACGGGAAGTTCTGTAAGAATGTTTGGAGATACCTGCGGAGCTCTATTTTCCAATAATGAAGAGCTGAAAAATATGCTAATAAAAACGGGAGATCAAACCAACCAGAGACTTTGGAATCTGCCTTTGTGGGACGTCTGGAAAGATGACATCCAATCTGATGTAGCAGATCTGAAAAACCTCTCTATGAAACCTGTTGGTGATTGTATTATTGCTGCAAAATTTTTAGAGTATTTCATTGAAAATCACCCTAAATGGGCGCATTTGGATATAGCAGGTGTAGCCTTTGGAAATGTAGGTTATGCCAAGGAAAAAGCAGCAACCGGATTTGGAGTTCAATTATTGGTGGATTTAATCGAAAATTATCACTAAAAATTAGTTTATTACAAAAAATCTCTGTATACTTGATTAGTATTTTTTTCAAAAGCGCATCATATTTCAATTTTTAATATTGATCAAATAATAAAAATATAGTTTTATTTTTGAAAATTTACTAAAACATAAAAAACATTATATGGAGGAGAAAATTATAGTATGTATTTCATGCTATTACAAGGGCTATGACTTCATGGATGAAATGAAGAAGCTCGGTAATAAAATCATATTAGTAACATCAGAAAATCTTAAAGAAAAAAACTGGCCGTGGCATGCCATTGATGAGGTATTTTATATGCCCGAAATCAAGCCATCTGTATGGAACCTTGAACATCTTATTCAGGGGTTTTCACACCTAATGAAAACCAGAAAGGTAGACGCCGTTGTAGCCCTTGATGACTTCGATGTAGAAAAAGCAGCCTTAATCCGGGAGACTTTCCGTATTCCCGGAATGGGGCAAACTACCCACCGCTACTTCAGGGATAAGCTTGCTATGAGACAAAAAGCAAAGGATTCGGGAATTAGTGTTCCAGAATTTACTGCTGTTTTCAATGACGATATCGTTAATGATTTTGTTGATAAAGTACCGGCTCCGTGGGTACTGAAGCCTCGTTCAGAAGCTTCTGCATCAGGAATTAAGAAGATTACGACAAAGGAACAACTTCATGAAGCTCTGGAATTTCTTGGAGAAGAACGTCACCTTTTCTTACTGGAAAGCTTTAAACCCGGAGATGTTTACCATGTAGACAGTCTTACATTCAATAAAGAGATCGTATTTACCTCTGCATCAAAATATCTGGCTCCTCCTATGCAGGTTTCTCATGAGGGCGGTGTCTTCAGATCCAAAACACTGGGGAGATATTCTGAAGAGTTTAAAGCATTAGAGGAAATCAATGCCAGGGTACTTTCCAACTTTGGACTTCTGAATGGTGCAACCCATACAGAGTTTATCCGAGGTAAGGAAGACGGAAAATGGTATTTCCTTGAAACCTCTTCAAGAGTTGGTGGCGCCCACATTCCCGATCTGGTGGAAGCGTCAAGCAATATCAATATATGGAGAGAATGGGCCAAGATTGAGGATGCTCTTTTAAGAAACAAAAGTTATAACGTCTTGCCTCCTACAGGATATTATTCAGGATTGATTGTAGCTTTAATCAAAGAAAAAGAACCCGATTACAGCAAATTTGAAAGTGAAGAAGTGGTAAGATTTCTTCCTATAGACTACCACGTCGGAATTGTTTACAAATCCAGCGATGCTTCAATAATAGAGGAAAGATTGGATAGTGCAGCTGAAATGATCAACGCAGAAATGCTTAACATTCTGCCTCCCAAAAGCAGCAAATTGAGAAGTTAGAATATATAACCATTAAAAGTAAAGAAATTTCAATGCCGCATATAGAACATACAGAGTATTATTCAAATATACTGGGAATAAGCCTTAAGGTAGAAGTAACCGGACATTACGGACATCCCATCATTATGTTTCCTACTTCTCAGGGACAGTATACCCAGAATCATGATTTTCATCTTAATGGAAGTATTAACTGGTTTATAGAACAGGGAAAAGTAAAACTTTATAATATCCAAACTATCGACAGCTGGAGCTTTTATGATGAAAAAATATCGCCACAGCAGAGAATCAGAAATTATGAACGGTATGTACAGTTCCTGATCAAGGAATTTGTCCCTTATATCCAAAAGCTTCATAAAACCCATCGTGTAGCCGTTGCCGGAGCAAGCTTTGGAGGATATCATGCCGCCAATTTTGCGTTGAGGTTTCCGGATGTGGTTTCCCATCTGTTTTGTCTTTCAGGAGCTTTCAGTATAAGAAACTTTATGGATGGTTATTCTGATGATCTGGTTTACTTCAACTGTCCAAGGGAGTTTGTAAGAAATGATGATGCCTGGAAGTACAAGCACATGCACATTGTATTAAGTACCTCCGATCAGGACATTTGCAAAGACAAAAATATTGAAATGGCTGAAATACTAAGGATAAAAGGTATTGATTTCTGGTATGATGAAAGAAAATGGATTGGTCATGACTGGCCGTTGTGGAGAATGGTATTTCCAACATTTATAGGAGCATATTTCTCTTAGATATCATGTAGACACAACAGTTTTTAAATTTCTCAATATTATATTTTAAGACATAACATTTCTTTCCCATCGGAAACACTTCAAATCAAAGATTTGCCGAGGTGATTATAAAGAAAAAAATATTAAATTTAGTAAGTTAAAGCACTCAGCATCTTTACTATAAAAAGACTGATCAGAAAAAAATACACACCCTTTTAAAAACAGAAATTATGACAAAAAAAGTAGGAATCCTATTCGGTATGGAAGACACATTTCCCTGGGCATTTATAGATAAGGTAAATGAACTGGGTGCCGGAGATATTGTGGCTGAACCCGTTACCATTGATAAACTGGAACAAGGTGCAGATTATGGTTATGCAGTAATCATCGACAGAATTTCGCAAAATGTCCCCTTTTATAGAGCTTATCTGAAAAACGCAGCACTTAATGGCACTTATGTAATCAATAATCCATTCTGGTGGAGTGCTGACGAAAAGTTTTTCAATAATGCACTGATGAGCAAGCTCGGAATTCCGCTCCCTAAAACAGTATTGCTGCCATCACATGAAAGACCAACAGACACTTCAGAAACCTCATTCAGGAACTTGAAGTTTCCCCACGACTGGGAATATATTTTTGATTATGTTGGGTTCCCTGCCTATATGAAACCCCATGACGGAGGAGGCTGGAAAAACGTTTACAGAGTAGAGAATCCGGATGATCTTTGGAATAAACTGGGAGAAACAGAACAACTGGTGATGATGGTTCAGGAAGAGATTGTCTTTGATGATTACTACAGAGTATATTGTTTGGGTCAAAAATATGTTCACATCATGCCATATGAACCTAGAAACCCCCACCACCTGAGATATGCAACAACCCATCAAACACAAGGTGAAGAGCTTGAGAAGCTATTGAAAACCATTCATGATTACACTATCAAAATGAATAAAGCCTTAGGATATGATTTCAATACGGTAGAATTTGCCATAAGAGACGGTATTCCTTATGCCATCGATTTCTGCAACCCGGCACCTGATGCAGACAGAAACTCTGTAGGAGAAGAAAATTTCGCATGGATTATAGAACATGCAGCAAAACTTGCCATTGAAAAAGCCAAGGAATATGTTCCGGGAAAACCCAATATCGCTTGGGGAACTTTTGTGAAAGATTCCATAAAATAACATTGAAAAAGAATTAAAAAAACACAACAAAATGCATCAATTTACTATTGGAATCGAAGAAGAATATCAGATCATCGATGTGGAAAGCAGAGATCTTATTTCTCATGTTTCAAAAATCATTGAAGGGGGAAAAGCGGTATTAAGTGAAAACCTGAAACACGAGATGCACGAATCCATGATTGAAATGGAAACGGGAATCTGCCAGAATATTCAGGAAGCCAGAGCTGAGCTAACCAATTTAAGAAGACATCTTATTAATACTGCTCATGAACAGGGGTTACGTGTTTCCGGAGGTGGTACCCATCCTTTTTCACATTGGTCTGACAATAATATCACACAAGGGGAAAGATACATCAAAATTGTAGATGATATGGGAGATGTAGCCCGGGAAAATCTTATTTTCGGACTTCACGTACACATTGGAATTCCCAACCGAGAGGAAGGAGTAAGAATACAAAATGTGATGCGCTACTTTCTACCCCACGTCTATGCTCTTTCTACCAATTCACCATTCTGGATAGGAAGATATACAGGATTTAAATCTTATAGACAGGAAATTTTTGTAAAATTTCCCAGAACAGGTATTCCAAGCTACTTCAATTCATTGGGAGAATTTGACAGTTATGTTGATCTTTTGATAAAAACGGGTACCATAGACAATGCCAAGAAAATCTGGTGGGATTTAAGAGTTCATCCTTTTTACCCTACCATTGAATTCAGAATTTGTGATATGCCATTAAGAATTGATGAAACCGTATGTCTTGCTGCCATCATGCAAAGTTTGGTTGCTAAAATTTATAAGCTGCATCAGCAAAATCTAAGTTTCAGAAGCTACAGAAGACTGCTGTTGAACGAAAATAAATGGCGTGCGTCCAAAAGTGGGATTGAAGCCCATCTGATTGATTTCGGAAAAGAAGAATCCGTTCCTTATCCTATTTTATTAAAGGAACTTTTAGAGTTTATTGATGATGTTGTAGACGATTTAGGATGCCGTCATGAAGTAGAATATGCATGGAAAATTCTGGAAAACGGAACAGGTGCAGACAGGCAGCTTCAGATCTTCAAGGAAACAGGAGACCTTACAAAGGTTGTAGATTACATGATCTCAGAAACTGAGTATGGCATAACACATGGCGAACCTGCTTCATAATATTTTTGGTAACTTTACAAAAAATATGATGTAATGAAAGATATTCGAATTGCCTTGCTGGACATGAACAACAACCATGTAAATCAAGGCTTTAGAAACATTAAAGAGATTTCCGAAGCGTTTCAGCAGAATTCTGAAGAAAATGTAATCATCAAGACATTTGATGTGAGATTTAAAGACGAAATGCCTGAGATTGGAGACTTTGATATTTTTATTTCTTCAGGCGGGCCAGGAACCCCACACCGAGAAGGTTTTGAGTGGGAAGAAAGGTTTGCTAATTTTTTAGACACCGTTTTTGAACATAATAAATACAACGAAGATAAAAAATACCTTTTCCTGATTTGTCACTCATTCCAACTGGCAAGTATTCATTGGAAGCTAGGAAATATCTGCAAAAGAAAATCCTATTCTTTCGGAGTAATGCCTGTTCACAAAACCAGAGAAGGCAAAGATGAATTTTTGTTTAAAAATCTACCGGATCCTTTTTATGCAGTAGATTCCAGAGCATATCAATTCATTGAACCAGATCACGAACGTTTTGAAGAATTGGGCATGAAGGTTATGGCCATTGAAAAATTCCGTCCTCATATCAATTTGGAGAGAGCGGTAATGGCTGTTCGTTTTTCAGATGAGATATTTGGAACTCAGTTTCATCCGGAAGCAAGCCCAGAGGGATTGATTGAAAATCTGAAAGATGATAAAAACAGAGAAGCCATGATTGAAAATTTCGGAATGGAAAAATATCTTGAAACCATGGACAGAATAGATGATGAAGATAAAATCATCCTGACCAGAAATCAAATTCTTCCAAGATTTCTTCAGTTCGCAAAAAAAAACATTTTGAAAGAAGTTGAATCTTTAGCTTAAAGGCTAATTGATATCAAGTTTATACCCAATAGTTACAAAATACTAAATCGAACATTTTTGTTCGATTTTTTTTAACATCACAAAAGAGAAAATATGATCCCAAAATATAGAAAACAGTTTAACCAAGAGTTTTCAGGAGAGAAATACAAGCAACTCAAGGATATTTTAAAACAAAAAAGCGGTATAGAACCAGGCTTTAGAACTTCAGAAAGTCCCATTTTTCTTACTAAAGAATTTGAGGGTAAATTACTGGATACAAGTGAAAGTATTATCACCCAAATTAAGGCTCTTCCATCTGAAACTCTTCAAAAAGCAATTCCAGAAAACTGCAGGGTTCCCAATGATACCAACCAACCTCACTTTTTCACCATTGATTTTGGTATCTGTAAAAGTGAAAAGGGAGAAATAGAACCACAATTAATAGAACTTCAGGCCTTTCCATCATTATATGCCTTTCAAAAAACCTTTGAAGACACGTTTTGTGAAGTCTATCCTTTTCTCGCCGATATCCGAAATACAATGCCTCAAAGCACCTTTCAAGAGCATTTAAAGGAATTAATTGTTGGTAATGAGAATCCCGAACATGTAATTCTCCTTGAAATTTTCCCTGAAAGACAGAAAACGGCAATTGATTTTGCTTTGACAGAAAAATTATTGGGAATAAAAACAGTTTGCCTGACAAAAGTAAAAAAAGAGGGCAAAAAACTGTACTATGAAAACAATGGACAACTGACCGAGATCAAAAGAATATACAATCGGGTAATATTTGATGAACTGGACAGAATTCCTGATCTTGTTACCGAATTCGATTTCCGTCAAGAGGTTGATGTAAAATGGATCACTCATCCAAACTGGTTCTTTAAAATATCAAAGTTCCTTTTGCCTTTATTACAACATCAATTTGTTCCTAAAAGCTATTTTCTGCATGAGTTTCCGGAAACAGAAAATCTTGAAGATTTTGTATTGAAACCATTATTTTCATTTGCAGGAAGCGGGGTTAATTTAAATCCTACTAAAGAAATTACAGATGCTATTGAGGATAAAGAAAACTATATTTTGCAGAGAAAAGTAACCTATGAACCTATTTTTGAAGACATTAACGGAGAGTTTTCAAAAGCAGAGATCCGATTATTGTATATCTGGAAAGAAAATGATGAACGGCCTATTCTATTGGAAAATTTGGGAAGAATGACAAAAGCAGCAATGGTGAATGTGGATTTTAATAAGAAAGATGCCATCTGGATTGGAAGTTCCAATGCTTTTTTCGCAGAAAGTTAATCTATAAAAAAAATGATTAGGATACAGAAATATGATCAAAATTAGCAAAAAACAGATCAATCTAAAATAATTTAAATACAATGTCCTTAAAAACTATTGAAGAAAAAGTATTCCAACCGCTTGGGCTGGAATATTCTAATGCTGAAGAAGAGCAGGAATGTGGAGAGTATTCGGGGTTTAATTTCACATTAAACGATCTTAAAATAAAATTTCGTATCTCAAAAATAACACCTACCAAAACAGGACAGTTTGTAACCATCTGGAAACGGAATGAAAAAGGAGAGACTACTCCTTTTGAAGCCAGTGACCCTATTGATTTTTATCTCATAGCGTCTTTTAAGGATAATTTTTCCGGAATATTTATTTTCCCGAAAAACATATTGTTGGAAAAAGGTATTTTATCTGATGGAAAAAAGCCGGGAAAACGAGGCATAAGAGTTTACCCTAGCTGGGATGAAGTAAAAAGTAAACAGGCTCAAAAAACACAGGAATGGCAGACCAGATATTTTCTGGAGCTTTCACAGGAAAATGATAAGATGCAACAGCAGGCTAAACTTCTGTTGAAAATTTAAAAAAATAGAGATTTACAATAATTTTTACCTACAAAAAACGGCTGTACAATGATGCACAGCCGTTTTCTTTATGTTAACTTTTAGTTTTTTAAATATTTTTGTTGTCTTCCAGCAATTCTCTGGCCTGATATTCCTGTACCAGATCAATCGCATTAGAAATAACATCACTTAAAGCCGTTATAAAAGTTCCTTCCTCTGCCATTCCCATGGCATGTTTTAAAGCTTCAATCTCTTTAGGGATAATCTCATAGCTTACATCCTTACCAGCTTCATTAATCCCATCGATAATCAATCCGTTGATTTCTTCCTCTGTTCTTCCACGAAGGTGTTTTTCATTTCGGATGATAATATAATCGAACATTCTGCCGGCAATTTTTCCGCATTCTCTAATATCATTATCTCGCCTGTCTCCAACACCGGAAATAATACCTATTTTCTTTGTAGATTCAACGTTTTTCAGATAATCTTCAATGGCTTCATAACCTGACGGATTATGGGCAAAGTCAATAAGAACTTTAAAGTTTTTGAATTTAAAAACATTTAATCTTCCCGGGGTAAGCTGTGCACTTGGAATAAATGTTCTCAATGAATTAGAAATATCCTCGATGCCAAATCCATGAAGATAACTTGCCAAGCTGGCAGCCAATACATTTTCGATCATAAATCTGGCTTTTCCTTCCATTGTAATTGGGAAATCTTTTGCCTTACCAATCCTGATCTTCCAGTCTCCTTTTTTAATGGTTACAAATCCCTCTTCGTAAACGCAGGTTATTCTTCCTTCCTTCGCAAATTTTACAATGTGAGGGTTGTTTTCATCCATACTGAAAATAGCAACATTACAATCAAGATCATTCACAATCTTCATAGAATACTCATTATCTGCATTCAATACGCTCCAACCGGTTTTCTTTACACTGTCCAGTACTACTCTCTTTACCTTGGCAAGATCTTTTAAGCTGTGGATATCATTCATACCCAAGTGGTCTTCCTCAATATTGGTCAATACTCCGATATCACATTGCGAAAACCCTAATCCGGAACGTAGAATTCCTCCTCTTGCAGTTTCAAGAACAGCAAATTCAACAGTAGGATCTTTTAATATAAATTCTGCCGAAATGGGTCCGGTAGTATCTCCTTTTGACAGCATGGTATTTTGGATATAAATTCCGTCCGAAGTTGTAAATCCTACCCTATAACCATTACTCTTTACAATATGTGAAATAAGCCTTGTTGTTGTTGTCTTTCCATTGGTACCCGTTACTGCAATGATTGGAATTGTAAATGGCTTTCCTTGCGGATACAGCATATCTACAACCGGAGCGGCAACGTTTCTCGGCAGTCCTTCGCTTGGCGCCAGATGCATTCTGAATCCAGGTGCTGCATTAACTTCTATAATAGCCCCACCACTTTCCTTTAAAGGCTGGGTAAGATTTTCTGCCATAATATCGATACCACAAACGTCCAATCCAATAATCTTGGAAATTCTTTCTGCCATCGTAATATTTTCAGGATGTACCATATCGGTAACATCAATTGATGTACCTCCTGTGGAGAGATTAGCTGTAGACTTCAAGTAAACTACTTCTCCTCTTTGCGGAATCGTTTCAAGGGTATACTGAAGTTTCTCCAGCAATTCCAAAGTATCTTTATCTACCTCAATCTCGGTAAGAACATTCTCATGCCCATAACCACGTCTTGGATCTTCGTTTTCTTTTTCAATAAGCTCCTGAATATTATGGTCTCCGTCGCCCACAATATGGGCAGGAACTCTTCTTGCCGCAGCAACCATTTTATTATCAATCACCAATACCCTGAAATCATATCCGGTAATATATTTTTCAACAATTACCTTTCTGGAGTATTTTTGAGCATGTTCCAATCCTATTTTAGCAGAATCCCAGTCGTTGACATTAATGGAGGAACCTTTTCCGTGATTTCCATCCAAAGGTTTTAAAACAATCGGGTATCCTATTTTTTTGATAACATTTGTCAAATCATCCTCATCCACCACCAAATCTCCTATAGGAACCGGAATAGCTGCATCGTGAAGCATTCTCTTGGTTAATTCTTTGTTGCAGGCAATATCCACAGCAATGGAACTAGTTTTTCCGGTAATGGTAGCCTGAAAGCGTTGCTGGTTTACCCCATATCCAAGTTGCACCAAAGAATTTGTTCCCAATCTTATCCATGGTATTTTTCGTGATACTGCTTCTTCTACAATACTTCCGGTAGAGGGTCCGAGGCGAACACGCTCCCTTATTTCCTTTAACTTGTGAATACAGGCATTCACATCATAATCAGTCCCGTCAATTAATGCTTGTGCAATCTTTACGGCTTCCTCAGCAGCATAAATTCCTACATTTTCTTCAAGATAGTTGAATACTACATTATACACTCCCGGAGTCTTTGTTTCCCGGGTTCTTCCAAAGCCAACATCCATTCCCGCAAGGGTCTGTATTTCCAAGGCGATATGTTCAATGACATGCCCCATCCAGGTTCCTGTTTCCACTCTATGGAAAAAACCACCTTTCACTCCTTCTGAACACCTATGGGTGATCAATGATGGGAGTAATTTTTCAATTCTCTCCCTGAATCCTTCTATTTTATTGGTAGGATAATTCTCCATTTCCTCAAGGTCTAACCTCATCTGTATCAGCTTCTTTCTTCTGATACTCCAGATATTAGGACCACGTAGTGCCTGAATCTTTTCGATTTTCATAGTCTATTGGCATTTTAACAGTTAATAATAACTCTTTTCAAAATCAAATATAATATAAAACCCTAAACAAAACTACAGGAGGCTTGAAGATTTACTAAAAAATAATTAAATTTAATTAACATTTCTAAAACATTAAAAATCAGCTAAAGATGGCACGAATTTCGCCAAAGAATGCTAATTATTTTTTATTTTTGTACCATGATGAAACCTGTTGGAAAATTAATAGTAATCGGAGGAGCTGTAAACAAGGGAAGTTTTTCAGAAACCGATTATGATCAGAATATCGAAAAGAATCTTAACTTTTTTGAACGTGGGATCCTACGAAAGATCATTAACGAATCAAAACACAAAGAAGATTCCGTCATTGAAATTGTAACAACAGCCTCCCAAATTCCTCAGATCGTAGGTTCTGAATATAAAAAAGCTTTTGAATTCCTGGGTGCCAAAAATGTGAATGTTTTAGACATTCATAACCGTGAAGAAGCCAATTCTGATGCTATGGTAGCAAGAGCCAATGCTGCTGATGTAATGATGTTCACCGGAGGAGATCAGCTGAGACTGACTTCCATTCTGGGGGGAACCAGATTTCATGACACCATTTTACTAAAGTATCAGGAGCAGGACTTTATCTACTCGGGAACTTCTGCAGGTGCAGCGGCAGCCTCTGAAAATATGATTTATCAGGGAAGCAGCTCTGAAGCCCTTTTAAAAGGAGAGATTAAAACTACACAGGGATTAGGTTTAATAGACAATGTAATCATTGATACCCATTTTGTACAAAGAGGCAGAATCGGACGTCTTTTCCAGGCAGTCGTAAACAATCCAAGAACACTGGGAATAGGGCTTGGTGAAGATACTGGACTTTTCATCCATAATGATGTGATGACTGCTGTAGGTTCAGGTCTTGTTATTCTGGTAGATGGAAGATTCATTAAGGATACCAACCTTACGAACATCAATCTGGGAGAGCCCATTTCCATTGATAATTTGACCGTCCATGTAATGTCTATGAATGATCATTATGATCTTACAACAAAGATGCTTACTATTGAGAATTCTCAATTTAATCCAATTCCTCAGGATAAATAATTGAATAGAATATAAAAACGGAACTTCTGTTCCGTTTTTTTTTAATATTATCTGCCAAGAACTCATCCAAAGTTTATTCTTTATTCTATTATTTATAAATTAACTTCGTCAAAACATTTATTAACTATCATTTATATTCTATGAAAATCATCATCCACGGCGGTTTTTTTTCAGAAAGCGATCAAAGCCATGAGGTAAAAACAGCAAAACAAGATTCTTTAAAACAAATAGCTCAAAAGGCTTTTGAATACCTTCAGACCCATACTGCTTTTGATACAGTTGCCTATGGAGTTTCTCTATTGGAAGACGATCCCCTGTATAATGCAGGAATTGGTTCTCAAATTCAAAGTGATGGGGTAATTCGTATGAGTGCTGCCATTATGAATGGAGAAACCCAAAAGCTAAGCGGGGTTATTAATATTCAGGATGTAAAGAATCCTATTTTTGTGGCAAAGGATCTTATTGGGGAAGATGACAGGGTTTTAGGTGGACAAGGAGCAAAAAAATATGCTACGGAGCATGGGTTTGAGAATTTTTCTACGGAAATACCACAAAGAAGAAAAGAATATGAAGCTAAGCTTAATAATGGCGGAAAAGGTACAGTAGGCTGTGTAGCTATTGATAAGGATGGAAAACTGGCTGTTGCTACTTCCACAGGAGGAAAAGGCTTTGAGATTCCCGGTAGGATCTCGGATTCTGCCACAGTGGCCGGAAATTATGCCAATGCTTTCTGTGCTGTAAGCTGTACGGGTGTAGGTGAAGACATTGTAAGCAATGCTACTGCCACAAAAATTGTGACAAGAGTTACGGACGGAATGAGCTTAGAAAGTGCTTTCAGTAAAACTTTTGACGAACTTAAAACCATTGACGGATTTGCAGGTGCCATCGCAATTGATAAAGACGGCAATGTTTATCACCAGGATTCATATCCAACTATGGTTTTTGCTAGTTTTGACGGTGAAAATTTTGAAACCTTTTCTTAATTTTAACATTTTTTTATCATTCCAATTAATTTTTTGGCACGTATTTTACATGTTTATTAATAACAAATTTTAATATTAAATCTTAAAAATAGAAATCATGGGAAACAAAACAAAAGGCTTATTAGCTTTACTAGGATTAGGTGCTTTAGCTTATTGGAAATATAAGAATTCAACTCCTGAAGATCAGCAGGCTGTAAAGGATAAACTTAATACAGCAAAAGATAATCTTAACAAATGGGGAAATGACATTAAAAATAAAGCCAATGACGTTGCTTCTCAAGTTCAGACTAAAGTAGATGAAGCTAAAACAAAGGCTGAAGATTCTTTAAACTAAAAAAACAGAAAGTAGTTTTTTTTAACATTCATATATAGAAAAAGTCATCGTAATTGTACGATGACTTTTTTAATTTTTAAGTTTCTAATACTCAAATTTTTATTTTCTTCTTAAAAGTAAATTCATGAGTGGAAAAGCATCCAGAAAAGCAGTTCTTGAATCATCTTTTACTTTATCGCAATCTGACCATTTCAAATTTTCGTTAATACTTTTAATACATTTATTACGACGTATATAGTAAACAGCAGAGTAATTGATTTGTTGATTTTCAGAGCCTTCTTTATTGTGAATATTTATTTTTGCCTTAATCAGTTTTTTATTCTTATAATAGAATTGATAGTCATGAATATAGTTAACCATCATTTTATGTTCTATCTTTATATATTTTGTTTGTCGGACATTACAAGCTAAGCTTACACTACTACTGGGAACATCATTTTTACCATCACTTATTCCTGTTACAATGGTTTCTTTTTGTAATCCTGTATCAGCATCCAGTAACTGGCATTGGCACTCCACTTCTTTTACATAGGCCTCATTTTTCGTTTGGCTTATACATGAGGAAACTAGAATTACTGGTAAAAATAAAAGATAAGTTTTCAAGAAATAACTCATTGATCAAGTAATCTTTTCTTTTGCTCGTTAAATTCTTCTTCACTTAAAATTCCATTCTCCTTCAATCTTCCTAACTGTTCTAACTGATCCAGGGTACTGGGTTCTGATTTATTTTGAAAATATTCTTCGGGATGAGACATGAAGTTTCTTACTTTTTCGCAAAATAATTCTGCGTCATATTTCCCTACTCCATCAATTTCTACAATGTCATCCGATACATGAATATCTATGGATGCCAGCATCAATTCGGTTTCATATTGTATGGAACTTATTTTACTGTAAGAGAAATCTTCAACTTTCAGTCCATACATGAATTCTTTATCTACAAAAATCAATCTTCTGTCAGTCGCTACTAAGACAATATGATGGGTTGTAATTTTATTTCTGCCCTCAACAAGATAAACAATCTTTTCATCTTCTGACAGTATATTGGGTAATTCACGAATTTCTTTTCTTGCAAAAAAAGTGGGATTAATATCCAGCTGTTCAAGTTCTTCTTTTATTTCGTCCAGTCTTGATTTTTTACTCATAGCAGTAGTTTATGGGTCTAAATTACTATTTCTTGGCAAGAAAATAATTTAATTCAATAAAAATATTAAATTTTAGAGGGAATGACAATGGAAGTATATAAGCTGAAAACTTCCCATCCCAGATTTTCATACAAAAGTCTGCCCTCTTCTGTAGCAACCAAAAAATTATTGAAAACATCTTTCGATAAAGCTATTTTCTCTAATTCTTTAATAACGAAAGAAGCAAGCCCTTTTCGTCTATGTTTTTCGTCTGTAACAATTCTATCATACACCGCCAGATTATCCACTAAAACAAGCCGTCCAATGGATGCCAGCTCTCCGTTTTCTGCAATAATTTTTATGGTAAACACAAAG
This sequence comes from Chryseobacterium joostei, assembly GCF_003815775.1. NCBI lineage: Bacteria > Pseudomonadati > Bacteroidota > Flavobacteriia > Flavobacteriales > Weeksellaceae > Chryseobacterium > Chryseobacterium joostei. The sequence goes on from NZ_CP033926.1 coordinate 908,944, forward strand.
CCATCCTCGCTGCATTCCAAATTATAACCATCAGCAAGTTTTGAATCCGGAATATTCATAGGATGAAAGCAGTACATCATGTATCCCTGCGGCTCAATTTTCCATTTTTCAGGAATATTTTTTATAAAACGATCCGAAGCCGCACAAACCTTAAGATAAACCCAAGATTCATCAATGATATAGGAAAGCTCGAAAAAATCCTCATTAGGCTCAGAAAATACATATCGCTGCTTTTGCTTTTCCTCACCAACCTCAACTTTAAACCCGGATTTGTACTGAACAGGCAATGATAATTTTCTGGATAAAGACCATGCTGTCAACCATTTTTCCAATAGATTTTCAGAGACTTTATCTTTCATATCACTAGTATTATTGAAGTTGTTCTAAAAGCTTCTTTTTTTGTTCTGCAAATTCAACGTCTGTCAAAACTCCATTTTCTCGAAGTCTTCCTAATTTTTCCAACTGTTCAAAAACTTCTTCGGTTGATAGTGTTTTTACAGGCTGGGTTTGTTTTTTAGGCTTTTCCACAGGCTGGGTTTGAGATTCCTGAGGCTGATTATAAATTCCCTTTATGGTATCATAGAACTTTTCAGCATCTTCTCTATCAAGGTAGCACTCAAACTCTATTACTCTTTCATCCAAATGTAGTTTAATGATTGGTGATCTTGGATCTGTAACAAAACTTACAGATTTAATGGCATCATTGGGATAGTCAATGATCTTTGCAGCTCCAAACATTGATTTTGATACTGAAAGCATTCTTTTCTGTGTTGCCACCAAGATTCCGGCATCTAATGTCTTTACAAACTGTGCATCTGTGACAGCAATAATCTTTTCATCTTCAGAAATAAGGTTAGGAAGCTCCTTAATTTCACCTTTAGTAAAAACGGAAAGATTGACGTTTAGATTTTCAAGTTCGTTTTTTATTTTTTGCTTTCTACGTTTAAAAACTTCTCGGGAAATGCTTTGAGGTTCAGAATCTGCAGCCATGGGAAGATTTTCTTCTACCACTACAGGTTGATTCTGCTCTTCTTTCTTGTTTTCTATCATGCTGTTAATATCATCAATGCTAAACTTATTAAGGTTGTACAGCAGCTCTTGATTGATATAGCTTATTTTATCTAAGCATTTATTGCATAAAACGCCACCGTCTGCAAGTTTATTCTCTCCCAGAAGAGTATCCATAGACGTTAATTCTGCTTTACACAATGAACAGTTATTACTCATTTTCTTGTTTTTTATAATTTATCCAGCAGTTTTTTCTTCTGCATTTCAAATTCTTCATTGGTTAAAATACCTTTTTCTTTAAGTTCTCCCAGTTTCTCCAGCTTTTCAAAGACAGCGCCTGCATCTTCTTCTCTCGTGGCTCCCTGTTGTCTCAAAGGATTTTGAAGACTGTGTATATAGTTTTGTGTAGATTCATAGAAAATCTTTGCAGCATTTCGGTTATTAAACTTAAACTCTGCTTTTATTCCTTCGTTTGTATATAATTTCAATTCGGAAGAAACCAATCCGTAACTATGTTGTACTGATACAATCTTATGATGAGGAAATTCATTTTCCCTGCCATTCCCCAAAAGATTTCTATCTATAAAAATCACTCTACGCTCCGTTGAAACTAAAATCCCATCCAGGTTATTATTTAGATATTTTCCCTCAGCAATGGCAATAAGTCTTTCCTCCTTCTCCAGAACATTGGCCAGTTCATTTACCTCAACATTTGCAAAAATACTGATCTGGGCATTCAAGGCAACGATTTGATCCCTTATCTCGTCGAGTCTTGTGGGTTCTTCAGGCTCTTTTTTGCCAACATTTATCTGAAAAGAATGTGAAAATGTTACTACCGTGCGTGATACAGAAGTTTCTACCATAGGTTTCAGCTCTATTTCTTCCTCTTTTTCTTCTATGCTTTCTCCCAACACAATATCCCTTACCTGTACTAAGCTATAATTACCTAGGTCATATACAAGGTCTTTATTAATATTTGTTGCTTTATTCAGACATTTATTACATAGAATGCCTCCGTCTGAAAGTTTGTTTTCCCCCAGAACTGTATCCATGGCTGTTAACGGAATCCCACATAGAGCACAATTTGTGTTCATTCTAGCTTTTATTTTAAAAAAAAATTTAAATCAAAAAAGAGATAAAATAATTCGTTCCAATTTATATCAACTTAAATTACAAATGAAGATTTATTTTCAATCAAAATGTAAGTCATTGAGTTATTCTTTTTGAGAAAGTTATTAAAGTCTTTCCAATAATTTTGCTTTTTGAGCCGTAAACTCTTCTTCACTTAAAACTCCCATTTCTCTAAGTTTTCCAAGCTTTTCCAACTGTGAGAAAATCACTTCCGGAGATTCTTTTTGAGTATTGATTGAACTTTGTGAAGTCTGAGCTGAAGTATTTTGATATAGTGATTGTGGTTGTCTTACCTGTTGATTGAGTGGTTTTGCAGGCTCGTTAATACGTCCGTTTGCTATATTACAAAATGCTCTTCCATCATTTTTATTATGCAGTTTAAACTCTGCTGCACCTCCTCTTGTATTTATTTTCAATATGGAATACAGAAGGTTTTCAATCTGTTCTAAGGATATAATGTCCTGGTGAGTAAATTCTCTCTTTACAATTCCTCCCAAGAACTTCTTATCCATGAAAATTACTCTCTTCTGTGTTGAAAAAATAATTCCCTCCCTTTTGCTATGAAGATCTATACATTCTGCAATAGCTACCAGCCTTTCATCTCCATCCAATACTTTATCAAGCTCATTCACCTCTTCATTGGCCAACACACTTAGTCTGGCATTAAGGGCAACAATCTGATCCTTGATCTCATCAAGCCTGGTTGGTGCATCATATTCAAAATTATTAGATCCTGCATAGGGAGAGTTTCCAGGATTCTGGCTGGCATCAATTTTACTTTTAAGGAACATTCCTGTAATTTCAGCGAAATAAAACTGATCAAGATTATTGATAAGATCTCTGTTGATTGTAATTGCTTTATTAAAACATTCAGCACACAGGTAACCGCCATCTGCAAGTTTATTTTTTCCTACAAGCATATCCGTAGACGTTAGCGGTGTTCCGCATAATGCACAAATAGTATTCATCTGTTTTTATGTTTAAAAGTTTTTCATTAAAAACAGAGTATCTCTTTTACTCTATTTTTTCTATTATCGACCCAAAATACAAATTCTGATTCGATTAATACATAAATTGACTTAGAGTTTTTCTAGAAGTCTTTTCTTTTGTTCTGCAAATTCTTCATCGGTAAATATTCCGTTTTCTCTAAGTTTTCCCAATTGCTCTAAAAGTTCAAGAACAGGTACTTGATCTTCTTCAACGTACTGATATCCAAGAGTGATATTCACCGCTTTACAAAATCCTAAGGCAAGCTTTGAATCCTTATTTTCAAATTGAAAAATATTTTCTTCAGTATTGATTTTAAGAATAGGCTCCAGATACTGTAACTCTATTATCCTTTCATGAGGAATAACTTCGATATCATCGGTTCCCAATCCTTTAAAAATTAATCTGGTTTCCGTTGACAATAGTAACGTTGCCTTTTCATTATACAGTCCATCAATAATATGAATTACTTTTTCATCCTCCATCAAAATATCCGGAAGTTGATCAATATCCTCTACTACCCATACTAGCAAGCCTGGATTAATATATTGAACTTGATATCTTATATTTTGCATCAGTTTCTTATTAAAATAAAAAATAAGACGGTTTTCTAAACCTTAATCATTTTAAGTTCTAATAAAAACAGCCCAAGGTTATTCTTTATAAAAAGCCTTGAGCTGTTCCTTTATCTATAAAATTATTTTTTACCCCAAAAACTCTTCCAAAGAAACAGTTTTCTGCTCCCCAGCTTCAAGGTTTTTAAAAGTTACGGTTCCATTTTTTATTTCCTCTTCACCAAGGAAGACAAGGTTCTTAATTCCTTTCTTTTCAGCGTAGGTAAATTGTTTGTTGATTTTTGCGCTTTCAGGATATAGTTCCGCTGAAACTCCTTTTCCTCTTAGCTGCATGATCAACCTTAGTGCTTCAGTTGTTTCTTCTCCTCCGAAATTAGCAAATAAATATTCTATTTTAGAAGATGCTTCTTCTGGGAAAAGATTTAGTTCCTCCATTACTAAATAGATTCTATCCAGTCCAAATGAAATTCCTATTCCCGGAATATTCTTTACCCCAAAAACTTCTGTCAGATTATCATATCTACCACCACCACCGATGGATCCCATCGCCACTTCATCAGCTTTCACCTCAAAGATTGCTCCGGTATAATAATCAAGTCCTCTTGCCAACGTAATATTGAATACCAGATTCTGCATATCAACCCCTAAGTTTAAGGATTGTGTAAGAACAAACTCTAATTCCTCTACTCCCTGTAATCCTATTTCGTTACCAACAAATTTTTCTTTTAGCTGAAGTAGGTTTTCTAATGCATCATCAGATTGCTCAAATAAGAAATCCAACTTATCAATAGACTCCTGAGAGATTTCTCTTTCCAGTAGTTCCTTAACCACGCCGTCTTTTCCAATTTTATCCAACTTGTCCAAAGCAACGGTAAAATCAATCAGTTTGTCTGTAATTCCTGCATATTCAGCCAATCCGGAAAGAATCTTTCTATTGTTCATATGAATCGTTACAGGAACTTTCAACTCAGAGAATGACTTCAGGTATAGTTGAACCAAATCCACTTCCTGTAATAAGCTTTCACTTCCTACCACATCGGCATCACATTGGTAAAATTCTCTATATCTTCCTTTTTGAGGTCTGTCTGCTCTCCATACCGGTTGTATCTGAAATCTTTTGAATGGAAATGTTAATTTTCCATGATTCATTGCTACAAATCTTGCAAAAGGTACAGTAAGGTCATAACGAAGCGCCTTATCTGTAAGGTTATCTGAACTGAAAGGTTTCTCCAACGCTCTCTGAAAGTCATGAAGCATTAGAGTCTTTTTATCATCTTTCGCTTCATTAATACTTGAGTTAAGAATCTTAAAAATTAGACGATCTCCTTCTTCCCCGTACTTTCCTGTTAATGTAGAAAGATTTTCAAAACTTGGCGTTTCCAACGGTTGAAATCCGAATAATTCAAAATTATTCTGTAAAATATTCATGATATATTTTCTTCTGGAAACTTCCTGTGCCGTAAAATCTCTCGTTCCTTTTGCTAAACTTGGCTTCATTTCTTATATTTCATTTTGATATACGCAAAAGTAAGGAATTGCAAGGAATTTACACAGTATAAAAAAGCCGAAGAAATAATCTTCCTCAGCTTTTGTCATTATGTGATCATTTATTCTGAAAAATCAGACGCCTTCCAGGATTTCCAGGATTTCTTCCCCATAATTTTCAATCTTATGCTTTCCAAACCCCTTAATATCAAGCAATTCTTCTTTTCTAGCAGGCTTATACTTGGCTACAGATACGAGTTCCTTGTTACTTGCAATAAAGTAAGTGGGTAGATTTTGTTCCCTTGCTTTCTCTGATCTCCAGAGCTTCAAGGCATTCAAAATCTGTTCTTCATCATAGCTTAAGGAATCGTTATCAGCAGAATATTTAATAGCCTTTGGTTCTTTTACTGTATTCTTCAACATTTTATGTTCTTCAAAATACAAAATAACAGACCAATAACATTCATCATTTACAAAAGCTGTTTCTACTTTTATAATCTCATTTGCTTCCAGAAAATCATCCAGCATCTTTTGATCCTTGTAGAGTAATTCTTCAGGAAGCCTGATTTTAAAAACTTTTACTTTCATCATTTGTGTTTTTTAAATTATTTACCGCCTAACAGCAGGATCTCGTCTACACGAATCTCTGTAATATATCGCTTAACGCCATCTTTATCATCATATGATCTGTACGTAAGCTTTCCTTCTATGGCAATTTCCTTTCCTTTTGGAACATATTTTTCAAAAATTTCTGCCGTTTTTCCAAAAGCAATCAGATTGTGCCATTGCGTTTCTTCTACTTTTTCGCCTTTAGCATTTGTGTAATGATCGCTGGTAGCTAAAGATACACTCGCTTTTACATTCCCATTGTCGAAGTTTACCATTTCAACTTCTTTACCTGTGTAACCGATTAAGGTTACTTTGTTTCTTAGTGACATAAGTTTTAGAATTTAAAGATTAATGTTTTCAGATAAGAGACGTTCACTGTTTTCTCAAATCTCTATTGCAAAGATTGGAATACCGCCAAGGATCAGTCGGTTATAAACTATTTAAATTCATTTGTATTCGTTTGTTGTCGGATAATTTTTATAAAGAACATTATTCTTTCTCACATTCAATACTACTTTTAGCTTCTGTTCCAATATGAATAAGACGATAAAATAAAAACAAACTCTAAAACTAAAAAGCTATGAATAATTTAATATTAAAACTGCGTTAAAATCTAAAAATTAAAAATCAAAACACGTATAGTACTACCCATTTACAAACGCATAATTCCGTATCTTTGACAATAATACCCGCCGTAGATAGCAGAATGAAAGATGGTCTGAGTTATGATGATCTTAAGGAGATATTGGAACCGTTGATTGAAAACCCTCTGTGCTTCGGAATAGAAATTACCATTCTGGATCCTGATTATGATGAAAATGGAAATTATACCCTACCTTTTGTAGAAAATTTAATTCAAATTATAAAAATAAAGAAGAATAAATGAAGAAGACTATAAAAAGAACATTCAGAGTCTCAAAATATGTAATCTATAAGGAAACTCTGGTTGATTACAAAGAGCATTTTTGGTCATTTTTAGGTGCTTTTTTCGGAATTGGATTGATTGCATTTATTCAGTCCCACTCTTTAGCACAAACTGAGAATATATTTTTGATTGGCTCTTTTGGGGCCTCAAGTGTTCTTATTTATGGAGCAATTCAGAGTCCTTTGGCTCAACCGAGAAATTTGGTGGGTGGACACGTTCTTTCTGCATTGGTGGGAGTTACCATTTATCAGATTGTTCCGGATATCATATGGCTTTCTGCACCCCTTGCCGTAGCTTTTTCAATTGTATTGATGCAGTATACAAAAACTTTACATCCTCCTGGTGGAGCTACCGCATTGATTGCAGTGAGTTCTACTGGAAAAATTCCGGAATTAGGATATTGGTACGTCATCTCCCCTGTTCTGTCAGGATGTATTATTCTTCTGCTCGTGGCTTTACTTTTTAATAATATAACATCTAACAGAAGCTATCCTACTCATAGCAGGTTTATAAGATTATTAAGAAAAAAACACGCACATGCACACAAAATGAAAAAATAAAGATTATGAATTGTTTGGAATGTGGCGAAAAAATTATCGGGAGGTCTGATAAAAAATTCTGCAACGATGCCTGCCGAAATGCCTACAATAATAAGCAGAACAAGGATTCTACAAATCTGATGCGAAATGTGAACAACAAGCTTCGCAAAAATTACCGTATTCTGAAAGAAATAAATACCGATGGTAAAACAAAGATTGCAAAATCTAAGCTAGATGGCTTGGGTTTTGATTTTGAGTATTTCACCAACCTGAAAGTTTATAAAAATGGATCAGAATATAGGTTTATCTACGATTATGGCTATAAAATTCTGGAAGAAAATTTTATTTTGATTGTAAAAAGCCAAGTCTAAATTATCTGCACCTCTCTCAAATGTATTATTATGAAAGAAATTGTCTTGATTACAGGAGCCAGCGGCATGATTGCACGGGAACTGGTTAAAAGAATAGGAAACGAGTATGACATACGGTTGCTTACCCGAAAAAAAGAACGTAATAATGAATATGAATGGGACATAAAAAAGGGTACCATTGATGAATCTGCACTGGAAAACGTTTCTCATATCATTCACCTGGCGGGAGCTAATATATCGGAAAAACGCTGGACCGAAGAACGAAAAAAGGAATTAATATCCAGCAGAATTGATTCGGCGGGATTGCTTTTGAATACATTGAAGAAAAAAGACATACGGCTTAAATCTTTTATTTCCGCTTCAGGTATCAATTATTATGGTACTGAAACTACCGAAAAAAATTTCACAGAAAAGGACTCTGCAGGCAGTGATTTCCTAAGTGAAGTGGTTGTTCTTTGGGAGAAAGCCGCAGAGAAATTCAAAGAGCAAAATATTGCTGAAAGAGTTGTCAAAATACGGACATCTGTTGTACTTTCTGAAAAAGATGGGGCGTTAAAGAAAATGATCCCTCCTATCAAGTCCTATATAGGATCACCTTTGGGGAGCGGAAAGCAATATATGCCATGGATCCATATTGAGGATATATGTTCTATCTATGAGTTTGCTTTAAGAAACACTTCTATAAATGGAGCTTATAATGCTGTCTCACCTCAACATGCCACCAATACTGATTTGACCAAGAAGATAGCTGAGGTACTTAATAAACCTTTATTCATGCCTAATGTTCCCGGTTTTATTTTAAAATTAATGTTTGGTGAACTGGCAACAGCTATACTAGAGGGTTCAAGGGCTTCTTCACAGAAAATTCAGGAGGCAGGGTTTCAATTTCAGTTTCCGGACTTGAAAGAAGCACTTGAAAATTTATTAAATCATGAAAAATAATTTGGTATTATGAAAAGACAACACGTATTTATGCTTTTTCTTCTGCTTTCCATCTCCGTTTCTGGACAGAAAAACGAGGTTCTGAATGCAAAGGAAAAAGCTCTTACCGAACAGTTCAAAAATGAATACAAAAAGAAAAATTATAAAAAATTTGCCGGTAAAATAACCGTAAAAGATAGTCTGGTCATGTTTGATGATAAAATTATTAATTACGATAAAAATGATAAGGAAACAAAAATACTGCTTCAGGAAGGCATTATCTATCCACAGCTTTTAACAGATTATCTGGTAGAAAAATTCCTCACAGACAATACCGACAAGATGCAGAGGAAATTTTACAAACTTCAGAAAGACCCCCGCGCTTCCTTTGATATGTCCAATATGAAAATAATGGATACTCATCATCTGAGTTTTCTCAGTTCAAGTCCCGAAGTAAAGGTTTTTAATATGACTTCTAAAGACGGAAAATCACCAGGAACATCCAATTATCTTATTGAACTTACCAATAAAAATGCAACAGCTGCAACTTCTATGGAAGACTTCATTAAAAATTCTAAACTTACTTTTATCCTGAAGAATAATTAATTTTTCAAATTTTAAAAGCTATCATCAATAAATACCAAAATTAAAAAATCACTCCAAGCAATTGAAATATATTATGGAAAAAACGCTTATGCAGAACAGCAGAATAAAAATCTTAAAAACAGAAATCCTTTCAGATAACTGGTATACTTTAAACAAAGTAACTTTCAATATTCAAAAAAAAGACGGAACTACTGAAACGCAAAGCAGAGAAGCTTATGACCGCGGAAATGGCGCTGTTATCCTTCTTTACAACGCAATTACCAACACGGTTATTCTAACCAGGCAGTTCAGACTACCCACCTACATCAATGGAAATACCACAGGAATGCTTATTGAGGCTTGTGCAGGGCTTTTAGACAATGACAATCCTGAAGACTGTATAAAACGAGAGACAGAAGAGGAAACAGGCTATAAGATATCAAAAGTTGAAAAAGTATTTGAAGCTTATATGTCTCCCGGTTCTGTAACAGAAATTCTTCACTTCTTTATTGCTGAATATTCCAATGAAATGAAGATAACAAACGGTGGTGGTCTTGAAGAAGAGGGTGAAAACATTGAGGTTTTAGAACTTTCTTTTGACAAAGCACTTACCATGATTGACTCCGGAGAGATTAAAGATGCAAAAACGATTATGCTGCTGCAATATCTGAGACTTAAAAATATTATATAGTTTAGCAACGTCTGCATTAAAGCAATTCATGTATGAAGAAAATTCAAGTATTGATTACAGCTTTTATTCTATTTTTAACAAGTTGTAATCAGGTTGATAAAGACCAAAAAGCAACCAATTCAAATATCAGAATAATGGATAACTCAGAAATTATTAAACATGTAAAGCTCGCAATAAACCCTAAATTCCAAGACTGGGTTCTTTTTAAAAACGGGACTTACCTTATTTTTGAAAATACCGACACCATTAAAAATGTAAATGATGAAGCAATAAAGCAGATGAAAGAATTTGGGCCGGTGTTTGCAGGAGGTCCTGCCGGTGATTTCAGTACCATTCATTTAACAAAAACGGACGGCTGGATAATTTCCGGACATGGCTACGGAATGTACACCTATGTAAACCCGTCAGAGATTGAGAATAAAGCACCCAATGATATAGAAATTGGATTATTTGGCAGAACAAAAAGAGATCTTGACGGAAAAAACCCTGAAATAATATACACAAGCAGTCGTAAAAAATAGCTTATAATAATTATTTTTAAAATGATACAGGATCATATTACCATTCAAAACCGTTATAAAGATTTTATAAAAAAAATCATTGAAACAGAAACAGTGTATGCCTTAAAGGATGAAAAAGGATATGCAACTTCCTACTCCAACGAAATAGAAGATGAAGATGGTGAACCGGCACAGATCGTTTGTTTCTGGTCAGACGCTGCAAGAGCAAAATCCTGTGTGGATCAGGAATGGAATCATTATGAAGTCTTTCCTATTTCCCTCAGAGAGTTTATAGAAAACTGGTGCTTAGGGATGAACAATGACGGTCTCATCGTAGGAACTAATTTTGACAGCCATCTTTTCGGTTATGAAGCCGAACCTCTGGAGGTTATTATCGATAGTATTGAAGAGCTTAGAACTACCGGAAAATCTTTGGAACTGAGAAAATTCGAAAATATGGAGGACCTTGAAAGCCAGTTCAGGGAAATTTTGAAAGATTAATGTACATATCCTTATATTAATCAACACATGCTAAAGACCTTGGGAATAAAGATGATTAAAATAATGGCTGGAATTTCAGTCATAATTTTCAGTATTCTGATGCTGAAAACGATTTCCCAATATACTTCCCTTGAAAAAAATGTAGGATTTCTCGCATTTAAACAAAACGTGATTGATAATCCTTACTGGATGACTTTTTTTTACATCCATATTTTCTCAATAACGCTTTGTCTTTTGGCAGGCTTAACCCAGTTTTCAGATCTGTTTTTAGAAGAGAATAAAAAGCTGCATAGAATCATTGGAAAGATCTACGTATACAATATTCTTGTCATTAATGTTCCTGCATGCTTTGTGTTGGGATTATTTTCAAATGGTGGATTAACAGGAATTGTAGGATTTCTAATTCAGGATATTCTTTGGGCTTATTTTACCATTAAAGCTGTGCTTTTCATTAAAAAAGGGAATGTGGCTGATCATAAAAATTATATGATTCTAAGCTATGCCGTTACCACGACTGCCATTACATTCAGAATCGTTAAAAATTTATTTTATAATGAAAAGTACCATGATTATGAGCTTTTCTATGGTCTCAATGTTTGGCTGGCCCTTGTTGTAAACTTATTGATTGCTTATTTAATTCTTAAAAGAAATCGCCCTTTATTACCGCTCAAAAGAGACATTCGCCAGGAAAATAACAACGGCAGTAAACAGTATTGATAAAAATGAAACAAGGAAAACCAGTAAGTTTAAAAATACGGCATAATTACTCTTCATTGTCCATCTTTTACAGAACCGCATCATGAGATAAGCCATTGCAGTAAAAATCGCCAAAATAAGTACCAGATAAAGAAAATCCCAGTTTATATCAGTAAGCTCCCAGCCCATAAAGTTATTTTAATCCAATATAATATTTTTTTTTGAAAGACATCAAAACAACTCTAAAAATCACTGATTTCAGGTATTTTCATGAAACATTTATACTAAAAAGAAAAAAATGATAATAAAGAATATAGACCACATTGTACTAACGGTTGCCAGCATAGAAAAGACGATTGAATTTTATACTCAGATTATGGGATTTGAAGTAGTAACATTCGGAGACAACCGAAAGGCACTCATCTTTGGAAATCAAAAGATTAACCTGCATCAAAAAGGTCATGAGTTTGAACCTAAGGCTGACAGACCAACCTGTGGTTCTGCAGATCTTTGTTTCATTGCAGAAACGGATATTCAAGAAGTAGTGGAAGAACTGAAACAGAAAAACATTAAAATTATTGAGGGAATTGTAGATAGAACGGGTGCTGTGGGGAAGATAAAATCAGTTTATTTCCGTGATCCTGACGAAAATCTCATTGAAGTAAGCAATTATTAAAGCTGTTTAAACTTTTTTATTAAACCACAAATAAGATACACAAGCTTTTTAAACACTTAAGCTATTTAAGTGGTATACTTTGTATATAAGAAGTACACTAAAGTTTTGTTGAAAATCAAAGATTTTCATCTTATGTGAACTTAATTGTGTAATATTTCCTTACACTTTCTAAAGTGTACTAAAGTGTTAAAAATAAAAAAATTTGTGATTAAGTTTAAACAGACTTATTATTAAAAGATCAATTTAAACCATTAAGATTAGTAAAGAAATAAAATTTTCTTATCACCTTAATGGTTTAAAAATTTCATATTATACATCCATATCATTCTCTTCTCCAAATGCTTTCCAATAGTTATATTTATCCGGATTGGCAAAAGTTGGATCTTCCTTATAAAAATACAGAAGTCTACTCAAAGCATGGGTATAAGTAGAATATTCCAAAGCTTTTTCATAGTAACTGATCGCTTTTTTTATGTTGGGCTTTACGCCTAGCCCCTCATCGTACAGGATTCCGTAATAGATATTGGAATAGGTATTTTCGCTGTCTTTTCTTAAATAGCGTTGAAGATTTGCATAATCATGTTGTTGATAATAAATCTCAGATATCTTATCCTCATTGAAATGGAATTTCTTTTCTGCCTGTTTGTAATATTCCAACGCAATATCATAATCCTGCAATACATAATCACCATAGAAGTATAGAAGCCCCAGGTTTTGCATAGCCAACCCATTGCCTAGCTCAGCAGACTTACGAAAACATTTCAAGGCTTTTTTAATGTTCTGCGGGTATCCTATACCATTTTGATAATGATAGCCAAGATTATTCAATGCATAGGGTTGGTCCTGTAATGCTGCCTTTTCGTACAAGGCAATTCCTTTCTTAAGGTCATAATACTTCGGAGGAGTGTTATCATCTGTATAAATATATCCTAGTTCCACCATCATATTGGCATCACCTCTCTCTACTCCTATCTTGTAAAGCCTGATAGCGTCTTTAAGGTTCCCTTCTTGGGCATATTCTTCGGCCCGCGATGCTAAGGTTTCATTATCAAAATGAGCTTCATATCCGGAACCTAGCTTTTCTTTCCATGTATTGTAGAAATTAAGAAAATACTGCTGATCCTTTCCACGCAGATTATATCTTTTGTCATATAAAGAACCCATTTGAAAGCTGGAAACCTTGTATAATTCTCTTTCGGAATTTAATATAAACATTTCATTCCCCTTAAAAAGACAAAGCAACTGTTCATCATATTCTATTCCTTCACAGATATAATTATAAATCTCACTTTTCACATCTGTCTTTTGATCATAATAAAGCATTCCCTCGGAAACAGTGATACGAAAGACTTCCTGTTTACAGGCTTCAATTTTTTTATATTCTTTGGATGAAGGAATCATCCAACGGTCTTTTGATGCATCATACAATCCTATCCCATTTTGATCAGAAAGCAGAAATACGTCTTGCATAAACTGGGAATACCAGTCTCTGTGAATATTTTCAATGGTATTGTTTTCCAGCCTAAACTGCTCACTACTTGTGTCGTAGATATACCATACCTTATCTTTTTTGTAAGCAAAAGCAGTATAGCTGTAGTCTCCCAAAACCATCATTACATCTATTTCCGAATCCAAAAGGCTTCCATCAGGTTTTATAACGCTGGTCTTTTTCTGAAACTTATTAGGATTGACTCTGTAATATCCATTTGAGATATGAACTAGTGAATCTTCAGGATGTTCTCCGAAGCAAACTCCATTCATTGTATAATAAGATCTCTTGGAGGTTCCTGTCTTTTTACTAAAGATCAAATCATTATAATCATACTCAAAAGGGGTTTCAGAAAGATCTGCAATAACTTGTTTGTTGGATAGATTAATCACACGGTAGTTTCCATCTTTTTTTGCATTAAAAAGTCCGCTGTACCAAAGAATATCCAGTTCTTCGTATTCACAAGGAATGATAAGTTCCCCGGAACCAATGTCAATCATTCCCCATTTATCATTAATTTCTACATTTCCATAATTTTTTTCATCTATAGGAAAAGTGTCAATAGCATCGTCATAAATGCATTCAATGAGGACCTTTCCATCATTTCTCAGATATCCAAACTTACCGTTTTTTTGTGCTACGGCAATACCTTCAGTATTGAATGCAAAAATTTCATCATAAACGGGAGGTATTACTATATTCCCTTTAATATCCTTCAGCCCCCAAAGTGCGTTTTCTTCAAAAGGTTCTGTTGGGTTTTTATACAATTCATCATTCCAGTATCCCAGTCCATATTCTATCCAATCTGTTTCCAGCAATTCTAAAAAGGTATCATAACCATGTCTTGCGAAAATTTCCTTTTCCAGCGCGGTAAGATTCTGATTTCGCATTGCTTTCTCATAGAGTTTATTCTTTTCCGTGATTTCCAATACCCAGTCTTTGGCCTGATCTGTATGGCTTTCTTCATTCATGTTGAATACATCTGTTGCATTCATTGAAAAGGTATCATAAGGAAGTGCATCCAGAAATTCAAACATTTTGTTTACCGGCTCGTAATATGCTTTCTTATAATGGAGCTGATAATGGTCTGCCAACAGCTGATAGAAGCGTTTTAATCTTGAAACACCCTCTATTTTATCAAAAAAAAGTCCTTTCCCTTTCGATCTGGGATTTCCGCCAAATAAAGGCATGAACAGCTCAGGAATTTCATAGTTCCATTCTCCAAGGTAATATGGATATACCTCTTTGGTCTTCGAATCAAAATTATATAAATAAATACGGTGTGCCATATATTTTATATTTCAACAGTTAGAATCCAAACTTAGAAAACAATCCCGGCTTTTTCCATGAAGCCTTATATTCATCTGCAATAGAGTCATACTCAGGAAATGATCGCACGTGGTCCAATAGAGCATGAGCTTCTTTAAGATTCCCACCCTGATACAATACAACAGCTTTTGCCAATTCTACACTTTCCGTAAGATCATCATACCCCCATTCTTCATCATTATAGATTTTGTTGAATCTTTCTGCAAGCATTAAAGTCTGATCCTTATTATTTAGTTTTTCATAGATTCGGATTCCGTAGCTTAACCAAAGTACATAGTCTTCCGGGTCCATGGCGTCGTCATTTTCAGCATCATATTGACTGAAAATTGAAGCTGCTTCTGTATAATCACCCTGAAGAAAATTACTTTTAACGATCATATAAATTGTTTTGGCCTTATCAAAATCATTTAACAGGAAGTCTTTTTTATTTTCCAGATAGTTTTTGGCTGCTTTCGCTACATTTTTGTAGTTTTCTTCTTCATTATAGATCTGCATCAATGCATACTGCGGATTAGGCTCCTGAGGAAAACGTTCTGCCAGATCGTTATAATAAGATAATCTGGTGTCGTGATCTTCACTTTCCAGGCGTGGATAAAGGATTCCCTCCAAAACATTTTTACCTGCTTCCAGATCCCTGTAGTCATAATCACTGATCTCAGGATTATCCATTGTGTGCTGGTAGAAGTAATTAAGGGCTTCTTCAGCATCAGAATACACTTCAGGAGAGCCCTGCAACCCTAGTACTTCTATCTGGCGTGCTCTATAGTACAGGTTTTTATAGAGATAATCTTCATCCTCATCATCATATAAACCGAAGTAATTATTCAGTGCCTCTTCTGCTTTCTCATAATTTTCTTCAAATAGCAATGCATCAATCAACACAAGATGAAGCTCTCTGAATTCTGAGTATTTCAACCCTTCAGAGGCAACCTTTATTGCAGAAAGATGATCACCCAGTAAAGAATGCTTAATGGCCAGATTATTACAGCACATCGCTCTGGTGTGCATATCGTTGTAATAATTGCTTTCAAACTGTTCTGCCTCATAATATCTTTGAAAAGCTTCATAAGCCTTTTGGTAAACCATAGTATTAACTTCAGTCCATTTGATTTTGTCTTCCTCATCCTCTATTTCCTCTATAAATTCATTAAGATAAACCCCTTCGTTATAAATATCAGTAGGCAAATCTGTGAAAGCCGGAATTTCAGAGGGTATGATTTTATGTAAGTGATATTCTGATTCTACTTTTCGTCTCCATGCTGTTGCATTGGAAGATCGTTCTACAGCCTGTTCCAGTAAAGGAATTGCTTCTGAATATTGCATTGCATCATAGAAATAAGTTCCTGCAAAGTGATAGCCTGAGAAAATTTGCGGATGGGCATTGATAACCTCAAGGGCATGTTGTTTGTAAAAATCGGCTGGAATTTTAAGCATATCAGCATAATTCCGTTCAATGATCAGCTGGTAATAGAAAACATCAGGATTATTGAATCCGTTTTGAATCAATTCTGCAAAACGGTGATGCCATTCTACCAGCTTTTCCTGTATAAACATGGCACTGTTACTCCCTTTAATGGCTTTCAACATCATCTTCAATGAAAGATCCGGCGCATTATTTTCATAAGCAATATCTGCAAGGTTTATAAAGTCAGAATCCTCTCTGCTTACAAATGTGGAATGTTCCCGATCAATAAGAGCGGTAAGTTCTTCCCCTGAGATCATCTTTTCACGGTCCAGCAGATAGATCTTTTTGATCCAAAACAGTGACCTGTTCTTATCTCTAAGTTCACGATTATCTGCAAATTCTCTCTGGAAATAGTACATCCCCGCTTCAAGACTATTCAAAAGAGGTTTATTCTCACCCAGAGATTCATATATTTTGACTAAAAAATCGTAGCCATACACTTCATTTTCAGAATCGTCCAGTAAACGCTCTGCATAGCCTATAAATTCAGCTTTATTTTCCTCAGTAATATGTTTTTTCACCCTGCCTATCTGCATGAGTGTATATTCGTTGCTTAAAGGATAATTCAGGATATTATAAAGTGCTCTTATGTTGTTGGGATTCACATTTAGGATCCTGCGTAGATAAGGGATTACCTTGTCATGAATAGCATTGTAGGCTTCTTCATGCCCCTCATAGTAAACCCTGTCATGGTAGGCTACTGCCATTAAGAATAATACCTCTTCATCCTCAGGATTAGACAATAAATATTGTTCTCCCTCTGCAATACACTGTTCCAGGTCTCCCTGATAAAACAGCTGCTCTAATTTATTATACATTATTAATATTTTGTTCTAATAATTCTATCATTTCATTTGCTGCACGCCCAGATAAATTCTGCACGTTCTTTATATTCTATGCAAAATATAAAAAACAAAGTGAAAAACAAATGCCAAAGCTTATAAAATAAGGAAAGGCATTCAATAAAAACAGGTTTAATTCTTTAAGTTTTGGGTTTAAATGAGTATTTTTAAACCCAAAATTCAGAAAATTCGGGCATTATGTATATGAAAAAAATGATGATAGGTTTTTCCCTGGTTCTATCTGTTGCTTCTTGGGGACAAAAAAAGCCTGCTCAGAGTAATAAACTGGTACTTTACAGCTATCAAACTTTTGGTTGTGACAACAAGGGATATTTTGATCCTTCAAAATATAAAAAGGAGGAAATAGATGGTACTTACAAACTTTTATATCCTTTAGACTGGTCTCCGTTTTCTTCTCTTATTGTTTTTAGCCCCTCAAAATTTGATGATATTCGCAGTAACAGCAACCACCTTTTACAACAAGCTGAAAAAGACTATCTGAAGAGAAAAAAAGAGCTTTTGGACCTTAAAACAATGGATCTTCCTATTTGGAAAAAACAGCAAGAAGAGGCTATGAAGCTTTTGGAAAACGAATATCAACTCAGAAAAGAGCTTCTTATGGCCTATTCTGATCCTCAGTCTCTTAAAAACAGTAAATTTTATAATACCTGTAAAGAACATATTGATGCCATCACCACCAATGATAAGCAAAAAATGTATTCGGTATGGAAAGGCTTGTTTGAGCAAAAAAATAATGAAGAAACTTATTCCGGTACAAAGGACGCCTTTAATGCTAAATGGAACGATCAACGAAAAGATGATTTTGCACTCATAGATCTCATTAATGCTTTCAGTAATTGCGCTAATCACAGTTTCAGAACTAAGATAGATGAGGAGGGTACTTTATTTAAGGCTTTCGAAAAGGTTTTTGTAAAACTGAAAAGGGATTGCGACGAGCCATAAACCCGCCTGTTTAAAGCAAAAAATCAAAATTCACATTAAATTACAAAAATCGATAGATAAAATTGATCTAATTCTTTAATTTTCAAATTTAAAGCCTTAATTTTGCACTGAAATTTTAGAAAATTCGGATTCTTTCTACAACTATGCGCATGAAAAATATGATGATTGGGCTTTCCATAGCCTTATCTGCTCCTGTTTGGGGACAAAAAGGCCCCACAAAAACAAACAATCTGACACTATACAGCTATCAGACATTCAATTGTGATAACAAGGGATATTTTGATGCCACCAAATATGAAAAAGAAGAAATAGACGGGGTTAACAAACTTCTATATAAATTCAACGGGGTTCATTTTGATACTAATCCTATCTTTAAGCTTTCGAGCCTTGAAGATGTTCGTAAAAATAAAGATATCCATTTAGAAAATCTGGAAAAACAATATCAGGAAAAGAAAAAGGAGCTTTACAGCCTTAAGGTAATCAATCTGCCTGTATGGCAAAATTTGTATGAAGAGGCAATACAGACCTTTGAAAATGAATACGAACTGAACAAGGAAGAAATTCTGGCTTTTTCTGATCCCACTACTCTTAAAAACAGTAAGTTCTATGCCACCTGCAAGGAACCCATTGATGCCATATCTTCTCCTGACAGAGAGAAAATGTTTGCCTCATGGAAGATGTATACTGAGCTTAAAA
Source organism: Chryseobacterium joostei (assembly GCF_003815775.1). Lineage (NCBI taxonomy): Bacteria > Pseudomonadati > Bacteroidota > Flavobacteriia > Flavobacteriales > Weeksellaceae > Chryseobacterium > Chryseobacterium joostei. The sequence goes on from NZ_CP033926.1 coordinate 927,928, forward strand.
GTAAAAATAATGCTGATCCGCAAGGGGTGATGAACCGATTCAATGCTAAAATGGATGATCCTCAAAAAGAAGATTATGCTCTTATAGATTTGATTGGTCTTAGTTTTCATAACTGTGCCAACAGCAGTTTCAGACAGAAGCGTGATGATGAAGGAACGGTTTATAAAAGTTTTGACAAAATCTTTACAAAGCTGAAAAGAAATTGCGATGAACCATAAAAAATTAAGAATTTAAATATTATACAACAGTACTCATTTTGGGTACTGTTTTTTTATTTAAAATCCTATGAATGAAAGTTCTGGGTTAAAGAACAGTTAAGGAAAGGTTAATGACATTCTATTTCTTTGCCTTGGCTATAAATAGATTTATTTTCGCTGGAAAATAGTACCCATATGGATTTTATTTATCTTTTTTTTACGGCATTTATCAGCATGGCAGTTTCGGCACAAAAGGGGCCTGCAATTATTCCCTTTTCTCTGGAGAACAATTCTGTTTATCTACAATGTAAAGTAAATAAAACGGATAGCATCAAGTTTTTATTTGACACGGGAGCAGATGGTTCTGTCATCAATATCAATTCAAAGAAAAAAATAAATCTTAAAATTAATGGCAGGTCAGAAAACAGAGGTTCAAATGGTGTAAATACTGTTGATTACAGCAGCCACAATATTTTACAATTCGGAAACATTCAGAAAGACAATATTACTTTCACCATGATTCCTTATGGCATCGTAAATTTTGATGGAGTCTTCGGTACAGATATGATGAAAGGGAAAATCATTGAGATCGATTATCACAAAAACGTAATCCGGTTTTATGATGAAAATGATACCTCTATTGATTATTCAGGATATGAAAAAATGAAGCTTCACATGATTGACAACTATCCCGCCGTAGAGAGTATTATCACTGTAAATGATAAGCAATACTCAGGATTTTTCGGTCTTGACACCGGAGCGGACGATGCTTTAACTATAGCTTCTCCCTATGCTAAAAAGAATGCCTTTAGCAGCACCATGAAAACTATCGGAAAGGCCACAGCACAAGGTTCTGATGGATCTGTTTATGAAATGCCTGTTGTACTTTGTCCATCCATTCAATTTGCACAGAAATACCTTTATAATATTCCTATCACACTTTCCGGCTCTACTGAAGGGATTGATGCCTCAGAAAAAATGGCGGGATTTTTCGGAAATGGCTTTTTAAAAAGATTCAATACCATTATTGATTTTAAGAATCAGCTTATTTATTTTAAGTTGAATAAAAATCTGTATTCGGAGTTTAACTAATTATTTTTAAGTTATTGTTGATCATAAAAAAGCGCCTCAGAAATTCTGAGGCGCTTTCGGTTAATTAAAGGCTTGATTTATTTATCTAAATGCTTAGGAGTAAATCCGTCCTCATTTAGTTCTCTGTGTTCGTATTCAGCTTTCATTTCAGCTTCATAGTCTACTTTAGTATCTTTACCCATTCTTCTTAGAACAGAGTCAAATAAAGAGTATACTACCGGTACAATGATCAAGGTAAGGAATAGTGATGATGTTAAACCACCAATTACTACCCATGCAAGCCCCTTGTTCATCTCTGCTCCTGCTCCTGTTGCCAATGCAATCGGTAACATACCGAAGATCATCGCAATGGTTGTCATCAAGATCGGACGAAGACGTGCATGGTTGGCCTGTACCAAAGCATCGTGTGTATTAGCTCCTGCTGCTTTTCTTGCATTCGTAAAGTCAACGATAAGGATTGCATTCTTCGCAACAAGACCAATCAACATGATCATACCCAGCATGGTAAAGATGTTCAATGAATTAGCTGTCAAGGCCAGGATAACCATTACCCCGATCATCGCCAATGGAATAGAGAACAATACCACGAAAGGATATACAAAACTGTCATATAGTGAAACCATTACCAGGTATACCAATACGATAGCTGCTAATAATGCAATCCCTAAAGTACCGAAACCTTCCTGCTGGTTCTCCATATCACCACTCCAGATGTAATCTACACCGATAGGTTTTTGCTTACTATCCATAAACTGTTTTGCCCATTCATTGGCAACATCACCAACTGGTCTACCCACTGCTTTTGCTCTTACTTTTACAGATGGAGATTTATCTCTACGCTCAAGCAAACTTGGTCCTGAACCCATCTTTACATCTGCAAACTGGCTCAAACGAATTTGCTGTCCCTGAGGGTTTGTAAACATAAGATTTTTAACATCATCAATGGATTGTCTGTTTACATCTCCAAAACGGATATTAATATCGTATTCATATTCTCCGGCTCTGAATTTCCCGTCTGTATTTCCGTTGAATGCAGTCTGCATCGATTGTCCTACACTTGAAAGGTTCAATCCTAAAGAAGCCATTTTATCTCTGTCAATAGACACCTGTACTTCAGGGTTACCTGAGTCTGTGGATAATTCTGCATCTACTGCTCCAGGAACTTTTTTCAATAATTCTAAAATTCTTGTTGCTTCTTTTACAGCCATTGCATTATCCGGAGCTGTTACTACCATTTCGATTGGAGCATTTTCAGCACCCATAATACCGATTGGAGCAGTTTTGAATTCAACTCCTGTGAATTTCTCTTCTAGCTCTCTTTTTATTTTTGCAGCTTTGATGTTGGTACTTTCAGAACGTTCAGATTTGTCTGTTAAGTTTACCTGAACCTCAGATTGGTATGTTGTTGCCTGAGCACCACCAAAACCTGTAGACTGCTGTCCTACTGTTGTAATAAGGTCTACAACATCTTTATCATTTCTTAGGAACTTTTCAACATCTAATGTTAATTGGTTTGTTTTTTCAACGGTTGCATCTTTTGAAAGTTCCATCTGTACCAAGAACTGGCCACGGTCAATTGGTGGGAAGAATTCTCCTCCAATGAAACCAAATGCTACCAGCATGAATGAACTGATCAAAACAATAAATGTAATAATCACGGTAGAAATTCTTCTCAACGTTGTTTTCAGACACCATTCAAGAATTCCTGTGATCCAGTGAGTAAATTTATCAATTAACCCTTCAAACCAAAGGATGAATTTCTCAAACCAGTTTTTACCTGTTAAATGCTCTAATTTACCAAATCTTGATGACAACCAAGGAATGATGGTAAATGAAGCCAACAATGATAGCAATGTTGCAATAACAACCGTGACGCAGAACTGAGCCAGGATGTTTGCTACAAGACCAGAACTCATTGCAATTGGTAAGAATACCACTACAATTACCAATGTAATCGCTGCAACGGTAAACCCGATTTCTGAGGCTCCGTCATAGGCTGCTCTAATCTTGCTTTTCCCCATCTCCATGTGACGGTAGATGTTCTCAAGTACAACAATTGCATCATCCACAAGGATACCTACCACAAGGGACAACCCTAGTAAACTCATCAAGTTCAAAGTATATCCCATTAGGTTCATTCCGATGAATGCTGCCACCAATGAAGCAGGGATAGAAACCATTACGATAAATGCGTTTCTGATACTGTGAAGGAACAATAGCATTACAATTGCCACAAGAATAATCGCTAAGAATAAGTCGAAAATAACGTGGTTTGCAGATTCCAGGGTAAATTCTGTTGTATCGTTTACAATTTTCACTTTTACTCCCTGAATTTTATAAGCTTCTTCTACTGTTTTAATGGTTTTCTGAACACTTTCAGATACAGCCACCGCATTTGCATCAGACTGCTTTTTCACCTGCATCAAAATGGTAGAAGACTGGTTGAATCTCGCTACTTTTTCAGCATCTTTCTGAGAGTCAAAAACTGTTGCAATATCAGATAAACGAACCTGTGCACCATTTTTGTTGGAAACAACAAGGTTGTTCATTTCTTCAATAGACTTATATTTCCCTGATAATCTGATCGTAGATTTTGAAGTCCTTGTTTTCAAACTACCCGTAGGGAAGTCAAGGTTTGAGGAAAGAATTGACTGCTGTACATCTCCTATTGAAAGTCCGTACCCTTGTAATTTTTTCTCATCCAGATTCACCTGAATTTCTCTTTCCTGCCCACCCACAAGATCAACCTGAGCGACACCGTTTACACGGGAGAAAATGGGTTCTATCTTTTTATCTAATAAGTCGTAAAGGTCCTTACTGTTTAATTTATCAGATGAAATACTCATTGTAATAATTGGTAAATCATCTAAGGAGAATTTATTCAATGACGGTGCTTTTACATCATCCGGAAGGTCTGCCAAAATAGCATTTACCTTTCTCTGAGCATCATTCAAAGCATAGTCAACATCTGCACCATCGTTCAGCTGAACCATGATAACGGATAAACTTTCGTATGAAGAAGATTCTACTTTTTTTACGTTTTCCAAAGAACCTACGGCATCCTCAATCTTTCGGGTGACGGACGTCTCCACCTCTGCCGGTGAAGCTCCCGGATACACCGTAGAAATAGTTACCATGTTGGTTTCAAACTTCGGAATCAATTCGTATCCCATGAGCGTATAACTCAGGATACCTCCCAACGTCAGAATTGTAAATAATACAATTACCAACGAGGGTCTTTTAATCGATATTTCTGCTAACTTCATATATCGTTTACTTTATAATGTTTACTTTAGATCCGTTGTCCAGGTTGATCTGTCCGCTGGTTACCACTTGCTCACCTCCGTTCAATCCGCTTAATACCTGTACTTTGTCCCCGTAAACTTTTCCAATGGTTACTTTAATTAATTTAGCAACACCATTCTGAACAACGAATAACTGTCCTGAACTTACACCATTTACAAACGCTTCAGCAGGAACTGTCAGCATATTCTGAGTTTCTGCACCGTTGTTTGTACTAAACTTAGCAGTTGCATACATACCTGCTTTTAGGTTTCCTCTGTTCTGAACTTCAATTTCAACAGGGAAATTCAAAGAAGCATCACTTTTTGGAGCAATAAATGTAATTCTCCCTACAAAAGAATCCTCAGGTAAAACGTTAACCTTAATTGGAACTTCCTGCCCTAGCTGAATTTTACCGATCTGGCTTTCGTCTACCAATACAGAAAGCTTCAGACTGTTGATATTAACGATTTCAAACATAGAAGTTCCTACAGAAACAACAGTACCCGGTTCAACCATTTTTTTATTGATTGTACCACTGATACCTGCACGGATACTTGTATCATTTACTCGTACTCCCTGTGCTTTCACAGCTGCCTGTGCATTTTTCAGCTGCAGTCTTGAATTATCTACCTGCTGTTTTGTAACACCTCCTGTTTTAAAGGCATTTTCGTAACGCTGATTATCGATAATAGCATTCTGTAGGTTATTTTGAGCCTGTGTAACGTCAACTTCGATAGCATCTCTTTTTATTGTTGCTAAAACCTGACCTGCACCTACTCTAGAACCTTCTTTTACCAAAACGCTTACAATACGTCCTGAAATTTCAGAAGACTGATTCATCTCCTGTTTAGGAAGAAATGTTCCGTTTGCAGAATAGTCTGTATCTATATTTTCTCTTGTAACCGTTACAATGTTTACATTGATTTTATCTACCTGCTTGGCAACCTCCTTTACTTCCTGAGTCTGCTTTTCTTTGTTACCTGCAATCTTATATGCGGCCAACCCTACAAGTACAGCTGCTACGATGATATATATTAAAGTTTTTTTCATTTTAGTTTATTATAAGTTTTGTAGTGTGTTCAATTCACCCTTAGCTTTTATTAGCTTGATCTCGGCTTGCTTGTAATCCAACAATGCATTAGAATAGTTCTGTTTTGCCTGTGTTAAAGCATTTTCAGAATCCAAGACTTCTGTAAGTGTTGCTAAGCCATACTGATAATTGGATTGGGTATTTTTCTGTACTCTTTCTGCAAGATCTACGTTATCCTTCATGCTCTGGATGTTAATGATTGCATTTTCCATATTGGTGATGGAGTTTTTATAATCCAGATCCAAACTCAGCTGTGTTTTTTGGATATCCTGATCTAAATCCTGAAGATCAATTTCTGCCTGCTGAATTTTAGCTTTTGTAGCCCCACCTGTGAAAATAGGAATACTAACATTCAAACCGATTGCTGAATAATCACTCCAAAGCACTCCATTATTAAGCCCATTGGTTAAAGGAAATTTTTTCCCCATTCCGGCCCAACCATAGTTTGCTGTAAGGTTAACTGTAGGATAAAGATAGGCTTCTGTAGCTTTTTTGTTAAACTGAAGAAGCTCCCTATTTTTATTTAAAACTCTGATTTCCGTACGGTTATCAAGATTTACATTACTTGCTATCAATTCAGGTTTAGGCTCAATCGTTTTTTCTTCAAGCTCGATATCTGTACTGATAGGAACTCCCATATAAAATTTCAGAGCATTTTTTGAAAGCTCAACAGAGTTAATCAACTGCTGCTTGTTTGAACCGATATTCGTAAGCTGTACATTGGTACGATCTAAGTCTATACTTTTTGCAAGACCATTATCTACCAAACTTTTAATAACGTTTCTTACTTTCTCAGTATTGGCATAACTAGCTTTTACTGTTTTAAGGTTTTCTTCCTGTACAAACACCTGATAATAAGCTGTTGCTACATTCTCAATGATCTGCTCATTGGTCAATTCAGCATTTAGTACGTAAAACTCTCTTGTAGATTTTGCTGCCTTAAGCCCTGTGAAAACTCTTTGGTCAAACAAAGCCTGCTGAAGCTGAACAACAGCACTGGAGCTCCAAGGCTGCCCCAACTGAGCTTTGATTCTCTCTCCACCAAATTCAAGCAAAGATTCCTGAATAACCGGATTATATGTAAGTCCGGCTGTTGCACTGATCTGCGGAAGAGCACCGGCTCTGGCCTCATCAATCTTATATTCGGCTTTTTTTATCTGTAAAGCTGCTTTCTTAGCCTCTGCTTTATTTTGAAGAGCCTGCTTAATTGCCTCCTGCAGAGAAACCTGCTGCTGGGCAGACACCGATGAAAAGCCGAAAATCATAAATGCTGCAGCTATCCCTATTTTTAGCTTTCTAGCAGTTATACGTTTTCTGTTCATAATTTTATACTTCGTTTATTTTTTTATACACTTGTTATTATTTTCTTTCTAAATGACGAATCATTTTTAGAAATACTTTATATTTTTTTAGTTTTTAAATAACATATTGATAATGATTTCTTTTCGTGCTGAAATAATCTTATCATAATCTTCATCACTAATCATTAGATTCTCCATAAAAAGAGGTCTAATTGCACTTGGAAAAACCAATAGTGAAACCATATTCAGTATAAACTGTACAGGGTCCATTGTTTCAATATTTCCCAATTCCATTTCTTTCTCGATATCGCTGTACATTTTTTGTAGGATATCTTCTTCTATTTCTCTTTGATGGCAGGTTCCCTTATTGATCTGGGAAACGATATAACTTTCCAGATAGGGATACTGAAGGCTGGTAGAAAGGCAACTTTCTATAAATTCGCTGATCTTTTCCTTGAAAGGAAGATCTGAATTCTGGATGATCTTTGATTTTTCCTGCTCTACTTTTTGAGCTTCATCAAAAATGATCTGAATCAGTTTATCCCTTGATCTGAAATAATAGTTAATAAGGGTTCTGTTTACTCCCGCTTCATCAGCTATTTCCTGCGTAGTAGCATCAAATTTTCCTTTCACAAAGAACAAATTCTTCGCTGTCTCCTTGATCAATTCCTGTGTTTGGTCTTTTTTTGCTTGATTTGACATTTTTGTTAAACAAATTTGTGCAAATTTATATTAAAATTTATTTTTGACAAAATTGTTAAACAAAAAAATTAAACAAAATTGTCATGATATTCATCATGTTTAAAAAAAATAAAATTCAGTCATTCATTATTTAATGCTCAATCAAAAGCGGATTTTCATATCTTTACTGTAAAAATTAATAACCGATGCCAAAAATTTTATTTCTCCTCTCATTTCTGAGTGGGATATTTATTTTTTCTCAAAAAAAGATATCAGAAAACAATTCTTATTATTTTTACGAAAATAGGGGTCAAATCATTGATCAGGATGGAAAAGAAAATAAGGATGTGAAATTTCTATTTCACTCTAAGGGATTAAATGTACAGTTGCATTCTAATGGGTTTTCTTATGATATTTATGAAACAAAAAAAACAGCAAATCCTAATTTTTCAAAAAAGTCAGACAAACTTATTCCCAATCCCAAACATTATGATATTGATGAATTCATCTATGAAAAACTGATTCATAGAATTGATATTGAGTTTATAAATTCTAATAGAAATCCAAGCATTACTGCAGAAGGAAAGTCTTCTGATTATGATAACTATTTCAATATTCCCAATAATTCTAAAGGCATTACAAATGTCCATCGTTTCCAAAAAATTCGATATAAGAACATCTATCCCAACATTGATCTTATATTCTTCAAACCTAACGATACTATAAAACCGATTGAATACAATTTCATTATCAATCCAGGTGGAAAGGTTTCGGATATAAAAATGAAGTTCAATGGAGCACCTACGTCCATTAAAAATGGCAAACTTACTATGAATGTACGTTTTGGAGAAATTCATGAAAATATTCCTAATAGCTGGATCCTTGCTGATAAAAAGGAAAATATAAACATTTCCTTTAATGATCTGGGAAATCAAACTTTTGGATTCAACTCTCCGAATGACACCTATAAAAACATCCTTGTTATTGATCCTGTCCCTACAAGAGTCTGGGGAAGCTATGCCGGAGGGTATGGCGAAGAATATGGAAGAATAGAAACAGATAGTAAAAATAATGCCTATTTGTTTGGCTCTACCAATAGCACAACCAACCTGGCAACTTCTGGGACTTACCAACAAACTATAATAGGAACTTTTGATGCTTTTTTAACAAAAATAACCAAAGATGGACAAAAGCTATGGGGTACTTATTATGGAACACCGCTTAATGACTCCTTTGAGGATGTTGATTTTGATGGAAATTTCAATGTATATGCAGGAGGAAAAACGTATAGATCAGGAAGCAATACAGACGCTACACTGGTAAAGTTCGACAATAATGGAGGTCTAGTCTACGAAAAAAATTTTATTGGTAACTCACCAGATGAACTATATACTGTAGCTTATAATAATGGACAGGTTTTTTTAGGTGGCCAAACAATGAGTACTAACTTTCCTGTATTAAATGCATATCAACCAACAAAATTAAGCCCAAATGGTTACGCTGATGCTTATCTGGCCGCTCTAGATGCGTTAACCGGTAATATGATATGGTCTTCATTTTTTGGAGCTTCGGATCACTCAACTGCTATTTTTAAAGTATTCTCTTCTTCAGGGGATTTAGAAATTATTGGAGCTACTCAATCACCATTAATCCCAATGGTAAATCCTTTTCAACCAACTTTTGGAGGTGTATCAGACGGATTGTACTTAAAGTTCTCAAAAACAGGAACATTATTAAGATCCAGCTACTATGGATATTCCAGTCAGGAATTTGTATGGGAGGCAAGAATCGTAAATAATATTTTAATACTTGCAGGTGAGTTTCCTAATCTAAATGGGCCAATATATGGCCCAGCAGGAATTTGGAGGGTAGATCTGGCTACCAATGTTATCACCAAAGCTACTCTGCCTTTTCATTATACGACTCAGCTTACGGCTTATATTGATTCTGAAAGTAATGTATTTTTCAGTGCACTATCCAATGTAGGCCAAACCGACATAGCTACTTCTGATGGCTATATGACATCTACCGGCCCATACATAAAGACCTCAATGATAAAGTATGACATCAATAACAATAGAGAATGGGGTACATTTTATGGAGGTAATGGGGGTACTCAATTGGGTCGTATTACAAAAGACAGTGATGGCTTTATTTATTTAACAGGAATGTCTAGCAACAATACGACAGGAATTGCTACTCCCGGGACTTTTCAACAACAGGGAGGTCATCCTTCTAATGATATTTTTATTGCTAAATTTAAAGATTGTAAATCTACAACGACATTAACGTCCAATTCTCCAGTCTGTCCTAATTCAACCCTTCAACTTAATGCTAATGGAGGAACAACATACAAATGGACCGGCCCAAACGGATTTACTTCCACACTACAAAATCCTACCATTCCTAATGCTAATGCTACAAATGAGGGCATCTATTTCTGCCAGGTTACCGGATCATCTTGCGATGGCGTTTTCACAATAGATATTACTGTTGGTGATAGTGTACTACCAGTTCCTGATATTATTAACCTACCTGATATTACAGGGGATTGCAATACAGTAATCACTACTTTCCCTACTGCTACAGACAACTGTGCTGGGGCAATTACTGCAACTACAACAGATCCATTATCATACTCCATTCCAGGAAACTATGTTATTCACTGGACTTACAATGATGGCCATGGAAATACAGCTACCCAAAATCAAAATGTAATTGTTAGTCCTATAGCAACTCCTATGAGCGCAAGTACATCATTGATCTTTTGTGCGAAAAACAATCCGAAAATTTCAGACATTCAGATCACAGGTCAAAATATAAAGTGGTATGATGCAGCAGGAGGTATTTTACCAATAACAACACCTCTTGTAAACGGACAAACTTATTACGTAACTCAAACCATTAATGGCTGTGAAAGTAGCAAAAGAGCCATTCAGGTAACAGTAAACACCACTCCTAAGCCAACGGCTAATGTGAATCAGGAGTTCTGTGAATCAGCAAATCCAGCACTAGATAAGTTGATCGTAACGGGAACGTCATTGATTTTCTATAATGCAGCCGGAAATGTATTACCCATTACAACACCTCTTGTACATGGACAAACTTACTACGTAACTCAGACATTAAACAACTGTGAATCTGAAAAGTTAGCTATTTCTGTAACGCTTACTCAGGATAATGTTCCTGCTAAAGACTATTCTGAGACATTATGTAACAATAATACAGGAAATACAATGACTGTAAACCTTCATTCTTATGAGGCCAGTATCATTAATAATCCTGGTGGTTATATTTTTACTTATACAGATACAGCAGGAAATCCTATTGCTAACCCTTCAGCTTATGTTTTAAATATTGGAACAACAGTTATTCGTGTGAAAGTGTCAACTGCAGCAGGATGTTTTAAATTAGTGAGATTAAGTTTAACTTTAAATCCTAAACCTGTTGTTACTCTTCCTGCAAAGTTGGATTTTTGCGCAGGCAAATCTGCAATTCTGGATCCTGGGCCAGGATTTAAATCTTATTTGTGGAGCACAGGAGCCACCACTCAAACCATTACAGTATCCAACCCTGGAAATTATTCTGTGAAGGTAACCAACAATTTCGGATGTGAGAATACAGCTTCCACCCAAGTTACCCACACTGTTTTACCTTCTATTGTATCAATAAATATTACAAATACTACAGCTACAGTTATTCTTTCTGAAACTGGCAGCTTTGAATACTCTCTGGATAATTCCACATGGCAGGATTCCAATATCTTTACGAATCTAAGTATGGGAGAATATACAGTATATGTAAGAACAAAAGCTGGCTGTACTATTGGGCAGAAAAAATTCTCCATTTTCAATATTCCAAATGTAATCACACCTAACGGAGATGGCATCAATGATACCTGGAGAATAGCAGGATTAGAAAATTATCCCGGAACTGAAGTTATCCTGTACGACAGAAGAGGAATGCTTATTTTTAAGGAAGTAATAAAGAAATCTTCTTTCCAGTGGAATGGGAAATACGACCAACAACCTATTCCTACAGGAAGCTATTGGTACACGATACAGGTTTCTGATGGGAGAAATTATAGCGGATGGCTATTAATTAAAAATAGAGAATAAAAAAAGAGCAGAATTATCTGCTCTTTTTTGTTTTATAATAATTTGATTTTGTCTTCTGTAATATCGATGATCTTATCTTTATAAAGTCCTCCGATTGCTTTCTTAAAATTCTTTTTACTCATCTGAAGTTCATCCTTGATCTCCTCAGGGGAAGATTTATCCGAAACATATAGAAGCCCATAGTTTTCTTCCAGTTTATCCAAAATCTTTTGTTTGAATTCATCAATGTTTTCAAAACCATCAGATTGTAGGGAAACATCAATTTTACCATCTTCACGAATAACCTTGATATAACCTTTCTCTTCAGACAAAGGATATAGTTTTTTGAAAACATCCGATGCATAAATTAAACCTATATATTGTTTATTGATTACCACATTCCAGCCCAGTTCACTTTCATTCATCATGATAAGATCTACTTTATCTCCCTTTTTGAATGGAAGATCCTGATATTGTGGATTTCTTTTGAATTTTGTAGTTCCTGTGATCAGTTGCATATCTTCGTCTACATAAATATAGACCAAGTATCTTTTTCCCTCAATGATCTTAGTTTTCTGCTGTTTGTAAGGAATAAAAAGATCCTTAATGATTCCCCAGTCCATAAATGCTCCACTAGGAAGACTCTGCACACAGCTCATCACTGCAAATTCACCTACTTCTGCCAATGGAATCTCAGTGGTAGCTTTCAATTTATCATCATCCTGATAAACAAAAACCTCAACATACTCTCCTATTTCCTGATCTTCACGAGTGAAAATTTTAGGAAGAAAAGCCTTTTCACCGGATTCGTCCGTTAAGATCCATCCTGAATTATTTTTATCTAAAATTTCTAAATTCTGAGTTTTTCCGAGTTGCATTGATGATAAATTAGCTGACAAAGGTACGGAAATTTGAAGATTTTATCCTACTGAATGCTTTTAAGAATTATTTTATCTTTCCAATGGCCTTTAAAACCGCTACATTTGAATGAAAATACCAGAAAACATGAAAAAATATTTCGTTCTAGCTTTTTTTATTTCTACAATTATTGTAAATGCACAGTTACTGGAAAAAACAGCCATTAATGTAGCTTATCGATATATGGGACGAAATATTTTACAGGCCGGCTTAGAGTTCAGATTTGGTGATTCTCGCTATCAATCTGTAATTCTTGGTCCCTCCATGCTTTATACACGCACTAATCAAACCGATAAATTTCTTCCGGAAGCCCATGTTTATTACACTAATAATGGGCAGCTTTATGGAGTTTCAATAAACCAATACTCATTGGAACCTAGGATTGGAATCTCATTGTTCAATATGCTATTCCTTAATACCGGGTATGCCTTTCCCATTCATAAGGACAAATATTTTAAAGGAATTACCTTTGGAGTCCAGTTCAATATTGCTCCCAATAACTCGAAGTTTTATGACAAAATGAAAATCATGTAAATTTATCCAGATAATTGTATCAACTAAATTTTCTCTCGCAGATCTGACTGATTTCGCAGATTTTTATACGATTAAAATATACTAAGCTCTTTTACACAAAAAAGAGAAGCCAAAAAACTTCTCTCTGTGTGTACTATAATCTGGAAATATAATCCATCAGTTCCCTTTTGCTGTTTTCAAAATCAAATGCATCATACACTACAAAATATTTGTTCTTATCAGCACAATTATGATACATAGATTTCGCTAAAGCCAGTTTATTCTTATCAAAACTGAGCGACTTTACCAAGTCTCTTACCTGTATAGCTGTAAACATGGTGTTTCGCATCTGTTGATTAATCATTGTAACTTTACCATCATCAAAGCTCTCATTTCTTTTCAACATTTCAAAAAACTGACGGAAAGTTGCATTATCCATAACATTTCCTGCATTATTCCAATTTCCGGAGTTATTACCGTAAGGATTATTCCATAAATCATTCCAATCATTAAATCCGTATTGCCCCTGAACAGGATATGAATCTAAAAGATACAACCCCTCATTTGTGAAAAAGTCCAGAACCATTCTACCATTATTGCGAAGCATTAAAGTAGTTCTGTATATTAAAAACCCATTTTCATAAATAGAGATAGGTACTCTCCCTGATTGTAAATCAAAGAAGCGATATTTTCCTGAGCCATTTGCTATCATCTGGTCTCCCACCTCAACGGTAAAAAAGCCTTGTTCAGGAATTCGCAGAAAAACCTCTGCATATCCATAGTTTTTATTCCATTGATAATTGGGGCTTTTTATCTTATTATTGGGACGGTCTGAATTGCGTTCAAAAGTTTTATTTCTTGCATTCATACCTTTTGGAGCCTGCATTTCTGTGGTAGGCGCTTCATTTCTTAGCAGTTCCCCAACTTTTCCTGCTTCCTGGGCAAATGAACTGATGCCTATCAAAAGCATTGAACTTATAAAAATTTTCTTCATTCCTTATTTCTTTCAAAATCAATTTCCATTTTTATGCCAAAAAAGGGGAAATCAGTTGATTTCCCCTTTTATATTGAAATGATTAATTTCTTAATGAAATATTACATATGAATTGATCTTTTTGCAGTAGCATCCAATGCAGCTTCTTTAATAGCTTCTGCATAGGTTGGGTGAGCGTGAGAACTTCTTGCAATATCTTCAGCACTTGCACGGAATTCCATAGCAATTACTCCTTCAGCAATAAGGTCAGCAGCTCTTGCTCCAATGATGTGCATTCCTAAGATCTCATCAGTTTTTTCGTCTGCAATAATCTTCACAAGACCATCAGTATCACCACTTGCACGGCTTCTTCCTAATGCTCTCATTGGGAAAGAACCTACTTTGTAAGCTACTCCTTCCTCTTTCAATTGCTCTTCGGTTTTACCTACTCCTGCAACTTCCGGCCAAGTATATACAACACCTGGGATCAGATTATAGTTGATGTGAGGTTTTTGACCTGCTAATATTTCAGCAACAAGAACTCCTTCTTCCTCTGCTTTGTGAGCAAGCATAGCTCCTTTGATAACGTCTCCAATTGCGTAAATGTTTGCAACATTAGTCTGCAGGTGATCGTTTGTTTTTACTCTTCCTCTTTCGTCTAGCTCTACACCGGCCTTTTCAAGACCAAGACCATCTGTATAAGGTTTTCTTCCCACAGAAACTAAACAGTAATCTCCTTCTACAACTACTTCTTCTCCTTTTTTATCTTTAGCAGTGATCTTTACAGTATCTCCGTTTCTTTCCACTGCAGAAACCGCAGTAGAAAGCATAAACTTCATACCTTGCTTTTTAAGAACCTTAGTTAATTCCTTACTTAAAGCGCCATCCATTCCAGGGATAATTTTATCCATGAATTCAACTACTGTTACCTGAGCACCTAATCTTAAGTATACAGAACCTAATTCAAGACCAATAACTCCACCTCCGATTACTACAAGGTGCTTAGGAATTTCTTTAAGGTTTAATGCTTCAGTAGAAGTGATCACTCTTTCTTTATCTAGAGAGATAAAAGGAAGTGAAGACGGCTTAGAACCTGTTGCAATGATTGTATATTTAGATTCGATCGTTTCAGAAGAACCGTCGTTTTTAGTGATTTTAATTTGAGTAGCAGATTCAAAACTTCCTAATCCTTCAAAAACAGTGATTTTGTTTTTGTCCATCAAAAAGTTGATTCCCTTAGTTGTTTGGTCTACCACTTCGTTTTTACGCTCAATGATTCTTGCAATATCTGCTTTTGGCTCATTGATAATAATTCCGTGGCTTGCAAAATTATGTTTTGCATTCTCGAAATGCTCAGAGCTATCAAGAAGCGCTTTTGACGGAATACATCCAACGTTAAGACAAGTTCCGCCTAAAGTTGAATATTTTTCAATAATTGCTGTTTTGAAACCTAACTGTGCTGCACGGATCGCAGCTACATAACCACCAGGACCAGAACCTATTACGGTAACATCGAATTGACTCATGTTATTTTATGAATTTGTTTATTATTATCTAACTTAATTCTTACAAATTTACGTATAAATTACCACGTGAGAAAGTGAGATTTATCAAATTTATTGAATTTTAGGCTTAAAAAAGGAGCTATTACCGGTTGGCATTTATCCAGATAATTACTGCAAAAAATATCAAAGCCATTCCAATTTTAATTCCTCCTGAAACCATCAATATTAATCCAGCAATAATAACAATAAACCCTGCTATATATAATAAGATGCTGACAATAGTACGGTATTTATTTTTTTCCTTTAATATCTCCTGTTTATCAGCATGGATGCCTTTCATTACTTCATCTACATCTTCCTGATTGTAGCCTTCCTGAATTATTAATCGATAAATATATTTTTCACTGTAATTTTCGGCCAGAAATTTTTTATACTTGTTGAATATTTCTCTTTTTAAATCTTCATTCATGGTTAAAAAATGTGATTAATTGGGAAAGTAGTTTTTTATTTTATTTATTTTGAAGAACTCATTAATCCACATTCAATTTTCCTTGTCCAAATGTACCTGTGCTTTCAAAAAAAGAACCTCCATATACATACCACTCAAGGCTTTCCAGATACTCCACTGCATTTTCAGGGGTTATGAGTGTACGGTCTTTTTTCGAAACAATTCCTTTATACCATCTTCCGGATTTGGAAAAACTTTCATATTCCACAAAATAATGAATCCATATTCTTTGGCACAACTTACACTGTTGAATCGTTACTTCTCCATATCTTCCGTTACTATGATCTATACCTAATTCAGAGCTTCTATATTCAGTATAATTGGAGCCGGGTTTTTCACAAGCGCATCCTATTTGGGAAACTTTATTCATTGACATCTATTTTATCAGATCCCAAATCTAAGAAAATAAACCTCCATAAGACAAGTGATAGGGTAATACTATTTCACCAAATCCAGCAAAACCTTTTCGTATTTACTCATGATAATATTTTTTGAAAATCTGGACTTAATGGAATTCTTTATAGCATCACGATTATAATTTTGCTGCATCGCGGATATTATTTTCTGTGCAAAATCCTCATAATTTTCAATATTACCAACTTCCCCGTTAATATTATGCTGAATAATCTCATTGATTCCTCCGGGGCAGTTATTGGCCAAGGAATACGTTCCACAGGCACCTGCTTCCAAAAGTACATTAGGAAAACCCTCATATCTTGAAGAAAGGATAAATAAGTCTGCATATTTTAAAAATTGATAAGGATTCTCCTGGCGGCCATGAAAAATAACGTTCTTAAGTCCCAGAAATTCCTTCATCTGGAGCAATACATCCTTATCTTTTCCATCTCCTAAGATGTGAAGCTGGATATTTTCACTTTTAAGCCTTGAAAAAACTTTCAACAGGTTGTCGAAACCTTTTCTGGAAGATAAATTCCCAATAGCTACTACGTGTTTATAATTGTATTTGAAGCATTCGGGTTTAGAAGAAATTGCCAGTTTTTCATCAATAAAATCAAAATCCACAGGGTTATTGATCTTGACAATCTTTTTCTTTTTAATCTTAAAATTATCTACCAGATCTTTCATCATATCATCACTTTGAGCAATGATTTTCTGATAGTTATTATAAAAATTATAGAAAAATTTGATTTCCTTTCTGGTAACATGCTGCGTCACCACATTTGTTTCTCTGGCAATAAACTTTGTTCTTGGGAAAAGCTTTATAAATAATGATAAATAAGCATTCACTTCACCAAAACCGGAAAATACAATATCAGGTTTTCTTCTATAAATTTCACCTAAAATAGGCTTTAATGAATGTCTGATTCGTTCTGTATTAATGTCTATGATTTCAACATCTTTTTTCAGAAAATTAAGATATCCGCCTTGTTTCCGTAAAAGCAAAATCTTGGGTTCAAAACGATCCCTGGAGAGATGATTTGCAATGGTGGTAACAATTCTTTCTGCACCTCCGGTTTCTAAATCCGGCAGAATAAATATGACAGATATTTTTTTCATCAGTTAAAGTTACTAAAAAGTTTGGTTATGTTTAAAGTGTAGATAGGTTGTATCAATACTAATTAACAGAAATTAACTAAGCTTTAAAACAGGAGTAAATTTTATATTTATTCTTAAAACAAAACAAGGACAAAAATAAATTAAGCTCTTCGATCGAAGAGCTTAATTTATTTCTTTTAATTATGTTGAAACCTTTAATTTGCAACGTCGCTGATAAATTTGATTCTCAGCATTCTCACTTCCTCATCAGATAATTCATCTCCGAATTCATCAAGCAATACTTTCATACTATCACTCTCTGATTCGTTCATAAATTCCATAAAACCATCAACAATATCTTCATCAAAGTTATCTTCGATATAATAATCAATATTCAGTTTTGTTCCCTGGTAGACAATTCGTTCCATTTCTTTCAACAGTTCGTCCATAGAAAGATTCTTGGCTCTTGCTATATCTTCAAGGTCAATTTTCTTATCGGTACTCTGAATAATAAAAACCTTGTGGCTGGATTTATTGGCAACCTGTTTCAAAACCATATCCTGTGTACGCTCTATATTGTTATCTTCAACATAGGTTTTGATATAGTCAGCGAATTCCTTACCATATTTTTTGGCTTTTCCCTCTCCTACACCATAAATCTTAGTGATTTCATCTACAGTAATAGGATACTGTACAGTCATATCTTCCAAACTTGGATCCATAAAGACTGTATAAGGTGGAATACCATACTTTTTAGCTACTTTTTTCCTTAATTCTTTTAGTAGATTGAACAGGTTTTGATCTAAGCCTCCGGCAGCCTGCTGTTGTACCTGATCACTGTCTGCCTTAGCTTGTGTAAGATCAAACTCTCTATCTTCTGTAATTAAGAAAGTATCCTTGGATTTACCACTTAAAACCTCTCGCCCTTTTTCTGAAATCTTTAGAACACCGTATGTTTCAATATCTTTTTGCAGATAATTCTGAACGGTAGCCTGTCTCAGAATTGTTTTCCAATAGTTCTCCTTTTCATCTTTTCCGAAGCTAAAATGAGGATTCTGCTCCAGTTTATAAGATTTTGTAACAGCTGTTTCCTTTCCAACGATAACAGAAATCAAATCTTTTGACTTGAATTTTTCTCCGGTATCATTAATCAGTTCAAGCACTTTTTTTAGATCTGCAGTAGCATCCTTTAATTTTGGAGGATTGAATGAGTTATCACACATCTTCGCTCCGTCTCCATTCACAGGGTCAAAGATTTCTCCAAAATAATACAGGATATATTGTCTTCTACTCATTGAAGTTTCGGCATAACCTACTACTTCGTTCAAAAGCTGCAATCCGATTTCTCTTTCAGAAACAGGTTTTTGTGCCAGGAATTTCTCAAGTTTTTCAATATCCTTGGGATCGTAGAATGCCAAACAATGACCTTCACCACCGTCTCTTCCCGCTCTTCCGGTTTCCTGATAATAACTTTCCAGAGATTTCGGGAAATCATAATGAATCACGAAACGAACATCCGGCTTGTCAATTCCCATCCCAAATGCAATGGTTGCAACAATAACATCCACTTCCTCCATCAGGAATTTATCCTGATTGGCAACCCTTACCTTTTGATCAAGACCAGCGTGATAAGGAAGAGCATTGATTCCGTTTACCTGCAAAAGCTGGGCAAATTCTTCCACTTTTCTTCTGCTCAGGCAATATACGATTCCAGATTTCCCTTTATGCTGATTGATAAATTTAACAATCTCCCTATCTATATTTATTTTAGGGCATACCTCATAATATAGATTAGGACGGTTAAAACTCTCTTTAAAGACCAAGGCATTCGTCATACCCAACGTCTTTTGGATATCATCCTGAACCTTTGGCGTTGCTGTTGCCGTTAAGGCGATCACCGGTACATTGGCAATCTTATCAATAATCTGTTTCAAGTTCCTGTATTCAGGTCTGAAATCATGTCCCCACTCTGAAATACAGTGTGCTTCATCAATAGCAAAGAAAGAAATCTTAACTTCTTTCAAAAAGTCCAGATAATCATCCTTAATCAATGATTCAGGAGCTACATACAAAAGTTTGGTTTTTCCGCTTTTTATGTCGTCAAAAACTTGTTTTGTCTGTGTCTTGTTTAATGATGAATTTAATACATGCGCTACCCCATTCTCAGATGAAAGCCCGTTTACGGCATCTACCTGATTTTTCATTAACGCGATTAAAGGTGATACAACTATTGCCGTACCTTCCGAAATAAGTGCCGGAAGCTGATAACATAATGATTTACCACCACCTGTAGGCATCAAAACAAATATATCCTTCCCATTCAATAGGTTTTCTATGATTTGTTCCTGTTGTCCCTTAAATGTAGAAAACCCAAAATACTTTTTCAATTCGCCCGATAAATTGGCTTTTTTTGCGCTCATCTAATTTTCTATTGCTAAATTTGCATCTAACCCAAAGTTATAAAAATTCTGCTTAAAATAAAAGCGAACGAATTTATAAAAAATAAAATTTATATTAAATTTTGTTTTTAAAATATAACATTTTTTAAAAACTTTTTTGTATACCTTATTGTCATAAAATGGATAGAACCAACATAATATCAATAGCTAAAACTACTTTAGAAATAGAAATTTCAGAACTTGAAAAATTAAAAAACAGAATTGATGATCAATTTGCCCAGGCAGTAGAAATTATTCATTCTGCAAAGGGAAAACTGATTGTAGTAGGTATTGGAAAATCGGCTCATGTAGGCAATAAAATCGTTGCTACACTGAACTCTACAGGAACTCCGTCACAATTCCTGCATGCTTCGGAGGCTATTCATGGTGACCTTGGAGTAATTCAAAAGCAGGATGTAGTGCTATGCATCTCCAATTCCGGAAATTCTCCTGAAATTGCCAATCTTGTTCCTTATCTGAAAGATTATTCTTCTGCATTGATAGGAATGACCGGTAATAAAAAAAGTAAATTGGCAGAATTCTCTGAAATTATCCTTGATACCCACGTGGATGTTGAAGCTTGTCCTAATAAACTGGCACCTACAAGCTCAACAACGATCCAAATGGCGTTAGGAGATGCGCTTGCTGTAGCTTTAATGGAACTTAATGATTTCAAGGCGAATGATTTTGCTAAGTTTCACCCTGGAGGAAGTTTAGGAAAAAACCTGACTTCTAAGGTTGAACAATTCCTGTCCTCACAAAAACCTCAGGTTTCTGAAGATGCTACTATAAGAGATGTCATTATTTCCATCAGTGCTTCAAGCCACGGGATTACTGTGGTTACCAACGGTGATCAGATTGTAGGAGTAATTACAGATGGTGACTTGAGAAGAATGTTAATGAAAGGAGAAGATATCAGTAAGGTATTTGCTAAGGACATCATGTCTGCTCATCCAAGAACCATTGAAAAGGATGCCAGAGCCAAAGAAGCCATGAAAACTTTGAAGGAAAATAATATTGGCCAGCTTGTAGTGACTGAAAACGGAAAGTATTTCGGGATCATTGATCTGCATAAGTTACTGGATGAAGGAATAAATTAATGCTGATGATATGAGCCATTTTCTACACGCACATATCCGGGAAATCATTGACCTTACAGATGATGAATTTGAGATTTTACAAGGTTTTTTTACAAAAAAAAGATTCCGGAAAAGACAATTTCTGATACAGGAACATCAACCTGTACATGAAATTTTTCTGATAGAGAAAGGTATTCTTAAAAGCAGTATTATAGATGACACAGGAAAAGAGCATATTCTTCAGTTCGCGGCACCCAACTGGTGGATTTCAGACTTTGCCGGATTTTTTAAGCAGGAAACCTCATCACTGGCTGTGGAATGTATTGAAGATTCTGAAGTGTATGCTGTATCTTATGAAGATTTGAATATCCTTTGTTCAAAAATGCCAACCATGGAACGCTTTTTCAGAATAAAGTCCAATTTCGGGTATGTAGCCCTACAGCAGAGAATTCTTTCGTTAATGAGTAAATCTGCCAAAGAACGTTATGAAGATTTTATACAACAATATCCAGGTTTTATAGACCATATCCCCAAACAGCTTATTGCAAGCTATCTGGGAGTTTCCAGAGAAACATTAAGCCGACTATATTCTTAAGATGTGACCTAGGTCACATCTTTTTTTTGAGGTAGGTCCTTATCATGATAAGGTTAAAAATCCAATCTTTGTATTATCATTTTAATATAAATACCAATGAAAAAGAAAGCATTAATTGTAGTAACAAGTGTGGAAAAATATCCTAATATGGAAAGAGCAACAGGCCTTTGGCTGGGTGAAGCAGTTCATTTTTATGAAAAGTTAGATGAGAAAGGCTATGAGATTGATTTTGTAAGTCCAAAAGGAGGCTATACTCCACTAGATCCTATTTCTCTTCAAATGTCTGTACAACCTGTAGACTGGAAATATTATGCTGATACTATTTTCAGAGAAAAAATGGCGAATACTTTAAAACCAGAAGAGATCAATCCTAAAGATTATGAGGTTATTTATTACGCAGGAGGTCATGGTGTTGTATGG
This sequence comes from Chryseobacterium joostei, assembly GCF_003815775.1. Taxonomy (NCBI): domain Bacteria; kingdom Pseudomonadati; phylum Bacteroidota; class Flavobacteriia; order Flavobacteriales; family Weeksellaceae; genus Chryseobacterium; species Chryseobacterium joostei. The sequence continues at coordinate 950,117 of NZ_CP033926.1, forward strand.
GATTTTCCTGATAATAATGCATTACAGGAAATTGCCCGTAGTATTTATGAAGATGGGGGCATTGTATCGTCAGTATGCCACGGAGCTGTAGGACTTTTTAATATAAAGCTGTCCAATGGAGAACGTCTGATTAATGGAAAAACAGTTACCGGGTTTTCAAACTCAGAGGAAATTGCTGCAGAATTGGCTGATCACATGCCTTACCTAACAGAAGACGTACTGAAAAGTAAAGGAGCACATTATGTAAAAGCAGATCAGGATTTTACTCCTTTTGCTGTTTCTGATGGAAGACTTGTTACAGGACAAAATCCTCAATCGGGAAGTGCTGTAGCAGACAAAGTATTGGAAATTTTAGAAAAATAAGCCTTAGAACTAGAAATTAAAAACAGCTTGCAGTTCAAAATAATTATTTTGGACTGCAAATTATTATATCCGAAAGTATCTTTAAGAATACATCAACTGTCTGTAACATAAACTTGAACAAAATCATTGGCAATAAATTCTAAATACTGATTATTATTTCATAATTTCGCAGACTTAAACTGCTTGCCTCACAGGGTTAGTATTTTGAAAGATTCTACTATATGGACAATAAAAAAGACATGTCCTTTCTTGGGCACATTGGAGAATTAAGAGGACATTTGGTCCGTTCAATTATTGCTATCATCATTGCAGCCTTTGCGGTTGGTTTCAATATTAATTGGATTATGGACCACGTCTTTTTTGGACCTACCAGAAATGATTTTCCTACATTCAAGGTTGTTAATCATTTTTCAAGAATGATCTTAGGAGAAGACAGTATTCATCTTCCAAAGGACTTTCCTGTGCGTGTACAGAGGTTGTATCAGCAGTTTAATGTAATGATGTCCGTTTCCATTTTTGGTGGACTAGTAGCTGCGTTTCCTTATATTGTGTGGGAATTGTGGCGTTTTATTGGTCCAGCTTTGCATCCAAGAGAAAGAAAGAATTCCATTTATATTATTAATGCAGTATGGATGCTTTTCATGACAGGAGTTCTATGTGGTTACTTTTTAATCCTGCCTTTTGCAGTTAATTTTGGAGTGATTTTTAAGATTTCAGACATTATTGTTCCGCTTTATGACCTGAGTGATTACACTACGCTATTTTTGCAGGTTGTATTAGGAATGGGTGTGATCTTTCTTTTCCCTATTTTGATCTATTTCCTTACCACTATTGGGATTCTGACTCCAACATTTATGAAGACCTATCGTCGTCATGCCATTGTATTAATTATGGTGGTTGCTGCAATTATTACGCCTGCAGACGTTCTGAGTATGTTAATGGCTGCATTCCCATTGCTTATTTTATATGAGTTCAGTATCATGATGTGTACGGTTACGTATAAAAAGCTACAAAAGAGCAATGGAAATCTTCCTGTTGTACAGAAGTAATTAAGAAATAAATATTTATCATCTATATCAAAAACCCGGCAATAGTCGGGCTTTTTGAATTTTGTAAAACTGTTAAAGATGCAGGGACTTTATTTCTATATTTTCTTTAAGCCGTAAAGATTCTAAATTATACACTACGGAATTTTCAATTAAAATAAACCCTCGCAGACGTTTTGTAAATAAGTTACTCAGCATTTTCGCCCTATCTTTATTTAGCTGTTAATTTAATTTTATACTTTTGAAAAGATTATTAATTTAATTTTATATGAAAAAGCTGTCATACACCCTTTTATTTGTTTCCGGAATTGCCTTTGGACAGTTCTTTGAAAAGGGTAAAGTTTACTCCAAACAGGATACGTTAAAGGGTTCCAATACTTCATTCAGAGATTTCTGGGATGTCAAGAAATATGATTTTTCCGTAGAACCTGATTTTGAACAAAAAAGCGTTAAAGGAACGAACAAGATAAGCTTTGAGATTATAAAGAATGTCACCAACCCTGTCTTTCAAATTGATCTTCAACAACCCATGAAAGCAGATAAAGTTACCGGAAACTTTCCAATTGCCAGCTATAAGCAGGACGGAGACTTTATTTTTATTACCACCAATAAAAAGTTTAAAAAAGGCGAGAAATATACCATCGATGTTACCTACTCCGGAAATCCATTAATTGCTAAAAATGCCCCTTGGGACGGAGGATGGGTTTTTACTAAGGATCAAAATGGAAATCCTTGGATGAGCCCGGCTGTTCAGGGAATTGGCTCTTCTATTTGGTTACCAACCAAGGATATATGGAGTGATGAACCGGATAATGGCATCATTATGAAAATTATTACTCCAAATGACCTTGTAGGAGTTGGAAATGGAAGACTGATCGACAAAAAGACCAACGGCAGCAAGACTACTTATACATGGGAAGTGAAAAATCCCATCAATGACTACTCTATCATTCCTAATATTGGTAAATACGTAAACTTTAAGGATACCTTTGATGGAGAAAAAGGAAAACTTGATTTGGATTACTGGGTTCTTGATTATAACCTGGAAAAAGCAAAGAAACAGTTCCAACAGGTAAAACCGATGCTTTCTGCATTTGAACATTGGTTTGGGCCTTATCCTTTCTATGAGGATTCTTATAAATTGGTAGATTCACCTTATTTAGGGATGGAACACCAGAGTAATGTTGCCTATGGAAATGATTATCAAAATGGATACCGTGGAAAAGATCTTTCCGGAACCGGAGTCGGGTTAAAGTGGGATTACATTATTATTCATGAAAGTGGCCATGAGTGGTTTGCTAATAATATCACCGCCAAAGATCAGGCAGATATGTGGATTCATGAGAGTTTTACAATGTATTCTGAGGTTCTTTTTACAGAAAGCTATCTTGATAAGAAGTCTGCTGATATCTACATGGTAGGTCTTAGAAACAAGATTCAGAATGATGTCCCTATCATTGGACAATACGGTGTTAGAAATGAAGGCAGTGGTGATATGTACCCTAAAGGAGCCTATATGCTTCATACGATTAGACAGGTCATTAATAATGATGAAAAGTTCAGACATATCTTAAGAGGATTAAGTAAAGACTTCTATCATCAGACGGTTACTACGAAGCAAATTGAGGATTATATTTCATCCAAATCAGGAATTGATTTTTCAAGTGTTTTCAATCAGTATTTAAGAACGATAAAGATTCCAACCCTTGAGTATTCTCAAAATGGAGATTCTTTTAAATTCAGATATACAGATGTGGTAAAGAATCTTAAACTTCCTATCATCATCAATGGAGATCAAACCATAAACCCTACTGAGGAATGGCAAACCGTAAAGCTTAAGAAAAGCACTCCGGTTGAATTGAGTAAGAATTATTATATTAATTATAAGAGTGTTCAATAAACAAAACACAAAGGGCAAAATTGCAGAACAACACTGCTTATTTTGCCCTTTTTAATTGTATATATTTTTCTGTTCATTAACTCTTTTTACAGTTTTGCTTTTTATCTCATGAAATTTTAAGAAAAGTTTAATACTCCGTTTCGTAACAAATTGCAGAAAAAAGCAACTATTTAACTATAAAATTTAAACCTAATGAGAAAAACAGCACTTAGCTTAGGCCTTTTTGCCGCTTTTTTAGCCAATGCACAATCAATAAAAACCACTATTGACCTCGTTAATGTAAAAGATGATAAAGTAGCCGTTACCATGGAATTTCCGAAAATGAAATCCGGAGATGTTAAGTTTCATTTCCCTAAAACGGTTCCGGGTACTTATTCTGTAGATGATTACGGAAGATTTGTAGAGGGAATCAAGTTTTATGATAACAAAGGCAAAGAACTTACTTATACAAAGGTAAATGACAATACCTATTCATTGAAAAATGCTCAGAACCTGACTAAGATCTCTTATCTTGTGAATGACAGTTTTGATGAAGAAATGGACACTTCAAAGCATAAAGCCGTATTTTCTCCTTCAGGAACTGATATTGAACAAGGGAAAATCTATATGGTAAACACCCATGGTTTCGTGGGGTATATTGATAATATGCAAGATGTGCCTTATCAATTGATCATACAAAAACCCACTGACTTCTATGGTACAACAGCTTTGGTAGATCAGGATAAGTCTGACTCTACAGACACCTATACGCTGGCCAATTACGCCAAGGTAACGGATTCTCCGCTGATGTATACCAAACCGGATTTCATCACTTTTAATGCAGGCGGAATGGAGCTTGTATTGGGTGTTTATTCTCCAACAGGAAAATATAAGGCTGCAGATTTCAAGGCTAATCTTGAAAAAATGGTTGTTGCTCAAAAGAAATTCCTTGGGGATATGAATACCAATAAAAAGTATGCAATCATGCTGTATCTATCCGGGGGTGACGGACCAAAAATTAAAGGCTTCGGAGCATTGGAACATCACGAATCAACCAGTGTAGTTCTTCCTGAAATGATGCCCAAAGATGCTATTGATCAAACAATCACTGATGTAGTTTCTCACGAATTCTTCCACACTGTTAATCCTTTAAAGACTCATTCTGAAGAGATTCACTACTTCGATTATGCAGATCCTAAAATGTCTCAGCACTTATGGATGTACGAAGGTGGAACGGAATATTTTGCCAATTTATTTCAGATTCAGGAAGGTTTAATTACCAAGGACGAGTTTCTTAAAAGAATTGGAGAAAAAATCGCTAACTCCAAGAATTACGATGATACGATGCCATTTACGGTAATGAGTAAAAATGTATTGCAGGATGCTTATAAGGATCAGTATAGAAATGTATATGAGAAGGGAGCATTGCTTGCCATGTGTCTGGATATTGAACTGAGAAAATTATCTAATGGAGAAATGGGCTACCGTGATATGATCAGAAAATTATCTCAAAGATTCGGAGAAAACAAGCCGTTCAAGGATGATAAACTGATTGATGAACTGGTAACCGTAACCGGATATCCACAGGTAAAGGATTTTTATAATAAATATATTGCAGGAAGCCAGCCAACACCTTATGCCGAATACTTAAGCTCGGTAGGTGTAGAGGTACATAAGCAGGAAACACCTCCTATTTTCTGGTTTATCAGAGACCCGAATCAGACAGGTTATGATGATAAAACCAAAGCTCTTGCCTTTGATGAGAATTCTGCTCTGTCACCTTTCGCTAAAAGCATAGGATTTAAAATTACAGATCAGATTCTTGCTCTGGATGGGAAAACAATAGACATTCAAAAAATTCAGGACTTTATTGGTTATACTAAAACCATTAAGGAAGGTCAGAATGTTACCGTAACCATTTTGAGAGATAATGGAGGGAAGAAAGAAAAAATGGACCTTAAAGGAAAGGCTATTTTAGATAAAATGTCTATGGAGATGCTTGGGTTTAAAGCCAATGCTACTCCGGCAGAACTGAAATTACAAAGTCAATGGCTGACTGGTAAAAAATAAAAACAAAAAAGCGGGGAAAACATCCCCGCTTTTATTATGCTTAAGTTTACGCTTTTCGAATTGTTATTCTAAAGGTAGTTCCCTTTCCTACTTCCGTTTGGGAAATCTTAATATCTCCGTTATGATATTCGTGGATCACTCTTCGGGCTAATGACAAGCCCAATCCCCAACCTCTTTTCTTGGTAGAATATCCCGGTTTAAAAGCATTTCTCGCTTGCTGCTTTGTCATACCGCTTCCGTTGTCCTTTACTTCAATCAGAATATTTTTATTTCTCTCAAAAACTGACATGGTAATAGCCCCCTCGCCTTTCATGGCATCCACCGCATTTTTCACAAGGTTTTCAATCACCCAGCTCATCAGAATTTTATTGTGAGGAACCAGAACTTTATAGGTAGGAAGATGAAGGGTAAAATTGACTTTCCTGGAAATTCTGGTCTTTAAATAATCATAATTTTCCTGAATGGTTTCATTAAAATTCATGTCATTCAATTCAGGAACCGAACCAATCTTTGAAAAACGTTCGGAGATGGTTCTTAGTCTCTCAATATCTTTTTCAATTTCATGAACTCCTTCAGAATCCGGAGTATCCAGCTTCATAATCTCCATCCAGCCAATCATTGAGGACAAGGGTGTTCCTATTTGGTGGGCAGTTTCCTTGGCCAGACCTGCCCAAAGATATCCTTCATCTGTTTTTTTGATCGTTCTGAAGAACCAGAAAGTAAATCCAAAATACAACAGAATAAATAACCCGAGAATATAAGGTGAGTAGCGCAGATTATTCAGTAGACGCGAGTTATCATAGTACACAAACTGGTTATTCCCATCCGGAACCTTGATTTCGATTGGAGCATAATTTTTCTCCATACTTTCCATTAAATCATGCAGCTTCTCAGGATTCTTTATGGTGCTTTCCGGAATGTTTCTGTAATACCCCAGATCGAGAATCGGTTTTTTATATTTATCCGTCACAATGAACGGAATGGTATTATTAATGTTCAGTATGTCGGGAAGAAGGTCAAGAACATCGGTATCGGGAGTCTTTACTTCCTGTTGGATTCTTATCGCCTTGGAAAGAAGACTAATCCTTTTGATTTCCTCCTTCCTGAGAAAATTAATAAGCGATGTAGAAGCCACCACAATGGCAATCACCAGGGTAGTCATCACAACAAAAATAATCCAGTTATTCATTCTGGTTAAAATGGATTTCCTCAAGGCTATTTTATTTTAAAACATTAAGAATTTTCTGCAGCTCCGCACTTCCACTTCCCTGATAATTATTGATAATAATTGAAAAAACATACTTTTTCCCATCCTTGGCAGTATGGTAGCCTGCAAAAGATTTAGTATCTCTCATGGTTCCGCTTTTCATTTTCATTCCATTATCCTGAACAGGAAATCCATCATAATAGGATTCAAACCACGATTGTTTTTTAGCATATAAAAGAGCCTGAACTTCTGCTTTGGCAGCAACATAATTCTGGGGAGAAAGTCCACTTCCATCAGCAAAATTGATCATATTTGGATTGATTCCCTTTGATTTCCAGAATTCTCTCAGATAAGCTACCCCGCTTTTGAAACTTGGATTTCCTTTTTTCTCTTTTCCCAGCGTTTTAATAAGGGTTTCTCCGTAAAGATTAACGCTTTTTCTCAAAAACCAGTAAACAATTTTATCGAGGGTTGGAGATTGGTACGTCAAAATAACATTAGTTTTAGGAGCCTCCAAAATCTGTTTACCTTCTATTTCCAATTGTGAGTTGGTCACAGCTTTTCCTGAGAGTTCTATTCCCGATTCTTTTAACCACAGCTTTACTTCTGAAGCCAGTTGCAAAGGAGGATTGGGTGTAGATCCGGAAACTGTTACCGTTTTTCCTCCCGGAAGCATTCCGTTGATTAAAGCAACGTTGGAATGAGGTGCCGTAAAGATGAGGCTTTGATCGGAACTACCACTAGCCTTTAAATCATTGAGCCACTTCACTCCCTCCAATGGATAGGAAAAACTTTTAAAATCCGTTCCGTTGATATTGATATCAAATTGGTTTTCTCTCCAGTTGATTCCCCAAACTCCTGCTCCATAGTAATTTCCAAGGTCATCCCAAGGCCATCCACCGGGAATTGTCTGATGATCAAAATAAGAATCATCAATGATCAGGTCACCTGATATTTTTGTAATTCCTGATTTTTTAATAGCTTCAATGAGTTTCTTTTTAAAATTTTCAGGTTTATAAGCATCATACCTCCAGCTTCCCAGTGTAGGATCACCATTAGAACTGATGAAAAGATTTCCGTTCAAAGTGCCTCCAGAGATATTTCCGGAATAGCTTGACGTTGTGGTATAGGTATAGCTCTTCCCTAATGTTTCCAATGCAGCGCCTGCTGTAAAGATTTTCTGGGTAGAAGCTGTTGAAAGTCCTTTATTTCCTTGATATTCGTATATAAAATTCCCGTTTTCATCTGATACATAAAACGATAAACTAGAGGAAACCGTTCCTGAAGAATCCATAAGATCCTTGGTTACCTTATCTAATTTCTGGGCTATATTTTGAGCCGAAAAAATCTGTACAGAAAGGGTAAGAACTGCAAGTGTTTTTTTCATTACATTGTAGTTTGGTTGTAAACTTTACTAATGCCTCCAAGCCTTTACAATATATATAAATGCAGTGCCCGGAGTATTTTTATTTAATTTAAATTCTAATCAAATATAGTTAAAATAAAAGCTTCTCATATTCATTGAGATCGTTGTGACTGAAAAGAATCTGGTGATCTGGAACTTTCTCAAATGAACGGTCATACTTGAAGTATTTTTCATAATCATCTTCATCTATAAAAAACTCTATCTGACAATCTTTGATATAACTTGATTTTTCACCATAATCTTCAATAAAAGATTCTGAATCACTCCAGGGTTCATGATGACACCGTAGACATTCTCTTTGATGAATTGCTTTATAACCACAGATTTCACAATCCTGCAGATTATTAAAAAATTCAGAAACATCATATTGTATCTCTTCAGAAAACAGATGCAATGGAACAGTCTTCAGGAGCAGATAATAATTCGGTTGCTGCCAGGAAAAATAGGTCTGCTCTTCCTCATCCAATCCATTTCCTGTAAACCATAGACCCTGAAGATCATATTCAACCTCCACGTTGGTAACGTCTTTAAGGTTCAATATTTTTTTACCTTTTAATTTGATATTAAGTTCTGCGTCAATTTCAATCACAGGTTGTTGTTCCAGAAAATGACTCAGGCATAAAGTAGTTTGCCAGGAATCTATTGTTCTCATTTTACCCTCGCTTCCACAGATCTCACAGGTTTTTGCAGATAATTTTGAGTATTTGTCAGTAATATTTTTAAGCGTTGCATTGAGTTCTTCGTTCTCAGAATAAATATTGCAACGCAGTTCTCCGAATTTTTCCTTTCCGAAAACATCATTTTCAATATTCCAGCCTCCAATGGCAAATTCAAACAACATTTGTCTGATCAAATCCCTCCACCCTGTACTGTTGACCGAAAAATTCTTCAGATTACGTTCTATAAAGCTGTCTATTTCTTCTTGCCCCATTACAATGAGCTTCCAGCTTCTATTTCATAAGGTTCCTTGTTCTTTTCAAAGATTCTTGTCAGTTCGCTACCTTCAACGGTAATGGTATCTCCAGTTCTTCGGATCCAGTTTCCTTCTCTAAGCCCTACTACCTTGATATCATTCTGAGTAAGGAATTCCATGATACGTGTTTCTCTTGTTTCTCCGTTATGCTTCAAATCCGGATTAGGATCAAGATAATGTGGATTGAGGTTGAAAGGAACCAATCCCATGCAGTCAAAGCTTGGCGGATAAACAATCGGCATATCATTCGTTGTTTTCATGTTCTGTCCTCCGATATTACTTCCCGCGCTGCATCCAAGATATGCCTTTCCGTTGCTTACATTTTCTTTTAAAACAGACATTAAGCCTTCTTCGTGTAAGGTTTTAACCAATAAAAAAGTATTTCCACCACCGGTAAAATAACCTTTTGCCTGATGTATGGCTTCTGCTTTGTCTTCAAATTCGTGAAGTCCTTTTACTTTAATATTGATGGATTCAAAGAAAGAACGTGCCTTTGCTGTGTAGTCATCATGAGAAATACCGCCCGGTCTTGCAAAAGGGATAAAGACAATTTCGTCAATTCCGGCATATAGTGTAATAAGTTCTTCTCTTAAGTATTCTAAGTATTCTCCACCAAAAAGTGTGGATGTGGAAGCTAATATGATATTCATACAAGAATTATATTGATTATAGAAATAATGTTGAACAACAAAGATAGCAAACATCAACGAATCAAAAATTAAACTAAAAAAAACATTTTATTCGTTAATATTTTCTAAAAAATCCTAAAGCTTCTAAAATTTTACATTTTGTGGAATTATTATTGAATTTTAGAATTTAGAATTTTAAAATATTAGATTATGAAAATGACGAGAGTAAATATTAAAAATCTATTTTTAGGTTTAATACTTGTAGGAAGTGCAACTTTTGTAAATGCACAAACTACCCAAACAGATAGTGCCAACACTACAGCTAATGCAGCTGCAACCACTCAAACAGGTAATCCGACCATTGATGGTCTTAAAAAACAAATTGAAGCCAATCCAAAGGATACAGAATCATTGGCAAAACTGGCAGCGGCCTATCAGGATGCTTCAGACTGGACCAATGCAGTAGAAACATGGAAGAAAATATCCGCTTTATTACCGGATTGGGCACCATCATATTATAGCCAAGCCTATGCGTATCAATCTGCCAAGGATGATGCCAATGCAAAGCTTGCTTATGAAAAGTATATTGCAACCGTAAAACCTGAGGAAGTGGAACAAAATAAGAAAAATCTAGCCTACGCATACTTCTATGTTGCCTTTGCAGAACAACAAACAGATCCTAATAAGGCAAAAGAGCATATTGCTAAGTCTATACAATATGACCCAACCAATCAGGATGCTGTAAAACTTAGTAAAGCATTAAATTCATAAATATAAAATCCGGAAAAATTTTCCGGATTTTTTTTATGGTTTGAGAGAGCTTATCTTATTCAATTTTCTTTCCAAAAAAGTCTGTTTCACCATGCAGATGCCGGATGATCTTCTCAATATTCCGTTGAATGCTTGCTTCTGTTTTCAGATTGTTGATATAACGAATCAGCTCATGACGCCTTGATGGAATGAGCTTTTCAAAATTAGAAGTTGCCAAAACACTACTTTTTATTGCCTCTTCCAGTTGAGGATGAATAGAAATACTTCTGTCAGAATCATCATGCTCTAAAACCACTTCAATGGTTTCTCCAATTCTCTTAGGGGAGTTTTTCAGCATGGTAAGATTAATATACAGCCTCCATTCTCCTAAATATTTCATCAGGTTTTGCTTAAATTCCTTTCCATTTATTGTTCCTTTTACCGGAATCGGGCTTTTACTCCGCCCTGAATCCTCAAAAATTCTTTCCAGAACTTCTTCAGGAATAAAAACAAAGGGATTGATCCCGATAATTTCCAAGGTAGTTGTAAAACTGTTGCTTTTCATGAGTAACAAATTTAAATGATTTTGGAAAGTGTACAATGTAAAAAGTAATCACTCTAAAACATTCTTATATCCAAATCCGAACCTCTTACCCACAAAATTCATATGTAAGAACTCAATTAAATCGCTTATCTTTGCACCAATAAATCTATTTAACAAAATGAAATTTTTTATTGACACAGCTAATTTAGAGCAAATCAAGGAAGCGAAAGATCTTGGAATCTTAGATGGTGTAACTACCAACCCTTCATTAATGGCTAAGGAAGGTATTCAGGGAGCTGAAGCAATCAAAAACCATTATAAGGCGATCTGCGAGCTTGTAGATGGAGATATTTCTGCTGAAGTACTTTCTACAACGTATGAAGAAATGATCAAGGAAGGAGACGAATTGGCTGCAATCCACCCAAATATCGTTGTAAAAATCCCAATGATTAAAGACGGTATCAAGGCTTTAAAATATTTTTCTGATAAAGGAATCAGAACTAACTGTACTCTAATTTTTTCTGCAGGACAGGCTCTTTTGGCAGCTAAAGCAGGAGCAACTTATGTTTCTCCATTCCTAGGAAGATTAGATGATATTTCTACTGACGGACTAAACCTTATTCAGGAGATCAGATTAATTTTCGACAACTATATGTTTGAAACTGAAATTCTTGCTGCTTCTATCCGTCACTCTATGCACATCATTGACTGTGCTAAAATTGGAGCTGATGTAATTACATCTCCACTGCCTCCAATCTTGAGCTTATTGAAGCACCCATTAACGGATAGCGGATTGGCTCAGTTTATTGCAGATTCTCAGAAATTAGCATAAGACTTCAAGTCTTTCAGATATAAAAATCCCGAAACTTTGTTTCGGGATTTTATTTTTATAGTTCGTAGGATTGATTAAACATTCTTTTTACTACTCTTAATTTTCCTCAGGAATACTTTTAACTACCCTGCAAGGATTTCCTACTGCCACTACATTCTCCGGAATGCTTTTAGTAACAACACTTCCCGCACCTATAACGGTATTATTCCCAATGGAAACTCCTGGTAAAATGACTACATTTCCTCCTAACCATACGTTATCTCCCACTGTAATGGGATGTGCGTACTCCAGGCCTTCATTTCTCTGTTTTGCATCAAGAGGATGCCCTGCCGTATAAAAACTACAATTAGGACCAATAAAAACATTATCCCCGAATTTTACCGGAGCACAGTCTAAAATGACAAGATTATGATTAGCATAAAAGTTCTCTCCCACCTCAATATTATATCCGTAATCACACCAGAAAGATGGTTCTATGCATATATTTTCTTTTGTACTGCCAAGAATCTGTTTAATCAGATTCTGTCTACTTTCGGCATCAGAATTTTTCAATCCGTTATACTCCAGACATAAATCCTTGCAAGCAACACGCTCCTGAATCAGTTGTTCATCATAATTGGCGTTATATAAAAGCCCGGCTGCACATTTTTCTTTTTCTGTCATATTATTAGATTCAAGGTTTAAGATAGCTTAAAAATATAAATTTTTATCATCATTAAGGTAAGCTTTCATTTGCATTTAGTTCGTAATCTCTCATTTAGAAACAAAAAAACAGGACCTTTCTAAAGTTATCCTGTTTAAGTAGAAAATAAAATAATTTTAATTCACAAGATCCGGTTCTATCGGATTGTTATCTTTTTGAAGAACTTCTTTTGTTCTTTTCTCCATTTCTCTGAAGACCTGGCTTGGGTCTGAAATTTCTTTTCCGTCTGAGGTTTTTACTTTAAAGGCAAACTTAGTTCCTGTTTCTCCTCCGCTTTTCATCATCAGTTCTCTCATATTCTTTGTTGGATCATTTACATAGGCTTTCCACGCTTTTTTAAACTGGTCTTTTGTTACTTCAATTTCCTTTCCTCCCAATCCCAGCACTTTCACATTCTCAGGAAGCTGAATTTCCTTTTCTGCGCTTTGAGCTTTTACCGTCTTATTTCCTGCCAGTACCATAATATGAGATCCCGTAGCATCTTCAAGCTTTACAATTAGCCCAGGAAGTCCATAAAAAATATAAGGTCCGTCCTGAAAAGGAATATCTGTTGTAAACCAGGCTGTCCAGTCTCTTCCTCCTAAGGTGGTTATTGCTTTTTGGGCATTGTATTCTCCTATTTTTTGTTTTTCCGGCAGTATTTTCCATTCCGGTTTTTTATCTTCCTTTATTTTATATTTATCCATGGAGATACTTCTGAAAAGATAGGTTTTAAAATCAGGATATTGCTTGGTTACTTTATAGGCAACCTGACCTGGTTTTTCTCTCCTGTTCACGCTTATATTTCCACCGCCTGCTTTCAGTTGATTTTCAAGTTCTGCTCTGCTTATAGAATCTGCAACAAATTTATCATGGCTGTAATAGCTTGATCCGTCTTTGTCAATGTCCAACAGCATCATTTCCTTTTTTACCTCTTCTTTATTATTAGAATCGGGAATAAACTTGTATTCATAAAAGAACCTGTTGACTTGTGCATTAGCCAATACACCCAGGAACATCAAAAATAGAATTTTACTTTTCATAATCAATAATAATAAAAAAAGCTTTGCCAAGTGGTATTGACAAAGCTTGATTAAACTTTATTTCTTTGTCTGAATTCTTATTTCGCTCTCAGTACCTTTCATTTTATTTTCCTTAATGACATTCATACTTGCGATATTTTCAGGTTTTATTGAATGAAACTCCTCTTTGGAAACCGATCTTCCGTCTACGAAAAACTTAGCCTCATCAAAACCATTCAAATTATATCTTTTGACTCCATTCATGGCAATGTTTCCATTTCCGTCTTTTTTAATGAAATCAGCCTGCAAAACCATTACGTTAGGTGAAGTACCTGCTTTTGTGAAATTAATTTCCTTAAAATCCCTGCCAACAGCTTCAGCTGCTATTTTCTGAGCTTCAATTCTTGCCTTTGCTCCTATTTTTCGGGCTTCTTCTCCGGCTTTTCTTGCAGCTTCTCCATTTATTCTCGCCTGTTCTCCAGCTATTCTTGCAAGCTCTCCTTCTTTTCTGGCTTTTTCTCCTTCAATTCTTGCCTGCTCAGCAGCTTCCCTACCTATTCTTCCTGCTTCTATTCCAATTTTGCTGGCTTCTTTTGCGGCTTTTGCAGCTTCTCTACCTGCTTTCGCTGCTTCTCGTTTAATTTTACGAAGTTCCTTTTTATCAAGAGGATTCAGGTTTTCAAGCTCTTTCATTTGATTCTTCCATTCAGCAGAGTTGAAATATTCATCAACTTCTATAGATGCTGCAATACCTCCTATCTCTGATGCCAGGGTACCTATTTCCTCAACTTTTTTATCAAATGCTTCGCTGTCTGGACTCAAATTACTTAGTTCGTTTTCCTTTTCACTTAATTTTCTTTCAAGCTCAGCCAACCTTTCATTGTCACCAGGTGATTTTGTTGTAGGTTCCGTAATCTCCTTTTGTTCTGTTTTTTCTTTTACCGTGTCTATCTTAATCTCTGAAACTGCTTTTTTAATAGAAAGGTTTGTTTCTTCAATTTCTCTGTTTTTAGCATTTACCAAATAAGCAAAAGCTATTGTAAATAAAACTGGTAACGCTAGGATTCTATGCGCATACCCAAATTTGGTTTTTGGTTTTTGTAACATTTTAAGTCTTTTTTTAAGGTTTGAACTTAGAAACGGACTTGCAACAGCCAGCTGTGTTCCGGAAAAGTGGCTTGCTAAAAGCATCTGCGCAAATGCTTTGGTGTCCGAATTCTTTACGGCTTTTTTATCAGCCAGATATTCATGAATTAAACTAATTTCTCTTTTAATGATATGAAAGAACGGATTGAACCAGAAAATAGCTGTAGTAACTTCAATAAGAATCTTATCAAATGAATGCTTCTGTTCAATATGTACCATTTCGTGCTTTAAAATTTGCTCTCCTATTTCAGAATCCAGTGTGATGGTATTCTTCCAGAAAAGGTTTTTAAAGTAAGAAAATGGGGCTTCGGTGAGGTTTGTACGGTAAAAATTGATCCCGTCAAAACTTTCTTTCTGAAACTGTGCTTTAAACTGCTGAATCTTAAGGATTCCATAGAGCAGCTTCCCTAAAAGATAGAGAGAAACCAGTCCCAGAGCTGAAAAAATAATGCTAAAATAAAGGTTACCATTGTCAAGTTTTTTTTCTGTTTTAAAATTCTGAATTTTATCAAGAAGCATATACATATCACTATTTACTTCTATTGTAAAATCTTCTACTTTGATAAGGGGCAGTAATAATGATATTAAAATTGCCGCCAGCAGATAAAATCTGTTATAGTGATGGAATGTCTTGTCTTTTAAAGACAACCGATAGTACAAAAACATTACACCCGAGCATAAAATTAATTTTCCAAAGTATAAAAGTATTGCTTCCATGATTATTAGTTTTTCTTTTTAAGTTCGTCTAAAAGCATTTCAAGATCCTCTACTGTCATTTCATTTTTTTCTACCAGGAATGAAACGGCACTTTTATAAGAACCTTTAAAATAGTTTTTTACAAGGCTTTTCATTGTTTTTCCAGAGTACTGTTCTTTTGTAACCAACGGAAAATATTCATGTTGTCTCCCATGTACGTCATAATCTACGAATTCCTTGTCTTTCAATACTTTTAAAATGGTAGAAACGGTATTTGTATGCGGTTTGGGTTCCGGAAAAAGATCAAGAACATCTTTAAGAAATCCTTTCTCCAATTTCCATAAATACTGCATTACCTGTTCCTCTGCCTTTGTTAAAGTTTGATGTTTCATATCTTATTCATTTATCATTATAGTGATATATCATCCATGAAATTCATATCACTAATAAATTAGTTATACAAATGTAGAAATAAAATTGAATCAAACAACTATTTTTTTAGTGATAAGGAAAGAATTGAGTATAATCAACTGACTAACAATATAATAAAATTAATTTTAATATATAAACTTGTTAATAATAGTAAAATTATCACTGGTTTAATGAATAGAAAAAGTCCTATTTGCTCTAAAAAAAACTTTAAAAATTGTATCCCACAATTACCTATAAAATAAACAGTTGCAATTTTTTCTAATAGTCTCTTCTTTATTCCGGCATGGCACCAACTCTTATAAATCCTAATAAAAATCAGGTTTATCAGGTAAAATAAAGCCCTCACACTGTTTAGAATTATTACAAATAAAACTATATTTGCAACTTATTTATTTTTAATAAGACTAAATAATAATAAAATGCAAAAGATTGGCCAAAAGAAGTCCAAGGGTACCCTTAAAAAATATATTCTGAAAGCTCATTTGTGGCTCGGACTGCTTTCCGGGATCATTGTATTAATAGTTTCTTTATCTGGTGCTTTTTTTGTTTTCAATGAAGACATTACTGCTGCATTGCGTAAGGAGCACACATTTCATGGAGAAAAGGATATTCAGCATAAGAAGCCTATTCCTATACGTGAGTTAAAAGACTTGGTGAATGCCCAACTAAAAGATGAAATCGTAAAAACAGAGGAAGTTACAATTCCTATAGATCCTGCCCGTTCCTACCAATTCTCGTTGCTCAAAAGTAACAGGGATGGCTGGAACCACTTCAATACTTTCATTGTCTATAAAAACGTTTATGTAAATCAATATACCGGAAAGGTACTTGCGATATATGATGTAAGAAACAATCCCTTTTTTATCTGTATGACCTTGCATCGCTCATTGCTGCTTAGCAATAAGGTCGGAGGCACTATTGTAGGAATATCTACTATTATCTTTGTAATAATGCTCATTACCGGTATTATCCTGTGGTGGCCAAAGAATAAAAAAATGCGTGACCAGCGCCTATGGTTCCGCTGGGAGAAAGTAAAAGGTTGGCGACGCAAGAACTACGATGTACACAACATCCTTGGTTTTTATACCTCCTTTCTTGCCATTATTGTAGCGATTACCGGTATCATGTATTCGTTCCGTATCACCCAAGTGTGGCTATATGCATTACTTAATGGTTTTTCTTCAGCTACTCCGGATTACAGCCAGTATAAAACAACCGCTCCGGAATCTGTTGAAACAGCAACAACTATAGACCGCATCATAGAAGAGGTAAAAACTCATTACCCGAAAGCATATTCTTTTGGAATTGATCTGGAAGATCATGCTGAGGCAGATCACCAACACGATAATTTAAGCATCTGGATCAAGGAAAAAGAATTCACTTATGCTGAGTCTTCCATGATGATTTTCGATGAACATTCAGGAAAGCTTCTATTTAGCCGTCCGCATAAAGACAAACCTATGGCTGAAAGAGCTACAGATGCTACCTATGATTTGCACGTGGGAGCCTTCTTCGGAATGCCGGGAAAAATACTGGCATTTATAATGAGTCTATTCTGTGCCTCGTTGCCAGTAACCGGATTTATGATCTGGTGGGGACGAAGAAATAAAAAGAAAACAACAACCTAAATCTATTATCATGAAGAAACACTATATATGGTTACCTTTAATGGCAAGTCTGAACGCCTATGGACAGACGGAAAGTCTGACCGATTCTTTGCAGACAGAAAAAATATCAGAGATTAGCGGTATTGTAGTAAAAGGTAGCAAAGCGGTCTTTCAGCAGAAAGCCGATAAAATGATTTTTAATGTAGAAAATAGTGTATTGTCTGATGGCACTACTGTACTGGAATTACTGGGCAAAACACCGGGTGTAGTGGTTTCGCAGGAAGGCGAGCTATCCTTACGTGGTAAAAAAGGAGTAAGTGTAATGATTAATGGTAAACTGAGTTCTCTTTCTACTAAGGAACTGGCCAACTTATTGCGCTCTACCAACTCTACACTGGTAAAGAATATTGAAATTATTGCTAATCCATCTTCCAAATACGATGCTGCAGGAAATGCAGGTATCATTAACATTGTACTTAAAAAAAGTTCTTCGGAGGGACTTAGTGGTAATTATTATCTGAACGGCGGAAGGGGTCGTAAAAATAGAATTAATACAGGACTGAGTCTGAACTACGCCCACAATAAACTATCTCTTCATGGAGACTACAGCTATACTTTCCGTGGCGAGGAAGAAAGGCGAGACTTTAACCAGATTTTCTTTGATGAAAAACAACCTCAACAAATGACGAGGAGAACAGATCAGAATTCAATAACCAATGAGCCTTTAACCTCCAACAACTTTAAATTCGGGGCAGACTACACTCTTAGTGATAAAACAACTATTGGTGCTTTATTTGATGCTAAAATAGGACGATATGAAGACTTTTCTAGTGGTGAAAACAGAATATTTCAACCTGTGGATAATTTGTTTGCTCATGTACTTTCGGATAACAAAAGCAAAGAAAACTGGTATGACTATACTTATAATCTAAAGGGTACACACATCTTCAATGATAAGGATTATAAGGTAGATGTGGATCTGGAATATGAAACTTCACGCTTTAATTCCCATCAGAATCAGCTTTCAAATGCATTGGTGAATCAGGGAACAGAGAAATTTAACAACAGAAGAGGCAGCATTGCTTCCCGCCTGAAAGTCTTTAATGCTAAAGTCGATTTCACTCTTCCTTTTAGTGAGATGCACAGCCTTGAAACAGGTCTGAAGTCTACGATAAAGTCTAACAACAATCCCTCGGAGTATTTTATACAACAGGTTGAAGACTGGATAAATGATGATAAAGCAAGCAATGAATATGTGTACAAAGAGCAAATCCATGCACTGTATGCCAACTACAAGCTGAATTTAACGAAGTGGACATTCCAACTGGGATTGAGAACGGAAATGACGCACACGGACATTAACCAGAAGACTTCCCAGGAGCAGCGAAAAAGAGATTATACCAACCTATTCCCGAGTGCATCCATCAAATATCAAATGGATGATGAGCATGGATTCTACGCTTCGTACAGTAAAAGGATCAACAGACCGAGTCACTTCGATCTGAATCCGTTCCGTTTTTATGATGATCCATTCAACTATTGGCAAGGAAACCCGAATCTGAATCCGGAGTTCACCCACGCAACAGAATTGGGTTATACATGGGGAAAATACATTATAGCTTCAGCTTATTTTAGTGTAACAAACGATGTAATGACAGAAGTATACAACTACCAGCCGGATACAGGAATTCTGGTAAAGACTCAGGATAACCTGAATAAGTCTTATGTATATGGTGCCAACATAACGGCAACTACAAAGCTTTTCAGTTTCTGGTCACTTACTTCCATGCTTAATATATTCAACAATGAGTATAAGGGAAATTACCAGAATTACTCGGTAAACAGTTCACAGCTGGCATTTACACTGAATGCTCAAAATAGCTTTAATATTGCAAAAGGGGTGAAAGCTGAGGCTAATGCACAATATTTCTCGAAATCGAACATTGGCTTATTTATCCGTGATGCTTACTTTGACCTGACATTAGGAGTTTCTAAAACATTATGGAAGGATAAAGCAACAGTAAAACTAGCGGTAACAGACTTATTAAAAACAAATAACTACCGTGTAACGGGAGATAATTTCAGCTCTACAATCCGACAAAAATACAATCTGGACAGCCGTGTAGTAACGTTGTCATTCAATTACAAGCTTTAGAATACCAAATCCTAGAAATAAAAGCTATCTGATAGTTTAGAGTGGCTGGATATTTCTTCTGGCCATTTTTAGGTCATATCGTAAAGGAAAATTTTAAAACTAATTGAATTACAATAGTTTAATAGAAACAAAAAAAGCTGTTCTCAATAATTTTGAGAACAGCTTTTTTAATCAGGTAAATATTCCGTATTTCTACGATATGGATAAGCCATGATTAGTCATATAACTTATCGAAGCGGGCAAAGCCCGAAATCTTATCAGGAAGCTTCATTCCTTTAGTTATTTTATCAGTTTGCAGATCATAGATCCATACATAATTTCCACCTTTATTGGTGTTTATAGCAATGTATAACTTTTTATCCTTAACAAACATTCCTTGTTCATAGGGTTCATCTCCCGGTAGCTCGTCCAATACACGAACCAATTGTTTGGTTTCGATATCTACAATCGCATAGCGACCATTATAGGTATTACCTAGTGCCGGATCGCGGTATAGAACCACCATTTTATTGTTACCAATATAATCGATTACTGTTTCCAGAGATTTGCCTCCTACCAGATCGGTAAGATTGATTTGATATCCTGTATCAGGCGAGGTTGCCCCTTTAAGCGCTCTGAAAAGATAAATGCTACTTGTTCCTGCTCCTACACGTGGGAAACAGGTGTAATAAAAGGCTTCTTTATCTTTTGTAAAGGTGGTCTTGAAATAAGGGGAACCATTTGCTACTCCCGAACTTCGAGTATCGGTTATCGAATTTTTTACTTTGAAAGTTTGATAGTCTATTACAGCGAAGTTGTAATATTCCGGAGTAAGCCATTTGCCATCACGGAAGCTATACTGCAAGTAGATTTGCCCATCCATATAGGTCATGGCTCCCAACGAATAGAAATTATAAGCATTTGGGAAAGGCTGAAATCCTTCAATCTCACCCTGACGGATAATACTAAGGTCTGAAGTATTGAAAATAGTATAGCGTATATGCTGGCCATCGCCTGTCTCTCCTACAATAACCAAGGTATTATCATCTATCCATACAAAACTGGAAATATCACTGATATAGGTAAATGGGACTTCCTTTACAGTGGTAAGCCTATCCTGTATATATTTAAACTTTTTAAAGACACCCTGATCGGTTTTATAGTTATAGATTAAACCATTTTTTACAATGTAGGAGTAGGTTCCTTTGGAGTTAATCTCGTCTCCTTCTTTGGTAATATCCATTTCTCCTTTTGTAAGATCGTTGGTAGCCGTCATATAATGTACGGTATTAGGCCAACTTCCTAATGCGGAAAGTAGAAAATATTTATAGTCTTTTTCACCGCTTTCGGAACTTCCGGAGTCTGGTTCGCGTTCACAACCAATGATGGTTAAACATGCAAGTATTAAAAATATACTGTTTCTGAAATATTGTGTCATGATCTTTTACTTAAATAGGTATCTGAATTTTACATAGAAGGCACGTCCCTGCTTCTGAAGCCTGAAGTTGTCATATGCCAGTGCATCACTAAGGTTGGTTACATCGAACGCCAGATTATATCTCCCATTCTTCATGGAATAACTCATACCAACATTGTGCAGAGTTTGTCTTGGAATAAATGGAATATTTCCTGGATTTCCATAGGATTTCCAGTTTTTGTAGAACCATTCAGTCGTTTGTAGTCCGTAGTAAAGTTCTACACGGCTGTCTTTTTGTAACCAGTCATCTTTACCAATGTTTACATTCAAATTCCCAAATAACCAGGGTTGGTTGGGAACATCTTTCTTGTAAGTTGCTGAAACTACATCTTCACTGTTGTTAGCAAATTTCGTATTGTCATACGCTTTGTTGTAGCTCACATTCATTAGCACATTAAGGAGTCTTTTGTACTGGTAACTCACCTCTCCCTCCAGTCCGCGGGTAAAAATATTGGAAAGATTTTCATATTTGAAAGTACTGTTGTACAAATTAGGAACGGTATAGATAAAATCCTTTGTATCACGAATGTATCCCGCACCCTCGATACGGAAAGCATGCTGCCCCCAATGATGATCATAGTAAAAGCCTACGTTTACATTATTACTGGTTTCAGGCTTCAAGTTCATATTACTGGTTACAGCAACACCATCCCCGAAGATTTCCTGCGGCTCCACCAAACGATAGGAACGTTCAAATGATCCTTTTATCCCCAGTCCTCTCATAATTTTTACCGTAGTAGCAAAACCATACCCCCAGTTACTAAACTCATCCTTTGCCGGATTATCAGTTCTGGTCACCGGATCGAACACTATTTTTTGAAGTCCTACACGATAATATTTACCAAAGAAAACGTTAGTCCAGTGCTTATTGAAAAAATCCTGTTGATAAGCCATAGATAAGATCTGCTTCGTCATCTTCGCCGGAAATACATCATCTTTCTGCTCTTCAAGCTGATTGAATGTCGTGTTCTTAATATAATCAAGTACATAGTTGAAGATAAGCTTGTGGTGGTCAACGATTCTGTAAGTAGCTCCTACCTGTGAGTAAAGACGATCTTCATGTTGCATTATTATACTCCTACCTCCTTTTTCACTTGTAGCAGAAAGCTCGAAAGTACCATCCCAGCTATATTTACGCATAAGCGTATCGGTTGCTTTCTGAACACTTTTAGAGAAACCGGCGTAAACATTTACATCCAAACGATCATTGAAGAGGTTCGTTTTTTTATACTTCATAAAATAATTATGTGCTTCTCCACTTTGTTTTACCCCACCATATACTACTTCCTGGTTGGAGCCTGTTTGTATCTGTTTGTCGAAAACTGATTGTGACATTCCTACAAAAAAAGAATCTGCCCAGCTTTTGTTTTCTAATCCAATTTCAGCCATCCCGAAAACAGATTGATATCTGTCGTTAAAACGTTTTACATTTCTTAGCTCATATTCGTTTTTGGCACCGTTCCAAATTTTCATATCCTTCATCAGATAGTTGTTATCCGAATGGTTATAAAAACTGTTGATGCGTAGGATAAGCCCAGTTTTATCATCTTTAAACTGTCCATTCAGATTAATACGCTGTGTATTGAAAGATCCCACACTTATACTGGCATCCAGGTAATTTTTGCTGCTCCCGGGAGTAATAATATTGACTGCTCCACCCATAGCATCAGTACTTAGATGAATAGGAACAACACCCTTATAAATCTCTACACGATCAGCCATATTTACAGGCAAGGTACTCATGTCTACCCCTTTCCCCAGCATTTCCAAAGGAACGCCATCGATGAAGAATTTCACGGCCTTACCAGACATTCCGTTGATAGAAAAGTTATAATCGGAACCTACACCACCCTGTTGGCGAACTTTAATCCCTGTAGTTCTGTTTAAAACCTGATTAAGATCGGCCGTTGTATTGGCTAGTTTCGCAACATCTATAGCATTAACAGTAAAAGCACCGTCTTGCAGTGCTTTCACCTTACCTTTTCCGTGTACAATAACTTCTTCTACAGCCGCCTGATCTTCAACTAGCTGGATACTTACCGGAGATCCTTCGCTACCGAAGTTCATTTTCTTTCGGAGCTTTTTGTAGCCATCCAGACTGAAGACCAATGTAGCCTCTCCTTTCTTGTAACTTATTTTGAAATTTCCGTTTTGATCGGTTTCTGCTTTAATTTTTGTGTTTTCAACAAAAATGTTCACTCCGTTTAAGCCCTTTTTTGCGTGATTCTGTACAACTCCCTGAACCGAAAAATCGTCCTCCTGTCCTTTGATGAGGGAAATTGAAAGAGCAAAAATGAGAAAGATAAAAATACGCTGATATAATTTCATTATTTATAATTATTATAAATAGCAAAATTAAAGGTTAGCAATGAATCATCAAAGGAAAAGACTCTTTTATTTTTAATTATTCTAAATATAATTAATATATAACTAAAAAATATCCTTAAATAACTTAGATTCAGATACAAATATTAAAAACATAAGATTACTATGTTTCGTTAGCATGAAAAAATTCATCCACCGAACAAAACCTAATTTTATACATTCTCCCTATTTCTATAAGATTATGACAAAAAATACTGGCAAAAATAATTCATCACCGCATTCTAAGTCTATTTTTAGAATATTCTACAGTGAAATACACAAAAAAAATTATTCACTGATTATCTTCTATTTTGTAAAAATTATACCCCAAACAATCTGGTATTTCCAATTTTAAAGTCTTCATTACAACGTTTTTCATCATGAATTTTATTTCTTATTAAGAAATTTTATAAAAAAATTACCTCAAAAAAGAGCTTAAAAACATCATTTATACAACAATGAACAATTTATATTATAGATTTGTTAAATTTTATTAAAGAAAATTAAAATGAATTTGTTTTAACCGGGAAATTATATTTATTTTAGTGCTTTAAAAATTTCTCATGAAAAGATATAATTTATTGATTGTACTACTACTGCTTATTTTTAACGTTACGACAGCACAAAAGAAAAAATCACCAGCTGCGGACCTTAGTATATTAAAGGATACAAAATCAAAAATCGAAGCTACAGTTCCATTAGTAATTCAACATCTTCAGACCATTGCTACAAAAGAAAGTGACAATAACATCGTTAACAACGGAAAAATTGCACTGGGAAAGGAATATGGCATTTTGGAATCTGAATGGTTTCTTTACAGAAACAACATGAAGAACTGTATTTTGAACAATTCTTCGAAGAAAGCTAAAAAATGTATGGAATATCATACTCAATACCTTAGAAATACATTCATAAATTATAGTAACTATATTTCTAACCTTACAAGAAAGAATGGCTATTTGGGAGTAGAAGGAGATACAAAATTCGAATTCAAACCTGCTGATATCGCTACAAAACTTAGTGAAGCCTATTCTAATGCCAATGATGCTACAGGAAGAATGAAGACAGACCAGAAGAGAGAATTTTTAGAGCAAACCATGTCTGAGGAAAATAAACTTGCTCCTTACGCTCAAATAGCTCAATAATATTGAAGTCATTATACTTTCAAAAACACAAAAAAAAGAGAACCGCAAATGCAGTTCTCTTTTTTATTTGGAGCAAAAGAACCTCCGCCCAAAAGCAGTTTTGTGGTACTAATCATAAAACCTGGGGAAAAAGTAGAAAATAGGGCGGAGATAATTTTGCAAAAGCTTTACAGGATCAACTGTCCTACCCATGACCTGTAAAGCTGTACAAAAATAGGGCTATGCAGCCTGCCTGTAAAAGAATCATTGTAGAATTAAATGATAGCAGTTGTAGAAGTAATACTACTTATTTTCCTTTTCCGACAGGTAAATATAGAGGCAGGAAATAAGAGGAATTTGCTGTTGAAGAAATAATAACTTTAAAATAAGATCGGTTTTGTATAAAAATGGCTTCTACAAAATGACTATCCGGCACTCATTTTATCCCCTTTCTCCTTGCCTCTATTGATCTATTTCCACCAATGGTAGTAATTGTGCAATCCATCATATTCAAATCCACAGCGAGGGTATAGTGCATTTCCAATATCATTTGTTTTTTCTGTTTCCAGCATCAGTCCGCATGCGCCTGTTTCTTCACACCACAGTTTGCTACGATCAATTAAGGCCACAGAAAGTCCTTTTCCTCTATAGTCTGGATGTACAAATAAGTCACTCAACAGCCATTGTTTTTGCAGCTTAGTATAATGGAACAATTTGTAAAGTTGTACAAATCCTACAGCTTTCCCTTCCACCCAAGCCAGAAAAATATCAGACTCGCTGTTTAAAAACCTTTCTTTAAGAAAAGCCTTTCCTCTTTCCAAATCTGATTCCTGTCTATAAAATATTCTGTAGAGGTTGAATAGTTCTGCCGTTTCATTAAGATCCTCAAGGCTTGCTTTTTTAATTGTGTAATTCATCGTTATATTTATTTGTTTAACAGTGCAAAATTATCTTTAAATAGGACCATCATTATCATCCAGATTAAAGTTATATAAATAGTCCAGAAGATGATGCTTTACATTCAATGATATACCACGAATAGATAAAAGACCGCACGTTTTGGATTTTATACATCTTTATAAGTTGGGAACTTTGCTACCTAAACATAGAATCAATGACAGATATAATCCAGAAAATTGAAAACACAGACTGGCAGCACATCACAGAGGCAATGCATCAAAGTGGGTACGCCATCATTCCCCAATTGCTATCAAATAACCAATGCGACGAATTAATTTCCACTTACAGCAAGGCAGATCTCTACCGTAAAACTGTTGTGATGGCACGACATCGTTTTGGCCTGGGCGAATACAAATACTTCAATTACCCTTTACCAGAGTTAATTCAAGCAATACGTACCCAGATCTACCCCCATCTGGCTCCTATTGCCAACTCATGGTTTAAAGCTTTAAATATAGATACTCATTTCCCTTTGGAACACAAGACGTTTCTGCAAGAATGTCATTCTCAAGTCCAACAAAAGGCCACTGTTTTAATCTTAAAATATGAAGAGGGAGGTTTCAATACTTTGCATCAGGATCTATATGGAGATTATTATTTTCCTATTCAAATCGTATTAATGCTCAGTGAGCCGGATGAAGATTTTACAGGAGGAGAATTTGTACTTACTCAGCATGTTCCCAGAGCGCAGTCTAAAGCTATTGTTTTAAAACCTAAAAAAGGAGATGTTCTTATTTTCACAACCAATTTTAAACCTGAAAAAGGAACCAAAGGATATTATAGAGTCAATATGAAGCACGGCGTAAGTGAAGTAAAAACAGGAAAACGCTATGCATTGGGAATTATTTTCCATGACGCGATCAGTTGATAGATTAAAAACAACTCTCCAATTCAAAAATATGATACAGCCCACTCAATTATCGGACACTGAGCTAAGAAGTAAAATTCGAAAGCTGGAAATTTGTTTCGGAGGAAATAAGAGGCTGAAAATTTATGGCCTACTCCATTGTACTTCAGGCAAAAGGATGAAGCGGGAAAACAGGATTCTATTCATTAGTGAAAAAGAAGCCCTACAAAACGGCTATCGCCCCTGTGGACATTGCAGAAGAGAGCAATATCAAAGCTGGAAAGCCAGCAAAAAAGGTGGTCCCCAATAATAATTTATGTAAATTGAAGCCTTTAAAAACTTAATACAATGAATTCAGAGAATAATTACCTGGAAATCAATCGAAATTCCTGGAATAACAGAACAGAAAGCCACCTAAAGTCAGAATTTTATGACCTTAAAGGATTCTTAAACGGAAATACCTCATTAAATGACATCGAATTGAATCTTTTAGGAGACCTCCAAGGGAAATCTGTTTTGCATTTACAATGTCATTTCGGTCAAGATACAATTTCACTAGGCAGATTGGGCGCAGAAGTTACAGGCGTCGATTTATCAGACAAGGCCATTGAAAGTGCCAGACAACTTGCTCATGAAACCCAGTCCAATGCCAATTTTATCTGTTGTGATATTTATGATCTACCCAATCATTTGGACAAACAATTTGACATTGTTTATACCAGCTATGGAACCATTGGGTGGTTACCGGATCTGGATAAATGGGCAAAAGTTGTTTCACAATTCTTAAAACCGGACGGACAATTTATATTTGTGGAGTTCCATCCTGTTGTATGGATGTTTGATGACAATTTTGAAACAGTAGGTTATAGATACTTTAACTCGGGAGCCATTATTGAAACAGAAAATGGAACGTATGCTGATAGAAATGCAGAAATTACCCAATCATATGTCACATGGAATCATGGTCTAAGTGAAGTAATGAATAGCCTGATTAAAAACGGACTTGAAATCAACAGTCTAGATGAGTTTGACTACTCTCCTTACAACTGCTTCAATAAAACCATTGAGTTCGAGCCTAAAAAATATAGGATAGAACATTTGGATAATAAAATCCCTATGGTTTATTCAGTAACAGCGACAAAGAAAAAATAATTTCCACTCAATTTTAAGCAATGAAAAACTTAGCCTTCCGTAGATTTTCAAAATTTCACAGTTGAAAATACTTGTGTTATTCTCAAAATCTACTGGAGGCTTTATTTTTTGTGAGAAAACGCACATTACAAAAAAAAGACCATAAAAAAAGAGAAGCAATACGATATTGCTTCTCTCATTTAGTAGCGGGAACCGGACTCGAACCGATGACCTTCGGGTTATGAGCCCGACGAGCTACCTACTGCTCCATCCCGCGGTGTATTTTTAGAGTACCTACCGAAGGCACTTACTTAGTAGCGGGAACCGGACTCGAACCGATGACCTTCGGGTTATGAGCCCGACGAGCTACCTACTGCTCCATCCCGCGGTGTATTTTTAGAGTGCCTACCGAAGGCACTTACTTAGTAGCGGGAACCGGACTCGAACCGATGACCTTCGGGTTATGAGCCCGACGAGCTACCTACTGCTCCATCCCGCGGTATATTTTTTAGAGTGTCTACCGAAGACACTTAACTTAGTAGCGGGAACCGGACTCGAACCGATGACCTTCGGGTTATGAGCCCGACGAGCTACCTACTGCTCCATCCCGCGGTATATTTTTTAGAGTGTCTACCGAAGACACTTAACTTAGTAGCGGGAACCGGACTCGAACCGATGACTTTCGGGTTATGAGCCCGACGAGCTACCTACTGCTCCATCCCGCGATATTGGATTGCAAAGGTACGAATATTTTTCACAAATCCTAATTTTTCTTTTAAATAAAGGACTTTTACAGAAACTATTTTATTATTTGTATCTTTGTTCTATGGCAAAGATACTGAAAATTTACCCAGACAACCCTCAGGAAAATCTTGTGAATGAGGTTATTAAAACATTAAATAACGGCGGACTGATTATCTATCCTTCAGATACAATTTATGCCCTAGGCTGTAATATTTTTGATATAAAAGCCATGGAAAAACTGGCCCAAATGAAAAAATTAAAGCTGGAGAAGTCTAAATTCTCTATAATCTGTAATGATTTGAGCCATCTTTCCGACTTTACAAGACCTATTGATACATCTGTTTTCAGATTTCTGAAAAGTCATCTTCCTGGTCCGTTTACTTTTATTCTTGAGGCCAACAAAAGTTTGCCATTGGCTTATAAAGGACACAAAACAATTGGTATTCGTGTTCCGGACCACCCCATTCCACAACTTATCGTTGAAAAATTAGGCCATCCTATTGCATCAACCTCTATTCACGATGATGATGAAATTATTGAATACTCTACAGATCCTGAGCTTATCGCAGAGAAATATGACCATTTGGTAGATATTGTCATTGATTCTGGTTATGGTGATAATGTAGCTTCTACTATTGTGGATCTTACTTCAGGAGAACCGGAGATCATCCGTCAGGGAAAAGGAATTATTTAGTTTAAAGTGTAAGGGTATAGAATTCAAGGTTTACGATAGACGGAATTAGGATTATGAGGATTAACGGGAAATATTCTATAGGAATTTTACTCACTTTTGTACTTTTAGCTGCTGTAATGCTGTATGCTTTTCCTGTTATCAGAATGGCTACAGGTATACAACATATTACGGCAAGTAGTTTTTCTCTAAGCCGACTTGGCATATTGAGTGTTCTGCTCATCGTATTTTTATATTCTTTCTTTATTGAAAAAGGACCTTTTCTACTAAAGGAAGAAAAGAAATATTCCATTGGATTCTATATAAAGGCTGTTATTGGCTTATACTTGGTTTGTACAATTGGAGGTGCATTTATCAATGTATTGCTTCAATTCTTGTTACAGGAAAAAATCAGTAATAAGCTTCTTCAGCTTACCTCAATTTTTAAGAATAATTATTTTTTAATTATTTTTACATGCCTTACAGCAGGCGTTGTAGAAGAATTTCTGATGCGTGGATACATACAGCCCAGAGTCGAGAAAATATATAGCAGTCCTCTTTTGGGAGTTATTGTGTCTGCATTACTTTTTGGAATTCTTCACAGTACCTACGGTACAATAGGTCAGGTTATCGTGCCTTTCTTTATTGGAGCCGTTTTTGCTATGTTTTATAAAAAATATTCAAATATTAAAATTCTGATCATTTGCCACTTTATGTTTGATCTGGTATCCCTGATGATCATGAATTCTATGGATTTTAAACACTTATCTGTATTTTAACATTATGAAAATTATAACATCTCCTGCAAAATTAATGAACGTAGAAAATTCAACGGATCTGTTGAAGTCCACTACCCCTAAATTCATTGAAGATGCAGCATTTATACATTCTTATTTAAAAGAAAAATCTCCAAAATATCTTTCCGAATTAATGGAAATATCGCCTAAACTGGCTGATGAAAACTGGGAAAGAAATCAAAAGTGGAAATCTAAACCTACCGCAAAGGAATCAGCACCGGCTATGTTTGCATTCACTGGCGAAGTCTATAGAGGATTAGACGCAAAAACACTTGACAAAAATGCTGTTGACTATTTACAGAAGAACTACAGAATGCTTTCCGGACTATACGGATTATTAAAACCATCTGATAAAGTAATGCTGTACCGACTGGAAATGGGTCGTCATTTTGAATTTGAGCAATACAAAAACCTGTATGAATTCTGGAGAGAAAAGATTACAGAACAGCTGAATTCTGAAATGAAAAAGGGCGAAGTTCTTCTTCATCTCGCCAGCAATGAGTATGGAAAA
Organism: Chryseobacterium joostei; assembly: GCF_003815775.1. Lineage (NCBI taxonomy): Bacteria > Pseudomonadati > Bacteroidota > Flavobacteriia > Flavobacteriales > Weeksellaceae > Chryseobacterium > Chryseobacterium joostei. The sequence continues at coordinate 980,180 of NZ_CP033926.1, forward strand.
GTAATCGACAGAAAAAAATTAAACCATAAGGTAATTGACTTTGATTTTTATGAATTAAAGGACGGCAAGTTAAAAACTATTGTAGTTTATACGAAACATGCAAGAGGACTTGTTGTAAGATTCTGTGCTGAAACGAATGCAAAAACACTGGATGACGTAAAAGCTTTCAATTACGAAAGATACAGAATTAACGAAGAAAAGTCTACTGATACAAAACTGGTTTTCACAAGATAAATGACAATTTCAGCATATAAAAAATATTTTAAAGCAGAACTTTCCGACCTTTATACTGAGTCGGAAAGCGCTTTTTTATCATCTTTGTTCATTCATAAAATTGTAGGTTTTGATAACTTTCAGCAAAGAAGGTTCTCTGAGCAGGAACTTTTAATAGATGATGAGAAACAACTTTATAATTTGGTTTCAGAATTAAAGACGGGAAAACCTTATCAGCAGATTTTGGGTGAAACTGAATTCTATGGAATGAAATTCTTTGTAGATGAAAATGTTCTTATTCCCCGCCCCGAAACTGAGGAACTGCTTGAAATAACAATTCGTGAGATTCAGAGGCTGGAAGTTAAAGCAAAAGGGTTAAAAATCCTTGATATTGGAACTGGCAGCGGTGTGATTCCTTTAGTTTTAAAGAAACATTTCCCAAACGCTGAAGTTTCTTCAATAGATTTTTCTGAAAAAGCCCTGAAAACAGCTCAACGAAATGCGGATTATCATCAATTGAAAGTTCAATTCATTCATGGGGATTACCTTAATTTTAAATTGGCTGAAAATTATGACATTATCATTTCAAATCCTCCCTACATAGGAATTGAGGAAGAAATTGAAATAGCCGATTCTGTGAAAGAATTTGAACCTAAAATGGCTCTCTTCTCTCCTACTTCTGATGCATTAATCTTTTACCGAAAAATTGCAGAAGACGCTAAGGATCATCTGAACGGTGGTGGACTTCTATTTTTAGAAATCAATCAAAAGCTTGGGCCTGAAACCCTTGAATTGTATGAGTATTTTTCCAATGCTCAATTAGTAAAGGATTTATCTGAAAATGACAGATTTATCTGCGGAAAGAAATAAGTAAATTTATCTTTCATAAAAATTAACTATTTCTTGAAACCATGATCATCAAATCACACAATATCAACAATATAAAAGTTGCGGAAGTAATTTCCGATGAAGTCATCATTCAATCCGTACAGGATGGGCTGGATCTAATGGGAGATATTTATTACCAAGGCTTTGACAAAGTAATGATCTACGAGAAAGATATCACCCCCGATTTCTTTGATTTAAAAACTAAAATAGCCGGGGAAATCCTGCAGAAGTTTTCCAATTACCGTATCGGATTAGCGATTATCGGTGATTTCAGCAAATATGAAAGCAAGAGCATGAAAGATTTTATTTTTGAAAGCAATAAAACAGGGCATATTAATTTTGTAGAAACATTGGAAGATGCCTTGGAAAACTTTCTAAAATAAATGTTCCTGTAATATTTAGCTTTATTCTAATTCTCATCTATGCTAGTCAGGTAATCTTCTTCCTGATCTGACACAAAATCTACTCCATCTTATTTCTAGAATATGGGCTAACCTTCTATAACATAACAAAAAGGATTATTTTTTTGAAAAACTTTTGTAAGAAAACACGGCTGAATATTCTTTCATCTTCATAAAAATCACCCATTGAAATCGAAATTACAACCAGATTTCCCTTAATAATTAAAAAAAATCATGTATTTAGTTCACTTGATAAATGCATTATATAAAAATAAAATCAATAAAATTGCTATATGAATAAATAAAACCAAACAAAAATCAATTATTAATTAAAAAGTAAGGTTAATTAAAATTTAATTGACAGAAAGTAATGAAATAATATAATTAATTCATATTTTTGCATAAACACAAGCATTATGAATATCATTATTTTAGACACTAAAACTACGGTTTCGACGTAGTCAATTATTTGCTAATCACATTTGAATTTCTTAGCAAAATCAGCATAATAAAAATAACACTATAACAATAAAAACCTTTGGTTTTTGTTACTATTATTCTTTTATGCTCACGAACTTACGATCCATTATTTTCAAAGAAGTTGATATAAAAATCAATTTCTAAGATTAATACGTGATCTAAAATCAAAAAAAAACAATATCCATTTAAAAAACTAAAAGTACTTCAGGTATTTTTAGGCAATTAATATTGTCAAAAATTATTATTAACACACAAATAAATTCACAAGCAATGAAAATTTTTCTTTTACAAATTTCGATTTTTCTAATTGGTATGTCTGCGCACGCACAGGTAGGGATTAATATTTCTAATCCTGATGAAAGTGCAGCTTTAGATGTTTATAGCCAAAATAAGGGAATGTTAATCCCAAGGCTTACTACCGCAAAAAGAGATGCTATATCCAAACCTGCCAATTCTCTTCTCATTTATGATACAGATAAGAAGTGCCTGAGCCAAAATATAGGTACTCCTACCGCTCCGGATTGGTTATGTATCAGCAATAATGCTGTTAAGATGTTTTATATGCCGAGTGTTTCTTTCGACACATCGCAGAATGCTAATGGCCAAACAAAAGATTTATATACCCTTTATAAGAATCAATTTGGATCTCCGAAGGCAAAAAGCGCAAGTGCACCTGCCTCAATTCCTTTTTTCCCATCAAACAAAGACCTTTATTATTATGTGACGGATGCAGATCCTAATGTATTCAGTAATATTTCTATTTCGGATTCTGGAGTAATGACCTATGATGTGAGAGCCGCAGCAACAGATTGTTCTTTTATTAATATTGTTTTTGTTGTAAAATAAGTAAGCTATGATAAAGAGCAACCTAATTATACAACATAAAAGATTTTTGTTTATTTTTTTACTGTTTATTTTTTCTCAACATATTTCAGCACAAAATGAACAAGGGACAGGTTATCCGTATTTTGTAAGCTTCACACAAGGATTACAGCCGCAAGAGGCGTATAAAGTATCCACAAGTGGGGTTCAGAATGATGCAACCTTTACTACCGATGGATTACGATTAACCCGAAATGTTAACAACACTTCCGGAGGAGTGATATTGGCTGATAAAATATTTAAAAGCAACCAAGGAATTAAGTTTGAATTTGAATATGCAATTTATGGTGGAGACTCCAATGGTGGAGATGGTATATCTATATTTTTAGTAGATGGATCAATTCCTAAAGATCAACTTAACCTTGGATACTTTGGAGGAGGACTAGGCTATACTTTTGTTCTGAGAAACTCAAACCAAGGAGGAAATCTTGAGGGATTAAGAGGCGCCTATCTAGGAATAGGGCTGGATGAATTTGGAAATTTTAAAACCAGATTCCGCCAGGGAGACAGGACTAGAAATGGACTTTCTGATGTATCAATTGCGAATTGGCGAAGTAATGTAACTTTAAGAGGAAAGCGTGGCAATCAGTACCTGTCATCTTCTGAGCCTGCAGGATACAATGGTTATCCATTACTTTACAGTACGGCAACCAATACAGCGCCCTCAAGTAGTAATCGTTCGGTATATCTGGATGTTCAAACAGGGAAACATGTTGCTGCTCAAAATCCAAACTTTAATCAATTTATCATGGAGAGTGGTGGAACTACAATTCCTAAAGATGACAACGATGCCAGATACCGTAAAGCATTTGTAACACTAGTTCCTAATCCATCGGGAGGTTATAATGTAACCTTAGAAATACAACATGGAAATGTTAAGGAAAAGATTATTGATAATTATTATTATCCCACATCTTTAAAATATACGGAAAATGCAACACAAACTAATCAGGTAAGAACGTTGGATACTTCTCCTCCTGCAACTTTTAGAATTGGTTTTGCTGCGTCAACCGGGGATGCTAAAAACATACATTTATTAAAAAATCTAGGAGTCAGCAAGCCTTATGCCGCTGAAGTAACGGATGATTTATTTGCAGGATGTCCAAAAATAAAATCGATGTACGCTCCTTTACTTAATGATGCTGCTTATTCTTCCATCAATGGTCAAAACCCGCCAACTGCTTCTTATGATAATATTGATTTTAAATCATTCCGATTTTTGGATATCAATGGAAGTGTGATTCCCAATATAGTAAACAATGTTTACACCAACAGTGAGGGAACATGGACATATTACCCATCTACAGGGAAAGTTTCTTTCAGACCTGCTAATGGATTTACAGGAATCGCTAAAATAAGATACGATATCAAAGGGGGTGGTAGAAATGGAACTGAAAGTCCTTATAACAATGAAGATTACAGGTCAATGCCTGCATTGATACAAGTAAATATCTCAAACTCCAATAATTGCAGCAAGCCTTGTGTTATTTCTAATAAAAATGTAACGCAAAAGATAGATTATCCTCGTTAATACCAACCGGATAATACTAAAACATAAAAATTAAATGTATAAAACCAGCTCTTTAAAGGCTGGTTTTTTTGTATTAATAAATGCTATAAAATCAATGCATCTTCTTTTTAATAAAATACTGAACTGCGTCTTCTATGGCATTATCAATGGATTGATACTGAATACCAAGTTTCTCTACTGATTTTTGATTGGAATAATAGTTACAGATCTGGAGTGCATTCATATTGGAAGTACTAAGCCCTGTTTTTACTTTCAACATCCTCAAACCATCTCCTATCAACCCAAGAAGACTCAAAACTCTATTAGGAATCGGGATCATCATGGGATTCTGCCCTGTAATCCTGTTTACTTTTTTGAAAAAATCCCTATAGCTTAAGTTTTCGCTGGCCAATAGATATATTTCACCATTGTTTCCCTTATCTATAGCAACTACTACTCCATTGGCGGCATCTTCTACATGAACAAAGTTCTTTCCCCCTTTCGGATAGAAGACCAACTTCTTTTTCCAGGCCCAAAAGATTAGTTTTCCGGAGCTTGGTTTGGTATCGTAAGCTCCAATCATAAAAGTTGGATTCAGAATGATAACATCAATTTTCTTATGATTCTGTAAAAGAAAATTTTCAGCTTCAAGTTTACTTTGAGCATAAAAGGTTTTTGTGAAAGGATACTTTTGCTCTTTATCTTCATTCCCCAGTTGTTTTTCATCTCCATAGCCTAATGTATTGGCAGAACTTATAAACAAGAATCTTTTTACTCCGCAGGCCGCTGCCTGAGTGATTAAATTTGCTGTCATTTCATAGTTTACTTTTCTGTAATCATCGTAACTGAGCAAATTTTGTCGCGTTTCTGCAGCAATATGAATCACGCAGTCAGTTTCCTTAAGAAATGTGGAAAGATCGGATGAAAAGTCTGTTTCTACCAGTTTCAGGTTTTCATTTTCTTCGCCCAAATAGTTGCTTTTCTTGCGCACCAGAGCAATAACAGTATAACCATCTTTTAATAATTTAATAATAACATTGGTTCCCAGAAGTCCAGTAGCTCCGGTTACAAAAACGTTTTTCATGCTTCGATCTCTCTTTTTATGGCTTGGGTCATCAATGGAAGCTTGATCCATATCGGGACAATCTTCATCACCAGCCAGCTTATTGGGTTCACCATAATTACGGAATCTTTTTTAAATAACTGCTGAATGCATCGGGAAGCTACTTTATCAGGGTTTAAAAGTGTCATTTTGCCCCAGAAACCTTGCTTTTCAATTCTTTTACAGACATCAGCATTGGTTTTCATAGCTCCGGGGTTTACAACACTTACAAAAACATTGGTATCTTTTAATTCTTCATGTAATCCTCTTGAAAATGAATGGATAAAGGTTTTTGTTGCAGGATAAACTGTCTTGAAGCCAATGGGAGAAAAGGCCGCCATACTAGAAACGTTTAAAATATAAGCTTTGGGCTGTCTTAACAGATTGGGCAGAAGTTGATGCGTAATAAGCGAGGTTGCTGCTACGTTGACCTGAAGAATTGTATTGATATAATCTGAGCTTGCTTCTGTAAATCTTTTGGTTCCACCAAGCCCTGCGTTATTGATCAAAATATGGATATTGAAAGATGAATTAAGCCATTCTGTGAGCTTTAATACATTTTCATTGACGGAAAGGTCTACTTCATAATAGTGTGCCTTTATTTGATATTTTTCTTCAAGCTGTTGGGAAAGTTCTTTTAGATTCTGGTTCGGAAGACTTACCAAAATGACATTAATGTTTTTCATTGCCAGATTTTCAGCAAATGCTTTTCCTAAGCCTTGGCTGGCTCCTGTAACTACTGCGTACGATTCTTTGGTATCCATAAGATTAAATTTTACGGTACAAAGCTATCGTAGGAATACCCTTTTAATGTTCCGAATTATCTGAGCGAACCTATTTTAAATCAAAAAACAAAAGCCCACAACTTATTAAAATTCAATATTTTAAATACAATTTGAAAGTAAAACTTTATAAATCGGAACCTATTTTTTGAACTCGGAAGGAGTTTGTCCGGTCAGTTTTTTGAAAGTTGTATTGAATGAGGTTTTGGAATTGAATCCTGATTCATAGGCAACCCCTAAAATTGATAATTTGCTGTCCGTTTCCTTTAAAAGTTTTTTGGCATATTCTACCCTAAATTCATTGATGTACTGGAAAAAGTTCTTTCCGAAACCGGTATTAATTACATAGGATAAATGATGAGTGGAAACAGATAGCATTTCAGCCAGTTTAATAAGGTTCAGCTCACTGTCCAGATAAGGTTTTTGGGTGTTCATTATCATTTCCAACTGAGATTTAATTTTTAGCAGTTCCTCATCAGAAATCAATTTTCTTTTTACGTCTTCTGAATCTGAATCTTCATTAATGGAAATGAGCTCTTCCCGTTGTTTTTCTTCCAAGGGATAAATCTCTTTTTCTTTCAGGGAATAGTAGCCAACACAGTATATAACAAGTAAAAAAACTGTATTGATAAAGAAGTTCAATGATTTTGGATCATAAAACAGGTTATAAATTACATAGATAATGTTCACGGCAAAAAGCACCAGAATAATATACTCAAGCCAGTTAAGATCAATTCCTTCTGTATTGGAGGAGAACTGTTGAATTTTTCGTTGATGTTTTCTGATGATAATGTAGGAAAGCCCTGTATAAAATAATGCCTGAACTAAAATAAGGATGATAGCCAAGGATTCAAACGGATTCTTGTACCCAAGTCTTACTAATACAAGGCAAGCTAAAAATGCTGCCGGCAACAGTAGAAATTTAAAATCTGTTATTTTAAACCTAAAGGACGGGTTCGTATAGAATAATACACTTAGGTAGAAAAAAATCGGGGTCAGATATTGTATAGATCTTATCAGAAAAAGGGAATGAAATTCAATAACTGAACCGGTAATCAGGAAAAGCACCTCGTCCATCCAAAATGTGGACCAGAGGAAAAGAAAGACTCCAAACCAAAAATTAGCTTTTTTATTAACTTTTAAAGGGTTGGCTAGCTTTAATAAAGAAAGCAAAACCAATGAACCATAGATAAGTATCACGATGAAACTATTAAATTCTGATGTGTTCATTGGTTTTGATATTTTAATTAGAAATAGTTTTTATCCTATTCGTTTCCTGACAAAGATCTGATAACCCAAATAAATTAATGGAAGCGACATTACGCCCAGATAGAACAAATTGCTCATTGCCAGCTGCGGATGCATTGCTACAGAGTAAACAAGCCCAAAAAAGGCACCTCCAAGGTGAGCTGCATGCCCAAGGTTATCCCATTGCTTAGGATTCAGCATCATATATACTGAATATCCGAAATAAAGAGTTCCAAACAGCCATCCCGGTAAAAAGTTGACACTAATTTCACTTGGGGCCATTGCTATGGAAGCAAAAATAATACCCGAAACAGCTCCTGAGGCTCCGATTGCGGAATACCAAGGTTGCTTTTGATAAATCTGTAAGCTAAATAGATTCCCCAGAATCATTGATCCAAAGTAAATGATTAAAAATCCTATCTCTCCAAAAAAATGGATCACCACTCCCTGAAAGAAATATAGTGAAAGCATATTGAAAAATAAATGCATAAAGTCTGCATGCAAAAATGCAGAACTAATTAATCTTATATATTCTTTTTTGTTGGCAATTGCCCCAACATTGAATTTATATTTTTCAAATAAACTGGTATTGTTGAATCCCATGTAACTAAAGATACATGTGATTGCTATGATAATTAAAACTACTATACTCATCTGGTATTTTTTATTTTATTTTTTGAATGGGAAGCTTTTTAATGATACCGTTTTCGGAAGGAATCATCCTCGATTTGATGTAAAACTTGTTATCTTTTTCATACAAGAAATAATCTTTCTCTATACCTCTTCCGTCTCCAGTCTCAACTTCCGGTAAAAACTTAATTTTGGTATTGATATTATCTGCTTTACCAAAACTTCCAAATACACTGATGGTATCACTATTCTTTTCATTAGGAGCTTCCCACCAAATCCAAAGATTGTTGAATTCCGGATCATCCAGTTTCAACTTTACTTTAATAACAGCATTTCCTTCTCCTGCATAATCTTTGTATTCAAGAAAATACGCTCCTTTCCATTTTTTAAAACTGTTAGGATCTACCACCTCATAATCCAAATCGCTTTTTCTCACTTCATCTTCGTCTTCTTTATCTTCCTGAATACTATCATGAGTATCAGTAGCTAACTTTGATTTTGTAGTGACAACCTTTGTAACTACTGTTTTCTTTTCTTTGCATGAAAAGCTAAGTAAAGCAATCAGCAACAGGGTAGAAAATGTATATTTCTTCATGGATTGAGATGGGTTTTTATTCCGTTTCGCTATCTCCCTCTCCCTGGAACAAATTTCCGATGATCCCCCCATCTTCATCCATATCACCTGTTTGTTCCGGTTCTTCATAGACTTCCGGTTCTTCTTCTACAGGTTCCGGAATCGTAATATTAATGGCCTTTACCTTGAATTTTGTAAACTGGTTTCCTATGGCCTTTATCCCTTTTACCGCAATAAATTCATCTATATTTATGGTTTCCGGATCACGTTCTTTCCCTTTATCTTTTGCAAAAATTATTTCTGCAGTAACGTTATTGGCAATAATCACATTTTCTATGAATGATTTTGGATGTTCAGACGGCATAAAGGTTTGTAAGTTAACCGTATTTTCCAAAAGGAATCTCTTGATAAAGTAAATATCCTTTTCCCCATCGTAATAAATACAGGTAATGGGCTGTGATGGTCTCCATTTTTCAAGAACCAGATATTCATCATCAAAACGGTTTCCTAAATCAAATGAAACCAGCTTTACTTCACCATTCGTATTAATGGTCAATATCTTGTCATCTCCTTTAAAGCTTCCTAATAATGTTCCTCTTGCATCAGCATTCAGTCTTCTTACAGTATCATCAAACCAGATTCTTCTCGGAGCGAGTGTAGAAACACCCTCTTCTTTCATATCGACTTTCTTCACAGCATATTTGGTCACCAGATTTCCTTTAGAATCACGCCCTTTAATGGCAAGCTCGGAGAAATTGATCTCCATTTTATTCTTTCTGATTCTTGGGTTTGGCTTTAAAAGTACAGTTACTGTTTCCGCTTCTCCATTAGGATTAGCTGAAAAATACAATGTTTCTGAACCTTTCTTATCAGAAGCCAAAGGATAGTCTGTATTTCTGGTGACTCCTGTTACAGAGAAACGCTTCATGTAAAACGGACCTTCTCTTCCCTCGCGGTAGATCATGTTATAAACCGTTCTCTTGTCGTTTTTCTTCCAAACAGCAACGTGAAGAATATCTTTTCCAATAAATGTTTTGGCCTCCACTTTTACCACCTTCATGCTACCGTCTTTTCGGAAAGTAATGATATCATCAATATCCGAACAGTCGAATAAATATTGATCTTTTTTCAATGAGGTTCCGATAAAGCCCTCTTCAAAGTTCGCATAGAACTTCTCATTGGCAACAGCAACCTTAGTAGCATCAATGGTATCAAAAATTCTAAGCTCGGTTTTTCTTTGCTTGTCTTTTCCGTATTTCTTCTGAATATTTAAATAATAATCAATAGCATACGTGATCAGGTTGGCAAGATGGTGTTTTACCTGCTCTATTTTGCCCTCAAGAGAGGCAATGTTTTCTTTAAATTTATCTAAATCGAATCTTGAAATTCTCTTGATTCTGATTTCTGTTAATCTTAGGATATCTTCTTCTGTAACCGCTCGTAAAAGATGTCCGGTATGAGGTTTCAATCCGGCATCAATTGTTTTTAAGACATCTTCCCAGGTTTTCACTTCTTCGATATCATGGTAAATTCTGTTTTCGATGAAGATTCTTTCCAAGGATGAAAAATGCCAGCTTTCCTGAAGTTCGTGAAGTTCTATTTCAAGTTCTTTTTCCAACAATGAAACGGTATGATCCGTATTCATTCTCAAAATCTCCGAAACGTTCAGGAACATAGGTTTGTCTCCTACAATTACACAAGCATTCGGAGAAATGGTTACCTGACAGTCGGTAAATGCATATAAAGCATCAATCGTCTTATCCGGAGAAACATCATTATGAATATGAACCAGAATTTCTACTTTATCAGAAGTATTATCCTCAATCTTTTTGATCTTGATCTTACCTCTCTCATTGGCCTTTAAAATAGAGTCAATAAGATCACTTGTTGTTTTGGAATAGGGAAGCTCTGAAATCACCAGAAGATGTTTATCTGTCTGGGTAATTTTTGCTCTGGCTCTTACTTTTCCTCCTCTGTGACCATCATTATATTCAGAAACATCAAGATATCCGGCTGTTAAAAAGTCCGGATACAGCTCAAATTTCTTTCCTTTTAAATAGGCTACAGATGCATTGATCAGTTCATTGAAGTTATGTGGAAGTATCTTGGTGGAAAGTCCTACCCCAATTCCTTCTACCCCTTGGGTAAGAAGCAATGGAAACTTAACCGGAAGATCAATGGGTTCATTATTTCTTCCGTCATAGGACTTCGTCCATTCGGTTGTTTTAGGATTGAATACTACTTCCAGAGCGAAAGGCGTCAATCTGGCCTCAATATATCTTGCTGCCGCTGCAGAGTCTCCTGTATAGATATTCCCCCAGTTACCCTGAGTATCTATCAACAGTTCTTTCTGACCGATCTGTACCATGGCATCTGTAATGGACGCATCACCGTGAGGGTGATACTTCATGGTATTTCCCACGATATTGGCCACCTTATTGTAACGGCCATCCTCCAGTTCCCGCATAGAGTGCATGATTCTTCGCTGCACAGGCTTCAACCCATCATATACGGAAGGAATAGCCCTATCCAGAATTACATAGGAAGCATAATCCAGAAACCAATCTTTATAAAGACCGGAAACTTTCTTTAAGCTTTCACCCTCATGCGAATATTCTTCTGTCGTCATCTGTTATATTAATCTTTTTTCTCCTTATTAGCTTTCACTACTTTATTCAGAGAGAGTTTTAAATCATTTACTTCTTTTCTGCTCAAGTAAGAAATCTGGTATTTCAGTATGGTGGAACCACTATTCTTACTTGAAAGTGTAATGTATAATCTTTTGATAAAGAAAATAGTGACTACATCATATTTTATCAGTTTATATTTTGGAAATTCATCATGAAGAGGAGAATTTAAAAAAGGAATTATATTTCTATTTTTAAAATTCAATGCTTCTCCATCGCTATCATATTCGAAGATCTGTCTTCCACTAAGGTAAAAAACAATCAGCATTAATACAGGTATGATAATGAGCAAATAACTCTCATCTCCCAATACATTAAATCTATATTTATTAGCCAGAAACCCAAGTATTCCAAATACTACCATCATGAGTAGCAGGGTACTTAAAGAATTATAAATTGATATTTTATTACGGTTACTTAGTCTCATTTGATTCTTATGTTGTCACCAGTCTATAAACTGTCTACGTCATTCAAAATTTCTTTTTTATCAATATCCGTATCATCTTCTACCACCAGATTTTCAAGGATAAAAGCCTGTCTGTCCGGGGTATTTTTCCCCATATAAAATTCCAGTAGCTGCTCTATGGTCTGATCTTTTCCTACTACTACTGGTTCCAGGCGGATATCTTTACCAATAAAGTGTTTAAATTCATCCGGAGAAATCTCCCCTAGTCCCTTAAATCGAGTGATTTCAGGATTTTTACCAAGATCATTGAGTGCCTTTACTCTTTCTGCTTCTGAATAGCAATACCTTGTTTCTTTTTTATTTCTCACCCTGAATAAAGGGGTCTGAAGAATATAAAGGTGGTTATTTTTAATCAGATCAGGGAAAAACTGAAGGAAGAATGTGATCATCAATAGACGAATGTGCATTCCATCCACATCGGCATCGGTTGCAATGATTACCTGATTATATCTTAGATCTTCTAAGCTTTCCTCAATATTTAAAGCAGCCTGAAGAAGGTTAAATTCTTCATTTTCGTACACCACTTTCTTCGTAAGACCATAACAGTTCAAAGGCTTACCTTTTAGTGAAAATACAGCCTGTGTTTCAACATCTCTGGACTTTGTGATAGATCCTGATGCAGAATCTCCCTCGGTGATGAAGATCTGTGTATCTCCTTTTCTTTCTGCTTTCTGATCATTGTAATGTTGTCTGCAATCACGAAGTTTTTTATTGTGCAGAGATACTTTTTTGGCTCTTTCTCTTGCCAGCTTCTGGATTCCGGAAAGTTCCTTTCTTTCTCTTTCTGAGATTAATATCTTTCTTTGAATTGCTTCTGCAATTTCAGGATTCTTGTGCAGGAAGTTATCCAGCTTACTTTTAAGAAAATCAATAATGAAAGTTCTTACGGTAGGACCATTAGGTCCCATATCATTGGATCCCAGCTTAGTTTTGGTCTGAGATTCAAATACCGGTTCCTCAACATTGATGGAAATTGCTGCAATAATAGATTTTCTAATATCGGAAGCATCAAAGCTTTTATTAAAAAACTCACGGATTGTCTTCACATATGCTTCACGGAAAGCATTAAGGTGTGTTCCACCTTGCGTTGTATTCTGTCCGTTTACGAATGAGAAATAGGTTTCTGTTTGAGACTTGTCAGAATGGGTAATTGCAACCTCAATATCTTCCTCTTTCAAATGAACAATCGGATAAAGAATCTCGCTTTCTAATTCTTCTTCCAACAAATCCTTAAGACCATTTTCAGAAAAATAAGTTTCTCCGTTGAAAAGAATTTTCAGTCCCGGATTCAAATAGGCATAGTTGCGGAGCATTCTTTCGATATACTCTTTTCTATATTTGAAATGCAGGAATATTTCCCCATCGGGAACGAATGAAATTTCAGTCCCGTTTCTGTCAGAAGTTTCCTTTTCATCAAAATCTTCTTTAATCATACCGCGGGAAAACTCCGCTGCCTTCATCTTTCCGTCACGGAAAGAACGTACCCTGAAATACTCTGAAAGAGCATTTACTGCCTTGGTACCCACCCCATTCAGTCCGACAGATTTCTTGAACGCCTTACTGTCGTATTTACCTCCGGTATTCATTTTGGAAACAGCATCTACCATTTTTCCCAACGGGATTCCACGACCGAAGTCACGGATGGTAACCTTACCATCGTCCAGTTTTATTTCAATTCTTTTTCCGGATCTCATCCTGAACTCATCTATCGAGTTGTCCAGAATTTCTTTAAGTAAAATGTAAATACCATCATCCGCGGAAGAACCATCACCGAGCTTCCCGATGTACATGCCGGGGCGCAGACGGATATGTTCCTGCCAATCGAGGGTTCTGATATTATCTTCGGAGTAGGTTGGATTTATTTCTTGTGACATATATGATTTCAGCAAACATACAAAAGTACGAAATTGTACAAAATTATCCGAATTTTAAAGTTCATTTTTTTATCAACATTTATCCTAAAATTAGGATTGATCTATCAAAAAAGTGGACTTAAATAAATTAAGAATAATAAGCAGGCGTTCCTGCTCAGGTTTATTTTATTTTACAGCCTATTGACAATCGTAAAGCTAATAAGGAAATTCATCAAAATAGTACTACTTCCCGTTTTCCAACTGACCTATCATATTCTTGAGCATGACAGAAACAATAAGCTTATGAAAAGGACGAACAGGCAGAAAATACAGTATTCCCAGCCAGTTATGGTATTTTACAGTGGTGGAGATTGTAAGAAAATCTACATCTTTCTGGCCTTTATCTTTATCGAATAAAAGAGACACCCTGAAATCCAGATGCTTATCATCTTCTCCCAAAATAATTTCGTTATTCGTTTTACCAAATATTTTAAAAAGCCCAATACGTTCACCTATCTCACATGTAAAGTCATCAGAAGCCTTGGCAGGGGTGGCTTCCGTACCGGTTTTCAATCCGAATAATGAGACAACCTTATTTCGGAATGCAAACATTTTCTTTCCCCATTTTGGCCCGCTTGTAAAAAAAGCTTTACCCACTTCGGTAATGTCAATACTGCGGCGTGTATCTGTTAATTTTCCTTCGAAGCTATCGATATAATCAAAGTTTTCTTTTTCTTTGGATAAAACTGATTTTTCCGGAAGCTCAATTTTCTTAATATTCATGTTTATTGGGTTTTAACCTGGTTATTTGTCTAACAAATGTAGGCATCCCTGAAGTTAATAAAAAGTAAAAATCACACTTTCCTAAACAATTGTTTAAAAATCATGTTTTCTAAATAACCGTTATTGAAAAGCTTTGCTGATTTGCAGATCTGGCGGATTTCCATTTTTTATACCCGCTTTTTATATTTTAATCTTAAAATGTTTTAAATATTTCATTAAATTCGGATTCATAAAATCGTTTTTATGATACAACTTCCTTTGTCTAAACTTTCCAATGTAGGAACTACTATTTTCAGCCAAATGACACAGCTGGCCAATGAAAATGAAGCCATCAATTTATCGCAGGGCTTTCCCGATTTCATGCCGGATCCTGAACTTCTGAACTATGTAGATCATTTTATCAAGAAAGGCTTCAACCAGTATGCCCCATTGGGAGGAATGATTGCTTTGAAAGAGGAAATTGCAAGAAAGATTGAAAACAGCCATCAAACAACCTATCATCCTGATTCGGAAATAACCGTTACCGCAGGAGGAACCCAGGCTATTTTCACGGCAATTGCTGCTTTTATCAAGAAAGAGGATGAAGTCATTATCTTTGAGCCTGCCTATGATTGCTATGAGCCTACCGTGGAGCTTTTCGGTGGTATTGTGAAACGATTTGAAATGAAAGCTCCGGATTATCAAATTGACTGGACTGCTGTAAAAGGACTGATTAGTGACAAAACCAAAATGATCATCCTTAATAATCCCAACAATCCATCCGGTAAAATATTAACGGAAAAAGATATTCAGGAACTGATTCAACTGGTAAAGGGAACTTCTATTCTTATTTTAAGCGACGAAGTTTATGAAAATATTGTTTTTGACGGAGAGCAGCATTTAAGTATTTGTAAATATCCCGAACTTAAAGAAAGAAGTCTGCTAGTTGCCTCATTTGGTAAGCTTTTTCACGTTACAGGCTGGAAGGTTGGCTATTGTGCTGCTCCAAAAGTTTTAACGGATGAATTCCGAAAGGTGCATCAGTTCAATGTTTTCTGTGTAAATACTCCTATTCAGCTTGCACTGGCGGAGTACATGAAAAATGATGAACATTATACCCACCTCAATCAATTTTTCCAAGAAAAAAGAGACTTTTTAAGAAAAGGATTAAGCGGAACATCCTTTGAACTGCTAGATTGTGAGGGAACTTATTTTCAGGCATTGAAATATAATAAAATCTCGGATAAAAATGATTTTGATTTTGCTACTGAATTAACGATCAACCATAAAGTAGCCAGTGTCCCATTTTCTTCTTTTTATAAAAACAAAATCAATGAAAATGTGATCCGATTATGTTTTGCTAAAAAACAGGAAACTCTGGAAAGAGCCATTGAGAACCTTTCAAAGGTTTAGTTAAAAAAAATAAACAATAATCGAATATTGCATTTACATTTTATCTTCAATAGGTGATTTAATATTGAAACTTTTCATATATTCGTAATATTAACTTATTAAAAACCAGAATCATGAAAAGTAAAATCTTATCAATAGGAAAAAAATTAACAAAGAGTGAACTGAGAGTAATTAGCGGAGGTAATGGCAATGTAAGATGCACAAATTCTTCAGGATACTGTGTATTTATTGGACCAGGATGTAGGGAAGATAAATGCCAGCTTCCTATACCTCTGGAACCTATAGATCCTGATGGCCCTGTAATTTTTCCTGATCCCGGAAGCTTATAATAGACTATAATAAAAAGAACCAACCTACAACGGTTGGTTCTTTTATTTTTTAAGAAAACCAAAAAGAATGATGAAGAAAGTCCTATAAAAACATTCCTCCTGAAACTTCTATCCTCTGTCCGTTAATCCAGCCAGCATCCTCACTACATAAAAAAGCCACTACTCCACCAATATCATCCGGAAGACCTACCCTTCCTAAAGCCGTAGCGCCTGCTATCATAGTATTGATATCTTTATTATCCCTCACTCTTCCACCTCCAAAATCAGTCTCAATAGCTCCCGGTGCTACTACATTCGCTTTAATCTTTCTTGAGCCTAACTCTTTAGCCATATACTTCGTCAGCATTTCTACACCTGCTTTGATGGAACCGTAAACAGAAGATCCCGGAGTTGCAAATCTTGCCAATCCTGAAGAAATATTAACGATTCCACCGCCATCATTAATAAAAGGTAATAATTTTTGAGTCAAAAAGAATACTCCTTTAAAGTGGATATCCACCATATCATCAAGCTGTTCCTCTGTAACTTCTGTAATGGGTGAATACAAAGCCGTTCCTGCATTATTCACCAGATAATCAATATTGGAACTTCCTGTTGTCTCTTGTAAATGATCTGTAACATTTTTTACAAAAGCATTAAAACTTTTATGATCCTTTGTATCCAATTGAAAAGCAGCAGCATTTCTACCCATGCCTTTTATTTCGTTAACAACCGCTCTGGCTTCTTCTTCATTGCCTCTATAGGTAATGATGACGTCTAATCCTTTCTCAGCAATTTTAAGGGCAGAATTTTTACCCAATCCACGATTAGCTCCTGTTATCAATACAATTTTTGTTCTTGTGTCCATTTTTATTTTGATTATTTTGATGATACAAAGTTGGTGTATTTTCTACAGGCCTTGTTTGCTTGAATCAATCTGAAATTTGCAAAATTCAAATCATGACCGAAATTCCAACGGTGTGTATGATGTTTTTCTTTTAAAGAAGTTTGAAAAATGGGCAATTTCTTCAAAACCCAGCGCATAGGATATTTCAGAGACATTCCATTGGGTTTGTTTTAAAAGTATCTTAGCCTCCTGAATGATACGGTCTCCAATAAATTCCGTCGTGGTCTTTCCTGTACTTTCTTTTAATTTTTTATTCAAATAATTAACGTGTACAGCCAGCCTTTCTGCATAGTCCTTTGCCGTTTTCAACTGAAGTCTCTGCTCCATGGATTCAATGGGAAATTGTCTCTCCAACAGTTCAATAAATAAGGAAACTACCCTGAGGGAGGCATCATTTGAAGTGGAAATTTTTGTTGCCGGTTGCAGTTTTTGTCCATAATGGATCAATTCCAATACGTAGTTTCTGATCAGATCATACTTAAATACATAATCTGAATCAATTTCCTTTTTTATTTTTTTAAAGAGCAAACTTATTTCATCTGCCAGCTCATCCTCAATTTCAAATACAGGAATACCTCCCGGCTGGAAGATAGGCAAGTTCTCCAAACCGTTGTAAGACCTGCCCTTAATAAGAAAATCCTCAGTAAATACACAGAAACTTCCGGACTGTTCATTATCTTCAGGGATCCAATGGTAAGGAACCTTTGGTGTAGCAAATAATAAGGCGTTCCGTTTGATGGATATTACTTTATCTGCATATTCTGCCCGATTATTTCCTCTGATCAAGCTAATCTTGTAGTATTTTCTCCTGTTGTAAGGCATTTCTGAGGTAGTTTTTACCCTTTCAATAGTTTGTGCAATATCAAATACATTGAAATGTCCGATATCCTTATGAAGACCTTTGGGAAAGATGTCTTCAAGATTCTTCCCCAGCTTGGCAGTCATCTCCCTATAAAAGTCTTCCAATGAAGAATGGGCAATTTTTTCCATGACAGATGATTTGTAAAATTCAAATATACAAAGTTGATTTTTAATGAAATGAAAATAAAATGCTATCTTATTTTTTCTATATCCAGTGATATATATTAGAATATCCCCCTATATTAGTAACTGTTAACACATTAAAAACCAAACCAATGAGAATTCAAATTTCACAGATAGGCAAAAAGCTGAACAAAAAAGAGTTGAAAACCATTACCGGCGGATTAGCCAGATGCATTGATCTCACCACAGGCCGTTGCAGAATGACGGGAAGTAGTTGTGCCGAGCGAGAGTGCAGATATGTTCCCGAACTCCCTTTACCATTTGATTAAATAGTACAATAAAAAATAGCTTTCTAACATTAGGAAACTATTATACTAATCATCAAAATATATTTCCTTTCACTACTTGGTTTATCTATTAAAAGGCAAAAAGCGCTCCCAAATTCATAGAAGCGCTTTTTTATAAACTAACTTTAATATTTTTTCTTTTATACGTTGAATCTGAAGTGCATGATATCACCATCCTGAACTACATATTCTTTACCTTCTACAGAAAGTTTTCCAGCTTCTTTAATCTTTACTTCAGAACCATACGTCATATAGTCATCATACTTGATAACTTCTGCACGGATGAATCCTTTTTCAAAGTCTGTGTGAATTACACCAGCTGCCTGAGGAGCCGTCCATCCTTGTCCGATAGTCCAAGCTCTTACTTCTTTAACACCTGCTGTAAAGTAAGTCTGAAGCTTTAATAAATCGTAAGCTTTTCTGATCAAACGGTTTACTCCAGGTTCTGTAAGACCTAGTTCTTCAAGGAAAATCTCTCTTTCTTCGAAAGTTTCAAGTTCATTGATATCAGCTTCAATCTGAGCTGCTAAAACTACAACTTCAGCGCCTTCATTTTTAGCCATTTCCTCAATTTTCCCAATCCAGTCATTTCCGTTTTTGATAGAGTTTTCATCTACATTACAAACGTAAAGTACAGGTTTATTAGTTAAAAGCTGAACTTCGCCAATGATTGACTTTGCAAAGTCATCTACTGCAAATTCTCTTGCATTCTTCCCGTCTTCAAGGAATTTTTGCAGATTTTGAAGTGTCTCGTAAGTTAAAAGATCTTCTTTCTTACCAGACTTGATGAATTTTTTAGCTTTTTCAACTGCTTTCCCTACTGTTTCAAGGTCTTTCAGTTGTAATTCGATATCGATGATTTCTTTATCTCTTAGTGGATCCACTGAACCTTCAACATGAATGATATTTCCGTTATCAAAACATCTCAAAACATGGATGATTGCTTCACACTCACGGATATTAGCTAAGAACTGGTTCCCCAATCCTTCTCCTTTGCTAGCTCCTTTTACAAGACCTGCAATATCAACGATTTCAACTACAGCCGGTAAAACTCTTTCCGGTTTTACTATTTTTTCCAATTCAAATAATCTCTGATCTGGTACGGAAACCGTTCCAAGATTAGGTTCAATAGTACAGAAAGGATAGTTTGCTGATTGAGCTTTTGCGTTACTCAAACAGTTAAAAAGTGTTGATTTACCTACATTCGGCAGGCCTACGATTCCACATTTCATATTGTAAAATTCAAAGTTTAAGGTTTAGGGGCTAAAGATCAATATTTAGAGTTTAAAGGAATTGCTTCTTTTCTCTTAAAATTATTGAGTCTTTAACTTTCAGCGTGCAAAGATAGTGAAATTAAAGGGAGTTTCATAATAAAAAAATCTGCCAGTATTCTGACAGATTTTCAAACAGTTTTGGTTTTATTTATTGTTTTTATGGACGATCTCCTGTAGCCTCCTGAGCCAGAGGAACATCATTCGGTGCTTCCTGTAAAGCTTTATCTAAGGTAAATAAGGATTCGTCTGTTGCACGATCGCCACCTGCAATTTTCAATTTATCAATTAAGTTGTGGGCAAGGGTCTCTTCTTCAATCTGTTCCTGAACAAACCATTGCATAAAGTTCCATGTTGCCCAGTCTTTTTCGGCCATGGAAAGATCTACTATTTTGTAGATTGCTGTTGTATTATCTACTTCATGTTTAAAAACCCCATCAAAGCAAGCTGTAAGTGATTCCGGATCAGCCGGAGGTGCAGGAATGGCATTAACCTTAGGCTTTCCACCTCTGTTTAAAATGTACTCCATGAACTTGATTGAGTGGTTTCTTTCTTCCTGGGAGTGTCTATACAGAAAATTGGCAATTCCTTGGTAACCTTTATCGTCTGCCCAAATTCCATAAGATAAAAAAATGTGTGATGCATGAATTTCCTTGTTCATTTGATCACTAAGTGCTTTTTCCACTTTTGCGGAAAGTCTGTTAGTATTCATAATGTTATATTTTGGTGATTATGAGATTATTCATGCAAAAATGGTTCCGCTAAGATTTATGATTTACAAAAAACGAAACGAGAATTAAATTTAATCAGCTGATTTTAAGAAACTTAATGTAATAATTTATAGTTATTCTAAAATATTACATTTATATATATTATTATTTTTTGAGCAATAATAAAACACTATAAAAAAATGATTTATATTTTTCAACCATAAAAAAGGATTCAACTTTACGTTAAACCCCTTTTATTTATTTTAAAATTTTGATGGTGTCTGCTATAAAACATCATCGTCATTTTTATCTTATCTGATCTTCTTTGCCATGTAATCACTTTCATTTCCTAATCTATCAATGGCCTTAATGGCTACTCCATTTAGCTTTTTACCATCTTTAGACTTAGGAACGTCTTTTGAAAGAGTATCCAGCGTTAGAATCTCTGTTTGCCACTCGCCGTTATATTGGGTAAAAAGTACCCATTGAAAAACGTCGGCTACATTTTTTGTACTCCAGCTTACCTGTGCAGAACTTCCATTATCTGTGATGAACAATGTTGGTGTTTGCAATGGCACAGCCTTAATCCATGGGGATTTAGGAATTAATGCCTTTTCATTATATGGACCACTTTTCAAAGTAGGAAGCATTCCTGGATTTTTTGTAAGTCCGGCAATACTCCAGTGAATTTCTCCGGCATCATTTTTCAGAATTTTTCTGGAGATTTCGATTTGGTTCTTAATTTCTGTAGGACGGTCAGATACTTTAATTTCAACTGTATTTAAGCCTGGCCATAGATGTCTCTTCATTGTGTTTTCAGACTGCCACCAGGTTAGCAATGATTCAAATGCCTGTCCTTTTGAATCAATCGGCCAATATAATTGTGGAGAGAAATAATCTATCCACCCTTTATTTAACCATAATTTAGCATCTGCATATAGCTCGTCATACTGTGAGGATCCTACAACTCCTGCTGGATAACCCGGCTTCCAGATTCCAAACGGGCTGATTCCGAATCTTACATTATTTTTCTCTGCATGAATTTCTTTATAGATACGCTCTACAAATTTATTAACGTTATCTCTTCTCCAGTCTGCTCTTGATAGGCTCCCGCCATTGCTCACGTATGTATTCCAACTTGCGTAATCAGGGAAATCGGCACCTTTGTTATAGGTTGCATATGGATAGAAATAATCATCAAAGTGAATGGCATCAATGTCATATCTTTTTACAATATCCTTTACTACATTGGAAACATGTCCTTGTGTTTTTGGATTTGCCGGATCAAACCAATACATTCCGTTCTTTAATCTTACTACAATATCAGAAAGTGTATTAGCCATTGAGAGCTTTGTCACTGAACCTCCGTTAGTGTGATGAGCACGATAAGGGTTTAACCAAACATGCAGCTCCAAGCCTCTTTTGTGGGCTTCTTCAATCCAAAACTGAAGTGGATCATAATTAGGATAAGGAGCTCTTCCTGTTTCTCCTGTTAAAAAGTACGACCAAGGTTCAATATTACTTGTATATAAAGCATCTGCTGAGGGTCTGATCTGAAAGATGGCAGCATTGAAGTTGTTATTCTTCAACATATCCAGCATATTGATGGCTTCTGCTTTTTGTTGCTCAACTGTAAGGTCGTTTCTTGAAGGCCAGTTGATATTGGCTACACTGGCGATCCATGCACCACGGAATTCTCTTTTAATTTCCGGAAGATTGGTTCTGAAAGTTTCTTCTGCTTGAGCCGTTCCTGTTGTTGGTTTAGTTACTACAGAAGGTTTAGGTTGAGTTGTATTGGTATTTGGTTTTGTTGTATTTTTAGCGGGAGGGGTCTTTGTTACATTATTCTGAACTGAACATGAGGTACTGTAAGACGCAAAAACTCCTAATAAAACGATAAGTTTTAATTTATTCATTCTCATAGTCACAAAACTACTTTAAATTATATTTTGATATTTTGGATTTTCATCTGAAAAAATAAACAATTTTTCCGATTATTTAGAAAAAAAGCCTCGAAAAATTCGAGGCTTTTCTATATGATAACAGTTTCAAATCAGAAGCTATTAAGCTTTAGCTGATCTTTCAACTCTTTTTCTTTCTTCTTCAGAAAGGATTTTCTTTCTCATTCTGATGAAGTTTGGAGTTACCTCAATAGCTTCATCACCTTGGATATATTCCATACATTCTTCAAGAGAGAATAAGATTTTCGGAGCAACACCCGTATCTTTATCTTTTCCAGAAGCTCTCATGTTGTTCAACTGTTTTGCTTCTACAATGTTTACTACCAAGTCTCCTGGTTTGTTTTGCTCACCAATAATCATTCCTGCATAGATTTCCTCACCCGGATCAACGAAGAACTTACCTCTATCCTGTAGTTTAGCGATAGAATATTCTGTAGCTGGACCTTGAGTCTTGCTGATTAATACTCCATTATTTCTTCCAGGAATAGCACCTTTGAAAGGCTTATATTCTGTGAAACGGTGTGCCATAATAGCTTCACCTGCAGTAGCTGTCAACATTTGAGAACGTAATCCGATCAAACCTCTTGAAGGAATTTCGAATTCCATGTGCTGCATTTCACCTTTAGTTTCCATAATGTGAAGATCTCCTTTTCTTTGAGTAGCTAAATCGATAACTCTTGAAGCATATTCTTCAGGAACATCTACTACTAAAGATTCATAAGGCTCACATTTTTCACCATCAATTTCTCTTAGGATAACCTGTGGCTGACCAATTGTCATCTCATACCCTTCTCTTCTCATTGTTTCGATCAAAACAGATAAGTGAAGAATACCTCTACCGAAAACTAGGAAAGTATTTGCATCGTCAGTTTGTTGAACTCTTAATGCCAAGTTTTTCTCTAATTCTTTTGTTAATCTTTCTTTCAGGTGATTAGATGTTACATATTTACCATCTTTACCGAAGAAAGGTGAATTGTTGATAGAGAACGTCATGTTCAATGTAGGCTCATCAATTGCAGTTCTTTCCAATGGTTCAGGGTTTTCAAGATCTACAAATGAATCTCCGATCTGGAAAGCATCAAAACCTACTACAGCACAGATATCTCCAGCTTGTACTTCAGTTACTTTTTTCTTTCCTAATCCTTCGAAAACGTAAAGTTCTTTTACTTTCCCTTTTACAACTTTTCCGTCTGCCTGAGCTAAACCAATCCACTGAGATTCTTTAAGCTCTCCTCTTGTTACTTTTCCGATTGCAATTCTTCCTAGGAAAGAAGAGAAATCTAAAGAAGTAATCTGCATCTGAAGGTTTCCTTCAGTTACCTTTGGTTCAGGAACATATTGTAAAATCCCATCTAATAATGGTAAAATATCTTCAGTTTGTTCTAATGAAGTGTTGAACCAACCTTGCTTAGAAGAACCATAGAAAGTTGGGAAATCCAACTGCTCTTCAGTAGCTTCAAGGTTGAAGAATAAATCAAATACCTGATCGTGAACTTCGTCCGGACGACAGTTTGGTTTATCTACTTTATTGATAACAACTAATGGTCTAAGACCTAATTCCAAAGCTTTCTGAAGTACAAATCTTGTTTGTGGCATTGGTCCTTCGAACGCATCCACCAACAAAATAACTCCGTCAGCCATTTTTAATACTCTTTCTACTTCCCCACCGAAATCCGCGTGACCAGGAGTATCAATTACGTTAATTTTTGTGTCTTTATAGGTAACAGAAATATTCTTGGATAAGATGGTGATCCCTCTTTCTCTTTCAAGATCATTGTTATCCATAATTAATTCTCCACTCTCCTGATTTTCTCTGAAAATATTGGTAGCGTGAATGATTTTGTCAACCAAAGTCGTCTTCCCGTGGTCAACGTGTGCGATAATCGCAATATTTCTAATGTTTTGCATATAGGATTTTTACGGGTGCAAAAATAGTGATTTAAAATGAATTAATTAAAATCTTTATGCAATATTTAACAATTTCATAATGAGAAATTTAGATAATTCCCTCTTAAAATATGTCGAAAAATATAATACGTTAAGTTCTACTACTGGTTTATTTTAACTTTATTTCAATAAAATTTTTCGCAAAAATAAATTGTGTTAATTAACAGTCTTAAAAAGCAACAGTTAACTTCATTAAGCATTTACTTATCAATGCCTTATCAAGCGATAAAGCAGAACAAGGTCAATTAAAACCACCAAAAAAAATTTAACCAGAAAAGATTTTTTGGAAACCTTATGATTAAACACAATCATTCCGAAAGCTGCCCCTACAACTCCTATCAATGAAAGTGCTAAAAGAACGTTCTCTGAAATTCGCCATTGATGTCTTTTGGCCTGCAGTTTATCAAATCCAAAAACTCCGAATGTAATAAGGTTAGCGATCAGCAGAAAAGGAATCATTTTATATTTAATTTGCTGCAAAAGTAAAGTTTAATTTGATGATAGAAAAAGTTTAGAATTTAAAGTATTGTTGGTTACACATAATTTGTAGTATTTATCAAAATAAGATTTTTTAAATTTGCCACCCATAAAAAAGAAGCAATGACAGTATATGATTTGGCAGGAACTTATTCTATTAAAGGGAGCAATCAGGAAGAGTCTGATCAGGTTTCTTATCATGGTACATTAGTCTTATCTGTTGATGAAAATGCCCGCATTATTGCCCAATGGACGATTGGCGAACATACCCAGAACGGAACTGGGTTTTATAAAGACCGCATCTTAGTACTTAACTTTAACTACAAAGGAGAAGATCATAAAATCTATAAAGGTGTTGCGGTATACCGTTGTTTAAGCCAAAATATATTGGACGGGTTTTGGTCTGAAAAACATGGTAATCCTTTATATCTGGGAAGTGAGTATTGCGTACGTATTCAGGATTCATGGGAGCTGAATTGATTGCTTTTGTAGAGTTTTAAAATAAACAATCCTTACTTAATGTATTCCTCATTAGTGAATATGGAGAATTTTCCAAATAAAAAAGAGCTGCCTTAATCAGACAGCTCCGTAATTATAATATATCCGGCTAATTATTTTTTAGCTTTTACATCGATTGCGATCTCAATATCTTTGCTGATCATCCATTCTGCAGGATCTGCTTCAGAAGTACCAAACTTAATTCCCCAATCTGTTCTGTTTACAGTAAATTTAGCCTGAATAGCTGCAGTGTTATCTACTACATCTACTTTAGCAGGGAAAGTAACATTCATCGTTTTTCCCATTAATGTAAGGTTTCCGCTTACTGTCTTGTTAGCACCTGCAACAGCATCTTTTGGAGCCTCCTTAAGGTCTGTTACACTTGTTATTTTAAAGTCTGCAGCAGGGTTTTTAGCTACATCAAAGAAATCAGGATTTTTAAGGTGAGCCTCAAGATCTGCCGGTTTTTTATCTTTTTCAGTTACTGAAGCCGGATCAACTTTAATGGAAGTCATATCAATATTGAAGTTTCCAGCTACAACTTGTCCACCCTCAATGCTTAGATCCCCTGATTTTACGTTAAGAGTTCCCCAACGAGGAGCAAAACCTCCTTTATGGAATGCTTTCCAGTTAACGATAGAAGTTGCTGCATCTACTGCCAACACTTCTCCTTTGCTTTCTGCAACAGCTTGCTCAGTAGCTACCGCTGTCTCTGTTTTTTCTTTATTATTACAAGATGCTGCTAGCAATCCTACTCCTACTAATGCAATTACACTAAGTTTTTTCATATTATTGAATTGTTTAAAAAAGTTTAATCGAAATTTTTCTTGTTGTTTTTCGGATACAAAAATAGAAAAACCATATTTCTGTCATCTTAACATATATCAAGAAATGATTTTTTTTATATTTTATTGTTCATTTAAGAAAAACAAACAGCAAAATAGTGAATTTATTGCTTATTACAATGATAATTGAGAATTTTGGATAAGAAAAATGGTGAAAAAATTTCCTAAAATTATTATCTTCATGATTAGTCACAGCTTCTAAAACTGTCAACCCCACATCATATGGCGTTGTGAATTGCTTTCAAAAATTATTATCTTCGTGATTAGTCACAGCCAAAATTCAGAGGGAAGTTCATTTGTTGCAGTTGTGAATTGCTTTCAAAAATTATTATCTTCGTGATTAGTCACAGCAACCACCTTATTGATGCATGTAGATATGCTGTTGTGAATTGCTTTCAAAAATTATTATCTTCGTGATTAGTCACAGCTTAAGAGTTTCCGAACCGTCAGCATTTTTAGTTGTGAATTGCTTTCAAAAATTATTATCTTCGTGATTAGTCACAGCAATAAAGTTCTCAGGAACCCTAATCATTGCGTTGTGAATTGCTTTCAAAAATTATTATCTTCGTGATTAGTCACAGCTCCCACTAACATCGCTATACCCTTAACCGAGTTGTGAATTGCTTTCAAAAATTATTATCTTCGTGATTAGTCACAGCCTCCTGAGCAAGTTTCTTGATAAGTAGTGAGTTGTGAATTGCTTTCAAAAATTATTATCTTCGTGATTAGTCACAGCCATCAACTGATTTGAATCTATTCATATATAGTTGTGAATTGCTTTCAAAAATTATTATCTTCGTGATTAGTCACAGCTATAATAGCGTACAGGGTTCAATATAGATAGTTGTGAATTGCTTTCAAAAATTATTATCTTCGTGATTAGTCACAGCTGGAAAGCTTCAAAGCGTCGTAACTGGAAAGTTGTGAATTGCTTTCAAAAATTATTATCTTCGTGATTAGTCACAGCGAAATTTCCGATAAGGCTTTAACTTGTCCTGTTGTGAATTGCTTTCAAAAATTATTATCTTCGTGATTAGTCACAGCTTTCTCAAAACAAAAAGTGTAATAAAAGCGGTTGTGAATTGCTTTCAAAAATTATTATCTTCGTGATTAGTCACAGCAGTTAACATATTAATTTATTTAAGAACAGGGTTGTGAATTGCTTTCAAAAATTATTATCTTCGTGATTAGTCACAGCGGCTTAACTCCTGTTATAGTCTTTACTTTAGTTGTGAATTGCTTTCAAAAATTATTATCTTCGTGATTAGTCACAGCTCATATTATTATTTTCTAATTGGCATTCTAGTTGTGAATTGCTTTCAAAAATTATTATCTTCGTGATTAGTCACAGCTCTTTTTTCCCCTTCAAAATCTCTTACATTGTTGTGAATTGCTTTCAAAAATTATTATCTTCGTGATTAGTCACAGCATTACAAAGTTTTGTTCTTTGTTCATATTCGTTGTGAATTGCTTTCAAAAATTATTATCTTCGTGATTAGTCACAGCATTTTAATTCTGTACCACCAATTGACGCATGTTGTGAATTGCTTTCAAAAATTATTATCTTCGTGATTAGTCACAGCGTAGTATAAAAACAGAAACCTACAACACTCGTTGTGAATTGCTTTCAAAAATTATTATCTTCGTGATTAGTCACAGCCAAATTTTAAAAAATATAGTAGAAAATGAGGTTGTGAATTGCTTTCAAAAATTATTATCTTCGTGATTAGTCACAGCCGGGCAAGGTATTATGAATTTTCGCGACAAGTTGTGAATTGCTTTCAAAAATTATTATCTTCGTGATTAGTCACAGCTAGTAAATAAAGACGGTACAACCGTGTCACGTTGTGAATTGCTTTCAAAAATTATTATCTTCGTGATTAGTCACAGCTTTTGTGAAGAATACCTGCGATGCGGTACAGTTGTGAATTGCTTTCAAAAATTATTATCTTCGTGATTAGTCACAGCACCCTGTCTCATAATCACAATATTTGCGCTGTTGTGAATTGCTTTCAAAAATTATTATCTTCGTGATTAGTCACAGCATGTTACAGGAAGTAGAGCTGTACTACAATGTTGTGAATTGCTTTCAAAAATTATTATCTTCGTGATTAGTCACAGCCTCAAAAAACAATCTACTGAAAATCAGCAGATTGTTTTTGTTTTTAGGATTCAAAATTTAGAATAACTCAAGCTGTTGAAAGGTTGGAGGTGGCTCTTCTTTATTTCTGGCAAAAAATATTTCAATATCTCCAAACTGCTTGTCAGTGATGCACATAATAGCAACCTTACCTGCTTTTGGAAGCATCAACTTCACTCTTTTAATGTGAACTTCAGCATTTTCACGACTTGGACAATGCCTCGCATACATTGAAAACTGAAATAAGGTAAAGCCATCATCAAGCAAAGATTTACGAAAGCGGTTGGCGTCTTTCATATTGGCTTTAGTTTCTGTCGGTAAATCATATAATACTAAAACCCACATAATTCGGTATGCATTAAACCTTTCGGCATTCATATCAGCTCAGGATAAGAGATCAGGCGTTTTTCTCCTGTATAACATCTATACAGTGATGTAGCGGTTGTTTTTACCGCAACCAATAAGGGTCTGGTTTTATCATCTATTTTCACATCTTTGGTTGCAATCTGTAAAATGAAAGCTTTAAATTCTTTAGTTAATTCTTCAGTTTCAGGATTGACTGCCAGCCATTGCATGACTAATAAATCAACAAAAGGACGATAAGGTTCCATCAGGTCATCGGCCAGACAATAAGGGTTGTATTTATTCTTATGGAAAATTCCAAGAACAGGAAGCAATCCGGTCTCAACAATTGCTCTTGCTAAAATACTTCTGAGAACCGAATACCCAAAATTGAAAAATTGATTGGGTGAATCTCCAAAGCGTTGTCTCAAAAAATCCAGACTGATGAGGTGCTTCCAATAATGTTGCGCCGCAATACCTTCCATATTGGTACTATCACCGCTTTTCACATTATTCTGATAACCCATCATTGGTTCGTAATAATTTCCTAACCGTTTTAAAACTTCTTTTTGATTTTCAATTTTACATTCGACAGTTTGTTTCCAAAGTTGTTTTTTGAGGGGTTCACTGGCTTCTAACTGGTCTTTGATCCGGTCGGAATGTTCAGTGTGGCCATACAACGGAAGCATAATTCCGTGTGGTAAATGATGGCCATCGCAACTCACTATTACCACATTGTTTCCCATCATTTTCTGAATTAACTGATGTGAAATCGTAATCTGGAAATGATCCAACATCAGCAACCCCAAATCTTCCACCGGAACTTTACCTTTCATTTCTTTAGTGGAGGGTTCTAAAATATACATTTGCTCATCTTTAAGTTTAAGATAAGCGGGATTGCCGATGTATATGGAGCGAGTAATCATAATTATTATTCTCCTATTTTGGTAATTTCTCCTAAATGGTTCAATCTGACTTTTATTGGGTTTAAAGAAAACAAAGAACCCAAACTTCTAATATTATAAAGTCTTTTACTTTCTTTAACGCCATCGGTTTTCTTTAAATCAGAATTTTTAGTTTCTAAATGATGCCTGAACCAATAGTTATTTTCAGAAATACTCCAAACTAAGTATAAATATTTACTCAATAAAGATTTATCATTATTTTTTATTGCTTCGTAAAATTCTTCTTGTGATAAGCCCAGAATAAACATTTCATTTTGTTGCATACTGAATTTTAAATTGAGTTTATCCGGAGGTAATTTGTCCAAAAATGACATTGGAAGTTCCTTGTCTAATAATTGACTCCAAACATCTGATGAATTTCCAATAACAGCAGGAATATTATATTTTTTTCTTTCTACTGCGTGCCAAAATGTACAACTGTGTTGAACAAGATTGTTGTTTTCATCTTCATAAATAGCGATATGATGATTATTTCCTGTTACAACGAATCCTATCTCCTTTCCATTTTCATCTTTTTTAATGGCCTGTAAATTATTAGCATCCGGACGGGCAAACAAACGAACCGTTATAATCGGAATTTGTTTTTCTTCATTAAACCATAGTGTATCCTTGAAAGCTTCTTTTTCTTTATTTCCAAATTGAAGAAGTCTTTCTTTTACTAAAAATTTCACTCTTTCATCAACAATATCATCAGCCTGACTTGCTTTTATATTTTGTAACTTATATTTCAAAACAGTGGCATCATTGTAGCAAGATGCTTTTTCCAGAATTTTGGATTTTTCTTCATTGAAAAAGATCGGATTTTTCTTTAATGTTGATAAAGCCTTTTTAGAATTATTTTCATTTTCTGAAAGCCTTGTTTCAACAAGATTTTTAATCCCTGGGTTTACAATTTTATCTGAGTTTTCAAATAAATATTTTAAAGGTTTATCATTCTCAATTACTTTTATTTTCCCATAAACAGATTGTTCATGTAAAGCTCCTCTTGGAACAATCACACCTGTCGCTTTATTTTTTCCTGTCGCTTTAAATTTAGTTATTGTTGCTACTTTTTTACCTGCTTTAAAAGAAATTAAAACCCTGTCTGCTTCTTGCATCACTTCTTGTGTACTAAAAGGTTTCTGAGTTTTTAGATACTTTTCTAAAAGTGTAGTTTTTTCATTAAATTCTATTTTAGCTTCCTCAACTTCTTTTACCATCAAATCTTTTGTTTCACTCGAATTCAAAGTATTTATCCGTTGAATAAAGCCTTGCTTTGTACAAGCTATTATCAAAGCATCAATAGCATGATGGCGATGATCATCTCTTTTTGTCCAGTTTTCTATTTCTTCTTTTTGATGTTTTCTTTTTCCATGTTCGCTTGTCCATTCTTTGGTGACGGTTTGCCCTAATTCTTTATATTTAGGCATTTGAAGATTCATTAAAACATCATCCCAACCCCATAAATTACGGAGTTTAGCAGTCACTCCACCTTCTGTTGTTGTTACATTATTGCATACTTTCTGCAAAATCTCCCTTGATTTACGAGAAATATATTGAGTATCTCTCAATTGCCTGTCGATAAAGTTTTCCCAAAGCTTTTTATCCGTTTCTGTTTCTTTTCCAACTTTTTTCCTTTCAAGATATTCTTTGTGTGACACTTTTAACCTTTGCATTTTACTGTAAGAGATA
The DNA here is from genome assembly GCF_003815775.1 of Chryseobacterium joostei. Classification (NCBI taxonomy): domain Bacteria; kingdom Pseudomonadati; phylum Bacteroidota; class Flavobacteriia; order Flavobacteriales; family Weeksellaceae; genus Chryseobacterium; species Chryseobacterium joostei. Next base: position 1,011,444 of record NZ_CP033926.1, read on the forward strand.
ATTCCTCTCTTGAACCAGTCATCCACCCGTTCTGAATAAACTCTAACCTGTTCATCACCTTTTGTAGCAATATAATCATACGCAGTTTGATTAGTCTTTGTAGAGTTACATTTTCGATGAACCAAAACTTTGTTGGCCTGTGAGTCATCAAATAATAAAGCTTTCGGAACAATATGGTCCACATCATAAGCGTCTCCACTCAAAGCTTCTGTTAAATTGAAAGTTTCTCCACAATAAATACATTGATTGTTAACCTGAGCATCTTTCAGATTTTTACTAAGTGATGGAAATATGAATTTATATTTTTGAATATATCGCTTGGTTACAGGAAGTCCTAATTCAGTCAATCTTTTTCCAATTTCTTCATTGAGTTTTTTATTTTTAGCATTTTGTAAATCGGTCTCGTTTCGTTCGTCTTTACTTTGTTTAAGTTGACGAGCAAGTTCAATTCTAATTTCAGCTGGTTTTCCATATTGTTCAAGAATTGCGTTAACTACATTAATCATCTGGTTCAGAATTTTCTCAACAATAGGTTGTCTCAAACTATTTTTAGGAAGAAGTTCTAATCGGTCTAAAGTAATTTGCTGTTCTCTTTCATCTTTCGTCAAAGAATTAGAATGATTATAACCCGCCAAACTACAGGATTGAGAATAATCATAGCCTTCCATCAGAAATGGAAGAATTTTTCTCATCGATTTATTCGATTTATTCCCGAAAGCCTGCTTATTAAAATCAATACGAGATAACCTTTCGGCAATTTCTTCATCAAAACCAAACCTTTTAATTAAAGCATTTTTGCATTCATCTAAATCTTTCAGAGAATAAATGGTATGCCATAGTTGATATAACGGCTCTTTTTCCAATGATGCATCAAGTTCAAGACCTGCTCTTTCTTCAAGAATTTCACCTGTTTTCTTATCTACAAATATCGCAGTATGATTTGAAGTAATGATGGATACATCAAAATTCAAAAGTTCATTATCGCCTAAAATACTATGAAGAGTTGCATACGTCTCATTTCCTTTAATACCTTTCAGGATTTGCTTATTCACATATACATCTTCTTTTTTTAGTTCTAAAATTTCGAGAAGTTTACTCAAGCTTAGGCTTTCATTTTTAAATAAATAATCTGCTAAAATTTCCTTCTCTTTTAAATCCGGAATTTTTTCACCCCATTTATATTTGCTTCTTTCTGGATTTTTCACTTTTAAGGTAATCGTATTAACAACTTCCCAAATTCGACAAAGCTGAAACAAAGGAGACGTTTTAGGAGCTACTTTCGGTCCAACAAACACCACCTTATTTTTGTTTTTTTCTTTATCAAAAACAGTTTTTTCAAAACCTTCAAATTCACAAATACTCACCAATCCTTTCTGGGATTTCAGCTTCCTTTGAAAATAAATGATTTCATTTCTTAATTGATGAACCACTTTATCTGTAAGAAAATCGTGCTTGCCTTTCTGAGCATTAATAATAGTATCAAACTCTTCCATATAAGCTTCTCTTGGATACACTTCTTCTTTGACTCTGAAATACTGTCTATTATCTTTGTCCGAAAAAGCAGTAGAAAGCCTTTCATAAAAATATTGCCCAATAGTCTGTTCTCTCTCTTTCAACTGAGTATAGCGTCCTTTTACCTCCTGAACATAATCTGTATCTTTTTTATCGGAATTAGCTTCACTTCTAGCAGACTTATAACCTCTTTTCTGATTAAGCATATAGAGAATACGTCCTAATTGTTCAGCAGAAATATTTTCATTGGGGTTAGCAGAATCACTTCTTAGTTTCCATAAATCAAGCATTGGAAGTTTTAATAATTCTTCTGATGGGAAAATATTGTATTTTTTTAGAATTTTCTTTAAATCACTTTTCTTTAATTGTTTTCTATCATAACCTTTTCGCTGAATACGGCTTACTGTTCTGCTTTGATTTTTGGTAATTGACAAACCTCTTTGAAATTCTTCTTTATCATTTGTTGATAAAGGAATTATTCTAGAACCCATGGCAATAATGCGAATAGGAATATTATTTTCATCAATTTCTATTAAAGCCCAACCAATGGAGTTGGTGCCTAAGTCTAATCCAAGTATATTTTTAATCATCATTCTAATTTTTGATACTACATAAAAATAGAAATAAAAAAAACATCCTAATTACGGATTCCCATAATTATAATAAAGATTTTTTCTTCTATATTTGTCTTAATAATTTTGAAAAGCAATTCACAATAAGGATTATTCCGTTGTGAAAACATTCAAGGCGGGGCAACTCGCCTTTTTTCATTTCAAAACCCTATTTTAGCTATCCGAAAACAGAACAATGACGACCGTAGAATTCATACAGATACAGCTCAATATTTCAGAAAAGAGCATCAACAATACCTTACAATTATTAGCAGAAGACTGCACCATTCCTTTTATTTCCCGCTACCGAAAAGATAAGACCGGAAATCTGGATGAAACACAGATTGAGCAGATTTCAAAGATTAGTAAGCAGTTTGAAGAAATTGTTAAAAGAAAAGAATCTATTTTAAAATCTATAGAGGAACAGAATGCTTTAACCCCTGAACTCAGACAGAGAATTGAAGAAAGCTTTGATATACAGGAATTGGAAGACTTATATCTTCCTTTTAAAAAACGAAGAAAAACCAAAGCTGATACTGCCAAGGAAAAAGGACTAGAGCCTTTAGCCAAGATCATTATGAGCCAAAAGAATAATGACATTCAATTTTTGGCTTCAAAATATTTAAACAACGACGTTTCTACTGAAGAAGAAGCTCTTCAGGGCGCCAGAGATATCATGGCAGAGTGGATCAACGAGAATATGTATGTTCGTAAGAATCTTCGCCGATTATATCAACGTAAGGCTATCATCACTTCCAAGGTGGTAAAGGCTAAAAAAGAGGAAGAAGATGCCCAGAAGTTCTCCCAATATTTTGAATGGGAAGAAAGCCTTTCCAGAACTCCATCCCATAGACTTTTAGCCATGCTAAGAGCAGAAACGGAGGGTTTTGTAAAAGTGAATATCGGTATTGATAAGGAAGAAGCTATTGACTTTATTGAAAAGGCCATTATCAAATCTAATAATGAGAGTTCGGAACAGATTGCCCTGGCCATAAAAGACAGCTACAAAAGACTTCTGGAGCCTGCCATTTCTAATGAAACACTACAGGAAGCCAAAGAAAAGGCTGATAAAAAAGCCATTGAAATCTTTTCTGAAAATCTAGGCCAGTTACTTCTAGCTCCACCATTGGGAGAAAAAAGGATTCTGGCTATAGATCCGGGTTATAGAAGTGGCTGCAAGGTAGTTTGTCTTGATGAAAAGGGAGATCTTCTTCATAATGAAACCCTCTACCCTCACGCTCCACAAAATGAAACAGGAATGGCCATGAAAAAGATCCGTTCTATGGTGAATGCTTATAATATTGAAGCCATCTCCATCGGAAACGGAACAGCAAGCCGAGAAACAGAATTTTTCATAAAGAAAATTGCTTTCGATAAGCCATTACAGGTTTTTGTGGTTTCTGAGGCAGGTGCATCCGTTTATTCAGCAAGTAAAATTGCCAGAGATGAATTCCCAACTTATGATGTGACTGTGCGAGGCGCAGTGTCTATCGGAAGAAGACTTTCTGACCCTTTGGCAGAGTTGGTGAAAATTGATCCAAAATCCATTGGTGTTGGGCAGTATCAACACGATGTGGATCAAACCCAATTAAAGAATGAATTGGATTCTACTGTAATGAGATGTGTAAACTCTGTGGGAATCAACATCAATACGGCTAGTAAGTCCTTATTAAGCTATGTTTCAGGGATCGGAGAAAAAATGGCAGAAAACATTGTTAATTACAGAGCTGAAAACGGAGCTTTTGAAGATAGAAAACAGCTTAAAAAAGTTCCGAGACTTGGAGAAAAAGCATTCCAGCAGGCAGCAGCTTTTGTAAGAATCTCCAATTCTAAAAATCCATTGGATAATTCCGCAGTACATCCTGAAGCCTACGGAATCGTTGAAAAAATGGCTAAGGATCTCGGAATAAAAACTCATGACCTCATCGCCAATAAGGAAAAAATAGCCTTGGTAAAGCCTGAAAGCTATATTACGGAAGAAATTGGAATTCTGGGGATCAAGGATATTCTAAAGGAGCTGGAAAAGCCGGGATTAGATCCAAGGAAAGCAGCAAAGGTATTTGAATTTGATCCTCATGTAAAAAGCATTAAAGATTTAAAGGCAGGTATGATTCTACCGGGAATTGTTAACAATATCACTGCTTTTGGATGCTTTGTGGATCTTGGAATTAAGGAAAGTGGACTGGTTCACATTTCACAATTGAAAGAAGGCTTTGTATCTGATGTTAACGAAGTAGTAAAGCTTCATCAGCATGTCAGAGTTAAAGTAACGGAAGTGGATGAAGCAAGAAAAAGAGTTCAGCTGAGCATGATTTTGTAACTTCTTAATTTGAAAATTAACCCCATTAAACATAAAATAGCAGTATAATTTGAGTACAAAAAATTTAATATTCGATCTGGATGGTACTTTGTGGGATCCTAGGGCTACCATTATTGGAATATGGAATGAGGTCTTAGGAAAACATCAGCTGGTAAAACGAGAGTTGAAACCCGAAGATATGGATCAGTACATGGGTTTATTGGCTCATGATATTGTCAAGGATATTGTTCCCGGAATTTCAGATGAAAGAGCTAAAGAGATTCTTTCCGAGATTGTAGCTCAGGAAAACAAGGTTCTTCGTGTACAGGGCGGGATTCTTTATAATGATGTTGAAGCTACTTTAAAAAGCCTGGCCAATACGCACAACCTATTTATCGTCAGCAACTGTCAGGATGGTTATATTGAATCCTTTCTAGAGTATTATCAATTCAATGATCTCTTTGTAGATTTTGAATCTCATGGACGAACGCAAAAGCCAAAATCCGAAAATATTAAGCTCGTTATGGAGCGAAACCACTTATCTACCGAAGATTCTGTATACATTGGTGATACACAGACGGATTATGACTCTGCTAAAGCCAATGGATTAGCTTTTATCTTCTGTGAATATGGATTTGGTAAGCTGGCTACACCCCACTCTCCCTCAATTTCAAAATTCTCAGACTTGGAACTTTATGTTTAATTAAAATCGAAAAGAGTTCTCGAATAAAAAACAAGGCTGTCTCCATGGAGACAGCCTTTATATTTGTAAGTATTTTTACCGTTCTTATTTATAGTCCTTAGAACTTCTTCTAGGCTCTTTTACTTCCGGCCATTGTACCGTACCACCTTTTTCGTCCTTAGGCATCACTCTTTTTTCTCTGTTGGTGAATTCCGGATCCTCAGAGGCCATATATGCTAATGCAGCCGTTAGGATAACATTGCTTTTCACCTCATCAAATACAATCTTGTCATAGGTATCCTTTGTGGTGTGCCAGGTATATCCAAAATATCCCCAGTTCAAGGAACTTAGAGAAAATCCAGGTACACCTGCCGCTACAAATGAAGCATGGTCAGAACCCCCACCTCCAGGCATTCCCGGGAAATCAGTTTTTATATGACTTCTCACTGCCTTTGGAACGCCGTCAAGCCATTTTCCGATATAATCATAAGCCTTTACAAATCCCTGACCACTGATATTGATCACACGTCCGGTTCCGTTATCCTGATTGAAAGCTGCCTGCACTCCTTTTATAATCTGTGGGTTGTCTGCTACAAAACCTCTGGATCCATTTAATCCCTGTTCTTCACTTCCCCAAAGCCCTATAACGATTGTTCTTTTATTATTTGGATAATATTTTTTCAGAATTCTCATGGTTTCAAGCATGGTAAGCGTTCCTGTTCCGTTATCAGTCGCTCCCTGAGCACCATCCCAAGAATCAAGGTGAGCAGAAAGGATTACATATTCTTCAGGTTTTTCCTTACCTTTAATGATTCCGATGGTATTAAAGCTTTTTGCGTCAGGAAGTATTTTAGACTGTGCATCAATCTTAATTTTAGGTTGAGCTCCTTTTTCAGCCATTCTGTAAAGCATTCCATAGTCTTCCACATCAATATCGATCATTGGGATTTTAGAGGTCTTTGCTCCAAAGATTCTGTTAGCGCCCATAATTCCTGTCCAGTTTGAAATAGCAATTCCTGCTGCTCCCGCCTTTTCCAAAGCTTCCGGAAGTGTATTATTATCATATCCGATATTTTTCACATACGCTGTAAAATCCTTGGCAGCCTGATCTTTTTCTGCTTTAAGTTTTTCATAAAGCTCCGGGGTTGCAAATTCCTTGATCTGTTCATCAGAACGTCCTATCTTCTGATACTGAGCCATCAGTACTATTTTTCCCTTTACAGAGGGAAGCCATTTATCAAATTCTGCCTTGGAAGAAACTTTTGGCAAAACAACGACCTCCGCCTCTACAGCTTTTTTAGTTGCAGGACTCCACGCCAATTGCGTTGCTGACAATGACTTTACACGTGGAGATATCATATCAACATGCGTAGTTCCTCTTTGCCACCCTTTCCATGTTCCAAACTGCTGAAGATTCGCTTCAATTCCCCAAGAACGAAGCTTTTCTGCACTCCATTCGTTAGCGGCAAGCATTTCCGGAGTTCCTACAAGACGTGGTCCTATACCATCCAGAAGCTCATAAGCCATACCCTCCAGCTGAGAATTATTATTTACTTCATCTACAAAACTTTTTACGATAGGATTAAGGTTTTCTTTTGGATCTACCTTTACCTGAGCCCATGAAAATTGGGCAGCCAACACTACAGCTGGTACTGCAAAAAATCTATTTATCCTCATAATATTTATTGATTGGTTTAAAGATAAAAGAAATTGTGGAGATGGTAAAGGAATAGGGCTAAAATTTGCTTTATCTGCAAGAGATTTCGCCTTTAGCATGAATGCCGAAGAACATAAATACAAATATCTCTTTAAAATTTACAGATGAGAAGATATACTTTATTTTAAAAAAGAATTTAAGGATATATCATTCTATCTGAGCCGGTTCCGTACTCCTCATTCACAAACGCCTGTTCCTGCTCAGAAAGCAAAATGGTATTGTTTTTATTTTCCTTTACCTGAACATTATCCCAGATATTTTTGCTAAAATCTACTTTTGGATTAAGCCCGTCTGCATCAGATTTTTTAAAGGTATTATAAATAAGCTCCCTGCTGGTTCTCTTCTCATGCCTTACTCCTTTGTAGTAAGCAATATATTTATTCCCTTCAAGACGCGTTAATGCAGGCACATAGACTCCATTCTTCTTATAGAAATCAAAAATAAGCACTGCATTTCCCAGCTGATAATCATATTCTTCTCCGGTTGCGGTTTTTCTCTTAACCATTGGGACGTTTTCCTGCAAGTATTGTATTTCAAAATAGGTAATCACCTTATCTGCTTTATTAAACTTAAACTCCCCTTTCACATCAATCCCTTCCAATGATTTAATCTTAAAAGTAATTAATTGCTCATCACCCTCTTCAAAGACCATCCATCCTGAATATTTTGTTCCTTTATTTTTAAGATGAAATAAAACACGGTTCAGTTCAAAATTGAAGAAATAATTCCCCATGTATTCATGTGAAAAATCATTGGTCCCAGGAATAAAAATATCGTCTGACTTTATATTTTTTAAATATTTTACATTATTCAGCTGCATTTGCAGGATTCTGTCATAATCCTTTTGATATCCGTCCTTATAGTTGTAATAATTACTTTTACTCCATAATTTAGCCTCTGCAATGGTCAGAAAATAAAGTTTATTGTTATCACTTTTTTTCTCTTTATATACCACATCATAAACGGATGGTTCTTTATAATATCTTTTCTTGTAGTTCTTATTTACATCTTCAAAGATTTCCCTGATATCTACACTTGCCATTTTTACTGCATCAATATTTTTATAAGCTCTTTTCAGCTTTATTGAGGAATTAAATTGAGGAAATATTGCATTTTGAAACCCAGAGGCTGAAATTTCAAAATTAACAGCTCCTTGGCCTATAGGAGCATAGCCATCTTCGTTAGTATAAACAATTTGCTCTTGTGAAATAATTCTTGCATTGGGAACCGGGATTCCTGTTTCCGAATCCACTACCCTAATCTTTTGAGCAGAAAAAATTCCAAAACACAGGACCAAAAAGAAATAATAATGTTTCATAACAACCTATACCATTGATGTCCCTAAAATACAAATTATCTACAACGTATTCACTGTACGGTGTAAAAATTAATATACAACAAACTGAAAGATGAATAAAGGAAATGAAAGTGAGCTGGTTAGAATATACAAATGGAAAATCACTTTACGTACAATGTATATCTGCCTGAGATGAAATCAGGACATAAAAAAACCGGCTACAAAAGCCGGCTAAAGGAGAATTACTTCTTAGCTTCTTCTACAGAAACTTTTCTGAAATCCTTGAACAATTTGCTTAGTTCTAAAGCTGATTTACGAGCTCTTGTTCCAGCTGCCTTGTTTCCTTTTTCCGCTTGTTGGTTTGCCTCAGTTGTGAACGCTTCAAATTCCGCGTTGATTTTTTCAATTAGTTCTTTCATTTATTTAAAAATTTAGGCTGCAAATATAGGTTTTATGGTGATTCGAGCCTAACTACAGTGAAAAAAATTTAGAGCAAAAAGCTATTTTTTCAACATATTTCTATGTGAACGTAGATTTTTCTCTAGTTAACACCCTCAAAATCTTTAAAAAAGCCTATTTCATCACCTGAGAGCAGGTTCTCAAGAGATTGGGAATGTTTCAAAAAGCACTTCTTTTTCGCTATCAAAAACAAACTAAAAAGGCAGACAGTAATTTCTCTACTCATAAGTCCGTTTAAACTTAGTCACAAAAGCTTTCTATACACTTAAGCTATTTAAGTGATATAATTAGTGTGTAAGAAGTAAAGTTTTGTTGAAAATCAAGGATTTTCATCTTATGTGAACTTAATGATACAGTATCTCTTACACTTTCTAAAGTGTACTCAAGTGTTAAAAAAATAAAATCTTTTGTGACTTTTGTGGTTAAGTCTAAACAACTTTAGTATTAAATAAGAAGATCGTGTGCTTTTTTGCCTATTTTTTCCAGTAAAATAATACTTTCTGGCGTAATTCTTTCTGCAAAAACAATCCGAAAATGATGGCTATATTGATCTGTAAGTGAGAATGTATCTCCGGGAGTAAACAGAACCTTATGATCATCGCAGTATTGATAGAATTTCTGCATATTCATATTTTTCGGCATTTGTCCCCAAATACTGTATCCTCCCTGCGGCTGAAGAAAGTATGAGTCCTGAGGAAAGTATTCCCTTAAAACATCCAATAGCTGAACTGCCTGCTGATGTAACTTTTTCCTGAATGAACGTAAGTGTCTTTCATACCTTTTTTCCTGCAAAAGCCTAAGAACAAGCTCCTGATAAATTGGAGAAACCGTTCTTCCTAATACAAACTTTGTCCTCTCTGCTCTTGAATAATGATGACCTGCATACAGCCAACCCAAACGAATCCCAGGTGCCAATGTCTTTGAAAATGAAGAATAAATCATTACCAATCCTTTTTTATCAAAGCTTTTAATACTGGATGGTCTCTCTTCTCCAAAATAAAGATCAGAATAGATATCATTCTCAATAATGCATACCTGATGGGCTTCTGCTATTCTTAACAATTCCTTTTGGGTTTCGTCACTCATCATTATTCCTGTAGGATTATGAAAATTGGGAGTTACCACTAGGGCACGCACATTATTTTCCGCACAAGCCTTTTGAAAATATTTCAAATCAAAGCCATTATGATCATTAGCTGGAACTTCAATTACCTTTAGTCCCAGATTCGTAATTACCTCCAATACAGAAAACACACACGGGCTATCCACAGCCACAACATCTCCAGCCTTCGTTGCAGAGCTTAATGCAATTGTTAATGCCTGCAAGGCGCCATCCGTAATAATCAGTTCTTCGGGGTTTAATGTACAGCCATATATTCCCATTCTCTGAGCAATCTGTTTCCTCAATGGTTCAAGCCCGTTGGAGGGATAATACCTCAGCAATGATGCTCCTTTTTCACGAATAACCTCTTGCATTGTCCTGAGGATCAGTTTTTGTGGAATCAGGAGATCTCCCGGCACCGCATTATTAAAGGAAGTCGCTTCGGAAGTTTGCTTGGATGTCAGCATCATGTTCTTCATGAATACCTCATCCCTTACTACCGGAGAAAGCTTTGTCTTTATTTCCGAAATACAGCCTTCTTTCATCTCTGCAACAAAATATCCTGAGCGTGGATGACTCTCAATTAAACCTTTAATCATAAGAGATTCAAAACCGCTTTGTACGGAACTTGTACTTAGATTGTACCTTTCCTTTATTTCGCGGACGGAAGGCAAGCGATCCTTAGCCCTCAAAGCCCCTTTGCGGATTTGCTCCTCAATCCCCTTTGTAAAAACTTCATATTTATAAGACTTCATCATGCTATCTCAATCTGTACTGAACAAATTTACAAAATACCCATCTGTATCGGTTATATTTTAACAAACTGTACCTATTCTGAATAGATTAATCTTATAATTTTGATAAAAAAAGAATGGAAGTCATTTCAAAATTTACCATAGGCTCAGACGAGGGAGTTGATAATCTTTTTACAGTAATTAAATCTTCGATCAGCAATACTTACAACAATCTTATTTCAGAGGAAAGCATCAGAAAATACATTGAGGATTGGGATCCGAGAAAAATGATTAATGAACTGAATAATCTGTCTAATCAGCTTATCATTACCTATGCAGATCAAAATCCGGTGGGATATTGCATTTTGAAAAGCGGTTCCATATACCCTGGTTTTTCAGAAGATAAAAGGATGACAGAACTTAACTTCGTTGTTCTTCAGGAATATAATTCGCCTGAAATTAGGGAATCTCTTTGGAAAAAATGCAGATCTGCAGCATCATTTACGGACATCCTATGGACTAATATCATCACAGAGGATCCTTTATTGGAGTTTTTCAAGGAGTCTGGTTTTGTTATTAAGGAAAACTCACAGGCAGATCCATTCCTACTCCCCTCTTATATTATGGAATTACAAATCACTAAAAATTAGAAAAAACTTTAAAAGAATTCTGATCCTATAAAACTTATCCAAAGGCAAATCTAAAGACAAAAGATTTACCTATCTTTGATTTTTATAATTTTAAAGTAATGAGCGATCAACTGGAAACCATAGAGGATTATTACAAGCGCACCCGAAAGGACCTGCTGGAAATGTCATATTCAGAGCTTGAAAAAGGAAAGTCTCATTTCAATATATTTCCACGGAAGTATTGTGGCTTCAAAAGTCCTTATAACCGTCGGGATTATTATAAAATCTGTTTTATGATAGGAAAAGGAACAATTCATTATGGCCTGCATAAACTATATATTGACCGTCCGGTGCTTTTTTTCCCGTCTCCCAATATCCCTTATTCGTGGGAATGTGGGGATAATATTCAGGAGGGGTATTTTTGTTTGTTCAATCAGGAATTTTTTAATGGAAATCCAGAATTTAATTTATTTAAAAAAACTTCGCTCTTTAAAGAATGGAGCAAGCCTTTTATCTTTCTGAATGAGGAGCAAACGCAGTTGTCCAATATGTATTTTGAGCAGATGCATAAGCTAAACCATTCTGCTTATCCGTTTCGTTGCAGCGGCATTAAAAGTAATCTTGCCTCTGTATTGCATCTTGCCCTAGAAAGCCGTGTAGAAGATGTAAGCCTTGGTGAACTTCCAGCCAACGTCCGCTTGTACAGACTATTTGATGAGCTTCTTAACAAACAGTTCCCTTTGGACTCTCCTGCCTATCCATTGGCTTTAAAAACCGCTTCTGACTTTGCAGACCACCTTAATGTACATGTTAATCACTTGAATTCTTCAGTAAAATCTGTAACCCATCTTACTACAACACAAATTATTAAGGAAAAAATGTTTGAAGAATCTAAAAACCTGCTGAAATATACTAACTGGGACATTGCTCAAATTGGCTATACTCTGGGGTTTGAACAACCTTCTCACTTTAACAACTTCTTTAAAAAGCATGCTCAGGTTTCTCCTTTAAAATTTAAGAATGCTATTTAAATATTTGAATTTTGTAATTTTTACTTTGTCTTTTAAAATTGGTTTTTCTATTTCTTGAACTATTTTTGCATTGTAAAAAAGAATGAATATGTTGAGAGAAGCATCTGAACAACGCATCAGATTAATTACCATTATGGCCTTTGTGTCTATTCCTCTTTCGGGGTTTGTCACGGATATTTACCTGCCCTCTTTTCCTTCCATGGCTAAGGAGATGATGGTTTCGGAAAAAGATATCCAGATTACTTTAACATCTTACCTGCTGAGCTATGGGATTTCCCAATTATTTGTAGGTGGAATTTTGGACAGCATTGGACGCTACCGTCCTAAGCTGATTGCCTTATTTATTTTGATACTGAGTAGTATTTTAATCACCATGACTAACAGTATTTTTTTAATATGCCTGCTCCGTATTCTTCAAGGAGCTGCTGTTTCTGTTCTTGTGGTAGCTACCCGTGCTATTTTTGTAGATCTTTATGACTCAGAAAAGGTAAAGCATTATCTAAGTTATTTTACCATTGTGTGGTCCTGCGGCCCTATTCTGGCTCCTTTTCTTGGAGGCTATCTTGAAAAGCTATTCAACTGGCATGCTAACTTCTATTTCCTGGCCTTTTATGCGGGATTTTTATTCCTTTTTGAATGGTTCTTTAGTGGAGAAAGTCTTCCACAGAAAAAGAAACTGGACCTTTCAGAAAATATCAGCCTGTACAAGATGATGCTTAAAAACAGAATCTTTATGTTGGGAATTTTCATCTTAGGATTAAGCTATTCGATTGTGATGCTGTTTAATATTACCGGACCGTTTATTATTGAAAATACCTTTCATTTTACTCCTGTAGTGATAGGATATTGCACCCTAATCCTGGGATTCTCATGGATGATTGGTGGCTTTATTGGAAAACGCAGGCTTACATTGGATTTTAAACCGAGAATTCTACAGCCAATTTTGCTTCAATTGATTCTGATTGCAGGTTTAATTATCACCAGTTACTTTGCAGAAAGTCTTTTCATTATGATTCCTTTTGCCTTTTTTATTCATATCTGCTCCGGAATTTTATTTACCTCATTTTTCACCACAAGTATGCTATACTTCCCTAAAAATGCAGGAACAGCAGGTGGTTTAATGGGCGGATTGGTGTATGTAATTACTTCAATAACCAGCTTTATTATTTCCATAAGCGGAACAGTGACAGAGCAAAAAGATCTTTCCTGGCGTTATCTCATTATCGCATGTTTACTCCTCGGGATTATTCTTGTGATGCACCAAGCCGTAAAAAAAGAAAAAGCAGAGAATTAATCTCTGCTTTTTTATTTTGGATATCTTATTACTTAAGATTTTCCAGGTATTTTTTCAAAACAAACCCATTCTCTGAAACCGGATAAACCGAAATGCTTCCCTCGGTATAATTTCCATTAATAAGCATTTGCCATTTTTATGTGGAGCAAAGTACACAAGGTTTTACCTCTGCTTTTTTGACTATTAATGTTGATAGATGATAGGTTAAAAATAAGCATACCACTTACTGTTTTTTTTAATTTTTATTAGTTTTTGGATTTCATATACAATCAATGCAGATAATCTTTATTTTCAGATTTCTTAAAGTATCCATTTTCTTTGCAAAAGCCAACTAGTACTCATTTCATCTCCTTGATTAATGGCTCAATTATAAAACGTTAGAAAATTTTTATAATTTTAGACACTTTATAGTGTCTTATTTTATATATTTGCACAAACTAAAAACCATTCTATATATTTTTAACACTAGGTTGAGAAAAAAAAATTTCGAATACTAAGGTAAAAGCACTAAATGTATCAGCATCACTAGAACTCTAATGATGCTGTTTTTATTTAAAAAAAGGATTCATTCTGATTGTTGGCACAAGAAGAGACGTTTACTAACTATTGAAATTATTAGCATTACAAATTATCATAGGCCTGCCCTATTAAAAAAGATACTGCTCTTTTGATGTTATCCCGTCCATCAGTAGAAGTGAGATCTACACCACAAAAAATATTGCCGTTCACAGAAGATCTTAAATTCAGATAGTAAAGACCCGAAACTACTATTGCCATAATCGCCCGAAAGTCCTTTGAATTTTCCTTAAAATAAGGATCCATCATTAATTTAAATATGTATTCTCCGTTTTCTTCCTGTTTGTCTGTGAGTTTTTTTAATGATTTTCGAGATTCGGATAACCTCCAGAGCAATAATTTTTGCGCCTCTTTGTTTTTATATATATAATCAAACTGTGAGTGTAACATTTCCTCCATGAATGATCTCCCTCCATCATCTATCTTTGGCTTCATCTTTTCAATTTCTTCAGTAGTGATCTTACTCCAGTAATCGTTTGAACGGATATATTCATCCACCAGGCCATCCATACCGCCAAAATAAGTATAGATCATTTTTTTATCAACCCCGGCTGTAGAAGCGATATCATTGACTTTTAGACCTGCATGTCCTTTCGTTTTAAGAATTTTTCCAACGGCATACAAGAATTTTTTTTTACTACGTTCCGTATTCCGAATACTGCCTGCTGTTGACTTTCTCTCCATGGTTAAACATTCAATCCTACAAGTTTAAGAAAATTTAATCATTTTAAACACTAGTTAGTGTCTTATTTTGTATATTTGCATCAACTAAGAACCATTCTATATATTTTCAAAAACGATCTGGGTGAAAAAAAATGTAAAGAATTTCGAAACACTAAGGTAAAAACACTAAAAGTAACAGCATCACTAGATTTCTAATGATGCTGTTTTTATTTAAAAATAGAAGTTTTGTCCTCAATCTTCTTGAGAATTAAGATTCTCATAGGTCTGTTCTACCATAAAGGAGATCGCCCTTTTAACTCTCTCACGCCCTTCGGGACTATTCATATCCAGGCCACAAAAGATACTGCCATTCACAGAAGCAAACATATTCAGATAATAAAGCCCGGAAACCATGATTGCCATAATCGCTCGAAAATCCTGTGAATTTCCTTTAAAATAAGGATGAAAAATATATTTAAAAATATGTTCACCGTTTTCTTCCTGGGTATCAATTAGCTTTTTTAATGACTTTCGAGGTTCAGACAAACTCCAAAGCAACAATTTTTGGGCTTCTTTGTTGGTGTATACATAATCAAACTGCGAAAGTAGCATTTCTTTGATAAAAGCTTCTCCACCGTCTTTTATATCCGGTAAAATTTTGTCTGTTTTATCTGTTGTTGCATTAATCCAATAATCCTGAGACCGAATGTACTCATCTATCAGACCATCCATACCGCCAAAGTATGTATAAATCATTTTTTTATCTACACCTGCCGTAGTAGCAATGTCATTTACCTTTAATCCTGCATAACCCTTGGTTTTCAGAATTTTTCCAACTGCATCCAAGAATTTCTTTTTACTGCGTTCCTTGTTTCGGATACTGCCTGCTGCTGATTTTCTTTCCATGATTAAACATTCAATTATACAAGTTTATGAAATTTTTAATTATTTTAGACACTAACAAGTGTCCTATTTTATATATTTGCACAAACCAAACCATTTTACATATATAAAACACTATTTAGATTGAAAAAAACTATGACCAATTTTGATGACGTTATTGTCCATTTAAAACCAACAACATTCAGACCTAAGGAAAATAGAAACATTTGTGTTGCTCTTGGAATAGCAACACAAATGTTGATACTAAAATCGTAATTGCTCAGAATTCCAGATTTCGTGCAGGATCATCCAGTAAAACTTTTGCCACAGTATACATGCCAAACACTGTATAAATAGATAAATCTAAACTGAATGATCCTCTCGTTAAAAGACTTTTCTAATTAAAACCTACAAGAATTATAAAATATTCAGAGACTAAAAGGTAAAAACATACAACACTAACAGAAACACAAGGTTTCTAATGATGCTATCTTTATATTTCCGAACTATTTATTACAAATTATTCGGTTTACACATTACGATATTTACATTTTTATCTTTAATAAATATTATAAAAACTATCAATCAATTTAAACAAACTAAATCATGAAAAAAATTTTGGTACTATGTGGGCTTGTATTTCTAACTGCCTGCTCAAACCCAACAAGCAAAAAATATAATGAAGCTACCATGGCTGAAGACCTAAAAGAGATTGGGGAAAGCAAAAAATGGAACGAACAAGATGCCGGATTATTTGCCGGATGGTTGATAAGAGCTAAGCTGAAAGGTGAATCTTTAGAAAACAAGACCTATCAGGGTATTCTGGATGAAGCCAAAAAATTTAAGACTGAGGAAGAAGCTTTGGCAGCAAAGGCAAAAAAAGAAGCTGAAGCAAGAAAGCAGAAAATGAAAGAAGCGCTTATCGTAACAATCTTTGATAAAGAATATGTTCCGAGTAACTTTGAAGCCGGAAGATTAGATGATTACAACTTATTCAAATATGCCATTCAAAATAAATCTACAAAGGAAATAAAGGCAGCTAAAATTAGCTTCAAGATCTATAACTCCTTAGGGGAACAAATTGGAGATTCTTATAGCATGGACTTTACAGATGACAGAATTGCAGGTAACGCTACTTTTAAGGGTGATGCTGCTTTTGACTATAACCAGTTTTCTAATGAGGATAAAAAAATAGCCGCTGCAAAGCTTGAAGACCTAAGTTTTGACTTTGATGTTCAGAAAATTGTATATTCTGACGGTTCAATACTTGAATAACCTGTTTAAATTAAGTTACAACCTGCTTTTGGGGTTTCAAATAAATTAATAATGAATAAGTTATGATTTTTAGAATTAATTTACTTAATTTTGCACCCCGAAAATAGGGATTCAAATTATGAAAAGAGTTGGTGAGCACAGAAAGCTTCTTGGGGTTGACAAAAATGTAACTTTAAAAGAACTAAAAGTAATTTACAGAAATACGATGAAAGATTCGCATCCTGATAAATTTGTTAATGATGAAACTGGAAAACTGGAAGCTGAAGAAAAAAGCAAGGCTGTAATTGAAGCCTATCATTTTTTGGTTAGCATCAACCAGGAAACACAGGAAAAATATAAGGAAGAATATACTGAAACCATAACGAAGTCTAATATTCATGATTTCTATTTTGAAAAACAGATTTTGAACATTCAGCATTTGAATGGAAAAATGTATGAATATATAGGTGTACCAAGAAATACTTATATAAAAATGGTTAATGCAGATTCACCAAGCCGTTTTGCAAGAAGACACATTTATGGAAACTTTATCTACAGAAAAGCTGGTGAGGCTATGGAAGATTAATTTTTCATTCAAAAAAACAAAAAAAAGAGACTTTCGATTTATTCCGAAAGTCTTTTTTTTATACAAAAATAAAAGGAGGAAAAAATTGTGTTACTTCCTACTTCACATTTACATAATCGGCGAAACGAAAAGTAAAAAAAAATAATCGCTATGTCTACCGACATTCAACTGAAAAATTCAAAACATTTTAAAGAGTGTTTAAAGACCATTTAAACCATATTAAAAATGCACTCAATCGAGTGCATTTTTAATTTTTATTTCCTTACGGATTCCCGTAATATGATTATTAAAAATTAATTTACTTTTATCACGTGATAAAAAATCACATCAAATAGAATTAATTATTATATTTACAAACACACAAATGCTTATGAAGAAAAATTTAGTCTATGGGCTTTTATTGCTCTCCACATTATCTGTTTCCCTTAATTCATGCAGGACAGATGAGATGCTAACAGGTACAGAACAAACCCAAAAGGAAAAAATCTCGTTTTTTGAACGCTTTGAAAAGGAAAAAAGTCTTTCAAAGAATGCAGGTTCCAGTAATTATGCAATACCCTTTGGAAACTCAATGTTGGCTTACTTTGAGAAGTATCCCGAAAAGAAAACAGAACTTGAAAACAAGTATGGAACAGTGGATCTTAGCGTATCTTCTCAAGATATAGGAGGAGATGAGGGAGACAATAGGAAACTTCTATTTTTCCCTATGCTCAAGGATGGAAAAGTAGTGGCTGTAATAGCCGGAGTGGTAAATGGAGAGAGAGATTATCTCTATTTTGATGTTCACCAAAACACAAATTCTGATGTTCTTTATCTTATTAATAAATTTCAAGACTATTATGACTCCAAGACGATTTCCCGAAATAGCAACAATCCAATTGATGTGGGAGAAGTTATTATTATTGTAACAAGACCTGTAAAATTGAATATGTATGACGGATGGGGTGGAAACGGTGGCCTTGGTAATCCCGGACATGACATGGGAGGCGGAAACGGGGATTTTGGAGGAAATGGTGGAGGTGGTGGCAATCCATACACGCCACAGACTCAGAATCCTTGTGAGAAAATGAAAGAACAAAACCAAAGTACTGAATTTAAGGACAAAGTAAAAGACTTAGATACTAAGGATAAGTTTGATAAGGATAAAGAATCAGGGTTTGCATCTGCTTATGGTCAGCCAAAAACAAATTATGAAACTTTGGCCAATACAGACAAAGGTAATGTGAAAATGCCAGAAGGAAATAAATATTTTGGTTTTATGCATACTCATTTGGATAAACAAGGAGTCGTGAAAATATTTTCACCGATGGATGTTTCAACATTCTTGACTACATGTGTAGGTAATGCAAAATCAAAAGGATCAATAACGGATGCATATGCAATGGTTATTACTTCTCAAGGAAATTATATTCTCAAGTATTCTGGTAATGGAAATACAGGAATGAATTCAAATTCGTTAGGTAATTGGAATTCATGGTATGTTGATACATTTGAACGTCTAACTCAGGAAGAACTTAATAATCCTACAAAAATAGAAGAGTTATTTACACAGTTTTTAGAACAAGTTGTAAAAGTCGATGGGTTAGATATATATAAAAGTGAAAAAGAAACAGGCACTCCCTCAAAACTAAATTATGATGGAAAAGACAAGCCTGCTAAGCCAACCCCTTGTTAAAATTAATTTCAATAATTATGAAAAATATATTTTTTATTATATGCTTTTTTGTTGGTACTTTTTACAATGCACAACAAATTTACTCACTTAGACCAACAGAAATTAGCCTTGATGCTAATTCTTATGAGAAAGATACTAACAATGAACTTCCCTTTTATGAGGGTACTTGGAAAGGAAATTGGAATAATAAAACCATTTTTATAACTTTTACAAAGCTTACTCATAAATATGATCCTAAATTTAATCGTTATAGAGATTATTTAGTTGGAAAGTTTAAAGTGATAAATTCAAATGGAAATGTAATTTTTGATAATACTAATTTCACAGATGATAATTCAAAAATAAAAGGTGTTAGCTTTAGAAAATATGGTGATAAATACTCTCTATCATATATTGATTCTGACCTATGTGATATTACAGGTGGTATAGCTATTAATTTCACAGATTCATCCAAGACACAACTTAATTGGAAACTTAACTATGGAAGTAACATGATAACAAACGAATGTCCATATTACAACACCCAAATTCCAGAAGCTTTACCAAAAACTATTATTCTAACAAAACAATAAATAATTTTAAATACAAAAAAAGCGCTCAATTAGAGCGCTTTTCTTATACAGTTAGCTTATAGATCATACTATCTTCATATCCTGAACTATATTTAACTGAAAAATTATTATTTCATATAACATTTTAAGTCTTCATTTAAAATCGCTCTCTTAGTTGAATTAGAATCCTATATTTCAATTAATTATCAACAAAAACTATATTTTCTCAATGCCTTATTTATGATGTATTGAATAAAATTCAATCATTATGATGGGAACCTTCTATTAAAATACGCTGTTATTTGTTATAATTAAGCCTATATTTACCAAAATTTAAAATAATGAATTATAAGCTTGAGCTCAATACTCAAGAGCCTAACTCTAAAATTGTTTTTCACAACATCCTATTTGATGCATTTAAGATTAATGTTGTTGAAAGATTTATTGGGTCTATGAAGTCTCGTCCAACACTGTGTGAAGTTTTATTTAAAGTAAGAACTATAGACAATGAGCTCATTAAAAGAAAGGACAATAACATCAGGGTGAAGATTAAGGGAGATGATTTTGAAACCTATCAAAAACTAACGAGGGTTTTGAGTTCTTATGAGTATAAAAATAAACTGATCAATAGAAAAGAGGCTGAGCAGAATTATGTTCATTTCATTTTGAGCTTAGTTATTGCTAATTATAATCTGAATTAATATTTTCGGTAATTAAATTCTATGGCACGGGCTCAACGCTCGTGTCTTTTTTTCAATTCTACTCTATTTTTATTTCTGCTACACTCTGATTATTAGATTAATTGGGCTATTTTTCATGAATCCTATTCCTGATTAATTTTATAACAATATATTCATCATAGTGAAAACTAAAATTTTAAATCCCTAACGTTCAAAAAGCATTAAAAGCCTTTATTATAGAGGAACGTTGGTAAATTCAATAAAAAAACAAGTTCCTATATTCATCTTACTCTCAACGAAGATCTTAGCTCCTAAACGATCTGCTATTCTTTTCACAATGGATAATCCAATCCCTGCCCCTTCAAATCCTACAGTATTAGGCATTCGTCTAAAAATTTCAAAGATATTGGCCCCATGACTCAAATCAATACCAATACCGTTATCTCGAATTTCATAGATAACCGATAAACCTTTTCTATAGCTTTTAACCTCTACAAGAGGGTATTCTTCTTGAGAGCTATATTTAACAGCATTACCAATAAGATTTAAAAACATTTGATAAAGGAGTGTTCTTTCACCCGGAATTGCTATTGTTTCCCCAAGAATAAATTTAAGATTTTCACTTTCATATTGTTTCTTTGTGTTCTCCAAAATATCCATTATTTTTCTTTCCGGATTAATCATTTCAAGCTCAAAATGGATGTAAGTAGACTGTGAAAGTTCATAAACCTTATCCATCATCTCGGTCATAAGCCGAGTTGAATTAAGAATATTAGTTGCCAGCCTATTGAACAATTTGCTTTTGTCTTCTTCGCGGTTAAGAATCATATCTGCTGACAAATTAATCATCGCCAGAGGATTTTTAAGATCATGAGTGAGTATATACCCAAAGGTATCTAACGCACTATTTGCACGGATAAGTTCTCTGTTCAATTTGAAGATCTCCCCAGCTCTTTGGGTAATTGCCTGTCGGATAACGTATGCTATTTTTTCAAGAAATGCGAGTTCTCTTATTTTCCAGTTTGTAGCCGCCCCTTTGGTCATTTTTTTCCAGCTTTCAAAAGATGTTCGTGGACTAGGATAAGAAACCTGGCTTCCTTCAGGTGTTATAAAAAATTTTTCTGGCTTTCCGGCCCATATTTCCTCAACAATATTTTCTTTTCGAAAAAGGTAGAGAAACCATTTATTTCCAGGAAGTAAACTGATCCGAATCACACCAGGAAAGTAAGTATCATCCTCATATCCTGATTGAAGGTAATTAAATTGGTTTGTAGAGAAAAAACCTTCCTCTTCTTTATTTAAAAGAGAATCATCTATTATTTTTATTCCATTTTTATCGGGAGCCTCCCCTATACGGCTCAACTCACCATTATACTTCAGAACAATACCGTCAGCCGCAACAATATCCATGATTTTTGGGGCATATTTTTTTAGAACACCCTCAAAATCATACTGTAGTAAAAGTTCGGCTTTAAGATCCCTTTCAACAGCTGCCATGATCTTATGGGCAGTAATCAATTCTTTTTGATTCTCCAAAAGGTGACAGTTTGCAGCATACTGCGCCAAGAAAGCACATAAGTTTCTCTGTTCAAGATCAACATGTTTAGGCTTTATATTTTGACAGGTAACCAATCCCCAAAGTTTTTCTTCAATTATGATTGAAAAGCTAGCGCTGGCATAGGTATTTGTATTACGAAGATACTGCAGATGTATAGGCGAAAAAGCTCTAAGGCTACAATAGCTCAAATCTAGTTTATCAGGAGAAACTCCAAGAATATCAAATATTCGCCCATCTACATTCGAAACATTACGGGCAGGAAACCTTGCATACAGCTCGCGAGCCTGTATAGGGATATCAAATTCAGGATATCGAAATGACAAGAAAGAGGATAGTTCTTCATTTTTTGATTCTGCAATTACCTGTCCGCTATTGTCCTCAAGGAATTGATAAACCATTGCACGGTCAAAACCCGTTATTTCTTTGATCAGACCGGTCAGTGTCTGCCAACCGTCTTCACTACGCTCAAGTTCCTTTGCATAATTATTTAAATCTGTAAATTTTACCACATAATCATTACAAACTTCAATTTCAAAAAATATTTTTTTATCATATTGATAAATACAGATATAGTATTCTTGATTATGAATAGAAATACGCTCTGTAAACCTTTTAAGTGGGACAGATGTATGTTTCTCTATTTCAGGGATCATAAATCTGCCGTCATCAACAATCAAATTCAGCAATTGACCTATTGTAATCCCCAATATTTTATCAAAGGAAAGCTCTGTAATTTCAACCGCGTTACTGCTGGCTGCAATACATATATCATTTTCAAAAACAAATAGATAACCAAAATACTGGATTTTTCCGCAAAGATGTATTTGCTCTTCATGACATCCAACCTGAAGCATAATTTCCTTATTTAAAATAAAACTGTAATATTCAAAAACCTTTAAGAGTGTTATGATTAAGAATACAGCTAAACACGCTGAATAAACGATATCGAATATATTTACTAAAATACTAAACTATAATTAAAATACAGAAATTTATTTCTTCAATTGAAATCTTATTATCATTATCAGTAAAACTCAAGATTCATCTTTTCATTTCGCCTTTTCCTCAAAAACAACTACGCACTTAAATCACTTAATTTTGATTTTTCATAAACAAAACTTAACTAAAATGAAATTATTTAGCGAAATTCGTACTCATAATACGCTTAATTTTATTTAATATACAATACAATAATGCAAATATGAGACAGTATAAGATTGAAATTATATAACTCTACACGTATGAAATCCCTTTATAGAAAGGCAATTAAGTTAATGTAGTACCTGTGTAGATATACCCTAATCGTAATTTACAAAAGAAAAAAAGGAAGAGAATTAATTTTTATTATAGTTTTAATTCACACATAATGGATTATCTATTTTCTTACTCATTAAAAAAAATTAATCAACATAAAACACCAACATTATGGAATTACACAAGAAAATTTTATTAGGATCATTTATTTCAATGGCTATAGTATCATGTAATACTACCAATGATAATGTGGATGAAAAAATACCACAAGACCAACAATCGCTTTCAGCACTACAAACCATTCCAAAAGCAGATATTCCCGCAGGTTTCGAAAACACACAAATGTGTAAAGATGTTTATCTTCCCGGAGAGGATCATATTCCCGGAACAACTTCAAGGGGAGCAGTTATTACCAATAAAAAATGGACAAATGGGAGTGTTATCACGGTAGGTCTTTACGGAGGTAGCACTTACGTTCGCAACAAGGTGATACAATACGCTAAGGAATGGTCCAAATATGCCAATATTACTTTTAATTTTGTTACCAGCGGAACACCGCAGATTCGTGTAACATTTACCTCTGGTGCCGGATCTTATTCATATATAGGAAAAGATGCTCTTAGTATAGCATCCAATAAAGAAACCATGAACTTCGGCTGGTTTACCGATACCACAAGTGACACCGAATTCAGCAGAACAGTCATTCATGAATTTGGCCATGCTCTTGGGATGATTCATGAGCATCAGCATCCTTTAGCAGCTATTCCGTGGGATAAGCCAAAAGTATATGCCTATTATGCAGGTGCTCCAAATTACTGGACTCAAGCTCAGGTAGACAATAACCTTTTTGCAAAGTATTCAACTTCACAAACACAATATAGCGCTTATGACACCCAATCTATTATGCATTATAGCATCAGCTCAACGCTAACCACAAACGGATTCAGTGTGGGTAACAATACCGTTTTATCTGCAACAGACAAACAATTTATCGGAACAGTATATCCAAAATAAGAAATCTACTTATCTCAATATGAGTCTACCTTGTGTGAAATCAGGGTAGACTTTGCTTTTGTTTATAATGGAGCAAAATAGATTTTCTGATTTATGTTCTTATATTTACATTAAATGAGTCGAGAAAAGTATATAGAACTATCTCTTACACCCAAATATAAAAATCCAAATTAAGAAAAATAGAAATAAAATTATCACCCGCTAAGCTAAAAGCAGCCCAGTGGATGACTAGAAAACAACAAAAATAACATACTTATGTTCTTTGGAGAATTAAATTTTACAACAGAAAAACCGACTGAAAGCGGTTACTACTTCGTAATTTGGAATAAATACGAGGAAAAGCTTTTATTATGGATTGATTACACCATTACAAATGGAGAAAAGCATTGGTTTTGGCGATATACTCAAACAGATGAACCTAGAGACATAACTTTTGATGTTCACAATACTGAACACCCTCAATTTTCTGAGAGAATCCCAACCTCAGATGAATAAAAAAAAAACTGAAAAGGGGTTAAAAGTGACCAAAAAGACACAGTTCTGAATACCTTTATGAGGACTTGACTAAATTTTTAAATATCCCCTACATTTTGCAATACTACAGCAGTATCACTAAATGAATTGAAATATTTGATTACCCATTAAATTTTAAAGTAAACACTAAGAATCCTTAAATGTATACTCATTATACACTGTATTGATGAGCTGATCAGCATTAATATTTCGTGAAAAAATAGGGTAATGAAAGCGATCCAGTTTATTTAAAATACGGATAAGTTCCATCTTTTCATGATAATTGAGATTTCCGGCTACGATATTGGTTGCCTGACGAATCTTTTCCATTTGATTTTCCAGGATCAATAATCCTCTTTCAGTAATACGGATTAACTTACTGCGTTTATCCAAATCAGAATCTGTTTGTTCAATAAGTCCCTGGCGTAGCAGTCTGCCAATAATAAGCATACCCACGGGTTTATCATGAATGTTTTTTTTGATAAGTGCCATCTTACTCATCTCACCAAAAGCTTTCAGATTAATCAAATAAATAAAGTCTTCCTGGGTAGAGAATTCTGAATCTGAGATTGCAGATTTTGAGTATGTTTTCGCATATCGGTTAAGATGAACAAGCAATGTACTTATAGCACTTTCCGGGGTTCTTCCATTTTCTTTCCCATCCCAATAAGGTTCTTCAGAATGATTTTCCGGCTTACTATTATCCTTATCAGAAATCCATGCTTTAAAACCTTGAATCGTTCCCGGATACAAATCAGGACAAACCTGAACCTCGGCTTCAAACTCCTGTAGTAAGTCTATAAAATCTTTAATAAGTGTATAATTCATATCCGTTAAATAGTTTACAAAAATACCTAATTCTTTAAAGAGTTACGCAATATATGATCAAAACTATAGTAAATAGAATTGATTAAGCTGCTCTTCACACAATATACGAACGACTTCAATCCAACGATCCTCATCATTCAGACAAGGTATATAGGTGAAAGTTTCACCACCAGCTTCCAGAAACTGCTCTTTTCCTTCAACAGAGATTTCTTCCAGAGTTTCCAGACAGTCTGAAACAAACGCCGGACAAACAATCGCAAGATTTTTAATTCCTTTTTGTGGAATAGTTTCCAAGGTATGGTCCGTATAAGG
Source organism: Chryseobacterium joostei (assembly GCF_003815775.1). Lineage (NCBI taxonomy): Bacteria > Pseudomonadati > Bacteroidota > Flavobacteriia > Flavobacteriales > Weeksellaceae > Chryseobacterium > Chryseobacterium joostei. Next base: position 1,037,157 of record NZ_CP033926.1, read on the forward strand.
CTCTATCCATTTGTCTTTTCCTAATCTGGACTGAAAAGAAACAATTATTTTATCTTTGGGCAATTCAAGCTTTCTGGCAACCCTATCGGTAGTACTAAAACACTGGTGTCGATAACAAAATGAATGACTGGGATTCGTGTCTTTATAACAGCAATCGTTCATATTACACGTCTTTGTTGGATCTGTTTTGTAAATATGCCGTTCAGGAACGCCATGGTAAGAAAATAATAAAGCATCAAAATTTTCTGGAAGCTTCTCTCTGATACTTTCCGCCAGACAGTCCGTATACAGATCCCGGTTATAAAAAGGTTGTACGTAGTTGATTCTTACACCTTGGAATTTTTTCTTTCTGATCTCTTCTGCTTTTTCAATAACAGTTTCAGTGGTGCTCATTGCATATTGTGGATAAAGAGGAAACAGTACAATTTCTGTGACTCCTTTTTCAACAAGATTCCTGATACCTGTTTCAATGCTTGGTTCCGCATATCTCATTCCTATTTCCACAGGCACATCCATCAGTTTTTGAAGCTTTTTGCGAATCTTTTCCGTAATAACGATCAATGGCGAACCCTCATCAGTCCATACCGTTTTATAGGCTTCGGCAGATTTAGCAGGTCTTGTTTTCAGGATAATTCCCTGAACAAGAAGTGCCCGAAAGATCCAACGATAGTCAATTACCCTTTCATCCATCAAAAATTCATCCAGATATTCCTTTACATCTTCTACCGCAGTAGATCTCGGAGAACCAAGATTGATCAATAAAATTCCTTTTTTAGCCAATGTTATTTATTTATTAGTGAATAATTATACTAAGATTATTCTGCCAAAGCTTCTTTGTAAGCCTTTAATGCTCTTTCTCTGGCTTTTTTGTGTTCCACGATGGGCTCTTCCCTATAATCTTCCGGAAGCCACTTTCTGATATATTGAGCATCTTTGTCAAACTTTTTTGTTTGTTCATAGGGATTGAATATCCTGAAATAAGGCGCAGCATCACAACCACAACCTGCAGCCCATTGCCAGTTTCCATTATTGGCAGCCAAATCGTAGTCCAGCAGCTTTTCGGCAAAATAAGCCTCTCCCCATCTCCAATCAATAAGCAGATGTTTAGTAAGAAAACTTGCCGTGATCATTCTTACCCTGTTGTGCATAAATCCGGTTTCATTGAGCTGCCTCATTCCGGCATCTACAATTGGATATCCGGTTTTACCTTCACACCACTCCTTAAATTCTTTTTCATTATTCCTCCAAGCAATATTTTCATATTTCTTTTTAAAGCACTGATGAACAACACTTGGAAAATGATACAAAATCTGCATGAAAAATTCTCTCCAGATAAGTTCATTAAGCCATACTTCATTATGCTTAACTGCATATTGTACACATTTCCGGATCGAAATGGTTCCAAAACGAAGTGCAGTCCCAAGATGACTAGTATGATCCAATGCAGGGAAATCCCGGTACTTACCGTAAGAATCTATTATACTATGGTCCAGTTCCGGTATTGCAAATTCAAGATCTGTTTTCTCAAATCCAATTTCTTTTAATGAAATAATTTCCGAAGACCCGCTATAATTTGCAAAATGAGCACAGTTTGTGGTAACCGTTTCTATATTTTTCAAATTTTCCTTCCATTTCTTTGAGTATGGGGTAAAAACAGTATAGGGAGAAAGATCATTTTTCAAGATATTATTTTTTTCAAAAATAACCTGATCCTTAAAATTTTTAAATTGAATATGATGCTTCAACAGCAAATCAGCCACCTGCCTGTCCCGTTGTATGGCTTTTGGCTCATAATCCCTGTTGCTAAAAACGGTATCAATATTAAAATCCTGAATTATTTTCTTAAAGACCGCAATTGGAGTACCATAATAAACATAAAGCCCACTGTTATGTTTTTTCAGCTCTTTATGAATCTGCTGTAAGGCCTGATGAATATAATCTACTCTTTTGTCATTTTTATTCTGAAGCTGGTTCAGTATATCAGTATCAAAAATAAAAACCGGAATAACCTTTAATCCTGAATTAAGTGCATGATGAAGCCCTGTATTATCATCCAGCCTAAGATCTCTTCTGAACCAAAAAACATTCACCCTATTCATGATTTTATCTGTTTAAAAAATTAGATATTTGATTTTTAAAATAAAATACAAATATACTAATAAACAAACAAAAAAGAATATTAATAAACCAATATTTATATCATATAAATTCCAGAGATGAAATACGGGTAAAAAAGAATGAGTATGGAAACAACCTTAAATTAAGATATAAATAAACTAAATATTTAGCTGAAATAATAAATGCCCGGAACTAAAAGTTCCGGGCATTTATTAAACTAACATTAATTGGTTTTCTTTCTCCATTCTGCTTTCACATCTTCCGCAGCATCTTTGGTACTTTCCCAAGCTTCATCAGCCTTATCTTTGATATCTTCCCACGCATCGGAAAAGTTTGACTTCACTCTATCTAACCAGTCTTCCTGAGTTGCTTCCTCATCATTATCTCTTTTTTCATTGATATAATCTTTAGCTTTGTCTGCTAACTCATTGATTTTCCATTTTGCCTCATCAGCCGCATTTTTTAAAGAGTTTTTTGTTTGATCTACTGCATTTTCCGCTTTGTTGTAATCTGAATTATTCATAATATAATATTTTAGTAATTGGTATATAAATAAACAATCTTCATGCCTAAAAAATAATTATTGTGTTAAAAAAATATTAAAATTAAATTTGAATCTACTAGCCTAAAGTTTTTCCAAGAAATGACCGAAGTAATCCTTTTTTTTAATGAGATAACTTTCATTCACTTCATTAGAAGCAATTTCCAGAGGAATTCTGCTATTGAGAATGATTTCACTATTCTCTATAGATTTGATCTTATCCGGATTATTGGTTAATAGATTGATCTCTCTGATCTTTAGAATATTCAGCATTTCAACTGCTATATCAAAGTTTCTTCCATCTGCCGGAAGCCCCAGCTTCAAATTGGCCTCAACAGTATCTAACCCCTTTTCCTGAAGCGCATAAGCCTTAAGCTTATTAATAATTCCAATATTTCTTCCTTCCTGTCTGAGATAGATGATAACTCCACCATTTTCCGACATATATTTCATAGCAACATCCAGCTGTTGCCCGCATTCACATTTTTTTGAATGAAAAACTTCTCCAGTAATACATTCCGAATGAAAACGTACATTTACAGTTCTGGAAAAGTCTGTATTTTCTGCCACCAAAACCAAGTGGGGAGTCCAGTCTTCTTCACTCTCTGAAAATGCATATACAGTGAATATCCCATAATCTGTAGGTATTTTTGATCGTGCCTGTATTTTAAGCATATGTATCGATTTTAAGTTGTTTATTTATTGAACGGACTTTTTTTATCCTGTTTTACCCATATAAGTTTCGATGTATCATAACCAATCTCCTGAGCTTTAGAGATAAAAAGCTGTTTTACATTATCCGGAAGCGTTTTCTCACGTGAAAGAATCCACAGATAGTCTAAATTTTTCCCGGCCACCAATGCATATTTATAATCTTCCAGTGCCACTACGTTATATCCGGCATAAAAAGGTCCGAAAAAACTCACTTTCAGAGCTGCAGTATTCTTGTCTCCTCTAAATTTAGCTGTACCATCTACAGAAACCCATTTTTCCTTTTTAAAATTATATCCGCTGTTGACAACTTTTACACTTCCGTCAGCATTAAGACTATATTGAGCCATTGCATTATCAAGATCTTTTTCAAAACGATAGTCAAATCTTGCTATTTCGTACCATGTACCTAAATACCTGTTGACATCAAACTGATTGACAGGCTGTGCTTTTTCAGGCATAGAAGAACAAGAGGCCAAATTATTTAATAGCCCGAAACTGATTAATACAATAAGAATTATTCTATTTTTCATTTTTAGTTATTTTTTTAAAGAAATAAATATTTAATAAAAACTGGCTGTAACCGTAAACGGCATCTTCAACTGGTATAGTCCCCATTCTAACGCCTAAAAAGTCTCCAGGATTATAATTCACAACAGGCGAAGGAATTAAAGATCCTGTAAGAATCCCATTCACTGCAAAAAAACCAGGCATTAAAACCATATATACAAAACTAGCCTTTGCTATCCATTCTTTTTGGACGATAAAATGCAAATAACAAAGGGTGATTATCGTTACAATTACTGTAAGCAAAGTGTATATTCTCTCATAATAAAGAAGCCCAAAGACACAAAGAACAATAACCGCTGTAAATACAATGAGATTATTTAAAATGCCTGCCCAATCAAGATTAAAAAACTTTTCCAGACAGTAGTACGTAAAAACACAGGCGAAAGGTATGCAGTAAAAAAACAGCCATTCTTCAATAGGAAGCCCTGCTATTTTAAATCCTAAGGTATATTTGAGATCAAACCACCAGACTCCTTTTGCAGTAAACCAGATATCCCAGATAATAAAAGGAATTGCCACGATGGTTGATGACAGCAAAAATTTCCCAAAAAGTTTATTAAACTGTATTCTTCCGTCAAAAGATGCCAAAAAGCAGATAATGACAGTGAAAAAATTAATCAGTATGTAAGTATAAGACATCATTTTTTATTGAAATACATTTTAAAATATTTAAAAGGAACCCACAGAAAGCCAAAGCATTCTCCATCTTCTTTCCCCAGATGTCTGTGATGCTGTTTATGAGCACGTCTGATCGCAAGGAAATATGGGTTCTTTGTTTTGGTAAAAACCTTTGCTCTTTGATGAATAAAAATATCATGTACAAAGAAATAAGCCATTCCGTAAAGACTTATTCCCAGACCAATGAAAAACCAATAACTGAATTGCTGTTTTACTCCAAGGTATAATAAAGCAATAGCCGGGCTTGCAAAAATGAAAAAAAACAAATCATTTCTTTCAAGTTTCCCGTAATGGCTATGATCATGATGATCCCGATGCAGCCCCCACAGAAAGCCATGCATAATATATCGGTGGATAAGCCATGTAGCACCCTCCATGGAAATAAACACACCCAAAACGATCAGAAAATTCATTTTTAATTATGCTTATTGTTAAACAAATCATTCAACACTCTGTATCTGAAATCGAAAATACTTTTGAGCTTTTGTTTTACGAATAACTGATGCGCTATTTTACCTAAAATACCCATCGGAAGTTCATAATCTACAGTATCTTTCATGAGCACTCCATTCTCATTAGGAATAAATTCATGAAAATGATTCCAGTGCTTGTACGGACCTTCTTTCTGAAAATCCGTAAAACTTTTATAATCTTCTACCTGGCTGATGACAGTCTTCCACCTCATCGGAATTCCCAGTACAGGAGAAACTGTATAATCTATTTCCATTCCTTTAAAAATAGGCTCATCCTGAACATCTGAAAGAACGACAAAATTCATGCTTTCAGGGGTTATTTCCGATAAATTATGAGGGGATGAAAAAAAATCCCATGCCTTTTCAATATTACAATTGAGCTGTTGCTCTCTGTATAATCTGTACATCATTTATTTTATTTATCATTAAAAAATCATTCTTAAAACACAGAACCCAGCGATCAAAAATAAGCGGATTTATAACGGATATAGCTTTTGAATGCAACCAATAACTTTTGTGAATTGGCAATTCTGATTCTTTGCTGCAAGATATTCTGGGAACTTGTTTTTTTTATTTTTTCAAACAGAGAAAGATAATATCTATATGCCAGGTATACTCCAAAAATGGAAGAACCCGGCAGTTTTTTAATTCCCTGTAATGCTTCTTTAAACTCTTCTTCAATTTCCTTTTCAATCAGGGCTTTTAATGTATTATCAAAGACTGACATATTCATGGATGGGAAATAGGTTCGTCCTAAAATCTGATAGTCATCTTTCAGATCCCGCAAAAAATTAACTTTCTGAAAAGCAGAACCAAGTTTCATTGCAAATGGTTTAAGCTCCTCAAACTGCTGTTTATTTCCATCTGTAAATATTTGCAAACACATCAAACCAACCACTTCTGCTGAACCATAGATATACACGTTATACAAAGCGGAATTATAATCTAATTTTTGAAGATCCATTTCCATGCTGTGTAAAAACTGATTGATCAGCTGCTTATCGATATCATACTGGTGAACAGTTTCCTGAAAGGAATGTAAAATCGGATTAAGAGAAATACCATCTTCCAGTGCCTCGTAGGTTTCCGACTTTAATCTCTTCAGAAGTTTCTCTTTATCATAGCCATGGAAACTGTCTACAATTTCATCTGCAAGACGCACATAACCATAAACAGCATAAATAGCCGGTCTGATCGAGGGCTTGAGTGCCAATATTCCTAATGAAAAACTGGTACTGTATTTTTGTGTAGTGTACTTACTCACTTCGTAAGACAATTCATCAAACAGTTTTTTCATATTATTTTATTTTTAGTTTATTAACTTCAGCCGCCACAATTTTCCCTGAAATTACCGATGGAGGAACTCCTGGCCCCGGAACCGTTAACTGTCCTGTATAGAAAAGATTCCCGATCTTTCTATTTCTTATTTTGGGTTTTAAGACCGCTGTCTGGGATAAAGTATTGGACAATCCGTACGCATTACCCTGATAAGCATTATAATCTGAAATAAAATCGCTTACACAATAACTTCTCTTATATTCAATTCTGGAAAAAAGATTGGGTTCACCGGTATGCTTTTCAATTCTACAAAGCATTTCCTTAAGATATTTTTCTCTTACAGATTCCTCATCATGTATTCCAGGCGCAAGAGGCAACAGTAAAAAAAGATTTTCACAACCTTCAGGAGCTACATCCGGATCTGTTTTGGAAGGACAGCATGAATAAAAAAGCGGTTCAGAGGGCCATTTCTTATTTTTATAAATACAGTCTATATGATCATCAAGTTCGTTTTCAAAAAACAGGGTATGGTGCTTTAAATGGGGAATTTTTCCTTTTATCCCCAGATAATAGATAAGACAAGAAGGAGCAAAGGTTCTTGTTTCCCAATAGGCATCATTATAATTTCTGAGTGACTCCGGGATTAATGTTTCTGTATGATGATAATCCGATGAAGCAATTACTGCATCAAATTCATAATTTTTACCATCTATTGTTATTGAAGCCACTTTCCCGTTTTCTATATTTATTTTTTGTACATCATGATTAAAATGAAAGGTTACCCCTTGTCTTTCCGCCACTTCCTTCATGGCGAGAACAAGCTGATAAAACCCTCCCATTGGGTATTTTGTTCCCAAAACATAACCTCCGTAATTCATAAGACTGTAAAGAGCAGGAATATGCTGTGGGGATGCTCCAAGAAATATAACCGGAAATTCCATCAGGAATCTGAGTTTCGGATCAGTAAAATAATTTGAAACATATTTTCTGAAATTACTTAAAAGATCAAGCTTCAGCGCACTGCCTGCTATTTTTAAAGAAGCAAATTCAAGCCAGTTGTAACATGGTTTTGTTACAAAATCTTTCATTCCTACCTCATATTTAAATTGGGCAGCTTTCATAAATTTATCATACTGGCTGCCTGCTCCGGGTTCTATTTTCTCAAATAAGTCACGTATGTCTTCATTTTTCTCAGGAACCGAAACCTTTTCTTTTGAAAAAACCATATCAAACTGAGGATCCAAGGAAATAAGATTAAAAAAATCAGATGCTTTATAACCAAAATCAGCGAAAAAACTTTCTATAATATCAGGCATCCAATACCAGCTTGGCCCCATATCAAAAACATACCCTTCATCTGTTTTAAATTGTCTTGCCCGTCCGCCAGGCTGATGGTGCTTCTCAAATACATGTACCTCATTTCCGGATTTCGCAGCATAAGCAGCAGCAGAAAGTCCGGAAAACCCAGCACCTATTACTGCAATTCTTTTTCCTAAGTTTCCAGTATTCATTATTACTTATTTAATAGTTTTATAGCACTTTTACTACTTAATCATTTCAACTTTTCATATGCAATATCTAACAGATCTATGGTTTCCTAATTCATACAATAAAAAGAATCATGAAATTGATCCAATTTAGAAAGTATGACTATGAATAGCATTTGCTCAGAATGGGTCAGGTTACCTACTAGATCAAAATTCAAGTCAAATAATTTAGTATACAAATATACCAATTAAGAGATATAAATGTACTTTATTTTCTTTTTATTTATAAAATATTGAAATCCTACCGGATCATTTAAATACTTTACAAAATATAAAACAAACAAAAACAAAACACAATATACTGCAATACAATAAATTAAAACAAAACCCTCTATAAAAAAGACAGACTAAAAATAAATATAACCTCATACTCCAATAACAAATAATTAGTATATTAATAAACTAATATATATTTTAAAAAATTAGAAGTTTTTTAATGCCCAATTAAATACGCATTAAGAATTGTTTATTCCTTGAGGAATAAATTCTATTAACACAGCTAGAAAGAGGCAACTCTAAAGTATTTCGGTTTGGACAGAAAAATAAGAAGCAGTAGTAATAACGATGATTAAAAAATCTTCTTGAGATTATACATTTAATAATGTAAAAGTTTTTAATAGTATGAAAATCCTATAAAAATATAATTAAAAAATAATGAATAAACGTTTAACCAAATTTAATAGCAACTCTATTATGACGTAACGATTTGTTAACATTAAAATAACTGATTTATTATAAATAATTAAATAACAGTACTTTAAATTAAAAATAAAAAATCTGCGAAATTACATTATTTTCTTAAACCACAAAAAAAATATTGCTATTGTTTTTTTACTATTTTATGAAATACTTTTGTGCCTTAAACAATTAAATGAAAAGACCTTCTATAAAAGATATTGCTACATTGGCAGGAGTTTCCGTAGCCACAGTATCTTATGTTCTCAACAGAAAGGAAGGACAGCGTATCAGTGAGGAGACGCGAAAAAAAATTTTTGAAATCGCTGAAACGATTAAGTATACTCCCAATAAGATAGCAAAAAGCCTTAAAACCAATAAAACGAAGCTTCTGGGACTTATCGTTGCAGATATTTCCAATGAGTTCTATTCAAACATGGCAAGAAGCCTGGAAGATAGAGCCTTAAAACTAGGCTATACTCTCATCATTGGCAGTTCTGATGAAAATGCAGAAAAATTTAAAAAACTTACAGAGCTTTTTTCCCAACAACAAGTGGACGGGATGATCGTTGCTCCGGTATCCGGTTCAGAAAAAATACTTGAAAGCCTTATCAATATTAAATACCCAATTGTAACTATTGACAGATATCTTAAAGGGGTTACCCTTCCTGGGATTACGATTGATAATCAGGAAATAGCAGAGCGTACAACCAGCTTACTGATCAGTAAGAATTTTAATAAAATAATATATGTAGGTTACAAAACTGAACTTCCACACCTGCTGGACCGTCAGCACGGTTTTGAAAAAGCGGTAAAATATTCAGAAAAACCAGTTGAAGTACATTATCTTTTGGTAGGATTAGAAAATATAGCAGAAGAAGTGCATTTGCAGTTGCAAAAGATGCTGGAAAAAACACCGGAAAATACAGCTCTCTATTTCTCCAGTAATAAACTTGCAGTTGCAGGTCTTTCCTATCTTGTTAAAAATAATATAAAAGTTCCTGAACAAGTATCTGTAGTAGCATTTGATGAAACTGATGCCTATGACCTTTTCCCAACTGAGATCACCTATATTCAACAGCCTATCAAAGAAATGGCTGAAGAGGCTATTAAGCTACTGGATGGGCAGATCAACAATTATATAGAAACAGGAAAAAGGATTACATTATCAGCAAAGCTGATCTCTAAAGCATCCTTAAAATAACCAAATTTACAATCAAATATTTTTTATAAATTAACTTAAACGTTTAACCAAACATGAATACAAATAAAACTTACTATGTCGTATGCTTTGGGGAGGTTCTATGGGATATCTTCCCCTCCGGTTCCAGAGCTGGTGGTGCCCCATTTAATGTAGCTTACAATCTCTTCAAAATGGGAATTGATACAAAAATGCTCAGTAGGATCGGAAATGATCAATTAGGCCATCAGCTTCTCAATCAAATTGATCAATGGGGAATAACAACAGATTTTATACAGGTAGATAAGGAAAGGCCTACAGGAACTGTACTTGCTGATTTTGATGAGCATGGAGAGGCTCAATATGAAATTGTAAAGGAAGTAGCATGGGATTACATAGAGGCTCTTCCGGAACATAAAGAGTTGATTCATAACTCTAATGCATTTGTTTTTGGAAGTTTAATCGCCAGAAATGAAGCCTCCAAAAAAACGTTACTGGAACTTTTGGAACATTCAAAATTCAGGATATTTGACGTTAATTTCCGCCCTCCATTCATTGATTTTGAATTCATTAAGAAACTATTGCACAAAGCTGATCTTGTTAAAATGAATAAGGCAGAACTTAGAACAATTCTGGACTTTCTCGGCGTAGATTATATTGATGAAGATACAAGTATCAGACATCTTCAGGATTATTTTAACCTGAATGAAATCATTCTTACCAAAGGGAGTAAAGGTGCCAGATATTTTGTAGGCAGTACCTCCTATAATTTTCCGGCAGTTCATATTGAGATAGCAGACACGGTAGGAAGTGGAGATTCTTTTCTTGCAGGATTTCTGTCTAAAAGGATTCAGGGAAGATCGCCGGAAGAGATTATGAAGCAAGCTACATCATTAGGTGCTTTTATCACTTCAAAATCAGGAGCATGCCCGGATTACACCTATGAAGAATTTAGAACATTCAGAGAAAATAACTGCTATAAAACTTCTTAAAACAGATACTATGACTACTCCAAAATTTACAGATAAGAAATATTATATTGTCCTGTCTTTTGTTATCTCTTTATTCTTTTTCTGGGCTATTGCGCTTACAATGGGTGATGTGCTTAATAAGCATTTCCAGAATGTTCTTCACATCTCAAAATCAAAATCAGGACTCGTACAGCTTTCCATCTTTGGTGCGTATGCACTTATGGGCATTCCGGCAGGTGTTTTCATGAAAAGATTTGGCTATAAATCCGGTGTCATATTAGGGCTTTCACTTTTTGCCTTGGGAGCTTTTTTGTTTATTCCGGCAGCTGATGCTTCTTCATTTGATTTTTTCAGATTAGCTCTTTTTGTGCTTGCCATGGGAATGGCAACGCTTGAAACCGTGGCCCATCCTTTTGTAGCTGCTTTGGGTGATGAAAGGACGAGTGATCAGAGAGTGAATTTTGCTCAGTCTTTTAATGGTTTAGGAGCTATCATTGGTCCTCTTTTGGGTGGATATTTTATTTTTGGAACTCCAGATTCAGGATCAGATTCTCTGGATTCTGTAAAAAACCTTTATACATGGATTGGTATTGTGATTTTGATGATTACTATTATTTTCAGTTTCATCAGAGTACCAGATCTCAAAGATCCTCATGCAGAAGACATCCTGATTTCAGAAAATGAAAAAGGTGAAGATGAATATGTTTCAGATCCTCATGCGCCTCTCTATAAACAGAGACATTTTATATTTGCTGTCATTGCACAGTTTTTTAATATTGCTGCACAAGGGGGAACATGGGCTTATTTTATCAATTATGGGGTAGAAAAAATGCATCTTCCTGAAATACAAGCCTCCTATTATTTTTCTTTGAGTATGGCCATGATGATGATTGGAAGGTTTATCGGCACTTTCCTGATGAGATTCATTGCACCCAATAAACTGCTGGCTATATTTACAGCATGTAATATTGTTCTTTGCCTGATTATTTCCCAAAGTTTCGGCTGGGCTTCATTTATAAGCCTTATTTTACTCAACCTGTTCCTGAGTGTAATGTATCCTACCATTTTCAGTCTTGGTCTTAAAAGGTTGGGATCAAAGGTCCAGCAAGCTTCATCATTTCTGGTTATGGCGATGTTTGGAGGAGCTGTTTTCCCCCCGCTAATGGGTAAGATTGCAGAAAAAGATATTGCCCATGCTTATCTCCTTCCTATTCTATGCTATGCGGTCATTTTATTGTTTGCATTAAAATTTTATAAGCCTAAAACCTTTAAATAATCCCTATGAAAACAAAGATTCTATGGGCCTGGTGCATTTTACTTATATGTATCAGCTGGGAAATTAATGCCCAGATTACCATAACCAACAAGAAATTTTCCTTTGGAACAACCGGAAGAATCGGCGTTGGATATTCTCCGAATGCAGATGGAAAGACAGGAAGACAATTAAACCTAAATAATCAGGGATCTTTAGGCGGTAGAATGGATCAGGGAGATTATGTTGACTTTTTACCTACTTTCCATTTTAGTCCCGTGGTCAATGGTGACAGTACAAAAAGTACAAAGATAGACATGCAGGCAAGATTAAGCTTTTACTCCGGAGGAACTTTTCTTGGAAATGTAGATTCAAAATCTAATCAGGGGATGATTATAGCCTTACCGGAAGCATTTGTAGAGGCTAGGAACATTATGGGAAGCGATTGGGACGTATGGGCCGGATCAAGATGGCTGAGATATGATGACATTCATATTGCAGATTACTTTTATTTTGATGACCACTCGGCAACAGGTTGGGGAATAAGACACAAGAATACCCGATTTTCTATGTTTTTTCCTGCCGCTATTGACACCGCAGCCAGTAACTCTACTCCATATTCTTATACCAATGTCATTAGTGGATCAAAAAACCTGATCTACAGACAAAGGGAGGTATTTGTTCTTGAACAGACATTTCCTTTTAAAAATTCAAGGCAAACGCTGAAGTTACTCGCAGAGTTTCATCATGTAGAAAAATCAGGAGAAAATTCCATAGAGCAATATCCATCTGATCGAGGCTGGGTTTTCGGAGCTAAATTAAATACCAATCTAAATACAAAGATTCCTGGTTCATTCAATCAGTTTTCTGTGAGATACGGAACCGGAATTGCCAATGGCGGAGACAATGGAAATACGCAGACCTGGCGGACCTATGGAGCACCTGATGAGCTAACCAAAACCTATAAAGGAGCTTATTCTCTTACAATCGTTGAGCATTTCCTTTGGAATATGTCAAACCGATGGTCGCTTAATCCCTATGCCGTTTTCACCAGAAGTAAAGGAGGATCAACCAGTAAGGATAAAGCTCTAGATTATTACAACCGTGAAATTTTCAATACAAAAACAGAATTTAATACCGGAATAAGAGCTACATACTATATTAACAACTGGCTCCATATCCTTTCTGAACTACACTATGCTTCCAGAAAAAACGGAACAGAGGATGCTGCATCAATGATGAAGCTGGTTTTGGCTCCCACCATTGTTCCTACTGCAGAACGAAGTGTATGGGCACGACCTCACATCCGTTTTATTGCAGAAGTATCCAGATATAATGATCATGCTATGAATAGTCTTTATTCACCATTTTTACAGCAGTCAGGTGCTAAAAGATTTGGGACTTATTTCGGAATACGAACAGAATGGTGGATTTTTTAAAAGTAAAATAAAGAAAATATGATGAATATAAAACTAGGGGCTTCCCTACTCTCCTGGATCACCCCGTTATGGAATGCAGAATCAGGAAAATATGCCATAGAAAAAACCGCAGATAACGGGTTTGATCTCATCGAAATACTGCTGCCCAATTCAATGGAATTTGATGCAGCCACGGTAAAAAAACAGCTCAAAGAAAATCATCTGGAAGCCATATGCTCATTAAACCTTCCAAAAGATGCTCATATCGCATTTTATCCTGATGCTGCGGAAAAACTCATCAAAAAAGCAATCGATAAAGTGCATGAACTGGAAACCAATCTTCTGGCTGGGGTTCTGCATGGAGGAATAGGAGCTTTTACTGGAAAGCCACTCACGGAAAATGAAAAAGAAATCATTGCCGAAGTTTGGTGTAATGTGGCAGATTATGCCCGAGTGAAAAATGTAGATATCGCCATAGAACCTATTAACCGCTATGAATCCTATGTTTGTAATACTGCAGAAAACGTCTTGGAGCTTATTAAGAAGACAGGAAAAAATAATCTCTTTGTCCACCTTGATACTTTTCATATGAATATTGAAGAAAACAATTTTTATGACCCAATTATCAAATCCGGAAAAATGCTGAAACATATCCATGTTACAGAATCTCACCGTGGTATGTTGGGAGAAGGAAATGTAAATTGGGAGGCATTTTTCTCTGCACTAAAAGCAATCAATTTTGAGGGAAATCTGGTTCTTGAAAATTTCAGTTCTTCAGTTCCGGGAATGCAGGAAAAGGTTTCATTATGGCAGCAATCGCCTTATAATGCGCAGGAGCTTGCTGAAAGAAGTCTTGCTTTTTTAAAGAAACATATAGAAAAATAATCAATCATCCACTTATGTTTTTGGTAATTATTTTGAAAGTAAAAAAGCTCCTAAAAAAGGAGCTTTGTGACTGCAGAGGTTCAGTTTTCGAACACTTTTGTAGAAGATTTGAATAAACTCACAGAACTTTCTAGAATCGATATCTATTTAAATATCATCTAAAAATACAGATTAAAAAAACATTTATAAAAAAATACACTTGAAAATACATTGTCTTTTTTGGCTTATAGCAAAATATAATAATTAATAAAACTCCAGTAGAGAGCTAAACTATGCTATTACCAAATAGAAATATGATACAAGCAAATTAATATCTATTTTCGTTTTTTTGCTTCAAAAAATCCTTGTGCTCATTGTTTAATTTTTAATTCAATTTTTTCAGAGCAATTTCGATTGCTGTTTGTCCATTTGGCATTACAGAATTTTTCATTTCGATTAATTTTTCTTTTGCAGGCTTATATTTGTGAAAACCCAGAATTTGAATTGCTCTCTCTTGGATATACATATCTTCATCATCAAGGAATGGATAAATGCTATCTTCAATTTCTTCTACTGAAGTCAATACAATAATTGAATATGCAATTTGTAATCTTACGTCTTCATCATTTTCTGAATGAAAGTTGGTTTTAAGTTCTTCGATTATTTGTTTTCGTTCGATAAATTCCGGTGGATTTTTAGAATTAGGAAAATCGAATGAAATTTCTTCTAAATCGTAAAAATCGTAAGCCTCTGGATTTTCATCAATTACTTTTAGAAAGCTAGAAATATCTTTAAATTTCGGTTCTAAATTTGGTTCGTCGTGGCTTAAATAGCAAATCATTCCTTTCATTGGTCCGCTAACATTAATACACCAATAATTTGAGTCTTCATCTGTTAACAAAGCAACCAGATTTTTATAAATCGGAAATTGACTAAAATAATTTTCCATTTCGCCAAACTCTGCATCGTCAAGCAGAACGAATCCGTCTCTTGATTGAAAAGCTTTTAATTTCTCTATTTCCGAAGTGTTTAAGTCAAATTTATTTAATTTTTCAATCATAGTTTTATAGTATTAACGATCGTTTTTTTTACGATTTATCAATTCAGTTTTCAATAAGTGTCTTTCCATATCTTATTATCAAATTGTCGTTTTTTGGTTTAATAAATTATTCAATTGGTTGTGACAATTTTTGATACGCTTGTTCTTTTGTTAATTTATATAAATCCTCAAACTCACTTTTTCTTTTTGATGGATTAAATTTCACTTTCCAAAGGCTTTTAGAAAGGAAATTAATATGCATATTCTTTTTATTTTCTACATCATATAAACTGTCGACGATTTTTTGAGGAATCTGAATAGATGTTTTGTGATGTAAATTCTCCTTTGACTCCAAAAATTCATCAACTATTTTTTTTGTACGTAATAGAATCTAATGACATATTGAGTGCTTTAGCCGGAATTATATTGTATTTGTACACATAAAATGTTTTTGGTAGCAAAGGAAATAATTCCCCTCTACTGTACAACTCTTCGAGCGTTAAACCATCAGTACTTAAACCCTCTACATTTATTCCATTTTTATCATAAATCATAAACTGCGGATGATGGTCATAATTAATAGATTTAAAATAAAAATTGGGCTTTTTGAGAATTGTAGTTGAATAATTTACAATTTGTATCTTGTAAGGTAAGTAAACCAGTAAACTGTCATTTTTTTTATTTGTATAATCTTTATATGGTAAAATTTTGACAGGAATGCTTTTACTTACTTCAATTTCATTTACAGTTATTCTAGGAAAAAAGAACAAGTATACTGAAATTAAAATTATGATTAGTAAAATAGCAATAATGATTTTTTTCATTTTGTGAATAGTATTGTTTTTAGATTATACCATTGGGATGAATGGGAGAACAATTGTTGAACTTTACAGTTTCGTTCCACTACTAAAAAAACCTTTGTTGAAAGATTTGAATAAATTTAAATTTGAAAATCTATCTCGAAAAATCAGACAACAAATATTTATTTAATGCTATGTGAAGGAACTTTGGATTTTAAAAATTCAAAGACATCATTTGTTTTTCGGGAAAACAAACTGAGTTGTTTTTCTGTACCATTTTGAAGCAATATTTTCATAATGATAACCTTAAAAAAAAGAAAACCTCCCTTTTTCAGAAAACTTACTTCATCATATTTGAAAGAACAATTTTGACGTTGGCTCTTGGCTGCCAATCCCTTGGTCAAATTATCCGTTGCGTTTGGGACAAAAGAAAACTCATCAGCAAAATAATTCATCTTTCCTGTACTTTGTCCTCCTGCATAATGGAGTGTGGTGTAAACACTATCGCCTGTTTGTATCATTTTAATTTTGTTTTTTTTAGTTTGTTCAATTATTTGAATATAAAATCAGTTTTCAAAATTTTGTTTTAGGTTGGGAATCCATTCTTGTTGGTCCGGAAGTTCATTTCCTAAATTTCGGATAGTTACATTATCCGAAATCTGAACAAGCCAATATCCCTCGATATTTTTGAAAAGATAATAGTTTGAACCCGGACTTCTATCTTGGCTACAACCTCTTCTGTAACCAGTGAAAATACCCAATAATTCTATATTTTTAGATTTAATAATTTTGTGATGATAATGATACAGATAGTTTTTATCCTTTAAAAAACCGTTGAAAGTTGGTTCTAAAGTTTCCTTGTCCAAACCATCTATCACTTGCAATCCTACTCCTCTACTATAGTTGTAAACATTTTTGGTATCTTTATAGAAAACCCCATTTACACTACCGAATGTTCCCGCATCAGCAATCGTTTTTTTACCATCCCAATAGATTGTATTGCCGGATTTGTATAACAAATAATCATAGGTTTCATCAACTTCGATTTTAGAATTTCCAACTTTATCAAGTCTTAATTTATTTTCTTTTGCCAAATTGATTTGTTCAGAAGTTAGATTTTCATACAATTTTTTGTTCCAAGGGTCATAAGCTTGATTTTCGTACATAATATACCTTGAGTCATCTGTAATGAAAAGATTGTCCTCGCTGATGGGCTTGTTATATTTATAAGGAAATTTCACGTAAATAACTTTCTTATCAGCTTCAATCCATTCCCGCTCATAAACTCCATTTTTATCGAAACAAAAATCTGAGTGTGGGAGCATTCCAAATGTTTTGGCATCAAAGTTATTTTTAAGGTCATTATCTCTTGAGTAAACCTTTTCCCCGTCTGAAAGATAGGCTCTGTTTACCTGATCCCAAACTTTTATATTTTTTAAATTTTCTTTTTTTACAGGCAAAACTGCTGTACCATAATACGCATTGTTATCATCTACAGAATAGCTTCTGGAAAGTCCTCTCAATGTTTTTGCATCAACATTTGGATGGATAGTAAAATTGTCATTATTTCTAGTTAAAACAAATGCAGAAGTCTTCAAAAAAACATCGTTTACAGGAATTATTTTTTCGTTTTTGTAGGTGATGATTTCGCCATTTAGATAAGCGTTATTCTTATCAAAAGTAAATTCATTACAGGATTTTTGTACAGATGAACCATCGGAATTTTCTATCCTCTTGTCAAAATAATAGACATAGTTTTTGTCTTTAAAATAATAACCATTGAAACATTCAACTGCCTGAAAGGTTTCTACATCTGAAACGGATATTTTCTTGTTGTTTTTATACACCGTATCTTTTATTTTCCAAAGCACTTGGGGATTTTCATAATCATTATTTCTGCCAATAATCTTAAATCCGGTGGTATCTGTTTTAATTTTTTCTCCTCGGAAATAAACTCCATTTTTATCTAATGCAAAAAATTCTCTTTCGTTATGTTTTGGAAACCGGAAGGATTTCATATCAGGCTGTAAAACTTTCCGGCTATTACAATTTTCATAGACAACAAAATCTTTATTAACCAAATACATATCTTCATCAATATAATCACAACCAAACGATGTGACTTTCATATTTGCACTAATAATTGGCTCTATAATTTTTATTCTATTTTTTTCCTGAGCCATTCCTAAAAAAGGAAGAATAGAGAATAGTATCAATATTTTTTTCATTCAAGTTGTGTTTTTTTTATGCTGAGAGTTAGCAATGATGGAGCAATATTTCGTACAAAAGTTAAACCAAATAATTAGCTTTGAATTTTATCGTTTACTTCTCCTAACGCATACTTTATTGGAAATTGCTTCTAATGATTTATTAAAATTCGGAACCTTTATCCCAAACAAAATCCTGAATCGGAATCCATTGCCGGTTTTTTCTTTCATACCAAACCGTAAAAAATTGGTTTTCGCTGATTTCCCAAGTCACTTCTTTGATGATAATATCTTTTTTTTCAATTTCTTCGGAAGTATGAATTTCCGACAACCCGTCCCGAATTCCTGCAAGCCAACTATCATTGTCGCCCATAATGAAAGTCTCAGATTCTATTGGAAGATGTTTTCGGATTACTCCATTTTTCGAGTATAAACTATCCATAAAATCATCATATTTTTTTCCTCTGATTTCTTCCGGCAATACGAAACGGTTACTGTTAATAATTTTCGATTTTTCATTTTTCGAAGTTAAAAATTCATCCGTTATTTTGTCTTTGCATTGTTGCAGAAACAGTGTTACGAAAATCAGAATGGGGAATTTTAGTTTCATCTTGTTTTGTGTTTTCTCATTCAAATTTATTCAAAAACCATTAAAATTTCACTTATCATTTACAATTCGCTGTATTTAGGTTACGATTCGCAGATAATTGTCTTTTTTTTTTTTTTTAATATCTTTACGTACGAAAAAACACAAATGAAAAAAGAATTGAAAAGGAAAATTCTTCTTACACTTTCTATTATTGCGAGCACTGTTATGCTTATCGGTTTTATTTTTTATACAAAACCACCGATTGTCATTACCGAAATGAAACCGCAACGGAATATTTCTGAAAAGATAAACCCGATGTTTTCTGATACTTCGGATAGTGTTTTGGTTCTAATTCCCTATAAAATTACGGTTTCAAACAACCGCTTTCGTAAAATCAGCCTGCCAGATATCTATTACAAAACCAATCATGATAAGTATATAGCATCTTCGTCTTCTACTGGAAATTCACTCAATTTTGATGAGGATGGGAAACAGCTCGATGAAGATTTGATAATGACCAATTCCGAGAAAGTAAATTACAATGAAATGTCTTTGGCGATGAAATGGGACAAATGGAAAGAAGCAAATCGCAATATTATTTTTCCTTTTTGTTCAAAAAGTTTTTATTTCTACAAATCTACAATGCTAAAATACAAAACGGAACGAAAGACATTTGTTGATTTGTACAATAATTTTAAAGAAAAACAAACGCAATCTTTATCCGAAACTCCTATTGTAAGGTTTCCAAAAAATAAAATAGACTCACTTTATCAAGCAGATAAAAACAAGAAAATTGCTTTTAAATTAAAGACAAATAAAATACAAGGCTGGTTTCAGATTCATTATCAAATGAAAGATGGAACACAAAAATTTTATGATATGTATGATTCTATTCAAAAAATGAACCGTGAAGAACTTTTCCGTTTGATGAGCAGTTCTCCGCTTGATAATTTGTAAATAAATGAAAAAATCTATACTATTGATATTCACGATTTTTACAATGATATTTTGCGGTTGGACTATCGTAGAAAGTAGCCAAAAATTAAATTTGCAAACGTTGGATATTCACGCTATTGAAAAAAGAAATATTGTAGAAAACCCAAAAATATCGGATTGTGAAAAGAAAATTTTGATACAAAGCTTAGATTTTAGAGAAAGCAGAAAGCAAGAAAATTCTGATTCTGCATTTTTTGCAATTCAAATCTCTATTTTTATTTTCTTCATTCAAGTTTTGTTATTTTTTGGTATCATTTTTAAAAAATAATTTTCGCTTTTCAGAATCTTAATACGTCTAGAATTTATCAAACAATCTGATAAAAGCTTTGCATAAAATAGCGAATCATAAATGAAACGCTTTGAATTGTAAATGGTTTCATTGAAAAATAACGAAATATTTTAAATTTGAAAAGATTATTGCTCCATCGGACTAATGTCTGTGTATAAAAAATAAAGTCAGAAAAATTGCTTTCTAAAGGATTGTTATGTATTACTGTAAATTTTTCAGAAAATCTATGAAAAACATCATTATAATATTTTTTTTATTTGCTAGTTGTTATGCTTGTAAAAAAAATGAAACTGAAGGTCTTTTTGCCCAAAAAGCTTTTGCTAATTCCCATTACAACAGGTTTCATATTGATAATTATTACAGATATTACAAAAAAAATGAAACAAATGGAATCGAATACGATACTTTTAGACCGATTATTTATACCAACGTAAGACCTTTCAAAGAAAATGAGAAATATCCGGAACAAATATTTGACCCATTTGGTAGAGCTAAAGACTCAAGAAAATATTTTGCTCGAGAATTAAATCAAACATTTGTGGCATACATTACAAAAGATAATAAATTGATTTATCGAAATTTTTTTCGAGATTATCACGGTCCTGACTACTATATTAAATCCATTGATAAACCTAGGAACTTGAACGATTTAACAAAGTATCTATCAAACTTAAAACTCAGTTATAAGATTCTCGACACTATAAAACGAAAACCAATTACTGAAAAGGATAAGCTAATCGATTCTTTGATTACCTCAAAAACATATAACATAATGGTAAATAATTATTTTTACCGAGTTACACTCGACTCTGCTTTTTGCGAAACTCAATTATATTATCATCCAAGGGACACGACTAGTATTTTCAGAACAATAATAATACATACATTTTAAATTACGCATAATGAAAATAGAATTCAGTTACCTCCAAGAAAATTTTGTAAAACTGCTTCGATATATGATATAATCGAAGTTTAAAAGGTTGTTCAAGTTCTTGCTCCTATTCGAAAATCTACTTTCTCATCGAACTTTGAAGGTTTAAACAAAAACACAAACTCCCGCAATGGAAATAATCCTTGTCCTATTTTTGATTGCAATTCTTTGTCTTTTTTTCTATCTCATATTCAAAATTATTTATTGGATTTGCGAAAAGAAAACACGCAGTATTTGGGCTTTGTCAATCGTTGGAATGTGGATTTTGGTCATCATTATCAACTTTATATTTTTCACGAAAATGGAATTTATTCAATCAAAAGTTTACAAAAATATGTACTTGATAAAAAATCCGATAAATAATAGAGATAGTATTCAATCGTCTATTAAACAAATTTGTTTGCAAAAAATGAACAATGAGTTTTTGGGCAATGAAAAAAAATATAAAAATTACAACAGCGACAGCACTAGTGTATGGTTAAACTATGACTTTGATTTCTACAACTATTCTGATAATTGGCTTGGCAGTAACACCGCTCACTTTATAGAAAACGAAGAGGACGATGGCGGACCTACAAGTATCCATTTTTTATCTGAAATTCAAAATGAAAAATTGGCAAGTTTTAGAATTAATTATTGCAAAAACGACACTATAAATTACTATGCTTCAATAACTTATCACAACAAGGAAAGAGAAATTAAAACTGATACCATCATCAATAAATGTCTCAAAATTTCGAAAATTATTGTTCCTAAAAAACCACAAATTATTGGCGAAAGCGGAATAGCAAAAGGAATGGTTATCGAAAAACAATAACAAATTAAAAACAAAACAATCCTCACAATAATCCTATTTTTCTTGATTTTTATTGAGTTGGGAGCAATTACAAACTCCTAATTGAAATGAGTGAAATTTCCACCAATGTTTTGAACGAAATTTATTCTATCACATCAACTTTATCGGTTTTGGTTGTTATGAATATTGTTTTGCTGATTTTCTTTTTATTAAGAAAATTCGGCTTTAAATCTCAAAAAAATTCAATTTAAACAATGAAAAAAAACTAGTCACCGCTCTCTTATTCATCGCATTGATATTCGGGATTTTGCAGCAAAAATATTTGCTACAACCAAACCGTAGACAAGCAATGGGAAAGCTTTTTATCAGGTCTTTTGTTGTCTTTTTCGTATTGATTTTAGTGTATGCATTTGCATTTTTTTGTTATCGATTTATCAAGGGATTTCTACCAATTTATTTTGCGATTTTGACTCAAGTTTTATTGGTTAGTTTTACGATTCATCAATATATTATCTATCAAAATCTGTTGCCAGGAAATATTCCTATTGACGATTGGGACAGTGATTATTTCCCTCCGATTGACCTTAATTTTTACATCATTGTGTTTTTCAGCTTTGCGATTTTCGGGTTTTGTTTTTGGGTTTTAAAATTTAAAAAAATAAATAGAAATTAACTTTAACACATTTCCAAAAACGGAATAATCAAAATTGGTTTTAGCTAAAATATCCCATTAAAAAATTTTAATACATTATAAAAAAATAAATCTTTGCGTTTAAATTACGCACATCAAAACTTGATGTACTGAAAATTTAAACAAAAAAACAAATGAACATCTTCCTAAAATACACCTATACTCAAGAACATCTCAAAAATGCCCATCGTTTCACGATTTTTCCGACCAAAAAATCATTAAAAAAATTAATCTGGATATTCTGGAATCAAAAAAAAAAAAATGGCTCAATTTGGATTAAATTGGAGCCATTTGGGCGTTTGTGACCGCAGAAGGATTCGAACCCTCACTGTCGGAGCCGAAATCCGAAGTTCTATCCATTAAACTATGCAGCCATATTCATACATAAGTAATAAATGATAAGTAATGAGTAATGTATAACTCGATGATTATTAATTACTCATTGCTTATTACTTATATTTTAGAAAGTAATTTTCACTCCTCCCAGAATTTGAGCACCAAGAACCTTATATCCTTTGTACGTCTGGTATTTTGAGCTTAGAAGATTATTTCCGAGTGCGAAAATACTGAAATTTTTGTGAATTTTATACTCTGCAGAAAGATTTAAATCCGCATAGCCACCAACTTTATCGTTGGTATTCTCTGTAGATTGGAAAATCATATTAGGACTTCCTACACCCTCTATCGCATAAGAGTTTGTTGTTCTGTCACTTGCAAAAATTCCTTTGAAACCTAGCAACAATTTCTTGTCAAGCATAGTATATTTTGCACCGATGCTTGCATTCACTAATGGAACGTTATAAATGTTGTCATAATTCTTTAAACTATACTTGGTGAACCTTACTTCTCCATCGATAATTAAATTTTCCAGTGGGAAATACTGTATACTCCCTTTGATATCACTCACATTTCCGTCATCATATACTGCAGAAAATGTATTGGCAAAATCATAGGCAGAACGGTTAAGCGTATAGTTGTTATCAAAAAGATTATTTGCCTTAAAGAACATAATATCTTTCATTTTTCCAAAACCTGCAGAGAAGTCATATTTCAGCGTTTCATCAATATCTCCTCTCAATCCTACATAAAAATGATATTTTGTCTCTGTTGGCTTTAAATATTGGTCAGATAAAGCATATGGGTTTGCTTGTAAAAGATCTCCGTATGTATTAAGCTTCAGACCACCATCTACCCCACCATAGAATTTGAATTCCTTGGCAGCAGCGACCTGGAACTCAGCTTGTGGAAACCAGTAAGTCTTATTATTCTTCATTTGCTCCATCTGAATATTTGAGTTTTTAGCATTCAGGAAAGAGAATAAAGACCCAAGCATCAAATAAGATTCTCCTTTTCTAAAGGTCACCTTTGGAGCCAAATTGGTATTAAAGAAATTAGAAGAGTTCTTATTTCCTATTTCAAAATCTGTCTTAACTGCTTCTAAACCTACTCCTAAATCAGCATTTAGATTAATTCCTGATTTACCTAGTTCAACAGCATGTTTGGATAGGTTGGCAAGAATGGAAACCTGATTTTCCTGAGCATCGAAATGATCTTTTAGGAATGAAGACTTTACTCTTACATCATTTAAAATCTCGTTAGAGTAAAAGTCATAGTAACCGTTTACCTTAAACTGATTTACTTTTTGCTTCAAATCTACATCAGCAGCCGGCTCAAGGGCATAAATACCGTAATAGTTATAATTATTCAATCCATATTCAGCATTCAAATTGAATTTCCCTTTTTCTCCATAAGAATTAAGGAAAGCTCCGAAACTTGCTGAAGTCTGCTTTGATTTCCAATCGTAATCCTTTTTAAGGCCACTGGTTGAAAGCAAGTGAACGTCCGCTCCTACTTCAATCTTATTATCAAGCACCTTAGAAACATTTCCGTCTAGCAGAATCTTTCCATAGTTACCCATTCCAAACTGAACATAGTTATTCTGAGCCGTACCGTCAAATTTTGGAGCTACATCTTCACCCTGAATCGTTGAAGTTTTGAAATCCGAAACCGCAGGAACATCCGTAATGGTATATTTCACAGGGTTCTGGGACTTCTCTTCCGGCGGATAGTTTTTAATGGTTTCTACAGAAGTCTTCTTCTTCTCGATCTTCTTCACTTCCGGCTCTCTCTTTTTATTAAGAACCAGTTTTTCCTCCTTGATCTGGGAAAACGCGAACTGCGAAACCCCTAAAAATAATATGGATAATAATTGAATTTTCTTGTTCATATTTTCTTTATTTGAAAAATATAACGGGATCTATTTATTGGAAGCTATATAATTTCCCAACAAAGCCTTCCCTGACTGTTTTGAAAAAGTTTTGCCTAATCTGAATATATTAAACAGCCAAAGGCTTTGATAAACTTTTAAATTGTATTGATAATTTTTCTTCGTATTCTTCTCGGCAATATCATAGCTGTAAGAAATATCATACGGAAACCCCGAGGGCATCAATCCTAATGTAATCATACTTCCAATCATTGGATTTCCACAGAAAGGAGTACGGGTTGTCATAGGGTGTAATGTTATTTTTGCAACGTTGGTACTGTCATCTACAATTTCATAAATTTTGGAATGTTTTAAAATGTCAAATTCTTTCTTAAGATCCTTATTCGCCACAAAAGCTTTCTGTTTTGTAAAGTCTGCCTTTGCATTTCTGTACTCTTTATTAGAAACAGTATAGGCAGGAATACAACTCCACAGCGAAGTGGAGACTAAAAAAGAATATATTGCTATTTTAAACACCTTCAATTCTTATTTCTTAATCTGTTTTTTAACTTCTTTTGCTTCTGCAATAATTTCAGGGAAATCCTTGTAGTTTGCAATAATCTGGTCACATGTATAGCTTGCCTGATAATTATCCTTCAAACCGATATAGTTCTTAGCCATTAGCACCAATGCTTTTGCTCCCCAATATTCTTCGGAAGCATAATTATTTGCCAGCTTAAAGATCGTTTCATTGGAAGACTTGAATGCCTTACCTTTATTTTGATAATAAGCCTTTGCATAGAATGCTTCTGCCGCTACAGAGGTATTGGATGATTTTTCAAGGGAAGCATAGGCAGACTGAGCATCTTTATCCTTTCCGGAATTCATTAAACTTCTCGCTTTAATCACTTTTGCAGTCTCAATTACCGCAGCCGAGTTTTTAGAATTGGCAATTACTGCGTTAGCTAGCTTCTCAGCTTCAGAGAAATTCTTTTCTTCTGCATATAGCTTCATTAGCTCAACATTCGCATAATTTTTAATGCTGATATTGGAAGAGTTTTTAATACCCTCAAGGTACTTTTTCGCTTCCGTGGTATTCCCTTGTGTAATGAAGATTTGAGCTAAACGAGTTTGTGCATCATCCTGATAATCATTCTGAATTCCAGCAACTTCCTGCAATACAAGTAAAGCTTTAGTTGAATTATTAGTTTGATAGTAACTTTCTCCTAATTCATATTTAGCCTGATACAATCCTTCACCTGTTGGGTTCTGCGTCAGATACTTTTCATAGTAAGAAATAGCATTTTTATAGTCTTTTTTCGCAAAGTATTGTTTTCCGGTAGATAGGTTGATTTCATCAATTTCAGAAGCATCAACATTCACTCCGATATTTCTTGCAAAACTTTCATATCCCGAAACATCACCATTCTTTGTAAAGATTGGTTTGGCAGCCTGAACTATTTTTGTAGCATACGCTGTATTTTTATACTGCTCACCCAGTGACTTCAACTCAGAAAGAGCTTTATCATTCTGGTTTTGATCAATATAATTTTGAGCTCTGTAGATGGAAGCATTGGCAATAAGATCCTTGTCTGAAGATGTTTTAATTACCTTTCCAAAATAATCATTGGAGTTGGCAAAATCATCCTGAGCTGCATAGGCAGTTCCAATTTCGTATTGTGCATCATCGTAATATTCGGAATCCGGATATTTTGATAAAAGATTTTTTAAGTTATTGATTTTCGCCTGAGTATCGCCTTTAAATCCTAAAGCCATTGCTTTCTGGTATACGGTATAATCTGTAGCATCTTCGTTTTTATCGTAGATGGCGATTGCCTCATTCAGATCATTATTAGCGTAGTGAATATCTGCAAGACGAAGCTCAGCATCATTTTTAAATTCAGGCTTCGGATTCGTCAGATACTGCTTAAAATAAGTTTGTGCCTGATCAAATTTCTTAGATTTAAAATAAGCATATCCTAAATCATAAGGCAACTGTTGCTTTTCAGGGAATGTCTCATTAAGAAGCTTTTCGTAACGAACAATGGCAGAGGGATAGTTTCCTTTCTGATAATATACCTGCGCAAGCCAGTATAAAGCTCTGCTGTTAAATTCTTTATTGATATTGAATCCTAAACTTCTCAGGAAATATTTTTCAGCTTCATCATAATTCCCTTTGTTGAATTCTTCCGTACCTAATAAATAAGAAACTTCCTGATCTACTTTATTGATCTCAGGAGTAGAACCCTGCAGCTTATCAATAGCATTCAATGTTTCTTTATAGTTTCCGGAATACAGGTATGATTTCACCAATAATGATCTCATTTCTGAGGCATTGGATCCATTCTGATTATCGTTGATATAACTTTGAATAACAGTAGACGGGTTTTCAAACGGATTACCGATATCATATCCTAGTTTGGCGTACTGTTCATGAGCCAGTTTTTTCACTTTCGCATCATAATCCATCTGGTAAGAAGAACGGAATGCGGAAAGAGCCTCCTGCTTTTTATCAACAGCCAGATAGGCATTTCCTAATTGATAATAAGCATTTTGTGCCAATGCAGAATTACTGTTAATAAGCTGATTATAATATGAAACAGCCTCGTCATACTTTTTAAGCTGTGCTGCAACGAATCCCATTTCGTAAAGATCATTTTCAGATGGATTCTGCTGTACATTCAGATAATCTTTCAAATGCGGATAGGCAGAAGTATAGTCCCCTTTCATAAAGTAACTCTCCCCAATGATCTTGTGAACCTCTGCTTTATAGGATTCTGAAATATTTTCGTTCAACAGTGCATTTCCTTCAGAAATAGCCTTATCATAATTCTTGTCATTGTAGTACATCTGTACATAATAAGGACGTACCAGCTTTGAAAACTTATCCTGATCCTTAACGGAATCAAAATACTGGAAAGCCTTATCATTTTGTCTGTTGCTATAATACAAATGTCCAAGCATATAGGCAATATCACCTTTTTGAGACTGGTCAGCTGTTTTATAGGCTTCTTCAAGGGCATCAGTAGCTCCTTTAGAATCTCCCATCATGAATTTTGCATATCCAAGCTTCAGAATATACTGTGTATTTTCCTCTTTTGAAAGCTGGTATTGGTTAACCTTTTTCAAAGTTTCCAGTGCTTTGTCAAAATCCTTTTTCGCCAGATAGTAATCTGCCAAAGGAAGATTAGCCTGAGCAAAGTAGGCAGAGTTTGGATATTCTTTCATGAAAGCCGTCAATCCATCCTCAGCATGATTTTTCTGAAGAATAACCCCTATCACATTGTCAAAAAACTGAGCCGCTTCCTTTTTCGAACGGGACAAATTCTGATTATAGAAATATTGTCTTGCATATTCGTATTGGGAAGCGTTGTATATTTTGGTCTGATAAAGATTTTCAGCTAGATTGAATCTGTAATTTTCTTTCTGTGTAAAATATTGGGACTGTTGAGCATCGGAAATTCCGAAGTATATGACCGCAGCCGCTAAAAGTATTTTTTTTGATTTCATTCTTCTCGTATAAGAAAATTAGTCTAAATAAGTTAACGAAAATATTAAAAACTTATTGTTTAAGCAAGTTTTAACAGATTTAATACTCTAAGATAAATATTTAACAATAATGAAAACATTTCACTATTACATGATAAAATTTATTAATTTAGTCTGATAAAATCTAAACAATTTTAGTAAACAGTTATCAAAAATTCATTTTGACCTGATACCGTTTCAACAGCAGCTAAAAACATACCATAAACACACTGTAATATGAAATTTAAGATACTTTTAGCATTAATTTTTGTAAACCTCATGCAGGCTCAAAAATTTTATTTTCCAAAAACAGCAGCCACAGATTCTCTTATTTTAGAAAAACAAATGCCGGGACTGGCTGAACAAGTGATCTCTAATCTGCAGACTGTGAAGCACAAACCCGAAAATAATATAGATTTTCTAGATAGTCTTTTCCGTTTGCAAATCGTTGCCAAAGATTACAAAAAGGCAATGATGACCTTGTCCGAGTATCGTAATGAGTTTGCTGATCATAATATGGGCGGATACAAGTCCATGGGATATGAATTGTACAGCCTGGCTAAATTAGCGCAAACAGAAACCAAGGCTTCTTTTCCTAATGCTCTTCAGTCTGTTTTTAACAAAAAGTATGAAAGTATTGATCCAAAACTGATTCCAAGAATTGGAGCAGCCATTGAGGGCGATGTAAATGATTCCAGAAAACTTCTGAAAAAAGTACTGAGCAAACAACAAGGAAAAGACAGCATAGATTATAATTCTGCGCTAGCTTTATGCAAAACTTATCTCAACTATAAAACATACTCCAGTATTCTACCTCAGTCTTCAAAACTGCTTGAATCAAAGGATCAGGAAAAATTTATTATTGAAACCAAAGACCTTAAAACAAAATACGGAAATACCTTAACGATTACCATTGTCAGAAAAAAAGAAAATAAATCTCCTCTTCCGGTTATTCTTGCCAGTAATATTTATGCGGGACAATTTGATAGTTTCTTCGGAAAAAGAGCTGCAATCTATAATTATGTAGGAGCAGTAGTGAACACCCGTGGTAAAAGAAATAGCAATGATGAGAACAATCCGTTTGAATATGAATCACAGGATATCTACGAAGTTATAGACTGGATTAGTAAACAGCCTTGGTGCAATGGAAAGGTAGGAATGATGGGCGGAAGCTATCTGGGATTCAGTCAATGGGCAGCTGTAAAAAAGCTACACCCTGCATTAAAAACAATTGTACCGCAAGTAGCAGTAGGAATCGGGATTGATTATCCCTCCAAGAATAATGTATTCATGAGCTATATGCTAAGATGGATTCAATATGTTACCAATAATAAGTATACAGACGAATTGGATTTTGGCAACGCTACAAAGTGGGATTCCATTAATACGAAATGGTATAAAAGTGGGAAATCATTCAGGGCATTAGACACTATAAGTGGCAAACCTAGTAAAATATTCCAAAGATGGCTGGATCACCCTGGATATGATCAGTATTGGAAAAAAATGGTTCCTTACAAAGAGGAATTTGCCAAAATAAATATTCCGATCTTAACTACCACCGGATATTATGATGATGATCAGATAGGCGCATTATATTATTTTAAGGAACATAATAAATACAATAAAAATGCTGAGCATTATATGACAATAGGTCCTTATACTCATGGCGGGGCACAAAGCTTCGGGTATACCTATGTGGAGGGAAACCGTATAGACCCATCTGCCAGAATCAGTATTGATGACCTTGCTTTTTCATGGTTTGACTATATTCTTAAAAATGGTAAAAAACCTGAAATTTTAAAGGATAAAGTCAATTTTCAGATTATGAATACTAACACATGGAAACATGTTCCAACTCTTGATCAGATGCACACTTCTACTCTTAAGTTCTACCTTCAGAATAGTAAAAATAATTCTTCTGTCTTTAATAAACCCGGAAGCCTGAGTTTCACCAAACAAACTGTTGATTTCAAAAACAGAGATGATAAAGACACTTATTATGGGGTAAGCAAAAAAGACAGTATTAAAACCACGGATTTCATTTATTTTGAAAGTGAGGTACTGGATAAAGATCTTATTATGAGTGGAAATCTTTCAGGTGTTTTCAACATTTCCATCAACAAAAAGGATATAGACACAAGTACTCTTCTTTATGAGATCAAGCCGAATGGAAAATCTTTCTGGCTATCTACCCATCTCGCAAGAGCAAGTTATGCTAAGGATAATGAAGTACGTCAGCTTCTTGAGCCTAATAAAATTCAGCAAATTCCAATCAAGCAGTCAATATTTATGAGTAAGAAGATTGAAAAAGGAAGTAAGCTGCTTTTATTGGTGGGGGTCAACAAAAATTCGGCATGGCAAATCAATTATGGGACAGGAAAAGATGTAAGTGAAGAAACCATAAAAGATTCCGGGGAACCGCTGGAAGTAAAATGGTATAACGACAGCTATGTGGAAATACCTGTTTATGAAGACTAAAGGCTTTTCGTTAAGTATTTTTACCTAAATGTTCTTAACGACTGTTAACATCAAAATAAAAAATCATTACATTTGTTTTTTTCAAATCAAATATAGTTATTGAATGAGTCAACTTTTTAGAAGAAAAATCTATTCGAATACAGACACATCAACGGGACTTTTAAGAGTTTTAGGTGTATGGGACATTGTATTTTTTGGTATTGCGGCGATTATAGGAGCTGGAAGTTTCAGCAGTTTGGGAGAAGCCGTTTTTAGAGGTGGTCCCGGTGTTATCCTTCTATATTTGATTTGTGGTTTTGCCTGTGGATTTACTGCTTTATGCTATGCTGAATTTGCAAGCAGAATTCCTACAGCAGGCTCGGCGTACACTTATGCCTATGCCAGTTTCGGGGAACTGATTGCCTGGATAATTGGGTGGGCTTTGATTATGGAATATTCCTTTGGGAACATCTACGTTGCATTCTCATGGTCCGATTATTTCACAAGCTTCCTTGGACGCCTCGGCATGCATATTCCGGATTATCTTACCTGCAGCTATACAGAAGCCAGTAAAGCTTTTAGAAACGGCTCAGAAAACAAGGAATTATTAAATGCATGGAAATCAGCTCCATTAATTGGAAACTTAAAGTTTATTGTGGATGTTCCGGCTTTGGTAATCAATGGCTTAATTACATGGCTTTGTTATGTTGGAATAAAGGAAAGTAAAAACTTTAACAACTCTTTGGTGATCTTAAAACTTGGTGTAATCTTATTGGTTATTATAGTTGGATTTTCTTATATCAATACTGATAACTGGACACCAATAAGCCCTGCTACAGGCAGTCCATCCTTTATGCCAAATGGCTTTACAGGAGTAATGAGCGCTGTTTCAGGGGTATTCTTTGCTTATATTGGTTTTGACGCATTGAGTGTTCTTTCCGAGGAGACAAAGGATCCGCAGAAAACACTTCCAAAAGGGATGATCATCTCGCTTGTATTGTGTACGGTAATCTATATTGCACTTACCTTGGTATTAACAGGTATGGTGGATTACAAAAAATTCGATGGTGTAGGAGATCCGCTTTCATTTATATTTGAAAAAACAAATGCGAATGTAGCATGGATGGAACTTGTAGTTTCGTTTGTAGCTATTGTTGCCATTACCACTGTATTATTGGTTTTCCAGATGGGACAGCCAAGAATTTGGTATGCCATGAGCCGTGACGGATTAATGCCTCAAAAGTTCCTGACCATTCACCCAAAATATAAAACACCTTCTTTTGCAACTATTGTTACAGGTATTGTAGTGGGAATTCCTATTTTGTTTACAGATAAAACGTTCATCTTAGATTTTACAAGTATAGGAACCATCTTCGCTTTCGTATTGGTTTGTGCAGGAGTTCTTGTTCTTCCGGCTAAGGAGAAGATAAAAGGCAGATTCCACCTTCCTTATATCAATGGTAAAATTATTTTCCCTGTTGTTTTTATTGGCGGGCTAATTGCTTTTTACTACTGGCAACCGGAATTTTTCCAGACTCTTATGAACTGGGGAGATCCTAAAGATGGGGAATTCAGAGCTTCTATTTTCTTCTTTATTATAGTGAACCTTATCCTGTGTGTTGTAACTTTCATCAAGAACTTATCATTAATTCCACTGATTGGATTAAGTTCATGTCTGTATCTTCTTACAGGAATGAGCCACGAGAACTGGTTCTGGTTCGGGATGTGGTTCCTGATCGGTATGGTAATTTACTTCTGCTACGGATACAAAAACAGTAAATTAGGAAAAGAATTAAAAAATAGCTAAATAGGCAACAAATACAATTGCAGAAAGGCAAAATAGCGAAGAGGTTAAATCCGATGGAGAAACCGATTGGCTATTTTGCCTTTTTGCTTTTTTACCCGTTCGTAAAAATCGGCAGAATTATTGCTTTAGCTTCAATAGAATCAATAAACTAGACCATTATGACTGAAAGAATCAAAACATACAGAGAATTTTATCAGTTTTATCTTACTGAGCACAGTAAAACAGGAACCCGAATTTTTCACTTTATCGGAACCCTGCTCATATTTTTTGTTATAGGCTATGTTATCAGTTCCGGAAAGGAAAGGTTTCTATGGTACATCCCGATTGTTGGGTACGGATTTGCGTGGTTTAGTCATGCGGTTATTGAAAGAAACAAACCCGCCACCTTTAAGTATCCGTTATGGTCTTTAATCTCAGATTTCAAGCTGTTTTTTGAGCTTTTAATCGGGAAACAGAAGTTCATTACGAAGACTGACAGCCAGCCTCATTAAACTTAAATTTTTCAACAACTTACAGGATTGCAAAAAAGGAAAGCTTTATTGCAAACGGTATCCTATGCTTTGAAAACACCAAATACATTAAAACTGCCACACCTCTAATTTTTATTCTGAGAATACATCTTTCTTCCTATTAAATATCCTAAAGACGGAAGTATAAAGGATAACAGCAATGGTACAACTAATGAAAAACCACTTCCCTCCAACACTACAATTAAAGGAAATGCAAATGCATTATAGGCAATGAGTGCCAGGGTAAACATAAAGCTATTACCACCCGCTGTTGAAAAAAGATTAAAATCATTTCCAAAATGATCAAACAGTCCCGACATTGCAAATAATAAAACATTTACAAAAAACATCCACAGGACAGATCTGTATGTCATTTTTTTCTTTGCGTTAAGATATCCTGCAAGAATTAAAAGAAGTGACATGATTACAGAAATCGTGTAATCTACACCAGACATACTCACTTCACTCCCACTTTTTCCAAAGAAATAAATGGCATACAACAACACATTGATGAGATAGATTACTGTAACATAGTTCATAGATTAAAAATTTAATATTTAGTATTGCTTTTCGAGAATGCTGTAATGAATGGTATTCAATATCGCTTCTAATTTTGCATCACTATTCTTGGCAGGAATTGGAATATAGCTGGAGAATAGCATTGTCTTATCTTTGTTGAAAGTTACCATTACTTCCTCAAGAATATTTTTATCATCCACAAAAAACTGAATTCTGTTATCTACAATTCTCCAGAAAGACAATCGGGGTTCAGATGGCATACAGTCCCCGACACTTCCTTCTACATAATTATAAACAGCAAAACCATCCTCCCTGAGCGTGTAATTTCTCATTAGACGACAATTGTCAAAATCTTTTTTAACCTTTGTTTTACCTTCATAAAATCCAGATTCTTTTAACTTCCAGAATCCCAATACATCCTCTTTCTTTAGTTTCTGTGCACTTACAAGGGAGGAAAAGGCCAGAATAAAGGCAGTGGAAAATATCATTCTCATCATTATTTCTTCTTTTTCTTTTTGTTTATTTTCTTATGATCCGAACTTTCAGTTTGTTTATCCATATTTTCTCCAAGATCAATAAGTCCCATGGAAAGCATAGATGCAGGATCTCCGTTTTTCTCACCCTCTTTCCAGGTTTCAAAAGCCTTATCGTTAAGTCCTAAAAGATGATAGTAGGCTCCCAAGACGTTATATCCCTCTGTTTCACCAAGGTTTATTATTTTTTTGGAAAGCTCTATTAATTCCGGGTGAGGTTTGATTTTTTGAGCCTTAAGTTTTTCATGATCTCCTAAAAAACCAGGAGTATACTCCATCATTTTTAATCCAAAGGTATTGAGGCATGCCTTAGCCAAACCTTGATTACAAAAGCTTTCACTGATAGCAGTAAAATCATTGGAAAACAACGCATCCAGCCCAGACATATCTTTCGTCTTATCATAATACGCAGCCAGTAAAGCCGCTCTTTTTTGAGACTCCTCAGGGTTTATTCTGTTATTAACCTCTGTACTGTCTTTTTTACTAACCCATACCCCATTTTTCACCCAGTCTGAAATCCCAATAAGTTTATCCTTTTTAATTTTAAAAATAAAAACACTTTTATCAGGGATGATCACCAAGCTGTCATTTCTGGTAAAGTAATAGCTGCTTCTCATTCCGCCAATCACTTTTCCGTTTCCATCAAAATTGAACCCCTTATAAAAGGTTTCATTTCCCTCCTCTTCAAAATATCCCTGCAAGGCATTATCAGCCTTTTGAGCAGACATAATGGTTATAAAAAAAGTAGAGGTCAGTACGAATAATTTTCTCATCTGTTATTATCTTAATAGCAATATAATGATTTGGTTATGGGCTGCAAAGCAGCCCATAACCAAATCTCTTTTATCTTTATATCAATGTTTTATTTAAATCTTTTTTTAAAGCTGAACTTAAGTCTGTTCATCAATCCTGGTTCTATAATGTCAACTCCCAGCCCGAAATTGCTGTCAGCTACTGTATGGTGGTCATTTCTGAACTTTTCAAATTCGTTTTGTGGAATTTCAATATTGACCAATGGATCACATTCAATAGTAACTGTTGCTCCGTTCTTAGTTACTTTCTTACGGCTTTTATATTCAAAATAAGGATTATTAATGGTGCTTTCCTGAACTGTATATTTTTCTTCCGTATCAATCTTCTGATCGGTATACAAATTAATTTCATACTTCTCTCTATCGAAATTATGCCAAAACGGTAAATCTTTATGCATAAAATCCCTTGCACTCGCTTTCACTACATTTCTATCAAAGTACATCAGAAAACGATTATTTTGTGGATCCGTATAGTAAGGGTTATCAACGGTAGCAGAGTATTGAATTTTTATTTCATTTAACTTTTTATCATCGCTTACTACATCTATGACAGCATCCTTAAAGATATTTCTTACATCTGTTCCGTTTCTGTCATTAGAATAATTAAGACCATAAAAAAGGAAATTGTTCCAGCTGTCTATGATTTCCCTTTTATTGGTAACTTTAAAATACCTTCTCATCGCATTGGCGCGGTTCCCTTTATAAGTAGTTTCCACATTCAGCTTTCCTATTGATCCCTGCACATTAAGATCCACTTTTTCATTAAGGCAGAAATAAGGAAACTTAAACGGCTTTCTTATCTGAAGCTCCTGATCTCTTTTCACTTCAAGATAATGCATAAAATAGATAAACCCTCTGTTTTCAATCAACCCGAATTCATCTCTGATGGTAGCATCAATAAAGTATTCCTCACCTTTGTAGTTCACCTTTACCACCACATGATTGAAGTTCAGCAATGAAGGCAGATAATATTTAATGTAATAATCTGTGTTGAAATTCACCAACACAACAGAGGCATCCACTCCGATATAATCTAGGATAATCTTTAATAAAACAGATTTTGCCTTACAATCTCCCTGTTTGTTTTCATAGGTTATGGCAGGCTCCTGTGGCTTATGACCATTCATTTCATCTGCATTGAAGATATAATAGATATGATTCTGAACATATTCTATAGCAAACCTAAGTTTTTCATCCTGATCATGAATGTCATCCAGCTTTTCTACCACATTGGGGGCAAAGTCCTTTAAGGAAGATTTACTGAAAATTTCCTCATAAAAAGGAACAATATAATTGGAAAGATCTTTCCAGTTGTTGTCTGTGGCAAAGTCTATATAAGGGAAGATCTCACGTCCAGCATCTACAGGATTGATATAATTCTGTTCTTCAATAACGAAGCGTTCTCCTTTCTTTAGGTAATTAATTTCCGGTTCCAGAACATTTCCTTGTTCATCCCTGAAAAATGTTTTTTTATAAGCGATAGTCTCTTCACGTTCATTAATAAATGTAAACTTAAAACTTCCGTACGCCCAATAATTATCCGGACTTACCCAAACATATTTTGAAAATTCCTTTCTCAGGAAATCACGATCTGTAAAAGGCTTAACCCTTGAGTCCTCCAGCACCAATACATCATATAGCCTAAGGTCTTTAATCGTAATATTAATCTTTTTATTACTGCTCAGAACTCCCCCGCTACTTTGATTTTCGCTGTCGAGAACCTTAATTTTCGTATCCGGAATCTTATCTATTAAGACTCCATCTCTCAAAACACTAATCCTGTGAAGCTGATATATCTCATTTTCTTCCACAATAACATCAGAAACAGAGGCTCTTTCTAAATTTCCTGGCTCATTTAAAGTATAGGCCATACAGGCATACTCACTATTTTCCTTATTGCTTGTGTAATATTTTTTGTCTAAAAAGTAGCAATAATCCCGGCCGTCATCTGTTTGTTTTCTGGCAAATTCGGAATCTTTGATGCGGTCCATAATCTCCTGGTCCCCAATATTCCCCGCCCACATTTCAGGCTTCTGAATCCTGTAATTTTCAACTTGAATTTGATTCTCCATATTTATATTTACGTATTATGTTCTTTGGTTATGATCATTAAGAACCTCAAATTAAATGATTAAAAAACTAAAAAACAATAGAAGAACTGCGACAATTCGCGAAAAAGTTCGGCATGGTAATTGCCAAGTATGGTCTAAAATCAAGTTTATGAAAAGTATAGCAACAATTCTAAAAGGGGCAGCACCTGCATTAGCATTATTCGCAATGACACAATGTACAACCACCGCAGGAGTATCCTCAGCTGATGAAAAAACATTCATCGTAGGACCACAAACCGCAGATTGTACAG
Organism: Chryseobacterium joostei; assembly: GCF_003815775.1. Classification (NCBI taxonomy): domain Bacteria; kingdom Pseudomonadati; phylum Bacteroidota; class Flavobacteriia; order Flavobacteriales; family Weeksellaceae; genus Chryseobacterium; species Chryseobacterium joostei. The sequence goes on from NZ_CP033926.1 coordinate 1,074,504, forward strand.
GAGTAGCTCCTATGAAATGTCTGCAGGTAAAGGAGAAGGCATCAGAAAACTGGACTAATTTCTACACAAACATCGATGGATTTACCTACGAGCCCGGATATGAATATGTTTTAAAGGTAAAAACAGAAAAAATAGCAAATCCACCCGCTGATGGTTCTTCCATCAAGTACACTTTGGTAAAGCAGGTTTCCAAAACTAAAAAAGAAGTGGCAGCCAACGAAAAAACACTTATCATAGGATCACAAACTGTAGATTGTTCTGCAGGAGCGGGACGTATGAAGTGTATGCAGGTAAAAGAGAATGCTTCTGAAAGCTGGAGTAACTTCTACAGCCATATTGAAGGGTTTACTTATGAACCAGGTTATGAATATGTTTTGAAGGTAAAAACAGAAAAAATTGCCAATCCACCGGCAGACGCATCTTCAATTAAATATACATTGATAGAGCAGGCTTCCAAAACCAAGAAATAATAATAAAAAACTCCGAAGAAATTTCTTCGGAGTTTTTTTATCTGTACATCTGAAATAAAAGCTTTTATCAAACAATTGATATGCTTATTTATTCAGTATTTCTATTTCTTCATTAATATCCCTGCTCTTTTTGAGGAGGTTCAGGATATTTCCCTTTGCTTACTTCTCCTACAGTATTGGCTGTAGTCATAGCCACTACCAGATCATTCAGCATATTGCTTGCTGCCGTAGGTGAATTGGGAAGAAGCACAAGGTTGCTTCGGGTACTTGCTCCTACAGAATGTAAAGTATCATAATGCTGCGTTACCACAATAAGTGCAGATGCTTCATGCGAATTGATATCCACATTGTTCAGCATTCTTACAGATTCTTCAAGACCTTTTGCAATTTCTCTTCTTTGATCTGCAATCCCCTGTCCTTGTAGCTTTTTAGATTCTGCTTCAGCTTTTGCTACAGCAACAATTCTGATTCTTTGCGCTTCAGATTCATATTCTGCGGCTGTTTTTTCTCTTTCGGCAGCGTTGATTCTGTTCATGGCATGCTTTACCTGCTCATCCGGATCAATATCCGTTACCAGTGCCTTGATAATATCATATCCGTAGCTGTTCATCGCTTCCTGAAGTTCACCTTTTACAGCTACTGCAATATCATCTTTTCTTACGAAAACATCATCCAGTTTCATTTTAGGAACTTCTGCACGTACTACATCAAATACAAAGGATGTAATTTGGTTTTCAGGATTTTCCAAACGATAATACGCATCTCCTACTTGGTTTCTGATTACCTGATACTGAACAGAAATTTTCATTTTAATGAATACATTATCCAATGTCTTGGTATCAATCATCACATCCAACTGCTGAATTCTAAGATTCAGTCTTTTAGCAATCTGATCAATGATAGGAAGCTTAAGATGCAATCCGGAGTGCTTTACTCCCTGAAATTTTCCAAAACGTTCAATAATAACTGCAGTTTCCTGCTTCACTACAAAGAACGATGCAAATAAAATGATTAGCCCGAATAAAATAACGGGTGCTAGAAAAATACCCATAGTTTAAGTTTTTATAATAAGTAGTAATAATATGTGCTTTGTTAAACTATTCAAGCTCATTTTAATAAGTTGAAACAGTTTTTCATAAATATACTACTTATTTTCAAACTAAACGGTCATTCCGATGTCTATTCCCTTAATTTTTCGATATAAATCTGTAGCGTAGTTATCCGTCATTCCTGAAACGAAATCGATAATTCCGAGAACTTTCTGATAGTCTGTACCGTTATCATAAACAAACTGTCTTGGAAGAAGCTTTAATGCTTTTTTATCGTAGGACTTTCTTTCATTATCCGGCTTCAGAATGGATGGAATAAAGTGATCCAGTAATTCATACATTACATTGTATCCTGCATTCTCAATTTCCACAACGGCCTTATGATTATAAATTTTTTCAATGGAGAAAGATTCTATATCCTGCAAAGCGTTGTTTTCAGATTTATAGATATCCAAAAGTCCTTTATCCAGATTACCCTTCAGAATTGTGTCAAAGTTCTGCTTATAGATCTCAAGGGATTTATTAATTAGAGCATTGATTGCTTTGGCTCTTAAATAAGAAATTTTCTCATTTTCATTGGAAATGGAAGCCAGTTTATTTTTAACCTTATCCATATCATTGGTTTCGGATTTCACCAGTTCAAAGAAAAGGTTTTCACAGTCTGAAGTGGATACAATTCCGAGTCTGTGTGCATCCTCCATATCAATAATATTATAGCAGATATCATCGGCAGCCTCTACCAGCCATACAAACGGATGTCTTTTAAAGATATGAGGTTCTTCGCATTCAGAAATAAGCTGGGTTCCTTTTGCTATCTCAAGGAAGATATCCTTCTCATTCTGGAAGAACCCAAATTTTTTACGATGAATAATTCCTTTTTGCTTGGCTACGGCTTCACATGGGTATTTTGCAATACTTGCCAATGTAGAAAAAGTAAGCTGAATCCCTCCCGCATCTTTTCCCTGCTGTTGCTGAGCCAATACTCTGATCGCGTTTGCATTTCCTTCAAAATTAACCAAATCTGCCCATTCCTTTTCATTGAATTTTGATTTCAGATCCTTTTCATTCCTTTCAAAATAGCTTGCAATGGCATCTTCTCCGGAATGCCCGAAAGCAGGATTTCCCACATCATGGCAAAGACATGCTGCGGCAATTACATTTCCTAAATTGTATAGATAAAAATTCTTTGAATCTTCGGTAAGGTCATTTTTATAATCCTCAACAATAAATTCACCAATAATACTTCCTAAACTTCTTCCTACAGACGACACTTCCAGTGAATGTGTAAGCCTGTTGTGTACAAAAACACTTCCGGGAAGAGGAAAAACCTGAGTTTTATTTTGCAGCCTTCTGAAAGCTGAAGAGAAGATTATTCTATCGAAATCTCTTTGAAAATCAGTTCTTGAAACCTTAGTTTGCGGATTGTTTCCTGTACGTTGATTGGTGAAAATCTGGTTTAAATTCATCATTTTTCAAAATTACTCCAAATTTTAATTTTATGGAATAGTATTTAGATTTTTATTAAAGAGATCTCTCATTCAAAAAATCTATTGCAGTAAATGTTTTTCATGGACGGAAGCCAGAAGAAAATAGTCTACATTTGGTATACTGAAGCAGAATGAGGAATATTGTTTTATTTCTAAAAAATAATTCAGATACACCATTAAAATTCTTTTGTAAATGACAGACAACACATGGCTCAACAGATGGGATAAGAGATATGGCAGCGAACAGTTTGCGTACGGAACGGATCCTAATCATTATCTAAAAGAACAACTGAACAAATTAAGCCCCGGCCGCATCCTTTTCCCGGCAGAAGGCGAAGGACGAAATGCTGTTTTTGCAGCTACAAAAGGATGGAATGTTTCTGCTTTTGACATCAGTGCCAATGGTCAGAAGAAAGCTTTTCAGCTTGCTGAACAAAACCACGTGAATATTGATTATCAGGTGGGAGAATTATCTACTTTGAATTATCAGAAAGAGCAGTTTGATGTGATCGCGCTTATTTACGCCCATTTTCCGGCATCTGTTAAATCTTCGATACATCAAATGTTGAATCAGTATCTGCGCAAAGGCGGTTTTATTATTTTTGAGGCTTTCAGTAAAAATCATCTTGAATACATTGCCAAAGATGAAAAAGTAGGAGGCCCAAAAGATATTGAATCCCTGTTTTCTATAGATGAAATTAAAGCTGATTTTCCGGATTATAATATCGTGGAACTTACAGAAACAAAGATTGATCTTAATGAAGGCTTATTTCATAACGGAACAGGCTCTGTTATTCGTTTTGTGGGTCAGAAAATGTAAACTTAATGAAGTCTTTATTGATGATTTTATAAGTCAGAATTGAGAAATCCCCCGGCATATTTTGCGAAAAAATCGGCTCTATATACTTCTCCGATTGGGATCTCAGCCTCTTCAATATATATATTATGATTATCAAAGGAATCAATATACTCTGTATTCACAACATATGATTTACTCACCCGAATAAAGTTTTCTCCGGACATTTTCTGATGGATTGTTTTCAGGTTCATTGCGGTGATGAGTTTCTGTTGCTTCGTATGCATTACAACATAATCTTTCAAGCCTTCGATAAACTTAATATCCGAAAAGCTGATCTTGTAAAACCGTCGGTCTGCCTTGATGAATAAAAAATCTGTGGTATTAGATTCTACTGTATTTTTGATCGTATCCTTAGACAAAAGTTCTGTATATAGGATTGCTTTATCTATCGCCTTTTCTAATCTTTGGGGATCAATGGGCTTCAGCAGATAGTCTACCGCTTCAAGCTCATAGCTTTTCAGTGCATATTGGGAATAAGCTGTGGTAAAGATAATCAGAGATCTCTTGGGAAGCATTTCAGCAAACTCCAGCCCTGTTACCATCGGCATTTCAATATCCAGAAAAATAAGGTCTACATCATTATCCTTAAGAAACTCCATTGCTGATGGTGCATTGGAAAATTCGCCGAGAATATCAATCTTTGAGGCTTCTTCAATCAGTGATCGCATTTCTGATCTTGCCAAAGGTTCATCATCTACTATAATACAGTTCATCATACAGGAATTATTAAATTAACGGTATATTCTTTTTGTTCTGAATTGATATTTAGCTCAAAGGTATCATTATACAACAATTCCAGCCTTCTGGTGATATTGGCAAGCCCAAGCCCGCTGTTTTTCTTATCAGAGATGATATAATCCGGATTTCTGGAATTTACACAGATAAAGTGAAGCAGCTTATCTTCAATTCTGATCTCTATTTTCACATAGGATTCTTTTCCACTGATATCTACACTATGTTTCACTGCATTTTCTACAAAGGTTGTAAATAAGTTTGGAGGAATAAAGGTGGTATTAATGGTTCTTTTATCAGCCTCAGTATGAATTTCAAAGGAAAAATGCTCTCGTCTTATTTTTTCAAGGTTCAAAAAATTGGACAGAAAATCAATTTCTGAAGTCAACAAGGTTTTTTCTTCACTGTTTTCATACAGCTGATACCTTAGAAACTCTGAAAGTTTTACAATAACCACAGATGCTTTTGCAGGATCTGTTCTTATCAAGGCCTTTACATTGTTCAGCATATTGAACAGAAAGTGAGGGTTGATCTGGTTCCTAAGCTCATTTAGCTCCATATTCAGGGTAAGATTGCTCAGTTCGTTGATTCTTTTATTATCATTGATCCACTTCTGCAAAAGCTTGATTGTAGTGGTTGTCAGAATAATAGGAATACACATTAACACTCCCTCATAGATTCCTCCTTTTTCATTCTCCCGATGAATATTATCAATCCTGAAATCAGCAAAAAGAGTTCTTAAACCATATCCGATAATATTAAGCCCTACAACTCCCAATACAACAAGTAATACCAGATAACTGAGGTATCGCGTTTTAAAGAAAAACCGAGGAACCAATATATAGGTATTAATGTAAACCATGACAATAAGTGCCATATATACAAAGAATAGCACATAAAACTGAACGGTTCCTGAATAAGGCTGCCAAAATCTGGAACTGTACAGCAAAAGAAAAAAAAAGATAAGGAATAACAGATGTCTCCGAAATCTATATTTTCTCTCCACCAGAAAGTCCATTACAAATGTTTCTTTAAATTTCCACGGGCTGTATTTCATAATATGAGGCTAGCTTTATCATTAACAAAAATAGTCATTAACGTAAATTACAACTATTTTATTATACAAAAGCCTGGTTTTATTATACTAACTATGGACATCCTGGGTTTTGTATAAAATACAAGCCATTTTGTATAAAAATAAAATCTGCCTTTGATATTCTGTATTTCTTTGTAGTCTTTAAAAAATGAGCATGGAATTAACGACTTTTCACGAATTAACAAAGGAAATATCATTGGAATGTTTTTTTATGACAGAATCTCAAAAGGAAGAAAAAGTAATACAGCTTATCGACTTGCACCACTTTGTAGAGTGCTTTGACCCGAAGATAAAAATCCTGAACTACATTCACCATTCTATTAATATTGTAGAACAAAACGGTGAAAAGAAAGGTATTCTATTTTGTGACCTAAACCACTCTTCCGTTCCGGACAGCAATGCTTCAGAAGAATTTAAAAGAAGATATGAACTCTCTGAAATCTGGTTTGTTTTTGTAGAAGAAACGTCTGCTTCCAATATAGCCAACTATACTGATGCAATTATTGAAAACAGTCTGGATATTTTTTATGATAGAATTTTTTCATTCAATTTTTTCCAATCTATTATAAAGAGGTTGAAATAAATGACAGGCAGCTAACGAGTCCTGTTTGATAATTTTAATAGACGATCAGTTTAATCAATTAATGCGTTCCCATTTTTGAAAATACATTAATAACAACTACCCCAATAACGATAAGAGCAATCCCTATAATAGCCGGTAAATCCGGAACCTGCTTGAAAGCTATAATCCCGATCATTGTTATAAAGACAATCCCGACTCCTGACCAAATAGCGTAAGTAATTCCTACCGGAATCTGACGAAGCGTTAAGCTCAAACAGTAAAAAGCACAGGCATATCCTATTACGGTAACAACAGATGGCCACAGTTTAGAAAATTCTTCCGATTTTTTCAGAAAAGTGGTGGCAATAATTTCAAATATAATAGCCAAGGCAAGAAAAATATAACTGCGTCCCATACGTGTATTCTTTTATGCAAAAGTAATAAAACCTATTTCGTTTTTCTCCTTTCCATTAATAAAGAATCCGTGAAAAACTAAATAACGCATGTGCATTTCCCAGTGGCTTAAGGTTTCATTTATGACCCTACACTCCTTTCAAAAACTTCATAACAATCTATTGATGAACACCTTAAGCCACAGAAAGATTAGTGCTTATATTTTATAAATTATAAAATACTTCCAGATTAAAGCTGGTGAGAAAGTATCTTTCTTTCCGATTTTGTCACAAATACACATGTCACTGACTGTCACGGAATCTGACAACTGCCAAAAGTTTCAGTACAAAAAAACACTGAAAAAATAAATTTTGTTAACACAGAAATCTATTTCTCGCTAAAATTTTACAACCCATTAAAACATTTTACAAGGATATTATGCGCCGCATTATTTATTATTTGTTTTATCAAGTCTAATATAGAAGTCCGCAAACCGTTAACATTTTAATATTTTTTTCAAGCCATAATAATAAATATATTAATAAATTCACAATAATACATTAACACATTGTAAACAAAAAACCAACATAAAATTAATTAAAACACCCCTAACACACTGACATACATCATAGTATTTTACTTTGGCACGTGATTTGAAAGCTGTAATATTGCAATTGAAAGATTGATAAAATAAAGTCAAATAATTAAAAATAATACAAAATGGTAACTTATATCGGTATCGCAACATGTTTAGTAGTATTCTCATCATATTTCATGACAGTAAGAAGAGAAAGAAACTAATTATTAAAACAAAAAGCCTATAGCAAAACTATACTAATTATATTGTTTTATGTTTTTACTCTGAGAAATCAGATTGCTCTTTTACCATTAGGGTAAAAGGGCCCAAAAACATAGCAAAAAGATCTTAGTTTCATAACAAATTTTAATATCCAAATGAGAAAAGCCAGACATCTGTTTGGCTTTTCTTTTTGTTTACAGATATCCCGCTTCCTCCATCGCTTTCCCGCTGGCCTAGGTATTTATTATCAATCAGGATTTTAGATCGCATTCAATAAAGCTTTATCTTTGTTAATCCAAGAATTTTTTAATCGTCATCATGAATCTTTACAACCTCATTATTCAAGACAAGGAACAGATAACCCTTAATGAAGTATTTCTCGATAAACACAACAGGGATCATCTTGTACAGCTTATTAAGGAAAATACTTACAGCAAGGAATTGCAGGAATATGGACTTCCTGTAAATAACAAGATTCTGCTTCAGGGAAGTTCGGGGTGCGGAAAAACAATGACCGCAAAGGCTATTGCCAATGCTCTAGGGAAAAATATTATCATTTTAAATTTAAGCAATATTGTTTCATCCCGTATTGGCGAAACTTCCCAGAATATTAAAATGATATTTGATAAGGCTGCAAGGGAAAGATCTGTTCTTTTTCTGGATGAACTGGACCAGATTGGAAAAGCCAGAGGCAGTGACGACAAGGATGTAGGAGAAATGAGAAGACTGGTGAACACTTTAATCCAACTCATCGATTATTACCCTGAGGACGCTCTTCTTCTCTGCGCGACTAACCATCCTGAGATCATTGACACCGCTTTATTGAGACGTTTTCAACTAAAGATCAATTATGAAATGCCGTCCAATGATTTTCTGGATACATTCTATGATAAACTGCTTGCTCAGTTTCCTGAAGACATGAGGACTATTGAAAGGAAATATTCAATTTCTTTTGCAGAGGCTAAGGACCATGCATTAACATCGGTAAAAGCAGCATTAATAACAAAACTGGAGGCCAAAGAAACCATCAAGTCATGAAAGAAGATATTCTCCATAACCTCGAAATTATCAATAACCGGATAAAAAAGGCGTGTGAAAAAGCAGGTAGAAATTATCATGAGGTTAAATTATTACTAGCCACCAAAACCGTTTCGGCAGAGCGCATCAAAATTGCCCTAGAAAGCGGACAAATCCTAATTGCTGAAAATAAAGTACAGGAGCTGAAAGAGAAGTATGAAGATTTAAAGGATATTCCTCACGAGAACCATTTTATTGGCCATCTTCAGACCAATAAAATAAAGGATATTTTAAAGTATGATGTATCTTGTATTCAGTCTCTTGATCGTCTGGAATTGGCCGAAAAACTTCATCAAAAGCTTCTGGCAGAAAATAGGACAATAGAAGTTCTTATTCAGGTGAATACATCCAATGAGGAAAGCAAGTTTGGGGTAGATCCTGATAAAGCTATTGAATTGATTAAAAAGGTCTCAGAATTTTCTACATTGAAAATAAAAGGATTAATGACCATCGGACTCTTCAGTGCAGAAACAGAACAGGTAAGATCGTTTTTTAAAATCCTGAAAAACCTACAGCAGAAGATCATCCAAGAAAATATTCCTAATGTAGAAATGAACGAGCTTTCTATGGGAATGAGCGGAGATCTGGAAACTGCCATTGAAGAAGGATCAACAATTGTACGGGTTGGAACGGCAATTTTTGGAGAGAGAATCTATCCTGATAATTATTACTGGGACGAGGGAAAAATTGAAAATAAAGGAATTTAATAGTAAAAAATCATGACATCACTTCACTATACATTTGAAAGAAAAATAAAAGGCAGAAAAACATTAAAAAATGTGACTGATGCTGTACAGAATTCTTTTATGGAAAGACAAGTAGATCATATAAATATTGACGGCAACATCATAACCGGAAAAGACAGTCTCGTGAAACTGGATTTTTCAAATAGATCTCCACTTGTGATATCTCCGGGCAAAGAATACTTTATCTATGATGAATCCACGAGAATTTTAACCTACAAGATAGAGTCTTTTTATCCTATCCTGTTTAATTTGATATACGCTGTTATTCTTTTCTTAATTTTACATTTCCTTGCTGGTCATTTGATCATAGAGACTGTAATCCCTACCCTATTTTTTATTCTTATCACATTTGTCAGCTACTTTCAATACCAATCAGTCATTGACAAGGTTTCCAGAAATCTAAATGAAAGGCCATAAAGCAGCCTCAAACTAGTCTACAAATTCGGTATACTTTTTGATCATAAAACTTTAGCAACCAAACAAATGCATTTATGATTAAAAAATTACTCTCGGGCTGTCTATTGATGACAGTATTATTCTTTTTTTCATGTGAAAAAGAAAACACACAGATGAAAAGTGGAATTTCAATTGAAACCATTTCAATGATTACAGTACTCATTATGGGTGTAGCAATTCTGGTTGCCTACAGCTATAAGAGAAGATAGCAAAATAAAATATAACAAAAAGTCACCTTTCAGTTTTTGGGAGGTGATTTTCTATTTATTTGAAAATCCTAATGAGACACACCTATCCATTTTCCATATATTTCCCTAGAACTCAAACTGCTTTTCTCTGAATATTTACTTATTTTTGACAATGTTTTTGTATAGATTTTAAACAATAAAAAACGTGAAAACTAATCATCAAAATTACCTCTTAGTATTCCTTTTATTTATTCCAAATTTCCTTTTAGCTAATGCAGGTTCTCCTATGATTTGGTTTAGTTTTTTGCATTTGATCTGGATCAATTTTATAATAGGAACATTTGAAAGCAAGCTTCTTGTAGAAAAATTTAATCTTCAAAACAGAAAATGGTTGATCATTGCAGCCAACTACATTTCTATGTTTGCAGGATATTACTTCATTGCACCTTATTTTTCTTTACTCAATGGTTATCAGGATTTTTGGGGCATGAAATCAAGAGTAGGAGAATATGAACTCGGTGGTTTCTTTACCGGCTTTCTATGTAGCTTTGGGGCAACCTTAATCATTGAGTTTACTTTTTATTGGCTTTCATTGAGAATAAAACAGAATGGATGGAAACTATTAAAACCATTCTTTGTAGTCAATCTTTTCACAAATATTATAATGCTCGCTATTTATTTTGTGATTGTTGCTTTTGGTGCAAAATGGAACTAGCTTCCGGTATCATCTTTTAAAATACAAAAATCCCTCTCATTACTGAAAGGGATTTATTATATCTAAAAAACTCAGATTACATATAAGCTTCAATAGGCTCACAAGTACATACTAAGTTTCTGTCTCCGTATGCTTCATCTACTCTTGATACAGAAGCGAAGAATTTGTGGTCTCTTACCCATTGTAGCGGATAAGCTGCCTTTTCTCTGCTGTATGGCTTATCCCAAGAATCAGAGATCACCAATTGCTCTGTGTGAGGAGCGTTTTTCAATACGTTATTTGCCGGATCAGCCTGTCCGTTTGCAATCTCGTCAATCTCATGCTTAATCGAAATTAAAGCTTCAGCAAAACGATCAATCTCAGCCTTGCTTTCAGATTCTGTAGGCTCAATCATCAAAGTTCCTGCAACCGGGAAAGAAACGGTAGGAGCATGGAAACCATAATCCATCAATCTCTTCGCTACATCAGCCACTTCAATTCCTAAAGACTTGAACTGACGGAAATCTACGATACATTCGTGAGCTACTCTTCCGTTCTCGTTTGAATATAAAATTGGGAAATGCTCAGCTAAAATTTCTTTTAGGTAGTTCGCATTCATAATAGCATGTCCTGTAGCTTTCTTCAGACCGTCAGTACCTAACATTTTAATGTAAGCATAAGAAATGTTAAGGATTAGACCTGAACCATAAGGTGCTGCAGAAATACCTTCAATTGCGTCTTTAGTTCCGATTCTGATATTTGCATTAGATGGTAAGAATGGTACCAAGTGCTTAGCAACACAGATTGGACCTACTCCAGGACCTCCACCTCCGTGAGGAATTGCAAAAGTCTTGTGAAGGTTAAGGTGACAAACGTCTGCACCAATGTTTCCAGGACTTGTAAATCCTACCTGAGCGTTCATGTTTGCACCATCCATGTATACCTGTCCTCCATGTTCGTGGATTAGGTTGGTAATTTCCTTGATGTTAGCATCAAAGAATCCGTAAGTAGACGGATAGGTAATCATTACAGCTGATAAATTAGCTGAATGTTGTTCTGTTTTAGCTTTAAGATCTTCGAAGTCGATTTCCCCGTTTTCAAGGTTTTTAACAACAACGATCTTCATTCCTGCCATTGCTGCAGAAGCTGGGTTAGTTCCGTGCGCAGACTGAGGAATCAATACTACATTTCTGTGGTGATCACCTCTTGAGATATGGTATTCTCTGATTACCATTAGTCCTGCATATTCTCCCTGAGCTCCGGAATTCGGTTGTAAAGATGTTCCTGCGAAACCAGTAATTTCAGCAAGATCTTTTTCAAGCTCTGCAATCATTTGCTGATAACCACCTGCCTGATCTACCGGTACAAATGGGTGTACACTACCCCAGTCTGCCCATGAAAGTGGCAACATTTCAGTAGCTGCGTTAAGCTTCATTGTACAAGATCCCAGAGAAATCATTGAATGCGTCAATGATAAATCTTTTCTCTCAAGACGCTTGATGTAACGCATCAATTCTGTTTCTGTATGGTATTTGTTGAATACTTCTTCTGTAAGAATTTCATCCTTTCTAAGGTTTTCTTCCGGAATGCTGTATCCTTCTTTTATTTCTAATTTGAAAGTTTGCTTGTCTTTAAACTGAGCGAAAGAAGCCATTAGATAGTTTAATTTCTCCAATGTTGTGCTTTCATTGATTGCAATACTTACAACGCCTTCTGTAAAGTAGTTAAGGTTAAGTCTGTGATCCAGCATCAATCTCACCAATCTTGCCTTTTCATCCTCAGCCATTACAATTTTCACTGTATCGAAGATAGGCTCTTCTACCGTCTGATATCCTAATGCCTTAAGACCATTCTTTAATGCATTCGCTTTAAAGTGAATCTGATCAGCGATATAGTTTAATCCTTTTGGACCGTGATAAACAGCATACATACCAGCCATTACAGCCAATAGAACCTGAGCGGTACAAATGTTAGAAGTTGCTCTTTCTCTCTTAATGTGCTGCTCTCTTGTCTGTAAAGCCATTCTTAATGCACGCTTTCCGTACATATCCTGAGAAACCCCAATGATTCTTCCAGGAATATCTCTTTTATAATCTTCTTTACAAGCAAAGAATGCTGCGTGAGGACCTCCGTAACCTAATGGAATACCAAATCTCTGTGAAGTTCCCACAGCACAGTCTGCACCCATTTCAGCCGGTGACTTTAATTTCACCAAAGCCATAGGATCACAAGCAACGGCTACCTGAAGATCTAATTTTTTATATTCTACAATGTTCTCAGTATAGTCAAGTACAATACCGTTTTTTCCAGGATATTGCAATAATACTCCATAGTAAGAAGCATCGAATGCATGAGTTTTGTGGTCTCCTATTACTACTTCAATTCCAAGTCCCTCAGCCTTAGTTTTCAAAACAGAGATTGTTTGAGGCAGTACAAGGTCAGAGATAAAGAATTTATTAGCTTCAGCTTTTTTCTGATCTTTAGTTCTGTTGTTGAAGAACATATGCATTGCTTCAGCAGCTGCAGTTGATTCATCCAATAGAGAGGCGTTTGCCAATCCGAAACCTGTAAGATCACATACTACAGTTTGGAAATTAAGAAGCGCTTCCAGTCTTCCCTGTGCAATTTCTGCCTGATAAGGAGTATATGCAGTATACCAGCTAGGATTTTCAAAGATATTTCTTTGAATAGCTGATGGTAAAAGCGTGTTGTGGTATCCGAATCCGATATAACTTGTATAATCAGTGTTTTTTGATGCCAAGTCCTTAGAGTGGTTTAGCATTTCGTATTCCGAAAGCGGTTCTGAGATCTCAAGATCTTTTTCTAACCGGATAGAAGAAGGGATAGTCTGAGAAATTAACTCTTCAATACTAGAAACGCCAAGTTTTTCCAACATCGCCTGTTTATCGGCTTCATTAAGAGAAATGTGACGGCTCACAAACTGTTCTGTATTCATTTTTATTTATTAGATTTTGTTTGTAAAAAGATGCGTAAAATTACAATTTTTTACACGATTGCACAACATCATAAAACCATAGATAATTCACCCTATCGTTCAGTTGTTTTAGATAACTTTGCTTTTGATAGTCATCGGATACGGTTTGGATTGTTTTAAACAGCAATTTTATAGATTCTATAAATAATACTCAACAATACAGCCTATTTATTATCAATAAAATAGTGAAATATTCATTGAAAAACTTTAAATAATTTTCAATGATCGTAAATTAATTGAGGAATATATTCATTTCGCCATCCTGCAAGAAATAGCCTCTTTTAGGGATTAATTATGGAGGGTCTAAAGTGATATTATGTTAAATCTGCAATTTATTATGAATGTAAAAAAAGTGAGTAACACTGCTATTCATCAGGTTTTAAGATTTTTATGAAATTTTATTAATTATATTTATTCTAAATTAATATATTTGCAGTATGAATATGATTGTCCCGTTTAAAGTTCAGCCTTTGGCTCCTGCATATGCATTCAATAATGAAGAGATGTTCTGTGAAAAGAAATCTTGCTGTAAAAAATTCAAGAAAGGGAAAAGATGCAAAAAGTGCCCCGGAAGAAAGAAAATGGCTTAGGCTAAATAAGTTCTTTTATTAGGAAGTATAAAGCAATTGCTAAAATTACAATCCCCCAAAACAACATTGTAATTTTGGACAGACCATTCTTGTTCACAGCCGTTCTCGGCTGAGACTTAAACATATCCTCTACTGTGTTTTTGAATTTCTCTGTATCATTTTCAAAAACCTCTGTAATGGTAATTCCCTGCACTACGGTTTTATGCAGAAGCGAATTTGTTGCGTGAAGCAAAAGCTGGAATTTTCCATCCTTAAATTCTGTAATCTTAAAGATTCTTTCACCATAAGGTTTCTCCAATCCGAAAGGTAATACTTTCACCACATCGGCATTACTTGTTTGCCAATTGATAATAATCTCCTCTCCTTTTTTCGCATGAATTTTATTGGCTGTAAAAGTCTTTATGACGGGCGGAACATTATATCTGAAACTTCGCTGATGGCTTTCCAGGTTCTGATCATAGGAATGTCTTCTGCCTGGGTCACTCAACGTTTCATAGGCTTCCTGAATTTCACGGAAACGGTCTGCAAAGAAATCATCATTATCGTTCTTGTCGGGATGGTATTTTAAAGACAGCTTCCGATAAGCCTTTTTGATGTCTTCTTCTGAAGCATCCTGGGATATACCGAGAAAATAGTAGTAGTCTTTCATTGAGCAATACAAAAATAAGGATTTATTTTTCTTTGTGTTTTATATTTCCGGTAAAAATTTGCTAGAAGAAAAGCTCTAAAAGTCATTGCGAATCAAAGATGAAGCAATCTCAACATGATTTTTATATTGATGATTGGAAATTGCAAAGACACAAAAGGTTTTATAAGATCGTTGCTTTTAAGGCGCAAGGATTTTATCTTCAATAAAATTTCAATGGTACCTTTGTCATTTCTAGTATAGAAAGAAATCTAAACATAGTATTAGAATAATATTCACGCAGATTTTGCAGATAATTATGTATCAATATTATCTGTGAGAAAGTATAATCTATTAAATAAAAAATTCCGGCGCGGGAAGCTCTGCTTCCCGCGCCGGAATTAAACAATTTCAATTTAGTCTTTTACGAATTATGCTTCGCAGGTATTATCTTTTCTGCAGCATCTTGAAGCAAATTCCTTTTTGAATTTTCCCTTCAATGCCTCATACTCTTCATTATTCATCTCCCTGATCTTGTCAGCCAATCCAAATGGGGATTTTTCTTTGATTCCGTATTCATCAAAAATACCCTTAATAAATCTTTTTCTTTGTACTGCTTTTTTAGCGATTAAAGCTACACCCACAACGGCTAGTGCTCCAAGAGCACCTTTTAATGCTGAATTTTTCATTTTTTCAAAATTTTAAATTTTACTACTTCTTGTTTTTTATATAGACGAATGAATTTTAATTTTACTTTACTACTTTTTTAAAATTTTCAAATTATTCGTTGTTTCTGTTGAAGAATCCTCCGGAGCATTTATTCTTCCATACTTCCTTGAATTTTTCTTTTTCTTCGGGCGACCATCCTTCCATGCTCTGTCTCATTTTTCTTTCCTTGAAGTCTCTCATTCCCTTACCAAAATGAAAACCTCCGAAAAGGATCTTACTTAAGATCAATATTCCCATAGACTGCCAGAATGTAATGGCCTTTACTCCTAAAATTTCCGGAAGCAGACAATTCCATAGCATCATTACAATCCATGTAACGGCTAATAAAATTAATGGTGGACATAAGAATAAAAAAATCCAGCTCTTTTTGTGTTTATGATTCATAATTTCTTTTTCTAACTTTTTAAATCTTCGTATAGTCTTCTCAACCTGTTTCTCAAATGCTTCACAGCATAGTTTTTTCTACTGATGATAGTTTTGATGTTTTCTCCTTGTTCATCAGCGATCTCCTGGAGGGTTTTGTCGTTTAGTTCATTTTCTACGTAAACCAACCTTTGTTTCTCAGGAAGCTCATCCAATGCTTCAAACAGTTTTTTCCAGATCTCATCCTGAAACATCTTTACTTCAGGACCTGCGCTATCATCCATCAATAAAATATCCTTAATGGAAAAACTACCGTCTTCATCTTCGTAAACAAAATCTTCAAGATTTTCTGTTTTCTTTTTACGATAACGATCTGTAATCTTATTCGCAGTGACCCTGTAAAGCCAGCCTCCTACATTTACAATCTCGGAAAGATTGGTAATGCTACTGAACTGATACCACACTTCCTGCAGAATATCTTCTGCATCCTCTGTGTTTTTCACTTTGGGACGAATATAGGACATCAGCTTTCCTCCGTAGTTGGAAACGGTCTGCGAGATGATGCTTTCTTTCTCTTTCTGTGGCATTGTTATTTTTTCGACAACCTCCATATTGCTATGACGACTGTCTTCTTGGTTTTACTTTAATAAATTTATAATATTTTTCTAAGAATTCAATTTTTCTTTTATCCATCGGCTTTTCATTTCATAAAATATTTTTTCATTATTTTTTATACTTAACCTCTTTGCATTTTTTCCCAACTTCCAACTTCTCAATAATGACAAAAAAGAAACGGAAGACACAATATCCTCCGTTTCCATCATTATAAAAATTTTAAACTTACTTAGCCTTATTGAAATTTTCAGCAAAGAATCCTAGCATCGATTTATAAAATTCGATTCTGTTTGGTTCTTTTCCGAATCCGTGTCCTTCATCATATTTTACCATGTAAGGTACTTCAAATCCTTTAGCACGCATAGCTTTCACAATCTGATCAGATTCATTGATATTTACTCTAGGGTCATTAGCACCCTGAACTACAAACAATGGTTTCTTTATCTTATCAATCTGGAAGACAGGTGATACTTCCTTGGCAATTTTAGCTTCTTCAGGGTTATCTAAATCATACCAGATTTGTTTTACCATTTCTTTGTAAGGTTTCCAGTATTCCGGGAATGATTCGAAGAATGTAAAAATATTAGATACTCCTACATAATCTACTCCACAAGCATATAAATCCGGTGTTTTGATCAAGCCCATCAAGGTAGCATATCCCCCGTGGCTGCCTCCGTAAATTGCAATCTTATCTTTATCTACCCATCCTTGGCTGATGGCGTATTTTACTCCATCTTCCACGTCATCCATTGCTTTTCTTCCAATCTGCTTATACCCTGCTTTTTGGAATTCTTTTCCATAACCTCCTGAAATTCTGAAATTCACCTGAAGTGTAGCATACCCTCTGCTTGCAAACAGTTGGCTTTCCGGATTGAATCCCCAATCATCTCTGATTCCCTGAGGACCACCATGTGGGTTCACAATTAAAGGAACCTTTTTGCCTTCCAATGCTGCTTTAGGCAGGGTAATATAACCACGAATCGTTAGTCCATCTCTACTTTTAAATTCAATTGGTCTCATTTCTGCCATATCCTCTTCTTTCAACTGTGGCATCAGGTTATAAAGAAGCTTTGTTTGCTTAGTCTTTGTGTCATACTCGTAGTACGTTCCGTATAGCTTATCGCTTCCTACTACTACAAGAAGTTTATCATTATTATCATCTGAAGAAACGATACCAAATTCCTTGTCTCCAAACTGAGATTTTAGCTTATCATCAATTTCTTTATAGAATTTACTTACCGGAACCGTTTCTCCTTTTACGCCGTTATAGCTAACGTAATCCAGTTCATAATTTCTGTTTTTACCGGCAACACTTATTGAGCTTACATCATAAACAGGATTGGAATAAACCTCCTTAATTACAGCATTTTTCTTTAAATCATATAAAACAATCTTTGCTTTATCACTGTCTAGATTAGTGACCACATAAGCTTCGCCTTTGTTCTTGGAATTATCATTAAATCTGACAATACTGAATGTATCAGACCAATCCGTTGATTTAATCAGATTGAATTTCCCTGTCTGCAGGTCTTTATAGTAAGTCTTCGTTGTTAATCCGTTTTCAAGAATAGTATATCCTCTTAAATTTCCGTCTTTATCAAAAATATAGTCGTCAATAGGGCTATTGGCATCTTTATTTTCATACAATTGGGTTATTTCTCCTGTTACGAAGTTAACTTTATAGGGTTCAAAGATCTGTTTATTATTCTTATTCATTGTAACTACAACGAAGTCTGTATCTTTTATTGGAATAATTGAGCCTAATGTAATCCCGTCAAATGGAGTTAAATCCTTAAGATTACTACCATCAGTATCCGCAGCATAAAGATGAATATTCTCATTACCCCCTTTGTCTTGCGTATAGAATAAACGGTTTTTGTTCAACCAGCCATATGCTTTTATCAGGTCATCTTTTTCTACAATGGCCTTGGTAATTTTCCCTGTACCTAATTCTTTAACATAAACATGATTTTTGCTGTCTTTGTCTTTTTCTTTATAGGAAAGAAACTTTCCATCCGGCGATATTTTAAATTGGGAAGCCTTTGGTCTTGCAAAGTAATCTTCAACTTTATACTTGAAGTTTCCTTTGTCATAAGAAACAAGTTTCTCTAGATTAGCCTTGGTAGACGGAAGCGTGGGATCTCCCGGAAGTTTGGATGTAGAACTCTGTGCATTCATCATAATAGCGGAAAGTACAATATAAGCTGTACCGAAAATTTTGGAATTTAGATTCATAACTTATGCTTTAAAGTTAAAACTATTGGTTGCATTTAATCTTTTAATTAAAAAAATTAAAGCTTTTATATATAAGACAGCTTAAACCTCAAAACGTTACATAATTTAAGCATTATTTTTCTAAAAAAAACAAATAAATAAAAAAAGACAGCTTTAGAAGCTGCCTTATATCTAATGTAAATAAATTCCGAAATACCAGGTCCACGCTATTAAAATGATCTGCATAGGAATCCTTTGAGCGTAAAGATATTGCATCCCCGGGCCTGTATAATCTGCCTTAAAAATATTAATATTCTTTTTGGAAGAATTGATGTTAGCTACAAAAACCAACACATAAAAAATGATTAATAAGATTGCCGTTATCTCCCGAATGGAGGGAATCATTAACCCTATTCCCGCTGCAATTTCTAAAAGTCCGGTAAAATATACCCAAAACATTTTGCCGGGAATAAACTCAGGGATCATCATCGCCATTCCTTTCTGAAACTTAAAATGAGAGAAACCTGTAAATATGATGAATACAGCCATTCCAAGGTTTCCTGAGAATACGAAGTCTGGTTTCCCTTGAAAAACTGTGGTTCCAAGCAAAGCCAATATAAATGTTCCGAATAGGATTACTAATAATTTCATAGGTATTTAAATTCAAATAATAAGGAATGTAATTTATACTGAAGTAAGATTGACTCTCTCTGCGAGGCTTTTTACCACGATCAATCCTTTTGTAAAACCTGTATTCATATGATCTCGCCATTGTTTCTCGACCTGAACCTCAGCATGAAGCTTTGTTTTTCCCTCATAATCGGTTAGAAAATACTTTTCAAAGCAACCATTCCACTCCATTACCTCTTTGCTTTGGGTGTCTTCTACTCCGTTTTCTATCATTCCCAGGTGTTTAAAAACTATTTGGTTAGGTTCATCCAGACTGTCTATAGTAGAGACCATTCCGTCTCCCTTGTCATTTAGAAAGTATGTTTTACCATCTACTTTCCAGTCAGACTTCATGATAGATGATCCTGCACCGAAATACTGCGTCCATACGCTATATGTTTCAGGGCTCCAAAGAATGTCCCAGACTTTTTGCAAGGGAGCATCAATTATTGTTTCGTAAGATAGGGTTTCCATATTTTAAAATTTTGTGATTTATTACGATACTTCCCAACCCACATGACTTACTTTCAACTGATTTAAAGTTGGTTTTCCGAAAGATGTTTAATAATCATCTGTGCTTTGGGAAATTTTTCTTCAAAAAATTCTTTAAACTCCTCGGGAGAGTGAATTTCAGTTCTCAATAGAGTTCCGTTATCATTTTCCTCTAAAAAGTAGGTTTCCGTAGCATCTCCCCAATCCTTAGGAACCTCAATGCCATCATAAATTTCTCCCAGATGCAGAAATTTTATTTCCTCATTAGGGATAATTTTTTCAATTCTGCTGTACATCCCATTGTGCTTGGGATCAAAAAACTTGATGATATTATTCTCTTCCAGAGTTCCTTCGTAAAAAGAGCCTTCCGCAAAAGCAGTTGACCATTGTCTGTAAGTAATATCTCCCCAAAGGACACTCCATACTTTTTCGGGTTCTGCATTAATCTCTATTTCATATGATAATATCTCCATACCTGTAAATTTTGAATTTGATTATGACTTGCTCCAATTCTTTAAGATCAAAGCTTTTCTAAATAGCATCAAACAATAAGCCGAAGTTTTTAGGAATTATATGCATCTTCTAAATCCTGAATAATTATTTTCTGCATTTTCATCATAGCCTGAACTACTTTATAGGCTTTTTCCTGATTAGAATCGTTCATCAATTGGATGAGTCTTTTAGGAACAATTTGCCAACTTACGCCGTATTTGTCTTTTAACCAGCCACACATACTTTCTCTCCCTCCATTTGAGGTAAGCGTATTCCAATAATGATCGGTTTGTTGCTGATCATCGGTCATCACTACCAAAGAGATGCCCTCATTAAAGTCAAATTGATGATCGTAGGAATTATCCATACAGAATAAAGTATAGTTGTCAATTACAAAATTGGCATGCTGAACATTTTCTGCCGGCTCCGGAATAGGATGCCCCTCGCTTCCATCACCATATTTTAAGACATTTCCAATGCTTGAATTCGGGAAAGTTTGGGTATAAAGCTCCATTGCTTCTTTAGCCTTACCATTGTTTTGATGAATGAACATCATGGTAGGCACTATTTTTTGATCACCAGACTTTTCTCCCAGAAATAACTGCCATGTAACTCCATATTGATCCTGAACCCATCCATATTTTTTGCTCCATGAATAAGAGCCAAGCTCCATCAGGGCCATTCCTCCTTCCAGCAACTTATCCCAATATTTTTGAACTTCATCTTCTGTATCACAAATTACCATGAACGAAATGGAAGCGTTCTTTTTAAACTGTGGCCCACCATTCAATAGCATCAGCCTTTGTCCGAACAAATCAATGTTCATCACAACCGGGGTATCTACAGTAATCTCTCCGCCAAATACTTTGCAGTAAAATTCTGCGGATTGTTTGGCATCTCCGTCATACCAGAGACATGGGAAAATATCTTTATTCATAAGTTTCAATTTTAAAATTGGCTTTATAATAGTTTAATTATTTTTTCATTGACTAATAATTTCAGCAGATTAATAATAAAATAAATCTGCAGGCAAGTAAAAGAATAGAAATTCTATCCCAGATAAAACTCCTAAACCTTACAAGAATTCATTCTTTCCTATCAAAACATAAAGCAAGGGGAATCTTATGTCTCTGCACTTAAAGAAATCATCTCTCTTTATTTGCAATGACACTATAAAAAATTTGACTTTGCTTTTTATGCTTTTTTAAAAAAAAATTGTTTCTCCTTCATATGGTCCTTTAATTTCATCATTGCGTTTTTTCCAAAACCATGAAGCTGCAAAAGCTCCTTTTCAGAATAGTCTGACAGCTTTTCCAAAGAGTCTATTTTCTCTTTTTTCAAGGCTTTTCTTGCCGGAATTGCAATCACACCATGAAGAAAATCCTCTTTGGGATCATAGTTAATAGCATAAATGGAATTCAAACTCTTTGACATGATAACTAAATTGATCATGGCTACAAAAAATATTTTTAGTGATTCTCTACATACTTATGGAAATTGTTGAGAATAGCATACCAGCCATCTCTTTGCATTTCCACAGAATTTTGTTTTTCCGGATCGAAAATTTCAATAACCTTCGTTGTGTTTTCGTCAATCTTATCAAAGATTACTTCAACTTTTCGTCCATCTTCCATGTGGTATTTAATTTTCTCATGAGGAACAACTTCATCATACACTCCTTCAAAGTCAAATGCGAAGCTTTTATCCTTTGCCTCCATTCTGTTTTTGAATTTCCCTCCTACTTTCAGATCATTTTCTGAGCTAGGACATTGCCAGCTTTCATGGGCAAAGTTCCATTTTGTAATATGCTTAGGCTCATTGAAATAATTCCATACTTTTTCCACTGGAACTAAAATTGTAATGTCTATTTTAATTGGATCCATTGTTCTACTTTTTAGTGATTTGAATAAAAGAGCTGCCCAAGACAGGCACCTCTTTTATGGTTAGTTAAATATAGTAAATATAAGGTTATTTTGTATACTCTTCATTATAATTCACCATCCAATGAACACCATATTTATCCTGAAAGCTGCCAAAATAGTCACCCCAAAACTGATCTTCAAGAGGCATTTCTACATTTCCGCCCTCAGAAAGCCCTTTAAAAATTCTTTCTGCATCGTTTCTTGAATCAGGAAAAATAGAAACATAGTTGTTATTTCCTACCGTTAAGGTTTGCCCAAAGCCCGGAACGATATCTGATGCCATCAAAAGGTCGCTTCCTATAGGTAGCGCAATATGCATCACTCTGTTTTTTTCCTCATCTGAAAGGTTTTCAGTGCCGGGAGCATTTCCCATTTTATGAACTTCTCCTACGAACTCGCCTCCGAAAACAGATTTATAAAAATTGAAAGCTTCTTCAGCTGTTCCATCGAAATTTAGGTACGGATTTAATTTTGCCATGATTTTTAATTTTAAATGTTATTGTTTATTTGAAACACAAATGACAAGGATCATTCACTAATTACAGTAATGCCACAAGTGCTAATTATTGTTTTAATGATTTAAAAACTGCTCAACTTCTTTCACAGTACAATCAATTAGATTTTCATTGATACTCCCATCAAAGTCAGCCATCATATAAGTTCCGTGAGTTGCCGGAAGTATCATTAACTTTGAATCTTCTACTAAGCGCCACATTGCTACCGTATGTTCTGGCTTCATTACGTCTTTATCACCACTAATGAATAATGTAGGTGATTGTATTGAGGTAAGAACTTCATCTTCCCAGTCTTCAAAGGTTTGCATCCTTTTGCAATCCTTATCAAAGAGGTTTTCCAGTTTTGAAAAATCAGGATTGAGATTCAAAAAATTGATCTTAAATGGCTCAGGCATTGATTCAAAGGTAGCTTCCTGCATCCCTTCGAAGAAACCATCCATCATGCCGTCTTTTTTATAAAATGCGGATGCAACCACTAATTTTTCTACAATATTGGGATGGCGATGAGCAATCTGCATCACAGTGTTTCCACCATTACTGAATCCCCAAAATGAGGCTTTATGTATATTTATTTCGGCCAAAAGTGCAACAACATCATCTGCATCCTGCTCAAATGTTTCAGGAATATCACGATGCTCACTTCGTCCATGATTTTGAAGATCAATTCCTATAAGCTGAAACCTACTCTCCATCCTTGTAATGACTTCTTTAAAATCATACAAAATAGAAGAACCGCCACCATGAATCAACACTAATGGTTTTCCGGATCCATAGATTTCATAATACAACTGAATTCCATTCACCCGTTTATAGCCTTTTTCTAAAGGATTCATGGGTTAGTAATTAAGGTTTTCATCCACATCATACTTCATTCCCGGATAGTTTAAGATTCTACGCATCAAACCTATTTGCCCGCATAGATAGTCTTCACGACCAATGCACATTCCGGCAAAATTGAGCTTTGTTTCTTTTACAAAAGGAATGTTCATGCCTATTTCAAAGATCTCATCCAGTTCTTCATCAGTTATTTCCCATAATTTTTGATATACTTTTGGAGAAATATCATGGAAGTTCTTCTTCAGATCTGCCAAGGTTGGGTATTTAATGCTTTCATCCAAAGCTTTTCCCTGAAAGAAAAGATCATTGTTTGGATCCTGTTCCTGCAGTCCCAGCACCCAGCCCAAGCCGTAGCGCATATTCACAAAGTTCCCTGCCATCCACACAATGTGATTGGTTTTGTTTTCAATTCTTTTCAAGCCATCTTCTTCCGAAATACCATCCAAAACATTCATAAAGCCTTGGGTATGCATTCTGTAAGCCGGAATGATGAGTTCTATTTTTTTTGATTTTGGTGTGTCCATTTTGTTATTTTTTATAGATTTTAAACTAGATAATGAAAAATGTAAAGACGAAACTTTAACTTCTGATAATGCTTTTATGCACTATTCTCTTATAGATTCATATCATCTTATTGCTCCCGGTCTTCCAAGAATTCTTCGGAGATACCCCAGCTGCCCACCGTGATAAATCTCATGGAGACAGAGTGTTGAAATATCTTTAACATTTTCTTCCTTAAAACTTTCAAGGATGTTGAGTTTTTCCTCCAGCTTATCTTGTGATTGTTGGAGATATGATTTGAGTTCCTCAAAGTTGATAAACTCTGCTTTTCTGTCCCATGCAATTTCTCCTCTGTTGTAGCAGGAAAATTTTTCGCTGTCCCAAATTGATTCTTCCCCTAAAATATTCAATAAGCTGTTTCTGATGTAGATCAAATGTCCCAGAATCCAGTTCATGCAATTGGCTTCATCATTAGGAAAAATCATTGATTCTTCATTGGTAATTCCCTCTGTATTTAAGGAAACTATTTTGAAGCTGCTGAATATATGATTTTTCACCAATTCTATCTCATTCGACTTTGTTTCCATATTTCTAATGTGAGGTGTATGATTGATGAATTATTCTGTAGGGATCTGAGAAGCATCTGCGTGCATCACTTCCCATTGATGGCCATCAATATCTGCAAAAGCACTTTGATACATCCATCCATGATCCATGGATTCACTATACTTTGAACCTCCGTTTTCAATGGCTGTCTTCACGATCTGATCCACTTCTGCACGGCTGTCTACTCCAATGGCAATAAGTACCTGCGTGGTGTCTCCTTTAGCATAAGGCCTGTTGGTAAATGTTTGGAAAAACTCTTCTTTCAAAAACATGGTGTAGATATAATCTTCTTTCATTACTACACATATTGCTTTGTCATCTGAAAACTGCTCGTTAATGGAAAATCCCAGCTTCGTCCAGAACTCTTTGGTTTTTTGTACGTCTTTTATAGGTAAATTGACATAAATTTGATTGACTTTCATTTTTGTAATTTTTGGTGTTAAACTTTAAACCAAAATTACCAAGGTGTAATGAAAATCTACTTGTCATAAGGCAAGATTTAATTTTTCTTGGGATGTGAAACCAATTCTTTACGGATTCTGCTCAGGGAAGTGTCTGTTACTCCGAGATACGAAGCTATCTGCTTCAATGGAGCAAACTGTACTACTTTGGATTTCTGTTCCAACAGATTGAGGTATCTTTTGGTAGCTGAAAGGGTAAACATTTCTACAGATCTTTGTTTATAAGCGAAGAGTTCCTTGGACATCCATGATCTCCCCCACTCCCTTAGATTGGGAATTTTATGAAATAGTTCCTGAAAAGTGTCGTAATCCAGCTTCCAGCATTCGCAATCTGTAATGCAGACAATATTTTCCTGAGACGGAATTCTTTGAAACATTGATAAAACCTCAATAATCACTTCATTCTCTACAAAAAAGTGGGTGGTTACCTCATTTCCGTTGAAATCATTAACAAATGAGCGAGCTAATCCGCTATCCAGAATATAGTATTCATTGGCTGTTTTCCCTTCTTCTAGAATAAAGTCACCTTTTTGAAATGATGTCTTTTCATGTGCCTGAAATATTTCCTCAAGCTCTTCCTGAAAGAAAAATGGGAAATCATAGCATATTTCTAAGGATTTATTGGTCATCAGGTCAATTTTTTTAAGACTTTAAAAATAGAATTTTTAATTGAAATGGAGAAAATAAATATTAAACAAAATAATTTACCTCCTATTTTAAATCACATACTATGCTGAAAATAAAATATTTTAATCAATTCAAATAATTAAACAGATGTTTTATTTTGGTGAAAGCATCATAATAGTAAGGACGGAAATTTATCTCTCTATTTTTGTCTTTATTGGAAATTTATTCTATCTAAAACAGGGATAGCTGAATACCATTAGAAGAATCAGGTTTCTTAGCATCTCCAAATACTGTTTTACCACCAAAGCGCCATGAATTATGTCTTTCGTCTTCAATAACTTCCTGAATATCGAAATCCGGGGTAAAGTCTTTTTCGGCAGTGGCTATTATTTGATGAAGCTTATTTAATGTATTCAATTTGTCAGAGTTTCCGAGTTTGGACTTTTCTATTCCTCTTCTGAGAATACCGATACTTTCATCGTAGGTATTAATCGGAACCGGAAAAGGATGATCGTCCTTACCTCCGTGGGCAAAGGAAAACCTTGCAGGATCAGCAAATCTTGCGGGAGCACCGTGAATTACTTCACTTACTAAGGCCAAAGACTGCATTGTTCTGGGGCCTACTCCTTCCAACATCAACAAATCCTCAAAATTCTGTGGCTGTTGCTCTCGGGTAACATATAAAAGTGCTCCCAGACGTTTAAGATCAACATCTGAAGCCCGAACATCATGATGAGCAGGAAGAATCAGCCTCGAAAAATCCTTCATTACATCTACAGAGTCTGTGTGGGAAATATCCAGAATTCCTTTTCGATTTTCAGAGGCTTCTGAATCGGTAAGATTTAAAATATGTCCTCTTGAAATACCACTGATCCCTGTGTGTGGCTCTTCCACGAAGGAAGTTATGTTTTCAGAATGCCAATGATAACGTCTTGCAGTTCCGTCAGATTCATGCATTCCCTGTTGAATAACACTCCAGTTTCCATTGTCTGACAGGACAAAATTATGTAGGTACAATTGATAGCCATCCTGAATAGCTGTATTATCTACCTTGGCTGAAAGTTTACTGGCTCTTACCAATGCGGTCCCATTGAGACCTGTCTTTTCGGCAATCTGAATGAGTTCCGATGGGGTTTCTCTGGAGAATTTCCCTTTCCCTCCACAAATATAAAGCCCCAGTGATTGGGAATTGGGATTAATGGACCGTTTCAAGGCTCCCATAACAGAAGTGGTAATTCCCGAGGAATGCCAATCCATTCCCATTACTGCTCCAAAACTCTGAAACCAAAACGGGTCTGCCAACCTGCGTAGGACCTCATCTTTACCGTAATCCATAAGAATTACTTCAATAATAGAAAGTCCCAGAACAGACATACGCTCATACAGCCACGGTGGTACTTTACCGTAGTGAAGAGGCAGATCTGCTGTTCCTGAACGTTTCATTTTTCAATTTTGGGAAAACAAAGTTAGGCTTAATATTTCAAATTCATCATGAATTCAGCCAAGTATAAATCAGTAAAAAAAGATAAACAACTACTTTTATAATCCCAATGAGTTTTTAGAACATCTGCTTTCAGATCAATGGTTTGAGTGAAGATTTAAGGCTCCGTGCTTCTTTTCATCAAATTTTTCATTGAAA
The DNA here is from genome assembly GCF_003815775.1 of Chryseobacterium joostei. Taxonomy (NCBI): domain Bacteria; kingdom Pseudomonadati; phylum Bacteroidota; class Flavobacteriia; order Flavobacteriales; family Weeksellaceae; genus Chryseobacterium; species Chryseobacterium joostei. Next base: position 1,102,004 of record NZ_CP033926.1, read on the forward strand.
ATAATTTTATTTCCAAAAGGATCATTTACAGTGAAAGAGACTGCATCATAAAAGGTTTTCTCAAGCCCGGGACGATTGTATTTATAATTTTTATCGATGAGTTCTTTGTGATATTCCACAACGCCTTCTCCCCAGATGAAGATACTGCTTCCTGGGCTAGCATCGCCATGATGTTCACTCAAGTGAAAAACCATGTTCTCTTTTTTCACCTCAATGTAAACGGGAAAATTTTCTTCAAACCGGTGTTCCCAGATAATTTCAAACCCGAGCCAGTCAATATAAAATTCAAGTGTTTTCTGGTAGTCAAAAATTCTAAGTACAGGAATAATCTGCTCTGCCTTCATAGGATACTGGATTTTATTGGTGAGAAAGAATATTAATTAATTTTCCAAATGGATCTTTTACAAAAAACCTGCGAACTCCCCAGTCTTCATTAGTGATTTCGTAAGTAATCTCAAAGCCTGCCAACTTCATTTTATCATACATTTCATCTACATTATCTACTTCTATGGACAGGTCGGGAACTTCGGTATCGTTTCCTCCCTGCTCAGCAAAACTGATTTGAATTTTAGCTTCTTCATTATTACCCAATGTTTTGATCCAGCCATGATTCATCAAAACATCCAGTTCCAGAATATCCTGATAAAATTGATTAGCCATGGAAAGATCATCCGTTTTAATATTGGCTACGATTCTTTTTACCATTTTGCACTCGTTTTTCCATTAAAAAAGGTCTTGTGAAATTACGTAAAATTTCACAAGACCTAATAAATTATTGTGTTGTATATCTTATTAAATTGAAGCAGCAGCTTCTAAAATCAACTGAGTAACTTCTTCAGGATGTGATGCCAATGAAGCATGTCCTGCATCTAAAGAAATTATTTTCTTAGGCTCAAGACGTTCTGCCATTTCTTTTTCTGTTTCTGCAGGAATCATACGGTCCTGCAATGATATCTGATACCAACTTGGGCGTATTTTCCATGCCGGTTCACCCGCTACATCTCCAAAGCACTGCCCATGAATCGGTTTTTGTGATAATGACATCACCAAGGCTTTTTCATCATCCAGATCCTGACAGAAAGCGGATTTAAACTCATCATATTTGATCCATAAAAATCCTTTGTCATCAGGGTAAATACTTGCCCCACCCGGAGATTCTCTTCTTCCTAAAAGGGATCCTAAACTATCTCCTGCATCAGGTGCAAAAGCGGCAATATAAACTAGGCCTGCTACTTTATCATGATGTCCAGCTCCTGAAATTACAGCTCCGCCATAAGAGTGTCCTACCAAAAGTACTTTCCTATCCTGAGCATCGATAAGGTCCTTTGTTTTATCAATGTCGTTCTGTAGGGAAGTTAAAGGGTTCTGAACACTTCTTACTTTATAGCCTGCCTTTACAAGTGACGGGATAACATACTGCCAATGAGAGCCATCTCCCCAAGCTCCGTGTACCAAAATAATGGTTAAATCTTTTTGTTCCATAATGATTAAAATTTGATAATAGTAAAACTACGACCTAAAATTTCATCTGACGTTAACTTAAGTTAATTTATAATTCTGCCACGAATCCGGCTAAGAGATTGTTCTGTAACTCCTAGATAACTTGCAATATGTTTTTGTGCTATTTTCTGGAAAAGAAGAGGTTGCTGTTTTAAGAGATTTAAGTATCTGTTTTCTGGAGACAGGCATAATAAATCATCAATCCTTTTTTTGGCGTCCAAATAAATCTTTTCACTCATTACCCTTCCAAATTTTTGCCAGTATGCTTCTTTCTGATATAATCCCTGGAGATGATCTTTACTCAGCAGCAGAATTTCACAATCTTCCAAAGCCTGAATATTCATATTGGAGACTGTATCACAAAGAATACTTTCGTAATCAGTGAAAAATTCATTTTCAAAATAAAACCCAAAGTTGATTTCCCTGCCCTGATCATTAATATAAAAGCTTCTGATGGTTCCTTTCTTAATAAACCCCAGATACCTGCATTTATCCCCTTGTTTCAAGAAAAAATCTGATTTTAAAAGCTAGTATCTTTAAGTAGTGCATAAAATTCATCGAAATGCTCCTGATCTACCTGAAATAGGTCTCCGTATTTTGTGTAGTGGTCTGACATCATTTATGGTGTATTTTAGATTCAAAAAAGCCTTGCAAAAGTTCATTCACAAGGCTTTTTATAAGATTATTTCTATTATTGATTCAAGGCTGTAAGCGCTGCATCATAATTAGGTTCGTTTGCTATTTCTGAAACCTGCTCTGTGTAAATTACTTTATTGTTTTCGTCTGTAACAATCACCGCACGGCTTAGTAAGCCTTTCAAAGGAGAATCTGTAATTGTTACTTCATAATCATCACCAAAGCTGCTTCTGAAGTCAGAAAGAGTCTCTACATTATTCAACCCCTCCGCTGCACAGAATCTTCCTAATGCAAAAGGAAGGTCCTTGGAAACATTAATTACCACTGTATTATCCAGTTTTGAAGCTTCTTCATTGAATTTTCTGCTGGAAGCGGCACAAGTTGGAGTATCGATACTTGGGAAAATATTGAATACTTTTTTCTTTCCTTCAAAAGTTTCAAGAGTCTTTACATTTAACCCGGAATCTACTAGGGCAAAATCCTTAACTTTTGTTCCTACTGATGGTAATGCTCCTATTGTGTGTACTTCGTTTCCTTTTAAAGTGATTGTCGTTGACATAATATTTATTTTTTTAGTTTTTCAAATTTAATCAAAAATAGATTTTTTTTCTGTGTAATTAAGGTTAAATTAATCTTAAAGTGAAAAATCTAGGCATAGTATTCATCCCAAAATTTAAATTTTAACTAAATTTGTAGGACTTAAAATTTCAAATAACAAATAACAGTATAATGTCAGAAAAATCAAAAATTTACTACACGTTAACGGATGAAGCTCCAATGCTGGCTACCCACTCGTTTTTACCAATTGTAAAAGCTTTCACTAAATCAGCAAATATTGAGATCGCTGTTCCGGATATTTCTTTGGCAGGAAGAATTTTAGCTAACTTTCCTGAGTTTTTAAAGGATGACCAAAAAATTGGTGATGCTTTGGCTGAATTAGGAGAATTGGCAACTAAGCCTGAAGCTAATATCATCAAATTACCAAATATTTCTGCTTCTGTTCCTCAGCTAGACGCTGCTATCGCTGAACTACAGGCTAAAGGTTTCGCAGTTCCAAATTATCCTGCAGAACCTAAAAATGACGAAGAGAAAGCTATTAAGGCTAAATATGCAAAGGTTCTGGGTAGTGCTGTAAACCCTGTATTAAGAGAAGGAAATTCTGACAGACGTGCTCCAAAGGCTGTTAAAAACTATGCTAAAACAAACCCTCACAGAATGGGTAACTGGGCATCTGACAGCAAAACTGACGTAGCTCACATGAACAATGGTGATTTCTACGGAACAGAAACTTCTACTACATTAGAAAACGCTACAAAATATAAAATCGTATTCAAAGGAAATGACGGTGCTGAAACTTTACTGAAAGACTTCGCAGGTCTTCAGGCTGGTGAAGTAATCGATTCTTCTGTAATGAACCTAAATGCATTGAAGGCATTCGTTCAGGAAGCTATTGAAGAAGCTAAGAACAAAAATGTACTTCTTTCTGCTCACCTTAAAGCTACGATGATGAAGATCTCTGATCCAATCATTTTCGGGGCTATTGTAGAAACTTTCTTCAAGGATGTATTTACTAAATATGCTGAGACTTTCAAATCTTTAGATGTTAACCCAAATAATGGTCTTGCTGATCTTTTTGAAAAAATCAAAGGAAATGCTCAGGAAGCTGACATCAAGGCTGATATTGAAAAAGCTCTTGCTGACGGACCAAGAGTGGCAATGGTAAATTCTGACAAAGGAATTACTAACTTCCACGTACCTTCTGACATTATTGTTGATGCATCTATGGCTGCCCTTGTAAGAGGTGGAGGTAAAATGTGGAACAAGGAAGGAAATGAAGAAGATACAGTTTGTATTATTCCGGACCGTTCTTACGCTGGTTTCTATCAGTCTGTAATTGATGATATGAAAGCACACGGAAAACTAGACCCTACCACAATGGGATCTGTTCCAAACGTAGGTTTAATGGCTCAAAAAGCTGAGGAATATGGTTCTCACGACAAAACTTTCCAATTGTCTGCTGACGGAACGGTAGAGGTTCAGGATGAAGCCGGAAACGTTCTTCTTTCTCAAAAAGTAGAAAAGGATGATATCTTCAGAATGTGCCAGACTAAAGATGCTCCTATCCAGGACTGGGTGAAATTAGCTGTAAACAGATCAAGACTTTCTGATACGCCTGCGATCTTCTGGTTAGACAAAGGAAGAGCTCACGACAGAGAGATCATCAAAAAAGTAGAAAAATATCTTGCTGACTACGATACAACAGGTCTTGACATCAGAATCCTTGATGTAAAGGATGCTATGACTGAAACTTTAAAAAGAGCAAGAGAAGGTAAGGATACAATTTCTGTTTCAGGAAACGTATTAAGAGATTACTTAACTGACCTTTTCCCAATCCTTGAGCTTGGTACTTCTGCAAAAATGCTTTCTATTGTTCCATTGATGAACGGTGGTGGTTTATTTGAAACAGGTGCCGGAGGTTCTGCTCCAAAACACGTTGAGCAATTCCTTGAAGAAGGATACCTAAGATGGGATTCTCTAGGTGAATTCTTGGCATTACAGGCTTCTTTAGAACATTTAGCTCAAACTCAAGGGAATACAAAATCTCAGGTTTTAGCTGATGCATTGGATGAAGCAAACGCTAAGTTCTTGGCTACAGATAAATCTCCTGCAAGAAAAGTAGGTCAAATTGATAACAGAGGTTCTCACTTCTACTTAGCAATGTATTGGGCTGAGGCTTTGGCTAACCAAACTGCTGATGCTGAATTAGCTGCACAGTTTGCTCCGGTTGCACAAGCAATGAAAGAAAACGAAGAAGTAATTAATGCAGAATTAATTGGTGCTCAAGGTAAGCCTCAAAACATTGATGGTTACTACAAAACTGATACTTATAAAACGTATTCAGCAATGAGACCAAGCACAGTTTTAAATGAAATTGTTGATGCAATTTAATTGCTGACACTGATATAAATGAAAAGCTCCTTTTTTAAGGAGCTTTTTTATTTTAAAAATGAAAGAAGTGAACCATCCTTAAAGTCTTTGATTTGTTCGCTGTCACCTAATTCATGAAACTCTCCGGAATCCATTCAAATGCATTTCCTTTCTTCTTCGTAAATCCTAATCCCGGCCATGGTAAATGACAGGCAAAAGCTCTCGTTTTGGTATCTGCCAATTGTAGGAGAAGCTTTTTTCTTGAAGCCGTAGCAATATCCAGATCTGTATCACCAGAAAACCCCCATTCAGGATGAGGAAAAAGAATAACATCAGAATGAATGAGATCTGCAATATATATGAGTTTTTCATTTCCTGAAGATATGGTAGTAACCGTTAAACCGGGAGTATGGCCCGGAGCCAGCTGAAAACTAAAATAATCATACAACGGATTGTCTAAATCATAAAACTTCAATTTGGGCTTAATGGTTTTTAATATATTCTGGAGTGCCGAAATAATCTGACTAAGCAATTCAGGTTTAGATTTCAATGCACTATTGTTAAAATCTTTAATGGAAGCCTGCATCCAGAAATCATATTCAGTTTTTGAAATAAAAATATTAGCATTCGGGAAAACAAGAGCATTTTGTTTATCTATTACCCCTCCAATATGATCAGGATGCGCATGAGAAATGAAAACATCAGTAATATCTTTTGCTGCAAATCCTGCCTTTTGGAGGCTTTTCAACAAAAACCCAGATCTTTCATCAGCAAAAATTCCCATTCCTGAATCCATTAAAATCAGTCTATTCTTTGTTTTAATCAGTAAAAAATTCAGAGCCATATCAATATAATCTTCCGGCCTAAAATTATCTTTAAGAATGGTTTTCAATTCTGAAACGTTACCTCGTGGAGCAAATGAATTTACATCTGTTTCATGAATATATCCGCCTGTAAGAATAAACAATTCCAACTCTCCCAATTTTATTTTTTTAAAACCGGATAAATCATCTTCAGGTTTTTCCGGACTTGTTTTTGTCTCTGCAAAAACATTAGAAAAGGGAACAAAACTTAATGCTCCCACCAGTAATCCGTTTTTTAATAAGTCTCTTCTGTTCATATTGTAATGTGGTGTTTTTAATTTTTATATCTAACAAAAAACTGAGCTTCTGTAATTCAGAAACCCAGTTAATGTATAGTCTTTAGTTGTTTACTAACTTCATAGAGCCCTCACTGTATCTTTCTCCTACATTCGGATATTTTTTCAGAATGGCATCAATGGTGTCCAGATCGGACTGGGAAAGATCAATATTAACGGCTGCAATATTTTCTTCCAGATACTTGATTCGTTTGGTTCCCGGAATCGGAATAATATCATTTCCCTGATTCAGTACCCAAGCCAATGCTAATTGAGTTCCCTTCACTCCCTTGGAAGCTGCAAACTCATTAATCTCATGAGCCAGTTTAGTATTATTTTCCAGATATTCCTGCTGATAACGAGGTAATGATTTTCTAAAATCATCATCTCCAAGGTTTTGTACTTCACTGATATTGGCAAAAAGACCTCTCGCCAGTGGTGAATACGGAACCAAGGAGATTCCTAATTCTCTGATGGTTGGAAGTATTTCACTTTCAACATCCTTGGTAAGGATGGAATATTCTGATTGTAAAGCAGTAATTGGGTGAATTTTATTGGCTTTTCTTATTGATTCTGCTGAAGCTTCAGATAGACCGATATATTTTACTTTTCCTGCTTTTACCAATTCAGCCATCGCCCCTACAGTCTCTTCTACAGGTATATTTGGATCAACCCTGTGGGCATAATACAAGTCTATGGTATCTATTTTTAACCTTTGAAGACTTAAATCTACTGCTTGTTTAATCCACTCCGGCGAACCGTCGAAATAGGTGCCCGGAGCACCACTATGACTGGCTTTTCCATCTTTAAACCTGAACCCGAATTTAGTGGCAATAAAAATCTTATCTCTGTTGGGAACTAAAACCTTGGAGATCAGCTTTTCGTTTTCTCCATTGGCATACATATCTGCAGTATCCCAAAAGTTAACTCCTAGATCTAATGCTCTATGTAAAGTATTGATACTTTCCTGTTCATCTGCATGGCCGTAAGCAAAGCTCATTCCCATACAACCTAATCCAATAGCAGAAAGCTGCTCTTCTGTGTTTCCTAATTTTCTAAATTTCATGATGGTTTTGATTTTAATTTTACAAGACAAAATTAGAGTATGTGGCACCCATCTCTGGTATAGAATTCAAACTAAGAATTATAAAATTCAAACAAGGTTCATTCTAAGGGTATTTGGAGTCACTCCAGTTTGTTTTTTAAAGTAATTGGTAAAATAAGCAGGTTCTTCAAAACCCAATCCATAGGCTATTTCAGAAACATTCCAGTCTGTGTGGGTCAACAAGGCATTGGCTTCCTGAATAATTCGTCCTGTAATCTGCTGGCTAGTGGTTTTTCCTGTAATCTCTTTCACTGAGCGGTTTAAAGAGTTGACATGAATGGAAAGGCTCTGTGCGTAATCATTTGGGGTCTTTAGCTTTAAAAAGGCCTCTGGGCTATCAATCGGGAATTGTCTTTCCAGCAATTCCATAAATAAAGAAGCTACTCTTTGTGATGCATTCTGGTAAGGCTCAAAAGTTTCTGCCGGATGCATTCTCATCGTTTCATGAATCATCAGATGAAGATAGGCCCTAAGCATATCATATTTATGGATGTAATCGGACTGAATTTCCGTCATCATTTTGGTATACAAATCCGAAAGTATTTCCTGCTGTTCTTCCTCCACAAAGAAAACCGGAGTTCCGCCAATCTTAAAAAGCGGGGAATCCTGAAGGTTTCCCAGACGGCTTCCATTCTGCAAAAACTGCTCTGTAAAAAGGCAAAACCAACCTTTCTGATCTTCATCATCAGCCTCCCAGGAGTAAGGAACAATAGGATTGGAAAACAGCAATGCGGGACGATCCACCTGAATCCACTTATCAGCATAATGAAGCTTTCCTTTTCCTATGATTAATGAAATTTTATAATAATCTCTTCTGCTATAGGGAGACAATAAAGAGCAAGACTCTCTTGAGAAAACATTAAAGTGCCCCATTCCACTCGCTCCAATACATTGCAACACCTGATCAGGAGCATTTCTTTCATAAAAACCGCTTAGTGATTCTGTTGATTCCATCTATCAAAGTTATAAAATTCAAACAAATTAATTCATAAAATTATTTTTTAACACTTGTATGCCAATAATAATTTTTACCCATAAAAAAGGCCGACACGAATGCCAGCCAATTTAATAGTGAATATATATAGTTGATAATGGTCTAATCCCAATCACCATGATGCCCATGATGCTTATTTTGTTTTTTATAATATTTAGAACGTTCTTTATAGTATTTCTCTTGTTGTTTACGATATTTTTTATAGTCGTTCTTATTTCTTCCGTATACAATTACAGGATTTTGTCCTTTATAATATTTCTTTTTAAAGAGGATATATTTTTCTCTTCCCAGAATTCTTTCCAGCTCTGAATATCGGTCTCCTCTCCATCTTCCCGGATCTACAACATACGCTCTGTTCCATGAATCATAATCACGGTATCTGTCATTCAATACATAAATTTGATCGGCCTGCCCTCTGGAAAGCAGCAGATCTGCGACTACCGTTTGCCAGTTAACATCGGCAATACTTCTTCTGTAGTCATTATAATAGTCTGATTGGGCATAGCTCATACTGAACGTTCCAATCAAAAATAAGGTTAACAATAACTTTTTCATTTCATTCCTCTTTTAAATTAAACAAGATGACATAGTCAATAAAAGTGCCAATAATTAAAAGGAATTGCCAATAATTGTTAATAAAAACCATAAATAACTGATTATCTTTTAAATAATTTTATAAATTATTTATTTTATCCGTTGAATAAATCCCGATTACATTCCTCTTATTTTTCTTAAACAGTTAGGATACAGATACCAAGTTTCAATGCTCAAAGTGCTAATTTTGATGCATTTAAGCCTGTGATAAAGCCAAATGAGTTTTATTCATTTACTTGACCAGATTAAAACTTATTATATTGAAATTTAATAATGAAAAAACTTAACCCCAGCACAATTTTTAAATTTCTTACTATTGATAATTATATTTATAAAATTCGTTAAGATTCCCGGAAACTATCATTTCATATCAATTAATTTTGTAATTTTAATGGAGAGAACACTTTCGGGAGTTCTTTAAGTTATTTTTTAATCAACCAAATCTCAATAATTATGGAAAGTATAAAATTTATGGTATCTCCATATCAGGATGAATTACAGCTACTCCTTGATGGGCAAAAAGCAGGTTATATGTCCATAAAGGTTGATGGAAGACTGCTCATTGTTTATTACACCAAGCTTGACGAAGAGCATGAGGGAAAAGGCTATGCTAAGCTTCTGCTGGATGAATTGGTACGCTATGCAGAGGAAAAAGATTTGCTTGTAGACCCGGAATGTGATTTTGTACGCCAGCAGTTTGAAAACCATCCCGCAAGGTACAAAGACATTTGGCATGCCTAATCAGTCTTCCCACCAGACTGTAAACTGTTGATTTGAATTATTTAGATCAACCACCTCTCCAATCATCGGAGTAAGGATGTCTAGATTTTGTTCTTTTCCAAGGCTGGTTATCTTTTGTAAAGGCTCATTCCAAGGGTGAAGTGCCAGTGCAAATTTTGCAGCATGAACCGGAATTATTTTTTTCGCATTAATATCTATACTTGCCTGAATTACATCTTCCGGTAATGTATGAATATATCTCCATGCCTCTCCGTATTGCCCGTTTTCAAGAATAGCATAGTTAAAAGGACCATATTTTTCCCCAATCATCTTAAAATGGGAATCATAACCGCTGTCTCCACCCAAAAAGATTTTCTTTGTGGGTGTTTCCAGTACATAGGAAGCCCAAAGGGTGTCATTCTGCCTTACTCTTCTTCCTGAAAAGTGCCTTGCAGGAGTAAAGGCAATTTTTATATTATTCTTCAGTTCTACTTCTGCACCCCATTCTTCTTCAATAAGCTGGTTTTCTTTATATCCCCATCTTTCCAGGTGTACCCCCACTCCCAATGGAACAATAGCCTTATGCGTTCGATCTCTGATGGATTGCACTGTAGGATAATCCAAATGGTCAAAATGATCGTGGGTAATTATCAAATAATCTAGTTCCGGAATATCTTCTGGTTTATAGATATCCGATCCTTTAAATGCCTTATTAAAATATTTAAATGGTGATCCGTATAAACTCAATACCGGATCTATAAGAAAAGACACCCCATCGGTCTGTAAATAATAGGATGAATGGCCCAGCCAAATAAAAACATCAGTGTTTTTATCAATAGCTCTCAAATCTGTATGAATGGATGGAATTCTTTTCAAGGGTTTCAGTAGCGGGTGCTTTTTTCCTAAAAAGAAATCGTAGGTAACTTTTGACATTTTGTAGCCCTCAGCAATAGAGGGTGTATAACTAATATTATGAAACTGCTTATTTCTATACAGCTTTGACTGCTTCATACGTTCCAGCCTCTTTCCTTTTGGGACACCACCAAATGGTTTTCCGTTTATCACGATAAAGTAGGTTACTATCAATAGTGCTGCAATCGTAATAATCCAATAATATATCATTAGTAAAAAAATAATCATCCAAAGGTATCAACTTTTAGATTTACATGAAAATATGCGGTGTTTGGCTTTATTTTTTTAACTAAATTTATCATGTGTTTCAGAAAATTTATTATTCATTTAAGTGATGTTTAATTTTAAACTCTCTATTTTAGCACCTTAAAAAACTCAAAGGTATATTGAAAAATTATTCGGCAATATTTATTCTGGCTATGCTTTCGTCGTGCGCTTCCATTAGAAGACACAATGAACAGCGGGCTTCATGTATTCCTCCTGACCAGCTTAAAGAGGATGTAGACTATGCCTATGCAAAGCTACAACAGATGCATCCTCAATTGTACTGGTACATTCCCAAGCAGGAATTGGAACATAAATTTGACAGTCTTAAGCAAACCCTTAATGAACCCCTTACTCCACTTCAGTTTTATTTTAAGTTTCAGCCGGTAATTGCTGGCATTCGTGAAGGACATCTTTCGTTAAGAATGCCAAGAAAAAAATTCACTAAAAAGGAAATAAAAAAGCTTGAGCATAAAAAAGGATTGTTTAGCCGCTTTGAATATTACATTTCTAATGATCAGATGTATATTATCCAAAACAATGATTTTATTGAAAACATCCAACCGGGAACTGAGATTCTATCCATCAACAATGTTCCTGTTTCAGACTATATAAAAAAATATAGAAGCCTGATCAGCAGTGATGGCTATAATACTACGTTTCAGCCATACTTTTTAAAGGATTTATTTTTCAACTATTACACTGCAGAAAATGGACTTTCTGATAAGGCAACCATAGAAACTCTTTATAAAGGAGACAAGCATACTTATATTCTAAACAGGGAATCTAAATCTGATACCGATGTTGAAAAAGATAAGGAGATGAAGAAACGTACTGAGGACAAAAAACTGAATGACTATGTGGCTGCCAGCAATTCTTATAACCGAAGTTTTAAATTTTTGGATAAAGACAGTACCATTGCTTATATCAAAGTGAAAAGTTTTTCAAGAGAGTATTCTGAGGAATTTTATAAAAAGACATTTTCCAAAATCAAAAGTGCGAAGGCAAGTTACCTCATCATAGACGTTCGTAATAATTATGGGGGGTCTCTGTATGAAATTAATAATCTGTACTCTTATTTGACAGATAAACCTTTCACATTGATAAAACCATCTCAGGTTACATCGAGAGATGTTCCTTTAAGAACTAATTATTTCAGAAAAAGTACTCCTCTGGAATTTGCATTTAAAAGCATAGCATACCCCAGTTACTTTTTTGCTCAGGCTTTCAGTACGTATACAAAAGACGGGAAAGTTTTCTATAAAATGAAAGCTGATAAACCCACAAAACCTAATAAGGAAGCTTTCAACGGAAAGGTATTTGTACTCATCAACGGCGGAAGTTTCTCTGCTTCATCTATTATTACGGCAAAGCTTAAAAATGATAAAAGAGCAACCCTTGTAGGAGAAGAAACAGGAGGTGCCAATGATGGAACAGTAGCTGGCTTTTATTCTTATCAGAAACTTCCCAATTCTGAAATAAAATTTCCTATCGGACTGCTTCTTGTACAGCCTGACATCAATTTTTCAGATTCTAAAAAGGGAGTTGTTCCGGATGTAGTGGTTCATGAAAGCATGCAGGATATTATTGATAGAAAAGACCCGCAGCTGGATTGGATAATGAATGAAATTTCCAGGGAAAAGATAAATTGATTATTCAGGATTTGTCAATAATCGATATTTATTTGAGCATATGTAATTCAAAATTGTTTTATATATATTATAAATCAACTTCGGCGGGCTAAAAGCCCGCCGAAGTTGTTTATCCTTTTAATTCTTCCAAAAGGGTTTCAATATGCTTGATATATCTTCCATAATAACGGTAAAACCAAAATCTTCCACACACAAAAAGCAAGAATAATCCACCTATTACAGAACCAATTAATATGAGCGCAATTTTTACTTCTCCCAAAGGTTTTGGCCAGGGTATAAATTCTAATACAATAAGCATCTCGCACACAATAAACGGAGCAAAACTGATGTAATAAGACAGATAGTATTGCTTGTTCAGATTGAGCTGATTAACAAGATCCTTTAAGGATTCATACGTCTTAAGCTCTGTATTGCTGATATCGTTATACAGTTTAAAAAACTTGCTAAAAAAGAAAATGGTAACAATAAGCATTGAGGCAACTAAAACCGTTATATACAATTGTAATTTAAAGGGTTTACATAGTGAGCAAACCATAAATGCAAAAACAAAGATAGCAATGACCCACCAAAATTCTGCACGCATATTCTTACGTACTTTTTCAAGAGGAAGATTGATTTTATTTTTTTGTTCTATGCTAATTTCCGGAGTTTCATCTACAATATCTTCATTCCAGGTATCTTTCAATTCATCTATATTCATTGGATTACTGATTTAATGGTTGTTAATTCTATGTTGGCTTAAGATATCTTTAAGTTTATTTTTTGCGCGGTTCATTTTCACTCTTACATTTCCCTCTGAGATTCCCATTTCCTCAGCAATCTGCTTCCCTGAAAAATCCTCAAGATAATAGAATATAAAGGCTTTATCAATTGGGTTAAGTTTATGGATGGCTTTATACATCTCTGCCAAACGTTCTTCCTTTCCATAGTCATAATCTTCCTGAAAGACAACATAATTGGAAAGATCTTCATTACCAATAAAGCTTCTTCTTTTATCCGTTTTAAGGAAAATAATGGCTGTATTTAAGGCAATTCTGTATAACCAGGTAGAAAATTCACTCTGCTCTCTGAAGCTCGGATATGCCTTCCAAATCTGATAAGTAATTTCCTGAAAAAGATCATCCTGATCGTCTTTTTCAGACATATACATTTTGGAAATCTTAAAAATGATTCCCTTATGTTTTTTAATCTTCTGAATAAACTCTTGCTCTAGTGAGATCATAGCTTGCTACTCTATAGAGTTAGTTTTCGTTTAAAAAAATTGTTACAGGGAAATATTCAAAAAAATAAAAACCCGATAGAAAAGTCTGTCGGGTCTGTATTTTTAGTGGGTAATATTTCAATCTTTAATTCAACCTGTTTAATGCTCTTTGTAGTGTCATTATATTGATTAAGTCCAGCTTGGCTCCGATAATAATGATGATTAAAAGAACCAATGTCAGAAACAAAATAATAAAAATGTATACGGATACAAACCATATCACTGTATTCAGGATATTCCCTTTGATTCCTAATTTGTTCATGAAAAACTTCTGGGATCGCTCAAACCAGGTCTTTTTCTTTACAGTCCTAGGCTGCACTTCCACTCCATTAAGCTCATCTATTAAAAGTACTACATCATCTATATATCTTCCATACATATAATAGATCCAGTATTTGATAATAAAGCATACAAGCAGCAATGTAATCAGAAAACTAATCCCGAAAATCGCCAGATTATATTCCATATCAAAATGAAAATTAATCTTGATCAGGGATAATAGAAAAGCAAGTGGAATGTAGGAAATATAATAGGAAATGTAAATTTCTTTCGATATAAGCAATTGGGTTTTAAGGTTAAACAGATCATAATTTGTATTAATGCTGTTTTTTTGAAGCAATTTATAAAGCTTAAGAAAGCGGGAATAAAAGTAAACTATAAAAACAATAGTCAGAGCCGTGACAAATATTGAAATAGTTGTAATATTAGAGTCTGTGGAAGCAAATGGAAAACCAGTAAGAAGCAAGGGCAATGTTACAACCATAAGCCAAAACTCGGTTTTCATATTTATTTTCAACATCTGAATAGGAGAATGAATCTCACGTTGTTTTTCCAGGGAAATTTCAGGAGGATCCTGCCCTGTATCTTTATTCCAAAGTTCTTTAAAGTTGTCTAACTCCATAGTTTAATCTATTAATTTGAACCCGTACCTTGCTTAGCAATGATCTCCTTTAGCCTTTCTTTCGCTCTTTTAAGCTTCACCCTTGCGTTCACTTCCGTAATTCCCAATTGGCAGGCAATTTCTCTTCCCGAAAAATCTTCTAAAAAGAAAAAAATCAAAGCTTTATCAATAGGGCTCAGCTGATGAATAGCCTCATACATCAGCTTCATATTCTTATCATCCGTATCATTATAAGGTTCCTGCCTCGCATTGAGTCCATCAATGTCTTGATTCTGTATAAAACTACGTTTTTTTTCACTTCGCAAAAATACAATTGCTGTGTTTAGCGCAGTTCTGTACAGCCATGTTGAGAAATCACTCCTCTTTTGAAAATCGCCATATGATTTCCAGGCTTGGTAAATAATCTCCTGATAGAGATCATTTTGGTCGTCCTTATTATCCATATACATTTTAGAGATCTTGAAAACAACACCTTTGTGCTTTTCAATTTTCTCTAAAAATTCTTTTTCGGGTGAAGACATGATTTACACTAATCCTTGGGAAACGTTAAAAAACGTCACCTTATTATAACACAATACTCAAATTTCTGCCTTTAAGTTAAAAAATCCTTAAAAAACAAAAGCGTTTATTAAGGATTTTTATTTTATGTTAAATACAAATCAAGATACGAACTAGAAAATATAGTCGGTACTTAAGAAGTTGGAATCATGTTCTCTCACAATGGTATTTAATAATGTTTTGTTGGATTCCGTCAGTTTTGCAGCCACCAAAGACCGGATTGAAAATGAACGAAGGGCATCAAAAACAGAAAGCGTTCCCTCTGCACTATCCTTTCTACCTGTAAACGGAAATACATCCGGACCACGCTGTGCCTGACAATTGATATTCACACGGCTTACCAGATTTACAAAAGGATCAATGAGTTTCGCTACCTCATGTGGATCTTCGCTGAAAATGCTTACCTGCATTCCATGGGAAGCATTCACCTGATAATCTATAGGTTCTTCGATATCCTCAAATGGCACAACAGGAATCACAGGACCGAACTGTTCTTCATGATACAGCTTCATATCACTGTTCACAGGATATACTACTGCCGGAAATACAAAAGATTCTTCCGTATAGCCTCCGTCTTTATTCAAAACTGTGGCCCCTTTCGATAATGCATCATCAATACATTCTTTCAAATAAGGAGGTTTATTTACTTCCGGAAGTGGGGTAACCTTCACATCTTTTTCCCATGGCAATCCGGCTTTCAGCGCAGAAACAGCTTCGCTTAACTTTTTGGTAAATTCTCCTGCAATCTCTTTCTGAACAAAGATCAACTTTAGGGCTGTACAACGTTGTCCGTTAAAAGAAAGTGCTCCCAGAATACATTCGCTCACTGCCACATCAAGGTTTGCATTTTTAGTTACAATGGCTGCATTTTTAGCATCAAGACTTAAAATTGCTCTTAAACGGTTGACTTTTGGATGTAGTTTTTTCAGCCCGTTAGCCACTTTACTAGATCCGATAAATGCCAGTACATTGACCTTTCCGCTTTCCATAATTGGTGTGATAATTTCTGAACCTTTTCCATATAAAGTATTCACTGTTCCTTTTGGGAAAGCTTCTTTAAAGGCATTCAACAAAGGATAATGAGCCAACACACCATGTTTTGGAAGTTTAAACAAAATTGTATTTCCCATGATCAACGCTGGAATCAATGTAGTAAAGATCTCATTTAACGGATAATTGAATGGACCCATACTCAAGACTACTCCAAGCGGTGCTCTTCTGATTTGAGCAATGGTCCCTTCAGCCTCCTGAAAACGGGAAGATTCTCTATCCAGATCCTTAAGCGCATCTATTGTCTGGTTGATGTAATCTGCGGTACGGTCAAACTCCTTGGTAGAATCTGCCAGCGTTTTTCCGATCTCCCACATTAATAATTTAATGACCAGATCTCGCTGCTGTATCATCAGGTATACAAACTTCTGCATGCACTTGATTCTTCCCTCCACAGACATCGTGGGCCACTCACCAAGGCCATTATCATAGGCTTTTACACAGGCTTCAAGAACTTCCATCGCCTCATCAGGACCGATATTCGGAATGCTTCCCAATAGCTTCCTCTCCAATCCGTTTTCTGTTGGTATACACACGGGGGAATAAATATTTTGGGTATCTCCTTTCCACTCTACCAATTCACCATTGAGAAGATAAACTTTCTGATGGATTTCAGGAACCTTGAATTCTTCGGGAATTTCGGTTTCGCTTTTAAAAATATCTTGAAATGATGCACTGTTTACTGAACTCATATTTTTAGTATTTAATAATTTGAATCTGAATTTTTGAAGAATAAAGGTAGATGTAAAAATTGATTTTAAGAATAATGATTCAATAGATTTGCTCTATTTAAAAGCTATTTGAATGAAAATTAACTCAGCTAACTAAAAAAAAGAATAATTTTGCTAAAAATAAATTTCAATGTTTTCAAAAATAATTTTCAGTACATTATTTTTCTTATCAGCATGTGGTTTCGCTCAAAATACAAAAACAAGCAATACCGTTTTGATGAGAGGAACGCCTGTACGTACGTATTCTAAATTGCCAACAGTAAATAAACCGGCTCCGAAATTTACCCTTACAGACGTTGATATGAAGGAACAAACTTTAGATTCTTACAAAGGAAAATATGTGATTCTTAATATTTTCCCAAGTGTAGACACAGGAGTTTGCTCAGCATCTGTTCATCATTTCAATGAGGATGCTGCTAACCTGCCTAACACAGTGGTTCTTTGTATTTCTAAGGATCTGCCATTTGCCCAAAAGAGATTTTGTGGAGCAGAAGGAATCAAAAACGTGGTTATGCTTTCTGACTTCCGTTCTGATTTCGGATGGAACTATGGGGTAGAAATGATAGACTCTCCCATGAAAGGTCTTCTCAGCAGAGCTGTAGTAGTGATTGACCCATCAGGAAACATTATTTACGAAGAGCAGGTATCGGATATTTCCCAAGAACCTAATTATGAAGCGGCTATTAATGCTGTAAAGGGATAAATTTTTTTTTAAATAATTTAAAACCTCTGATAAAAGATCAGGGGTTTTTGTTTTTATCTTATTTGTTATATAAAGTTGGAAATCGCAAGAGCGTAAAGTTTTTTTTAATCTTGAAACATCTTTTTAAGGCACAAGAAAATCATTGATTTTAGGCAAGCGGGACTATAATTTATTTGCTCGCAGATATAACAGATTCCGCGGATTTTTTCCATAAACATCTGTTTAATCTCCAAAATCTGCGTGAGGTTTTAAAAGATATACTATTCAATTTTATCACAGATAAAATCGTTGTGCCTTAAAGCAACCTCTTTTTGAATACAAACAGAGATTTTTTAAAGTTTTAGGATTTTTTTGTAATGAAACAAAGATACTTTGAGGATAATCTTTTTTGAACTACGGGAAACCGTATTATTAATAAATAGAGACCTTATAAATTTGAAATACTAAAGTCTTTTAATAGCTTTTGAATAAAATTCATGTATTTAGAAACAAAATTATAAACTATGAGCTTAAAAATCAATGGTTTTCTTAACATTTCCTTTGGAGAAAACAAACAAAATGTAATTGAAAAAATTAAAGAGAAAAATGGAATTCTTGATTCAGAGAATAGTAATGATGATTCTTTAATTTTTGATAATCTAAAATTTGCAGGACGGGATACTATATTTATAGCTTTCCATTTTGTTCAAGATAAATTTTGCAGAGCAATGGTTTTTGTAAAAGCAAATTTAGAGAGTCGAACGGTAACTTTATATAAACAAATTAAAGAGGAAGTAAACGAAAAATATTACAAAACGGTAGATGATTTTGAAAATTATGAATATCCTTATGAACAAAATGACGGACATATTGAAACTGCAATCTCTTTAGGCAAAGCAAATTTTTCTAGCTATTGGGCTTTTAAAAATGATAAAAATAAAGAAAATGACTATATCTCTGCTAAAATTGATGAAAACTTTAATATTATCATTATTTATGAAAATGGTCAATTAATGACAGAGTTTGAAAACTATAAAAAGCAAAAAAATTATGAAGATTATTAAACATAAAACTTTGCTGTAATCGTAGAGCAAAGTTTTATGTTTAATAATGCAATTTAAAAAATCATATTAAACTTTTATCAATATTCCTCCATCTTTCAAAAGCAGATACTCCTGTCCCACTTCCTCCGAAACGTTTTTCAAATCATGACCATCAAATACCTGAGGGATATAAAATTTCTCATGCTCAAACAATCTATAGTGGATGGGAACCAGTTTTTTAGCATGTAATAAATGAGCTGCTGTAAAGGCTTCTTTCAGATTGAGGGAAGCGGGAACGGGACTATATTCCAATCCGATGACTTCAAAATTAACAACGACTCCGTTCACCGGCATAAATGCATAATCTATGTTTGGGTTTTCTTTTCCAAGCTTCCAGAATTGGTTGTGCCAGATGGTATCTCCGCCATGAAAGATTTTTGTAGTTGGGTCTTCCACAATCCATGAGGACTGAATTTCTCCCACTCCATCCATTGCAAATACGGGTTTAAAGGTAATATTTCCGTCTGTGAACGTTTCATCCAGATTTAATACAATCATTTGAACATCATCAATAAGTTTTCTTACAAAGGGCTCTAATCCCGAGTAGACAATCAATTTTCCATCCTTTTTTAAGCATTTTCTGATGACATTTTTGTCAAAATGGTCCAAATGTAAATGGGTAAACAGGATGTAATCTGCCTGTATATGATCTGAGAATTTCAGCAATTCTTCTACAGCATCTCCCAAGACGGGTTTATAGTAGGAAAAATCTTCTACGGCATCTATCAGGATAGTTTTGTTTTGGGAAACAAGCTTTATGCCTGCCCAGTTTAACTTTTGTATTTCCATATTTCTTTTTTCACAAAGGAAAAGACTTACGGAAGGCTAAACAATAAACAAAAGTTAATTAATTCTCTTTCGGATCCTGCTTAATGAAATAGGAGTAATCCCAATGTAGGAAGCCAGATATTTTAATGGAATGTTTTGAATGTAGTGAGGTTTATTTTCCAGCAGATATTCGTAGAGATTCTGTGGGGTGTTTTTCAGCAGGAGCATTTCCCGCTTCATGGCAGCATTCAGTTTTCTGCTCAGATAATAGTTTTGTACGAAGCGACATTGAGGATTAATGATAAACATTTCTTTGACCTCATCCAGGGTAATTTCCCATGCCAGTCCTTTATTGATCGATTCATAAATAGCATCAGATCCTTTTTCTTCCACGGTAAAAATATCGCCGGGAAAGTAAAACTCTGCACAAACTTCTGTATCTATTTCTGATGTGCTATTGATATAATATTTTCGGACAAGCCCATCTTCTACAAGATAGGCTTTGTTGTCCGAGAATTTATTTTTTCTTGAAAATTCAACTTCAGCAAATTTTTCCCAAACGGGATCACCATCCTCTACATTAAGGTGTGAAAACAGTGTTTTATTAATACTTGCCAATGCTGAATCAATTATAATTTACAGTAAATTTTCATCTACAAGGTTCGGAAGGGTAACCTTTAGATTAGGTTCAACCTCCATTGCTCTTTTAATAGCGAAGATAGCCCCTTCATTTCTTGCCCAGCTTCTTCTGGAGATTCCGTTGTTCACGTCCCAGAAAAGCATAGACTTTAATCTTCTGTCTGCATCATCACTTCCGTCCAATAGCATTCCGAAGCCTCCGTTGATTACTTCTCCCCAACCGACTCCACCACCATTGTGAATCGAAACCCAGGTTGCCCCGCGAAAACTGTCACCAATAACATTGTGAATGGCCATATCTGCAGTAAATCTGGAACCGTCATAGATATTGGAAGTTTCTCTGTAAGGAGAATCTGTTCCTGAAACATCATGGTGATCTCTACCCAGTACTACAGGTCCTATTTCGCCATTTTTAATAGCCTTATTGAATGCTTCTGCAATCTTCATTCTTCCTTCTGCATCTGCATAAAGGATTCTTGCCTGAGAGCCTACAACCAGTTTATTTTCCTGCGCTCCTTTGATCCACTGAATATTATCCTTCATTTGCTGTTGGATTTCTTCAGGGGAGTTTTTAATCATTTCCTCTAATACTGTACATGCAATATTATCCGTCTTTTGTAAGTCTTCAGGATTTCCACTTGCACATACCCAACGGAATGGTCCAAAACCATAATCAAAACACATAGGTCCCATGATATCCTGAACATAGCTAGGATATTTGAATTCTCTTCCTAATGTCGGGTTTTCTGACATTACATCTGCTCCTGCTCTGGAAGCCTCCAATAGGAAAGCATTTCCGTAATCGAAGAAGTATGTTCCTTTTTGGGTGTGTTTATTGATTGCAGCAGCGTGTCTTCTTAATGTTTCCTGAACTTTTTCCTTGAATAATTCAGGGTTTTCGGCCATCATTGCATTAGATTCCTCGAAGCTTTGACCTGCCGGATAATATCCACCTGCCCAAGGGTTGTGAAGAGAGGTCTGATCTGAACCGATATCAATTCTTAAATCTTCCTGATCAAATTTCTCCCAAACTTCAACAATATTTCCAAGGTAGGCCAGGGAAACAGTTTCTTTATTTTGTTGCGCTTCTCTTACTCTTTTTACTAATTCATCAAGATTCTCATGGATTTCATTGACCCATTTCTGTTCGTGACGGATTTTCGTGATTTTCGGATTTACTTCCGCACATACGGTAACGCATCCTGCAATATTTCCTGCTTTAGGCTGAGCTCCACTCATTCCTCCAAGACCGGAAGTCACGAAAAGACCTCCTTTTGGTTCTTTATTGATCTTTCTGAACGCATTTAAAACCGTAATGGTAGTTCCATGAACAATTCCCTGAGGGCCTATATACATGTAACTTCCCGCCGTCATTTGTCCATATTGAGTCACTCCAAGTGCATTGAATTTCTCCCAGTCATCCGGTTTTGAATAATTTGGAATCATCATCCCATTCGTTACCACTACTCTTGGTGCATCTTTATGGGAAGGAAATAATCCCATCGGATGTCCGGAATACATTACCAATGTCTGTTCATTGGTCATTTCTGACAAATATTTCATTGTCAACAGATACTGTGCCCAATTGGAGAATACAGCTCCATTTCCACCGTAAGTAATCAATTCGTGAGGGTGCTGAGCCACTGCGTAATCCAAATTATTCTGGATCATCAGCATAATTGCTTTCGCCTGCTCAGATTTCCCAGGATAATCTGCAATAGATCTCGCTTTCATTTCATAATCCGGACGGAAACGATACATATAAATTCTTCCGTAGTCTTCTAGTTCCTGCTTAAACTCAGGAATTAGCTCTGCGTGAAATTTTGGATCGAAGTAACGTAAAGCATTCTTTAATGCCAGCTTTTTCTCCTCCTCTCCTAAGATTTCCTTACGCTTTGGAGCATGGTTTATATTCGTCTCGTATAGTTTTGTTTGTGGCAGCTGATTGGGTATCCCCTGCTGTATCTGTTCTTGGAATGTCATATTGCTATTTAAAGTTCTATGTTTAAACAATGTTTGAAGTTTTAAAGATATTCAAATTATGAAATATAGGCAACTAAACAAGGGAAAATGATTGATGATAAGGCCTTAGCAATACGGTTTGTTTACCATTTTTGAATTTAATACTATATTTGAATAGATGTACCTTAATTCCCTCTCTTGGAGGGGTAGATTTCAATGTGTAAGCTTTGAAAGACGGGGTGGTTAATAAACACAACGATGAAAGAAATCCTCATCACCATCAACGGAATTCCAATCCGCAGGAATTTCGTAGAAAACCTCCCCTACAACTCCTATTTAAAAGTATTATTAAAAGAAAAGCGAAAAGCCAGAATTCTGGGTGAAGTTCTTTTCTGGAAAAAAGTTCGTGCAAAAAGCTTCCATGCTATTGATTTTGACAGGCAAAGAATCATTGGGAATTATATTGTTGATTTTTATGTAAAAGCATTAGGGCTTGTTATTGAAATTGACGGTTCAAGCCATGATGAAAAACAAATTTATGATGGTATAAGAGAGGAATATTTAAAGTCTTTAGGGCTGTTTATTTTCAGAATTACAGATTTTGATGTGAGGAATAATTTAAGTGTTGTGATGAAGGAGTTAGAGGATTTTATTGTGCTGCACTATGGAACTATCCCTACCACCCCGTCTTCAAAAATTAGTTAATTTTTGAATCCACCCCTCCTTTGGGGGGGAATTTTGTACTTACGAATAGGATCGTTATTCAACATAAAAAAACCTCACTGAAGATCAGCAAGGCAGCTATTGTATGTATTTAGAACTTAAGTTAAGACATCATCATTTTGCTCTTCATGGTCATCTTGGTTGTCGCTAAGGCTCCAATAATTATTTTCTTCATCTTCCTCTCCTATCTCTTCCATTTTATCATCTTCTTCTGCACCGGGAATATCCAGTCCTTTATCTATTTTATCCTCCTCAGCATATTCATCAAAAATAGGATTTCCATCGCCGTCAAGCGAAATATGTTTTTCTTTTTTAAATATATCTTCGTTGGGATCATAATCCATACGTTCCAACCTTTCGTTCTGTTCGTTTATATTGTTTTCCGGTACCATAATGTTTAGGTTTTTAAAGTTTATATATTCAGAACAAAAATAATTCCAAGTTGCTATGAATGATTGGAATAAACTTCCGGATTGGCGCAATGAGGCATTTTCTCTCCCTTTGAAAAGGCTATCAAATTCCCTGCAGCCAGCCTGGCCATTCCGTTTCGGGCTTCAATCGTAGCGGATCCAATATGTGGAAGAATACATACACTTGACAGCTGCAGGATGGGATCCTCAGCTGACATTGGTTCAGGATTAGTCACATCAAATCCTGCTCCCCATATTTTTCCAGCCACCAAGGCGTTGTATAAGTCGTTCTGGTGATGAAACCCTCCTCTTGCCGTATTAATAAAAATAGAATTAGGCTTCATCTTTTCAAATACTGAATGATTAAACAGGTTGGTGTGTTCCGGTGTAAAATTGGCATGAATACTTAATACATCTGAATTTTTAACTAATTCATCAAATGAAACATAAATTGCTCCAAGTTCTCTTTCTGCTTGCTCATTATGACTCCTATTGTGATAAATAATGTTCATACCAAAGGCCTTTCTGGCTTTATCAGCCATTTCAAAACCTATTCTTCCCAGTCCGAAGATTCCAAGGGTTTTACCATAAAGTTCTTGTCCCAAAGCATGTAAAGGATCAAATGTATTCCAATTTCCATCCTTTATTTTCTGAAAATTATAACTTGTTCTTCTTGCCACCGACTGCATGAGTAGAAAAGCAACATCTGAAGTGGCCCTGCTCAACACATCGGGAGTATTTCCAATCGGAATATTTCTTTGGGAAGCTTCTTTGGTATCCACATGATCAAACCCTACGGAATACAATGCAATTGCCTTAACATTCGGGCAGGTGTCAAAAAATGTTTTATCATATTTAAAATCACCACCGACATTTAAAATAGCATCTGTATTTTGGCAGTACTTTAACCATTCCTCATGAGAAAGGTTTTCATTTTCAGAAAATATGATTTGTATTCCTTCTTCTTTCAACATTTTGATTCCAATTTCAGGGATCATTTTATTTATAAAGACTTTCATTGTTATTGATTAATAGATTTAAATAAAAAAAACCTCACTCGCAAAAAGTAAGGTTATTCAACTTTAATATTAAAAAATTTATTTCTTTTCATCTGAATGATTTTAATCTCCTCCACATACTACGCAATATTTATTGAATCTATTCTCAAATACTGATGCATTATTTTAGGAGTTAAGGACTTAAGATCATCCAATTTTCATTCCGAAATGAGTTAAAAAAATTCTAAATGTTAACTTATTTTTTATTGATTGGTATTTCCCAGCATAGGAACAAATTTGTAGGCTCCAAATTCTTCTTTTTCAAATTCTGTAGGACCTACTTTTGTAAATCTAAATAAAACCTGTTCATCTGTAGGACCTAATGGAATAACCATTTTTCCTCCTACTTTCAATTGTTTTAAAAGTTCTGTAGGTAAGGTTGAAGCTCCACAGGTTACAATAATTTTATCAAAAGGGGCAAAAGTAGGAAGTCCGGCAAAACCATCTCCAAAGCTTTGAAATTTTGGGTATAAATGAAGTTCTCTAAGCTTATTTTTTGAGAAATCAAATAAATCTTTCTGTCTTTCCACCGTATATACATGGGCTTTCATTGCCAATAAAACTGCGGTCTGGTAACCACATCCCGTTCCAATTTCCAGTACTTTTTCCCCGGCTGTTATTTGTAATAACTCAGACTGTTCCGCTACCGTTGAGGGATGGGAAATGGTTTGATGTGCCAGAATCGGGAAAGCTCTGTCTTCATAGGCAAAGTCTTCAAAAATACTTTCGATGAAAAGATGTCTCGGAACTTCATTCATTGCCGAAAGTACATTTTCATCCGAAATACCAATTCTGTATCTAAGATATTCTACTAAATTCTTTCTTTTTCCTTTATGTACAAACGAATCCTGCATCATTATTTAAATAATAGTTATTACGGTTACCGCTATTAGTGTTACAAAAGTAACAAAACAAACCTTACTAATCAACCTAGGCATAGTCCTTTTCTCCTATTATTTCCATAAAAAAATAAAGCAATCAAAAAATGACTGCTTTATTTTTATTTCTTAATTCCATCTTATCGGATAAGGTCCATAAAAATCGCTGAAAGTATTATCAGCACATCTTTTTCTCACAAAAAAGTTATAGTTCACGGTCTTACTTAATCCTATATAAATAGCTTTTTGACCTGTCATAGCTAATTCTCCACTCGCTGGTGGTGCAGAACTAGTCGTTAAGACAGTCTCATATAGAGAGATCCCATCATTTTCCCAGGATACTGTAGCATCAAAAGTAGAAGAATATGTGGAAGAAGTCGTTTTTGAATAAGTTGCATATCCCGGTTTTACACAAGTTGTTGTATTGCTTGCCAAAACAGTAACAGGTCCCGCCCAGTTGCTTCGTCCATTGGCTGTTCCACAATTTTTCCTTACGTAAAGGTCATATTTATTATTCTTATACAATGGGAGGTTATAGAAATTACTATTCGTTATAACAGTAGTTCCATTGCCTAAAGAAAAGCCATGCTCTCCATACTGCACTTCATAATGTCCTTCGCCCGAGCTATTAATGTTCCAGGAAAACGAGTTATTTCCTTTTTCAAAATTCAAATTTGTTGGGGTTCCACATTTAGCCTGCGGATCATATGGACTATCTCCTATACATCCTGCAGTACATAATCCAAAGAAGAGTACAATCGAAATTAGTCTTTTCATAGTTATTTTTGAGACCGTGAATTTACTGTAATTTCTTTAATGCCTGAATATGTTCAAACTTAAATATCTTCAAGTGAAAAGTCATATATTTTATAATTGTACATTCACTATCTTTACAAAAATTTAATACAGCTATGTTAAAAGCAGGTTTGGTAGGTGCCGGACACTTGGGAAAAATACATTTAAGACTTCTTAATCAATCAGATAGATATGAGTTTGTAGGTTTCCACGATAAAGATGTTGAAAACGGAAAAAAATTAGAAGCCGAATTCGGATATAAATATTTTGAAAATTTTGATGAATTGCTAGAGCAAATTGATATGCTGGACATTGTCACCCCGACAATTTACCACTATGATTATGCTTTAAAGGCAATTGAAAAGGGACTTCATTTCTTTATTGAAAAACCGGTAACCCAAACTCTTGAACAGGCAGAGGAAATCCTGCGTTTATGTCAGGAAAACGGCATTAAAGCACAGGTAGGACACGTTGAAAGATACAATCCCGCTTTTATTGCGACTAAGGAGTATATCAACAATCCGATGTTCATTGAAATTCACCGTTTGGCGGAGTTTAATCCTCGTGGAACTGATGTTTCTGTGGTATTGGACCTTATGATTCACGATTTGGACATTTTATTAAGCATGGCTAAATCTAAGGTAAAAAACATCCATGCAAGCGGAGTTTGCGTAGTAAGCAAGACTCCGGATATTGCCAATGCAAGAATAGAGTTTGAAAACGGATGTGTTGCCAATCTTACCACTTCCAGAATCTCTATGAAAGCGATGAGAAAGAGCAGATTTTTCCAAAAAGATGCTTACATTTCAGTGGATTTCCTTGAGAAAAAAGCAGAGGTAATCAGAATGAAGGATGCCCCTGAAACTCCTACTCCATTTGATATGATTATCGAAAATGCGGATGGAGAGAAAAACCAGATCTTATTTGAATATCCAAATATTCAGCCTAATAATGCAATTCTTGATGAATTGAACTCTTTTGCAGATGCCATTACAGGTGATAAAAATGTGGAGGTATCTCTTGAAGACGGAACTGAGGCATTAAAGATTGCCTTACAGATTATGAAATTGATTTCTTAATTATTAAGATTAAAAAAAATATATAAAAGGCTGTCTTTCTGAGACAGCCATTTTCTTTGCAATTTATTGCAATAATTAAATTTTCCCATTCTAAAAATGATATTTCCAACCGCTTGTAATCCCTTATGACAAAAGGAAATATTAATTTAAATTATTTGAAATAGAATCACAATAATTATCTTAAATTGCAATTCCATTTTTAACCTTTAAAAAGAGGACCTTACGTTTAGCCTTATGAAAAAAATAGCATTTCTTTTTCTTTTAATTTTGGCATTTGTATCATCACAGACCTCTGAATTGGAACAGAAAATAAGCGCTATTACAAAAGGTAAGTATGGTATTGCTGTATTTGTAAGTAATTCTAAGGAATCTGAGACTGTAAACTGCGGGATCATTTCTGATATTTCCAAAGCGGTTGGGGACAATTTTAATAAGTAAAATAATAAGCTTAATTTTAGAGCAGAGAATTACATCAATTCTTTGAATTCATCAGTATGAAAAAAATAATATTAGCGGCGGCTTTATTTTGTTTTGCATTCACCTTTTCACAGAAGAATCAAAACTATTTAGAGATCAGCTATGGAAGTGTTTGCTGCGGTCCTCTTTCTGAAAAACCGGTCATCAGTTTCTTAAAAGAGTTTAAGAAAAAAAATCAAATAAGAAGTCTGGAAATTCTTATGCAGAAAGGAATGGGAAGAGAGGGAGAGTTTAGTCTGTACGTGGGTACCGATTTTCTTACGACCAATCAAAGAAGTCGTCTTGTGAGAGGCATTACGGCAGCTGTTTCTAATCAAAACAACAACAGAAAAAGTGAAAACAATGGCACAGTAAATTTTGATCCGGCAACCATTGTACATCAACAGGATCTTATAAAAGGAAAAAATTTAACTATCTATAAAAAATAAAGGAAAATGATCAAAAACATTGTAGTTATCGGAGCTGGAACCATGGGAAATGGTATTGCACACACTTTCGCACAAAGCGGTTTTAAGGTAAATCTTGTAGATGTATCTCAGGATGCCTTAGACAAAGGGTTGAAAACCATTACTACGAACCTTGACAGAATAATTGCAAAGGGAAACCTTACAGAAGAACAAAAAGCGGAAACACTAGGAAACATTACTACTTTCACAGCACTTAATGATGCTGTTGGAGCTGCTGATCTTATTGTAGAAGCGGCTACAGAAAATATGGATCTTAAACTAAAGATCTTCGGTCAAATGGACGAATTGGCTCCTGCCGGTTGTATCCTTGCAACGAATACTTCTTCTATTTCCATTACTAAAATTGCAGCAGCTACAAAAAGAGCTGATAAAGTAATCGGAATGCACTTTATGAATCCTGTGCCTATCATGAAGCTTGTAGAGATCATTAAAGGATACTCCACTTCCAAGGAGACCTTCGATGCGATCTATGAAATGAGCAAAACTTTAGGTAAAGTTCCGGTAGAAGTGAATGATTATCCAGGTTTTGTAGCCAACAGAATTCTTATGCCAATGATTAATGAATCTATCGAAACACTTTACAACGGTGTTGCGGGAGTTGAAGAAATTGATACGGTAATGAAATTAGGTATGGCTCATCCAATGGGACCTCTTCAATTAGCAGACTTCATTGGTCTTGATGTATGTCTTGCGATCCTTAATGTGATGTATGACGGTTTCAAGAATCCTAAATATGCTCCGAATCCATTGCTTGTAAACATGGTAACTGCAGGAAAACTGGGTGTAAAATCGGGTGAAGGCTTCTACGATTATTCTGAAAGCAAAAAAGCTGAAAAAGTTTCAAAAATGTTTTTGAAATAATTTTAAGTCAATAATTTTATTTATCTTTGAGAAAGTTAAAACATTAAAAAAATGAAATTACCAAAGTTTTTATTGGCAGATAATTCGGAATTTCCAGAAGATCTATTCGTAGTCCACACAGAATATCCAAGATTTATCCTAAACGTTGAGGAAGAGGAAGTTGAGTGGTTAGATGATCTAGAGGGAGATGATGAAGAGACTATGGCAGACGAAGCTACGAAAGTAGTAGAAGCAGCATTCAAATGGTGTGATGAAGAGTTGGCTAAGTACGACGAAGAAGAGGAAGATTAATTACATAACACTCTAAACATAAAAAAGGAACTCAAATTGAGTTCCTTTTGTTTTATTCTGATTTATTAAATTTCAATAATAAAAGATTGTCTTTATAAAGCTCTAGGGTATTTCCGGAAATTACATACTTGTTTGCTTTTCCCATCATATCCATAAAGTTCTGTTCTACTCCGATGTTATTACACATCATTTTTGTAGATCCCATCTGACCGGCAGAGAAGCTTCCTGAAGCAGGATCTATTTGTGCAGTTCCAAAATAGTTATTACAACCTGCATTTCCTGTGATCTTTTCTCCCTCAATATTCAATGTTGGAATTTTACCTTTTACATTGTCAGCCAAAGTCCATTTTGTATTGGCAAGAGCTGCCTGAGCTTTTCCTACTTTAGAGGCAGATGCACTGGTCATAGTTCCACATGAAGCTAATACCGCTGCTGTACATATACTTAAAAAAAGATTTTTCATTTTTTTCTTTTTGAATTAATCCAAATTTACGGATTTTATATTATTTAAACGGTTTCTGTAGAATTTTATTGTTCTTTAACAATGGGTATTTCGTCTTTATTTTAAGTATGAATATCAAGAATAGCTTCATCAATCACATTGTTTTATTATTGACTTCAGCCCAAACATCACAAAAAAACGGGCTTAAAAAAGCCCGTTTTTATATATCTGTTATCTCTTACAATTAAGATCTCAATTCTGCATTGAATTCTTTCTGGAAAGACTTAATCAAGGAATCCATTACTTCTGAGATTTCCTTTTCTTCCAGTGTTTTTTCTTCGTTTAGTAACTCGAAGCTCATTGCATAAGATTTCTTGCCTTCAGGAAGATTTTTACCCTCGTATACATCAAATAGGTTGATGCTCTTAATGAAAGGAGACTTGTTTTTCTTTGCAGTCTGGTATAATTCCTGATAGTTTACATTCTTATCAATTAGTAAAGCAAGGTCTCTTCTGATCTTGTTGAACTTAGGAATGTCCTTAAACTTTAGTTCATTTTTAGAACGTAATTCCTGTGCAAACTCAAGTTCAATTTCTGCATAGAAACAATCCTGATCAATATCAAAATCCTTTAAAAGAGCCGGAGCTACTTTTCCGATTCTTACCAATGCTTTTCCATCTGCTTCATAAGTAAGGGCATCAGAGAATCTGTCATCAGATAAAGCTACTTCTTTGTAGCTGATCCCTAATCTTTCTAATAAAACTTTAACATAAGCTTTCAGATTGTAGAAGCTTACTGCTGACTTAGGTTGTAACCAGTTCTCTGCAACATCTCTTCCGGAAACAATAATTGCAAGCTGTTTTCTTTCTTCGTATTTATCTTTTTTGTGATAGATTTTTCCGAATTCAAAGAACTTAATATCCTGATTCTTTCTGTTGATGTTATATACTGCATTCTGAAGAAGTCCCTCCAATAAGGATTTTCTCATGAATGCAAGGTCACCACTTAAAGGGTTTAATAGTTTTACAGCATCCGTTTCGTCTTTCACAGAAGTTAATGAGTTGTTCATTACTTCATTGAAACCAAGGCTTTGTAAAGTTCTTGCCCAGCTGTTTTCCAATTCATCCTGATCGTTAGCACTTAGCTTAACAGGGGTAAATGAAATCTTTTGTGGGGCGTCAATTTTATTGTAACCGTAGATTCTTAAAATCTCTTCAATTACATCAATTTCTCTTGTTACATCTGCTCTGTAGGCAGGAACAGAGATTTCAAAACCGTTAGGAATTTCATTTAAAACCTGAATTTCCAATGCCTTTAAAATTTCCTTTACTTTTTCTCTGTGAATTTTTGTTCCTAAAATCTGCTCAATTTTAGAGAATCTAAGGATCACATAGCTATCCTCAATTTTCTTAGGATATTCTTCCAACAGCTCTCCCGCTAGTTTCCCTTCTGCTATCTCCTGAATCATTTTAATAGCGTGAGTAATTGCTGTTCTTGTAATATTTGGATCTACACCTCTCTCAAATCTGAAAGACGCATCTGTATTCAAACTGTGAAGTTTTGCTCCTTTTCTTACTGCAATTGGATTGAAGTAAGCACTTTCAAGGAATATTGTTTTTGTAACTTCAGATACTCCTGAAGTTTCTCCTCCGAAAACACCTGCAATACACATTGGATTGTCTTTACCGTCCTTGATCATGATCTCAGAACCGTTCAATGTTCTTTCAACACCATCCAGGGTAGTAAATTTCGTTCCTGCTTTTACTACACCCACTTTCACTTTTTTGTCTGCGATTTTGTCTGCATCGAATGCGTGAAGCGGTTGTCCGTACCCATGAAGAATATAGTTGGTAATATCTACTACGTTATTGATTGGGCTTAACCCGATTGCTTTTAGTCTATCTTTTAACCAAGACGGAGATTCTGCAACTTTTACGTTCTCAATAACGGCTCCGATGTATCTTGGACATAGCTCTGCGTTTTCAATTTCCAGTTTGAAATCGTGAGTTCCTTCGCCATTTAAAACTTCTGAAGCTACTTTATTAAACTTCGACTTCAATTGATTTGTAGAAAGATAGGCATTAAGATCTCTTGCAACACCGTAGTGAGACATGGCATCTGTTCTGTTTGGTGTTAAACCAATTTCAAAAACCTCGTCATTCGTCAATTCAAAATAGTCTGCAAAGTTCTTTCCTACTTCATATTTGGTTTCATCCAATACCATGATTCCGCCATGATCTTCGCTAAGGCCAAGCTCATCCTCTGCGCAGATCATTCCCTGAGAAACCTCACCTCTGATTTTTGCTTCCTTAATTTCAAAAAAGTTTCCTGTTTTGTCATAGATTTTTGTTCCAACAACTGCTACGGGAACTGTTTGTCCTGCATCTACGTTAGGAGCTCCGCAAACGATATTCAATACCTTTCCGTTTCCTACGTCTACTGTTGTCTTCTTCAGTTTATCAGCATTCGGATGTTTTTCGCAGGTTAAAACCCTACCTACAACAATCCCTTCCAAACTACCTCTTACACTTTCAAATTTATCTATCCCTTCAACCTCAAGACCTATATCTGTAAGGAATTCACCGATTCTTTCAGTTTTCAATTCCGTTGTCACAAAGTCTTTCAGCCAGTTGTTTGATATTTTCATTTGTTTATCTATCTACTTTTTTTATTGGTCAGATGAAACCGAAAGGCTCGCCTGCTTTATTTTGAAACTTTTATTTGAAACATCACGCAATTATTTTACGTAATTTTTCGAGGTACAAATGTCGTGTTTTTTTGAGAAATACAGAAATTTAGAAACAACTTTAAGACAAATAATTTTGATTCATTTCTCTTCGAAAGATTGAATAAATCTCGATCTTATTTGCTACATCTTAAAAATTCTTAGCTGGCAGATGGTTTAAGAACTTTCTTTACACTATCGGAAAACAATATAAGCCCTCCCGCCATCATGATAATATCTTTCAATACAAGACGTCCTGCTCCGGACAAATAGGGAAACCCATATTGAGGAGTAAGATAATCTCCGCCAAGATTAGGGACATATACTTCAGGTGTTGTGACAAGAAATGACAGTGTAACCAATGACATTAAAAATGTTAAAGCACCTCCCACAGCTCCTATTTTAGGAAACCAAATTCCTAATAGAACCAAAGCTCCTATAATTAGAATCATTGTACCTAATCCATATGAAAATACATACGTTCCATTTTCCGTGTGCCAGTCAATGTTTTTCTTTACCATTTTTCCTTCCGGATTTTTGTATAATGTATACTCCGAAACCAGCTTTTGATCTTCATTCAGGACTTTATTTCCTACATTTTTATAAAAGAAACTCATCATTGGGCTGTTGGCAACAAAGGGAACAATTCCGTCTGCCTCATATTGAAAAGCTTTAAGTCCACCAATCCAGGCCATAACAATGAATATTGAGATTCTCAGAAAGTTGAAGAAATAGGTATCCAGCCTTAATAAACGGTTGTATAGTCTGCTGTTTTGCATATGATTTACTTTTTCTAACAAAGGTATTCACACGCACAGTGTCTTAACATAGATATTTCAGGACATTACATGGACATTTTTGCCACCACAGAAATTCCCACTTTTTCTCTATATTTTTTGGGAGAACAACCTACAGATTTTTTGAAATATCTGCTGAAGTAAAACTCATCACTGAATCCCAGCTCCGAGGCAATTTCCTTTATGGATCGATAGGTTAAATGAAGTAATTTTTTGGCTTCCAGAATAATTCTTTCATTAATAAGCTGGCTCGGGGTTTTGGAAAATTCTTTTTTAACAGCTTTACTTAAAGTATTGTTTGTAATACTAAGCTTGTCACTGTAAAATGACAGTTCCTTTTCATCCTTGAAATGAAGTTCCAGCAGTTTCTGGAATTCAACAGCATTTTTATTGGGTAACTTTTCATTGAAAGCAGAGCTATGCTCAACACTCTTTTTTTGTTTGCTGCATAAAGCAAGAATCAACTGAATATAGGTCTTGATAATGGATTGGGAAAACAGATGATCTTCAGATTCTTCTTTTTTGATATAATTAAAAAGCTCCAAAATATAATCAAAACTGTCTTTTGTAAGCTCTATCCCCGGATTCATGTAAATATTATTGAAAAGAAGTCCGTTGCAGGCTACTTCTTCCTTATGATATTCAATGCAGTAATAATCGCCATGGAAGAAAAGAATATGAATATTTTCCTCAGATTTTGAAATTAATTTCAACTTTTGATAAGGCGACAGAAATAGAATGTTATATCCGTTATAGGAATAATTGATGTCATCTACAGAAAAAACTCCCGAACCCTTCCACAAAACAACACTATAGTTTTCAGTGGTAAGACCTGAAAGAAAATCTGAGGGATGGTAAGAATGTATTCTAGCTTCCATGATTTAAGATCAATTTCTTATTGGGCGTAAAAAATAAAAGCCGGAAATTTAATTCCAGCTTTTATCTATTTGTTATTTAATATTACAACCCGATTACCGGCATTGACAACATTAAGATATTTTCGTTTTCTTCAAGACCGTCAAGAGGCTCAATGATCCCCGGTCTGTTTGGTTGAGACATTTTCATTGTAATATCGTCAGAACCTAAAATCGTTAACATTTCAGTTAAGAATTTAGAGCTGAATCCGATATTAATATCTTCTCCGTTGTAGTCACAAGGAATTTGCATATCTGCCTTGTTCGCATATTCAGTATCTTCTGCATGTAAGTGAAGAATGTTTCCTGAAAGCTTAAATCTTACCTGATTGGTAGACTTGTTAGACATGATAGATGCTCTTTTGATTGCTCCCAACAATAGGTTTCTGTTGATGGTCAATACATTTGGATTTTCCTTAGGAATTACCGCTGTATAGTTTGGATATTTACCATCAATCAGTCTACAGATCCAGATATGCTTATCAAAAGTAAATTTAGCCATATTCTCATTGAAGTCGATTTTAACATCTTCGTTGGAACTTGCCAGAATATTCTTAAAAATATTCAAAGGTTTTTTAGGCATGATAAACTCCATTGGTTCAGCATTCATCAGGTCTGTTCTTTTGTAAACAACCAATCTGTGAGAATCTGTAGAAACAAAATTGGTTTCATTTTCTCCAAACTGGAACAGAACTCCTGTCATTACCGGACGAAGAGAGTCGTTACTTGTAGCAAATAATGTATTGGTTAAAGCTTCAGACAAAACACCTGCCGGCATTGTCACACTTTGTGATGCATCAAATTCTGGTAGCTCAGGGTAGTCATCAGCGTTATCTAATGCTACTGCGAAATTATCTTTTTCATCTAAAATCTCAAGCTGGCTTCCAGTTCCCTCCGCATTGTCCTTTACAACAAATGTTAAAGGCTGTTCCCCATATGTCTTGATAAAATCCTGAAAAATTTTAGCAGGAACGGCAAATTTACCTGAATCATCAGACTTCACTTCCAAAGAAGTTACAAGAGTCGTCTCGCCGTCAGATGCTGTAATGGTAACATTATTTCCGTCTAATTCAAAAAGATAGTTTTCTAAAATCGGTCTCGATTGAGAGCTTGATATTACGCCACTTACAGTTTGCAAAGCCTTCTGCAGTTCACCACTTGAAATAATAAATTTCATAGATTTATAAAATAAGTTTCTACAAATATAATAAATACATACAACAAAGAAAAAAATAATATGGAGGAGTTTTGAACAAACATCGTTAATCTGTTTTATGACCTGATATTATGTTCGCATTTCCAAGGGCTTCCACTTTTTTATTAAAAATATGGCTTTTGAAATCACTCCCACTGATTTTTCAATCCTGTATTCCAAATATAGCAGATTAAATTCAACAATCAAAGTACAAAACCTATCTTTGTTGAAAAAAGTAAAAAGACTATGCAAAAACCACCCCTCCATAAAAGTTTTCTCAATGCTTTCCGCGGTGTTTTTGCAATGATAAAGACGGAAAGAAATTTCCAGATCGAGTTTCTGGCTTTTCTTATCAATTTGTTTTTAATTTTTTATTTAAAGCTTTCCAATCTTGATGCAGCCATTATTCTCCTTGCCTCAGTTGGTGTTTTAAGTGCTGAAATTTTCAATACCGCCATTGAAAAGATCTGTGATATCATTCAGCCTAATTTCGATAAAAGAATAGGCTTTATTAAGGATATTTCAGCAGGGGCTGTGGTATTAGGGGCTGCAGTTTCTGTAGTAATCGGCGTTCTGGTTTACGGAAAATATATTTTTTAAGGGGCTCGTACCATCAAATTTTCATAAAAATCATATAAAGTTCCATTCATTTAATAATTTTTATTAAGTTCGCCAAAAATTCATTTTATGAAAAAGATAATAGCTGGAATTTTAGTATTGGGAACTCTTTCATCATGCAGCCTTGGTGATGATACTCCAACAGGAAATAATAACAACAATATTTATGATACTAATATTGTTGGGGTTTGGAAAATACAAACTGAATATCAAATTTCAGGTTCTGATAAGGCAACGGTCATCCATGAAAACGTTCCTGATGATTGCAAGAAAAAGGGTACTTATGAATTCCGAAATGATGGAAAATATTATATGAATGATTATAATACAGTAAGTTCTGTTTGCCAAAAGACTGAATCTACTCTTCCCTATTTTTATGATTCAACCCAAATGAAACTTACCATTAACAATAATAATGCTGAAGTTTTGGATCTTTCCACCGGTAAGCTTATCATTTTAACTCCTGCTAACTATGATTATAATGGTGATAATACTAATGACTATATAAAAACTGTTTTTTATAAATAACCTGTATAATAAAAATACTGAAGCCTCCTGACTATTTTTCAATGTCAGGAGGCTTTTTTATGATTGTATGGATAATGAAATATTTCTATTTGCTT
The DNA here is from genome assembly GCF_003815775.1 of Chryseobacterium joostei. Lineage (NCBI taxonomy): Bacteria > Pseudomonadati > Bacteroidota > Flavobacteriia > Flavobacteriales > Weeksellaceae > Chryseobacterium > Chryseobacterium joostei. The sequence goes on from NZ_CP033926.1 coordinate 1,138,455, forward strand.
ATTGTACTGCAATTAAAATATCTACTTCTGCATCTGCAGGATTCATTGCTTTTTCTCCATATATTTCAAAGTCGGCTGTAAATGTTCTGCCAAGGTCCATGTTCCAGATTTTGATCCACTCGTTGATAACGAGATTTTCTGCTAAATTTCCTTTAGTTGTAAACTTCACATAGTCTCCGCCATCAAAGGATTTACCCACCATTCCGTCGGGAATATGATCCAGACTTGCGACTTTGCATCCAAGGATCGTGGTATAGGGTTTTGTGTGATCCTTTTCATAATCTGTGTAGATGGAATAAACAGCATTATCGATCTTATTGGGAATATTTTCCACAATGTTTTCTTTCATTAATTTCTCCCATAACACCGGAATATCCTTTGCTGCCTGATTATTTTCATTGGTAGTTCTTACCGCAATTCCTATTACCTTAAAAGGCTCGACTTTCACGTTATTCATGTTTTAATTTTTCTTTTGTCTTTACCAAAGATAGGAATGAATTGTGACAACTGTTTGTCAGTAGGATTTCTGATAGCATTCAAATAAACAGTACGGAAAGCTCATGCAAATTTAAAGTTTTGGCTAAAGCTATGGATTGGTGGTTTAAAAATAAAACGGGCTAAAGCCCGTTTCTATTGATATGATATTGTAATGTTTACAATTCTATGTTTTATCTTATAAAAAATTATACACCTACATAGATAAATCCTTTTTCTCCGGATTTAAAAATGGTTTCGATTCTTTTGTAATCATCTACTTCATATTCGTCTGCCTGAAGAATTTCAGCTTCTGTGACTTCGAAAAGTACTCCTTCTACCTCATCCTGCTCATTTCCTGAGAACTCCAGAACGGGATGATATTTCTGACCACTTTTCCGTAATACCTCAGGGTCGGTAATTTCAAGCATCCTTAGTTTATATCCTGATAAAGCATCTTTCTTTCCTTGTAAAATTCGTCCAAAGGTTTCAAGTTGAACCTGCTCTTTCTGCAGTGTTCCGTAAGAAAATAAATGTGGCATTATAAGTATTTTTCAATGATTGGGATTGCAATTTCGGCCATCATTCCATAGCCTTTTTCATTAGGATGTACCCCATCTGCGGAAAGCAAACTTTCTTTATCCTCTAAGATTGCTGCATAAAAATCTATGTACATTAAAGAGTGATCTACGGCAATATCCTTAAGAATCTGGTTGTAGGCAACAACTTCCTCGTTGGTTCTTAACTTCCCTGAGCTCACTACTACTCCATCTATTTTTTTTGAAACCGGAAGAATGCTTACCAGATAAATATCTTTTGAGAATTGTTTTGCATGCTGAACAGCTTTTATAATATTACTTTTAAATGTTTCAGGTTTTACCACTTGAATTCCCTCTTTTATAGCAAGATCATTGGCTCCGTAGCCTATAAAAACAAGATTTCCGTCTGCAGAATTTCTAGCGCCTAACTCAGTAGGCATTCTCTTTAATAATCCCTCTGTAGTTTCCCCACCAATTCCCAGATTAAATAAAATTAATTCATCACCGTTTCCTTCATGGAATTTTTGCAAAGCATATCTCTTCAAAATATCTACCCAGCCTCCAAAAACGCCATCATATTCTCCATACGTAATACTGTCTCCAAAGAACAGTCCATATACGATTTTCTTCATTCAATTCATTCTTTTGTTTGTTATTGTAACCTGCTATAATAGTTCAGGTAAAAAGCATTTAAAATATTTTTCAAAGTAAAATAAAATCTTCTGAATACACTTAATCTAAGAGCATTTTTTAATCCATATTTTCACTAACAATGAACGATTAAGACATCGTAAGCAATAAAGAATAATTAAATTCCCGAATCATTACTTATCAGTTTAAAATGAGGGTAATATTAGAATGAGACTGAATAATTTCGATTAGGATATCAAACAGCGTTTGCCCTTTTCCTGCCATCAAGTCATCCAGTTTTTGCTGAATCAGTTCTCTATTAAAAGGCTTTCCCTGTCTGATTTTATTCTCATAGAATTCTTGAGTAGTCTTAAACCCCAGATCTTCTTCTGACTTTTTAGATTCTTTCCAGATGATTTCAATTTCTTCTTTATTTTCAAAGACTCCAAACCCTCCGTAAAGGATATCGTCAAAGCCATCCAAGGTACCTACTTTCCAATCTGTATCTTTCATTAAGACATCGGAAGCTTCTTCATAGAATCCTGCTAAAGACGAAAAATGACCGCCATTGATGACGATCATTTTTCTTGTATTGTTATTTGAAGTATTTAAGTCCATTTGTAATTATTTGTGATGGTTCCTAACATTACTTTTTAAAATATATTTCACTTAAAAAGATGGATCAAATATGCCAGTAAAATCAAACTGTATTTGTAGGTAATAATCCCTAAAAACAGACAAATTAAACTCTTGACATAATTGAAAAGATTCTTTTCTCCAAAAAACTGGCCAATTGCTCCCACAAAATAAACTTGAAGTAACAGCACCCCTATCTGAGTTATCATTAACAAGCCTGTTAGCTTTGAAAGCAACAGAAAAAATAAAAGTGCAATAAAAAACACTCCGAAAACATAGGATAGCAATACAAATATTTCAAATATATTATACCCTTTCTTGTAAAAGAATATCTTGGTCCAAATAGCCATAAAAAAACCAATGATCAGTGCAGAATATCCGAGGTGAGAATCTATCCATTTATTGATCACTTCAGTATCTAGGTTATGCTCCCATTGCTGTGTTCCACCAAATCCTTTTATATTAAAAATGAGGACTTCAATATGAAACAAATGAATAATAAAAGTATAAATAACTGCGGCGAAAACCAAAAACACAATTGGTTTTACATATTTTTCACGATTTTCTCTGAGATATTCTCTTACTGCTTTCCCCGGACGAAGCAAAACTTCTTTAAAGGTAAAAGGAAAGCCTTTGTCAAAGTGTAAAAGGTGTTGTATTTCGTGCGAAATGTAACTTGCATCTATTCTTTTGATTTCTTTCTTGGTCTCAGAAGAATTTTCTTGGTTCATTGGTTAAAGTTTTGTTTTTTCTAAATGTAATGATGCAAAAATATGAACTTATTGATTACATATTAAAAAAAACCTCACAGAGATTGAAAGTCTGTGAGGTTAATTTTTTTATTTGAAGTATTCGACTCCGTTTTTGAATATGTTGTGATAATTCGCGGTTGGTATATTCTTCATAAGACCCTCTGCAAAGCGCTCCGGGTGTCCCATTCTTCCGTAGATCTTTCCACATGGGCTTGTGATTCCTTCAATTCCGAATAATGAATTATTAGGGTTGAATGGCATTCCGTGGGCAATGTTTCCATCAAGATCAATGTATTGAGTTGCAATCTGTCCGTTTTCATATAACTTCTTGATTTCCTCTTCTGAAGCCATGAAACGCCCTTCACCGTGAGAAATAGGAATAGTGAACGTTTGACCTTTCATTCCTTTTAACCAAGGGCTTTCGTCATTTACAACCCGTACCGTTACCATCTGAGAAATATGTCTTCTGATGGCATTGTGAGCCAAGGTTGGTGAGTTTTCATCCAGATCCTTGATTCTTCCATAAGGCAGTAATCCTGATTTAACAAGCGCCTGGAACCCGTTACAGATCCCGATGATCATCCCGTCTCTGTCCAATAATTCATGAACTGCATTTCTCATTTTTTCGTTTTTCAAAACGTTTACAATGAACTTTGCAGAACCATCTGGCTCATCACCTGCTGAGAAACCTCCTGAGAATGCTAAAATTTGTGATGCTCTGATCTCCTCCACCCAAGCATCAATGCTTTCATCCAGCAATTGGTGATTGATATTGATTAAAGGCAGGCTGCTTACAACAGCTCCTTCTTTTTGGAATGCATTCAGCGTGTCATATTCACAGTTTGTACCCGGGAATACAGGAGCAAAAACTTTTGGCTGTGCTATTCCGTGTTTTTTAATGATGATATTTCTTGGATGGATTGAGTTTGACTTTTCGTCAATTTCCACCGTAATTTTTTCTTTTTCTATTGTTGGGAAAAGGTTTTCGAATGTATTTGTGTAAGCAGATACAAGATCCAAAATACTAGATTCAAGACTGTTGATTTTCAAAATTCCTGAATCTTTTACTTCTCCGATCAACTGAAGAACTGTTGAGCTTAATTCTTCTTTTGATTCAATGATTAAGCTACCGATATTTTTAGCTAATAAAACAGTTTCATCAGCATTGATCTCAGCACCCAATCTGTTTCCGAAACTCATTTTAGCTGCTGCTACTGCAACTCCACCCTCTTTCACTATTTTTACAGAAACAATCTTTCCTGACTTGATGTTTTCAAAGATGAATTCATATACTTCTTTTAATGCATCATAATTCGGAAGACCACTTTCCTGAGCGATATGATTGAAGAAGTATAACTTGTTCCCCGCCGCTTTAAATTCAGGTGAAATGATATTTTGTTTGTCTCCGTTGGCACATGCAAAAGAGATCAAAGTTGGAGGAACATTCAGATCCTGATAGGTTCCACTCATGGAATCTTTACCTCCGATAGCTGCAAGACCAAGGTTGATTTGCGCATCATAAGCTCCTAAAAGCGAAGCCAAAGGTTTACCCCATTTTTCAGGAGCCTGACCTAATTTTTCGAAATATTCCTGGAAGCTTAATCTGATATTTTTATAATCGCCACCCATAGCAACAATCTTAGCAACACTTTCTACAACAGCATAAGATGCTCCTAATAGCGAGTTTTGCTTTGAAATTTCAGCGTCGAATCCCCAGCTTGCCAAGGAAACGGTTTTAATATCTTTTGCTCCTAAAATTGGTAGTGTCTGCACACTTCCCTCCATTAAGGTCTGTTGATATTTCCCTCCTAAAGGCATGGCAACAGTTGTCCCTCCTACTGAAGAGTCGAACATTTCCAATAATCCTTTTTGGGAAGCTACATTTTTATCTTTTAAAATGTTGATGAAGTTTTCTGCTGTGAATGCTTTCGTTTCTGCTTTTACTTCTCCAAGGTGGTTAATTTTTACTTCCTGAGATTTTGAACATCCGTTGGTATCCAGGAATTCTCTCGAAAGATCTACAATTTTATCTCCTTTCCAGAACATCTGCATTCTTCCAGAATCTGTTACTTTTGCCACTTCTACAGCAACAATGTTTTCAGCTTCACAGAACTTAATGAACTTTTCTTTATCTTTTGGATCTACTACAACAGCCATTCTTTCCTGAGATTCGGAAATAGCTAATTCTGTTCCGTTTAATCCTTCATATTTTAATGGTAATACATCAAGATTTACTTCCAGAGAGTCTGCAATCTCACCAATTGCTACAGAAACACCACCGGCACCAAAGTCATTTGATTTTTTGATTAATCTTGTTACTTCAGGGTTTCTGAAAAGTCTTTGGATCTTACGTTCTTCTACTGCATTTCCTTTCTGAACTTCCGAACTCATGGTATGAATAGAAGTCTCGTCCTGTTCTTTTGAACTTCCGCTTGCACCTCCCACACCATCTCTACCTGTAGCACCACCTAAAATGATGATTGAATCTCCATTTTCAGGTTTTTCACGTCTTACCCAATCAATAGGAACAGCTCCGGTAACGAAACCTACTTCCATTCTCTTTGCTTTATAGCCTTCGTCATAGATTTCGGAAACCATTGTTGTGGCTAATCCGATCTGGTTACCATAAGATGAGTATCCGTTAGCAGCTTGTTTTGTAATTGTTTTTTGAGGTAACTTACCCGGTAACGTTTTATCAACTGATTCTAAAACGTCTGCAGCACCCGTTAATCTCATCGCCTGGAACACGAAAGATCTTCCGGACAAAGGATCTCTGATTGCTCCTCCCAAACATGTTGATGCTCCTCCGAAAGGTTCAATTTCTGTCGGGTGATTGTGGGTTTCGTTTTTGAACAATAAATACCAAGGTTCTTTTTTACCATCGTATTCGGCTTCAATCTGGATGGTACATGCATTGATCTCATCAGAAATCACAAGGTTATCCAGATTTCCTGTTTTATGGAAGTATTTACCGCATACTGTTGCCAGATCCATTAAAGAGATTGGCTTCAGCTCACGGCCTAAGAATTTTCTTTTTTCGATATAATCATTGAAAATAGTTTCCAATGTATGCTTGAAGTCTCCCTCAAACTGAATGTCTGACAATTCTGTTTCGAAAGTCGTGTGACGACAGTGATCGCTCCAGTAGGTATCTAATACTTTAAGTTCAGTTTCTGTAGGGTTTCTCTGCTCAGTTTTAAAATAATCCTGAATAAACTTCAGATCATCTAAACCTAATGCAAAGCCATGATTGTTATAGAAATTTTCAAGCTCAGCCTCGTTGAAATTGATGAAATTTTCGTGGATCAAAACTTTTGAAGGGATTTCGTCTGCAGGGATATCCAAAATGGAAAGGTCTTTTTCCTGAGATTCTACTTTGTTGATCAAAAGGTCCTTGATTTTAACAAGATCAGCTTCAGATACTCCTTCAAATTCGATCAGTTTACCGCTTCTTACTTTTGACTTTTCATTTTCTGTCAGCAAAGCAATACACTGTTGTGCAGAGTCTGCTCTCTGATCATACTGACCAGGCAAGAATTCCATACTGAAATGGATATTTTTTGCAGGGTTTTCTGTGTGTAAAATATCAGTAACAGGGTCTACGAAGGTGTTGTTTACCACTTTTTCAAATTCTCCATCATTCAAATTGAAGATGTCATACACATTGTAGACTTTTACCGTTTGAATTGCCGGAACAACCGCTTTTACTTCATCAAAAATTTTTGGACTTTCAACATCGAAAATTCCTCTTTTTTCTACGAAAATTCTTTTGTTATTAGACATTAGATGTCAGATTTTAATATTAGATTTATTTTTCTTTTTACTTTCTGATTTCAGAGCATGCATATCAGATTCCTGTCTACGTTGGTCGCTCTTTTGGGTGTTATCATCCACCCTATAATATTGATTACAAATTTAATCTTTTTACTTTCTTTAACCTCAATCTTTTTCCTATAGTTTTACAGGGTCATGATTAAATTATTATTTTCGGTTCCGTCTGTATTGGATGCACTTTTAGGAGTTGTCATCCATCCTTCTTTATTGAATACAAATTTAAAAGAATAGGTCTTTCCTTTTTCAAATCTGGAGACCGGAACTACCAGTTCAAAGCGGTTGTTATCTTTTTTGGTCATTTGATATTCTTTATTTTCAGGGTTCCAGTCATTGAAGCTTCCCGCTACAGCCATCGTATTGATAAGACCTGCGTCCAGATTCTTTGGATGAGTGTAAGAAAAAACAACGTTATTTCCTTTAACTGTATATCCGTATACTTCTTTTTTATTTTTATCTGAGGTGGAAATAAGATCTCCAACTAGATCCGCCGAAGTATTATAAAGTGCATTAAAGGTTTCAGGTCCATTAATGTTTACAATCATACAAACACCTATATTCAGCTCAGGATATATAGCAAACCAGGTATTTGTTCCATAAGACCCACCATGCTTAAATCCTACTTTTCCTTTTTCATTAATAAAATTTTGGTCCCAGAAATATCCATACCATGCTTCTTTACTGTTGCTAATATTTCTTTGTGACTCTTGTGCTACTTTATTTTTTACATCCAGTTCTTCTTTCAAAAATTTCACCATATCTCCTATTGTGGATTTGGTCTTTGAACCTCCTGAGCCCCATAGATTGCTTTTTGAAACAGGCATCAGACGATAATTGATATGATATCCATTGGCCTGAACCTCATTTTTATCAAGTCCCAGCTTGGTATGATCCATTCCCAATTTTGAAAATATATTTTCTTTTAAAAGGTTTTCATAGCTTTTTCCGTAGATATTTTCCAGTATCAGGCCTGACATTTCCAGACTTAAATTACTGTATTTATATTCTTTACCTGGCTCCATGCTTAATTTGACAGTGGCCAGATCTTTTTTAAAGTCTTCTTTTGTGTATCCTTCGTTAAGCTTTTCATAAAGAAAAGGGGTCTCATCTGTCATATTTTTCCTTAATTTGTCATCATTAGGAAGATTTCTTGGAAGTGCTGTTTCGTAAGAAATTAAATTTCTTATTTTTATCGGAACACCATTATATTCTAGGTTAGGGTAAGATCCTTTCAGATATTTTCTAACATCATCATCAAGACTTATTTTACCCTCCAACACTGCCTGTGCCAATAACTGACCTGTAAAAAGCTTGGTAACAGAGGCTATTTCAAAATAAGTATTATCGTCTGCCTTATTTCCTTTTCCTTTATCGATTTCCCCATAATGTCTGGTATAAACTTTACCTTCTTTTAAAATACCGATAGATACAGAATAGGCTCCTGATTTTTGGGCAAGATTTTTAGCATTATCATCTATAGCTGCATAAACAGTCTGATCGCTTTGTGCGCTATGTTTTACAAATGCTAAGGCAAATACAAATAATAAAATATTTTTCATGGTATGGGTTGTTATTAGTTGACAAATTTATTCGGATTATCCGGATGTTCTTTTTGAAATTGCTTGGCTTCTTTCGCTTCATTTTTCAACCATTCTTTAAAAGGAGTTTTTTTATCCTCTCCATCCAATGAATAGTATGTTTTGCCATCTTCTGAAACCAAAAACTTGTACTGGTAGGATAATGTTATATCTATTTTTCTATAATCATAGGTATTCACCTGATAATAGGGAAAATTCTCCTTTGGTTTTTCTACAATCTCAAAAAACAGTTTTTTCTGATCTTCAGACAGCTTATTGTAAAGATTGACATAATAAAGGTCTGAAAGCATTTTATTTTGTTTTTCAAAGAACTGCAGAATATCCTTTTCTTTTTGGTTGTATTGAAATGGATATGGGTAAAACTCCCCATTAATTTCTAAATCTTTTCCTGAGTGTCTTGCAAGAGGCTGAACTGTTTCTCCTTTGGCATTCATCACTCCCCATTTACCTCCTACCACTTCCTTATAGCCATCCTCTCCTTTTTTCCATTGGCATCCATCACAGAAAGAAGCATACCCAAAAATGAAGAATGTAGCAAAGTCATGATTGGGTTCAATAACGATTTTTCCATTTCTATCTGCAAAGCCTATCTTTCCGTTTTTTACAAATCGTCTAACGCCTTCAGAAAAATAGTCCGGACCATTGTCATATAAAAATGGGGTATAGAGAAAGTTTCCTTTTCTGTCATAGACATATCCCCAAGTATTTTCAACCCATTTTTCGTCTTTTTTCACTCCATCAAAAAGAATGGTTTCTCCTTGTACGGGATCTCCATCTTTAAGGTCTGAATAAATTTTAAATTGTGCCGGAATAATAATTTCTCCGGACTGTTTTTTTACTCCAACCAAGGAATCTTTGGATTTGAAATATACTAAGCCCTCCTTTTCCTGAGAAAAAGAAATCATCGGAATGAATAAAATGGTAATTAGCAGATATTTCATAAGAATTGAGGTGAAAAAAAATATGCAGCCCAAAAGACTGCATATCGTTTTTATACTTTAAGATCAGCTTCCAATCCTATTAAATCTTTATTCTGGTCCAGAATCGGCTGTACTTCATTTTTGATGAACTCTTCCGTCTGAATCGGTGCGAAACCGATAAAGTTTTTCGGATCTAAAACTTCTTTTAATTTTGATTTATCTAATTTTAAAGAATCATCGTTTAAGATTCTTTCGATAAGGTCGTTTTCTTTTCCTTCTTCCTTTACTTTCTTGGAAGCTTCCATAGAATGAACTCTGATCACTTCGTGAATTTCCTGACGGTCACCACCAGCCTTCACTTCTTCCATGATAATATATTCTGTTGCCATGAAAGGAAGTTCTTCTTCAATGTGCTTGTTGATTCTGTTTGGATATACTACAATTCCGTTCATAATATTGTTCCAGATCAATAAGATGGCATCCACTGCCAGAAACGCCTGTGGAATGGTTAATCTCTTGTTTGCAGAGTCATCCAGTGTTCTTTCAAACCACTGTGTAGAAGCTACCATTGCTGAACTTGTCGTTAAAGACATTACATATTTTGCCAATGCTCCAATTCTTTCACTTCTCATTGGGTTACGCTTGTATGCCATGGCAGATGAACCGATCTGGTTTTTCTCGAACGGTTCTTCAATTTCCTTAAGATTTTGAAGTAAACGTAAATCGTTTGTGAATTTGTGAGCAGACTGAGCAATGTTTCCTAATAAGGCAACAACCTTAGCATCAATTTTTCTGTCGTAGGTTTGTCCGGAAACTCCGAAAACTTTTTCAAAACCGAATCTTTTTGAAAGTTCTTTATCTAAGTGTTTTACTTTAGAATAATCACCATTGAAAAGCTCAAGGAAACTTGCAGCCGTTCCTGTAGTTCCTTTCACTCCTCTGAAACGAAGAGTTTCAAGGAAGAAATCAAGCTCTTCGATGTCAAGAACCAAACTCTGTAACCAAAGCGTAGCTCTCTTCCCCACCGTTGTTAACTGAGCTGGCTGAAAGTGAGTGAATCCTAAAGTTGGAAGATCTTTATATTGAATGGCAAAATCTGCCAAGTTCTTCATTACGTTAACTAACTTTTTCTTTAGAATTAAAAGTCCGTCACGAATTTGAATTAAATCTGTATTGTCTCCTACAAAAGCTGAAGTAGCTCCTAAGTGTATAATTCCCTTTGCTGATGGTGCCACATCTCCATAAGTATGAACGTGAGCCATTACATCATGACGGAATTTCTTTTCGTATTCTGCTGCTTTATCAAAATCGATATTTTCAGCATTAGCCTTTAATTCAGCGATTTGCTCGTCTGTAATTTCAAGACCCAGGTCTTTTTCGATCTCTGCTAAAGCGATCCAAAGCTTTCTCCAGGTACGGAATTTGTTATTATGTGAGAAATTAAACAACATTTCTTCACTGGAATAGCGCTCTTCCAATGGATTTTTGTAGGAATTCATTCTTTCTTTTACTTTTTAGATGTACAAAAATACGGTTTTTCAGTGAGAGATGAAAATCTTGCTTTTATGATTTTTGTAGTCTTTATTTTCTTTAGAGCCTATGAAAGCTTTCCTATTTTGAAGAGTTTATTAATCTCTATATTAAAAACGTTATATGCCCCTAAATATTTACAAATTCTAAAAAATATAAAAAATAAAGCCTGACCAATTCAGGCTTTTTTATGATTACTCACTGCTAAAAAACAAAAAAAAACATTCGTCTGAATGGCTTTTATATTTTAAGTTATGATTTACTGATAAATCACAACATCATCTTTTTTAATCTGGTAACCTGTTTTTTTATAAGGGACCAAAACATATGTTTCCTTAATATAGCTTCCACTTTTCCACATTTTGCTTTTCCCTTCTTTGCCCAGAATAATGCTTTTTGCATTTCCTTCCGGGATAAAAATTTCAGCCCTTTTCATATCCTTACTAAAAATAACAGCTGTCATTGAAGTAGAACTTTTATCCGAGTCCACTTCCTTTAATTTGATTTTCTGTTCAAAAACCTTTACACAAACATTCTTGATTTGTGAATACGTAAAACCTGCTGAAGCTCTGCACCCATGAACATCTACGTCACCTCCTACAATTGGAGATCTTTGCTGGGTAAAGGCTAAAGAACTAAGGAACACTGCTCCCAATAAAATAGTTTTTCTCATATTGAAATATTAATAGTTTGAGTTTTGAAAAATAACAACAGTAATAAGGCATTAGTTAAACCCAAGATACAAAAAACCTCTCATTTTGAGAGGTTTATAAATATATTTTTTAGTCCGGGAAATTTTCAGCGTGTTATATCCTCAAAATTGAGACTGCTTAACCCGTTAAAAACAAAGAGACCGCCTTAGCAGACGGTCTTCTATTGTATTTTATAAAATCTGGATTTACTGATAAATCACAACATTATCTTTCTTAAGCTGGTATCCGCTTTTTTTGTAAGGAACCAGTACATATCCATCTTTTTTCCAAGCTTTTGCTTTCCCTTTTCCTGCTCTGGTAAGAATTATACTTCTTTCCTCTGCATCCTTAACGAAAACCTCAGCTTTGTTCTTGTCTTTACTGAAAATAACGGCAGCAATATAATTTCCATTTGAAGCTACTTCTTTTAACTTTATTTTTTCTTCAAAAGTTCTTATACAGTCCTTTTTGATTTGAGAATAAGTATATCCTGCTGACCCAATACATCCGTGAGCATCTTTATCGCCACCTAATACATGTGTTTCTTGAGCGAATATTAAAGTACCAAGGAACATTGTGCTAAGTAAAATTGTTTTTTTCATGTTGTTTTCCATTATTATGATAACTACGCTGGGTATTATTAAAAATCATGCCAAAGAAAACATAAAACACATTTCTGTGAATAACTTTTCACCTATTTATTTTGTCCAGTTTATTTTTGAATGCTTTACATCATCAGAGCTAGTTCCAATCATAAGGTCAAAGTCTCCTGATTCCCAGTCATATTTCAATTCTCCGTTATAAAACTTCAAGTTTTCCGGAGTAATATCAAAGGTTACTTTCTTGGATTCTCCTTTTTTCAAAAATATTTTCTGGAAACCTTTTAATTCTTTTACCGGTCTTGTAATACTCCCAACCATATCTCTGATATACAGCTGAACCACTTCTGCTCCATCATAGTTTCCGGTATTGGTAACAGTAACAGATGCCTGAATAGCCTGATCTCCTTTTGGATTGGCATTGGAAACACTGATATCTGAGTAATTAAATTTGGTATAGCTTAATCCGTATCCGAATGAATATAGTGGCGTATTACATTCATCCATATAGTTTGAACGGAATCTTTGGTACTCACATTTATCAGTAAGTTTCTGATCTAGTGGACGGCCTGTATTTTTAGCATTATAATAGATAGGAACTTGTCCTAAGCTTCTTGGGAACGTCATTGGAAGCTTTCCTGAAGGGTTTACTTTTCCAAAAAGAACATCTGCCATAGCATTTCCTGCTTCTGAACCCGGGAACCATGCATTTAGAATGGCATCAGGAGTATCCTTCACATTGGTTAAAGCTAATGGACGTCCTGTGAAAAGAATCATCGCAATTGGCTTTCCTGTCTTTTTCAGCTCGTTTAGAAGATCTACCTGAGACTGAGGAATAGTGATTTCTGATCTTGATGAAGACTCTCCACTCATTTCAGCTGATTCTCCGATAGCTAAAACAATAACGTCTGCTTTATTAGCGATATCAACAGCTTCTTTTAATAATTCTTCTTTTGAACGGTTGTCTCTGTCTGTTTTTTTCCCGTGGGCCGCATAGATTTCTTCTAATTTTGCATTATAATCTATGTTTGCTCCTTTAGCAGAAAGGAATTTCACTTCTTTACCATAGTTAGCCTGAAGTCCCTGCATTAAGTTAACAGAAACGTTGTGCTTGGTAGCCACACTCCATGTTCCTGACATATTTATGGAATTATTAACCAATGGACCAATTACGGCTACTGTTCCTGATTTCTTCAATGGTAATACCTGATTTTCATTTTTCAGTAAAACCATTGACTGAGCGGCAACATTTCTTGCAATATTTCGGTTTTCCATACTGTACACTTCTTTCGCTGCTAATTTTGCATCACCGTGCTTGTATGGGTTATCAAATAATCCCAGGTCGTATTTTGCTTCAAGAACTCTCCTGGCTGCAGTGTCTATCTCAGCCTGTGTAACTTTTCCTTCGGATAAAGATTTTTTTAATGTTGTTAAAAATCCCTCACCCACCATATCCATATCCACACCTGCTTTCAAGGCTAAGGCAGAAACTTGCTGAAGATCTCCCATTCCGTGGTCAACCATTTCATTGATACCGGTATAATCGGTCACTACAAATCCTTTAAATTTCCATTGATTTCTCAATACTTCGGTCTGAAGCCATCTGTTTCCTGTTGCAGGAACTCCATCAACTTCATTGAAAGAAGCCATTACTGAAGCTACACCTGCATCAACAGCTGCTTTATAAGGTGGGAAATATTCGTTGAACATTCTCACATGGCTCATATCCACTGTATTATAATCTCTTCCTGATTCACCAGCTCCGTATAATGCAAAATGCTTTACGCAGGCTAATATATTTGTACCATTCGCAAGGTCTTTTCCTTGGTAACCATACACCATGTTTTTTGAGATTTCACTTCCAAGGTACGGATCTTCACCAGAACCCTCAGAAACTCTTCCCCATCGTGGTTCACGTGAGATATCAACCATTGGAGAAAACGTCCAGTTGATTCCGTCAGAAGCAGCTTCTTTTGCGGCAACTCTTGCTGACTGCTGTACCAGATTCATATCCCATGATGCAGCTAATCCTAAAGGAATTGGGAACGTAGTTTCATACCCATGGATAACGTCCATTCCAAAGATCATAGGAATTTTCAAACGGCTTTTCTCTATCGCCACTTTCTGAACAGCTTTGATTTTATCTGCTCCTTTTATATTGAATAGTCCTCCTACTAATCCTTGCTCTACCTTTTTGCCAATATCTGAACTTTGAGCCATTCCGGTTGTAAAATCTCCGGAAGTCGGAAGATTCAGCTGACCGATTTTTTCATCCAAGGTCATTTTAGATAAAAGATTATCTACAAAGGCTTTCTTTTTTGCCTGATATTGCGCAGTCTGATACGACTGTACGGGCTTGTCTACCATTTCCTGAGCGGAAAACACTGGCGAAAGTGCTATGGCTGCAAGTATAATTAACTTTTTCATAAATCTATCTTCTTAAATTATTGTTTTATTTTTCTTTCTTTTTCGACAACATCCATTCGTATAATTTAGGGTCCGAATAGGCTGAGTCCCATGAGTTATGATTATCATTCGGGAAAACTATCAATTCAGCCGTTGGATTTACGGGATGAAGTTTTTGATAAAATTTGAAAGCATTCTCCGGAAGAACAACATCATCCATCCCACCGTGAAATATTTTCATATTCAAATTCTTAAATTGATCAATATTAGCAGTCATAACCTGATCTGTTGGTGCACAAACTGAAGCTACAGCAGCAAACATTTCAGGATGTTCCATTGCCAGTTTCAATGTTCCCCATCCTCCCATTGAAAGTCCTGTGAGATAAATTCTGGAGACATCAATTTTATATTTTTTCTGAATTTCTTTAATCAAATTATAGATAGTTACTGTGTCCCACCAGCTACCTGCCGGACATTGAGGCGCCAAAATAGCCACCGGTTCCTTAATCAGGTTTTTATATGTGAAGGGGCTATGGGCTTTTACAGCTTCAAGATCATTCCCTCTCTCTCCTGAACCATGAAGAAAAACGATCAAAGGAACATTCCCTTTTGTTTTTTGTGGATAATCCAGAATATAGGAGATCTTTTCGGTTCTTTTAATTTCTTTGTTCAGCTCTGCTTTGATTTCCTGGGCATTCAGCGGTAAGGAAAAGAGAAGAAGTAAAAAGGGAATGTGCTTTAATTTCATATTGCTATTAGGTTTTAGCTAAAGTCCGTTTCTATTGAGTTTTATTCTCTCGCAGATTTTACAGATTAGGCAGATCATTGTTTGAACAAGAATCTACATCTTCAGTTATATCAGAGAGCTTTAATTATATTTTGAATTGTTACTATACGCAGAACAATTACTTTATTCCATATTTGGAGGATTGAAAGCTTAATTTCTTTAATCCTTGTTGAATTTCCGGAGCATTCATGAATAACTTCCAAAGAAATCCGGTTCTGTAGTTTTCAACCATTGGAGCTATTGTTCCCTGATCGATAGCCAGATATCTTGGAGTAAACCAATTATTGTAATTGATGGAAGTTGCATCATAAGGTCCTGCCGAACCAATGAATTCTGGCTTTTGAGTGTACATAAATCTTAGGAAATCCATGGATTCTTTTGGGGTATATGGGAAGCTGCTCAAGGCTGCTGTAGGAGTTATTACTCCATTATCATTTCCAGGCATGTGAGCCGTATAGCCTGTGCTTCCGTCTTCATTTCTGGTATATCCTGCTGTTAGTCCCCAATAGTTAGGTCCATAACCTTTCCATTGTTTTGGATTTTCAACACAGTATTTATAGTCAATAAGGGTTTGATTTTTATTGATATCAAAGTAATTTTTCACTAATTTATCTGATAATCCTGTCGGATCAAGACCAATATAGGAGTATTGTGCCCAGAACAATGGGCCGCCATATTCTTCGGCATAATTATGTTTTACATACAGAGGTAGTCCGTATTTTGTTTTGTCTGTAAGGTAGGTTCCGTTTCTGGTCCAACCTTTATAATAGGTTTCAGCATCTATAGAATGAGTAGGTGAAGATGCTGCCAGAATATAAGTGATTAAGCATTCATTATATCCTTCAAGAGGAAAGTTCATTTCCCATTGATATTCCGGTGACCAGTGCCAGTAAAGGACTTTTTCACCGCCTTTTGTGTACCAGTTCCATTGAATTCCTTTCCAAAGTTCATCACATTTTCCGGCTAAAGCTTTTTCTTCTGCGTTTCCGTTTTTAAAATATTCACGGACCATCAGTATTCCTGAGGTAAGAAATGCGGTTTCTACAAGGTCCCCACCGTTATCTTTTTTTCCGAAAGGAACTGTTTTTCCAGTTTCTCCGTTGATCCAATGCGGCCAAGCTCCTTTGTGACGATCTGCCTTTGCAAGAAAATCCATAATATGGGTAAGCCTCTTCACGGCTTCTTTTCTTGGAACAAATCCTCTTTCTACCCCAACCAGTATGGTTGCCAGTCCAAATCCTGAGCCTCCTGTTGTAACAACATGCTTGTCATTATCCGGATAGATATTATCTTCATGATAACGCTCTCTTCCCAGCATTGAGTTTGGTTCAGCATAATCCCAGAAATATTTTAGTGCATCTTTCTGTACTTTGTCCATCATCTGTTCATCGGTAATATTACTTTTAACAGTTTTATTTTGGGTAGTTTCCGGTTTATAAACCTGAGCATTTTTACAGGAATAGGTAAAAAATAAAGAGGTTACGGCAATTGAAAGTACGGTCCTTTTCATTAGTATCATTGGTTTACTGGTTAATAAAGTTAGAGGAGAATTTTCACTCTCCTCTAAGCTTATGATAAGTTATTTTAGTATCCAGGGTTTTGTGTAAATACACCGGCACTTTCAGTTATTGCATCAAAAGGAATTGGGAACAATTCGTTTTTCCCGACTTTGAATCCATAAGGAGCAAGTACCGTAGCAGCCTGTCCTGTTCTTACTAAGTCTACAAAACGATCACCTTCCATAGCAAGCTCTACTCTACGTTCATTCCAAATTGCTGTTCTCAGAGCACCTTGCGTTGAAGCTGTAGTTCCTGCCAACTTTGCTCTGGTTCTAACTCTATCAAGATTCGTAATAGCTGCAGCGGTATTACCTAATTCATTAGCTGCTTCTGCATTAATCAGAAGAATCTCTGCAAATCTTAATATTCTGATATTCTGAATAGATCCATAACCGCAAGCACTCTTATTCAAAGCTTTTGGTACATATACTTTTTGGTTATAAGTAGTCACAGATTGTGCATCACCCATCGCAATTAAATCACCTTCAGGAGTAGTTTCCCCGTTTCTAAGTATAGTAAGTTCTTTTCTGATATCACCAGGTTCAAACGCACTTTCAAGAGCACTTGATGGTGTAAAGAAGCCCCAGCCAAACTGATCTCTTACTCCCTGTACTTCAGCATACTGACTTCCCTTGAATGGAGGTATACAGTCACAGTTTACTTCAAAAACGGATTCTTTTCCAAATTCTCCTGCCGGTCTGAATACATGATTAAAATCCGGATCTAGATCATACCCCATACTCATTACCTGATTAGAAGTATCATATGCTTTTTTCCAATCTTTTTTATAGAGATATACTTTTGAAAGTAAACCTAATGCAGCTCCTTTCGTTACTCTACCCAACTCTGAAGCAGGATAAGTCTGAGGTAGAATTTCTGCTGCACTGGTAAGATCAGAAATAATAAAATTATAAACTTCTTCTACTGAATTTCTAGGAATTTTATAGTTGGACTGAAGTCCATCAAAAATAGGAACTCCACCATATATTCTTACTAGATTAAAATAAATGTAAGCCCTCAGCATTTTTGCTTCTGCAACCAGTCTTGTTCTTAATGCAGAATCCATATCAATTTTTGGAACATTCGTAATCACCTGATTACAACTGTTTACAGCCTGCCACTGCCCAATCCAGTATCCTCTTACTCCCTCATCACTAACGGTGTAGGTAAAGTTATCATATACATTAATAAAAGAAGCATCTCCTGGGTTAGACCCTTTAACAACGTCATCTGCCGGTACTCCAAATACAAACTGGTATGGGAAAGCAGAGTTATCCCAACTTCTCAGAAAGCTATAGATAGCATTGGTTGCCTGCATAGCATCCTCCTGGGTTTTGAAAAATGCTGAAGCCTCCGTATATCCTTCTTGCTTTATATCTAAATAATCATCTTTACAGCTTGCTGCCAATGAAAATAATGCGATTGATAAAATTATCTTTTTCATAACTGTTTCTTATTAAAATGTTAAGTTCATACCAACAGTATAAATTGCTGAAATTGGATAAATGTTATTATCCACACCCATTTGTACTCTGTCTGTATTCATGATTTCTGGTGAAAATCCTTTGTATTTAAAACTTGTCCAAGGATTCTGAGCACTTACATATAATCTTAGTTTTGTAATAGACATAGATTTTGCAAATGACTGAGGTAAATTATATCCTACCTGAATATTTCTGATTCTGATATAACTTCCATCTTCTACGTAAAAACTATTGGGTGCAATGATAGCTTGATTGTTGGTTGCCATCGGATAAGTATTAGATGTTCCCTCACCATGCCATCTGTTATTATAGAAATCTAAATCCCAGCTTTCATTTCCATAACGCTGCTCTCTGTTGAAATTATAAATTTTGTTCCCAAAAACACCTTGAAAATCAATAGCAAAATCAAAGTCATATACATTCAAATTAACACCAAACCCATAAGTTCCTTTGGGAATAGGACTTCCCAAAAATGTTTTATCTCTAACATCAATCACACCATTTCCGTCAAGATCTGCAAATTTAAACCCTCCGGCTTGTGCCCCATTCTGAACTGCCCACGCATCTACTTCTGCCTGATTCTGGAAAATCCCCTCTACCTGATATCCATAATATGAACCAACGGCCTGACCTTCTTGTAGTCTTATGATTGAATTACCATATAAGCTGGCTCCTGCATTCAAATAAGATCCGTTGAAAACAGAAGTAATCTTATTCTTCAAAGTGGTCATATTTCCATAAATCCCAATTTTCACATGATCACTGATATTAGTATCATAACTAACAGAAAACTCTAATCCTTTATTATTAAAAGAGTATGCATTGGTAATATAGTTGTTCCAGTTAGCAGCACCGGAAACCATTCCCTGAACGATACCATATACTACATCCTTAGTATCTTTATCAAAATAAGTAGCATCAACTTTCAACTTGTTATTGAACAGTGCCATTTCTAATCCAAAATCTTTTCCTATTGTTGTTTCCCAACCAATGTTTGGATCAATAACATAATCGATGGTCTGAGCAGGATATCCGGTATTTCCGTAATATGCTCCGGCTTCAATAATACTTGTATTTAAGGTATATGCTCTCTGAACATCTGGATTTCCAAGTTTACCCCAGCTCGCTCTTAATTTTAAAAGATTAAAAACATTCTGCTCACTCATGAAGTTTTCTTTGGAAACAACCCATCCTGCACTAACAGCCGGGAATACACGGTATCTGTCATTCGCTGAATACTTAGAAGTACCATCTCTACGAATAGATGCATTTACTAAATATTTTCCACCATAATCATAATTAAGTCTTCCGAAAAAGGATTCTATTCTATCCTGATATGGTATAACATTTCTTTCTTTTGTATCAAAACCAGTCCTGTAGATATCAGTTCCATTAGAAATATCCAGAGAAGTATTGTTACCATTATAGTTAACATTCAAAGCTTCTGCATAGGCCTGGGAATAAGAGTTTCTTGTTCTGGAAAAACCTGCCATCAATTCTAGGTTATGTTTTCCAAAATCTTTTTTCCAGCTTAATGTATTATCCCAAATATAATTTCTGGTTCTGGAATCTCTTGTTATTAATTTACTTGGCTTTTGATCAGCAACAGGAACATAACCAAATGTTGGAGTATACTCGTATTTATTCGAATTAATATTATCAGAGCTATAGCTTACTCTTAAAGTAAAATCTTTTAAGAATTTATATTCCCCCCAAATGTTATTCAACAATCTCTGTTCTCTAGTCTGAGATCTGAACAAATCCATTTTTGCTCTGGAATTAGGAACTTTAGCCAATGTAAAATATTGGTAATCTCCTGTAGCAGGGTTAATTGGTGCATAAACAGGAGGAGATGAGTAAGCATCCAATAATGTATTATTTACATGATCTGTACGCATCTTTGAAAAAGTGAAATTATTCCCGATTGTGACATTATCGGTTATCTTATAACTAAGATTTACCTTAGTTGTAAACCTGTTAAAGCCACTACCTGAATTAATCCCCTGTCCTGCAGCTAAATTCCCTTCGTCCTGAAGATTTCCTGCACTTACATAATAATTTAATTTTCCAAGATTTCCTGAAGCAGAAATATCATTAGAATTAATGATACTTGTTCTTAAAATCTCCTTGAACCAATCCGTATCTGCAGGAAAAGAAGCTCTGCTTAAAAACACAGGATCTTTTGCTTTATCATTGATTAGTTTCTCATTATATAATTGTAGATACTGATCTGAATTAACCATTTTAGGAACATTAGTTACCGTCTTAATCCCTAAATAGGAGTTAAAATTGAAAACCGGCTTTTTGCCTCTTCCTGTTTTGGTTTTAATAATCACCGCACCATTCGATGCTCTTGCACCATAAATTGCCAAACTCGATGGATCTTTCAGAACACTCATGGATTCAATATCCTGAGGGCTTAAGAAAGAGATATCATCTGTAATCATACCATCAACAATAAAAACAGTTTTACCTGTTAAAGAACTGATCCCCCTGATATCCACCCTAGGTGAAGCACCCGGTGCTCCGGAATTTAGTACCTGGACTCCAGATAGTCTTCCTTGGATAGAGCTAATGGGGTTGGCATTAGGTTTATTTGCTAAATCTTTAGCAGAAACGATCCCGATACTTCCGGTCACGTTTTCTTTTTTCTGAGACCCATATCCAATCAAAACTACTTCTTCGATTTTCTGCTCTTTTGCAGCAGTATCTTTAGGAGTAGTCTGGGCATTGACATTCATACCAAAGTATAGAACGGCAATGAGACATGAGTACTTTAAATTACTTTGTTTCATATAGTTTCAATTTTATTCGTACAATCAATTTATATTAATGTTTCATTTTGAAGCAATTTATTTTCTCAAAAGAAGACATTAGCCAAAAATATAAAAAAAACTGTATCATGTTAAAATATCTTAAAAATTTAAAAACAACTATATTTTATTACACAAAAACACACAATAAATCATTATAAACAAATAATAATGTAAAATAATTATCAATTCACAAACATATCTCTAATAAAGAAATAAGATTTTTAACCAAAAAAATCACCAAATGACACTCCAACATTTAATATTTTGTTAAATAGATAATAGTATTTACCTTTGGTGCAGTTTTTGAAAAAAGCAATAAAAAGATCAATGAAAAAATATATCGTTGCAGCCGCTCTTATTATAGGAACCGGTGCTGTTATTACCACTACGGTACAATCCTGTACAACTCTGGCTACTTCAGATATGGGACTTTCCATTATCAAAAAAATGCTGCTTAATGGCATTGATAAAGGAATGGGAGTATACACCAACAAGGAAGCCTTTTTACAGAACAATATGGTAGATAAGGCCCTTCCAAAACAACTTAGAGAAATCAACTCTATGCTGGAAAAAATTGCTCCGTCATTGGTAGCCAAGGAAAGAGATTATATTGCACAGGCGGCAGCTTATACTGTAAACACTTCAAGACCTATATTACAAGGTGCCGTAAACAGTTTAAATGCTCAGGATGTAACCCGAATCATTCAGGGAACTACAGCAACACAAATTCTGAAAGAGAAAACGTCTCAACAGCTTATTGCAGCCATTGCTCCAAAAGTGGATGAGAAGCTAAATGAATACGGAATTGTGAAAACAATTAATACAGCCTTATCCGGAAGTAATTTTCTGGGAAGTCTCCTGGGGGGAAATCAAAATACTGTGAATGCAGGCGGACTAAGCCAGCTTGCTTCTGAACAACTGGTAAGTGGACTCTTCAATATTATAGAAGATTATGAACACGAGAACTCCAAATCCCTATTAGGACCATTTGGGAAATAAAAAAAATTTCGTTATATTTATATTATATTAATAATTGCAGATGGATATATTACAAGGAAATCAACACGCCAGTCCTGAAGATTTCTATAAATCTTTAAAGGAAAAATTGGAAGATCATCATGATTTTCCAGAGGATTATTTATTCAAATTTATTATCCCTACAGACCAGGCAAAACTTACTGAAATTTATGGGGTTTTTGATGGCATCAAATTTACATTGGGAAATCGCGAAAGCAAAAATGGAAAATATACAGCCTGTAACATCAATGCATTTGTATTGGATGCTAATCAGGTAGTGAGTATTTATAAAGAAGTAGCAAAAATAGAAGGCGTTATTCTATTGTAGAAAGCCAAAAGACTGTCAATGATATGACAGTCTTTTTTATTCTCAGCTTCTGAAGTTTAATGGAAATAGACTTTACAATATTATTTCTAATAAAAATGGCCGTCTCAAATATTGAAACGGCCATTTTTATTTTTATGTGACTTTATTATTTCTCAACAAAGAATTTTACATTTTCAATAGGTCTTCCCAGCATTGCAACTGATCCTTTCACTATAATAGGTCTTTGAATCAGTGATGGATTTTCAGATAAAATTTTAATCCATTCTTCTTCAGAATAATTTTTATCTGCATAGTTCTCAATATACAGTTTATCAGTCTTACGAATGATATGAAAAACACTTTGATTAAGCTTTTTCAATACCGTTTTGATCTCCAAAACACTCAATGGGTCTTCAATGATATTAATGATCTCAAAAGACACTCCGTTTTCATCAAGATACTCTAATACAGCATTTGATTTTGAACAGCTTCCGTTATGTAAAACCTTAACTAACATTTCTAATTATTTTTAAAAATTAAACTTGCCTTGAACAAATTTAATAAGAATTAAAAGGATGCTCTCTTAATATTTTGATAAATGTTTGTTAAAACAAACCGTGCAGCTCCGTTTCTATCTTTTCAAGAATCAACCCAAAATCTTCAGGTTTTTCTACGAAGTCAAGATCATCAACTTCAATGATTAGAAGCTTTCCTTCTGTATAGTTGGAAATCCATTTTTCATATTTCTGGTTCAGTTTTGAAAGGTACTCAATACTAATTGATGCTTCGTATTCACGTCCTCTTTTGTAAATTTTCTTTACCAGATTCGGCACATCTGATTTTAGATAGATCAAAAGATCAGGTGCTGAAACAAAGGTCTTCATTAAGTCGAAAACTGACGAATAATTATTGAAATCCCTATCGGAAAGAAGGTTCATGTCATTTAAGTTTTCTGCAAAAATATGTGCATCTTCATAAATGGTACGGTCCTGAATGATATTTTTACCGCTTTCTCTGATCTCTTTTACCTGACGGAATCTGCTTCCCAAGAAATATACCTGCAGTGCAAAACTCCACTTACTCATATCTGAATAAAAATCCTCCAAATAAGGATTATGGTCTACATCTTCAAATTGTGCATCCCATCCGTAATGCTTAGAAAGCATCGTGGTTAAAGTTGTTTTTCCTGCTCCAATGTTTCCTGTAACTGCAATGTGCATATTCTTTTTCCTTGTATTTACTGATTAATTGATAAGTTTTTCCACGCCTTCTGTCTGAACTTCGGATACATCCTGAATCAACTTTTCCAACGTATTGTCGGAGGTTTTCCTTTCTGCATTTTCCTCATTTGGCTTTTCATCCTTATTTTCTACAGGTTTTTCTGTAGATTGTGGAGGGGTTTCCGGCTGAGGCTCCTGTTGTTTCTGCTGGCTGGTTGCCTTTACTTTTTCAAGACTGTAAAGATAGAGTTTGTTCCCATTGATTTCAAAATAAGAAAGGATGTTTTTATCCACAATTTGCGCTTCAGGATCTTCAAAAATGGTCACCATACCCTTTTCCGGAATATATTTTAAAATGGAATTATTGGCAATAACCAAAATATTGTCATTTTCTCTTCTAAAACGTTTTCCATTATCCACCGGGGCCTCAAAAAGCTTTTCAAACTTAAGGCTATAGATTCTGATATGCTTTTTTGTTAGAATGTAAACTTTGGTTTCGTAAACCAGCAGATCCATCAAATCTTCAAAGCTGGCATCAAAAGGGAATGAATTGATCGTGGTTTCATTTCTGAAATTATACTGTATCAAACGTTTTGTACTATCATCCAACAGCCAAAGCTGCTGAAGATCTTCAGCATAGGCCATTCTGATGAAACCAAATTTTTGCTTAAAATCAATCCGCTGAATTTCATTCATATTTTGATCTACAAATTTCATTTCCTGAGCATTTTCAGAAAATAAAGGGACATTCAGAGGGTTCTGTACACTTTGAACTTTATAAGGAACCGTGAGCATCATTTTACCAATCTGCTTCCCAAGAGAGTCATATTTGGTAAAACTAAAGTCCTTATTTCTGTAGATATATAGGTTTCCGTAGTCATCGGCAAGCATATCCTTTGCTTCCTTCAGTTTTAAGGTATCTAAAGGAAGAACTTTCTGCGCCGCAGATGAGCAGAAAATAAAAATGCATATCAGATAGAGTAATCTCAAAATTCTTTTTACTAAGATAGCGCTCCTTATGGAACGCTACCAATTTACATACTTTATTTTATTCGGATAGAAATTGTTATAAAACTTTTCTTATTTAATAGCAACTTCATAAATCTTTGGCCAGTTCTTACCTGTTACCAGCATATTTTCTCCTTTAAAGGCAATTCCGTTGAGTACATCATCACTTCCCTTGGTATTTTGCTTCGCAATTTCCGTAAAGTCAAAAGTACCTACAACTTCTCCGTTAGCTGGATTAATTTTTAGGATGATTGGCTTTTGCCATACGTTGGCATAAAGAAATCCGTTGTGATATTCCAATTCGTTTAACTGATCATAGGCCTGAGCACTTCCTGCAACAGCAATGTATTTAACTAGTTTTGAAGGATCACTTGGATCAAGGAAATATAAAAGCTTACTTCCGTCCGATGCAATCAGGTTTTTTCCGTCGTACGTTAGCCCCCAACCTTCACCCAATACATTTGGATAAGCGAATTCTGAAAGGAGTTTTAATGAGCTTTTATCATAAATATATCCTTTCTTACTCTGCCATGTCAACTGATATACTTTATCTCCTACAATGGTACTTCCCTCAGAGAAATCCTCAGCAGCCTGCTTTGTAGAAGCAAGCGGAGTTGTTGTACCCAATGTATATTTTAAGATCTGTGAAGAACCGTTTTGTCCGTCACTTTCATAGATCGTATTTCCCTCAGCCTGAAAGCCCTGTACAAAGTTCTTCGGATCATGAGGATATTCTGCTACAATCTGATAAGAAATATTTTTCTCAGGATTCTTTGCAAATACATTGATTGTCGCATCCTGGTTCAATACTTCTCCTCCTTTTGTTTTGATATTAAAAGTAACCGCGTTATCACCTAGCGTAAAAAACTTCGGATCAATGGTTAAATCTGTTGTTTCCTTATCTCCAAAGCTGATGGTTACACTTTCTGCATTTTCTGTCACTTCTTTAGGAAGCTGTAGTTTATCACCAAAGTGATATCCTTTTGTTTCCATTGAATTATTATAGTTATTCAATGTATTAAGAATCTCCTTATCCTTATTACAAGAAGCCAGTAATAAAATCGCTGCGAAACCTGCTATTATATTTTTTTTCATTGATATTCTAAATATTTCCCCAAAAATAGCAAATTTTATTCCGTATTGCCAATATTATCCGTCGGTTCACCAAATTGTAGGATATATCTGTTATTATCATATATAGCAAACTCCCTCATTCCCCATTCAAAAGTTTCAATTTCATAACAGATTTTAGCTTTTGTTTTAATATCTTCCCATAATTTGCCCACTTTGTTTACATTGAAGTAAAATGATTCAGTTCTTGTAATTCAAAGGCACTTTTATGAATCTTCATATTAATAGAAACCCAGATTTCACCGTCAATTTGAACCTCATTTTTAATATCCGGATCAATGGTAAAGCCAACTTTTTTGTAACATTCAATAGCACCGGTATTCCAATCGTATACATTCAGTTCAGCCAGATCCCTATTGAAATGACCGAATCCGTATTTCAAGAGTTCCTGCATCACTTTTTTTCCGTATCCTTTTCCCCGATTGTTTTCATCCCAGATCAGGATTCTTCCCAAAAGAAATGTTTTTTCCTTTAAAAATATCTGAGCATGACCGATCGTATTATGATTTGCAAGATCAATTATTTTAAACAATGTCCTGTTTTCGTCGGACAAATCCCCCAAAAGCTGATCTTCTGTAAAAGGAAAATGATATTTAGGTCCTGCAAACTGAAGAAGCATTTTTTCATCCTTGATTTTTGAAATCAATGTATGGGCATCATCTATGGTAAAAGACTGTAATTCTATCATCTTACTATTTTTCAAGATATTGCTTTAGGCTTTGCCCTAAAATAGACCTCCAGCCTCCTGTAAAGTTTTCTCTTGAAAAGCCATCTCCCAGATTCTTGAAGTTTTCAATATCTTCATGGGTTAGTTTTACTAAAGTTCCGTCATCTTCTGGCTGTAGTTCCCAGGTAACTGTTGTTTTCAGATCCGAAAAATCAGGATAAGCCCAAGTGTGCTTCAGTTTTTTGTTGGGAATAATTTCAAGGATCTCACATTGATGATGGTATTTATTCTCACCTCCGGGTTCATAGAAATTAAATTTATTTCCTACTTTCAATTCAAAATCTTGGATATCAAAATACCAGGATTTCATTTCGTCTTGATCAGTCAATGCATTCCAAACCTTTTCAGCGGGAGCATTTATTGTGTACTGAACAATAATGGGTGTGCTCATATTTTTTTATTTTAAAAAGTTCAAATACTTTCTTTAAGCTTTTTCAAAACGTCATTGTTATTCATTTTCCATAGAGCTGACAATTCAGTCACAAGTTCTTCTGAAAATATAATTTCGTGAGGAGTCTTTCCTCCAAAACGTTCTTCATTCTCTTTAAAACTGACTAAAGCTTCTTCTAATGTTACGTCACGTTTAACTTCAACCAGACAATCTTTTATTTTTAAAAATTTATCGGCAAATTCTGCAACTGCACTTTCTATAGTTTGAATACCAATACCCTCATCAGAATGCCAAATATCTATAAAACACGGTTTTATTCCTTCTTCATTTCTGGGAGCTTCATAAGGAACCTCAAAAAAATGTTCATCTTCCTTTTTATTATAATAGAACCAATAATGGCATTTATTGTCTGTAAGATAGCTTTGAAGAGCCTCATAAAAATCTTTCTCATCAGGTTTATTTTCTAAACTGACTAAAGAAGATCTTAAATAACTTTTTGCATTTAAACATACATATCCCACCCTCTCTCCTGATTCATAAAAAAGCTCAATATCCTCCCATCCTGTTTTCTCAGTAAGACCATAAACTCCCCACCAAAGATTTGAAGATTCGGTTTTTACAATTATTTTTTGTTGATTCATTGATCAATATTTTAATTATCCATGTGAAAAACCAGTGATCTTCGCTTCATCAAAATCCAACTGCATTTCAATGGTTCTCATCACATGATCATCAAATATTTTCTCTCTTTTCATCCTGTGCAGTTCGTTTCTCTGAGCCTGAATGATCTGACGTAAAACATCTTTATTTTGATTAATAGCTGTAACATAATCTCCAGTGGAAGCCATACATTGAGCTTTATCTGCCATTAGCATCATTTCATTTTCGAGCTTATGCTTTTGATGGCGTACAAGGCTATTAGACACAGCCAGCTCAGAAAAATCATTATCTAATTTATGCAAAGCTGTTTCCTTTAATTTACGCATCAGGATCACTTCCTGTTTTTCCTCCGGCAATTCACTTCCCGCATCTTGTATATTCAATAACTTCAAAATCGGGCTAAGCAATAATCCCTGCCCAACCAGTGTAATCAATATGATAACGAAAGTTACAAATAAAATGATATTTCGGTGCGGAAATGCGTCTCCATTGGGTAAGAAAGCAGGAATTGACAGTGCCGCCGCCAGTGAAACCACTCCTCTCATCGCTGCAAAGCTGATGATAAAAGGTTCTCGCCAGTCCGGTTTGGGAACTTTTAACCTCAGTTCCTTGGAACAAAGCCTCGGAAAATACATCAGTGCATAACTGTATATTATTCTTGTTCCGATAATGGCTCCACCAATAACAACGCTATAGAAAATCCCTTCTGAGATGGTATAATCTGTAAGTCCCTCAACTACGATTGGCAATTCAAGACCGATCAGAATAAAGATGATGGTATTCATCAGGAATATCAGTACGCTCCATACGTTTCCGGACTGTATCCTTGAGGTATGGCTCAGATAACAATGTGAATTGTAGGACATCAATAACCCTCCTGCAACTACGGCCAATACTCCTGAAAAATGGAAATGTTCAGCACCAACATACATGATGTAGGGAACGATAAGTGTAATAACGGTATCAATATTAGAGTTGGTAGGAATAATTCTCAGCAATGCTCCAAATGAAAACCCTACTGCTACTCCAATGGCAATTCCTCCAATGGCCATGGTAAAGAAGTCCTGAACAGCATCTCTCCAGATAAATTGTCCTGAAATAACTGCTGCAAGAGCAAATTTAAATACAATTAAACTGGATGCATCATTAATCAGACTTTCTCCTTCAAGAATATTAGTGATCTTTTTAGGAATCTTCATGTGCTTCAGGACTGAAGTAGCCGCTACAGCATCTGGCGGAGAATTTACTCCCCCCAACAGAAATCCCATTGCTAACGTGAGCCCCGGAATAATAGAAGATGAAAGGTAAGCAACTACGATTGACGTTAAGAATACCAGTCCAAACGCCATGGAAAAGATTTGCTTTCTCCATTTATGAAAGTCCTGCCATGAAGTAAACCATGCTGCTTCAAACAAAATAGGAGGCAGAAAAATAAGGAATACAAGATCCGGCTCTATCTCTACACGCGGCATTCCCGGAACAAAGCTTATTAATAGCCCTGCAATCACAAGAAAGATTGGATAAGCTACCTTAAGTTTTTGTCCAATCATTACCAATATCATTACAGACAGTAATACTACAATGGATATTATAACATAGCTGTGAATCATTTTGATTTAGTTTTTTTAAGTATTATTTTTTTATTGTTAGGACTAAAAATTTCGAAAAAAAATTGGCCAAGGCAAAAACTTTTTTAATTTAAACCTTATAGGCTTCTTTTTTATCTCACGCAGATTTTGCAGATAACGCAGATTTACGTTAGACAATTCTTATTTTTTTATCTTTTAATTTTAAAGTACAATATTGTTTTTTGGAGTAATGGCTGGCGGAAGATCTGTTTCATCCAGCATATCTCTCATATCAATCTCTATGGTACGACTGATTTGGGTAATGGGAACATCGTTTGGACTTCCCTCAAAAGGGTTTACCGACGCCTCCCCTACACTATCTAAGGTATGAAAGCACCATGTTACCAGTAATGAAAATGGAATATTAAACCAAAGTGTCCATCCCTCTACCATGGTTCCCTCTCCTAGTTTGTCAAATTCTTTTAATAATCCAAAAGGCACAAAAACAATGAACAATAACAAAAGATAGGTTGTGATGGAAGAAAAGTTTCTTGGATAAGGAAAATTCTTGATTCTTTCGGCTTTTCCCTGGCTATCGGTGAATTTCACCAATTGCTGATTGATCTGCGTCCATTGAAAGTCATTGATTTCTCCTTTTTCATAAGCCTCAGACAATTCTTTGCTTTGACGCGCCATCAATTGTGTTGCTCTGTTCTTTTTGCTTAAGATATATTGAAGTTCTGGCTCAGAAAGGTATTTTTTCAACTCATCATCGAGCTTTGAAAGTCTTTCCGGAATGTCATATTTTCTTGCATATTCATCAAACTGAGATGTTCCTGTATTCTCCCAAACCCTTGATTCTCTAAGCTGAAATCTAAGGGCAGTAAGCCATGCATAATGACGGAGAAACATTGTTTTTACTTTATTTGAATCTTTGTCAGCAAGAGAATCTCTCAGAATATATCCAAAGCTACGGCTATCATTGATAATGGCTCCATAAATTTGTCTGGCTTCCCAAAGTCTGCTGTAGCTGGCATTGTTTTTAAATCCTACAATAAAGGCCACCGCAGTTCCCATGATTGCAATGGGCTGCCAAGGCACAGAAACGAATTTCAGTCCTAAAAAGTACAGAACTGTAGGAATGGCCGCCAATACAATTAAGGCATAAATACTTCGCCTTGTCCAGCTGATAAACTCGCGCGCTCCAAATCTTTTTCCTGAATGCATATGTGTTGTTTTTTTGTGTTAATTATATAGTGAAGTTATTCGAATAATGGTTTTCATCAGGGCATTCAGCAGAAACAGTAAGGATTAGTTTTTAGTAAACGGAATATTGTTGTAAAAACCAATCTGGATCTGTCCTCTATTCCTGTTTTCCTGAATCTGATTCATATATCCTGCTTCAATTCTCATGTTTTTATTAATGACGTATCCCAGCGCTCCATATACTCTATTCCTGTCAAAAACAGGGCTGTCGAAATGCAGGAAAATTTCATTGTATACCGATGCATAAAGTGTTTTCGGCAGCATTTCTTTTTGAGTAATCGGAATATTCAGTCCTAACATGTAGCGGAATCTCATTCTGAAATCATCTTCCAGAAAACGTTCTTCCAAACGATAGCGATGTTGAATATTAAAACGCCCAAACTTCTGCTTTGTGATATACTGCTGGAAGATTCTGTGCTCTATATTCTCTCTTTTTTCACCGTTGGCGTAAGGCTGGCTCAGAATAAACCCGTATCCTAGTAATACATTATTATTATTTTCAGTAAGATCGTATCCAATCCCTGTACGGATTAAAAGTTGTTCAAGATCTCCAATACCATCAAAATTTCTATACTGAACTTCATTGTGCCAGTTGAGCTTTTTACTGATCTTATTATTTCCAAAATACATGTACCAAGCACCCAGATCACTTTTTTGTGCAAATGTAAAAACGGATCCCAGCCCCAACACTGTAAATGCCAACTTAGTAAAAACCTTTCTCATGTTTATCAATTACTATTATCTATCGTTTTAAACAAAATTAATATTTTAAATCAATAATAGCAAGTGATATTTTAGGATTGGGTAGATAGAGGTTTTATATTAAGCCACTTTAAATCTGAGACTTCAAGCCATATCAACCGGGAATCTGCTCTATCAGGATATCATTTCTTTCTTTGTCAAAATAAGACAAGTCATTACATCCAGATTCATTACCCATCCTTCAACTCCATTTTCTGCACAGTCATTGCAAAATGTCATATAATCTGTTCCTCCTTGCTGATGGAGTTTTAATCTTCTTTTAAAATTGTCAAGATTTACCTTTTCGGAAATACCAAGAGTATCATACTTACCTCCTGTTTGGGCAGATTGATTATCAGCATCAAAGTACTCAGTATTTCCATCATTAACATAGGTGGTGTAGTGAGAGACTCCCAGTCCTTTTATTTCTTTGATGTACTGAGGAAAGTCTGCACCGCTCTTTACCTTTTGGTGTGCTGCTTTAATATCGTTAATTGTAAATTTCATCTTTATATTTTTTTAAAATTGCTTGTTTTTTATTTCATGAGAGTCTAAGTGTTTTAGAACTATAAATTACTCTTTTCCTTAACTCAAATTTAATTTTTTTTGGAATGCAAATGTATATCAAATAAAAAACCGGCAGTATAACCGCCGGTAAATTGTAACTATATATTACATACAAAATATTAATCTTATGGATGCTGCTGCATTTTAGCAGGATCGTCATAGTTTACCATCCAGTTAATCCCGAATTTATCCGTAAACATTCCAAAATAAGCTCCCCAGAAAGTATCTGCCATTGGCATTGTCACCTTTCCACCTTCTGAAAGTCCATTGAATATTGTTCCGGCTTCTTCCTTGGATTCTGCATTTACAGAAATTGAAAAATTGTTTCCAGCCTGAAAATTAGATGCCCATTCTCCGCCTGTATCACTTCCCATTAATATAGTTTCCTTGGAAATTGGAAGACTTACATGCATAATTCTGTCCTTATCCTCTTCAGAAGTTTCTTTTCCTTCCATTGGAGGCATTTCTCCAAAAGTTCCGATATAAGGATATTCTCCTCCAAAAACTGACTTATAGAAGTCGAATGCTTCTCTACAGTTTCCATTGAATGTTAAATAAACGTTTACTGATGCCATGATTGTTTTTTATGAGTTAAGTTTTAATGAGTTGTATTGTTAGCAGGCCTTTATCTGTGTTGGTCTATTAGGATCATGTTTCCATCGGGATCTTTCAGGTAGATATGTTCCGGTCCTGAAGTGGTTTCATCAGCTTCTTTATCAATTTCGATTCCATCTTTCTTTAAACGCTTCTGAATATCACGTACATCATCAAAGGATTCAAGATTCTGTGCATTTTCATCCCAGCCCGGATTGAAGGTAAGCATGTTTCCGTCAAACATTGCCTGAAACAGACCTATTAACGTAGATCCATTTTTCATGATCAGGTAGTTTTGCTCTGTACTTCCAGCCATTGTTGTAAAGCCCAGTTTTTCATAAAAATCCTTAGACTTTTGAAGATCTTTTACACTTAAGCTGATTGAAAATGCTCCTAGTTTCATATGTATTATTTAAAGTTGAGGTTAATGTTAAGTCTAAAAAGGCTAGATCCTTTTTAGTAATTATTGTTTTTAGGGGTAAGATTATTTGATAGGATAATAGGATTAATGATACTGGTTTACTTTTATTCTGATTACTGATTCTTCAAATGAGTCTTGAATTCCAGGGTTCTATCATAGCTTTTCCAGTCGCCTATAAGTTCTATATATTGGCCTTCTATTTTCTCTGTTTTTTTATTCCACTTGAAATTATAAACAAATCGCCCTTTAAAGACTCCTGAATGTTTTCCTTTATTCTCTTCAGCCAATTCATATTCTCCAAACACGGTTCCCTGTCTCTTGGAATCCTTATATTTTGAAATGGTAATTTTTCCTTCAAATTTTGCATAATTGGTATCCACGAGAGAATATCCCGAAACAAAATACTCCTGATCATTCTTTTTATTCTGTTCAGAAATATTGATTTTAAGTTTCAGTTCCTGTCCCTTATTCCCAATCGTTCCGATATAGGGTTTACTGTTGTTCAGCCACGTATTTGAAATATCCGGCATCTGCGCCAAAACAAAATTGGCAGCCAGTAGGAAGAGCAATAAAAATTTTTTCATACAGTGTTTTTAAACTCCAAATTGTGCCAAGTGATGGTTAAGATGCTTTGCAAACATATTATTCCATTCCTGAGCTTTTAATTTACCGAAGGAGAAAGATTCTTTCCCATCAAAAGCCTCCGCTCCTAACTGCTGAGTCTTCTGAATAAAACCAATCAGTCTTACTTTTTCTTCTTCAAAGTTCTTTCTTCCTGTTATTAAAAACTGAGGTGCAGTTGGGGAATCTCTTGGGTATGCTTTTTCACCTACCACCTTTGGCTTCACAAAGGTTTTTAGAATAAATTTTGCAATGGATCCCGGTTTTTTATGCTTCTCCGGTTCGTATATCATTTCATAGGTTACAGAACAGTGAGCTAACATCTGGTCCACTGTCATTTTCCCCCATAATCCATGCGTGTCTTCTATAAGTCTGTTTATTCTATCAATATAGTTTTGAGCATCTTTTGCGTCAAATACATTTTCCATATACGTTCTAATTAACTATAGACAAATATATCAGTTTTTTCGTTTGATTTTATAGTGAGATGAATATTTCGTTACAAGGTTTTAGGTTCGTGTTTGAAAATTCGAGAATAAGAGGGCTTGAGAAATGTAGTACACCAAAATAAATGAGAATGGAATCTATAATGATTAGTCATAGTTTCCATTCTCATCTTATTTTCTACAAAAGAAACCGTTCGAAATGTGATATTTCCATCTTTA
The DNA here is from genome assembly GCF_003815775.1 of Chryseobacterium joostei. Taxonomy (NCBI): domain Bacteria; kingdom Pseudomonadati; phylum Bacteroidota; class Flavobacteriia; order Flavobacteriales; family Weeksellaceae; genus Chryseobacterium; species Chryseobacterium joostei. Next base: position 1,172,612 of record NZ_CP033926.1, read on the forward strand.
GGAAAGAGTGACAAATCGAGGATTTGATAATTTCTTTAAAGGATTGATATATTCTTGCTTCAATACATTGTACAAACAAATTATTCCTCCTCAGAAGTCCCCTCCATTGCTATTTCTTGAGGAGCTGCTTTTTTGAAGATAAACCAAAGTTTGATCTTTAAAGCAATCCATCCTATAATGGCATACACTACCAGAAGAATGCTTAAGTGTTCCAAATATGGGAAAGTAAGCTCTACAGATCCTTTTTGAATCAATAAGATTTTAAAGGCCTGTAAAAATGGAGTTAACGGAATGATATTGGCGATAAATTGAACAAATGCAGGCATCGCGCTTAAAGGCCATGTAAAGCCACTGATGATAAATGCAGGAGATGCTATTACCATAAGAATCTGTGTTGCCTTCAAAGCATCCGGAATCAATATACTGATGAATACGCCAAGGAAAGATGCTGAACCTACAAAAACGGCTGTGAGAAGAATAAAGTTAAGTATTCCCTCCGGCATCGGAACCCTGAAAATCATATGCATGAAGTAATAGATCCCTACAATCAGAATGGAAGATATCCAGATCGGAATTACCTTGATAAGCATGGTTGGGAATGCCCATTTTTTCATTTTCCTGTATTCCTTTACAAAAGATCCTCTTTCAAATTCAGCGGCAAAGCTTACTGCCATTGCCAGCAAAATAACCTGTTGCAGTACCACAGCCAGCATCGCAGGCCACATAAAGATAAGGTAGTTTCCGGTGGTATTGAAAAGAGTAATATAATTGGCCTTGAAAGGTTCATATTGTGTAGCAGCCTTTGCTGCAGGCATTCCTGCTTTTTGCAATGCCTTTATAGATGCTCCGGCAGAAAATGTTCCTATGGTAAGCTGTAATGCCTTGGAAGCAAAGTTAGCCGTTAGCACATTTCCTGTATTGATATAGACATTCAGTTCAGGATATTTTTTCTGAAGCATATCTCCTTCAAATCGGGATGGGATAATCACAACAGCTGCTGCTTCATGCTTAATCACTTCATCTTTTATGCTCAATGGCTCCTGAATATACTTAATGATGCTAATGCTTTTATTATCATCCAGCATTTCAGTTAATTGGTTTGACAATGGTGTATTATCTCTGTCAATAACCAATACGGGTGTATTTTCAACTTTTCCGCTTTTGTAGACAAACCCCAGCAAGGTTGCATAAAAAACCGGTGCCAAAAAGAACACGGTTCTTAAGGTAGAATTGCCGATAAAAAGCTTGAACTCACGTTTTAAAAGACGGAAAAATTCTTTCATCTCTATATTTTAATATTTTAAATAACCAGATGGAGCTTCATACATTCAATATTTCTATGAAAGAAATGTCCATCATGTTTCTTTTCAGATTATTTCAGGATAACATTAGCATTCACCAAAAGGTTTTTTGCTTTATTCATATCCTTAGGTTTTACCTTAATTTCATAGATAGCATCCTGCAACTGATAGTCAGGATAAGCAGTGGTAATATCCGCATATCTTGTCAACTGCTTGATATAAACAATGCTTCCCTCCAGATTTTCTTTGTTATAAACCACCTGCATATTAACATTCTGCCCTTTTTTATATTTTGAAATAGCACTTTCAGGAACAGTAAACCTGAAATAAGTACTTTCAGGAATATATCCGTTGAAAAGCGCAAAACCAGCTGTTGCCAGTTCTCCGGTATTCAAGCTTATGGTTTCTATATCCATGTCATTGGTTGCAATGATGTATCTTTCAGAATATGCTACATTAGCTTCCTGTAAAGCTCCCTTAGCCTGGGAAGCCTGCCCAGCCGCCATTTCTACCTTTTCGAAACGGGTTCCTCTGTTCACATCATCCAATTCTGCTACCACGGCATCATACTGAGCCTTTGCCCCTTGAAGTTTTGCATACACCTCATCGTGTGCCTGCGGAGACATTAAACTGTCACGAAACATGTTGTTAGCTCTTCTGTAGGATTTTTGCGCAAAGTCATACTGCTCCTTCAATCCTTTATATTTTGCCTGAAGCTGTCTCAACTGATCGGGTGTTGCTCCATTTTTAGCCATTTGTTCCTGGGCTGTAGCAGCATTTACGGCACCTTGTGCCTGTGCTATTTTAGCTGAAACCTCCGGAACATCAAGCTGTGCCAGCGTATCTCCTTTTTTTACAGTTTGTCCTTCAGAAACGTATATTTTTAAAATTCTTCCCGTAACCTTTGGTGCAAAAGAGATCACATCTTTTTTGGTCTTTCCTTCCGGTTCCTTTATTTTTTCATTTTTTTTGTCGCAGCTTCCCAATAAAAACAGAGAAGCAATGAGTACAGCTATATTTTTATGCATCATTTTAATTTTTAAGGGATTAAATAAAATTTGGTGATATCCAGCTCCTGAGTAGATCTCATCAGCTCTATTCCTGCTCTTCTCTGGTTGAAAATTGCGTTCTGGTAATCCAGTTCTGCTGCTTCGAGATCATTTTCTGCATCAATAAGCTGTGATGATTTACTCATTCCGTATCTAAATTCTTTTTCAGCCTGCACCAATGCACTTTTTGCTAATTCTTTTTGTTTAGCCTTTAATGTAATCTGTGCGGTAGCAATATCATAATTGGTTTGATTGTTTGCCAAATTCAGGCTTAACTTTTTCAATGCATCTTCTTTCTGATTCTGCAATACTTCTTTTCCAACCTTTGCTGTTTCTTCGGCATGCTTCCCTTCTTTTCCGTCAAAAATCTCCCATTTGAATCCAATTCCTGCTGTAATTAGTGGGAAAACATTAATGTTATTAGGACTCCAATCCAGCTTTTTACCTTCATATCCAAGTACCGGAACTGCCGGAACTACATTTTCAGAGCTTTTAATTCGGTTTCCGTAAAGCCCGATATAGTATGCAGAAGCCATCAGTTGCACCTTTGGGATCATCCATGTTTTTTCTGCCTTTATTTTATAATTTGCGGCATTAATCCCATGTTCCAAAGCACGGATTTCAGCTCTTTGCTCTATTCCTTTTTCTGCGGCAAGCAATTCTACAGGAGACAATGTAGGATCTATCATTCTCAAACGATCTCTATTAATTCCTGTTAAAATATAAAGCTGGGTAAGAAGCAATTCTTTTTTGCCTTCATATTCTACCACCTTTGCATCTAAAGTTGCCTGGGCCAGTTCTATTTTTTTATGATCGTAAGGAGTGATTAAGCCGTAACCTAATGCCTTATCTGCTGTCTTTTTATTAATATCAAGTCTTTTTTTACTTTCGTCAAGAACCCTTTTAGACTGATGAATCAATGCCAGCTGATCGTAGGCTTTAGAAATAGTAGCCATAACCTCATCTCTGGTTTTTTCCAAGAGAATATCCTCAGATTTTTTCTTTTCTTCAACTGCTTTTTTAAGGTACTTCACCTTTCCTCCGGAATACAGAAGCATTTTGGCATCTGCCTTGGCAACACCTGAAAATCCGGATACATTGAAGTTATTGTTGAAAGTTCCCTCGGGGATATTAATAAAGGGAGCCAGATTAATTTCTGGTGACGTCAGTCTTGCTGTTCCGTTAAGATAGCCTGCCTTACCGCTTAGTTCCAGGGTAGGAAGAAAGATATCTTTTAGTTTATGCTCGTCGAGATCGGTAAGTTTATTTTGGGTAATCTGCATTTTAAGGTTCGAGTCCCGAACCATAGCACTATCCAGAAGTTCTTTAAAATCCGGCGCAGACTGTGCCCAGCCAAAAGCAGGAAAAGCAAAAAAACTAAACGTAAAAATCAATAAATTGTTTTTCATGGTTTATGTTTATAACAAATATAATGCAAAAATTGTTAAAATGCTCACAGATTGTCAAATATAAACATGTATTTACAACAAGTTTAAAATACGTTTAAGTATAAAGCTCTTTAAAATAAAGCCTTATCAAAACCGTTTAAATCTTAATTAAAAACAAAAAAACTTGAAAAAAAATTTAACTCCACTTTTACTCATTCCTTTTTTTACTATCTCAGCCTAATAAGGAGAGGCATTATCGTATAATATTAAATAAAAACCTGATTGTTCATCGAAAATGAAAACTCCCCACATCACTGTGAGGAGTTTTCTATATAATTATAATAAGCTGATTTTACTTTTGAACTGCTTTTTTCATTGCAGCATCGGGACGTAAAACTCTGTAACGTACTTCTATATCTTTTGGAACATAGAATACCAATGGTAATTTACTGTTGTATCTTATGATTTCCGGTTTAAGGGTAACGAACTTTTTAGTTAGTTTTTTATCCAGACAAGCCATTAATGTTCCTCCGGTTTCACCTTTAGATTCTACTTCATAATAGTTATATCCCCATCCCTGAAGATCCTGAGTTTTCATCTCTCCCATCAGGAAGTAGTTGTTACAATCCAACATTTTCTCAGCACCTACAAAAACTTCAACTTTTAAATCATTTTCATTTTTCGCTACGGGTAACTGAATATATACTTGCTTGTATCCTTCTTTAGCTTTTGGGAACATTTCAATTTGCAGTTTTTCAAACTTTTGAGCTTTCGTTTGTCCGAAAGCACTTACTCCTGCCATCAATACCAATCCTGTAATTAAAGTTTTTGAAAATTTCATTTTATTTGGTTTTAAATTTCACTTACCTCCCTATAGCCAAAAATCATTCCAAAATCTGAACACCTGTTCCTTTTGTATGTGCATTCATTTGCGGCGCATAGTAATTTTGCATCGTTGTAATTCCGTTTGAGAATTTACCTGATGCATTGGCCACTACATCGTACTCAAATACATATTTTCCTTTTGGCATGTATTGGATATAGAAGTTTGTAGAAGCATCTTTCGTAGACTGATAATACCCCAGATTATTTTTCCATTGATATCCGGACAATGCTTCTAATGGTTCGAATCCTGCAGCACGCATGTCTTTAATGTGAATAAATTCCATGGCACGATCTGTATTCAATATCATTCTTACCGTTACCTTATCTCCTACTTTCAGTGGTGTTTCCGGTGAAATCTTCTGAAGTTCTTCCCCGTTTACGGTTTTCACTTTTTTATAAAGTTCCTTGGTTACGGAAATATAATTTTCGGATGATTTTATTTTATCCAGATCTTCGTAATACTGCCAGAATAATCCTCCCTGAACAATTCCAGGACCTGGTTTTGTAACCGTTACTGTTGCCAGATTTTTGTCTACAGTTTCTGTTTTCACAGCTGATTTCACATAACCTGTTGCCTGAGTTTGAGGAGCAAGCTCTTTTCCGCCCCAAATGATTGTTGCTTTATCACTTTCTGCGCCTGTCCAAGATTTCCCTGAGTTTAGGATCGTAAAGATCACTTCTGAAGTTCCTCTTGAGCTTCCCCATGAATTTACTTCTTTCTGGGTTATCAGCCAGATCTTCATCTCCTCAATAAAGTTCTGATCATTAGAATTCAGCTTATTGAAAGCTTCCAAGGCTCCTGCATGGTTGACAACTTTTGAACCGAACCAACCCCAATCATTGAGATTCTGTTTCCAGTAAACACCTTGTGTTTTGGTATCTGTAGAGGTTTCTTTAAGGTAAGTCATCAGTTTATCCGATACCTCTTTCATTCCGTAGTCATTCATTAATAAAGCAGCACGGTGAAGTCCGAAGAATGTAAAATCAGTGATCTTAGCCGTTTTTGCTTGTTGCTTCACGAGAGATTTCAAGGTGGCACCTTTTCCTTTTAAAGGATATTGCTTTTCCCAGTAGTTTCGGGTATCAAGATACTCAAGAACCCAATTGCTCCATACATTTACTTTTTTAGTATCTGAATATTTACTGATTTCAGTATCCACATACTGAGTTAATTTCGATACCAGTTCTTTTTGTTCCGAACCTTGATAATCCTCTACATTATCTTTTAACCAGGAATTGATCTTTCCAAGGCTTTTAAGGATGTACAATGATGTTCCGTAAGAACTTGGATATCCCGGATACCATGAGAATCCACCATCTGGATTTTGTAATTTTTTAAACTCATCCCAATCCTGATTGATAGAGTTTTTCATTGTATTGGTATCAAACAAGAGCGCCAGTTTCTGCATTTGTTCATTCTCATTCTTACTGTCCAATACCCAAGGTGTTTCTTCCAGTAGCAGTTGTTTCAGTTCCTGATTTTTTTCAAGGTTTGAATTTAATAATCCTTTGCTTTGATATTCTTCGAAAATGGTTTTCATTTTCGGATTGGCCTTAAATATTTCTGAAGCCAGTACATCTGCAAACCATTTGTTGAAGATAACATCTGCAGAACTATTTTGGTCACTCTTCAAGCTAGGAAGAGCGAACATAATTTCCCAGATTGGATTGGTAGTCAATTCCAATGTATTGGAGACATTTGAAATTGTTGTTGAAGTAGCATCTTTAAGGTTATCCAACACAAATGTTTTGGTTTCCCCTTCTTTTACAAAAACAGGAACAGCATCGGTAACCAGCATTCTGTTCGGTAACACGGCAACTGCCTGTTGTTCTCCATCAGAATAAGCTCCTGCTTTGGCAACTACTTTTAAAATAATCGAAGAAACATTGTTTGGAACCTTTAGCTTCCAGGTTAATGCTCCGTTTCCGTTTTCGGCCAAATCAAAATTTTGAACTCCTGAAGCTGCACCAAATTTTGAAGAGATATTTTCGTTTGTGAATGCATCCAGAATTTGTAATTCTGCAGAGCCACTCAGCTTTTTATCGGTAAGGTTTGACAATTTTGACTGTAAGTTCAATTCATCCCCTTCTCTTAAGAATCTAGGATAGTTTGGCGTTACAGAGAATTCTTTCTGTGTTACCACTTCTTTTTCTAGAGTAGCAGATCTGGCATCCTTGGTATGAGCAAGGAACATCAGCTTCCATTTTGTAAGAGCTTCCGGTGATGTGAACTCAAAGCTTACATTTCCTTCTGCATCTGTTTTTAGATTCGGGTAGAAGAATGCTGTTTCATTTAGGTTTTGGCGTACAGGCACTTTATCTAAAGATTCTTTTTGTTGGGACTGTTCTACAGCTGCATCTGCAGCAACACTAATTCCCGCCACTGAGCCAGCAAATGATTCCTTTTTTTGTACACCAAGTGCCATTACAACAACCTCCTCAATATCTCTAGTAGTAACAGTATCTTTAGATCTGACAGAAAGTGCCGGAGGAACAGCTCCACGTTTTCTTGGGCTTCTTACAGCATTTTCACCTAGATTATAGTATAGGCTGCCATCAAACCAGTTAAAATTAGGAACGTCAACATATATACCATTATAGTATTCCTGTCTTTTCTGATATCTTTTCTGCAACAGATAATCCTGCATAGTATAAGATGAAATCATAGTAAATGGTGTGTATAACTTCTCCCAGTTATAATCATTTTTAGCAAACTGATCCAGAGACATATCATACATATTGGCCAATACCTCTGCATTTACTTTTTCCTTGTCATTTCCGGTAACTTTAATGGTCCATTTTTCTTTTGAATTAGGTTCCAGTTTATCTCTAAAAGTAACTGTTTGTATTTTTAAAGGCTTCTCTGTATCTTTTATTTTTAGGGCTGCACTCTGTGTTTCCACATCGTTAAATGCAACCAATTGAAACTGAAGGTTAAGTTCTGATACACTCTTCTCTTTTGGAATATTGGCGGTATACTCTAAAATTCCATTTTTCAGCTGATGGGTTTCTGAAATGGTTTTTCCAGATCCATCCTGAACAAAAACATTTACCAAAGCATCAGGAATCGCAGAATACACATAAACTTTTGTTTTCTCACCTCTTGTTACTTCATCCTTTGGAGCAATTACCGTAAGGAATGTTTTTTGAGACGGTTTTAGTAAATTTTTATCCCAAACACTGAAATATTGAGCTGATCTTATGGTATCCTTTCCTTCAATATTGAACAATTCCAGCTGATAATCTCCGGCTTCCAGCTTTCCTAAATCAAGGCTAGTCGAAAGTTGAGTGTTATCCGTTGACGCCGGTTGTTGTCTATCCGTAATTACTTTTTCTGTTTTCCAGTTTTTAATCTCATCATTTTTATCAAACATGTCGTGTGGAAACTTGCTGATAAATTCATTTTTTGAATATTTAGGTAAATTCTGAACCTCAGATTTAAAGTTATTTCTAAAAATTCTGTCCAGAGCTGCCAGCTTTGACAACTTCACCTGATATGGTTTTTTAAGATTTTGTTCGTTATAGTTTTTTGTTTCTACTTTAAGTTTCACATTTTCATCACTGAAAGCATTTTTAACATCATCTGCTTTAATGTAATGAGAAACTGAAGCCACACTCAGCTGTGTATTGGCAGACTGTGTTTCACCATTAATATCTGTAACAGAGGCATTGATTTCATAATTATCAATCTGTATTCCCTCTAGTTTTTCATCTTTCTTTAGATCCAGACGAATAACAAATTCTCCTTTTTCATTGGTTTTAGCTTCTCCCAGAATTGAGTTTTCATTATCATCACCTCTTGGATACCACCAGAAATATCTCCATCTGATATTATGTTTCTTGATCTCGTAGTTCACCGTGGTATTGCTTAATGCTACACCAGAGAACATCATAGCTCTCCCTTTAAGCTCTATGGTTTGGCCATATTTATATTCGTCTTTTACAGGTTCAAAGGTTACTTCAAACTTTGGTCTCTTGTATTCCTCTACCCTGATATCTTTATACCCATCGCTTTCACCATCCGTATTCAGATAGAAAACCCCATTTAGTTTTCCTTTTGGTAAGGTAAAACTTCCATGATAAGATCCAAATTCATTGGTCGTAAATTTTTGTGAAGAAACTTCCTGATTATTGGCATCCAATAAGGTTATTTTTTGCTGTAATCCTGAAACTACAGACTCTATTTCCTTATTCAGCTGTGTATTCACTACCTTGAAGTATACAATCTGCCCCGGTCGGTATATGGCTCTGTCTGTGAAGATTTGTGCCTTTGTACGGGATTCTTTGTTAGGATTGTAATCTTCCGTATTAGTTCTGTTTCCATACACCTGCATGATCTGAAAATCATTCGTTTTAGGTTGTTGGATAAGGAAAGTTCTATAATATTCTTTACTAGCAGTGACAGGAAGCTGGAATACTCCTTTTTCATTGGTTTTGCCCTCAATTTTGTTAACCGAGTTATTACCTGCAAATTCATGAAAAGTAAGGTTTTCACTTATGACAGGTTTTCCGTTTTCACTGTTAACCAATTTCAATTCATCAGACAGCGAGTTTCTTGAAGATTTGTTTTGATAAATGATTTTGCTTCCGGAAACAATGAAGTAAAAATTCTGTTGAGAATCAACATCATTAGTTTTATCATTTTCACCGCCCACTGAATATTCTACAACATAAATTCCTGACGGAAGTGGTTTAATTTCCAATGAAGTTTTATGAAGCTTATAATCCTTAGCATCTGAAAGCTGGTAGTTTTCTTTTTTCACCAGACTCTTTTTTACATTTTTGAAGTTCGTACTTCCATAGGAATTCTGTACATACTTCATCAATGATGTAAAATCTTCTTTTACTTCATAAATGTTTAATGAAAAATCTGTAACATTTTGATATTCTGCTACAAAATGAATGGGTAGATTATTTTGAGTCTGCTTTTCATATTTAATGGTTAACGACGGATTTTTAATCTGTGTTTCCTTACTTTTAATATTTCCGATGAAAGGAGACTTCGGATACTCGCTTTTTGCCTGTTCTGCAATAGCAAGTGCTTCCTTAAATTTATCTTTCATGACAAGTTCAGTCATGATATCTTCCATGATCACCACTTTGTAATCTCCTTCTACATTAGATTTAGCAAGATTCTGAAGCTGTTCAAGCTTATCTTTACATTGATTGAAGTTGCAGTTCTCAACCAATTTTTCTTTCATAAAATACAGCTTGGAATTTCCGTTGTTTGAGGCAATCAAGTCATCGAAGATGGCAGTAATTGAAGTACGGTTTTCTGTAAGCTCATTTTTGGTAAAAAGATTATTCTCTGATAAAAAGCTAATTTTTTTAAGTGCATACCAATCATAAAGACTTGGGAAGTAGGCAATATCCTTTGTCCCAGAAAACAACGTCTTATACTTTTCCAATGAAGCCTTTTTCAGTTCCTGTTTCTGTTGATCCAGTTCCTGGTAGCTTTTGGTTAAATAATTTTTAAAATCAAGCTTTGACCATGTTTCAATCTGTGAAACATCCTGTGTATTGATATTGGTTCTCCCATTGATTTTCCAATAATTCTGGTTGTAGTAATCCAGAAAAAAGCTGTTCAGAAGAACTTGATAAACGAGTTTCTCTTCTCCTTTCAGTTTTCCCTCAGCATCCTGAAGTTTACTGAAGAACTTTGAAGCCGAATCATTCTTTTCATCGTCTACGGTTTGCTTTACAATGCTGAACTCTGCTTTCAGGGAACGGATCAGCTGAATTGTATTATTTTCTTTCATGGCTTTGTTTTCTAGGTCCAAAATAATGGGAAGATTAGATTTATAAGCTCCTTTCTGACTATTTTCTGCTATCTTTTTCCACTGGTCATCGTAATATTTCTGTGCAAAAACCGGTGAAAAGCCTAGCGATAAAAGCGAAAGCATAAATATCTTGGAAAATCTTTTCATATATATTAAATTTGATAAATGAACATTTTAAAAATACTGAAAAAATCCGTTATAGACAGTCAAGTTTACGTATCCTTAATGGGAACACTTTTTGCAGTATTTTTCATGAAAGAGCAAAACACATTCCGTTTGCCTACTGTTCTTCTAATTTTCATTACCTATTTCAGTGGTTATCTTTACACTAAGTATCAATATACAAAGCATTTTTTCAAAATTCTGGTTTTAAATGCGGTTGCTGGAATTATCTGCGCTTTTCTGATCATTCACAATCATAATGAAATAAGACTGTTAAAGTGGTTTGTAATTGTTGTTTTAGGATTGCTCTACAACAGCTTTTTTCTTGATGTTTATATCCGAAAAATTCCTTTGCTAAAAGTATTTTATGTAGGATTGGTCTGGGCATTGGTTAACTGCTGGCTCACCCTTCCGGAATTCAGTCTGCCCATTTTCCTGATCAGCTTTTTCTACATCACGGCATTGGTACTTCCATTTGACATTCGGGATATGAATAGTGATACTGTACAGACTTTCCCCATGTTAATAGGCATTCAAAATACAAAATACATTGCCTATGCCCTTGTCTTCATAAGCAGCCTTATAGGTGTTTTTTACCTTAAGCCTCTTTATGCCATTTCATTTTTTTCATCTACTATTATCACTTATATTCTTATTTATTACTCTGAAAATAAAAGAGATGACGCTTATTTTTCATTCGGTGTGGAAACTTGTTCAGCACTTCCTTTTTTATTTTTACTAATAATGGAGTATTTTTGACGAATGATTATCAAGAAGCTTTCCCTTTACAATTTCAAGAACCACTCTGAGAAAAAGTTTGAATTTTCCCCGCAAATTAACTGCTTTGTGGGTAATAATGGTGCGGGAAAGACTAATATTCTGGATGCACTGCATTATTTATCAGTAGGTAAAAGCTTTTTGGGAAATACAGATTTGAACAACATCAAAAAGGAAGAAGATTTTTTCACTATTGATGCTGAAATTCAGAACGAAGATAGTGAAGATATCATTAGAATTACCCAGCCTAAGGAAGCCAAAAAAGTCATCAAAAAAAATGATAAAAGCTATGACAGACTTGCTGATCATATTGGGTATTTACCCAGTGTAATGATTTCACCTTATGATTCCAATCTTATTTCAGACTCTGGAGAAAGCAGAAGAAAGTTTTTGGATTCCATGATCTCTCAAACGGATTCCGAATATCTTTTTGATCTGATACAATACCAAAAAACCATTCAGCAGAGAAATGCTTTATTGAAATATTTTGCCAAAAACAGAACCTGGGACAAGGATTCTTTAGAAATCTACGACGAACCGATCACTCGATTTGGAACAAAGATTTTTAATAAAAGAAAAGTATTTGTAGAGCAATTAAATCCTATTGTACAGAATTTTTATCAAATTATTTCCGGAGGAAAAGAGACGGTTTCAGTTATCTATGAATCTCATTTACTTGAAAATACTTTTGTAGCGCTTTTAAAGGAAAGCATTGAAAAAGACCGTATGCTTACCTACACATCCAAGGGGATTCACAAGGATGATCTTCTTTTTGAAATGGATCATGTGCTCATCAAGAAAATTGGTTCGCAGGGACAGCAGAAATCATTCCTTATTTCACTTAAACTTGCTCAGATGAGTCTTGTTAAGGAACTTACAAAGAAAACCCCAATTCTTTTATTGGATGACATTTTTGACAAACTTGATGATACCAGAGTTTCTCAATTAATAGAATTGGTAAATAAGGAAAGCTTTGGACAGATATTCATTACGGATACTCACAGGGAGCGAACTGAAAGTGTCGTAAAAAAAATAAATGAGGAAAGTATTATATTTGAGGTATGATCTCAAGGGTATTTATCATCGTATTTTCACTGTTTTTCACGTTTTCGTTCAGCCAAAAAAAGAAGAAAGCGAAAGATTTGCTTGCTGAAATCCACAGGTATCAACATGGTGAAATGAATACAGACTTTAAATCTATTCCTTTACAGAAAAGAATGTCTAGATTTCCGTTTGATAAGGCTGCCAAGGTTAAAATTATTTCCTACAACCTAAACTATAAAGGAGCAAAGGGTTATACACCGCCTCCCCCACCGCCGGTAACTAAGCAGGATTCCATTAATCTGAATACGTATTATGAGAATCTTAAAAAATATAAATCTGTTGAGATAGAAGACCTTATTAAGGAGAGCAGCCCTAAAGGTATACAAGAGTCAAAAACCCTTACATTCACTGAAATTTCTGAACTTAGTGATGTTCTGTTTAATACCTGTCACAAATATTATGTATCTTATACATCTCAAAGCGGATGTTTTTTCCCTAGGAATGCCATCTTGTTTTATGATGAACATGATAAGGTTTTTGCTTATTTTGAGATTTGTTTTGAATGCTCCGGAATAGAATCATCTCCAAAAGATATGATGGATTCTTTCGAGACCTGCGAATTTCTTTATCCTGATCTGGAGAAGTTTTTTAAAAATAAAGGTTTAACCACCAAATACGTACCGTAAAAGTAAAATGAAGAAGAAAAAACGTGAATATCAATCCTCTGAACTTGTAAAATCTTTTGCAAGAATCTATGGCTTTGAAGATAAACTGATAGCTTTTGACATTAAAGACTTTCTTGAGGACTATCTTGATGAAAGCCTTTTCCGTGAGATCAAAAGTGTGAATATTGAAAATAAATGCATCATTATTAAAATTGATTCTCCATTACTTAAAAATGATTTTAAAATGCGTAAGACCTTCTATCTGAAGAAATTCCAGGATAAATTTGGAACAGAACAGTTTCATGATCTTCAGATATTCTAGAATTTCCCCTGCTCGTCTATGCTGTAAGTAAGAATTATTTAATAATTATATCACTAAATACAGAAATAATGTAATATATTTAAGGTTCACAAAATTATTACATCATGAAAACAGTACTTACATCAAAAAAATTATCCAGAAACAATTTAAAGGCTATTCAGGGTGCAGGGCAAATGGTATGTTGTCTTGTTAGCTGTGGAGACACCAGTCAATGCATTTTTTGGGAACAATTACCCGCAGAATGTCCGGAGTTCCCTTATTGCCTTTAAAAGCTATACAATAGACTAAAATAAAACGAGGCGATCTTAGCATTAAGATCGCCTCGTTTTATTTTTATTAATGTTCTTCTGATTTATTAGAAATTGTACTGCTCATCAGGTCATCTGCTTTTTTATCCAATCCTGAGCTTAGTGGCAGGAAAAACTTCAAAGGATGCTTTGTAAAATATCTGAAAATCTCTTTGTAGATCTCACTCACTTGTCCGAAATTCATCTTTCGTGATCTAAAGGCAAGGAACATAGATAAACTGAAACTTACCAGGAAGTTGAAGAATCCAATTAAGAATACCGTTACAAAAGAGATCCAGAAAGTATAGGAATCTACAGAGAAGTCTTTTCCATACAATCCCAGTGCAAAGTTTCCGGCTGCAAAGGTAATGTGTCTGATATCAAGATCAAGCCCAAAGAACATTCCCACAGGCGCTGTAGCACCAAGGAAAACTCCGAACCAAAAGTTGGAAACAATTCCCGGCCAGTTCTTGGCATAATACTTAGACAGGCCTTTCGCAAATTTTTTCCCGAAGAAACTTCTGATAGAAAGGTTCTTGGCAATTCTCTCAGGAATTTGATAGAATACGGAGTTATTTCCGATATTTCCTGAAATAATCCCTGAAATAAAAAGATAAAACCCTGCAATACTGGCATGCAGAATCGCCTTGGATTTAAAAGGATCAAGGTCCTTTAATAATTTATCTGATCTTTCTACAGCCAAATTTTGGGAGAAGAATACATCCAGTCCGTAAATAATGGCCAAGGCCACCGGAAAGGCAAGCAATACGTTCCCCACAAAGGCTATAAACTGACTTCTGAAAAGCTTAGATACAAGGTGGGCAAATTCGGTGTTATTTCTTTTGTTGTTTCCCTCTTCAGACAATACCTTGGTCATGGTAGCAGCAGTCATGGCCGGCTGCTTCGTTGCCAGCGTAAAACCCATCAAATAAATCATGATGAAGCCCATGGCATAGTTCATTGAATACAGGAATGCGTGCGAAAAATCACTTCCCGGAATATATCCATACAGCATTTTCAATACACAAAGCGCACCCACAATAATTCCACCACCACTCGCCTTATAGAACATTGTCATATATTCCTTTCTGGTAGAAGTGATATAATGTGTTCCGGTTTCTGCGGTATGATTGGTAATAAGGTGAGAAATTAACCTTGTACTGTCGTTGATAAGATCTGCAATATTGTTTTTATGAGATTTATAATTCAAAATATTAAAAACCAATTGCTTGGACTTAATAAGAACATCTTCTTCATTATCAATAACCAAGAGCTGTACAATCTCATAGATTCTATCTGTCTGCTGTTTGATCTTCAGCAAGGATTGATTAATCTTCCCTGAAATACCATATTTAGCAGAATTTTTAAAAGCGATATTAACAAATTCAATACATTGTTCTGAATAAATCTTAATCTGCTTATATCTACTGTCCTTGGAGTGTAGCTGAAGTTCAGGATCTTTTACAAGGTCTTCTGCCAATGTTTCTAGCTCGTTTTGAAGGGCTAAAAATGGGTTATCCAGATTTCTGTACTGCGGTGCCATTCTCACAACTTCCACTTCCATTGCCATCCCTGTTACCCTCCAGGAAAGGATATTCATTGAGAAGATAAGTTCCTTTTTTACATTGGGTTTAGTAATAAAATCTGCTGCGCCTAAAAGATTCAAAAATTCATTGATCTCATTTTCAGGAAGATTATGAAGATATTCAAGATCTTTTTTCGGTCTAAGACTTATATTATCAATCATATACCATACCGTTTTTTCGTTTTCAACGGGTGGTAAAACCTTGTTCAGGATTCTCTTTTTAAGTTCCGGGAAAAAGGCATTTTCAGAAAGAATATTCGCCTCTGTCAACGACAGGTTGAAAGGTCTTCCCTTAAAGATATTATGAATGTAATGTTTAAAGTTTTCCGCAAAATTCGGATTGCTTCTCAGGAAATTGAGCACATCTGTAAAGTCTGCCCTTTTAACGCTCTCTAAAAACTCTGCAAAAGGCTCTAAAGAAAGGGTTTCGTTCTTAAAAGAAAAGTATTTTTTAAGAACTGACTCAAAATTTGTGCTGGAATTAAAGAATTTCATTAGTACAAAGATACTATTTCAAACTCACATTCCTCATCTGTCTCATGATCCAATTGTGTTTCTTTCTCAAATATGGGGATGGATTCCTTGGATCATACTTCTTTGGATTGGGCAGTACAGCGGCAATCCATGCTGCATCTGAAGCACTTAGATCTTTGGATGATTTTCCAAAATAATACTGTGCTGCCGCCTCAACACCAAATACCCCCTGCCCCATTTCAATGGAATTCAGGTATCTTTCAAGGATAATATCCTTGCCCCATACTTTTTCAATAATGAAAGTATAAACAGCTTCTAGTCCTTTTCTTACCCAGCTTCTGCCCTGCCAAAGGAAAACATTCTTTGCGGTCTGCTGAGAAATGGTACTTCCGCCTCTTATTTTTTTTCCTTGCTCATTATGCTTCATAGCTTTTTCGATGGCTGTATAATCGAAACCGTTATGATCAAAGAATTTTTGATCCTCTGAAGCAATTACTGCTTTCTTTACATTATTTCCCATTTCATCATAGGAAATATAATCTCTGTGCAATTTTCCGTATTCAAAAAGCCCTCCTATCTGTGTAAGAGTTATAGGCGGATTAAAAAATCTGCCCCAGATGATAAAAACCACGTTCAGAACAAGAACGATGAAAATAAGCTGTTTAATTTTTTTCCACATAACTTTTAAAAAGGAAAGGCAAAAATAAGCAAATACTCCGATTTACTGCAATTCTTTCATATAGGTAAGTTGATAATCCGGCAAAAGTTCAGGGTGAAAGATTTTAATGTAGTCTTTCAGGATCAAATCGGCTCTTACGACGCCACTTTCAAAGAAGTCATTGGCTTTTTGCTTTTCCTTTCCTGCAATGGTATAAATTTCACCTTTATTGAATACATCCAGCTTTCCGTAGAAAGGATTCATTCCCAGCATTTCCTTTTTTGAAGTATGGCTCCCCGCATTTACCCAGTACTGAACACCTCCTGCTTTGGCGTATACCTCCTCAAAGCTCATGGTAAGGGCTTTTTCTTCCTTACTATCTTTCATAATGTAATTCGCGTTGGCGTCAGCAATATAATGTGCTACAGAAGTATTTCCTCCCGGAAGATACCATACATCACCATACATTTCATTAGCTAATACTACAGGTTTTTCTTTTGCTTTCAATGCCAGCTGCTTCAGATCATTATAGTTTTTCTCAACTTCCTGATATTTGGCTTCAGCTTCTTTTTCCTTTCCGAAAAACTCTCCAAAAAGCTTTATATAAGCTGTCTTTTGCAATGGCTGTTGCTCCATATACTCATCCAAAAACACAACCTGAATTCCATTGTTCTTCAATAATTGATATGTGTTGTCAAAACTTGCAATATAATTAGTGAAAATAGCATCCGGCTTCATGGAAATAATTTTTTCCACATCGTATTTCTGCTCGCTACCTACATTTTGAATCTTTCCAGCTTTAAGCAGGTTCTGAATCTTTTCTGAGTAAATATATTCCGGACTTGAAACTCCTATGATCAGATTTTCCACTCCCAGTTCTGAAATATACCCCGCCATACTTGCATTGAGTAGGATAATTTTCTTGAAAGGAGTTTGATTTTTATTAAAATTATAGGTGAAATTTCCCGATTTTAGTTCCAAGATACCATCCTGATCTTTAAATTGGGTACGACTCGAGATATTTGTCCAATCTGAGGACGAAATTTTTGTTTCTCTTTTACAGGCAATTAGCGAAAATACCGTAAATAAAAGTAAAATTTTCTGTTTCATCTTTCAAAGAAAAGAAAAAAGTGCTATATTTGCAAACCCTTAAACAACAAGGTAACACAAGGCCTCGTGGCGCAACTGAATAGCGCATCTGATTACGGCTCAGAAGGTTACAGGTTTGAATCCTGTCGAGGTCACAAGACGGGGGTTTAAATTTTTCGAATTTAAATCCCCTTTTTTTTGCTTAGATAACTCCCTCCTAATCAGGAAGATACTATCAACAAAAGAGTTGATTTTGCTAGTTTGAAAATCGCTTCCATCAAAAATTATCTTTTCAGGGTATATCAAACTTACAATTGCGCGCTTGTCTATAGGGCTAGCATTTATATACCTCTCTGAAATATTTCCAACTATTTTTAGTGCTTTGCCAATTTTATCTTCTACGCCTTCTTTTCGTTCTGACTTTACCAACAGGCTAAGTTTATATTCAAGGTCATCCAGTTCTCCTTTATATCTATTTTTAATATCCCTAAAATCCTCTTCATCAATTTTGTCTGACAGGTACATATCCCGCGCCTTACTAATTCTATCATTTAATTCACTAATTCTGCTCTTAAGCGTACTACGTTCACCATCAAAATTCTCAGAAGTAGACTTTGTATTTTTTACGATGATCTTCTTTAAGATTTCTAAGACTCCTGTCGGAAAATCATATTTGGAAAGCTCTTCTTTAAAAAGTTTGTTAACTTTATCAGAATGGTGTCTAAATCCACAGGCTGTGGTACAATGATAATAGTAATAATGTTTTGTATGCCCCTTTGAACTACTCGCCGTCAGATTCTTTCCACAATTTGGACAAAGCAGAAGACCACGGAGAGGATATCTTTCTTCATTAATTATCCTTCCTCCTGGCAATCTGAGATCTTTTGTACCTTTCTTTTTCAGGACATACTGAACCTTTAAAAACAACTCCTCCGAAATTAATGCTTCATGTTTTCCCGGCACAATATCCTCCTCTTCATTTTTATAAGCACGCACATATATTTTACCACAATAAGTAACATTCCTCAGTGCAACCATAAAAGCATTACTAGAAATATTTTTACCCTCTCTTTTATTCATTTCCACTCTCACCTTTGCAGTTGGAAGATGGCCTTTTGCCACTTGTTCAAAAGCCCAGATTATATTCGAAGCTTCTGGTTCTTTAACAGCAACATACTTTCTACCATCCTCAGTACACTTGTTTACATAACCGTAAGGGGCTATTCCCATCAACCGCCCTTCCTTAATTGCACGTCGCATTCCATTGGTCACGTTTAGTGCTCTCCTATCATTCTCAACTTCAGGAGTTGACAGGTAAATAGCCAAGAGCACTTTATTTTCGGGTATACTTAGATCCAATGGCTGTTCAATCGCCTGAGGTAATATATTATTTTTTTTAAGGTGTCCAATCATTTGGTAGGCTTCGGAGGTATTCCTGCTGAATCTGTCCCATTTAGTAAACAAAATTAAGCGCTCCTCGCGATATCCGCGGCTCCTTTTAAAACTTTGTAGATAATTTTTCCACTCGGGCCGATCAAAACTTTTGGCAGAATGGTCTTCGAAAATTACTCTGTCGATCGTAATAGCTAGCCTATCACAATGAAGACGCAAACGCTCTTCCTGGTCCCTTTGCGAGTACCCCTTATCTGCCTGTTCGTCTGTAGATACTCGGATATATAAATCTGCGATCATAATTCAGTTATTTAATTTGGTAATGAAATTAGAAGTGCCAACAAGAGAATTAGCAACCGTCTGATCCTTAAAAATTTACTAGAAAATCTAATTACACAAAATTACAAAAAACTTTTAATCGGGAGAGAATATTTCCTTGATGGTGATCCTTGCCAATAGATGCAAAAACTCCATGATTTTTATTGCTTCCTCTTCATCCACATCAATACCTGCCTCTTTTAGCATTATCATTGACTGTTCAATGGGCAACTCATCCAATTTCATAAGGTGGTCAAGTCCAATATCTTTCAAATTTGAACCATTCCCACTATAACTGCTTCCATTTCTTCTTTTTTTTGTAGCCATTCTGCATAATTATTTTCGGAATCGAAAAATTACCAACATTGCATGGCCAACATCTAAATCAGTGTAAAACTTACCTTAAATAACCTACACTTTCCTAATAAGCTCTGTATAATGCGAAAGCATCGAGTTGTATTAATTATCACCAAGAATTGCTAAATTTATATAGGCGAATAGTAATGTTATATAAAATGGGTAATTTGTTCGAGAACAGTAAGTTTGAAATCGAGGTCAATGGCTTAAAAGTTGTTGTAATTGAACACACTTTAAAGGATCAGCAAATTTTTCGTCTCGTTTTTGACGATAATAGAGCTCCCTTGGTAATAACTTCGGCCAGAACGTGGGAAGGTGAAGTCTGGACAAGTATTCCACAAGGAAGACAG
Source organism: Chryseobacterium joostei (assembly GCF_003815775.1). Taxonomy (NCBI): domain Bacteria; kingdom Pseudomonadati; phylum Bacteroidota; class Flavobacteriia; order Flavobacteriales; family Weeksellaceae; genus Chryseobacterium; species Chryseobacterium joostei. The sequence goes on from NZ_CP033926.1 coordinate 1,192,495, forward strand.
AAAGAGGCGGAGCTATTCGGTAAAGAAATTAGTGAACATTTAAAAACTTAATCATATGTGTTATTACAATGGACAACGGGTATCTAGAGATGAATTCATTCGCTTAATGGATCTGGAAAAAGCAGTAATGAATTATGATTTTTTAGATCAAGAAATTCACGAAGGATTTAACTACGGAAATATTGCTGTTTTATGCCCAACGGAAGATAAATGCAATTTCGATATCGTCCAAATGGAATGGGGATTTATCCCTTCTTATACAAAAAACAGAGAAGATGTAAAGAAAATGCGTTTTGGCTATAAAGATGGGAACGGAAAATGGTACCAGGCTTACACAACATTAAATGCAAAAGGTGAAGAGCTGCTTATGAAGGATGAAAATACAGGTCGTGAAAAAATGTTTCGGAAAGCGGCGCTGGAAAGACGATGTTTAATACTGTCAAGTGAATTTTATGAATGGAGACATATTTACCGTCTAAACAAGAGAACTAATCAACCGCTCAAAACAGCGGATAAATATCCTTATCACATCGGTCTCAAAAACAAGAATTATTTTTTTATTGCTGCAATCTGGCAAAATTGGACTGATAAGGACACAGGAGAAACGGTGGATACCGTGGCTCTGGTAACAACAGAAGCAAATCCTCTAATGAGACAAATTCATAACTCTAAAAATCGTATGCCTACCATGTTGCCAGATGAACTTGCATGGGAATGGATGATGCAAGATCTTAGTGAAGAACGAATCACAGAACTTGCAACCTATCAGATCAACACTTCTGAAATGGAAGCATATACAATTGCAAAAGATTTTAAGACCACCGGTACTCCAACCAAAGCCTTTGTGTATTCGGAAGTCCCTGAACTTACATATGAGGTTTAATAGAAGAATTCATACTTATTGCTAAAAGATCAATTTCCAAAACTATGAAATCGAGGGTATGCTCAATTCTTTTTAATATGGTGTTGCGCTGAGTATAATTAAATCGCTTATATGCCTACTTAATCCAAGAAGGAGCCGGACCATGTGGAAACTTCCATTCTATTCCGGTTTCTTTCGTTAAAGAAGCTAGTTTGGCCTGAAATGTATCATACATGTAGCCATCTAGCCATTCAAACAGTGGAGCCCATTTTTTTGGAGCGCCCAACCATACTCCTACTTCAAGCTTGGGGTCTATGATAAAGCTTGAGTCTACGTAATGAATTTCTATATCTCTTTCAAAACTTGAAAGTTCTCCATGATGAGCATACTTAGCATGTCTAAAGTCAATAATTTCCTTATGGATATTAAGAAGATCTAGCGGTATAATTTTCTCTTCAAGCTTAGTAGTTCCTGTTCCTTTACCAAAAATTCTTCCATACGATATAATTATGCTCGTTGCGAATGCGTCCATCTGCATGATATCTTTAAACATGTCATCAGACTTACGAAAGTTGGATAAACATGAATACCAAAATCTGATATTGGAAACAGCATACATGTTTAATAGCATTTTACGCATTTGCTCAATCTGTTTACTGTATTTTTGTTGAATTTCGTTAATTTCTTGTTGCGACTTTTCCATTAGAATAGGTTACTTTTTAAACTGGTTATCATTTAATTGTGCATATAAAAGGGACTTACTTTGACGGACTTAATAAACTGAATTACTGCTGTCTGACACATTTTATTATTTGAAGGAGAATCATAGTACTTGTACTTTTTGCGATAGCCTCCTCTAATAATTTATTTAAAAACTGATCGACAACAAACTACTGTTCATTCAAATAAATTCAACGTTTATTTGTATACCTCGCGTCCCAGAATTTCTGAACTTCAAATTCGTTACCGGTATATTTTACCATATATTTTCTGACCTTCTGATAATTTGGAACCTCTGCTAAAGTTTTGTTTGAGTAGTTAGTATGTTGAAGAAACTCGGCAAACCAAATCATTTCAAATCCTTCCTTGGCCAGCCTATCCATCATCCTCTCTTTATCAATAACCAATAATTCCTGGTAGTTTCCTCTATTATCTTTTACCTCCTGTTGCGTACCAACTACTTTTCCCTCACGATCCCTAAACATGCCTTCGGCCAAATCAACAATGCCAACTAACTTTCGTACTGCTTTAGCGGGAATTATTGACGATTGCTCGCCATCACTTGAATCATCTGTTATTACTTTAGTAATAGTTTTAAGAACAACTTCCTGAGCACCCTCCACATTTATAAAATAATCCTCACTTTCCATTTCTCCTATCCATTCCATCCACACAAGGTCCGTTGGATTACTGTATGTATGAGTTTCAGGATGTGCTACAAGACCGTCCAAATTTTCAACGAAATAAAGTTCGTCTTTGCAATCGCTTAATCCATCCATGCTGCCTTTTTTAACAAAAGTCGCACGCACAGTCAACAGTCCCATATATAATTCCTGCGAGTCATGAACTTTTGTTTTATTATACAAAGCAAGCATCGGCTTTTCCCCTTTTATAGAAAAGTCGTTTTCACTAAAATCTATCCAATCACAAAAATTTAACTCTGGCTCAGAATCAATAGATTCTTTAATAAAATCATTTATTTGCTCATCATCTTTCCTCTCTTTTACAAGAGGACTTTTAATAATCCACCTTGGAGGATTTCTCTGTGTTGCAGCTCTTGACCGAAAGTATTTTGATTCAGCAGGATTTGGAATGGGTGACAATAACGAATAATCACTTATCACAACATTTTCCCCTAAGTCTGCCGGAGATAGGTTATCGGAAAGGTAGCCCTGTAAATAATGGACAGCAAGCCAGGTATATTTTTCTTCATAAGTGTAAATCTTGCTCTTACTTCCATGTGTATCATCAGTAAATGAATTTCCTTCGTTCCTATTAAAACCTAGATTTTTAATATAAGCAATTGCAGCTGCCATACCCCAGACATGAGGATACAGCTCTACATTTTCATTTTCTAAACTAAACCGATGCAAGAATTCAACAGCCTCATCGGTGTCTTCGTGGTCCAAGAATTTATTGTAAGCCTTCTTAATCACATACCAAGCCAGATCACTTACAATGGGATAAATCTGTTCACTGCCATCTTCCAGTGCATCGTTGTCCAGTGGGATCAAAACATCATTTGCAAGTTGTCTTGGCCTAGAAGTTTCAACTTCCCAGCTGTTGAGCAGACCTAAGCCATATGCTCTTTCTACAATTGCGCGCATACCTTGTCTCACAATTACATTTCTATGCTCAACAACATGATTAAATATATTGTTGAGTGACCATCTGGCTAATCGTTCTATTGAAATGGGGTCTTTTAACTTCCCTGCTAGTGCTAACATAATGGATGACAAGTCCTCCTGAATCTGTGGATCATTTTCAGGAAACAGTTTGTCAAGTAATTTTTCAAATTCCTCAGGTTGTTTCAATGCCCACACAGTCAAAGAAGCACGTAATCGGCTGCGTAAATCCTGGTCTATATTTGAAAGCGCCCAACCAAAGACCAATGGTGTTTCATCATAAAAGGAATATGGAGAAAGGTCTAAATATTCACCGGCAAAACCAATAAGAGCGTCCTTTACTGAATATGAGCGACCATCTTTTACTTTTAATATAAATTCTTCATGGTGATCTAATCCAGACCATTTTTTATCTCGTTCAAAGGTGGAACCCCGTTCTTTTAAAACATTATGAAGAAAGAGTGCACCGAATGGATTCTCGTTAAAACGACTCGCAGGCAGAATTAAATTAGCAAGGACATTAAACTGATTTTCTCCAGGACTTAATAGCATTTCTTCGACCTCTGCCTTATATTTTTCCACCTGTTCGCCCTTAGCATTGACAAGTGCTGTTAAACGTAAGGAACTAATTTTTCCCTGTTCGACCCCATCAGTCAAAAATCCATCATCACCAATAAGTTTATTCTGTGAAATAAAAAGACGGTCGACCGTGGACTGTAAAATTAATTGGGCAGAAACTGTTTCTTCAGCCCCCAATTCCTGACCTATATTTTTAAATTCGGTTGGAATATTAGCTATTGTGCCATTTGAGATGTTGGTGGCAAGTCTTCCTGCAATAATCATTTCAATTACAGAATTACTAAGCATTCGGTAGACTGATCTTTTCTTTTTCATCCCAATTCCCTGATCGAATACCTCCGAACGGATTAACATTCCATTATTAACCAGAAAATCAATTAGAACCTCAAAGGAAGACAAATATTCACCCACATTAGGTTTCAAGACATTACTCAATTCAGTATGATCCAGCTCACTTTTTGTACAAAAGGCATCTGAGACTGCCTCAAGAGCATCCCTGACGGGAGTACGGCCCTGACTGAATTGTTGTTCACTAATTGATTTAAATGTCTCCTCTATGCGGTCGATTTTTTTTTCAAGGAGATCCATTGTTGCAGTAAGGATATCTTCCTCCTTTTCAATAGTCTGACCTTGATACTCTTCACAAAAGAGCCTCAAAGCAAATAATGAATCAATCCCACGTACTTTTGTGAATGAGTCGATACGGATATTAAAATGCTCTTCACTAAAATATTCTTCGGCAACACTCCATACTGGTACATCACCCTCTCTAGGCAGAAAAACAGTTGCAAAACCTTTCCCTTTTGGAATTTTCGTTTTCTGATAAAAGTAACTTCTAGCAGAAAAAACAAACTTTAGCCTTGGATAAGTACGCATAAAAACCTCTGCCTCTCGCATACGTGCATACCATATACCCTCCTTTCCGAAATCTTCTTCAAGTCCGTCAATACAGACCAGGATCTTTGTGTGTTCAAAGTCTGGGTCTGATCTATTTGTTGCCCGCTTATGCTCAGATTGTATTGCGAGTGCCTGAAATGCAGAAAATATCTGATCCTTCGTCCATCCCGGCAGGGAAAGAGATGAACTTAACAGACTTGTCCAGTCTTCGGACTTTGCTCCTTTGGCTTGGATAATAATAGCTGGAAAACCTTTCTTAATATGAATGTCAACAGCATTTGTCAATCCATGTGTTTTCCCTGTTCCTGGATCACCTAGGATAAGACGCATTGTTGCCGAAAAGACAGATTCTATGTCTTGCTCCTTAAAATCGGTATATTTCACAATTACGTCTATCAAATCAGAAACAACTCCATTTTGTCCGTTTAAAGGAACGATACGTTTTAGTTTGTTTAATATTTCATCTACATCATAATTATTTTGACCTTCCACTTTATATAGATCATTCCCCATGTCAAGGGCATCGATCATTGCATTTAAATGCTCGATTTCCTTTTCAAGATGTAAAATAAAATTTGTTAATAGGTCTTGCTCTATTGATACACTTGCATTATTTTTTATAAATGCTTGTATTTTTTTTATGATCTGGTTAAGTAAGTCCTTAAATTCAGCGAGATCAGCTGTAAAGCCATTCCGAAATTCCTGTGAAAAAGATAATTCCTGAATGCTCTTATGGATTAAACCCTGCGCATGTAGTTCTGGTATATAGCGCTCTTCCAGCCATCCTACTCTGCTTAATTCAAAAAGTTCTTTTAGATATTCTAGTGAAACGACTTCCTTTTCAAACCAGAACTTATACATTCCCTCGTTTCCAGATTGCGCAATCTCAAAATCCAGATCATGGTCAAACCACCATGTAATCTTTAATGTAGGATGCACTTCTAGCATTTCCTTAGTAAATGCATCAACTAATTTATCTTCATGCTCTTTTGCTGGTTGCTTAGGTTCACCTTTTTTACCTCTTACAAATTTTAATGAAGAAAGATCCCGAGGGATACATATAATGTATTCGGATATTTCAGGACGAAGTGTCAAAGCTGTATTAATAGACTCTTCAATTTGCTTAAACTGAGTTTTGGTAAGTGTCGCTCTAAACCACTTCGCCTGTACTGCCAAAATACTTCCCTCTTTCAAAATTCCATAAGCCTCAATTCCTCCATCCCCTGCCGCACCATTTACAGCTCTAAATTTAACAAGTTCATCTCCATAAGTACGTTTTAGATAGCTTTCAAATAGTTGATTACAGAGCATTTCGAACGCCACATCATTATTGTTGCCATACACCAGAAAGTTATTCCAATTCATATTTTAGTTAATAGTTCGATTTCGGTCTTTGGACTTGGGTAGCCCTAAGATGTACATAATTAATAGTTTTCTTTAAATATATAAAAAATCAAGAAATTTACTTGCCATTGTTCCCTCAACTTGCAATCCTAAATGGTCATGATAAATCAGCATTAATCATATCCTTATTATTTTATTGAACAATCGTTAAGACGTGATTACTTTATTTTAAGTTTATTAAAACTTTGGGTTACAATTTTCTATAATCCTTTGTTTTTAAGCTTTGTATAAGTATTTACTGAATTCAATAAAGTATAAAATACCCATTCCAACTGTTCAGCATGTACAAGATCCTTAGTTGTTTCTTTGTTATGTCTGATATCAAAATTATTGACAATCTGGAAGAAATCGGATACATCTCGCGCAGCAAGAAAGGTTGTTAGCTCCTTTCTTAGGGGCTCCAAAACATAACTTAGTGTTTCACAAGCAGAACGCATCTTATCCATTGACTGTGGTTCATCAAAAAACAGTTTCCTTGCATGATTAATTTTCTGATCAGTATCAATATCACCAGTCGTAATTTCCTGATTGACTAGACCAAACATTGGCATTTTGGGAAGTTCCTTTTTAGCTAACTCTTTACCGATATTGGTAACCTTTACTCCTTGATATAGATATCTTCTTTGAGATAAGTTATTAATTTTTCTCACTGTGATACTGTGATCTTGAGCCAGCTGATCAATGATCCTATGAAATTCTGTCGGATCGGCATACGCAATCGCAAAGTCCCTACTTGAATAAAATTCAAATTCTCTGTTTTCTCTTCCTCCATCCAGATACAGATATTTTAAAAAATGACTACATTTTTCTTCAAACTCTATAGGTGGATTTAATAATTTATACCCCCCCTTAATAAAATCGCTGGTTATTAGAACAGGTTCCTCTCCTTTCAATGATCTTTCCTTACAGATCCCAGCAATAAGATAATGTTCATAATCACCATTTAAAAGTTCTTCGTATGCAGGCAAAGTAATTTTTACGTGTCCAACAACAGCAGTTTTATATTCCACAAAAGGTCCGGTTGCTGGGTACAATTCCCCTTCTTGAAAGTCATACCCCGTAAGTGCACAACGGTTATAAGTCATAGTCATTTATTTTATTTTTTAATATTCAAGGTAACTTTTTCCAATTAACCCCAAAATTACTGAGCGTTAATTACTGCAAAGTAAAACAGCTGCCGCGCAATCTTTTTGCGTAATCTAAAAAGAAATCTTTTATTGAGCTGAACATCAATTCATATTCCCATAAAAGTTATTATCCACATTATAGGTATGGTTAATTTTGTCTTTATTACACCTTCCGATAAATGTTCCGGCAGGCGATTTATACAATAGAACATGACCGCTACATCCTGTTCTTAAGCATTTCGCTGATCTTTCGTTGATGGTAAACTTCCAGACCGCGTTCCTACAGATAGTGATATGTGAATCTTCATTCAATAATACCTCATTGCCAACACGAAGCTTATCAGTAAGTAGTAAATACAAGATTTTGTGTGCATATTTGTACTGTTTCAGACTATTTTTATTATAATACATGTACGTAAACATCAAGCCTATTAGCGCTGTAAAGGAGAGACTCCGTTCCCATTCAGACGAAAAATAATAGAAACAGGCACCCAATAGAGAACAGCTGACTGCCAATAAGATATAGAAATGTAATGAATCTATTAACGATCTTGAGAGAGTAAAAGGTCCTACAAATTTGCTGATCCTAAAGTAAACCGTATTACCTCTACGATAAGGTAATGGCTGACCAAGGATATATTCAATGTACTCGGTAGACATATCCGTCATTTCTACAGCAATTTCTGAATGTCTTACTATACCGATCTCTATTCCCGGATTATCTCTTTTTAATTCATCAAGGACTAAACTATCCTTTGGTCTAATACCACGGTTGGTGATAAAGGTAAATATACTCACCGGATGCTCGTAAGACATGCAGTTGGCAAAGTCCTCCCGTATTTTCTTATGAACATCCTCTCTGGACGACATGGCAAAATATTCACCTGTACTTAAACAGTAGCCGTCCCTACCACCATCTCCTTCCCTTCCGTTGGGTGTAATCGGTATAAAATCTTTGCCATGCTTGATGATCAGATATCTTTCACATGCGTCCTGAAAATTGAATCCTTCCTGCCCCGCAAGAAGATTACGAATGAAATCTTTTTCCATAATAATTCGATTTATTTATAAATGTTAAACTTAGTCTGTATCAATATCAGGTAAGCATTAGATGCTCTTAAAACCCTTGCATCTATGGAAAGAAAAGTTATACAAGGACTCCCTTTCAGTACTTACAAAAATTCTTTAATAATTTACACAATTTTTCATTACATGGATAAAAACAAATTATATTTTCACCGTAAAACCTTTTCCAGGATATCAGCTTTCCTACTTTTCCTTTTGCCTTAACTGGAAAGCGTGGCCGTGCTATTTTCCATATCTTTTGCCGAGTAAAAGGATGCCGCTGCTATCACTCACACAAAAGTTATGAAACGCCAGAATTAATATCGCAAAAAAGAAGCTGCATCATAAATAAAATCGAAGTTGACTGTACGATATACATTTGGCCATCTGCTTACGATTACTCTTTGAAAAAGAAAAAAGGGCAATTTTCGATGTGAAAATTGCCCTTTTTAGTAAACTAAATCATTTGCTCAAACTCAATTTGGCAAATGTTTGCCAAAATCGACTTGTGATACAGCCTATTAGACACAATATTAAAAAGTGCCAATATTAAGCTAGAAAAAAGAGATGGAATTTGAAAGACACTTTGTTAAATTCCATATTTCATAGTAACATCATAGCTCAAAGTTAGTCCACAATGTTGGGAGATTCTTCTTTATATCGAATCAAAATCTCATCATCTTTCAGGTCTATGTCAATGTTTCCATTCTTTTCAGTAAAATATGAAACAGATTTTAAAATATTTGATCGCGAATTCTTGAGATACCCATAAAAATTGTACTCGTATTTAGTATATCTTATCTGATAAATAGTCTTCATCAAGTTTATGATATCTTCACTACCCTTGGTTTCAAGTATCAGGCGGATTGTCTCCTCATGCGCACTGAAATTTATACTTTTCTCCTCTATATTTTTTACGGATTCAAAATTAACAAAAAATTCTTCCAGCAACTTAAAGCTTTTTTCAATATCCTGAACCTTCAATAAGTGCGATTCTTTCATTATTGCCAAGCTTTTTTCAACTTTGTCGAGTTTAGTGATTTCATCACTTTCTAAAATAGCTTTCAAGATATAGTTCGGATCAGAATTTAAGCCGCTGATCATCATCAGGATCCTATTCCAGTTTTTTTCGGTAAACAATTCCTTATTTAAATTCTGTACACCTTCGACTAAGTAGCTTGAACAGAGATAATCTTGAATGGCCCGGAACTGAAATTTCCATCGATTATTGCTTTTGTGAATAATTCCCGTTGAGAACTCTATGTAATCCAAATAAAGATCCAAATCCTCTATTGCTGGAAAATCATTTATCTTCTCAAAAATCTGCTCAGTGCTTAGTGCATCTCTCCCGATTTGTGAATACTGGAGTGATAACTTTCCAAGAAAATTTGTGATTTCAATAGCACTTACTTTTTTATCTTTTAGCTTTCGCTCAATATTTCGGTTTGAGTCCCAGTTATCTACAAGAGCTGACACCAGTTCTTTTATAAGCTGTCCCGAATTTATCGGTATAATCGACTTATGTGTAAATAAAAAATGCGCAATTGTTAATAACAATGGATTCTTTAAAACATCATTCACCCCTGGAGCACTATTGAGGACAGAAATAAACTCTTTCCACTTACCTCCTCTAGATAATTTCCGATATGTCAGATCTTTGATCTGATTTTCATTAAAAGGCTGGACATACCATTTCTTGAATTCTTTCAGTTGCTCCATCTTTCTGTCTGGTCTGGAAGTGATAATCAGTGACGTGAGAGGGTTCTTGTGCCTAAACTCATTTATGGTAGTTTCAAAACTGCTGAACTTGTCAAAATCAATCTCGTCAGCACCGTCTAACAATAAACACAGATTACCGCCGAACTTCACAGTTTTATGATCCAAAAATTTTATATTGTACAGTGTATTATTTATACATGTGTCAATATATGTATTAAAATCACTTTTATAATTATTGAAGTCACGGAGCTGAATATAAATCGGAAATTTATTTAGGTTTTTATCATGATCGAAATTTTCTGATATATAATCCAACGCTATCTTTCTTAACATGGTGGTCTTTCCAGAACCTGGAGCACCAAAAATCAAATTACTGTTTTCAAAGCAATGAAAGTGATAATACATTTCATTCTCAGAATCTTTCGAGTATATTCGTGGAGTTACAAATTCTGAAAGAATATCAATTTCCTGTTCTTTGAAAATCCCTTCAGATTTTAATACCTGTAATGATAAAACCTTCCTTAGTTCCTCAATATAAGAATCATCTACTTCGATTTCCTGCGCATCTTGTGGCAATCCTTTTTCATTGACCAGACAGAAGAAAAATTTTTCCTGTTCATTTTTTGGAGCAAATACGAGTGTCTTAAATCTACCTCTGTGCAGATTTACAATCGCCTCTTCCCTGTAACACTTTTCCTCAATTATCTTTGAATAATTATCAACATGATAAAATGATAAATCATCTTCCTCCAAGGTAAATTGCTGAAAAAACTCATCATTCACTTTTGTGATCGGCAAAAAATACATTTCCTTCATCAGTTTAAATTTAAATAAGATTCATAAGGCTTAATAAACTGCTCATATTCATACTCAAAACCTAAGCCAATCATACTTTGCACAAAATTTTCATAAACCAAGATTCTCTGGTCCAGAGGACTTTTACTTAAAATTTGCCTTCGAACATATTCTATTCTCGACGCATTATCCATCGTTGAGAAAAGCGGGCAAAAATTTGCACGAAGCTCTACAAGTGTCTGGTCGGTTGGGGTATATCCTCTAGCTGCAAATTTCACAAACCTTACCAGAATCTGAGCCGAACTATAATGTGCAGCGTGAATATTGAGGTCCCTGACTATACTGAGCTTTTTAGCTCTGGCATCACCGATCCCACTACCTGAAGGATCAATCAACAGTTTATTAATGGGTTCATAATATATCGCATTGCATGCAAAGTCCCGTATCTTAAAATCATCTGCCAATTCCGAACCGAATAGAGAGGTACCATACCCAGCATTACTCAATGAAAAATTTTTAACATCAATAAAAGGATCGCCGGAAGCTGGAGTACCACCTATACGAATGTAGCCATGTTGTCTTGCATAAGAGAATTTATCGTTGAACATTGATTTGATAAGTGGTAATGCCCACTTAAGCGGCATGGTGGTAACCAGGTCAATATCATTCGATTTTTCGCCCTGAATAAAATCACGTACTGTCCCACCAACTAAATAAGTTTCGTATCCCCTATAATAAAATTCTTGTATTAGTTCCATATAGTTCGGTCCCGGTGGTATACGCTCTTCAAGTTTTTTGGTAATCATATCAGCTAAATCTGTAGGTGCTGCTTCAACGATTCCTGATTCAGGCAGTCTTTCCCAGTTAGGTCCTATCCTGTTATTTGGATATTTCGCCCTAATGATTTCAAATGAATTGGTTGAGTCGGGAAAATCAAATTGGTTTATTATAACAGGCTTTTCATATATATCATAACCCAGTAATTTCCCTTCTATGATTTTATTTTTAGAAAAATATACCACCTCCTCTCCGGGTTTTGGAAAAATCGAGGGTGGCAAACAGTTTGGATTGGCACTCATATGTTGCAATTAATGTTTTCTTTTATGGCTATTTGTGTAATTATCGATAATTCAATAATAAATATGCTCTAATTTATAAATTATTATTGTATAAAATATAGATATAAACTAAAACTTTATAATCTACAATCTGATTCACGACGATATCTCACACTTTACAAAAAAACGCTCTAAGTGGGGAACTCGGAGCGTTTGCCATATTATTAACCTATTTTATGAAAAGTTTGCTCGATCGAGCAAATAATTATTGATATCTAATTTAAACACTTTTCACTAAAATATCAAATTGACGAATTAACATTACTGCAACCGTAGGAGTCTTCACCTCTATGTGCAGCATTATTCCGGCTGTATGATCATATAATGTACAAGTTTAAATTCATTTTTTATCTCTGTGCGGATAAAGCGTATCGCCTCAGTGATCTCCTCTGTATCCAGGTCCTCTTCAAAATCTATTATCTACATCAGGACAACTTCTTCGGGCGACTGATAAGTCGATAATATGTTTTTAGTCCTCACCACTGTAACGTCCTTTTCTGCGAGTTCCGCAATTTTTTTTCTCGTTTCGGTTGCGATACCTTCGCCCATCAACAAGCTTCTGCTTTCTCTAGCCAATATAAAGGAAACAAAAACAAGCAGCAATCCTACGATTACTGAGGCTAATCCATCCAACTCGGGAATCTTTAGTGAATGGCTCAGCCACATTATTACAGTTACAATAATTAAACCTGAAATCTTTAATATCACAGATTATTCCCTAACTTTCCAGAAGAATAATTTTAAATAACGATGATCAGGATCTATATAGATTGGAATGTAATGAGCCAGATGAAAAACGGGCACCACAGTGATTTTTTTTCAATTATTTCAGATAACGAGAAATTTTTAAAGCCCTATTCATCTTCGCATCTTGGCGACATTTCTGCGAGTAGCCAAGAACTATCAAATATGGAGAATATCGATTCTGATCTGGATTTTATCTCCAACCTTACCCAAAATTATTGTTTATTCCATATAGAGGGCAGAACTGTATTTCGAAATAATCCTCCTCGGGATTTATACATACAGGATAGCAATCTAAGTCAACTACTAGATGTGCTTCGTATCAAACCACTTTCAGACAATCTTGATGAAGAAAGTAGAAATCTACAGGAACTATTGAATGAGCAAATTACGTTATTTAAAAACACTCCTATCGATAAAGTTTTTCAAAAATCCTTCGAAAACCCTGAAACAGCTCATCTTATGCGCAGCTTTCTCCCTGAACTTGAGGACAATTATACACAGGTTGGACTTTTAACAGCAATCTTTGGAATGATAGAAAGAATGAACAAAAATACAGCTTATAAAGATTTACGTGAAAATCTTCAAGGTGGGGCAGATATAAAAAGAGACCAAATATTTCACAGCGCTTCCCCCTATGAACTCATTGATAAAGCTTATAAAAAAAAAGGAATTTTAGCTGAACCAAAAAGCCCTGCCCATGAGTTTGCCTCCCCCTGGTTCACAGAAATAAGTAATGAATATATAGCACTGGACATGCACGGGTATCAGGAAGATAAAATTTCTATAAACAGAGGCAGGAAACAAACTTTCAGAAATACCATGGAAGATGCTTTTCATACAGCTTTTGGGTCTTCATGTGATTTTTATATTACTCAGGATCAAAGAAACTGTAAAAAGGCAAATGCCGTCTATGAAAAACTTGATATTAACACGATCGCCATGTCGGCCGATGACTTTCTGATCCTTTACAAAAAATGTCTTCAGTTCAAAACAGTAGATTTCCTTAATCAATTGTTGCATTTATTAAAAAATTTAGTACCGTCCAATACTTCCGACCTTAAGAGTAGCCCTTATGACAGCGCTTTCTTTTTCTTTGACTACTTTAATGTTATACGTATAATTACCGATAAAAGTACTAAAAGTCCATTCCTTCTCCTGACTAGACATCTACCCACTAACTCCCCACCTATTTTCGGCAAGGAAGCACATGTTCTTGTCAGTAAATTACAGCTGCTTTTGGGTAACGACGTAGATAATTTGGGAAAATTCTCTGATCCAGAAATGGAACAAATTGAAAAAGACAGTTGGCTTGGCAGACATTGGAAATATGCTGATGTCAACATAAAACTACGCGCTATGGAAGGGCATCTGCAATTATATTTGTACCCACCAAATAATAAAAATTGGATTCAAAAGCTATTGCACGCAGTAAAATCCTTTTTTAACTTTGGAAAATAAACGTCTTGCCAAATAGCCCTAGCTATCAATAATTTATAAAAAAAATTGTATTATAAATTCCTTGGATTAGCTAAAACTAATCAAAAAGAGACATCAACTGAAAATAGCAAAGTAAAATGAAAACATCAATTGTCGGAAAGTACGATTTATTAGAGGGAAATAAATTATATCAAGCAAGAGCGAGAGTAGCTTTACCCTACCTAGTTAAACAAGCTGAGGCCCGTCAGACAATTTATTATTCCGACCTTGCTAAAATTCTTGAAATGCCAAATCCAAGAAATCTTAATTATGTATTGGGTGTGATTGGAAATGCAATGAAAGAACTGAGCTTAAGTATTGACATCAAAATTCCACCCATCCAATGTATCGCGATCAGCAAAAGAACTAACCTTCCAGGCGATGGAATTTCTTGGTTTATCGATATTGCTGATTACAGCACACGTAGCCCAAGCCAGCAGAAAGAGTTTTTGGATGCTATGCTCGCAGAAATATATTTATTTCCATACTGGCGGGAAGTTTTGAATGTTCTTGGTTTGGATCCAATACACATAGACCTTCAAGAAGATTTACATAAAGCAACCAAAATACGATCAGGAGGTGAAAGCGAAAGCCACAGAAAATTTAAGGAGTTTGTTTCAAAAAACCCTTTAGTACTAGGTCTTAAGGATTCCCTTCCAGAGGGAATACTCGAACATGTACTACCTTCAGCTGATGTTATTGACGTTCTATTTATTGATCAATCCCTGAAAATCGGGGTCGAAGTGAAATCTATTATTTCTACTCCAGAAGATATATTACGTGGTATTTTCCAGTGTGTAAAATACAAGCATTTAATTGAAGCAAAACAAATTGTAGATAATGAACTTCCAAACAGTCGCATTATTTTGGCATTGGAAGGAAGACTTCCCGAGAAATTCATCATAGCAAAAAACCTCTTAGGCATTGAGGTGATTGATAACATATTGATGTCCTAGGAAAAGTCCATAGAAGAATAAATTGACTTCGCTTGATTTATATTATTTTCATATCATTCTTACAATCCATCAACAAAGAATTATATGAAAATCTTACTTAAAATGCTGCGGTTGTGCCGCAGTAGTAATGTATCCAAAAGATAGAGTTCCTGATCTGAAACAATACTATTTCTTTTATTACTTTCAATTTTCATTGATTTTATGCTATTGGAGATACCCCGATATGGAAATCTTCTAAGCTCACTCATCCGGTCCAATACATATCCGGCAAATTTCTTTTTTATAAAAACCGTATCCTTTTTATTATCAAATCCCTTAACATCTATCCCCACAAAATCAACGCGTGGGTTATTTTCATACCACTGACCCAAAAACCCTTCCTCAATAAATTTAGGAATGTATCTTTCAAATCTTTTTTCCCGTTGAAATCGCTCACGGTCAAAAATGTATTCCTCAACGTTTACTTCCACCTCATCCAGTTCAAGGTATTTGGCAAGACATAAGCGATGTTGCCCACCCGTAGTGAAAAAGTGATCGCCATACTGTTCAACTGTCTTTTCCTCCTCATTAAAGTGGATATGGTCAATAATCTGGTCTAAATCGACCAAATTGTCAATAACCCAATCTAGTCGTTTCAGATCGCGCAATAAATCGTCCCAGTGATATGTCCAGTCCTTTACCTTATAAGCTGGACAATTGTACGAGTAGGCGTATTCAATACCACATATGTTTGCTGGATTGATCTTCTTTTTTACAGTCCTCTTGCGATAAAAAAACTCCTTATGGAGAATTTCATCCGGGCGATAAACAATATCGCTATGCCAATGCTGATTAGGATAGTTTGGATTATGTAATTTTATCCAGTCTATCCGTTGTTGATGCGAGTACCTGTAGGCCATTTATTTATATTTTTTCGCATTTTACCAATCGATACCATTCCAGGCTTACCTTTCACTTGCAATTGTATCCGGGTTTACAAGCTCATGAATGGAAGGCACTTTCGAATACCCGTTCCCTCCATAACGAATATGGTCATTATTTTCACTTTTGTAAGTTGTCAGTATATTTTTAAGCTCAATCGCTCCTTTTATGTCGAATATTTCCTTTACATTATCAAAATGCTTTTTAGATGTCATTTTTGCGAAAAAATTGATAGGCTGTGATTCTCCATAAATATAAGTATAAGGAAACCACGTTTCGTAATCAACTATCTTCAGATAGCTAACGAAATAACATACCATATCAGCTAATATAAGGTCGGTCTTTTTAAAATTTTCACACAAATTCATAATAATATACTCTCCAAAACCTGTAATCTTCTTGTGTTCCCTAGAAAAATATTGTTCCAGATATTCATGGTAGCCTCCGATAAAAGTAAACTTAGAAGCTTCTGTCTTCCTGGCATATTTTTCTTTTTTGTAATATTTAGTATGTAGCAGATCTGCAACGAGTTTGTAGTTTTTATTTTTTAAGGCTGCAGCTATTGCATACAGGAAAAGTTCATGAAAAATTACTTTAAAAATGTCAAATCTTGCAGGGCTCCAGCTGCCTTCGTGTTCCCTGGGACTATCATAAAACGGAGCAGTTTCAAAAAATTCGATTAATAATTCATCGCTATTATCCAGTTCGTTACTTGCCAAAATTTCAATAAATTGTACAAAATCTTCTTTCAATGGTTTATATGATTTCAGCGTATCATATAATTTCTCGCCATAACCGATTATATCAGTTGGCGTATTGACAAGCTCAAAATCCCAAAGTTTATCCTGAAAGATCTCAATAAAACTTTTCAATTCCCTATATGCAACCTTTCCATTCTTATTGATCTGGTTATTTATTGTCTTTAATTTATTGTGGGTTTCAGCAAGATTTACAACTGAATCGGTAATATAGCTGGGCGCTTTTATTCCTAATTTAGGTTTAGGAAGCGATGGGGTTTCAAGAATATTTCTTAATAATTCCTCATAACTATTTTCAAAATCCTCTTCCCTTGAAAAATCGATATATTTTCTGCTTTGTAAATACACAGGAAGAAATGCATGTCCATCCTCATCCCTCTCTCTTACGAGTGGAATGAATTTGACTTGCTCTTGCTTCGAATAGATATTTGGCGTAATAATCTGGGTTTCGGTTCCCACACCCCCAGCTCGATCATTAGATTTTTCCGTATACGTTTTATCAGAAACTATAAGTACCCGAAAAATATCTTTTGCCTTAACCATAGTTTCCATGAAACTATGGATATCATGACCATCTTGAAGTGACCACCTATCCAACACAACGTCAACGCTGTCGTTCATTAGTCTTGTTGCAAGATCAACTATCCATTGTTGATGCTCACTATTACCCCATGCATAGGAAATAAATACTTTTTTACTCATGTAAATTGTGCTATTCTAGGTTTAAAATTAGCTTAAATAATGCTATAAATTCTCCAGCTTTCTATAAACAAAAGTAAGTAAATCTTTGTGTTTACAAGCAACCAGCAACAGATCCGCGCGAATAATATTAAAAATAAATCAAGGAAAAGTTAAGACCAGGAAATTTTACAGCAGTGCATTTCCTAGTCTGTGTAAAGAAATCTATTCAGTCCACTTAACGCTATTCCCAAAATGCCTTATGCATAAACTTATTATGGCGTGTGCTTTATGGCACCGGGCTTTCCGTTACAAGTCCTCGTTCCTGTGGGCTTTCCCCTTCAATCACTCACGCAAAAGATATCATTTCAAAATACATAATTCAAAACACCACTATCATTGCCAGCCCACAAAAGCAAAAGCACATTTACGCCATGCCCGTTCCTTCATTGTAAAAGAGCTTTTTGCATTCCCTAACATAGAAAATTGAAAGCCGCTCCTAAGCCCGTCCGGATTATACGCAGCTTTAAATTACCTATGAATAATACTTTTTTAACACGACTGAAATTTCAGGAAAAATAAGATTTGTTTAATCAGTTTTTATCAAAAGAACAGTCGAAAAAGGGAAGTAAAAATACGTCGGCCAGCCACCGACACCACCCTGCAAGAGAAATAACGAATGAACGGTCTACGCCCCAGAGGGTCCCCCCCATTAAATCATCATTTCTCTTGACTCTGCACCATTTGACCGGCGTATACATTGACTTTCTTTTTTTTCCTGTTTTTTCTTTTGAAAAAAATGATTCGGGGCCGAGCCTCAGCAGGACAGGAAAAGGGGGAAGCGTAACAGGATTGTATAACTTAAAAACAGACGATTATGAACATCATCGGAAGGCTGACCAAAAATGCAGAAGTCAGCAAAACACCAAACGGAAAAGAAGTTGTCAACTTCTCCATCGCAGTGAATGACAGCTACAAAAACAAAGCAGGACAGCGCATTGAACAGACCGAATTTGTGGACTGCTCCTATTGGCTTACTCCTAAAGCCGTGACATTCCTTGTCAAAGGGCTATTGGTTGAACTATCGGGCAGAATCAGCGCAAGGGCATGGCTTTCAAGTGACGGAACAGCAAAAGCAGGGCTCAATTTCCATACCTCAGCTATCAAGCCTTTAGGGAAACCCGCCAAGCAGGAAAATGGACAAAGCACACAAACCAGTGCAGAAAAACAGAACGCAAACACTGCAATAGTGGCAGGTTCGGATGATGACGATTTACCTTTCTAACCGTCCGATTCAATCTCACAGATTCATCAATAAACAAAAACACCTTAAAATCAGAAATCATGGCACATAATCTAAATTACAACAACAGAACAGGCAGATATTCATTTTTCTCAGTAAAGGAAAAGGCTTGGCACGGACTAGGACAGATTGTGCAGGACTACCCTACAAGTGCCGAAGCAATTCGGCACGCAGGTCTGGACTACGAAGTAGAAAAAAGCCCACTATTTACAAAAGGTTCGGGCATCGTTCAGATTGCAGACGGTATTGTCATTCAGGACACGGAAATCGAGGTTCCCAATTATTTCGCCAACATCCGCACGGACAACAATACCGTACTCGGTGTAGTGGGCAAAGACTACCATATCGTACAGAATAAAGATGCCTTTACCTTTTTTGACGCTATCGTAGGCGGGGAAAGTGGCATCCTCTACGAAACCGCAGGGGCATTGGGGCAGGGAGAACGCATATTTATAACTGCAAAACTCCCTAACTACATCCGTATCGGCAATTCCGATGATGTGATTGAAAAATATATCTTCCTGACGACCTCCCATGACGGGAGCGGAAGCATCACGGCAGCCTTCACCCCTATCAGAATCGTCTGTCAGAACACCCTGAACGCTTCACTACGCAACATGAGCAACGTAGTACGCATCAAGCACACCGCAGGAGCCAAACAGCGCCTGAACGATGCCCACAAAGTAATGGGGTTGGCAAACACCCTGACCATGCAGATGGATGGCATTTTCAACAGTTGGGCAAAGGTCAAAGTAAAGGACAGCGAAATCCGCAAGCTGATTCAGCTCGCCCTATGTCCGAACAAGGAAACATTTGACCTGCTGAAAAAAGGGGCGGATGATGAATTGTCAACGATGTTCAAAAACACGGTAGATGATGCATTCGCATACGCCATGATTAACGATACCCAATTGATGGAAACCACAAAAGGGACATTGTTTGGCACTTATAATGCCGTGACGGGCTACTTTCAGAACGTCCGAAACTACAAAAACCCTGAAGCAAAACTACAGAGCATCGTTCTGGGCGGTACTGCACAGCTCAAAACGCAAAAGGCATTTGAACTATGCACCTCATTTGAGAAAATTGGTGCAGATGTGTTTGAACTGAATTAATAAAACTTTTAAAGGTGGCAGTCCTGCAAAAGTCTGCCACCTAAAATTAATCCTAAAAGATGTACAAATGAAAACACTAAATCAAATGGATAACCTAGATAGAGCCTATCTACTTGCCAACCTTTTTCCCGATGAACTTAAAAATATGATAGATTTCATCAAGAAAGAAGCAGATTTCTGCCAAGATAACAAGGAGCAGATTTTAAAGGATTGGACAGCAGAGCATATTACTGCCGAACTATGGTACAATTTAATAGCCTTTTTTGAGCGTAGATACAAAAAGAATGGTACAAGACTGTACAGAAATAAAAAAACATTCAGAGACCAACTTTTTGACGGTTACGATGCGCTGTTCAGTATCAATGCTCTCATCAAATTTACAGCAGAACCACAGTGTTCTAAAAAGCTAAAATATGCGATTTACTTGCTATTTGGAGACAATTTACTTGTAAAAATAGACCTACAATCTGAGCCATGAAACCATCAGAAAAAGTGACTGATAAAATGATGCTCAAAGCCTATTCCAATGGGAATCGGAACAACCATGAAATTGCCATTGTAAACCTGACCAACACTTGGTTCAGTTCGACGAAACGCATATTTACCATCGCTAGATCGGCAGGGGTCGGACTTGAATTAAGAGACGGTTACAGGGACGGCTCTGCAAAATTCTTGGTCTATATCGGATGTAACTGTCCGCCTTATGAGCATCTTTTCGGTGAAAAGGACATTACTTTTATAGAAGCTGCCCCCGAAGAAATTGAGGAATTGTACGCTGACAACGAATACATGAAAAGTGACACGCTCCTCTTTACGTATGATGGTATCTCTCATTACAGGACAACCCAGGACATTAATTATCAAACAACGGAGTTCGACCTTGAGCTACTATTAGAAATTTTAGAACAAAAAAATCAGCAAAAATGACACGTTCAAATCTTCATATCACATTGAGCAACGGCGAAGAAATTATATGTGTTGCCGACAGCTCGAGTGCCCCCGAACAGGGTTATATCGTAGAGGAAATTCTTATGCCCTTACTCGCATTAGGCAATAGTAAAAGAGAACTTTTTTTAATCAAAAAGCACTGCACAATGGATGAAAGACGCGCAAATGCATCGTACCGCTATTATATCAACCTCATAAACAAAACAGTTACCCTGTTCGAGGAAAATTATAACTACCGTACAGACCGATTTAAAAAAGGCAAGGATTTAACCCATCGCTATACAAGCTACATAGAAACCTTAAATAATGGAAACCATGAAAAAGGAAAATGAAACAGCGTTTCAGGCGCTCACCATTATCGCTGAAATGGTAATGAAATTCGGACAGCTCTATGTCCTCAATATATCATCCGAAGATTGGCAGCATCTACAGTCCGTCAGGAACGGGCTTGAAAAGGTCATTCACGATAATGGCTACCAAATGAACTATGATAAAAATATTAAGCAGAACATTATTAAAAGATAACAATGGATACTTTGGCAAAATACAAGTTCGCAGATTGGTTATACAACAGGTTTGTCGAAAACTATAAAAATCAAAATGTCGTGGAAGCGTTCATTTTCTTGGACATCCTATCACGCTATCAGCTATTTGCACAGGAAATACGCAAACTTTCTGACCAACGAAGACATATCAAAGAACTGCACAGAACCATCACTAAGGCACTGAAAGAAGGAACAGCGCACAGACTTCGCCTTGCAGGCGAAGAAGGAACAGCAGAATTTAATAAGGTAATGGCAGAATATGAAGCACAATTAAGGGAAATCGGTCTTTCCGAATCATACATCACCGACCGTGTAAGTGACAAAAAAATGAATTATTATGGAAGCAACTAATTTTTTCAGACAGATTGCGAAAATGGAAATGAACAGCAAATTGATGCTAACAATTACCAAAGCAACAGAAAATATAATTATCGTTTCGATATTGATCGAAAATGACAGTTGTGGGGACAAGGCTAAAAACCTGATTCCTCCCTTTAACCTGAAAGGTACGCCCCAAGAACTTGACGAGGGATTTTTTGCCCACATCAAAAAGCCTGTTCAGACAGCTTCTGGTCTGCTGTCCAATATGGAACATTTTATGAAACAGGTAGAACTTGCTCAGGCAAATTCTGCGATGGAAAAACAAAACTCCAATAAGGAACAAAAGGACAAAGACAACAGAAACAAGAAATATAATGAAGCCATGCTAAAAGCGGATGCCTTTGAAAAGGAGGGAAAATACAAAGATGCTTGGACGGCACTCCCAAAAGTCGGGGATTATCCTGAACATTCCGAAGTTATCAAAAACAAACAGGAAATCTATGAAAGACAGTTTGCCCCTAGCCTATTTTCAGATACAGGAAAAGAAACAGTCGAAATAACTCACGAGAATAACCCTTAAAATCAATAATATGTTAGTAGCAACAGAACTTCCAAGAGTATTCGTACTCAAAGAGAAAGAACAGGAAATCAGGCTTGACGACCCTGAGCCAAAATGGAGCGTACAGGCAGTCCTGAATTTTTATTCAAATAACTATCCTGCACTCACCACAGCGAAAATTTCACGTCCAACGATTGCGGATGATACGATTCTCTATCGTTTTGAGACCGTCATCGGAACGAAAGGTTAACTAAAAAGTCAAACACATGAATTATGCAAACACAATATCCCGAAACGGTAAAGCTACCAAGAAAAGAAAACCAAGCTCAACTGCACAGACAATTGGAGCAGTTCGGACGGTGGATGAGAAAACCAAAGGATGCAGGGGAAATACAAAAGGACAAACAGAAGTCCGTACCGCCTGCGATGTTGCCAATGCCTTTTTAGGAATGCGCTTTTCTCCCAGATTGCAGGAAACCGAAACTATACAGGACTGTGATAGATTAAAAATGGACAGGGATTTTAAAAAATCCCTGTCTCTAATCGCTAAAAAATTTAATCTTTCTTTACAGGATTGTGGAAATATCCCTTTTCCGTATAACATTGCTGAATCAATGGCAGACCTTAAAAAACAGCTTAAAAAAGCGGAGACGGATTGGAAAGAAGTCCGATTGATACATCATAATAATAGCACTTACTTTGCAAAGGAAGACAGATACGATACAGGAATGACTTTATACTATATCCCTGTAATTCCACTTTATAACATACTGCACAATTCGGCAACTGAACAAGCTAGTCAGCTTTTACTTTCTGTATATGCCTACATCTATCAGGTTCTTGGTGTACCCTATTACAGAACTGATGATTGCTATTTGTACTCTATGTATGAAATGCTTGAAAATTGGATGTACGATGACGGTGCGGAGGAAGAGTTTATAGCCGACTTTAATGATGCTAAACGCATCGGTGATTTTATCAAAAAAATAATCAGTGACCCGATAAACCTGCACAGTTACACAAACCGCTTAAAAACATTTGTCGCAAAAACCGATTTTGATAAAAAATGCTTGACGGTTGCCAAGTCTTTTTATAAGATTTTTTGCGCCTATCCTAAAGTTCAAATCGATAGAAAATTCTATCCTTTGCGTTTTAGGGAAAGAATAGATATTGATGAGCGTGCGGTTTCATTGGATAACTATGTTTCTTTTTGCGCTTCGATTAAAGGTAGTTTATTTGAATCGCTCTGCCAGTCCGTTAACGATGATTTACAGGAATACTTCGAAATCGACGAACCAACACGCTTTATCCCCTACGATAACAGGAGAATAAAAGAAAACAATTTTGATTTTGAAAGCAAGGTTTTTAATGCCATTGATAGCCTTATTCAAATATGGCAGGAACATCAATACTAAAATTTAGAAATCATGGAAGATATTACAAACAGCTTTGGAACCTATTTTTACCCCTCAAGCGCATTGGTCTTTTATCAGAGCAATGGTGGCTTAAATGATACTTATGTCGAACACTTTGATATGGACAGTGATGGAGCGCCCGTTAATCCCCACCCCCTTACGATAGGTGAAGCAAAAAGATTGGCGACAGCGCTAAAAATTGATGAAGACAGTCTCAATCAGTTAAAATCAAATGGCATTTTACCCAATAACCTATTGTCATTTGACGCAAAATCAGCAACCATAATCTGGTATAGCAAAGCTCAAAAAAGAGAACTTTTATTTTCTGAGGGACTTGGAATAAAGTCAGGAACGGCACAAACCCCGCCTTTGGTTTGGATGGCAGACCGAGAATCACTCCATATTTATGCATTAACCATCAATAGAAAACCAACAGCAAACACCGCCCTGCATTATGCTCCTTTTTTCAATGTATATGAAAGTGGTGAAGTCTGTATGGGAACGGTGGACATAAAAGCAACCGAAACAGGTTCTATAAAAGAGCTGATGACCTTGTGGGAAAACTATTTTTTTAATAGCTATTTCTCCCACATGATGGCTGACCATAATCCAGTTGACGGAAACTGTGTACTGCTATGGGAAAGCCTAATCGGAACTGATACCATGTTCCCAACTGATAGACTTATCAAAAGCAATCAAAAACTTAAAGATATATTACGATGAGAACGCCAAAAACCAATGTCCATTTTTTGGACAATTACCTGCTAAGTCCAACAAACCCCATCCGTGTCAACGTAATCGGTGCAGGTGGAACAGGTTCAAAATTTATGACTGCGCTGATGGAAATCAACCACAGTTTATTGGAACTTAACCACCCAGGATTGGAGGTATATCTTTGGGATGACGATATGATAACCTCCGCAAACGTAGGTCGCCAAAGATATGCAGAATCAGAAAAGGGACTTTTCAAATCTCAGGCAATTATCAATAGGCTGAACCGTTGGTCGGGTACAAACTGGAAAGCCATAACAGAAAAATTCCAACGGGGTGAAGAAGGAGAAATACCCCTCCATGCAGGTGCATCTATTTATGTATCCTGTGTTGATACCGTGGGTTCAAGATTTACGATTGCAGAAATATTACAGGAACTTAATGACAAATACCCCAATCACAGGGACAAGGGAAGATATTGGCTAGACCTCGGAAATACCAAATACACAGGTCAGGCAATACTGTCAACCATCGGAAAAATAGAGCAGCCCACATCAAAGAAGTTTAAAACCTTTGATTCGCTTCCCTCCATTATTGCGGAATACGGTGATGCAATGCTCAGTTCTGAAAAAGAGGATAACACACCAAGTTGCTCGCTGGCTGAAGCCCTTTTAAAACAAGACCTTTTTATCAACAGTACCATTGCACAAATGGGAGCTTCCCTCCTTTGGAATATGTTTAAAACGGGAATGACAGAAAATAGAGGCTTCTTTTTAAATCTAAAGAATTTCAGAACACAACCTATTTGCGTTGGCAGTTGAAAAACTGCCGGCGCCAAAATTCGGCTCCTCCTATGGTCGGAACCGAATTTTGGCAGAAAAGCGGTGCAACCAGTTTTAAAAATAGCACCCGCGGAGCCATTCCATTTTAAAAACCGCTTGCGGCTCGTTCATTATTTTGGTTTGTTTTCTTCTAACAACTAAATTCTGTTTATCAATTTATATTTTTTTGCTAATTCTGTTAACATACACCACCCAAAATTTACCATGATTTTAAAAGAAAATCTATTTATAAAAAGGATTATTTAAAAAGTTTATAAACAAAAAAAGCACCGACGGGTGCTTTTTAAAGTTCATTTAATGCTATAATTTATATTTATCCAGCCTTCCAAAAAATAAACTCTTATGTTTATTTTAGACATTAATTTTATTATAAAATCGATTTTCTGTTAATGTCAGAAATATCAATTTCATTTTCTTCTAACAATGTTTCTAAAGCATCAGAACCTTTTTGCTTAAATAATTCAAACTCAGGTTCTGATATCGGTATAGCAAGAAGAAAATGGACTTCTTCATTTTGTACCATAAAATCTTCAAGTTTATCCTCCCACAAATACGGTGTAGTAAAATAAATATGTTTCATTTCAGAAGCGGGGTAATACATTTCAACGAGTTTTTCAAAAACCACCCCTTCAGAAACCTTCCATTGATCTTTAATGCAAAAAAAAGCACTTGTGCTCAAAATATTCCCCACTTTATCTTGCGCCGAATATCCCGAAATCATTAATTCGTACTTTTTATCTGCTACAGAATAGTCAGACAATCCAATTGTAGCATAAAAAATAACATTTTTATCTAAAGGATCGGGACACTCCATAATGAAAATGGCATGTTCACCTGTATCATCTCCATATTTAATGACTTTTGGTTCTGTACCTATTATTGGGGAAAGCTTTTTGTATAATTCCTTTTGTCTTTCTGTTGGTTTCATATAGTAAATTTACTTAAATTATTCGAAATCGTCGGTATGATCCTCTAGTTTATGTGATCTATTTGTGTTCTGCGTCTCAGGACGATAATGATCTGGATTATTATGTTCATCAATAAATTTTTTACGTGAAATTTCTCTTTCTGCTGCATCTTTTTGATGTTTTCTAAATTCGTGTTTAGGTTTATGACCCATATCCCATTCGCTATCAAATGGTATTTCTTCCTTCGTCAAAGGATCTTTTACAATTCCATCCTCCTTCGCACCATCATAAGCTTTCTTCCTTACACCTTTTCTAAATCCTGATGGCCGCTCGTAATACCATTTTCCATAATCTGTCAAGGTACCATCAGCATTTTTAACAGGATACTCTGGTAGCTTGGGTCTTTTCCCGCCTTTCTTTATTGCCTCAGCAGCCAATTCATCAATATCCTTCGTTACAACAGCAGCTATATCATCACTCTCTTTTTTAGCTAACTGCTCCAATGTCTCTGCGATTCCTCTTTTAGTTCCTGCTTCCAATGCTTCTTTACCCGCTTTTTCAGCTCCAGCCTCGGCAACTTCCTTTACAGTCTTTTCGACAACGACTTCTGCACCCTCTTTTAAAGCTGTCTTACCTGCGGTAACTGCCACTGAGCCACCAGCAGTGTACACAGCTGCGACAGCATCTGGTATAAATTCTCCAACTGTAGTACCGATCTTCCGAGGATTTTTAGCGATCCATTCGCCCGTATCCTGAGCTCCCTTGACAATATCATTTCCAAGCTTGTCCCAATTCTCTTCCTTGGAAGCCCAATCCCATGTTGAATTTGCTGCTTTTTCTAGATTCCCTGGTGTCGTACTCCATTTGTATGCCTCATTAAGTCCTTTAGTGGTCGCCTCATACCCCTCTTTCACCATTCCTCCTAAAGCTTCGGCAGTACCTACCGGGTCTTGCCCAACCTGATAGATAACTTCCCCAAGCCCGACTACTCCATTCACCGCCCCTTCAACTAATCCCGTTCCAAGATCATCAAACCAATCCTTAGCGCCTGCAATAGGTTTCATCCAGTCAGGAATCATCTTATCCCTTTCAGCTCGATTTTCTTTTGTTTTTTGTTCAAGCCAGTCAAATCCTTCTTTGATGTAATCGCTGGGCATCTTCCCTTCTCCTATACCATAAGCAACGGCGGAAGCCCTATCAAAAAATATACTGATCTTACCTCCAAAAATACAATTGCAGGTAGAATCTTCTAGAAGCATCCTGTTTCCATTAATTTTTACACCATCCTTCGGATTATCCCATTGCAAGGTAGTAGGTAAACAGGTTACCCCCGTAGCCCATTTTGCAGGACAGGTACAGAGTCCCATTGGTTTAAGGTGAAAGAAAGGTAACTTATCTGCTTCGGTTGCCATTGGCACCGCATATATTGTCGTATTTTTGTTAAAGCTAACCCGTAATGTCGATGGGCTCGTTCCTTTATCGCAGGCGAGAAAAGCACCCTCTGGCACATACTTTTTTGCCATGATCCACTTATTTATAATTAACGTTCTTAACGCAGGTGCAGATTTCTACCAATTTGGTCTTTCTAAAAATCCGCTCCAATTCACTTAGGTTTTCTTTCGACTCCAAGACTGTGAAATCAGGAATCTTTAATATTTCCGATACCAGACAACCTGATAAGCGTTTAATCTTTACGTCATCGGCATAGATATCTAGACAGTTTAGTTCTGCTAGTTTATCGGCATCCTTACTGCTCAGTAGTATAAAGTATCGGTCATTTTGAAAGACAAGATCCTCTATCTTAAAAATCATATTGCTTTTAAAATATTTCTTTCTTCACGGTACAGCGTACCAGGAATTTCCGCTATACTCATGCACATACTCTGTTCAGACCAAGGCCATTCATCCAAACGGTATCTTTCGATGTAACCTAACTGTAGCTGTGTAGGGACACGTGGCCTATTTTTCAGAATCCTGATCATGGCTGTAACTTTCTCCTGTTCAAACTTTTCATCGTCAATTGTCCCCTGAACTTCGATTTGGATTTTACCATCTTCTAATTCTGTAAGTGTCTCCACAGTATTAATAGGAACCATTTTTGCCGCCAAAAAATTGGGAAGTTCACGATATCCAGTTGTCTCTTCGTCTTTTTTTAACTGATTTGCATGAATACCAGGAAATAGAAGCAGATAAGGCTGTGCAAATCGCAAAGCATCCGATAAGTTGTCTGCGTTTTCCAAAAGTTCATTAATACCTGTGATAAAAATATCTTTGTGCGGATCTTTCTTATGTTCTTTTATAAGCTCCGGTTTAATTTTTTCCCACTTCATGCGTATATCTTCCATATTTAAGATTGTACCTAATTGCCCTTTTTCATTTAGAGTAAAAATCAGTTCATTCCTTATCTCATGAATATCCCCCACCCAACTGTACAAGCCAGTAGCATTACTCTGTTTATATCGGATTATATTTATTTTAAAAGTGGGAACTCCTTCGCTGACGGACAATAACTTTACATCGAGACCAATTTCCAAATGATTTTCATTGCGCAAACCCTGAAATTGATAACGCTCTTCCCTGAGGAAAGCATACTTTCTTGTTTTCCCAATATCCTGAATATTGAACTCCATAATTATCCTTTATTAATTTCTACATCTGCTCCTGTAATATTGGTTGGCCCACTTGAATTGATCTTGGAAGATTTGCTGTCAACAGCTAAGTCAGCGTCGGTCTTGATATCCATGTTACCATTGCTATGAATAGTAAATGTTCCAGCAGTCGCATCGAAACTGATGTTTCCATTGGTAACTGTTCCGCTAATCCCCTTTTTGTCGATGACAATTTTATTTCCGCCAACCTGAAAGGTTATACTTGTCTTGCCGTCAAGCGTAATATTACCTGCAGCATCCATATTTAAGAGAGATTGTGGCGGTGCATTTTTTTTACCGCCGACATTAATGGAACTATTGCTGCCAGCATTAACACTATGGGCTGTTTTTGCATTTGTTGTGGCATTTCCAGCTCCGTCGAAATGCATGTTTGCTCCGCCCTGGTCCTGTAGGTTCATGGAACCTGCACCATTATGAAATTTCAATTCTGCTCCGCTCCTACCACTGAAACTCATTACATTATTACCTTCACCACCACCTGCGCCAACTTTTCCATGAAACATGCCTCCCATTACAAATGGCCGATCGGGATGCAGATGGACAAAATTTACAATAACCTGATCCCCCACTTCTGGTACAGACATAAAGCCACGGTTTTTGCTGACCTTATCGCTACTACCCGCATCGGGAGACATTACGCGGATAAATTCGGTTGAATCTTTTCCACGTTGCCAGTCCAGTTGCACCTGTACGCGCCCTTGATTGAGTGGATCTGTATTTGACATTACTTTCCCAAATTGGGGTTCCGCAGTTGGAACTACAAATTCGGGTCTTGGGATAAATCCTGTATCGGATGCAATCGCTTGAAATGAACCATCATAGTAACCACGAGCGTCAACTTCGTGCGTAACTTCAATAAGCATCAGTTTTGTAAAGTATGAAGTTTCGCTACTATCAGCTTTTCTCATCTCAATATCTGCTATACATCCAGGATGAAGAAACGGAACTGTCGTATTTCCCGAGGTGACAAAAACTTCCGACGCTTTGCTCCCGGCAGTACCTTTCTGCGATGCATCAATATCCATAAAGGTTGCAGCTTTTATAGGGGCAACACGTAAAGATGGTGTTTGAAAAGTCCGTTCAGAAATCTCATATGCTCTTTTGGCAATATCTGATTTATGGTCAATTTTGGTTTTTCCACCAGCGAACTTTTCATCTTTACTGCTGTTATAACCATAGAATGTTGGATTTACATGCTGCGCCTTCATTTTGATTTTCACATCAGTCAGATTGCTACCATAAGTAAGTACAACGGGTTTCTCCTGCGGTGGTAGCTGTCCAAAATGAAGAACTTCACCATCATAGAAAAATTGTTCACCATAAGCTTCTGCCATTCTAGCCAGATAGTTATAATGTGTCTCCTCGTACTGACAACTATACGGTACATTTCCATAGCGGGAATCAACCCTGAAATCAAATTTGTCAGCACCTAAGCCTTCTTTGATGACTTCACTTGCTATACTATTTAGACTGATGGGTTTTGATCCGCCAAAACTCTGGATATGCGGCGCTGCATCCAATAATATTGTGGGGCTACAGCCTGTCATGACAAGATTGCCCAGACTTCCTTTTTCCTGACTAAAACCTACTTCTGTAATAACTCCTACAAAATTTCTTTCGGGGCTATTGTCTACATCTTTATATTTAAAGACAATGGTTATTCTCTTTCCCAGAAAATTTTGCGCCTCTTCCAGATTGTGATTTTCCGCAGCTCCTAAGGTATCATGAGCAAGTGTAAGCTCAAACTCATGATGCTTCACAGCACTTTGGGTTAGTTTAAAGTGCTTAAAATATTTGATTTCTTTTCCATCGACAAAAATATCGAGCTTAACTACCCTATTGATACCTGCAATTGCATTTTCAGGAATCCCTGCTGCATTAAATATTTTGGAAGTAGGCTGGTTTGCCCAAACTTTTTCCTTGAGGGTGGTGGGGTCATTTGGTAATAATGGCTGATTCAGAAACTGCCGCCCTGTGTCAGTTATATTTTTTGCTTGTTTAAGATACTCTTTTTGTGGACCCGGAATTTTGGTAACATCATCTAAATTGACGTCACTTAACGAATCCAAAACGTTTTTCTTGGATGAATCTATTCCTTTACTGGAAAGATTATCTTCTTGTTGAAACATGATAACATAATTTTTTTCGGTTGTGTTATTTAAAAAGGTTTATCACCGAGCGGTGAATTCAATTACCAGAGCTACAAATCAATAAGCACGTAGTACTTTCACAAGGCTATCTTAGTGGGGATCTGATAATGGTACGAAAAGAAATTCCGTGGGTTGAAATTACTCTTTAAGTATTAAGATACGCGAACTATTGTTGGGTTGTATTCATTCTTTTTCATAAGCATTTTAATGATTTTGGTTTTGCAATATAATACCTTACAACTTCACGGCAAAATGATTTTGACATTATTTTGAAAATTGTCGTAATTCTACTAATCAGAGCTTTACATATAAATTTTAAAAAATGGAGAGCATCATTTGGGAAAAAGAAACTGGACTAAAAAATATTTAAAGTAAACAACCATAGCTAGTTCACTAGTTCTTTCGTTTGTAAAACCAAGAACGATTTATTGTGAGATTGTTTCAATGATAAGATTCTGATCCAGATCTAAATCATATTTACGTCTCTTGATGAATTCTGATGGACCTATTCCATTGATCTCTTTGAAAAGTTTTGAAAAATGATTTCTTGAGGCCATACCACATTCTTCTGCAAGTGTTTCGATCTTATATTTACGGTATTCTGAGTCATTATACAGTTTATCAGTTATATAACTGATCCTCAGCTCTATTAAGTATTTTGTAAAATTCATGCCTTTGTATTCATTCACGATCTGTGAAAGATAGAAATGATTAGTATCGAATTTATCTGCCAATCTATGCTGTGTAAGACCGCTTTCCCTAAAGCCTCCCTTTTCCTCAAAATCTTTTAATTTATGCAGTATTTCTTCTACAACTTTGGGGTCGATTTCAAGTTTATTCCCATCATGCTTTTCCTCCATTTTGATGGCCATATTGGCGTTATCTCTAGCTTTGATCTTTTGCTCCAGATTATCATATTTGCTTCGCAACCTTTTTTCTCTTCTTTTATAAAATAGCATTGTAGCTGCAAAAGTTACCGCCACTGTACCTAAACCCCATTGAGCCACTTTGTCTCTAACGGATCTATTTTCAAGCCGCTTCTTATCTTCTTTCAATATACGTGTATCATACTCCTTGCTAATCTTTCTTGACAAATAATTGAAATCCCTGAATAGGACACTATCTACTTTTAAAAGCTGATTGGTATAATATAATTGCTTTTCTACATCACTATTTGATTTGTAATGATCAATCAAAAGTTCATAGGTATCTCGAACCTCGGGAACAATGAAAGCCTGCTTTTGAAAAATCGAATCGACTTTTTCAAAGTTTTTTAAAGCGTGGGGTTCATCACTCAATTTAAGGTAGGATTTCCCCAAATATGAATAGTTTACAGCTAACCACGAAAAATCATTAATTTTTGATAACGCTACCGATGAAGCGATAAGCGAGGCGATAGCAGTTGAAAACTCCTTTTTCCTAAACTCAGAGATACCTTTTTCTTTCAAAAAATAACCAGCTTCCTGCCTATGCTCACGGCTAGCACCAATCTCAGAAAGCCCGACATTGACAATTGAATCGGCAAGATTGAATTGTCCCATGTTTCTATAACAGATAGCCATCTGATGAAGGCCGTTAAAGTACCCTCTTCGCGCATCAAATAGTATTGTCGGATGCTGGTTTCTACTTATTTCAGCACCAAAATGATTGCGCGTTTTTATAAAAAGAGGCAGTGCCTCATCGTAGTAACCCATATAACTCTTTACTACACCGATAAGATAATTTAGCCTGTTCTGATAATATGGATCAGTACCATTCTTGGCATATTTGACTGCTAAAAGAAACTCATCTAATGCCAATTGATATTTCTTAAAGTGGAAATAATAGACAACTCCCTTCTCAAGGAATGCAGAACTAACTAAAGCTTCTTTGCGTGAAAATTTGGCAGCAATTATTGTACTATCCGCATATTTAAGTTTTACGTTACGATCAGCAGAGAATTCGACACCATCTGCATATCCCTGATACAATTTATCATAATCCTTATCCTTTTTTGCCTCAGCAATGTACTGACGAATGAATGGAAGTGCCCTGACATCATTCTCTGAAAACACTTCATAATTTCTCCGAATATAGTAATACTTACTGTACTCTTCTTTTTGGGCACAGAGAAATTCACAGTGTAATAAACATAAAACAATTATGATATGAAAATAGGAGAATTTCATAGGTCAAGTTTGTATAAAATTAGTAAAAATCGCCAAACCATGATTTATCAAAAACTAAAATCTGCAACCTACCACAAAAACATCATAAAACATTGATTTTCAAAATAATAACAATGCTCAATTTGAACAATTTGCGCATTCAAATTGTTCAACGTGCGCAGTAAACAGTTTTTCCGTCTTCCAATGCCCTCTACCTTCGCTCTTGAATTCGAAATAACCGGCCGGGATAATTCTTAAAATTTTTAACAAAATGAAAACTATTATCTCAACAATATTAATCATCGCAGGAGCGGTCATTTTACACTCCTGTCGAGAATCCGAAATTGAAGAACCGCTAGAACTGGAAAAACTGAATATTGTCAACTCAAAAACAGAAATGTCAAAAAATAGCGATACAATTCAAGCAGGAGTCGTTTCCAACGACTCTGAAAATGATGAATCGATAAAGGACCCACCAATCAGACATGGTGGCCAATGGAGAACCTCGAAATAAAGCTCGATTTTAACTGTGTGTGGAATAACCTTTCAACTTAAATCACAAAATACTCAAACCATGCGAACGAAAAACTTGATAGCCGAAACAATTATATTCTTACTCCTACTGATGTGGGCATATACGTTTGTCAGTAAGGTTCTTGATTTTGACACTTTCAGAAGGCAGATCAATGGTGCATATCTATTATCGTATTTGGGATCACCGCTGCCTTACATTTTACAGTTACTGCACTTGTCACTTGTGATACTGTTGCTAAAGAAATCTTGGAGAAAATTAGGACTTATTACCTCGCTATCTGTCCTGCTATTATATACAGGATATCTCATCTACATCTTAAAGTTTGCGCCAAGCATACCATGTTCATGTATTTCGCTTTTTAGAGGGTTGAACTGGAATAATCAACTGTGGATTAATCTTGCGGTGCTAACACTAAATATCATTGGTCTGATCATGTTTTCGTATAAAAGTCCGCCACACAGTAGTCATGTTCAGACCACGTACTAAATTTAAAACTAATAACCAAAACAGGGGAAGCTGAAAACCTGAAACCCAGAGTAGGCAAAAAACTAAAGTTTAGCTTTTTGATTTATAAAAGCACCAAACATCATGAAATCACTTAGAATTACCTTAGGAGTTGCAGCAATTGCAATTGGAAGTTTCGCAGCATTTTCATTTGCTCCTGCGAACACATTAAACGAAGACGAAACAGGAATTTTCTACGCTAATCCTGATGGATCAATGGGAGATCCAGTTGGAGCGACAAACGAGTGTAAATTGTCTGGTCCGATCTGCTCCCAAGAGTATGATTTGGATACTGAGTTACCGACTAACAATCATATTGTTCGAGGAGTTAGACAACCTTAGAGATTTATTAAATAAAATTTATCAAGAAAAGGGCTTGCAGCCCTTTTCTTTTATAAATATTTAAACATGAAAACTATCAGAATAAAGCTTATAACAACAGCTATAATTATGAGTTTATATGCTGTACTTTCTTCTAGTAAAAGAGAAAATATGCTAAATACAGGATTATTTTATGTCAATCCCGACGGCACAATGGGAGATGCAGTGATAAATGGTGATTGTTATGGTGTAGGGCCAATATGTTATCAAGAATTTGATTTGGATACAGAATTACCAACTGGAAATTTTATCATTAGGGGAAGTAGGCAACCCTGATTAATTTATAACACTAATGAAGTGCAACACCTTAATGGTAATACAACTTAAGTTATATAAATTTTAAAACAGCGAAGTTATTGAAAAATCTTCGCTGTTTTTATTTATAACAATTTTCGGATGTATGTTTTAAATTCTTCTAAATGGCTAACGGGATTCGGAGCCATTCCCACTAAGTTCCCTTGTTTGTCAAGTACAATTAGAGTGGGATATGCAGGTATTTTTGCGAATTTAATAATAGGATGATAAAATCTTTGCTCTTCAGTATACAATTGTAATGAATTCTTGCTTGAGTACTCACCAATCCCTAGTTTCCATGTTGCCATATTATCAACATTTATTGAAACAAACTGTATTGAATCATTCTTCATCTCCTCCTCTATTTTAGCTAATATTGGACTCACATCTTTACATCCTGCACAACCCGTGAACCAAAAATCGACCACAACAATTTTTCCTTTAAAATCCTCTAATTTATGCACTTTGCCAGTTGTGTCGGGTAGCGCAAATTTAAAGAATGGTTTCCCTGGTTGAAGGTAAAGTTCTACGTGTTTAAATTCGTCTATCACTTTTTTATATAAGTATTCCTTCTTGTTAACATGAGAAATATAAAAATCAAACATTTTTTTTGATATGTTATCGTTCCAATGTTCTTCAAAAATTTGCAAAGCTAAATCGGAAAGAAGGTAATCACGAATATATGGTACTCTTTTAAATTCTTTTACAATCATAGAATTATATTCAGAGGGGTCAGCAAAACGTTTTAGATTTTGTCCACCATTCATTCTATTAAGTAGGCTCAAATAATTAGGAATTAAACGAAAACCACCGAAATATTCAATTGAGTTTCTATTAAGTAAAGGCTTAATCCGTTTCTTTTTCAGAAGGTATTTGTTAAATAACAATAATGTGGAATCACTCTTGTTTTGCAACGAATGAATCAAAATCATATCCAATGCTTGGTCAACAAGCTGCGCATGTATCAATTGATGATCTATAGAATGTGGCCTTTTTATTTTCTGAAATACTGAATCAATTATATCCAGTGATCTATCGACTTCTAGATATTTCTCTGTGACAGTCTGTTTATTGTATGCCTTTTTAAAGAGACGACTGGAATAAACTTCTTTAATTACATCCCTAAATAATATGATTTTTTCTTTACCTATTCCACTAACATTCATATTTACTAGCCCAAGTTTTGAGGCACTTGGAACTGTGAAATGTAAACTATCGCCAGGATTTACAATTATACTGAAAGTACCTGGCGAAAAAGCGAGGTCATTTTTAATATATATAGTTGCTGTTGAAGTTTTTTGTAAGGGGAAAACGAAATCAAAATTCCCATTTTTCATTACAGTGGAATATTCTTGTGAGGTTCGTATTGCCGACATGCCATCAATAATTAACAATTTAATGTCGAGATTACAATCTTGGCAATCGTTGATAGCTCCAGAAATAATTGTTCGCTTTTGGCTATGCGAGAAATGTACCGTTAATAAAAACAGTACAATAAAAAAAAGTATTTTTCTCATGATAAGATCTAATATGCTAGTTCTGCTCTAAACCGTTATAATTGATGATATACTGTGGAATTGGTAATACATAACGCTTATCATTTGGAGGTAAAGTGTATATATTTTCGCCTACAATTCTTGTCAGAGCTTTTGCGTAGCGCGTTTCTTTATTAAGCCTTTTCAAATCCTGAAATCGAAGACCTCTTTTTAATAATTCTTTTCTTCGTTCTATTAATACAAGATCAAGCACCTCAATATCTGTGTTTGCAGATAAAGGAACAAATGTTCCAGTTTTAAATCTAGTTTTCAACAGTGAATTCAGTAGAGCTACCGCACCATCTTTATCCCCAAGACGAGCCGCACATTCTGCCCCGATAAGCATAATTTCGTCTGTCGCCGTTGCTGCAAGTTGATTTGAAAGTAAATCTCCTCGCCATACTGGTTTTCCATTAACAATTTTAAAATATAAAATTTTTCTAAGATCATTTTCATCGTATAAACTATATATTTCAAAAGGGATTTGAGAAGATAAACCACTAATACTACTATATGGGTTTGCTAACTGAAGCTGAATATGCACTTCCTTACTATTAAATGCAAGTGGGTAGGAAGCGGCAGGATTAAAAGTATTATAATCATCAAGTATAGAGTATAATCGCAGGGATTTTTCCGCAGTTTCAAGGGCATGTTGATAATCGTTCATAAAAAGATAAGTTCTAGCTAATAATCCGTAAGCACCAGCATTAGTGATGTGCATGGGAGAGATTGCATTTCGTGGTAATAGTGAGGCAGCTATAGTAAGGTCATCGATGATACGTTGGTATGTTTGGCCTAAGGAGCTCCTGAAAATTGGTGTGTTAATATCCTGATCTAACTTGAGCGGAATACCTAAATCCGTTTCAGCAGTTGCTTTATTGTAATATTTGCAAAATGTCATTGCTAGATTCAAAAAAGCTCGAGACCTGTGATACAAAGCTGTTCCTTTTATTCTGTCGTATAAAATACCGTTACTTTCCGTTCTTGATATTTTTTCCAGAGATTGTAATGCAACATTACAGGACTGTACCTGTGAATAAGCGTAATCCCACTCATCCGTATAACCACCGTCTAACTTCGGAAACTCATCTACGGTCCAGGTCACTAATTTGCGATCAAAATCATACCATAATGAATTATATTGCTCCAATGTAATTTCAATGTCGTCACAAGACGCTTCCATAGACCCACGTCCATCATAAGAAAATATACTGGTATTCATCAATAAATCTAAATCACTTAAGGTCGTTGGTACGATTAATTTAATATCTTGCTTCTCTTCCAACCATTCTTTCGAACAACCAGATAAAAAAAATGATGTGAATATTAACAGAGTTTTTAGTATCGTTTTCATAGTATTTTGTTTAGAGGTTACAGTTAACTCCAAAAGCGATCGTGCGTATGGGTTTTGTAGTTGGGAAATCAGGATCAAGATTTACTTTGTTCGCTTTCCAGATCATACAGACATTATTTACATAAGCAAAAAATCGCACATTTTTTAAATGTAAACTTCTGAGAATATGTGGGGATAAAGTGTAAGAAATATTGACATCTTGAAGCCGTATATGATCTCCCTTGCTTACAAGTACTTCTGAATTCCGATAAAACTGGTCCGCCACATTTACAGCAGGATAAGTAAGCGCAGGAACATTTGTCCTTGTCTCATCTCCTGGTACCTGCCACCTACTATAGTAGTCTCCATTTATACCATAATTATTATATAAAGCAGAATACATAATGGAATTTCTTCTAAAATAATATCCAAAACGATATGTTATGTTTAAAGACAGATCAATTCCTTTGTAACTAAATGAATTACGCAAAGCTCCAAAATAAGGTGCGAGCGCATTACCGTTATAAATTAAGGTATTAGCTGGATCGTTAGCTATCTGCTGAGTGATTTTTGAGTATTGTGTAGATGGTTCTCCATCTAAATATCCTCTTGCCTGTCCTGTTTGCGGATCTAGTCCGGCCCAAGGATAACTGTAAATTCCAAACAGAGACCGGCCCTCGACGGGATTATATGAATTGGTAACTCTACCTACACTATTATCTGTAAGAAAATTCGTGAGTGTTATAGATCTTTTGTACTTCGTTACAATATCTTTCGCATAAGAAAAAATCGCTGTCGTTTTCCAGCTAAAGTCCCTACTTTGAATATTAATAGAATTCAGTTCTATATCAACACCTTTGCCATCCATATTGGCAAGATTACCCCTAAATGATGTAAAACCAGTTGTTGGATCAATATCCCCATTACCGATTAGATCAGTTCCTTTGCGATTAAAATATTCTATACTTCCTGAAAGTCTATTGTTTTGCGAAGTGAAATCAATACCGATATTAAACATTCGGTTTCGCTCCCAACGTAATTCATTGTTCGGAGGGGTTACTAAATCAGCGGCAGGCAAACCATTCTCAGGATTTTTTGTCAAACGTGCTGTTGTATAAGCTGTGGTTGTACGGTCAATATTCCCACTATATCCAAAAGTAGATCTTAGGCTCAGTTCCCTTAACCAATCAAAATTGTAAAAGCTCTCTTTATTAATATTCCATTTAAAACCAGTTGACCATAAAGGCACCGATTTTTGATTAGTATTGACCCCGAAAAGATTAGACTGGTCAATTCTTGCGCTAGCTGAGATTACGTATCGTAAATCATAATTATATGCTCCATTGACATAATAAGATCGAATTCGATCCAAAGTACCTGAGAAGTTATCATTTGTAGGAATGGTAGCTGTAGTTCCTTTTCCATATAAGGAAAAGCGTGTCAGGTAATCAACTAAGACACTTGAACCGACATTGGGATCAAAGCCATACAGTCTGGAGCTTATACTGTTTGCCTTTGTTTCTCTAACCTCAAATCCTGCGATAGCATTTACCTGATGTTTATTCCATTTTTGATCAAAGTTCAATTGAAAACGCCCATTTAAAGCATGTAGTTCGTTGTTTGTGTTATCTAGCCGGCCACCCACTGGGATATTACGGGTCATAATACCATTATTAATTGTAGTATACTTATTAATTTGGTCACGCATAACATAACTATCCTGATCATAGAAGTTCCTACGCCTACCTATTTGATTTTCGTACTGGAAACGAACTTCCGCTGACAATGATGGTATTATTAAATATTTAAGAGCAGCATTTAACCGCATTTCAGATTGCTTCAACTTATTATTTTGTAATTGTAATTCCTCCAATGGAACAAAATCCCAATTAAGCAGTCCTGCTGAAAGGGCTTTTTGTTTGAGCACAGTACTATGATCTTTAATGACTACTGCTGGATTACCATTATCATCAACCAATCTTGCATACGGATACATTAATTCAGTTCCCATATTATTTAACATTGAAACAACATTGGAAGTGGTCTGAATATTTTGATTGTAACTCAAACCTGCTGTAATTTCAAGCCGATCAATTGGTCTAAATGTTTGATTACTATTGAGGCTTATTCTATTAAAACCCTCCCCTTTTTCTGAATTATTATTTTTATCAAATCCTGACGAAAAGTAATAACTATATTTTTTTGAACCACCGCTGATATTCAAAGCATACTGCTGTTTAACACTTTGCTGGTATAGATATTTGTTCATATCATCCCGTAAATCATGTTTCCTTAGCGCATCTATCCTTGATGTAGCTTCGTCCGCTGTAAGCAATCCATTTTTCTGGTCATTAAGAATACTCACAACAGGAGAATAAGGTCTATTTGATGCCGTATTGCTAATAATTGTATTGTAATACCCTTTCTCAAATAGCATCTTTTCGATATCTATGAAATCAGTAGATGCGATCTTAGGCAAATAATAAAGATCAGGCTTCTGCCCTTTTGTGACATTAGAGGTAAAACCTATATTCATCGGCTGGTCTGCTCGTCCCTTTTTAGTTTTAATGACGATCACACCATTACCAGCACGAACTCCCCAGATTGAAGCGGCAGCAGCATCTTTCAAAATATCAATATCCTCAATATCATTCGGATTGATATTGTTGATATCGCCCTCATAAGGAAAATTATCAACAACAATCAGTGGTTGATCGTTACCAAAGATCGTAGCCTGTCCCCTGATGGTTAGCTTCGGGCTTCCTGAACGCTCATCAAATAGAATGGACGGCGCTATCCCTTTCAG
The DNA here is from genome assembly GCF_003815775.1 of Chryseobacterium joostei. Lineage (NCBI taxonomy): Bacteria > Pseudomonadati > Bacteroidota > Flavobacteriia > Flavobacteriales > Weeksellaceae > Chryseobacterium > Chryseobacterium joostei. Next base: position 1,232,963 of record NZ_CP033926.1, read on the forward strand.
CCTGCTGATCACATCAGTTGAAACCTGACGGTTGAATGTCGAATTATCGACCTTGGAAAAAGACCCCGTTGCTCTTTCCTTTGGAATAGATTGATACCCACTGGCAACAACGGATACCTCATCGATGACATTGCTATTTGTTATCAATGTTATCCGGTCAATGTATTTTGCTGATACCGACAATGGTGCATAGCCTAAAAAGCTGATCTTTAGCTCAGATTCTGCATACTCCGAAGGCAATTCAAAATTACCGTTGTTATCGGAGTTCGTTACAAAATTGCTGCCCTTAACTTGAATGGTTGCGCCAGCTAATGGATTGCCCTTTTCATCGACGATCTTTCCTTTTATTGTTTCCTTTTTTTTTGAATTGGTAGTATTCGGTGCTCTTCGCTCCTGCAATATGATGATGCCATCCGCAATTTCAAATGCGATCGGTTGGTTTGCAAAGAGTGTTCGTAATGTCTCTTCTAACGAAGCATTTTTCAGGTTTACAGTAATGGGGCCAACTTTTTTCAGTAGTTCCTCATTGTAAACAAAATCATATTTTGTCGCTTTCCGAATTTCTGAAATTGCTTTTGACAAGGGCGCTTTCTGCAAGGAAAGGCTAATCTGTTGAGCCTGTAAAGCTGTACCGCTGGCAAGTAGTATAAAGAGCGTTGCACTCTTTATACCATTGCGCAGAAGTTTTCTCCTGTGGGAAAACAGATCCACCCACGGCGGAATGTTTTTCTTGTTGGAAAAATCATGTTTTTTCATAGATTTGTGTAGGGTTAAAAAGTAATTTTCGTTGCTGGAAATTTATGATGTAGACCCGATCGCCGGAGTGCGCTAACACTCCGGCATATTTTCAGGCCAACATATGAAACTATAAATTCTTATTTCTGAATTTCAATCCTCCTTCCTTTCGTTAGGTTGATCTGTAAATCTGTAATTTTTTCAAGTGCATATAACACACTGGAGAGTTTCTTATCTCTTGAAATGGTTCCGTTAACCTTGATATTTGGAATATTGTTGTAATCAACATCAACATCATACCACCGTTCAATTTGTCTCAGGACTTCCTGCAAAGCGGCTCCTTTAAACTGAAACTCATTTGAAGTCCATGCTATAAAAGGTTCGGTATCTACGGAATTGATGGCAAAACCGTCATTAACGAGCTTAGCTTGCTGGCCGGGAGCAAGTATCACAGTTGCCTTGTCACGGGTACTTAACAATTCAACTCGTCCGCTGACTAACGTTGTTCTGACAGCAGGTTCATTGGAATAACTGTTGATATTAAACTGAGTTCCAAGTACCTTCACCTGCTGCCCATTAGAAGCAACAATAAAAGGCTTTGATTTATCATGTGCCACATCGAAAAAGCCTTCCCCTTGCAATTCAACATACCTGTCTTTATCAGTGAACTTTGTAGGATAACGTAAAGAAGACTCGGCATTTAGCCAGACTTTAGTGCCATCGGGAAGCGTTATCTTATACTGTCCCTTACGTGGCGTAATGAGTGTCGCAAACTGTACCTTACTTACTGAAATGCTGGTGCCATCCATATAGGAAGTGCCCTGCTCATCTACTTTTATAGCTTTCTTATCCCCTGCGAGCGAAAGAACTTTCCCATCTTCAAATGTTAGCGTTGCTTTATCACTCCCCGGAAGAATATCTCCCGATATGGTAGTTGTTGCGACTTCTGTCGATAAAATCTTGTCTGACTGATAAAATTTATAAAGCCATACTGAAATGGAAATTGTGAAAAGCACCGCTGCTGCTGTCACCAGTCTGAACCAGATGCTCGCTGGCTTTGGCTTGTCAAGTATTTTATTGAATCTTGCAAGTTCATCGTTGGTTGTAGTACCTGATTCTTTCAGTTCGACAAGATCACTAGCCAAACGGTGTTGATCCAACAGCTGTTGGAAAACTGCCCGATTGGATTCACTTTCTTCTATCCAGTCTTCAAGGAACTCCCTATCCCAATAGGGAAGTTTTTGTCCTTTAATATACTTATGAAGTAATTCCGTGATCTCAAATCCGTCGAACAACTCTTCTTCTTTCATGTCTCGCATTTAGTATAGAAACGGGAAACATATAGGGCTTGTCCAAAAGAAAATGAAAAAAATATAAAAAAATAGCACAGCAGTTTGCACCTACCGTTGTGAATACAAAAAATGCTTACAATAACATTTAATAGTTAACCAAGATAATCTATATATTCATCAAATGTTAAAATAGATAGATTGGCATTTGTCTCCCTGCCAACTTTCAACATTGCCTTATCAGAGGTTACAAAATACAATTTATCATTTTGGATCTTATGGTCTCCAACATTTAACATCAATTGGGTATCCCACCAAAAATTACTTCTATCCTTTTCAAACATATTAAACTTGCTGTTTATTATATTTTCATACACTGACTTATATAACGCAATATACTCTGGAAAATTGGTCACAAATTTATCACAGAACAATATCCACTGATCTTCATCTGGCTTTACCAAACCAGGATGTTCTAAAGCATAATAATCAAATAACGGTTCTATATAATCTCTTGCTAAAATAAGCGAAAACTTATCCGATCGGATATTATTTAAAAGTTTCTTCCGCTTGCTTTGATCATCAGCAAAAACAGCCCAATTTTCCATTGCCGGATCATAATATTTCAGTGTATTCAAAAATGATTCAGCATATATCCGTTCTGCACATTCAACAAATTCTTTGTTTCTCTTAAGGTTATCTGCAAAACGGTCAAACATTTCATTTGTGGGAGATTTAGCCAACCCATTTACAATCTCATAGTATGCATTGCTCGTTTGCACTTTCTTCTCACTTGATAGCCCAAATATATATCTGGCGACAAGCATTTCTGGCCTCGCTAACATTCTAGAAAATCCATTATCAAAACAATGCAGATACATTGCCTTAATTGCATTTAAAGATTTTTGAAATAAACTGCTCCCATTCCTGTTTGCGACGTGAGCCAAAAGTTCTTGTATGACAATCGGACTAATAGATGCTTCCAGGTTATTTTTCTTTTCCTTCTCTCGAATCCCAGCTATGTAGTTATCTAGTTCATCAAAACTTAAATCTTTAATTAGATATCTATATGCATTAGTATCAAAAACTACTCTTTCCATTTATTATAGTTTGAAATCATACTTCTCAGGTAAGAGAAATTAGCGATTAAAACTCTAAAAATACAGATATTTACTCAAAGAATTACATTTATAACAGTGCGAAAAAAGGTAATGTCAAATTAAATATAAAAAAGCAGAAGTACCATACCTTTATTTGAAAGGGTCTTTTTTAGTATTGAAATGGCACGTGCTTTTTGGCTGTTGACAGTGCTGATACTGATATTAAGTTCCTCGGAAATCTCTTTTGGTGTAGCTCCACTCATCAGTTTTTGCATAATGTTCCGACATTGTTCCGGAAGAAGGTCTATCGATTCGCTTAGTTCACGAAGTACTTCAGTATGGATTATCTTGCTCAGGATATTCTCCTCCTCAAATTCCTCGAATTCGTTTGTAAGCTTTTCAAGCCTTTTTAATCGAACTTTCTCTTTTTCAATAACGTCTAAACACTTGTTCTTTGTGGATATATAGAGAAATGCTTTAATGCTCGCATAACTCTTAAAGGTTTCCCTTAGCTCAAAAGTTTTAAGCATAACATCCAGAACGACTTCCTGTGCATTCCCTTGATCAAAATTTATAAGTAGTCTATTGGCAAAAAAGATTAATGCCGGGTGATAGAGCTGGAAAATCGTATCCATTGCTCTCCTATCACCGCTTTGAAACCTTGTTAGCAGTGCCTTTTCTTCGATCTCATGTCTGGATGTCATAATAAGGCTATTGATAGAAGAGTAAAGTTAAGTAATAATTATTTCAAAAAAGAAATCGTCAACTTTCCAAAAAAATAAAATTTGTCCTCTGCTACGAAGAAGAAGGTTACAAAAGTGCATAAAAACAGTTAAATTTGTATCCTTAGCCGAGGAAAATCTAAGCATCTTGATTGCGATTTCCTGACTGTAATAAAGCCTATTTCAATATGGATAAAATAAAAGTTAATGACTTCAATCAGAAACTTACTGATGAACGACTTCACAATCATAATAGACACGAGAATGAACTGAAAGGTTTATATAGGGAGATTATTTCCAGTATGGCTACAGACTACTCTGAGTACCGGAACCATATACCGGCTTTTTTACAAAGTTTAGAAAATAATAGTGAAAATTCAGTTCCATATTCGATTGACCTATTCTTTGCTCTATATGATAAACTTTTGTTTTCGAAGAATTTTCGTCCATTTGATCTTTCCGTAATGGATTATAAGCCAGATGATCATACCCTTGAGATGATGGAGCCGATTTTAGAAGCTTCCTTCCAAAAGAAAAACAAACAAAGGTTGTCTGAAAATAATTTCGATATTTCAACACTATCCGATGATAATAAAAAAAGGATGGCTACTTTGGTTATCCATAAATTACAAAATGATGCGAAACAGTTAAATTGGAATGAAGATCTAGTTTTCTCCAATATATCTCTTTCAGGTTTCTTGCGTCAAATATTGTTGTCGCTAGATAATGCTGAGTTATTTTATCATACTGTGGGATTAATAGTTGATAGGCTTAGCTCATCAGAGCATTACCAACCCGGACGCGATTTTACAGAAGAAGTTTTATTATCATCATATAAAGATGGTATTCCTGAAGTAGGCTACTTCAATTCGTTCCGAATGTACTCCAATGTAGGGAGCATTCATGCTTCGTTAATTTATATTAATCTTTGTTTAGCCTGTATTCTGAAAAAGAAACCGCCTTACTCCGAAAGGTTAATAAGGGAAATTATTTGGCAAGCCTTAAAATTTTTTAGAAACGTTAGACTCCCTCAATTTGCAATCCAAATATATAGGGAAATACCTGTCGAAATCAACTTTCCACCTTATGAAAGGAGATCCTTGGATCACGGCTATTTCACTTGCTTATTGATGTTGGATGATCCTCTATTGCCATCACAATTATTGGACTATTTGCGTCAAGAAAGAGAAAGCATTTTGGCTGGTGGAATTAATGATGCGATGCCATGGCTTGTGACTTTATACAACATAAAAAGAATTTATCCAGATGCAGATTTCACTCCCAATGGATTAGGTTTTTTCCTTACAACTTTTGAAATGATAGTTCCCGCAGATTATGTAAAAAAATACAAGGATATCATCGAAGCTGATACAGAAGATTTGAAAAAGCATTTAAAGGAATCTCTTGTTAAATTAAATGAAACCAGAAATACAGCAGATTTTGTTTATGATAACAAAAGTGCCATCATGATTTCAAATCGCCTTATTGACTATAGTACGAAAAACAAAGACTCCTCTGCTTTCCTATTATCAATGGTTCTAAAATCAGATTACAGTATCTTGTTTCAAGAAAAAAAATCCGAAGAACTCGTGCAATTAATTTTGCCGGAAGTAAATGTTGATGAAATAGAAATGCTTTACGATAATTCTGAAGAATTTTTACAAGAATTATCACTTAATCCCGGGGTTGCAATGTGCTGGCTGGCCTGCGCAGAAGAAAAGTTATCTCAGCTTCAGTTATTCAACGATGTATTCTCTTTTCATTTACATGAAGACTGGAAATATGATTTATATAAAAAATTGCTCGATAGTGACTATTTTGTTGATCTTAAATTTGATGATACCGTAAAAGAGAATCGAGGGGTACGACAGATATCCCCGGAGGAGTATGCGAATGAAGAAGCTAGGATTATCAGGAGGCTGAGTATAGGCAAATTGTCGGTCCATGATAACGCTAATGCACTATATATTGTAAAAGACATGGAGTTGTCAAAATTTCCTCACAACTTATTTTTAAACAGCGATGGAGATTTTATTGCGAAACATATTCCTGTTACCAATGTCCTTTCGACAGAATGGCTATTAGAAACACATCAAACCAGCCCATTACCATCTGATTACAAAAAATCTATTTGGATTCCCATAGATAGTGGGGACTATCCGCTGAGCTACCTATTTGGAAATATAGAAAATACGCTACAAGAATACTCTTTTAATGTTCATCAAGAAATGAAATTAAACGAACCTTTGTCTGCTGATATCAATATTGTATGCTCTCATGGCGCTAAAAACATTTCTGAGACTCAGATCGTATCTCAGGAAGATCACCTTACTTATGACTTAAATACGGTTATTGGAAAAGGAAGAATTTTAATCTTCTTTGTTTGTCATTCCGGCTCAATGAAAACAGAATTTTTTAGAAACAACGTAACCTCATTGGTTAAGCGTTTTATTGCCCAAGGGTATGATGCTGTTATTGCTCCATGTTGGGCACTTGATGTTACAGTTCCACGATACTGGCTTCCCGAATTTTTAAAGTCATTTGAAGAAGGTCAAACTATATCACAAGCAACATATAATGCAAACAGGAAAGTAAATGAACGATACCCTACCCCAGCAGCCTGGGCCTGTCTGCACTTATATGGAAACCCGAACTTAATAAAAGATATCAAATAATTTGAATTACTATTGATCAGAGATTGTTGAATCATAATAGTTTATTATTAAAACTCACTCTTGGCAATCCAATCTCATGTTCTCGAGGATATGGAGCTCGAAAAGTCATACTCACATCTTCTTTCATTCGTTGTTGCGCTTCATATTTCTTTTCCTCATCGTGGGAATATCGTGGATCAGGAATAAATGGCATCTTTGCCATTTTAGTTATTGTAATCGTAGGAAAATGAAAGTCTACTTCTACCACCCCTAAAAGTAAATAGCATCCCCCACCCTGAAAAGGATACTTTTCTAGGCAATCCGGGAAATGTGCCGTATCAAAATAATTTCCATTGACATCGACCCAGGTTCCAAAATACATTGTTCCCCTTTTCGTCGGAACATGTTTTCTAGAAATCAAATAGGCTAGCATTTTAACTTGCTTCTTATGATATTGAACAAGCTCATTTGCCATCACTGTCCCCCTGTACTTGGTCTTTAATAGATCAAAAGGTGTACAGGACACTGGAAAACTTAAAATTTCTATCTCATCAAAAGCATCTTCAAAGATGTTTCTTTTCAGTTCCGGAAATTTAAATTCCTTCACAGGCTCTTCAAACAATGTTTCAAACCGATGTTTTGGTTTAAAGTCTCCAAGCAGTACCCTTGCTTTTAATAATAATTCATTCTTAGGAACTCCGCAAAATCGAAAAGCACCAATAAATATCAATATCTGCAACGTTTCTATGCCAATAGGTATTCGTTTGATAAAGTCTTCCATGGATTTGTATTGTCCATTCCTTCTCCTGTCTTCGGGAATCAATTGTCCAAGTTTTGATTCCACTTTTTCAAGATGCATAAATCCCAAATAGATCTCATCTCCATAAATCGTAGCTTGGTGCTCACTCCTGTTTACACATGGATTCATAATCTTTCCACCAGACATCCTTGCTTCATGAACATACACTTCCGTCCGGTAAAAACCACCCATATTATTGATAACTGACACCATAAATTCCAACGGATAGTATACTTTCAGATATAAACTCTGATAACTTTCTACAGCGTAAGATGCAGAATGTGCCTTGCAAAATGAGTAGCCTGCAAATGATTCAATCTGTCGGTAAATCTCTGTACTCAGTTCTTGCGGGTGTCCCTGTTGTCTGCAAGATGCAAAAAAATCGTCTTTTACTTTTTGCAGTGCCGAAAGTGACCTACCTTTTCCGCTCATTGCCCTTCTGAGAATATCACCATCCGCTGCGGATACTCCCCCATAATGCAGCGCAATCTTAATAACATCTTCTTGATACACCATGATGCCGTACGTATCTCCGAGTTGCTCTTCAAAAACTTTATGGAAATATTCAAACTTATCTGGATTGTTGTGCCGAAAGATATATTCCCGCATCATGCCGCTCTGAGCCACTCCTGGACGTATAATCGACGATGCTGCCACCAGCACTTTATAGTTGTCACATTTTAACCTTCGCAGCAGCCCGCGCATCGCTGGACTTTCGATATAAAAACAACCTATTGTCCTTCCCTGGCTTAAAAACTCATTGCATTTTCCTTCATCCTTGGAAATGTTAGTGTCTTTGATGTTTACCTTAATTCCTCTTTTCTCTTCCAGAAGCCTAACTGTATCATTGATTGTACCCAGCCCCCGCTGGGATAGGATATCGAATTTCTCAAATCCAATTTCCTCTGCCACATGCATATCCCATTGCACGATCGGAAATCCCTTGGGCGGCATTTCCAGTGCAGTAAAATTTGTCAGGGGTTCTTCAGAAATAATAATCCCACAAGAATGCATGGAACGCTGATTTGGAAACTTTTCTAAGAGTTTTCCATATTTCTGAACTTGCTGTACTATCTCATCTCGAAATACTCTTTCAGGATATTTCGACAATTCATCGAGTTCCTCTTTCGGTAAACCAAACACCTTCCCTACCTCCCGGATAATAGATCGGCACTTAAACTCAACATTCGTCCCACAGAACGCAACGTAATCTTTGCCGTAACGGTCGAAGATATACTCCAATATAGTATCCCGATCCTGCCAGCTCCAATCGATATCAAAGTCCGGTGGGCTTTTTCGGTTCTCATTTAAAAACCGCTCAAAGTAGAGATCGAGTTCCAAGGGGCAGATATCGGTAATACCCAAACAGTAAGCGACAATACTATTTGCACCGCTGCCCCTACCAACATGCATAAAACCCACACTATTACTATACCTGATAATATCCCATGTGATCAGGAAATATCCACTGAAATTAAGTTCATCAATAACTTTCAATTCCTTTTCGATCCGCTGTTTTGCCTGTGTGTGACTTTTCCCATAACGTCTTTCCAGTCCAGTAAAAGCTAACCGTGTTAAAAGCCGCAGGTCATCTTTCTTAGAACCTGTATAAAATTTTCTATTGCGTGGTGTTTCGAATTCAAAGTCAAAACCGCACTCCGAAAGAATTACAGTTGTATTCTGGATAATTTGCGGATAATTCCGGTAGGCATTTAAAATTACTTTTGGAGATTTTAAATACGCTGTTTTCGAGCAAATTTCGCTTTCTGGTAATTTAGAAAGCAACATATTATTATCAATAGCCCTCAAAATCCGGTGCAGATTGAATTCTTTCTTCGTGCTGAAAGTCACAGGGTGTAATATGACCATTTTGGGAATCAACCTTTGATATTCTTTGCGGATCAACATATTTAGCTCTTCCTCCTGAATTCCAATATATTCATTATCATTAAGCTGTTCAGGTCTGTGAGCATTCAGTGGATAAATGATAAAACAGTGTTCAAAATCAGGTCGCTCAGGTAGATCGATACCATCACAATTATAAGATGTTAGAGCCCGATTTACCTCCCCTATCCCGGTAAACTCTTTTGCAATGACAATATAGAGCAATTCACTCCCCTTACGTATCTCAACACCAACAATAGGCTTTATTCCTTTCCCTTCACATTTTTTCTTAAATTCATAAATGCCCGTAATCGTATTGATATCAGTAAGAACAAGCTCTTTAATACCCATTGCGGCTGCCTGGCATACAAGATCGTCAATGGATAACGTTCCATAACGTAAGCTGTGATAGGAATGGCAGTTCAAATACATAGTTGAGAAATTAGCGTGAAAAATTAAAACCCACGGCCCTGCCGACCGCATCTTTTCCGAAACGATTCTTAATATTGTCCATTGCCTGATACAAGCTGATGAGCTCAGCATTATCCTCAAATAAATTCATCTGATAACTACCGTGGACAAGATCAGTAAATCTTAACCCCACTAAACGGAGACGCATCCTTCGCACATATACTTTATCGAAAAGTTCAAGCGCAACTCTTGCCAAAGTGTGATCAGATGATGTATAGCTTACACGGCTCTGTTTGGTTTCGGTGTCAAAGTTTGAATACCTGATCTTAATTACTACAGTCGCTGTCAACCACTTTTCTTGGCGAAGTTGATGGGCCAACAGTTCAGCCATTCCCGAAATAATACTTCTAATTTCATACACATCCATCGTATCGCTATTAAAGGTTCTTTCTTTCGAGATTGATTTTCTCTCTGAATATGCTATGACAGGAGTTTCATCAATTCCATTGGCTTTCTTCCAAAGATCAACACCATTCTTTCCGATCATCTGTTGAAGCACCTCAACCGGCATTTCTGATAACGTGCCTATAGTCCTTATTCCAACTCTTGAAAATAGTTGAAAAGTTGCATTCCCTACCGTAGGCATCTTTTTGATCGACAAAGGGTTTAAAAATGAATGAACGCCTACTGAAGGTATCTCACGATGACCGTGAGGTTTGGATTCCCCCGTACCAATTTTGCTCACTGTTTTATTTATTGACAACGCATAACTGATCGGAAGTCCTGTTTCTTTTTCAATTCTGGCACCTAACTCATTCGTCCATTTATATGCCCCAAAAAATTTATCCATACCGGTAAGGTCAAGATAAAACTCATCGATGGAAGCTTTCTCCATTACCGGTGCGCTTTCTTCAATAACTTCTGTAACAGTATGGGACATCTTACTGTACAATTCCATATCGCCCTTCACTACTTTAGCCTGTGGGCAAAGGCGTAGCGCCATTTTCATTGGCATGGCGGATCTAACGCCGAAAGTTCTTGCTTCATAACTACAGGAAGAAACCACACCGCGGTCTCCTCCACCAATAATCAATGGGATACCATTAAGCTGTGAGTTTACAAGCCGCTCGCAGGAAACAAAGAAGGTATCTAAATCCATATGTACGATAGACCGATTCATTTTTACTAAATTATTTAGCAAAATTGAGAAGATTTATCACAATTTATATTACTTTTGTTGTGATAAATTGTCACAAAATGTCAACACTCTCTATTCTAGCGGATAACATAAGGTATTTGCGACTTAAACAGGCACCTAATCTCTCACAGGAAAAAATTGCTGAGAAATTGATGATTTCCAGAGACTCATACGCAAAATATGAGACTGCGAAATACACTCCTCCTCTGGATGTATTGTTAGCTATTTCCCGCTATTATCATATCAGTACAGATCTATTATTGACTGTTGACCTAAGAAAATATAAACTGGAAGAAATGCTCAATCTGCCGGATAACAGAATACTGCTTCCTATTAAGACGGACTCATTAGGGGAAAACAAGATAGAAATAGTTCCTTACAAAGCTAAAATGGGCTATCTTAAAGGATATGCAGATCCTGAATACATCGAGGGGTTACAGACAATGTCTCTTCCATTTCTAAGAAATGGTAAGTATAGGGCTTTTCCCGCAGAAGGCGATTCTATGCCCCCTTACAAAGATGGCACGTATGTTATTGGAGAATACGTAGAGCGTATTAGTGATATAAAATTAGGTAAAGTTTATCTCCTTATCACACGCACCGATTTTATATTTAAGCGGATAGAAAGCATAAATAAAAAGTCCATCACTGTGAAATCAAATGAAAGCTTCTATGAAAACTATGAAATTCCTTTTTCTGACTTATGGGAAATCTGGCAACATGCTGGAAGCTATTCACCCCAGGAACTTGAGATTATCGACTTTGCAAGCGAAGATGTAAAATCAATGCTATTGCAATTGATGCAGGAAATAAAGGAATTAAAGGCAGCTATAAAGAATTGAGTGAATTTAGGAAAACAATCGAGAGGCTATCACCTTAGGAGACTCCCGATTGTTTTGAAGATAACTGTTGCTATTCAGATTCATATTTAACCCAGGCACAGCCTGAAATATAAACTGCAAATTCGGTATCCCCAATGTGGCAGATCGTGAACTCGTCTTCCCTATCCGTATTGAATTTTTTAGTAAATTCTACACCCCCAAAAATAAACTTTTTATTCTCTGGGAGCGATCCTAGCGTTATTTCTTTCGTCATTATCCCAAAAATAATAAACAAAACACAGAGATTTTACGGTTTACCGTAATTCTTTGAAATAATCAGATTTATATTTTGATCAGCTTTGATATAAAAGAAATATCCGAACTTTTAACAATGACCCTAACGCCAGAAGGATATTCAATCATGACTGGAGTTTCAGCATAGTTAGAATCTCCTTCCACTGCATTCCCATTCATTAATTCATTTCTCACAATCTCAAGTGTATGACTTTGCGGCGAAATTGGCTCATGAAAGGTTTCAGGGGCTTTCACTTGAACAGATAACATCGAATCGGATACACCATGTTGTTCCAGATATGGATTGATCGGTTTTCCAGTTTCCTTATGCTTTAAATACGCAAAATAGCTATATGGACGTGGTGTAAAATTCAAAAGCCAGGCAGCCATTTCTATAGCTAGTTCAGAAGTATTCTTGTCCTTTTTCAGAAAGTAAATTAAAGGCTTAAATTTTGCCGGATTAATCATTTTAACTTCCAAAAGCGAAACCTCGTCCTTCATCGACTTATCCATGAAATTTTTGAGTGTACGCATATCGTAATGGTTCGAAATTTCCATGTAGCTCATAATACACTCATTTCTAACCTTCGCTGGAGATAAGTACAGCATATTATTTGAAATTATCCCTTGTTCTTTGAGCATCAAATAATGGTTTCTTACAGCATCTCTATATTCATTCGTCATAATTTAAATTATTTATATGTCCTAACTATGATTTAAAGTTCATAATTTTTGGCATAATTTAATAATTCCGGACTGCTATAAAACTATAATATCTTTTGTTAAAGGGAAATTTATTTGAGTACACTTAAAAACTAAACCGAACTAATGGGACAACCTAGTGTCTTCATATTTTTTTCGTTCAGTTTTTAAAGAAACCAACCATTCCAAATACATTCCTTCAGGCATATTTCGATAACCTATTTCATGAATATGCTTATATTCTTTGTTCAACAAAGAAAGCAATTCTTTTGCTTTTGGTTCAGTAGCAACTAGTTTTTGATATTGCTCCTTATGCGTTTCAGCTTTTAAAATCAATGCGGTCACTAAATAGGGATAAACCTGCAAAGCTCTTTCAGCACATTTCAGGGCGAAGTTTCCATCATTTTCGGGAAAAGATCTCTTGTAGCCATTGGCAAGATCCACCAAACATAGGGCAAGACTTTCATGATCAGTTAAAGCCTTCATATAAACACCGTTCTGTATCGCATCCAAGTGTATAAATCCCGACGCCATAAGCCATGCATCCTGTGGGAAGACTCCACTCGTCAGTTCCGTATTGTACCAACCTATTGACTTTATATTATGCTTAATATAGATGTGGTTTGGAGCCAGCGCCAGACTCGCATCAGCACCAATCTCTTCTGCAAGTATTTTATATAGGTATGGTAGAGAATTACAGTTACCTTTCTGCGTATTGACCAGTTTGGAAACAAAAAGGTTTGTTAGCTCTTTATGACCAAATACGTCATTAAAATCATAGGAAAAGGGTTTATAATGAAGCGTATCCTTATTTATAACAATCGGTGTTTCTTGGCAGATAATTGAAAATATAGCGGCATATTTACTCACAGCTACTTTATCATTTCCGTCATAGGTCAAGTCTCTACTCGCTATAATTTTTTTTGCAAAATTGGCCATGAATTTTATTTTCCGGTTTACTTCGACGGTATCTAGCTTACCTTGATAATAAGCATCTTCAACACTTAGCACAGCAGTTTTAAAACTATAAGCCTGTTTATCAACCAACATATTATTTATCGTCTGAAAAGCATCATCGTAAAACTTATTTTGTTGCGCCTTGGCAAAATTGGTTATTGAAAGAACTAGGGTAATAATAAAGTATTTCATAATTTGGAACTCTTAATCATATTGAGTATTAAATTTTATTGTTATCAAGATGATCAATGATTTCGATCACCAATACATCATCGGTTTTTTTATCATACTTCGCAAGGAACAAATCTATTAGTCGGCTTAATTCCTTTAATGAGCACAGACGTTCATAACTAATATTATCCTCTTTTAGCAATTCTCCCATTCCTCTTTTTGACTTAAAAAACCGATATTCTGTATCTGTACTAACAGAATGTTCTGCAAAAATTATAATCTTGTCAAAATCCAGGTCCATATACTGATCGCCTAACAGGGTAGTTAGTGAATTGCGTCTGATTGCTTTAATAATATTTTCTAATCTCATCTCTATTTGCATTTCATAATTAATTTCATTCAACAAGGTTCAATACTTTCCAGCCATCTTTACCAGAATACCATACCCACAGTCTATTTATAGTAACTGTACCGTCACTGTAAATAACCTTCTCCTCTATTAATTGCTGATCTTCTCTTTGATATTCAATGGTGAAAACCCTGTCTAAACCTTCAAATTTTGGAAACCCATTTAACTCTAACTCTTCAAAAAATGATACTTTCAAGGCTGATGTTATCATCTCATGGGTCTTCTCATTAATCTCCACAGAATGTTCTATCATAATATTCTCAGCTTCCTTTCTGAAATCTTTACAGGAAATAATTCCATCAAGATCTTTGAGACTATAAAACTCCTCAATACTTAAAATTGCACCTTCAGGCGTAGAACGATCTGGTCTGAAAAAATCATTACCCTCGTCAATTCGAAATCCACATTCTATTTCAAAATTGAGTTTTTCCTCTTCTCCCAGCGAATTCCAATAATGTCTTATAGAGTAGCCTCCAAGCATTCTTTGCCCCTCAATAATCATCCAGTCTATAGCTGTATTTAAAGGGACTTTTTTCGGCTCATTATTTTCTGACAAAACTCCACAGTAATAGCTATCTTCAATCCTAATATTTTCCAACCAAACAAAAATTCCATTCTCATTCTGAAATTTGATCGCAGAATAACCAGAATAACCACTTTTAACTAGCTCGTTGAAATACCAGATTGTGTTTTTTGCTTTATATAATAAATAGAGATATTCTTGATTTACCTCTAACTGAAAACTTTTATTCATGTTTCACAGGTGAATGTCACCGTTGTTTTAGGGTTATATTATTATAGTCGAGCAGACATCTTTTAATTTATAACTTTACACATCGTATTTTGGGTTATACAAAGCAGGTCAAACAGATCAATTTATCGAGGATTATTCATCATAAAATAGCTCTTATCCACTGTGCCGATTTCAAAAATCGTTTTGCTGTATCATCCCCCCATTGCGCCCCATAATCAAACTCAAAGTTTTTGCAATTGTCATTTTTCAAAACTGTATTGGCGGTTAGTAAAAGCTTTTTACTATCAATAGTTCCCGAAAGCTCCTGAAATTTCTTTTTCCAACCTGCGGATGGATTAGCACCACGCCCAGTATCAAAGAAATTAATAAGCTGAACTTTAATGTCAAAATCATCCCAATCGTCTTCAGCAATTTCTAAATTAAAAATGCCATTCAAGATTTTATAACAGCCCTGCTGATTTTCCACTTGAAATTTTTTCAAATAATCAATTAATGCGACATCTTTTGCTGATACTAATTTTAAAATCTTTTTAAAACATATAATATCATGGTGAAAGGCTTTTTGATGGATAATGTGCAGTATATTTTTCAAAGTTGAAAACTTAACATCGTTAGTAGCCTGTTTAAAAATACCACGAACATGTTCTATTTTTAGAATGTCTTCTATAAAATTACTATTGGGCGAAACGAAATAGTTATCTCTAAGATAAACAGTAATATGAAAAAAATCTTCTGGTGAATAGACAATCATCTTGTCCTTTACAAATTTGCCTATCAAATTATCTCTGAGTAAAGCACCTAATCTTACTACATATAATGACCTCAAAAAAGCATCATTGAATACGTTGTTGTAATGCAATAACTTAGGAAGAATGTATTTATAACACTTCCTTTCGATTTCTGATGAAATGAGTTCGTTGAATTTTGCTTCCAATTCTTTTTCTGTTTTTACCTGCTCCTCCTTATCATGAATTGCTTGCTCATGTTTCAAAAGCAATAAGTAAAACCAATTTTGAATTTTAATAAAATCACTTGCAGAAATATTTAGCTCTTTTGCTAAAATCTCTGATTTCGCAAATTCATCATTTTTAAAAGTCAAATATGGATTATCTGTCATGATTTTTTGAATAAATTCTCACCAAATATTACTTTCTTATTCTCAATTTTGTATGGATATAGCTGCTGATATTTGTCTTCTGGTGATAGGACAAACTCTACTACTAATACATCTTTTCCTTGATACTTACCATCCATAGCTATAGCATAAGCCCGAACATCTTCATCTTTAAGATCTTCATACGCTCCGGCCAATAAAACATCATACATTTCTTTTGAATCGGTTGATTCTGAGTAAGCGGAAATATAAGTCAGTTTTCCATTTGCTCTAACATAAGTAGCGTATGGAGCAAATTCACCATTTTCAAGTAAAAATTTTTCTGCTTGCTCTTTAATAGCTTCAAGCAATATTTCAATATTAGTCATCATTAAATATAATAAATTTAACACTACGCACAACCAGGAACACCGTTACAAGGATCTTTAGGTTTTGGTACAGGCATAAGCTTCGGCGCTGGAGCAGGAGTAACTTTCATATTATCTATTTTTGGTTTTGGAGGTGAAACATATCTTTGTATTTTAATACCTGAATTTTCTAAAGGCTTAGTAATTTCTGCTGACTTATTTAAATGTAATATTGCCTCCTGACCGTTGCCTTTAGAAATTTGTTGCTGACCCCTGAGTTGTTTCGTGAAAGACTGTTTAACTACATGCTTTATTTCAATTGTTCCACCTTCATCTGTCATTGCATCTGGAATCGTACGCCCTGTTTTCCCTGTTTTTGGATCTGTAAATTCATAAGTTTGCGTATTTTTATCCTTTCCCATTTCAGCAAGCTCCTTTTTCTCAACATATCGGCCAAAATTAAAACGTTCCTGTCGAGCTGAATTTTCTGCTGCTTTAGTTCCTACTTCTCCTGTTTTTGTAAGCGTTTCAATAACAGTTGGTTTAATTGAGGACTCCTCAAATAAAGGCATTAGCCGAAGCCACCAGCAACATCCATTAACCTCTTCTGGAGCTCTACCATCAGGATCTATAAACTTTAGTGGATTATTAAAAGACATGTTGTAGGGACTCCAACTACTAAATTCCTCACTTAGGGGATCGGGACTGATCCAGCGACCATGTGTGTCTCCGATCGGTTGAGCATCTGGATCGTCGAGATCCACTTCTAAAAAATCGACAACTTCACCCTTTTTTACATTAAATCGCACCGATCCAATAGTAACCACGCTATCCTGATCGTGAAATTCCAAGTATTTTCCCTTGCTTAACGTCGCAACCTTGGGGTAGTAGCCATATTTCTTAAAGGGATTTCCAGCTTCAATGTTCTTTCTTCTTCTTTCAGCTTCCTGAGGGCTCAGACTATCTCTAGTTTTTAGTACCTCAGTCATATAGGGGCGAGATCGCTCTTCCTTGGTCAGTTTAACGGGATTTACCCATTCCTTTTGTTTTGTGTTCTTTTTCTTTTGTTTTTCCTGCGCTTGCGAGAAACAAACGAGGAAAAGGAAAACAAAAAATAAAATCTTTCTCATAATTTATTTGTCTTTTGATTTTTTTTATAAAAATTCCTTTGGAATCTTGTAGATCTTTGGGGATTCTTTTTTCGGTGTGATTGGTTTTGGCTTTTTATTGGCTTCTTTTTGCTTTTGTGCATTTAGGATCTTAATCCTTTCAGCGATTTCATTACTTTTTTGCTGGTTTTCTGTACTCTTTAATGATCCAAGCCATTTTTCGTACTGATCAAGCGGCATCTGGGTAAAGCCTGATTGATCAATATAATCAAAGGCTATATTTATTTGGCGAAATTGATTTTCCAGTGGTGGATAATTACGGATATTTTGAAGCTGCTCTTTAATTTGAGGATCAATCCCAAACCTACTACAAGCCTGCATAAAGCGTACTTGATCCGTGTTACTCTTCCATAAGATTGCATTTATATTATTCGGATTGAGTATTAATGCTTTATCGAGAACTTTGGAGACAAATTCATCATAACCATATTTGTGGATATATCCGCTGGCAAGATCCACATAAGTCTGTGATAAGATCTCACGCTTAGTTAGATTCTGCATATATAGTTTGTTCTTTAGTGCTTCTGCTTTAATATACCCCGAATTAAGAACAAATGAATTTGCAGAAAACATCCCATTGGTAAGCTCAACACTTAACATTTCGCCATCAGCATCTTTAAACCGGATATAAGAGTGATTGGGTGACATAACCAAGTAAGCTTCCGCACCAATTTGTTCAGCTAAAATAAGGTATAACAAGGGCATCGAATGACACTGTCCTGTATTGGTTTTCATCAACTTGGAAACAAACATTTTGGAGTAATCCTTTGCGCCCATATAATCATCAAAATCATACTTCATTGCTTTGTGCACTACTTTTCCGTTAAGTTTACTGTCTTCCGCGAAGTATTTGAAAATGGATAAGTTTTTAGAAACATTATCAGAATCTTCAATTTCACTATTTTTTATTTCTTTACGAATGATATTTGTGGCTTTTTGGATTTGCCCCTGATAAGTTGACTGAAAATTTTTATCATTGTTATTGTATGCATTTTCGACTATGAAAACGGCATCAGCAATTGAATAACTTTCAGAATCAAGTTTTGAAAGATTTTCAAAAGCATTATAATAAGCGCTAGTTCCTTTCTTGTCTGACAATGGAGATAACTTAAAATTTCTTGAAAATGCTTCCGCACGAATCTCTGCGATCTGACGTTCAACTTCTTTATTTAGATGCTCTTGATCGGACTGGTAATTAACTTTCTTCTGTGGATTTACAAAATTTGGGTAATTATTCGTTCTAGAAGACAAATTGGATGTCTCATTCCGAATCACCGGAACACTATTTAAATTAGCTTGCTGAGGAGTCTCAGGAAGTTTTGGTAATCGTTGTCCATAACAATAACATCCAACTATAAAGTAGTAAAGTAAAATAATTTGTTTCATCGGTTTTATGTGTCCTTATAGGTTGATTTTGGCTTCGCAATATATTTATTTTATAAAAACTAAAACATAGGTATTTTCACGGAAAATTGAATTATTTACTTTGTTTAGTTATTCATTTCTAATTCTTTAAAAACAAAATTAAACTGCGATAACGTCAAAACCTGTCGTAATATAATCGATGTTATTACGAATTTGCACTTATGTATTTTTAGGGGTAAAATACAAAAGGCATGGAACTATGACGCTATGTTAGAGAGGTACTGCGAGAACCCGACAACCATATAGACGACCTAGCCCATGCCCATATAATGGTACACGGGCGTAAGTCTGTCAAATAATGGTTGTAAAGAAGATTCGCAGTTTTCTCTAACCAGTTGACAGCTTACGCTTTATTTTATTTTCGATAAATTTTAGGATGTAAATATATAAATATTTTTTAAACGAAATTTAATTTCACCATCAAAGGATGTAATTACACATATCTAGACAATTATTGAGCAATTCCAATTTTACATAAAATTATTCAAATAATTGTAAGATTCAATGCAAATCTATCACAAAAATTAACTTATTCAATAAAATATAATTAAATTTGTAACGCGAGACCTCCGAAACCTTTTGTAATGACTTTCTTCTCTAACCATATAATTGCTGTAGAGGATATGTATAAATCCATATATAATACATATCGGGAACGTGTGTTTCATTACATCAAAGGAAAAGTTAAGAACAGAAATGATATTCGTGATATCGCACAAAATGTGTTTTTCCACCTATGGGAATATAAGGAGTCGCTGGGAGGTACGAATACTGAAAATATAATTTTTAAGACCTGTAATCAGGAAATTTCAAAATTTTTCAAAACACAGCGAAAACATGTATTTGAAAATGATCATGCTATTCCTGAAACACCCGACGATGCTGTCGATCAGCTGGATTCCAAACTCAAAAAAGAACAACAACTGCAAGCGGTGCAGGATAGCATTGAATTGCTTCCGGCTTCAAGTAAGAAAATGTTTACAATGAACAAACTAGAGGGTGTCAGTCAGCAAAAAATTGCCACTCAGCTTAATTTGCCAAAAAAAACTGTGCAAAAACAAATTTCTAAAGCACTGATTTTTCTTAAAGATTTTCACAAAAACCCTTAAAAAAAGTTAAACTTGGTTAAATAAAGTTAATTTTTCACTCCCAGAGGGGATCTTTTTTCATTTCGTTCCTAAATGTAATAAAAGACCCTTTTCCTATGAACAATAATGAACCTTACGTAGAACCACTCACCCCACAGGAGGCAGAAGAGGATTGGCTCGCTATTATCGCTCGGATAAGAGCGCACGAAGCCAAAAAGAAAAAAAGAAAAATCACGCGCTTTGTATCTGCAATCGCAGCATCAATTCTGCTGCTAATCGGCACTATTATGACTTACAGAATGTATGTGTTACCTGACATTTACTTCGCTAAGGATAATGATCTGACAATAACTTTAAAAGATAATTCTCATATCATCCTTTCCAAAGGTGCAAAATTAACAGTATACAAAACCTTTCCTTCTGATACAAGGGATGTTTTTCTTGAGGGTAATGCAGTCTTTAAGGTCAGCAAATCAAAAGAGCATCCATTTATTGTACATGCTGGTTCCTACGAAGCTAAAGTTTTAGGAACTGTATTTAAAGTGGTGCAAACAGGGGCTACTTTTAAAGTAGATCTGTATGAGGGCAAAGTTCAGGTGAGCAACTCTACAAAATCCAAAGAATCTTATATCATACGGCCCAAAGAAACATTTTCAAATATGGGCTCCAATCAAGTTGCTACTGTAGCACCAACAGTCCATGACGATTTCAAAAAGAAAAAGATAAGCGCTACGCTAGCTTTTACCGACTTCTATTTACAGGATGCCTTAAAGATCATAGAAAGGACTTATGGGATTAAAATCATATTTCCCGAAGACCGGGCCTCTTCAAAAATATCTATTTTGAGTAAGGATGCCACGGTAGATCAGCTAATGGAAAATATTTCTATACAATTAAACCTAAATATAAAAAAAGCCAATGTTAATACTTTTGAACTGGAGGAGTAAACTCCGGTCTTTGATTACTGCGGACATGATCCCAGACATTTGCCCTAAGTTAGGTTGGACTTAATAGAGAAGACCGACGGGCGCAACCGTCGGTCCTGTATCCAACTAATAAAACTGAACGGAATTATTAATTTTTAAATACATGCAAAAATATGAAAATTTTATGCAGTGCCGCTGTATTTCTATTATTCGGCTGGCACGGGCTACATGCCCAACAGAATCTCTCCCAAATGAGGGTAAGTTTTGAAATCGGTAAAACTCCTGCAACAAAAGCAGTTGAAAAATTTCTAACCAAAAATAACATACCGTATAACTACTCTAATGATGACCTAAAAAATTATACGGTTCAACCGCTAAAGTGTAAGAACGAACCTGTAATTGATTGTTTAAACAAGCTACTAAGAGATATACCGGTTGAAGCTTTAATAAATAATAATAGTGTTATTATTCGACCAAAAAAGAACAAGATAACATCTGATAATATTGAATTGTCTGAACCCTCTATCGCAAAAGCAGATACCTTACGCGAAGCATCTAAAACTCAAACCATTGAAGAAGTTATCCTAAATGCTGGTTACTATAAAGTGAGAGACAAGGAACGCACTGGTAGTATTTCTAAGGTAACAGCAAAAGAAATAGAAAACCAGCCTGTTACCAATGTGTTATCAACTGTTCAGGGACGTATGACAGGGGTCAACATTATTCAGAATAGTGGTGTACCTGGCGCAGGATTTGAGATTCAGATCAGAGGACAAAACAGCTTAAGAACAGGAACTTTTACAGAACAAAACGGTAACGTCCCTCTCTATGTTGTGGATGGCGTTCCCTTTAGTGAAATAAGTCCCCAGAAATCTCAGATCTCATCGACAATCATACCCGGAGGGAATATCAACCCATTAAATACAATCAATCCTAATGATATCGAAAGCATCGAAGTACTAAAGGACGCCGATGCCACAGCAATCTATGGTTCAAGAGGAGCGAATGGTGTTATACTGATCACTACAAAAAAAGGTAAATCTGGCAAAGTAAGCCTGAATTTTTCTACCAATTATGGAATAAGCGAAGCTATATCCAATCTTACCCTGCTCAATAAAGATGAATATCTAAACATGCGCCGTACAGCCTATAAAAATGATGGTATTACTGCCTACCCATCAAATGCCTATGATGTAAATGGTGTGTGGGATCAGCAGAATGGAATTAATTGGCAAAAAATTTTGATAGGTAAAAAGGCTACGACCAATAATACCCAGCTATCAGCAAATGGAGGAAGCAAAACCACAAGCTTTCTGGTGAGTTTAGGTCATAACGAACAGACAACGGTATATGGACAGGATTTTAAATACACTTCTAATAATTTTAGCTCAAATCTATCACATCGCTCAGAAGATAACCGATTTCAGATCAATGTTTCAAATTTGTTCACACAACAAAAAAATAATGTTATTTATAGTGATCTGACAACAAGAGCGTTTACACTATCTCCTATATCACCTCAGCTCTACACCCCTGATGGTAGTCTGAACTGGGCTAACAATACATTTACAAATCCGCTAGCAGCCTATAATGCATCCTATAACAATGACACAAAGCTGTTCCAAACAAATTTAAACTCAGAATACAAGCTTTTTAAAGACTTTAAAGTTAAGGTTAACGCAGGACTAAATTATACGATGGTCGATGAGTTGGCCCTACAGCCAAATACCATCTATAATCCTAACATTGGAAGTGGCCTTTCGAGTGCAAATTCACAGGCACGCCAGAAAAAACAGAACATTTTCTCCTTTATTATAGAACCACAGGTAAACTGGGCAAAAAGCTGGGGCAAACATAATCTACAGATTCTTTTCGGAGGAACTTTTCAGAGTATGGTCAGAGATACCGAAGAAGAGCTGGGTTTTGGTTTTGAAAGCAATCAGTTCATCAGTAATATAGCCGCTGCAAAAACTATAATGATGTTGGAAAACTCCAACATTGAGTACAAGTACGCCGCAATCTATGGTAGGCTTAACTATCAATTTAAAAATAAATACATACTGAATTTAACAGGCAGACGCGACGGTAGCAGTCGTTTTGGCCCCAATAATAGATTTGCAAATTTTGGTGCCATAGGGGCAGCCTGGAATTTTTCGAAAGAAAACCTTTTAAAAAATCTGGAATGGTTAAGCACAGGTAAGTTACGTGCTAGTTACGGATCTGCTGGAAGTGACAATATCGGTGATTTTCAGTTTCTTAACAATTATATTGTTTCATCAACATTGATCTACAACAATATTACTGGCCTATCTCCTTCCCGTCTTTACAATCCGGATTACAGCTGGGAAATAACGAAAAAAATAGAAGCCGCAGTTGAACTGGGCTTTTTTAAAAATAGATTAAACCTCAGTACAGCCATGTATCGCAACCGCTCTTCAAGTCAGTTGGTTGGATATCAGCTTTCCGCAGTGACAGGATTTTCCAGTGTTATGGCAAATCTGAACGCGACTATAGAAAATAAAGGACTGGAAATAGAAATTACAGGTCGCCCGATCGCAAAGAAAGACCTGCAATGGGAATCAAGTTTTAACATAAGCTTCCCCAGTAACGAGCTGCTATCATTTCCCGGACTGGCAGGCTCATCCTATGCAAATCAATATGTTATTGGCCAGCCCACAAATATTGTAAAATTATATCAGTTCGAGGGAATCGACTCATCAACCGGTCAATATAGATTCAAGGATTTTAATGGTGATGGTAAAATTACTAGCCCGGAGGACCGACAGGTTGTAGCCGATATTGGCATCAAATATTTCGGTGGATGGAGCAACAATTTCCGATACAAAAACTGGGATTTATCCATTCTCTTTCAATTTGTTAAAAAGAAAGGTTGGAATTACAACTCCATCATGTCACTTCCGGGAACAATGAGCAATCAGCCTACACAAGTACTTGACGTTTGGTCACCACAGAACCCTACAGGTTACTACATGCCATACAGTACCTTAAACACGAATATACATAACCTATTCCGTACTAGTACTGCCGCAGTTTCTGATGCTTCCTTCATACGTTTAAAAAACATTCAGCTTGCGTACACGCTACCACTAACTGAGGGTACATTCAAAAATGTAAAAATTTACTTTCAGGGCCAGAACCTCTTGACCTGGACAAAATTTTTTGGCGTAGACCCTGAAGCATTGACATCTGGTTTTTTACCACCACTCCGAACATACTCTTTCGGAATTCAATTTAACCTTTAAAAAAAAGAAAATGAAAAAGATAAATTTTGTCATACTGATGATATTAATTTTAACAGCCGCATCATGCGATAGATTATTAGATGTAAATACACCTGACAACCAGATCGACCAAAGTAAAGTTTTCGAGGATATTCAGACAGCAAATGCTGCTCTTGCTGCACACTATGCCGATCTGATGAAAAGTTCCCCAATTGCGGGCGGTGATCTTGAGACTTATTTGAGCTCATATACAGATGAACTCCGAAATTATACGACAACCGCATCTGATAGCAGAGATCTGTTTTTAAATCTGCACACAGATACAAACAGTATCATGCTGAACGCGTGGGCAACCGCTTACAGGCACATCTACACTGCGAATGCTATTATAGAGGGAATTTCAGGTTCACAAGGAATTTCAGCCAGTGACAAAAACTGGTTCCGCGGACAGGCTCTACTGACAAGAAGTATTATGTTCTTCTATTTAAACCAACTTTATGGAGATATTCCCTATCCTGAATCAACAGATTACAAAGTCAATAATGTCATTGAAAAAACATCATCAATCACCGTACTGACAAATTTGGAAAGTGATCTTCTGGAAGTCTCTTCGCTACTTCAAAATGAATATAAAGATCCCGAGAGGATTTACCCGAACAGATTTGTAGCGAAACTACTACTGGCTAAAGTATATATGGCGGGGCAGAACTGGGATAAAGCTGAAATTTTATTGAAAGAAATTATACAGAGCCCCATGTATCAGATCGAATCTGACATTACAAAGGTTTTTACAAAATCTGGAAAAGAAGTAATATGGCAACTAAAACCTAACAACAATGCTTCTTTACAGCAGGCCACAATATTTTATTTCACCAATTCATTACCAAATATTTACGCAATTTCGGAATCGTTGATCAACACATTTCAGGATAATGATCTCCGTAAACAGAACTGGATAGGACGTGTAGATTTCAACGGCGTTTCCTACTACAGAGTGGAGAAATATAAAAACCGTAATAACACCAATACCAACGAATATTCGATTGTGTTTAGGCTTGAAGAAGCCTATCTCTTACTGGCAGAAACACTTGCTCAGGAGAATAAGGTTGATGAGGCACTGCCCTACGTCAATGCAATAAAACTGCGCGCGCAACTTGCTCCTCTTACAATGCCAATCTCTAAGGAACTACTTCTGCAGGAGATCCTACTTGAAGATAAGAGAGAATTTTTTGTGGAAATGGGACATCGTTTTCTGGATTTAAAAAGAACAGGAAAATTGAACACGCTACAAGCGACAAAACAAAACTGGAAAGATTTCCATCAATTATGGCCAATACCTCAAAAAGAAATTCTTTTAAATGCTAACCTGAAACCTCAAAACCCTGGATATTAATGTTGACTATAATAAAAATATTACTGCTGTTTACAGGTTGTATTTGCGTTTCGGGACAAAGCTATCCGGACACTATAACAGCCTGGAAAACGAAGTTCGCCAAATTGGGAGGAGCACCAAAACTTTCTCCCGCAGGTAAATGGATATCTATCAATAAATTTTCCAGGAACGCCACAGACACTACCTACGTTGCTGAAAGTCTGTCTGGAAAAAACCTCCACAAAATAGTGGGCAGTGCCACCTTTTTAAATGACCAGCTCGTCATAGGAAAAAATAGGGATAACGTTGAAGTTATCAATCTTCAAAATGGAAGTAAATCTTTGCACGAAAATATCAGCAATGTTTATGCATTAACTGCTCTAAATCGATATGCTCTGCTAACAAGGGCAAAGACAATCGAAATATATGATCAGAGCGGTAAATTAGAACAGTTAAACAATATCGAGGGATTTGGTATCAATAAACAAAATAGATTGTATGTGGTACGCAAAGTTGAAAACAGCCATGAAATCTGGGATCTCTCCTCTAAACATATCCGTTGCGCTTATAGTACACCTCATAATATAAGAAAAACCGATATTAGTATTTCTGGTGACAAACTATTTATTACCGAAGGGATTAAAGGTGAGCCAGATGACCAGCTTGTAATCGTTGGAACAACTGGAACTGACATTAAAATTCCAATACCCAAACTGGCAGAAATAAGTTTTACAGAAATCCAGAAAGGTAAGGCATTCCTACTGGAGGCGAAGGTTAAATTTGACGAGATTCACAAGGAGGATGTAGAAATTTGGTATGGTAATGATACGTATCTGGGACAGGATAAACTGTATTTTAAAGCCAAATCACAAAAATTCTGGTTTTATAATCCGACTAAATCCATCATTAAAGAGTTAACATCGACCAAAGGATTCGAAGTTAAAGCGCTAAATAATGAAAGATTTTTCTTAACCTATATTCCCCGTAAAGACTTCAATTACCTGACATCTAATCTCAGTCCAGAAGACCTCAATGATGCGCATATATATGATAGCTTTTCGGATACCTTCATCCCCATCGGCAATTTTAAGGCGGTCAGAAGGTTAAACCGCAGAAAGGTACATAAAACAATTTTTGAACAAGTTATATCTTCGCCCGATGGCACCAGATTTATTGCGAGCACAGATGGACTTAAATGGACTTTATTTCATGTTTCAGGAAAAACTAAACGTGTAATAGACAAGGAAGGATTAGAACTTCCTGTCTTTTCGCAAGACGGTGAAAATATCTTTTTTGAAAGTTCGGATGACCTCTGGATTTATAACCTCAAGAAAGAACAGCTTAGTCCAATGAATATTGCACATGGTCAAATAACTAGGATTAAAGACAACGTTTATAAAAATGATAACCGCGCTCCATCTCTGTCTGTGCAAGAACCACTGTTGGTTGAAGGTTATAGTTTGCTGAACAATACAACCTCCTACTACCTTATCGAAAATAGAAAATCAAAAACAGTTATTCCGTCTACTGATAATCGGATCAACCACATCGTATTTGATCAAAAGTTTAGGAACTTCTATACTGTAGAGGAAAATTTCAATAAACCACCGTTTTTACGGCACTATAGTGGAGCAAAGACAGCAAAGATAATCATGGAATGCGATGGAGGCGATAAAAATGCTAACAGGATCAAACAGGAAATCATCACTTTTGATGCCATCGGAAAAAAACTAAATGGTATTTTATACTATCCTACTAATTTTGATCCAAAACGGATATATCCAATGGTTGTTCACATCTACCAAAGACAAAGACAGGAGTCAAATGAATATCTTTCACCCAATAATGAGTTTCCAGTAGGATTCCAGATAAGGACTTTAATTGAAAGAGGCTACTTTGTCTTCCTACCAGATATTTTATACAATGACTCAGGTACCGGGTTATCGGCGCTAGAATGTGTAGAACGAGGTTTAGACCGCGTGCTGAAGAACCCCAATATTAACGCGACAAAAATTGGGCTCGGGGGCCATTCACATGGTGGATATGAGACAAATTTTATCGCCACCCATTCAAACCGATTTGCCACTTACGTTTCCGGAGCTGGTAACAGTGATATTATTCGCTCCTACTATTCCTATAATTACAACTTTATCAGTCCCTTTTATTGGCAGTTTGAAAATGAACAATATGAACTGGGTAAATCCGTTGCAGAAGACAAGTCTTTATATCTGAAAAACAGTCCGATTTTAAATGTAGAAAAAGTGAATGCCCCAATACTCCTATGGGCGGGCAAAAAAGATGAAAATATTCAATGGGATCAGGTAATGGAATTTTTTATTGGCTTAAAACGCTATAAAAAAAATGTTATAGCTTTATTTTATCCAAACCAAAGCCATGCTTTTATCAACGGTACATCAGCTGAACAAGATCTTAGTACACGGATAATACAATGGTGGGATTACTATCTGAAAAATGAAAAAAATATAGACTGGATCAATCAATTGAAAAAGGATGCCGATTAGGCATCCTTTCTTTTCTTTACGGCTGACTTCTGTGCATTTCAGTTGAACAGGTTGTTTCGTTCAATTTGAATTGGTACAACTGCACGGAACTTGATCCATCTAAAGTACATAGAAAAGAGCCTGCATTATCACAGTCTTGTTCCACTTGTACACATTGATTTCCTTCAATACGAAAAGTAGGAATAATTTTAGATGATTTGCTTACCTGATTTCCAGCAAAAGCTGCACCTATACCTACTGCTACAGTAAGAACAGGAATAAGTAATTTTTTCATGCTATCATAATTTAATCGGTTATCGCCTAATCTATTACAGGGTTTTCGGCTAATCCCCTTTTTTATCCCTATCCACCGACGGCTCCCAGAGCTGCCGATTTCGTAAATAATTCTACTTAAAAGCTTCTCCCCTGATTTTATAACGGCGCAACTCATTGCCAACAATTGCATACAGATCATTCCCGTTTACTAACCAGGAAGATAGCGCTTCACCTTTTTTATGATCAATATAAAAACTGCCCATGTACTGCTGTCTCGCTGTATTATATACGTCTATTATGGACGAGGTTCTCCAAGCTTCAGATGGCTCATATTGACCTTTCAGATTTGATTCGTTAAACAATAAGTCACCATAAATAACTGATCTTTTATTCACGGTAAATGGGGGTGCTCCCATTTTTTTGCTACCATCCGATAATTTTGTTATTGTTATTTTGGCATGTGTGGTCGTATCTATTGTTTGCAAACGTTTATCAATTCTCAAAGTACTATCCATGACAATAAACTGATTTCGATAAACGTATGTATATACCAATTTCGTCGCATTGCTATTGGAAATTAGTGAGCCATCAACAGAAAATACACCATCAATCTGTCCTTGAAGTATATCTGATTTTAATTTTACCTTCGAATTCCTACTTAGATCCAGCAAAGCTAATGTATAACTCCGGTCTGATCCTCGCTGTGTTCTGATGGCAAACCTCGTGGAATCGAGAATGACCATTTGATTAAAAAATGCATCCTTATAACTTAATGTCCGTGCGATAGAATCACCAAGATGTCCTCTATATATTATAGGAACTGTACCGTCAAACACATAAAAATATGGTTTTCGGACTTGAAGCTTTACATTGCGGAAATTATAATCTTTTTTATCAATTATTGTATGCATTTGGGAAAACACGGTTAATGATGTGTCAATTGTCGTAACAATCAACGGTGCACTGATATTTCCAAGATATAGAATACCCTCTTCAATTCCTGCCAGATAGAAAGAGTTCACTTTTAAGTCTTTTGTTTTTTCAATGAGTACAGGGTGCTGCAAGAATCTTCTTATGAAACTATTTTCACTTTTAATGATATGTTCTGAGCTTCGAAAAAGTCCAATAACAACGAGACAGCTGATAACAATAATTAGTCCTCCAACTCCAAGTTCTTTAAGTCCAGACCTTCCTATTTTTTTCACCAAAACAATTAGCGCAATAAATGATAACACTAAAAAGAAAATATTAAAGATCAGATGTTCAGTCCATCCTAATTTTTCTAGAATACCTCCACATGAGCATGGAACGAAATCGCTATAATTTAAGATAAGATATATATACAGTGTGAATGCTGACATAAGGCCGATTGATGCATATAGTCCTACCTTATTGCTATTTGGAATCAATAACATGATTGCCACCAAAAACTCAATGACCAAAATTCCGTAAGAAATAACTCCAGCATAGGCACTCAATAGTGGAGATTGGGCTAATTGAACCTGAAATGCTTCAAAGTCAAATAATTTACTGGCAGCTGCATAAATGAACAGTAAGGCAAGTAAAATACTGACAATCTTTACTAAGTGTTTCCATATAAAATTAATAACCCTTATAACCATTGGCATTGATTATTACAAATTTCGCCAATACAGGAAAATATAATACGGACAATATTGATGATAATATTCCCATTTTAAGGAAAAACATGCCAAATATTTATTTACCAACCTTCAGTTTTGCCAATCGCGGAATATCACCAAGACGAATTCCATTCCTTACAAAAACCTTGTGCATGTTCTCGTAATCAGAGAAATTATTTTTGAATGCTATTTCCTTCAAGCTAAGCGAAGTAAACGCAATATCACTAATAGCTTCCAACATCTTAATTTTTAACCAAAACCGATAGAAGGAATCACCAAGACAGGACTTGGAATCGCGCTGAAAATGCTCATAAATATAACCTTTGGATTCAATATAATTTTGAAGAGTCTGTTTAAATCCTTGGTTATATGACTTTAGTAGATCCTTTATATATAAAACATCGGATGGTACGTCTTGTAGTACATGTTTTGGAACGGATAGGTCAACAAAATGCACATAACCATTCCTTATGTCTTCCAAATATGCTATTCCAACGACAAGGTGCATGCTGTCCCCTTCTGTATATCGGTGATGAACTGGAAACACATCTTTAAAAGCTTGGGCTTTCCAATTCAACTTAGCAATAACATTAAGCACGATGGGGTCGTAATCATTTAAATCTGTAAAATCAAAACTACACACATGTTCCTTCTTGAATGCTTCATTCGGAATAATATCAAGCTTTTTTAAAATTGCATAAAAGCTATCCACAATACTTTGCAAACGCATAGATAATTCCAGTTGGTCGGAGAACAAAACGGCTGGCTTCACAAAGTTTAAATTGCAAAATTTAGAGATATTTCGCCCCGCCAAATCATCCAATAATGAAATGGTGTAAAAATTCATTGTAACCTATAGTTAGTTTTCAAAGTAAGACCGATCTCAGAACTGGCATTGTAATAAGTTTTCGTATAGTGTAATTTACGGCCTATAGTTTTTTAAATATAATATTTTTAATCTAATAAAGAAATAACATACAATAAACTACCAATTAAATGCATTACAACACATTACCGATCCTTTAATTGTAACAAAAAAGGACGGCTTTAAAGCCGTCCAATCGAGCATGGGCTCATTCTGGTAGTGTAGGATTTTCGTTTTATAAAAGTAACAAACAATTCCAGATTTAGAAATTATCTAACTGGGCCAATAATAATGGGGCCTAGCTTCTTATTGTTAAACTGGAATGATAGCTGCTTTTCATTACCAAAATTATCACTGATCCATACGTCAAAATTCTGTGCTACAAATGACTCAGAGGTATAATAAAGTCTGAATTCCTTTTGCATTAACGGGTATAGATCATTTGGCAGATAAGGTTTATGATCAAAATACCTCAATGTTCCTTGTCCGTCGTTCTGAAAATAACGTATATGATACTTATTTTCAGCGTACTCACCACTGGAGATAATCGATATTCTCATTTCCACTGTTTCACCCAGTGCTATATCTTTTGGTACAGGCATTACCTTTACATCAAAAGGAAAATTCTCCTGGATATCCAAAGTATCTTTTGTACAGCCTGACAAGAAGATAATTCCAACAATCGCCATCAAACCCAGTACAAGCGTACCAAATGACATTTGACTAATATGCATTATATTTTTCATAACATTATTTTTTCAAAAGTTAATGCGTAATCCAATCCCTGAAGAGGGTCTGAATTGATCCAAATCTGTTCCCCAAAGCACTCTAATGCGTCCCTGTAAAAGCAAAACGATATTATCGGACAAATAAGTTTCAAGAGATAATCTACCTGCCGTGCCGAACATGAAACCACCATCATTCAATAACAGCGCGCCGTCTGAAAGTATTCTATCGCCACGATTCAAAACTTCATATCCGGCAACACCGGTCAATCCCGCATTAAGTGTGATAAACTTTCTTGCATCCGAAAGCAACTGTACACTATATCCAATCTCACCCAAATAATTTTCCAACGGGAGCGTCCACTGCTTATAATCTGTAGTACGTCGCTGAAATTCTGCACTCCAAATCCAGTAGTTCCCGCGCCTGCCGAAGCTATTTAGGGTTAAATTGACGTAGTAATTAGAACTCACATCTTTACTTGCCAGCATTCCGACACTTACCTCTAGCGCTTTTTGTTTATAGACCATGCGTTGCGAATATCCATGAATACTTATAAGCATAAGTATCAAAACAATGATATACTTTTTCATAAGATATTTTTTACTGACTAATTTTGATTTTCATATCCGAAACAGATTTTGCATTCACCAGATCGGAATTTTCTATTTCTAACACCTGATTTCGACCTCCATTCTTCTCATACAATGCGATCTTTAGAACCTGATCATCAGAAATGGTAAATTGATCGAGAAGTACGACATTAGCTGCCGATGATTCATCTGAAACGATCTCCATCATCGGATATTCACGTAATGGTGCAAGCTGTTTTTCCTGCGAAACTGTCCTTTTACCAACCTGTTTATCCACAATCTTGAAAGTGCAATAATCAATTAGGTAAGGAACGTTAGATTTATTCTTGACCTCCGTATGAAAGTAAAATTTCCCATTGTGCACAAATATGCCCTTCAGGATAAATTGCACACCATAAGATTTAGATCCTATGTGTCTGATGTACCGTTTGTCTTGCTGATAAATGGTTTTCATCACCGTTTCCGTTAATGATGGTGGGTTGAAACCAAGTTCCTCAAACTGGACATTTTTTTGCTCGACACGTTCCCCCTCTTGTTGCATTTTATGCAGGTCATAATTTAATGTTTGCGGATAACCATTGTATGTCACATTAAAATTATAGAATTGCCCATCCTTTGTAATTACACTAAAATTAGTTTCTTCACTAAAATCCTTTACCGCAGCTTTAACACGCAGCACGTTCTGAGCATCTTCCGCGATTCCAGCAGTAAGCAACTCTGAACCCAGATCTGCATATCTTATCGCAACAGGAAAGATTAAATGAGTAGTCTTGTTGTATGTTACCTCAAGCCTATAGGCTTCGACCCTTCCCTTTTCAAGATCGGATTGTTGTCCAAAAGTTTTTATAAATAGTCCCACCAAAAGGACTATTAAAACTGTATTCCTTATGATATTCATCTTTTTGATTTTTGTTAATTATTCTTTTTCGTAACCAGCAAGACTTGCTGACCGGCTTTAAGGGTCACCTTGACAGTCCTTATTTTTTTTGAAAAATATCCCGAAACTCCCTGCACAAGACCGCGTGTCAGGTCTCCAACAACCTGCTGTCCTGCTGAACGCGACATGGAAATATTCATACCGGAACTTTGGCTCATATTAGCAGCTATCTCACCAGCGGCATTGATTTCATCAGACCTTGGAACGGATAACCCTAATTGACCATTCACATCATAAGCAAGTATCTCAACAGGCAGGATATTCCCCTTGACCTCAACTGATGAAACTTTTAACTGTAACCTATTCCCCTGAAATTTTGTACCAGCCTCCATTTCTGTCCCTTTGGGAACGCTGTAGCCCGCAATCGTTGCATCTTCCAGTAATCTCAGCTTTACAGAGCCATCCGCCGTAACAGTTTTAGTTTCCATAATTATAGCACGTATACTATTCCTTGCAATCCCCATTTTTTCTCTTGCCCCTACCGTTAAAAAGGAATGATTCCTTTCACCTTCCAGACTTGCTAGGAGAGTGCTGTCATCTTGTTCGCGATACAAAGCGCTGACTATACTTTTTCGTAGTACCTTTAGACTTTCCGTTTTTTCGGTTTTGCTTGGACTTTTATGATAATTATAATTTGCTGAATCTTTAAAAGATGCTGCTGCTGTCATATCCGTTCCTTGGGTTCCACTGGGAAGATATTTTGATGCCATTTGATACGACTTTTCCATTAAAGTTAGCTGGTCATTCAAGGTAGGAGCAGCCGGAACATCCTTTGCAGAAAGCTTCTCTTGCAATTGATCAACTTTCCTGCGCAATTCCAATTTCTCCCTATCATCATCTTGATAAAAGGAACTCAGCGTACTTTGTGCATTTCTGTAGCTCGTTAACGAATTATTCTGGTAACCTGGGTTTCCAATATTTCCTGATGTATTTCCAACACTTGCGGTAGACCCAGGAAATTCTCCCGCTGTAGTGCTATCGCCGTTGTTATTCCAATAATCAGCCAGTGATTGCAATGAACTTCTTTTTTCAGCTTCCTTTTCATCCAACATCTCTTTCTCGTATGCCTTTTGTTTATCCGCCTGCAAACCTTTGTCCGTAGCTTCGGGAACAACATTTTTTAATCCCTTTTCATCTATCGCGCTACCAGAACTTTTTGGCTTAAATATCAAATACAGGCACGCAATAAAAACAATTCCCATGAGTCCAAAAATCAACGGTTTTTTGAACTTGTCAACTTTTGATTTACTATCGGTTAAATTGGAACTATCACTGCCAGTTTCATCATCGACGATTATACTTATGCGTTTATTCTCTCTCTCTTCCATTTCTATATTTTTTATAGTTAATTAGGATAGAATCCTTCCTAGCAGATGAACCATCATTAATGGAGGGAGATTCTATATGGCTTATTTCCATTTGTCGATCCTCTTTGCCCAGATCATAGCATACCTTGACAAGCACACCAATGCCCATTGTGAGGTAAAAAGCAAAAAGAATAATGACATACCTGCATTGGGTCTTTAGCGGTAGTGCCTGCCACCTATTATCGAGTTTTTCTAACTCGCTTTCGATTGTATTTCTAAAATTTTTCATGTTATTTTTTTTTAGCTGTAGTGAACCTTTGTTATGCAGATTTCTCATTCGCCTACTACTTGTTTCTAGCGCTCAATGACCTCTTCGTCCTTATTTGCTGTTACACCGAATTTCAAAATCTGAAATCCCTGTGGGTTATTATCTGATTTCACACTGTTCAAGAGTGTACAGGAAGTAACCAAGCTTCGCCTGGTCAGATTACTGGATCTTATAATGAACTGCTTAGCATAGGTAGTCACAGCATAGGGGTAAGAATTAAAATTGCACACAACGCTATCAACCTCAATTCGTTGCTGCACATTACCAGAGATAATCCGATTATAGTATCCCTTCTCTGCAAGATCATGGTAGTAGTCGTAGGCACTTTTATCTGCTAGATCAAATGCGCGTTTCATATTACTTTCAATGGCCGCTTTGTCGGGAGCAAGCGTAAAAAACAGCTCGTGAAATCTACGCACATGTTCTCTAGCCATAACCGGCCTATTAATGGCAGCGTCCTGTGATAATGCCAGCATTAGCGATTTACCTTGATCCAAAACATAAATCTTTTCCCGCTGCACATTCGCAAAGGAATAGGATTTCCAGACTGAAAATCCAGTCACTCCCAAGCAAAGCAATGCAAAAACAATAGCGTATATTCTAATCTGTCTAAAGCTATTCTCTATATTTCTTAAAGTTTTAAACTCCATAATTATTTCGTTTTTTGCCCACCTTGATTATTACCCATAAGTTGACCTCCAACTTCGCCGATGGCAGCTCCAGCACCAGCAGCTGCGACATTTCCGCTACGCATAGCCATCTGACTAACATTTCTGGTGAAGTTCCCAGCGCCACCAGCCTGAATAATCCATCCCGTCACCGTAGGTATGGTGAAGTAACCAACAATTCCAATGATCATGAATATCACATATACGGTGTTACTGGTGTCGGGAATAAATGTTGGATCGTTGAGCATTTCAATATCCCGCTCTAATATTAAAGACTGGATTTTCGCAAGCATTGCACTGAACATATCCGCCACAGGAAGCCATAGGTAAACACTTATATACCGTGTCAGCCATTGGCTTAATGTACTCTGAAAACCATCCCATACGCTGATCGCAAATGCAATTGGTCCTAATATAGAAAGCACGATCAGAAAAAATGTTCGTATTGTATCGACGACCAAAGCAGCAGCCTGAAAGAGAATTTCCAATAGTTCTCTTAGCCACTTTTTTGTTGCCTGTTCCATATTATAAGCCGTGCGATCCATATACATTCCTGCCATCGTAACCAGATCATTTGGCGCCCAACCCAGCTCCTCCAGTTTTTTGTCGAATTCCTCGTTATTGACCAGATAGGCTGTTTCTGGATTTCTGAGTGTTGCTTCCTTTTCCAATAGGTCTTTTTGCTCCTGTAGCTTATTTAGGTCAAGCACCTGATTGTCCAGCATACTATGTGTTCCTTGCACAACCGGACTTAAAACCGCATTAATGGTTCCCAGTACGATGGTTGGAAAAAACATGATGCACATTCCAATCGCAAATGGTCGAAGTAAAGGGAAAACATCGATAGGTTCTGCTCTGCTCAATGCCTGCCACACTTTTAGTGCGACATAGAACAATGCACCCAATCCGGCAACACCTTTGGCAACAGTTGCCATTGTAGCAGACATCGGAAGCATCTCATCGTAGAGCCCCCGAAGGAGCTCATGTAGATTATTAAATTCCATAATTTTTCTTTTGATTTACCAATACTTTTGTCCATCTGTTCCATATAATTCCATTACCCTTTTGGTATTGTTTTGCTTCTTTGCGCGAAGAATACTGACAGAAATGTTTTTACTCGTATAGTATCGAACAAGGCTGTGGTATTCTTTGACCTCCTTATATACGCGGTCGATAATTTCCATTCGTTCCTTATCATTCAATGAAAGACTGCTTGAAGTGACGATCTGCTTGAGATCCTTAAGCAGCTCAGTACTCTCATTTAATAGTGCAGAATAGCCGTTACCGATAGCCATAAGTTCATTCGGAGAAAAATTCTTGTCATTCAACATTTTGCCAAAATTGTTTACATACATTGAACTGACATCTCCGACCAGCAATACCGTCTGCTGAACTTTCCTGGCATCTTTGACTAAATTGTTTACGGCCTTTAGCTTATCATAGTATTCCTTTCCCTGCTCGTAAACTTTCTTGACTTCGTTAAAATTTTTCACAACATTTGATACCGTGCTGGAGGTCTGTACAATTTCATTGGCGGAATTTAAAATTCCCGAAGCCAGATTTGTCGGGTCGGTTACAACCCACTGTGCTTGAACTTTTTGGGTAATGGCTACAGTTAACACCATTACTACAGTGATAATAAAATTTTTCATTTTCTAAATTTTTAGGATTGTTATTAAATAGTTAATTGTCATCTTTCGACAGTCCCTTGATTTTTCGCAGGGATATTTTCTTGATGGCTCCCTCAACATCGCCACCCATTTCCTGCGCAAGATTCATCACTTCTAATTTTTCAGATTCTTCCGTTGTATACGCCAAATACTCGTGATGGCTAACTTCTGTGGCATACACTGCGGAGTGCGTTCCACCTAAACCAATCCAAACTTCTTTGTAGAGGCGTGTGGGGTCATTGTCCTGGTTAATACTTAAAATCTGAGATTTTTCGCGTTCAGTCAGACCCAGCATTTTTTGAATGTCATCAAACTTATTAGCGTACTTTCGTTGGTCGAGCAGTATTTTGCAGTCTGAATTATTAATAATACTTTCACGTACAATCGGTGAATGAATAATGTCGTCCACCTCTTGGGTTACCACTACCGCTTCGCCAAAAAACTTCCTAACCGTTTTAAAGAGATACTTTAAATATTCCGCCATTCCTTCCTTCGCAATGGCCTTCCAGGCTTCTTCAATTAGTATCATTTTACGAACACCTTTTAACCTGCGCATCTTATTAATAAAGGTTTCCATTATGATTATTGTCACAACAGGAAATAGGATTTTATGATCTTTTATAGCATCAATTTCAAAGACAATAAATCTCTTATTAAGCAAATCGAGCTCTTTTTCTGAGTTCAGCAAATAGTCATATTCTCCACCTTTGTAATAAGGTTCCAGCACATTTAGAAAATTTGCAAGGTCGAAATCTTTTTCGCGGACTTCCTTTTCCTGAAGTACCCTTTTATAGTCTCCTTTCACATATTCATAAAAGCCATTAAAACTTGGTTGAACAGTTGATGATTTTATTTGCTCGATATAACCCGCAACCGCATTTGACAAAGCCACCTCTTCACTACGCCTCGGAGCTTCATCATCACGTTTCCAAAGGGTAAGGATAAGCGTCTTGATGCTCTCTCTTTTTTCGATATCAAACACATTATCGTCCGTGAAGAAAGGGTTGAACGAAATCGGATTATCTTCGGTGTAAGTAAAATAAACACCATCACCGCCTTTCGTCTTTCCCTTGATAAGCTCGCATAAACCTTGATAAGAATTTCCAGTGTCCACTAAAAGCACATGCGTCCCCTGCTCATAATACTGCCTCACCATATGGTTGGTGAAGAATGATTTTCCACTTCCATTTTTTTGAAGGGTTGGCGGGCTACTCAATTAAGGGTAGCCCGCCAACCCCCAGATGGCCCCAGAATGAAACGGTTTCTATTGCTAATAATGCCTTTTTTCATAGGCAAGTCCGAAATATCCAAATGGATTGGCTTACCCGTCAGCCTATCTGCGAGTTTGATCCCAAATGGCGACAATGAATCCTTATAGTTCGTTTCCTCCGTAAAAAAGCAAAGAGCTGGTTCAATGAAGGTGTAAAAGGATTCTTCAGAAGGGAAGTCACCTGAGTTGCCGGGTATCCCCGCCCAAAATAATGTGGCAGCGTCAACTGTGTTATGACGTGGTTTACATTCCATCAATGCCAAGGCACTTCCTACATCGTTCTTTATTTGTCGTAATTCTTCTCGATCTTCAGACCACGCAAATACATTGAAATGCGCCCGAATAGAAGGAGACCCATGAGAATGTGCCTCATTCAAATACCTTTCGATCCATTCTCTATTTATCTGATTGGCACGGCTATACCTTGCAAGTGAATGCATATTACGGGCAGATTTTTCAAACTTTCGTAAATTATCGGAACTATTGTCAATGAAGAGGTATTGATTATAAATGTGATTACAGCTCAACATTAGCCCAACGGGGGAGGCAAACGATAACATACAGTCACTTCTGTCGGTCGATAATCTGTCATACCGTTGCGATTCAGAAACGACACCAGGTAGATCATCGGTATCTGAAAGCGTATGCAAAACCATTCGGTTGCTTCCTATTCGTAGTTCCTCAGCACCTAGTGCCAGGTCTTCTAAGGGCACATCTTTTTCGCGTGACAGTGTGAAATACTGATCCAGTATTCCACTTCCATCCTTAGTTCCGATAATGTCAGACTCTTCGAGCTGATTCATTTTGATGTATCCGCTGTCATTGATGATACGCTGGAATTGCGCAACGTTCTCTACAAATCGTCGCATACCTTCCCTATCTCTGACCTCCTTTGAGATTAAGTTTCCCTTACAAAGACTACTAAAGTTGCTTTGCATACGCATCCTATCTTTAGTAGTTTTAGTTATAAAAACATAGCAGTAGTGATTTAAAAAGGGGCGTTCATTAAAATGCATTTGAAAGGAACGCGATAAAAAACTATGTTCAGCATTTTCTAAGTCGGGTCTATATTCTTCTTTTAAGTACCAATCCTGCTTATGTACAATGGTAAAATCAGGAAGTGTTTTAACAGCCTTGCTCCACGTAGAATGAATAGACTCATAAACATCAGCTCCTACGGTGAAAAGCTCAGGAAGAATAATTTGAAAACATAACGTGATATCCCCTTCCTTTGAGATGATGCAGTTATTTTCTACGGCCAGCAATGGAAATCTACTTTCCAAGGTGGTAGCCTTGCTAATATTTTTCATTGTAAAGATTTTTGTTTTTTTATTATCTACGGTTGCGCAGTTTTCTTGATTGGGCTCGAAGCCGCTGACTGGCAACCCATTTTTCATTTCGGACCAACTCGATTGACCTGCCAATCTTTACCGTGTCTACAAAGATTAAATCAGGATTCTGTTGACCGTTTTTATGATCCCGAAGATCCTTACACAGTGGTGGGCATCGAAGTTTTCTGTCAATGTAGAATCCTAGCTGGTCATTGTTAATATCCAAGTGAAGATCCTGGCGAGTCAACAAGTTGAAGGGGTTTTCCTTTTCGCGAAAGCAAATGTTCTGAAACTCATAGAGAAACTTTATTTCTGCTATTTCAACTTCGATTGCTTTGACACGTGGATGCATCTGTCCTACATATTCCCATAGTAACCTCGATCCCTCGCGGTCGTAAATTTCAAGTTGCTGCAAATGAATTTCCTTATACTGATCCTTGTTACCGCACGAAAGCTCTCCGACATTTCTGGTCTCTTCATCAAAATGAAAGTGAAGCTCACGACCACAGTGATTAATATTTCGTCCACTGATTATGTTGTTTCTATCCTGCGTATCAATCAACCGATAGTTCAATGCATCCACATAAAAGTCCGACCCTGGAACTAAACTGATCATCGGTAACAATCTTTCTTCATTCGCCATATCCATGTTATTTTCCATTAGGTGACTTACATACTAGATACTTGGTAATAATCTTTCTGCTGATGATATACTTTGGGTGCTTATTTTTTGCGCCAAGCTTCATCAGGCCATGCTCGCCATATTTTGCATTAAGCGCGAAAGTTTTCCAGATAATAAGTGAAGCAGTACTGAGACAGAAACTAAGACACAGGTACATGTGGATTCCAACCATATACATGATCATCACAAGGATGAGAGCAGTAAGCAGCCCACCGGCAAAAACAAAAAGGTATTGAGCTTTCAAACCTTTGAATTCAACCGTCCTCCCTATTCCTTTATTAATATGATACTTCATAGCAATTTTATAGAAAGAATGAACGCAATATTGTTGCAGCCACAATCAGGAAAATACATGCCCCAAACCAGCTCGCCGCCGTTTTACTCGTGTCAGGGTCTCCAGATGAAAATTTATTATACACTTTCACCCCTCCAATCAGTCCGACGACAGCACCGATCGCATAGATCAGCTTGGTTGCAGGATCAAAATAGCTGGTTACCATTTGGGTTGCTTCTGATATACCTGCTACACCATTTCCTTGGGCGAGGAGCACATTTTGGAAGGAAAAGCAAATGGCAAATACTAACAGAATTTTTAGTCTTCGATTTTTCATGTTTCATTACATTTTTAGTTCGTAATCCCCGCCTGTGCGGGCTTGGAAACAAAGGTGTCACGGGAATGAAATGAAATTGGGGAGTGTGGTATAGAGCGGACTAAATTGGCCTAAGGTTTCCTAATTGAACATATTCTTGATACAAAAAAAACCGCCAAAGTACTCAACTTTGGCGGCTCCTTACTATTAGCCATTTATATATTTATAGCTTTGGTCCTCTTTTGTTTTTGAAAGAATTTTCCTGTGCTTTGACGGCTTTCTGAATAGGTTTCTTTAATCTATTTTCAGTAATAAGATCATCTATCCCTGTTTGTTTCCAGGGAACGATCTTAGCCTCAAATTCAAGCTTCAATCCAACCCACTTTAGATCATCTGTTTCAGGCCATCCGTTTCGCCTGTTCCAGCCGACAGGATCGAGTACCTTCACATCTGGAATTTCAACGAATAACAGATCCTTTGGATATTCAGTGATATTCTCATAGTCCAGCTTTCCAATTTCATGCGTGCGTGGATTGTAGGGAAATGCATAAGTGTTGGTTTCCACAACATAATAATCGTCAAGGTCGTCAAAACGGATTCCTATTGTTGAAAAATCATCTTTGGGCCTTAATAAATCTATTCGGGCATCTGCATAGAAAATACTATCGGCAATTGTAATAGTTGGAAGTTGGCCGGAAGAAATTCGCTTTTTAAGCAAGTCCTGATCAACCATAACCTCAAAATCACTTGACCCCTGAATTTCTTCCACTGACTTATTGTATTTTAATGCCATACCATTCGGATCCAAGGTTACCAGTGGAGGCAGATCGACCATAAAGGATTTACCGGTAGATTCATCGTAGTGCTCAAACGAATAACCTTCTTTCCCTAGATCGTTCATTTGAAACATAGAATAAGTATTTCTGGGATTTGACGTTTCTCGCACAGAATTATTTTCAACATCAACAAGAAATTCGAAATTTTCCCATTTGTAAATAGGCAGGTTTGTTTCCATAACATTTTGATTTTAGTTTTTCTTAATTCCAAGACTGCTAAAATCTGCGAAAACAGGAAAAGGATGCACAGAATGAGATAATTAAGTACTAATTATTCCTATAGTGTCCCATTGATGCATTGTTTTCGTCAAGCTCTACCTTGCAATCGAAATTGATCCTATCATAAAAAATTACCAATATCAAAATCGTCCAACTGGCCTTCAGATGGTGCCACAACGTTCAAGTTCTTGCTATCTAAAGTTTTATCAAGTAAAATTGCTACCCTTTGGGAAGCACCTTCAATTGTATTCTCTAAAACATTGTATAAATCCGTCCCCTGTATTTTTTGCATAACATCAATTACCTTATTTTGCTGCTCCGATTCGAGATCATTTTGCTGGAGAAGTTTTCCTACCGTCAACAACTCTTCAAGGGAAACACCCTGACTGAATCTTTCATCATAAGGTGGAAATTCATCCTCCAACCATTCTTCATCTTCGATCGGATCAATAGGTACTTCGCCCTCCAGTTGTGGATTTAATTGATTTTCCAAAACTTTGTTAGGTTGATCCAATTCATCAGTTTTAGGTTTTATCAATGGCCTACCGCTAATTCTGTCTTCACTTAACCTATGATCTGTGTCCTTATGGGTTTTGCCCATAACATCAGGTAATTGGGAAGAAACCGCCTTCGGTTCCGGTGTTTTCACGGACTTAACTATTTTAACCTTATCAATAGCAAGCAAAACGATAATTGTAAAAAGGCAGACCAGGATCACAATTTGTATTAAACCTTCCATAACACATCAAAAAAGAGGTTTACAGTTAGCTTCAAATTCCTCAATTATCATCGACTCAAATAGGTCAAAATGATGTGAAAGTATATTGTCGAGGTAGGCATAGAGAGGGATCTTATCTCCGCCAATGATTTGGGCAATCCGGGATAAACGTTGGTGGTACTCTTCCCGCAAATAGATACTTTTTTCACCTCTTTTTTCCATATTTTTTTTGTCTAGGAACAACTTTTCATATGTTCCCTTAGCAATTCCTGTTTCTTGATTTACCTTAATAGTAACTTCAACTTTGTTTTGTGTCTTTTTCATTGTCAATTATATTATCGGTTTAAAGCGGTCATTAAAGTAATCAGTGATGTCACCCCCAAATTCCCTGAAATGATATTCCAAAATATTGTCTATGTAAGAGTACAGCGTTACTTTATCTTCCCTTGTCAATTGTACGATCCGAAGCAAACGTTCATGGAATTCCGATCGAATGTATACAACCTTACCACTTCTTCCCGAAGGAAAACGGTTGACCAGAAACGTTTCTTCATAATCAACTTTCTTAGCTAATGATGATTTTGCCCGTTCGCGGGGTTTACTCTCTTTTGGTTCATCCTGTTTATCGATAATCTTATCTAGAGTCGGCTCATCCCCACTCATAATCTGCATGAGATAATCTTCATCGACGACAGGTCTGTCAAAATCTTTTCGTTCCTTTCCTCTTGCCATTTCTTTAAAATTTATAGGTGAATGATCTTTAGAAACTCCGTTATAAATAGGTCAAAGCGGGTAACCTTCAATAGCTGCAATTCAGCTGGTAGCAGACTGGATCGAAAAACGTAATTAATCGTATCATCCGTCTCTTTTCTAAACCGCTTACTATCCCGAATACCTGTTTTCATCATAAGTAGACCAAGCTCCTCGATCACCTCTTGGTATGCATTGTAGAGACCTGTCTTTTCACGTCCATCAACTTGGTTCCAAAACAGCCAGAGGGCTAGCCTTTCGTTCTCATCATCTGAGGGAGGAAGTTGAAGAAAGGCCTTACTGAATGCAAGTGTACTCTCCACGACAAGACGATCAGCAGTGATCGGAGAAAAAATAAAATCCATCGACTTTAACGCGGTTAACACGCCTTTTGTATTGGCTGTACCCGGTAAATCAAAGAATATAATATCTGGCTCAACAGAAAGCTGACTTATATTCTCTAAAGCTGTTTCCAGAGCTATATCCGCCTTACTCTTAATAATCGGGTAAGCTTTCTTATTAATGGTCTGGAATTGCTTCATAGCTGCCTTCTTGTGATATTCACTATTCATGATACTTACTCTATCTCTTTCTCGCATATTACTCAGACTATGCTGTGGGAAGTCACAGTCCATAACCAAAACATTAAAACCTAATCGATAATGCAGCACACTTGCCAGCAAAGTTGTGATTGTGGACTTCCCCACTCCTCCTTTTTGAGTATAAATGCTGACCTTTAAAGTTTTCTTCTTTTTTTCCATTGCTTATATATTATTAATCATTTTACCATTTAACCCCAAAAGCGGGAATGCAGAAACATATTTTATCTCTTTACTTCGACAATTGCAGTGTGTAATACCTTGTATACAAGTTGTTATATTACTTTTTATATGATTACCAAGGTGGAAATATGACCATAAATGAAAATGTAAAATCATTCACAGGTAGATACAAAAGACATTTTGCCAACTTTACCGCTTTTACGCTTTTACACTTTTATGTTTTTATGTTTTTAAAACCTAATACTTTTATTACCTACTTATTGACATATTACATTCCTGACCAAAATGCAGGTTTACCAATCTTCCCCATTTGT
This sequence comes from Chryseobacterium joostei, assembly GCF_003815775.1. Classification (NCBI taxonomy): domain Bacteria; kingdom Pseudomonadati; phylum Bacteroidota; class Flavobacteriia; order Flavobacteriales; family Weeksellaceae; genus Chryseobacterium; species Chryseobacterium joostei. Next base: position 1,277,549 of record NZ_CP033926.1, read on the forward strand.
TGTAAAGGAAAACAGTTTTAATAGGCATTAATGCTATCAGGGACATACTAACCTATCTTTTCCGAAATTGACTTAATCCTTTTAGGATTAACTTCTACTGTAGTATTTTTTTTATTTCTGTTCCCGTGAACAGAGCAAGTTGTGTTTTGAGTGCCTCAAAACTCGTTTTGTGCCCCAAAACGACTTGCTCCTGCCGAGAGCTCAGTACATCCTCCGAAGTCGGATGTACTATTTGAATATTTTATTAATTATTGTATTCTTTTCGGCTATCAAACGCCGACTTAGGAAAGAATAAGCAAAAACGTGGTTTGTTGCTTTCAAAACAGATAAGTTTTGTCAAAAAGATATGAATGCACAACACAAAGGCGGGAGAAATCCAAAATTAAACAGGGCGGTACACCGCTATGTTTTCAGATTAACAGAAACAGAAAACACAAGGTTTCTATCACTTTTTGAGCAGAGCGGATTGGATACAAAAGCAAAGTTTATTGTATCACTATTATTTGAGAGACGCATAAAATCAATTAAAATAGATGCTGGCGCAAATGAATACACAACCAAATTATCGCATTTCTTCGCACAATTCAGAGCCATTGGTGTAAATTACAATCAGGTAGTGAAGGTGATACATACGAACTTCAGTGATAAAAAAACGATACTATATGTTGGTAAATTGGAAAAGTACACCCTTGAATTAGCCAACTTATGTAAGGAAATACTGATTCTCACCAAACAGTTTGAAACAGAGTACCTGCTAAAAAAAGAAAATTAATGGTCGCAAAAATAGGAAGAGGAACTAATATCTATGGCGCTTTACTGTACAACCAAGGCAAAGTACTCAATAATAATGGCGAGATTTTGCACCTTCATCATATGAAGGAAACTGCTGACGGAAATTATACGGCAATGCAACTCTTAACTTCTTTTGCCCCTTATTTACTGGCAAATAAAAACACCGAGAAAACGGCACTTCATATTTCACTTAATCCAGATCCAAACGATAGTATTTCTGATGAGGACTATATAAAGATTGCTGAGGAATACATGCAGAAATTGGGCTATGGCGAACAACCTTATGTCGTCTTCAAGCATACTGACATCGAACGTACGCATATACACATTGTATCAACAACAGTTGATTGTAAGGGTATTAAAATTCCGGATTCATTTGAAAAGAAAAAATCAATGGATATCTGTAGAGAACTCGAAACAAAGTTTAACCTATCTCCTGCAACAGAAAAGCAGTTTGGCGATCCCAGCATCCCATTAAATCCAGTTCATTACATGACAGGAAGCATTAAAGCTCAGATCGCATCTATTGTTCGTTATCTTCCCAAGTACTACCATTTCCAGACCTTAGGAAGTTATAATGCATTGTTGTCACTTTTTAATATAACGTCTGAGTACATCAAAAAGGAACACCGAGGGGAAATCAAAGAGGGATTGGTGTATTTCGCTACAGATGAAAATGGGAATAAAGTAAGCAATCCCTTTAAATCTTCATTGTTTGGTAAACAGTCTGGCCTAAAAGAACTCAGAGCGCATTTTGATAAAAGCAAGGAAAAGAGCGCATCAGCAAAATCTTCGCTTACGCAAATTATAGTGCAAGCAATGCAGCTAAATTCAAACGAAAAGACCTTTAAGGAATATTTGATCCAACATGGAATTAACACTGTTATCAGGAGAAATGAGCAAGACCGAATTTACGGCATTACCTTCATAGACCATAATACAAGGAATGTGTTTAACGGTTCCCAACTAGGAAAGCAATTCTCAGCGAATGCCTTTCAAGAACTATTTTCTAGTCACGACTTAAAACTGAACCAAAATAAAATAGTACAGCCAATTATTATTAATCAGACAAATTCAACTAATAATACGGCCACATCAGATAACTTACATCCGTTTTTTGATTTTATGGTAAATCTTTCTAACATTGATGGTTTTGGGTTCCTCGAATCACTACTCACTGGCACATTTGCCGAAGATTCCGAAGAGCAAGCATTTGAATATCAGATGAAGAAAAAACGAAAAAAACGCCCCACCTGATAATCGCCAGCAAAAGCGTCAGAAAGATGGTACAGCCTACAAAAAACCGTAAGTGGCCCACATTTCCTGAATACGGTCTTATAATCTCTCTGCCATATATGAACTTTTATGGACGCGATCCTGCCATATTTCATCGCACCAATATCCCAGTTCATCATTCCACCATACAAGCCCGTGAAAATTACTGGCCGTAAATTCAGCACAGTAATTCTTTCCCTGTATCCACGATGCCACATTATAATCCACCTCATTATCAAAATTTGAAAAGACCGACCATTTTTGGTATATAACAAACTTTTTAGGTATCCTCAAATCTACTTTCATAAATGACCTATAATTTTTATTGACTGAATTCCCAAAAATGTAGACGATTAGGCTAACTTGGATATCATAACCTATAACGAAGAGCTATTTGGCGCCAGATGTCTTCTGCCAGATCCTTATCTTCGCCATGTGCAAAATGCCATTTTCCATCTCGCTTAATAAGAGTCTGAACCAGCCCATCTAATAAAACAGAAAATTCTTCTTGGTCCTTCGTTAAATCTTTTTTCAATAAAACAATCTGGAAATCACGGTTTTTAAATGTAATCCTAAAAGTCTGCTTATTAAAATGTTCTTCATATTGTCCGATTGTATCCAGCATGATAATATATTTACTTTCGAAATTCTTTTTAATAATATGAATTTTGTCTCAAAATAGAAATTCTCTGAAAATATTCCAATTTTAAAAACCCACATTCAAACCAATTTTTCGTGTCTCTAAAAACTTGTTTTTATCCTTGATATAAGACATTACAGGACAACTTATACCGCTTGGAACAACTTCCCAAATTTTCATCCGCAGAGATAATATCTATGGTGAAAATTTTCACTTATGCAAGAAGACGATTTGCGAGGATTAGCCAAAATTATGGCCTTTATGCGTGCGGTTAGTATCCTATTGGTACTTATGAATTTCTACTGGTTCTGTTATTCTTTTTTCTACGATCAGGGATGGACACTTGAGGTTCTGGAAAGGATATTAAAGAACTTTCAAAGGACAGCCGGCCTGTTCGACAATTCGCAATATAGCAAAGTATTTGCATTGATCTTATTGGCGCTCAGCTGCCTTGGGACCAAAGGTGTAAAAAATGAAAAAATTAAATGGAAAAACATTTACATATGCCTGATATCCGGTTCAGTTCTTTTTCTTTTAAATTTTCCACTCCTTAAAATTTCCAATCCTCTGTATATGCTTACCACTTCAGCGGGATTTGTCCTGCTGATGGTAGCTGGCTTATGGATGAGCAGACTCCTAAAAAACAGGTTAATGGACGACCCTTTTAACAACGAAAATGAAAGTTTCATGCAGGAAACCCGCCTTATCGAAAATGAATACTCCGTTAATCTACCTACAAAATTCTATTATCAAGGAAAATGGAACGATGGATGGATAAATGTTGTTAATCCTTTCCGTGCTGCAATAGTCGCCGGTACTCCAGGATCAGGAAAAAGTTATGCTATTATAAACAATTATATCAAGCAGCACATTGAGAAAGGATTCTCTATGTATGTATTCGATTTCAAATTCGACGATCTTTCATTAATCGTATATAACCATTTGTTAAAACATTATGATAAGTATAACGTCAAACCACAGTTTTACGTCTTAAACTTTGATGATCCACGTCGCAGTCATCGATGTAATCCTTTAAGCCCCTCATTTTTGAGTGATATTTCCGATGCGTACGAATCTGCGTATACGATAATGTTAAATTTAAACAGGACATGGATTCAGAAACAGGGAGATTTTTTTGTAGAATCACCCATCATTCTTCTCGCCTCCATTATTTGGTTCCTCAAGATATATCAAAACGGTATCTATTGTACGTTTCCCCATGCCATTGAACTTCTGAATAAGAAATACTCCGATCTATTTACGATTCTGACAAGCTATCCAGAACTTGAGAACTACTTAAGCCCTTTTTTGGATGCGTGGGAAGGTGGAGCGCAAGACCAGCTACAGGGTCAGATCGCATCCGCAAAAATACCATTATCAAGAATTATATCTCCAAAATTATATTGGGTAATGACCGGAGATGATTTTTCACTTGACATAAATAATCCAAATGAACCCAAGATCTTATGTGTTGGTAGTAACCCGGACAGGCAAAATATATATTCCGCTGCGCTAGGACTTTATAATTCAAGAATTGTTCGTCTAATCAATAAAAAAAAGCAGCTAAAGTGCTCCCTGATTATCGATGAGCTACCCCAAATTTATTTTCGAGGCTTGGATAACTTGATTGCCTCCGCCAGAAGTAATTTAATATCCGTATGCTTGGGATTACAAGACTTTTCAATGTTAACGAGAGATTATGGCGATAAAGAATCTAAAGTAATCCAAAATATAGTAGGTAATATTTTCGCGGGACAAGTGGTTGGCGACACTGCAAAAACATTGTCAGAAAGGTTCGGGAAAATTGTACAAAAAAGACAATCCATCAGTATAAACAGAAATGATACCAGTTCTTCGATTTCCACACAGCTCGATAGTTTGATTCCTGCATCAAAGATTTCAACCTTATCACAGGGTATGTTCGTCGGAGCCGTAGCGGACAATTTTGGTGAAAAAATAGAACAAAAGATATTTCACGCCCAGATCATAGTCGATACAGAAAAGGTAGCTAATGAAACGAAAAATTATAAGCCTATTCCACAGATACGATCCTTTCTATCCGAATCTGGGGCAGATATTATGGAACAGGAAATTAACGAAAATTACCGGCAGATAAAATTGGATGTTTCGATTATAATTTCGAACGAATTGACGAGAATTGAAAATGATCCTGAACTGGCTCATTTAATCCGACAGGAATGATTTCAATACGATGAAGGATAACCCGAGAGCATAGGCTGAGAATGTACCCTCCTATCTCCCACTGATCATAACGAACCTACCATTTACCAATAGAAATTAAAAAAAATAAATTTAATATGGATTCAATCAAACCTAAACAATCTACAACTAAAACCTTATATCACGGAACCAACAGCGATTTTAATGAATTTTCACTAGAATATCTAGGCCAAAATACAGATAGAGACAATTGTCATCGGGGTATTCATTTAACGGAGGAAATTGGTATAGCACAACTTTTTGGTGAAAAAGTTTTTGAGTGTCAGGTTCACCTAAAAAAATGCCTGAATTTGGATGATGTCTTTGGCTGCACTGACCAAGCACCCGACATTGTTAATATTATATTTGAAGAGGATATTACCGATCCTAATGAAGCATTGGAATTTATAGATGATAATATCGGATTAGGGGAATATATGGAATTTATGGAAGCCTTTAACTCACAAGATAACCTCAATATGTTTAAAGAACGTGGTTACGATCATATTATAGCTGGATTCGCCAGGGATAAAGTAGAATATTGCATTTTTGAACCTGCTGAAATTTCAATTCTTCATAAGGATTTTATTTCTCTTTTTCCAAAGAATGCGTACCTTTCCGTATTGCCAGCGAATTCCCGTCAGATTGAAAATATTTTAAAAGCTCTACAATCAAAGAATGATCGGGAATTAAATATCCTGTATAAGCAACTGCTTAAAAATATCAATAGTATTCCCAACAAAATAGACGGTTTTGAAATAGATAATATTAAAAAACTAAAGATACTGGCTGGGAAAGATAATACAGAAGGTTCTCTGTGCTATTCTATAAATAAGGGGAAACTATATCGAGAGTTGCCTGGTACGCTGGACGGAAAATCACCGGTTCTAAAGCTGTCTGCCGATAAAGTCAAAAAGAACGGCTTAGGAATCTCACGATAAACCATTAATTGTACAGCAATTCACATTTTTCTTCTAAAGGAACTTTAAAATTAGATCTTATGCTTATTGACTACTTTAGTATTTTCTATTTTGTTTTGTCCGTCTTCTGAATTAACAATTCTGTTTTTGCTTTCATCCAACGAAATCTGAATGTTACGCTCCACTGCTGCAAGTTCAGTCTTTAAACCAGCTAGATTCTTTTCCTTATTCCACTCACCATTTACAATATCATCCAGTATAGTTTTGTCCTTTTTTATGACTTCTATCTGTACTTTTTCTTCGTCAATTAAACGTGGTATTTTTTTTAGGGCATTAAGAAAATTCAAGCTAGCCTTTTCAGGATCTGCAGCAATAATTCCATTGTTATGAGTGTATTTTATATTCCCCTCTCCACAGATATAAAAACGGTTATCCCTTTCCATTATATTCTCCTTTTCCCGAATCTCCGTTTTTACAAGAATACGAAAACCATAGAGAGAACCAATTTCTTCGTAATCACCGCCTGTTCGGGCGTTTGAAGCAATTTTATTAAGATATGAACCAATTTCGGTAATTCCTGCATTTTTTGCCAGCCCATTTAATTGTATAGGATTTAATAGAGTACCGTCAGAAGATTTAAGAATACGATTTTGAAGATTATCCCTATCAACTATAAATCTTTCCAACTTTGAAATTCGCCCTTCCAGTTCCTCTTGCAACAATCCAAGTTTGGAGCCTGCACTCCATTTAGACCGTAAAAAAGCATTTTTTTCATTTTCCATCGCCACAATCTTCTTTTCTACTTTTGCCTTTTCCAATAGATCAGTATTTCCTGAGAGTAAGGCAACATACTCCGAAAAGTTCATCCCGGAAACCTCATCCATCGCTCCCTCATCGATAGTACGCACACTTAGACTATTACTTTTTAACTGACCAACAAATCGCTGTTTGTTAGCAAGCGTATTAAACTTATAAGCATCCAGCGATTTTTCAACAGCATAAATAAAGACATCCACTGTATTATTGGCAAAGAATTTCGCGATTTCATTTCCTTTGCGGACAGCGCGGCCATTGCGCTGTTCAAGATCTGACGGTCGCCATGGAATATCCAAGTGATGTACTGCAACTGCTCTTTTCTGTGCATTAACACCAGTTCCAAGCATATCTGTAGAACCAAAAAGAACTCTTACCCTTCCATCATTCGCGGCCTTTATCAATTCATTACGTTGATCCTCCGTCTTGGCCTCCTGTATAAACCGAATTTGATCAACTGGAATATCATGATCCTGCATAAGCTTTCGCTTTATCTCGGAATAGATATTCCATTCACCAGGCTTGTAGGTTCCTAAATCTGAGAAAACGAACTGCGTACCTTTCTGAGCATTATACTTTCTGTAATATTTAGTTATGTTTGCGGCACATACAGAGGCTTTATTTCCAGCATCATCGGCATATTTAGATGAAATCAACCTCATATCCAGCGACATTTTTCTCGCGTAATCTGTAGCAATCAGCATTTTGGCTTTTTGTTCTGTCGGACTTAATGGTGGCCTTCCAAGCAATTCTGCATTTCCAGACTTAGCAAATTCCATCAATTTTTTGATGAAAATCTCCTGATCCGGAGTTGGTGGGATATTATACAATATCTCATTTTTTACAGGCCGGTCAATACCAATGTCTTCAGCAGTACGGTAATCGGTTATCTCTGCATAGAATTGTGCCAGCTCGGGTACTTTGATAAAATGACGGAATCTCTCTTTTTGCACAATATTATTTGCAACAGAAAATTCATAATCAATGGACTTTCGCGCAAATATCGCAGCCCAGGCATCGAAGCAATTAATACCCTGACGTTCCAAGGCTTTTGGACGTAGATACTTAAAAAGACAGTATAACTCGGTCAGTGAATTGGAAATGGTCGTTCCCGAAAGAAAAGTTGCCCCTAAGTCCTTACCGCTTCTTTCCTGGATTGTTCTTATGGCAAAAAGAAGATTAAGTGCTTTTTGACTGCCTTGCGAATTGCCCAGACCGGCAACACGCTCATGTCTTGTATTGAACATAAGGTTCTTGAATTTATGGCTCTCGTCCACAAAAAGGTGATCGATCCCCATCATTTTGAAGTCCACAACATCATCTTTTCGGTTTTCTATATCATGTTCTAAGGTCTTTAGTTTAACATTCAGGTTTTTCTTACGGATTTCTACTCCTTTAAGCATAGCACCCGAAATATCTTTACCCTGACTTCTTAAGACTGAAAGATTTTGCTCCACGCCATCCAGTTCAGCCTGTAGAATATCCTTTTGAAGTTCTGACGACTGGGGGATCATCCCAAATTGATCATGCGTGAGAATAATGCAGTCCCAATCGTTATTCTTGATATCGCCAAAAATCTTAAGCCGCTTTTGTGGGGTAAAGTCCTTTTTTCCGGGATAAAGTATTTTTGCATGGGGATAAGCTTCCCGATAGGTCTTGGCAATATCATGCACATTTGCCTTTAATGCAATAATCATCGGTTTATGGACAAGCCCTAATCGTTTCATCTCCTGGGCCCCTGCACACATAATCAGCGTTTTGCCAGCTCCCACTTCATGATCACAAATTCCTCCGCCATTGGATTTTACCATCCAGATAGCATCTTTCTGGCTGCCATAGAGGTCCTCAATGTTCACCGCCCTCCGATCCAGTCCGGGAAAGCTCTGATGGCTACCATCGTATTGCGGTCGTACATAACAGTTAAATAATTCATTATACCGTTCTGTCAGTTCATTTTTGAACGCATCGTCCTGCTGATAGAGCCATTCTGTAAATTCGTGACGGATTTCATCTATCTTCGTATTGGCAACCTGAATAGTCTCCATATCCCGCACCTTCACAGCCGTACCATCAGCCAAATATTCTGTTTTTGTAATATCTGGGGTAGTATTAACAAGTGCATGTCGCAATAAATTCAAACCGTCAAAACTGCGGCTTTCGGATTTCACCGCATACTTTTCTGTGATCTTCAGATTGCTGGATTTTGCACTGACAGAATAGTCATCACTACTTTCAGAATAATGAATACTAATCGTTGTGTCAAAAAGATGGGTAGCAAAACGATTATAGATATCGGTTCCGATCCAGCGTTCTCCCAGATTAAAGTCAAGAGCCTCAAACTTAATAGGCTCAGGCCGTACCTTTTCAAGTGCTTCAAGACTTACTAGAGCTTCCTGATCATTAGGATTATCGACAATGTAAGCTTTTACTTGTTTTGCTTTTTCAACGACATCACCAGAAAGAAATTTTTGAGAGACTTCCAGCTCGCCACTTATCGGATTATAGTAAATACGTCCCTGTAGGCTTTCTCTTAATGCATCGGAAGACAGACCACTGATCTGTTCCATATACCTCATATCAACATTACCGGAGCGGTTCAAAGAAGCCGACAAAGCTTCCTGCGGAGAAGCCTCAGAGATTTTCATTCTTGCAAAACTAACCGGATGGTCAAAAATATCCGACTTATGGATTACACCTCCGACAACCCGTTCAAGTGAGGGAATTTCATTGCCCGAGGGATCCATTTTTATAACCTTAATATTTTCGGCAGCATTTAGATGACCATATCTTCTGACAAAATCATCATAGAGCTTATTCAGGAGTCCCCGATTGGTACTATCCTCTTCCTGATTTTTAGTTTCGTAATTATACAGATCATTATAACAGTCCCTTACTTTTATATAGGCATCAATTCGTTTTCGCTGGATCTCGCTAAGCGCTATTGGTTTAAAACTATAATTTCCATCGCGTGTATTTCGTTTGATCCTGCCAACATGTCCCCTATAATTAACTAGGGTATCCTCTCGATAGTAGCTTTTAACTTCAGCATCAAAAACCTGCGGTTCCAAACTACGCTGTTCCTCATTATCTTGAAATAAGGAAAGCATGGAAACTGCTTTAACGTGTTTGTTCCCGCCATCTTGCTTCTTATCTACGCTGGAAGTCTTTATTTTTACTGTAGTATTCTGTGACCGCACCTGTTCATCCAAATTCTCCGCGAACAGTGACAACTGTTCAGTTACCGTGGGCTTATTTGGCGTATTGCTTCGCTTTTTCCTATTTGTTGGTGACTTTGTAGACTTAGCAATCTCATCTTCTGTAAAAAGGTTGAGCTGAACTGCATTTGATGTGGTCGTATCAGGTAGATTATATGATAATTTATCGCTTACCGTAGAAGTTATTTTTTTCTCCGAAACACTGAAATCTGATAATTTGGCTCTTTGAAATTTTCTGTACAAATCAGGATTAAAATAATTTTTAAAATCAGCCACAAGCTTTTTCGCAAGATCTTCACCGATACCAGCCAGTCCCCCTTCATGTAGATATACTGTACCGGGTTTACCGTATTGATCGGTACCGACAACAGCTTTGGTATAAACAATGTGATTAGGATTATAGAAAAGTAGATTGCAGTTCTCTCCGCCCGGCTTGATTCCGCTTTTTATGAAATCTCTGGCCCTCTGGGACAATTCCCTGTTTTCAGTTCTTTTCTGTAAAATAAGGAGGTCCGTTCCAACTGAAGTGCCTGCCTCATCAAATAGGTTATTTGGCAATCTTACCGCAGAAACCAAATGATGTTCTTTCATCAACACTTCCCGGATCGCTTGATTGGAAGGACTATCCATCACTCCCTGAGAAGTGATGAATGCCAAAATTCCTCCTTCCCGTAACTTATCTGTGGACTTTAAAAAAAAATAATTATGAATCGCTGAAATAGAAGCTTTTCGGGCCAGATCAGTTCCTTTTGAATAAGAAAGATCAAACACAGAAGTTTTTCCAAATGGAATATTGCCAAGAATTACATCGTACTTACCATCCTCCTTCATTCCTATATTTTCAAAACCTTCGACATTGACCTTAGACTGTGGGTACAATAATTTTAGGATCAAACCTGTGAGTGGATCTTGTTCATATACTGTAATTTCAAGATCAGGAAGGTTTGAAAATGGTTTGATGAATGAACCTACACCCGCTGATGGTTCCAATAATGTCTGAATCTCTACATCATTATTAATTAAAACCTTTGAAATCGTTTCTGAAATGGGTACAGGGGTATAAAAGGCATCCAGAATTGATGCCTTTATTCCATCTATATATTGCTTATATGTTCTGTCATTCTCGCTGTTCTCCAATATCAGATCGTAGAGTGTCTTCGTTAACTCAAAAAGAGGTTGGTCAGCCACACTCCACTTCTCAATGTCATCAACAGACTCTGCTGGATTTAGGATAAATTTCAGTCCTCCAAATCCGGCATACAACGACATTTGTCTTAGCTCCTCCGAACTTCCTTCCCTTTTTTCTTTGTGCAACAGAAAAGCAATTTTCAGGGCATCAATATTCTGCTGGAGGTGCTGCCTCTTATTGAATGCCATTCTTTTCGATCCATATGGCGATGAAACCTGTCAGTTCCGTATATAGCAGGTCATAATCATTTGAATATGCAAAATCATCGGCTAGATCATACTTTGCAAAAACCTCTGCACAGATAGGAAGTATTTTTAATGCAAAGTCCCGATATTCAAAGTCAAAGAACAGATCTGTAAACTCATTGGTCAGGACATCAAATAGACTGTCGTATTTTGAAAAATGTAGACCTTCATACAAAATATAGTCGGCTATTTCATCACATTTGTGAACGCCATTGCCAGACCTGAATGCTCCTTCATACGCATTGGCCGCCCATCGAGCCCGTTGGCCGATAAATTTTGTATCCTCTAATTTCTCAGGAAAACTCGCTTCTATATGTTCCTGTAGCTTTAATTGGTAGTAGGAAAAATCCTTTTGCTCTTTTTTCATGTGTCAATTGTTTACTTGTCAGGTAAACCTAGCCACAGAAGCTCTCGTAATGCAGTTTGTGAGGTATTCTAACCTAAGAAGTCCGTCATTTTCCTAATTGAAAAAATGAGGTAAAAAAAAGAAGCCTGAAATCACCGGGGATCTCAGGCTTCACACCAAATCACATCATGAAAATTATCTGAACTTTCGTTTCTTTTTCTGCTCAAATTCAAAAGAAGTAGTACCGTCCTCCGATAACACAATATAGGCATCAAATGGCTTTCCACTGTGACCGACCATCTTGCGGATCAATGGTGTTCTTTTCTTGGTAAGCAAAGCTTCTACAATTTTATATGTTAATTGTATTCCGCACACCTTTCGAAAAAGTATCCATCCGCATTCATCACTACAGCATTTGATTACCTTTTCACGCAAATAGGCTTTACTACTACATTTTGGGCAGTATAGATCTTGAGGACCCGCCTCAGCAATTTTCTCGGTCAGGAGCTCCTTGGTAACCTCTTGTGTCAGCTTTTCAAGTTCTCCATGAAATTCCGTAGCAGACATTTCATTATTCTGTATCTTTTCAAATGCAAGTTCCCATTGCGCTGTCATAGACACGTCTGCTATCTTTTTATCCGCTACGATCTGATAAACAAGAAGGCCCTTCTCAGTAGGAATGATCGACTTCTTCTCCCGGCGGATATAATCCCTGTCGAAAAGCGTTTCAATAACCGAAGCACGGGTAGCTGGTGTACCTATTCCAATGGTTTTAAGTGCCTTTCTCTCCTCAATATCCGCAATGGTATTACCGGCATTTTCCATTGCTGATAGAAGTTCTGCTTCAGTATATAATGCAGGTGGCTTTGTTTTTTTGGAAAGAAGCGTCGCAGCGGTTACCTGTAAGAGATCGCCATTGTGGAGTTCCGGCAGGTCAAAAACATTGTCCTCCTCGTCTTCATTAAAATTTCCATTGATCAGCTTCCAGCCTGGGGAAGTAATCTTTATTGCTTTAATTGCAAAATTATAATGTAGGATTTCTAACGTTACCGAAGTAGTTTCCCTATGGCAGGCTGGTGAAATAGCTTCAAGAAGTCGGCAGGCGATCATATCATACAGTGCATTTTCCTGCGCGTTCAAAATACTAGGTATATTCTCCGTTATTAAAATTCCATGATGGTCAGTCACTTTTACATCATTGACGATATGTTTGTTATATCTCTCCCATTTAACTTTTTCAACCTTTTCTTTAAAAGCGTTGGAAGCCCCTAAAGCGACAATCAGATTTGGAATTTCGCTCCAGACATCTTCGGGAATGTACTTTGATCCCGTACGGGGGTAACTTATCAATTTCTTCTCATACAAGATCTGCGCTATTTCCAGTGTTTTTTCCGCGGAAAAACCCAGCTTCCTGTTGGCCTCTTTTTGTAAGCCTGTCAAATCAAAAAGTAATGGTGCCTGCAAGGAACCGGATTTCTTTTCAACATCCACAACAAGTACAGTTCCTGCACGCTCAATAGATCTTATTGCAGATTCTATTCTAGTTCGTTCTTCCCATTTATCAACCGATAAACTCTTGAAAATAATACCCTCTTTTTGATGTTCCAGCTCAATCTGGAAATAGCTTTTTACTTCAAACGATTTATGATCTATATATCTTTTGCAGATAAGCGATAAAGTAGGTGTCTGAACACGTCCTAAAGAATATAAACCATCCCCTAAACTGATCGTAAGGGCTTGCGTGGCATTGATCCCTATCATCCAGTCAGACTGTGACCGCTCGCGTCCCGCATAATAAAGACCATCAAAATCAGCCCCGGACTTCAAATTGTTTAATCCGCTTATGATTGCTTTCTCTGTTAAACTACTGATCCAAAGCCTCTCAAATGATTTATGGCAGCCTAAATATTCATATATGTATCGGAAAATTACTTCACCCTCCCTACCTGCATCGGTAGCAACAATAATGCTGTCGCACTTTTCGAAAACTTCGCCAATTATTTCTAATTGCCGTTTTGAACCTTCATCGTAATCATAACCATTACCAGCCTTTACTTTTCTACAGGTAAGCATAAAATTTTCTGGTATGATAGGAAGGGATTCCCTGTTGAATCCCTTTATTCCATAGTCCGCAGGCATCGCCAGTCCTACAAGATGTCCATAAGCCCATGTGACCATAAAATCACCCCCCAAAAAATATCCATCTTTTCTTTCAGTCGCTCCTACAATTCGGGCTAGTTCATGTGCTACAGAAGGCTTTTCTGCTAAGATTGCTTTCATAATGGCTTACTTTAGTGAAGTTTCGGTCGTCTTGTAGGTGTCTTTCTTTCTTGGGCATCAGTCTTTGCAGTATTACCTGCGGCCTGTTTTGAATCATCTTTTTGCACCGGAGATTGTCGCTGTTTCTTCTCTTGATTTGTATCACCAAGGACTTGCTCCAGCTGATTTTCCAAATGAGGTTTCTGGAAGGAAAAATCAACCTTTCCTTTTTGTTCATTGTAGAAGGCGTAACCTGAATATATTCTATTTTGATCCTTATTGACAAGATCTTCCAGATAAATAGCTTTACCCTCTTTTAGCTGATCCTGTTCTTTTTCGCTAAGCTGTCGGTCTCTGAAGACGGGTGGAATTACCCTTGTAAGCTGTTGTTCAATATTTAGGGTTTCTTTATTGCCAGCAAATACAATTTTTCTGTCATCCGCACTGAACTGCAACGTTTGGCTGAACAGTTCCCCTGTTTTTGTATTTACCATACCATCAACAAGCACCGGCTTTCCTTCCATGAGTTCCTGTTTTTGTTCTTTACTTAACTTTACGCCACCAAATTTATCATTGATTTTAATCCATTCAAGCGGATATGATACCGGCTCCTTTGTATATTTGTCCAAACTGATCAAGGACTTTACTGAAATACCCTGTGTATTCGTCAGTTCAGCCACCCGTCCCATATTTCCAGTTTTTATCAGGTTCTCCTTATCCTCTCTAGTAAATCTATGGCCATAAAAAGGATTTTCCAAAGGAGCTTTATGTCGTATACCATGCGTCAAAATAACAATCTTATTATCGACTTGTCTTAAAGAAAGACGTGCATCACCTTTTAATGCCAGCCCTTCAAAATTTCCTTCAATCTTAAATATTGTATCTGATTTGTATCCTTTTAGCAATTTGTCCAATTGTCCATTTTTCTCTAACAGCTCCCTGTTCAAGCCAAATTTATGAGCTGTATTCCAGTCAATTTCATCTGCATGATAACGATACACATTTTTTGTATCATCTTTGGTTTTCCCTTGATTTACTTCTTGTTTCGTTTCCATATCCTGCTTTTTTTGTTTATTGTCATGTTTCACTTCCAATGCCTCCAGCAATTTATTTCCTTCTGGTGTTGGATTATCGAGCGCGGACTGTAGTCTTTTTGCAACTGCCTCCATATCAATGTCCGCAATTTTAAAGAACTTGTATCCTGTGGGATCGTTGAGCTTTCGCCAGAAATTAGAAAAGAAATTGCTGAAAATGTCATTTTTGTCTACGCGCATAAAATCCAGCAAATTCTTCTGCTTAGGTTCTCCTGTTTCCAGTTTCCCATCCTTATCTACTCCTTTTACTGCTTCAATCCTGTTCTTAACTTTGTCAAGAACCAATAGGATATCGGACAGCGGTTCTAACGCTTTGGCTACCTTTTCGTCAGTGATTGTTTGTTCGTTCATAATAAAAAAGTTTTAAGATTATCGAAAGTAGAATGGGAATTGTTGCAGTTTTATATCTATTCCGTTAGAAACCTATTTTTGCCTATATTTTCCGCCGTGATAGCTGTCTCTAATAAACTGTTGCACATCAGAACTCTTGTAATAAATTTTACCACTGATAGTGAAAAACTTTATTCTGCCGATTGTACGGTAACGCTGAAGACATCGGTAAGTGATCTTTAGCATTTGAAGCACGTCTTGATTATCGAGCAGTTCATCACCGTCGATACTCAATCTCTTTTTGTCGCGGATTTCAAGATCCCCTGCGAGTATATCAAATCGCTTCATGATACGATCCATCCACGCGAGGAATTCAACTCGATCTATATTCATAGCCTTTTACATTTGGTTTACATACCAAAATTGGCCTTGATTTTCCGCTAAATCGTACAAGGTACTACCAAGGATGTACCAAGAGAAATGAACTTTTTTTTCGTTATTTTTTTAATAGTGGCGCCAGTTTGCATTGGTATCCTATGACTAGTATATTGGTACATACTAAAAGTATGAACTGTCGAAGCCAGTTGTGTAAATTTCAGGTTAGTTATTCTACGAATGAATTCAGTATAACAGGACAGTATAAATTTCGGCAATAAAAAACAGGTCATCGATATGATTACCTGTCTTGTACAATAGATTTACTACCTACCTTAAAGTTCTCTATCCATATATTGTTCTAGAGAACTTTTTAAGAAAAGTAAATAGCTGGTTTTCTCTCCTGCCCTGAACTTCATCTGATGGAATGCATGATGAATATCCCCCAATTTGATTTCAAACACTTCCTCAAATAGTTTACTCATTTTTCGCAGGCCAGCTCTGCCATTAGACACACTACCTGCTGCATGTAGCGCATAAATCAGTTCAATTAACGCATTCTTGGAATCCGTCCAAGAAAAACTTCCATTTTCAGGCATAGGGGAACTACCGGTATTATTGGAGTCTTTCTGACTAATTTTCGACAAATAATAGGAAAAAAGCAAGTCCATCGCTATGATCTGAGCGACTTTATAATCATAATAGGTAGAAAAGTCAATATCAACTTCAAAGAAAAAACTGTCTACACCATCGAAGAAATTAATATTACCTAATCTAAAATATGAATTGTCTTTATCGCAGCGACCAGAACGATAATACCAGTAAAAATCCGAACTCTCCAGGTGCTTTTTATATTCTTTATTTAAAAGCTTGATCTGCTCGTTGTAATAAGCTTGTACCAAATCATAAAGTTCCGGGTTAATAACTTCCAAACGGACAAGCTTATTGTAGTAAATGAGTTTTCCTAAAATCTCGGGCTTGACAGTCTTAAAAAAGACTACTTCGTCGTCGGCTGTAGCAAAACCATTTTTTGCAATTTGGGTTTTAAGATCGCTTAATAATTGGCGAAGAAAAGAAACCATATGATAAGCTTCTTCAATGGTGCTTTTCGTACTTCGTTCTAGATTCTTCTCCTGTTGTTCGATTGATAATAGAATATTTTTATATAATTGTTTCATGGTTACTTTTTTAAAGTGAATAACCTCCACACAGTCGTTTTCCCTTTAAATTATATCTCTCCACGTTGAGATATAAAATTAAATATACAATATATTTTTTTTCTAATAATCAATAGTTTAGGCCAGTTATTATTCGCCGACACTAAATCAGAATTCGTACCAATATACTCATAATCTGCAATTGAATGAAATATGTTTGCTCATTAAAAAATTATTATTCTCCAATAAAACAAAGATTATTCTTTAAGATACTGTAAAAATTAAACCAATGAAATTTATTCCTTTTATCTAATATAAAATGAAACAAAAGATTTTTAATCAAAATCCTGGTTAGAATTAATGCATAAAAGAGACCACCATTTAAGTAATCTCTTCTATTGTACCCTAATCTAATCGGGGAATTTTTGTAAATAAATCTTTCCGTTCAAGAATTTAATAGCCTTACTTGTATTCTCTAGCGTACCATGCGAGATGAAAAATATCAGATGGATCATATTCAAATCCTGCATTTGGCTCGATTTCCATTGTTAATTTATTAAATGTAACCTTGTACTTTATAAAAAAGCCAATTGGTTGGAGGCAGTCCTCTTTAGCGTCGTTGATAGCCTTGATCGCATCGCTACTTGGTAATGTTATTTTAATCATATTGCTAAATTACATTTGCAGATATTTTTATTTTTACGGTTACCCGTAAGATTACTATTTTTTTTAAAATTTGAATTTTAATGGTTTAGGTTTTAGATCGATATGCCTAAAAAATGTAAATCTGCTTCGTCCAAGTGCACCTATTCATACGGGAAAAATCACTTTTTGATTAGGAAATCCTCAGACTAAATAGGATAAGAATTTGAATTCTATCTTTTTTGACAGCATATTTGTTAAATTAGTATTACTTCTCTAAAAGTATAGCAAACATCCATATTAAAAAGACAAATATTTTATCGGTCAAAAATCGTACAGATTAATTTCGAAATTATGAATAAAAAAAGAAAGGCTAAATCAGAGCTGGCAAATAATCACACCAAAAATTAACCATCACAGATAAAAATAATTGGTTGGTATTGGCGCGAAAGATTCGAATTACGAATTGAAATATTTTAAAATTACAATCTCATGAAGATAACTTAACAGGAATCAAACAAAATAAATAATAACATAAATGCCTTATTTTCAACTACATAATTCTAATATATTTTCAATATCGTTATAAAAATAGTTTGGATAGCCTACCAGCGAGTCACTTAAGGAGACAACTATTTGATAGTTGTCTCTCTTTTTTTACACATAAAATCCTCTATATCAAACTTTTACATCCTGATATTTTATGGTTTGAATTTTTTGATGTGAAATCCTTAGTCCATCTGAAACAGACAGTCTAAAAGTGCTCTATCAGAGATTTCATCGGTATTGAACCATAGTTTGAAATCCCATTAAGGTTCTAGTATTTTTTTCTCTTTCGGTTTATCATAATTTTTTGATACTAAATATAGTAATTCCAATATAATTTTAGCTTCCTTCTCATTTACCTGAATTCCATTCTTGGCAAGAAGAATGATTGCTTGCTCAACTGAAACATTTTTATCAATGAAGTTCATTTTTCTTGTTAGGTTTTCGGTTATTTTTTTTTAATAATATTTTTGAAAATGCTTGATTTAAGTCCAAAGAGAGATCTCCCGTTTTATAATCAATATCAACTGGTGGAATAAGACTCACAAGATATCTTTTGTCTGAAGTATCAAACTCGGAAAATTTTTGAAAGATTTCAACCAGTGCTTTATTTTCTATTTGATTCTTTCTATCAATAGCTTTTAATTTAAGAGTAATATCACGTCTTTCTTTACTGAGATTTTTAGTATTAACCAGACATTCTTTTTTTAAGTCATTATAATCATCAATCTTCAATATTCCTGCTATAAATAATTTTCTACCTCTAGAAAGAGTTAGTTCTTCCTCCTTTATTCTTCTTTCTAATAGTTTTTGACCGTATAAATAACTTGCTTTCTGTATCTTTATATTCTGACCTTCCAAAATATCCTTAAATAGTTCAATTGTGTTATTTGATAGTATCAATTGCTGAAGCTTATTTTGATAGCAATCATTCAACAAAACTGCGTTTATCCTTGTTCTACAGCGATCATGACAATGATAATATGGGTATTTTTTTGAGCTTCCTTGCGCAATACTCCCACTGAGTTTGCGATCACAAACAGGACAGGTCAAAAAACCTCTAAGAAAAAACAGCTCTTTTAAATCATCTTTTTTAGAAGTAGTTTTTCTTTTTGTATTAATAACAGATTGAACTTGATAAAATAACGATTCAGATATTAAAGGTTCGTGCAAACCTTTTATCATTTGTTCTTCATTAGATTTAAGTTTGACTGATATAAGTCCACAATAAATTGGATTCCGTAAAATTCTAAAGAAGTGTGACCGTGAACATATCAATCCTTTTTCATTAGCCATTTTCATTATTTCGGAAATCTTATGATCGTTCTGGGCAGCTTGATGAAAAGACCACTTTATAATATCAGCTTCAGGCTCTTTAGGAGCAATAGCTTTTTTACCATCCATTAGTGTCAAATTAATAAATCCAATAGGTGCTTTATTAGGATATCTACCCATCAGCTTCGCTCGACGAATACCATTTGCTGTATTTTGGGCCCTCCGAGTATTTTCCGCTTCCGGAACGGCTAAATATACAGCCAGCATAACGGTACTTTCCGGCACAGAGAAATCAATTGGTTGATCAATAGCCATCGCTATCGTTTTATATTTTCGAAGCTTTCCGATCATTTCGTAAGCATATTCAACATTACGACTAAATCGGTCCCATTTGATAAATAATATGTTCTTATCTTCTCCCGATGATTTCTTTTTAATTTCTGAAAATAATTCTTTCCACTCTGGCCGGTTGAAATTTTTGGCAGAATAGTCTTCCCGATAAATTCCTTTGACTTCGATATTGTTATATTTACAATATTTCAATAATCTATCCTCCTGCTCTGGTAGGGAGTAACCTTTTCTTTTTTGTTCGTCTGTACTTACACGGACGTATAAATTGGATATACTGGAGCATATTGACCCCTCAAAATCGAATTAATTTTAGGGATGCATATTGCGTTTAATGCCCATATTCAACTGCCATACTGGCTCATGTTGACCCCCTAAATTCATTATTAGTTCATTGTGCTGGAGCATGCTGACCCCTTTGCGAGTAGTTTTTGTTACTTAGTGATCAAACAATTTTGGATCACTGATGGCTGGAAAACCAAAACAAATGAGTCAGATAAAGCAATTAATTAGATTGTATCAGAGCGGCAGTGGAATAAAAACGATTGCCCGCATTCTTGGAATGAGTAAGAATACAGTTCGGTCTTACCTGAAAAAGATGGCCGATGGCGGGTTCAATACCGAAGAACTGCTTAAGCAAGAGGACCCTTTATTAGAAAAATCTTTTCATTCAGGTAATCCTGCATATAAGGCAGATAAGTTTGAATACCTGAAGAGCCGTCTTGATTATTACGAAAAAGAACTTAAGCGTACCGGGGTCACCAAACAGTTGCTCTGGCAAGAGTATATTGAGAGCGACCCCACCGGTTATAGCTATCCACAGTTCACATACCACCTAAGGCAACAGCTTGTCTCCAGAAAAGGCAGCATGGTGATGGAACACATCGCTGGCGACAAACTGTATATTGACTTTTCTGGAAAGAAACTCCATTATATCGATCGGTCCACAGGTGAACTGATTG
Source organism: Chryseobacterium joostei (assembly GCF_003815775.1). NCBI lineage: Bacteria > Pseudomonadati > Bacteroidota > Flavobacteriia > Flavobacteriales > Weeksellaceae > Chryseobacterium > Chryseobacterium joostei. The sequence continues at coordinate 1,298,192 of NZ_CP033926.1, forward strand.
CCTGTGAAGTATTTGTTGCCTGTCTTCCTTTCTCAGATTACGCGTTTGCCATCGCCGTACGCTCTCAACAAACTCCCGACTTTCTTTACGCGCTGAGCTGTTGCCTGGAGGCTATGGGAGGTGTACCAAAAGCCATTGTTCCCGATAACCTAAAAGCAGCAGTGATCAAAGCAGATAAATATGAACCAGTCCTGAACCAATCCATGGAAGACTTTGCCAACCATTACGGCACAGTTGTAGTCCCGGCCCGTTCAGCTCGTCCTAAGGATAAGTCGCTGGTAGAAAACCAGGTAAAAATGATTTATAGCCGCGTATTTGCACCCCTTCGAAACCAGCAGTTCTTCGATATACATGCACTTAATCAAGCTATAAACACCTGTATGGTAAAGCATAACCAGACGCGCATGCAACAAAAACCATATTGCCGAGAAGAGCGTTTCTTAAGTGCAGAAAAGTCTACACTGGATGAGCTTCCAAGTGAGCGATTCGAGTTAAAGTACTACGCAGAACTCAAAGTAGGAAACAATGGCCATATCTACCTGCAGCGCAACAAACACTATTACAGTGTCCCATTTACCTACATCGGAATGAAAGTGAAGCTTATCTATACGCGTACTATGGTATCGATCTATTGTCAAGGAAAACAGATCGCTGTGCATATACGGAGTTATAGGGAAAATGCCTATACCACTGTTGCAGAACACTTAAAGTCCGAACATCAGGCCTACAAGAAACGAAGTCATGAGACCTATTTAGCCCGAGCTAGAGAGCACTCACCAGAGTTCCATGAGCTTATGCAAGTTCTTTTTAAGCGAGCCCGCTACCCTGAACAGTTATACCGTACCTGCGACGGTCTATTCAAGTTAAAGCGGGACTTTCCAGTAGAAGAGTTTGATAAAGCATGTAAGTATGTTCTAAAAAACAAGCTTTACACTTACTATTTCTTTAAGAACGTACTTGAAAACGGCATCGCTAACAGCGAAGAAGAACCGTTGGTAAAAGACGCATTGCCAGAACATGCCAATATACGAGGTAGAGCATATTATGCAAGTAGCCAGCCGACACACTTTGATCAACCAAAGGACGGATTGGGTGCGCAATGACCAAGAAATAGCAGAATGAACATAATGAACATAATACATGATATAAATACACTAAAATGAACATTGAAACACAAATGAGAGCGTTACGCCTACACGGTATGGAACGTAACTGGAAAGCTCTGAACGAAACACGCCGGAGCACTGAACTCACTCTTTCTGAAGGGTTAACCCTATTGTTGCAGGCAGAAGCAGATGAAAGGGACGAAAAGCGGTTTGACCGCCTTAAGCAGAATGCGGGGTTCCGCTATCAGGCTTCAATAGAAGAGATAAACATGGTAGCTACCAGAGGGTTGGATAAGGGAATGATCACTGCCCTAGCTACGGGCGAGTACATCAAAAAAGGAGATCCGATACTGATCAGTGGCGCTACAGGCTGCGGGAAGAGTTTTCTAGCCTCTGCCTTAGGTCATCAAGCTTGTGCACAAGGTTATAAGGTACTGTACTTTAATCTGCAAAAGCTACTTCTAAAGACGAAAATGGCTCGTTTGGAAGGTACGCTACATAAGTTAATGGATAAAATATCAAAAACAGACCTTCTTATTATTGACGATTTCGGCCTGGTAAACCTAGACCAGCATCAAAGATTGGACATGATGGAAATAATTGAAGATAGACATGCTAAGGCATCTACAGTGATTGCAAGCCAGCTACCGGTTGCAAGTTGGTATGATGTAATTGGAGAAGATACAATTGCGGATGCAATACTCGATAGGCTAATTCATGGCTCATATAGAATTGAGTTAAAAGGCGAAAGTCTAAGAAAAAAGAAGTAATATTGTCAGGTCATCAGTTGGACTGAAGAAATCCTAAACAGAGGGGTCAGTATGTCCAGCAGAGGGGTCAATATCACCATTATATCCAATAAATAGGCTGACTTCATATAATTAGTGTATTTATTTGATTTACAAATTAATATTTTTAATCATATGAAATGTTAAACAAAAAGCAGTTGATGCTGTATGGAAGTACAAAAGCAAAATTAGAACAATCCTTTCTTACGAAACACTCTTTCAATTGCTGCACCAACTTAAAAAGCAAGGTTGCTCTTTATCAAAGTAATCCAATAAAATCGAGATGGAAATCTTAATTTCTATTTCATTTTCAGAATTAAAAGAAAATTATAGTATTAATATACTGATTGGCAATAATTCTATTCTTCATAAAGCGGAATCTCAGGAAGCTCTATTCTAGTTGATTGTTCTTGAATATTTTGTTCAATCTTAAATCTTATTTCTTCAACCTTATCACTAGAAAATATCTCTAATAAAATTCGCTCATCAGTAGCACTAAACTGATTAATAGTCATTATCCCTCTTTTTAATAATTCAAGATATTCACCTCGATTTAAAGTTCTTCCTAAAAGTTTTGCTAGCTCTATAATAGATGACGGAACACCTAGTTCTAATCTTAAAAGTAATTTGGGAATTCTTTCTGTTAGCTTAATCTCCGGTTTTAGTATTTCAGTTATGCCAGCAACAATAGGGAGTACATCACAAACTCTTGAAACTATTGCTCGTATTGCACCTGCAGCAGAGTTGTCTCGACTGTGCTGCATAAGAAGAGCCTCCATTTCCACCAATTGCATATCTGTAACCCAAAGTAGGCTAGCCATCGTTTTCTTTGATTTCGATGTAGTCTCAATATTATCCTTTGAATATCTTGAAAATGCATTTATCAATTGAGAAGGAATTCGCTGTCTTTGTATGGCATCACTCCATGTATGTGGCTCTTTATAAATGCTTTTTTTGTTTATAGGCATATATACCTGCTGTAACTCTATGGTAAGTTGAGTGATTCCCAATAATACGGGATCAGAAATGAGCTCTGAAGGGATTTGTTGTAAAGTACTAATAATACGGATAATAGATTCAACTTCAATTCCTGAATCTCCGGCTATTTTTCCGATTGTAGTAGTATGAAAACAGTTTTCATCATCCATTTCTATTAGCTGATGATAAGTAAGTTCATTTAAGGCATCATCAATATCACTTGAGCTCCAGTCCCATGTGTTATATTTTATTTTCTCTTGATAAGCCCCAAAACTTTCTGTTAAAAATCCAATAATTTCAGACCTGCTCATTCCTCTTTTAGATTTGGATGCAGCCAGTACTCTTAGTACCAACGAACGACTATCTGTGTTCTTTGAAACAAAATTAGATTGCATATCTTCTGGGGTTCCCAAAACATAGTCTTGCCAGTAAGTATGTTCTGCGATTGAAGTTGTTGCAATCAAAAAAGAGTATCCTCTATCAGCAAAACCTAATCGACCTGCTCGACCTATAATATTTTTATATTCAGAAACTGAATAAGGAGTATTACCTGGATGAGTCAGACCGGAAATAATGACCGCTTCAGCCGGAGTATTAACTCCCATAGCTAAAGTTGTAGTTGCTGCAATTATTTTTAATCCTGAATGTTTTCTTCTGAATTGATCTTCTATAACAGATCTTTCCTCAGCGTCAAGATCCGAAATATGAAAAGCAACTCCCTTATTTAACGTTTGTATTAGTTTCTGAGTGGAAATAGAAGGGTCATTTTGTGGCAATAAATCAATTGCATCGGAAGCCGGCTGCAAATCTAAATTAGTAGCCAAGTACATTGCACAAGCTTGTGCTTCTGATTTTGTCTCTCGGAAAACAATAACGTTTTTCCCTTCGTTGACTAACTTCTGAACCAACGGGATTATAATATCCTGACTGGATCCCTTCCTAAAACTGGGTCTTATAAGGTTTGTTGTAATTTCATCCCCTGTATCAGATTCAATATATCGAAAATCACCATTGAGCTTTATAATTCCTTCATTTAGAGGAATTGGTCTTTCAGTATGTAATAACAGACGACCACCTAACCACCTTTCTAATCCATTTAAATCACCAATTACTGCGGACAAAGCTATAATCTGAGGTTCAACACCTTCTCTACGCTTAAGTTTTAATAATGTTAATATAAATTCTAAGTTTAATCCTCTGCTTTTATCAGCTATCATTTGAGCTTCATCTACTATGACAGTTCCAATTTGATTAAGGACATAAGGATTAGCTAATATAATGGCTGCAAACTTTTCATAAGTCATCAAGCATATATCATACTGTCCTTTCATCAATGGCATAATATCGTCAGTAACACTTTCTCCTGTAGCTTTGATTGTTTTAATATCAAAAGATGCATATGTCTCGTCAAAATGCCTTAACTTATCATTTACCAATGCTTTTAGAGGAAGAAGAAATACAGCTCTTTTTCTTTGTAAAACTCCATATATAGCAGCAAGCTCTCCTATCATTGTTTTACCAGAAGATGTAGGTGCGGAAACTACAAGATGGTTACCCGTAAGAATGCCATAATCATTAATTGCATCTACCTGCAATTGATTTAGTGATGGTATCTTAGATTTCCATGCTTCTATAATGCCATTAGGAAATCCAAACTCCAGCAAGGATTCTATACTTGCATCCACCAATGAAAGGTTCCTTTCTGGAAAAGCTTCTTTGTACAATCTACCTGGTTTAAAGACAGGGAAACTAATCTCTTCTGTTATTTGTCCTAACAACATGGGATTTTGCTCAGCACCTAATTCACCAGCAGAGTTCTTAACACTTGATGTAACATACTCCAATAAACGGAATATACCGATTTTTTGATCTTTTCTTACTTCATTTGCTCCTTGCAATGCCTCTAGCAGATGGTAAGTCAATAAACCATGACCTAACTTTCCATTTTCCCATGCAGGTTCGGTAGCCTTTGAGGCAGTTAATATAACCCTGCCACTACCTGAAAATTGTTTTATTAGTTCTTCTCCAGATTTAAATTCTCTTGAAGCAAAATTTACCTCTAATGCTTTTGCTCCCATTCCTCCTGAAAAACAGCAGTCAATAATACATATTAATTGTCTTGCGGGAATATTTTTAAACCATTCTGCCAAAGTATCCAGTGCAATTGTCGTTGAGCCGATATCGTTAATATTTGTATCGTAGGTTACTAATTCATGGGTATTGGTACCGTGCCCTGAAAAAGAAAATATTACAATATCGTCATCTGCACAATTGGATAGCTCTTTAACTCGGAATTCTATCGAATCTCTTGTTGCATTTTCATCGAACATCAAATGAAAATTTCCCTGAAGATTATCAGAAAACAAAGAATATAATGCAACTGCATCTCGTCTTGCACAAGAAAGCCAATTTATTGAAGGAGATTGAAACCTATCAATGCCTATAAATATACCGTGGATTTTCATTTGAATATAAAGGAATAGTATTTAATATACTACTATTCATACAAATATAGCGAAAACCAAAGTACATTAATTTACGGTTTCTCCCATTTTTTTAAAAATTTGTACTTAATTTCCGCCAAAGATGAATTAAAATCTCTTTCAAGTCGTTCTTCAATAGCAATAACGATATGAGGAATATCTGATAGTCGTTTAAGAAAATTCGGATATTCCGCAACCTGTATAAGCCAATTGGAATCAAAAAATTGGTAATCAAATCTCTTCGGATTCAAGAGCCACTTTTCAAAAGTATTTAAGCCTGTTAATTTTTCAGAACATACTAACTCAACGTCAATTTCAAGTTTGGATATAAGAAGAATAAAATTCAGAAAAGACAAATTGATTGATTCTACGGACTTTAACTTAAAATCTCTGTAGCCTATTCTATTATTGACATAATTAAGATACTTCTCAAAATAATCTCCTTCATCAAATTTAATTACTCCAGCATGTAGCAATAATCTATAGAATTCGTCATCAAATTGCATGTCAAGAAAATCCGTGAATGCACCGTATAAAATTTTCTTACAAGAATCATCTACGATTTGAGCCAAATTAATAGCTTTTCTGAAATTCTTAAAAGTTCCATCCTCTCGCTGACAATTCAAAAGCAGCCTGTTAATTAAATTTATGTTGGAGTATTTGTATTGTGGCTTATGCCTTAAAAAGACTTTTGGGGTATTTCTTATTAAACCTTCATATTTGTGATTATGCATTTTGTCCCTTCTAATCGCAATATTTAAAATAGACTCCAGATCTTTTTCCTCAAATAAATCTCCACGCCTGATCATAAAACTTTCGAGTTCTTTTAAATTGTAATGAGCCAGATTGTCTTCTACATTTAAGAAACCTATCAAAGTTTTGATCAATGGTGAAAACTGTTCTTTCTCTATATCTAATCTTGAAAGAACGGTGAAAATATTTGTAAAGATAGTATTGTATTGTTGGTCAAAATTCCAGTTTTCCAGTTGAATCGCTACAATTTCATTTTTAACAAAATCATTAAAGAAACCTTTTTTTATAGAACTACTCAAAAGATTGTTCAGTTTTAACAGCAGTTTGTCTAAGCTTTCCTGATCAACTTCTATCACTTCCTGTTTTGAAAGTATTTCCTGTAGTTTTGTCGAATGGATATGTAAGATACTTTCTGTCAGGATAAAATCATTAAAATATTGAAGTCCATACCCCGAAGTATTATAACTGGTCACTAAAGCTTGCAAAGTGAGCGCAGTGATTTTCTTGTACCTATTAAATTTTACATAAAAAATAGAATTGCCATAATGATGTCTGAAGCATTTCTCATAATTTACAAGCAGATTGTACGCATAGTCCGGACCTATTTGCGAACCTCCGTCATCGATCAGTTTCTTTAATGCATTAATTTGCTCGAGGAGTTGATCAACACTGTCCTCAACTTTGTCAATAAGATCGTCGTCCTTCACTTTCTTTAAGTAATCCAGCACATCCTTCTCGATATAAAATTCCAACTCATTATAAAGCAGCTTATCCATGTCGATTGCTCTTATGTTGCTTCGGATTTCTTCCGTATCTTCCAATGATGACATCTGAATCAGATGATATAAAAAAGTAGTATTCAGCGAAGCTAGAAAATAGGTCACTCCTTTTTCAGGACTAATTTTTTCCAAATTCTTTATTTCATTTAAAATGAAATAAGATGTTCTGTAATTATTCGATGATACCAAAAAATTCCCAAATGCATATTCCATAGTAAGATAATCCAAGTTTCCATCGGCCTGCTTTAGTTTTCTGATAAGTTTGTCAAAATCAAAATTTCTGTAATTACAAATCATACAGTCACAGACAGTATCTTCAGGACTTAAATCAATATCTACCGCAACTATATTGTCATCCTCACAGCTAAAAATATGAGTCTTTGAAACCCCAATAACACCTTTTTTCCGTCTTAATTCTAACTGATAGTCACGAACTGCGTGAATTTTAGTAATCATACATTTATTAAGAAATTTGAACGACCATCTTAATCTTTCCATCGCTTCATTAATATCTATTCCTTCCAATTCTGTTATTAAAGAATCCGAGAAACTAATCTCTCTTCCATCCACAGAAATTTTGGTCAATAGCGTATAAATATCTGGATTGATCGTAAAAAGCTTATCATCATGGTAATGCCATACATATTCATCCAAAATATTAAAAGGCCTTATAGAAGCTAGATAATCTGGACTTACAAAACCAAACTCTTCAAACCTTTTAAGTGAATAGTAAATTTTATCAATAATATGAACGTTCTCACTTTCAGTTTTTGATTGATCTTTTGAAAGTTCGAACAGCGTATCTGTATTAGATCTCTCAGTAAGATCATATTTCATAAATCTATCGTTATGAAATAGAAATAAAAGTTCCTTCAGTTTATCTTCATTGTTTAATTCTTTTAAAAGGTAAACCTGACATTTCGAACTATCCTGTGATCTATAAAACCTAATTTCATTGATGTTAGTAACTATAACCCAATTACAGTTACCACCGGTCTTGTGTGCATAGCCAAACCCTTGCTCTACAGCTGAAATACTCTTTTCCCGTTTTTGTTTTGTGTCTAGATTAGTTTTTGGATCCTTTACCTCTATAACAACTCTAACTTCATCTTTCTTTTTATCCTTATAAAAATAACCTAGAACCGCATCGGGCTTGGTACCGTCTGTTAACGATTTTTTCTCTTCCCGCAGCATCCATTTGTGAGCATTTCCGTAATTGAAATTTAAAATATCTCCAAAAAAAGTAGTAACAAATCTAGATTTTATCTCCTCTTCTTTTAAACTACTGAACTTTCCAGACTCCAACTCTTTAATAAGTGATTCCACGAGATTTTTTATTCGTCGAATATTGGGCACAGTAGATAATTTAAAATCATACAAAAACTTATTTAGAAAGAATTCGGAAAAAATGGGCTTATTCATCATGGATTACTTGTTAAAACAAAAATACATAATGCAAATATATTTTGGTCAAAAATTAGATCCATGGACCTTAAATTCGCCATTTCCTTACTTATTATTTCCAATACTGAGTTTTCAAACCAGTTTTTATCTGAACAACTAAAGAAAAAAATCCCACAAAATAATATTTCTGATATCGAATGAGTAATAGATAATGAAATATACCAAAATTGCAACCGAGAGGAGACTCATTACGGTATCCCGTAACCTCAATTATGAAATAATCTTTAATTTTAGGAATAAAAAGAAATATGGTACGACCCCAGCAAATTTTTTTTAAGATGCAAATTGAAATGTGGCCCTTATAAAGTTACCAAGACATTGCTCTCAGACCAAGAAAATTTGTGCATTTTTATTTTGATCATATTACTTTTAAAGATAAATTTAACATCTATTAACCTGATAACTCCTTAATGGAAAAAAATGAAATCCGCTCTTACAAAGATAGAATTCGAATTTTTTTTATTCTATATTTTTTCAGCGAACCTTTCACAAGTGATGAAAGGCCACATGCTGTCAGACTTTTCAAAACGGAAACAAGAATTCAGAAAATAGATTTTCTATTCAGAAATCCCGATTATTTAGCTTATGAATTGCTATTGATAGCCAAAAACGATAAAAGCAAATCAGCAAAAATTAAAGATATAGTCAGAAATATACTACAAACAAACGAGCCTACGCTGAAACGTCTTGAAATGGAAAGATTCTTCTATGGAGCATATGAAGATATTGATGATATCATCGGTTTCTTATCCGGCATAGGTTTTATCGAATTTGACAGTAAGAAAAGCAGTGATTTTAAGACCATCGACAAACAATACTATATTTTGAAGGCTGCAGAGGATAAAATGGCAATGGGTATTTCCGACATGAAATTTATCCAGTGGTACAAAGAACGATGCCTACTCATCGCCGAATATTTTGGAGATCTTTCTGGTACACAGTTGAAAGTAAATCAATACAGAGTCGATCAATATAGAGATACAAGTTATAAAGAGTACATCGGATCTATCGAAGAAACAGTAAGGAAAGAATACAGCCAGCTATACAACGAAATAATATGAAAAGTTTAGATTTTAAGGAATTCGTAAAAGTAATTCACGCAGATTTTCACGATACACCAGTTGAACAGATTGAACAGTTGTTAAATATTGGGGAAGCCTTCACCAAAGATAGTCCAGTATCAACAGGGAAAAGATTGACTATAACAAGTGTGGCATTTCAGGGAGAAAAAATATCCGAAGAAGCTAACGACTATGCAGGAGATATAATAAACTATTCTAAAGCCATAGATTCTGGAATCAACATCTGGATCGCTGACAATCTCAAAGGAAAATCCAGTATTTTCAAAATCCTCAAATATGGCCTTACAGGAGCTAACTCCCTAAAAACAAATATTAAAAAATGGATCAAACTGATCTTGATAAACTTCAAAATCAACGAAAAAGAATACAGTATTTTCTTGGATTGCTCTAAAAGAAGCTTAAAAGGAATTCTCTACAGCTGTCATGTTCTGTCCATAGAACAGGTAGAAAATTTTAGTGAACAAATATTATTTGAAAGCTCAGGTGAAACCGAATATCAGAATAAAATACAGGATTTTTTCTTCAAACAATTCACCTACTATTCTTTACGATGGACGCAAAAAACCTCACAGAAAGACAAAAATGAGCTTCTCGAAGTGGGGACAAGTTGGAAAACCTATTTTAAATCCATTTTTCTTGAATCAAGTGACAGTGCAATAATGTTTGGTGACCAAGGCAAAAAAATATTTCAGATGTTATTGGGGCTTGAATTTACCTACGCCATCAATTATTTCAGCGTAGAAAAAGATAAACTTGTTTTCGAAAGGGCAAAAAAGAATTCTCTTCTCAAGGAGCTTGAATCTTCCCATAGCGAAAAGATTGAGCAGTTGAATAATCAATTGAAGGAAATCGATGATAAACTTGCAGCAGGTTCACAGCAGGCTACGTCCAAACTTGACCTGACCGAGTATTATAAAGAACGTGAAAATCTCTTAAATTCCCTTAAGGAAAATGGTGAGAAAATTAGTGCAGCTCAACAAAAAATTGATAGCGAAAAATCTGCACTTGATGCGATAAAAGAAAAACGTAAACAGCATAGCGAAGCAAAAGTACACTTGGACCGTGAAATACGTAAAGTCAACAAACAGATTTCTGATCTGGAAGAATACGTTGAAATTGGTATATATTTCGCAAACCTTGATATCAGTAAATGCCCAAGCTGCAACCACTCTATCTCGGAACATCAGAAGCAAAATGCATTAAGGGCCAAAACATGTTCTGTATGCCATGATGATATAGAACCGGAGCAGGACATAGATGAAAAAGAAATATATGAGGGAAAAATACGTAATTTAAAGATTACTTTGTCCGGGCTTCAAATTGATCTCGAAAAACTCAAAAACCGAGAAGAGAAAGATGACTATGATATGCATTACGCCAATATAATAAAATTTGGTCAGGAACTTGATCATCTTCTTGGTATGACAGACATTTCGGAAAGACTTGAAACTCTGAACGAAATTCTTAGCCAGCAAACTCTAGTTAACGATCCTATCGATGTAAATAGAGAAGAACTCATTGCTGAGAGAGCTGTCATAAATTTTCAACTTCAGGAAAAACACCCCACTTTAGCACAGGAAGAAAATGATTATGATCTCAAAATTAAAGTTTATGAAAAAGCTATCACAGAGCTCGGCACACAGCGTTTTAAACATAGTGAAAATGTGCTCAACCGATTATCTGCACTGATGCTCAACGAAATACATCAAATGGGTATGAAATCAATATCAGAAATCATCATCACTGCAAATTTTGACATAAAGTACAAGCAGGACGGTGACCATATTGGTTTTGAAGAAATAGCTGAGGGAGAACAGCTCAGGGCGAAACTTGCACTGTACCTCAGCCTGATCCAGCTGGACATCGAATACAATTTTGGACGCCATACGAAATTTTTGATTATTGACAGTCCGGCAAAAGAGGAAGCTGATGCTAATTATATGTCAGGTCTTTCTAATCTACTGGCCACTATTCATGAGCGTTTTGGGACTAAATTGCAGATTCTGGTAGGCTCGGCAGAAAGATCCTTAATTGATGCCGTGCCAAACCAACATGTAACACCAGAAGACCAATTCGTATTTTAAATGATCAGTATAACAGAATTTAGAGCCTATAACCTTCCGGCAAAAATTCAATATTTTGATAAGGGCGAGGACAACTATACAGAAGTCAATGCTATCGATATCAATCGTTTTTTTGTGTCTATATTGCAGGACGATGCGGAGAACCGTTACGTTAAACAACAAGCATTAAAAGCATTTATATCTCTTGTGGTTATAAATAAGATTAATTCAAGATATGCACTTTCACTACTGATCGATAATTGGAATAAAAACTGCGGGCTTCATTTAAATATTGAACGTTTAAGGGCACTATATCTTTTCTTTGATCATGATGAATCAGCAATAAATCATATATATAACGAAGGAACAAAAGATCTGCAAGGCGAGATTGTTGCAGAAAGCTGTCTACGCCTTGCACTATTTGAGTTAAAGAAAGCCCTTGCAACTGATTCCAAGTCGGACATTATTTCACATTTAGAAAATGCTGAGAATCATTTCAATAATGCTAACCGAAACATCGAAAATAGGATTGATGCAATCATTTATAGCACTATCTGCAGAATATTTATCAACATTTTACACGGAGATATTGACCGAACACCAGAGTTAATGACTGTACTGTCTGGGCACTTATTTATATTTGATGCAAATTCCCTAACCAATCATCGTTCATCTCTTTTCCTTGGTCTGTACCGATTGCTTTGGAATCTATTGGCAATCATTAGGGAAAAACCTGAAGACTGGCTTGATTTCAGGGATTCCATGAGCAGGATTTTTTTTCAGATTTCGCTCATTGAAGATGAATACCTCAACAATGTTCTTTTGGACAAAATCCTTATCTCCTCTTCTGCGAAGCTGATGAACAGAAAGTTATTGACCCCGTTTTTCGCTCTCCACTTCCATGCTCAAAAAGGCAAGATCAGAAATAGAATGTCCGAACTTGAAAGTGGAGAAGAATTCGATTTTCTAACTTCACTGCTAGAATTAATAGACAATCATCTTCAAAAAAAAAAATTAGATCAAGAATCTGTTGCCATTAAGCTTCAGACAATATTCCCAAATCGCAGCAATACTTCAATTGAAGATGTCATTGCGGACATTACAAGCTTTAACGATCCTATTCAGATACTTTCAGCCTATGAAAAATTGGCATCACCGACCCTGCAATCTTTCATCGATATAGTACTTGCAGCGTGCATGCGAATGCAAGCTAACCGGCTTTATTGGCCTCCTTGCCTGGAAGATGATCGTAATACATTTATCAGTGACCAGCTTGAAGCATTGGGTTATTATGTTAAAGATCAAACCAAAAGAGCCACTTCAGCGGCAGGCATTCTCGCAGGTGAAATAGATCTATTTATTTTGGACACCAAGAAATTTCCTTTCACTATCATAGAGGCCTTAAACCTGACCTCACTTGACAAAACAGATTTAACCACTCACCTAGATAAAGTTTTTAAATATGATTCCAATGGCAACAAAGCCAACTTTATGCTCGTTTACTATGATGGCAAAAATTATAGCGGATTTTCCAACAAATATTACAACTATATAGCAACGGAACATAATTACCATTATGCCCGACAATCAGCTAAAAAACACGAGTGGTTACAACAAAGCAATATCCGACTTTATGAAACGCAGCATAGCAGAAATGGTAAAATTGTTTCACTGTACCATATCGTCCTTCACACAAACCCACAATTTTAGGTTTGTTTATGCTAAATGGTTCCATTATCGTAGAATTGGACTTACATAGCGTATCCTATTTAACCTGTGTTCTAAAATTGTTCAGCATTATTAGATACCATTTCATATAAAGACATAACCATAAAACCGATAAAAAAATGACAGAAGAGTACCAAAATTGGTTCGAAAAACTCGCAAAAGATAGAGAAGAAAGTGCTATCATGCTTGAAAAGCCGTCCATGCGCGGAATTAAAAATAGTGTCGTGGAAAAATACAGTGACCAAGCCCACTTTATTTATGAACTCTTGCAAAACGCAAATGACGCAAAAGCAACAACATCCTCTTTTCAATTAACCGATGAGGGCCTATACTTTAAACACAACGGCACAATACATTTTAGCGTATCCAATCCAGACACAGAAGACATCGACAAGGAAAAAAATACACTTGGACACATTAATTCAATCACATCAATCGCCAATAGCAATAAAACAGAGTCATCCATAGGCAAATTTGGCGTAGGTTTTAAAGCTGTTTTTCAATACACGGAAACACCACATATATATGATCCAACCTTTCAATTTAAAATTGACAGGTTCATTATACCTGTAAAGTTACAGAAGGATTTAGATGAAAGACAGCAAAACGAAACTGTTTTTTATTTTCCATTCAACAAAACTGAAATGCCCCCGGAAAGAGCACATACGGATATTTTGGAAAAATTGAAAAAATTGGTGTTCCCTACGCTGTTTCTATCAACCTTACAAGAGATAAAATGGAAGGCAGCAAACCAAACAGGTGAATATACTAAGAGTAAGAGTAAAACAAAAAAACATAATCATATCTCTTATGAAAAAGTTGAATTATATCAACAAGTTGGATTGAGTCAAACCACAGAAAAATTATATTTATTTTCAAGTTCAACAGAAGAAAATCTTAACTACACTATTGGCTTTTTTCTAAATAAAAAAGACCGACTGACTGCAAAACAATATCCTGCATTCTGCTTTTTTCCGACAAAGGAAACAACAAATTTAAATTTTATCCTTCACGCCCCATTCTTGTTGACAGATAGCAGAGAAGGAATACATCGTTCAAAAGATCACAACAGTACGATGGTGGAGCTACTTTCTCAACTTGCAGCTGACAGCCTATCAATGTTGAAAGAACTGAATCTGATTGACGATGAAATTCTTGAAATAATTCCTTACAAGAATATAGAGTACGGTCATGAAAATTTCTTTGAGATCTTCTACAGCACAATTAAGCAAGTTTTCAAAAGCGAGGAAATATTACCTGCAAAAGGTGATTTTTTTGTTGACAAACAAAACGCTTACTGGGCTGATTCTCCTGATTTGGCAAATTTATTCTCTAACGAACAACTTGCAGAATTGGTGAAAAACGAAGACGCAAAATGGGTATTCTCAACTATAGGTAGGACAAAAGACAAAGAGGTTACAGATTATATTGATGGTGGTTCAGAAAGGTCCTGGGACAGAAAAGAGCCAAACTTGATCAAATCTAGTTTGGATTTTGAAAATAAAATTGCAGACCTAATCAATATTGATTTTATAAAAAACCAATCAAATGTTTGGCTTCATAAATTCTACGAATATTTAGCTGAAAGGAAATCATATCAGGATAAGTTCAAAACAAAACCAATTTTCAGGGATGCACAAGGTAATGCTGTTCCAGCATTTGAACAGAATGGTAAAGAATTACATGAAATTCTGTTTTTGCCTTTAGATGATCTGAATACAGCTTACAAGACCGTAGATGCTGAGTTACTAACGAATGAAAATACAAAGGAATTTTTTGAAAACTTCGGTATAAAAAAGCCAAGCCTAAAGGATGAAATTTACAATCATATATTGCCACTTTATGATAATGATGGAGAGATTGATACCGATGTCCACTTCCAAAAGTTCCTAAATTACTGGAAAAAAGAAGGTAGACCAGAAGATTTTATTGAATTAATAAAAGATAAAGAATTTATTTCGTTCAAGACAAAAGAAAACGACACTACTTTTCGTGGAATCGCAAATGAAATCTATTTTCCAAGTACAGAATTACATCAATATTTCGAAAGAAAACCTGACACAAAGTTTGTTGACTTAGAAGATTACCATACTTTTATCCAGGACGAAGCCGAACAACAAATTTTAAAAGAATTCTTGTTAAAATTGGGAGTTAGTATATTACCGAGGATACATGGTAAAGAAATAATAGATCATAAATTAAAAGAAAAATTAAATCTTAAAAAGTCGACCTATGGATATGACGATAGAAATAGGACCATCGACAAAGAAATTGATGGCTGCAAAGAACTTTTAACTAAAATTGATAGTAATGCTTCTTTAATCTTATGGAATTATTTAAAAGAATTACCTAATGCTTCCTATTCGAAAGGCAATCACAGATACTTCAATTATTCGCAACTATACCAATCTTTCGAATCAACGGTACTTACTTTATTAAAATCTGAAAAATGGCTTTTATCTACTAAAGATATATTTGTAGCACCTCATGAAATTACCATTTATGAATTATCAGAAGTTTATGCTTTTGACGCAGATTTAGAACATATCCTTGCATTTAAGCCTACTGTTGTGTTTACGGAAACGGAAAGAATTGCACAGAAATTTGAAAATGAACAGGAAGCGGAGGAAGCTAGAAAAGCCTTGGATGAAAAAAGGGAAAAGGAAAAGAGAAAAACAGAGAGAAATTCGTCAGGGAAAAATTCAGAGTTTCATATAGACGATTTATCTGATGCCATTGATAGTCTGGAGAATCTTGCAGAATCTGTAACACCACCAAAACCTGAAAAAGAACGATCAAATTCATTAGCTGACTTTGACCAAGATGAACAACTTGCCGAAGGAATTGAAGATTTAAAAAGGCAGCTTGAAATCAAAAAAAACAGAATCGATCTGGCTCAAAACATTAATAAGAGTGTCAAATATTCCTATGCTTGGTTTAAGGCTTATCTACAATTGCTTACAACATATACAGAAAAACAAGACATAAATAGACAGAAAGCAATTTTGTTCCAGGAAATAAAACCTTACAAAACCGATAGTAAGTACTTTCTATTGCGCGGTGCTAGCAGTTATATTTCGTCCGACATTGAAAATGCAGACGATTTCAAAGTCTCCCTTGTATTTGACGACCAAAAGAAAGAGAACATTATCGTCGAAGGGGTTTCTAAAAAGGGCCAGGATTTGTTGATCTATTGTCGCGAAAAAATGTCTGGAAGTATCGTTTCTCGATTATCAAAAGTGTTTAAAATCGAGATCAATTTTACCCCTGCCATTGATTTGCTCGACAGGCTTTACAAAGCATTCACTAACGCAAACTACATTGATGAATGGGAAAATATTCAAGAGTCACTACCTCCACTGAACTATATCTATGGGCCGCCGGGAACTGGTAAAACAACCACATTGTGCAATAAAATAAATAGCATCTTGAGTGAGAACCCAAATGCCAAGTTTTTAGTGCTCACGCCAACCAATAAAGCAGCAGATGTAATTTGTAAAAAATTACTAGAGATTAATTCCAATATTTATTCAGCGCGTTTAAGCCGTCCAACAGATCCTGAATTAGAAGAAAGTGACATCTATATAGATTCATTGGATCATAAATCCATAAATAATATAAATGTTATTGCTACTACCATTCATCGTTTGCCATATTTCGAAATTAACGCTGAAAAAGATGGAGAAAACTTTGGATACAAACTTTTTAAGCACAAAAACTTTGACCACGTTATTTTCGATGAAGCATCAATGACTGGATTACATTACATCGCATTTGCATTGATGAGTTTATTCAAGACAAAAAGGAACACAAATTTTATTATTGCAGGCGATCCAAAACAAATTCCTCCGGTTATTGAAATTAATGATAAAGAGTTGGAAAATTTTGACTTTCAAGACGAAAATATTTACAAGATGGTGCGTCTTGAAAGTTTCGATCCTAAAGAACAAGCTATCAGAGAAATTGACACAATTCAAAATCTTGACACACAATACCGCAGCATTCCGAAAATTGGACAGCTCTTTAGCGAACTTTCTTACTCAAGTCTTCTAAAACATCATAGAGATACGGCCAACAGAGAACCTAAACCATTACCGGAGAAGTTTAAAAATTTGATTACATCAAACGTAACATTTATTGATGTTCCGCTCGATGAAGATAATTCGATTTATAAAGTACATAAACTTTTTTACAGTTCATATCATATTTATTGTACCATAATGGTATCGGAAATCATCAAGGAATTTGATTCTGCAAACAAAGATGGGCAATGGACAGTAGGTTTGATAGCTCCATACAAAGCACAAGCAATAATACTTAACAAATTAATAACTTCTTATGGGATCTCAAAAAATATAAAGGTATTGTCAGACACTGTTCACGGTTTTCAGGGGGACGAATGTGATATGATCTTTTTCATTTGCAATCCTAACAACTATTTTTACTCAGGACATCAAAAAGCCTTATTATCCAAAGAATACATTTACAATGTTGCCATAAGCAGAGCAAAAGACTATCTGCTAATTTTGCATCCATATACAACAATTCAAAATAATATCTACATTAATAGGATTGGTCAGCCTTATAAAAACAATTTTGGTAATACAAAAATTTTGAAGGCCAAAGAAATTGAACAGTTCCTATTCAAAGACGGCATGTATATCGAAAATAACACTTACATTTCAGGTCACGACAATGTTAATGTTTTTGGGCTTTCTGAAATGAAGTATTTCATCAAAGCTAATGATACAGCAATCGATATTCAAATAAAGGATCCGCAGAATGGTTGATAAACCCTAAAATATTTCTGTCGAAATATCCATGCATGATGTATTTTTTCAGTTTAAATAGTGCCTATGAAATTCATTCATAGGCTTTTTGTTAAATTTCTCTTCCAGCTGCATAGTCAGAGAGATAATTGATGATTAAAAATTGAATTCTAAGCATTATTTAACCGTAGTTCTTAGCAAGTTTTATAAAGTAAGAATGAAGTTAACTGTTTTCGTTGAACCAGATAAAACAAGCTAGGACAATTTTAACTTAACCTAATATTGGATTTGCCTTAAAACTGTATATTATAAACTTTGATTTTAACTGAAGATGACCTTTCGAAAGGTAAGTGAGATTCTGGTAGTCCGCGAAATTGTTTTCCCCCTATATACATCGGACTTTCTCCCCGAAATACCATGGCTCCATTTATATCTAGCTTCATCTGACATTACAATCAAACTTCTTGGTTCCAATAAGATAGACTTTACTTCTTTAGTTTCGATATTAATAAAATCCATTACACAGGTTGATCCTAGGCTTAGCGAGAAAATGGTCTCACCAAAGCATGGCTGACAGTCAACATGGTTTGCGATGCCCTGTCCCGGTAAATACTCATTAACAATAAGCTGATCAGCATCTTCATGAATGATATTTCTATGTCTTATTTTTCTAAGAATGGGGTAAACCCAGACAGGCAAATTTCCAAGAAACATCGAATAATTCAATGAGCGAGCCCTATAATCATATTTATAACCATAATGCTGAACTCTTCTTTTCAGATCGTCCAACCATGGTTCACTATTTATTGCACCTA
Source organism: Chryseobacterium joostei (assembly GCF_003815775.1). Lineage (NCBI taxonomy): Bacteria > Pseudomonadati > Bacteroidota > Flavobacteriia > Flavobacteriales > Weeksellaceae > Chryseobacterium > Chryseobacterium joostei. The sequence continues at coordinate 1,317,000 of NZ_CP033926.1, forward strand.
TTAGGTTGATTTCCTCAGAACGAGTTATAAAGCTCGGAATATATTGAAGTCCCTTAATCTCACTAAAATCTACCTCTTCATTCACTGAAGGAATATTATCCAGGTCATCCGGCACAGGGTTAAATAAATCGTACATTATTACACTATTTCTAAAATTTCAAAATTAACATTTTCTAGAGTTGGACTGTTGTAACTATTTCGTTTTGTATTATAGAAGATACGGCATTTCGCACTGAAGACCACGTTAAATTCACCAAGGTAAGTTTTAAATGAATTATACTTTTCATTTTTCACAACCTCTGTCGTATTCTGATACAGAATATACAAAGGAGTTTCCTCTTTAGCCTTTCTCACGTTCATTACATCACGGGCAAGTTCTTCTTCATCAAGGCTATCGCTCGCAAAAAGATAACAAGTGTTTACAAAAATGCTATTGGCATCATCTAAATCGTCATAATTTAGATGACCTAACCGCTCCATATAAAATGTAGAATTTTCATTTACATAAACATCATTGTTCATCATATATTCAGCTTCTTCTCGCATCGAATTATAAAAATCGACCCCGAAATAATCAAAACTAACAACACCTGCATGCTTTGTATTTAAATGATCGACTAAAGCTATGCCAGAAGTAGCAGGCCCGCATCCAATGTCTATAAATTTAATCCTACCATTAACATTATGGTAACGATGAATCAGGTCAAAACGCTCCAATAAATACAAAGTGGAAAAATAGTGTTTACGCATATTAAAATACGAATACAACTTTACGATATCATTCGCGCTCAGATGTTCGTATGTTTTATCAAAATGAGCCTGTCCAAAATTTATTATTTTCTTTCGAATTGTTTGAGCATCATATCCGAGGAGTATTTCATACCATATTGTTCGATGGTGGTCTTTAACGTAATTCAGAAACTTGGCCTCGAACAAAGCCGCGGTGAAAACAGATGGCTCATAGATTTTCTCTCTCTCTTCTATAATAACAACTTCCGTTGTGAATTGATGCTTATTTATTTGATAGCAATCAAGTACTTTGTGCCGTTCAATCAGGTCATTATTATCAAATAGCTCTTGGAATTGCTGCAAAAAATCCTGTTGTCCATGCTCTTCAAGAAGTTCGGAAGTTTCCTCATAGTAAGTATGTAGATCACGCAGCACATCATTTTCATAGTCTTCTTCTCCATCGGTTATAGCTAAGGATAGCTTTTCCAGGTAGTTCTCAAAAAGGCCAATATGAGATCTAGCATTCGTATAATGTTTATGGTGAAGCCATGCGATAAGCCTGTTTTTAAAAATATTCGTCGACAGCTCACCCGCACAGTTTTCCACATGTCCCTGCTTATTCGCTTTTTTAAAAAATAGTCCGAGTTCTTTATATAGAAATTGCATTTCGCCTGTTTCTCTCTGGTCTTTTACCAGATCAAGAGAACTCAATCTCAAGAGAACCGTTGAACATTGTTCAATACTTAGTGCATCAACTTCAAGATTAATAAACATAAGCTTGAGCTGACTTTGATTCTCTGCGACATAGTTTATTATCTCTTCCGGAATTAACTGGATTATCCGTGCACTAAAATCACTTAATTCCATCATCTGACGTATTTTTCGAAAGTTGAAGCCTCATTTGAATCTCTTTCACATCAATGGAGCTTCTGTTTTCTTTAAGATAGTTGTATAAGTCATTTCTGGAAAAACATGCTCTATCGTAAATCGATCCGGCATGATGTATATCCATAATATAAATCGGCTTGATATTTAATCTAGCGTTATAACAGAATACACCAAAATCAGAAATCAGCGGTATTTCTTCCGGAAGCTTTAACACATCCTCCAATATGACAGAGAAAAGATCATTAAATGCCAGATTTAGATATCGCTTACCATATATCATGGTTTCAAATACCCGATAATTTGGAATTTCACGCTTTAATACGGGCTTCTCGTCAACTAAATCGTCAGGAATGCGAATAAATGACTTACCATTCTCTGATTCCTTGCCAAAAGCAAAGTTGTAGACATATTCAAAAATCTGATAATCAAACTTTGTTGTCAACTGAAATTTGATCGCAGGTTTGTTTGTACTAACGAGATCAGCGATTACATTTGGCAGATTGATTCGTTCATCTGTATTATTCAAATTTTTGTATCCATAAAAATAACCTAAAACGGCAAATGCATATTCCCCAAAGCTGGTTGAATATACAGATTCGAGATCTCTTCTTGAAATTTCTATATTATTTAAGTTTGCATAATTTCTAAGAAAGGCAAACAGATAAAGTTGTAACTGAGATTTTGACTTAGCTTCGTCAATTAGTGTTAAAGCCTTTTTACGCTCTAAATTTTGTGATAAAAATCCTATAAATTTTTTACGAATGGTTGCTGCATCATCGTTGACTTTTTCCATCAGTTTTCCAAATTCTAAGGTATCATCATCCGTAAAATTCGAATCGATATTTACTCTGGTAAAGATCCATTTTAAAAGCTCTTTTTCAGGAGGACATGAGTCATTAAACAGAAAGCTGTAGAACTCTGATATAGTACTTTTAGCAATTATTTCGTTCCCAAAACTTTCATCTAGAACCTGCATGGCATAAAAGAAATGATTTGGCAAAGTCTTATAGGACTTCGTTTTAGAAGAAATTAATATATCATAGTTGCGAAGAAAAGCTAGAAGACCGAGCACCCTATCAAATTTGTCCATCTTTCCTGCGTAATTTGCAACATCCGCAGTATTATCAATGTGAACATCATATTGTTGTTTGTCAACTTCTTTACCCACCGTTATAAGATGTTCGGGAATAAAACCTCCGTTGAACAAAATTGCGTCCTTAATTATGCTGTCCTTAATAAAAGAATGCTGAACAGTTATGCTCTTTATTTTACTAACCGCTATTGGAGTTTCAAGAAGCGCAAAATTATCACAAAGCACAATACTATCTCTTGAAATTCCCCTCAGGTCTATTTCTAATAAAATATGATCCTCTGTAGAGGAATGAGAATACGTATTTACCAATACCAGATAATCCTTGTTTACTGTTTGAAGGTCGGGAAATGCCCGGCGATCGACGTATTTTGATGGACTGACAAGTCCCGAAGAAAAATAATGAAATATATTTCCTGAGTGAATTTCAATATAGACCGATTTATCGATATCGAATTTTTGAATATCTAAAGCTACTTGTATTTCACTCGATGCCTTCTCAAATTCTTTAAGAATATCGTCCGAATCTTTTGTTCTATTCTCTGAAACCGACTTTTTTTCAGTAGCTGCTTCATTGTTTCCCTCCAAATTTTCTGAAGAAAAATTCCATGATACAATTTCACCACTTTGATAAACCTTCTGTTGGGAACCAGCATTTTCCTCTACTGAAAAAATTTCGTCTCCCTGAGTCACAAAATTTGTATCACTTCTGTTCACTGTATCATCCTGATCTTGCACATCAAGTACGACAGATTCCTTTTCATCTGAAGTTTCTGTACCTATTTCTTGACTGTCTTCAGGTTTGGCATTTTGATCATTCGGATCTTTATATGCTATGGATTCATCAAAAAGATTTTTATTCTCATTTGAGTTACTCTGATCCTTTTTTATTTCCGATTTTCTTTTTCTATTTTTAGCCATTACTAATCATCCTTTTTCGAATTATAACAATCCTTTAAATTTATCTGTTTTTTCCGCCTCATCATAGAAATTCATCGAAGCTGGTTTGAAACTATATAATATATAAATATCACTTCTAGCCCTTGTCACTGCCACATAATAATGACCTCTTGTCGCCCATGTTCTACCATCACTATTCCGCGCTGTCAGCGCCCTATTTGACAGCTGAAAAAACGGCATGATCACAATATCAAATTCTAACCCTTTGCACGACTCAAAAGTAGTAATAAATGGGGTCCTAAATTTCTTTTTTAAAACAGCTTCATCAATTCTATCCATATCGTGCCAGTAGTAAGAAAACGCTTTTTCATCCTTAGCGTTCTCTGCACAGGAATAGCCTTCACCGATCAGATAGTCTTTAATTGTTTCGACCTCATTCCCAAAATGACACAGTATACCAATATTACTAGTCGGAAAATTTTCAATGATCCTTTTAATTTCCGCTAATTGTTGAGCTTCACTAAGTCCTGGTCTAATTTCAGGCTCATTTCCTTCTCGAAGTCCTTCGGACCTCATGGCCTGAACTCTGAGATCTTCTGGTACAAATTTTTTGGCGAGTTCAAATATTTGACGTGTATTTCGATGATTTCCATCAAGATATTGCCGTCTGCTATCTATGTGCATCCGAATACCACTTAAGATAATGTCCTCTGCTTGGTCTTCTGGATAGTAACCTTTGAAATTTTGTGCCCTATCTGCTCCGACACTTACATTTGTTGTCAGCTCACCGACATTGTTGTATACAATACGTGGTAAATCCTGGCCCTCGTCAAAAAACAGTTCATCCAACTTTATATTATTTCTCCTACGACTTCCAATATAACCCCGAAAATTTCTGGCACATTCCTCGCTGGTAGCCTCTGGCCTAAATAATCCTATATTATCCTGATGCCACTGGAAAAATGTGGACAATTTATTCTCAACTATCTCATTGATTCTTTCCTCATCCAGTTCGCCAAATAATTCTTCTGCTCTGGCTCTTAACATGCCACGTATTGTTAGGATCAAAGTCTTATGATATGTAAAGAGCATCAAATCTCTATCATCCCTGACCGACCTTAAAAATCTAAAGATAGTGACCACCGTTTTGCCACTTCCCGGTCCGCCTGTTACGAGCATTGCACCCCTAGGATGATACGCCAACTGTTGGTCTGCATAAAGCGAATTGATCGCTGGTAGGGAAAATCTGAATTCCGGCATAATTTTCTATTGTTTTTGCCTTCACTATTTTCACATCCACTGCACATACGAAGGCTAATTAAGGTACAGTAAAAATTGCTGAGTGTGACTAACAAATTATTTAATACCGGATGTCTAACATCTACCCTAATAACATCCAATTTTAATAAACCACACATTATAATCACTAGCAGTTCTTTAGCAAATTTAATGCTTTTCTAAGTAGAAATAAGGACATATTTCATGTAAAAGCAAAAAATAAACTACTGATGGTTTTTATAGCCATTATTACTTGAAGGCCACGGTTTCCCTATTTTAGCGCTTTTTCTCAAGCTTTATGATTCAACATCATGCAATAGCAAGCGCAAGACGTATTTGCAAAAATAAAAACATGTATACAAAATAAAAAAGCGCAGCCTTAAACAGTGATTACAGTGAAATTTTAATCTAAAAACAAAAAACATACAACATATTTAATTTCAACAACATAACTTAAAAACACTCTCTAAATCAGTAAAAAAAGAGTTTGAATAGCCTACTGTCAAGTTCACAAGACCGACATTTGAAGATTTCACTCTTCGATGTCGGTTTTTTTTATTTCCTAATCCATTGTTATACTGGTAGATACACTGAGCAACAATATTCATTTTAGGTGTTTGAAAACTTTTTCCGTCAAATTCAACTTTTTGGGGAAATATCAAACACCCAATCGTTCTTTTCGTTTGAAGATCACCCTGCTGATAAAGGTTTACAAGGTTTTCCATCCCGTCAAGTGCATTTTCTATTTTTGTTCTAATGTCAAGCTCCTTGCTATCCGAAACCATTTGCTGAAGCTCCTGTTCCAATTGTTCAATTTGTGATTTTGTGATCCTTTTGATCTCTTTATAATCCTCTTCATCTAATTTATCAACAAGATATTTATCTCTTGCATTAGCAACCTTTTCATTGAGTAAATTGATCTCTTTTGAAATCGACTTTCTTTTAGCTTCTATATCACAAGTGAATTGTTTATAATTATCTAAAAGTATCTCCTTCATAAGTTCTTTGATGATCGGATTGTATTCCAGTTTAGAAATTTCAAACTCAAAGAGTTCATTTAACTTGTCAGAGTCAAACCTGAATCCACATTTATAATGGCAATGATAGTAATAATAGGTTCTAGACTTTCCTTTTGCACCGCTTGCTGTAAGATTCTTTCCACACCTTGGACAGACTAGAAGGCCTCTAAGGGGAAAACGCTCGTTTCCAAGAACTCTTCCACCAGGACCCTCTACTTTCCTTTTTTTGTCCATAATGTATTGAACCTGATTAAACAATCGTTCGCTAATCAATGCCTCATGTTTTCCTTCAGTGTAATAAGCTTCCTCTTGTTTATAGTCTTCAATATAGATCTTCCCACAGTAAACCGGATTTCTCATCGCTTTGGCGAAGGCGCTTCTTGACATTGATACTCCCTCTCTTTTATTCATTTGCAGCCTTACATGGTCAGCAGGAATATGACCTTTGGAAATCTCATTAAATGCCCAGATAATATTGGAAGCCTCCGGATCCTTAATTGCAATATATTTTTTACCATCTTCATGACTTCTGTTTATATATCCATAAGGAGCTATCCCCATCAGTCGTCCCTCTTTTTTTGCTCTTCTCATTCCATGGAAAGTATTTAATGCTCTTCTGTCATTTTCCACTTCAGGAGTTGATAAATAAATAGCCAACATTAGCTTATTTTCAGGAACTGACATATCCAAAGGCTGCTCAATGGCTTGGGGAATAATGTGGTTTTTTTGGAGCAAACTGATCATTTGATAAGCATCCCCAGTATTACGACTAAATCGATCCCACTTAGTGAACAGAACCAAACTGCTTTTATGACTCTTTTTTTTGATTTCGAGGAGATACTTTTTCCACTCAGGACGTTCAAAGCTTTTAGCTGAATGGTCTTCATAGATTACTCTATTAATGGAAATATCATTGTTTGTACAATATCTGCGTAATCTTTCGTCCTGATCTCTCTGAGAATATCCTTTTTCCGCCTGCTCATCAGTGGAAACTCTTATATATAGATCTGCTATTATCATTATTGTGATGATTTCGTTAAAAATTAATTTCAGGAAGTAAACAATTAAAAATCGTTACAGTAGAAATTCATCATTCTAATATTCCACTAAAATACAAATAATCAATCAGATGTAAAAAATTCTTTGAGCGTAAGTTTTACAATAATGTATAGAAATTCCATAATTTCTTCTGATTGTTCTTCATTAATATTATAACCAGCTGTTCTAAGGATTTCCAAAGCTTTATCAGGAGGAATTTTCTTTAGCTTTATTGCTGGAATATATTTTTTAATATCGTACTGAGATGCGGGTTGAATCTTGGATTTATCTTTCTTCATAACAATCTGATTGAGACTTTGATCTCAATAATTGTAATTTAGAAAGGGACAAACAAAGTTCATTTGATCGTCCTGTGATTGCAGTTGATGGCTTTACTTTGCGTTGAAAATCTTCAATGATTTTCTGAAATAATAGTACACAAATTTTTTATTTAATTTGTCTTTTAAGCTCTTCTTTACTTGGAAGGATTGCTTTATATTCTTTAGCAAAAATGGTTTTATTATTTTCTGGAAGTGTAAATTCTATGACTGTTTTATTTTCTTCTTTACAAAGAATAATTCCAATGGTTGGGTTCTCGTCTTCAAGCTTTATTTTTCGGTCATAGTAGTTAACGTACATCTGCATTTGTCCAATATCCTGATGGGTCAACTTTCCTATTTTTAAATCTAGAAGAACGAAGCACTTTAACAGGCGATTATAGAAAACCAGATCTACAAAGAAACTGTCACCCTCGAAAGTAAATCTACGCTGACGGCCTTCAAATAGAAAACCTTTACCTAATTCCAGCATAAAATGCTCCAGCTTATTGATGATTTCAGTTTCCAGATCACTTTCAGAATAGCGGTTATCTTCTTTTAAATCTAAGAATTCCAGAACATAATGGCTTTTTAACACATCTATAGGTTTCTCCACAATTTGACCTTTCAGTGCTAATTGTTTCACACCCTCCTTATCCCTGCTTAATACCAATCTCTCATAAATCGCTGAACTATATTGACGTGTTAACTCTCTTACGCTCCAGCTATTCTGACTTGCTTCTATTTCATAAAAATTTCGTTCTTCCTCATTTTCAATTTTCATTAATTGAATGTAGTGAGACCAGGATAATGAAAAAATAGAATTACGAGACACTGATTCATAATTTGAATCTTCAGAAGAAATACGAAACACTGTTTCGTAATTTTCTGTAATCCTATTTTGAAATGTCAGATAAAACTTTCTCATCCATTGCAAATTATCAACAGAATATCCTCTTCCAAACTCTTTTGTCAGTTGCTTACTCAAATTTTTCAACGTTTCCTTAGCATATTCCGCTCTATCCTTTCCACCCTGCTCATTCTCAACAATTATTTTCCCTATTTCAAAATAGGTCAATAACATGGTGGTATTTATATTTCGGACAAGGCTAGTTTTAGCATTATCAATTAAATGCTTTATAGAAATGAAAAGGTTGGATGATAATTGACTCATATTTACAAATTTAAAATTATTTCTTTACTAGACATCACTCGTATTTTGTGTGAAATATGACTTTTTAATGAGATCAAAAGAAATTGACTGCACTTGGCAATAATTGGCAGTCAGTGGCTTTTATCGGACAAGGAATAAACGTAAGAAAATATTTTCCATAATAAACCGGTAAAAAGGCAGCTAAGGTATTGTTGCAAGCCGGCAGCCTATGCCAACAAAAGACTACGGCATAAACGGTCTCCTCCCTAAAGGTACCCTCCAATTATTCCGTTTCCTTTTGGTTTTTATTCTTTGACAACACTTCATATCTGTTTTCTTTTTTCCGGTTTTTCTTTTGAAAAATATTCAGCAAAGCCTGAAAGGCTTATAAGGAATAAATCGGGAAAAAGACTGAAAACCAGTCAAAAATCTAACAAGTACGGGAAATTCAAGTCTCTGCCGTATAAGAGCAATCACATGGATTTTAATATTGTCAATGAAATAAAACTAAGTTATTCAAGAAAAGGAAACTCTGAGAAATTAATAAGCTGTTCACGTGATGCCGTTGATGTATTCCGTCAATACTTTGACCTTGAAGAAATAGATTACAGAGAATCATTTTTTGCATTGTATTTAAATCAGGCAAACAAGGTTTTAGGGATAAAGAAAATATCCGAATCAGGTATTTCTTCAACCATAGTTGATGTAAGAATTATTATGCAAGCAGCCCTACTATGCAATGCATCCGCTATAATCTTAGCACATAATCACCCTTCAGGAAATTTAAAACCCTCAAATGAAGATCTAAAAATAACCCAAAATATAAAAAATGCTTCGAATTTCTTAAATATTCAATTGCTGGATCATTGTATTTTAACCTCGGAAGACTATTTATCATTTGCCGAAGAAGGTAAATTATAGCTCTATACTCACTGAAAAACCGGTAATTTGAAATTACCGGTTTTTTTGCAAAAAGATGGTTACGACAATAATCGTAACCATCTTTTTGCATTGATGTGGCGCAATATATTCTAAAACACTTTTTTGTATATCAAAAAATATTGCTGCCTTTAGTAGACTATTCTTTATTCTTTATAGTTAATACATCTAAATTACATCATCATATTTATTCAATCAAAAGTTGAAATTGATCTGCCATTTACTAAATTTTAATATTCCCATGAATATTGTTAAACAAAAATCGTTTAGGATTAACATATGCAATCGTATCTAACTCCGCATCACCAAGATTATGATAACATTCCGCCAGCATATATTTTTCAGTTTTATGATTTCTTACAACATAAAAATCAGTACCAAAAAGTATTTTGTCCTTAAGATTTTCATTCTTTAATGAATGTTTCAGTAAAGGATGAATTTCATCACTATGAACAATATAACTAATATCAGCATAAACATTTTCATACTGTAACATCATACTTGAAATAAGTGAATACCAATCAACATATTTCCATAATTGTTCCATTTTCCCAGGAGTTGGTTTTTCATTTTTCTCTGGAAAAAACTTAATCCCTCTATCCGGATGTGTAATGATTTGTTTACTGAAATCATAGCGTTCCATTTCGAGAAACCTCTTCCATTCATCATCTCCACCATAATGTGCAAAACAAATCTTTAGTTTGCTTAAATTACACGTAAGCTTAGTCTTTTCATCAGTATAACCAAATAACTCGCGAATTTTAGGATCTTTCGCGTCCTTCACCACTTTTCTCAGCAGTGTTTCATCTAGTAAACATAAATAGTTTAATGGATGTGTGAAATTGTTTATAAAATCAATATTCTTAGTTTGTTTCAACAAAAGCGGTTCATACAATTCACTTCCAATATTTTGCTGAAAAATAGGATGTCTATCCCATTCTTTCTTTTTAGTTCCTCTGTAAAAAATAGTACCCTTTATACAATGAGTCATGATAGGTAAATTATTATCTGCAGCATATTTCCATAAGGGTAGCAATCTTTCATCAAATGGATAATATCCTAAAGCGGGATAAATCTTAAATCCACTAAAATGATGATCCATAATATATTCTTTTATATAACAATCCAATAGTTCAACATGGTTATTTGTAATCCTACATCTAAAATAATCATCCTGTTCTTCTAAACGTCTTGGATCTGCAAAAACAAAAGGAAAAACAAAATCTGAAAACTCTTTATTTTGTTTTAATTCAACAAGTTCCGCCATCTGATCAAGATAACCACTTCCTTTTTTTAACTTTCCAGCTTCCATGTACTCCATATCCATTGGAAGAATAACAAATCCAGTATTTTTAGGGTATTGATCTCGAAGGTCCATATAGGTAGAACTTTGTTGTCTATGAAAAGCATACCTTCCTATATTTAAATACCTCTCCAAAAGTTCTTTGGTCTGCCTTCCTGGAAGAATTCCTAAAAAAGCATATATTTTTTTTAGGATGAAAAAAATAAAATTTCTACCACTTTTAAAAAGTATCAAAAAAGTAAGAACCAATGTAATCTGGACATAAAATGATTTGAAATTTTGTACTAAATGATAAGAACCCAATGTAGACCTTATTGTAAGCAATTCCTCGCCTAAAATTGAAGGCGAAAAACCGATTAAACCAATCCAATCATAAATAATGTAGAATACATTTGCGAATAAAAGTATCCCTAATAAAAAAGCTACTATTTTTCCTGCTATCGTTCTACTGGCCTGAATCTTGACATCGTATAACATGGATTCAACGCGCTTGTATCTTGGCTTAAACCTCCATTTCCCTAGTGTATCAAAATAGAGTCTAAAACCCCCAACAATTATTGATAGAGACAAAATATAATACAAAGGCCAGGGCAGAAATGTTTTGGCTAAATAAGGAGGAACATGATCACCTGTAAAAATATGAGCATGACAGTTGATTAAGGAAGTTTTTTTTCCCATAATATAATTTGGTTTTAGTTTTTATTGATGATCTCTTCACTCTAGTATTGAATCAGATCGTATTCAAATCTATTGAATATCAATAATATTCGCAATAACTATTTTTCGTGACTTTAATTTGCTCAAAAAAGAAAAAGAGGCCAAAATTCTGACCTCTACACTTATTAATTTTTATTATCAAACTTAAATTCTGTCTCTTTCATTTCCGAAACAATTGTAAATCCATATAGTAAAATACTAGTGGTAAGCATAAAAATTACGGCTAAAAACATTTTATTCATTTTATTTGGTCTTTATTTTTAATCTGTTATTAGCCTTGCATGAATCAGATCTTTATTTTTAAGCCGCACTTTCTGATGTCTTCCCCCGTTCTTTTCCAAAATTTCGATTTCCAAAATCTGATCTTTTAGGAGCGTAAACTGATCCAATAGATAAATTCCTAAGATGTTCGAATGAGCGGAAGCCATTATTTTAGGAAAATGAACGCGAATCGGTTCTAAAAGCTTGTCCTGAACAACCATACGTTTTAAGTTCTTCTTGTCAACAATCTTGAAGTTGACCCATTCAATAGTATATGCCACATTACTGGAGTTTTCAACCTCCAAGGTGAAATAAAACTTGTTATCATTGACATGCAATGACCTGACTGAGAATTGAATTCCATAATTTTTGGAAACAATATGCTTAATAGTTCTTTTGCTTTTCTGGTAAAGATTTTCCATAATAAGTGCTGTCAGCATAGATGAGCTTCCTTTAAGATCTTCAAATAAAACATCTGTTGAATATTGTCGTTCCGTATCTCTCTGCAGTTTTAATAAATCATAACTGAGTACTGCCGGATAAGGACTGTAGAATGCATCAAAACTGTAAAATTTTCCGTCTTCAGTAATGACTGAAAAATTGGTTTCTTCTTCGAAATCTCTTACTGCCGACTTAACCCGGAGGACATTTCCAATAGGTTCTGCCTTATTAGCAACCAAAAGATCGCTTCCAAGATCAACATATCGAATGGGCGATGGAAATAAGAGATGTGATGTTTTATTATAGGTAACCTCCATTCTGAACGGTATCAATCGTGCTTGCTCTAAAGGAAGATAAGAAGTGGTGGAATCCTGAGCAAATGACCTGCTGCTTAGGATGAGCAGCAGTAGAATTCTCAAAATATAATGGCTCTTTAGTGTGTTCATTTTTTATTAATTTAATTAGTTATTCTTTGGTACAAGTAAAATCTGATGACCCGCTTTTACCGTTACCTTCTGCTGTCTGACTTTTTTCTGAAAATAACCAGACACTCCCTGTACCACTCCCCTGCTTAAATCCGATGCAATCTGCTGCCCGGCCGATTGGGTCATCATAATATTCGTTCCTGAAGTCTGACTCATATTCGCTACCATATCTTTGACTGCATTTTGTTCAGGTGAATAAGGAACATTCAGTCCTGGCTGGCCATCATTGTCATATACATTAATTTCCACAGGATAAATGCTGCCTTCATATTCAATTGAACTCACTTTCAGATGAAGTCTTCCCCCTTGAAATTTACTTGTTCCGATGAGCACTGTGCCTGATGGAATTTCTATACGATCCAACTGCATACCTTCTGAGAGCATGATTGATAATGAACTTTCATTCACTAATGTTTTGGTTTCAGAAACAATACCCTTTATCGCATTCTTAGATTGACTTGATTTTTTTTTATCACTTTGTACGTCAAAAAATCTATTATGATTCAACCCTAGAATAAAAGTGCTGTCAGCTGGTTCTCTGTACAAGGATGAAACTATTCTGGAATGAGTAGCTTTTACTGCAGTAAGCTTAACCTTCTTTTCATTCGATGGCTTTGTTTCTTCTTTTTCCTTTGGTATAGTCCCTTCTTTCGAAGCGGAAGGAAGGTATTTAGCTGCCATCTGGTAGGATTTTTCCATCAGTTCCAACTGATCGTTGATTCCGAAGCCTGCAGGAACAGAATTATTTTGTATTGCATCCTTTTTTAATCTGGAAATTTCCTTTCTTAGATCATTGACTTCCTGATTATCCTGCCGATAGAAAGAACCTAAGGTCTGTTGTGCATTTCGATAACTATTTACCGCATTCTGGTCTGAACGTGATAGCTCACCTGATTTACTGGCAGATAAGGATGATCCGGAATTTTGATTAACATCATTTTCATCTGTCCAATAATCAGATAATGTAGTGAGGGCATTTCTCTTTTCTTCAGTTTTTTGTTCCAAAAGCTGCTGCTCATAAGCTTTTTGCTTGTCCGATTGCAACTGACCGTCTTTTGCCTGGGGAATTACAGCATTAAGGCCTTCCTTTGCAACAATCGTATTATTCGTTTTTGGTTTAAAAATCAGATATAAACAAATCGCACATAATAAAGCCATTAAACAATAGATCATTGGCTTTTTAAGCTGCTCCCATTTCGCTTTTGGATGATCTCCTATTACTCTATCATTTTGAGGTAGGTCATCTTCTGTGATTTTTATTTTTTCAGAATCTTTCATCCTTCTATTTCTTAATTAATGAGTTAATCTTATTAGCTTGTATTGTATCCTTTGTTTGAGGGCTCCCAGAAATCCCATCAATATGATTGATCGATATTTCATTATTCCTCTGACTTGTCGATATGCAGATACTAACAATTACCAGTAAAGTGAGCAAAGCATATCCTCCGAAAAAAAGCTTGGTTAATAATCTTTGTCGCTTAACAGGAAGAATTTTCCAACGGTTATCTGCTTGCAGGGTGTAATATTCTATTTTATCTCTTATTCTTTTCATAAGGGGACTTTTAGCGTTCTACGGTTTCAATATCTTTGTTTTCAAGGACGTTGAATTTCTCAATGGTAAATCCCTGAGGATTGCTGTCAGACCTTACTGAATTAACCAATGAGCAGTTTGTAATCAGACTTCTTATGGTAAGGTTGCTTGATCTGATGATAAATTGTCTGGCGTAGGTTTTTACGGTATAAGGATAACTGTCAAAGTCTGCAGCTAGGCTGTCTACCTCCACTCTCTGCTGGATATTCCCTGAAATGATTCGGTTATAATATCCTTTTTCCTGAAGGTCTTTATAGTAATTAAATGCAGATTGATCAGCGAGATTGAATGCTCTTTTCACATTGCTTTCAATAGCATTTTTATCCGGTGCTACCGTAAAAAACAACTCATGAAATCTTCTGACATGCTCTCTGGCTTCAACAGGCCTGTTGATCGACATATCTTGAGAAAGTGCCACCATCAGAGATTTACCATTATCCAATACATAAATCTTCTGTCGCTGCTCTTCAGCAAACTGATATGATTTAAATACAACAACTCCTACAACTCCAAAACAAAGGAGGGTAAAAACCAGCATAAACAGACGGATCTGCTTGAAGCTACTCTCAATATTCTTTAATGATTTAAATTCCATAGTACTGTATTTTTATTTTAATAACCTTCCTGAAATATTACCTGTTGCAGAGCCTGCGGCTGCTCCCGCAATATTTCCCGACTTTGTGGCGGTCTGACTGACATTGCGCATAAAGTTTCCTGCTCCTCCCGCCTGAATTACCCAGCCTGTAACCGTAGGTACGGTAAAGTATCCTATAATTCCGATCACCATATAAATGATGTAAACCGTATTGGAAGTGTCCGGAATGAAGGTGGGATCTGCCAGCATTTCAATATCCCTCTCTAAAATGAGTGACTGTATTTTAGCCAGTATAGAACTGAAAATATCAGCAACAGGAAGCCAGAGATACACACTAATGTACCTTGTCAGCCATTGGGTTAAAGTGGTCTGAAAGCCATCCCAGACTGAAATTGCAAAAGCAATGGGTCCTAATATTGAAAGTACAATCAGAAAAAATGTCCTTATCGTATCAATGACCAATGCTGCTGCCTGAAAAAGAATCTCCAGAAATTCTCTGAAACCGTCCCGTATGTCTTTCTTGATAGCAAACATTTCTCTTTCGATATACATGCCGGACATTGTTACCAGATCAGAAGGTGACCATCCCAGATCTTCAAGCTTTTTATCAAACTCTTCATTTGAAATCAGATAAGCCATCTCCGGATTTCTAAGCATAGCTTCTCTCTCCAGAAGATCTTTTTTCTCTTGTAATTCATTCAAATCCAAAACCTGATTTTCCAACATCGAATGACTTCCCTGAACAATTGGGCTCAGAACACCATTGATACTTCCCAACACCAAGGTTGAAAAAAACATGATGCAGATCCCTATGGCAAATGGTCTGAGCATCGGAAACAGATCAATCGGCTCAGCACGGCTTAAGGACTGCCAAACTTTGATGGCTACATAAAACAAGGCTCCTAACCCCGCGGCCCCTTTTGCTACGGCTGCCATATCTGCACACAATGGCATCATTTCCTCATATACTGATCGTAGAACTTCATGTAAATTCGTAGGCTCCATATTACCAGTATTTTTGGTTAGAGGTTCCGTACAAATCCAATACTCTTTTGGTATTGTTCAGCTTTTTAGCTCTCAGATAGCTCACTGAAATATTTTTGTTGGTATAGTATCTAACAAGATTATGATATTCCTTGACCTCTTTGTAAACTCGGTCAATGACTTCCATTCTTTCTTTATCATTTAAAGAAAGACCATTAGAGGTAATGATTTCCTTCAGTTCTTTAAGCAGCTCAGTGCTTTCAGTGAGTAACGCAGAATAACCATTGGCTATGGAAGATAATTCCTGTGCATTAAAATTCGGGTCATTCAGCATTTTACCGAAATTATTGACATACATCTCGGAAACATCCCCTACAAGCAAAACAGTCTGCTGCACTTTTCTGGCATCTTTTACCAAATTGTTGATAGCTTTCAGCTTATCATAATAGTCCTTGCCTTGTTCGTAAACTTTCTTTACTTCATTAAAGTTTTTTACAACATTCGATACCGTTGATGAAGTCTGCACAATTTCATTGGCAGAGTTTAAAATGCCTGATGCAAGATTAGCAGGATCGGTAACGACAAATTGTGCTTTTGCAAAGGTGAAGGTAGCGAAGAATGCCACCACTAATGTTTTAATGATTAAATTTTTCATTGTTGTAAATAGGTGTTGATTAATTGTCTGTGGTTGATTTGATTCTCTTTAGAGAAATCCTCTTGATGGCATGCTCTACATTGCCATCAAGTTCTGATGCAATATTCATTACTTCCATCTTTTCTGTCTCTTCGGTAGTGTACGCAAGATATTCCTCAGTTGAGACTTCAGTGGCATAGACTGCCGAGTGCGTTCCACCCAATCCGATCCAAACCTCTTTGTACAGTCGCTTCGGATCATTGTTCATATTGATAGATAATACCTGAGATTTTTCTTTATCCGTTAGTCCGAGCATTGCCTGAATGTCATCAAACTTATTCATGTATTTACGCTGATCCAGCAGGATCTTACAGTCTGAATTATTAATGATACTTTCCTTCACAATAGGCGACTGAATAATATCATCAACTTCCTGGGTCACTACAATAGCTTCCCCAAAGAATTTTCTGACAGTCTTGAACAGGTATTTGATGTATTCCGCCATTCCCTCTTTGGCAATTGCCTTCCAGGCTTCTTCAATGAGGATCAATTTTCTAATTCCTTTAAGTCTTCTCATCTTGTTGATAAAAACTTCCATAATGATGATGGTCACAATGGGAAACAGAATCTTATGATCTTTAATGGCATCGATTTCAAAAACAATAAAACGTTTGGACAGCAGGTCCAGCTGCTTTTCTGAATTGAGCAGGTAATCATATTCCCCACCCCTATAATAAGGCTCCAATACATTGAGAAAGTTGGCAATATCAAAGTCTTTTTCCCTGACCTTTTTCTGCTCCAGTACTTTTTGATAATCCTCCTTGACATAATCATAGAATCCATTTAATGAGGGATGCTGTTTGTTAGTCTTAATCATTTCAATATAGCCGCTTACTGCATTGGACAATGCTACTTCTTCTGATCGGGTTGGCGGTTCATCATCTCTTTTCCACAAGGTGAGAATCAGCGTTTTAATACTCTCTCGTTTTTCGATATCAAAGATTCCATCGTCAGTATAAAATGGATTAAATGCTATTGGATTGTCCTCTGTGTAGGTGAAATACACTCCATCCTCACCTTTTGTCTTACCTTTGATCAGTTCACACAATCCCTGATATGAATTTCCTGTATCGACAAGCAGAACATGAGCCCCCTGCTCATAATACTGTCTGACCATATGGTTCGTAAAAAAGGATTTGCCACTTCCTGAAGGTCCAAGGATAAACTTGTTCCTGTTCGTAATAATTCCTTGTTTCATAGGAAGGTCAGAAATATCCAAGTGAATAGGCTTCCCTGTGAGACGATCTGCCATCTTAATTCCAAAAGGAGAAGGTGAATCCTGATAGTTCGTTTCTTCTGTAAAGAAGCAAAGTGCTGGCTCAATAAATGTGTAGAAACTTTCCTCACTCGGAAAATCACCTGCATTTCCGGGAATTCCTGCCCAGTACAGAGTGGCTGTATCAGTGGTGTTATGACGAGGCTTACATTCCATCGAAGCTAAAGCACTTCCTGTATCGTTTTTTATTTGCTTCAACTCAGCCGGATTATCTGACCAGGACATCACATTAAAATGAGCACGTATCGATTGTAAACCAAAAGAATGTGCTTCATTCAGATACTTTTCAATCCATTCCTTATTGATCTGATTGGCTCTGCTGTACCTTGCCAGGGAATGCATATTCCTTGCAGATTTTTCAAACTTAGAAAGGTTTTCATCACTGTTGTCAATAAACAAATATTGATTATAAATGTGATTGCAGCTTAATAACAACCCGACAGGAGACGCAAAAGACAGTAAACAGTCACTACGGTCTGTACTTAACTTTTCATATCTGCTGTGAGATGAAACAGTACCTGGCAAATCATCAGTATCCGATAAGGTATGCATGCTGAGACGATTGCTGCCGATCCGCATTTCTTCCGAATCCAGCTTGATATCCTGCAGTGAAGGATGGGTTTCACGAGATAAAGTGAGATACTGTTCCAGGAGTCCTGACTTTTCAGCAGTACCTGAAATTTCACCCTCCCTCATTCTTTTTAAATGGATATAACCACTATCGTTCATAATCCGCTCAAGCTGATCGACAGCCTCCAGAAAACGATTGATTACCTCCTTATCCTTAATCTCTTTTGGAATCAGCTTACCTTTGCATAAAGATGAAAAATTACTCTGCATCCTTATTCTTTCCTTGGAGGTCTTTGTAATAAACAGGTAACAATAATGATTTAAAAAAGGTCTTTCATTGAAATGCCTTTCAAAAGATTTGGAAAGAAAGCTTTGATCTTCTCTTGAAAGGTCAGGATTATAATTTTCTTTGATAAACCAGTCCTGTTTATGAACGACGGTATAGTCGGGAAGCGTTTTAATCGCCTTGAACCATGCTGAATGGATTACTTCATACTCAGCCGAGGCAACCGTAAATAATTCCGGAAGTCTGACCTTAAAACAAACCGTGATGTCCGCATCTTTTGAAATAATGCAATCATTTTCTATAGCAAGCAGTGGAAATTTACTCTCCAACGTTGCCGATTTGGAAGAATTTCTCATGCAGAAGCTTTTTTACGGTTAGTTTGCAGATAGCGGTAAATACTCTTGCGACTGATGATATATCTGGGATGTTTTTTCTGAGCTCCCATTTTCATCAGACCATGCTCTCCGTATTTTCCATTAAGGGCGAAAGTCTGCCAGATCAAAAGACCACTGCTGGTACCACCTGTGGCCAAGCACAAATAAGTATTGACACCAGCCATATACATGATCATAATGCAAACCAGTAATCCTAACAAACCACCCGCGAAAATAAACAGGTATTGTGCCTTCAATCCTTTGAATTCGACAGTCCGTCCTATTCCTTTATTAATATGATACGTATTCATCATCGAAGATTTTTAAAGGAAGAATGAACGCAGGATGGTAGCAGCTACAATCAGGAATATACATGCACCAAACCAGCTGGCAGCCGTTTTACTGGTGTCGGGATCTCCACTGCTGAACTTATTGTAAACCTTGACGCCTCCAATCAATCCGACTACCGCACCAATAGCATAAATTAATTGGGTAGCCGGTTCAAAATAAGAGGTGACCATCTGTGTGGCCTCATTGATTCCGGCACTGCCATTACCTTGTGCAAATACCCCTGTACTTAGGAAAAGTGCCAAACTTGCATACAGCAGTTTTTTTCTCTGTTTTTCCATTTTTAAATATTTAAATTGGTTAATGAAACCCTGCTCCCTGCAGGATTCAGGAGCAAATGTGCTGTGGAAAAACCGGCTAATTTTCAAGTGTCTGCAATAGGTATGATTTGGCTTTGGATGACTTAGATGCATTTTTTTTTGTATTTTAGTGAAAACATATAACCGGAAAATTTTAAACTATGACAAAAGAACAAGGTATCCAACAAGTATTTGGAGGTGGTGGTCATGTGGTAATACTTGGCGCAGGAGCCAGCATTGCATTGACGATGAGAAATGCAGAACTCAATGGTAAAAGGCTTCCTTCAATGGATAATTTTATTGAAGTTTTAGATTTGCAAGATTTAGTACAAAAAGTTCCTGAAGAGCTACGAGACAGTAACTTTGAGAAATTATACGGCAATCTCCACACACATAATCCAAATTCAGAAATCCTAACCGAAATCGAAGCAAGAATTCAATACTACTTTGGAGATATGCATCTTCCAGAAGAGCCAACTATTTATGATTATATGATTGTAGCTCTGAGATCTAAGGATTTAATTGCTACATTTAACTGGGACCCATTCCTATACCAAGCATTCACGAGAAATAGACAATTTACGGAAGACAGACCTCATGTCTCTTTTTTACATGGCAATGTTGCTATTGGATATAGTAATGAAGATAAAAAAGCAGGGCCGGCAGGATATCAGATTAGACCGGATGATGGACTACTGGAACCAACAAAGCTATTGTATCCTGTGGAACAAAAAAATTATACCGATGACGAATTTATTAATACTGAATGGGAGCGTGTTAAATATTGGATGAGTAAAGAAAGTGGTTCTATTCGAGCAACTATTTTTGGTTATGGAGCTCCTATATCTGATGTAGAAGCTGTTTCATTATTAAATGGCGCTTGGGGAACGCCAGAAGAGAGAGCTATGGAGCAATTTGAAGTTATTGATATTACACCTGAAGACATTCTAAGAAAAAGATGGGATGGTTTTATTCATACCTCTCACTATGATATAACCAATAATTATTTTGGTTCATCTTTAGCATTTAATCCGAGAAGAACTAGCGAAAGTTATTTCAGCCATTATCAACCGCTTACCCCTGGTGAAGCTTTCAGACAAAATAATCCCGTTCCACAAACTTTCAAAACCTTAAAAGAACTATGGGAATGGCACCAACCTCTTTTAGACGCTGAGCACGAAGCAGAAAATAATAACCAAAATAGTAAGTAATGATAAATTTTGAAGTATCTAAGCTTCGAGATCAATTAAACCGCTCTAAGCTAGAATATCCTAATATTGACTTCTCTATAGATGGTCAATTCTATTATGACGAAACAAATAACATTAGAAAGTTTTATTTAAAAGAAAGTGGTTTTAATTATGATTTTATACCTAATTTTATTCTAGGTGGTATAATGCATGAAGGTGACACCCCTGATGTAAAAGAGTTATTTTCTAGTTTTAGCTTAAAGAACAGAGCAAAGGAAGTAAAGTTCAAACAGATAGCAAATGGTAATTTTACAGATTGTTTAAAATCAAAAAATTTGAGCTTATTTTTTAAATTTATACTTAACAGTAAATTGTTTGTACATTACTCTAGTTTAAATTTTTTATACTGGTCAATTGCAGATATTGTAGATTCTGCAGTGAGAAATGCCCCAGACTTATTCAAACGGAATAAAGAATTAGTATTTACGTTGAAAAATGATCTCTATCAAATAGTAAAGCAAGAAACTGAATCCTTTAGAAAGCTATTTTTCAATTATGGATATCCCAATATAAAAAAGCATGAACTTAATGATTTTATAAACGATTTCATCCAACTTTTAGAATCTTATGAGGGAAAAATAGAATATCATGGTAGTATTCAATCACTCATTATTTTACTAGAATCATCAATCCAAAAGGAATTGGTCTTTATTATGAATAATAAAGATAATATATTAATTGACAGCTTATCTAACTTCTACTTAAAACCTATTTACACTTTCCTTAACTCAAATCATATTTTTGATAATGAAGAAGAAATTAAGAAGACAATTAGTAAATTCAACATTACGAGTGATGGAGAACCTGTTAAGAATTATAGTTTCGTAGACTCTAAAGATAATACCTTGGTCCAGCTTTCTGACATTTTTGTAGGGATTGTAGGAAAGTTTATGGGTTATAGAAATAGTCATTCAATAGAAGAAATCTTTAGTGATATAGATAAATTTTCAGATATACAAAGAGAAAATTTGTTTGATTTTTTTAAACTAATTATACGCTCCCATGTAAAAAACCAAGGATTAATTTTGAATAATGATAGTCTAGAAGAAATAGCAAAATTTGATCAGATCCTTTCCTATTTACAACCGTACAATATTAAATATATTTTGAAAAAAAGGGGAACTTGTTAAACAAATTCCCCTATATCAAAACCATCGAACCCTTTATGAGGATCAGAAGAGATTGGTGTCCCATCATTCTGATAATTTTTACTCAATAAATTATCTACTCTTCTTGATGCCTCCCCTAATGATTTTTCTAAAAGATTGAAAAGCTCGGTTCCTTGAATTTTTTGAATAATATAGGCTGCTTCATTTTCAATATCAGGATCCAATACATCATGCTGGAAAAACTGACTAGCAGCATTCAATTCTTGAAAGGTAACCCCTGTGGCAAAACCGCTTTCAACCTCTATTTCCATCTCATCGAGCCAATCTTCTTCCTCTTCTTCCCACGCTTCACTTCTGACCAATATTTCATCCAAATTTTTCTTCCGATTGTTATTGTCTAATCCTTGGCTGTTGGTTTCTGGTTCAAAAATAGGTACCCCCATTTTATTATTTTCACTCTGGCGTTGATCAGCATATAATGGCACTGATTGTCTCTCTTCTTTTTTTGTATCTCCAATAATAGAAGGCAAATTAAGCTGAGTATGCTTTTTTTCTTCCTTATCTTTTCTCCGTGATAACTTCTTTTGCAGGAGAATGATAACTATAATAATTAATAAACTTATGATGACAAGTTGTTCCATAACTATTCATATTAAAAAATGGGACGGTATTTACTATTGAAATCATCTGTAATTTCTTTTTCAAACATTTCGAAATGATAGGCCAAAATATTATCCAAATACGCATATAAAGGGATCTGGTCATCGGCAATGATTTGGATAATGCGGGAAAGACGTTCATGATATTCAGGTCGGATATAGATACTTTTATCCCCACGTTTAGTCATCGTGTGATGGGTGAGAAATTGCTCAACGTATGTAATTTCACCATTTTTTTTGTTCTTTGTTTTTTGCCTTACAATCAGTTTTTCTTTTGGCTGTTCTGATTCAAAGATTGGTGATTCTTTCTTTGTATTACCAGCCATGATGGACATCAGATAGTGTTCATCTATACTATTATCTTCCGTCTTCTTTTTTTCATTTTCCATACTTTTATACCTTGATAATTTGTAAAAGTTCTTCCATAAATTGATCAAACCTGCATAAAGACATTAATTTGGGATCAGCTGGTAGTAGTGTAGAACGAAAAACTGTTCTAGCCAGCGCCTCACCCTCTTTACGAAATCTTTTGCTATCAGTAATGGTAGTTTCCATGAGCCGCAATCCCAATTCTTTAATCACTTGGCTATAATTATTGTATAAAACAGTCTTTTCTCTTCCATCAACCTGATTCCAAAATAGTTGAATACTTTTAATCTCTGTATATTTTTCTTTCATTAAAACATTGGTTAGAACATCTGTAAAACTTAAGGTACTTTCCAACACTAACCGATCTGCTGTAATGGGCGAAAATATATGATGGACACTGGCTAATGTTTTTAAAATACCGGCAGTATTCACTGTCCCTGGCAGATCTAAAAAAATAAAATCAGGAGCAGTATTCAACTCCTCTAAATATTGCTCAATATCTTCCAAGACTGTATCAGCTTTTGATTGAAAAATTGGATAGGCTTTTTTATTAATTGTTGTAAATTGCTGATGAGCCATTTTCTTTAATGCTTCATTTTTCATTACTGTTTCTAAATCCCGTTCACGCATTTGTATCAGACTGTACTGCGGAAAGTCGCAGTCGAAAATCGCAATGTTATAACCCAAGCGGTAATGAAGAATACTTGCTGTAAGTACTGTAAAAGTACTTTTTCCTACTCCTCCTTTTTGAGTGGAGAAAGCAATAATACATGGTCTTTTTTTTGTGTTCATATTTCCTGATTTTATGTTAAACTTCAATTAACTAATTGTTTAATGTTGTCCTAAAATGTAATGATTGGATGCCATCAGCATCACTGGCTGGTTACCTTGATCGACTGAAAACAACCTATCATTCTGTCTAGATTTAGGTCAATCAATCAATCAATCAATCAATCAATCAATCAATCAATCAATCCTGAAAGAAAGCTGTATTTCCAGCCCTATATAAGTTATGACGGGTTTCCTGCTTGCTATTTTGATTTCAGGCCTGCAGGCTTTCAGGAAACTAGGCAAGACATTTTGATAGCAGTCCGGATAACTTCCCTGTACAAATAACAAATATAAAATTGTCGCTAAAAGGTGGTATTCTTTCTTTGGCGTGAAATGTCATTGTTTGGCCTTATGACATACAAAGTATTTATTATCAATTGATTGTTACTTTGTAAAAGAAGCCGATGTTGATTTAGAATTAAAGAGTCTTTACAATGCACTCCTTTGTAATACGAGATTTCAAGAGATCAAATTCACTATAATCTTAGGAGTTATCCTTTCACCCGAAAGGGGCAAGTTGTGTTTTGAGCATCTCGGAATGATTTCCGATGCTAAAAACAACTTGCCCTTGCAGGGGGCAGAAAAACAACCTCCGAAGTCGGTGTTTATATATTAAAGTAGAAGATTATGAATGATAAAAACAATGAACAGCAAAAAAAAGGAGGACGACATCCTAAAGTTGATCCTGCCAAGATTAGATATACCATTTCTTTGAATGAAGCAGAGCACTCCCGATTTCTTGAACTTTTTGATCAGTCAGGAATGAAGGTTAAAGCTCATTTTATAACGGCCTGTATATTTGACAAACCCATAAAAATTATAAAAATTGATAAGGGAAGTTTGGATTTTTATATGCGGTTGACCTCTTTTCATAGCCAGTTTCGTAATGCAGGAGTCAATTACAATCAGATTGTGAAGATTCTTTACACTCATTTTTCTGAAAAAAAAGCAGCATCTTTTCTGTATAAGTTGGAAAAGCAAACGGTAGAAATGATTGAAATTTTTAAAAATGTCATTAAGATTACCGAAGAATTTCATCAAAAAAATCTACAAAATAATAAGGTAGAATGATCGCAAAAATTGGTAGAAACAACAATCTTTTTGGAGTTTTGTCATACAATAATACCAAGATACAGCAGGAGAAAGGAGAAATTCTTTTGACCAACAAGATGATAGAAACCCTGAATGGTCAATATTCTGTGCCACAGTTGATGAAATCATTTGAACCTTATTTGATCGCTAATCAAAAAACTGAAAAGCATACACTGCATATTTCTCTTAATCCTGATCCAGGAGACAATGTTTCTGATCAAAAATACAAAGAAATGGCTGAGCAGTATATGCGTGAGATGGGCTATGGAGAGCAGCCTTTTGTAGTGTTCAAACACACTGATATCGACCGCTCGCATATCCATATTGTTTCGGTATGTGTAGATGAAAATGGTAAAAAGATTTCTGATCAATTCGAAAAAATGAGGTCTATGAAAATCTGTAGGAAATTAGAAAAAGCATTCGGACTTCAACTGGCAACTGAAAAACCAAGTCAGCAAAATCAGAAAATTTTTCGTGCCGTAGATTACAAAAAAGGTAATGTGAAAAGTCAGATTTCTTCAGTCACTCGCTATCTCCCCGAATATTATCAATTTCAAACATTGGGAGAATACAATGCATTACTTTCTCTCTATAATATTACTACCGAACAGATAGAAGGTGAATTGCATGGGAAATTGAAAAGGGGTTTATTATATTTTCCTTTATCTGATAATGGAAAAAAGACAGGACATGCGCTTAAAGCTTCTTTATTTGGGAAAACAGCCGGACTTGAAAGCTTACAATTACATTTTGAGAAATGTAAACTCAGTCTGAAAAATAATCCTGCACAAGAAAGTCTAAAATCTCTTATTCTTAAAACTTTTCAGTCCACAGATAATGAATCTGATTTTAAAAGACAATTAGCTCAACATCATATTGATACTATCATTCGGAGAAATGAAAAAGGAAGAATCTATGGGGTAACATTCATAGACCATCATTCTAAAACAGTTTGGAATGGATCACGGTTAGGAAAAGAGCTTTCTGCTAATAGCTTTAATGATTGTTGGAACATGATTGTCAAGCCAGAGATAAAAGATCCGGGAGTGTCAAGCCCCAAACTATCCATGTCACATCCTGCTGGAATGACTGTGAAAAATCCACATCATTTGTTCGAATTCTTAACAACTAGCAAACAAGAAGACAACTGGGTTGAAGCACTGGAAGGCCTATTGCCCCAATTACAAGGAGAAGATTATGAAGAACAAAGTTTTGTCAACGAAATGATGAAGAAACGCAAACGCCAAAGAAGTCAGAAATAATATATGGCCAGGTAAGGCAACCAAAAGCCAGATACTGCCAGATTACAATAGCAATTTTGTAAAGCCTTTAAATTAATTCCTGAACAGTAAGACATTAAATCATGCAGGGAGAGGATGACTTAAGAGGGCTCGCCAAGATTATGGCCTTTATGCGTGCAGTCAGTATTCTTTTGGTACTGATGCATCTTTATTGGTTTTGCTATCGTTTCTTTTTGGAACGGGGTTGGACGTTGGAAATCATCAATAAAATATTAGCAAATTTCGACCGAACGGCAGGCCTGTTTTCACATCCCCTTTACACCAAAGTATTTGCAGTGGTTTTGTTGGCTTTGAGTTGTTTGGGAACTAAAGGGGTAAAAAATGAAAAGATAACCTGGTCAAAAATTTTCTTAGCAATAAGTATTGGCTTTGTGCTTTTCTTCCTTAATACACCATTGCTACATCTCTCTCAAGAAACAGCAATATTCCTCTATTTCATTACTATCTCATTAGGGTATATTGCCTTATTAATGTCAGGCGTATGGATGACCCGATTGCTCAGTATCCATTTAACGGATGATGTATTCAACAACGAAAATGAGAGTTTCTGGCAGGAAACCAAATTGGTGGAAAATGAGTATTCCATCAACCTCCCTACTCAATTTTATTACAAAGGAAAATGGAATAAGGGATGGATCAATATTATCAACCCTTTTAGAGCTTCAATTGTGCTGGGTACTCCGGGCTCAGGGAAATCGTTTGCTGTTATCAACAATTACATAAAGCAGCATATAGAGAAAGGCTTTAGCATGTATATCTACGATTTTAAATTCGACGACCTTTCATCCATTGCCTATAATCATTTACTGAAACACAGCGATAAATATAAAGTAAAACCGAAATTTTACATCATTAATTTTGATGATCCACGAAAAAGCCACCGATGTAATCCGTTAAATCCAAATTTCATGACAGATATTTCGGACGCTTATGAGGCTGCTTATACCATCATGTTGAATCTCAATCGAAGCTGGATACAAAAGCAGGGAGATTTCTTTGTCGAAAGCCCCATTATTCTTTTGGCCGCCATTATTTGGTTTTTAAAAATATACAAAGAAGGGATCTATTGTACATTTCCACACGCTATCGAACTGCTGAATAAAAAGTATGAAGATATATTTACAATATTAACTTCATATTCAGAGTTGGAAAACTATTTATCTCCTTTCATGGATGCCTGGCAGGGAGGTGCACAGGATCAGCTTCAGGGTCAGCTTGCTTCTGCAAAAATTCCATTATCGAGAATGATATCTCCACAGCTTTACTGGGTGATGACAGGAGATGATTTCTCTCTGGATATTAACAATCCGGAAGAACCAAAAATATTATGTGTAGGAAATAATCCTGATCGTCAGAATATTTATTCTACAGCCTTGGGATTGTATAATTCCAGGATTGTAAAGCTTATTAATAAAAAAGGCAGGCTTAAAAGTTCAGTGATTATAGATGAGTTACCTACTATTTATTTTAGGGGGCTTGATAATTTAATCGCAACAGCAAGAAGCAATAAAGTCTCAGTTTGTCTTGGATTCCAGGACTTTTCTCAATTGACCAGAGATTATGGGGATAAAGAAAGTAAGGTTATTCAAAACACCGTTGGAAATATTTTCAGCGGTCAAGTTGTGGGTGAAACCGCAAAAAGTCTATCGGAGCGTTTCGGAAAAGTACTTCAAAAAAGACAGAGCATATCCATTAACAGAAACGATACCTCAACATCAATTTCAACACAATTAGATAATTTAATTCCCGCATCTAAAATTTCCACCCTAACCCAAGGTTTTTTTGTGGGTGCTGTTTCAGATAATTTTGATCAGAGAATAGAACAGAAAATATTTCATTCTGAAATTGTTGTAGATAATGCAAAACTTTCGACCGAATTGAAAGATTATCATCCGATCCCGCAAATTCGTTCTTTTGATAATGAAGATTGTATGAAAACAGAAATAAACAAAAATTACAAGAAGGTTAAGACCGATATTCTTAGCATTATCACTGATGAGTTAGAAAGAATTAAAAATGATCCTGATTTACAACACTTAATCCAATAAATGAATTAAAAAGCCTCTGACCATTTTTCCAAGCTCCTGAGGCTTTTCAAATATAAAACAACAACTATTCACTTTCGTTGTTGACAAAGTGTTGGTTTAGATTATCACTGACCAATTGCAAAAACTTTGTAGGACCCTGTTTTCTGTTTCTAATTTCGAAAATTGTTTTATGAAAATTTCCCAGATCAGTATCCAAAGATTTTTCAACAAATTTGACCACTTCGCTTAATTCAATATTTCCTCCATTGAAACAACGCATATGATATAATGCATACACCAATTCGATTAGCCCTACTTTGGATGCAGACCAGGCCAATGGAGAAATGGCTTTTCCCTTCACAGTATCGATCAGATTTTCAATCTGTTTTTTTAAGTATTGATCAAACTGCTGATTGGCAATAAAGCGAGCAATCAGATGATCGTGCGAGGTGGTAAAACTGGCATCAAAATTATAAAACCCAAATGATAGCTTCATTTTCAGATCATAAGAATTGCGGACAAATATCTTATGATCGAGATAAGACGCATTACGTTTGTAATAGCTGTAAAATTCGGATTGTGAGACATAGAAATTCTTGAGTTTCTCCTGCTCTGCTTCATAATATTTCTTGAGCACCTTTTTGCCGGCTGCAGGTTTATGTGATTCAAGATCCAAAATGGTTGAGTAATAAATAAACTTGGAGATAAACTCAGGCTTCAATTTCTTAAAGAAATAAACCTCTTCAGACAGACTCTCAAAATGATGGTTTGAAATCATTTCCTTTAACGTTCTGATAGACTCATCGATAAGAATCAATGACTTTTCTGAAACCTTCACCATATCCTGATCATCGTCATAGACTTCATGAATTTTTAGCTCTAAGTCATCATGTAATTTTTTAATTTTTCTAAAAAGAGTTTTTGTTACCATGTCCTTTTTTTAGAAATTTACAAAAAAACGTTTAGCAGGAATATAATCAACTGATTCCCAACTCCTGTTTTCGTTTTTTAATATAATCCGTAGGACGTATACCGTTAATTTCATAAAACAGATTAGAAAAATTTTGACGTGCAGCAATGCCACATTCATCTGCTAGAGCTTCAATTCGGTAGTTAAGAAATTTATTGTTTGTATTCAGCAGATCTGTGATATAATTGATCCTAAGTTCTGCCATGTATTTATTAAAATTCATTCCTTTATTTTCGTTGATATATACTGACAGATAATGAGAATTGGTTCCTAATTTCACAGCAATACTATTCTGTGTAAGGCCTTTCTTTTTAAATTGTAATTCCTGCTCAAATTTTTCAAGCTTTTCCCTTATTTCTAAAGTCATTTCAGGAGTTAGGAAGGTTTTCCGAAGTGAATGTTCATCCAGTTCTTCCTTCTCAATATCACTAATTTTGTAAGTGCCATCCGCTATTCTCTTCTGTAAAAGGTTATATTGCTTTTTAATTTTTTGATCCTTTCTGTATCGTACAACAAAAAATGTTAAAACAATACTGCCAGAAAAAATTAAAATTTTAGCATATATCATTTTTTTCTTTCCTGATTTCTCAATATCATCTTTTTGCTCGATCAGCGTTTGGCGGTCATAATCTTTATGAAGCTTAGAAGAAAGATAAGGGTAGTCTTTAGAAATAATACTGTCTGCTTTAAGCAATTGATTGGTAAAATATAGCTGCTTATTGACATCTTTATTTCGGTAATATTCAATGAGATATTTATAGCTACTATAAACTTCAGGGAGCACAAATTCATGCTTTTCAAAAATGGAATCTATTCTGTTATAGTATTTAATAGCAATCTCAGGATCATTTTCAGCTTCGGAAATTTTACCCAGGTAATAGTAGATTACCGTAGACCAGGCAAAATCATTGCGCTTTAAAATAATGGGTAAAGATTTTTCCAAATCAACCCTCGCCTCCTTAAAATTTTTCTTTTGAAATTTTAAAATCCCTATGCATTTTAAAAAGTAACTATTCTCCAAAGCAAAATCATGATCCTTTTCAGTAAGCCTATACCCCAGTTGGCTCAGACTGTCGCTTTTAGTAAAATTCATCAAATAACGATTAATAATCGTAATTTGATGAAGGGTGTTCAGATAACCTTTATTGTAGTTAAACTGGTCATTGACATGATTTTTTTCTTTTAACTTCTTGTCGTAATAAGTGAGGCAGTCTTCAAAATGTTCAAGAGCTTCGTCGTAATAGCCCAGATGTCCTTTAACAATTCCCAAATGGTACAAGACCTTATAATTAAGATATTGATCGTCGGAATCTTTTGAATATTGATAAGCCTTTAAATATTCGTTTAAGGCTAGTTTATATTTTTTCTGATAAAAATAATAGATGATTCCTTTGCTAAGATAATCTTTGCTGATATCATCTTTCGTTCCATGGGTAAGGCTAATACTGATGGCACTGTCAGCATACTTAATCTTACTATTATAATCAAACTGTCTTCCGTCTCTGTAACCCTGAATCAGTTTTGTATAATTTCCCTCTTTTTTGGCTTTTGAAATATATAACCTCACAGCAGGTAGCGCATCCCTGTCATCGATCGTCATTCTTTCATACGTTTTTCTTATTTCATTGAAAGTCCGTTCGTTTTGCTGTGAAAATACAAAATGGGAAAAAGCAGAAAACAGGACGAGAAAGTAGTTTAACTTTTTCATATACTGATTATTAGAACCTCACCATCTCAAAAATAGACATTTTGTTTTGAAATAAGTCAAATTTTAGAGAAATCAGATTTCTCACAAACAAAAGCCAAACAATTATTTGATTATCAACCAATTAAACAATAAATAAAAATGTATCAATTTTAAAATTGATACGTGCCTATTTTAAAATTGCTCCGTAGAGCAGTTTTTTTTGACTTCGCAGCCCGATACCTTTGGCTAAGAATTCTAAATCAATCCGGCCGGGATAACCAAATTAAAATCATTACTATGAAAAAGTTTATCCCAATTTTAAGCCTTGCTATAGGCTCAGTTTGTTTACAGAACTGTATAAATCGAGACGAAGATATTGAGTCAGATTACAGAGTGTCCCCAGAGGTTCAAAAGACCATGATGATGCGGCAGGACTCTGCTAAATCAATAGAGGGAACAATAGATCCTAATCCTCCTGATCCGCCAGTTAGAGACGGAGATAATTGGCGGCTGTACAAAAATAATTAATCCTTCAGCATAATCCATGATTCCTCATACCTCCATATCAGTTGTTACAGGCTTACCATGTCCAAAAAGTGGCATCTGGGAAAGTATGGGGAATTTCAAAACAACTGTAACCGTATCCAAAGGTGAAATGATGCCCGACTATTGTGGAAGGAAAACCAAATGGAAGTTAATTATTGCCTGTTAAAACTATAAATATCAGCCATGAAAGATTATAATAGCATCTTAGTAAAAGGTATATCCTATTTCTTTATTCTCCTGTTCATTTACGCAAGTGTTAGTAAGCTTTTAGAGTTTGAGAAATTTCAAGTACAATTAGCACAATCACCATTACTCAGTGCATATGCAGGGAGTATTTCCTATACAATAATTATCGTGGAATTAATAACCGCAGGATTACTTAGCATAAGCAAAAGTAGGATGTTCGGTCTTCTGGCTTCCTTTAATTTAATGATCGCATTTAGTATTTATATCTACTTAATTCTGTATCATAGTGAATTTATTCCATGTTCTTGTGGTGGTATATTGGAAGATATGGGCTGGAAAACTCACTTGATTTTTAATATTATCACAGTTATTATAGCAGGACTAGCAATCATAATAGCTAATAGATCATCTACCAGCTACACAGTATTTCCACGGGTATCTGTACGACTATGGCTTATGTTAGGCACTGGTACTTTAAGTAGCTGCCTTGTCATATACCTTTTCTTTTCGTCCGAATATATCATTAAAAAAGAAAATAATTTTACAAGGAGATTCTTATCTCATCCTATCATTCAAGAAAATATTTTGAACCTTGGAGTTGATTCGTACTATTTTGCTGGAATTAGTGGAGATACACTCTATTTAGGTAATAAGACATCTCCATTCCAGATTTTGAAGATAGATATAGGATTAATAGATAAGAAGCTGGTTAAAGTTATTCCAGAAGGTCAATTTACTTTTAAGTCTTTATCTTATGAAGTGTCTGACAATAGTATATTTGGGTTTGATGGTACCGTTCCGGTTGTATACACCTGTTCTTTATCATCTACAATAAAACTCAGAACAATTAGCTATCAAGATGCTTTTTTCAGTCAGCTTCTTGTTTTGGATTCTTTGCACTTTGCTATCAGAACTAAGGAAGGTTCCGGTATGAATAACGTTTTGGGGCTGTTGGATATTCAAACTGAACCTAAAATTCAGCTCAATAAAAATATTCTTTCTTCCAAGAGCCAAAACCATTTTGATACAGATGGAAAACTTCTATTTGATCATAAAACAAATGAGCTGTATTATATATTCTTTTACCGAAATCAAATTTTAAGAATAAACAGAAATCTCAATCTCATAGATAAAATAAAAACCATTGATACTATTTCTGTTCCTATGATAGAAACTGTAAAGCTAAAGGATGGTACAACTAAAATGAGCCATCCATCTAAAGTAATCAACCTATCAACAACTTTGCACGATGGACTTATATTCAACAGATCCAGCCTAATGGGTAAACATGAAATAAAAGAAAGCTGGAAATCATCATCAATTATTGACGTATACAAAATTAATCCTTCTCAATATTGGGGCAGTTTTTATGTACAGCACCGCGGCGGTAAATCATTGTCTCATATGCTTGTCACCGATCAGTATTTCTTTGCGCTGGTTGGAAATGATCTCATCCGTTACAAAATAAGACAACCACTCACAGATGGGATGAATGGGGGTAAGCCGAAAAACCATAAAACAGAGTAGGCAAAAATTTATAACATCAAAATATCATGAAAAAATTAAGATCAGCAATTTTACCATTAGTAATTGCTACCGTAGGTGTAGGAAGCGCATTTGCTACTACGACTAACAAGAATACAAATTCAGTTGATATTCAAGGTTATTTGTTCCGACCTAACGAAGTGGAACAATGTCAACCTGTGTCAAAGTTTTGTGACAATAATGGTGCCTTCGACTGTACAGTTTCAGGACCAGGAACGGAGGCCTTGCGAATTTTTAACGGCACAAGCTGCCCTAATATACTAAAACATAGTGTTGCTAATTAAAAAAAAAGGATGCCTTTCGGCATCCTTTTTTAATTCATTTCCGATATCCAATCCGAAGTCTTATTCTTCAAATGAAAATCAAGCCATTGATATATCCTTGAATAAAGATCAACCCTGTTTTCAATTTTTTGCAAACTATGATCATCATCGGGATAAAATAGAGCAATCACAGGCTTTTTATTCCTTCGCAGGGCCAAATAAAACTCCATCGTCTGTTGCCAATCAATGTTTTGATCTTTTTTCCCAGCCCAAAGAAGAATAGGAACATTTACTTTCTCGGCATGGTATACAGGACTATTTACAATGTACAAACTCTTAAAGTTCGTAAAACTACCAGGCATTCTATATTGCCCACCTTCAAACTGCCAGTAAAAAGGTCCATTCCAGAGATAATTATATGAGTGGTAAGATCTTACCAAATCACTATTTCCCGCACCTGCAACATAGGCTGCAAATAACTTAGATTGTGTCGCAATAAAGTTACTTTCATACCCGCCGTGAGAATGTCCGACCAATCCAATTTTTGAAAAATCAATAGAAGTGTTGCCGTATAATGCTTTAATTGAACTTTCAACACAGTCTAATGCCGAGCGTCCAGTTCCCCTTTCATCATAAACTATTTCAGGCAAGAATACAAAATAACCATTTTCAATCAGATATCTGCTGTTAATTCCTTCTGTGCTCCCAAACATTCCGTCAACAAGGTACTGATTGCTTTCCGATCGCTGACTTTCATAAATAGAAACTACCATAGGATACTTCTTGTTTTTATCATAGTGTAAAGGATAAATCAATGTACCCTTTAATTCAACTCCCTTTTCATTTCTTGACACAATCCATTCTGACTTAATTTTCAATGCATTGATATCTTGATCTACACTATTATACAGAAGTTTTTCAGTCTTTTCAGACAAACATATCACTGGTGGCTTATTGATATTGCTTCGGACAAATAAAAATTGTGACCTTGAAGAATAATCAAACATTTCTGAAATATAATCTTGCGTAGGCGATACAATCATTTTAAGTACTTTTCCATTGAAAGATGCTATAGCATTTGTATTATCTTCTTTTCTCCACAAGTGAATCAGAACATTTTTTTCATTGGGGAAAGCAGTTTTATAAATAGGAAAACCGGGACTTATGGGAGTTTGATCACCATTAATTAATTTGCTTCTAAAACCTGAAGGAAGTCTAATAATTTGATGCTTCTCTAATTCAATATCATACATATCAATACTCCCCTCATTTTCAAAGAGCAGTCTTTGAGAGTCTTCAGAAAAATAGACACGTCTGGAAGAATGCACCGGAAGTATTTTTTTCTCTCCGTTATTAACGTTTACCAACATCCACTGCCCATCCTTGGATGTCACTAGAAATTTCCCTTGGGGATCTGTATAGATAACACCACCCGCTTCTACAAGAAATTCATGTCTTTTTAAAGCGGTATCATATCTGAAAATTGTGAAAGGAAAAGCTTCCTTGATGTAATCTTTATGCTGATATGGATTAAATGAAAGCAAGTAATCTGGCCGACCGATATAAACCAAATGGCTATGTTCATTATCCTGTACTTCAGTAACCATTCCGGTAACGAAGTTCCATATAAGCACTTTATTTTTAGCCGCATCAAAAAATCTTTGGTCAATTTTTTTATCATTCCCATACCATACTTCTACTGCATCTTTATCTTTTGGATTGCTAAAAAAATTAATATTCAGGAAAATATTTTGACTATCAATTATAGCAGGTGTCAAAACTACCGATTTTATACCTTTTCCATTATCGTACTTGAATTCTTTCGTTATGTTATTATCAGTATTATGATAAAAGATTTTAAATTCGGATTGTTGCTTTTCGTAGATAATAAATGAATGATCTGCTATCTTTTTTGCACTTAAGAAAGGTTGATCTGAGCTATGTAATAACAAAGAACCGTTTTTCTCAAGAGACAATAGCCGGTACTGATCCTTCCCCTTAGTTATATAAAAAAATTCACCATCTCTTAATGTACTACTAATTACGTCCGGAATTCCGCGTATTACTTTACCATGTTCATCATTGATGACTAAAGAATCATTTCTTGCTATTATTACTTGATTAAATTTTCCAAAATAATGAGCTGAAGTTACATCTTTCCATTGTAAACTTTTTTTTGAAGGTAGTTTCATCATCAGTGCGTTAGCCCCACTGCAGAAAAATAAATGACCTGATTTTGTAAAACGTGCCGAATAGCTATTAGGAAACTGTAAAATACTCCCCTTTCTATCTTTAGTATCCACTACAACCAGTGTATCCTTATTCTGTTCATATGATTTATTGAAAATTACAAATCTACTGTCTCCAGACAATTGTGGAGCAGCAATACCAAACTGATGATTTCTCAGTTTATCTGGAATTTGAAATGTTGTTGAATTTCCTTGAGCCAATACTATTAATGGCAAAAGGATGAGTAATAAAAATATCTTTATCGTTATATTAATAACCATTGTTCTGTGGATTTAATGATGGATTAAGAGCCAGTTCCGATACCGGAATTGGCCATATAGAATGAAAAATTTTCCAATTAGGCTTGGATTGACTGAGGATATCAAGCTTTCCATTACGTTTCAAGCTTAGAAAACGAATTCCCCTTTCTGAAAAGAATTCTCTTCTGTTTTCTGCAAGGATCTCCTCTAATACTACATCTTTCGAAATAGTACCTGAAATATTACCCAATCCTGACAAGTTTCGAATAGCATTGAGGTAGTTGACAGCCTCAGGAACTCTGTTTTGCTGTGCAAGGGATTCTGCCATAATCAGATAAGCTTCCTGTAATCTGAATACTATGGAATATTCGTCAGTATTGGCTGTTATCGTTTTGTATTTATTGATTTTATAATAGGTTTTCTGACCACTAACCACGGGAGACATCCAAGATGTTTTTCTCTGATCTGCCGTAGAAAAGCTTGCAAGTAAGTTTTCTGATGCAGCATAATACCTAGGCACACCCGAAGCGAAATTGTATAACGATGCTTCAGGTGTAGCGGTATTAGCATAAATGGGTTTAAGCTGCCATAATATATGCTTCCCGTCTTTCTTAAAGGTTTTTGAAAGATCCTGAGGAAAACTGTACAATGGTGAGGTAATGATACCTGAAAGTAAATCCTCTGCTAAATTCCATTGTTTTAGCCTTGCATAGACAATCGCAGACAATAAATTAATAGTCTTTCGGTTAACATAAATCCTTTCAGCATTACGATAATCTGTTTCAAGAAATGGACTAATTGTTGAAAGGTCTTGAGATATGTTTTGCAGAATCTCAGTTGTACTTATTTTTGAAAGTGATTGATTGATGGAATAATCTGTAGAGATTGTATAAGGAATATCACCAAAAATTTCCGTGAGATAATAATACACCAATGATCGCATAAAAATAGCCTCACCTTTAATCCTGTTTTTATCTTTCTCAGGAATACCTGAAGATTTTTCCAATCCTTCAACAATAGCGTTAGCCATATAAATTTGTCTGTAACCATTCCCCCAAACCAGCTTTACAGTGGTATTGGATGCGTTTTGAATATTATTGAACAAATCCATCGATGCATTGTTGGAATACACATCATACCCGTCCAAATCATCCACATAACTTCCTAATAAACCTCCTGCACCGGTAGAACCACCTGCAATAACAGAGAAGGATTGCATCTCAGCATATAATGCTGACAATGCCCCATCTGCAGTACTTGTTGACTCAAATACCTGACTGGTCGTAATCTGGTTGATAGGAAGATCGACTTCAACCAGCTTTTCACAAGAACTATAACAAAGTAGTATTGCTATTGTAAGAATTGCTTTTTCAATTATTTTATTCTTCATGATAATAATGTTAAAAAGTGATT
Source organism: Chryseobacterium joostei (assembly GCF_003815775.1). NCBI lineage: Bacteria > Pseudomonadati > Bacteroidota > Flavobacteriia > Flavobacteriales > Weeksellaceae > Chryseobacterium > Chryseobacterium joostei. The sequence goes on from NZ_CP033926.1 coordinate 1,354,312, forward strand.
TGAACACCCATAGAATAGGTTTTTAAAGGGGGTATATAACCGGTTACCAGGAATTCGGGATCGATCCCGAAATAGTTGGTCCATGTCAGAAGGTTTTGCCCTTGCAGGAATATTTTTGCTTCAGACAAAAGTTTACCCTTTACTGGTATCGTGTAATTCAGTTGAACATTTTTTAGTCTGATAAATGATGCATCACTAACCGCAGCTGTGCTGTACTTAAGATAAGTGGTCATTGTAGAAGCGGTAGGATTGCTTCCCGATGAATAAGGCATAATAATACCGTTTGGATTATCTGTTGACCAGACATTCGTGAAAGCCTCAGGCTGATTAGAAAGTGTTCCCTGAACGCTCATATCTCTGAAATAATTCGTTTGTCTTTGTTTTACAAATTGAAATAAGAATGAGAAGGACAAATTGCGATATTTTACTTCATGCTGCCAGCCACCGAAGAATTTAACCCCAATATTTTCGATAGTCTGAGCATCATCAAGTATTGAAATCTTACCATCATTGTTAGCATCTTTAAAACGGTACTGCCCTGTTACGGGATCAATGCCTTGGTATTCCAAAAGTTTGAGAATTGTGGTAGGTTGACCTACAGCATACATCGTAGCGTAAGGTGAACCTTCTAAACCCGGAAATGAAATAAGTTTGTTCTTCGGAATTGAGATATTGAAGCCCGAATTCCATCGCCAGTCAGAGCTTTTAATGATCTGTGAACTAAGTTCAAATTCCCATCCGCTATTCTCTACGGTAGCATTAAGGTTTGCCTGCACTGAGCTGAAACCTGTAATAAGTGGCAATTGAACACCGATCAGCTGATTAGATGAGCGGTTTCTATACCAGGATGTCGTAAGGTTGATCCGGTTCTTTAATAAGGAAATTTCTAATGCAGTTTCTAGCTTTTTTGTTTTCTCCCACGAAAAATCTGGATTGAAAAGTTTTGAAGGAATAAATGCTGAAACAGCATTGTAAGGCGAAGCAGTAACAGTATAGGTATTTAAATATTGGTAATCTCCTATCCTGTCACTTCCCGTAATACCGTAACTGGCGCGCAGTTTTGCAAAACTGAGCCATTTTTGATTTTTCAGAAAAGATTCTTCTGAAATGATCCATGCACCCCCTAAAGCACCGAAATTGGCAAACCGTTTATTAGGTCCAAACCTGCTGGAGCCATCACGACGGCCTGTTACATTAAAAATGTACTTTTTATTGTAGTTCCAGTTAGCCCTTGCGAAAACAGCAGCATAACGATAGTCGCTTTCATTCAGACTTTCAATGTTGATCACTGATGCAGCGGCAATATTATGGAGCAGCGCATTGCTGGAATATCCTGTTCCTCTCACGGCTAAAGATTTTGAAATAGTTTCCTGATAAGAGGCCCCCACAAGTACTTCTATCTTGGATTTATTCATGTTTTTACTCCACGAGAGTTGCGGTTCCAGAAGGTAAGAAATGAAGCTGGAGTTATTAACGGCTGAGGTAGAATTGGATGAACTGGCTCCGGCTGGAAATGCAGGATTATACATGGTGTTGGGTGAAAGTATTGTTTCTTGTAAACTCCAGTAGTTAAAACCTCCATTAAGCTTTAGCTTTAAATTATCGGATAAAGCATAGCCTGCGCTGATATCCTGATTTAACCTAAAAGTTTTTGCTTCATAGGTCCCGTTAAGAGCTGCCATAGGATTACTGAAAGTATTTTCCTGCCAATTGATGTTTCCGTTAGCATCGTATAATGCGGGTGCATTAGGGACAAGTGATAGAGACAATCGCGTAAAATCACTGTTCATCACATTGTTGGATTGAAAAGTCAGGTAATTAGACGCTGTTAATGAAAAACGTCGGTCTGCACTATTATAATTGTAATTGCTGTTAAGGGCATTGGTTTTGTATCCTGAATTACCCGGGTAAACGGTTCCCTGTTCCTGGTGAGAGGCACTGAGCAGAAAAGAAGAGCGGTCGCCACCACTACTAAGAGAAAGTGATGTTTGCGTATTTTCTGCACTACAACCAATAAGAGTCTTCTGCCAGTCGGTATATCGTGATTGATCCCATTTCCCGTTGAGATCATAAGCAGAAGCAGGTAATGTTGTAATTCCGTCATTAGCAAACGCCTGTTTCCTCATTTGTATATACTGCTCTGTAGACATCATTTCCAGCCTATTGGCAACACTGCTCAAACTATAGCTGGTATTGAGGCTGAACTGTATATCTTTGGTACTTCCCTTTTTAGTCGTAATCAGGATGACCCCATTACCACCCCGTGAGCCATAAATTGCTGTAGCGTCCGCATCTTTAAGCACTTCTATACTTTCAATATCATTGGGATTCATCGCATTGAGCGGGTTGATGTCACGCATAGGTTCAAAGCCCCCCGTGTAGCTGGTAGCTAATTGTCCCCCAACTGGAATACCATCGATCACATATAGCGGTTCATTTCCATTGATAAGACTGTTGGTTACCGTTCGTAAACTATTTCTACCTCTGATCTGAACATCAAAGCCTCCTGAATTATTACCACTGGAGCTTGTAATGTTAACTCCTGCCATTCGTCCCTGTAAGGCAGAGAGTACATTAGTGACAGGTTGATTTTCTATATCTTTTGCTGAAACTTTGGCGATACTACCGGTTCTTTCTTTGTCTTTAACCTTGTAGTAGCCAGCGTTGAGAATAACTTCTTCGATTCCCTTTACTTTTTGTTCTAAGCTGATATTAACGACTTTCTGATTAGTGAGTGTGAACTTTTCTTCTGCATAATCAGGGTGTCTGAACAATAGGATGGGATTTTCTGCTGAAACCTGTAAAGTATAGGTTCCGTTGTTGCCGGTCATGGTTATCTGATCACTGCCTTCTTGGGAGATTATAACTCCTGAAAGTGGTTTACGTGATGAAGTTACGGTACCGGAAATGGTGCGTGTTTGGGCTTTTGTACGGATGCTTACAGCGGTAAACATGAGCCCAAAGAAAATGCCTCCTATATTGTAATAGGAATTTTTCATAGATTTGTAAAGGTTTTTAATTTTCTAAAGATTAATTACTGAACTACGCTCTTTCCCGTTGGTCTGCAAACTCTATGGGAAGGGCTTTTTTCTTTCTTCTGATTTTTAAGTTGAGTAGTTTTTTTGATTCATTTTGTAGATAAAGACTTTCCTGATGCCCTTCAGTATGAAAAAGGACTGGTGAGGTTCTGCAATCAGTGACCACAAGGCACCGGAAAGAATTTAATATGAATGAAATCTGTGTTCCCGTGTAAGCTTCTTAAAGCCGCAATAGGTTGTACCCTCCTATTGTATCGTATAGTCTGATACTATTATGTAAGCGGGCTTAGATTTTTATGTAGAGATAGAGCGAACTGCATTGAAAAAAACGGCATGGGACTCAACATTATCCAATTCGGGGTACTGGTATACCTTACATACAGATAAGAGAGCCCACGCCTAGGTCGTGAGCTTCCTGCTTATCATCTCGTATGTTAAAAATTACCAGTTTTCGAATTTGAGACTCTAAGCAATAGCTTCTATTATTCTTTGAAGTATCGCAAAGTTACATTTTCTGTAACCTATTTTACAAATATAATAATATTTTCTCATTGCGCACAGAAAACCGCACTATTTTTTTACCCTTTCTTTTAATTTGTTCTAATGGACGACGAGAAAGACGTAATTATTGCTATTTGCAAATACATTTATCTTAACTGGATTTCAAAGGCAGAATCACAGAGAGATTTTGCATCAAAATGCGGCGTAGAGGAAAGTACTGTTAGAAGAATAAAAAATATTGCACTTGGAACATCAAAGACTGATTACAATATGTCTTTAAAAACTTTGATTAAAATCTGCCAAAAAAAGCAAATAACTTTAGAAGATTTTTTCGGAAATATAAATAGATAAAATCCTAACTAATAGTTAGGATTTTATCTATTCTAAAATTTCAATCAATCAATATAATCCTAAGCAAATTTCAGTGAAAATACTGATTTTTAGTTTTATAATGTGTGTACTTTTGCTAATAAAAATTATTAAATTCAGATGTAATGAATTTAATAATTTTCAATTAAAAAAATTTAATGGACAACAAACATATCATTGAATACTTAGAGTATTACATAAATTCAGAGAATATTAATTTTGCTGTATTGCTTAAAGGAGGCTGGGGATCTGGCAAAACTTTTTTCATCAAGAAACTAATTGAGAAATGGAGCACTCCAAATATTGCGGGTGACGAATTTGTAGCCCTAAATCCCATATATATTTCGTTAAATGGAGTCAGTGAAAAGAAAGAAATTATTTTAAAACTTAAAGAAAGAATTAATCCCTTCTTATATTCAAAAGGTGTAAAAGTTGCTTCTTCAATATTTAAAGGATTTATAAAATCCACATTAAAAGTCGACTTAGATTTTGATGGAGATGGCAAAGATGATGCGGCTGCCAATATTAACTTTGATCCAATTTCAATTTTCAAAGCAGATAACGATAAAATAAAAGGTAATAGGATTATTATTTTTGATGATATTGAAAGGTGCAAAATACCCGTAGATGAAATCTATGGATTTATAAATGATTTTGTTGAGCATTCAAAATGTAAAATAATACTGATTTCAGACGAAGATAAGATCATCGAAAGAGATTTACAAGAAAAAAATTTAGCTCCTTATACTGCATTTAAAGAAAAAATAATTGGTCAAGCTTTCGAAATAAAACCAAATTCCGATGAAGCCGTGCAATATTTTATTAGTCTTTTAAAACCTGAAATCCAAGCAGTAATGGAGGAAAATAAGGCATTAATATTTAGTATTTTTAGTGTCTCGAAAGCAAAAAATCTAAGAGTCCTCCAGCGAGCAATGTTTAATTATGAGAGGATTTTAAATTTATTAGAAGAGGATTTAAAGAAAGACGTTGATAACTACAAATTGTTAACTAAAAGTTTATTAGGGTATTATATGATATTTCATATTGAATATAATACTGGAAACTTAGATATTGAATTTTTTCAACAATTATTTATTGGCGATGAAAAAAAGTATGATTTCCAAAATTACGAAGAAGCAATTAAATCGTTTAATCTAATTCATTCTACAAAGTTATTCACTGCAAAAAACTTACTTCAATTCATCAGTCACGGTAATTACGAAGCTCTGTTATCAGAACTTAATAATTGCTTTATTTTCCATCCAGATGATGAAAAGGATTGGGAAAAATTGTGGTATTGGAAATTTTTAGAAGACAGTACTTTTAATGAAATATTACCAAAGGTCGAAAAAGAATTCTTCGCTGAAACTAACTTACATTTCACGGAGGTCTTACATATTTCTAGCATCTTCCTTAATTTAATTGATAATGAACTTTATAGCGGAAGTACAAAATCTAACGTAATTAGTAGAGCTAAAGAACTTTTTGCTGCTTCTGATGATCTTAAAGGAGTTACTGATTTACATATAATACTTAGGAGGTCATGGAGAAAGTATTACGCATCTGAACACACAGCTGAATTTCAAGAGATATTAAAATCTTTAAAAGATTGTACTAAACTAAGCCAATCCCAAACGACAAATAATTTTGTAGAAGCCACTCTTTATGGACTAAACAATGAAAATGTTGATGAATTATATGATATATTTAAAAAGTATGACTGGTCGACGCGTACCATTTTGGAAAGAACTTCAATTTTTAAAAATGTTTCCGCCGAAAAGTTTTCAGAGGTAGTACTTAGCTTAGATAACAAATCTATTTTTGATTTAAATGGTTATTTTAATTATCGTTACATCCCTGAAAAAAACTATACTAACGAGAAAATTGAAGATTATCATAAATCCGAGTTTGAATTTATAAATTCTCTTAGAAATAATTTGATTGAAAAACATTCCAAATTGGAAGGTGAGCCAATTAGAGCAAAAACTATTAAGAATTTAATTGAAGATTTGGAAAAGATTTCACTACGAATAAATAAGTAGAACTATGTCAGCTATATTCAATTTCGCAACTATTCCATTAAAATACAGATATTTAAATATAATTTCGAAGATTAATTAAAAAGTAAATTAATCAATATCCTTTTAATTTATGCATTTTAGTATTATAAATTCGTTAGTTACCCCATCTATCAATCCATTTTCTTGTATTTTATCATTTTATACTCATAAAAAATAAGACAAAAAGATCTGAGAATGTCAGATTTATTAACTGAATTACTTAGAAGTGGGCACTGAAGGCAATTCTATCAATTTACGGATTCCCGTAAAATAATAATAAAAATTAATGTAACTTTATTACTTTAGATAGTATGAAACAAGTAATTGCATTCGCCGACGAATTCGGAAATAATTCATTCAAATTTTCAACGGAAAGTACTCACTTTATCATTGCTAGTATTATCGTCAATTATGAAGATCTAGAAGAATTTTACTTTGATGTTGAAAAAATTCGATCAAAATATTTTCAGACAGGAGAAATCAAATCCTCAAAAGTAAAAGACAATCACAAAAGGAGGATGCTAATTTTAAATGAGTTGGCAAAACTCAAGTTTAATATTTACTCAGTCGTTGTTGATAAAACGAAATTGTATGGGGAAGGTTTTAAATACAAAAAATCTTTTTACAAATATCTAAATGGCATCTTGTATAAAGAGTTATACAAAACATTTCCAAAGCTTGAACTGAAAGTAGACGAACATGGAGGTAATGAATTCATGCTTGAATTTAAACAGTATGTGCAACAGAACCATATTCGTACGCTATTTGAAGGCTCCGAATTTTTTGTCAATAAAAGCGATAAAGAGCTAGGAGTACAAATCGCTGATTTTGTTGCCGGAACTTTAGGGTATATTTTTGATGAACATAAAAAAAGTGACTATTCCCAACAGTTTTTAAAAGCATTATCAGGAAAAATCATAAGCATTAACCACTTTCCTAAAATTTATAAGCTTAACGAGTACAATGAATCTAAGGTTGATGAGTTTTATAACCAAGCTATTACCGATCTAAGTTTAAGAAGTATCTTTGATTATCTTGATACAACTTCTTCAGATACTCAACAAAAGCAGGATTCAATAAATTTCTTGAAAGTTTTAGTGAGATATCACGAATCCAATCATTATAAAAATTATACTACCGGACAAGAGTTCATTGAACATCTCAACGTGAACCGAGATTCCAAACTTAGCAAAGAACAATTTGTAAATATGGTTGGAGGTTTGAGAGATAAAGGCATTCTTATTGGAAGCAGCCGAGAAGGCTACAAAATTCCCACTAATCATGATGAAATTAAAAAATATGTTCAGCACGGAAACTCTATTGTACTTCCACTTTTAAGAAGAATAAATGTATGTAGGGAAGCCATAATGTTAGCAACAAATAATTCATTAGACATTCTTGATGATGTAGAATTTGAAACTTTAAAACATATCATTGAAGAGCTAAGACCATAAAAAGACTAAACCATGAATGAACATCAAAAAAAGCTTTTAATTTCATTATTAATAAAAAAGGAAGAAGAAACTAGAATAGAGCACCCGTATGACATTCTAATTCATTCAGTTTTAAATACAATAGACTTTGAAGATTTAGTAAATTATCACATTGAAAATGAATACACCGAATTTAAATCTTCAATCTTTAGCAACATTGAAAAAAGAGCTACTACATTCAACGAACATGAGAAAATGTATAATAGCCTAAAAGAACTTTTAAAAGCTGATGTTTCATATCATAAATCTACAAGAATCAGAATAATATTAGAATTGCTACTACCACAGTTAGCTGAAGATTACAAAACAGATTTTTTTAATACATTTTTTTATTCAAAATATACATATGACAACAAGGCTGCACTCCGATATATAAGTTTTGCAGAAACCGACGTAACAGAGATGTTAGTAGATCATTTTTTTGTCTCTGGGGATAAGAGCTATTTAAATGTATTGCTTAAACAAGAAAATGCTCATTTACTTGCATCAAATGCAGAAGATCTATGGTTCATGGATCTGAGTCCTTATTTTAAGAAAAGACTCATTGAAATATGTGCATTTCAAGATTTAGAAAAATTTAAATTTCTAAGGGATATTGATTACGAATTTTATATTTTATTATTGCTTATAAGAAATGAAATAAAACCTAACAAAATTATGTCGGAGCTTGAGAAAATGCCCGAAGAAAAACAGCATTTTGCTTTATTGAATTTCAGTAAATGGATTGATTTTTCTTATGTTGAGAAGAAAGTAAAAAAATATCTTTAAACAAAATATATGGAAAAAACAATTAGAAACGCAGACAATAATTATAATACCAATCTCTCTTCTGAATATCTTATCATGAGCATTCTTTGCAGAACGGGTAAAGATGCATATCTTTCTTTTGGCAATAAAAAAGGGGTTGATATAATCGTCAAAACTAAGTTAGGAGCAATATGTATTGTTGAGGTTAAAGGTGTCAATAAACGCAATGACTGGCTTATTACAAATTCCGGTACATTTACTACAGCTCCCAATTTAATTTATGCCTTGGTTTGCTTTAATGGTAAGATTGATGACTTAGAATCTACTCCTGATTTTTGGTTTATCCCTTCGGTAAAGTTGGCTGAAAATACAGAACATAAAATTGCTAAAAACGAGAAAACTGTTTATATTTCAAATAAATATGTCAGAGAAAATTACAACGAATACAAAAACTCTATTAAGTATTTAGAAGAATATCTGAATGCATTTTAAATTAATAATCACCAAATACATATGAACCAGGAACATCATAAATGGTTGACCTATTGGAAAAAAAATTTATCCGACTCCTTAAATACGGATATTGACATTGATAAATCAGAATTTTTTGAAATCGAAAATTTTAAAATCGAAAATCAGTTTATTGGTGAAATTGAAAAAGTTAATGCACTAATAGACATTGAGGAAAAAAAGATCAATGATAAAAAAGGTATAAAAAGCAAAGAAAACGAAGAGTGGATTCATATTGAATATACTCCTGTACTTATAGCTCCATTTAAACTTAAACCTCTTCCGGAACATTTAGTTCATCTCAAAGATAAAAAACCAAAATTCCCGTTTTGGTTTTCTGCAGTTCTTGATAGGAATGGTAAATTATCCATTCCTGAAGAAACTTTTCCTCTATTTCAAAGAAAATATCTGGAGCCTTTAGCAGATGAAAAAAATGAGTTTATCTTTAGCAGTGTAGAAGATGTTGATCGTGCTACAACCTTGGGAAGAGAAAGCTATACCAGATATTCAGAATATATATCCAATATAGTTGATGTATTTGAAAAAGCTATTCATAAAAAACTAAATGAATATCATACAGAAGGATATGAGACATTGTATAATGGTCTGATTTTACTTCCTCAGGAAGATATTAATGCTGCGGAAGGTATTATCCAGCTATACGAAAAAATTCTTAAAGTCAAAAAGATTCCACCTCTTTTAGAATCATTAATAACTTTAAAAAATAACAATCAAAAACTCCCTGTTTCTGTTAATGACCATATCAATTTTAACGAGCTTCATTTAGGACAAATGGGATTTGATTTCCCTATATCAATATCTCAGAGAAAAAGCTTGAATACTCTTTTGAGTACTAATGACAAAGTTTTTGCCGTAAATGGACCTCCAGGAACAGGAAAAACAACTTTACTTCAAAGTATTGTGGCCACCAAAGTTGTAGCAACTGCTTTAGAAGGGAAAAAAGCTCCTATCATCCTTGCTTGTTCTACCAACAATCAAGCTGTCACAAATATAATTGATAGTTTTTCCCGCTCTAATACAAGAGAAGGAGAATTACAAGGCAGATGGCTTCCTGATGTTGATGGTTATGCTACTTATTTACCTTCTACTCTTAAAAGTGAAGAAGAGCTAAAAGGAACAAATTATAAAAAATTGAGTGGAAGCGGCATCTTTGGAAAAATTGAAAATCAAGAATATCTTAGCAGAGCTAAGGAATATTTTCTAGAAAAAAGTAAAACTTATTTTAATAAACCTGTTCTTACTCTTATCAATACAGCACATAGCCTTCGAAACGAGATTATTCTTATTGAAGAAATCTTAAAAAAAGCAAGTGCATTATGGAAAGATTATTTGAAATCTGAAAAAGAATTTACATCTGAATATTTATCTTCATCATCAGATCGCTATTATAAAGAGGGTATTTTAAATGAGTCTGTATTAATAACCGACATTCAGAATTTAATTTTAATTGAGCGACAAATAATTTCTTATTTTAAAGAAGAACCTTTTTTCAGAAAAATATTTTGTTTTTTGGGGTTTAAGTCAGCTTTAAAAAACAGAGCGAGTGAAGTTAAAATCATTCTTAGAGATTCTTTGATTGTAATTACTAATGATTTTGTTTTTAAAAAAGCAGAGATTCTGCATAAAATTGATTTTAAAATAAGCCTTGCTAAAAAAATAGTCGATGTCATAGAAAGATGGAAAGCTTGGAAAAAAGATAATCAAATAAATGGTAACCCACCATCTTCAGAAGAAGAATACTGGGATTTTGAGTTAACAAAGATTAGTGAGAAAATTCCAGCTAATTGTTTCTATGATGAATTGGATATATCACTGCGACATAAGGCATTTCAGTTGGCCTTACATTACTGGGAAGCCCGATATCTTATAGAACTAGAAAGCAGTCTCTATGAATCTAATTTTGATGGAAAAGGAGAAGACCCGATGATGATGAGATGGCAGAGACACGCGATGCTTACTCCATGTTTTGTAAGTACGTTCTTTATGGCTCCGAAATTCTTTAGCTTTTATAAATTCTTTAAAAAAGCTGAAGATGGTAAGAACTTATATGATACTCCCCCACTTTTAGATTTTATTGATCTGCTTATTGTTGACGAAGCCGGACAGGTTTCACCTGAAGTAGGAATTGCAACTTTTGCGTTGGCAAAACAAGCTGTTGTTGTGGGAGATGTTAAGCAAATCGAGCCTGTTTGGAATATTACAAATAAAATTGATATCGGAAATCTTAAAAAATGTCAGATTATTAAAGATTATAATGATACTATCTATGAAAAGGAATTTGACCAAAAAGGGTTTCTTTCCTCTACAGGAAGTATTATGAAAATGGCTCAGAATGCTTCTGGATTTAAAGAGAAAGAACTTCATGAAAAGGGAGTTCTACTTACTGAGCACAGAAGATGTTATGATGAAATTATTAATTACTGTAATGTTTTAGCTTATGATGGTCAGTTGGTTCCACTAAGAGGAAAAGCTACATCAGATCTTCTTTTTGATCCAATGTACTGTATACATGTTGAAGGGCAATCGACAAAAAATAATAATGGAAGCAGATTCAATCAAAATGAGGCAAAGGAAATTGTTGAATGGTTAACAAAAAACAGAATTTCGATTGAGAAAAAATATGGACAGATAGAAAAGGCTGTTGGAATTATTACCCCGTTCACGGGACAAAAACACCTTTTAAAAAATACATTAAAAAATGCAGGATTTAAAGTTGATGATCTTAAAATAGGAACTGTTCATGCACTTCAGGGTGCAGAACGAGCTATCGTTTTATTTTCAATGGTATATGGTGATGAAGATAAAGGCACATTATTTTTCGACAGGGATAACAAACCTAATATGCTAAATGTGGCAGTATCCAGAGCAAAAGATAATTTCATTGTTTTCGCCAATACCAAGATTCTTAATAAAAATGCAAAAACACCTTCCGGAGTGCTGGCCAATTTTTTACAATATGAAATTACCAAAAGCTAATACAATAATTACAACGCTACAATAACTTAAAAAATATGAACTCAGAACCTCTTACTCCTAAACAAATTAAAACCAGATGGACAGATATTAAGAGACAAATTAATGCCAGACAATTATTAGCTTATAGAGTATCTATCCCAGTCGAAAAATGGGATGAATATATGCACTCAACTCCGTCTGAAGATGAGATTAACAGGATATATGAGGCCATACAACAAGATAGAATAAATAAAACGGTAAGAGTTAAGGAAGCTTTATCAAAAATTGTAGGATACAGAGAATCTGTTGTGTATAGCAAAAAAATAGGGATTTCAGATAGTTATATCCGTGAAATACTTGAAGGAAAAAAAGAGAAAGCAGGTTATGAAATAATCGATAAAATAGAGCTGTTTTTAAATACAATTTTACCGGATTTTGAAATGTCTATAGAAAATACATTGACCTTAAAAAGTTTCACGCAAGATTATACCACTACTATTACAAATGATATCAATAAAGTTGTTGAGAATCTAAAAGATTATCGTTTTAATCTTGCACAAATGATTACAAAAAGAGAAACTTCAACAGATTGGAAGGGTGATAAAATTTCGGTCACAAGATCAATTGAATATTCTATAGAGAGACTTGCGGAAATCAAGGAAGAAATAGATTTGTTCTGGAGTTTATATATTGAAAAACAAAACAACGTTAAATAATGGCAGTTGACAGCAAAATAAAAGGAGACGAAGGAGAAAATTTTGTCAATGAGATCGCTTACAAATCATTTTTCAAGTATTGGTGCTATCCAGGACCCAAATATGAAAATGGTGACAAAAAAGAAATCTGTGACTTACTCATTGTTTTTAATGACATATGCATTATATTTTCTGTAAAAAACTACGAATTTAAAGGAAATCACCTTCGTTATTTTAACAATACGATTGAAAAAGCTGTAAGACAATTAAATGGTGCTTACAAAACTTTATTTAAAAAAGATAAAGTAGAGATAAAACATCCTGACAGAGATATTGAAGAGTTCCCTAAAAATCAGATTACAAAAATTTTTAAAATAATAATTAACCTTGGAGAAGGAGTTGATTTTTATGATATTACAAGAACTCAAAATCATTCAGATTTTATAACAATATTTGATAAAGAGACATTCCAAACCGTCGCTGAAGAACTAAATACAGTTCCAGATTTTATTGACTATTTGGAGAAAAGAGAGTTACTCTTTAAAAACAAAGTTGTTCAAGTCATCTCACCCGATTTACCAAAAGATTTGAATGAGAATGACTTAAGACACCTTAATGAAAACATTGAAAATTCAATTAAGATAATTGGTACCGAGAAAGATTTACTTGCATATTTTTTCACAAATGTCCGTAGTTTTCCAAAGGCGATTACAGATAATAGTGAGAAGGATTACATGGTTATTGATATAGAAGGTGCCTGGGAAATATTCAAAAACTCACCCAATGCTATAAAAAAAGAGTTTGCAGATTCATCAAGTTATTTTGTTGATAATCTCGTAATGAATGAAATTTTATGCCGGGAGGAACCAAACATGGAGGAAATAGCAAAGGAATTACTTTCTTTAAATAGATTAAAGCGTCGAGCTGTGGGTATTAGCTTTGAAGAATTCTTCGATGATATTCGAAATGCTTCGGAAGGAATGATTAAAAGACGTTTTACAGAACATGGTAATTTAGCTCTTGTCTTTTTTAATTTTTTTCCACAATGGGGTGAAGATTCCTTACTAAGAATGTTTGATTTAATTTTTGAAACATTTGCATTTCATTATCAATACAAACATCAAACTTTTATACTTTTAGGAGTGAGCTCAGATCCTTACTTTACTTTTCAAATGCATAAAAATTATGGAAAATTTGATATTGAAGATGAAGAAATAATAAAAGCAAACATTAAAGAACTTGGTTGGTTTACTGAATACCAGGAAAAGGTTAATAATGTTAATGAATTTCCTGAGTAATGAATTATATTTAAAATACATATTTTCTTATAATGCTAAACTTCAAAAATTAATACAATCTATTTAGATACTATAATGAATAATGTCGTTAAACTTACACGTACAGAACTCTATGATAAAGTATGGGCTACACCTCTAACTACACTATCTAAAGAATTTAATTTGTCTGATAACGGACTAAGAAAAATCTGTATAAAATTTGATATCCCATTGCCACCAATGGGATACTGGCAAAAATTACAGTTTGGAAAAAAAGTGGTACAGATACCATTACCTCAGCAAGAAAACGAGGAGGAAGTAAAAATTTATGTAGATCAAAATAAAAATGAGCCTAATCCTATAAATTCACTCAGACAGATTGTTACAGAAAAGATTAAAAAAAATTCAGCACTAATTTTAAAGGTCTCAGAACGATTAAGTAAACCTGACGAAATCACCAGTAAAGTGCAAGAAAACCTTAGCAAGAAAAAAGTTAATGATTATGCAAAGATAAAAGGAACCATTGATACTGATGGAGGCTTACCCAATATTGTTGTTTCCCCAAAAAATGTTTCTCGCGCATTAAGAATATTAGATAATCTAATAAAGAATTTTAAAATTTTAGGATATAAAATGAACATAGATTCTGAAGGATTAAAATTCGCCGCATATGAAGATAAAATTACATTATACATTAAAGAAAAAAGCAATATTAAAGATACAACGAATGAAAGAGGATGGAAAAGCAGAGATTTAATAGCAAATGGTATGCTAGCAGTTAAGATCGTGCAATACGGGACAACTGAATTTGCAGACACAGATAAATTACTTGTTGAAGATCAAATTGAAAAAATTTTGATAAAAGTTGAAACTGAGTTTCAAAGAATGGCTGAAAACAGAAGAAAATGGAAGATTGAAAGTGAAAAAAGAGAAGAGCTCAGGAAAATTGAAGAAGCAAAACAAAAAATGAAGGATGAAGAGCTTGCAAAATTTATTGCTTTTTATAATGATGCCCATCGATGGAAGAAGTTTATTATTCTAAAGGAGTACTTTGAATATATGAAATCCCATAATACCACAAACAAAGAATGGATTGAATGGGCTGAAAAAAAACTCGATTGGTACGATCCCGCGAAAAATACAGAAGACGGTTTAATGGATAATGTTGATAAAAATACTTTAGAAGCTAAAGAAAAAAAGAGATGGGATTGGTAAAATATGTAAAAATAAATTAATTTTTTTAACAACGTATTCCATATCTTAAAAGTCCATTTCCGTATATTATAGGAAATGGACATATAACCTCATATTGAGCCATAATCTATACTACAATTGTATCTATTTAAATATTTTTTCTAAACTCAAATCCTGTATTGAAATCTTCTTTTAAAACTATATAAGCATCAAAATTTCTACCATTTTTACTTTTCATGTTTTTGATTAATAATGTTTTATTTTGAGTTAATAGTAAAGTTATATCTCTAATACTTAGTTGTATTCCACATATAGTTCTAAAGAAAATCCAACTGCATTGTTCATCTGGGCATTTGACAATTTTATCTTTGATGATAAGAGTATGCTGTTGACATTTAGGGCATTTCAACTGTGGGGTGTTTTCTTGGGGAATATGGAGTGATAAAAGTTCGCTGGTGATTTCAGTTGTGTAGGTTTGGATGTCGTTCATGAATTGGTCTTTGTTGAGTTCACCTTTTTCAATTCTATCCAGTGCTATTTCCCATTCCGCAGTCATTTGAACATTGGCTATTTTTTTGTCTTTAACAAGGTTGTAAACCTGCAAGCCTTTGTCGGTCGGATGCAGAGTTTTGCTCTTTCTGATGATATAGTTTCTGCTAAGTAGGGTTTCGATAATAGAAGCTCGGGTGGCTGGGGTTCCGATGCCGATATTAGAGAGTGCTTTTTGTTCTTCTTTATTTTCAATAGATCGACCTGCATTTTCCATGGCTGATAAAAGATCCGCTTCTGTGAAAAGTTTAGGAGGTTGCGTTACTTTTTCCAATAATTCTGTTTTTGATATTTTCAGCTCATCTCCTATTTTGAATTCCGGAAGTTCAGTAAGGACTTCATTTTTATTATTGGAATTTTCATTGTCAGATAGAATTCCTTTGATGGCTCGCCAGCCTTTCTCCAAGATTATAGATCCTTTGATCTGGAATTCATAATGATGTACTTTTGCTATAATGTGACTGACTTGTTTTGTACAGGCATGGGATAGAGATTCCAACAAACGATAAGCAATCATCTCATAAATGGCTTTTTCGGTAGCGCTAATTGCGGATGGAACTTTCGTAGTGATGAGTAAACCGTGATGATCCGTTACTTTTACATCATTAACAATTCTCTTGTTGAAATTTCCGAACTTTAAAGTAGATATGGCTGATTTAAATTGATCGTTTGTATTAAGGATTCTGACCAGTTCAGGAATCTCTGCCCATAAATCTTCAGGAATATACTTGCTGCCGGTTCTGGGATAGGTAATGAATTTCTTTTCATATAAGCTTTGGGCAATCTGTAAAACCTCATCTGCAGAAAGTCCTAATTTTCGGTTGGCTTCTTTCTGTAATTCTGTGAGATCGAAAAGTAAGGGAGATTGTTCCTGTACTGTTGTAATGGATACATCTTCTACAACAGCTCTTCCCTCCCGTTCTATGGATTTTTGGATTTGTTCTGCCTGCTTCTTTTCTTCCCACTGCAATAATGAAAGACTGGTAAAGTCTGTATATTCTTTTCTGTGACTCAGCAGGATTTGAAAGTACTTTTGCTTGGTAAAGTTTTGATGCTGAAGAAACCGTTGGCAGATTAAAGCAAGGGTTGGTGTTTGCACTCTGCCCAATGAATAAACATCTTGATTTCCTGCGATGGTTAATGCCTGGGTGGCATTGATTCCCACCAGCCAGTCTGCTTCGCTTCTGGCTTTAGCAGCTTGATATAAACCGTCAAAGGTATCACCTGGTCGAAGATTCTTAAAACCTTCCTGTATTGCCTTTTCGGTAAGGGAACTGATCCATAGTCTTTCGAAGGGTTTGTTGCATTGTAGGTAGTGATAGATATAGCGGAAGATCAACTCCCCTTCCCTTCCTGCATCTGTGGCGACAATAATACTGCTGCATTGACTGATGACTTGCTTTATTGCATTGAGTTGTTTTAAAGCCGAAGGATCGGGCTCATAGCCGTTTGCTTTCTTTAGTTTTTTGGGAGTTAGAATAAAAGGGTTCGGAAAGATAGGCAAAGAGGCTTTATTAAAGCCTCTTATACCATAATCCTCTGGCATTCCTAATGCGATCAGATGTCCTAATGCCCAGGTTACACAATATCCGTTACCGGATAAATAACCATCATTCTTTTCATGGGTTCCTAACAATTGTGCGATTTCTCTTGCTACACTCGGTTTTTCTGCGATGATTGCTTTCATATGATGGTTTTAAATGTTGATTATAGTTTTTGTCTTCTTGGTTTTCTAACCTTTTTTTGCTGATCCTCCTGCTGTTTATTGGCAGGGTGCTGCTGTTTTGATTCTAAAGGCTCATTTACATTTTTAGTAGCTTCATTGGTTTTACCATGGGTGTTAACCGCAGTTTGGGTCTTATGATCTTCTGTAGGTTTTGCTTCTTCTTTAAGTTTATTAGGATGATTGAAGGAGAAATCGGTTTTAAAGGTTTCTTTATTGAAGGTAATATAGCCTTGATAGGCTTTACCTTTAGTATCGGTAAGGCCATCAACGTACACGGTTTGCCCGGCTTTGAACTTTTCATATTGTGAATCGTCCAGCTCTTTTCCTCTGAATACTTTGGGGGCTTCTTTATCCATAGGTTGAGTTTGCTGTTGGTTATGATTGTGCTGTTGACTTTGTTGTTGATTCTGATTATTGCTGAACAAAAATTCCACATATCGCTTATCCGCATTGAACTGTACAGTGGCATCGAAAAGTTCACCTTTTTTAGAGTTCATGCCTTCAAGATACAATGGACCTCCTTCCAGTAGGGTTTGTTTCTGATGTTCATCAAGCCTAATTCCTTTGATTTCATCAGGAATTTTCATGTATTCTGCCCGATAGGCAACCAATTCATTGGTTAAACGGTCACGGCTGATCACTGATGGAATGATTTCATCAGTTTTAGGATTGACAAGATCTACTACCCGACCCATATTCCCGCTTTCTTTCAGGTTCTTCTTGTCTTCATCCGTGAACTGGTGACCTAAAAATTTATTATTGAGGCTGGGCTCCTTTCGGATACCATGCAGATGAACGGCAACCTGCCCTGTATCTCCTGTCTGAAGGGATAATCGAACATCCATCTTACTGACCGCTGTTCCTAAATTAATGGTGATGGGAATTAATGTATTGGTTTTAAAGCCTCTGAGTAATGAATCCATGGCATTCATTTTTTCAAGCTTCTCCTGATTAAGTCCGAACTTTTCCATCGTTTTCCAGTCGATCTGTTCAGGCTGAAAACGATATTCCTGATTGTCTGTGTTGTTGTCCATTGTATTTTGATTTTTTGGATTGTTATTGTGTTGAGGTAAAACTTCGTAGCCTTTCAGCTTTTCTTTTTCTTCAGGAGATGCCTGATCGACATATTTTTGAAGATCCTGGGCGGTATTAACTGCATCGTATTCTGAAACTTTGAAAAAGTTGAAATGCGTGGGATTTTTAAGCTGCCGGTAAAAGTTGGAAAAGAAGTTGGAGAATATATCGCCGTGTTTATCTACTCTGATCAGCTGCTCATTATCCTTTTTTTCTTGTGGAGTAACCTTTTGCAGATTCCCATCTTGATCAATTCCTTTGACCATTTCAACCTGGTTAGTATGAATGTTCAGGACAAGGAGTGTGTCTGTTACCGGTTTGAGTTCATTGGGTTCCTGAGGGTTTATCAATTCATTTTCCATTGTATTTCATTTAATGGAACCAAGATATAGGCTCAATTAAGAGAATCCTAAAGGTTGGAATGGTGGTGAATGATTTGGCTGTGGATGTCTTGTTATTATCAAGAGTTTAAACATTCTCTGATCAATTGATGGACATCAGAAAGCTTATAGTACAGCTTTCCGCTAATGGTATAATAAGGCAGCTTTTTATCAGTCCGGTACCGCTGTAATGATCGGGAACTTATTTTTAAAAGCTGTAAAACATCCTGGTTATCCAGAAGCTGCTCTCCGTCCACTTCTATAAATCTGGATTGGTTCTTAAGCATTTGCTCTTTCAGTAGGTCAAATCTTTCCATAATTCTCTCCATCCAGGCTATAAATTCTGTTCTTTCAATATTCATAATTGTGATTTTTATGATTGTTGGTGATGTAAAATTGGGCAACAGAAATCATATAAAATCACTAGTTTTTCGTAGTAACGAAAAGATTTTTACTGATTTTTTTAAATTGGTTTTAAGAATAATCGATATGTTGATCCACGAGATAATAATGGAAGAAATAAAATTATTTTAATTGAAAATTCAATTCTAAGTATCTGTTCAGATATTTTTTATTTTGAAACAAAAGCCATAATTTTATTAATGATTTAAATACATCAGCTCATATAGGGAATCTATCTGTTTTATGTATTGAAGTAATTTTATTGTTCTCTTATTAATCTCCATCATTAATGGCCAATAATCGCAAATCAATTTACAGTGCTCTTGCCGCTAACCTACTGATTGCTCTTACAAAGTTTATTGCAGGGGCATTTACCAATAGTTCTTCCATGATATCCGAAGGAATTCATTCAACAGTTGATACCGCGAATCAGCTGCTGCTTTTATATGGAATCAAAAGGAGCAGGAAGCCCGCAGATGAGTCTCATCCATTTGGGTACGGCAAGGAGCTTTATTTCTGGTCCTTCGTGGTTTCAATTCTTATATTTGGTTTAGGGGGTGCTTTATCCATCTATCAGGGAATCTTACACATTATTGAACCCGAGGTGATGAAAGATCCATTCTGGAATTATATTGTATTGATACTTTCCCTTATTTTCGAGGGTACCTCTTTGTTTATCGCTGTAAAAGAATTTAACAAGACCCGTAACGGGTTGAGATGGTGGGATGCGATCATCAAAAGCAAAGATCCGGGAAGCTTTCTTGTAGTTTTTGAAGATGGTGCCGCGGTGGCCGGTCTGCTTGTTGTTATGATATTAATGGGGATCAGTCATTGGTTACAAATTCCGGAATTGGATGGGCTGGCATCGGTAATCGTAGGGTTAATACTGGTTTTTGTCTCGCTTATTCTGGCCAGGGAAAGCAGGAGCCTGCTGATGGGTGAAGGCATAGCACCTGAAACAAGAGAAAAGATTGCTAAACTGGCTGAAAAAGATACTGCTGTCGTCAGAACAAAAAGTATACTCTCTACGTACCATTCACCTGAAGAAGTTGTACTGATGCTGATCATCGATTTCGAAGATCATCTTGATACAGAAGAGATCACAGAGGCCATACACCGTATTCGTGAACATATTAAAAATGAATTTCCATTCGTAAGGTTTGTTATTATTCAACCGGAATAACTCATTATAGTGTAGGATCTTGAGAATTTTTAATTTTTACGGAATTCCGTAAAAATCTGAATGCTGACATTTCTACATTTGTCAGAAATATACACTGTTCTATGAAAAATCTTATTCTATTTTCAATCTTTCTTTTGATCTTCTCCTGCAATTCACCTCAGGCAGGAAACACCATTACATTTACCAAACAGAACTATATAGGAGAATGACCTTTTTCCGTTAATGAATTAGAGGTCTACTGTTCAGGTTACAAAGAGATCTATGGCAGGGCGAAGAATGGTAAGGTCTATGCGCTAAATGGTTCTGCAAAAGGCGCTTCACATAATGATCCGTCTATCAGTAAGATTGAGGAGATCTGGTTGGATGCCCCCAATTGGAAAGGGTTAAAAATTTCTTACGGAGATTTTATAACGCAGGGACTTACACTCTGTGCGAATAAATAATAATGACAATCCGTCATTATCTATGTATTCATTAAGAGGTTACCCGATCACTCAGCTTAGGTAAAAAGTGCATATTCCTATTTCTTTTAAAGAATTTTTGCAAGCATAAAACCAATAACCAGTGCCAATAAAAATGCGATGATAATTTTAACGTAATCATTTTTACTGCTATGAACTTCTTGATTCAATCTGGCATTTTCCTGTCTCAACGTTTCCACTGTGGTATTTAAAGACGCCGTTCTTTCATTGATTGAAGATTGAACATTCTTTTCGTACAAAACTGCCATCTCTTTTTTGTAGTTTTCCATTTCTTGCTGTCGCTGTTTCTGCTGCTCCTGGAAACTCTTTTGCATACCTTCCAGCTGTTCAGTAGAAGATTTTTGAAGCTTTTGAAATTCTTCATTTCTGACCTTTAGATGATCCGCAAAAGTTTTGTTATGGGTTTCTATCTGTTCTTTATAGGTTTTTTGAGCCTCTGTAAATTCCTCATTTTTCTTTTTCAATTGTTTTTCCAGAGTCTCCACCTGTTCCGAAAACTGTTTTGTTACATCTTTTTTGACCTCATCGATTAATAATGCCCTAGAATTGGATTTCTCATGCGATAACTTTTCGGCGATGGAATGCAGTCCGGCACCATAATCGTGGGGAAGGTGAAATCTTTTATCGGCAAGTTTATCGAGTAATGTTTCATCGACACTATGGCCGATTGCTGTTACGGTTATAGGAGCCATCGTAATGAAGACCTCTGAGAGACTGATGTCATTGAAAGTTTCCATACTTTGTCGATCACCACCTCCCCTTACCAAGGCAACAATATCATAATCCAAAGCTGAAATTTCTTTTAGTTTTGAGATAATGGCTGTTGAGGAAGTAATATTGCAGCTATCATCTGAAATATCGAAGTACTTTACTGAAACATCCAGCCCTTCGTAAAAATCCTTTTGGACAATGGCATTGTTACCATAAATATTGATAATTCTGATTTTTTCATCTTTTAGCATTTTATTTCTGACCAATGTCTCCAGGTTCTTTGATCCCTGCTCCAACTTTTTCTGGATCAGACCGTATCGTTCCAGTTCATCTTCCGATATCGATTTTTCCTCCTGCTTCACGATCTCATCGACCACAAAACGGAGCTCAATAGATGAATTCTTAATACTTTTCTCAATAAATCCTCTTAAGGTATAGATTTCATTGTTTATGATCTGGCTTCTAAGCAGCGAAGGCATACGGATTCCAATAGATACATTATCGCCTTCCGAGAAAAGCTGATCATAGTAATAATTCCCATAAGCCTTACCTGCGCCATAAGAATATCTTCCTTTGAGATAAATGAGGTTTACCATCGCATTAAGCTTTAGCGCATTGCTGAAAATCCCTATTACCGACGCCGGAGAATAAACTGGGTAACTCACTTCATTGCCTTCCATGGATAATCATATTTTAAATCAAAATTCACACAAAGATAATGCTATTGAAGAACTGAAAGTGTATCGGACCATAAAGGATTTCATTAAATAACAGTCAATAACAAGTCAAGGGCATCATGTTTGTTTCTTCATTTAAATGATCAGCGACAAACCAACTTACCTCAATTTCGATAAGGACAACTATGCCTGGAAGTCCGATATAGACTACCGTCTGTATCCCGAGAAATATAAAGTTGGTAAAGGTGAACAGGGCGTTTTGATCTGTGAACCTTATAAGTCAGAAATAGGAAAACACTGGCGTTTCAAAAATACAGAAATTGCCAAAGTAAGCTCAGAAATGATCTTTTCTATATTTTTGGATTATCTGGAACAGGATGACTTTGTCGGAGCAGATATGGCAAGAAAATATCTTCAAATGGGCTTTACAAGGGCGAGGCGGTACTTTAATTTTAAAGGAGGCAAAAAATACAATGCTGAAAAAGGATATCAGCAGTTGGAAAAAGGAACGGGTGATCCAGAGAAAGCTAAAGCTGCGGATATTTTTTATAAAAAATGGAAAGAGGTAGAGAAAAACCCAAAATACACCCGATTAAAAAAAATATGGAAAGAGAAGTATGGATAAATTGTTTTGACAACTTTATTATATTCTCTTTTTTGAAACAGCAGGACTTTAACTGGGCTATAACTATTGCAATAATTTATAGATGCTATTTTTCATACGCTGCGTTGTTCTGAAATACATTTAAACCTTCTATCTTCTCATTGGTAACATTATAAACAATTTCAACTGAAAAGGATGATACTTTATAAAGCACAAACTTTAGTTTATCCTTATAAGTTTCACTGATTATAACACCGTCTGCGCTAACGAGTTTATACTGAGATTCCTTTGATAGATTTTTAAAATCGTAGTAGGTAATGGACATAGAGTTAGTTTTTAATTTTATATCTGCCTGAGAACAAGAATTTTATTTTTGCAAACAATACGTTAAGTTGGAAGTTAATATATTTTAATTATTATTGACCCGACATTAGGATGAACCGAAATGTGAGATTAATCCTTTCTTTCATTGGAACAGTAGACTTAGCGATCCGATGCTCCCAACTTTCCTGAAGATCGCCTTTCATGATAAGTAAGGAACCATGAGGCAATGGTAAACTGTATTTGCTCTGATGATGGTCTTTTTTTCTGAAATCAAAGTTTCTGGTTTGTCCAAGGCTGATGGATGCAATGACAGGTCGTTTTCCATATCGGCTTTCCTTATCCCGATGCCAGGCAACGGAATCATTATGATCACGGTATAGGTTTAACAGAACGCCATTGAACTGACAGCCAAATTCCTTCTCAATTCTTTGTTTTAATGAAAACAATTCAGGAGTCCATGGATTGGTTGGCTTTTTATTTTCCTCTGAATCATTATACTTTGAATCACCATACCACGCTGTTAATCTTGGTGTCAAAACCATTTTATCATACATTTTTTGGGTACGCTGTTCCCAGGGAACAGTTTCCAACAATTTGTTTTTAAGCAGATCGGCTTCTTCCCTGCTCAGGAAATTCTCCTTGTATTCCAAAAGGTCTTTTGGAAACTCATAGAATTCTTCGGCATCAAATAAACTAAGCTGACTCATTGTAATTTTTCTTTAAATCATTTAAACTTTGTCTTATTCCGTTTCTACGGAATAATTTTTTTTCATCATTTGTGTTTTTACTTCCCTTCGGGGAAGTTTTTTGATTATGCCATGTACTCAAAATAAATTCAATTCTTATCTCCCATTTTTTCTTTGATCTGTCTGATATCAGTTTTAATTTCTGTGATAAAATTTTGAATATGGTGTTCTGCAAATTCATCAGGCTCATATTCTTTGGTATTAATACTACAGGCAAACTCCCAGATCTCTTTAATTTCAGGCAATGGAATTTTATAAGGCTCATAAAATTGATTGTCAGCCTTTACCCATATACCATCTGCTTCATGAAACTGAAATCTTTTGTAGCTGATACCATCATTGGTGGTAATGAAAACATACGTTCTGTCCGTTTTAAGGTCAGATAGATTTTCTACGTATTTTCCCACGATATAGGTTCCGTTCTTATAGGGGGGCATTGAATCTCCGTCAGCTGGAAATGCCCTGAACTTACCCCCTTTTAAAAAAGGTAATGATATGGTCTCCAGACTTTCTATGTATTCCGGATCTCCATAGCCATTCAGGTAGCCCATAGAAGCTTTTTGGGGGATAATCTCAATCTGATTATTCCCATCTTGATCAACCTTTATAGGCAGAACAATCCTATTCTCAGGAAGCTCCATGAGTTCCTCGATAGAAAATTTTCTGACATCTACAGTCAACAATAAATCGATGCTTATGTTATAGAATTTTGAAATTCTAAGCAATATTTCAATAGGAGGTTCTGTTCTGCCGTATTCATAGGCGACATATCTGGATCGGGTAAGAATTAATAGATCTGCCAGTTCTTGCTGAGTCATATTTTTCTTTCCTCTCAAAAACACGATGTTATCAGAGAATTTTGACATTGTTACAATTTTAGACAACAAAAATACAAAATTTGTTTCAAAACGTGACTAATTTTGTCACATGGAAAGAGCAATTGTACATATGGATTTGGATACGTTCTTTGTTTCCTGTGAAAGGCTGAAAAACTCCGAACTGGAGAAAAAGCCTGTCATCATAGGAGGTGGAGACCGTGGTGTAGTGGCGTCCTGCTCTTATGAAACCCGTTTTTTCGGAGTCAGAAGCGCCATGCCGATTAAAATGGCTTTACGGCTGTGTCCAGAAGCTAAAGTAATTAAGGGAGATATGGAAATGTATTCCAATATGTCCCATATGGTAACGGAAATTATCCAGGAAAAAGTTCCTGTTGTGGAAAAGGCAAGTATTGATGAATTTTATTTGGATTTATCCGGAATGGATAAGTTTTTCGGATGCTATAAGTGGACATATGAAATAGCGGAAAGCGTGCAGAAAAATACAGGTTTACCGATAAGTTTTGCGTTGTCTGCCAATAAAACCGTATCCAAAATCGGAACCGGAGAATCAAAGCCTACCGGAAGATTGGAAGTAAAACAGTCTGACATACAGCCGTTTTTAAATCCGCTTTCAGTAAAGAAGATTCCTATGGTGGGCGATGTTACTTTTCAGCTGCTCTCAAGACTGGGGATCAGAACCATACAGACCCTTTCAGAAATGCCTGTTGATGTACTAGGGCAATTGATTGGTAAAAACGGAAATGAACTCTGGAAAAAAGCACACGGAATTGATGAGACCCCAGTAGTTCCCTATTCGGAAAGAAAATCCATCTCTACTGAAGATACTTTTGCCCAGGATACTATAGATATTCAGGGAATCAAAAGCATTCTTTCCGGAATGGTTGAAAAGCTTTGCTATCAGCTCCGTGCAGAGAAGTGGCTGGTTTCTGTAGTAGTTGTGAAACTCAGATACTCTAATTTTGATACGGAAACCAAACAATGCAGGATTCCTTATACTTCCGCTGACCACACCCTGCTCAGGTATGTTTTGGAACTCTTTAAAAAGGTATATACCAGACGGATGAGAATAAGACTGGTAGGGGTAAAGTTTACCGGACTGGTTCACGGATGCCATCAGATGGATCTTTTTGAAGATACGGAAGAATTAATATCACTCTATCAGACAATGGATAAAATCAAGAACAGGTTTGGAACTTCAAGTGTAGGAAGAGCCTCAGGTTTATTAAAATAAATACAAGATGTTTCTGAATTGTCATTCTTATCATAGCCTTCGGTATGGAACCATTTCTATTAAAGAACTGGTTGAGCAGGCTGTACATTTTAATATTAAAACCTTGGCTCTTACAGATATCAATACCATTACCGGGATCTATGATTTCTACAAACTTTGTCAAGATCACCATATCAAACCGATCGTCGGAGTGGAAATAAGGCTTCAGGATGAACTGTATTATATCTGCCTGGCCAAAAATCAAAAAAGCATTGCAGAAGTCAACAGGCTTTTAACCGCATATAACTGTGAAGGCATAGAAATTCCTAAAACAAATCCTGATTTTACAGATACTTTTGTTATTTACCCACTGGAGAATATTCCTGAGAAATTAGCAGATCATGAATTTATAGGTATCAGACAGAACCAGTTAAATCTTTTGATTAAACCGGAATTTAAACAGTTCATTCATAAAATGGTTATTCTTCATCCGGTTACCTTTACCACCCCTGAAGAATATGAGCTTCATAAAATAGTAAGGGCTATTGATCACAATACATTGATCAGTAAGCTTACAGAAGCTGATTACTGTAAAGACAACGAAATGTTTACTGATAAAAAAGAGCTTCTGGCTCAATTTTACCATGAGCCACAGATTATTGAAAACACAAAGTATATTGTCAATGGCTGTCATTTTGATTTTGATTTTTCAACACCTAAAAACAAAAAGCATTTCACAGACAGCAAAGAAAATGATTCTAAGCTTTTAAAAAAGTTAGCATATCAGGGACTTTCTAAGAGATATTCCGAGGATAATCTACAGGCGAAAGCAAGAGTGGATAAAGAATTGGGGGTTATTGACCAGCTTAATTTCTGTGCTTATTTTCTCATCACCTGGGATATTATCCAATACAGCAACCGAATGGGGTTTATGCACGTAGGAAGAGGCAGCGGTGCTAATTCCATTGTCAGTTACTGCATCGGAATTACGGATATATGTCCTCTGGAGCTGGATCTGTATTTTGAACGGTTTCTAAACCTCAACCGCAAAACGCCTCCGGATTTTGACATAGACTGGAGCTGGCAGACCAGGGATATTATCCTTGAATATATTTTTGATAAATATGGTAAGAACCATGTTGCCTTCTGTGGAACCAATGTTGAATTTAAATACCGTTCTATTTTCCGGGAAGTAGGAAAAGTATTTGGTCTTCCAAAAGAGGAATTGGACATGCTGGCAACCAAGCCCATCCAGGAACATGATAATAATTCGGTATCCAGACAGGTTCATTACTACGGAAAACTTTTAGAAAAGTTTCCTAACCAGAGAAGCATGCACTCCTGTGGAATTCTGATATCAGAAGAACCTATCACCAATTATTCCGCATTGGAAATGCCTCCCAAAGGTTTTCCGATTGTACAGTTCGATATGTACACTGCTGAAGAGATTGGCCTTGAAAAATTTGATATTCTCTCACAAAGTGGTTTAGGTACCATTAACGACACAATAAAGCTGGTGAAGGAAAAAAGAGGAATTGATATTAATATCCGGGACACTTCCCTTTCAAAAGACGAAGCCCGATGCAATGAATTCTTAAGCTCCGGCAAAACCATCGGTTGTTTTTATATTGAATCTCCCGCTATGCGGGGGTTACTCAGAAGACTGAAATGTGACAATTACAAAGTGCTGGTTGCAGCCTCTTCCATTATTAGACCCGGCGTAGCCCAAAGCGGGATGATGCGGGAGTATATTTTCAGGCATAATAATCCCACAAAATTTGAGTACTTCCATGGGGTTTTTGAAAAAGAACTAGGAGAAACCTACGGTATTATGGTATACCAGGAAGATGTTATTAAAATTGCACTGCACTTCGGAGGATTATCCGCCCCTGATGGTGACGTCCTGAGACGGGCCATGAGCGGTAAGGGACGGTCTTTATCTGCTTTACAGAAAGTAAAAGATAACTTCTTTGAATCCTGTAAAAAGCTGGGACACCCTGAACAGCTATCTATGGAAGTATACCGGCAGATAGAATCATTTGCAGGATACTCATTCTGTAAAGCTCATTCTGCTTCTTATGCCGTTGAAAGCTATCAGAGTTTATACCTTAAGGTCTACTATCCTATCGAATTTATGGTTTCTGCGATCAATAACGGCGGAGGTTTCTACAGGACTGAAGTCTACATTCATGAGGCCAGAATGTCGGGAGCTGCAATTCATAATCCCTGTGTCAATCTGAGTGAATATCAGACAACGGTCTATGGTTCGGACGTTTATTTGGGATTGATGCATATTGAAAGGTTGGAACTTAAATTAGCGAAACTTATTCCTGAAGAAAGAAATCAGAATGGAGAGTATACTTCCCTGGAAAATTTTGTTAAGAGAATTCCTATTGGCATCGAAACACTACAAATTTTAATCTTTATCGGAGCATTCCGCTTTACCGGAAAACAGAAACATGAACTGCTGATTGAATCAAGGTTTCTTTTGGGAAATAATAAAATAACTTTCAGGCATCCGACTTTATTAGAAGAACCACAGAAAAATTATCAGCTTCCTTCTATAGAAAGAAACCCATTTGAGGATGCTTTTGATGAAATAGAAATATTAGGTTTCACCGTTTCATTCAGCCCTTTTGATTTATTACAAACCCGATACAGAGGTTCTGTTCTGGTAAAGAATTTATTGAAGTTTCATAAACATCAAGTTAAAATGCTGGCCTATCTGATTTCAAGAAAGCATGTTCCTACCAAAAAAGGGACGATGTACTTCGGAACCTGGATTGATGCTGTAGGAGAATATTTTGATACTGCTCATTTTCCAAATTGCCTAAAAGAATATCCTTTTCAAGGTGGTGGTTGCTATCTTTTATTGGGAACAGTAGAGGTCGATTTCCACTTCCCCACTGTTACCATTCATAAAATGGCGAAAATGCCTTTTATTCCAGATCCAAGATATTCTATGGATAAAGAAAAAGCATTGGAAGCCCAGCGCAATCTTCATGAAGATATCAGTATGACTTGGCGCAAGCCATATCCGCAGGAACATGAAATTGGATTGCCAAGACAAAAGATGTAGCATCCGAAATTTCTTTTCTTAAAAAAGATATCTTTAATTGCTTTTCAGTATTTATCTAGAATTCTGAATAAGAGTTTAGTTTGATATCTGGTACATTTAAGTATATTATTACCTTAAAACTTCAGTATTCTTACTACTCAACAGTAAAATGTTTCGTTTTTACAGTTGAACGTTTCATTTATAGCTACATCATTTTTTTAACTTTGCAGGATAAACATTTTTTGTAGAAATGGCAAAATCATACAACATACCAGCGTTCTTAAAGTACATTAACATAAATGGTAAAAACGACGATGGTGTTCAGGTAATTCATTACGATGAGCATAAAAATATATTGTTGAAATCGCCCCCTGTACAACTGGAATTTTACCTGATGGCTATCAAAAGTAATATAGATGTGTTTCCCCCAGTGGAAGAAATGTCAAGTTCTTATCTCTTTCTTGATAAACCGGGAAATATTATGGAATGGGATTTGTCCGGTCCATTTATCGGTTATGGTATTTTTGTGAATGCAAAATTATTGGATAAGTTTGCAAAAGATTATACTTTCACAGGCTATACCCGCCATGAAGCACTTTTTTTGACTGACAGGGAAAGTAAAATTTTATATGATCTTTTTATAAAGGCTCACGAAGAATATCAACGAGAAAGCTTTTCACAGGATGTGCTTATCTCCTATGCAACTTTAATTCTTTCTTACACACAAACTTTCTATGAACGTCAGTTTGAAGCCCGAAGTAAAGTTTACAATAAGGTTGTGGCTGATTTTTATAAACAATTAGATCAATACTTTGAAAATGACAATAAAGAGGAATTCCCCACAGTCAATTATTTTGCATCAAAAGCCAATCTTTCCGTCAATTATTTTGGCGATGTTATCAAGCATTTTACGGGACAATCACCCATAGAACACATTCATCAATATATCATTCAAGTAGCTAAGAAAAAATTACGGGAAACCAAACTTACTATTAATGAGATTGCATATAGTCTAGGCTTTGAATATCCCACTTATTTTACCCGTTTCTTCCGCAAAAAAACGGGTATCTCCCCTAAAGTTTTTAGAAATCAGTAAAACGTTTCGTTTTTAAAGTATTTTGTTTTCAAATCTAACCTAAAGGTCTGTTTACCTTTGTTCTATCAAAGAGATTGAATGTTTGACATTCAATTTAAAAGAAAAAGAACAAGACGATGAAACAGTCAATAAAATTCAAAAATGGAGAAATCGACATGGCCGGAAATATTTTCCTTCCTAAAGATTTCAATCAAACAAATAAGTACCCTGCAATTGTAATTGGGCACCCTGCCGGAGGCGTAAAAGAACAGACAGCCGGAATATACGCTGAAAAAATGGCAGAGAAAGGATTCGTGACGCTTGCTTTTGATGCCAGTTATCAAGGTGAAAGTGGCGGCCTTCCAAGGAACACCGAAAAGCCATCAGCCAGAGTTGGTGATATTAGTGCTGCTGTTGATTTTCTGACAACATTACCCTACGTTGATGTAGAACATATCGGTGGAATTGGTATCTGTGCCAGTGGAGGATATTTTGTTGCCGCCACAAAAGAAGATAAACGTATCAAAGCCCTGACAACAGTAAGCGGTGTTGATATCGGAAAGATGTACCATGAGGGATGGAACGGAAAAGGAGGAACAGTTAATATAGAGGAAACATTAAAAACTGTAGCAAATCAACGTACAGCTGAAGCTGGAGGAGCAGAGCCTATATTCCTGAATTGGTTGGGTGATCGCAATCCTGAATATGGTAAAGAAGCAACAGACGGCTATGATTACTATCGTACTGAAAGAGCACAGCATCCTAATTCTACAGGAGCATTTCTATTAACCGATTTAAACAGACTTATTAATTTCAGAGCATTTGACAGGATTGAAACTTTATTAACACAACCCTTACTTGTGATTGCAGGCAGTGAAGCCAATTCCAAATGGAACAGTGATTTCCTCTACGCTAACGCAGGAAGCAAGATTAAGGAGTATTTCATTGTGGATGGAGCCAATCATTTCGATTTGTATGATATTCCACAATATGTAGATCAGGGTATTGAAAGAATGACCCAATTTTTCAGAGACAACCTTTAAACAACAAATACATATTAATTTCTAAAATTTAATACAATGAAAAAATCAGTGAAATTTAAGGCACTTTATTGGGATATTGCAGCAGACCTTCTTTTCCCTCCAAATTTTGACGAAAACAAAAAATATCCTGTTATCATCAGTACGCATCCAATTGGAAGTTGTAAAGAGCAAACTTCAGGAAACGTTTACGGACAGGCATTTGCAGATGCAGGTTTTGTAGTATTGGTTCCCGATGCTTCTTTTCAAGGTGAAAGCGGTGGAGAACCAAGGTTTTTGGAAGATCCTTCGTTCCGTGTAGAAGATTACAGCTATGCGTGTGACTATCTTGTAACGCTTCCTTTTGTTGATGAAAACCGTATCGGTGCATTAGGGATGTGTGGTGCAGGTGGTTATGTTATCAGCGCAACGATGAAAGAACGCCGTATTAAGGCAGTTGCAACTCTTACCGGGGCAAACTATGGTCGTGTAATGCGTGAGTTTGGAGATCCTATTGCCAACCTTGAAGCAATTGCAGCACAAAGAACCGCTGAGGCAAGAGGTGCAGCTCTTAGAGTTGACCAGGGGCTTTATCCAACCTATGAAATGGCACAAGAAGCAGGTGCGGACATCGACCTTTTAGAAGCAACAGAATATTACCGTACTTCACGTGGCGAAAAACCAAATGGGGTAAACAAAACCTTATTCTCTCATAATGCATCAGCATTGACCTGGGATGCATACAATTTAGCTGAGAAATTATTAACGCAACCATTATTGGTCATCGTAGGTCGCAAACCGGGGGCTTTTGGTGCGTATAGAGATGGTTTTGAAATCATTCGTCGTTCAGCTTCTATTAAAAAAGAATTGGTCGTTGTTGATGGATGGTCACACTATGATCTTTATGATAAACCGGAACCGGTGAAAACTGCATTAGATAAATTGATCCCTTTCTATCAAGAGAACCTTTAATCATTAACTGTAAATAATGCCAATGGCTTTATCTATGGTAAGGTCATTGGCTTTTTCCATTCAACTAAAAAAATGTACACAGAAAAAGAAATAACGGCAATGGGTTATAACCCTGCTCCGGAAAGTTATTTTACAGGAAGAGCTTTGCTAAAAACATATGTAAATCCGGATGAAAGAACCAATGCCTATATCGGTGAGGTCTTATTCGAAGCAGGAACCCGTACCAAGTGGCATACTCATGAAAGTAACCAAATTTTATTGGTACGCGAAGGTATTTGCTTATATCAGGAAGAAGGAAAGCCAATACAAAAAATAAAAGCAGGGGATTTTGTGAACGTTATGCCCGGTATAAAGCACTGGCACGGCGCATCACCTGATGGTATTATGATTCATACGGCAATAGGACTTAATACTGAAAAAGGACTCGTAAACTGGATGGAACCAGTGTCTGATGAAGAGTACAATCAATACTAAATACAAATTAAATATGAAAACAAAAGTTTTAGTGTTAGGCGCTGGAGGAGCTATTGCACATCATGTTATATCATTTCTTCAGAAAAATGAAAATATAGAGCTGACTTTATTTGCAAGAAACAGTGAACACCTGGACAATTTTAAATCAACAGCGAGCATTATCGAAGGGGATGTATTGAGCAAAGAAGATATAAACAATGTTATTAAAGGACAAGATATTGTTTATGCCAATCTTTCCGGAGCAGTTGATCAAATGGCGAAAATAATTATAGAGGCAATGTATGTTAATGGAGTCAATAGGTTGATTTTCGTAACTGCTTTGGGTATTTACAATGAAGTTGCCGGAAAATTTGGGGAGTGGAACAACCGCATGATAGGTTCTGAATTAGTAAGATACCGAAAAGCGGCTGATGCTATTGAAAAATCAACACTTAACTATACTATAGTACGCCCATCTTGGTTGACTGATAAGGATGAAACAGATTATGAAACAACACAAAAAGGCGAAAAGTTTACCGGAACAGAAGTCGCAAGAAAAGCCGTTGGAGCATATATCGTTTCTGTTATAGAAGAGCCATCAAAAGATGCGAAAGCAAGCGTAGGTGTACAAAAACCGGGTTCCGAAGGTGACAAACCTGCTTTTTATTAATAATAAGCCATTCATAAAATCAAATGGACAATAAAACAGTATTACTAATAAATACCCATCTGACCTATCCGAATAGATCAGAAGGGAAACTTAATGCATCTTTTCAGGAAGTCGCACGCGACTTTTTTATATCTAATGGATATCATGTGCTGGAAACCAAAGTAGAAAATGGTTACGACCCAAAGGAAGAGGTAACAAAGCATCTGAATGCAGATATTATTATCCTTCAAACTCCGATAAATTGGTTTGGCGCTCCTTGGATTTACAAAAAATATACGGATGAACTTTTCGAAGCTGGATATGCCAATCATGAATTTTTGGAAGGAGATGGACGCAGCAGACAAGATGTGAGCAAACAATATGGCTCCGGAGGTAAACTAACCGGGAAAAGGTTTATGGTATCTGCTACATGGAATGCACCGGCAGAAGCATTCAGTAATATTGAGCAAAGATTACTACAAGGTAAAACAACTGCTGATCTGCTGTTGAACATTACCAGTAACTACGCATTTTGCGGCAGTAGCATCCTTCCCGGATTTAATAGCTTTGATGTAGTTAAAAATGGTACACCAAAAGAAGACCTTAAAAATTACAAAATACATCTGGCAGGTATCCTTTCATTACAAAATAATTAAACAGAAATTTTGAAACTAGTAGATTTGAGCTGAAAGCTATTATAGCAGGAGTTACCGGAATGCTAGGTGAAGGTATACTTAAGGAATGCATAGCTAATGCATCAGTTAAAAAATATTACTGATCAATCGCAGCCCGAGCGATTGTTCCGACCCTAAAATTGAAGAAGTACTACATTTAAATATATTATTACTTAATAAAAAAGGAGTTATCTTTCGATAAGCTCCTTTAATTTAAAATAACCATAAAGTATTAGTGAGAAGTAACATCTGATGAATCTGGTTGATTCTTATCCCAACCGCCAACAAGAACTCTATACACCATAAT
Organism: Chryseobacterium joostei; assembly: GCF_003815775.1. Classification (NCBI taxonomy): domain Bacteria; kingdom Pseudomonadati; phylum Bacteroidota; class Flavobacteriia; order Flavobacteriales; family Weeksellaceae; genus Chryseobacterium; species Chryseobacterium joostei. The sequence goes on from NZ_CP033926.1 coordinate 1,388,286, forward strand.
AAAGGTTCAGGTATATAATTACCAAAATTGAAAGAAATAATTTCTAAATGATCATACAGTTTATATTCAGCAACCTGTAACATTGCACTTCTGTAGTACCTGACCTACTCTGCTGCCATAACGATACACCGTTATCCCCTTAAGACCATATTTATAAGCAGTTTTGTAAATATCTGAAATATCCCTTAAGCTGGTCTGTTCAGGCAGGTTAATAGTTTTGGAAACAGCATTGTCGGTATATTTTTGAAATGCTTTTTGATGTAATAAGTGATATTTCCACGGAATATCTAATCCTGTTGTAAAAATATCTTTTATCTTCCTAGGAATATTGTTGCACCCATTTAAATTCCCAGATTCTAACACGATCTTTTTTATAGGTGAATTCCATAAGTTTAACATTTTCATTTTTTTAATGAAGACCGCATTAATCTCAGTTTGGATCTTACCTTCTAAAATACCTACTCTCCTGTAAGCCAACGCAAATAAAGGTTCTATTGAATAAGAAGTATTAGCAATAACTGAAATGGTTCCAGTAGGAGCAATACTGTTGCAGGTTGCATTTCTCATCTTTCTATTGGAAGTTCCAAATGTACTGAGTTTCCAGCTTGGAAAAGTGCCCCGTTCCAGTGCCAGTTTTTCTGAAGCATCATAACTTTCCCTTTGAAAAAACTTCATGAGCTTTTCTGCCAATAGCAAGGCTTTTTTAGATGCGTAAGGAATATTTAACAGAATGAGCAATTCCGCCCATCCCATTAATCCGAGCCCTATCCTTCGGGAATGTAAAGTACTGATCTTAATTTCGGGAAGTGGATAATGATTGAGTGTAATGACATTATCCAGAAAACGGATTCCAATATGAATAATCCGGGATAACTCATGCCAGTCTATTTCATATTTCCCATTTTTAAATATTGTTATTCTTGAAAGATTAACCGAACCTAGATTACAGCTCTCATTATCAAATAAGGGAACTTCTCCGCAAGGATTAGTTGCCTGTATTCTACCGAGATCAGGTGTTGTATTGGAATCGTTAATGGCGTCGATAAAAATCAATCCGGGATCACCCGTTTTCCAAGCTTCCTGTACCATTAATTCCCAGAGTGATTTTGCAGAGATGATTCGGGCTATCTTTTGGGTATGTGGATTAATGAGCTGCCAACCCGAATCATCTTCTACTGCTTTCATAAAAGCATTACTGATCCCTACCGAAAGGTTAAAATTTTCTATAGATTTCTTATCCGATTTTGACATGATGAATTCTTCGATATCCGGATGGTCAACATTTAAAATTCCCATATTGGCTCCTCTTCTTTTACCGCCCTGTTTTACATATTCAGTGGCAGCATCGTAAATTTTCATAAAAGAAACCGGACCGGAAGATTGCCCTTTGCTAGAGTTTATCAAATCTCCTTTGGGACGGACAGCTGAAAAATTAAACCCGGTACCTCCTCCACTTTGATGAATTAATGCCGCATTTTTAAGGGTTGTAAAAATACTTTCTAAACTATCTTCAACAGGTAATACAAAACAAGCGCTTAATTGTGCATGATCACAACCCGCATTCATAAGTGTTGGTGAATTAGGTAGAAATTTTAATTCACTCATTACTTTATAGAAAGCTTTGCTCCATTTGGCACTATCTTTTTTTTCGCAGCCGCAAATATATTCTGCAACTCGTTTGAAAAGTGCATCTGCAGTTTCTGTTACCACACCTTCGTTATTTTTCATCAGATATCGGTCTTCCAGAATTTGTATGGCGTTTTTGGTAAGAACTTCCATAGAGTAAATTTTAGATTGATTAACTAATTATCATCCCTAAATTAGCAGACTACTTCCATATCTTTTACCAGAATTTTAACCGGTATTTTCAAATCTGTCTGAATTTTAACCCGTAATGCTTCCAATGCGGAAGGTTCACCATGTACCAGCATGATTTGTCGGGGCGGAATATTATATTTTCTTATCCATTCTATCAGTTCAGATTGATCAGCATGGGCTGATAACCCCGTTAATTCTATTATTCTTGCTTTTACCGGATAGTATTTTCCGTGAATTTTTAACTCATGAGATTCATTCAGCAATGCCCGTCCGCGAGTACTTTCTGCCTGAAATCCAACAATCAATACTGTATTACGGCTATTTCCTATATCATGCTTTAAATATTCAAGAACACGACCTCCCGTCAGCATACCACTTCCTGCAATAATTATTTTACTTTGCTTATCCAGAATAATTTCCGCGGTATTTGCATATTCTCTATTAATATTGACATGCTCAATAATTCCCTGCCATTTTTCTTTATCTATAGTAGTATATTCAGCATATTCAACCATAATATCAGTAGCGGAAGCTGCCATAGGGCTATCCATTATTATTGGAAGGTTACGGGGTATTCTGTTTTGTTCCTTGAGGCGACAAAGTATATAAATAAGCTCCTGCGCTCTGCCAACAGCAAAACTTGGAATAATTACATTGCCATGGTTTTTAACAGTATGGTTGATCCAATGCGCCAAACTATCATACAAATCGGTACTGTCATGAAGCCTGTCTCCGTAAGTTGATTCCATCACTAAAAAATCAGCTTTAGTAAAAAAATCTGGTGAAGCGAGAATAGCACTGTGGCTACGCCCTATATCTCCTGAAAAAATAATGGTTTTATCAAAGCATACAATTTCTACTGAACAAGCTCCAATGATATGACCACAGGACTTGAATCTGCATTGTATGTGATTACTTAATGGTATGCTGGTATTTTCCTTCACAGTAAAAAATTGTTTAAAAGATTTTTCAGCATCATTTATCGTGTATAAGGGCTTTGCAGGATTATGCTTGGTATAGTGATGATAGTTTGCTTTTTCTGCATCCTCTTCCTGTAACTTTGCACTGTCAAGCAAGATTAATTTGGTCAGTTCCCTCGTAGGTGCAGTCATATAAATTTTACCTTTAAATCCATTTTTTACAAGAAGGGGAATATATCCGCAATGATCCAGATGAGCATGGGTAAGAATAACAAGATCGATTTCTGCTAAATCAATACTTAGCGGCTCCCAGTTTTGTTCACGTAGTGATTTTACCCCTTGAAACAATCCGCAATCGATTAATATGGTTAATTCAGAAGTTTTTAGTAAATGCTTAGATCCGGTAACGGTCCCCGCTCCTCCAAGGGATTTTATAATCATTGTATCCATTTCTTTATTGTTTTAAACTTGTTGAGCGTTTGAAAATCTATTCGAAAGTCTTATGGCCAAGACTATTCTCAAATAAACAACACGTTTTATAAATTAATAGTGAAAAAATCAACGTATTTTAATCTCTTTTACTTCCCTTTTATCCAGATTAGTTTTACTGATCGTAATATTTAACAGCCCGTTTTTATAATTGGCTTTTATATGTCCCAAGGTGATGTTTTCCGGGAGACGGAAACTGCGGGAAAATGAGGAAGCAGAAAACTCTTTTCTTACAAAATTTTCCTTTTCTTCTTTTTTCTCTATCCTCTTTTCAGCGCTGATAATTAGCGATCCGTCTTCCGCCGCTACCTTAAAATCTTTTTTCTTAAAGCCCGGAGCTGATACTCTGACTTTATAGACACCATTTCTGTCAATGATATTAATGGTAGGTTCCATTTTCATTGATTCATCTAAAAATCCGTCCTTATTCCAGAAATCTTCTATTACACGAGCCATTGGAGATTGAGTGGTTTTTTCTAAAGTTTTCATAATAAAATTATTTTAGATTAATACTCCAAAGGTATTATGGGAACAGCATTCCGACCATGATTTCAGTTAGGGTTTCAAATGATCCTAATCACTATTTCCCCAATTATCTAAAGTTTTAATAATCAAGGAAGCGGCCACTTTCGGATCTGAGCATTTAATAATTTTGTATTGTATTCCGGAATTTGTAATAATTGGTAAATCAATAAAAAACTCTTCCGCTGATTTTAAAATGAGGTATGGTATTCCCAATGAAATAAGTTTCAGGATAAAACTATGTGAAAGTTGATTTTCCTGATTGATGATAATGACAGCATCTTTTGCCTCTGCAAAATGAACTGTATTTTCATCCAAAGGATCTGTTATGATGGTAATCTTGTGTATCTTACGATTAGCCAACGCAAGAAGTTCTTTTTCTTCCTGATTTATATTATAAACTATCACTTTCATAATGTCTTTTGAATAATCAAATGTATAGAACCCAACAGAACTATTCAATGTATGAAATCATGATAAAAAGTGACAGATATTAGTTTTTTAATTTTTGAAGACGTGAAATGTCCAATATTGTAATCCTGCCAGCATTTCTGTCTATTAAATTTTCTTCTTTAAAATCACTGAGAATTCTGCTTACCGTTTCAATAGCCATTCCAGCCATAGAAGCAAGGTTTTCTCTTGAAATTTCAAAATTTTCAGTCTGAGGATGTTTTGTGTGAAGTTTAAGTAAGACTTCTGCCATTCTTTTTCTTACTGAAAAATAGGCAAGCTGCAATAGCTGCTCCTCATGACTGATAACATTTCCGGCAAGAATCTTAATAAATTTTTCTGCTACATCAGGATATTTGTAAAACAATTGATCGATAACCTCTCTGGGAACTGAACATAGAGTGGCTTCTTCCAGAACTTCTGCAGTTTCTTTGTATTCTTTTCCAGCGAATAATGAGGTAATGCCAAAATAATCTTCGGCTCCATATACTCCGGTCATAAATTCCTTTCCATCTTCTGTCATTTTTGTTGTTTTTACAGAACCGGATATCATTAAATATACTGTACTTGCTGCATCTCCTTCATAATATATCACCTGCTTTTTTTTAAAAGACTTAATTTTCCTCTCATTAAACGCTTTTTGCAATTCTTCAAGTCCGTGTGATGCCTGAAATAAATTGGTGATTTGAGTAAGATTGGAACTGTAAATATTTCTCTGTCGTTCCCTTTTTTTCAGACGGCTTTCTATAGCATTCAGAAGTTCTATATCATCATAAGGTTTTGTAAGATAATCATCTGCCCCCATTTCTATTCCTTTCCTTATTTCAATCCTGTCTGCTTTTGCCGTTATAAAAATAAAAGGAATAAGCGCCGTATCTTCTCTTTTATTCAGAAGGTGCAGCACACCATAGCCGTCAAGCTCCGGCATCATGATATCACAGAGTATGATATCCGGAATATGTTTTATGGCCAGATCTATGCCCTGCTTACCATTAGAAGCTTGGTATACTTGATAATTGGCAAGTTCAAGGATCTCAGAAGTACTTTCACGAATGTCCTCATTATCCTCTATAATCAGTATCTGTATTTTTTCCATCTCAACTCAATTGGAATATTATTATCAATTTTTAGGAAATGATAAAGTAAACTCAGTTCCTTTACCGAATGTGCTTTTGAAATGTATTTTCCCATCCATAAGACTGACATAGCGCTGTACAATATTGAGACCTAAGCCCGTTCCGGGTATGTTTCCTGTATTATGAGCGCGGAAAAATGGCTGGAAAAGAGCAGAATGATCATCTTCAGGTATTCCTATTCCATTGTCCTTTACCGAAAATACATATTGATTTTCTTTTATTTCTGTGGAAAACTCAATCAGGGTGTGTTCTCCGGAATATTTTATAGCATTACTCATCAGGTTCATCAGACAATTCTTCAATAAATTTTGATCTAAATTGATTTCACTTTCTGATCCTGTGTGCTGGTAAATTATAATTTGATCTTCTTTGGTGATAAGCTGCATTTCTTCCGTTAGTTCTTCTGAAAACCTGATGACATCAAATAGGCAGTGATTAGGATGTACAATCCCTGCTTCCAGCTTTTCCAATGAAAGAAAATCATTGAGAATGCCGTTCAAACTCCCAATAGCGGTCTTTATTTTATGAAGGTGCTTTACAATCTGGAGACTGTCTGAAACCTGAAGGTATTTCTCTATCAAAATAACAGACAGCTGCATAGAACTTAAAGGCGTACGAAATTCATGAGATGCCATTGATACGAAACGGCTTTTCATACGGTTCAGTTCTTTTTCTTTTTCCAAAGATACATTAGCTTCTTCCTTGGCTTCTTCCAGCTCATGAAGCATTTTTTTCAGCGATTTTGTACGGTTTTCGACTAGTTCTTCCAGCTCTAACGTATACTTTTTAAGAAATTCTTCCGCTTCTTTTTCTTTGGAAAGATCATGGATAAATCCTGTGTAAATAATTCTTTCCTGAAACTGAACTTCACTCACTGCAAGCCTGAATGGAAATTGTGTACCATCTTTTCTTAAACCTTTTACTTCTCTTCCTTTTCCGATGATTTTTTTTTCGCCGGTAGTCTGATAATTGAGTAGATAACCATCATGCCGACTCCTGTCTGGTTCCGGCATTAAGACTGAGATATTTTTCCCGATTAATTCTTGTTCTTTGTAGCCAAATATTTTTAATGCAGAGGGATTCAGGCTTTCTATTCTCCCCCTGTCATCAATGGTTATAATACCGTCAATAGCCGTTTCAATAATGGCTTGCAACAGTTTGGCACTTTCCATAGTTATCGTATTATGCAGCCATATAAAGTTATACATTTTAGCATAATGAACATATATGAACTATGAAAATATTTTCGTATTCAATATTATTTTTATTATAAACAATTATATGTAATAATTAATTCAAATATTCAAAAATGAACATGACCATTTTCAGGAATCGTTAATAGTGGAATTTCCAATTCTACAGCCTGTCTTGCGGCATGGCTTCCCAAAAATAGTCTTTTGAAAAAACTTTTGTCATGATGGCCCATCACTAACATATCGATGTCTTTGTATTTTAATATTTCCAAGCCATAATCTATATTTTCACTGTATATACAGTTATAGCAAACTTTACCATTCAGGTTCTTTAGAAACGTCTCTTTCTTATGTTCATAAGTGGCATCCTGGATCACATCATTATCACTCTGAATAATATGGGTAATTAAAAGCTCAGCATCAAAGTATTTGGCAAATTCAATTAATAATTGGGCTGTTTTTATGTCTTTTTTATTCAGATCTGTAGCGAAAGCAATCTTCTTAAGCCCATTATATTTATGGTTTAATGGAACTAAAAGAAGCGGATACTTTGTGTTTTCAATCATCTGTATGCTGTTGCTTCCGAAAATAAAACGGGTAAGCATCCCTGCTCCCTGCATACCCATTACGATAAGAAGCGGCTTTTTATCGGCTGCCATATTGTTGATCACATGAACGGCATCACCTCCCTCACTTCCATAATGTATTGAAGGATGAAATGGGAAAGCTTCATCTCCCCATATAACTTTTTCTCTGTCTTCCAGTGCCCTTGCCAACTTTTTAAGCTCTTTTGTATTTTCTTCGTATAAATCTGGATATTCGTATACAGACCACGCGATCTGCCCAAGCATTGGACTTTCAATCGGTAACCCAAAGGCATGGCATAAATCGATGTTAGCCTTCAGGGCATTGGCTAAATGCAGAGCATAAAAGGCAGCATTTCTCGCTGGCTTTGAGTAGTCTGTAGCGACTAAAATCGTTCTCATAATCGGATTATTTATTTTGGTTAAACATATTTTCTAATGAATCATCTAAATGGTAAATATCTTTATATAATACAGGCTTTCCATCTATTATAAGACAGGTCAGATAGGTTATAATAATCGGAACAGGTTGCTTTAGAACGAAATCTTTTCTTTTATACTCTGACATTGCACTTTCTAAAACAGGAATCTTGCTTCCTGAGCCATCGTCTTTTAATAGGAGAGCTGCGAGCTCTTGAGCATTTTCAACACGAATGCATCCGTGACTCAAAGCTCTATCATCTTTATTGAATAATTGTTTCTGAGAAGTATCATGGAGGTATATTCCATAAGAGTTTTCAAATCTAAAAACTACCGCTCCCAATGCATTATCACAACCGGATGACTGCCTTACACTATATCGGTAAGGGTTTTGACGAATCTCTTTTAGTTTTGATGAACTTATTTCAACTTGATTTCCATTTTTATCATAAACTGAGTAATGATGGTCCTCTAAATATTGAGGGTTTTTTAAGATTTTAGGCAGCATTTCTTTTACAAAAATACTTTGAGGAACCTTCCAGTCAGGCGCTGTCGTAAAATAAGTAATACTACTCCTCAAAACTGGTGTTTTAGTGGCTAGATTTCCTATAATAACTTTAAAATCAAATACATTACCCTCGTGATAAAGTTTCAATGTATAGGAAGGAATATTTACCAGAATATAGGAAGTATCATTCGTATCAATCCATCGTAAGCGCTCCATATTGATCATTATTTTTTCAGATTCACTTTCCGGAGCTATACAGTCACCTTCTTCATACAGTGTATTTAAATAGTTCTGGAAGTCCGCATATTCTTTTATTTTAGGCTGAATCTCGAGGATTGTCTTAAGAAAATCTGTCTGCTGTCTTGCATTCTGTAATATATCGTCGGATCTAAATCCATTAATATCATTGGAATCAATATATGATGATTTGTACAAAGGGTTGTATTTTCCTAAATGCAGATGATTGATGAAAGTGATAAGAGCATCCGTCATAAGAATATCGAACTCAGCTTTCTCACTTTGATTCTCTTCAACGGGAGTATCTCGCAATTTTCTTAACTTCTGAAGAGAAATGGAATCCCAATGATAATCAGACAAAGACAGACCAAATCGATAGGAATACTCCAACAGTAACATTGCGGTTTCAGGCTGATCTGATTTTTCTGCGGTAATCCACGCAAATTCAGAATTAATTCCGGCATAAAACCTAATAACCGATTGAGGATAATGCAGTTTTGAGAGCATACCATTGTCTTTTAGTAAAGAAGAAATCTCCTGCCCTGTTTTTATATCCTGAGCTTGCGTAATTATTGCAAAGCAAAAAATAATGGTGAATGTTAAAAAGGCTTTCATAATATGAAGTTTATACCACAAATTTCCAAATTACCACACTATCAAATAATGACTGCCATCACTAAAAAAAATGATATCACTTATACTTTCATCTATTTTTTATCAAAGCTATCCAAACGCTTATTATAAGAAATTCGATTTAAGATTTTATGCGTTTAAAAGATTGAATTGTTGAACTGATCAGCATCATTTTTCGCAGTGATACGTATCATATTATTTCTCATGCAGGTTACTGACCTTTGGGATGAATTAACATAAAGCATAACCATGAATCTGAAGAAAAGCATATGCTAAGACAATAGAAAATCTTTTAAGTAAAAAATAATATAAGAATTTGATACAATTATAAAATTCTTCCAATTAACAAACTTTAAACATTTATTAATCAAAAAAAATTGAAATGAAAACAAATGCAAAATTACAAAGAGATGTTCAAAATGCCATTAAATGGGAACCATTACTGCATGCAGCAGAAATTGGAGTTATTGCAAAAGACGGTGTGATTTCCCTTACCGGCGTAGTTGATAACTATGCAAAAAAAGCTGAGGCCGAAAATGCTGCTAAAAAAGTTGCCGGTGTTAAGGCTTTAGTTGAAAATATTGAAGTAAAATTTCCAAGCTCATTGAAAAAGGCAGATGCTGAAATAGCCAAGGAAGTACTGGATGCATTACGATCTAATTATTCTATTCCTGATGATAAAATAATGGTAAAAGTGGAAGATGGATGGGTAACCTTAGAAGGGGAATTACCATGGCATTACCAAAAGGAAGAGGTGGCCAGCGTGGTAAAATATCTTACCGGTGTAAAGGGCTTGATCAATAAGATTACAATTAAATCAGAATTAGACGATGCAATACAAAAAAAAGACATTCAAGATGCCTTGAAAAGAAGTTCAATTTATGATAATGATATTAAAGTATCCGTTTTAGGAACAACAGTAACCTTAACGGGAACTGCAAATTCATTGTATCAGAAAGAAGAAGCCGGCCGTATTGCCTGGAAAACTCCGGGTATATGGAATGTAAAAAATGAACTGGACGTTAATTATGAATATGATTTTTATTAATCCTGGATTTAATCTTTGACCTGTAGAAGATGACTATTCCGCAAGTCAATTATCGGTTCATATACATTATTATCAAAAAAATCACCAAAATCTATTCATTAAATACCGTTGAAATTATGAAAAAGTTAGAAGACAAAGTTGCCATCATAACCGGTGGTTCTGGAAGCATAGGAAAAATTACAGCTAAAATATTTTTAGAAGAGGGAGCAAAAGTAATGCTGGTAGATCTTTCTGAAAATTCTCTAAAAGATGCTGTTCAAGAACTTAACAGTGAGCATATAAAATATTGTGTTGCAGATGTCTCAAATACAGCTGAAGTTGAACACTATGTTGCTGAGACCATAAAACTATTTGGAAAAATAGATGTGTTTTTCAACAATGCAGGTATTGAAGGGATTGTAAAGCCAATTGAGTATTATCCTGAGGATATTTTTGATAAAATCATATCCGTCAATGTCAAAGGTGTATGGCTGGGTAATAAATATGTTTTGCCCCAGATGAACGATGGTGGAAGCATCATTATAACTTCATCTGTGGCTGGAATATTGGGGTTTGCAGGATTAAGCGCCTATGTAACAAGCAAACATGCTGTAGTTGGCATTATGAGAACTATGGCCCTTGAAGCATCTTCGCGAAAAATCAGAGTAAATACAATTCATCCTTCTCCTGTAAATAACAGGATGATGCGTTCTATAGAAGAGAGCTCTTCTGCTGGACACGGTGATGAAATCAGAAAACAATTTGAGGCAGCGATACCGCTGGGACGATATGCGGAACCTATTGAAATTGCAAAACTGGTTTTATTTCTTGCAAGCGAAGACAGCAAGTTCATTACAGGGACAACTCAGATTATTGACGGCGGAATGTCCGCTGAATAGTTATATGTATTGTCTGCAGTATAAAAAACGGTAAAATCAATTAAAATGAAAATACAGATAGGAATAGCAAACAATCATCGTCAGGCAATCGCTGATCAACTTATAAAAATATTGGCAGATGAAAACATTTTGTATACAAAAACTAAAAATGCCCATTGGAATGTTGAAGGAGCTGATTGTTATGGCAAACATGTTTTTTTTGAAACTCAATACAAACAATTGGATGATATCATAAACAGCATCGCAGAAAGAATACGTTCCCTCGGTCATGTTGTACCGGCAACGCTACAATCGTATTTAAGATTAACTCATTTTACTGAGCAGATTGAGGAAAGGCATAACGGCCAGGCCTTTATTACAGAATTGTTACAAGATCATGAGAGTCTAATTCTAATACTTTGTGAGTATATCATGAGTTGTAAGGATGACTTACACGATATAGCAACAGGGCATTTTATAACGCGCCTATTAGAAATACATCAGAAAATGGCTTGGCTTTTACGTTCACATATAATAGAATAAATTCTCAGACTAAAATTAGTTCTAAATGTGATATATCTTTTTTGAGTAAGAATTATTTCCATATTTCATAAAATAAATGCTTTGCATTTTCCTTAGTAAAAAGTCCTGTTCCTTGGGTCATTGTAGTGGCAGATCCACAAGCAATTCCCATGGAAAGGGCTTCTTTACAATTACCCCCTTTTACCAAAACTGAAACCATTCCTGCAACCATGCTGTCTCCGGCACCAACAGTGCTTTTCACTTCGACAACCGGTGCCGCGATCTTAATTTTTTCACTTTCTGAAAATAAGACAGCTCCCTGAGAGCCCAACGACACTACCACAATCTCAGCTTTACCCTGTGAAATAATAAACCGGGCAGCATGATCTATATCAGTTTCTTCCAGTTTTTCTTTTCCCACTAAAAAGGCAAGTTCTCCAATATTAGGTTTTAATAAAAATACCCCTTCTTCTACCGCTGTTTTCAGAGCTTCTCCTGAAGTATCGATAATTACCTTAGTTCCCATTGCCTTATAGATATTAACAAGTCTTCTTAGAAAATTCGGATTTGTGTTTGTTGGCAGACTACCACTGATGACGACAAAATCCGGACAGGGATTTATGGTAGGCAAAATGCTTAGAATATCTTTTTGCTGTTCCAGCGTCAGCTCTTCTCCGGGAAATCCAAATCGATACTGTTTGTTGGTAGAGAGATCCAAAACAATGAAATTTTCCCGCGTTTCTGAAGTAATATGAAAAGGGAATACATTCAGCTCTTCGCCCTTAAGCAAGTTTTCAAGCAGTCTGCCGGTCCTCCCCCCTGAAGTAAAAAAAATATCTGAGACTACTCCCAATCTTTTTAAGGCTCTGGATACATTAACCCCACCTCCTCCCGGTTCGTATATAGGGGAATTACAACGCAACTTCTTTTCAGGAACGATGTTTTGAACACTGCTGCTTTTGTCTACTGATGGGTTCAGTGTTATTGTTAAAATAGTTTTGTCCATTTTTATTATTTTTTAAGCTTCACGCGTACATAGCTATCCAAATTTCAATAATAAAATACACACCACCAAACATTTATCCTGATTAACATCATGATTCATTGTGATGTTAGTCATCTTATATTCTGCGAAGTTGCCGGAACTTTGAAGTATAAAATCGTATAACAAATGAAAACAAATGCAGAATTACAAAAAGATGTTCAGGATGCCATTCAATGGGAACCTTTGCTGTATTCAGCAGAAATTGGTGTTGTTGTAAATAACGGAATTGTTTCCCTTACAGGTAATGTAGACAGTTATGCAAAAAAGCTGCAGGCTGAGCATGCCGCAAAAAATGTTACAGGGGTAAGGGTTTTGGTAGAAGATATTGAAGTAAAATTACCGGACCCCCGCTCAAAAACCGATGTCGAAATCGCCAGTGAAATTATAACTGCATTTAATGCAAACTCATTTATTCCACAAGAAAAAATAACAGTAAAAGTAGAAGATGGCTGGGTGGATCTGGATGGTGAAGTATCTTGGGAGTATTTAAGGGAAATTACAGAAAATGCCGTTAAGTATCTTCCCGGCGTTACAGGTATTTACAATAATATCACCATTAACCCAGAAATCCGGGACACTGTTGAAAAGAGTGATATTGAGAGGGCACTTGACAGAAGTTCGATTGATAATAGTGAAATCAGTGTATCAGTATCCGGAACGACTGCCATATTAACGGGCACGGTACATACCTGGCATCAAAAGGAGGAAGCTGGTCGTATTGCATGGAAAACCCCTGGTATAAAGGATGTAAAAAATAAGTTAGAGGTAGATTATGAGTATAATTTATAAATAATAGGCCTATACCCATTTTTTACGCACTGCATGCTATCGGTTTTGTTGATAGGCATAATCCTATAGATCATAAACAAAAGGCACTGGAATATTTTAAATGAAACATCGTGAAAACTTATTTTAAAAATTACCTTAGCATCGCAGGCAACATAGCTTTATTCTCCCGGCGATTTTTTAAAGAAATTTTCAAACCGGGATTTGAGTTTAAAGAGTTTATACGACAATGTTTTGTTGTTGGTTACCAGTCGTTGCCTTTAGTAACGATAACGGCTTTTATTATGGGATTAGTCCTTACCATACAGTCACGTCCGGCTATGGCAAGGTTCGGTGCAGAATCTATGATACCTGGTATGGTTTCACTGTCATTAATAAGGGAAATTGCACCAGTTATTACGGCTTTGATTTGTGCAGGAAGAGTTTCGTCAGGAATTGGAGCAGAACTGGGTTCTATGAAAGTCACAGAACAAATTGACGCCATGGAGGTTTCAGCGATCAATCCTTATCGGTATCTGGTGGTAACCAGAACTCTTGCTACAACATTAATGATTCCTGTTTTAGTACTATATGCCGACTTGATTGGGATTATGGGCGGCTTTGTCGGCATCAATATGCATAGTGAAAGCAATATTGAACATTATTTCTCCCATGTATTTCAATCGTTAGAATATGAAGATATTTTACCGGCTATCATTAAGACATTCTTTTTCGGATTTTTTATTGGAATTATTGGTTGTTATGAGGGATTTAATGCTTCGGGGGGAACTAAAAGTGTAGGAAAAGCGGCAAATTCAGCCGTAGTTTCAGCATCTTTGATCATTTTTATCATTGATCTTATTGCAGTACAGATAACCGACTTATTTTTTGAATTATAATGGAAAATAGGGAAAAATTTACAGCTGAGCATAATGAATTACAAAACTGCGAAACATTGATAGAATTTAAAAATGTTTACAAATCATATGGCAGTAATAAGGTACTCAATGGTATCAGCTTTACCGTTAAAAGAGGAGAAAATCTGGTCATTTTAGGAAAATCAGGCTCGGGGAAATCTGTTACTGTTAAATGTCTTGTAGGTCTCACCAAAGTTGATAAAGGAGAAATATTTATATCAGGAAAAGATATAACAAAATTGGATGAGGAAGGACTCAACCTGATCCGAATGAAGATTGGTTTTTTATTCCAAAATGGAGCCTTATATGATTCAATGACCGTCAGGGAGAATTTAGTTTTTACATTGCAGCACAATAATAAAATGCTTAATGAGCAGGAAATAGAAACAGCTGTTAAAGAAGCGTTACAAAATGTAGGACTGGAGGAAGCGATTGACCTATTGCCGGCAGAGCTCTCCGGAGGAATGAGAAAGAGAATCGGGCTGGCAAGAGCATTAATAATTAAACCGGAAATTATCATTTATGATGAGCCTACCGGAGGGCTTGATACCATTACAGCCCGTGAAATTATCGGGCTCATTCGAAATATCAAACTAAAATACAATACCTCATCCCTTATCATAACACATGATTTAACCTGTGCAAAATATACCGGTGACAGGGTCATCGTCCTTAAAGACGGTATCATTAAAGCTGAAGGCAGCTATAAAGACATAGAAAATAATGCCGATGATTGGGTAAAATCTTTTTTTGAGAAATAAATAAAGTAATCATGAACAACGAGTCATCAAACAACTGGAAATTGGGAATTTTTGTCACAGCTGGCATCCTTCTTTTCATAGCAACCATCTACTTTATTGGGGTCAACAGAAATTTGTTTGGCTCTAACTTCGTTCTTCGTTCTGAGTTTAAAAACGTCAGCGGATTAAAGCAAGGCAGTAATGTCCGCCTTTCCGGAATTAACATTGGAACAGTCAGCAAAATAAATTTTATTTCAGATTCATTGGTTTTGGTAAAGCTATTAATAAGAAAGGATGTTCAAAAATATATCAAAACTGATGCAGTTGCCAGCATTGCATCTGACGGATTAATGGGTGATAAAATACTTATTATTACCCCCGGCCCCCAATCTAACACTATAGTGAAGGATAATGACTTCATTACTTCTTATAAAACTATCGAGATAGATGATATACTCTCGAGTGTAAAACAAAGTACTGACAATGCCGAAGCAATTACTGATGAGCTTGTGGAGTTCAGCAGTAAAATGAATAACAAGAATAGTTTATTGACAAAAATAATGACCAATAAAGATTTTGCTTCGAGAATTGACAAGACCATAGAAAACCTGCAACTAAGCTCCCGAGAACTGGCAAAATTCACCTCCCTTATGAATAATAAAAATGGATTTGCATCAAAAATATTTACCGATAAGAAATGGTCAGATAATATTGAAAGCAGTATTTCTAATTTGAGGAACAGTTCTCAAGAAATCAGTAGGTTTACAACAAAACTAAACGACAAAAACAATGTATTTTCTCAACTATCTTCCAACGATTCTTTAGCTCTTTCAATAGAAAAGACATTGCACAATCTTGAAAAAAGCTCTGATGATCTTATTCAATTTACGTCGAAAATAAATAATGATGAGAATGTATTATCGAAACTTACCAACAATCCTAAATTAGGGAAGTCTGTAGATTCCACTATCATTAATATTGAAAAAGGTGTCGGTGAATTGAGAGAAATAGAAGCCGCCGCTAAGAACAATTTTTTGCTAAGGGGTTATTTTAATAAAAAGAGAAAAGAAAACGAAAAACAAAAAAGATGATTGCTGCCTAATCATTCAAAATTATAATTCATTTATCCTTACATAATGCCAACGTACTATTAAGATAGGCAAAAAAGAACCCAATTAAATATTTTTTATTTTGGGTTTAATTTCTTTGATATACATCATTAAACTTTCTTCAATACAAGTGAAAGCTTCTTTCCTATTTTTGAAACCAAATACCTGTACTATTTTCTCTTCTAATTTTTTATATTCTTCAAAAAAATTCTGAATCTCATTAATGGTATAAGCCGGCAGATCTTCAATATCATGAATGTGCAGCATAGAAGAATCATTTTCAGCCACCGCTATTATTTTATGATCTTTTTTATCTTCGTCCGTCATCTCCATTATTCCTATTACCCTTGCATTAACCAGAGTAAGGGGAACGAGGTTTTCCGAACATAGCACAAGAATATCTAACGGATCTCCGTCACTGTAATAGGTCTGTGGTATGATCCCGTAATTGGCAGGATAATACATGGAAGATAAAAGAATCCTATCCAATCTGATTAACCCTGAGTGTTTGTCTATTTCATATTTTGTCCGGCTACCGGTGGGAATCTCAATAACTGCTGTAACTATTTGAGGCAGATGTTCTCCCGGAGAAACATCATGCCATGGGTGTTGATTTCCTATCATAATCTTAAAATTGTTTTTTTTAAACTAAAAGGAGGACCACTCCTTAATGAATACTCCTCCTTTTGTCAGAATTTTCCAACAAACCACATGTTGCACGAATCTTCTTGGTTATTAATTTGCTTGTGTAAAATTCATCAAATTAGTAATGTTAAGAAATGACATCAGTCACTAAAAAAAATGACCTTGCCAGATGAAGAGACGGACTTAAATACTCTGCTTTTTTAAAGGTAATTATTACCCTTGCTCATACATATTATCATATTTTCTTTTGGCATATTTATAAACCTCAAACCATAAAACAGAAAACGCTGCGATGAAAACAGTGAATCCCAATTCACCTATATTAAGTGCTGTTACCTTAAAGAATAGAGAGACAGGCTTTACATATAATATTGCAAAAAGAAACCCCAGAACTAAGGCAGAAATACCAATAAGCAAGGGATTACGGTTTCTGAAACTTTCCAACACACTATAAAAGAATGATCTGTTAACAAAACTCAGTAATATATTGGCAAAGATCAATGTACTGAATACCATTGCCCTTGTCTTGGTTTCATCACCTCAATTTTGAACTGTAAACTGATATACAAAAAAACTCCGAGGGTTATTACGCCCCCTGAATAAAGCTGATTCCCAACTTACTCAAACTTAAAAAAGTATCTCCGATGGCTCTTGGCGGCTGTTTCATTGCGTTTTTTTCCATGGGCTCATTCTCATAAACAATAGCTTGCCTTCAAGCGGATATTCATGAAACATCTTATATTCTTTCCTTGCATCATTTTTTTGAGTCCGCCGATAGGTGTTATGCAGAGTGATTTCCATAGGATTAAAAGGGACAGGTTCGCTACTCCACATTGCATAATCAATAAGTTTTTTCAAATTTTCAACACTAAATTCTTTTTCTCCATAAGTCCCTCCTGATTGGTAATCGTACAAATGTTTCAAGTGCATTGAATTTTCTGTAATGGTTCCTGTTTTATCAGTGTATATAACGGTAGTACTTCCTAAAGTTTCTACAATACTGCTTCGCTTAATAATAATTCCCTGATGCATAAGCTTCCATGTTCCCAACGCCATAAAGGTTGTAAATGCTACAGGAATTTCCTAAGGTAATAAAGACATTGCCAGGGTTAATCCACTAAGAAGACTTGTTATGAGGTCTCCGGTTTTAATTTAACTGAAGATACAAATCATAAGAAAAATAATGATCTCAATAACAGCCATCCATTTTACAAACTTTCGGATCTGGATCTGTAACGGTGATATTTCTTCTTTTATATTCAATAGAGATTCCCCAATTTTTCCTACACGGGTTTCTGAGCCTATTTTTTTAACTTTAAAAACTACCAAACCTGAAACTGTAACTGTACCGCTATACACAAGATTGTCCTCGGATTTACTATCCTTAAAAACTGAAAACGTTCACCCGTAAGAGATGATTCATTCACAGAGAAATCATTGCTGTGCACAATCATTCCATCAGCATTTATATTTTTTCCTTCTTTAGTAACACTTAAATCACCTACAACAATTTCATGGGGTTGGAATTTCCATTATTTGCGAGTTTCTGATGACCTTACTTAAAGGTTCGTTCAGCTTCTCAAGTTCCTCCAAAGCTTTTTTACTAAGATTATCCTGATAAAAAGAAATAGCAGTTACCGCAACAATAGCCACAAACATAAAAGCAGCCTCACCATAATTCCCTACTATCAAATAAATGACAGAAATAATGATAAGCAATATCAGCATAGGTTCTTTTAAAATATCAATGACCAGATCAAACCATGTATTTTTATGGACCCCCTCCAAACGATTATATCCATTTCGTTGCCGGAAAGCTACCACTTCATCATGTGTAAGACCTGTAAGACATTAGGGTATATTGTAAGACATAACAAATAAATAGGTTATCTAAAAATAAGCAATTATTATATACAAATTAAATTTCCCTTCTTGACCAGTATCAGGTTTCAATGTGATGTATATCATAGTGTTTTTTGCAAAGTTTCTGGAATTTTGATTGATAAATTACGTTATCATGAAGACAAATACAGAATTACAAAAAAATGTTCAGGATGCCATTAAAAGAGAGCCATTATTGCATGCAGCAGAAATAGGGGTAACTGCAAAAGACGGTGTCGTTGCCCTTACTGGAGTAGTTGATCATTATGCAAAAAAAATAGAAGCCGAGAATGCTGCAAAAAAAGTTATTGGAGTAAAAGTTTTAGTAGAGAACATTATCGTTAAATCTCAAGATTCCTTATCTATAACTGATGATGAAATTGCTGCAGAGATTTTAAAAACTTTTAAATCCAATGCATTGATTCCAGAGAACAAAATCAAAGTGATTGTAGAAAATGGTCAGGTGACTTTGGAAGGTGAATTACAATGGGATTATCAACGGGAAATTACTCAAAATGCAATCCGGTATCTTTCAGGTGTAAAAGGGGTAATCAATCATATAAAAATCAGATCAGACATAATGAATGATATTAAACAAAAAGATATTGAGCACGCAATGAACATGACCTGGGCACTTTATAATAATGATATTCACATTCAAGTATCCGGCACTACAGTGATTTTAACAGGAACAGTAAATTCATGGCATCAAAAAGAAGAAGCCGGCCGCATTGCATGGAAAACTCCAGGGGTAAGATGTGTAGATAACAGGTTATTTGTGGATTATGAATATTCAAAAAATAGTTTATCATCGTAGATCTGACTCTTTTATTCAAGCTGTATAGCAGCGAACTGTTAAATTACAGCAGACTTTGTTTTAATAATAATGAATAGCAATTAAGTTTAACACTATTCTGTAAAAAATTCACAAAAACAACCTCTAAATCCCATTCAAATGTGTTTTTCAGCAATTTCAAGTTTTTCAGCAGGTATAGCACTCACGGCTGTTGGTATAGCATGTATAAAAAAAACACGGCATTCTTCACAGCATCTTTTTGCATGTATTCCATTTATTTTTGGAGTCCAACAGCTAACAGAAGGAATACTTTGGCTAACCCTTCCCCAGCCAGATCATATCATTATGCAACAGGCTACAACCTTTATATTTCTATTTTTTGCAGAGATTCTGTGGCCCGTTTGGGTACCTATTTCTCTTTTAATGTTTGAGGACAATGAGCCACGAAAAAAAGTACAGAAGATATTATTAGGTGTAGGAATCATCGTGAGTATTTATTTGGCTTATTGTCTTTTATCATATCATGTGGAAGCAAAGATTATTGGTCATCATATTACTTACATCCAAAACTATCCTGCTTCATGGAGAAATTACAGTATTATCTTATACGGTGTGGCAACAATTGCTCCTCCGTTTTTTTCCCACCTTAAAAGAATGCACTTTTTTGGTATAGCCATTTTGATCTCTTATATAGTTTCAGAGATCTTTTACGATCATTACATACTCTCTGTTTGGTGTTTTTTCGCGGCGATCATAAGCATGTCTGTTTATATAATTGTGAGTGAAAAAACAGATAAAAAGCAAAGAGAGTATCCTGAAATTTATGTCAAATAAAAATAATTTAGCTATAGTAGAAAAGATGAAGAAATACAAACTCGGAAGATTAGGCATGGTATTTTGAATTTATTAAAAATGGATTTCCCCAACTTTTCAAGAGATCACTATATTTCTTGAACTGAATACTTACAGATGTCTTTTTCATTTCCATTTATTTTGCTCAATCTCATTCTTTTCATGATCAGCAGCTATTCAAACAGAGCCAAATAGCGCCACTTGAAGCCAAGTAGCGCTATTTTTTAATAAATATTGATAAAAGTTTAATCTTGAAATCCTAACAAGAAAAAGATGTTATTTAAATCTTAAATTCAGGGAAATAATATCAGATTTCATCCCAACAGATTTCGTGTAATGTCCGTATCTGATTTCAAGCATATTCAGCCTTTCTATACCAAATAAACCGTTTTTCGGACTGATTCTGATACCTGCACCATAAAAATGACTGTCAAATTTTGAAAGGTCATAATTACTGGTATAAAAATCATCAAAAGCCGTATGCTCTTGATAAGGGGCAAAATATTTAGCCGCAGTCTGAGAATAATACCTGTAAAAAGGACTTACCGAAACAAAAGGCGAGATTTTCACCGGTGTTTCCAGGCTGAAAGTATTGGATCTTAAGCCCCAATCATCGGTATAATAACGGTAATATGCTCTCAAAATAACTTTGTCTCCAAGAAAATAATTCGCTCTTACGCCCAAAGGAATTTTAAACCGTTTATCCGGCAGAGCTTCCTGATGAACTGAATTATCATTGAAATAAACTCTGTGGAAAGGCAGGCTCAAATATCCTGTCTGCTGAACACCATCCGCCAAAAATTCAACCTGAAAGTTCTGGTTGATGATTTGCGAATATGATAAAGACAAAGCATACGTATTTCTTCCGCTTGTTCCGTAGTTCTCGTGTTCTCCTCCTGCACTTCCATTGGTTCTCAATTCAATCGGCGCAATCAGTTTTACCTGATCCAGATAAGCCTGGAATTTCGCCGTAAACTCTCCCATTCTGTTCTTTGTCTTTTGTGAAATTCCAATGTTTGCTCCATACGATGTATAATCGAACTCGAAGGACGTGGAAACACCTGCCATTAAAGTGGTTCCATTATTCGTATTTTCACGGCTCCAGCTTAACGCAGGATAAATTCTATTGTCTGCGTGGGAAGCGGATGAATTGGCTTTCAGATCAATCATATCCGACGAAGCAGAAGTATAATGATCAATCCCGACACTGAAATCGAATTTATTTTTCCTGTCTTTCTTATCATATTTTACCATAGTTACGTCAATGGTATTAGAAATATCAGTCAGCTTTTCTGTGCCAATTCCTCCCGTCACTGCGGAGTTGTTTCCGTTTTGTTTATAATAGCTTGAAACTAAGTTAGCTTCATCAAAAGTCAGTTTTTTAGGCTGCTCATTGTTTGTATTTTCCTGTGCTTTTGCATTGAAAATTCCAAAAAGAGCAATAACACTTACGATTAGTTTTTTCATTCTTGAATCACAATTACATTTTACGATTACTCTTTTTAGTTACACCCGCAACCACCACCTACTTTTCCTGCATTCGCACCCGAAGATCCTTCTCTGTACGATTGAAAGCTCAGTTCAGTTTTTTCAATTTTTCTGTTTCCAAGAGCCATTTCGGCGTCATTTAATTTGTTTTTTTCGTACTCTTTTACCGTTGTGCAGGACTGTACTGAAGCAACTGTGATAAGGAAGAAGCTGAATATTTTTATCAGGTTTTTCATTTTAAATTAATGTTTTGAGATGAATAAATCTTGTCCTGATCATCAATAATGATGCATTCCAGATGATTGATCTGGTTGATCATATTGAGTGCCATATCAATTCCCATAATACTTACGGGAGTTGCCATTGCATCGGCAATTTCTGCGTTGGGACAAAAGATCGTAACACTTTTTACGCCCGAAACAGGCAGTCCTGTTTTGGGATTAATGGTATGAGAATACTTTTTACCGTTGATAACAACGAATTTTTCATAATTTCCCGAAGTTGCAACCGCCATATTGGTGATATTCATATAAGAAAAAGGCTGTTTTGCATTATCGGGATCAGCAATTCCGACAGTCCAGGGTTTTCCGTCTGCCTGATTTCCCCAGGTCGTTAAATCTCCTGAAGCATTTACAATTCCGGCAGTGACACCTCTGTTTTGAAGCATTTGTTTTGCCATTTCTGCAGCATACCCCTTCCCGATTCCCCCAAAACCGATCCGCATTCCTTTTTCTTTGAGGAAAACGGTTTGCTTTTCGCGATCAAGAATAATATTCTGATAATTAACCAATTTAAGATGATCTTTAATCACTTCAGGATTGGGAAGCTCTTTCATTTCTTTGTCGAAATTCCAGAAACTTTTATCGATTCCGCCATAGGAAATATCGAAATAACCGTCCGTTATTCTGCTGATTCTAAGACTTCTTTCAATCAGATCAAAAATCTCCCAATCCACTTTTATGGGTTCGATTCCTGCATTTCTGTTGATGAGATTCGTCTGGCTTTCCTCACTGAATGTCGTCAGAAGTTTTTCAATTCTCCGGATTTCGTCAATCGCTTTGTCGATGTGCTCATATGCAGAATTTTCATCATCACTTACAACAGTAATTTCAAAAGCGTTCCCCATTAGTTTCTGAGGTCTTTTGAATTCTCTTAACATACCTTTTATTTTTGATGTTCTTTGATATCTCTGATCTCTTTGCTGAAAGCCAGTGCATTTTCTGAAGGTAAACCTTCCCAGCTTTTCAGGACTTTTCCTTCTGAATTCAGCAACAATGTATAAGGAAATAATCCTTTTTGATTGTACTGCTCAGCAAGCGAAGCGTTTTCTTTTTTCAGTTCAGAGGACAACTGATTCTTTTTATTTCTTGGAAAATCTGCATTGATATAAACGATGAAATTTTCCGTCTCCAACTTTTTAAATTCATCGGTTTCGATGATATTCTTATGAAGCTTAATGCACGGAATACACCAGTCTGAACCTGAAAAGTTCAATAAGATAAGCTGTTTATTTTGTGAGGCTTGTTTTTTGGCATTATCCAAACGGCTTTGCGCATGAATGCCAACAGCGAGTGCAGCCATTAATATGGCTGAAAATAGTGTTTTCATTATTCTGAAATTAATAATATAAAATAACTAATGATCTTGATCTGTGAATACAAATCAAATTAGGACTGAATTATGAAAAAGAAAGCCTTGGCGGTTCCCATACGGAGTTCAAAAATCCTTTATAACAAAGATCTTCGTCTTTTGAAGGGATTTTATGAAATTCTAAAGCATCAAAATGATATGGTTCCGTTTCAAAACTGAATTCCGGATTAATGGTAAAAACCAGAGACAAAGGGGTGGAATGAATAATAAACGGAAGTTTCTGATCTTTTCCATAGTCTCCGTCTTTCACAGGATGATCATAGTGTGTTTTTAGAAATGCAGTAAGTGTCATATCCGGATTCAATTCTTTGTGTTCGAAATAATGTTCGACAAGTTCCGGGATTTTCAAAAGCTGATATAATTCGGTTGTGGAAACCAAATATAAAAATAGCAACAATATGGAAATCAACTTTTTCAATATTCAAAATTATGAAATATTTTATTACAAATATTTTTTTATTTTCTTCCTCAATGTCTTTTCATCAACTTATAAACTTCGAACCACAAAACCGAAATAGTAGCTACAATCAACGTCATTCCCAATTCTTTTGCTTCAAGCGGACTTACACTAAAGAATCCTGATACCGGCTTCATATAAAGAATGCAAAGCAGTAATACAAGAACCAACGCGGAAATTCCCGTCAATAAAAAGTTACGATTTTTAAAACTTTCAAAAATACTGTAATAGAAAGACCGGTTTACCAGACTAAGTAATATATTAGCAAATATCAAAGTACTAAATACCAAAGATCTGGTTTTGGATTCATCATTCCCCAGACTAACAGAATGTTGATACATCCATAGTATTCCTGCGGTAATGACTAATCCCTGAATAATACTTATCATAAGTTCTCTCCAGTTCAGAAATGTATCTGAAAGCGCTCTCGGAGGTCTGTGCATTGCATCTTTTTCCATAGGCTCATTTTCATATACAATGGAACAGGTGGGTCCCATAACGAGTTCAAGAAAAATAACATGCACAGGAGTGAAAATATGAGGAAATACCCAGCCCAGAAACAAAGGCAGAGAAACTGTGAGTATAATAGGAATATGAATGGAAATAATATACTGGACCGCTTTTTTTATGTTCGCATAAATTCTTCTTCCTGCTGCGACCCCAATTACGAGCTTATCCAGATCATCATTGGTAATGACCAGTGCTGCTGCTGATTTGGCAATTTCAGTGCCCTTATTTCCCATTGCCACACCAATATGAGCGGCCTTTAAAGCTGGTCCGTCATTCACACCGTCACCCAGCATTGCGACTACGTGCCCCTGAGCTTTCAAGGCAGAAACCACTTCCAGCTTTGCTTCCGGAAACATCCTTGTAAACAAAGTGGTCTCTTCGGAAAGCTTTATAAGTTCTTCCTCTGAGCATTCTGCAATTTCACTTCCATTAACGGGCGAAGTACTACTCTCTATTCCTGCCTGCAATGCAATGGCTCTGGTGGTATCCGCATTATCTCCGGTAATAACCTTTACCTGAATACCGGCATCGTAGATATGTTTAAATACCTCTTTTATTCCTTTTTTAGGAGGATCATAAAACACAGTTAATCCTAAAAATTCAAATTTAAAATCCTGCTGTTTATCCGGGAAATCATTTCCTTCAAAATGAGATCTGGCAACACCAAGAACCCTGAATCCCTGTTCTCCGAAGTTCTTTATTAACTTTCTTATTTTGTTTTTTTCTTCTTCTGAAAGATCGGAAACACTGATGATAGCTTCCGGAGCTCCTTTAGCAGCAATAATCCGGTTTTTGTGTTCATTTTCAAAAAGATGGGTCATCATTGGTGGTTTACCTTCCAGCGGATATTCATGAAACATTTGATAGTCTTTCCTGTGATCAGGCTTTCGGTTCTGCTCATAGATTTTATGCAGTGTGATTTCCATGGGGTCAAAAGGTACAGGCTCACTACTCCACATCGCATAATCAATAAGGTCATTGAGCGCTGTTGTATTGAAATCTGCTTCTTCATAAATTCTGTCAGAACGGAAATCATAAAGATGTTTCAGCTGCATGGAGTTTTCTGTAATCGTACCTGTTTTATCTGTGCAAATTACGGAAACGCTTCCCAGGGTCTCCACAATACTGCTTCGCTTAATAATAATTCCTTCCCGCATCAGCTTCCAGGCCCCCAAAGCCATAAATGTTGTGAAGGCTACAGGAATTTCTTCAGGAAGCACAGACATTGCCAAGGTAAGTCCACTGAGTAAACTGGTCACAAAATCTCCCGTTTTAACAAAACTGAAAATGCATACTGCAAGAAAAATAATGACTCCAATAACAGCCATCCCCTTTACAAAATTCCGGATCTGAAGCTGTAAAGGAGATATTTCTGTTTTTATACCCAATATAGACTGTCCTATTTTTCCTACTTTGGTTTCTTTTCCTATATTTTCGACCTCAAAAACGGCAAGCCCGGAAACAGTGATTGTTCCGCTGTATACTTTATGATCTTCAGATCTGCTGTCCTTGAAAACAGAAAAACTTTCGCCCGTAAGGGAAGACTCATTGACAGAAAAATCGTTGCTGTGAACAATTCTTCCATCTGCATTGATGAGGCTCCCTTCTTCGGTAATGCACAAGTCTCCGACTGCTATTTCAAAAGTGGGAATATCTATGATCTTTGAATCCCTGATTACTTTACTCAAAGGTTCATTCAGTTTTTCAAGTTCTTCCAGCGCCTTTTTGCTTCGGTTATCCTGGTAAAAAGAAATGGCAGTAACTCCAACAATAGCTGCAAACATAAATAAGGCCTCACCATAATCTGCTGTAAGCACATAAATAAAGGAAACACAGATAAGAAGAATCAGCATCGGTTCTTTAAGGATATTGAGAAGAAGATCTGCCCATGATTCTTTCTTAACTGCTTCGAGGCGGTTATATCCGTACTTTTTTCTTGAATCGGCTACTTCAGCGTCTGTAAGTCCTTTTAAGTCTTCCGGTATATTGTAATTCATAGGAAATGGATATTATATTAAATTTACTGATTGTTTTTATTATATCAGAGTAATATTTTCTGTTTTTTCTATTCAATCTGTTTTTTCACCTCTTTTACCCATTGTTCTATTTCTGACTTTTGGATGTCAGACAACTTTGCATTCTGATGAACAACAGTATAAGATGTAAGCGGCATTTCACCTTCTCTGATGGTTTCTGCCACTTCATCAAGTTTCTTTAATTTTTTTTCTTTTGAGTAGCTGTTAAATTCATCAAAATTAAAATGCCGTTTTCCTGAGTTCACATGATCTGCCAGCCACCATTTTACAGGCTGTATGTTATTGTACCACGGATAAGACGTCGTGTTGGAATGACAGTCATAACAGCTCGTTTTCAATAATCCCTGTACATGTCCGGGTACCACATAATGTTTTTCAATCGCATTTTCCGAAGGAACTGTTGCAATATTTTTATCAGTATCAAAAAACTGAATTACAATCAGAAACAGAACTATAAAACCTGTTCCTATTTTCATTAAAGATGATGTTTTCATAATTTGTATTTATTTATAAGTTCTTTTATTTTACTATAATTTTTATTCATCTGCAGTGTTCTTAAGTTTCATAAGAAGTGTATATGCATTCCTGATGACTATTTTTTTATTTTTAAAATCATCAGCATTTATGATCTGTACAAATCCGTTTTCTGCTTCACCTAATGTTACAGGAGTCAATCGGTAGGTCTGCTTTTTTTCTTCTATGAAGACAAAATCTTTTCCTTCAAAATTGACAATACTCTCTTCAGGAACTGCATTGGAAAAAGAAGTACTGGTCTCGATCTCGGCATTCATATACATTCCCGGTACAAGGCTCTGATCATATTTTTCAAAATGACAGTGTACTTCAGCCCATCCGCCTGGATTAACATCCTTGCTGATCAGCAGAATTTCACCATAGTATTTTTTATCAGGTTCAGCATTGGTATAGGCGGAAAACCTCTGCCCTTTCTTCAGATTTGCCAGATCTTTTTCATATACTTTAAGATTAAGATGAATATCATCCGGATTGATAAGTTCAAAAAGAACATCGGAAGGATTCACATATTTCCCGATATTCACGTTGACCTTACTTACAAAACCATTGATACTGCTGTAAACAGGTACACTTTTCTGAATATTCCCCGAATTCAGAGATTCAGGTTTGATATTGATAAGACGGAGCTGCTGTGCCAGAGAATTCATCAGGATTTTCTGGCTGTTCATTTCAGACTGGGCCTGCTGCATTACCTTATCACTGGTGGCCTGACTTTGATTAAGAGTTTTCTGACGGTTATAATCCAATTGGGCAAAATGCATTTTAGATTTTGCCATTAAATAATCCTGCTGAAGCTGAATAAACTGCGGATTTTCTATCACAGCAATCACCTGCCCTTTTGACACCGGCTTTCCCGGAAGCAGGCTGCTCGACTTTAAATATCCACCTAAAGGTATACTGACAGAAACCAGATTTTGTGGTGGTACATCTATCATTCCGTTAAGTTTTAAGACGGAAGAGATTTTCTGCAGAGAAAGTACTGTTGTTACTACAGTTGCATTTTTCAGTTGAGCATCGGTAAGAGTTACAACGTTTTCATCTTTGGAAGATACCGCTGCGGGTGCCGGCTCCGTTTTTCCATGATCTTTACACTCATAAAACATGAGCAATCCTATTATTGACAGGGAATATAATATAATTTTAAATTGACGTTTCATTGTTATGGATTTAAAGTAAGATATTCCAGCTCTATAGCACTCTGATTCAGTTTCCAGATTGCATCGGTGTAGCTGTTTTTTAAAGTAACCGCCTGATTGATCAAGATGACAAATTCCAGATAATTGATCTCACCGGCAAGAAACTGTTTTTTAGCTGTTTCAGTAATAATATTGGCATTTTTCAATTCTGAACTTTCATATTGCGAAACAATATCAAGGTTAGCATGATAAATCCCGGATGTCTTTCTGTACTGATTCTGCAGATTGAATTCCATGTTAGCAATATCACTTTCCACAACAGATTCTGCAATTTTTGCAGCCTGAATTCTGGCTTTCTGCCCACCTGAAAAAACAGGAACCGAAACCCCAAGCTGTACAGAATGAAACTGTGGTGTCCCATTGTACACTTTATCATCCGCGCCCATTCCTCTGAAGCTGTTGAGGTTATAGGCCAGCTGAAGTCCGGGAAGCATCTTTGCCTTTTCAAGGGCGATCTGCTGTTCAGAAATATTTTTCTGCTGTTGCAATACTTTAATAGCCGGATGTAAACTAAGCTCTTCTTTAAGGCCTCCATGATAAATTTTCTGATCTTCCGGAAGAAAATCTGTCTCTGCATTTAAAAGCCACTGAAGCTGATACCCCAGCACTGAAAGCTCCTGGTGTAATTGCTTTAACTGAATTTCAATAGAAGATTTCTGATTGGAAGCTGTAGTTTTTTCCAGGATATTACTTTCTCCAGCTTTCAGACGGATGTTCGCCTTATCCAGAAAATCAGTGTAAAGCTTCAACGTTTCCTGAAGAAGTTTCTCCTTTTCTTTTCCGTAGAGAATATTATAAAAGGTAAGACTTACGGCTTTCTTCAGCTCATATTCTTTAAGAGAAACGTTTAGCAGAGATTTTTTCCATTCTTCGGTGTATACGTTCTTCTGCTTTTTATATACGGTAGGAAATGCGATGTTCTGGGATATTCCGAATTTCATATCCGTCAAAGCACTGTTGATCTGCCCATAATCTACTGTGACTCCTGTCTGAGGAA
This sequence comes from Chryseobacterium joostei, assembly GCF_003815775.1. Lineage (NCBI taxonomy): Bacteria > Pseudomonadati > Bacteroidota > Flavobacteriia > Flavobacteriales > Weeksellaceae > Chryseobacterium > Chryseobacterium joostei. The sequence continues at coordinate 1,417,241 of NZ_CP033926.1, forward strand.
TATCAGATGATGATCTGATAAGGGCCTTTGTATATTCTGATTTTAATTTTTCATTTTTAAGATTTCTGTTATTTTTCAAAGCAATATCAACAGCATCCTGCAATGTAACAGGGGTCTGGGAACTGAAAAGCCCTGCAAAACCGAAGCAGACAAAAAAAGCCAGAGCGGAAATCTGTTTTTTATTTTTTATTTCTTTCATTTTTAAATCCTTTTTCAATAGTTACATACAATAATGGTAAGACAAACAGGGTCAGAAAAGTTGCAACCATCAGTCCTCCAATAACCACCGTTGCAAGAGGTCGTTGTACTTCAGCTCCTGCTCCATTGCTGACGGCCATCGGAATAAACCCCAGTGAAGCAACAAATGCTGTCATCAGCACTGGCCGAAGCCTTGATTCTCCACCATCTATGATGATTCTTACAATATTTTTAATTCCTTTCTTGTGAAGACGGTTAAACTCTGAAATCAACACAATACCATTTAGCACTGCCACTCCGAAGAGCGCAATAAATCCCACTCCTGCACTGATGCTGAAAGGCATTCCTCTTAGCGCCATCAGAAATACACCACCAATAATCGAAAGTGGAATCGCGGTGTAAATCAGCAAGCTTTCTTTAACAGAATTAAAGGCCAGGAACAGCATGACGAAAATAAGAGCCAGAGCAATGGGAACTGCTATCATGAGGCGTTGTTTGGCGTTATTGAGATTTTCAAACGAACCTCCATACGTCATATAATATCCCGTAGGGAGTTTCATATTTTGATCTACCTTATGCTGAAGTTCTTCCACAATACTCTGAACATCCCGGTCTTTTATATTAAAGCCTACTACAATTCTTCGTTGAGCATTTTCTCTCTGAATCTGGTTGGGGCCGTTTTTCACCTCCACTTTGGCAAGCTGAGACAGCGGAATCTGACTTCCGAAAGGTGTAGGGACTAAAAGATTTTTAATATCAGTAACATTTTTCCGGTCTTTGGTATCCAGACGTACAACCATATCAAAGCGTTTTTCTCCTTCAAAAACCAATCCGGTACTTTGCCCTGCAAATGCAGTATTAACCACGCGATTGATATCTGAAACAGATAAATGATACTGGGCAATCAGAGGACGGTTGTATTCGATAATTACCTGCGGCATTCCCGAAACTGGTTCTATATAGAGATTCTGGGTTCCTTCCACTGTTTCTATTATTTTCCCGAGCTTTTGTGCATTTTGGGAAAGTACATCAAGGTCTTCTCCAAAAATCTTGATTACAACGTCCTGTCTTGCCCCAGTCATCAATTCATTAAAACGCATCTGAACAGGATATTGAAAACTGGCCGTAATTCCCGGTACATCTTGCAGCTGTTTACCCATCTTATTGGCCAGCTCCGGAAAAGTAGACGCTGAGGTCCATTCTTTTTTATCCTTTAAAATAACCATCATATCGGACGCATCCATAGGCATCGGATCGGTAGGAACCTCACCGCTTCCAATTTTTGTAACCACCTTTTCCACTTCGGGAAATCTGGATTTGAGAATGTGTGCTGCTTTCTGGGTACTTTCAATCGTTGTTGTCAGATTGCTTCCGGGTAAAACCCTTGTATCTACGGCAAAATCACCCTCTTCAAGGGAAGGAATAAATTCACCCCCCATTTTGGATAAAATGAAGACAGCAGTTATAAACAAGATTGCCACTACCCCAAAAACTATTTTGGGTACTCTGAGAAGTTTAAGTAAAACTGTAAGATATATTTTCTCCACCTTTTTCATCATTCTGTCTGATAAAGTAGGTTTATCACTTCTTTTTCTCAGCAATACCGCACTCATCATCGGAATATAAGTCAGTGAAAGCAAAAATGCTCCAAGCAGTGCAAAAGCTACGGTTTGGGCCATAGGCTTGAACATTTTCCCTTCGATTCCCTGTAGGGTAAGGATCGGAAGATAGACAATCAGAATGATAATCTGTCCGAAAACGGCGCTGTTCATCATTTTTCCTGCAGATTCAATAACGACAGTATCCATTTCCGATTTTCCGACAGAAAAAATCTTTTTAAACTTTGAATTATGACTGAACTGATGTAAGACAGATTCTACAATAATCACTGCTCCATCAATAATCAACCCGAAATCTAAGGCTCCAAGACTCATCAGATTTCCACTGACTCCAAAGAGGTTCATCATACATATTGCAAAAAGCATAGCCAAAGGAATAACAGAGGCGACCAGCAAACCCGCTCTTATATTACCCAGAAATAAAACCAGTACAAAGACTACAATCAGGGCTCCTTCTGTAAGATTTTTTTCTACTGTTCCGATGGCATTGTTTACCATTTTGGTTCTGTCCAGAAAAGGCTCTATCACCACTCCTTTCGGAAGTGCTTTCTGAACCTGGGCAATTTTTTCCTTTACATTTTTTATGACCTGATTGCTGTTCTCACCTTTGAGCATCATTACTACAGCTCCCGACACTTCTCCCTGGTCATTAAAGGTCATGGCTCCATAACGGGTGGCAAACCCAGGCTTTACCTCAGCAATATCTCTTATAAACAAAGGAACATCATTTGTTTTTGTTGCAATAGAGATATTATTGATTTCTTCAATACTTCCAACCAGCCCTTCACTCCTGATATATAGAACAGTGGGCCCTTTCTCAATATAAGCACCTCCGGTATTCTGATTATTCGCTTGAAGCGCATCAAATACGTCATTGATTGTTATTCCATAAGAATTAAGTCTGTCCGGATTTACAGCAATTTCATATTGTTTCAGCTTACCTCCGAAGCTACTCACTTCCGCAACTCCTTTTACTCCCAAAAGCTGTCTTCTTACAATCCAGTCCTGAATGGTACGAAGTTCTGTGATATTATATTTTTTCTCATATCCTTTTTCTGGCCTTACCACATACTGAAAAATTTCGCCAAGCCCTGTGGAAATAGGTCCAAGTTGTGGATTTCCTATTCCCTGTGGGATAATCGCCTGTATCTGCTGAAGCCTTTCGGCAACCTGCTGTCTCGCCCAGTAGATGTCAACATCATCTTCAAAGACAATGGTCACTAAAGAGAGTCCAAACCTGGAGAAACTTCTGATCTCCTTTAATCCTGAAATATTATTGTTAGCCTGTTCTATAGGAAAAGTAACAAGGCGTTCTATATCTGTTGCGCCAAAAGAAGGCGCGGTGGTAATAACCTGTACCTGATTGTTGGTAATATCAGGTACCGCATCTATCGGCAGCTTGGTAACCTGATAAGATCCCACACCAATAAGTCCCAGTACCAACAATGCGATAATGAGTTTATTCTTTACAGAAAACTCAATGATTTTTGTAAGCATATAATGATTGATTAATCTTAATTATCGTAATAAAATTCTGGTATTCTGATACATAGACTCAATGCTTCTGTATTACATACAGGCACTTTTATTAAATACAGAATACCTTCTCAGTCAAAAAAATGCCTGAGAAAAATAGATTAAGATTGAAGAAATCTTGGTGGTTGCCAAATAGAATTGAGTATTTCTTTATTGTAAAGAACACTTTTATAAAGGGGTTTCTTAACCTCACGGGCATTGTAGACCTTCTCTGTAGAATAAAAATCTAAATATGAATTAATGGTGAAAACAACAGACAGCAGGCTTGCATGTGAAACAAAAGGCAATCTTTGGTCCTGATCATGGTCGCTGTCTTTTACAGGATGATCGTAATGGGTTTTCAGAAATGCAGTGAGAGACATCTCTGGGTTAAGATTTTTATGTTGTATATAATGCTCTATAAGGAGCGGCATTTTCAAAAGCTGATACAATTCGGTCGTAGAAACCAAATATAATGACAACAACAATATGGAAATCAGCTTTTTCACTGTATCAAAATTACAACTTTTTTCATTAAGAATCATTTTAAAAAATCAAATACTGCTTATTAAGTATTAGAACAAATAAACACTTGTTGGTTCTGCCGAATAAATTTAATTCAAAACTACACTTTACTGATATGCTGCTTATTGTTTGATATTATAAAAAAACTTGATAGAGAATACCAAGGTTCAGCAAACTAATTATAATTGGTTAAAACCAAAAAAAAATTCAACGTATTATTCCTTTCTTGATTAACTTAAAATTAACATAAACCTCCGGTTCTTTCTGCAGATGCACTTCTGGAAGTCCCTGTATTTGTTATTTTTGTCTGCCGAAATATCAGCATAACATCAGCTGGTGGGTGCTACAATACCATTCACCGGAGATCTCACTGCATTAGTTAATATCTATCGGGGAAATATCATTTTCCATGCAAAGGAAGACTAATCCTCCAAATAAATATTGCAATTGATAATATATAAGGAATTCAGAAGGTAAAATATGAATAGAATTACTCTTTTTTCTAAATTCTGTATTTAAAAACTCCTGCTTCTGTTCTCTGGATAGAGTAAAGTTGCAGGAGTTCCTGGGAATAGTTTTTCTTTATTTTTGTTTTTAGAATCTTGAAGTGTGATTTTAGCCCATCTAAAGTTTGGTGACAATTAAGTAACCATAATTATCACTTCCATTTGGAATATTCATTTGACACGTTTGGGTATTATAGCTGTCTCCTCCAGCATAATTAACAAACAACGCCACTTTTTCATTTACTGCCGTACTTTGATAAGCAACAATAAGCTTCTGTGGATTAGCATACGCATAACTGCTAACATGAATTCCTCCTGTCGCATTTCTTCGTGCAATCGCATAATCTCTGAAAATTGTGTTGGTAGAATAAACAGAACTTCCATTACTGGCTGTAGCAAATATGGTATTGATAGCAATTTGGCCGGTATTAGATGATGTTGTTGGCAGTCCGGTACAAAATGCTGTCTGATACATCTCAAAAAGATATACACCAGGTTCGGGAATCGTTAGATAACTTATATTGCTGACAGATTGTGAATTGACAGTTCCCGAAACATCTGTTCCGAATCCAAAACCTGTTGTATTACCTTGAACATCTCCTCCTGCAGGAAAAGGAATATTGGTATACATATTTGTATTATAAAGCGAAAAGTTACCAAAGGATGAACTGCGTTTAAAGTAAAAATACTGAATTGTTGCAGGCTTAACCTTAGCAGCACCACTAGCATCAACAGCAAGAGGACTGTAAGGAGAAGACAAAACAGGCAGATTTTCATGTTTCACCTCAGTTTTTACATGCAGTAAATCAGTAGGTAGAGATGTACCTGTATTAATTCCTAGGTATCCATTATTTTGGAGTTTAAATAATTCTGATCCGTCTGAGTTATTAATTTCCAGAGCTTTAGCTGTCAAATCATTTCCCTTTGAAATAATATCTAATGTTGCTGAAGGATTAGTGGTATTGATACCCACTTGCCCCCAAACTTCAGCACTGACTGAAGTTAAAATTATTAAAAATATCTTTTTCATAATTAGTGAATCATAATTTGGAAATATTCATTGTTATTTTATTGGATAAACCAGGAGGAGTAGCAAAGGCACACACATTTGTGGGAAAGCTATCACCAAAACCATAATTTACAAAAAGGGCAATTTTTTCATTTGCTGCTGTAGTTTCAAATACTAGAAAAACAGTGTGGGGAAGTGGAAAATTATAAGGGCCTGTAATTACTGCACCAGTATCATTTCTTCTGGGTAAACCATTGTAACGGACTACGGCTAACCTATTGTAGCTCGTACTAGCTGAAGATGCTTTGAATAGAGCTGTTCCTATTCCCAACATCCCATTGGATGAATCAGTAGGACTTCCAGTGCAATTGGTATAGTAATTTAAATTTATTTTATAAACCCCAGGCTCCGGAAAAGTGATATATCTTATATTTGAGGATGAAATTACAGTACTGTTAACATTTAAAGAGGCAGAAGCATCAGTACCAAATCCTGTACTAATAGTATTGGTAACAACCTGTGCAGAAGTAAGTGGGATATTGGTATAAATACCAGTGTCTGAAAGTGGGAAACCAGAAGTAGTAACCGTTGACGCCATTGCCATATAAAGATATTTAGTAGGCTCTGGAACGTAGGTTCCAACTGTACCATCATCCTTGATAGCAAGAGGCGATAAACTTCCTGAAACAATAGGTAGGTTTTCATACCTTACACTTCCATTGGTATGCAGTTTTGCAGTAGGAGTAGAAACATTGACCCCGACATTTCCATTATCAAGAATTGTCAGGAGTTCTGTTCCATTGGAATTACTTACTTCAAGTGCTTTAGTCGCATTTGTATTTCCCTTAGATCTAATATCTAACATGGCACTAGGAGTTACCTCATTAATACCAACTTGTGCAAGTGTAGTAGCTGACAATAATATACTTGCAAAAAATACTGTTTTTTTCATATATGCTGTTTTAGAGTTTGTAAAATATGGGATATAAAAAAGTAAATCTATCTTGGTCTATTTATATAAAAATAGTATAGAATAGATATGGAAAAGGGAACCTAATGACATATTTACATTTTCTTGTCAAATGTATTGTAATATCACAAAAAGATCTGCACTGCATTTGTACTGCAACAAATAAACAACTGAATACGTGTAATTTACATTTAAACCAATGAATACTTTCTTTTCAAACTATAAGGATTAATTCAATAGAAGAAAAACCCCAAACCACATAATTGCAGCAGTAAGGTTACAAATTAATACATTGTATGATCGAAATATAGCTTCTACAAAATATGAAATAGATAAGTATATACTGAATATTTTATGAAGCAATATAATCTATCTCAGTCTGAGTAGACCAAAAGTAATGTGGGAAGCATCGGTAAAACGTTTTCTCAAAAACTGATCTTGCCTAAGATACAATTCGTCATACAGTTTTACACCTGAGACATGAACCGTTGCATTGATAAAATTAATGCTCCAAAATCCATTTATTAAAATCGATCTCCTTTGGTAACTCAAGTTTCTTTCTTAGCCTGTATTTTTTAGATTCAACAGTCCTTAGTGATATATGGTCATAATCAGCAATTTGCTTATTGGAAAAGTTTAGTTTGATAAAAGCACATAATCTTAAATCATTTAAAGTAAGATGATTATACTTCGAAGTTAGATTATTACAAAATTCTGGATACAATTCCCTAAAACAATTCATAAAAGAAGGATCAGAATTTTTTACAAGTTGAATCAGTTCATCATGGACATTGCTAAGCTTTTTTCTGAGTTCTTGAGATTCCTGCACTTTTTGATCTATTAAAAAATCTTTTAGCTTTACTCGTTTTTTTAACTCATCACGAATCAAATAAATAGCTACGATACTCATGATTAAAATACTTATAATAATATAGTAAAAATAATATTTATTACCTTTTTCTTTTTTCAACTCCTCATCAAGAATTTTTTCAATTACAATGTTGGTAACATTTTCTTCCTCTGTTCTTAGACTATCACGTAGCTGAGAGTACTTCAATACAAATTCTTGTTCTTTTTCCTTATCATTAAGTCCCTTATAAGCTTCAGAAATTAATTCATATGATTCCAAATTTCTTTTTCGTAGATTGGCTTTACTAGTAATTTTTAATGAATTAAATAGATAACTCAACGCTTTATCATAATGTTTTTTTTTGATGTTGAGTTTGCCGAAGGCCCGCAAGACATTAGCCTTTCCTTCGATGGGAATCTCCTTTACCAACAATAAGTCATTAGCTTTATTAATAAAAAATTCAGCTGAATCAATATTTTGCTTTTGAAAATGTCTGTTGGCAATAGTTATAAACAGCATGGGCATTGGAGACTGCATGCACTTTTTTTCATTACTATATACTGAATCCATCATCCCTAACACCTGAAAGCTATTTCTTTTCCAATCATAGATATTATATAATCTCTTCTCCCTCGTCTTTTTATCTTCGATTCTTTGTGCATATTCAAATGCAACATCAAAACTTCTTATTGCTTGTGAATGCATATGAAGTGAATTATAATTGACTCCATAGACAAAATATAGGTACTCTAAAAGATTATTATCTTGATCTTTGTCGAGCTCTTTTTTAGCAATTTCTAAAAAATCTAGACTCGTTTTGTTTTTCTTAAATACAGTCAGAGCATAAGCAATATTAATGTTCCCTCTTATTTTTCCTTTTTTATAGTTCTGTTTCCTAGCTACTTCAAGGTACTTTCTTTCTTGCAAAATTATTTTTTTAAAATCACCATTTCTCAAAAGTCTGCCAAAAGCCTCTGTCTGCAAACTATCAATATCATGTATCTTGGATTGTGACTTATACTCTAAAAAAGAAAAAATGATCAATAAAAAAAGTACTTTTCTAAAATAAATCATACCAATAAATAAATTTGAATTCATACTTTACAAAGTTGTTTTTACTCCATTTATTGATAAGGAATGTTTATCCAGTACTGTTGATTCTGAACAATATTTATAGTTACTAAAAGAAGATAGTATTATTTTTTTCATACACTTTTTGACCTTAAATATATAATGTTTTACTTTGTTTTCAATTCATATTATTTTATTCATTAAAAAAATATTATAAATTAATTTTATTCTAAATAATGGTGATTTTAAATTATTTTTTTAATAAAAAAAATTAACAAATCACAAGTATATTGGGGTATACATAAAATGTTAAAAAGTAAATTCCATCAATTCTTCTTATTAAGGATATATAGCAGCATCCTTTATACATTATCTTATGTGTGAGCTGTGATTTTAAAATGCAGTATCAACAATATATATCCAAGTTCTTTTGCTCTATGATGTAAACAATATAATCTTCAATAGGTAATAATTTAGAAAGGGTACAGCATAAGATTCGCATGGACACTTGATACATAACATTCCACAGACTAAATATTATTGAATAAAAAGCAAAGTTTTACTTCTGGAACATCATTATATGTTTTTAGAATCAACTATTCTGTCTGATAAATGTCTGCAGAGAAAATATCATTCCTATACAGAAGCTGTTCAATCTGAGACGCGGCTATTTCAATTACCATACATGAAAAATTCTTTCTTTGAAAAATTTACCACAGAGATCAAATAAAAAGATTGTTATGGACGTCGGGAAGGTTTTCTCAACTATGAAAGAGCTATTTTACTATATAAAATTAAGAACTGCGATTTGCTATAAAAAATATACCAATTAATTCTCTTTAATAGTATATTGTATCCCTAAAAACTATTTAATTATGTCCGTTAAGCATAATTTTCAAAACCAAAGCAAAAAAATCAAAAAATTTTTCGGACTACTAGGTCCTGGACTGACAACAGGGGCTGCTGATGATGACCCTTCGGGAATTGCTACATACTCCCAGACCGGGGCTCAATTCGGTTATGGGCAGCTATGGACCGCACTCTATATGCTCCCATTTATGACTGCAGTACAGGAAGCCTGTGCAAGAATAGGAATGGTTACCGGTAAAGGATTAACAGGAGTTATCAAAGAACATTATAGCAAAAAAATACTCTATAGTTCTGTAGGATTGGTTGTCATTGCTAATACAATTAATATAGGAGCGGATATCGGAGCCATGGCGGCGGCGGCACAATTAATTATTCCTGCTGATATTGTTGTACTAATGTTGTTTTTTACTGTTAGCATACTTACTTTGGAGGTTTTCACAAGTTATCGCGTATATTCAAAAGTTCTCAAATGGCTGGCATTATCACTCCTTGCCTACCCTCTTACAGCTTTCATCATTGATCAGCCGTGGAAAGAAATATTAAAAGCCTCTATGGTTCCTCATTTTGAATTTTCTTTCAATTTTCTGTTCATAATCACTGGTGTATTTGGGACGACGATTACGCCCTATATGTTCTTTTGGCAAGCATCTCAAGAAGTGGAAGAAGAAAATAAAAGAGGTCTGATTCAAGATGGAAAACCCAGAATCGGGTGGCGTCATATTCATGCGATGAGAAAAGATAATAATATAGGCATGATTATCTCTGAATTTACTACATGGTGTATTATTTTGGTCGGAGGAACCGTTTTACACAGCGCTCATATAACAGATATTAATACTGCCGCTGATGCAGCAAAGGCTTTAGAACCTTTAGTTCAATCATTTCCAAATTCCGGATTGATATCAAAAATTATATTTGCAATTGGTATCATTGGCTTGGGACTTCTTGCTGTTCCAGTTCTATCAGGATCAGCATCTTATGCAGTTTCGGAAGCTCTCAACTGGAATGCAAGTTTAGATCTTAAATTTACAAAAGCAAAAGGCTTTTATATGGTCATTATTATCTCTACACTTATTGGCCTGTGCATGAATTTTATTGGAATTAATCCAGTGAAAGCCCTTGTTTACACAGCAGTTCTCAATGGTGTAGCTGCCGTTCCCCTCTTATTTCTGATTATCCGGATATCTGCAAGTGAACATATTATGGGAGAATTCAAAAGCAGGTGGCTGTCAAAAAGTTTATTATGGGCAACATTTTTCTTCATGGCTGCAGCATCAATTGCTATGTTTTTTACTATCTAAATAAATCAGTAAATACTTCAGCAAATGCTAAAGAATGAAACAGCTAATATTGACCATTTTTGTATAATTTGATACTAAATTTACATCTGCAAGATCTGAGTATCATATTGAGTTATATCTTTTTTGAGATTTGATTAATTGAGAAACTGTTAGAATTCCAAATAACATAACTACAATGTAAGCAGCATAGGAAACAATTTCGCCTTGTCTACCATTTTCTTTAGAAACTACTTCAACAAATAATCCTGTGTTATCCTTATAACCCAGCATCCAATGTAATGAGTTCCATGCAAAATGTAACCCTGTAGACAAGGCTATATTTCCAGTCTTTAATGAAGCAATACCCAAAAGTACAGCTCCTAATCCGGCTCCTAATATTGAGTTTTTTAATGTTGAACCACCAATTATATGCTCTGCAATAAATATTTCATTATTTCTTCATCCAAGGATAAAAGATACGCAAAGCCAACTAAAGATTTATTATTCCAAGGCTGATTGTTATTAATTTTTAAAGTTAAATTACATAATCAAAAAGGAAAGGAAATTGTTGATATAAATGAAGCTTGTAACTCTTGTTTAATTTGGTTCAAACGAACCAAATCATCGATAAAAGTGTTTGAAGATAATCCCGTCTTGGTCACCAAAAGCCAAATGGCGCCAACTTAAGACAGTTGGCGTCATTTTTTATTACTTTGATAACAGAATAAGGCAGATTAATGTTTTTTAAAGTGTTTTAGACTCCAATGGAACCCAACCTTCTAATGCTTCAAATATTGTCATCATTTTCAAGGGAATTTTTTTGTCTTCCACCGTATCAAGTTTAAGGTTTGAAACAATTTTTTCTTCTTCCCCACTTTCAACCAATTCCATCCAATCCGGATTGATAACCAAGGTTCTGCCTATTGCCACCATAGAAACACCATATTCTAAAACCTGATTTGCCATTGCAGGTGTTGTAATACCTCCGGCAACAAGAACAGGAACTCTGTTGTTTACATAATTGTTGAGTACAACTGATATTGGCTCATCTGAAAATTCTGAATCAATTGGTTTTTGATTGACAGCATCCAGCAAAGAGAAATGTAGATAATCAATCTTTTCTTCAATCAACTTATCAATTAAAATGAAAGTATCTTGAAGTCCATAGGTTTGTTGAGGTATTTCTTCAGGCGAGATTCTGTAACCAATTAAGAACGGACGATCAACATATTCTAAAACTACTTTTTTAACTTCTCGAACAATTTCAAGGCTAAGTCTCAAACGATTTTCAAGAGAACCTCCCCATTGGTCATTTCTTTTATTGAAAAAAGGGGATATGAAATTCTGAAGTAAAAACCCGTGAGCTCCGTGAATCTCAACACCATCAAAACCTGCTTCGATCGCTCTTTTGGTAGTTTCTCCAAATGCTTTGATGATCTCCAGAATCTCATTTTCATTCAATTCTTTCGGAAGATTTTCTTTATCAGAAAGCAGTATTGGCCCACTTGAAACAGCACTTGCACTTACCACTTCGCCATTGGGAATCAGACTAGGAATTGCTTTATTTCCTGCGTGAAACATCTGTAGAATTGCGGAAGCTCCACCACTTTGGGCTGCTTTGGCCAGCTTCTTCAGACTTGGAAGAAAAGTATCGTCGTATCCTGCAAATTCATTCGTAAAACCAATACCATTTGCTGTAACGTGGGTAGATCCTGTAATCACCAATCCTACCCCATTAACTCTTTTATGATAGTATTCGACTTCTTCATTGGAAATGGTAAAATCTTCATTCGATGCCCAAGTGGTCATGGGTGCCATTACCAATCGATTTTTTAAACTAATTCCTTTGTCAAATGCTAAGGGAGAAAATAGCTTATTATATTTATTCATTACTTAAAAATTCTTTTTTTATTAAATATTACCAGTCTTGCAAAGTTGGGCTGATAACAATATCATTCACGTTGACATTATCAGGTTGATCAAATGCAAATAACACAGCATTAGCAATGTCTTCAGGTTCAATAGCCTGCTTGTTCAGCTCTGCCGCGATTTCCGCCCCTTCCTTATTGGTCACTTTATCTGCCCATCCAGTGTTAATCACTCCCGGACTTATCAAGCTTATCTTAATTCCTTTATGAACAGAAACTTCTTTTCTTAAACTTTCGGTAATTGCCCGAACGAAAAATTTAGTCCCGTGATAGATACCTGCACCGACGTCGATATTGATTCCTGCCACAGAGCCCATATTGACAATATGACCGGATTTCTGCTCCAACATTTTAGGAAGAACTGCTGCAATTGCATTCAGATAACCTTTGATATTGGTATCAATCATTGCATTCCACTCATCAATCGCGACGTCTTTCCATTGTGAAAATAACATCAGACCAGCATTGTTAACCAAGTTATCTATCCTTCCAAATTTCTCAATGGCAAAATCAACCATCGTTTTCATTTGCTCAATATCTGTTACATCGGCAACAAAGATCTCAGCTTTACCCCCTCCATCTTGAATCTGTTGTTTAACTTTCCCTATTTTATCATCAGCTCTGGATACCAAAACAATACTGGTTCCGGCTTTGGCTAATTTTAATGCTGTTGCAGCACCAATTCCTGAAGATGCCCCAGTAATAATGGTGACTGACTCTTTTAATTTTTTCATATTTCTAAATTTTATAAACGATTATAAATTCGACTCAGAATTATTTGGATCGATAAATAATCGGTTGCTCTTGTAATTTATCAAATGATGCAAAAAACTCCTTTGAATATGATTGCTCATTATGGAGATCTAAGCCATCTACACTTTCCCATTTTTCATTAAGGATAAAAGTATTTTCATCATCAATACTCTGGTGGACATCATATTCGATGCAGGCCTCTTCTTTCTTAGATAATTCCTGGAGACTGTATAGAAGGTCTTTTTATCTCTTGCACATGCTCAGGCTTTGCCTTTACGACAACGGTTAAATAAATATTCATAAAATTTGTTTTTTGATGTTAAAAGGCAAGCTCGTAAGGTTTCGGAACAGGAACTTCCGAACGAAGCTGTTTTGCAGCGTCTAAAGGAAAATAAGGATTTCGTAAAAGTTCTCGACCTATGAAAATAAGATCAGCATCTCCATTGGTCAAGATCGTTTCGGCTTGATGTGCGCTGGTTATCATACCGACTGTTCCCACTAATAATTGGTTTTTCAACTCACGTTTAATCTTACTTGCAAATGGTAATTGATAACCTGAGCCTACTGTAATTTTAGCATTCGGAACGGTGCCTCCGGAAGAAACATCAACAATGTCAATTCCCTTCCCTGCTAATTTTTTGCTTAACCAAACTGAATCATCAATGTTCCAGCCATCTTCCATCCAGTCTGTAGCCGAAATACGAACAGCAATTGGAAGTTCAGAAGGCCATACTGCTTTTACTTTATCTATGATTTCAAATAAAAATCTTGTTCTGTTTTCAATACTTCCGCCATAGTGATCGGTTCTTTTGTTTGGAATGGGCGATAAAAACTCATTGATCAGATAACCGTGCGCACTGTGAATTTCGACCATTTCAAAACCAGCCTTTAACGCTCTCGCGGCAGCATCCGCAAAGGCTTGTTGAAGTTCTTCAATATCTTCCAAAGTCATTTCGCGGGGTGTTTGCATTGTTGGAGAAAATGCAATAGCAGAAGGTGCAATCACTTCCCACCCATTTTCTTCATCGGGCATTAACGGGCTGCTCTCACGTCCTGAAGTCCACGTACTTCCTTTTCTACCGGCATGCGCCAATTGAATTGCAGGAACAGATCCGGTACTTTTTATAAATGACGTGATCTTGGTAAGCATTTCAATATGTTCGTCTTTCCAGATTCCCAAATCTCCAACACCAATACGTCCGTCAGCTCTAATAGCTGTTGCTTCCAGCATTACTGCACCTGCGCCTCCCATTGCTCTCGAACCATAATGAATCAAGTGCCAATCACTTGTAAAGCCATCTTCGGCCATGTACATACACATTGGAGAAGTGATAATCCTATTTCTAAACGTAACTGATTTAACCGCTAACGGACTGAATAATTTTGACATTTTATTTTTTTTGACACAAAAGTTCCCACTGGAAGCCATATGAAGCTCCCAGTAAAACTTTTACAGAATGATTTTTAATTATTTATCGTAGAGATGAAAAAGTTTTGCAACAACTTTCCAAGCTCCATCAATTTTGATCAATGAATGGAAATCTGTAAAATTTTCATCGGCAGCATCATGTTCCATTTCGATACGAACAACTGCTGTAGTGGGTGTTTTGTGTAAAACCGTAAGATTGGTTTTGATATTGGGCGCCGCGCCAAATTTCTCCACATAGGTGTACAGATTATCTATACTTCCTTGCGACAGATCACTTCCTAAATGACCATACATGATCGCATCCTTGTGAAAGGTCTTTTTTAATTCTGCTACGTTTCCTGTTTTTAATCCGTGAACATAGCCTTCCATTGCCGCTAAGACATCTTCATAATCCTGAACGGTGTTGATATTTTTATTTGCTGACATTATTTTATGGTTTGATAAATTTTACTGATAATTTTCCAATCGTTACCGTCTTTTACCAGTGTAAACATATCGGCATATTTGTTGGCTCCAAACTGAGATTCGATTCTCACGATTGCTACATCTCCCTCTGCATCTAAAGTTGTCAGTTTGTAATTTGCTTCCATTGGCTCTGCTGCGGAAAATCCGTCAAAAAGCACCTGTATTGGTACACTTTTCAATGCTCCGGCTTCAGACCATGACATAGTTGCAGTCGATGCGAATGCCTGTTTAGCAATATTGCCATCGCCTTTTCTTCCTGCTTCCACATATAAATCTATTGGCTTTAGGATAGCTTCTTTTTGTTCTTGATTGTTTTGCATAACTTCTGTTTTATTATTTTGATTGTTTTTACCTTGACATGAAATTAATAATCCTCCAACGGTAAAGGCTGAGATAATTGCTACCGTTGGTATTGAAGAAAATATCATTTTCGATATTTTTCCGATGTTTTGCCTTAACCCATCTGGATTAGAATTTGCGGAACCAGAATTCATATTTTTTTGTTCTTGAATGTTTTTCATAAATCATCTTGTTTACCCGAATGTTATAATTTTTATAAGCATATATTACTGTCTTGTCAGACAGAATAATTAAGCTCTTTTTCTATAACAAAGGTACGATGACGAAAATGTGACAGCTTTTCTAATTAGCTCAAATATTTTGACTAATTAGTCCTTTTCAGAAGTGAAAAATTGAGCAGTATAATGTTGAAGTTTCTCCATTAATAAGATTCAAAAATTAATGGGAAAAGTGAAGATTAAGTAAGATAGGAAGACAATATATTCAGTTAATTGAATACAGCCTTTTTATCCAAGTTGATTAAGTGCTTCATCAATCGGTGTATTTCCATCATGCATCAAAATAACCTTACCAATTGTTGAATTATTTTCCAATACTGCGACAAGGGTATCAACAACATTAGCAATAGAATTAGTTCCCGGGCTAGTAACATTGGTCTCTATTTTTCCTGTTCCTTGCTCTTCTTTAAGTCCTCCGGGTTGCAAAATAGTATAATCGAGATCAGTTTGGGTTGTGAGGTAGCGATCAGCGTAATGTTTAGCAATATTATAATCTGTAAGATCACTGAGGAAAGATTCATTCCAGCGTTCGGGTTGCAATGCAAAAACTGAGCTCAGCATAATATAACGTTTAACCCCAGCTTTTTCTGCGGCTTGCATGGTTTTAATTGCTCCATGTAAATCTATCAGTAAAAGATTTTTCCCACGCGATCCAGAAACAAAATAAACCGCATCAGCACCGCTCATACTTTCTGCAAGCATATCTACATCGCTGAGCAAATCAATATAAACCTGCTCAATATTATATGCGTTATTTGCTGAATTTGGATTTCTTGAGCCTGCCAAAACCTGATGTTGAGTAGCTAGCTTATTTACTAAAAGAGATCCGACTCTACCATTTGCTCCAATAACCAATACTTTCATACATTTAATTTTAAAATGATTTGTTAACGGGATATGCTTGGTGCCTGTCCATGAAATTCTTTATATATTCTTGAAAAATGAGAGACATTTTCAAATCCTAAGGAATAACAAATATCTGAGACCGACAAAGATGTTGTTTCCAGCATTTCTTTTGCCTTCTCCAATCTCTTTTCTCTGATCCAGGTTGCTGGTGCAACATTGTAGATATTCTGAAAATCTCTCTTAAAACTTGACAAGCTTCTGCCTGAAAGATAAGCCAGTTCAGCAACGGAAACCGGTGAAGCATAATGCTGTTCCACCACGTTACGGATATCGGTTCGTATAGGCTCATGTAATTGTAGGATTTGTAAAAACATATTCCGGTTACATTCCGCAACATCGTATAATAATTCCATAATCTTTAAGCGAAGCTGTCCTGGATGAACCACAGAATGATCAAAAAAATAGGGCTTCATGGAATGGGCAAATGCAACCAAACATTCATTCATTGGATATGGTCGTGTTTTGATCTCACCTTCAGGTTTAGACACCTTGATCTCTGAAGTTGACAGAAATGATTTCAAAAGATCATCCTTGATGCTAAACATTAAGCTATCGTAGATATTATCATTTTCAGTATTTCCAAATTTATGATACTTTACTGCAGTAGCTTTCTTTAGCAAAATCATATCATTTTTGCCCACTGTATATTCCTGCTTTCCATAGGTAAGAACAACCGTTCCCTCAAGAACAATAAGAAGTAAATGCTGTTCCAGATACATAGTACCTCTAACTTCTGTACTATGTATACATTGCTCAATTAAAGTACAACCATCAAGTTCTAAGGTATTCTGAGGTGTATCAAGACCTATCAGAGAAGTCGGGAACTTTATCATTTTTTTCATTTACTTACTTTTTAAATATCTACTTTAATTATTTTATGACTAAATGGTAAGTTACCTAATGAGCATGAATTCTAAGATAATGAATTCTATAAAAGTAGCCACATATTCAAATTTACAGTATACAAATTTATGTATTCTGTAAAAAACGAACTATCCTTTTTAGTTCAAAAAACTTTACTAATTAGTTCAGATCATATGATATATTGTAGAAAGTGAATCACAATATTTCAACTCTTTTCTCATCTAATATTTTGATCACCAACCGATATTTTATCAATCGTTAAGATATAAAACAATTATTCTAGCAAATCAAACTGACTTATAAGACAAAATCTTCCGGAAATGTGTTTGAATAGCATCTTTTTAAGAATATATGTAAAGATAATATTCATATACTGCTCATTTTCAACCACATAACTCTACGATATTTTCTATATCAGTAAAAAAGGAGTGTGGATAGCGTCCTGTCAAGTTCACAAACAACCAAATGGCTCAGCTTAATCCAAATTGAGCCATTTTTTTTATTCCAAAATAAGCCAGATTAGGATTTTTATTGTTTTAGTGAATCTATTGTAAGAAAATAAGAAATGGCAGTAATATGTGGACAGAAAAAAATAAAATCCGTTTCATTTAAGTATATCATAACTAAAGAATAGGAACTATACACTTTTCTGCACCAATTAGATGATATTCTTAAAAGTCTTTATTTAATTCGGGATGATAATTTACCTTCAATAACACGATCATAAAGGACTTTGCTAAAAGCTACGTTTCCTGTGTTCAAAAGATTTTTTATGAATTAAACTCATTTAATGGTCCGCAGCCAATTTTATCAACATTCCTTTAAAAATCAATCCGTGAAAAGGCAATACAGAATGCCAATATAATCTTCCCCACAATCCTTTTGGCCGGAAACTGCTTTCTGCCAAAGCTTTCCTTTGCATAATTTGAACATCAGCCACGCCTCTCCAGGCAGTTTCATTTCAGCTAATATTTCTGCCTTCCTGTCTTAGAAAAATAATCATTCTTCCTTTTTCAGACATAAATTTCACTGCCGCATCCAGTTGTTGTCCGCATTCACATTTCCTCGAATGGAAAACTTCTCCGGTAATGCACTCCGAATGGAAACGTACATTAACAACTTCATTAAAATCTGTTTTTTCAGCCACCAAAACCAAATGTGGACACCGGTCATTTTCATTTTCAGAAAATGAATAGACGGTAAACATTCCAAAATCGGTCGGAACATTAGATTGAGCCTGTATTGTAAGCATTAGTTATATTTTGAATCAATGCGATAGTATAAATTTATACTTCATTTATAAAATTAGTAAAATTAATTACTAAATTTGTTAATAAATAAAATCCATAATGGAACAAAAAAATATAATTACAGAAGATAAAATATTTGAATTGTATGGTGACTACGTTTTGAATCACGGCGAAAGACCAAAAAATATTTACCGCTTCGCAAAAGACAATGAGTTCGAAGAAAAAGACTTTTACAATTACTTTTCAAGCTTTGAACAGATAGAGAAATCAATATTGGTGAATCTTTTTGATAAATCTGTAGAGTTAGCTTCGGAAGTTAACAATTTTGATGAAATTACTTCAAAAGAAAAACTTTTGAATGTCTATTTTATCTTTTTTGAAAATATGACGATGAACCGTTCTTTGGTTCTGATGATCTTGGGGAATGACAAATTACACTTGGCAAAAATTTCAAATCAACTTAAGGAAACGCATCGACAATTCATCAAAACTCTTGATTTTAATGATTGGGAAATGATTCAAAAAGCGAAAGATGATGTGAAAAATTTCCACGAAAAAGCTCGTGAAGAAGCGTTGTGGATTCATTTGGTTTCCGCCATCGAATTTTGGAAAAAAGATACATCTCCATCATTCGAAAAGACGGATATATTTATCGAAAAAACAATTGATACAGGATTTGAGCTGATGGATAACGAACCTTTGAGAAAAGTAGTTGACCTCGGAAAGTTTTTATTTAAAGAAAAATTTAAAAAATAGCAGATGAAAACACTCAATAAAATACCAACAGGAAAGCTGGAACGAACGAGCAGCTTGCTGAAGGCAGGAGCAAAAGTCGGTGTTAATTACATTAAATATTACGGAAATAAAATCACAAAAAATAAAGATGAGGACGAAGCGAGAAAAGCTTTGAATGAAAACAACGCAACCGACATTTATGATTCTCTGAAAGAACTGAAAGGCTCAGCCTTGAAAGTTGCCCAAATGTTAAGCATGGAGAAAAACATTCTTCCGCAGGCTTATGTTGAAAAATTTTCTTTGTCGCAATTTTCTGTTCCGCCGCTTTCGGGAGCCCTGTTAAAGAAAACTTTTAGAAAATATTTCGGAAAAAATCCGGAGGATCTATTTGATGAATTCACGAATGAATCCGTTAACGCGGCAAGTATCGGACAGGTTCATAAAGCGAAAAAAGATGGTCAAAATTTTGCCGTAAAAATTCAATATCCCGGTGTGAGAGAAAGCATTTCAAGTGATTTGAAAATGGTAAAACCTATTGCGATGAAAATGTTTAATATCCAGAAAGAAGGTTCAGAATCTTATTTTCAGGAAGTAGAAAATAAATTGTTTGAGGAAACAGATTATGATCTTGAACTGAAAAGAAGTCAGGAAATTTCTAAAAAATGCAGTCATCTTTCGAATTTAGATTTTCCAAAATATTATCCTGAATTATCTTGCGAAAGAATCATCACAATGGATTGGATGAACGGAAAACATTTCTCGGAATTCACAAAATTGAAAAATTCTCAGGAAGATTTGAACAAAATCGGACAGGCACTCTGGGATTTCTATATGTACCAGATGCACGTCCTAAAACAGGTTCACGCAGACCCACATCCAGGCAATTTCCTGGTTTCAGAAGATAAAAAACTGCTCGTGATTGATTTCGGATGTATCAAAGAAATCCCGAATGACTTTTATAAACCCTATTTTGAGTTGGCTCAACTTGAGAATCTGAATAATCCTGAATTTTACAAAGAAAAATTATACGATCTGGAGATTTTGAGTTCTAATGATTCTGCTAAAGAACAGGAATTTTTCACCAAATTATTCTACGAATTGCTGGAATTGTTCACAAGACCTTTTAACGCAGAAATTTTTGATTTTTCTGATGAATCGTTCTTTCAGGAAATTGCAGATCTGGGTCAGAAATACGCCAAAATCAGCGATATGAAAGGAATGAATACCAACAGAGGTTCGAAACATTTTATTTATCTGAACCGTACATTTTTTGGTTTGTATAATATGATGCACGATTTGAAAGCCAAAAATGTCGTAATCAATCAGTACAAAAATTTTAACCAATAAATGCCAGCCAACTTACCTTCAAAGATTTGTGAAGTCTGCGGACTGCCATTCAACTGGCGGAAAAAGTGGAAGAAAAACTGGGACGAAGTAAAATATTGCAGCGAAAAATGCCGGAAAAACAAAAAATCAACCTCCTCTGGTTCGGAAATAATTTAAGAATCAGAGACAATGAATCACTTTTCAACGTGATGCAAGAACATTTACCTTTTCTTGCAGTGTATATTTTTGACAAAACTTTTTTCAATTCGACACAACTTAGTTTTAAGAAAATTGGAAAATTTCGGGCTCAATTTTTGTTGCAAACTGTTTCGGATTTGGAAAATAATTTAAAAGAAAAGAAGATTCCGTTTCTTAAAAAATTGGGTAAGACCGAAGATATTTTTAAGCAGATTTCTAAAGATTTTCAGGTTGAAAAAATATTCTGTCAGAGAGAATGGACAAAGGAAGAAATTGAATTGGAAAATCAAATCAAAACCATCTTTCCTGATGTACAATGGATAAAATCTTATTCTCAACTTTTGCTTGAACCAGATTTCGTTAAAGAACGATTAGATAAAATTCCTCTACTGTTTACTACATTCAGACAAAAAATAGAGAAAGATTTTAAAATCAGAAATGAATTTAATGCTGAACATATCGTATACACTAAATCCATTTTAAATTTAAAAATAAACAGCGACGATTTTACATTTAAGACTTTAGGTTTTGATGATTTTGAAATGCATCAATCTTCTGCTTTTCCATTTTCGGGTGGTGAAACTGAAGTATTTCAACGATTGAATCATTACTTTTTTGAAACTAGAAATCTAAGTTGTTATAAAGATACAAGAAATGGTTTAATTGATAAAGACTATAGCAGCAAATTTTCAGCGTGGCTTGCCAACGGAAGTCTGTCTGCAGTATCTATTTTCCACGAAATCAATAAATATGAGGATGAATTTGGAAGTAACGAATCGACGTATTGGCTTATTTTTGAATTGCTTTGGAGAGACTTTTTCAAATTTACTTCAATGCAGTTTCGGGATAAAATATTTCAGCAAAATGGAATTTCAGAACGGAAATACGAATGGAAATATGATCAAAGTTTAATTAACCAATGGATCAATGGCGAGACAGATTCTGATTTTATCAACGCCAATATGCTGGAAATTAAAAACACTGGCTGGATGAGCAACCGTGGACGACAAAACGCAGCTTCCTATTTCTGCAAAATCCTGAAGCAGGATTGGAGACTGGGTGCAGCTTATTTTGAGGAAATGCTCATCGATTACGATGTTCACAGCAATTATGGAAACTGGATGTATCTCGCCGGCGTTGGAAATGACCCGAGAAGCAGAACTTTCAATGCTGAAAAACAGGCTGAACAATATGATTCGGATCGAAAATTCAGAAATTTATGGCTAAAGTAGCATCTTCAACGGTGCAATTGATATTTCCGCATCAGCTTTTTAAAGACACGGATTATCTGGATAAAAATCAACCTGTTTTTTTGGTGGAAGAGTTTCTGTTTTTTAAACAATACAAATTTCACAAACAGAAAATTGCCTTTCATAGGGCGACTATGAAGTTTTATGAGGAATTTTTGACCAAAGAAAAATTCAAGGTGGAATATATTGAAAGTACTTCCCCACTTTCTGATGTTCGAAATTTAGTGAAGCATTTAGAAAAACTAAATTTTGACAAAATTCTCATCACAGATGTTTGCGATAATTGGCTTGAAAAGAGAATCAAAGAAACGAAATTGGAATTAGAGATTCTCGAAAGTCCTTTATTCATCAATACCCGGGAAGATCTGAAAGACTATTTTGAAGATAAAAAATTGTATCATCAAACCGATTTTTACAAACAACAGAGAATTTCCCGAAATACTCTTATGAAAGCAGGAAAACCAATCGGCGGAAAGTGGACTTTCGATACAGAAAACAGAAAGAAATATCCTAAAAATAAAAAAGCGCCATCGGTTCACTTTCCCGAAAACAGCAAATATTTTGAGGAAGCAAAAATTTATACCGAGAAAAACTTCAGTGAAAATTATGGCAATTTAACGTCATATCAGCTTTATCCGGTTTCTTTTGAAGAAGCAGAAAACTGGTTGAATCAGTTTCTGGAGCTTCGATTCGCAGATTTTGGAATCTATGAAGACAGCATCGTGGAGCGTGAACATTTTCTGCATCACAGCGTGCTTTCGCCATTGTTAAACATTGGACTTTTAACTGCAGAAAACGTTTTGAGAGAAGCCATTGGATATGCGAACGAATATAAAATCCCTATCAATTCTCTTGAAGGATTTGTGCGGCAGATTTTGGGTTGGAGAGAATTTGTGAGAGGGATTTACCTTTATCAGGGAACTTATCAGCGAAATAAAAATTATTGGAAACATCAAAATCCGCTTCCCGAATCTTTTTATACAGGGAGGACTGAAATTAAACCAATTGACAGCACAATTTTGAAGGTCCTGGAAACTGGTTATGCACATCACATCGAACGATTAATGATTTTCGCCAACTTTATGAATCTGTTGAAACTTAATCCAGACGACGTTTACCAATGGTTTATGGAAATGTTCATCGATTCTTACGATTGGGTAATGGTTCCTAATGTTTATGGGATGAGCAGCTTTTCTGACGGAGGAAAAATGAGTACAAAACCGTACATCAGCGGAAGCAATTACATCAAAAAGATGAGCGATTACTCTGATGACGACTGGACGGAAAAATGGGATGCCCTCTTTTGGAATTTTGTGAATGATAACAAAGAATTTTTCAAAACAAATCCGAGATTGGGAATGATGTTGCGAACTTTGGATAAAATGACGGATGAGAAAAAATCTGAACACTTTAAAATCGCCCGGCACACGATTAAAAATTTAAAATAATGGTGAAAGAATTTAATGTAATACAAACAGACCGCATCATTGAAATGGCTTGGGAAGACAGAACGCCGTTTGAAGCGATAGCATTTCAGTTTGGAATTTCAGAATCTGAAGTGATTAAATTGATGAGAAAAGAACTGAAACCATCAAGTTTTCGGCTTTGGAGAAAAAGAGTGAATTCTGGAGTAAGCCAGAAACATCTGATGAAAAGAAATCCTGAAATTGATAGGTTTAAATGTAAAAGACAGCGTACGATAAGTCATAATAGAATTTCGAAACGATAAAAAACAGAATAAAATGAAAAACATAGTCATTATCGGTTGCGGACAGGGAATTGGATTTGCTGCTGCAAAAATATTATCAGAAAATCATTACGTTATTGGTATTTCAAGAACCGAAAATCCTGAAATTGAAAATTTAAATATTGAATTTCATCCAATAGATATCCTTTCGGGGAATTTGGATGAAATTATATTCCCTGAAGTTATTGACGGATTGGTTTATGCGCCGGGAAGTATTAATTTAAAACCATTTAACCGGCTTTCGATTGAAGATTTCAAGAATGATTTTGAAATCAATGTTTTGGGTGCTGTCAAAACGATTCAGAAACTGTTGCCTAATTTGAAGAAGTCGGAAACTGCTTCTGTTGTATTGTTCAGTTCGGTGGCGGCAAAGCTGGGAATGCCTTTTCACGCCTCAATTTCTGCAAGTAAAAGTGCTGTTGAAGGTTTGACGAAAAGTATGGCCGCAGAATTTTCTCCTCAGAAAATCAGAGTGAATGCCATCGCTCCCTCTTTAACGGATACTAATTTAGCTTCACCACTTCTGTCAACACCTGAAAAACGGGAAGCTTCAGGAAGAAGACATCCATTACAAAGAGTTGGAAGAGCCGACGAAATTGCAAAAATGGTTGCGTTTCTTTTATCTAATAATTCAGCTTGGATCACAGGACAGATCATTGGAATTGACGGAGGAATGAGCAACATCAAATTGTAATCATTCCCAAAAACTAATATCTTTACCAAAATTATTATGCAAACCGACTTTTTCATAGACCTGCTCCATCAAGTGAAAGAATTTGAACATTCTGACGCCTGCAAATCCAACTCTACCGTTGATGATTTCCGCGTGTGGATGAATGATAAAAAATATGCTGATGAAAGTCCGACCAAGCTTTTTAAAAATGAAAATCATCAGGTTTCATTTACCGAAAATGAAATTTGCAAACAGGTTCTCTTATTAGGACGATATTCTAAATTACTGATCAGAAAAGGTTTGGGAGATTTCCCTGA
This sequence comes from Chryseobacterium joostei, assembly GCF_003815775.1. Lineage (NCBI taxonomy): Bacteria > Pseudomonadati > Bacteroidota > Flavobacteriia > Flavobacteriales > Weeksellaceae > Chryseobacterium > Chryseobacterium joostei. Next base: position 1,442,073 of record NZ_CP033926.1, read on the forward strand.
ATTAGCGAATGAAGAATTTACCTACCTGTACCGCTTAAAAGACGAACCTTTTTTAACGAAAATTCAATTGATCGAAAAAAACGGTCACGAGAAACAAACCGGAACTCAAATCATCAAAAGACTTTTGGAAGCAGGATTTTTGGAGGAGAAAAATGATAAAGACGATAAGCGAAGTAAACGACTAAATTTGACTAAAAAAGGCGAAGAAATTTTCCACACCTCGGTTTCTAATGTCAACTTAATCTCAAAAATTTTATCCGGAAAGCTTGATAAAGTTGAGAAGAATGAATTTCTTAGGATTTTGAAAAAACTTAATGAATTTCATTATCATATTTATGTTGATTATAAGAATTCAAACATCAATCAGATATCAGAATTTTTTCAATAAAAACATACATCAAATCTTATTAACGGATTTAGGAATTCCATTTTAATTGACTTAATCGAACCAAATCATCAACAAAAGTGTTTGAAGATACGCTCGTCTTGTCACTTAAGGAGACAACTATTTGATAGCTGCCTCTCTTTTTTATACATAAAAACCTCTATATCAAACTTTTACAGTCTGATATTTTATGGTTTGAATTTTTTGATGTGAAATCCCTAGTCCATCTGAAACAGACGACAAAATTTGCGAACCAAATTACAGATCCTTTTCGATGAAGATCTTGAACTTAGGTTTAAAAAACTGATTTAATAAAAACGAAAATAACTGACCTATTTCCCAACTAATTTAGTAATACTTAATAATAATGTGAAAATTAGAGATTATCGTAGTGTATTGTTCTTACTTGAAAAATTTGATAAAAGTCAAAAAAAAAAACAATTTCTCTCTTAAAGTTTTATATCGCCTACCATCTTTAATCATACCTTTTAATTTTCTTTTTTAGTACTTCTTTAAAATTCATTAGAATCATTGTCACATTTTGTGAAATAAAATCTCCTCATTTAGCAAATATTTCATGGATTAACACATTATGAAATTTAACATACTGATCTATAGCTACATATAATCAAGTAGTACATTAATAGTATATTGTTTTTTTTTGATTCTTCTTATAATTAAGTTTTTTTGCTTCATAATTTAAGAATAATGAACTTTTAAAGATGTCCATCTTGGAAAACTAATTCAGAATGAGTAAAAGAGCTATCAATAGATCCTGCTAGAATCTGTAAATTTTTAAAAATTACAGATGAGGAAATAAAAAAAATGTATGAAGTCAAAAGCTTAGATACCTAAATTTTACTTCGCTGGAGCAAGCTGCTAGAGTATGATTTTTTCAGACTATACTTACATATTATTGCTTGGTGGCAATATATTAATATCCAATTTATTTCCCACATCTCCTATTGGTAAAAACATGTGAAAGTTTAATCCAAACAACGACTTTCACACCAGTTTCACACACTTCAATTGCTGGTATATTACGGGGCCGCTCACGAAAAGTAAAAAAAACGGGTTAAGGATAAAATCTATCAACCTTAATAAATAAAATAACTATATGAAAAAATTATTATTGAATTTCTTTATTTTATGGGGAACGCTTGTATTTTCACAGCTTTATCAGGTTCCCGTCTATTCAAGTTCATCTTTGCAACCGGCACAGTCAGGGAATAAAGTTACAAATCTGCTTGACGGTGATAATACCACGATTTATCATTCGAAATGGTCTCAGAGCGGTATTCCGGATGAGCTTAAATTTTATTTTACCTCGAATGTCACCAGCATTAAAAAGCTGGTTTACACTCCCAGACAATCCGGGAAAAACGGTATGTGGACCAATGTAAGTATTTCCTACAGTACACAGGGGGCTCCCAATACTTTCATCTCGGTAAGCAATAATTTAATTTGGGCATCCAACGCTCAGGATAAAGAAGTTGTTTTTCCAACAGCTATCCAGAACCCTTACATGATTAAAATTTCAGTAAACGCTGGCATTGAAAACTTATCGAGCGGAGCGGAGATGAAATTCTTTTCTGAAACACAACCTGCGATTACTGACGGTATAGACTGTAGCATCAATACGTCAGAATTAAGTATAAATGACACGAAAGCTACCATCATCCCTTCAGGAACAACCGCATCATCTTACCAGTGGGGAGACAATATCGATAAATCTTATGATAATGATGTAAATACGGTGTACCACTCTTCGTTCAACAATCCTACTTTTCCGGTGGTATTAAATTACAGATTAGACGGGGTCACTCCTATTGATTATCTGAAATATACGCCTAGATCCAGCGGGGAATATGGTCGGTTTGGAAGCGTGAACATAAGTTACAATACTACTGCAAACAGTACGTTTGTTAACCTGATGTCATTTGATTTTCAGCATTCTTTTTCTCCTATCAGTGTCTACTTTCCCAACCAGATAACTCCTTTAAATGTAAGAATTACCGTAAACAATAGCCAGGAAAATATTGCTAGCTGTGCCGAAATGGGCTTTTATACAGTAGGCTCTTCAGGAGCTGTAAATCCTTACGACAATATTTTTGCCAACACACTTTACTCAGCATTAAAACCTTCTGTTATTCAGGCAGATATTGATGGGATGGCATCACCGTTCTATAAAGGGCTGGCACAGTGCCTGTTCAATGGAACTTATGCAAATAAATACAGGGTTCAGGATTATAAGGTTTACCCTCCTATTTCTGTTACCACAGGTAATTTAAAGGTGAAAAACGGCTACGACAGTTTTGAAAATCCTACAGGTATGGTCTTTGCACAGGGAGATAAAGTGGCCTTGTTTGCTCAGAATATCCCTTCCGGTGTCAGCATCTCGTTGCAGGTAAAGGATTTTTCTACCGTTCTTCTCGGTACTACCTCCTATTATGAACTTCATAATGGTTTGAATGTATTTCAGCTGACCAACAGTGGTTTAGGATACATCAGTTATTATAATACCAATGCAGCTTTGCCTGATATCAAAATCAATATCGTTTCCGGTAAGGTCAATGGACTATATCATTATCAGACCTCTACGCAAAGTGACTGGGAAACCAATCTTACAAATTCAGCATATCATATGATTGACGTTGTGGGGCAGCATTCTCATTTAGTTTACAAAAAAAGCATGCTGAGAAATCATGCTCCTTTTAATCCTGCAGAGCTTGTTTCAAAATATGACCTTATTGTAAAAAATGAATGGCTTGTGATGGGGTTGTATAAATATAATTTAGTTCCCAAAAACCGTATGTTCGGATATAGTAATAATGAAGGAGGCTGGCATGCTGCCGAACTAGGTATAAATTTGGATTCTGACGGGGGCGAAGAGAAGATAGCTGATGTCAATCAATTGTCTTTATGGGGAATTGCACATGAATTCGGGCATGTCAATCAGATAAGACCGGACGTTAAATGGATTGGCACTACAGAGGTTACTAATAATATGCACAGTACATGGGTAGATTATCATATGAATCCACAAAACGATGGAATGTCTAGGCTAGAAAGAGAGTCTGTAGTACCGACAACAGGAATGGAGAGCATTGAAGGAGGAAGAATAAACGGAGCCATTTTGAATACAACCGTCAATCAGGAAGCTTTACAAGGGAATACCAATCCGGATGTTTTTAAGGTGCTGGTACCTTTCTGGCAACTTGAACTGTATTATCAGCTGGCGGGAGCTTCAAGAAATGCCCCGGTTCTTTCCTTTAACTATCCGACTAACTATACAGGAGTAGATTATGCACACTGGTTTGGAACGGTTGCAAACGTTGCAAGAAGTTATAATTCTTCTGGGATTTCAAATGGTGAACTGCTTCTGAATTTTGTGAAGAATACCTGCGATGCGGTACAGGAAGACTTAACCGGATTCTTTATTAAAACCGGATTTTTAAAGCCTGTAAACAACTATATTGATAATAACGGTATCGGGCAGCTTATCATTACACAAGCTCAAATCGATGCTACCATTGCATCCATACAAGCTAAGAACTATCAGACACCGGTTTCGCCGGTAATACATTATATTTCATCCCGAAGTATTGAGGCTTTCCGTAACCAGCTTCCGCTTAGCGGACAAACAGGTCAGGGAGTTACTTTAAGCAATAATTATCTTACTGTACAGCACAGTGTTTGGAAGAATGCAGTTGCCTATGAAACATTCAATGCCAATAATCAATTGATTTATGTATCTGTTATGGGAACGGGTGATACTAGCAATCAAACTACAAAGGTATACTACCCTTCTACCGCTACAGCTGTTTATGCAGTGGGGTATGATGGACAGAAAATTTTGGTTTATCCTTCTTTTCCCTTGGAAACACTTACTACCACGGAAGCAGAAAACAAAGGTTTTGAATTGATTGTCTATCCTAATCCTGTGGAACAGAATGACACAATTCACATTCAGTTAAAAAATGCATCAGGAAATTACAATGCACAGATTTCCGGTCTGGATGGCAAAGTAATATTCAGTTCAAAGGGAAGTCTTGAAGCTATTGAAAGGGAAATAAATACAGAGGTTCTTAAATATCATACAGGAATTTACTTACTTTCTTTGAAAGATGCAAAAGGTAAGGCCTTTAAAACCGTTAAGATTATTAAAAGATAATTTTAAACATTTTGCAATACACTCACATAACAGCTTTAAAGTCTATTTCGTGAGTGTATTGCTTTTAAAAGCATGAAATCTTTTATAAGAAATTAGATTACGATCTAGTTGCTTGTTCAAAAATATTGAAGTCATATAAAATTCAAAATTATCTATTAGGTTTATTAAAATTCGATCAGTATCGGCAAGAAATTGGTTCGAAGATAATACTGTCAAGGCACTTAAAGAGAGACAACTATTAAATATTCTTCTCTCTTTTTTTACAATAAAATCTCTTTGTCAATCTCTTACAATCTATCGATATTTTAAGCGTAAAATGCTTAGTCTGCTTATTTAAAACAGACTGAAATTGCCTCAATTATCAAAATTGTAAACAAAAAATCCCGGATTAACCGGGATTTTAATTTCTGATATTCAAATTTATTTGATCTCTACAGGAACTGAGATTTTATCCCAATCCATTGTGAATCCATTATTGTTTATTTTATACACTAACGTTTCCTGTGTTGCTGGTAAAGCTTTTGTTTTTACATCAACTCGTAAAGCATCTTTTGCCTGTTCGTATTTATAAGCTCCCCATTGTTTTGGCTCTTTGTTAAAAATCGCTGTCCAGGTTCCGCTTTGTTTAGGGATTAAGAAAAAACTATATTTACCTGCAGGAAGTTTTTTGCCCTGAACGGTAATGTCCTTATCGGTTTCGAAAGTAGTTGCTTCATTGGCACCCGCACGCCAAACTTTATCATAAGCTTCCAGACCACCCCAGATTGTACGCCCTTTTACAGACGGACTGCTGTAGGCAATGGTAATGGTTGCATCTTTAATTTTTCCCGTTGCAGTAGCCGGCGGGCTGGCAGGTTTTTTAGTGTCCTGTGCAAAGGCATTCATGGAGATTGTCATTGCAGCTACAAGTACGGTAGCAGTTTTGATCATTGCTTTCATAATAATATTTTTATTTGATTGTTTATTTGCTTACGAATTTACTGCTTTCGGCTTATAAAACAGTAATCCGATTGCGGAAAATATAATAACTGCCGCTGCCCCGATTACGTTAAGCCAAAGGAAGGAAACGATATCGAACTGATAAACGGCAATAACCGTAATTTCTGATAAAATTGCAGAAATAAATACAATCGCGCCGTTGACTTTTTTATAATAAAATGCAACCAGAAAAATCCCCAATATCGGGCCGTAGAAAAGAGAACCCAATACGTTAACCGCTTCAATAAGGGAACCCATTTGAGTTGCAAACATGGCTACACCGATTGAGAAGATACCCCAGGCTAAAGTGTGTAGACGACTGTACCTCAGTTCGGTTGCATCATCAGGAATTTCTTTTTTAAATATCAAGTGAACATCTTTTAATGAGCAGGCGGCAAGTGAATTCAGTGCTGCCGAAATTGAACCCCAACTGGCCAGAAAAATGACGGCAAACAGCAAACCGATCATCCCTACAGGCAAGGTATTTTTCACAAAATACAGGAAAATGTAATTCGTATCCGTTTTTTCCGCATTATAGTTTGAATGATTGATCGCTTCCTCTACCCTGCCGTGAAGTGCTTTTACCTGGGTCTGTGTATCTTTAAAATCCTGAATTGTTTTGTTAAGTTGGGGAGAATGAGTTTCTTTCAGTTTTAGAATTTCTTTCGATTCTGCATTAAATTTTAGTTGTAAATCCTGATGCTCTTTTTCAAAAGCCGCGGCCTGTTCCGGTTTTGTTTCCTTTAAATATTGATAAGAACGTTCGTTAAAATAAATTGGAGCCGGTTTTAGAGAAAAGAATGCAAAAAGCAGAGCACCAATCAGAAGAATAGCAAACTGCATCGGAATTTTAACCAATCCGTTCAACAGCAAGCCCATTTTTGCATTGGTATTGTCCTTCGCAGTAATATACCTCCCGACCTGGCTCTGGTCCGTACCAAAGTAAGAAAGTGCCAGAAAAAAGCCACCAATTAAACCACTCCAGATATTGTATTTATCTTTCCAATCGAATTCTGTGGTAATTACGTTGAGCTTTCCTGATTTCCCTGCCAGATACAACGCATCGTTAAACCCAATTCCATTCGGCATATTTTGAATAAGCAGATAGCCTGCAAAAGCCATGGTTCCCAAAATAATAAGAAACTGTAATTTTTGGGTGTGAGCGATCGCTTTTGCACCTCCAACATAGGTATAAATTAACAGAATACCGCCTGTCAAAACATTGGTTAAGTAAATATTCCAGTTTAAAACGCTTGATAAGATGATACTCGGAGCATAAATGCTGATTCCCGTTGATAAACCTCTGGAAAAAAGAAAAAGCAATGAAGTAAGTACTCTTGTTTTTTTATCAAAACGGTTTTCTAAATATTCATAGGCCGTATAAACATTTAAACGCTGAAAAATCGGGATGAAAGTGATACAGATCACAATCATCGCCAAAGGCAGACCAAAGTAATACTGAACGAAACGCATACCGTCTGTATAGGCCTGGCCCGGTGCCGAAAGAAATGTAATCGCACTTGCCTGCGTAGCCATAATCCCTATCAGCACAATATACCAAGGCATTTTATTATCTGCTTTCAGGTAGGATTCGTTGCTTTTTTGACCACGACCGATGAATACGCCGTAAACCACCACTGCAACCAGTGTAAAAATGAGAACTGTCCAATCTATATTACTCATGCCCAGAATTTAGTAAACCAATAATAAAATGCGATCTGCAATACTAATGCAACTGCTAATAGTATGTACCAGATATTCCAATTTTTAAGTTGCTTGTTCATTAGTTTTTCTGTGCAGATAAAAAGTTAAAAAATAAACGTGCCGCCCCAACATTTCCAGCAGGCAGCTGTCTGAAAAATGCCAACGGTGTGTAAATAAAATTACCCTTCCCGTATTGGGCATATAAAGTTGATCCCTGTAGTGGCTCTTCATCTGTATCGTGCATTTCAAAAAGCGGTTCATACGCTGCATCCCATTGAGCAGGAAAATAAGCGCCACGCTCCTGTACCCAGCCTTTAAAATCATCCGCCGTAATTTTATTCGGAAAGTTCAGTAATTTATGATTGGCATTTAAAAACGTAACCACAGCATTTTCTTCGGTAACCCGCTTATTGGCAATACTGAAATTGTACATGCCCAATTGATCAACGGTTGTATCCTGATTGGTGTTATACTGCATCACCAGATTACCTCCGGCTTTTGCATAAGACCATAAAAAGGGCATCCAGCGGCCCAGCTTTTTCTCTGTGTTATTTGCACGAACACCCAATACAATCGCATCATACTGGGATAGCTTGTTTTGTTTACCGTTTCCGCCAGATTCATCTATTTTGCCATAAAAATCTTCGTCTTTCAAAACATCTACCTGAACACCCGCAATACGCAGGAATTCAGGAATGAAATCGCCCGCACCTTCTATGTAACCCACTTTTTTAACCTTCACCTGAATGTCGCCTTTCATTACGGTTACCGTTGCAGGCGAAAAATATTGTAAGGTGGACAAATGCGGGTACTGAATTAATACTTGTTTTTTATTATAAGTGACTCCATCTGCAACAAAGTTGGCATCCAGTTGAATACGACCCGACTTTATTGAAGTAAGTTTCGTTTGTGGAATAACATAATCAATGGTAGTATCTTTTCCATTGAGAGAACTTACATCAGCTCCACCTAATCGTTCTCCGTTATAAATCAGGTTTAGTTTACCATTACTAAACTTTTTACTGGAATTAACCTTAACATTTAAACTCAAATGTAGATCTTCATTTTCCTTGACCACATAAAGCGGCTGTGTAAATTTCAGTTCCAATGCAGGAACAATACGCAAGGCTTCGACCACATCACCACGCACCGGATCTAATTTCTTGAAAGATAAAGGAAGTCTAACCTGAAATTTTTCCGAACCGATTTTTAAATCTACCCAAACATTCAGTGGTGATTCTGCCTCTGGCAAACCAATTAAAGTATCATTCGGCACAGAGAAAGTTCCTGCATTTACAGGAGGTTTTGCCAACCAGTAAGGTTCTGTGAGTGCTCCATCTGCAGGGATCTGAATGTCATGTTGAATGGTAATTAAAGAATCTTTTGATAGTTTTCTGTTGAAACTTTCTGATTGAGTTAGCCATTTTACATCTTCTAAAACGACAGGGTTTTCAGTTCTTGAAATTAAATTTAACCTGAAATTATAATGATCCCCGGCAACAGCCTCAGCCTGATTGGTAACGACCTCGCCCATAAACCCCGCACAGCTTAAAATGATATGGTCAAGAGATTTAATTTTATCCTTTTTCAGGTCTGTATCTTTTAGCTCCGTTACCTTTTTTCGTAAAGCAAGCAAAGCAGGTAAGCTAAGTTCCGGCTTATTGAAATTGAAAGCGGAAATAATTTCATCTAACGAATGGTCAATATCAATATTTCCTTGTGAAGTCCAGGTTTTAACGACTCCGTCAAAAAGCGTTGCTTTTGCAGGCTCGCCAATAACATGGGCAAAATATTCAGTTCTGATGCCGGCTACAGACTGTGTTCCCGCACCCTGACTTTTATGCAAACTTCTGCTTAATCCTGCCAGTTCACCATAGCCCATTCCCAATTGTGCATCATATTGCCCCACGGTTACTTTCAGTTGATTTTCAGATGTTGTATTGACCCCGCCAAAGCGGAAAGTATTCCATAATACGCGTTTTGGCTGCCATACATTTACATATTTTAGTTGATTTGGGAAAGCGGTTTTATCACCTGCCAACTTAAAAGCTTTTTCTGCAACCACAGCCGAAGCCGCATGCTGTCCGTGGCCTGCCGCAGCAGTAGGAGGAAAACGACAAATGATAACATCTGGACGGAATTTACGGATTGTCCAGACTACATCAGCTATAATGCTATTTTCATCCCATTGTTTAAAGGTATCGGTCGTATTTTTAGAGAACCCGAAATCAATTGCACGGGTAAAAAACTGCTGGGCACCGTCTAACTTTCTTGCCTCTAAAAGCTCATGTGTTCTGATTAAACCTAATGCAGCTCCTTGCTCTGTCCCTAATAGATTTTGCCCGCCATCACCTCTGGTTAAAGACAAATAACCTGTTTCTACATTTTGGTCGTTGATTAACCAGGAGAGCAATCCCGTATTTTCATCATCGGGATGAGCCGCAAGGTATAAAACTTTAGGGAGGTGTTTAAGTGTTTTGAGTTCACGGTAAATTTCAGATGATTTGGAAGGCCGAACCTGTTGGGCCGAACAAAAAACCGTATAAAAGCCAAGAATAAATACAGTGCTTACTTTTTTGAACATTTAATTTTACTTTGCAGGGCAAATATAAGTAAATCATCTTTCTTTCAACCTTAAAAGAATGAGGCTGTGAATTTCACAAAAAAACTGTTTAATTTTTATTAAACCACAAAAGGCACAAAAGTTTTTAAACACTTAAGCTATTTAAGTTATATACTTTGGATATAAGGAGTACACTAAAGTTTTATTGAAAATCAAAGATTTTCAACTTATGTGAAATTAATTGTGTGGTATTTCCTTACACTTTCTAAAGTGTACTAAAGTGTTTAAAAAAATAAAAACTTTTGTGACTTTTGTGGCTAAGCTTAAACAGACTTCATGTATGAATCAGAGTTTTCAAAGAAAATTAAAACTACTTATGTTGTTCTAATTGTATTCCTTGTAAGATAGATATAATTAAACATGCAAAATGTTGCCACCGCTCCAAAGGTATGCCATAAAAAATGGGTTCCGAAACTCAACCATTCCCATTTGTCAGCGATACGAAAGGTAAGTGCAAAAACAAACGACAATAAAGCAAAGCCTACCCATTTGCCTGCTTTCCATTGGGTGTAGATTAAATAACTTAATACTGAAAAAAGCACAAATGAGGCCATGATTGCGTAATTTACATTGATAAAAAGAGAAGTGTTATCTACCAAAATCCAACTTCTCAACGCCAATATAAGTACTATATATACGAGAACCATTACAACAGCATAGTACCATCTGATACTCTGAGCTAAAAAATAAAATCCGGCAGATAAACAGAGCAACATAATGGGCATCCAATCCATCATAATAAATACCGGCCATTGTCTGAATGAATGGTAAATAGTTCCCCCAATGGCACCAATATATAATAAAATTAAGCAGTATGTTAAAAAGGGATATTCTTTAAAATTACCTTTCATTTTAATGGTCCAGAAAATGGCCAAGCTTAAAAATAACACAGCAGTTATTGCATTTAATGGCTCAGGGAAAAACTGAGCCATATCTGTTTCTTTATATAACATGCCTCCATCCGGAGGTATTGGGTTTATTGGCATTGTCTTTTTTATATTAATATTTATAGGTATGCATCAGAATGCAAAATAGAAATACAAACCATTTTACTAAACATTACTAAAATATATACTTCTTCTAAATATAGAAAAAATTATGGCATTATATACCTGAATGTACCCAATTATATTTTACAAATTTGTTAATTCTACTTCTTATACCAATCAACCAGATTGACTATAAAACAAATATTACTGTTTTTTTTGATTCGATACATTTAAATATATAGTTTCCAAATTACATTAGAAAAAGCTTCATCTAAAAAAAGATATCTGATAAAATAATAATTACCAGATATCTGGCTTTGATAAATCCCGTCATATTTACAATTTGTTAAATACAGGTAAATAAAATACACCAATCATCTAAAACAAGTAAATAATAATTCATAAGTTGATGAAAAATCATTATTTTAGTGTAAAATTAATAACCTGCAAACCCGATCACAATGTGTAAAATTTTCATAATAGATGATGACCGCTTTTTTGGAGAAATGCTGAAGCATCATCTCCAGCTCAATCCGGATTATGAAGTTTTCCTTTTCGATACCGCAAAAGATTGCCTTGCTAATCTTTTTATGAACCCGGATATTATCTGTATTGATTTTGGACTTCCGGATATTCAAGGTGATGAGCTTTTTAAACAGATCAAAAACCTGTATCCTGATCTTCCCATTATCGTTATCAGCGGACAGGAAAACATAGAGGTAGCCATCAATTTTCTCAAACAGGGAGCAAAAGATTATATCGTAAAAAATGAGCATACAAAAGAGCTTCTGTGGAGCTCTATTATCAGGCTGAAAGAAAATATTTCGCTGAAACAGGAGGTAGAAGACCTGAAAGATGAACTTGAAAAAAAATACACTTTTGAGAACACCATCATTGGACAAAGCGAATCTATAAAAGGTATATTTTCAAAAATAAATAAAGCGCTAAAATCCAGTATTAATGTTTCAATTACCGGGGAAACGGGTACAGGAAAAGAAGTGGTCGCGAAAGCCATTCATTATAATTCACCCAGAAAAAACAAGCCTTTTATAGCGGTGAATATGGCTGCTATTCCTAAAGAACTTGTAGAAAGCGAATTTTTCGGTCATGAAAAAGGGGCATTTACGGGAGCAGCGGAAAGAGCCTCCGGAAAGTTTGAGCAGGCTAATGGAGGAACCATTTTTTTGGATGAGATCGCAGAGCTTGATCTCAATATCCAAAGTAAACTGCTCCGGGCTCTACAGGAAAGGGAAATTACAAGAGTAGGCGGAAACCAGAAAATAAAGCTGGATGTAAGAGTAATTACAGCAACCCACAAAAATCTCGCCCAGGAAGTAAAAAAGGGCACTTTCCGGGAGGATCTGTATTACAGAATTATAGGCCTCCCTATTGAACTACCACCCTTACGTGAAAGAGAACAGGATACTTTAATTCTTGCCAGGCATTTTATAGACTTATTTTCAAAGGAAAATAAAATCAAACCTTTAGGGTTATCTGCTGAAGCTAAAAAAAAACTTCTCGCTTATAATTTCCCCGGAAATGTAAGAGAATTGAAATCTATCGTTGATCTGGCATGTGTAATGTCTGACCATTCTGAGATAATGGCAGATGATATTAGTTTTTATACCCTTGAAAAAGATTCAGAGTCTTTTCTCGACGGGCAAAAAACATTAAAACAATATACTACAGATATCATCCTACACTTTCTGAAAAAAAATAATAATGACGTGATTAAAACAGCAAAGGTTCTGGATATAGGCAAATCAACAATTTACAACCTGATTAGTCATGCTGAAACTAAAAAACTAAATAACAACTAGATGAAAGTTGCCAAATTACTTTTTATAAACGGAGAATTCAGATATGAAAGAAATGATGAAAATCTTGACTATCAGAAAGCTCAGCTCGTCCTAGGATATGGAGCTAGAAATCTTATTGAAGACAATCATTTTTTCTTTCAGCTCAAAGAAAAGTTTCCCCATGCAGAGATTACCTTATCATCATCGTCCGGAGAAATTTTCTGTAATGAAGTATATGATAATACGGTAACCGTTACCATTATCAGTTTCTCAACATCTTATATTAAAACTTCACAGATTAATATAGAAGACTTTCCTAGCAGCTACGAAGCCGGGAAAATCCTAATGGAAAAACTTCCTAAAGAAAACCTCAAATGGGTATTTGTTTTATCAGACGGCAGTCGCGTCAACGGCAGTCAACTAGTTCAGGGACTGAACTCCGGACGCCCTGATCATGTGTTAATTTCAGGAGGATTAGCTGGGGACGGGGACCAATTTGAAAAAACAGCAGTTGGCTTAAACCAGATCCCAGCCTCCAATCAAATTGTAGCGATTGGTTTTTATGGGAAAAATCTAGAGTTATCTCATGCATCATATGGAGGCTGGGAAAGCTTCGGATTAGAAAGAACAGTTACCCGTTCTCATCATAACATCCTATATGAAATTGATCATAAAAATGCCCTTGATCTTTATAAAAAATATCTCGGAAAATATGCAGAAGAACTTCCGGGTTCAGCACTTCTTTTCCCTCTTTCTCTTAAATCTGACAATACCTCCTCTTCTGTTGTACGTACCATCCTTTCTATTAATGAGAAAGATAATATGATGGTCTTTGCAGGCGACCTTCCCGAAGGAAGTAAAGTAAGATTTATGAAGGCCAACATGGACCGGTTGATTGATGCAGCCAATGATGCAGCCAGTGAATGCCTTGAAATAATTCATAATAAACCTAAAATGGGAATTATTGTAAGCTGTGTAGGAAGAAAATTAGTCTTAGGAGACCGGACTGCTGAAGAAGTGGAAATGGTAAGAGATGTTTTTGGCCCTGACACCATCATTACCGGTTTCTATTCATATGGAGAGATATCCCCTCTGAAGCCCTTTGATGATTGTGCCTTACACAACCAGACCATAACTATTACAACCGTTAACGAAACTGCATAAAAATGGAGACGGAAATTCACAACCTATTAAAAAGACAGATCAACAAATATCTTACAGAAGACTGTAAGTCTCATCCGCAGTTCAAAAATTTCATCAATGCTGTGAATCAGTCTTATCAATCTTTTGAAAGGGATAAAGAGCTTATGGATCATGCTTTTAAACAAAGTGAGGAAGAATATCGGGAAATCTATATCAACCTTAAAAATGAAAATATTTTAAAGCAAAAGTCGATCTCCAATCTTTATGAGTCCATCAAGATTCTTGATCCTGCGATTGAATATCTGGATTCTGAAGATCTTACAGAGCTTTCATCTTATGTATCTGAACAGTTGAGAAAAAGGTTTTTTTTGCAGGAACAGCTTAACAAGCAACTAAAGTTTCAGAAACTGTTGATGAATATATCTTCAGAGTATATTAATATTCCTATAGAAGAGGTATCTGAAAGCGTGAATAAATCTCTTAAAGAGATGTCAGAATTTGTAAATGCAGACAGAAGCTATATTTTCAGATATGATTTTGCAGAAAACACCTGTTCCAATGTTTATGAGTACTGCAATGAGGGAATAACTCCTCAAATAGACAACTTGCAGAATGTACCACTTGATATCATCAGTGAATGGGTGGAAGCCAACCAAAAAGGAGAAAGCATTTATTATCCGGATGTTCAGGAATTACCAGAAAGTAATCTTAAAAACCTCTTACAGGAGCAGGATATCAAAAGTCTACTTGTAATACCAGCCATGCTTCAAAATGAATGTCTTGGCTTTGTAGGTTTTGATTTTGTCAGGAATTACCATAAAGTATCACATACCGAGAAAAATCTTCTCACCATTTTTACTCAGGTTCTTGTCAATGTACGTGAGCGCCTCGTTCTTGAGAGAAATCTTTCCAGAACAGTAGAAATCCTGAAAAAATTACTGGCGAATTTACAGTCCGGAATATTAATGGAAGATGAGAACAGACAAATTATATTTACCAATGATTTGTTTTGCAAAATGTTTAATATTCCAATTTCCGCAGATGATATGATCGGAATAGATTGTACAAATTCTGCGGAAGAATCTAAAGCTCTTTTTAAGAATGAAGATTATTTTGTCCAGAGAATTAATGAAATACTTAAAGAAAAGAAAATCGTAACCAATGAACTCCTGGAAACCAGGAATGGAAAATTTTTAGAAAGACATTATATTCCCATTTTCATTAAGGATCACTACAAAGGACATCTTTGGAAGTATAATGATGTAACGGAACGTGTTGTTACCCAAAACCTCCTCAAACAAAGTGAAGAACGCAACAGAATGATCATGGATTCTGCCATGAGTGCCATCATCATTACCAACCACAAGGGGCAAATCACTTTTTGGAATAAAAGTGCGGTCAATACCTTCGGTTGGACAAAAGAAGAAGTAGAAGGTAAAAAAATTCTTGAAAAAATTATTCCGAAAGCAGATAAAACGCTCTACACATCAATGCTGAATAAACAAGTGGAACGAAACATTATCAAAAAAAACGGAGAAGAACTTACGGTAGAAATATCAGTTATTGCCGTAGAACAGGATGATAACAAATATTACTGCTACTTCATTAAAGATATTTCTGAAAGAAAAAGAGCGGAAGATCGCATCAAGAGACAAGAGGAAAAATACCGGAACATCATTGCCAATATGAATTTGGGCTTGCTGGAAGTAGACAACAACGAAACCATCCGCTATGCCAATCAAAGTTTTTGTGATGTATCTGGCTATGATCCGGATGAGTTAATTGGCAAAAGTCCTTCACAGCTATTTGTATACGGAGAAAATAATCTTGAGTTTGTAAAAGAGCAAATCCTATTAAGAAAAAAAGGAGTTTCAAGCGTATATCAGCTTCCTGTAAAAAATAAGAGAGGAGAAATTAGATGGTGGGCAATAAGCGGAGCGCCCAATTATGATGATAACGGTAATCAGCTTGGTTCGATAGGAATCCACCTTGATGTTACGGACCAAAAAAAACTGGAAGAAGAACTAAAACAGGAAAAAGCTAAAGCATTGGAGGCATCCAAAGCCAAGGAAGTTTTCCTCGCTAATATGAGCCATGAGATAAGAACACCTCTTAATGCTATTATAGGTTTTTTACGAGAGTTGAAAAGAATAAGCCTTAATGCCACCCAAAAACAGTTTGTAGAAAACAGTTATAATGCTTCACAACATTTGTTATCAATTATTAACAATATTCTTGACATTTCCAAAATCGAATCCGGCGAAATGTCTCTGGAAAGCAAAAGCTTTTCATTACAAGAAAGTATCGAAAATGTTATTACCATTCTACAACCTAAAGCAAAACAAAAAAAATTACAACTATACGCTGTTTTTTCAAAGTCCCTCGCCCCTGCTCAAAAAGGAGACTCCTTAAAGATAGAACAGATTCTGTATAATATTATCGGCAATTCATTAAAATTTACAGATAAAGGTGAAATAAAGATAGAGTGTAATGTTATTAAAGACTTTTCCCGTTATCAGACTATTTCAATACGCATTACAGATACCGGAATCGGAATGAGTGAAGAGTATGTAAACAGTATCTTTAAAAAATTCAATCAGGAAGATAGCTCTATTTCCAGGAAATATGGTGGTACAGGTCTCGGAATGACTATTACCAAAGAGCTGGTCTCATTAATGAAAGGAAAGATTGAAGTGAATAGTGAGAAAAATAAAGGAACTGCTATCACCATCACTTTCAATGTTGACAAAGGAAATGAAGAAGCACCTTTAAAATCTTCCCAAAAGAAACAGAAAATTTCTATTCAGGGAATTCATGTATTGCTAGTTGAAGATAATGAACTGAACCAGCTGGTTGCAGAAAACTCACTGACATATTTTAAGTGCAACGTTACAAAAGCTGACAACGGCAGAATGGCAGTAGATCTATTAAGAAAAGAAAAGTTTGATATTATCCTGATGGATATTCAGATGCCTGAGATGGATGGTATAGAAGCCACCAAAATAATACGGGAAGAACTTGGAATCGAAACACCCATTATCGCCCTTACCGCAAACGCTTTCAAAACCGAGATAGACAATTGTATCGGTGCAGGAATGGATGACTATATTACCAAACCGTTTATTGAAGAGAACCTGCTCAATATTATTCACAAATACACCAAAAATCAAAGAAGAACCAACACAACGATATCCAATATGAGCAAAACACTTTATGATCTTAAAAATATACAGATGCTCAGCAGAGGAGATGAGGATTTTATTCAGAAAATGCTTTCCATATTCATTTCGCAGACCCAGGAAACAATTCCTTTGGTAGAAAAAGCATTTGAAGAGAAAGACTATGCAGAAATAGCAAGGCTCATCCATAAGATCAAGCCCAGTATAGAAGGCATAGGTATCTATTCCATTAAAGAAGACGTAAAACAGCTGGAAGTATCAGCAAAAGGACAGCACACAGATCTTCCTGAACTGTATACTCTATTTGAAAACATAAAAAAGACTCTTACTACCGTAATAATCCAGCTAAAAGAGGAGATTAAATAAAGAGTAACCATCCAAAATCAAGACTCAATTCCATATTTTGGAAAAAGAAAAATATTTAACCGCTTTATTTTCAGATAGTTAAATACAGGCACAATAATAGACTTATTGTTTTCAAATTAGAAAAATGGAAACAAATAAACAAAATTTAAAGTTTTTTATTGTAGATGATGACAGATTCTGTGCAAGTGTATATGAACAGTATTTGAAAAATCATAGCTATGAAGACATTATTTGCTTCAGCAGTGGAGAAGAATGCCTGGATGAGCTTCATCAGAAACCAGATGTTATTTTTCTGGATCACAACATGGAAGACCTGAACGGCTTTGAGGTTCTAAAGAAAATCAAACGTTTTGACCCGAACATTTATGTGATCATGGTCTCTGCACAGGAAAACATTGACACTGCTGTAAACGCACTTAAATACGGAGCATTTGACTATCTGGTAAAGGATGCGAATGTCTGCGAAAAAATGACAGAAACAATAGACAAGATCTTGAAAATAAAAGAAGAAATGTCTCAACACAAATTAAAAGGTTTCCGCAAATTCTTTTCAATTCTATTTTAAAAAAACTATGTCTAAAAAGCTCATCATATCATCCCTATTGATGCTTCTTCTTTTTTCCTGTAAAACGTATAATGTTTTGGAAGAAGATCAGGCATCCAGAAATATGCAGGATTTCAGTTTTGACCCGAACTACCAATACAAAATCCGTAAAGATGATAAAATAACACTTTCGGTTTGGGGACAGGATGATCTGAGTGTGGGATCCGTATATGGAATTTATAACTCTAATGAGGTCTATGGAAAATGGCTTTTGGTAGATATTAACGGAAATATTGAAATTCCAAAATTAGGAACAACTTCTGTAATCGGGAAATCTTTGCCCGAGCTGAAGGAAGACATAAAAACAAAACTTAAAAAATGGCTTGTGAACCCTATTGTTGATGTGAAAGTTCTTAACAAAGAAATTGCCGTGATGGGTGAAGTACGAAATCCTGCAGTGATTCAGGTCGATAAGGATCAGAATACATTACTTGAGATTATCTCAAAAACAGGAGGCTTTGAAATGTATGCGAACTTGAAATCAGTGAAAATTTTAAGACAGGAAGGCGAAAACGTAAGGGTTACCAACATCGATCTTACCAAAATGAAAGATGTTCCCAATCAGAATATTATTCTCCATCCGGGAGATTACGTTATTGTACCCTCTAAGAAAAGCAAGGACTTTGATAAAAGAGCTTCCACGATTATTCCTTTTACAACAGTTACCTCTGCAGCAGGAATACTCATTGGGCTTTTATAAAAAAAAGATTATGAACAACGAAAATATAAGATTTCTGAAACCTTTGCTGAGAGGTTTGCCTGTTGTAATTCTTGCAATGGTAATTTCTGTATTGGCTGCCAAAAAGTACCTCAACTATGTGACACCGATGTATGAAAGTACAGCAAAACTGAAGCTTGCCGATACCCAGCAAGGCGTTCCCAGTGCCAATCTTTTCAAGGATTTTGATGTATTTGCCTCTGCCAACAAAATCAGTACGGAAATCGAAGTTTTAAAATCAACCTCACTAATTGAGAAAACACTTTCAAAACTTCCCTTGTCCACGGAAATTTACAGAAAAGGGAAAGTTCAGTCGGTTGAGCTTTTTAACGATTCGCCTATTAAGATAGAGGCAACTTTTAGTAATGATAAAAACAAGGATAAAAAATTTTTATTAAACGTCCTATCCAAACAAACCTACTCCATTACCGTTCCTGGTACTGTCACACCGAAAAACGGAAATTTCGGAACTCCTCTTCATATAACTAACGGGCAAATATTGATCAGTCTTAATGAAAACTACATTAAGTCTAAACCAGACGTTAAAATCATCGATCAGTATGAAATTGAATTTTTAAGCAGAGAAAAACTTCTGGACAACATCAATAAAAATCTGGATATCGTTTCTGTGGACAAAGACGTTCCGGTGATCAGAATTAATTTTAAAAGCAATGTACCAGAAAAAGCCGCGTTGATTGTCAATACCCTTGCTGAAACCTACATTCAGGATTATATTGAAAATAAATACCGCGCTGCCAATACCACTGTAGATTTCCTTAAAGGAGAGATTGGGCAGGCCAATCATAAACTTTCTGATGTAGAGAACCAAATTGAAAACTACAAAAACAAGGAACACATCATCAATATTCCACAGGAAACAGAGACCGATCTTAGGAAAATAGCCCAGCTCAAAATCCAGAAAAGCAATCTGAAAATGAACCTGGATGCCATAAAGGATCTAAACGGATACATTGCGCAGGGTAAAGACAATTATCTTGATCTTGCCACCAACTTTGAGGCTTTTAATGATCTTCTTTCTACGGAAATGATGAAAAACATCAAGCAATTACAGGCAGAAAAAAAAGATCTTCTTCTCACCTACACCCCGGAACACGAAAAAGTGAAAATAATAGATACTAAAATAAAAGATCTTACAGACTATCAAACCGAAAGCATCAGGAATACCCAAAAAAACCTGCAGATCAAATATAATGATATTGATCAGGACATTCGGATTGCCGAACAGTCTTTTGTAGGCTTACCGGAAAAGGAAAAACTCCTCAACATTATGAACAGAGAGTTTAATCTTTATGAAAAAAATTACAATTTCCTTAATGAAAAAAGAATAGACGCCGAAATTGCCAAAGCAGCGAAAATTTCTTTTCACAAAATTATTACACGGGGAGAAGTTTCTTCCCATCCTGTATCTCCTATGCGTTCCATCATTATCATTGTGGCAGTTCTAATGAGCCTGATAGGATCTATTGCTTTGATCTATGCCATTCATTTTGCAAAAGCAAAAGTAAGCGATGTCTATACGATCGAGAAAAACAGTTCCATTCCTATCGCGTTCACGACCCCCTTTATAAAAAAAAGAGAAAGAATACCTTATTATTTTCTTGAAAACATCCTTGAAATGGAGCTCAAAGGCATCATTAAGGAAAAAAAGATCATCTGCATTACTTCTTATGACAATCCCGAACATCATACCTTTCACGCTAAAAATATCATCAACGCAATGCAGATGCAGTCAAAAAAAGTTTTGGTGGTCGATGTTGCCAATACCTTGAAAGATATTCAGACAGAACATTATATCAATTTTTCCGGAGATGAAAATCTTAAACTTACCTCAAATGATATTCACAAAATAATTCTTGAAAAAATAAAAAGTATGGACATCTGTATTGTTAATAATCAGGCCATAAGACAAGGGAAAATGCCTCTGCTTTTTCTGAAAATTGCCGATCAGAATCTCTTCCTTTTAGACAGCCGGAAAACAGCCACCAAGAGCATTATGAATGTAGAACTTCTAAAAGATGAATATAAGCTTGATCATCTATGGTTCATCCTTAATAAAGAAGGGTACAATCCGAGCATTCTTACCACCATAAAAAAATTAATCCAAAAAAAATAAATTGTGAAAAAGCTGAAAGAAATAGCGTCCAAACAATCATCTCTGGTCTTCACCGATCAGCTGATATTCAGTGGATCCAATTTTCTGCTTACTTTTTTGCTGGCCAGGAAACTGAGCATTTCAGATTTTGGTTTTTTTTCGTGCGTTCTTTTAGTAACTTATTTTCTTGTTGGAATCTGTAATGCAGTTATTGTACAGCCGTTTCAGATTTCAGCCGCAAAAGAATTCAGCCGAAAATCGCTGGGATTTGTTTTTCAGGCTGTTTTGCTGTTGATTTTTATTTTTGCTTTGCTATTGTTTGCGGCTAAATTTCTACCTATTTCCGCAATAGAATTCTTTAAAAGAAACTTATCCGCGGTTATTCTTTTTACAACCGCCTATATTTTTCAGGATTTTGTCAGAAAAATTTTACTGACGCTTGACCATATTCAAATTTTACTTTTTATTGACTGTATTTTTCTGGCTGTCTTCCCTTTTATCTGGGTTGAGGAAAGCCTCAGTTTATTTAAAAGTCTGTATATAATAGGTATAATTAATTTTATAGCAACCATTCCGGGAATCATCTATTTTATAAAAAATTCGGATTTTAGTTTGAAAAACAACTCACTTTTCCGCTATCATTTTAAAGAGGGAAAATGGCTTTTGAGTGCTTCTGTTGTACAATGGTTTTCAAATAATTTCTTCACTCTCGTCGCAGGTATTTATCTTGGCACCAACGCGTTGGGAGCTTTGAGGCTGGTTCAGTCTTTTTTTGGAATTATCAATATTATTCTGCAGACTGTTGAAAACTATTACCTTCCGAAAACTGCCCTGCTACATTATCAAAATAAAGGACAGGAAAAAAAAGAACTTCTAAAAAATATGTCAAAAGGAATGGCAGTACTGGGAGTTCTTATTGCCGGTTTCTTTATCTTTTCAGAACCTATTATTACCTTTCTGGGAGGACAGAAATATCATCAGTATGGTTTTGTTATCAGGTTAATCTCTGTTTTGTATATCGTTATCCTTTACGGCTACCCTACCCGAATCGCCATCAGAATTTTAGAACAAAATAAAGTTTTCTTTATCGGTTATTGCATTTCATTTATGTTCTCGCTTCTGAGCTTTCATTTCCTCTTAAAATATTTTGAACTGTACGGAGCCGTTTCAGGGCTTGTGATCAATCAGGTTTTAATGGTTGTGTATTGGAAAATTCTTCTTAACAAAAAAAATATTTCCGTATGGGCATAGTGCATATTATATTAGGGAAAGCCAACCCAGAAAAAATGAACGGCGTCAATAAAGTGGTGTACAATCTGGCGGCTCAGCAGGCAGAAAAATCCGGGAAGGTTGAAGTGTGGGGAATTGCTGAAAATACCGAGATCAATTATCCGGAAAGAAATTTTAAAACCAAAGTTTTTCAAAAAAATAAGAACCCTTTTTCTATACCTCAGGATCTTAAAATAGAAATTCTGAATGCAAATCCGAATACTATATTTCATCTTCACGGAGGATGGATTCCGGTATATTATTCTCTAAGTAAATTCCTGAAAAAACATCAATGCAGATTTATAATTACGCCTCACGGTGCCTATAATACGATTGCTATGAACAAAAATAAATCGGTGAAAAAAATCTATTTCAGGTTTTGTGAAAAGAAGGTAATCGGAAATGCATCAAAAATACACTGCATCGGTGAAAGCGAAATAGAAGGGCTCCAAGCTATATTTCCGACAGACAAAACCGTTCTTATACCTTATGGATTTGACAAAATAGTAAACAGCTTTCCTGAAAAAGTACACGACAGCACTCTCCTATTCGGATTTATCGGAAGATTGGATATTTTCACCAAAGGACTGGATATTCTAATGGACAGCTTTTCAGATTTTATCAAAGAAATTCCTGATGCAAAGCTTTGGATCATTGGAGACAGCAATGAAAAACATCAGCTTCAGCAAAAAATAAAAGATCTTCAGCTTGAGAAAAAGGTAGAATTGTTGGGAAGTAAATTCGGAGCTGAAAAGAATTCTCTTCTGAATCAGATGGATGTTTTTGTGCATCCCTCCAGAAACGAAGGTCTCCCGGTTTCGGTAATAGAAGCTGCCAATTTCGGAAAACCTTGTATCGTCACCAAAAATACCAATATCGGTTATTTAATTGATGAATATGGTGCGGGTATTACCATTCCTTACCCTGACCGGAAATTATTACTTCGGGCAATGTTGGATATACACGCCATCTGGAAAGACAAAAACCAATACAACACAGCTTCTCAGAATGCTCTGAAAATGATTGAAAAAGCCTTCGATTGGCAACATATCATCACTGAAATGAATTCCGGACTTTATGATTTATAGATTATGGAAACTGTTACTATTTCTCATCAAAAATTTTTAAAAACAATAAACAACCAACTCTTTATTGTTCTTTTATTAATGGTTGCCTGCTTCTTTACCTGGAGTGAAAATGTTGCGATTACAAGAGCCATAAAAGTAGTGGGAAGAATGGGCGTGATGTTTTCGTCTATACTTATTTACCAAAAAATAATCAGGTATGGCAGTATCAATTCGCTGGCTTACAAAAACATCTTCTCTCCTATTCTATATATGGGTTATCTTACGTTGGGATTTATTTCCTTTTCGTGGAGTACTAACCCCGGTTTTAGCGCTCTCCAATGGTTTATGACTTTCCAGAGTTTTGTTTTTGCCTACTTTTTTGTGAAAAGCCTTAAAATTCTGGATATCTATTTTGAAGGACATAGTATCAGGCTCTATCATTTGCTTGGAAACACGGTTTTTATCCTTCAGTTGGTTTTTGTTATTGGAATGTGGGTAGCTCCAGATGTTTTTTTCCGTCTCACAGATGGCGGCGAGGAGGCAAGACTTGGCGGAACTTTAATGAATCCCAATGAATTGGGAATGCTAGCGGGTGTCGGATGTGCCTGTCTTATTTTTGACCTGTATCGCTTTAAAAATAAAGTATGGACCATCATCAAAATTCTTATCATCATGTATGCATTATATATGACTGGCTCAAGATCTTCGCTAATCGGGGTATTACTCATCATATTTTTTCATGTGAACCAAACGAAAAGGAAAACCCTTAAATTCGGCATTATAGCCGTCGTAGCTGCGGTAGCACCATTTGCGGTATACAGTATCATTTTGAAAGGAGGAGACCAATCCCGTCTGGAAGAAGTAATGAGCCTTACAGGAAGACTGCCTTTCTGGAAAGCTCTGATTACAGAAGGCCTGCCGAGAGAACCGCTTTTAGGCTTCGGTTTTATGCGGATCGATTATAAAGAATTTTTCCAGAGTGCACATACTTATCCTGGGAAAATGACGCACAATACCTTTATGCAGGTACTGATGAATTTGGGATTTATTGGTTTTACGATTGTTTTATTTCAGGTATTTTTTACCGTAAAATCCATTTTATCCGAACAAAAAGAAATTAAGCTTATGCTGATTGGGATTCTGATTCCCATTATCATTAATTCTTTCACAGAATTTGGAATCTTTGGAGAAAGTAATTACGGGATTATGTTTTACCAGATCATTATTTTTTCTATTGCCTTTAGAAACAACAATCATCTTACCCGCCCGCAAAAAATTATATTAAGAAAAAAACGGCCGGATCTTACAGTCTGAATTCCAAACCTTGCATTATTTTTCCATTTTTTGGAAAACGACACTCAATAATAATTTATAATTTACTGAAATACAAATGCTTAAATCATTGGCAGACTATTTATATACTTTGTAATATAAAGAAATGCCATGAAAAATATATTTAAAAATACAGGATACAGATTGTTTACGAAACAACAGCCGGGAAGCGTCAAAATTGCTTTCTCCTACATCCCTAATCCCGATGGTAGTGTAAGATGGTTTTGGAACTCAAATTCAAAAAAGCCGCTATTTTTAAAATTCTATAATGCCGCTACTCTTAAAGCAAAACTCTTCTCATGGTTAGTAGAATTTCTATTTGTACTTCGTTTACAGAAACTGACTTTCAAAAAAGAAACGGTATATTATATCGCAGGTGAAAAACCTATTTTCGACATTGAAAGTGATTGGGCCATTTTTACAGGAACTGTAGGTCCTAATAATAAATGTCTTTTATTTTCAGAGGAATGTTTTTATAAAATTGCAAGTACAGAGCAGGCAAAACAACTCGTTCATAATGAATTTCAAAGCCTAAAAATATCCAAAAACAATGCAAAATATATTACCCCATCATCAAAAATGGTAAATGAATATGTTCTACAGCTTTCAGATATTTCCGCTGGCGGAGAGAGAGTGAATGAATTGACACTTATACACGCAAAGACAATACTAGACATTGCAAAAAAGAAAACACAAAGTACAAAAGTAGCAAACTGGAGATATTTTCAGGATCTAAAAACTGATTTTGAAAGCCTGAATGATGAGCGGGTTCCTAAAAACTTATTACGGAAATTAAAGCTTGTCCTAAGTGGCATCAATGAAAACGAAAAAGTAGATCTTTCTTTTTCTCATGGTGATTTTACTTCCTGGAACTGCTATATAAAAGACCATACACTGGCAATCTATGATTGGGAACTGGCATCCTTTGAAAGACCAAAAGCATTTGATTTTTTTCATTTTATCATTCAGAACGGTATTTTAATTCAGAAGAAATCCTGGAAAAATATTTTTAAAGAGATCAAGGAAAAAAATGCAATAGCCTTTCAGTATGACGATAAAGAACTTGAAAAGTATTTAAAATTCTATCTTCTTACCAATACATTATCATACCTGAAAATATATGCGGAACAGGAAAAATGGCATGTACAGATTCACTGGCTTTTACAAACCTGGACTGAAGCTTTAAATATTTTTCTTACAGAAAATAATACAGAGAGAGAACTCTTGATCATGGATATTTTTGATCAGCTGTATCATACCCCTTATGCCACTTTAAAATTTCATAACGAAGCTCCTGAAAATCTGAAATTAAATTCTGATATCGATATAATCATATCTTCCCGGAATGCAAAAAAGCTGATTGTCTTTTTATCTGCCAACAGTCTCGTACAAAACGTTACAACCCTTAAAAAATCGTTTATGTACTCTGTAAGAATTATCACAAAGCATCATGAAATTCTTAACCTCGATCTCATTTCTCAGCTGAAATGGAAATACCTGAAGATCATGAATACAAATGAAGTTCTGGAAAACAAAATCAAAAACAGATTTGGAGTCCATCAAGTTTCGGAAAAAGACACAGCCCGGTTTATTCACCTGTTTTATCATCTTAATGAATCGGAAATTCCTGATCTGTATAAAAATTTTGTTTCAGAACATGTGGATTCAAAAAAAACAAACGATAAAAAAACAATCATAAAAGTTCTGAAAACAAAAGATTATAACAAAGGTTTCCGATTTATAAAAAATGTATACCATTATCTGAAAGATTCTTTCTCAGAAAAAGGTTTTATCATGACATTCAGTGGTGTGGACGGAGCGGGAAAATCAACTGTTATTTCTGAAGTTTCTGAGCTGATAGAGAAACGGTATCGAAGACCTGTAAAAGTATTGAGACACAGACCTTCCCTTCTTCCTATTCTAAGTGTATGGACCAAAGGTAAAGAAAAAGCCCACCAGGATGCAGTGAATTCTCTGCCAAGACAAGGGAACAATAAGAGTTCTGTTTCTTCTTTATTCAGATTCGGGTATTATTACACAGATTATATTTTAGGACAGTTTATTATTTACCTCAAATATGTCTTAAGAGGAAAAATAGTGCTGTATGACAGGTATTATTTCGACTTCATTGCAGATGCTAAAAGAAGCAATATCCAACTTCCGAAGTTAGTGACCGAAGGTGCATACCATTTCTTGATAAAGCCCAAATTCAATTTCTTTCTGTATGCGGCTCCCGAAAAAATCCTCAGCAGAAAAAAAGAACTTTCTTACAAATCTATATGTGACCTTACCACAGAATACAGCCAATTGTTTTCAAAACTGGAAAAAAAAGACCAGAATGTAAAATATCTTTCCATTGAAAACAATGATCTTGATACGACTTTGGATACCATAATGAACACCATAATTGCTGCAAAATGAAAACAATTGTTGAAAAAATCATAAGACTTAGAAATCCTGATTTTACAATAGATGATGCATTGAACTCCGGAGCTATTCTTCAGCTGATATGGATTCAGCTCTGGAGCATCATCAGGGGATTAAAGGTTATTTTCTTCTTTAAGAATCCAAAAGGAATGCTTTTAGGGAAAAGAGTCAGCTTTTTTAATCCCTCAAAAATGAAATGGGGGAAATTCCTGAGACTGGGAAATGATGTCTATGTTTCTGCATTGTCAAAACAGGGAATAGAATTCGGAAATAATATTTCCATTGGAGCTTTCAGCAGAATCATTGTTTCTACTTCTTTCAATAATATCGGAGAAAAGATAAAAATAGGAAACAATGTGGGCATCGGAGAATTTGCCTATCTGGGAGGTTCCGGAGGACTGGAAATCGGTGATGAATGCATCGTTGGGCAGTACCTGAGCTGTCATCCCGAGAACCACAATTATGAAGATTTAGATATTTCGATAAGACATCAGGGGGTTAACAGAAAAGGGATCAAAATCGGAAAAAACTGCTGGATCGGCAGCAAAGTTACCATTTTGGACGGTGTAGAGATTGGTGATGGATGCATTTTAGCGGCAGGAAGTGTCATTACAAAATCTTTCCCCAACAACAGTATTATAGGAGGCATTCCTGCAAAACTATTAAAAACAAGAACTCATGACAACCAATCAAACTGTACTGGCAACTTGCTACGCAGTGAATCCTTATAAAGGTTCTGAAGATGCGATGGGCTGGAATTTTGTGTATCAAATTGCCAGATTCCGAAAAGTGATCGCTATCACAAGGGAAAATAACAGAGCGCATATCGAGAAATATATGGCGGAAAATCCTGATACTGTTTATCAGAATATGCATTTTCTCTATTTTGATCTTCCCTATTGGATGCGTTTCTGGAAAAAGGGAAACCGGGGAGCAATGCTGTATTATTATCTTTGGCAGAAAGGAATTATTTCGTTTATTAAAAAACAAAAACTGGATTTTGATATTGTTCATAACGTCAATTTTCATAACGACTGGACGCCAAGTTTTTTATGGAAGCTTAATAAACCGATGGTTTGGGGGCCTATAGGACATCATCCGCTGATTCCAAAACAGTATCTGCAAGATTATTCCAAAAAATATTTTATAAAAGACCGTCTCACATGGATGGTGAAAAATTTCTTCTGGAACTTTTCGCCTTCATTGAGTAACACCATCAAACATTCAAGTCACATCTGGTGTATGAATACCGGAGTTCCTGAAAAGCTCAGTCTTTCTGAACATCAATATTCCCTCTATCCGTCCGTAGCTTCGGAAGACTTTTTCCAAAGCAATGAGATGGCTGTAAAATCTGATTTTATGGTGATAAGCGTGGGAAGATTTGTTCCGTTAAAAGGCTTTGATTTAACCATAAGATCATTTGCCGGATTCATCAATAGCCTTCCGGAAAAAGACAGGGCGCAATGCAGGCTGGTCCTGGTAGGAACAGGTGAGCAAAAAGAATTTTACCTGCGTCTCATTACCGAAAACCGGATGAATGATTATATTGAAATTATTGAATGGATCGACCGAAGAGACCTGATGAAAATGTACAGAAAAGCTTCAGTATTTCTTTTTCCTTCCCACGAAGGAGCAGGAATGGTGGTTCCGGAAGCACTTTCTTTTGGATTACCGGTGGTATGCCTTCAAAATGAAGGCCCCGGAGAATTTGTGAATGATCAGTGTGGTATCACAATTCCTCAACAAGAATACAGTAAGTCCATAGAAAGCTTAAGCCGTGCATTGGTCAGATTATTCTTGGATAAAAATCTTCTGAAAGAAATGAGTACCGGAGCCAGAAAACATTATATCGAAAAATTCTCCTGGGAAAAAAGAGGAGAACATCTCAACAACATTTATAACCAACTAAGATGAAAAGAATTGTTGCCATCCATCTACTGAATGATTACAGCGGAAGTCCGAAAGTACTGATGCAGCTTTTGAAAGCCTGGACAAAAAACAGAATTGAAGCTCACCTATTTACCTCCGACGGAAGAACAGGGTTTCTTTCCGACATCCCGAACGTTAAAAATCACTTCTTCTGGTATCAGTTTTCTCAAAGCTCATGGATTAGAATAGCCAATTTTTTTGTGAGTCAGTTTCTTTTAATGATCAAGCTTTTATTTTTTCTAAAAAAGCAGGACATCGTATATATCAATACGGTACTTCCTTTTGGGGCAGCTATTGCCGGAAAAATAAAAGGCTGCAAAATCATTTATCATATCCACGAAACCTCTGTGAAACCTAAAATATTTAAAAATTTTCTGTTCGGAATCGCAAAATTTTCCGCAGATAAGATAGTTTTTGTTTCAGAATATCTTTTAAAAAAAGAATCTCTGATAGACAATCAGGTTCTTCTTTATAATGTTTTGGAAAGTGATTTTACAGATCAGGCAGATCAGTTCCAATATTTGGAAAAGACGGTTCCGATTCTCCTGATGATCTGTTCTTTAAAAATATACAAAGGCGTTAACGAATTTTTAAAATTAGCAGAAAAAAACAACAGCTACCTATTCAAATTGGTTGTGAATGCTTCAGAAAAAGAAATTCAGGAGTATTTCAGAGGAAAGACAATTCCGGATAACCTTACCATCTATCCTACACAAACCAATACCCATCCTTTTTATCGGGAAGCAAGCATCATCGTCAATTTGTCTCATCCTGATCTTTGGGTAGAAACTTTCGGACTGACAATTCTGGAAGGAATGCGTTACCGCCTCCCAGCCATTGTTCCTCGGGTTGGCGGGGTGACCGAATTGGTAAAAGACGGCAAAAACGGTTTTTTAATTAACTCTAAAAATGTCGACGAATTATCTGAAAAGATTACTTATATATTGAGCAATTCAGACGTGTACCAATCTTTCAGCGAGGCATCTTATCAGACAAGTCTTTTGTTTTCAGAAGCCTATTTTGAAAAAGAATCTCTGAAAATTATTTCCATTTTATAATATATTTTCCATTTTTTGGAACTTGGCACCGTGTCTAATAAGATTTAAGCCATTGATTTTTAATTATTTAAAAACAACTTTACTTTTGGAATATGAATAGTACTACTGTTATCAAATACATCTATTATGAAGACAAAAGTAGCAATTATCGGAACTGTGGGTTTACCCGCTAAATATGGAGGATTCGAAACGTTAGCCGCTCACCTTGTAGAAGAGCTTGCTGATACTTATGATTTTACAGTCTACTGTTCATCAAAGAAATATACGAAAGAAGAGAGAACCGAAAGCTGGAAAGGGGCAAAACTAAAATATCTTCCTTTTGATGCCAATGGGATTCAAAGCATTCCTTATGATACCTTGTCTATTCTTCACGCATTATTCTGTAGTGATGTTCTATTAATTTTAGGGGTTGCAGGCGCCTGGTTATTACCATTTGTAAGATTGTTTACCCGTAAAAAAATCATCATTTCGATTGACGGTATAGAATGGAAAAGAGACAAATGGTCTTTACCTGCAAAATTATACTTGTGGTGGGCAGAAAAACTGGCCGTGAGATTTTCTCATATTGATATTTCTGATAATGAATCTATCCAGGATTATACTTCTTTACGATATAAAACGATCAGTAGAGTCATAGAATACGGTGCCGACCATACAAAAGTAAATTTGATCCCTACTCCTGAAAATATAGAAAAATATCCTTTTTTATCAGGAGAATATGCGGTAAAAGTATGCAGAATAGAACCGGAAAATAACGTTCATACTATTGTAAAAGTTTTCAGTGAACTTCCTGATCGTACACTGGTATTGGTTGGCAACTGGAAAAACAGTCAGTATGGTATTGATGTAAAGCACCAATATTCAGGCTTTAAAAATATTCATCTGCTGGATCCTATTTATGATCAAGAAACGATAGACCTTATCCGCGGAAATGCTTCTGTCTATATTCACGGGCATTCTGCGGGCGGTACCAATCCTTCTTTAGTTGAAGCTATGTTTTTAGGGCTGCCCATTATAAGCAATGGAGTTTCTTACAACAGAACCACAACGGAACATCAGGCTTTTTACTTCTCCAATGAGGAAGATCTTAAAAATGTTTTAAATGAAATTACAAAAGAAGATCTCCGTAATTGTGCCGTACAGATGAAGAAAATAGCAGAAAGAAGATATACCTGGAAAAAAATAGCAAAAAAATACAGTCAGCTTATTGAAGAAACCTTTACAATCAATAAGAAAACCAATGTCTACCCTGTGATTTCAAAATTAGACAAAAAAACTCTTGAAAAGTATCATGTAGGACATTTAAAAAACCTACAACTATTCAACAATTCAAATAAAACCGCTTAAAAACGAAATGCCATGAAAAATTGTATAGAACTATCCATATTGGGAATTCTTGCTTTCACTTTATCCATGTGTATCATTCCGCTGATGAGAACTGCTGCCCAAAAACTTAAATTAGTAGATGTTCCCAATTCAAGAAAGGTTCATCACAATGCAATTCCTTTAATTGGAGGCTTAGTAATAGGTATTGTTGTTATTTTGCTAATGGGTGTTACCGTAAATAACAGCCTGAAAGAGATGCTTCCCATCATCATCACTTCATACATTATGCTATTGATAGGAGCTTTAGATGACAAAACGGACATCAGGGCAATCTATAAGCTGGGGATACAACTATGTGTAAGTGTAATAATAGCAACATCCGGAATCAGAATATCTTCTTTGTACGGACTGTTCGGAGTTTATGAAATCAGCATTTACCTGCAATACATTCTTACCGTTTTGGTTATTACCACTGCAGTGAACTCCTTTAATCTGATCGATGGAATAGACGGATTGGCAGGAAGCGTTGCAGGAATAGGTTTTGGTCTTTTTTTCTTTATCGCACTTATAGAAGGCAACATTAGCCTTGCAAGAATTGGCATTTTGTTCATTGGCAGTATCCTGGCTTTCCTCAAGTACAATTTTTCACAAAAAAGCAAAATATTTTTAGGAAACTCCGGGGCATTATTCTTAGGATATCTATTAATTTGCCTGGGTATTTATATTACCAAATTTGACCATAATACAACTCATAATTTCCCTTATGGTATTTTCTTCATTCTTTTTGTGTTTACCATTCCTGTCATAGATTCTATAAGAGTATATACTGATAGAATTTTAAGAGGAAAATCGGCTTTCAAAGCAGATAAAACGCACATCCATCATCACCTTTTACAATTGGGGCTGTCTCACAAAAAAATCACTATAATCTTTTTATCAATCAATGTTTTCGTTCTTGCTATTCAGATCATCTTTTTCAAAAGCTATTCCATTTACACTATATTATTTTCTTTCCTTGTATTCATCCTAATATTTAAGCTGATCAAAACGGTCAATCTTTTTTTAACCTGGAAAAATAACATCAAACAAATGGAAAACTCATAAAATTATCTTATAGATGAAAATAGAGTTTAGTAATTCTTGCTTAATTTTACTCAAACGAACTAAATCATCGATAAAAGTGTTTGAAGATATGCTCGTCTTGCTAACTAAACCTTAATAGCCGCACTGCATTTAGCCACAAATTGCTCAAATTTTCGATCTGTATTTAGCATGATTGGTCCGTGACCGAAGCAGATAATGGCTGGATTCAGTTTTGCCAACTTCTGAAGCGATTTGATATTGCACTGCTGATCCGAGGTGAATATATGTGGTGGAAGCCGTAGACCGGTCATTGTCGTGAGCAGGTTCATATTTGTCGCTGCATCTCCGATTATCAATACACCATCTCGCTCGCGAAATAAAGAAATATGCCCTGCCGAATGTCCGGGCGTCTCTATTACGCGAAAGTTTCCGATCATATCGTTTTCAACGATTGTTTGTTCCACTTTATGTCCCTGACCTGCCCAATACTTTTGTTGAAGCTTTGCTACCCAATGTTGAGGAGTTGGATAGTCGTTGGTTACCATACCTGTTTCAGTCCTGAAAACTTCGTCGGGATGACAGAGTAAGGGTATTGCGAACTCTGCGCATATCTGATCGCTACAGCCCTGATGGTCTGCATGGGCATGTGTCAGTACATGTTGATAAACAGGAATTTTCTGAAGAGTTTTCTTTACAGCAGCATACGAACTTCGTATTCCGGAGTCTACCAATACACCTTCGATAATATAGCAGTTGATACTGTTGCGCGGCATCAGTGAAATATGGAACACTTCGGGAGCAATTTGACGTAACATAGTTTTTTTTGCAAAACTACATCACTGATCAAGAAAGCATAAGGACATTTGTCCTATAATATGCTGGGTCTATGTATTTGTCCTTTCGCCCGTGTAAGTGATCGCTGTGTGATGCCCAAGTACGATGCCAGATCCTGAGTTGCTACGCGCTTGACGAGCATCGGTTCACTAGACAGGACATGATGGTATTTATCTACAGCAGACCTATTATTGTAATTCAGCAGATAACGTTCTTTTTGGCTATACTCACGCTCCATCACCGATTTTATAATTCCGTTCCAAGCAGTTACCTGAACAAGCAGATGCAGATAGTCCTGGTAACTTATCCTATAGATTACGCTATCTTCTATAGCCCTGATACTCTTTCTGGATTTTTCCTGCGTCACAAATTCCGGAAACGAGGTGACAAATTCATTTTCAAACTTGAAGCAGGTTATATTTTCTTTTCCTTCTTTGTCTATAGCATATGCTTTTACAGCGCCACTAACGATAAATCCAATATAACGGCAGAATTCATCTTCATGAATAAAAAAATCACCCTTTTTTAAGCGGATTGGTTTGAAGAATTGCGCAGAAAAGTTGATTTCTTCGGCTGATAATCTTTCTAGTGAGGATAGGTAATTTTTAAATACGTCAGTCATTTCACTATTTTTTTGTCCTTTTACTTTCTTCTTAGCCGTCTATGAATTACATACCAATCCGGTATCCAAATCTAACAATTATTTTAGGTTGCAATATAATTGATTGTAACAATTTAACTGTAATAGACTTTCCATGAAAATAAGATATAAAAGAGAAGGCTATAGTTACATAATAAATTACAGCATCTTTTATTTATGAGAAAATTTTCAAATACAATATACCATTTAAAATTAAATTGCAAGAAGTTTATCCTACAATAAAAGGCAATACTCAATTTTAGAGTACCCAAATTAAATTTATTTTTAAAGATTAATTGGGCAAGTACTCCAACTCATTATCATCATTTTTATAGAGCTAAGGATTGGTACATTTAAGTATATCATGGCCATAATTTTTTAGCCATAAGAAAAGATTATATTTTATACTGAATTACCAATTTTAAGAGTATAATGATTGATGTGCAGAGATTTTCAATTGTTCTACAAAATAGGATGTTGTAAAGCCCATTTCTTTCTTGAAAGCATTCACAAATACACGAGGTGTAGCATATCCGCATTCTTCAGCAAGATAAGTAATTTTATATTCTGTGTAAATGGGATTTTCATAAAGCTTTTTAACAATATAGTTGATGCGCAATTCATTGATATAGTTTGTGAAATTGTGCTCACGATATACTTTAATAACCTCTGAGAGATATTTTGTATTGGTATTAAGACTATTAGCCATCCAGGTAAGACTTAAATCTTTACGAAGATATTTTTCTGAGCTTTCAAACTTTTTTAGTTTAAGAAGTAATGCTTTTACTGTTTCGTCAGTAATGGTAACCGAAGCGTTTGATTTGTTAACTTTATTATATGATTCATCATGATTGAGTTGCTTTTCATGATTAATTTTGGCAATCAGATCTTCATATTTTTCGTGGGTAATCTTATTTTTCTTTTTCCAATAAAAAGTAATGAAAAGTAAAGCTACAAGAGACAGCGCTGAAATAATAATTATTTTTATTGAAGATATTTTTTCCTGATTTTTTTAGAATCCTGCAATAAGATATTTGAAGAATAGTCCGTATTGTTTTTTTCTGTAATTCTTATGGTATCTTTTAAGTAGGTATATTTATCCATATAGATCTTTGCATTCTTTGAATCTCCCATTTCACTATAGGCAGAAGCTAAAAATTCAAAAGATTCGATTCTGTTAGTCGGGTTAGGGAATTGTTTTTCAAGATCTCTGGCCAGATTTGCATATTGTATTGTTTTCTGATACTCTTTCTTTTCCAGATACATCCAACTTAATTGATTCATTAAAATAACCTTGCTATCATCTAACAAGTTATATGTATTGACAATATTTAGACTTTCGTTTAGATATTTTTCAGCTTTTTGTAAGTTTCCCGGTTGGTTCGCTTCTTCCAAACTAGAAATCCCTAAGCGCATATAACTAAATGAAAGCATCTCATATTTTTTTGTAAGGGGAATCTCCTTACTGTTGCCATTAATAAGCTGAGCTGACTCGATACTTTTTTTAGAATAAGCAATAACCGAATCTTTATAAGTTGTATTTTCCAACCTCTTATTCAAAAAATAAATAGTCATATTGTTGTACGAAAGAGATAAGGTATAATTTCTGATATTGGAATCTTTAATCTTTTTCGCATATGAAACCGCGGTTTTAAAATCCTTTAAACTGGCTTCATCCAGTCCCATATATTCTAAAGCTAAAGCTTTGGAACGGTAAAGATTTGCCATGGTTCTGTATGCCTCAGGTCCTGCATCAGTTTTTTCAAGCTCCGTAGCAAGTTTGATAATTTCTCTATTTTTTTTCTGCTTTTCATATATTTCAATGATACAGCGTCCACTTTTTGGAATACCCCATTGGTATCCAATTTTTTCAGATTCAGATTTCAAACTGAACAATGCTTTTTCTTTTTCCGGATCAGAGATTTTAGTATTAAATCTTAATTCTTCTAATTTGGTATCAATATATTCTTCATTCAGAATCGTTTTGGTTTGTGCGCCAAGACTAAAGCTTATTGAGAAAAAAAACAGAAATGAAAGTAGAAAATTTCTCATAGACAATGCAATTTTCACAATTATAACTTCTGAAAATTTAATCATATATATTTCCCAAAATCACCAATATCTATTTGGGATTATTTTAAATCTGCACAAATATCCAAATATGTATAATATACTGATTTACAATATTGCTAATTTGTAAAATCGATAAATAGTACATAAAACTTTCTGAATTATTCCTATGTGAGGTTTGTATAGACTCTGACATAATTATAATATTGTATCAAATGCTAACTGATTCTGAACACTACATAAAGAACCTACTATTCTTTTCTTTTTCAAATACTGTGAAGACATTGGTTAGTCCCATTCCACTTACCTTTTAAAAATAAACACAACTTATGGATTCAAATTTTAGAAATATTCATATTGGAAAATTTATACAGCTACGAGTTAAAGAAAATAAAATTGATTTATCTCGTATATGCAACTTCCTGAAATGTACAGAAATGGAAATTATCGAAATGTATTCGCAAGAAAATCTGCCCACTAATACCTTATTGAGATGGAGCAAACTTTTGGAATACGATTTCTTCAGACTATATTCTCAACACCTGATATTATATGCTCCACCTTCCGCTTCTTTCAAAGAACAAACCCCATCAAAGCTTCCTCATTTCAGAAAGAACATTTATACGCAGGAAATAATAGACTTCATCTTGGAGCTGATAGAGAAAAAAGAGAAAACCAAACGTCAAATTACCAATGAATACGGAATTCCCTATTCTACTTTATGTAAATGGATTGCAAAACATAATAATTAACTGCTAGCAATCGAAAATTAAAGACAAAAATATACACAACCGGAAAAGTTTATACAAAATTGTTAAATAGTATCATGAGAAATCAAAGTCAACCTAATTACAAACGGATCTATTCGGACATCATTGATCAGAAATTTCCACATAAAAAATTGGAATGCGAAAAGCTATTGAAAAAGAAAATACTTTTTGCAGTGGATATTATTGAATTAAACAAAAAAATATTTGGAGCTAAAAGTCAGGATATCAAAAAAATCAATCAAAAACTTCGTTCCTACAACACAGCAGATATTCTGCATATCCTTGATTATCAAAAAAATCATAAAATGAATAATCGGCAAGTGGCTGAACATTTCGGACTGAGCAGAAATACCATGACTAAATGGCGAAAGATGTTCAAATAGAACACCAAGACCATTAATAAATTGAAAAGCAACACATTAAATACAAGAAAGCATATGCATAATTCCGAATTCAGCCTATCTATGTTTTGTTTAATTCCCTTAACAATGATAATATTGCGTATAATTAATTAGATCACTTTAAGATCTATTTAACTTAGAAAGAGTATATCATGCAGATTCTAAAAACTATAACGATGAAATCAATCTTCCCTGCTAAAGTAAAATTGGGAAGATTTTTTTTGGGGTTTTTATTATTTACTAATTTTCATGTTATACAGGCCATTGTTAAATCCCAAGAGGTTTACGTAGAGCCAGATACCAACAATATATTTATTTCCAAGGGTACAACTGTTTCTGGCTTGAAGTACTTACATGTTTCTCATACGGATGTAAAGAAAAATAAAAATAGGTTCATCACTAGTAAAAAACGTGCAATAATAAAAAAGAGGATATTAAAAAAAACAAAACCCAAACTTTCTGAAATAAAACAGAAGTCAAAAACTTCTTATGGATTTAGCAGTACAACTAAATCAGACCAATCTTTATACAGTTACGGCAGCAAAATAGTTTATGCTTTTGGAGCAGGGTCATTTAGCTTTAAATGTATCGTTACAGATGATCTGAAAACTATCATTATTATAATCATTTTACTGCATATATTTCTTATCAATTTTTATAAAGGTCATATATCCTTTGCCTGTTATTTTTCAAAAAAATTCCAGAGACCTCCGCCGGAGAAATTCTTTCTATATAATTGCATTTAATTGAGATAATCTAAAGCTCTATTTTCTATTAAAAAATAGAAAATAGAAGTCTCAGTGCATTTTGCCGGATAATTCCTATGCAAACAGGATATGCTATTTTCTTTTGGGAAAATTAATCAGGTAGCATGCATATTCCCAATACATAATATTAAATGTTATTAGAAATTCTATAATGACTCCATTATGGGATGGTATCATTTCCATATGGATTAAAATCAAATTCAAATAATGAAAAAACATAAACTCATTTTATTCATATTACTCTTTCTAGGGAAGATGATCTCATTTAGTCAGCGGATATATTTCACAAACACAAAATGTAACAAAATGATTAATAACAATATAAAAACAGCATTATCATCTTTATTAATACTGGCTACTGTCACAACAAAAGCTCAGGTTGCGATAGGGAAACAGAATATTACCAACGTCTCAGTTTCTTTGGAATTTGCTAATACTGAAAATGGAGGATTTATACTTCCCTCCATAACAGATAAAACCAATATTACTGTAGAAGAAAGTACCATTTACGACACAACAGATCATAAAGTAAAATACCTGAAAGGTTCAGGGGTATGGACTAATCTTAGTGAGGAGGATGGTACGGCGGCTACAATAGGAACTGCAGATCTTTCTATACAAGGATTAGACAAAATAGAGCAATCTAAAGCAAAAACATCAATCGGAGATAATGGAGCAACTGATACTACAGGCGGAATCCTGGTTTTAACAGATTCTAATAAAGCAATGATTCTTCCCAAGGTAAGCAGCCCCCACCTCAATATCATTAATCAGGCACCAGGAATGATAGTATATGATACCACAAAAAAACAACTTGCGGTGTACAATGGTAAAGTATGGTCTTTCTGGAAACCTTAAAACTATTCTCATCCTATAAATTTCAAATACTGCAAGCTATAAAACTATCCTTAAATAATATTCATAGCGTAAAGTCTGCAGCATTTATATAAAAAAGATCAATACATATACATAATTAAACAATTCAAATTCACTATTAAAAATTAAATCTATGTTACACATTACATCACTTAAAAACAGACCAACAACAATAATGCTCTGCATCATGGCATTGTTACTCAGCTTCAATATTATGAATGCTCAATGCTCCTTAACCGGCTGGAAAAAATTTTCACAGGGAGAAACTTTTAGTGTAGCCTTAAAAGAGGATGGAACACTTTGGATGTGGGGGCAGAATATCAATAGTATTCTGGGAAATGGCTCCGGAACAGTTACCATAGTTCAGCATCCTACTCAGATGGGAACAGATAATGACTGGACAGACATCTCTGTTGGACGCTGGTTTGTTTTGGCAAAAAAAACCAACAACAACCTTTACGGATGGGGAGACAATCAATTTGGTAATTTAGGAAATGGAAACAATACGGCTCAATATTCTCCAATAATGATTGCCCAAAATGTAAAGTCTTTTTCAGCAGGTTATCATCATTCAATGATTGTAAAAACGGATGGTACCATGTGGGGAACAGGCTATAATGAATGGGGAAACCTAGGTAAAGGAACACTGGTTGGCTATTATAATACATGGCAGCAAGAAGCATCTCTTTCTACAGATTGGGACAAAGCATCTGCAGGATATTATAACTCGTTCGGGATCAAAACCAACGGAACTCTTTGGTCTTGCGGAGCCAATGTACAAGGACAAACAGGTACCGGTGTGACAGCTGGAGCAGCATCTAATTTTGCTCAAATCGGAACTGATACAAACTGGAAAGACGTTTCATGTGGTGTTTATCACGTTTTAGGGCTTAAAACAACAGGAAAGCTTTGGGGATGGGGATACAGCGCTAATGGAAGATTAGGAATAGCAGGGGCTGGAGCTCAGTTTTTCTATACACCACAGGCCGTTGAACCTACTTCAGATTATAGTCAAATCGCTACTTCTTGGGATGCTTCGGCTATTGTGAAGAGTGATAATACATTATATGCATTTGGAGTTAATCATAATGGTATCACCGGAGGAACCACTGCGGATACTTATAATTTAGCACCACAGCAAATCGGAACTGATACAAACTGGAAAACATTAGCACTTCGCGTTGGAGGTTACCATTTTGGAGCAGTTAAAAATGATACTTCATTATGGGCCTGGGGAGCAGATAACCTTTATCAGTTAGGGAATGGTGATGGTGTATCGGCAGACAGCAAGGTTCCTACTCAGGTTGTGTGTTCTGAATTTCTGAATACAAATGAAATACAGACTAAAGAAAGTAAAATGAGCATCTACCCTAACCCCGCTAAAGATATTGTGCATATACAATATCCAAAAAGCCTACAGCAAATCAAGATCTACAATTCAAATGGCTTATTAGTAAAACTGATCTCAAATTTTGATAATAAATCAACAATCAATATTTCCGATTTGCCGACAGGTATTTATTTTATCCATGCAAATAACGAAGTTCAAAGCTTCAAACTAATAAAGAAATAAACCATTAATTATTAGATAACATGACAGCTTCTGATTCCGGAAGCTGTTTATGAATCATAAACACAATATCAATAAAAAAAATTATCCATTATGTCAAAAAATGATTTACAAGGCAAGGTAGTATTGATTGCCGGAGGTGCAAAAAATTTAGGAGGACTTCTAAGCAGAAACTTTGCTGCAAAAGGTGCAAAATTAGCTATCCATTACAATAGTGATGCTACAAAACCAGATGCCGAAAAAACATTGGAAGAAGTAAAAGCATTGGGTGCAGAGGCATTCATCTTTCAGGGGGATTTAACCA
This sequence comes from Chryseobacterium joostei, assembly GCF_003815775.1. NCBI lineage: Bacteria > Pseudomonadati > Bacteroidota > Flavobacteriia > Flavobacteriales > Weeksellaceae > Chryseobacterium > Chryseobacterium joostei. The sequence goes on from NZ_CP033926.1 coordinate 1,482,571, forward strand.
AAATAGAAAATATCACCCGTTTTTTTGATGAAACGGTTTCAAAATTCGGAAGAATAGACATCGCCATCAATACAGTGGGAATGGTACTAAAGAAGCCTTTTGTAGAGACCACAGAAGCAGAATATGACAGCATGAGCGATATCAATTCAAAAGTAGCCTATTTCTTTATTCAGGAAGCAGGTAAAAAACTGAATGATAATGGAAAAATTTGTACTATCGTAACGTCTTTGCTTGCAGCCTACACCGGATTTTATTCTACTTATGAGGGTATGAAAGCGCCTGTTGAGCATTTTACAAGAGCTGCTTCCAAAGAGTTTGGAGAGCGTGGTATTTCTGTAACAGCTGTTGCTCCGGGACCAATGGATACACCGTTTTTCTATGGGCAGGAAAGTGCTGATGCAGTTGCCTATCATAAATCTGCATCAGCATTAGGCGGGCTAACTGATATTAAAGACATTGCTCCTCTTATTGAATTTCTGGTTTCAGATGGTTGGTGGATTACCGGACAGACTATTTTTGCCAACGGTGGCTATACTACAAGATAATTATTAATTAAATCAATGGTAATCTATTACTTAGGTACAAATCATTATTAATATGAATCATCCTAAGTAAATCTTATATAAAAGTGTTTGAAGATATGCTCATCTTGGTCACTTTAGGGGCAACTATTAAATAGTTGTCTCTTTTTTATGCCCATTAAATGATGGATATTTTCTTTACAGTAATGAATTGTACTATTTGCAAATCCACGAAGACAACAATTGAATTTTTTTTAAATGATCTACAAAAATTTCTAAATAAATTACTTATATCCTATTTTTACAAAAAGATTAAATGGACAAATTAAGTTTTCTGGAAGTTATTGCTGCGATGGCTGTTTTTGTATCGCTGCTGCTTGCCGTATTTTTATTAACGGTAAAAACAGAAAGAAAACTGGAAAACAGATTATTTGCAGCATTCCTTATCATTAATGCCATTGATATCAGCGGACTTTTTATGCACCTTTTTGTGGATAGCTACAATCTGAAAGCTTTCAAAATATCTGCCTACTTATTGACAATGCCTCTTTTCTATCTGTACGTTAATGCCGTCTGTTATTCTGATTTCACCTTAAAAAGAAAGCATTTGCTGCATCTTATTCCTTTTATTGTGGTCAACTTAATTTTAGTTCCAAGGCTTTATCTGGCAGAGGGTGCTATTAAAGAAGACTTCTTTAACCATATGTGGAGCTCCCCTGAAATGTTGGTTTATCAGCTCATCGGGGAACTGCAGTTTTTCTTTTATATTGTTGGTGTATTTCTTGTCCTTAAAAAATACAGGAAGATTTATCTTGAAAATTATACCAATCCCAACACTTTGCTGTACAAATGGCTGTCTCAGCTTACCGTGATTTTCCTGATCATCCATTTATGTATTATTTTAAAGAACATCGTAAGGTACACCCAGCACAGAGATCTGTTTATCTGGTTGAATATTGTTGCGGGAACAGTATTTTTATTGGCCGCCTGTTGGTTTATTTTAAAGGCATTAAATTATCCTGAGCTTTTTCGCAGAATTGATTCTACCCTACAACCGACAAAGGATTTTGCCGAAACGCTGGAAACCGAAAATAAAACTGACGAAACAAAAAGCTTTCAGATTGAACAGCTTAGAAAGTTTATGGTTGAAAAAGAACCCTTTTTAAATCCCTCCCTGACGATTCAGGAATTGGCAGATCAGGTGGGAATTCCCGTTCGTGAGTTGTCTGTTTTAATTAATCATCATATCAATCAGCATTTTTTTGATTTTGTGAATGAATATCGCGTTAAAAAAGCAATGACGATTCTGAAAGATCCCACGAAAAAAGAATATACGGTGCTGGAAATCTTATATGAAGTGGGTTTTAATTCAAAATCTTCTTTTCATACTTCATTTAAGAAATATACAAACCAAACACCAACAGCATTCAGAAACAGTTGATAATTAATCAATTGTAAATAGTCAAACTTTGGATTGCAGATAATCGGACTTATTTTATTGATTAAAATGAGTCCGACTTTTTTATACGAACTTTTTTCAGGATTCTCTACAGCATATTTGCATCAGATTATAAATCATAATTAAAATTCTGACAATGAAATATGTAATCCCTATTTTATTTTTCACCTTACTTGGTTGTAAAAGTACTCGCCCAATCAATACACAAAATGTTGAAAATGCAATTACAAAAAATGCTCTTCAGTTATTAGAAGACAAAAGGTTTCATTCTGTTTCTATTGCCGTGCTTAAAGATGGAGAATCTACCATCAAGCATTTCGGAGAATTAACGATTGGAAAAGGAAACCAGCCCAACGATTCTACACTTTATGAGCTAGCTTCTGTAACGAAAACCTTTACAGGTTATGTAGCTGCAAAAGCTGTCCTCGATAAAAAACTCAATTTAGAGGATGATATTAGAATCTATCTTAACGAACCTTATCCCAATTTGGAGTTTAAAGGCGAGCCTATAACAATCAAACACCTCATCACCCATACCAGTGGATTTCCTAATATGCCTCTAAAAAGCGAAAATAAAAAGGCATTTTTTGAAGGATTAAAACTTATCAAAATTGAAACAAAACCTGGAGAAACGTATTCCTATTCCAACACGGCTCCGGAGCTGACAGCGTATATCCTTGAAAAAGTGTATCAAAAACCTTTTGAAGAATTGGTCACTGAATTTGTTTTGAAACCCAATACAATGAACCAAACCAAGTTTACCCTCAATGAAAATGACAGAACAAGATTGGTAAAAGGCTACAACGATAAAAACGAGTTAATGCCCAACTTCAACAGAACTTTATGGGGTGGGATTTCAGGATTGCATTCTACGACTACGGATCTGGTGAAATATATGAAATTGCAACTTGACAGGTCCAACCTTATTGTCAACGAATCTCATAAAAAATTATATAAAGAGGGTTCTGATTTTTGGGAAGGTTATCATTGGTATATCATAGAAAATGGCAGCCAATTAATCTACAGACATCACGGAGGGATATACGGAATGCAGAATTGGTTTGTGATTTATCCTAAACAAAATATAGGGATAGCTATATTGACGAACACCAGCTTTAATGAAACAGGAGAAATTTTAGAAAAAGTAGTTGACAATCTGTATGATGACATAATGAAAACTAAGAAATAAGAATGACTTAATATTCCAGCCATCAACGCCCGCTCTCCGAAGTCTCCTGACTTTAGAGCAAGTTTAAAGGAAATAATCTCTTTACTAGCTCAAAGTCAGGAAACGTTACACAGCAGTAGTTTTCATTTGATCAGTTTATTATTTAATAAGAATGTTTTAATATCATTAATTACTTCATTCGGGCGTTCGTCTTTTACACCATGCCAGGTATTTTCATAAACCTTGTGAACAATAAAAGGTTGGTGTTCATCTGTAAGTTTATCATTCTCTTCTTTAAAATCGAACCAATCATTTTTACTAACAGGATCGAAAATAAGCAAAGGTATATTCAGATTTCGATAAATTATTTTAGGATTTAGCTGATGAGTTGAAGCACCAAAAGCCTTTTTAGAAGTAAAAGGGGTGTAAATAATAGCGATGTTTTCTTCTGCTGAATTCTCGCCGGTAAGTTCTTCTGCGCCAGGATTTATTTCATATTTCCCGTTTGTGTTTTTCTTGATTCGGGCATAAGAAGTAAAAATTTCTTTTTTCAGTTTCTCACTTTCTTTTCCTTTTATCCCCCAATTGTTATAGATCCACCAATAAGCATCAAAATCGGTGTCAAAAGCCATTGCTTTTTTGTTGGTATAATATTGTTTCGTTTCTTCAATATCTTTCGCAATATTAGCTGCCTTTGCCTGAAAGTCCCAAGCAACAGAACCGCCATCTTCTAAAATAAGAGCCTGAACCATTTCCGGATAAGCATCATAAAATGCCGAACTAATGGTTCCTCCTCTTGACCAGCCCCCAATAATTGCTTTTTTGATTTTCATTGTATCTAAAAGGAATTTGATATCATCTGCAACGTGATAAATAGACAGGTTTTTTTGAGAAATTGGGGTAAATCCATGACCGTAGTAATCAATGGCAATGACATGTAAATTCATTTTTACCAATTGGTCTATCATTTCGTATAATTCATATCCATTGCTATACGTTCCGGGAATCCAGACAAGTGTTGGATTTTTTTTATCTCCCCACTCTAAATAATGCATTCTTATATTATGGGTCTGAATATAATTTCCGTGTTGTTTTTCGTATTTTTCAAATTCAGGTTTTAAATTTTGGAACAAATTCCGCTGTGTTATGGAATCTACGGAAGCATTTTTTTGAGCTGTTGCCGATAAATAGACTATGAAAGAAAGCAATAGAATGATCTTTTTTTTCATAATTCGCATGTTTTTACTTTGGTTTATAGTATTTACAATGGTTATTTTTCCCGATACATAAACAACATGAATTGTAACGCAATCGTTTATGTTTCACAGTAACAATATAGTAAATTTATTAAGTATCCTAACACTAATTTTATTGTTCATTTCGTTTTTTCTTGTACTGTTTTCCGTGTGAAAGAAGTATATTTAAACAATAATTCTCAGGAGATACCAAAGCAAATCGTTACAACAACTTTTATAAAAAATTGATTTATACAACACTTTTAAATATTGCTATTTTCCAGGGAATAGTCTTAGGCGTAGTTATTTTAAAATCTTCCCTATTCAATAGTACTTCAAATAAATATTTAGCCTACTTGCTATTTGCACTTTCCATGGTTTTACTGAATTATGTTTTTGAAATTGAAGGTGCATTTAAGTCCTACCATTTGCTGTGTTTTCTGGACTATATTGATTGGATATTTTTACTACCCGTCTTCATCTTCCTGTTTATAATAAACCGAATTGATGATACCGTAAAAAACAGACAGAGAACTTATTTGTATTACATTCCGTTTGTCTACTCCTCTACTTTTACTATTATATACCGTCTTAATGATATTTTAGGAATTTATAAAATCACAGGTTCAGGCATTTTTATCATCAATATACTTAGACTGATTCAGCTTTTATTTGCCTTTATCATCATCCTGTTTCCACCTTTTTATTCTTATTTCATGATAAGGCACTTAAAAGACCCACAAGAGAAAAAATGGGTAATTACCTTATTAACTACGCTCTATTTGTTATTATCTACCTGGCTAATTACGTATATGACCGGCTTCTTTTTGGGGATAGATATTTCCTCTACCATGAGTGGGCTGGCTTTATCGGCAACATTTATCATGCACTGGACAGCCTACATAGGCATTTACAAATACAAGCTTGCCAAAAACAAAGAAGCTGTCTACAATTTTCTGAATCAAGATTCAGCTATTCCGTATCCCAATCTGCAAATTGCAGAAAATAGTGCACCACAAGAATATAAGGAAACGATCACCGCAGATAATCTTTATTTTCAAAAACTGGAACTTCTTTGCAAAAATGATCACATTTATACAGACAGTACATTAAACAGAGAAAAAGTAGCTGAAAAACTGGGCATAAGCGCAGGATACGTTTCACAAATTGTAAACACCATAACAGGTGACAACTTTGCTAATTATATTAATCAATATCGGGTGGAAGCTGTAAAGGAGATGATATCAGATCCGGAATACGAAAACTATACTTTGTTGACGATGGGATTAGAAGCCGGGTTTACTTCAAAGACCACTTTTTATAAAGCCTTTAAAAAAGTGACCAGTCAGACACCCAATGAGTATAAAAACACCAGTAAATAAGTACCATTTTCTCCATTTTTAAGCTTTTGAAACCTATTCTAACTTGAATTATTTGAGTTTTGCATTTAAATAATTCAAATTACTTTTTTTATGAAAAAGAACTTTTTACTAGCAATGATTTTGTTTGCTTTTTATTCTGTTAATGCACAAAACACCAAAACCAATGAAGATCCATCCGAGAGAAAAAATGAAATTAAACTGAATCTTATCACGCCATTATCCGGTGCCGTGGAAGCAGGTTTTGAAAGATACCTTAACAAAAATTCATCACTGGGGATCTCTGCATTTATGGTTTATGATAATACAAAAGAAGATGATCTGAATTACTTCATCTCTCCCTATTACAGATATTATTTTGGAAAGAAATATGCTTCGGGATTTTTTGCTGAGGGATTTGGAATGTTTACTTCCATTGATGGAAAAAAGATATATGCGGCAGACAACATAGCATTTACTGAAAGTAAAAACGTTTATGATCTTGCACTGGGTGCCGGTCTTGGCTGGAAGTTAGTTACAAAGAAAGGAATTGTTTTTGAAGCTAATGCAGCCTATGGAAGACTTGTTTTCAATGCAGACAAAACAGATCACGATCAGGTTATAAAGCTAGGTTTGAGTATGGGATATAGATTTTAATGCAACTCTATCTAAAATACTAGATTGAAGAATAAATAAAATCCTGACGAGAGTTGGGATTTGTTGTTTTTTCCCAAACTGACAAATGGTTTTTATTTATCTTTGTTACCAACCTAAAATTTCTCAATCATGAAGTTAGAATTATATCAGATAGATGCATTTACAGAAGAAATTTTCCATGGAAACCCTGCATGTGTGGTCCCGTTAAAAAACTGGCTTCCCGATGAAGTCCTCTTAAAAATAGCCCGTGAAAATGCTGTAGCAGAAACAGCCTTCTTTATTGATAATGGCAATACCATTCATCTGAGATGGTTTACACCTGAAATAGAGATGGATTTATGCGGACATGCTACCCTTGCCACAGCCCATTGCTTAGCTTCCATCCTAAACTATGAGAAGAGCAGAATTGTTTTTGATACCAAAAGCGGTGAGTTAACAGTAGATGTAAAAGATGGATTTTACTATATGGATTTCCCATCAAGAATGCCTGAAAAATCTACTCTTCCGGATAATATAGCCCAGTCTCTCAACATACAGCCTAAGGAAGTCTTCAAGTCCAGAGACTATGTTCTGGTATATGAGTCTGAGGAAGACATCAAAAAAATCAAAATTGAAAGATCTGTTTTCGACCTTATCAATCTGGATCCTGGAGGTGTTGTTGTAACAGCAGCGGGTACAGACAGTGATTTTGTTTCAAGATATTTTACGCCACAGTCATCCATTCTTGAAGACCCCGTAACCGGTTCTGCCCATTGCTCACTCATTCCCTTCTGGTCATCAAGATTAGGAAAAGATAAGCTTTTTGCCCGTCAGATATCAGAAAGAGGAGGCCAGCTTTATTGTGAAAACAAGGATGAAAGAGTAATTGTGGCAGGTAAAGCCAGAACCTATTCCATGGGATATTTCTGGATAGAATAACATTATTTTGGTCAACCTGTTGGTCTAAAAATTAATCATAAGAACAACAATATTTCTGAGTGCACTTGAGATCGTTAATCTTTTGTGTTAAAAAATAGTATTCACCTAAATTAATATAAAGACTACAAATCTGATCTAAGATCGCATCAATCTGATTGTTTTTTTCTAAAATAAGACATTAAATATCAATTTTTGAAGGCTTTAAATCATTACATTAGCAAAGAATTAAAATGCGCTAAGATTTCTATGAAAAATATATTCTGTGTATTGCTTCTTTCGATGGTACAACCTGTACTGGCACAAACTAAATTAGAAAAAGCAATTACCAATCTTGAGGATCATTACGACCAAGAAAAAGTATACTTACTTACGGACAAATCACAATATGCAGCGGGTGACAAAATTTGGTTTAAAAGCTTTGTATTTGATGGATATAACCGTTCTGCATTATCTACTACTCTATTTGTTGAATTGTACGATTCTGATAAAAAAATAATAGACTGGAAAACGATACTTCTTACCAATGGTGAAGGCAGCGGAGATTTTCAGCTAAAGGAGAGCCTTCCTGAACAAGTGTATTATGTAAGAGCTTATACTCCTTACATGACCAATTTTAATGAAGACTTCCAGATTGTTAAAACGATTCCAGTCTACAATCCCAGCTCTACGGAATCACTAGTGATTTCTAAGAGTTCTGATTGGTCTGCAAAAGCCTTTCCGGAGGGGGGAACTTTCATCAACGGTATTCCTACAAAGTTTGCCGTAAGATTATCAAGCAATACTTCTCTGCCAGAAAACTGGACCGGAAAAGTAATAGACACCCAGAATCCAAAAGTACCGATAACTACCTTTACATCTTTTGATAAAAATGTTGCAGCCTTTACCATAACTCCTGCTTCAGGAAAAAAATACCAGGTTGTTATCCATGACAATGCAGGAAAAGATAAAACAATAGATCTTCCACAAGTTGCAGACAGCGGGCTTCATCTGGACGTTAACAGCTCTAAAGACGGGATTAAATATACCATAAAGGGAGCGAACCTAAAGCAACAGCTTCAAGGGTATAAAATTGTTGGAACCATCAATAACCACCTTGCATACAAAGCCAATATTAAGCAGTTGACTAATGAAGTTTCAAGTCTTATTCCTCCGAAAATCAGCAATGGAGCTAACGCTGTTTTACAATTAGCTATTTTTGATGAGCAGGACAATCTTGTGGCTCAAAGACTTTGCTTTATAAAACCTAATGATCTAAAGATTGAGAAAGCAGAAATTATAGGCCAAAGTATCAAACAAACGCCAAGATCTTTCAATAGCATCGACCTTTCTCCAGAATCATATTTTAAAAATTATACGGTTTTGGTAAGCGAGGATGACGGCAGCAATAAGCCAGAAGAAGAAAATATTCTCAGCAGCCTTTGGTTAACAGGGGATTTTACTTCAAAAATAGACAGTCCGGCTCAGTATTTTTCTAAAAATGCCAATACAGAAGCTTTGGACGCACTTCTTATTTCTGAAAACTGGAAAAGATTTGACTGGAATGCTGTACTTAGCGGATCTGTACCCACCATTAAAAATAATCCTCAACAATTTCTTTCTTACAAAGTAAAGCCTATTAAAAACAATGCCCTGCTGGTTAACGCCCCTGTAAGTTTAATGTTGAAATTAGGTAAAAATCAACCTGTTCTTAATCAATTTATAACGGATCAAAACGGATATGTTTATTTGAACAATCTTAACAATGATGATCCTTTGGAAGTTTCCTTATTTGTAAGTTCAGAAAATAACAAGGAAGCCAATACCGATAATTTATTTGTCACTGTAGAACCACTGGTTACTCCCACACAATTTAAGGGCAACTTTCCGGGTACGAAATATACATTGGTAAAATCCGGTGCAAACAAAGTTCTTCCTCCTGCGATTGCTAAAGCCATCAACACTCAAAAAAATAATAAAAAAATAGAGAGTGCCGAAATACAAATTGACCAGGTAAAATTAGTAGGAAAAAAGAAAGATCCTAAAGTAGAACTGGATAAGCAATTGTCCAGCGGAATGTTTAGCGGTGAAATCAATTCTACGATATTCGACTTTGTGAATGAAGATCAGCGTGCCGCCGGAGCCAATAACATACTAGACTGGCTGCAGGGAAAAGTGGCAGGTGTAACCCTTCAAAGAAATAATTCAGGGATCAATGTACCTTATATTCGTAACAAGCCGGCCAAGCTGTATCTGGATGAAATGATTACCGATCCCGCAATGATTACCAGTATTCCTGTAAGCAATATTGCAATGGTAAAAGTTATTAAAAATTCAGGATTATTGGGTGATGCCGTAGCCATCTATACGATGAAAGGCGATCTGCAATCTAAAAATACAGGAAAAGAAGCAACGAAAGCAAATTCAGCGATTATCAAAGGATATGATAAACCATCCGAATTTCTTGTTGAAATGATAGATGAAGATTCTCCTGCCAAAATTGAAAAGGATACCAGAGAAACCCTTTACTGGAATCCTAATTTATTTGACAGCGACTACGTTCCTCCAAGAATTAAGTTCTTCAATAACGACACTGCAAAACAATTTAAAGTGTTGATCATAAGCTTTGATGAAGATGACCATATTCTTTATCAGAATGAAATCTTTAAATAATATATTGTTCTACATAAAAAGCCTTTCAGTTCTTCTGAAAGGCTTTCTTATTATTTTTAAACAAGGCTGAAAAGATTATTTAAACCAATTTCCTTGTGTTAAAAGAGTGAATATCCTCCTATTTTATGCACTTCTCAATTCTCCAATTTCCTTTACCAGTTTCGGGTACATGGTCTGCAGGTCAGCTCCACCCTTTGGCTCGCGGTTCATCTGCCTATCCATGCTGTCATAGTGGTTCTCGGGATAAAGCTCATCTACGGTATCCCTTATTTCCGATTCATCTTCGTTGTCATGATTGGCAGAATAGGCTTCATCAGCTACATACAACAGCCCCTCTGCCCAGCAGTCTCCAATATTAAAGCTGTATTTCCCGCTTACAAATGCCTGTATATCTTTTTTAATATCATCAAAAAACGCCTTGCCTTTCAGTAGCAGCCAACAGCGGAAATAAATAAATCCGTCATCAGAAAGAGAGTCGTTAAAGGTATATTTCCCATTCTCAGAGCTGAATTCGCATTCCAAAACAATGGAAAGCTCCGCAATTTCAGCCGTGTAAAGGTCACTCAGTTTTTCCTGTAGTGTCTTTTCAAAAAGAACAAGCCTTTCTTTCCCAAATCTGGAGAGATACGCCGTTAGATTTTCCAGATGCTCTTCTACATCATACTCGCTCCAATGGGCGTTTTTGTATTTATTTGATTTTTCAATGGCTTCCCAGAAATAAATATCGGCTTTTTCGGTTTCAGAAAGTTCTGCTTTCTGGGGGATTTCCTCATGTTCAGGAATTTCCGTGTATCCCTTTTTGATCTTTTGGCTGATCAGTTTTTCAGATTCTCTGATACACTCCATTTCATCTGCAAATTCTTTAATGCTTTCACGCCCCTTGGTTCCTGTTTTTCCAAAAACTATTTTTTGGGTATTTCCAAAATATTCAATATTCCAAAATTTATCCGAGACTCCATTTTGATTGATCAAATTCTTTTTCATAAATATATAAAAAGGTGATTTAGGTATTTAAGGAATTAAACTACAAAAAAATAAGGAACCCAGCTATTGTATTCGGTTTTAGTTTCATTAAATCTTTCCTCTTCTTTCAAGAATAAGATGGGCTGCATCCAGCATTTTAATCAGGTGAATGTACGGAATCACGAGATTTCTTTCCGGTAGATTGTCGTAGACTCCCAGTGAGAAATATACCATTCCCGAAAGAAAATAATCAAATTCCCTGATGCTATACTCTCTGAATGCCTTTTTAAAAACCAGCAGAGGGTTCCGGTATTCCTTCTCCGAAAGCAAGCCAAGAAGTAATGGAGAAACATCTCCCAACTGAGTATTCACCGTCCATTTTCTGTCTTTCAGCATGATGAGATAACAGGCATGCACCAACGACCGCATCGACTGGTGAAACTGAAAGATAACCGCAGGATCTTCATTAATCCAGGTATTTCTCCTTACCGCGTAACTCATAATGCTGTTTAGCCTTTCCTTAGATACGGCAAGATCATTCAGTTGAAAATAGGTCTCCATCAGCTGTAATCCTGATTGCTTTTTACTCACTGTCCAATATTGGGACTCAAAGTCTGTTCCTGTCTTTTTCATGCGTTTGTATTTTTGTGATCAATTTCTTTTCATCATTTATAGATTGTATTGAATGGAGCGCAACTCTCCACGGACCATGAAAATTTCACGATACCGATGCTAGCCAAGCTTTATTTTAGTTCTTCTGTACTAAATACTAATTGTTTTCTGTTAACGATTTTTTACAGGCTGTAAAGGAGGAAGCTCCGGCAATGGCAGAGCTTCCTGCCCATACAAACCCAAAATAATATGATAGAATTTGTGTTTTTCTGAAAGCCCGAAAGCCGCAATGGATTGTACACCCCATTGTAACATATCATGATACTGTATGTGATAAAGCAGGCTTAGAAAAAGAGAATTGTAGAAAAGCAGAACAGCATGAAAATAAAAACGGCATGGGACTCTACAATATCCGTAATAGAGGTACTGGTATACCCAACACACAGATAAGAGAGCCCACGCCTAGGTCGTGAGCTTCCTGCTTATCGTCTTGTGTGTTTAAAATTACCAGTTTTCTATTACAAGATTCTAAGCAATAGCTTCTATATTTCTTTGAAGTATCGCAAAGCTACATTTATTGCAGCTTATCTTACAAATGTAATAAAAAAAACATAATACTGGCATATATCCCCATAAGATTTATTTTTTATAAATGCAATTTGCTTGAAAACATAGTATTAATGGATTTTCACGAGGACCTGCAAATTTTGATCGGAAAGCGAATTTCTGAAATTAGAATGAAAAATAATCAAACTCAACAAGATTTGGAATTTTTAACAGGTATTGATTCAGCAGAAGTAAGTAAATATGAAAAAGGGAAAAGGAATCTAACCTTAAAAACTATGATAAAATTTGCTGTAGCATTACAAGTTCATCCAAAAGAACTTTTTGATTTTGATTTTGATATCAATAGATACAACAATGAAGAATAAAGAGAAATCCTAACTTTATAAGAGCTAGGATTTTTTATTTAGAAGTTCATGTAAGAAGTAGTTATGGTAAGACAAACTATAGTTTTATTATCAATAAGCAGTAATTCTATTACTTTTGCAAAATATCCACAATAATTTTTCACCTAGCTCCAGATATATATGTTCTAAAAAGTCATTAATAAAAGACAAGAAATCAATTTTTTGCTGATCTATAAACAATTTTATATCATTAAAAATAGTTCTAGCCATTGGATTAAATATAAAACAGTTGCATTCATTCTTTTTTACACATAAACATAATATATCAGAAGCAGGAATATTTAAAGCATGGCTATAATAATTCTTTGTATTTTCGGAACTGTTTGTTAAAGTAAATTTTTTGACCCCCTTTTTAATATCTAAATATTTAAAAATTTCTGAATTTAACTCTATAATATTCAAATTCTCGTTAAGTTTCTGATCATTTTTATAATTAATATAAAGAGAATAAATTTGGCTAGGTATTAAATTTTCAATTTCGTGAGCATCCAATATCTTATAATTACCAAATAAAGTATCAGGAGTATTTAGGAACTGTGATGCTGTACCTCCCAGAGAACTATTTGGACAGATTTTATCAGAATCTAAAATTGCAAATGTATATGCTGTTTTAAGGTTGTTTAATCTTAAAAATTCAGCAAAGGAGGTTGTACCACCACCATTACGTAAATCCCATAAGTATTCTACAGTACCTAAACTATTTTTTATTTGATAATATTCTATCGATTTTGCATAAATAAAAGTGTCAACCGGATTTTCTAAAAGTAAATTGTTATAATTACAAAATGAATCATCATTTAAATTATCTAAATTATAAAATGTAGCATTATGTTCTACTTTATCAACACTACCGATCTTGAAAAGATAATTCCCATGATTCATAATTGACGCTTCAGTTGAAAATCTTAAATAAATTTTATTATAAATTGACTGTGCAAGTGGGGACAAACCATTTAATTTTCTGAGAATAGCAAAAATAGATTGATCACCTAATACAAAATGCTTCCCATCTCTACGGGCAATTGCTAAATTTTCAAAAAAATCTATTCTCGAGGGTTGTTGTGAATTTAATTGACACTTATCAATTAATTCCTGTAATAAATAAATAATCATTTTAAAACTCTTCAAAAAAACCATATGGCCAATTAACTAACAAACCCTCATTACTAAAACCAGCTTGAATAATATCTGTAAAGCTATCTTTTCTTTCAAATAGCAAAATGTTTACATTATCAGCAGTAATTTTCTGAGAATAGATTCTATTACCCACTGTATTAATGATAGTCTCACTATGTGTCTCAATAATAAATTTAAAATCCATTTCTTTCGACTTACAGAAAGACAATACATTAATTAATGCATCAATAAACTTAGTTTGAAGTTTTGGATGTAAATGTAATTCCGGTTGCTCAATAACAAATATTTTAGTGATTTTTTTTTGTCTTGAATTATTATTTTCTACGGAATTCCATATTTGGGTTATTATTGGTAAAATTTGTGAAAAACCAAATCCTAAATCAATAATATTATGCTTTAAATTAGTAGTAGAATTATCTTGCTTAAAATTGACATATATTGATATATTACCCCCATTTAGGGTCGCTTCTGGATAAAAATCAAAATTATTTAAACACCATTCTTTAAATCTATTTTTTTCCCCATCACTAAAGTTCGCTAATACTAATGCTAAATTCTTACCTTGAAAATCTACCTCATCAATACTTAATTCTTGAGGTCGATAATATCTATCTGCAGTAGCTCTTAAAGGAGCAATATAGCTAACTGCCTTAAACATGTCAGATAAATATTGATCAATTATACTTACAAAATAAGCTATACTACTCGCTAACATTATACCTTTTAATTCTTTAAAAACCAATGAATCAATATTCAAATCTTTTACATTCTTTGAAAACTTCGTTGCTGCATCACTATTTTTAACAGAATTAAATAGAGTTTCATTTGAATCAAAATTAAATGTAGAAATTATTCTTGCAATAGTCTCGTCAGCATATTCCATTTTACTAATATCCCTAATAATCTGGTGTACCTCTTTTGTTAAATGATTATAATTTCCAAGATACATTCTATCTTTTGTTATACTAAGAATTTGTGGAATAAAACCATTCATTCCATTATATGCTTTAATATTTTCAGCTTTAACTTTATGATTATCAACAAAAATTTCAACATTTTGATTTTGATCTATTTTTACTATGATTTCAAAATCATTTATAATAATTTTCAACTCGGAAGCATAGGTTGAATTATTTTTATCAGAATTTAATTTAATAAAAAACTGTATCTTCCTATATTTTCTCATTTTGTTTGATAATGAGTTTGTTCCTGTATAATATAATCTACTACCTCTCTCAGGCGGTAATTCAAAATCAAATGAAAATTCTATAGTTTTATCTTCAGTTTTATCCCATAATGCTGTTTTAAAATCTCCGAAGTCTACATATGACCCATACCATAGAATTGGACCTTTGGTTTTTGTTTCAACACTTTGCCGTAAAAGAGGAAAAGCCCTCAGAAATGTACTTTTACCAGAGCTATTTTGTCCTAATAGGAAAGTAAGAGATCTAATTTCATGGAACCCTGTATCTTTTAAGCTCCGTAAATTTTTAAACCCAATTTTCATTTATTACTAGTTTTAGAATTTTATTGTCCAAATATAGGACTTCTATAAGATCTATAAAATATTCACCGATCAAAATATATTGTTATACCTAACTAACCTTTTTATTTGTATTCAAATCTTTTATTTGGCCAAGATATATCAATAATTTTTATTATTAATTTATTTTACGCTCAACTAGTCATTTATATATTAAACAAAATTATTAAGATGTTTTTATTGTAAAATTGATATTGGTTCATATTATATTGTTTATTTATTAAAATAACAAAATTACTAAGGAAATGAATTATTTGAATTACGGGATCTCGTAATGAAATCTATTTTTTTATACAATCCTTTATAATTTCCCCCACTCCGCATGAATCCTTTTTCATCAGAATAATCCCTTGCAATGGTGTATGTGTAATCTTCCTCACAGAAAACTAAACCTGCTTCTACAGGATTTTGATGTACATAATTAATCTTCTGGTGAATCACCTTGTTACTCCATAACACTCAACAAACTGATTATCAAATATCTAAAATTGATATGGAGCTATATTAGACCATTCCAAAGTGCCGCTCGGCAATTCCTCAACCCTATCAAGGTTCTTCCCAATAGCCAATCTCCAGTTGAGGAACTGCAAATCCCCCCTTACCCAAGTGGGTAAAACAAGTTGCAAACAGCCTCAGGACACTTACATAACTGGCTGTAGGCGGTTCCAAAGTACCTCTAGACACTTCCCTAACCCCCTCGAGGGTCTTCCCAACCCCCTTTACCCCCTTGAGGAACGGCCTATACCCCCTTACCTAAGGGGGTAGAACCAGTTGCATAACGGGCTAGAGATACTTACTCAACGGGTTTCAGGCCGTTATTCAGAGGGTAACACCCCTTGTCATGGTCCCTTGAGGGGGTTATAAAACGGGGTGCAGAGGTTTTCTTCTTCATACCCTATAAAATAGATGCAATATGTACACATTGTGTATAGGTTGCATATTTTGTGTTAATACGGGTTTCCATAATGCTGTATTACATAAATTATTTACTTTTAACCCGTAACAAAAAATCACCCGAAAAAGAATTAATTGTTATATTTACAAACACACAAATGCTTATGAAGAAAAATTTAGTCTATGGGCTATTATTGCTCTGCACATTATCTGTATCCCTCAATTCCTGCAGAACCGATGAAATGCTGACAGGTACAGAACAAACCCAAAAGGAGAAAATTGCCTTTTTTGAACGCTTTGAAAAGGAAAAAAGCCTTTCCAAAAATGCAAGTTCCAATAATTACGCACTCCCTTTTAGAAACTCTATGTTAGCCTACTTTGAGAAGTATCCCGAAAAGAAAACCGAACTGGAAAACAGGTATGGAACTGTTGATTTAAAAGTTTCCTCTCAGGATATTGGAGGAGATAAGGGAGATGATAGAAAACTTCTATTTTTCCCTATGCTAAAGGATGGAAAAGTAATAGCGGTAATAGCCGGAGTGGTAAATGCAGAAAGAGACTATCTCTATTTTGACGTTCACCAAAACACAAATTCCGATGTTATTTATCTTATTAATAAATTTCAACACTATTATGACACCAAGACAGTTTCCCGAAATAGCAATGATCCTATTGATGTGGGAGAAGTTATCATTATTGTAACAAGACCAGTAAAACTGACAATGTCTGACGTATGGAGTGGAACTGGTGGATTTGGTAATCCCGGACATGACATGGGAGGTGGAAACGGGGATTTTGGAGGAAATGGTGGCAGTGGTGGCAATCCATACACTCCACAGAATCAAAATCCTTGTGAGCAAACGAAAAACATTGTTAATAATTCCAAATCAAAACCAGCTATAGATTCGTTAAAACAACAATCTAAATTAAGTGGTGGGAAAGAAAAAGGGTTTAAAGTAAATTCAGACGGAACTACGACTGCACAAATTGACGGCGGGGCACATCATGTAGACCTTGGAGATACCGCAGGGTATTTAGGAGGGTATCATAATCATACTCCCTCAGGTATAAAAATGTTCTCACCACCTGATATTGCGAAGATGCTTAGCTTTGCAATGGCACAAACTAATGGAAATATTGGGAATGGCTTTATGGGAATGATTGGGTCTGAGCCATGTTCCTCTTGCCCAGATGGCTATAAATATTATCATTATATGATTAATTTTAATGGAACCTCCCAAGAGTTGGCAGGCTTTCTGTATAATGCGAATTGGGATTTAAATAAATTAAAATATGAGTTTCAGGTTTTAGAGGGAACAATGGCACTTGACCTATCAAATGTTGATTATTTAGGTGGGAATCTCAATACCCAAGGTCTAGAGAAACTTCTTTTTGAAACTGTAAAGGCAATGGGAATGGAAGGAAAAGTAAATCTACAAAGAATAGAAGATAACGGGACGGTACAAAAAATAACAATAAATAATGGCGGTAGTAGTACAACAGCAACACCCTGTCCATAAAAATCAAAATTATGAAAACAACATATTTTAAAATTATAGCAATATTAGGTATAACTATAAATTGTGTTTCTTGTAAAGCACAACAAATTCAACCATTAAACACTGATTTAAAGAGTATCACTACTAATTCTTATCTAAAAGACATAAATAATGAATTGGATGTTTATGTGGGAAATTTTACAGCAACTTATGACAATAAAATAATCAACTTATTCATAACAAAAGAATTAAAAAGAAATATAAGTTTACAGAACAAAAACTATTATCAGGATGTCCTTTCCATAAGATATATTGTTAAGAATACAAGTGGCCAAGTTTTACAGGACACTAAAAATATGGCAATTATGGCAAATGAAATACTCCATACAATTTATAGCTTTGGTACAAGTCCAACTCAAAATTTAGTATTATTATATTATGGCGGAACCAATTGTGGTATAGGATGGGGAAAAATAATATTAAAAAAACTCAATACAAGCCAATTATCATGGGAGTATAAACCAAATGACTCTCTTATTGATTCTGCTACATGCCCTCCAAGTACTGATAAAACCATTTATCTTCCAGAAACAAAAGACTTAATCTTCACAAAGCAATAGTGAGAAATATACTGATCATATTAGGAATATTTGCTGTGGTTTCTTGTAAGGCACAGCAAACATATCCACTCAATACATTCCCCGATGATGTTCCCTCTGGTTCGTATATGAAAGACCTAGCTAACGAACTAGCTTTCTTTACAGGAACTTGGGTAGCAAGCTTTAATGGAAAAAACATTACTTTAATTATTACAAAGCAAGAGCATAAAATGTTCAAGGCTCCTAAATCAACAGATTACCATTATCAGGATATCTTGAATGTACGCTATATAGTAAAGAATTCTGATGGAGTACTATTACAAGATAACAATAATGTTCAAAATGAATATGATAAAAATGCAATAATTAGTATGTATATTAATAATAATATTGTTAATTTTTATTATACAGGAACTCATTGTGGTATTGGCTGGGGAACCATAAACCTACAGAAAACTAATAATACGCAGATTTCGTGGTCTTACGAACCTAATGTTACTGTCTTAACAACAAAGAACTGTCCCGGAAATCCTGATTTAACGATCTATCTTCCGGAAACAAAAGACTTAATCTTCACAAAACAATAAGTAACATTTTAAATACATAAAAAAGCGCTCAAATTGAGCGCTTTTTTTATACAAATAATTTATTTGTTTATGGCCATACTACCCCTGTCTGTCTAGGGCTTGTCCATGGTTTTCCGGAGCAGCTTGTTCCGGGGTGTGCAGCAAGGCATTCACCAACCCATTCGCTTCCAACAGCGTGGGATTTTACCTTTTTCACAGAACAATAGGTAGTTCCGTTATTGTCTTTATACAATTGGTAGTTGGGATAGGCACCTTTAGCAAGAAGCTCAACATCACTATTGTCCTGTACAGGATAATCGACGATAGCACCAAGAACCCATGCTATGGAATCTTTATTGTTACCAGCGATCAGACTTTGAGGAGGAGTTAGCGTAATCTTGATTGTTGATTTTGAACTATCTACATTAATGGATGAAGAATAAGTAGATTCTGTAGCGCTCGCCAAAGGAATACCTAGGAAAGAAAGAGATACGGAAGAAGATTGTTCAAATGTTTTTTGAATGCTTTTGTAATCTTCACCGCTTACGGTGATCTCAACAGAAGGGTAATTAGAAATGGCCACTCCGTTCAGTAAGCCGAAAGGCCCGTCAGGTCCAAATTTTGTAGCAGGGTTCGGAGAGAATTTGTATCCGGAAATATGCTTTTCTTCCTGTTTGTCTCTGCTGTTTTGTTCCGCCTTACGGATAGGATCAAACCATGCCCAATATAAACTGCTTGCAATATTAAAATCTGTAGGAAGGAAGGTAACAAGGGTAACTCCTGTAAAGGACATCGATATTTTGATCGAGTTTTTGCTTGTGGCAATATCTTCACTGAAATAATTCGCATTACCCCCAATTCCTAATGTAAAGAAGTCGAAGATAGGAATAGAGAAACCTGTTTTTCCATTTACGGAAACCTGAAATCTGCTTTCAGATTCGCGGGAGATTTCCATATCGATCTGGGCATCCTGAGAAGTATTTTTAAGACCGTTTAAAATATCGCTCAATGGTGTTGTTACCTGAAATGCCGGTAAAACACTATCGTCATTCAATAGCAGACCTCCGTTTTCTTTTTTAGGATGCTGTACATTATTTAGTACTCTGGATAAGTAGCCATTATTCATCGTAACATTATTCTGTAAAGATATTGTGGCACCCAGTGCATTCAGATAGTTGGCTAAAACAGGAACAATAGGCTTTCCGCTTGCTGGTGTCTTATTCAGTAAACGGTCCAGGTCATCACTTTTCTGAATATCGTATAACGTAGTGGATGGCTTGGCCCACTCTGTAGCAATTTTGTCCATAATGATATCAATGGGCTGCATATTATCCTTAGCAGGAGGAAGCGAACCATAGGCACCTACCCATGCATTCAGTAAAGCCATTTGCTGATCTGTAGCATCTTTATGGGCAGTATTTAGAACTGCTGTATCTTCTTCAGATAAAGAATAGTTAACTTTTGAGAAAACATCAATAAAATAATTGGTAAATACCTGATCAAGCTGAACCGGTTCTGTATTGGCTCTCAGGTTGGATGATATCCAGTCGTAAGTTTTTTTATTAAACTTCAGATTGGATGGATCCTGCCAGTAATAAGGGAAATTTCCTTTTCCGGTAATGGTGATTGCAGATAGATCTGTACTTAAAACACTTGATAGGATATCATTAGCCCTGTCTTTTAATTCTGTAATAATTTGTGCTGCTTCTACAAAGGGAGCAACATGTTCTGGGTTTTTCATGATTAATAAGTTTTGGTTTTTTTCCTACTCTTTTGTCGGCTTTTCGGAGACCGCCATTTTTGTTCAGGGTTTCGAAGCTTCTTTTGAACATGTCAAAGTAACGCCTAAAAAGAAGTTGAGGGTAGCGTATAAATCTGTAATTTTTATATCAGGTGTTTATACCGTAGGAAGTAGGCATTTATACTGTAGTAAAAAGTAAGTATTTGTACTTCTATAAATTAGCCATCCCGCTCATTGAAGCGATCTGACTTTGGAAATTCTATTTCATTGGGATAACCTCAGCATTCAATCTGTATTAAATTTTCTGATTCCGGTACTCCCCTACAATCAGTTCATGAAGTTTAATGCGAGATTAATATTTGATTAAGCGCACTCTTAAAGCAGCCCAAAATAAACTCTGTATAGTATAATTGTGCATCTAAAGCCTGGGTTTTGCTATGAAGCTCTATCCGTTTGGAAAGTATAATTTCTCCTTTATAACTAAATGAAAAGAAAGAAAATATCTTAAACCCTGAATTTCTTGTAGGGATCGCATATCCTGTAGATGCAATTCCCCAATCGGTATCAAATGATTTGGATACATTTACAGCCATTATATCTGCTATATTTTGGGTCACACAATTGTTTTCATGGCCCTCAATCCTATCTATATTAAGGAACTTTACTTTTTCGGGTAATGTATAGGTTGTTATTCCTCCCTTGTAAAATAAGCTGGTATTGGGCATTTGAGAAAAAGCAAACTGTATCAATCCTGAGGTCACCCCTTCTGCAATAGAAACGGTTTCGTTTACGGTAATAAGTGAATTACTTATATATTCAAGTAAATTTTGCTGGAATTTCATGGCTCATCTTTTTATCTAAGTTCAACTTTATAAAATCATTAAATCCTGCCTTCAAATAACATCATAGTCATTTAGTTCGGTTATAAAATAATGTTCAATAATTTCTTTAGCATTTTTGCACATCTTTAAAAGATCTTCTCTTGAGGCATCTTCAAAAATGAAATCCTCGTGAACCTCAATGATAAACTCAGTCACTTTTTCTGTATTCATTAGGTCATAGGTCATTAAATCATTCAAATTATCCAATTTACTTTCTTCCCTAAAAAAAGGAATTTTACGGGAAATGGAATTTTTGAACTGATAGAGGTGTATTGTTTTCATGACTTTGGATATTTTGTGTTCGGTGTAAGGTTTGTTTTTTGCTTTAAAATACTCTATTGCCTACAGACTATCTTTCTCTTACAAAGGATTTATCTTTCAGAAACAATAGCAAAAGTTTCTTGTAAATTAGTCTGTGTACGCAGATAAAGTATGAGTAAAAAGGACAGAGACCATTGGTTTCTATCCCTTAGTTAATTAAAATCTCTTGCCAATAGATATCCTATTTTCTGATTTTAATAAGCTCATTATGAAAATTGAGTATATTCAAGGGATGTTAATCACCTTTCATGGTTTGTGTCTGGTATCTTAAAATTTTGTAATATAGGTATCTTTATGCTCATACTACAATACAAAGATGGCTGTTTCTACCTACAGTAAGCTATATATATTTATAATAATCTTACATATATCACACCTTTTACAGATCTTCCAGGTTTCCAAGACGTTTTTGCTTCAATTGCTTATAAAACGAAGGCGAAAGGCCGGTTATTTTTTTAAACTGATTAGATAAATGAGCAACACTGCTATAGTTGAGCTTATAGGAGATCTCTGTAAGGTTAAGCTCATCATACAATAATAATTCTTTTACTTTCTCTACTTTATTAATAATGATAAAATGCTGCAGAGTCATTCCTTTTACCTCAGAAAACGTATTGGCGAGATAAGTATAGTCATAGCCAAGCTTTTCACTTATATAATCTGAAAAATTTTCCTTTGGAAGAGAATCCGAATAGTGAATCATTTCTATGACTACATTTTTTATTTTTTCTATCAGGATGCTTTTTTTGTCATCCAATATTTCAAGGCCGGTTTTAAGCAGGTTCTTTTTCAGTATATCCCTTTGTTCAGTGCTGATGTCATCCAATAATTCTACCGTACCCAGATCTACAACAGCATTTTTAATGCCCAATCTTTCCAATTCCTGATAGACAACCATTTTGCAGCGCAAACTTACCATATATTTTATATACAACTTCATTACCCTTACATTTTACAAACCGTCAATTATTTCATTTTCAGTTATTTATTCAAAGTTACTCCTTTAAATTAGAAATATCTATGATTTATATAACAAATTAAAAGACTATTACAAAGCCGTCCTTTTTTAATGATCGAAATTTACCGTTAACAAAAAATATTTTACAATGTCAAAAGAAAAAGACGGAAAAAAGAAATCGGACAAAACCCCACCCTCAAAATCTGCAAAAGAAAAACGAGAAGATAAAATAACCAAAAGAAAAGATAAAGAAAACGAAGGCCGAAATGCCAGCACTTAAATGGTAACCATAAAAAAAGAAGGAATTATACTCAGGAAAACAACACTGGACTTTGAGAGCGAAGGTGTTTTGAACCCTGCAGTTATTCAGGATAATGGTAAGATACATTTGTTTTACAGAGCTGTAGCAAAGAATAATTACTCCAGCGTTGGACATTGCATACTATCAGATTATCAGACTATAGAAATCAGGTTTCACAGTCCTATTATGATTCCGGAGTTTGAATACGAAAAACATGGTGTTGAAGATCCAAGAATTGTAAAAATTGATGATTTATTCTACCTTACCTACACCAGCTATGACGGGATAAATGCATTAGGAACATTAGCTATCTCTAAAGACCTGAAATCATGGCAAAAAACAGGAATAATTGTTCCTAGAATTTCCTATAAAAACTTTAAGCTTTTATCCGAAACCCAGGGAATAATAGCAGAGAAATACAAACGGTTCAATGAACTGCCACCAAGTCAAAAAGACAATAAGGAGGTATTTCTATGGGATAAAAATGTAGTGTTCTTTCCAAGAAGAATAAATGGTAAATTATACTTTCTTCATCGTATAAGACCGGACATTCAACTTGTAGGTATAGAAAATATGGGGGACCTGAATCCTGATTTCTGGAAAGATTATCTTCTGAACTTCAAAGATCATATACTGCTATCTCCAAAGTATGATCATGAGCTAAGTTATATCGGCGGTGGATGTCCGCCAATAGAAACCGAGCATGGATGGCTTATGATCTACCATGGCGTTCATGATACCATTGAGGGATATGTTTACAGTGCATGTGCCGCTTTATTGGATCTTAACAATCCTGAAAAAGAAATCTCAAGACTACCCTATCCCCTATTCAAGCCCGAAGAAAAATGGGAATTGAAAGGTGAGGTCAATAATGTGTGCTTCCCGACAGGAACAGTTGTAGAAGGTGATGTACTCTATATTTATTACGGAGCTGCAGACAAAAGAATTGCTGTTGCTTCTTTAAGTATCTCAGAACTATTGAAAGAGTTACTGCATTACGCTTCATAATGAACCATCCATAAGAAGTATCGGACTTTAAATAAAAATTAAAATGAATAAGAATATAAATTCAGACGTGGAGGAGAAGATAAAAAGACGATCTGCCCAAAATAAAAAAAACACAATTTATTATAGACCCGAAATTGTCTTCATCAGTACTTTTCCTCCTAAGGTGTGTGGTATTGCAACGTATTGCCAGGACTTGGTAACATCTCTTCAGCTAAAGTTTAAAGAATCATTTAAAATAATTATTTGTCCTATGGAGACTGAGGATGAAAAGTATCAGTATACTGAAAAGATTGAGTATAGCCTGAATACATCAGATGCAATATCCTATTTGGAGCTGGCTGAAAGAATTAATAAAAATGACAATATACAGCTGGTTATGCTCCAGCATGAGTTCGGCTTTTTCAATGAAACCAAAAATGGGTTATCTCTTTTTCTCCAAAATTTAAAAAAAGATATCATCACTACTTTCCATACCGTTCTGCCCAAACCAAATCAGGAATTAAAAGAAAAGGTAAAGGAAATCAGCAGATTGTCCAAGTCCATTATTGTAATGACTGGTATTTCTTCGGACATCTTATCCAATGACTATGGTATTTCTTCTGATAAAATTACAGTAATACCCCATGGCACCCATTTATTGCCATTTATTGATAAAGTTTCATTGAAAACGAAGTATGGCCTTACGGACAAAAAGGTGCTTTCCACATTTGGCTTACTAGGTTCCGGTAAAAATATTGAAACAACGCTGGAAGCATTGCCTGAAATCATTTCCCAAAATCCGGATGTAATGTTTTTGATTATTGGAAAGACGCATCCTACCATCATAAAAAACGAGGGTGAAAAGTATCGGGATTTTTTGCAGGAAACCATTAAAAGGCTTCATTTGGAAATGCACACCTGCTTTATCAATCAGTATTTACCTTTGGATGAGCTATTGGATTACCTCCAGCTTACCAATGTGTATCTTTTTACTTCAAAGGACAGAAATCAGGCTGTAAGCGGTACTTTCTCCTATGCCATCAGCTGTGGATGTCCCATTGTTTCAACGCCAATTCCGCATGCTTTGGAAGTATTAAAAGAAGACACCGGTATTATCATTGATTTTGAAGCTCCGGAACAGCTCGCAGCAGCAGTGAATAGCTTATTGAAAAATGAGAATGTACAGGAAAAACTACGGTCAAAAAGTCTGGAAAAAATGGCTCCGACAGCCTGGGAAAATTCTTCCATTTTACATGCACTGCTATTTCAGCAGCACAGCAAAAATAAGATAAAACTCAATTACACTCTGCCTACCATCAATCTTAGCCATATCAAAAATATGACAACAGATTTTGGAATGATTCAGTTTTCTAAAATCAACAAACCGGATATAGATTCGGGGTATACGTTAGATGATAATGCTCGAGCCATGATTGTTGTATGCAGGCATTATGAACTAAGCAAAGATGAATCAGACCTTGAATTGATTTCAACTTACCTGAATGCCATTAAGTTTTGCCAACAAGCCGATGGAAATTTCCTCAATTACGTGGATCAGCATAAAAAATTTGCCCAGCAGAATTATGAAACCAACCTTGAAGATTCCAATGGAAGAGCCATCTGGTCATTAGGCTACTTACTTTCACTCAAGGAAATTTTACCTCAACAGTTTTCTGATGAAGCAGAAGAAATCATACAAAAAAGTCTTCCCTCTCTGGAAAAAATTCACTCCACAAGAGCCATGGCTTTTATTATAAAGGGATTGCATTATCAAAATGCTGAAAAAAATATTCCACTATTAAAAAAACTGGCCAATCGATTGGTAAAAATGTATCAGCATGAAAAACATAATGACTGGCATTGGTTTGAAAGCTACCTAACCTATGGCAACAGTTTATTACCCGAAGCTTTGCTATGTGCATGGATCACCACTAAAGAAGATATTTATAAGCAAGTTGCAAATGAATCCTTTCAGTTTCTGCTTTCTAAAATATTCATCAAAGGAAACATCAAAGTAATATCTAACAAAGGATGGCTGCAAAAAGAAACCGCTAAAACCTCTGAAACAATTGGTGGAGAACAACCCATTGACGTTGCTTATACCATCTTGGCATTATCTACATTCTATAAGGTCTTTAAGGACGAAAAGTACTTGTACATGATGAAAACAGCCTTTAATTGGTTTCTAGGCAAGAACCATTTACATCAAATAATATATAACCCTGCAACAGGCGGATGCTATGACGGACTTGAGGAAAAGAATGTGAATCTTAACCAAGGTGCTGAATCCACCGTTAGTTATCTTATGGCGCGACTTTGCTTCCCAACGTAATTATTACATTATAACGGAGATGGTTTAATCTGATATTTACAGAAGTAAGATCTAAGGGACAATGGTAATAAAAAGGTAAATTAAAAATATACCTATAAGTACCACTCCCTGCATAATATTGGTTCTGCCGGTTGCCAGTGAAACGGTAATAATAAAAAGAGACAGCCCCAGAAGGATGGTTGATTTGATATCTATCCCTAATGACATTCTTATCCCTGTTATTACAGAAATAATGGCGATGGCAGGAATACTCAGTCCAATACTTGCCAAAGCAGAGCCAAACGCCAGATTTAAGGAGGTTTGAATTTGGTCACTTTTTGCTGCCCTTACTGCAGCCAAACCCTCCGGAAGAAGCACAATACCGGCAATAATAATACCTACCAAGGATCTTGGCGCTCCTGCTGATACCACTATATGCTCAACATCTTTTGAAAGAAGCTTTGCCAATAAAACAACCACTCCCAAACATAAAATTAACAATATACAACTGATATACAGCTCTTTTTTGGAAGATTTTTCAGGATGATCATGTGCTGATTGCTTTCCTGAAATTTTGTTTTGTGGAGAGATGAAAAAGCTTCGGTGCCTCATCGTCTGGATCATTGTAAAGCCCAGATAAAGCCCTAAAGAAATTAATGCGATAAAAAGCAGCTGAAAAGAGGTATACTCCCCTCCGCGGTGGCTTACCGTATAATTGGGCAGGATAAGGACAAAAATAATGACAGACGTAAGCGTAATCAAAGCTGTGCTTACTCCCTGCAATGTAAAGCTTTGTTCTCTATACCTTAAAGAACCTATGACAATACAGCTTCCGATAATTCCGTTAAGGATAATCATTACAGCTGCAAAAACAGTATCTCTGGCAAGAGTAATGGTTTCTAGACCTTTGGCACCCATCATAATGGAAATAATTAATCCAACTTCTATTACCGTAATGGCAAAGGCCAGAAGCAGGGTTCCGAAAGGTTCACCCAAACGGTGGGCGATGACTTCTGAATGATAAACTGCGGCAAGAACACTTCCCATTAGAAACAAGGCAAGAATCGCAGAATAATATCCTGAAGCAAAAACAGGGTTTCCAAAATAAAAGAGCCATGCCAAAATGGGAACCAAAAACGTCCACATTCCTAAATATTTTTTTTTATTCATAAAAAACAGTAATAATTTTTGTACGGTTGAGTGGTCTTTAGAGAAAATCAACCGGTTTATATTTCCTTTGTGAAAAAGCTTTTGTTAATGGTTTGAAGCTGTTAATAGATGGGTGTAACGGAAATATAAAATAATGAAAAGAAGTAAACTATGCCTGAACTTAAAACTCATATTAGCCAGTTCAAGACAGTAAAGTAGCAAGATACGAATTATCAACCACTTATCAGAATTATAGAGGACATACTTTTCTTTTTATATGCATAACCTGATGTCAAGAACAAAAACAACCGAAAGATTCTTAAAAAGTGTGATATGTGCAATATTAAAATAATAATCTATAATACAATACATTATAAAAGAATCACCTTTGTATAGTAACAATTAAGTTATACCAAAATCCACATTATGGACACAAATCACAACAAAGGTGACAAATCTTTTAAAATTACGAAAGACTGGGCTACCCAATCTAAGCAGCTGAGAGAAAAATTTTCAACATTAACGGATTATGATCTAAAGCTTGAAGAAGGTAAAGAAAAGGAAATGCTTGAAAGAATTGGCAACAGGTTAAGAAAAAACCGTGAAGAGGTTCTCAATATTATTAAAGAAATTAATCTTTCGTAAACCACTTTTCAGATACAGTTAAAATCGTTGGAAAAGTATATTTATCAAGAGTTTTAACTGGAAAAAGGGATGGAAAAATCAGGCAGTTCTATCCCTTTTATATACACTACCCCTACTCTTTTTGTTATTAAATGAACTGTGATGAATGATAAAGAACTTGAGAAATCAAAAGTATATATTACCAGCCATATTGTAGAGTATCTTTCAAACTCTGTTGTAACCAGAACAATACTTGAAAAGTTAACTGGTACTATCAGTGCCCTATCGTTTGATGAAGGAGAAGGATTGCCAGAAAAAATTTCTCCTTTTGATGCTGTTGTACAGGTAATTGAAGGTAAGGCAGAAATAATTATAGAGGGCGGGTGCTATTTTCTGGAAGGCGGAGAATCTATCATTCTTCCGGCACACAAGCCCAATTCTATAAAAGGAAATAAACGCTTTAAAATGATTCTAACCATAATAAAAAGCGGCTATGAATAAAATAAATTACATATCGAGCTTAACAACAAAGATATTTAAAACCACTGCCGAAATTCAAAAAGAATTTCCGGAATTGTATGAGCTTTTAGATGAGACCCCCTTATTTTTTTCCTTTGCAGAAAAGAATATCACCATTAAGGATCTGCATTTCACTAAGAATGCAACAAAAATCCTTTGAAAAAGAGACGATAAAAAAAACATGATATACACTAAAGTTCTAATGAAAAAACTGAATAAACATCCAAAGAGCAGGTTTCAGCTTAGAAATAAAAAAAATATTTCAAGAAGAGCCTATTACTCTCAGTTTGTCTCCTTGTTCTATATCAGAAATACCAATATCACCCTGGAAAAGGATGCCACAGAAATTCTTAGAATGTTAAAGGAATTACAGAATCTTAATAACAAATCCAGATTGGTATTCAGTACGCACTGCAGCTTAAGCAAGCATAACCTGTGGCAGTCTGTTTTAGTCAATTTAAGTGATAACATACACTATTTTAAGCTACAGTTTGAGTATATACTGGAGAATATTGTTAAAAAAAATAAAACCAATTCATTCATATTCTGGCAGCAAAACAAATTCTATATTAATGATCTGGAAGAGAACTATGAAAAACTGATACAACTGGCTGATCAACTTTTACCTGAAGAAGAAAAGTTATCATGGAAAACTACCATATGTAACTTTTATGATGAAATTTTCTCCTTGCTCATTCCCCTTACAAGTATATGCAGGCTTGAATCAGATTTTATTGAAAAATATACCCCTAAAATCTTCAACAGGATCACAATGGATATTATCAAAAATATCCCGAAAGATTACAACTTAAAAGAAGCAAGAGAATACGAGCAGGAGTATTTGAATATACTTACAGATTACAGCCATGAATTCAGTAAAAAAAGCAACTTTTGGGACAACTTATTGAATATCCTTTCAGCAGGTATATACAGGTTGCCGTCAGAACACGCCATGCTTAAAAGATGGATTACCGGAAAAATGAAAGATAAATTTCCGAAATTACCATCAGCCTAAACCTACAATTTATTACTCATTTGTGCTATGAAAACAATACATCTTTTTCAGTTCAAAAATTCCATTTTCCGCAATACTCCATTCTTTAAAGAAGAAGATAGGCTGAAAGCTGATTGTGCAGAATTCGATTTAATAGACATTGAAATCGTAACAGAGTATATCGTTAAAACTCAGGACGACTTTATCTTTGAAAACACCTCCATGGATCATCTTTTATCCATGTGCAAAAAAGCTCAAAAAACAATTGAACATTACTTTGTGGCAAAGCTAAATGCCTATGATATGATCTGAACAAGTTAGGGTAAATAGTTTTTCTACAAAAAATAAACCTAAATAAAACAGCACCATTGAAATAAATGGTGCTGTTTTATTGATTATTGATTATTCTACATTTTATATTTACTTATTCAATATCGAGTAAATGATTGTGTCAAGAAATTGTCCGTTGTAGAATTCATTTTCCTTAAAATAGCTTTCCTTAATAAAGTTACACTTCTCCAATACTTTGGCTGAAGCTACATTCTCAGGGTCAATTACAGCTTCTATAGAATGCAGGTTCATGGTAGTGAACGCGTAGTTAACAACTTTAGTAATCGCCTCGGTAACATACCCTTTTCCCTGGTAATCAGGAAGCAGCATATAGCCAATTTCTGCCCGATAATGTTCGGGTTTTATATGATAATACCCTATAGTACCAATCATTTTGGGATCATCCTTTAAGGTAATTGCCCAATTAATCATCTCATTACTGGTAATTTTTTCATCCATTATTTTGAGATGCGTTGAGGCTTCTTCAAGGTCTGTGGCTAAAGGTCTGGGAATATATTTCATCATATCCGGATCAGAACGCATGGCAAATAATTCATTAATATCATTTACATCAGCACGTCTGAGTTTCAGTCTGTCCGTTTCAAGTTCAGGAAATACTGAAAAATTGATTTCAAGCATATTAGTTTTATAAGGATGTAAAAATAGAAAATTTCAGCCTTAATCTGCTATAGCAATTCCGAACTTTCACAAACCGTAGATGCATACAGGCTCAGCCCACCAAAACAAGGTGGTCTTATAATTGTACTTAGTAAGGAAACAACACTAAATATAATAGTATGGCTACTAAAACATTAACAAAGAAAGCAAACGCTAAAAAATCGGCACCACCAAAAAAAACCTCAAAAACACCTGCTAAAAAAAATGCAGCCAAAGAACTAAAGGATTTATTTGAAGATTCATTAAAAGACATTTATTGGGCAGAAAAAGCACTGGTAAAATCATTACCGAAAATGCAGAAAAATGCAACCGATAAAAAGCTTAAGGCTGCCATTGAAAACCATTTAATGGAAACCATTGTTCACGTAAAAAGGCTTGAAGAATGCTTTAAATCATTGAAAAAAAGGGCTCAGGCAAAAAAATGTGATGCCATGCAGGGGCTTTTGGATGAGGGTAAAAGTATTTTGGAAGAAACAAAACCAGGAGCCGTGAGAGATGCCGGTATTATAGCAGCCGCACAGAAAGTAGAGCATTATGAAATTGCTACCTACGGAACATTGGCTGCCTATGCCAAGGTTTTAAAAGAAGAGGTATGCCTTAAAAACTTTCTGGCAACCCTTAACGAGGAGAAGAAATGCAATAATCTCCTGACAAAAGTAGCTGATACCAGACTTAATAGCAAAGCATTATAGCAATATATATTATTTGTAAGATGAAAAAGAGATCCAATTGGGTCTCTTTTTCATTTTAAAGATGATACATAAAGACAATCTTGAAGCAACAAAAGATTGCTCAATAAAAACCATTGAGTCATAGTGCCTATTGTAAATGAAAATCCTTTATCATTAATATTTGAACTTGAAAAAATGAAAAACTTGATTAAACTCTCCCTGCTACCGCACTAATCCTTTCGTGTGGTTTTTAGTATTACCCTGCTCGTCAAAGTCTATCAACTTCGGAGATTCTATTTAAAACAAAAACATACAACTCATTAAAAACCATCACCATAAAGACTGTAGACCGTTCCAAAGTACTGATCAGTAATTCCTCAACTATTCTTAAGTTCTTCCCAACAGCTAATAGCCAGTTGAAGAACTGCAATTATCCACTTAAACCAAAGGGGGTAGAATAAGTTGCAACAGCCTTGAGGCACTTACATAAATGGTTGTAAATGGTTCCAAAGAGCCTCTATTCAGAATTTAATCTTGTGGCTCTATATAGACTTTAGAGTCATCAAATTCACATTTGGAGTTTAAAAGTTTATATTCTTTAATTTGATTGTCTCCAAGTTGTTTTGGAGAATAAGCTATTAATCTTAAATTTTCCCCCTCAATTATTTCATTTGGAATATTTTTTATTCCAGTTTCCATAATATACAATTCTGTAAGATAACGAAGATTATTAAAACTTTTAGGAATTTCCGTAATTTTGTTGGCCCTTAGAAACAGGACTTTTAAAGAAGTGTTGTCATGGTTTAATATAGGTAAAACTTCAATTTTATTTCTATTTAAATCCAAATAAAATAAGCTTTCCATGTTGAAAATATCTTCTGTAATTTGGCTTATTTCATTTCTGCCTAAACGTAAATCTTTTAAATACTTAAGTTCATTGATCTTTTCGGGAAGTTGTTTTATTTTGTTATTGTTTGCATAAATTTTTCTTAAATTAGAAAGTTTATGAAAACTCTTGGGAAAGCTTTCAATAGTGTTAAATGAGATTATGAGATTTTCTAAATCACTAAGGTTGGCAATTGATTCGGGAAGTTTTTCAATTTGATTATCAGCTAGCCATAATTCATAGATATTTTTAAGATTACCAATTTTTTCAGGAATTTCTTTTATATTATTTTGGCTTAAATCTAATATTTCTAAATTTTTACATGTAAAAATTATATCAGGGATTTTATTTAAATTTTGCTTAGATAAATTAATACGATAAACTAGCTCAGGATTTTTTTCAATTTCACTAATTGAAGTATATGTATTGTTTTTTTGGGCTGAAACAACAATGGAAAAAAGAAGTAAAATATTTAAATATAATGTTTTCATAATCTTTCGGCTATTGGGTTTAGGCTTTGTAAAGTGACAGAAAATCGAAGTGAAGACTTTCAATTTACATATAACTTAACAAAAACCAATTTCTATTTGCTAAATTATAAAAAAAGCCTATAAAATTGATTAATAAATCCTCAGCTACCGCACGAATCCTTTCGTGTAGTTTAAATATTATAAATTAAGCATTCTCATTATATAATCTACAGCTAAAGCCACACGATACAATCATACGATAATGAAGATTAAGTTTAAATATTGGTTCAAAATCAGGAGATTTTGCCCAGCACAGATAAAAAAAAAAGCATCTTTCAAAAGAAACTTCTAAATATTCCGTTTAATTGTTAAATTTGGCTCATGCGAAAGAATCTTTATTTCATCATTATATCATTATCTCTTACCAGTTGCTATACTTATCAGGTAAAAAAGCCAGTGGATCCTGCAACTGACAATAAAAAGAATGCTGCCAATAGTACTTCTACACAAATGAAAAGTACCCCTGTAGGCTCCCAAATCCCAAATGCACAACCAACGCCTATTCCAGTTAATATTCAGGAGAAACTGGCGCCTAATAAAAATGTTAAGATTGATGTGAATGGCAAGTCCTATAAAGTAATCGTAGACCGATGGGAAAGCGACAGTCTGGTGGCGCACCCAGTTCATCAACCTAAAAAGATTCTGAAATTCCATAAGAACCAGATCAATGCCGAGAAAATTGCAGAAAAACGCTTTTCACAACCCATAGCTGATATTATTACGGTTACGGCTTATGCCGGAATTGGTGCTTTAATCTGGTATCTTGTTCACTAGTTTTTAATTTTTTTACTCATTATAAAATATATTTTTATTCTTTAAAGCGTCATGCCTTTCTGACTATAATTCAAACATTCATGGAGAGCAAAATCATCATGATGAATTTTGATGTATCTTTATGCTAATTAACCAATAGCCATGAAAATCATCCAATACACTAAAATTTTCAGAAAAGACTGCATCGAAATCTTTAATAGTAACGTACCCAAATTTTTTTCGCCGGAAGAGTTACCGCTCTTTGAAAGCTTTCTGGATGATGATACCGAAGAGAACTACTTTGTAGTAAAAATGGATGGTCCGGTAATAGGATGTGGTGGCTTCTTTTTAAATGCCCAAAATAATATTGCAGGATTATCCTGGGGAATGATTCACTCCAACTACCATGGAAAAGGAATTGGAAGAGCATTAACCCAATACAGGATTGATTTGTTAAAACAAAACTACCCTACTCTCCCCTACAAAATTGAAACCTCACAGCATACCGCTGAGTTTTATCAAAAAAATGGTTTTAAAACGGTAGAGATTGTACCGGACGGATTTGGGAAGGGAATTGACAAATACACCATGATCATGGAAGTGATGCAGCCATAATGTGTTCCTCACTCACTACGAATTCTCCAAGTTCAAAGATCTTATTCCAAGCAGACATAACAAAAACAATAGTTGAAAAAACATCCAAAGATTAAAAAAAAGACTGATGTATTTGTCTATATTTGAGCGTTATCGGAAATTATAGAATTCCATAGCACCTACCCTATGAAAATAATACTGAGCTATCTGTTTATTTCACTATACACCCTTGTAAGCTGTCAGGAAAAATCAATCGTTAATGATCTGAAATTTTCTAACTATGAAGGACATCCCAAAAAAATTACGGAGATCGTTACTTTTTCTAACCAGGATGTTGATAAAAGTATTTCTTATTTTGACAAAGATGGCTTTCTTACAAAAATTGAATCCTATAACACCATCAACAGCGAATTTCCGGATAGAAGGCTGATTAGTGATATTCTCATCTATGATATAAAGAATAAAGCCAAACGCACTTTCAAATCCATGAATGCTGAAAGCAAAAAGGTAGATGTTACAGGCTATTTTGAAAAAGTTTCAGATTCGCTGTACAGAAGAATTTCAATATCTGATACACCCCCTATGTCACTCAATAAGTTATTGTATCTGGACAAAAATAACCGCCTTATAAAAACAGAAGAAACCGGAAACTTTAATGGAACCCCCGTTAATAATACCATGGTTTATACCTACACCAACGGCATAAAAAGCGGAATGCTTGTTGAAGATAGGGCCAAACATAAAAAAAAAAAGCTCACCTATAAAAATGTAAAGTCTGACCCACAGGGCAATTTTCTTTATGAAGAGCTAGTGGATGATCACGGAACTTTAGAACTGAAAATAGAAAGAGTATTTGAATATTATTAATGGATTTCTATAGGTAACAGGTAAGCAAAATAGCAGATTCAGCGCCTACATAAGAACTATAAAATTCATAAAAAACGCCACTACAAAGGCTGTAGACCGTTCCAAAGGGCCTCTGGGTACTTCCCTAACCCCCTCGAAGGTCTTCCCAACCACCTTTACCCCCTTGAGGAAGTACCTACCCCCCCTTACCTAAGGGGATAGAACCGGTTACATAACGGGCTAGAGACACTTATTCAAAGGGCTTTAGGACGTTATTTATAGGGTAGCCCCCCTTATCATAGCCCCTGGAGGGGGTTATGATAAGGGATGCAGAGATATCATGATCTATTGTTTTGTTCTTTCCAATACCACAAAGTCTGGTATAATAGTCAGCCGGACATCTCATATCCTTATTTTATTCTTTCATCTATTCTTACCCATAGGAAAAGATCCAAGCCTTATCTTTTAACTTATATATTCAACGGAGAATTTCCTTTCCTCACCTCAGCTTAGAGGATTAATCAAACTTAAAAAAGAAATACACCACCGCTGCCCATTCTTTTTTAATTCCTTTCGCATAGCCAATCGTACTTCGACTGCTATTTTCTACCGTTCCATCATCTTTGATATACCCAAGGGTTGAGCGACTGCTACTCTCTACTGTACCGTCTTTTTTCACGTAGCCTACGGTGGAACGGCTGCTATTTTCTATGGTCCCATCACTTTTGATATAGCCGATTGTAGAACGATTTTTATTCTCGATCGTACCGTCTGACTTGATATACCCTGCTGTAGAACGGTTGCTGTTTTCAATTGTGCCATCCGACTTAATATAGCCCTTAGTACTGCGATTTCCCGATTCTATAACTTGTGCACTGACAACTGAAAGGTTGAAGAGAAAGAAACAAATGAATGCTATTTTTTTCATGGTTTTTAAATGTTAATTGGTTATTGCTTTTGGTTCACTTAATGTATCAAAAATATTGATTAGTTTTAAAAAAAAGCGCCAC
Organism: Chryseobacterium joostei; assembly: GCF_003815775.1. Classification (NCBI taxonomy): domain Bacteria; kingdom Pseudomonadati; phylum Bacteroidota; class Flavobacteriia; order Flavobacteriales; family Weeksellaceae; genus Chryseobacterium; species Chryseobacterium joostei. Next base: position 1,518,404 of record NZ_CP033926.1, read on the forward strand.
TTAAAAAATAAGTGACGCTATGTTGAAAGATTTCAAATCTCAAGAAATCTTTTAGTATTAAAATTTTAAGGATTATCGCTTAATCACTTTTACCGTTTTCACGAAGTCATTCGCTGCATTTACTTTAACTAAGTAAATTCCTGAAGTGAAAGCAGAACAATCAATTGTTCCTTTAGTATCATTGATTGCTTTCGTAAGTACCAGCTGCCCTGCTGCATTGTAAACCGTTACCGAAAGAATCTTTTGATCAAAAGAAACCGTTAAATCATTCTGTACCGGATTTGGATATACTTTCAGCTGATCTGTCTTTGTTAAAACATTATCAACTGCTAGATTAGCATTTGTTGGACAAGCTAGAGGTACAAAAATTTTCTTTTGAAGAGCACTGCCGTCTCCTATCTGACCATACTCATTACGGCCACAGCCTGATAAAAACCCATTAGTATTGATAACGAATGTATTATAGCTTCCTAATGCAATACTTTGTTTATCATTAGATGTTCCTATTTGCGTTGGAGTAAATCTTCTGTTTTTGGTTCCGTCTCCCAGTTGCCCATAATCATTATAACCCCATGCCCAAAGTGTTCCATCTGCTTTGATTCCCATAGAAGAATGATAACGGTTGGCATCAACATCTTTCCAATTGGTTTCGGTTCCTATTTGTGTAGGAGTCGTTTTATAGGCTGTAGCTCCATCGCCTAATTGGCCATCAGAATTATGTCCCCAACCCCATAGCGTTCCATCAGTTTTCACACCTACTGAATGAAGATATCCTGCACCAACACTTTTCCAATCCGTCGCTGTTTCTATTTGAATAGGGCTGGTTATTTCTATCGTCGTTGAAATTCCATTACCTAATCTTCCATAAGTGGTACTTCCCCAGGCCCATAATGTTCCATTGGTTTTCAAGGCAAGAGTATGCATTACTCCTGGTGCTACCATTTTCCAATCTGTAGCTGTTCCTATTTGTGTAGGTACCGTTTTATTGATGGTAGTACCATCTCCTAATTGGCCATACTCATTACGTCCCCAGCCCCAAAGGGTACCATTGGATTTTATAGCCAGTATATAATCATTCCCACTGGCAATACTTACCCAGTCTGTTGCTGTTCCAATTTGAGCCGGGGTCATTCTATTGATTGTAGTTCCATCGCCTAATTGGCCATCCAGATTACTACCCCATGCCCATAGTGTTCCATCTGTTCTGAGCCCTGCCGAAAAAGAACTTCCGGCAATGATTTTCGACCAGTTATTAGAGGTCCCGATTTGCATAGGAGTATCTTTTGAACTTGTAGTTCCATCTCCCAATTGTCCAACTTCATTAAGCCCCCATGTCCATAATGTACCATCTGTTTTGAGTCCTACAGAATGAAAACCACCAGTACTCACACTTTTCCAACAGCCTGTTGTAGCGGCAGGAAGTGTTTTAAATGAGCCTCCCTGCATCCAATTACTCTGGCTGGATCCGCAATGAGATGCCACCCACCAATAGTAAGTGGTGTTAGGTAATAAATTGCTCAAATTTGCTGTTGTAGTAGAAGTCGTTCCGTCTATACCTCCTACAATTGGATTTGTACTGTAGATATACAAATACCCTCCATTAGGAGCTGAACTTGATGCTGTCCAGTTAAGGGTAGCCGTTGCAGCAGTAATATTGGATGTTGAAAATTGCATTGGTGAAGCGCAATTAGAAGGACAGGCAGTATAAGCAAACGTATTTTTTTGAATATTGGTATCATCACCTAACTGTCCAAAATCATTTCGTCCGCAAACTTTTAAAAATCCATCAACATTTTTTACAAGAACATGATTACCTCCGGCATAAATCAGCATATTGTCTGAAGAGGAACCAACCTGTGCAGGTGATAAAACATTCACGGCTCCATTTGTACCGTCACCCAGCTGTCCATAGGAGCTATTGCCCCATGACCAAAGTGTTCCATCTGTTTTATTCGCATAAGTAAAAGTACTTCCGGCATCTATATTGGCCCAATTGGTGTCAGTTCCTATCTGTGTTGGACTACTTTTTTCGCCTGTAGTTCCATTACCCAACTGTCCATTAGAGTTATTCCCCCATGCCCATAGTGTTCCATCTGTTTTAAGTCCTACAGAGTGACTGTTACCGGCATCTATACTTTTCCAATTCGTAGCGGTTCCTATTTGCTTTGGAGTATTCTTTGAAGTAGCGGTTCCATCACCTAACTGGCCATCAGCATTATATCCCCATGCCCATAATGTTCCGTCTGTTTTAATGGCAAGAGTATGCACTATACCTTGTGCTACACTTTTCCAATTTGTTGCTGTTCCTATTTGTGCAGGAACAATTGTATTGGTGTTTGCACCATTTCCTAATTGTCCAAATACGTTATGCCCCCAACCCCATAATGTCCCATCGGTTTTGATAGCTAACATATGATTAACTCCGGCACTGATGCTTTTCCAATTCGTTGCTGTTCCTATTTGAACAGGGCTCAATCTGTTGACTTTAGTTCCATCTCCCAGTTGTCCATCATAATTATATCCCCATGCCCAAAGGGTACCATCGGATTTAATAGCAAATGTTTGACGACCTGCGGCACTCACACTTTGCCAGTTTGTTGCTGTTCCTATTTGTATAGGGACCTTTCTATCAACAGTGGTTCTATCCCCTAACTGCCCTTCAGAATTACTACCCCATGTCCATAGTGTACCATCTGCTTTTATTCCCACTGAATGCAGACTTCCTGCACTAAAACTTTCCCAGCAGCCTGAGGTAATTGGAGTTCCTACATTAATAACATTTCTAAAAACAGGACTCCAAACACCCGCATTGTCTTTGATACGGATATTAAATACATGCAAACCGTTAGAAGGTAAAGCAATGCCTGTTTTGATCAGTTGTTCATAAGTACTGTTGAAGCTACCATCAGCAGCCAATACCGGAGTACCGTTTCCTGCTCCCGGATCGGTATCCCAAAAATACTCGGCCTGTGCAAGAGCCATTAGCGTAGATGTCGGATTTTGCTGAACATTAATTACATTGGTAAAAACAGGTCCCCAAACACCCGTATTATCTTTAATACGAACAGAGAATTTGTGCAAACCATTACCTGGTGTAACAATGTCTGTTTTGGTTAATTGTTCAAAAACACTATTAAAACTTCCATCAGTGGCCAATACCGGAGTTCCGTTTCCGGTTCCAGGATCATTATCCCAGAAATACTCGGCTTGTGCAAGAGCCATTAGCGCTGTTGTTGGATTTTGCTGAACATCAATAACGTTGGTGAAAACAGGTCCCCAAACCCCAGTATTATCTTTAATACGAACAGAGAATTTGTGCAAACCGCTACCCGGTGTAGCAATCCCTGTTTTGGTGAGTTGTTCAAAAACGCTGTTAAAACTCCCATCAGCTGCCAATACAGGAGTTCCGTTTCCTGTTCCCGGGTCGGTATCCCAGAAATATTCGGCCTGACTTACGAACACTTGTGCAGGGCACAGCATGACCATAAGCAAAGCGATGATACTATAGATATAATTCTTCATATTGTTATATCATTTAGTATTACTTAGAAAAACCGGATCCGTTAATATTCAAAGTACCACCGTTAATAGATCTTGGAGTTACCAAATAGTTTACCTGAGGTTTATTGCCAACATTTGCCGGCCAATAATTAGCCCAGCTGTTAGAACCACCATAGTGTCCTGCATCGTTTCTTGTTAAATCTAAGTCTGTATATTTTATATCAGGACTTCCAGCATTCTCATTCATTCCAGTTACAGTATATGCAACATTATCAAAGTTCATATTCACCGATCCTGAATTGTTACTTTGGATCATGTTACCTTGCGTTACAAACGGATTGGTAGATAAATTGTAGCTGGCCGTCACGTTAACATTATTATGATTGTTTTGAATACAGATATTGCTTTGACCCGGCACAAAAGAAACAGCATTATTCATAATGGCAAGGTCTCCTGTGTTTGTAAGACTATTATCATATAAACCAATGTAAATAACAGCTGGATAAAAGTTAGCGGCAGCAGGTCTATAAACTGTATTGTTAATGATTTCATTAGAACTTCCGTCTTTTATACCACGTATCCAAAAAGCGTCACAAAAATTATTGTGGAACTTAAAAGCATAATAGGGTTGAGAGTTAGCTATTGCTCCTGTAGATATATTACCATAAACCTCAGCATCAGATGTAGCCATGGAAGTTTCCTGCTGGAAAGAATAGACGGTAATAAACGATGCTTTGTTAGCCGTACATATTCCATGGGAAATCTGCAAAGGTCCATTAATATTACAACCGGAAATATTTGTAGTAGTATTGGCGGTAGTGGTAGACACACTAATCAAGTCACAGTTCAAAATATTGATTGTCGTTCTTCCTCCAACTGCTGCTCCTGTTGTCAATATACCATTAATAGAGTTTACTGTCTTCAGATTGTTAATGGTAATCACTCTTCCCGCTGCCAGGTCAATGTTAACACCTCCCTGAAGAATGTATTTGCTATAATTAGTTTCAGAAACAAAAGTCAGGGATTTATTTATTGTCAAATTTTCTATATAAGCTTCTCCATTCGCTTTAGGTTGAACAATGATACGATCTCCGTTTGAAGCAGCTGTGATAGCTGCACTTATAGTAGAATAAGCTCCGCCGGCTCCGGCATTTCTAACATACAGATCGGCTGCAAAAGCCATGGTACTCGATAAGCCTGCAAAGGCAATGATTAGTAGTTTTTTTGTCATAATCGTATAAAAATTGATTGGTTTAATAATGATATTTTTTGATTTTTAAATTGGATTCATTGAAAAACAAGAGTTTTAATCAATGAATAAACATTGATCTTGGAATTATTTTCGTTGATAGAATAGTGTAACATCAGAACTCATATAACATCAAACTTCTCAGATATTGCTCAAAGCTTTTGTCATTCCCAAATTGATTTAACCTGCTATGATCTTTTTACAGTATAGCATGCTTTCAGAAAAGAATCATATAGATTCAATACGACTTGCTACTTTAAGTAAGTCTCAAAGTTTTAATGCTGTTATTAATTGTTGAAACAATTAGTTGTGATGAATTAGTAAAATAAATGTAGTGTAGTTCATGGTTTAATTAGTTTTCGTGTTTAGTTTTTAGTTTTTAGTTTTTAAGAAAACAATATAAAGCCATTATGGCTTTATATTGTTGATTGCAAAAGTATTGTTTTATTATGGATTTTGAAATAATAAATCAAGAATAATACTACTAAATATCAGCACTATGCCCTTTGATAAGCTGAGAAACAGAATAGTAAAGAATAGCGCCACTTATTTTTAAGTGGCGCTATTATGAAAGATTTCAAATTTCAAGAGATCTTAGCTATTGTATTAAAACTTTAATGCTTATCGCTTAATCACTTTTACCGTTTTCACGAAGTCATTGGCTGCATTTACTTTAACCAGATAAACTCCTGATGGTAAAGCAGAAACATTAATCGTTCCTTTAGTATCATTGATTGCTTTTGTAAGTACCAGCTGTCCTGCAGCATTGTAAACTGTTACCGAAAGAATCTTTTGATCAAAAGAAACCATTAAGTCATTCTGTACCGGATTTGGATATACCTTCAGTTGATCCGACTGTGTTGAAACAGCATCGACTCTTAAAACATCACTCGTAGGGCAACCAACAGGTACAAAAATTGTTCTATTAATAGTTATTCCATCTCCTATCTGACCGTAATCATTAAAACCACAGCCCGATAAAAATCCATTGGTACTTATTACAAGTGTGTTAAATGAATTTGCTGCAACAATTTTTCTATCAGTAGATGTTCCTATTTTTGTAGGAATATTTTTTGGAACTTTTGTACCATCACCTAGGTGACCATAGGTATTATATCCCCAACTCCAAAGAGTCCCATCTGTTTTGATTGCTATGGAAGAGCCATAATAGTCCCCTTTCACACTCTGCCAATCTGTTGCGGTTCCGATTTGTGTTGGATTCAATTTAGCCGTTGTAGTTCCATCGCCTAATTGTCCAGAGGAATTATCCCCCCAGGTCCAAAGTGTACCATCGGTTTTGATGGCAATAGTATGAGAAACTCCACCAGAAGCATTTTTCCAATTTGTAGCTGTTCCGACTTTTGTTGGAATAAGTTTTTCCGTTTTAGTTCCATTTCCCAGTTGTCCATTCGTATTACTTCCCCAAGTCCACAGTGTTCCATCGGTTTTAGTGGCTATAGTATGATTTACAACAGCCGCTATGGTTTTCCAATCATTTGCTGTTCCAATTTGTATGGGGATAGTTTTGTTTATTTTTGTTCCATCTCCTAGCTGCCCATCTATATTAAGTCCCCAAGCCCAAAGTGTTCCATTTGATTTTAGAGCTACTGTATAATGATCCCCAGCAGCAATATTTGCCCAATCAGTTGCAGTTCCGATTTGTGTTGGAATATTTTTTGAAATTGTGGTTCCATCGCCCACCTGCGCACTTGCATTATATCCCCAACTCCATAGTGTTCCGTCAGCTTTAATGGCTACAGTGTGTGCGTATCCGGCTGCTATTTTTACCCAATTTTTCCCGGTTCCTAGTTGTGTTGGGGTAGTTCTCGTAATTGTAGTTCCATCTCCTAACTGTCCAGCACCATTTTTACCCCAAGTCCATAGCGTTCCGTCTGTTTTGATTCCTATCGAATGATAATTACCAACACTCACACTTTCCCAACAGCCAGTTTCAGTTGTAGGAAGTGTAGTAAAGGAACCTGCTGGTATCCAATTAACCTGACCAGATCCACAATTAGATGCTACCCACCAATAGTATGTAGTGTTCGGTAATAAATTTGTCAAATTGGTTGTAGCAGCAGAAGTAACTCCCTCTATACCTCCAAGAACTGAGTTTGTGCTATAAAGATACGAATAGCCTCCACTAGGAGCTCCAGTTGATCCTGTCCAGCTAAGAGTAGCCGTTTTTGAAGTAACATTTGTTGTTGAAAATTGTGTTGGAAGAGAGCAAATTGTAGGACAAGCAATAGAAATAAACGAATTTATATTATTATTAGCACCATTACCTAGCTGTCCAAAATAATTTTCTCCACAAACTTTTAAATATCCATCAATAGTCTTTACAAGAACATGATTCTCCCCCACAAAACTCTGCATATTGTCTGATGATGATCCTACTTGTGTAGGTAGCGTAGTATTAATACTTCCAGTTGTACCATTACCTAATAACCCTTTGGAATTGTTACCCCATGACCATAATGTTCCATTTGTTTTTGTGGCGAATGTAACACCGTTACCAGCAGATATATTGTTCCAGTTTGTTTCCGTTCCTATTTGTATAGGTAAACTTTTATTAATGATAGTTCCGTCACCTAAATTACCAAAAGTATTACTTCCCCAGGCCCATAATGCCCCATTTGCTTTTAGTGCGATTGAGTGATAACTACCAGCAGCAGCACTTTTCCAATCCGTTGCTGTTCCGATTTGAACTGGAGACAATCTACTGACTTGAGTTCCATCTCCTAATTGGCCATAATAATTATATCCCCATCCCCAAAGTGTTCCATCTGTTTTGAGAGCAAAAGTATGCAGTGAACCTGGTTCTATACTTTTCCAATTAGTAGCTGTTCCTATTTGAGCTGGCACAAGCTTATTAGTAGTAGTCCCATCACCTAGTTGCCCATAATAATTAAATCCCCAGCTCCAGAGTGTTCCATCTGTTTTTATAGCAAACGTCTGATTGAATGAAACATGGATACTTTTCCAATCTGATGCATTTCCTATTTGGGTAGGTACTTTTCTGGCTATTGTAGTTCCATCTCCCAGTTGCCCATAATCATTTCTACCCCAGCCCCATAATGTACCATCTGTTTTTAGTGCTATAGTGTGGCTAAAGCCAATACTAACGCTTTTCCAATCTGTTGCTGTTCCTATTAGGATCGGTGTATTTCTATCAATTGTAGTTCCGTTTCCTATTTGTCCAGAATCATTGCTACCCCAAATCCATAAGGTTCCATCTGCTTTTATTCCTGCGGAAAACCCATTTCCTACACTAAGACTCTGCCAACATCCTGTAGGAGTTGGAGTTTCTACATTAATAACATTTTTAAAAACAGGACCCCAAACACCAGCATTGTCTTTAATACGGATATTAAATACATGCAAGCCATTAGAAGGTAAAGCAATTCCTGTTTTGGTCAGTTGCTCAAAAGAACTGTCAAAGTTCCCATCGGCAGCCAATACCGGAGTACCATTTCCTGCTCCCGGATCGGTATCCCAAAAATATTCGGCCTGTGCAAGAGCCATTAGCGTAGAGGTCTGGTTTTGCTGAACACTAATAACATTGGTAAAAACTGGTCCCCAAACACCCGTATTGTCTTTGATACGGACAGAGAATTTGTGCAAACCATTACCAGGTGTAACAATATCTGTTTTGGTAAGTTGTTCGAAAACGCTATTGAAATTACCATCAGCTGCCAATACAGGAGTTCCATTACCGGCTCCAGGATCGGCATCCCAGAAATACTCGGCCTGCGCAAGAGCAATTAGCGTAGAGGTCTGGTTTTGCTGAACATCAATAACATTGGTAAAAACAGGTCCCCAAACTCCCGTATTATCCTTAATACGGATGGAGAATTTATGCAAGCCGTTACCCGGTGTGGCGATCCCCGTTTTGGTGAGTTGTTCAAATGCACTGTTGAAATTTCCATCAGTGGCCAATACAGGAATACCGTTTCCGGCTCCAGGATCGGCATCCCAGAAATATTCGGCCTGGCTTACGAACACTTGTGCAGGGCACAATATGACCATAAGCAAAGCGATGATACTATAGATATAATTCTTCATATTGTTATATCATTAAGTATTATTTAGAAAAACCAGATCCATTGATATTTAATGTACCACCACTGATTATTCGTGGAGTAACCAGATAGTTTATCTGTGGTTTAGTATCAGCATTTGCAGGCCAATAATTTGCCCAACTATTTGATCCGCCGTAGTGGCCTGCGTCATTTCTTGTTAAGTCCAAATCTGTGTATTTTATATCAGGATTTCCGGCATTTGCATTCATTCCGGTTACTGTATATGCTACATTATCGAAGTTCATATTTACTGATCCTGAATTGTTGCTTTGGGTCATATTACCTTGTGTTACAAACGGATTGGTAAATACATTGTAGCTGGCTGTCACAGTCGCATTCGTACTGTTGTTTTGAATACAAGCATTGGTTTGACCTACCGCAAAAGAAACAGCATTATTCATAATGGCAATATTTCCGGTAATTGTATTACTATTTAAACTAATGTATAAAGGAGCCACATCACCAATATTGGGGTCATAAACGGTATTGTTAATAATTTCGTTAAAACTGCCTGCTTTAATCCCATGAACAGAGATACGAGAGCAAAAATTATTATAGATTTTGAAAACATAACTTGTTTGTGTGTATGATAACACATTATCAATAGCATTCCCATAAATTTCAACGTCAGATGTAGCAGGGCTGGTATCTGCAGCAAGAGCATAGACGGCAATAAACTGTGCTTTGTTAGCAGTAACTCTTCCATGGGTAAAATTAATACTTCCTCTAACTGTACAACCTGAAATGTTGGTGGTAGTATTGATTTGATTAGTATAGACATTATTCAAATCACAGTTCAAAAGATTGATGGTTGTTCTGCCTCCAGACGTAGGTCCGCTAGCCGTGATATCGTTGATAGTATAATTCCCAGAGGTCAGGTTACTGATGGTTACCACTCTCCCTACAGCCGGATTGATGGCAATAGTTCCTTTAATGAAATATCTACTATAATTAGTTTCGGAAACAAATGTCAGCGACTTATTGATCGTAAGGTTTTCTATATAAGGGTCCCCGTTTGTTTTGGGCTGAATGATGATTCTATCTCCATCTGAAGCAGCTGTGATGGCTGCACTTACCGTAGAATAAGCTCCGCCTGTTCCTCCATTTCTAACATATAAATCGGCTGCAAAAGCCATAGTACTCGATAGACCTGCAAAGGCAACGATTAGTAGTTTTTTTGTCATAATAGTGTAAAAATTGATTGGTTTTATAATGATATTTTTTTGATTTTAAGCTGAATTCATACAAAAACAAAAGCCTTAATCAATGAATAAACGTTGATCTTGAAATTATTTTCGTCGATAAAATTGTGTTGCATCATAACTGGTAAAACAGCAATCTTCTTCACATCCTTTTTCACTAATTGATAGTGGAATACCTGTTATGATTTCCATAACTCAATATCATTTCCATATGATTGGAAAAAATAATCAAATAAGCTATATTTAGTTAAATACAACTTGTTGACTTAAAGGAGTTTTAAAGATTTACTTTGTTTTAAATTGTTGGAAACAATTAACTGTTATGAATTAGCAGATACCGTATAGTTTGGTTCATTTTCATGGTTTAATTAGTTTTCAGGTTTTGTTTTTAGTTTTAGTTTTTTGTAATAACATCATCAGTCATGATTCCATGTTATTGACTGCAAAAGTATATTTTTCTTATTAAACATCAAATACTTAATAAAAAATAATAGTAATTTTATTACTATTTGAAATAAATAATAAATTTAGAACAACTTGGTTAAAAAATTTGCAATCCAATCTCTGAATTCAAAATATTTCCAGAATATTCAATTAATTAAATGATGCCCTGAATTCCAGTGGAGAAACTGATGTACGGTTTTTAAATAAACGATGAAAGGATTGTGGATGCTCGAATCCTTGCCGGCAGGCAATTTCAGACACTGACATTTCATAGGTGCTATCAAAGAAATTTTCTTGATTTTCATGCATAATTTAAAGTTGATTTAGTGTTTTGAAGTTAGATTATTAATCGATAGCTTTGGTTTTGCTAATATTCACTTTCCTCAAATCGTGAGGTTAGTGAGAAATAAAACCATGAAAAATATTCCATTATGACAAAAATAAAATTGTCTCTATTCATTATTACCATTACCACATTATTTGCAAGCAGCAATTTATCCGGCCAAATAACCTCTAAAGAAGTTGATGCACTTGTAGGTAATGCAATAGAAAAGTTCCATGTTGCAGGGGCAGCTGTAGCCATTGTAAAGGATGGGAAAGTAATTCACAAAAAAGGCTATGGTGTAAAATCAATAGACACCAAATCTCTTATTGATGAGCATACAAACTTTGAAATTGCCTCCAACAGCAAGGCTTTTACGACGGCTGCTTTATCCATTTTAGTAGATGAAGGAAAACTTTCCTGGGATGATCATGTCAAAAAATACATCCCTGAATTTAAAATGTATAATGATTATGTGACAGAAAACTTTACGATAGAAGATTTATTGTGCCACCGTAGTGGGCTTGGTTTAGGAGCTGGTGACTTAATGATGTTTCCTGATGGTACAGACTTTACCATTAAGGATGTAATAAAGTCTTTCCAGTATTTCGCGCCTGTTTCTGGTTTTCGAACCCAATTTAATTATGACAATCAATTGTATTTGGTGGCGGGTGAAGTCGTTGCAAGAATAAGTGGAATGAGCTGGGAGGCTTTTATCCAAAAACGTATTATGGAACCACTGCAAATGCAAAATTCTTTTAGTTCTATAAACCAGGTAAAAGATATTAGCTTAATGGCTTCTCCCCATTCCTCAGAATCAGGCAGTATTAAAAAAATATCTTTATACGGGGCAATGGTAAATGGTGCTGCCGGAGGAATAGTCTCCAATGTTGATGACATGTCCAAATGGATGCTTGTTCAGCTAAACAAAGGGAAATATGGTTCCGGTTTAGATAAACAGCTTTTTAGCAAAGAAAGACAAAATGAAATGTGGACCATCCATACGGTTGATCAAGTTAATCCTAACCCAAGATATAACCAGCATTTCAACGGGTATGGTTTAGGCTGGAATTTATCTGATATGAAAGGAAATTTGAGTGTTTCTCACACTGGTGGCCTACCTGGAATGCTTTCTATTGTTACTATGATTCCTGATTTAAATCTGGGGATTGTTATTCTTACCAATACAGAAAATGGAGGTTCCGGAGTTTTCTCATCGGTTAGCCAAACCATTATCGACAGTTATTTAGGACTTAATGATTTCGGTTGGGTAGATAAGTATGCCGCTTATTTTAAGTCTCAAAAAGAATCCGGGGATGATATAACTAAAAAGGTTTGGGAAACGGTAAGCAAAGCAAAAAACACAGCCATAAAAAACGAGGATTTAATTGGATTGTATGAGGATAAATGGTTTGGGAAAATTGAAATTTTCTTAAAAGGAAATCAACTGTGGTTCAAATCTTATCGCTCACCAAAGCTAAATGGTCCAATGAGCTTTTATAAAGCAAATACTTTTGCCATTAAATGGGATTATAAAGATATGAACTGTGATGCCTTTGCCATGTTTAATTTAGATGAAGATGGAAAAGCACAAAGCATAAAAATGAAAGGAATTTCTCCCAATATAGACTTTAGCTTCGACTTTCAGGATCTGAATTTGCAAAGAATAAAAAATTAAGCACAATTCAAATAAAGAAAACCAATATTGTAAAGTTTGCAGATACAAAATAAGGTGAGTTTAGTAACTCACCTTATTTTGTATAGGTATATCCGGTATTATCACAATAACTTTCTTATCATCAAAATACCCGGTTTTCTAATATTAGTTTAATTTCTTATTGGCTTGCTGGATAAAATCGTTCCATTGCTTATTCAAATGCTCTACGGCATTCTTCTTTTCATTCTTACTCATAGAAGAATAATTTATGGAATTGAAGACAAGTTTTTTCAGGGCTTTTACATCCAGTTCCCAGTATACAAAAGCTACCCAAAAATCATAGCTAAGGCCGTCGTACCCATATACAGAAGGATCATCACTATTAATGGAGCATTGCACCCCATTGCTCATTAAAACTCTGGCAGGGTGATTTCTCAAATCGCTCACGTATCCTAAAATCTGATTACTGATTGGACTTACCTCAACCAGCTTATCCTGCTTTTTGATCAGCTCCATTGTTTTTGGAAAATAGATCAGATTAAGACCATGACCAATTCTCTGGTTATTCAGTAATGCAATATCCAGAACATTTTTATTAAAGACAGAATTACTTTCGCCTGCATGAAGAAAAAGAGGCAGCTCTACCCCATATTTTTTATTGAGTTCATTGAGTTTTGCCCAATTGTCCTGAAAGAAATTAATGCTTTTTCCTGCAGCCTCATCGGCAACCAGATCAAAGCCAGAGATCATATCCGGAAATTCTTTCTTGAGTTTAAAGGCCGTTTCCAGTTCTTTTTCAATTCTTTCCTTATCGAAAAACTTAAAGCTTGAGTAAATTAACTTCAGACTAAACTCAGGGTTGGACTTGTGTATTTCTTTAACAAGATCCTGTAAGTCTGTGATCGAGGTTTTTAAAGGATACTTTCCATGTTGAAAATCATAAAGTTCTTCAAAAATATATCTGATTTCTACATGCTGTACTTTATCCTTTGCCAGATCCTGAAAGCCTTTTAAATAGTATTCCTTGAAAAAAGGACGGTAAGGTAAAAGCAGGTTAATTCTTTGAAAACGCTTTTCAAATTCAATCCAATAGTCTGTATAGGAACACAGATTATCTCTTTTCAGGATAAGAAGCTCTGTTAATTCTTTCTCAAAATCAGGGTTTGAAGCTAATTTCTGGTTAAGATTTACAAATCCTTTTGGAACTTTTCCAGTTTCAAAGAAAGCCATCTGACCAAAGATGAATTCTTTAGTATCTTCCTGATCATAAACATAACATTCTTTGTATTTTCTTGCTGCTGCAATCACCCATTTGGCATTTGCCAAACCACCACTGTGGGTATGCAAAAGGCCTCCTTTCGGCATGGTTTGAAATAGACTGAACAGTTTACTGTCTTCTATTAATGGCTTTATTTCATTAAAAGAACGGTTATATAAAGGTATTTTTTGCTTTTTTGTTTCATCAAGGAAGTCATTTCTTAGCTGAAATAGTTTTTTATCCAATATTGTTTCCGCATCAGATAATTTTACATCGGCATCAAAAGCCATGGCCTCATTTTCCTGCTCTAATAACGTCCAGCTCTGTTGATAGCCGGAATTTTCAATCGATCTATTTTGAGCTCCTAGCAAAGGAAACCCCAATAGTATAATATAAGTAAAGTATTTTTTCATAATAGTATTGAGCTTGCATTTGACAAAAAGGCTTTGTAAATACAGCTATTCAAAAATATAATTATTTTTTTTTGTAAAAGAATTTCAACCTGAAAAACATATAACAAAAAGGATGTAATGACAATATCATTTGTAATCCACAGGTTTTTCCTAGCCCCGATAGTAACGGTTACCCCGCAATGGGCAACGGCTTTCTATGCAGGCGTGAGGAGTATGAGTGGATAGCGGGATAAAGCTCCCTTAAAATTATTGGGGCACAAAATACGTAAAAAGTCTATAAAATCAATAGACTAATATTATTAATTTTTATTCATGTGTTAAAATCCATTTTTTTTATTTTTTTTGAAGATTTTCAGCACACAATTCAAAATACTGACATACAATAAGTTAAATCATTTTAAATTGATAATAGAATTCAATTTTACAATTACCCTACTAAATTAGTAGACTTATATGATATTTCTCATATGCCCTATTTGCAGGGGTTCACGAATAAATAAATAATTTTGACCCAGTTAAAAAAATAAACTCTATTCTCATGAATAAGAATGACTTTAATTCTTACCTATACACTATCGTGGCTAAACCGTCTGTTCAACTTCAATGTTCTACAGAAAACGGTCTTTCAAAACACAAAATCGGTTCTAAGGACATGTGTTTTGGATCTATGATGTGTAAAATGATGATGCCATAAATCCCAAAGAAATATGCACATTATTGTAGGAATTAAAGCCCGATAAGCTCAAGGCCTATTTAATCCGGGTACATCTCCTCTATTTTAACATTTTCTTTCTAGCACCTCCCTGAAAAAGGAGGCTGGGGATCTATTTTCCTAATCGGGAAGATAAATAGTAATACACACATTCAATTTTTTAAACCTAAGATTAATATAATGAGAAAAAAACAATGCAAACTTGGTGTATTGGCTGTGCTCTTATTCGCGGAATATGGCTTTGCACAGAAAAAAGACAGTCTTTCTCAGGAGACCTCCATCAAGGAAGTGGTGGTGGTAGCCTTTGGAAAGCAGAAAAAGGAAGAAATAACAGGGTCGGTACAGTCTTTAAAGACGAAAGACCTGTCTAATCTTCAAAATGGAAATGTACTTCAGGGAATTGGAGGTAAGGTTGCCGGTGTACAGGTAATTTCTTCCGGACAGCCCGGCTCCCAGCCTACGATAAGAATGAGAGGAATTGGTTCTATCAATGCTTCCAGTGATCCTTTAATAGTTTTGGACGGTATTCCTTACAACGGGGACCTGAACAGTATTTCTTCATCAGATATTGAAAGTATTTCCTTTCTTGAGGATGCTTCTTCCAACGCATTATACGGTTCCAGAGGAGCCAACGGAGTTATTATTGTGAATACCAAGAGAGGTAAAAGCAAAGGACTGCATATTGAAGCAGATGTAAAAACCGGAGTCAATTTCAGATCTATTGAGGATTATTCGGTGTATACTTCACCTCAGGATTATTATACTGCGTATTATAACAGAGCAAGAATTGGAGAGATTGCAAGGTTAAGCCAACCAGGAGCAACTCCATCAGTCAATACTCCTCATGAAGAGGCACTTAAAGCACTAAATGGTCTGGGATACAATGTATACAATGTTCCTTTTAACAAGTTAATAAGACAGGACGGATCCTTTAATCCTGATGCTCAGTTATTGTACCAAGATGACTGGAAGAAGTTACTTTTCAAACCTGCATTAAGGAGAGAAGCTACCGTGGGAATCAATGCCAGTAGTGATCAGTTGAAATCTTACACATCACTTAATTATCTGGATGACAAGGGTTATCTTATTTCTTCAGGATTCGAAAGATTTGGGATAAGATCTAACCTGGATTATACGATTACTCCAAAGCTGAAATTAACAAGTGCTCTGTCTTATACCTATAGCCAACAGAATTTTGGAGAAACAGGTGGTTTTTCTAACCCGTTTCAGTTTGCCAGAAATATATCTCCTTTCTATCCTGTTTTTCTTAGGGACGACAATTATCAGATGCTATATGATGCTGGCGGAAATCCTTTATACGACTATGGAGACGGGCAAGGTCCCAATGGCGCCACAAGATCCTATGCCGTTTTTGAAAATCCTGTAGGAAATCTACAAAAAGATAAGTCTCAAACCACCAGCAATATTGCCAATATCAATCTGGGGTTAAACTATGAAATTGTTAAGGGATTAGATTTCACTTATAATTTTGGAGCCTATCTTGAAAACTTAAAGAATCTTCAGTTTGGAAATACAGAAGGAGGAACTTCTTCATCGGTAGGAGGAACTATTTCTAAGGGATCTATATTTAAGTACACCTTGAATCACCAGCAATTGCTTACCTATCAAAAGAAACTGGATAAGCACAGCTTTAATATCCTTATTGGTCATGAATTAAACAAGATAAAAAGTGAGGGATTCTCCGGAACAAAGCAACAGCTTTTATTACCTAACTCATTGTCTTTTGATAATGCCGTAAAGATCACAGACCTCTCAGGAAACGGCTATGAATATGCTGTGGAAGGATATTTCTCCAGGTTACTTTATAATTATGATGGTAAGTATTTCTTTAATGCCAATATTCGTAGAGATGGTTCTTCTGTTTTTTCTCCGGAGAGCAGATGGGGTAATTTTTATGGATTGGGTGTGGCATGGAACGTTACTAAAGAGGACTTCCTTAAAGACAACTCTGTAATTAACAATTTAAAATTAAAGGCTTCCTATGGACAGCAGGGAAATGACAACATCCTTCTGGACAGCACCACAAGAGACTACTATGCGTATCAGGATATTTATGGAATCAACAATTTTGGGGATGATAAACCTGTTCTGTCTCTAAAAAAACAAGGAAATAAAGATTTAAAATGGGAAACCTCTAAAAACCTGAATGCCGGTTTTGAGCTCTCTCTTTTAAACAACAGAATCAACTTAAATGCTGATTATTTTGAAAGAAAAGTATCAGATATGATCTATACGCTTCCTTTGCCTATATCTAATGCGGGTTCTTATGTGAAGTATGGGAATATCGGGGACATGACCAACAGAGGAGTTCAGGCTAACATTACTATAGATTTGGTTCATACAGAACAACTTCAATGGAATGTGTATGCCAATGCCACTCATTATAAAAACAAAATCACAAAGCTTCCTGCTGAACAAAGAAATACAGGGCTTGTAACAGGATTATTCATCTTAGCTGAGGGTGGAGACAGATATACCTATTACTTAAAAGAGTTTGCAGGAGTAAATCCTAAGAATGGAGATGCTTTATGGTATCGTACTTCCATCAATCCTACTACTCAACAGGCAGAGAAAACCATTACCAACAATTATAAGGAAGCAACCGATTATAATACAGGGAAATCAGCAATTCCAAAGGTATATGGTGGATTTGGAACGGATATTACCTACAAAAGATTTAGTCTGGCCGTTAATTTTGCCTACCAGTTTGGCGGATATGGTTATGATGATATTTACAGAAGCTTATTCCATTCTAATACTTACGGTTCTAATTACACAACTGATCTGGATAAAACCTGGACTCCGGAAAATCCAAATGCAGCCTTGCCACGTGTTGACCTGACTTCCACTAGCCAGAACGAAAACTCAACACTTTATCTGATAAAATCGGATTATATCAGTCTTCAGGATGTTACATTAGGATATCAGCTTCCGGATGGTTTTGCTCAACAGGCAGGCTTATCGGGATTAAAAATTTATTTGACAGGAAACAATCTTTATCTATGGTCTAAAAGAAAGGGATATGATCCAAGAGCTTCCTTAACAGGAGTATCTGATCCATACAAATACTCTCTCTTATCAAGTGTTTCCCTTGGCTTTAAACTAACATTTTAAAAGAAATTATGAAAACAATAAAATACTTTATAGCAGCCATAGGTATTGGCCTCCTTACCAACAGTTGCGCCAATGATCTGAATACTTTACCGGAAAGTGATATTTCTGGTGAACAACTGAATGACGATCAATCTAAACCTGAAAAAATCCTAGGCGGGATTTATCTGGATCTTCGAAGCAACGGAGCCGGAGGGACAACTCTTCATTCTGACTTTGGAATTATGGCTATAAAAGCAGGTGCAGACCTGATGTCTAATGATGTGATACAAGCTAAAAACCAGCATTTGGGAATGTTCTATAATTATGACGCCACCAATGCCAGCAATTCTGCCTCAGAGATTGTTTGGACCACTTTTTATGCAAGGATATTTGTAATTAATAAGCTTCTTGATGATTTAAAAAATGATAATAGTTCTAAAAATAGAGCCATTAAAGGACAACTCCTTGCCTTAAGAGCCTATTCCTACTTTTATCTCGTTCGCTTTTACGCCAATGATTATAAAGGACACCAATCGGAACCGGGAGTACCACTTGTTCTTACAAGCAGCAATCCTAACCAAGGACTTCCAAGATCAACAGTATCCGAGGTATACACACAAATCGCCAAGGACATAGAAGAATCTATTGTACTATTGGATAGCTTTGCACGTCCGTCCAGAGCCCAGATAGATCAAAGAACGGCAAAAGCCATTGCATCTGAGATATTTCTGCAAACCGGAGACTATGCTAAAGCAGGAAAGTATGCCGAAGAAAGTAAGCAGGGTGTTGCTCTGATGACAGAAAATGAGTACACCTCTACAGGATTTTCCACCATCAATAACCCTGAAGTTATTTGGGGATTCCATAATACCATTTCTACGATGAGTATCGGAAACTATTATGCTTCTTTCTTCTCGATGTTTGATAATACCAATGAAGGATATGCCGGAGCTGCCCAAATCTACAAACTGATAGATAAGCGTCTGTATGAAGCCATTCCGGAAACAGATTACCGTAAAAAAGTATTTAACGGAAGTCAGGGAGCCAAGTATACCTTTAACGGAAAGACAAAAAACTATCCTGCCTATGTAAGCTGGAAGTTTAAGGATCCTAGTCTTTTTGAGGGTGATTATATTTACATCAGAGCCTCTTCTTTATATTATGTACAAGCAGAAGCCCTTGCAAGACAAGGAAGAGAAACAGAAGCCAAGCAGGTATTATTTGAAATTGCCTCCAAAAGAGATAAGGCCTATACCCTATCTTCAAAAACAGGGAGTGAGCTGATTAATGAAATCATCCTTCAAAAAAGAATTGAGCTTTGGGGCGAAGGTTACGCTTGGTTTGATATGAAAAGACTCAACACTCCTTTAGAAAGAGTATATACCGGAACGAACCATACTTTTGGAAGATTTAACCTCACACCGGATAAATTCAGGTTCCAAATACCGAATAAAGAGATTAATAATAACCCGCAAATCAAGCAGAATGAATAGATAAAAATTAGCAAAAATTACAATTTTAATATATTTCAAGTAAGACACCATTTGTATTGAAATGGTGTCTTTTTATTTAAATTTGGTTATTTTTCAGTGAGAAACCTGTATCGGACAATCAAAATATCAAGAATTCCAACACAGAAATAATAGAAGCCACCAAACAGCATATTCATCAGGATATCCCTGTCTGAATAAAATGTAAGCGAAAGCATGGACAACAGTAATACTACAAACCATAGCAACAGCTTTACAGCAAAAACACTGGCAATTCGTGCAATCATTTCCCCGTCCTTTACCCTGAATGACTGAATCAGGCACTGAACTAATGTGATCACATATCCGTAAAAAAGTTCTTTTTGTTCAAAAAGATCGAAAGTATAAAAATAGAGAACGGGCCCTGAAAGAATCAAAAGACAAATAAGTCCTTTCAGCAGAATGTTTGCTTTAAATTCCTTAGAAAAAATAAAGGAAGCAAAAATAAATAAAGGATATACCAGAAAAACCGAATACAACATGTATTTGTACGTCAGAAGTTCCTCCGTTTCCTTTCCATCCGAAAGCCAAAACAATCGAAAATATAAAAAAGAAAGGTAGAATGAATTCAACCAAAAAACAACTGATAACGGTCTATTTCTCATAGAATATGATCATAAAATTATGCCTAATGAAAATAGTAAACGATCCTCAAGAAGGTTTGATCAATTTATAAAAAAGATTATTCATAAAGTAATTAAATTTATAAAACATTCGTGGTTATAGGTTATCGTAAAAAAACAAATGACACCATTTATTTGAAATGATGTCATTTTATACAATCTTGATTATCAATAGAAATCTCTTTTTCTCAATATCTATTGAATTTACAGCTAGAAAAACTTATAGCCACAACTATATGTATAACGCTCAATAAGTACTTTTCGTATTAATATTTATTATTTTCACAATTAATACTTCTGAAACTGGTATCAAACATTGGTTTAATAGATTTATAAATATGACAATCAACTTATCATTAAAAATAACCTGAATCTATTTACAAAATTTATTAATAAAAAACCATTAAAAGAAGAACAGGAAATACATATATTTGAAATCAAAAGCCACTGTAAATAGCCATGCACAAAATGAAGCCAAGAAAAATTATTTTCACCCTGTTTATCCTACTTTTAAGTCTACCCCTTTTTTCACAAACCCATACTAATCCGGAACTAAAAAAGATCATTGAGTCCATCATTGTCAATAAGAAGGCAGATGTAGGAGTATCCATTATGGAGATTCCCAAAAAAGAGGTCGTACAGATTAATGGAAATAAGTTTTATCCCATGCTGAGTACTGTAAAGTTCCACATTGCCTTAGCCATTCTTCATAAGGTAGAAAAAGGTGAACTTTCTCTACAACAAAAGATTTACATCAAAAAAGAAGAACTTTTGGAAAACACATGGAGCCCATTTCAAAAAGAACATCCTGAAGGTAATATTGAACTGACCTTAGAGGAAACAATGAAATGGATGGTTTCCTACAGTGATAATAATCTAACGGATATCCTTCTACGATTAATAGGTGGTCCTGAACCTGTTCAAAAATTCATTAACAGTAAAAATTTCGTCATTAAAAATAATGAAGAAGACATGCACAAGGATTGGGATTCTCAATTTATCAATACAATAACACCCAACGAAGCCAACAGATTACTTGAAAAATTCTACAATGGAAAACTTCTGAACAAGGAACACACAAAGTGGCTGTACACCGCCATGCTTAATAATGCATCAGGTGCCAAAAGACTCAAGGCCCATCTTCCCAAAGGTGTTAAGATAGCCCATCGCACAGGAACGTCTTTTACCAACGAATCTGGAATGACCGGGGCTATAAATGATTTCGGGATCATTGAACTTTCAGATAAAAAAAGAATATACATTGCCGTTTTTGTACACGACACCTATGAAAAGTTTGAAAATGCAGAAGCCATCATTGCAGATATCTCCAAGGCAACCTATGATTATTACAACAAAAAATAACCTCATGATGAAGACAAAATTATTTTTCGCATTAACTATTTCTACACTATTATCCATCAATACAAAAGCACAAAAGAATAATCAATATTCCCATAAAATAGACAGCATAATAACCGCTTCTACTCCATTGAAATTTAATGGTGTTGTTTTCGTTTCTCAAAATGGAAAAACAAAATACCTGAAAGCCAATGGTTATAAGGATTTTGAAAAGAAAATTGCTTTAAAAATTGATGATCAGTTTGAAGTCATGTCGAACTCAAAACAAGTTACCGCTGTTTTAATTTTACAGGCAGCAGAACAAGGAAAGGTTGATCTTCAGACACCTATTAAAAAATATTTACCTACCATTACCCAATCCTGGGCAGATTCCGTAACCATACACCATCTTCTGAACCACACACACGGAATTGTAGATCTTGATAAACCCGTTGCATTCAAAACCGGCTCACAATTCAAATACGGTAACTTATCCTACATGCTTTTAGGTGAAATTCTTCAAAATACCACCGGTAAAAGCTTTACAAAACTTGCAAGTTCTCTTTTCAAAAAGCTGAAAATGGAGAAAACATTTATTTATAATACTAAAGACAAGCAATCTCTTGTTCCCGGTTATATGAGTGAGAATAATCAGTTCAAGAAAGTTGAAAACTCCTTTTTAAATGATAAAATTGCCCCTGCTGCAGGAGTTATATCCACCGTTCAGGATCTTGCAAAATGGGATGATGCCTTATTTAAAGGAAAACTTCTTTCTCCAAAATTCCAAAAGTTGATTCTTACCCCTTCTACAACCTCTCAACATAATGTTTTTGGAAAAGAAAGCATGGGATTTGGCTACAACATCAGGTTCATCAAAGAAGCAGGTCTTGATTATTATGCTGTGACAGGTCTTGGAGACGGATTTACATGCCTCAATGTATACTTCCCATCCACAGATACCAGTTTGATTGTTCTTGAAAATCAAATGCCGAAAAGCAGTGAACATTGGAGTTTTAAGGAAGCTGCCATCAAAAATGCAGTTCTGAAAGGTATTACTTCAAAATAGATCAGAAACAACAATATAAAAAGGCAGTTCCCATTTCGGGGCTGCCTTTTCCTTATCTTAAATATTTTTATTTTCCTGCATTTCTACAATCCCTGCTGAAAATCAATGATTTTCCTGCATCTTAAAAACAGTAAGCTATTATAATTTCTTGCGCCTTTGCGTTGATCCAAAAACAAATCTTTCAAAAAGAAACTATTCAAGATTATCTTGTGATTACCTCATTTTTTCTCACAGATTTTTAGGATTGTTGGAAAAATGCAAAGACGCGAAGATTTTGAAAAAAAGACTTTGATAAGGCGCAAAGATTTTATCTCCGATAAAATTGAACATTGTATATTTTAGCTTCTAATCATTTTATTTAAGCTAAAAACCATTCATAATCCTTGCTGAAAATCAATGATTTTCTTGCGTCTTAAAAACAGTAAGCCATTACAATTTCTTGCGCCTTTGCGTTGATCCAAAAACAAATCTTTCAAAAAGAAACTATTCAAGATTATCTTGTGATTACCTCATTTTTTCTCACAGATTTTTAGGATTGTTGGAAAAATGCAAAGACGCGAAGATTTTGAAAAAAACGACTTTGATAAGGCGCAAAGATTTTATCTCCGATAAAATTGAACATTGTATATTTTAGGTTCTAATCATTTTATTTAAGCTAAAAACCATCCATAATCCTTGCTGAAAATCAATGATTTTCTTGCGTCTTAAAAACAGTAAGTCATTGCCTTTGCGTTTTCCAAAAACAAATCTTTGAATAAATTACAGAAAATGATCTTTCAATACTTTTGACTTAATCACTGTAAAGGGCTTTTCAATCACAAACCTATACACTAAGCCGCCTGCAATACATGCTAGAAAACAGACAATCAAACATACACCATCCGAAGTCGGAATATCAAAACGTTCAAAAATATTCTGAACAATATGAATAATCCCCTTATGCGAAAGGTAAATAGCATAGGACAAAGCTGCCAATTGTGAGGTAATATAAAGTTTCTTCCGCGAAAGAAATGAAGATTCTGAAATAGCTGACATAACGATCATTCCGTAGCTCATAGCCACCAACGTGAACCCAAATACAGAAGCATTCTTTGAAGCCTGTTCATTGCAAATCCAAAAGGAAATTCCCAGAAATACCATCCCAAAAAGAAAGAGCCTATTCCCATGACGATGAACCCTATTTTTAAAAAGCGAAGAATATTGTATTAAATACCCAATCAGAACACCAACTCCAAGTCCATCCAGCCTTGCATGGGTCGGATAATATATTTTCATGTACCACAAACACCAGAATTCCAGAGAATTATCATCCAAGACAGCAATAGTTTCATTCCAGGTCACCCACCTTAGCATCATCGAAAAGGCAATAAGAAAAACAATTAAAACAGCAAGATATTTAAACAGTTTTATGGGCATTAAAATCAAGAGCAGTAAAGGAAGTATAAGATAAAACTGTTCTTCAATACACAAAGACCACGCATGGGAAAACGTTCCCTGATCAATGACATTCAACCCATAATTTTGAGTAAATGTAACAAACTTCCATAAAGGTGGCAGCGCTTCCCTTTCTCTGAAAAAAGGAATGGTAAAATAAAGGAAAACAGTAAAAAGATAAGAGGGAATAATCCTAAAAAAACGCTTAATATAAAATGTTTTCAAGCTAATTGTCCCTCTACTTTCCATCTCTCTAAACAGCTGACTCGAAATAAGGAAACCGCTTAAAACAAAAAACAGATCAACACCAGTCCAGCCAAACTTCCCAACGGTTTCAACCCAAACAGGATGTTTAAAGGCACGATAATGATATAATAAAACCAGTAAAATAGCTAGGGCTCTCAGATTATCCAATCCATAAAGCCTTTCAGGTCGTTCTGTTCTCATATTTTTTACTGCAAATATTACTAGATTCATTTATATTTTTTCAGTAGAGATACAGAAAGCAGCCAATTCAATTTTAATGGTAAAATATGCAGTTTGCATGCTCACCGTTGTTATTGGTCATTATTTTATTGTTGTTTACTTCAAATTCATACACTCTATTTTAAGTTTTCCTATTTTTGAAGATGATGAAAACCGGAATAGGAATACATTTCAGACAAACTTTATACTTCCAGCTATTCTTCTGGGTTGCCCTATTTTTGTTTGGAATTGCAAGATCCTATGGCGAATATAGCGATGGCATCCTTAAGGAGCTGGTTATTTACAATTTCTGCCACTGGATTTTTCAGATTATGGGAGCCAATTTTATTTACTATATCTTGATTAGTCATTTTTTTGACAGAAAAAAGTATGTTGAATTTTCAATTGCTCTTATGGTAAGTCTGTATGCCATTTCGGTGATCAACAGGATTTTTATTGTTTATATGGCAGAACCTTTTTTCATCAATGAAACCAAAGACAGCCTTATGAGTATTTTTACAGACATTAGGTATCTTTTACTGCATTATACATTCCCGATTATCAGTGGAGCTTTTATCTTTATTTCGATCATGTTTTTCATACGATATAAAGATGAAAAGGAAAATACCATGAAGCTACAAAAGGAAAAGGCCGAACTGGAGCTAAAGTCTCTTAAATCCCAGCTTAATCCTCATTTTTTGTTCAATACATTAAATAATATTTATTCACTTTCAATTACTCATTCTGAAAAGACTTCTCAATCTATCAGCCAGCTTTCGGATATCTTGGATTACATTTTATACAAAGGACAGAAAAAATGGGTGCCTATTGCTGATGAGCTTACTATTATTGACCATTATATTGCTCTGGAAAGTCTTCGGTATCCTGATAAAAGGCTAAAAATAACAAAACATGTCAATATAAAATCCTCCAGTTCTGTTCCACCACTTCTCTATCTTACCCTCGTAGAAAATGCCTTTAAGCATGGCGCAGGAAAAAGTTCAGAACCAACAGAAATAAAGATAACAGCAGAAACCAATAACAAGCAGTCCATTTTTAAAATTGAAAATACCTTTGAAAGTAATGACAACAATGAAAAAGGAATTGGATTGCAAAACGTAAGAAAACAGCTGCAGTATCACTACCAAGAGCATTTTTTCTTTAATATTTCTCAGGAAAACAATATTTTTAACGTTGAAATAATCACTCCTGCACACTATGATTAACTGTATCATTGTAGATGATGAACCTCTGGCAGCAACATTACTGGAAAACCATATTTCCAAAATTGACCATTTTAAACTGGTCGGAAAAGCTGAAAATGCCATGGAAGCCTATAAATTACTTCAGAACCAGAAAGTAGATCTGATGTTCCTTGATATTCATATGCCTCACTTAAACGGTATTGATTTTTTGAGATCACTTTCTCAGAAACCAAAGACCATTTTCACAACAGCTTATCGTGATTTTGCCATTGAAGGCTTTGAACTGGAGGCTGTAGATTACCTTTTGAAACCTATTACCTTTGAACGATTTTTCAAGTCTGTGGAACGCGTACTAAGAAATTCTGATCCCAAAGATGATTTTATCATTCTAAAAACAGAGGGAATGCATCAGAAACTTACACTTTCAGAAATTGTTTATATAGAAAGTCAGGGAAATGACATTAAGGTAACAATGGCTTCCAATGTGAGTTTTATCTCAAAGAGTAAAATAACAGATCTTGAATTTGCTCTTGTATCAAAGGGATTTGTTAGGATTCATAGATCCTTTATTATTAATGCAAGATTTGTTTCTGCTTACAATAATAATGAAGTTCATCTGGGAGACCATAAGATTCCGATTGGTAGAAGTTATAAACAAGAATTTGATACTTTTACATCCTTTGTTTCAAAAAATAAATTATTATAATTAACCTTTAATAATTTATAATCATTTACTAATGGTTATTTTACATTTTTTCATTTAAGCTCATTGGTTTTCTATTGCTCTAAATATTTTTTTATTTCACACTTTAAAAATCTTTTTTCAAACTGTTTTTCAATACATTATATTGAAACACTCCCCCTACATCCGAGTGGAAACATCTTTACCCATCCTAAATTAAAACACTGTATAACAATACATTACATTTCTTAAACTTATTATTTAACCAATCTTTAACACCTTACAGATATTAAAAAAAAGTATTACTTTTGCGTAAATGAATAAAATTGCTTTTTAGCATTTTTATTAGTAAATTTATGTGCACCAATTTATAAAACATTAAAATTCATCTTATGAGAAAAATAATTCTACTTATTACATGCATGTTCAGTATTTCAGTTTTCTCTCAGATTAAAGTGTTGAAAAATGAAAGTTTGGTGGAAATAGGCAAAGACAACTCTGTTGGTTTATATAAAAAAGAAGACAAGTTTACTGTCAACTACCAGGACCTGAACACCAGCAACCTGAATACGATCAGATCTTTTTCATTTCAAAACCTGAATGGGGACGTCGCAGGACTATATAAACTCATTCTGGACGGCTTTATATCTGCTCCCGAGGAAAATATAGTACTTGAGCTTCCTAATGACATTATTGAGCTTCATTATGAAAAGAACTATGGTAAGCCAACCGTACAATTCATCCAATACATTAACAAAAACCGTAAATACGTTGGAAAATCACAGTTTCTAACACAAAAACAGGTTGACAAAATTTTCGGAAGAACCAACGGTAAGTATTCTATGTATGACAAGCCCGCTACCATTAACCAAGGTACAGCTACAAAAAGCACTAATACAGCTTCTACTGCTACCCCTGCGTCTGGTGGAGCCAAGAAAAAAGCAAGAAAATAACTATTATTTAAAAATATTGCGAAACTCATTCCATCGAATGAGTTTTTTATTTTATTTTTGCAGAAAGACATTAAAAATTATGCCGCTTCAG
The DNA here is from genome assembly GCF_003815775.1 of Chryseobacterium joostei. Taxonomy (NCBI): domain Bacteria; kingdom Pseudomonadati; phylum Bacteroidota; class Flavobacteriia; order Flavobacteriales; family Weeksellaceae; genus Chryseobacterium; species Chryseobacterium joostei. The sequence continues at coordinate 1,545,744 of NZ_CP033926.1, forward strand.
ATAATCAATTTAACCAAAAAATTTGGTGAACAGACTGCCCTAGACAACATCAATATTTCTATTGAAAAAAATGAGATCATTGGTCTTCTTGGTCCCAACGGTGCCGGAAAGTCGACATTGATGAAATCCATTGTAGGCGCACTGAAAATTGATCAGGGAGAGATTATTTTTAATGGTTTAAATATTTCTGAAAATGAAATCCAGAGTAAGCAAAAAATAGGTTTTCTTCCTGAAAACAATCCGCTTTATCTGGAAATGTATGTAAAGGAATATCTTCAGTTTGTAGCCAACATCCATAAAATCTCTGAAGCCAGAGTAGATGAAGTGATTGAACTGGTAGGAATTACTCCTGAAAAATCAAAAAAAATCGGACAACTTTCCAAAGGATACAAACAACGTGTCGGATTGGCGCAAGCCATTATCCATCAGCCGGATCTGTTGATTCTTGATGAACCTACCAACGGTTTGGATCCTAATCAGATTCTGGAAATCAGAAATGTGGTAAAAGAGATTGGCCAGCAAAAGACAGTTCTGCTTTCCACCCACATTATGCAGGAAGTGGAAGCGCTTTGCTCAAGGGTAATTCTTATTCATAAGGGAAATATTCTTCAGGACTGCCCTATTGATGAGTTCAAGGGGAAATTCAACAGCCTGGAAGAGGCATTTGCCAGCTATACTGCTGTTTCCAATTAAAAATTCAACAGCTTTAAAAAGTTCCAAATTTTCTTTTAACACTTAAAATTATTTAAGTGACAATCATTATGGAGGTAAAGTACAGCTAAGTATTTGAAATTTGAAACATCCTATTTCTCGGGAATGGTGGAAAATCAAAAGATTTGAAAATATTTTCAGCACCTATCTCATCATAATAATCCTAAAAAATGGCGTCATATTTGATGGTGTTTGAAATGTTAACCAATAACCATTATAATATGATTAAGTATTTATTATTAGGAGCTTTTTCATTAGCTCAGTTTTCTTTTGCCTATGCAAAGGAAATCCCGAATGACTTAAAAACCACCAGTGTTTCTCTTCATTCAACTTTTCAAAAAATACCTAAGACGGTAATCATTAAAACCAAAAAGTTTAAGATCAGAATTGATAAGCAGCCTAACGGTAAATATCTTTATCAATCCTGGAATGCCAATGCAAAAATTACGGCCAAACCAAGCATGATTATCAGTGATGGTGAACTGATTCCTGATGGAACGGGAGGAAATTATTATATCAACTTCAATAATGATGGCCATAGCTACCAGATTTGGAGAAATTACCTTACTGATTCAGCCAAGAAAGCACCTTACACCCTAGTTGTTTACGATACAAATGATCAGGAAATTGTACGCCAGGACGGACAGGTAGTAAAAAATTAATTTCAGATTAGTTTGAACAGATGCTGGAAGAGAAGCTCCTTTTCCGGCATCTTTTTATTATGCACCGGATTGACTTAATCCTATCAGAAAACGACTGCCATCATAACTTTCTTTTGCAGCTTCATATCCGATATTAAAAATCTGTTCAAGACGGTCCTTTCCGCGTTCAAATGTCCCGTAGGTTGCCAACTTTTGGGAAGATATGAACCAGTCACAGTAATCGAACTTTACTTTTTCTATTCTATAAGAAAGAAGATCATAAGAACGGGAGACAATAGCCTTAATTGAATTCAGATCTTTGATCTTGGCTTCATTGGGCGGTGACACAAATACACCAATAAGTTTATCACATTCATCCCTTATGATATCTGCAGGAAAATTATTCAGAACACCTCCGTCACAATACATTTCCTCTCCAATAATGTAAGGGGTTGTAATTCCGGGGATAGAACATGAAGCAATAATGGCATCCACGACTTCAAAATCTCTATCAAAAATCTTCTGGGTTCCACCCACCAGTTCTGTGGCTACAATCTTCACTTCAATATCCAAATCACCCAATTTCATATCATGAAAAATAGGTCTTAAATAGTTCCTGAAAATAACTGATGACACCAATCCCGGCTGGTTAAAAGCAAAATGCTTCCAGTTGAAAAAATATACAGAATTGAAAAATTCCAGAATTTCATCCGGAGTTTTTCCGATAGCATGAAGGCAACCAACAATAGAGCCCGCGCTACAGCATGAAAGAGTATCTACTTCTATATTCTTTTCCTTTAAGAATTTTAATACCCCTGCATGAGCGATGCCCTTGGTACCGCCGCCTGACAAAACTAGTCCTACTTTCTCAAAATTCATAGAATAAATGTATGAAAACGGCTTGATATAATGAGGTTAATTTTTATAAATATGCTGATTTTAAAGTTATTTTAACAAAAACTTGTTTTTAAAAATGAATGAAAATAACTGTTTTTAAAATTTACTTAACTTAACTGATCATAAAATACGCTGGTATTTTGATACAAAACGGGCATCTATAATAAAAAAATACGCTCATAAATATTCAATGAAATATTCATGAGCGTAAAAAGATTTTAGACTGATAATTTTAGCTTGACATCTTATTTCAAAAGATATTCCTGCATAAATCTGATCATTGCCAGACGCTGGAAATCTACATTTTCTTTTTTCCTGAACCCATGTCCTTCATTTTTAGCCTCAAGGTACCATACTGTTTTTCCTTGTCCTTTTAGTTTATCACGCATTTGAATAGCTTCTGAAACGGGAACTCTTGGATCATTGGTTCCCTGTACAATAAACATTGGCTTTTTAATCTTGTCAATATTATTGAGAGGAGCGATTTTAGTAAAGAATTCGGCCATTTTAGGGATTCTTTCATCACCATATTCTACTCTTCTTAGATCACGTCTGTACTCTTCTGTATTTTTAAGGAACGTATTAAAGTCAGATATTCCTACTACATCCATTGAACATCTAATTCTATCCGCATACTCATATGCTGTAGCCAGTGTCATAAATCCGCCGTAGCTTCCACCTGTAATCATAATTCTATCCTTATCCAGTTCCGGTTGCTGAGCAATCCAATCTAATAAGGCTCCGATATCTTTCACAGAATTCATTCTCAGATATCCGTTATCTGCCGCGATATAAGTTTTTCCAAACCCTGAAGACCCTCTTACGTTAGGATAGATCAGCGCAATTCCCATCTCATTGGAGAAATAATTGGATCCTCCCAAAGAACTCGCCATGGATTGCCCCTCCGGACCGCCATGAATGGAGATTAAAACCGGTCTTTTTCCCGTGAACTTAGCCGATGCAGGATAATAAAAGCCTGTAATTTTCATTCCGTCAAAGCTTTTCCAGTCGATCAATTTTGGAATAGCCATATCTGCGGGCTGCATTTCACCAAGTTCACTGTCCGTCCATCTTTCAATATTCTGAGAAGCAATATCCAACTTATAGATATCTGAACCGGAATTGGCTGTAGACTGTGAAAAATAAATATTTTTCCCATCTCCGGAAAACTTACCTCCTCCGATAAGTCCTACAGGAATTTTACTTACAGCTGCATATTTCTGTGTATTTGTATCTAAAATATACAGTTTATTGATCCCGCTTTCATTGGTAATAAAGGTAAGCTTAGACTTATCCTTAGATAAATCATAACTTTCAACATTCCAAGGAATAGAAGTCGTTAGGTAATTATTTTTTTTAGTCTTTAAATTAAATATAGCCAATCGGCTGAATTCATTGTCACGGTCCGTAACATAGTAAATTTCATCTGGATTTTTTCCGAAGGAAGCATTAAGCTGAACAATTCCTTTTTCTTTTCGGTCTGTAATAGGTTCTAGCTTTTTCGTATCTAAATCATAGATATATAGATAGGAATCATTAGCAGAAACATATTCTGTGATCAATAATTTTTTATTGTCATCAGAAATATCATTGATTCCCCATCCACCGCCTTTCAGTTCCAAAACAGATTGTGTTTCTTCCGGTTTTAAAGGGTTCATATAATAAATATCACGATCTCCTCCATTTCTTTTTGTGGAAGTAAAATAAAAACCGGAACCATCTTTTTTCCAGGTAACTCCGCCGTTTTGAGACCTCCCGCCATCGGTAAGAAGCTTAGACTCCATCGTTTTCAAATTCAGGCTGTAAAGCTGTCCAAATTCATTCCCGCCTGTATCCTTCGAATACACAAGATATTCTCCTTTTGTAGGTTCATAGGAAGCGGTATTCACTGGTTCTTCAAAGAATGTAATTTGCTTTCTTGCACCCATTGGTGTGATTATTTTATGCAATTGATTTGTAGAACCAAAACGGGTAACTGCAAGAATCTCTTTACCATTAGGATGAATATCTGCAAGGCTTGCATTTCTTCCTTCTGAATATTTTTTAATGGCCTGCCCCAAAGACTTTGGAATAGGCAATATATTTTCCGCGATTAGATTTTCGTTGGAAGTTACGAATTCATTTTTATTTTGTGCCTGGGAAAATATTCCCGCCAGCATAAAAAGGGCTATGATAGATTTATTTCTCATGTTAAATTTTTACCGAAATTAGTTATTTTTCACAAAAAAACCACAGATAAAATCTGTGATTGTGTAAGTAGAATCTATACTTATGTACCTTTCAAGTAGGTATATTATTTATTATTATATAATTCCAAAACTTTGATAAGATCTTCATCTTTTTTTGATTTATCAATTAATGCCAAAAGTTCAGGGTAATCTTTCAGTTTTTCTTTAAGATTATTTTTAATACTAGGATTAAAAAAGCCGGATTCATTGGTGAGTTTTCCATCTTTCTTATCAATTAGAAAATCTACTTTATTCATTTTGTAGCCAACCAGCCCAACGTAAAAGTAATCTCTGTACCAGCTTATTTTACCGTGATATATTATTTCTATAAGACCAAAATCATTTTTAGCAAGATGAAGTGATGTTGAAGAAGTAAATTTTCTTATGACATTCTGAGGATCTGTAACTTCCATATAATCAATATCAAATTCACTTATCACATTCTTGTTTCCCAAAGAATCCAACATATTCACTTGTTTGATATAAGTGGCTGCTGAAAATTTTTTATTAGTAAAAATCCCAATATTCTGAACTCTTGTTTTAATTGTATCTGTAGAGTTTTTCAATACATATTTTACAGGAAAATGATTTTCTTTATACTGAAACTGCTTCTGAGAAAACACAAATACAAAGCAGAGTAAAGAAAATAAAAATGTAATTTTTTTCATGAAAATCAATTAAAAAAGCTCAGAAAAATCTGAGCTTTTGTTATATAAATTTCTGTATAATTTCAGATTAGATGTGAATTACTTCACCGTAAGCTGCTGCTGCTGCTTCCATAATTGCTTCAGAAACTGTTGGGTGTGGGTGGATTGATTTGATGATTTCGTGACCTGTAGTTTCCAGTTTTCTTGCTACTACAGCTTCTGCAACCATATCAGTTACTCCTTCACCAATCATGTGGCATCCTAACCACTCGCCATATTTAGCATCAAAAATTACTTTGATAAACCCATCCGTATTTCCGTTGGCAGTAGCTTTACCACTTGCAGAAAGAGGGAATTTACCAACTTTGATTTCGTATCCTTTTTCTTTAGCCTGCTTTTCTGTAAGACCTACAGAAGCTACTTCAGGGTGACAGTATGTGCATCCAGGGATATTGCCATAGTCGATTTTCTCAACATGCATTCCTTTAATTTTCTCAACACAAGTGATTCCTTCTGCAGAAGCAACGTGAGCCAATGCCTGAGTTGGGATAATATCTCCGATTGCATAGTAACCAGGTACTGAAGTTTCGTACCATTCGTTTACTAAAACTCTACCTTTATCTGTTTGGATACCTACTTCTTCTAAACCAATGTTTTCGATGTTTGCAGCAATACCTACAGCAGATAACAATACATCAGCTTCAAGAGTAATATTTCCGTTAGCAGTTTTAACGTTAGCTTTTACTCCTTCTCCTGTAGTATCCACGCTTTCTACTGAAGCATTTGTCATGATCTCAATTCCTGATTTTTTCAGAGACTTCTCTAAGTGCTTAGAGATCTCCTCATCTTCTACAGGAACGATGTTTGGCATAAATTCTACAACAGTCACCTTTGTTCCCATTGTATTATAGAAATCAGCAAATTCTACTCCGATAGCTCCAGAACCTACAACGATCATAGATTTTGGTTGTTCAGGAAGAGATAATGCCTGTCTGTATCCGATTACTTTTTTACCATCCTGTGGCAAGTTTGGTAATTCTCTTGAGCGTGCACCTGTTGCAATAATGATATTGCTTGCAGTATATTCTACTACTTTACCGTCTTTATCTGTAACAGAAACTTTTTTACCTTTCTGTACTTTTGCAGTACCAAGAATTACGTCAATCTTGTTCTTTTTCATCAAGAACTCAATTCCTTTGCTCATTTTGCTGGCAACACCACGGCTTCTCTGAATTACATTTGGGAATTCAAAGCTAGCTTCCACTTTATTTAATCCATAATCTTCAGCATGGTTGATATAATGAAAAACCTGAGCAGATTTCAACAAAGCCTTAGTAGGGATGCATCCCCAGTTAAGACAAATTCCACCTAAGTTTTCTTTCTCGATAATTGCGGTTTTGAAACCTAATTGTGCTGCTCTGATTGCAGTAACATATCCACCAGGACCACTTCCAATGACAATAATATCGTAATTCATTACTTTAAAAATTTTTATGCGAATTTAAGGAAAAATATTGGATGTTTAATGTTTCTATAAATTGATCTTAAAATGCATAAACAAAGTTGTTTTTATTAAATTTTAAACAAAAAAAGAGAACACAAAACGCATTCTCTATCAATAAATATTATTTTATATTGAAAATTTCTCAAAATTCAAATTATAAAAACAGCCTTTTCCAATTTTAAAAACTGCAAAAAATCTGTATTATTTAGCCTGTCTAAGCAATCGCTTTTCAGTGGCATATCTTTGATTTAAGGCTTTCATCTGATCTCTCTTCATCTGTTTGGTGGCAAGCGGATGATTAAGAATCAATTTTTTCTCAATATTGTATTTTTTTGTAAGCTCCTGCATTTTAATATTTACCATCTCGCTTTTTGAAGGATGCGGAGGTACTGGCGGACGTTTTTGGGCAGAAACATTCATTGTTAAACCTAATAATAACAGGGTTGAAATAAATAACTTTTTCATGATGTCTATATTTTTGAATGCTTTAATCAATTTATGATTAATTAAATCCATTCTGGTTTATAGAAAATGTGCATATATCGTACCAATATTTTTTTGTAGGCTATGTAATACAACTACCTCAATACAAATACTTCTACTCATGAAGTTAAAATATGGATCTAATTGTATATAAAAATATACATAAAGTAATGTGAAATAAATTAATTATCAGGAGCAATTAACTCCCATTTTATTGATATTTTCTATTGAAATTAGACGATAAATATTTTTTTAACAAACAGATTTTAAACACTATAAAAAACATCACCAATCAGAGATTAAAATTAAAATATTATTAAAATTCACTAAATAGTGTATTTTTAGACTGTTTTTTTATAATTTTGTTCAAACCCAATTAAAAATAAAAATGAAATGAAAAAATACATCTTGGTTCTTTTACTTGTAAGTTTTTTTATAAATGCACAAGTAGGTATTAATACAACATCTCCCAATAGCACTTTAGCAATAAACGGTTCACTAGGAGCAGGCTATAGCCAGATTACAGCCACAAACTATACCATCCTGCCTACTGATCATTATATAACTTATAATGGAACCAATAATGCTACGTTTACTCTTCCCGTTATAGGAACCGGGACTAGCAGTTATACCGGAAGAATTTATAAAATAAAAAACATATCAACATTTGGTATTACGCTTCAGGCATCAAGTGGTAATACATTAAGGATTGACAATACTCCGGTTGCTTCGTTTGTAATTCCAACAGGGGCTTATGCTGAAGTAGTAAATAACAGTAATACGACGGGTGGAACCTGGGATCTATCCTTTACGGTTCTTCCTAAGCCTAGTAACGTGGAAATTTATGGGGCACAGGTTTCCATTCCGCCTCATGGAAACGGATCACCTGGAGTTAATGACTGGTCAAACCATGCTATTACTACTTATGATACAGGAACAGGAACCGATGTATGGTGGGTTATCAGTAAAGCCTCGGTAACCAATGCCCATACGGCTGCTTACTCTAATACAAGTAGAATGACTATTGTTTATGAGTACCAGGGGGCGCCCTTCAATGTGACTAATATGTACCCTATTCTTACTGCGGGAAATAATTCCAGTTTCCCTGATGTATTTACGGCATCCTTTGTAAGTTTGGCCAACAATGGTACGGCTGGAAAGACCAGGCTTACGGTGTCTGTTGCCCGTGTAGATTTTATTGGGGCTAACGGAACCAATAACAGTAACTGGACAGGGGCTTTCTTATTGAATCTTTTACTGGCAAGGAAATATTAGAGACTTTAATTACATATTTAACTATTACAAATACAAAAGGCTGCTTTAAAAGCAGCCTTTTGTGATATATTGGTATAATAATTTTGTGGTCTAAAGGAAAACCTGGCTAGTTTTTCAGGAGTTCAGCAACCACTTCTTCAAAGGTTGGGTACAAAAACTGAAATCCGCTTTTCATTACGTTTTCCGGATAAACATTTCTACTTTTGAGTAATAGTTCTGTCTCTGTTTTCAAAAATATTGACGCCAATTCCAACTGCCAGACAGGAGCATTCATTCCAAACGGAATGTTTGTCCGTTTTCTAAGCTTTCCCATCATTTCTTCGTTAGATATTGGGTTAGGAGCCGTTATATTGATTGCACCGTTCATATTTTCATTTTGAATGATCCATTCTACCACTCTGCAAAAATCTTCAATATGAATCCAGCTTACCATTTGGTTTCCTCTACCCTGCTTACCTCCCAATCCTAATTTCGTGATCATTCGTAGCTTCGGAAAAGCTCCGCCATTATTTCCTAAAACGATGGAAGTACGAAGTGCTACTTTTCGGTTTTTTTCATTTTTAATTTTAAAAAACTCCTGTTCCCAGCTTTTGCATATATTCATTGAGAAATCATCACCAATAATACCGTCATCCTCTGTATTCAAATGTTTTTCTGAATGCACGTAGATGGTTGCTGAACTTGCATTCAACCATACTTTTGGTTTAGCGGTACAAAGATTCACAGCTTCCTGAAGCACTTTGGTACTGTCAATTCTTGAAGTATAGATTTCTTTTTTATTCTTTTCATGATAGCGGCAATCCACTGATTTTCCTGTAAGGTTAATCAGAACATCTGCTTGTTCAAGAATATTTTTCCATTCACCTATAGTTTTTGCATCCCAATGGATTTCATTTTCACGTTTAGGTCTACGGGTAAGAATATACACTTGACTTCCTTTTTCTGCAAAGTGTTTTTCAAGATTTTCACCAAGGAATCCGGTACCTCCGGCTATAATTATTTTCATTTCTATAATTTTTTAAATTTAGGATATAGGAAGCAAACTTCTATGTAATAATTATTTAAAACTTGTCATATAATATACTTCTTAGTTTTCACTGCTATTTCAGAACCTTCAGCCAACATTACTGAAACAGGTTCCTGATGATTCAGACACTCAAAATCTTTTCCATAAACCTTATGAAAATCAATTTCAACATGATGATCTTTAACCTCATAACAATCCCATTTTGAGTGGCATACTTCATATTCGGAAGTACTGTTTTCTTTTTTGGTAAAGCCAAAATAATGTTCTGTGATAAATTCAAATTCTGAATCTGCTTCCATCGGTTTTGCCTTATTTTCTGCCATAATCTGAATGGAATGCCAGCTTTTATCTCTCCAGGAATATTTAATCAATAATTCATCTTCTTTCTCATGAATCAAGTTTTTCATAGGCATAGTGTGATAATTTTCCTTGTAAACAGAATTCGCAACAAAACTTAAGGCCGGCTTTGGAACGATTTCCTTAATAAAAACCACACCTCTTTTCCAGATTCCGTTTTCTTTTTTCTTTACATAAAACCTAAGGTTTACTTCTTCAAAATTACGATGAAAAGGAATTGGCAAGCCTAATAGTTTTGTATTTAAAAACATGAATCCCACTAGGCTTATGTAGCATTTTTCTTTATAGAAATCCAGTTCTGTTCCCTCAGGTAGATATTTTAATAATAAAGCTGGATTAATCTCGTAATTGATGATCGCTAGTTTTCGCCATTCGGCTTTTAAAAAGTTCATAATTGGTTTTTTTTAGTAATTTGATGAATTTTGACTCTAGATTAAATCACACTAGATTAAATCACAATCTTTTTATTGATAACTGTAGTGGTAGATTCTGCCGTATTTTTTATTAATCTGTTTCTTTCCAACAGAAAATTTCTAAGATAGTTTTTAAGAAAAATTCTATTGAAAAGCTTTCCTACAATTCCTAATGGAGATTCAAATTCAAAGATGTCTATCATTAATGTTTTTCCTTCAAGCATTTTAAAAATATGTTGATGACGCATGGATTTGAAAGCTCCTTTTTGCATTTCATCGGTAAACTGGCTGGGTTTATCCATACTTATAATTTTTGTAGTAAGGGTTTGATAAACACCCAAATGTTTGGCTTTCCAGGTTACGGTTTCATTTTCTTCAATACAACCGGATGTACGTCCTGCAATTGCTTTTTCATGGGTTCGCGAAGTTGATTCTTGGTGCAGATCAATATTTCTTGCCCAATCAAAAACACATTGAATATCAGCATTGATTAAGGTTTCTAAATAAATTCTTGACATATCTCAAAAGGTTTGCTTTTTATTTAATTCAGGAAGTCTTCTGTCTATTCTCTCGGCCAACTCAGGAAGCTTGATGGTGGGAACTGCGGGAAAAAGATGATGTTCCATGTGATAAAACATACTGAACGTTAGTTTATTTTTCCAGAATCCTCGTTGTGTCCTTGCCAAATTGTGATCTTCATGGGTATCGTGATGAACGGTCCAGACTGCAAAAAAGGCCATTAACAGTTCTCCAAAAATCATTACCAAAACATGATACATCAGAAAATGGATTTGAAAATAAAATACCAGAAATATGATAATAGCTATTGAAGTCAGTTCCAAAAACATATTTTTTCTGTATGTTTTATTTGCTTTTTTTAAGGTAATATGGTGAATCAGAAACATATGCTTTGGTCCATAAAGAATAGCTTCGTACCATTTCATTGAGGCTGATTTCCCTTCATAGTCTTCTTCGGAAAGGCAAAATTTATGATGTCTGATATGATTGAATTTCACAGCATGAATGGATGCCATCATGGTAAGACTGTTCAGATACAACGACAGCCAGGTTAGAAATTTTCCAGTTCCCAAGGAGTTATGAAACCCATTATGAACCTGTCTGAGCGCTGTCAGGAAATAAAATCCCGAAAAGGGCAATGCCAGCCAATAATATTCATTGTATGCTAAAAGTAATGAGATCAGAAGCCATGGCAGGCTGATATTATTTTCAATCAGCATTTCTTTCAAAGAAAGTTTCTTAAGGTCTTTCCATTCTACTGCTTTTATGAGTTCAATATGATTCATGACTTTACTATTTAAATGGTTGTTAAAATAATAATGACTAGGGCTGTTATTCTGAATAAAACCCATGAAATGGTTGGAAAATAGTTCAGTTGTAACATCTTACATCTTCTTATATGTTCCAGAAACATAATGAATACTACTATTCCAAAGTAAATAAGGTAGAAAACAGGAGAAAAGCTTGTTATCAAGGCTGGAATTAAAAGCAGCGTACCTATTAAAGAAACCGTCATCATATTTCCAAGGTAATCCCAAATTTTTTCCTTTAAATAAGCTTTTAAAAATAGTGTTTGCCAAAGGATCTGTCCTAAACATACACCAAATTCTCTGAAGAAATTCGGAGTTAGATTCATCCCGAGTTTTCCTGAAAACATACTTAAAATATAGGCTGAAAAAATTGCTACAAATGCCATATAACCCAGTCTGTACTTTAAATTAAAATCCGGTACACAAGATTGTGGTGTATTATCTTTCTTTGAGGGAATGATCTGTTTTCGATTATAAGAAACAAAAGAATACATTTTTTTGAAAAACCAATATAGAGGTTGTATTCTGGCTATTTTTTCCAACAATGGAAATGAATTTCCAATGATTAAAAGCAAACTGTCTAAACCATAGGTTACTTTATTTTGTCTATAATTTACCAAGGCTATCTCATTTTTTGCCCTGTTAAAATCTATTAGACTTTTATTTCTGCATGATATTTCCGTGAAAGCTTCCCTACCATCTTCATCAAGCATTCCGGATTTTGTAAATCCCTTGGAATATATGTTACACATCGGACATTCATTGTCATAGATTAATGTGTGGTTTTTGAGTGTTTTCATAGGTGATTATTTTAGGTTCTTCTATTTCTAAAGTAAAGGATCAGAAATAAATGGATAATAAAATTTCTCATAATTATTATTAATTTAAAACTTTCAGTAATTTTTGAAAATTAAATTGAAATAAAAAAGGATTTTCATCCTTTCTCATCTATTTCAACAGGTTGGTAATCTTTCCTACCAGCCAGTGATCATCACTCTTTATGGCCAAATCCATAATATTGTTGATCTTTCCGGTTACAGAGCTGAAGTCATTCATCAATTTGATAAACTCCTTGGCTTCCTCTGATTCGTCATCATCAATATTTCTTAATTCTTCCAGAAAGGAAATTACCGGTTCAATCTCTCTCTTTCTACGTTCCTTGGTAATTTGCTTAAAAAGATACCAAACGTCTTTTTCAGCGACGAAGTACTCCTTTCTATCTCCTTTTATAAATTCTTTTCTTACAATCCCCCAATCTATCAAGGCACGAAGATTCATATTAGCATTTCCTCTTGAAATTTCAAGCTGTTCCATTACCTCATCAGTAGATAGTGCTTTACCACTTGCCAAAAGCAAAGCATGCACCTGTGCCATGGTACGATTGATCCCCCAATTGGTAGCAAAGGTTCCCCAGGTTTGAATGTATTTTTCTTTTGCTTCTGAAAGTTGCATTTTGTATACTTTTTAAGATTCTGATACAAATGTAATTATATTTTTTGAATTTTCAATAATTTTTGAAAATTAATTTAAAATGATGTATTCTCTTTCCAAAATTAATCTTTCAATCTCCTATAATAAAGGGTTTCAATATATTCAACAAAAAGAATAAAGCCATCTTACAGGTTGTAAAATGGCTTTGCTTATATTAATGAATATTATTTATGGATCAATTTTCGTGGTTATTCCCTGATTCCAATATTTTGATTCCGGCATATAATAAAGGTATACATTACTCGATTTTCCGGTATAGGTTCCTGCAAATTCTACCTTTAAATCAAGATGAATGGTTTTGGTTTCTTCAGCATTAAAATGTTCCCAATATAGCACAAGATAATTGTCAAAAATCTCATAATAAGAAATTTGTTTTTTATCAATTAGGTCCTTTAATAGAGCATTCTGTAATGTTAATCCTGCAGGAATACCAATCTTCGCAACCGTCATTGGCAGTTGACCATTGATTTTGTTTTTAACAGTCACTGTCATCCTGTTTGTCTCTCCCACGATAGACTTTTCAGATTTAAGCTTTGTTTCCAATACTAAGGGAATATCAGAACTTGCAGGAGCCTGTAAGGTGTAATATTCATATTCTAATTTGTAAGGAAGCCCTTTTTTCTGTGGATAATAATGTATACTCATCTGGTTTTCACCAGATTTATAAGCAGATGCAATACTTATATTGGGTGATACAGCTACATTATTTATTTTAATAATAGGCTTATCATTTCCATAAAGTTTTTCATTTTTTGAAAAGAATTCGGATAGGGTCTGTATTGCTAAGCTAGTTGCCTGAGTGGAACCAAATCCGTAATGTCCATTATTACTCAAAAGCTTATCAGCGGTTTCGATAATTCTCGGTTGGTTTAGCTTTTCATCTTTCTGGAGTGCCATCATATAAAGAGAAAGGGTTTCTGCATTGGCAGATATTCCACCGGAACCCGTAAATGTTGTTTCTGTTTTAAAATTTTCATCTTCAAATTGTTTATTCAGAATTATCATTAAATCGCTGTATTCTTTAGATTTCCCTAAGTGAGCAGAAGCATTAGCCAATAAAGCCAATTGATAAGAGTCCTTTGTTGATAAAGCTCTTTTTAACGTCACCTGATAAGTATCTTCAATTTCATTTTTAAAGCCAAGCTTTGACAATGCATACACAACATACATATTTCTGGACCAAGAACGTTCAGAATAAGGAGTGGTTCTTGACTCATACTCCTTTCGTACTTCGAAAAGCCCGTTCCCATTTTTCTTTGACAAAATAAACGAGGAAAGTCCCTGAATAAGCTTTGGATCTACAACTACATACTTTTTCAGGTCTGTAAACTCCATTAGAGCAAATGCGGAAAGACTTACGTCTGATTCGGCAGTATTGAAATATCCGATGCCACCATCCTTATTTTTGTAGCTCAGCATTTTTTGAAATCCTTTTTTAAGATTTCTAATTACCAGACTTTCTGTAGAGCTATCAATTTTCTTGCTTGATTTTAAATAATCCAGAATAAAGATATTAGGATAAACCGTGGACGAAAGCTGCTCAAAACAGCCATATGGCTCTTTTTTCAATCTTTCCAGATCTTCAAACATCTGCAGGGCAGAATTCTCAAATACATAATAGGATGAATAGAAACTACCGTTGATATATTCCGGAATGCTGAACTTTATATCTTCAGTATTATTATTGATTTTTGAAAAGTAATGTGGAAAGCCTTTTTCTTCTACTTTCAATGGAAGAATCATGGTTTCCCGGAATTCTCCTGCTCTTACTGTAAACTGAATATTGGAATTCACAACTTCATCGGTCTGCATTTTGACGAACAATCTTCCTGACTCCAAGGGTTTCAGAGTAATCAAACTATCGGCTTTCATCAGTTTTACATAGTTGGGAACAATAACATCCATCGTCATTGTTCGTGTTTGCTGGGAATTGTTTTTAATAACAACAGGAATGGTGATTTCATCAGTTCTTGTAAGATATTGTGGGATTTTAGCATCAATTGAAATAAGACTTTGTGCCGCATACGTAGTTTCATCTCTTCCTAAAAGCCCGGATGCTGCAATTCCCTCTGTAATGATTCTAAATGTAGTGTTAGCATCGGAGTTATAAAATTCAATTTTTGCTTTACCATTTTTGTCTGTTTCTACTACCGGATTCCAGTAAATGGCTTCTCTATAATCAAATCTGTAAGAAGTATTGGTAGTTTTATATTCAGGATAAGCAAATTGACGACTTGTTTCATAGCCGGCAATCTTATTGCTTGGTATTTCCATAATTGCAAAATACGACTTGGGAGTGATATCTAATTTCATCTGTGTAAGACTATTCATAAAAGAATTAATGATAATAACACCATTGGCAGCCCTGCTTCCGTAGATGGATGTGGCTGCAGCATCTTTTAATACGGTAACACTATTAATGTCACTGGGATTGATCATTGTATTAAAATTTTCTACTGGTATTCCATCTAAAATATACAATGGACTTTTGTTGGTTAATGAACCAATTCCTCTGATCCTAATATTTCCAGCCTGTTCACCTCCTGTAGGTGTTATTGTGACACCAGCTACTTTCCCTTGTAATAAAGATCCTAAATTAGGTTCATTGATTTCAGAGTTTTTGACAACGCTTACAGATGCTATAGTAGCTTTTTTATTCATACCGTACCCTACAACAACAACTTCTTCAATCATTTTGTCACTATCCTTATAATAAGAAGAGTCAGATTTCTTAAATTGTGTAGAATTTTTTGTTAGTACCTCCTTTGGTTTCTCCTTGATTTCAGCTTCTTTTATGATCTCTTCTACATCTATATTGCTAAGCTTCTGTTTAACCAAAGGGTTAATATCCAGATTATAAGACAGAATTTTGATATTTATTTTATGCTTTGGCTGAAAAGATTTAGCTATTATTTTATATGAATCATTATCCCCCATGCCTGAGAAGTAGAATTTACCATTTTCGGCCGTTGTTTGTTTAAGAATCTCTCCGTGGGATGTTTCTACAAGAAAAACATTGGCCTTTACAGGCTTTTTATTTTCATCCTCTACAACTCCATACACTGTTCCTTTTTTTTCAGGAAGAAATTTGTATTTACCTGTTTTAAGGACTTCAGGAATAGGTTCAAAATATCTGTACCCGTTGGTTAACATAACAAGATCTAAACTTTTATCTGCTTTTTCTTCTTTTTTGTCAAAATAAAACTGTGGTCTTTCAATCTTTCCTCTCAATTCGGAATCCATCAGCAGCCAAGAAAGGATATGATTTTGCTTATCATCAGCATATGTCCAAAGCTTATCATCTACCACGCTGATTGCTAGGTTTGCCGGCAAAGGTTTATTGTTTTCATCTGTAGTTTCAATATCCAGAATTACTTTTTCCCTTGGCTGGTAAAATTTCTTTATTGGTACTATCCTTACATTCATTTGTTGGTTTTTATTGGTAAAAACAACACGTTCTGCAAGAGGAATATTATTTTCCAGTATAGTAAATCTGCAAATTCCAATTGGAAGTTCTTTTTCCTGTAATTCAAATGAATTGATCCCGTTTTTTAATGTAAATTCTTTGCTGTAAACTTCTTTTCCGCGGAAAGTTCCCTGTAGAACAACTTTCTTTTCCTGGATAGAAGCTATTTTAAATAAAAGCAAATTATGTTCTGCCTTGATGTTTAACGTTAGACCATCATTTTTAGCTACAGGAAAATTATAAACCTGAGTTATGTTTTCCGGTCTTATTACTTTTGCGTAATAATTATCTCCTTTTTTAGGGGTAAAAAGGAAACTTCCCATTCCGAAATTATAAGCAGATACCTCCTCTATTTTTTCATGATTCTGATTGTAGATACCCAAGACAGCATCTACCGGTTTTTCAAATTCATCCAGAACTTTAAAGGCTATGTTCTGCTCTATTCCATTGATAAAGGGACCTCCCTCAGGCATGAATTTCACATTTAGATTATTCAAAACAATAGGTATATTTCTTGAAATAGATTCTGTAAACCCATCAAAATTGACCTTAATATTCAGAAGTGCATCTGAAGATTTTATAATCTTAGGAAGTTTAAACTTTAATAGAAATTTTCCTTCTTTATCTGTGACAATCTTTCTTTCTGAAACGGTTTCTCCATTATGCATCGCCATATAATCTGCCTCATAGAAAGGAATAGGCAGATTGCTCAAACTTCTCATGGAAAAATCTGCTGTCACCTCATCACCGGGACCATATCCTTTTTTAGGAAAATCAAGCTTCATTAAAATTCTGGGCGATACAATTTTCTGTAGGGTAATTTCTTTTTCAAAGGCATTTTTACCGTCTTCATTCTGCATCCAGTTAGTATAAGCCCTGATCTTGTAAATTCCACCTTTCATATCATCCGTGAAAGAAAAATACCCTTGCGCGTACCCGTTGATAACTTCATACTTTGCTTTTTTCAGGACACTTCCTCCTGGATCAATGATTTCAAAATTAACAATCTTGCTGTCTTCTGCGGGAAGATTGTCTGTACCTTTTACCACGTATATTTTAAAGTACATTTCTTCACCAGGTTTATAGAATACATGATTGGTCTGAATATAGGTTTTCTCTTTTTTAAAATCCTGAAATGATTGCTGAGCTTTCAAAAACACTGATGAAAGCAAAAGGTTCAGCAACATGATATATGATGTAAATTTGAGATTCATAGGTTAAAATTTAAATGAAACAATGCAACCAAATGTTTTAAAGGACGGCAGATTGAAAAAATCCAATCCTTTTCCATTATCCATATCATAGAAGTTCTGATTAGGGTCTACTCCTTTATTGGCCTGCCAAAGCACTATATTATCTACATACAATGTTAGCTTCAAAGACCTTTGGGTATTATTGATAGGAAAATTGGCAGATAAGGAAATATTGTTGACCCTTACATAATCCGCTTTTTGCACATAGTTTTCTGCCACTCCCAAATAGCCATATCTAGACCATTTGTTTTCCTGAACACTTCGATGAGGATCATAATAATCTACCGGAGTTTGATTGGTATTTCCATTAGCATGAATCCCTTGAAAAATATAATTTTTTATATTTCTTTCTTCTCCGGAATCATAAGAGCGGCCATAATAATCAAGAACAGCCTGTGTCCCATTCCAAAGATCACCTCCTTTTTTCCACTCCCAATTGATATCCAGTGAAAAATTTTTGTAAGATAAACTGTGATTAAACTTCATGACAAAATCAGGACTAGGATCTGCGATAATCTTCATACCATCTGCTTTTTTAGGAAAACCGGAATCATCAATAATCAATTGTCCATCAGAGTTTCTCTCAAAATAGCTTCCCATTACAGCTCCCAAAACCTGCCCCTCTGTAAGGGTTTTATAAATATCCTGAAAACCAGAGACTGCATTATTATTATAACCAGAAGTAACCTGATTTACAATATCATTATATTTAAAAAATGAAATTTTATTGGTAATAAAAAAATAGTTTCCTAGACGCAGTCGATCATATGCAAAGTTGAATTCATACCCACTGTAGGTATGGTCCGCCATATTTTTTATTTTCAATTGATTGTTTTCAAATACCGGAAAAACATCATCTGTGATTTTTTTATTGAAATACTCACCCTCAAGACTCATATAATACCCAAAGTTTAGTCTACCTCCAATCTTCCATTCTTTTGTATTGATGTTAGATAGCCCTTTGAAACTTTCAGCTTCCTTTACTGGAAAATATTGATAATAATTTTCTGCTTTCAACAAAGTAGTTCCATAGGAAGCATATGATTTTGTAACCTCAGGTTCCGTACTCTGATGAATATAGCTTCCTGAAACTTTAAAGTCATAATTTCTCCAATTAAAAATATTATCAAACCTTATATAACCTGCAGCTTTTGGAAGCCAATAATTATTCCTATTTGAAGTATTGGAAATGTAAAATGAATTTCCAAGATTGAAATTAGCTCTAAAATCACCATCCTGAATTTCCATATTATAATTAAAAATATAATCCTGAGAAGTTCTTTGATAGATATACTTTTTATTTACAAAACTATTGTAAACATCAGATTTTATATCATTTAGAATAAAATTAAGATTAAACATATTATTAAAACTATAGCTTCCAAACTCATAGCTTGCCTTTATATTGGAGTGATACAAGCTATTATTCTGAGTTCTTTCATTGGATATTCCTCCCATGAAACCATAGGTAGATGCCTGATATTGATCCAGATTCCAAAGAAAATTATTTTCATAGGATTGAATTATATCTAGCTTAAAATCTCCCCAGCTTTTATTAGCATTAAGACCAAACTGCCTTTGACGATTTTGATAGCGGTATTTATCATTCTGCATAGAAAGAAAAGATGGATTATCCGAATATTGACTGTACCTCCTCTGTGATCCATCATTTAGCAATATCTGCTGCCCGTTTGAAAACGAAATGGGAGTCAGTAATGAATTTTGATATATCCTGTTGAAAAGTCCAATTCTATTGGTATTTGTAGCCTTATTTTCTTCATATTTAAATGAAAAATCTACCATATAGCCTCCAAAATTTGTCTTAAGTTTTGTTTTAAAAGAATTAGTCAGGTTAAACTGATCGATGAAATATAATTGACTTTTTTGCTGTCTAAGATCAAGTGTAAGCCTAAGCTTCTCGGCATAATCTCGTTTAATGATGGTATTTATGCTCAGTTGATTGCTATTCCCAACCATAACTTTAAACAGATTATTGTTATATCCTTTTGCCTGTTTAAGCCCGTAAGTCAAAGAAATTAGCTTTCCATTCTGATCATACTTGTAAGGCTGACCGTCAAATGCAAGTGTAGAAATATCCGGTCCGAAACTAAACATTTCACCTGTTTCAGGTCCTTTCCAGGCAAGGTTGCCGTTTTCTGATCTTCCTTGAACGTATCTGCGCTGGGTTGCTGGAAAAGCATTATGACTTTTAATATCCATAGAAGAAGTAAAGTTACCATTCACAACTAGTGTCCATTGACTTAGTTTTTTCAGGGTATAAGTACTATCTTTTCTTAGCTTCAGTTTTCTTATGCCATTAAAATCTTTGTCAGAATGTTTGCTTAAAATTGTTTTAGCATTATCTATACTAAATTCGTCACGGTCTTTATTTGAAACGAGGCTGTCGTATGCCTTGCTATAAATATTTCCAACCTTTTTATTGTCTACCTGATTTTTGAGAATATTTTTCAATTCGTTCAACCTATATGATGGAACTACTTCTGTATTCTTACCTTGATTCCATACTAAAGTATCATAGGGTTTAGCTGCAATAATAGCAAATCCCTCAGCATCAGTCAATTCGTAGACGCCACTATTTTTATTATAAACTTTTAGGAAGTTCTCTGCTTTATTTTTTTGGTTTAAAAACTTTCCTGAATAATATAAATTCGAGTTTTGTGCCTGCAATGCCGTAATCGTAAACGGCAACAGCAATAAATAGTTTTTTTTCATCTTCATGGTAATGTTTCTCAAAATAAGTAAAAAAGAAATTCCCGGAGAAATTTCTTTTTCTTTATTTATTATTATTTTTTAATAATCTTAAAGGTTTCCCAGCTGGTATTAGTCCGGATTCTAATCAAATAGATTCCCTCAGGATATGAAGTCATATCAATAGTATTTTTACTTTCCTCTAAACTTTCCTTTCTCATGATAATTTTCCCTGCAAGATCATAAACAAACAATTCATCAATCACATTCGGTGATTTTATTTTAATCATTCCCTTTGTCGGATTCGGAAAAATTACCGTTTTGAAATCAAGCTGATTGCTTATTTCTTTTTCCATTTTTTTATTGATATTTTCATTGGAAATTCCTTTACTACACTCCGGAAGAGTGGCTCTTTGAAGGATTAATCTTAGTAACAAGTCATTCAATTTTTCAACTTCATAGGAGTCAATAGTAGGTTTAATGTGATTATTTCCTATTCCACTATCGTTCGTCAGAAATGTATAGGTTCCGTTTGTGAGTAACGCAAAGTTTCTCATTAAATATTCGGTTTCCTTATCGGTATCACTTGCTGCCAAAGGAATAATGGTAATCCCTTTTTTAGCAGCATCTTTTATTTTATTATATAATTTCCGGACATTTTCTTCTGACTGGTGTGGAGGTGCATCCAAAATGAGGAACATAATCTTGGTGGAATTTGTACTGCTCCATTTCAATTCATCAATGGAAACCTGCATTGCTTCTACTACAGCTTCCGGAGTATCTCCTCCCCCAGCAGCTTTTTGTTGCTTGATAAATTCTATTAAGTTCTCTGCTTTATCAGAAAAGTCAAATTTTCGGGTAATATATTCATCTCCTTTATCTCTATAAAATACAGAGCCATATCTTACTTCTGTATTTTTCAAATTAGTTTCAACTTTTCTTAAGACATCCAACAATTCAGATTGTAAATAAGAAATCTCATCCCCCATAGAACCTGTTGCATCTACTACAAAAGCCAAATCCAATATCCTTTTTTCCAGACATGATTTATTCATAACAATCAGGTTTTGTTCGTTTTTGAACTCCGTGACATCGTTATTTAAAATCTGGCCTGCGGCATCAGATAAATAATACTTTTGGGAATCTGAATTTTCGTTAGTCATCGGATTGATCCATAATTCTGCATTTCCTAAATTATCTGAAACAGCCTCCCAGATTACATTTTTCTTATCATCCAATAGCTTTATTCTTTCTCCTACAACCGGTTTTCTATCCTTATTTACCAATTGTACAGAAACTCTCCTGTCAGCAAAAAACTTCCAGATATTTTTATATTGATCAAGGCTTGGTACTGCTATATCTTTCCAATAGTTCCATTTAGAAAAATCATTCACCTCTCCAGCGGTAAGTAGCCCTGCTTTTGGGAACTCTTTTTCTTTTTCTATGGGTTTCTTTGGTAATTCCTCGATACTTTTTGAAGATAGTTCTTCAAATTTTGCTTTTTCAGCTCCTCGTAAACGTTTTGTTCTTATAATAATTACCCCATTGCCAGCTCTGCTTCCAAATAATGCTGATGCCTCTTCATTTTTAAGAACTTTTATATCTTTAATCCTTTCCGGTTTTATAACACTTAAAGCTTCTGGATTTACAGGTAAACCATTCACCACAACCAAAGGTTTGCGACTGCTTTCATTTATACTGCTTAGTCCCCTAATACATACATTTCCATCTTTTTCTGGTCTAGAAATGGATATTCCTGCAACATACCCACCTAGTTCTTTTGCTATGTTTACCTCACTAGAAGCAATACTTATCGGTTCTTTCTTTTTACTCCCATATCCAGTGATTACAACCTCTTCAATAGCCTTATCTGAAGTTTCTAAATGGTGTTGAATAGGCGGCGGTAGAAATACAGATTGAGCACTTGGTGCTTTTAATGGTATGGGAACAGGATTACCATTAACCGCTAATTTCTCTACAATAGAATTAGACTTGTTTTTCTCTTTTTCTTTTTGAATATTCTCTTTTGTTATACTGTCTATTGATACTATATGGTTGCTTTCAACAGATTCCTGTAAGCTTCTCTGCTCTAATATTTCCGATTTTACAGACTCTACAGTATTTTTTTTGTCCAGAAAGTAAAAGGCACCCAAACCAATCATCAAGCTAGCTGCAATCCCGTACGGAAACCAGACAGGAATGATTCTCTTTTTCTCCTCTTTTTTATCCAGTTTTTCTTCAATCTTCCCCCAAACTTTATCAAAACCAGGAAAAACTGTTGGCTCATCTGAAAGCTTAGAAGCTTCATTGAATTTTTGATCTATATGATTATTTTCCATTGTTGTAAAAGTTTTAAATGTGTTGATTTAGCAAAAGTTCCTGTAGTTTTTTTCGGGCAAAATTGAGCTGGGATTTTGATGTTCCCTCACTGATAGAAAGCATCGAAGCTATTTCCTTATGCGGATATCCTTCAATGGCAAAAAGATTAAATATAGCTCTACAGCCCTCTGGAAGAAAATTTAGAAGATTTAGAATATCTTTTTCAAAAGAAATATTTTCTACCGTTCCTTCTGAACCACCCATAAAGTTTTCATCCAGAGAAATATGAAGAGCTTTATTCGCTCTTAATTTCTGAAGACACTCATTAACTGCAATTTTCTTTGCCCAAGGTTCAAAGGTTTCAGCATTCTGAAGCTGGTCAATCTTTGTAAAGATCTTGTAAAATGTATCGGCCAATACTTCCTCTATATCTTCATCGTTTTTTAAATAGCGTCTGCAGACTGAGTACAGCTTGCCTGCCATCTTCTCATAAACTTTCCGCTGTGCATTGCGGTCGCTACGTTGGCATTCTAGTAATAATTCTCGTTCCATAGTCAGGAGTTATAGTAGTAAAGATGCAGGAACTTTGGTTGGGGTTGGAAACATAGTGAACTTTTTTTGAAATAAAATTGTAAAATCACAAAAGAACAAATAAATTTTACTTTCTAATTTCTATAAGATTTTGCCTGTCAATACTTTTATTTTTTAACTTTTTTTAATTTCAAATTTAACTTTTCCTCTTGTAACAAATCTCTACTAGTAACGACTATTAATGAAATAATCTTTTTATAGTAATGAAAAATGCGAAAATTGCATCATTACTTTTTGTTTTGTCTGCAGGAAGTATGATGTTTGCCCAAGATGACTTAATCAATAAGTTAAAAAACAACCACTCACAAAATGCTAATTTTCAGTTCACCACACTAAAAGACGTTGGTGCAACTTCTGTAAAGAACCAAGGTTCATCAGGAACTTGCTGGAGTTACTCCGGGAATTCATTCCTTGAATCTGAAATGCAGAGAATGGGTAAAAAGCCTGTGGATCTTGCTGAAATTTTTACAGCAAGAAATTCTTATCATGATAAAGCGAAGTTATACGTTTTAAATAATGGAGCTATCAGTTGGGGTGACGGTGGAGAACTTCACGACGTTATCAATATGTACAAAAAATATGGTGCGGTTCCTCAGGATGCGTATTCAGGGTTGAAAGCAGGTCAAACAACCAACAACTTCAAGGAGATGCAGGGAAAATTAAAACCTGTTCTTGACAGCCTTGTTCAGGCTTCTTCTAAAGGAAAACTTTCTGACAACTGGATGGATTCTGTAGATGCTATTCTTGATGAATATTTAGGAAAAGTACCAGCTAACTTCACTTATGAAGGAAAAAATTACACTCCTAAAACATTTGCTAAAGAAGTAGTGGGAGTTAATCCTGAAGATTATGTAGAATTATCTTCTTATAAAGACTATCCATACTACCAGAAATTTGTAGTTCCAATTCCTGATAACTGGAGCCACGATTCTGATTGGAACGTTCCTATGAAGGACCTAACTGCAATTGTTGACAACGCAGTAAACAAAGGATATTCTATTGGTTGGGCAACAGACGTTTCTGAGCCGTATTTCTCATATAAAAATGGAGTAGCATATGTTCCTGACATGGATCTGGACCAGATTAATGCAGAAAATAAGCAGACTTTGTTTACAGAGCCTAAAAAAGATAAAACCATCACTGAAGATATGCGTCAGAAAGCTCTTAACAACCTTTCTACAACAGATGACCACGGTATGCACATTGTAGGTTTGGCAAAAGATCAAACTGGTAAAGAATATTATATGGTAAAAAATTCTTGGGGAGTAACGAATGACTTCGCAGGATATCTTTATGTAACAAAACCATATGTTGAGTACAAATCAACGGCTATTTTGGTTCATAAGAATGCAATTCCAAAGAGCATCCTTAAACAATTAAAGCCAACCAAGAATATTGGTTTATAAGAAATCACTTCTGTCATTTTTGATGACAGTTTTAGATATTTAAATCTGTTAAAAACGCGCTTCCAACATTTTGGAAGCGCGTTTATTTTTATGAATATGTCTTATAAATTATTTTCCTGTCAGATGGAGAAAGTAATCTGACAGAGAATATATTTTAGGCTTAGAACCTGCTTTATAATCAATGATCAACCATTTATTCTGAGATTCTTTTTTATCAAAAACATATTTCTCCTTTGGAAACTCAATTATTTTATGATCTGTAAAAATAATCTTATCGGGAGCTGCTTCATTTATTTCTGCAGAATAATAATTAGCATCATCAGCAATTGTATAGAAATTGTCTTCTCCCTGTTTTTTCTTAATATCTGCAATTTCCGCTTCATCAGGGCTCAGCATCAATATTGTAGAGCTAGTGATTATAGTATCCGCCTTTACTTTCTGATTTGAATTTTGAGTCAATGATGATTTCCTTTCTGTTTTTTGACACGATAATAAGCAGGTTAATAGTGAAAAAGATAGGCTTACGAAATATTTCATGGGCTTCATTTAAATGATTAAAAATTGTGTATTTATAATGTAATTGTATCCGGACATTTGATAAGATGAACCGTTTTTTCTTTATGATTAAATGGATTTTCTGTTTGAATATATTTTCCAGTCTTTTTATAATAGAAACCAAACCATGTTAAGTTTATTCTGGATTCATCAATAACTTCAAAGTACCCGACTGGTTTTTTCCTATCCATATTGTCCCAATTTTTCATCTCTTTTGGTAAAGGGATAATGGGAGGAAAATCGGTGAAATAAAGTTCATATTTATTAGTTCCCATCTTTTTAAGATCAGCATTCATAGAGAATCTTTCCAATACGGTAAATTGTGCACTGGTAATTACTGATGAAATGTACACCCGATTTCTTGCTTTACAACTTGAAGACCATACTCCCTCAATTGTCTTTACGGAAATCTCGGAAGTTGCCTTTTTTTCCAGCGGTAAAGATGGTTGCTTTTCTTTTCGTTGGCCATCATAAGAAAATAAGAATAATGACATCCCTATTGTCAACAAGGTTTTCCTCATAGTTTTTAATTTTTTCATTCTTAAAATTTGTCTGACATCACTGCAAACTTCTTTCAAGATAATGACTCTACAAATAAAGGGAAAAATAGATTAAAATAAAATTTAAAATAATTTCACTAATTAGCGAAAAATATTGCTTAATTATCAAAAAATATTACATTTGTAGCAACCAACAAATTATTACAAATGAAAAATCTAAAGAAACTAGCAAAATCAGAATTGAGAAAAATTAATGGTGGAAATGCTCCTGCCTGCGAAGGTGGACAAATTGCCTGCCGTCATAAAGCTGAGGATGGCTTTCCTGCTTACTGGACCTGCGAACCAGCCGCACTGGGATGTAGGTAGATTCTAAAATAACAAAACCGGTCCTCAGAGATTCTGAAGACCGGTTTTTAATAAATAGGTGAAAATTAAATATAAAATAAAGTGAATTATGCTGATTAATATGAATGGTGAAACGTTAATTTCGCTTTACAAGTGAATAAATTATGCTGTAAAAAATTACCCGTAAAGCTTATCTCATTCTTCCCAATTCATATTAAAATAATACGCTCATACTTTCTGCTGAAAAGTCTAAAAGTTCCTCAACGTTTCCATCTTTGATCTTTTTTACCCATTGATAATCCTGCAAAATAGCACGTCCTACGGCAACAAGATCAAACTCCTCATTATCAAGTCTTCTTATTAACTCTGTAAGGTCTGTTTTTTCTGTTCCCTGGCCTGCAAAAGCATTTAAGAAATCTCCGTTTAAACCTACAGAACCCACGGTAATGGTTGGTTGGCCTGTAATTTTCTTAGCCCAACCTGCAAAGTTTAAATCAGAACCTTCAAATTCCGGCTCCCAAAAACGACGCTGTGAACAGTGGAAAATATCTACT
Organism: Chryseobacterium joostei; assembly: GCF_003815775.1. NCBI lineage: Bacteria > Pseudomonadati > Bacteroidota > Flavobacteriia > Flavobacteriales > Weeksellaceae > Chryseobacterium > Chryseobacterium joostei. Next base: position 1,572,444 of record NZ_CP033926.1, read on the forward strand.
CCGGCTTCTTTTAATGGCAACAACCAGTCTTCCATTTCATTAGGTGTAAAGGCAAGTCTAGTCTTATAATCCTGCTGTTTCCATTGCGAAAGACGAAGAATAATGGTAAAGTCCTCTCCTACCGCTGCTCTGATAGCTTTTACTACATCCACAGCAAATCGGCTTCTTTCCTTTAAGGTTTTCCCGCCGTATTCATCTGTTCTTGTATTGGTTACTTCCCAGAAAAACTGATCGATAAGATACCCATGTGCACCATGAATTTCAAGACAGTCAAAACCAAGATCCTTTGCGGATTTTGCAGAAGCTGCAAACTGTGCAATTGTATCCTGAATATCCTCAATGGTCATTGTTGAAGCCTTTTCCATTGGAACTAAAGGATAGTCTTCAGACATTCTTGTATCTCCTACATGCCAGATCTGCGGTCCCATTTTACCACCATTCTGATGTACGGTGTCTATTACGTTTTTCCAGCCGTTTAAAGCTTCTGTTCCGTAGAAATCCGGGATGTTTTGTACATTCTTTGACCCGGGTCTGTTGATAACAGTTCCTTCAGAAAGAATCAGCCCCACTTCTGAAGCAGCTCTTCTTCCGTAATAGTCTGCTATGTTCTGTGTAGGAACTCCATTGTCAGATTGTGCTCTGGTCATTGGAGCCATTACGATTCTATTTTTAAGCTCTAGATTCTTGTATTGAAACGGTTTAAATAATGATGTACTCATAATTTAAAATTGTATTTTATAATTGTTACACAAAGTAACTAATAATAGTTCGTTTTTGTATCTTTCATTGAAAAAATAGTGGTAACTTCGCAGTAACTTACATTAGTAACATAAAAGTAACGTATGAGATTTTGGTTTCATATGGCTTAAGAAAATGTATCCCTATGAAAAAGAATGAATTAATGCAATACAGCTGTCCTCTGGGCAAGGCAATGGCCGCGCTGGGAAGCAAATGGAAACCCATCATTGTTCTGGTTATCAAGGACAGAAAATTACGCTTTGGAGAGCTTGCTGTACGCATTAACGTAATCTCCAGAAAGGTATTGACTGATCAATTGAGGGAAATGGAAAGCGATGGATTGATTATCCGTGAAGAATTTAAGGAACTTCCTCCAAGGGTAGAATATTCTCTTACTGAAAAAGGATTGGCACTGCTTCCAATTTTATATTTATTGGAAGAATGGGAGGCAAAATATCAAGTAAAAGGACTATATGATAAGGATTGTAGCCTGGTAGATAATAAAATAAAAAAGGCTGTCAATGTTTGACAGCTTTTTTTATATAATCTTATTTTTAATAATTTGTCTTAATTTATCAATTGACATATCTTCTACATTTCGATGAAGCATTCTATGACAATTTGAACAAACAATTGCTAAGTCTTCCAATATCGTTTTCTGTCTAGATTCATAAGTTGACAAAGGTTTTATATGATGACATTCAATAAATTCATATCCAATTTCTCCATATTTTTCATGAAAATCAAAATTACAAACTTCACATTCTAATTTTCCTTTCTCCTTTAGCACGTTATTCTTTTTAGTCCTTATCAATCCACTATCTCTCTCCTTTAGTTTATGTAATTTATATAAAATCTCACCTTCAAAACTTTCTTTAACAGAGCTATCAATCTCATCTTCAATTTTATAAAGTTTAATTAATGTTTCTTTTTCATGGATTGAATCTAAAATCAAATTAGCAATTCGTTTCAATTCACTTCCTTTTTTATAAAATTCATTAAAAGTTTCTTCATCTAGCTTAGAATAACTGGATAGTCCTTGATTTTCATTATCTGCATCAATAGCCATAAAATTACTTAATTTCATTGCTACACCGCTCGGGCTCCTGAAATTCAACTTCCTTTCTTCTTCAGAATATATTGGTAGTTTATTTAATTTTTCTGACAGCTCTATAACCTGAAAATTAGTTTTGGTGAATAAATTAGAGTCAAGCTCATAGTATAGATTTAAAGTTAAAATTAATTCATCTCTATGCCATCTAGGGTTTTTCATGGAATATTTTTAAATGTAAAATTAGCTTATATATTATTTCTTTATAATCAGCATATTGGCAAAAGGGGTAATCTTTTTATTCTCCACGATCTTTAATCCGGAGGGTGCAATGGCATTTTTCCATTGTTTCCAGCTTAAAAAATGAAATGCTCCGATATTAAAAAAGATAAAATTGGTAGTATCTCTAAATTGCTCTGAAACAATAATTATCCCTCCTTTCTTCAAGACTCTTTTAGCTTCCTTAAAGAACAAAACTCTTTTCTGATGGTCTAGAACTTCATGGAGAGCGGTCACGGCAAGAATTACATCCTGAGATTCGTCTTCAAATGGTAATGCCTCTACAGCTATTTTTATTTCTTTGGGATTTGGAGGAAACGTTTTTTTAGAAACTTCAATACCGCTTTCATGTTCATGTCTGTTTCCATAAATATCACAAACCGTAAGTTTCAAATGAGGATATTTTTCTTCCAATCTCCTAGATAAAGGGTCAAAACTAGCATGAATAAGGACTGCGCTTTCAATGGTGTTCCAGTTAACAGTGTTTTCTAAATTATTCAGTTCATACAGATCGGAATTATCATAAAGCCAATAAGATGCTACCAGAGATGCTATAATATTTAAAACAATAAGACCACTCAGTCCCCATAGCAACAGGCTAAAAACACTTGAATGAAGCTGAAATGATAATATCAAAAGAAGAATGGAGACAACAACTCCAAGCAGAATCTTTTTATAGTTGAATAGAATAACTAATTTGGTAATTTTCATGGTAGTTTTTGTTGTCTCTTGATTTCAAATTTACAAACTTATTCTGCAATAAAATTCACTTTATTTTAAAAAGTACTTTCAAAAAGGTAAGTATAGAACCAAAAAGTAAGTATATGGCTTCTCAACTATTTCTGATGCAACTTTGCATAAAAATTTTTCATTATGAACTATAAAGACATCGCTAAAGAAACCATTGGGAACCTGTATAAAGCTCACACAAGCATTAGAAAATCGGGTATTGATGAAAAGCTTATTGCCTTGGCAGAACTACGTGTATCTCAAATCAACGGATGTGCGTATTGCTGTAGTTATCATGCAAAAGAATTGTCCAACTTTGGCCTTGAACAGGACATTATTAATAGGCTTCCAGGCTGGAAGCACACCAAAGTCTTCAATAATCAACAAACGCTTGTTTTAAGCTGGGCTGAAGCTATAACCAACAATACTGATAATTGGCATGAAATCAAGAAAAAACTTGTAGAACATTTTTCTGAACGGGAAATTGTAGAATTAACTGCCAGTATCACTTTAATGAGTACTTTGAATAAACTGAGGATTACGTTGGCTGAAGAAGATTAAAAAACTAGGGCTTTCAGAAATCTGAAAGCCCTAGTTGATATTATTTTAATCCTAATTAGAATATCGCAGGATATTTCTGAGGATTTGTTTCATTAAACATTGCGTAGATTTTTTCTACCATATCGTCTGTAGACGGCTTGCTGAAATAATCACCATCACTTGCATAGGCAGGTCTGTGATCATTTGCAGAGATTGTCAACGGATCTGAATCCAGGTATCTGAAAGCTTTTTGCTTTTCAAGAATCTGCTGTAGGATAAATCCTGTTGTTCCTCCTTCCACATCTTCGTCAATCACTACTAACCTGTTAGTTTTCTTAACGCTTTCAGCAATTTCGTGAGATAAATCGAAAGGAATTAATGACTGGATATCAATAACTTCTGCAGAAATTCCTAGTTTTTCTAATTCATTAGCTGCTTCAGTTACCACTCTCCATGTAGAACCGTAAGTTACTAAGGTAACATCTTTTCCTTCTTTTGTAACTTCAATTTTACCTACAGGCACAGTGAATTCACCTAGGTTATCTGGCTGTTTTTCTTTTAATCTGTAACCGTTCAGACATTCTACAATGATTGCCGGCTCGTCTGCCTGAAGCATTGTGTTGTAGAAACCAGCTGCTTTAGTTAAACTTCTTGGAACCAATACTAAAATACCTTTTGAAAGGTTAAGAATTCCTGCCATTGGAGAACCTGAGTGCCAGATTCCTTCTAATCTGTGACCTCTTGTTCTGATAATCAATGGAGCTTTTTGACCTCCTTTAGTTCTGTAATGTACGGTTGCCAAATCATCACTCATTCCCTGTAAACAGTAAAGAACATAATCCAGATATTGGATTTCAGCAATAGGTTTCAATCCTCTCATTGCCATACCAATCCCTTGTCCAAGAATTGTAGCTTCACGAATTCCTGTATCGGCGATACGTAAAGCACCGTATTTTTCCTGCATTCCTTCCAATCCTTGGTTTACGTCACCGATGTTTCCGGTATCTTCACCAAAGATTAATGTTTCAGGATATTTTTCAAAGATTTTATCAAAGTTATTTCTGATAACTACTCTTCCGTCTACATCTTCAGAACTATCAGAATATACAGGCTTGATTTCCTGAATGTTTTCAGCTTTCCACTCAGATTGAGAGTATAGGTGAGATGAGTAATTGTCTTTTTCAACTTCTGCTACCTCATTGTACTTCTGCATCAATTGATTTCTTTCTGCAGAGTTTGTTCCTCTTGTAGCCAATAAAGCTTTTCTTGCTAAATGGAATACATCTTTCTTAGCTTTTGAAACTAATTTATTGAAATGAGTAATATAAGTTTCTACTTCAGCATTCTGTCCTTTAAGGTTTTCTACTAAAGGTAAAACTGACTGAATTAAATCCTTGATCGCGTTCTGGTAATTATCCCAAGCTGCTTTCTGCCCTGTTTTAGCTTTCTTTTTTGCTTCTTCATCAATTGCATCTAACTCTTCAGCAGTAGCAATAACTTCTTCTTTTCCTTCAATTTCGATAGAATAGTTAAGAATCCATTCTCTGAATTTTACTAATCCATCAAACTCAGCTTCCCAAGCAAGACGTGCTTCATTTTTATATCTTTCGTGAGATCCTGATGTAGAGTGTCCTTGAGGTTGGGTAACGTCTATTACATGAACCACTACAGGAACGCTTTCTGTTCTGGCAAAGTGCTCTGCTCTTGCATAGGCATCTAATAATGCAGGATAATCCCAAGCCTTCACCTGAATAATCTCACATCCTTGGTTTTCTCCTTCTTTTCTCTGGAAACCGCTTAACATTTCGCTGATATCAGCTTTTGCTCTCTGGTTTTTTGTAGGAACTGAAATTCCATATCCATCATCCCAGATTGAAACGATCATAGGAACCTGAAGTGCACATGCAGCATTTAATGTTTCCCAGAAGTGACCCTCTGCTGTAGATGCATCCCCAATGGTTCCGAAAGCAATTTCATTACCTTCTTTTGAGAATTTTTCTGAACCCTCAAATTTTACACTTTTATAAATGGTAGATGCCTGAGCTAATCCTAGTAACCTTGGCATTTGACCTGCTGTAGGAGAAATATCTGAAGAAATGTTCTTCTGTGCCGTAAGATCTTTCCAGCTTCCGTCTTCATTTAAACTTCTTGTTGCGAAGTGACCGTTCATCTGTCTTCCAGCTGAAGCAGGTTCTCTTTCCACGCTTGTATCCGCATACATCTGTGCAAAGAAACTTTCTACTGTTAAGGCATCTATTGCTAATGCAAAAGTCTGGTCTCTATAATACCCTGAACGGAAGTCTCCATTTCTGAAAACCTTCGCCATTGCAAGCTGAGGAAGCTCCTTACCATCCCCAAAAATTCCGAATTTAGCTTTTCCGGTAAGTACTTCTCTCCTTCCGAGATAAGACATTTCACGAGAAATCCTTCCTAACCTGTAATCTTCAAGTATCTGATTTTTAAAATCTTGAAAGGATATTTGCTGTGTTTCAATATAGGTTGTTTGCATAGCTAAGTAAAAAAGTTTTTATTCTTCAAGTATTTTGCTAATATACAATTTTTAAATTAATTTTAATTTTTAATAATCTTTTTTAAAAATTTGATAATAAAAAAATTGTGCTTTATTTTGAAAAAAATTGTAAAGATGGAAAAAAAATCACCTCATATACTGAACGCATCGAGTAATCTTTTAGGGTTTTCACTGATTATTATTACCTCTCTGAAAATCACCAAAATCAGCCGCAGTACATATTTAGACGAATTCGCAGGCGTTGCCTGTCTTCTTTTTGCATGCAGCTGCTTTTTTTCGTTCCTGGCTATCAGAACGAGAAATAAAAAGCGGGAATACACGTTTGAGACTATTGCGGATTATTTATTTTTAATCGCTTTATTTTGTATAGTTCTAGCTGTTATTATTGTAACCCTAAAAATTATTTAATTTAAAATTTTCGCTCAATTACATAATCCAGCATAATATGTAAAGACCTTCTTGCTTCAGAATCCGGAAATTCATTAAGAATATCCTTTGCTTTCTGCTGAAAATCTTTCATAATGGTAATCGCGTACTCCAAGCCACCGGAATTCTTTACAAATTCTATCAGTTCCTTTACTCTTTTGGGATTGTTATTATAACGCTTGATGGTATCAAAATAGTATTTTCTATCCTTTTCGTTGGCAATTTTCAAGGTATGAATTAAAGGCAGTGTCATTTTCTGTTCTTTAATATCAATTCCTACAGGTTTACCAATCACATTGGAACTTAAGTAATCGAAAAGGTCATCCTTGATTTGGAAAGCCATTCCTGTATAGGTTCCAAAATCCAACATTTTTTTAGCAAGAATCTCATCTGTACTGTTGGAAAGAACTCCAATTTCACAGCACGCAGCAATTAAAGTGGCTGTTTTCTGTCGAATAATTTCATAGTAAACATCTTCCGTTATGTCCAATTTTCTGGCTTTCTCCAATTGAAGAAGCTCTCCTTCGGACATTTCGCGGATCGTTCTTGAAATCACTCCAAGCAAGTCATAATCTTTATGGTCTGTGGACAATAAGACTGATTTTGATAAAAGATAATCTCCTACCAAAACCGCAATTTTATTCTTCCATAATGCATTAATGGAGAAAAAATTACGACGCTTAAAACTTTCATCCACCACATCATCATGTACTAATGTAGCAGTATGAATTAATTCTATCATGGAAGCTCCACGATAGGTCTTTTCGGTAACATCCCCTACCAGCTTGGCACAAAGAAATACAAACATAGGACGCATCTGTTTCCCTTTAGTAGTAACAATAAAACGAGTTACCTTGTCTAACAAAGGGACTTTACTCTGCATCGATTCATAAAACTTTTGCTCGAAAAGTTTCATTTCCTCATTAATCGGTTGCTTGATTTCTTCTACGGTATTTGCCACAATCTGCGAATGCTGGGTGAATAATTATTAATTCTCACAAAGATAATTTTTTTCGCTCAATTTTAAGAAAAATTAATCCCTGAGTTGTTCTTTTGGAACAAAATAAAGTGCCGGCTTTGTACTACCTAATGGAGATTTGAACTTTTCTCCGGATAGATATATTCCCATTTGGTCTACGGCAACTCCCTCAATCTGCCCAATTGATAAGGAACTTCCCAAGTAATAATGCCTTGGTCTTTCTTTAAAGAATATTCCCGGTTCAGTTTCATTGAAAACATCTAAAAAGACTTCTGTCTTCTTGGTATACCCTACTAAATAGAGTTTTTTCTCAAAATAGGCAGCATCGGTTACCATAAAATTCGTTTTATAGGTTTCTACTTTTGCAGCATCCTGTTTTTCATTTAATTCAGGATCTATCACATAATGCACAGTTGCTTTTGAAGCCCATTCTTTTGTGAAAAGATGAAGTTTTCCGTTGGTATAAACCATGGCCTCCGCATCATAATCTGTATTAAAGTAGGTGGATTTATAATCAGTTTGTTCAGGATAATGAAACTTAATTTCCTTGACCTGCCCATTTTGTAGGCTGTCTCCCTGGAAAGGAACTTTATAAATGGTAAGATGTCTTCTGCTTCCATCATTGTTTCCAAAGTCTCCTATATAAAAATGAGTCCCATCATTCGTCAAGGCTTCCCAATCAGTATTTCTGGCATTCACTTTTAAGGTTTTTATGACTTCTCCTGAGGTTTTATTGATCTCAAACAGTTCTGGAGCATTTCCACTATCATTAAAGGTGTACAATTTTCCATTAAAGAAATTCAATCCGGAAGTCTCCTGAATTTTATTATCCAAATAGTTGATTCTATATTTTTTTATTTTCAGGAAATCTGCCTGTTGAGAAAACGCAGTTTGAAAGGCAAGAAAAGCCAATAACAGAAATGTTCTTTTCATAGAGCAAAAATAAGGTTTTATGTTTAAATGAGACAGGATTCGGATGGAAGTTTCGAGGTAGATTATGTTTGATGATATTAGATTTGAATCAGAACAGATGTACAATTTTGCAATTCCATACTTTCTCCATTTCTAATTCCTATATAACAGAAAAACGAGCTAAAAAGCCCGTCTCTCCTATAGATTTTATTGATTTTCATTTTTTGATTAAGCAGTCTTTTGCTCTTTCTGATTTTTCTCTTGTTCTTTTCTCGCCTGTTTTTCAAAGTATTCTTTCTGATATTGTCTTACCGTCTTCCCGGTACCATCATGCCTCCATCCCGGAGAATTGAAAATATAGTTGACTCTATCAGTAAACTTTAGTCCAGGTTGCTTAATATCTTTCCAGATCTTTCTCCATTCGTAAAAAAGAACTGTATCCGGTCTATTGTCAGGCATTTTTGGATAGATACCATATTTCACAGGAATATTGGGGTCTTCTTTTTGGAAAGTACCAAACATTTTATCCCAGATAATCAGACACATACCCATATTTTTATCCAGATACTTAATGTTACAAGCATGATGTACACGGTGGTGAGAGGGGGTTACTAAAACATATTCTAAAACTCCCATGCTCTTCACAGTTTGTGTATGCACCCATGTTCCATATACCTGCCCTATGGCATAAGCAACCATAATGTGCCAAGGACTAAATCCTAAAAATGCCAATGGAGAAAAGTAGAGATATCTGTAAAGCGGCTGTAGTACCGGACTTCTGAATCCTGTTGTAATGTTAAAGTATTCTGAGCTATGGTGTGTAATATGAACTGCCCAAAATGCTCTGGAACGGTGATCAACATAATGCAAAACATAGTAGGCAAAATCTGTAATAACAAAACAAGCCAGCAGATACCAAATACTAAGATCCCATGAAAAAAGTTTGTGATTGTAAAAGAAAAACATCACCCCCATGGCAAACGTCTTCATGATAAGGTCAAGACCAAAGTTCATCAACGCCAGATAAACGTTTGTTGCAAGATCTTTTCCACTATATAATTTCGCCTCTGAAACGTGGCTGTAAATCATTTCAGCTAAAATAACAGCCGCAAATAATGGAACTGACCATGCATATACATGTTCTAAACCATTCTCGCTCATTAAACTCTCCATCATCACAAAAAAATTTGTGCAAAGGTAGGGTTTTCAGCCATCTTCTAACGAAAGCTTAGGTCTTTTTAAGGAAATTTTAATCGGTGGCTTTGTTTGCTAATTGCCCGCAAGCAGCATCAATATCTCCTCCTCGGCTTCTTCTTACCATTACTGTAATTCCTGCATTTTCAAGCTGTCGGATATAATTTTCTTCTGCCTGTTTGTTGCACTGGTCATACTTTCCATCCCCAATCGGGTTGTATTGAATAAGGTTTACCTTGGAAGGAACCTGTTTGCAGTATTTTATTAAAGCCTTAATATCTTCATCCCCATCATTAATTCCTTTCCATACACAGTATTCAAAAGTAATCACTGAACCGGTTTTCTGATACCAGTACTGAAGTGATTCCATGATGTCTGTTAACGGAAATTTATCTGAGAAAGGCATGATTTCATTACGCTTTACTTCGATGGCTGAGTGAAGGGACAATGCCAGTTTCACACGCAATTCATCATCAGCAAGCATTTTAATCATTTTTGGAATTCCGGATGTAGAAACGGTAATTCTTCTTGGAGACATTCCCAAGCCCTCTGGTTGGGTAATTTTCCTAATCGCTTCCACTACATTTTTGTAGTTCATCATTGGTTCTCCCATTCCCATGAATACGATATTGGAAAGCGGTCTGTCAAAATACATTCTGCTCTGGCTGTCAATAAGTGCCACCTGGTCTACAATTTCAGCAACCTCAAGGTTTCTCATCCTTTTCAGTCTTGCTGTAGCACAGAATTCGCAGTTTAATGAGCAGCCTACCTGTGAAGATACACAAGCAGTAGTTCTTGTTTCTGTTGGAATAAGAACTGATTCTACTAACAGTCCGTCGTGAAGCTTCACCCCATTTTTAATGGTTCCGTCAGAACTTTTTTGAAGAAGATCTACAGAAACGGGGTTAATGGTATACTCTTCAGCAATTCTTTCACGAAGAGATTTCGAAAGATTCGTCATTTCATCAATCGAATGGAGGTTTTTACTCCATAGCCAGTCATAGACCTGTTTCGCACGAAACGGCTTTTCTCCTAAAGATACAAAGTAATCTTTAAGCTGATCTAGAGATAATATACGGATATCTTTCATTTATTGTAAAAGTATAATGTAAAATGTACAAAGTAATAAAACGACGTATTTATTATATTAATTAAAAAATACATTGTACTTTGTACATTCTACATCAATACATAATTTATAGAATTAACATTGCGTCACCGTAAGAATAGAATTTATACTTTTCTTTTACGGCCTCTTCATAAGCTTGCATAATAAAGTCTCTTCCTGCAAATGCAGCAATCATCATGATCAATGTAGACTTTGGTGTATGGAAGTTTGTGATCATTGTGTTAGCAACTCCGAAATCATGAGGTGGATAAATGAATTTATTTGTCCAACCATTGAAAGCAGAGATTTTTTTGTTGGAAGAAACAGAAGTTTCCAAAGCTCTCATTGTTGTAGTACCTACTGCGCAAACTCTTCTGTGAGATTCTACTGCATTGTTGATTATAGCAGCATTTTTTTCATCAATGATGATCTCTTCAGATTCCATTTTGTGCTTAGAAAGATCTTCTACCTCAATTGGGTTGAAAGTTCCTAATCCTACGTGAAGGGTAACCTCAGCAAAATCGATTCCTTTGATCTCTAATTTCTTCATTAAGTGTCTGGAGAAGTGAAGACCTGCTGTAGGTGCAGCAACTGCTCCCTCCACTTTAGCGTAGATCGTCTGGTATCTTTCTGCATCTTCCGGTTCTACTGCTCTTTTAATATATTTTGGAAGTGGAGTTTCTCCCAGTTCTTTTAATTTCGTTCTGAATTCATCGTAAGAACCGTCGAATAAGAATCTTAATGTTCTTCCTCTTGAAGTTGTATTATCGATAACCTCAGCTACCAAAGATTCATCTTCAGTGAAGAATAACTTGTTACCAATTCTGATTTTTCTTGCCGGATCTACCAAAACATCCCAAACTCTGGTTTCTTTATCAAGCTCTCTTAAAAGGAAAACCTCAATTTTAGCACCTGTTTTTTCTTTATTTCCATAAAGACGTGCAGGGAAAACCTTAGTATTGTTGAAGATAAACAAATCCTTCTCATCAAAATAATCTACGACATCCTTGAATAATTTGTGCTCGATAGTTTGTGTTTTTCTATCAAGAACCATTAATCTAGCTTCGTCTCTGTGCTCTGATGGGTGTTCTGCTAATAATTCCGCAGGAAGATCAAAATTAAAATCTGATGTTTTCATTTTTTAAATTACGGTTTAAAAATTATTGTAATTACATGGTGTAATTTTCGGAGTGCAAATATACGACATTGAATACCCCTTTGTCAAGTATTATTTACAATCAAATGTAAAACACTGACTACGCGGGAGTTTTTTAGACAAAAAAAGATTATTTTAGTCCCAAATTAAAAATAAGTTGGTTGAATCTGTAAGCAAAATTTACTTTATGGATAATATCCACACCAACATACATAAAATTATAACTATGAGCAAATATTCAATTGAAGCATTCATTAACGAAACAAAGGAAAATCCGCAACTAAGGGATTATTTCGAGCTGGAAACAAAACACCTTTTAGAAATCAACCTGAATAATCAGGCTGTATGGACAAAAAGAGGAAGCATGGTAAGCTATGTTGGAAATATTAATTTCGAAAGACAGGGCATGCTGTCAGGTGGTATCGGAAACCTTTTGAAAAAGGCTATCAGTGGAGAAGGAAGTAAGCTGATGAAAGCTGAAGGCACCGGAAAGCTGTATGTTGCAGATTCCGGGAAAAAAGTACGTATTCTTTACTTGAACAATGAGTCTGTCTGCGTGAATGGCAATGATGTTTTAGCTCATGAACAAAGTGTAAAAAGTGATATCACGATGCTTAAAAGCATTGCAGGAATGATGTCTGGTGGTCTTTTTCAGGTAAAACTTTCCGGAACAGGTCATATTGCCATTACCACTCACGGAGATCCCCTTACCTTGCTGGTAACGCCAGATACTCCCGTTTTCACAGATCCTAATGCCACTGTCGCATGGTCCGGAAACCTCAGCCCGGAACTTAAAACCAATGTTTCCTTTAAAAGCCTGATAGGAAGAGGAAGTGGTGAAGAGTTTCAAATGAAGTTTTCAGGACACGGATGGGTTCTGATTCAGCCTTATGAAGAAGTTTATCTTATGGAGAAATAAGCATAAGTAGTATAATATAAAATGGCTGTCTTGGATTTTTCTGAGGCAGTTTTTTTTCTAAGAAATTAGAGAATATAAGACCTGGAAATTATCCCATCTAAAACAAAATGACTCTTCAACACGCTCTCCCACTCTAAATCTCCCCAACTCAACAGCTCCCATTCCATCGTTGTTTGCAAAAGTTTTAATATATTTAGAAAAAAAAATAGATGGACAATAGCACTTCCCGCAGAAGCTTTATCAAAACAGCAGCTTTAGCAAGTTTTGGGGCATTGGTTTTACCTAATTCTTTATTTGCCTATTCAAATGATTTTAAAACAGATAAAAAAGTCCGTGTTGGCTTCATTGGAGTAGGTCTTCGCGGGCAGGAGCATGTCAAATTACTGGCAAAGCGCAGTGATGTAGAAATCGTAGCATTTGCAGATCCTGATAAAAGGATGCTGGCCGCTTCTCAAAAAATATTAAAGGACAATAATAAACCGGCTGCCCAGGAGTTTTCAAACGGTGATTATGACTATCGAAGTCTTTTAAAATTAAAAACAATAGACGCTGTTGTCATTGCTACTCCTTGGGAATGGCATCTTACTCAGGGTGTAGAAGCTATGCGTGCTAAAAAAATTGTAGGTATGGAGGTTTCCGGAGCTATAAAGCTTCAGGACTGTTGGGAATTCGTGAAAGTATATGAAGAAACTAAGGTTCCTATTTTCATGATGGAAAATGTATGCTACCGAAGAGATATCATGGCTATCCTGAATATGGTTCGTAAGGGTATGTTTGGAGAATTGGTTCATGGAAGAGGCGGTTATCAGCATGATTTAAGAGGTGTGCTTTTCAATGATGGGGTTACGCCTTACAATTCCGGAGCGGAATTTGGTGAAAAAGGTTTCAGTGAAGCTAAGTGGAGAACCGATCATTATGTAAAACGCAACGGAGAACTTTATCCTACCCACGGGCTAGGCCCTGTTGCCATGATGATGGATATCAACAGAGGAAACCGTTTAACAAGACTTTCTTCGTTCTCATCCAAATCTGTAGGATTGCATAAATATGTTGTAGAACATGCTAAGGGCGGGGAAAATCATCCGAGTGCCAAAGTAAAATTCAATCAGGGAGATATTGTCACTACACAAATTGCCTGTGAAAACGGCGAAACCATACTTTTAACGCATGACACCAGCTTGCAGAGACCTTATGATTTAGGATTCCGTGTGCAGGGAACTGAGGGGTTATGGCAGGATTTCGGTTGGGGAGATTTCAACCAGGGAAATATCTATTTTGAAAAAACTATGAATCACAGCCACCGTTGGGATAATACGGAAAAATGGATGAAAGAATATGACCATCCCATGTGGAAGAGGTTTGAAAATACAGCTGCCGGTGCCGGGCATGGCGGGATGGACTTCTTTGTGATGAACACCTTTATTGAATGTATCAAGCGAAATATAGAATTCCCGATGGATGTTTATGACCTTGCCTTATGGTACTCCATTACTCCATTGAGTGAAGAGTCTATTGCCAAGGGAGGACAGGTTGTTGATATTCCTGATTTTACCAACGGAAAATGGAAAACCCGTAAACCTGTATTTGGAATGACCGATGAATTCTAAAAAGACATTACTCATATTAGCAGGTGGATTGGGAAGCCGTTACAAAGGTCTTAAGCAAGTGGATGGAATACTCGATAATGGTTCGCCGATTTTGGAGTATTCTATCTATGATGCTCTGGAGGCAGGTTTCTCTAAGGTGGTTATTATTGTCAATCAATTAATTCCTCAAAGTTATATTGAACGGCTCAATGCAATATCTGAAGCAAAAGGTTTCGAAATTCATTGGGTATATCAGGAAATGAACAGCATTCCGATACAGGATTTTGATTACTCACAACGTCAGAAGCCTTGGGGTACAGGACACGCAGTTCTTTGTGCAAAAGAAGTGGTACAGGAGCCTTTTGTCATGATTAATGCAGATGATTTTTATGGCAAAGAAGCTTATCAACTGGCTTCAAAAGAAATAGAGCTTCATCATATTTCAGATTTACAATTGGGGATGGCGGCTTATCCCGTAAACACTACTTTGAGTGGTAACGGAACTGTTGCAAGAGGAATATGTACCTTAGATTCTGAAAACTTCTTGATGAATGTAGAGGAACAAACCTCTATTCAAAGGGTAAATGGTTCAGTCATCTACACTGAAAATGGGGTAAGCGTAGAAATTGCTCCCGACACCTTGGTTTCAATGAATTTTTTCATCTTTCATCCGAGTATTTTTACTTCATTGGAAGATTATTTTTATGATTTCATAGCATCAAAGCCTACGATAGCCCAAGAGTTTTATATTCCTTCTGCTGTACAGAGAATGATTGATGAAAAAAGAGCTAAAGTAATGGTTAAGGCATCACCATCTCAATGGATGGGAGTAACCTATGCGGATGATAAAAAGAATATCAAGGATTTTCTGACATCCGAAATTCAAAAAAACAGATATCCGGAAGATTTATGGAATTAAAAGATATTATCATTCAATTTATTGGCACCGAAAATTGCATAATCTCTCCCATCAACAACGGATTGATTAATACAACTTATCTTGTAGAAAATAAGGAAAACGAAGAAAAGTTTATTCTGCAAAAGATCAATCATCATGTTTTCAAACAGCCTGAAATTATCATCAACAATCACTTAGCGGTCAACCACCTTCTTCAAAATAGTAATTATCCGTTACTCTTCATCAAACCCATTTCATCTTCCATCGGAAACTTCATTGTAAAAGATGAGAATATGGAATCATGGAGAATGACCGGTTTTATAGAGGATACCAAAACTTTCTTTAAAATACCGGATTCCGCCACAGCCTATGCATCAGCAAAGGCAATAGGGCGCTTTCTCAACGCGATTAATCCCAATACTCTACCAGATATCCAAACACCAATTCCTGATTTTATCAATTTTGAAAAAAGAATTTTAGATTATAAAGATTCTTTGCATGGAGCTGACCGTACTTTACTCAATAATGCTTCTGCTGAAATTGAAGCTACCAACCAGCTACTATCATTGCCACAACAATGGATTGATATGGAAAAAAGTCATTTGCTTCCCAAAAGGATTATTCATGGAGATCCTAATATCAGAAATATTCTTTTCAAAGAATCAAGACCTCTGGCTATTATCGATCTGGATACCGTAATGATTTCCACACTGTTATATGACTTTGGTGATATTACCAGATCTTATACCAATACAACCAATGAAGATGATGGAACTGCCAAGGAGAATTTCAACACTGAAATATATCAGGCTGTAAAAGAGGGCTTTTTATTTGACTTAAAAGAAAAACTGGTTTCTGAAGAAATTGAAAATCTTGATTATGCAGCACAGGTTGTAATCTACATTCAGGCGGTACGTTTTCTGACAGATTATCTGAATGGAAGTACCTATTATTCTACCAACTATGCTGAACATAACCTGGATAGAACAAGAAATCAGCTGGAGCTATTGAAAGGATTGAAAAAGTATTTGGAAATTGATTAAACCACAAAAGGCACAAAAGTTTTTTAACACTTTAGTTATTTCAAGTTACAGAATTTACGCATCATAAGTACACATAAGTTTTTGAAAATCTCTGATTTTCTTCTAAAGTGAACTTACTTATATTGTATCATTTTGGAAAAAAATTATTTCAGAAATTCAAGAATTTTCTTCCATTCTTCAAACTTTCTCTCAAAGGAGATGGTGTGGAGTGGACTTGTAGATGGCAACAGAAAAATAGGCAGTCTATAGTTTTTTCCTAAAAGTTTTTGTAAGTTTTTATAAGATTTTCCTCCGTTACTGAAAACTGCTTTAATGTTAGTATATTCATCCAGCAGTTCAGCAATTTGATTGGCTTCTTCATTTTTAATTTCAGAATCCAGGCTTCCTTTTCTTTCACAGGAATCAATGACGTCCCAAAGGGCAATATGATGTTTCTTTAATACTTCCAGTCTTTTGCTATAATCTTCGGTAAATTCCTCATTCAGTAATTCCAAGATGATTTTCCAGAATTTATTTTGCGGATGGGCATAATATTGTTGCTTTTCCAATGATTTTACTCCCGGAATGGAGCCTAGAATTAAAATTTCAGACTGATCATCAATATGCGGTGGAAATGAGGAAATACGGTTTTGCATATTCAAATATATACATTTTGGCTAAAGCCTTTGGAACTTTTGTAATAAAAAAGCGGGCTAAAGCCCGCTTCTATTAATGTTCAGAATTAAAATTTGTTCTTTAATTCCTATAAAGTTTCTTTCAACCAGTCGAAGAATTCTCTCTGCCATACCAATCCGTTTTGTGGATGAAGTACCCAGTGATTTTCATTCGGGAAATAAACCAACTTAGATTTTAATCCTCTTAGTTTCGCTGCCTGGAAAGCTTCTTGCCCTTGCTCGTAAGGTACACGGAAATCAATTCCTCCCTGAACAATCATGATTGGCTTATTCCATTTTTCTACGAAGTTGCTTGGGTTAAATTCTGTATAAGCTTTTGGCTGTGGTTTTTCCCATGGTGAACCAATGTCCCAGTTCGCAAACCAAAGTTCTTCAGTTGTTAGATACCAAGATTTCATATCAAATAATCCATCATGTGCAATGAATGTTTTGAATCTATTTTCATGAATTCCGGCCAGCATAAATACGCTATATCCTCCGTAACTTGCTCCAACAGCTGCCACTCTCTCTCCGTCTACATACGGTAATGTTTTTGCATAATCTGTTGCCGCAAGGTAGTCTCTCATAGGTTGTCCACCCCAATCTTTTGAAATCTCTTCATTCCATTTTGTACCCCATCCCGGCATACCTCTTCTGTTTGGTGCCACTACAATGTAATCGTTTGCTGTCATTAAAGCAAAGTTCCATCTTACGCTGAAATATTGTGTTAATGCAGACTGTGGTCCTCCCTGGCAGTATACCAATGTTGGATATTTTTTATTCGGATCAAAGTTTGGCGGATAATGGAACCATACTCCCATTTCTTTACCATCCGAAGTTTTTACCATTTTAAGTTCAGATTTTCCTTGAGCCAGCTTAGCATAAGCATCTTTATTGGCTTCGGTAACCTGCTTCATTTCTCCATTTTTAAGGTTTACAGAGAAAAGTTCCGTAGCATGGTTTACATCTGTTCTTCCTACTAAAAGTGAAGTTTTATTATCTGTAAAAATCTCGTTAACGTCAAAATCACCTTTAGTAATCTGCTGTACCTTTCCAGATTTAGAATCTAATGAGAAAAGCTGTTTTGTTCCTCTGTACGCTGCTGTAAAATAGATCGTTTTAGAATCTGCACCCCAAAGTACATCTCCTGAAACACTGTCATCCCAAGCTGCAGTAAGATTAGTTGTCTTTCCAGACTTCCAATCCATGATTTTTACATCATTTTTGTCAGCTTCATAACCATCTCTGGCCATACTTTGCCAAACCAATGATTTGCCATCCGGACTGAATTTAGGATTAACATCGTAACCTTTGTTAGCTTCCGTTAGATTTTTAGTGGTACCCGTTGCCATATCATAGGCAAAAATATCAGTATTGGTACTTGTAGCATACTCCTTACCGCTTTTAGGTTTTGTAACATATAAAAGCTGTGCAGAATCCGGACTCCAGATGAAATCCTCGGCACCTCCGAAAGGTCTTTGCGGAGAATCCCATGTTTTACCCTCTAACAGATCTTTAGCAACCTCTACTTTATCAGAAGTGTTCACTACAAATACGTGGTTGTATTTCCCTTCATTAAAGTAATCCCAGTGTCTGTGGTTCAGATCTGTATATACCTGAGCTGTAGTTTTAGGAGTATCACTGTATTTGTCCTTACCCATTAGCTTCTCCACCAAAACCTGCTTACTGAAAGCAATTTTCTTTCCGTCAGGAGAAATAACCACATTGTCAGCTTCACCAATGGTGTAGAACTCAGCCCATGTTTTTCCGGCATCTTTTGAAAGATAGATTTTATCTCCCTCTTGTGCATAGATTCCGTTTTTATCCCATTGAATCAGGTTTTTTTTACCAAAATCAATTTTGGAAGACTGATTATTAAGAACATTCAGAAAGTAGTTCTCGTTTTTTGTTTTTTCTGTTTTCAGATCTACCTGTCCTACTTTATAGATAAGAGAAGCCTGATCCGGAGAAACTGCCTGCACTCCCACTTTTTTCAAAGTCCAAAGAATTTCAGGCGTCATTACTTGTTGTGCATTCATTAAAAGCGGAGCTGCCAGAGCCAGCAGACTGTACTTAAGTTTCATATGTTGATATTCATTTTTTAGCGGAATTATGAATTCTACAGATTTCAGCAATTCCTTTTATTAAATTCAAAGATTGCCAAAGTTAATATTTAAAATAAAAATTACCGAAAGAATTAACACTAAAGTTGATATTATATGGTAAAATAGTAAAGAAGACAAATAAAGTAGGAAAAGTTGATATGAGAAATTGAAAATAGCACATAAAGAAAACTTGTAAATTTATCTTTACTGGAACTAACCGCTTCTCATCTCACAAATTCCAATATATTTTATACTCCCCTCAAACTTTCTTGTTTTTCAACAAAAAAGCCCGTCAGTACAATACCAACGGGCTTTTTATTTTTATTTTCAAATCAATTACTCTCCATCAGAGAACATGGAGTTCGCCAGAGAGGTAACAATTGACAATAGAATACTAAAGATAAATGCCCACCAGAAACCATCTACCACCATACTGTCTATAAAGTAATCGGCAATCAGAATAATCCCGGCGTTAATTACCAAAGCAAAGAATCCTAATGTAAGAATGGTAAGCGGAAGTCCGAAAAGGCTTAGAATAGGTTTTACAAATATGTTTAAAACCCCAAGTACAATAGCAAATATAATTGCCGTTGAAAACCCTTCAAAATGTACTCCCGGTAAAATTTTAGTTAAAAGATAGGCAACTATTGCAGTTACAAACAATCGGATAATTAAATTCATTTCTTATTTTTTTTAATAGTTATGGGGTGTATGGAGCAAAAGCCATTCCATTTCGGATAAAAAGATTTCATTAAAACTCTTTATTTTAAGGAATATTTTACTTAACCTACATTGTTATCTTATTTTCATCATGGTCACCAGCGACGTTGCCACATGGCTCTCCGATTCTGAACTTTCATTCCGAACATAGATCTCAGTTCTTATCACACTGATTTTCGTTCCACCTTTGATGACGTAGGACTTAGAAACCAGGGCGTCCCCCATTGCCGGACGAAGATAGTTTACCTTTAACTCAACAGTTACCACGTAGCAATCTTCTGCATAATGGCTCACAGCCGCATATCCCGAGGAAACATCTACCAAAGAGGCAATCATTGCTCCATTAAACATTCCTGCTTTTCTGGTCATCATTTCCATTTTGGGGATTTTGATGGATACGAAATCAGTTTCCACTTCCAATAGTTCTGCCTTGTAAAATTTCAGAATTTCTGAACGGTTGAAACTGTCTGTAACGAGTTTTCTTTTCTCTGGGGTCATTGCTTTTTTAATTTAAGTGTAAATTTAAAGATTGATTTAAAAACTAAAGAATTTAAAGACTCAAAAATGAATAATCAATAAATTTTTACTGCAAAAATTTCAAAAAAGATTAGCTTTGTGATAAAGAGATTATTTCATGGATTTCAAAAAGACATTTCTTTTCTTTAGTTTTCTGGCATATTGTACATTTCAGGCACAAACCCTGAACTTATACGGAGGGGCAGATCAGGATCAATATTTGGGATGTTTAAACTGTGATACTTTTGATAAAAACTCCATCTGGAACAAGTATAGTGATTATGGAAATGTATACAGCTCAAAATCGATCTGGAATACCTACGGAAATTATGGGAGTTCATACAGTACCTACTCTCCCTGGAGCAGCTATGCCTCATATCCTCCGGTTATTGTAGACCAAGACGGAAATTTTTTCGGATTTCTTACCCTGAATACTTATAAATCTGAAAGATCAGAACTGGAACTAGCGCACATTTTATGCAAATACCATGAGGATATCAAAACAGATATCAATGGGTGGTATGAAAAGTTGTTTAGATAATTGCACTTTTATTCATTGAAGAATCATAAATTTTCAAATTAATGTGTAAAATTGATAGCATAAATGCCCTAATTTTTAAATAGAAAAAATATAATTAACCTGTTTGTAATCTATTCTAAAAAATTCCTTTTTACCTTATTTTTCACTTTAACAAACTGTAAATGATAATTTTAATATAATTTAATATCATCAAAAGAATGAATGCCAATGCCAGTCTGCGTTATTCATGAAATCCATCACCTAAGATTTAACACTCTATTAAGAAATAAATATCCATCTTTGCAGCCTTAAAATCAAACACGCTAGTTTATTTCATGAGCATTATTTTTAAAAAGCGACTACTTATAGCGCTTGTATTACCTACTGCCGCATTATATTACGGCCAGAGTACAAAGGATTCATTAGAAAAATCCAAATCTATTGATGAGGTGATGTTGGTGGGTAGAAACCTTTCCCAAACAGCCAAAGAAAGAAAGACACCTGTTGCAGTTTCCACTATTAAGGCAGCTGAAATTCAGGAGAAATTGGGAAATAGAGAATTTCCTGAAATTATGAAGTCTACCCCATCGGTGTACGTTACCAAAGTAGGTGGTGGATTTGGAGACAGTAGAATTAACATGAGGGGTTTTGATGGTGCCAACATTGCGGTAATCATCAATGGACAACCTGTTAATGACATGCAGGGAGGTACTGTTTACTGGTCTAACTGGACCGGATTGGCAGACATTGCAAGTACGATTCAGATTCAGAGAGGTCTGGGAGCTTCTAAATTTGTAGTTCCATCTGTAGGAGGAACCATCAATATTGTAACCAAGGCTACCGATTCTGAGCAAAAAGCAATGATAAAGGGAGAAGTGGGTAACGATAACTACTCCAGATTATCTGCTATGTACTCTTCGGGTTTAAAAAATAAATGGGCAACAACGGTATTGCTTTCTCGTTGGCAAGGTGATGGTTACATCAACGGTACAAAGGGTGAAGGTTACTCTTGGTTTTTCTCCACCGGATTTAAGCCGAATGAAAAACATGCATTCAATCTAATTGCAACCGGAGCACCTCAGGTACACGACACGAGAAGATCTTCTGCAACGGGAGCCAATGTAGCAACACTACAACAGTTTGAAACGTACGGAAGAAGATACAATCCACAAACAGGAATGCTGAATGGTTCTCAATTCAATTTAGCACCTAACTTCTACCATAAGCCAATTGCATCTCTTAACTGGGACTGGAATATTAATGATGCCTTGAAATTATCTACAGTAGTGTATGGTTCTTGGGGACGTGGTGGAGGTGGTACCGGACTTAACGGTTCCATTAAAAATGCTGGCGGACAAACCATGAACTTCATGAATTATGGACCAGCCGGAGATGGTACCATCAACTGGGATATGATTTATCGTTATAACCAAGGAGGTCTGGTAACAGATTACAATGGAAATAATTTCCAGAAAGGAGCGTTTACTGCTCCTGCAGGTTCTCCAGCTGACTATAACGGACGATATGTAAGTACATTAAACGGAACCACTGGTATTGTAAGAAAGCAAAGCATTAATTCCCACGACTGGTATGGTGTAATTGCAGATCTTAATTACAAAAAAAATAACTGGACCTTTAACGGAGGTCTTGACCTTAAAACTTACAAGGGATCCCTTTATGATATTGTTACTGATATGTTAGGATCGGATGCCTTATTTGTTCCTAATACAGCGAATGCTCCAAAAGGATATTATATTAACCAAACTGTAAAGCCAGAACCGCTTTCAAAGCTTAATGATGCTCAGAAAGTGTCTATCCACAACGAAGGTTTAGTAAAATGGGCTGGTGTATACGGAATGGTAGAATATAGCACTGAGAAGTTAAGTGCATCTATTCAAGGGTCAGTTTCTGAACAGTATTACAAGAGAAAAGACTATATGCTGTATACTCCCGGAAATCAGGAAACCAAATGGTACCATAAAACGGGGTATATTGTAAAAGGGGGCGCCAACTATAACATAGACCAGCATCATAATGTATTTTTCAATACAGGGGTTATTTCAAGACAGCCATTATTCAATGCTTTATTCCCTTCCAATCAAAACATTTATAACGATGCGAAGAATGAAAGAATCTTCTCTATGGAGCTAGGATATGGTTTCAAATCCCGTTATATCGATGTTAATATTAATGCATACAGAACGCAGTGGGATGACAGATTTATTTCAAGAACATTCAATGCAGGTGCTGCAGATGTTGCCAACTTCTCTCAACTGAAGCTTGGAAATGCTTATTACTATAATGCCTTAAATGTTGGTCAGGTTCACCAAGGTGTTGAATTGGAAACAAAAGCAAGACCTTTCTCTAACCTTAGATTGAGAGGAATGCTATCTTTAGGGAACTGGAAGTACAAAGGAAATGCGAACTTCAACATTATTGATGTTCAAAACAATCAGGAAATAGCAGGAGCAACAGGGATCATTAACATTAAAGACCTGAAGGTTGGAGATGCTGCACAAACAACAGCAAGCATCGGGGCTGACTATAATATTACCAAGGCTTTCAGTATTGATGCGAACTGGGAATATTATGACAAGTTATATGCACAATTCAACCCTATCAACTTCCTTACTGAAGCTGCAAGAGAAAAAGGAGTTGTAAAATTACCAAGCTATAATTTATTTGATGTAGGTGCTACTTACAAGTTCATCATTGATCAGAAGAAGTCTTTAACGTTAAGAGCTAATGTATACAACTTATTCAACAAATATTATATTTCTGAATTAAGCTCCAATATTTTTGCAGGTGATAAAATTGCCAATGGTCCGGATGCGGGGAAAACGTATCAGGAAACAGGTAGAGTGTATCAGGGTGTTGCCAATGGTAATACAGGATTCCTAGGTTTTGGAAGAACATGGTCTATTGCAGCCACTTTCAAATTCTAATACTATATCATCTCAATAATGATTCAATTAAACCCGCCAATTATGGCGGGTTTTCTGATATTTATAACGTAAGTTTTCAAAAAAACATGAGGTTTATGTTATCTCTCGATGACCGAGCAGACAACACATATTTTTGTGGCCTATGCTCTTTATGAAAGCTGAACCTGAAAATCATCTGCTAAAGAAAGAACTCCTTCCGTTAATCCGTCAGAATGCGTACTGAATCCTTTTAGCTTTGAAGTTTTTCCCTTTAAAACGAGATCCAAAAGTTGTTTATCTGAAAGTTTTTTCCCGAAAATATCAAAGGTAATTTTAAACCCACAATTCTTGAAATCAGAACATCCCACAGCTGTTTTACCCTTAATCAGATTATGTTCTTTACATTTCGGGCATTTTGTTTCTTCCCAGGACTGAAGCTCTTTCTTCTGAGCGGGTTCTCTTTTTTTCTTTTCCTTAACCTCCTCTTTTTCCTCTTCCTGTAGGGTAATTACTTTTCCTTTACCATCCACCACCTTTTTGGTAAGTTCAGTTACCATCTGAATCAGTTCTTCCTTAAAAAGATTGGCTTCGTATTCACCTTTTTCAATTTTACGAAGTTTCGACTCCCATTCACCTGTTAGTTCCGGACTTTTTAAAAGCTCATCTTCAATGGTATCAATCAATTGAATTCCGGTTTGAGTGGCAATCAGATTTTTTCTTTTCTTTTCAATATACTTTCTTTTGAAAAGGGTTTCGATGATATTCGCACGGGTAGATGGTCTTCCGATACCGTTATTCTTCAATAGTTCACGCAATTCTTCATCTTCTACCTGCTTTCCAGCCGTTTCCATTGCCCTAAGCAGTGTTGCTTCAGTATAAGGCTTTGGTGGCGAAGTTTTTCCCTGGTGAATCATAGGATCATGTGGTCCAGACTCTCCTACAATGAATTCAGGAATAGTCTGTTCCTCTTCTTTATCTTTTTCCTTATCGGTAGATTCTTCTTTAGGTTCTTTAGCATACACCGCTCTCCATCCCGGCTCCAAAATCTGCTTACCACTTGTTTTAAAAGGAATAGTTCCTACCTTGGCCTCCACCAATGTATTGGAAATCTTACATTCCGGATAAAACACAGAAATAAAACGCTTCGCAATTAAATCGTAGATCAGTTTTTCTTCCCTGCTCAGGTTTTGAGATGGTGGAACTTCTGTAGGAATAATAGCATGGTGATCCGTTACTTTTGCATCATCAAAAACAGCTTTTGATTTAGGAATTGGTGCTTCCAGTAATGGAGAGATCAGGTCCTGATAAAAGCTCATTTTTCTAAGAATTCCTTCAATCTTCGGATAAAGACTTTCTGATAAGTAAGTGGTATCAACACGCGGATAGGTTACATGCTTCTTTTCGTAAAGACTTTGAATATAATTCAACGTGTTTTCCGCTGAATATCCATATTTTTTGTTGGCTTCTACCTGAAGTCCCGTTAAGTCAAAAAGCCTTGGATTTTTCTCTTTTCCTTCTTTGATTTCAAAGGAAACAATCTCAAAAATATTTTCTTTAAGATATTCCAGTCCTTTTTCTGCCCGTTCCAATGTTTTCAACCTGTCAATAGCAGCATTGAAAATAACGTCACGGTATTTTGTTTTAAGCTCCCAATACTCTTCTGTGGTAAAGGCATCAATTTCTTTCTGACGCTGCACCAACATCGCCAAGGTCGGGGTTTGTACCCTTCCAATGGAAAGGACTACTTTATTCCCTCCAAATTTCTTTGTAAAAAGCCTTGTAGCATTGATTCCCAGTAACCAGTCTCCTATTGCCCTTGCATTTCCGGCCAGATAAAGATTTTTATAATCTTCCGCAGGCTTTAAGCTTGCAAAACCCTCCTTGATTGCTTCTTCCGTCAATGACGAAATCCATAAACGTTGAATAGGCTTGTTGCATTTTGCCTTTTGCAAAACCCAACGCTGAATGAGTTCTCCTTCCTGCCCGGCATCCCCGCAGTTGATGACCTCATCACATTCTTCCACTAGCCTTTCAATTACTTTAAACTGATTTTCAACGCCTTTATTCGGGATCAGCTTTATTCCAAAGCTGCTGGGAATAATAGGAAGCAAAAACAGGTTCCAGGGTTTGTACTGGGGACCGTAGTCGTGAGGTTCTTTCAGGGTACAGAGATGTCCAAACGTCCATGTCACACAGTATCCGTTCCCCTCCATATAGCCCTGCTTGGATGTGGTAGCCCCTAATACTTTAGCGATATCTCTGGCAACACTGGGTTTTTCGGCAATACATAATTTCATGAACTCGGGATTATTGAAAGACTGCAAAAATCGGGATTTTTTTTGACTTTGCAAACTTGGTTATGGGATGAGGACTGACAATTTAAAGACTTAAAAATGAAATTTCACATTAATCAAGAGTTTTATGGTACTTATTTCATCAATAATTGCAATCTGTTTTGTATAAAAACCCTAATATTCAATTTTAATCATGATAAAAAAATTGTATAAAATATAATTCTAAGCTATTTTTTGAATATTAATAAAAATTAAAATACTCATAAAAAACTGATTTACTGATTGTTAAATTTAACAAATAAAAAACATAGCAAAAAGTCTATAATTTTAATGGACTAATAGAAATATATGTTCTATATTTGCAACAGGATTTAGGGAAAAGCAAAAAAATGAAACCAAATACTAAGAATAATACAATAAAGAAACATACCATCAAAATAATGATGATGTGTAATTGTATGCCTATACATAAAGAACTTCGTGGATGACCTTACTTTTATATGACATATTTTTAAAGGCTCTACCACGTGTAGGGCCTTTTTCATTTCAACAATTTATACATTAAAAAATTACAAAATGAGCAATTCTAAAAACAGATGGCTGATACCACTGGCATTTACAAACATCTATGTAATATGGGGAATTACGTTTTTAGCTATTTCATTTGGCTTAAAAGGTTTTCCGCCATTCATTCTTTCGGGGCTGAGATTTCTGGTAGCAGGAATTCTGATGATTGGGTACCTCCTATCCAAAGGAGAAAAGCCAAACTCTCTCATTAATTGGAAGAAAAACGCAATCACGGGGGTACTTATCCTTACTGGAGGAACAGGTCTTGTGGCTTGGGGGGAGCAATATGTGACCGCTTCGGAGGCAGCTATTTCCATCGCTACCGGTCCGTTTTGGTTTATTGCCATCGACAGAAAAAACTGGAAATATTATTTTTCAGATAAGTTCATTCCGATTGGGCTGGCTATTGGATTTGCAGGATTAATCCTATTCTTAAAAGGAAGTGTGAATTCAAGTGCAGCACATGCAGTAGCCAACGGCCAAATTCGTATCACGGCATTTGTAGTATTGGCCCTTAGTTCTATTGCATGGGTTTTAGGGTCTTTATATTCTAAGAAAAATCCTGCTTCACAATCTACATTTATGAATATTGCGCAACAACTTATTGTAGCAGGAGCAGCCTCTTTTGTTATTGCTTTATTTAGAAAGGAATGGAACGGTTTTTCGGTTTCAGCAATCCCATTATCAGCATGGTTGGGAGTCCTGTTTTTGATCTTCTTTGGATCTATAGTCGCTTATTTGTCGTACATTTGGCTCTTGTCCGTGAAGCCCGCTGCATTGGTAAGCACCCATACCTACATTAACCCTATTGTTACAGTTATTGCTGGATGGATTGTGGCCAACCAGAGCATAAATGGCGGCCAGCTCTATGGTTTGGCAGTCATATTGCTGGGAGTACTTCTGACTAATGTCACCAAGTATTTCAAACTTTCAAAACGGTCAAAGGTCAAAATCAGACGAGTTAGAAGATTATTTAACAGGACAGGCAAGCGATATCAGCCTATTTAAAAAGATAAACATCAGAATGATAGAAATCAGAAACATATCAAAAACATTCCACCAGAAAAAACAGTCTTTCAAGGCACTGGATCAGGTGAGTCTTACTATAGATAAAGGGGATATCGTAGGAATTATCGGGTTTTCCGGTGCAGGAAAAAGTACACTGATCCGTACCGTAAACCTATTGGAAAGACCAGATGAAGGACAGGTAATTATTAATGGAAGAGACTTTACCCAATTAAGTTCTAAACAATTGGCTGAGGAACGTAAAAAAATAGGAATGATCTTCCAGCACTTTAATCTTCTTTCTTCAAGAACTGTTTTTGATAATATAGCGCTTCCTTTGGAGCTGGATCGTCTCAGCAAGGATCAAATTAATAAGAAAGTCAACGAATTACTGAAAATTGTAGGCCTTGAAGATAAAGCCCAAGATTATCCCAGAAGTCTTTCGGGAGGTCAAAAACAAAGAGTAGCGATTGCAAGAGCATTAGCCAACGATCCTCACCTCTTACTTTGTGATGAAGCAACAAGTGCACTTGACCCAGTGACTACACAATCTATTTTACAATTGCTAAAGGATATTAATCAAAGACTTGGTATAACCATTCTTCTGATTACCCATGAAATGGATGTTATAAAGGCTGTTTGTAATCACGTTGCCGTTATAGACCAAGGAAAATTATTAGCAAAAGGAACTTTAAGTGAGATCATTTCGGATAGAAAAAATCCGGTGATTCAACAATTTATAAATTCAGACATCATGACCCTGCCACAGGAACTCAGTAACAGACTGCAGAAAGAGCCACAGGATGGTTTATTTCCGCTGGTTGAAATAGAACTTAACGAAAACATAAGTGTTGAACAACTTCTTTCAACTTTATATAATGAATACAAAATCCCTTACAAACTTTTGAAAGCGGATGTAGAATATTTTGGAAACTCCAACTTTGGAAAACTATTGCTGCAACTTCAGGGAGAAGCTGAGAAAAACCAGCAGGCCATCTATTATTTTAATCAAAATAAAATTCAAAATACAGTAAAAGGATATGCTTAGTGATACGGTAATTGCCCTTTTGGCAAAAGGAACCTGGGAAACGGTTTATATGACATTTGTGTCCGGTTTTTTTGGTTTTGTTTTAGGTCTTCCGGTGGGAATTCTCTTGTTTTTAACAAGAAAAGGACAACTGCTTGAAAATGTAGCCTATCACAGGACTTTATCTATTTTGGTTAATATTTTTCGTGCCATCCCATTCATTATCTTAATTGTATGGATGATTCCTTTTACAAGGATTTTGGCAGGAACGTCCATTGGGGTAAATGCGGCATTGGTTCCATTAAGTGTGGGAGCAGCTCCTTTTATTGCAAGATTGGTAGAAAACAGTCTTATTGAGGTTCCTCATGGGCTGATAGAAACAGCCAGAGCCTTGGGTGCTTCACCATTTCAGATTATCAAAAAGGTATTGCTTCCGGAAGCGCTCCCATCATTAATTAATAATGCCACCATCACTTTAATCACTTTGGTAGGCTATTCTGCAATGGGTGGTGCTGTAGGAGCCGGTGGATTGGGACAGGTTGGATATCAATATGGTTACATTGGGTATGATATTGTGATTATGAACACTGTCTTGGTATTACTGGTTCTTTTGGTATTTATCATCCAGTTTATGGGAGACCGATTGTCTAAGAAATTTGACCATAGATAAGTTTGAAAATTCTTGAGAGAAGAGCTTTGAAACTGTGTGTATAAATAAGATAAATTCTACTTATTTACCAAGTTGCTTTTTAGCATTTTCACCTTTAAAATAAAATTCAGAATGAAAAAAATAAAAATCATAGGATTATTAGCAGCCGGAGCATTACTTTTTAGTGCCTGTTCAGGAAGAAAGGATGATCCTAACTTTATCAGAGTAGGAATTACCTACGGACCAGAGCAGGAAGTAGCTGAGGTTGCTAAAAAAGTAGCCAAGGAAAAATATAACCTTGAAGTGGAACTTATTCCCTTCAATGATTATGTGGTTCCTAATGAAGCCTTAACCAATGGTGATATTGATGCCAATGCTTTCCAGCATCTTCCTTATTTGACAGAGCAGTCCAAGCAAAGAGGATATAATCTTGCTGTTGTAGGAAATACCTTTGTATACCCTATCGTTGCCTATTCGAAAAAAATTCAAAATATCAGCCAATTGCAGAACGGAAGCACCATCGTTATTCCCAACGACCCTACCAATGGTGGACGTTCATTGCTTTTATTGCAGAAAAATGGTTTACTGAAATTAAAAGACGGTATTGGATTACTGCCAAAAGTTACTGATATCACAGAGAACCCAAGGCAATTGAAAATCATGGAGATTGAGGGGGCACAGATCCCTAGAGTTTTGGATGACAGAGATGTTGTGGTAGGTATTATCAACAATAATTTCGCTGCCCAGGCTGGATTGGATTCGGAAAAACAGGGTATTTTTAAAGAGGATAAAGACTCTCCCTATGTAAATCTTATTGTGACGAGACAGGATAATAAAAACAGCCAGAAAGTAAAGACCTTTGTAAAAGCTTTTCAGTCAGAAGAAGTAGAAAAGAAAGCACTGGAAGTATTTAAAGGAGGTGCTGTAAAAGGATGGAATTAAAGTGCGAGGGAATTTAAGTTTTAGAATTAAAAACTTAAATATTAAAAAGTAATTTCTTCATTTCTAATAAAAATAAACTGTCAACAAATCTGTAGACAGTTTTTTTTACGGTAAAAATTTATTTTCTCAATTTGAGATAATATAAAAATTTTCTTTATTTTTGCTTTAATCCAATAAAAAGGCAATATGTTAAAGAAAACCGCCATTGTAAGTTTATTCACCTTTATTTCTGTTTCTTATATGGCCCAGAACAATACTTTACCCGTTTATTTAGATGAATCTAAACCGGTAGAACAGCGTATTCAAGATGCCCTTTCCAGAATGACACTGGAAGAGAAAGTAGCTATGCTTCATGCACAATCAAAGTTCAGCTCGCCAGGTGTTCCAAGATTAGGAATTCCTGAATTCTGGACTACAGATGGGCCTCATGGGGTGCGCCCTGAAGTAATGTGGGACGAATGGGACCAAGCCGGATGGACTAATGACTCCATTATCGCCTACCCTGCCCTAACCGCTCTATCCGCTACATGGAATAAGAACATGTCATGGAACTACGGTAAGGCATTAGGAGAAGAAGCCCGTTATAGAAAAAAAGATATTCTTTTAGGACCTGGAGTTAACATCTACAGAACTCCTTTAAACGGAAGAAACTTCGAATACATGGGTGAAGATCCTTATTTGACCTCAAAAATGGTAGTTCCTTACATCAAAGGGGTACAATCTAACGGGGTGGCAACTTCTGTAAAGCATTTTGCATTAAATAATCAGGAAATGTTCCGCCATACCAGCAATGTAAATGTGGATGACAGAACGCTTTATGAAATTTATCTTCCACCTTTCAAAGCAGCAGTAACTGAAGGCGATTCCTGGACAATCATGGGAGCTTATGATCTTTATAAAGGTCAATATGCCAGCCAGAACCAATATCTTTTGAATGATATCTTAAAGAAAGAATGGAATTACAAAGGCGTAGTGGTTTCCGACTGGGGTGCTGTAAATAATACCGAACAAGCTATTCATAACGGGTTGGATCTTGAATTTGGAAGCTGGACAAACGGTCTTTCTGCCGGAACAAAAAATGCCTACGATAATTATTATCTGGCAAAACCTTATCTCGATTTAATTAAAGCAGGAAAAGTAGGAACTACAGAATTGGACGATAAAGTAACACGATTACTCCGTCTTGCCTACAAAACCACAATGAACAGAAACAAACCTTTCGGGAATGTAGCTTCTGAAGAACATAAGGCAGTAGCAAAGGAAATTGGAGAAGAGGGAATTGTTTTGCTTAAAAATCAGGGAAATGTACTTCCTATAGACATCAACAAGGCTAAAAAAATTGCCGTTATTGGTGAAAATGCCATTAAAATAATGACTGTAGGTGGTGGTTCATCATCATTGAAAGTAAAATATGAAACGCTTCCTTTAGACGGCATTAAATCCAGATTCGGAAAACAAGCCGATGTACAATATGCAAGAGGCTATGTAGGAGATATTGGAGGAGAATATAACGGGGTAAAATCCGGACAGGATCTAAAAGACACCCGTTCTGAAGCTGAACTATTGAATGAGGCTGTAGAATTAGCAAAAAAATCTGACTATGTAATTTTTGTGGGTGGACTCAACAAGGCAGACTTCCAGGACAGCGAAGGGAACGACAGAAAAAGCTATGGTTTACCTTACAATCAGGATAACGTTATTACAGCTCTTGCAAAAGCGAATAAAAACCTTGCAGTGGTTTTAGTTTCAGGAAATGCTGTAGCTATGCCTTGGATCAAAGAAGTTCCAACTGTTTTACAATCTTGGTATCTGGGTTCTGAGGCCGGAAACTCCATCGCTTCTGTTTTAGCAGGAGATGCCAATCCATCAGGAAAGCTTCCGTTTACATTTCCGGTAAAACTGGAAGACAATTCAGCTCATCAACTTGGGGAATACCCGGGAAATAAAGAAGAATTTGCTGCAGGAAAAGGAAAAGATCAGAAAAACCCAATCAATATCACCTATAATGAAGGTGTTTTTGTAGGATACCGTTGGCATGATACCAAAAACATTAAGCCTCTTTTCAGTTTCGGACACGGTTTGAGCTATACAACCTTTGAATTTGGGAAAGCAAAAGCGAATAAAGTAACCTTGTCACAAAATGACACCATCACCTTTACCGTGACGGTTAAAAATACAGGAAAGAAAGCCGGTGCTGAAGTTGCTCAACTTTATATCAGTGATTTAAAATCATCCGTTCCCCGTCCTGCAAAGGAACTGAAAGGGTTTGAAAAAGTATATTTAAACCCCGGTGAACAGAAAGAAGTAACTTTTAAAATCGATAAAACAGCATTAAGTTATTTTGATGCCGGAAAACACGATTGGATTGCAGAACCTGGAGATTTTGAAGCATTGATCGGAAATTCTTCAGATGCCATTAAAACAAAAGTGAAGTTTACGTTGAAATAATCTAAACAAGAAGTTGATATCATGAAGACGGAAATTAATTTGTAGAAATGTTGTAAAGCAGGTTTCATTTTTAGGACCTGCTTTTTTGTTTCTCTCGCTGACCATACAGATAGCACGGATTTTTCACATGAATCTACATAATTGGCGTAAGCTTAAATTATTAAACCATTTCCTTAACTATTCAAAACTCTTAATGGTTCAAATTTTATAAAATATCTCGCAGATCAAGCTGATGACGCAGATTTTTTTTGAGTGCATATTTTATCATTATAAAAATTGGAGCATTGAAATAAGTAAAAAGCAGGTCTCAAACTGAAACCTGCTTTTTATATTTAATTGATCTAGCATTTATTCTATTTCGCTCCCCCAGCATTTTTCTCTACATCTGTTTTGGTGTTTTCTTTTACTTTCTGGTTTCCGAAACGCTTTACAAAGGTAACATTCACTCCGTACCAATCCCACAATTCATATCTTCTTACTGTTCCTCCCTGATTGTAAGTGATATCATCAGAATAAGGTCGTTTAAAAATATTCATCAACTGTATACTGGCTTCCATTTGTGTTTTTGGAAATATTTTGGTGATGGAGATATTATGGAATACGTTGGTGTTATTAGCCTGGGTATTTCCATTGTTCTGATTGGAAATTTCCATCCAAGCGCTCAGGTTGATGTTCTTATTGAAAAGGTTGGTATAAGAAAGGTTGGCAGAACCGCCCCAATAATTGATATAAGCTTTTCCATCAATATCATTCTTCAAATTGAAATCATGATTATCAATATAATACCATCCAAATCCGACATTTAAATTCAGCTTATTTTTAAGAAAATTCTGATTGGTATTGGCAAAAATGTAATATTTCTCAACTCTTCCGTTGAAGTTTCCGGGATAAGACACATTT
The DNA here is from genome assembly GCF_003815775.1 of Chryseobacterium joostei. Lineage (NCBI taxonomy): Bacteria > Pseudomonadati > Bacteroidota > Flavobacteriia > Flavobacteriales > Weeksellaceae > Chryseobacterium > Chryseobacterium joostei. The sequence continues at coordinate 1,605,802 of NZ_CP033926.1, forward strand.
CTTCCGCCTTCACTGGTATAAGTGGTCCAGTAATCCTGATTGGTATACATATATCTTGCAGAAATAAAATACTTTTTCAGGATTCCAAACTTCAGGTAAAGCCTGTCATTAGGGTTAGGGTTCAAGTCCATATTTCCTCTGGAATACGTCCCGTCAATGGATGGCGTTAAAAAAGGATTGAATTCCGAATACCAGGGTCTCCAGATTTTGCGGTCGTAAGTAAGACTCAAATCATATTTATCTGAGAAGCTGTATTTCAGCAATAAATTAGGAAGAAAAGTACCATAGCGGTCTTTTCTTTCAGCTCCTGCTACATCTTGTCTTGTCTTAAAATCAATATATTCATATCGAAGTCCAATTCTGGTTTCCAACTTCTTGAAAAATGTTCTACTATAATTAGCATATACAGAAGTAATATTATCTTCATAATGGAACTTATCCCCTGTAGAAAGCCCTTCATACCCAGAAGTCCCAAGACTGTATCCATAAAGGTTATTAGGAATAACATGGTTGTTGAATTCTGTTTTTGCTCCTACCTCAATAGTTCCCCAGGATTTCCCTAAAGGTTGGGTATAATCCACTTTCAGGTAATAATTACGCATCTGGGCATTGTTTATGGATCCTATTTCTTTAACCTTAGGATCGTTCACTATTGTTTTATTGATGAGATCATTATTATCATTTCCTGAATAATTGGTCCCTAGATTTACATCCAGAATTCTATTTTTCTCTTTATCATAATACTTATAAAAAGCATTGGTACCCAGATTACGATAAAAACCATTAGCAGTTTGAGCCTGATGATAATTTACAAAGTCTTTTTTATCATAATCATACTCTCTTCCGTCAGTATTGGACCATGACAAGTTTCTGCTCTGATTATATTCCAGAACAAGCCCTATATTATTTTTATCATTCAATGCAAATTCAGAAGTTGAGGAAAGTGATGGGGTTTCACTTTTTGAAATGGTTTCATAACTTAAATCTCTGTTCAAAGTATTGTCTGCATAAAACACAAGGTTACTGGAGCCTTTTTGTACGTAATTATTATGGGCATAACTTCCAATCAGAGTCTGAGTAAATTTCTTCTTATGATAATTCAGGTTAAAGTTAGAATACTGTGTATTTTTTGTACTTTGTCTGTTGCTTAGTGAAATACTTCCTTTTAATCCTTCATCATCACGTTTCTTCAAAACAATATTAATAACGGAACCCGTAGCTTCATATCGTGAAGACGGGCTAGTAATCACTTCAATCTTCAATAGATTATCCGCGGGAATGGTTTTAAGATATTCCTTTAATTCTTTTCCTGTAAAAACAGATTTTCTGTCATTAATATAAACCGTTACCGACTGCCCTTCCGCCTTTACAGCATCACTGTTATCAATGCTTACCAGAGGTGTCATTCTCAGAACATCCCATGTTGTATTTCCGGCTACAATGGCACTGTTGGCCACATTAAAGACAGTTCGGTCTACTTTAGACTCTACTGTAGGTTTTCTCGCCACAATGGTTACCGCTTCAATCTCTTTTGCATTACCTTTTGTAGTATCCTTCACAGCCGGAGCCTGAGACTGTGCAAAAGACAAAGAACCTGTTAATAATGCAATTGGAAATAATATTACTTTCATGGGAAATCTTAGTTTTATCTATAAGACCACTGTATCCTAATATTTGTTACATCGAAAAAATTAAAGAACGGAAATAAATATCTATGTTTTAACAGTTTACAAATTTTACATTTAGGAATAATTTAAAAAAACAATAATCATTAAGACAAAATAAGCAATCAAACACCCTTATATTAAAAACATAGATAAAAAAATCAACTAAAACAATAATTTTCGTTAGTCAAACTTTAACATATTTCTTTTCATTTTACCCATAAAAAAAGCCCGGATCTCACCCGGGCCGCTAGCAATAGCAAATTTACAAGGATTAAAAATTAAAAAATATGCTAGTTTACACTCTCAAAATATTGGATAACACCTACTTCCGGCAGATGAAGCTTATCCTTATTAAAATCAGGTTCCTGATTTTTGCTGCTTTCCAAAAAGGAATTACTGAATAATGCATAGGACGGCTGTTCTGCCCAACCGTTTTTCAAAAGCTGATGGGCCTCCACAATTGGTTTTCCATATAATTTTCTGAAATTTCCGATATTGTATTGTGAAAACGCCCCATAATGAACAATAAACTTCAGAGACAAATCAATGGTTGTACTTAAGCTTTTACTTAGTTCCTTTATTTTTTTATTGAATGCATTTCTCATTTTCCAAAGCATCTTTGAAATACTCTGGTACGACGGATTTTCATCGTATCGATAAAATAAAATAGCATCTCCTTCAATTTCTGAAATCTCAAAATACTGATCATTCATATCAATCAGTGTAGAAAGTAGTTGTCTTACAATATATTCTCCTGTATACAATTTTGTATTGAACACAAACTCGGTAAATCCGCTAAAGTCCGGAATTAGAATGATACCCTCTTGTATATTTGTATTCTTCATAATGATTATGGATTAAAAACCTGCTGCATCCTTACAGACGAAGCAGGTTTAATTTTACTTTATTGCCATCCGCCCCCTACAGAACGATAAAGCGCTGTTATGGCATTCAATCGTTGAGCTTTCAGGGAAGCAAGCTCCAGTTCAATCTGAAGCTTATTGGTTTGAGCAATGATTACCTCCACGTATGTTGCTGAATTATATTTGAATAACAAATCAGCTTTCTTTACAGCATCATTAGACTTTACAACCAATCCTTCTGCAATTTTCTGTTGCTCTTCCAGCTTTTGGATTTGTACCAATGCATCAGAGACCTCTCCTACAGCTTTTAAGACAGATTGTTTAAAGCCTATTTCAGCCTGATCAGCCATTACCTTAGACTGTTCATACTGGGTTTTCAGTTGTTTTCCATTTAAAATTGGCTGAGCAACTGCTCCGGCCACCATCCCGAAAAGAGATCCCGGAACACTGAACCATTTACTGATCTGGAAAGCATTTACTCCTCCTTGTGCCGTGATATTCAATGACGGATACATATTCATTTTTGCAACATGAATGGCAGCAACACTTTTTCTTACCTCAAGCTCAGCAGTTTTCACATCAGGTCTGTAGCTTAATAATTCCAAAGGAACTCCCGCTGAAATATGATCCGAAGACTGAACATTATTCAGACTGGCACTTCTTTCAATTTTTCCGGGCATAGATCCGGTTAGTAGACTCAACGCGTTTTCCTGTGTTGTAACCGAACTTTCAATAGCCGGAATAGATTTCAGGATCTGATCTTTTACAATTTCCTGTTGTTGTACCGCCAAGGCAGTTGTCATCCCCAATTCTTGCTGCTTTACCAAAAATTTCAATGTATTATCAGCGTAAGCCAGGTTGGATTTTGTAATTTCTAATTGAGTATCCAGCATCAATAGGTTATAATATCCCTGAACTACAGCCGCCACTACTTGTGTTTTTACCGCCTTTGCGGCTTCCTGGGTTTTAAGATACTCTGCTAATGCCTGCTCCTTTCTTCCTTTAATTTTGCCCCAGATATCTGCTTCCCATGAAAAATTGAGGGCTGCGGTATAATCTTCCATATACCTTTTACCCATAAATTGTCCTGCCATCATCCCGTTCATACTATTATCCGAAGGACGGTTGATATTTCCGTTTGCAGAAGCACTAATGGTGGGTACATTCCCCCACTTGCTTTGAGTGTAGGCCAATGAGGCAAATTCTATCTGCTTTAAGGCTACCTGCAGATCATTATTCTGCACCATAGCTTTATCAATCAAACCAACTAAAACCGGATCCTTGAAAAAATCCTTGTAGCTGATCTTGGCTATGTTTTCGTTTTGCTCTACAACAATACTGTCACTTCTGAAAGCTTCAGGCATCTTCACTTCAGGCTGTTCATACTTCTGAACTTTGCAGGAAATGGCCGTCCCTGAAATGAATGCGATATATGCTATATTTTTAATTTTCATTTTTAAAATCATTTGAATTAATATTCCCAATCCGCATCTGTTACCACGCTTCCATTTATTTTTTCATGTAAAGCCTGGAATACCACAAAAAGAACGGGAACAACAAAAATTCCTAAGATGGTTCCAAAAAGCATCCCTGAAATGGCAGCATATCCAATGGAATGGTTACCCATTGCTGACGGACCTACCACAAATATCAATGGTAATAATCCGGTAATAAACGCAAGGGAAGTCATAAGGATAGGACGTAGACGGGCTTTAGCACCTTCAACTGCAGATGCGATAAGGCTTTTTCCTGCTCTACGTCTCTGAATGGCAAATTCTACAATCAAAATACCGTTCTTCGCCAAAAGTCCGATCAACATGACTAAAGCAATCTGAACGTAGATATTATTGGATAGCTCTGCGAAAGTAATTCCCACGAACACCCCTGATAAACCTACCGGAATAGCGATTAATACAGCGAATGGAAGAATATAACTTTCATACTGAGCTGATAATAGGAAGAATACGAATACGATACACAACCCGAAAATCATTACTGACTGTGAGCTGGAACCTGCTTCTTCACGGCTCATCCCTTTATAATCATAAGTATATCCCGGAGGAAGTACCTGCTTGCTGACTTCTTCCACTGCTGCCATGGCCTGACCTGTACTGTAACCAGGAGCAGCCATTACCGTTAAGTTAGATGAGTTGAAAAGGTTGAAACGGTCTACCACTTCAGCACCTGTTACCTGCTTTAAGCTTACCAAGGTGTTGACAGGCACCATCTGGCCTAAATTATTTTTCACGAAAATTCCGTTCAAGGATTCTTTATCCTGTCTGGTTTCCGGAGTAGACTGTACCAATACTCTGTAATATTTTCCGAATCTGTTGAAATCCGAAGCCTGAATACTTCCGTAATACCCTTGCATTACTCCTAAAACATCAGAAACGTTTACTCCAAGCTGGGCAGATTTTACTTCATCTACAAGCACTTCAAATTGCGGATAAGTAACATCGAAAGTGGTAAAAGCCACTGCAACTTCGGGTCTCTGCATCAAAGCACCCATCATTCCGTAGGAAATATTCCCAAGGTTCTGAAGTTCACCATTGGTACGGTCCTGAAGTACAAGCTCCATCCCGCTGGTATTTCCGAAACCATCAACCGTTGGGGTATTGATGACAAGGAAATTGGCTCTTTTATCCTGAGAAAGCATTCCCTGCGTTTGCCCGATAATGTCATTAATATTGTTAACCGCTCCTCTGGCTCCTGATTTTTTCAGTTTAACGAAAATAGAAGCTGCTGAAGATGACATGGAACCACTGAATAGGTTCAACCCGTCTACCGAAATTACTTTATCCACTGCCGGATTTTTCATCAAAAGGTCTTCCGTATCAGAAACTACTTTTGAAGTTCTATCCTTTGATGCTCCGGGAGCAAGGTTTGCTGTAACAATGATAAAACTCTGATCTTCATCCGGAATAAATCCTTTGGGGGTTGTCATAGACATCCATGCAAACAATCCTCCGAAAGCTACAATGATAGCCAATGCAATCCATTTTTTCTTTAAAAGAAACAGTACTGCTTTCCCGTAACGGAATGTCAGCTTATTAAAGCTCGCATTGAATCCGGCAAAGAAACGGTCCTTAAAGTTCATCTTTTCATGAGTACTACCATGGTTTTGCTTTAAGAACAAGGCACACAAAGCAGGGCTTAGAGTCAATGCATTGATGGCTGAAATCACAATGGCAATAGCCAATGTTAACGCAAACTGTTGATAGAACAATCCTGTGGAACCACTCATAAAGGCTACGGGAACGAATACCGCAGACATAATCAGGGTAATTGAAACAATAGCTCCTGTAATCTCACTCATCGCTGACATAGTTGCGGCCCTTGCATTCAGTTTTTTGTGCTCCATCTTAGCATGAACTGCTTCTACCACTACAATGGCATCATCCACCACAATACCAATGGCCAGTACCAATGCAAACAATGTCAAAATATTGATCGAGAATCCGAAAATCTTCATAAAAAAGAATGTTCCTACAATAGATACGGGAACTGCAATGGCCGGAATTAACGTTGAACGGAAATCCTGAAGGAAGATATATACCACGATGAATACAAGAATAAATGCTTCTATCAGGGTATGAATTACCTGTTCTATGGATTGATCCAATGCTTCTTTCGTTGCATACGGAATTTCATAGCTCATTCCTTCCGGAAACGATTTTTCAAGCTCCTTCATTCTTTCCTGAAGAGCAATCTGTACTTCATTGGCATTTGATCCTGCCATCTGAAATATTGCCATCGTTACTGAAGCTTTTTTATTGAAATTGGAAGAAACCGTATAACTGTAAGCTCCAAATTCTACCTTTGCAATATCTTTTAATTTTAAAACAGAACCATCGTTCAGTGCTTTAATGGTAATATTTTCATACTGTTCAGGTTCGGTAAACTTTCCTTTGTATCGAAGAACATACTCCATTACCTCCTTACTTCTTTCTCCTAATCTTCCGGGTGCCGCTTCAAGGTTTTGAGTCTGAATCGCACGGGAAACATCGGATGGCGTAAGGTTATATGAAGTCAGTTTATTCGGATCCAGCCAGATACGCATTGAATAGTCCTTGTTTCCGTAAACCATGGCATCTCCTACTCCCTTCACCCTTTTCAGCTCTGGTACAATATTGATCTTTGCATAGTTTTCAAGGAAAAGATCATTCATTGAACCGTCTTTACTGGTCAGGGAAACCATCGCAATCATACTATTCTGCCTCTTCACGGTGGTAATTCCTGCCTGAATAACCTCAGCAGGAAGCTGATTGGTCACCTGCGCTACCCTGTTCTGAACGTTAATGGCTGCCTGATCGGGATCAGTTCCCAGCTTAAAGATCACGGTGATGCTTAATGTACCATCGTTACTTGCTGTAGAAGTGATGTAATCCATATTTTCCACTCCATTAATTGCGTTTTCCAATGGTGGTGCCACAGATCTTGCAATTGTTTCAGCATTAGCACCCGGATACGCAGCTGTTACCATAACGGTAGGCGGCGCAATGTCCGGAAATTTTGTAATCGGCAGACTGACCATGCCGACAATCCCGAGAATAACCAGCAACACGGAAATAACCGTTGCCAGTACGGGTCTTTTTATAATTTTCTTTAACATGATTTCTTCTTACGATTTTTTCTGTTGAGCATTCTTCTTTTGTGCCACTACAGGAGTTCCAGGCTGTAATCTGTCGAAGCCGGAAACAATGTATTGATCACCAGCTTTAAGCCCTTTGGATACGATGAAGTTATCTCCTGCTTTTCCGTTAATTTCCACGGGTAGCATTGCTGCTTTTCCATCTTTGATGGTGAACACAAAAACTTTATCCTGAATGGTTCTGGTAGAAGCAATCGGAAGTAATACAACATTGCTGTAGAACTGATCCAGTAAGATCTTTCCTGTATTTCCGCTTCTCAAAAGATTGTTTGGATTATTGAATTTTGCCCTTAGGGTAATGGAACCTGTCGTTTTGTTGAATTGTCCTTCCACCGCATCAATCCTTCCTGTTTCAGCATATTTTTCACCACTGGAAAGCAACAGAGATACTGCAGGTGTATTTTTAATTACCTCATCAATATTGCTACCTACATATTGCTTCTGAAAATTATTAAAGTCATTTTCACTTAAGCTGAAGTAGGTATACACCTGATGAATATCTGACAATAAAGTAATCGGCTCCTGATTACCGGGAGTCATCAAGCTTCCCAAACGATAGTTGAATCTTCCGATAAACCCGCTTACCGGAGCTTTAATCGTAGAAAAATTAAGATTAATTTTTGCGGATTCAATAGCAGATGATGACTGGCTTACGGCTCCTCTTGCTGCATTATATGCTGCCTCAGCCTCTTTTACCTGAATATCGGAAACCATTTTATTCCTAAAAAGCTCCTTTTTCCTATCCAAGTCAATCTTAGAAGTTGAAAGATTTGCCTGTGCTGTAATTAAGGCTGCCTGAGCGCTCTTCAACTGTTCCCCGAATATCTGGTCCTCAATTTTGAACAGGGGTTGGCCTGCTCTTACATAATCACCTTCATCTACAAAAATCTTGCTTAGATATCCGGTTATCTGAGGTCTTATTTCCACATTGGAAATCCCTTCAATAGATGCAGCATATTCTCTGGAAACAGAAGCATCTCCCTGTTTTACTATGTCTACAGGAAGCTCTGGTGCCTGCTGTTGATAAGATTGGTTTTGGTTATTTTTCCTACATCCCGCCAAGACAATGAGCGAGAGGAAAAGTATGGTTGATTTCTGAATAAAAAATCTTTGCATAACAATAGTCCTTTTAAATTTCCGCACAAAATTCGAACGAAAAAAATTCAATAGAATTATTCAAAAAACTCCTTGTTTTGTCAAAAAGACTCCTTATTTCCAAAAACATGAGAAATATCATTCATAGACAATATAAATGACAATATTCAATATTTTAAATCAAAATTATAGCATGAATTTAGCAAAAAGACATCTTAAAAATATAAAAACCTCACAATCAATACAAATCATCTTTCCTGTATTCTAAAGGTGATCTCCCGGTATGTTTTTTAAAAAACTTACTGAAAGACGCCTGATCTGAGAACTTAAGTTGTGCAGCAACTTCATTGACGTTGAGATTGGGATTTTTAAGCAACAACCTTGCTTCTACAGCCAACACCTGATGAATAATATCCCGCGGACTTTTCAGCATTGTTTTATTAATGACCTTGGTAAGATATTTTCGGCTAATAAATAACCTGTCAGCATAGAACTGTACATTGTGCTCTTCCTTGAAATGCTCCTGAACCAGCTTAAAGAAACTGGTAGTAAGTTCATCCTCTCTATGGGTAACCACATGCGGCTTTTCAATCTTTTTAAAGTAATTATCTATTTCATAAATAACCAGAGAAAAGTGATGCCAGATCATCTCATTAAAGTAATAGTTATCCTTTTCCTTATTATTCAGTACCCTCAATTCATCAAGGTGAAAATCCAGCTTTCTATACAATTCAGGCTCGTTCCTGATAATATGAGTAGGATCAGATGAGAGACTTTTCAGGACATTATTGGATTTATAATTAAAACCAGCCTGGGAAATAAAATCTACCGAAAAGAAGATATATTTTGCATCATAATCATCAGCAATATTATCAACCCAAAAAGTTTCAGCCATCGGACAAAAAACAAGATCTCCTTTAGAAACTTCATAGCTTTTATCATCAAGCCTAAAACCCACACTCCCTTGCTGTACAAGAAAAATACAGAAATAATCTGATCGGTAAGGCATATTGGGCTTAATGATGTAATTGGCTTTATCAATTTCCATCACGACAAATTCTTTGATCCTAAGATCAAATTCTACCTGTTCCAATACTTCATCAAAAGCCAACTGTGAAACAAAACCGGGTTCTTTTGGGGATTTTTTCGCCATTGAAAATGGGTTAAGGTATGCGAAGGTAGTAAAAAAGGGATAAAAGCGAAGAAAACTAAGTGTGAAAAACTGAAGGTAGATATTTTCCTTGTAGCTTCATAATTTTATATCTTCACTTATTTACACATTAATCAGTAACTCTTTATCATAGCCATTGTATTTTTCATCAATATAGCCATGAGGATTGCAGATAACGTCTGTTTTTTCAATACTGTATCTGCATGGTGTATGAATGTGTCCATGAATCCAGTATAAAGGTTGATGTTCAGTAATCATCTCTTCAAGATTGGAAGCATAAGCAGAGGTTAACGGATCATTCTTGTAATGTTCCGGCACCGATTGAATACTTGGTGCATGATGAGTAACTACTATATTTTTAAATTCCTTTGAATTTTTAAGACTTTCTTCTAACCATACTTTTAAAAACTGATGGATCTTAAAAGTATCCATAGTTCTCATTTTTGAATAAGATGGATCTCTTCTGATCTTTTTATAGTCATTCATTTTGGGCTGACAAAGCATTCCATATTTTACAGGATTCCCAAAGATGGAAAAATCAGTCCATAAGGTAGCACCATGAAAACGAATACCATCAATGTCTACAGAAGAATTTTCGAGTACAAAAATATTTGAATTCTGAGAAGCATCTTTAATTTTGTTCAGCGTTTTAGGATATGAGCCTTTATAATATTCGTGATTTCCAAGAACATAGATTACAGTCTTATTGGCTATTTTATCTTTAATCCACTCAATTCCCTTGGTTCCCAAATTAATATCACCAGCCAAAACAACTACATCTGCATGATCAAAACATAATTCTGTCTGCCCAAATTCCTGATGAAGATCGCTAATGATTTGTATTTTCATGATGTAAAAATAGTAAAAAGGCAAAAAGACTAGGAAGAAAAAGCTAAGTGGTAAATGAATATCTTATTTCTTTGCAGTTTCATAATTTCATAATTTATTCTATCAAAAAAAAGGAACCGACACCTAAGCACCGATTCCTTATCATATAGTTTGTGTAATTTTAAGGCCGCCTATTATGAAACGGCAATTTCTGTCTGCTTCACTTTTAAGCTTTTTACTATAAAATAGAATAACATTCCGAGCGCTACAAGAGCGTAACCTATCAAAATAATAAGGTTTAGACTTCCAACTGAAAATTCCGAAAGAAAGATCTGGCTCATTAACGTCATGAAAGACAAACCGATCCCTGCACCCAGGAAGTAACTTGTAGAACTCAAACTTGATGCCAATCCGTAGCTGGAAGGTTCAACATCCTGAATTCCCATTACTGAAAGGGCTGTAAAGCAGAATGTCATTCCAACTCCTGATATACATGCAGATCCCAGTAAAACTACAGTCAATGGATGTCCTGTATAGACCGATATTAGTAAAAGTAATCCACCCATCAACATAAAAGACCATCCAAAAATTCCCATTTGGGTTGAGTTCAGTCGTTTTGAGACATGAGGCAAAATAAACTTAGCCGTTAGGGCAGATATAATACTAAATGGGACAAGCATCAATCCCGCGGAAGCAGCACTATATCCCATATCTTTCTGAAGCATTAATGAAATCAGGAATAGAAACCCAATGAAAAACGCTCCCAGCGTAAAAAATACTGCGTTAGAAACCACCAATGAACCGTGCTTAAATAATTTCAGGTCAAATAATGGTTCTGCAACGGATTTTAATCTATAAAACACCATTACTAAAAGCAATACCGCAGCCACCAATGAACCGATTACAAGGAAAGGTTGTTCTTTGATATGAACCAATTCATGGGTTCCATAGGTAAGGCTCAATAATCCAACCACCATTAATATCCCAGAGATAATATCTGTTTTCTTAGCGGTCTCATTTTTCTCATCCGTTGGCAAGTAATAGTAGGATAAGATCAATGTAATTAAAAGAATTGGTACATTAATAAGAAAAACCCAGTGCCAGCTTAGATAAGTACTGATAATTCCACCTACAGAAAGACCACTTCCCGACCCAATGGCCGCAAAGGAACTGAAAACTCCTATCGCACGGTTTCTTTCCTGCTCTTCCCTGAATGTATTGGTAACAATAGACAATGCCGATGGCATTACCAATGCTGCGCCTAATCCTTGCAAGGCTCTAAATAAGGCCAGCATTTCAAAGCTTGAGGACAACCCCGCCCCTAACGAGGTCAGCATAAAGATGAATGCACCCAATAAAAACATTTTCTTTCTTCCTATTTGATCGGAAAGCTTTCCACCAATAATTAGAAAGCCTCCAAAAAAGAGTACATACAGGGTCTGTAACCATTGTACCGTACCTGCATCAATATTGAACTGTTCCTGAATAGAAGGAATTGTTAAATTAATAATGGCAATATCCAAAGCTTCCACAAAAGTTCCTACTGATGCTAAAATTAATATTATATTCTTCCTTGTATCCATATATTCAAATTTCCTGCAAAATTAAAATTAACAGAACATATGTAAAAATTTTATGTTAAATTTGGAACAATGTTAAAAATAACAAGAATACAATAGAACAAAATATCTGAAATAATAAAATAAAACATACAAAACAGAACAAATGGCAACAGAAAATTATATTCCGGACGAGAAAGATCTCTCTATTCTTCGAATTCTTCAGAAAGATGCCAAGATGAGCGTTCGTGACATTTCAGCAAGAATCAACCTCAGCCCGACTCCTACCCACGAGCGTATTAAGCGTATGGAAAAACAGGGAATCATTAAGGAATACACCGCTGTAGTAGACCGCAAAAAGGTAAACAAGGGAATGATGGTTATCTGCATGATCGCATTGAACGTTCACAATAAAAAAACTGCTGGAAAGTTTATCGAAGAAGTAGGCAAACTGAAAGAAGTTGTTGAGTTCTATAACATCAGCGGAGATTTTGATTTTATGCTAAAAATCCTGGCTCCCAACATGGATGAATTCCATGAGTTCTTCATCAATAAACTATCGGAAATAGAAGGCATTGGCCAGACAAAAAGTATTTTTGTAATGAGCAGCATCAAGGAAAGCGCCCAGATTGTATAAGCCTTAATATCAGCAGTTTTCAGTTTTCAGCTTCAATATTACAACTGTATTAAAGCAGAGGCAACATCTATTATTTCACCTTTTTCACAACTCACCACTGCATTACATCAAATAAAAACAAGAAGCTAATAATCAAATAATTAAAATAAAAACTACAGGCGTGTTGTAGCCGTGTAGTAGGTTATTTTTTGGAAATATTCATCATTATTAAATAGGTTTGCAGCACTAGAAATACAAAACCAAAATAATATTATAGAGTCAAACTCATATTTTAAAATTTAGGAATTATTTCTAAGAACATCCTCCTTTACACCATTTGAATTTAAACCTTATAAAACATGAATAATGAAATCAGGAGATTGGAGATTTTTTTAAACATTAAACAAATATTACCAACAACACAAACTGAAAAAAAGAGGCCTATATCAACACAAGACTTTATGATGAACCAATATCTGCAGGCCACTTAAGCCAAGGACATTACATCTACATTATTTGTTTAATTATAAGAGATCGTGCTTTCAAAGTTGCAATCTCTTATTTTTTTACCAAAATGAATATTTAACACCTCAAATCCACATCACTTTCATTCATAAAAAAGCAGTGGTATAAATCTATACTACTGCTTTAATACCCATTATACATTTATATAAACCAGGATTCCCGGAATATTTTATATTGGACTATTTCCAGTAATTCCAAACTACTCCATCAAATATGGCCAATGTTTTACTGGTCGTGTCATAGCACATCATCCCCGGGTATGGACTCTTTACATTAACATGAGGAGTTGCAATTTGAGGAAGAACCATTGCTTTATCAGTAGATTCCAATACCAAAACCCCATCTGCAGTGCTGGATGAAGCTCCAATAATAACACCTTTTCCCTCTTCTACAGAATTATTAGCAACAACAGCTGATGAGTTTCCAGCGTCAGACAAAGGCTTCCAAACATCATTTTCGTATACCTTAATCTTATTGTCTGTCACATCAAACACAAACGTCCCATTAACAAGGGTTCCGGTAGGCAATCCAGAAGTAGCAGGAAGAATTAATCCCTTTGTGTTTCCGGATGCATTATTAAAATCCAGAACTGTACTGGCTCCGTCTACTACTTGTTTTCCTATTGCTACCTGAGCAATTGATACATTAAAAACAACAAGAGCAGCAGCTATGCTTATATTTTTTATATTTTTCATATTATCTTACTGGTTTAGATTAATCATTACAGCTTCTTTCTACACACTTCCATTGGCTACCGTTATAAAGCTTCACACATTTATCCTGAATATCATACAACAACATTCCTTCTTTCGGATCAGCAATAGCATCCCCAATTTGTGGTGTCTGGCTCACATGCTGTACTCTTGTAATTACAAAACCTTTATTTTTTGCTTCCATGGCAAGAAAACCATTAGGAACATTTTCAGGCCACGCATTTGCTTTCTGCTGTACTGTAATTCCGAATTTGGTAAAACCATCAGGCGTTCCGGCAGCACCTAATTTTGTACAGAATGAGTCTAGTTCGTTAATAATTGCGGGAGCGTTGCCACACTCGTCTTTATCATTTGACAAACCACTTGGCCACAAAGAAGGACAGGTGGCTGATGTAGCATTAGGACCACAGAAACTTGACCCTCCGGCGCCAAGCCCAACAACAGATGACATAGCAATTGTTACGATCTGATTATCATCACTGATTACCGCAGTATCTCCTCCTCCACTTACCTCTGCCTTTGCAATACAATAAGCCTTAGCATTAGGAGCACCTACATATTTGACAGATGGATACGTCTTTGACTGCTGAGTAAAGGTTCCACATATCTCCACAGCACTCCAGCTTCCCATTTCAATCATAGAGGTACCGGGATAAAGTCCTCCAAAACTCGGATCTCCCTGAATAACGGATCCTGTAAGTGAAAGAAATGATTTTGTCCCCAACTTGACCTTTGAACTTACCTGAGTACCAAATGTCCCAATTGTAATGGAACCATTAGACCTAACACTTGCTCCGTCATTAATTTCCAGGATTCCCATAACCTGAACACCTGAGACCTGAAACTGACCGGACTGAACAATAAGAGTAGCTCCATTAGGAATGTTAACTCCGCTTGCAATTGTATAGTTTCCATTAATACAGTATGTGTTTCCGCTTGTCATAATCTGTCCGGTATAAGGTATGCATTGGGCATTTACCACGCCGTAAAAAACCGTCATTAACAAGAAAATGATTTTCTTGTTAATGACGAATAAATTTAATTTTTTCATATGTATTTAAGTTAAATTAACAGATTATTAATAATTTAATGTTAATTATATAACATTTCCACATCACCGCAAGCCTAGTAAACAATTAACATACCAAACTTCATCTAACCGCTAAATATCAATACAACATTGCATATAAATTAATATTTATTAAATAATATTTTTTTATAATATCAAATTTCAAACAAATATTAAAAATCAAAAAACACCACCATACTCATACAAAATCAACAATTATTTAATATATATTCTCATATTATTTAAAATTTTAACATTATCATGATTATTATTAATTTATTTACAATAAAAAAATAATTTAATATTTATGAATTTTATTAAAAAACAAAATTACAAGTATTTTATTCACACTTATCAAGAATAACATTCAACACATTACCCATACAACACCGATAATTTTAAACTATATATACTTTTTACAATTTTAAAAATCAAAACAATAGATAATCTACATCACTGCTTGCACTAAAAATTAACATTAAAAAGCGTAAATTTGCAGCATGAATAACGAGACCATTTGTGCGCTGGCTACGGCTAATGGAATAGGTGCTTTAGGCATTATCAGGGTATCAGGAGACAATGCATTACCCATAGTTCAAAAGAGTTTTCCCGGAAAAAAACTGGAAAAACAGAAATCCCATACCATTCACTATGGATATTTTATGGATGGAGAGGAAGCTATTGACGAAATCATGCTTTCTATTTTTTTGGCTCCAAAAAGCTTCACTACAGAAAATTCTGTGGAGATTGCTTTTCATGGTTCACCACACATTGGAAAACGTATTCTTGAAACACTTATTAAAAACGGAGCAAGAATGGCTAAGGCAGGAGAATTCACTCTTCGCGCCTTTATTAATGGCAGAATTGACCTTTCCCAGGCAGAAGCTATTGCCGATGTTATTGCCTCTGAGAATGAAGCATCCAGAAAGGTAGCAATCAATCAGCTAAAAGGTGGAATTACCAATGAAATATCGCTATTAAGAACCGATCTGCTCAATTTTGTTTCTTTAATTGAATTAGAATTAGACTTTGCGGAAGAAGATGTAGAGTTTGCAGACAGAACTGCTTTGAGTGGATTACTAGACAAAATAGAACTAAAATTAAATTCCCTTATCGAAAGCTTCCAGTACGGAAATGCTATTAAAAACGGAACTGCTGTAGCCATCATTGGAAAGCCTAATGCCGGAAAATCTACTCTTCTGAATTCTCTCCTGAAAGAAGAAAGAGCGATTGTAAGCAATATTGCAGGAACAACGAGAGATACGATTGAGGAGATTCTTCATATCAAAGGCCACGCTTTCCGCCTGATTGACACCGCAGGACTTCGCGAAACAGTGGATGAAATAGAAGCTATCGGAGTAAAAAAAGCTAAAGAAAAGGTGGAAAACGCCAATATTCTTGTTTATCTGGCAGACGCCGCAACTGAAGACTTTTCAGAAGACATTGAAATGATTCAGTCTCTTTTGAGAGAAGATCTGAAGTTGATTATCTGTGCAACAAAAATTGATGAAGTCACTCCTACCAAATACGAAGCGGTAGAAGATATCTTCAGAAATACCATTTCTCAAGAGTTTGATTTCATTAAGATTTCAGCGGTTGAGAACCAAAACATCCAGGATTTGAAAAATGAACTTTCATCATATGTTGAGCATTTAAAATCCGAGGAAAACAATGTCGTGATTACCAACCAACGTCATTTTGAAGCTTTACAGAAGTCACTGGACGCCGTAAACAAGGTAAAGGAAGCTATTTCTTTCCAAATTTCCACAGAGCTTCTGGCTTACGAACTGAGAAATGCATTAGAACACCTTGGCGAGATTTCCGGTGAAGTTACAAATGATGAAGTATTGGGGAATATTTTTTCTAAATTCTGTATCGGTAAATAGAACACGTAAACAACTTATAAAAAATAGTTGCAAGTTTTTGTTTTCAAAATTTAAAATAACATAATTTATTGTATTTTATCATCATTTTCGGGAACAAATGTCTTGAATCTATTCATAAAATTATCATATCCGATCCAGTCATAGTCAGGCTTAGATTCATAATAATTCTTTTTGATGTCTTCCATTTGTTCAATAGTAGTATATAGGAAACCATCTTTAGAGTTAAATGTACGTTGTTTTTGATCTTTTGGTGAAATAAAGAAGTCGTTATGTTGTAAATTAATATTTTGGGACCACACTAATAGATTTACAGCATACGTCTTATTAAAGTGATTAACTTCGACAAAAAGTTTAATATTGTAATATAATAAAATTTCAAACCAAATATTTCTGGTTATTTAATGTGTACTATTGAAAATTAATGGAAAAGTTTATCGAATTTTAGAAATGTTTCTAATAATCAATTTCTAAAATAGAATATTAATGATACTGACTATATTTATTTATAATAAGAGCAGCCAGCACTTGAATAAAGTAATTTTTGTAATGTTCAAAAAAAATTGGAAATCGAATTATTCACATTTTTAAATAACTTATTGATATAAAGAACCTATATGCTGAAGCACAACAGATATATCTCCGATACACCAGATTACTTCAACTCTTTGAAGACCAACAATTAAAAACAAAATAAGACAGCCAACCTAAGTTGAATATAACTGGTTGTAATACTATTATTTTTTAGATAAATTTTTAAACCAAAGATCCAGGTCTTCTTCAGCAGGAATGTTCAACTTAATCCGTAAATTCTGTCGCCTATTTCTTACAGTATTTATTGATCTGAAAGTATATAAGGCAATATCTTTTGTTGTAAATCCTAAAAAAAAGTAAGCACACAATCTTAATTCAGAAACCCTTAGTTTACAATCTTTAGCAAGTAACTCGCTTACTACTTCAGGATAAACTTCTTGAAAACGGATAAAAAAACCCGGACTATTATTTTTTGCTAAAGTAAATACCTCCTCAAAGGATTCATTAACCATTTTCTCCATTTTCTTTGTATCTTCTTCATACCGTACAGTAAGTTCTTCTTTTTCTCGAATAAACATCTGTTCTTTTTGCAAAGCTTTTTTTTCTACATGCTGTAATTTTCTACTCTTTATTCTTCTTTCCAACATTAAGACTGCAATAAATAAAATAATAATGCCTGCCATCAATAAAATCCAATAGTAATTTTTTTTATTCTCTTTTGCTAATTCTTCTTTCTGGTTAGATAGAATTAAATTGACTGCTGCTTGTAAATCTTTCCTTTTTAAATTTTGCCCCTCCTCTATCGCTTTCTTATATTCTTCCATATAAAGCTTTTGTCCTTTCTCATTTCCTTTAATAGCATACAGTTCTGAAAGATTTTTGCTTATTTCTGAAGTGTAATCAAAATCCCTAACCTCAAAAGCTTTAATATCTTCTAAAGCCTTTATATAATAATCGATGGCTTTATTAGTATCCCCAATTGTTTTATAGTAATCTCCAAAACTTTTGAGGCTCATATATTCGTATTCAATTCCTTTTCGTATAATTTTGTAAGCTTTTTGAAAATAATAATAAGCTGAGTCTTTCTTTTTACTTTGCAGGCATATCTCCCCTTTAACCTGATAGATATTATAAAGTTCAGATGTCTTTTCCACTTTTGAAAGATCTTCTTGTACTTTAAGAGCCTTATTAATATAAATTAATGCTACCTTATACTTTTTTTGATTATAATAATTATAAGCAATCCGAGCATTAATTCTTGAATCTAATTGCTTAAAGTCTCTAGTATCTTGTTTTGGAATAGTCTTTAAAATATCAAAATACTCATTCAGTTCCTGATCAAATAATCCAAGCTTACCAAAGTTATCAGCCTTAAACTCTTTGAAATGTTGATATAAAATCACATCATCCTTAACTATAGAAAATTTAAGTCCTTTATCTAAGTATAGCAGGCTTTTGTCATAAATTCTCATATAGTTGAGTCCCCTCGCCAAAATTAAATATGATTTTGCAGTAAGTTTTGGATCATTTAGTTTTTCCGCCAATAAACTTGCCTCTTTTGCATATTCTAAAGATTTCAAATCATCTTTAAACATATAGGCATCGGATTTCCTGAACAAATCATTTACATGCTCAATATCAACTTGTTTTGTCTGTGAAAGTAAAACAAATGGGATGCAAATAAATAGATAAAGTAATTTCACCCTTTCCATAGTAAAAATATTCACATAATATAAAAAGAGTTTTTAAATTATTTTTTATTTTTTTAAATATTTTTTATCTTTAATTGAATTTTATAATTTTTATTTTTTTTAAAACACTTATTAATAGAACTATTTTTAGCATGTTCTAAATAAATAGTATTACTCCGAGCAAGTAATCTTCGTAGAATTCTTAAGCTTTCTAAAATTGAGCATTATTCAATTCATCTGCACAAAACTACAATCGGCAAGCTTCTTCTTTTGTAAATTTGGTTATCCCTATAGAATATTTTCATATTATAACGTTTTTGAGCACGTATATCAATTTGATTAATAACAGGCAATCTTTCTGTTAACCTCTATTAAATTATTGGATGAAAACTTAAAAAATGGAAAGTTTGATGCTGGTAATGGTAGCAAAGTATATTCTCCCAACGTCCTCCCTTTTAGAATCAATATGATAAGTTATTGCTACTGTTAAAATAGGAATCGAAAGATCTTAACAAATATTCTGATGGTATCTCGCTCAAAAGATTACTCGTCCCATCTTTTGGTTGGTCAAAAAGTTAGATATCCTGACCTTGAGGTTCTTCTTTCTTTACATACACGAGAAATATTTATATATTTAAAGGACGGGAAAATCATCTTTTGTACCGGCTGATCCTTGGAATCTTTTAATAATTAAATTTTTCAACCGTTCCTGATTCTGATCTCCCCACTGACCTAATGCTCCAATAACAGGAATCAAACTCTCACCAAATTCTGTAAGGGAATATTCTACCTTTGGTGGAACAACTGGATAAATAATCTTTGAAACAAGTTCATGTTCTTCTAATTCCTTCAACTGGACATTCAAAACCCTGCGTGAAGCATCCGGTATTTTACGCTGCAATTCACTTGGTCTCTTATACCCCTCATTAATAAACCAAAGCAAACGGATCTTCCATTTACCATACAACACCTCACCTATCAGATCCAGTCCGCAGTTCAGGTTAGGTATAATTTTTCTTTCATACATACTGCAAAAATAAATGTATGTTCTTATTTAGGCAATAGGGGAATAATTTATCCCTATATGATTAGTAATGCCGTACTTGTGTAAACTGTTTTTATAGACCAATTTTGCCCTATAAACAATTCTACATATGGAACGATATAATTTCAATAAGGAGTTATCAGGCAAGATAGCGTTAGTTACGGGAGGCACAAAAGGAGTGGGAAAAGCTATTGCGGACCGATTGTTAAATGCTGGTGCAACAGTTATAATCACCGCACGAAACGAGCCCGAAGAAGAAAACGAAAAACTCCATTTCATTCAGGCAGATCTGAGCAAAGTTGCAGGAACCAATAAAGTAGTTGACGAAGTACTGTCAACTTATAAAAAATTGGATATCCTTGTCAACAACCTGGGAAGTTCAGAAACAAAGGGAGGCGGTTTTTCTGTTCTCACAGATGAAGACTGGGAATTGGGAATACAGACAAACCTGCTTGCACCGGTGCGTTTGGACAGGCAACGCAAAGTGTCATGGATGCACTGGGTGGAATACCTTATGGAAGACCGGCATTTCCAGAAGAAGTTGCTGAATTGGTTGGTTTTCTTGTATCTCCAAGAGCTGATTATCTAACCGGAACAGAATACATAATAGACGGAGGTACAATACCAACAATTTAAACGTTTATAGTATTTCCGCAAATATAATCTTTACCAGAAACTAAGAGGCTTGATCAGCCCACCCCGGAAACATACTGGTCACTTATAAATGAAACACTGTAAAGACACACGATAGAGATTCTAGTTCATATGGAAAGCTTGAAATTATTGAAAGAGAACAGATAGATAGTGTACTGATGGCAAAAGGGCGCTATCCATAATGGAATCCTTGTAAAAGGTATTTCTCAATAGAACTTACTAATATAAAAAATAAAAAAAATGAATTTACCAAAAGTAATTACAGATTTAATTAAAGCACAAGACAAACATGATAATGTTGCTTATGCGGAATGCTTTTCAGAAAATGCCATAGTGTTCGATGAAGGCAAAATACACAAAGGGAGAACGGAAATCCGACAATGGATCGCCGAAGGAAACGAAAAATATGGGACTGTAATGAAACCTCTTGCATTAACCGAGAAAGATAGTACAAGTGTTCTATCCACGGAAATTTCAGGAACATTTCCCGGTAGCCCGATTGTTCTGAATTTTAATTTTGAAATCGCCGATGGACTTATCCAATCTTTAAAAGTTACCGACTAAAAACTTCTTATCCATAAGCATATAGATCATACTATTCTACTGTATCTATTTCATTTTTAATTATTTACACCCTCCTTTCTCGACGAAAACCTCATCCTCATGCATGAAAGAAAAAGGAATCTTGCAGAATGGTTAATTAAATAAGAAAGTGAAAGAGTTACATCCACATTCCTAGCTACCTTGAATATTATCATCTACTTATTTGATTGCTCAGACAATAATATTTGACTGTAAACAGGAACTGGAATAATATATCACTTCTATATGTTCTCTATTTATGAAAAAACAAAATCTCCGGATAAACCGGAGATAAAAACACAAATGATGAAAAAAATTATTTCAAGTTGCTAAATAAAGCATTTTTTTTCATGCAGGCTGTTAACATAATCATAAAACTAAATAACTGCTTGCTTTTTAATGAGACAACTCTATATCGGTTACAAACTGTATTTAAACTGAAACAAGAGCCTGCCATTTTTCGTAGGGCATCTCAAACTTGATCTCACCTTTGCCATGCGTACCTATCTCCGTCCATCCTGCTTTTCTATAGAATAACTCTGCCCTTGTACCAGGTGCAGTCCCCAACCATACAGTGTCTTCTTTTTGTGTAAAGTACCAGTTGAGCATAATATCGTGAAGCTGCTTCCCTATTCCTTTCTTGTCATGGTCAGGGTGCACAAACAAAGCCCATATATTATTGTCAACCAAATCAACAATTGAAAATCCGACTATTTGGCCTTCAACTTCATACACCCAGCCTTTGCCTCTTTTTGTCATAAAATCATCGCAATCCTGGTCAGTAACCAGATTGGGATCTGAAAGTGGGTTTTCCTTAACGGCATTTCTTACAACTTGTATCTGTGGAATATCTTCTACTCTGGCTTCTCTTAAATTCATTGTATTATAGGTTATTTTTTTGCAATGTACACAATAAATAGATATTTCGATATGGTGACGAAAAATTAAAGAAATAGCTTTCTTATTGTAGAAGAAATATTACTACTCGGTAGCCAATAAGTAGGAATTTCCTTAATCAATATTCACAAAATCATCACTGTTCAGCTTATCTGTAAGTTTTGGATAATCATCACAAATAATATAGAAATAACTTTAGGAATCTAGATGTCGTTCATTTTCGGGAAAGCTTATAATACCATTATCCTTTTCTACTTTCAATGTGTTATTATGGCTCGGTTTTATCGGACAATAATGAAAAAAAATAATCTTTGCTAGTTAAAGTTTGTTAATTTTAACAATTATGTAATATATATTTTTGAGATTTGTTCTCCAACATAAAATATCATTATTATGAAAAATTTAAAAAAGCTTCAAAAAGCAGAATTAAAAACAATTGTCGGAGGTGCAGATTGTACCCGATTATGTTTCGTAAATGACAAATTAACATGCGTTCCGTATAAGTCATGTGGTGGCCCTGGACTTGAACCATAAAAATTAGAAAGTCCCTACTCGGAAATACAATCTTCAATTTTAAATAATTACCTATTTAATATTTTACTGATTGCCGAAGAAATTTACAAACCACAGGAAGCTACATAATAACAGAATATTGGTTTATAGGTTTAAATCATTAGTTAATAGTAATCTTACCTGCAAACACAGTTTGAAATACTACGCTAAAATCCTGAATGTTAACTTAAGAACACTGCGGAAAGTATTTCAGGAGATTGAATGAAATCAGCAATTTTACCAATTAAAAAAAAACAAATTATAAGAGAGATGGTTGCAGAAAGCAGGATATTTCTATCCTGCACTGTAACTAATAGTTATTTAAAATAGCTTTTTCCGTATCTCCACTACCCCAACCTTAGTCAATTTTATGCTAGAGTATTTTCCATGGGTATCTTTAATAAATTCAACGGTTCGGTTATCATCATCTGATCTGAAGAATTTATTGTCCGATTCCGGAATCAGCTCAATATCAAGGTCCTTATAATAGAGTTTCCCATTTTTTTCAATGATTTTAATGTCTTCATAGTTTCCTGTAAAGAGCTTATAAAGAGATCTATTGTTTTTATCAGATTTCTGATGAAGATATGGAAGTTCAACATCTTTACCAAAGCATATTGCAGCCAATCCATATGCAAGTAAGTAAGATGGAGACTGATTATTAGAAAGAACAACAACAAGCAAATCATCATCCGTATAACGGTTGAGAGAAGTCATTGCTCCGAAAAAACCTCCATCATGAGCAATCAATTTGTGTCCCTGATTATAAAATGGATTAATCATAAATCCATATCCAAAGTTTTGCTCATTGTATGAAGTAAACATCAATTGCTTCATTTTTTCACTTAAAATCGTTGTTCCATATAAGGCCCTATCCCACTTTAACAGATCATCCGCTGTTGAATAGATTCCATCATGTCCAATATTGAACATCCAATTGATATATGGATTTTTAATATAACTTTTTCCTTTTTTGATATATCGGTCAGCCATATTGGGTATCACTTCATCATTAGTCATAACGCCGGTTTCTTTCATTTTCAAAGGATCAAAAATATTATCTTTTAAATACATCGAATAGCTTTTTCCACTTACTTTCTCTATAATACGTGCCAACAGATAATAACCAATATTACTATATGAAGTCTGCTTTCCGGGTGGAAATAAAAGTTCTTTCTGAGCAATATAATTCAATACTAGATCCTGATTTAAAGAAACTTGATTAAGGTAAAGCTCATCAAAATCCATTGGAAGCCCCGACATGTGGGAAAGCATCATATGAATTGTAATTTGATCACCTTTTGGAAAACCATGAAAATATTTGTTTAGCGTATCGTCAAATGATAAAAGTTTTCGCTCCGCCAATTGCAGAATGGCTGCTGCTGTAAACTGTTTGCTTACTGAAGCCAAGCTGAATTTTGTATTGACGGTTGTTTTTATTCCCCATTCATAGTTCGCATATCCGTAGGCTTCTCGTAGAAGTAAAGAATCCTTTTTTACAATCAATACAGTCCCGCTAAACCCATTGATATCTGCCTGGGCTTGCATATAACTTGACACTTTTTTAGAGAGACTCATTATACTCTTGGTTAAACTACCTTTCTCCTCGATTGGTTTGGTTTGTGAAAAACCATTGAGAGGGAGTAAGCTAATTCCTAAAAAAAATAATATTTTTGAGTTTATCATGCTTGTTAGTTTTGAACATTTTTTTCTAATCAAATGTATATCTTATTTTTGAGTGGGCTCTGTTTTTTATTCAATAGGTCATTTGCAATCTGTACCATTCCATTATTACTACCTCCACCCCACGTTGCCCGTCCAAAAATATAACTCGTTGTATATTCTTTCCAGGTGGTACAATATTTTTTTAATTCTTTGTGGGATTTTGCTAAATACTCTGTCAGCTCCTTTTCAGAAAGATAATTTAATTCGTAGCAACAGCGTGCCAGAAATACACCTCTCCCATAATTCCAGCCGCTATCTTTTGCTTTTTTTAACTGAGCAAAGTCTGTAATAATATTTTGGTCAATTAATTCAGGAACAACAT
Source organism: Chryseobacterium joostei (assembly GCF_003815775.1). NCBI lineage: Bacteria > Pseudomonadati > Bacteroidota > Flavobacteriia > Flavobacteriales > Weeksellaceae > Chryseobacterium > Chryseobacterium joostei. The sequence continues at coordinate 1,630,444 of NZ_CP033926.1, forward strand.
TTTTCAGCTTTCTGAATAGGCCTAAATAATAGTCAAAAACTTTTTCTTCGTTTGATATATTTGACCTTAAAATATCAAAATAATTTTCTGAATTTTCAAATGCTCGATATACAGTATCAAGATTTTCGTCTTGATTTCTGGTATGCAAACTTTGGAGAGTTTCTATGGCTTGATTTTGGTCTGATATTCCCCAATAGGTGTCAACTAACTTTGTAACATCGGATTTGCCTAAACCTGTTTCATAAGAATTCAGGTATGCCGACTGTTGTTCGGCATACATTGAACCTATGAGCAAATGATCCAGCAAATAGCCATTTACAATGTTCTTATCATTTAATCGTATGCTTTTAAATGAATTTAACAATTTTGAAAAAAATCCCATGCTATATTAAGTCATTTTTAGATTAGAGAATTTGTCCTGTAAAATTTTCACAAACTTTTCGCCAACTACCTGATATTTTGCTCTTGTTTCTAATTGTTTTTTTAGATTGAGCATATCCTCCGGATTTACCGTATAATTAAGTCTGTCATGAATTTCAAGAGATAAAGAACTTCCATCAATATCAAAAGTGATGATATGTGTTTTTGGCAAATATTCTTCTGATGACTTTGCATAAACACCTAATTGCGATTTCAGAATGCCTCCATATTGAAGCCTGGCAGTTTCAATTCTAAAATTATCAAATACAATATGTTCATCTAATTCACCCACTGTATCGGTACTAAAAAAATGCAAATCATTTCCACTTAAGGCCCAAAAACAATCTGTTTCAATTCGTTTAAGCTTTATACCAATTGTAGATAAAGCGATATTTTTTATTCCGTCAGTTACAAGCTCCTGTACTTTATTGGTTGTTGACTGAGGAACAGATGCAGAAGTAAAAGCATCAATGGGTTTACCTCTCATCCATTGTGTTAATTTTGAAAAATCCTGTGCTAAAAGCTCTTGTTTGTATTGGTTGTATTTATTTCTTTCAGAATCTAAGTTAATTTCTGATTTTGCGGTTTTGTGTTTTTTATTCATGATGATCATGAAAGCAATACCTGCAATTATTAATACAACTGGAATTAAAAATAGTGTGTTCATTCTTTATTGGTTTAAGTTTTTTTGTTTAAATGTTTGTTGGATTTATTTTTTTAGGCTTGTCTTTAGAAAAAATTCCATAAACGATGAGTCCGATAATCAATAGTATGATGAGTTTCCCTCCATATTGTGTGTAAAGCCCAAGCTTCAAAAGATTTTCTTTATTTAATTTATTTTCGCTCACTATCTGATCAAGCTGTTCATTAGTTAATTCGAAATATTCATCACTGTCTTTTTTTGCCAAAACCAATTTGGGTTCCTGCGTTATCCAAGCTGGAATTATCCAGGCAATATTATATTCCTGGTGCATTCTTGCTAAATCCAGGTATTCTTTTGAGTCTTTACTCACAGCATACTTCTCCGTGTCGGGTAAATCTGCTATAATTTCTATTTTGTCAATTTTACCAAACGGAATTTTTGCTTTTGCTGATACAAAATTTATTGTAAACATTGAAACAAAAGATAATAAGAGAATTTGTTTTATCATTTTTCGATATTTGATTGTGGCTCCTATGTACAATCAGACAACATTGTTGGATGTTACAATGCTTATATGCCTGAGATTGAGCTATTATTAATTTATGGTTTTAACTTATGGATAAGCTATGCTATTTCAGATGGACTTAATTCTGTTCTTGTGCCTGTTACCAGTATATTTTTCAATAGTTTACTATGGGCGACTCTTAAAGCATCTTCAGCCTTCACCTCCTGATCTGGAAGTCAGTAGTTTTTTCATGAGACATTTATATTTATTTTTTAGTAATTTGAACCTCCGTCTTCATAGAATCTCTTGTTAAGATGACAGAATTTACTTTTCCATTACTGAAATCAAATTTTAATACGTTCGGATAATCTACAATTTTAAAAGTCCCATTTTTCAGATACTGTAATTCGTTCTCATTTTTTCCTTTAAAATATCCCAAGAATAGAGATTCAACATAGAGACGGTTATTCTTTTCTATTATTTTCGTTTCAGCTCCCTGCCCATAAAGAAAATCGTTATATGTTCCGATAAGTTGCTTTTTTAAACTCAAAGGAAGCTCCTGAATATCTTCATTGGATATTTTTTTATTCCAGTTCATTAATGTCAAAAGCTTTATGCGCGCTTCGTTCATCACAGGAATACGATTAGGCTTTTCACCATTCGCAAGAATTACAAAGCCATTTCCATCTTCCATAGTAGCAAAAATACTTCCCCCCACTCCAGTATTAGAACCATTGCACGTAAACCAATCATAGTTGTTGTAGGCGACAGACTTTTGCCATCCATATCCCCAACCTCCAACGGCATTTTTCAAAGCTGTGACTTCCGTTACTTTTTTGGCGACCTGATGAGAGATTACTTTGTTATTTTTATTGCGTAAAGCATTTTGTATCTCAATAGAAAGCTTGGCTAAATCTGTAGGGGTAGACCATACTCCTGATGCTCCAATCTGTGGTGTAATAGGCAAGCCTGTTTTTATCACTTTTCCATCTTTATCGTGAACAGAAGCAACATTTGTTGGAAATCCTTTTTCATTAGGCTGTATCATGGTGGTATTCGTCAAGCCAAGAGGCAAAAAAAGATGTTCTTGTGCCAGTTCTGCAATAGATTTATTCAAAGTATCTTCTAATGCCATTTGAACAATTACATATCCACCACCGCTGTATTCAAAGTTGGTTCCCGGCGTAAACAGGAACTCAATTTCCTTATCGTATCTTGGTATCTGCCCTAAAAGACTTTGTTTTATCGTCGGAATTACATCTCCCTCATAATAGTCTGAAAATCCACCTTGGTTGGTACCCGAAGTATGATTAAAAAACTGTTTCCAGGTTGGACTATTGCTTTCTGTAAATTTACTTTTGGGTAAATGCCATCTTTTTAAATATTTATCAATTGGCTCGTCCAGATTAATCAAGCCTTTTTCTTCAAGTATATGACAAAGAAGTGCGGTTATGGGCTTTGTAATTGATGCGGTAGAAAAAGCAGTATTTACATCTAATTTTTCTTTAGAATTCATTGATTTCACTCCTACCTGGCTGGAGTAAATAATCTTGTAATTTTCAAAAACAACAAGGCTAAATCCCGGAAGCTTATACTTTTCTAATTGTTCTTCAACTTTTAAACTATCTGTAAGAAAGCTATAATCTCTTTTTTCTGCGAAAACTTTTTTACTTGTCTGACAACTTGAAACCAGTACCATAAGGATTAGTAAGTAAAAGGTGCTTTTCATTGTATCGAATTTTGGTTAAAAATTTATTTCGATACAAAAATGTGGAAGACATTAAAGCTATGCGACCGAATAAAATTAATCGATCACATTTGTTCAAAAAAATAGGTGCGAATCTTTCAAAAAAAGGTACGAGTAATCACAAATTATTGAACTACACGCTTTTACGATAAAAAGTCGGCGTATTGCCGGTATGTTTTTTAAAAGCAGTATTAAAAGAAGATTTTGAATTAAAGCCAACTTCGTACAGAATTTCAAGGATGGTTACCTTACTTTTTGTATTGTCTTTTAAAATATTCATAGCACTCTCGATCCGATAGGTATTAACAAAATCATAAAAATGCTGTCCTAATTGATGATTGATTAAAAGAGACAGGTCCCGAACAGGAATTCCGGTCTCATTAGAAACATCCTGAATGGTCAGTGAAGAGTTAAGATAAGGTTTTCTCTCAACCATATATTTTTTCAAATTCAAGAGTTCTTCATTATATTCTCTTTCATGTTCTGGTGATTGTTCATTCTTTTTTTCTTCGGAAACAAGTTCAGAAACAAGCTTTAATTTGGAATCAATATTTCTAAAAAGACCCGGATTATTTAATGCCTTGAATAGATACCAACAGAAAATAAAGAGAGAAGATACCCAAAGTCCAATTTTGATCCATTCAGAAATCTGTGGATAATCAGAAAATTTAAAGATATTTTTTAAAAGAGCTACCGTATATAAAATGGTCAATACAATGGTAAACTGGAATAGCCAATTATAGGAGCTGATACTTTTCCCTGCATAATTTTCAAGATAGAGTTTCTTTGATTTTCTTAGCACTCTAAAAACAGCAATGATGTATATAACGATCTGAAGATGTATTAAAATATGAATGAACTGGAACTCTATCATATTTTGACGATTCTGAATAAAACTCATTTTCGATACTGCATCTACAGTATAAAAACGGGGCAACAAAACTAAATTAGCAATTAAAAAAGGAAGCAGATGAAGGAGATATTTCGGCTTTAACTTAAAATCAGAGTAGCAGACTGATATTATGTAGAGATAAAAGACAGGAATTTGCAGAAAAGCGAAAGAGCTCCTAAACATGCCCAGGTTTGATGGGCCATCAGTCATCATGTTAAACAAAGGCTCACTAATATCTATTGCATTTAACAGTAAAAAAACAGCAAACAAACAATTACTTGTTTTGTACTTTGTCTTAAGGGTAATCAGGAAAAATGCAAGAAACAGTGAAATGAATAAAGAGATTATATTCACAATAATTAATAAATTAATTTTATCCATTTCTTACTATTCTTTGTTTATTATTAGTTTTTTTTCAGACCTTTTATTATAATCTTTACAATCTCTTTAGATTTAAAATCCGACAGATGCAAATATAAAAATTAGATTGACATTTTCAGAGTTTTTTATTATGCAAAACAAGGTGTACTTGTGTCGTGCAGGGAAAAAGATCACCCAAGTCACTTTCGTAAAATATTCATTAAGTTCCATCATCAACCTACCACTCTATTTTACTTTGAGTTATGATTAATTTCTGAATTTTCATTAGGCATATTAATTTGTCGGAAAACTTTAGATCAGTAGAAATTTAATACTTAGATTTACTCAATAAACTGATCTCATCCCTACTATTGAAACCATGAAAAAAATTACATTAACAAGGTTTTTATCCATAATACTATGCTGTTTATTGTGGTCTACAGTTTTTTCCCAAACAAAATCTTACACTCCCGTCTCTAAAGAACTGTATCATACAATTATGGAGAAAGACAGCATACTTTTCAACGCGGCTAATAAAGGAGACATTGATCAACTTAAAACCTTTTTTACCAAAGACCTTGAATTCTTTCATGATGTTGGCGGTTTGGCAGGATATGAAGAGACTGTTGATAATTTTCGGAGAGTGGCTAAAAATTATTCGTACACCAGAAGAGCGCTTGTACCAGGCAGCGTGGAAGTATATCCTATTAAAGATTATGGGGCTATCCAATCAGGATTGCATCAGTTTTGTCGTTTAGAAAACGGAATTTTAACCCATTGTGGGACTTTCAAATTCGTTCACATATGGAAACTTACCGATGAGGGCTGGAAAATTTCAAGAGTAGTCAGTTATGGACATTAAAGAATATTCATTAAGCATTCTAACAAATCAACAGTAATCGGTATTCGCCGTCATTTTCAACGGGTGCGCGATGTATACAAGGCAAAACCTCCTGATCCGGATGATCTACAGTTAATCTCCAAAGATGTCCTAAACCCAAATTAACAGGCTTTGCATTTGGTTTAGGAGAGTAATGAAGATCAAAATAATATTCTTTCAAAAACGCTTCAAATTCCTCTTCTGTACCGTTGTGTAACTCTTTCAGTTTTTCCCGAATTTCCGGAATCAAAATCTTTTGCATTGCTTGATCATTAGGCAAGATATCACTTGCTGCACCATAGTAAGTACATAAAAAAGTATCAGTACTTACCGGTGAACGATCCACATGATAGGAATACACATCTGTTGAAATGAAATCAAACTCTTCATCTCTTTCATAGCTTTTAAGCAAATTAAGAGAGGGTAATGCTCCAAAATCGGTTAATGCCTGCAAATCATTTAAAATAACTTCCCGTGCAGCACTTCCACTTTCCGTTAGCTCTAGTTCTAAAAGGTCTTCAATGGAAATTTCTGTAACATTTTCTTTTAATTGAAGTTTAGACACAATTTCTTCAAAATCTCCATGTAAACTTCTATACCAACAAAGCGCATTGTTATTCCCATGAAAATCAGTATTTACCAGTTCTGAGAAACTGGAAACCATTTCAATTTGATTATTGTCAGCAAATGTATTGTCCATATTTAGAATAACAGTTTAGAAACTTATTCTCTGCAAAAATAAGAAATAGGCAAGAAGATAAGGCTAAGATTAAATTTGTTTTTCATTCATAACATGAGTTAGCCAAATCCGTATAGATATTATTATCCTTTTTTATTGCTGTATTTGTATCTTTTATAAGGCCTCGGGTTTGAGCAGTCCTCGAAACAATAAGTATTAACAGTTCTCTTAAAAACAAGTTCGCTTTACGGAAACCCATAAAATATACATTGAAAATACTTGTAAGTTTGGTAACAGAAAAACAATCTTAAAAAAACAAGATCCGGTAAGTTGTTTTAAGAAAAATGTATATTTGCCCCCTGTAATCAGGATAAAACTTAAGGAATACAAACGTGTTTAAAGAAAACAAAAGATTTTATTTTAGAATTGATACTGAGCCCAGTGAAGCGATTGAAGTTTTTGTGGGGCAAAATGCAGGAACTCAATTAAACAATGATATATTGAATGCAAAGGAGGAAGTTTTAATTATTTCCCCCTATATAGATGAAACAAAACTGGATGACCTCATCTCCTTAAAAAACAGAAATGTAAATGTAAGATTGGCGTTTAGTGATCTGCGACCAGAACAATACAAGGATATTCTCCGAAAGCTGATTCATCAGCATAAAGTAACTGATATAAAGAAAAAAGAGAAAAGAGAGAGTCAGAAAAACATGCTTTTCTTCTCCTCTATTGCATTATTTTGTCTGGGGATTTTTTCACTCATTTATTTCGGGATGCATGTGGTAGATGACCTGAAAGATTCTAATAATTTTCTGGCTATACTTGTTTCTCTTGGGTCTTTTTATGGATTTTATAAATGCTGGGAAATGAAAGCAGCCGTTGAAAAAACAGAGATCTACACCTATCATTATTCTGAAACTTTGAATTTCAAGTATGTACGAAATAGCCGATACGATAACAAATTCGTTCATTCAAAAATTTATGTGATAGACCGAAAAATTGCTTACCTCGGATCACTAAACTACACCAAAAGTGGTTTTACCACTAATTTTGAATCCCGTATCAGAATTACCCAAAGAGAAAAAGTGAATGAATTGGTTAATTTTGTTCACGACATTTTTGAAGATAACATTAACCTCAAAAAGCATGAACTTTTTTATCTTGGAAAGAAAATCTACAGTGAGGAAATGTATTAATGTATTAATGTATTAATGTATTAATGTATTAATGTATTAATGTATTAATGTATTAATGTATTATTTTATATCTATAAAAAACAGCAGTTTTCTTGAAGACTGCTGTTTTTTTAATCGTGTATTTTGAACTAAGAGAGATTACTTTTTCATTATTTTCTCTGTTATTGTTGCAGACTTTGTTTTAAGTTTGATATAGTAAACTCCTGTTGAAAGAGAGGATAATACTAATTGTTCCTGAGCCATACTTAAGGTTCCCTGCTTTACAGATTGCCCTGTAGCGCCATAAATTTCATAGGAAACCAAAGGCTCCTTGCTTTTAATATAAAGAACATCCTGCACAGGATTTGGATAAACCTCTATTCCTGCCTGAGAAGATGAAGTCTCTACTACTGAAAGACTGCAAGCAGACTTGGCATATTTTGCAAAAAAAGACTGGGATTTACCTCCTGTTACATTAACTGCCATAGTGTTTATACCATCATTAGCCTCTGTAAACAGCTCATTATGGAAAAAGCCCCCTAATAAATAATTACCATCCTTATCTACTGCAATGGCTGTAAATTCATCCTGGACCCCAAAGTTACTGCGAATCTCCTCCGCTCCTATAAATGCTCCGGTATCTTTGTTAAGACGAACCAATAAAGGATCTGAAAGGTCTGTATTAGGACGCGTCATAGAATAAGTGCCCCAAACATCATTCCAGCTACCCTTAGCAAATGCCACTTCATTTCCGTTAAGGGCAATCATTCCTTTCATAAAACGCTAACCAGTAAAGCTTGTTATCCCATCCGGGATTTTAGCCCATTTTACAACACCATCCGCAGTAAGCCTCATAATGAAAGGCACCTGTTCCTGGTAGTTGGGTAGGGGCAGTGTATACTCTCCGAAAGTGGCTGCAGTGGTACCCGCAAAATAACGTCCCGAAATATAGATATCTGAGGAGCTTGTATCTTTTATAATGGAATGAATTTCATCGTCTAAAATGGTAATTCCTGTATCAAACTCCTTTCTCCATAGCTCCGTTCCTGTAGCTCCGTTAAAGGCCAATAAGTAAGCATCTTTTGTAAACGGAATATTGTTATACGAGAGATTTGCCATGACATTGGTATAGTCTCCATACATTCGTTTTCCCGCCAAATAATAACGGTTCAGCCCTTCATCATACATCAGATTTACTTTTCCATCTGCAATACCTACACTTAAATCTCCTGTTATGGGCAACAATAATGGGGTTGCCGGTGTCATATTTCCATTATCATAATTGAATTTAACCAGATAATATTGATAGGATGAAGTATAGGAGGCTGGTACAGTAATTAATCCGTTTAGATGAGTCCCCGCTTTAAAGCCCAGAATAGCATGAATATTTTTGGAAGAATCCATATACATCATCTGTGTAACAGTCTGGCGCAAAGCTATGGTAACATCTCCCTGTAAAGGCTTGCTCCATGCCAGCTTGCCATCAGATGTATTAAACTTCAGCAGATGACTAGTTTTATTTCCAGCTTCCACGGTATTTTGATCAGTGGCAGTAATAAGAGGCATGGTATGAGTATCATCGAAATGTATAGGAACAGCATTTGGATCACCCACATTCGATTGATTTATAAAATAACCCATAATATATAATCCACCATTATTATCCACTTCTATGTTCCAGGCAAATTCATTGTATCCGCTACCGCCTATGGTTCTTGACCACCTTATATTCCCCTGACAATCAGTAGAAAAAAGAAGAAGATCACGGAGTCCATAGCTGGTAACGGGTACACCATTTAAATTTTGTCCTTGTGCCCATGTACTTGCTAAATAATAGGTGTTATTATTGTTATCTACAGCTATATCCCGTATGGATTCATCATACAGATAATCAAAAAATGCAGAATTTGAACCGGTTTGCCCTCCCGCTTGTTTTGCCCATTGCCATTGGTAATTCTGGCTAAAAGATAATACAGGAAGCATTAAAAATAAGATCCATAGTTTACTTTTAGATTGTATCATATAATTTCATTTAGTTATTACATATAATAAAAAGCAGTGCTCTCCGAAGAGAACACTGCCTGTTTAATAAGGTATTAATTTTTAATTAATTTGCCTTGTAATGAGGTATCTCCCGTTTGTACAATAACAATATAAGTACTCTGCAACCAGCTAGAAACGTCTACATCTACCTCACCGGAGGATGCTTTCAGTTCCTTACGGAATTTGACATTGCCCATAGCGTCAAAAACTGTAATCTGTTTTGCCAGCATTTTTTCATTGCCAGTATTATACGAGATTTTCACTTTTTCCTTTGCAGGATTTGGCATCATTTTTAAAGATGAAGCCGAAGTAACACCTACTACTCTTTCAGTTCTTGTTGGTGCAGATTTACCTATAACAGGAACCTGAGCAACAAATTTACAATCTTCTTGACCCATGAACAGAATATCATCACTTCCTCCAGGGAAGTTAGCATTTGGATAGAAAGCCAATGGGTTAGCATTCAAGTCATAAGTACCTCCTGCCGGAATTGTAATCATAGATGGCAGATACATTCCATATCCATTAAGACTGGAAACCGTAAGAGTAACCGGCTGGCTACCTCCATTGAATATGCTTCCGTGAACATTATAATGATCTTCATCCCATTTGAATGATACAATTTCAGCGCTCAGTCTGCAATCTATTTCTATTCCACATTCTTTACCTGGGAAATAGTTCATTGGTCCTGAAGTAAACAAACATCCGATATGTCCTATTTGCAGATTATAAGTTCCTGATGCATCAAAATACAACGGATGAATAACATCATTAGTTCCACTCTGGATAGGATTTCCGAAAAGTTGCCATTGATGAGAATCAAAAACACCTTTTGGACCTAGGATATAACGATCTTTACTTCTACACTCATCATAACAACCCGTAGGGAATATCCACATTAAGCTTTCAATACTTAATGGTACAATTACCTGACCAGATACCTTACAACCACTTGGCGCTGTATAGATTACTTCATATACTCCTCCCTCATTTACAGTTATAGACTGTCCTGTCATTCCATTACTCCAGTTGTAGTCTCCTACAGATGGTCCTGATGCTGTTAACTTGATTTCATATGGCTGACAGTTTTGCTTAGTATATGTTACAGTAGGCCATGCCGGTGGATTGCTAACTGTTACAGTAAAGCTTTTAGATGATGTACAACCCGTTGATCCTGCTGGACGTACTTCCAGGGTATAGGTATAAGTACCTGCTGACAATCCTGGTGTAGTATAGGTAATAGGATAAGGGTTTGAAGTCCAAGGTACTAATATTGTAGAACCTGTACTCCATTGATATTGCAATGTATTATCTGCTACAATACCATTCAGCGTTACTGAACTTCCTGCACAGATCGCTGATTTCCCAGATATGTTAACATATGGAGCACTTTTCAACGTTACTATTGCCGGAATATCACTCATACTATAGTCTTTACAACCTTCTGATGATACCAATACCGGCCAGTAGCTCCCTGACTGAGTTGGAGTGAAAGACATTGAATTTGGTGCTCCCGGCACAGGCTGAGAACCATTCATCCAGATATAACTATTTGGAAAGCCAAATAATGGATTGTGAACAATTGTCGGAGCACTTCCTACACAACCAACAAAATTACTTGGGGTAATAGAACCTCCGAAGTTTGCTTTAACTATAGTAATTGATCTGTTTGGAGAACTATAAATACAGCCTTGAGGCGTTTTAATTTCCAGTCTTATGGTTTTTGGACCGGCAGAATTAAATGTAATATTACTAGTTGCCCCTGAAGCTACATACGCAGTATTATCAAAATACCATGTATAAGTATTCGCCGGATCATATGATGGAGCAGTAAATGTATTTACCTCTCCTGCACATGCCCACGCCGGAACTAAAAAGTTTACGTTCGGAGTTGGCTTCAGTGTAATAGTCTGAGTTGTTGTACACGCTGGCAATTGTGGCTGCCCCGGTACAGACATTGTCATGGTAAAGGTATAAGTACCTGGCGCCAGATTAGTATAGGTAGCTGTCTGCCCATACTGAATTGGTTGCCCTGCTAAACTGAATGAGTACGAAATACTATTCGGATCTATGTTAAATATTGTAGATGTATTGTACAGAGTAAGATTATATCCATTTCCGTTACAAGTCTGACTAATATTAAATTTAGGCTCGTAGTTCTTTTGAATTTCTAAACTTGCACTGTACCAGCAAGAACCATATCTAAGACGTACAGAAACAATGTGCGCTCCCGCAAGATTAGTCTGAAATACAGGTGTGGTTGTTCCTTGCCCGGAAATCAAAGTAAGCACACTGTCTGAAACCCATTGAATTTCATCCGGCGGAATATTAGTACTAAATCCGCTTACAGTAATTGTATTACATCCTGACCATTTCGGAATAAACTTAATTTTAGGGGGAGCTGTACAACCCGTTCCTGTTCCACAAGACTGTATTACATTCACATTTTGTGAATAAACAATACAACCATTAATGTCCTTAGCTCTTACCCTGTATGTTCCGAATATAGGACCACCAGAGATCGTGTATGAATTGGTGTTAGCTAACGGTATATTTACACCGTCATGCTGCCACTGCCATTCAACAATATTAGTAAGTCCCGTAGAACTGTTGGCCGTTAATTGATAAGAAAAGAAAGTTGGATCACAAACGGCAATATTATACACCGGTGAAATGGTGATAATTGTTTCCGGAAGTATTTCAAAGATCGCTATTCCGGTAGGTTTATAAACACATCCGTTAGTTCCTGTATAGGTTACGGTAACCGTTTGAGAAACATTGCTTCCTGAATTATTCTGAATATACCCATTATTTGGGAAAGTATAAACTCCAGATGCATTGAAATTTGCTGGATGTGTAGTTCCATTAGCAAAAGTGAAAGTTACACCAGTTGCTGAAGTAATTGTTCCCTGATTAACCGTGAAAGTAAGATCAGAACCTAAACAAATTTTCCCAACATTCGTAAAGCTTACCACAGGAAGGGTTAGTTTTGTGATCGGAATGCTTAGTATTTTTGTAACTCCACATTTTACTATTTTCAAATTCAGAGAAGTCGTATTTACTCCGCCAGAAATTTCGTTCAGGTTTACAGTAAGATTACTGCTACCTTGTCCTGCTGCAAAACTTCCGAAGTTAGGATGCCCAAAGCTCCATTCCATGAAATCAGGAACAATACCGTTCAGGTTTGCACTGAAATTTTGTGTACTACTCGGGCAGAAAGGTCCTGGATTCGGGTTAATAGTAATAGAATCAAGATCTATTAATTTTACTTTCTTTGATATTGGATTAGAAAGACAACCCGCTGGGCTTTCTGTTTTATAACGAACAGATACCGTATAAGATGAAGCTCCGGCATTAAATATAACCGTTACAGAGTATCCGGTATTACTTCCCTGAATAGTACCATTGGTAACTTCCCATACAGGAATCAGTCCTGCCGGCACAAACCCTAGCGTATAAACATATGGTCTTCCGGAACATACAAGATCATCTCCAACGATAGGTCCTGTAGGTGGTTTTGGAATTGATGTCGCCTTAATCAGTCTTGGCTTACTTACACAACCTCCTCCTTGTCTAACTGCAGTAACTACATACGAGCCTACATTTGGGAAGTCATAGGTAAAAGGTGCTGTTCCGCCAGGTTGTGGTACAGACAATGCCACCCCATTTAAAGTTACTGTCCAAACAACAGGTACATTAGGTGTCACTGTAAATGTCTGCATTGTTCCTCTACAGATTTCATCTGTTCCTCCACTTATCACTACAGGTTCTTCTACGGTGATCGTTTTCATTCCTTCACCACCACATAGTAATAAAGTATTAGAATATTTAGCACTAAGTGTATAAACACCCGGCTGTGATGCTTTGAAAAGAACCTCATTTCTTTGTTGGTTGTATGTCAATTGAGCATTTCCAGGCCCTGTTACATTCCAATCAACCTTAGTAGTTGGCCATTGAGGGATTGCATACTTGTACTGAGTATCAGCACACACTACAGGCTCTCCCTGAATTTCTACCTTCTTTAAAATTACTGGAATTTTAATGGTAGTCCACTCCGGACAAGAGCAAGCAGATTTGTACATTACATATCCAAAGCCTTCCTTAGGATCTACCTGATCCCATCTTACTTCAATTTCATTACCATGCTGGTTTATAAGTGTTCCTCCACTTACGTCCCATTCTCCTTTCTCACATCCATCCTGTACGCTATATTTTTCAACGCTACCCTCACATACTACGGAAGCACAGTTGATCTGAACAGGTGGAGCTTCCAGGATCTCGACATCTCTTTCGAAAGTGTTAGAGCAGCCACACTTATTGGTTACCGTCAGTTTTATGTGCTTTACTCCAGCTGTGTTATAGGAGTGAGACGGTTCAAAGGCTGTAGAAGTTGTATTATCCCCAAAATCCCAGAAATAATTGATAATATCCGCCCCTCCATTCTGTTGGGAAAGATTATCAAAATAGATTAAGGTATTTTTACATGCAGTCTTTTCCAGATTCATTAATCTGAACTCAGCAATTGGTGAATTCATTTTTTCGATACACACTGTCTGAGTTTCAGTAGTTCCGTTGCCAAATGTAATGACTGCCTGTACAGAACCTCCTCCTACACTTCCCCAGGTAATATAGCCCTCGATATTTCCTGCTCCGGATGTACCTGCCACCGTTCCTCCGGAAGCAGTCCATTGCACATTGGAAATATTGGTTCCGTTCACTGTATATTTTACAGTACTTCCTTCACAAACACGGACACAATCGCCGGGTTTAATGCTTGGAGAACCAATTGCATTATCGTCTTCTCCTTTTTCTCCTCGGAATTCTTGGCATCCAACTTGGGAATCCCATGTAAGGTGGGTTAACGTTTGTGCCTGTAGTCCCCACGGTACTAAAAGCCAACACAGTAGTAGCCATCTAAAGATGTGCTGCCTACCAAAATAAATGGTGTTTTTCATGGTTATTAAAAATGTATTAATTTTCGTTTGGAAATTAATAAAAAAAATAACACAAAAATCATTTAATAGTGAAAAAGATATAGGTTTTACACACTAAACATCAACAATATACCAATATTCATGTTTATATGTTATTTCACGCACTTTATAGTTATCTGTAATGATCAATTTATTTTTCATTTCCGAATAAAATCAATGTATTTTTTTTGTTTTTAGGTGTATTTTGTAGGAAAAATTTAACCAAAAAGACGCATAAAAATGTTAAATTGAAACCATTAAAAGAAAAATGTTATAAAATTTTAATAAAAAAAGTGAAAAAATTCACTTCAATTATGAAATAGAACTATTGCAATGATAATCTACCCGGCATGGTAAAAAAGAGAATTGAAAAACCTGTTTAAGAATAAGATTAGATCGTAAGGGAAGTTAAAATTCAAAAAAAGGTGTTCTATTTTAAAATTAAGAATATAATCCTGGAAATCTATTATTACTAATAATTTACTTGAAAAATTTCTCTGAATAAGCATAAGTAAACCTTGAAACCTGATATGGAAAGGTTTCATACAAAGAATTGCCTTCATTGAATGAGATTCCTTTTTCAAAACCTTCCTTTGATTCCAAAAATAAAGCCTTGGCTTCTTCTCCTTTGTTTTGTTTGGATAAAGATAAAGCTTTATAATATTTTGCATCAGCAAAACCCTTATAGTGCTTCAATGAAATATCAAAGTATTCTATTGCCTTTGAATAGTTTCCTGTCTCATATTCTATGACTCCTGAATAAAACATTTCATACGGATTTACCACATTATACTTTCTTCCAAAAGAGACCGCTTTTTCCATAAACTGCCTGGACAAATCAAACTGATTCAGTTGCAGGTAGCAGAGTCCCATCCAAAATCCATAGGGATGATCCATCACAACACCATTCTCATTTTCCTTAGACAATTCCTTAAATTCATTTAAGGCACTCGTATAATCTTTCTGAAACAAACACTTTATAAATGCACGATACTCTTTGTAATGATTGGTTTTATCCAACTCCACAGCTTTGTTAAGATACATCATCCCCAGTTCATACTTTTTTTGCTTGAATAAAGGCATTGCTTTTTGCTGCCAGAAAAAAGCTTCCTTAGGCAAAATAACAAGAATAGAATCCAGATATTGCTGGTGCTGAACAGAAAAAATAGAAACCCTGGAATCTTCCCTGATCAGATTCAGGAAGACTTTCTTTTGTGCATCATTCAAATCCTTTGTCATGGTACTACTTTGTGAAAACATAATTATCGGAAAGAAAGAAAGCAAAAAGAGGATTCTCATATCGGGTTTTTTTCAGCAAATTTCTTATACGTAAAGTTATAGGGATGATCCTTGAAATCATAGGATTGATAAAATTCTTTATACTTATTCTTCATTTCCAGCAATTTATTTTTCATCTCTGTAAAAATAAGCATTCCGTATTCATAAAATATATTTTCATCTTTCCCAAATAAATGTTCCAGTAACAATAAGTCATTCTGACACTTAAGAATGTATATGGAAATCCTGCCTAGCACCTCATGCTCCTGTCTGGGATTTAACTTTACATTTGAATACAGCTTATCTAGATTATCAAATATAAAATAATAAGTAAACAATGCATGTACTACTACCTCCAGCGTTCTGGTTTCTACAACATCAATATTCTTACCTATTAATAATTCCTGTAGTGATGTTTCCTTATCAATTTTAAAGAAATTATCATTCTCAAAAAGTATATTGGTTAAAATAACGTGGGCAGACTGATGGGAAATATCATCAATAAAGAATATTTCATCATAATCTTCCTGATAAGAGTTATAGAAAGTAAGCCCGTGAGCGTACTTATGAGAAAAGGAATTCTTATTCATAAAATCAGTATTGAAAACCACACACTTAAAAGCAAATCTTTCAAGCAGTTCAAAGCATTCTGGATTATATTTTTTAATAAATTGATAGGCTTTCGCAAGGTTTCTTCTCTGCTGCTGTGTTACCGTACTAATTTCAACAGACACTACCTGAGAATCTGCATCCGTGAAAAGAGGTTCCAGAAAAGGTAATGGATATTTCAGAAGCTCAATTTTAGTACCATCCAGATATTCAACACCCTCATAAACACTTTCAATTTTGTCACCGTTTAGGAAAACTTCGTAATGAGGTTTACGGATTGTTATCTCTTCAGAAATGCAGTTGGTGGTAAACCATCCTTTTTGTGGAATATAAAACCTACCATAAGCATCCGTTTTTAGTTTCAAATCCTGCGTATCACAATAAGGAAACAGTACTGAATCCAGATTGGTAAATTCTTCAACATTAAAATAAGTAAATAAAAATGGCTCTTTATAGATTGAATCATTCTCAAAATCAATAATTTCAAAAATGTCTCCATTGTCATTATAAAGCAAAAACTTTATTGCTTCAAGCATTTTTTGATTTCCTTCTGATGCTAATCTTTCTATTAATGCTATCATCTTTATTTATTATTTTACTGTTTATGTAAAACAAAGGACTGTTTTCACAGTCCTTGTTATTTAGTTTTGTCCTTTTAATTCATCATTAATTACTGCACGAATTTTATCTTCCAATGTCGGACAACCATGGCAGTCATCTGGTCCTGCAAGCCCTCCTTTAATAGTTGATAAAACTTTTTTTCCATCCATAGACTCTGCTCTTTTCTTAAAGTCGTCTAGTGTTAATTTTTTCATTGTAATTGTTTTTAAAAAATTCCTACTCTATAAGCTTTTCGGTTTCCGCTAACAAAATTGTTGTTTCAAATATAGATGAGTAAGTACTTTTATCAAACAAGAGTATGTATGAATTTATAAATCCATATAAAACAAAACAGTTAAAATAATGGAAAACAGCACATTACAAAACAAAAATAAAATTTAATTAAAAGAGATTAATCATGAAAAATTAAATATAAATCCCATATTTATCAAAATACCGTGAGTAAAATAAGATAAGAATTGTACTAAAGACACGAAAATAGATTTTAGGTTTATGTTTAATTCCATAATACAATGAAAAACATAGGGATATTAAAAATAAAAAACTCATTATATCCTGAAAAGAAATAAGAAAATTTAAAATTGTGATAATAATTTTTGTGCAACGATATGCTTTTCTCTCAGGTTAAAATGTAAAACTGCTTTCAGTATCTGGAGATAAATTCAGAATTATTTACTTTATATAATAAAAAGAACTTATTTTGCGTAAAAAACCAAGCACGGGTACAATGCCTAAATATTTTAAGGAAATTATAATAACTTTAGTGGTAGTACTTTCGCGATTGCCTTTTATTTTCAATAGCCTAGGTTCTGACTTAGATGCCTGGAGAGAAGTCTATACCGGAAAAATATGGAGCGAAGAACATATTTACAATGTTTCACGATTTCCCGGATATCCGTTTTCAGAGTTTATCTTTTCATTAATATATAACTGTCCTTATTGGTGCATCAATTTACTTTCTGTCTTCTTTACCGTTGGCTGCTGCCTCTGTTTTTTCAGAATCCTGGAATTCTTTAAAATAAAGCTTTCCTTTCTCATATCTCTTGTACTCTCCTTTACACCAATTATCTATATTAATAGCACGGTGGCAATGGAATACAATTGGTCATTGTTTTTTTTACTCGCCTCTGTTTACTCTATTCTGAACAAAAAACTCTGGGTGGCCTCAATATTTTTCGGTTTGATTGTAAGTACTAGATTTAACAACATCATTTTTCTACCTGCTTTTTTCTTTCTCACGTACTATTTTACAGGAAAAGACATTAAGAAAGTCATTCGGTTTTCAATGCTTACTCTACTTTTCACATTCATTTTCTTTTTACCTGTTATTCTGAAATATGGAATTCATTTTTTGCAAAGTTCCGGAGCTTCGGAAGTTTCCTACCCTACTTTACTAAGTTTAGGAACACTGCATGTATATGGAGCTTTGGGAATATCGGCAATCTTCTTGGCCTTGATCATACAGCTTTTAAAGGGTGGCTTTCAAAAGACAGACCTGCACAAGGATCACTTTATGCTATTCTGTATCATAATAATACTATCCAATCTGATTTTCTTTATAAAATACCCATTAGAAGCAGGATATTTAACCCCCTCAATACCTTTTGTACTTATTCTTTTACAAAAAATACTCGATCAGAAGCTCATAAAGATTGTATTATACGGATTACTTATCTCTCCCTTTTTAATTCATATCAATACAAAAAAAGTTGATATTAAAGGAATTATATTCGTAAATGAGGGTTATGAAGATCAGGAATTAGAATATTGCAAGAACTTGATCAAAAAAATAGAAATACTTTCCCAAGATACACCAAGGATCTTTCATGTAGGAAATCTTTCTGAGCAGATTTTACTGATGAGTAATTTTGAAAAGAACTGCACAATAAAGATCGTTAAAAAACTTGCTCAAGAAGACAAAAATGCCATTATCAATAAAAAACACACTCTTTATTATATCAATACCGTAGATGGTAAAATAGAAAATGACAAAACCCATATGCTAGACCAACACGGTATATTGTTCTACAAGGATTTTGAATTAGTGAAATAAACTTCAAGGTAAGAAGAATGACCAACAAAAAATGAAATATCTTATCTTTGTTTTTCGAGGCTTATCATTAAACTTTTATTCGAAAATATTCTACATGAAAAAAAATAGCTTTTTATTTTCTGCAAAAGGAATCCTTATTGCAGGGGTTTTATCTCTAAACACAGTAATGTATGCACAGAAAACGGCAGATATTTCAACAATTTCAGAAAAAACCTTAAGCAGTATTCTGGAAAAAAACAGAACATATTATGCACAAGGTAAAGTTGCCGACTATATTCCTGAGTTGGGAAAGATGGATGCTAAAGCCATTGCTTTTTCCGTAGTAGATAAAAACGGTAAGGTCTTTAATTCTGGTGATGTTCAAAAGAAATTCACCATGCAGAGTATCTCCAAGATCATTGCATTAATGGTTGCCGTAAATGAAAAAGGTGAAGCCAATGTTTTCGACAAAATGGGCTATTTTGGATCTGACAGACCTTTTAATCACTTTTCAAACCTTGAAACAACGGGAAAGCCACTTAACCCGATGATGAACGCGGGAGCTATCCTTACGACTTCCCTGATATCCGGAGACGGAGAAAAACCTTTCCTTAAAATTCTGGATATGGTTCGATATATTACCAAGAACTCGACCATTGATTACAGTAAATCCGTTTATGAGTCCGAAAAATCAACAGGACATCGTAACCGCGGAATGTTCTATCTGATGAAAAATAATGGACTCATCTCTGGAAATGAAGACCAGCTGGATAATTATTTTAAGCAATGTTCCATTGAACTAACAGCAGAGGATCTGGCTAAAATTGGCTATTTCTTTGCCAATCAATGTGTACGTTATGATGGAAACTCCACCTATAAAAATGCAGAAATTGCCAAACTGATAGAATCACAAATGCTGACTGCAGGGATGTATGAATTCAGTGGAGAATATTCAAGAACAGTAGGTCTACCAAGCAAATCTGGAGTTGGCGGAGGAATTACAGTAAGTGTTCCCGGGAAAATGGGTATTGGGGTATTCAGCCCGGCCTTAGATCAACATGGAAATTCACTAGCGGGATATCACATGATTTTAGATCTTGTGAAACAGTATAATCTGAGTATTTTTTAATTTTATCAGAGACTTTCTCTTCAATATAGATCAAAGTAAATTCAATACAGAAAGGTTAGCTCATTTGGATAAACCAACTTATCTGTATCAACCCCATATTACGATTATTTTTTAACGTTTTTTATAAATTAAAGCAGCTTTTCGCTGCTTTTTTTATGTTTATATTTCATATTTCCGTTATAAATTCGATACCCTTTCATAAAGTTACCCCCTTTTTAATTTACTTACACACCAAGATAAGTCTACAACAAGAAAGTGAAATAATTCCCACAATGGTTAATAATGCCATATAAATCAATTTAATACAAATTTGATAATCAATTTTTTGTTTTTAAGCCATTCATTTTTTATGGATTTTACAGGGTAATTATTCATGTTATCTTTTCGTAATATAAAAAAAACAAATCTCTACTTTTTGAAATATTTTATTTTTTATTCCTATATTTGCTTAACATTTCTTTAACTATAATTGGTTATAATTATAGTTACACAGATTGTGCCGGCATATTTACAACGAATAAGAAAATAAATTGCATACTTTAATAGCATTTGAATAATCAGTATTTTTTTGTTAAAAAATCATTATTAAATTTCATTTATGATTAAAGATATAGTATAATTTTATTATTTTTATTCATTCATAACAAATAATAACTATTTATAGATATTGTATTAATGTTTTATTAAAAAATCGCATATTAATATTTTAACACTAAATGCAATGAAAAACTTAACAAATATTAGGCTAATGCCCTGTGAAAAGCCGGATTACCACTTTATCTTTAATAATTATAGAGGCAATTCATCTTTGTTGATAAATAATCAACAAAAAATCTTTATAATTGAAAATACAATAAAACCAATTTTATGATTTCATAAGAGAACATTCCTCTTTATTTCAAAGAGTTATGAATTTTTATGAAGTTTCTTACTAACATATCACGCCATGAAAAACTTAACCATTATTGGACTAACGCCTTTTGAAAGGCCGGATGTCAACCTTATGCCTAAACTGCATCTGGCGGGTATCTTTCCCGTTCTAAGTTTGGGACACGAATTGGCGCCCGCCAAAGAAGCCTTAAGTAGACTTGAGCAATTAGATATACCGTCTTGTGGTATCTACATTTCTAACGAAAAACTTACGTCGCTTCAAATTCCTGAGAAAGTGACCTTTGCAATCCTTCCCTCAGGAATGTCGATTAATCAGAATTCAAAACTGACCTTAATTTATCAGGTAAGTAGTCTGGAAGAAGCTAAGCAAGCTGAACAATCCGGAGCAAATGGAATTATCATCAAAGGAAATGAAGCAGGAGGCCAAATTGGCTATGAATCTACATTTGTATTGTTTCAGCGTATTATCAAAGAAATTCAAAGCATTCCTGTATGGGTACAAGGAGGGATAGGACTTCACACCGCTGCAGCTGTAAAGGCTTTGGGAGCAACAGGTATTGTACTGGACAGCCAGCTTGCTTTATTCCCTGAAAGTTCTGTTCCTCAGGACATCAAGGATCTATGTTCAAAGCTGAATGGGACAGAAACCAAAATCATTGCTAATCATCGTGTACTTGTGAGGCCTAACTCACCTGCACTGCCTGAAAATATCAATGCTGAAGAACTTAAGCAATATTTTACAGACCTTGATATTAGTAAGAGTTATATCCCTATGGGACAAGATATTTCGTTGGCAGTAGATCTTTATGAAGAGTTCAAAACACTAAAAAAAATGATTTTTGGCCTTAAGGAAGCCATGTATGGTCACTTAAAGCAGGCAAAAGCTCTTCAGGTAATTGACCAGAATAATCCTCTGGCACAAGAACTTGGCCTTAGATATCCAATTGCACAAGGTCCAATGACGCGTGTAAGTGACGTTCCTTCATTCGCCAATGCAGTAGCAGAAGCCGGAGCTTTACCTTTTGTAGCATTATCACTGCTTAAAGGTAACGCGGCAAAATCCTTAGTGATGGAGACTAAAGAGCTTGCAGGAAACAAAACATGGGGTGTAGGTATTTTAGGGTTTGCACCTCAGGAATTAAGAGAGGAACAGACATCATATATTCTTGAAGCACAGCCACCTGTGGTTTTGATAGCCGGAGGAAGACCGGCACAAGCTAAAGTATTTGAAAAAGCAGGAATAAAGACATTTCTGCACGTTCCATCTCCTGCCCTACTTGATATTTTCCTTAAAGAAGGAGCTAAAAATTTTATTTTCGAAGGCCGTGAATGCGGTGGCCATGTGGGCCCACTATCAAGCATGGTTCTTTGGGAAAAACAAATTGAACGTATATTAAAAGAAGACCATCCGGAAAATATTAGCGTATTTTTCGCTGGTGGAATACATAATGACTTTTCAACAGCCTTTGTTTCTATTATGGCCGCTCCATTGGCTGCCAGAGGCGTAAAAGTTGGGGTATTAATGGGAACTGCTTATCTCTATACGCAGGAAGCTGTACAAACCGGAGCTATTCAGGAAGAATTCCAGTTACAGGCTATGCAGGCTAAAGAAACAGTTTTATTAGAAACAGCACCGGGTCATGAAACCCGTTGTTTAAATACAGCTTTTGCGCACCACTTCAATACTGAGAAAGCCAAGCTTTTAGCAGCCGGAGCAGATAAAAAAGAAGTATGGGAGCAATTGGAAAAACTGAATGTAGGACGTTTAAGAATTGCAGCTAAAGGTATAGAACGTCAAGGAGATCAATTGGTTAATATTCCAAAAGATGATCAGCTTGACCTTGGTATGTATATGATCGGGCAGATTGCAACGATGCATAATAAAGTACTTTCTCTTGAAGAACTTCACCAGAATGTCAGCGTAAATAATTACGAGTACATCCAAAACGCAGCATTATCAGAAGAACCAGTATCAAGCGAAAAACCATTGGACATTGCTATTGTCGGTATGGAATGTATTTTCCCAGGAGCCAAAAACCTTGAAGAGTTCTGGAGAAATATTATTCTGGGAAAAGACAGTGTTACAGAAGTTCCGGATGAAAGATGGAGCAAAGACCTTTATTACCACCCGGACTCAGACGGACCAGATGTTTCGCATTCCAAATGGGGCGGATTTATTCCGAAAATTGATTTTGACCCATTAGCATTCGGAATTCCGCCACAATCTCTTGCAGCCATTGAACCAACACAACTGCTGACATTATTGGTTGCAAAACGTGCAATGGAAGATGCTGGATATGGTGAAAAGCATATCAACAGAGACAACATTTCTGTAATTATTGGTGCTGAAGGAGGCAATGATCTTGCTAACAGCTATAGTTTCAGAGGATATTATAAGCAAGTTTTTGGCGAACTTCATGAAGAAGTAAAGGAGGCTTTCCCACATACCACAGAAGATTCCTTTCCAGGTATTTTGGCCAATGTAATCGCAGGTAGGATTACGAACCGTCTTGATCTTGGCGGAAGAAACTTTACTGTAGATGCTGCTTGTGCTTCTTCTTTGGCAGCGATTGACTTAGCTTGTCAGGAACTTGTACTGGGCAAATCAGATATGGTTCTTGCCGGAGGGGCAGATTTACATAATGGGATCAATGATTACCTTATGTTTTCAAGTACCCACGCCCTTTCCAGAAAAGGAAGATGTGCAACGTTTGATAGTGATGCAGATGGGATTGCTCTTGGAGAAGGTATTGCCATCCTTGTTTTAAAAAGATATGAAGACGCTATCAACGATGGAGACCGTATTTACTCGGTAATCAAAGGGGTAGGCGGATCCAGTGATGGCAAAGCTCTTGGATTAACCGCACCTAGAAAAATTGGTCAGGTAAGAGCCTTAGAACGTGCTTATACTCAAGCCGGAATCAGTGCTGCATCTGTAGGATTGGTAGAAGCTCATGGTACAGGAACCGTAGTTGGAGACAAAACAGAATTAAGTGCTTTAACCAATCTATTCAGCCGTTCAGGTGCTTTACCTGGACAGACTCATTTAGGTTCTGTGAAGACACAGATTGGACATACTAAATGTGCTGCAGGATTAGCAGGTTTAATCAAAGCTTCCCTGGCAGTTTACCATGGTATAAAACCACCAACCCTTCACCTTCAAAAACCTAATGCTTACTATAACGCACAAACAAGCCCTTTCTCTTTCCATGCAGAAACCGGCTTATGGACTGAAAAGAACCGTTATGCAGGAATCAGTGCTTTTGGATTTGGAGGAACAAACTTCCATACAGTCATTTCCAATCATCCAAAACAAGATGATTCTATTGCAATGCAGTCATGGCCTTCAGAACTATTTGTATTCCGTGGGGATACTTATGAAGAAGCCAAAGGACAATCAAGCCAAATCAAAGCTTTATTAGAAATCAATGATGGTATTCCATTAAAAGATATTGCTTACAGTTTAAGTATAAGCTCAGAAAAACCAATTCAGTTCAGTATTGTTGCTGATACCGCTGAAGATCTGATGATGAAGCTTGAATTAGTATTGCTGGGAATAGAAACAAAAGATACTTTCACCGTTAGTAAAAAAGAAGGAAAAGTAGCATTCACATTCCCGGGACAAGGGAGCCAAAGAATCAATATGGCCCGTGACTTATTCGTTGTTTTCCCTGCCATGCGTAAGCTTATTGATGACTATCCGGAACTCGAAAAAGTAGTTTTTCCATCAAAAACATTTAATGAAGCTGATTTAAAACAACAAAAGGAAACCATTAAAGATACCCGTTTAGCACAACCCCTTCTAGGAATTGTTGATCTTGCATTAGCCAAATTCTTAGAAACACTAGGAATTATTCCGGACATGCTGGCGGGCCATAGTTATGGTGAATTACCGGCTTTATGTTTTGCAGGTGTATTTGGAGAGGATCAATTGGTTGACCTAAGTATTCAGAGAGCACAGTCTATTTTAGATTCAGTAGAAGGCGGAGATCCAGGTTCAATGCTGGCAGCAAGTGCTACCCACGAACGCTTACAGCCGATCATTGCTAAGGTAGAAGGATGTTATCCGGTTAACTTCAATGCTCCAACTCAATGTGTTATTGCAGGAAGTACGGAGGCCATTAATAAACTCTTGGAAGTTCTTAAACAAGAGGGCATTTCTGCTAAGAAACTGGAAGTAGCGTGTGCATTCCACAGCCCGCTATTGGCAAAATCTAAAGGTTTATATGCTGATGTATTAAAAGATATTCCTTTCCAGGAGATGCAAATCCCTGTATGGTCTAATACTACAGCAGAGGTATATCCGTCTAGCCCATCAGAAATCAAAGAAAGACTGACTGACCATTTGGTACAGCCTGTAAGATTTGTGGAGCAGATGCAGGCGATGTATAACGACGGAGCAAGAATCTTCATTGAGGTAGGTCCTGGAAAAGTTCTTACCGGACTGGCAAAATCATGTATTGAAAAAGATCAGTTGACCTTATATGTAGAAGACAACAGCCGTAATAAATTTACCCACTTGCTTTGCATGCTGGCTCAATATTTAGGAACAGGACGCACCTTCAACATTGAAAAGCTTTTCGATGGACGTAGTGTTCAGCTTATTGATATCAATCAGCCTGAACTTTACAAGAAAAGTCCTGCCATTTGGCGTGTTAACGGACAAGCTGCACATCCGACAACAGGTACACTGCCTGCTAATGGTGCACTACCCATTTTAACTCCTATTTCCATGAACAATTTTACTAATAATACCCAGCCCCCTGCACCGGACAGCTTATCGACAGCGGAACGTATGCTGCAGGAATATTTGAACAGCATGAAATTAATGATACAGGCACAACGTGATGTGATGCTTTCCTTTATGGGACAGAATCCTCAGGTAAACCCAATGCCTGTTTATAACACCCCAATGCCTGCTTCTACCCCTGAACGTACTATTCCCGTACAACCTGTTTATCAAGAAAGAACAGTGGCAGTTGCTGCTTCAGCGGTTGCTGTAAAACCTGCTCCTACAAGAGATATTAAATCATTATTATTACAAGTAGTAAGCGATAAAACAGGATATCCACAGGAAATGCTGGGCATGGAAATGGATCTTGAAGCTGACCTTAGTATCGACTCTATCAAAAGAGTAGAAATTATAGGAACTCTTCGTAATGAATTGGGAACATTATCAAACGGTAATGCCAACGAAGACACCGTTATGGAACAATTGGCAGGAATCAAAACCCTAAGTGGATTGGTTTCATGGCTTACTGAATTCTCAGGAGCAGACACTACAACTACCCCTGAAAAAAACACCACAACAACCGAAACTAAAGCTTCAAAACCACAATCTTCATTAGCTTTATCACTAGAAGATCTTCAAAATGCTATTCTGAATATCGTAAGTGAAAAAACAGGATATCCAAAAGAAATGTTAGGGTTAGACTTAGATTTGGAAGCAGACCTTAGCATCGATTCCATCAAGCGTATGGAGATCATTGCAGATCTTAAAAACAAGATCGGTTTTGGGGAAAACCTTGAACAGGCTGATGATGTCATGGAAAAACTGGCAGCCATCAAAACACTTCGCGGGCTAGCAAGCTGGATTAGCGAAATGAGTGGTGAAAACAACGAAGATAAAGATGAAGTAAAGGAAATCAACACTCCCGAACCTACCAATAACGTATTATCTCGTCTTCGTTTTGATATTACTCCTACAGACGCTTCCTTAGTACAAAATACTGAAGTCCTACAGGGAAAACATTTTGCGATCACTCAGGATGACAGCAAGCAAACCTCAGCAATCAAAAACGAACTGGAAAAACATGGGGCTATTGTAGAATTAGTAGATACAGAAAAAGATCTTTCAAATTTTGACGGACTGATTATGTTAGACCTATTCTCATCAGCTGATAGACCAAGCATTATCGATCATGTTGATTTGATTAAAAAACTAGATTTTGATAAAGTAAAGTGGGTTTATCTGATTTCTGACATCACTGCTAATCTTCAGGAAATAACAGATGCAAAATCATTGCGTCATCATCAGGGTTATCCGGGACTTTTCAAAAGCTTGGCAAGAGAATTTGACCAAACAACTTGCAGATTAATCAGTCTGAGTACACCTCAGGAAATGGATCAGATCGCAGAAATCACCTTAAAGGAGATCCTGACCAATGATAAACCTGCTGAAGTAATTTATAAAAACGAAAAAAGACACAGAGTAGACATTATCCCGTCGCCTTTGTCAACAAGCTTAAACGAAGCACATATTCAGTTAGATCATAAATCTGTGGTCTTGGTACTTGGAGGTGCACAGGGAATTACTGCAGAATTGGCAAAACACATGTCTCAGGCTTACCCATGTACTTATATTCTGGTAGGAAGATCCGCAGATCCAAGAAATGAAGCATCTGCTTTGAAAGAATTCGAAAGAATGAAGACCAAAGAGGAAATCAGAGCATTCCTGATCAAATCCGGAAGATTCACTTCACCTGCTGAAATAGAAAAAGAAACAACAAAAGTATTCAAAAACAATCAAATCCTACGTACTATTCGTGATATGGAAGCGCTTGGAAACACAATCGTCTACCAATCATTGGATCTTTGTGATGAAGAAGGCTTGAGCAATCTGATCAGCAGTATCTATGAAAAATACAACCGTTTGGATGGCGTTATTCATGGAGCAGGTCTTTTAGAAGATAAATTGTTCAAACAAAAGACAACTTCTTCTTTCGGACGTGTATTTGATACCAAAGTGAAGCCGCTACGTGTATTGGCAGAGCAACTTCGTACAGATTGTCAGTTTGTAGTACTGTTCTCAAGTATAGCATCTGTATACGGTAACAAAGGTCAGACAGATTATGCAGCTGCCAACAGTGTATTGGATGATTATGCCAATGCTTTAAACAAAAAATTAAAAGGAAAAGTGATTTCCATCAACTGGGGACCTTGGAAGGGCGCCGGAATGGTTTCATCCACCCTTGAAACAGAATACGAACGTAGAGGTATCTCCCTAATTCCATTGGATGAAGGAAAGGAAATCTTCCTTAACGAGATCAAATACGGAACTGAAAGCCAGGTGCTGATCATGTCAGGAAACAATTGGTAAACCTCTGTACAAAATAAGTATGAAAAAAACGGATGTTGCTGTAATTGGCCTATCTTGTGTCTTTCCGGGGGCACAAGATGCCAATACTTTTTGGCAGAATATTGTCAATAAAGTAGACTCTACCCAATCGGCTCCGGCAGATAGGATAGATCCGGTACACTTTAGTGATGCCACCAATCCTGTCGATCGTTTCTATTGTAAACGCGGCGGGTTTATCCCTGACTATGAATTTGATCCCACAGCATTTGGAATCTTACCACTTGCTGTAGAAGGAACAGAGCCAGACCATTTACTAACACTTGATTTAGTTCAAAAGGCATTGGAAGATGCTGGAGTATTTCAAAAGAATACTTCCCTTGAAAAAGCAGGAATTATTATCGGTAAAGGAAACTATACCGGCCCTGGAGCTACCCGTGCCATCGAAATTGTAAGAACCGGAGAACAGATTTCCTCATTATTACAGGAATTACTGCCTCAGGTATCTTCTGCTGATATTGAAAAAGTAAAGCATGCATTTCAGGAACGCAAAGGACGTTTTGCTGCCGATACTGCCATGGGACTCATTCCCAATCTGGTAGCCTCATTGGTAGCCAACCGCTTTGATCTGGGAGGTGTTGCATTTACCGTGGATGCAGCTTGTGCCAGTGCCTTAATTGCCGTTGATCATGCCGTACAGGAACTTCAACGAGGCCGTTCCGACATTATGATTGCCGGCGGTGTACATACAGGACAAAATGCTGCTTTCTGGAGTATTTTTGCCCAGTTGGGAGCCATGTCCCGTCAAGAACAGATTAAACCATTCAGTATGGATGCTGATGGATTATTGATTGGTGAAGGGTGTGGTTTCGTCGTTTTAAAACGACTGGAAGACGCCGTTCGTGATCAGGACAAGATTTACGCTGTTATTAAAGGCGTGGGAGTAAGCAGTGATGGGAACGGAACCAGTGTGATGAGCCCATCGGTAAAAGGTCAGTTAAAAGCTTTGGAACAAGCCTGGATTAATGCTGATTTAGATAAAAATAAAGTCGGTTACCTTGAAGCTCATGGTACCGGAACTCCGCTTGGCGATAAAACAGAACTTCAAACCTTAGCACAGTTCTTTGGAAAAGAAGAAACTGCTCCGGTTGCAGGAATTGGGTCGGTAAAATCTAATATCGGACATGCAATGCCGGCTGCGGGAATTGCAGGATTGATAAAAACATGTCTGGCATTACACCACGATACTTTACCGCCAACCTTATATTGTGAAAACCCAACTGCAGACATGCAGAACACAAGATTCAAACCTGTACAGGAAGCCAAAAACTGGTCAAAGACAGGACTCCCAAAAGTAGCAGCAGTGAATGCTTTCGGATTTGGAGGAATCAACGCACATGTTGTTTTGGAAGGCTATGATATGCCGAAAAAAGATCATGTATTGATATTAGCAAGACCTACCCATGAAGAATTATTGTCTGCACTACAAAATAATGAAACGGCCATTGGTGAAGGAGATTTCAGAGTTGCGATATTTGATCCAACGCCTGCAAGAATAGAAAAAGCACTTAAAATTGTCTCCAAGAACATCACTTGGAAAAACAAACAGGATATTTGGTACACCTCTGCCCCATTATTAAAAGATGGCGGTAAAGTTGCATTTGTATTTCCGGGCTTAGACGGTCTGGCAAAAGGCGAAGTAGACAGCGTTAGCCGTTATTTCGGATTAACAGCGCCTATAGAAACTGAAGGTGAGGGACTCTTAACCGATGCTTTAAACATTTTCAACAACTGCAGTATTCTGGATAATTCTTTGAAAAAGCTAGGAATCATCCCTGATATGAACGCAGGACACAGTTTAGGAGAATGGCTGGCAGGATATTCATCCGAGTTGGCAGAAGCCAATTCTGTAAAGGCATTAATTGATGTGCTGAATCCTGAAACATTTGAATTAAAAGACTCTAAATTTATTGCTATCGGAGCCGGAATTGATGTAGTACAACCTTTTATTACTGAAATTTCAAATCTCTATGTATCCAATGACAATTGCCCTAATCAGGTGATTCTTTGTGGCAGTAATGCTGCTTTGGATGAATTGGTTCCCTTATTAAAATCAAAACAAATTTTCCATCAGGTATTGCCTTTCCAATCCGGATTCCACTCTCCATTTATCGCCGATAAACTGGATGTGATCCTTGCAGGAATGGAAAAAGCACAGTTTCAGAAAACAAAGATCCCACTATGGTCTGCAACAACACTGGAACCATATCCGGCAGATCAGGCAGCGATCAGAAAGCTGAGTGCTGAGCATTTGGTACAGCCTGTTCGTTTCCGTGAACTGACAGATAAATTATACGAAGAAGGCGCCAGAGTCTTCATTCAGGTGGGCACAGGTGGATTGATTGGTTTCATAGACGACACATTGAAAGGAAAAGCTTTCAGTACCATTGCTTCCAGCGTTCCAACCCGTTCAGCACTGGCACAATTACAACGTGTAGTCGCTTCATTATTTGTAGAGGGAAAAACAATTGCTCTTGATTTTCTGGAGATTCAGAATCATTCGAAAAGACCATCAGGAAAAGGCATTAAACTGGAATTAGGCTCTCCTATTATCCGTAATTTTAAAGAAGTTAAAGCTTTGGCTCAGTCTTTTGATACGCCAAAACAATATACCGCAACCGCTTCAGCTATTGCCACAAAAAGCGGACATCCGCTTGTACAGGCATTTCAGGACAATGTTGCAGACATGATCCGTATGCAGGAAGAAGTCTTGACTTTATTCCAAAACCGTCCGGAAATCACCATCCAACGTCCCGCTCCTGTAGCACCGATTGTTCCCAAAGCACCGAGAAGTACAACTTTCTCGAAAGATATGTATGTGACCTTAGAAAGCCACCCTTATCTTATTGATCACAGCTTATTGAGACAGCCTAAAGGATGGACACATGTAGCAGATATGGAACCGGTTATTCCGATGACGATGATTTTTGAGCAGCTTGCAGAAATTGCAGAAGCAGAAATCCCGGGAACTTTGGTTCATAAAATCATGAACGTAAGCGTATTCCAATGGATGAACGTAGCCAAGCCTTTTGAAAAAACGGTAAAAGGAGAATGGCGTTCCCAAAACCACGCTTATCTGGATATTGAGAACTTTGTGAATGCAGAAGTTGTATTAAAGTCCTCCTCTGTTTCTACACCCTCTTTCAATCTTTCTATTGGTGATCTTTTACCTATTGAAAGAACACCTGAAGAAATCTATGACGCACACATGTTCCATGGAGATCAATATCAGGGAATCACTGAAGTTTCAGCAGTTGGAAATAAAGGAATCATAGGAAAAATTAAAGGAAATGGTGGAAAAGGGTCTTTATTGGACAATGCAGGACAATTATTTGGGCTTTGGTTACAGCTTACCTTAGTGAAAGACCGTATTGCATTCCCTGTAAAGATCAGAGACATTGAATTCTTCGGAGACATGCATGATCAGGAAGGTATTTTTGAATGTACCTGTATGCTTACAGAGCTTAATGATGAATTTGCCATTGCAGATATCATCCTTAAAAGAGACGGAAAAGTTTGGTGCGCCATCACAGGCTGGCAGAACAGAAGACTGGAGATTGATGCTGCTCTATGGAATGTTTCCATGTCACCATTGCACAACCGTCTTTCTGAGGAGATTGCTCCGGAAGTATTCTTCTTCCATCAGGCCTATACCAGAGTCGCTTCATGGGATTTTATCCTGAAAAGATATTTTAACCAGACGGAAAAACAGCATCATCAGCAATTGTTACCCAACAAAAAGAAAAACTGGATGGTAAGCCGTGTTGCCGTGAAAGATGCCGTTAGAAATCTTCTTCGTCAGGAAAAAAATCATGCCTGCTTCCCGATTACTTTTGAAATCCGCTCCGATGAAGTGGGGAAACCTTATCTCATCAGTGATTTTACAGAAGACATCCATATTTCACTCGCTCACAAAGGAAAAGAAGCCGTGGGAATCGCGAGATATGGAAAACCTGTAGGAATTGATATGGAACTTATGGAAGAACGTAGCGAAGGATTCTATGACATGGTATTTACCGACAACGAATTAGCATTATTAAAAGACAGAGATCAGGCGGAATGGACCACCCGTTTCTGGGTAGCCAAGGAAGCCTACGGAAAGTTTCTCGGAACAGGACTCAAAGGAAATCCTAAAGCCTTTGAAGTCGAATTGATAAAAGACGATCACTTGTGGATCAACAATATTGAAATCAAAACTATTAAACATAAAAATTATATTATCGGATGGACACTGTAAACGCAACATTAAAAATGAACCACGAAGAACTTTTTACTTTATTAAAAGGTTTTATTACTGAAGTGATAGGTGCTGAATTTGTAGAAGAAATGGATATTACTCCTGAAAGTTCATTCACCAAGGATCTTGAAATGGACAGCATCGAGATTGTCTCTTTCTCTGAAAAGATCAAGGCGCATTTTGGCGATCAGATCGACTTTACAGGTTGGTTATCTTCTATGGATCTTGACCAGCTTATTAATCTTGACCTTAGTATGATCATCAATTATATCTACGAATGCCAATAATCACTGTCAATAACAGACAAGTTCATATACAGGAACTCAACAAAGGAGCCGAACAAACCGTGGTCTTAATCCACGGTATGTTCAGTAACCTGTCCATTTATTATTTTAATATTGCCCCTATTCTGGCAAAACATTTCCATGTGGTGATGTACGATCTGAAAAGTCACGGTATGAGTGAACGTTTTTTGGATGGGTACGACCTTGAAAACATGTCATCCGATCTGATTGATTTAATGGATCATCTGCAACTGAAAAAGGTACATCTTGTTGGCTATAGTTTTGGAGGTTTAATTGCGTTAAAAACAGCATTACAATATCCCGACCGTGTCAATCAACTGGTGGTAATGGAAGCTCCGGATCCTCAGGACGAAAAAGCCCGTAACATCATTGATGAATACAGTAAGGAATTCCTTGAGCATTATGTGGCTAATTTTACAGATACTACCAAAGTTCAGATGGGCAAAAGACAAATGGAAAAGAACCATCGTATGTATGAGTTTCTATTTAATCAAACCAGCATCAAGGCAGATATGATTAAGGAAAAACATTTCCTTGGTGAAGCTGATTTTAATGGATTAACAGCTTCCACATTATTGCTTTACGGTGCTGAGTCCAACTGCAGACCTACAGGTGAATGGCTGCAGTCCCAAATCGGCTCGTCCGAACTTGAATTAATTCCCGGCGATCACAATATTCCGATTCAGGAACCTAACCTGATAGCGGAAACCATCGCTCAGTTTTTATCTAATATCTTAACGAAGAACCATGGCTAAATTTGCATTTATAGTTCCACCATTGACAGGACATGTCAATCCTACCCTAAGCATCGGTGCTACTCTGTTGGAAAGAGGACATGAAGTAGCCTGGATCAGCCTTGACCCGACTTTGGAGGCTAAATTACCTGCGGGAGGAAAATTATTACTGATCCAATACGATCAGACCGACGAAGAAAAGAAAGAAAGCGAACAATATCTTGATATTATATCCAAAAAAGTAGTCTATGGAATCGACAGCGTTAAGTTCCTTTACGAAGAGGTTCTTATCCCGTTGAACAGACATTGCTATAAAGGAATTGTTGCTTTATTAAAAACATACCAACCCGATTTGATCATTGGCGATCACCAGTTATTTGCAGCCCCGGTTGCCGCAAAAGCATTGGGAATCCCTTATGCCACTTCCGTTACCGCTCCAGCTGCCATTAAAATCATGAATGAGCTGCCTAAGGTACACGAATGGGAAGTAAATCAAATCGTTGCATTACAGGAAGAACTGGGAGTGAATGAAAAGCGTTCCCTTGCTACTTCTGACCTTTTAACCCTTGTTTTAACCTCTACGTATTTCTTTGGTGAAATGGAGGATCTTCCCTCTCAGTACCAATTTACAGGTCCCGTTCTTACAGAGCGTCGTATCTCTTGTGAATTTGATTGGGACAGACTAAAAAGTGCTACCAACAAAAAGATTTTAGTAAGCATCGGAACCACTTTCGATCATGATCATAAAAAAGCATTCTTCCAAAAGGTAGTGGATGCCTTTAAGGATGAAGATTTAACGGTTGTCGTGGTTTCAGATCCCCAACTTTTTGATCAGTGGCCGGATAACTTTATGGTATACCAACAAGTTCCTCAATTGGATCTGTTACCTCATCTTGACGGGGTGGTTTGCCACGGTGGTCACAATACCGTTTCTGAAACTTTATCCAATGGTATTCCTTTAGTGGTTATTCCTATTGCGTATGACCAGTCGCATGTTGCAGGACGTGTAGTGCGTACAGAAGCGGGTGAACGACTGAATTTCAACAGATTTAAAGCCAATCATTTAAGAGAAGCTGTACAACAGATTTTGAATAATCCGAGTTACCGTGAAGCTGCTCAAAAAGTAGGACAATCTTTTATGGAAGCAGGAGGAGCATCTACAGCAGCTAATTTATTGGAAGAAGCCATCACAAAGGCTTCAAAACCAGAAAAACCATCTAAATTTTTATTCGTTGTTCCTCCATTCTTCGGACATGTAAGCCCTACATTAAGTGTGGGAGCCAGCCTAATTGCCCGTGGCCACGAAGTAAAATGGTTTGGGATTACACCTTTAGACAACAAACATATTCCTGAGGGAGGTTCTTACTATTATCCTGAAGAAGACCTTATTCCGTATCAGGAAGAAATCGCTCGTATTTTAAAGAGACAGGATGACGGACCAGCATGCTCCGGACCTGAAGTCATGAAACTGGCACTGGAAGAAACCTATGTTCCTTTTGCCAAAATGATGATGCCAGGATTAACCAGACTGACAGAAAGCTGGATGCCTGATGTAATCGTGAACGACTGTATCACCTTTGGGGGTGCCTTATTTGCTCACAAACACAATATTCCTTGTGTAACCACAACTCCCGTTCCACCAGACGTAATGGGAGATACAGAAAAAAGTGCTCCTAAAATCTGGGAATGGCAGCAAAATCTAATCAAAGACTTACAAAAAGAAGTAGGAATTCATGAGGAAGGTATTTACATCCATTCTCATAAACTCAATATGGTTTTTACCTCACAAGCCTTTGCCGGATTTGAAACCGTTCCTTCTCATATGAAGTTTGTAGGCCCAGTGAAAGGGCGTCCAAACGATGCTCCGTTTGATTGGGATAAATTGAACGCTTCTACCACTCCAAAGATCTTTGTATCCCTGGGAACATTATTGGTAGACATCAGAAAAGCGTTCTTTGAAAAGATCATTGCTGCATTTAAAGACCAGCCGGTTACTGTGATCGCCGCTACTCCACCTGAAATCTTTGAAGAATGGCCGGATAATTTTATTGTAAACAGCTTTGTCCCTCAATCTGCGGTGATGCAGCAAATGGATATGGTGATCTGCCACGGTGGATTCAATACTGTTAATGATACATTCCGTAATGGGTTGCCGATGTTAATTACGCCTATTGCCTATGATCATTTTCATATTGCAAAATTAATTGAGCAGGCAGGCTGCGGAATCAGTATCCGATACAAAAGGCTACGAGTGGACGCGCTTCGTGAAACCGTTTTTGAATTATTGGAAAATCCAAAATACAGAATGGCCGCTCAGGAAGTCCGTAATACATTCACGCTTGCCGGAGGAAATGACAAAGCAGTAGAACTGTTAGAAAATTTTGTACACGAACATTCAACATTAGCTTCAGTGTAGCCCATGAATAAACCTATAAAAAGAAGATTGCTATTTGGTGAACGTATGTTATTAGGTGACGGAACAGAACCTTTTAACGCGGTTATTCCTTTCAGGCTGAGAGGTACCTTTGCATTAAAGGATATCCAGCAGGCTTTGGTACAAATTCAGAACAAGCACCCTTGGCTAAGAGCTCTTATCAACCATGATGAGAAAAACATCCCTTGGTTTGATGTTCCGGAGAAACCCCTTTCTATCCCGATTCGCATCGTGGTTCGAAAAGGAGAAGACCATTGGAAAGAAGAATCCAAAAGAGAATGGCATACCCTATTTGATTATCAAAAACTTCCCCTTATCCGGTTTGTATGGATCAAGGGGGAAGAAGTTTCCGATATGCTTTTTGCGTTCCACCACTGCTTATGTGATGGTGGTTCTGCAATGGCTTTCCTCCATGAGTTTTTAAAAGTCCTGGATAATCCGTCCGCAGATATTGGTTCAGAACAGCCTATCATGGGAATTCAGGATGTAGTTCCGGCTCATATTTTAAACAGTCGCAGACAAAAACTAAAAGCCAGATTTATTGGCCGATTGGCAGCTACAGCCATCAAATATATTCCTACAGGTAAGAAAACTGTTGATAGACAAGACGATTATCTGATCCATTGGAAAGTAGATGAAAAAGTAAGCCAGCAATTGATTTCCTATTGCAAATCCAATGAAGTTACTGTTAACACTTTCCTAAGTGCAGCTTTACTTCAGGCATTTAAAAAGGTAAAAGGTTCAGCAGCATTTAATAAAATTTCCTGTCCGGTAGATATCAGACGTTTTGCAAGCCAGATCAAGAATGATCATATCTTCGCCTTTGGATTAATGATCGTGGTTTCTTCCAACGAAAAGATGAGCTTTCTGGAAAATCTGCGCTCCATGCAAACCTCTGTAGAACGTAAAACCTCCAAGCTCAATCCTTATATTACCATGATGGTAATGGAATCCGGACATGATGCTTTGACTAATTTCACCAAGCTCTTAAAGAACGGAAAATCTTCCAACGACTGCATGTTTTCCAATCTAGGACGCATTCAGATTCCTCATGAATATAAAGAGTTTACCGTGGATACCATTTTCAGCCCGTCTGTCATTGGACCATTGGGCAATACAACCACTCTGGTGGTTTCTACCTACCGTGGAAAAATGGATTTTTCCTTTGTAGGAAGTGAAGGATATTTACCTTATACCGAAGCCATGGCCATCCGTGACGAGGTGATGCAGATCATTAAAGTACAACTGGAATATATACCCGTATCATGATCAAAAGAAAACTAATGATGGTGGAAAGGATCATGTATGTAGATCCTGAAACTCCCGTAAATTGTGTATTTGCCGCTAAAATAAAAGGAGAAATTCCGGAGGAGAACTTTAAGACTGCTCTGGAAAAAATCCAGCAAAAGCACCCATTACTGAGAGCGGTTATAGATACCAAGACTGAAAAATATCCCTTTTTTATCGAAGAAAAGGATATTGCACCTATCCCACTTCGTATTGTAGAAAGAAAAACAGATCAGGACTGGCTTCTGGAGTCTCAAAAAGAATGGAAAGTTTTGTTTGAAGATGAAAAGAAACCCCTTGCCCGAGTGGTTTGGGTGAAAGGACAAAATGTTTCTGAAATTTTTTGGGCAATCCCTCACTGTATCTCTGACGGAACAACAGGCGTCACCCTTATGCAGGAGCTTCTCCAGCTTTTGGATGATCCCTTTTTTGAACTCCAGCCTTATCAGCCGTTCTCTTCAGTCAATGATTTTCTACCCCCCAGTTTCAATGTAAAAAGTAAGAAATACAAAGCCAATCTATATCTCCTTTTTGCAAGATTCTTCTTTCTTCTGCAAAGAAAAAGTAAAAAAAGAAACCTTGGACAAGATTATGTTCTTCACCGAAAACTGGATTCGGAAACCACCTCAAAAATCACTGAAAAATGTAAGGCCAATGGAGTTTCTGTACATGCCTTACTTTGTGCCGCATTTATGCAGGCATTTCAGGAAGTAAAAGGTGCTGACGCTAAGGGTAAAGTTATCAGTCCCGTAGATGTTCGTCATTTCATCCCAGAAATTAAGCAGGATCATTTATTTGCCTTTGCCCCAACCGTTGATCTTTCCTTAAAAAAAGGAAGTTATGATCTGATCAACAATGCCCGACAGATTAAAAACGATCTTATTCAGAAAATAAAGAAAATGGAAGCCCGAGAACTTCTATGGATGGGTGAACAGATGCACCCGATTGTTGACCGTATGATCTCTATGCTGAAATCCAGTAATGGCGGACATGATGTAACCCTCTCCAATATGGGTAAAATCAATATCCCGAATCATTACAACAACTTCACCGTTGAAACCATCTTCAGCCCAACGGTAGCATTCCCATGGCTGAACTCAAACACTTTGACGACGAGTACGTACAACCAACAAATGGATTTTATATTTTTGTCTAACGAAGACTTTCTGCCCAAAGCGGAAGCCACTATCATAAAAGAGAAAGCCATTGCGCTTATGACCACCTCCGTATGAAATTGAAATTTAAGCCGAAGCCACCTAAAAAGCTCAAGAAAACCACCCTCAAACGCTTTCTCATCAAGCGGACAATCTACTATGTCCTCCCGAATGTATTTTTCAATTCCATTATCGCGTATGCAAGCTTCAAGGAGTTGGGATATACGCATTTCTTTTCAGGGGAACAGAATTTAGCCCGCCTTACCTTACCTATGGCCTTATTTCTACCCGTTGTCCTTACCATTGACATCATCAAAAGAGTAACCGATGCCGCAGGTCAGGGCGCCATTGAGTTTACCGTAGATGAACAGTTAAATATTAAAAAACTAATGACCAAGCTGAGCATTCTGCATGGTATCATTACCTGTTCTCTGGTGCTGTCTATGCTTTTTTTAGGACAGTATAATTTCTCAAAGGATTATAAGCTGGATGCTACGGCAATGGCTGTGGTAGTGGGTGTGCTGGCTGGGATTTTGTCTGTGGTGTTTGTGTATTTGCCGGTGTGGAGGTTGAGGAGGTGGATGTTTAGATCCATACCTTCAAATTCATTAAATACAGAAAAATTTTAATTATCTGAATAATAATGAATAACTTATAAACAGCACTTTTTTAATTTCAAAGAAGTGCTGTTTTATATTTTCAAATAGACATGTAACCTCAGTTTAGCCTCCTGTTCCCGGTCCATTCAAATACTCATTACTAATATCTTTTTCCTTTTTAAAATCCATCTTTCCAAATTTATAGCTGAAGTTGATTCCAAAAGAATGATAAGCTAACTCCCTTACAGAATCCACAAAAGCTTTTATTTAAAACACTTTAGTCCACTTAATTTAGTTTAAAATCATACTATACAGGAAAGTTCATATAAGAAGAAAATCTTTAATTTTCAAAAGCTAAAGTGTACTTATTATACATAATGCCTGTCACTTAAAATAACTTAAGTGTTTAATTCTTTTGTGACTTTTGTGGTTATTTAAATAGTGTTTCATCAAATTCAGCAGGTGATTTCTCTAAGTTCTACGCCATTCATAATACTTTAACATCCTTTATACCCCATCCCCAGATAAATTTTCGTTCTTTTGCAAAAAGTTTTAATTTTTAAATAATTGCATGTCAAAGTTTGATGAAATCCGGTATTTCCATGATCATGAAGTAAATGAAGCACTAGGAAGTATAGCCCGCGATCCCATGATGAAAGCGCTGATGAACTTTACTTTTCCAGGGGTAGACGAACAGGTTTGGCTGGAACAGTTCAAAGAGGTTCATTCTATCAGTGATTTTCAGCATCATTTTGTGGCGCACACTATCCGTCAGATCCTTGCCAAGAGCTCTGAGGGCTTAACGACTTCAGGTTTTGATCAACTTGACAAGAACACTCCTTACCTCTTTATCTCAAATCACAGAGATATTGTACTGGATACATCATTGCTTAATCTGGTTCTGCTGGAAAGCGGCCATATTATGACAGCTTCAGCTATTGGTGACAACCTTGTGAAAAGAAATTTTCTAAATGTACTGGCAAAGCTGAACCGTAATTTTTTAGTTCAAAGAGGATTATCTCTTCGTGAGCGGCTTAAAAGTTCACAAACCATGTCAGAGTACATTGATCAGCAATTACACCATGAAAACCGTTCTGTATGGATCGCCCAGCGTGAGGGCCGTACTAAAAACGGGAATGATGCTACCCAACAAGGGGTTTTAAAGATGCTGGCCATGGCATCCGGGAATCAATCATTGACCGATTATTTTAAGACATTGAAGATTGTTCCGATATCCATTTCCTATGAATATGATCCTACAGATTCCCTGAAAATGCCTCAACTTTTAGCACAACATAGGGAGGAGGAATACATTAAAGGTAAAAATGAGGATTTCATGACCATGCTTAGCGGAATATTAGGACAAAAGAAGCGAATTCATATTCATGCCGGTGATGTGATTGATAAGGAATTAGATGATATCGCAGCTAATATTGACAATAAAAACAAGCAGTTGCAGGCTATTGCACAGGTTATTGATGATTCAATTATACAGAACTATAAGCTTTGGCCTACAAAATATATAGCTTATGATCTGATTCATAATACGGATACCTATGCTTCTCACTATACAGAACAGGAAAAACAATTATTTATCCGAAGACTTGAGATGCGTATCTCTTCTTCTGATGCTATTTCTAAAGAGTATTTCCTTACCATGTATGCCAATCCACTGATTAATAAAAGAAAATTAGAAGAAAACTAGTTGTAAGAAAAACATTTTCTTACATTAACACAAATATTGATGGACACTTTTTTAAGTGTCCATTTTATTTTTATTGAATAATCCTGCTATGCTTTCTTATTTACTCGCGTAAATCCAGCAGATAACACCAGTTTCATAATAATTATCTGCTCAATCCGTACAATCTGCGAGAGAGTAAAAATCTAAGGAAACATTATCATTATTATTTTTTGCTAACGCACATCAAGGAGATATCGCTGATTTATTAATCATGAAATTTGCTGATTAAATGCACAGCGGATTATGGTTTCCCGTAATTTTCTTCTATCCGTTGTTTGTAGTTTCGAGCATTATAAAACAAGGTGTTTTTATAAGCTTTAGTTCAACAAACAACGACTACATTATGAATAAAAAAACGACTCCTGCAGATCTCTTTTTGGGAATTCTTGCATTATTACTGATCAGCGTAAGCTTTTACCAGACCTGGCTTGGGTTACAGCAGATCTTTGGTCCTGCATCCTTTGTTATAGCCTTGGTCTTATCATTATTGCTCCTCTTTCTGTGCTGGATGCTGAGAAATTCCAAACTGGAGGGAAAACCTACCGGGAGCCTTGTTGGGATCTACGTGTTTATCGCCTCTTTCTGTTTTATTGCCAACTTCAACGCATTATATACAAGGTTTATGAAAACCGATATCTATACGGATGAACTTCGTGACATCAATAAAAATTTCACTGCTCTTGAAAACGATGTGGAATCAAAATTAAGCTACAAATACAATAAAGCAACGACCCAGAATATTGAGATCAAGAAAAAACAGCTAATGGAACAGATCAAGGATCCCGGGAATAAAGGAATTGGAACCCGTGCCCAACTATTGATCAAGGATATAGAGAAACTGACAGGTCAAAAGGTTGACTTACTGACTCCGGTGGGTGATGATTATGAGGATCTTTCAGAAAGAATGGGAAGACAAATTGATAATATCATCTCTGATCTGTCTCCTGAAGAAAGAGCATTGAAAACGGATATTAATACCACAGCATTTAAATGGAACAAGAATATTCAGGATTTACTGCTTTTATCAAAAAAGGAAAAAGATGGCTTATCTCAGGGCTTAATTGATGAGTCTCTTTCTGATTATAATAAACTGGGCAGCAGAGCACAAACTATTCTTGGAAATGACAAAATTCACTTTGAACCCATGATTTCAAAGACCCAGCAGGTTGGAAAAATTGGTTTTGCATTTGAACATGCCATTAAAAACTTCGGAATGTATCAGTTTGTGGTATTGGCAGGTTGTATTTTGCTTGATTTTGTGATCGTTATCATTATTTTATTGGTCACAGATTCCGGAAATTACAATGGAAGTAATGGCAGAAGTGTATTTAACAATAAAAGAAGCGGTAAAACCATCATCCCTAATAACTAAGCCATGGAAACCAATGAAAATTTAAAACCTCTGTCTTTTGAAACTGAAGAATCCTTAAAGCCTCTTTCCTTTGAATTTCAAAATGATCCCCCGGAAGATTTTGTTCCTATTGCCAAGACCATCTCCAATGATCTTAAAAATAAGGAAAGTAACTTTGTGTTCTTCTTTGGAACCGCAGAATCAGGAAAATCTGTTATTCTTTCCTCCATGCTTTACTATCTCAGATCATATGCCGGAGTGTTGAGACCAAAGCTTGGAACTCCCAACTCTAAGGAAGCCAATGTACTTCTCTCTGATTTTTTTGAAAACATCCGGCAGGGAGTTCTTCCCAACAGAACCACAAGGGATCAGGTTACCCGTCTGGATCTTGTTTTTGAGCCTAATAACAGATCAAAAAGAGTGGTTCCGATAGATCTTACCTTTCTGGAAACATCAGGAGAAAATCATAAAGACATCAGAAGAGGTGGAAGCTATCATAGCAGTATTGAGACCTTTCTTAATGCTAATATCCCCCTTACATTTATTATTGTTACCAGCTTTGAATCTGCCTATAAGGACGACTCCTTAATC
Source organism: Chryseobacterium joostei (assembly GCF_003815775.1). NCBI lineage: Bacteria > Pseudomonadati > Bacteroidota > Flavobacteriia > Flavobacteriales > Weeksellaceae > Chryseobacterium > Chryseobacterium joostei. The sequence continues at coordinate 1,672,895 of NZ_CP033926.1, forward strand.
AATGAATTTCTGGATGAACTGGAAAGAAAGGGTAAAAATTTAAAATCCGTGAATGCCATCCTTGTGATTTCCAAGTGGGACAAATCGGGAAGAATGGATGTGGAAAGCGCTGAAGCCCTTGACAATTTCATTTCTGACCATTTACCAATGACGTCTCAACGTATTGATACGTATGGCCTAAGCAAAACGTATTATACCGTAGGAAGTGTTCAAAATGCAACAGGAAGCGAAAGAATCAGCCTGTTGAATCTTTCCACGGCGGAAGTGCTATCAAAATGGCTGTACAGAAGCATTGTGGGGTATGATCTGGATTATGAAGGAACATTTTGGGAACGTTTAAAATTTAGTTTTACAGATTAATGAACAGTACTTATTTTTTCTCTGCCTTTGGTACATTTGGAAACCCGAATGGCTTCCGGCAATCCTTTTTTTTAGGTGGAAATAAGGCCATAGCCAAGGAAATCCGAACGTTTGACTTGAAGACGGATGCCATTAAACTATTTCCTCAAACCAGTATTTATTCCATACGGAAGGATTATGCCGGGGGAAGCAACCTTATCTCCTATTCGGTTTATACGTTTGCCAAGGAGCAGAACTCGGACAGAGGAGGCACATTTATAGGCTCCGGTTTGCTCTTTGTTGGAAAGGTGGCCTCAGAAAGTCTTATCATCAATACGTTGAATGAGTTTCAGGATCATCTTGAAAAAAATAATCTTTCAGACAGCATTATTACGGTCAATCATTCCGATCAGTTTTCCATCCATAAACCTAAGGATTTTGATAAGATAGGGTTCAATGTCCGTGAAATTGATGACCTTAGCTTTACCCAAGGCAGCAACAGCTACCTCGTTGTTTATTGTGAAACCAACCCGGCACAATTGCAAAATTTCTTTAGTCAGGCCATTGAACTTCTGAATGTATACGATACCATTTACTTTACCCAAAGCCATGAGATTGGAGAGTTTGTAAGGCAAAAGGGAATTTTCAGGATTGTAGATGCAAACGGTTTTAAAAAGGAATTGGAGAATCTTCATGAAGAGAGAATCCGAGAAATTAAAAACGCCATTGCAGATCTTGAAAGAGAAAAGGAAAGCTTAAAGGATGAAAGAACGAAACTGCTTGAAGATCTCAACAGGCAGATTGCACAGAATGAAAGACGACATCAGGAAAATGGTGCTAAAATAAAGGAATCCAAAAGCGGAATTGAGGTTATTAGAAAGGAATACGACCAGTATTCCGGAAAGATTGATGAAGTCATCAAAAGCCTTACCTCAGATGGAAAGGTAGAAACTGCAAAGAAACGACACCAGGAAAATAAAAGATCATTTGCCCATATCATCAATCAGAATAAAAATATAGAATCTCTCTCTACTATATCCTCCAGTATTAGGCCTCAGGGAAGTTCTATGGAAACACGACCTTACGGAAAGGATGTTGCAGAATTCTACAGCTCTAGCAGAAATAACGGAAAGAAAGAATTCAGGCCGGATGGTTTTAAGATCGCTACAGTGATATTAGCACTGCTATTGGTTGGCGTTCTCATCCTATGTTGCATGTGGATGCCGAAAGAATATTCTGCAGTACTTACAATCCCTTAAAATTTGCTATTTATTAAAAGTGTATATATTTTCTACAAAAAGCTCCTCTCTGGCAACAAAGAGGAGCTTTTATGAGCTGTAGTCTTAGCTTTATTTTTGTGAATAATCAGGGCTTTTATTTTTTAAAACAGCATATATTGCCTCTGAGATCTCAGGAAGTTTTCCACTGTAACTATTGCTTAATAAAATGATTGTTATCTTATTTTCAACATCCGAAAACAGAGTGGCTTCAAAGCTGCCTGCTCTTCCATCGTGGAAATGTTCTTTCAATTTTTTATCCTCAAATTTTGCATTACCCAACGCTGATTGACTATCCGGAATACTAAAGCTTTGACCCAATTCATATATTGAATTTTGGTTGACCACTTTTTGGAAATGCAGACCATCTGCCCATTTCAATAAATCCATAGTGGTAGTATAAGTACCGCCGGTAATAGGTAATTCTTCTTTGTCCGTAACTAATTGATTATTAAATCCTTTTGCTATTTTTTTTTCATTTGCAATGGGCGTCATGATGGAAGCATTCATTTTCAAAGGCTGAAATATAAACTTTTTGATATAGGTTTTATAAGGCATACCTGTTACATGCTCAATAATAAACTGTCTCAAAAAAAGATTGTTAATGTTATAATCATACTCAGTGCCCGGAGTAAAAGATAACTGATTAGCCAACATTAGACCGTTGAAAATGTCTTTATCATTTTTAACAGTCTTCCAGTTTACATTGGGGATTCCACTTGTATATTGCAATAGATCTTTAATGGTGACTTCATTGGCCCAATCAGGAAGTTCAGGAATAAACTTAGAAACATGATCCGATAGCTTTAGTTTTCCCTGTTCTTCTAATTGAAGCAAGGCTACAGCACTAAACTCCTTAGTAATTGAACCTAAATGAAATCTATATTCATCTGTTAATGTATTGGTCTTTGCAGCATCGGTAAATCCAAATGAAGCCTTATAAATGATCTTATTATTTTTGGAGACCAAAACATTCCCATTAAACACACCCTTTTCATGAGCAGATTTTATTATTTGATCTAATTGATTTACTTCTTGTTGAATATCCTTTTTCAGATTCTTAACTTTTTGACTAAAGCAAAATAGACTGAGGCATGAAAAACTTAAAATTAAAAAAGATCTGAACATGTTTTTTTAGAATTTATTTTACTAGTTTCTCCAAATATAGTCTTTATTTCAATGCTTATGAAAGTGATGTCATAGAAAGCTTTCTTGCCTTTTTACACAATAACACCTTACTTCACAATCTTCACCCTTATTCCTGCAGAATGTGCACCCATTGCCGGAGCATACATATTTTGGAAAGACGTGATTCCGTTTGAAAAATCACCAATGTTGTTCGCTTTCAATTCATATTCAAAAACATAGGTTCCTTTTGGCAATGAATTGAAAAAGAAATGAGTAGCAGTATCTTTGGTACTTTCGTAATATCCTGCTCCATTTTGCCATTTATAGGTAGAAAGAACATTAACAGGTTCAAAACCACTTGCCCTCATGTCTTTCAGGTGAATGTATTCCATATCACGATCGGTACGAATAACCAGCCTTACCATCACCAGATCACCCAGCCTAATAGGATTTTCTGCACTTATTTCTTTAAGTGTACTTTCATTGCCATTGAATGTTTTCAGGAAAAGCTTCTTTTCAATGGAAACATTGGAAGAATTGTGCGCCATTACCTTATCCATATTTTCATAATACAAACGGTACATTCCGCCCCATGCCACTCCCGGACTGCTTTTTTGAATCTCCAGCTTTGCTTTTGCAGGGGTAATATCTTTCCAGTAATAGGATTTTTTGAAGAATCCAGCCTCTGAAGTGTTTGAAAGATCATTGGTCGGTAAAATGGTCTCACTTCCCAACTTCATGGTAATGCCTTTTTCTGCATCCTGCCACGATTTTCCGTAGTTTAGTAAAGCATAAACAGCTTCTGTAGTGGACTTTGTTGTCCCCCAGCCCTCTGTTTGCTTGTTTTTTAAAAGCCACACCTTCATTTCCTCAACACTATTCAAGTCTTCAGGCGTTATTTCCGAAAAGGCTTCTATCAGCATTGCCTGTGTTTCTATAGGTGCCTGATACCAGTACCAACCGGAGTTATTATCCTCCCAATACATTCCGTTTTCCTCGGAGGTTTTTGCTTTCTTCTTCAGATCAGCCACACATTTTTTGGCTAAATCGCGATAGCCATACCGTTGTAATAGTGTAGTAATCATGGCCTGATGATAAAGACTATATTCCTCAAAATCTTTCACATAAGTATTCGCCAAAGTATTGAGTACTTTTTTCAATTCAGACGGAATTTCCTTTTGGGTCCAATAACTTCTGTAATAGAAATAAGAGGTATAGTCGTTTAAATCAAGCTCTTCGTTTGCTTTTTGTCCTTTAATTAACTGGGCATCATATTCCTTATCCAGATAATCTATGCTGTTTTTGATAACACGGTTGATTTCATTGGTAAAATATTCTCCGGATTGGCCTTTCAGCATTTTATTAAGCTTTCCGAATCCGGCAAGTATATGTCCGGAGATGGTTTTATCCTTTCCTCCTCCCGGAAACCATGAAAAACTTCCGTCAGGATTTTGTCGGTCAACAAGATCACGTTGTGCCTTTTTAAGATCACGCTGCATTTTGTTCAGATTAAAGAAGAGAGCAAGCTGCTCCATCTGTTCCTTTTGATCCTTAATTCTGCTCAGCCAAGGGGTTTCCCCGATAAGGATTGTTTTCAGGTTTTCATTGGCTTCTAAAGGATTGGATGGTGTTTCCTTGGCATTCCATTCATCAAATATTTTCTTGATTTTTGGAGAAGAATTCATGATATAGGTTGAAAGCATATTTCCGTATAATCTGCTGAAAAGCTGTTCTGAACATTCGTATGGAAACGTTCTCAGATAAGGAATAGACATCACTGCAAACCATAATGGATTGGAGGTAAGCTCTACACTCAGGTTGAAATTGGCAACTGAAGAAGATGTATTATTCAGTAAGCCATTCATTGTATAGCTTTTGTTCTGGCCTTCCTTGATGGAAATCGGAATGGTTTCCGTTACCAGCATTCTGTCGGAAAGGATAGGAAGAACATTCTCTTCTCCATCAGAATAATTATTTGTTTTTGCTAAGATTTTATAGCCAACATAATCTACGGCATATGGAATTTTAATATCCCAGCTTACCTGTGTTGATCTTTTGGAAGCCACACTTATTTTTTTCAGAGAATTAGTATTTAAAAATGCTGAATCTAAAGGTTTTGAGGTTTCCGGATCGAAAAGGTAAAGTATGAGATCTCCTTTCAAATCCTTATCTGACAGGTTATCAATTTTTGCTGAAATCTGAACCTCGTCCCCTTGTCTCAGGAATCTTGGCGGGTTCGGGGTTACCATCAGTTCCTTTTGGGTTTTGGTCAAAAATTCTGCTGAACCTGTTTTCAGATCCTTGGTATGGGCAAATAAGATAAGTTTCCACTGGGTAAGTGCTTCGGGAGAGGTAAATTCCAGCTTTACATTTCCTTCTGAATCTGTGTAAAGATTGGGTAAGAAAAATGCAGTTTCATCCAGATTGGTCCTTGCCTTTACATTGTTAAGCAATTCCTCTTTCATTGCTTTTTTCGATGTTACTATAAAAACTTCTCTTGAAGCGGTATCTCCGTATAAAGCTACCGCTTCAGTAGGGCTAAGTTTTTTGATGTCTGCTATTTCGTCTTCAGGAAGATTTTTATCCATCAATTTTCCGTCAACAACATACATTGGATTAAGTTTCTTTCTTTTATAGGTCTGTAACGTTGGCTCATCGGCTACCCTGCTCATCACTTCCATGGCTGAAACCTTAGAATAGGTCCTGTCAAAAATCATTATAGCGGTATACTGGAAATAAGGGAGCTGCGGTATAGGATATTGCTCTGATTTTATAGAATATCGGCTACGGCCAGTGCTAAAACCCGTTGACTCAAAAGAAACCAGTTCATTAAAGAAATTATCTCTTCCCCAGCTATAATAATCATAATCTGTGTAGTAATTATTGGAATAAGGCACATAGTGACTGAAACTATACTCATTTTTTGCAAACTGATCCAGCGATGCATCGTACATGGAAGCTAAAACCTCAGCATTGATTTTCTCTTTATCTTTTCCTTTGATGGTGAGAATCCACTTTTCAGGAACGCCTGGTTGAATTTTATCCCGGAACACCTGAGTGGTAATCTCCAGATTCCTGTTAACCTTTTCCTTAATATCAAACTTGATGGTTCCTTTCGCATAATCGTTATCATGAACAAAATCGTAATCCAGATAAAGCATTCTTTTCAGATCAGTATCAGTAACAATAAAGGAAATATCGGCACTTCCATTTTTCATGCTAATCTGTTGATAGTCTTCTTTTTTGTTATTTCGGGTAAACCTATAATTCACAGAACCTTCTTCAAAATCAGAATAGAAAGTTACCGTAGCTTTTTCGCCGACTTTGTAAGATTCTTTATCTGTACGAACTCCGAAATAAGCAGGCTTTCCATTTCTAAAATTTACGTTATCAAGGACTTCAATCACTTTAAAGGTCTTGATGGTATCATGATCTACTATAGATTCTGCTTCCACAAGATATTTTCCCGGCTCAGGATTTTTATTCAGTGTAATATTTTCAGTTTCTGAAGTATTGAATTGTTTTGAAAAAACAGTTTTACCTTTTTGAGGTTTAGCGTTTTGATTATAGCTGATGTAGGGAAAGTAAATGTCAAAAAGTTCCTTATTATAGTACGAGTAAGATAAAGGCTTTGCAGGAATATCTTCAGCTCTATATCCATTATCTGAGTTTTTTCTAATGAACTTGGGAAGAAGAATCTTGTTTTCTTCGTCCAGTTTACTAATGGTAAGATTTACTTTAGCTGTTATTTTCTGATCATTGAGATTATTCACCGATATTTTCAGGGATTCCCATTCATTCTGAAGCATCTGTTCTGAGCTTTCAATATTGATTTTAGCCTTTACATCACCGATATTAATGACGGCTTGGCTGCTTTGGGATTCACCGTTAACATCGGTTACATAAAATGAAACGGAATAACGGTAGTTAGTTTTGTTTTTATCAGACTTTTCCTCTGCTTCTGCATTAAATGAAATATTGAAATTCCCATTACCATCTGTGGTGGTCTCGCCATGGGCAATATCAGTTTCTTTTTCCTTGTAATTTGGATAGTAATAACTGTCAAAATAGCTTCTCCAGAAATAAACTCTTTGTCTCTTAACTTCATATTTTACGGTGGCTCCGGAAATATCTGCTCCTGAAAAAGCCTCAGCCTTTCCACTCACCTTTACGTTCTCTCCAAGTTTATAAGCCTCATTTACCGGATTGATAGCTACACGAAACTTTGGTCTTTTGTATTCTTCCACCTTGAAATACTTGCTCTCATTAGCATAAGAATGCTCCTTTTGTCCTGGAATTTCTCCAAGATCAGCTTCCATGATGATAGAATAATTCCCCGTAGTTCCGGAAGACGGAAGGGTGAATGCTCCTGTAATACTTCCGAATTCGTTTGTTACAGCTTCAGCCTTGGACACTTCCTCATAGTTTGAGTTCATAATCCTCACCATTACTTTTTGCTTGGGAAGAATCATGGTTTTGTCATAGTATTCCTGCTTCAAAATTCCCTTGTAAAACATCTTTTGGCCAGGACGATAGATAGCACGGTCTGTAAAAATGATAAAGCCTTTATTTACAGGCTCCCGAAATTGCTCTTCACTCTCTTTTATATCCTTGATCTCATCATAATTTTTGTCAATGATAAAATATTTTTTCAGGTGAGGAAAGTAGATAATGCTGCCATAATACTTTCTCTCCTTTGACTTGGGCAAAGAAAACATTCCAAGCTGATCTGTGCTGCCTTTCCCGGTTTTGATCAGCTTATTATCCTTTCTGTTATTGAATTTATGTTCATATTCATTGGTATTCTGATACATGATATACTCTGCGTTGTCAATACTTTTTCCGGTCTTGGTATTCATGGCCTGAAAGGTTACTTTTGTATCATCTTCAAATCTTTTCACATAAAATAAATCTGAAACTACAATTCTTTCGGTTCTTCTCGCCTCTTTCGACAGCGTAGTCATATCATACATTCCTTCTTCCAGAGGCGGAATAGCAAGCAGGGTTTTATGCAGTTTGTAATCGTTAAACTTTTTCAGTGGAAATGTCTCGGAACGGAAATTCTGATCTGCAAACTGAGGATTTATAAAATAAACATATTTTTCACTCACCGAATATTTGTTCCAAATAGGTTCTTTATCAAAATCTATCTTCCCTGATATTTTATTCAACTCTATTTTTACTTCGTCTGTATTTTTATAAAGGGTTTCTAATGAAATGTACTCCCCCGGCAGATTTCTCTTAGGTATTTCGATCCCCATTTCTGAACTTTCAAGACCATTAATCAGTCTTTTACAATGGTTACTCCAATCTGAGGATGGGATACGATCAATTGCTTTTTGGCAAAGTTGATGAGCATTCAGAAAATTGTTTTCAGAAATTTCCTGTTTTGCCAGATTGGCTGCCTGAAACAGAAGATATGCGGAAAACGGTTCCTTAGGATAAGAATCGGCCAACGCTTCCAACTGCTGTAACTGCTTCTTCACATCACCTTCTATTTCGGTACTTTTAAGATAAAGCAATGCTGTTTTATCATCATCATTGGCATGAAACTGATATAAATTGTTCTTAATTTCTGCTATTTTTTTCTTTGCAGAATTATCATAATCAAATGGCAGCCCTTCCAGAAACTTTAAATAATCTGTTGCAACAAGGTCATATAATGTGGGCCTATATTTTGTGAATTCCAATTGATCTATCAATCGATTACAGAGTTGTGTTTTTTCCTGCTGCAGTATTGGTCCGTTGGAAAGTGACTGGCTGTACAGTTGGTCTGCTTCCCTGTAAAAGTCATTCACTGCCCATGTTTTATAGTCTTCGGGAAGCTCACTAAGAGGCGTAATGTCTTTTTTCTTTGCTCTGTTGGTATATCTTCCGATATAGGAAACATATTTGTTCGCCAGATAGTATTGATAAAGAGCCTTACGCAATCCTTTTGATTCATTTACTTTTTTTCGGAGAATCAGGATCTGATCGTTATCCGGTCTTATATTCTCATCATCGGAATCATAATAAGCATTTACTACTTCAAGAACCTCTTTCTGAATAGAATCCCTTGAAGACATTTTAGGGGCTGACCGATTTATTTTTTGCTTTGACATTCTGGTTTTTAAAGGCTTCGTCTCTTTATGCACCGGAATCTGTGAAAGTATAGGGACTGAAACCAATAATGATAACGTGAGCAATATTTTGAATGAAAATTTCATGATAATTAAGTTTTAAAATAGGACGTTATTCCTGAACAAAGTTTGGAATTTCAATCAGATCGCCGGATTTTTTCGGAATGAAATATCCCCCGTTTCTCCGAAGAATCATATATTTTCCGGGAACCAGGCTGATGTAGATTAATGCAGATTCCTTGTCGTTAATTTCTGTTTTTTCTGAGGATGAATACCTTATCATTTTTCCCATAAAATCAGGGGATGAAAAATACAATTGCTCTGAAACCGGCTTATTTTTAAGATATAAATTGTTCCATTTTCTTTTGGAAAACCTCTGAAAGATCCTTTCTTTGGATAAGGCCTCGATCTCTGAAACCGGAATAAAAGTAGCTTCCAAATCTTTATATGCATCTAGCGGTTCCCAGACTTTGTTGTGAGAATAATCTCGCTTCAATCTCATAAATGGTGTCCCTTTCTCCTGAAAAAAACGATAGCTTATTTCTCTGTATAAATCATCTGTTGGATGTTTTTCCAGAAAATGAACCGTCCCGCGATAAAGAATCATAAAATGTACATTCTCCATATTTACCTCGGAAAACGTAAAGCTTTTGTATTCCATATAAGGAGGTGGTTGGGAAATGGCACTCTTTTGTGTCCGGTAATAGAAATATTTCCCGTTTTTCATTTCTTCTTCAGGATAAAAATAAGAGGTACTATCCAACTGCTGAATAAGATTGCCATCTTCATCAAAATTCTTTTCCAAAATAAGATTGTCATTTTGGTATGAGTATTCTACAGCCGTCTTCAGACTTTTCTTCCAGTAATATAAACGTTTGTATTCTCTTATCTTCTCTTCTTTTTCAGGAAGACTTACCCGTTCCTCAGATTTATCTTTCTTGTTGTATTTGTAATATTCATTTTTGGAATAGCTATGGCCTTCGGTTCCTGATTCAAGATATCCATTTTTATAAATGGCTTCTCCCAAAATGCTTCCATCGGGTTTATACTCAATGGTTTTTCCGGATTTCAGGCTGTCGCCATATTCCACGGTTTTCCAGATTTTACCATCATCAAAATAGTAGGTAAGTTTTTTCTGTTTGGTTTTATTGAGATAGGATTGTCCGGATCTGTCTTCTTCATCGGAATCAAACCAAAAGACTTCTCCAATTCTGTTTTTTTCATCTCCATCGGCAAAATATCCCTGCATCTGAAGTACATTTCCTTTCATGTAATAGTCCCTAAGCAATTCTATATTTCCAGATTTTGGAAAAGGAAGCGGACGGTAATATATGGCAGTGGATTTTTTGGTCTCTTTCCAGTTAGAATCAAAATAAATAGTTTTTGCCTGTGCAGAAAAATGAACAGGAATATAAAATATCCAGAAAAGTAAACAGTACTTTTTCATCATGTGTTTATTTTTTTTTATTTTAAAATACCAAATAAAATCTAGAGATTCAATGATTTATAGAATTCTGTTTTCATAATATTTTTCGAAAAATACTCTTTATTTAAAGGTAGTGCATTCCAAAAAAGAATTTTCTTTCCTCTGAAAGTAAACTTCAGGAAATAATCAGGACGTACCACAAAGGTTTTCAATGCTTTATCAATATCTTTCTTCAGTTTCTTTTTATTATCATTCTCTGCCATGGCAATGATCCCCTTTTCACCTAATGCATAATTCCACTGGGAATTGATCAAGGCCAAAAGATAGCCATAAGCCTCGTCTTTCCGTCCCAGATTTTGATATACTTTTACCAGATCATATTCAATTCTGTGAGAATCTTTTTCTACAGTGGTTCCGCTCACACTGAATAGCTGATGTTCCACAAGTGCCTTGAGAAAATACTTTTCTGCCTGTTCATAGTCCTTTTTCCCAAGAAATACATCTGCCAGAGAATGGGATGCAGTATGGTTGATGTTCACAATTTCCTCATCATAATTATCTTTATATTTTTTATCTATCTTCAGGTCTGTAAAATAGCGAAGTTCCTCAATATAGTTGGCAATATTGGTTCTTTCCAGTTTATCCTTGAGGTGAGATGTATATTGTATGAAGGTGGCGTCAGACTTGTAAGGTTCCTCTTTTATCAGATATTTTAGGCCTGTCCGAAGATCATCTACTCTATAATTATGGTACAACGGATTGGCAAGTGCAACGCTGTCCATTCTCTTTCTAGTATTATCAGCCTGTGAAAATACAGTTTGTACAGTACATGTAAAAAGGATCCAGCCTAGTATGGTTTTCATTATTAGTAATCTTATTTTTAAAAGTACAAAAAATAGCATGAATAGAGTCAAAACAATATTATGTACATTTAATGAGTGACAAACGCTTAATAATATGATGAAGAAAACGATAATTTCGATGCTTTTATCCTTTCCCGGCTTTTTGATATTTGCACAAAATGCAGTTTTGCAATGCTTCCAACTATTTGAAGAAATGAAACAAAAAATATTAATTCTTATAGCCATTACCACAGGGTTTTTCCTGTCGTCGGCACAAACCTTAACATCTTCCAATATTTGGTATGATGTAATGTCCAATGGAGCGAAAGCAGACAGTCTTTTAACCCAAAAAGGATTTAAACTTAAGTATTCCGGACCGAAAAAAATGGGTGGTAACTTAGCTTGTTATTTCAATAAAAAATTTGATGAATGGTTATTTATTAATGATAATGAGCAGGGTAAAACCACGCAGATATCTTATCTTCTACCTACTTTAAAAAAATACCAGAAAAATCAGACTGAAAAAAAGTTCTTATTAATGGGTGAAGAAGTAAATCCTTTGGGAAAAACCTATCAGGAGGGCAAAATATATTATCATCTTACCTATACCTTTGAAAAAATGGAGACCCCTCCGGAGAAGAATTAAATATAACCAGATCTGAAAACATTTCACTCTACGAACACAATAACATCGAAAAGAAACTGTATGATTTCTTCTTTGAGAAAGTGCGTAGCTGGGTAAAGTAAAAACTTTAGTATGGATAAGACTCATCTTAAAATATTATCTTCGTAAAAAATTTGACAAAATGAAAAAAATAATATTTCTGGCTTCTGCTCTTCTTGTTTTGAATTCTTGTGTGGTAAGAACTGCTACAAAAGTAGTTTCGGGAGCTGTAAATATAGGCTATAAGGCGGTAAAAGGAACGGTAAACGGAATCAGCTGGGCTGTAAGCAAGGCCAAAGGAAAAATAGACGAAGACCGATTGGACGGAACATGGAAAGTGGTAGGGGTTTATCGTGGTTCTTTTGAGGATTTTTCTAAGGATCAAAATCCTGACGGTTCATTTACTTCAGAATGTGTTGACAGTTTTGATCAGATTATTTTTAAGGCTAATAAATCTAAATTCAAGCCGGTACATTGCAGTTCTGAGAAAGAAGACTGGGTAAAATATTCTCTGGAGTTTGGAAAAAATCCTTTAACCAAGGAAAAGGAGAATTATATTGAATACAACTCCAATAATTACATTTCAGTTATTGATGTGAACAGCAAGACTATGGTCCTGGAGGGTAACCTGATGCCTAAAATGGCTTTTTCCGGTGCCAAGCTATATCTTTTGGAAAAAGTAAAGTAGAAACGTCTGCTTTGAAGTAAAATATAAAAAAGTCTGCTCCTATTTTTAGCGAGCAGACTTTTTTTATCGACCCTATTATTATCTGTTTTCTATATCAACAATTTTCTTTCCCTGCGCTCCCAGGTAATGAAGAACCAGCTTTTCATATACTTTATAGCCGTCATCCACATTGGTAAATATCAGGATTCCTTTTCCTGTTTTGGGCAATACAAAGGCAATACATCTTGTTCCTTTATCAGCTCCCCCATGAGACAGCGCATAGTCGCCATTTCCAAGATCATATACAGAAAGTCCCAATCCGAAGTATACATCTTCCTTTATTTTCGACTGTTTTTTGATCATTTCCTGAAATACTTCCGGATTCAGATCTTTTCCTTTCATAACATTAACCATGAAATTTCCATAATCCTCTATTGTTGTATGAAGATCATCGGCAGCATTGGCTGCTTTATTCTTTTCTGTCGGGTAAGGATCTCCCTTTTCATTATATCCAATGGCGAACCTTGATTCATCCGTATTTTGATCCCAGATATATTGGGTATCATTCATTCTCATCGGTTGAAAAATAAGTTCCTGAGCAAGTTGTTCCAATGTTTTTTTGAACTTCTTTTCCAGAGCTTTTCTAAGGTATTCAAAGCCCTCCCCTGAATATTGATATTTTGTTCCCGGATCAAACTGAAAATTCAGTTTTTTATCAGCATTCATCCATCTCCAATTGGGAAATCCGGTCTGATGACTCAGGATAAGTCGGGTCGTCAGTTTTTTATGTCTCGGATCATTTATAATATCAGGATCTGTCCAATAGGTATCAAGAGGTTCATCCAGTTTCCATTTTCCAAGACTTATCAGACGTAATGCAACCATTGCTGTCACAGGTTTGGTAAGGGAAGCCACGTTGAAATAGGTATTATAAGGTGCCGAAACGTTCTTTTTTATTTCTCCAAAAATCTTTACCTGCTTCAATTCTCCCCCGTCAATTATTCCTAATCCAAGTGTTGGAATTTTATTTTCCTTTAACCAGTTTTCAATTTCCTGATCGTTTTCAAAGATTGTTTTCAGATCATTAGCTTCCTTAGAATGGTGATCAAAACTCAACGATCGTGTCAGCTTCCAGTCTCCATTTTCCAAGGTCCATAGATTGGTAAAACTCGCTCCTCCGACTAATTTTTCAGCTTGATTTTTTTCTTTTTCATAAAAGATATGATCCCCATTCTGAATGGCAGCATAGACTTTTCCATCTTTATACAACGGATAAACTTGAGTGCTTTTATCTACCAGAACTCTTTTGGATCGATAGGTATCCGGATCTTTACATAATCCATTTTTAAAATCGGTCATGAATTTTTTTTTATCGGAAAAGCCATCTTTATCGTGATAAAATTCAAGCCCATCGCTTAGCAGAATTTCTGTCTGTTTTATATTACAGGTATTGAATCCTATTGAAAAAAGTAAACTGTCTTTCGACATAATTGTTTTGTAAAGAGGATCTGTTTTTTCGATTTGTGCATGAATACTGCTAAAAAACAGAATAAAGAAAAGGAGAATAAACTGAGCAGGCTTTGTCATTGTTATTTTTTTGACAAAGATTATATTTTCAAGTGTTTTTTGACTAAAAATGAACCCGACAAAAACCCGACAATGCCCTGACAGAAATTATATCATACTGAATTTCAATCTGTAATATAGTTTTTTATTTCGATCAATCTCTGCTGCATTACGAAGGATAATAAATACATTGGAAAGTACAATAAGGATCATCAGCACCAATGTAAATTGTCTTCCAAGCTTTAAAAAAATCCCCAACATAAATACAATAGGTGCCATAACCGTCCATATCATTTGAACTGAAATAATTTGTCTGGCCAAGGTATTTCTCTGCTTCATTGTAAACATCAGAAGAAACGGAACGAGAATATTCAATGGTGGCAAAAGAATGAATAACAATGAAGAAAAGTTGATTATTTTGATCTGGGAATAATTGATATTAGATTGTTCTTCTTTTACTTCTGTTATTACCTTATCATCTATTACCTCAACAATTTCAGGAGTTACTGCAATATCCTGTAATAGGTTTTCGTCTATATCCAATGCCTGTGCAAGGGCCCTTAAGGTATGTCCCTTGGGTTCTGTTCCTGCCTCTATCCGCTGAATGGTCCTTACAGAAATCTTGGATTTCTCTGACAATTCTTCCTGAGTAAGATTCTTCTGTTCTCTTGCGGTTTTTAGCTTGGACATAGTTTGATATATTCTAAAAAAGAGGTGTTTTTTAATCAATTTCTGACGGCTAATTTACAGCTTTTTCAAAATTAAAAACACAGGATAATAGAAAGAATTGTCATCCCTTAATCATTGATTATAATAATGGCATCACAGATGTTTCTCACAGCAGAAATAGATATTATTTCTATTGATTTTTTATTAATTATTGATAAGAGTATTGCTCCTTGTCTTAATTAATGAGACATTTGTATAAAAATTAATTGAAATGATACCCCTTCATGAACTCTTCTTTTTTATTCTGGCAGCGCTTGTCTTAGTGATTAGCCCGGGACCTAATATGATTTATTTGATTTCAAAATCAATTACTCAGGGAAAGAAGTCCGGTTTTATTTCGCTGGCGGGAGTGGTATGTGGCTTTTTGTTTCACATCGTTATGGTCTCATTTGGTTTGACGGCTGTTCTATTGGCTGTTCCCTTTGCGTATACGGTTCTTAAGGCGGTAGGAACGGCTTACCTTTTATATCTGGCTTATCAGGCTATTAAACCTAACAGTAAAAACATTTTTGATGTTGAGCAAAGCAGTTCCTATGACAGCCCTAAAAAGCTTTTTACAGTTGGGTTCTTAACGAATGTACTCAATCCAAAAGTAGCAGTCTTTTATTTATCATTTTTCCCACAATTTATCAAGCCTGAATACGGCTCTGTATTCACTCAAAGTCTGGAACTTGGTGTTGTTCAGGTTTTCGTAAGCTTTAGTGTTAATTTTGTAATTGTCCTTACGGCAGCACGAGTAGCAGTATTCTTTTCCCATAACCCGATTTGGATTAAAGTACAAAAGTGGTTTATGGCAAGTATACTGACTTATCTGGCGGTGAAAATGGCATTTTCAAAGGCTAAGTAATGGAGTATTGTAAATTTTACAACATCAATTCAAAAAGATGAAGCAGTCTATTCCAACCTACGATTTAAGTGATATTTCCCAGCACTCTTTTCTTATTGAAAGAATGGAAAAACGCAGCAACAGTTCGGAAGATAAGCTTTTGGACAAAGGGATACATCGCGATAATCATTATATTTTTACCTGCATGGAAAGCGGACATGTAAGAATGATGGTGGATTTTAATATTATGGAAGCCCAAGATCCTACCATTTTCTGTGTATTACCCGGACAAGTGCATCAGGGACTTTTAATGGAAGATGTTTACGGATGGTTTATAGCGATTAAAGCAGATCTCATTCCGGACGTGGTACGTTCTGTCTTTGAAGAATCTCTGGAGATCATTCAGCCACTCTCAGTTGATACAAACTGGATTGAAAAACTGAATAGCATTGCCAATCTGCTGTATGCTTCTTATACCGATGAAGCATTTACTACCAAGGAAGGATTTTTAATTATTCAGTCTTTGCTTAATGCCCTTACCGGAATGTTTTCCTTTATTTATTCGTGTGAAAGTTATTCAGGAATATCCGGTGAAAGCAGAGCCTTACAACTCACAAGGGCCTTTAAGATATTGGTAAGGAAAGAATTCAAAACCCTGAAAAGTCCATCAGAATATGCAGAGACTTTAAATATCTCAAGGGGTTATCTTACAGAGGTTATTCGTGAAGTTACTGGAAAACCGGCACAACACTGGATTCATCAGGAAGTTTTAATGGAAGCAAAACGCCTATTAGCTTTTACCCATCTTACTGTAAAAGAAATAGCCTATGAATTGGGATACAGTGATCATACTTATTTCAGTCGCTTATTTTCAAAACTGGAAAACATGTCACCATCAGAGTTCAGAGCCAAAACACAAAACAAACAATAAACCACGAATAGTCCAATCAATTCCCTGAATCGGCTATCGGTATATTTCAATTTTGCAACGTCCTTTGCAATAAAAATATTTATGTCAAGTTTACCAAAATGGGTCAATGACACGATAGAAAATGTCTGGTCCTCAAAATTTAAAACCTGCAACGTTGTTCATATAGAAAATATTTCCCATAATCTTCGTAAGATCCGTTTTTCAACAGACTTGGAGGATGTTCACTTCGAGCCGGCCTATGCCATAGGAATAAGAATTAACGATCGAGATTTCCGTAACTATTCCCCTTTCAACTTTAATAAGGAAACTGGCACATTTGATGTCATATTTCATCTTCATGATACCACAGCGGTGGGAAGTGATTTTGTCACCCACCTATCCATTGGAGATCCCATAAAAATGTTGATGCCAAGAGGCAAGCGTTTTTTTGATGCCAGTGCTAAAATTCATTTCTCCATAGGTGATGAAACTTCATTGGGCAGTTCTCTTTCCATTAAAGAAGCTGCAGAAAAGTCTACCTGTTCGTACATATGTCTTCATGAGCTTGAGGAACCAGCAGCCTTGGAGGCGCTTAGTTTATATGGCTACCATACTCCTAAAAACAACACAATGGGTATTATAGAGGCTCTAAATGATTTTTTACAGGAAGAAAAACAGGCGGTATACAACAATGATGTTATTTTCTATCTCACCGGAAATGGAGAAAGAATGTCATTGATCCGAAAATTTCTTAAAGCTAAGGACGTGGCTCCGAAGTGCATTAAATCACAGGCTTACTGGATAGAAGGAAAGAAAGGGTTATAAAAAGCAAGTCTGATTCCTGCAACTTTATCAAGGTAAGGTTACAGGAATCGCAGACTGTTTTTAGCCCAATCTCCTCTGTGAAAAGATCTTTATTTCAATCCTTTTCCCAATCCTATCACCCTTTCCAGCCATTTCTCCCGTTGCTCTTCTTTAGAATCCCTGATAATTCCCAAATAAGTCACCTTTACCGGTTTTACCCCACAGAATTCCAAGGTTGATTTTTTCAACTGATTGACACTAGGTTTGCCATACATAAGCCAATAATACCAACCCGGCTGATCCAGAGTTGTGATGATATGTGCGGTTTTTCCTTTTAAAAGCTTATCCCACCATACCGAATTTTCTCTGTATTTATAAGCAAATCCCGGAAGAAATAGTCGATCTATAAAACCTTTCATAAGGGCAGGCAAACCTCCCCACCACACCGGATGTACCCAAACCAAGTGATCTGCCCACTTAATAATTTCCCATGCTTTTATCAAATCTGGCTCCAGCTCCATTCTTTTTTGATAGCCAAACTGTAGATTAGGATTAAAATTGAGATCAGCAATGATAATTTCCTTTATTTCTGCACCTGATTTCACGGCTCCTTCCTTGTAAGCCGAAGCTACTCCAAAATTGAAAGATTCCTTATTGGGATGTCCGTTGATAATGGCTATTTTTTTCATCGCGCTAAATTGATGTTAATCGTTTCATAGGCATTAAGCTGTGCCAGTAATGCCAATGGCTCATGCAATTGATGGCTAAAATACACCTTGTTTTCATGAGGGTTTCGTGCTAGTTCTTCCGCATGAAGAACCGCAGACAATGCAGTAAGTTCCGCCTGTCCCTTTGTACTTTGCAGACTTAGTTTCTTATTCCCGCTTTTGTCTTTTACAATAATTTCAAAGACGGCCTGATCTCCGTTTCCACTGGACCCGAAAATCATTTTTCTTTCCTTTAAAGATAAAATATTAAAGATTCTTAGATATTGAAAACCACCGAGAAGCCAGGTAATAAACTTAGAATTATAAGTCATCTTAACACTTACATTAGGTACTCTTTCTATTTTGTTGAGGATATAAAGGTCCGGAACATCAAAATTATAGGCACTCCTTTTCCCTATCCCAAAGGAAAAATCAAAGGTTTCAGTATCTAAAAAGTGTCTGATAGAAACAGGTTTATCGTTTTTGTAATCATGGAAAGGAACCGCTACATTTTCTGCCATAAAATGAGCAGAACTTTCGCCTGCCAGATCTTTAACAGAATAGTATACGAAAAGCTTCACCTCCTGAATGGTATCCGCGCCCTGTGAAATAGTATTGACCAGCCCTGGAACAATACCGCCCATCCAGCCGGAACTGAAGACAATTCTGCTGTTTACGTCTGATTTTCCTGCGATGTCATAGGCTTTTGCCAGATCGGGAGTAGGTTTTGTAATATCTAAGTAGTCAATATTATTCTTGATCGCATATTGCAGAACCTGATCAGATTTATCATTTACTGAAAGAATAATCAGGTTTATTTTTTTATCAGAAATAACCTGAAAAGAAGCAGGATCGGTTACATCAATTTTCAAATCCCGCTCTGTCTTCCCTCCTTTTCTTCCTCCGATAAAAATAGTCACATGAGGATTTCTTGATTGTAATATACGTGCAATTGTCTTGCCTACCAGTCCGTTTCCTCCAATGATGAGAATATTGTGCTCCATATCTTTTTTTTACAAAATTATAGAGCCAGGGAGCCAATAAACAGGACAAATGTCTAAAAAGAAACTTCCTTTCTGATACGGCTTAAATGCCTCTGGGTAATCCCTAAATAGGATGCCAGATATTGTAACGGAATTTTTTGAATATAGTCCGGATAGTTTTCCAGAAGAGCCGCGTAACGTTGGGAGGCACTGTCTCTCTGAAGCTGAAAAAATCTATTTTCAAGCTCAAGGTATTCCTGTTCTGCAATAATTTTTAAAAACTTGGTCCAGTTAAGATTATCCTGTATAATTGCATCCATCGATTCTTTTTTGAGAACCAACAGTTCTGCATCATTAATGGCCTGCATATTTTCCTTACTGAGAGATCCGGAAATAAATGATGAATACGCCGCCATAAGTGTATTAGGAAACCTGAAACAGTAGGTCATATCCTTACCGTCGTCAGAAAGATAAAAAGAACGGAAGATACCGGATTTAATAAATGCTACTTCCCTGCATCTTTCGCCTTCGTGGATGAAATAGTCATTCTTATTTACTTTTCTAAGCTCAAAAAGCTGTAAAAAGCCCTCAATCTCGCTTTCTGAAAATAGATTAAAGCTTCGAAAAAAATCATGTGCCATTGTTTCAAGTTTCTTGTACGGCGAAAATAAATAAAAAAAATCATCCCAGAGTGGGATGATCAACCGTTTTGAATTTACTAAGTTATTGTATGAAGATATGAATGATGTTTTGTTGTCACAAAGATAAATACAGTCTAATTTCCCCGCATCAGGGGAATCCCTAAATTTTTATCCGTAAAAATACGGTTGTATAAATGAAAAAGCCCTGCAAGAAACACTTACAGGACTTTAGCTTATCTAACAATTATTTTGTTTAAAATTGAGGTTTAAGGCTCAATATCAGAGTTTAATGTTTAAGTCTGGTTTATTAAAGCGGGCTTACCAGCTGTAAGAACCATTCTTTAACTTCCCCATCCAAATGAGGACCTATTTTTTCCTCACAAGTTTTGTGGTAGCTGTTCAACCATTCGATTTCTGTTTCTGAAAGGATTTCTTTAACAATAGTATCTTTAAAGAACGGGCAGAACGTCAATGTTTCAAATTCATAGAATGTTCCGTGAATTGTTTTCTCTGCTTCTTTTACCGCAATAAGATTTTCATGACGAATTCCGTATTGTCCTTCTAGATAATATCCAGGTTCGTTGGAACAAACCATCCCAGGAAGAAGGTCCTGAGGATTCATATCTTTTCTGATGCTTTGTGGTCCCTCATGTACGTTCATGAAGCTTCCCACGCCATGTCCTGTTCCGTGGTTGAAGTCTTTCCCCTCCATCCATAGCGGAAGCCTTGCAATGGCATCTAAGTGTACTCCTTTTGTTCCTTTCGGGAACTTTACCATTGATAAACGGATCAAGCCCTGCAATACCAATGTAGAGTTTCTTTTGAACTCTTCTGATGGCGTTCCTAATGCAAAAGTTCTTGTAATATCTGTAGTTCCCTCAAGATACTGACCTCCTGAATCTACAAGGATCGTTTCTTCGTTGGTTACTTCTTTACTTCCTTCTTTCTTTGCAGAATAATGCATAATGGCACCATTATCCTTATATCCTATAATGGAACCGAAGCTTTCTCCTACAAAGTTCTCTCCTGCAGCACGGAAGCTTCTCAGCTTTTCGCCGATGGAGTATTCATTCATCGCTTCTTTTCCTGCATTGTGAGTTAACCAGTAAAGGAATTTCACCATGGCTACCCCGTCTCTTACCATTACTTTTCTGAACCCCTCCAGTTCAGCTTCGTTTTTCTGGGCCTTCATCAGGTTTCCAGGAACCGGAGCCTTGATAAATTGGTTATCTGCCTTTAATGTTTCAAAAATCTGCTGGTTACTGTTTGGAGAAACCAATACTTTTTCATTTTTGAAATCTTTCAGATAGTTATAAAATTCTTCGTAAGGCATCATTTTCACGAAAGAATCATCCATTTGTTTTCTGGCTGCCACTTCAAGTTTTTCCAAACCTGTGAATAGAACAGCATCATTTTTAGTGATAACAATGTACCCTAAAAATACAGGATTGCTTTGTACATCGCTTCCTCTAAGGTTAGAGGTCCATGCTACATCATCCAGACTGGAAATGATATGAACGGTTGCTTCCTGCTCTTCCATCTTCTGACGGATAGCAGAAATTTTATCAGCCACAGATTTACCGGCTCTTTCTACAGGGTGTACAAAGATCGGGTTAGTGGATGGAGTTCCTCTTTCTTTCCAAACCTCCTTTAAAAGAGGGATATCAGCAAGGGTAATATTTTTTGAATTAAATTTTTGAGAAAGCAGTTCCCAATTGGCATTAGAAGCAGCTAAGGCATTTACAGCCACTTTACCACCGGCAGGAATTTCAGAAATGATCCAATCGATATAATTGGGAGTTCCTTCCATTCCGTCCTTGAAAAGGTCGATTCCTGAACCGTCCAATTCAATGGCAGCTTGTGTAAAGTATCTTCCGTCGGTCCAAAGTCCGCCTTTATTTTTGGTAATTACCACAAAACCGGCAGAACCTAAAAATCCTGAAAGCCAAGATCTCTCCTGCCATTCTTCAGGAAGATACTCACTCATATGAGGATCTGCAGAATATACTATAAATGCATCAACATTATTTTTCTGCATTTCTTCACGAAGCGCAGCAACTTTTTCCTTTGAAGTCATTCTTTTCTTTTTTAAACACCGAAAGTTACGAAAAATTTGAAGTCAGAGAGTTAAATCAATATCCTATTTTCCTTTAATAATCTGTTATTTTTTTATTAATTCTGGTTGATGATATTAATTGGCAGGTCTTATCATTGAATTTGAAAATATTGGAGACCAATAAAACTGGCTTTCATATAATTTACAGCCCTTTTATAACAAATGGCAGTTGTATATTCCATTCTATAATATTTCTTTATTTCCACTTAATGATTTAAAATTTTCAACGAATTAAATAAAACAACAAACATATTTCATAACATAAAAAACAATTTAATTATCAAAATAATACCTTTTTGGAAAGATTATTGCTGCATTCTACGATATGAAACAGCAGAATTATAAAAATCACAGGAAGTTTTATCCCCCACATCATTTTATCTATCTTCCTTTATTGATTATATTGGAGGTACTCGGAATCTATAAAATATGGGATGATCCAAATAATAAACTGATCTGGAGCCTATTTTCTATTGTGATCTTTCTGCTTTTTTATCTTGCGTTTATGACAAGGCAGCATTATGCTCTTGGACTTCAGAACCGTATGGTTATTCTTGAGTTCAGGCAACGGTATTTTGAGATTTTCAATAAAAGATCTGATGAAACGGTTGAAAAATTGAGATTCGACCAGATTGCTGCCCTTAGATTTACGTATGATGATGAATTTAAGGAGCTTTTATACAAAGCACTGAATGAAAATATTTCCGGGGACGAGATCAAAAGATCTATTAAAAACTGGAAAGCTGATCAACTCAGAGTTTAATACATCAACAAAATATAGACCTATGAAAAAGTGGAGCTTTTACAGTATAACGATATTCAGTTTGTTGACCCTAACAGGCTGTACAGCGGTTGAAACAATTTTTAAGGCTGGAATGTGGTGGGGAATCCTCTTAGTCTGTGTAATAGTAGTGATTCTTTTACTGATTTTTTCGAAAGGTAAAAACTCTTAACCATTTTCTATGGAGGAGAATACAGATTTGGAGATGATCTCTCACCTGAAGCCATCAAAGATTGTAAAAATCATGAAGGATCCGGAAGCTTCTGCAAAGGCAGTACATCTCGTATATACCACCGATGCAGAAAATACCGGAATTACGCGTAAAAAAAACGGTAAAAAGTATTCTTATTACAAGGATGGCAAAAAAATAAAGGAGAAAGATGAAATCACTAGAATTAATAAGCTGGTGATTCCGCCTGCGTGGGAAAACGTATGGATTTGTGCGTTAGAAAACGGACATCTTCAGGCAACAGGCTTTGATGCAAAACAAAGGAAACAGTATCGCTATCATCCTTTATGGAGTGCCTTGAGAAATCATACAAAATTCTACAGAATGCTGCAATTTGGGTATGCACTACCGGATATCCGACTTCATATAGAACAAGACCTCGCCTTGAGAACCTTTGAAAAACGTAAGATTCTTGCCTTAATTGTAAGTCTATTGCAAAGAACCAATATCCGTATTGGCAATAATGTATATGAAAAGCTATATGGTTCCTTTGGCCTTACTACACTCAAGGATAAACATGTAAAAATCAAGGGGCAAAAAATAACATTTTCATTTAAGGGAAAGAAAGGGGTTATGCATCAAATAGATCTCAGGAGCAAAAAATTGGCAAGATTGGTACAAAAATGCAAAGATATCCCCGGAAAGGAGCTTTTTCAATATTTTGATGAGGAGGGAAACCTACATTCTGTAGATTCCGGGATGGTGAATGATTACATCAAGGAAATAAGTGGCGAAGATTTTACCGCCAAGGATTTCAGGACGTGGTCCGGAACTGTAAGTGCATTGATTGCCTTTAAGGAGATTGGATATGCAGAAAATGATACCCAATATAAAAAGAATGTAAAGGAGGCATTGGATATTGTTGCAGAACATCTCGGAAACACCACTGCCGTTTGCAGGAAATACTATGTACATCCCCTGGTTATCAATCTTTATGAAAACAATACGATCAAAAAATATCTTGACGAATTGGAAATTATTGAAGAAAATGACGGAAAAGCTGATCTGACGCAAGAAGAAAAGCTTGTTCTTAAAATTCTGGAAAATGAAAAAATAGTCGTTTAAAATTATATTTACTTAGAAACCCTGTTCTTCAAAAACTGGGTTCTGTATTCTTTTGGGGTAATGCCTGCAATTTTTTTGAAAAGTTGGGTAAAATGGGACGCAGTATGAAAATTCAGTTCATAGGCAATCTCTGCAATATCTTTACTGGAATGGAGCAATGCCTTACTGTAATTGATATCAATCTCATTGATCCATTGTTTCGGTGATTTCTGCGTCACGCTTTTTACACATTTATTCAGATAACTTTCTGTTACGGATAGTTTATCAGCATAGAATGCCACTCGCTTTTCCCCGACATGATATTTGAACAAAAGATCCCGGAACTGAAGTGACAATTCCATAGGGCGGGTCGCAGACTTGTGGTGGGTATCTGAGTCTGTACTCAGCATTTTGATCAGAATAAGGTGAAGCATGGTGACTACAACATCATTAACATTAAGATTACTCAGCCATAATTCCTGTTCCATAATGAGTAGAAGCTGCGTGATGGTTCCATACGTAAGGCTATCCAGATTAAGGAAAGGCGTCATGAAGAAAATACTGCTTTTGTGCTTTGGTAGTTCCTGTTCAGACAGAATATTATTTTCGTAGGCAAGAAAAAAACCTTCGATATCATCAGATAATTCCACAGTTGCTGTTATTGTTCCCTGTTTAATGAAGATTACGCCTCCTTTTTCAGCATGGTATTCCTTGTTTTCCAGATACTGTTTAATATGTCCCTTGGTAACGAAAATAATAAAGTTAAAGGTTGTACGGTACGGAATGACCGGCATAAGAATCCCTTTAAGATAATTCTCTATCCGATAAAGCTGTATATCCGCATTATTGACTAATATTTTCTCCGCGATATTCGGAAGAAACAGTTTTTTGTATTGAAAATTGGATAATACTTCCATGATGAATTGATTATTACAAATTTAATGCTGAAATTGAATATATGAATGGTTTTGTACAATGTCGGATGAAAAATGTATAATGTATAAATAGTGCTATCAATAATTGTTATTATAAAAGGAATTTTTCTTCTTATTTAATTATACTCTGGCTATTTCAGACTATTTAATAAAATGTGATACACCACGCATTATACATTATACATTATACATTATACATTATACATTATACATTATACATTATACATTATACATTATACATTATACTTAAAACTTATAGTACACTCCTACTCTCACCCCAAACGGGCTTCCCGGTGTGTAAGTAAGATCTGTGATAGGCTCTGCTTCCCCCTTCAATTGGGTTTCTGTTGCAAACTGGGCTTCATTCCATTTTACATTGAAAAGGTTGTTAACCTGAATATTCGCTCCCCACTTCTGACGGTTGTAGGAAAGCATCAGATCATTTACGAAGTAAGCTTTTGTCTTGATGCTGTTATCTTCCACAGCCGGCCTTTCTCCAAGGTAACGGTACTGAAGTCCTAATGAGAAACCGTTCAGGAAGTCCCAGTTTACAGATCCTGTACTGGTAACTACCGGTGCCAATGGAATGTAATCCTGACCTTTTTCTTCTTCGATGAATCTTCCGTGGGAGTAATTGATATCGGCATTCAGGTAAAAGTTTTCCAATGGCTGAAAACGAATTCCCAAATCGGCACCAAAACGTCTTGATTTTCCGGATGGCTCTACCACGGCATCATCTCCTACATATACAAATTCCTGCTGCAGATCCATATACCAAACGGCAGGAGTAATAATAAGCGATTTGAAAGGGTGTAATCTTACCCCAAAATCGGCACCAATGGAATAAGGAAGGGTATTTTCATTTTTATTTGGAACTACTACTCTCAGGTCATTGGAGTGGAAGCCCATTCCTGTTTTCAGGAACCACATTACGTTATCGTTCTGTGCATAGGAGAAGTTTAGTTTAGGACTTAGCCTTGTTGCTTCCTTAGATTGTCCGGATGGTAATTGTTCTGCATCCAAAAGGTTATGCATATTGAAAATAAAGTGATCTACTCTCAATGCAGGATTGATTGTCCATTTTCCTGTTTTCCAAACAAGCCCTGTGTAGGCATGAAGATTGGTTTCCGTTCCGTTTACATCTGACATCCTGTTGAGTAATAGATCTCTGTGATAGACGTGGTTAAGCTGTAATGTATTGATATCATCATTTCTTAATCCTATTCCGGAGGTCCAGTTCAGTGAGCTGTTGGGAAGCGAGAAACTTTTGGTATACTTCACTTCTGCACCGTAAATATTTCTTCCGTCTGTCTGCTGAATTTCATCTCCATGATCTTTATCTTTTAAGTAAAAGGTAAAATCGGAATAGAGGTTGAAGTTATATTTTGAATAAAAAGCCATGGCATCTATCTGCTCAGAAGGTGAAATGATATGCTTAAAATTCATCTGAAGATTTGTTCTGGAAGTCCTCCCGCCTTCAGTAGGATCTATGCTCCCCCATCTGCCAATAATTCCCTCGTCTACGGCACGTTCAGGGATTTGTCCTGAGGCATTCCATGAAGAATTGAATGTTGAAAACTGAATATTGAAATAATCATTATCAGTAAGCCATTGGTTATACTTTCCGAAAATATTAACTCTGTTAAAGTTCTGCTTTACATCAAAAGGTCCGTCCGTATAGTTGTATTCCGCAGCGATATAGGCATTTTTTCTCCCCAGATCATCATGCAGGATATTGAACATTCCCAATACCCTTTTGGAATTAAATGAACCTCCCTCCAGCTTGATCATACTATTTTTCAATCCATTATAGGTTTGAAAATCAACATACCCTGCCGTGTTAAAATCTCCACGGTCCATATAGTAAGCTCCTTTTCCAAAATCGATATTATTTACTGTTTCAGGGATCACAAAATGTAGGTCAGAATATCCCTGTCCATGGGCATGAGAAACAATATTTACAGGCATTCCGTCTACATTCACACTTACATCTGTACCATGATCTGCATCAAATCCTCTTAAAAAAAGCTGTTCTGCCTTTCCTCCTCCGGCATGCTGTGCAATGAATAGCCCCGGTACTTTTCTCAACAGATCCTGCGCTGAATTGACTGGAAATTTGTTCAGGTCAACTTTGGTGATGGCAGACAGAAATGAACTGTGATTGATGGCTACTTCTGAAATCTGAAACGGTTTATGCTGTAAAAAAATAACCTTATTTTTATCTTCATCATTGGTAACTACCCATTTTACCTCATCATATCCCTGACGGCTGATCACCAGCGTATCGGGAAGAGATTTAACAGGAATGGCAAAGGTACCGTCTGTTCCCGTATGGGTGTGGCTATTTCCGTGGTCGTATTTTACCAAGGCATCTGCAATGGGAAATTTGTCATCTGCATCTTTTATTAACAGCTGTTTTTCTGCTTCCTGAGCCATTGCTTTACCACTTAATGCCATTACCAGAAATACTGCTGCTATTTTAGTTATCTTCATTTTAATCTTTTTTTGAAAAATGTACAATGTAAAATGTGTTTATGATCTTTAACTTGCCTTAGAAACATTGTACATTAAGTTTGTTAATTCTTTTATCTAATTTTTAATATTTTGACTTATGAATGTCTGCTTAGAGAGGTTTTACTGAACAATATTAGGAAAGCTTCCGCCTAACAAAAGACTCAAATCCAGCGCTACCCTTTTACCTTTATAAAAAGCTTTTGAATGAAAAGTGTAATCCATGTTCCTGCTACGAACGGGAAAGTAAGTACTCCGCCTACTGCACCCAAGGTATTATTGTCTACCAGATAATCATCAATGAGTACCGTTAATACCACAGCTATGAAAACCCAAATCCCATCTGCTTTCTTGAATCCTGAAAAAACGATGGCAGAAAGCACAGCATTGAAACCAAAAAGTCCCATGTGAATTTTATCAATAGGCTCACCATGCATATGAGATACATAAGATCCTAAAATAGCTCCTAAAAAACCATATAAAGCGGCAGCCGGTGAACTGATAAAAACAGCAATAAAGAAAATAACTCCCGAAAGTACACCACCCTGAAATATAACTTCACCAAAGGCATTGGTGCAGGTAAGGAAATCATCATAATCAACAGGTTCTGTAACCGCAGAAATGGCCGCAGAAGAAGGAATCTGTGTGAAAGAGTGTAGTGCAAAAACACATACCCAAGTAATAATGATAAAAGGAAAAGTAAATACCGGAATTCTCTTTTGAATAAAGAAATGCTGAATAATAGCGGCCAAAGCTCCCCCCAACACAATAAGCACCCAGATCAACAAGGTTGTCTGAAATACAAAAGATAATGCGACTCCTACCAGCGCTGCACTGAAACCGTATAATCCGGCATTAATTTGGGATTGATCATATTTAAGCTTCATAGCTGTAAAAGTTCCAGCGGCTGTTGAAAGTAATACTGCAACCCCTCCCTGCCAGCTTCCCATAAAAATTCCTATGAGAAACAAAAGCCCGGTCCATCTGTTTTCCTGAAGCATAATTTGCCCAATCCCTTTTAAAACATTGTCTATAAAGGGTATTTTTTTAAAAAATTCGTCCATAGTTTTTTTTGTATAATGTATTTTATATAATGAGATAGTAGAACTTAGATTTGAGGTTGGAGGTTGGAGTTGAAAGTTATTGCTATCACTCTACAACTCTCAAACTCTACCACATTCTAACTTCTTACCATCCCAGAAAGACCATTCCGACTCCGCAAACCGTTACCACAGCTCCGCTTACTACTCCCATATATCTTTCAAGTTTTTCTGTATTGAATAGTGTTGAGTAGCCATAACGACCTAAAAGAACCATCCCAAGCATGGTAAGTACCGTAGTTGCTGTAAATGAAGTAACAAGCACTATAATCTCCGACATGGAATGCTTTACTCCGGAATAGAATAATAAAGGAATCAAAGGTTCACTTGGTCCCATTACAAAGATCATAAAAAGGACAAGCGGAGTTACTTTTATTCTTTTTTGCGACATTACCACTTCACTGTGGTTATGCTCATACACATAAACATCATCTCCCATTACATCAAAGTGCTTGTGAGGTTTATTTCTGATGGCCTGAACCAGCCCATACACCAGATAAACTCCACCAAAGATAAGCAGTGCCCATCCTGAAAAGTTCCCCCTGATATCCTGAAACCATGATATTTTATTCAGCTGCCATCCTAAAAAAACACCGATGAAGCCTAAAATCAAAGAGCTTAATACGTGTCCTAACCCACAAACAACAGTTAAAACAGCTGTTTTCATTCCGCTCCATTTCTTGGATTTTGAGATCACGATGAACGGCAGGTAATGATCTGGTCCCGATGCTGTATGTATAAAGCTTATTGAAATGGCACTCAAAAGGAGCGCCCAAACTGTACTATCCATTTTCTATTTATTCTGTTGTTCCAGATTCTTTGTTAAGTTTTGGGTAAATCTTTTTCTATTGAACATTTTTCTCGCAGATTTTGGAGATTTCGCAGATGACTATGCTTGAATTCAATGCGAAAATCTGATCAATCTGTAGTTTTTTTTAATATTCAACTATACTCTCAACCTACATAAGAATCATTTTAATTTTTTATTCTAAAGACCAGAGAATTTCCTGAATATGAAGAAAGAAATTGTACATCAATTCTCCTCCATGCCCCAAAGCTCTTACTACAAAACCATTATCTTCCATGGCAGAAACCCCTACCTCCATTTCTTCAAGATGTACTGCTGCTACCTCCACAATGGTTTCTATCAACCCATTCTTGTCTACATTCTCCTTTGTACTGTAGAATATTAAAGTTCCCTGATGGGTATACTGTTCCAGATTTCCAATGCTGCTAATGGGAATCATGTCAGGCTGAATCACCACATTATCTTTCACTACCAGTTTATTTTGATGGTAGATTTCCATAAGGTTTTGAAAACGTTTCAACTTAAAGACTTCTCCATAGTGTTTCCTTCCACAAGTAATAATCTCACTGATGATAATCTGGCTGTTTTTCCCGATCTGAACATTCGCTTTACTTTTAAAGTTGGAATCTTCATGGGGAACAATGGGATGCGGAACATAGGCGAAGGACGTTTCATCCTCCATGGTAACATTCAGCTCCTGAAGGGCCTTATCTTTCATATTGAAAAGCCTCTGATACGATTGTGACTGCAACTGAAGAGAAGCTCCTTTTTCAAGGGCCACATCAAGGTGATAATGGTCTCCATCCAAAATTCCGGGAGAAGAACTCATGATCATCTGATACTGTTTTTTATCGCTTTTTCGTTGTCCCACAGAAACAACCCTGAAAGGAAGTGAAACATAAAGATCTTTCACATATGATTCTCCTCCCTTGAATCCTGCGATAATATTTAAACGACTATCCATTTATCTTACAAGGTTCGGTTCTTCAATTTCTTCTAAAAGAGCATATTTTTTTATCCAACCGATTACTTTATCCAGCCCTTCATCTGTTTTAAGATTGGTAAATACAAATGGATTTCCTTTTCTCATTCTTCTGGCATCATTTTCCATTACTTCCAGACTCGCTCCTACATAAGGGGCAAGGTCAATCTTGTTAATGATCAATAAGTCTGATCTTGTAATCCCCGGCCCTCCTTTTCTAGGAATTTTTTCTCCTTCTGCAACGTCAATGATAAAGATGGTAACGTCTGCAAGGTCCGGGCTGAATGTTGCGGAAAGGTTATCTCCACCACTCTCAATAAGAACCAATTCAATATCCGGAAAACGTTCAGCCAGCTCATCTACTGCTTCAAGGTTCATACTTGCATCTTCACGAATGGCAGTGTGTGGGCAGCCTCCTGTTTCTACTCCGATAATTCTGTTGTGTGGAAGAAGACTATTTTTAGCCATAAATTCGGCATCTTCCTTAGTATAAATATCATTGGTAATTACTCCAAGATCATATTTCCCGAATAATTTTCTGCTTAAACGTTCCAGTAATGCAGTTTTCCCTGATCCTACAGGTCCTGCTACCCCTACTTTTATATATTTTCTATTTTCCATTTTTTCTAAAATTTATTTTGTTTTTAACGCCGGAGCGCTAAGGTTTTTATTTAATAAAGAATCCTTTCATGTTTTCAACGATCTACGACATATAAAGTCTTGAATAAAGCCTTTCATGCTGCATACATCTGATATCAAAAGCTGTATTACAAAGCCCTACCATATCCCTGTCCAGTTCCATGGTTTCCCAGACTGTTTTTTCCATTACAGGATATAGGGAAAAGAGAATATCCTGCCCGTCAAGCTGTCCCAGAGGCACCAGCTTCACTGCATTCGTAATCATTCCCGCAACAGAGGTATAATAAAAGCCCAGTAATGCTTCATATAAAGGAATTTTCATTAAATAAGCATATACCCCGAACACGATGCAGTAATGAGAATTGGCTTCCTTGTTTTGAACTGCTTTTTCAAAGGCCTCCATAAAAGGAAAACTATCTCTTCTCTTGAATATCTTGATCAACCTTAAACCTAGTTTTTGGCTGGCTTGGCGAATTTCTTTGGGGCATTTTATGGCATTGCATTCATTATCCAGCTTTAACAATAATTGTAGATCATTGTTTTCTGCTGCTTTGTAGGCCAGTTTTACAAAAGCTCCGTCATTGAATTTGAGATTGTACTGAAGCATGTTCTGCACAAATTCCTTTGCTGTTTCCAGATTATGTACAATTCTTTCCTGTACATAGGTTTCCAGTCCGTTGGAGTGAGTGTAGCCCCCAATCGGAAGTGTTGGATCTGCAAGATGAAGCAGGCCTGATAAAAAATTGATATTCATAGTATTATTCATCTTTTGGAGCTGCCATTTTTAGGATTTTAGTGAAGATTGTTGAACCAAGACTTCCATGTCCATGAGGTTCTACATTGGATTTGAGGAGGTTCAACAGCTTTACGGTTTGTTTTTCCGGTTTGAAACCACTTGCTTCCAGCCATCTGAAGATGGGCATTTCAAAAGGAAGCAGCACTTTATCATCCTGAATGAAAAGCGGAATATGCTTGTTCCCAATTTCATAGCATACGGTTCCCATTTCCAATAAAGAACCCGGCTTCATTACAATAGCATCTGTCTCCAAAACATTGATGGCTATTACTTTTTCTGTATCCTCAAAAAGAATATCACCCTCGCGCAAACGTTGTCCCTCTTTAAGAAACTTAATGGCAACATCAGTTCCCAGTCTGGTTTTTTTGCGTTGGATCCTTTTGGTGGTTTCAAACCATTCCAGATCCAGATAATCTATAATTTTTTCTGTAGGATTTTCGGTTAGGTTGCCTATGGTTTGATTAATTATCATCTTTTTTCGATTTTTTTCTGAAGTCAAAGTTTTTAGAAATGCCTACTCCGAATGTTGAACCACTGATTCCTGCCACATAGCTTTTGGTCCAGCCCACCTCTTTTACTTTGGTCTGAAGCATAGAAAGCTCAGCAAATTTGAATTTCAAGGCCCAGCCACTCCCGAGTAATATCCCGATTAAAGGATAAGCACGAAGACGGAATCCTGTAAAGTTCTGCATAGAATCTGCTGTTCCGGATACCTGCTGTCCCCAAACATAATGAGCATCTACCTGCCCTATCAACACGAAGTATTTTCCGAGCATCAATGATGGGCTGTACCAAACTCCTGCTTCATTTTGCTTATACACAACATCATGATTAACAGAGTTCTGAGAATATGCATAATTGACTCCAACAAGATCATTATTATTGATGAAGTACCCTACTCCAAGCGGTGCACTGGAAACAGTACTGCTGCTACTTGATGGTGTGGTAACTTTAGAGTAATCCAATGAGCCATAGACCATAAATTGTCCTTTTGGTCCGTCTTCATCACTTTTAAGTCTGTGCCCTCCCAGCAACTGAGCGTTTACATTTCCTGAAAGCATAGACAATCCGGCTAATGCAAAAGAAAAAACTGTTTTATTTAAATATTTCATTCTAAACTTATTTTATCATTATTTTAAATTTTGCTTGAGTAAATCTTATAGGCACTGGAAGCCTATAAGATCAGTCAGGTTTATTTTAGAACAAGTAATACAACTGCGTTAAAGGAAGTTTCTCTGCCGGTTCGCAAGTGATATATTCACCATCTACCGTTACTTTATAGTTTTCAGGATTCACTTCAATTAAAGGAGTCTTGTCATTATGGATAAGGTCTGCCTTGGAAATATTTCTACAGTTTTTTACCGGAAGAATCATTTTTTCTAATTTGTAAGAAGCAATGGTTCCGTTATCGATAGAAACCTGCGAAACAAAGTTGGCACAAATACCAAACTTAGCTTTTCCGTGGGCACCAAACATATTTCTGTAGATAATGGGCTGTGGCGTTGGGATAGATGCATTCGGGTCTCCCATTTTAGCAGCAATTACAAATCCTCCTTTTACAATCATTTCAGGTTTTACTCCAAATAATGCAGGTTTCCAGATCACTAAATCTGCTAATTTCCCTTCTTCAAGAGATCCTACATATTCTGAAATACCGTGTGCAATGGCAGGGTTGATGGTATATTTCGCAACATATCTTTTTGCACGATAATTATCGTTTCCGCTATCTTTATCTTCTGCTAAATCACCTCTCTGCTCTTTCATTTTACTGGCCGTCTGCCAGGTTCTTGTGATGACTTCACCCGGTCTTCCCATTGCCTGAGAATCGGAACTCATGATACTGAACACTCCCATATCGTGAAGAATATCCTCTGCTGCAATCGTTTCAGGGCGAATACGTGAATCTGCGAATGCTACATCTTCAGGTATATTCTTGCTCAGGTGGTGGCATACCATCAACATATCCAAATGCTCATCAATGGTATTGATTGTGTAAGGACGTGTTGGGTTTGTAGAAGCCGGTAGTACATTGGGATACATTGCTGCTTTAATGATATCCGGAGCATGTCCTCCACCAGCACCTTCTGTATGGAATGTGTGGATTACTCTTCCGTTGATTGCTCTCATTGTATCTTCCAGGAAACCTCCTTCGTTTAGAGTATCTGTGTGAATGGCCACCTGAACGTCATATTTATCTGCTACTTTTAAGGCAGCATCTATCGTTGCAGGTGTTGCTCCCCAGTCTTCGTGGATCTTCACCCCTAAAGCACCTGCTTCTACTTGCTCTTCAATGGGTCCCTCTGCAGAACAGTTTCCTTTCCCGAAGAAACCAAGATTCATTGGATATTCTTCTGCTGCCTCAAGCATTTTCTGCATATTGAATTTACCAGGAGTAACCGTTGTAGCATTAGTTCCATCATTGGGACCTGTTCCTCCTCCGATCATTGTGGTGATTCCACTATACAAAGATGTTTCAATCTGTTGTGGACAGATATAGTGAATGTGGGTATCAATACCTCCGGCTGTTACGATATATCCTTTTCCTCCATGAACTTCCGTTGAAGCACCGATAATCATATTAGGAGATACACCGTCCATCGTATCAGGGTTACCTGCTTTTCCGATTCCTACGATTTTACCGTCTTTAATTCCGATATCACCTTTTACAATTCCCCAGTGGTCAATGATTACTGCTCCTGTAATACAAAGGTCTAGAACACCCTCGTCTCTTTTTGCTGTTACATTTTGTCCCATCCCGTCACGCACGGTTTTTCCACCTCCGAAAACGGCTTCGTCTCCGTAATGGGTGAAATCTTTTTCAATTTCTATGATAATTTCAGTATCTCCCAGCCTGATTTTGTCTCCTGCTGTTGGACCTAATATATTTGCGTATTGTTTTCTGTCTACGTTTAAGCTCATCTTAATGATTTTTAAAGTTTAACTCTTCAACTTTTGCAAGGCTTGCTTTTTTCTGATCTTCAGAATCTACCTGTCCATCAACTAAATTATTGAAGCCCATTGCTTTTTTGGTTCCTCCTATTTCTACCAGCTCTACTTCCTTTTCTTCTCCCGGTTCGAAACGAACTGCAGTACTTGCTACAATATTCAGTCTCTTTCCGAAAGCTTTTTCACGGTCAAAGCTCATGGCTTTATTGACTTCAAAAAAATGGAAGTGTGAACCTACCTGAATAGGACGGTCTCCTGTATTTGTTACTTTTATTTTTACAGTTTCTCTGCCTTCGTTGCAGATAATTGTACCTTCTTTTACAAAAATTTCTCCTGGTATCATAATAAATAGGGATTAGCGGATTGGGTTGTGTACGGTTACCAGCTTGGTTCCATCAGGAAAAGTGGCTTCTATCTGAACATCGTGGATCATTTCTGCCACGCCCGGCATTACATCATCTTTAGTAAGAAGATTGGCTCCTTCCTGCATCAGTTCAGCTACTCTTTTCCCATCTCTTGCGCCTTCAAGCAAAAAATGACTGATCAATGCTATTGATTCTGGATAATTTAGTTTAAGGCCTCTTGCCTTTCTTTTTAGAGCAAGCTCTCCTGCCAGAAATAGCATAAGCTTCTCCGTTTCTCTCGGTGTTAAGTGCATAGTATTTTTTATTTAAAATTGGGCAAACAGTATCTGGTCTGCCTTGTCGTAAAGGCAAATAAGAAGTGTTCAGAAATTTAAAATTGGAAAATGATTTTTATAGATCTGTACATTCATACAAACCATAATTCATCATTGAAATATAAAAAGGATTAGCAGCCTGCTATCTGCAGGGCATGATACAGAATGTATCTGGGTGCTGTAATATAGGTACCGCCTTGAACAGCTGCCACCTGTATATTATAAGAATAATCTGCAAAAAAATAGTTTAGCCATTGTTCTGCAAGTATTGAATAATCAAATTTTACTTTCTCCCAATCATTGGAATCTTGTACATCCTGTGCATCTGAAAAACTATAGATTTCAGGCTGGGTCTGCTGATCCGATTTTTGCTGAAGAAGATGGATTTTTGATAAGACATCAGAGTATGGTTGAGTTTTCCCTTTATGTGCAAAAAGACTTACACATAAAGCTGAGAAAAACAATACAAAAGAGAAAAATATGACTCTTTTTTTCATACCTGTTAATAATGATGTAAAATTAGATTAATCTTAAAAGGCAGGCTATCTAAAAATTTATTTAAAATGTTCAAAATCGCAACAAACGCAATTTTAATGAAAATTCACATTTACTCATAACTAATTATTTTACAACGACTAAGCGTAAAAAACCAACTATGACAAATATTTTTTTGTCTCTATTCATATAATTACAACATTTCCACCTCTATTTTCTTCTCTTCAAAACATTAATTGAAATTATAGGATATTAATATCTTCTATTCTCAAATACATAATATTTATCACGTATTGGTTAACAAAAAAGTTTATTTCATAAAAACATACGGTATTTTTTTCTTTCCTTATAATTATCGTAAATTTGTATACAACTTACTTATTTAATTTTAATAAAAATAATAAAACGTAATATGTCAAAAGCAATTTCGCAAGTACCATTAGCGGTAAATGAGCCGGTAAATTCTTATGTACCGGGATCTCCAGAAGTTAAAAGCCTTATCAATACCTACAAGAAAATGTGGGCTGAAAAGGTTGAAATTCCAATGATCATCAACGGAAAGGAAGTAAAAACTGACGAAAAAGTACAGCTTCAGTCTCCACAGGATCATGCTCATGACTTCGGATTTTATTACAAAGGTGGTATGCAGCATGTGGATGACGCTATCAACGCGGCATTGGCAGCTAAAGAAGAATGGAACGCACTAGGTTGGGAACAACGTGCAGCTATTTTCTTAAAGGCGGCTGATCTATTAGCTGGTCCTTACAGAGATGTTATTAATGCAGCAACGATGATCGGACAGTCTAAAAATGTACACCAGGCTGAAATTGATGCGGCTTGTGAGTTTATCGACTTCTTAAGATTCAACGTAGAGTTCATGACAGAAATGTATTCTGAGCAGCCGGTTTCTGACAACGGAATCTGGAACCGTGTAGAATACAGACCATTGGAAGGATTCTGCTTTGCAGTAACTCCTTTTAACTTTACAGCGATCTCTGGAAACCTTCCTACTTGTATGGCAATGCTAGGAAACGTAGTGGTTTGGAAACCGTCTGACAAGCAGGTGTATTCTGCAAAAGTAATCATGGATGTATTAACTGAAGCGGGTCTTCCTGCAGGGGTAATCAACATGATCTTCACGGATGGAAAAGAAACCGCTGAAAAGGTATTGGCTCACAGAGATTTCGCAGGTCTTCACTTCACAGGTTCTACAAAAGTATTCCAGGGAATGTGGAAAATGATCGGTGATAATATCCATAACTATAGAACATACCCAAGAATTGTTGGAGAAACAGGTGGTAAAGACTTTGTAATTGCTCACCCATCCGCTAACGTAGAAGCTGTAGCTACTGCTTTGGTAAGAGGAGCTTTTGAATACCAAGGACAAAAATGTTCTGCTGCTTCTAGAGCTTATGTTCCTAAGTCTCTTTGGGCTGATGTGAAAAAAGTAATGGAGGCTCAGATGAGCACTATTAAAGTAGGGACTCCGGAAGATACTTCTAACTTCGTGAATGCTGTAATCGACAAAAATTCTTTTGAAAAATGTAAAGGATATATCGACAGAGCGAATGCATCTTCTGAAGCTACTGTAGCTATTGGTGGAACATGTGATGATTCTAAAGGATGGTTTGTACACCCAACTGTAATTGAAACTACAAACTCTCAATATGAAAGTATGGTAGAAGAAATCTTCGGCCCTATCTTATCTGTATTTGTTTATGAAGATAAGGACTGGAAAGAGACTCTTAAGGTAGTTGATTCTTCTTCTCCTTATTCATTGACTGGTTCTGTATTCTCTCAAGACCGTTACGCAATTAATGAAGCTTACAAAGCTTTAGAAAATGCTTCAGGAAACTTCTACATCAATGATAAACCAACTGGTGCTGTAGTAGGACAACAACCTTTCGGTGGTGGTAGAGCTTCAGGAACTAACGATAAGGCTGGTTCTAAGATGAACCTTCTAAGATGGACATCTGTAAGAAGCGTAAAAGAAACTTTCGTTTCTCCAAAAGACTACAAATATCCATATTTAGGATAATTCATGAATAATAAATATAGGCAATAAGTAATGATTGTCTGTTTTTTCAATATAGCCTCGGAATTTCGGTTTCGGGGCTTTTTTATGAAAAATGGTTCAAAAATTCAAGGTTCAAAATTCAAAGTTTAAGGTTTAAGGTTTAAAGTTCTCCACAGTCAGAAAAGAACTTTACTCCTACCATACTAATACTCAAAACCTCCTCATCCCGAAACCTATTACCTATTACCTATTACCTATTACCTAACATCTTTTAACAAACTTTACCTATATTTTACCATTTCACTACCCCTGTTAGGAATAGTTATTGATTTTTTACTATTACACCCCAAAATAAAATAGTATGAAAAAGTTATTGCTAACAGCTATCGGCGTAGGATTATTTGCAGTGAGCTGTGGAACCAAGGAGTCATCCATGTCAACAAGTAACAGTGATTCAATAGCAGTGGATAAGGCACAAAAGGCATTACCTGCTACCACTGATACCACGACTACAAAAAAGACGAATCCTGACAACATGAAGATGAAAACGGATTCAACAACGGCGACTTCTGTTAAATAGAATTGCAAACGTTTATTTTAAAAATGGAAAATCTGTAGATGAAATGGCTACAGATTTTTTTTGATCTTAAGGTTTTAACTAAAGCCTAATTGACGATTTGCTTCTTATGAAAATGAGCTAAAGTACACACCTAGTGAAATTTAACAGGAAGATCTTTTAAAATTTTACAAAAATCACTATATTTGATTAACACCAAACATTAAAAAGTATTCTATGAAAAAAATATGGATCGGAGCATTTTTCGGACTTCTTTTCCTTGGAAGCTGTGCTCAAAACAAAGAAAAAAGAGAGGAATTCAAGGAAGCTCATAATAAGGATTCTTTGATAAACAAGATGGGAGATTCTGCTGTGGCTAATTCTGAGCCAACACCAATAGAGGCTTCTAAAACAAAAACCGACAGTACAAAAAGTAAATAAATCGCAAATCCACAGATAATCTGTGGATTTGCACTTAAAAAAACTTGACTGAAAAAAACCGGGCAATCAACCCCGATTATATTGTATGATCCTTAATTCTGGTTAGAATAAGAAATTTTAGCAGATAAAAAGAGGAACACTGATAATCTCCACGTGTTCCATATCTAAAGTTTCATGGTTTGGCTTGTAGCGTATTGAGAATTTATCTTAAATTTTATTTCAGAAGAAATAGGATGGCTTCGAAGATAAAATTAATGAGCTGCATGATGATTGTATTCATTCCCGTAAAACTGTCGCAAAGATAGGATAGCAAGAGGGTTACATAAAACAATAGGTTATCCATTTTCACGAAAAGCGGTAAGATAGAATGAAAAAAAAAATTATTTCTTAATCATTTTCGCGAAAATGAACACCTTTACCTGTTTGATTTTCAGCATCAAGATATTTAATATAGGATGATGGAGAAAAATCAGTAACCGCCTTGAATACAGCAGCAAACTTACTGTGTGAAGAGAATCCACATTCATCAGCAAGGATACTGATTTTATATTGCCTGTATTTTTCGTCATTAATCAGCTTATCTACAATATAATTAATCCTTAATCGGTTGATATAGGTTTTGAAATCTGCACTTTTGTGCTGATTGATTACATAAGAAAGGTATTTTGTGTTGGTATTAAGTTCCCCTGCCAGAAAAGAAAGGGACATTCCTTTATTGTTATATAGATTTCCTTTTTCAAATCCTTCAAGAAGTTCAAGCAGCTTGGCTTCGGTTTCGGAAGTCATTAGAGAATCATTCCTTTTTCTGTCTGCTTCACTGTCTTTTTCCTCAATTTCCTCTACAGATATATTTGAAAACTCAGAATGCTCAGGCTGTTTTACAAGCTGGGTTCTATTGCCACTAATCATATTCACCTGGGTTCTTATGATATTCCTAAGTTTTGAACGTTGCTTTTTTTGCTTTGTTCTGAAAAATATAATTAAGCCTACCAAAGAAACAAACAAGATAACAATTGCAACATTCTTCGCAATACTTATTTGCTTATTTCCCTTGTTTGTTTTGCCTGCCAACACATTACTTTTTCCTATAAATTCCTGATTGCGGGCAGCAATGCTATCATATGCCCTTACATATTTCACGGCATATAAAGAAGCTCTATAATTATCTCCGGTTCCTTCATAATAATCATTGATATTAGAATATACGGCTTTTTTAAGCTTGAGGCTTCTGGAAGTATCTGCTATTTTTTCTGCTTTTTTTAGATAAAGCTCTGCATCTTTCCAGTTTTTCTGTTTCATACGAATTCCTCCCAACCCATTATAGATTAATCCTAGGGTACAACTCCCCTCTTTAAGTAATTCCTTAGCCTTTTTGTAATAGCTTTCAGAAACATCATAATCATTAAGCTTAAAATAAACATCTCCCAATAACTGATAGGAAACGGCTAAAGTTCGATCTTCATTCTGACTGTTTATTTTCTCAAAATTCTTTAAGGAAAGTTCAATATGTTCTATAGCATTTACATAGTTTCCAACCTCCATTTCATAGAAAGCCATCTCCTGATTTAGCAGTCCCTCCACTTCATTACTCTTCTGAAAATCAG
This sequence comes from Chryseobacterium joostei, assembly GCF_003815775.1. Lineage (NCBI taxonomy): Bacteria > Pseudomonadati > Bacteroidota > Flavobacteriia > Flavobacteriales > Weeksellaceae > Chryseobacterium > Chryseobacterium joostei. The sequence continues at coordinate 1,713,202 of NZ_CP033926.1, forward strand.
CAATTTGCCTTGAAGCTTCCAGTCCTTTAAATATGTATTTTTTTGCTCTTTCGTATAACCCTACCTGTCTATATTGTCTCGACAATAATCTGCTTACACGGGCCATCAATTCGGCATCACCCATCTGATTGATCAGTGAATGGGCATTTTCACTATAACAAATGGCTTTTTTAATTTCCCCTGCATGGTGATAAAGCTCCGATGAAAGAAAAAGACTCTTTACTTTCTCTTCCGGCTTTTGTGCCGACATATAGAGAGAGTCTGCCGTCTTGATCGCCTTATTTAAATCCTTATAGGCAGTGATGGAAGAAGTTCTTTCACAAGCTTGGTCGAAGCTGTTCTGTTTTTGGGCAAATATGGGGATTGCTGTGATCAGCAAAAACAAAATTCTCAGTAGATTATTAGACATAAAAAAATAAATTATTATTCTATAATAATTCATCATTTTTTCACGAGGTGTCTTTTTGTTTTTTACAAAATTAGCAATATTTTGCTTTTGAATGAAATATTCTTCTGAAATTTAATCATTTAACTAAAAATGCATTTTACATTAATTTTAACAATAAGTCTAAAACAATAGATGATTTTCCTTCATATGAGTCTATACCTATATTAAAAACAAAGTTCACTGATAATTATTTTCAATATGAACGGCTTAAATGTCATCATATTTATTACATTTGCAGGGAATAAAAAGTTTTTATGAAAAAATTAGCGATACTTTCTTCTCTATTCATAGGTGCTCTTGCATGGGCGCAGGGAATCAAATTCGAGGAGGGCAACTTTGCCTCTATCCTTGCCAAGGCTAAAAAAGAAAACAAATTAGTCTTTATAGATGCCTATGCTTCATGGTGCGGACCTTGTAAACTTATGGTGAAAAATATTTTCCCACTTAAGACTGTAGGTGACTACTATAATTCTCACTTCATCAATGCCAAAATTGATATGGAAAAAGGTGAAGGAGTAGATATTGCAAAGAAATATAATGTAAAGGCTTTCCCTACCTATTTATTCATTGATGGTAATGGTGAAGCGGTACACAGAACCCTGGGGTATGTGGAAGAAAAGGACTTCATTCAGTTTGCAAAGGATGCTGAAGATCCAAACAAAAGACTTACTTCCCTAAAACTGCAGTTTGAAAAGGGAGAGAAAGATCCTGAATTTTTAAAAAACCTTGCCGGACTTACGATGTACAATGATGCAGAGTTTGCGGGCAAAGTACTGGATCGTTATTTTGCACAAAAAAAAGAGCTTGATCAAGATGATGTTCAAATACTTCTTGCAGGAACACAAAGCACAGAAAGCCCTTTGTATAAGATCTTTCAACAAAAAAAGAACGACATTGTAAAATTCTTCCCAGAAGATAGATATGAAAAGTTTGATAAAAGTGTTAAACTGAATACAATTTCTAAAAAAGCCTACAATGCAGATACAAAAACCTGGAATGACAACTACTTCATAACAGAAACTCAAAAATTAATGAGTAAGGAAGATGCTGAAAAGGCTCTAAAAAGAGCAAAAGCCAGCAGAGCTTTAAAAAACAAGGATATTCCTACCTATGAGAAATTAGCTCTGGAAATTTATCAGGATTATTCTGCGGCAAGCTCTGGCGAACTCAATTCACTGGCTTGGAACTTTTTTGAAAACATCACTAATAAGTCTTCATTAGAAAAAGCGGTAGCCTGGGCACAGGAATCTGTAAAGAAAGATCAAAATTTCGCCAATACAGATACCTTGGCTAATCTTTACAATAAAATGGGAGATAAGAAAAATGCAAAAATGTGGGCTGAAAAATCCATTGAACTGGCAAAAAGTTCAGGAGAGGATTCTTCTGATACAGAGAAACTATTAAAAAGCCTTTAATTGGTAATCCATAAAATGAAAAAACCGCAGATTGTTCTGCGGTTTTTTTATGTTGTATCCTGTTGATAGCTCTTTTCTGCTCTAATTAGTATTCAAAAAGAACACTTCCCCACGTAAATCCGCTTCCAAAGGCAGAAAGAAGGACTAAATCTCCTCTTTTAATTTTGCCTAGTTCAATGGCTTCACTTAGTGCAATTGGAATGGAAGCTGCGGTTGTATTACCGTATTTTTGAATATTATTAAAGATTTTATCATCCGGAAGATCAAACTTCTGCTGTACAAACTGAGCAATTCTAAGGTTCGCCTGATGTGGGATAAACATGTCAAGATCCTCAACTGTTTTTCCTGCTTTATTTAAAGCTTCCATCATTGTCTCCGGAAATCTTGTTACCGCATGTTTAAATACGAAGTTTCCGTTCATGATTGGGTATACTTCTTTATTCGTTACATTTTCCGGTTCTTTTCTCATTCTGTCGCTCCAGCCAAACTTAGAACCTGGGAACTGAGTACAAAGTTCATCAGCATATTTACCTTCAGAGTGCATGTTTACGGCTAAAATATCTCCTGCATTTTCATCTTCTGTTGCAGAAAGCACTACCGCTCCTGCTCCATCTCCGAAAATAACGGAAACACCTCTTCCCTCATCAGAAAAATCCAATCCGAATGAATGAACCTCTGCCCCTACAACAAGGATATTTTTATAAATCCCTGACTTAATGAACGCATTGGCAACACTCATAGAATATACAAATCCTGAACATTGGTTTCTCACATCTAAGGCTCCAATGGTATCACATCCCAGCATATCCTGAAGCAATACTCCACATCCAGGAAAATAATAATCCGGAGAAAGTGTTGCAAAAACAATGTAGTCGATATCTTTAGCTGTTAAACCTGCTTTCTCAAGGGCCTTTTCAGAAGCTTTAAATCCCAGGTAAGCTGCTGTTTCCTGAGAGTCGTTTCTGTTTTTTCTGTGTCTTCGTTCCTTGATGCCTGTCCTCTCCGTAATCCATTCATCATTGGTGGTCATTAATTTTGCTAAATCATCATTTGTAACAACATTATCTGGAACATAAAATCCAACTCCTTTTATTGTACTTTTAATCATATAGTTTTTTAATTTTGGCAAAGATAAAACTTATTTAACACATACTTTTTCAAAATATTAGTATTTTTACTTTATGCCAATTGATACGATATACAGAAGCACCCACTGTGAATGGGTAGATGTAGAGGCTCCTACTGCAGAAGACCTAAAATTTCTTCATGAACGATACGAAATCAACAATCTTCTTCTGGAAGATACTATAGATCCTAATCACCTCCCAAAATATGAAGAAGACGGAAATGTAAAGTTCTTTCTTCTCCGTGAAAGCACAGAACTGGAAAGGAAAAACCTGAACACTATAAGTGATATCAGTACAAAGATTGCGATTTTCATACTGGATAAAACCATTATTACCATCCACAGGATGAAAACCAGAAGCATTTCTGAAACGAAAAAAAAGCTTTCAACAATACAGGAAGAGGCTACTCCTCAAAAAATAGCTCTAATGATTGCCATATTGATTATGAAGAGCTTTGACGATGAATCCATAAGCCTATTGGAAACCATGGATAACATTGAAAACGAAATCTTCCTTAAAAATACCAATCATACAAGCCAGATCCGAAGATTATATAAGCTGAAGCGAAAATCGGGATTGAACTCTCGTGTTCTGGTCATTTCCACTGATGCCATTGACAAATTCAAGCTTTTGAATTTACAGGATTCGGAAATTGTGGATTTAAAAGATAAGCACAAGGATGTAGTAGCCGATTTTGATCATTTGAATATACAGATTACCAACCTTATTTCTATGTTCCTGGCTCTTTCTGACCAGAAAGCCAATCAGGTAATGAAAGTTTTAGCAATTTACTCGGTTTATTTCTTACCGATTACCTTTATTGCCGGAGTTTACGGGATGAACTTTGATAATATGCCTGAACTTCATCATAAATACGGTTATTTCATAACGATAGGTGTAATGCTAACAGTTGTTGTAAGTACATTTATTTATGTAAGACGTAAACAGTGGTAACATTCTGAAATCAGTATGGAATAAAATGTCACCATAGTTGAAAAATAGAAAAATTTATTTTTTCAGCACCACCAAAAACAAAGTACATGAAAACTGAAGACCTCAATATAATCCTGGGAGATGATTCTCTTTCGCAGGCATCCAAGGATAAACTTATTGCCTTACATGAGAATATTTCAGCCAAGGAATTTTCTGATCTTCTGGATCAGCATGGGAATCAGTATATAGAATTTGTACAAGAAGGAGGTGGTGTTTGGGGAAGTGCGCTGGTAGGCTATCTTTATGGCCTCGAAACTTTCGGAATTCGTTTTCTGAAAGTAGCAGGAACCAGTGCCGGAGCTATCAATACGATGCTTATTGCAGCCTGTAAAACCAAGGAAGAAGCCAAGAGCAAGCTCATTAAGGATATCCTTTTTAGTTGGAACTTCGCCGATTTTATGGATGGGAAAACGTATGTAAAAACAACCCTCCATGCCATGCTGAACAATAAGGACTTTTTCAAGATCAATGCCATTATTGCAGCAATTCTCTTCATTATTCTGGTGAGTATTCCTTTTGCAGTATCCTCAGAAACCATACTGAATGCCAAGCTCATGTTTCTGATACCTCTTGTTCCGGCGGTCATTCTATTTTTTTGCATCAAAAAACTGTATAACAATTTCAGAAAAGAAAACAGTGGGCTGAATCCTGGAACTATTTTCATGAATACCATGGAAAGAGCCTTGGATGATTTTGGCATCAAAACCGTAGCCCATCTCAATGAGAAATTCATTCAAAAGGAACGGGATCTTAACCTCAACTATCGTTACGGGAATAATCAGGAGTATTATACAATGGCTTTAAACAGTATTGAAAGGATTAAAACCAAAAATCAGGAGCATATTGATCTTACAAGATATAAGATTTTCTATGATAGTGTTGTGAATAATGATTATTATAAAAACAATCCGTTTTACCTGCTTCAGTCAGAATATGTTGTCATTACAACCGACATTAATGCCAAAATAAAGGTTGAACTTCCAACAATGGCCAATTTATACTGGTCCGAAGAAGAATTGAAACATGCCAGTCCGGCTGAGTTTGTAAGGGCATCCATGTCTGTTCCTTTCTTCTTTGAACCTTTTCAGAAAAGAATTGATAAAACGGAAAGCTCCATAAAATATGCATGGAGGTATTGGATGAATACCAAACAGGAAGATATTAATCCGGTTGGTGTCTTCATTGATGGAGGCAGTATCTCCAATTTTCCTATTGATCTGTTTCATGCTGATGAAGTTTTTTATCCGAGAATGCCTCTTTTCGGGGTTCAACTGACGAGTGATTCTGATATTCTTTCTGAAAAAGGAAAAACAAGTAGGGAAATTCTTAAAACCCCTTTCAGCTATGCCGGAAATATCATCAGTACACTAAAAGGATTCAATGACAAAACATTCCTTACCAAGCACACTTTCTACCGTTTGTACAGCATACAATCTGTAAACTGCGGCACCAGCAGTTGGCTGAATTTCTTTATGAAAAAGGAAGAGAAAGAAGATCTTTTCAACAGGGGTTTTCAGGCTGCCCTTGACTTTCTCAACCTATTTGACTGGGAAAAATACAAATATGAAAGAATGATGCTTACCATGAAAGAGAAAAAAATCCTGAAAGAAGAAGATACTCCAACTGTGGGATAGGGATTTTTAATTATTTTAGCTGAAAACATAATTAATGAACTGGATTATTAGAAGTACAAAAAAGGTAAAATTTCATACAAATCTTCAAAAAGTTCTCAAACCTATTTGGGAAGATCTCTCTGATTATAGCTGGATCTTGACCGATCTAGATTTTGTTCCTAATGAACAACCAATTCCAATTAATTTTGATGAAGACTTTTTTTTGTTAGATCATCAACAATTTGAGCAGTTATATAAAAGTAATCCTCAGGTCATTTGGGGTATAGTGGCTGCTGTACCAGGTAATATTGAACCGGATACTTCATTAATTTCAAAATTATCTGCCGAGGATTCCCTCGTTTGGGAAAGTAATCATTTTCTAATACAGGAAAGTATTTTAGAAATTATAGCTTTTGATAGTGGATATACCATTTTAAAATTTAAAGACAAAAAAATTTCTGATAAGTTTAAAGAATATTTTCAGGAACAGGCGGTAGATCTGCAAAAATTCAATAAAAAATATAGTAATCGAACATGAAAAAATTTATCTCAGAAAAATTTCATATTATTTTTTTGATGGCCACTTTAGTATTTATTATATTCTCATTAATTAGTGCCAATATAGGGATAAATCATATGCTCAAAAATCCTAAATACACAATTGGAGAAGCCATTACAGATTGGCACCAAAAGAATAATAATGGTGTTGGAACAGATTACAAATATCATTTTAACTATAAAATCTACTTTAAAACCACAAGTAATTCGTATAAAAAAGGAGATAAGTTTCTTATTATCTTTGATTCTATTAAACCTGAAAATACAGAGGTACTCGATATTTATTCTATTGAAAATTATCTTATTGATCTAAAAATCCCTGAAAAGGGCTGGAAATATGAGGATGTACCTTTTAATATTGATAGTAATATTATAAAAAAATATGTTCAAGATTGGAATGTTGAACCATTTGAATACATTCAAAAGTAAGTTGAACCCAGAGGTCCAACTTAACTTTTATTTCTTATAACTGATCCAGAAACTCAAGATACATCGGAACACTATTTTCAATCCATTCCTCAGAAGAATTACGCTCTATGCCATAGTATACAAAAGGTTCTTCGTATTTCGCTTTAATATAATCAAAGGTTAGCTCATAGGGACGGAAAAGTTCATTCATCGTGTACTTATATTCTCCTGACTTGCTGTAGCCTTCTTTATCAATTCCGGCGGTAACAGCCAATGACATTTTCTTTCCCTCCAGTTTAAATCCGCTGTTACTCCCATAAGCCCAGCCATACAAAACAACCTCATCAAGCCATTGCTTTAACATTGGCGGACTGCTGAACCAGTAGAAAGGAAACTGAAATACAATTTTATCATAGGATTCCATCAACTCCTGCTCTCTGGCTACATTAATTTTCCCGTCAGGATAAGCTTCGTATAATTGATGAACTGTATACTTTTCAGGATATTTCGCCAATTCCTCGATCCATCTTTTGTTAATGATTGATTTTTCAATATCAGGGTGTGTGACAATAACTAATGTTTTCATTATGTTTAAATTTCTGTCGCAAAATTACGATACGTAACTTACATTTTGTACATTAGCAACCTATTGTATGGTACTATAAAAAATGTAAGTAATGACTAAAATAAAGGAAACCTCAACGAATTTCGCCAATAAGAAAGCCCTTGCAGATGAATGTCCGGAGGTGTATGCATCCAACATTATTGGTGGGCAATGGGCACTTGCCATCTGTTGTTATCTGATTAATGGCAAAATGAGATTTGGAGAATTAAAGAAACGTCTTCAAAACATTACAGAACGCATGCTCACTCTTCAACTCCGCAGATTAGAGGATGATAAAATCATTACAAGAACCGTGTATGCAGAAGTTCCACCACGGGTAGAATATGAACTGACTGAAATTGGCTATAAACTGAAACCTATTATCCTTGAATTTGAAAAATGGGGAAAAGAGCATAAAGAACTTATAGAAGAAAGTAAATAGTTCTCCATTTTGTTATTTTATGTAAATTTAATAATCATTAAACTCACAAATTAACAAAATGAAAAACTTAGCTTTATTAATTACCCTCGTTACTACTATTTTTTGGGGAACATCCATAAGCGCCCAAAAGATTTCTGATGGCCAAACACTGGAAGTCAATGGCATGAACGTCACATTCAACATTCTCAATAAGGAAAGTATTGAATCCGGAGGAAAGCAGTATGACCGCTATAAGGTGTCTGCAACCGTGAAGAATACTTCAGACAAAGCATATAATATCAGGTTATCTGCATTTCCACAGATTGTAAGCAATATCAACCTTGTAGAATTAGACTGCATCAATGCAACCGGAGCAAGGCTGACTTCCAAAAAAATTGAACTGAAGATGAAAGCCCAGATCATCAATGTTACCTATTCTGCCTATGACAAATCCGGAAAATTTACTACCAGCACGATTCCTGTAACCGGAAGTTATTATTTTGATCCGGGTGATTCTATTAGTAACAACGCCATTTTTATTGTTCCTCAAGGTGAAAAGCCTGATGTTTCCGTAAGAAGCCTAAGATAAAAAAATCATGCCGACTGATTTTCTTGTCGGCATGTCTATATTGTTTTAAATTATTTCCACAAAGGTTTATGTTCTAAAACTTTTGCGTGAATAGGACAAGTTTCATGATGTGCTCCTTTCAGGTAACCTGTACTCATTAAAAATTCGTTAACAATTTCTCCTCCTGTAAATTTAAATGTCTTCTTGAAAAGCTTCATCCATTCCTGCAATGTTTTGGGATGGTGATGTTCCAGCCATTTTTCAAATGAACCAAATTCTTGTTGCAGCTCAATAATGGTCTTGGCATTTTCAATGGCAGCATTTACTTTCAGCTTATTTCGGATAATTCCGTTGTCATTCAACAATCTTTCGCGGTCTTCTTCAGTGTAGGCTGCTATTTTTTTAATATCAAAATTGTCATATGCCTTTCTGAAGCTTTCTTCTTTTTTCAGAACTGTTTCCCAGCTCAAACCTGCCTGATTGATTTCTAAAATCAATCTTCCAAATAATTCATTATCATCATGAATAGGAAACCCGTAATAGTTGTCGTGGTAATTTTTGTGCAGCTCCTTCCTGCTTTCAGGCTGCATTCCCTCTATCGCTAAACAATAACTCATTAGAATATATTTTCTGTTTTGGTTAAGAATTTCTCCATGGCTTCCTTAATATCAATCCCCGTACGGTCTGCAAGGGTGATCAGCCACCAGATATTTTCTGCTAATTTATGTTCCAATTCTTCTGCTGAATCTTTTTTCAGCCATGTTTTCTCATGAGACATTACATTTCTTCCAACCAGTCCCGCATCAGTAAGATAAGCAAGAGCATCTTCTTCCAAGGTCCATTGGGTTCCGTTGCTTTTTATTTCCAGCTGATGATATTTTTCCCTGATGTCCAAGGAACGTTTGATGATTTTATCAAAATTATTAATGTCCATATTTTGTTTTTTTAATATAAAAATTTCAGGGTATAAAGATAAATCAGGATTGTGACAACTGTTAGTCAGTAGTGTTTTATTTTTTTATAATTGTAGAAACTGAATATGCTTCTATAATTACTGAAAATATTTAGTAGTTTAGGTTTTTCAAAAATTCAACTATGAAATTTCTCTTATCCGTTCTATTTTCCTTGTTTTTAACTTCTGTAAATGCTCAAAATCTATACTCCAAGGCTTATGGAAATAAAAAGAATCCTGCTGTAATTTTTATACATGGCGGACCGAGTGGAAATGCTACTTTATTCGAAGGAACTACTGCTCAAAAGATGGCTGACAAAGGATTTTATGTTATTGCCTACGACAGACTTGGAGAAGGACGATCCAAAGATGAGAATGCAACAATGACCTTCAAGGAAAGCTTTGAGGATTTAAAACAGATTTACAATACCTATAAGATCAAAAAAGCACATATTCTTGCCCATAGCTTCGGAGGAATTATCGGAACATTATTTACCAGTCAGTTTCCTGAAAAAGTGAGATCACTTACCCTTGCCGGAGCATTATTTACCCAACAGGAAACCTATGATCATATTTTAAAACAAGCCAAAGAACATTTCAAAAATGACCCAACTCAGTTAAAGGAGATTTCTGAAATAGAAAATCTTGATAAAAATTCTGCTGCCTACCGAAAAAGATGCTACGAAATGGCCAGCAAATTGGGCTTCTTTGATATGCCCAATCCAACCCCGGAAAGTGAAAATTTAAGAAAAGAATATCAAGCTGGCGAATTCTATAAAAATAATATCAGAAATGCCAACTCTCCTATTAAGTTTTACCAGAATGAACGATTGAATAACCTCGATAATACTGTTATTTTAAAAACAATCAAAAGAAAAGGTATACCTATGTATGCTGTATATGGAAAAAATGACGGCATATTCTCCAATAAACAGATCAATGACCTTAAAAATATTGTGGGAAAAGATAACCTCAAGCTTATTGATAACTGTTCCCATTATTTATTTGTAGACCAGCAGGATGAATTTTTAAAATTTATGGAGCTTAAATTAAAATAAAGTGTAGTTTTGTAAAAATGTCAAATACCAAAGTTCATATGAAGACCTACAAAGCCATCATAACGATGCTTATACTGGCGTTTTCATTATCTCCATGCTCTGTTAAGAGAAATGTTCTGGATATTTTTGACATTCAATACATCAGCGGATTAAACAAGGTAAAAACGACCTCAGGACTTTCCCAAAATTGCGATATAGCCAACACTTCTTCTAAAACTTCTGTTTCAAAAACTGAAGCTAAGATTATTGACAAAAAATTCTTTTTCGCTTTTGATTCCACTAAAAGCAATATTGGAGAAGAAAAGATATTTTTCAACGAGTATTCTGGACATACTACAGGCAACAGCCCCCCGAAATATATTTTATTTAAAAGACTAAAATTAAGTATTATTTAAACTTTTTTAAATCCAATAATTTAAGTTTTTTACAATACAATATTAATTTCAATGAAACATACTACAAACAGCCAGTCTTCTGATCTGGCCGGATTATATACTTTATCCCTCCGCATGGTTATCGGATGGACCTATTTTTCAGCTTTTTGGCGCAGACTTATCCTTGAAAACAAGCTTATTCCTGATGAAAAGGGATATATCGGAGAAAAATTCAATCATTTCTTACCCAATGCCTTAGGAATTAAACCTGTCATAGAATACCTGGTGACCCATCCAGATGCCTTGCAACGGTCTATGATGATATTCACCATTATCGAAGCGATTGTAGGATTATTAATCATTCTTGGTCTTTTTACACGATTGATGAGCATTGGGATCTTCAGTCTTGCATTGGGGATTTTGTTAGGCTCCGGTTGGTTGGGAACCACTTGTCTTGATGAATGGCAAATTGGTGTTCTTGGGGTTGCAGGAGGATTTGTTTTATTTCTTACGGGTAGTGGTCCTTATTCTCTTGACTATTATTTTATGAAGAAAAATAAGGGTTTCACCCAAAGAAAATGGTTCCAATGGCTAGGCTCCGGGAATCTTCCTGTTTCAAAACCCAAAACACTCGTGTTGGCTGGTTCTTTAATAATCTTTGGTCTTACCCTTTACACCAATCAGTATTTTCATGGTGGCGTCTGGGGAACACTGCATAATAAGTCTGTGAAGCCAAAGCTTGAAATCTCCAACATTTCACACAATAACTCGGATTTAAAATTTGAAGTGTATAGAACTGAAGGAGCAGATGTCTACGGTTCTTTCCTTATCGGAATCCAAGTTTTGGATAAAAAGGGAAATATTTTAAAGGAACTGGATCAAAAAGAACTTTCAAAATTGTCTAAGGAAAGCATTAAAAATCATTATGTAACCAAGGTAAAACCAGGGAAACACAGTCTCGTAATTCCGTTGGGAGCCAAGGCAGATGTTAGCTTCAGTATTCATGATATTCTTCAAAAGGAAGAGATTCATGCTTTGAAACTAATTGATATCAGTGGTATTGAATGGGCAGAAAGTATCCGATAGATTTAAATTTAATGCTATAATTTGTGGGTATACGCAAGGGCGCACATTTTTATCTATTGCATGTTGCAAGAAAGGGGTTTTATCTTCGATACCATTGTATATTTTGATCATAGAAAGTGAATTTTTGCGTCCTTGTGATTACCAACAGAGATTTGGGAAATGAGGTTTTCCTATTTTTAATTTTTGGCTAAAGCCATACGAATGATATATTTATTATAAAAGCGGACTAAAGTCCGCTCCTATTGATGTTTAATGACATAATCTTTAATCATTTAATTTTTTAAACATCTTATTTCTCTGTTACATTCACCTGATAAATACATGAACTATCCGGATCCAGTTTCAGGACTTTTATTTCAAGTAAAACATCCAGTCCCATGGTATCGCATATTCCTTGTACAAATGGCTTTATGACCGGCCATTTCAACAGTCCTGCAATTTGAAGACTTTGGGTAATTTTATGGTAGCGGTCTACTCCTTTCATCAGCATTTCAACTCTGTGCTCATTTAATTCTTTAAATTCAAAATTATATTCGGGACTGGATGTAAATACTGCTCCGATAAGTATTTTTGCCACTGCAGGAATTCCTGGTTGTAAATTGGGTTTTGTTTGCAGATTTTTCAAAGTCATTCTTGATCCTAAATCATACATAAATGTATTGGAAAGCTGTTCGATAGCTTCGGCACCATACAGTTTTCCGGCCTGTTTAAGCAGCCCTCCGTAAAAAGCTCCGGTAATATCCGAAAGACGCTGGGTTAATTCTGTAAAGTTTCCGGGAAAGAAGTCTGATATGATCTGAGCCTGGTCCATTTCAGGAAGATAAATATCATGTTTCCTGAAATCTGATAGTGCCATAAAGGTTTCCGGCAGTTGTATTGGATTCATGTTTAAATTTTATAAAGTTTTGGTTATTAGTTGATGTAAAATGTTTTAAATCATAAAATACAGTATCATTTTAAGGAAGTTTAATGATTAAAAATCTTTTAATAAAATCCTGTCAATGGAGAAAAAAGTATGGTTTCCTACTCCTTCATATAGACTTGAAAATAAGAAGCAGTCATCTTTACTTTCCCATATAAACAAATATTATAGCTCATGGAAAGCTATCGTATAATCTGGAATTGATTTATAAATAATGCAGGAATATTGCATTCCGATCTTTACCTTTTGAAAAGGCATAATAAGAGTAAGGGAATCTATTCATATTTTTTTCATTTGGTAGTGTAAAGCTAAAAAAAATAAATAAATTCTCCAATAAGTGATATTAATTTATAAAAAAGAAAATGAGCTTTGGTAACCTAACTATTGAAAAATAGTTTAGCCCTAATGAAATCTAAAATAAAAAACAGCTTCATCAATTTTTGGCAAAAAAGCCTCCGAAATTTTCGGAGGCTTTTTATATTAAAATTTAGTGCATGGCTTCACTTAAATCTATTTTTTCTTTACTTTTCCTTTCTTTTATAAACAAAATGAACGGAATACAAACTAAGAATGCAATTCCTAAATAAAGGAAGACATCCATATATGACAGTACCGTTGCCTGTTTAGTAACAGTAAGATCCAGCATTTTATAAGCAGCATTCATTGCCGCATCGGGAGTCATCCCTTTAGCCATGAAACTTGCCTTTAACGCACTTAATCTCTGCTGAACATCAAAGTCATTGGAATCCAAATGAGAAATCAAATTGACTCTGTATTTTTGGCTGGCATTTGCGATAAATGTTGTAATTGCAGCGATCCCGAAAGATCCCCCCAACTGTCTCATCATCCCTGTAAATGCAGCTCCCTGACCAATTTCCTGACCTTTTAGCGTACTTAATGATAATGATGTGATCGGAATAAATAACAACCCTAATCCTGCTCCCCTTACCATCAACATCCAGAAGAATGCTTCTTTACTGGTATCTGGAGTCAGAATTTTGTACCCCCAGAAGCTATAAACAAAGAATGTAAATAATCCTAAAGAAACAAGAATCTGCTGTTTCACTCCTTTCGAAAGCAACCTACCAATAATAGGCATCATAAAGGCGGTCGTCAATGCAGCCGGAATCATCAATGCCCCCGACTCTAAAGCCGTCCATCCCAAAATACTCTGGGTATATAAAGGAACAATGAATGTTGACCCGTACAGACCAAATCCTAATACAAAGGACATCGCCGTTCCGATTCGTAAGTTCCCGTTCTTCAAAACTCTAAGCTCTACAATCGGATATTTGAAGGTAAGCTCTCGCCAAAGGAATAATATAAATCCTAATACTGCTGTCGCCGTAAATGTGATGATCATTCCACTTTCAAACCAGTCTTCTTCATGTCCTCTTTCCAAAATAAACTGTAATGAACCAACCGTTACAGCCAGTAAAGCAATTCCTAACCAGTCTACATCTGAGGCTTTACGCTTCTCAGCATATTTCGGACTTTTTATAAACTGTAGTGTCATTAAAGTGGCTGCAATCCCGATAGGGATATTAATATAGAAAATATAAGGCCAGCTAAAATTATCTACAATATAACCTCCTAATGGCGGGCCTAATGTAGGACCAATAATTACTCCCAAACCATAAATAGCCTGAGCCATACTTCTTTTTTCAACCGGGTATGATTCCGTGATGATGGTCTGCGATGTTACCAATAAGGCTCCACCTCCAATCCCCTGACACAATCTGAAAAATACCAGTTCCCAAATATTATCTGCATTACCACATAAGAATGAAAATACGGTAAAAATGATAATAGAGGCTGCAAAGTAATTTCGTCGTCCAAACTGTTGGGAAAGCCAGCTTGTCATTGGCACAATAATTACGTTACCAATGGCATACGCCGTAATTACCCATCCCACTTCGGAAAGTGTAGAGCCCAGGTTACCTTTCATCTCGTTCAAGGCAACGTTCACAATCGTGGAATCCACAATTTCCAGCAAAGCACAAAGAATCGCTGTGATTGTAATAATCACTCTTCGGGCTCCATATTCTACTAATGAATCTTGCATAATTTTTTGTACAATGTATTGATGTGAAAATTTTGTAAAACGTACAATGTAAAATGTATTGATGATTTAAACGTTGGCTAAAACCATTCATTTCAAATCATTCATAAGATCATTTTACCTCAATACATGAAGTACTATTTCAGTGAAACCTCTGCTTTCACGTTCATCCCTGTTCTTAGTTTTTTGGCAATGCTAGGATCCAATTTTACAAAATCAATCTTAACAGGAAGTCTTTGCACTACTTTCACAAAGTTACCACTTGCATTATCCGGAGGAAGAATAGAGAATGTAGAACCTGTAGCCGGAGAAAATGAACTTACAACTCCTTCAAATTCTTTATCAGGAAAAGCATCAATTTCAACTTTCACTTTTTGTCCCTCTACCATTTTATGAACCTGAGTTTCTTTGAAGTTGGCAACCACCCATTTCTGATCATTTTTAACTAAAGAAAACAACTGTGATCCTGCTTGTAAATATTGTCCGGCCTGAATAGGAACTTTGCCAACAAATCCATCTTCAGAAGCCAATATTACAGTATATGATAAGTTTAATTTTGCATTTTCAACATCTACTTCTCTTTGTTTAGCCACAGAACCTGCAACACTGATTTGTTGAGAGCTGGCAGCTGTTTGAGATGATGCGATATTAGTTTGCTGAGCAATTTGGTTTCTTTGGTCAACTAAAACCTGTAATTGCTTATCTGCTGTTTGTTTTGCAGCTAAAGCCTGCTCATATTGCTGCTCTGTAATGGAGTGATCCTTCACAAGATTGGCATATCTTTTCAAATCCTGAGAGGTTTTCCAAACATTTACTTTTGCTGCTTCTATCTGTGCATTAGCAGTTACTACTGCTGCCTCAGAAGAACTGATATTTTTTGAAGTTGCAGTGGTAGAAGCTTCTGCATTTGAGATATTGCTTTTCGCTGTAGACAATGCTGCCTGGGCTTGTTCAAGAGCCATTTTCTGATCTCTGCTATCTAAAATAACCAAGGTATCCCCTTTCTTTACAAATTGATTATCTTTTACTTTAACTTCGGTTATATATCCTGAAATTTTAGAAATAACAGGAGACATATTTGAAGCAATTTGAGCATCATCAGTCTCTTCGTGATATTGTCCGTAAGTGTATGCTCTATAACCGTAGATTCCTCCACCGATTAAAACAACCGCCAAAATTATTGGAAAGACTAAACTTTTTTTCTTTTTAGGTTCAGCCACTTGTTTATCATTATTTTCCATTGTTGGTATCGTTCTTAAGTTTATTTAATTGTTAAAGTTCCTGTAGTCTGTAATAGTTTTCTGTAGGCTAATGCTGCATCTGCTTTTGCATTGATAACTCCTACATTTGCTGAAATCTGAGCTGCGTCTGCATCCAATAATTCTGTCATGGTGGCAAGACCGTTATCATATTTATTTTTTGTGATTCTGAAGTTTTCATTAGCCTGTTCAGCAGATTTTTCAAAAACAGCAATTTTCTTTTTAGAATAATCTGTATTTTGATATTCTCTGTTTACATCAAGTTTAATGTTATCATTCAATAATTCATCTGTAGCTGCTAATTGCTTTTCTCTGGCTTGAGATTGCTTTAATGATGAATTTTCTTTCCAGATATTAGACAGATTATAAGAAATCCCAACTCCTACATTCACCGCATTGTAAATCGTAAGAAACTTAGGAATATCTGCTGCCACATATCCTCCTGTAAATGCCAGGGATGGAAGATTCTCTGCCTTTGCAGACTTTGTTCCCAATTCTGCTGCCTTTCTTTGTTGTGCCAAAGCCTGTAGATCCTTACGATTTTCTCTGGCTTCATTCACATAAAAGTCAACAGGTTTTACCTCAGAACCTTCTTCAATATAATTTTGGTCTACATCAATTTCTGTAGTTTCAGGAAGTCCTAATAACAGGTCAATATTGATGTTGGCAATATTATAATTATTCTTGGCTTCCAATAATTGAAGTTCAATGTTTGAAGTTTGGAGATTTGCCTTTAACCTGTCGTTTCTGGCTATTAATCCGTTGTTCTCCATTTTAAGGAAAGTTTCATCTCTCTTTTGTGAAGCAATAAGATTTTCTTCAAAAACCTTAATAGCCTGGTTGGCTTTAAACAAATTATTGTAAGCCTGAGCTACATTGTAAGCAATGGCAATCTTGTCATTCTCCGTACTTAATTTTGAAGCTTCTACCAGATATTTTGCGGACTGAATACCATACTTGATTCTTCCGCCGCTGTAAATAGGTACACTAAGGTTTGCAGAACCATAAAGCACTTGGTGTACTTCCGGACCTCCTGCTCCACCTGATACTCCTGGAAGTTTAAGCTCTACGTTGGGTTTTATCGGAAGATACATATAGCTTCCTGAAACTTTCAATTCCGGAAGTTGTCTGTTTTTAGCCTCCAGAAGATCAGCTGTAGCCTCTTCGATCTTGGCTGCATCGATCTTGAGATTCTTGCTGTTCTGGATTCCCAGCTGCACAGCTTCGTCAAGAGAAAGATTTTTTTTCTCCTGAGCATTTGCATTTGCTATTCCTACGAATAGTGATAATGCAATCACTGAGTTATTTATTCTCTTCATAACCTAAAAGGTCTTTTAGTAAATGTTTTATATGTTTATTAAGTTCGGTATAGTATGTTTCGTCAAAAACATCATCTTCTGCTGTATCATTAAGGAATTCCTTATACATTTCCTTGGCATTGAATGCATAGAATAAAGTTCCGCTTATCGTAGAATGAAGCAGATAAATAGGAGGATTTTTTGTAAAAACACCACTCTTCAGCCCACTTTCCAATATTCGGGAATACATGGAAAGGAATGACATTTTGGTTTCCTTTAAAAACGCTACAATCTGCGGATTCTCTGCATGAAGCTGTTCTCTCTGCATAATCCTGTAAAAGCATTTTTGGGTTCTTATTCTATTGGAAAACTGGTCTATTATTTTCTCAATTTTCTGCCATTCATTAAGGTCAGTTCTCTCTACAATATCCTTTGAAAAAAACTGCCCCTCATTCATTCTGTATTCAACCAATTTTTCATAGAGTTTTTCCTTAGAACCAAAATAATACGAAATCATAGAGATGTTTACATTAGCCATTTTTGCAATTTCCCTGGTGGAAGTTCCATCGAAACCCTTTTCAGCAAAGAGCTTTTCAGCTGCAAACAATATATTTTCTTCTTTTGAAATCATGTCAGTGTCCATTTTTCAGGGCGCAAATTTACATAAGTTTTCAACTGAATCAAACGATTGATTGGTTTTTTAAGATTGATTTAATTTATCAGGAATAAAAGACAGCCTCTATGAAAGAATAAGGAAGTCATACAGAAAGGTTAAATTCACAGAAATAATGAATACAATTTTAAAGATTATTTAAATATTCTAAAACAATTCAAAAAAATTATTATTTTTATCGACTTTAAAAATTTTAAATCATGAAAAAAATAATCTCAGTTCTGGCCATCAGTTTATTTGCATTTACTTATGCACAGGAAAAACCTAAAGAAGGCGGATGTTGTGCAGGAAAAGATAAGAAAGAATGCTCTGTAAAAGATAAAAAGGCATGTTCTGACGCTCACCATAAAGGTTGTGATGCAAAGATGAAAACAGCAGAAAATACTCCAAAGGCAAAAGATAAAAAAACTGTAAAGGAAAAAAAGGCAGCTTAAAATTATTATACCTTATAGAAAAATAAAACTCCGGAAATTGTCCGGAGTTTTTTATTATGTACTTTTATGAATATATCTCGATAGCTTTATCCCAAGATCAGTCCATACTATTTTAGGGTTTCCATTTCTGGTAAGATGCAGATCTGCAGTATTGATTTCTTCCAGAATACTTTCAATATTGGCCCCACTGATGAATTTTGAAAAACCCGCCCAGTTGAATCCATTGGCATTAATCTTTTTATATACCAAATTTTCTGACTGATAGTTCTGAAGAAGAGCAAGTCTGAAAATCTCAGAACAGTAATTTAAAAAATTCTTTTGCTTTTCCCTGTTCCAGCCGGCAATTTCTCTTGCCCATACAATAATGCTTCTAAGGTATTCAGGTTTCTTTTTTACCATAAAGGCATCACGAACCCATTGTACAAATAGTTTTTCAAACTCATTGCTTTTATCCCCTGAATTCAGCAGTTTTATAGCTTCATTCAGATTTCCCTGTGCTTCATGAACAATCTCTCTTATTTTTTCATCAGAAACAGAAAAGTTCTTTTTTAAATAATTTTCAAGGTCTTCATCATTAATTCTCGGAACCTCTACGATCTGGGTTCTGGAAAGAATGGTGGGAAGAATATCATTGGTGTTTTCTGCAGTAAGAAGAATAATGGTTTTTGCCGGTGGCTCTTCCAGAAACTTTAGAAACTTATTGGAGGCGGCTACATTCATTTTATCAGCTCTCCAGACAATAAGCATCTTGGTTCCGCCCTCAAAGCTTTTTAGAGCAAATTTTTGGTTCTGGTCATCAATCTCATCTGCAGAAATGAAAAGTTGCTTGTTTTCAGACTCCAAAAAGGCAGTCCAGTCATCATAGCTTGCATAGGGAGATGCTAAAATCATTTCCCTAAATTCCTCGAATTTATTTTTGCTTAATGAATTTTTGTTGTCCGTAAAAACCGGAAAACTAAAGTGAAGGTCAAGATGATTAAGGTGCTCCACTTTTGAAGCGGCATGCTCATTTTCCTGATTCAAAATTTCCTTAGCATAGGCCAAAACCATGGGTAATGTTCCGTAGCCTTCTTTTCCTACAAAAAGTTGGGCATGGCTCACTCTATTTTCGGTGATGCTTTCTCTAAGAAGTTTTTTCAGATTCCCCTGTCCGGCGATGTTCTCCCAATTCATGTTCCAAAGATAAAAAATCTTATTTCAATTTATAAAATTAAGTCGGTTTAATCTGTGATAAAAATCCCTTATATACATTTTAGGGCACTCCAAGCCCTATTATAGGAAACATCAATCATTTAATTAGAATAAATTTGAAATTAAATTGCGTACAATTTAATTTTTGAAAATACATTTGCATTATAAATTTTAAGCTAACTTAATACAAAGAATTCAGCCAATTTTAATCATCAAAATAAATTAAAAATGAATAAAGAATCCGAACAGAAAATAAGAGAGGTTTTTCAGCAACAGAAAGCATTTTTCAAAACCAATCAAACGAAAGATATAGAATTCAGAAAGGCCCAGTTAAGAAAATTCCGTGAAGTATTTTTAAATCACACGGATGCTCTTTGTCAGGCTTTGTTTATAGATTTGGGGAAAAGCCGAAAAGAAGCTGAATATGTGGAAATTCAAATTGTGATCAGTGAACTTGATTATTTTCTGGAAAATATAGATGAATGGGCAAAACCTACATCTGTCCCCTCAAAACAACATCCATCCGGCACCGAAGTCATCAGTAAGATCATGTATGAGCCGTACGGAGTGAATTACATCATCGGGCCATTTAATTATCCTGTTCAACTGACATTCAGCCCACTAATCGGAGCCTTGATTTCGGGAAATACTGCTATCTTAAAACCATCAGAAAATACCCCTCATGTTGCCAAAATCCTGGAAAAAATTGTGAAAGAGTCTTTTGAAGAGTCTTATGTGACGGTGATTCAGGGAGCTATTGAAGAAAACACATTATTATTAAGCCTTCCTTTTGATTATATCTTCTTTACAGGAAGCCCGAATGTGGGGAAAATTGTAATGAAAGCTGCTGCTGAACAATTGATTCCTTTAGCCTTAGAGCTTGGAGGCAAGTCTCCTACCATTGTTCACAAAGATGCGGATCTTGATAAGGCAGTGGAAAGAATATCCTACGGAAAATGGATTAACTGCGGGCAAACATGTGTTGCTCCTGACTACATCTATATTCATGAGTCTGTAAAAAGTGCCTTTATTGAAAAATTCAAGGCTCATTTAAAAACCGTTTACAATGATGAATCTTTAGGAAAAATAGGAAAGATTGTGAGTCAGAATCAGATTAAGAATCTGGCTGGTTATCTGGAAGCAACTCCTGAAAAAGTAATCTATGGAGGAAACTACGATCTTGAAACCCGTCATTTTGAAGCTACTTTAATGGATCATATAAACTGGGACGATCAGATAATGCAGCAGGAAATTTTCGGACCTATACTTCCTATTATGACTTATCATGATATTAATGAGGCTCTGGAAGAAATTAATAATCGTCCAAAACCATTGGCTTTATATGTTTTTACAGAAGATCAGGAATTTGCAGATTATATTTTAAGCCATACAACAAGTGGTGATGCAGAAATCAACAGCACAATTATTCATGTAGGCTCTCATTATTTACCTTTTGGAGGTGTAGGAACTTCAGGAATGGGAAAATATCATGGAAGATTCAGCTTTGAAAGTTTTAGCCACAGCCGTTCTGTTCTTAAGGTGAAATAATTCTATAAACCCTGTTACTAAAAAAAGGCCGTTATAGGATTATAAACGGTCTTTTTGCTATAATAGAATTACTATTTTTATGAATAAAAAATTGCATTTTTCTCTTAAAGAAAGGCCCTTAACAAACTTTAACCACATATAATTTTTACAATTCATTAATATTTAAGATATTTGCGCATTGTTTTAAAAATAAAGAATGAAAAAAATCTTTGTAGTATCATTCATATCGGTTGGATATTTCCTTAATGCACAGAGTCTAAGCAACTCGCCTTATGCAACATATGGAATTGGAGATGTAAAATATGATAATACGATCGAAACTGCTTCCATGGGAGGTATATCTACTGCTTATATAAGTGACTTTACGAGTAGTTTCAACTTTGCAAACCCTGCAAACAACACCAATTTCGAGCTTACAAGTATAAAACTGGAGGCCACCAACGAAAACAATTATTTCAAATCGAATTATAACGATATGAAATCTACAAAGCATTCAACTTACCTTTCTAATATTGCTTTGGCATTTCCTATCTCTTCAAGGGTAAAAATGGGGATTTCCTATCAGCCTTATAGTTCAAAAAGTTATGATATAGCAACTCAGCAGGTTACTGAGGGTGGCACTACATACTATAACGCATTTAAAGGAAGTGGTACGTTGAACACTGCAGCAGTTGCTGTTTCTTACAAGATTAACCAGGAATTCTCTGTAGGGGCAAGAGCCAATCTTTATTTTGGAGATTTATATGACCTTAATGAGTTTCGTACTTCATATTCTGAGTACATCAATGGATATGAAACGAAAAACAGAGTTAGAAACTTTAACTTTACATTGGGTACCAGCTACCAGACGTTAAATACTCGTACTGATAAAAAGTTAACGATAGGGGCTACAGCTACTTTCGGGAACACTAGCAATATGACTACCGAATATATCAACAGTACTTACAGATATGCAGATGCAGCAGGAACTAAAGTTGATGAAAATATCTTGGAACAACAAGATACAAAATCCAAAAATCTACTTCCATTACAGGCTTCTGTAGGGGTAGGATATGGAAGTGATAACCATTGGTTTGTTTCCGGGCAGGTTGACTATAAAAAGGGAGAGGAGATTTCTTATTTTGGTAAAACATTTGACTTCCAGGATACTTATAGAATTTCTGCCGGAGGATGGTATTTACCTAACTATAACAACTTCAGAAACTACTTCTCAAGGGTAGTCTATAGATATGGAGCGTTCTATGAAAGAGGAAATCTGAAATTAGAAGGGAACAGCATCAATAAATTTGGTATTTCAGCCGGTGTAATGCTTCCATTCAAAAACAGTAGTATTACGAGAATGAGTGGCCTTGAACTTGGTATAGAAGTAGGTAAGAGAGGAACTCTTAATGATAACCTTATCAACCAGAACTTTATCAACCTAAAAATCGGCTTTAACTTTGCTGATAAATGGTTCAGAAAGTCTCTTTATAACTAGAATGAACTTTTCAAAAAAAATAGTATATAAAAATATAGCATGCCTTTTTAGTTGTGCTATATTTTTTATATTGACATCCTGTGAGGAGGATCTTACCAAAAATAAAGGTAGCAAAAGCAAGAACTTTCCATCACAGATCATTAATAACGCCAATATTGTACAACGTGATTCGGGTTTTGTAGTCCTAAAGGCCAAGGCCCCGATTATTGAAAAATACGAGTTAATTGACAGCCCATATGTGGTAGCCAGAAAAGGGATTGATATTGAATTCTTCGATAAGAAAAAACCCAAGATTCCGGGAAGAATTACAGCCAAGTACGCCCGTATTTTTGAATATAAAAAATTCTACGAGGCAAAAGGTGATGTAAGGATTAAGACCAATGAAGGGCAAAGATTTGCCATGCAAAGTATTTATTGGGATCAAAAGAAAAATAGAATCTATACGAAAGATACAGTGTATGTAACCATGGAAGACGGCTCTACCCTAGTAGGCGCCAATGGGATGACTGCTAAAGATGACTTCTCTGAATATACATTTTACAACAACTCAGGAGATTTCAGTTCAAAAAGACTTTCTGAGAATAAAAAAACGACTCCTTAATCATGAAATTTCGGGTTATCGGGCTTATGTCCGGAACAAGTCTGGACGGCTTGGATATTTGTCTTGTAGAGTTTAAGAAACAAGACAGATGGACCTTTGAGATCCTAAATGCCGATACCCTGCCCTATTCCACAGATTGGGAGAATAAGCTTAGAAACTCTATTCATCTTTCCGTAGACGACCTGTTGGAGCTCCACTCGGAGTATGGCTTTTATTTGGGACAACAGGTGAAAGAATTTATTGAAAAATATCAGCTTGAAGATATTGACATGATTTCATCTCATGGGCATACGGTTTTTCATCAGCCTCAAAGAAAATTCACCCTTCAGGTCGGAGATGGCAGAGCTATCAAACTAGAAACGAATTTACCCGTTATCTATGATTTCAGAAGCCAGGATGTTTTGATGAAAGGAAACGGAGCACCTTTGGTACCTATTGGTGATGAGCTTCTTTTTTCAGAATATGGTGCCTGTCTTAATCTGGGTGGATTTTCAAATATCTCCCTTCAAGACAATGGGAAAAGAATAGCCTTTGATATTGCTCCTGTTAATATTATTTTGAATACTCTAGCCAGGCAGCTCGATAAAGGTTTTGATGAAAACGGCGATCTTGCAAGAAAAGGAAAAATAAATGAACGTTTACTCAACCAATTTAATTCCCTGGACTTCTACCAACAGTCTCACCCAAAATCTTTGGGTATAGAATGGTGCAATCAGCATGTATTTCCATTGCTTGAAAACATAGAACCACTAGAGGCACTTGCTACTTTTACAGAACATATTGCCCAGCAAATTTCAAATACCATCAATAAAAATAAGATTAAAGATATATTGATAACCGGAGGAGGTGCCTATAACACCTTTTTAATAGAAAAAATAAAGGCAAAAACAAAATCTGAGGTAATCATCCCTGAAAAGGAGATCATTGATTATAAGGAAGCTCTGATCTTTGCATTCATGGGTGTTTTAAAAATAAATAACGAGATAAATATCTTATCTTCAGCCACAGGAAGCACTTCTGACCACAGCTCAGGAGTCATTGCTTAACAGTACAATTTACAGCATAAAAAAACCTTCATTTTCATGAAGGTTTTTTATTTATTATTTATAAGCTTCGATCTTATCTGTCAACGTATTGATAAAGTTCTGTAATGGTTTTTCTACCATCATTTTGATAAATGGATTGAATTTTCCTTCAAACAACATCTGAACTTCAGTCTGGTTCTCATTGATAGGATTTAAAGTTGCTGTTAATGAAAAATCCAAGCTTGAGCTTGCAGACTTCAAAATAGCTTTTTGGTCAGTTACTTCATCTATTTTCAATGCAATTTCCGGCATCCCCTGCAGTCCAAACTTAAAGCCATTATCTTTTGTTTCAAATTTTTGAAGACCGTCTGGCATAAAATCTTTGTAATTTTCAGGCGTTTTCAATAATTCCGACAGCTCTTTAGATGATTTATTGACAATAATTTTTCGTCCTTCTAAATTCATTTTTTATTTTTGTTTTTAGTTTCTTACTTCTTACAAATGTATAAAGTTTTTTGAACGAAAAAAAATTATTAATACCTAAGCATCCTGAGAAACTTAAAAAACTAAATAATCATTGATAATTCAATTAAATCATGAAAAAAAATAGAAGCCTGCCTAAATTCCTAATAGCTCTTGTTCTTTTTATTCCTGCTTACGGCTTTTCACAAACCTATCTTGATGTAGAAAAGTATAAATCTAAAATAGGGGCTCCTATAAATAATATACTAAAGAACTTCAAGCAAAAGAAGATTGAACAAGAATCTTTTGGAATAAGCATTAAGTCTGTTCATATTAATAAGTATTACTATCTCTCTTTTCTGGAGACAGAAGATAATGATAAAGTGGGCAGTATTAATTTTTATAGCAAAATTAAACTAGACAAACAATATACAAGTAAAAACTGGTATGATATTGTAAAATATTATTCGGATAAATTAAAGCTGATTGAAATAAACGTGGTGGTTCGAGGGCAGCTAAATAAGTTTAACGAATATAATGAAGCTATAAAATTTTTGCAAAGTCAAAATACAGATGATCTGGATGTTTATATGGCCTCTTTCAATACGGATGATTACCTTACTTATCATTTTATGATTAGTGAAGATGTATTATATTATAAGATTGAAAGAACGGATAATCAGGAGAATGCTGATTGATAATATAAATGTTCCTAAAGCCCGCAATAGAACGTAAAAATAAAGCTCTTAAGCAGAACATATTGTGCTTTATTTTATATATTTGCGAATATATTGTAGCGAAGAGAAAATAAAACATGTCGGAATACCGGCATATTTTCACATCTTTACAAAACCCATTTTACTGATTATCAATACCCTCAATAAATATTAGAAATGTATAAAGTTTTTGTGAACGAAAAAAAATTATTGATATCTAAGCATTCCGAGGAACTTGAAAAAAACCTTGAGTATGAAAGTTTCACCACTTTAGAAATTGCATTGGATCTTCTGGAGAATACTTCTGTAAAGGAACTTAATGTTTTTGGAGAGAATATTGATGAGATCTGGCACGAGTTCCAAAAGCTATTCAGAATTATAGAAGCTGCAGGCGGCCTTGTGAATAATCCCGGAGGAGAAATGCTTTTTATCAAAAGATTGGGTAAATGGGATCTTCCGAAAGGAAAAATGGAGAAAGGAGAATCCAGGGAAGAGTCTGCCATAAGGGAAATTGAAGAAGAAACCGGACTGTTAGATGTAGAGCTTGCAGAATTCATTAATACTACCTACCATATCTATATAGAAAGAAATGGTGACAAAATCCTGAAATGTACCCATTGGTTTGAAATGAATTTCGATGGAGAAGATACTTCAAAACCACAGATAGAGGAAGGAATTACTGAAGTTGCCTGGAAAAACACCACTCAGATTGAAGATGAAGTTTTCCCAAGCACATTCCAGAATATTAAACTTATTGTAAGGGAGTTCTGGGATTCAAAGGCTAAATAAATTCTATTACCCTTTCCAGAGCTATTCCTCTTGATCCTTTCAGTAGTATATTTTCTGAGTGAATTTTATGCTGTTTAAGGTATTCAATCAAAGCAGATGTATTTTCAAAAGCAAGATCTGAAAGATTGATTGCCTTAAAATATTTTCCTACTGTAATAATTTCGTTAAACTTAAGCTCCTGAGCCAGATTAAGGATATTCTGATGCTCTTTTTCACTCTCAGCACCCAATTCCAGCATATCACCAATAATAATGGTTTTACTGCCCTCAAAAGTGATAAAGTTATTCAATGAAGCAGTCATCGAACTTGGGTTGGCATTATACGTATCCAAAACTAATGTTCTGTTCTCTTTCTTTACGACCTGTGAGCGCATATTTGTTGGCGTATACTGCTCTACAGCATGCTTTATTTTTTCAAAGCTAATTCCGAAGTGAAGCCCAAGGCTTGCCGCAGCACACAGATTGGTAAAGTTATATTCCCCGGTTAACTTTGACACCGCTTTTTCACCCTGATAAATCAACCCTACAAAATGATCCTCTGAAAATGCTTCAAAATCATAATCTGCACTTTCTTTTCCAAATGTAATGGTGGGAGAATAT
Source organism: Chryseobacterium joostei (assembly GCF_003815775.1). Taxonomy (NCBI): domain Bacteria; kingdom Pseudomonadati; phylum Bacteroidota; class Flavobacteriia; order Flavobacteriales; family Weeksellaceae; genus Chryseobacterium; species Chryseobacterium joostei. Next base: position 1,739,883 of record NZ_CP033926.1, read on the forward strand.
CCCTCTGTTTTTTCAACCTGAATAGGGTCATTTTCATTAACAACAATGGTTTGATGATTCTCCTTAAGGTAAGTATAAAGCTCAGACTTTCCTTTAATCACTCCTTCGAAGCCTCCAAACCCTTCCAGGTGAGCTTTCCCAAAGTTCGTAATATATCCAAAATCAGGTTTTGAAATTGTACAAAGGAACTCTATTTCTTTCTGATGATTTGCTCCCATTTCAATCACAGCCATTTCGTGTTCCGGCTTGATGGAAAGAATGGTAAGAGGAACTCCAATATGGTTATTCAGGTTCCCTGAGGTATACTGTACATTAAATTTTTCAGAAAGTACAGCATGGATCAGTTCCTTTGTAGTAGTCTTACCGTTGCTTCCTGTAAGCCCAATAAAAGGAATATTAAGCAAACTTCTATGATGAATAGCCAATTGCTGTAGGAATTCAAGGGTAGATGGAACATAGAAAATATTCCTTGCTTTATTTTCAAATTCAGATTGTTCAACAATTACAGCCAATGCACCCTCATCAATGGCTTTTTCTGCCAATGTTGCTGCATTAAAGTTATCACCGGAGAAAGCAAAAAAGATGTCATTTTCGCCTATTTTTCTGCTATCGATTGTTACTTTATTGGCCTTCAAAAATAAAGGATAAAATTGTTCTATATTCATAGTTCAAAAATAAAAAACCTTCCGAAAATCCGGAAGGTTTTTTTTAAGTATTTTTTTGATAAATATTATCTTCTAGTTCTAGCTTTCTCGTTGGTTCTAGCATCCTGTGCAACACGGAAACCAATCCAACCATAAGCTCTACCTTGATTTTTATATCTTCTTTGTCCCGGATCCAGCCAATATGCTGTATCTTGCCAAGATCCTCCTTTTACTACTCTAACATCGTTAGAAATTCCAGAAGTTCTATCTTTACCATCTTTCTGCATTTTCACTCTACCATTAGCATCTACAACAAAGCTTTTTCTAGGAGAGTTATACATATCGAATCCAGAAGCAGAATCTGAAGCTCTGTAATACTCTAGAGAAGACTGTCTGTCTCCATCTCTATAGTTTCTGTAGTCAGCGATTGTTTCTCTTTCGAATTGCCCAGGAAGTCCTTTATATACTAATCTTCCGTCAGCTAATGTATCATATTTAATAGTACCTTCATCTACCATTTTGTAAGTTCCGTCTCCGTTTCTTACAATAGCCTGAGGCATATTTCCTCTGTAGTAATTGAAGTCATTATAATCTTCATCAATAATAGGTCTGTAGACATCAGCAGTCCATTCTGCAACGTTACCATACATACCATAGATTCCTAGGTCGTTAGATGGATATTGTCTTACGTCTGAAGTTTGTGCAGATCCGTCATTTTTCCATCCTGCGATACCAGAATAGTCACCTTTACCCATTTTAAAGTTTTCAAGGAACATTCCTCTCTCCTTTCCTTTGGTACCTCTTAATCTTTCGATTTCAGGTTTTTTACCTAGGTATTGGTTGTATTCTCTGTTTTTAGCCATACCAAGAGCTGCATATTCCCATTCCACTTCTGTTGGAAGTCTGAATTTCTGAACCATTGCAGAATTTGGAGCTCTGTTTGCAGATAATAATCTCTGGTTGGTTGTTTTCATACCAGATTTTTGCTGCATTCTTTTTTCGTTGATATACCCTTGCATTTCAGGATCATTCGCTTTGAATTTATCCATGTTGAATGCAGTACCTCCTTGGTTATTGGATTCATTGATGTACAAATCCTTAGCAATAACACCTGCCTGCATCAAAGCTTTTTCATTCGCTCTGTCTGTAAGCCATTCACAGTATCTGTTTGCCTGAGTCCAAGAAACACCTACAACCGGATAGTAATCGAATTCCGGAGAACGTAGATAGGTCTCATTATAATCGTTTCTAGCTAGTTTGTTGTCCCATAATAAGGTATCCGGTAAAGCACCGTTATAAATTTCCTTAAAACTTGGGTCACTTGGAGGGAATACATACTTCAACCATGTAAGGTATTCGCGGTATTCGTAGTTAGTAATCTCAGTTTCTCCGATAAAGAATGAACTCACCTGCATTCTTCGCGGTGTGTTATTCCAATCGTGCATAACATCATCTTTCACTAATCCCATTGTAAAAGTTCCACCTTCTACATATACCATTCCCGGCCAACCCTTCTGCTTCTGTTGCTTTCCTGCAAAAAACCAACCCTGTTTTTCGTTTGGCTTCCAACCCGTTTTACTGACAAATTTTTTGGTACCACCACCTTTGCTGGTTCCGGACCCGCCACAACTGGTTAATGCAAGTGTAGAACTTAATGCTATTAATGAAAACAACTTTAGTTTTTTCATAGTCGATATAAATATTTTCAAGAGTACAAAGAAAAAATAAATTATTCAATAAATCAAATAAAGATTTGATTTTTTTGAAAAACGTTAACAATTTAATTTTATTGTATCACAATTTAATTCTAAATTTTTGATTTATTTTGTAATTTAGCAATTTCAATAATAAACATGAGACGAAAAATCACGCTTTTATCCTTAATCGCTTTTACATCAGCACTTTACGCTCAAAGAAACACCATAGAATGGAGTGGTTCCAAAATTCAGGATTTTGGTGACACAAAAATAAATCTTCCAAATTTCAAAAATGAAGGTTTTTCTTTCAGCCAAAATAATGTTTTTATCGTAACTAAGCAAAAAATAGGAGAAAACCAGCTAAAGATTTCAGACTTTACCTGGGACAGTGTTTCTAACCAGGATTTATTTGAATTAGACAAAAGTAGCCTTCCTGATCATGATATTGCAGATGTTGTTTATTATACACTAGATGGAGAAAGATATGCAAGTATTAATGTTGCTTTATTTAAAAATGTAAAAGGACGTATTCAAAGACTGTCTTCCTTTAATGTTTCAGAAGCTTCTACTCCATTGAATACTTCCGGGGGTGTTAATAAAATAGGAACAGCCGGTAATCCATTGGCGAGTGGTAACTTTTACAAAATAAAAGTTGACAAGTCCGGAGTATTTAAAGTGACAGCACAATTTTTAAGAGATAATGGAATCAATCCATCTTCTGTAAATCCAAAAAACATGAGAATTTACGGAAATGGTGGAAATATGCTTCCAGAGTTCAACCAAGACCCAAGATACAATTCATTACAAGAAAATGCCATTCAGGTAGTAGGTGAAGATGACGGGGTATGGAATGATAGTGACTATGCTCTTTTCTACGCACAGGGTCCGGATGGATATAATCTTTATGATACTTCCAATGGAAATGGTATTAAGAGAAAAGAAACCAGATCTGACACCAGTAACAATCTGAAAAATATATATGATGATTTTTCATATTATTATATCAACTTTGATAAAGGTATGGGAAAAAGGGTTCAGACTATTGACGGAACTCTCCCTCCACAGTTGATTACAAGGTATGACAACTACCAGGTCATCAACAATGATCAGAAAAATCTTCTGAAAGTAGGAAGAACATGGGTAGAAGATTCTCCTTTCAGTTCTGAAAAGGTAATCACCCTTACTACCAACTCTCCTATTCAACCCAATGACCTCATCAGATATAGAACGCGAGTAATAGGGTACAGATCCCAACAGAACTCCATTGAGATTAAACTCAATGATCTTCCTGCGTTTTCTCAAACTGTATCTACTGATACAAGTAGCTACCAATATACTTTCTTCCCGATATTATATTCTGGAACCACTACCAACCTTACAGGAAACCAGATTACCTTTAAATATAATCCGGATATTGCCAAAAACCCTAACGGAACATTCTACCTTGACTATGTTGAAGTACAGTATAAGGAGAATCTAGCTTTTAATGGTACTCAGATGAACTTCAGGGATTATTCTCTTCTAAGTGGAAGTAGTACAAACTATGGATTTAGTGTCTCCAATGCATCCAGTCTGGAACAGGTATGGGATGTTACAGATATTACCAATGCTAATAGAAGAGTAAATAAAGCGGGAGCAGGATCTTTTAACTTTGGTTATATTGCTGCCGACCAGAACTTCAATAATGAGTTTGTAGCCTTTCGTGCAGATGCAGCTTATACCCCACAGTTTGTAGGGAGAATCTCTAATCAGAATCTTTCTGCATTGCAGGCAATAGATTATCTGATCCTTACTGTACCTGAAATGATGGGACAGGCACAAAGACTTGCCAATTATCATCAGACAAAGAATAACTATAAGGTAGAAATTGTAGATGTAAACAAGATCTATGAAGAATTTGGGAATGGAAGCAAAGACCTTACTGCTATAAGAGATTTCGTAACCAAGCTGAATACTCCGGCCGGAAGACTGAAGTATGTATTTATCCTTGGTGACACATCCTATGACTATAAAAACAGGGTTCCAAATAACACCAACGTTGTTACTTCTTATCAGAGTGAGCACTCTTCAGATTATATAGCTTCATTCGTTACGGATGACTATATTGTAATGACTCAACCACAAACAACCTTATTTGTTGAACATAATTTACCGGATCTTCCTGTAGGTAGAATTCCGGCAGCCAATATCACGGAAGCAGGGAACATGATTGACAAAACCCTGGCTTATTATAATTCACTTCCGGGACAATCCAGTCCTTTTGGAGAGTGGCGTATGCGACTTGACTTCGTAGTGGATGATAATGGAGAAGGCGGAGGACCATTCCATAATGTAATGAACAACACATTATCCGGTCTTTTTGAGCAACCAGGTGTGCAAGGGCTTAAGGAGTATAATGTCAAAAAATTATATCAGGATGCCTTTACGATTCAAAGTACATCAGGAGGGCCAAGATATCCACAGGTAAACCAGGCTATATCTAATAGTATAGGAAACAGTCTTTATCTGTTTTATTTCGGACATGGGGGAATCAACGGTTGGGCACAGGAAAGAGTATTAACAAGTACTGAGATCCAGAACTCCAATAACTTCTCTAATGTATACAGTAGGTTCCCGCTTGTATCCACAATAACCTGTGAATTTACCTTATGGGATGAACCAGCAACAAATTCTGCGGGAGAACAATTCATGAAGCTTAAGCAAGGAGGTCCGGCTTCTATGATTACTTCCAGCCGTGCCATTGGGGTAGATTACGGACGTGACTTTACAGATGTATTTACAAGAAATATATTCAAATTAACAAGTGATGATTTTAATACCCTAGGGTATGCACACTTAAATGCAAGAAAAGAAAAAGGAGCCAACGCCAACCACTTAAGAGTAAATTTCCTGGGTGACCCTGCAATGAAATTAAGCAGACCTCAAAGATTATTAGCGATTGATAATATTGAAACTCCTGTTCCCGGATTAATCAGAGGATTAGACTTTGTGAAAATCAAAGGACACATCAATAATCCGAACGGAACCTTGAATAATACATTTAATGGTAGAGTTTCCATCAATATTTTTGATAAAAGATTAAATAAAAAGACCCTGAATAACAACGGGTCACTATCCCCGATATTATCGTACACAGAAGAAGGAAGTGCTATTGTAAAGGCTTCCGGAATGGCAGTAAACGGTGTATTTACCGCAGAATTCTATGTTCCAAAGGATATTAATTATGCCGTAGGAGAAGGAAGACTATTGGGATATGCAGATAATAAGGTAATGGATGTATTCAACAACCAGTCTGTACAGGTAGGTGACATTAACCCTAACGGAGTAAATGACAATCAACCACCAAAAGTAAAGTTATACATGAATAACACGAACTTTGCAGATGGTGGAATCACCAACCAAAACCCTATGTTGCTGACATGTCTTACAGATGACACAGGAATCAACTCCACAGGATCAGGGATTGGCCATGATATTACAGTATACCTGGATGGCCAGATTATCAATACTGTTATCTTAAATGATTTCTATGCTTCAGGAGAAGGAAACGGATGCTTAAATCCAAGTCTTGCCGACTATCAAAAAGGGAATGTAACCTATCCTTTCAGAAATCTTGCTATTGGACAACATCAATTGACATTTAAAGTTTGGGATATAAACAATAATTCAACAACTACTACGTTAAATTTTGAGGTTAAGGATGAGTCTGATCAACATCTGACCATAAACCGTCCGCTGAACTGGCCAAATCCTTTCACCAACAAGACATATATTCAGTTTGAACATAACTGTGATGATATTTTGGATGTGAATGTACAGATCTACACAATAACCGGAAGATTAGTAAGAACTTTATCTCAACCGGTAGTTGCAGAACCGTTCCTACAGGGCTTTAGAACCCCTCGTCAGGCTATAGAATGGGACGGAAGAGATGATTTTGGGGCTACAGTTGCAAAAGGTACGTATATTTTTAAGATATTTGCAAAAAGTCAAAATCAAGAAAAATGCAAAGGAAGTGCTACAGCTGTAGAAAAAATGGTACTTTTGAAATAATTAATTGATACAATAGATAATAATATTAATAAAAAACTGATAATATATAAAAGACAACATATGAATTTAACTACTAAACTGCTTTTAGGATTTGGGTTAAGTGCTGGTTTTCTAGGCTATTCGCAAGATTTAGGTAAAATAAACCCTGTACTAACCGGAGCTCCTTTCCTAAGAATTGCACCAGACGCAAGATCAGGAGGTATGGGAGATCAAGGGGTAGTAACCTCGCCTGATGCATTCTCACAATTCTGGAATGCAGCTAAATATCCTTTTAGCAGAACAAGTTCTTCCGTAGGTCTATCCTATACACCATATATGGGCAAGCTTACCAATGATGTATTCTTATTATATGGTGCATTCCATAAATTCTTGGGACAGGATGAAAGATCTACGATCTCTGCGAGTATTTATTATTTCAATATGGGGCAGGTAGACCTGACTCAGTTGGTAGGAACAGATGTTGCCTCAATGGGAGTATCTAAGCCTAATGAATTCTCTATTGATGTTGCCTATGGTTTGAAACTTTCTGATTCCTACTCAATGGCTGTAACAGGTAGATTTATCCGTTCAGACTTAGCCGGAGGATTCAATACAGATACTACACTTAAAGCAGCAAACTCTTTTGCTGTAGATATTTCAGGATATTACACTTCCGAGAGATTCTCAAGTTTTGGAGGATATGATGGTAAACTGAATGCTGGTTTTGCAGTACAGAATTTAGGTCCTAAACTGGATTATACAGGAAACGAAGAATCAAGATCTTATTTACCTACCATGGCAAGATTAGGGGTTGGTTATGATATGTATATGGATGATCTTAATAGAATAGGAATTAGCTTCGAGGGATCAAAGCTTTTGGTACCAGGATCTGAATATGCAGGAATGGGCCCAGACAGACAGCCTAGATATGAAATTCCAAACGTAGGCCCAATGGCCGGTATCGGAAAATCTTTCAAGAACAAAAACAGTATCATGTATAGTGGGGCCTTAGAATATTCATATGACAATGCTTTCTCTGTAAGAGGTGGTTACTTCCACGAAAGTGAAGAGCAGGGAGCAAGACAGTTTGCTACTGCAGGTCTTGGATTGAAGTACCGTTCTTTCGGATTGGATCTTTCTTACCTGATCAATATGTCAAAAGTAAACAGTGCTTTAGATAATACACTTCGTTTCGGGCTTACCTGGAACATTGGAGATGAAACATCCAATAACGATCGTTAAGAACTGTAACAACTATATAAAAAAGCCTCATCAATATGTATGAGGCTTTTTTTATAATCATTGGTACTTATATGATGTAACCTTCTCACCATTATTAAAAAAATATAACATTTAAGTTCACAAAAGTCTCTTCTTTATGGCTATTTTGTTAAATTCAATAGCTATTTTTGTAGTATGAACTATTCGGCAGAGCTAAAGAAATTTGTAACCAGTCAGTATTTGTATTCTGCCATCAGAATTACATTAGCCACTGTTCTGCCTTGTCTGGTTCTCGCCCACTTTGGAATCTTAAAAGAATACTTCCTCTTCCCTCTTGGAACCAGCTTTGTAGCCCTTACAGACCAACCAGGACCTTTCATCCGAAGAAGAAATGCACTTGCTTTTGCAATCTGCTGTTTTGTCTTTGTTGCATTAATTGCAAGTTTAGTGATGAACTTTAAATTGTTGGTCATCCTTGAAATCATAGTATTCGGTATGTTTTTCTCCCTTATTGGGGTATATGGCCAGCGATTGGCCGCCGTAGGTTCCTTATCACTTGTTGTACTCGCGATCTTTATTGATGGGCATCTTACCGGAAGTGATATTTTTAAAAGTTTACTGATCTTTGCCTGCGGATGCATCTGGTTTTTATTGATATTCCTTATAGTAACCACCATTCGTCCCTATACACTGGCGGGGCAGATGATTGGAGAAAACTATCTTCAGCTGGCAGAATTTTTAAAAATTAAAGCCAATTATTATCAAAAAAATCCGGACTTTGACAAGCTTACGACTCAGGTCATTGCAAAGCAGATTGAAATAAAAAACCTTCAGGAAGAAACCAGGGAAACCGTTTTCAAAACAAGAACCATCGTTAATGAATCTACAACAACCAGCCGTTTGTTGATGTTGATGTTTTTGAATTCCATGGACCTTCATGAGAAGCTGATGACCTCTGAAAGTGATTACCAAAAGCTGCAGCAGAGCTTTGAGGACAGTATGATCCTTGTCAACATTCACGATTATCTGAATCTTCTGGCTGAAGAAATAACCAATATTGGGATTGCCCTCCAAAGCGGAACAAGAGCAAAACCAATGTTTAACCTTGAGCTTGAATTAAAGAATCTTAATTATAATTACTTCGAACTCAGAAACAGACAGCTGTCCTCAGACAGTCTGGAAAACTTCATGGTTCTGCGCCAGATTCTGATGCGCATCAATGAAATTACAAAAGAGATCAACGAGATTTATAAGGTATTCTCCCAAAACGTAAAGCTTGCAAAAAGTCTATCCACCGGACTAGACCTGAAAAAGTTTATGCCTAATGAACCTAAGCTTAATTCTAAGGTTCTAAGAAATAATATTTCATTATCCTCTTCCCAATTCCGTCATGCCATAAGAATTACAACAGCCCTGTTACTCGGCTATATTTTCTCCATGTTTGATTTTCTGGGACTGGGGCACACGTATTGGATATTAATTACCATTACAGCCATCCTGAAGCCAGCATACTCCATTACCAAGCAACGAAATCTGCTTCGTCTCTACGGAACGGTTACCGGAGCTACAATTGCCTATATTATTCTGCATTTTATACATATCAATGGAGTATTATTTGCCATTCTGCTCATCAGTATGATTATGTGCTTCAGTTTCTTGAAAGGACGCTATTTCTGGGCCGTATTGTTCATGACGATCTATGTTTTTCTAAGCTTTAATTTCTTAAATCCTGGAAAAGTAAACATTATCTTCAAGGATAGGGTTCTGGATACTGCCATTGCCGGAATTATTGCTTTTGCAGTTTCTTATATTGTATTGCCTGTTTGGGAGCATACACAAAACCTTGATCTGATGAAAAAATCTGCTGCAGATAATCTCATCTATTTTCAGAGTGTAATCTCGAAGTTTCTACAGGGAGATTTTGATATTGAAGATTATAAGATGAAACGAAAAAATGCGATCATTTCATTGGCCAACCTTTCCGATAACTTCCAGAGAATGATTTCTGATCCTAAAAATCAGCAGAAAAAACTTGAAGTCGTTCATCAGTTTGTGGCAACATCACATCTTGTCACCGCCTACACCGCATCTTTGTCTCAATACTCCAAAAGCAATGAACAATATCCAGAGATAGATGCCGAGAGCTGGAGTAGAAAAATAGAAGCAGAAATGCAACAGACCTCAACCCTTTTAAATGGGGATGATGTGGATGAAGCCCTTAAGATGGAAAGCCGTCTTGAGCCAGAAGATTCTTCCATTGAAGATATGCTTATGAAAAGAAAAACAGAGATTGAGGAAAACGAAATTGTTGACAGAAGAGATCCTGACAAGATTTCCCATCTAACGGAGCTTAAAAATATTCATGATATTCTGGAACTAATCTATGACGTGGCCAAAGAACAGAGAAAGGTCATTGAAAAATACAGAAGCGAAAAGCATGCTACTCCTCCACAATCGTAAAGCAGTAGTCATCAAAAAATTCCACTCTGGCCTTAAATTCATCTGAAAACTGCTCGTCATACACCCTACAGCTTATTTTATGAAGATGCTTCAGCTCAAATGGCTTCACTTCATAGTTTTTCTTTAAAGACCAATACTTGGAATGGTGGATCTTGTACATACTTTCCTTTACACTCCAGATAATGGTGTAAAAAGTATCCGCCTTATCCTTCGGAATAAAACCCCGCTCATTTTCATACGTGAATTTATCAATCACCCTTAAAATCTTAGGGTTGAATTTTTCCACATCTATTCCTATCTTATTTTTAGAAATAGCAATGGCTGCAAAAGGAAAAGAATGGGTAATGGAAATTTCTGCGTCATTGGGAGAAAGAAAAGGCTCCCTTTCCTTATATAAGATCTTGGATTGAGGTTTTAAACCTTTTAAAAGCTTACGTACCATCAATACCTCAAGCAATTTTTTAGGATGATAATCTTTTACTTTTTCGGCATTTTCCGGTTCCAGAAGTTCATTGATATCAAGTTCTTCACTTTCATCATACTTCCAAACAAGGATGGTGGCATTATCATCTGAAAAATCTCGGTAAAGGGGCATCGTTTTTTTATTCGATAAAAATAGTGAAAAGATGTGGAAAGAGAAAATGGATGAAAGAAGAGAAGATGAGAGCAGGAATCTGGAAGCTATGATCTGCCAATAGAAAAAGCTGTACAATTAGGTTAAAAAGAAATTAACCATTAACACAACGTCTAAATTCCTGCCCTTATTTTTTTATTTAGATTGATGGTTTGCATCATTTCGATGTTCAATAATCTCAAGATTTGAATTTACAAAATAGGCACTTCCAAATCCGTTTACGTAGGAACCTTTTACCGGCTGTAGAGCAATTAGGATAAAATCTCCCATTTCAGAAATAACATCTACTACTTTTCCGTGTGTTTCCTTAAGTTTTACAATAACATTATCCCATGTCTCTGAATCTCTTGCTATCTGAGAAGTTGTAGCTTCAAGCGTCAAACGTTCACGGGCATAGATCTGTTTTGTAGCAGATTCATCTTCAATAAACATTACAGAAGTTTTTCTTCCCTCTGAAAGGTTTTTCGTGTGTCTGGCCATGAAAGAAACCAAGATATAAAATGTCTGTTCTATCTGTACGAATGGTGCATAGCTGGAATTGGGATTTCCTTCAGCATCTACAGTAGCCAGCATTACACTTTTTGTATTGGCTATTAGTTCTTTTATTTTTGGAGCAACCGGTTTTGTTTTTTTCTCTGTATTGGTATGATTCATAAGATATTATTTATCATATAAAAGTATTTATTTATATTAAGACTAAATAACTTTTAATCATGTTTAATCTCATGAAATTGAAATTGATCTGTCGTTTTTTTATCTTAATTATAAATTGTAATTTTGCCTTTCGTTATCAACTGAATTTAAATATATTCATTACATATGAGTACTACAACACAATACGTTCCTTATAAAGTTAAGGATATCTCCCTTGCAGAATGGGGAAGAAAAGAAATTACCCTTGCAGAAGCAGAAATGCCAGGTTTGATGTCTATCCGTGAAGAATACGGACCATCTCAACCGCTTAAAGGAGCAAGAATTGCTGGATGTCTTCACATGACGATCCAAACAGCTGTGCTTATCGAGACATTGGTAGCTTTAGGAGCTGAAGTTACTTGGTCATCTTGTAATATTTTCTCTACACAGGATCACGCTGCTGCTGCTATTGCTGCTGCAGGAATTCCGGTTTATGCTTGGAAAGGATTAAATGAAGAGGAATTTGACTGGTGTATTGAGCAGACTTTATTCTTCGGTGAAGACAGAAAACCATTAAACATGATCTTGGATGATGGTGGAGATTTAACAAACATGGTTTTTGATAAATACCCTGAATTCACAAAAGATATCAAAGGACTTTCTGAAGAAACTACTACAGGAGTTCACAGACTTTACGAAAGAATGAAGAACGGAACTTTAGTAATGCCTGCTATCAACGTAAATGATTCTGTAACTAAATCTAAATTCGACAACAAATACGGATGTAAGGAATCTGCAGTAGATGCTGTAAGAAGAGCTACTGACGTAATGTTGGCAGGAAAAAGAGTGGTAGTTTGCGGATACGGAGACGTAGGTAAAGGTACTGCTGCTTCTTTCAGAGGTGCTGGTTCTATTGTTACAGTTACTGAAATTGACCCAATCTGTGCGCTTCAGGCTGCAATGGACGGTTATGAAGTAAAAAGATTAGATACTGTGGTAGACAATGCTGATATCATCATTACTACAACGGGTAACTTCAACATCGTAAGAGGAGAACACTTCCTTAAAATGAAAGATAAGGCTATCGTTTGTAACATCGGTCACTTCGATAACGAAATCGATATGGCTTGGTTAAACCAAAACTACGGTCAGACTAAATCTGAAGTGAAGCCTCAGGTTGATATCTATACAATCGAAGGAAAAGAAGTAATCATTTTAGCAGAAGGAAGACTAGTAAACCTAGGATGTGCTACAGGACACCCAAGTTTCGTAATGTCTAACTCTTTCTCTAACCAGACTTTGGCACAGATCGAGCTTTGGAACAACTCTGCAGCTTACGGAAACGAAGTATATATGCTACCTAAGCATTTAGATGAAAAAGTAGCTGCTTTACACCTTAAGAAATTAAGTGTAGAGCTTGAAACGCTTTCTCCTGAGCAAGCTGAATATATCGGAGTAGATGTAAAAGGGCCATTCAAGCCTGAGTACTACAGATACTAGGATTCATAAAAATATGATACAATCCCACTATTTTGAAATAGTGGGATTTTTTTATTTCCTAAACTTAATATATTCTTTATTTTTGAAAACAAAAACTAACATGAAAAACTACCTATTTCTAGGGATGATGAGCACTGTTATACTCTTTAACAGCTGCAGCAACGGTGATGACAATACCAATGATTCTTCAGAAAAAAAATTACTCCTGAGCAAAGTGACCACTACCTATATGGGTATTCCTGACAACGTGGAAACAGGCATACTTACATTTCAATACAATAATAAGGGACAACTTGTAAAAATGCAATCTAAAGACGGAACCACTACCTTTGAATATAATAATAATAATAATAAACCCGTAAAATCAAATTATTACAACAGTCAACAAAAATTAGAATATTATTCTGAATTTAGCTACGACGGAAACCAGTTGATAGGTAATAAAGTTGTATCTCCAACCCCTCAAAACAATATAACTTATAAATACACTTATGCTCTCAACGGCCAGCTTGCCACTTCAACTATTTGTAATTCTGTAAATTGCTCCAGCCCTACTATTGAATATTATACCTATAACGGTGATAATGTTTCTGTATATACTGTAAATATTGGTGAAACTAACTTTAGCCTAAAAAACGAATATTCTTCTGATAATAAATTTACTCCTTACACCAATATCAATAAGTATCTGAAAATTTTCTTTAGAAGGACCGAAACTTTAAGTAAAAATAACTACTTAACAGATAAAAATAGCTCTAACTCTTCAGGAAATTGGCTACCCAATGATACTATCACTTATACTTTAGAATACAATAGCTCAGGGTTTCCTATCAAATCTTTAGGAAAAAACCAAAATGGAAAATCTATTGTTCAATATGATTACGAATATATTATCCAATAATAAACAAGCTCTCCATTCTTGGGGAGTTTTTATTTTATAGAAGCTAATCCCACTATCCGTTCATACTCCTCACGCCTTGCATTCCCTATTCTAATCTATCAACTTCCTTGCTTTTACTGTGGGATATCCACTTCTACCGGGCTAAAATTTTTGTTTCTGTTCCGTATTTTGCCCATATTTTTTCATCATCATAGGGAAGTTAGCAAAAAATGAATATATTTAGCTCCTTAAACAAAACATTAATTCATGAAAAAACAAAGAGTATCGAATGCGTTTGTCGCAGCATCTTGGATAGCATTGGGAGCCGGAATGATTGGTTTTATTGTAGGTCTTGTAAGAGCTGAAATGCTGCTGAACGAGAAAGGCTACTATTTCACCATTCTATTATATGGTTTATTTGCAGTAGTATCCTTACAAAAAGCGGTGCGTGATAAATTAGAAAACATTCAGGTAACTGATATTTACTATGGGATCTGCTGGTTCGCTACATTATCATCAATTGTATTACTGGCTATCGGACTTTGGAATGCTACCATACTTCCGAGTGAAAAAGGATTCTATGCCTTCGCATTTCTCCTCGCTCTTTTTGGTGCCATCGCCGTTCAGAAAAATACCCGAGACAATATGCTTCAAGAATAATACAAAAACTCTCCAGATCTGGAGAGTTTTTATTTTATAAAATCCACAACCATTACCCTCTTATCATATACAAAAATCTAGCATTGTTATTATTATTTTCTTCATTACATTTCAGATAACAAATGCACATAACGAATTCATCAAAAAATAAAAACAAGAAAGCCCCACTGTAATGAGTGAGGCTTTTATTTTTAAGCTTTAAAAACTATTTGTCGAAGTAGTTGGGATGGTGATTTTTAATATCATCCACCGTTCCCAGTACTTTATCCTTTAAAGAATCCTGATACTTTTGAAGTTTTCCGGCCACTTCCTCATTACCGCTTCCTATAATTTTAGCAGCTAAAATACCAGCATTCAATGCTCCATTCAAAGCCACTGTTGCCACAGGTATTCCTCCCGGCATCTGAAGAATTGATAGTACAGAATCCCAACCATCAATAGAATTGCTTGATAAAATGGGAACCCCGATTACCGGAAGTGTTGTACAGCTTGCCACCATTCCCGGAAGATGTGCTGCTCCTCCTGCACCGGCAACAATTACCTTTAAGCCTCTTTCATGGGCTGTCTTTGCATAATCGAACATTCTTTCAGGTGTTCTGTGTGCTGAAACTACTGTCAATTCATATGGAATATCCAGACTTTTCAGGAAATTTGCAGCCTGTTCCATGATTGGCAGATCACTCTGACTGCCCATAATAATTCCTACCATCTTCAATTTTTATTAGATGTTCAAAGATAAAAAATTTAAACCTGTCACTAAAATTTAGTCTAAAAGTTTAAAATATAAATCAAAAAGAAATCAATAGGTTTAAATAATCAATTCACGCTTTTTGTAATGATAGATAAATTCATTATTTAAATCTGTACCTGTAAAAATTAAAGTAACTGCAACCATAATGTTTATTTTAAAACAGGTAAATTTGCCTATTACACCACGATTTCCTTGAAAGATTATAAACTTATTTTTGCCGTTTTTACTGTTGCCATTGTATGGGGAACTACATTTTTAGCCATCCGTATTGCCGTAGAAACTATCCCTGCATGGTTTGTTGCCGGAATCCGCCAACTTTTTGCTTCCATCATCATGCTTGTCATTCTTCTTTCAAGAAAAGAATTTAAATGGATTGGCTGGAAAAATCTAAAATATCAGATCATTTTTTCTTCCCTAATGCTCATCATAGCCAACGGAATGGTTACGGTAGCAGAAGAAAGTGTAACCAGCAGTCTGGCTTCACTCATCAGTGCCTGTGCCCCTATTTTAGTTTTTCTGGGGAGTCTTGCCTTTGGTTTACAAAAATTCAGTCTCCGCGCCTTGGCTGGAGTCCTGATATGCTTTAGTGGTGTGCTTTTTGTGTTCTGGGACGGACTTAAAGATCTGGCTAATCCGGATTACAGAACCGGAATGCTTTTTCTTTTTTGCGCTATTTCAGGTTGGGCTTCCGGAACAATCTTTACTAAAAAATTAAATATTCAAAGCGGTAATATTACTCTTAATTTATTTTATCAGTTTTTGTTTGCAGGAGTTGTTCAGGTTATTTTTGCGTTTCTGTTTTCAGAGAATTATAATTTTGGAAACTGGACATTGAAAAGCATCTCTGCAATGCTGTATCTTTCTATATTCGGATCTGTGGCAGCCTTTTTTGCATTTCATTATGCCTTAACGAAGATCTCACCGGTACAGGTTTCTATTTTAGCCTATATCAATACCATTATTGCCATATTTTTGGGTTGGTTGATTATGGATGAACCTATCTCAGTCAAGTTTATTTTGGCAGCAGCCTTGATTATTTGTGGAGTATTTATCATCAATTACAAACCTGAAATGTTTAAAAAGCAGAAAGCAGTACAATAAAAACATTCTTTATTGTAAGCATAAACATATAACACTTAAGTTTTTTAAGTAATAACGTTGATGTATCTAAAGAACACTTAAGTTTTTTGAAAATCTAAAATTTTCAACTCATTTCTATTTCTAGCTTGGGATTATTTTGATCTTATTGGAATGTTTAAAAATCAAAACTTTGATGATGATTATCTTCTGAAATTTCTATCTTATCAAGCCGAAATATGATGAACTTAACAGGTAGTTTACCTATTTGTAATTTGCCTCGCCGTCATTTTTTTCCTATATTGTATACTCAACCTACACGATATGCTAAAAAACACATTTTTCATCCTTCTTGCAAGTTCCTTTCTTTTGGTAAGCTGTGATTACAAGGAAAAGGAAAAGAGTCTGACAGACAGAGAGAAACAATTATTGGAGAAAGAAAAGATATTTGCTAAAAAAGAATCCGAGTACCAGTCACTTTTGAAAATGAGAGACAGTATCTTCGCCAAAAAAGATTCGGTGAAAGTTGCGGTTTGGCCAACAGAAATCTCAGGAGCCTGGAATGGAAAGGTGATCTGTACAGAATCCAATTGCAGTGATTATGCAATAGGTGATCAACGGACAGACCTTTGGGAATTCGATAATGATTCTACCCAGCCCATCACCAAAATCATCAACAATAACAATCTGGTAAGGTTATATTCCGGTAAGTTTGAAAATAATGAGATCAAGCTATCTTTCAAAACCGATTCTACAGCCAAAAAGAATGTAGAAATGAATGTTCTTCTCAATGACATTTCCGACAACAAGATCAAAGGTACCAGAACCGTTACCTCAGACGGCTGTACGGCCAAGTTCTCTGTTGAATTAGTACGTTCCACAAAATAAACACTTATGATTTTACTGAGTATACATAATCTGAGTCTTCCTATCGAAGATCCGGTACTAAAGTTCCTATTGGTACTGATTATAATTCTTGCGGCTCCCCTATTACTAAATAAAATTAAAGTTCCACACTTGTTAGGACTTATCATTGCCGGAGCTATTATCGGTCCCAATGGCTTCAATGTATTATCAAGGGACAGCAGTATTGTAGTTACCGGAACCACAGGGCTTCTCTACATCATGTTTCTGGCCGGACTGGAGATTGACATGGGTGATTTTAAAAAGAATAAATGGAAAAGTCTCACCTTTGGTATTTATACCTTTATAGCCCCTTTTGTACTGGGATATTTGGGTGGATATTATCTTCTTCATTTCTCTATGCTGACTTCCATATTATTTGCCAGCCTTTTTTCATCCCATACACTTATTGCCTATCCATTGGTGAGTAAGTTGGGAATTGCAAAAAACAAAGCCGTCAATATTACGGTTGGAGGAACCATGATTACGGATATTCTTGCCTTATTGGTACTTGCCATCATTGTAGGAATGTCTCAGGGAGATGTAGGGACAGAATTTTGGGTTAAGCTCTCTGTTTCCTTTATTGTTTTTGCCTTGATCGTTTTAATCGTCTTCCCTATTATCGGACGTTGGTTTTTCAAAAGGGTGGATGATAAGATTTCGCAATATATTTTTGTATTGGTGATGATTTATCTTGCAGCAATGCTTGCCGAATTGGCGGGTGTAGAGGCCATCATCGGAGCATTCTTTGCAGGATTAGCTTTAAACAGGCTGATTCCTCATACTTCTTCTCTGATGAACAGGGTTGAGTTTGTAGGAAATGCCATCTTTATCCCATTCTTCCTGATCAGCGTAGGAATGTTGATTGATTTTAAGGTATTCTTTAAAAGCTGGGAAACCCTTGAGGTAGCCGGAATTATGCTCGTAGCCTCCATTGGGGGTAAATATATTTCTGCGGTAGCCACACAAAAAACTTTCAGGCTGACTAAGGAGGAAGGAAAATTAATTTTTGGATTGAGCTCTGCTTCTGCTGCTGCCACACTGGCTTCCGTAATGGTGGGTTATAACATTATTCTTTCTGAAACCGAAACAGGAGAACCTGTAAGATTATTGAATGAACACGTTCTGAACGGAAGTATTTTACTGATTCTTATTTCATGTACCATCTCATCCTTTATTTCAATGGCCAGTGCTCAAAAAATTGCAGAGGCTGATAATGAAGACACTGTTTCCGGAAACAGCCACGAGGAAGAAAACATCCTTTTGGCCATCAATCATGAGGAAACCATTGAGAGAATGGTTAATTTAGGAATTCTGATAAAGGCACATTCCAATACGGAGGATTTGTTTGCCTTAAATGTCATTAATGAAGATAAAAACGAGTCATCCGTTAAAAATGCAGAGAAACTTCTTCACCAGGCAACTGATGCCGCAGCCGCAGCTGATGTAAAGCTACAGGCTCTTAAAAGATATGATAATGACGTCATCAATGGGGTAAATAATGTCATTAAGGAACAGAATATCACAGATCTTATTATTGGTCTGGAGGATGAAAAAGGGTTCTCTCCATCTTTCATTTATAATCTGTATAATGGTTATCTTCAGAATGATGATGTAAATGTCTTGGTATACCATGCCGCACAGCCACTTTCTACCATCAAAAGATACGCTGTAATGATTCCTGAGAATGCGCACAAGGAGGCAGGATTCTTCCATGCACTTTTAAGGGTTTGGAACATTGCACGAAATTCTGGAGCCACTGTCGTTTTTTATGCTCCTGAAAACATCGTGGATATCCTTCAGAAGATCATCAAAAAAGCCAATATAGAAGCTGAATTTATCATTATGAATACCTGGCAGGATGGTGAAAGAACCGCTGCTCAGCTGAAGGATGATGAGGCTCTGATTATTTTCATGGCAAAACGAGGAATGCAGTCCTATATTCCACGAATGAGGCTTATTCCGGAGCTATTGAACAGAAACCTGAATGATAATAATTATCTTCTGATCTTCCCATTCTCGGAATATGACAAAAACAGTCCCGAAATACGCTCTGTAGGAAATCACGGAGATTTTGTGGAGATTGGAAACGTGATTCAGAAAATTTTTAAATAATAACCGGTATTTTTATTCCAATTAAAACTCATAAAATAATATTGAAAACAACGAAGATATTTCTTTTAGCAGCTGCTCTCATCACACAATTATCCTTTGCCCAATTTGCAAAGATTGTGGACAAGGACGGCTATGTGAATGTAAGGGAAAACGGAGATGCAAAAAGTAAGATTACGGGAAAAATCAATTCGGATGAGATTGTCTATGTCTTTGAAGCTGATCAGCCTAACACTGACTGGCTCAACGTAGACTATAATGAAAAAACGGGCGGATATATTCACCGTTCAAGGCTGAAGTTTATAGAATCTTATGAAAAGGTAACGCCAGTGGTACGCGATGAAAACAAGGCTGTTTTTAAATCCGGAAATATTAAGGTAGATATCCTCTCTGAAAAGTTCAATTATAAGGAAAATAAAAAGTTCTTTTCCTCTTCAGAGTACAGTGGTCAAAAAATTGAAGATCAATATAAGGGTCAACAGATATGGGGAACAGATGGAACAATTCCTCAAACCCACTACCAATCAATCATAGTACAAATTGGAGATAGGAAGATTAAAATTCCCGGCAAAGAAATTGAAAACCTTTTTAATGTCAGTAATGAATATACCAACTGCTACTTTGATCGTAAAAATGACACTTTGTATATCACCATGCTCAACTCTGACGGTGCCGGTGGCTATGTAGCTCTTTTTAAGATTGTGAAAGGAGAATACAAAGGAAGAGTCGTAAAGATGCCTTTTTAAAGGCTTTTAAAAGGGACTGCATTTTTTAAGTCTTGATAGAACTATAACAATAAGTGCGGCCTATTTCAATGTTTGAAATAGGCCGCGTTTTATATTTTGAGTTCAATTATTTCGCAATCACCCTCATCATTCCCTTCACCATGATAAGCTTTTCCATAAGCTCTTCTCTGGAATCTGCCAACACATTGATGTGTCCCATTTTTCTTCCCGGCTTGGTTTCTGTTTTTCCGTATAAATGAATATAAGTTTCAGGTAATTTAAGAACCTCATCCATTCCTTCATACACTACTTTTCCCTCATATCCTTCTGCACCTACCAGATTCAGCATTCCACTATAGGTAATGGCATCCGTATCTGCTAAAGGAAGATTTTTCACTACACGGTACATCTGCTCAAACTGTGAGTTTGTATTTCCTTCCTGAGTCTGGTGCCCAGAATTGTGAAGCCTTGGAGCGGTTTCATTTACCCAGACTTTTCCTTCTTTATCAAGGAATAATTCGATGGCAAAAAGTCCCGGAGAATTTATGGTACCTAAAAACTTCTCTGTAATAGAATCAATCTGCTGCTGCACATCCTCCGTAAGAAGAACCGGACAAACATTGAAATCTAACAGATTAAGTTTAGGATCAGCAACCATTTCTGTTACCGGAAAAGTATTGGTTTCTCCTCTTTCATTTCTGGCAACAATCACGGAAAGCTCTTTGTCAATATCTACAAGGCTTTCAATTACAGAAGCCTCTTTCCATAGGTACTGATAATCCTCTTCTGTTTTGATCACCTGTACCCCTTTTCCGTCATAGCCTCCCGTATTCATTTTCTGAACGAAAGGTAATGGCATGATAATTTTTTCATCACTGTTCCAAACTACCTGAAATTCCGGACTTGGGATATCATGAGTCTTATAAAATTCTTTCTGAAGAATCTTCTGCTGAATGGTTTTGATGATATTGGCATTAGGAACCACTCGGATTCCCTGTTTTTCAAGTTCGGCCAATGCATCTGCATTTACGTGTTCTATCTCAATGGTAACAACATCTTTATCTTTTCCAAAGTTCAAAACTGTTTCATAATCATTGAAATTTCCCTGCGTAAAGTAAGAAATGTTATGACATGGTGCATCAGAAGCCGGATCTAGTGTATAAAACTCATCATCATATTTCAGTGCACTTTGTATCAACATTCTTCCCAGCTGTCCGCCACCCAGAATTCCTATTTTCATTTTTTATTTTTATTAGATTTATTTCTTATTGAATTTTATCAATTTTTAAATATCCAAGTCCCATTGGGTTCTCCTGATTTTCAGCATCAGATTTCTGAAGAACAATGGAATACTTTTCTTTCATTTTTTCCGGAAGAATATCACTCACATTGAAAATATCGTCAATATCTACTCCATGCTTATCATCAATATGACTTACTGCTCCCTCAAATCCCATGGTTTGATAAAACTCGGTAGCCTTTGCTCTTTTCACGATTTCTCCCATTGATTGGCCCACCATCAAATGCTGCTCATGGAATTCTTCGAAAAAACCTCTTTTATACCCTCCCAGATTAAGAAAGTACAATTGCTCCTCCGATGTTTTCTCGCCCTTTTCTACAATCTTTACTTCATATCCATCTGCAAACTTCACTTCCTGATAACAATCAAGGTGAATTTTCCCTTCTGCTTCTTTCCAGAAGTCTTTCATATCAGGAACCAAATCCTTAAGGTTCTCTGCAATCCCGAAAAATACATCGTGCTGCTCTATATTTCTTCCTTTAGGAGTTGCTCCAAGAATAATATAAAATAATTTCATTTCACTTTTCATGCATGCAAAAATACGTTAAATTTATCTTTTTCAAATGTTTGGCAGACTACTACAATAATTTTATATTTGTAGCATTAATTGTAGTATGTCAGAAATCATCATACTCTTCCTTGGCGCTATTTCCGCAGGTCTTTTAGGGTCACTTACGGGTTTAGGAGGTGGAGTTATTATCATTCCTTTATTAACGCTGGGTTTTGGTGTTCCAATGCATTATGCCATCGGCGCTTCCCTTATCTCTGTAATCGGTACTTCTTCGGGAGCTGCTGTAGCTTTCGTAAAAGAAGGTTTCACCAATATGAGGATCGGAATGTTCCTCGAAATAGCGACTACGGCAGGAGCTATTGTGGGAGCCTTAGTTTCTGGAATGCTTAACCCGAATACCATCGGAATTATTTTTGCAAGTATTCTTCTTCTCACTGTTGTTTTAAATCTCAAAGGGAAACCTGATCATCAGGAACCTTTAATTA
The DNA here is from genome assembly GCF_003815775.1 of Chryseobacterium joostei. Lineage (NCBI taxonomy): Bacteria > Pseudomonadati > Bacteroidota > Flavobacteriia > Flavobacteriales > Weeksellaceae > Chryseobacterium > Chryseobacterium joostei. The sequence goes on from NZ_CP033926.1 coordinate 1,762,108, forward strand.
AAGGAAGTCTGGAAGAAAAACTGAAGCTTTACGGAACTTTTCCTGATAAAGGAATTCTAAAAAGCTATTCTGCAAGAAATACAGTTCCCGGATTTTTGATGATGATGTTTGCAGGAGCCATGTCCGGACTTTTAGGAATAGGTTCCGGGGCATTGAAGGTATTGGCAATGGATAATATGATGAAACTGCCATTTAAGGTTTCTACAACTACCAGTAATTTTATGATTGGGGTAACTGCTGTAGCCAGTGCATTGATCTACTTTCAAAGAGGTGAAATTATTCCCGTAATTGCTGCACCTGTAGTAATAGGTGTTGTAATAGGAAGTTTCATTGGTTCGAAAACATTAATGGTTTCCAAGACAAAAAAGCTAAAAGTATTTTTCGCGATTGTCATCACCATTCTGTCTATTTACATGATGTATAACGGTATCAATAAAAGCTTCAGGTAATGAAAAAGAATTTTACAGATGTAGATCTGAACCGTTCCGTAGGAAATCTTCTGAGACTGGGGGTTATTCTTTCTGTAGCCACTTCGTTTATTGGCTTTATCAAGTTATTTACTGAAGGCTTTGAAATGCCTAAAAAATATACCAACCTTGTTGTAGGTAATTCTTCTGAAAAAGTATGGGGCCAGTTTTGGGACTCTTTATCCAAGGGAGAAGGAATGGGCATCATCCAACTGGGAATCCTTTTGTTGATTTTCACTCCTTTGATGAGGATTATCTTTGCTTTAATAGGGTATCTAAAAGAAAAAGACTACGTGTATGTAGTCATTTCCTCAATTGTTTTAGCGATTATGGCGGTAAGCTTCTTTGCAGGCTACGCACACTAATTTACATTTCATAAAACTCCAACGGCAACTGATCAGGATCCTGGGTAAAGAAAAATTCTTTTCCGGTGAATTCATCTATTCGGATTTCTTCACAAACCAGTCCCTTTTCTATAAGTTCGTTTCGTTTTTCGTTTACATTGTCCACTGAAAAGGCAAGATGCCTTAAACCACATGCTTCTGGTCTGGAAGGACGATTGGGAGGATCTGGAAAGGAAAAAAGCTCAATTACATAATGATCTCCAATAGCAAGATCAAGCTTGTAAGATTGTCTTTCCTCGCGATAAACCTCACGAATAATATGTAAGCCTAAGACGTCAGTATAGAACTTCTTTGACACTTCATAATCTGAACAGATGATTGCAATATGATGGATCTTCATTTTTTTAATTTTAAACTACTTCTTATTTTTATTATTGGATTTCTTTACAGTTATCTTTTCTTCTTGTGTCTATAATATATTGGATTTTCCATTCCTCACTCTGCTTTACAAGCTGAAAACTATTAGCTCCGCAATGTGATAATTTCCCTTTTAAATAAAAAGAATATGGCGTAAATACACTAGCCAGATTTCCATCCGCATGAACGGCTTCTATTATAATTCTTTCATCCAGATCTCCTTTTGTAAATTTTGAAACAGAAGCTACGAATTCCTGTATGCTATCACTTTTTACAGTACCGTCTTTAGTGATGGTCTGAAGAACTGCATTCTCTGTAAAGACCGTTTTCATAAGTTCTGGATCTGCATTTTTCATCGCAAGGAACAAATTACGGATCGGTTTTTCAATATCCTTATTTTGCTGACCGAAAGCTGAAATACTGATCAGCAGTAACAATGCTATAATTTTATTCATAGAATAGATTTAGATAAATAAAAATAGATAAAATAAAATTTAAATTGATTAACAAATTTTAAAAATCATTTTTCTTAAATTGTAGTCAAAATTATTTCATAGCTTTTATATGTGGATTATTTATCTGACTTTGGCCATACTCCTTCTGGTCATGACAATACTGCCAAAAATCCAGCATTCTCACTGGATATTCAGAGTTCCGGAATTTGCTAAAATACAGGTTACGTATCTTATCTTTTTCACTTTTCTATTAGGTTTTCTTACTGATTCTATAGAATATTTATGGTATTACCAGGGCGTTTTGCTGGTCTTGTTTTTTCATCATAGCCATACTCTTATCAAGTACACCCGTTTCTACCCTGTAAAGAAGCACAGACAGCGTCACAAATCTTCTGATCAACTACATTTTATTTCTGCTAATGTCTATCAGTTCAATAAAGAATATGAAAAATTCACTGGACTTGTTAAAAAGCATAATCCTGATTTTTTCATGACTATGGAAAGTAATGGTGACTGGGAAAAAGCAATGAGACCTTTAGAAAAAGAGTATAGTTACCAGCATAAGGTGACCCTTGAAAACACCTACGGCATGCATTTCTATTCCAGAATTGAAATCAAAGAAGCTAAGACTCATTATTTCGTAGCTGATGATATTCCAAGTATTGAGGTACATATGAAAACAGCTGATGGTTTTTCTTTTGTCTTCTTTGGAGTTCACCCACCACCACCAAGTCCTACGGAAGAAGAAACATCAAAGGAAAGAGATGGCGACCTTCTAAGCACAGCCAAATGTGTAAAAGACATCAAAAAACCTGTTATTGTAGTGGGAGATTTCAATAATGTTGCATGGTCAAGATCATCTGTACTTTTCAGAAAAACAAGTCATCTGATAGATCCGAGAATCGGGCATTCTTTTGTTTCCACCTTTCATGCAAAATACCGTCTTTTAAGGTTTCCTATCGATCTGATGTTTCACAGTGAAGATATTTTTATTAACCAGCTGAAGACATTGGAGAATTTTGGTTCAGATCACCTGCCGGTATATTGTGAGTTTTTCATAGATCATCACAATGATGAACAGGAAGAGCTTATAGAAACAGCGACTTCTGAGGAGAAAGAAGAGGCCGAAATCATGATAGAAGAAGGAAAGAAAGAAGATGGCGAACGGGAAACAGTTGTTACTGAGGATTAAAAAAAGTGGGCTAAGTAAGGCCCACTTCTATTGAATATTTTTTAATTTTAAAATTTCATCACATCCTTCACTACTCCATTCTTCTGTGTATGCTGCAATAACTCTGCTTCAATGAATGTTTTGATCTGCTCTTCGGATGTATCACTTGGGAATAAAAGGTGTACGTTAGCACCTGCATCCAAAGTAAAGAATAATGGCAATCCGGTTTCTCTTCTGAAATCCCAGATCTTATTGATCACTTCCAATGTTCCTGTCTTCATCAGAATAAAAGCAGGATCACTCATCATCATCATCGCGTGCAGCGTAAGGGCTTCATGTTCTACCAATTTGATAAAACGCTCCATGTCTCCGCTTTTCAGGATGTCTTTCATCGGAACAAAGTTTTCTCTTGCTTCCTGAAATCTTCTTTCTGCATAAGGATTGGTATTCATTAAGCCATGTCCTACAGTTGAAGAAACACTTTTCTGTCCTTCATGGATCAATAAAACCCAGTCATTAAAATTCTTGAATACCTCATGAATTTCTGTGTCGGGATATTGTACCGCAAACAGGTCTGAACTTCCGTTAACTTCATCAGTTTCTCCCCACACTACAAGTCCGTTGTATAAACTTCTACAAGCGCTTCCACTTCCCAATCTTGCTAAAAATGAAGCTTTTCTCAGAGACTCTTCTTCAGAGTTTTTCCCTGTAAATGTTTCATCCAAAGCCATCAGACATTTTGCAATTGCTCCAAATCCAGATGCAGAACTGGCAATTCCTGAACTATGCGGAAATGTATTTTCTGTTCTGATGATATATTTTCCTTTCAATATCCACGGAAGATATTGCTCGATATTTTTGAAATATTTTTCTATTTTTTCAGCAAATTTCACTTCTTCATTTCCAGCCAGAAAAGTCTGAACAGAAAAAGATTCATCTGCTAAAAATTCCATTGTTGTATTGGTTTTACAATGGTTTAAAGTATAACTGATACTTGGGTTTGCAGGAATCTGGTTGTTATATTTTCCCCAATATTTAATCAGGGCAATATTGGACGGGCAGCTTTCTGAAACCGTCTGTGTATGGATGGTAAAATTTTCTTTTCCTATAAATTGTTGTTGCATTTTGTTTCTCTATTATAAAATCTTAATTCTTAAGATATTTAATTATTTCCTTGTCTTCATTTACAATATGATTTGTAATATGGAACACATCTTGTTTCCAAGGATGTTGTAAAGCCTCTTCTCTGTGCAGTATTTTTCCCAGTATTTTATTTTGCCATGGAGATTCGCTACCATCTAAAATAATAACACTATACTCATCATTCTCAATTCCTAATCTAAAAAGAAATGATGTTCTACAATCAGGAATGTCACCAGTTCCCCATTCACCAAGAGATATTAATCCTAATACATTTTTTCCCTCATGTCCCTCCGTAAAATTTGCATAATATATTGCGAAAGCACTATCATCTAAATATACAAATCTAGTAAGTTGTGTTATTATATTCCCACAACAATCACAAATCCCAACATTAGGTTCTTCAAATTCGATTTCAAGCATAAGATAAATTGAGATTAGCTTTGACGCAGATGGATAAAAAATTAGTACATCTTCTCTATAATATCTGCATATTTTTTAAGAACCACATTTCTCTTTACTTTCAATGTAGGGGTAATTTCTCCTGTATTGATGTCAAACTCTGCCGGCATTAAGGTAAACTTTTTCACTTTCTCATAGTCGGCAAGGTGATCTTGTAATTCCTTAAGTTTTTCTTTATAAAGGCTTATTACCTTATCATTTTTTACAGCATCCTCCCAATTGGTGAAAGGGATATTATTCTTTTTAATATAGTCCTGTAGAAATTCAAAGTTAGGAACGATTAGCGCTGAAACAAACTGTCTTCCCTCAGCCACCAGCATGATCTGCTGAATGAAATTATTATTGGTGAGAAGATTTTCAATTTGCTGCGGAGCAATATACTTTCCATTGGAAGTCTTCATCAGGTCTTTAATTCTGTCTGTAATGATCAGGTTACCTTTATCATCAAACTTACCTGCATCTCCGGTTTTAAACCAGCCGTCTTCTGTAAATACTTTCTCAGTTTCTTCAGGTCTGTTGTAGTACCCTTTCATGATTCCGTTTCCTCTTGCCTGGATCTCATCGCTTTCACCGATACGGATTTCTACGCCTGGTAATGGTTTCCCGCTGGTAGCATGTTCAAAGTGAGTCAAAGGGAAAAGAGTTAAAGTCGCTGTAGTTTCAGTCAACCCATATCCTACCGTCACATGAATGCCCACAGATTCAAAGAATCGGGTTACTTCAGGGGATAAAGAAGCTCCTCCACATGGTAAAAACCATAGTCTGCCCCCCATTTTATCTTTAATCTTACTGAAGACCAACATATCTGCAACAGATTCCTTTAATTTTAACCCAAAAGGAACTGATCTTTCATTTCTTCTTAATTCTGCGGTTTCCCATCCGGTTTTTAAGGCCCAATCAAAGATTTTTTTCTTTAATGATGAACCCTCTTCTGCCTTTTCAAGAACTCCGGCATATACTTTCTGGAAAAATCTTGGTACCGCACACATGGTAGTGGGTTTTACTTCTTCCAATGCCTTTGCTATATTTTTCGGATCTTCGAGGAAATATACCCTTGCCCCTCCGTATAAACATAGTAAGCTCCAGCTTCTTTCAAAGACATGGCTTAATGGTAAAAAGGCTAATGAAAGCTCATCTTCAAAGTTTTTAAACTTAAAAAACTCAAAGTGAGAGTCGAATGCCTTGATGAAATTTCCATGGGTAAGCATCACTCCTTTTGGAATTCCCGTTGTTCCTGAAGTATAGATTAACGTTGCCGTGTCATCATTTTCTTTTTTACAGATCTCTAGCTCAGCAGAAGCTTTTGCGATAAAATCCTCAAGATAGAAGCTGTTGAATTCTTTCTTAATCCACACTGCTTTTTTGGAAACAATGATGGTCTCAAGATGGTTCTCTTCTTTATGTAAAATATCCAGACAGGCATCATATTGCATCTGGTTTCCTACCAGAATCGCTTTAGCCCCGGAATCATTAATGATATATTCTGCCTGTTCAGCATTATTGGTAGAATAAATAGGAACAGTAATCGCTCCAATAGCCATTGCAGCCAGATCAACGATCATCCATTCTGAGGAATTGTCTGAATAAATAGCAACTTTATCATTTTCCTGAACCCCAGCTTCTTTCAATGCATTACCCATTTTAAAGATAATTTCACCGAATCTTTTCCAGCTTAGCTCTTTCCAGGCTTCATCTTTCTTTTTAAAGCCAATTGCAGCTTTTATAGGATGTTTTTCTACATTTTTAAGGATAATTGCCTCTGCAAGATTCATTTCTTCAGCTTTTTGTCGTTAATATAATTGTTCAGGTGAAAGTCTATACTTTCTTTTACAGGAATAAACTCATAGTTCAGTTTTTCCCTGACTTTGTGATTGGAAATGGTGTTGAATGAAGAGATGGCCTCAATATTTGATTCTGTGGCCATTCTCAGTTTTGGAATCAGCCATCCGAATAATGTATTGGCTAATTTTCCGATATTCAGTTGGGATCTTGTAAGGATTCTTGCCTCTTTAAGACCTAATCGGGTTCTGACCTGTTTTGCCAGATCGGCATATTTATTATTTTCAGCAACAATGATAAATCGTTCCCCGAAAATGTTATTATCCATCAGTTCAATGGCTGTTTTTGCAACATCTCTTACATCTACGTAAGCAGAGCCGCCTGCAAATGTAAAACTATTGTCTTCAAATGTTGAGAAAAGCTCACCACTACTTTGGCTCCAGTTTCCGCTTCCCACAATCATTCCCGGATTGATGATAACAACATTCAATCCTTCTGCAGATGCTCTCCAGGCTTCCATTTCAGATAAATGCTTGGATATGGCATAGGCAGAATGCTCTAATTTTGGGTTAAAATCAGATTCTTCATCCAGTTCTCCCTTTTCATTAAAGCTATCTAACACTGCCACAGAACTTACGTGCAGGAATTTTTTAACTTCGGAACCCTCACAGGCAAACAATAGGTTTTCTGTACCTTTAATATTGGTATGGTACATTTCTTTCTCATCTTTGGGATGAAAGCTTACCTTTGCGGCACAGTGATAGACTTCATTCACACCTTTCAGAGCATCTGTCAAAGAGTCGATATCATCAAAATCGACATTTACCCATTCAATTTTATTGAAAAAATCGTCAGGATTCTCTGTATAAAAGCTGTATGAATGCCTTACTTCGTTTAAATTGCTGCCAGGTCTCTTGGAAGCACGTACATTTTTACCTCTTTTTAGAAGTTCCAGCACAATTATTCTTCCCAAAATTCCGGTTGCACCCGTTACAAAAACCATTAATTATTTTACTTGATTGCTGACTAAAATATGACAATATTTTCTATCCGGCAATTCTTCAGGTTCCTGCAAAAGTTCCTTTGAAAAACTGCTTTTGCAAATTTGCGATTTTTAAAGCAAAATTCAACTTTATTTAACCAATATTATCACTCTGAAAACAAGAATTATGAAGCTTAAAATAGTTTAAACCTCAATGATTGTAAAAAATGAAGCCCTGAAAGTATTCAATGAAAAACTTCCAGGACTTCTTATGATTTTAAAAACATCTTATTATTTATGCTAAAACTACATTATTTCTTCTTGGAGCCTTATCACAAAGAACATCTGCAATGCTTCTGGAAATCATATTTCCTTCCGTAAGATTATCCAGCCAGAAAAACTCACCTGCGGCATTGATCTCAATAAAGTAATATTGATCTTCAGGAGAAACAATAATATCTATTGCACCATAGTCTACATTATAAATATCCAGCAGCTCCAGCAGTTTCTCTTCAACATCCTTCGGAAGTTCTGTTTTTGTCCATTTATCAAGTAAATTAACACCATCCTTTCTCCAATCTACCTTTGCGTCTTCAAATTGTTGCGAATCCACTTCAAAAGCATAGACATCTCTTCCTACAATGGTAACACGAAGCTCTCTTTTCTTTTCGATCATCTGCTGAAACTGCATCGGGCAGTACAACAGAGAATCCAGCTCTTCAAACTTATCTTCTTTTACCACATTAGTAAAAACCACATTTTCTACTCCGTCTTCGTAAATAGCAAAACCCGTTTGCATTTTAGCAACAACATTCTGATGTTTAAGAATAAATTTCTTTGCTTCTTCCGGATTGTTTGTAAGACAGGTTTCCGGAACTGAAAGACCTATTTTATGAGCTAATTTCAATTGTTCTTCTTTGCTATCCAGTCTTCTGTAAACACTTGGTTTACCTAATGAATAAGCATCAATAGACTCCAGAAAACCGAACAATGTATTACGAATTTCCCCCATTGCGGCTCCGAAAAACTTAGTATCCATCTCTTCTTTCAAACCTTTTCCTATATTGTAGGCTCTTCGGTACCATACTGCTGAAATATCATCCAGACGATACTTGGCAGATGGTGTTTCAAGAATACTTATCCATTCTCCATCCTGAAAAATGGTTGACAGTTTATTTTCTAAGGGATATAAATCAACATCAAAGCGAATGACTTCACAGTTATTATCTGCAACGTATTCTGTTACTTTTTCAATTGAAAAATTATCTGCGGTATGTGTTATAATTAAAATTTTATTCATGGAAATTAATTCTTTTGATAAGGTTATCGGCAATTCTTTCTGCTATGGGAAAGCCTAGTTCTTTTTGCAGCATTCCCCATTCTCCCTGCGGATTGACTTCAAGAAAATAATATTCTCCGTCTTTTCCTTTTATTACATCAATGGCTCCCATATAAAGCCCCATTTCCTTCATCATGGAAGTCAAATTTATTTTGATATTTTCAGGTAGCTCATAGGCAGACCAGAAGTAGTTTTCATTGCTTATTCTCCAGTCTGCATTGCTACTGTTATTGATCTTACCTGTAAAGAAAACTCCGTCTACATACATGATTCGCAATTCATATTCTTTATCAATGTAAGGCTGGAAGATCATTGGACAGTAGGCAATATCAGAAAGATATTCCAGGGTTTCTTCCTCAATAATCATGGTAGAAATAAGGTTTTCACCACTCATGGTTTTGGATTGTACACCATGCAGTTTGGCAATTGCTTTTCCTGAACAATATTGATGAAAAAATGTGGTTATTTTCTCTTCATCATTAGAAAACATAGTTTTGGGAATGGTCAGGTGATTTCTTTGGGCAATTTTAAGCTGAAGCATCTTGTTTCCATCAATTTTCTTTTCTTTTTCAAAGGGATTGATCCAAGGAATATCTTCAAGGGAAGTGAACAAATTATAACGAAGACTTCCATATTCGATCTGAAAGATCTTCTCGTAGTTCTCATCCAGTTCTTCCGGAACACTTATCCGCCATGCTTTTCTGTGCCATACTCCTTTAATATCATCAGAATGGATGGTATTTCCGGACTCATCAGTAATTTCAAATGAGTTTTCATTGATGCTGATTTTCTGAAGATGATTAAGCTGATCGGAATTCAACCTAAAATAAGGAATATTTTTAGAAGAAAGATATTGAAAGAAAAGATCAATAGTATAAAAATCCTGCGAGTGGGTGATACAGAGAATCATTTGCCAGTTTTACTAAAAAGGGAAACTTAAAGTTTAAGTTTCCCTATTATTACAATTTTGTTAATATGTTACTGTAAAATGATCATTTTATAGTAAGATCGCATCATCATCACCATCAGAAGGATATTTCATAGTATGCTGCAAATCAGCCTGAGGAGAAGTTACATTGTCTATTGTAGGCTTTGTAATACTGTCTCTTTCAGGAATCGTGATAATATCCGTTCCTCCTTTTACTGTTTCAGGATCTTTAAGTTGTTTTTCAAGAAATGACGCGAAAAACGGTTTCTTTTTTGAGTTTTTGTTTTCCATAAGTGAATATGTTTGTTTATTTGATAATCGAAAATACACAATTTTCAACTCATGGAGAAATATTTTCACATTTTAAGAAAATTTTAACATAATCAACAAAAAACAACAGCATATCATTAGCTTAATCCCAGAAATTGCTTAACTACATTAGCAAAATCTACAGGATTTTCAGCCTGCACCCAATGTCCTGCATTTTTCACAGTAACAATTTTAGCCTTTGGAAACTGCTGCTTTATCCCATATTCGTCCTGTGGAAGGATATAGTTGGATTTCTCTCCGGCAATAAATAAGGCTTCACCATCAAAGATTCCGAATTTCACAGCGTTGGAAACAAATTCATTATACTTTTCGGATAGTGTTTTAAGGTTAAACCTCCAGTTCAGCTTTTTATTATCATCCCAATACAGGTTTTTTGTTAAAAACTGGATCGTTGATTTTTCAGGAATGTACTGGCTTAAAATAGCTTCCACATCATTTCTGGAACCCACGGTATTAAAGTCAACACTTTCCAAAGCCTTGATTACTCCTTGATGATGTGGTGGATAAGCTTTTGGAGAAATATCCACTACAATCAGCTTTTCAACTCTTTCAGGATATTTTATGGCAAACTGCATTACCGCTTTTCCACCTAAAGAATGTCCCAAAACATGTGCTTTTTGAATTCCGTAATGATCCATATAACGGGCAATATCATCCGCCAGATCATCATGGGACATATCATCTGAATGAAAACTTCTTCCGTGGTTTCTAAGATCAATCAGATGTACCGGAAGATATTCTCCAAGATCTTTTCCGAAACTTCCCCAGTTGTCAAGCATCCCGAACAATCCGTGGAATACCAAAAGCGGTGTAGCCGTTGAAGCCTCACCAAATATTTTTGAGTTTAAGATTTCCATATTTTTTAGAAGTTAGATACGAAAAAGTAGAAGTTAGAAAAAGGCATTGGTTTCCTCTAACTTCTAGCTTCTCCATTATTTATTACCATTTTGCCAATCTCTTCAAATAAGATTGAACTGTATTTTCCAGTCCCATATAAAGTGCCTCGGAAACTAAAGCATGCCCGATGGATACTTCCAATAGATTAGGGATATTGTCTGCAAAGTATTTTAGATTCTCTAAGCTCAGATCATGTCCTGCATTGATTCCTAGTCCAAACTCAGTAGCTGCAACAGCTGTATCATAATAAGGTTTTATAGCCTGTTCTTTATTTGTCAAATAATCTTTCGCGTAAGCTTCAGTATATAGTTCAATTCTGTCTGCTCCTGTCTTTGCTGCATATTCTACCAGCTCAGGCATTGGATCAAGGAAAATTGAAGTACGGATTCCTGCTTTTTTAAATTCTGCGATGATTTCCGTAAGATAATCCAAATGTTTTTTTGTATCCCAACCTGCATTTGAAGTGATGGCATCATCTGCATCAGGAACCAATGTCACCTGCTCAGGTTTTACATCTAGCACCATATCAATAAAAGACTGATGTGGATTTCCCTCAATGTTGAACTCAGTCGTAACCAATGGTTTCAGATCATAGACATCTTTTCTTGTAATATGTCTTTCATCAGGTCTTGGATGAATGGTAATTCCCTGTCCTCCGAATTCCTGGATCTTTATCGCTGCTTCTGTAACACTTGGTGTTTCTCCTCCTCTTGCATTTCTTAAGGTCGCAATCTTATTAATGTTTACGCTTAGTTTTGTCATTTTTTTATTTAAGATATTAGACGTCAGATATCGGATGTAGACTTACAATATAGTATCGTAAGATTAACTTCTAATGCTGACTCTTTTATTATTTTTTGAGTAAGGTTTTAAAAACTAATTTCTAGCCTTAATATCTCACTTTCTGTTCATTATACTTTTACACTTACCTGCATTACCTGAAGCTCAAATTCCTTCGAAGCTACCAGCAAATGGTCGAAAATATCTGCCTGAATCTGTTCAAAATGCTCCCACTTTGAATCATTTGCAAAACAGTAGATTTCCAGAGGAAGCCCTTGTGGAGTAATCTCCAGCTGACGAACCATTCTGGCTCCACTTTTCTCAATATCAGGATCGTTTTCTATATATTTTTGTGCATAATATCTGAAAACACCGATATTGGTAAGCTGTCTTCCGTTGATTTCTTTATCATTATGGCTCACATTCTCTTTTTCTTTTTTGATTTCCTGTCTTTTTTCTTCCAGATAATCTGCAATTAAGTTGATTTCCTTTAAGCGCTCAATATCTTCATCAGTAAGGAATTTAAAGGAATTGATATTGAAATAAATGGATTTCTTGATTCTTCTGGTATTGGATTCTGACATCACCTGCAGATTTTTGATCTCAGTGGTCAGTAAATCATAAGTAGGAATTGTGGAAACCGTTTTATCAAAATTGGTGATTTTTGTAGTCAAAAGATTGATCTCTGTAATGTTTCCTTCAATGCTGTACTTGGGAATACTGATCCAGTCACCTACTTTCATGTTTTTGGATGTAGCAACGTGAAGTCCGGTAACAAATCCTAAAATGGTATCTCTGAAAACTAAAACCAGAACAGCTGTTATTGCCCCCAAACTTCCTAAAATGGTTCCTCCTTTAATTCCAAAAATCAAACAGATTCCTATTACAGAAAGTACAAAAATTCCAAAGATTTTTACTGTTTCAGAAATGGCATTAAGAGTCATGATTTTGTAGTAATCTTGTTTGATTACAAAATAATTTCTAAAAGCCGTTAAAGCTCTAAATAATAATCCTGCAATCACAAAAATAGTAGCAACCCCAACAATAATCTCCAACAATGCAAAGCTTTTCGGATGTCTGTAAAAGACGGAAAGCAATGCATATCCCGCAAAGTTCAATGCTCCTAGATGAACCACGGAATTGGTAATTCTTGAATCATAGATTGACTTTAAAATAGGGAATTTTTCTTTATCAAAAAAGAATTTGAAAATAGTATTGACAATGAATTTAAAAACAAAATCCAAGAGATAGATCATCCCTGCCAGAAATAAAAATTTCAGCATAATCTGAATAGGAAGTGCCAGATCAGCATATACATGATCTCTCACAAAATAATGGATCTGATCACTGATATTCTGCAGAAAATCTCTGGTATCTTGTATTTCGTTTTTCATTACAGCAAATTTATAAAATTAAGAATGATGAATTTACTATTCATTATCAATTTTCATCCCAAATTTTAAACCTTTTATCAATTTACTTTTTTCATATCTTAGTTTATATTTAAAAAAATGGATACAACAATCATTAATATTCTCTGTCTTGTTTTATTATTTGTCGGAATATTGGGTACTTTTCTCCCGGTTCTTCCCGGCTTATTGCTAAGTATCTGCGGATTGCTGATCTATAAATTCGGGACTGATGCTGATCTTCCGATGATCTATATCTGGGCGTTTGGTATTCTCACGTTGGCTTCTGTAATCTTGAGCTATGTAATTCCTGCTAAAACCAACAGGAAATATGGAGGGACGCGCTGGGGAAGCATTGGATCTGTAATCGGAACCATTGTAGGAATATTTATTCCGATACCCTTAGGCTTCCTGATCGGAATGTTTGCAGGGGTATTTATTGGGGAGCTTCTGCATGACAGCAAGGATATGAACAAGGCATTACAATCCACTAAAGGAGCATTAATTGGGTTTATTTACGGAACCGGATTTAGCTTTGTAGTGGGAGTGGCAATGTTTTTGGTAGTACTTCTGAATATGTTTGATATTATTTAACAAAAAAAGAGAAATCATGTTTCATAAAGCTATCATACTTAGTCTGGGAATATTTGCATTAACAGGATGCGATGCCCAAAAGAAAGCCAAGGCAACTCCAAAAACTTCTGAAATGACTACAAATACAACTCCTGATCAAAAGAACGGTATCGTTTATTTGAATCAGGGTGAAAACAAATTCCTGAAAGAATTCCAGATGAATGTTACTTTCAAGGGAATTTCTGAGGACAGCCGATGCCCTGAAGGGGTAAATTGTATTTGGGCCGGAGCAGCACTTGCTCAGGTTGAAGTCATGGGAATCTCTACCCGACCTATGGTTTTAAATCTCGCCAGTATGGATTACCCCAATAGGAACTATCGACAATCAGCCGATTTTAACGGATATACGATTACATTGCAGGAGGTAAACCCTTATCCTAAGGCAGATGGAGGAACAACGGCATTAAACGGCAAATATAAGATCGGGATTTCCATCAAAAAAGCCGGAAAAACTTCCGATTCTACCACGCAATAGGCTTTTTCCCTTTGGAAACAAGATACTCGTTAATTTTTGAGAAGGGCTTGCTTCCAAAAAAACCTCTATAAACAGAGAAGGGCGACGGGTGTGCCGATTTTATAATAAAATGTTTAGCCGGATCTATAAGTTCGGCTTTTTTCTGTGCAAAAGCTCCCCACAATACAAAAACCACATTTTCTTTTTTATCAGAAATTTCCTTAATGATAAAATTGGTAAATTGTTCCCAGCCAAGGTCTTTATGAGAATTTGGCGTGTGTGCACGAACTGTAAGGGTAGCATTCAGCAAAAGAACGCCTTGTTTTCCCCAGTCATCCAATTCCTTTGAAGTTCTTACTACTCCAAGATCATCTTTCAGTTCAATAAAAATATTCTTAAGGGATGGTGGTGCAGTAACCTGCTCAGAAACAGAAAAACACAACCCGTTGGCTTGATAATCATTATGATAAGGATCCTGACCAATGATAACTACCTCAACATCTTCAAATGAAGTCAGTTCCAATGCTCTGAAGATCTGATCTTTTGGTGGAAAAACCTTTGTGGTTGCATATTCATTTTTTACTTTCTCCCAAAGGGTTTTGAAGTATTCAGTACTTTTTATTGGGGCTAAAATTTCTGTCCAGGTCATGTTGCAAAAATAATTAATATTAAAATAAAAGCATAGTCTATACCTTAAATATCTTCACTTTTCTTTCAATCAAAATATAGGAGAAATAGGATAATACAATAGACAAAGCAATTAATATGAAGCTATTCAACAGCTCTGAGGATACAAAAACAATTTTCTGCACTAATACTATATAATGGATAATATATAATGAGTAGGAAATATTTCCCAGAAAATAAACGGCATTACTTCCCAAGAACCTTTTAACAATACTATCTTCCCCATCATACAACTGTTTAATCATTATCGCCGATAATAATGGAATAAAGAACAGTCCTTTTTCTGTATACAGTAATAACAAAGACAGAATCAATGCAATATAAGTAACCAGATTTTTTCGCAATGTAATGCTAGGTAAAAAAGCAACTCCTATTCCCAGCAAGTAAGAGGATATGGTTCTTACTAAGGAATTTAGGCCAAAAGTAATATCAAGATAGGCCGAAGATTTAATCATTTGCATCTGCATGTCTGAGCCTAGGTACAGGTTATCCGGAAAGTACGGAAAGATCAGTCTTAAAACCAGACCTGCCACAATTAATATTTCACTACGTATTTTGTAACGAACGATAAAGAAAAGCAAGAAAGGAAATATGAGATAACAAATCCACTCGGTACTTAATGACCAATAAACACTCCCTAATGAATAATTAGGATTAAAAAAACACTGCAGTAAAGCAGCATTAATCAGAAATTTCGTTTTAGAAGTGTCTATTAAGAATACTGCAATGAAAATAACGGATAAAAAATAGACGGGATAAATCCTGTTTACCCTTTTCTTATAAAATTTCTGTATTACACTAAAGTTTAGGGCCTTAAATTTATCAGCATAAGAAATTGCCAATAAAAAAGCGCTTAACACAAAAAAGATATCCACGGCAACATAGCCTTTCTTTACAACAGTTTGAATCAGATCTATTTTAAAATGGATAAAATGAAAAAAGGTTACCCACAATGCTACAATTCCTCTCAACCCGGTTAAGGATTTTATTTCATTTTTCATATATGCTCTATAATATCGATCTGTCTGGCGATAAAGATAAAAAAAAACATGATGGATTCAAGGATTAATCCCTCAGAGCGGATTTTTTAAGCTAAAAATAAAATTATCTGGATTATTTTCATCTTTTTTACTTTCTTCCAAAACAAAATGATGCTTTAAGAGCAGCAACTGCGAATTAGTGTTTAGCCTATTTGTAAAGGCAAGCACGTTCTGTAAGTTCAATTGATTAAATCCAAACTCCAAAATGGCTTTCAAGGCTTCTGACATGATTCCTTTGTGATGATAATCCGGCAATAATTCATACCCAACTTCTGCTGTTTTCCTATCCTCAGAAAACTTCCACAGACAAATTGTTCCAATAAGGTTTGGATAACCTTTATAAGAGATTCCCCAGAAAATAATTTCTTTCTCCTGAGCTTTTCTTTTGATATGTAGAATAAACTCCAGAGCATCATAATTGGTTTTTGGAGAATTTCTTTTTACATACTGATTAATAACCTCATTGCTTCGGATTTTCAGAATATCTTCTACATGACTTTCATTGATGCCGCTTAAAATCAATCTTTCAGTTTCCAGTTTCATTTAATCTTCTTTATTAAGGTTTCTCCATCTACATTCTGTTTTTGTCATCCAACTTGACTACTTTTCCAATTATTTTGGTCTTAAAAAGATCTGGGTCATATTTTCCCGGATGGATATATTTTGTAAATCACTCAAATATACATAATAATCAAAATTCTCACTAACTTTGCATTGTGTATATAGATAAAGAAGATTTAGACGAATTAGAGTTTCCGCAATTGCTCGCGGAAATTTCCCCATTTGCGTATTCTCCGAAAACAAGAGAAAAAATTCTTCAACTTCGTCCCATGGAAATTGACGAGGCGGAACTTTCATTAAAAAAAACATCAGAATATCTGTCTAGTTTTGAAAGTTCAAATGCTATTCCGTTTGATGAATATGAAGATATTGAAAGTGAGCTGAAATTGATGCTGATTGAGAATTACCGTCTGGAAAACAGTGCTTTCATCAAAATAAAAACCATCACGGAACAGATCGGAAGATTACAAAAGTTCTTCCCTACCATGCCTGAGACATTTCCTACTTTATTGGAAGAGATTTCTGTACTGGAATTCAGAAAAGAGATCATTGATAAGGTAGATAAGGTTTTTAACCGTTTTGGTGAGGTAAAAAGTGAAGCTTCTCCGGCCTTAAAAGATTTGAGAACCGAGATACAGCATGCCAAGAAAGCTATTCAGGAAAACTTCAACCGTGCTCTTACCACTTATGGACAGAGTGACTTTTTGGACGACATACGAGAAACAATTATTGATGATCAAAGGGTTTTAGCCGTAAAGTCAGGATTTAAGAAAAGAGTTCCTGGAAGAACCTTGGGAATTTCAAAAACAGGTTCCATTACCTACATCCAGCCGGATAGTGTAGTAAAACATTACTTCAAGCTTCGTGAAAATGAGGAGGAGGAGAAAAAAGAGATCGACAAGGTTCTCAGAAAGCTTACTGCAGAACTGGCAGAGTTTCAACCTCAGCTTTGGAGGTATCAGATTTATATTTTTGATCTTGACCTTACAAGAGCTAAGGCAAAGTTTGCAGATTTGGTAAACGGAATTCTTCCGAAGATCAACCGCCATAAAACATTGAAGCTGAAAGATGCTTTCCATCCATTATTATGGTTAAGAAATAAGGTTGAGAACAAGACGATTCATCCACAGACACTGGCTTTAACGGAACACAACAGGATCATCTGTATTTCCGGGCCTAATGCCGGAGGAAAATCTATTACGCTGAAAACAGTTGGATTACTGCAGTTGATGATTCAGAGTGGTATTTTGGTCCCCGTACATCCGAAGTCTGAAATGTTTTTCTTTGAAAAAGTAATGACCGACATTGGTGATAATCAATCTATTGAAAACCATCTATCGACGTATTCTTCGAGGTTAAAGAAAATGTCAGGAATCATTCGTGAGGCTGATGCTAATACTCTTTTACTGATTGATGAGTTCGGAACCGGATCTGATCCTGAATTGGGAGGTGCCTTAGCAGAAAGCTTTATGGAGTTTTTCTATGATAAGAAAAGTTTTGCGATTATTACAACGCATTATACCAACATCAAATTAGTCATAGAACAACTTCCAAATGCCCAGAATGCGGCTATGCTTTTCAATGAGGAAACTCTGGAACCCATGTACAAACTGGAAGTTGGCCAGGCAGGAAGTTCATTCACCTTTGAAGTGGCGGAAAAGAATAAAATCCCGAGGTTTATCATTCATTCTGCAAAGAAAAAGGTAGAGCACGATATTGTTAATCTTGATAAAACCATCGTAAAGCTACAGCAGGAAAAATATGAAGTTGAAAAACTGAAAACAGATCTTGCCGAAAGAAAAGAATCTGTAGAAGATAAACGTGATAATCTCCAAAAACTGAATGATCAGCTTCAGCAGAAACTCTTCAATTTCCAGAAGCTTTATGAAGAAGAACACCGTAAACTACAGTTTGGAAATAAGATTGAAGCTTTTATCGACAGTTATGTAAAAGGAAAATCACGAAAGGATGTGGTAAAGGATTTCGTGAAAATTTTAGAACAGGAAAAGTTCAGGAAAATTGGAGCTGATAAAGATGAAACCAAGCGACTTCAGGTAGTGAAGAGAAAGATTACTCAACAGCTTAAAAAAGAAGAAGTCATTGAGAAAATCACTGAAACCAATGAAAAGCTGGAAGAAAAACGCAAAACCGATCGTGCAGTTTGGATGAAAATTGGCCAGCGTGTTCGCATCACCGGAAGTACCAGTGTTGGAACAATTGAGAAAATTTCCAGAAACAAAGTGATCGTTAATTACGGAACTTTCAAGACGACGATTAATTCTGACGAATTAGAGAGAATTTAATCTGTTTGAAGATTATTCAAATTATAAAAGAGAGTGCTTTTCAGTACTCTCTTTCTATTTTTTATCATTTATTATTCCTTGCCCAGCTTTTCTGAAATTCTCTTCAGGTTTTCAGATCTCGGAAATTCTTTTATTTTCAAATTAAGATAGTCATTGATTTTCTTTTGAGTAGAAATATCTAATTTTGTATAAAATTCTTTAAAAGGCATCAAAAGGTCTTCCCTCTTTTCCATGAATGAACTGAAAAATAAATTTTCAAAATCTACAAAATCTAATCTCTGATTCAGGCAAAAGAAGTCCACTATATTTTTTAAATAATCAAAGTAGAAATTCTGCCTTTCATTTTGGGGAACAAGCTCACTGAATTGATTTTTCAGAAAAATATACTTGAGTCTTATCCCTAAAGCTCCAGGAAAATCTGAAATTATTTTTTCCATTTTAGTATTAAACTCTCTAAGTTTTTCTTTTGAATTTATTTCCTTGTAACCGTTTTCTGATCCATAGTTTACTTCTTCGTAATACAAAGGATTTTCTGCAATATATTCCAATAAGGAAGATGTTGAAGAATAGATTTCTGTAGGTGTATTTTCCTTATATTTTCCCAATCCATCTTCCATAAAAAGCAGCAATAACTTATTCATTGTATTGGTATATACCAGCAACCCATATCCCTGTTTCACAATTTCCAACGGATATTTGCCAAGTTCTTTCTGAACTTCTGATAGAACCTGACTTTGCACTTCCTCCGAATTCCCCAAGACAGAATAATCTGTTTGTTTAATCAGTACTTTAAGTTTTTCGAAACAAGCTTCCCGACTCTTGCACTGAAGAGTAAATTTCTTCAAAAATTCAGGGCTAAAATTGATTTTTCTAACTGCTCCCTCCATTAAAAACCCTAAATCCGGAACCTTATCCATAGAAAAAGCAGTAACCAAACCTCTTAAGTGATCTTTTTGTTCTTCATTATTTTCCTTTTCATAAATTTCGGAAATCTTTTTTTGAAGCTCAAAAACAGAAAGCTTTTCTGTATCCTTTTTCATTTGTCTATTGAGAAGTACATACACTTTTTCAGTACTGGTGAATGGTCTGTCTTCTTCTCTTTTTTCAGAAATCCATACCGAAACGGAGTCGCAGTCTGCCTCACAGTGACCAATGATTCTGCCTACCCCAATGTAATTCATTTTATCTCGTGAACTATTCCAAAGCTTTCTAAATTCAGAAAACTTTATCTGCGAATTTTTAATACTTGCTCTGTCAAAATCCTTGAAATCTAATTTTAATAAGGAAAAGTATAACTGGGCATCGGAGCTAAGTTTCGTACTCATAAGGCTATCAATACTTACCAAAGCTTTCTGTTTTTCTGTATATGAAACACCTGACAATCTATTCGCATCTATCATCTTACTTCGGAAATAAAGTTTCATAGCTTCCATATTATAAGGATACTTTTTCCTGAAGCCAGAATATAAAATTTCATAATCTGCCGGGTTTTGAGTATATAATGCCAACCATACTTTTAAAAAATCCTGGTCTTCTCCTGAAAGTTTAGATTCTGAAATTTTGCGGTATGCTTTCTCCTTACCCAGAGTGTTATAATCCAGTAATGTTTGAATAAAAAAAGATTCCTTTGTATGCTTTTGGTAATAATCAGATTTCAACAAATCCTTTGCCTTTTTATAGCTTCCCTCTTTTGAAATTGATAAATTGATACCCAACTGCTCCTGAAAAGATTCTTCCAGACAATCTGCGTAGGTATATGAAAAGAAATTGAACTGTGCTGAGAATATCACAGGAAAAAGTAGGGCTATGAATTTAAATATATTCTTCATGATTATTTAATAGGAAGTTCAAATATAATTTTAAAATTCAGAATTCTGAAAAGCATTTAATTTATATATTTGGAGCATCAAAAAAAGTCACCATGATTTTCATAAACAAAGCATTCTACTTATCCGCTTTCAGTATTTTTTCTTTAGCACTCGTTAAGGGTCAGAATAAAGTTCCCTTTGGTGTTGTAAAAGCAGAGGAAGGATATGCCAATGTACGTGTACACAAGGACAATTACAGAAAAATTGTCGACAAAATCCGTATGCGTAAAGGTGATGTATTTGTTTATGTAAAGCCTGCTCCGGGAGAAACTGAGTGGATATGGATCAAATATCCTGAAAAACAGGATGATGATAAGCCTTTTGTACGTTATGAAACTCTTGACAAGGAAGGAATGGTCAATAAGGAACGTATCGCTTATATTGATCAGCTTCCAGCCTATACTCCTTCAAAATCTAAAAACGGAAAATCATTAATTTTCACAGATAATTCTGATCCCAAAGTTCTGACTTCTCAAAGAAGCAAAGTGGTCATTGATATTTACCCATCCAATGCCGGCTACCGTAAAAAGGAAAAGGATGCGGAAGGAAAGCTTCTTACGATTGATAAAGTAAAACCTTGGGGAATAGGAAACGATCTTCCCGAAGGAATGACGGAAATTAAGTCTATCAGAGTACAACAACCCGGAAGAGGGTCTGTTTTTGTAAGGGAAGCTATCAAAAACATGTTCCAGCCTACCATGGATTTTAACAACATAGGGGTTACTTCTCTGGACAACGACAATATTTTCCTTTATATGATCAATGGTTCGGGAGAAAACAGATATACCACCCTTTGGACGATCAAGAAAGGAAGAGTGATCAGCCAGATTATTTATCATAATCCGGAATAAATTCATTATTTTTGTACCGAAAAAGTTTAACGCTTATTCATCACAGAAACTGGTTCTGCCTAACCGCAGATTAAAAGGGAACCGTGTGAAAATCACGGACTGTCGCGCAACTGTAAGTAACTGAAATCTTTATCAAAAGATCCACTGTGCGAGGCATGGGAAGGAGATAAAAGATGTTACAAGTCAGGAGACCTGCCTTTTCTTAAACAAGAAACTTTCGCGATCTGAAGTTTTATTGATCTGATGGATTGTTTCAGGGATTTCTAAGATTCCTGTCATTATTCTGTTGTTTTAATATTATTTCATTTCGCCTTAATTAATAATGAAATATGACTACAGAAGAAAGAATTGAAGCAGCCGAAACCAGAATCTTTAAAGCGGTTTTCCCCAACACAACCAATCATTATGATACTCTTTTCGGAGGTACTGCCATGCAGCTGATGGATGAAGTAGCCTTTATTACTGCTACCCGATTTGCAAGAAAAAGAGTGGTAACGGTAAGCAGCGATAAGATTGATTTTAAAAAACCTATTCCTGCCGGAACTATTGTTGAACTGATTGGAAGAGTTTCACATGTTGGAAAAACAAGTATGAAAGTGAGTGTGGAGATCTTTACAGAACAAATGTACTCCTACGAAAGAGAAAAAGCAATTGTAGGTGATTTTACCTTTGTAGCAATTGACGAATTCAAAAAGCCAATTCAAATACTATAATAATTTTCGGGCGGCCAATGGCCGCCCGAAAATTTTCCAAAACAGGAATAACCAATCTCTTTCTTTCATAGAAATAAGACCGGATATTGAGTTATTTTATGATTTCACTACTTTTTCAGTTTCCAGGCTTCTGTTTAATAAGAGTTCAAATGCTTCACCCATCTCGTCCGATGCTCTGGTAATGGCATTTTCAAGCATATTTCTAATTTGCTTTTCCGTAACTCCGGCTTCTGTCCAGCTTTTTCCTGAAGTATGAGAATTCAGGATAAAAGGCATAATTCTATCGATGGCACAAGCAAAAATAGCATCAGGAGTCTTTTCCTCTTCAAATTCCAGCCATAAATTAAAGAACTCTGTACGCAAAGGCTCATCCAGAATTCCAAAGATCTTTTGGGCAGAGACTTTTTCTCTTTCAAATTTTCCAACCATTGCTTTCTCATCAAACAAAAAAGTATCACCAGCTTCAATCTCTACAAGATCATGAATAGAAAGCATTCTTATTACCCTCAGCAAATCAATATCTGTACGGTTTTTCGCATATGGATAAAGGATTTGTGCCAGAATAATAATTTGCCATGAATGCTCTGCCGTATTCTCTCTTCGGGAGTCATCTGCATTATAATTTCTTCTTTGTACATTTTTCAGGGCATCCACTGCCAGGATAAAATCGATCTCTTTCTGTATCTTCATCTTACTTTTTATTTATGATATTCTTCGGCTGGATATACCTTGGTTTTGGTAATCCATTTATTATTTATTTTTTCTTGTGTAATCACCTTTACATACTTTTCATCACTCTTATCCTCTTCCTTTTCAAGTACCTTATCCAGTCCTTTATTCGGAATCACCCTATATTCTGTGGTAAAAAAATTACAACATCCCGACTTTCCATAGCAAATCAAACGTTTACGAACAGGATCCGTTTCAAAAAGATCAAAATAGCTTGATGCAATGTCTGTAAGCTCTTTACTTTTTACAAAGGCCATCCTTGTACTGTTAAACACATATACATCATAAGAAGCACTGCTATAGTTACCAAGATTTCCATTTCTTATTGCTATGTCCTCCGTTCCGTCAAAATTAAAGTCATCAAAAACCACAGGACTTTGTTCCTTTTTTAGTTGAATCATTTTTCCCGGCATCGGTTTTTGATCATTTTCGAAACTTAGCACCAGATTATCAGACGTAAAAGTTTGTACCTTGGCATTTTTGTTATCAAACAATTCTACAGTTCCCTTACCCATACATCCGTCATTATAACAGTTTTCAATATGGATCACAGCATCGTAGTTTTTCGACGCATCTTTAACCTCAAATTGATATTGTCCAAAACACACAGGCCCTAATAAAATAAAGGCAGATAAACCTTTGTAGTAATTTAAAATATTCATGGTAATAGTAAATGTGAATTCAACTGTTTCTGTAAAAATCTCCATAACAAAAATACGAATCCTACTACCCATCTCAAAATTCATACGCCTTTATATCTCAAAATATGAAATCAGATCTCTGGTTTTTAGAAGCTGTTCCCGCTATCCGCTCATACTCCTCGCACCACTCCAAAACCCCAATATGCTGCGGGGTAACCGCTACTATCGGGGCTATGAAGTCTCATTATAAGCAATGTTGCCATTGGGTATCAATCAATTTGATCAGGATTGCAAAATACCGGCTGTCATAAAATCCTTGATGTTTCAATCCTATTTAAAGTAAAACAAATATTATCTCATTACATTTCTCTATCTAAAGCACTCAATTTTTAAGGTTAAAATCAATTATTTTGCCTTTAATAAGAATTCCTTAAAATCTGCAATAAAATTATAATGCTGATTATCAATTAGTTAAACTATTTATTTTAAAAATTTCACTACTTTGTATTGCATAATACCATTTTATTTACATATCTTTGTAATGTAAAATTAGAATAGGCCCAACTAGCTAGGGGTATTTTTCTAAAATATATAACTAATTAACAAAACTTATCAAAGATGAATACTGAAAATACCAAAGCGCAAATGCGAAAAGGGATTCTGGAATTCTGTATTCTAAGTCTCATCAATAATCGCGAAATGTATGTTTCCGATCTTATAGATGAACTGAAAAAAGGAAAACTGGATGTAGTGGAAGGGACCCTCTACCCTCTTCTTACAAGACTTAAAAATGGAGAGTTTCTCTCCTACAGATGGGAAGAATCTACCGGGGGACCACCCAGAAAATATTATCAAATTACAGAAAAAGGAAAACTTTTCCTGGATGAACTTCTCAATACGTGGAATGAGCTTACAGCCTCAGTAAACCAAATCACCCAACAAAATTAAAAAACAAAGCTATGAACAAGACACTCTCAATAGGACTCGCAGGTTTTTCTTTTACCATAGAAGAACACGCATATATAAAGCTCAGCGATTACCTGAACGCACTAAGAAGCTCACTGGATGCTTCTGAAGCGGATGAGGTAATGCATGACATAGAAATAAGAATGGTGGAGATTTTCAGAGATTCTCTGGGAAAACGTGAAGTGATCAACGATACAGATGTAGAAAAAGTAATCGCACAGATCGGAACCCCTGAGAAGATTGAAGAACAAGAAGAGGCTTATTTTTCTGAAAAAAATACGACTAAAAATACAAACAACACCGGAAATAGTTACACAGACAAAAAACAATTGTTCCGTGATCCTGAAAAACAAAAAATTGCAGGAGTTTGCGCAGGTTTAGCTCAATATGTAGGAATGGATATTACTGCTATGAGAGCCATCTGGCTAGGGATTTTCGTCTTAGGAATCTTCACAGCAGCAATTTCTTCTTCATTGATCGGACTTCTCTATGTAATTCTTTGGATTGTACTTCCAAAAGCTGAAACAGCAGCAGATTTCCTGAAAATGCAGGGAAAGCCTATGAACTTCGACAATCTTAAGAATGAGTCTAATAAACTGGTACAATTTGCCAATGAATCTACTCAGAGGGTCGGAGAAATCTACACAGAAAACAAACCTTACATCAACAATGCCGGAAGCGGTATCTGGAATGTATTCAAGTACATCGTAGGAGGGTTCTTCGTATTGATGGCGGTAGGAAGCATTATCGGAGTATTTGTATTGTTTGGGCTTTTCGGAATGGATACTGATTTTCCAGGAGCCAATCAGATAAGATTCTATATGGATGATAATGGTCTGGATAAGGTATTGGCAGCCATTATGGTGATTGGAAGTTTAATTCCTGCTATACTTTTCAGCTTATTAAGCATCAAAATCTTCTCTCCGAAAACAAAACTTAGAAATATCGGATGGGTAATAGGAGGTTTATTTCTTCTTCTGATCGGACTGGGAACTTACTTTGGACTTAGCATGGCAAAGAAAAACCTGATCTATAAAGGAAGCAAGGAAGACACGGAAAACGTAGCCATTAATACTACATCTGATACCATTTATGTAGACATAAAGCAGGTAAGCATTCCGCAGAACTACAAGGCTTATGATGATGACATCTATTCAGACAAAAATTCAGTGTATGAGGAAGACTATATCTCTGTAGAAGTAACCAGAAAACCTGATGTAAAAACACCTTATCTGATCATTAAGAAAGAAGGAAACGGGTACAACTATCCTCTTCAGCTGACAGTTCCTGTAGAAGTTATAAACAATAAGGTTATACTTCCTAACTACATCAAATATCCTTACGATCACAGATTCAGAGACTACAGAGTAGATTATGAACTTGTAGTTCCTCAAAAGGCTGTTGTAATTCCATTGAAAAAAGACAGAATTGATTTCAACGGGGATCTGGATGGCGATGGCATTAATGATGACGATGAGAACAACGATGAAAACCACCACGGGGTAAGAATCGAAAAAAATAAAATCACAGTAAATGGTTCTAGTATAGAATACAACTCTGATGATAAGGACAGTATCATTATCAATGGTAAAAAAGTTCCTAATAACCAGGCTAAGAAAGTAATTGATTCCGTAGCATCCGATATTAAGAAAATAAATAAGGATATGGACATCAAAATCAAGGACGGAAAAAACGAAATTTCCATACAAACTAAATAATTAACTTTAGAGAGTGGTAGAAGATGTGAATGGATGGCAACCGTTTGAAATTCACATCCTTCTTCTCTCAAAAAAGTGAAAAAACCTAGTATTTAGTTCTCTATGTGAAAAAAAAAGTTTAATTTCGTATAGTTAAAATTTAATAACCAAACAACCAAAAACACACTCTTATCATGATACAATTTGCAATGGAATTCGTAATGAAAATCGTAGATTTAATCAACGGTTTGTTTTAAGAGCAATAATATTTCAATATATTTGTAAAAGTATAACCAATAATTGGTTATACTTTTTTGTTTTTAATTCAAAAATCTATGAAAAAGCTGATAGGCAAACTGATGTTAAAATTATTAGGCTGGAAAGTCGTTCTGCAAGGCGATGTAAACAACCTGAACAGATGCATCCTTGTGGTAGCACCACATACCCACAATATGGAATATATTTTAGGAAACCTTGCCTATTGGTCCTTAGAAAAGCCATTAAAAATAATCATTAAGGACGCACATACCAAAGCCTGGTACGGAAGTGTGGTAAGAGGACTGGGAGGAATAGGTATAGACAGAAGCCAGAAAAATGATTTGGTTAACTTTGTAGCGAATCAATTTGCAAAGGAGGACTTCAGCCTTGTTATCACCCCTGAAGGTACGAGAAGCTGGGTTCCGAAATGGAGAAAAGGCTTCTATCATATGGCTCTGGCAGCAAAGGTTCCTATTGTACTGGCAGCAGGAGATTTCAAAAGGAATATTGTATATTTAGGCTACACGATACCTTATGAAAGACTTGCATCCGTTCCTTTTTCAGAAATCATGCAGGAGATTGAAGAATATTATATAAAAAATGACATCGGCCCTAAAATTCCTGCCAACTGGAACCCTAATATTATGGGGAATGGAGAGGAAGCCAAAGGTTAGAAGTTAGAAGCAGAGTTACTTATTAATCATCTATTCATCATATAATGAAAGGTCAAACAAAAGAAGAAATCTTAGCATTTATCAATAACTGGGGAGACGTAACCCTGGCAAAAACCCTTGAAATAAAATTCATCGATATTGATCTCGAGAATGAAACCCTTACCGCTACCATGCCGGTACTCCCAAGAACACATCAGCCCTTTGGAATTATGCACGGAGGAGCAAGTTGTGTCTTGGCTGAAACTTTGGGTTCAAGCCTGTCCAACATCTTCATCGATGGTGAAAAATATTATGGTGTAGGAACCAATATTAACTCCAACCATTTAAGAAGTAAAAAAGACGGAGTGGTAACTGCTACCGCACGTTTTATCAGAAAGGGAAAAACCATGCACGTCTCTGAAATTGAAATTAGGGATGAGAAAGGAACCCTTATTAATCATACCACGATGACCAATAACATCATCCTGAGATAATCAAGACAATAAGTGTACAAAATATAAGGCTCAATTCTTTTGGGTCTTTTTTTATACTTATCACAACTCTTATTTTTCACAAGATTCAATAATAAGCCCTTTGAAATACAACCAAGAATAAATAATGTTTCGTTAAAAAAGAGCGCTTTTAATTTTGAGATCTTTAAGACTAGTAATACCTTTGCAGAAAGGAAAATCAGCCTCGGAATTTCCTATATCATTTCCGGCCGGTGATTTTCAAAATCCATTCATAGCTAATGATTTATTTCAAACTTCCTTTCGATGAAAGACTGCATTCTGTAGATAAAGAAGCCCATAAAAATGCTGTTAATTTTTATTCCTACAACAGCCTTAGTCATATTGACTTTAATGGAAACATTATCAAAGTTAATCAGGAGGAATTTAATACTACTCCAATCACCAGTGAATCATTAATCAATGACACTACAAACTTCATTGCCGAAACTAAGGAGGAATATTGCAACACCTTACAACAGGTTATTGGTGTTATTAAAGAAAACGATCTTCCCAAGCTTGTTTATTCACGCAGGAAGATCTTCACAGATTTTAATATCATCGATTATAAAGAGAGTTTTAATAACTTATGTAAATCCTACCCAAATGCGTTCAGATATCTTTTTAATGATGGTGAAAATGCCTGGATGGGAGCTTTTTCCGAGGTATTGGGAAAGTTCAATAAGATAACCCATGAGTTTGAAACCATGGCTTTGGCAGGAACCCTTCCTGTTTTGGAAGAATGGTCTGAAAAAGAAATTGAAGAACAAAAACCTGTTACCACCTACATTCAGAATATCCTGAAAAACTTCTCGGAACAAATTCAACAATCCGAGACCTATGATCATGTTTCCGGGAATATCAAACATCTGCGTACAGATTTTAAAACGACCATAAAGCCAGAAGATCTTGACAAAATTATTAAAGACCTCCATCCTACTCCCGCAGTTTGTGGCATTCCAAAAGACTTTTGCAATGAAAACATCAGGAAATACGAGAAATTCCCACGTGAATTCTATGCCGGCTACATTAAAGTTGAAACTGAAGAAAACATTCTATATTTTGTAAACCTACGATGTGCAAGACTTTATAAAGATTCTGTGCATGTTTTTGTAGGTGGCGGAATTACTGCACAAAGCAATCCGGAAAAGGAATGGACAGAAACAGAACTGAAATCAGAAGCTATTTTGAAAAATCTAGTTACTTTTTAATTCAAAAAAACAAAAAACCTCTTTCAAATTGAAAGAGGTTTTTATTATCTATTGTAAATATTTGATTATTTTTTCAAACCGATTCTGCTCCAGGTATCCATTACAAAAAGTAGGATAAGACCTATAGCAGCGGCTCCTGCTGAAAATACAAATCTCAGATTATCTTCGTCTGCCAAGATATCCGGTAACTGCCAGTTTATAGCATAAAGATTAATGGCCATGAATGCAATAAACACTACTAAAAATACTTTATAAAACTTCTTCATAATTTTAAAAATTAACATAATTCAGCACCAACTGTGCGAAATTTGCGGTAAATAATTTAATGGAAATTGCTAAAAGGATAATACCGAAAACTTTCTGAAGGATCATTAATGTAGCATCCCCTATTTTCCTCTCTAACCATTTCGCTGATTTCAGCACCAAATATACGAAAATTGTATTAAGAATAATTCCGCAGATAATATTAATATCATGGAATTCAGCTCTCAGGGATAAAGCAGTTGTTAAGGTTCCTGCACCTGCAACCAGCGGAAATGCGATGGGAACGATGGATGCGGCCTTTGCTTCTGTGGTTTTATTGATCTCAATTCCTAAAATCATTTCCAGCGCTATGACAAAAATCACAAAAGCTCCGGCAATGGCAAAGGAATTTACATCCACTCCAATGAGTTTTAGAATCTTATTCCCTACAAATAGGAAAACAATCATAATTGCTCCGGCAGTAATTGCAGCCTTACCGGCTTCAATCTTCCCGAACTTCTGTTGAAGGCTTACTATAATAGGAACTGAGCCGATAATATCGATAACGGCAAAAAGAACCATAAAGCTGGTAACGATCTCTTTAATAGAGAAACCATCAAAAATTTCCATCTCTTTGTAATTAAAAATTTCGCAAAAATATGAAAATAAATTAACTATTTGCTAATTTGTGAATATAAATTAACAATTGTTTTCAAAAGTTCATCAATTCCATCAGCAGATTTCACAGGAGAATATTTCTCTATCTGAATTCTTTGCTGTAGTTTTCCATACTCTTCTGCCACTAAAGAACCATTGTGTTTTTCAAGAAAAGTCTTAAACTCCATAACAGAGCCTTGAACGTGCTGGTTTCTTACTTCCTGATCTAACTCCTCCAGTGTTACAAAGAACTTCTCATAATCACCGTTATCCTTAAGGTTTTCAAGGTAACCAAAATAATCATTGATATCAGTTTTCAATGATTCTCTGATTTCTTTTTCTGTTTCAGCTACTGAACCTAAAGGTTTTTGAGATACAGTTTCCCTAACTAATGTACGTTTTTTTTGCCAAGTCTTAAATAACAGATAGACAATAAATAAGCCTAAAAGAATGACAATATTGGTTAAAAGAATATTCCAATGGAACTTATTTTTCTCTTTTACTTTAAATGATGTAGTCTTTAAAACAGGTGTATCAACTGTTTCCAGAAGATTATTGGTGTATTCATTTACCTTTTCTACAGCGGTGCGGGATTCTAGAATCTGATCATGAGAGAAAGCATTTACAGACAATGTCTTTTGTCCAAGATCTACGTATTCTTTATTCTCAGGATTAAAAAAGGCAAATTGCTCTGTCTTGATGGAGATTGCTCCTGATTTATTGGGAACAATCACATAACTAGCAGAAACCTCTCCTTTCATTCCTGTAGAACCCGGAGAAACCTTGGATGTAATCTTAGGCGCAAAAACCTCATAATCTGGAGAAGCCATTATTTTTGGAAGCTCCATATCCGGCAAATTCCCTTCTCCTGAAACCCTAACAACAACATTTAATGGTTTCTTTGCTTCTGGTTTTTCCTTTGATGCGTTATAAACGCTTACATTAAAGTTTCCAACAGCATTTTTAAAGCACTCTGGAGCTCCCTCAGGAAGTTTTCTCACATTAAGCTTCACCTTATTGGAAACAATCTTATTTTTATTGGAATAGGTACTTACTGATGCTGATACGCCAGGAACTTCAATATATCCTGCTTCATTCGGAAATACCATAAACACAGCCAGAACCTGAGATGCCATATTTCCATTACCGGAAGGATCTATTTCAGACTTATTGAAATTGACAGCATGTACGTTGATATTTTCCTGCTGTGGAAGACGAATATTCTTTACCTTTCGGAGATTATCCATATTTCTGGAATACACCTTAAGGACAGCAATGGTTGGCTGATCCTGATACACTTCCCTGTCCTCAATCTCCATATTCAGATAAACATCATTGGAAGTATTACCGGCCAATGCCCGCTTATCAACAATATCTCGGATATTGACGTCAAAAGGTTCTGTTTTGTAAATTTTGTTATTAACCGTTACCAGTACTGAACCTATTTTTATTTTTCCTTTTTTCTTAGGTTCAAGGGCTATTCTGGAAACTTTTTGAGTAATCAGTGTATTGGTTGCGGGGTCAATGACTGTATTGGTAACAGAGCCACTGCCTATAATGTTAAATTTTGATAGATCCGGAAGCTGAAAACCTGTCTGCTGAACAAGGTCACTTCCGTTCAGTTCCAAAACAATGGTAAGATTTACAACATCTTTTCCTGCGTAATCAGATTTATCGGCGTCTAGGGATAGATTTACCTGTCCGTAAGTAATCACGGATGCTAGAGTAAGCAATATGTAAATCAATTTGTGCTTCATCACCAATCTTTCTCGTTGCTTTCAGGCATCGAATAAGAATTTTTGTTTAAAATTCTTCTGGCGGTTTCTTTTTCTTTTTCGTTTATTTTATCTAGGATTGCATTTTCAAGATTCTTTGGTATTTTTCCTTCATTATTTTGATTTTGCTGAGGGTTATTACCTTGGTCACTTTTACCTTCGTTCTGTTGACCGTTTCCTTGATCCTGCTTTTGATCTTTATCTCCTTTCTGATCCTCTCCTTTGTTCTGATCATTACCTCCACCGCCTTTTCCTGAGTTATTCTGCTGGTTCTTCTGTTGTTCTTTTTCTTTTTCCTTTAACTTGGCAATCTCATAGTTTTTTCTGGTTGCCTCACTATATGGATTTTGCTTCAGAGCCTTTTTATAATAATCTGCCGCTTTTTCCGGCTGGTTCATCTGCATATAGGTATTTCCTAGATTATGAAGAGCTGCTGATTTATCGGGAATTGTCTGTGAAAGCTTCTCTGCCTTTTCAAACTCTGCCTTTGCATCCTCATATTTTTTACTCTTGTACAAAGCGTTCCCCATATTGTAGTGAGCCATAAAATCCTTATCGTTGAACTTTACTGCTTCCATGTATTTTGAGGAGGCTCCATCATAGTCTTTACCATCAAATTTCTGATTGCCTTCATGAACCAATGTTCTATAGTTCTCCTGCCCAAACAAGAGGCTTGAGAATGAGAAAGCAACTATTAACGATAAAAATATGATTTTAGTATTCATCACTTGCAAAATTATTCCTTTATATGTTAAGAAACAGGGTTTTATTTGTTAAAGTTCGGTTAAAGTAGCTGTTTTCAATCCCTATCAATAATAAAGAAAACTACACATTAAAATCATTTTTAGGATTAAAAATATAAATTAAAAAGAAAAACAAGATAGATACTGCTAAGAAATACTGATAATAATGGTTAGCATTTTGTGATTTCACTAGTGTTTCAGCTCCTGAAGATTTCTTATTTAGAGCATCAATAATCCTATCCGGAGCTTCATTAATGTTATTTCCATCAATATAGGTGCCACCTGTGGATTCTGCCATTTTCTTAAGAGCCTCTGTTTGTCTTTTTGAGATTACGGTACCTCCATTTACATCTGTTTTATATCCCATCAACTGGCCAAAGACATATTCCGGAACGGGGGCACCTTCTTCTGTACCAATTCCTACAGAGGTAATGCTTATACTTTCTTTGTTGGCAAGTCTTATGGCAGCATTATCATTTCCCTCATTATCTTCACCATCACTCAACAGAATAATCTTTCTTGATCCTTTGCTTACATTTTTAAATTTCTCAACAGCAGCCTGCATTCCTTTCAGGAAATCTGTTCCCTGAATCTGCATGGAGTTTGTTTCAATACCACTGATATAGGTTTCTGCGGAATTGTAATCTGTTGTCAAGGGCATAATGGAGGTTGCCTGTCCTGCAAAAATGACAATTCCAATCTTATCGTTCTTCATTTTCTGCATGGTGCCTATCATCAGATTTTTTGCCTCAGTAAGACGGCTTGGATCAATATCCTCAGCATTCATTGAATTGGATACATCCAGCATAAAAATCACATTATTCAGCTTCTGGTTGCTTTTCACTTCTTCTGAACCATTTAAAAGATCAATAATGGAGAAAATCAGGAATAATGTTCCTAACAGATATAGTGCAGGAAAAAACCTAATAAATCTTGAATCTTTTTCAAATAAATTATCATGAAACTGGCTTGCGGCAAAGATTTCTCTTTTTTTCTTTCTCCATTTTAAAAAACGGATCAAAAAGAAAGCTAACAGCGGCAGAAGCAACAGTAATAATAAATACCAATAATTTCCTAACGACCAACTCATCAGCTTAAAATTTTATAAAATACCCATCTCAATAACGCATCCAGCATCAATACTCCTAAGGCAATCCATAGGAAAATGGCAAAATACTCATTGTAGTTATACAATTTAGAAACCTTTACATCGGATTTTTCTAGCTGGTTGATTTCGTCGTACACTTCTTCAAGACTACTGTTTGAAGTTGCTCTGAAATATTTTCCACCTGTTGTTTGTGCCACTTCTCTAAGGGTGTTTTCATCAATGGTAACCTCTGCTTCTGTAAAAATAAGATCTCCGAAAATATCCTGTGATGTGGGCATCAATGCATAACCATTGGTTCCTATTCCAATAGCATATACCTTTATATTATTATTTTTTGCAAGCTCGGCAGCAAGTTGTGGCGGAATGGCATTTTGTATATTGCTTACCCCATCCGTCATCAGGATAACCACCTTGCTTTTGGCTTTACTTTTAATCAAATGATTTACTGCAACAGAAAGCCCCTCTCCAATGGCAGTTCCCGGCTCCAATCCTGCAGAGTTAAGGTTTTTAATTTCATCAATCACCACCTGATGATCTGAGGTAACAGGGACCTTTGTAAAGGCCTCTGCTGCGTAGGCAACAATTCCTATTCTGTCATTCGGGCGCTTCTGAACAAACTTCACCGCAATATCCTTGAGCGCAGTAATACGGTCCGGATTAAGATCCTTTGCCAACATACTGAGAGAAACATCAATTGACAGCATAATATCAACTCCCTTGGTATCGTCCCTATCTTGTGAAACGGTAAAGGTTCTTGGCCTTGCCATCGCAATAATAAGTGCGGAAAGAATAATATACTTTGATAATTTCAGTAAAAAAAGCACCCCTTGAATTCCATTGCTGACATCCATATTTTTTACCGTAGGAACTTTTACTCCTTTCCTTTTCTGTTTACCCGCATCTTTTATAAAAAGTGGAATAAACAGTAGAAAAAGTAATAAGAACCACGGACTATAAAACTCGAAATCAAACATCCTTTCTTAAGTTTTCAAATTCTAAATCCTTGGATGATCTTTTTACAAAATCCTTGATATCTGCAAAATCCTTTTCCATTGTCTGCTGATCCGGAAAGGTCTTGGCAAATTTCACCAAGTCTCCTCTCAGAAAAACATCTTCAATTACCTTTTCATTATCCTGGGAAATTGTATTGTTCTTTTTCATGACATCAATAAGATCATCGGTAAGAAGAACATCTGCAGGCAAATGATACTGCTTGGCAATAAAATCTCTTGAAATATCAATTAGTTCAACATAAAACGCACGAAAGTTTCCTCCTTCAATATATTTTTTCTTTTTAAGTGAGTCCAGTTCTTTCAGGGTTTGGTTAGTTGCAATAACCGGAGAACTTTTTGATTTTCTTCCCCATTTTACAATCATAAAGATGGCAATGATCAATGCGATACCTGCCAATGCTGCAAGAATATAGAATTTGTATAACTCCCAATAGTCTTTAGGAGCCAGCTTAACCTCTTTATTCTTCATGATATCATTAATCTGATCTGCTTTTTGAGCTGTATTAATGACGTCTATTTCGTAAGGAATTGTTTTAAGAACCTTATCTCCCACTTTAAATTCCAGTTCAGGAATGGTAAATTTCCCTTCATCAAAAACTGCAAATTCTATTTTTCTTTCATATGAATTGGCATTTTGTCCGATACTGTCCTTTGTTTCTTCAAAATGAAAAGGAAGCAATTCGTTTTTGGGTGCAGAGATCACCTGTTGATCATTAAGGTTATCAACTTTTATGGTAAGATGATTGACTTCACCAAGGGCAATGGTCTTCTTCTCTATGTTGGAGGATAATATCTGTGAAAAAGCATTTGCACAGATTAGAAAAGATAGTATTAAAAGTATTTTTTTCAATGTTAAATAATAAAGGTCAAGCCTTATGTTTTATTTACGGTTAAAATCCGATGTTATTTTTTCTGAAAATAATTATATAATAATTTTGAGTAATCCGAGCCTGTATTAATATTCATAAAACTGGCCGAACTGTTGGCAAAATCTTCTTCTAATGCTCTTAGCTTCTTTTTTTGAGCTTCAGCAAAAGTGTATCTCCATCTTGCACTGGAAGTATTTGCCCATATTTGTTTTCCTGTTTCTGCATCGTATAATAATGTATATCCTACATCAGGAATTTCGTTGTCTTTTTCATCATAAATCCTCATTCCCAGCAGTTGATGTTTTTTGGCTGCTACTCTCAGCATTTTGGAGTCATATTCATCCTCAAAATCTGAAAACAGAAATACCAATGATTTTCTTTTAAAGATCCCCATCATATATTCCATGGCTTTGTCTATTTTGGATTCAGCCGGAACATAATCTGCAGTCAGAATATTACTGATAATTGAAAGAATATGCTTTCTTCCTTTTTGAGGTGGAATCACTTTATATACTTTATCTGCAAAAAGGATCAGCCCAACCTTATCATTATTGCCTGCTGCTGAAAATCCTAAACTGGCAGCAATTTCTGCTACATATTCTCTTTTCAGCTGAACCTTTGTTCCGTAGTCCATAGAAGCGGAGATATCTACCAAAATCATCATGGTAAGTTCTCTTTCTTCTTCCATTACCTTAACGAATGGTTCCCGGAAACGTGCTGTTTTATTCCAATCGATTCTTCTAATCTCGTCACCAAACTGATAGGGACGGACTTCGGAAAATGTCATTCCCTGCCCTTTAAAGGCACTGTGATATTGTCCCATTAAAGTAGCCTCCGTCTTTTTTCTGGTACGGATTTCTATCTGCTTTACTTTTTTTACAATATCTTTTATCTGCATACTATCGTTTTATGTTCAATGTATAAATTTCAAACTTTAAGCTTTGAACTCAATGGATACATTCAACCATTCATCATCAAACTTTGGACTGTATTTTTTATAGAAATTAATGGCCGGCTCATTCCAGTTCAATACCTGAAATACCATTCCATTGTATCCATTGGATTTTCCATGCTCCAATGTAGCCTCAAATAAGAGTTTTCCAATCTGTTTTCCTCTCATCCTTTCGGTTACCACCAAATCTTCAAGATACAATCTTCTTCCTTTCCAGGTTGAATATCTGTCATAATACAATGAAATCCCTACAACCTCACCATTGAACTCAGCAACAAAGGCACCCCAAACAGGCGATTTCCCAAATCCATCTTCAATAAAATCATCCAGTGTTACGGTTACTTCATGCAATGCTTTTTCATATTCTGCCAGCTCCTTAATTAATTCCAGCATTGAAGCGCAGTCTTCCTGAATGGCTTTTCTAATAATAACATCGTTCATTATGGTGCTTGGATTTTAGCTAAAATTCTATTGATAATCTCTTCTGTTGATATTTCTTCTGCTTCCGCTTCAAAGGTTAAGCCCATTCTGTGTCTTAATACATCTTTAGCCAATGCTTTTACATCTTCAGGAATAACAAAGGCTCTTCCTTTTAAGAATGCATATGCTCTTGAAGCAATAGCAAGGTTAATAGAAGCCCTTGGAGAAGCACCAAAACTGATATAATTTTTAAGCTCAGAAAGTCCGTAGTTTTCCGGATAACGGGTTGCAAAAACCATATCCAGAATATATTTTTCTATTTTTTCATCCAGATAGATCTGGTTAATTATTTCCTTAGCCTCTACAATATCCTGAAGTGAAATCACGGGGTTTACAGTAGGCTGATGTGATGTGGAAACCATTCTCATTACCTTTCTTTCATCTTCGAAAGAGGGATAATCTATGGTACACTTCAGCATGAAACGGTCACTCTGTGCTTCCGGCAAAAGATAAGTTCCCTCCTGATCAATTGGGTTCTGTGTTGCCAGTACCAAAAACGGTTTTGGAAGCTTCATGGTTTCATCACCTATGGTCACCTGCTTTTCCTGCATTACTTCCAAAAGTGCAGACTGCACCTTTGCCGGAGCACGGTTGATTTCATCCGCAAGTACAAAGTTTGCAAATACAGGACCTTTTTTTATAGAAAAATCGTTGTCTTTGATATTAAAGATCATTGTTCCCACCACATCTGCAGGAAGCAAATCCGGTGTAAACTGAATTCTTGAGAACTCGCCATGAACAGCATCTGCCAATGTTTTAATGGCTAAGGTTTTTGCCAGCCCGGGAACTCCCTCTAATAGTACATGACCATTTCCTAGAAGCCCTATCAAAAGGCGGTCTATCATGTATTCCTGTCCAATGATAACCTTATTGATTTCTTGTCTCAGAAGAGAAAATAAATAGTTTTTTTCTTTTACTTTTTCCGTCAATTGACGAATATCTTCTGCTTGATGTATATCTGACATAGCTTGATTTAAAATAGGTGGTAAATTTCTGATAAATACTTGCATTAATCAACACAATCAATGCCATTTTTGAGTTAAAGTTTGTTAAATATTCTGAAGACAATATCGAATTAAAAGCAATACTGCTTCAATTGTTTCACATCATCATAACCTAAAATAAAAATGTTGCGATGGAATTACCGCAACATTTTGATTATTGTAAATTACAGATCGGTTAAAATAAAAGAATGTATTGATGTATTAAAGCTTTGTGATGGTAATAGTAAACACATCCTCCGGCTTATCTACTGAATCTTCATAAGATCCTACATTAATATAATATTCAGTTCCTGCAGTGGTTGTAATGGTCTTAGTTTCGGAACTACCGCCCCCACCATTATCTTGTGTACCTACACAAACTAGATTATTACATGTACCGCTGTAGATCCCTATTTTCGGATCAAAAGTGATAGTAGCAGGCGATGCTTTAATGGTAAATTGGCCGCCATCTCCTGTAAATCTGAACCAGAGACCATCATTCATCCCATCATTAGGACATGCTGTTACAAAACCTGCATTATTGGTAGAAGACATTCCGTCACTTTGTACGTAGGTGTATGGAAAAGTAGTTGCCTGTAAAGCTCCGGAACAAGCATCATTTGCCGGTATTGGAGGAATAGTTTTAAAAATATTATTCGCACAACCGCTAGACTCACCATTAGCTGAAACAGCTGTCACTTTCAAATAATAGTTGGTATCCCTATTCAAAACAATGGATGGTGAAAGATTAAAATTAGTAGCATTTACTACCTGTTGATTAATAACCTCTGTACCTCCAGGTGTGGTTCCTAATGAAATTTTATAAGAAGTAGCTCCTATAACGGGCTGCCAGCTAATATTAGGAGATAAGGATATAAACTGAGCATTATTTGAAGGATAAAGCACGAAAGGGCAACCAGGAGTAGAGTTAACTGTTAATCCTGAAATTGTTATTGATGATTTATAATCAGCTCTGATCCCTCCTGGTGGAGATGCCGGATCAACAACCGCATTATCTCCTTTATAGTAAAGGGTAGAATTTGGAATATATGGATAAACACGGAAGGCTTCATCAAAATTATTAATATCAATACTTGGCGCATTTTCTTTTGCCGCCACCACCAAGTTATCTATATTATTATAAGCAAATGGCGTCGTAAAAACCACTTCCACTTTACCATTATTCTTTGTTACAGTACCTGCAAAAACCTGAGTAAGCTGTGGTGAAGCAATCCAGTCTGTGCCGGAAGCAAATGCTGTTTTATTGGTATGCCCAAGATAAACCGTCCAATTGGACGAATCGGAAATAGTAGCAGACGGGTCTACATAAAACGTAAGCCCGGTAATATTTCCTGCTGCATTAGCATTTATCTCCTGTTTAAGGTATATCTGTTGAACATAGGAATAGGAAAAAAAGCTGCTTACAGGTGCAGTTCCCACATTTGTACTTCCAATATTGATATTGATTTGAGCCTTAACACTCAACACTGCAAGTAACAAAGACAAAAGTAAAATTCTTTTCATTATTAATAATATTAACATCGAATATGATGCTAATTTAATAATAAAATATTAATTTTTATAATAAAAAAAATTAATCACTACTATATACCCATAAAGTTAATATAATAACCGCAAATTTAATGCCCCATCAAGAAAACATTTACACATTCAATAACAAAAACTATTTAACATGAAAATATAATCGTTAAAATAATATTTTTCGTACATATTTTAATATATTTACAGGAAATACCCACCATATGTATAAAAGGCTATTTTTTTC
This sequence comes from Chryseobacterium joostei, assembly GCF_003815775.1. Lineage (NCBI taxonomy): Bacteria > Pseudomonadati > Bacteroidota > Flavobacteriia > Flavobacteriales > Weeksellaceae > Chryseobacterium > Chryseobacterium joostei. The sequence continues at coordinate 1,801,391 of NZ_CP033926.1, forward strand.
AAGTATCTTCCTTGCAGGTCTTTTTAAGTCACAAACCACCACGATGACTAATTTGATCTCGCAGGCAGTCTATTATGACGGTTATGCAGCACCAGTCTCAACTCCTGTACCTTCCGGTCTTATCAGACTTGGAAACACCCGGTACGCAAAAAAAATTACAGATGCGGAACTGGATTCTTTTAAAGCAAAGATTGCCATGAGGGTGAGCATAGGAGCCTTATGTGATAATTATGACCGTTTGGGCGAGGTTTTTCTGGCTATGGTACCCAAAAACCAACCTACATACACCATGGATGATGCCAATGTTAAAAGAATTGAAGTAGGCAGATACATTACTCCATTCATGAATAAGAACCGTACTCCTAACGAAGTTCCTTATACCTACGACATCAGTAATCTTTATAATGTATTTCACGACACAACGCTCCGAAATACCTATGATATGTATATGGAACTGGATGTTTTTGGAGTTCCTTATGCTGCCCAAACACAGGTTCAAGGATGCACAGGAAGAATTGATGTTTTTTCAGGAACCCTGACTTTCTTCTCAACAGATGTAGGAGCAACTCCTACTGATTACAATACACTTGTTCCTCTGTTAAGCTATAGCAGGGTCAATAATTATAACAGTACAGACGTTACCGGTGAAACGGTGAGAATTGTAAGTTTCAATTTACCCAACCCTGTTACCAATGCCCATTTCTCTGTAATATCTACTCCTCACGGTGCTAATGAAGGTGGTGAAGAATATATACGAAGACAAAACTACACTTACGTAGATGATGTACAGGTCTTGACCTATACACCAGGAGGAATATCCTGTGAACCTTTCAGAGTATACAATACCCAAGGCAATGGAATTTATGGTGGAGCACCATCTTCATTTGCAGAATGGACTGCATGGAATAACTGGTGCCCGGGGAATTCTGTTCCTATCAGAGGATTCACCATCCCTAGCATGACTGCAGGAAACCACACATTAAAACACACAATACCAACAGCGGTATTTAACCAGCAACAGGGAGATGTATATTTATCAGTTTATATGCAGGGAAAAAGTGATGCTACCTTGAATGTTAAGGATATCAAAACCATTGATGTTAATATTTACCCCAATCCTACTTCTGATTTCGTTACTGTAAAATCTAAGGAAGACGTGGCCTCAATGAGTCTTTTCAGCATTGATGGTAGAAAACTAACTGAAATTTATAAAGAAAACAGAATTAATCTTTCTTCTTATGCGGCAGGAGTTTACTTTTTAAATATTGTATTGAAAGACGGAACCACTTTTAAACATAAAATCATAAAGAAATAATAGATTTCAATATTCATCAGAATAACAATTCGTTCTCAAAATCTTTATAAAAACATAAAGAAATTCATAAAAAACAGTTAATAAAACAATAAAAAATCCTCTTTTGAAAAAAATCAAAGGAGGATTTTAGCTTCATAAAAAATGATAAATATCTAAAAAGTAGAAGTTAAATTTTCTAAAACCCATTAGTATACCATCAAATTTCCCTTTAAAAAGAAAATAATAAATAATGTGTATTTTCAGCACTATAGAACTTTTACTTTAATCCCCTGTCTAAAAAATTGTCATTTCCAGTTTATTAAACTATTTTTGGAGATTAAAATTTCTGCAAAATGAATTATCATTTTCAAGCACACAGACAGGTGAGAAAGAACCTTTTAGATATCCTGCAGAACACTTCTCATGAAGATCTTCTGCTGATTCCGGACGGTTTCAACAACAATATCTACTGGAATATTGCCCATACAGTTGCTACACAGCAACTTTTGCATTATTACCTTAGTGGAAATCCTTTCCGTATAGATAAGTACTGGATTGAAACTTATAAAAAAGGGACTTTACCTAACCTCAATGTTCAAAAATCTGAAGTAGAAGACCTGGAGTTTTTACTCACTGAAACTTCTAAGATTTTAATGAAGGATTATGATAGTGATTTCTTTTCAGACTACACTCCCTATACCACCAGTTTTGGAATGGATCTGAAGAGCATTCAGGATGCTATTATCTTCAACAACATGCATGAAAGCTTACATTATGGCTATGCAATGGCGCAGAAAAGAGCAATTTTAGGAGAAAAATATTAATACAAAGCAGGATAAAATAAAACAGGAAGTTTGAAGTGACAATACTTTGCAAACTCCTGTAATTTCTAATCCAACAGCTTAAACATAAACATTAAACAACTCAATGAAAGACGATTTTATTTTCGGGCTACGTCCCGTGATTGAAGCAATTGAAGCAGGAAAAACGATTGACAAGATCTTTGTGCAGAATGCACTTCAGGGTCCTATTTATGCTGAACTGAAGGCGATTTTAGCAAAAAATAAAATTCGTCCCAATTATGTTCCGATTGAAAAACTTAATCGTTTTACAAGAAAAAATCACCAGGGGGTGGTTGCTTTTATTTCAGATGTTCCGTTTCACAAGGTAGAGGATATTGTTCCACAATTGTTTGAAGAAGGAAAGACTCCTTTCTTATTGATTTTGGACAGACTTACAGATGTAAGAAACTTTGGAGCCATCTGTAGAACTGCAGAATGCGTAGGAGTAGATGCTATCATTATTCCTGAAAAAGGAGCAGCACCTATCAATTCTGATGCAATCAAGACTTCTGCAGGAGGTATTTACAATATCAAAATCTGTAAGGAAAATAATCTTGCACATGTGGTAGATTTCTTACAACAAAGTGGAATTACTGTATTTGCAGCTTCTGAAAAAGCACAAAAGCTAATCTATGACGTTAACTTCACTGAACCTTGCGCTATTGTTATGGGAAATGAAGAAACCGGAATCTCCAAGGAAGTATTGCATCATGCGGATGAAAAAATCAAACTTCCTATCGAAGGGAAAACTCAATCACTAAACGTTTCTGTTGCATGTGGTGCCATCTTATATGAAGCCGTAAGACAGAAAATGTTGAAATAATTAATTCGATAACACAACACTTAAAAAAATCAGAAAATGAAAAACATAGCAGCATTAGCGCTAATCTCATCTATAGCTCTTGTTTCTTGTAAAAAAGAAACTGCAAAAATAACTAAAGTAGATCCTAAAACCGGAAAAACGGTAACAGTAGAAGTACCGGCTGACTCTGTAGCAAAAGTTGCAGAAAACCCAGCTATCAAAGATTCTGCTGGGATCGTTACACAGTCTTTTAAGCTTGAAAAAGGAAAAACCTATCCTCTTACAACTTACCAGAGAGATGTAAAGACTATGACAGATCCTCAGGGAAAATCTATCACAGCAACTACTGAGTCTACGGATGAAATGAACTTTACAGTAAACGATATTAAGGGAAATGTATATGAAATGACTCTTAATCTTGTTTCTAAAAGAAGTTCTCAGTCTGCACAGGGAAAAACAGTGGTAGTAGATACAAAACTTCCTCTTCCTAAAGAAGATGACCTAAAAATGATCTGGAATATCAACAAAGCCCTTACCAGCAACAAGCTTGATATGAAGATGGACACAAAAGGTAATGTAATTTCAATTACAGGTTTTGATGCTGTTTATACCAAAGTTACAAAAGCTCTTACACCCCTAATTAAGGAAGCTAATGAAAGAGCGAGCGTTGTAGCAAGCCTTAAGCAGTCTTTTAACGAGAAAGTATTAAAAGATCAATTCACTAAAAACTTAGCAGTTATCCCTAAAAAAGGTGTTAAAATAGGTGAAAAATGGACCACTTCTGAAAATGCAGACCCAAGCGGAAACATTAAGGTAACTTCAAACTATGTTTTGAAAAGCCTAGGAAACGGAACTGCTGAAATTACAGTATCCGGAGGTATTCCTAAGAAAACTGAAAAGAAAGCTCAGGGACCTATTACTCATAGCCTTAGCAGTGAACTTGTTCAGAATGGAACCATTAAGTTTGACGAAAGCACAGGATGGATTACGAACCAGAATATCAACGTAAAAACAACTCAGATTGAATCTATTACAGACGGAAAGCAATCTCAGTCTATGACAAGTGTTTCTAATTCTTCTGTAATGGTAAACCCATCTGCAAAATAATTGAACAACCAGGTTTGAAGATAAGCACAGGAGGAAAAACTAAAAACTTTAAACTCTGGACCTTAAACTTTAAATTTTAAAATTATGAAGTACATTCTTGAGTTAGTACTGTCTGCCATCGTTATTTTCTTTGTCTGGAACATTCTGAAAAGGATTTTCTTTAAGACATTTTATAGCTATCGTTTCAACAATAACAATAATCAGGATAACAGACAGCAAGATATAAACAACTCGAATAAGAATAACAATCTCAAATGGGATGCAGAAACGGTAGACTATGAAGAGGTGAAAGAGAGTAATGACAAAAGGTAAAAAATCCAAGAAATAAAAGATAATAACCAGCATGGCAAAAAATAAAAACTTAATTTATATTGCAATTTCATTAGTAGTATTTATAGTTTTAGCATTTTTATATTCCACTCCTGTATTTTCAGGAAAACAGCTTTTTCAGCATGATATTGTACAATACAGAGGAGGAGCAAAAGAACTGCTTGACTATAGAGCCAATACCGGAAATGAAACCTATTGGAGCGACTCCATGTTCGGAGGAATGCCTACTTATCAGATGGGTAGCCAGTTTAAGGGTGACATCATCAAGAAAATTGATAGCAATCTAAATTTCCTGCCAAGGCCGGTCAATTATCTCTTCCTGCTTTTTGCAGGTTTTTTCCTTTTGGGAATGGTAGTGGTCAGAAACTGGAAATATGCTCTTCTCGGGGCAACTTTCTTTGGGCTTTCAACCTATTTCTACATTATTATTGCAGCAGGGCACAATGGAAAAGTAAATACCATTGAATATTTCGCCCCGCTTTTAGCCGGAATTCTACTGGTATACATCAGAAAACAATACATCTGGGGGTTCATTGTAACAACCCTATTTATGGGGCTTCAGATTGCAGCGAACCATCCACAGATGACCTATTATCTGTTTCTGGCTCTAGGATTTTTATTCCTGTCTGAATTAATCAGAGCGATTCAGAAAAAGACCCCGATGAAACATTTCCTTATTTCATCTGGAATCATTGCTTCAGCATGTATCATTGGCGTTGGAATGAACGCACAAAGAATCATGGCCAACTCTGAATATGTAAAGGAGACCGTTCGTGGAAAGCAAATCCTAACCAACGACAGCCATACTTCAGGAAAATCCGGAATGGATAAGGAAAGTATGCTGATGTGGAGTTATGGGCAACTTGAAACGTTAAACCTTTTCATCCCAAGATTAATGGGAGGCGGAAGCCAGGAACCGGAAGGAAAGGAAATGATGAACAAAGTTCAGGAACTTGTACAGGAAAATGTAGGATCACAGGCTGAAATGGACAGAATTTCAAAAGGGTTCAGCGGAATGACCTATTGGGGTGATCAGCCGGGAACTTCAGGACCTGCCTATCAGGGTGCTATTGTATGTTTCCTTGCCTTATTAGGATTCTTCTTTGCCTGGAAAAAGTATCGTTACTGGATTTTGGGAGCTTCAATCCTTACCATTTTACTGGCTTGGGGAAGCAACTTTATGCCATTATCTGATTTCTTTATTGATTTCGTTCCTTTTTATAATAAGTTCAGAGCCCCATCTTCTATCCTGGTAGTTGTGGAATTATTATTCCCGTTAATTGCCATTTTAGGATTATACAGATTCTTTACGGATGAAAAACTGACAGAGGAATACAAGCAAAAGATTCTAACATATGTAAGTGGAGGTACATTAGGATTATTATTAATTCTTTTAATATTCGGAAAATCATTACTAGGATTCTCCACAGAAAATGAGAAGACTTACTTCCCTCCTTTCCTATTGGATTATCTGGTAGATGAAAGATTTAAGCTGTTTAAAATAGATGCGATAAAAGCATTTATCTATGTAGCAATTACAGCTGCAGCTTTATTCTTAAGCTTAAAGAAGAAATTAAGTCAGAATATCGCTTTGGTGATTATTGGAGCTGTAAGTTTATTCGATCTATGGACGGTAAACAAGCGTTATTTAAATGACGAAAACTATGTAGATAAGATCTTTGCTGAAAATCCTTTTCAGACAGAAAGTTCAGATCTTTTGGCTGAAAAAGTTCAGGGAAATCCAAACCTTGAGTCCATTTTATCCAATGTAAATATCAACAAGACATTAGAAACGATTGCTGATAAAGATAAAGCACACTACAGAATTTACAACCAGACTCTGGGAGTTACTAGTGAAACCAACACGTCTTATTTCAAGGCATCAATTGGTGGTTACCACGCTGTAAAACTTAGAAGATATGACGATGTATTGAATGAGTACATCAATAATATTGACAGTGTAAAAACACCTAAAATATTGAATTTACTGAATGCTAAGTACATGGTTTTCGGAGGTCCGGAACAGCCACAGGTTGTACCTAACCCAAAAGCCAATGGAAATGCATGGTTTGTAAGTGACTTAAAGTTTGTAGAGACACCTAATGAGGAAATCAAATCCATTGGAGTTATCGACAATAAAAAGACAGCAGTTATTGCATCGTCTGATAAGTCATATTTCAGCAACAAACCGGTTCAGGCAGATTCTACAGCGTTTATCAACCTAACGAAGTACCAGCCTAACGAGCTTGAATTTAAATCACAGTCGAAGACACCTCAATTAGCAGTATTCTCTGAGGTTTATTATCCTCACGGGTGGAAAGTTCTTGTTGATGAGCAAGAAGTTCCTTACATTAAAGCAGATTACTTATTACGTGCAGTGCATGTTCCTGCAGGAAATCACCATATCAGAATGGTTTTTGAACCTGAGGTAATTGAAAAAGGAAAATGGATCTCGCTTCTATGCTTCGGATTATTCATTGCATTGGCTGCCTTTGGAATTTTCTGGATGAATAAGAATAAGAAAAAAGAACTCCCTCAAACCGCTTAAGTTCAAATTTTAAAGCAGACTGTATCAAGTTAATGGAACAGAAGAAAATATTGATTATCACCTATTACTGGCCTCCTGCGGGAGGTCCTGGTGTTCAAAGATGGTTGAAGTTTGCCAAATATCTTCCTGATTTTGGCTGGAAACCCATTATTTATACTCCTGAAAACCCAAGCTATCCTTTGCTGGATGAGACACTGATGAAAGATGTTCCCGAAAACATTGAAATCGTCAGAACAAAAATTTGGGAACCTTACCAATTGGCGGAAAAGCTTAATAAAAGCAATAAAAAATTTAAGGCTGGGCAATTTGATGTAGGAAAAAACCAAAGCTGGAAATCCAAGCTTTCTATCTGGGTAAGAGGAAACTTCTTCATTCCCGATGCAAGAGTTTTTTGGGTAAAGCCATCCGTTCAATTCCTTGAAAAATATATCAAGGAAAATAAGATTGACACCATTGTCACTTCCGGCCCGCCCCACTCTCTCCATTTGATTGGACTAGGTCTTAAAAATAAATTTTCCAATCTTAAATGGATTGCCGATTTCCGTGATCCTTGGACAGAAATATCCTATTACAAGCATTTAAAATTAACCAAAAGCTCAGATAAAAAACATCGTCAGCTAGAAAGTGCTGTTTTTAAAAATGCAGATATTACCCTAGCTACAAGCTATACTGATGCTGATAATTTCCGTAAAGCCGGAGCTAATGCTTTTTGTATTACAAACGGTTTTGATGAAAGTGATGGAAGCAAAAAGGTAAAAGCACTGAAGAATGCTGAAGATAAGTTTACCTTAAGCTATATCGGGGTTTTGGAACAACTTAGAAATCCAAAAAATCTTTGGAAAGCATTAGATGAACTGGTAAGGGATAATGTGGAATTTGCCAAGTATTTCAGCTTAAAATTTGTAGGAAGAATTGATGATAAGATTCTCCATTCTATTGAAAATTCAAATCTGAAGAATCACATTCTGAATTTAGGTTACCTTTCGCATGGCAAAGCCGTTGAGGAAATGCAGAATTCAGAAATGTTATTGATTACCAACTTTCCGAATGAATCCTCAAAAGGTATCATTCCCGGAAAAATATTTGAATACCTTGCTTCCGGAAAACAGATTCTCTCATTTGGACCGGATAAAGCGGATGTCTCCAAGATATTAGAGGAAACCAGTGCCGGAAAACATTTCAGCTACCATGATTCTGAAACGGTGAAAACATTTATTCTGGAAAAATTTAACCTTTGGAAAAACGGAAACCTTTCGGAAAACACTCAGAATATTGAACAGTTTGCAAGAAAGAGCCTTACAAAGCAGCTTACAGAAATTTTATCATAATAAAAGCTGGAGATTAATCTCCAGCTTTCTATTTTTAGATCGTCCATTGGTCATTCACCACAGCAATCACATAATATTTTCCCTGAAATTCTTCAAATACCAAACGAAGTGTCTTCCAATCCATCTCACTGCTTTTTTCAGTTCCTTTGATATAGTTTTCTGTAAAGTCATGCTTAGGATAGGCTTCCTCAAGATTATTGAGTGAATTTCCGCCCCCTACAAATTTATTCAGTGAATATTGAGAGGCTGTAAAATCCTTGGAAAAAACCCATTTACCAAGATAATCATTAATGGTAGCTTTATATGGATCTCCCGACCCATCCTTCGCTCCCCAGGTAAACAAAGTTTTTGTAGGTTGATATTTTTCGAAATCAGCTTTAGAGAAATGTTTATCTTCTTTTTGATTCACAAAGGCATACATGGAGAAGCTAATTCCTTTTTCAGGATGAATAAATGAAGCGAAAGTCTTATAATCCTTAGCTTTTAAAGCTTTCAGCACCTCATCATTTGCCAACTTCAAAGCCTCTTCTTTCTTAGCTTTATCTTTAATAATTGTGGCACTGTCCGTTTTTACCCGAATTATAGTATCAATTTCATTTGGAACCGGTTTTCCGGCTTCTTTTTTACAGGCTACAACAAAACCCAATACCAACATTGAAATAAGTAGTTTTTTCATATTTTTTATTTTGTAGTAGGTAAAAAACACCAAAACTGATGCCATAAAGGGATATGGAATAAGAGGTACAAGATTTAAAATATAAATGGATGTCATTCACAGTTCATTAATACATTTTCCCAATTACATCGTACATTTGTTATATGGAAATTTTGGATATTCTCATTATAGGAGCCGGACCCATCGGCTTAAACTGCGCCATTGAGGCTGAAAAAAACAACCTAACGTATTTAATTCTGGAAAAAGGAACCATTGTCAATTCCTTGTATCATTATCCTTTATACATGCGTTTCTTTTCAACAGCTGAGAAACTGGAAATTGACGGAACCCCCTTTATTTCTACAGCTCCAAAACCAGGAAGACAGGATGCCTTGGAATATTATCAGGGAATTGCCCGACAAAAGAATTTGAATATTCATCTGTATGAGAAAGTTTTGCATGTTTCTAAAAAGAATGACGTCTTTGAAATTAAAACTACGAAAGGTAATTATCAGGCCAAAAATGTAGTGATTGCTACAGGGTTTTATGACATTCCAAATCCCATGAATATTCCAGGTGAAAATCTCCCAAAAGTATTGCATTATTATACGGAACCTTATCCCTATGCAAGACAAAAAATCGTGGTTGTAGGCTCCAGTAATTCGGCGGTGGATGCTGCTCTCGAAACGTATAGAAAAGGAGCTGAAGTTACCATGATCATTCGTCATTCTGAAATTTCAAAAAGTGTAAAATATTGGGTAAAGCCTGACATTGAAAACAGGATTGCAGAGGGAAGCATTACGGCTCACTTTAATTCTGAAATGGTTGAAGTAAAGGAAAATTCTGTTGTTTTCAAAGATGAAAATAATCAGATCCATGAGATAGAAAATGACTTTGTTCTGGCCATGACCGGTTATCTCCCTGATTTTGATTTTCTGAGAAACTCCGGCATTGAGCTGAATGGTGATTGCCTGAATCCATTCTATAACCCTGAAACAATGGAAACCAATGTCTCCAACCTTTATCTGGCCGGTGTTGTTTGTGGTGGAAAGGATACTCACCTTTGGTTTATTGAAAACTCAAGAGTTCATGCAAGCATGATTATCAATTCTATTCTTTCAAAAAAATAATAAAGAAAAAATTTAACCCCAGCTGAATACTCTTTAGCTGGGGTTTTTATATTGATCTAAAAGACATTAATCTTCTTTTAAAGTAAGATCTTACTCCACTTTATTCTTCCCTTTCAACATCCACGGAATCACAAAGTAAAAAGCTATTGCAATAGCCGTAGCCAGTATTCCGGTTCCAATCCAAAGGGTATTGAAACCCAATTTTTCGGCAATTAAAGTTCCTATATAGGGGGTAATAATAAATGCAATGGAAAAAGACATCCCGTTCAGCCCCATATAGGCCCCTTTATTGTTTTCTCCTGAACGAAGTGCTGTAATGGTAGCCATAAATGGGAGTGTCCAGATCTCACCTATACAAAGGAGGGTCATAGCGAACAATAATGTCACCATACTGTAATCAAAAGCCAGCATTGCATAAGAAAGCCCACAAAGGAAAGTTCCTATTAACATGGTAAAGGCTAAAGTAAAATATTTTTCTGCAAGCTGTACAAAGCCCATTTCAAGAAGAACAATCAGAAATCCGCTATATCCTAAAATATACCCGATATTCTGCTGGCTCAGGTGTGCGGTATCCTTATAAAAAATGGTTAGGGTACTGAACAGCTGGAAAAAACAAATAGAGAATAGCATGCATAATAAGCAGAATATTAAAAACTTATTATCGCGGTAAGGAGAATTTTCTTTTTTTACAATAATTGCTTCTTTCACTTTTTTTGCCTGTTGTTTAGCCAGCTTTGCACGCCCTCTGAAGAACCAGATATACATCAGTCCGGCCAGAAAAGCAGCCAAGGCGTTACTATAAAACAAAAATTCATAGGAAATAGCAGACAAAATACCACCCAATGCAGGACCTATGGAAAACCCAAGGTTTACGGCCATCCTGTTCAGTGAAAAAGCCCTGGTAATATTCTCAGGTCTGGCATATTTCGTAATGGCTACTGAGTTTGCCGGACGGAAAGTTTCACTTACAATACTTTGAACCAAAATAATCCCAGCCAATCCTGCCTCAGTCTTAAAAAACGGAATTAGGCAGAATAGCGGTACACTAAGCAGTAAACTTAGGCTCTGTACCTTGTATTCACCGATTTTATCGGTTACCATTCCTCCAAACCAAGAACCAATAACAGATCCTATCCCGAAAAAGCTCAACACTATTCCAGAATTTTCAATGCTAAAATGTAAATGATTTGTCATGTAAACTCCCAAAAATGGAAGCACCATAGAACCCGCCCTGTTGATGAGCATTACCAACGCCAGCATCCAACTCTCCTGCGAGAGTCCCTTGAAAGAACTCGTATATAAGTTAATTAATCTCACAATAATATTTGGTGGGGAAATTTAAGAATGCAAAGTTAGGCAAAATAGCCCCCAAAACCCCTTATTTATGCCTATTTTTATAAATAACATTCATAAAAATATACTATCAGCTGTATCCTAAAAAAAGAGAAGATTTTTGATACATAAAGCTTAAATACTTTTATAAAATTCGTAAATTGCAGTAACAACAAGGTTTTCAGCCTAAAATATTAGAAAACACATATAAAAAATTAATCAATACGTAAGAATGGTAACCTACGAAAACTTACATGACACTTTATCTTTTTACAGTATTGACTGCCATCAATCCTACTATATTTCTTCGGGGAACCCCATCTTTGAATTTCCTAAAGCTCCTTTCCGAATGGATTATTATGCCTTGTGCATCTGTACAGCAGGAGAAATAAGCATTGAAATAGACCGTCATCAATATAAAGTAGAAGCAGACAGCTTCCTTATATCAGCACCTTCTACTATTGTGAAATTTCTGAAAACCAGTAATGACTTTATGATGAAGCTGCTGTTTTTTGATAAAAATTTTCTGATCAAAAACATTTCCAATCCTTTCATCATTGAAAAAATGGATCTTTTCTCTAAAGGATCTTATAGCATTGTAAAAACCACTGAAAAGAATTCTGTCCTGCTTCAAAATCTTCTGGACTATCTTAAAAAGAAATCGAGAAAACAGGGAAAATTCACTGAGGAAATTGTTCGTACCATAATTTTCAATCTCCTGCTGGAAACGGCTGAGATGATGGAAAAGAAAAACCAAATAGGTTCTGAGAAAGAGGAAGGGAAAAAAGACCTTTATCTCAAGTTCAGTAAACTAATCCGGGAAAATATCCGACAACACAGAACCGTTCAGTTCTATGCTAATGCACTTTGTGTTTCTAATAAATATCTTATTGAAGTCATTAAAAAGGCAAGTGGAAAAACGCCTCATGAGGTCATTGATGAAACATTACTCAAGGAAGCCTATGTGATGCTTGGAAATCCGGAAGTTACAATATCAGAAGTAGCCTTTGAACTTCAGTTTAATTCGGCATCTGCATTCGGCCGTTTTTTCAAAAAACACACTTCTCTTTCCCCCTCTGAATACAGGATTAAGGAAAACATCCAGTCTTAGGAATTTGGGGATACTAATTCTGACATTAGGGATATATGTCGCTTTCTGAATAGGGGTACCTTTATAATGTTAATTAAAAACAATACAAAATGAGTACGATCAATTCAAAATTCAACAACGTTTTAAATACTTCTGAACAGTTTGGAAAAGTAAACCATGAACCGGATTCAAGTAAAGAAGTCCAGATTAACACTCCTGAAAAGACAATGCCTTTTTCAGACCAAATCGGAAATTATCAACGAAATAAAGGTATTCCTTTACAATCTTACGAAAACAGCAAAATCTATATTGTAGGAAGCGGAATTGCGGGGATGTCTGCAGCGTACTACTTCATTCGTGATGGCCATGTTCCCGGTAAAAATATTATTTTCCTTGATCAGCTTAATATAGAAGGTGGATCTCTGGATGGCGCCGGAAATGCAAAGGATGGCTACATCATCCGTGGTGGACGAGAAATGGACATGACGTATGAAAACCTTTGGGATCTATTTCAGGACATTCCTGCATTGGAACTGCCTGTTCCTTATAGTGTACTGGATGAGTACCGCCTCGTTAATGACAATGACCCCAATTATTCAAAAGCAAGATTAATCCATAATCAGGGACAGATTCAGGATTTCAGCAAATTCGGACTTGAGAAAAAAGACCAGCTGGCGATTGTAAAACTTTTATTAAAGAAAAAAGAGGAGCTTGATGACCTGAGCATTGAAGATTACTTCGCAGAATCATTCCTCAACAGTAATTTCTGGTTTTTCTGGCGTTCCATGTTTGCTTTTGAAAACTGGCATAGTTTGCTAGAACTGAAACTGTATATGCACAGATTCCTACATGCAATAGACGGAATGAAAGACTTTTCATGCCTTGTATTCCCTAAATATAACCAGTATGATACATTCGTAACTCCATTAAAAAACTTTTTGGTTGAAAAAGGAGTACAGATACAGTTTAATACCTTAGTAAAAGATCTTGATATCCATATCAATACTGAAGGAAAAACTGTTGAGGGAATTATTACTGAGCAAAGCGGAGAAGAAGTAAGAATACCGATTGGAAAAGAGGATTATGTAATTGTAACCACAGGATCCATGACGGAGAGTACATTCTACGGAAACAACACTACTGTTCCTGAAGTTACGATAGATAACAGCAGTGCAGGGCAAAGTGCCGGATGGATGCTTTGGAAGAATCTTGCCGCAAAATCTGAAGTCTTTGGAAAACCAGAGAAATTCTGTAGCCACATCGAAAAATCTTCTTGGGAATCTGCAACATTAACGTGCCGACCATCTGCATTCACCGAGAAATTGAAAGAGCTTTGTGTAAATGACCCTTATTCCGGAAAAACGGCTACAGGAGGTATCATTACGATTACAGATTCTAACTGGGTGATGAGTTTTACCTGCAACAGACAACCACACTACCCTACTCAGCCTGATGATGTTCTTGTAGTATGGGTATATGCCCTCCTAATGGATAAAGAAGGGAACTACATCAAAAAAGCAATGCCACAATGTACCGGAAACGAAATTCTTGCTGAATTATGTCATCATTTGGGGCTTATCGATCAGCTTGATAATGTGGTAGAAAACACCATCGTTCGTACTGCATTTATGCCTTATATCACGTCTATGTTTATGCCAAGAGCTAAGGGTGACCGTCCAAGAGTGGTTCCTGAAGGCTGTACCAATTTAGGATTGGTTGGACAATTTGTGGAAACCAATAATGATGTGGTATTCACTATGGAAAGTTCTGTAAGAACGGCAAGAATAGCGGTATACAATCTCCTTAACCTTAATAAACAAGTTCCGGATATTAACCCTTTACAGTATGACATTCGACATTTATTAAAAGCAACTCAAGCCTTGAATGACTATAAGCCATTCCTTGGAGAGGGAATTTTAAGAAAAGTACTGAAAGGAACCTATTTTGAACATGTACTAGTCAACCGTGCTGAGGAAAAAGAAGAACATGAATCTTTCTTTATGGAACAGGTTGGTAAATTCCAGGAATGGATCAAGGGAGTTAAAGGCTAGAAAGTATAAGATGTTGAAGCTGGACAACGCAAAGGCGCAAAATTTTATACTTCGTACTTCAAGATGTCATAATTTTATCTTCGAGTTTCTCAAGCTAAGATCTGTATCACATAAAAAACCGCGTCTTTGCGCTTATCCAGTGAACATCATTAAACATAAAAAAGCAGGACTTAAAATAAGTCCTGCTTTTGTTTATTTTTGATATCCTTACATTATTAAGGCTTAAAAGAATCCTTTAAAGTTACCGTACGGTTGAATACCAATGTAGAATCCGTAGAATCCTGATCCTTTGTAAAGTATCCGATTCTTTGGAACTGAAGAGGTTCTCCCACCGCTACATCTTTTAGGCTTGGCTCTGCAAAACCTTGAATGGTAGCTATAGACTCCGGATTGATGAAGTTTAAGAAGTCTACATCTTTCTCGGCATCAGGCTGTTCTACCGTAAACAAATGGTTGTAAATTCTTACCTCAACCGGGATTGCATGTTGAGCAGATACCCAATGTAAAGTTCCCTTTACTTTTCTTAAGCTTTCTTCCGTGCCGCTTCCAGACTTACTCTTTTCATCATAAGTAGCATAGATCGTCGTAATCTCTCCATTCTCATCTTTATCTACTCTTTCAGCTTTGATGATGTACCCTGACTTCAGACGAACTTCTCCGCCTAATTTCAGTCTGAAGAATTTATTGTTAGCTTCTTCCTTGAAGTCTTCACGTTCAATATATAATTCTCTTGAGAAAGGAACTTCTCTTGTTCCTGCATTTTCCTGCTCAGGATTGTTTTCAGTCTCCAACCACTCTTCCTTACCTTCAGGATAGTTTTCGATCACTAGTTTTACCGGATCTACCACTGCCATTACACGCTTTGCTACCTTATTCAGATCTTCACGCACACAGAAGTCAAGCAACTGAATTTCAATCAGGTTTTCTCTCTTTGCAACTCCTACCTTGTCAATAAAGTTTCTGATAGATGTTGGTGTAAAACCTTTTCTTCTCATTCCTGAAATGGTAGGCATTCTAGGATCATCCCATCCTGTTACCACCCCTTCAGCTACCAATCTCTGCAGCTTTCTTTTGGAAGTAATCATGTAGGAAACATTCATCCTTGCAAATTCTCTTTGCTTGTTTTTAACTTTTCCTTCTTCGTAAACCTGATCCAAATACCAGTTGTACAAAGGTCTGTGGTTTTCAAACTCCAAAGAACAAAGCGAGTGTGAAATTTGTTCAATATAATCGGATTCACCATGAGCCCAGTCGTACATGGGATAAATTTTCCAAGCGGTACCTGTTCTGTGGTGAGGTTTATTCAAAATTCTGTACATAACAGGGTCACGCATGTTCATGTTTGGTGAAACCATGTCGATTTTTGCACGAAGAGACATTGAACCACTTTCAAATTCTCCGTTTTTCATCCTTTCAAATAAATCTAACGATTCTTCAACAGGACGGTTTCTGTATGGAGATTCTATTCCTGGTTCTGCAGGATTCTTTCTTTGTTCAGTAATTACTTCAGAAGGCTGCTCATCTACATAAGCTTTTTCTTCTTTAATCAACTGAACTGCCCAATCGTAAAGCTGCTGGAAGTAATCGGATGCGTACAACACTTTATCCCATTTGAAACCGAGCCATTCAACGTCTTTCATGATAGAATCTACGAATTCCTGTTCTTCTTTTTCAGGGTTCGTATCGTCGAAACGAAGGTTTACGGGAGCGTTGTATTTTTCACCAAGACCGAAGTTGATGCAGATGGCTTTTGTATGCCCTACATGCAGGTAACCGTTGGGTTCAGGTGGAAAACGGAAACGGATCTGATCTCTATTCAAACCGTTTGCCAGATCATCTTCAATAATTTGCTCAATAAAATTGAGTGATTTTTTTTCTTCTTCCATTAAGATTAGCTTTTATTTTTTAGCAAAAAAAGTTGTACAAAGTTACGGAAAAATAAGCTTTTGTGAAAGTGCTAATTTAAAACGCTTATTCATTGTAATTCAATATTTTTTATTAATTTAGAGAAAGCTAAAACCGTTTAAACCAATTAATAATCATGGCCGTTTATATATTAAGCAACCGGAAGATTATTCGGCATCATGGAGAAAAAGTAGATTCTTTTTCCAATGATGAATATTCAATCCCAAATTTCAGGATTGCCAAATGTAATTTTGACAATCACAAGGAGGCTACTTCCCAAGCCAAAAAAAAGAAAGATTATACCAATCGGAATATTTTAGATTATCAACTCTTCTCAGAGCCTGAAAAACAAGGCTACGGAGAAGTATTGGACGTTCTTTTGAGTGAAAAGGGAGTTAAAGAATCTCCCCTAACAGCCGACAATCTTGGTGGAACCCAAAGGATGTTTTACGAGTTGTACAAAAATATGTCTGCCACCAAGGACAGAAGTGATGTTCTGATATTTATCCATGGCTACGCCTATGATTTCGATGATGAATTAAAGGCTATCATTGACCTGAAGAAATTATTCATTGATAATCCGGCTTCCCCTGTAGAACATATTTTATTTGTAAGCTGGCCTGCATCAAGCAGTATTATTCCGCTTACTTATTTTGATGATAAAGCATCAAGCATCAATTCCGGCACTTCGTTACTCAGACTTTTCTACTTTTACACTCAATTTCTAAAAGATATCTTCTCCAACAGACATCTTGTACCTTGCAATCAGAGAATCCATATCATGACGCATTCCTTGGGAAACAGAGTTCTTCAAAGTATGCTTTATAGCCTTAAAAGGGAAAACATCCTTAGGGTTATTGATCAGGTATTACTCTTAAATGCTGATGTAAGTTATAAGGTATTTGAAGATTCCGAAGATTCATTCAATAAACTCCCTTTGCTTGCCAACCGGATTTCTATTTACCTGAACAGGCAAGATGCCATCCTTGGGATTTCTCAGTTTACCAAAAATATTCTTACCCCGCGTCTGGGCAAAAATGGACCGAGTGACATTACTCATTACAAGGATATTGTCTCTATCATTGATTGCACCTTTGTGAAAGATGACCTTCTGAACAGCTTTAAGTTTGAAGTAGGAAATCACTGGGGCTATCTTTCCAGTTCACAAGTACAGAATGATATTTTCCAAAATTTATATGGAATAGATAGGAATCTTATTACCAATAGAACTAAAGATAACGAAAATGTTTTCACAATTATTTCTTAACGGTTAATTAAAAAAATCCTATAAAATTAACTCAATGTTAAAGTTACTAATAACCATAAAAATGGCATAGAGATTGCCAATTCATAGCATAGAGAATTACAATTTTTTTATTATGAAAAAAATTAAAAAAAAGGTTTCCTATATCCTAACGTATATTAAGAAAGCCATTTTCGTAAAAGATGTGATTTAAAATGAATATTAAATTAATAAAACCATACACTATCCGACTCAATAATTACTTTATCCTTTAAATATTTCCGAATTACTTTTATAATTCCCACATCTATTTTGCAGGAATTTATTTTCATGATATTATTATTTATAAGTGATTAAGGATAATGGATAATATATTCTGGCTTTTATTTTTTTTATACTGATATAAAAATTCTATTATTGTGTTAAAAATCAATAAAATAAATCACCATTCATTGTGTAATTTAAAATGATTTTGGATATTTACTTACCAATCAAATTAAAATATTTACAATGAAAAATCTAAAAAAGTTAAACAAAGGAGAATTAAAGACTATCTATGGAGGAAGACCTCCTCTTGGGTGCAACAGCTGGAACCCATCTACCATGTGCTGCAGGTCATGGGCTCCTGATTACTGTGGCAATACTACCTGCCCAGATTCACCACCTCCATTTTGCTAGTTAATTTTTCACAGCTATATTTTGAATCATGATCAATCATTTTTAAGATTTAAGTTGAATTCAAAATTATTGACAGAAAAAAACTCCAATGCCTAACTTTGGTATTGGAGTTTTTCTATTATTTGGATAGCCAATTTGGCTTTAATTCATATTTTATATCTTGAACCACAACAACTCATTTCTAAGATCCAAGCTGGATTCAAAATTATTAACAAATAAAGCTCCGGTTCCCAAACCTTGAGGCATTGGGCTATTTTTTGTAAAGGTATACTGAGCAATGGCATTTAAGCCGATATTACTTTCCAACGCCGAAGTGATCCACCAGCCGATATTCAGTTGTTCTGCCAGTGAAATCCATTCATCAGTCCCTGAAAAACCACCTACTAAGGCTGGCTTCAGAATAATATACTGAGGTTGTATTCTTTTTAAAAGTTTTTTCTTCTCTTTTGGATCAGTAACTCCTATTAATTCTTCATCCAAAGCAATAGGTGTTGGTGTTTGGGCACACAATTCCGCCATATCTTTCCAATTTCCTGCCTTGACAGGCTGCTCAATGGAATGAATATGTAAATCTGCCAGTTGTTGCAAAACAATCACAGCCTCTTCTTTTGTAAAGCCGCCATTGGCATCAACACGAAGCTCCAGCTGATCCTTGGAAAATTTTTCTCTTAATTTCTGTAGAATAATATGCTCCGATTTCCAGTCAACCCCAATTTTTAGTTTAATGCAATGAAATCCTTTTTCCAGCTTGTCCTGAATTTGCTCCTCCATATAGCCTACATCACCCATCCAGATCAGCCCATTGATGGTAATCGCAGATTTCCCTTGGGTAAATTCACTTGGAAAATAAAGGCTGTCACCATATTTAAGGTTCTGAACTGCCTGTTCATATCCAAACCATATAGACGGAAAATCTTTTAATTCTTCTTTTAAAAAATCTGGATCCTTGTCAATATTCCCACACAGCCATTTTAGTTTCTCTTCATAATCAGGTCTGTCATCAAAGCTTAATCCTCTGAAGATTGCACACTCTCCCACCCCCTTATTTCCATTTTCTGAAATTTCAAGGATAAAGGTTTCTTTATCAAGCAAAACGCCGCGAGATGTTCCACTCGGGCGTTTGAATTCTAATAGATATTTATGATATGATGCTATCATTTATTTTACACTGTCAATACGCATAAACTCCTCTGCTTTCTCCACCATGTCAATACTTCCACAGAAGAACGGAATTCTTTGGTGAAGTTCTGTAGGTTCTACTTCAAGAATTCTTCTGAAACCGTCCGTAGCCTTTCCTCCTGCCTGTTCTGCAAGGAATGCCATTGGATTACACTCATATAGTAATCTTAGTTTACCATTTGGAGCCTGGGAATAGGATGGATAAATATAAATTCCTCCTTTAAGCATATTTCTGTGGAAATCAGCTACCAAAGACCCAATATATCTGGAAGTATAAGGACGGTCGCCCTCTTCCATCTGGCAATATTTAAGATAGTTTTTCACCCCTTGAGGGAATTTGATATAGTTTCCTTCGTTGATGGAATAGATTTTACCTGTTTTTGGGAAAGTCATATTAGGATGAGAAAGATAATAGGTTCCTAAAGATGGATCCAATGTAAATCCGTTCACTCCATTTCCTGTTGTATAAACAATCATTGTTGAAGAACCATAAATCACATATCCTGCAGCAATCTGGTTAACCCCTTTCTGTAAAAAGTCTTCCAGCTGTACGGGAGTTCCTGGTTCAGAAACTCTCCTGTAGATAGAGAAAATAGTTCCTACGGAAACATTTACATCAATGTTTGAAGATCCGTCCAAAGGATCTATCAGTACAACATATTTACTTAAATGACCGTTTTCTCCACATTTAATATCAATAAAGTCATCATTTTCCTCAGAAGCAATACCACAAACAACCTCTCTTTGAGACAAAGCCGTAATAAAAATTTCATTAGCGATTACATCAAGTTTCTGCTGCTCCTCACCTTGAACATTCTGGTTTCCGGCAGCTCCTGTTATATCTACAATTCCGGCTTTATTTACTTCTCTGTTTACCACTTTCGAAGCCAATCTTATTGCACTCAGAAGACGAGAAAATTCACCTGTAGAATACTGAAAATCGTCCTGTTTATCTATAAGAAATTCTCCTAAAGTCTGTAATGGTTGATTTGACATATTTTTCTTTTTACGTTTTCCCCAAATTTCGGAAAATTTATCGCATTAAGAAAATTTAATTACAAAAGAGATTACTACCTGTATTTCAACCCAATACAAACAAAACTCAACATAATATTAAGTAGTTATTGAAAATTATGTCACCAAATTTGTTCCGTCAGACTCACGAAAAATTCAGATTATTTTGTTAATTATTGATTTTTAAGGAAATCTTAATTCTATCAACCCATCTGGCTATTTCATATCTCGTTGTAAATTTATAATTTTGACGTCCGTAAAAAACTCATGTAATTTTTAATCTAACAATTTTATTTTTAACAATTTAATGAAAATTTTCAAGTTTGGTGGAGCATCTGTAAAGGATGCCGAGAGTGTAAAAAATGTGTCCATGGTTCTAAAAAGCCAAGGATTTGCCAAATGTTTGCTGGTGATTTCAGCAATGGGCAAGACGACAAACGAGTTGGAAAAAGTGGTAGAACTTTATTTCAAGAAAGATAATTATCAAACTGAGATTGAAAAGATAAAACGAAAACACATCGAGATTGCGGACGGTTTGTTTCCTGAAAATCATGCAGTTTTTGCTGAAATCAATATCTTTTTTGATGACATTGATTCTTTTTTAAGAAGAAATAAGTCTCCTAATTACAGCTTTGTGTATGATCAGGTGGTAAGTTGTGGAGAAATGATTTCTACAAAAATCCTAAGTGAATACCTGAATGAAATTCAGTTTACCAACCAGTGGCTAGATGCCAGAGACTATATAAAAACAGACAATTCTTACAGAGACGGGGTTGTAGACTGGACAAAAACAGAAGCTTTTATTTCCAATCTGAATTCTGAGATCTGCTATGTAACCCAAGGTTTCATAGGTTCTGACGAAAACAACTTTACCGTAACGTTAGGAAGAGAGGGTTCTGATTACTCGGCTGCTATTTTTGCTTATTGCTTAGATGCTGAAGCCATGACCATCTGGAAAGATGTACCAGGGGTAATGACCGGAGATCCTAGAAAGTTCAAGGATGTATCTCTTCTTTCTAATATCTCTTATGAAGAAGCTATTGAAATGGCTTATTATGGAGCAAGCGTTATTCACCCGAAAACATTACAGCCGTTACAACAAAAAAACATTCCTTTTTATGTAAAATCCTTTGTAGATCCTACTAAAGAAGGAACTAAAGTAGGGGCTTCAGAAAAAAATCAGCAGGAAGAAACTTATATTTTAAAAGAAAATCAGGAGCTTTTGAAGATTTCTACCAGAGACTTCTCTTTCATTGCGGAAGATCATATGAGCCTAATTTTCGGATATTTATCTAAATATAAGATCAAAGTTTCCTTAATGCAGAATTCTGCGATCTCCCTGGCACTGTGCCTTGAAGATAAATTTAATCATCTTGAAGAGCTTAACGAAGAGCTTCAAAAAATTTTTAAAACTGAAGCAATTAAAAATGTATCTTTATTCACAGTAAGAAATGCGAAGATGGATCACATTGATAGATTTTACCATGAAAAAAATGTATTATTGGAACAGATTTCCAAGAATACTCTTCAAATGGTAACACAATAATATTAATTG
Source organism: Chryseobacterium joostei (assembly GCF_003815775.1). Taxonomy (NCBI): domain Bacteria; kingdom Pseudomonadati; phylum Bacteroidota; class Flavobacteriia; order Flavobacteriales; family Weeksellaceae; genus Chryseobacterium; species Chryseobacterium joostei. The sequence goes on from NZ_CP033926.1 coordinate 1,823,474, forward strand.
CGACTAAACACACATGAGTTTAATTTCGAAAAACGATCTGATCAAAGCTTCCGGCTTAAGTAAAATCGGGTTCCTCAAGAATCCGGTAGCATCTGCTGTTATGAGCATTGCTAAAATAAATGAAGTAAATAGACTATACGATAAACTAAAAGACAAGGAAGGCAAAGACTTTTTCGACTCATTTGTAAGAGAAAGAAACCTAAGCTATGTAGCTTTTGAAGAGGATCTGGCAAAAATCCCTAAAACGGGGCCATTTATTTTGGTCTCCAATCACCCGCTGGGTGCTATTGACGGGATTTTGATGTGCAAGATCTTATCAGAGGTTCGTCCGGACTTCAAGGTAATGGGAAATTTCCTTTTGGAAAAGATAAAACCTATGGAGCCTTACGTAATCGCTGTAAACCCTTTTGAAAATAGAAAAGAAGCTTACAGCAGCTCTTCAGGAATGCGTGAAACACTCAAGCATTTACAAAACGGAGGCTGCGTAGGTATTTTTCCTGCAGGAGAAGTTTCTAACAAGAACAATCCTTATGGAGAAATTTTAGATAAGGAATGGGAAAAAACGGCACTTAAGCTTATCAGAATGGCTAAAGTGCCGGTGGTTCCTATGTATTTCCATGCCAAGAACAGCCGTCTTTTTTATCAGGTGGCTAAACTTCATCCCAATTTACAGACGATCATGCTTCCCTCTGAAATGATGAATGACAGAGAAAAGCCAATCAGAATAAGAATCGGGCGACCGATTACTGTAAAAGCAATGGATGATATGGAAACCATTGAGGAGCTTGGAGAGTTTTTGAAACGTAAGGTTTATATGATGAAATCTTACTATGAAAAAAGAAAATCACTAGCCCAAAGCATCAATCTTCAGAATTTATCTGTAAAATTCCCTTTATTAAAGGAGGAAAATATTGTTCAGAACATTATTGACGAAACTCCATTGGAAGATATCATAAAAGATGTGGACAAGCTGAGAGGAACAGATAAAATGTTGTTCAGCAACGGGAATTATGAAATCTACTTTACGACATATGAGGAAATCCCATCCATTATGAGGGAAATCGGGCGTCAAAGAGAGCTCACTTTCCGTGCGGTAGGTGAAGGAAGTAATCTTCCGTTTGACCTTGATGAGTATGACAAGCATTACCATCATCTTTTCCTTTGGGACAATGGTGAGAAAAAACTGGCAGGAGCTTACAGAATGGCTCTTGGTAGAGAGGTAATGAAAAAATATGGCATCAAAGGCTTCTATACAAGTTCTTTATTTGAATTTGAGCAGGACATTCACCCTTTCTTTAAAAAGGTGATCGAAATGGGTCGTGCCTACATCTGCCAGGAATATCAGCAGAAACCTCTTCCTCTTTTCCTTTTGTGGCGAGGAATTGTACATGTATGTCTGAGAAATCCTGATCACAAATTCCTAATGGGTGGTGTAAGTATCTCCAATAAGTTCTCAGAATTTTCAAAGTCTCTGATGATCGAATTCATGCGTTCTAATTATTTTGACTCTGCAGTGGCTCAATACATCACTCCGAGAAATGAATATAAGGTGAAGCTTCGTGACAGGGATAAAAATATCTTCTTTGAAGAAATGGAATCGGATCTTAACAAGTTGGACAAGATTATTGATGATCTTGAACCTGAATTGAGATTACCTGTTTTGATCAAAAAATACATTAAGCAAAACGCAAAAGTGATTGCTTTCAACGTTGACCCTAACTTCAATGATGCGATTGACGGACTGATGTATATCAGAATCAGTGATCTTCCTGAAAACACGATAAAACCTGTATTGGAAGAGATGAGTGAGCAAATCCGAAAGGAGCAGGAAAATAATCCGGCTGATAATCAATAAGTTTTTTAACTTTAGTAAAAAAAGTACGATGAATACTTGCTTTGTATACTAAAACGCGCTACTTTTGCATCACTTTAAAACAACGAAGTAAGTCAAACAAAAATATAATGGTTTCTTAGCTCAGTTGGTAGAGCAATGGATTGAAAATCCATGTGTCCCTGGTTCGATTCCTGGAGAAACCACTTTAAAACCTCTGATTAGTCAGAGGTTTTTTTGTTTTTCAGAAAAAAGCTCGCAAACATCAAAATTTCAATCTGCAAAATAGAGTTGAAAATGAGAGTTAAGTAGATCCAGGACTTTATTTGTGAAATTTTATAGCCTGTTATTCTTGCTCTTAGGTCTAAAATAAGACTAGCAGTAATAAAAAAATGTAAAAATCTTAGAAGAATCTAAAAAAATGTATTACTTTTGCATCACTTTAAAAACAACGAAGTAAGTCAAACAAAAATATAATGGTTTCTTAGCTCAGTTGGTAGAGCAATGGATTGAAAATCCATGTGTCCCTGGTTCGATTCCTGGAGAAACCACTTTAAAACCTCTGATTAGTCAGAGGTTTTTTTGCGTTTACATATTTGGGAAGTAGATGTATAGATTTGGAAATATTTACTACTCTAAAAACAAAGCTTTAATGCATTTACTTTTTACTATTTAACAGGATCAAATCCTTAGAAAGGTTTCTATTTTCAGGTGACTCATTTTCCCGTACCTCTTCCCTGTCTTGGAATAGATATTCTTTGCCCTTATTATCCGAAAGACTGATCTGCATTGTGTTTTTTTCTCGAACCGCTTTAAATATATGAACATTGGACCAAACCTCAGCAGGCATGCTCATATTGAGTATAATCTCTTTTACATATTGAAGTTTATTATTATTGAATTCATACACAAAATAGGCTGCATATTCTTCAGTAAAGCTCGGAAACAATAAAATTCCCGAAGAATTGGATTCATTGTAAAGCATATGAGAATCCTTCTGTGCTATTTCATAGGAACTGTCGTAATAAAAGTTGACATTTAAAAACTGCCAGTCCTGAATAACCTTACCATCAATCTCATATCGAATATATGCCCTGTCTTCAATATATCTGACCTTAAAAATTTGATTTGTAAAGCTCATATCAAAGCTTTGAATGGGCCCATCGGCATAATTACTTGCCTTTTTAAGGGCTTTAATCTCATTATAGACTACTTGATGGTTTTCTACATTTTGATCGTTTTTTGCAGCGTTACTATCTTTCTTTACACCATGACTATCATTTTTAAGAATAACAGTTTTCTTTATTTCTTTTTTACAGGAATATATAACGCTTGCTAAAGAAGCTATAAAAAGTATTTTTAAAAGGGGCTTTTTCATCATGTTCATTAGTATTATTTTATTCAATTCAATGGCTTTTAAATCAACAAATACGGTTAAATATAATAATACCCCCTTAAAGTTAAAATTTAAGGGGGTAAATATTTTATAAAAATTTTCTGATTACATATTACTTATTTCCGGCCATGCAAAACCTACTCCCCCATGCTGATATCTTTCAGTTTCAAGATAAAAAGAGTTTACTCCCTGAAGCCCAACTCCTGCATAATAAACGAATTTATCTACATGTTCCTGATATTCACCAAACTCACGATACTCGGCATGTAAGGCAAGTAATTTTGCCAATTCTTCATTATGTATACGAAACGCTTGATCACAGGCATCCTTTAGTGAAAGATTGTATTCTTGCTGCAATACAAATACCAAGTTAAAGACCTCTGTTCCTTTTGCCATTTCTTTCGGAAGGGAGTGGATATCGTTTTGCCATGCAACAACCAGGGTCATATGAGATATCATTTTCTGAACGACAATATGCTCAAAAATATGCTCAGGAAGAACGAGGCCTGATTCAATTTCACCCAAGATCAAATAGGGACGCATAAGAACAGAATATTCACGAATGGTCTTGAAAAGTGTAAGAGATGGTGGACGTTGTGCTATTTTATAAGGATACTCCAATTCAATTCCATATCTGAAAGATTGATAGAAATAGTAAATAAAGCGCTCAACCCATATATCAGGCATTAAAGCACGGAACTCATCCCTTATCAAAGCCATATGCTGATAGAGAGCATTCTCCTCCGGTCTCGGCTGATCACCTCTAAGAATATCTACACAACGAATCCGTAATTGCTGAATTTCCTCCTGAGAGGAGTTTTCTACCTGATCATCAAGAGCAACGTATTGAAGCATAAATCTATTGCATGGAATAGTTTGTTCATAAGTTAAATCGGGCCACATACGTGCCGTACACATGTGCAGCTTCATTTTCTTGTATATCCCACGCTGTTTTTCCGTCAGGAAAGTGTAATCATTGTCAATCCATCCATCCATATCTTTTCCCATCTGTTCTGCATGAGGATTGATAAGATCAGGCCAAGGATAATGACCGCGTGGCAAATAATCTTTGGAATTATATTCTTCTGGTTTCATGTTGTTTTAGTTCTTTGTATTAATGATTATAAATTTATTTCCAGTTTGCTGTTTCTTTATATTTTATTCAGCTTTTCCTTAAGTTCGGCAACATTAGGAAACTCCATCATATTATAGCGGTCCAGCTTGGTAGAAATGTTTTTCCACCCACTGAGTACCATACTCATGTAGTGTACCCAATTGACCACAGCTTCCTGCCATATTCCAAAATCAGGAAGAGAAGCTTGTAGTTCCAAAAATTCTTTCAGGTCTTTGTTATGTAGGCGCAGATCTTCAAGGCAAGCTTCTTTCAGGGACATTTGGTGTTCATTCTGGATTACTTTTACAATATTGTAATAAATACTACCCGTTGCCTCATCTTTTATAACAGATTGTACTTCATTAAAAAAAGTAACTAAATGGCAGGCTAAGGCTTGTAAACGTTGGATCACCGGATGGGCATGAATCTCCGGGGGAAGGGTAACGCCTGTTTCTACTTCTGTAAGCTGAAGAAAAGGATATAGACAGATGGAATTTTCGCGCAGAGCGATACACTCTGATACACTGGGATAGGTTTTATTTTTTTTGTACTTCAACTCAGTTTCTAACCCTAAAAAATATTTACTGATCATTTGTGTGAAACGAGAAATTGATTCTTCCGGAATAAACTGCAGCAATTCTACCCTCAGGGTAGCCAGCATCTTTCCTAAGGGTATTCCTGAATCTTCACCGCTTAGCTCTCCTTTTAAAACAGCTACTGATTGGGCATGTACATATCCAATATCTTCCGGCTCGCTTTCTTCATAAAGATCATCATTATAAAGGGTCCAAAGCATTAATCTACAAATAGGCCTGAACCGTTCTGGTGTTGCGGTAGGAAACCATTGAGCGGCAATATGCGCTGTTTTAGTCTTCTTGTATTTTTTGCGAAGATCAGGGTTTTGCTCATAAAGCCACAGGTATTCACCATCAATCCATTGATTCTCGGTAATTTCCTGCAATTGTTCGGCATAGGGATTTTTTAACGTGGGGAACGGGTACCTAAACTCCTTGTACAGAAGCTCAAGTGTACTAAAATTTTCTGTATTCATGATTATGGTTTTTAGTGTTAACTAACTGACTACTAATATAAAAATAATCCAAACACAATGTTAATTTATTTCACATAACTTTGATATTTAACATTAAAATCTCCTACAATCCCTTATTTAATCATCATAAAAAACGTACTCCTGCTGTAAAAAAGTAAATATGGTAAATACTCAAAATAATATTTAGGTTTAAAATAATGGATGTTTTTTAAATTTCATCATAAAACAAATCTGCTGCATATCAGCCAATTAAAAAATAGTTTTTAGCCATCATTAGATTTCATCAAAAAAACCAAACAAAAACTTGCATGGTATTACAAAATGTTATACTTTTGCATCACTTTAAAACAACGAAGTAAGTCAAACAAAAATATAATGGTTTCTTAGCTCAGTTGGTAGAGCAATGGATTGAAAATCCATGTGTCCCTGGTTCGATTCCTGGAGAAACCACTTTAAAACCTCTGATTAGTCAGAGGTTTTTTTGCTTTTATGATCCAATGTGATATAGAATATGAATGGGCTTATACGTTATATACCAAGTTACTTTTCAAATTCCCATTTTCCACTTTCTTTCTTTAACCTTAACCCAACAGTCCCAAATCTAATTTGATCTTTTGGGAGGTCAATCTGAAGGTAGGCTCTTTTTCCACTTTTGTCAAACAACACTCTATGAAATTTATAATGTCCTACGTAGTTTTTGTTATCAATAGCTTTCGTAACCCTTTTTATATTTTTAAAATCTTCAATCCTGCTAAAATCGACTGGAATTGCCTGATCTGATCGGTTCTTAATTTCATTAAAAATATAAGTATAATGAAGAGCGTCCCAATTATCCTTTGAAATATCTACTGCATCCAGTGTATCAGACATGGTAAAGGTATATTGCTCATTTTTCATTCTGGCGTCTATAATATCTATAGCTTCACTGCTGCTTACTTTATACTGATTGGCTATTTTGGATATTTCTTCCGGATCTAATTCCTTAAAGACATATTTACTTATTTAAGATCTTGTATTCATCATTATCCAATGAGTTACAAGAAGAAAGAATTAATAATAGAAATAAGGCAATCAATTTATTTTTCCTTAAGACTCTCATATCGCCCTATTAATTTTTATCATGGGATCAATCTGTACATGGTAATATACATCATCAATGCTTATGTCACTCTATTTCATTAGTTTCTTAACCAGTTCAGACACTCAGTGATTTGCACTTTACTAATAAAAACACCTGTATTTACTTCAGGTTCAGGAGAAAGCCTAAGTTCTACTTTCTGGCTTGAATGCTTAATGATTTCTGTGACTGCTTCTTTATTGATGATAAACTTACGGTTTATTTTAAAGAAAACCTGTAGATTCAGTTTTTGAATAATATCCTTGATGGTATCGTCATAAATATAGGTTTGATGATCTTTTGTAGTAAGAAAAAGATATTTTCCGGAAGCAAAGAAGTATGCAATATTCTGTTCATCCACAGATTTAAGCTTATTTCCTTCTCTTACCATGAAGCGCTTCATCACCTCAGAATCATCCTGACGCAAGGTAGAAATGGACCTCAATACTGGTTCGGGGTCAAAATTACTAATGGAAATGAATTTCTGTAATGCTTTATGTAAGTCTTCTTCTTCAAAAGGCTTAAGAAGATAATCTATGGTAAAATGCCTGAAAACTCTCATAGCATAGTCATCAAAGGCAGTTATGAAAATAATTGGGGTAAAAAGCTCAACCTGTTCAAAGATTTCAAGACTCATCCCATCTCCCAAATGGATATCCATAAAGATAAGGTCTGCTGAGTCGTTTTCGAAGAATTCTATTGCCTGTTTTTTTGACCGAAGAACCACAGTCTCAGAGACAGAGACGATGTTTTGTGTATCTAATAAATTCTTCAGATAATTAACTGCCAGCAATTCATCTTCTATAATTGCAATTTTCATAACATTGCAAAAGTACAAAAAAACCGCTAAAACAATCAAGTTCAAGCGGTTTCAAGGGTTGTTAATATGAAGTGTTATAAATTAGGATTATTCTTCTTCGCACTCATCGGATATTCTATGGTATATCTCACGTCATTCTGCTGAAGAATATATTCCTTACCATTAATGGTATGTGTAATTTTTTTCTGGTTTGCTCTTCTAAGATCGAACCATCTATGTCCCTCTGCTGCAAACTCTCTGAACCTTTCATCAAGAATAAAGTTCATGAAGTCTGTAGCATTCATTGGGATAATATTATTTTGAACTGAAGTATATCCTTCAGGGGTATATCTGTTTTTTAATACCTTTGATAAGATCTCTTTTGCCTCACTAAGTTTCCCAAGCTTCAATAATGCTTCAGATTTTATAAAATACATTTCAGTAGTTCTAAAGGATACTTTGAATTCAGAACTTCCTCTTTTAATGATTTTATACTGGCTGCCATTTTTTTCAAAATAAATTTTAAACCTTTTATCTGTAGCGTCGTTGTATTTTGAAATCAAATCTGTAGATGCAAAGGATAAGTTCTGTGCAGCACTGTCAAATACATCATCCAAAGCCATAATAGACTCTACAGACATATAATGATGAGGGGCTGTATTGCTCGTGTTTAAGTTGCTCAGCTCTCCTTTTACTGCCAATACCTGATCTGCGTAGGATAAGGCTTTATTCCAGTCATTCTCATAAAGGGCAGTTCTAGCCTGTAAAGCCAACAATGCTACCTTGGAGAATCTATAATTGATACCTGCAGACTGCTGCTGCTCTACCATAAGCCCTTCTGCTTTGCTCATATCTGCATGAACCTGATTATATACTTCTTGTACAGAAGACGGTTTCAATACTGCTTCAAGATCCATTTCAAGATTGATAGGAACTCCTCTGTCTGTAGAGGCTGTAGCACTATTGTATGGTTTCCCATATAGATTCACCATATCGAAATATACATAGGCACGTAATGCATAAGCTTCTGCAAGGATCTGCTGCTTCTCTGGAGAGTCTTGCATGGTCTTGCTTCCTTCGTTAATGATCTGGTTCAGATAAAAAACCACTGAATAAAACTTTACCCAAGGAAATTCTGCTGTTGCCGAGTCATTATTGGTATCCTTCCACATTGCGATTTCACGATAAACGTTGAAGTCACTTATATTTTCATTAATGGTTACCTCATCTGTACGAAGCACAGACAAAGATTTGTGAGACGGATATTTTGCATAAGCAGATGTAAGAACTTTACGATAATCTTCTACCGTTACCGGGATAACTTTTCCCTCCGGCTGTACATCCAAAAATCTGTCACACCCTATACTGGTAAAACTGATTGCTGCTAAGGCTATAATTGTAGTGATTTTTTTCATTGTTTTCAAGTTTTAAAAAGAAACATTAAATCCTATTGTAACAGATTTGGTAATAGGCTGTGCATAGATATTACCATAGGTTTCCGGATCAAAATATCCTTCGTAGCCATTACTGAATACAAACAGGTTACGTCCTTCAACGCTTAGCCTAAGACTAGTGATTCCCATAGGAGCGGTAAATTCCTTAGGAAGTGTATATCCTAAACGAATACTGCTGATTCTTACATAGCTCACCTCTTTAGCCCATATATCCAGTAAACCATAGGTATTGGAACGATTACCAGCAAACCATTTGTTAGCCATCCATCCATCAGGATTTGCATCCATGTCAGGACTTGTAATGCCCGGCAATGAATTTCCTGCTTCGTAAATCTCCCTTGTATAGTTTCTTCCTCTGTCCAGATCCATCCCTCTATAAGATGGAGTACGCATTACTGTCTGCTTGAAATTGAATGTAGCAGCAACAGTAAGGTCAAAATTATGAACCTTAAAGGTGTTGATAATACCTCCGGTAAACTTAGGGTCTCTATCTCCTACATAGGTAAACAGGTTTCTCAATTCTTCATTTGAAAGTTGTGTATCTACAAACTGACCCGGAAGAAAATCTGCATATACATCATAAAGCTTGAAGAAATCTGCAGCTTTTACTTTTTCATTTCCTTTCCAGAACATTGGGTTTCCATTTTCGTCCATTCCTGCAGTTTTTAGAGCAAAAACAGCGTTTACAGGAAGTCCTTCTCTGGACGGAAGCATTGCATTGTCACGAGGCTGTTCGCTAAGAACGTTACTTTTGTTATGGGCAAAGTTGATGGTCGTTGACCATTTAAAGTTCTCCTTGTTGATGTTTCTGGTGGATAGTGCCAATTCAAAACCTTTGTTGGTAAGGCTTCCCCAGTTCATCATGGTATATTCAAATCCGGTTTCAAGCGGAGTTTCCTTCATGCTGATCATATCCGTCCCTTTTCTGTTGTAAACATCAGCAGTAAGATTCACACGGTTATTAAATAACCCCAAATCAAGTCCAAAGTTGATATTGGTTGTTTTTTCCCAACGAAGTTTATCATTTGGCGGGCTGATTACGTTAATAACATCTTCTCTCATCCCCGGAAGAATGTTTGCATAGTTGTATTCACCAATAAAGAATGGTGAAGTATTACGGTCAATATTCCCCTGCAAACCATAAGAAGCTCTTAGCCTAAGATTGGAAACAGCTGTGATATTCTTCATGAAGTTTTCCTTCGTTACCAACCAAGATCCTGAAACAGCCCATATTGGAAGATACTTATACTTTTTATTAACCCCGAATAAATTGGTCCCATCATATCTCACACTTCCAAAAAAGGTATATTTTTGGTCATAGGTATAGGAAGCCGTAGCAAACATGGATGCATAAGCGTTCTCTACAGGAGGGATTTCACGATAGGTTTCATACCTCTTGTCTGCTGCAAAATTAGCAGTAGGGAAAGCTATAGGAGTTCCTGTTCTCGTATTTTTATTATAACCAAAAGCTCTTGTAAGCGTAGTATTATCTTCCGTTTTACGAAGTTCTGTTCCTGCCATCAAATCAATTTCATGTACAGAATTGATTTTTGTATTGTAGGTTCCCTGTAGCTTCCAGTTATATTGAAAGAAGTCGTTATTCCAGTTTTGCTTAATATCTCCGGCAGGCAGGAAATAGCGGTATGCACCATCTTTATAGTAACGGGTTCCCTCCTTCATCTTTCTGGTAAAGTAGGTCTCCTGTCCGGCATATTTCTCCGTCTTATTGGTATCATATTGAAGTCCCAACTGTGAAGTAAATCTCAGATTTTTGGTTGCCTTATACTCTAAGTCCAATATTGCCTTTAACGAGTGATTTTTCAGTGTATAACTTGTATTCTCTCTTTCTTCAAGGAAATTGAAGGGAATATAAGTATCTGCAAAACCATCTATATCCTTATCATATCTGTAACTTCCATCCGGATTGAACGGATTCATGTACGGATTGGCATTTCTTGAATAGTTAACAGGGCTCGCTGCAGCATCTGCATCCGTCATGAACGATTGTCTCTCGCTCTGTGTACCGAAAATAGAGATTCCTGCATTTAACTTATCACTTAGTTTATAATTATTTTTTAGGGTAAGGTTATATCTTTTAAAACCAGTCCCAATTGTTGTTCCCTCTTCATCAAAATACCCTAGCGAGAAGTAATAGTCAGAATTATCACTACCTCCGGAAATACTTACTCCATATTGTTTGTTTATGGCATTTCTGTATAGTAATTTCCCCCAGTCGGTATTATTATTTCTTAACGAGTTAAGCTGCTGACGTGTCAATGGATTCAAAGCATCCAAGCCTCCACTTCTGAAATCATCAAGCTGGTGATTCTGAGTTAAAATTCTCATCACTTCACCTTTGTCTGCACGGTAAGTAAGATCTGCACGTTTTGCAAGCATTAGCTCAAGGTCTACTTTTTCAGATGCATTCAAAAGGTTCAGACGATCAAAATCAGGGCGGGCTGTGATGAAAGTATCAGCCGAGAAGTTTAATTTCATGCTTCCCTTTTTCCCTTTTTTTGTTGTAATGGAAATTACACCATTAGCAGCTCTTGCTCCGTAAATTGCTGTTGCAGCAGCATCTTTCAGGATCGTAATATCCTCAATATCGTTAGGGTTTAATCCTGCAATAGAAAAATTCTGAAGCTGATCAATATTATCCTTATCGGTGAAGTTCGGTACGTCATTTCCTTCTAATGGAAGCCCGTCAATTACCCATAGCGGATCCTGTGGACCGGACAATGAAGCTGTTCCACGAATTCTGATTTTTGCCGGTGCACCAGGAGCCCCGGTCTGAGGAGCAACTGCAACCCCTGCAATCTGTCCAGCCAACATTTGGTCTACACTCGCTACCCCAGCCTGGTTGATATTATCCATTTTTACCGTAGCAACTGCTGAAGTTTGCTTACGCTTTTCAATCTTCTGATATCCGGTAATGATAACCTCCTGAATTTTATTTTTATCTGAAACCTCAGAGCTCAGTCTCACCGTATAATTGGTTTTGTCTTCATTGATCAGAATCATCCTGGATTCATATCCTGGATAACTTACCAATATAGATTTTGTACCGGTTGGTACTTCCAGTATAAACTTTCCGTCCTTATCGGCAACTGTACCTACTGATACACTTTCAATAATTCCGTCCAGATCCGTTTTTGTAGAAACAGATTGGGCTTCTATTTTTATAGATGCACCGGCAATTGCGCCGGAAGTATTACCATCTTCTATCTTTCCTGTGATCGTTTTCTTTTCCTGAGCAAACGCAACCTGAGCAGCTAAAAGAGGTAAAAGTATTAGAGTTTTTTTCATAGCTGTTTATTTATTTTAAAGCCTCTTCAATACGAATGATTAAATCTGTGTAATGAGCTCTTGAAGAGTCATCACCTTTGTATCTGGTTCTATTCAGTAAGTCCAGAACTTTCTGTAGCTCTGCTCTTTTATAGGTAGTTACTTCAGATACTCTTTTCATGGATGAGTAATTAATGTTTCTAAGGTTCTTATCTTCTTCATGATAATTACAGATCATGGGCATATTCAGATTATGATCTGTCTTTAACCCCTTCACTGCTGTTTTTTCGAACAGTTTATTCACTGAAACAATCATCGCATCTACATAGTTCTTCTGTGCCATTTTTTCAAAGATTGTAAGGCTTCCTCTTTTATTAAAAATGGCTCCTCTTACCTGATCAAATAGATTTTCAACAGTATAAATCTCATCCTTAGAACCTGAAACTTCATGCTTTAACTCATTTTCAAGCAACCTAAGCAATCTGTCATCCATAAACAGGGAATAAATGTTGGCATACTGCATTCCTCTTGCCAGGGTATAAGGCGTCTGCTCAAATGGTCCCATCGGTGAGTTTTTAACCGGATAGGTCTTCTCTGTAATTGGATTGAAGAATAACCATTCCGGAAGGTTGATTGAATTCTTAACAAGGTAATCAACTGCTCTTCTTTGTATTTCGGCAGGAACTGGTTCGTATGCCTTTTTATTGTTACCAAAAACAGTGTTATTCAGGTAAATCCCTCCTACATTCGCCATTACATGACCTGTATACAAGTCCCATTGCCCGATAGCTTCCAAATACAATTTACCTGTTGCTGTGTAATCTTTACCATCTTCATAGGTCCATTTTAAAAGATTATCTACCACTACTTTCAGGTTTTTCATTCCGTATTCGCTGGCCTTCATTGCATCATCTCCCAAGTCTTCAGACTGCGAACGCGGATCTATTGTTTCCAGATAACTCTGCTGTTCTCCGTAGAAGTACATTGGATCATCTTGATGTTTTTCAATCAGGTTTCTCAATGCTTTTTTCTCAACAAACTCATCCGGGTACCAACGATAACCCCATTCAATGGCATATTTATCATAAAGCCCGATTTTCGGAGTGATTGCCGTAACACCATCTTCCGGCTGAGCCACATAGTTGTAACGTGCATAATCCATAATGGAAGGTGCAGTTCCACCCATTCTATCCGTAAATTCCTTTGAGCGAAGTGATTCTACAGGGAATGAGAAAGATGCTCCCATATTATGCTTCAATCCAAAAGTATGTCCTACTTCATGGGATGAAACAAATCGGATAGCTTCTCCCATATGTTCATCACTAAACTTATTTCCTCTGGCTTTTGGATCTATTGCCCCTGTCTGAATCCTCATCCAGTCATGAAGAGAAGTCATTACATTATGCCACCAAATGATATCGGCTTCAATAATTTCACCACTTCTTGGATCTACTACTGATGGCCCCATGGCATTCGACTTAGGTGAAGCCGCATAGGTGATTACAGAATATCTTACATCATCAATATCAAAATCTTCATCCTTTTCGTCCGGCATTTTTGCAATTACAGCATTTTTAAAACCAGCCTGCTCAAAGGCAACCTGCCAATCATGTACTCCTGCAATGATCTTTTCACGCCATTGTTTTGGAGTGGCAGGATCTATATAATAAACAATCTGTTTTTTAGGTTCTACCAATTCTCCTCTCAGATATTTCTCCTTGTCTTCATCTTTAGGTTCAAGGTTCCATCTTGTGATGAAGAATTTTTCGTCCATTTTCTGCTGACGGTCATTGAAAGTCCAGTGCTTTTCAGAGAAAAACCCTACTCTCGCGTCTGAAACTCTGGGTTTCATAGGTACGCTAGGAAGCAATACAAGATTACTTGTAACCCCCAACGTCACCGGTAAATCTACACCTCCCTCATTCACGGAAGTACTCAATTGAGACTTCACAACAAGGTTTTGGGGAAATGTTTTTACTCCTTCTATATAGGAAAGACTTGATTTTACTGATCCACCAAGGCCTACATTCGCCAAAACATCATTAAAACTCTTCTGATTTCCATCAAAAACCTTGTTCACCTTAATGGCTACTGAAGTGGAGTCATTGTTTTGTGCTTCAATATCAAAAACCTCAATTACAGACTCTGAAAAGTTATCCTTAACAGATTTTGTAATGGCATCATTTTTAGGTGACGACACTTTAGCTTCAGAGGTTTTAACCCATACTTTCTTGGCTAATCTGTCACGGTGAAAAGAAATGATCTTATTTTCATAGTTCATTCCCTTATTTAAACCCGCTTCATTCACCTGCATAGGTACCTGAGATAGTTTATTGACCACCAAAAACTGGCGTCCCATCAAACTGTCAGGTATTTCAAAATAAACATCCGTTTTTACCTGTATCGTATTAAAAAGACCTTTTTTATAGGTACCTTTTTTGATCAGTTCGTCAATTTTTTTTGTTTTTTTTGATGATGAAACATCTGTTTTTTCAGCTTTGTCCTTGGCCGTTTTTACAGTATCCTTTTTCTGTGCCATTACCGCCGGCGAAGCCAATGCAAGTCCTAGATACAGGGCAAGTCTGTAATTCTTCATTAAAATAGTCCGATTCATTCCAAATAGTAAATATCTTAGTTTCAGCTAGCAAAGCTATAGGTATAGTGAATTATTAAATAATATTAGGGAGTGAGAGGTTGTTTTTTGGGAGTGAATGGATTTTTTTATTTTACTTCATTAATGGCAAAAAACATATGAAATTTTCACCATCTACAGAAATATGAAGCAGATTATTCTTAAAATACTCATAAACCTGATTCAAATAATCAATCCCGAATTTCTCACCCTGAACAACTTCCGTTTTGGGCTGCCAGGTGTTCTTCACCATAATCTCGTTCTTTTCTATTATAATAATGATCTCCAACGGTTGATCTATCGTCGCAATATTATGTTTTATAGCATTTTCCACTACAATTTGCAGGGATAGATAAGGAATCCGTTTTTCTAAACTTTCCGGGCAATTGATGATGAGTTCAAATCTCAGCTCCTCATCAAACCTACTTTTCAGAAGCTCCATATATTTTTTGATAAAATCAATCTCCTTGGCAACGGAAACAATATTTTCCTTTGGGGGAACAATCAAATACCTGTAAATCTTGGAAAGGTTCATGGTAAACTTTTGAGCATTATCCTTATTAATCCCAATCAGCATATAAAGTGAGTTCAATGAATTGAACAAAAAATGTGGATTGATGTTATTTTTAAGCTGCTGCAACTGATTAATCACCTCTGCCTTGTGCATTTTTTCATTCTCAATTAGCAGTAGATTTTTTTCTGTTTGTATCTTTTCCTTTTCCCTGTAAGCAATATTTGCTGATCTTTGAAATAAAATAAAAACCGTTACAATCAGAAATAAAGCCGCCAGAAATATGTAAACAGTATAAGCTTTTACTTTGTTAGTATTTTCATCAATAATAAAGTTAACATGATTTACGACCGTATATCCATCAAAATTATCCGTTTTTAAAGGCTTTATAAATCGGGTGACTTCCACTCCAAGATATTCAGAAACAGCAGTTCTTTCTGTATAACCTGACTTTACAGTATTGCATATCGTATCTTGTGGTTTGATATCTGTAAAATCGAAAATATTCTTTCCAAGATATTTTTTTTCCGGATGAGTCATACAAATCCCCTCCTTTGTGAACACATAGGCGTAGGTATTTGAGCTTTTATCTACATTGATAAAATACTGGTGAAGATCATCCAGGCTCACTGTAGAACCATAATACAGCCTATTTTTACCAGGAAGCACAAGGGAATCATAACTTACCCAGTACATGCTATCTCTGCGAGTGATCAGAAGATCTTTAAAGTGTCCCGGGCCATTATTTTTTATAGCAACAGACTTTCCAGTACTTTCCCTATTTTTAAAAAGATCAGCTAAAGGATTATTGCTTTCCGACTTTCCCGTTCCATTCTTGTCATAATAGTACCAGCTGTAAGTTAAAAGATTTCTTTTTTTGTTTAAACCATTTAAAACCAAAGAGTAGTCCTTATAATTCTTCAGTCCGTCTTTTTGAATCAATTCACGAAGCAGGTATTGGTAATCTTCAATATTTCTAAATTCATTTTCTACCGATTCATATTTTCGGAAGAAAGTTTTTCTTGCAAAATCCTCAGTATTTTTCCGGCTGTCTTCTGTAATTAAAAGACTTAGAACAGCAAATGCTGCCACTGCAATGAAGCAGACAGAAAGCGCTGTAATGTAAACGGATTTTCGGGATAGGGTATGTTTAAATTGAATGCTCAAGCTCTTCTACATTGTTATTTCCTCAAAAGAAAGATACGGGCAATACTTATAGCAAAGCCTATTTTTGTAATTCTTCCGTAGATAATTTATTAGTTTGCAAAGATATAACAAAGATTTCAGGACCAAAAAGTGAATTAAAAATATATGAAACAATCGATAAACAGAGCTCTTTTGAGGAGAGAAATGTACGGTCAAAATATTTTTTCTAAAAAATAAGTTTTTCTATGTCTTACAATAGGATCAGGAAAGCTATAAATCTTAAAATTAGTTAATATAGATATTCAATCAGCAGATTACGCTCTTAAATATTCTGAAATTAATTATCTTCGCCTACAAATCTAATTTGAAAATGAAGAAGATCATCTCCGGAATCTCTATTTTTTGCTCTATCATTATTTCAGCACAGGAATCTATTCAGTTCCAGGAACTCCCTTTCAAGGAAATTATAGCAAAAGCCAAAAAGGAAAAAAAATTGGTTTTTATTGATGCATATGCTTCTTGGTGTGGCCCCTGCAAAATGATGGAAAAAAATGTTTTTCCTCAGAAATCGGTAAAAGACTATTACAATACCAACTTCATCAATGCAAGATTTGATATGGAAAAAGGAGAAGGAAGAGACATTGCCGCCAAATATGGAGTTCGTTCCTACCCTACTTATCTTTTCCTGAATGGTGACGGCGAGCTTGTTTCCAGAAATACCGGCTATATGGAGGAAAGTCTATTTGTAGCAATGGCTCAGGATATCAATTCACCGGGGAACAATAAAAACTCTCTAAAAGACCGCTTTGCCAAGGGCGAAAAGGATCCTACTTTCCTTATCAATATTATGAAACTTAATTCTGATACTGATTATGAGTTTGCCAAGAAAGCCTCTGAAAGATATTTTGAAAACAAAAAAAATACGGAAGAGTTTTCAAAGGATGAAATAGGATTTTTATTATTTTTCCTAAAATCAACTGAAGATTCCAATTATAAAACTTTTTCTGCAAGAAAGGCAGAAATTATAAAGTACCTTCCGGAACAAACCTACAATGAATTTGATGCTCAACTGAAGCTATCAAAAATTGTAGAACAATCCATTGATGATAAAAATAAAAGAATCAATGATGAGTATTTTCTGAAAACGGCTGAACCATTAGTAGGCAAGCAACTAGCTACCGCAAAGCTTAACCAGACTAAACTTAGCTATTATGAGCAAAATGCCAATTTCCCTGAGTATGAAAAAGCAGCCTTGGATTATTATAAAAACTCAGATTCATTTAATCCTGATGAGTTGTTAAGAGCATCATGGGTATTCTTAGACCATGTAAAAACCCCATCCTCCTTGAAAAAAGCCACTGAATGGGCAGAAAAATCAGTGATGAGAGGAGAAACCTCTGAAAACACCTATATCCTTGGTAAGCTTTACTTTTTAACTGGTAACAAGGAAATGGCAAAAAATTATGCTGAAATGTCTAGGAATATAGCCACTCAGTCCAATAAGGACTCCAAATTAGCAGAAGAATTATTAAATCAAATAAAATAACACATATTGATGAAGTACAGAGTATTAGCAGGTGCCTTGGCATTTTTGGCAATAGGAACTCTTAATGCACAAGAGCAAAATGAGGAAAAAAGTTTATATATAAAGGGCAATGCTCTTTTTTTACCACTAGGTATTGTTAACCTGGCTTTAGAAAAACAGATCAGTCCAAAATATACTATTCAGGGAGATGTCTTTATTTCACCATGGAAATCATTTGCAGGACATGAATTACAGTTTTACTCAGCTTCTGTTGAAGGAAGATATTATTTTAATGAAGCTTTCAAGCATTGGTATGTAGGAGCCAACCTTTCTTTTGCTGCCTATAATGCACAAAAATGGAACTACTGGAACGATAAATCTGCCATAAACGAGAATGGTGAAACTATTGTAAACTCCAATCTTTATCAAAAAGGATTTTCTGTGATGTTGGGTGTTACAGGTGGTTATCAGTTTCAATTATCAGACCGTTGGAATCTTGATCTATACGCTACAGTAGGAACTTCCCAAGGTTTTTATAAAGGTTATGATCGCACAACAGGAAAACGCTACGATGGGGCTGAAAAATTTAATAAAAGTGGTGAAATTATGCCTTACAGAGGGGGCGTAATGATCTCTTACAAATTTAAATAAAACAATGAAGTTATTCGGAAAAAACCATATTATCATTTCAGTGATCACTTTTGTGATCCTTTTTTTAATGAACTATCTTGGAAATGATCTTCCTGACAAATTACAAAGAGCCTTATTAACAGCCTTTGCAGGTGTTGTTGGTCTTACCATTGGACTTTTTATATTAAATAGGGGCAAAAATGATAAGACTCCACCCCAAAATTTTGATTAATCTTCATAAATAACATATCGGGTTCTGATTTTTTCAAAACCCTCTAAATCTTTTTTCCATGACGCCTTAATTTCCGGAATTGATTTTCCAGCAATAATCTGCTTTCTGAATTCATCAGTTCCGGACAGGGTATCAAACCATAAGTTCTTCAAAAAGAAATCTAATTGTGGGTTCTTATAGTTTTGATAGGCTTTTATTACCCATTCCAAATTAAGTTCTCTTAGATCTTTAGGATAATTAGATAGGTTTTCTCCATAGCAAAGCTTTCCGTTCAAGAAAGGATCTTTTGCGCCATAACTTGGTTTTGGAGTAAATTGATAAGGTAAACTTTCTGTCCATGGAGAACCATAAATCTGAAAAGGCTGCTCCGTTCCCCTTCCTACAGAAACCTGGGTTCCTTCAAAAAAGCATAAACTCGGATACAAGTTAATGGCTTTATCATTAGGTAAATTAGGTGATGGTTTATCTAATATTGGATAACGTTGTTTTTTATGATAATTTTTCATTGGAATTAAGGTGTATTTCGCCTGAACTTCATTTTTCAGCCACTTTTCACCGTTTACCATTTTTCCGTATTCACCTATTGTTAATCCATATACTACAGGAACTTCATGCATTCCTACAAAACTTGTCCATTTCTTTCTCAAAACAGGCCCGTCGGTATATCCATCATGGGGGTTCGGACGGTCTAGTACCATGACTTCCACATTATTTTCAGCTCCAGCCTCCATCAGGTATGTTAACGTTGAGATATATGTATAAAACCTTACCCCAACATCCTGAATATCAAACACAACAATATCTATCCCTGCCAGTTGTTCTGGCTTGGGTTTCTTATTGCTCGCATACAAAGAAACAATTGGAATTCCTGTTTTAACGTCTACTCCATTTTTTACTTTAGCCCCTGCATCAGCGTCTCCCCTGAAACCATGTTCCGGTGCAAAAATAGATTTGATCTTAACACCATTTTTCACTAAAAAGTCTACCAGATGAGTTCTGTCACTCATCAAACCTGTCTGATTGGTTACTACACCAATTGTTTTTCCTTTTAATAAGGGCAAATAAAGCTCAGGTTGGTCCGCACCGGTTTTAAAATCCGATTGAACTTGAGTTTGAGAATAATATTGGTTGAATACTCCTAAAAAAATTAGGCAAATCAGAAGTAAATTTTTAATTTTGAAATCTAAATTCATAAGCTTGAAGTTTCCTTTATATTTCTCTAGAAAAATAGCATTTTCCAAAGATAACAAAAATAACCTATCACGGGTTATCATCTTCATTGGCAGGCTTTCTGTAGCTCTTGGAATCATTGTTTCCCTGATTACTGTAGCCACCGGATTAGGTTCCAAAAAGGCGATCAAGGAGAGACTTGCAGATTTCAGCGGACATATTACAGTAAGATCTACACGATCCAATTCTTCATACAATACTTCGGTATTGGATAATCAAGGATTAAATATTTCAAAAATAAAGGAGCTTCCTGATGTGGAAACTGTTCAAAAATATGCAACCGTAACAGGTATTATGCGTAATGAACATAATTTCGCAGGAATCATTTTTAAAGGAATAGGAAAGGATTTTGACAGCTTAAGGTTTAAAAAATTTCTTCTTGCCGGTACCACACCAAAGGTTACTGAAGTAGGATTCAATAATGATGTTGCCATTTCACAAAAAGTAGCCAATGATCTTCACCTTAAGGTAAATGACAGCATAGTTACTGTATTTTTGAAGACTGATCAAAAGCCGATCTACCGAAAATTCAAAATTATCGGAATCTATAGAACAGATATTAAAATGATTGATGAACAGTTCGTTATTGGCGGAATCAATCATGTAAGAAAAATTCTGGATATGAAAGGCGACGAGATTGGTGGGGTGGATATTTTCCTGAAAAATGTCAATGATATCGACAAGGATTTTCCTGACATTGAAAAACTCATCGGCTATAAAAACTATGCAGAAAAAGCCACTGAAAAGTTTCCCCAGATCAATGACTGGATCAGTATTTTTGATACTAATATTGCACTCATTATCATCATCATGCTGATTGTGGTAGTCATCAATATTATTATGGTTCTTCTTATCCTTATTATTGAAAGAACAAATTCCATCGGTTTGCTAAAAACATTGGGTGCCAATAACGCACAGATCCGAGCTACCTTTATCAACTATACACTAATCATCATGATTCCAGGGCTTTTGTATGGAAATGCCATTGGATTAGGATTAATTCTAATTCAAAAATTCTTTGGGGTTATCAAGTTGAATCCAGAAAACTATTACGTAAGTACAGTTCCGGTAGATCTTAACCCTATTGCCATTGTTTCCATTTCATTAGGGATTCTGGCGATCTCAGCACTTGCTTTAATTATTCCGAGTTATCTGATCAGTAAGATCTCTCCAGTGAAAGCAATTAAGTACAATTAATTATTAGAAGTTGATGTTTGTTGATCATTGGAACTCTTTTCAATGCTTCAGTTTCGTCTGCAAATCATACAGGACAGAGATAATTTTAAAAGCATTATCTTTGCACCGCATATAAAACATTTATGAAATACGCAAAAAATATCCTTGAAACGATAGGTAACACACCGCTGGTAAAACTTAACAAGGTGTTAGGTGAAGACTTCCCAGCACTAGTTTTAGCAAAAGTTGAGACATTCAATCCCGGAAACTCTGTAAAGGACAGAATGGCTCTTAAAATGATAGAAGATGCCGAAAAAGACGGCAGATTAAAACCAGGAGGAACCATCATTGAGGGAACTTCCGGAAATACAGGAATGGGATTGGCACTTGCTGCTATCATCAAAGGCTACAAATGTATTTTTGTAACCAATTCTAAACAATCTAAGGAAAAGTGTGATATTCTTCGTGCTGTAGGAGCAGAAGTAATTGTTTGCCCTACAGATGTAAAGCCTACTGACCCGCGTTCTTATTACTCAGTGTCAAAAAGACTGGCTAAGGAAACAGAAAACGGATGGTATGTAAACCAATATGACAACTTATCCAACAGAACTGCTCACTATGAATCTACAGCTCCTGAGATCTGGGAACAGACGGAAGGTAAACTAACTCACTTTGTAGCAGGTGCAGGAACAGGAGGTACTATTACAGGATGTGGAACATTCTTTAAGGAAAAAAATAAAGAAATCAAGGTAATTGGTGTTGATACTTACGGATCTATTCTTAAGGAATTCCACGAAACAGGAGAACTTCATTACGATCATGCTTATACTTACATTACAGAAGGAATTGGGGAAGATATCATTCCTGAGAACTATGATATGTCTGTAATTGACCATTTTGAAAAGGTAACGGATAAAGACGGTGCCATCTATGCAAGAAAACTGGCTAAGGAAGAAGGTATTTTCTGCGGATACTCTGCGGGAAGTGCAATTGCTTCATTAATTCAAATGAAAGATCAGTTTACAAAAGATGATGTAATTGTAGTTTTACTTCACGACCACGGTTCAAGATATGTAGGAAAAATCTACAATGACGAGTGGATGAAAGAAATGGGCTGGTTAGAATAAGTAACTTCCCTTTTACTACTTTTAATATAAAATAAAAATCAGAGCAAATGCTCTGATTTTTTTATTGTTTATTGATATTTTCCTTTAAGGTTTTCTTTAGCAAATTATACTCTTTCTCACTCATGGATTTCTGTGGAAACATATAATTATATTTCCCCTCCAGAGAGATGAATTCATTATTACTGTCAAAATATTCAAAATCTTTCCATTCACTGGTTTCCTTTTCTCCATCAATATTAACTGTAAAAAAATTTTGATCAAATCTGATCTCGAATACCTTACACCTTTCAAGCACACTTAAATAATGACTGACCTGTTTTTTCCATCTTGAAACCTTGTTAACACTTACAGACAAGAAAACGGCACAAAGCAGAAATATAAAACTCAAAAAGTATAAAATTCCTTTACTATTTTCACTTAAACTGTCTTTAAAAAAAAATACAATGACTAAGATAACAGCGGATGCAATGGTTGTTATTGTTTTACTCTTAGTTGTAGGTGAAAAAAGCAGACTTCCTTGGTTACCACTAAAATAAATATCCTCAAAATTCTTTCTTTCAGTTCTTAATGTAATAACCTTTTCCTCACTCATAATACATGGTTTGTTTTAAAAAGCTACAAAACTAAGCTAAATATCTTCATATTGGTCACTTATTGCAGAAAGTTTGTTCATCAAATCCCTGTTTCTACGCTTTAAAGCTTCCAGTTTGTTCAGCATATTATGAATAACTTCCAATCCTGGAAGATTGATTTCAAGGTCATAATGCCAGTTGGTAAACTTTTCCAGATCAGGCAAGTCTTCATACATCAGATAGTGAATATTGTCTTCCACCTGTATATTCAATAAACCATATTCTACAAGGTCATCAAAAAATGTGATTTCTATATTGTATATTCTTACGAGTTCCTCCCGTGATATTCTTTCACTCATAGCCTAGGAATTTTTAAGTTGTTCAAAAAGTTCTTTCTGCTTCTCTGTAAGATTGGTAGGCAGTTTCACTTCGTAGGTTACAAAAAGATCGCCGTGTTCCCCCTCTTTTTTGTAGACAGGAAATCCTTTACCTTTTAGTCTTACGGTAATTCCGGTTTGCGTTTCCGGTTTTACTTTTAGGTTTACACTTCCATCCAGGGTATTTACCTTTACATCACCACCTAAAATAGCAGTGTATAGATCGATGGTCACCTTTGTTTTAAGATCATCACCAATTCTTTCAAAATCAGGATCCGTAGGAATATTGAACGTAATATACAAATCTCCGTTTGGCCCTCCGTTTATTCCCGGATTTCCATGTCCTTTCAACTTAATCTGCTGCCCGTCATAAACTCCGGCCGGAATGGTGATTCTTACCTTTTTCCCATTGATTTCAAAAGTTTGTGGATGTGTTACTGCGGCATCTCTTAAGTTTAGATTCAGCTCAGCCTGCACATCTTTTCCCTTGAACTTACCGGATGCTCTTCCTCTCGAACTTCTGCCAGAACCTCCTGCACCTCCAAACATACTTTGGAAGAAATCTGAAAAATCCTCTCCCTCTCCAAAATCAGCACCTGAGAAGCCTCCACCTCCGTAGTTCTGCTGCTGATATTGTCTTTGCTGTTGTTGTTGAGCTTTTTCATATTCCTCACCGTGCTTCCAGTTTTCACCGTATTTATCATATTTTGTACGGTTTTCAGGATTACTGAGGACTTCATTAGCTTCATTCAGCTCCTTGAATTTTTTTTCAGACTCCTTATCATCAGGGTTAAGATCCGGATGCAGTTTTCTAGCCAATTTTCGGTAGGCTTTTTTAATGTCATCTTGTGTTGCGTTTTTATCTACGCCTAGAATTTTATAGTAATCTATATAAGCCATAGAAACGATGTTTACCCAAATTTATGAAATTTAGGCTTGAAAATTGCATAGCAGAGTGTTAAAAATAAACCTATCTTTGATAAAAAGCACCACATGAAAGAGGTATTAAAAAACTACTCAGGAATCATATTTTTACTTTTGGGAATCACTATTGGAAGCATTATAGGAATTGTAGCTCCTGGGTTTGTGGAATACATAAAACCATTGGGAGATATTTTTCTTAATCTTCTTTTTGTGAGTGTAGTACCCTTGGTGTTTTTTGCAGTATCGAACTCCATTGCCTCTTTAGAACAACAATCAAGGTTCGGAAGAATCATTCTTGTGATGGCACTTACCTTTCTATTCTTTATTTTGACAGCGGCTATTTTCACTATTTGTGTAGTGTATCTTTTTCCTGTTTCAGGAGTTTCCGGAAGTTCGGAGATCGTAACTGAAACGGCTAGTGATGAAAGTTGGGGAAATAGGATTGTAAGCTTTTTCACTGTGGGAGAATTCACCGCGCTCTTTTCAAGACAAAATATGCTTGCATTGCTTATTTTTGCATTTTTAACGGGTTTTGCAGCTAGAAAAACAGGAGAAAGCGGCCAGCCATTCAGGGTTTTTATTGCCTCAGGATATGAAGTAATGAAAGAGCTTCTTTTACTGGTAATGAAGCTGGCTCCTATTGGATTAGGGGCTTATTTCGCTTATCAGGTAGCAACATTAGGCCCACAGCTTTTTGGTTTTTATGCTAAGCCTTTAGGCTTATATTATGTTGCAGGAATTATCTATTTCCTTGTCTTCTTTTCAATCTATGCATTCATGGCGAGTGGAAAAAATGGTGTTAAAAGTTTCTGGACCAATGCCATTTATCCTACTCTTACAGCAATAAGTACCTGCAGCAGCTTTGCAACTATGCCAGCAAATCTACAGGCAGCTTCCAAAATTGGAATTCCCAATTCTATTGCTAACCTGGTGATTCCTATTGGTACTACCTTACATAAAAATGGATCCTCAATGTCTTCTATTATTAAAATATATGTCGCTTTTTTAATTATTGGAAAAGATTTCTTTGATCCTGCCAATTTACTTCTGGCTTTAGGAATTACGGTTTTTGTGAGTATTGTAGCCGGAGGAATTCCTAATGGTGGATATATTGGTGAAATGCTGATGATCTCTGTGTATAAACTTCCTCAGGAGGCTATTCCTGCTGTAATGATTATCGGAACCCTTGTAGATCCTTTAGCAACAGTTCTTAATTCTGTAGGAGATATCGTTGCGGCTATGTTTGTGAATCGGTTTGTAAAAGTCACCTGATTGAAAGTTGGCCATTCATACAATTTACAAGTGCTTCTATTCTAAAAGAAATCTACACTATTCACTGCGTTGTACAGGTTCAAGGTTTTCATATTCTTCAGGAGTGAAAAGCCTGTACTGAACTTTAAATGTTTTCCCCAAGGGTGTTTCCAATGAAAATCCACCAGGTCCGAAACCATCTGTGACATCGAGTGTAAAGTGGGAATATTTCCAGTATTCAAAGAGGTCGCGGTCTATCCAGAATTCATATCCTTTAATGGTTCCTATCATGGCATCATTCATCCTTGGAAAGAATCCTCCTTTTTCAAAGCATTGTGGCTGCGTTCCTTCACAGCACCCCCCTGCCTGATAAAACATGAGTGCCCCATACTTGTCTTCAAGTTCATGAATGACTTCAAGCGCCTTTTCTGTTGCAGAAAGCCTTGCTGTTTTTCTTTCCATTATTTTATTTTTTCAAATTTAAAAAATTGAACATTATTATCTGAATAAATAGGCTCGGCAAAAGTATTTGCCGAGCCTGCAGCTCATTGTTTAATTTGAGTTTGCAATATCCAACACAATCCTTCCATCAATCTGTCCTTTTTTCATTTTATCAAAGACATCATTAATATCTTCGAGTTTGGCTGCAGTTACAGTTGCTTTCACCAGTCCTTCATTGGCAAAGTCCAGGGCTTCCTGCATATCTTTTCTGGTTCCTACAATAGAACCTCTAACGGTTATTCTTTTTAAAACAGTTTCAAAAATAGGAAGCTCAAAAGATCCGGGAGGCAATCCATTCAAGGCAATGGTTCCTTTTCTTCTCAGAACATCTATTCCCTGTTTAAAGGCAATAGGTGAAACAGCTGTAATTAATGCGCCATGCATACCACCAACTTCCTTATGCAAATATTCTCCGGGATCTGTATTTTTTGCATTCACCACAAGATCTGCACCCAGTTTTTTAGCCAGTTCCAATTTATCATCTGCTACATCAATGGCAGCAACATGCATTCCCATCGCTTTTGCATACTGAATCGCTACGTGGCCCAATCCTCCTATTCCTGAAATAGCCACCCATTCTCCGGGCTTTGTTTCGGTTTCTTTGAGTCCTTTATAAACGGTTACTCCTGCACATAAAATAGGTGCAATCTCCAGGAAGTTAACATTAGACTTCAGGTGTCCCACATACCTGGAATCTGCAATAACATATTCTGCAAAACCTCCGTCTACACTGTATCCTCCATTTTTTTGAGCCTCACAAAGTGTTTCCCATCCTGTAATACAATAATCACAGCAACCACAGGCACTATATAACCAGGGAACTCCTACTGCATCTCCTTCTTTTACAAAAGCTTCAGGTCCGCAAGCCACCACTATACCTACCCCCTCATGTCCCGGAATAAGGGGCATTTTAGGCTTGGCAGGCCAGTCTCCATCCACAGCATGCAGGTCTGTATGACAAACGCCACAGGCCATTACTTTCACAAGAACTTCATATCTGCCGGGTGCTCTTACGGGTACTTCTTCTATCTTCAGGGGCTGTCCGTAACCTTGAACTACGGCAGCTTTCATTGTCTTTGGAATCATATTTTATTTTTTTGAATTGAGTTTTTATGGGTTAATAGTTTCCTACCCATCCGAAAAATTCCGGATAAGAAAGTAATATTTGCGTGAGGGATAGTAAGGGCGGTGAGGTACGAGCCGGTGCGGAATGCAATGAAGCACCGAAATGAAATGAAGCCCTGCATAGCCCGACCGTTTTGCCCTGGATAAAGCCAAGGCAATCGGGCACGTCCTAAAATTAATATTAAAAGAAACCTAACTTGTTTTTGTTATAGGAAATCAGCATATTTTTGGTCTGACGGTAATGATCAAGCATCATTTTATGATTTTCTCTTCCTATTCCGGACTGCTTGTAGCCTCCGAAAGGTGCTCCTGCCGGATATGAATGATATTGGTTTACCCAAACTCTTCCTGCCTCAATCTGACGTGGAATATTGTATAGCTGATGCGCATCTCTAGTCCAAACTCCTGCTCCCAATCCATAGATGGTATCATTGGCTATTTTTATGGCTTCTTCCTCATCCTTAAAGGTTGTAAATGCCAGCACAGGACCAAAGATCTCTTCCTGGAAAATTCTCATTTTATTATTTCCTTTGAAAATAGTAGGCTGGATGTAGTATCCGTCTTCAAGGTCTTCTCCAAGGTTATTTACATTTCCTCCTACCAAAACTTCTGCTCCCTCTTCTATTCCTAACTGAATATAAGACAATATCTTATCCTTTTGGATCTGAGAAGCCTGCGCTCCCATCATTACGGTTTTGTCTAATGGATTTCCTAACTTGATGGCTTTTACTCTTTCGACTACTCTTTCGATAAAGGCATCTGCAATTCCTTCCTGAACTAGTAATCTTGACGGACATGTACAGATCTCTCCTTGGTTAAGGGCAAAAAGTACAGCTCCCTCAATAGCTTTATCTAAAAATTCATCGTCTGCATCCATTACAGAATTGAAAAATACATTGGGCGATTTTCCTCCTAATTCTAATGTCACAGGAATGATATTTTCTGTTGCATACTGCATTACTAAGCGGCCTGTAGCTGTAGACCCTGTAAATGCTGCCTTGGCAACTTTAGGATTAGTAACCAAAGCTCTTCCCAGTTCTGCCCCAAAACCATTAACAATGTTGATGACTCCTGCCGGTAGTAAATCTCCGATAAGTTCCATTAAAACCATAATGGATACCGGTGTACTTTCTGCAGGCTTTAAAACCACGCAATTTCCAGCGGCTAAGGCCGGAGCTAGCTTCCAAACAGCCATCAATATTGGGAAATTCCAAGGGATGATCTGTGCAATAACTCCAAGCGGCTCATGTACGATTAAAGACACAGTGTCTTTATCCAATTCGTTATGCGAGCCTTCATCTGCCCGAATAACAGATGCAAAATATCTGAAATGATCTATTGCAAGTGGCATATCCGCGGCCAGAGTTTCTCTTACAGCCTTACCGTTATCAATGGTTTCTACTGTAGCAAGATATTCAAGGTTTTGTTCTATTCTGTCTGCAATCTTATTGAGAATGATGCTTCGCTCTGTAGATGATGTATTTTTCCAGGTTTGGAATGCTTTTTCTGCTGCATCTACAGCCAAATCCAAATCTTCCTTGGATGAGTGGGCTACCTGAGTGAACTTTTTACCATCCACTGGTGAAACTACATCAAAATATTGTCCTTTAACCGGGGGTGTAAATTTACCACCAATATAGTTATCGTATCTGTCTTTAAACTCTGGACGTTGTAAAAGAGTTGTTGATTTTGGTTCTGTAATTGTGCTCATATTAGTATTGTTTATATTTTTTCGATGATGCCAAATTACATGTACAACCCCAAAAAAACATAGCACAATCGTATAAAAAAGGTGCAAAATAGTATTAGCAGTCTAATTTTATCATTTTATTAACAACAACATAGGTTCATATTTTATATATTTGGAATACCAGTTTTCAAAAAATATTTAGAAATGAATAACAATAGCAAGTTTTTATTAAACACTCCTAAATTAACTCAGGAGAGGCATCTATTGAGTCTTGTTGAAAACCAGACCACATTCAATCTAAACAATTGTGAATTCAGTATTTATGAAACCCATAAGGCCGCATTTGGGGTAAAGCTTCACTTTGAAAACATTGCATTTACAGCCATGTTAAGAGGAAAAAAGCATATGAAACTGGATAATAAGACCAATTATTTTGATTATTTTCCGGGAGAAAGCATTCTGGTTGCTCCTGGGGAAACCATGGTCATTGATTTTCCTGAGGCTGATGAAACGGCTACACAATGTATTTCCTTAAGTTTAAATCCTGATTTTATAGAGGATTCTCTCAATTATTTAAATTATCACCTTCCAAAGGTAGATGAGTCTTCACAATGGAATATTCAACTGGATGAATATTTTCTTTTTAATAATCAGGCATTGGCTTCTGCAACCAATAATATTATGAGGATTGCCATGGATGATAATTCTCAAAAAGATATTATGGCAGATTTTGCACTGAAAGAGCTTCTGATAAGACTTATGCAAACACAGGCAAGAAGTCTGGTAGAAAAAAATCTTGTAAAAAACAGATCAAGAATGGGGTTTGTGGTAGATTATATTAAAAGAAACCTACATCAGAAATTGTCTATTGACAGCATTGCAAAACTGGCGTATGTGAGTAAATCCAACTTCTTTAAGATGTTTAGGGATGAACTTGGAATTTCCCCGAATGATTTTATTCTACAGGAAAGAATCAGCAAGGCAAAAGAATTATTGGCTGGACAAAACAGTATTAAGGAAACTGCTTTTCAGACAGGGTTTTCCGACACCAATTATTTCACAAGAGTATTTAAGCAGCTTGTAGGAGTTACCCCAAAAAGTTATCAGAATGGAAAAATATTCTCCAGATAATTGTTTATAATTCCTGAAGCCTATTGATAAAAAAGCCCCTGAAGTAAAAACTTCAGGGGTATTTTTATAATGATTAATATTTATCATTTTGTAAAGCATTCGGGTTTGCCGAAGTTTCCTTGATAGGAATAGGTAAAGTATACCTGTAATCACCATTAGGAAGATTCTTAACCGGAATGATGTCATCTGTAGGGTTCCTGTCCATTTCTACATTTGCCAATACTGCAAGTCTCTTCAGATCGACATAACGGTGTCCTTCAAGCGCCAATTCAATTCTACGCTCTTTCAAAATGTCAGCATAAGCAAACTGTGCACCTGTATAAGTAGGTGTTACAGCAGCACCAAGATAATTTCTAGCCTCCCTTACTTTCTGAATTAAGTCATGAGCTGCTGAAAGATTACCTGCCGCTACTTCAGCTTCAGCTACAATGAAATACATTTCAGATAATCTGAAAACTTTAACATCATTTCTTGTAGGTGTATTTGTTTTACCAGGATATTTGTCAATAACCAAAGCGTCTTCTCTCGTAGTTCCAGCTGTTGCACTTGCATAATTAGCCTTTGGAGCTGACGTTGGATCTACATAAGCATACTTTCTGATATCTCCAGGAATATTCTGAAACAAGTTGTATAAGTTTCTTCCCCAGAACCACATTGGTGTACCATCAATATTAGATTGGTTGGTATTCCATCTTGAACCGATAGTTCCTCCGGCTCCTAATGGAAGTCTGTTTAATGAGAAGATAACTTCACCTCTTGCTGAATCATTCCATAGATTTCTATATGGGTTGAAAGAAGATGCAATTCCATAAAAGGCAGCATTCCATTCTTTTGAACCTATTTCAGGAGCATTATCCCCTGCAGGCTTCGATGGATCTGCGATGGTAAGCTTCAAACCTGAGTTTGAAATTACTTCGTTTGCATATTGTTTTGCTAAAACTGTATTTCCTCTGTAAAGGTTAAAACGAGCCGTAACAGCATTTACAAATCCTTTATCAGTAGCATATCTTCCTCCTGCTGTAGAAGAATATTCTAAAATCCCTCTTGCGTAATCTAAGTCAGCATTAATGAAATCATATACATCCTGATTCTTAGATCTAGGTAATTTAGCATCTGTAGCCGGAACATCTTTTAGAAGAATTACTCCTAGTTCGTTAGGGTTTTTCATATCAGCAGAGAAGTATGCCTCTAGCTGTACATAGCAATAAGCTCTGATTGCTCTGGCTTGAGCAAGGATCTCATTATATGCTTTCTGTTCATCTGCATTAGCTGGTGTCACTTTCTTCGCTCCTTCAAGCAATCTGTTCACTCTGTTAATAACTTTATAATTATTTAACCAGATCCCGTCACTTGCTACACTGTTTACAGTTCCTCCCGTTACTACAGGGCTTGCTGCATCAAGAAAATGTCTGTGTAAAGAGTACTCCTGACCTCCACTTCCTGAACCCGGCTTTACTTCATCTGTAAATACGGCTGTAAAATAAATCTCCTCAATTGGATCCAACTGAGCGTATATAGATCCGTTTAAAACTTCGTTTAGATTAGCAACACTTGTATATAATTCATTCTCCTGTAATTCTCCAGGTTGTTTGATATCAAGTGCATCCTGGCAGCTGTTTAATGTAAATGCTGCAGATGATAAAGTTGCTACAACTAATATTGTATTGATAATTCTTTTCATAATTTTTCTCTATTAAAAATCAACATTTAAACCTACCGATACGGTTTTTGGGTTTGGATAGACGTTTAGTGAATACGAAGTAATTGGCTCCGGATCAAATCCTTTCCAATCTGTCCAAGTAAGAAGGTTTTCTGCCTGAACAAATACCTTAATACCTCTTACCGGTAATTTACCTAGTTGACTTTTGCTAAAGTTATATCCTAAAGTAACATTCTTAAGTCTGATAAAATCTGATCTGTGTAAAAATCTGTCTGAAGCACCTAAGCTTAAGTTGGTTGCTTTCAAAGCAGGAACATCTGTATCTCTATTTTGAGGAGTCCATGCATTTAACAAGTCTGAAGAAAGGTTTCTGTTGGCAGCAGCACTTGGATCAAATACCCAAGACTGTAAGTTATCATAGATCCACCCTCCTTGTTGGAAAGAGAATAATGTATCAAAGAACCAGCCTTTGTGTTGGAAGTTAAATCCAAAACCTCCTGTAAATTTTGCATATCTTGACTTTCCTGTCAGTCTTCTGTCTGCAGCTGTTGGAGCTTCAGTAATGTTTCCGTTTTTATCTAAGAACTGTAGGTTTCCGTTTTCACGATTTACTCCAAGGTATGGGTATAACTGGAACTGACCTGCAGGACCTCCAATAGCATTTACCACATCTCCTGCAAGGTTTTCGCTATCCATGGAAACGATTTTATTAGAGTTATATGCCGCGTTTGCGAAAATAGATAATTTCGTATTTTCGTTTCTGATCACGTTATATTTAATTAACCCCTCGATACCTTTGTTATCAAGAATACCGTCATTTCCTCTAATTGAATAATATCCTGTAGTTGCAGATACTTGAAGATCATTGAACATTCTGGATGTTCTCTTCTGGTAATAATCTACACTACCTTCAATTAAACCTTTAAAGTTATAATCTATACCGATATTCGTTTGTTTTACCTGCTCCCATTTTAAATACGGGTTTGACAAGTTAACAAAGTTGTATCCTAAAATATTCTGATATCCTGAAATACCATCATATAGATCAAGGAAGTTATTTGGAAGTAATGCCAATGGGTTAGAGTTATCAGTCGCAATACCTAAATTCTGGTTACCAGTAGTACCGATTGAAGCTCTTAATTTCAATAATCTGAATCCTGAATTAGCCATGAAATCTTCTTTGTCGATATTCCATCTTGCTGCAACTGACCAGAAAGTCTCCCATCTGTTCGTAGGAAGGAAACGGTAAGAACCATCTCTTCTTATAACTCCACTTACCCCATATTTATCTTTGAAATCATAATCTACTGTTCCAAAATAAGCTAAGGTACCAGCGGTTACTTTTGTAGCACTTACAGAAGGTCTGTAAAGATTGGGTGTATCAGGGTTAAAAGGAATATAACCTGTTCCTGCACCAAATTCCCATTGTAATGGATTTAGACCATTTTGTCTCTGAGTAGTTGAATTAACATGTGCCTTGATATAATCCATATAAGCACCAGCACTAATCGTATGATCTCCAAAAGACTTATTGAATGAAATATTCGTAATACTGTTGAAAGTTAAGTCTCTTGTTGTAGAAAATTCTTCACTACCTCCATATTTAGACTGATCTCCATTGGCTACGCTAATGGAAAGGTATCCTAGTGGTGATCTTGCGAAAGTTCTTTCGTATTCCTTGTATTCAATACCTGTTCTGTTTCCAATGCTAAGGAAATCTGTGATCTTATAGTTCACATTTGCATTTGCAGAAATACTTAATTCTGTAAATCTGTTTCTGATTCCTCCATTAATGTTATCCTGAAGAACCCATTGACGGTTATTAGTAGCATCAGATTTAATAGCGTTGAATAGCTCACTACCATTAGCATATGGAGATGGTCCTATGTAAGGTCTTGAAAGTATTCCACCAAATAAAGGGTTTTGAAGAGTATTGCTGGAGATTTTAGAATTCGTTTCATCATCCAACTGGTTTCTTTTGGAATATCCTAAACCAATGATAGAACCGAAAGTTAACTTTCCATTTTTAGATTTACCGTTAAGGTTATTTCTCATTGTAAATCTCTTGAAGTCTGTAGATCTTACAGTTCCTTCACTTTCTAAATATCCAAGGGAGAAGAAGTTATTGATATTTTCTCCACCTCCGGTAATAGACAAGTTATGTTGTTGAGAGATACCAACACGGGTAAATTGCTTATTCCAATCTGTATCTGTTCCCCAGTTATTGATCTGGTCGTTCGTTAAAGATTTTCCTTTACCTGTTTGTAAATTTTTCTGAATATATAACAACTGCTGAGCATTTGCCATATTATAGTTTGCTTCAGGCAGCTGGCTGAAAGATGTTAATGCATCATAGGAAACCTTTAATCCTGAGTTAAATTTCCCTCCTTTTGTAGTAATAACAACAACTCCATTCGCAGCTCTGTTACCATAGATTGCTGTTGCCTGGGCATCTTTCAGGATACTGAATGTTTCAATATCATAAGAGTTCAGGTTTCTGAACTGAGAACCAGAGGTAATTACCCCATCTACCACATATAAAGGATCCGTAGAACCATTAAGTGAGCTTGTTCCTCTGATCAGAATATTGAATTTCCCAGAACCTGGAGAACCAGAAGCCGAGTTAACTACAATACCGGGAGCAGTCCCCTGAATTGAGCTTAATACTGAGATGTTAGGTCTGTTTTCTAAGGTTTCGGCACCTACGGTTACCGAAGAGGTTGTAGTTTTAGCTTTGGTAGCAGTTTTGCTATACCCTAAAACAACTACTTCCTCAATCTTAGTTTCTTTGTCCTTACTGTTCTTAGATTCTTTTTCTTGAGCAAGTACAGCTTGGCCTGTGAAAAACAGGACTCCTGCTGTCAAAACACGCAATTTCATATTCATATTAACAGATTTTAATATATTCAAGGGGACAAATATGTTAATAAATATTAACAACATCAATTTATCAAACCTCGAAAACCCGCTACCAGAACAGGATTATCCGCATCAATCTCTAAATAATGCTAAAGAAAAAATTTAATTGCTTTTAAAATTTTAACGAAAAACAAACCATTTTAAACAATGAGGGAATTTTAACAAAAAGTAAAATAAAAATCAGCATACATTATTTTATTCGATAAAGTGAAAAATATAAACACAAAACATTGATATTAGAGAAAAAAATTAAATACATTTTTTCTTAATTTTAAGCAAAATAGGGAAAAACAAGCGCTAAATTCCATTAATTAACATTAAAAACAACCCTATAAAAAACAGAGAGACCACCTTAAAAGGCAGTCTCCCTACAGTTAAAATTAAAAATTTGTTAATATATACGATTTAAAAAATCGGTTCAAATTGATGGGCTTTCCAGAATTCTTTTCATTCTTCTTTTTTGCCATTTAAATTATATTTTTCAATATATCCTTATTTTACCATTGCGGATTTTGCTGGGCCGCAAGCGTTGGGTTATTCACAATTTCATCATTTGGAATAGGCCATAATATTCTGAAATCTGTTTTTGGAATCATAGCGACACCTAATGGTCCTGTATACGGAGTACCCAATGTAAAGGCAGATCCCGGAGGCGTAGAATTACCTACCTTAGCAGGAATACCAGGCGTAGGTACCAAGTCATCATAAAGCAATCTATGAATATCACCCCATCTCATTCCTTCTCCTAGGAACTCTATTCTTCTTTCTGTAATAATGGCATCTACAAGATCTGTTGCATTCGCAAATGAAGCAGCAGTATATTGTTGAGTAGCCGGAGTTGCCAATGATCTGTTTCTCACCATATTCAGATATGTAATAGCTGAAGCAGTATTTCCCTGTCTTGCATAAGCTTCCGCCATAGACAAGATTACTTCGGCATATCTCATGATTGGAGATCCATCCGATAGGTTAGTAACATCCTTATATTTATTCACATACTTCACTCCTGCAGAAGAAGTTCTTACCATTGCCGTTTCAGCTCTTCTCTTATCATCCAATAACCATCTTGGATTTCTCCAGATAATAGGGCTGATACATACCAATGATCGATCTCTATACATAGACGCTAATCCAGCATTAGTCCCAGGATTGGTATTAGCTGAATTCTCAATGGAGAAGACAGATTCAGAATTGTTGTAATTATTAGCCAAAATGAATGGTACATCAGGAGTAGCAGTAAGCGTATAAGCAGAACTTAGTTTTGCTCCTTCTGTAAGTACTTTTGTCCAATCTCTCATATTTAGGTAAGCTCTCACTTTCAAAGCAATTGCAGCTTCTTTAGTAGCTCTGGTAATTCTTGCATTACCTGATCTTGTAGATTTACTTGCCGTAAGTAATTCCGCCTGGTCCAAATCAGCAAGGATCTTAGCATAGGTTTCCGCCACAGTTCCTCTTCCTACCTTAAGAGCCTCTTCAATAGCAGCAGGGCTGGTAATTGCGGTAGTACGGTAAGGGATTCCCGGATGACTTGCATTGGCTGTAAAATTATATGGACGGGAGAAATGCTTTAATAATTCCAAGTGAGCTAATGCTCTTAAGAAGTACATTTCACCTAAATAATTATCACGTACCGCAGGGGTAATCACTCCTGTTTCACCTGCTTTTTTCAGACCATCTATTGTAATATTTGCTTTATTAACCAACCCATAGCCATTCATCCAATAATGTGAATTATTAGGAGAACCACCATCATAAGTTGCCGTATATGTTAACTGGTAAAAAGTAGCTGTATTAACCATATCTTCACCGCGTACATCATTTTGCTCAACATAAGCGGCTCCAAATACATATCCTCTAGGAGTATTGGCAGCATCCGGTGCCGTTTTATAAATACCATTCTGTGCCGCATTATACACCCCCATCACAGCCAAATCTACATTCACTGCAGAAGTAAAGGCAATATCTTCATAGAGGTTATTATAAGGTTGTAAATCTAAGGTCTCCCTGTCTGAGCAAGAACTCACCATCGCCATTAATAATGATACCGATAAAACAGACAACCCCCTTCTTATTATATTATTATTTTTCATTGTTATTTTATTTTATAGTGAAACATTAAAGCCCATACTGAATACTCTTTGACGAGGAGTTCCATTAAAATCTACCCCAGCATTCTCCATTTCAGGATCAAGGCCTTTATATTTAGTAATGATGAATGCGTTCTGAGCCTGGAAGTAAATCCTTAGATTTCTCACCCCAATAGACTTAAGAACATCCTTAGGGAAAGTATATCCTAAGCTGATTACATCAAACTTAACAAAGCTTCCATCTTCCAAGAATCTTGAAGTAGCATTACTGGTCTGGTTACTCAATGTATTATCTCCAAAGATCAATCTAGGTGTCAACCCATCCCCCGGATTTGAAGGACTCTGCCATCTTCCTAGAATTTCCGTTGAATTATTGTTGAAGTTCAAGGTCATTAAATCTCTTCTAGTAGCATTGAATATCTTGTTACCACCACTGAATCTAACCGTTGTACCTAAGTCAAAGTCATAGAATCTGAATTTAATACCAACTGCTCCAAAATATTTCGGTAATGTATTCCCCAATACTTTCTTATCCGACAAGCCTAGTGTAGAAGATTTGCTCACATCGTTAGGATTAGAAGGGTCGAAAACTGCATAGGAACCTTGTCCTACAAGTCCTTGAACCAAGCTTCCATCAGCTTTATAATACACTGGGTTACCATTAGCTGCATTCACTCCCCAATAATCAAATCCGTAGATTGATCTCAAAGACTCTCCTACACGGATAATATTGTTTGCACTGGAGAAAATATCAGCATTATTATTAGCAAGAGCCAATACCTTGTTGCTCATCAATGTCAAGTTCGCATTCACATCCAATCCGAATCTCTCAGTATTAAGAACATTGTAGTCCACTGAAAATTCGAATCCTTTGTTCTTCATATCTCCAATATTCTTGAAAATACTATTGTTAGGAACTCCCAATGATGGAGCCAATGGAGCTTCAATAATCATGTCCGTAACTTTGTTCTCAAAATAATCAAAAGTAAATTTCAATCTATTACTGAACAAGGCAAGGTCAACCCCTAAATCATATTTGTTACTTGTTTCCCATTTTAGATCTGGGTTATAAATTTGTGAATAAGCAACCCCAGTGTAATCCGCATATTTGTAATTGCTGAACAATCCTAAATATGGATAATTACCAATATCTGTATTTCCAACTTTAGCATAAGAAGCTCTTACTTTAAAATCAGAAACTACCTTACTGATCTTTTCCATGAAGTTTTCCTTACTTATCGTCCATCCCACAGATACTCCTGGGAAATTACCCCACTTGTTGTTCATTGGTAATGAAGAAAGTCCGTCTCTTCTTATGGATGCCTGTAAGAAATATTTACCTGCATAGTTATAATTAAATCTTCCAGCATATGATAATATTCCCTGCTCTGTAATTCCTCCTCCTGACTGAGGTGTTCCTACGGAGTTGGAAATAATTCCATTATTAAAGAAAGGAGTCGACAGGTTTGTTCCACCGCCATAGAAGCTTTGCAGCTTCTGCTTTTGGTATTCATACACTGCTACAGCACCAATATTATGCTTTTCTCCAAAAGTCTTATTGAATGTCAAGATATTTTGGATGTTCCCTCTTAGATAATCTGAAAAGTCATTTCGGATATACCCATTGGATCCACGTCCATCACCATGTATAGGATTCCAATATACAAACCCTTTGGTCTGAGACTGGTCAACACTTACCTGAAATCTGTAAGATAAATAAGGTAAAAATCTAATATCTGAATAAAGAGACCCGATCAATCTGTTTACACTGGATCTCATTTTATTGTTATTAAGGGCATATACGATGTTCGTAATATTATCTCCGGCAAGCAATGCATTCTGCCATCTACCGACTACCCTTGGATCAGTCGCATCGATGTTATATCCGGTTGGGCTTTTTGGGTCAAAGATGGGTGTATTTGGCAATTGCTTAATAGCATTGTAAATATTCCCTGAAAGTGATGATGCACCCGTATTCAGTCCTATATAATCTGTTTTTGTAAAACTTAGGTTTGTTCCAATCTTCATCCATTCAAATGCCTGATGATCCACATTAGCTCTTGTAGAGAATCTCTGCATTTCGTTAGGAATAGCAACCCCTTCCTGCTTGGTATATCCGATGGAAGTATAGTAGCTTGATTTTCCGAATGAACCTGAAGCTGATAATGTATTATCTGTTTGGAATGCGGCGGATCTTAGAACTGCCTTTTGCCAGTCTGTGTTATATTCTGTACCGAACGCGATTGCCGTTTGACCTGCATTCGATCTTTTCTCATTAGAAATAGCAATAAAGTCAGGAGTTTGAAGTAAATTATACAAACCTACCGGCATTGCATATCCTGCGTAATTGCTAAAGTTAAGGCTTAATTTTCCTCCTTTTCCTTTTTTAGTAGTTATCAGGATCACCCCATTCGCAGCTCTTGAACCATAGATTGCTGTTGCAGCACCATCTTTCAAGACTTCAAAGGATTCAATATCATTTGGGTTAATATCCCCCAAACCATTGGTAGCAGTTTGACCTCCTACATCTCCGGAAAAGATAGGAATACCATCTACGATATACAGCGGTGATGTTCCCGAGGTAATAGATGCAATCCCTCTAATTCTTACTCTTGGAGCTTCCCCCAAAATACCGGTTGTACTGGTAATCTGAACACCCGCAGCCTTACCTGCCAACTGCTGTTCAAAACTTGGAGCAGCAATACTGGCTACATCAGCGGCTTTAATAGATGTAACAGCACCTGTAACTTCTTTTTTCTTCTGGGTTCCATACCCCACCACCAAGACTTCTTCAATTTCTTTTGTGGAAACCGTGTCTTTTTTCACCTTTTGTGCCATCACGCCTTGCCCTATAAAAAACAGGACTCCAGCACTTAGCACTGATAATTTTCCATTCATATTAACAAATTTTAAGATATTCCGATGACAAATATGTTAATAAGAAAGAACAGATTCAAATGAAAATATCCTATCAAACAATCGATTGAAGTGAAAATTATTAATTAAAAATTCATTTTAAATTAATAATTATAGTTAATTTTAAATAATTGTTAAATATATTTAAAAACAATTTAACTTTAACAAAATATTAACAACATTTAAAAAAAATCTAACATTTAATTAAAATTAAAAAATTAATGAATATTTTTAACTTATAAATAAATTAATGTGAAAAATATTCAATATTTAGAATAATAAATAATCATAATTTTAACAAAAATCATAATAAATTGATAACAAAAATCACATAAAACATATAAAAAACTAAAGCATCCCAATTTTTGAGATGCTTTTTATAATTTTATAAGTATAAATATTATTTCTTATAACTATAGTATCTAGCTCCATTTAAAACAGGATTTCCATCTTCAATAGAAACAAGGCCAAATCCATTGTAGCCTGTATTTACAGATTGATTCAATTGTTTTCTGTGAAGCTTTTCGTATGTATCAAAATCAATAGCAGTTCTATTATTCAGGTTTTCGAAAAGATTCCATTTATCCACAACTTTTCTCCAGTTTTCAGAAACCTTACCCGCAAAAACTTTCGACTTAGATCCACTACCATAACCAAAGAATCCTATCTCTTTTCCAGACAAATCTTCATTGTCGTTAAAAGAAGTTTGCAAACCGGAAAGGAATGCCATAAAAATAGAGGCTGTATACATATTTCCTATTTCGGAAGAAGCTCTTTGAGTCTTTTCTATTACATCATTCATCAATTGTACATAATTTTCAGACTTTGCAACAAGTTTTTGCTCTTCGGGAGTTTCATAAGACAATCCGTTTTCAAGACTGTAAATCTCAGTAAATATTCTTTTTCCATGGAAAGCATAAGGAAGATGAAAAACAATATATTTCCAATCCTGATAAGGTTTATCCTTACCTGTAACATCCTTATAATGTTGATATGCTTCTTTTATCCTGTCCTGATAACACTGGTTGGAATACTGCCCATCAAAAACCGGCTCATCTGTAAAAATTTCAATTTTATCAGGATAAACATCCGGAGCTCCCATCAGGTCTTCCTTTTTATATTGTCTTCTTGGTTTGAAAAAATCAAAAACGCTTTCTGTAGCAACTCCCCAATGATTATCAATTTTCAGAAGATCCGGCTTTGCAGAGACTAAAAGCGAAACTGCGCCACCTCCTTGTGTATATTCTCCGGAAGAAGCCAGTTCATACTTTGCATAGTCACTGGCAATTACCACTGCTTTCTTATCAGGGTTTACTCTTACAAAATCTAAAGCATTGTGAAGAGCATCTACTCCACCTACACAGGCAAAAGTCATGTCTACCACATCACAGTTCCTGAATACCCTTTCACCAAATTCGCCCTCCAATACCTTTTCAACCATTTGCATTGCATAGGAAGCCGTGGGCTTAGCCGCGTCTAATGCACTTTCTGTTCCCAGATAAATTCTTGCAATCTCTTTAGGATTGATATTATAATCTTTAATTAACCTTAATAATGCTTCTGCTGCAAAAGTAGCTGCATCTTCATGTACGTCGGGAAGTCCCATTTTATGAAGTCCTAACCCTTTCTCCAATTTGGCAGGTTCTATGCCTCTTTTTTCTGCTAAATCTTTAATTTCCAAATACAAAGAAGGTACATAATAGCTTGCCGCCTCAATTCCAAAACTCATAATTTTCTAAATTTTAAACGAATTTATGAAAGATAACGCAAAAAACAGCGGTTAAAACCACTGTTTTTTATAATATTAATAAGAAAAAGAAAGCCAACAAATTCTGCCGGCTTTACATTTTACTTATAATTTTCAATTGCTTTATTCAAGGTATCAATCTGCTTATTGATACTTGCAGCATTCTGTGGATTTTGTTTTAATAATTCCATCTTTTTACTCAAACCATCTTTCAGCATTTGAACCATCATCATTTTAGCTTGCGGGTTATCTGTCATCTGATTTTTAGCATACCCAGCTATTTTAGTAATGCTTTCAGTTGCCGCTAGGTTATCTGAAGTCATGATCCAGTTGAAGCCATCTTCCGCAGCTTTTCCTAATTCCGGGTTCTGGAACTTAATAAACGGATAAAATACTGCAATTCGAGCAATATTTGACATTTGGGAAGTTACCTTATTCTTTACAATAATTGGAAGCAATTGTGCCTGTAATTCCTCTGAGGCCCCTTCAAGATCAATTTTGTCTGCAAAATTATTTGCTTTTGACGGATCTACGGCAAGAATAGCACCTAGAGAGTTTCCTTTTACAGCATTTGAAACGGCACTCATGCCTTTTTCAAACATCGGAAGATATTTTTTATCTTTCGTTTTTGCCAAGGCAGCAATAGCTGCAGCCTGCGTTAATGTTTTAGGATCATTAGCAGCTAGTTTTTCTACATCAGCTCCTAAAGCTTTAATTTGTTCAGGATTTGAAAGATCCATTAATTGTAAAGCCTGAATTCTCACTCTAAAGAAGGGATCCTTAAGAGCTGCAGACAATAATTTTATAGCAGCAGGACTTTTTCCTAACTGGTCTTTTATCCCTGTTAAAGCATTATATTTATTTTTAAACTCCTTGGAGTTTGTAAACTGCATCAGGTTCTGTTCAGGAGTCTTTTTATCCGTAATCTCTGCCAGTAGAACTCCATCTGCATTGATATTTACCAGATCCGGAGTTTTGGAAACATCAAAACTGAATGTATTCTTTGCTTCTGCATTTACCCAAACATTGTATCTCTTCGGTTTTCCATTATCATATACATCAATTGCCAACGGAAACTCAAAAAGCGGTTCCTGAGTCTGGTTAATTGTAACTGACACCTGTTTTTTTACAGGTTCAAAAGTAAATGAAGAGTTGATCTTCGGGTTACCGTTTGCAAAATACCATTGATTAAAGAACCAGTTCAGGTCTTTTCCTGACACTTTTTCAAAGGAAAGTCTCAATTGATGAGCTTCTGCATTCTGATATTCATACGTTTTCAGGTAATCATTCATTCCGGCAAAGAAAGCATCATCTCCAAGATAACTTCTTAGCATATTTAGGATTCCCCCACCTTTCTGATACGTCACCAGATCGAAAACATCTTCACGAGATTCATAGTTAAATCTCACAAGATTTTTCTTAAAGTCTGATGGATTATGGATATATCTGTTCACGTCCGTCATCAGGTGATAGTCAGCCTGATCTTTTCCGTACTTATATTCGTTCCAAAGATATTCTGAGTAATTGGCAAAAGATTCATTTACGGTAAGGTTACTCCAGCTTTCTGCTGTTACCAGATCTCCAAACCAATGGTGAAATAATTCATGGGCAATAGTATCTTCCCAAGTATTTTCATCGATAAGCTGCCCCGGTTTTTGAAGAATATCACTT
The DNA here is from genome assembly GCF_003815775.1 of Chryseobacterium joostei. Classification (NCBI taxonomy): domain Bacteria; kingdom Pseudomonadati; phylum Bacteroidota; class Flavobacteriia; order Flavobacteriales; family Weeksellaceae; genus Chryseobacterium; species Chryseobacterium joostei. Next base: position 1,866,301 of record NZ_CP033926.1, read on the forward strand.
CCATGAAGAGTTGCTGTAGTATTTTCCATGGCGCCGCTTACATAATTTCTACCGGAAATCTGTGCATATTTTGCCCAAGGATAATCATAGTTCAGCTTCTTGGAGAAAAACTCGATCATCTCAGGGGTATTTCCGTAAATCTGCTTGGCATAAGGTTCATATTCTTTTTCGATATAGTAATCTACGGGAATATTTCTCCATTTATCTTTTACGATGGCATATTCACCTACTCCCATAAAGAAAAGATAGGTAGAGTGTCTTTTATCCATCACCCAATGATCTGTTCTAAGTCCATTGGCTTCTTTCTGGGAATTTTTTAAAACTCCGTTTGAAAGTGTTACATATTTATCAGGAACCGTCATATAGATTTCCTGTGTGGTCTTTTGGTTGGATTTATCAATTGTTGGGAACCATGCTGAAGAAGATTCCGTTTCTCCCTGAGTCCAGATCTGTGTAGGCATATCCGGTTCTGTTCCTTGTGCATTAATGAAATAAAGTCCTTTTGCATCATTAATAGCCATACTCCCCTGTTGCTTTACTTCGTTTGGACGGGATGTATATTTGATGTAAACTGTATAATCCTGATTTTTCTGGTAGGTTTTATCCAGAGTAATTTTCAGGACATCATCTTTATATTCGTATTTTAAAGGAGATTTTTTACCATTGTTATCAAGGGCAACTTCATGAATCAGCATTGCCTTTGCATCAAGTATCAGTTCGTTGGTAGCATAGAAGTATGGTGAAGCAGTAAGCCACTCCTCTCCATTCATCTGTTCTTTCTGATAATCGAAGTTTACTTTCAGTTTGGTATGTTTAAGTTCTGTTACCTTGGTATGGGTAGCTCTGTATACCTTTTCTCTTCCTGAAGTTTCAGTTTGTGCTGATACGTTTGCGGAAAATAAAATCCCGAGTATAGCAATCGATAAAATGGCCTTTCTCATCTGTCTACTTTATTATTATTTAGAATTATTTTTTTATTATGATGTCAAAAATATCATTGACTAGAGTTTCGTAATCCCCTGTTTTCAATTGTTCCTTTGTTTTGGCAAATGCTTTTTTCAGCTCACTTTCCGGGTTTTCGTCATCTACAACTTCTGCTGAAGTAACTCCCTTCAATTGAAGTATTGCATTCTTAAGCATTTCAGGATCTACATTCTCTTCAATATTTATTTTTAAATACTTCATGATTTATATTTGTAATTAGATATACTACTAATCTCCTTTTTAAAAGGAATTATAATCCGTTATGGATCTTCTTTCAAATTTAAAACTTATTTTAGAAACAATATACCTGTTTTAGGCATTTTAAGTATTTAAAAATAAAGCTGAAATCATTTTACCCTGCTTATTTTTCCGTTTTGGTAAAGAAAAACGGTTGCACAATCTGCTTTTCTCTCCACATTATAAACATGGATCTTTTTGGAATTTATACCATTCATTTCAGATAGCATGGGACTTTCCCAGTTATTGTAGAAAATAGGTTCTCTAAAAGTAAAGTGAGGATTGGTCTTTAATTCATTTGATATATCATATTTCAAGCAGATTTCTCCATTTTCAATATGATTCTCCTTAAGAGCAATGTTTAGTTTGCTGAATAATTCATTGTTAAACTTGCTTGCATAAATCCATGAATTTTTAACACTGATATCCGTGATCATGAGAAGAAAGGCAAGGATTGCAAAACATACGCTGATTATCTTATTTCCTAATTTCAGCTTAACCAATACATATACAATTCCTGAAATCACAAATAGCGTATAGAAAAGCCTTATGGCTCCAAGGTTTCGATTATCAAACCCGAAAACAGTAGGAATATAGGATGAGAAAAGAAAAATACTTAATCCCAGCAGTATTGAAATCAGGGAAATGATTCCTAATGTTTTAAAACGATGCAGTTGACTTTTAAAATCATAAGCAGAAAATACCTTATAAACGACTGAAGACACCATCAATGCGGATATTATTTCTACAATATGAATATTTCTAAGGTTCAATAATCCTTTATACATTCCCACAAAAATGTCCTTGAAAAACAGTTTAACGGAATAGACAGCTATCTGACCTACTCTTTTAAACTCAAAAATCTTCCCTACTTCATCTCTTTGATAGGAATTAACAAATATCTCCGGCTGGATAACCTTTCTGAAAAGAACAATGATCCCTGAAGTAATCAACAGAAATACAATTCTTTTTTTATTATTCTTAATTAAAAATAAATTCAAAAGAATCAACGGAAGAAAAATTTCGTAGCTCAAAATGGAGGCAATAAAAAACAGTGCGCTAAGTATTATATTTTTACGAACGCAGATAAAGTAAATGCTTAAGGAGAAAAAGATGGTTGCCAGATTGGAGTTTAGCATAATGGACGAAAACTGAATACTTGTCCCAATTAAAGAACATGAATACAGTAAGGTAACCAAACTTGCCAATTCTTTTGACAGAATATTTTTGGCTACACAATAAATGGCAATCAAAGAAAGAGGAAAAAAGAGTACGCCTAAAAGATAGATGTATTCATTAGACTTGGAAAAAAAAATCAAGGTTCCCGTGACAAATCCAGACACAGGTCTTGCAGCCATGGTTGTGGAGTCAAGAAAAGAATAAATGTAACTGAAATACGACTTTGAAATTTGCTTTGATTCGTAAAGTTTACTCAGGTCGTCTGAAACAACTATTTTCTCTTTAAAAACAGCCAGGCATATATAAAGATTGTAAACAATTATTAAGATATTCAGAAATATCAGATAACTATTGTTTAATTTTTTTTCCATATTATTTTTCAAAATTTGTGGTGAAAACTATATTTTCACAAGCATCAAAAATAATGGAAATATACCAATTACAAAAGGATATTAAAAATATCGAGTGACATATTAAATTGCTACCGGAGCCTTGATCCCCGGATGTGGATCATAGTTTTCCAGAGTAAAGTCTTCAAAATCGAAATCGAAGATGTCTTTCACGTCCGGATTCAGCTTCATAGTCGGAAGTGGTCTGGTCTCTCTCGAAAGCTGTCTGTTTACCTGCTCAAAATGGTTGTTGTAAATGTGAACATCTCCAAAACTGTGAACATAATCTCCTACTTCCAAATCACAAACCTGTGCTACCATCATTAATAATAGCGCGTAACTTGCGATATTGAAAGGAACACCAAGGAAAACATCTGCACTTCTCTGATAAAGCTGAAGAGACAATTTCCCATCTGCTACATAAAACTGGAATAATGCATGGCAAGGTGCCAATGCCATATTTGGAATTTCTGCTACATTCCATGCAGAAACGATTAATCTTCGGGAATCCGGATTCTTTTTAATCTGGTCAATAACCTCAGTGATCTGATCTACAACTTTACCATCAGCTCCATTCCAGCTTCTCCATTGTGCTCCGTAAACCGGCCCAAGATCACCATTCTCATTTGCCCATTCATCCCAGATACTTACCCCGTTATCTTTAAGATACTTGATATTGGTATCTCCTTTTAAAAACCAAAGCAATTCGTAGATGATGGACTTTAAATGCACTTTTTTAGTGGTTACCAATGGAAAGCCTTTTGACAGATCATATCTCAGCTGATATCCGAACACACTCCTTGTTCCGGTACCTGTTCTATCGGTTTTATCAGTTCCGTTGTCTAAAATATGTTGTAAAAGATCCAGGTAATTTTGCATTTTGAAAGGAATTTTATGGTTCAAATTTACTAAAAAAGCACTCAATATTTGAATGCTTTTTAAAATAGATGTAAACGTTTTTTATTAAACATTTGTATATCTGCTATCTACAGGTTATTGAAATAATCTATATCATGTTATTGGACTACAATACGGAAACACTAATTTTTTCACTGTTTCCATTGATGGATTTTATTAGTCCATAACTCTGCTTGTTTATAAATTTGTCATTTGAATAATCCAGACTTACTGGACCGAATTTTATCAGTTTCTGAAATTTACTCTGGTCGATAATATCCTTTGTTCCATAATCAATGGAAATATCGCCTATCGTTTTCAACTTACCCATTCTGCTGTTATCGATGACATCATCGGGCCAATAATCTATATTTAGGTCTCCTATTTTCTTTATTTTACCCGCTTTTTCTCTGGTAAAGGCAGAATCATCCCAATAATCTACAGTAATACTTCCTATACTTTTCAGTTTACCATTTTTTGCACTGTTCCAGCCCAGCTCATCCCAGTAATCTATTTTTACACCGCCAATGCTTTTAAGCTTTCCATATTTAATTTTATCGAAAGTCTTATCATCATAGTATTCAATTTTACCATTCAAGTCCGGAGCATTAAAATCGGAAATTAACCCCTCAGAATCAAGGGTAATAACAAAACCATCTATCGTAAGTTTTACAGATTCCAGATCATAGGTTTTCCCAGAAACAGTTGCGCGAACCTGTGCATTGATCACAAAGCTACCCAAGAAAAAAGCAAGGAGAAGTACATTTTTAAATTTCATCATAATAAGGATTGATTTACCAGATATTTTCAATATTCTGATTGATATTGTTGATGGTAAATGCTTCTCCCATTTTCTTGCCAAACATTGCTTTTACTAAAGGAGATTCTGCTGATACGGTCATAATTTTTTGATTTTCAAAAATGATTTCTCCCATTGAAGCCGCTACATAAAACAATCCCTTATTGGTTTTTACCAAAGCTCCGTTCTGAACCTTTTCAGAAAGATCTGTTGTTATTTTTTGCAAAACCGCCTGTTGATTCAGGACTTCATTAAGCTGACGTTGCAGGTTATTAATTTCCTGCTGAAGCATTTCTCTACCGGTTTCATACTTGTCACCCATTGAGCTTTTCGTGTCATTATTAGAGGCACGTGTTTCATTGATCAGGTTTTCGAAATACTGAATCTTATCTGTTAATTTGGCTTTGAGTATGTTTATTATTTCCTGTTTGTTCATTGTAATGATATTGTTTGGTTGTGAGCGGTAAAAACCACTCATCAAAATCATAAATTTTAATTCCCCTCCGACAGAGGGGAATATGGTACACTTAAAATTCTGTAATTAGGATTTTATAATTTCAGCCAGAATTTCAATGGCCTTAATTTTCATTTTTCAAATACAGCATAATCTGAAACCTTGAAATTGAAATCCTTACTTTCATCAAAGTTTCTTTTAGTTTTTTCAAAAACGTTTCTGAATGTTCCTGATATATTTCCATCTTCAATGGTAAAGCTTACAGGTTCTTTTGACATATTTAGAACGACCAGCACTTCATCTTTTCCGTTTTTTCTTACGTAGGCCAAAATCTTATCATTAGCCGTTGTATTAAGTAGATAGGTGGCAACATTTGAATCTCCACCTCTCAAGGCAGGATTGGATGATTTTAAATCCAATAATATTTTATAGAAATCTGCGACCTGATATGTTTTATTCCACTTGATGACATCTTTCTCAAAAAACTCCAACCTTTTCATGTTGGGAAGTTCCTGGCCAGAGTATAATAGCGGAACACCATTCCATGTTGCAGAAAATACGGCCATAGGCTTTGCAATAACTGCATATTTCTCGTATTCTGTTCCGTTCCATGAATTTTCATCATGATTGGCTGTAAACCAAGCCCTCATTGACTTATCGCCAATATTAGAGTACTGTATCAACAGATCCTTTAATTCCTGAAGAGGTTCGTTTTTCTTGTAATAATCAGCGGATTTGTGCATCCACTTCCAGGAATAGCTTGCATCAAATACCTTTCCGTACTCAGGGCTTTCCAGCTCATCAAATTCTCCTAACCAAAAAAGAGGCTTTACCTTTTCTACTTCAGGGCGCGCCTGTTCCCAGAAATCAACCTCTACCCATGAAGCAAGATCGCATCTGAAACCATCAATATGGGTTTCTGTTACCCAGAACTTCATGGCATCAATCATTGCCTGGCGCATTTCCTGATTTTTATAATCCAGCTCAATAATATCATCCATTCCTGAAGCAATGTGAAACTTTCCATCAGGATCTTTTAAATAAAATTCAGGATGTGTTTTTGTCCAGACATGATCCCATCCGGTATGATTGGCTACCCAGTCAATGATCACCTTGAAGCCCAGTCTGTGTGCCTCATTCACCATATCCTTGAAATCCTCCATTGTCCCGAATTCCGGATTGATAGAAGTATAATCTGCAGCTGCATAAGGGCTTCCCAGACTTCCTTTTTTATTTTGCTGTGCAATTGGGGTAATTGGCATAAACCAAAGTGTCTTTACTCCCATTGATTTCAGTCGGGGCATTTCTTTAGCAAATGCTTTAAAAGTTCCTTCCTGAGTATATTGTCTTATGTTTACCTCGTAGATATTCGTGTTATGTTTCCAGTCTTTTGGCAAATCTGTCATCCTCCGTGTATTTTTTTGAGTGGTACAGGAAACAATTCCCAGACCAATTATGGCTAATAAAATTAATTTTTTCATTAATCTATTTTTAACAAAAGTAAGAATTTTGGGCAGGAAAAGGGTAAAGAAGCAGAGAAAGGCGAAAAGATAAAATCGAATTGCCCTTACTCAATAGAAAGGCCCCGGATTAAAAATCCAGGGCCTATATTTTGTATATGATTACCTCCTATCTTTCATCATCATTGTCGTCCTCATCATCAAAGACATCATCGTTGTAGTCTTCTTCTTCGTCATCGTCGAAGCTGTCATCTTCATCTGAGAAGTTTCCTCCTGCAACAAAATCGTCATCAAAGCTAAAATCATCGTCCATAAGAGGCATTGCTGATTTCTTTTTAGATCCTCCTGCATTTCCACTTTTGCTAGGAGCTTTCAAAGGAACATTTCCAAACCTGAAAACGGTAATAGGATAAGCAACTCCTTTTTTCTCGTCAATGATCTCTACAAGCTCACAATAGAACTCCCAAAGATCCAGAAGCCCATATTGGAATTGTGCTTTGTCTCCAACACTTTCAAAAGCCTCATCTATGTACACATCTGACATAATCTCGCCATCACCATCATCACTCATATCTTCGAGTGGGACACTTTTTACGATTGTTCCATCACTCTCTAAGAGATTAAAAGCAGAAAGCTCTTCTCCTTGCAGATTGAACGCACTCTTAATTCCTAAATGTAAATTCCATAACGTTTGTTTTCCCTTAACTTCAATATCACGGAAAATATCCTCTTTCGCATCTAATATTACGCGGATTTTGTAAACCATATCAGTTTCTTAAATTACTTTTTTGCCTTTATAATTATGATAAATCTCTGGTGCAAATATATAATAAATGAGATGTGACAAAAAAATATTTCAGGATTTTTTAAATTATTTTTTTTTCTTACATTTTGACGAAATTATTTACTTTTTTCGAGCATAAAACTGAACTTTGTTCCCTCGAGGTACACACTTTCTACGGTAATATTTTCGTTGTGGGCTTCAAGGATATGCTTTACAATAGCCAACCCTAATCCTGAACCGCCTTCTCTCCTGCTTCTGCTGGTTTCTACGCGGTAGAATCTTTCAAAAATTCTTGGCAGAATCTCTGATTTGATTCCCATTCCGTTGTCTATAACTTCTATCAGCACCTTATTTTTCAAGACGCTTGTTTTTACTATAACCCTTGCTTCCTGCCTGTTTGCATAATGAATGGCATTTGAAATAAGGTTAATAAAGACTTGAGAAATCTTTTGTTTATCAGCTTCTACAAAGATTTGTGGATGAAGAGTCTGAATTTGTAATGTCGTATTATGTTTTTCGGCTTCAAGGTCAAGTAAATCAAAAATTTCTTTGATAAGAAGATTGACATCAAATTTTGAAACGGTAAGATTAATCTCTCCGGCTTCAAGCCTGTTGATCATATCAAGGTCTGTAACAATGGCAATAAGCCTTTCTACGGATTTATCAATTCTTTCCAGGTATTTGTCTCGGATGGTAAGATTATCCACTCCTCCGTCTCTTAAGGTTTCTACATAGCCCTGAATAGAAAATAGTGGGGTTTTAAGTTCATGGGAAACGTTTCCGATGTATTCTTTACGGTAGCTTTCCATTTCCTTCATCATATCAATTTCTGTCACTTTCTGCTGATTAAGGTCTGAAAACCTTTCTCCCAGTTCCTTGATGGTAATATTTTCATCATGGTCGTGTACAATCTCCTGGGGAAGAATCCCGGAAAGTCCTCTTACCTGTTTTCGGCCGTAATAATTGAACAAAAGTTCCAATACTACGCAATTGATAATAAAGATCAGGACAACAGAAATTAAAACCCCTGTTTTAAACAAGGGTGTTTCGTAATAGATGTCTTTAAGTGAATCGAAAATGACCACCAAAAAGAGCATTACCAGAGTCAAAAGACTGGAGGCAACAAGTGTAAGTCTGTAAAATTTCAATTTTACAAAGTTTTAATGATTGAACGTAAAGTTAAGGCTTTTAAGTGATTAAACGATCAGTTTATATCCAATTCCCTTTAAAGTCTGAATGGTATTGATTCCTAACTTTTCTCTTAATCTTCTAATATGAACGTCTATAGTTCTTTCTCCTACAATAACATCGTTACCCCAAACCTTTTCCAGAATTTCTTCTCTTTTGAAAACTTTTTCTGTATTGGAAGCCAAAAGATAAAGTAGATCAAATTCTTTTTTAGGAAGCAGAAATTGCTGTCCGCTTTTGGAAACCCTGAAATTATCTTTATCAATGATAAGATCACCAATTTCGATCAATTTTGCATTATCAGAAACCTGAGAGGTTAATTGTAGTAATGCATTTACTTTAGAAATAAGGATTTTTGGTTTGATTAGTTTTACGACATAATCGTTAGCACCCGCCTGGAAACCGGCTAATTGAGAAAATTCTTCGCTTCTCGCAGAAAGGAAAACAATCAATGTTTTTTGAAGTTCTTTCACTTTACGAAGTTCCTGACAAGTCTCAATGCCATCTTTTTCAGGCATCATTACATCTAGGAGGATTAGATCCGGAATTATTTCTTTTGCCTTTTCTATACCTTCGTTACCATTGGTAGCTGTATAGATATCATAACCTTCCTTTTCCAAATTGTAAGACAGAATCTCTAAAATGTCCAGTTCATCGTCTATTAAAAGAATTTTTTTGCTCATCTTCTAGTTTAAGAATTCCCACAAAAGTAACTATTTTCCGTGGTCTTCCTTATTTATGTTATGTTAACTAATTATTAAAAAACATATCATCAATTCTGAATTAAAAAATCGATAATAAAAACAGTAAATAAATACATATAAATCAAATATACAAAACTATTATTAGAATAAACAAAAAAAATATAATTATAAAAAACAAACATCAATAATAAAAAACAGCTATTATCTATTAATACAAACTTCACAATTAATTAAGATTCTCCTAAACTTTTCCTGAAAACTTAGCCCTTATTTTGCCCCTGAAAAAGAAGTAAAATGAAAAAACAACTCCAAAAGAGTATTACGCTACTTGCTTTGTTTTCTGCGGGCTTTGCTTTTGCACAGAGCCAAGTCTTAGAAGGCAGGGTATTGGATGAGAAAGACAACACTCCTATAGAGGGTGTAAAAGTAAAGGTGAATGATCAGGAAGTAACTACTGATATAGCCGGTTATTACTCGATCAATCTGTCACCTGGTACCAATTACATAATAACGGTAAGCTCTAACGGATACAACAGAAAGGAAATCAGTGAAGTTATTGTAAAGAATGATGGTAACACTCACCTTGATATTGTTTTAGATAAGCCCACTACTAAGGAGAAAGAAATTGAGGGAGTTGTAATAAAATCAAATGCAAGAAAAGAAACCATAGCCTCTACCATTGGTTTACAGAAAAATTCAGGGGTAGTTTCTCAGGTTATTGGTGTTGAAGCTATTAAAAGAAGTCCGGATAGAAACACAGGAGAGGTTCTGAAAAGAGTTTCCGGTGTGAGTTTATTTGATGGAAAATATATTGTAGTAAGAGGTTTATCAGACCGTTATAATCAGGCCATGCTAAATGGTATTCAGTTATCCAGTACGGAGCCTGACAGAAAGACATTCTCTTTTGACCTTTTCCCAGCCAATGTTATTGAAACCCTGGTAATTAACAAAACTTTTATTCCTGAATATACAGGTGAATGGGGAGGTGCATTGATCCAGGTAAATACTAAGGATATTCCTAATAAGAATTTCTTTAATGCACAAATAGGTGTGGGAGGAAACTCCATCACAATGGGACAAGAGTTCCATATGCAAAAAGGTGGAAAATGGGACTTTTTAGGAATTGATGACGGTTACAGAAAGCTTCCAACCAATATGCCTGCAAAAAATGCATTCACAATCTTAACGGAAGCTCAGAAAACAGAAATAGGTAAAGGATATACCAAGAACATGGGCTATAATAGCGTAGGTTATCCTGAAAACATAAGCTTACAGCTAGACGGAGGGTTCAATACCAAATTATTCGGAAAGGATCTGGGAGTAATTGCGGTATTAAACTACAGCAACAACAAAAGAAGAACTGAATCTACTAACCGTTTCTTTACCATCAACAACCAACTTGCTGATACCAACTTTGATTATTTCACTGAAAAATACAGCAATGATGTTACCTTGGGTGGAATGTTGAATTTTACTTTAAAACTTAACAACAACAATAAAATTTCCATCAAGAACATTATCACCAATAACTCGGTGAATCACATGTCTTTCAGATCTGGAAAGGACTTTGAATTTGATCCTATCAACGGAACTAATATTATAGCCCGAGAAACAGGATTTAAAAATACTACATTCTACAACTCTACTCTTACCGGAACGCATAAAATAGATGCTCTTGGCGGATTTACCGTAAACTGGTACGGAAGCTTCGGGATCCTGGACCAATACATTCCATTGCTACAGCGTTTGCAATATAACCAGTATAACAATATAGAAGGAAGCCCTTATCTGGCACTTATTTCTAATGGTCTTTCTCAAAAATCAGGAAGTGTTTTCTATTCTACCCTAAGCGATTATTTATACAATGCGGGTGGTGATATTTCTAAGACATTTACTTTATTTGGACAGAAGCAAACCATCAAAGGAGGATATTTATTCCAGGTAAAAGACAGGATATACAATTCAAGACCATTCTCTGTAAGGCTTGAAAGATACAATCAGGGATTACTTTCTCAACCTTTTGAGACTATCTTTAATCAGGAAAACTTTGGAACTGACGGTAGATTTACATTCGATGAAATTGCCGGAAATCAGTACAGATATATTGCTAATACCATTCTTAATGCTGGATATTTACAGTTTGACAACAACTTCACACCTTGGTTGAGAGCCGTATGGGGATTAAGAGTTGAAAACTTTGATCAGCTAGTAGGAAGCACAAGAAAAAGTGATGACCGTTTTGTAAACACTCGTGTAACGGACTTTTTACCTGCAGTTAACTTAACATTCAAGGTAAATCCTAAGATGAATGTACGTCTTGCCGGTTCACAAACTGTTGTAAGACCTGAGTTTAGAGAGGTTTCTCCTTTGGCTTATTATGATTTCGACCTGGGAGCTACTGTAATTGGTAGTAAAAATATTGAAAGAACTAAAATTACCAGTGCGGATCTTCGTTGGGAATATTACCCAAGAAATGGTGAGATCTTCTCTGTGGCAGGTTTCTATAAAAACTTCAAAAAACCTATTGAGCTATACTTCAACCAATCTGGGGTAGGAACGAGTAATACGTTCAACTATCTTAACGTAGACAAAGCTGATGCGTATGGAATAGAGGTTGAATTCAGAAAAAAACTTGATTTCATCTCTGCACTTAGAAACTTTACATTGGGCGGAAATGCTTCCAGAATCTGGAACAGAGTAACGGATGAAACTACGAAAATTGACAGACCGATGCAGGGGCAATCTCCTTACACGATCAATGCGAGTCTTCAGTATGATACCGAGAAATCAGGATGGTCATCTACAGTACTTTTCAACATGATCGGAAGAAGAATTCTTTATGTAGGAAATGATCAGGTTCCACCAATCTGGGAAGCTCCAAGACCACTTTTAGACTTCCAGATTGCTAAAAAAATATGGAAAGATAAAGGTGAGCTAAAGCTAAATGTTTCAGACATCCTGAACCGCCGTGCTAAATTCTACCATGACCTTAATGACAATGGTAAATACGACAAAACTGATGCTCTTGCTATAGAAAGAGTAACAGGAACCAATATCAGTTTAACACTGGGGTACAAATTTTAATATATCCAATAAATAATCTAATAAAATAATTTAATTCTTTATAACATGAAAAAGTTCGTTTTATATTCTTTAATGCTTGGCGCTCTAGTATCAACTACCGCTTGTAGAAATATAGAAGAAGATGGACCTACCATCGTTCAAGGTGGTGGTAGCGGAAACGGAGAGACTGAAAACCTTATTCTTTCAGGAAAAATCACATCAAGTCTTACCCTTAAAGCTAATAAAATCTATAAGCTAAGAGGATTAGTATATGTAACTAACGGAGCTACTTTAACCATCGAGCCAGGTACAAAAATTGTAGGTGAAGCTGATAAAAACGGAGCTTTAATTATTACTAAAGGAAGTAAAATAATGGCAGAAGGTACTGCTGCTAACCCTATTATCTTCACTTCAGAAAAACCAAGTCCGAAAAGAGGAGACTGGGCAGGTGTTGTTATCTTAGGAAATGCACCTACTAATGCATCTTTCGGAGGTGTAAACGGAGTGGGAGAAATTGAAGGAGGTATCAATAACTCTGAAGGTCTTGGACTTTATGGTGGAACTAATGCTGCTGACAACAGTGGTATCTTAAAATATGTAAGAATTGAATATGCAGGATATGCTTTCTTACCAGACAAAGAGGTTAACGGACTTACATTCGGAGGTGTAGGTAACGGTACTACTGTAGATTACGTAGAAGTTGCTTATGCTAATGATGACAGTTTTGAGTGGTTCGGAGGAACGGTAAACTGTTCTCACCTTATTTCTTACAAAGGTCTTGATGACGATTTCGATACTGATAACGGTTTCTCAGGAAATGTTCAGTTCGGTATCGCAGTAAGAGATCCTCAGGTAGCTGACGTTTCAGGTTCTAATGCTTTTGAATCTGATAATGATGCTAACGGTTCTCCTCTAACACCTCAAACATCAGCTACATTCTCTAATATGACGATTATTGGGCCAATCAATTCTTCAAGCCCGGGTTCAATCAACTCATTATTCCAGAATGCTTTGCAGATCAGAAGAAACTCTTCTATCTCAGTATTTAACTCTGTTTTCACAGGATTCCCGGTTGGTTTATTCATTGATGCAACTAAAGGTACTCCAACAGATAATAATATTGTAGGTAATAAACTGTTTTTCGAAAACAACATTATAGCAGGAAGTACAACTCCTTTAAAATTCGGAGCTTCAACTTCTACCCCAACAAGTTATACATTGAACGACCTTACAACGTGGTTTAACGCTAAAGGAAATACAATCTTAGCTTCTACTGCTGATGTAAAACTTGCCGGTGCATGGGCTCCTGCAGGAACTACACCAAACTTTACTCCAGCTGCCGGTTCTCCACTATTAACAGGAGGAACATTCACAAATCCTAAAGTAGCTACTTGGTTTACTCAGGTAACTTACAGAGGTGCTGTAAAAGATGCCAATGATACTTGGTATGCAGGATGGACAAACTTCAATTTATAGAACAATATAGTAATTAGATTTTATTCAATCAGAAGCCTTCGGAAAGATTTTCCGAAGGCTTTTTTTTAATGGATTTTCAAAAATGACCAACAACAGGAATATTGAATGTTAAAACGTGTTAACATTGAAAATTCAAATTCTCATAATTCCGGAGCAATACAATAACTCCACATTCCCATATTTGACTTAATTTATATGGTTTCTTTTAAAATCGTAATAATTCTATGTATTTATTTCTCTGCATAAACTAAATTTCATTCCTATTAAACACAACAATATTGGAATATCATTGATAAAAAAAGCCACCGGAAAATTCCGATGGCATTCACAAAAAACAAGTGTATAAAAAATATATATACATTTCATTTAACTTCTCCAAAACAGATTCCCGTCATGCATCAGGGCTTCTATTTTAGAGATTCTGGAAACGGCTTCTGCCGAACATGAAGCATCTGTAAGCACAATGGCAGCTTCATCACCAGTCTTCGGCCATTGCTGGCTTCCTTTTTCATCCAGTGGAAGAATACTTTGAGTAGCAAATTGCAAAGCTCTTGACAATGCATATTCTGTAGCATAGCCATATAATTCTGCAATAAGATTGGCTTTCTGCAACATATTTCCAGACCCGAATGTACTCCAGTAATCTTGAACATTATCATTTCCAATCAGGACATTTACGCCATATTTCTTTAGCGTTGGAATCGGCATTATTGTTCCTTTAAAAGGCACAGAAGAAGCTATTCCTACCTTTCCTGCTGCCAGTCTTTCTGCAATCTGCTCAGCTTCTTTTGGAGAAAGATGTGCCAGTGCAAACGCATGGCTTACAAAAGTTTTTCCCTGCAGCGCCGGATTTTCAATCGCCTTATCAATCAGATAATTGATTGTTTTCATTCCGGACTCTCCTACTTCATGCAGGTGAATATCAATTCCCTTGTTATGATCAAGAGCAAGCTGTACCGTAAAGTCCATTACTTTTTCAATACTTCCATCTATACTCAATGGATCTAATCCTCCGATAAAGCCAACACTTTTTAGCTTGGCAGCTTCTTTCATTAAAGGAGCCGAGGCTGTATAATACGCCCCATGCTGTGGAAAGGCAACCAGTTCTGCTTTAAAGGAATCTTTTTTATTTTCGAGAGCCTGTTCCAAATGCTCAAGAGATTGTAATCCTGAAGTAGGATCAATATTAAAGTGTGTTCTCGCAAAATGAGTTCCATAGTGCTGTTGAAGATTAATCAACTGCTCTGCCCTATCCACTGAAGTCTTTAGCAGTTCCGGAATGATTTCCTGTTCATAGGCAATCATATCCTTTACTGTTCTTCTTTTCGGAGAAAGGGCCTGCCACGGAAGACCATACAATGTTTTATCCAAATGGATGTGCATATCCCTAAAAGCAGGGAGCATCAGATATCCCTTGGCGTCTATTGCATCAGAAGCGGGATCATTTGCTTTTACAGTCTTAATCTTTCCATCTTCAATATCAATACTGAAAAGACCTGTTTTCGTTCCGATTACCTCTTCATTTTCATATTCAAAACCTGTTTCCAGGCGGACATTTTTCAGGGAATATTTTCCTTTTGCAGTTAATTGATAGGGAAATTGCATTATTTAATATTTTAACAATACAAAATTACACCAGCTTTTGTTGAAAACCGGTGTATCAATTATGTCTTGTTTTGTATAAATTATTCCTTGAATTGAGACGGAGTCATTCCGGTCTGAGCCTTAAAAAACTTAGAAAAACTGGCATGGTCATAAAAACCAAGGTCGTAAACAATATCTTTTACAGACATTTCTGAAACTTTTAAAAGACGCTTTGCTTCCAGTAGAATACGATCCTGAATAAGAGATGATGCAGAAGCATTGAGATTCTTTTTACAGACGATATTGAGATAGTTGGCAGAAATATTAAGTTTATCTGCGTAAAAGGAAACTGATCTTTCTGTCCTGAAATGCTCATCAATAAGAAGTAGAAATTTTGAAATGATCGGATTTGAATTATAGACTTCAAAATCCTTAAAAGTATCTTTCATTGACTGGCTTACCAATAAACCTATCAACTCACTTCTCTTTTGAATCAGTTCCCAAAAAATATTTTCTCCAGATAATTCTTTTTGAATAGCCTGAAATTCATACAAAAAAGTCACAAAAACCTCTTTGGAAAGATTAATAACCGGATGGTTCTGATAATAAGAAGCTGAAAAGCGCAATGAAGGTAAAAAGCTTTCAAACCAATCTCTGCTGATCATCAACTGATAGCCTATTGTTTCTTTTTCGATCACCCATTGATGTACCTGATCAGGAAAAACAAGATGAATCTGGTGATCTCCTACCTTATATTCCGTAAAATCTATAGTATGTGAGCCAACTCCATGTTCGAAAAGGTTAATGATAAAAAAATCATGCTTGTGGGGATCATCAATGGAACGTGCGCCGTAAAGTTCATTAAACAGCAAATTGCAGCCCTTAAGCTGGTTCTCACTAAACTCCTGAATTCCTAAAATAGGAAAATGATCTGTATGATAACTCACGCTACCTGAATTTCTCTTAAAATTAATAAAATTTATGAGAGAAAAAATTAAAATAGCCACAAAAGATACAATGTACCCTTTGTGGCCAAAAAACACTAACTAAATTATATATCTAAATTTGTAAATAACAGATTATTACATGCTGCTAACAATATTTTTTAATCTTATCTAGACTAAGAATTTAAAAAACAACATTCCCCTGATGTACCAAAGATTCTACATCCGAAATTCTTGATACCGCTTCTGCAGAGCAGCTTGCATTCAACAAAACAAAATCTGCCTTATCTCCTGTTTTAGGCCATTGCTGAGTCCCTTTATCATCCAAAGGAAGTACATTTCCTGTTGCCAGCTTTAAACTTCTTGATAATAAAAACTCGGTTGAATATCCATACAACTGCGCCATCAGATTGGCTTTCTGAAGCACGCTTCCGGTCCCGAAAGTATTCCAGTGATCCACAATACTGTCATTTCCTGTTAATACCGTTACATTATGCTTGTATAATGTTGGAATAGGCATAATCATTCTTCCAAAAGGAATAGTAGAAACAACCCCGATTTGTGCTTCGGCAAGTTTTTCAGCCACCTCTTCCTGTTTGGCACTTTCTAATTTGGCTAATATAAAACAGTGGCTCAGGTAAGTTTTTCCCTTTAAAGATGGGTTTTCATTCACTTTTTTAATAAGGTATTCAACCGTTTTCAATCCGGAATCTCCTGTTTCATGCAAATGAATATCTATTCCCTTTTTATTATCCAAAGCCAATTGAACCGTAAAGTCCATCACTTTTTCAATATTTCCATCTACATTGAAAGGGTCTACTCCACCAATAAAATCAATATCCATCTTGGCAGCCTCTTTTAGGTAAGGAGCTGAGTCTGTATAAAACACTCCATGCTGTGGAAAAGCGACCAATTCAGCACCGAAACCTTTCTTTTTATTCTCTAAAGCTTTTTGCAGATTTTTTAAAGACTGAAGCTTTGAAGTCGGTTCAATATTTACATGGCTTCTCGCGAATGAGGTTCCTTTCGATTGTAATAATTCAATCATTTTTTCAGCTTTAAATGTTGAATTCTTAAGCATCTCAGGAAGCATTTTCTGTTCAAGTTCAATCATTCCTTTCACCCCTCCTGTTCTCTTTCTTACAGCCTGCCAGTGATCTCCATAAAAAGTTTTATCCAAATGAATGTGCATATCTTTAAATGCAGGAAGCATTAATAATCCCTTGGCATCTATAGCTTTTGCATTAGGTTGATTGGGAGCAATCTTGGTGATCTTTCCGTTCTCAACTTCTATGTAAAACAGATCAGTCTTGGTAGCAGAAACTTCTCCCTCGTCATATTCAAAACCGGTTTCTAAACGAACATTTTTAAGGCTCAGTTTTCCCTTTGCTGAAATATTCTTCTCATCAAAAAAAGGTGATGCCGTCATAATATTAGGTATTAAGGTTAATCCCGCCATTGCTAATGCTGAATTTCTTATAAAATCCTTACGAGAGATGTTACTGTCTGAGGTCTTCATTTCCAATCTATTTATTACAAAAATAAAAAGAACTGTCCTGAACAAAGTGTATGGTTTATTACAAAATCTGTATGATTTATACTTTCTTGATTTTATACTAATACCCCTGCAATATTTTTTGGATTAGCAGATGGAAATAATTAATAAGTCTGTTTAAACTTAACCATAAAAGTCACAAAAGTTTTTATTTTTTAAACACTTGAGTACACTTTAGAAAGTATAAGGAAATACCGCATAATTAAGTTCACACAAGATGAAAATCTTTGATTTTAAACAAAACTTTAGTGTACTTCTTATACACAAAGTATATCACTTAAATAACTTACGTGTTTAAAAAGTTTTTGTATCTACTTTGTGGTTTAATAAAAATTTTAAACAGATTTAATATAAGAATTCTCGCAAGTAAGTATCCTTCCATAACTTTCTTCTTATTTTTGAAAAAAAAATTCTATGAAAAAAATATTAGGTATTATTTCAATATCTGCATCAGTAATTGTATCTGCACAAACAGGGATTAATACTCAAAATCCCAAGGCTACCCTTGATGTGACTGCAAAAAAAGAAATCTTAACCATTGACGGGCTATTGCCTCCCAGATTAACACGTGCAGAACTTACAGAAAAAGGAAACACTTTATATGGAATAGAACAGGATGGTGCCATTATATATATTACCAATCCTTCCGGAGGAGATAATTTAAGCCAAAGAGAATATATTGAAAGTAAAGGACTCTATATCTTTGATGCCGAGGCTGCCAATAAAGAGGGACGATGGATGTGCTTATTCTGCTATGGTGTTGTATAATAAAATATAATTACTTGTACACAAATACAAAAAGAGACTGCCTTGGAGGACAGTCTCTTTATATTTATAAATTAGAATATTCAAATTTTCTTACGGCTTCCAGTGTCATGTCAATTTCTTTATCCTTAATTGCATCACTGATGAAGTAGGTTTCATACCCACTTGGTGGAAGATACACTCCATTCTGAAGCATCTGGTGGAAGAAGTTATTAAACAATGAATGATTGGCCTCCTGAGCTTCATCAAAGTTGGAAACTCTGTTGATATGGAAGAAGACAGACATCATTGATCCTTTTCTGTTAATTTTATGGGCAATTCCTTTTTCATTTAAAATCTTTCCGATTTCAAAATCTAAAGTTTCTGTTGTTTTATTTAATCTGTTGAAAAATTCAGAATCGTTTTTAATCAGTTGAAGAGTTTTTAACCCGGCTCTCATTGCCAAAGGATTTCCACTTAATGTGCCTGCCTGATATACACCTCCTTTCGGTGCCAGATGGTCCATAATTTCGTTTCTTCCTGCAAAGGCTCCCACTGGAAGTCCACCTCCGATTACTTTTCCATAGGTTACCAAATCTGCCTTAACATTGAAAAGCTCCTGCGCTCCTCCAAATGCCAATCTGAAACCGGTCATTACCTCATCAAAGATCAATAAGGCTCCATTTTCATCACAAATTTTTCTAAGGTTTTGCAGGAAATTATTTTCCGGCAATACACATCCCATGTTTCCTGCAACAGGTTCAATGATCACCGCTGCAATTTCTCCCTGATTATGGCGGAATAAATCTTCAACCTGCTCAAAATCATTGTAACGAGCCAGTAATGTATCTTTAGCCGTACCCGCTGTTACTCCCGGAGAATTTGGATTTCCAAAAGTGGCTGCACCACTTCCCGCCTTAATCAGAAATGAATCTGAATGACCGTGATAGCAACCCTCAAATTTTACAATCTTATCTCTTTTGGTATATCCTCTTGCCAGTCTTATGGCACTCATACAAGCTTCTGTTCCTGAAGAAACCATTCTGATCTGGTCTATATTTGGAACATTTTCAATGATAAATTTAGCGATTTCTGTCTCCAGTTCTGTAGGAGCACCGAATGAGAATCCTTTTTCTGCCTGAATTTTCAGTTCTTCCAATACTTCAGGGTGTGTATGCCCTAAAATAGCCGGACCCCATGAATTGATGTAATCAATATACGTATTATCATCTGCATCAGTAAGGTAAGCTCCCTTTGCTGATTTCATGAAAACGGGAACTCCGCCCACAGATTTGAATGCTCTTACCGGAGAATTTACTCCTCCCGGAATGTATTTATAGGCTTCATCAAATAAAGCCGAACTTCTTTGGTACTTCATATATTTGTTGCTTGCTGACGGTTCTTGATTGACGCGTAAATTTTACTGTCAATGATAAACCATCAACAAAAATTAGTTTCTTGGTTTTTTATCAATCAAATAAATCAGCTGCCCTGCAGATGGTTGTTGTCCTTCATCCATTCTGTTTTTGGCATATAGCTTATGTAATTTGATTCCGAATTTTTGGGCGATATCATGCATATCCTCGCCTGATTCTGCCTTATAGGTAGCTGTATTACCTGCAGAGTTTTTAGATTCAAGGAAAACAATATCGTTTTTCTTCAATTCTTCATTCTCCAGTTCATTCCACTTCATTAGTCTGCTTTCGCTTACTTTAAATTTATTGGCAATGAATTGAACATTGGTATCTTCAGGAATGATGATATATTTCAAGCCGTCATTAGGGTGACTTTTGATAAGAATAGAATTAAGAATCTCAGCTTTTGTCTTGATTCTTTCTACTCTTTTTTGCTGTTGTGCATAGGAAGTCTGCTTGTACGGAACTTCTACGGTAACCGGTTCCTTGGCTTTCTTTGTTGCCTTTCCTGGTTCCAGCTGAGCCATGAATGTTCTGTCGTCTTTCAGATCCGGATACATTTTAAGCACAGCATACAACACTTCTTTAGAGTTCGTGTTGTCGTATTCGTATAATTTATACTTTTCAATTTTACTGATAAGGATTGAAGCGTATCTTGGATTAGTTGCATATCCGGCTTTTTTCAAACCGGTAGCCCACGCTCTGTAATCCTTCATATCAAGCTTGAAAAGATTAGCGTAATATTTTCTGGTGGATAAAAATATGGAATGGTCTTCATAAGACTGTCTTGGATCATCATACACACGGAAACATTCGTTGGGAGCATCATCCGTATGTTTCATTGTTTTACCTGTCCAGTCTTCTTTACATTTTATTCCGAAGTGATTTTTACCCTGTTGTGCTAATCTGCTTTGCCCGCCTCCGGTTTCCAGGAGTCCCTGAGCAAGAGTAATAGAAGCCGGAATTTTATATTTTTCCATCTCCTCTACTGCATATTTAGCAAAATTCTGGATGTATTGATCTTCGGTTGCCCAGCCCTGGGCAGAAAGTTTTGATAAAACTAAAAGGCTTATTGATAGGAAAAGTCTTTTCATGTTTTTCAATTTTACTTATATAATTAAATTTCTATTCTGTTTTTCTAAAAGCAGATTTGCTCCCTCAATTCCCTGCAATCCACCTGTATGAAAGCACAAAATTCTGCTGTTTTCAGGAAAATACTCTTCATCAATCAGTTCAAATATCTTCTGCATCATCTTTCCTGTATAAATCGGTTCTAAAGGAATTTCATATTTTTCTTTGAAATCATTGATAAAACGAATATTTTCATCACTTATTTTACCATAACCTCCAAAACTTGAATCTATTAGATTAAAATTATGTTTCAAAGTTAATTCAAAAATTTTATTTTCCAGTGAAGCATCGTCAACAACCTTACATCCTATAACTTTCTGATTATCTTCACAAAATTTTGAAATTCCTGCAATGGTTCCTCCGGTTCCAACTGCGGTGCAAAGATAGTCAAAATCTTTTGTTTGCTCATTGAGCATCATTTTTACGCCTGCCACAGCCTCTTCATTGGTTCCTCCTTCAGGAACAATCAGTGCTTCGGGAAACTCATGTTGCAGAAATTCAGTTAGCTTTTCTTTATGACGATATTCTTCGCGGGTGACAAATTTCAGGTTCATCCCGTTTCTTTTAGCAAAAAGCAATGTTGGATTATCCCGCCATTTATGCTGTAATTCTTCTCCTCTTATGATACCCAGGGTAGGAATGCCTGCCAAATTCCCTACCGCCGAAACAGCAGCGATATGATTGGAAAAAGCACCACCAAAAGTAATAACATAGGGCTTTTCGGGATTTTTTTCCAGATAATGATTGACATTGTAAAACAGTTTCCAGTATTTATTTCCTGAAATTTGTGGATGAATCAGGTCTTCTCTTTTTATGAAAAGTCTTACATTTTTATGAATTGGAATTTCCTGAATGGGAAGGGGCTCTGTCTGGAATTTTAATAGCATTTTAGTTTTTTGTACTATTCATGGGTTATTATTGCAAAAATAGGAAAAGATTTAATTTTAAATAAAAACGCTATTGATGCCTATAAATATTAAGTTTTGCTAAAGCCTGATGAATTCTGATCTATTTATTGGTTAAGGCCGGCTAAAACCCACCTCTATTGAATATGATGACAGCTATTGATATTTAGTAATAAGATTCATCCTCATTCTAAAGATATTTTCTAAAGTTCCAGAATTTTCTCTTTTTAAGATAATTCAAATTGTGCTCATTAGCGTAGGCTTCTCTTTCGAATGATATTCTTTTATAGGCCTGGTAACCATCTTTTAGTTTAAAAACCCAATAATAATATTCGATGACATAGAAAATATAGAAGAATATAATGAGCATTTCCAACTGTTGCCTAAGATGGATTTTTTCGTGATTGATAAGTACATTATTTTCCTTATCTTCGGGTTTCCTAATGAAGATAAAGGGAAAAAGAGCGATGCCATTAATTTTTAACTTTTTTAGTGGCTTTTGGCATACAATTATCATAGTAACAAATATAAAAAGTTTTTTGACTTGCTTTTAACTTATGGCCCATTATGACATCAAAGAAGGTGAAGACTTCTACTATAATGAACAGGGATACAAGGTTTTTACAGAAAAATTCCATTTAAAAAGGGGACATTGCTGTAAAAGCGGCTGCAGACACTGTCCTTACGGGTACGATAAAAAGACTGATACATTCATTAAAAATGATAAAAAAAATAAATAAAATGAAAAAATATATTTTTATTTTGTTGGCATCCGCTACATTGGGTTTAACTTCATGTAGTCCTTTTCAGGTACGTTCGGATTATGCTGAAACAGCTAATTTCAATTCTTTTAAAACGTATAAGATAAGAATTGATGATTTAAAATTGAATGATATTGATAAAGACAGGGTTTTGAATGAACTTTCAAGACAACTTCAAAGCAAAGGGCTTCAGTCCGGAGAAAATCCAGATCTGATTGTCAATGTAAAAGCTAACCATAAGAAAGTTACGGATATTAATAGCTCTTCTCCTTACGGAATGTGGGGATGGGGCGGACCATTTGGATGGGGTGTTGGAATGAACAGAACATGGACAACGAATTATAATGAAGGAGCGCTGATTATTGACCTCATCGATTCAAAGACGAATAAATTGGTTTGGCAGGGTATCGGAAGCGGAATTTCTGTAGATTCTCCAAAATCTAAGCAAAGACAAATTCCTGAAATTCTGGCTGAGATCATGAAAAACTATCCACCACAGAGAAAATAAGATGTAAGTCTATTATTATATATTGCCAGCACTTTTTGTGCTGGCTTTTTTATGGAATAGTTTTGGGAAACATTGTCTTTCCAGATGGTTATTAATCACAATTTATATCCTGAAATTGTGCATGTACTATCCATAAATCCTGTTTTAATTCTTTGGCAACGCACCTCTATTTAAAGCCGAATGAGGTACATTCAAAATTAACAATAATGTAATTTTTTATTCATAAAAATGTAGTATTCTTGTTGAAAATTATATTATATGAAAAAAATTATCTTATTCTCTGTATTTGCGGGGCTTGCCAACGCACAGGCACCTTCGGGATACTATAACTCTGCCAACGGACTCAGTGGCGCTGCCTTGAAAACGGAATTAAGCAGCATCATTAGTAGTGGGCATCAGGACAAAGGCTACGGTGGACTGTGGACTGCTTATAAAACTACAGATATTGATAAGGACTATGAAAATGACGGTTCTATTCTTGATATCTATTCAGAAAAGCCTGTAGGAACTGATCCATACAAATATACTCCTGGTACTAACCAGTGCGGAACTTATTCTACGGAGGGAAACTGCTATAACAGGGAACATATTGTTCCTCAAAGCTTGTTTAATCAGGCTTCACCAATGGTAGCAGATATCCACTTTATCAGGGCTACAGATGGAAAGGTAAACGGAATGAGAAGTAACTATCCATTCGGAAAGGTGGGAAGTGCTACTTTTACGTCTCAAAACGGATCAAAGCTTGGAAGTTCTATTTCTTCAGGATATGCGGGAACGGTTTTTGAACCGATTGATGAATTTAAGGGTGATGTAGCGCGTATGATCTTTTATTTTGTAACGCGTTACCAGAGTAAACTTTCTTCTTTTTCTTCAGGAAATATGCTGGGAAGTTCTACATTCCCGGGACTTCAAACCTGGGAGCTGAATGTTCTTCTTGCATGGCACAATCAGGATCCGGTTTCACAGGCGGAGATTAAAAGAAATAATGCTTCTTACAGCTATCAGGGGAACAGAAACCCTTTTATCGATAATCCAAGCTATGTTAATCTTATCTGGGGTTCTCAACAACCAACAGGTGATACTCAGGCTCCAACAACGGCTACAGGTTTAAATGTTTCCGGAAAAACGGCCAACAGCATTTCTCTTGCATGGAATGCTTCTACGGATAATGTGGGGGTAACGGGTTATACTATTTATATGGATGGAAATGTGAAAACAACGGTAAGCTCTACTTCTGCTACAATTTCAGGATTGAATCCTTCCACTACATATAATTTCTATGTGGTAGCCAAGGATGCTGCAGGAAATTCTTCTTCTAACAGTTCTACAGTTTCCGGAACAACGAATTCAGGAGGTACTACCATTCCAACTACGGATTGTGTAAATGAAAATTTTGAAACAATTCCGGCAGCCAGCACTACTTACACCTCTAAAACATGGAGCAATAATGGGGTTTCCTGGACAGCTACAGATTCCAGAACCGACCAAACGATCAACAATAGAGCTATTACGATTAGAAACGGTTCTTTAACGTCCAGCAGTCCATCTAATGGAGGTATTGGTTCTTTAACGGTAACTACACAAATGAAGTTCTCGGGAACCAATGGAGCTTTTGATGTGAAAGTAAACGGTACAAGTGTAGGAACTATTCCTTACAGTACAACGGTTACTACAACTACTATTAACGATATTAATATTACAGGAAACGTAACGGTGAGCTTGGTTAATAATTCTGCAAGTAACAGAGTGGCTATTGATGATCTTAAATGGACGTGTTATTCTGGTGCTGCGGGAAGACAGGCGAAAAGTATTGCTCCAAGTTATAAGATCTCTCCTAACCCGGTTACCAATCAGGAAATTTTTGTAAGCGGTGATGTTCAGAATATCAAAAAAGCTGAAATCTATACGTTACAGGGAAAAGTTCTTCAGACTATTGACAGCCCTTTTAGAAATGGAAATTCAATCAAGACCAGAAATCTTGGTCAGGGTGTATACATTTTGAAGCTGGATGGTTCTACGATACAGTTTTTGGTAAAATAACTCAGGTATATTTATTATAAAAGGCCGGTCTCTTGTAAGACCGGCCTTTGTTTTTTTATTATTCAAATTATTTTTATTGGTCTTTTCTGACCGGATCTAAGGTTGGGTCCCAAAGTCCTAATTTGTATTTTTTATTGAGGTATTTCACAGTACTGTTGCGTGATACTAAAAATTCTCTGGCTATAGCATATTCATCAAAGTTAATGGCGAAATGTTCTCTGTACTTTTTTATTTGAGGAGTAATAATAAGACTATCAAAGGTTTCTTGCGCTGTTTCATTCTGATGGAAACTCAAAGAATCCCAAAGCTTTTTTTGAGCTTTAAAGCATGAATCTTCTATCTGATATTCATATTTATTGATGAAAATACCGGCCTCTGTATTTTGATCATCCAATTTTTTAAGAAAGGAATTTACATACTTCAGGGTATCTCCTGTAGGTTTATACTTTGCTATTACATTTCTAAGCTCATCGTTTGCTTTTGTCTCTTTTTTCTGATTTTGAGAACAGGACAGAAGCAATATACACCAGGCTCCTATTAATGCTATATTCTTTACCATATCAAAGATTTCACTTAGTAAACTTTAAATTCTTTTTCTCCTTGTGGTATATAAAAATATCGGTTGATGAACATTCCTCTCATCCCTCCATCATAATCAACTTTTGCCCACAAGGCAGTGTTTCCTCTTAATTGATTGTCTGTTGTATCAAGCATTAATGCCGCCAATTTACCTCCTGCAAAAAACTGCAGCTTATATTTTTCTATAGGCTGCATCTTGAAAGTAGAAGATGTATATGCTTGATTAAGCTCTTTCCAATTATGTTCAATTTCGTTTTTGTTACTGTATCCGGACACAAACAAATCTTTGAAACTATCATACTCAAGCTTTGCAATATTATCGAGTTCTTTGTTCTGATAAATACTCCAGATCTCTTTATATTTCTTCAGTAGTTTTGCTTCCAACTCTTTTTTATCCATTTTTTGAAGATCCTGTGCATTCTCAAAGGCTGAATGTAATTGATAGGGAACGTCTACTTTGACATCAAAACTTCCTTCGTAATAGTTCTTTCCTGCTCCTACAAATTTTTGATTAGAATAATTGTCAGCTATTTTCACTTCTGTTGAAGGAGTTTTAAATTCTTGTACTACAACATCTCCCTGGCTTTCATTTTTCATATCAAAAGATTCCAGATTCAACGTTAAAGAAGTCTCTTCAGATAAAGCAGCTGAATTGACCGGATATAATTTATAGGTTATTCTTTGAGTACCGTTTTTAAAAATAAAAGGGTTTATCTCAAAAGCAGAACTCGTTGGTTTTTTAAATTGTTTAAAAGCGGGAAAATCATTAATAAATACTTCAAAATAACATTGATTATTCTCATATCTGAAGCCATAATTGGGTTCGATAGGATAATTTTTCACCTGCTTTGATATTTCTGTAACAATATTATCGGCTGTAATATTGGGATTTTGCATAGTCTTATTTTTTTCTTGTGAACAACTTTGTAAGCTGATTAATGTTAAAAGTATTGGAATAATTCTTTTCATTTTATTTAAGGTTTAAATAATTGAATCTCATACATTGGCATTTCAAAAGGTTCTATTAATGTAAACGGAGCCGGCTTTCCTTTATTGGTAGATGTATCAAAAACATCCGTAAATCTATTTTTAATTTTAAGCTCTCCCAGGTACGTTCCTTCAATACCAGAACAATATAATGTTTTTTTAACAAAGAGGCCTTTTCCGCCTTTATTATCAACTCCATATCTCAATCGGGATCCGCATGAACCTTGAATTGTTATATTAAGTTTTCCTTGTATTGAGGTCTGTAATGGATCAAATTCAAACTCATATTTGTATGATCCTAACACCGTTGCAGTGAATTTTATCTGGTCTTTAAGCAGAACTTCGTCTTTTGCTGTAAAAATACCATTCTTTAGCTTATCAATTATGGAGTATGTATTGGTAAGAAGACTATATTTCACATTATGTTCAAACATTATATCGCCTTTTACCTCTATAATTCCTTTTATCTCAGGTACTCCTTTATTTTTGAAATATTCTGCAATATTGTTATTGTTCTCTTTATTGAGGTCTAATTTTTTCTTAGCTACCTTATCTTTAGGATACATTGCCCCTTTTATATCCTGTATCGTTTTTGTAATCAGCTGTAACAGATCAAACTCTTTTTTGAAACTCAACGCAATTAAAGGATCCGCTTTTATATTCACTTCGTATACTACTCCTAACTTACCGTCTTTTTGCTTTTGATAATACATTCCTGCATTTATTGCTATTGCCGGTGGAATAAGCTCTACTCCTGCATCTTCCATTCTTTTCAGAACAGCGTCTGCTCTTCTGGCCATTTTAGCAAATTTCTGAAGCTTGGTAGCAATATTTCGACCTCTTGTTAGATAGATCATTAAAAGTTCGACAAGAATTCCTATCACTACAAAACCATAGATAACGGCTGCAGCAGCAAATCTCGTATAGTCGGTTTGCTTAATAAGGTTGGTTTGGGTACCTACAAGGGAAAGTTCCTGCCCTGATTTCTCTACAGTACGGTTATGAATGGTGTGGATTCCGTAGAAATAGCTTTTTGCCTGGCTTTCAATATATTTCAACAGGGTCTGCTCCATGATAAAGTTGGCAGGGAACAGCCTGTATATTTTATAGAATGTTGTATTCTTCAATTCATTAAGAACATCAGAAATTCCTTGTTCCAGAGTAAAATTTTTCTCATGAAAATAGTAAGGCATTACTTTATCTTCGCTATTGTACTGAAAATGACCAATCCAGATAATATCCGGATATACCCTTACTTCCAGAGTAGCGTTTTTCTTACTGGCATAATAAGCACAGCTATTGATGTAAAAGGCAAATTTATAATCAATCACTGAAAAAGGATTGAGAAATTTCGCCAACATTAATACGTAGTTCTTGGGAAACTGAGCCTGTTGTGAGAATACGGTTTGCTTTACTTTTTCTCCTTTTTTAGGGAGTAAGTCTTTGCCTCCTGTTTCATTAATATAGATGGTGGTTTTATCATGCTTTTCTTTTCTGAAGCATCCTTTATTTTCACGATCAATTACAGATACAGTAATTTCTTTATTCTTTTTTGCATCCGGACCGATGGTTTCATAGATCAATGCGGCTTGATTGTACTCTAAATAGCTGAAATCAATCTCTACTCTACGGTTCTTTTTGTATGCTTCTTCGGTTTTTCCTGATACGGCAGGGTTTACTTCACCATATCCTCTCGTTTTTATTCTGTTTTTAAGAAGTCCTCCTTTTACAAAAAAGTCTTTTACTGCCTGTGCTCTTCTTTCAGAAAGGCCCTGATTATAATCCAGGGTACCTCTATCATCTGCATGCCCGGAAAGGGTCATATCCAGATGTTGATTATATAATAGAAAGTCTAATATCGTTTGTAAAACGTCTCTTTCATTGGGGCGTATTTCTGCTCTATCAAAAGCAAAATGAATCCTGCTGGTCACCAGCTGAGTTTCGGAAGTTACTTTTTTAAATTTTGTGCTGCCCTCTTTAAAGACCACAAAATGTTCTCCATTATCATCTACATTAATTTGTCTAAATGTGCATTTATGGGTATTCTTTGTATTTTTATCGGGTAGCCCTACTTTGGTTGGGGTATTGGTTACGGAACTTTCTATGCCTTTACTTACTACATTATTCTGAATCCTAAGAAAACGTGCGTGGGTCTTGTCTTTACCATCAGTTACTTCAAGCCCTGAGGCTGTTTTTACTCTTACGTAAAATTCCTCCTTAGCTTTAGGTTTACCTATTATACCGTACCATTGATATGTATTTCCTATTTTAAGATTAATCTGTCCATCCACAACGTCTACGTCATAATAGGTGAAAATCAGTTTATCATCCTTAAGACCTTTTCCTCCTTCTACAACTTTGTAAACGTCTACAAACACTTTTTCCCCATTCAATCCCTCTGTATCTAAACGAAGATAGATAAGATGTCCGTAGGAAAACACATAGCTTTTTCTTGAATCTTCACCTCCTCTTTGCTTGCACCAGGCACTATCTATAATTCTGGGTTCAGTCCAGCCTTTTACATACAATCCTGTGGTATTGGAGTCTCTTTTTCCCGAAAGACTTGCTTCTATATAGTAATAATAGCTTCCACAATATTTTTTTGGAATCTTAAACTTATACCCAACTGCAGATGCTTTTTTCTCAATAACCCCTTGTCTGTCTGCCGTTTGCTTTATCCATACTACCGGTTTTTTCTTTTCCTCAGCAGTAGTACCCGGCAGCCAATCATTCACCTCAAAAGTTACCTCCTTATCGGCTAAAAGTGTCACTCTTTTTCCCAGCACTGTCATATCAGGATGATAAGGACCTTTAAATTTTATTGTTTTAACTCCTTTTGCCATTTCTGTTATTTTAAATTACCTCATCACCCTCACCAGAAGGCTGATCCTTATACATTGATTCTGTATCTACCAAAGGATTGATCTGCTGTTGTACATCCTTATCGGCATTTTTAAAGTTCTGTTGACTGGCTTCTGCCTTTTGACCATGATCTATGATTTCTATACAAGGTGTTCCGGCAACGGCACAAATTGCCTTGCTGTCTTCCAGAATAATGTATCCGCCATTGCTTAGCTGTACCTTTTCATAGAATTTTTGCCATTCGGTGACCATGATTTTGCATGGTGGCGGCGGACCTCCATTTTTTGTGCAGTTTCCGAATGTATTTTTCTCAAAGGTTGCTCCTCCAATTTCCTTTGTGGTAACGATTAGTTTTTTAGAGGCATTTTTATCGTTCGCATATTCTTTCTGATGAGAAAGTACCTTAAGCTTATCCGGAGCCTGCCCGAACTGGCACTTGCACATCGCTCCCTGTACTACAATATGTTTTTCTGCCATAACTATTGTTCTTTATTGGATACTACAAGTCTTGTGAGGTACTGATTTCCGAATTCAAGGCGAACAAAATTAGTATTCATCTTGAAAGTAACTACCGTTAATGCCTTTGATGAGTTTTCATCAGTGTCTACCGTTGTCTGGTAAAGCTGTGCATTATATCTTGCAAATTTTGTTTGACATTCTGTAGGTGAACTTTCATTGAAAATTAAACCATAGGGTAATCCTGATACTTTTTTATCTCCGTAATACTGTAAAGCATAGTATTCTTCTCCATCATTCATTTTGGCGTAGATCATATTGAAAACTTCTTCAATATCCCAGCTTGAATATTTTCCGCCTTTGCAGGTTTCACATTCAGGTTCGGTTGGCTGTATCTGGAGAAGTTTTGTAAAGGTATCAGCGGTAGCGGGCAGGGAAATAAATTGTTTTTTACTAAATAATCCCTGTAGTTTTTTGGAGGTTGTTTTCTCTATCAATCTTCTGTTTTCAATCTCTGCTATCTGGGCTTCTGCCTGTGCTTCCGCTTCTTCCATCTGATCATGTGCAGGTGCTGCAGCATCTGCTACGGCTTGGGCTGATGAAGTTTTGGCTCCTTTATGATTCAATAGAAATTCCTTGATTTCTTTTTCCAGCTTGCCTGTTGATTTGGTTTGTTTTACATCAACTTCTTTCTTTGACCAGCTATCAGGTGTTATATTTTCAAGGAAAATACTCACCTTTGTACTTTTTTTGGAAATTTTAGCAAGGGTCACATTCCAACTTGCTCGTTGAATAAATTGCTTAGGTTTTGCTCCTTTGTTTACTGCAAGTTCCAGATAAGGATTTTTGTAACCTGCATCATATTTTAGGTTATGGAGATCAATACTTGTTGAGAAACCGCCATCAGAAGCAGCTGCCGCAGCCGTCATCCCGTCATTTTTTGTAAAATCATTTTCGAAATCAAAAATGATATTTTCCAGGACTTCTATATTCTTGGGTACTGTAAATTCTACTTTTTGTCCGAAAGTCATGCTGAAATATATTATAAAGATCAGCGTAAGTATTTTATGATTTGATTTAAGATTCATTTTGTTCGTTTTTTTATTTATTCTGTTATCGCAGTAACTACTACCGATATTTTCTTTTCTTCTACTAGCATAATGCTGCATTCCAGATACAGTGTTTCCGGGAGGAATGTTTCTCCGTTCAGATAATATTGCATCCTGAAATCTCCTTTGTTATTCATCATCGGATTATCTGAAATAATCATTGAAAAAGGATAGTTATTTATAAAATCAGATGTTGTTCTTTCATCATTTAATTTTCCTTCTCCTGCTATATTAACCAGATCATATTCATCTTTTAATGGATCTACTTCTATCCGGATTTTGTACTCAGGTTCTATGGGATTATTGACAACCGGAAAGCTTTCTTTTCCCTCTATCTGGTAATTTTGTCCAAAGCTTTGATACATTCCGAAGAATAAGGTTCTGATAAAATAATCATTTTTCAGATAAAGCTTCAGGGTATCTGGTTCCTCAATTATTTTTTCAATCTTATCACAGTACTGATCTACTACAGCACCCTCAAATTCTTTATAAACCTCATCTTTAACGCTAGTCCATCTTTCTTTAAATACTGAGAGGTTCTCAATGTTGTTAAATTTCCCATGCTTATCTACACTCACCTGCAAAGGGTATAAAACCTTGGAAGTCTTGTACGCCAGCATATCTGCTATTTCATTAACTTCTTCCTCATTCAGGTACAGGTTGGAAGTTCTGTCGATATCAAAAAAATGCAGGTTGCTTTCGTATTTCAGCCAACGTACAGATGTTTCGTATTTCAGTTCATTTTTATGATCTCCTGTTTCTATATTGATGACCACTCCATATTTTTCCAATGAACGCTCCGGTTGAAAAACAATGCTGTTCCCTCTTCCAAATTTCACTTTCTTATTTTCATCTGCAACAGCAATTCTTGGAATAAAAAGCTCTTTTTGTCCGGTAATTCCAATGAGGATCATGTCTTTTACCTGACAGTGGTTGTTATGAAATAACTTTAAGGCGTCTGCATCCAAACCATAAAGTGCGGCGATACTTTTTAAGGTTTCATTTTTTTGAATGACATGGGTATTAAACTTCTGCATATGATAATCCTACTTCAGAACTCTTTCTGTAATTCAGTTTTAATTTTAATGAATAACTCTTACTCTATTGGGTCTTGGGTCCATTCCGATTCCTTCTCTTCTTGCAGACCAATGAAGGTATTTATGTCTCAGTTCTCCCAGGTCTTTTTGCTCCTGAGCTTCTTTCTGGTACTCGGCATATTTTTTCTGTGGAATAGATGCCCCCAGATAAGCCTTTTCAAGGTCTTCTTTCCTTTTAAAGGTATAGGGTTTTCCATCTCCCATTACATAAGGCTCTAAACGATTTTTCACCCTTACCAGCAGTTCATCCGAAGCGATGGAATAGGTTTCATTCATCATTTTTTTATCTTTAATGGGAAGGTCCTTCTGAATACCATAATCGGCCATAAAGTGTAGTGGAATGTAGCTAAATGTCTTTACCAGATCACGTTGACTTCTTAAAGACCAATAGAATCCGGAAGTAATGGTAAGTTCACCCTCTGCAAACCAGCCTTCTTCCTCTAGTTCTTTTTTCAAAGCCTCTAGTTTAGAGGTACTGATGCCCCATGCTGTTTCAAGTTCTTCCCATATTTCCTCTCCGTCTTCATAGGCTCCTCCTACATCGCAGTGTACTCCTGGAAATGTTTTCTCTATTCCTGTACGTACTTTTGTAAGGTCAAAGTTCTCTCTATGTTCGTTTTCTGCAATAAAATGAATCACTGTTTGCGCTTTTCCAATATCATTAAGGCTCAGTTCTTCTACATCATTACTGAAATTGGGTACAGGTGACAAATATTTTGAATAAGAGGAAACGGTATCGTAAATCCCCAGAAATCTGACTTTTAAAACATCAATGGTAATTCCGGCTTCTTGTAATTTCAAGCCTAAATGTCCCCACTTAGGAAGTTCCTCTGCAGTCACCTCCTTTCCGTCATCATCGGAATACGTCGTTGTTGTCATCCCGTCATTCGAGACTGTATGGGAAGAGGCTTTATATTTTGCTTTTGATATTTCGTAGACAAAATTTCGGGCGGCAGCGGCTCCACGGCTAAAACCAAATACATCAAAGGTAAGCACAGCAATTTTATCTACTTTCTTTGAGCTTTTGATGTTTTTCACTTTTTTTACAATCTCCTCGCAGCCTTTTCTCACTTTGGATCTGATCCCTGTAGCTCCTGTACCAAAAGCATACCCAAGGGTTTCATCTCCTTTAGCATCTTCTGTTCCGATTCCTTCTATATAAATACCGTAGTCTTTATCATAGTTATCCCACATTCGGGCTACATTGCTCCAATCGTTATTATAGCTGTTGTTATCACCGGGTACACCGCCATGTTTTTTG
Organism: Chryseobacterium joostei; assembly: GCF_003815775.1. Classification (NCBI taxonomy): domain Bacteria; kingdom Pseudomonadati; phylum Bacteroidota; class Flavobacteriia; order Flavobacteriales; family Weeksellaceae; genus Chryseobacterium; species Chryseobacterium joostei. The sequence goes on from NZ_CP033926.1 coordinate 1,899,853, forward strand.
TAGTCTGCAGTTTTATTTACCCTTTCTATGGTATTGGTTTTATTATTCAGAGTTCCGTCAAAAAATATCCCAATGGTAATATCCAATACTTCCTCTTTGGTTATTGTCGGTGAATATCCTCCAAATTGATTATTGTGCATAGTTCTCGTTTTTAAATGGGTTCACAGGAAGTCTTATTCTATTTTTTTGGATAACCTGATATTTGCCTTGGTAATGAAAACTTCACCCTGTTCGGTAATTAAAGACAGAAATACCTTTGTATTGTCATCATTTACTTTAATGCTAAAATCAATTTCTTCATCCTTGCCTATTTTTTGAAATAGCTCAAAGATCTCCTTTTCATCAAAGGAATCTATCCATACACCATATCTGTTTTTATCCTTATCTCTCCAGTAGAAACCACAGAATTTCGGAATTGCTCTTTCTTTATAGGTATCATCCTTTAGACTTTTTGCAAAAAGATTTTCCTGCTCGCCATTATAATTGGTAAACCCAAAATCCAGCCATACACCTCCTTCAGGAAGAACGACTACAGGTTTCCAAAGGTATCTTTCTCTGTACACCTCATAAATATCTTCAGCCGGATAACCTTCTTTTTTGATTTTTTCCAACACTTTAGGTTTGAATGTCTTGTAGGATGGATCATTCAGCATTCTGTCTGCAAAGCCCTCATTAAACATATATTGTGCATTTTTATATGCTTTTTCTTTAGTAATAATGGTATCATGAGCCTGGAAAGCACCTATTTCTTTTTGGTTTCCCGGACCTTTTGCCCAGATAACCACTTTTCCTTTAGGCGCCAATCCTACGATAAATGTGTTGTAGGTTGTCCTTTTACGGGTATCCTGGTCTACAAAGCCTTCTTCAAAAAGCTTTGTAATTTTATCTTTATTAAGGTCCCATTTTCCGGTATAGAATTTTTTTTCTACCAGAGAATACCATGTAAACTCCAGTTGGTGTGGAAGATTCATTTTTTCGGTCTCTACGCTCATCGTTCCTCCTTCATTTCCCCAGCCTGTATTTTGTGTTCCCCAGATAGCATCAAAGCCATAAGTAAAATCATCTGCAACAATAGTTCCTTTATAAACTTCCATAGGATATTCCTGCGGTGCAGAAACCGTCCCCAACCATTGATATTTTTCTTCCATTTTTTTATTCTGACAATTTATTGTTGAAAAACAACATACTACACAAAGAATAAGAGCCTTTATTTTATTGATGGCCATGAGACATAATCTTTTTGTTACTCGCTAAAACAAGGTTTTGCTTTTGGGCTTCTACATTAATCTTTTGCGCCCTCTTTTCTGCCTTTTTTCCTACATTCAGCTGATAAGTATCTTTTACTGTTATCAGTATATTGCTTGCTTTCTTAATAATCGCCATATTAGAAAAGTTTTGATTTTTCAGCACTGTTGAATTCTACTATTTTCCCACTTTGCATGGTCATATTTTCCACTTCGCTGAACATGGAAATTTCTCCTGCTATTTCATTGGACGTTTCAGAATGTCTTTTAAACTCTTTATCTACCAATTCAGTTCTGTTATCGGAAGACTCTCTGATATCTCCGGAAGCAGTTTGCATAATATCCTTACCCGCTGTAGAGCTTATATCTTCATTTGCTGTATGGCTAATACTTGCTCCTGCATCTATGCTAATTTCTTTTCCTGCCGTAATATTGATGTTTTCACCCGCATTTAAGGTAAAGTTTTTAGGAGCCTTCATATTGATGTTTCCTTTACCATCCATAAAGTAGCTGTTTCCACTTGGATCCAGAATGGTTACACTTCCCTCATTATCATTCAGTAATATTCTGATACCGCTTCTGGTTTGTATGGATTTCAAATGATTATCGATTCCTCCGCCCAGCGCTACTCCACCATGGAACATCCCGCCCATTACGAAAGGTCTGTCCGGATGACTGTGAACAAAATTAATCATCACCTGATCTCCTACTTCCGGAATTGCCACATAACCTCTGTTTTGAGATACCTGATCTGTTCCTCCGGCATCCGGACTCATCATACGGATAAAATGAGTTGTATCATTAGTTTGCCAGTCGAATCTCACCTGCACTCTTCCTTGCCCATCCGGATCTGTATTGGAAATTACGGTGGCTATCTGTGGTTCTGCCTTTGGAATATTATATTGCGGCCTTGGAAGAAATCCTGTATCTGCTGCTATTCCTACAAAACTTCCTTTATAATGACCAATGGTATCAATTTCATGCTCAGCTTCTGTGATCATAATCTTCGTAAAGTAAGACGTCTCGTTAGAATCTGGTTTACGCATTTGTACATCTGCTACACAACCCGGATGCAGAAACGGAACGGTTGTGTTTCCGGAAATGGTAAAAACATTCACGGCTTCACTTCCGGATGCACTTTTCTGAGAATATTCTACATCAAGGTGCGTTGTTGCCTTGATGGGAGCCATCTGCAATGCCGGTGTTTTATAGATAGAGTCGTTATGGCTGTATGCTGTTTTCGCAAGGTCTCCTACATGTTTAATAGGAGTAGATCCTGAAGTCAGTCTTTCATGTTTATTACTATTATAGCCATAGAATTGGGGTTTGGTATGAACTGCTTTTAATTCAACCTTAATATCATGTGCGCTGCTTCCATAGGTTAAAACAATTGGCTTATTCTGAGGCGGAAGTTTCCCGAAATGCAGGACTTCACCATCGTAAAAGAACTGTTCTCCGTAGGCTTCAGCCATTCTTGCCAAGTAATTATAATGGGTTTCATCATATTGACTGCTGTAAATGATCTGAGAGAAATTATTAGCATCTACTCTGATATCAAAACGACTTTTATCAATTCCCTGCTTGATGACTTCTTCCGCAATGATTCCCATATTTACAGACTGAGTACCTCCAAAACTTTGAATATGAGGTGCACCGTCAAGTAAGATTGTTGGGCTGCTGCCGGTCAATACTATATTTCCAAGGCTCATTCTCTCCTGACTGAAACCTACTCCTGTGATTACTCCCACAAAGGTTCTTTCAGGGCTGTTGTCAATATCTTTGTATGAAATAATTGCCGTAAGACGTTTTCCCAGGAATTTATTGGCATCCTGCAGAGAATGGGTTTGTCTTTCACCTAAGGTATCATGGGCCAGAGTAAGGGTAAATTCGTGGTGATGTCCTGTACTTTGTTTAAGCTTAAAGTGTTTATAGTATTTGATAATCTTCCCTTCAATAACGAGGAAAAGCTTTACCAAACGGTTGATACCTGTATGATGATTTTCTGATACACCATCTGCATTCTGCGTAGGACGAAAGGATGCGGCATTTGATTTTCCAGGTGTGTTTGACATATTGTGTTGTGATTTGTATAAATTTTTGAAAATTATTCAATAAAACGGGAATTTAAAAAAATAAATAAAATTCCCTAGAATAAGGCTTTACAATAGGTAAAAAAAGACCGTCTTATAGGGACAGCCTTTTTATTTCTTTGTCATGAAGACTTAGCTCATTGGCCAAAGTCCTTCATAAGCTGAATTTCCGTAGCTAATACTTTCAGCGCTTACTACAAAGCTAATCAGCATATTGTTGCTGTCTATTGCATCAAAATCTACTTCATGTTGGATTACATATCCATTTTCCCATTTTAGAGTGATCAAAGTTCCCTCCTCATGAGATTTGTTGAAATTGATTTCTCCGGTTGTAGGTTTATATTTGCTGTTCAGTAGACTTTCTAAAACATCAGACTTTTCAGTTGCCTCAATGGTTACTTTGATAAGAGCGTTTGACGGATCTGATGCTACACGTCCTGAAATATCTGTAGCTCTTGATACACTGTAGTTAAGTCTTAATAACTTCTGACCTTCACCTCCATTGAATTTTAAGATTCCTCTTGAATTTCCTGCCATATTCTTAAATTTAAATCATTAATAATAGCCCTATATAATAGGATCTATATAACAAAGATAGACTTCATGTTCTAATTTAAAAAGTTTTAAGGCAACAGTTTCATAAATTGTAGTAGTTCTACGACTATCTATTCAATGGGATTACATAAAAACTAATAAAATGGTCTTAATTTTTAACATTATTAAAAAAATAATCAGAAATGCTTATAAATATAAGAAACTATTGCAATAACAAGATTAATGACAATCAGGCCCAATAAGACATTCGTGTATTTCCTTTTCTTGTCTATAAAACTTAGTCCCAATGTGAAAAAAAACAGCAATAAGGTATACACTGCCGGATACATATGAAAAGCCTCAGAAAACTTTCCTTCAAAAACCAATACAATTGCTCTTTGAGCACCACAACCAAGGCATTCTACACCCAGAAACTTTTTACTGGGACAGGTCAGCATGAAGTCTTCAATATCCATTTTTGTGAGATTTGTTATGAAGAGATTTTAGCCCTTGTATATTGATGTGGGAAAAAGCACTCTTCTTTCATTTCAAACGCTCCCTGAATTGCCAGATATGGATTCCTAAGAATTTCTCTTGCTACAAAAATCAGATCTGCCTTATTATTCTGAAGAATTTCTTCCGCTTGTTCTACATTCGTAATGAGACCTACAGCACCTGTTTTCACTATAGCTTCATTCTTTATTTGTGATGAAAAGGGAACCTGATAGCCATTAAAAACTGAAATTTTAGCTCCGTGAATATTTCCGCCGCTTGATACATCCACAAGGTCAACGGAATGTTCTTTTAAAATTTTCGCCAATGCTACGCTATCTTCAATATCCCAACCGTTTTCCGCATATTCTGTTCCGGAAATACGCACAAAAAGAGCCGTATCATCATTCAATTCTTCATTTACAGCATCTACAATTTCAATCAGAAAACGGATTCTGTTTTCAAAGCTTCCGCCATATTCATCTGTCCTGATATTGGAAAGTGGGGACAAAAACTGATGTATAAGATAGCCATGCGCTCCATGAAGCTCAATTACATCAAACCCAGCCTTTACAGCTCGTTGGGCTGCTTTTTTAAAATACTGTACATGTTCTTTTACCTCATCAGTACTCAATGCGTGAGGAATTCTTTCTGATGGATGATAAGGAATAGAACTTGGTGCAATGGTTTCCCATCCCTCTTCAAGAGAGATCTGCAGGTTATTCCATGTCGATCCTTTTCTCCCTGCATGAGCCAGCTGAATTCCTATCTTACTTTCTGAGTTTTTGTGAACAAATTCTACAATTTTCTGTAGTTGTTCTGCCTGCTCATCATTCCAGATTCCCATACAATGATTGGTGATCCTTCCTCTTGGTTCTACACCTGTAGCTTCTACGATCAGCAAACCTGTTCCACCCTGTGACCGGCTTCCGTAATGCACGAAATGAAAATCATTCGCCATACCGTTTTCAGATGAATACATACACATTGGAGACATTACCCAGCGGTTTTTAAGCTCTACATTCCTGAATTGTATTGGGGTATATAACATTTTATTTGTTTTAAAATTTGAACGTTGTCATTAGAAGAATAAATATTGCCCACCTCATTAAAAAGAAGTAATTTTACGCCCCTTTTTTAGTCTACAATATATGAAAAAAGACATACAGATCAGTTACGAATATTTTAAAAATAGCAGTGAGCTGAGCGATATAGAAATACAATTATTCGAAAGAGCCAAGGCGGCCCGCGAAAACGCTTATGCACCCTATTCTCAGTTTTTTGTAGGATGCTCTGTGTTATTGGAAAACGGAGAAATATACTCTGGAAATAATCAGGAGAATGCCGCTTTCCCATCCGGGCTTTGTGCTGAGAGAACCACATTGTTCTGGGTAGCAGCCAACTTTCCGAATGTTAAAGTAAAAAAAATATTTGTGGTTGGCGGACCTAAGGAATTTCATGAGAAAAATCCACCAATACCACCTTGTGGAGCATGCCGTCAGAGCTTAATAGAGTACGAAACCAAGCAAAGTGAAAACATCGATCTTTATTTTTCAAGTATGAATGAGGAAGTTGTGAAAGTACATGCGGTTAAAGACCTATTGCCTTTTTATTTCGATTCTACGTTTTTGTAGGAATGAAAAGGTAAGATTGTAAAAGTCCATTGACAAACGAAAAATTTAATATTCAACTTTTGTTGTGATATTAATGCGGATTTACATCATTTTTGTAAGTCATAGTGGATTTTTGATCAAAAAACCAACAGAGATTCTGTTGGTTTTTTTTATTTTGAATGATCCATAAAGCCAAATTCTCTATGGTTGAAAAACGCTAAGACGCTAAGGTTTTGATAAAAATAGTATGCTGATAAGGCGCAAGGATTTTATCTCTGATAAAATTGAATGCTGCTAATTTCATTTGTAATAATAGATTTTAAATAAAAAAAAGATTGTTCTATTTCTAAAACAATCTCTTTATTTTTTACATTACAGATTAATCTTCTGTTTCTTCTTCCTCTTCATCATCTTCGTACTGCTCCAGATAATAGCTAAAAGTAAAGTCTTCTACTTCTTCCTCTGCATCTTCCAGCGTAGTTAGAAGATCTTCAAAAATTTCCAGCTGATCTACTGTCATATTTACGAATTCAAGGTGAAGCGGCATTTCCAGGTCTCCGGTAATGGTATCGAAAAGCGCATCAAGATTATCCCCAAAATGTTCAGGAAGCTGAATTTTTTCCTTTAACTGGGTGTAAAAATCTTCATAATCACCTATGTCTGTAAAATCTATATATACTGTCTTCATATTGAACTAAATTTCCAATTTTTATTAATTAAAAAAGTCTTGCATTTTTTACAGAAATCCGTTTCTTCATTGGTTGGATTTTTGCCTTCTGCATCTCTCATAAAGCACATTTTCTCCGGACAATGTGGCAACCCTTGGGTATGTCCCAATTCATGAATAGCAATCTTATAAAATTGCTCATCCGTATTTTCCTTATTTAGTCTGAACATTGATGCTACACAGGCTTTTCCGGGTCTATATCCCAAGCCCATAATTCCAAAGTCTTTTATTTTTCCTCTGGTTGCACTAATATCCTTTGAAGTTAACCCTATAGTCACAAATCCATCTTTTGTTTTACTACTTAAAAACTTAATGATAGAATCTGCTCTGTAACGGTTTCTCTCTTTGTAATAAGTGTTTTCCGGAAAGGCTATTGCTTCAAGAACCTTAACATTGGGATATACTTTTTTAATTCCCACCACTACTTTTTCCAAGTTTTCAGATTTAATATCCTGAAATGGCTGTATGAGTATGGTTACGGCTTTCTTTTGTTCCTGATTCTTTACAGGCTTTTCTTTTTCTGAGCATGAGAACATCAGAAGCAATAAAAAAAGTAAACAAACAAGGTTATTATTTTTCAAAATTAATACTTATAACTATTTAAATGCAAATTATACATCAAGTCATTGCGAGGAGCTATGACTATTTACTAAGTACAATTATTGCTTTTCAAAGCTTTTATAATGATTCTTGGTAAGATAAACATCTCCATTTTGAGTATAAATAATTCTGTCTGCATTTCTTCCACCGCAGTGATAGTTTACATCTGCTTCAAAATACTTATCACCATCCGGCAATCTTCCCTCTCTGTTACCAAATTTATCTCCACCAATTGCTTTTCCCGGAAGCACTTCACAAAGATTTCCTTTTGATGGATTCCAGCCCTGATTTCTGGCTTCATTTTTTGTAATGTAATAATCCGGAAGTCTATGATTTTGTTTTACATAGCTTATCACTGTCTTTTCTTCAGTCAGTTTGTCTATAGAAACCTGTACTGATGAGTTTCCTGTATTATATTGATCTTCCGTAGAAGTACTCCCATAACTTACCGCTTCTGTTTTTGCAGCGTTTGGATGATCTTTTTTATCGGAGATAAAACGGTTGTAGATATACATCACAGACATCCCAAAGAGAAGCCCAAGACAGATAAAAAATACACCTCTTATTTTACTGTTCATTGTAACAATTTATTTTATGATTCTCTCCACTCTTCCGGAATGTCACAGATTGGAATAGGATCCATCTTATGTTTTGCGGCTTTATGCATTCGGTCAAAGATCAGGAATACTTCTTTATCTCTTCCTTCATAGTCTTCAGCCGTTTTGGTTCCATATTCTTTCTGAATTTTTTCCAATTCTGGGTAGGTTGCTCCGATCTGTTGTTCGTCAGTTCTGTCTACATCCCAAAGTCCGTCTGTTGGGATAGCCTCCTGAATGCTTTTAATTAAATTCAAGCCTTTAGCAAGTGCATACACCTCGGTTTTATATAAATCGGCAATTGGGGATACGTCTACTCCTCCATCACCATATTTTGTATAAAACCCGATTCCGAAATCTTCAACTTTATTTCCTGTTCCGCATACCAAAAGTCCGTTAAGCTGCCCGTAATAGTACAGAGTAAGCATTCTCAAACGGGATCTTGTATTGGCAAAGGCTAGTTTTTCATTGGGATACAGATCATCCTTTACATCAAAGGTTTTATAAAGTTCTTCAAAAGCAGGCGTAAGATCTACAGACATGATCTCCACATTGGGAAATCTTGATTTTAAATCATTCATATGATCCTTTGCACGGTCTACCTGATCTGCTTTCTGGCGGATTGGCATTTCGATCAATAATGTTTTCAGTCCCGTCATTGCTGCCAATGTAGAAACCACTCCGGAATCTACTCCTCCGGAAACTCCTAATACATATCCGTTTACTTTAGCTTTTGTTGCATAATCCTTTAACCAGCCAACAATATGGTCTATCACTTTTTGTGTCTGCATCCTTTATATTTTTTTAGTCTATTCCAAATTCCTTAGGGTATTTTACAACCCCGTTTTTATTTTTTAATCCGTCTTTTACCAACTCAATGGCCATTCCATTTTCTTCTGGAATTTCAAACGGAAATGAAATCCCAAAATTACTTGTTTTTTCGTAACCAAACTTAGGATAATAAGTTTCATGTCCTATTAAAATAACAGATTGATATCCTAGTTCTTGGGCAATATGATGTCCTTGAAGAATAAGTTTTCCGCCAATTCCCTGATTTTGAAACTCAGGTTTTACAGAAACCGGCGCCAAGGCAAGTGACTCAAAAGTTTCTGAATCATTCTCAATGCGAAGCTTTGTAAACAAAATATGTCCTGCAATGTCACCATTTTCATCTTCTGCCACCAGTGATAATTCAGGAATAAAGGCATCCGATTTTCTTAATTTCTCAACCAGAAATTGCTCTTGATGGTCACTATGTTCCATATTTCTGAAAGCCTCTTCTATCAGTTGAAAAACCTTTTTATAGTCTCTTTCTTCTTCTTGTCTAATCTTTAGCATTTCCTGAAATATATTTTTCACGTTTCAATTTATACCAAAAGCACATTACACCCTCATCTTCAAATTCGCCTGTATTTTCGAAACCCAGCTTTGTTAAAATATAATTGGAACCTGCATTTCCTGCATCAGCATAGGCATATATAGTCTCCGCATTTAAATCATTAAATCCATATTCAAGAGTAGCTACTGCCGCCTCCCAGGCATACCCTTTTCCCCAAAATTCAGGAATGAAACGATAGCCTAAATCCAGTGTTTCAACATGACCATTGATAGGTTTCTTCAGTAGTTTCAACCCACACCAACCTATCATCAGTCCACTCTCTTTTTCAACCACAGCAAGTCTCCCTACTCCATTTTCTACATATTGTTTCTGAATCATCCTGATACCATTCTGTGATTGTTCCACCAATGTTACAGGAGTTTCAAGATACTTCATCACTTCAGGGTTAGAATCCATAAGGAACATTCTTTCAGCATCATTATCTTCAAGTTTTCTTAAAATCAGTCTTTTTGTTTCTATTTTCATCGTATTAGTTTATTGTTCAGCTCCAAAAACAGTTACATCCGTTTTCAATCCTTTTTTAATATCCGTTTCTTTCATGTTGTTCCCACCTACATTCAGAGTTTGCAAAAGCGGATTTCCTGAAATATCAATTTTCTGGATCTTATTATGCTCTACATTGAGCTTTCTTAAATTTTTAAGCTGAATGAGATCAACTGCTTTCAGTTTATTTAAAGATAATGTTAATTGATCAATCCTTGGAGTATCTTTAAGAGAAATACTGTCCAAAAGGTTGTTATCTATATATAATGAAGCCAGTTTTTTCATATTTTCTGCCGTGAATGAAGAGATTTTACAGCCTGTACATGAAAAGAGTTCAAGCTTTTCCATATTTTTCAGACGAATGGCAGGAATTGTATTATCATCAAGCAAGATCATTTTTACATTTTTAAAAAAGGCCAGATCCTCCGTAGATTTGATATCTTTCTGAACCAAAAATAAATTGGCTACCATTTCAGCCTCTGAGGTCTCTATTACTCCGTCTTTATTCAGATCAAAATTTTCGATAACGGCTTTTTCCAGGTTTTTATCTTTAAATTCAAGCTTTTGTCCATTGAAAAAGGCAAGCCCTAAAATAAGACTGAAGGCTGTAAATATTTTAATTTTCATCATGAATTGTCTATTTAATCCTTATTTTTGTAAACTTAAATTCCATGTAAAAATAATGAAGATTTTTAGATATATTGCGCTTTCTTCTATTTTAGTTGCAGGACTGAGTTCCTGCCAAAAAGAACCCGAAAATCAATGGAAAGTAGAGATTAAAGATACCCCTGAAAAGGTTGAAATGACCGACATTTCTAAGGAATTCTATAATCCTGGTATTTCGCTGGATCAGTTTAAAGCCCAGTTTCCTTGGTTTCAGGGCAGTGTTTCTGATGCAGATTTCGGAAAAAGAAGAGCGGACGCAGAAGAAATAAAAATCTATAAGGAAGCTATTGGAAAAATAGATCAGGCCAAGCTGCAAAAAGAGCTTCAGGGCTTGTTTGCACATATCAAATATCACTTCCCTCAGTTTAAGAATCCAAAGGTATTTCTGTTTTCATCTGCATTACAAATGGTTCAGGATCCTATTTTTTATGATCAGAAAGGAAATCTTTTATTCATAGACATTACGGGCTTTATGGGAGATGGTAATGCTCACTACAAAGGACTGGAACTTTATTTCCAAAAGTCGATGAACCCTCAGAATATTGTTCCCAGGGTTTCTCAGCTTTTTGCCGAAAATATTGTAACCGAATCTGCCGATCATCAGAAGTTTATTGATCAGGTTATTCTTAACGGAAAAGTGATGATCTTACAGGATGCTTTTCTTCCCGACTTTCCTGATTATTTGAAAATAAATTACACCAAGAAGCAGTATGAATGGGCGACTACCAATGAAGCCAATATCTGGAATTATTTTGTGGAAAGCAATTTGCTGTTTGGTGATGACCCAAGATTGGGTGAACGTTTTATTGCGCCGGGACCATTTTCAAAGTTTTATACTGAAATTGACAATGAGTCTTCACCACAAATTGGAATTTTTACAGGATGGCAGATCTGTAAGGCTTATCTTAAAGAAAAACCTGAAACTAAGCTGAAGGATTTCCTGAAAATGGATGCCACAACAATCTTCAATCAGTCCGGTTATAAACCGAAACTTAAATAATAGAAAATTTAGAATTTAGAAAAAATAGAGAAATGAGAAAAACTCAGATTACGATAGATGTAGAGCTGGATGAAAACCACATCCCTGAAAACATTACATGGAACGCTCAGGATGGAGGTATTGAGAAAGAGGAAACTAAAGCTACAATGATCTCCGTATGGGATGATAAAGCAATGGAAGCTTTAAGAATTGATCTTTGGACAAAAGAAATGCCTGTAGATCAAATGAAGATGTTTATCCACCAGATCTTAATGTCTTTAGGAAATACGTATCAAAGAGCTACCGGTGAAGAAGATGTAGCACAATGGCTGGAAGAAATTGCAGAAGAGTTTGCCGTAAAATCAGCTATTAAGTAAAAATACAACACAATACATGTAACTGCTAACCAAAATAATAATGATAAAACATTGATAGATTGGTACACTGTTAGATTGATAAATTATAAAATATTATGAATTTTAATACAAAAGTAATTCACGGAGGGCAGCATCATGAGTCTGCAACGGGTTCTGTAAATGTTCCTGTATTTTTAACCTCTACGTTTGCACAGAAAAGCCCGGGAGTACATTCCGGATATGAATATTCAAGAGCTGCCAACCCTACAAGACAGGCATTGGAAGACTCTTTGGCAAGTATTGAAAACGGAGCTAGAGGTTTAGCTTTCGGTTCCGGACTTGCAGCTATCGATTGTGTTTTAAAATTACTAAATCCTGGTGATGAAGTAGTTGCTGTAGATGACCTTTACGGAGGAACTTACAGAATGTTTACCAGACTTTTTGAAAAATATCAACTGAAGTTCACTTTCGTAAATTTTGATGATGTTTCTAAAATTGCTGATGTAATTACTGATAAAACCAAGCTGATTTGGGTAGAAACTCCAACTAACCCTTTGATGAAATTAGTAGACATCAAAGCTGTAGTAGAGATTGCAAAAGGAAAAGATATTTTAGTAGCGGTAGATAATACTTTTGCTACCCCTTATATTCAAAGACCAATTGATTTGGGAGCTGATATTGTAATGCATTCAGCAACTAAATACTTGGGTGGACACTCTGACGTTATTGCAGGAGCTCTTATTGCTAAAGATGCTGAACTGGGGGAGAAACTTCATTTCATCCAGTTTGCAAGTGGTGGTATTTTAGGACCTCACGATTCTTATCTTGTATTGAGAGGAATTAAAACATTGGCACTAAGAATGCAGAGACACTCAGACAACGGTCTTGCAGTAGCAAAATATCTAGAAAATCACCCTGCTGTTGATAAGGTAATTTATCCTGGATTGGAATCTCACCCTCAATATGAATTGGCAAAATCTCAAATGAAAGAATCGGGAGGAATGGTTTCATTCACATTCAAATCCGGTAAGAAAGAAGATGCTGTTAAATTCTTAGAGAAAGTAAGAGTATTTACATTAGCTGAATCTTTAGGAGGTGTAGAATCTTTGGCTAACCACCCCGCCTTAATGACTCATGCTTCTATCCCTGCTGAAAAACGTGCTGAATTAGGAATCACTGATGATCTGGTTCGTTTAAGCGTTGGAATTGAAGATGCAGAAGATCTTATTGCAGATCTGGAAAAAGCTTTTTCTTAATACATCAAAATAAACTAAAAATGAGAAGGATTTAATATCTTTCTCATTTTTATTATCACCACAAAATATCTATGAAAAATACAAGAAAAGCCATCATTTCCGATTTGCCTCAACTTGCTGAATTATTTGATCAGTACAGAATATTCTATCACAAGGAATCAGATGTTCCTGCAGCAGGAAATTTTCTTCACGAAAGAATTGAAAACAAGGATTCTGAAATTTTTGTTGCGGAGGAAAATGGTACATTGACAGGTTTTGTACAATTATACCCCATATTTTCATCTACAAGAATGCAGCGATATTGGCTATTAAATGACCTGTACGTCAATGAAAATTATAGAGGAAAAGGATATTCCAAAGAACTTATTGAAAAAGCTAAAGAGCTATGCAAAGCTTCAAATGCCTGTGGAATCCTGCTTGAAACAGGAAAAAGTAATGACATAGGAAATCAATTATATCCATCATCCGGTTTTGAACTGTATGACTCTGTAAATTTCTACGAGTGGAGCAATTCATAGCTTTCGTACAATAAAGATGTACAAAGTAAACTGTATTATATCTAACTTATAATCCAAAATAACATGACAGATTTTCAAAAATACATCCAAAGATATTTAGACCTAATCCCTTCCGGAGACTGGTCAGCTGAATTAATAAAATCAGAAGAGAAAACGGCAGGAATTTATTCTAATCTTACCGAAGAACAATCTCAATTTTCCTATGCTGAAGGTAAATGGACACTGAAAGGCGTACTATTGCATTTATCGGACACTGAAAGAGTTTTTCAGTACAGAATACTGGCCATTGCCAGAGGTGAGAAAAATAATCTCCCTGGCTTTGATGAAAATGAATATGCTGAAAAATCCAATGCTAATGAAAGATCCCTTGAATCTTTATTGGATGAGTACAAAATTGTTAGAAAATCTTCCAAAATTCTATTGGAAACCATGAGTCCTGATGCTTTACAAAGTATTGGTACAGCCAATGGTCATGAAATTTCAGTAGAGACCATTGGAAAACTTATTATTGGCCATAATTATCACCATTTGAATATTATTGAGGAAAGATATTTATCTAAATTGGGATGGATGTAAATGAAACAAACATTAAAGTAGTTTCAAAATCATATTTTACCCATAGAATATTAATAGAGACGGGCTAAAGCCCGTTTTTATTTAACTCCCTTTCAACGGCTTTAGCCAAAACTTTTTTTAAAAAAAACACGTTTCTATTTACCCCTCAATTTTTTGTCCAAAATTCATATATTTTTTACCTTTATCAACTGTTTTGAATTCAAATAAAATTATGGAAAAAATAATCGAAATATTAAAGTCCGGCGGAACTATTCTTTATCCTACTGATACCATTTGGGGGATTGGTTGTGATGCTACCAATATAGAAGCTGTCAATAAGATTTTTGACATCAAGAAACGCGAGAAAAATAAATCCATGATTATTTTGGTAGAATCTGAAAAAAGGCTTCAGGATTTGGTAGATGTTCCTGAAATGGCTTGGGAAATCATTGACCTAAGTGAAAAACCAGTGACTATCGTTTATGAAAATCCAAAAGGATTACCTAAGGAATTACTTGCTGAAGATGGAAGTATAGGGATCAGATTGGTAAAGAATGATTTTTGTAAAAAATTAATTACAAAGCTGAACAAGCCATTGGTTTCTACATCTGCCAATTTCAGTGGTGAAAAAAGTCCCTTGAAGTTTTCTGACATCTCACCAGAAATGATAAGTCTGGTAGATTATGCTGTGGAAGAAGACAGGGATAAGGTTTCAAAATATTCAGGTTCTTCAGTCATCAAAATATGGAGTGATAATAGGATAAAGGTTCTCAGAGAGTAAAAATTCTGAGTTACCTTATTTATTTTTTAGAGTCTTGTCAGTTCATATCGGCAGGATTTCTTTTTTTTAATTCTATCTTTGCAAAACTCAACTCATAAAATACATGCTATGAATCATCAGGAATTCGCTAAAATGTGGGTAGAAGCCTGGAACTCTCGTGATTTGGAGGATATTCTCTCCCATTATTCTGAAGATATTGAGATCACAACTCCCATGATTGCCATGGCTACCGGAGGAAAGGAAAGTTCTTTAAAGGGAAAAGAGGCAGTTCGTGAATACTGGAAAAAAGCATTGAAAAAATTTCCGGATCTTCACTTTGACCTGATTCATTCAACGGCGGGAGTAGATTCTGTAGCATTATTTTATAAGTCTATTATGGATAAACATGCTGTAGAAGTGATGTTTTTTAATGAAGAGGGAAAAATTAGTAAAATGTACGCTCATTATGATTAGTGAACGGCATGGTAGAAATTGACGCTATTATAAACGATGAAAATTAATCTTAATCAAAATAAGAATTTAAAACTTTTTAAAATAATTTCTGAAGCTGCAGAAAGGAATAACCAGTCTGTATATATTGTTGGTGGATATGTTCGCGATCTTCTGATGAAGAGAAAGGCTTCTACTGACATCGACTTTGTGACTGAGCAAAGCGGTATTGAGCTAGCTCAGAATGTAGCTAAGGATATTGATCCTAAATTAAAGGTTTCTGTATTCAAAACCTATGGAACAGCCATGATTAAGTACAAGGATCTTGAACTTGAATTTGTGGGTGCCAGAAAGGAAAGCTACACAGAAAACAGCCGTAAGCCTGAAGTGGAGGGCGGAACTTTGGAAGATGACCAAAAAAGAAGAGATTTCACCATCAATGCGATGGCAATTTCTTTAAATAAAGATAATTTCGGGGAACTTATTGATCCTTTCAACGGGATTGAAGATCTGGAAAAAGAAATTCTAAGAACTCCATTAGAGCCTGCTCAAACCTATTCTGATGATCCATTGAGAATGATGAGAGCAGTACGTTTTGCTTCAACCCTAGGCTTTACCATTGAAGAAAATTCTTTAAATGCCATTAAGCAGGAAGCTGAAAGAATCAGTATTGTTTCCATGGAGAGAATCATGGTGGAGTTTAACAAGATTATGTTATCTGAAAAACCTTCTGTAGGATTAAAATTGATGGAACAAACCGGGCTTTTAAAGCTTATTATTCCTGAATTAATAGAGCTTAAAGGTGTAGAGGAAGTAGAAGGACAAACCCATAAGGATAACTTTTACCACACCCTTGAGGTAGTGGATAATATTTCTGTGAATACCGATAACCTTTGGCTGCGCTGGTCTGCATTACTTCATGACATTGGAAAAGCTCCTACGAAAAAGTTTGTGGAAGGAACAGGCTGGACTTTCCACGGACATGAATTTTTAGGCTCAAAAATGGTAAAGACTCTTTTCCAGAGGCTGAAGCTGCCATTGGGAAGTGACATGAAGTATGTTCAGAAAATGGTAAAACTTTCTTCCAGACCTATTGCCTTGATTACAGATGATGCTTCAGATTCTGCATTAAGAAGGCTTTTATTTGATGCCGGAGAAAACCTTGAGGAACTTTTTACGCTTTGCAAGGCGGATATCACCACTAAAAACTCCAAAAAACAGGAGAAATTCAAGAAAAACTTTGAATATGTGGCTGTTAAGATCAAGGAAGTAGAGGAAAAGGATCAGGTAAGAAACTTCCAGCCTCCTATCACCGGAGAGGAGATTATGCAAATGTTTGACCTTAAGCCGGGACGTGAAATCGGTATTTTAAAGGAAAAAGTGAAAGAAGCAATCCTTGAGGGGGAAATTCCGAATGAAAAGGAAGAAGCAACCAGGTTTGTTATTGCAGAAGCAGAAAAACTGGGATTAAAAATATAATTGAATTTTACAAAGTATAAAATACGGCTGGATGTTTCACATCCAGCCGTATTTCGTTTACTTCAATGAGGTATATAACAAAGCCGGACGGGCCCTAAGAGCCCGTCCGGAAAAAAACACAAATGATGAAAAAATAAAAAATTATTTTGCGTACGCCTAAGCGTTATTCTTAATTTTTATAGAACCCGTTTGTTCCAACTCCTGCCGTAAAGTTTTTCAATAGAGAACCATTGTTCGCGTTGTAAACATTTACTTTACCATCTTCTGAGAAGTTTGCGTCTGCGGCAAAGATTCTACCATCAATAACGTCAAAACCATAAACATTCCCTACGGCTGTAACAATAGGTGTAGTAGGAACAGCTGTAGAATTAACAGCCATACCATAAACTTTATTGGTATCAGTGATAAAATAGAACTTATCACTATCTGCTCTCAATTTCTGAACTTTAGGAATTCCTGTAAGAGTAGTTGTTGTAAAAGTTCCTGCAGAAGAATTGATCTTGTAAATGTATGAGTCTGTATTATCAGAAACCAATACATAAGCGCTTCCTTTGTAAGAAATAAGATCTTTAATAATCCCTACGCTAGGTAGTGTAATCGTCTTGCTTATAGTATTTGTAGACGGGCTTACAACACTGATTGTATACCCTGTTGCAAACGAATCAAAAGGAGGAGCAGTATTATAACCAATACCATCAGTCTGTACAATAATATTTCCTTCTGCTTCAACTACCTTTTCAGCATAACGTGGGAAACTAACACTATTTACATAGGTGTTATCTGCAATATTATAGGCATTAAGCTTTCTTACATCCGCAAAGTTATTGTTCGTTACAAAATATTTATTTCCAGAGAATGCTATATATCTTGGATTATCAAGATTAGCTATTACCGTAGCTTGTTTTCTGAATGTATAACGGTTTACAATATCAATTTTGTTAGGAACATTCGCTACCAAATAAGCACGATCTCCAAGGAAGCCTATACTTTGAAGTACCTTACCAAAAGATTCCTTATTGTTATTCTCAGAATAGATGTTAGTAAATATATTTCCAAGGCTGTTGCTCAAGAAAGTAACATCAGAGGTAGGCTTTGTAAATCCACCTTCGTTGGAAACAAGGATTCCGTTTTCATAGGTAGTTGACTGAGTAGTCTCAGTGTCATTATCGCTGCTACATGAAACATTGAAAAGTAACATGGAAGCAAATGCAAGAGGTAAAATTCTTTTGATATTCATATATATTTAATTTTATTTTTAAAAATTGATATTTAAACTTACACTATAATTTCTTTTAGGCAATGGATAAGCGAACATAGTATAATAGACTTGATTGAAAACATTATTAACCTTGAACCCTATGGTATACTCCTTATGGAACGTAAGACCAAGCCCGGCATTCATTACAAAATAATTTTCCAAAGCCTCACTTCTCTTTTCGTTGGAATCTGTATAGGTAAGCCCGTTAAAAAGCCCCTGAACATATACTTTTATAAACTCATACTGGTAATCAATATTTCCAGTGAACTTATGAAATGGCACATACATCAATTGCTTTTTCTTTTCAAGATCCTGAGAATTTGTATAGGTATATCCAAGGCTTCCTTTTAATAGATGCTTACCAAACCTTTTCATATACTCCATTTGAGCCTCTACCCCATATGATCTTACATGATCTGTGTTTACAGGACTATAATATCCCGAGAAAGTTGGAAGCCATCTTATCATATCGCGGATATCCAGATAAAAAGGAGCGACTGACATCTGAAGATCTCCTACCTTAAACTGGTTTCTCAGTTCAAACTGATAGGATGTCTCTGGCTTTAAATCCATATTACCTCCCGGCTGCCAATATAAATCATTGAAAGATGGAGCCCTGAAGTTTCTTGAAACACTCAGCCCGAGAGTATACCAATCTACGGCATTCCATTTTCCGGAAAAAGAAAACAGTACAGGAGAGCTAATTTTTCCAACGAAATCTTTTCGTATTCCGGCTTCAAGACGTAGATCTGTTGCAGGAAAATATCTTAATAATCCAGAAACTGATCCCATATTTCGACTTACATGATCTATTCCGGAACCATATCCTTCTCCTTTATTAAGCTGATACTCTCCAATAACATTGAAGTTCCATTTAGAGTTAAAGAAATAATTGAAATCATTCTTCAGGATATAATTCTTCCCAGTTCCACCACTAGTCTGAGGACCATCAGCTTTAGCAAAATACTGGAAATTTTCCTCCGTATAGGCTGCCTTGAAAGAGTTATTGAATTGTGTTTTATTCCAATCCCATGAAATCAGACTTCTTACATTTTGAGTTCTGTATTTCGTTTCAGTTTCGTTATCAAAAAGAACCGGATAATGCTGTTGTCCGTTAAAGAACTCCGAAATCCATGAAACCTGATGGTGTGGAGCAATTTTATAGGCTGCAGCAATATTGAAATTTGTATTGTAGTATTGTCCGTTTCTATTGATGTAGCTTTTAGCCTCTTTTACTTCATAATCATTCTCACTTACAGAATAGTTCCCCGAAGCCTTAAAGCTGAATTTTTCATTGCTATAAGCTCCTTTAAGCAAGTTGTTATAGGTATTAAAAGATGCTACTTCTGAAAATAGTGTACCATGAAACCCTTTATTAAAGTCGAGATTATTATTCAGGTGAATACTTCCGCCGATAGCTCCGGAGCCATAGGTAACACTTCCTCCACCGGCTTTTATTCCGATCTGGTCATACCCGAACAAAGAAATATTATTGATATCTCCCTGTCCTAAAAAATTAGAGTTAATATTAATTCCATTCCATACAAAAGCCGTCTGTTGGGCGGTGGTTCCTCGGAAAGATGGTGAAGAAACTGCTCCACGTCCGTTTTCCTTAATGTAAACAGCAGACTGGAATCTCAGCAGTTCAGAAAGATTGCTGGAATTTTTTTGGGCATCTTCAGTACTAATAGTTTTTACAGGATGAAAAAGCTTTACCTTATTCATCTGACTATCGAAAATATAAATCGTATCAACCACTTTCTCCTGTCCGAAAAGAAAGCAGCCGTAAGACGACAAAAACAGTACTAAAGATCTTTTTATACCCATATTATTCCACTTTTCCTCCGAAAGCAATATGTTTTTTTGATTATTATTCTGGCAGGTCTCCTGACTTTCGCTTTCTGTGCCTTCCCGTTTGTACAGTGGCTGTTTACAGAAACTTTTGTTGCGATTTACAGTTGCGGGGACAGTCTGGGCGTCTCACCCAATTCCCTTTTCATTCCAATATGCTGGAAACCAAAATTTTTGCAAAGATAGCTTTTTAAATGTATTGACCAAAAATCAGACTTATAGGCCAACCTTTGCATTTTGTGATCATCTGTACCTATTTTTAGCAAAAATAAATACATATAGATTTACTGTAAAAATTCAGATAACTGTAAGCCTGAAACATTACATATATAAAATAAAAACAGCTGCCTCCCATACGAAAGCAGCTGATTATATATAACAATATGTTTACTTATTTACCGATTACTTCCGTAATTGGGTTTCCTACATTTCCACTTGGGAATTGAATTTTTAGTAATGAAGAAACTGTAGGCGCAATATCCGTCATATGATAAGCCTTATTGCTTTCACCCTGCTTAACTCCCCATCCCATAAAGATTAATGGAATATGTGAATCATAAGAATTCCATACACTGTGTGTAGTTCCTGTTTTGGAGTATGGTGGAAGCATAGAGTCATGAGAAATCAATTGGATATCACCACTTCTCTGTCTGTTGATTCCGTTGATAATTCTTTGCTTAATGGGCTCCGGAATACTAGATTCCTGAACTTTATCTACAGAAACAGCATATAAAACAGTAAGATCTTTTTCCAATTCCTTTACCGTAAAGTTTCTTACATCATCCAACTCAAGTTTGCTGTCTGCCAATACTTTTCTGTCAAAATAAATCTGATAGTTATCAATTGCATTAATCAATTTATCTGCGCCAAATTTAGCTTTCAACTTTTCGTTAATATTCTTCTCAGCTCCTTCTCCGAAGAAACCTGTAGGTATTTTATGTTCTTTCAGGAATCCTACCGAATGAGCACCACCGTGGTCAGCAGAAAGGAAAACGGTGTACTCACCTTTTCCAACCTTTGAATCCAGGTAGTTGAAGAATTCTGCTAAATCCTGATCTAGTCTGATATAAACATCCTCCACTTCAATGGAATTCGGTCCGAACTTATGCCCGGCATAATCAGTAGAAGCCAAGTTGATTGCTAAAAAGTCAGTAATAGCATCACCTCCTAGTTTTTCACCCTCTACAGAAGCTTCCGCCAACTTCAAAGTCAGCGTATTTCCGAAAGGTGTGTAACGAATGTTATCTTTTTTTGTCTGATAATCTTTTGCTAAATCATTGTAAGGGAAAGTAGGTGTCTTTGCACTTCCCAATAACCCTTCCCAGGAAGAATTGTCAGGCGAACTTTCTGTATACTGATTGATTGGAAGTAAAGTATTCCAGCCATTTGCTACTAATTTTTCCGGTAAATTCTGAGAGTTGAATGATTTCACCCACTGAGGAAGATCATTCATATACCATGTGCTTGTAATAAAATTTCCGGTACTGTCATCAAACCAGAACGCTCCGTTCGGAGTATGTCCCGCAGGAAGAATGGAAGCACGGTCTTTCAAAGAAACACCAACTACTTTCCCTTGGAAATTGGTTGCCAGTCTTAATTCATCCGTTACCGTTGTAGACCAAAGGTTTTTCGGAGAGTGGCTTCCTGTTTTTGTATTGGTAGTTCCTACCGGCTGCACACTGTCGTCTGCAGTACAGTATACCCCTTTACCCGTTTCCTTATCCGTCCAGTCGTTTCCGGCAATCCCGTGAATTGCAGGTACAGATCCTGTATAAATACACGTGTGTCCTAGCGCTGTAATGGTTGGAACATACGGAATGTGTACATTATTTAAAGAATAACCTGTATTCAATAATCTTTTGAAACCGTCATTTCCATATTTGTTGTAAAAACGGTATAGATAATCCCAACGCATCTGATCCACTACCAGACCTACTACTAATTTGGGTCTTTCCAATTGAGAATTTCTGTTCTTCTGCGCATTGATTGTAACTACGGACAAAAAAGTAGCTGCCGCAATTGAAATGTTCCTAAGCATCCAAGTAAATTTTTATTGATCACAAATTTAGGGGTTTTGAAAGTTTTAGAGTATGAAATTTTATTTAAATTTGATCTTTATTCAATTCCCTAACCCAATTCATCATGATTTTAGGAGTATACTGGTACTTTAAATTCCCTGAAAACCTATACCATTTCAAGTTTTTCAGGTTTTTTGAAGGATATGGAGGCCATGCGGATAATGATGCAGAACTGGCAGCAAGAGTTCAGGTGAGTAATATTGAAAACCTCATCAGAAAACTGGAAGAATTGAAATTATGTTTCAAAAGAACTTATTTGTCCCTTGCCATCAATGAGAATCAGCTTATTATTAGTATTGGAGATCATCAGCTTTTCGATTATCATTTTCAGTTTGCAGCCGAAATAGAAGATTTGTTGATTCAAGAAAATGCAAAACTTTTGGATTCAAGCGTTCCTTTTAAAGCTCAACTCAATAAAAGCTATCAGCCGGAAAAGGAAGTTTTTGAAAATATTGAACATCGTTTTATTCAAATCGTTGGTTCGGAATTAAAAAAGAATAATGCTGAAAATCTTTCCATAAGAATTGACTGTAACCTACCATTAGCAGACAAAAAAGACTTTATCAATCACCTTATTCCTATATGCAGAGAGGAAAACATCAATGTATTCTATTATAAGGATCATGATTTTAATAATCATTGTAATCTAATGCTCTTTTTCAGCAATGGACGACAGAGTAAAGATGCTATCCAGGCTGTTCATGTTAATTCATTTGGAAATAAGATAAGACAACTCAGTGAAAAATATCCACTCCATTTCGGCCATTTTGGTGGACTAAACCACTATCCGCAAAATGAGCCTCATATTGAACTGATGGTGGATGAAGAATATATTTTAAGCAAAAAATAAACCCATTATAATTTAATAGTATGATTAAGTTTAAATACGTCATTTTGTATGTAGAAGATGTAGAACAATCTATGAACTTCTATAAAAACACCTTTAACGCCGAAATAAAATTCATTACTCCGGAAAAAGACTATGGAGAACTACTTACCGGAGAAACAACCCTTTCTTTTGCTTCAATTAGCTTAGCTGGTTCAAATCTAAAACTGGGGTTTCTATCCTCCAAAACACAAGAAAAGCCATTTGGAATAGAACTTGGCTTTGTAACCGATGATGTGGAAGCACTGTTGGAAAAGGCAGTAAAAAATGGCGCTGAACTATATGAAGATATTGCTGTAAAACCTTGGGGACAAAAAACAGCCTACATCAAGGATCTTGACCATTATTTAGTGGAAATCTGTACTGAAATTCAATAAATATTCTTATTCGTGGAAATAAAGAAACTACAAAAACTATCCTCCAATCCCAGTTTGAATTGGGGACATAATGGGTATACAACAGATAAAATTTATTCCGTTTCGTCTATAGAATACTCCAATTCCTTTGAATTTACTCTAAGGGAAAAGTCTTTGTCTTATTCCAAAATCTGGGAAACTGATACTGATGAACTTGAAGAACTTAATAACATCATTGAAAAAGATAATTCTTTTGGAGCCTTTACAGATGGCGAACTTCAAGGCTGGATCATTGGTGAACACAGAACATGGAACAACAGCTTTTACATAGAAAATATCCTTGTCAATGAAAAATATAGAAGACAGGGAATTGGGATTATGCTGATTAAAAACGTCCTTAAAGAAGCTCGAAGACTCAACTGCAGAGTCATTGAACTTGAAACCCAGAATACCAACTACCCTGCCATACAGTTTTACAGAAGAATGGGGTTCAATATTACCGGCCTGAATACAAGACTATATGATAACCCTGATGAAATTGCCCTTTTTATGACCCTAGACATCGAATAACTCTAGGACTAAAAACACCTCTTACTAATTCTATTAATCAATTATCATTTTATTTTTCATTAAAAAATTAAAACACTTGCTAGTGTCTTATATTTTTTATACATTAGTAATCAGCAAATTAAAAACATTGATTACTATGAAAAATTTAAAAAAATTAAAGAGAAGCCAATTGGTGTTAATTAGCGGAGGAGATACAGCTTATGCATTCTGTTTAGACGGCGTTTGTCCTCCAACCCACGGATCCTATTATTGCAGCGGAGATACTTGCTACAGAGTAACTGGAGGAGGTGGTAATACTGGAGGAGGTCCTGGTGGCGTAACTCCTTGTCATGAGCCACAACGTTTCTGCCAGGAGTGGGAAACAGGATGTGGATGTCATTATTAAAGTTAGTTGTTAGATAAAAATTAGGGCGGTTTTTACCGCTCTTTTTTTGTGCAATCTAAAAACCTGAAAGGATAAAAAAAGGAAAGCAAAAGTTCTTAAATAAGTTCAGTATTGAAAAGAAATTAGATAAAATTCTTTTCACAAAAAAACCGCGCCCTCCGGGCGCGGTTTTCATATATATAATTCAGTAAATTAGAATTTAAGATCTCCATTCACTTCTCTCACTGCATTAGCAGCTTCAGCGAATTTCAATTGCTCTTCAGCAGTCAATGTTACGTTTACGATTGATTCTACTCCGTTTGCTCCGATGATAGCAGGAACTCCTAGGCAGATATCGTTTTGTCCGTATTCACCCTCAAGCATTAAAGAACAAGGGATCATTTTCTTTTGGTCACATGCAATAGCCTGAACCATTACAGAAACAGCTGCACCTGGAGCATACCAAGCAGAAGTTCCTAATAATTTAGTAAGGGTAGCACCCCCTACTTTAGTTTCTTCAATTACATATTTTTGTTTTTCTTCGTCTAAAAATTCAGTTACAGGAACACCATTTCTTGTAGCTTTGCTCAATAATGGAAGCATCCCTGTATCACTGTGAGCAGCGATTACCATACCATCCACATCAGAAATTGGAGCTTCTAATGCCTCAGCCAATCTATACTTGAATCTTGCAGAGTCTAGAGCACCACCCATTCCGATGATCTTGTGCTTAGGAAGACCTGAAGTTTTGTGAACCAGATAAGCCATAGTATCCATTGGGTTAGAAACCACGATAATGATTACTTCTGGAGAATGTTTTACTAAGTTTTCAGTAACTTCTTTTACGATACCCGCATTGATACCAATTAATTCTTCTCTAGTCATTCCAGGTTTTCTTGGGATACCTGAAGTGATTACTGCTACATGAGAACCTGCAGTTTTGCTGTAATCTCCTGTTGTTCCGGTAATTTTTGTATCAAATCCGTTAAGAGACGCTGTCTGCATCAAATCCATTGCTTTACCTTCAGCAAATCCTTCTTTAATATCTACCAAAACTACTTCTGAACAGAAGTTCTTCATTGCGATGTATTCCGCACAGCTTGCTCCTACAGCGCCTGCACCTACTACAGTTACTTTCATATTGTTACTTTTTAAATTATTTATTTTTGTTAGTTAAGTTTAAAATTGAAACTCCCCAAATTTAATAAATCCTGAAAAAATGAGCAATTTTTCAGAAATTTAATTAGAATTAAAAGAAATTAGTTGACGTTCAGTAAAAACGTGTATAGTTTTTTTGCTCCGGAAAGCACTTCATTATAGTTTTCCTCCTTAACTTCCGTGTCCAAAAACTCCTTAAAGTTCTTCCACATGGGTCCCGTATTCTCCTGATAGCATCCAAAGAAATTAAAAGTCACCTCATCAAAACCTTCCGTTTTAGAAAGCTGCTTGGCAATAACGTTTCCACCCAAAGTAGAACCTTCAATGACATACATAGCGCCCAAAGCCTCATGTTCATTCTCAAACTCAAGAGGGTGAGATACAGCCTGGTTATCCAGAGAAAGACTCTCAAGATCCTTTTCAATAAGGGAAAGCTTCTTTCTTTCTTCAAGCTGAAGTTTTTCCGCATACTTATCAGAAAGACTGTTGAATATTTTATCTTCACTGTGAAGAAGCATCAGATAATTCGTATGGATGATCTTTTTATAATCTTCTAACGTGAAAGTTTTATTAAAAATTTTTTCAGAATTAAAAAGCTTCTCTGCTGCATCGTGATATTCTGCTGTATTTTGTTTAAGATATTCTGATACCATAAATAACATTTTAAAAGTTTCTCAAATGTAAGGTTTTTTGAACGTTAAAATGAAAGAAGTCCCCTCATTATTGCTCTCATAATCTACATTCCCTCCTATTCTTTTCATGATTCTGTGTACGATAGACAGCCCTATTCCATTTCCTTTAAACTTCTTCGCATTATCCATCCTATTGAAAATTTTAAACATCTTATGCTTCTCTTCCTCAGGAATACCAATTCCGTTATCCGAGATTCTGTAAATAATGGCTTGCCCGTCTTCCGTTCCCTCAATTTCCACCTTTGGCTGATCTTTATGGGAAGAATATTTTACTGCATTATTGATGATATTTAAAAATACCTGATGAAGCAAAGTTTTATCTGCCATTACATCCGGACATTCCTTAATGATAATTTCACTTTTAGGACTTCCGTAGGTCATTTTTGCATTTTCAGAAATTTTGTAAATGGTATTCAATGTAGTAAGGCTTTCAAGCTGAATATCGCTATGCTTGGCACGGCTGAGCTGAAGCACATCCTTCATCATTTCAGCCATATTATCAATTTCCTCAATGATGGTATTAATCTTCGTTTTGCTCTTTTCAGAATCATCAGTAAGGTTCCCCAAAAGCATTTGTGCATTCAATTTCATCACTGTTAAAGGTGTTCCCAGGTCATGAGAAATTGTATACGAAAAACTATCCAGTTCTTCATTCACCTTTTTAAGCTCATCATTAAGCCTTTTGATCGCATTATAATTCTTATGTGAAGTTTCCAGAATTAAATCTCTTACAGCCTGTACTGCACTTACATTTCTAGAGTTCCATCTTTTAGAATGCCCTTGGATATTCTCTGTGAAAATTCGAAATGAAGTTCTGGGAGAAACCATCTGTTTTTCCTTTCCATTCTGAGAGAACACAGCTATTTTCTTCTCAGGATTACCTGCCCAGTTAATGTGTTCGTCAAACTCTTTACGAAACCACATCAGCATTTCATTTTTATCTCTTTCAATAAAATAAATTATGATTCCGGCTGCATTTTCAGATAAATTAAGCTCTTCACCATGATTTCTAAGGAAGCTTCTGTCAACATAAATACGATCCGTTGTATTTTCCAGAACCCACTGTCCAATTCTTTTAATTTCATCAATGGCAGGAGTAACTCCCTCTGTAATTATATTTTCATCCGAAAAAATAGCCAGCCCATCTGCTTCAGGTAAATTTTTAATATCAGGTTTACTTTCAACAAGAGAATCAAATAAATTATGATGTTTTAAAAATTTCGTTTTCAGTTCAGATAACTTCTCATTTACTTCCAGACGATAGTTCAGCTCTTTTTTGGATTTAAAAGATGAGTAGGCATTTGCTGCCAAGGCTGTGAAAATACCCGCCTGCACCCTGTCTTCAAGATCCACATGTTTGGGCTCTATATTCTGGCAGGTTACCAATCCCCATAAATGATTATCGATAATAATCGAAACACTAAAGCTGGAAGAAACACCAGAGTTTATAAGATATTGCCTATGAACAGGAGACATTCCTCTTGATGCTGAAAAACTAAGATCAATATTTTTATTTGTTTTACTTACAACCGGAACCGTCTCCGTATGTACGTTACTGAATATTCTTTTTCTCTTCTTAAGATAAAGATCCCGGGCCTGTCTTGGAATATCGGATTCAGGATAATGAAGTCCAAGGAAACTTTCCATCTCCTCATCTTTCTTTTCGGCAATAACTTTTCCGGAACCGTCCATCATAAATTTATAGACCATCATTCGGTCATAGTTCACCACCTTGGCAAGTGTTTCTAGCAAATGGTTCCAAAGTTCCTTCTCATCATCTATAATATAAAAGTTATCATATTTATTGGAAATTCTTTTATCAGGGTTCACTAAAACCTCTTCAAATTCCAGAAAAATAGATCCTCCGCTTCTGAACACAGAAAAATGATATTCCTTATCATTAATAAAGATCTTATCAAAATAGGTTTCATTCTCCCTTCTGGTGAATCTGTTCAGTGATGTATAGATATCTGAATCTATAATATGTTGAAAACTTTCCGGAAAGTCCGAAAGTTTCCTGTCGAACAACCCATCTAGGTCTCCGATTTTAAATATATCCGATATATTCCTGCTGAAAAAAGTAATGGAATGGGACTCCGCATCAATGCCAATCAAATAACCAAAACTTTGTATGGAGCCTGGAATATGGATGGGTTCATCGTGGCATTCTACAAAATTCATATAACTATTCAGTCTATCAATCAAATATAGGGCTTTTTTTAACGGTAATTATTCTGTTGTATTATTTTTTCCTACACCCCGACGATTATATGATTTTATCCGGAAAACATCACATTAAAACATTTTTCTTATTCAAGCAGTTTTAATATGATATCTCTAAAATATACGAAAAAAAATGCAATATTTATGTTTTTAACCTATTAACCCTGATTCATAACATGAATTAAGGATTATTAACCAAGATAATTGGTTTATTTAAACATTTTTAGCTAAATTTATATCACCAAATAATGAATATCAATAAAATATATTGAATTATTCACAATAAATTCAAGATAATAATTAAATACAAATAATACTATTATGAAAAAGTTCCCATTAATTTTATTTTCCTTGGTCCTCTCTGTAGGATTATGGAATCCATCAGAAGCATGTACGCGAGTAGTATACAAAGGTCCGCAAAATACAATTCTTACCGCCCGTTCTATGGATTGGCGTGACGAAATCCCAGCCAACCTGTGGGTTTTTCCAAAAGGAATTGACCACACGGGACAAACCGGATCTAAATCTGTAAAATGGACTTCTAAATATGGTAGTATCATCAGTTCTACTTGGGATATTGCTTCTGCAGACGGAATGAACGAGAAAGGACTTGTGGCTAATATGCTGTGGCTAGGTGAATCACAATACCCGAAATTCGATCCAAAAGGCAGTAAAAAGGGACTTGCCATTTCTTTATGGGCACAATATTATCTTGATAATTTTTCAACAGTAAAGGAAGCGGTAGACTTTTCGAGAAAAGAACCTTTCGTAGTAGTTAGTGATAATATTCCGGGAACGGAAAGATTTACAACCATCCATCTTTCTTTGTCTGATGCATCAGGTGACAACGCTGTATTGGAATATATTAACGGGAAACTGGTTATTCATCATGATCCGTCTTATACGGTAATGACCAACTCTCCTATTTTTGAGGAGCAGCTAGCTCTTAACAATTACTGGAAAGGAATTCCGGGTACTGTAATGCTGCCGGGAACCAACCGTGCTGCCGATCGTTTTGTGAGAGCTTCTTATTATATTGATGCTATTCCAAAAACTGCTGATACCCGCACAGCTGTAGCCAGTGTATTCAGTGTCATCAGAAACTGTTCTGTTCCCTACGGTATTTCTTCACCCACAGAGCCTAATATTTCTTCTACAAGATGGCGTTCTGTCTCGGATCAGAAGAATTTAGTCTATTACTTTGAAACCGTTTTTACACCCAACACATTCTGGGTAGATCTTAAAGATTTTGACCTGAGTGCAAAAGGTAAGGTAATGAAACTGGACCTAAGTAACTATCAGACTTATCACGGTAAATCCAACACTAATTTCAAAGAAACCCCTTCTTTTAAATTCTTAGGCTTAGAATAACTTAAGCCCAAACTAAAAATTTAATCCTTATGTGTTTCTATCTAAAAACACAGCCAGAAACATGTAAGGTTAAAAAAAATCATGAATGTAAGTTCAAGATTAGATATGTGATCATTTCCTTCCATTGGAGAATTATAAATCGAAGATTTAACGGAAGGGTTTAAGCAGCAAAAGTATTTATCATTTATAAGCACATCTAGTGCCTCACCTCAACTTTTTAAGGAGAGGGATAAAGTCTTTATGTTTAAATAATATTTCAAATAAGCAAAAATTAAACAAATAGATATGGCCTTTTTTTCATTTAAAAAGAGAAGCCTGCTCCTGTGCATTCTTATGGGCTGGTTTTCAGCTAACGCACAGATACAGGATTCTTTACAGACCAAACCTCAACAACAGGAAGAAGATAATGTAAAATATCCGCAACTTCAGATTAAAGGGCTTTTTCAGGCACGTTATCTGGTGGGGATGAGCAAGGATGTAGATGTAAACGGACTTCATCACTCTGATGGCGGCGGGACGAGCAATAATTTCATGCTAAAATACATGAGAGTTCAGGTTCGCGCGCAGATCAGTAAACGAACAGAAGTTGTTGCCTTGGCGAACTTTGCCGATTTTAAAAATGACCCTAAAAGCAGGGTTCTTGAAAACGCCTATCTGAAGTACACATTCAGCCCTAAGTTGGCATTTACTGTAGGACAATTCAGACCTTGGTTCGGGATTGAAGAAACTTATCCAATTGACATTATAAAATCTCTCGACTGGTCTAATCAGTATTCTGAATTTGGAAAACTGGGTTGGACTAGCTTCCAGATCGGGCTTTCTGCAACAGGACAGCTTAAGCTTGGTGAAATTCCTTTACAATATGCAGTATCGGTAGTGAATGGAAATGGAAAAAACCAGGTCAATGACAACGACAACGGGAAACAATACTCTACCCGATTACTTTTCGGATTATCTAAAAAATATAATTTCAATGTGGGTCTGAATGGAGGTATTGGCGAGGTTTTCAGTAAAAAAGTATATGCCGTAGGGATTGATCTAAGCTCAATGATTCAATTTGATCCAAGATGGAGTCTGGATATGCAACTGGAAGCGAAACAGGCTACCAACCATATCCTTTACAACTCTATTGCTCCTGAAGCAAGACCTGATAATCCTGATCAATATCTGGTTCGCGGGGTTTATTTTCTTCCGAATGTAAGATATGAAATCAACCATAAAAACCTGAGCGCCTTTGAGCTGTCTTGCCGATATGAATACCTTGACACCAACTTCAGAATGGCTTCCAACCCAAGACAAACCATCACTCCAATGGTGGGGCTGGAATTTCTGAAAAATTATGGGGCCAGAATTCAGCTGGGTGTACAGTTTGACCGTTACAAATATCAAGTAGAAAATACCTCTCAATACAACAACAATCTCTTCATCGTACAGGTGCAAAGTAGATTTTAACCTCTTAAATAGTTATCATCATGAAAGAAATTAATATCAAAAACGTAGCGATTACATTTGCTGCTGCGTTGATTATATGGTTCATTCCTGCTCCTGAGGGTGTAGCCGAGAATGCCTGGCATCTGTTTGCCATCTTCGCGGCAACCATTTTAGGAATCATTCTTAAAGCTGCTCCAATGGGCACCATGTGTATGATGGCCATAGGATTTACGGCCCTTACACAGGTAGTTGCTCCGGGAGATGCAGGAAAATCTATTACAAAAGCACTTTCCGGATTTGGAGATAAAGTGATCTGGCTTATCGGGATCTCATTCTTTATTGCCAGAGGATTCATCAAAACGGGTCTTGGAAACCGTATTGCCTTTTTATTCATCAGGGTGTTTGGTAAAAGTTCATTGGGATTAGCCTATGGATTGGGGCTTGCAGATGTTTGTCTGGCACCGGCCATTCCAAGTAATACGGCAAGAGGTGGAGGAATCATCTACCCAATCATGAAATCTATGGCGATAAGCTTTGATTCTGTTCCTGAAAAACCGGAAACTCACAGAAAACTAGGGTCATTCCTGACTTTGAACAGTTATTACATGAACCTGATCGCTTCTTCCATGTTCCTTACCGGGACAGCCAGTAACCCGATGTGTCAGAAGTTTGCGGCTAACCTTGGAATAGATATTACATGGATGTCTTGGGCAGCTGCGGGTTTTGTGCCTGGTTTGGTTGCATTCTTTGTAGTTCCGTTGGTATTATACAAATTATATCCGCCTGAGTTGAAAAAAACAGGTGATGCCCCGAAAATGGCTGCTCTGAAATTAAAAGAAATGGGACCCATTTCCAGAAATGAATGGCTGATGTTATTAGCTTTTTTCATTCTGTTAGCTCTTTGGATATTTGGTGGAGCACTTTCTATTGATGCTACAACAACAGCATTTATTGGATTAACATTATTGTTATTAACCTCAGTATTAACCTGGGAAGATGTAAAAAGTGAAAAAGGGGCCTGGGATACTATTGTTTGGTTCGCCGTTTTAGTGATGATGGCAAGTTCCCTGAATGAACTGGGCTTCATTGGCTGGTTTAGTGACCTTATTAAAGTACAAATTGGAGGTCTGAGCTGGCAGGTAGCATTCCCTGTTATTATTGTAGTTTACTTCTTCAGTCACTATATTTTTGCCAGTGCTACAGCCCACGTAGCTGCGATGTATGCTGCCTTATTGGGAGTAGGTGTTTCTTTGGGAATTCCTCCTATGCTGTTAGCAATGATGCTAGGTTTCATGGGTTCAATTTATGGAGTTCTTACTCATTATGGACACGGCCCGGCTCCGGTATTCTTCGGAAGTGGATATGTAGATCTGAAAATCTGGTGGCTAAGAGGTCTTGAAATAGGAATCGTCTTATTAATTATCTATATGGTTGTTGGTGGTCTTTGGATGAAAGTTTTAGGATATTATTAATTATTAAATCAAATATATGTTATCAACATTGTTAAGAAAAATGCTGATGTGTCTCACGGGACTTTTTCTGGGGTTCTTCCTGCTGATTCATTTTCTGGGTAATCTCCAGCTGTTTCTTCCGCAAGAGCAGGCACATTTACAGTTTAATGCCTATTCGCATTTTTTATCAGGGAATATTATCATCAAAATAGTTTCTTATATTTTGTATGCCAGCATCATTCTGCATGCAGTAGATGGTTTATTCATCACTTTAAAAAATAAGAAATCAGGTGGCGGTTATCAGGCTGACAAACGTGGAAGAGCCAGTAAATGGGCTTCCAGAAATATGGGAATTCTGGGTACATTAATCCTGATCTTTCTGGTGATTCATTTTCAAAACTTCTGGTACATCTACAAATTCGGAAACCCACCTTTGGATGAGAATGGAAATAAGGACTTATACATTTTGGTAATAACGGTTTTCAAGGAATGGTGGTACGTTCTTATTTATGTACTTTCCATGATTGCACTATGTTATCACCTGATTCACGGAATACACAGTGCTGTAAGAACGCTTGGGCTATACCATCCTAAGTTTGTAAAATGGTTCAAAACCATTGGGGTTGCTTATTCAATCATCATCAGTTTAGGTTTTGCGCTGATGCCTATTTATGTATTCTTCACTTATCATTAAACAGACCTATCATGATTTTAGATTCAAAAATACCACAAGGCCCATTGGAACAAAAATGGGATAATTATAAAAAGAAAGCTAAGCTCGTAAATCCGGCCAACCGTAAAAAACTGGATGTTATTGTTGTAGGAACAGGTCTGGCAGGAAGTTCAATTGCTGCTTCTTTAGGTGAAATGGGTTATAATGTGAAGTCATTTTGCTTCCAGGACAGCCCCAGAAGAGCACACTCTGTAGCTGCACAAGGCGGTGTAAATGCCGCTAAAAACTATAAAAACGATGGTGACAGCGTTTACAGAATGTTTGTAGATACCTTGAAAGGAGGTGACTTTAGGGCACGTGAAGCCAATGTTTACCGAATGGCAGAATGCTCCCTAAACCTCATCGATCAATCTGTAGCCCAAGGGGTGCCTTTCGGACGTGAATATGGTGGCTACCTTAATAACCGTTCCTTCGGAGGAGTTCAGGTAAGCCGAACATTCTACGCCAGAGGGCAAACAGGTCAGCAACTACTTTTGGGAGCGTATCAGGCATTAATGAGACAAGTCGGGAAAGGTTCTGTACAATTGTTTTCAAGGCATGAGATGCTTGATTTGGTCACCATTGATGGCAAGGCCAGAGGAATCATCGTAAGGAATTTAGACACCGGAGAAATTGAACGTCATGCAGCACATGCTGTAATACTGGCAACAGGAGGCTATGGAAAGATCTATTACCTTTCTACATTAGCCATGGGGTGCAATGGTTCTGCTATCTGGAGAGCCCATAAAAAAGGTGCTTTAATGGCTTCCCCAAGCTGGATTCAGGTACACCCTACTTCACTTCCGCAATCCGGAGATTATCAATCTAAATTAACATTGATGTCTGAATCATTGCGTAATGACGGACGAATCTGGGTTCCGTTGAAAAAGGATGAAAACAGACCTCCAAATGATATTCCTGAGAGTGAAAGGGATTATTATCTTGAAAGAAGATATCCTGCTTTCGGAAATCTGGCTCCAAGAGATATTTCATCCCGTGCTGCCAAGGAAAGAATTGATGCTGGGTTTGGAATCGGGCCTCTGAAAAATGCAGTGTACCTTGATTTTTCCAAGGCCATTAAAGAACAGGGAAAAGATAAGATTCAGGAGAAATATGGAAACTTATTTGATATGTATCTTAAGATTACAGGATATGATGCCTATAAAGAACCCATGATGATTTCTCCATCAGCACACTTTTCAATGGGTGGACTATGGGTAGACTATGAACTGATGACTACTGTTCCGGGATTATTTGCGTTAGGGGAAGCTAATTTTGCGGACCACGGTGCCAATAGACTGGGTGCCAATTCTCTTTTACAAGCTTCCGTGGATGGTTACTTCATTGCTCCATATACCATTGCTAATTATCTGGCTAATGAAATTCACACCGGAAAAATTTCACCGGATGCTCCTGAATTTGAAAAGGCTGAAAACGCGGTTAAAAACCAGATTCAGGATTTAATCAATATCAAAGGAACTAAAACCGTTGACTATTTTCATAAAACATTAGGCAAGCTCTTATATGATTATTGTGGATTGGCCAGAACTGAAGAAGGATTGAAATATGCCATTCAGGAAATAAGAAAACTTAAGCAGGAATTCCACAAGGAGGTAAGGGTTTCCGGACAAGGTGATACCATGAATACGGAACTGGAAAAGGCAGGCCGTGTTGCCGATTATTTTGAGATTGGAGAACTGATGTGCTATGATGCCTTAACCCGTAATGAATCCTGCGGAGCACACTTCCGGGAAGAATACCAGACACCGGATGGTGAAGCACTGAGAAACGATACAGACTATCAGTTTATCTCTGCATGGGCATGGACAGGTGAAAACGGCGAGCCTGAACTGATCAAGGAACCTTTGATCTTTGAAGAAATACAGCCAACGGTAAGAAGTTACAAATAAAAAACAAAAATTATGGATTTACACCTTAAGATATGGAGACAGAAAGACAAAAAAAGTGAGGGAAAACTAGTCAATTATGATCTAAAAGGCTTAAACTCCCACATGTCTTTCCTAGAAATGCTGGATACTTTAAACGAAAAACTGATCACCGAGGGAGATGAACCTGTAGAATTTGATCACGACTGTCGTGAAGGAATCTGTGGACAATGCGGAATGATGATCAACGGTATTGCCCATGGTCCTCTAAAAAATACTACGACTTGCCAACTTCACCTACGATCTTTTAAGGATGGGGAAACTATTTTAATAGAACCATTCCGGGCAGAGGCTTTTCCGGTGAAGAAAGACTTAAAGGTAGACCGTTCTGCCTTTGACAGAATTATTTCTTCCGGCGGTTTTGTATCTATAAATACAGGGCAGGCTCCGGATGCCACAGCAATTCCGGTTACTCACCAGACTGCTGAAGAAGCCTTTGATTCTGCTGCCTGCATTGGATGTGGTGCCTGCGTTGCCACCTGTAAAAACGGAAGTGCCGCATTATTTACTTCAGCAAAGATTACACATATGGCATTGCTTCCACAAGGTAAGGAAGAAAGAAGCAAACGTGTTCTGGATATGGTTTCCCAGATGGATGGCGAATTATTCGGACACTGCTCTAATACGGAAGCCTGTGAAGTGGAATGTCCACAGGGAATTTCAGTACTGAATATTGCCAGAATGAATTTTGAATATAACAGAGCTTTGTTTTTTAAGAAAAAATAATTGAATTAAAAAAGCGAAGAAAATAAGAAAGGGCAAATGGACCAATTGGTAGATTTGCCCTTTTATGTTTACATTCTTACACTAAGCTCCCGATATATAGTCTTCCAAGGGGAATTTTCATCATAATGAATATCAATGATGCCCTGTTTAGAGACAGAAGAAAAGTATAATACTATTGTTTAATGACCTCTTTTCTATTAAACTTCTTTCTCGAAGTAAAGTCTGTAGTATTTTCCTTTATCATCTTCACCCGTTTCCAGTTTCTGTCTGTCTCCATGAATGTAGATATGGAAATTTTTGTCCAGCTTGATGATACTTTTAAAGTGTCTTTGGGTCTTTTTTACTGCGGCTTCACTAATTGGGAATTCTTCTGCGATATTCACCTGCATATCCTGTTCGTAATCAGTTTTAAAGTTCACGAAACTTTCAATTACATGCTCGTCTCCCAATACCTCATTAGCAAATTCATCCAGTTTAAACTCTTCCTTTTCCTTAAAGAAATTGATGGATTTATTCAGGAAATCAGCCTGATCAGCCTTTGAAACCTCAAATTCCTGTGGCAATTGCTTTGTAATATAATCTTTGTATACCATCAATGCTTCCTGCGTGTGGAAGTATTCATCGTCACGTTGTTTTACCTTTAAGAAATCCTCAAACCAATAATACATATCACCGTTTTTGTTGTTGTCTACAACGGAAAGTACGTATCCTGTATCTTTATTATTATTGTGGATTAAGGCTGCTTTATCAATTTTAGATAAACCAATTCCCATGTCTTTTTCTATGTCAAATGTTTCATCCTGCGGATTAATTTTCAGGAATGATTCTCTTTTTTCAGTTTTGAAAATTCCGATCTTGTCTACTCTATCCGGACGGTCACTTTCATCTTCAAAAAGAACAATGAACAACTCTCCTCCCTGAACTCTTGGGTTTTCAGCAGCTTCGAAAAGATGTTTTGCAATATTTTCAGCTTCCCAAATGAACTTGGACTTATCTTCAAAAATTTCAGATACTGCACTGTAAACCGGATTGTTCACCAGGTACGTATCACTGTAAAAATGGAAAGTTTCTTCTGATTTGAAAGAACCTAAAAAGTAATTCTCAAGCAGTTCTGCCATTCCTTCCTCCAACTTCAATTCCTCCTGGGAAAGCGTTAAAGATTCTCCGTTGATCTTATTTCCGACTCTGTGTACTATTATTTTTGAAAACATCTTCTGAATATTTGGACTGCAAAGATATTCATTCTATTCTTTATGCAAAACTTAAAAATAGGAATGATTTTGTTTTAGGTTGCGCTAAATTTTTTGAACCGTAAAAGCCACAAAAGCTTTATTTTAAAACACTTTAGTTCCCTTTAAAATTTAAAATAATGCAGTAAAAAGCTCACTAAAGGTGAAAATTTCAGATTTTCAAAACTTAGGTGTACTTCTTATACATAAAGCTTTTCACTTCAAATAACTTAAGTGCTATAATCCTTTTGTGAGTTTTGTAGTTTACACAAACAGATTAACCTTAAATGCTTGATGATTAAAAAAAATGATTTTTCCAATTTGATAAAACCCTTATCATTTTGAAATGCTTTTTTCATTTTAAATCTTCGATAAAAACATACCAAACACTTAATAATCAATACACTAAATAAAATAAGCATTCAACGGAATACCATTGGTATCATCATTTGAAAACATGGAAAAAATGGACTTGAAAACATTAAACAGAATAGACAGGCTAAGAAGATTAAAAAGCAGAGGACCTAAGACTCCCAAATGGCTAAAGCCTTACCACCTACTTTTTATCGCCTTTTTAACCATTTTCATCTTTGGAGCCATTATAAAGGTACTTGAACAAAACCGCATTTAAAAAAATATAATATGAACTATTTACAGGCCGTACAGGAAATCACAGAATTGGTTCCTGACTTTGAAACTGAACTTAAAGAGCATAGAAATCCAACTTCGTACAGTGTTATCAGGACATTCACGGAGCGTATCAAAAACATGATCCGCCAGAATGACAGTAATCTGCTACTCAAAAGCTTACAAAAGATGGACAAAATTTACACCGATGGAGATGTTGCCTTAAAAAATGCAATTGATAACACATTTATCTATTCTTTGGACAATTTTACAGCTTTTTGCAGCAAGGAAGACCGAAAAATGATCTTTAGTCATATTTCTTCTACCCTGAAAAGTAGCTATTCGAGACAGATTTACAACCACGGCATATAAAGGTTTTATTACATTTTTCACCCGTTTCATTACAAAGTGTTTAAATTAAACAAAATTAAAAATAACTCACAATCAATAGATTATGAAAAACAAAATCAGAAAAATTTCAGATTGGAAAACCTGGAAAACTACGACTAATAGACACAATTCAGAGATATTACTCACTCAC
This sequence comes from Chryseobacterium joostei, assembly GCF_003815775.1. Lineage (NCBI taxonomy): Bacteria > Pseudomonadati > Bacteroidota > Flavobacteriia > Flavobacteriales > Weeksellaceae > Chryseobacterium > Chryseobacterium joostei. Next base: position 1,938,120 of record NZ_CP033926.1, read on the forward strand.
ATCGCTGTGATCGTTGGTGTATTTATTTTTGCAGCTTGTCTTTAAATTTTGGTATACATTTAGCTTCAATAAAAAGTGTTTGAAAAATTCTTAATTATGATGAAAGTACAAATGCAAACTATTAATCAAAAAATAGCTGTTGAATACTTAAAATTTTTCTATCCGCCACTTCGCAAGGAAATCATACAGTTATCTGTTCATGATAATTTTGCAGGAATTATGCAGGCTACCGTTAATTATCTGAAAGGCCTGCTGCAGGAATCTAAGATCAACATTATTGCCCATCACATCAAACTTATGGACGGTCTTTACAGGAATGGAAATTCTTATGTAAGAACCATGATTGAAAATATCTTCATAAGGTCTTTTGAAAGTTTTAAAAAGCATGCAAAAATCCAGCATTGGAAACTTCTTTATCATTATATGCCTGTGAGCTTCCAGATTATTTATAATGAGCAGCAGAAGCAAGACCAGATCTACTTTGGGAAATAAATAGCTTTTATAGAGGCGAAATCGCAAAGAGGTAAATCGGCACAATTGCTTACTGAAGTCTTCCGATATCTTTTACTAAAAAGAGGGAGGAAAGAATATATTTGGTAGCAATTTAAATCTTTTAACTTCTTTGCCATTTCGCCTTTTTTGCTTTCCTATTATAAAACCTTACTTTTGCAAAAAAACCCATGAAATACTCTTTTTATACTGTCATGATGTTGTTGTCCCTGATTTCATGCGGAAATAATGACAATATAATTGATGATCCAAGGCCTATTGATCATGAAATTCGGAATTTTGAATTCAGAAATTATACGGTAAAAAACACTGTTTTGTATAAAGGATCATCGGGACAAAAGTCAACTCCTGAAGAATCTTACTTGAAAAACTATTGGAGTTCTTATCAGCAGCCGACATGGAAAATCATCGGCCTTGATTTGAAACACAATTCCATAAAATTGATTTCAGGAACTTCTGCGAATGCATCATACCCTATCAAAATCATTAATGATTCTGTATTAATCAATGAAAATGGCATTAAGCCCAATTACTTAGGAGATTTCAATAAAGAGACCTCAACATTTACTCTTAAAAGAACTTTCAGATATATCAAAAAGGCTCCAAGAGACCACGGTGCGTTATTTATTAACCAAAATACAGATTTTGGTATCACTCAATATGAAAATGTCTTTGGAACTGTTTTTAGTTCTCCCTCTGAAATGACGGAAGCAGATGACACCATTCTTTGGAGCAATATAGAATATCATTACAAATCATTGTAAATTAAAATTTTGTTAGAAAAAACTCCCCAAACATATTTTGTTTGGGGAGTTTTTTTTATTTCAATTGATTCAATAATGTTTCTTCAAAAACTAAAATCGGATTTTACTTTTTCACAAATACATTTTCAATGATCTGTAGTTCTTCTTTTTTCAGTTTTGAGGTTTTCTCAAGCTTTGCAATAAAAGTGGCTACTTCTTCAGGAGTTGATGGTGAACCCAGGTTTTCTCCCTTAGCATTAAATGAATCTGCTAATACTTCTCCTTTTGGATTTAGGATTAGCCAAAAAGGAAGTCCTGCATTTTCTCCTTTATATTTATTCATTAGCTCCTGTCCGCCAGGATTTTCAAGGGATTTTTTTTCACCTCTTTCCTGAACGTCTACATAAGCCGTAACAAACTTCTTATCAAAAAGAGGTTTGGTTTCTGGAAGATTCATATTCTTTTCCATCATCTTGCACCATTTGCACCACGAAGCATGAAACATTAGTAGAACATTTTTCTTACCCGCTTTAGCCTCTGTAAGTGCTTTATTTAATACCACATCTGCTTTTTCCTGTGCTGTTCCTAACTGAAATAACAGTAAGGCAACCACTACAATAATCTTAGAATATTTCATTGAATTTTTATTTTATGCTATACGAATGTAGGAATTTTACAAGAAAAAGATTGTTCATTTATTTTAATTATTTTTAAATAGAAATGAATATAGAATACAAAAATTATATCCCTACAATCAGGGGTTATCTTCAATACGGGAAATTAATTACTTTTACATTCTATTAAAATAATACCGGAATGAAGAAGATTGGAATATCAATCATTATAGCTTTGTCTTCGATGCTAAGTGCACAGACTAAACAACAGGTTGATGCTTTCTATGCAGCCATCAGTAGTAATGATTTATCGTTGGTAAAAAAACTAACGGAACAGGGATATCCTATTAAAGCTGTTCTTTCGGATCAGATTTTACCCGTAAAGGCAGCTATCTGGAAAAAAAACCTACCCATGGTAGAGTACATGGTGAATAAGGGTGCTAATATCACTGCAGACAAAACCCTGATTGATACAGCCATTGAATATGGAAGCCCGGAAATTACTCGTTATCTTCTTGGAAAGGGGCTTTATGCTCAAAATGCATTATATACTGCCATTTTTTATGAAAATTTTGAAATTGCAAAGGAGCTTTATGTTAACCATCAACCTCAGAAAACTGAAAGAGAAGACCTTGGTAAATTTCTATTGCTATCCGTAAAAAATAATGATCTTGAGTTTATAAAGAAAGTTCCTCTAAAAGGTAAAGACTCTCCCATAGATTATTTTGATTATGACGGATACAATGCATTGCTTTATGCTGTAGAAAAGAATTATACTGAGATTGCGAAATATCTTTTGTCTCAGGGCGCTGATAAAAAATCCAGAATCACCTTTGAAACAGATAACGGAATTGTTGAGGGGAAAACCGCTTTACAGTTTGCAAAAGCCAATAAAAACACAGAACTTATCAGGCTTTTAAAGTAAACACATTCACCATAATCACCATGAAAAAACTAATATTCCTTATTTCCGCTTCCATTTTTTTAGGCTGTAATAAGACCTCAAAAACAGAATCCAGCAAAGTAAACCACGCTACATTGTTAGTGGCTACTGAAGGCCATATCTTTAACTTTAATCTTGACGAAAATAAAATGGCCTGGCAATATAAAAGTGCCATAGACAGTGCCGGCAACAGAAATCTCTTTACACTGGATGGGCAGAATATTTTCATGCCTTTTGAAAGTGGAAAGCTAATTAATTTTGATATTAATAGCGGTAAAATCATCTGGCAGCAACAGATCTATGGCAATGGAGACCAACCGTTGGATATGAGCAATGACGAGAATGAAGAAGCAAAAAGGCTAAGCTCAAAGATGCCTTTATTTATGGCAAAACCTTTAGTAGACGGTCAAAATATTCTAATGGCATCAACCGGGCATCCCTCAGAAGTTAGTAGTGCATGGCTCTATAATTTCAATAAGGCTGATGGTACAAAAAACTGGCTTAGTGAACTACCAACGATATATAATTACTTTGCCCCTGTAAAATACCGTAATTCCTATTTTGTGAATTCGGCTGTCTTTCTGGAAAAACTTAGTGCTCAAAATGGTGTAAATACTTCGTATGGAATGTTTGACGGAGATGTAGAAATTGCAGGACAACCCTTACAGCATAACGAGGTCAACCAATTTGAACGTCCCCTTTACAACCAGATGTACACTGATGGTAATACTCTTTTCATTGGAAGTGAAACAGGAACCATCTATGCCCTGAGTCTTGATAAAGATGGCAATCTCCCAAATGGTGACATCTCTGATCCAAATAATACTTTCATTAAAAATCCTAAGGTGTTCAAATGGATTTACAAGAATGACAAACTTGTTGCTAAAAGAAGCCATATCCTCTTTTTTGAGGACGGTACTTTATACACGGAGATGAGAATATCGTCTAATACAGAATCAAATCTTCTTGCCATTAATGCAGAAGACGGAAATCTGGAATGGGGACAAATTCTGCCATCTGATGTTTTAAACTGGACTATTAGCCATGGTAAAATCATTGGTAATAATGCTAATACTCTTTTTTATATAGACACGAACGGAAAAAATTTCACCAAAGTCAAAATTAAAGATAAACCTCTTTCCGGTATTGAATCTATAGATGCCACTCATTTTGTATATGTTACCCAAAAAGGAATTGAAATTTTTGATACCCAAACCCAAGCAGCAAGATTAGTTATTGCAAAGGCATTCAATGATAATGAATACAACAATCTGCAAATCAAGTATATTTCAAAATAAATAAAGTATACTATTGAAAAGTATCAAACATATAATTAACAAAATCTTCCATTATTTAGGCTTTGTACTGATGATGATTATGGTGGCTTGCCTATTATTTTGGATCAATAATTACCGTTATTTCATCTATGCATTGATTGTTGCTGTTGCTGCTTTTTTATTAAGAAAAACACCAAAGACAGGCTGGAAAGCAAAAAGTGAATATTTTTTAATGATACTGGCATTTGTTTACTTTCCTTTACTCACCATAATGTCTGTTTCTCCTTTTCTACAATTCAAGGAGTTTCAATGGACTCATCTCGGATGGCAGCAAACGAAAGGACAGGTATTATCTTATAAATGTGAGTGGGAACCACCGTTTAGGAGATTGAGTGGATATGCTTATATTGACGTATCCTATCAATATCAAATCAATCATAAAGTGTATACAAATACTGAAGAGAAAGTTGAAAAAATGTATTATCCTATATGGGAGAGTAAGGAAAGAATACAATTATTAAAGACTGATCTTTTAGAGCAAGCAAAACAGCAGACCGAGTCCCGAAAATTCATTCTTCTATTCAATAGAAACAATCCGAAAGAGAGTAGATTTTTTATTTCCCATTCGCTATTTTATCCTCAGGGGTCTGGAATTTATGCTTTTTCTATCTTTATTGGTGTTTTAATTTTATTGCTGATTATTAATGTATATTTTTCGTTCAAAAATAAGAACGCAATATGAAGAGTTACAATTCAGGGAAATTAATATGTTCTAAAAGGTGAAAACAATTATTAAATATATACTGGTCAGATTTATCATTATGGCCATTCCTTACTTTGCCTGGTTTGCTTTATTTGCAGAGGCAGGCTATCACCGTCAAACATATGATCTGGACCTACTGCCGCTATATGTTTTTTTCTTTTTTGGTGGGTTAATAGGTATTGAAACTCTTTTCCGTATCAACAGGAAAGAAAAAACAAAATATTTATCTAACATTTTACTTTTGATATTTTTTATTTTGTTGTATTTTGTTTTACCTCATAGAGAGAATTTTAATTAAATAAAAATACTGCTTTTCTTGTCAGACTATGTATTGAATCCCTCCTAAGAAAAGCTTAAAAACTAAAAAACCTACCAATAAGATGAAACTAAATATTAAAAAAAAATACATTATACTCTGGTGTGTCATCATCATTGCCGTTATCATTCTTCCAGATATCAAAATGTACTATCAGCAGTACAAACTAAGATCTGAAAAACTGCCGGAAAGATTTCTGTCTTACTCTACACTGGATAGTCTGAAAGACAATGATTATGAAGTATTGAAAATATATGGGGGCTTTAATGAACCTGTACTTCAAGGAAACGACAGTACAATTATCATCATTTCCGGAAGTAGAAAAGAATCAAAAGACGGCGGCGATGATATCGTAAATAAATGGTATAAAATAAATCTGAACGGTCAGATAACAGACTCCCTCCAATATAGCTACAATAGTCTAAACTCTACACATAGCTATCAGACTTTCAACGATTATATTGTAGATGTGGATCAAAACACCTACTCTAACTGGATTAAAGATGGAGACACCATTCATTATCCCTATAAAAACATTACTGAAAATAAAATTTTTCCCGTTTCTGAAGCACAAAAGATCATTGCAGACAAGGAATATATGTACGATGATATCATTCATTCTGATACGGCTGATAACGATTACAAATACAAATTAGTTGTATATAAGGATAATGTCTGGAACTATTTTTATACAGAAAAGAACTGGACTGATTATCCTGCATACAAAACCAATAAAAAGTCCATTCAGTACGATGCATCTACCTATAACATAGATGCTCAGGCAAATGTCATTAAAAGAGATTACGTTCACAAAGAAAAATGGAATGCCCGTTCTTTTTGGAATCTAAAGAATTTCAGTTGGGGATCGGGAAATGGTTCTGGTGGTGATGGCTGGATCGGTACAAGTTATTTTTCGGTTAAAATGCCAAAAAAAACACTTCATTACAAGCAGTCTGTTTCTATAGATTATCCTGATGGAAATTTAAGAGATCCTTTTTCTTATTTTATTTACCAACCGCAAAACGGAGCCTATCTGTTATTGATCGACACTCAAAATCAAGTCTATTATCTGATAAGGCCTAAGAAGTAAAAAACTGTTGGTCTCTGTATATTCTTCTTTTCCTAATATTTTAGCAAGGAAACCACCAATGTAAAGAATATATTCTGTTGTTTTTAAAAAATATATTAATATGACCATCAGAAATCCCCTCTTTATCTTCTCTTAGCGTAATGGCCTGAAGTGTTCCCTCACCATCAACATCCAGATTCCCTATGTTTCTGATTGCATTTGGAAATATCTGTTTAAGATCATTAATGGTAGACTTTGAATCTATTTTTATTCCCTTATACAGAATATAGTTTCCGTTGAGAAATCTAAATTCGTCTACAGCTACTTTCTGACCGCTGTTTTCAAAGCGTGATCCACTTTTATACAGATACTTATCGTTCATTCCATTACCATCCGGAGTCTCAAAAATATAAGTACAGGGCTGCTCTTCTGACAATAATCTTGTACTGTCTGCCTTACCGAATACTTTTCCAAAGTCATTAAGGCTAAAAAACCGTCTCAGCTTACCATTAAATCTTATATCTTCCTCCAGCATCACTTCGTCCAGAGTATCTTTTTTAATTTCTGCAGCTTTGGAAATATTTTGAATGGCTGAATCGGTTTTAACTTCGTTTTTCTGTATCTCTTTCTGAGTTACCGTATCCTTTTTGCTCTCCTTTTTTTGATTACAGGATTGGAATAAAATAACAGCCAGTACCGGCAAAAAATATTTCATAGATTAGTTTTGTTTGTGTTGGTCATGATAAAAAGGATACAATAGTCATCCTTAATGAAGCATATTATACAGATTGAATGTTGTGAGACTTTTATATTTTGTAATACAATAGAATCTCACAAAGCGTTACTTATTGCTCCTTGATTATTAATGTAGATTATTATTTTGCTTGTAAAGTTCATCATCCGTTTCTTTTAGAAAATCAAGATAACTAAAATTAGCAGGTTTGCGCTTACGGTATTCCAGGTATTCTTTATAGTATCCAAATGCTCCACCTAGTCTGGAGGTTAATAGGAAAGTCTCATGAGCAGCAATGGCATCTATATACCCCACTTTCTTTCCTTTACTGTTAAACCTGGATAAAACCAGATATATGGTATTATTTTGATAACAATTAAAAACCCTGGCTCTTTCCTCATTTTCTTTACCATCATCAAAAACCAGATTGAACTTTTCTTTTTTAATCAGTAAATAATTCAATACTTTCTGAAAGCTTTCTTCATCTTCAATAGTAAGTGTATACCCCTCCAGATTATTTTCTTTACCTTTTCCATAAAAACGGATCATACTTTGTGTAAAGGAATCTGTATCGGGAGCTTTTCCGATCTCAATTTTAGCAAAGTTTAATGAAAGTTTACCATCATCAACAGCCTGAGACAGGTAAGAAGAATATTGGGCTGCCTGAGTTCCAACTCCTGCATCGGAAGCTGTTAAATCAAACTTTTTTAATTCTTTCTGTTTGACTGGTAGTATAAGTTTCTCCAAGTCAAACTGCTGGCCTTGGCATGACTGAAATAAAAATGTCATACTTACGATTAAAAAGAAAGATTTTAGCTTATCCATATTATTAAATTTCATGTTGAAAAATGAGCGAATAAGGTACAAAAAATAGATTGGACATTTAGCTTATAAATGATATGAAATACATTTTCACACCATTGTATGCGTTCAATAATGTATAAGCTTTTAATAGGCTTTATTTCCTGAAATAGTTAAGGTATGCCTCGTACTTATCGAAGGACAGCATCTGCCATCTTCTTCAGCATATTCCAATTTTTTTACTCTAATTTTTCCATTTTTAATTTCATCAAAACTAAACAGGTAATCTGGTTCGTAGCCGGCAATTACTTTCACCTTGCTCCCCGTATTCTTGTACAATGATAATCCTTGTCCTATAATTGCATTTCCACCTTCAGGTGCAACAGACCAATAAATGGCCACATCATCTATTCCATCGCCGGTAAAGTCTCCTACATAAGGTTCTTGGAGATCAATGACGCCACCATAGGTTTTAAGAATATTGGGTAAATAATCTTCAAATTGCTTCATCGCCAATTTTACGGCTTCTTCTTTTGAAAGTCTGTTGTTTGAGGATTCTGATTCTTTAGGTTTTTCTTTTTTTTCCGGAGAAAGCTGTTGCACTTCTTTCGGTTCACCCTTATGTTCTTTACGATCTGAGTTATTACAACCTGCCAGCACTCCTGCCAGACAGATTATACCGATGATTTTTTTCATATATTTTGTAGTGAATCTCTATTTATTTCTAATCATAAAATTGCTGATATAAATATACGGCAATAGAATAATATGATAAAAAGCAAACCCGGCGGTAAACTTTGTTTACCGCCGGGTTAATTTATAATTAAATGTTAGTGTTTCTTACATTTATTATTTTACTTCTTCGAAGTCTGCATCCTGTACGTCTTCTGCTCCTGCATTGTTACCTCCAGGGTTTTGAGCGCCAGCTCCTGCATCAGCACCAGGCTGTTGACCAGCTGCATATAATTCTTCAGAAGCTGCCATCCATGCTGCATCTAATGCTTCAGTTTTAGCTTTAATATCATCAGAATTTTTAGCTTCAAAAGCTGTTTTCAATTCAGCGTGAGCTGTTTCAATTGCTGCTTTTTTGTCAGCAGAAAGTTTCTCACCGAATTCTTTTAATTGCTTCTCAGTTTGGAAGATCAATCCGTCAGCTTTGTTGAAGATTTCAACTTCTTCTTTTCTCTTCGCATCAGCTGCAGAGTTTTCCTGAGCTTCTTTCTTCATTCTTTCGATTTCCTCGTCAGAAAGACCTGAAGAAGCCTGAATTTTGATAGACTGTTCTTTACCAGTTCCTTTATCTTTAGCAGATACACTTAGGATACCGTTAGCATCAATATCGAAAGTTACTTCAATCTGAGGAACTCCTCTTGGTGCTGGTGGAATATCCTGAAGATCGAATCTACCGATTTCCTTATTATCGTTGAACATTGCTCTTTCTCCCTGTCCTACTCTAATGCTTACAGCTGGCTGGTTGTCAGAAGCTGTAGAGAATACCTCAGATTTTTTAGTTGGGATTGTAGTGTTCGCATCAATTAATTTAGTGAATACAGAACCCATAGTTTCGATACCTAAAGAAAGTGGTGTAACGTCTAGAAGTAATACGTCTTTTACGTCTCCTGTTAATACACCTCCCTGAATAGCTGCACCAATAGCTACAACCTCATCCGGGTTAACTCCTTTAGATGGTTTTTTACCGAAGAATTTTTCTACTTCTTCCTGGATAATAGGGATTCTTGTAGACCCTCCTACCAAGATTACCTCATCGATATCAGAAGTTGATAAACCTGCATCTTTTAAAGCTTTAGCAACCGGCTCCATAGATCTTCTTACAAGATCAGCAGATAATTGCTCGAATTTAGCTTTAGTTAAAGTCTTCACTAAGTGTTTAGGACCTGTAGCTGTAGCTGTGATATATGGTAAGTTAATCTCAGTCTGTGGAGAAGAAGATAACTCGATTTTTGCTTTTTCAGCAGCTTCTTTCAATCTTTGAAGAGCGATAGCATCTGATTTTAATTCTACCCCTTCTTCAGCTTTGAATTCGTCAGCCATCCAGTTGATGATCACATCATCAAAGTCATCACCTCCTAAGTGAGTATCACCGTTTGTAGCTAATACTTCAAATACACCGTCTCCTAAATCTAGGATAGAGATATCGAAAGTACCACCACCAAGGTCATATACTGCGATTTTTTGATCTTTGTGGCTCTTATCAAGACCGTAAGCTAACGCTGCAGCTGTAGGTTCGTTGATAATTCTTTCTACTTTAAGACCTGCAATTTCACCAGCTTCTTTAGTAGCTTGTCTTTGTGCATCGTTGAAGTATGCAGGAACAGTGATTACAGCTCTCGTTACTTCTTGTCCAAGATAATCTTCAGCAGTTTTCTTCATTTTCTGAAGTGTCATTGCAGAAATTTCCTGTGGAGTATATTCTCTGTCGTCGATTTTTACTTTTACGGTATCGTTTGGTCCGCTTACTACTTCGTACGGTACTCTTGAGATTTCCTTTGCATCTTCTTTAAAGTGAGTTCCGATAAATCTTTTGATAGAGTATACCGTTTTCTTTGGATTCGTTACAGCCTGTCTTTTTGCAGGATCTCCTACTTTTCTTTCTCCATCTTCTGTAAATGCTACGATAGAAGGAGTTGTTCTTTTCCCTTCTGCGTTAGGAATAACAACAGGGTCTTTACCCTCCATTACAGCAACACAAGAGTTGGTTGTTCCTAAGTCAATTCCAATTATTTTACTCATAATATTTTATATTTTTTCTATTTTTAATTTTATTTACACTCACTATTTCACAATATCTGTACCATTTAAAAAATAGTGACAAAATGACATAACAAAAATAAAACCTCGATTTAATCGAGGTTTATAAATCTATATTTAGGAAAAAATATCATTTTTAAAGAACCAAACATGTCAGTATAAGTTGATTTTCTCCATTCGCATTCCAGATTTCTATTGACTTTCTTTTAAAACCTGAATCAGAAAATATCCTAAATCTCTATCCACAGGATTTATTCTTCCTGTATTGAACCCTACTCCCATTCCATTGCCACTGATTCCTACTCCATCAACTCCTAATCCTGAAAAACTAAAGAAGCGATTAAATTGCTCTAGCTTCCATTTGATCCATACCGCCATTCCTGTAATGCCTCCTTTAACAATCTTCAATTCTTCATTTTCTTTTACTATTGCTCTAAAAAAAGTGTTATTTTTTACCTCTTTTTTATCTCCGTTAATTTTAAATTTTGAGGCAGTATCATTACTAACAGATGGCCCTCCAAAGATATATACTGTATTTTTTTCAAGCAGCTCACTCATTCTCTCAACTTCTGAATCATTAAGGGAATAGGTATCCAGAATAAGTTCCGAATCACTCTGTTTATCACCTTTTTTATAGCTGATAATACTATAAGCATTGGCTCCGTCCTTTTTTGCATCATTGGCAATAGCAGAAAATAGATGTCCAACATATGCATTTTGGGAATATGCCTTGTATCTATTTACCAAAACAGAGGTATAATTTTCTGCATTTTTCAGAGGAATCATAAATTCTTTCGGACTTAGATTTTCTGCCATTCCCTTTTCAACAACCTCTACCTGCTGACTGTATCCTAAACTGAATACTTGTAACAAAAATGATATAATCATTTTTTGTATAATCCGTTTATTAAGCATTTTTTCAATGGTTATTTTTAATATATGTTTTACTGTATCCTTTTGTTTGGGGAGATGGAAGAACTTCTGCCACTATAGTATTATTCTTTATACTTAGTTTTTCTCTAGAAAGAAATGTTCCCGCCTGCACATGTTTCAATTTAAATTCCATTTCTGCTTTTTTAGTATTGATACAGTAAGTTCCCTCTGAAGTTTTTTCAGATAATTTATTATCAAATTCCACAACCCGTCCATCTTTATAAAACTTTAGGCCTTTCTTTAAAGAGCTTATCTTTACGGTATCTGATCGAGAATTCAATAGGTAAGGTTTACCATTTATTTCTGTCAGGTTATAAACGGCTGTAGTATCAATTAGCTGATATGTAGAAATATCATAACAAGGATCATCAAATGATGATCCTTTATTTATCAAATTCATACAGCTACTGCAGATTGCAATTGCTATTAATATATGTAGTCCCATATTTACCATGACGTGAAAGGGTTTCTAGTTTGATATTGAAAATAGGGTTTCCAGTCCCAGGATGTATTTACAAATCCACCATCTTGTATGATTCCATGTATTGCCTTATCTTGTATTGCATGTCTTACATGTTCACTATTCACTCCTACTCTATAATTTTTATATCCTACAGACAGAACTCCTAATCTATATTTAGGACCTACTTCATGTACAAAGTCTCTAGGGTACTTTCTTCCAAATGAGGTAGCACCATCTACTCTTGAAAATTTTCCTTTTGCATCTGACATTCCTGTACTTTTTTCATAATCTAAGTCTCTGTAGCCTGTAAATAAGTTGAAGCCAGCTGTGAAATCTCCCACACTTAAGTTTAAAGCAGCAGTTCTATAACTATCTCCTCTATCTCCCAATCCTAATGTTTTTATTCCAAAACCACCATCATTTTCATACATTGCTTTAAAATCTCCAGCATGGAGTCCTATTACTCCTGTTTTCTGACTTAATTCAGCCATCTCTCCAGATCCGCTCCACCAATTAGATCCTAAAGAAAGGCCATATTTACCATCATCATAACTAAGCATTGCAGACTTTCGGTATTCCCAGCCACTAAGACCACTTCCCGCATTGGAGGTTTGATAGGTTACTCCGTATCCTAAGGAAAGTCCAAAATCTCCATTTTGATAGCTTATACTAAAGTTAAATCCTGCACTTACTCCCTGCCCTAATGCAATGGATGGTGATATTGAAAAACTGAAGCCGCCTCCTAAATTGATATTAAAGCTTGGCATAAAGGACCCTATAAATGCAGACACCATCTGGCTGCCAAAGGAACCGGTGGGGACTCCTATAGCTCCCATAATGGCACCTTGTATGGCGCCTCCCAAAATAGACATCCCGAATTTACCCCAACTCCAGTCTCCTGTCTGTATGGCTTGTCCTATATAGCTTACGGCACCGGTAGCAGCTCCTATAATTGCGCCTGCAATTACCAAGGCCCAAATAATTTCGCCACTAGGATCCATATACATCAATGGGTTATTCAATACATATCCAAATCTGTTATAATTCTGTGTATTAAAGGGATCCTGTATATAATTATCTACAGATAAGAAAGTGTGCAGTTTAGGATCATACATTCTTCCATTCATATGAATAAGCCCAACCTGCATGAAGTGTTCATGTCCTGTGTATCCTCTTTCGATAAACAGATCTGCTGCACCTTTTTTCAAATCTATTTTCTTCCCATCTTTCTCCAGATATGTCAAATTTCCCCAAGGATCAAATTGTCTTCTTTCTTCAGCTTTCCCATCCTTACCGGAAATGGCTAAAATAGTTCCCTGATAATCTCTATGAAGATAGTGAATTCCCTCGCTCAAGTATTCATCATATATATCAAAATCTTTGACATGAATAACAGGAGCTGAATAAGGATCCCCTGCGATATAAGTAATAATCCTTGTTCTTATAAATTGAGCAGGAGCTCTTCCTGGGAAACGATTCTCAATAATTTCAACGGTATTATCATCAGAATAAAGTTTGTTTTTTGCATAATATGTGAAATAACTGTTATAATTATATTCTGAAGATGCTCTTGTCTGGTGAATATTGTAGGTGAATTTTGCCATTTCATCACCATCCTGCATAATACTTACAGGATTTTTGTAGGCATTATATGAAATAGTCTGGAGTTGGTTTACCTTATAATAAGCATCACCTGTAGGATTTAAATTTATTCCCTTCTTTCTATACCTGTTACCGTCTGCATACTTGTAATCTCCAACCTCGCTGTTGTTACTTATTCTTCCGTAGGTATCATAGGTTTGCGATTGAACTCCGTTAGGATTGTTCCAGGAGATTAACCGCTGCATATTATCATACTCGAAGCTTTCCTGCCAACCGTTTGTAATTGCATCATTGCTTCTTTTTTTCAATAATCCCGTGCTTCCCTCAAATGTATAATTATTAGACAGAATCAAACCGGAATTGTTCTTATGCCTTACTCCTCTTAAAAAATAATTGGCATCATAGGAATTGGCGATATCTGTTCCATTACCAAAATTGGCAGAAATTATCTGTCCTTTTTCATTGATACTGCTTAATTTCCAGAGTACATTTCCATTCGCATCATTAATTCCTGTTAGCATTCCACAAGAAGCATATACATTTTCAATCGTCACTTCACTTGAAAGTGTGCCATAGATCGTATGTTTAGTTTCTCTTTTTACTCTTCCAAAACCATCATAGATAAAGTTTTTCTTAAAAATGGCAACACCGTTATTTTCTTCACTTTGAGCTAATCGGTAATAGTTATCATATTGATAGGTATAGGAATTATTTACTCCATTGGACGTTCCTACTTCAGAATCGAGAAGTCCCTGCGCAGTGTAATTATAAACTATTTTTATATCTGTATTGTCGCCTGTAATGTCTTTTTTGATAGCTCTTCCATACTGATCATAGACATATACTGTTTTACCTTTAGGATTTTCTTCTGTCAGAAGTTGCCCCAAACCATCATAAAAATAGGTATAATCTCCTCCGACAGATGGATCGGACATTTTAGTTTTTCTTCCCCATCCATCCTGTTCTACATTTATAACATGTCCCGCATAATTTGATGACTTCAATCCACCGTTGGCATAATAAGTATAATTAATGACACCTCCATTATCAGACATTTTAATTTTATTTCCCCATTCATCCTTAGTAATGGATTGTGTTTGTTGCCCATCAGTAACTGTTGCCGTTAATGCATTATAAGAAGAGGTAATAATTTTTCCGGTTGGAAAGGTATTCTTGATCACTCTTCCATATACATCATACTCCGTTACAGTCCACTTACTTGGCGAAGTTGTAGAGAAATAAGGTTCGCTCACCTTATATGGCCTGTCTAAAACATCATAATCTGTTCTTTTTTCAATCCATTTGTCATTAAGAGATAATGCCTTTTCAATACGTGTTCGTCCCCAGTTATCGGTATAGGTTTCCTTGATTGCTCCAGTAGGATTCACTACGCGTAACTTGATTCCGTTAATAAAATCTCCTGTGGTAATCCACTCTTGGAAATACTGGGTAACATTATTATAAATATCTCTTTCTCCTACTTTTCTTTGCCAGGTATCATATACATTTGAAGCTGTCTGATTTAAATTATTTGTACTGGAAAGCAACATCCCAAAATTAGGATCATAACTGAATAAAGATGTAGCCCCCAAAACATCAGTAGTTTTAATTGGAAACCTACCTGTAGGATCATACTGCATTTTTTCAATTCTTGGAGCCACCCCTGTTGCTGAAAGGGTTTTCTGAATATTATTTCCAAATGCATCGTAAACAAAATCTTCGGTAATATAATCTGTATTGTTTCCTTTCTTCTTGGTTTGGCTAATAAGACCGTTGGCATATGTGATAAGGTCTTCCGTAGAAAAAGTATCAGTTCCAAGCACCTGTATTTCGGTCTTTTTCACTGGTCTTCCCACATAATACTGACTTCCTGTTCCCGATGGGTTATCTTCATAATCCATCAAGGTTGTTTTTTCTCCACCGTTGGCTACCGTTCTTGTTTTTTTAGGGTTATTATAAGAATCATAAAGATCATAATATTGGTTGATGGTAGTTCCTGCCAAATTATCAATCTGCTGTACCTGTGATGGCAGATTCACAAAAACCTTATTGGTCAGTAACGAAGTTGTATAGCTGTTGATGGTTTTAGAAACAAAGGTACTTGGGGAGTTAAAATCCGGAGTGGAATTGAGATATGTTTCTTTCACCGCCCCTCTTTTCTGAGGGTCCTGTAAAGAAACAGTCCAAAAAGGCTGTGTTACAGTTCCTCCATATACGGATGATGTAGCAACTCCCTTAAAACCTATTAGGCCCAAGCCTTCCATGTTCATTACAACCCCTTTATATCTATATTCCTGTATTTTGGTTTCTCCATTAAAGCTTTTCTCAACTTTTTTTACAAGTTTTACAGATGGAGCAATATTAAGATTAATGTAAGGATACTGCTCAGCAGTATCTGCAGTATAAGTACCAGAACCATTTCCCGTATCTATAGCCGCATCATATGAAATATCCGTTACCAGATCATTCACCTTAATTCTCTTTAGGGTAACATCTATACGGTTATCTTTTTTGAATGATACATATTTTATTTTATCACCACCAAAAAAGGCATAATCCAGATTCTGGTTTGTGATATTAGAATTACTTAAAAATATAGGTGTTCCTTTATTAATGGCTCCTCCGTAGGTGTAATTATTTTGCCAGCCGTCTATATAACCTGAAAAGCTAGGCATTCCGTTCGTATTGCTTCCCATATTGTACTTCACACCTCCTCTGTCTCTGATACTATAATTATCCCCATAGGCCAAATAAGCTCCATTTTGAGCAGATCCATAGTCTGGCACATTATGAGGAGTCAGAATATCATGGTAGAACAAATCGGCCTTTCCGTCTCCATTTATATCTGTAAAAGAATAATAGAACGTTTGAAGCATATGCCCGCAAATATTGGATCCTGATGGCCCCGGATAACAGGTATTCTGAATCTGAGGCTTAAAATAATTGGTTCCAATATCCCTTACATTTCCCATAAATGATTCTCCGGAACTTATAATGAAAAACCAATTGGTATTGGCATTATCTATAGGAAATACCACATCTGTTTTACCATCTCCATTAAAGTCGGCAAGATAACATGGCAGATCTTTTTTAATAAGATTATGTGAGAATGATGCCTTTTGAACAAAGGCTCCGTTTTTTGTTCCGAATACATATAATTGACCGGGATTGAAGACATACAGGTCAGAAACACCATCACCCTCAAAATCTGCCGAATATATTCTGGACTCTCCTGTGATCACACTGTTGGATCCCAACATGAGAGGATTTTGAACAGCAGAATTGTTCGGATCCAATTTTAATAGGTAAAAACTGGAAATATTAATTGTAACCCCCTGATTACAACAACCCGGCGGCGGTCTGTTGGTATCACTTACTTTGGCCGGACCACAGTAATAATTTTGATTAACTGTGTAAGGCCGCAATACTGCCAAAATATCAGAAACCCCGTCACCATCAAAATCCCCAACCAAATAATCCTTTGGAATCCTGTTGTAGTAGGTGTTACTTCCATTAATCACATTGCATCTTTCATTCATTGCAGTATAAAACCTGTAAGAATTGGTGAATGAAAGATCAAGGGAATTAGCAGAATTAGGAATATAATTATTTATTTTGATCACCTCCTCATCCGTAACGGGAGTTGTAGTACTGGTTATAACGGTAGAAACAGCATCGAGATTGTAAAACTTATTATTAGGCAGTACTAATTTCGTTGAAAAAATTTCCTTAAACTTTTCAACATTAGTCACAGCACCTGCCACATTGGATGTGGAATTCATCAACTGGCTGGAATTGAATCTATAAAGCTGATCTCTGGAATTAGGATAAGTCATAAAATCCAGAGAGCTATCACTATCAAAATACCCTGAAGTATACTGCCAATTGCTTCTGTCATAGGCCGGAGAAACCCCTGTTATCGTTTTGGAGTTATTGCTGATCCCATTCTCTGTATTATCATATTCAAAAGTAACAGGCTTTACCGCTTCGCCACTGCCATTATATTGCTGAACTCCAACAAGTCTTTGATAATTCAATGAAGTTACATCGTAAGTCAATTGATATTTTCTGAAAAGCTGGTCATTTCCCGTAACCTCTACCCTATCCAGTTTTCGGTGTGAATAGATATCCCGGGCACCATAAATATAAGCCTGATCTGTGCGGGCTGCATCTTTGTAATAAAACTGTATTTTATTAGGACTGTTATCTGGATTAACCGACGAGTTATTACCATATTCTATTGTTTTAACGTAGATATAGTTATTAAAGCTGTCATAGGTAAATTTAATCCTGTTTTGCTGGGCATCTTCAATATAATTGATCTTCCATTCATAACTATTGGATCCCAAAAAGCCACTTCCACCTCCATATTTTGTGGTTTTACCATCAGGATAATATACCATAAAATATTCCGGTCCGTTGGCAATATTTCCGTGGGAAACAATTTTAACGTTAGAATACTGTTCTGTCTGATATTCTGCGCCGTCTGCACCATATGTACCGGACTTCAGAAGCAATCGCTGCCCATCAAAGGCAAATCTGTCAGTATCGTTATAGTTCACCCCGTCAATCACTCCATCATGGAATTTTGTAGAAGCCACTCTGGTAATGGATGATATTCCGCCAATATTCCAACCCCATCCTGCAACCCCATTTCCTGCCTGGCTGGAGTAAGTCAAGGAAATACTTGGTGCTACATTTTTAATCCCGGGGAGATTGGCAATAGGTATCGTATAATTAGCACTTCCTCCCGGAGATACTGATAACTCACCCGATGTCTGTCCTACAGACTGCCCATTCAGTAGCCCCACTACTGAGAGTAGAGCTAATAAAAAGTAAATTTTGATTCTCATGGTTTGTAGTTTGGGTTATTGTTTTAAAATCTTGTAGGTCAGCTTTTCTCCGGTATTCAAATGGAAAACAACCACATACATTCCTATCGGCTTATCCGAAAGGTCCAATACCACTTTATTTTCTCTTTTATCAAAGGTAAGCTCCCGGTACTGGGTAAAGTTGTAGGCTATATATTCCACTTTTTGGATCATAGCACCAAATTCAGGAGACCACACAAGGGTCGCCTTGTCTTTCGTTGGGTTCGGGTAAATTTTAACCTGATACTCTGGAGGAGGAAACTCTTTTTTACCGAGCTGTTCATCGACGAGTGCATTTTTATCTGCAATTAAGCATAAAGCACAATATCGTCTTACGATTTGATTTCCTCCGCTATCATACTCAAATGATAGCGACTGTGATTTAATTCCCTCTATTGAAATCAATAAGAAAAGAATTAGCAGTAAATTTTTTCTCATAAACAATATCTTAGTATTCACAAAAGTCCAGAAAACAAATCAGTTGCGAAAGGACAATGTATCATAGATCAGGGATATAAATAAGATTAATTGTCTAAAAATTAACCATTATTTGTTTTTTTTAGATATTTTTGATAAAAAAACACTAATTACCATGAAAAATTATCAGAAAAACCTTTTTGAATTACTATTAAAGGAATCCGGAGGAAAAAAAAACCTGGTAGATATCATGATTGACAAACTGGCACTTTCCAATGATACTGCTTACAGGAGAATCAGTGGCAGAAGCCATATCACCCTGAATGAAGGCATTTCGCTGGCTTCTCATTTTGGGGTTTCATTGGATTTGATTCACAACTCAGCACCGAATAACGCTGTTTTGAACAAGATTCATGATATTTATAATATTGATGATCTGGAAATGTATTTCGATTCCTCCATTAGAAACCTACAGAAAGTTAAAAATAATCCTGATGTAGAATTTATCTATGCTGCCAAGGATATTCCGCTTTTTTATTTTATGAGGTTTGAGAATTTGAGAAAATTCAAAATCTATGCATGGCTAAAGTTGATGGATGTTGTCTTTTTCTCTCAGAGAATCAGTTTCGAAGACTTTGAAATTCCTGAAAAAATCAGTCAGAAAGCGATTCTTTTATCTGAGGTGTATAACGATGTAAATTCCACGGAAGTATGGAGTAATGTTACCATCTATACTCTTCTTGAGCAAATCATTTATTTTCATCAACTAGAATCAATCAACACGGAAAACGCCCTAAAGATTTGTGAAGAAATTACAGAAATGCTTACTCAAATAGAAGAAGAAGTCATTAGTGAGAAAAAAGGATCACTCAAATTATATCAGAACGACCTTCTGATCATGAATAATAGTGTCTTTATAAGATTTTCTGACCAGAAAATGCTCTTTTTACCCTACAATATTCTGAGCTATTATTACACATTGGATGAGAGAGTCTGTGGGAACTATGAAAAAAGTCTTGAACTAATTTTGAAAAACTCGGAACTTCTTTCTGCCAACAATAAAGCCAGGCATATTTTCTTCAACAAAATGTATAAAAAAGTAGAGGAAATAAAAAAGATGCTGCAAACCTATCATCAGTCATAAAGACATCTATCCCTTGAAATAACACAGGCTCAGGAATTGCTAAAATTAATCAAAGTTTAACCTAATAAATAGAGCCAGAAACTTTACGAATTATTATTTTTGATAAAATATATACATTTAGAATGTCATTACACTTTAATCCACGAGATATTACATGGCTTGCTTTTAACGAAAGGGTTTTACAGGAAGCCATGGACGAAAAGGTTCCTTTGCATTTAAGAATACGTTTTCTTGGAATTTTCTCCAATAATCTGGATGAGTTTTTCAGAGTGCGTGTTGCCGGATTAAAGCGTGCCATGGATTTTAAGGAAAAAGTCATTGCAGAGTCTTTTTACCAGCCTCCTTCCAAGATTCTTCAAAGGATCAACGAAATTGTAATGAGGCAGCAGCTGAACTTCGACAAAACCTGGAAAAACATCCAGGCTGAAATGGCTGACCATAAAGTTTCCATCAAAAATTCTAAAAACCTAACCGCAAATCAAAAGGAATTTGTAAGAAGATATTTCGATGAGGTGGTAGAATCCAATGTGATTCCTATTCTTCTTCACGAAAATACCCCAATGCCCTACCTGAGAGATAAAAGTCTCTATCTGGGGGTTGCTATGAGAAAAAAAGACTGGCAGTATTCCAGTAACTACGCCATTATTGAAATTCCGTCACGTTTTGTAGGAAGATTTGTCTTGCTGCCTACTGAAGATCCGGAAGAAAAAAATGTAATGCTTCTGGAAGATGTAATTACATTCAACCTCCCCCATATTTTCTCTTATTTCGGGTATGATGAATTTGCAGCAAATGCATTTAAAGTTACTAAAGATGCTGAGTTGGATCTGGATAATGACATCCGTACCAACTTTGCAGAAAAAATAGAAAAAGGACTCAAAAACCGAAGAAAAGGAAAACCTACCCGATTCGTTTTTGACAAGGACATGGATAAAGCCTTACTGGAGCTCCTTATCCGAAAATTGAATTTAACCAAAAAAGACAGTATTATTCCGGGAGGAAAAATTCATAATTTCAAACATTTCATGGACTTCCCTGATGTTTTTGAAACCTATGCAAGACCTGTGGAAAGAACTTCTTTTACCCATCAGGCATTTGAACATGGTGAAAGAGTAACGGACGTTATTTTAAAGGAGGATGTATTGCTTACATTTCCTTATCATAAATACAATCCGGTTATTGATCTTCTTCGTGAAGCGGCCATGGATCCGGATGTAAAATCCATACAAATCACAGCTTATCGTCTGGCGAGCAGTTCAAAGATCATCAATGCATTGATCTATGCCGCAAGAAACGGTAAGGAAGTTACTGTAATGCTTGAGCTTCAGGCAAGATTTGATGAAGAATCCAATCTGGAATGGAAAGATATGCTGGAACCGGAGGGAATTACAGTTCTTGTAGGCCTTCCCAACAAAAAAGTTCATGCCAAGCTTTGTGTTATCAAGAAAAGAGCCCATAACAAAACAATTCAATATGGGTTTGTGAGTACCGGAAACTTTAATGAAAAAACGGCCAGAATCTATGGTGACCACTTGCTTCTTACTGCAGATCGTGGTATCATGGCCGATATTAATAAGGTATTCAATGTACTGAAAAAGCCAAAGGATGATTACCTTCCGGTATTAAAAACTTGTAAAAATTTACTGGTTTGTCCGCAGTTTATGCGTGAGAAGATCGTTCATCACATTGATAAGGAAATTGAAGAGGCTAAAGTGGGAAGAAAAGCCGAAATTATCGTCAAGGCCAATTCTTTAAGTGACAGACTCTTGATTGAAAAACTATACGATGCAGCAAAAGCCGGAGTGATTGTAAGATTAATTGTACGAGGAATTTACTGCGTTATTAACCAAAGAGATTTTAAGGAAAAAATTAAAGGTATAAGTATCGTAGATGAATATCTGGAACACGCCAGAGTAATGTATTTCTACAATAAAGGAGCAGAAGATATGTATATTTCCTCTGCTGACTGGATGACCAGAAACCTTGATTACAGAATTGAAGCTGCCGCCAAGATCACAGATAAAAATCTTAAAAAGGAACTAAAGGATATTCTTGACATCCAGCTTAGGGATAATGTAAAAGCAAGAATACTAGACAAAAAACTAAGCAACGAGTATGTAAGAAACGACAAAAAGGAATGTCGTTCACAAATAGAAACCTATAAATATTTAAAGGCTAAAACGAGCAAAAAATGAAGATAGCAGCAATAGACATAGGAAGTAATGCAGCCAGACTTCTGATTAATGAGGTAAAAATAAATAATAAAAAACCCGAATTCATTAAACTCAATCTCCTGAGAATCCCTCTGAGACTAGGAATGGATGTATTCACCATTGGAAAGATTGGTGAAGAAAGAGAGAAAATGGTCGTTGATTCTATGAAGATATTCAGTGATCTGATGAAAATCTATAAGGTAGATCATTACAGAGCCTGCGCCACCAGCGCCATGCGTGATGCAGCAAACGGAAATGAAATCATAGAAAGAGTAAAGGAAGCCTCAGGCATCAATATTGAAATCATCTCCGGAGACGAAGAAGCCACGCTTATTTACGAAAACCATGTAGCAGAGGGGCTTGACAAAGATTTCGCTTATTTATACATTGACGTAGGAGGTGGTTCTACCGAACTTACATTCTATGAAAACGGTAAAATGATGTACGAAAGATCGTTCAATATAGGAACCATCCGTCTTCTCAATAATCTTGTCACAGAGGATAATTGGAAAGAAATGAAAGATGAAATCAAGGAAAATATTGTCAGCAAAAAACCAATTGTTGCCATTGGGTCAGGAGGAAATATCAATAAAGTGTTTTCCATGAGTAAAACCAAGGATGGAAAGCCCATGTCCTCTTCTCATTTGAAAAAGGTGTACAAAGAATTCAATGAACTTTCTGTAGAAGAAAGAATGACAAAACATAGTCTTAGAGAAGACAGGGCTGATGTATTGGTACACGCATTAAATATTTTTAATAATGTGATGTCCTGGGCTGATATCAACAGAATCTTTGTTCCGAAAATTTCTGTTGCAGACGGATTGATTCAGAACATCTACAGTCAGTTACAGCATAAAATATAGTTTTAAAGCATAATCTATTTCAAAACCGGACAATCTTTTGTTCGGTTTTCTTTTTTAAAGAGATTATAGTAAAAGCGGACCGAAGTTTGCTCCTATTGATTTTTATTTAAAAATTTAATAAAAAAATTAAAGTAAAATCTCCTTACCAAACGTCATACAACCATCAATTGCAAAACAATGAATCCAATCAAAATAATTCTCACAGGGGCTACAGGAATGGTAGGCGAAGGTATTTTAATGGAATGTCTTGAGAATCCTAATATCTCTGAAATCCTTAGTATCAGCAGAAAACCCTCCGGAAAAAAGCATGCTAAACTTAAAGAATACCTCGTTTCTGATTTCTTATCTATTGACATCCATGATGAAAACCTAAAAGGCTATGATGCCTGCTTCTTTTGTGCCGGAATCAGCAGCGTAGGAATGAATGAAGAAGATTACACCAAAATTACCTACGATACTACCGTACATTTTGCAGAAGCTGTTCTACACCAAAATCCAGACATGGTCTTCAATTATGTTTCAGGTGCCAGTACGGATAGTACAGAAAGCGGAAAGGTTATGTGGGCAAGAGTAAAAGGCAGAACAGAAAATGCCTTAAAAAAAATGAATTTCAAAGGCGCTTACAATTTTCGTCCCGGATTTATGAAACCTGTTGATGGCCAATTGAATGTAAAATGGTTTTTTAAACCTTTTATTTGGATTTTCCCTATTTTTTTACCGTCAAAATCATTAACTTTACACGAAGTGGGTAGAGCGATGATTAATGCTGTAGAAAAAGGATATCCTACCTCAACTTTAGAAATTCGAGATATTAAAAATTTAGCGATATGAGAGACATGTTAAAAAGAATTATTCTGGTTATTTTTGTACTCTTACTTCTGACCGCCATTTCAGGGTTTCTCTATATGCAGAAACATCCCCTGGAAGAAGGAAAATCAGGAGCAATTTTGAATTTTTCCGGTAAGCCTGCAAAGTAGCTGAATCCTAAAATACATGAGTCTATCAGTAATTTTATATTTTATCAGAAATAAACCTATTTTTTAAACATTTCTTAAAATTCCATTAAAATAGTTGCGAAACATAAAGTTCATTTTTGTATTCATCTAACTGAAGTAAAAAATGATCAACAACTACTTATTAAAAGGGTCTGTTATAGCCGCATTCTTTTTACAGAGCGGACTTTTCGGACAGACACTGATTCATTACTGGAATTTTAATAATAATACATCCTCAGCTTCCATCACTACGCCATCATCTACGTTGGCGAATGGCTCTCTTATGGCCATAGCCGGTGGGACAAGTGTGGTAGATTTTGCCAACGGTACCGGACAAAATTTTAATATTGATAATTTAAATGCCAGAAATGGGGATGCATCAGGAACCCATTTACGATTCAACAATCCGATTGGCGGAGCATTACAATTCAATCTGCCAACCACAGGATATAATAATGTTGTGGTAAAATTCACCACCAGAAAATCTACACAAGGAGCAGGAACACAAACATGGTCCTATACAACAGATGGGACTACTTTTGTTCCCTATCAAACCGTTACTCCCCAGGATGCCAATCCGCAATTGATCACTTTTGATTTTTCTGCCGTTGCGGGAGTTTCCAATAATCCGAACTTCAAATTAAAGGTTGAATTCTCGGCAACAGGAGGCGGAACTGGCGGCAACAATCGTTTTGATAATTTCACGGTGGATGCCAATCCTGCCGGAGGTATTGATACCACTCCTCCTACTACAAGTTATCTTCCCTCAAACAATACAAATAACGCATCCACTACTGTAAATCCTACCATTTCCTTTAATGAAAATGTAAGACTTATAGACAATTCTGCGATTAACGATTCTAATGCACAAAATATTGTAGAACTTCGTCTGGGAAATTCTACAGGTACACAAGTTCCCTTTACTACTACTTTCAGTAATAACACAATCACTGTGATCCCTACTTCCGGCTTGGTACCGGGGCAAGTCTATTATTTAGCACTTAAGCCCAATACTGTAGAAGATTTCAGTGATAATGCGGTAACTACAATAACTTCCAGTACATTTATAACTGCCGGAACTTCGATTTCACTTGATAAAAACTTTATAAAAGTTGAGGAAAATGCAGGAAACTTGGCCTTTAAGATCAATGTAGCCAACCCATCAACGGCTACCGTAAATTTGGTGGTGAAACCGGCACCATTTAGTACCGCAGACAGTAATGATTTTACTTTGGCCAATCAAACCATTAATATCAATTCTTCTACAACAAGTTATACCGTAAATATTCCTATTATTGATGATACATTGGAGGAACAAAAAGCGGAGTATTTTGTAGTAAGTCTTGAAAATCCGACAGGGGCAACAATTTCAGGTGATAATTCAGCAACAGTTTATATTATTGATAATGATAAACCAGCCCCTGTTCCATCCAATCAGATACAATTGAACTATATCGGAAGCTTTGACCCATCCGGAAACAATAACAGCTCTACAGAAATTGTAGTTCATGATAAGGCCACGCAACGACTGTTTACCATCAGTTCCATTACAGACGTTTTTGATATTATTGATTTTAGCAGCCCTACTACTCCATCGGTTATCAAAACGGTAAACATGGCTCCTTATGGGGGTATCACAAGTATTGCCGTAAAAAATGGAATTATTGCTGCAGCTTCTCCCAATGTCAACCCACAACAAAATGGATCTGTAGTCTTCTTTGATATTAACGGA
Source organism: Chryseobacterium joostei (assembly GCF_003815775.1). Lineage (NCBI taxonomy): Bacteria > Pseudomonadati > Bacteroidota > Flavobacteriia > Flavobacteriales > Weeksellaceae > Chryseobacterium > Chryseobacterium joostei. The sequence goes on from NZ_CP033926.1 coordinate 1,963,891, forward strand.
AACTTTTTGAAACAGGTTACCGTAGGTGCTTTACCGGACATAATTACTTTTACGCCTGACGGAACAAAAGTGGTTACAGCCAATGAAGGAGAACCTAATGATGCCTACACTGTAGATCCAGAAGGTACAATCAGTATTATTGATATTTCGGGAGGAATTGCTAATCTTGCGCAAAGTAATGTAACAACTTTAAACTTTAACAGTTTTGATTCTCAGGTTGCCGCTTTAACCGCTACGGGCTTAAGAAAAGTGAGAACAAACAATACCTTATCTCAGGATCTGGAACCTGAATATGTTACGATAAATGCAGACAGCAAAAAAGCATGGGTAACCCTTCAGGAAAATAATGCCATTGCTGAGGTTGATCTTACTACTAAGACTATAACCGGCGTCTGGGGGCTAGGTAAAAAGGATATGAGTCTTCCGGGTAATGGTTTTGATGCTTCAGACAATAATGGAGAGGTTCTTATTGCCAACTGGCCTGTAAAAGCTTATTACATTCCTGATGCCGTGCAAAACTACAAGGTTGGAAACACCAATTATATCATAACCGCCAATGAGGGAGATGAAAAAGATCTTCCCGGATATAGTGAAAGAACAACAATAGGAACTAATAATTATACGTTAGATCCTGCTATTTTCCCTAATGCCAACCTATTAAAAGCTTCACATAATCTTGGAAGATTCAGGGTATCATCAGCTACCGGAAATACGGATGGCGATGCAGATTTTGAAGAAATTGCAGCCTTGGGAGCACGCTCATTCTCCATCTTTAATGCAGATACAAGACAACAAGTTTATGACAGTGGAGATCAGTTTGAAAGATATATTGCAGCGAATCATCCTTTAATTTTCAATGCCGATAACGAATCCAACACTATTAAAAGTAGAAGCCGTGCAAAAGGTCCCGAACCGGAAGGAGTAGCATTGGGAACCATCAACGGACAAACCTATGCTTTCATCACATTGGAAAGAACAGGAGGGGTAATGGTTTACAATATTACAGATCCAAGCAATCCTACCTTTACAGATTATAAACATTCCCGTTCTACTTCAGCATATGGAGGAGACAACGGCCCCGAAGGAATTATCTATATTGCTCCTGAAAATACCACAACTAATAAAGGATACGTCATCATTGCCAATGAACTGAGCGGAACCTTATCTATGTATGAAGTGACTGTGCCCCCTACCTTAGGAACCGGTGAGGTAACGTCAGAAAAGGCAACATTCAATGTGTTCCCCAATCCTGTAAACAAAGGAAATACACTATATTTCAACAGAAAACAGGACTACGAATTATATGATATGTCAGGAAAACTGATTGGAAAAGAGAAAAATGCCTTAACAATACCTACTTCAACCCTTTCTACAGGAGTTTATCTTGTAAAAACCTCGGAAGGACACCTGAAGAGAATTATTGTAAAGTAGTTGATATTTTATTATTTAATTGAAGCTCCCTTTTGGGAGCTTTTTTATTATTTAGGTTTATTATACAAAGATTTTCCTATCAAAAATTATCATCATTTAACTTTTGATTAACAATGAGAAAATTATTTTATATCTATATTTATCCCGAACAAAAACCAAATTCAAAATGAAAAATATTAAAATGGCAGCTATTTTAGCCATTCTATTTCTAGGAACAGGCAAAGCTTTCTCACAATCCAGAAAGACAGAATCTACCAAAGGCGTAGAACAGTCTGATAACAAAAAAATACAGGTAGAAGGAGTAGGACATAAGCTCAATTATACCCTTAATGGCGGAACAGTTGAGGTTTCGGGAGGGGATAATACCGTAATCATCAAAGGAAATGCAAAAAAGATTTCCGTTTCAGGAACCGGAAACAAAGTATACATTGACAGAGTAGACAAAGTGGCCTTAGAAGGTGGAAATAACACGGTGTATTACAAAACAGCCGCAACAAAAACAGGAAAACCAGAAACTGCTCTTACCGGTGTAGGAAATAAGGTAGTGAAACAATAAAAATTTTAATCAAAATAGGGCTTGGATTATTCATCTAGGCCTTTATTTTTGAAATACATTATCATTTCATTTTGTGGAGAAACTTTTTCCTTAAAAATATAAACTTCCTCCATAATTATATAACACACTCACTCTTATTCATTCTAATTTTATCCCGCGAAATGAAAAGAGTCTTTCACATATTGTTTATCCTCCTTTACATCGTAGTTTCCTCAGGGTTTACTACCAGCAGGCATGTATGCAAAGGAAACTCAAGTGAAATACATCTGGGCTTAAAAAAACTTTCTGATCTGGACTGCCCGAAATGCAGTGCCAATAAAGAAAAAAACCATGGCAAATGCTGTAAGCTGGAAGTAAAAAAAATCTGTAAAGAAGATAATCTTCCCCATTCTTACAAAAATTCACCGGTAAAGTTTTTATCAGCATCCATTCCGTATTACAATCTCGGGACCGTATTTGATCAGGCAATAGCTATTGATCCTGAAAACCATTCCTCCTATTTTGATCCCTCAAAATATCATCTCAATTACCCCTCCCTTTTCATTCTTCATTGCGTTTATAGAATTTAGAATAGATTGAATCATACTCTGATCCCGATGGGGACAACTATTTTTCAATTTTAATTCTAAAAATATTCTATGAATTTATCATTCAGAGCACTCATCTTATGGCTGGGCTGCCCTGCCCTATCCTTTGCTCAATTCACGAGCTTGGAGGATGTACTTCTAAGGGCCGAAAAAAATTACCAGTCCATTCAAAAAAAAGAAATCAATATAAAAGCTTCCAATGAAAGGCTTCAACTTCAAAAAACCTACTATCTTCCGGAAGTTACCCTAATGGCTCAACAGAGTTTTGGGACCATCAATGCTCAAAACGGTCCTATGTACAATATGGGAGGGGCTGGAATTGCCTCTACATCCATGCCTTTGGCAGAGCAAAACTGGAATGCAGGATTCGGGAGTCTGTATCTGGCCAATATCAATTGGAATGTCTACACTTTTGGAAAGCTTGCCACAAAAGAAAATATGGAAATTGCCGACACAGAACTACAAAAAGCGGACTTAAAACAGGAGGTATTTCAACATCAGATAAAGGCTGCGGCTGCTTACTTTAATCTTTTGGTAAGCCAGCGTCTTGAAAATGTACAGCACGAAAATCATAAACGTTCAGAGGTTATTTATTCCATTGCTCAGGCAAGGGCCAACAGCGGATTGATCCCTGAAGTAGATGCTTCTCTGGCAAAGGCAGAAATGTCTAGCGCTCAAACCGCGATCATCAATGCCAATGATCATGTGCTGGAATACAATAAAAAACTGGCAGACCTGTTGGCAGAAAATTTCAATGATTATCAATTAGATCATTATTTCAGTAAGAATACGCCTTACTTAATTCAGGAAACCTCAGCTTTGAATAACCATCCCAGCACTCTTTTTGTTGCTCAAAAAATTAATAAAAGTAAACAACAGGAAGCTTACTTACATACCGTAGGTTTACCATCTATTTCTCTTTTTGGAACATTTCAGGGGCGTGGATCCGGTTTTGAATCCAATTATGTTCAGGATAATTCTGCTTACTCATTATCTTATTTGAAAGGGATTGGGGTAGACCGAATGAATTATATTGTGGGGTTCAATCTTAGTTGGAACCTTACTGACTTTTACAGAAACAATTCCAGGGTAAATGAGCAGAAACTGCTTACAAAAGCATTGGATTTTGACTATCAGCAGTTACAGCAGGAACTTCATAATCAACAGAGCCTTTCTGAATTGAAATACAAAAATGCAGTAACAAAAGTCGCTGAATCCAAAATACAACTTCAGGCTGCTAGCGATGCCTTTCATCAACAAAAAGCCCTGTACGAAAACGGATTAACGACGATTGTAGACTTTACGCAGGCTTTGTATCTTCTGAACCGTGCTGAGATTAATTATGAAATTGCTCAAAACAATTCCTGGCAGGCCGTTGTACTCATTGCAGCATCTAAAGGAGATATCTCCATGATTACAAAAGCAATTACCCACTAACCAAAAATTTACATATGAATCTTATAAAGTTTGCATTACGCAGACCAATATCTGTAATGGTATTGGTATTGGGGCTATTGTTTTTCGGAATCAAGGCAGCCAAAGAAGTCAAGGTAGATATTCTCCCCGAGATGGATCTTCCTGTAGTGTATGTTGCCCATTCCTTTAATGGATATACTCCCCAGCAGATGGAAGGATATTTCACCAAAATGTATGTGAATATGCTTCTGTTTACCAACGGAATAAAAAGTATTGAATCTAAAAATACCCAGGGACTCACCCTGATGAAAGTTAATTTCTATGAGGGGACCAATATGGGGGAAGCCATTGCACAAATCAATGCGCTTTCTACCCGTTCGCAGGTATTTTTACCTCCCGGGGCACCGCCACCGTTTATTATTCGTTTTGACTCCTCTTCACAACCTGTAGGACAACTTGTTTTCCGAAGCAATACAAAAATCAATAATGAGCTGCAGGATATCGCTAATTTCAATGCGCGTCCTTTCCTGATTGCCATTCCTGGATTGACTACTGCTCCGCCGTTTGGGGGAAGCCCGCGTACCATAGAAGTCAACGTGAATCCAATTAAACTGCGCGCACATAATCTATCTCCTGAACAGGTGGTAGAAGCCATAAGCAGGAATAACATCACTTCCCCATCAGGAAATGTGTATATAGGAGAAACCAATTATCTTACTCCTACAAACAATACGGTAAAAAAGGTTGAAGAACTTGGAGACATTCCTCTTTTCAAAGGAACAGCAGATAATGTTTATGTTCGGGATGTAGCCATCGTAAAAGACGGAGCAGATGTAGCCACCGGCTATGCATTGATTGATGGAAAACGTTCTGTGTACATCAATATTGCCAAGGCCAGCAATGCTTCCACTCTTGAAGTCGTTAATAAGCTCAAAGAATCATTACCGAAGATTCAGAGAAATATGCCTGATGATGTACAGATTTCCTATGAATTTGACCAATCGGTTTATATTTCAAGTGCCCTGAAAAGCTTAGCTGTTGAAGGAATTCTGGGTGCTTTACTGACAGGGCTTATGGTAATGTTATTCCTTAATGATCGCAGAGCTGCATTGATTGTTATTATGACAATTCCTATCTCCATTATTTCGGGGGTATTGTTTCTGAAACTGTTTGGACAATCGATTAACATTATGTCTTTGTCCGGACTTGCTCTTGCCATAGGAATTCTGGTAGATGAAAGTACCGTTACCATTGAAAATATTCACCAGCATTTTGCCATGGGAAAAACCCGCGCACAAGCTATTTGGGATGCCTGTAAGGAAATTGCCTTTCCAAAATTACTAATCATGCTTTGTATTCTAGCTGTATTTGCTCCGGCATTTATGATGAGTGGTATTCCGGGATCGTTATTTATGCCTTTGGCAATGGCGATAGGCTTTTCAATGATTGTATCCTTTATTTTATCACAAACTTTTGTACCGGTAATGGCCAACTGGATGATGAAACATGATCCTAAAACCTGTGAAAATCATAAACCGAATTGGTTTACCCGTTTCCGTGACCGCTTCACTGAGTTTTTATCTTCTCTGATGAAACGCAGAAAGCCTATTGTAAGCCTTAGCCTCGTCATTGTTTTGTGCATTGGATTTGGACTTTATCAAGTGACTGGAAAAGATGTATTACCTACTGTAAACTCACGTCAGTTTCAGGTTCGTATCAAAGCTGCAGAAGGAACCCGTATTGAAGTCACAGAAATAAAGGTTAAAAAATTCCTTGAACATCTTAAAAGTAAGGTTGGAAAAGACAACATTGCCATTTCTTCTGTATTTATCGGGCAACATCCATCTACGTTTGCTGTAAGCCCAATCTACCTTTATAATGCAGGTCCTCATGAAGCTTTAATGCAGGTTGCCCTGAAAGAATTTAATGGTAATTCTGATGAATTAAAGGATGAGCTGCGAACGTATTACAAGGAAAAGATGCCTGATCTTCAGATTTCTTTTGAACCTATTGAGTTAACTGAAAAAATTCTAAGTCAAGGGACGAATAACCCTATCGAAATAAGAATTTCAGGGATGATGAAAAAGATGAACCGTATGTATGCAGAAAAGCTTTTAACCAAGATCAAAGAAATTGAATACATGCGGGATCAGCAAATCCCCCAATCTATGAACTATCCTGCTTTACAGATTAATATTGACAGAGTAAAGGCGGCTCAATTGGGACTGGACGCTCAGGATATTGCTAAATCTTTAGTGACAGCCACCGCTTCTACCCGCTATACCAATAAAAACTTCTGGGTAGGAGGAATGATGGGAATTGCTTATGATGTACAGGTACAGACCCCGCAGAACATCCTTAACAGTAAAGAAGAGTTGGCCAATATTCCACTGTCCAAAAATTCTGACAGACCTGTTTTGGGAGATGTTGCCACCATTACTTCATCAAAGGAATTGGGAGAAAGTTATAATCTGGGGACAATGGGTTACACCACGGTTACAGCCAATCTCCATAAGACCGATCTGGAACAGGCTTCCAAGGATGTAAGGAAAGCCATTGAATCTCTTGGTGAACTTCCGAAAGGAATAAACATTGAAGTTTCCGGAATGGCTCCTGTATTGGATGAAACCATGAACAGCCTTTCTTCAGGACTTCTTATTGCAGCAGCGGTAATTTTTCTGATGCTGGCAGCTACTTTTCAGTCTTTCCGTGTTTCATTGGTTATTTTAACAACGGTTCCGTTTGTTATCGTAGGATCACTGACATTATTAAAGCTTACAGGCTCTACCTTGAATCTTCAGTCGTATATGGGATTAATCATGTCCGTTGGAGTTTCCATTGCCAATGCTGTTCTATTAATCAGTAATGCAGAAACCATCCGAAAATCAACAGGGAATGCATTAGATTCTGCTATTGAGGCTGCCAAACTCCGTATCCGTCCGATCATTATGACCACATTGGCTATGGCTGCCGGAATGCTTCCCATGGCGATAGGTTTCGGAGAAGGTGGAGATCAGGTATCACCGCTGGGCCGTGCCGTAATTGGAGGGCTTATTTTCTCAACGTTTTCTGTTCTGGTTATTCTTCCACTTGTTTTCGGATGGATACAAAACAACGCCAGCATTATTTCTCCGTCTTTAGATCCTGAAGATGAAGAAAGCATCCATTATTCTAATTCCAACTTATAATTTTTACATTCAATGAAAAATATATTATATACAGCTGCTATCCTGAGTCTTATGATGATCCCGGCATCTTGCAGCAAAAAAAAAACAGCTCCCAAACAAGAAATGAAGCCCATGATGATGAACAACATGGAAACGGTAAGCATTAAAAAAAGTAATCCAAAAGTTGAGCTTAAACTTCCCGGAGAACTGGTTCCTGATCAGGAAACGGCATTATTTGCTAAAGTACAGAGCTACGTAAAGAAGATCAATGTAGATATCGGAACCTACGTAAGTGCCGGGCAAGTTCTGATGGTTTTGGAAGCTCCGGAAATACAATCTCAGGCCGCTAATGCTAAGGCCAAATGGCAGGCACAGGAAGCAATATACGCCTCAACAAAAGCAAGTTATGAAAGAATGTATAGGGCCAATGAGACCAAGGGCGCCATTGCAAAAGATGCACTGGACCAGATTAATGCCCGAAAGCTTTCCGATGCGGCAAAGGTTAGTGCAGCAAAATCGGCCTATCACGAACTTCAGGATATCAATCGTTATCTGGTGATCCGCGCCCCTTTTAGTGGAGTAATTACAGAACGAAATGTAGATTTGGGAGCCTATGTAGGACCTATGAGCGGAACTCCGCTCATGGTTATTCAGAATACCTCAAAATTGCGACTGAGTTTATCTGTTTCTGAGGCCAGTGTTCCTTACCTCAATGTGGGGGATACCATTTCATTCAGGGTAAATGCTATTCCTGAAAAAAGCTTTAAAGCCAGGATCTCCAGAAAATCGGGTTCATTGGATCTTAAACTTCGTTCTGAGAAGATAGAGGCTGATTTCGTAAATCATTCTAAGGAATTAAAGCCATTTATGATTGCAGAGTCCATGATTCCTTTACAAAATACCGAAGCAACATTTTTCATTCCAAGATCTGCTGTTGTAGAAAGCAATATGGGAATTTATATCATCAAGAAAGAAAATGGAAAAGCAAAATTCATCCCTGTCAAAAAGGGAAGAATCATGAATGATACTATCGAGGTGTTTGGAGAACTGTCAGAAGGAGATCAGATCATCAAAAAAGGAAACGAAGAAATTTTAGAAGGAAGTTTAATTAAATAATATCAATAATGAAAGCAGTATTTAGAAACACATGGACCATTCTTTTCAGTGCAACCGTTTTGTTTGCTTGTAATAAGGAAAAGGAGACAATAAAAAATGTGGAACCTATGACCACACAGAAACCTCAACCTACAGCTTCCGGACAATATGCAAAGGGCAGCCACGTTCCGAATGAAACAGTCTGCATGGTGAATAATGCCTATATGGGTAAAAAGCAAATGGAAGTTCCCCACAACGGCAAGGTTTATTACGGCTGCTGTGAGATGTGTGTAAAAAAGATTCCAACAGATAAAACTGCCCGAGAAGCTATTGATCCGTACAGTGGAAAAACAGTGGATAAGGCGGATGCCTATATTGTAATGATCAGTGATGGGGGCGAAGTGGCCTATTTTGAAAATGAAGAGAGCTACAATAAATTCCGAGCTCAAAATTCATAGTTATATTTTTAGGTTAATTGTTTTAGGGCTTGGTAACTTTGGTTATCAAGCCCTTTTTATAGAAAACAAAAAAGACAGGCCTTGTATAAAAGCCTGTCTTTAAAAATATCTCAGATATAATTATTCTACGTTGATTACCTTTTCAATTTCCGGTGCATGTTGTTTAATTGTGTTTTCCACACCTAGCTTTAGGGTTGAAAAATTTAACGAGCATCCGGAACAGTTACCCAGAAGTTTTACAAAAACCTGATTATCTTTCACGTCAATAAGCTCTATATCACCTCCATCTTTATTCAAAAACGGTCTGATGCTTTCTAAAGCCTCCATTACTCTTGTTACTGTATCTTCGTGCGTTATGTTTGTTTCCATATTTTTTCAGTTCAATTCGGTTTTTTCAAATTTGATTGAAAGTTATTATTATTTTGCCTTTGGTGAGCATCCTGCCATTGTAGAGATCTTCACGGCTTCAGTTGGCGGAAGACTTTTATTTCTTTCTACCAGGCTTTCTACCATCTTTCTTGCAGTTTCAGTGTAGATTTCTGAAATTTTAGAACCTTCCTGAAGCGCTGCAGGTCTTCCTACATCTCCCGCTTCTCTGATACTTTGGATCAAAGGAATTTCTCCCAATACCGGAATTCCAAGATCTTCTGCAAGATATTGTGCTCCCTGGTTTCCAAAGATATAATATTTATTCTCAGGAAGTTCTTCCGGTGTAAAATACGCCATATTTTCGATTAAACCAAGAACCGGAATATTAATACTTTCCATCTGGAACATTGCAATCCCTTTTCTTACGTCTGCCAAAGCAACATGCTGAGGTGTACTTACGATCACCGCACCTGTTACAGGTACCTCCTGAATGATTGACAAGTGAATATCACCTGTACCCGGAGGAAGATCTATTAATAGGAAATCCAATTCACCCCATGCAGCATCTCTGATCATTTGATTCAATGCTTTTGAAGCCATTGGACCTCTCCAAACTACTGCCTGGTTTGCTCCGGAAAAATATCCTATTGAAAGCATTTTCACACCATAATTTTCAATAGGCTTCATCATGCTCTTTCCATTTACTTCTACAGAAATAGGTTTTTCTCCCTCTGTATCAAACATGGTAGGAACTGAAGGACCGTAGATATCAGCATCCAATAATCCTACTTTAAAGCCCATTTTAGCCAATGTTACTGCCATATTTGCAGAAACAGTAGACTTCCCTACTCCTCCTTTACCGGAAGCAATAGCGATAATATTTTGAATCCCGGGAATTTGTTTACCCTTGATCTGACTTTGCTGAATTTCACTAGGTTCCGGGGAAGCTATTTTAAGTTTTAAGTTAATGTCCTCTCCAAACTCACTGGCAAAAGCCTGTTTCATTGCAGCCTCCAGCTTTTTCTTTTCGTGCATTGCCGGCGAATGAGCAGTCATGTCAATATAAACATCATTACCCATTATCTGAAGATTATTCACCAAATCGTCTACTTCTATTTCTTTAAGGAAATCTTGAACCTTTTCTTTCGTCAACATATAAATATAAATTGTTTACAAATTTACGGATTTTTTCGATAATTTAGAATCAATAAAATCTATAATATCAGGTGATAAATCAGATCGTTAAAAATTTTGTTTATTCTGTTTTTTATCCCGACTTATGATCAACCCTCAAAGCAAAATCTATGGAAACTACTGCTTACCCATCCAAATACGCCTCTCCCAAAGGAATCTTCACTGTTGGGAAAACAAGATTTAAATGGTATGATCTGGCAAAAGATCCTGCTGAGGTTTCTTCAGAAGATATTCATCATGCTAAAGTATGTATTGAAAACGCCCAGGAAAATTTTCAAAACATTGATGATCTAGGATTTGTCATCATGCATCGATGTGGGGAAAACTATCTGCTTTTGGTTTGTACATGGCGCAGTGAGAATGAATTGTGGGAAAGTGTTTACTATAATGGTTCAGGTAATTTTGAGGTGTGGGACAGAAATAAAACCCATCTCCCGACGTATTGTGTCTGGGAAATGGGAATAGTTTACCATGAGTCCCAGGCATGGAAAAAGCACCTGGGAACTGCAAGGTATGAAAGTCATAAGGTGGAATATCTTAATAACTTTTTTGAAGGCGAGGTCTGATTTCACGAATCAATTCGCCCTGTATTTTTCATCAAAGTCTACATTTCTGCCGGCACCTTTCACTTTTTTATTTCCAAAAGTATAGGTTGCAGATAGCGTAAATCTTCTGGCATCATAATAATTGTTGTAGGAATGAGTTCCTGTGGAATAATAAATTTCCCCGATACTTCTTGCTTGCTTGAAAATATCAGACACTGTTGCATTAATCTGGAGCTTTTTTTCCATAAGGCTTATTTTAAGACCAGATGTAAAGTTTCCTGCAAAATCCATATAAACATTTCCGGAATTAGATGGCAAACGGAACCAATAGTTAAGAATCAACTGAATGGTTTTGTTTTTATTCAGGGAAAGGTTATTCTGAAAATTAAAATCATAGCCATATCCTTTTTTAGATAAGGCATCGGTTGCAAAAATCTCCGTACTCATATAGGACACATCTGCAGAGTAGTTCGCTTCCCAAAATTTCAGGAATGTATCGGAATAATTCAGGGTAACCCCGATATTATTTTGGTTATAAAAATTGAAAAATGTACTGGTTCTACTCTCTCCGGACAGGTTTGCTACCTGACCAAATGCATCCAGTGTTCTCTGGAAATAGACAGAAGTAGATAATTTTCCCTTATAAACATGTGAAAATTCAAAATTATGATTGATGGATGGCTTCAACAAAGGATTTCCGGTGAAGTAAGAATTAATATTGATATACCAGCGATATGGATTGATTGCCCGAAACCCCGGTCTGTTGATCCTTTTGGAATAGTTCAGGTTGAATGTATTATTTTCGTCACTTTTATAGGCTACATAAGCAGTTGGAAAGAATTTTCCATAGGAGTTTTCTGTCTGCTGTCCGGATGTTAGAGAGTTTCCATTGACTGTAGAATATTCATAGCGAAGTCCGGCCTTTGCGGACCATTTTTCGTTGAATGATTTTTCAATGCTTATGTAGGCAGCATAGTTTTTCTCATTATATTCAAACTCATTACTCTTTAAAGGGTCTGTAATATAACTTCCATTATCCAGATTTTGGTAGAAAATACTTGAATTATTATCAAAATTAGTGAACTTCACTCCTACTTCTGTCTTTGCAAACTGATAAGGCAGCGTAAGATCTGCCTGCCCTGAATATATTTTATAATCCACCATGGATGGGGACTTTACCACAAAACTATTCCCAGAGTTTTCTGTTGTGGTAAAATCAATGATGCTCTTAGGGTTGTTGGAAAAATAATTCCCTGTGATGCTTAGTTTATTATCCTGTTTTCCAAATTTAAGATCGTAATATGCACTTACGGTATGCTGAATAGTTTTTCCTCTGTGTTCCGCATCGGTAGATAAAGTACTGGTATAGATTTTATTCTGAAAATAATCTGAGGTATTCTCAATATCCATATTGGAATGTCCAAATCCGTAGTCATAAATAAATCCGACGTTTGATTTTTTCCCCAACTGATAATCAATACTTAGATTAGCTCCAAGCCCATCTCCAAAATCTCTTCGGTCATCATGACTTTTAAGTCCCTCCGTTCCCTCTATCCAATAGTTTTCAAAGGAATGTTTTTCGTATTTGTTTTGCCTTAATTTTAGGGAAGAACGAAGCTTTTCGTTCTGATAATTGATCGTTGCACTGTTTGAAAATGCGGTATAGGTCTGCTGTTGAAGACTTGTTGTCAAACTTCCGCTCCATCCCAGCTTTTGATTTTTCTTGAGAACAATATTGATAAGTCCACTGTTCCCTTGCGCTTCATACTTGGCCGGAGGAGTGGTAATGACTTCTATTTTTTCTATATTTTCTGACCTGAGGCTTTTAAGATACGTAACAAGTTCGGAGGATGAGAGATTCAGGATTCTTTCGTTAATCATTACTGATACTCCACTTTTTCCGGCAATTGAGACTCCTGCATTATCATCCACCTTTACCAAGGGTGTTGTTGCAAGGGCGTCTGCTCCATCCATTCCTTGTGACGCCACGGAATTGCTTACATTAAAAACCAGCCTGTCTGCTTTTCTCTCGATCAGTTTTTTTCTGGCGGTAAGGGTAACGCCTTCAATCTGTTTTTCGTTTTTTCTTTCGATTAAAAAATCCTGCTTTATATCACCATTTACAACAATATCCATACTGGATACTTCCGTGCCATCCTGTATTAATTTTATATTGTAATTCCCGTTTTCAAAAAGTTTCAGCGCATAATTTCCTTTATCATCTGAAATGGCAGTCTGCTTTTTCTGATCCTTAACAGCTATCACCTCAACATAGGAAACTGTACTTCCAGCCTGAGTAATTTTTCCGGTCATCGTCTGAGAAAATAAGGCTATTGGCAACAATATCATCGCTGAAAGTAATGTTCTCTTCATTCTTATGGTTATTTTTAATAAGACAACCCATAACATTTATTTGTTACATGTGGTCATTTATTTTTAATGTTAAAAACAATTCTAGAGGTACTTCTACAATCCCTAAACTTGTTGAAAATATTCTTAAAATATGCCCTAGATAGATGTATCTTTAGAACCCTTTTATTTAAAACGACAGAAATAATTGAGTACAAAAAAATAAAGACATATGAAAGTAATAGCTTTATCGGGAGCAGCAGATACAGGAAAATCACATACAATTAATATTGCCTATGCTTTTCTGCTTAAGGATGAATATGTACAGGTTCCTGGAAATTTCAGAGTTTTAGGAAATCCTGAAATTGAAGATTTTATCGATATTCTAGAAAAAGATGGTAAGAAAGTAGGTTTTGTCGGGATGGGAGATTACATCATAGGACCAGGACAGAGTCTAAAAAGTTTACTTGAAGAACTTGAATCCAAAGGTTGTGATACTGCCCTATGCGCAGCCAGAGATCTTCCGAGAATATTAGCTGCAGTACAGGCGTACCCTGATCATATTATTATTCAAAAAACACTTTCTACAGGTGAAGAGAATAATAGAATTGTGAATACGAATGATGCTATTGTAATGATTAATGCAATATAGTTTTGGAAGTGAACTTTCAGCCCATCGTAGGATTTTATATCATATTTTAAAAGTAGTTTATAAAATAAAAACCACCAAAATCGGTGGTTTTTATTTTAATTTATTTCCGATATATTTATTTCTCGGATATTTTCAATATGATTTGGAAATTTAGTTTTTGAAAGAATATCTAATATGTCCTGAGGAAGGTTTTCTAACTTCAATGGTTCTTTAGGAATGGCTACTAAATGATAATGAGGAGCTAAAAAATTACTTAAAACTGTTTTGTCATAAGAATAAAGACCTTTTTTCGTCATAGAAATGTAGTTTTCTAAATATCTTTCATCAGCTCCTGAACCGAATGTCTTAATTAATAAACTATCTAATTTAGGATTGACTAAAACATCCGATACTTCAGGTAAATTCTTAAAATAATTGACTAATACCTGATGTTCTTCTTTAGATTCTGCTACCGAATTAGGTAATTTCCCGCCACCAGAAGCCATAAATCCTATATATTTACCATCTGTAAAAACCCCCACCGCAATGCGGTGTTACTGCTCACTGATTTGCAAATCCGCAAGATCGGGCACCGATTAGGTAGCTTTTCTCTTACTTATCCCAACCAATATGGTTTTCTAAAACCACAGGATTATATATTTTATTAAGTCCGCTAGATTTATAAAACATCAAAGTTATGATAAGATCCTTTTTCAAATTATCAGGATCATTTTCTTTAACTATAATATACTGAACATATTTCATTTTAACACTTGGAATAAAAATATCTGTAGTATCTTTTATTTTAATGTTTTTTAACAAATCTTTTTTAGAGTTGATTTCATTATAATGTTTGTTCAAAAAAAATAATTCTGAGGCGGTTACTCCAGGATAATTTTCAGAATCATAAATTAGACTATTATACGATTGTAAATCATTGTCTTTTACAGATTCCCAGTATTTAAAAACTGTTTCTTTTATCTGTTCTTTATCTTTCTGATCTTGCGATACACAACTGATGCAGAACAAAAATAAAACTAAATATAGTGTTGTTAACTTCATTATAGTGAAACTTTTTTGTTAGCGTTTAATTGTTCATTAAGAGGCTGAATAGGAATGTTATTGGTTTTCATAATCTGTGTTCCATTGGATATAATCAAAGAATTTGGCATTAATACTGCTGTAGGATTAGGCAAAGTTCCATCAAAAACATAATTTACCACATCATTTCTTGTTTGCGATGTCATGTCTATACCGCTTCCGTCAACGTATTTAATTGCTTTTTCCATTTAAAACTATACCAACTAGTCTCTTGCGGCTCTTTATAATTCTTATAGCTGCCTACTCCAAAAAATGCATTACCTGTCTTCAAATGGTTCATCCCAAAAGGATAGTAGTCATTGGCATCTGTGATTTCAAGAGCGCCTGAGTTGTTTTTACCAAAGCTTACCCTTACGTTTCCAAGGTGATCCTTGTACTGGTAAATATACTGATCTTTTTTATAATCATAAAAGCCCTCAGCTGTAGGGAAAAACACAAGATTCTTATCTTTAAGCTCGTTATTTCTAAAATGATAAAATAATTACTAGCAAAAATTAAAAGATTTTTTAATAAAAATAAACAGTATTACAAATATAAAAACCCCACAAGTTGTGAGGTCTTGTTTTATCTACCATAATAATATTCTTCAATACAAGAAGAAAAGTAGTTAGCTATATAGATTTCTATTATTTAAATATTATAACTAGTGATATAATAAAAAATATTATATATATAAAAACAGGAATTAGTGAATAATATATCTTTTCATACATTTTTTTCATATAAAGTATTACAAAAAATAGTATTGAAATAAAAATATTTCCAAACACTAATATTACAAGTATAATAGTATAGAACTCATAATATAATTTTCTATTTAAATCATACTTAAATAGAAAATGAAATATTAAATAAATAAAAATATTTACTATAAAAAATAATAGTGGAATAAATTGAATTTTATTTTTCATTTTTGATCTACAGCAGTATCTCTCATGTTTCCTCTCATTAATTTATTTAGACCTGAACCAAACTTAATTACATCTTTATCAAATATTATGATTTCTAATTTTATTTTTAGGGAATTTAGATCAAAATAATTAATTAAATTTATCTTCATCAATTTCTTGTTCTAAATATCCAATAACCTTATCCAAGTTTTCACTTAAATAGAATATTCCGTAGTATTTCTTACCCAATAAGCTTACTAATTTTAGTTTATTTTCTTGATATTTTTCTAAATCTAAAATTAAAGCACCTATTTCTTGAGATAATTTATTATTTCCTGTTCTCACAGCGCTATATTGTCTAATTTTATATATTCCTATAAGATTTTCTTTTTCAAAATTATCACTGTCACTTATCTTAACTTTATAGTTTTCAAAATGATCTAAAAAACATCTTCTCTCTTTAATTATATTAAAAAATTCTTTTTTAGACTTCTCTGTTTCCAAAATATTTATATTATTTATTCAATTCCCTCCAAACCATATTTAACCAATTTAAAGCGTCTTGTGGTCCTTCAAAATAACGATTGGTTTCACTCTCTACATCTTCCCAATAGCTATCAATTTTGACTATTAATATTGATAGTTCTTCTTTTGCTTTTTCTAATGCTTTTTTTGAAACTTCAGATTTATTACAATCTATAACATAATTTCTCACAACATTTTCATCAGTTAAATTATCAAAATCAGCATCCGGAAAATATCCTCCAAAGAATTGAAATAATTCTGGAAATTTATTCTTAAAGTTCATTTTTTTATTTCTTTCATTATCAATTTTGAACTTTGAAATATTACTTCATCATGTTCTAAATTAGAACTAAAATTAATTATTCTGTCTTGTACTGTCCATTTATTTTTACCAATAAGAAGACCTCCTGCAATTATATAGTATTTATTTTTATTTGATAATAATTGAAAAATTTTCAAATAAAACTTCAATAAATCTCTACTAATAGCTAATGGTGATTCTTTCTCCATAATCATACATTCCACTTTCCTGAAGCTCCTTACCCTTAAGTTTCCAAGGTGATTCTTGTACTGGTAAATATAATAACTTTTCTAAATGCAAATACTTCTATTTTTATATACAAAAACCACTGTTTTAGCAGTGGTTTTATTTTCCTTAACTCAAAGTTTTTAACTTTTAGCAACAGCCAGAATCAACTCCATTTGATTGCTTCAATATATTTAACAACACTTTGATTTTTATCGTAGATAATATATTCTACCCAATCATTATCTGTTTGATCTTTTCCTATAAAATTTAACGCTTCGTCAATACTATTAAATATAGAAAATATTGAATGATTATTGTCTAGAGACCATTCTTTGTTAATATTAAGAATGTTCCCTGTTTTTCCGTCTGCCATTACTATGACATACTGATTTTCATTTATATTTGGAAAGTTTTTCATTATTAATTTGTTATTTTCGCACCTCTAACTTTACCTCTTAGTAAAATTTCTTGTTCATTTACTATTTTACCTGGAGTTTGTTTTAAATTAACATTCTTAAGACTTGGACTTTTTACTGTTTTATATACAGGAACAGTTTTCTTCAATATAACACCATTTCCATTTGGTCTTAAAGAATAATTTTTTGCGACCTCTTTATTCTTTGTCCACGATGTATAATTACTATTTGTATTTCCTCCATTATGTTCAGCAGGAGTTGCTTTTCCTTGTAGAGCTTCTAAATAGCCTGCATGTCCTTCATTAACCCCTCTGTACAATGTTGTTGGTTTTATAGCTTTGATTCCTTTTACAGCTCCCGCAGTTGCACTTACCGTTGCCATATCGAACGCTTTTTCTCCCACATCTCGACCCGCACCTCGATAATCTCCCTGAATTGCTTTTCCTCCCGTTTTAGCCGTTCCATAAATACCCATTGTCAATGAATTAGCTGTCCCATCTACATAATCGCTCCAAGTATAATCACTTACCGCATTTTTTGTTGTTCCAACAGGATCATTTATAAAGCTTTTTATTCCCTGAATCCTCCCTGAAATACCTTCTTTTATTCCTGTAAAAAAATCATTACAACAATCCTCGTCTCCACCATCAATTACATCTTCAGGGGCATTCCCATCGGGATCAATATTCCTAATAGGATTATTGAATGCATAGTTATAAGGTGACCAATCTGGAAACTCTTCACTCAATGGATCTGGAGAAAACCAACGATTCAAATCATTCATATATTGACGGCTTCCAAAGTCCAAAAAACCAGTCTCCTGCAATTCCTTGCCGTTGTACTTATAGTTGTAATGTTATTTAGGTGGAGATGGAGGGTTAGGAATTTTAGAATCTAGCAAATCTCGTGAAAACTTATGATAAGGAATTTCTTTAAGTCTTTTATCTTCTTTTAGTAAAATCAAGTCCTCAATAATTTCCTCTTGCCTCTTTGATAATTCGTGTGAATAAAATCTAAATTTGAGATTCTTCCCATTTAAATAATAATTTATCTGTCGTGGTTGGGCATCAGGAGTACTTTTAAATTGAATTGAATCATAAAAAGAGTTTAATATTCTTTTTTTGTAAGAAGCAAAATCAATCTTTTGAGTTGATTTAAAATATTTATATTTTACTCCATTTTTAACAGATATTAAATCTTCCTTACATACATACAAAGAGTCTTTGTCATTTATGAGGATTCCAATCCTTGGTTCATTAGGATCCATACTAAATCCTAATGATATTTCAATATACTCTTGCTTTTCTTTATGACATGAAAGCAAGAGTACACTAATCATTATAATACTAATTAATTTCATACAACTATTGATCTTTATGTTTGAGACTTCCATTTTTATCTACTTTTATCATAGACCCGTTAAAATTCCACATTTCAGTTTTTATCTGAGAATTACCTAACTTTAATTTTAGAGCTTCGTTTGCTTGCTTAAGAATTTGAAACCCCTCCTTAGTGTATGTATTTACTTTATTGTTTGTAGGATCTTTTAAATACTCATTCTGAATATAATAATGTTGCCCATGTTGAGATTCCCAAGTGTCATATTTTCTGTATTCTTTTGGGATGCTACTTGAATTAAGATAGCCATCATCTTGAAGATCGTTAGCTTCCAAATCAGCGTGAACAAAAGATTCGTGAACTATCTGTCTTAAGGTATTAAAAAACTGACTGCCAGAATCGCCATATGCTTTATTTGAAATCAAAATCGAGACATTCTTCTCATCTCCCTTAATTTTGCCTTTTGTAGAACCTCCTATGGATGAGTCTGTTTTGACTCCATATGATAGATCTATACCTTTATTATGATACTCTCCATTAGCCTTGGCTTCAAAAATAGTCTTTCCTCCATATTCAACTTTTTGTCCTTTCTCCATATATTTAGATAAAAAAGCTTGTCCTTCTTTTGTTTTAGCAAAAAACACAAAAGCTTTATATTGCTCTTCATTACCTTTCTTCATTATATTACTCAAATCTAATTGCATTCCATCGGGATCAATATAAAGAATAGGATTATTTGCGGTATAATTAAATGGCGATATATTAAAATATTTCTCCGCCAGCGGATCTACAACTCCCCATCTACCAATATCTGCCATATACATCCTCGCACCATAGTCATACATTCCCGTCTCCTGCAATTCCTTGCCGTTGTACTTGTAATTCTTGTAAGAACCCTGTCCATAAAACGCATTCCCTGTTTTCAAATGGTTCATCCCAAAAGGATAGTAGTCATTAGCATCTGTGATTTCAAGAGCGCCTGCGCTGTTTCTGCCAAAGCTTACCCTTACATTTCTAAGGTGATCCTTGTACTGGTAAATATACTGATCTTTTTTATAATCACAGTATCCCTCAGCAGTAGGAAAAAATACAAAACTCTCACCTTTAATCTTATGATTTTCAAAATGATAAACAAAATGCTTGCTAGCAAAAATTAAAAGATTTTTTTAATAAAAACAGACTAAATTATGGTAAGAAAAAACCTCGCAAATTGAGAGGTTTTTTCTTATCTACCACACGATGCAATCATGCGGAAGTGGTAAATTGAGTAAATAATTATCTTATTTTAACTGTTTCTAATATTCTTTTAATTGACTGTTGTGTTTCTATCGATGGATCGTTACAGTAAATAGAAAGCTTATTACCTCCAGTCTCTTTATTAAAAATCGCTCCAATAGTACCTTCTTGTTTTTTGGGAAAAATCAATAATACATCAATATTATTTATTTTATCATAGTAATAATAATTTTTAAGATAGGTTGAATGTGATGTATCAAAATCTTTATTTTTATATATTACTATATCCTTAGATAACAGTTCTCCATTAGAAAATTCAAGTAATATTTGCTTCTCTTTTTCATTGTCTACAACTATTGGATCATCTATTATATTTGTAACACCACTGCTTATAACTATTGAGTCTCCTTTATTTACAAATAAAAAAATTTTTGAATCATATTTAGTATTTTCTTTGTTTACCCAATTATTAGGAATACAAAATTTATATTGTTCAATATTATATTCCTGACATAATTTTTCATCAACAATATTAGATTTATTACACGAAACTAAAACATACAATAACAAACTAGTGACTATTAGTATTCTCATTTTTTAACATTTTTTTTATAAAAGTCTCGAGCTAATGTAGCAGAAGGAGTTTTATCCCATCCTTTTAGCCAACTTGCCTGAGATGAAAAAGATTTTCCAGTCATTCCATTTGATAAAATAACACCTAAGCCTGAAGCCGTATAAATAGTATTTTTCTCAGGATTACTTAACGATGTTGATCCAGAAGTAAAAGCAGTCATTAGTCCACTATTTGAATGATCTAATCCTAAATTATGACCTAACTCGTGTTTCACAACATCATTGAATAGGTTAGAGCCTATTGTTTTCTTTTCAACCGCACCAATTCTACCCCCTAATGTTCCCCAACCTAAAGTATCACCACCACCTGCATTTGAATCAACAACTTCATCTACTATCATCATAACATGATCATTTTTTCCAATTTTATCAAAGCTATTAACAACTTCATATTCAATATTAAATGAACTAATATAAACACTTGAATTTATTGAGGCTCCATATGATTGATATCCTAAACCTTGGAATTCTTTTAATGAAACTGAACCTTTGGATTTACTAAATATAGTAGATGATAAATCTGCACCTGAAAGATTTAAGACTTTCATTGTTACAGTCATATTTACATTTTTGTATTCTGTATTTCCTTCTCGTCTTGAAGAATTTATTGTAGTTCTAATATCATCATTTTCTCCACCATCAAAAGTCCCATTGCCATTATTAGTCCATGTACTTGAGGAAGTTGTATTATCCCACATTTGCTGAAGAGAGCTTACAGACAACATTCCATCAGGATCAATATAGAAAACTGGATTATTTGCTGCATAATTATACGGGGTATGGCGGCGCATTTTCTCAGCCAGCGGATCTATGACTCCCCATCTTCCCAGATCTGCCATATACATTCTCGCTCCATAATCATACATACCTGTTTCTTGTAATTCTTTGCGGTTGTATTTATAGTTATAATGACTTCCAATTTTTGAAGAAGAAGATCCTCCAATATGGTTTAATCCAAACGGATAGTAATTATTGGTATCAGTAACTTCAAGAGCACCTTCGCTGTTTTTGGCAAAGCTCACCCTTGCATTACCCAAGTGGTCCTTATACTAATAGATATAACGGTTTTCTTTGAATTATAATATCCCAAACCAAATACACTTGAAAAATAATCTGAAATTAAAAATCTATAAAAATCAGAATAGGAATTTTCCTATTCTGATTTAAGTATATTTGAGTTAGTAAACTAGTCAGCCTTTTTCAGGATTAGTTATTTATAATAAAAATTCGTCAATAAAATTTTCATCTTCATCTAAATATAGAATATAAGAGCAAATACGTCTATTGTGATTATCTTCAACATCTATATCTATTTTATATGTATTGGTAAAATAATTATGTCTATTATACAAAACATAGCAAACTGATTTTTCTATAAAATGTAAGCTATCATTATTATATAGTTCTTTTAATTCTGTATCTAAATCTTCATTCTTAAGAATTTCGTTAACATTCTTTAAGGCATACTTAAAAAATTTCTTGATATCTATTTTACTTATCATAATCTGGTTAGTGTGTCATTATTTTATCAAATACAATATGTCCATTTTCTAATGGGTTTCCATAAATTCTTAAATCTCCTCCTTTATGCAATATTTTAAGTTTATATGTATATCCTGTAGATTTAGCTTCGCTTTCTGTTAATTTTATTATTCCTATATTACCTTTTGGAGGAACAATTCCTTTTGTTAGTGCATGCTTAAATTTTGCTTGCAATAAAGGGTCTAATGAATTAAATTCTTTCCTTACAATCCATCCTGAAGTTTTTCCAACATTTTTTTTAGCAAGTGATTTCCCTACTGCTTTCAAAGAACTTTTTAATGGTCCTCTACCTATATCAGGCATTTCCAGCAATATCATAGTATCTTCATCACTGGTCGGCATCTTTCGTTTGTCTGGCCCCGAATCAAATAAAGATGCAAAACTAAAACCACTTCCGTATCTAGTATTGTAATAAAAATCTATATACCCTTGGTTTACTTCATAATTAGAATTTCCATATACACTAGCTCTATTAGAATCATAATATTTAGCATAAGTTTTTGCTTTTGCAAAGTCATGTCCATTAACTAAAACAGTTTCATTAACTCCATCATTAACATTTACCTCTTCTCCTGTTCTTTTATGCTTATAAATTGTTGCAATTGTTTCAGGTTGTTGGGCAATCATCCCTGTCGGGTCATTATAAAAAATAGGATTATTATCTGCATAACTATAGGGTTGTAAAGTAGTTTCAGATAGAGGATCGTGTACACCCCATCTTCCCAAATCCGGCATATACATCCTTGCTCCATAGTCATACATTCCCGTCTCCTGAAGCTCCTTCCCATTATACTTGTAGCTGTGGTAACTTCCAAAGTTTGAAGAAGAAGATCCTCCAATATGGTTTAATCCAAACGGATAGTAATTATTGGTATCAGTAACTTCAAGAGCACCTACGCTATTTTTGGCAAAGCTCACCCCTGCATTACCCCAAGTAGTCCTTATACTGGTAAATATATATTTTTCTTTGAATTACAGCATCCTAAATGAAGCACCCTTGAAAAATAGTATGATATTAAAAACCCATCCATATAAGACAAAATCAGAATAGGAAAATTCCTATTCTAATTTAAATATATTTTAGTTATTAAGCTAGTTATGTCAATCTGCAATATGATTCAATTGTATAGGCTAAAAGTCATTGGCTTTGAGTTGCTGGGTACTTTCTAAATATAAAACCCACACTTCCCTTGCCAATCTTTTTATAATAATATAAATTATTATCTTGTGTTATACTTAAGGTGTCAATATTCGGTATGTAATACAAAGATTTATCTGGATAAAACGTTCTACCATCATAATAGTGTTTTACACTTGTTCTATATTTTTCACTTAAAAAGTTACAATTACTATTGTTGAAATAAGGCAATTTAAATTCCTCTTTTTCAGGATCCAAAATGACTATTTTATTCTTAGAAATATAATATTTTTTTTTTATCACTATATTTTTAAATTGATCATTTATATTAGTACAATTAAAAATATTTTTAATAATAAGATTATTTTCATCTATTATTTGGATAGATAACTTTCTATTATCATTCTCGTAAACATATTCATTTTTCGATATCATTAATGATTTGTTTTTACACGAAACAAATAAAATAAACATGATATAAATTATTTTATTGTGCATAATATTTTGTATTAGTTGATGGGGGATAAATTAAAGTTTGGTTCAATCCAGGCTTATCAACTAAGCTCTGAAGAAAACTATTGTTAATAGCATTAAGCTCTGTAACAGTTTGTGTGTTGCCTATTTTTAGTAAATTACTAGAATTAGAAAAATCTAAATATGGCTGATACAGTATTTGACCAACTGCTGATAATTGTGCTTTATAGGCATCTACTTCCTTACTCGCTCCAAAACTTCCAGATGTTAAAATACCTGAAGTGTTAGCATCATATTCTTTTCTAGCCATCTGTCCACCATGCCTACCTTCATGTACTTTATTACCATAGCCCTCAAAATATATTGTAACTTCACCTGTGCCTGTCCTTTTGGTTTCTGGTGTACCTCCGTTTAATGAAGCATCTCTAAACACATAATCATTATCTTTATCATTGACCATATCAGTAATATCATTGATAGATTTGCTAACTTCATTAACCATTGCATTAATATTGCTTAATTCTCTTTTTTGAGATTTACTTAAAGAAATCTTACCATTTTTATCAACCGCCGAACTATAAATAATATTTCTTTGCAATTCTAATTGACGTTTTCTCATATTAAGTGCCGTTTGCGTATGTTCAACTTCTTTTTTACTTTGTGGATCATTTATAGTTCGTCCATCAGGATCTGTAAATCTAATAGGATTATTTACAGTATAATTATATGGAGAATATCTTCTATACATTTCTGCTAACGGATCCAAAACACCCCATCTTCCTAAGTCTGGCATGTAGAACCTTGCCCCATAATCATACATACCCGTTTCCTGAAGCTCCTTTCCATTGTACTTGTAGCTGTGGTAACTTCCAAAGTTTGAAGAAGAAGATCCTCCAATATGGTTTAATCCAAACGGATAATAATTATTGGTATCAGTAACTTCAAGAGCACCTACGCTGTTTTTGGCAAAGCTCACCCTTGTATTACCCAAGTGGTCCTTATACTGGTAAATATAACGGTTTTCCGTGAAACTGTAAAATCCCTCCGAAGTAGGTACAAAATCCAGGTTCCACTTAGGTTTTGAAATTATTGGACCAATAGCCTTCGAGTATGCCTGTATTTCATATGCAGATTCTGTTCTACATGTAGGGCATGTGCTTCCATCTTCTATATAGGAATACTGAAATCCATCCAGATAATCTGTCTTGCGGATGGTAGGAAGCCCCCTGTAAGCTTGCTGTGTAAATATTTTACGAAGCTTTCCCCCATCAGCACGATACAAATGAGCTATATCTGTGGTACTCATATTTCCTATAGGGTTCACGAATTGAATACCAATTGATGTTGGCAGGTTCAGATAATTGTAAGCAATGGACTGTATTCCCTTATCTTTCATATTGATCATATTTCCATTCTGATCATAATCAATGATATTGTTTCCTCCCTCATAACCTGAAGGATTAGGGGAATGTTCTATAACCTGATTCAAACGGTTGCCTGTATACTTGTATTCAAGATCATCCACTTGGGTTGGTGTAGTTCCAGATACAGGATAGGCATTCCTTTTCAAAGTCATGATATTTCCATTAAAATCATAGGTCAGATTTTCGTTAAAGTTGTAGTTATACGGATTGGTAGATTCAGGTTCTGTATAAATGGCATCTTTTAGCCTATTCAGATTGTCATAAACATAGGAATACCTTTTCAAAGTACTTTCTGCAGCATTTTTCCAGTCTACCTCTGCAATATTTCCGTTGTATCTTCCCGAAGTTAGGTTGGTAAATTTAGGACTGTTATATCTAATTTCATATCCAAATAGTTTTCCACTCAGGTTGGCAGGATCATTAATCTGGGTCATCCAGCCTCTGATATTGTACTTATAATCGATCTGCTGTAATGATGAGGCAACATTTATTCCCCCCACTTTCTTGCTTTCCAGCTGAGAAAGTTCATTGTACTTATTCTGGGCCAGAATTTCCACGGGATTGGAATCTACCTGATGCTTGTGTACCAGCAACCTATTTTGATGGTCGTACTCAAAGTTCTCAGTGATTACCCTTTCCGTATCCGTATTCAATCTTTTATGCTTGGTAACAACAGTTTGGGGAACCCCAGCAAAGTCCAGCTTGGACTCAGTTCTGGTATATCCTCCCAAGTGATTGATGGAATGGGTGGCAATGGCCCTGCCTCTGGTATCATAATAAGTATAGGCTTTTGTCCAGTTGTCATCCTCAATGTTCTTCACCAGGTTCATCACGGGAAGTCCTTTGGTACTTTTCCCCCCAGGAGGAGCATCCGTTAGAGGAGCTTCTCCTTGAATAGATTGTGGAAATGATGGATTGAAACCGTAAGCAGGGTAAGAATCGTAGTAATTGACACTTAGAATGGTTGGAATTTCTCCTACAAAATAAACATCTGTGTAATAGATTGTCATTCCGTTTCGGGTAAATCCTGAGGTACTTCTTTCTTCGGCAATCACCAGGTTATTGATCTCATTTTGCCTGCCTGCTCGTTCCCCGCCTGATGATAAAAGTCCTGTATAGGCAACCCTACCTAATCGATCGTACTTGGTAATGATCCATTTATTCTGGGCCTTAAGGTTTGTATCCTGGGTCAAAATCAGTCTGTCAGCCTTATCATACACCATATACTCCCAGCCTTTGCCTGGAAGCTTCTTTTCTACCAGTCTACCTTTTGTGTCATAGCGGTACTGGTAAACTAAAGCATTATGTTCTTCTATATTCCAGTTTGAAAGTTTAGAAACAAGAGGGGGGAGAACAAAAGCAAGCTGATTGTATTCATTATAGACGTAATAGGTATCGGCATTTTCAGTCGAGCTCACCACTTTTCTGACCAATAAGGTCTGCCCTTGTCCATTTTTAAATTCTATAGTTGAATTACCATCTTCATCGGTGACTGTATTTTTATACAATTCGCCATCTCCATAGATTCCATTATTAACGATATCAGATTGTGTTGCATTGTTTACCCAAATGCTAGGAACAGTAAATTTTCTTACTTTGTCTGCTGTAGTATTGGCCTCATATTGAAACCTTACAGGTTTTGTATTCCAGTCATTTCCAACCTGTTTTTGCTCTAAAACTCTGTCTAAAGGTGAATTTTCCAATACCTTCTCCGAATAGATTTTTTCTGAACCATAAGGAGTATTAGTTATATTGGACAATGGGTCTGTAACAATGGCTCCATTCATGGTACCCGCCTGTGGAACCGGAAGATAATCTTTTGTCTGTCTTCCAAAGTCATCGTATTCAATCTTGGTGACAACGTCCCTACCTAGTGGAGAAGCTTTTACATTCACGATCTGTTTAGGTCTGCCTAATCCATCAAAATACTGAACGGTTTCTACCTGCTTGGCATTGGCATCACTCTGGGTTTTTGCCTCAAGATAGGTTCTTGTGTAGATATAGTTTTCATTGGTTACCCCGGTAAGACCACTTGGCAATTGCACCTGTGCATTGACCGTGCTCATCATTAAAAGGGCACCAATAGGTATAATTATTTTTTTCATCAATATTAGTTTTTATAGTGGTAGTTGAATTCCTTTAAAATATTGTTGTTGGCATCCACCACAGATTGTAGCCTGTTCATGGAATCATATTTGTAGAATTCCCTGATCCCTGTGGGAGGGGTGATGCTTGTTACCCCAACCTGTGGATCATAGGTATAGGTGGTAATGCTATGATTCTTAAAGGCAGACTGGTTTCTGTAAGTATCCAGCGCATTCATCAATGCTTTTTCCTTGTCTGCATCCACATCCTCGTTTGACTTCGCAATAATGTCAGCAGCCAGTGCTGCAGCTTCCTGATAGGTGGCTCCCTCTATCCTGGCAATGGGCTGGGTATTCTTATAGCCCCAGATAATGGCCGTCGGAACACTTCCCTTTGTGGTATACTGCAGGATATTTCCGTTGGCATCATACTGGTCATAGCTTACTATACTTTGTGCGGAAGCAGTATTGTCAGAATCAAACTTTTGCTCTGATACAGGAAGCACCAAATTGCTGGTTTGGGCATTCTTTCCATAAATGCTTCTTACCTTTGAGATCACCTTTCCATTTTCCTTAACCTCGGTCTGAAGCGGAATACCAATCATGTTGGCAGTAATCATATCGGTATTGTTCTGTTCATGGGCATACTGGTAGCTTGTCTCCTGAATGGTATTGTCCGGAAAGGTGGTGACACTTTTGGTAAGGTTGTTATGGATGGATGAGGTATAGTCCATCTCTTCCTTGGTTGTCAGACCTCCATTGTCAAGGTATTTGGTTGATGTTTTACTAAGCAGCTTATAAGGTGAGGCTTCCAAAGAATAAAGGCCCCAGTCGAAGTTGTCATAGATCGTTGAGCTTGTATTGGTAATATTAAAAACATCACTGTAGGACAGTCCCTTTAATCTTGTGATACAATCAGGAGTGGGGTTGTCTATGTTACATTTTTCAGGATAGGTATAAAAATAATTACTCTCTTCAATTTTATTGAATTTATTAGCAATATCATCATACTTAAAGTATTCTTCCTTGGTTAGCTCTCCATACGTATGGCTTTTGTTATCAGGGGGAGGAAAGGGGATTTTATTGAAGTTAGTGTTGGTAATAGGCTTCTTAAAGTACTGAACCGTTTTTCCATTGGGTAAACCAGAGGAATTCTTTTCCATTCTTTCCACTCTTCTGTAGACCAGGTTTTGCCCACTTAATTTCGATAATGGATTGGATCCTTGGGAATAAATCACTCCATAGCTGTTGGTACTAGCCACAAATGGAAGTGTGAGTATAGTTCCGGATGTCGTCCCATCTTCATTAACATAGGCAAACTCCTGGGTATAGGTGCTGGCATTATCCTTCGAGATGATTTTTTGAACTCGTTGTCCTCCTACCAATATAGGAGCTGTATCCGATTGTTTTTCCTGCCACTGCATTCCAACGGAAAAGAAATAGGGTACCTCCAGGTTGTCAGGGTCTTCTGTATGCCCATTAGCCTGTGCAGTAAGCACATGGTTTCCGATGGTTAAAGAATTTGCATTATTGTCTAGTGTTCCGGGATTAAGCCAGCTGCCATCAATCATGACCTTATAGTTACAGGTTGTTGAATAGATATTGCCTGGACAATTGCTGATGTTAACCTGAGACCTAAAGAGGTTACCGACTATGGGGCCATCTACTGTAAATGGTATCTCATATTTTCCGTTTCCCTTATAATTCATAGGCATCCTGTTAAGGCGTATTGTCTTGAGAATTCCATCGATGGCCGAGGGTATCATTAAGTTGTAATTAACCGGACGAGCTGCCACATTGCTTTCATAGGTATATTCTGAAAAACCTCCCGTTGGGTAGGTTACCTTTGTTAATAATCCGGTGAGTGCATACTGTGGATTAACCTTGAGTTTCTTTTGCTCAGTATTGGAAAACATATAGTCTCCATTATTTTCACCGTTATAATATCCCCATATATCCTGTGAGGCAGAGAACCTGTTCGGCAGGGTATCTGAATTATAGTCAAATGAGTAATAATTTTCATAGATGCCCGTCTGAATATTCAGTCTTTTTACCGCCCTTAGTCTTAGTCTTTTATTTTTATAGATATTGGATGCATTGGCTACAACGGAGGCATAATCGGGTAATGACTGCGTTTCATTGTAGTAATCATAAAAGAGCTGAAACTGCTTCACAAGTTTTCCGTAGGTATCATATACCTTGATGAACTTCAAAAGATCAGCCTTGCCGGTTTTACTGATCAAATCCTCTCTTTCGGAACTGTATTCAAATACAACCTTTTCAAACGGGGTGGTAATCTCACTTATTACCTTAAAGCTTTCCGTGCTTCTTATAAGGGATAATGCATCATTTGTTTCATCTCCCCTGGAAACATAGATGCTGGAAGAGTTCAGGTATGCAAGGGTCGCTGACTGGCCCTTGCTGGCAATTTTTGTAAGGTACCATGAATCGTTAAAATTGGGAGAACTATTCGAATCCTGTGCTGCCTGAGGCGACTTGGTGATTTTAGTGGAAGATACGGATTTACTTGCATACTGCTGGTCAAAATTAAACTCTGTTCCATCATTGAGGGTCACCGTCCATTTATTGGCTTCCTTAATGATTCTCGTATCATCCTTTTGCTGGGGAATGTACGTATTGCTATTATAGTTGTATAAAAATGGAATAGTATTGCCAAAATAGTTAATATTATAGCTGTCCGTTTCCAGGTCATCCCCTGTATAAGGTTGGGTAATATACTTATGATTGTATAGAATGGTATTTCTTCCATCAATGGTATTGGTATTGAGGTATTGTTGAATAACATTGTTGGACTGCCCATCTATCTTGTCTTTAACTTCCTGGGTCAATACTCCACTGTTATTAATTGACCAGCCCAACCCTACGGAGGTAGCCATTTGCCCTACCTTAATTCCGGAAGCATCATACTGCAGCTTGATGGGCAGTTCCATATCCCCCACACGAATGGCATGAAGCAATACCCCTATACTTGGGGTTCCTGTAGATAAATTCACGGATTGTTTATCAAATACCCCTAGGGCATTGGCGTCAAGATTGGGTGCTATAACTCTGGGAACCATTTTGGGTACTTCTTGTGCATGCAGGGTTCCCATCATAAGCAGGATGCCTATGGGAATAATTATTTTCTTCATTGTTATTGTTTTTTATTTCTTAATCAGCTTTGCATTCGCCGTCTTGTTATTATCAGTCTTTATGGTCACCAGATAAGCTCCCTGAACCAGAGCCTGTGTATTGATCTTCGTTACCCTATTTTTCGTTTTCAGGTTTTGCAGTTGTCTCCCACTCATGTCATAAACCAGAATATCAGCCTCCTTGAAGTCAAAGCCTATTTCTACGTAGGCATAATCGGATACCGGGTTGGGATAGATCTTGATGTCATATTTTTCAATCAGGTCATTCACCTGCCTGTCACCAAGCTTTACAATCTTCCAGTTTTCCTTGCCCAGTTCCTCGGCACTCGTTCCTGCCAGAATAATGGAACCATCTTTGTTGAGTCTTAAATCTGAAAGTCTTTCCTCCCTTTTCCTGGATTCTCCCTTGATGTGCTTTCTCCACTGCTCATTTCCATTTCCGTCAAGGTACAGCATCCAGAATGTCTCATCATCCTTTTCTATTCTTCCCTCAGCCTGAGTGTAGCCACCCAATAAGATTCCCTTGGTTAGGTCTTGGCTCTGGATTACATTCATTCCCATTAGGACATCCCTGTTGCCAAAGGTGTAGGACTTTTGCCACTGCTCATCCCCACGCTCATTCAAGGATATGAGCCAAAGGTCTGTTCCCTCTTCAACTCCCACGGTCTTGTTTCCTGACATTTCCGATCTGGATTCCCCACCAATAATGTAGCCATTGGAAGCCAATGCAAGGGTTCTGATGTGGTCGTCTCCCTTTCCGCCAAGGTTCTTTTCCCATTCAATCTTTCCGCTCTTATCGAGCTTGATGATCCAGTAGTCACCCTCGCCAAAGTTTTCGCTTTGCTTGGAGGTTGTAAAGGGTTGATTGCTGTTAGCCGATTTTTCATTTGAGGTATTGCCACCGTTATTGACAGTCCCGCTTCGGGAATAGACGCCCAGTAATGCGCCGCCATCCCTTGTGGGAATCATTTTTTCAACCTCGTCAAGGCCTCTTCCACCTAAAATAAGCTGGGAGATTTCCTTGCCATTTTTATCGAGCTTAACAATCCATACATCCTTGGAGCCATGTCCCTTGGGCGAGTTCTGGATGTTTCCTGCCATAATAAATCCTTGGTCCGTGGTTTGGATCACTGCCCTGGCTTCCTCGTCCGAGGAGCTTCCCAGGGTTTTCTGCCACAGCTCATCCCCAAATTCATTGATGCGGATCAACCAGACATCTGAACCGCCCTTGGAGTCGTCCTTTTTATCCAATCCCTTGCCTGAATACGAGGTTCCTGCCAAGAGAAATCCTCCATCCTGAGTGGTTACCGTCGCTGAAAGGTAATCGTGGTTGTTTCCTGAGAAGTATTTTTCCCAGGCCTGTTCTCCCTGCTGGTTCAGTTTTACCAGATGGAAGTCGTAGCCGTTGTTTTGTCTGTTATTTTGTTGGAGTTTATCGCTCTGGATGGAGCTTCCCGTAATAAGGTATTGCTGATCGATGGTAGTGGTCACCTGGCTTAGAAAGTCCTGGGTGGAGGACTTGATGTCCCTTTGCCAGATTACTTCCTGGGCAGACACACCCAGCACAGTGCACAAGGTAAATGCACCGAGATAAATTTTTTTCATTCCTGTATTTTTAAGTTAGTAATTAGTTTTATTATTTTGTCGCAAATTTAACTTTTTTATGACTTATAAATCATACTATATTATTTTCCATCAAACATATACAAAGCTAATGCTGTATAACGACAGAATATGACGCATTAAACTGAAAACATTATTTTTCTTTTCATACATTCAGAACATGGAACAGTTTCTTTTAAGTATGCTTATAAATGATTTATCTTCTTAGTTTTTGGCCCGGTATTTTCAATATATTCGCTATTGATAAATCATAAAATATGAAAAGAAAACTCGTTGTATTCTCTTTATTCATTACTCAAATCATTAATGCACAAAACTTTTCTCAAGATGAAATTAAAACTTATCCTGAAAACGGAAAAACAAGACTCACTACCCAAAATATAAGCAAGACAGAACTAAAAAAAAGAGACTTTGAAAATGGAAAATCCGATGAAGATTTCAAATATACTCAGGAAACAAACTCTCCAATAATCTCAGCAGACAGACTTTTTGATTTTTCTACTAAGGTTGAAATTACATCACAGAATCCTCGAGATAAAATCTACTATATGACAGATGCGAATGATGCCAATAAAAAAAAGACATTCACTGTTTACAAAAGACCATTTATGATCAGTAGAACCACTCAGGTTAAGGCCTACGCTGAAAGAAAAGGTGAAAAAAGCTCAGTAACCACAGCCACTTTCAACAGAAGACCTAACTATTGGGATATCAATACGCTTTCAAAAGTAACTCCTCAATATACAGCCAGCGGGAAGCTTGCATTAATCGACGGAATAAGAGGTGATATAAACTGGCAAAAAGGTGAATGGCAAGGATATCAGGGACAGAATTTTGAAGCAATTATTGATTTTAAATCTCCCCAACAACTTACAACATTATCCTCCACTTATCTTCACGACAGCAAAGCATCGATCCTGCTACCTAAAAAAGTAGAATATTATGCCTCGATGAACGGAAAAGATTTCATCCTCCTAAAAACAATTGACAATGACATTGATCCTAAAAATGAGCATATACAGATCAAGGATTTTACCACAGAAATTCTTCCTACCGAAGCAAGATATCTTAAAGTAAAAGCCTACTACTTTGGGAAACTTCCAAAATCGCATCAGGGAAATGGTGGTGAAACCTATATCTTTATTGATGAAATTTCTGTACAATAAAACTATAATAGCCTCTTCATTTTTGAAGAGGCTATTTTATAATTTATTCAATATTTTAATTTATTCGTTCAGCCCATTGAAGAACTTCCGGAAGTTCCATATCTGAAAATTCAATATGGATTACTCTTCTTTTCTTTCCGTTGGTGGTTCTGTTTGAGCCATGCAAAATGAGAGGCTTCATCAGCATAACTCCACCTTTTTCCACATTGCAGATCTTTTCTGATTCTATTTTCCAATCTATGGTTTCCGGTCTGTATATTCCCTTGGAATGGGATTTTGGAACGACTTTTAAAGCTCCGTTATTTTCATCTGTATTATCTAAATGGATCCTGATGGTATAAATATTCTCTAAAATATTCAATGGAGGCTGAACAGCAAACTGATTTTGCTTTGTTGTCCAGGGTCCAAAATTGGAGAGTTCCAGTTTTTTATCTACAGAAATGGTCAGATCCTGATGATAGGCTACATACCAATTGGATGTTTCAGGTTTATCAAAATAGATGCTTTTTACAACAAAATATTTTTCTCCAAAGATTTCTGTAATGATTCGTTGGATGTTATCATTAAAGATGAGGTCCTTTATTTCCGGTATTTCCTTTAAAAACTGTCTTATTGCAAAAAGATCTTCAGATTTCCTGAAATTTTCCCATGAAGTATCTATACCATTCAAAACAGCTATTATTTTTTCTACTTCATCATCAGAAAAAACATTATCTATAATGGAAAAGCCATATTCAAGAATATGGCTTTTATAAGTTTCTAAGTTTTTTAAACTCATTGATATTTAAATTTTGTCTAATGGTTCCGTTAATTGTCCCTCCCACTTCGATACTGCAGAAGTAGCCAATGTATTTCCTAACACGTTAGTCATACTTCTTCCCATATCACAGAAATGGTCAATTGGCAGGATTAAAGCAATTCCTTCCGGTGGAATTCCGAACATGGAACAAGTTGCTACAATAATTACCAGTGAAGCTCTTGGAACTCCCGCAATTCCCTTAGAGGTAAGCATCAATACCAAAAGCATAGTGATCTGCTGTCCGATAGTCATTTCAATACCGTAGATCTGTGCAATGAAGATAGAAGCAAACGTCATATACATCATACTGCCATCCAGATTGAAAGAGTATCCTAAAGGTAAAATAAAAGACACTACTCTGCTGTTACACCCGAATTTTTCAAGCTCTTCCACCAATTTCGGGA
The DNA here is from genome assembly GCF_003815775.1 of Chryseobacterium joostei. Lineage (NCBI taxonomy): Bacteria > Pseudomonadati > Bacteroidota > Flavobacteriia > Flavobacteriales > Weeksellaceae > Chryseobacterium > Chryseobacterium joostei. The sequence goes on from NZ_CP033926.1 coordinate 1,998,163, forward strand.
ATACAGCTTCTGAACTGGTTGTAGAGAAAGCAATCAATAATGGTTCTTTAATTCTTTTTAATAAGTCAAATAAACGGTTTCCTAAGATAAAGTATCCTACCAATAAAAGCACTAGCCAAAGTACGCCCAGCGCAAAGAAGAAGTCTCTTAGATAGATAGCATATACTTTAAATATTTCAAAACCATTGGTAGCCACTACAGCTGCAATAGCTCCCAATACCCCAAGCGGAGCAAACCACATGATATATCCTACCATTTTAAGGATCCCATGAGCCATAATATCGAAAAGCTTAACAACAGGCTTAGAATATTCTTCACCCAAATTAGCCAAAGCCACTCCAAACATAATAGCAAATACTACAATCTGTAATACTTCATTTGTAGCAAAGGCTTCAAATAAACTTTTAGGAATCATGTGCTTTACAAAGTCTTCCAGAGAAAAGCTCTTGCTGCTTTTAAGAAGTTCATCAGCAGAAGCAACATCCTGAATAGGTAATTTGGTAACGTGCCCCGGCTCCAGCCAGTTCACAAGTATCAATCCTATGAAAAGGGAAATCAAAGAAGCAGAAATGAACCAAAGCATTGCCTTTGTTCCTACTCTTCCAATCATTTTAATGTCGCTCATTTTAGCAATCCCCACTACCAAAGTAGTAAAAACCAAAGGCGCAATAATCATCTGTACCAATCTGATGAAAACAGTTCCAAGTAGTTTTATATTCTTGGAAAAAGGTTCTGCACTTTCAGGATACTGCACGTGTACAATTCCTCCAATCCCTACTCCCAGGATAAGCGCAATGATAATTGCTATAAAAAGTTTATTCTGTCCTTTCATATATATAGTTCAATTTGCGCAAATATAATGGTTTTTGAATTGGCAGTATATTTTATTCTAAACACGTTAAGGCCACATTAATTTTTTGAAACATAAAAATTAAATCACTGGTTCAGAAAATATTGTAAAAAATTTAAGAAACATTTATTGATTTTTTATTCTTTTGGTACAAATTTTATTATTACATTTGATTGTATAACAACATTAAAATAAATATACAATATGAAAAAAACTATCGCAATGGCTGCATTAGCTGTAGCTGTATCTTTCGGGGCAGTTTCTTGTAAAAAGAAAATTTCTGATGCTGATCTTCAGACCCAAGCTACAACTGTAGTAACTTCTAATCCCAATGCTTCTGTTGAAGTAAAAGAAGGTGTGGCTCACTTAAGCGGAACTTTCGCTGATCAACAATCTAAGGATGCAATGATTGCACAATTAAAGGCAATCACTGGAGTAAAGGATGTAATGGATATGTCTAAAGTAGAGGCAGCTCCTGTTGTTGCACCTGTAGAAACTAAATCTGCAGTAGATCCTGCTATCCAGAAAAAAGTTCAGGATGCTGTTAAAGATTTCCCTACCGTAAAAGTAGAAGTAGTAAATAACGAGCTTACTCTTACAGGAAATGTTTCTCAGGAACAAGCTAAAAAAATTAAGCAGTCTGTAGACGCTTTAAAAGTAGGTAAAGTAAAATATAACTACACTGTAAAATAATTAAATTAAGATGAGTACATTACAAGATAAATATTCAAGCGTAGTTGCAGCGGCTCAGTCTGCTGGAATTTCAAATCTTCAGGTTCAGGAGCAAGACGGAATTCTATATGTTTCCGGTGGTGCTTCCAATTCTGCAGCTAAAGATGCTGTATGGAATGCTTTAGGAGCTATTGACTCTACGTATTCTGCTTCAGACATCAATATTGACGTACAGGTGGAAGGGCTTGCTTCAGGAGCTTCTTTAACTGTAGCTACAGAAGATTCTAACCTAAACATCAGACAGGAGCCTTCTACAGAAGCTGCTGTTGTAGGTAAAGCTGCAAAAGGTTCTTCAGTAACTTTAATTGAACAAACTTCTGATGACTGGTGGAAAGTAAAAAATGCTGACGGGCAGGAAGGATATGCTTATTCAAGATATTTGAAAGCATAATTTCATAAAAAAATAATTTTTGAAATATTTTAAAAAGACATCTCCTCATGGAGATGTTTTTTTTTATTTTTACCGCCTTGAAAAGAACTCAATGAAGAAAATTATTCTGCTACTGATCTTGATATTCAATGTCCTGATTCTTCATGCTCAGAAATTGTATATTGACGGAAAAGTATCTGATACTGAAAAGAAACCTCTGGAAAATGTCACGATATATCTTTTAAAACAAAAAGATTCCTCCATTGTCAACTACACTGCTACGAATAAAGAAGGTAAATTTTCTTTGAAGATTGATGAAGTAAAAGAGCCATCTATCCTAAAAATTGATGCTGAAAAATTATCATATTCAAAAGCATTCGAAAAAATAGAACAATCATTATCCCTTGGAGATATAGAACTTAGCAAAAAGGAAGTGATTACGATTGATGAGGTAAAAATCACTGTTTCTCCCGTAAAGGTAAAGAATGACACTATAGAATTCAATGCAGCAGCCATTAAGGTACGTCCTGACAGTAAAATTGAGGAACTTTTGAAGCAAATTCCCGGGGTAGAAATTGGCAATGATGGAAAAATTACAGCCAACGGAAAAGAAGTGGATCAGATCATGGTTAATGGAAAACCTTTTTTTGATAAGGATGGTAAAATTGCCCTGCAAAACCTACCTGCCGACATTATTAAGAATATCCAGTTTACTACCACCAAAACAAAGGAGGAAGAACTGAGCGGAAAACCTCCAAAATCTCAAAATACAACCATTAATTTCAATATTGATGAAAAGAAAAACAAAGGTCTTCTTTCAAGATTGACGCTGGGCTACGGATCAGATAAACGGTATGAGGGAAGCGGATTGCTAAGTTATTTTAAAGGAGATTCCAAGATCAGTCTTTTGGCTTCCTCTAATAATATTAATTCGAAAAGTATTTCTGCGGATGATGTGTTTGATAATATGGGACGTGGCAGAGGTTCGGGAACGCAAAACAGCAGTAGTGGTATTCAAAAATCTACCACCATTGGCCTTAATTATAATGACAAACTTGGAAATGATGCAGATCTTGATAACCTCAGCCTAAAATATTCAAAGTCTGAGATGGAAACCCGTTCCAAGGTTTCAAGAACTACACTTCTTCCGGATTATACGCTAAAAACCAATTCTGAAAGTAACGGTGATAATGAATCGAAACAATATAGCTTTGAAACTTCAGCGAGAATAAAGCTGGATTCGATGACCAACATTTATATAATGCCTTCTTTTTCAAAGTCTGAGAACTTCAGCTTGAGCAGATCAACTTCATCTACTTTAAGAGACGAGAAACTTCTGAATGAAAGCACGTCTTCCACCCAGACCAACGGAGAAAGCAATACATTCGCACCCAATATTTATTTTACCAAAAACCTGAAGAAAAAAGGGCGATCAATATCTGCCAACATCAACACTTCAATTTCTGAGACAAAAAATGACAATATCAATCAGTCCCAAAATATATTTTACAAGGAATCTGATATTACCACAGACAACAGAAATCAACTGCAAAGAACAAGGGGACAGAGCAATAATTATACTTTCACTACCGTATATACAGAGCCTATTTCAGATTCTGCAACGGTAAGCTTTGGATTACAATATAACTCAAAATTGTCCCTTGATGTAAGGGATTTTAGTGATTTTGACCCTGCCACCGGACAATATTCTCAATATAACACACGTCTTTCCAACAGTATGGATCAAAAGATCAATCAGTTTTCTCCGGAACTTTCTTTTTTCCTCTACAAAAAGAAATTCAACGCCTGGAGTACTGTTAATTTTGATATTTCAGATATGAAAGTAAACTCTGTATTCAATGGACAGCTATATGATCTTCAGAAAAATTTTTTCCTGCCCAGATATACGGTTAATTTTCAGTACGTTTTTTCTGACCGCAAGAGGTTAACCTTAATGAATTCTTCTAACTTTAATATTCCTGATGCAGAAAAATTAATTCCTTATAAGGATGAATCTGATCCATTAATTACCTATACCGGAAATCCTGATCTAAAAAACACATGGACAAACAGCAGCAATATTTCCTTTAGCAGCTTTAATATTGTAAATAATTTCAACTATTATATCAATGCAGGGTTTACCTATAGAAATAATGATATTACACAATATTCTCAATATGACAGCTCCGGAAAACAGATTGTAACCTACAGCAATATAAGCGGGAATAAAAACTTCAATGTAAGCTCAGGCTTAACCAAGACTTTTAAATGGAAAGACAATAAATTAAGCATTAATCCAAGATTCAGTATGAGTTATACTTATAACAACGGCTTTATCAATGGACAGCTATTTAAAAGTAATTCATACAGCTTCAATCCGGGACTGAATCTGAGCTATGAGATTAAGGATAAACTTACCATAAAACCCTCCTATAAACTGGGATACAGCCTTTCAAACTACTCCAATTACAGGGTAGACAAGGTGAATACAGCCAATCAGTCATTAAAACTGGAACTTACCAATTACCTGTTTCAAAGCAGACTTATCTTTGGGAATGACTTTGAATACAATACCAATTCTAATATTGCCCCTGGATTCAAAAAGGATTTTTACTTCTGGAATACCAGCTTGGGATATTCATTCTACAATAAGCAGTTTATCGCTAAAGTAAAGGTTTATGACGTATTAAATCAAAATCAAAGCGTAAGAAGAACCATTACGGATTCTTATTTTGAAGACCGCGAAGACTTAATTCTAAAGCGATACATTATGTTTTCTCTTAGTATGAAGCTTAATAAGTTTGCGGGCAAAAAACCGAAGAAAAAATAAACATCGCACCTATATATTTTAAAATCACAAAAGTTTGTGAACACCTAAGCTATTTTTAAGTTACTACTAACTGTTTGAGAAGTGTCCTTAAGATTTTACTGATATCAATAGTAAAAAAATAAAGCAAATTCATTTTTAAGAGAGATTCTGATTATAAAATACAATAACAGTCTTTTTTTATTTTTAAATTAGCCTCAAATTTTACTTATGAAGATTCATCTTTCAATTTTACTTATTCTCTTTTTCATTCTTGGAAAGACTCAGAACACTGAACAAAAAGATAGTTTTGTTAAAGACAATTTCACCAAGAAAGAATTTTATATTCCCATGCGTGACGGAATTAAGCTTTTCACTGCAGTGTATATTCCAAAGGACATTTCCAATAAAAACAAATATCCGTTCCTGATGCAGAGAACCTGCTACAGCATTGCTCCTTATGGTGAAAACGAATATAAGACGAAAGTTGGACCTAATTCCTTTTTGATGAAAGACAAGTACATTTTTGTATATCAGGATGTGCGTGGAAGATATATGAGTGAGGGAACTTTTACCAATATGACTCCGCAGGTGGAGCATAAGACAAAAAAGGACGTGGATGAAAGTACGGATACTTACGATACCATAGAATGGCTTTTGAAAAACGTTAAAGATAACAATGGCAAAGCAGGACAATTTGGAACTTCTTATCCCGGGTTTTATACTGCTGTAGGAACATTGGCACAACATCCGGCTTTGGTAGCCTCTTCTCCTCAGGCTCCAATTTCAGATTTCTGGAATGATGATTTTCTTCACAACGGAAGATTTATGTTGGGATATTTCAGAACATTTCCTGTTTTTGGAGTTCAGAAAACAAAGCCCGAGCAAAAAGCATGGTATATGGATTCTTTCATTAAACAAACTTCTGAGGACGGTCTGAAATTCTACAGAGAAATGGGTACCCTGAAAGATGCCTATGAGAAATATTATAAGAATAATTTCTTCATGACAGAAATTATGAATCATACCAACTATGATGAATTCTGGCAAAAAAGAGGTCTTCTTCCTCATCTTAAAAATATTAACCACGCAGTAATGACTGTTGGAGGATGGTTTGATGCAGAAGATCTATCCGGACCTTTAAATATTTACAAAACAATAGAAAAAACAAGCCCTAAAGCTAAAAACACTATTGTAATGGGACCTTTCTCGCATGGTGGATGGTCTCAGGAGCAAGGCAAGCATTTCCATAGTGAAACTTATTTCGGAGACAGCATTGCAACGTATTACCAGAAAAATATTGAAACAAAATTCTTTAATCACTACTTGAAAGGAAATACCAAGGAAGATGCTGGACTTCCTGAAGCTTTAATGTATGATACAGGAGCTAAGGAATGGAAAGAATTTACGTCTTATCCACCTAAAAATGCACAGAAAGTGAATTTTTATTTATCAGATAAAACTCTAAAAAAGACTTCGGGACAAGGCTATTCTGAGTATTATAGCGATCCTAACAATCCTGTATTAAGCTCTGATCATTTAAAAGATTTCAATGGCTTTACTCCAAAAAATTACATGTCGGAGGACCAAAGATTTGCTGTGGGAAGACCGGATGTACTGACGTTCACAACAGATGTACTGACAGATGATATTGCTTTTGCGGGAGAGATTTTGGCTAAACTTAATATTTCCTCATCATCTACCGATGCTGACTTTGCGGTAAAACTAATAGACGTTTATCCCGAAGATTTCAAACCTGCGGAAAAGAAAGACGGTGTGATCTATGGAAATTATCACCAAATGGTAAGAAGTGAAATCATGCCTGCAAGGTTCAGAAATTCTAAAGAAAAAGGAGAAGCTTTAGTTCCTAATCAAAAAACAGCAGTGAATTTCAGGCTTCAGGATGTTGTTCACACATTTAAAAAAGGGCATAAAATCCAAATCCAGATCAGCAGTACGTGGTTTCCGCTTTTTGCTATCAACCCACAGAAATTCTTGGATAATCCAAACTTTGCATCGAAAGAGGATTACACTAAGGCATTTATTAAAATATATGATGACAGTTCCATTGAGGCTGAAATTTTAAAATAAACTGAAAAAGCTGTTCGTTTGAACAGCTTTTTATATTCTTAGGTTTTGGCTAAATCCCACTTCTACGGATAGACAAACTGAGCACAGACCTTTAATAAAAATCTAATTTCTAATACTATTCTTCTTCAATTGTTCTGAAAGTAAGATTCACTCTTGGAGTTTTTACTTTTGTTGTGGGCGGAAGCCTGTGAAGCCAATGATCCTGGGTAGCTCCTTTCATGATTAATAAACTTCCGGTTTCAAGGAATATTTCTACTTTCTCCTTTGTACTTTTATGTTTAAATAAAAACTTCCTCTCTGCTCCAAAAGTTAAGGAAGCAATGGCACCATGTTTTTTCAGATCCGTTTCACCATCGCTGTGATAGGCCATGCCCTCACTTCCATCATGGTATAAATTAAGCAGGCAGGAGTTGTATGTTTCTCCGGAAACCTCCTCACACTTCTGTTTTAGTTTCAAAAGTTCAGGAGTCCAGAATTTAGCATATTTTGTTCTGTTTGAATACGTATATTCAAATGCTTTTTCCCCAAACCACGCTACTTTACGTTTGGTTAGAATTAGTTTTCCGAAGATCACTGCCTCATCATTTTCCCAGGGAATTTGATTGAACAGATAATCATAATACCCATCAGATTCTTCTTTTGTGAAAACCTTTCCATAATAATGAACAGTGCCGTCATGTGGAAGAAGACTTAAGGGATAATCTGGTGTTTCATCAAACAAGCTTAGCATAATACTTTGTTTTGTGAGGTGTAATAATTTCTAAACACAAATTTCACTAATATTTTCACAAATAGCACAATAGCTGTTACTTAAAATTTTTGTGATCAATTTAAGAATAGATTTGTGAGCTTTCCCAGCCTACAATCAACTGTTTCCTATCACTTCCCCATCGGTAACCACCAAGATGGCCCGTAGATTGAATCACACGGTGACACGGAATAAGAAATGCTACCGGATTGCTTCCTATGGCCGTTCCTACAGCTCTGGATGCTTTAGAATTTCCTATTTTTTCAGCAAGGCTACCATAAGTAGATAATTTCCCCATGGGAATTGTCAATAGACTTTCCCAGACTTTAAGCTGAAAATCGGTACCCTTTAAGTGAAGTTTGATAGTATTGAGCTTGGTCCAGTCTTTATCGAATATGGACAATGCATTTTTTTGAAGAGTGTCCTGTTTTTCAAAAAAAGAAGCATTAGGAAATTTATGCTTTAAATTCCCTAATGCTGATTCTTTGTCATTTTCAAAAGCCATATGGCAAATCCCTTTTTCTGTAGATGCTACCAATATGTTTCCAAAAGGACTTTCGGAAAAGCTATAATTAATGGCAAGGTTTTTTCCTCCATTCTTATATTCTGCCGGAGACATTCCTTCTATTTTCACAAACAGATCATGAAGTCTGCTTGTACTGGAAAGTCCCGTTTCATAAGCGGTATCAAAAATACTTGCTTTTTCTTCCTTTAATAAATTTTTAGCATGTTCAAGGCTGATGAACTGCAAAAATTTCTTCGGACTTGTTCCTGCCCAATCTGTAAATATCTTCTGAAAATGGGCCGGACTCAAGTGAATATTCTCTGCCACTTCCTCCAAATTTGGCTGAAGCCTGAAATTGCTCTGGATATACTCTATCGCTTTGGCAATTCTATTATAATCTATCTGACTTTGTGTGGACATTTTACTTTGTTTTTACCTCACAAATTTCCAAAGAATATACGGCAGAAAAAATCCGATTCTTGCGGAATATTAGTTGTTGTTATAAATATCGTTATAAGCAAGCATTTTGTAATATAACTTCGCTGATAAGAAAGCGGTTGGCTTAGCCATTGGAGAATCCATTAATTCTACAATATCGAATGCCACTACATTACATTTTTCAAATACTCTTCTTAATAATTCCAACGTTGGGTACCACTGTAATCCACCTGGCTCAGGAGTTCCTGTAGAAGGTGCAATGGAAGGATCGAAAGCATCAAGGTCAATCGTAATATATACGTTTCCTGAAACTTTTTCTAATACATCATTGATCCAGTTTTCGTTGTTAGCAATTTCGTGAGCAAAGAATACTCTTCCTTCCGGTAGATATTGAGCTTCTTCTGCATCCATAGAACGGATTCCCACCTGAACCAGGTTATGCTTTTGATTTGCTTCAAATACTGCACAAGCATGGTTAGAAGTTGAACCGTGGAACTCAGGACGTAGATCTGTATGAGCGTCTAATTGAAGAACCGTTAAATTCTCAAATTTCTCACCTACCGCACGGATAGAACCAATAGAAACAGAGTGCTCACCACCGAAAAGAGTAAATATTTTTCCCTCATTGTTCAAAAGCTCTTTTGTTTTTTGGTAAACAGCTTCAGTCATTGCCTCAGGGCTAGAGTTTTCACTCACTTCACCAGCCAGGTATACTCCCTGCAAAAATGGTTCAGTACCTGTTTCAATATCATAAAGCTCCATATTTTCAGAAGCGTTTAAGAATAATTCTGGACCTTTATCTGCTCCTTTTCCCCATGTTGAAGTTCCATCATAAGGAACTGTTACCAACATTACCTTCGAATTCTCTAACGTTGCGTTTTCTTCGGGAATTCCTGCGTATGTTCTCATGCTTTATTTAAAAATTTTAATGTTGTAAAGATTGAAATATTAACCGCAAAGATACAAAGAAAGTTATGAGTTTTGAGAATGTCTAATTTACAATTTACTAATATCAAATTAAAATTCAAGACTATAAATCTGATGGATGAAGTCCTAATATCTTACGTCTTGTCTCTTTCAACTTTAAAATCAAATAACTATTTTTACAAAAAACTTTATATATGTCTTTAAAAGCTGTTCTTTTCGATATGGATGGGGTGATTGTAGACACAGAACCCTTGCATAGAAAAGCTTACTTCAAAACGTTTGATGAATTGGAAATTGCAGTTTCCGAAGATTTATACACTTCTTTTACCGGTGCTTCTACCAAAAGGGTCTGTGAAGCATTAATCAGTAAATATGACTTGAGCCATACTCACGAAGCCATTGCCGGAATCAAAAGATCTCACTTCAAGGATTATTTTTACAATGATGATGAGTTTGATTTAATTCCCGGGGTTAGAAAACTGATTGAGCATTATCATGAAAATGGAATCAAGCTTATTTTAGCTTCTTCTGCAACCATGACAACAATCAATATGGTTTTTGATAAATTCGGACTTGAAAAATATTTCAGTGGGAAGATCAGTGGTGCCGATTTAAAGGAATCCAAACCTCATCCCGAAGTATTTTTACTGGCAGCTGAAATGGCAGAAGAACCTGTAGAAAACTGTATGGTTATTGAAGATTCCACCAATGGAATTCTTGCAGCACATAGAGCAAAAATCTTCTGTGCGGCCTATAGAAGTCCACATTCAAAAAATCAGGACTATACATTGGCAGATACTGTTATTTCAGATTATGAAGAACTTGAACTCGATAAGATTTCTAAATACTTTTAAAATAAAAGAAGCTCTCAAATTTGAGAGCTTCTTTTTTATATCTGTTTGTCCTTTAATTAGGTAAAAGCAAAATTATTGCATTGCTTTAACACTTCAAAACGACTGTCTAAGATCTTATTTGTACCCTAAAAGTTTCAATATATCTTCTGGCTCCTGTTTTTCACGGAAGACTTCATAGTGTAATTCACCATTCTCATCTTTCTGGATCAGGACATGTCTTGGCTGAGGCATCAGGCAGTGGTGTACTCCACCGTATCCTCCAATTGTTTCCTGATATGCTCCGGTATGGAAGAAACCAATATACAATGGCTTCGTATCACTGAAAACAGGTAAATAAATGGCATTGGTATGCTGCTCAGAGTTATAATAATCATCCGAATCACACGTTAATCCACCCAGGAATACTCTTTCATAAGTATCTTCCCAACGGTTTAGCGGAAGCATGATAAAGTGTCTTGAGATTGCCCAGGTATCAGGAAGTGTAGTCATGAAAGAAGAATCAATCATATTCCACTTTTCTCTGTCATTCTGACGTTTTTGGGAAATAATCTTATAAAGGTTAGCTCCACTTTCTCCAACTGTAAAACTTCCGAATTCAGTATAAATATTTGGTTCTTCTACTCCTTCTTCTTCACAGAATTTTTTGATTTGAGAAACAATTTCCTCTACCATATATTGGTAATCGTAATCAAAGTTCAATGAAGTTTTGATTGGGAAACCACCACCTATATTCAAAGAATCTACTTCTGGAGCAATTTTTTTCAAACGTGCATATACACGAAGACATTTGTACAATTCATTCCAGTAGTATGAAGTGTCTTTAATCCCCGTATTGATGAAGAAGTGAAGCATCTTCAGTCTTGCATTCGGGTGTTCAGCAATCTTCTGGCTGTAGTAAGGGATGATATCTTTGTATCCGATTCCCAGTCTTGAGGTATAAAATTCAAATTTTGGTTCCTCTTCAGATGCAATTCTGATTCCGATATTGAATGTAGAATCTATACTTTCCGTAAGCTTATCAAGTTCACGGTAATTATCCAAAATTGGAGTAATGTTTTCAAAACCGTTATTAATCATATCTGAAATTTTCATCAGATAATCATCCGTTTTGAATCCATTACAGATTACTTCAATGTTTTTATCTACCTTTTGTTTCTCATAAAGTGACTTCACAATATCCATGTCATAAGCAGAAGAAGTTTCTATCGAAATATCATTCTTCAAAGCCTCTTCCAATACAAAATTGAAATGACTGGATTTTGTACAGTAACAGTAGGTATAATTCTTTTTATATTCGGCTTTCTCAAAAGCTTCTTTAAACCAGCTTTTGGCTTTCTGAATATTTTGAGAAATTCTCGGCAAGTAGCTAATCTTTAGCGGAGTGCCAAATTGCTCAACAACGTCCATCAATGGAACATCGTGAAACAACAAATTGTTCTCAGAAACATTAAACTCCTCAGTAGGAAAATATAATGTCTGATCAATAAGTTCCGAGTACTTTATTTTCATTTCTAAACAAGTGAATTAAGAAATGCAAAATTGCTAAAAAAGTTTGATTTTTGGATGTTAAAATTATTATAATTTTAAATAAAACCTCAATATTGCCTCTTGCAGAAATTTATAGCTGATAATCAATAGGTAAACTTTTGAATATACTCCTCTCTTTTCATCTCTGAGATCCCCAAAACCTGCTGAATATATGCGTCTGTAGAACCATACTTTTTATCAATCTCCCCAAAAGCGGCATCAAGATACCTTTTTTCCACCCAACTTAATTTTTCCAGCACTTGTAAATCCATCTTTGGATATAGAAAATGCAGGGTATTGGCCAGCCGAAGCCTTTTCTCAACCAAATCTTTTCTAAAGTTGTTGGACAAGAGGTATTCGTTATAAATTGTTTCTTTATCAAACTTCAGTATTGTCAGGACTAGCGCCGTAACAATTCCTGTTCTGTCTTTACCTGCCGTACAATGATAAAGAATGGGATATTTGGAGTCCAGAACCTCTGTAATGATGGTCTTAATTGTTGCTGGATTTTCTGTAACGTACTCACGGTAGAAGTCTATCATCCTCTTGTCTGCATCGGAAGCATTCACTTTTCCTTTCAGAACAAGTTTTCTTGCTTGTGAAAGCTGATCACCTTCATCCTCAAAAGCCGAATACTTTTTATAAGCAATTTGATTCGGTAGATGATCTGGTTTTTGAAATATCTCCTTTGAATTTCTAAGATCAATGATTTCTTTTATTCCTAATTTTTCAAGCTGGTCAAAAGATTTCTTTTTAAGCTTATGAAGATGGGCACTTCGGTAGAACATACCCTCCTTTAAGCTTCTTCCCTCCATATTTTTAATATTACCTACAGCACGGAAATTATGAACCTTTTTCATCTTAATTTCTTTCTCCGTTTCATTTTTACCATATTCCGGCATTTCAAAATGCTGTGTCTTACAAGAGAAAACACAGAATAATGAAATCGTAAAAACTGATATTTTGATTAATGTATTCAATTGTTTTTAATAGGTTTTGGCTAAAGCTAGTGGATTTGTATATTTTTCATCAAATGGGCTAAAGCTCATTTCTATTGATATATAACTAGATCCTTTTAATATATTTTCGGATATTCTATTTCGTTGATTCCTACAAAAAATAATAAATTTCCTGATTCATACTGAACAGTAACCTCATCTTCAACAGCAAAATTTCGGGTCCCTATTCTTGAAGTAATGCTTAGATTTCCATTTGTTAAAGGCCAGTTAAGCCCTGTAGTTGTTATATGATCAGCTGATGGAAAAGGATAAAGAGAAATCATTTTATTCTTTACTCCTTTCAATGTAAAATTATTAGGAATAAAATAATATTCAGAAAATTCATCATAAAATTTAATGTTCATACGGTCCTTAAATGCAAAAGCAACGGTAAGATTTCCAAGAAAATGATCTTGTTCTCCCCCACTTCCTCCGAAAACATCTACCTCTGAACTTCCCCTATCTAAAATAATTTCCAACGCTTTATGAAAATCTGTTTTGTCCTGATCCAAGGTAAGAATAAACTTTTCCTGGTACACGTTTTCATCCGATCCACAATGAGAATCAAAGTCACCGGATATAAAATCCAGTTTATCCAGAGGAAATCCCATTCTTTTCAGATAGTGAAAAGCTCCGTCTGTACAGGCTATCAAGTCATAACTTTCAGGATTGGGTAAAGATTTCGGAGCATCTCCGTTGATGAAAAGTAACGCCTTCATAATCATTCAATTTTTTTCCTTATTCATTTTTAGTACGTTGAGTTCTTGTAATAACCCATTTTTTAACATTTTCACCAGGTCTGTTCTCTTCTATTGTTTTTATAAAACCAGCAATTTTATTTGTAACTTCAGTATCTGTTTCAATATCCATATATTTTTTATAAGTTTCTAACATTCTGCTTACTTCATCATATGAAAGTCCATCTGTATATAATAAATTTTGATAGGATTTCCCAATATAAAAGTTAACAGCAAAATACTGATTTGAATTCTCATCAACTACGTTATAAAATCTTTCAAAATATGAAATTGCCTGTCTAAAATCTGGTACATTTTTTTGAAAATTGTTCAAGCCTCCATACCAAAGTGCAGGAGGAAATAATGAGTTTTTTTTCAAAATTTCAATAATATTCTTTTCTGCCTCATCATTTTTATTTTGATTGATTAAAGCTAGTACCAATTGTGATTTAAAATCTAAATTATCTGGCTCCTCTTTTAATGCTTTATGAAATAAACTTTCTGCGTCAGAAAACTTATTTTCTGATAAAAGTTGGTTTCCTTGTTCAAAATCATTTAAACTACTTTGAGCGAAAAATAAATTGGAAGATAAAACTAATAATAAAAAGAGCTTTCTCATCCTACCTCTCATTCGGGTTCCAGTATTCTTCCGGTTCGTTATTTACTTTTGAAATATATCTTGCTAGTACAAAAAGATAATCTGATAGTCTGTTTAAATATTTAATTAATTCCGGACGTACTTCTTCTGCCTCGTTAAGGAATACCAATGAACGTTCTGCTCTTCTGCAGATTGTTCTTGCAGCATGTAGAAATGTTGCAGGTTTTCCACCACCCGGAAGAATAAAATATTGAAGGGGTTCCAGCTTTACCTCAAAGGCATCCATCCACTGCTCCAATTCTTCAATTTCTGTTTCTGAGATAATGATGGGAAGACGTGATTTTCCGTTAGCCAACATCAATTTATCCGCTGGTGTTGCTGCTTCAGAACCTACCGTGAATAAATCAAACTGTATTTTCTTCAGTTGCTTCAAAACTTCTTCATCTTCAATATGACTTTTAGCAATTCCGATGAATGAATTCAGCTCGTCTATATTTCCATAGCTGTCAACTCTTGCACTGGCCTTGGAAACTCTTGTTCCACCATATAATGCAGTCTGACCTTTATCTCCTGTCTTTGTATAAATTTTCATACTACTAAAATACTTTTTTTTGTATAAAGTACAATGTAAAAAGTAGCAATAACTGCCTATTCTGCCTGAAAAAATAATTAGCTGACATTAGGTAATTAATGTCAGCTAATATTTGCATAGGTGGGTTCTATATCTTTTTAGGTTGCTTCACTTTTGTTAAGCATGATAAAGCAAATACCCATTCTTTTATTTATAGATTAAAAAGTATAATTAACATTCAGCTGAAAAATTGTTCCGTTAAATCCAAACTGATTCACCTCCCAAGGATATTTGAACCTTCCTCCAAGATCTGTTACTACATCTCCTTTGCTATCTATTACATCCGGATAAATATTAAATAAATTATTTACGACTCCGGAAACTTTAAGGTCTTTCGTGATTTTATATGTTAAAACGATGTCTGTAACTACCTTACCAGAAAATGTCTGATCTTTGGCAGGATCAGTTGCGTGCTGCCATGTAACAGAACCAAAGTAAGTATTATTAAGATTAAAGTTAAACCTTGAAATATCATACGAAAGACTAAGAATAGTTTTTGTTTTTGGCCTTGCAGATGTAATTCTGGATTGTTCCTTTCTATCAAAAAAGTTTTCTGAGTAACCATTTTCAGCCAAAATAGGTGGAACGGCAATATTATCTACTATATTAGTTTCGTTATAATTGAAAGCAGCAATAATTCCCAATCTTCCTTTGCCAATAGCAGAAGTATAATAATTAGCTACAAAATCAACTCCCTGAGTAACTGTATTTACAGCATTGGTGAAAAACTTCAAGGAGGTTATTTTATTATTGTCTAATATTACTTCCACAGGGTTTGTTGTATCCGGATTACCAGGAGCACCGGTTTTATAACCAATATCTCCTGAGAAAAGTACCCGGTCTTTAATTTTTATTCTATAATAATCGGCTGTAATAGTAAGGTTTTTAAAAGGTTTTACTGCAAATCCCGCAGTAATATTAAAGGCCTTTTCTGCATTTAATTTTGCAACACCAAGGTCAGATCTTACAATTTGAGAGTCATTATTAAAAGTACCCTGATTAGCTACAGTATTCCCTGTAATTTTGGTTTGAACATTGGAATAATAAATTTGGTGCAATGAAGGGGCTCGAAACCCTGTAGAAACAGACCCACGGAAAACTAATTTATCATCTAACAACTTATACCTTGCATTTCCTTTCCAAGAAACATTATTTCCAAAATCACTAAAGTTTTCATATCTCACAGTTCCTCCAAGTAACAAGTTTTTTGTAATATCCCATTCAGCATTCATATAAGCTCCAATATTCTGACGATTTTTATTGACTTCATTTTGAGACTGCAGTCCCGGAAATGATTCTGCCCCACTTCCTATATAAGACGCTTCCTCTCCTGCCGTCGCCTGATAGTTTTCATTACGTACTTCAACACCAGCTCCTAAAACAATTGCTCCAAAATTTCGGTTGACATCTATGTTTCCTATAATATTACTAAACTGGTGGCCACCTGCTTTAAAACTTGTTGGTGAATTTCCACCCAAAGAGGTATTAATGGTGTTTCCTACAACATAATTTACGGCATTAGAGCCAAAGGTTGCACTACCATCAAAACTCCATTTTCCAAACATACCCTTCCAACCGGAGGTTAAATTATAATCATAAACATCTGTTTTAAATTCTGGTTGAAATCCATTGTAAGGTTGTCCTTTTGGTGTTAATAAACCAAAATCTGAAGTTACCCAATAGGGTGTTCTATACAAACCAAAACTAGTTCCATTCCTGTAAGTTGTACCACCAAAAGCATAAAATTTGCCTGTTTCACTTGTTGGCAATTCAAAATTGACAAACATATTAGCAACTCTTGTCTCCGGCTGCCCTATAATCATTCCTAAACCAGGATTAGCTTGAGTCCAAGCATTATCCACACCAAAAAGCTCATCTTTTGTAATAGAACCTGCACGGTTCGTTCTATTTTGGGAAGAATATCCCAATGTAAGATTCAAACTTCCATTTTTTGCAACTCTGATTCCCGTATTAAAATCTGCTCCGATATTAAAGCCATCTCCTTTTGAAGTAATACCAGAAAAAAGATTAACAGTGCTTTTCCCAACGCTGTTTTTAAGAATAATATTAATTACTCCCGCAATAGCATCAGAACCATACTGTGCTGAGGCACCATCTCTCAATACCTCTACGTTTTGTAAAGCTGCTGAAGGAATGCTTTTCAGATCCGTACCTACTTCACCTTTTCCTGGTGTATCATTTACATAAATTAAAGCGCTTTGATTTTTTCTTTTACCATTAACCAAAACTAATGTTCTGGAAGGGCCTAATCCTCTTAAGTCTGCCGGATCAAAGTGAGCCGTTGCATCAGAAACGGTTTGCTGCGATGAATTAAAAGAGGGTACAGCATACGTCAAAGCTTTATCAAAAGTAACCTGTCCTGTAGATTTTAGCTGTACTGCCGAAATATTATCAATAGGAATTGCAGAAGTAATTATAGTTCTAGGCTTAGTTCTACCCGTAGTAACCACAACTTCATCTATATTATTTTCTTTTACAGTTTCCTGAGCATATGCTATAGTACCAGCTCCGCTTAATACTAATGCATAGATTTTTTTTTTAAAGAGTTTATTTTTCATATCAAGTATTAATAATTAAATAAATTTATAAAAAAATTAAACGATAAACACGAAAACTGATTAAATAATATTAATTACATTCAATAATTAGAAAAACGTTATCAATTCATAAAAACACAACAATTAATTTACAGAATATAAAATGGCTTATTGATGAAATATAATAATGGCTTTCTATTTTATATGAAAAAAAAATTAATCAAAACAACAAATAAAAATTATTTTATTCTTTTTGATAAGCAATTTCAATAGAGGTGAAATTGTATCAGCTATGACTCGCAATAACTTGAAAAAAAATGGCCGGGAGAAACCGGCCATATCCAAATTATTTATTTACCTCTACGTATTGTATGATGGTCTTATTTTTTGGGTTGTAGATAATTGTACTACTGTTTGGAAATCTTTTTAGTTTGTAATATTCAATACTTGTATCCGTTTTAATATCTTCTAAAAAGCTTGTATCAAATGTATTTTCCGGAAGAAATTTTGAAATGAGACTTATCTTACTAATAATACTTTGTCCATCAATCTTCCTTGCAGCTTTATCTGATTTACTTTCATCAGAGGTTGCCTGCTTTTCTAAAAAAGGAATTAAGGCTGCAATATCAGCTTTGTATTTAAAGATGTATCCTTCAGTTCCGGTAGGAAGCTTAAACTTTTTTCCTTTATCTTCTGAAACCATGGATTCTGAATTAGGAAAAACCTCATTAAATTTTACATCCTGAGAGTTGGTAAAAGAATTAATGGATTCATTAACTGTTTTTTTTACAGTTTCCTCTACTGCTTCCTGCGCTTTTTGCTGCACCGTTTCAGTTGTTTTCTGAACGGTCTGGTCAATTTTTTCCTCAATTTTACTACATGATACTAATAAAAATGCAGTTACAACAGGCAAAATATACTTCTTCATAATTCTAATGGTCAATTTCTTTTTATTAATATACTTTTCTTCTAACGGAAAGTAGGTCTCAATATTTTAGCAAAGAAATAAAATATTTTTCAACATCAAAAATCCTACTGACAAACTGTTGTCATCACCCGCTCTTACCTTTGTATCAACAATAACAAACAAAAACAATACATTATGACAACTACAGCTACAGCCACACAACAATTCATGTCAACCGAGCAATTATTAAAGCATTGGCAAGGACATAGAAACTTGACAAGAAGGGTAATCGAAGCATTTCCGGAAAAAGAATTATTTGAATTTTCAGTTGGGGGTATGAGGCCTTTTGCTAAGTTAGCAGTAGAGCTTATCAGCATTGGAGGTACTGCTTTAAAGGGAATTGTTGACAACAATATGGAAGCTTATACTGAAGAAGGTTTTAATCCAAAAACAAAGGAGGAAATTTTAAAAAAATGGGACGAAGAAACAGGGGTTATCAATCACTACTTCAACCAGATTTCTGAGGAGCGTTTCCAGGAAACTTTCAACCTATTTGGTCAGTATGAATTTCCGGTATATGAAAACATTCTTTATTTTGTAGACAACGAAATCCACCACCGTGGACAAGGATATGTTTATCTGAGAGCTTTAGGAATTGAACCTCCTTTCTTCTGGGAGAGATTCTAATTAAAATACAATAATTAAAGAGAGCAGGTAGGCTGAGAAACAAGCTTGAATTTTCAATCTGGTCTCAGCGGGTTAGCTTTATCAGCTTTCTTTAACTTTTTAACCATTTCATCTTTTTGCCTCAATTCACCTCAACACTCAGACTGTTGAGGTTTTATTGATGTCTCTCCGTCATTTTCACAAGCAGTTCATTCAGTTTTGTACGAAGACTTTCGGGCTCTAGAACGGTAGCATAATCTGCAAAAGTGATGACCCATCGTGGAAATCCACCCTCAATCCATTCTGTTTCAAAAGTCAGTTCTACACCATCATCTGTCTCTACCTCTTCAATTAATCCATAATACTTTTTAGAATTCACCAGATGAGACATTATTTTTTTATCTACTAAAAGCTTTGCCCTTACCTTATTTCCATGTGATTTTCTGTAATCATTAATCTGTCCATATTCCTGTAAAAAAGGAACCAGTGTCTTGGAAATCTGTAAAATCCGGTCTACCCGAAACTGTCTGAAATCTTTTCTCAGGGTACAATAGGCCATGATATACCAAAAATTAAATTCAAAGAAAATCCCAACCGCTTCAATGGTTCTGGTGGTCACCTTTGAATCTACCGTTTGATATTCGATACTCAACTGGGTTTTCTCTGCAATGCTTTCTAAAATAATAGGAATTACATTTTTCAGGGAATCTTCTTTCTGGGTATGAACATTAAAAACATCAATCTGTTTTTCAATATTCTGAATCAGGTTTTTATCTGAATATCGTAATACAGAACGTACCTTTTCCATTGCTGTCTGATAGTGATTTCCCAAGCTTTGATGGGAAAATTTCTGCATAAGTTTTTCAGCAGTAATGAAACTCAAAACTTCTTCTTTCGTGAACATCACGGGCGGAAGCTTGTAGCCATCCATTAATGAATAGCCATTTCCGGCTTCTCCTACAATTGGAATCCCGGCGTTTTCCAGCGTTTTTACATCACGGTAAATGGTTCTGATGCTGACATCGAACTTCTCAGCCAGATCCTGTGCCCTTACAACAGACTTAGACTGAAGCTGGGTAAGAATAGCCGTTACCCGGTCGAGTTTTTTAAGATAGTGATCGTTCATGTATGTAACGCTGACTAAAAGTTTATAGTTCGTAAAATTATTAATTATCTTTCAGAGTATTCACCAGTTTATCAAGATTTAAACTGCGTGCAGAGGCGTCAAAAATTTCACGATAAGTACCATCCTTAGTATAAAGTTCATCATGGGTTCCGCTCTCTACCACTCTTCCTTTTTTCATAACATAGATGGTATCTGAGTCTAAAATCTGGGATAAAGAGTGTGAAATAATAACAACTGTTCTTCCCTCTTTTATGGCATCCAGAGAATTCTTTATCTGTTCTGTGGCAATGGCATCCAAACTTGCCGTAGGCTCATCCAAAAAGATGATGGGAGGATTCTTTAGAAACAATCTAGCAATGGCAATTCTCTGTTGTTGTCCTCCCGAAAGCTGGGTTGCATCATGCTTATATCCATCAGGAAGATCCAGGATCTGATCATGCAGATATGCTTTTTTTGCGGCTTCCTGAATTTGCCCAAAGTCCGCATTCATATCCCCGTAACGGATATTATCTTCAATACTTCCCTGAAAGATATGATTCTTCTGAAGCACAAGCCCAAGATCACTTCTTAGAAAAGTATTATCATATTCATTAAGGTTGACATTATCCAATACAATTTCTCCGGAATCGGGAAGATAGAATTTACATAAAAGATTGATGACTGTTGATTTCCCTGCTCCGCTCAATCCTACCAATGCTGTTGTTTTCCCATTTTCAATTTTCATGGAAACATTATGAAGCGCTTTTGTTCCGTTGGGATAAGTAAAATCTACATCTTTAAGTTCAAAAGTCCCCTTGATTTCTTTTTCTACAAAGTTTCCGTTCTGCTCGGTTTCATTATCTGCGTTGAGGATATCAAAATACCCTTCAGCATAGATCATGGCATCATTCATGTCATCATAAATCCTGTGCAACTGGCGAATTGGCGCTGAAACATTATTAAAAAGCATAATATGAAGCATGATTGCTCCAATTGTCATCTGCTGATCAAGCACCAGATAAACGGTCAAAAGAATGATTAAAACCACTCCAAACTGTTCAATAAACGTCTTTAATCCATCATAAATAAAATTGATTTTCCTGGTGAACATTTGGCTTTCCATCAACTGCATCTGCAGATCATATTGTTTTTTGCCCTCAAATTTTTCACGGACAAAACTTTTAATCACCATGATAGAATTGATGAGGTTTAAAAGACCTGAAGTTTTCTTCTCTCTTTGATTTCTTAACTGGCGACGTACTCCACCTAATTTTTTAGCCTGTAAAGAACTTATATAAAAATAAATGGGAACAATGATGGTGGAAACGGCTCCTACATATACATTTTGCATATACATGATGATCAGTGCAATAATGGCATTGGAGAAAAGCGGAAGAATATCAATGAAAAAATTTTGAACCAACTTTGTTAGGCTTTCAATACCACGATCAATTCTGATCTGCAGCTTTCCGGATTCATGGTTTTCATCATTAAAATAAGCAACTTTATAAGTCAAAATCTTATCAATTGCTGATTGAGCCAATACCGAACTGACATTGATCCTTATTTTCTCTCCATAAAATTTCTGTCCGAAGTTGATAAAAATATTTAACAGTTCTTTTCCCAGTAAGATAATGGAGATGATGATCAGAATATGAATTCCCTCTGTCATCGGATGTGGAAGATGCGTAAGCTTGGTAACCTCATCCACAGTATACTTCAGAACAATCGGGTTTACCTGTGCCGCTAAAGCTCCAAGAAAAGTAAGAAACAATGTTCCATAGATCATTAATCTGTAAGGCCTGATGAATGGAACCAGTTGTTTATAAATCCCGAATAAAGTAATTGTTCTGTTAAAAGGTTTTGCCATGAATCATAGTATAGGTCCTAGTAAAATTAAAACTTTTTTAAAACAATTCATAGAAAAACCCAGCTTAATGCCAGCTTATCTTTTCTATCTGAGTCTGTTTTTTTTAATATCCCAGTATTCAAAATGGTTTTCCTAATTCCGAAAGGTTATTCTACCCTACTTTATTTTTTTTTGGAAAATAAACACTTTTATAATTGTTGTATTTAAAATACAACAATTTGTATTTTTTATGTACATTTGTACCATCACATAAAAAAAAGACCTGATGAATAACGAACAAAAAGCACTTGTAAAAGCAACAGTACCCGTTTTAAAAACAAATGGAACAGATTTAACAAAACATTTTTACACAAGAATGTTTACACACAACCCTGAGCTGAAAAATATTTTCAACATGAGTAATCAGGCAAGTGGGAAGCAACAAAATGCTTTAGCCGGAGCCGTATTAGCCTATGCAGAACAAATTGAAAATCCTGAAGTTCTAATTAATGTTTTAAGATCTATCGGAAATAAGCATGTAAGTCTAAATATCAGTCCGGAACAATATGATATCGTTGGGCTTCATTTGATTTCTTCAATAAAAGAGGTTCTGGGAGAAGCTGCAAATGATGAACTTATAGAAGCATGGACACAAGCCTATAATGAATTGGCTCAAATAATGATTTCTATTGAAAACGAAATTTACCAATCTACTTTACAAAAAGACGGAGGATGGAAAGGATGGAGAGCATTTGTAATTACAGATATTGTAGAAGAGAGCAGTGAAATTAAATCATTCTATCTAAGTCCTAAGGATAACAAAGCCATTGCAGACTATCTTCCGGGGCAATATATTTCAGTGAAAACATTTATTCCCGCATTAGGGCATGAGCAACCAAGACAATACAGTTTATCGTCAGCTTTCAACCCTAAATATTACAGAATATCTGTGAAGAGAGAAAAAAACATTCAACATTTGCCTGATGGGGTTGTTTCTAATGTATTGCATCAAAAAAAGATAGGTGATGAAATATGGGTCAGCGCTCCGGCCGGTGTTTTCTATGCCAATCCAGTATCTGAAGATCCGTTAGTATTAATAAGCGGTGGTGTAGGTGTAACTCCCTTGCTGAGTATGCTGGAAACTAAAAAGAATACGTTGCAGAATAACACGGTAGTCTGGCTTCATAGCTGTAGAGATGAAAATGTACATGCATTTAAAGATCATGTGAATCATCTCAATACGAACAATCAATGGCTTACCACCCATATTTTTTATGAAACTATTGAAAATGATTCCCATTTTGCCAAAAAAGGAAGAATAGACCTACATGAAATTAAAGAGGAAATTCTTATTGATAAGGCAAAGTATTATATTTGTGGACCCGAAGCATTTATAAAAGCTCAATATAATTCTTTACTACAGCTAGGCATTGCCAAAGAAGATATTCTCTATGAAGAATTTGGGCCACAACTGCTTCATCTAAATTAACATTCAATGAAACTGAACCACTTTACCGACTATAGTTTACGGGTATTAATCTATCTAAATCAAAATGATAAGACTTCCTCATGTTCTTTGGACGAATTGTCCGGAAAACTGGATATACTCCGTAATCACCTTATTAAAGTGGTTCAGTTTCTAGCTCAAAAAGACTTAGTCATAACAAAAAGAGGAAAAAATGGTGGAATTACAATTTCTGAAAAAGCTAATAAAACAGGATTAGGGAGCCTCATTCATTTATTGGAACAAGATGACAGCCCTATTATCAATTGCTTTGCAAAATCTTGTGTGTTTGTCTCCTATGATTGTAAACTAAAATCATTTTTAGACACTGCCTACCAAGCTTTTATCGACAGTATGAACCAGCATTATTTATCTGACCTCGCTTTTAATAATTGGGAAATTATTTTTGCCAATCAAAAAAATGCAGCAAACCATACTTAAAAGTCTGTTTATTACAGCCATCATCACTTTTACATTAAGTTCATTACACCATCGTGAAATGGTTTATGATGAATATTTTATTTACAGCTGGTTAGAATCGTGGTGTATTGCATTGACAATAACTTTAACATTCAATATTCTTATTTTTCCTCATTGCAAATTCATTAGAAAAAACAGAACAAATACATGAAAGAATTTTTACTGCAAAATTTCCCTTATCCCTCGTACATATAAGTAGTAAGATAATGCAGTTCAGGTCTGCTTACCTCCTTAGAATCAGCTTCTGCCTGCTCCAGTGAATAGTTGCTATTGATTTCTTTTTTCTGGAACACAAATGAATTGTTGACATTCTTATCAACTACATCATTAAAGATATGTTCAATTTCAGAATTAGCTAATGAAGCAAAACTGATATCTTCAAAGCCATACATCAGCCTCAAGTCATCATACTGCTTGAAATTTTCATCCACAAATCCTTGCAATTGAGATTTTGAATCGAAATTACCTGCCCAGATATTGTAGGCATACTTTTTCTTTTTCGGTTTATCAAGGATGCTTTGATACACGAAGTTTTCACCAAGATAAGCCTCTCTTACCTGCGGATCATTGGCAAGATCTTCAGGAAGCCCTTCTTTCAGGATCTTACCCTCAAACATGATGTAGGTTTTGTTGGTAATTGCTAAAGTCTGTTGTACGTTATGGTCTGTAATTAGAATTCCGATATTTTTATCTACTAAACTTCTTACAATTTTCTGGATATCTTCTACCGCAATCGGGTCAACCCCCGCAAATGGCTCATCCAGTAGAATAAAGTTCGGGCTTGTAGCAAGACAACGGGCAATCTCCGTTCTACGCCTTTCTCCTCCGGAAAGTAGATCTCCTCTGTTTTTACGAACATGTTGTAAAGAAAATTCTTCAATAAGCTCATCACACTTGATTTGCTGCTCGCGTTTTGAAAGCTTTGTCAACTGTAATACTCCCATAATATTTTCCTCAACGGATAATTTTCTGAATACGGAAGCTTCCTGTGCCAGATAACCGATTCCTTTTTGGGCTCTTCGGTACATGGCATCAGTGGTAATTTCCTGCTTATCCAGAAAAATTTTCCCTGAAGTAGGCTTAACCAACCCTACGATCATATAAAACGATGTGGTTTTACCTGCTCCATTCGGACCTAGTAAACCAACAATTTCTCCCTGCTGAACCTGTACAGAAACGCCTTTTACAACTTTTTTAGGACCGTATTCTTTGATTAAGTTTTCTCCTCGTAAAATCATAGGGCAAATATATCAAAAATGCGAACAAGTTTGCATGCACCTCGCGTTCTTTATATCTAGTTTATGATAATCAATAAAACTTTTTATACTTTTTAAGAACAGAAGATGATTAAAACTGGCAAAAATAAGCTCTGTCTTTACTGTTATTTCCTAATCTCAGTAAACGATAAAATGTTCTGTTTTTTTTACTATTTTTTTCTTTTTCAATACCTCCGCAGTAAATGTGCTTTTATAAAAACCGTCCTTGAAGAGTGTAAATTTCTTTTCATCCACGGCAAATACGTTAGCATTAAGTCTTGATAAATCAGTTTTCCATTGTGGATATTCTACATCCATTTCCCAAGATGCCCTATCCGGATATTTCCCACGGATAACTTCTAAAAGTGGTAACCCAGGCAAGAAAATGATGTTTGGATATTGTGAACTGAGGCTTTCGGCTTCCATAATGTACTCATACTCCTTTTCAGGAATCAATAATCCGGAAACGGCAGGAATATTTTTTGTAAATACATAATGAGAAGAAAATATACTTTCGGAGAAATAGGGGTATTTTAATCTTATCAATAAAAATGAACTTAAAGATAACATCCATATCTCCTACCCTTGTTGTAATCGTCTAGCGATTGATGGGATAAAGCCCAGATCCAACTGATCAATACTATAAACACATATAAAGAAAAGATGGATTGCTGACAAAACACCCAACACATATTGAAAAGTTTTTTTTAGGCTTTTATTAAAAGGAATATTTACTTAATCTTATATATTTTATTTGATTCCTCGTCACAATCTAATCTTTTTTTGTGTAGTTAGGGATATATGAAACAAGTAGTTTTTGATTTTCGATAACTCAATCTTGATATATAAAAACTATTTAAAAAGAAAAGAGATTGCCTTAATGACAATCTCTTTTCAATGTATATAAAATTACAAATCAGAAAATTAATTCACAATCTATAATTTATCATTCAATTATTTATTTAAAATCATTGCAGCTTCCTTAGCAAAATAAGTAAAGATCATATCTGCCCCTGCTCTTTTGAAACAAGTAAGACTTTCAATGATGGTTTTATCATTATCCAGCCAACCGTTCTGAGCAGCAGCCTTCACCATAGCATATTCACCACTTACGTTATAAACAGCAATAGGAAGATCAATGGCTTCACGCACTTTGGAAACAATATCCAGATAAGGAAGCCCTGGTTTGATCATGATGACATCAGCACCTTCCTCAATATCCTTGTACACTTCGTTCAATGCTTCACGGGAATTGTGAAAATCCATTTGGTAAGTCTTTTTATCCTTTGGGATTTCCATGTCATCCGTTGGAGCACTATCTAAAGCACTTCTGAAAGGTCCATAGAAAGAACTTGCATATTTGGCAGCATAGCTTACAATACCCACGTCTGCAAATCCACTTTCCTCTAATGCCTCACGGATCACCAATACTCTGCCATCCATCATGTCACTTGGCGCCACAAGGTCTGCTCCTGCTTCTGCATGAGATACCGACATTCTTGCCAAAGCATCATTGGTAGCATCATTTACAATTTTTCCGTTTTCAATAATTCCGTCATGTCCGTATATTGAATAAGGGTCCAGGGCTACATCCGGCATCACAATCATTCCTGGTACTGCATCTTTAATCGCCTTGATCGTGTTCTGCATCAATCCATCTTTGTTCCACGCCTCTTTTCCTGTATTGTCTTTCAAGTGTTCTGACACTTTCATGTACAAATTGACAGCTTTTACGCCTAAAGAAAATAATTCCTTACATTCCTTCACTGTTAAATCTATACTTCGCCTAAAAATTCCCGGCATAGACGGGATCGCTTCCTGCTTGTTTTCGCCCTCCATTACGAAGATCGGCATTACAAAATCATCAGTTGTAAGTACATTTTCTCTTACCAAACTTCTGATAGATTCATTAACTCTAAGTCTTCTATTTCTTGAATGTATCATTTTGGAATACTTTTTGAATAAGTTTCTACAAATTTACTATAAGTTCTATAAAAAACTATTGTACGAGATTATAGAATTTGTTATATTTGTTATATATATTCGAGAAATTATAAATTTGATGAAAAAACTTTTACTTTTAATTCTATTCGCAGGCACTTTTGTTGGATTTTCCAACAATTTACAAGCTCAGCTTAGAGAGCCCAACTCCACCACTCAAAAGGCGGATGATGGTGTGTTGCTTGCCTATCCAAATCCTGCAAAGGATTTCCTTATTATTAAGGCAAAAGATTCTTCTTTAAGAATCAAAAGTGTGACTTTTTATTCTATTTTGGGTATGCAGGTCGCTAATTATACTGTAAATATGAATTCCGGTGAGATTAATATTGAAAAATTGAAACCCGGGAAATACATGATTCGTTATATCTTAAGTGACAATACACAGAAGGTTACCCAAATCGTGAAACAATAAATTAAAATCCTGATAATCATCAGGATTTTTTCTTTTACATGAATCTCTTTTAATATTTCCGTAACTTTAGGGACTTTTTTATACTAATTGTAAAAAGACAATTTAATGCTAAAAGCTGAACATATTAAAAAGACCTATAATGCCGGAAAAAAGGTCGCACTGGATGATTTTAGCATCCATGTACCAAAAGGCAGTATTTATGGTCTTTTAGGACCTAACGGAGCCGGAAAAACATCTTTTATCCGTATCATCAACCAAATTACTCAGGCTGATTCAGGAGATATCTTTATCAATGGGGAAAAACTGAATCCTACCCACATCAAAAACATCGGTTATATGCCTGAAGAGCGAGGGTTGTATAAGAACATGAGTGTTGGTGATCAGATCCTTTATTTCGGGGAATTGAAAGGGATGAGTAAGAATGATGCCCTGAATGAAGCAAAAAAATGGTTTGATAAGCTAAACATTGATCAATGGTGGAAGAAAAAGCTTTCTGAACTATCTAAGGGGATGGCACAAAAAATCCAGTTTGTGGTAACCGTATTGCACAGACCTCATCTTTTAATTCTTGATGAGCCTTTCTCAGGATTTGATCCTGTAAACGCCAACCTAATTAAGGACCAGATCATTGATCTTAAAAACAATGGAACTACAATCATTCTTTCTACCCACAGAATGGAAAGTGTGGAGGAAATGTGTGATTATGTGGCATTAATCAACAATTCTCAAAAAATCATTGATGGAAGAGTCTTTGATGTTAGGGAAAAATTCAAGAAAAATATTTTCGGAATTACTCTTTCTGAGGTTAATCATGAACAGTTGGATAGTTTTAAAAACAAATATGAGATTTTCAATTTCTCCAACGAAAATAATCTGGTTTCCTTTGAGCTGAAAAATGAGGCTGATCAGAATCATATTCTTCTTGACCTTGTACACGTTGGTAAGGTGAGATCTTTTGATGAGAGAATTCCTAGTATGAATGAGGTGTTTATTAATGCCGTAAGTAACCATTCTTAATTTTATGAATAATATTTTTTTAATTACAAAGAGGGAGTTTCTTACGCAGGTTAAGAAAAAATCCTTTATCATATTGACTTTATTGGCTCCTGTTATGATTATTGCCTTTGGAGCAGTAATCGGATTAATGTTTAAAGCCAACGAATCTCATAGTGTTATTGAAGTTGTGGATAAAAGCGGATTGTTTACCAATCAGTTAAAATCCAATGATAAGCTGAACTATGTGTTTGTTTCTGCAGCTGATGAAAAATCCAAGATCAATAATTTAAAAGGCAATGAGTCTTTGGATGGGATTTTAATTTTACCGGAATTAAAAAGCCAGAATTTTGATGAGCTTGAGACAGGCACACGGCTTGTAGTCAACAGCAAAATGGGATTTGATACTAAGCAGAAAATCGTTTCTGATATTACCAATGTTGTTAAGAAAGAAAAAATTAAGCAGCTTGGAATTCAGGAAGTACAACTGAATGACCTTGATAAGGGTTTTAGCTTGAAAACCATTAATGTAGCTGATAATAACAAGGAGGATTCTGATCTTACTTTTGGAGTAAAATCCGGTCTCAGCATGGTTTTGATGTACGTAACTTTTATGTTTATCATTATTTATGGAGTAAGGGTTATGCGAAGTGTTCTGGAGGAAAAGAACAATCGTGTTGTAGAGATCATTATCTCTTCGGTAAAACCTTTTGAGCTGATGATGGGTAAAATCCTAGGAGTAACATTGGTGGCACTGACACAATTTCTGATCTGGATTACCATGTCTGTAATTGGGGCATTGGTCTTGAATACGGGGTTCTCTCCGCTTCAGCAAAGCATTCCTGGTGGAAGTGAACAAGTAACAAGTAAACTGGATATGGCCCAGCTTGCCACTCAGATCTCTCATAGTTTACTGGAAATGAATTTCCCTTTGATTATTTTTGTATTTATTGTTTTTTTCCTTTTAGGATATATTTTCTACAGTTCTATTTATGCAGCCATTGGTTCTGCAGTGGATAATGAAACAGAGACTCAACAGTTCACTTTATTTGCAATTTTACCGTTAACTCTGGGAATGTACGGAAGCTTCTCATTGATGAACAATCCTGACGGCCCATTAGGTTTTTGGTTATCTATTATACCATTTACTTCACCGGTTGCCATGATTGCGAGAATACCATTTGGAGTTCCTGCATGGCAGATTGCGCTATCTATTGTATTGCTACTGGTTACTACTGTTTTCATGATATTCCTTGCCGGAAAGATCTATCGTGTAGGGATATTGATGTATGGCAATAAAGCTACTTTAAAAGAGCTTTGGAAGTGGATTAAAGGATAATAAGAAAAGGAACTAGGATCAAAATTGAGTTTAAAATACCTAGACTTAGATAAAAAATAAAACTCCCGGAAATTTTAATTTCCGGGAGTTTTCATATTTTGAATAAATGATTTATTTGAATATGTAGCTTAAGGTAAGTGCAACAACCTGCTCTGATTTTTTCTTATTAGTTCCCTTAATTTCTTTTACAAGACCAGGATAAGTATCTGAAAGACCTAAGTCATATTTTACAGCTACTTCGAGTTGTCTCTTATAGCTATATCCTACTCCCAGTCCTATTCCCCAGTTAAAGCTTTTCGCTTTTCCGTTTACTCCTGACGGTTGTGCAGGATCAGTAACATCCGGATCATAGTAAGGTCTGTTCGCAGGAACATTCTTAACATCCTGACTTACCAAAAAGTTGAACCTTGGTCCTAATAGACCAAAAAACTCAGATTCAGATTCTGAGAAGTATCCTTTAAAATAAAGTGGTACACTCAGATAATTGTTTGCATATACTGCATCATAACCATCTCTTCCTTTCGCATCTTTATCTTTCCCGGTTTCTCCTGCACCATAGTACAGAACTTCCGGTTGTATAAAGAATTGGTTTGCCTTTCCTACAGGAATTAAAGCCAAAGCTCCACCTTGAAAAGTATATCTAGGGCCTGAGGGATTATGGGCATTAGATACTCTGGAATAGTTTAAACCTCCTGTAAGACCAAATCTTGTATTCTCCCATTGCACCTGCGCAAAGGAAAAAGCAGAAATAGCCAAAGCTGAGGTTAATAAAAGTTTTTTCATATAATTTGGGTTTTTATATTATCCTAGGATCTTAGCTACAGTAGCACCGATATCAGCAGGAGAATCAACAACGTTGATGCCATTCTCTCTCATGATTTCCATTTTTGCCTGAGCTGTATCTTCTGCACCACCTACGATGGCACCAGCATGTCCCATTGTTCTTCCTTTTGGAGCTGTTTGTCCAGCGATAAATCCAACAACCGGCTTAGTAGATCCGCTTGCTTTGTACCATCTAGCAGCTTCAGCTTCTAGTCCACCACCAATTTCTCCAATCATTACAACAGCTTCAGTTTCAGGATCGTTGATGAATAATTCAAGAGCTTCTCTTGTAGTAGTTCCGATGATTGGGTCACCACCAATACCAATTGCAGTAGAGATACCGTAACCTGCTCTTACTACCTGATCAGCAGCTTCGTAAGTAAGGGTACCTGATTTTGAAACGATACCTACTTTTCCTTTTTTGAAAACGAAACCTGGCATAATACCAATTTTAGCTTCTTCAGAAGTAATGATTCCAGGGCAGTTTGGTCCGATTAATCTACAGTCTCTGTCAGCAATGTAAGATTTTACTTTTACCATATCAGCTACAGGAATACCTTCAGTAATACATACAATTACTTTGATACCTGCTTCAGCAGCTTCCATAATAGCGTCTGCTGCAAATGCTGGTGGTACGAAAATAATACTTACGTTTGCTCCTGCTTTTTCAACAGCGTCAGCCACTGTATTAAATACCGGCTTTCCTAAGTGCTCGCTACCTCCTTTTCCTGGAGTAACACCACCTACTACATTGGTTCCGTATTCAATCATCTGGCTAGCATGGAAAGTACCTTCATTCCCTGTAAATCCTTGTACAATTACTTTAGAATCTTTGTTTACTAAAATTGACATTTTATTGTTGTTTTAATTTATTTATTTTCAGTTTATACGTCAGACAAAAATAATGATTATTTGTCGTTAAAAAAATTTTTAAATCTGATTTTATTCATCATATTTTTTCAACAGATCGATTAAATCCTGCTCCTTAAGTCTGTTATAATTAATATTTTCAATAAGCGGCTCAAGTTCGGGTTTTTCAACCATTAGCTGTTTCAGTTTTTTCCTGTTATTAACCAGAATATTCAATGGCTGTCTTATATCTCCTTTGAACAAAACATCTGATACAAGAGTAGACCCGTCATAGCCGTGGCGTCTATATGCTTTTACCCATTTTATTTTATTCCCGTCATATACCAATTCTACAAGTGTTTTTGTAGATTCTGAAGGAAAATAAATAAAAGTTCTTGGTTTATTTTTAAGATCTGTAAATTCTATTTTCTGAATTTCAGGAGCCGGATATTTAACCATCTTCCCGTCTTCCAGAATTTTAACTTTTTTATCTGAGAGGGTTATTTCATCAATTTGATCACTCTCAAAAAGATTTGTTCTAAAAGGAATTTTAGCGTTTACAATTCTGTTATCGATAAATGTAATTTTTGATTCGATATCTGACTTCTGAGCAAAGCTCAATGAATATACAAAAAGAAAGAGAGCTAACAGATTCTTCATCACAATTTTCTCAGTTTTACTTCTTTTTTCAAATATGTTTTGAAATCTTCTGCAAACATCCCAATATAGGTTCCTTTTTCAAGGTCTCTGTTCACTCCGGTTTTCCCTAAAATTACAGATCCACTCTCAATTTTATTGCCCGAAGCAATACCCACTTGTCCCCATAATGTTACTTCATCTCCAATCACACAACATCCTGCAATTCCAACCTGAGAAGCTATCAGACATTTTTTTCCAATAATTGTATCATGTCCGATTTGAATTTGATTATCCAAAACAGAACCTTCTCCAATGATCGTAGAGTCTGTAACTCCTCTATCAATGGTACATCCATTACCAATTTCTACATTGTTCTCAATAACCACATTTCCTACCGAGATTAAACGGTCAAAATTGCCATTTAATTTTCTGTAATAAAAAGCATCACCACCCAAAACTGTATTGGACTGAATAATGACATTATCCCCAATCACTGATCTATCACCAATAACAACATTTGGAAAAATTAAGGTATTTTTTCCAATTTTCACATTGTTTCCGATAACAGCAGATGAATGAATTTTTGTACCCTCACCAATTTCTACATCGTGAAGTTCTTCTGTGAAGTTATAAATTCTTGTAAAATGGGTATTGATCTTATTAAAATCCCTAAACGGATCATCAGAAACTAAAAGTGCTTTTCCTTCCGGGCACTCTACTTCTTTATCAATTAAGATAATGGTGGCAGCAGAATTTAATGCCTTGTCATAATATTTGGGATGATTGACAAATACAATCTCTCCCGGCTTTACCATATGGATTTCGTTGGAACCTAGTACCTCAAAATCTTCCGGGCCAACAAATTTGGAGCCTATTAAATCTGCAATTGTTTTAAGCTTTTGTGGAGAATGAAATCTCATAACAATAGATTTTCTTATAAAACAAAATTCGGAGTGCTGGTGCAAACCGAATTTATGTAAATTTTATTTATTATTTTACTCTTTCTAAGTAGCTACCGTCTTCAGTGCTTACTTTAATTTTGTCTCCCGGTTCAATGAACAAAGGAACCATTACTCTTGCTCCTGTTTCAACGATTGCGTTTTTCAGGGCGTTGGTTGCAGTGTTTCCTTTTACTCCCGGATCAGCCTCAATAACATCTAAGTATACAGATTGAGGAAGTTCAGCAGAAAGTGGAGTTTCATCAGCCTCTTTCAAAATAATTGTAACTTCTTCACCTGCTTTCATCAAGTTTGAGTTTTCAATCATTTCTTTATTTAAATATAACTGAGAAAAATCATCGTTATTCATGAAGTGGAAACCGTTCTCGTCATCATAAAGATACTGGAATTTTCTTGTGATTACTTTTACTTCATCAATTTTGTGACCTGCAGAGAATGTATTATCTAATACCTTTCCATTTGTCACAGACTTTAATTTTGTTCTTACGAATGCAGGACCTTTTCCTGGTTTTACGTGAAGAAACTCAATTACTTTAAAAATATCGTTGCTATATTCGATGCAAAGACCTTTTCTGATATCGTTACTTGTTGCCATTAATATATAATTATTCTTTTGTTTAGTTTTTATTGGCTCCTATAAGCAAATGTGCTTTCTCAGCTTTCTTCACCTTTTTGCCTTTTCAACTTATTAGTTGCTTTCTTTGGTGGTTCCGTAGCCTTTCACAATACCTCTTGGAGAGTTTTGGATAAACTGTAGAATTTCATCTCTTTCAGCAGTAGGCAGCATTTCTTTTTCAATGTATGCCAACGCTTGGGAAACGTTCATTTTCATCTGGAAAATTGTTCTGTAGATTTTTTGAATTTCGAAAATCTTCTCATTGGTAAATCCTCTTCTTCTTAAACCTACGGAATTGATTCCTGCATAAGACATTGGCTCTCTAGCAACTTTCACATAAGGTGGAATATCTTTTCTTACCAGAGTACCTCCGGAGATCATTACATGCTTCCCAATTTTACCAAATTGATGAACAGCCGATAAACCTCCCATTACAGTATAGTCTCCAATCTCCACATGTCCTGCAATACCACAACCGTTTACAATGATAACGTGATCTCCGATTACGCAGTCATGTGCAATATGTGAAGTAGCCATAATAAGGCAGTTGGCACCTATTTTAGTATGACCTAGGGCTTTTGTACCCCTATTTACCGTAACACATTCTCTGATCGTTGTATCATCACCGATAATTACCTGGGTGTCTTCACCATCAAATTTCAGATCCTGGGGAATTGCAGAGATAACAGTCCCGGGGAAAATCCTACAATTCTTCCCTATTCTTGCACCATCCATAATGGTAACATTTGGACCAATCCATGTTCCTTCTCCAATTTCTACGTCCCCTGCAATTGTAGTAAAAGGCTCTACAATTACATTTTTGCTGATTTTTGCGCGTTTATCTACGGCTGCTAATTGATGAATCATTTAATCAACTTTATTTTTTGCAACTTGAGCCATAAGCTCCGCTTCTACTGCCACTGTATCTCCTACATATCCGTACCCTTGCATGTGAACGATACCTCTTCTGATAGGCTCAATCAATTCAATTTTGAATATAAGCGTATCTCCCGGAATTACTTTTCTCTTGAACTTCACCTTATCAATTTTGATAAAGTAAGTAGAATAGTTTTCAGGATCAGGAACACTTGCCAAAACTAGGATACCACCTGTTTGAGCCAAGGCTTCAACCTGAAGAACTCCAGGCATTACAGGTTCCTTAGGGAAATGTCCCACGAAGAAAGGTTCATTCATTGTTACATTTTTCAAACCTACGACATGAGAGTCTGAAAGTTCAAGAATCTTATCGATTAATAAGAACGGAGGTCTGTGAGGCATAAGCTTCATAATTCCGTTGATATCAAATACCGGCTCTTTAGTTAAATCAAAGTCCGGAACGTTTTTCTTTTTCTGCAATTTCCACTGACGGTTTAATTTCTTCGCAAATTGAGTATTCACAAAGTGTCCTGGTTTGTTGGCAATAACTTTACCTTTTATTTTCACACCTGCCAAGGCTAAATCACCAATTACATCCAGTAATTTGTGTCTTGCAGCTTCGTTAGGATAGTTTAGGTTAAGATTATCTAGAATACCATTTGGTCTGATGGAAACATTATCCTTACCAAAGGCTTTTTTCAATTTTTCTGTAGTTTCCGGAGTAAGATCCTTATCTACGTACACGATCGCATTGGAGATATCTCCCCCTTTGATCAATCCGTGGTCTAAAAGCATTTCCAATTCATGTAAGAAACTGAATGTTCTTGCTGAAGAGATTTCGTCTTTAAACTCGGAGATATTTTTAAGAGTAGCATTTTGAGTTCCTAAAACTTTAGTTCCAAAATCTACCATTGTTGTTACTTCATAAGTATCTGAAGGGATGATCGTGATTTCTGAACCTGTAGCAGGATCACTGTACGTAAGAACTTCTTTTACTACCAGATATTCTCTAGCAATATTTTGGTCTACAACCCCTACACTTTCAATAGCTTCAACAAAATATTTTGAAGACCCATCAAGGATAGGTGGCTCTGAAGCGTCCATTTCCAACACTGCGTTGTCTATATCACAACCAACCAATGCCGCCAAAAGGTGCTCACAGGTAGTGATTTTTACGCCAAGCTTTTCTAATGTTGTACCTCTCTCTGTTGCTACTACATAATTAACATCAGCTTCAACCTGAGGATGTCCCTCTAAATCGGTTCTTACAAATACAAATCCCGTATTTTCCTTTGCGGGTTTGATGGTAAGTTTTACTTCTTTACCAGTATGAAGGCCTATTCCAGAAAGGGTTACCTCTTCCTGAAGCGTTTTTTGCATATCACTCATTAGTATTATCTTTTGAGTTATTCTCAAGATTATTTATTCTGTTGACTATTCCAGGTAAATTTCTGAAATGAACATAGCTTCTCAAATAGTCATTGTAGCTTATTGCTGGTGAACCATATAAGGTTTCTCTATCGTTAACACTGGAATTCACGCCACTCTGAGCCTGAATTTTCACTTGGTTTCCGATTTTGATATGTCCAACAACTCCTACCTGACCTCCAATTTGATTCCAATCCCCGATTGTAGTAGAACCTGCTATTCCTGCTTGTGCTGCAATTACATTATTCTGACCAATTTTCACATTGTGAGCAATCTGAATCAGGTTATCAATTTTTGTTCCTTTCCCAATGATGGTAGAACCTATTGTAGCCCTGTCGATACTACAGTTTGAACCTATTTCAACATCATCTTCAATAATGACATTTCCAAGCTGTGGAATTTTTTTAAATCCTTCAGCCGTCGGTTGAAACCCAAAACCATCACCTCCTACTACCGTATTGGAGTGAATTACACAGTTATCCCCAATAATACAGTAGTCGTAAATTCTGGCTCCACTGTCAATTTTACAGTTTTTACCAATTTTCACTCCTTTTCCTATATATACATGTGGATAGATTTGTGAACCCTCACCGATTTTAGCTTTTTCCGAAACATATGTAAATGCTCCTATATAAGCTTTATCACCTATTACGGCTGTATCGTGGATGGATGATCCATCTTCAATACCTTCTTTTCTTCCTCTCATTTCCTGATATAAATTCATCAGAACCTGAAAAGAGAGGTAGGCATCTTTTACAACAATTAAGGTAGGGGTATAACTATTTTCATTCAGAAGTTTTTCCGAAACGATGATAACAGAGCACTTTGAGGTATCCAAAAAATGAGAAAATCTATCTTGTGCTATAAAAGAAAGATGTCCTGATTCTCCAT
The DNA here is from genome assembly GCF_003815775.1 of Chryseobacterium joostei. Taxonomy (NCBI): domain Bacteria; kingdom Pseudomonadati; phylum Bacteroidota; class Flavobacteriia; order Flavobacteriales; family Weeksellaceae; genus Chryseobacterium; species Chryseobacterium joostei. Next base: position 2,035,125 of record NZ_CP033926.1, read on the forward strand.
TTTCAATTGGAGAAACCCCTGTAATAAGTGCTGTCTCGTCACCTATTATTTTTCCGTCAATAAAACTTGCAATTTGCGAAGCTGTAAATTCCATATTCTGCAAAGATAAGAAATTCTATAATTTGCAAACATTTTTTGGTTTCAGATCGTAAATTTTAATATTATTTAAGAATCTAGTTAGAGATATCTCTCGGAAACATAAGGATATAGCGTGTTGTTTTGTTCACCATTAATCCTGATAAAAGCTGATCTTCAGACTCATGAAGTTTCATTCTTCTGCCATTTTTTTGCAATAAGTAGATCGGTTGCTTTTCAGTATCATAGGGTAAAAGCTTTCTTTTTATCTCCTGAACCAATTCTTTTCCGTTATTGATACCAAAAAATTCATTGGTATTTTTTACTTTTTCATTAATTATCTCATCGTTGAATGGATGTGATGAAATAATTGTTTTGGGAAGATTTCTCTGAATAACACTTTTACACCAATAAGACAGTACAAAATCATCAGAGTTCTGCCATTCCTTCATTGCCTGAATGATATCATTATCGTCTAATTGGGTAAATCTTTCTACATCTTCATTGGTTGCAGAGCTTTTACTTCGGTATAAGAAGTATTTCAGATTATCCGTTGCAGGCAGTTCTACTCCCTGAGAGATCAGATATTTTGCTCTTTCAAGGATCTTAACCAATAGAAACTCTGCAAGAGCAGATGTCTTATGATAGTATACCTGCCAGTACATGAACATTCTGGCCGTTAAAAAGTTTTCAATAGAATATATTCCCTTTGCATCAATAACCAATTCTCCTTCTTCACAAACATTCATCATGGAAATAATTCTTTGGGTATTAATATTTCCCTCCGAAACTCCTGTAAAAAAGCTATCTCTATTCAGATAATCCAGCCTGTCTACATCCAATTGAGATGAGATAAGCTGATTGAAGAATTTTCTGTGGTATTTTCCCTGAAACATTTCAATGGCCATGGAAAGTTGCCCGTCAAACTCTTCATTTAATTTATTCATGAGCAACAGCGAAAGATTTTCATGATGCCAGTCATCCATCAGCATACTTTCCAATGCATGAGAAAACGGACCATGCCCAATATCATGCATTAAAATTGCCAACATAGCTCCTTTTTCTTCTTCTTCAGAGATTTTAACGCCTTTCTGCCTTAGTGTTTCCAATGCTGTAAACATCAAATGCATGGCTCCCAAGGCATGATGAAACCTTGTGTGCGTCGCTCCGGGGAAAATCAGATTCAAAAGTCCGGTTTGCCCTATTCTTCTCAGTCTCTGGAAGTAGGGATGTTCAATAATATCAAATAAAATTTCGTGTGGAATTTTGATAAACCCGTGAACAGGATCGTTGATAATTTTTAGCTTATTCTGCATTGAATCGTCAATATTAGTAAACAAAGTTAGGGATTTTAAATTTTAGGGATGATTAAATTAATATTAATAGCCGGGAGTAAAAAGCGAGAGAATTGGAGAGCTAGGCTGAATATTACTATGAGATAGCAATTACTCAATATCGAAACTGCTTATTGTATACAAAAATCATCCTTTTTCAAACCCAGCTTATTGATCTTATCAAATATTCTTCAAGAACAATTGCATCTGTTATTTTTAAAATTTATCTTTGAGAAAACCCAATACCTTTTGATGAGAAAATATCTTTTTTTCATTTTATTATTTTTAAGTCTACATTTTTCCGCCCAGATTTTATCTGAAAATCAAAAACTGGAATCCCTCTGCAAGGTTTGGGGATTTTTAAAATATTATCATCCACATGTGGCAAAAGGAAATATTAATTGGGATGAACAGCTTATCAAAAAAATCAATGAGTTTGAAAATATCCATGATAAGATTGCACTCAACAACTTATACTCTGCATGGATTAACAGTTTGGGAAAAGTAGATGAATGTAAAGATTGTTTACAAACAGACAACAAGACTTATTTTTTGAAAAATTTCGATCTAAGCTGGATAGACAATCCCAGTATATTTACAGAAAATACTGCTCAAAAGCTTCATTATATTGAAAGCAACCGCAATATTGGGAATAATCATTATATAGGAAAAGGTGGAAGAAAAATATACTTCAGAAATGAAAATTCCTATGGATCACGATTTACTTCAAAATCAATCAGTTTGTTGGAACTTTTCAGATACTGGAATTATGTAGAATATTTCTTCCCTTATAAATATGAAACCGATCAAAACTGGAATGATGTTCTGAGAGAAATGATCCCAAAATTTCTTGCTGTTCAGAATGATAAAGATTATCACTTAACTTTAGCAGAATTGGTAGCAAAAATAGATGATTCCCATGCCTTTCTTTTTTCAACACTAATAAGCCTTAATCAATATGGAAACAAAAAACTTCCTGTGGAATATTCTTATGCAGAGGGAAAATTAATCATAACAAAAATCAATACCAATCGATTTCATGAGAAAACACCTTTCTATGTGGGAGATGTTATTTATGACGTTAACGGCAAAACCATACCGGAAATGGTCAACAGTTATGGAAAATATATTTCTGCGTCTAATTCCTGGGGAAAAGTAAATAAGGTAAAAAGTAAACTTCTTTTCAATAATATGGATTCTATTTCCGTTAAGTTGGAAAGAGATGGACAGAATATGGAAGTCGTGGCCAAAACATATTTCCTTAAAGATATTATCGTTAAGAAAAATCCAGTCCCTCAAAAGTGGAAATTTCTGGATCAGGAAAAGAAAATTGGGTATGTTAATATGGGAGTGATCACCAAGGAAGATCTGGATGAGATGTACAGAAATCTAAGGGCTACAAATTCCATTATTTTTGATCTTCGAAATTATCCTAAACTGACAATTCTGCCTTTAAGTGAAATTTTGCTTCCACAAACAACTGTTTATTACCAATTCAATTTTCCGGAAACTAATTATCCCGGTAAATTTTACAGCAGAAAAAACAGTATCGGAAAAAAAAATCCTAACTACTATAAGGGAAATGTAATAGTTTTGGTAGATGAGAATACTCAAAGTCAGGCTGAAACTACCACTATGATGTTCAAACAACATCCAAAAGCAAAGATAATCGGAAGTAATACTTCGGGGGCCAACGGAGATATTATCAAATTTAAGCTTGCGGGTCTGGATACATGCTTTACCGGCCTTGGTGCTTATTATCCGGATGGTAGAGAAACCCAAAGAATTGGGATCATTCCCGATATCCTCATAAAGCCTACAGTGGACGGAATCAAAAATGGAAAGGATGAAGTGTTGGAAAGGGCTTTGATGTATATAAAAAACAATGAATAACAGAGGATATCCAGAAAACATCCTCAAAGATTTTCATTTAACTAATATTTAACTTTTAAAGTTTCGATTTTGTGAGATTTTAAAAGGAATTGGTCAACATTTTGATACAATAATCATGTAAAAAATAAATTATGTCAGAAAAGATATTATGGATAGATGATGAAATAGATTTACTTAAACCTCATATCGTATTTTTAGAGAAAAAAGGTTACCTGGTAACCCCTGTTAACAACGTGAACGAGGCTTTGGAACTTATGGATTCAGAAAAATTTGCTTTAACGCTCATTGATGAAAACATGCCTGGCATTTCCGGGTTGGAAGCCATCCCTATGATCAAGGAAAAAGATAATTCCTTAAAAATAGTAATGGTGACCAAAAGTGAGGAGGAACACATTATGGAAGAAGCTATCGGCTCTCAGATTGCCGATTATATATTAAAGCCTGTCAATCCTAATCAAATATTACTTTCCTTAAAAAAGAATCTTCAGGAAGACAACCTGGTAGAACAAAAAACCATTTTACAATATCAACAGGAATTCAGAAATCTTTCCATGGAACTTTCTTACTTGAGAACATACCAGGAATGGGCTGAATATTATAAGAAGATCCTTAGCTGGGAAATTAAATTTGATAAGGTTGCAGATAATGAGTTTGCAGATCTTCTACAATCTCAAAAAGAGGAAGCCAACATCCAGTTTGCGAAGTTTATTGAAAAAAATTATGAACACTGGCTGACTGATTCTGACAAGCCAATGATGAGCCACACACTTTTCAAAGAAAAGGTAAAGCCTGAAGTTGAAAAGGATAAAGTACTCTTATTGATGGTAGACAACCTTCGTTACGATCAATGGAAAGTTATTGAACCTTTGTTCACGAAGTATTATAATAAGGTTTCTGAGGATTATTACTACAGTATTCTTCCTACTGCAACACAATATGCAAGAAACTCTTTCTTTGCAGGGTTAATGCCATCAGAGATTGAAAAACGTTTCCCTGAAAAATGGTTTAATGACAATGAAGAAGGAAACAAGAATGAATTTGAACGTGATTTCCTGGAAGATCAGATGAAAAGAATTGGCATTGGAAACAAATCTATGAAGTACCTTAAAGTACTAAATGCTGATTTTGAAAGAAAAATCTATGATGATTTTAATCAACATAAAAACAATGACCTTCTGGTGATTGTATATAACTTTATTGATATTCTTTCTCACGCAAAAACCGACAATCATATTGTAGATCAACTTATTCGTGATGATAAAACTTTCCGATCACTAACCTTTAACTGGTTTGAAAATTCTTCGTTGCTGAAGATCATTAAAGCTGCCGCTGAAAATGGTTACAAACTAGTCATTACAACTGACCACGGAACTGTTTACGTTAAAAAACCAAGTAAAGTTGTTGGAGACAGAGAAACCTCTACTAATATCCGATATAAAACCGGTAAAAGCTTAACGTATGATGATAGTGATGTATGGGCTATTACCAATCCGGAAAAACTTTTCCTTCCAAAAGGAAACCTAAGCTCAAAATATATCTTTGCTAAAAACAATATATTCCTGGCTTATCCAAAGAACTACAATCATTTTGTAAATTACTATAAAGAAACCTACCAGCATGGTGGAATTTCACTGGAAGAATGTATTATTCCGATCAGTGTTTTAGAGCCCAAGTAATTTATTTCATTTTAGGTTTAAAGCGGAAAAAATCAATTGATTTTTTCCGCTTTCTTGTTTAAGGCATTCATTTTGCATGGTAAGAAACATCCATAAATAAATATAAACCTATGAAAAGAACCATTTTTATCACAGCAACACTTACGGCATTATTTTTAACTTCATGTAATAAAGAAAAGAGTGCAACAGATTCTGCAGCTACAACTACAGACAGTATTGCGTCTAAACCATCTGATTCAGCAGCTGTTTCCGGAAGTAAGGATGAAATTGTAAAAAGTACATCTAAAGACAGCAGTGGAAAAACATTGGACATGACTTTCAATAACACTAAAAATACTGCTACAGTAGTTTTTAACAAAGAAACGATTGAATTACAGGGACAAAAGCCTGCATCTGGAATCTGGTATAAGAATGACCATTATGAACTTAGAGGAAAAGGTGAAGAAATTGAACTGACAAAAGACGGTAAAACAGTTTTTAAAAAATAAAATATCTTATTAAAAAATAAAAAAGTCGGTTTTGAAATTCAAAATCGACTTTTTTATTTCCCTACATTTGAAAAAATTTACTATTCTTTATGAAATTAATCACCTATAATGTCAATGGAATAAGAGCAGCTTTCACCAAGGATTTTCTGGGCTGGCTAAAAACTGCAGACCCGGATATTATCTGCATTCAGGAAAGCAAGGCCGGAAATGACCAGATAGACATCGAAAGCCTTGAAAAATCAGGATACCATAGTTATTGGCATTCAGCAGTAAGAAAAGGCTATAGCGGCGTCGGAATCGCCTCAAAAATAAAACCTAATCATGTAGAGTATGGCTGCGGTATTGAAAGCTATGATAATGAAGGGAGAATCATCCGTGCAGATTTTGACGGATACTCTGTAATTTCAGTGTATGTTCCCTCTGCTTCCAATATTGAAAGGCTTGAATTTAAAATGCAGTTTTGTCATGACTTTCTGGCATATATCAAAAGTTTAAAAAAAGAAATCCCAAATCTTATCATATCCGGAGATTTCAATATTTGTCATGAGGCAATTGACATTCACAATCCTGAGGGACTAAAGAATGTTTCAGGATTTCTTCCTATGGAAAGAGAATGGATGACCAATTTTATGAATGAATGTGAACTCATAGATAGTTTCAGGTTTTTTAATAATGATCCTGACAATTATACATGGTGGAGCTATAGACAAAATTCAAGGGCTAGAAACAAAGGCTGGCGATTGGATTATAACTTTACTTCTTATAGTTTAAAAGATAAGCTTAGCAGAGCTGTTATTTTAAAGGAAGCAGTACACTCAGACCATTGTCCTGCTTTATTAGAATTAAATCTATAATAACATACTTATAAACGTAAAAGCCAGCTGAATCAGCTGGCTTTTCATAATTTAAATCATAAGATTAATCGACAATTTCATATTCGACCGGAATTGTACCATGGTTGATATCTCCGATCTCATCGAACGCAGCTTTAGACATGTCTAAAGATCTTGATGAATGGAAAGGTCCTCTGTCATTGATCCTCACTATTACTTCTTTACCATTCTTAAGGTTAGTAACCTTAACGTTTGTTCCAAAAGGAAGCGTTCTGTTTGCTGCAGTAAACTTTGAGTTATCAAAGATTTCTCCGCTAGCAGTTTTTCTACCGTTAAATTTATCGTGGTAGTACGATGCATAACTTGTTTTTTTCGCATCTAAGGCGTTATTCGTAAATGAATAAATACCTAAGCTTGAAATCATCATTATGATTACGAGAATGAATCTTTTCATCATTTTGAACTTTTATTGGTTTTGACAGGGCAAAAGTATCAGGAATCTCATTAACTCCCTATTTCAATTGTTAAAAACTGTTAACAAAAACCAAAACATATGTTAATTAAACTTGTAACCTCCTATGAATAGGGATTTTAAAGGACACTGTTAAAAAGTGTTAAAAAAACAGACTAAAAGTTAATGTTTTTAACTAATTTATGCATAATTTAAAAAAATAAATATCATAAAATATTAAATATCAACCACTTATAAAATTCACAAAATTATAAGAATAGAAATAAAATCAGCTTTAAAACAAAAACTATTTAAGATCTTTAATATGTCTAAAAGCTCTGATAGTGGCACTTTAGAGGCAAAAAACTTAAACTTCCATTTTTTTTTAACAGCAATGTTAACATCAAAAATTACACTTCTTGAATTTTCAGCTCAATTTTTCAATTTAATTTGTATCATAGGACTTAGAAAAAGATCATCTTCTCTGAATATAGTCTTCAAAAATAAGTTTTTAAAATCAGTTCAAAAAGCTTTTCATTGAAAATATAACCATATTTACTCCTATTTTATTTCAGAAGCCAAAGATTATAAAACCATAAAATCAAATATGCCACAAGGTATGCTTCGAAAAATAACCTAAATTGGATTTCTTATATAACTTAAGTGTTATTAAAAAATAATGCATTTAAGCGCCTTAAATACTTTAAACAATATTCTTATTTCCTTTCAAAATCTTGAAAAGAAAAAAACCAATGAGTAAATCATTGGTTTTATATGTAATTAAATAAAATTATTTTATTTTAAATATTCTAATATATACTCATATGTATCTTGGGGATAAACAACAGAGATACTTTGTGAACCTGTCACAGCTGCACCAGTAGCAATGTCATATGAATATAAATCTCTTGCATACACTACTTTATTACCATTACCTGTACCTGTACCAGCTTTTTTATAGATGGTAATACCATACATTGATGTTATACCTGTAGGAGGAGTAATTGTTACAGCAGTAGAACCAGCTGTTGTTGTAAATTGTCCTTTAATAGCATATACCTGAGTTCCATCAACTAATGTATTGGTAGCAGTTCCTGTTGCTGCATTTGTTACATTAAATTTAGGATCTGTAGCGCTCGTTATAAATGGTCTCCAAGTACCTCCTGTAGGAGAAGCACTACTGTTATCATAGTACCAAAAACCTCTTGAAAGGGTACCTTGAGTAGCTCCAGAAGCAGCAACTCCACTAGTGGCGGTATTAAACACAATCATACCATCAAATCTGTTTGGGTTATTTGATGCATTATATAAAGTACCTTGGTTTGACAATACCATTACACTTAAATCAGCTCTAGGATAGATCATCCCTTTACCAAAGTTAGCATTATTCACAGAGTTTGTAACGGATGCATCTAAAAATGCTGATGAAGAAGGAATAGCTGAACCTGCATACCCTTGATTACCTTTAAGTTGCCCAAAAGCCATATTACCAAAAGATGATAGAACTAATGCTGCTACTATATATTGTAATTTTTTCATTTGTAATTAATTTAATAAATTTTTTATGATTTGTGTTTACTGTCCAGCTAGGGAATACCAATTAGTCCCATCAGTTATTAACTCTGCACCATGTTGTTGAATACTAGCATAAGTATTTGTCAAATAGTTAGAGTTAAGTGTTGTTAAAGTCTGAACACCACTCCCTGTTGAAATTAATGTTAGCTTCTTTCCAACCATACTAGCATTAGGAGCAGGTAATTGGATATCACCATTTACATTTCCTGTAATCACTACTATATTTCCAACATCAGTAGTATTAATAGTTGTAACTGCTGCACCAGCAATAGTTCTGAAAGTAGGAACTGTAGGTGCAACTGCACCACCTCCTAATGTTTTCCAAACATTGTTACCAGATGTACCATCATAATAATAGAATCCAGTAGATGTAACGTTTACAGTTTTACCAGTTCCGTTACCTCCTAAAGCTGTTACAAATACAAGGGCACCGTTCTGAGCACTTGGGGTAGCAGCACCATCAGCATAGGCTGTGTTTTTAGCTTCTAATTCAGCTCTTGACATACGAGGGACTAATAAGGCGTCAGGTCTTGTATTATCTGTAGTATTAGCTACTACATCTAAAGTTGCGGCAGGTGTGGTTGTGTTAATCCCCACTCGCCCCTGTTGAGCCTTAGAAAGGGCCGAAAGGCCAACAAGCATAATTGCTGTTAATAAAAATTTTTTCATAAGTTTTTAAAGATTTTAATTACATTATTTCCTATCAATATTTCCAAAGAGGAAGACACATCCCAACTTGTTATTATTTTAAGCTAAAAAAAACAAAAAAACTGTATATTTTTTTTGAGTTTTTAACCCCATTTATGTAAATAACTTATTGAAAGTACATGATTTAAAAACATTGTTTACTGCAAATTTAAGACATAATTTTCTAATTTATATACTTTATAAAGAGAAATTAAAAAATCTTAATACACAATAATTACAATAAACTAAAAATCAACAACATAAATATTTCATCATCTAGATCATTTATGTTAAATTTTAGTAATATTTCAAATTTTTAAGCTAAAAAAAATCATCAGTTTATTACTGATTAATAGCTATTTATATTTTAGGCTAATTCACCATATAAGTCAAATTCTTCTGCTGAAGTAATCCTTACGTCCGCAAATTCTCCAATGGAGATATAGGTATCTTCTGCTGAGACTAAAACAGTGTTATCTACATCCGGAGAATCGTACTCTGTTCTTCCGATAAAATAGTTTCCTTCTTTACGATCAAAAACACATCTGAATGTCTTACCTACTTTTTCCTGGTTCTTTTCCCAAGAAATTTGAGACTGCAACTCCATGATTTCCTCTACTCTTGCTTCTTTTACTTCCTGTGGAATATCATCCTCTAATACGTGTGCAGTAGTATTTTCCTCATGCGAATATGTGAAGCATCCTAATCTGTCAAATTTCTGTTCTCTAACCCAATCCTTAAGTTCCTGGAACCTTTCTTCCGTTTCCCCCGGATATCCAACAATAAGGGTTGTTCTAATAGCCATATCGGGAACTTTCTCTCTGAACTTAGCCAAAAGAGCATCTGTTTTTTCGTGGGTTGTTCCTCTCTTCATGGATTTCAACAAGTCAGAATTAATGTGCTGAAGTGGAATATCTATATAGTTACAAACTTTAGGCTCTTCACGGATAATATCTAAAACATCTTCCGGAAATCCGCTTGGAAAAGCATAATGAAGACGTATCCACTCCACTCCTTCTACCTTTACCAGTTCTTTTAATAAATCTCCTAATGCACGTTTTTTATAAAGATCCAAACCGTAATAAGTAAGGTCCTGGGCAATAAGAATTAATTCTTTTGTTCCTTTTTTCGCTAATTTCTGAGCCTCAGATACTAGTTTTTCGATAGGTGTAGAAATATGACCTCCTCTCATCAATGGAATTGCACAGAAAGAACATGGTCTGTCACAGCCCTCAGAAATTTTGAGGTATGCATAGTGCTTTGGAGTAGTTGTTAATCTCTCCCCAACCAATTCATGTTTGTAATCTGCACCAAGATGCTTTAATAAAATAGGAAGATCCCTTGTTCCAAAATACTGGTCTACATCAGGAATTTCTCTCACCAAATCTGGTTTATATCTTTCGGAAAGACAACCAGTAACAAATACCTTTTCTACTTCACCTCTGTTTTTGGCTTCAACATAATCAAGGATAGTATTGATGGATTCTTCTTTTGCATTATCTATGAATCCACAAGTATTGATAACCACAATATCTCCGCGGTCTTCATGAACCACTTCCTTACCATTGGCTTTTAGCTGGCTCATTAATACTTCAGAATCATATACATTCTTGGAACATCCAAGAGTAACTACATTGATTTTCTTCTTCCCTACAGATTTTGTACGCATCTTTTTGATTTTGAGTCTGCAAAGATACAAAATATTAAAAGAGTAATGATTACAAAAATAAAAACCACTTTAAAAAAGTGGTTTTCAATACTATACTTTAAAAGTTTTTTTCTTTAAAACTCGGTGCATTTTCATCTTTCTCAGATAAAACGGCATCTTTTTCATCGATCTTCCAGTCTATACCTATATCAGGATCATTAAACTTCACACTGCCTTCTGATTCTTTATTATAAAAATTATCGCATTTATAAGAAAAAACAGCATGGGTGCTTAATACAGAAAATCCGTGTCCAAAACCTCTAGGAACATAAAGCTGTAACTTGTTTTCGGCTGTAAGTTCAATACCAAACCACTTACCGAAAGTTGGAGAATCTTCTCGAAGGTCTACTGCAACATCCCATACACTCCCTTCAAGGCATGATACCAATTTGGCTTGTGCATGTTCTCCTTTCTGAAGGTGCAATCCTCTTAATACACCATAAGAAGACTTTGAAATATTGTCCTGAACGAAATGGCCATTCATACCGGTAAGCTCCTCAAACCTTTTTTCATTGTATTTTTCAAAGAAGTAACCTCTATCATCTTCGAATACAGTAGGTTCTATAATGTAACAATCTTTAAGTGGAGTTTCTTTTATTTTCATAATGGTTTGGAAATTCTATATAAATTTTATTTTACTATAATTAACAGGGTGTTCAAAAGAATTTTAATATCATTTTTAAAAGACAAATGTTCCAGATATTCCAGATTCATCTTTACTTTATGCGGAAATAATACTTCATCATTGTACTTCAAGGGATCTTCTTGTTTTTTCAAAAGATTTTCTTCATCTCTGTATACTATACTTGCTTCACAGGTTAATCCAGGTTTTAATTCCAATACTCTCCTATCATTACCTTTAAGTTTATCATAGTATCCTTCGATATCAGGTCTCGGCCCAACAAAGCTCATATCTCCTTTTACAATATTGAACAGTTGAGGAAGTTCATCTAGTTTGAACTTTCTGAGAACTTGTCCGATTCTGGAACAATTCTTTGTTTTTTGGTGAATTGTTTTAAACTTAAAAATGGTAAAAACCTTTCCATATTGTCCAATTCTTTTTTGAAAAAAAATACCATTAGAAGATGTGTCAAAGCTCGCAATGATAAATAAAATAATCAGTAGTGGCATCAGAAAAACAGTCAGAATTATCGCAAAGATAAAATCAAAAAGAATTTTCCAATATTTATACTGATTCATTTATTTGAAAAGTATTTTAAGATCCGAAATAGGAATTGATTACTTTCAATATTCTTTCTCTGTCTTCGTCTGACAAATTAGAACCTGAAGGCAGGCATAGTCCATTATCAAATAACTTTTCAGAGATATTTCCACCATAATATGGAGCATTTGCAAAAACAGGCTGCAAGTGCATTGGTTTCCAAAGTGGTCTAGACTCAATATTATCTTCTAAAAATGCCATGCGTAATCCTTCTCTGTCTTTCCCAGTAAGTTCAGGATCTACAATGATTGCTGAAAGCCAGTGATTTGAATAAAAGTCACTTTCCGGTTCAGAAAATACGGTTACTCCATTTATATTTTTGAAAGTTTCTACATAAAAGTCATGCATAGCTCTGCGTGCTTCCACTCTGTTATTAAGAACTTCCATTTGCCCTCTTCCGATACCTGCTACAATATTACTCATTCTATAATTGAAACCAATATGAGAGTGCTGGTAATGAGGGGCATTATCTCTTGCCTGTGTTGAAAGGAAAACGGTTTTATCTTTATCTTCCTGTGTGTGACAAACCAAAGCTCCACCACCTGAAGTTGTAATGATTTTATTTCCGTTGAAGCTCAGCACACCGAAACGTCCAAATGTTCCACAAGCTTGCCCTTTATAAGTAGAACCTAAAGCTTCCGCAGCATCTTCAATGATTGGAATTTGATATTCTTCTGCAATGGCAACAATTTGTTCCATTTTTGCAGGCATACCATATAAATGAACAACAATGATAGCCTTAGGCTTCTTGCCTTTTTGTATTCTGTCTTCAATAGCTTCTTTTAAAGCTTTAGGACACATGTTCCATGTCTCTGGTTCGCTATCAATAAATACGGGATCAGCTCCACAATATGCAATAGGATTGGCAGATGCAGAGAATGTCATTGATTGACAGATTACTTCATCCCCGTGTTGTACACCGCATTCTATAAGGGCAAGGTGAAGCGCTGCTGTACCCGCAGAAAGAACGGCTACTTTTGTATTTCTTCCTAAAAACTTCTCAAGGTCTTCTTCAAACCCGTTCACATTAGGACCTAGTGGTGCTACCCAGTTTTCTTCGAAAGCTTCGTTGATATATTTTAATTCATTACCTCCCATATGTGGAGAGGAAAGCCAAATTTTTTCAGACATCTTTATATTTTTTTATCTAATTATTAAGACTGTTTATTTTAATCACTCTACCTGGATTCCCAACGACAACTCCTCCATCCGGGATATCCTGTAAAATTACACTTCCTGCCCCAATAGTACACCATTTTCCAATGTTAATATTTTGAATAATTGAAGCTCCTAATCCAATATGTGTACCTTCTCCTACCACTACGTTTCCTGCTAAAGCAGCATTTGGTGAAATATGGGCAAAATCACCAATTTTGCAGTCATGATCTATAGATGAGTTTGTATTAATAATACAGTGTTTTCCAATATCCACTCCGGAATTAATGGATACGCCTGCCATAATAACAGTTCCCTTATCAATAGTAGTACGTAATGATATATTTGCACTAGGATGGGACAATGTTAAATAATTAATATTGTGATTTTTATGGGCTATCTCTCGTCTAGTCATATTATCACCAATAGAAATTATCATATCTAAGGTATTGCTTGGAATTTCATGCATTACATTATAGCCCAAAAATACTTGTTTATGAAAGTCTATATCAATAAATGCTTCTATTGATACTTTATTTTCTTCTGCTATCTCAGCAACAACTTTTCCATGTCCGTTAGCTCCATATAAAAACATATGCTATTGTTTAATTATGGTTACCTTTTCTTTATATCTGTAAAAAACAGTTTCATTATCTGTTACATTTTTATCAATGACCATTCCTGCTTGAATTGTATTATTAGAACCAATTGCTATAGATGGAATAACAGTACTTCTAATTCCAAAAAAATTTTTCTCTCCTATTTTTACATTTCCTGCCAGACCTGCAGTAGATAAGAAATTAAAACTTCCTATTTCACAATCATGGCTAATAAAACTATAAGATGTAATAAGATTAAAGTTTTCTATTTTACAATTTGGACCGATCACTGTATTTGGGTAGACAACATTTCCTTTTCCTAATTTTGCTGATTTGGATATTACTACTGAAGGATGGATAATATTAGGAAAGTCTAAACTTTCAAGGTCCAGTTCGCTTACAATTTTGCTTTTACCCTCTGGACTTGCAAAACCAAAAATATAAGCAAAATCTGATGAAAAATGATGATCTGCAATGGTTCCTAAATAAGGAGCATCGAATCCATATTTTTCGGACTTTAATTTAAAATCTTCCACATCATCATTTAAAAATCCATGAATAGAAAATTTTTGGTCAGGATTTAGTTTTTGAATATCCTCTAAATATGAAATAACTTCCGACGCTACCGCACCACCACCTATAAAAATAATTTGCTTCATTTTATGTTTATTTTACTCGTAAATATAAGATTCACCATGTCCCGGATAGATTGTCAAACCTTTTAACAAGTGATCATATTTTTCTATACTTTCTTGATATTGCTTTTTGGATCCTGTTGGCAAATTGGTCACAATCCGACTTCCTTGAAGTAAAAAATCTCCTGAAAAAAAGGAATTTTCTAGAGATATGCTTATTGAAGAATCTGTATGCCCCGGAGTTCTAAAAACTTCGAAATTTAAATTAATCCAAGAGAATTTCCCCTCATTTATTAAAATATCTGCCTGCTGTACTACCAAATTAATTTGATTGTGAAATATAGCAAGATTCTTTTTTGGATTGGGTAATCTCTCCGAGGTTTTATCAGAGGCAATTACCTCAATTTCAGGAAACTGACTACGTAAATAATTAACTCCTAAAATATGATCAAAATGCTCATGAGTTAAAAAAATAAATTTGGGAATTACAGCATTCTTTTCAAAATAATCCAATAGTCTATCATCATTTTCAGTACCCGGATCAATAACAATTGCTAGATTATTCTCAGGGTTAGTGATAATATAAGTAACAGAATCTATTGGTGTATTTTCAAATTTCTGTACTGTAAACATTAGCCCGTTATATTTATACTTCTACCACCGTCAACGGTAAGTTGTTGTCCTGTAATCCATCTTGACTGCTCAGAAAGCAGAAAACCCACAGCTTCTGCAATATCATTGGGCAGGCCAATACCTAGTGGATATTGTGCAGACATTCTATTACTTACTTCTTCGTTTTCAAAAATACTTTTGGTCATTTCAGTAATAACAGCTCCTGGTAAAACAGAATTTACACGTACTTTTGGAGCTAATTCTACAGCTAAGCTGCGCATTAATCCATCTAATGCAGCTTTTGAGGACCCATAAGTACTCATTGCCTTTGCTCCTCTATTACTGATATTACTTGAAATTAATACCACATTATTAAGTGCTGAGTTATTTGCCTTTTTATTGCAAAGAAGCTTTATAATCGTATTGGCTGAAAATACATTAGTTTTAAAAGTCTCCAACATAAGATCTTGGCTCACTAATTTTAAAGGAACCATTTTCATAAATCCTGCACAGTGTACAAATTTTTCGATGGTAATATTATTTTCAGCAATAAAAGCCGGAATGTTTTTTTCTAAACTATCTAAATCTGAAAGATCAAGCGGAAGGGTATAAACAGAATTTTCTGTAGAGCATTTTGCCTTTAGAGCTTCTAGCTTTTCAGTATTTCTTCCACTTAAAATAATATTATATTGCCTGGAAAGCACAATAGCTATTTCCTCACCTATTCCTGCCGTAGCGCCAGTTAAAAAAAGAGTTTCTTTCATAAAATTTTGTTATTGGGCAGTAAAACCACCATCTACCGATAAAATAGTACCAGTTACCCATTTACCCATATCGGATAAGAGATAAGTAATCCCATATGCTATATCTTCTGCTTCTCCTAATCCAAGAGGGTGCAGTTGATTTAGACGATTATTGTATTCATTATCAAAAGATCCGGAAACATCATCAAGCATTTGGGTTTTTATAAATCCAGGAGCAATACAATTTACACGAATATGTTTTGGTGCTAATTCTATAGCCAGAGATTTAGTGATACCATGCAATGCAGACTTAGACATTGCATATGCTACATTTGCAGCAGATCCAACCAATCCGTATACTGAAGAAATAAATACAATAGATGGATTTTCCGTCTTATAATTCTTATGTTTTGTGAAGATCTTTGCCAGTTCTAAAGCAGCAACCGTATTTACTTTTAAAACTTTATCTACAGTATCTGTATTTAATGTTTTCAATGGAGATAAATAAGGTATTCCTGCAATATGAACCATCCCATCAAGGGGTCCAAAGGTTTTAATCTTATCCTGCACTGGTATTTTAATTCCATGACTATCAGACAAGTCTATTGCTAAATAATCACATTGATCATTACAAAGGCTAAGAGTTTCTTTTAAAGCATCTTCATTAATATCTAACAAAAGAAGCTTTGCATTTATCGATGATAAATACAAAGCTGTAGCTTTTCCTATTCCAGAACCAGCACCTGTTATAAGGATTGCTTTTTCTGAAAAGTCCAAGAAGTTTTTATGCATTTTGTTTGCTTAAAATTAAATTAGATAAGCCATCAATTGTTTTTGCATCTGCAATCTCACTGTTAGTTAATGACACTTTGTATTCATCATCAGCTAAAGCAATAATAGAAAGCATTGTTAATGAATCCCAAGCTTCAAATGAATTTAATTCATCAGAAGGGTTTACACTGTCTACCTCCATTATCTCTGCAATTTGTTCCAAAAAATCTTCCATGATATGATATTTAATATTTTTATTTATAAATTAATTTACAAAAGTCTAAGTTCCCAAGGTTCATAATAATTGTTCCCCAAGTTAACCCTACTCCAAAGCCAGAAAAACAAACTTTCATTTCGGAGTGTTCTAATTGATCTCCAAGATTAAATGTGGTAACAACGGGTATTGTCACTCCACTTGAATTCCCAAAATTTTCCACTACATTAAAAGGTAGTTTATCTCTACTAACTCCAATTTTATCTGCTAATTTTTGCAACATAAAACGGTTTGGCTGGTGAAAAAGAAAATAATCAATAGTATCTACATTGTCATTAGATGACTCAACTATATTTTTGATCTGTTCAGGAACTTTGGTTTGTACGAAATTGAAAACATTATCACCTTGCATCACCAGATGGTTTTTACTACGCTTATTTCCAAAAGTATCTTCGTACAATTCGGAAGTTTCTTCTGTAATAGGCATTCTAGCTCCACCTGCAGGTACATTTAATGCCATTGCTCCAGACCCGTCCATCCTGATCTCTCCTATAATAGAGGTAGATTCTGTTGTATTTTCAATAATGGTAATTGCTGCTGCATCTCCAATTAATGGATTGCTATTTCTATCAAATTTAGAAACTTTCGGACTTAGAACGTCTGCATTACACAAAACAACTTTATTAATTCCAGGATTGTTCAGCAACATAAAACTTTGCTGCAGCCCTACTACGAAACCGGCACATCCTTGATTAATATCTAGGCAGTATACTTTCTCATCCAATCCGTATTTGCCATGCAATAAATTACTGGTTGGCGGCATAATATACTCAGGACTTTGACTTACAAATAGTATTGCATCAATAGAATCTTTGTCTAATAAATTATTTTCAAACAAATAATCTAACCCTTTTACCACCAAGTCAAAGCTAGTAGTAGATTCATCAGCAACCACTCTTTTTGATTTAAAGCCCATTGCTGCTTTTAGCTTTAATGATTTTGCTTCTGAGAAACTGTAATTATGCATTTCATCTTCAAACAAAACTTCATTTGATGGCAGAATGCTTAATATTCCCGTGATCTTTTTATTTGAAAAATCAATTTTCATTACTGTACCCCGTTCTTTTTGATTAGAGCTTCGATGGAATCAACAGATTCAAAATTTTCAGGTAAAATATCTGTTCCATCTATTGAAATCCCGAAAGATTCATCCAACTCTGTAACCAAAGTAATTAAATCAAACGAATCCAGCATTCCTTGAGAGATAAAGTTGGTTTCAGTACCAAAATCAAACTCCGGGCGAATTCCGTTTAGTATATCAATAATTTGACTCTTCATATTTTTTGTTTTTATTTATTAAAATCAGGTTGTGCATATCTTCTTCTGCAAACCCGAAATGTTTATATCTTTTTATAGCGTTTTCGTTACTTTCAATTACCCAAAACAATTCCCGCTTCACATTTTCTCCTAAATTAAAAAAAAGTTGAATAAGCTTTGATCCAATTTTCTTTTCTCTATAATTAGGGTGTACAAACCAATATCTTAAATGACTGGTTATACCGTGAGATTCAAAAATTATAAACCCTTGAATTTCATCATTGTCTGAAAAGTAGTATGCATTCTTATTGGTAATAAAATGATCTATCTCAGCCCCTGAGGGTATTCGTTCGACAAATTTATCAAAATATTTATTATAAATTTTTTGAATTTCAGGTTTCTTATCCTCAGTTAGTAAATGAATTCCTTCAAAATTAACTTCATTTGTCTCTGAACGCATTTTATTCATTCTTATCATTGAAGAATATTCATAAAATCCATTTTCAAGAAAAACTTGTTTTACATTTTCCAAATATTGTGAATTCCCAGCCGTTTCAACAGATATTTCACCACTAAAGTTTATGGAAACATATTCCAATATTGTTTTTAATGCAGCGATTTCCGATACTATAAAATAAAATCTTGAAAAACCGTCATCTTTCGTTATCAAAAAACATGCCTTATCCGTCTTGAATACTTCAATTTTATTTTCATTTTGAAGTTCCTTGAATTGTGTTTCAGAAATAAAAAAATTAGTTTTCATTTCTTTACTTTTTAATCTGAACAATTCATTTTTTATATCAGAAAATGTAAAGTTTAAGAGTCTTTCCATAGTCATCATTATGAGTTTGCTTTCTGATTTAGATAAGCTCGATCTATTTTTCCATTTGGATTTCTTGGCATTTCATCATATCTGATGTAAACCGTTGGAATCATATATTTAGGTAAGCTTGCCAACAGTTCTTTTCTGAAAACGGCAGCTTCAATATCTGTAGCATTTTCGTAATACAGAACAATTTCCTTTGACATTCGATTATAAACACAACAGGCATTTTTAGCAATTTTAAGAGTATTTACAATAATATGCTCAATTTCTCCTAGCTCTATTCTATATCCCTGATGTTTAATCAAAGTATCTTTCCTTCCTTTGAATATAATTTCGTTTCTATCATTTAATGCAACTATATCTCCTGTTCTGTAAATTACTTCCGGATAATGAGAATTCAAAGGATTCTGAACAAAAGCCGCCTGTGTTTTTTCCGGATTATTATAATACCCTAGAGCTAAAGAGCTTCCTCTTACGCATAATTCTCCTTCTTCACCTTTCTCTGCTAGTTTATCTTCATCTGTAATGATTAAGACATCAGTATTTCTATATGGTATTCCGATTGGAAGAGGTTCGTTATCTTCAAAATCTCGATCTACAATAAAATAAGTACAATCTAGGGTAATTTCAATAGGGCCGTAAAGGTTTGCAAATTTTGTATGGGTTAAGTTTTTCTTCCAGTAATTAAATTGTTTTGTAGGGAACACCTCCCCTGCAAACCAAACTAATTTTAATGAATCCAGATTAACTTTTGTCAATAAATCCATATTGGCAATATTCACCATAATAGTTGGAACCCAGAATATGAAACTTACTTTTGTTCTTTGCATTTCCTCTAAAATCTTAATAGGAAACGCCGCCAAATTTTCTGGTAATACAACGATGCAGCTTCCTTTTGAAATCAACATGCACAGTTCATAGCTGAAAATATCAAAAATTACCGGAGAAAGAGAACCTATAACTTCATTATCTGAGAAATTGAAAATTTCATCAGATACTTCGATAAAATCTACAAAACTTCTATGATTTAAGGCTACACTTTTTGGAGTTCCTGTAGAACCTGAAGTATTAATAACGCAAGACATATCAGTATCTATACTTCTCTTCTGAAGTCTATCCAATAAAACATGATCATTGCCTTCAATATCAAAATTCAATTCATCTATTAAAATAATTTTCTCCGAATCAAAAATAGGATCAATATTTTTTAATAGATTTCTTGTAGTAATAATAAATTCGGGTTTTACAAGCTCTAGAATATTTACTATACGCTGCTGTGGGCTTTTTACATCTAAATTCAAATAAGCATTTCCACTTATCATGACACCTAAGTCTGCTATTACACAATTAATGGATTTAGGTAAATAAATAGCAACTGGTTTATTAATAATATCAGACTGTTCCAGAATATAGTTTCCTAAAACGGCGATATTATTATATAATTTTTTGAATGTGATTTCTTGTTCATTTTCTATAACGGCTACATTATTTGCTTTAAGCTTTACTGTTTCCGCTAAGTATTCAATTAAATTCCTTTTCATATTATTATTAATTATTACCTTTAAAACCCTCTGTTGTTACCTGTCCTTCTTGTGAGATTCCCTCTCTAATAAATACTTTTTTAATTGTCAGGAAAAATATCTTGACATCCAAAGAAAAGGATAAATGATCTACATACCAAACATCCAGTTCAAATTTTTTTGTCCAAGAAATAGCATTTCGCCCATTCACTTGTGCCCATCCTGTAATACCTGGCCTAACATCATGGCGACGCTTTTGTTCATGGCTGTACAAAGGTAAATATTCTGGCAATAATGGACGTGGTCCAATAACTGACATATCTCCTTTTAGAACATTAATCAGTTGAGGGATTTCATCTAATGAAGTTTTTCGAATAAAGTTTCCGATAGCCGTAAGTCTTTCTGCATCGGACAGGAGATTTCCATTTTTATCTTTCTTATCATTCATCGTTTTAAACTTTACTATTTTAAATATTTTGCCGTTTTTTCCAGGCCTTTTTTGAAAGAAAAAAGGTTTTCCTTGATTAGCAAACAAAAGCCCAATCATTACAAATAAAAAAATAGGACTAAAAATAATTAAAAGGCTTAACGAAAGGATAAAATCTATGAGTCTTTTAAAAAAGTTTTTATACATTATTATCAGTTTATAACTTAATTATTTTATAAAAAATTAAAAAAGTACATAAAATCACAAGTACTTTTGAAATCAATTTGTACTTAATATCTTTGTTATTAAGTAAAGGGTAAAACAGCAATACCGGAATTAAAAACCATGCCAAATATGCAAACCTATGTATATTATTTGCTCTGATAATAAGTACTATCAAAATATTACAAATCAAATAAGTATTAAAGATTGTAGTATAAATTTTGTTATTAATTTTCTGAACCCAAATATAGTAAGCTCCTACTAAGACAAAAAAAAGATTGAAAATTAAAATATCAATTCTAAAGCCTGATCTTGCAAGCCAATTTACATCTGTAGAAAAACTCGTAAGATATATTGTTCTTCCATCATCTCCTAAAAATTTAGCAAAGAAAAACTCCCACCAATGTCCAGAAAAATAAGAAACTGGTATTGAAATAATCCACATGAATACATAAAACAGTGTTCTATTGTAAATAAAATCGCATATCAAATAAGCTCCAACTGGCAGTAATAATGATTTGTGAAACAAAATCGATAAAACAAGAAGAGGATATTTTATATATTTTTTATCAATAACAAATGCTAAAATTACAAAAGCAGACCCTATGCCCTGTCGAATCGTATAAACTTGATAATCAAAGAAATACAACGAGCAACAACTTGCTAAAAAAAACAAAAACCAGTTTTTATAATTAATAATACGGCTTGTATAGAATAATATTGAAAACGAAATAAAACTACATAGAATAAAAAAACTTCTATAATTTAAAAAATAACTCGTAAAAAGCATCATATAATCAAATCCAATATCTTTTACTCGTTCTATTTCATGATTATTCTTTGCATAATTAAACATACCGGTATACATTCCTGTATCAAAAAAACCATACTCTCCGATGGGCCTGAAGCCTACAAGAAGGATACAAAAAAGAACAAATGAATATTGAAAATATTTAAACGATTTTTTATATTTTGAAAATAATTCTGTATTTGCATCAATAAAGATTAAGAGCACTACAAATACCAAAACCATATAATAAATTAACGAATAAATATCTGGTGATAGATTCATGATAATTATTTGGTAGGTTTATGCTTTAATATTCTTTATAATAATTTCATAGGAATGATCAACAGTATAATTATTAATTAACAAATCCCAGCCATTGTTTCCCATTTCATCTATTAGATCTTTATTTAGACAAAATTTTAATATTTTTTCATTAATCCCTGAAATATCTCCTGATATTACTTTATATCCGCATATTGCCTTTTCTATAACATCTCCTATGTCTGTATTTTTATCGGTTGCCGCAATGACAGGCATCTTCATCTCTAAATAAGACAAAAGTCTTGATGGGAAATTAGGGATTGTAAAATCTTTATGTAAAAAAATAAGCCCAACATCACATGATGATAAAAGCTTATCATAATCATTTTTTGGAAGTCCCTGTAAAAGTTTAGCATTCTTTGGATTAATTTCCTTAAACCAATTATATACCTTAGAATATTCTGTACCCGATCCAACAACTAAAAAATAAGCATTATGCTGATTATTTTGTAAAATTGTTTCTAATAAAAAATCGACTCCTTGGGGTTTTCCTAAGTTGCCTCCATAAATAAAAACAGTCTTATCAGTAGGAATATCATATTTTCTGCGGATTTCCTTTTTCTCTAATTCTGAATATTCTAATTTAATAGGCTCAATAGTATTAGGATTAACATGAATTTTTTCTGTAGAAATCTCTTTATTATGTTTCAATAGAAAATCTACATTAGCCTGAGACATACATCCTATTTTATCAGATATTTTATATAGCTTTTTCTCTTTTTTGGTAAACAACCTATGAAGAATCCCGTCTTTCTTCAACATCTTCATATCCACAGCATTCTGCGGGAAAATATCTTTCAATAGTAAATAGGTAAAGGCATTATCTCTTTTCTTCAAATACTCTACCACATTAGAAAAAGTAATAGGCGGAGTAGAATACATTACCAAATCAAACTTAATATTCCCAAGATACTTCTTTACAGCTCCCAAAAATTGTCTTTCAATAGCTAAAGTACCTAATCCTTTTTCTACAATATTTGTTTTTTGAAGATTAAAAGTTTTTACTTTTAAAATTCTGTGATTTTCAAACTCGAAAAGTTGAGTCATTTTTTTTTCTCTCCTTTCTGTAGGGGTAACAACAGTAATATTATGCCCCTCTTCAAGAAATTTTCTTAAAAGATCAGTATATAATCCTCTTTCATAAAGAGAATCAACTTTTACCATTGTTAAAAATAGGATATTCATATTTATTTTTTACTCCAAACTACTCGGTTAACGTAATCTGTATAGCTAAGAATAATTCTTACCACTTTTTCTGAAACATTAGGCATTGAATAATCGGAAACTGGTCTAAAGTTTCTTTCTTCTCCAAGCTTTTGCTGCTGAACCTGAACTAATCCCTGAAGAATTCTTTCAGGTGATAATCCTACCATCATTACAGAAGCTTCTTCCATTGCTTCAGGTCTTTCATGAGCGTCTCGGATGTTAAGAGCTCTGAAATTTAAAATTGAAGATTCTTCAGAAATAGTTCCACTATCTGATAAAACGGCATAACTTTTCATTTGTAATGCATTATAGTCATGAAACCCTAGAGGTTTTAAAAACTGAATTTCAGGACGAACTTCAACATTTTTCTTATCAATCATATTTCTTGTACGCGGGTGTGTAGAAACAATGATTGGCATTTTATATAAATCTGCAATTGCATTAAGGCTATCAATTAGGCCATTAAAGTTCTTTTCAGAATTAATATTTTCTTCACGGTGAGAAGAAACTACAAAATATTTTCTTTCTTCAAGGTTTAATCTTGAAAGTACATCAGAGCTTTTGATTTCAGGCAAATAATGGTTCAGTACTTCAAACATCGGTGATCCAGTTTTGATAATTCTGTCAGCTGGAAGCCCCTCTCTTAAAAGATATTCTCTAGCTATATCACTGTACGTTAAATTTACATCAGCAGTATGATCTACAATTTTACGATTGGTTTCTTCAGGAACTCTTTGATCAAAACAACGGTTTCCTGCTTCCATGTGGAAAATTGGGATCTGTCTTTTTTTAGCAGGAATTGCACAAAGACAAGAGTTAGTATCTCCTAAAACTAAGAATGCATCAGGCTGAAGTTCTTCCAAAAGCGGATCTATTTTTATTAAAATATTTCCCACAGTTTCCGTAGCGGTTTTTCCTGCAGCTTCTAAAAAATAATCAGGTTTACGAAGACCTAGATCCTCAAAAAATATCTGGTTAAGCTCATAATCATAATTTTGGCCTGTATGAACAATTATATGATCTACAGCTTCAGACTTATCTAAAGCCATAAGAACTCTTGCTAATCTAATAATTTCAGGACGTGTTCCCACGACCGTCATCACTTTTAATTTTTTCATTTGTAAATATTTACATGTATTTTTTAGACTTCAACAAAATAAGTATCGGGATCTTCAGCATTAAATAGCTCATTGATCCAGAAAATAGTATAAAGATCTTCTTCTCCTATGTTTTTAATATTATGAGTATACCAGATAGGCATATCTACGTATGCAGGCTCATTTCCATCAAGATAGAAGTCTAAAACTTCATCAGTATCTATTTTTCTTAATTGAATTAAAGCCTTTCCTTTTATGACAGCAAAACGCTCAATTTTTCTTGTATGAAAATGATTCCCCCTAGTTATTCCAGGAACGGTTGTTGAAAAAGAACATTGTCCTCCAATTCCTAATCTGATAACTTCTACGAAAGCACCTCTCGGATCTATATTTTGTTTAAACTTAACAGGATAATGATTTGCCATATCAAAATAGCAGCGGAATGTATTGAACAAATTTAATTCAAAACTGGTATTCAATTCTGGAACTTCTCCGTTATCAAAATATAAATTCTTATATATTTCCAGTTTAGCTAATACTTCAGAAACTTTATTTACTGAAGTATGAGGAACTTCATATAATTCAATTGTTTCTGATCTTTCAATCTGAGTAATAATTTCTTGAACAAGTTCTCCTACATAAATAAGTTTTACTTCCCCATCATTATCAATCACCGGATTTTCTCCATGGGTAAGTTTATGACAAAAAGTAGCAACAAAAGAATTATAGTTTGGTTTTCCAAAAGGACCAAAAACATTAGGAATAATCATTCCTGTAAATTTTCCGCCAGATTTCTTCGCCCATTCAAGTAATAACTCTCTTCCTTCTTTTTTTGATTTACCATAAAGATTATCCCTTTCTTCCTGAGAAGATGAAGAAAATAAAACGTGCGATTGAGAATTTGTTTTTTCTAAAGAAAGTCTTAGCTTTTTTACTAAATCTAAGTTAGTGTTATAGATTACTTCTGCATCCTCATGTCTATTCATGGCTGCAAGATGTACAATAACATCACATTGTTTTACAAAATCGTCTAATTTAGTCTCATCTTCAAAGTAGCTTTTATCAAAATCTACTCGTTCATATTTTTCAGGACTTAATCCTAAAGTATTATATAAATGGGACCCTACGAAACCGTTTTGCCCAGTAATTCCTATTTTTTTCATTAATTGTTTTTAAAATATTCTAATGGAAATCTATATTCATCATCAATTTCTCCAAGGAAGTAATCTGACAAAATCAAAAGTTTACTATTTTCCTCTAGCGATTGAACAGAGGTAATGTTACCTGCGGGAATATGCAAAAAGTCCAATTGATCTGTATTTAATTCGAAGTAAAGCGGTTCTAGAGTTGGCGATGGTGTATCAAAATCATCAATTTTTATAACTCCAATTCTAAATTTACCTGACATACATGCAAACCACCTTTGTTCTATTTTATGCCCTTGCCATCCTCTTATAAAATCTGTGGATGCATTTTCTATAGTATAAATTCTTTTAACAAGAGAAGCATCATAAGTATTATTGTATGTAATGATTCCTCTTTCGTCTTGAAATTTATTTCCTTTTAGCATCATTTCTGAATATTCTAATATGGATATTGCATTATATCTTCACCAAAAATCTCTTTTCTTATTAATGGTAACGTAGATATAAGTTTTTTTAATCCCTCAACCCCCTGTTGCTCTGTATTGTGAGAATGATAGTCTTCTATCTTAGATACATCTTCTTCACCTTCAGAGAAATATTTAGCATAATTCAGATCTCGATTATCAGCAGGGATTCGGTAGAATTCGCCCATATCTTCAGCTTTTAGCATTTCCTCTCTTGTACATAAGGTCTCATAAAGTTTCTCTCCATGACGCGTACCTATTATTTTGATTGGAACTTCTTTTCCTGTAAGCTCAATTAATGCTTTTGCCAAATCTCCAATACTTCCAGCCGGAGCTTTATTTACAAATAAATCTCCAGAATTACCATTTTCAAAAGCAAATAGTACTAAATCAACAGCATCTTCTAAAGACATGAAAAAACGAGACATATTGGGATCAGTAATTGTAATTTCTTCACCTTTTTGAATTTGATTCAAAAACAAAGGAATTACAGATCCACGAGAGGCCATCACGTTACCATAGCGTGTAAGACATACCGTCGTTTCTGACAAACTACGAGATTCTGCAACAGCTACTTTTTCCATCATTGCTTTGGAAATTCCCATTGCATTAATAGGATATGCCGCCTTGTCTGTGCTTAAACAGATTACTTTTTGAACTTTATTAAAAGCAGCAGCTCTAATCACGTTTTGAGTTCCCTCTACATTTGTTTTTACAGCCTGCATTGGGAAAAATTCACATGATGGAACTTGCTTTAAAGCAGCAGCATGAAAAATATAGTCGACACCTCGGGTTGCTGGTTCTACACTTACATAATCTCTTACATCACCAATATAATATTTGATTTTGTCGTTTTTGTACAAATTACGCATGTCATCCTGCTTCTTTTCATCACGAGAAAATATTCTAATTTCTTTAAAGTGATCTGTTTTAAGAAACCTATTTAAAACAGCGGTACCAAAAGATCCAGTACCTCCTGTTATAAGAAGTGTTTTATTTTGAATTTTCATATTATAGATACTTTCTGTAGATTTTATAAGATTTTTGAACAATTTTATATTTGTGCTTTAAATTCATTTTCGATGTTGTGGATGATTCGTTATGATAACAAATCAGTTCAGGATCATAAATGATATTTCCATTAACTTTATTTATCTGGCCTGTAAGAATTGCTTCTTCACCATATAAAAAGACTTCCTCTGATAGTTTCTCATAATGCTTAAAAAAATTAGGAGTAAGGATATAAAGAGCCCCAATCCCCATATATATTTTTTTCTTAATAGGATCATGAGGATTAAAACGTCTTTCCGTTGACTTAATCTTTCCTAATATTTTTGCGACAGCAAAATTAGAAAAATAGACATCATATTTTAACTTCCGTAAAAAGCTCATTTTATCAATAACATGAGGGTTTTCATGACTTCCTTCAGTCGTAATAACATCTGGAGCTATAACCATGTCTGCATCCTCTGCATGATAAGAAAGAAGTTTTATTATGAAATTTTCTTCAAATGTGATATCATTATTTCCTACAACAAAATAGGTATTATTTATTCCTTTTTTTTGCGCAAATTCAATACCATCATTTAATCCCTGAAAATATCCTCTATTTTCTTTTTTAATAATAACTACTTTATTTTCACTGATTGATTTCTCCTCTACATATTTTTTTAAAATATTAAAACTCACATCTGTGGGTGAGTTGTCAACAACCACAATTAAAGTGTTACCATTTATATCTAATAATAAAACATTATCAATATACTTAATTGTTTCTTCGTGGGAATTATAGTTCACACAAATAAATGGAATTATCATATTATTTTCTTTTTTCGACTGATACAAAAATCTAGGGTTCCACAAAAAAATGCAAATAGCGCCATCACGTTTGGTGCTAAAAAAGCATCCCAAAAAAGGTTAACAAATAAAATTGATAAAATAAATATTTTTATTAACAATGTAGCATCATCATTTAGAATCATAGGATTTTTAATCCTAAACAATCCTTTTATTATTTTTAACCAATATATAAAATAAAACGCAAATGCAAAGATGCCCATCTTCCATAGTGCGGTTAAATAATATATGTGAGTAGACCATCCATCAAGATTGTCATAGCCTTTGTAGCTTTTAAAATTTAAAATATACCCCTGAAATCCAGTACCAAAAAAAGGATTAAAAAATAACTGTTGTATCGCCAGCTCTTGTAAATCAATCCTTCCACTACTTAATTCGTTTAGGTTACTGGAACTTTTTGTAACATCAAGCTTAGTTGCCCATGCATCAAGAACAGCGTCAAAATATTGTAAAAAAAACACTTTACCAATAATTGCTATCAAAATGACAGCCAAAAATGTTCTAATTACTCCTAATTTTTTCCAATAAAATACTGCATAATAAAATAAAAGGGCAAGTACTAACTCTCTTGAGAGGGAGAGTACAATCATATAAATAACCTGCAGTATAGAAATAATAATAATAACCTTAGCAGGTGTAGATACTTTTTCAAGAACCAAATAAAAGTGCAATACAAACATCAGAATAAACAAATGTGCTCCTAAACTATGGATACCATACGAACCACTTAATACAAGCCCAAAAAAGTCGCCATTAAAGTAGCTATCAGTTCTAACCATTCCATTATGCTTTAAAATGATTGAAATGAATAATACCCATACAAAGACCACAGAAACAATACACATTATTCTATAGATTCTATGTAAATCAAATGAATTGGAAACAACTTTCTTCCCTAAATAAAAAGTGAGTACGGGTGCAAAAAAATAGATGACTGAAAAGAAATGCCTACTTTCAAACTTGCCACTCAAGAATTGTGTTACAATAACCGATAAAATTGAAAAACAAAATGCTAGTGTTAAATACTTTTTATGATTATGTTTAACTATTAAATAAAATAATAATGAGGGAGCAACCAAAATCAACGAAATAGACATACCAGATACATTATCTGCGTTCTGCAATAAATCGATTGGTAAACATAAGAATACTGCAATTAAAAAAAAGATAATTACATTTTGTTTACTATTTGAAATTTGTTTAGTCATTAATAATTTATTATGTCAAAATACTTTTACAAATGTTTTTAGAAAAAAATCTTAAATATTTTCCTCGAATAAAAATAGATTCCCAAACAATAAAGTAGATGGCTAATTAGTGATATATAAATTGATGAAACAATACCATGCTTTTTAATAAATATAATATTTAACAAGATACTTATACAAGCAACAAGCAATGATATTTTTAGCATTAGCATAGTATTCCCTTTCGACTCAATTCCTTTTTGTAAATAAATTGAAATGCATCCTAATAAAATTGTAAATAAAACAACAGACATTAAAACAGGATTTAACAAATATTTTTCCCCAACTATGTATTTTATTAAATCTTCACCATAAAAATAACTGATTACAATAATTGGAAGAAAAATGGCTGTTAGAATTAGTATATTTTTACGAAGCAAGCTTTCAATATCCGGCTTATTTTCTTCATTTTTAGACAATTGCATAATAATTGGGTGAGAAGCAAATAACAGAGGCATTGATATAAAGCCAGATAAACCAACTGCTAAATCACGGAAAGAAACATAATTTCCTACATGATCTGTAAAATTAAAATATTTGAATAATATCCTATCTCCAATTTGGTAAAGTTGAGTTGAAAAAAACCACAAACATATAGGAAGTCCATAAGATAATATTTTTTTACAAAAAGTTATATCAAAAGAAGTCTTTAGATTAAAGTCAAAGTGCATTAGATTTTTTTTCTGTAAAACTATAAATACACTAGTAACAGCATAACTTAGCAATAGGAAAAAGAATACAGCATCTAATGATCCTTTAAAAAAAAAATAACAAACAATAATTCCTACAATTTGAAAAAGAGCTTGAATAAACGTTGCATTTATTTGTCTCGTTATTTCCCTTTTTGCTTGAAAAAAACTATAATTAAAATTTAAAAATATTTGAAATACTAATATTAATACTATAAATAATGATATTAACAGCGACTGTATTGCTATGAAAATCGTAAAAAATAAACCGATACTCCCTAATAAAAGAAAAAACCATTGCAAATATGAAATATTAATTATAAAAAATTTCTTTTCTTCATCATTATCAAAACTTGAATGATAATAAATTACACTGCTATTCACCCATCCACCCACGATTTGAGCAAAAATAAGTAAAGCAGCCATAATAAAAGTATAATTAACATATGATGCCGTGTCTAATAAGCTTTGCTTTGTTAGAAAAAACACGGTTAATACACCTGCAAAGGCTGGTAAAACCTTTATAGGAATGTATTTTAATGTATCAAATATGAATGTTTTATTTACTGACATTATTAGAACCTTATATACTTAGAGAAAATATTTTTTAGAATTTATCTTTAATTCTCTCTAAAAATCCTTTTTTCTCTGCATGATATCCATAACCATATTTATTCCCATATCCTAAATAGTTCCTATCCACATCGTTCAATACAAATGCAACATTTTTGATTTTTTGATTTTCCGCATTATTATTAGCAAATCCAATCAAAGCTTTTTCTGTATATCGTGATCTGGTAACATATAAAGTTGCGTTTGCCATTTCAGCAAAGAGGAAAGTATCAGTAACCAACATTAAAGGAGCTGTATCCAGTATGATATAATCATATTGTGTTTTTAACTCTTCTATTAATTTTTCATACCTGCCATTAGTTAATAGCTCTGTTGGGTTTGGAGGGATGCTTCCTGAGTAAATAACATCTAGATAAGGATTAAATGAAGAAGCATGTACTATTTCTTTAATATCCGTTTTATCATCATACAAGTACTCAGTAAGTCCTCTAAGACCTTTTCTAGAGGTATTATACCTTTGAAGTTGAGGGTTTCTAATATCAGATCCTATAATAATCACTTTCTTACTGGGAGTCGCAAGGGTAAGAGCTAAGTTTACAGAAACAAAAGTTTTTCCTTCTCCTTTTACTGTAGATGTTACAAAAATGACTTTAGCTTCTTTCTTTTTAGGTAAAATAAAATTCAAATTAGTAATAAGAATTCTAAATGCTTCCGCAAGAGGAGATAGATCATTTAATTCAACCAATTCATTCTGTCCTCTTTGTATACTTGGCAATTCACCTAAAACAGGAATATGAGATAGCTTTTCTAAATCATGTTTAGTTTCAACTTTATTATTTAAAAGTTCAGATAAATAAATAAATCCAAAAGGAAGTAACAAGCCTAAAATCAATGCACTGGCAAAAACTATACTCTTTTTAGGTGCAACAGGATATTTTGAAGCATAAGCATAATCCACTATTCTAGCTTTATTAGCTGTTACAGCCAAAGAGATAGCTGTTTCTTCTCTTTTCTGTAATAATAATAAATATAGATTTTCTTTAATCTGTTGCTGACGCTCAATACTTCTAAACATTTTTTCCTGATTTGGAATTTTTATTATTTTAGAAGTTATCAAGTTTTGTTCAGAAACATATTGATCTTTAGCAAGCTGAAGCCCAGTCTTATTTTTAATTAGACTTTCCATTACAGAAGATTTCATAGATGAAATCTGCTTATTAAGATCAATTATTAATGGGTTTTGTGGAGTTGCGTTTTCTGCTAATCTATTTCGTTCAAGAACCAATTGATTATATTGAGAAATACTTGCAGTAGCTGAAGCATTATTAAGACCTACGTTTGTTGGCAAAACCTGGCTATCTCCTTGTTTTCCCATATAATTTATAAGAGCATTTGTCAATTCAAGCTGAGATTCTAACTCTACTTGTTTAGTTCTTGCTCCCGCAGATGTTTCAAGGTTTATTTTTGCTTCAGTTTCTAAGTCTGTAATTTGATTATCATACTTAAATCGCTCTTTTTGACTTTCAACTTGTCCTAATTCATTTGCAATGATGCTAATCCTTTCATCTATAAAATCTTTTGTTTTCTTTGATTCTGAATTTTTATCATAAATAGCATCATTATTATAAACCTCAACTAGCTTATTAAGAATATCTTTAGCCTTGTCTACATTACTGTAATTTAATGATAGATCAATAATAGTAGCATCTTTATTTGTCAAACTTACACTAATATTAGTCTGAAGATTATTTAACATATCTTCAAGAGTAGAATAGGTAAAATAAATTTCTTCTAGATCTCCTGCTTTAGCCTTATTAAATTCTGGATTCTTTAAAATGATAAAATTAGCATAAGGAAGACTTATCGTTTTATTAAACGTCGTTTTAATATCATTTTTAAACTCGTCAGATTGAAGTATGATATTATTTCCCGAAATTTTAATATTAATTGGTGATTTAGGCCCTTTTCCTAAAGGCTTTTCATTAACTAATTGAATAATAATAGGAGAGGTATCTTTATATAGCTCTATATTTTTGAAACTAGATTTGTTGTAAATTGATGTTTGTAATCTTAATTGATTGATAACTTCATTAATTAATTTTCTAGATTTAAAAATTTGAATTTCATTATTAATACTATTGGTATCCATTCCTCCAAATCCTGATAGATCTTTTAGAATCGTAAAATCACCATTTGCAGATGGCATTTTTTTTGCATCTTTTATTAATACAGCAGTTTGAATACTATAAACAGGAACCGTTGATTTCAAATAAAAAAACGCTATAAGTAAAGTTAAAATAGGTAAAATAACAAACCAAATCCATTTTTTTAGATAAGGCTGAATGATATTTTGAATATTTATT
Source organism: Chryseobacterium joostei (assembly GCF_003815775.1). Lineage (NCBI taxonomy): Bacteria > Pseudomonadati > Bacteroidota > Flavobacteriia > Flavobacteriales > Weeksellaceae > Chryseobacterium > Chryseobacterium joostei. The sequence goes on from NZ_CP033926.1 coordinate 2,067,860, forward strand.
CCTTTTTCTGAATCTTCAATTAAATTATTGTCCATTATTTAAATTACGATTATTTATAAATTGCAAATTTATAGTTATAAATAGCAAATATTTTATACAATTTTCAGAATAAATATAACTAAATATTCATTCTTTATTATTTATAATTAATTAATATTTTATATCTTATAGAAAATAAGCTTTCTTAAAAGTTTATAGCCTTGCATCTACGAGATTCCGATCCATACAAGCTTTTGTATCAAAAATCACCGTATTTTCCTTTTTTAAAGTTTCAAATTTCATTTCAGTAAATTCTTTATGAGAAACTGCAACAATTATAGAATCATATTTGCTAGATAGCTCACTTATTAGTTCAATCCCATATTCATGCTTCACTTCTTCTTTACTTGCCCAAGGATCATAAATATCAACATCAATTCCATAATCTGTAAGTTCATGATAAATATCTACAACTTTTGTATTCCTAACATCAGGACAATTTTCCTTAAAAGTAATACCAAGAATCAACGCTTTAGAGTTTTTTATTATACCACCCTTAGCGATTAATAATTTCACAACTTTTGATGCTATAAATTTAGCAATGGAATCATTAACACGACGTCCTGATAAGATAACATCGGGATAATACCCTAGTTGCTCTGCTTTATGAGCCAAATAATATGGATCCACAGAAATACAATGTCCTCCAACTAAACCTGGCTTGTATTTTAAAAAATTATACTTAGTACCAGCTGCCTCCAAAACATCCATAGTATCAATACCTATTCTATCAAATATTAATGCTAATTCATTAACAAACGAAATATTTACATCTCGCTGGGCATTTTCGATAGCCTTTGAAGCTTCTGCAACTTTAATACTTGGAGCTCTATGAGTACCTGCTACTATTATTTTTTTGTATAGTTGGTCTATTTCCTCTGCAATTTCTTCTGTAGAACCAGAAGTTACCTTTTTAACATTAGTGAGGGTATTTATTTTGTCTCCAGGATTAATTCGTTCTGGCGAATAGCCTATAAAAAAATCTTTATTGTATTTTAAACCTGAATATTTCTCTAAAACAGGTACACATTCTTCTTCTGTACAACCTGGGAAAACGGTTGATTCATAAATAACAATATCACCTACTTTTAGAATTTCACCTAGCATTTTTGAAGCAGAAATCAAAGGTCCCAAATCAGGAGCATTATATTTATCTATAGGAGTAGGTACAGTAATTATAAAAACATTGCTATCTTTTATTTCATCTAATAAATAGGATGCCTTATAACCAATCTTACCGTTTGATATTTCATAATCTTTTAGAGAACTATTAAGTTTGTTTAAATCTGATTCCATGGTAATGTCCTTACCATTATTCAATTGATTAGTTCTCTCAATGTTAATATCAAATCCTATAACGGGATAATGAGATGCAAATTCAAGAGATAGAGGTAACCCTACATATCCTTGTCCTATAACTGCTATTTTGTATGTTTTAATTTCATTCATTGTGGTGTATTATGAGCTTTAAAATCTAAAATTTAGAACTATAATCAGTCATTTTATTTTTTAAATAATCCTACAACTACAGCAATTGCAGTTACAAAAATTGAAGCAGCCGTTAAATAAAGTGGTGTATTTGGATTTTGTCTAGAAGCTATGTTTCTTGATTTATTTGCCGAAATAATTATAACATCCCCTTGTTTTAAATTATAGTATGGAGAGTTTATAAGGTTGGCATCTTGAAGATCAATTTTTCCATGTGTAATTTTACCATCTTCATTTCTTATAATTACAACATCATTCCTTTTTCCAAACATAGTCAAATCTCCAGCTAGTGCCAAAGCATTAAAAATTGTTCCTTGTCCGTTTACTATTGTATAATCACCTTGCTTATTAACCTCTCCAAGAACAGAAATTTTAAAATTTGCTAATCTCACATTAACCGTTGGGTTAATTACATATTTTAGCATTTTTTCTCTCAATTCATTTTTAAACTCAACAAGTGTTTTGTTTCTGGTCTCAATTTTTCCAATAATTGGGAAATCAATATTACCTTCAGCATCTACAATATATGTAGGTCCTGTAAGATTTGTAATTCCTTGTGCAGGAGTATTACCTCCAGCAAAATTATTTGCTTGAATTAGTTCGGATGATGAATAATTTTGATTAAAAGGTCTCACAACATCCATATCTTTTGCTGTAATCAAAATAATTAATTGATCACCTGTTTGTATAGTAGAAACAGAGTTTTTTTCAGAAGTTTCTATTGCTACCTTTTCTATATTTTGTATATAGTTTAGATCGTTTTTTGCATTTTGACTAGTTTTACAAGAAACTAAAACAATCGCAGATAAGATCACTAAAATTTTACGCCTCATAATTTAAAATTGTACAAATATACATTTATATTTTTTCTATTTATCTAACGCCTCATAGATAGAATTATTACTTCTAAATTCCGGCACAATTGTTTTTAATATTCTTACAACATCTACCTTATCTCTTCTTAAAGAGGCCTTAGTAATCTGTTTTGTTAATGCATCTATTTCTTCAAATCCTATAGATGGATCTTTAGAAATCATAATTTTCTCATTGTGAGTTGGTAATGTTTTTGCATCATCACTCAAAAGCTCTTCATAAAGCTTTTCACCCGGCCTTAAACCAGTATAAATAATTTTGATATCTATATTAGGTTCAAATCCAGACAGCTTAATCATTCTTTTTGCTAAATCCAAGATTTTAACAGGCTCTCCCATATCAAATACAAAAATTTCGCCTCCTTCACCCATGGTTCCTGCTTGAAGAACTAGCTCACAAGCTTCCGGAATGGTCATAAAGTATCTTACAATTTCTGGATGGGTAATCGTTACAGGGCCACCTGCTTCAATCTGTCTTTTAAAATGAGGAATTACGGAACCGTTGGAACCTAATACATTTCCAAATCTTGTAGTAATGAACTTAGTAGTATTTCCTTCTACATTTTGAAGGGATTGTACAAATAGTTCAGCAGCTCGTTTTGAAGCTCCCATTACATTGGTAGGATTTACTGCCTTATCGGTGGATACCATTACAAAACGATTTACTTTATATTTACTCGATAATGTTGCAATAATTTTAGATCCTAATATATTGACAAAAATTGCTTCGTGTGGGTTTTCTTCTACTAAAGGTACATGTTTATAGGCAGCAGCATGATATACCATAGAAAAGTTATAATATTGAAATAAAGCTTCCATTCTGTGCTGATTAGAAACATCTCCCAAAACAAATTTAAAAGCAATATCAGGGAACTTTTCTTTCATTTCAAGTTCAATATCATAAAGAGGGGTTTCTGCCTGATCTAAAACAACAACTAGAGATGGATTGAAAAGGGCAACCTGTCTTACAATTTCACTACCTATGGATCCTGCTCCTCCGGTTACCAGGACAATTTTATCAGAATGTCTGCTGCTAATTTTTTCATTCTGAATTTTGATTGGCTTTCTATTCAATAAATCCTCTATTTGAAGATTTTTAATGGATACCCCCAAATCACTGTCTCTTAATTTTTGTACAGATGGAGCTTTGAAAACATTAAGATCTTTTTCCAGAAATAGATTCACCCAAGAGTTTACCTCATCTCTGGCCATCATTTCTTTAATAATAAGAACACCATCAATAATAAGATCCTCTTTTGTATTTTCTTCAATTTTTTTCTTTTCATAAATAGGTTTTCCTAACAATGAAGCTCTTTTAGAATCAGTTCTTTGTGTCAGAAAACCAACCACCTGATAAGGTAAACTCGGATTATCCAAAATAGCTCTGGCAATTGCAATAGATTGTTCATCAATTCCTAATACTAGAATTCTTTTCTTTAAAGCACTTCTTCTATATTCTCTGACAATATGGAAAAACTCTTTAACATATAATCTGAAAAGAAATAATCCCATAAAAGAGATAACGAAATACAGAATCAGATAAGGAGTTAATATAAATTTCCCTCCTGTAGTCCAAAAATAGAAAATGTTTACTGTACCAATAGTAAACATGGTACAAAAGCAGGATATAAAGAGTTTAAATAAATCTATAAATGTTGAATGACGAATAATACCCGCGTACGTTTTAAAGATATACATAAAGATTATATTAACCGTAATAATAGAAGCAAATACGATGCTTTTATCATCATGATAAATAAATTCTCTTTGGGTAATTTTTTCAATAATATAGGTAGATAGAAACAGGGATATAACCAGAATAATAATATCTATGATAAGTATTATCCATCTAGGAAGATACCTTACGTCTGAGAGATTGACAACATTATCCCCTCCAAATAGTTTTTTTCTAAGAGAATTGTACATTGTCTATATTTGTGTTCATATTTAAATTAATGTAGGATTCGATATATCTATCAAAGATAATTTTGATACAATCATGCAAAAGTAAAATAAAAATTCAATTCTACATTGAAATCAAAAATAAATTTGATGTTTTCATATTTTTTAAAATTGCTAGAAGTCAAGCTATAAAGGTAATGCCTGACAAAAATCATACCATAAAAATTCAGTCCTCCGTGAAATTTCTGAATTAAAAGCACTTTTGTTAAATAATTTCTCAGCAATTTATTTATTAAATAATTTTGCACCAATCTATTTGATAAAAGCTACAAAAAAATTTAAAGGTTATTAATAATTAGTCAAAAATATCATTTATTTTCTCATATTCAAAACCTCTTCCCATCAAATATTTTATGGTTTTCGATTTTTTCTGATATTCCTGAAGACCTTTCTGCTTGGAAGAGTAATCTTCGTAGATTCTTGTGATCGTTTTTGTATAGTCATCATCATGTATTTCATCAAAGCACATATTGATCAGTTTTTCAGAGATTTGTTTCTGTTTAAGATTCATTTTAATCTTATTTTTCCCCCAGTGTTTGATGTAGAATTTCCCTCTGATATAGCTCCTCGTGAACCGCTCTTCATTGAGATAATTTTCTTTCATGAGATATAGAAAAATTTCTTCTTTTGCTTCATCAATAAGCAAAAATTCTCTCATTTTCTGTTCTATTTCTGCATGACAGCGATCCTGATAAACGCAGTAATTAACAAGCTTCTGTTTAATCTCATCAAAAGTAAAAGACTTCTTTTCCATGTAGATAAAAAAAGAATGAGCGTTTCGCCCATTCTTTATATTATATTTTATATTATAGGCAATATTAATAATTAAATAATGCCTTACCTTCCATTAACTCGTTAACATTCTTTCTTACTGATGCAAGGACTTCTTCATTCTTGATGTTGTCTACTACTTCAGAAATTAACCCTGCAATAGTATTCATATCATTTTCTTTAAGTCCTCTTGTAGTAATAGCAGCTGTTCCTAATCTGATACCAGATGTTGTAAACGGAGATTTATCATCAAAAGGAACCATGTTTTTGTTACATGTAATATCAGCAAGAACCAATGCTTTTTCTGTTTCTTTACCGTTTACTCCTTTATTTCTAAGATCTACTAACATTAAGTGATTATCTGTACCACCACTTACGATATCAAACCCTCTATCAATCATTGCTTTTGATAATGCCTGAGCGTTTGCTTTAACTTGCTTTGCATACGTTTCGAATTGTACATCCAAAGCTTCTCCGAAAGCGACTGCTTTACCAGCGATAACATGCTCCAATGGACCTCCTTGAATTCCTGGGAATACAGCTCCATCCAATACCTGGCTCATCATTTTAATATCTCCTTTTGGAGTTTTGTGGCCATATGTATTTTCAAAGTCTTTCCCCATCATGATCATCCCTCCTCTTGGACCTCTTAATGTTTTGTGAGTGGTAGTGGTTACTACGTGGCAGTGCTCAAACGGAGAATTTAATAGTCCTTTTGCTACTAAACCTGCAGGGTGTGCAATATCAGCCCAAAGAGTTGCTCCAATCTCGTCTGCTACTTCTCTGAATTTAGCATAATCTAAATCTCTTGAGTACGCTGAGAAACCTGCAATAAGCATTTTCGGTTTTTCTCTCAATGCTACTTCTCTCATCTGGTCATAATCAATAAGACCTGTTTCCTGTTGAACTCCGTAAGAAACTACGTTGTATTGAATTCCTGAAAAATTCACTGCAGAACCGTGAGTAAGGTGCCCTCCCATAGAAAGATCCATACCCATAATCTTATCTCCAGGTTTCAAAACTGCAAGATAAATGGCTGCATTCGCCTGAGAACCGGAATGTGGCTGAACGTTCACATAGTCTACACCGAAAAGCTCCTTTGCTCTGTTGATAGCCAATGTTTCAACCTCATCTACTACTTCACATCCCCCGTAATATCTTTTTCCGGGATATCCTTCAGCATATTTATTTGTCAGTACACTTCCCATTGCTTTCATCACATTTTCAGAAACGAAGTTTTCTGATGCGATAAGCTCTAACCCATGGGCTTGTCTTTGTCTTTCCTTCTCAATCAGGTCGAAAATAATATCCATTTTACTTTTAGTTTTTGAAATTTTTCACCCCAAATGTACGGAATTTTCATCGAGATTTTGATATCAAAAAATATGATTTTTGGTACAAAATTTTAAATATCATTCATTATTTTGGTTATAATTATTGAGTTTTTTTATTTCAGTTGATATCTTTTTTTTAAATAAAGACTCGCTTTTACCAATAAAATTAATACTGGTACTTCTACTAAAGGACCAATCACTCCTACAAAAGCCTGAGATGAATGAATCCCGAAAACGGCAATACTTACGGCAATAGCCAACTCAAAATTATTTCCTGTAGCTGTAAATGCAATTGAAACATTCTTATCATACGGAACTTTCATTAATTTATTGATTGAAAAGCTAATAAAAAACATCAATACAAAGTAGATAATCAACGGAACTGCAATTTTCACAACATCCATCGGAAGCTCTAATATTTGATCCCCTTTTAAGCTAAACATTAAAATAATGGTAAATAACAATGCATATAATGTAACCGGTGAAATCATAGGAATGAATTTTCGGTTATACCATTCTTTTCCTTTTGACTTTATCAGAAAATAGCGGGATAGAAAGCCTGCCAAAAATGGTATTCCCAGATAAATAAAAACACTTTCAGTAACATCCTGAACGGGTACAGAAATATTAAAACCTCCAAGACCTAGTTTCTGAGGAAGAACATTAATAAACAGCCAAACCAGAAAACTGTATGATACAATCTGAAAAACGCTGTTTAATGCAATCAGTAATGCTGCATACTCTCGATTTCCTTTGGCCAGATCATTCCAGACAATAACCATGGCAATGCACCTTGCCAGACCTATCAGGATCAATCCTATCATAAAGTCTGGTTCATTTCTTAGAAAAATAATTGCCAGTACAAACATTAATACTGGTCCCACTACCCAGTTTAATAATAAAGAGATAGATATGACTTTTGTATCCTTAAAAACTTGTGGTAATAAAGAATAATCTACTTTTGCCAACGGCGGATACATCATTAGAATAAGGCCGATAGCTAGGGGTATATTGGTTGTACCGGATGATAATGAGTTTATCGTTACAGAAATATTAGGAAAAAAACATCCTAATCCTATTCCGATTATCATTGCCAAAAAAATCCAAAGGGTCAAATACCTATCAAGAAATTTTAATTGAACGTTCATTATTAACAACTGATTTTGGAAAAAACATAAAACATTTCAGCACCAATTTCCAGACTTCTTTCCTTGTAAATTTCTTGTTGTTTTGGGGTATCATCCGAAATTTTGGGATCTTCATACGTAATAACAATACGTCTCTCTGCCCCTCCAATGAATGGACAGCCACCATCTGCTTGCGAACAGGTCATAACCGCCACAAAATCAGTATCCGGATTAAAAGCATCATCATATTTCTTAGAAAACCCAATAATGGGCAAAGCATTCTGAGAATACTTTATAGAATATATTGGATTCTCACTTTCATTTAATTTCCAAATATTGAAACCCGAATTTATCAGGGTATCTGCAACTTTTGGAAACAGGGCTGTAGCTTCTGTTCCTCCCGAATAACAATAAATATTAGATATTTTAAAATAATCCGATGCCGTTTGTGCCCAAATTTGCGCCAGATGACTTCTTCTTGAGTTGTGGGTACAGATAAAATTAATATTTACAGACTCTTGATTTTTCACTTTTTCCTGTATAAAATCTATCAATGGTTGTAACACTTTTTTTCTTTCCTCACTAATCTTTTGAGAAAGAACTTCTTCTATGTATACTGATAACTTAGGATTCATTTTTTTTTGTTATAAAATCAATATTAACAGCAGCCCCCTCCGGGTGTACAACTTGTATTTTGGTTTCCAGTCAATTCATTCAAGCTTATTTTTTGTTTCTGTGGTGGAATTCCACAGGCATCTGTAGCCAGACAAGCTGTTAGTTTATTTTTCAGAATAAAATTTTTTCCATTGAATTCCAAATCATACTTCCCGATGGTGGTATCCTGATACTCTACTTCAATTTCAAAATCACCAATTCCTAACTTCTCTTCCGAAAGATGAATGATATGCAATAATTTTCCTGGTTTTAAACGATGTTCGTAGTCATCAGCATTCCAAAGCTGAAAGTTTACTTTTTCTTCTTTTCTGATCACTCCTCCACAATCAATAAAATTCTTGGTAACCATTCCTATTTCTGTTACATGAAAATGCTCAGGAACAAATGTTCCGTTTTCTAATTGAAATTCTACATTCTCCAATTCAGGTAAAATGCTTTTTATTTCTGATAATTTCATAATTGAATATTTTAAATTGTTATAATGCAATATTACGATAAAGATTTTCAAAAAAATTTTAACAGCAGTTTTGTTTCTTTACTGTTGAAATAATATTTGAAAAGTAAAGATTTAAGCTTTCAAATACTTTTTCGTCAATACAGTAGCAAATTGAGTTTCCCTCAATATTTCCTTTGATAAGACCTGCATTTTTCAGTTCTTTCAGATGTTGAGAGACTGTAGGTTGTGCCAGGGGTAGTTCATTAACGATATCACCACAAATACATTCGTTTACTTTAAGCAGGTATTCAATAATTGCAATTCTGGCAGGATGGCCTAATGCTTTCGCAATAAGTGCCATCCTATTTTGTTCTTCTGTAAAAAAGTCTGTTTTTGTAGCTCCCATAATTCAAAAGTATATCGCAATATTACGATAATAAATTATCATCACAAAATTTGAATTAAAAAATCTATACATTCTTCAAAAAATAAAATATGTCATTTAAAATGCTTCTTCTGATAATTCTTTATTCACAACAGCTCCAGCTAAATTCCCTTGTGCTATAGCATTGGCTACAGACCTCATCATGGTTACATTATCTCCGCAGGCAAAAACTCCGGGAATAGTTGTTTTCTGCATGGGATCAACTTTAATAAATCCTTGTTCTGTCAGCTCGCAGCCTAAACTTTCTGTGATATTGAAATTTTGCTCAAAAGGTCTTTTTGCATACAATGCTTTTAACAAAGCAGAACTTCCATTTTTAAAGATAATTTTTTGAATGAAGCCGCTCTCATGTTCAATCCTATCAATTTCTTCTTCATTCAGATTAATCTTGTTTTGCTTTAATTTTTCAATCTGTTCTTGAGTAAGGGTAGATTTTCCATTAGTAAACAAAGTGAGATTTTTCGTCATATTAAAGATGAGCTTTGAAAAGTCATATGCCATATCACCATTGGAAAGAATTCCTGTTACTTCGTTTCTTACTTCATAGCCATGACAGTATGGGCAATGCAATACGGATATTCCCCAGCATTCTTCAAATCCGGGAATATTAGGCATAATATCTTTTACTCCGGAAGCCAGAATAATTTTTTTAGCGTAAAATCTTTCATTGGATAGTGTTTCAATCTCAAAGCCATTATTATTCTTTAATATCTGTGTAGCAATTCCTTCATGAAACTGCACTGTAGTGTATTTTTCAACATCTTTCCTCGCCAAACTACTAATTTCTTTTGGGGTATTTCCATCGTGGGTAATAAAGTTATGCGAATGTGGAGTCTGTCTGTTACAAGGTTTTCCGCTATCTATGATTAAAACATTTCTTAAAGATCTGCCTAAAGCCATTGCTGCAGATAACCCGGCATAGCTTCCTCCTATTATAATGACATCAAAGTTTTTATTTTGCATCGTTTAATTATTTGATGTTTGCAAAGTTAAAACAAATCTAATTAACGCAACCGTGTTGCGATTTGTTTTTTCAATAATCTTTATATGAAAAAGGCTGATTTTATCTTTCGTACTCTTTTTTATCTTCATCAATTTCATCCTGAATTCTCTTCCTTATGTCTGTTTTTGCTCCTTCAAAACTAAAAATCAGGGTTCCTTTCTCTCGGGCAAAAGGATTTGTTATAGAACCTGTAAGCCGGGAATGTTGAAAGTAGGGTCCGGTTTCTTTAAGTTCATCTTCATTTTCTGAATATTCTTTAACCCGAATAAGGTTTTCATATTTTTTACTTAAATCAAACCAATTGATATAATCAGCATTGAAAGACACTGCCCACACTCCTTTTTGAGAATAATAGTTAATGGCTCCGGCCTGACCATAGTTATCACACAAAACCAAAGTATGTCCAGATTGAGATAATCTGGAATATTCTCTATCTACTTTTTGAGCTAACTCTTTCCAGCCCTGCATATCGGCAAAATCCTGTGGTAAGGAATGTTCTTTTCCATCTTCCCAGCGAAGCAATCCTAATTTCCTGTACTCTTCCTGATGATTTATAATATACTCCGGACTTTTATTGGGAAAGGCAACATTATATAGAGGAAGAAATAGTAACACGGGAATGAATATACAAACCGGCTTTAGAAATCTCCGCCATCCATTCTCCAGAAAGTAAGCCAGAAAAACGGAACCAAATGCTATATAAACCGGATACAATCCTATAGCATAATAATCTTTTGCCTTAAAGAATAAGAACAATGCTATGGTAATAATATAACTCCAGAAAAATAATCTGAATTTCTCGAAAGGTTTGTACAATAGCAATGAACCCCAGCCTGCAATAACAACAACAATAGATCCAATAAAGAATAAAATCTGGGATTTGAGAAAATCAATTCTGTTTACATTCACCAGCTGTCTTTCCGATAATTCTTTCATATGATGGATGACAGGAAATTTGTTTTGATACTGCCAGAGAAGATTAGGGAAAATAATGACTAATGCTAAAAGTCCTGCCCAATAAAGATGGGGTTGTGTAAAGATTTTCCTTTGTCTGGTAAGTAATAAAGCAGGGATAAGTCCTAAGACTGAAAAAGCAATGTTGTATTTATTTAAAAACCCAATTCCGAAAGCTATTGCTCCAATGTAAAGCCATTTTACTTTTTCTGAATTAATATATTTTATCAGCGAATAATAAAGAAACGTCCACAAAAGAATCTCCAGAGATGTTGGCTGAAACAGCATATTTACACGAAGAAGAACTGACAATAAAATTCCCAGAGAGGCAAGAACTTTTGCAAAAAGATTACCATTGAGTTCTTCAATGGTTTTCCAGACAACTGCTATTGTTAATGCCCCAAACAATGCCGGAAAAAATTTTACCCAAAATACAGAATTGCCTAATATTTTAATCAACCAGGCAAATAGTGAGTTCACTGGTGGAACAGAATGATATCCCCAAGCGAGATGATTCGCCTGATCCAGATGCAGATATTCATCCCTGTGCAATTCATACTCCGCATTTGTTAATGAATATTGGAGAACAAATTTTACGATAATAAAGAGAAACAGAATAAGATAGCTTTTCTTCATAGTTATATTTTGATATTAAAAGTAAGACATTTTGAAATTCCTGTTTATTACATCTCACCATATTTTTGTTAAACCATTTTTACCAGACCATCGATTTTCCAGGTTACCAATAAGATGGATTTCTGCATTTTTCAAATAAAAATCCCGAAGAAAAATTTCTTCGGGATCTAACAGTTAAATAGTTTATAATATCAGTTTATTATTTTGCTTTCGATTTTTCTTTTAATTCTTCTTTGTCTTTATCAGAAGGGTTCCAAACTTTTACTTCAGAATCTTTTGTAATATTTGATCCCGGAAGAACCTGAACATTAATACCATCGCTGGCACCCAATTTCACGTATACTTTCTTGAATTTCCCATCTTTTTGTTTTACCTCTATAAATGGAACATCTTTCCCTTGTTTCTTTTCATACTGAACTAAGGACTCGTCCAGTAATAAGGCATTCTTTTGAGAGCTTAATACGATTTCTCCGTTTGCTGAGAAACCAGCTCTGATATATTCGTTGTTAGGATTATCTACGTTTCCTTCTACAGGGAATTTAATGGTTCCTGCATTATCTTTTCCTTTAGGAGCAATCATTGTCAGCTTTCCTGGGAATGTTTTGTTTTGTAATGCACCAATCACAATATTCATGTCCATACCCTGGCTTAATTTTCCGGCCTGAGCTTCATCAATTTCTCCTTTAAAGATCAAAGAGTTCAGATCCGCTACAGAACAAATGGTTGTTCCTGCATTGAAGTTATTGGCCTCAATTACCTGGCTACCTACTTTTACAGGTACCTCAAGAACAGTTCCTGAAGCCTTGGAACGAATTTGTGTCGTTGCCAAACCTTGCCCCTGCAGTTCAGGTGTTGCACCTGTCTTAGCAATCTGTAATCTTTTCTGAGCTGTATTTAATTGTTGTTGAGCATTCTTAAGAGATTGCTGCTGAGAATATAACTGCTGCTGAGAGTTAAGATATTCCTGTCTGGAAGCTACTCCTTGTTTAAAAAGCTTATCCTGCATTTCAAACTGCTTTTGCATATTCGCAACATTTAGCTGCGAATTATTGATCTGAAGCTGAGCGTTCTGAACTTCTTGCTGAGCAGCATTCACTTCAGAGATACTTGGTACAATTCTGATGGTAGCAATAAGCTGACCTACTTCTACCTTATCTCCTTCTTTCACTAAGATCTTATCAATAATCCCTGTAATATTGGGTTTAATTTCAATTTCTTCTTTTGGAACAATTTTTCCAGTAGCCATTACTTTATCATCCATGTTCTGAACGCTAGGTTTACGGGTAAGGAAGGATTCGCTTTCTTTAGAATTTGATTTTACTAGATAGCCAATCCCTGAGAACAATGCCACTGCAAATAAAAGCCCCAACACTATATAAATGGCTTTTTTCCAAGTGAATTTCTTTTTCATATGTATAGTTTATTTTTTATTAAAGATTGAATGATTTAAAAATGACAAGATTATTCTGTTCTTAATGCTTCAATCGGCTTAATCTTCACAGCCCTTTGTGCCGGAATCATACCGATAATTAATCCTAAAACCACCATAACAGCCATTGCGGCGAACACATTCCCATAGTTTACTGTAGGGTTATAGAAAGGAAATGCATCCTGCCCCTGCGTCACGGCATTCAGGATCATCAGTACAAAGACGCCAAAGAGGAATCCCAATAATCCCGAGGAGAGTGTAATGACAACACTTTCCAGCAATATTTGATTTCTTACTTCTGCAGGTTTTGCTCCTAGCGCTCTTCTGATCCCAATTTCCTTGGTTCTTTCTTTCACGGTAATCAGTAGGATATTTGAAATAGCAATAACACCGGCAAGGATCGTCAGCGTTCCAACAATAATGGTCAAAAGCTGCATTCCCGTAAGGAAACCTGTAAGTTTTTTGAACTCCTTCCCTAGGTTAAAGCTTCCAAACGCATTGGTATCTTCTGGAGACACTTTATTTTTAGCTTTCAATACCTGCTTTACATCTTCTTCTACTGCATTAACGTTGGCATTGGGTTTACTTACAATGGCAAACATGTCTATCTGATCTCCGGCATTATACATTTTAGTATACGTGGAAAGTGGAATAAAGGCTGTCTGGTCATTCTCAAAACCACCTCCTTTTTTCACTCTGAAAACACCAATTACATTGAAGAAAAGTCCTTTTATATTAACAGATTTCCCGATTGGGTTTTCTTTTTTCTTGGAATCGAAAAAGTTCTTATAAATTTCTTCTCCAATTACTACTACATTTTTATTTCCGGAAACATCTGCATCATTGATATAGCGTCCGAAAATAAGTTTCTTTTCTGAAATTTTGTTTCCTACAGAGTAATCTCCTGTAAGAGAATAGGTAGCACTTTTACCGTTTCTGGACATAGATTCTCCAGGGGTTCCTGTAAAGCTTCCTCTTGCATTCTGAGGAGAAATATAATCTACGGCTGTCACTTTTCTTTTCAGCATTTCCATATCGGATAAATTCAAGTGAACCTCTCTTCCCTTAGGAAATCCTTCGTAAGGAATAGAGGTTTTCTGCGCCCACAGGAAAATGGAATTGGTAGCAAAACCTGAAAATAATTTATCAAAACCATTCTCCATTCCTTTTGCTGCCCCAAGAAGGCTCACATACAAAAACATCCCCCATCCTACTCCAATCATGGTAAGAAATGTACGAAGCTTATTATTCCTCAATGAATAATAAATCTCCTGCCAAGTATCTATTTTAAATATGATATTCACCTTTTTGAATTATAAATTATAAACTGTGAGTTATGAATTACTCATTTAATTTTTCTTATTTCAGAGCTTTTTACCTTTTATGGTTTCAAAAAATATTACTCTGTTCTTAATGCTTCAATTGGTTTAATCCTTGACGCTCTGTATGCCGGAACAAATCCTGCGATTAATCCAGAAAAGACCAATGCAATAAATGCCATCAGGATCGTTGCCCATCCTACACTTGGACTTTTGATGAAAAATTCTTCCAGGCTGTCACCAATAAGGCTTAGGGTTAAAACCCCTACTCCAACTCCTACAAGTCCGGAGACTACTGTAATGACAACACTTTCCTGAACAATTAAAGCAACAATTCCTTTTGGTTTTGCGCCAATGGCTTTTCGTACTCCTATTTCCTTAGTTCTTTCTTTTACGATATATACCATGATATTACTGATTCCGATGATCCCTGCTAAAAGAGTTCCCATACCAATAAATCCAACAATAGCTGTAAGAACCGCCATAAAGGTGAATGTATCATTCATGTTTTTGGCATTATTCCAAATACGGACACCATTTTCATCGTCAGGAGAAACATTTTTTCTCGATTTCAATTTATCTTTTAGTTCATCTCCATACTTAATTGCTTCCTGTGGGGTAAGCTTGTCACTATAGGAAATGTAGGCTATATTTACAGTGTCAGACCCTTTTTTCATTTGCTGCAAGGTCGTTATAGGAACGGTAATATGTCTTTCATCCCAGTCTCCACCGTCATCTGAAAATACTCCAATGATTTTAAACATTGTTCCATTGATATCCAGATCTTTTCCTATGGGGCTTCCATTTTTAATTAAATCTCTCTGAACCATTCTACCAATCACGGCAACATTCTGCTTTCCGTTCAAATCCCTAGGAGTAATATAGCGACCATCTATCATTTTTCTGTTTTCAATCACCTGCTCTCCGGGTTCCGCACCATGTATCTGATAGATTCCGCTTTCTTTCCCATATTTTACCATTAAACTTGCATTATATCTGGGACTGGAAGCTCCAACGTTTTTTTTCTCTGCATTGATCAGAAAGTCGTAGTCGTCATTATTCATGGTAACATTTCGTTCAGACTGCAGCCCTTTATAAGCCAAAGTTGTTTTTCCTGTAGAAATGGTAATCAGGTTTTTGGCATCTCCGGAGAACCCTTCCGAAAAGGCATTTTGAAGTCCTTTTCCAATTCCAAAAAGCACAATGAAGATAAACAGTCCCAAAGCCACTGTAAATCCCGAAAGCACCGTCCGAAGTACATTACTACGGATAGAACTGAATATTTCCTGCCAACGATCTAGGTCAAACATTTTTTTTGATATTAAAAGATTGAAAAAATTGTTCAGCAAATTTGCCTTTCAATTTTCAAATTAATTT
The DNA here is from genome assembly GCF_003815775.1 of Chryseobacterium joostei. Lineage (NCBI taxonomy): Bacteria > Pseudomonadati > Bacteroidota > Flavobacteriia > Flavobacteriales > Weeksellaceae > Chryseobacterium > Chryseobacterium joostei. Next base: position 2,083,727 of record NZ_CP033926.1, read on the forward strand.
AAAGCACAATCTGCTTAATAAACTCATCACTTTCAATGATACCGTCTTTCAGTATTACATTCCTTTTAGTCTGTGCTGCCACATCAGGTTCATGGGTTACAACAATAATTGTTTTTCCCTCATTATTAATATCCTGAAGAAGCTTCATAATATCATGGGTAGTTTTGGAGTCCAATGCACCGGTAGGCTCATCCGCCAATACTACCTTAGGATTGGTAATCAAAGCTCTCGCAATAGCTACCCTTTGCTTCTGTCCTCCTGATAGTTCATTGGGAAGGTGATTGGCCCATTGTGTAAGGCCTACTTTTTCCAGGTATTCCATAGCCTTCTCATTACGTTCTTTCCTTGGTACATTCTGATAGTATAAAGGAAGTGCTACGTTTTCCAAAGCCGTTTTATAGCTGATCAGGTTAAAGGACTGAAAAATAAATCCTAAAAACTTACTCCTGTATTCCGCTGCTTTTACCTCAGACAGATGTTCGATAGGAACCCCATCCAATTCATAGGTTCCTGAATCTTTTTCATCCAGAATACCAATAATATTAAGAAGAGTAGACTTTCCGGAACCGGAACTTCCCATAATAGAAACAAACTCGCCCTCTGAAATATTCAGATTAATTCCCTTCAGAACATGAAGCTTGCTTTTTCCTGTATCGTATGACTTGTGTAAATCCTGAATTACTAACATTAAGTGATGTATGTTTTATACCCAATAAGTAGATGATATTTTCAAATTGTTACAAGATTGAAAATTTATTCAAATATTTTTTTGTTTAACTGATTAATCCTTTATTTAAAACAAATTACACAAAAGTGTTTAACCGTAACTCTGGTTTTACATCTATTTATCCCCCAGATACCTGTCTAAGCTATTATCCGTGCCTGTTTCATGTAAATGTGGAAAACTTTTACAGCTAAAAGTCAGCCTATTAGTATTTACCCCTTTCAAAATCAGTTCTTTTTTTCGAACTTTGTACTTAGTTCTTTACAAGAAATATTGAAATGCCCCCGTGAATAACTTTTATTCACAATAAGCAGAAAAACAAAAAGTTAGGTATTTCCTGAACGTTATCCACAGAGATCTAAATTATTTAAATTATAAAGATATTTAATATGGGAATTTTTGATAAAAGAGTAAGTTATAAGCCATTTGAATACCCGGAGGTTCTTCAATTTGTAGAGGCAATCAACAAATCGTTCTGGGTGCATTCGGAAGTGGACTTTACTGCAGATGTTCAGGATTTTCATTCGCAGTTGGAACCACATGAAAAGCATGCTGTGAAAAATGCGCTTTTAGCCATTGCACAGATCGAGGTGTCTGTAAAGACATTCTGGGGAAATTTATACAACCACCTTCCAAAACCGGAGTTCAATGGATTAGGATCTACTTTTGCAGAATGCGAGTTCCGTCATTCTGAAGCATATTCCCGTTTATTAGAGGTATTAGGATATAATGATGAATTCCTTAACGTAATTGAAATCCCTGCTGTAAAAGGTAGAATTGAGTTTCTTGGAAATGCCTTAAAACATGCCAACTCTGCTACTCCTAAAGAATATGTTTCTGCATTATTGCTATTCAGTATTTTAGTAGAAAACGTTTCTCTTTTCTCTCAATTTGCCATCATCCTTTCTTTCACAAGATTTAAAGGATTCATGAAAAATGTTTCCAACATCATCGCATGGACTTCTGTAGATGAGCAGATTCACGCGAATGCAGGAATCTATCTGATCAACAAAATTCGTGAAGAGCAGCCGGACCTTTTAACTGAAAGCGATATTGAAGATATTTATACGCTTGTAGATGAGTCTATCGAAAAAGAAGGGGATATCCTTAGCTGGATCTTTGAATTAGGGGAAATCGACAATGTATCTAAAGAAGATCTATTGAACTTCATGAAGTACCGTGTAGACGACAGCTTGAAGAAAATCAACATGAAGACAAGATACAACATCACTCCTGAACAGTACAGACCAATGGTATGGTTTGAAGAGGAAGTTTTTGCCAATTCATTAGATGATTTCTTTGCAAAAAGACCAGTAGACTATACAAAACACGATAAGAGTATTACAGCAAACGATTTGTTTTAATGTAAAAGGCGCGAGCACAGCGAGCGTCAAAGCAGATAGTATTAGGATGACAGCATCCATAATACCATAAAACAGAATCCCAATTGACTTAATAAGCACAAATATAAAAGATGATTAATGTAATCGTAAGCTATACCGTAAACCCTGAATTTGTTTCTACAAATAAAGCCAATATTCAAACATTTTTGGATGATTTCAAGAACTTGGATCAGTCCACATTTGAATACAAGGTTTATCTAAAGGAAGACGGAGTTACTTTTGTACATTATTCAAACTATCGTAATGAAGAAGTTCAGCATGAAGTTTTGAATGTTCCATCTTTTAAGGAATTTCAGAGATTAAGAGATGAAAGTGGACTGAACGGTTCTCACAAAGTAGAAATTTTACAACCAATAATATAAAAAAACAAAATTCCGGAGTGATACCCTCATTCCGGAATTCGAAAATATAACATCTATGGAAGAGCAAAATTCAAATATATGGTGGCTCAATGAAGAGTCTGAGCAGATGCTGAACAGAGGATATCTGTTGAAAGGTGAAACGGTAGACGGAGCTATCGACAGAATCACTACTGCGGCTGCAAAAAGATTATACAAACCGGAACTTCAGGCGGCATTCAAAGAAATGATCACTAAAGGCTGGATCAGTTTCTCTTCTCCTGTATGGGCTAATATGGGAACAGAGAGAGGTCTTCCTATCTCATGTTTCAACGCTCACATTCCGGACAGTATTGAAGGGATTACCCACAAAATGGGTGAGGTCATCATGCAGACTAAGATCGGAGGTGGTACTTCAGGATATTTTGGAGAATTGAGAAACAGAGGAACAGCGGTAACTGATAACGGAAAGTCTTCAGGAGCAGTTTCATTCATGAAGCTTTTTGATACAGCAATGGATGTAGTTTCTCAAGGTGGCGTAAGAAGAGGTGCCTTTGCTGCTTACTTAGATATTGACCACGGAGATATTGAAGAATTTTTATCTATCAAAGATATTGGTAGCCCGATTCAAAACCTGTTTACAGGAGTTTGTGTACCAGATTACTGGATGCAGGATATGATTGACGGTGATATGGATAAGCGTAAAATCTGGGCAAGAGTATTGGAAAGCCGTCAGCAAAAAGGTCTTCCATATATTTTCTTCACAGACAACGTGAACAGAAATAAGCCTCAGGTTTATAAAGATTTAGGAATGACGGTAAACGCAAGTAACCTTTGTTCTGAAATCATGCTTCCGTCTACTATGGAAGAATCTTTCATCTGCTGTCTGTCTTCCATGAACCTTGAACTGTATGACGAGTGGAAAGATACAGATGCAGTGAAATTAGCAGTATACTTCCTTGATGCTGTTTTATCCGAATTCATTGATAAAACCGAAGGAAACTACTATCTACAAGGAGCCAGAACCTTTGCTATGCGTCACAGAGCGCTTGGATTAGGAGTTTTAGGATACCACTCTTATTTACAGAAAAATATGATTCCGTTTGAAAGCTTTGAAGCTACCCAGTTCAACGCAAGAGCATTCAGACACATCAAAGAACAGGCTGAGCAGGCTTCAAGAGAACTTGCCAACATCTATGGAGAACCAGAAGTATTGAAAGGATACGGATTAAGAAATACCACTACAATGGCTATTGCTCCTACCACTTCAAGCTCTGCAATTCTAGGACAAACTTCTCCGGGAATTGAGCCTTTCTCTTCTAACTATTATAAAGCAGGTCTTGCTAAAGGAAACTTTATGCGTAAGAATAAATACCTGGCAAAACTATTGAAAGAAAAAGGATTGGATAATGAGGAAACATGGAGAACAATCATGTTGAACCACGGTTCTGTACAACACCTAAACGAGCTTACTCCTGAAGAAAAGGCAGTATTCAAAACGTTTAAGGAAATTTCTCCTATGGAAGTTATTTCCCAGGCAGCACAGAGACAACAGTACATTGACCAGGCTCAATCTCTGAATCTTCAGATTCCTTCTACAATGCCGGTAAAAGATGTAAACTACCTATATATTGAAGCTTGGAAAAAAGGAGTAAAGACTCTTTACTACCAAAGAAGTTCTTCCGTTTCTAAAGAAATGATGGTGAACTTTGTATCATGTTCAAGCTGTGAAGCATAAGATCAAATAATAAACGCACTATATAGTGGAGCACACCTAAAAGGTGTGCTTTTTTTATTGCAATTAAAATTTAACAAAAATTTAACATTTAGGTTTTAAAAAACTATTTTCTTTTAATCATCTATTAATACTGAAAATATTAGGCATTCACTCCCTAAATAGTGAATCAAGTCCCTGTATCATTGATTTTTTATTATTAATATGTAGTGATTTTATTTACATTTGTTGAAGATAAACCAAATAAAAAAGTTTTTAGTAAATAAAAAATTAACCATCAGGCTTATTATTAAACAAAAATTTAATACGAAATTAAGATTGTATTTTATTTAAATTAATAAAAAAACCTCTTTGATGATTGAAAAAAATTCTTAGAACTGGTTATTTAAAAAAAACACAACATAAAAGAGAAAAGTAAATACATTACAAGCACAATACAGTGTGTTCTACCCCCTTTAATTAAAAAAACACAAAAATAAAACTCAGATAGCAAATTACTCCTAGCAAAAAAATTGCTACAATATAAACACAAAAAATTATTTCGAAATGAACAAAATTATTACCCTAATGATGGCAATGGCCAGCATTACTTACTATGCACAAGTAGGAATTAATACTACTTCTCCCGATCAGAGCGCAGCTTTAGATGTTACAAGTACTTCCAAAGGGTTACTTCTCCCAAGAATAAGTAACCTATCTTCTGTTACCAATCCAGCCACAGGGCTTATTATTTTTGATGCCAACAAAAAATGCATCAGCCAAAATGTAGGAACTCCTACAACCCCTGACTGGACATGCCTTTCTCCGTATGTATCTAAATTTTTCTACATGCCGAGTGTAGTTTTTGATACCACAACAACTTCAACAGGCCAAACGAAAGATCTGTACACCTTGTATAAAAATCAGTTTTCGAATGTCCCAACCAATGCAAGAAGTGCATCTGCTCCGGCTTCGATACCTTTTTTCCCCAATGCAACAGATTTATACTATTATGTAACGGGTTATGACGCTTCTGTTTTTAAAATAAACAGCGTCAGCAGCACGGGTGTATTGAATTATGATGTTTTATCCAATGCAACTTCAGCATCTTTCATCAATATCGTATTTGTTGTAAAATAAGCAGTCATGGAAAAGAATTTTAAAAGGCTGTCTTTGATGAGCCTGCTTTTTGCGCTGCTTACAAACTTTATGTATGCACAGACAGACAGTACGGAAGTTGCAAGTATCTACGGATTTTATTCTTATTCTAATTCGCTTATGAATGCTTCTTCAGCTTCTGAACTTACGATACAGGGAAATGCCTCACATACCTCAACCGGAGTACAGCTTACTCCTGCAAGCTCAGGGCAGTTTGGGGGATTATTTATCAATGGCAGGACATTTACTTCTGTAAACGGACTTCATGTTGAGTTTGAATATGACATGAAAAACGGAACCCCTTTAAGTGGTACTTATGGAGACGGCTTATCTTTTTTCTTATATGATGGAGCAGTGACAAGCCCTACAATAGGTGCTCCTGGAGCCGGCCTTGGTTACGCCTATAACAGGACACAGAATACCTATGCAAGCCAGAGAAAGGCAGGTTTATCATCAGCTTATCTGGGTATTGCCCTGGATGAGTTTGGGAATTTTAAATCAAAGCGTTTTCAGGGTGAGTCAAGGGTAAATGGAATTGCAGGGGTAGCCTGGTCTCAACCGACAAGCCATATAACCTTAAGAGGTGCAAAAGGTGCTGCGATTAATACCACAGGATTAGGAGATGGTTTTACAGGATATCCTGTTCTGATTACACGATCTACTTTAAGTAATACAGGAACTGTAGGCAGGGTATTGCAAACAGACAGAAGCTATCTGGCTACTTCCAACACCCTTACTTCAGTGTTTGATCTCAGAAATAATGCCGGAGAATTCAGAAAAGTATATCTTGACCTGATTCCCCATTTTATAAGCAGTACCGTTACAGATGGATTTGATATAAAAGTTGATATCCAGACAATACAAAACGGAACTCCTGTGAATGTCATCAATTATTATCATTATAAGACCTCAGTGCCGTATACGGAAAATGCCAATCCTCAAACTTCAGATTTTAATAATTCTGATGTGGAAGGAGCTGCAACTCCCCAGACGCTTAATGCAACAACCCCAGCCTTTCTAAAGCTAGGTTTCGCAGCCTCTACAGGAGCTGCATTCCAGCAACACATTATCCGGAATGTAAAATTAACACTGCCTTATTCAGCAGTAACCAATGATGATGTAGCTTCTACATGTAAGTTTCAACCGGTTAATATCCCGGTTTTCAATAATGATATAGCATACAAAGGCCCTATCAGCATTACAACTCCGCCCACAGGAAGCAATGCCAATATTGATTATTCAACATTCAGTTTTGCAAAGACCAGCGATACAGACCTTACCTTATACCGTAAAAAAGTAACTGCTGCAGGTACATGGACTTACAATAAGTCAACAGGTATTGTAACCTTCAGCCCGTCAAGCGGATTTACAGGAACGGCAACAATGACCTATACCGTAAAAGGAAGAACAGTGAAAGATTCAAATGGTAAAATTGTTGAACCTTATGGTGACACCGCTTACCGGTCTGTTCCGGCAACAATTACTGTTAATCTAAAAACCACCGGATGTATCTATGCTACCGTTTCAAACAGAATGGTAACACAAACGATAAAATAAGCTATCAAAAAAAGATCTTTTTTGGTGGAATGGAAGAAATAATATTACTCACCTATTGAGTAATATTATTTCTTCTATTATTTTACATAGCAAAAAAGGCCCGGAAAGAAAATCCGAACCTTTGAAAAAGAAGTATATTGAGTAGTATAAAAAAACTTAATATACCCAGCAGCCTACTGCGCGATATTTCATCCTTATCATGAGAATTACAGCAAAAAAATGCTTAATTTTAAAAATTAAAACCGCTTAATATGAAATTCGGACAAGTAGAAGACCCATCAAAAATAGACTTCACCCTTCCAAAAGATCATTCCAGAACCAAGGAAATTTTAAGCCTTAATAAAAAAGGACTGGAAAATATTTCTATCGGATGTGCCAAATGGAATAAAACGGATCTTAAAGGATTCTATCCTAAAGGAACCAAGGATGAACTTACATATTACGCCACACAATTTAACTCTATTGAATTAAATGCAACCTTTTACGGAATGCCAACTCCGGATCAGGTAAAAACATGGAAAGAAAAAACTCCGGATAACTTCAAATTCTTTCCTAAGATCACCAATACGGTTTCCCATTTCAGAAGACTGATTGACGTTACAGATCATGTTACTCACTTTGCTTCAGCAGTTATCAATTTTGATGAAAAACTGGGAATGGCTTTCCTACAGCTTCATGACAACTTTAAACCTAAAGATTATGACAGACTGGAAAAATTCGTGAAAGAATGGCCCAAGGAAGTTCCGCTAGCCATAGAGCTTAGAAATACAGAATGGTTTACGAATGAGGAAATCCTTAATACAACCTGTGAGCTCTTTGAAGCTAATAATATCACCAATATCATTGTAGATACTGCAGGAAGAAGAGACATGCTTCATATGCGTCTTACAACACCCAATGCATTCATCCGCTACGTAGGAGCTAATGCAGAAAGTGACTATGAAAGACTGGATGACTGGTTGAAACATCTTAGCCAATGGAAAAAGGACGGTCTTCAAAATCTTTATTTCTTTGTACACCAAAATATTGAGAAAGCGTCACCTCTTCTATCAGCTTACTTTATCAAAAAACTGAATGAAGAATGGAAAACGGATATTCATATTCCACAAATGGCTACTGAAAGTACAGGTACTCTTTTTTAATAAAAATATATCATTATCATCTAAAAACAACAATTATTTAACAGTTAAAAAATTAAATAGACTAATTTTAATTTACCCCGCAACAGCAATAAAAGTCCTTTCATATCAGAAAATTTTATACATTAGAGTACATCATATTTCACTAAACGAATATGAGGTACTTAAAAAAAATTGATCATGGAAAAGGAAATTTGTAAAATCAGTGTTGCGAGCAACTGGCTTGGCGATGAATATATCTTTTATGAGGATCATACCATAAAAAGAGTATATGATAATCACAGCCTGAACTCCAATAAAACGGAATGGCTGAAACCAAATGAAATCAGTAAACAAAGTAAAGACAAGATAGTGAAAGGCTGTCCGGAAGAATTTAAGGAACAAGTTATGCAGATCTTAGACTACCCTTAATGAACAACCAATAATAATTAACAGGTAATGAGTATTTTTCACATTACTCATTACCTATAAAATATTTATTTTTTATTTTTTTTCAAAAGCAGCGCCAGATTAAGGAATAAAAGCAGAAAATCTAATGTAATCCAAATTCCTAACTTCGTATTTTCATAATTGTAAGCATCTACCTGCTTTTTTGCTGCATCAGAAAGCTTCATGCTTTGGTTAATATAATTCTGCACTTCTACAATCTGATCTATATTCTTATTGGGAACAGAATGCTGGGAAAAGTATACAAGGTTCTTTTTACCAAGGTAGCCCACAATCCAGTACTCGTCAGACTTATCCATTTTTAGATATTCTACCCTATAATATTCCGGACGTACTTTCCCGATGTGCTTCGGTTCTAGCGAAATGTTTTTATCAATCTTATTTACATTAATCAGATAAAAATCCAGGGTCTGTGGAAGCTTATTGATGACCTGCAGTCCTACAGAGTTATCTACAAACGCTACAGCACTTTTCTTAATAAACCAATAAGTGAAAACAGAGATAGCTGAAACCACCGTTACAATACGGAACAACCTTGCCCATTTTGCTATTCTTCCTGATTTTATTTTATACAAAATCAAGGAAAGGATACAAGCCCAAAAGATAACAAGAATGAAAAATACCATATTGCAAAGATACTGATTTCAGAATTTTTCAGAGAATGTTAATCCACATTCCACTCTTTATAAAACTCGTCAAGGAAATTCAGCATATAATTATGCCTTTCCTCAGCCATTTTTTTCCCTTTTTCAGTATTCATAAGATCCTTTAGAAGTAATAATTTTTCATAAAAATGATTAATTGTTGTACCATTAGACTTTTTATATTCTTCTTTGGACATTCCTAAGTTGGGCTCAATCGCCGGATCATACATTGGGTTATTTTTAAATCCTCCAAAATTGAAAGTTCTGGCAATACCAATGGCTCCAATAGCATCAATACGGTCAGCATCCTGTACAATCTGCAATTCAAGAGACGGCTCTATAGGAGCATTACCTCTGTTTTTAAAAGAGATATTTTCAATGACATATAGCACCTTTTCAATAGTTTCATCAGGAACATTCTGTTGTTCAAGAAACGCTCTTGATATTTTCGGGGCAATGGTTTCATCCCCATTATGAAATTTAGGATCAGCAATATCATGTAGTAATGCAGATAATTCTACCACTTCCTGATTACAGTTTTCTGTTTCTGCAATTTTTTTAGCCAGCTTCCAGACTCTTTCAATGTGAAACCAATCGTGGCCAGCTTCTGCTCCCTCTAATTTTTCCTTTACAAATTCTACGGTATTGTCAATAGTACTTTTCATTTATCTATCAGTTCATTTAAAATAATATCCCAAAGTTTATGATTGTAGCTTCTAAAAAAATTAATGTGCCCTATTTCTTTTTTCTCAGATTCTGATGTTTTTACAAGTCTGTAGGTTGGTTTAAGGTTAGGATAGGTAGTATTTAATAAGCTCAATACCCCTTTCTCTGTCAGCCAAACATCATCCTCCGCACGAATTACAAAAACTTTTTGTGTTAAATTTTTAGAATAATCATCAATCTTTTCCAACAATCGGTTGGTTGATTTCTTATTTAAAATTAAGGTTCTCCAGTCATATGCGCAATTTTTTGGAAGACTTTCTCCAAGCCCAAACCAATTTGCAGGAAAATAACCTAGTAATGAAGTGGTTACTGGCTGCACAATTCCAAACCCCAAGTAGGCTTCAATTTTTGTTTTCAGCTTTAGATTACCCACAAATGCATTTTGAGTTCCTACAAAAACAAACTCCTCAAACATTTCCGAATCATTGTTCATTCCTAGAATCAATGCTCCAACAGAATGCCCCAGACAATATTTTCTATGGTCAGGAAACTGAGTCTTGATATATTCGGTTAATGCCTTATAATCCCGTGACCCCCAAACCCTCATGGAGCTATGAAAACCTTTCATATTCTTTGGTTTAGAAAGCCCAATTCCTGTATAATCATAAGTGATTACTGTAAAACCTTGCTCAGAGAAGTATTTGGCAAATGAGAAATACACCTGTTGTTTTACACCGGTTGCAGAGTTAATCAACAGCAGTTTTCCATTATTTTTTTCAGGTTGAAAAAGATGTACAGCCAGTGAAGCTTGATCTTTTGTGGTAAGTATTAGTTTTTCCATAGGATAAAAGAAAAAATCCACTATAAAAGTGGACATTTTCAATATATTTTTATGTTAAGTTTCTGACTTTTGATATGTCTTAAATAACTTTAGAACTTAAAATCTGATCTTCTTGGGAGTCCTGTCTGAGATCCTTTACCTCCAGAAACCCTTGAGGAAACCTCATTTCCAAATTTCACACAATCTTCAATGGAATTTCCGTGGCAAAGCGCTATGGCAAACCCCGATGTAAATGCATCTCCCATTCCCATCTTATAAACAGTGGTATCTTTATCGTTTCTGTAATATTTCATCTCCGTTCCATCAAAGTAAATGGTAGAATTGGAATCATCTCTTACAAAAACCTTATTAAAGTATTTTTTAAGTACCTCTTCTCTCTGTTCTTCACCAAAAATGATATACAGCTCACTACTTTTGGTTACAATAAAATCTACCGCCTCCAGGATTTCATCACTTACCCTCATTGCAGGAGAAGCATATAAACCTACTTTTTTGCCATATTTTTTGGCTTTTCTAACGGTATATTCCACTACTTCCATGGAAACTTCAAGCTGTACAAGGACAAGATCAGAGGTATGAAAATACCGGTCTGCTTCATCAATATGGGCTGTATTAAGATATTTGTTGGCTGCAGGCACTACTACAATCGCAGCATTGCCCCCAGAGGTCGTCACATAGGCAGTACCTGTTGACTCTCTATCTGTCTCATGTACAAAACCTACATTTACACTTTCGCTCACCAGATTTCTCATGATTTGCTGTCCCAGCGGGTCCATTCCTACACATCCTATAAAGTAAACACTTGCCCCCAATCTGGCAGTACCTACCGCCTGATTTGCGCCTTTTCCTCCAAAATAGCTTTCTGAATTAACAGCCAGAACGGTTTCGTTAGGTAAAGGAAGTTTATCGGTTTCTAAAACAAGATCTATTGAGGAACTACCTACAACAATAATTTTGGGTTGATCTGATGAGAAATTCATTGTGTTTTATATTAGTTTTAAAAATTATAACAGACGAAATTTCATGTCAAAAATAACTAATTTTTACTTAACTTATTTCAATAAATTCAGTAATAATCTTCACGGGTGATTGATCTTTACTATAAGCAATATAGCTGGCGTAAAAACCTTCCCCGTAGCCCGTCTCGAAAGCAAATATAGTTCCGGGATGAGTTTCTGATGGCTTTAAAAATGCATATTGATCTATAGCACCTTTTTCATCAAAGAAATACTCATGAAAAAATTCTTCATAAATCCCCATGAAATCAGCGCCTTTATTATGATATAGCTTTTGTTCCAGATCATTAAGGCTGTTTTGGGTATCTACGTCCATGAAGCATCCCATTCCACTTTCTACCGGATATCCAAAAACCTCTTCTTTTGCAAGTTCTTTGATGTTTTGCCCTGCCGTGGTCGCAAGTTTCCAGTCTGTAATTTCGTCATTACTGAATACAATTTCTGCATAGGCAACACAGTTGCTTTCTCTCTCTTTATGAAGCATTACAGAGAATTCTCCTTTCGGAAAATTTGTAGAAAAAGCAAGCATATCATTCGTAATTAACGGATCACAGGCTACTAGCTTTCCACTGGAAAGATAGATTTTTCCTACCTCAAAACTTTCTAACAAGGGGCTTTCCACAAAGTCCTTCGAAAATAGTTTTTTAATGTTTTCTATATGTGTCATTTTATCTCTTTTCTTAAACCATCAGGCTGGATACAAGTTTTCATCTGTATCCAGCCTGATATTAAGACAACATGTTGTCTCTATTTCTAATTTACAAACTTTTCAGCTTCTCTTCCAAGATCGCAATCTTGTCAATAGCATCCTTTTGTTTTTTACGTTCCACTTCTACAACCTCAGGCTTTGCATTAGCAACAAACTTTTCGTTGGAAAGCTTCTTCTCTACTGAAATCAAGAATCCTTTTAAATATTTTACTTCTTCTTCGGTTTTTGTTTTTTCTTCTCCCAAATCTAAGTTTTCACTTAAAGGAATAGAAACCTCAGTTGCTCCTACCAGGAAAGTAAAGCTTGGCTTATCTGTTTTTTGTCCGAAGTTAATGTCAGCAATATTCGCCAATTTTCTTACAACTGCTTCATTGGCAAATTCTGTAGCATTGGTAAATACCTCAACTGTTTCTCTTGGTGAAATTCCTTTTGTCTGACGGTAGTTTCTAACACCGGAAATCAATTCTTTTGAAATTTCAAAGTTCTTAATTACATCTTCGCTGAACTCATCTGCATTTTTCTGCTGCGCAATAACAAGAGCATCCTCAATACTTCTTTCTGAAATCAAATGCCAAATTTCTTCTGACTGGAAAGGCATAAACGGATGAAGTAATTTCATCAATTCTTCAAAGAAAATAATCGTTCTGTCATAAACCTCCTTAGAAATCCCTTCTCCATAGTTTGGCTTGATTGCCTCAAGATACCAACCACAAAAATCATCCCAAATTAATTTATAAATCAAATGAAGTGCATCGGAAATTCTAAATTTCTCGAATTGATCATTGATCTCAACAATTGTTTTGTTTAATTTATTTTCAAACCATTCAATAGCCTGATGATCGGTAGCAATTGCCGGCTTGTCTTCATGATTCCACATGTTGATCAAACGGAAAGCGCTCCAGATTTTTGTCATAAAGTTTCTTCCCTGAAGCATTAAATCTTCATCAAAAAGAAGGTCGTTTCCTGCTGCAGAACTCAATAGAATCCCAACACGAACACCATCTGCACCATATTTATCCATCAGTTCAAGTGGATCCGGAGAGTTTCCTAAAGATTTTGACATCTTTCTTCTCTGCTTATCTCTTACAATCCCTGTGAAGTAAACATTCTTAAACGGAACTTCTTTTCTGTATTCCAATCCGGCCATGATCATTCTGGCTACCCAGAAGAAAATGATATCCGGACCTGTAACCAAGTCAGATGTAGGATAGTAATAATTGATATCCTTATTTGCAGGATCAAGAATTCCATCAAATACAGACATTGGCCACAACCAAGATGAGAACCAGGTATCCAGTGCATCATCATCCTGTCTAAGGCTTTCTATTGTTAAATCCTCATTTCCTGTTTTTTGTTTTGCCTGTACTAAAGCTTCTTCCTTAGTTTCAGCTACTACAAAATCTTCATCTCCTGTCCCATAAAAGTAAGCGGGAATCTGCTGTCCCCACCAAAGCTGACGGGAAATATTCCAGTCACGGATGTTTTCCATCCAGTGTTTGTAGGTATTTTTAAATTTCTCAGGATAGAACTTCACCTCATCATCCATTACTACATCCAATGCAGGCTTAGCAATTTCAGACATTTTAAGGAACCATTGTACTGAAACCTTTGGTTCAATAACGGCACCTGTTCTTTCGGAAGTTCCTACTTTATTTACATAATCTTCTGCTTTTAGCAAAAGATCTTTTTCTTCTAATTCCTTTGCGATTTGCTTTCTTACCTCAAATCTGTTTTTTCCTGCATAATGCAGACCATGCTCGTTAAGGTTTCCGTCATCATCTAAAGCATCAATCATTTTCAACTGGTACTTTTGTCCGATTTCATAGTCATTGATATCGTGTGCCGGAGTAATTTTCAAGGCTCCTGTTCCGAACTCAATGTCTACATATTCATCTTCAATGATTGGGATAACTCTATTTACGATCGGTACAATTACGTTTTTACCTTTTAAATGGGCATATCTTTCATCATTAGGATTGATACATACCGCAGTATCCCCAAAAATTGTTTCAGGACGTGTTGTAGCCACTGAAAGGAACTCTTCAGACCCTTCAATCTTATATTTAAGGAAATATAATTTCCCGTTCTGCTCTTTAAATATTACCTCTTCATCTGAAATATTGGTCTTCGCTTCAGGATCCCAGTTTACCATTCTGTAGCCTCTGTAGATTAATCCTTTATTGTAAAGGTCTACAAAGCTTTTGATAACCTGTTGAGAAAGCTTTTCCTCCATCGTGAAACGGGTTCTGTCCCAGTCACAAGAACAACCTAGTTTTTTAAGCTGCTCAAGGATCGTTCCTCCATATTTATTCGTCCATTCCCAAGCGTGCTCAAGGAACTGTTCACGAGTAATATCAGACTTATTGACCCCTTCAGACTTCAATTTAGCAACAACTTTAGCTTCGGTAGCAATTGAAGCGTGATCTGTTCCCGGAATCCAACAAGCATTAAACCCGCGCATTCTTGCACGACGGACCAGAACATCTTGAATGGTATTGTTCAACATATGCCCCATGTGTAGTATCCCCGTAACGTTTGGCGGAGGAATAACTATGGTATATGGTGGTTTGTCATTAGGCTCTGAGTGGAAATATTTGTTTTCCAACCAGTAATTGTACCATTTTTGTTCTGTTTCCTGTGGATTGTACTTTTCTGAAATCTGCATAAATTCTATTTCTTTGGCTTGCAATTTGCAAAAATAGTCTAAAGAAAAAAATTTTTAAGCATGAATTAAAATAATTTTTAACTTTGTTTCACAAAATTTATCTAACAAACATATTAACATTCAAGAATATGAAGAAATTAATCGCAGGAATTGCATTATTCGGAACATTTGCTCTTGCATCTGCACAAACTATTACATTTGATAAAACTACTTTCGACTACGGTACTATTAAGCCTAGTTCTGACGGTACAAGATTTTTCACAGTAACCAACACTGGTGATAAGCCTTTGATTATTTCAAATGTAAAACCATCTTGTGGATGTACAACTCCTGAATTCAGCCAAGACCCGATCATGCCAGGAAAATCTGCTAAGATCAAGGTTGGATACAACACTGCCCTTACAGGAGGTTTCAACAAAATGATCGAAGTTTTTTCTAACGACCCTGCAAACAGCAGAAGCGTAATCTACATCAAAGGTAACGTAGATGCTAATGCTCCTGAGCCAAAAGTATTGACTCCTGCTGAGCAAAAAGAAGCTGCTAAAGCTGAGAAAAAAGCTGCTAAACTAGCTAAAAAGACTGCTGCAAAGTAAGCTCTACACAAAAAAATAAAGAAACCGCCTCCACTGAGGCGGTTTTTTTATTACATTTATCTAAGAGTAGATCAGAGGCGTAAAATAATCTTTTAATCTTAAACAAAATATGGACACCAATTTCTCAGATGATTTTAAAGTAAACGGAAAATTTTCAATAAAAAAAACATCAACATCCTATCAGGGGAAACTAACCAAAGAAGAGGGAACCCAGCTATTAATTCAGGAAAAAGAAAAGCTTCGTGAATTACAGGAAAGACTTTATGCGGATGGAAGCCAATCTCTTTTGGTAGTACTTCAGGCAATGGATGCTGCGGGAAAAGATAGTATGATAGAACATGTCTTTGGTGGAGTAAATCCGCAGGGATGTAATGTAACCAGCTTTAAGACACCAAGTTCCAAAGAGTATTCTCATGATTTTTTGTGGAGGCATTATCTGACCTTACCTCAAAAAGGAATGATTGGAATCTTTAACCGCTCACACTACGAAAGTGTTTTGGTCTGCAAGGTTCACCCTGAATATAATTTAAGCGAAAAAACTTGGTCTTCAGTGCAAGACTTTGATGATAAATTCTGGGAAAACCGTTATGAAAGTATCCGAAATTTTGAAAAACATCTTTCACAGAATGGAACAACCATTATCAAGATATTCCTGAATGTATCTAAGGATGAACAAAAGAAAAGATTGTTAGACAGGATTGACGAACAGGAAAAAAACTGGAAATTCTCTGCAGCTGATCTTCCTGAAAGAGCTTTATTCAGTCAATATATGGAGGCTTATGAAACAGCCATTAACGAAACGTCAAAAGATCATGCCCCTTGGTATGTACTTCCTGCAGACAATAAATGGTTTGCAAGAGTAGCTGCAATTCAGATTATCATAGACACTTTAGAAAAAATGAACCTTAAATATCCAAAGCTTTCAGAAAAAGATAAGGAAGATCTCCAAAAGGCTAAACAGCAATTATTGGACGAGTAATCCGGAATTAGCTTACTTGTAAACTGATTTACCGTGAATATATTTAAAGACTTTTGAATGTAAGTTTTCAAAGGTCTTTTTCCATGTGAACTGCTCGGTAACTTTTATCTTATTATTTTCAGGTAATAGGAATGGTATAATTTCTTTAGGAATCCGCCAAAAAACTTCGGGAGGGTTCTGCCTGAAAACATGGATGTAAAGTTTTAGGGTTTCTAAATACCAATCCTGATGCTTATTATAATCATTAATTCCACCTACATTCGGAAAATGATGAAGTTCTCTTTCCAGAATATTCGGGCAGTATTCTTTCCAGTATTCGGTGGTATAGAGCAGATGCAAATGCCACACTTTATCTACGACTATGGAAGGAGATGCTCCATTTTTAGAAACACAGCATAAGTAAACAAATTTTTTATATTCTTCAATGGCAAGCAAACAGAATCTTCTCATCCAGCCTTCTGTCTGAGCCAGTTTTCTGGAAAAAGGAATGGCTAATTCAGCCTGATCAATCTGATAATCTGAAATCCTTTTCCATAAAGGATTCCGGAGATAATCAAGTTGGGTACTATCTAATAGAACGGAGGTAAATTCAGGTTTCATGATATTAAAATCTTAATCCATTAATTCTTATTAATATGTATCTAATCAACCGCCACATCCACAAGATGGAGGGGTATAATAGGTATGAATTTCTTTCTTGTAATGTTTTCTAAGTAAGTTTTCAAAATCCTCTCTGGTCATTTGACTGTAAACATCTGTATCGGCTAAATTAAGCTGAAAATCCTTTTCAGGATGGGGATCTACCGTCACCGAAAGAACTGAATCAATAATCTGGATCTCGGAAATTTCTTCCCAGATCAATTGTTTTTTTGCCCTATAATTAAAAATTCCTTTTGAACTGACGGATAATTTTTTCACAGGCTCTTCGTCCGGCTTCATCCGTTCCTTAATACATCTGATGAAGATTTTTACTGAAGCATTAAAAAAAACAGATATTAATAAGAAAACAATGATGGAAATTAAAATTTTAAAGGGATTTTTGTTTGTAAACACAAGATAGATCAGTATACAAAGAACTGCCAGTAAACCAACCGTTAATATCAAAGAAAATACAATGTTTACATACCTCGGTTTTTCTTCTGATAACTTGTATAAAGTAATTTCTGATTCCATTTTAATTTATTTATCTGTACCTAGTATTAAAATTAACAGCCACACCCACAGGATGAGGGAGTATTGTAAATATAGACTTCTTTTTTATAATGATATTTCAATAGTTTTTCAAAAATTTCCTGTGTCATTTGTGTATGAAGATCTGTCTTGGATAGGTTCAGCTTGAAGTCTTTTTTAGGATTAAGATCCACGGTTACAGAAAGTACAGAATCTATAATTTGTATTTCTGAAATACTTCCCCAAACCATTTCTTTGCTTTCTGTGTAATAATTAATTCCCTCTCTGGAAATACCTAACACAGGGTAAATAACAGGTCGTTTTCTTTGCTTATTGATCAGGTGAAGGAAATATTTCACAACTTTATAGTGCAAAAACATAAATCCGATCCACAAAATATTGTTAAGAGTTTTTATTAATAGCTCATTGGTTATGTCTTGAAAAAAATACATCAGACATTGATTAATTCCCCAAAACAATCCATATACAAAAGCCACATATAGTATTATGGCAATAAAGCCTGGCTTTTCTTCCGGAACTGACTGTAAAGTAATTTCTGTTTTCATCTCGATCTCTTTATGTTAAAGTTGAGATAACAGAAAAATATAAAAGTCTTTCGTAGATCTTATTTGGTTTCTTAAAAGTCTTATATTAGAATTACAAATACATAATATATTGTATTACAAACAAATGCAATAACATTAGACTCAAGAATAAAAATGTAAGAAAAATTGAATCATAAGAAAAACGAGAAAATCTATAAGCCGGATTTTGTACTTCCTAAGAAGCGCTTGTTATTTATCTACGCTTTACATTGCTGCAAAACTTGAGCTGATTACCCCTCGGTTTTCAGGACGAGCCGCCCCTATTTTCATTACTGAAAAGAACCGATATACTTACCATTGCACCGCAAAGAGTTTACCTGGTTTCACTACAGCCGAACTGTACCTGCTTTCTGTTGCACTTGTCCTACCCTCACGGGTGACGGATGTTATCCGCTTTGCTGCTCTATGGTGTCCGGACTTTCCTACCCCTGCCGAAACAGGAATCAACAAGCCGATTTTCTCGTGGGCGCAAAGATACATAAATTTCGTGGTAAAAGGGCGAAAAGATGCAACAGCAAAGAGGTTAAATAAGAGAAAAAAGTTTTTCATTAACAATCTCATTCCCCAGCAGTTTTTATTACCTTGATATCATTATCAAATTTTTATTTTCCCAATAACTCCATTATTTTCCTCATTCGTTGCTTATTCACCTTTTTACGATTTTACCTTTTAATGATTTTGCTATTATTATTCTTCATCAATTACTACTTTATCGTTATCTTCGTGCCATTATACATCTATGAATTCCAGAGAAAAAGAATTTGCGCAACTTATTAAAGATAATCAAGGCCTGATTATTAAAGTTTCGCGCTTATATACCAATTCCCTGGAAGATGAAGAGGATCTTTTTCAGGAGATTGTCTTGCAACTTTGGAGAAGTTATGATTCTTTTAAAGGAAATTCTAAGATTTCCACATGGATGTACCGCGTAGCGCTTAATACCGCCATTACTCTTTTTAGAAAAAAAAGCAAAAGCTTTCCTACCAATGAACTGGACATCAACCACAAAGACTTTGTGGAAGATGATGATGAAAAACAACAACAGATCTCGCTTTTGTATACTGTAATCAAGACTCTTCCTAATATAGAAAGAGCCATTGTCATGATGTATCTTGACGATCTGCCTTACAAGGATATTGCAGAAAACCTCGGAATCACTGAAGTCAATGCACGTGTGAAAATGAACAGATTAAAGAAAACCCTTAAAGAACAGATGGAAAAATATGCCTGAATTTGATTTAGATAGCTTTAAGAAAACATGGCAGGAACAACCTGTACAGCCAAAATATGACAACAGTGAAATTCTTCAGATGCTGAATAGAAAGTCACGTAATTATGTAAAGTATATTTTCTGGATCAGTGTTGTAGAATTTTTGTTCTTTTCTGTTTTGGGCTTATTCTACTTCTTTCAGGAGGAAGAATCTGATAGCTTCCGCAAAATGCTGGAAAGATTGGGTGCCCAGGAAGCTCCTGAAGTTGAAAATAACTTTGGCCACGTTTATTTAGCTATAAAAGTTCTGAGCTTATTGATTACGGCTTATTTTGTCTTAAAATTCTACCAGAATTATCGAAAAATAAAGATCGAAGAAAACCTTAAAGGGCTTATTACCAGAATCATTAGTTTCAAGAAAACGGTGAATGCCTTTATTCTTATAAGTATTGTATTACTGATTACCTTTACGTTTGTATTGATTGCTTTTATATTTTATACCTTAAGTTCTCAAAATATACAGCCTACTAATTCCAATCTTACCATCATTATTGTTGGAATCACCATCAGCACGTTGCTGGCCGTATCCATGATTTGGTTTTACTATAGATTGGTGTATGGAAGCATTATTAAAAAACTTGATAAGAACCTGAAACAGCTAAAAGAAATAGATTCACAGGAAAATTAGTATTCATAGGCTATAGTTCAAGATATTATTGTTAATTTTATTTCACCAAATCTTTTTACTATGCCTTTATCTTATGTATATGGAGCTTCTGAGGTTCCATTATTAGGACAGACTATTGGAGGAAATCTTAAAAGTACTGTCGAAAAATACCCCAATCAGGAAGCACTTGTCTGTGTTCATCAGGACTACAGAGCTACTTATCAAGAGTTTTACAACCAAACGACTGCCATTGCAAAAGCCCTATTATTTTTAGGAGCAAAATCGGGTGACCGAATAGGAATATGGTCTTCCAACCGTTATGAGTGGGTTCTTTTACAATATGCCACTGCCAGAATCGGAACTATTTTGGTCAATATCAATCCGGCATACCGAACTCATGAACTCACTTATGTTCTGAACCAGTCTGAAGTACGCTTCATTTTCTCTTCCTTATATTTTAAAAGCAGTAATTACAAGGAAATGGTAGAATACGCCAAGGAAGTGTGCCCTACCCTTGAACATGAAATTTTCTTTGATGATAACTGGGAAGACTTTGTCAATAACGGGCAGGATATTTCGGATGAAGTTTTACATAGCTTCGAAGAACATGTACAGTTCGATGATCCGGTGAATATTCAGTATACATCAGGAACAACAGGCTTCCCCAAGGGAGTAACGCTTTCTCATCATAATATTCTGAACAATGGCTATTTTATTGGTATAAGATTAAAATATACAGAGAAAGACCGCGTCTGCATCCCCGTACCATTTT
Organism: Chryseobacterium joostei; assembly: GCF_003815775.1. NCBI lineage: Bacteria > Pseudomonadati > Bacteroidota > Flavobacteriia > Flavobacteriales > Weeksellaceae > Chryseobacterium > Chryseobacterium joostei. The sequence goes on from NZ_CP033926.1 coordinate 2,104,744, forward strand.
ATCACTGCTTTGGAATGGTAATTGGAAATATCTGCTGTACCACTCATGGCGCATGTATGGTTATTCCCAATGACAGCTTTGATCCTGACATTACTTTAAAGGCGGTTTCTGACGAAAAATGCACCTCACTATATGGTGTTCCTACCATGTTCATTGCTGAACTGGCGGTAAAAGATTTTGATACCTACGATTTTTCGAGCCTAAGAACAGGCGTGATGGCAGGCTCAGTTTGTCCTCCTGAGATTATGAAAAAGGTGGAAAGTCTGATGAATATTAAAGAAATGAGCATCTGCTATGGAATGACAGAGACTTCTCCTGTTTCCACACAGACTTTAATTGGTACTTCTTTGGAAAAACAGGTAAGTACTGTAGGCACGGTTCAGGATCATCTTGAAATAAAGATCATTGATGAAAATGGAAAAGTCTTGAAACGCGGTGAGCATGGAGAGCTTTGTACAAGAGGTTACTCTGTGATGCTAAAATACTGGAATGATCCTGAAAACACAAAAAAGGTACTGGATGATGCCCGCTGGATGCATACCGGAGATATGGCAGTAATGGATAAAGATGGATACATTACCATTTCCGGAAGAATTAAGGATCTTATTATCCGAGGTGGAGAAAATATCTCTCCAAAAGAAATTGAAGACTTTTTATACACTTATACCAATATTTTGGATGTTCAGATCATTGGAGTTCCAAGTGAAAAGTTTGGGGAAGAAGTAATGGCATGGGTAAAAGTGAGAAAAGGATTCACTATCACGGAAGAAGAACTAAACGACTACTGTAAAGGAAAAATTGCTCATTATAAAGTTCCAAAATACTGGAAATTTGTGGATGAGTTCCCGATGACCATTTCAGGAAAAATCAGAAAGGTGGAAATGCGGGAAATATCCATGAAAGAGTTGGGATTGAGTACTAGAGTTTAACCCAGAAGTCAAAACATAAAGTCACAAAAATTTTTTCAAATTCTAATAGAAATGATGAGAATATCCTTCTTTCGAAAAGATATTTTACACATTTTTATGATCTTGTATAAAAACAAAAAAAGCATTTCAAATTGAAATGCTTTTTTATTATTTAAAGTTCTTTTCTTAATCTGGCAACAGGAATATTGAGTTGTTCACGATATTTTGCAATCGTTCGTCTTGCAATATTATACCCTTGTTCCTTTAAGATGATCACTAAGGCATCATCTGTCAAAGGTTTTCTCTTATTCTCTTTACTGATTACCTCCTGAAGATGGGTTTTAATTTCCTTGGTAGAAACTTCTTCTCCATCATCATTGGTTAAACTATCCGAGAATAGATCCTTAAGATATACAATACCATTTGGAGTGTCTGCATATTTACTTTTTACTACCCTTGAAATGGTAGAAATATCAAATCCTGTAATGTCTGCAACATCCTTTAGGATCATCGGCTTCAAGGATTTTTCGTCTCCTGTAATGAAATAATCTTTCTGGAACTTCACAATAGCATTAATTGTTTGCAATAAAGTATTCTGACGCTGATTAATTGCATCAATATACCATTTTGCAGCATCCAGTTTTTGCTTGATAAATAAAGCTGCCTGCTTATGCTCAGAAGATTTTTTATCGTGTGAGTAGGTGGTAAGAATATCTTTATATTCCTCAGAAACCCTTAGTGTAGGTGCATTCTTGCTGTTAAGCATAGGAATTACCAATCCATCTTTCACCTGAATCACAAAGTCCGGAATAATTTCCTGATTAATTGTAATGGTCTGGGTATCAAAGTTTCCTCCAACCTTTGGTGATAGTTTAGAAATTTCATCCAACGCATCTTTCAGGTCATCTTCTTCAATATCGTACTTCTGAATAATCTTGTTGTAATGCTTATTGGTAAGGGCATCAAATTGATGTCTCAAAATATTAGCAGCCAAAGAAACAGCTTTATCTGAGCTTACTTTCTTTTCAATCTGTAATAATAGACATTCCTGTAGTCCTCTTGCTCCTACACCGGATGGATCCAGCTTTTGAACATAGTTCTCCAAAATATCCTCTACCTTTTCCTTTGTAGTATAGATTCCTTGTGAGAAAGCCAGATCATCCACAATAGATTTAATCTCTCTTCTCAAATATCCATCTGTATCTAGGTTTCCTATTAGATATTCTGCAATCTTAAGGTCTTCATCACTGATATTTACCAGGTGAATCTGCTCCATAAGATAATCATATAATGACTGTCCTTCCGTTAAAAGGCTTTCGTTATCAAATTCCTCATCATCCGGAGAGTAGTTGCTGGATGCAGTTTTATAGCTAGGTTCGTCGTCGTAAAGATATTCGTTAACGTCGAAGTCTGTTTCAATGCTTTCTGTACCCTCATCCTGATAAGCGTCTTCAAGGGAAGAATATTCATCTTCCTTAGAATCCTCCTTTGCAATTTCCAAAGCAGGGTTCTCTTCTAGCTCTCTCTCCAACTCCTCTTCAAATTCAAGAGTATGAAGCTGAATAAGCTTCATCAACTGGATCTGCTGAGGGGCCAGCTTTTGTCCTAATTTGAGTTGTAAGTGTTGTTTAAGCATATTCGTATTTGCGTTTTAACATAACATATTCTACGAATTTAATAAATTTATTTGATAAAAAATGCATTTAGCATGATTTTTGCTTTATACATTCTACATAATAAACTATAGAAAAATAAAAAAAGCCTTAAACAAATGTTAAGGCTTTTTTTTATGTCTCTAGAATTCAGCGCTTTTCGGCGTTCTTGGGAAAGGAATCACATCTCTGATATTCGTCATTCCTGTTACGAAAAGAACTAGTCTTTCCAATCCTAAACCGAAACCTGCATGAGGTACAGAACCGAATTTTCTGGTATCAAGATACCACCAAAGTTCGTGCTCATCTACATGCATATCTGCCATTTTCTGTTTTAAAACGTCTAATCTTGCTTCTCTTTCTGATCCACCAATGATCTCTCCAATACCAGGGAAAAGAACATCCATAGCAGCAACGGTTTTATTGTCTTCGTTCAGCTTCATATAGAAAGCCTTGATTTCTTTTGGATAATCGAACAATACAACCGGACACTCAAAATGTTTCTCAACTAGGTATCTTTCGTGCTCAGACTGAAGATCTGCTCCCCAGCTCTCAACCGGATAAACAAATTTTCCTTTTTTGTTTTCTTTTGAGTTTAATAAAATCTCAATAGCTTCTGTATAGCTTACACGCTTGAAACGCTTAGCTATTACATTTCCAAGTTTCTCGATAAGTCCCTCTTTCGCTCTTTCCTTTTCTGGTTTTGTCTTTTGCTCTTCTTCAAAACGTTTGTCCAGGAATTCAAGATCATCTTTACAGTTATCCAATACATACTGGATTACATATTTTAGGAAATCTTCCGCTAGGTCGATGTTATCTTCAAGATTGTTGAATGCCACTTCCGGTTCAATCATCCAGAATTCTGCAAGGTGTCTTGTTGTGTTTGAATTTTCAGCACGGAAAGTAGGTCCGAAAGTATAGATTCTTCCTAATCCCATTGCTGCAGTTTCTCCTTCAAGCTGTCCTGAAACGGTAAGGTTAGTCTTTTTCCCGAAGAAATCCTGTGCAAAATCAATTTCACCTTCTTCAGTTCTTGGCATATTGTTCAGGTCAAAGTTTGTTACTCCAAACATTTCTCCCGCTCCTTCTGCATCTGCACCTGTAATTACCGGTGTGTTAATATAGAAGAATTGATTTTTGTTAAAGAATGAATGAACTGCAAAGCTTACCGCGTGACGTACTCTGAAAACAGCTCCAAAAAGATTGGTTCTGAATCTTAAGTGTGCCTGCTCACGAAGCTTTTCTAAACTGTGTTTCTTAGGCTGAAGAATTGTACTTTGAAGTTCTTCTGTAAAGTTATCTCCTAAAACTATGATTTTTTTAGCAACAATTTCTACAGACTGCCCTGCTCCCTGACTTTCCACAACTTCACCTATTACTTTAAGGGAAGAAGCTGTACTAATATTCTTGATGATTTCTTCATCAAAATTTTCGAAATCAACAACTATCTGCAAATTATTAATCGTAGATCCATCATTAAGAGCTATAAAGCGATTGGCACGGAATGATCTTACCCATCCGTAAACTGTAATGTCATGATGTAATACTTTCTTGTAATCCTTTAGGATTTCTTTGATCGTTTGCTTTTTCATTTGTTGATAATAAATTTTCGTATAAAAATTAATGTTTGCAAAGTTACAAAAAAACGGCGCAACTTGATGATTGCGCCCTCTTTAAAAATCATTAATCAATTATTTAATACATTAGTTAAAGAAAATAGACTTTTTCCTCTGTTTTCCGTTCCTTATTTTCAGGGCATGATAACAGCTGGGAACATCATATTGCCATTGTGCAAGGAATAAAATAATGAGGATAACGTCAACGTGAGAAATCAACCCAAGAATAATCGCCAGATTGAAAGCCCATCCCGCTTCCTGAAAACCTATCAGATAAGTAAATGCCAACAGCAAACTCAAGCCCCACATTTTTGACAAAAAAGCATGAGTACAGGTTTCTTTACCAAACTTCCAGATACTGACAACATAGCAAAGTGCTTCCATGATGAAAATTAAAAGGATGCCATGCCATTCCCCTATAATTAATTCAGGATTCAGAAAATAAGATGCAAACCCTAGAGAGAGCCAGAAGATCAAATCAGTCTGGCTATCCAGTCTTCTTAATTTTTCTGAGGAAATTCCTGCTTTTCGGGCAATAATTCCATCAAAAATATCGGTTAATATTCCGAAATACATTAACGCAAGAATATACTTAGTGGCAGATTCTCCTACGTAGTATCCCAAATACAGAATTACAAAAGCTGTTATAAAACGGGATAAGATGAGTAAATAGGGTATATTTTTCATAATTCTTTCTTTTCATGTTTCTTAAAATTCCAATTGATTAAAGGCAGCTTTCGTTTTCCATTTTTATTCCATGCCCCAATCTGTATTCCGCGAAAATCTTTACAACTGTTGTAAAGTCCAATCTGAAGTCCTCTGCATTTCTGACCTATATTTGCCAAGGGAGCTACAGAAACACCTTTTACTTCATGATGCAAATTGAAAAAAGGAGATAGAGCAGCTCCATTTGTTGTGGCATAGGTGTTTATATTACTTGAGACATTAATTTCCAAACCATTGGTAACCGTTGGCTCCATATTGATGAGGGATAGCTGAACTCCGTTAATCTTGTTCATTTCATTTTCAGGAACAATTCCATAATCATTGTTTAAGTTCCATTTCCCTGCGTCGGGTAGATACACAAGGAGTAATGCAGGAAAGAAAAGTCCTACAGGATTAAGTCCCAACCCTAGTCCGTTGATTTTTTTAGGAATATTGTTTTCGTCTTCATCAAAATATTTAAACATAACTCCGTTTACATTTCTGACATTCTTTGAAGGCGAAGTTCCAAAAAATCTGGGCTTCAGAGAATCTATCTTTATAGGGTCTGATGCATAGACCAAACCATTGAAAAAAAGAACTGTTAACAATACTATTCGTGTTTTCATAACTGATAATTTTTAAATTACAATTCAAAATTATCCGCAAAAGAACCATTTACGAATGTGAAAAAAAATTAAAAAAAATACTACATTTGTGAAAATCACAAAACCATGTATCAGGAACTCTTACTTAAGGAAATTCGTAGAAAAATTGGTGATAAATCTTTGAATGATGAGATTGCCAATATTCTGAATATAAGCTATGATGCATCGCACAGAAGAACGTCCCTGAAAGCTAAGTTTAGTTTCGAAGAGGCTTTGGAACTGGCCAAATATTATCAGATTTCACTTAATCAATTTATAACTTCAGAACAACAGATTCTAGTTCAGAAAACCTTGGCCGTGAACGAAACAGAAGATTTACAGTCTTTTTTCCAGAATAATCTCAGTATTTTTGAAAACTTACCTCTTTCTGATGAGATGACTATTTATTATTCTGCCAAGGATATTCCTTTTTTTTATACACTTTCAGATACACTGCTTTCCCGTTTTAAAATTTATGTCTGGATGAATCTTCTTAATGCGAAACAGGTTTTTATTCCTTTTCTGAAGTTTTCGCCCCCTTATTTTGAATCAAATACACAGGAACTCAAGAAAAAATATGAGGCCCAAAATATAGTAGAATTGTGGAATGACAGGACTATTTCAAGTATTTTACAACAGATCTTATTTTATTATGAGACTGGACTTCTACAAAAAAATGAGGGTCAGATTATTCTGAAAGAGCTTAGAGAGCTTATAGAATATATTGAGCAAAAAACAGAAAACAATCCAAAATTTCACTTATATGAAAATGAACTGATGCATCTTTCCAATGACATTTTTTTTCATCATCCGCACCAATCACTTTTTGCATTGCCGGCCAATATGTTTGGCTATATTTTGATTAATGACGCAAAAACATGCAGTGAAACCCGTAATTATTTTGAACATCAGATTAAAAATTCAAAATCTTTGAATACATCCGGAAACAGAGATAGAAAAATCTTTTTCAATAAAATGTATGATCAGATTGAACTGTTAAAACAGAATTTATCATGAATACTCTATGTAACGGCGAATATTTTGGGCAAACCAACGACATTATTAATTTTGAAGGATTAACAATCACAGATACTGAGTATACCCATCCTTATGTAGACTGGCATTATCATGAAAATGCATATTTTACTTTTTTGCTTCAGGGAAATATGATTGAGGGGAACAAAAAAGAAACTTATGAATGCTCTGCAGGCACCCTACTCTACCATCATTGGGAAGATCCACACTATAATATTAAGCCTGATATCTTTACACGAGGTTTTCATATTGAAATTTCAAAAAAATGGTTTGATCAGTTTGATTTTCAAAAAAATAACGCAGAAGGGAGCTTTAACATACAGGATCCCTCTTTAAAATTGCTGATCTATAAAATTTTTAAAGAAAATCAGGATAGAGATAATGCTTTTGAGGCAGCTATCCATCAACTTCTTTTAAATTTATTCAGTCAGTTTATTGTTCAGAAAGACAAAACTGAAAAGAAACCTTTATGGGTGGGACAGATCAATGAAATTTTACACGAAAGCTTTACAGAAAAGTTAAGTCTTACTGAACTTTCCGCAACTTTAAACATTCATCCGATCCATTTAAGCCGGGATTTCCAAAAATATTTTCATTGTAACTTGGGAGAATATATCAGAAAATTAAAGCTTAATAAATCACTGGAGCTCCTCACCAAGCAAGATTCTTTAACGGATATTGCTCTGGAATGTGGGTTTGCAGATCAAAGTCATTTCATTCGTTGTTTTAAAGAAAATATTGGAGTAACACCTTTAAAATACAGAAATCTTCTAAGAAAATAGAGATGTTAATTTCATTCTATTTTATAATACAAAAGCCTGTTATTTTTGCTAAAATATAAAAAATGAAACCTACCATACTACTGATATTTATTTTCACATTTTATCTTTATCCGGCACAAAGCCAGAATATTTTCATCCCTGAAAAGATTGAGAATCCGATTCAAAAGAAATATTCCGGAAAAATTATTTTTCTAGACAAATTCATCAGTCTTGATAATTTAAAAGAGGATAATATTCTTTCTTCTTCAACTTTTCAGGAAGATAAGGACTTTGGTATTCATGCCTTTTTTGATAATTCTCTGGTGAATTACCTGCATAAGCTTTCACCAAAATTAACCGTTGATCAATTACTTAAAAACGGAAATTATCAGTTCTCTTTTTACGTGGATGGAAAACTAATTTACGAAGAAAACCTAAATACAGGAGCAGGTACTCCGGAAAACAAAAAGCTAAAAACGAGCCTCAGAATACCTCTTACCAGCAGCAATAATGAAGATTCATGGGGAAGATATTTATGGATGCGTTTTTATTTAATCCATGGCGGAATTGATGCCTTGGCCAGCGGAAATCATATTCTAAAAATTGAAATCCGTCCTTATCTGAAAACATCATCAATACAAACAGGGCCTATTATTGCAGAAGGAGACATCAATATTAATGTTCCTGAAAAGAATATTTCAGAGCAGCAGATCGCAGTTCAGCCTATTCAGCCAAACAGTGGATGGGATACTTCAAAGGAAAAATTTGACATCGAAATCATTAAAAATTTAAATAAAAAAATAGCAGAAGAAAGATTCAAGAACTTAACAAGTATTGTTGTAATAAAGAATGGAAAACTTTTAATAGAAGAGTATTTTAACCACTCGGGAAGAGATTCTTTACAAGATACACGATCTGTGGGTAAATCTTTTTCTTCAGCTTTGATGGGAATTGCAATAAAAGAAAACCATATAAAAAGTGAGAATCAAAATTTAAAAGCCTTTTACAATGTAGAGCAATTTAAAAACTATTCTCCTAAAAAAGATAGTGTTACCATCAAAAGCTTATTAACGATGAGTTCCGGTTTTGATGGAAATGATGAGGATAATGAATCTCCCGGTAATGAAGAAAATATGTATCCTACTGAAAACTGGGTGAAATTTGCGCTGGATGTACCCATGACAGGCAATACCATTGGAAAAAAATGGAATTACTTTACTGCCGGTGTTGTAATAACCGGAGATATTTTAGATAAGACTGTTCCAAAAGGTTTAGAAAATTATGCTGATAAAAAACTATTTCAACCCCTTGGAATCACCAATTATAAATGGCAATTTACTCCTCAGAATAAGCCATCCTTAGCAGGAGGTTTAAGAATGAAAGCACTGGATTTTGCCAAGTTTGGTCAACTTTATAAAAACAATGGAGTATGGAATGGAAAAATGGTTTTAGATAAAACCTGGATTAAAAAATCTTTCACTAATTATTTTGTTGATCAACCAGATTTTGAGGGATATGGATATTTATTCTGGAGAAAAGTTTATAAAGTAGGAAATCAAAATTTTGAAGCCTATCAATGTAGTGGAAATGGTGGTAACAAGATCATTATTTTCACGCATATACCTGTTGTTATGGTGATTACGGCTACAGCCTATAACAAACCTTATGCTCATTCACAGGCTGATAAAATGATACAGGAATATCTTTTGCCCGCCCTTAATTATAAGTAAGGGTGAGTTTTATTATCAAAAAAATATTGTGGGAAAGATTGATTTTACCTAGTGTAAAATTATTCGTCCTTTTTAGATGGAACCAAGAATACGTCCATCAGGCCTTCCGGCAGTTGCATTTTAATGAATCTTTCTTCTCTGTTTACTTCAAGAACCCAATCTTTGATTAATGGAATAACGATTTCTCTTCCCTCAAACCCAAGGATGAAGTAGTTTTGTGCTGTCTGATCATTTACAGATCGTATAACACCGCATTCGTTACCATTTTCATCAAGAATATCATAACCTATAACTTCATGATAATAGAATTGTTTTCCTGAAAGCTTAGGCAGTGTAGTCAATGGAAGGTAAACACTTTTACCTAAAACCTGGTCTACTATTGCTTCAGAGGAGTTTTTGAATGCAAGATTCAGAGCATCTAGTTTGCTCCATGATGATTTTTCAATAAAAAATGGAACCAATAATCCGTTGATTTCAACGAATATTGATTCCAATTTATTGTAAAGCTCGGGTTGGTCGGTATCTAATTTAAGGATAACGTTACCCGCAAGTCCGTGTCTGCGTGTGATTTTTCCTAAAAAATAGCAATCTTCTTTACGCATAACAGGAAATGTTCTTAAGCTTCAGTGTTTTCTTCAGTTTCAGCAGCAGGAGCTTCTCCTTCTGTAGCTTCAACAACTTCTTCAGCAGGTGCGTTTGCAGCCTCTTCAGCAGCTTTAGCATCAGCCTCAGCTTGTGCAGCAGCAGCTACTCTAGCTTCGTTTACTTTTACTTCAGCTTCTAAAGCAGCTTTCTTAGCATCAGCTTTAGCAGTAGCTAAACCTTCTACTTTACCTTGAACTTTAGATTCTTTAGATTCTAACCAAGCATTGAATCTTTTTTCAGCTTCAGCTTGATCAAAAGCACCTTTAGCTACACCACCTTGTAAGTGTTTTTTGTAAAGAGCACCTTTGTAAGAAAGAATAGCTCTAGCAGTATCAGTTGGCTGAGCACCGTTGTTTAACCACTTTACAGCAGAGTCAACGTTCAATTCGATAGTTGCTGGGTTAGTAATTGGGTTGTAAGTTCCTAGTTTCTCGATGAATCTACCATCTCTTCTAGCTCTAGAATCTGCAACCACGATGTGGAAAAAAGGTTTTCCTTTTTTACCGTGTCTTTGTAATCTGATTTTTACTGACATAATGTTTGAATTTTACGGGAACTCGTCCCAGTTAAATATTTAAGAGTGCAAAGATATACAAAAATTATGATTGAACAATGAATTAATATAACAATTTATCAATCTAGCAGTATAACACTATTTTGTCTTCCCATTTAGAGTTTATCATTGTTACATTGATCAACTTTTACATTGTTGCATTAATCTAATTTTCCCATATAAAAAAGTCCCAGACACTTTTGATTTTCTTCAATTGTTAGAGACTCTTTCAAAGCATTAACAATTGAAGGAGAACTCCAATAGCAACCGATATTATTTGCCGTACAGCTTAGATACATGTTTTGAACAGCCATTGAAGTAGCTGCAATTTCTTCCCATTCAGGAAGCATTCCGCTGAAATTGACAACAATGGAAACAACAACATTGGCTTTGTTGATTTTAAAACCGATGTCATTGTATTTTTTTTCCAGAAAAAGTTGTTCGGGCTGGGTTGCTTTATAGATAGCCTGCATTTCTGAAGCTAATTGTGCCTTTTCTTCACCTTTGAATATTTTAAAACGCCAAGGTTTTGTACGTTTATGATTGGGAGCTAAAGTTGCTGAATGTAGAATTTCATCAATAACTTCCTGAGAAATTTCCGTGTCTGTATAGTCCTTTGGAAAAATACTTCTTCTCTCCTCTATTATTTCTTTTAAAACTGTTGCTTTATTCATAGAAACAAAATTACGAAAAAGTTGAGAGTTTATTTACCGTTACCAGCTCAACTTACAACCTAAAGTCTGCTCTACAGCACCTCCACTACTTTCTGATGAATCTTATTTAGGGTAAACTCATCTCCTGCCCTCATCCCCATCAATTTTTTAGCCATGGGACTTTCAGGAGAAATGGCATAAAACCGGTCACCCTCGAAGAAAAACTCACCCAATGAAACAGAAATATAAAAACGGGCCTTATTGGTAATCACCAAAGAACCTAGCTGAACTCTTTCGGTAGCTGTATTCAGGACTTTGGCCATATTTTTTTTAAGATCGTTCAAGGCTCCAAGCTGGCGTTGCATCTGGTAGATTTCCTCCTGCATTTCCTCCCTCATACTGTCATACTTTGGAGTCTTTTTGATGTCACGGCTTGCTTCCTGGGTAAATTCTATAAAATTTTTAAGCTTCTCAATTTTCTCTGCAATAGTAATGTTTACAAAGTCCCTGATACCACTTTTTTCAAATACAATCTTCTCCATAAATCGATTCTTTATATAAAGATAATATTTTTTAGAATAATGAGTTCTGGCTTAACATAAAATAAATCTTTTACAATATCTAAAAATAATGTTTAGATTTGGTTCCTTAAAAAACTAAAATCATGTTTAAAGCACCATTTTCATTTGACGGAAGAATCAGAAGAACAGAATACGGACTGTCATACCTTATTTATTTGGTATTTTCTGTACCGTTCAATTTTTACTTTCAAACCAATCAAGAACCATCAGGAATGGTTATTTTATTTTTCGTTGTTCTCCTTATCCCATTTCTTTGGTTTCTTCTTGCGCAGGGTGCAAAAAGATGCCACGATAGAGGAAACTCCGGTTGGTTCCAATTAATTCCTTTTTACGGTTTGTGGATGTTATTTGCAGACAGCGATCACGGTTCAAACCAATATGGACCCAATCCTAAGGGGCAAGGAAACTTTGATCCCATTAGCGAAATTGGCAAAAAAGAATTGTAATAAAAAAGCCTTGTATCATTTTACAAGGCTTTCTGTTTATTTTTCTGATAGTTTTTTTAGGTCATCAAGCCCCTGTCCAAACATTTTATCCATATTACGGTCCATCATAGGTTTCATTACCTTCATCATGGTATTTAATTCATTATCAATCTTCCATGTCACCTTTGTTCCGCTACCCTCGGGAGTCAGGACAAAAGTTCCTTTGGCATTTCCATCAAAAGGTTGAATAAAATGAAGCTTAGTGACCAATTTTTCATTAGGTACAGTTTCGGTGATGGATTGCTCTCCCTCACTGTCATCTCCTTTCCAATGATAAGAATCTCCCATTTTATCTCCCTCTCCGGAATAGGTAATAGTAATGTTCTTTATTTCCTTCGAAAAAGGATCCCACATATTATATCCCTTTAAGGAACCTACATATTGCCATACCTTTTCCTTTGGAGCATTGATGACAACGGATTTTTCATAATGATAATCTTTACTGAAAGCCAGAATGGCGATTACAGCGTATACAATAATCAACAGAATGATTATTCCTATAATCTTTAAGAGTGTTTTCATAGTCTATATATTTAAGGTTATTTATTTTAAATATGATTACTGAATCTGTTCTCAAAATTAAATATTCCGACATCGCCTGCTCTTTCCATATGACAAGATTATTTAAAGTTAATGCATTTTTGTCATAACTTGGTATCCGGGCATCATTTTTGTGCCTTTCAGCTATGATTCTTTGATGAATCGTTACATTTACTTTAACTAAAAATCGAAAAATGAATATTTTAACAGAAAAATTTAACACTCCATATCATTCAGCACCATTCGGTGACATTAAAAATGAAGATTATCTTCCTGCTTTTAAAGAATTAATTCAAAAATCTGAAGAAGAAATCAATGCTATTGTTAACAATTCTGACGCTCCAACTTTTGAAAATGTTATTGAAGCATTAGCCTATTCTGGTGAGCAATTGGATGTAGTTTCCAATATATTTTTCAATTTAAATTCTGCGGAAACCAGTGATCAGCTTCAACAGATTGCTCAGGAAGTTTCTCCAATTTTAACGGAATATTCTTCAAAAATCTCTCAAAATGAAGCCCTTTTCAATAAAATCAAAAAAGTATATGATGAAAAGGAAAAATATAACCTTAATGAAGAGCAGGCAATGCTTTTGAATGAAACCTACAAGGGTTTTGTAAGAAGCGGAGCGCTATTGAATGAGGAAGACAAGGAAAAACTAAAGAAAATCAGCATGGATCTTTCTTTAAAATCCCTGCAATTCGGACAAAATGTACTGGCTTCTACCAATGCTTATTTTAAACATATTACCAATAAAGAGCAATTAGCAGGAATTCCGGAGGCTATCATCGAGCAATATGCAGAAGAAGCTAAAGAGAGAAATCTTGAGGGCTGGGTAGTTACCCTGCAATATCCAAGCTATATCCCTTTCATGACCTATGCCGAAAACCGTGACCTGAGAAAGGAACTGGCATTGGCTAATGGTAAAAAGTCTTTTGACGGTGGAGAATTTGACAATCAAAATCTTATTAAAGAAATTCTTCATTTAAAACAACAGAAAGCTGAGCTTTTAGGATATAAGGATTATGCAGACTTTGTTCTTGAGGAAAGAATGGCTAAATCTCCGGTAAAGGTTTTTGACTTTTTGAATGAGCTTTTAACCAAGGCAAAACCTTACGCTGCTAAAGAGATTGAAGAATTAAAATCCTTAGCCAAAGCTGACGGAATTGAGGAAGCACAAGGCTACGACCACGCCTTCTATGCTGAAAAACTTCGTAAAGAAAAGTACGATTTTAATGATGAGGAATTGAAACCATACTTCCCATTGGATCAAGTTCAGGAAGCTGTTTTTGGATTATCCGGAAAACTGTTTGGATTGACTTTTGAGGAAAGAAATGATATTCCGAAATACCATGAAGATGTAAAAGTATATGAGGTAAAAGAGAACGGAACTTACAAGTCTTTATTATATGTTGATTATTTCCCAAGAAAAGGGAAAAGAGCCGGAGCATGGATGACCAGTTACAAGAACCAGTACAAGCAAAATGGTGAAAATTCTCGCCCACACATCTCTATCGTTTGCAATTTCAGCAAACCTACCAAGGATACTCCTAGTTTATTAACTTTCCAGGAAGTGACAACTTTGTTCCATGAATTTGGTCATGCTCTTCACGGAATGATGGCGGATACTCAATACCCAAATCTTTCGGGAACATCTGTAAAATGGGATTTTGTGGAACTGCCTTCCCAGTTTTTAGAAAACTTCTGCTACGAACCAGAGTTCCTAAAAACTTTTGCCAAACATTATAAAACAGGAGATGTACTTCCTGACGAAAAAATTGAAAAAATTGAGCAGTCCAAAAACTTCATGGAGGGATATCAGACACTAAGACAAATCAGTTTTGGACTCCTGGATATGAACTATCATACAAAAGTGGCAGAGCTTGAAAATGAAAGCGTGAAAGCATTTGAAGATAAATATACCAAGGCCACAGCACTTTATCCTACTAATCCGGAAACAGCAATGAGTCCAAGTTTTTCACATATTTTCCAGGGTGGATATTCTGCGGGATATTATTCTTACAAATGGGCGGAAGTTCTGGATGCTGATGCGTTCCAATATTTTAAGGAAAACGGAATCTTTAATCCTGAAATTGCAGCTAAATACAAAGTGCTTCTTTCTTCAGGAGGAACCAAGGATCCGATGGAATTATACAAAAATTTCAGAGGGAGTGAGCCTAAAGTGGAGAGTTTGTTGAAAAGAGCATTTGGATAAGAAAACATTAAAATATACTTCAAAAATAAATGAGTAACATACCTCAAAGACTTGAAAACGTTAAAAAACTCCAGGCAAAAAGATGGCAGAATGAAGATCATTGGGATACATTAAACGATCTTCTCGTTAAAGAATTGGATGAAATTTTGCTTATTGAACCTGAGAATACGTCTGCGTTAATCAACATTGGTGCAATTTATTCTGATATGGGAGAAAATGAGAAAGCTTTGTATTATTTAAAAAAGGCTCTAAACCTGGGATCGGAAGATAAAAACCTGTTTGTAAATCTGGCAATTGTTATGATTTATATGGAGAAACATCAGGCAGAATATTTAGAATATCTAGAAGAATCTGAAAGTAAAGTTGAAAACCCTCTTACTTTTAAAGCTTATTTTGATCCCCAATCTCATTAAAACGAATTGGATCATTTACATTTAAACTATGATAGAAAAATTAAACAAACTAGAAGCAGCTTTTAAGGAGACTCTAAAGGCTGCTCTTACTCATATCGATTCTGAAAAGATTGATGAAATATTGGACAACAGAGAGTCACCTGAGTTTTTAGATCCATGGATGGAAGCCTATCACGCCATTGGTGAAAGAACAGTTGGTCAAGAAATACAAGATAAGATTGCTGATATTCGAAAGGATATTTTTGTAACAATATTCAGAATTACGCAAGCAACAAGTTTACCTGCCTATATTTCTGATGATTTTGAATTAATTTCTTCTTATTGTCTTCACAATCTTGAAAACAAATGGGTAAATAATTTACTTTTCGCCTATCTCAATCATAAGATTCCACAGGGAAATCTCCTTATGAAAACAGATAAAACGATGAAAGAATTACTTCAGTAAGCAGAGAAAGCTGAAAGAGATTCATTCTATTCATTTTTATCTTTAAGCTGTAAAGAGAGGCCTAGGATTTGCAAGGAATAATGGGAGTAAGAATATTCAAAAATTATGCAAAGTTAATGACATCGATCAACTGAAAATCAATATCTTTAAAATAATAATTTATTCAATTTTTAAAATCTTTAAACCATGTTACTAGCCATTTTACTTCCTTTTCTCTCTTTTATCATCCGAGGAAAGGTACTTACCGGAATCATTTGCCTGATCTTACAGATTACTTTAATAGGCTGGCTTCCTGCGGCAATTTGGGCTGTTTTATCTTTAAACAATGAAAGAGCCGATAACCGAAATAAAGAATTAATTCGTGCGATGCGCCAAAATCAAAGGTAAAGCTACTTTTGATTATAAAAATTTATCAATCCTTTATCCACATAAAGGATTTTTTGTTTTTAAGAGTTTTTCAGTTTATAGTTGTAATTTTATCTTCCTTTATTTATTATTGAGAGCCAATATTAAAACAACAGCAAATCTCCTTATCCTATGAAAGAAAATAAATACGATAACCCGTCTTTTTTTGACCAGTACGAAAAAATGCTTCGGTCCCAGTTGGGATTGGAAGGAGCTGGAGAATGGCATGCTCTGAAACATATGCTACCAGATTTTACAGGAAAAAAAATCCTTGATCTTGGCTGTGGCTTTGGATGGCACTGTCGTTATGCAATGGAAAACGGTGCAAAATCCGTCATTGGAATAGATCTTTCAGAAAAAATGCTGACTAAGGCAAGAGAAATCAATAGCCTTGAGGGAATTCAATATGAAAGAAAAGCCTTGGAGGACGTTAGCTATCCTACTGAGCAGTTTGATCTTGTTTTAAGTTCTCTGACCCTGCATTATGTAGAATCCTTTGATACCATTGCTCAAAATATTTATCAATGGCTAACTTCAGGAGGGCACTTTGTCTTCTCAGTAGAACATCCTGTATTTACGGCTGAGGGAAGCCAGGACTGGGTGTATGATAAAAATGGTGATAAAACATGTTGGCCAGTTGATCGATATTTTATTGAGGGAAAAAGAAATACTACATTTCTGGGAGAAAATGTTATCAAATATCATAGAACATTAACTTCTTATTTGAATACTTTACTAAAGCATGGTTTCAAAATCCTTGAAATTATTGAACCTGAACCCAGCCAGGAAATGCTAAAAGAAATTCCTGAAATGAAAGATGAGCTTCGCAGACCGATGATGCTATTGATCTCTGTAGAAAAATAAAATAACCCTTTTCTAATGTTTAAAAACAGGTGTATACCATATACTGAACAGCGCTGAAGAGTTTACCTATGATATGGATGGCATCTGAAAAATATCAATGGAACTCCGGACCGCGAACATGGTGGAAATATATTTGGTTTTAAAAGCATGGGCATCTACATTCCCGGTGAAGATATTTACGTCATAGGATTAAGTAATTGTAATTGTCACTCTCCCACTGATATTACCAGAAATATTGCCCAAATTACCTTAGACGAATTAAGAACCTCAGCAAGGAAGACATAAAATAAGAAACCTTCTAGATTATATTTTTCTCTTAGGAAGAACATAATCCGGCACCTTAGCAACAGCAGTTATGGAAAAAACTAAACAAAAAATATTAATCAGTACAGCTATTGAAAAAGCCTTATGATAATCTTCTACTAAAGGTTTTTCTCCCAGAAAATAATAAAAAACACTTCCAATGGCTACAATGCCAATGATAGCAGCAATCTGTTGAAATGTATTATAAACACCTGATGCATTTCCCATCAGCTTTTCCGACATACCTGATAAAGCAATATTCGCTAGTGAAGGAATGATGGAGCCTACCCCTACTCCATGTAAGAACAGCAGTACACATAAAAGATAAAAGTCTGCTTGAATTCTGAAAAATACAACCTGAAGAAAAAGAATCACAATAATAAATCCCAGCCCTACAATCAAAGCCCTTTTCCCATATTTTAAAATTAATTTTATAGAAAAAACAGAAGCCAATATAAATCCTAATCCCTGGAAAACAATCACTTCTCCTGCGCTCAATGGACTCATCTTTAATCCGTCCTGAAAAAACAGAGAAAGAATATAAAAATAGGAATCGAGCATAATAAAAAAGAAAGAAACCGCTATAATTCCCAGATTAAAATTTTTATATTGAAACAATTCAAAATCAATTAAGTAGGACCTTTTTTTCTTCAGCTTATCTTTCTGATTTTTTATAAAGTAAATTAAAATACAGACAGAAATAGCAACCAGCAATAAATTTTGAACAGTAAAACCTTCTTTTTCGGAAGCCGTCAATGCATACGTAGCACCAAAGAGTCCTGCAGACAATACGAATACCCCCCAAGTATCAAAAGATTGTCTGACCTCCATCTTTGACTCATCCAATTGTTTTAAACTATAATAAACAGCAAGAAGACAAATAGGAATATTGATTAGAAAAATAAGTCTCCAAGACTCTTCAAATACCGTTAATGATGAAAAATAACCTCCTAAAAATTGTCCCAAAATAGTTCCTATTCCGATCGTAATTCCGTACCATCCCATTGCCTTTGTCCGTTCTTCATGCTTAGGAAATAAAGTCTGTATCATTGAAAGTACCTGCGGTGCCATCATCGCAGCACTTACTCCCTGTATAAATCTTGAAATAATAAGCTGAGCTGCTCCCGATGAAATCCCACATGCTATGGAGCTTACCATAAAAAATATCAACCCGATAATGAAAGTTCTTTTACGGCCATATAAGTCTCCTAACCTCCCGCCGGTAATCAAAAAGGAAGCAAAGCCAATAAGATAAGCCGCTATAATAAACTGCATTTCTCCATTAGAAGCATGAATACTCTGTTGTATAGACGGAATGGATACGTTAATGATAAATATATCCATTATAGTTAGGAATTGCCCAAAAAGTATAACAATTAATTTCAGATAGTTATGTTTCATTTTTATATAGATATATCTATTTTTAAATATTAAAAAAAATTAAGGTAGTAAGCCCTTAATCATTTTTTTCACCTGATCGAAAGAATCATTTTTTTTACTAATTGTAGAGGTAACAACAGCACCTTCTATCAACAGGAAAATATGATCTGCCATTAAACTGCTATCTTCTAACTGCTGCTTATCACTGTATTCTGTTATGATGCCACGGATCACTTCTTTTTGCTTATCCTTGTGTTTTTTCACAAAATCTGAAACTACAGTATTTCCATCCCCTATTTCAGAGATAATTTTGATGAAATGACATCCTGCAAACCTGGAAGATTGCTGTAGTTTTTTCCGGTAATCAATCACCGCAATGATTTTTTCCTTTGGTTCCTGAATATTGGCAATACTATTTTCAAAGCCCTCAAACCAATCTTTCTCTTCTTTAATCAAATAGGCCTGAAGAAGATCATTTTTGGAGGAGAAATGATTGTACAGTGAGCCAATCGCTATATCAGCTTCAGCAATAATCTGATTGATTCCCGTAGAATTGTATCCCTGCTTATAAAAGAGATCAGAGGCAACCCTGATGATTCTGTCGTGAACTTTTTCTTTTTTCATTCCAAAAATTTTTACAAATCTACACAAAAAATAGATAAGTCTATCTATTTTTAGATTGATAAAAAATTGTATTTTTAAATTAGGATAAAAAAATAATCTTTAAACAATAAAAGGCAAGCCATGTTCAACTTATTTAACAAGAAAAAAAATAAAGCTAATATTCACTCTATAACTATTCCAGATCAGGGATGGAATAAATTATCTGAAGACGGAGATGCCATCAGATGGGTAAATCCACAGCAGTCGGCCCTTATCGTTTTGCATTTTTTTGATAAAGAGCCTGATCTTCCTACCGTAAAGGATCTGGATTACCTGAAAAAATTTTACAGAAATATTGCAGCATCTTCCAATGGGGGTACGGTAGAAACAGATATTCTTCATATTCATGATATCCCCACGGTAAAAACTATTATTAAAATTCCTCAAAAGGAAACAGGAATGGTGTATATCGCATCGATAACTATTCCGTTTGAAGATTGCAGCTATGTTGTAAAAATTCAGGCCAATGAAATTGGTGTTACGGGAATGAGAGATGCAGCTATTCTGAACAGATTAATGGAAACCGGCGAGGTAGAAATAGGTGAGGAAAACATCATTAATTGGTTTGAAGACCCCTATGATCCGGACTTTAAACAAGGAACTCCCATGAATAAGTCTGAACTGGAAAAATATGACCATGAATTTCCGGAACATCCTCTTTCAATAGCAAGATCCCTGATTAAGAAAATAGCTACCGAAATAGTATTTCAACCAGTCATAAAGGAACTTCCGTCATTTAAAAAATAGTAACCAGCCGCAGAAAACCATTCCTACGAATATTATGAGTAATACTAACCCCGTTGTATATTTCGAGATTCCCGTTAATGATCTGGAACGCGCCGAAAAATTCTATTCTGCTGTTTTTAATTTTAGTTTTGATAAGGAGATTATTGATCATTATGAAATGGCTTTATTTCCTTTTGAGGAAAAAAACAGCGGCATAACAGGCGCTTTGGCCAAGGGAGATGTGTATAAACCATCAAAAAACGGGGTTATTATTTACTTTAAAACAGAAAACATTGAGACTACTTTAAACCAAGTCATTCAGCACGGAGGAAAGATACTCTATCCAAAGAAAATTGATGAGAAATATGATTTTGCTGTAGCTGAATTTGAAGATTCTGAGGGAAACAGAATTGCTTTGCATCAAACTCTTTAACTCAATGAAAGTGAGAATTAAAATTTTTAAAACTTATAATTTTCCTTTCCATTCTATACATAATACTTTTTAGAAGAAGTCTCGGTATATTTTGTATCTTTAATTACCATTTTACAAAAATTATTTGGTCAATAGACATGGCAGAAGAACTTTATTTCATCAAAACCAATCCTAATATTGCTAAAATTAATTTGTACAATAAGCTCTGCCGTGAAGAAGAAAATATCCTAACCTTTCTGCAACCTAATGGAAAAGCTAACCTTGAAATCATTAAGGACAAAGTAAAAGACTCTGTAGAAGAGCTTACCAAGGAAGAACTGTTAAGTATTTTTTCCTGGTTCAGTAAAATGTATCATTCTGACGATGAGGAAATAAAAACTCAGTTGTTCATCCATGGTATAGATCTTTTTTATGAAATTCCCTCTACCAATCATGTAGAAAACTTTCTGCAGATTCTGTCCAATTATGAAAAACTATTTCAGCAAGATCTTAATTATATTGTCAATGCCCAGAATTTTAATCAGTTCCTGGTCTACGGAATCTTTTTAACAGAAATAATCAACAAGGAACAGGGTAAAGAAAATATTCTGTATGACTATCTGAAATCTGATTATGAATCTTTATATGTCCTTGCCGAAAAACAATCAAAATTAGAAAGTTTTGAAAAAAATGATAGTGCGAATCTGCAACATTATTTCAGTGATTTGTACGATTTAACCAAGTTTTATAAAGGCTCCATTATCCAGCTTTAGTTCAATATCTACATCTCTTTTAAAAGTTCAGGATTATTCATCAGATAGTCTAGAGCTTCTTTTACTGCCTGTTCGGGATTTTTAGGATTAAATCCAAGTTCATTTCTAGCCTTTGAAATATCAAAATTTTGCTGTAACCCTGAAAACATGGCAATATCTTTTCTGGTCAGTACCGGAGCTTTTCCGCTTAGCTTTGCGGAAAATTCCATCATACCTGCAATCGCAAACAGAATTCCTTTGGGAACAGAGTTGGGAACATTTAATTTAAGTTCAGGATAAAGTTTATTGGCTAAAATGGTAGTATCTGTAATGGTCATGCATTTTTCATTAGCCAGAATATACCGTTCTCCCGGGCGTCCTTTTTGGGCTGCAAGATAACATCCCTCAGCAACATCTTTTACATCTATCCAGTTTAGGGTAATTTTAGTGTCTACCGGAATTTTCTTATTCAAAATAAGCTTCAGTACTCCATAGGAAACATTTAAAGGTAAAGAAGCCTCACTTCCTATCATAGCTGATGGCATCACTGAAACGAGTTCTACTCCAAGCTTTTTGGCCCATTCAAAAGCAAGTTTTTCACCATCATTTTTAGAATTATAATACATATCCCTGCGATCAGGATTGTACCCATTACTTTCTTTGGTTGGTAAGCTGGAATAATCTAAAGCAGCAATAGAGCTTACATACACAATTTTCTTTACTCCTGCTTCTGCCGCTGCTTCAATTGTATTTCGGGTACCATTAATATTTACATCGTAGATCTCTTTTTTGGGGTCCTTAGCCCATAATTTAAAAGAAGCTCCTACTGCATAAAATGTCTCTACCCCTTTCAGCGCTTTTACAAATGATGTTTTATCTGTAATATCTGCCTGTACCAAATCACAGTCTAGATTCTCAAAAGGTTTTTTATTATTAATATTCCGTACTGTTGCCCGTACCGGAATGCCTTTTTTCAATAAAAATCTGACCAGATTATTTCCCAAATGTCCGTTAGCTCCTGAAACGAGGCTTAAATTATTATTTGTCATTGCATTGATTTTAATGCAGCAAAGTTCATCCTCCTGTCTTTGAAACCACTTGACTTTTGTTAGTTAATTATTTTTCTTCTGATTCTACTCAGGCTTTCCGGTTTCATTCCCAAAAAAGAAGCAATATACTGAATGGGAACATTCTGAATAATTTCAGGATAATCCTTTATAAGTTTAAGATAGCGTTCTTCTGCACTCAGAACGGAAAGTTCTCTGGAACGATTTTCATTGTAAGCAATTGACTGCTGGAAAACAGAAATGCTAAAGTCTTTCATCGTCTGGCTTTCCCTGACCAGATTATCCAGGTCTTTCTTGGTAATCCTTAAAAGTTCACAGTCTGTAATGCATTCTACATAATCTTCAGATATTGTCTCATTGATAAAATGAGAATAAGAAGTAAAAAATCCGGGTGGACAGTTGATATGGGTGGTTACTTCATTTCCGTTCTGATCCGTATAAAATAGCCTGAGATACCCTGAAACAATATAATAAAGATAACCGGGTATTTTTCCTGCTTCTTCAATTATTGAATTTCTGGAAAACTTCACCGGCTCAAAATACCGTTTGACAGCTTCTGTTTCTTCCTGACTAAAATTATGCTCGGAACCAATATACTGTAACAGCTTGTCATGCATTGAAATGGATATTTTACTTGTATTACAAAAGTAGTCAAAAGAAAAATCAGTGTCGGTTTCCAAAACATATTTTTTCACAAGATCATGTAATATCCTTTAATTTTTAATTGTCTTGTATAAAAACGAAACATGAACCGAAGGATTATTCTTCTTATAAGTCTTATCTCCACTTCTTTTATTTATGCTCAAAGTGTTGAAGGAACCGTTACCGACAAAGCTAATAAACCGGCCTCCGAAACTGAAGTACTGATCACAAAAGACAATGCTAAATTTTCTGCTATCACGGACGAAAAGGGAGCTTTTAAAATTCCTCTAAAAGAAAACGGAAATTACTTGCTTGAAGTCATAAAAGATGGAGTAAAAACCAATAGTGAAAATATTACAGTAAAGGGTAATGCAAAAAAAGACATTCAGATTAAGGATGAACCTGTTGTACAGAAAGTAGAAGGGGTAACAGTTACTGTAAAGAAAAAATTATTTGAAAGAAAAGTAGATCGTTTAGTCTTCAATGTGGAAAACTCTGTTGCCTCCCAAGGAATTGACGCAATAGAAGCTTTAGCCAAAACACCCATGGTAAAAACCAGTGATGAAGCAATAAGCATTGCCGGTAAAAGCAACGTTGCTGTTATGATTAATGACCGATTACTGAACCTGAATGGGCAGGAACTTATCAACTATCTGAAAACCCTTCGTTCTGATGATATTCTTAAAATTGAAGTAATCACCACTCCACCGGCAAAGTATGATGCAGAAGGAAAAAGTGGACTGATTAATATTATTTTGAAAAAGAACGCCAATCTTGGCTGGAATGGTTCTCTTCAGACTTCCGGAAATTATTTTTGGGGGAAGCCAACAGTTTCTGCCAGAAGTGGGGCTACTTTTAATTATCAGGGAGAAAAGCTTTCTTTAAGTACCAATCTTTCTGTTGGAGATAATTATTGGCAATACAATACTTACAGTAATATGGTAGGTATTACAAACAATAATTTCTGGAACAGAGACAGTGATAACCTCAATAATTACAAATACAAAAGCGGAAATATAAAGGCTGAATACAAGATCAATGATAAGAACGTTGCAGGATTTAACTATAATTACTCGCACAGCAATCCTTGGGAAAGGAGTGAAAATACTTCAACCAGATTCAATGATAAAGGCTTGGTGAATATTGTTTCCAACTTCAGCAATAGAAACAGCAGGGATGTACACAATGCAACGGCATTTTATGAAGCAAAGATAGACAGTATGGGTGGTAAATTGAATCTGACTGCCAATATGATGCTTAACAATTCCAATGGAAAGAACTTCTCTAATACCCTTAGTCCTGAAACAGTCTACACGATGGCTAACCCTATCAGTAAATACAGAATCTATTCTGGGCAGGCTGATCTGGAAAAAACCTTTGGCAAAATCAAAACAGAATCGGGTATAAAGTATACGAAGATCAAAAATGATTCTGAATTTAATTTCTTTGATATTAAAAACGGACAATATAATCTTAACACGGATAGAACCAATATATTCCTGTATAATGAAGAAAACTATGCCGCTTACTTTTCCACCAATTTTAAAATTAATGACAAGTGGGATGCAAAAGCCGGACTTCGCTACGAATACACGACACTGGAAGGAGTTTCTATGAATGATGATACTTCTGCAAACATCAAGTATGGTAAGTTTTTCCCTACCGCCTATTTAAGTTATAAACCGAACGAAAACCATTCATTTTCATTGAATTATTCTCGTAGAATTTCACGTCCGTATTTTGGTAACCTGAATCCATTTAAATACTTCATCTCAAATTATGAGTATACTACCGGAAATCCTTATTTATTGCCATCGTTTTCCGATAATTTTGAACTTGGATATGTCTTAAATAACAACTTCAATGTCACTTTATACTACAATTATAATAAGGACAACTGGGACAGGATTCAAATGGTGGATGACAATTACAGATATACAGTTGCCAAGAATTTTTACAATGAAGATCAGGCAGGAATCAACATCAGTTACAACTACAACAAATTGAAATGGCTGGAGTCTAATGTTTTTGTAAATGGTTTTTATGCAAAATCAAAATCCTATGATCCTGCAATTACATCTACACCGGCTGGCTACAGTGCCAACATCAACATTGATAACAACTTCTTCCTTAATAAAGAAAAAACAGTAACCCTGATGCTTGGCCTATGGGGAAGTCTTCCTAACAGAAACGGAAACACCTATTATTATACCAATGCTTCATTATACACAGGAATGAAACTAAGTCTGATGGATAAAAAGCTTCTTGTGAATCTTTACCTTAATGATATTCTGAATACCAACCGTGAAAAAGGAATAGAATATTATCCAACCTACAATATAGATTATCAATACAAGGGAATTACAAGAAATATACACCTTTCTCTTACCTATAAATTCGGGAACAATAATGTGAAAGGTGCCACCAAGCAGGTCAAGTTTGAAGAATCCAACAGAGCAGGTGGAGGCAACAATTAATAATTCTATATAAAAAACAGGATAGAAACTATAACCCCGGCCGGCAGTTCCTTCATATAAGGTTCTGTCGGTTTTTTTATTACAAATTAAAAGTTCATTTCCCTAAACGTGAGATAACTTGATCTTAAAAATATAATATATCATCCCTCCTGTAAAATATGCCAATACATCAAAAATATCTCCTGTAAAAAGCTTCGATAGCCTTGGACAAAGGATTTCAAACAAAAAGGACAAATATACAACTGAAGTAAAAACAAATTTAAGATCAGGTTTCCACCGAAACCTCAGCAGAGAATTCATGATATATTCAATCAGATAACAATACATGGGAACAGTGATGAAATCTGTGAAATAATCATTAATGACAGGAAGATAAATGCTGTTCCGCCTTAGCTGGATGATGATAACCCAAACAGCCAGTGCTGATAAAAACCAATATGAAATTCTCTTTTTCATTACATGTGCAAGACTGCCATAATAAATCCGATGATAATCTGCAGAGCTTTTGCCATTATATCCTGTAGATCTGTTTCATTCTTTTTTTCGTTCTTTGGTGCTGCGTCGTAATCAAATTTTTGTTTTCCTTCCATTACAATACTATTTGATGTTACAAAGATATTAAATTAGAACAATTGTTCTAATTTTTGAAAATATGATTTAACACAGCTCTTATATTCTTATATTTGGATTATGAACACAAAAGAAAAAATACTGTCTAAAGCCTTGGAACTCTTTAATGAAAAGGGATACAATAATATCACCACGAGGCATATTGCGACAGAGCTTAGCATTAGCCCCGGAAATCTACATTATCATTTCAAGCATTCTGAAGACATTATCAAGATTCTTTTTGCCGAACTTACCCTGAAAATGGATGAGCTGCTGAATAGGATGAAAAAAATGGAGATCACAACATTGGAGGATCTTTATGCCTTCACCTTTTCCACCTGCGAAATTTTTTATTCCTATCGATTTATTTTCATCAATTTTGTAGATATTTTAAACAAAATTCCTGAGGTAAAATCTAGCTATGAACAGATTAATTTCAATAGAAAAGAAGAATTTCAAGTGATTTTTTCTGGTTTTCAGAAGAATAATATTTTCCAAAAAGATATTCCCAGCTTTATTGTAGATTGCCTTACGGAGCAGATCTTCATTATCGCAGACAATTGGCTTACCCACAACCGATTAATCTCAAAGCTTAGTAAAAAAGCAGCCATTCAGCATTATACACTTTTACAAATGAACCTCTTTTATCCTTTACTTAATAAGGACCAACAGAAACTTTATGAACAGCAATACATCAAATAACCCTAAGGTATCCATTAGAAACGGAAATAAAAACGATCTGAATGAAATACTTCTCCTTTTTCAGGAGACCATTGGAAATGTCTGCAAAAATGATTACACTCATGATCAGCTTGAGGCATGGAAATCCGGTGCAGAAAATAAGGAAAGATGGGAAAAAGTAATTGGTGATCAATTTATTTTAGTGGCAATATACAATCATCAAATTGTTGGTTTCTGTACCCTTGAGAAAGGAGATTATATCGATTTACTTTTTGTACACAAAGATTATCAACATAAGGGAATTGCTTCTCAGCTCTATCATCTGATCGAAAAGGAAGCAGTAAGACAAAATAAAAAATATCTGACAGCAGACGTCAGCAAAACAGCAAAATCTTTTTTTGAAAGAGTAGGTTTTGAGGTCATCAGAGAGCAAACAGTGAATGTAAAAGGGATTGATCTCACCAATTATAAAATGGAAAAGGAACTGATTTTATGATAAAAAACATATATGACCGTTCTGGTCAATTTGTGGCATAGAATTAGCTTCAGGAATGACAAGTAAAATTGTTTTGAACCTCTATTTTAAACCATTAAGATTAGTAGACGGTTAAGTTTTTTTATAAAAACAGATCTTGTTATAACCTATACAATGCATCTTAATGGTTTAAATATTGGATTTACAGGAAAACCTGTTATATTTACTATCTAATGAAACATTTAAACAGCATATTGCGTCTTCCTTTTTTCAGTGAGTATTACTCTCCGAGCTATCGTTCGGGAAGATCTTCTATATCTGTGATTCAATAATTACGATAATCTCAATCTATATAGAGCCCGGACAGTACCTGTCCGGGCTTTTTCATTTCAAAAATATTTCAAAATGATCAATACATTACAAGAAAACGTGGCTATTATCCTACCGGAAAACGGGTTGGAAGAAAAATTAAATCAGTCCCAAAGAGAAAACAGAAAATTATCTATCAAATTAGGCTTTGACCCTACTGCTCCCGATCTGCATTTGGGACATGCCGTTGTACTCAAAAAACTAAAGCAATTTCAGGATCTGGGACACCAGATTATTATTGTTGTGGGAAGTTTTACAGCCAGAATTGGTGATCCAACAGGAAAGAACAAGGCAAGAAAACCTTTAAGCACAGAAGATGTACAACACAATGCACAGACCTACATTAACCAACTTTCAAAGGTAATTGATGTTGAAAAAACAAAAATTGTATTCAATTCTGACTGGTTGGATGCTCTTTCTTTTTCCGAGGTGATCCAGCTGATGTCAAAGGTTACAGTGGCCCAACTGATGCACAGAAATGACTTTAACAAAAGGTTTACCGAGAATACACCTATTGCAATGCATGAACTGGTATACCCCATTCTTCAGGGGTTTGATTCTGTAAAAATTGAATGTGACATTGAAATGGGTGGTACGGATCAGCTTTTCAACTGTACGATGGGAAGACAGCTACAGGAGGTTCATCAGATGCCAGCCCAGATTGTGATGTGTATGCCATTGCTAAAAGGATTGGACGGAAAAGAAAAAATGAGTAAATCTCTGAATAATATCATCGGGTTAACAGATGAGCCTAATGAAATGTTTGGGAAAACGATGTCTATTCCGGATGCCTTGATTGAAGAATTCATTGATCTGGCAACAGATTTATCCGTTGAAGAAAAAGCAGGTTTAAAATCTAGAATAGATAATGGCGAAAATCCTATGAACATCAAGAAACTGATTGCAAAAAATATTATCCGTCAATACCATGATGAAACAGCAGGAGAAAATGCAGAAATGTTTTTCAATAATCAGTTTCAGAATAAGAATTTTGAGGAGAAAGCTTTTGAACCAATTTCCATAGATACTCTGCATCATGTTCAACATACAACAACCTTAGTGGAGCTTTGTCATCAATTAAAAAATGACCTCAGCAAATCTGCGGTAAGAAGACTTATCATAAGTGGCGGAGTTCAAATGAACAGTATAAAAATGACAGAACCTGATCAGGAAATTGAACTTTTAAAGGAAACTAAGATAAAAATTGGAAAAAGAAACTTTTTTGAACTGGTGTAAAGGAGAAACGGAATGTTGGAAGTCGTCAAGAATGATTAATTTAATGATACTTCCAGCATTTTTCCGCTTATAATCCGAGACTTTTTTATTTTCTGACTCAGCTTAAATCAATATCTTCGCTTCAGTAAATAGATCGTAATGACACAAGCCGATATTCTGAACCTGATTGATGATGAACTGCTTCTGGATAATATTAAAACCGAGCTGAATAAGCAGCACATTGTCTGGACAGATCATTCGGGTACAGAAAACTCTATAAACATTCATCAAACAGCCATTAACAATGATGGAGTTATTGCCTGGTGGCAGTATAATGAAGCCGGAAAAGAACAGGTTAGTGTCAGATTAGCGGAAAGGAAAGTTATTACCTGGAAGCCTCCTGTTACTACTTTAGAGCAGCCATCGTTTCGGGATGGGTCTTTATATTTTTATGAAAACTACCTGATCATTAAATACAAGGATAAGCATTATCAGAGATTATTCATTTTTAATATCAAGACTTTACAAACTGAAGAGATCATTCTCAATGCCCTTACCATTCAGATAAAAGTAATAGGCAATGAATTGTTTTTAGGCGGACTTTACCACGATGAAGAGTTCATTAAGGTTACTATGTATGCTGACCGTTTTGAAAAAGAAAATATTGATGAGGCCTATCTTCAACAAAGAAATATTACATTTGATTAAATAAAATTGCAGCCAGCAAACAAATCTCTCTTCATTACATTGAAATATGGTCTAAAATTGGAATTAGAAACAATATGAACACCTCACTTACCTATAGAAAAGCTACAGAAAATGATCTTGATTATCTTCTTGATCTCAGAATGAAGACTATGGTTCCGCATTATGCTGAAGCCAATCTTCCTACAGATCATGACACAACGCTTAAAAGGGTTCTTTACGAATTTGAAAAAGCAAATATCATTCTTCTGGATAATGAACCAGTGGGGCTATTAAAAATAAAAAAGACCAACTCTGAAACGGAAGTTCTGCAGCTTCAGATTGATCCCAGCCAGCAAGGAAAAGGATTGGGAAAACTAATTCTTACAGATATTCTGGAAGAGGCTTCATTGGGGAAAAATATTGTTTCATTAAGTGTGTTAAAAACCAATAAGGCACAACATCTCTATTCAAGTTTGGGATTTAAAATTGTAAGCGAAGATGAGCATTCTTACTTCATGGAATTCTCTCCAATTTAAAATATAAATTCTTATCCCATCCAACTTCTACAACAAAGTTATTGATTAGCCATGGTCACATAGATTAACCTGCCTCCCTCTTCAGCAGACAACAGGATTTTTTTACCATCAGTAAGTTCCACCATAGAACCTGTAGGAATTTCCTTTTGTTCCGTGATGTCTTTCATTCCGGATAGGCTTTGATTCACCAACACCCATTTTCCCTGATAGAAGGTAAAATATCCTACCGGCATCTTATCCTGCATGGTTAGATTTTCGTTTCGTATCACCTTTCTGGAAACATGCCACTTGAATAAATATTGATTATGATAGACCATTAATCTGTGGTTTTCCGGTTTCCATACCTCATCATCAAACCTAAAATAAAGATCCAGAATAGGTAAGGTTCCCTGATGTGGCGTTCCGCAGAAAGGACACTTCGGATTGCTGGTGTTATCAAATACGTACCATTTTTCTGTACATGTGGAATTGTGACATGGCTGGATCAGATCTACGGTCTTCAACAGAGCCGTTTCCCATTCATTGGCAGTAGGGCGTCTGATGGGGTCATGCAATCCGTCCACAAATGTTTTTCTGAATAAATCTGAAATGTATGGACCCGCGACAGTATAAGGGATCTTTTGAGGATCACCCCAGAATGCATCCCATTTTCTAAGATGGTCGGCTTTCACATAATTGGTTGAATCATTCGGATGCTCTATGAACATTGCTTTTTCACCCATTGATAAAATTTCATCTTTTTCAGAATCTAAATCCCAGATTTTCCCGCCACGCAAGGGATGTCTTCTGAGCAGATACATATAGATCAGTACTGCAAGAGCGTGTAGATCTGTTTTTTGGTTGGGTAAATGTCTTTCGGGATCCTGAAGTTTCAGATGTTTGGTCTTTAAAACTTCGGGAGCGATGAAATCTGCCGTACCAATTACCTCAGGAGGAAATAGTTTTGGAACAACAAGCCCGTCTATATCAATAATGCAGGCTGATTTTGTCACCGGATCCACCAAGATATTATTATAAGACAGATCAGAATGAGCAAGCCCCATCTGATGTAGTTTTTTGACTCCTCTACTGATATTAATGGCAATCTGAAAATAACTCAGCCAATCACCCAATTCTGACTGATCAAGTCTTAGCGGGTATTGTTGATTACGAAACATAGGCGCTGTATACCACTTCCCTACTTTATCCTCTCCCTGAATGTTATCTGAACCTACATAGCCTTTAGCAAAGAAAAACTTTTGACTGTAAATGGGAACTACAATTCCTGTAAGTTTATTTTTCTCAACAATATCATAGGGCCATCTGAATATTTCATTCAAGAAATACTCTGAAGCATTTCCATTCTGAATACTTTGAAGATAGGTAGAAACAATCCTCATGATTCTTTCTTTCTGTCCCTCGTCCAGTGGATTTCTGTAAAAAGCTACTACATAATCTCTGTCTGGAGAGAAGTAAACATCTTTCACCCCACCCTGAATTGGCTTTTCATCAACATATTCATAAGATTTGGCTGCATCCAGAACAGAGGTAACCCTGATAGTATTTTTCATGTTTATTAATAGATTATTGCCAGTGTACGGTCATCGTGATTTCCTCTGCTCCAGAAATCGGTCCAGTTCAATAGTTGGTGATCAATCTCTGCATCGTTGATAAAATCAACCTTTGCATGATCTTCATTATCTCCATTCAGATCGTTGAAAAATGTTGTCCAGCTTTCGGTATTCTCTAACTTATTTTCGGTAAGAAATTTAGGATCATAAATACCGTCTGTCATAAGAACAAGATGTGAAAAATTGTTTACACATGTTATCCTAAAACGGGAAGCAATATGATCGTTGAAAATTTCTTTCATGGTAATAAAACGAGTCCCACCACTGAATTCTCCCACATCCATCGGATTCAAAAGCTGTACTTTGGAAAAGTCCGGATTGATCAGATTGATCGGGCAATCTCCTACTCCAAAAGTAAGGATAACATATCCGAAGCTAAATTTTTTAACCAAGGCAAAAATTAGAGTCGCATGCAGATCATTAATGGAGAAATTATTTTCTATTGCCTTTTTTTCCAGAGTATTATGAACAGATAAGACCCCTTCATACAGAAATCTTATGACATTTTGCCTGCACTCATTTCGTACTGTTTCTGAATGTTCAGATGAATAAATAATATTAATATTCCTTTCAATTTCATCTAAAATTTCCGGAGAACTAAAAAAATCGTTTATCGAAGTGGTTGCAATCCTTGATCCTTCTCTTGCTGCTTTCGCGGAACCGGCACCATCTGAAACGGAGATTATACTCCAGTCTGCAGGAAGTTCGTTCACTGCAAAATCATCTTCCCTGAATTTTCCTTCATGCGCATGGGAACGGCCTCTTTTAGATACAACAACTATTTTTTTGTCTAAGAATTTTCCTTTTAAAGAAACCTCATCTTCTTTATAAAAATCAGCAGTTTTATCACTCGGAATATTCTTCCATAGATCCTTCGGATCAACATTCACAAGTAATTGTACTCTTTTATAATCAATAGTACCCTGATCCTCTGTGTGAAAAAATTCCAGATCCAAGTGGTACAAGTTATTGGTCATGGCAGTCCCAGAGATTCTGTTATTTTCAAACGTAAGTCCGGTTTCTGCAAGGTTTCCGATATTTTTAATTCTTATATTCGGAAAATCTGCCATCTCAAAACTGAATTCATAAGGCTTCCCTGCATTGGCATTTTTCAATACCCAATGAGCTTCTTTAAATTCTTCTTTTTCTTGATAGATGCTAGCTTTTTCCATAACCTTTTTTCGGGTTCTAAGGTAAAATGAAGGTATTTTCATCATCGATATGATTATCCCAGAGTTCTATTGATATCAAATCCTTCTCCGGAGAATCCGTAATAATCTGAAGTGCCACACCAAGGACATTTATTATACCCTTCACCCTGCAGACAATGAATTCCACCGCAAGAACAGGTGGCTAGCGCAATTGGATTTGCACAATGAGGACACGAGGTTCCTCCCTGAAGCTCTTCTATTGAAATTTTCAGGTTACTTCTTTGATTAGAGGAAAGTCTGTAGTATGCTTTTTCATCAATTTTATAAGCTCCATCCAGTCTGTAATATCTGGTAGACATCCCCGGTATGCTGGATTCTGCAAATGTCTTTTTAAACTTCATCAGATACAGCTTTTCTGTTTCTGAACATTTACCATTCAAAACAACAAAATTATTATCGGGAAACCTCTGTTCCATCTGTGGATCAACCTTTTCAAGGATTACAGAATCTATCTTGGAAAGGTTAATGCCTTCTTTATTGGCTTCGGTTACACTTTGACTGGTGGTTTTAATGGAATCTGTTACCCATTTAAAAAACTCTCTGTAAGAATTTTCATCAGTATTATTAAATAACAGAACATTATCAGCCAGAGATCCCAAAAGCTTATAGTTTGTATTTTCTCCTATGGATACAGCAATGGTATTGGCCTTTCCGTTATACTTATTGTTCCATCTTTCAATGGCCTTGGTAGCATCATCGGTTGGAACTCCATCCGTAAACAGGAAAACAATGGGTTTCCAGTCACCTTTTCTTTCATAGGTTGTTTTTATGATATCCCTATCTATGCAGTCCATGATTTTAATTAAACCTTGAGATAGTGATGTACCGCTTCCTATTGGGATTTTCGGTGGATAAAAACTGATAATATCCTGAAGCGGCGTAATAACCTCAGCCTCTCCGGCAAAACCTACCACGGAAATATAAACCGTTTCCAATGAGTAAGGGTCTTTTTTCAGTTCCCTGATAATATTGGAAATTCCCTCCTGTACCTGTTCAATAGGATCTCCTACCATAGATTCGGAGACATCGATTAAGAAATAAATTGGAAGTCTTCTCATACCTGTAAAGACAATTTTTTAAATAATAATATTAAGCTCCGTTGGTGGCGGAGGAAGTGTTATATGTTCCCCTGTATGCTGCGAATGACCTCCTTGTGTAATGGAAGAACTCACCCACCTGAAAAATGAAGACAATGTAATGGCATCCGTAGTATCCAGTTTTACCACATGATCCGTCAATTCCTTAAGGTACTGTTCATCCGCTTTAGGGCCGGCTGCACAACCTACGATTGCACCAAATTCAAGACCTCGGATTGCCGGAATCATCTGTCTGTACTTCTGAATATCCGACGGCTTTCCATCAGTAAATATAAAAAGAAGTGGCTGCCAGTCTCCTTTCTCATCCCCCGAACCTTTTACAAGATCTTTCTTTACCAATTCTGACACCATCTCCAACGCTGCGCCAGTATGGGTAGGCCCACTATCCGGACAGGTAATCTCCATGGGGTAGAAATTGGCAAGGGATATTAACGGTATGATATTTTTAACTTCCCTATCGAAAGTAATAACACTTAAATGAAGGCTGTCCATAGCCTGTGGATCTGCGCGAAGCATACTGATCAATCCGTTGAATCCATTATTCAGAGCCTGAATAGGTTCTCCATTCATGGAACCGGAAGTATCCAGTAAAAAATAGGCTAATAATCTTCTGTTCATAAGACAATTATTAATTCTGAAGCCGGCGGAGGAAGTTGAATACTTCCCAGCCGGCTTATATGTTGAATAAAAAGTTAAAGTCTAGTTTGAATATGAGTACTGCTGTCTCAGGATATCGATAAAGTTATCCGTTTGATGAGGTTCTCCCACAGCACGGAATTTCCAGTCACCATTATGGCGGTAAGCCTCAGCAAAAACCATGGCACACATTCCGTTCATACTGGAGTCTCCGGAAAGACTATATTTTGTAATCTCCTTTCCTGTAGCATCCACTGCACGGATAAATGCATTATCAATCATTCCAAAGTGTTGGTTATTGGTTCTTCCTTGATAAATGGTTACAAGAAATACAATTTTCTGATAGCTTTGATCCAATTGATCAAGCTTTACAATGATTTGCTCATCATCACCATCTCCTGCACCGGTTCTGTTATCACCAGTCAACCATACATTTCCACTTGGATGCTGCATAGAATTAAAGAAAACCACATCACCCTGATAAAGTCCCATTTGTCTTCCATCATTGGTCTGAACCGTTCTTCCCAGATTTGCAACCTTTCCGTTACCATCTAAAAGAAATGCCACTGCATCAAGATCGTATTCTGCCTCCTTACTGAATAGTTTGCCCAGGAAACCTCCCTGTTTTCTGACATCCCATCCTAAGCCTATCGTTACTTTTGAAAGGTCATAAACACTTTCTCCACGGTCGTTTTTCCTTAAATCAATTGTTTGACCTTTCTGTAAATTAATTGCCATAGCTATAGTTTTGTGTATTTTGATGATTATTTGATGATTTGTCCCTTATAATATTTTTCAAGGAAGAACCCAAGATCTGCTCTGTATCCTATTCCTGAAGCTTCAAATTTCCAACTCCCATTTCTTTTATACAGTCTCCCGAATTCTACTCCTGTTTCAATAGAGAAGTCTTCATCCAGTTCATATTTTGCAATCTCCTGGTTCGAACCATTGTCTACCACTCTTATATATGAGTTTCTTACCTGTCCAAAGTTTTGTCTTCTTCTTTCAAAATCCTCTATGGTTACCACAAAAAGAATCTCTTCTACCCTTGAGTCCACTTTATCAAGATCAATAACAATAGCTTCGTCATCATCCCCATCACTGTTTTTACCATTTGGATCATCGCCTGTATGGGTAAGAGCACCATCCGGAGATGTCAGGTTATTATAAAAAACAAAATATTCTTCGCTTACTAATTTTCTGTCAGAATCAATCATAATTGCCGAAGCATCAAGATCAAAGTCGTAGCCTGTCCCTTCATTAGGATCCCAACCAAGTCCTATTGTCATTTTTGTCAATCCGATCTCGATTTTTTGTCCTTTCTGTAGATTAATTGCCATAGTGTTTTATGTTATGAATTATTTTTTGCATTAAGATAGAAGTGATTTATGAATTGACCAAATTTATTTATGAAAAATAACAGGCACACCGCAATTATAATCAATCTTCTGCTTAAATAACTACATAAAAAAAGGCCCAATTAAAAAATTGAACCTTTTATAAAAATATTGTTATTGAATTACTTCTTAAAATCCTTGTCTGCAACAACTGTATTTCTTGCTTTAGCCAGCATAGGAATAGAAATAAGCCCCATCACCAGCATAATTACAATCTGAAGTGGTAAAGAGATAAAGGAGTAAGTAAGCCCCATTTCACCTCCAAGATCTGCGCTTTTCCCCATCGAGATAAAAAGAGCCATAAAACCATACTTCATTGCCAAATTATAGGCACCAATTCCTCCACTCGCAGGAATAATCATTCCTAATGTTCCCACAACAATAATAAAGAATCCGTCGGCCATTGTAAACCCTGATGTTTCAGGAAGTGCAAAACATACCAGATAGGCTGCAAAATAATAGGAAATCCAGATTCCTAATGTATATAATATGAACTTTCCTTTTTGCTTCAATTTGAAAATGGTAGTCAATCCCTGGAATATTCCATCTATAAAATTTACAATCTTCCCTAAAAAAGGAACACCTGCCAGTTTCTTTTTAAAGACAAAAAATAAAACTGTACCGCCAATCAATATCAATAGGACAAGTAAAATCTTGTTTGGATTAATATTTACTCCTGAATTTTGATAGAATGATAAAATTGCGTCATATTTAAATAACAAGGTAAGCCCTAAGAATCCAAGCATACAGATAAGATCCACTACCCTTTCCAGGATAATGGTTCCGAATGACTTGTCTACAGGTACCTTTTCTACCCCATACAAAGCAGTAGCTCTTGCCAGTTCGCCACTTCTGGGAATGGTAAGGTTCATTAAATATCCAAATGATATGGACCAAAGTGAATTGGAATTTGAGATTTGGTGCCCCATCGGCTCCAGCATCAGATTCCAACGAATGGCCCTAAACCAATAAGCCAGAAGACCAAATACTGATGCAAACAATACCCAAAGGTAATTTGCTTTAGCCAACGACTGCTGAATCACTTTAAAATCAAGCCCTTTTAAGGCAAGCCATAAAAAAAAGCCTGCAAAAGCAAGCGATATTACTATTGTGAGTACTGATTTTAATGGACTTTTTGTTGTTTTCTCCATGAACTAGGTTAGAAGATTTGTTTTTTCGTCAGGGAAAACGATCTTCGGCTGGAAGTCTTTTGCTTCTTCAGGAGTCATCTGCGCATAGGCAATAATGATAATGATATCATCTCTTTGTACCTTTCTTGCAGCAGGCCCATTCAGGCATACTTCTCCCGACTTCCTTTTCCCTTTGATAACATAGGTATCAAAACGTTCCCCGTTATTCACATTCACGATATAAACCCTTTCTCCCACTACCAAACCGGCAGCTTCTATAAGATCTTCATCGATCGTTATACTTCCTATATAATTAAGGTCAGAGGCTGTAACTCTTACCCTATGAATCTTGGATTTGAAAACTTCTATTAACATGTTGCAAATTTATTAATAAAAATTAATAAAACAGACCTTCACTATCATTAAAAAACTCCCATAAACACAGGCAATTGATTTTGTAAAACACAAGAAATGTGACTTTTACTTATAGAATTAATAATTATATTCTTAAAAACATTAATACTTTATACTCAATTTAGGATTTAATAAATACAGGAAATAATATTAACTTTTTGCTAAAGTCAATAAACATAAGCATTTGGCACGATTTTAGTAACCCGTAACGTAGATTTTTCGTGAAAAACCGAATTATCATATTTTAACTGTTTTCACTGAAAAGTAAAAAAATTGTATAAGTTTTAATAAAAAAATTGCACAATTAGAAAATAGTATTATATTTGCTATAATTACGAACTAACTTTAATATTAAAAATTATGAACAAGTCTGAATTAATCGACGCAATCGCAAAAGATGCAGGTATCACTAAAGTTGCAGCAAAGGCTGCTTTAGAATCTTTCATTTCTAACGTAACTTCTACATTAAAGAAAAAAGACGGAAAAGTTTCTTTAGTAGGTTTCGGTACTTTCTCAGTAGCTGAGAGAGCAGCTAGACAAGGTATTAACCCTGCAACTAAAAAGCCAATCAAAATCGCTGCTAAAAAAGTTGCTAAATTTAAGGCTGGAGCTGATTTATCAAATGCAGTTTCTGGTGTTAAGAAAAAATAATCATTCAGATTACAAAAATTCAAAGGTTGTTTCTTAGAAACAGCCTTTTCTCTTTAATAGAAAAAAAGCGGACTTTATTTAGTCCGCTTTTATTGATAGTATGCCTTTATTAAGGTTGATTAAAGCCCGTAAGTCTTCAAATGAAACATTGGCCTATAGCCATCTTTTTCCACCTCTTATTGCTGGCTTTTAGCCACTCCATTAGGGAGCCAATCTTGAAATCTTCCAATCCAGATCGTCTAATTCATAGATAATCCTATCATGAAGACGATTAGGTCTTCCCTGCCAGAACTCAATCTCATAGGGTCTTGCCAGATATCCTCCCCAGTTAGATGGTCTTGGAACCTCAATATTTTCGTATTCTTTTTCCAGATCCTTTAGCTTTTCTTCCAAAAACTCTCTGTTCGGAATAACTTCGCTTTGTGGAGAAACCACTGCTCCCAGCTGACTTCCTTTCGGCCTTGAATGGAAATAGCCATCACTCAGGTTTTCTGCAACTTTTTCCAAATTAGCTTTGATAATAATCTGTCTTTCCAGATTGGGCCAAAAGAAATGAAGACATGCCTTATGGCTATTCTCGATCGCTTTTCCCTTTCTGCTGTTATAGTTGGTATAGAAAATAAACCCCTCATGAGTATAGGCCTTCAACAGAACCATTCTTGTTCTCGGACAGCCATCTTCTTCTACTGTGGAAACCGCCATGGCATTGGCTTCAGAGATCACAGAGCTTTCACTGGCTTCCAAAAACCAGTCTCTAAACTGCTCAATTGGATTTTGTTTTATCTCACTTTCAATAAGTTGGGATTTCTCGTACACTTTTCTTTTGTCGTGCAGGTTTTCCATAAATATTTTTTATTAAATTTGAGTATGAATCACTCATACAAAGGTAAAATATTAATCTCGACACCTGACATTTCCGGCGATCTTTTTTCAAGATCAGTGGTATTGGTTATTGAACATAATGAAAGCGGTGCATTTGGTTTGATATTGAATAAGAAGAACAGCCAAATGAGTAGTAAGTTCAAGGAATTCTTCGATTTCAAAATTGAAGTATATGATGGTGGTCCCGTAGAAAACGAAAAAGTATTCTTCATTGTAAAAGGTGAAAGGATCACTGAAATTTACACTGAAATTAATGATGAATATTATCTTACAGAAGATATTGAACGTATTATAAATGCTGTATTGGGTAATGTACTGGATATTCAGAATATAAAAATATTCTCAGGATATTCCGGATGGTCTCCCAACCAGCTGGATAGTGAGGTTCAAAGAAAGATGTGGACTGTAGTAGATGTTTATAATCTGGATTACACTCTTCCAAACGATCAGACATTATGGAAATCCATTATGCAAAACCTTGGTGGTGAATTCCTGCTTTGGGCCAATTCGCCTGAAGACATTTCTCTGAATTAATAGTAACTTTTTCAGTTTCAGGACACAATTAACAAATTTTAAGATTCTGTTAACCAATTTTAAAGAAACTTTTTCCGTTCTTTGAAAAACCAAAATCATAGAAATGAAAGGTAGTACATTACTTGCTTTATCAATCTTTTCGACTACATTTTTATCATTTGCACCTATTAATAAGAAATATATTGTTGTAGATGCCGGCCACGGAGGAAATGACTTAGGAGCGGTGTATGGTAACTTTTCCGAAAAAGATATTTCATTAGGTATTGCTACTGAAATTCAAAAGCTGAATAAGGATCAGGAGAAATATGAAGTGGTTTTAACAAGAAGCTCGGATACCTATCCTAGTCTTTCTGAAAGAACTGCCCAAATCAACAAACTAAATCCTGAAATGGTCATTTCACTTCACGTCAATAGGTCTCCTCAAAAGGAAACGTCTGAGCAAGGAACCGAAGTTTTTGTTCAAAACACTGAAGCTTCAAAAATGTTGGCTGAAAAAATATCTCAAAAATTTAATGCCCGTAAAATTGAAGAACATAATCTTCATATTTTAAGAGAAACCAAGGCTCCGGCTGTATTGGTTGAGCTGGGATTTATTAATAATTCTGCGGACAGAAATTATATAACCAGTGAAAAGGGGCAAAAGGAAATTGCACAGAAATTCATTGAAATTTTCAACGAATACTAAAATACATAACAAATTCTGATTTAATCAGAATAAAACCCGGTAAAGGACTTTAAGAACTTCGTTGTTTACCGGGTTTGTCAATTTATTGATTAAAACTCTTTTCCCAACTTTCTACCAATTCTGAGAATCGGGAAGTTTCAAAGGTTTTATTTCTTATTTTACCTACAGAAAATATGCCTTTCTCATCAGAAATCATCAAAATTTCTTCCGCCTTCTGAGATTCAAATGCAATAATCTCGTGTTCCTGAATATCTGCAAGGTTATTTTTATGTAAAAAAGTAACAAAATTCTCCATCAGTGGAGAAATGTAAGCTCCTTCTGTCTGCTTTGGAACCTTAATAACATTCCCTTCCAGAAAAAGAAGATTTCCGGAGGTAGTACGTGCAATTCTTTTATTGGGATTCAAAAGGATTACATCATCAAGATCGTTTTCCTGCGCATAAATGCCACCATATATATTTTCAGGACAATGTACTCTGATATTGCTCAGAAGATTGTTATTCACATTAATTTCCTTAATAAGGTCAAGTTCCAATGCTCTTGGATGGACAGACAATACATCTTCCATTTCCACAATTTCATAGAAATAGGAAACCGAAGATTTTGCGAGGGTTAGCTCATCATGATTTCTAAAGACCT
Source organism: Chryseobacterium joostei (assembly GCF_003815775.1). NCBI lineage: Bacteria > Pseudomonadati > Bacteroidota > Flavobacteriia > Flavobacteriales > Weeksellaceae > Chryseobacterium > Chryseobacterium joostei. The sequence continues at coordinate 2,145,472 of NZ_CP033926.1, forward strand.
GGAAATTGATAATTCCGTTCTTTATTCCCTTACCATCGATAATATCCTTTTGAAAAAGTGACTGAAAAAATTCCAGCGTATAAGTGAGAGGAATGTTCATTCTCATCTTTCTCATGGAGGCCATCAGGAAGAAATAGCATTCTTCATCCATGATTAATCCTCCGTTTTTAATAAAGAAAGAAACCTTTACTGCATCGCCCCAAAGAAAGGCTCTATTCTTTACATGTAATGAATCTGATGTAAAATATTGATTTTCCAATTTTTGATGTGATTTATTTACAAAAAAATAATGAACGATAAATCGTTCATCAGTTTTATCATTTAATACGATCCTGCCTTATGCAGCACCTAATTTTATTCTAAGGTTCTCAATAAGATTTTCCCAATACATTGCATTTTCTTCTTCATCACCTTCCTCACAGAAGTCAGTAATATTTAATGCTAAATCTTCTGTAATATCATCTATTGTGATTGTCATTTCAAAGAAGTTCTTAGTTCCCTCATCTTCTTCCCATCTGTAACGCACGAAACCTTCAGGCTTATATCTGATTAATGTGGCCTTTTCTGCAGGTCCTCCACCCCAGCTAAAAAAGAAGTCATCGCCTTTTTCTATTACCTCATCCGCAAACCATTCAGATAACCCCTCTCCAGTTGCCAGATATTCATATAAAATCTCTGATAAACAGTGCATTGGGAATTCGTAATGGACTTTATGTTTCGCCATATAATCTTTGTTTTTATCGTCCCGCAATATATAAATTAATTTTTTTATTACGCAAAAAAACAATTACTTTTTTATAGAATCTGTATGATATTTATCACCGGAATGAAATCTGTATTATGTTAAGTTTTAAGAGATAATGGTATAATGTAAAGCATAAAAAAATCTCTCCGAAGTAGAGAGATTTTATCTTTAGTTTTCATTCAGTATATCAAGGATAATCTGACATCCTTCTTTGATTTCTTCCATGGACAATGTAAGAGGAGGAGATATTCTCAGGTATTCATTTCTGTATAGCTGCCAAAAAACAATAAGCCCTCTTTCCATACATTTTTTAGCTACACCCAAGGTATATTCTGGAGATCCAAGGTTAACGGCAAGCATTAAGCCTTTCCCATTAATATTTTTAATTTTTGGGTGTACTAAAAGTTCTCTGAATAGTTTTTCTTTTTCATCCACTTCATTCATTAAGCCGCTGTCCAATACTTCTTTTAAAGTAGCATAACTGGCTGCTGCAATCAATGGATTTCCACCAAAAGTAGTAATATGCCCAAGTTTAGGGGAATGAGATAAGGTTTCCATAATTTTTCTGGAACTCATGAAAGCTCCTACAGGAACTCCGCCGCCCATTCCTTTTCCCATTACCAAAATATCAGGAACTATTCCAAAGTGTTCAAATGAGAACAATTTTCCTGTTCTTCCAAACCCCGGCTGAATTTCATCCAGAATGAGAAGCGCTCCTACTTCTTCACATCTTCTTTTTAGTTTGATCAGATAGTCATTATCCGGAACGAGAAATCCTGCTGCCCCCTGAATGGTTTCAAGGATAACACAGGCTGTTTTCTCTGTGATTTTATCAAAATCCTTTTCGTTATTGAATTCAATGAAAGAAACCATTGGCAACAGCGGACGAAATTCCCTTTTATGGGTTTCATTTCCTGAAACACTCAAAGCTCCGTGTGTATTTCCGTGGTATGAGTTTTTAAAGGATACAATTTCTTCTCTTCCTGTATATCGTTTTGCCAGTTTTAAGCTTCCGTCAATAGCTTCTGCCCCACTGTTCACAAGATAGGTTACTTCCAAAGGTTCCGGAGTGGCTTCTGCGAGCAATTTACATAATGCTATAGGCTTATCCTGTGCATATTCTCCATATACCATTACGTGGAGATACTTATCTGCCTGCTCTTTAATGGCATTTACAATTTTAGGATGTGAATGTCCCAGAGTATTAGCAGAAACCCCGGCCACAAAGTCAAGATATTTCTTTCCATCTGTACCATAAATATAGCTTCCCTCTGCTTTTTCAACTTCAAAACCTGCCGCAAATTGGGTGGTTTGTGCCTGATATGTAAAAAAATCTTTATGCATTTCCATCGTCTCAAAAAATTTCAGCAAAGCTATAAAAGATTCAGCAAATGCCGAAATTATTGATGGGGAATAAAAAACCGCCTTAATAAATAAAGCGGTTCTATATTATTTTCTTACTCTCTTTGGTTTCTTAGCTTCTTCCTTAGCTTTTTCGTCATCTATAGCTTTCTGGGCTTTATCGAAGAGTTCATTATCTGAGGAATACTTAATTTCTTCATAGTTTGGACTATCTACCAATATATCCTGCCATTTCCTGATTCTATCTTTTGTATTCCAGTTAAAATCCGGAAATTTTCTTCTTGCAGGCTCTATTTTACTCATAGGATAGGTATCGGAAGTAGCTCCAATGCTACAAGAAATGATCTGCAATCCTCTTTCTTCAAATAAGGCTCCAATAATTCCGCAGGCAGAAAGCGTTATTCCTATTCTTTCGGGTTTTTTGGTTTCTTTATCTACATCATCTACGTAGGCAATTGCTTGTGCATTTCCTACTACCCTTGCTTCTTTTATATCATTATTCTCATAATAAACCGTCATAAACTTTCCTTTCACCTGATTAAATTCGTCTTTCAGTGTTAGGGAGTCTACCTTACTGATGGCAAAGGCATTTCCAATGACCTTCAATGAGTCTATATTTTCGGTTTTTGTATTAAAATAAGCTTCTACCTTATCTCCGGTTACCTGCTTTTCACCACTCCAAAGAATTGGACTTGTATACATGTGCATGATACCATCCGTTTCATTGAAAGTGATAGAATCTGCTCTTCCCTGAGCATTAGATTTGTAGATCCTTGCCTTTTTATAAGCTCTTAAGTAGCTTTTTTTGATTTTTATATCTGATGAGTCTGGTTTTTGGTAGGAGATGATTTTTTCTGATGCAAAGTAAATAGAATCTTTTTCCATGATCTTCACAGCATATGGATTTTTTGTCATCATTGAAGAGTCTTTCTTTTCAAAAATCTCTCCATATCCTCCTTTTATGTATCTCCTTTCCTTAGGATCATCCAATGTTACATTTCCTGTAGCTTTTCCGAAACCTGAAAGCTGATTGTAGTACATATCATCACCGGTAAGGATTTTATCGTTATAAAATATCTTGGAATTTTTATTAAGGAAAGCTTCCTTAGTTTCCATTCTATAAGTTCCTCTTTCGGTGTATACTCTGTTTTTCGGATTGGCACGGTTGGTAATGGTTGTAGGCCCAAAAAACTCGGCAACCTTCGTATTTTGATTCTGCTTGATATTAGCTCCCTCAATGATGTATTGAGCGTTATCTATTTTTACATTTCCTACAAAATCGATCATTTTGGTGGTCAGGAAATATGTTGCGGATTTTGTATACATTACATTTCCCTGACTGTCAGAAATGGTACCACCTGTATTAAAATAGGCTTGATTATTAAGCTTATCATAATACAGAATATCTGTTTTGATTGTTTGTTTAGGGTCTGTAAGGACAACGTTTTTTCGGGCAACACCTTTTTGGGTATTACCGTCATATTCCATCTCCCCGGCAGTGATTACAGAGCCATCAGCATTCTGGAGCCTTGTATTGCCTATGGCTTTTACAAAGTTCTCTTCATTGTAAATGATAACTTCATCTGCTGTAAGGACAGAGCCTTGATGTTCAATTTGAACATTCCCTGTAAGATATTGATTCCCCTCATATTTTTCAGGGTTTTTGCTCATCTCATCTGCATGGATGATCTTTACTTTATTTTCAGGTTTCATCTGCTTGGGTGTAGCCGGTGACGGAGTCTGCAAATAAGGATCTCTCTTCACCGGAGTTTTCTCCTGCGCAAAGCTGAGCGTAGAAATAAAGAGTAACAGAAAAAGGATTATTCTCATTAATTAGTCATTCTTAGTGCCATAAAAATATAGCGAATGAGAATCAATTTTTACGCCAAATGCTTCTTCAATGGCTTCTTTGATTCCTTGGATTCTTGGGTCACAGAATTCAATAATTTCTTCAATTTCCTTATCAGAGTCTTTTTTGTAGATCACTAAGTGGTCATGTTGTTTATCAAAATAAGACTTTTCATAGGATGAAGAAGTCAAAGTCTTTTCTCCAAACTGATGCTTACGGATAAGGCCTGCATCAAGGAAAATTTCAATAGTATTGTAAATAGTAGCTTTGGAAACATGATATTTCTTCTGCATCATCAGAAGATACAGATCATCTACATTGAAGTGATGATCCATATTATAAATTTCTTCTAATATTGTATATCTCTCAGGAGTGTTTCTAAACCCTTTTTCTAATAAGTAGTTTCTTAAAACATCCTTGATTAAAGCTATATTTTTTTCTTTTTGTATTGTATCCATTAAAAAAATTATCTACAAATTTATCGATTTTTATTTAAATAGATAGTATGGTTAAATGTTCCTGACCTTAAGAGTTATGGCGGAAGTAACCAGATTGTTCAATCTTGTTATCATATACTGTAAGTTCTGTGATAGGTGCAGATTCTACTTCTACGTTGTGAGAAGAGACTCCCCAAGCCTTAAAGTCATCACTTCCAATGTACTTCACAAAGTTATAAATATTCAGGGTAATCTTCTGTTTAACAGTTAAAAGGATATCGTTGATATATGTATTATCTATGATTACATACTTCAGATCGGGCGGTATATTGTGAGCTCTTAAAGATGGGTGGCTACTTCTTGACGGGATGGTTCCGTCAGCCATCAGGTCTTTCAAAACCATATTGAAATAGTCATTGATTCTTCTGTCCACTTTAAATCCTAAAAGGAAGTTTATTTTATAAACCGTTCCTGGCAGAATCTCATCCACAGTATATCTGAATGTGTATGGATCTTCCTGATTAACAATACTTAGAATAAAATAGTGATCTGCTCTCTTAGGCTGCTTTTTGATAATGGAATAGATAATTTTTGATTCTACTTCATCATTTCTTTTTGCTCTGCTCAAATAAGCCAGGTTTGTAGCATATTTTGGAATGGTCTCATCCAGCTTCATATCTTTAAGAATAGAAATGTACTTATCTATTTTTACAAACTGGATAAACCTTGTTTTTATTAATCTACCGTTGTACCATGCATACATAGAGATCCCAATAGACCCGGCTAATACAACCGTAATCCATCCACCTTCCATGAATTTAATAATATTTGCGCTGAAGAAACCTAATTCAATAGCCATATATACTAAGGCAAAAAACAGGATCAGTATTTTGCTTACTCTGTGTTTCAATAGCCAGAAAACCAACAGTACTGTTGTCATTAACATCGTGACCGTAATAGAAAGTCCGTATGCGGCTTCCATTTTTCCTGATTCTCTAAAATGAAGAACAACAATAATACATAAAATTAAAAGTCCCCAATTGATTCTAGGAATATACATTTGTCCTTTAACACCTGAAGGATAATCAATTTTTTGATTAGGCCACAGGTTTAGAGACATTGCTTCTGAGAAAATAGTAAAAGAACCTGTAATTAATGCCTGACTTGCAATAATTGCTGCTGCTGTTGCTAAAATTACCCCTGGTATAATCATCCATTCTTCCATGATTCCAAAGAATGGGTTTACTACAGAAAAGCCGGGTTTACTATGATTGGTTAAAAGCCAAGCCCCTTGCCCAAGATAGTTTAAAATAAGCATAACCTTAACAAATGCCCAGCTTACTCTTATATTTTTAGCCCCACAGTGCCCTAAATCTGAGTAAAGCGCTTCTGCCCCTGTTGTACAAAGGAAAACAGCTCCAAGAATAACAATTGCACTAGGAGAATTTGCAATAAGTTTGTAGGCATAGTAAGGATTAAAAGATCTTAGAATTTCAAAATTTTCACTCAAGTGAAGTACTCCTAAACCACCCAGCACTAAAAACCAGACAACCATTACGGGGCCAAAGAATTTCCCAATAAAACTGGTTCCAAACTGCTGTACCACAAAAATTGCAATCAGAATTCCAATAGTAATAGGAACTACGGGTGTATGAGGGTTATAGATCTCAAGACCTTCAATGGCAGACATTACGGTAAGTGATGGAGTTATCACACCATCCGCAATAAGTGCTGCTGCTCCTACAATCGCAATAAGATACAACCATCCCTTTTTGAGGTTTCTAACCAAGGAAAACAATGCTAAAATACCTCCCTCTCCTTTATTATCAGCTCTTAAAGCAATGATCACATATTTTATAGTGGTCTGAAGGGTAAGGGTCCAGATAATACAAGAAAGAGCGCCTTCTATATATTCATTAAAAGGCATATTACTCCCCTCGGATCTCGCATTCACAATTGCTTTCATTACGTAAAGCGGTGATGTACCTATATCTCCGAAAACAATTCCGAGAGATACTAAAACTCCTATAAAGGAAAGTTTTTTCATGTCAAAATGATAACCATCTTCTGTAACGTCTGCCATATCAGCTTATTTATTTTAAACGCGCAAATTTATATTAAATTTATGACCCCAAGAACTTTTCTTCATGAATATAATAAATGAAAAAACTTCCTTTCGGAAGTTTCTCTCTATTACTATTTAACGTACATCGCTTTTTTAATTTCCTCTTTTACTTTTTCAAGCTTAGGGAACCACTCTGCAAATAATGCAGAAGAATAAGGTGCAGGTGCATCAGGAGTAGTAATTCTCTTGATTGGAGCATCTAAATAATCGAATGCTTTTTGCTGTACCATATATGTAATTTCAGAAGATATTGAACCAAACGGCCAAGCTTCTTCTAAGATAACTAATCTATTTGTTTTCTTCACAGATTCTAAAATTGTATCAAAATCAAGTGGACGAATTGTTCTAAGATCAATAACTTCTACAGAAATTCCTTCTTTAGCCATATCTTCAGCAGCCTGAATAGCCAGCTTCATGATTTTACCGAAAGAAACCAAAGTAACATCTGTACCTTCTTTCTTAATTTCTGCTTTTCCTATTGGTAAATAGTATTCTTCCTCAGGAATTTCCATTTTATCTCCATACATCTGCTCAGATTCCATGAAAATAACGGGGTCATTATCCTGAATAGCTGTTTTCAACAATCCTTTTGCATCGTAAGGGTTCGAAGGAACGATTACTTTAAGACCAGGAACATTTGCAAACCAGTTTTCGAAAGCCTGAGAGTGTGTAGCTCCCAATTGTCCTGCAGAAGCAGTAGGTCCTCTGAAAACGATAGGACAGTTCCACTGACCTCCACTCATTTGACGGATTTTCGCTGCGTTATTGATAATCTGATCAATACCTACCAATGAGAAATTGAACGTCATATACTCTACAATTGGTCTGTTACCATTCATCGCAGCCCCTACAGCAATTCCTGTAAAACCAAGTTCAGCAATGGGTGTATCGATTACTCTTTTAGAACCAAATTCATCCAACATTCCTTTTGAAGCTTTATACGCACCATTGTATTCTGCAACTTCCTCCCCCATTAAAAAGATGGATTCGTCTTTACGCATTTCCTCGCTCATTGCTTGTGCAATTACCTCACGAAAAGTATATTCTGCCATATTTATTTGAAAAATTTAGACTACAAAAATAGTGTTTTTTTATTACTAACATAACAAAAAAGGCATCTCATTTGAATGGAAAGCCTCAATATTAATTTTATTTAAAAAGGTTTTTCCTCCTGACAGCCCAGTTCTTTGTCGTTTTTTCCAAGATCACACAAATTTTTAATAGATTCTGTTGGTCGCAATTTCTAATCTTTAATTTATTATGTCCAAAGTGAAGATATCATTTATTAGAACTGAGATTTCCGTTACCGTCTTTTACAAAAAAAATAAAACGACATTTCATTTCTGAAATGCCGTCTTAAAATTCTATTTAAACTTATATTAATTAGCTTTCTCCCAAACTTGGGTTCTACCTAATAATGATAATCCCAGATAACCTCTTACATTTAGCTTATCTCCGCTTTTTGTAATAGTACATTTATAAGTTTTACCCGTTTTTGGATCTGTAATAGTTCCTCCGGTAAATTCATCGCCGTCTTTTTTCAATCCTCTGATGATCTCTAAACCTACAATTGGCTTACCTTTCCTGTCATCTTTACAAGCTGAACAGTTAGGTTCAGTAGGTTTTATCAACAATTGGGAAACTTTTCCATAGTATTTTCCATCAGATTTTTTAAAAATCTCTACAATAGATTTCGCTTGCTTTGTTTCATCATCTATCGTCTTCCACTTGCCTTCTATCTGTGCGAATGTAAGTACACCAAATAAAGAAAGTGCAAATGTTAACATTAATTTTTTCATATTTCTTATAGTTTTAATTTTAATATAATATTCTTATCTATGTATTGATAAAAATATAAATTAATTTTCAACAAACAAAAACTTTTATTATACAAAGCATAAAGAGGTAAAATAGCGAAAAGGTAAAATGGTAAAACTGTAAAATTTTCAGATCAGATTTATTGGCCCTTCACACCTTTTCTCTTTATTGTTTTAGCCTAATACAGCTTCCTATTGATTACTCTGTTCATATAATCCTGATACCAGGCCTTAGCAATCTGCTTTCCTTTTTCCACCTCAGGAGTTTTAATCTGGTCTATCAGATTCTTTTCAAAACCTAGATCAGTTTTATCATATACTGCTATGATTTCTTTTCCATCAAAGCGGTACATATAGTTACCAATGATAAACTGTTCTGTATTTCCATCCGAATTCATCATAATAGGAGTATATTTTTTATCACTAACCAAACTTCTTCCCCAGCTTCTGATAGGTTTATTGTAACCAATAAGATCTGCCAATGTTGGATAAATATCTATTTGCTGAGCAATTTCCTGATTTTCTCCTTTAAGCTGATATTCAGGATTTGGAGAATAGAAAACCAACGGAACAGCGAACCGGTTCATTGCCTTTTCATATTCAGGATAATAAATCTGGTTGGTATGATCTCCGGTAAATACAAAGATGGTGTTATTAAACCAAGGTTGTTTTTTAGCGGTTTCAAAATATTTTTTAATGGCATAATCGGTGTACTGTATTGGCTCATGCATTTCCAGTGGTCCTTTTTTGAATTTCCCTTTATATTTTTCAGGAATTTTAAAAGGGTGGTGAGAAGATGCTGTGAATACCGTTGTCATGAAAGGTTGCTTCTTTCCTACATTTTTAGCAAAATACTGTAGGAACGGTTCATCCCAGATAGCCCACATACCGTCAAAATCTTCATCATGATTGTATTCTGCTTTTCCAAAATAATGTTTAAATCCTAAAATATTTCCAAAGCCAAGGAAACCCATAGATCCATTGGGGGCCCCATGATAAAAAGAAGTATCATAACCCAGATCATTACATACAGAAACAATGGATTGTATTTTCTGATTGGAATATGGTGATCCTGTAAAAGCATCCGTAAGGCTCGGAATTCCCGCCAATACACTGCTCATCCCATGAATGGACTGTCTTCCGTTTGCAAATGTATTGGGGAAAATAAGACTCTGGGTAGCCAGGCTATCCATAAACGGTGTGTAAGAAACATAATCCTTAATATTTTTATCCTTATTAAAGGCTCCGGAATACTCTCTACCAAATGATTCTACAATAAAAATAACAATATTTGGGCGGTTTTCTACCTTTCTGTCATATACTTTATAAGGCTGTACATTGTCTTCAATATACCTTTCGTCCACAAAGTGAACTTCCTTAAAATTGTTGGTATTTAAAGTTCTAAAAAATGAGAAAGTACTATTGAGAACTAAATTTCCCTGTAGCGGGTTTGTTACAAAACGCGTAGCATCTACCATATTGATAGGCCTTGTACTATGCTTGAAATCTCCCCTGATTCCTCCTACCACCAGCACAGCAGTAATACATAAAGTAACGATGGAATAAAGAAAGTATGGCAATAGTCTGGCAGGCTTTGTGTCTTCCACTTTTACTCTTTTATAAAGAAAAATCCACAATCCCATTAAAATAACAAACCAAATCAGGACAAACGGATGTTGCCCGATCGAGATCATAAGTGTCTGGGAAACATTGGACTCATGTTCTGCTACCTGAAATACAGCAGACGTCAATCTTGCCTGAGAGAATTTATAATAAATAAAATCTCCAAAATTCATGGCATATGCCAGTCCGTTTGTAATAAAATAAAGCCAGAAAAGAACTTTCTGAAACACTTTTTTTGTATTGATAACCAGCGGAAGAAGACTGAGCAATATAAATAATGCATTAACGTACAAAATTGCCGTGGTATCGAATGCTGTACCATGATAGGCAAGCTTCAGATAGTCTGAAACAGAATCTACCCTGATCAGGTCTTTATTAAAAAACCAAAATAAAAGTCTTGCAATCTGATAAAAAGCATAGGCTAAAAAAATTCTGTAAAGCAATGCCAGAACTTCCTGTTTTCTAAATCCTTTTAAAAATTTCATGGGGCAAATTTACACCAAAATCACTTTATTGCATTTTTTAGTGCAGATTATTTTGAGTTAGAATTTTTAAAAACTGTAATTTTGTGGTTATGGATTTTATAAAAAATAATCTGGCCAATGCCTTGACCCTGGCTAATTTATTTGCAGGCTGTGTGGGTGCAATACATCTTATTTTAGGAGACTATCAAACAACGGCAATATGCCTTATCCTCTCCTCTATCTTTGATTTCTTTGACGGATTTGTAGCCAGAGCCGTAAAGTCAAACTCCAATCTAGGGCTTCAGCTTGATTCCCTTGCGGATATGGTAAGCTTTGGATTGATCCCGGGACTTACCATGTATAAAGCACTTGAACCATTTGGAACTGAGCTTCTTGGGTTCCATTTTCCATTTGAGATCAAATATATAGGATTATTGGTAACTACTTTCTCTTGTCTAAGACTTGCCATTTTCAACCTTGACGAGGAACAGAGATATTATTTCAAAGGATTGAATACCCCTACCAATACCGTATTATTGTTCGGATTATATTACGCCTTTAAAGAAACAGGAAATTTCAGCTTTTTGTTTGATAATGAATTGCTGTTGATTTTACTAACACTTCTTACTTCATGGCTTCTGATCAGTCCAATAAAGATGATGGCGATGAAATTCAAATCCAAGCAACTAAAAGATAATTATCCAAAAATAATATTACTGGTGGGAGGAGTTGCAATTCTGGCCTTCTTCCAAGTTGTAGGAATTCCAATGCTTGTCATCTATTATATATTGGTATCCCTTGTTTTTCAAGGGCAGCTAAAATAAAAGTTAAAACATATATGAGGATACAAAACAAATGTATACCTCCTTTTAAAATTAACACATTTTCAAATTATTAATTATCAACATGAACTTAAAACTCCATAAGCCACTTTGTATTTTTGACCTGGAAACTACAGGAACCAACATCGGAAAAGACAGAATCGTTGAAATCTGTATCCTAAAGGTAAACCCTGATGCATCCAGAGAAAGCAAAACATGGCGTGTTAATCCGGAAATGCTTATTCCAAAAGAAAGCAGTGAAATCCACGGAATTTATGATGAGGATGTAAAAGATGCTCCTACATTTAGAGATATTGCTTCTAAAGTGATGGAAATGATTGCCGGCACTGACCTTGGAGGTTTCAACTCCAACAGATTTGATGTTCCGCTTTTGGCTGAAGAGTTATTAAGAGTAGGAATGGATTTTGATCTTAGTAAATTCAAACTGGTAGATGCACAAACGATCTTCCATAAAAAGGAACCTAGAAACCTTGGAGCAGCTTATCAGTTTTATTGTGGAAAAACCCTTGAAAATGCACACTCTGCAGAAGCAGATGTAATGGCTACATTTGAGGTTTTAGATGCTCAGGTAGGAAAATACGATGATATTCCGAATGAAATTGCTCCGTTAAGCGAATTTACATTCCATAACAAGAATGCAGACCTTGCCGGATTTATTGGTTACAATGAAAAAATGGAGGAAGTTTTCAACTTCGGAAAGTATAAAGGACAAGGGGTAAAAGCTGTTTTCCAAAAGGATCTTGGATATTACGGATGGCTTCAGAACGCTGACTTCCCTTTATACACCAAGAAAGTATTTACAAAAATTCAACTGTCAAGTAAATTTTAATCATGTCTGATCTGATTCGTTTTAAGTTTTATGAAACCGCCCTTGAAGCCAATAGGGATAAACAAATATTGGCTGAAAACGGCATTAACAGTTTTATAGCCAATGAACAGCTTATCCAATCAGACTGGCTGCTATCACAGGCTGTGGGCGGAATCCAGCTTCAGGTGTTTGAAGAAGATAGGGAAAAAGCAACTCAGGTTCTTCAGGACTATAAAGACAATGAACAATATTCGTTGGAGGTAGAACACACTATTGAAAACCCTGATTTTGACTTTGTATGTCCAAAATGTGGCTCCAATCATATTTACAGAGACGACAAGGCAACCAGTTTCTTTGGGATTTCATTTCTGACAAGCCATAAGTTTGTATGTTATTACTGCGGGAACGAATTTACTCACGAATAAGTATAAAATAAATATTTACATTAATAAGAAGATTGCTTCGCTCCTCGCTATGATGCAATCTGAAAATAAATAAAGAATTATGAAGATCATCTGCATAGGAAGAAACTACAGCGAACACGCTAAAGAATTAGGAAACGAAATTCCGGAGAACCCTGTTATTTTTATGAAACCGGATACTGCGGTTTTAAAGGGAAGTGATTTTTATATTCCTGAATTTTCAAATGACATCCACTATGAACTGGAAGTAGTTTTGAAAGTTTCAAAAGGAGGAAAATATATTCAAAAGGAAACCGCTCATAAACATTACGAGGAAATCAGCCTGGGAATTGATTTTACGGCCAGAGATCTTCAAAGTAACCTGAAGTCTAAGGGACTTCCCTGGGAGCTTGCTAAGGGCTTTGATGGTTCTGCTGTGGTAGGAAGCTTCTTTAAGAAAGAAAACTATAATCTGGAAAGCCTACCCTTTTCCCTTTTAAAAAATAAAGAGAAGGTTCAGGATGGAAACACAAAGGATATGCTTTTTCATTTTGATGATATCATTGCTTTTGCTTCTCAGTACTTTACATTAAGAGTGGGTGACCTTATTTATACAGGAACCCCAAAAGGAGTTGGAAAAGTAGAGGAAAATGATATTCTTGAGGCTTATCTTGAAGACGAAAAAATCCTTGATATCCGAATATTATAAGTTAATTAACATATAGTTTGGTAAATTTTTCATATCTTTAGGTAACAAAATGAAAGGTTATGATAAACATTGTATTACCCGTAGATTTTGGGGACAAAACTGACCAATTGGTAGATGGTGCCATAAAATTTGCAAAACAACTTAATGGTAAAATTTATCTTATCCACGTAGCACCTTCAGATATTGGCTTTGCCATTGGTGATATGGGGTTTCAGTATTTCCCGGAAGTGGAAGCGAATGAAATCAGGGAAGAGCTGGTACAGCTTAACAAAATTGAACAAAGAATCATCGCGCATGATATTGATTGCGAGCATCTTTTAAAACAAGGACTGGCTAAAGACATTATTCTGGAATATGCCAAGGCAAAAAGTGCTGATTATATCGTAATGGGATCTCATGGAAGAAGTGGAATTTACGATGTATTTGTAGGAAGCTTAACGAAAGGGCTTACTAAAAGTTCAAACATCCCTGTTCTGGTACTTCCCATCCACGACTAAGTAAAAGAAATTTTTAATCGTTAGTAATAAAAAAACCGATCAAATAAATTATTTGATCGGTTTTTTACTATATAACCAATTAATTAACCTTCTTTTTTGTAGATTTTTGGATCGTAGTAAGGATTCTTACCTTCCGTTGGAGAATAATAGTCTTTGTCTTTATCGCCTCCTAGTGTAACTACCAGCACATAGCACCAATAAGTAAACAGTACACAGCAAACTATAAATAGAATCCAGTTTAAAACATTTCCAAAAGCATCAAAGAAACCGAAAGTCCATTTGAAAACTTTGCTTAAGAATAGAAAGAAAGACGTCATTATTTTCCTTTTTTAAATTAACTTTGTACAAATTTATAAAAAATGTTTAAATTACTTTCAAAAGAAAGCAATATTTTTTCAATTCCTGTTTATATTGGTTTTCTTCTTTTAGTAGTAATAATATTTAACATACTGAATTTCAATACCTATGAAGCAATTGTTGCCGGAATTACTTTTCTGGGAATTGCTTTAGGATATTTTTGTTTTCATAGTATTGCTCTTAATTATCAGACACATCTACCCTTATTTCTATATACCATTTTTATTTTCGGGTTATATCCGGGGAATCTGGATATAGGAATAGCTGTTTCATTGCTTACCAATTCCTTTCTAATCCTTCTTCTTACAAGTGCGGATGAAGATGTAAGGAAAAAATCTTATGTATTGGTAGGAGCCATTATTGCCCTGAATTTTATTTTTCTTCCCACAACCTGGCCCTTGGCCCTTTTTGTAATTATCCACGTGATTGCAACTTCTGCCAAAATAGGATTAAACCTTTTCAGGTTTCTTTTGGGAATTATTCTGATTATATTCAGTTATTTTTCTGTCATGTATTTCGTTCAGTTTACTTCATGGGATATAGATTATTTTCCATTTGGAAAAATGAAGCCCGTAACTGATTATACTGAACTTATACCCCTGATCCCTGTAGTTATAATGCTGATTTATGCAGTATATGACCATTTTAAAAACTATAACAAGAAAAGCCCGATAAGCAGATATAAATATACTTTTCTGCTGGTTTTTTCTGCAGCCCAGCTTATCACCATTATTCTGTATATGAATAAAAGCTACGAATATTTACTTCTTTTAGCATTTCCATCCAGTATCATCCTAAGCAGAATGATGAGATTTTTACCGAAATACTGGATGCAGGAGACTTGCCTTTGGCTTATTATTATAAGCTTATTTGCCTTTAAAGCAGGTACAGTTTTTGATTTATTTTAAAAAATTATGATTCAGATAGACGATAAATTGATTTCTGAGGAAATCTTTTCCGAAGAATTTGTTTGCAACCTTACCAAGTGTAAGGGTGCATGTTGTGTGGAGGGAGATGTAGGAGCTCCCTTGGATAAAAATGAGCTTGAAATACTGGACGGTATTTTTGATAAAATAAAGCCCTATCTTACCCAGGAAGGGGTAAAAGCCCTTGAAGAACAGGGAACATGGACTACTGATCCACACGACGGAATGTATGTTACTCCTATGGTGGAGAATCGCGAATGTGCCTATGTAACTTTTGATGAAAAAGGAATTACTAAATGCGGTATTGAAAAAGCCTATGAAGATGGTGCTGTAGACTGGCAGAAACCTATTTCATGTCACCTATACCCTATCAGGGTTACAGAATACTCTGCATTTACAGCTTTAAATTATCATGAATGGAATGTATGCAGCGATGCCTGTACTCTTGGAAAAGAACTTCAGGTGCCCGTTTACAAGTTCCTAAAGACCCCATTGATAAGAAAGTATGGTGAGGAATTCTACACTGTTCTAAGCGGAGCAGCTGAGGAATGGAAGAAAGAATATGGTTCGTAAAGAGTTATAAACCTTTGATAAATACAAAAGCCGGAATATTTCCGGCTTTTGTATTTATAATGTATTAGATTTTCTATTTAAAATCCGCATCTGTAACACCAGAATTGATAACAATTTTGGTAGTCTTGATGTTTACTTTTTGTCCACCTCCCTCAGCATCTACTTCAGCAGGAAACTTTAATCCGTCTACCGTCATATAGCTTTTTACAGTTATATTTCCCTCTCCTGCCAATGTTTTATACAAAAGACCTGTAGCTGCATCAAAATAAAATTTTCCTTTATCTGAAGAAAGTAAATTATAATCTTTACCGTCCAGTTTTTCTACAGTTACATTTTGAAAGCTAGCCCCCTCAAAAGCCAATGCATCTACCGGTTTTCCTTTTTTCAATTCAGCAATCTTCTCTGCAGGAATATCTGTTTTCTTTCCCATCTGGTCAAAGTATCCTTTTTCACCGTCAAAAAGCTGAACCATCTGCTGTCCCATAAGCGACTGTACAGACTTGAATTTATTTCCTAATTTTCTTGTTGTCATTGTAATTTCCATTCCCTGAGCAGTCATTGTGTTATCAGTAATCATGGATTTTACGGCTTCTAATTTATCTTTTCCACCCAACGCCTTGAAATAATTATCCAATACATCTTTAGCCGTTAGTTTTGAGTTTACAGCCTCTGTTTTAGCAGAAGCGGCATCTTTCTTCTGAGCTGCTGCCGGCACAGAAAAAAGTACGGCACAGAAAAATGGAATGATGATCTTTTTCATATATGTAATAAGTTTAAAGGGTAAATATAGGAATATTGAATGACATACCTAAAATAATGAGAAACGAATGATAAGCAATGAATAAAAGGCTGAATGGGTAAGGAATATGAAGAGAAGTAAATTGAGAGATGGGCCTTTTCTGAATTAAAATAAAAAACCGTCAAAAAATTGACGGTTTTCAAATATTTATATCGTGTATAATTATTTCTTAAGTTCTTCTAAAAATTCGTCGTGAGAAATTTTAGTTTCTTTTTTGCTAGATTTTTCAAGGATAACATCCTTCAATTTAGCCATAGCTACTTCAGAAGAGATTTGTCTTACCTGCTCTTGGTCTTTCAACATTTCAACAGCATATTTTTGGATTTCCTCTTCACCTAGGTGGTGGATTCCGTAGATAGCCAATTGATTTTTTACTAACTGCTCAGCTTGTGCCAATACATCAGCATAGTCAAGGTTAATTTCGTTATCAGTCATCAATTTTCCTTCGATGATCTGGTATCTCAATTGGTTTTTCTCAGCTTCAAGGATTTCTTTAGCCTGCTCTTCAGACTGGATGTTCTGGTTAGAGAACATTAACCATTTTACAAGGAAAGCTTCAGGAAGTGCTACTTCTTCTTGTTCAGTTACTTGCTCCAATACTTTATTCACGAAGTGAACGTCAGCATTTTGTTGGAAGTACTCGTCTAATTCAGTTTTTACTTTTTCTTTAAGCTCGTCTTCAGACTTAATGTTTCCTTCTCCGTATACTTTGTCGAATAAGTCTTGGTTAAGCTCAGCTAAGTTTAATGAATAGAAGTCTTTTACTTTTACTTCTACCTCATTGTGGTGTAGGTGCTCTACTTCTTCTTTGCTGAATCCTAATTCTTTAGCTAATTCTTCATCACCTGCAAGAGTTTCCTTAGTAACTTTTACAGAACCATCCATTTTCAAAGCTTTTACTAGTTTGAAAGCCTCTTTGTTCTCAGCTGTAATAGTAACGTTCTTTGGGTGGTGGTGGTGCTCTCCTTCAGCATCTTCTTCAACTACTTGAGAAACTTCTAAAGCAATGTAAGAATCTTTAGTGATTTTATCTTGAGGAACTTGCTCAGCGAAACGCTTCTGCATGTTTTCAATGCTCTTTGTGATTTCTTTTTCAGAAGCTTCTACTTTGTAGTGAGGTGCTTCATATTTAGCTAAATCTATAGTAAATGCAGGCTCATATCCTACTTCGAAAGCAACTTCTAACTGATCAGCGTTGTAATCGAACTCGTTTACTGGCTGAGGAACTGGCTGACCAACTAATCTTAACTTGTTTTCGTTAACATAATTGTTCAAAGCATCAGAAACCTGTCTATTGATTTCTTCAAATGCAATACCTGCTTCATATTGTTTTTTAACCATACTCAAAGGCACTTTCCCTTTTCTGAATCCAGGAACTTGCGCATTTTTAGCATAATTAATCAACTGCTTCTCTACTTTTTCTTTGTAGTCAGATTTTTCCAATGTCACTGTAAGCAATGCACTTACATCATCATGGTTTTGTGCGGTAACCTTCATTATTGATTAAAATTTTAGGTTGCAAAAATATGAATTTTTTATGACAAATACCCATTTAAAATCAACTAATACAGCCAAATATTGTTAAATAAAAAAACCACTGAAAAAATCAGTGGTTTACCAAATTTAATATGAAAAGATATAGGTCCTTTTCTTCGAAAGGTTTTCTTTTTAATTAATGAAAGTCAATAAATAGATCCACATCGCTTTCACCTCCTACAGTGCTTCCTAATTGGTTATCTGCAGATGGAGAATTATCATTTACAGAAGTAGGGCCATGTACCAGTGTGATATTTACTTTACCGGCCGCCGCAGTAGCTACAGTCCATTCTGTTTTAAGTCCTAATTTTTTACCATCAGTTCTTACAATGTCATCAGCAGCTCTTTTTACTTTTATATCTGCTCCAGAGAACTTATAAACAACAAAGTGCATATCTTTTTCCTCTATAATTTCCTCAGCACTGTGATAATGATCATCGTGTTTAATTTGGAAATCAACGTCTACAGCATATGTTGCTCCCTGGTTAAGGTGAAGATGATCCACTGTTTGGCCATCTATAACATTCACGGTCTGTTTTTCCCCATTGGCCTTATTGGTAAGGGTTACCACAACTTTTCCAATTTCTTCATGCTCATGAATATCTTCTGGGATGTCATCGTTTCCGCTACGACATGAGAATAATAATACAGCTGCGAATAATAAAAGTGATATGTTGAATAATTTTTTCATTTTAATTTAATTTTTAATATTAATTGTTAGAAATTGTATTTAAGAGTAACCACAAAATTTCTTCCCGGTTCCGGCATATAATACCTCAATCTGTTGAGATATTCCTTGTACTCTTTGTTAAAAATATTATTGATTCTGAAATTCAGATTCATGTTTTTGAATAGATCTGCACCTATTGATGCGTGAAATATTGAAAACGAGGCAGGCGGAGTACTGTAATCTATTATTTTGGTTACCAGTTCTCCATCCTCAATAAGCTGTACAGGCTGATCTCTGATCGGGAAACGATTCTGCTTGAACACATTTTCATTTTCCAGTCTGATGTAGAAGTGAGATGGTTTATTCAGATTGAATTCCAATGAATTTCTAAGGTTCATAGGCATCATTAGGATAAGAGGTTCATTTTTTGTTAAATCATCTCCTCTTAATGCGCTGAAACTTGTTGTCCATTTTAGGTTATCTGAAATTGTAAGCTGTGCATCCGCATCTATCCCATACATTCTGGCTTTCACCTGCTGATAAGCCCAGACAGCAAAGGTTCCTCTGCTTGTATTCTGGATCTCTGTCGGCATTTGATTGATGAAGCTATCAGAAAATATAACATACGGATTAGCTTCCACCTGTAGACCCTTCAAAACATCGAAACGCCCCGTCAGAGAAAGGTTCGCATTATAAATTTCTTCCTTTTTGATTCTTAAATCTCCTTTTTCAATAATAGCTGCAGAATGGTGAAGTCCGTCAGCAAATAGTTCTGCCGGATTCGGGGTTCTGCTCATTCTTGAAAAATTAAATTTAACATCAAAGTCTTTGGAAGGTTTATAGTTCAAACCAATATTTGCTGAAAAATTATGATAATCAAAAATAGGACGAGAAAGCACTCTGCTTCCACTTTGCTTTATATAAAACTGAGGAAAAACATTTGCATATTTTTCATTCCACTCCTTGGCATCATAATATTTGTAAGAATCATATCTGCTAAAATCATATCTCACTCCAGCTTCTGCATTCAGTTTTGGAGAGAAAGTATATTTAAAGATAGAAAAGGCTCCTGCATCATAGCGGTAATAATCCGGAATCAGACGTCTAACCTCCGTTGTCGGATTAGGGTAATTATCCTGAAAACCAGCTGAAATTCCGCTTTCCAGACTCCATTTTGAACGTTCAATAAGGTGGGTAAGGCTTGCTGAATGCGTAATCAGCCTCAAATCCATAGAAGGAGTGTCTTTCAGATCTCCTTTTCTGATATCATATTCCTTACGTCTGTTCAACTGAAAGCTGTATTGGAAAGTAATTTTCCCAAAATCAGCAAAGCGTTTATAGGCAGAAATCTTGGCAATATGATGCTCTACATTCTGCTTCGGATATCCTATATCATAGCTGAAATCATCCAGAAAATAAGGTTGTCCGAAGTTCATAGCCCTGTAGATATCATAACTGTTTCCAAGGTGTGCTCCTTTATAAATCCCAAAGTCCTGATTGATTCCGCTATAGGAAACATCAAACCCCTGCATAAAACCATGCTTTCCAAAAGAAAAATTGAATGAATTCACCTCGGCTCCGGTATTCTGAAGAGTATGATGTGGAATATAAATATCGCCAAGCTTTTTGTAGCTTCCGCCTGCTTTTACAAACCATTCATTCTCCCAGGATTTAAGCACATTCGCTGAAAGCTCACCTCCTCTTCCGTTGGAAATCCCGGAAAGCTTTACATTCCCCATCAAAGTATCTTTCTTTGGTGGTATTGCAGGCTCCAGAAGTACAACTCCCGCTACTCCATCATTCCCATATTTCAATGCGGATGCCCCTTTGATAACATCTATGTGTTCAAAGTCATTGACATCTACGTTGGGAGCATGCTCTGCACCCCATTCCTGCTCCGCCAGCTTCACTCCATTATTCATAATAGAAATACGGCTTCCATAAAGACCATGAATGACAGGTTTTGTAATATTATTCCCTGTCTTCAACACTGCAACTCCCGAAATTTTGGAAAGGATATTCCCAAGATTCTCTGTAGAATTCCTTTCAAGCTCGGCTTTATCCAATGTTTTCATTACTACGGAACCTTTGTTTTTATGACTTCCGTGTAAAGTAATGGTTTCTATATCACCTGTATGGTGTTCTAAAGTAATGGTAATATGAAGATCCTGATCAACTCCTATATTTTCAGTATAATCATTGCAATCAGGATGTTTGGCAATGAGTGTATACTTCCCTGCAGGAATCTTGTCAAAGGAGAATTTCCCTTTTTTATCTGTTTTCACTGTAAGGTTTCCGATTTTCACCACTGCATTTTCCAGCATGGTTTTATCATGAAAATCCTGAACGGTTCCTTGTACGGTGTAAGTTTGTTGTGCACTCGTGAATACTGATCCACAAAAGATCAGTAGCAGGCAATATATCAATTTCATTGTAAATAGATTGATTGCGCACCCTTTTTAATGAGGGTACATTTTTTCGTTAAAATTTATTGGATGGGTTTATTTCATTGTACAATGTAGATTGTAAAATGTATTAACGGCTGAAGCTAGCAATAGGGTATTTTTTTACAATTATAATTTCAAATTATAAACTACCAGCTATCTTTCAACGACTTAAAACATTAAAATTTAAGCCTAGAACATCATACTTTGAACTCTAAAGTTCAGAGCGATAAACCCAATAAGAATTGATTGATTATGCAACTGCGGGCGGTCCCCGAAGCTGAAAAGTGAATTTGGTCTGAGACCAAATTTTTTCCTGAATGGCAATAATTTGCTTTACTTCGTGCGTATAATGCTCAAAGGTAAAGCTGAATTCTTCAGGAGCCAATGTATGTCCGGTAACCAAAAAGTGGCAGGCCAGACAGTCGCCAGCTTTCTCTTTAGCAATAGCTTTCGTCATTGAATTCTCAACCTTTTTAAGATTAAAAGCCTTAAAATAGTCTACAGAATCATGGTGGTGAAAGCTTTGAGAAAGCAGCGCGAGGAAGTACACTCCAAACAATAGTCTGGAGATAAAACTCTTTAAGTTTCTGCTTTCTTTAAAAATCATTTTTCAAAATTAGGAAAATAATTTAATTTTCAGACTAAACTTCTATTAAATTACTTTTATGATTTACAGATAATACGTCGAAACAACTTATCCATTGTTACAAAAAAATGCTCCATAAAAATTATGAAGCATTTATATTTTAGTTTAATCAAGCTGAGTTCCCAGGTATTCCCACTCCTGCAAAGCTGCATCCAACTCATCTTTAGCAGTATTATACTTTTCTAAAGTTTCATCAGAAGGATTTTCCTTGGTAAAGGAAGCTTCCATTTCTTCGATTTTCGTTTCAAGTTCAGAAATTTTTTCTTCTACTTTCTTGATTTTATTTTGAATGTTCTTCTGTTCCTTACTTACAATAGCAGATGCCTGGCTGTTACTAACAACTGGTTTCTCTTCAACCTTTTTAGTTTCTACCTTTACTTCTTCCTGATGAAGTTTAGCTTTTTCTGCAGAAATCTCTCTGATTGTTTCCTTTTGTCTGTATTCAAGATACTCGTTAATGTCACCCAGGAATTCTTTCATCTTTCCATCACGGAATTCATAGATCTTATCACAAAGTCCCTGCAGGAATTCTCTGTCGTGAGAGATTACGATCAATGTCCCCTCAAAATTCTGTAAAGCCAACTTAATAATCTCCTTAGATTGGATATCCAAGTGGTTGGTAGGCTCATCCATAATCAACGTATTGAAAGGACGAAGCAATAGTTTACAAAGAGCTAAACGGTTTCTTTCTCCTCCGGAAAGTACTTTTGTCTTCTTGGAAACGGCATCTCCCTGGAATAGGAAAGATCCTAATAAATCTCTTACTCTAGGTCTTGTTTCTTCTGTAGCAGCATCTTCAGCTTCTTCTAAAACAGTTTTGTTAGGTGTTAAAACCTCTTCCTGATTTTGAGCAAAGTAACCGATGTTTACATTATGGCCAAGGTTCCAAGAACCTGAATAATCCTGAATATCACCTGCCAAAATCTTAGCAAGCGTCGTTTTCCCTTGTCCGTTTTGCCCTAAAAGAGCAATCCTGTCTCCTCTTTGAACGATGAAATCTACATCATCAAAAATTTGTTTTTTCCCGTAAGCTTTTCCTAAATGTTCTGCTTCGAAAATAATTTTTCCGGGAACCATAGATTGTACGAAACGGATATTGAATTTTGAAACGTCCTCGTTATCAACTTCAATACGTTCAATTTTGTCTAGTTTTTTAATCAATGATTGAGCGAAAGATGCCTTTGTAGCACTTGCACGGAATTTATTGATGTTATCTTCCATCTGTTTAATCTCCGCATCCTGATTCTTTTTAGCCTGAATCAGTTTTTCACGGCGATCTTCTCGCATGACAAGATATTTTGTATAGTTGGCCTTGTAATCGTCAACTTTTTTATTGTTGATATCAAACGTTCTGTTACAAACCGCTGTCATGAACTGCTTATCGTGACTTACGAGAACAATTGCTCCGGGATAGTCTTTCAAGAAGTTCTCTAGCCAGATGATGGATTCCATATCCAAGTGGTTGGTAGGCTCATCGAGAAGCATAATATCATTCTTTTGAAGAAGTAATTTTGCCAATTCGATTCTCATTCTCCATCCTCCTGAAAATTCATCGGTAATTTTTTGGAAATCATCAGCCTTAAATCCAAGACCAAACAATACTTTTTCCATATCGCCTTCAAGATTGTAGGCATCGTGGTTCATCAAAAGATCATTCAGTTCGGTCATTTTATTAATCAAATCCGTATAAGAATCACTTTCATAGTCGGTTCTTACAGTCATTTGATGATTGACTTCCTCCAGCTCATTTTTCCAAGCATTAATTTGCTCAAAAGCCTGCATTGTTTCAGCCCAAACGGTTCTTCCTTTTACAAAATCAAGATCTTGCTTCAGAAAACCAATTGTAACACTTCCTTCGGTTACAACTTCTCCTTCGAAGAAATTGATTTCTTTGGACAGCATTTTCAATAAAGTGGATTTTCCCGCACCATTTTTTCCTACGAGACCTACCTTATCATCCTTTTTAATGGTGAAATTTACATTTTGAAATAAATAATTTCCTGAATGGTGTAATCCTAAACCTTGAACCGAAAGCATTTTTTAAATTAATGGTTAATAATGAATAATGAATTTTCGAGCGCAAAAATACGGAAAAAGAAATGAATAGCCCAGAAATAAAAAATCGAGGGCTTTAATACGTCTTTATAGTCTTCCTAAAAACAAAAGGGACATCTTAACCTGATGTCCCCAATAACCTAAATTTAAAACTGAGAAGTACTAATGCTAGTGGTTAATTTCGTTTAATATTCTTATGGCCGGCGCCTTTACAATGGAACGGGTCCATATATCATTATTGGGAACACTGGTTCCGTATAGAAAATCTGCTACAAAGTTGTCTTCGGGGAGATGAAGTTCAACAGAAAGCCGTGTCTGGCTGTCCGGATCTACTGTGGTATTGCTTGAAACGTTCAATCCGTTGTTGAGCAACTCAACGTTAATTTCATATTCTGATCTTCCCAACTGACTATTGCTATACAGTCCAAAGTTTGCTGAAATGTGAGTATAATCAGCCAATCCATGATAGTTGTATATGGGTTTCTTATCTATTGAAAGATCTTTCATGTAGGTTTTCAATTCTGTATAAAAACTTTCAAGTAAGGGATGTCTGTTATAATCTACTTCAAAATACATGTCCAGATTAAACACAGATGATATTCTATTGGTCTCTTCAAGCATAAGCTTTCCATATACTTTTGAAAGCTCATTGTATACTTTATCTCTGCAAACATAAGCCTGTGACAAAATAGTTCCCTCCTCAATTCCATAATCTGAAAGTAAAGCATTCCATATTTTGTTACCTCCTGCATCTGTTTTTGTATTTCTGATGTCTTCAACATACACCTTCAGATGATCAATATTTAAAAAATCCGTAGAAATATATACCGATTGAGGCCCTTCCAAATACCCTCCACCAATGTCTGCATGTGCTCCGGGAACAAAAATTTCTTTCCAAACTGATGAATATCCCTCTATCTTCTGATCTTGCATAGCTCTTGAGTCCCCAAAAAAACCTGTCAATGGGAAGAAAAACCTACATTCATTAACAGCGCAGATGTGAAGTGCATTTTCTACCCGATGAGAAAGACTCAGATCGTAGGTATTGAACGGCTTAGATTCCACAGCATCAAAAATTCCCATGAATTTTATCTTAATATTCCCATTGAAATAATGGGATAGGAATTGATTGCAAAAAGTTCTTGCCAGCATCCCTCCTCTACCGAATCCGTATAAGTAAAAGTGGTATTCGCAGCCAACTTCTTTGATTATCTTCTCTACAAAATCATGGGCTTTCTGAAGCTTATCATCAGAAGAATATCCGTTTCCATAAGGTGGGTTAGCACATGTTGCCATTGCAAAATTGCTATCTTCTTTTCCTGTTACGGTTCCTATTCCCTCAATATATATTTTCTCATATCCGTTAAATGATCTGTATAATTTATAGATATTGGTAAATGCGCCATGATAGCTTTCATTATTGTTCAGCGGTTTATCTGATGAAAGAGCATTTACTCCGTTGTTTCCTGTACCGTCAAAAAAAATTCCGACGGAAATCACTCTACTGCCATTCATTATTTTAATAATTTTTAATACAGATCCTGTCTGTACATTTATGTTTTTTTGCTTAAAATCCCCAAAAGAGACATTTCAAAATAACGGAAGAAAGATTGGTTAAGCTAGAGTGAAAAGTACCAAATAAAAAATTCCGTATTTCTACGGAATGGGGTTATATTTTTTCAAGTGAGTATATGTTATTCACAATGGCGTAGATTACGATTCCCACTGTGTTTTTGGCACCAATCTTTTCAAGGATCCGTTGCCTGTGGCTTTCCACAGTTCTTGGGCTTATAAAGAGTTTTTCGCCTATTTCATTATTGGTAAATTCCTGACAAATTAGTTTTACAACATCTTTTTCTCTTTCAGACAGTTCATCTTCTGTTTCAAAAAGTGAATTTTTCTTGGCTGTACTATTCATGTAGGTAAACAGCATCTGATGATCTTCAGCAGTAAAGAAAACTCCGTTTTTATCCACCATTGTTATGGCATCTATAAACGTTTTCTTATTTGAGTTTTTGGGAAGGAAAGCTGAAACTCCCAGCTTCACCATATACCCCAGAATGGAGGTTTTGTAGTGTGAAGAAAGGATAATGATTTTAAGATCCGGATATTTATCCTTGAGAATTTCCACCAGCTCAAATCCGTTCATGGGTTTCATCTGGACATCTACAAGTGCAATATCAGGAAATTCTGATGGTGAAAGTTTTTCCAGATCTTCTATAAAATCGGGACCATTATCGGCAGTAAGACAAACGGATATGTTTTTTTCATTAGATAGCAGCATTTTCACCCCTTCAAGGATCAGCTGTTCATCATCAATCAGTGCTATTTTGATTTGGGAACTCATGATATTTTGGAATTTTTACAATTAAACGACTTCCTTTATTTAAAAAAGTTTTTTTCCATTTGTGAACGGCATTCATAGACTGGATTCTGGATTCAATATTCTTGATTCCCATTCCTTTTTTTACCTCTTCATATTCAAATCCCTGCCCATTATCTGAAATCACGACAGTCATATTTTGTGGATAATCTTTTATGTAAATCCACAGGTCTGTAGCATCAGAATGCTTGATAACATTGGTGGTGAATTCCTGAATAATCCTATACAACTGTACTTCTACAAAAAGATCCTTCTTTTTATATCCCGGCATCACCTGCAGGGAAATATTAATTTTATGCGAAAGATTGGCAATCAGTTCTTCTGCATATAAAACCAGCCCAACGGATTCAAGATTAACAGGATATAGTGAGTGGGAAATACTTCTGGCAGCATCAATCAGGGAAGACATCTGACCGTAAATATTTTTTTTAATCACCTCATCACCATGGGTATCAAGATTATTCAGCCATAAGGAAAGAATATTAAGCCTGTTTCCAATATCATCGTGAATCATGACTGCAATTCTTTTTCTTTCTTCTTCCTGAGCTTTGATATTCTCCAGTATTAGTTTTTTCTGATGAAGAACTTCAGCTTCATGCTGGGTATTTTTTTCTTTAATAATCCTGCTGATAAAGGCTCTGTAAGCCAACATAATAAAGGATACTATAATTGCTATGGTAACAATTATAAGGATCAACAGGTTTATATTTAAGGTTACTTCTTTAATTTGATGAAAGTATATAAAAGTGAGCAGTACAAAATACTGGAAAGGATATTATTGGCACTAAAAAGCATATAATAATCACTTTCTGAAAGATTAGCAATCTGATGCTGAACAATGAAAATAAATACAGATACTGAATAGTAGAAAAATATACTGGCATCCACAAAAAGGAAACGGTTTTGGGCAGATCCTATTTTAATTTCACTGATCAGGGTAAATCCGGAAAGACAAATAATAATGATATTTGAAACCACCTTTGCAATATCTGCGTTGACAGGATAATCAAAACCATATTTTGAGATCATAAACCCGGCAGCCAATGCTCCTACTAGAGTGAGAAGATATTTTGGCCAATCCAGTTTTCTTATGAATAAACTCGTCAATAAAAAAAACTCTCCGGCAATATAAAACGGATAAAGAAATGAAGTATCATTGAGGCTAAAGATATAAGGCAATACAAGATTCAGCAACTCAATAAAAAAAAGAAAAGCAATGCAATGAAAATACTGCCTTTCTTTATGGTTTAATATGCGGTATTTAGCTGCTCCCAACAGTATTACAGCCAGAAGCAATCCGTAGTTGAGGAATAAAATCGTCTTATAAAGATCTGCCATTCCTTTCTATATTATTTTAAAATTCGCAACCTACATCCGGTATACGGCAAATAGGCGGACATGGTTTTGCCCAATCGTATGTATTGGTAGTCATTTGTACACGTTCTGAATTTTGAAGGCTTTCATGGAAAGATATAAAGATAAGAGTGGTTAACATTTTCCCATAAATATCATTGTACTTAAGACCAAAAGAACATGTGATTTTTGACAAACCTTCATCGGAAAGACACAAATCTGCTGTAGGGACATAGAATTTCCGAAAGATTCCCTCTCCCTCAGACTCTTTACATTCTTTGTAAATCCAGTCCATTCCGGAGTCTCTCCAGTTTTCAATGGCTTCTACCGCTTTATCTTGCTCAAGAATAGGCTTATTTGATACAGGGAACGCCATATCTGAGTTTTTCTCTATTTTTTCAAAACCTTTGGAAAGAATTGTATTTTTAACAATCGTATATTCCTGAACCTCCTGAAGTTTCAAATCATGGGTCAGTTCAGTAAGAAAACTGCATGGATATTCTTTTTCCTCAATTCTTTTCCCATCATCATTCATGGGGTAAAGAATCAAAATCAGTTTCCTTTCATAAATACCTATTGATGCACAAAATTCAGGATAGTTCTTGTAATTTCTCATCCAATTAAGATGACCTTCAGAGATATTAAAAACATAATTTGCAGGAATTAAATCCTTTATTCCAAGAAAATTAGAACAGCACTTGTTCCACTCATCCGTAGCAGTTCTGCAGCTGTCTACAGAAAGCATGAAATCTACAATGTTTAATGTTGTCATAAGCATGGTTTTTAGTTCTATAAAATTATACAAACTAAACATGCTATGCAAGTAGGAATTTAACTAATAATTTTTCACCGTAATATGATAACAGCTTTGTTGCTTTTCTTTAATGTAATAAATTCTACCGGCATCCGCATAATGCTTTAAAACTTTCTCCAGTGCCACTTCCATCTTAGGATTATACTTGAGAATATTATTGAACCTTATATAAGAAATATCGAAAGAGTTGCCATAATTATGAGAACTTATCCCTAGTGAGGCATTGGAATTCACTTTTCTTAGTCTGCATTGGTCCTCCAGAGTTCTAGTAATGGATGAAACAGTAAATGTTCCACCCTTTGTTGCCTTGCTGAATTTAGCCCCCATATTCTCCAGCGTAGTTTTCGCCTTGGAAACCATATATCCTTTACTATAATCAAGCTTTTGAACGTTATATCCTTTCCCCGATTTCTTTATTTTATGAAATTTCCCTTTGTTAATGTACTTCTGCAAGGTTTTAGAATCTTTGAGTAATTGAATACCAAAGCTCTTCGAAGCATCAAGATGGGGTTTGTAAAGCGCAGTAGGTTCTACCTTCAAAACAGTCGTAAGATCATAGCAGGGCAGAGCTTTTTTTGCCGCCTGCGAATAATGTAAACTATAAATAAAAGGTACGAAGACCACACAAAGAAACTTTCTCATTAACCACCACTTTAAATTACTAACGAAAGATAAAACGTTTATGTTATGTCTTTCAACTATGACTCTAATAGTATTTAAATAAATCCCAAACAAACTTTAAACCAAATTATTGAATTTATAATTTTTGTTCCCATATTTTTGAAATATTTTTTCAGTTTTAACTTTTTATTTTAAGATATAAATTCTACATTTGAGATACATTTATAAAATAAACAACATGATAAAAAAACTTTTTGCTGAATTTTTCGGCACATTTTGGCTTGTTTTCGGAGGTTGCGGAAGTGCTGTTTTCGCAGCCGGCGTTCCCGATATTGGTATTGGACTTTTAGGAGTTGCACTTGCCTTTGGTCTTACGGTTCTTACGATGGCTTATGCTGTTGGCCATATTTCCGGAGGGCATTTTAATCCGGCTGTTTCCTTTGGACTTTTAGCAGGTGGAAGATTTTCTGCAAAAGATCTTATTCCTTACATTGTAGCACAATGTTTAGGAGCTATTGTTGCAGCAGGTTGCCTATACACTATCCTAAACGGAGCCGGAGTAGTAGATTTCTCTAAACCCGGTGCGTTTGCCACAAACTTCTATGGAGAAGCTGTTTATAACGGAAAAGCATTCAGCATGGGAGCAGCGTTCCTGGCAGAATTCTTATTAACAGCGTTTTTCCTTATCGTAATTATGGGAGCAACGGATAAATGGGCTAATGGTAAGTTTGCAGGGATCGCAATTGGTCTTGCGCTTACTTTAATTCACCTTATCTCCATTCCAATTACCAATACTTCTGTAAACCCTGCAAGATCTCTTTCTCAGGCTGTTTTCACAGGAGGACTTGCCATGTCGCAACTTTGGTTGTTCTGGGTAGCTCCAATCTTGGGAGGAATTGTAGGTGGATTAATCTACAAGTTCTTGCTACAGAGAGATTCTACGGAAGTAGTAGCAGATTAGAATATGCTTAAAAATTAAAATAAATTTATTTAAAAATAAAAACCTGTCAGCTGGCAGGTTTTTTTCATTTTATCTTTTTAATATCAAAAGGATTTTTAAAAATAAGTTCTTCATGCTTACCTTTAATTTCCATTTTACGCTGAAGTAAATTCAAAGCCATTTTTCTAATGAAAAGGTCTTTGTCATTTAGCTTCCAGTAAGAATCTTCATGAAGTTTTTTAGGCTCGCGGATAAGATAAAACTCCGTTTCCCAAGTGTCTGCATTATGGTAAAATTCAATTATTCCACAATGTTCAGGAATAAGATTGGCATCTACCATTCCCATTGGCAATAGAAAACTGAATGCATTACAAGCATAGTCTCCACAGGAAATCTTGTCGTGTTTCAGAAATTTCTCCCCTGTATCTTTATTTAAATATGACTTTTTGAAATCATTCTTAAAGTCACTTTTTGAAAACTTGATCTCTATTTCATGGCTCATTCCCCCGGCATCTACAATGAGTATATCTGCTTCCCAATCTGCCTGAAAATAATTTGTCAAAACCAGTTCTTTCTCAAAGTCACAGTGAGAATGGATGTAAGCGTGAACAAGTTCTTCTATTTTGATCATGATGGGTTTAAAGATAAGAGATTCAAGATGCTTTGTATCAGTCTATAAACTGAGATATCTTACAGATTTTTCTATAAATAATATATCCCAATTAGCTTACCAGCAAGCTGCAGCCACGGATATCGGAATGATCTATTCTGCCCAATACCTGAAACTTATCTCCTGTTATTTTTCCTAAATCCTGAGTGGCAATAAAGGAGCAGGAATGGGTATTGGCAAGATCAATGATATTAATGGCTCCTGTTCTTCCTTCTTGTTCGTAGGAAAAAGGGTCTTCTGCATTTCTAACCATAATTCTCATCCAGTTAGGACAACTGTATTCATTATTTCCTAAGGAATAAGCCTGAGACAATAATTCCGTCATAGAATATTCCGAATATATTTTATCTGTATTAAATCCACTCTGCAAAATATTCAGAAGTTCATCCTTTGTCATTTCTTCTTTTCTTCCTTTCATTCCGCCTGTTTCAATAACCGTTAGATTAAGAGATTCAGAAATTGACAGATCAAGAGATTCTAATGTATCCAAAAAGTCTAGCAGTGCAAAGGAAACACCGAAAAGAATTACTTTTTTATCCTTTAATTGGCTTAAGAGATCAAAAAGATCAGAATGATTATAAAGAAAATAGCCGTTTTCAGGCTTGTCTGATTTTTTCATCAGATAATCCACCATATAGATGAGTGATGAGTTCTGTTTCTCCAGATAACTTGGAAGCAGACCAAGGAAGATAAACTCCTCGGGCTTTCCGATGAACTGTTCAAAACTTTTGTAAATGCTTTCCTCATATAATTCGGGATTGGCAATGAAATGTTTTGATAAATTCATTTGCGTAGTCCCGGAACTTTGAAAAAATAGATCAGCAGTTACATTTTTATCCAGAATCTGATGATTTTTAAACATTTCAATGGGTAAAAAAGGGATCTTATCAAGGCTTTTAACCTCATCCGGATTGATGTTTAAATAGTCAACAAATTTCCTGTATATTTCAATATTTTCATACTGATAACGAAATGTTTTCAATGATGCATTTAGGAAATCCTGTGCTGTTTGTATGCTGAATATGCTTTTCAGTTCCATAATTTTTAACTCTTCTACAGCCTTGAAAAAAGCTATTATTAGAAAACAATATTTTATTTAATAATTTTTTAATGCTAAAATGATACTTTGGTAAACTTCTTGTAAGTATTTACTCGGAATATGGATTAAAAACAGAATGGGTCTCCCACTCATTCGCAAATTACCTCTTTTAGGGGTAATTTTTTTTTGATTTATTTCTCGTAAACCTTTAATTCAAAGTCCTTTTCAAAAACTCCGTAGGTAAAATAGGAAATCCAGTCTCCAAGGTTGATGTATTTTGAATTCTGTTCCAAATCCAGTACCATTGGAAGATGTCTGTGCCCATACACAAAATAGTCAATCTTCTGAGTTTTCAGCTTTTCTTTGGAATAGATAATCAGGAATTCTTTGTCTTCGCCTAAGAAAGCTTTATCTTCTTCTCCGGAGATCATTTTATTCTTTTGAGAAAGGTACAATGCAATTTTCATTGCAATATCCGGATGAAGCCATTTAAAGAACCATTGTGCTACGGGATTGGTGAATAGTTTCTTCATTCTTTTATAGCCTTTATCACCAGGCCCAAGTCCATCTCCATGAGCCAGCAAAAACTGCTTTCCTCCCATTTCAAAGTACTGTTTTTGATAGAAAACCGTACATCCAATTTCCTCTTCAAGGTAATCTTTCATCCACAGGTCATGGTTGCCTACAAAGAAATAAATATGAATTCCTCTGTCTTTCAGTTCTGCAATTTTCCCTAAAACACGTACATATCCCTTAGGAACTACATGTTTCCATTCATGCCAGAAATCAAAAAGGTCACCCATTAAAAATAAAACCTGTGCATCTTCCTTGATCTCGTCCATCCAACGTATAAATTTCTCCTCACGCACTTTGCTTTCCTTAAGGGTAGGAGCACCAAAATGCTGATCTGAAGCAAAATATACTTTTTTTCCAGGTTCTAGATTAATTATTGTTTTTAGCACCGTCTGCGTTTTATTGGGTAATAATTATTGATTGTCTTCTGCAAACCATTCTCCATAAGAATTTTCTGTCTCATGAAGTTTCAGATATGCCAATGAGATTCCCTCCGGAAGTCTTGATTTTACTTTCGCTGCAATAGCATACAACATATTTTCGCAGGTTGGCTGGAAGCTGCAATAGATTACTTTATGTCCTTTTTGCTCAAGATCATCTCCCAATTCCTTGTGTGGAGTTAAAGCATTCAAAAGAACTGCATGATCCCAAACATCTACGATTTCAGATTTTACGATACTTTTGATATCTCCGAAATCAACTACCATCCCGTTTTTAGGGTTTTCAATATCATTAATCGGTTTTCCTTTTACTGTTACAAACAGCTTATAAGAATGTCCATGCATATTTTTACACTTCCCATCGTAGTTATACAGTACGTGGGCTGTTTCGAATGTAAAAATTTTTGTTATACGTATCATATTGCAAAGATATGATAAAACCGCTAAACACAGAAAAGACTGTTTCTATTACGGCGATATTCAAATCTGCTTTTTAATCAATTTTCAGGGTTAAATTATTATCCTGTGTTCCATCTACATTCACAGCATTGTAAGGAACTGTTAGCCATCCGCTTTTATTCATAACAAACTTAAAGGTATAGGTTTTTCCTTTTTCAAAGTTTGATTTTGGGATTGCCAATTCAAAAGTATTGTTGTTTTTGGAAATTAATTGATAGGATGTATTATCCGCTTTCCAATCATTAAATGAACCTGCTACTGAAATACTTTTAACAAATTCAGTACTTAGATTTTTTGGATATTGGTAAGAAAATATGACGTTGTCTTTTTCTATTTTGTATCCGTAAATATCTTTCTTCAAATTAGGATGAACATTAGGTTCTGCAATGGTAATCTCTTCTGCCAATGTGTATGGATCCATAAGCTGTTTATCCATAATTCCTGCAATATGATTAATCATTTGATACATCACCGGAAATCCTTTGTTTCCATTATACATTACCACAATAGCCATATCGTTATCCGGAAAAATACTGTATGCACTTACATTTCCACCGGAAAAACCATACGATCTTATATTATTTGAATCTGTAATTTCCCAGCCATGCGCGAATTCAAATCCGTTATTTTTATAATGAAATGGCTGCCACATCATTTTTATTGTTTCCGGCTTCAGAAAATCATTTTTACTAAAATGCATGCTCCATTGCAAAAAAGCAGGAAGTGTAATGGCGAGTCCATTTGAAGAATGAGCTCTCACGCCTTCAATGGCAGTTAGTTTTTCATATTGTTTCTTCGTTTTATTATAATTGTACTTTCCTACTCTGTTAGGTATTCTTTCAACAGAATTGGAAGAAAACACGATCTGATTTCTGGAATCCGGAAATTGATTTTCAATGATATAGTTTTCATAGGTTTTCCCGGTTATCTTTTGAATGATCATGGTAATCAACAGATAATTGGTCTGATTGTATCTATAATGATCTCCGGTTTCAAATTCCATTTTTTCCTTACTTAATCGATCAATAACTTCAGCATTGGTTGCATTTACCGAAATATCTTTAAACTCAACCCAGTTTGGAAGCCCAGAGGAGTGTGAAAGAAGATTTTTCACCTGAACATTCTGCCATTCCTTTGGTAAATTATCTACATATTTTGAAACTTTATCTTCCAATGATAGCTTTCCGTCTTCAATAAGCTTAAAAAGGCCAACATTTGACATTAGTTTCGTATTGGAATAAATCCTGAACATTGAATTGGAATCTACCTTTTTATTATTCTCCAGGGTTTCTGTTCCGTAATATTTTTGGAAAACTATTTTATTATTCTTCACAATGCCAACAGCCATCCCAGGGATTTCATTGATTTGGATAACGCTTTTCACATAGTTATCGACTGTTTTTGAGGGCTCTGTTTTTTGAGCATAACAAAAAATAGAAAGATTAGATAAGACTATTGTTAAGATAATTTGTTTCATTTTTGTAACATTGATTTCTTTATGGAAGACAATTCTGGAGATTAAAATATTACTTCTAGGGTTGTAATTTTTCTATTTCAAATCCCAATTCCATCAAACAGTTCAAACCATTCTGTTTTTCTATAGTATTTTTTCCTGTCCAACCATTTTTTAGCCCCTGTAAAATGAGCTGTCTTATATATTTTGGCTCGTTTATATTTATTATTTCTATTGAGTTTGTTATTTTATTGACCAGACTTATTCCTGATTTTAAGGGCTGTCCCATTATATAATCATCAAGAGTGAGAAAATCAACAATGAGTGGAGATTGTTTGTTTCCGCTTAAAAAGATTTTCACTGTCAGAGTATTGGTTTCTGTCCCATGATGATATTTATCTGTAACAGAATACAGATATTCTACATGATCAACAACTATTTTTCTTAGTTTATTTTTCACCTGCATTCTCCGTTTCTAATCGTTCACAGATTAAGTTTATCTGTAGTAGTCTTTCCCCCCAATTCCGATGCTCCAGAAGTTTTTTGCTTTCACAAGATCTTCTTCAAGCCAGTTTTTATTTTCCTCATACTCGTTATTGGCTTTCATGTCGGCAATATCCTGTTCTACATCTTGTTCCGTTATTTGTCGCCACACTCCAACTGAATTATTTAAAAAAGCATAACAATATTCCGCTTCATTATCATCTATGTCCCCATTATTTTTTTCTGAAAGAATTTCAATAAGCTGATTGGCTCCAACCTGAAACGGATTAACTCCATAGATTGACAGTTCTGTATTTTCAGGAAAAGGTCCGTAAATAAATTCTATAAATTCTGCGTTTTCATTTTCATCAAGGTCAATTCTAAGTTCATAGTCATCATAGAATAGTTGCTCCTCGTTAGAACTGTCTGATGGCTGTCCCAATAATTTCTCAATGTTGGCCTTGGATTCTCCCAATGGAAGTTTTCCGATGTTTTCAATTTGAATACCATCTAGTGGTATAATTTCAATTTTTTTCATTTTGCGGATAATGGTTATTTAGATTTTGGAATTTTATAATATTAGGTCCAGTTTTTCCAGCCAATTTCTTTCTAATCGTTTTATTTTTTTTGTTTCTGTATCGAATAAAACCCAAAGTGTACTTGAATCTACCACAAGTTCGCCATTGCAATAAAATTCTACTTTTCGGGGCTGTTTGGCGCCTTCAGGAGTTTGGGGATAAGTTTTCACTGTAATCACATCATTCAGATACACTTGCTTTTTGTATTGGATATGATGATCCAGAAGCATCCAGGCATCATTTACATATTCTGTTTTCTGTTTTAAAAGATCCCAGTGCTCAGCCGCCACTTCCTCTACCCAATGTACATACTGCACATTATTTACATGGCTGTTTTGATCTATATGTTCTTCTGTTACCCGTATCTGTTTTTCATACATTAAACTCATCTCGCTAAAATATTTACTCAAATTTATGATTTAAAAATAAAACATACTTTATAAAAAAACGGAATCAGATATTAATCAGATTCCGTTTTTTATATTCTAATAGTAAGATTATTTTTTAGACTTTGGAGCTGCCTTAGTTGTTGCAGAAGCTCCTAGTTTAGTTTTTACTTGAGCAGTGATATCTTCACTTCCGTCAGTATAAACAAGATTATTACCATCCTGTGATGAAATATCAAATATATAATTCAGGTTTCTTTCTTTCGCTACAGCAGAAATAGCATCCTTTACTTTTTGTTGTATTGGAGCAAACAATTCATTTTGCTTAGCAGAAAGCTCTTTAGCAGCCAATGCTCTGGATTCTTCTATTTTTTTAGCCAATCCCTGTAGTTCTGTGTGAGCGGCCATCAACTCTTTCGTCACCGCTTCCTTATTGGCTTCAGTCATTGTACCTTCTTTATCCTGTGCAGCCTTAAGTTTAGTCTGATACTCAGTGATCATTTTTTCGATTTCGGTCTGCTTTGCTTTTGTAAGCCCCTCAATAGTTGCTCCTACAGTTTTTACCTCAGACAAATTAGCAAAAATATCATCAGTGTTCACGTTTCCAATCTTCTGCTGAGCATTTACAGTATTAGCCGTTAGTGTTAACCCTGCTGCAATAAAAAATAATTTAATTAGCTTCATTTTATATATATTTCAAAAAATTCTTTTTTTTCGAGTCCAAATATAACATAATTTTCTATTTGTTTTCGGTCTTTTTTTCAGTCAAAATAAAGGGGTAATTAACACAAAAAAGCACGCTTAAATTCATCAAAATTAATTATTAAAATCCCTCCTCAAAACTGAGAAGGGATTGAAAAAAATATAATGCGAAATACTAATTTTTAATGAAACTGCGCGGTTTCTGTGGAATCTTTCATGGCTACCGTAGCAGAAGAACCATTGGTAACAACATTCTGAACCTCATCAAAGTATCCTGTTCCTACAAAAGACTGATGCTTCACTGCTCGAAATCCTTTTTGCTGAAGAGCAAACTCACGTTCCTGCAATTCTGAATATCCTGCCATTCCTCTTTCTTTATAAGCCAAGGCCAGTTCAAACATTGCCGTATTCAAGGCATGGAATCCTGCCAATGTGATAAACTGGAATTTGTAACCCATTTTTGCCAACTCTTCACGGAAAGTAGACATTTCTTCCACACTTAGCCTTGCTGCCCAGTTGAAAGATGGGGAACAGTTATAAGCAAGCATTTTTCCAGGAAATTTCGCATGAATTCCTTCTGCAAATTTTCTTGCCTGTTCCAAATCCGGATTAGAAGTTTCCATCCAGATCAGATCTGCATAGGGTGCATAGGATAATCCCCTGTCTATACCCTGCTCTACTCCGTTTTTTACTACATAAAAACCTTCAGAGGTTCTTTCTCCTGTTACAAATTTCTTGTCTCTATCATCAATATCTGAAGTCAATAAATCTGCTGCGTCAGCATCCGTTCTCGCGACAATAAGACTTGGAACTCCTAATACATCTGCTGCCAGACGTGCTGCTATTAATTTATTGATCGCTTCCTGGGTAGGAACCAGTACTTTTCCACCTAAGTGTCCACATTTTTTTGCAGAAGACAACTGATCTTCAAAATGAACACCCGCGGCTCCAGCCTCAATCATCTGCTTCATAAGCTCAAAAGCGTTCAGGTTACCTCCAAAGCCTGCTTCAGCATCTGCAACAATTGGTACAAGGTATTCTTTATCTCCGGCACCACTTACCGACTGAACCTGATCCGCCCTTAATAAGGCATTATTAATTTTTTTCACTACGGAAGGCACTGAGTTTGCCGGATATAATGACTGATCCGGATACATTTCTCCTGATAGATTAGCATCTGCAGCTACCTGCCATCCTGACAGATAAATAGCTTCCAGTCCTGCATCTACTTCCTGCACGGCTTGGTTACCAGTTAATGCACCAAGTCCTGCCACATAGTCCTGAGTATTTAATTTATCCCAGAGCTTTTTAGACATTTCTGTAGCAATGGTATAGTCAATTTTATAGGAACCTCTAAGTTTTAAAACCTCTTCAGCTGTATAAGGTCTTTTTACCCCATTCCAGCGTGGGTTCGTTAGCCAATCTTGCTCTAGAGCCTGGATTTGTTCTTGTTTTGTTTTCATAATATTTGGATTTTGTTAAATTAAGGTTTGGATTAAGATTTTGAGTTTTTCACTCTCAAACTAAATAAAGGGATATGCTTTTAAGGTTAAAAATTCTTCAAAGTTTTCTGAAAAGATCAATTCATTGAAAAGCTCCTTGGCAAGGTTAAATTTTCCGTTTTTGAAACGTGTTTCTCCCACATATTTTTCAATATTATCCATTTCTTCGGTTTCCCATTGCAGAATCATACTTCGGGTTAATGTCCTGTCATCACTCAGTAAAGCTTCATTTTTCAGCCATTGCCAAATCTGTGTTCTTGAAATCTCTGCGGTAGCTGCATCTTCCATCAAGTTATAAATAGCTGCAGCTCCTGTTCCCATCAGCCAGCTTTCAATGTAAAGAATTCCGACATTGATGTTTTTTCGGATGCCCTTTTCTGTGATTTCACCTTTAGGAATTTCCAGCAGATCACTTTCTTTTATATGGTATTCAAATTTTTTATCAATCTGGTTTTTTGACGGCATATGCTGATTAAAAATCTCCATTGCTACAGAAACCAACGCAGGATGTGCTACCCAGGTTCCGTCATGTCCGTTTTTCACTTCCCTTTCTTTATCACTTCTTACTTTTTCAAAAGCGATGTTATTGGCTTCATCATTATCTTTTACAGGTATTTGTGCCGCCATTCCTCCCATTGCATGAACGTTTCTTTTATGACAACCTTCGATTACTCTTTTTGAATAAGCACTCATAAAAGGTGAAGTCATCGTCACCTGATCCCTGTCCGGAACAATAAACTCAGGAAGGTTTCTAAATTTTTTGATGTACGAGAAAATGTAATCCCATCTTCCGCAGTTTAATCCTGCACTGTGTTCTTTTAATTCGTATAAGATTTCATCAATCTGAAATGAAGCGGTAATGGTTTCTATTAAAACTGTTGCCTTAATGGTTCCTTGTGAAATTCCCAGATAATTTTGTGCAAAAACGAAGACATCATTCCACCATCGTGCTTCCTTGTAATGTTCTAGTTTTGGAAGATAAAAGTAAGGACCGCTTCCTCTCTCCAAAAGATTTTTTACATTTCTGAAAAAGTAGATTCCAAAATCAACCAATGATCCTGATGTTTCTTCTTCATTGATCTTAATATGCTTTTCCGGAAGATGTAAACCTCTTGGACGAACCAATAGCACGGCTGTTTTTTCATTGAGCTGATAAGCCTTTCCTTTTTCGTTTACAAAATCAATCGTTCTGTTCACAGTATCGGAAAGATTAATTTGTCCATCCATGCAGTTTTCCCATGTCGGCGAACTGCTGTCTTCAAAATCTGCCATAAATGTTAGCGCTCCGGAATTCAAGGCATTGATAATCATTTTACGATCAACCGGTCCGGTAATCTCCACTCTTCTGTCTAATAAATCTTCCGGCAACGGGGCACAAACCCAATTTCCATTTCTTATTTCTTCTGTTTCCTTTAAAAACCTTGGAAGCACTCCTTGATCAAATTCCTGTTGAGTTTTTTTTCTTTCTTTTAAAAGTTCTAATCTTTTATGATTGAAGTTCTGATGAAGAGCAATCAGAAAATCGATTAAATCTGGAGTGAAAATTTCTTCAAACTGTTTCTGAGCCGTTATTTTGAGTTGAGTCTTGGTTTCCATAACTAATTGATTTTGTGATTTGATGTTACAAACATAAATAAAAATTTTCACAAACAGCGAACGTTCGCTAAATTTATTTAAAAATTATTATGCGAATAATCGCATCTAAATATTTATATTTGAGTAATGAATTCAGAAAGTGACTTTATCAAGACAGTTTTCGGGCTAAAACTGAAACAGCAGAGACAAAAGAAAAATTGGTCTCTACAGGACCTTGCTGTAAAAACCGGATTATCAAAATCTTACCTTAACGAAATTGAAAATGGGAAGAAATATCCTAAACATGACAAGATCATTCAGCTTTCTGATGCCCTAAACTGTACTTTTGATGATCTTGTTTCTACAAAACTGGATAAAAGTCTTGCTCCTTTTAATGAAATTCTTCAATCAGATTTTTTTAAAGAGGTTCCTCTGGAATTGTTTGGGATCAATAAAAATAATCTTATCAGTATCATTAGTGATGCTCCTAAAAAGGTAACCGCATTCATTAATGCATTGATAGAAATATCTCAAAATTATAATCTTGGAAAAGAGAGGTTTTACTTTGCTGTTTTAAGGTCATTTCAGGAGTTGTATGATAATTATTTTCCGGAAATTGAGGGCAAGGTAAATCAGTTTACTGAGGAGAATCATTTACAAATTGATAAAAATCTGAAGTCTGACATTCTGGAAAATATTCTTTCGGAAAAATTCAGTTATACCATCCAATCTGAAGATTTTGAAAAATATGGTACCCTAGACAACCTACGCTCTCTTTTTATTCCTGAAAAGAAATTACTTCTTCTGAATAAAAAGCTTGAGAAAGATCAAAAAACATTTATCCTGGCTAAAGAAATAGGATTCAATGTTTTAGAATTGAAAGTTCGTCCTACTACTTATTCATGGCTTGACTTTGGAAGTTTTGAAGAGATTTTAAACAATTTTTATGCTTCCTACTTTGCCGGAGCATTATTAATATCAAAGGAGCCTGCCATTGAAAAGGCTTCTGAATTTTTTCAGCAAAACACTTGGGAACCGAAGAGCTTTGAGGAACTTATCAACAGCTTCACCCATTCACCTGAGACGTTTTATTATCGCCTGACTAATATCCTTTCTGCGGAGATGGGAATTAAGGATTTGTTCTACCTGTGTCTGGTTAAAAAGAAAGATTCTGATAAGATCCAGATTTTAAAGGAGCTTCATCTTAACCATCAGCAGGCACCTCATGCCAATGCTACTAATGAGCATTATTGCCAGAGATGGATTGCTGTGAAAAACCTTCATCATCTAACGGAAAATGAAACGCTTACGGATGCTCAGATTTCTCATTATAAGGATCAGGGAATAAGTTATCTGGTTATTTCCACGTCTCAGAAAAATCCGTTTTCTGATGGCAGTAACAGGAGCTACTGCTTAGGAATTCTTTTAAATACCCAAACGATTAAAAAGATTGGCTTTATCAAGTCTTCATCGTTAAAGACCATCAATGTCGGAGTTACCTGCGAATCCTGCAGTATCGCTGATTGTGAGATAAGACAAGCACCACCTGTACGGCTGGAAAAGGAACATTTTAACCTTAGCATGAAGAATTCCATCGAAAGGATTAGGAAAGAATTTTAGGGCTTTATTGTTGAAAGTAGAGTACTGAAAGAACTTTAAGGTTTATGGTAGTGATCATTAGACTAAAACTTTTTTATACCTTAGTAAAAACACATTTATGATACTGGATTTACTTTTCCCTAACCGATGCATTCATTGCAACAGAATCATCGA
Source organism: Chryseobacterium joostei (assembly GCF_003815775.1). NCBI lineage: Bacteria > Pseudomonadati > Bacteroidota > Flavobacteriia > Flavobacteriales > Weeksellaceae > Chryseobacterium > Chryseobacterium joostei. The sequence goes on from NZ_CP033926.1 coordinate 2,186,904, forward strand.
GCCTGATTTTTTGGTCTGCAACCTTTGCTTCAACCAGATTCATTTTACCCATTATGATTATTTTGAGAGCAATCCTATTAAAGAAAAATGCAATCTCCTTTTCCCTGTTGAAAACACCTATGCCTTAATCCGGTTTGAGGAAGAAAGCCTAAGCAGGAAAATCATTCATGAACTAAAATACAGAAGCAGGGAAATAACCGGAAAAATATTAGCAGAATGGACCACTGAGCGTCTTGATTTCAAAAATCAGCGGCCTGATCTTATGGTAAGTGTACCACTTCATCCCAGAAAGCTAAGGGAAAGGGGTTACAACCAGCTCCATCTATTTACAGAAACTCTTTCAAAGTTTTATAGCATTCCGTGTGATCATCAATTAATTAAAAGAAATCATTATTCTAAGGCTCAGGCTTTAAAGGACAAGCAACATCGTTTAGAAACAGTTAATCCATTTTCTATTACCCAACCCATCACAGGAAAGCACATTCTTTTGATTGATGATGTTTTCACCACCGGAAATACCATTTCTTCTATTGCATGGGAAATTATAAATGTGGGAGATAATAAGGTGAGTATATTGGTGATAGCGGTGGATGTTTGATATTTTAAAGCTTTGAGACATATCTACACTCAACATTACTCATAAATTCATTTTCACCTCCCGATTCTTTTCCTTAATTTTCAGGAAAACTAAACCATCATGCCCAATCTCATCTTATTACACGGAGCCTTAGGTCATAGTGATATCTTCAAGCCTTATTTGGAGAACTTTTCCCAATATTTTACTATTCACAAGCCACTATTCTCAGGACATGGAAACACTGAGCTTCCCGCTGATGGAATCAGTATAGAAAAATACACTCAGGAATTAGCGGAATATTGTAAGGAAAACAATCTGAAAGATGTGTTTATATTAGGTCACAGCATGGGCGGATATGTTGCACTTTGCTATGCCATGAAAAATCCTGAAAATGTAAATTCTATTGTAACCCTGGGAACAAAATTTGACTGGAGTGAGGAACAGGCTTTAAAGGAAAGCAAAATGTTAAATCCTGATGTTATTTTGGAAAAGGTTCCACAATATGCCCAACTTTTAGAGAAGCAACATGGTACAAAATGGAAACAACTGCTTCCTGCCATCGCTGATTTAATGATTGATCTGGGAAAAAATCTACCGTTAAAGGATCATCTTTCCGACATCAATATTCCTGTTCAAATTATGGTGGGAGATAAAGATAATATGGTAACCATTGAGGAAAGCGCAGACGTTTACAAGAACCTTCCAAACGCAAAATTGGCCGTACTCCCTGATACCAAGCATCCAATGGAAAAAGTACGACCCAATTTATTATTGAATTTAGTAAAAGATTTCTGGAATCTTTCCTAAAATATTATCGTTGAAGTTTTTCTCCGTAGCTTAAATCTCCGGCATCTCCTAATCCTGGTGTAATATAACCTTTTGATGTTAATTGTTCATCAATAGCTCCGACCCATATGTGAGCATCAGGATATGCATTTTGAACGGTTTCAACTCCTTGTCTTGATGCAATGGCTGCCACAATATGAAGCTGGGTTGGATTTCCGTTTGTCAACAAGTCTTTGATGGCTTCAATTAATGAAGCTCCGGTTGCCAACATTGGATCTGCAACAATCAAAGGTCTTCCCTCAATGCTTGGACAAGTCAAATAATCCTGCTTGATGGAGAAATAATCGTTGGCATCATGTTTTCTATAAGCTGCCACGAAACCACAGTCTGCTCTGTCCAAATAGTTTAAAATTCCTTCAAATAAAGGAACTCCGGCTCTTAAAATAGTTGTAATAACCGGTTGAACTGCAATTTCTGTACTTTTAATAGTATCTAAGGGAGTTTGTATTTCAACTTCTCTTATCTCCAATCCTTTGCTTATTTCAAAAGCTGCAATTTCTCCGATTCTTTCCATGTTTCTTCGGAATCTCATTCGGTCATGCTGAACATTAACGTTTCTAAGTTCGTTAATCCATTCATTGACAAGGGAAAAGTTTTGTGATAAAATAGTAAGCATGAAGATCTTAGGGTTTTAATTATAGTGATTAAACATTAATTACTGCAAAATTACAACTAAAAAACGAATTTGCAGATTGATACCAGGGTATTAAGGTATATCTATAAAAAATCTGGCAAGGAATTCCTCACCAGATTTTTATTAAAAAGTCATTTTATTTTTGTCTGAAATATACTTCGATAGGAACTCCGGTAAACCCGAATTCTTTTCTCAATTGGTTTTCAGTAAATCTTTTATATGGTTCCTTCACATACTGTGGCAGGTTGCAGAAAAATACAAACTGTGGAGATGGTGTAGGAAGCTGAACGCAATACTTGATCTTAATATATTTACCTTTAAGTGCCGGTGGCGGTGTATTTTCGAAGATAGGAAGCATTACTTCATTCAATTTTGAAGTTTTGATCTTCTTTTTACGGTCTTCATAAACCTGCATTGCCAGCTCTACTGCTTTCAGGATTCTTTGCTTCGTTAAAGCGGAAACAAATAGAATTGGAATATCCTGGAACTGACCAATTTTATCTTTAATTGATTTTTCAAAGTCACGGATTGTGTTGGTCTGCTTGTCTTCAATCAAATCCCATTTGTTAACAAGAATAACAATTCCCTTTCTATTCTTTTGTGCCAACCCGAAAATGTTCATATCCTGAGATTCCCATCCTTGTGTAGCATCTACCATGATGATTACTACATCAGAATATTCAATAGAACGGATAGATCTCATTACGGAATAGAATTCTAAATCTTCATTTACTTTAGATTTTCTTCTCATTCCCGCAGTATCCACCAATACAAACTCATGTCCGAATTTGTTATATAAAGTCTGGATACTATCTCTTGTAGTTCCTGCAATATCTGTTACAATATTTCTTTCAACATCCAATAGAGCGTTAGTCATCGTAGATTTCCCTACGTTTGGACGACCTGCAATGGTAATTTTAGGCAATCCTTCAAACGGGTCCTTATATTCTGTTGTTGGGAAGTCTTTTACAATATCATCCAATAAATCTCCAGTTCCTGAACCTGTTGCTGATGAAAGAGTGTAGTATTTATCAATTCCTAACTGATAGAATTCTGTTGCCGGAAGTTCTTCCTTAGAAGAGTCTACTTTATTAATTACAATATAAATAGGTTTGTTGGATCTTCTTAGTAATCTGTAAATTTCGTAGTCTGTATCTGTAAGCCCCTCTTCTACGTTCATCATAAAGATGATTGAAGTTGCCTCATCTACTGCCAACTGTACCTGCTTACGAATCTCTTCTTCAAAGATATCATCTGTACCTACATCATAACCTCCTGTATCAATTACAGTGAAGTCTACCCCATTCCAGTCAGATTTACCGTAATGACGGTCTCTGGTTACACCGGCTGTAGAATCTACAATAGCTTCCCTTCTCTCTAATAAACGGTTAAAAAGCGTGGATTTTCCTACGTTGGGACGCCCAACGATTGCGACAATATTTGACATAAAAAATGTTTAATAATCCTTTTGCTATGCTCAGGATAAGTTATTAATGGGTTACTCCAACTTTTGGAGCCCAATTTTTTGCAAAGATAAGATTTTATTATTTAGTATTAAAAATGTACCCACTTTGGATCTTTTCTGCAAAAAATAATTCTTTGGATATCAGAAAGTAAGGCCATTCAAGCCTCTATTATGTTAATAAATCTTTAATTTTGATTTTCATATTTAAAATAAATTATATAATTTCGCAGCATCAAAACAGACCTATAGTGTAACGGTAGCACTCCGGTTTTTGGTACCGTCAGTCGGGGTTCGAATCCCTGTGGGTCTACAACCAAACAAAAGCAACTCGCTAATTTACAGCAAGTTGCTTTTTTATTTTGGTCACTTTTGGTCACTTGGTCACGATTTTGGTCACTGTTTTTCTAAAAAACTCTTTGAGTAAACCTATTTGGACCTACTTGAATCTGATTGTATCTTTAAGCACGGAAATAATGCCCGTTAGACTCAAAGTAATCAAACATTATACTCCGTGCGGTTGCACTCCAATCAATGACAATCCAATTTGGAATATTAAACGAATCATCTTCATACAGCCATTGTACAAAATCTTCATCACTGTCGTATTCGCCGTAATAAAAATTGTTTACATATTCATACAAACTTTGAAAATCCATTTTCCCGAGATTATCCAAACAGGCTTCATAAACTTCTACAGCATGTCCAGAATCATTGATTTGTTCAAGTACATCGTAAATATCTTTTGATATATGACATTCACTCAACAATCCCAGCTTTTCCAGAATCGGGCATTCATAATCTTGAAACATAAATTCGGGATCATGTTCGTCTTTATGAAGTTCATAAATTGCACTGAGCAGTTCGTTATAATCAGAATAATCGGAAAGGTTCAGCCATTTCCCAAATAGTGAGCCGTTGTTGTACTTTGCGTACGTTCCTACGTAGATACTAGCAGTATCAAGACAATTTGTTAACTTTGTCATGTTGATAAGTTTTAAGTGTGATTTAAAATTTATTGATGTCGCCTTGTTGTGTTCCCGCACTTCAAGGCATTTTTGTTTTTATATGGAACCTTGTACACATAGAAACAAGGTATTTTTTAGTAGAAAGTAGCTTAGAAAAGCAGTATAAATATACAACAAAACATTGATAAACACAAGGATTACAAGCTGTTTTCAACCAAAACATCAACACTTGTTAAAAACTTTTTAATCACTCGAAGCACAGGAAAAGTAAAACATGTTTGAGAAAAACAAAAACCTCCAGCGGGGGTATGTCAAAAAAAGATCTTTGAGGGGGTGCGAAATCTGCTTAGTGGGTACACCCTCGGAACCTATTTGAAAATTTTGATAGTGAAATATGGGGGTACTTTTTAAAATAAGTGTTGGTGAGGATGGTGTAAATTACCAACTAAGTATTATACACTTTGTCTGTAAGTCTGCGGAGAAAAAAAGACTCTATTCAAAACACCACATATCGTTTACCCCAAAGAACCCTAAAATATTGATTTAAGATGGTTTGAGATGTGTTAGGGTGTGATATAGTAATAAAATAAATTAGTATATATAAGTATGATGTTGCAGAAATCATGAAAACTCATCTATCCATAGTACTTAACAAGCTTTTTTATCATTTGTATTTTTAGTCTCCCAATTCTTTGAGAGGCTTTTATATTCTGGGGTAAAACGGCAGATAATATATTAACAAAAATAGATCTATTCTGATCTGTACTTTAAATCCTTAATACCAAAGCCAGAAAGTGGCTACCACACCGAATCAAGATTTATTTGAAAAAATTCATATCTTCGTAGCTAGAATTTTAACGAAAAAATATAAAGCGTCTGCTTTTATTCTGTTATAGGAAATCTGACAGTTTCAAAAATGTAACATAGAATAAACAGTTGATGCCCGTGCTATGGCGTGCGGGCTATTACTTGTTTGTGTTACATGGTTTTGTCAGAACCTCCTATAGCAAATTGAGTGTAGTCCCACGCTTTCTGCATTAATAACCTTTCACTTTGGGGCTGAGTGATATAACAAAATCACTATGAAAAAGCTATTATCAGGAGCACTGGTACTGCTGAGTACCCTCTGTTTTTCCCAAAACTATTATTTCAACCACCGAAAGGAAAGTATAAAATATACCGACAGCTACGGACAAACGCAGTATAAACTTATTTCAGACGAAACTTCAAATTACAAGTTTTATTTTGAAGTCTCTACAGATGGAAGAGCAACTCAACTTTTCACAGTTTATAATAACAATAATGAAGCATATTGGGCGGCTGAAATAAAAAAATCTGGCTATAAAGAGATTTCAGGTATAATTTTCAAACAATCATTATACTATAACACTGGTTCAAAAGAAAACATCTACCTGTTCATTTCCCAGGATTACAAAAAGATTATTGTTATGGATAATGATGGAATAGCTGAATATTACTAGTATGGAAAAGAAAACTATTCAGGTTGACCGTAACATACCAAAGTCAGTATTGATAGGTTTTGTACTATCGTTTGTAACTGTTTTTGTAATCCAACATTTCAGTACATTTTCATATATACCCAACCTTACCAGACCTGCGATTGATTACAACCATAAGATTGTTATTAGCGGAACTTATGATACCCGAACAACTCCCGTAGGTGCATTATATCAAACAACTCCATTTGGGACAAAAATAGATCTCCCTACAAACGGAATGATGTGCAGTGAGTTATTATATGATTCTGAGTTTAAAAGTTATTCTAATAAAGGTTTATTGTATGCAAAATCTGTTTTTAGTGATTACAAATATCTTTTGCTGTTTTGGCTGGCATACACATTAATCATACTGTTTTTCAAAAGATACCGTCTAAAGGTTTTGATTGTTATACTTCCAATCTTAGGCATGAGTTGTGACAAGACTAAACAAGAGCCAATAACACCCATAAATACTGCAAAAATCGACTCAAATAACACAAACATCGCAACACCTCAAAACACACTAAAAACAGCTATAAAACACTCGTTTGTTGTTTTTAAAGTAAAGGATAAATACTTCGGTAAAGAGTCTGTAATAGTAACTGGAATTTTTAATACTCCTGACCCGCTTACAACTGATGAAGAATATATGATCTTAGATGATACACAAGCAAAATGCCATGCATATCTGTTTGACAAAAACATTCTTGAAAGGTATATGAGGCGCTTTGATACTTATACAGAAGCAAGCCAGGAAAAAGAACGAATTTCTAATATCCATAATACAACCGTATCAAGTCAGGAACCTACTCCCAAAACTTTGACTAAAGAAGAACAGGAACAGGTTATTAAAGAACTAAAAAGTATTACGCCAGAAGAATGGGAAGAAGCAAAAAGATTGCAGACAGAATATGAAATCTGGGAGAACGAACAGAAAAGAAACAATCAAAAATAATCAATCATGAAAAAACAACTATTTTTAGCATTATTGCTTACATCAACATTATTAACAGTAAACTGCTCTGGTAGCAATAATGAGGATGACAACACACCAACTAATCCACAACCATCTAATCCGCATCTAACCCCTTATTTTCATCCACCAGTATGGATTCAAGGTACTTGGGGAGTTAGTAATAGTACAACCGCTCAAAAGATCTATAAATTCACAACAGAAGATTTTGTAATGTTGGTGACAGGTACTGAGCAAAGTATGACAGGCATAATCAACTCAACCCCAAAGGGAGCAAGCACTAGTGAAATAAGTTCTGAGAATGAATATAAATTTTCGATAAACTATAAAGCTACTGGAACAGTACAAAGCTTTGAGTTTAAAAAGATCTCCGCTACTCAGATTCAATGGAAAGATAACGTAAGTAACACATGGAATACTTTGATTAAGTTCTAAAAATAGCCTTGGTTGATACACTTTCAATCAGGGCTTTATTTTATACAAACACTGATGAATAAACAGGTATGAAAAATCTGCAACATATTACCAATATATACTCCAATTTCATATTACAATATTCTATACTAATCAAACTTAAACTCATTCAATCAATCCTAACAGAAGATATTAATTCAAAGTATGGGGAAAATACCTATATAACTTTTAAACAATTTTAAGTATACTTGCAAACATAAAAAGACACAAATCCAATGATAATTTATTACACCAAATCAGGACAATCCCTTACTGATCTCTGTAATGAGATACAGCTTGAAAATCCTGAATATTTAAGGGAGTATCATAATCAAAATTGTTCTTTGTCCGAACGTTTTGATGGGGATATTATTCAGGGAATGAAAATCTATATTCCATCATCATCTGAAATCATTGAGCTCAACAAAAAAATCATAGATAATAATCAAAGCTTTTATGATTTCCCAGCTAAAGGAAAATTTCCTTTTGACTTTAAACTCTGGGAAGGAAATTATCAAATTACCCAGACTACCTATTCCGATGATACAATCCTTGCAAAATATGAAAACAAAGTAAGATTAGATCTTGAAGGAATTAAAAACGGGCATTATCACTTTCTCTTTTCAGCATTTGATTTCAGAAAAAATGAGGAAACTTCTGATTCCAAAATGGACACCCTTGCCAAAATGTGCATAGAGGTTATCTATCCAATTCGATATAGTATAGATCCTGAAGGAAAACTTATTAATATAGTACTGACAAAGAAAACAGAAGATATTGTTTCTGAATTAGATTCCATAAAGAACTTTTTTCCAGATCAATATTCATCTGATTATATTGAAAAGATGAAAGGTATCATTGAAAATCCAGAAATCATTTTACGGAAGTTTAAAAATACGTTATTTAACTCTTTTATGTTTGGTACACTCTACAGAACTAAATTAGGAAGCTGGACGAGTTCGGATGTTTACTATGATTTTTATCCTTGGATTTTTGATGCTCAACCGATACGATTTGAATTTCAAAATATACTATTACCTAAAGATATTGTAGATGATGAAAGAGTAAAGATCCAGCAAAAAGGTATCTCTATTGATAGTCGAAATTTGGAAGGATTACACTTTACAGATTCCAAGTTTGATGAGAAAACAGATATAGAAAATAAACCTATAGATTGTGAACATTTTGCAGAATATCTTTTTAATCGGGAAAATTTATCATTGTATAAAATTGACGCAAGATTCCAATATTTTGGGGATGAAAATATCAAAAGAGAAGATTTTTTATTAGAAAGAATTACAGATAATTATTAAATTTGAAAACCACCAAATCACAATACGATGTCAGAAAATTCATCCCCTCACGATGGTAAATATTTCGTGATCCAAAAAGGAAAAGCCCAATGCAATCAAGGGAATCAGTTTCCACAGTTTAAAGTAACCTCGCACCAGAAACATTACTGGAATAACAAAGAAGGACAAGCGGATTATTTAGCCGTTACAGAAGATGATCTACAGTTTACTCCATCTGGTCCTAGCTTTGGACAGTGCAAGTTGAAACCAAGCTCAGGCGGTTATTTACCTTGTGCTTTTGCCCCTGCTGGAAAATGGCAAAAACCTTATGAGAAGACAAAAGTCATGAACAAAAGTTGTATTACAGAACTTTCTGAATTGATGTGTACAACAGGAGGAAAAATAACCATAAAAGAACATGGGCAAACTGCGGAGGTAACTCAACAGAATGTCAGAAATGCAGATCCAAAACAGCAACAGAATATTAACCCGTTGCTTGACTACAAAGAATTTCAGGAAGAACAGGAAGAAGATGTAAACATCTGTAATTAAAAACACACAAATATGGGAAACTTAACAATCATCGGAAACGATAAGCCTGTGATAGGAAAACAGGAAATGTATTCTGTTTCTACAATAAATGGCTGGATGAATCCTTTACAACCTATTAAAAACCCTTTGCAAGTACCCCAAGCACATTGGGAAGTGATGGTACAGACTAAAACAGGCTGGAGAAAAGGTGGAAGTGATAAAGAAGGTCAAATGGTTCCTTATATTTTCGGACAGAAGAGTTTATTTCATAAGGGAATAAAGATCATTGTACGTCAGGGCGAAGACTATGGAGAACTGATTGTACATCCACAAAGGGCTAAAGAACCTAAAATAACCAGAGTGGAACTTCTGGATGCTAACTATAAACCTATTCCAAAAGGTAAAAAGCTAAGCTATAAAGATACCATTATTGCAAGGGCATATTGTGTAGAGATGTTCGAGATGAATATTGCTTTTACCCTTTGGGAAGATGATGCTCAGGGAGAAGGACACAATCCTACAATAAATGCTTTGAATAAAATAAACCCTGTCCCTGTTCTTAGCAGAGTGAATGAAAAAGGAATGGCAGAAGCTGTTTTCAGATTACCTTTTTACACGATGGCTGTACTGATAGCCAATGCACGTACTGCATCAGGCGATAAAAGCGAGGGAGCAACCCACGAATATTATGTAACGGCTGATGTAGTTAGTAAACATATACAAAAAGCAAGTCCTAACGTAAATGTAGTTAATCCTACTTATAATCCAGAACCTCCAAGAAAAAGACAGGTTCCTAAAGGGGATACTCCCACACCAGCAAAACCTAAAACACCTCCAGCTCCAGAGAAGCCCAAACCTAAACCTGATGGGAATTCAGCAAAATTCCCAGTAACCACAGGTGGAAAAAAAAGTGATGATCCGCAGGGAAAGATACTAAGTGCTGAATTTGTTGATGGAAAAGGAAACAAACTTCATTCTTCCAAAGTGGGGGCAACCGTCATCATGAAGATTACAGCAAAGGATATGAAAAACAAAAAAGTGACGGTGAAAATATGGGAGGAAGATAATATCAAATGGACTAATGATAAGATTTTTGAGAAAGATTATGAATTGCTTTATGACAAAAATTTCATCTGGGTTGTTTTAACAAAAAACATGTTTATCGAAGGCAATGATGGCGGTAGTGATAGCAGTAGACAGGATTATTTTATAGAAGTAATACACAATGATATTTCTGTAAACTCTGCCGTGATGCCTGTGAGTATAGATGCAACTCCTACAGAAGTGGAAAGTGGGAATAGTGCAACGATGGTGAAAGAACCGAAACAAGGAAAAACTCTTTCTAGTTGTATTTGTAAAGAACAATATAAAGACTTGATTTGGGGAGAAAAAGTCAGCTGTGAATTTAGAAAAAAAGTTATACAAATAGCAAAAAGACTAGGAAAAGATCCTAATTTGTTAATGGCAGGAATGGCATTGGAGACAGGAAAAACATTTTCACCAACCGCAGGAAAGAAAACAAGCTATGTTGGACTCATACAATTTGGAGATTCCGCAGCAGAATCCGTTGGAACTACAAGAGCTGATTTATTAAAAATGACCGCAATACAGCAATTAGATTATGTTGAGAAATATTTAGCAAAAAAGAAAGATAAAATAAATACTCTTACAGATTTTTACTTATCAATATTAATGCCCGTTGATGTTGGAAGAGGAAATCAACCTAACCATGTTGTTTTTGATAATCAATACCCCTTAGCATATAAAAAAAATGGAAAATTAACAGATTTAAGCAAATCAAGACATTACGGCTACAGACAAAATCCAACTTTTCTTCATGAAGAAGGTGAAAAAAAAAGATACGAAAATGGAGGAAAAAAGGAATATGATGGAGAGGGAAAGACTTATATTTGGGAAATTGAAAAAAGCATTAGTAACTTCTATGAAGAAGGAAAAGCTCATAAAGTTAAAACTTTTGAATGTCAAAAAAGCCAAGAACAAAAAATCCAACCTACTTTGGAAAAAGGAGTATGGAACGTTATCATTACAGAAAAATATACTGGTAGTAAATGTACACATAAAGAAAAAACCCCCATTAGGAACAACTGTAGAAGAGGAAAGATGGAGGTTTACGATCACTCAGGAAAGATTGTTTTTACAATAAAAGATTGTCTACTTGAAGGGATAGCAGGAGAAGATAGAATGATAACAGATTCTGATGCTCCGTTTGGAATATATCAAATAGCATCATCTCCATTTATAATGGGATCATCATCAGGAAAAAAAAGAACGACTTATGGTCCCAATCCAAGACTGGCATTTGAGCCAATAAAGGGTACTGGTGATGAAGCAGATAAAAGTGGTAGATCAGCCATAAGAATTCATGGTGGAAGGCAAGAAACGGAAACATTTGAGCCAAGAAAAAATCCAGATCTACTGAGAACGAAAGGATGTATAAGAATATGGGATTCTGAGGCTAAGCAGTTTTATGATTGGTGGGTTGAATATCATAAAAATAATCCAAACGTTAAACCTGGAAAATTAACTTTAAAGAAATAAATCATGTTAAATAGATTATTAAGCATATTTTTTTTAAGCTTTTTATTTGTGACATATAGCTGTCAAAAAAACAACAAAAAACAAGATAATCTTATGAATAATACTCAGGTCATAAATGAAACGAGGTTGATAGATGGTATTACTATTGATAATACAATTTTTCAAAAAAACGATATCGACCTCAAAAAATATCAATATAATAATCAGTATATTGAAGATATAGAGATTAAAGATTTATTAGATAAAAATTATAGGACTGAGTTTATAAAATTTTTAAAAGAGACAAAAACTGAAGATGATGAATTTAAATCAACATTAGTCTCTCAATTATTGATTATCAGAATGATTCAATTGTCAGATGTAAATGCATTTTACATCTTATCCGAACTTTCCAAAGATAATGATGTAGCCTATAATGGTGTTGAATTATATGGTGAGAAACTTACAAAGTTCTTTATAGAGAATCCATTATTTTTTATACAACAGGGAGCCAAATATCATGAAACGACATTATTAAATACAATTTTTCCACAATTAGATGAATTTTTTGTAAAACAGTCTTTTTTTAAGGATAATTTGGGTGATATTGATTTAAAGAATGGGCAGTTATTTCTCTTCCCAGATAAAGAAAAAGAATTTAGCGAGTCTTTTAAAAGAAAAATATCTAAATTTAGTACTGAGGAGTGTATATTTTCGCCAAGTTTATACACCGCATGGCAAAACAAAACAATAAATTTCATAGATATCAGTCCACTTTTTGGTGAAGAACTATTGATAAAGCTTAATGTATTTGAAAGAAATTATTTTAATCAAAATATTCAAAACACATTAAAAGGATATATAATTAATTCCGAAAAAACAGCCAGCCAGTCTTCAGCCATCATAATTGACCCAGATGGCTATACCAATTTAAGAAAAGATAAAAATACCTCCTCTGAGGTTCTACAAAAGGTAAAATCAGGAGAACATATTGAGGTTTTGGATAATGCTGGAGATTGGTTTTTAGTCAAGACTAATGAAGGAAAAGAAGGATATATTCATAAAAGCAGGATAAAATCAAAATAATGTATCCTTAATGAACAACATCGAAAAATTACTAAACTCTTTGATAGAGCAAGCAGAATTATTTCTAAAAGAAAATGGTGAGTTTGCTCCTTTTGGTACATACATTAGAGCAAATGGCGATTTGACTTACATTGGTGCTTATTCTGAAACAACTGATTCAAACGAAATGTATGATCTACTAATACAAGGAGTAAGAGAAGATCTAAAGGACGAAGATATCCGAGCAACAGCTATTGCCTGGAATGGTACAGTTGATGGAAAAGATGTTATTGTTACAGAAGTATTTCTTTCTTTAGATGGTAATTACCAAAGTATTCACCCATATACAATTGAAAATGGGTCAGTAATTTTCGGTGATGAAATTAAACCACGTATTAACCGCTAACAAATTAATAACAAGATGAATAACTTTCTTTTAGAATGGTATTATAAAGAGGATGAAAGAAGATATGCCTTAGATAATTCGTTGAATATTCCAATTGGAATATTGACGGGTCTGGTTGCTGGAATTTATTATTTAATTAGCAAGTACAACTACCAAGATGAGAATATCTATTTAAAAGTGGCTTTTATAGCGTGTATAGCGACAACAGTAACTTTCTGGATTATAAGTATAGTATACGTTCTATTATCTTATAATGGAATATTTAAAAGTAAAAAATATACTTATCGTTATTTTCCTTGTACTGATTTTGTAAAAAAAGAAGAGAATAAACTGGAACCTTATTATGAGAGCCATAAAGATTATTTCATAGCGAATGATATTACTTTTGAAATGTTAGTAGCAAAAAATGTTGATGAAATTTTGTCTAGTTGCATTAATAGAAATATGTTTAACAATGACAGGAAAGCAAATTATTTGTATAAATCTAAAATTCATTTAATAAATTGCACAGCAACTATATTTTTGACAGGAATCTTTTTCAGTATTAATTATATCCAACATGAAAAACAAGAAATATATAATATAAAAATTATGAATCAAAGACTATCAGGAGGGCAAACACCAACTCCGCCACCGCCACCACCTAGACCGCAAGAACCTAGAGAAGTGTCGCAAGGAGGGCCAATAAGAACTAGCTCTCCTAAAACAGGAAAATAATTAAAATAACCTTGGCTAAATTATTCCAAGGTTATTTTTTTATCTATTTATCATAAAAATTAATCAGCATATTTATCCAAATAAATATTAGTTAATGTTCTTACCAATCTGTTTTTATTCTTTATATATTGCTCCACAAAACCTTTCACGAAGAAAAAGTCAACAATAATTACTGTAAAGCCCATTAATAGTATAATAGAAATTAGAATTCTAGAACCATCATAAAAATCCTGCATATCTGTTGAATAATCTAAGAACTTAGATAAGAACCCTCCTGTTATAATTGAAATCGTTATTACTACCGTTTGCACTGAAAGCCCATAGGAATATTTATTTTGTTGAGCTGAAAGTTTATCTATCAAAAAGAGCAAATTATCTTTTTTAGTCAGAGTATCTCCCAGTAAATCTATTAGTACCCTTTTTTGTATTTCCAAAAATGAACTATAATTATACTTGTTATTGTCAATCAAGGCATAACTATAATAGGTTCTAATAACGACTTCAATCTTAGTTACCAAAAAATTAGCGGATATACCACAAAATACTATCATAAGAGAAAATGTCAAAAATATCCATGATTCCTTTTCATAGAATAAAAGTATAAAAGATGCTATTGTAGGTAGCAATGGCGGGATTATAATGTAAGCCCACCATTTAATCTTGAACTTTTTGTAAACTAAATTGTAAATAGAAATCTTAGCATTGTACTTAGTAATTTCTTCAATGTGATTTTTTTGATTCATAATATTTTTTTTAGGGCGCAAATATATTAAATCACAATCATTAGAAAAATTAAATCCTTCAAAGCCTTTTTTAGTAAAGCTTACGGAAAACCATAATCTTGTTTACTTCTTTTAAATAAAGTACAAATTATCACTAAAACACTTACTCTACCTAAGCAATCATTTTGATTTTAAGCTACTTTCAGGCACTCACAATCCTTACACCATGCATCACATTTAAAACTCGGTAAAATACCGTCAGAATAGCTTAAAAATAGTTCCTTAACAGCAGTTTCCATGATCGGAAACCAGCTCTGAGTAGTACAGAAAGAATCATGTATTGTCCAAAGCGGCATTTGAGGATATTTTTCACAAAGTTCCTTTGAGATCTTATCAAGTACACAATCAGATTCAACCTGTTGCAGAAGTCTAGGAAACAACTTGAACGAATCTGATTCATCTGTGGTAGCCTTAAAAGTCTCAATACATTCACAAAGCAATGGAAAATGCAGCTTAAAGATCATATATTCTTTTGAAGGTCTTGTAAGTGGGGTGTACAGAATTTGAAGTGTCAATCTTTTCATTAAATCTCGTTTACTCTTAAACTCACAAAGCTCGATTAGTTTTTTGCTGGAATTATAAAAACGATGTTGATAATACTCGATTAGTTCACCATCACTATCAGAAACTACTTTAAAAGGTTTAATATCAGGAAAAAGTGGCATTAAAAATTCATAAAACTGGCCTGTCAACACCGCATTTTTCAAAGGGCTAAATTCCTCTTGAAATGCTTTACTAGAGGTGATTTGTTGTAATTTCTGCATCATTATACCCATATCACTATTATTATTAAATACTTTATTTATAATTCCTCTAACATTACTATTCTCTAAATTCTCCAATACTAAAACCATAAAATAGGGTTGTGAGTTCTTAATATCCAGACTTTGAATGTTTTCATCATGATAAGTCAGATACGGGCGAAATATAGATGGCATGTTGGTTAAATTAGTATGTAATCTATTATCAGAATCAGATTTACGGGAAACTCTGAAACATTGTTCTTTCAACATTAGTGCCGAGTACCAGTAGTTATACACTCTTGATAAGATTGGGTTGAATACATTGTAGTTCAAATTATATTTGTTATAGCAAAATTCCGATTGCATATCATAACACAGGCGATCAAAATCAATATGAAGGCCTTCATCAAACCAAGTACATAATTGCGGGCATGATGAAAAACAGTCATTAAAAAGATCTTCTTTCAGCAGTTTTTTATTAAAATTCACATCAGAAATTTCAAAAACTTGAAAGTTAACACATTCAGTACCTTCAAATTTGATATTAGAAAAGTTATATCTAAAACTTTTGCTTTTTTTAGCACTTGTTGAATACTCCTTATATTCAAGAATACCAATATCAAGAAAGTATTTAAAATACTCTTTGTATCTGTAGTTTTTATCTTTTAGTGCCTGAGCGAACAATGGGACATAACCATATTTATATATTTTGTCCTTTTTCCGTGCTGGAACACTAATAATTAAGCTAAGGTAATACAAGGCTATATCCTCTTTGAATCCTTTAAATGGCGGTTGTTCTTGAAGCTTGTCTTGAAGATAATTATAAATGATCGTAGGTAATACTACTTTCCACTTAAAATCTTTGTGATAGAAAGCCGTTACATTTATTTTACGGTTTAATTTTTTGCTTTTATATTGTTGCATATTTGTTTGTTTTTGTTGAAAATTAGGCATAGCAATAGCTCTCCATAGTAACCTTACTACGGCTAAACCTCGAATTGTTAAAATTTTTGGAGATTTAAAAAGTTTACTACCCAGCAGTTGAAGTTAAACTGGTTATTCTGCTAGATTATTCAGAAATTGAATATGAAAATAAGTCGTAAGGTTTTCTTTTTTCTGGATATTCTCTTATCCGTAGGTGTGAATCCCATTCATCAATACCCCCGCCATGCTTGTCTTTGAGGCTTAATGATTTTGCCTGATAAGTCCCCAGTTGTTTTACAAAGCATTTTACATTATTTTTAACGGAAGCATCAATCAATTTCTCCATCCACGCTAACTCCATAGGTCTGTATCTATGCTTTCCCGTATCATAACCGCTTTCACCACCGATAATACACCAATCTAGAAGATTCATATTTTGGTCCCACTCAATCTCTCCGATTAGAGGTTCAAAACTCGCAAAAGTGATACATGACAGATCATTCAAATAAGCAATTCTACTTACTTGCTGTTGGCTTTCGACAGAAACCCCAATCCAGACATTATGTAATGATTCAAAATAACTAGGAAGATGATCTTTGATTCTTTCAGGTCTTTTGGTAAGTATCAGGTAGGTATGATGTGGAGTTTTTCGGATAATTTCCCATGCTTCATTTCTCCATAGGTCTGCTTCTTCAATAAACCAATCACTCCACGAACAAGTAAAGATCATTCTGGGTTGTTTCCATTTCATAGGTTCTTTGAATCTTGTTTTTGATCTAAAAACTTTTTGGGGATTACCTCCATAGTTTTCTTGATCTCTATACATATAACAGAATTTGCATCCTGGTGATATTTTTTGACAGCCATACCACGGATTCCATGTGTTATCTGTCCATTGAATTTTTGTATTTTCCATAATCTATTAAAAAAAAAATGACACAAAGGGTACCCACACAGTACTCAAACTATGTCTTGATTAATATTAAAAGTGTGAATTTTTAAGTAGATCGGGACTGTTTAGAATTTCCCGAATAAGATTAAGAAGCCAATCCTAATTTTGCTTGAATTTCATTGCGGGTATAATACACTCTACCACCGAAGTCGATAGGAACTAAAATCCCGCTTTTTGACCAATTGTTTAATGTTCCGAGCGAAACTCCGAAATACTCTGCTGTTTCTACTCTCGTCATTATTTCTTTACCCTCTGGCTTATACATTTCTGCCAGTTTACACTCAAATTGATTTAATTTACCATCAATTAAATCTTCAATTTTTTTGAAAAAATCTTTAAAATAATCCATATTATTTGTTTTTATATCTCATTTAATACCACAAAATTATGAACTATACAAAAGAAACACAAAAGCATTAAAATCGTTTTAATCCTTTCGTAGCCCTATTTCTAATGAAAATTTGAATTTGAATCTATCAGGGAGTTTCAAAGAAAAGTTAAAATTTGTTAAAATTAAAAAATATCGGAACAGCACCTAAAAATCAATCAACCAATTCCAGATACCGTCCTGTACCTCTGACGGCTGTCTGAAAAAGAAAGTTTGATGAAAGTCAAGCCACCATAAATGCATCAAACGGTCAGGAATAACATTCGTGTTATCATTTTCAGTCTTGTATTTTTCCCGAAGTTCGGATATTTCAATGTCAAGCTTCCTAATTGTTGCCAGAAGTTGCCATATCGAACTGTATGTATCGTGGCCTAATTGTTTCTGTATTTCTGTAGCTGTGACACTTTGGTCAATCACATACAGGTATATAGCACCTAACCAAATACGAAAAGGGAGCTTACTCCCTCTCATTTTAGTTAATCCTTTCAGATATAAGGTTGCTTTACAGCTTCTGTTTTTACACTCAAAACAAGCTTTTTTCCGTAGCCAATAGAAACCTCTGGTGTCATTACATCCACATCTCAATCCACGCTCTAAAACTAGCTCTTTCAGACGTTCTGCACATTCACTTTCGCTAGGTAGATTCAACATTAAGAAACATTTTTGTTGATATTAATGATTTCTGCCAACTGCTCCATGTTTCCACTCTCAATGAGTTCCTGCATTTTCTGCATTTGGGCTTTCAGCTCTTCTATCTCTTTAGTCTGTAAATCAACCTTTTGAAGCTTTTCATTTCTAACTTTGATACTTTCCTGTCTTACCTGCTCATGTTCAAAGGTCGGTTTGAAATAGGTTTTGAAAACAGATTCGTCAGTATGTCCTGTAAACTGCCATATTTCCAATAAGTCCCATCCCTCAATATATCGATTGGTACAAAAGCTTCTCCTAGAATCATGAAAAGCTACCTTATCCGAAAAATTGATTGTTTCAAATACTACTCCCTCATTAGTTGGACGTTCACGAGTTATTACCTTTTCACTAAAGTAAGGTACAGCCTTAAACAGTTCTTTCAAATACTCATTAGTGTTTTGATTAGATATTGCAATACTTTTTATATCATTATCGTATTTGCTCAAAATCTCTCCTGCATAACCAAAGATCGGAAAATTCACTGTTTTGTATTTATCAACTTGAGAACCTTTATTTAATAAAATACTAATATTTCCAGAATTAAGTTCAATATGCCCGCTCTCAATTCGTGTAATATCTCCAAACCTAAGCGAGGTATGACAACCCAGAACAAAAAGATCTCTCACCTTTTCTAGCCTTGGCGAGGCAGAAAAATTATGTTCATACAATAGTTTGATCTCTGGTTCAGTCAGTACAGTATGGAAGCTTGGAGGAACTTTAACACTAAATTCATCCTGCATATAGCTCCTATTCTCAGTATACCCTTTTTCAAATGCTCGTTTAAGTACCGCAGTTAGTCTTTTGATTCGGGTTCTAAGTGTACTCAACTCTCCTACTCTCTCACTACCTAAAAGCCAGTTCTGGAATTCTAAACATTGTACTTCATCAAATTTGTCAACGTCCAAAAAGATATTATTATCAGTAGCAAAATCTTTTAAATCACGGTACATCACATTAAAAGATGATACATAACTTTTATGCAGTGGTTTTTGACCTGATGCAATAGCACGTTTAATTTTAAGATCAATCACTTTCATGAACTCCAAGAATACATCATCAAAAGATTTCTTGTTTTTTTGCACAGTGTTGAGTTGCTTTCCCTCTACAGCATTGCAAACAATGGTTTTCAGTTCTTCTTTTGTTGGCATACGATTGTAATGCTCATTAAAATTTTTGTGAGCATCTACAATTGAAGTTTTGAACCTGTTCAGCTTTTGGTTAATTTCTCTTTTATCTCCACCAGAAATAACTGTTTTGGAATCTACATCCCAATTGCTCGGAACAACTTTTAAACCTGTTGAAAAATCCGTCTGTAAACCTTTAAATGAATACCTACCCATTATTCGGGAGATTTCCGTCTTTGGTTCTTTCAGCCTGAAATTTACACTTCCTGTTTCGTTGTTGTATTGTGCCATAAAATAAAATATTCGCATAACAAATATACGAACATTTCAATTTTGGTCACTATTTTGGTCACTGTAAATTTTGAATTTATTTGAATTCATTTACATACAATCAAATTTAACCACTTATTAATCAACAATAAAAGCAATCAAATTCATTCAGCAAGAAATAAACAAATGCAAGATGTTATATCCTGTGGGTCTACAACCAAACAAAAGCAATCATCTTAATATACAGATGGTTGTTTTTTTTATTGATTACTTTCAATCTTTCTTATTACACTTTTCTGAATACCACAGTACATCTTTATTTCTGACTTATTACCCTCTTCTACTCTTTCATATATAATCATATTTAAAAGTATAACACATCGCTCAGCACAAAATTAAAATACGTCATATTCTGTCGCTTCCTGGAAATATCTTTGCATTAGATTAAGATATAACATTATGAAATACATCTATGAATTAAATACCTCATATTAAATCACTACAACATGAGCTATAAGTCATAAAAAAAGTTAAATTTGCAACAAAATAATAAAACTAATTACTAACTTAAAAATACAGGAATGAAAAAGATTTATCTCGGTGCATTTACCTTGTGCACTGTGTTAGGTGCGTCTGCCCAGGAAGTGATCTGGCAAAAGGATATTCAATCCTCCACACAGGACTTTCTAAGTCAGGTGACCACTACCATCGATCAGCAGTATCTAATCACGGGAAGCTCCATTCAGAGCGATAAACTCCAACAAAATAACAGACAAAACAACGGCTACGACTTCCATCTGGTAAAACTGAACCAGCAGGGAGAACAGGCTTTTGAAAAATATTTTTCAGGAAACAACCACGATTACCTTTCAGCGACGGTAACCACTCAGGATGGAGGATTTCTTTTGGCAGGAACCTCGTATTCAGGGAAAGGATTGGATAAAAAGGACGACTCCAAGGGAGGTTCAGATGTCTGGTTGATCCGCATCAATGAATTTGGGGATGAGCTGTGGCAGAAAACCCTGGGAAGCTCCTCGGATGAGGAAGCCAGGGCAGTGATCCAAACCACGGACCAGGGATTCATTATGGCAGGAAACATCCAGAACTCACCCAAGGGACATGGCTCCAAGGATGTATGGGTGGTCAAACTCGACAAAAATGGCAAGGAAATCTCCCAACTCATTTTAGGTGGAAGAGGTCTTGACGAGGTTGAAAAAATGATTTCCACAAGGGATGGAGGCGCACTACTGGGCGTCTATTCCCGAAGCGGGATTGTCAATAACGGTGGCAATGCCTCAAATGAAAAATCGGCTAACAGCAATCAACTCTCCACAACCTCCAAGCAAAGCGAAAACTTTGGAGAGGGTGACTACTGGATCATCAAACTCGATAAGAACGGCAAGGTTGAATGGGAAAAGAACCTTGGCGGAAAGGGAGATGACCATATCAGAACCCTTGCATTGGCTTCCAATGGCTACATTATTGGCGGGGAATCCAGATCGGAAAGGTCAGGAAACAAGACGGTGGGAGTTGAAGAAGGAACAGACCTTTGGCTGGTATCCTTGAATGAGCGTGGCGATGAGCAGTGGCAGAAGTCCTACACCTTTGGAAACCGTGATATTCTGATGGGTATGAACGTGATTCATTCAGCAGATTCTAAATCCTCCAAAGGCATTCTGTTAGGAGGCTACACTCAGGCTGAGGGAAGAGTGGAAAAGGATGATGAGACTTTCTGGATGTTGTATCTGGATGGGAATGGCAACGAGCAGTGGAGAAAGCACATCAAGGGAGAATCCAGGAAAAGGGAGGAAAGACTTTCGGATTTAAGATTAAACAAAGATGGCTCTATCATTCTGGCAGGAACAAGTGCCGAGGAACTGGGCAAGGAAAACTGGAAGATTGTAAAGCTGGGTGACAGGCAGGTGAATGACTTGATTGAAAAATATGACATCAAGATCTATCCCAACCCAGTGTCGGACTATGCCTATGTTGAAATAGGCTATGATTTCAAAGAAGCTGATATTCTGGTGTATGACATGAGCGGAAGACAACTGCAAAACCTGAAAACAAAAAACAGAGTAACGAAAATTAATACACAGGCTCTGGTTCAGGGGGCTTATCTGGTGACGATAAAGACTGATAATAACAAGACAGCAAACGCTAAACTGATTAAGAAATAAACACGATGAAAAGAAAAATAATCACGTTAGGGACCATTTTATTTTTAAATTCAATAGTAGAGGCACAATATACACCCAAAGTGCTACCTCCATCTCCCAATGCCTCTTCTCTGGCAAAGTTTGTGGAGAGTCCGGTTTCTTATTACAGAGGAACCGCTAATGTAAATATTCCTTTATTTAATATTGACTCGGGAGATCTTCCGCTTAATATATCTCTACAATATGATACAAAGGGAATCCTCGTTGGTGAAATAGCATCTGCCGTCGGAGCCGGATGGAGCCTGAACGCTGGAGGTTTAATAACCCGACAGGTAAGACAACGACCAGACGAATATAATCAGGGTTATTTAACCTATAACTATAATTCTACTTTTCAGACTGATGTCAATGTACGTCAAGCTCAACGTACCATTGGTTCTACCTACTCAGACTCAAGTCAACCTTTGGATGAAGATCCTGATTTATATATCATCAATTTTCTAGGAAAATCAGGAAAATTCATAATAGATAATTCTACAAAAAAGGCAGTCGTTCAAGGTTTTGAAGATTGGCAAGTCAAAATAGACTATGTTAATATCAATGCTTCAGATTTTGCAATCGATAGAATCACAATTACAGATGAACTGGGGATTAAATACTTCTTTGGACAGGATGCAGCTGGTTCAAATTCCCCTGCATATGATATTGTTAAATCTTCTAGTTCAAAGTTATTAGGCAGCGGAGATGTAACAGCAAGTGATGATAATCATAGAACAGCATGGCATTTAAAGGAAGTCAAAACACTAAAATATAGCTATATTTTTAACTATACACCAGAAACTGTTGACACCTATTCCAAAACAGACCTGAAAAAAAATCTTAATGAGCCTATTAACATGCGTATTTCCATGGGATTCAACAGGACCGAGCAAAAAAGGCTTCAAAGTATATCCTTTCCGGATGGGCAATTAGATTTGGAGTATGATACAACAGTACGCCAGGACTTAAAAGGAGGGTATGCCCTCAAGAGTTTTACATTGAAAAAAATCAAAGAGACGGAAAATCAGGTGCAGCCCTACATAAAAAAAATCGAACTTCTGCAAAACTTTCGTGAGGGAGATCTCGATCACTCCAATATTGAACCTACTGTACTAACTACAGACAATAAGGGTGATAAGCGATTGTTTTTGAATCAGATCAATGAAGTTGAACCATACAACAATGAAGTAATTAGCTCATATAAATTCGAGTACAATCCTAGGAAACTACCCAATCGTCATTCCAACTCCATCGATTATTGGGGCTATTATAATGGAAAGCCTAATTTCAAGAATATCTTCGAAACCGTTGCTGACAGGAATGTATATGCTGATGCGGCCGAGGCGGGAATTTTAACAAAAATAACTTACCCTACAGGAGGAACTGAAAGTTTTTACTATGAGAATAACAATTCATTGATTCCCGATCATCTGATTTCCCAGATATATCCTACTCCCTCATCAAATAACTTTGTGGGTGGAGGAAGAAGAATATCAAGAATTGAGACCAATGATAACAACAAGGTTACAAAAAGAAAATTCACCTATACTCTGGATAATGGAATAACTTCAGGCCAACTTTTGGGTATCCCCGACTATTTATCCGTTATAGATACATACGGAAAAATATCTACAGTAGCAGGACAGATCTCAAATAGAATACAACCCATGTCAAGCTTTAACAATGCGGGGCAGGTAGGCTATTCACAGGTAACTGAATCTTTTCTTTCTGCGGACAACTCTGTGTTATGGTCGAGGAAATATAGTTATACCAATTATCTAGATGGAGGGGAGTACTATAGATATCCTTATCATATTCCTGACGATATGGGCTGGGCAAGGGGACTAAACACAGAAACCGTTTCCTATGACTCTTCTGGAAAACCGGTAGAAAAACTGGAGAACAAGTATAGTTTCTCAGGAACACCTCTCCCCTATAGATTTTACGAAAAATATGGAGGTACAGTAGTCAACAATATTCCTAAAAGTGGCTTTCCTGTAGTTACACCTCCAGCCCAGATACCACTGAACTATTTACTTTCCCATAATGTAAAAAGTATTCCCATGTACAAACCTGGAAAATATTGGGAGGGCACCGGTCCAACCTCAGGAGAACTTTTGGATGTTAATCTATACAGGACTGCATTTTTTTATGGTGCAATGATCAAAAACTACCAAAAGATCAAAACAGAATATGAGAATGGGCTTCCAGTAAAGACCATCATAACAGACACAGCTAATGAAAGTTTAAATCATCACCAGATAACGTTTGAAAAAACCACTTACTCTGATGGTACAAGCCAGGAAACCAGCTACCAATATGCTCATGAAAAAGGAAATCAAAAGCTGATCACAAACAATATGGTAAGTATTCCATTAGAGACCAAAACTGTAAAAAAGCAGAATACCAATGATCTGTCGGGAAAAGTTATTTCCAAGACAGAAACAAAGTATGATAATCTCACCTATGCATTTCCTACTTCTGTACTATCTTATGATCTTCAGAATAATAATATTCCTAGAGAAGAAATTTCCTATGATAGATATGATTCTAATGGTAATTTGCAACAGTACACCATTGGCAATGGAATATCAACAGTTATTATTTGGGGATACAAGAATACCAGGCCTATTGCCAAGATTGAGAATGCAAAGCTGGAAAACATCCCAAGCTCCTTAATCACTAACATTGTAACAGCCTCCGATAAGGATGGCTATGCAATGTCCGGCAGTAATGAAACCAATCTATTAAGTGCTCTTAAGACATTCAGGGACAGTCTATCCAATTACCAGGTTACTACCTACACCTATGATCCACTTGTTGGTGTAAGAAGCATTACTCCTCCAACAGGGATCAGTGAGATCTACATTTATGACATCTCAAACAGGCTAATAGAAATTAGAGAAGATAACCAAGGAGGAAAACTATTAAAGGAATTTAGCTACCACTATAAAAACTAACACTAATGAAGAAAATAATAATTCCCATAGGTATGCTGTTGATCACCCAGTCTATGCAGGCACAGCTTACCCCTACAGAAAACTATATACAATCAAGGACCTATCTTGAGGAGAAAACCCAGAGTGATGTCAATGCCAAGCAGGTAGAAACCGTTCAGTATTTTGATGGATTAGGCAGACCTAAACAGATCGTGAATGTGAAAGCTTCCCCATTAGGAAGAGACGTTGTCACCCAAATCGTATATGATGGTTTTGGAAGACAGGTGTTGGATTACCTGCCTGTTCCACAGGGAGGCACTTCAAACGGTGCTATTGTTACAGATCCATTGTCCAATGCTAGCCAGCCTAATATTTATGGCTCGGAGAAGATTTACTCGGAAAAGAAGCTGGAAAGCTCACCCCTGGGCAGAATCCAGCAGCAGGTTCAGGTGGGTACCGACTGGGCCAACAAACCTGTAAAGTTTGATTATGAAGCTAATACAAATGCAGATTATGTAAGAAAATATGAAACTTCAACGACTTGGGTTGAAGGCAGAACGCAGACTACAGTTCAATTGCTTCAATATTTCTTACCGAATCAGTTATATAAAAATACAGTAACCGATGAGGACGGAAATAAAACCACTGAGTTTAAAAATGGAAAAGGACAGGTTTTATTGGTAAGAAAAGCATTAAATGCAACGGAAAATGCCGATACTTATTATGTTTATAATGAATATGACCAATTAGCATATGTGATTCCGCCATTGGCTTCTGCTCCGACTGTTGAGTCTTCGACAATGGAAAATCTATATTATCAGTATCGTTATGACGGCAGAAATCGTTTGGTAGAAAAGAAACTTCCAGGCAAAGGCTGGGAGTATATGGTGTATGATAAATCAGATAGACTGATTCTAACCCAGGACACCAACCTTAAGGCCCAGAATAAATGGATCATTACCAAGTACGATCAATTAGGTAGGATAGCCTATACAGGATTCCTAACAGGCGGAGAAAGATCAGACAGGCAGAATGAGATCAAAAACCTGGTGATTGCTGAAGAAAGAAGTACCTCAGGCTTTACCCAAAATGGAATGACAATCTATTATACGAATAATAATTTCATTGGGGGAATCCCAACCATTCTAAGTGTTAACTACTACGATACCTATCCACAGGGGTACAGCTTCAATCCATCATTTCCACAATCTATTCAGGGAGAAACTCCTCTAACGGATGCTCCTACTGGGGGGAAAAGTACCAAGGGACTTCCCGTGATGAACCTGGTGAAGAACATTGAGGATGATAACTGGACAAAGAGCTACACTTATTATGATACCAGAGGCAGGGCCATTGCCACCCATTCCATCAATCACTTGGGAGGATATACAAGGACGGAGTCCAAGCTGGACTTTGCTGGGGTTCCCCAGAATACGGTAACCCAACACCTAAGAAGAGCAGGTGAACCGGAGGTAACGGTAAAGGAGCGTTTTGAATATGATAACCAAAACAGGCTTTTGAAGCACTATCATCAGGTGGATTACTGGCCTGAGCAGCTATTGGTAGAAAACTCCTACAATGAATTGTCCCAGCTTAAGAACAAGGTGGTTGGAAATAACCTGCAAAGCATTGACTATGCCTACAATATCAGGGGATGGATGACCGATATTAACCCGGCACAGATGTCATTATCTGACTTGGGTGGGAAATTGTTTTCCTACAAGATTAAGTATAACCAAAAGAATGGAACCACCAACCCTGACACAAGCCTTTTTGCAGGCAAGGATGTAAAACCCATGTACAATGGAAACATTGCCGAGGTAGACTGGCGTTCCGTGGAATCCCTGGGAGCCAATCCTCCCCTGGAACCTAAGAGGTATGGTTATGCCTACGATGGGCTGAACAGGCTTACAGCCGGATACTACCAGAACCCCAACAACCCATGGAGCAAGGAGCATACGGAGGCAATAAACTATGACCTGAATGGAAACATTACCAATCTATACCGAACTTCCGTCATGAACGGGACCACAGCCGAGGTTATTGATGAGCTGGTATATAACTATGGCTCCCCGACAAGTCCTGGGAACCGTCTTTTGGATGTCAAGGACAACCGAAATAACAAGGCCGGATATGAGGGCGGGGGAAATACCATTTCCTATGACTCCAACGGAAACATGATCAATATGCTGGATAAGCAGATCAAGGGGATCAGCTACAACTTCCTGAACCTGCCTCGTACCTTGGATATAGGCTATGATCCTATTACCTCCCAGGTAAAGACCAACTATCGTGCTGACGGGGTAAAGCTGAGAAAGGAGAATTTACAAACTTCAGTTGGAGTTGCGGGAACAAGCTGGACCAAGGAGATTACAGATTATATTGATGGATTTCAGTACCTGAACAAAACTTCTTCTGGCACTGCTGAAATGTTTTCTAGAGAAACTACGTTTGCATTGGAGCAACAGGCATTCAGTATGGCGAGTCGTGTGGTTGTCCCTCCAACAGGTGGCGATAGTGGTGGAATCATCAAGAATCCTCACAATCCTGAATTGCAGTTTTTTCCAACGGCAGAGGGCTTTTATGATTATCAGAAAAAAATGTATATTTATCAGTACAGGGATCATTTAGGAAATGTAAGGGTAAGTTTTGGTAGAAATAATGTAGGTGCTCTGGAGATTACAGATGCCAACGACTATTACCCTTTCGGGATGAACCATTTGAAGACAGGGAATGCATTCTTTGGAGTAGGTAGTTATAAGAATTACAAGTACAATGGCAAGGAGCTTCAGGAGACAGGGATGTATGACTATGGAGCGAGATTCTATATGGCTGATATTGGTAGATGGGGAGTCGTAGATCCTCTGGCTGAAAAATACCGAAGATGGTCGCCATATAATTATACTGTCAATAACCCAATTAGATTTACTGATCCTGATGGTAGAGGAACAGAAGATTGGGTAAAAAGAACAGGTCAGAGTGGTTGGGAATACAGAAGTGATATAACATCTGCTCAACAAGCTTCAGATGCTGGATATGCAGGTTATGCTAATGGGCGTGGAGATATTAATAGTACTTATACAACACCAATGTCAAGTAATGGTATAGATACAGGAGTAAATAAAACGGTTGTTTTAGGAGAAGGCGGAAATTATAAAGTAGATGGAGAATCTTTTATTGCACAAGATAATGCTCCTTATGTAAGTTCACAAGCGGTAGATAATTTAGGGAAAGCTCTTTCTGCACCATTATATTTTCCTATGTTGTTAGAAGCTTCGCCTCTTTTAGTTTCTGGAGGTTCTGCAGAAGTCTTAGCGGGTAAGGCAACATTAAGTACAGCTACTCAATTTTTAGGAACGGGAGATGTTAATATAATGAGTGTTGTGGGAGATACTTTTGGAGCATATGGTTCTGGAGAGGTTCTTGGTGGAGTTAGTGAGCTTTCAGCTAAAAAGCTAATAAACGGTGAATCTGCATTCAGAACCGTGTTTAATGGTGGTGGAATGTCTCCTCAAGAAGCAGCTTCCAATATTGGATTTGCTCTAGGGAGTAAGGGACTTGGAAAATTAAATGGAGCTACAAAAGTTGGAGCTACAGGAGTAGATAAAGCTGTAGTTGGTGTAAATAATTTTCTTATAGGGACTGGTATGTATGGAGCGGCAGCGGTAAATGCGACAGAAATTCAGAAAAAACAAAAATAGCTAAAATGAATTTTTTTAAAAGAAAACATTATCTTATAGTTTTTGTAGTTTTTTTTGCAGGAATATTTTCATATCAATATTTTTTTGTGAAAATTTTTAAAAGTTTCTATAATCAAAAAGGACTTTATACAATTGGTAAAATAAAAGATGTTAAAGGATATGGAAGAGGAACTGGTTTTAATTATCTATACACTTTCAATCTAAATGGAAAAAAATATGAATCTGTTTGTGATATTGGAAGCTTATCTTATTCGGAGGCTAAAAAAAGAATAAATAATAATTTTTTAGTAGTATATCTGAATAATGATGTTTACAATAATAGAATTTATTCCAACATTCCTATAGATGATTCATTAGATAATAATGTTAAATTAAAAGAATGGATTGATAATAATATTAAAATTAAATCAAAAATAGATTCTATTCCTTCTCCTGGATATTTTTTTCAGAACTACTTTTAGTAGAAGATTATATAATAAAATAAGCGACCTTGAGGTCGCTTATTTTATTTCTTTTTACTAAGAATATATTGCCCTTGCATCACATTTATGGTGAATTCAATTAAATCTTTTTGTATTTGAAAATTATTAGGAATTAAAAACTGATCGGGTTTTCTTTTTTGATTAATTTGTTTAAATGATTTTATTAAATCTTTCAAATCTTCTTTAGAGTCATCTTTAAAAGTATAGTAAAGCATTTGATTAAAATATTTAAAATTGCTGTTTTCTAATATTTGTTGAGTTTTACTATCATCCCATTTATTTTGTTGAGCATATTGTGAAATTATGCTTTTGCAATAGTTATAAACATAATTTTCAAAATTTGTCACTTTAATAAGTTCATCGACAAGGACTTTCTTATCTGCTGCTATTTCTATTTTTGGTGGTGGTGGTGGCGTAAATTCCTGAGCAAAAGTAAAAGAAGTAACAAAAAAAGTTAGTAGTAATAAAATGTTTTTCATAATCTATAAATTAGCAAAAGTTTTTCTAGTTTTACAATCACGGATGTAGGTATCTATCAGATCGTAAAGCGTTTGCTTTTTACTCTCTTCCAGTTGTTCCAAATCCTTAATTCTTTCTACCGTTCTTTTATCAAAAGAAACCTGATTGGTCTCACCAACCAAATAATCTAAACTTACACCGAGTGCATCTGCAATTTTTTTTGCAGCATCAACAGAAGGAATCGCTTCCCCTCTTTCGTACTTGCCGATCATTACACGAGACACCTCGCTTTTATCTGCCAAATCGCTTTGGGAGAAGCCGTTCTTGTCTCTTAATGTAGTTATAATACTTCCTATATTCATCTCTAAAAAGATATAAAAGTTCTTAATAATTAAATATTATATCAAAAATATGAAATTAAAGGATATAAAAAAATCTGATAAGATTTGTTCAATTGAAAACAAAAAGATACTTTTGTATCTGATAGTAACATCAAAAAAAAATAAAATATTTTTCTTTTATGGAGATTACAGAAATCAAAGAACGTTTAAGTTTATCCGAAGTTCTGAAGCATTACAATCTTGAGCCAAAAAACTCAATGCTCAAATGCTTTATGCATGATGATAAAACAGCAAGCCTGCAGGTGAATGTAGAAAAGAACTTTTACAAATGCCATGCATGCGGAAAAACGGGCGATGTCATCCAGTTTATAGAAGATTACGAGAAAGTCTCCAAACATGAAGCGATAAAAAAAGCCGGAGTTCTGGCTCTGGGTTCGCAGCCCACCCCTCAGAAAAACACAAACCCTCTATATAAAGGTGCTGCGGACTTTGGGCAGGTGGAAACGTCTGCCCATTTTTTAGAGAAAGTATATTTAAGTTTTAGAAAAGGAATTTTTAATTGTGTTCCTGCGAAAGAGTATGTAAAAAGCAGAGCCTTACAGTTGGAAGATTTAGAAATAGGCTTTAACAGCGGACAGCTCCATTATGCAGACAGAAAAAACAAAGATCCAAACAAAAGAGAAGCACTTATCCAAAAATTAACAGATGTAGGATTATTATCCCTAGCCGGAACCAACAGCAGAACAGGCGGACAAGCCTATAAAACCTTTGGAATCAAAAGCATTGTTTTTCCACTGAAAAATAAGGAAAATCAAATCGTAAGCTTTTATTTTAGGTCGATAATCGACAATAATAACTCCAAACATTTTTACTTAAAAAACCGCAGCGGTGTTTATCCAAATTATCCAAACCCTGAAACTAAAAAACTCATTCTTACAGAATCTATTATTGATGCAGCTTCGCTGCTTCAATTGAAGATCATTAATGAGAAGTTTTCCGTTTTAGCATGTTTTGGAACCAACGGATTAAATGAGGAAGTTTTAAACTCAATAAAAAACCTTCCGGAATTAGAAGAAATTATCTTTTGTTTTGATAACGATAAAGCAGGAAAAGAAGCGGTAAAGAAATATTCTAAAACCTTAAACGACCTCTTCCTTGGTAAGGAGGCACTCAGGATAGGTTCTGTAGAATTACCAAATAAAGATGTTAACGAGACGCTGCAACTCCACGATGAAGAAATCTTTACAAAGCTTTTAGGTGAAAGAAAATTTATTTTTTCAGATGAAAAAGAAAAGGGTTCGAATCCTGACAAGACTACAAAAAGTGTTGTCTTTACGGACGAAAACAAAAGTATGCCCCCGAAAACATCCCCGAATTTGTCCGCAATAGACATTTTACAACAAAAGAATCTCCTGCAGGAATTAAATAAGTTGATCGAGAAAGCCGGAATTATTGGCGAAGAACAATCAAGACTTCTACTATTCTTAATCACAATCAGCTACTTAAATAAAAGCCCATTACACGGAATTGTACAAGGAAGCAGCGGAAGTGGTAAAACCCATATTATCAGCAGAATTGCAGACATGATGCCACAGGAAGATGTGTTGAGATTTACAAGAATTACAGAATCTAGCTTATATAATTGGGGCGAGTTTGATCTGTTCCAAAAGATCATTATCATTGAAGATTTGGACGGTTTAAAGGAAGATGCTTTGTATGCGTTGAGGGAATTTATATCGAACCAGGTACTCAGAAGTTCAGTAACAATCAAGGATAAAAAAGGAAATAATAAATCGAGTCATAAAATCGTGAAAGGACAGTTCAGCAGTTTATCTGCAACGACAAAAGGAGAATTATACGAGGACAATATGAACCGCAGTTTTATTGTAGCAGTGAATGAAAGCGAGGAACAGACAGAGAAAATTATCAGTTATCAGAACCGCAGAAATGCCGGAGAAATTGATAAAAACGGAGAGAAATTGGCAACTAACTTTGTCCAGAAAATTGTTAGAAATCTAAAGCATTATGAAGTTATAAATCCTTATGCAACACAGATGCAACTACCAAGTAATGTAAAGAATAAGAGACGATTAAATGAAATGTTCCAATCTATTATTAAACAAATTACACTTTTACATCAGTATCAGCGAGAAATAAAAAACGATTTTTTAATTACAGAAATTGAAGATATCGAGAACGCTGTGGAGATATTATT
Source organism: Chryseobacterium joostei (assembly GCF_003815775.1). Lineage (NCBI taxonomy): Bacteria > Pseudomonadati > Bacteroidota > Flavobacteriia > Flavobacteriales > Weeksellaceae > Chryseobacterium > Chryseobacterium joostei. Next base: position 2,219,073 of record NZ_CP033926.1, read on the forward strand.
CGAGAGTATTATTTTAAAGATTGACGAGTTAGACGGAAGCTTAAGACAGTTTTTTGAAAAGTTGAAAAAAGCTTTTAAAGAAGATCAGTTCAGCAGGTTTGATGCGATGGAAATTACAGGATTTAAAAAGACACAATTACAGTTTTATCTGAACGAATTGGTGAGATTAGAATATCTGAAACAAATAGGTTTTGCGAATAAGGGATTTAAATATAAAATCTCTTATAACGATAATATACAGAGAGTTAGAAAAGAATTAAAAGACTCTTTTACAAAGCAATTAGAACAACTAAAATTGAACGCTACTGAACACAAGCGAACGCTAAACGGAAACCAAACGAACACTAGATGAGAAAATGCGACAGAGTAAATAACTCATAATTAACAACTTATAACTCATAATTATTTAGCGTTCGGAAAAACACAAAATAGTACACAAGCAAATTGGTCATAGATGGAAAACTTCAAGAGATATTTAGAGCTTCGGAACTATCAGAAAAGGAATATTACCAAGATATTAGCAATGGTTCAGGAATATAGAAATTACATAGAAAGAGGAAATCTTCCAATAAAATATATTATCTATTTAAAACAGAGAAAATGTAGAAATAATCCTGAAAAAAACATCAGTATAAATACCATAAACAACCATCTTTTTGCCCTAAAAATCTATAAAACGTATCAGGAAGAAATCCTGCATCAGGATACATATCTTATCATCTGCAGACTTTTAAAAAGAAATCATTTACCTATAGAAATCCTCAGTCCGGAGGAAGTGCAACACCTGTTTGAAAACACAATAAATATTAGAGATAAAGCGGTTCTATGCTGTCTATATTACCTAGGATTAAGAGCCGGAGAAGCAGTAGGATTATTACTCGAAGATGTAGATATGAAAGACGGAAAAGTTTTCATAAGAAAATCGAAAACAGGATATCAGAGAGAGGTTCCGATACACAGCAAAGCATTAGATATTTTTGAAGAATATCTAAAGAAAAGAACTCATAAAGGAGATTGTTTTTTACAGGGATTACAAGGAAATTTAACGACTGCAGGAATAGAATTTATCATAGAAAAAGTAGCCGAAAAAAGTAAAATTAAAAAGAGAATTTATCCTCATTTACTACGCCACAGTATTGCGACTCATTTATTAAAAAACGGAATGGAACTTATAAAAGTCAGCAGATTTTTAGGGCATAGAAGTTTAGAAAGCACACAGAGATATACACATATATAGGCTAGATGAAAGAGTTTATCAGTTATCTGAGAGATCAATATCACTACACAGAAAAGACATTGATAGAAAAGGAAAAACAGGTTTTATTATGGAAAAAGTTATGTTCAAGAAAACAGAATTTTGACAGAATTACTACTCAGGAATTATTAAAAATAATAGAATTACAACAGAAAAAATATCAATTAAATACAATCAATGCTCAGATCAGAAGTATAGAGCAATACTTTGAATATTTACAATTTACAGGGAAAAGAAAAGATCATCCGTTAAATAATTTTAGAATAAAAACACCAAAGAAAGCTTTAATTACAGGTTTTTTAAGTGAAGAAGAATTGCAGAATATCGAGAAAGAATTTAGAAAAAGGAAATACAAAAAAGGACAGTTCAGTTTATTTGGAAAAAGGAACCGGATTATTTTAGGATTAATCATTTATCAAGGTTTAAACACAGGAAGTTTACGAGAACTGAAAGTAAAAGATATTGATCTGGAAAAAGGAATTATCAAAGTTCCGGAAGCCACAGAAAACCGATTAAAAGAAAGAATTTTACCGCTGGAAGCATCACAAATTTTAGAGCTTTACAGGTATATTAATGAAACGAGATCGGAATTATTAAAACTCTCAAAAACAGTAAAAGAAACGGAAAAGCTATTTATTTTAAGTGAAAAAACAAGATTTAGCAGCATAACATCAGAGATTAGAAAACAAATTAATATTCAGAGTTTACAGCTCATCAGAAACAGCAGAATTAATCTCTGGCTCAAACAATACAATTTGAGAGAAGTTCAATACAAAGCAGGATTTAGATATTTAAGAAGTCTGGAATATTTTAATCAAACCGAACTCGAAAACCTGAAACAGGAAATTGAAAAATACATTTGAGAAATTAGAACAACTCTTCAACTCTAAAAACCTAAAACGCTCTCACCCAAATACGCCACAGCAAATTACATAATCAAAATTATACGCGCACCAGCCGCTAAACGTTGCCCTCCATTACACAAGTTCCATTACGTGCAAAATCCATCAGCGCCTATAATTTGGGATTATGTAAAATGCTTTCCTTTGTTCCATACAAAGTATTCCACAGCCTACGCTCTGCAGTCTTTTCATGGAATTTTATCCTACAATACAACTGAATCCAACCGCCAAACCCAAAATATTAAAATGTGGATAACCACCCAATGCTTTGTCTGCGCTCTTGCCCTGAGCGGAGCCGAAGGGTTACCCACATTTTAACATTTTACAACAACACCGACAGCCAATTTTTGTTTTCAAAATAATGTAGATTTATGGAAAAATCCTAGCTAAATCCCACACCAATTTTTTCCACAAGTCCACATTTATAACAACGCCGAAACTTTTTTTTTCAATTGAAATAAAAAAGTCTGTGTAGAACAGATAATTAAAAAGAATAGAACTTTATTTTTTATTTTCAAATGAATAAATCTGTATTTTTGAAAAGTGACAGAAAAGCGTTCAAAAAGTAAGGGTTTGCGCGAGGAAAAATGAAGTTGGCAAATCTCCAAAAATACAGTAGACTACGGAGTGTATGACTATGGAGCGAGATTCTATATGGCTGATATTGGTAGATGGGGAGTCGTAGATCCTCTGGCTGAAAAATACCGAAGATGGTCGCCATATAATTATACTGTCAATAACCCAATTAGATTTACTGATCCTGATGGTAGAGGAACAGAAGATTGGGTAAAAAGAACAGGTCAGAGTGGTTGGGAATACAGAAGTGATATAACATCTGCTCAACAAGCTTCAGATGCTGGATATGCAGGTTATGCTAATGGGCGTGGAGATATTAATAGTACTTATACAACACCAATGTCAAGTAATGGTATAGATACAGGAGTAAATAAAACGGTTGTTTTAGGAGAAGGCGGAAATTATAAAGTAGATGGAGAATCTTTTATTGCACAAGATAATGCTCCTTATGTAAGTTCACAAGCGGTAGATAATTTAGGGAAAGCTCTTTCTGCACCATTATATTTTCCTATGTTGTTAGAAGCTTCGCCTCTTTTAGTTTCTGGAGGTTCTGCAGAAGTCTTAGCGGGTAAGGCAACATTAAGTACAGCTACTCAATTTTTAGGAACGGGAGATGTTAATATAATGAGTGTTGTGGGAGATACTTTTGGAGCATATGGTTCTGGAGAGGTTCTTGGTGGAGTTAGTGAGCTTTCAGCTAAAAAGCTAATAAACGGTGAATCTGCATTCAGAACCGTGTTTAATGGTGGTGGAATGTCTCCTCAAGAAGCAGCTTCCAATATTGGATTTGCTCTAGGGAGTAAGGGACTTGGAAAATTAAATGGAGCTACAAAAGTTGGAGCTACAGGAGTAGATAAAGCTGTAGTTGGTGTAAATAATTTTCTTATAGGGACTGGTATGTATGGAGCGGCAGCGGTAAATGCGACAGAAATTCAGAAAAAACAAAAATAGCTAAAATGAATTTTTTTAAAAGAAAACATTATCTTATAGTTTTTGTAGTTTTTTTTGCAGGAATATTTTCATATCAATATTTTTTTGTGAAAATTTTTAAAAGTTTCTATAATCAAAAAGGACTTTATACAATTGGTAAAATAAAAGATGTTAAAGGATATGGAAGAGGAACTGGTTTTAATTATCTATACACTTTCAATCTAAATGGAAAAAAATATGAATCTGTTTGTGATATTGGAAGCTTATCTTATTCGGAGGCTAAAAAAAGAATAAATAATAATTTTTTAGTAGTATATCTGAATAATGATGTTTACAATAATAGAATTTATTCCAACATTCCTATAGATGATTCATTAGATAATAATGTTAAATTAAAAGAATGGATTGATAATAATATTAAAATTAAATCAAAAATAGATTCTATTCCTTCTCCTGGATATTTTTTTCAGAACTACTTTTAGTAGAAGATTATATAATAAAATAAGCGACCTTGAGGTCGCTTATTTTATTTCTTTTTACTAAGAATATATTGCCCTTGCATCACATTTATGGTGAATTCAATTAAATCTTTTTGTATTTGAAAATTATTAGGAATTAAAAACTGATCGGGTTTTCTTTTTTGATTAATTTGTTTAAATGATTTTATTAAATCTTTCAAATCTTCTTTAGAGTCATCTTTAAAAGTATAGTAAAGCATTTGATTAAAATATTTAAAATTGCTGTTTTCTAATATTTGTTGAGTTTTACTATCATCCCATTTATTTTGTTGAGCATATTGTGAAATTATGCTTTTGCAATAGTTATAAACATAATTTTCAAAATTTGTCACTTTAATAAGTTCATCGACAAGGACTTTCTTATCTGCTGCTATTTCTATTTTTGGTGGTGGTGGTGGCGTAAATTCCTGAGCAAAAGTAAAAGAAGTAACAAAAAAAGTTAGTAGTAATAAAATGTTTTTCATAATCTATAAATTAGCAAAAGTTTTTCTAGTTTTACAATCACGGATGTAGGTATCTATCAGATCGTAAAGCGTTTGCTTTTTACTCTCTTCCAGTTGTTCCAAATCCTTAATTCTTTCTACCGTTCTTTTATCAAAAGAAACCTGATTGGTCTCACCAACCAAATAATCTAAACTTACACCGAGTGCATCTGCAATTTTTTTTGCAGCATCAACAGAAGGAATCGCTTCCCCTCTTTCGTACTTGCCGATCATTACACGAGACACCTCGCTTTTATCTGCCAAATCGCTTTGGGAGAAGCCGTTCTTGTCTCTTAATGTAGTTATAATACTTCCTATATTCATCTCTAAAAAGATATAAAAGTTCTTAATAATTAAATATTATATCAAAAATATGAAATTAAAGGATATAAAAAAATCTGATAAGATTTGTTCAATTGAAAACAAAAAGATACTTTTGTATCTGATAGTAACATCAAAAAAAAATAAAATATTTTTCTTTTATGGAGATTACAGAAATCAAAGAACGTTTAAGTTTATCCGAAGTTCTGAAGCATTACAATCTTGAGCCAAAAAACTCAATGCTCAAATGCTTTATGCATGATGATAAAACAGCAAGCCTGCAGGTGAATGTAGAAAAGAACTTTTACAAATGCCATGCATGCGGAAAAACGGGCGATGTCATCCAGTTTATAGAAGATTACGAGAAAGTCTCCAAACATGAAGCGATAAAAAAAGCCGGAGTTCTGGCTCTGGGTTCGCAGCCCACCCCTCAGAAAAACACAAACCCTCTATATAAAGGTGCTGCGGACTTTGGGCAGGTGGAAACGTCTGCCCATTTTTTAGAGAAAGTATATTTAAGTTTTAGAAAAGGAATTTTTAATTGTGTTCCTGCGAAAGAGTATGTAAAAAGCAGAGCCTTACAGTTGGAAGATTTAGAAATAGGCTTTAACAGCGGACAGCTCCATTATGCAGACAGAAAAAACAAAGATCCAAACAAAAGAGAAGCACTTATCCAAAAATTAACAGATGTAGGATTATTATCCCTAGCCGGAACCAACAGCAGAACAGGCGGACAAGCCTATAAAACCTTTGGAATCAAAAGCATTGTTTTTCCACTGAAAAATAAGGAAAATCAAATCGTAAGCTTTTATTTTAGGTCGATAATCGACAATAATAACTCCAAACATTTTTACTTAAAAAACCGCAGCGGTGTTTATCCAAATTATCCAAACCCTGAAACTAAAAAACTCATTCTTACAGAATCTATTATTGATGCAGCTTCGCTGCTTCAATTGAAGATCATTAATGAGAAGTTTTCCGTTTTAGCATGTTTTGGAACCAACGGATTAAATGAGGAAGTTTTAAACTCAATAAAAAACCTTCCGGAATTAGAAGAAATTATCTTTTGTTTTGATAACGATAAAGCAGGAAAAGAAGCGGTAAAGAAATATTCTAAAACCTTAAACGACCTCTTCCTTGGTAAGGAGGCACTCAGGATAGGTTCTGTAGAATTACCAAATAAAGATGTTAACGAGACGCTGCAACTCCACGATGAAGAAATCTTTACAAAGCTTTTAGGTGAAAGAAAATTTATTTTTTCAGATGAAAAAGAAAAGGGTTCGAATCCTGACAAGACTACATTCAAGGAGAAATGATCATTTTGATCGTTTCTCTTTTTTTTTACACCATCTAACTCATTATTAATCTGAAAGATATGGTATGCTACGGAGTTGATTCTGGCGGTTCGATAATGTTTTCCGTCAAATTCCAATTTTTCAGGAAATATCGAACCAATTATTGCCCGCTTTATCTCAATTTCCCCTTCTTGATAGTGTTTTCCGATATTTTGAAGTGTCTCTAAGGCTTGTTCGAGCAGTTTATCTATATTGCTAATTTGAGGGAGTGAACTTTTATTCAATTCTTCTTCCAACTTTGAAATCCGTTCTTTGCATTCTCTTTTAATCTCCAGATATTCATCATCATCAATTATCTCACTAAGAAACTTGTTTCGAGCAAAAGATAATTTATTATTCAAAGTATCAATTTCGTCAGATATTTTCTTCTTCTCTTTTAATGGATCATTAACGAAGTTATTATAATTTTCAGTCAAAAGCTTTTTAAGATATTTTTTAACTGGTGCATTCATTTCTAATGTCATTAATCCATCTTCAAAAACTTTATTGACGATCTCGGCTCTTTCTCTGAATCCGCAAATAGAATTACAATGATAATAATAGTATCTATTGTTCCGACCTCTTGAAGCGCTGGCAGTAAGTGTTTTGCCACAATTCGGACACGTTAAAAATCCACGAAGTGGAAAATTTTCCTGAACAGTGATTTTCGTGTTCGGTCTTTGAGGCCGTTTCTTTCCATCCAGTATCTCTTGTACTTTGTCAAAAAGTTCCTCACTGATCAATGGCTCATGCTGACTTTCAACAAAACAGGCTTCCTCATCTTTATGTTTTGGAACAAATACTTTACCGCAATAAATCGGGTTACGAATGGCTATATGAAAAGATGTTCTACTGACACCTTTTCTCAAAGATTCATTAATTTTTGTTCTTATCGAATTGCTGGCATAGATACCTTTAGCCAATTCATTGAATGCCCATTTCATTTTTGTTGCTTCCGGTTCTTTTATTGCAATATACTTTTTACCATTCTCGGTTATCTTGTTCGCATAACCAAATGGAGCTTTCCCCATAACACGCCCTTCCTTGACAGCTCTTCTCATCCCATAAAATACATTGAGTGCTCTTCTGTCGTTTTCAACCTCCGGAGCAGCCAAATAAATAGCCAACATCATTTTATTTTCAGGGATAGAAAGATCAAGCGGTTGTTCAACGGCTTGTAAATCCACACCTAACTTTGAAAGGATGCTTATCATCTGATAGGCATCGCCTGCGTTTCTGCTAAAACGATCCCATTTCGTAAACAAAATAACATTGGTTTTAGAACCTTTTTTCTTAAGTTCAATCAGAAGCTTCTTCCATTCAGGTCGGTTAAAAGATTTTGCAGAATGGTCTTCGTAAATAACATTTCCAACAGTAAAATTATTTTGTGAACAATGACGTCTGAGACGTTCCTCCTGATCTCTTTGGGAGTAACCTTTATCTGCCTGTTCATCTGTCGATACACGTATATATAAATCTGCTGTTTTCATAATTTTTAAAATTTAATCCTGTGGAATAATAGTAAGTATAATCAAATAATAGAATTTTAGATTTATTGGTCAGATATTCCACTACGGATCATCATTTCTGATCAGTATCGAAATACTTTTTAATGACCATCAGTGTAAGATTGTAAAGAAACTCCATTATCAATTCAGCTTCTTCCTTTGTAAGCTCCATGCCTTCAGAGCGGAAATATTCAATAACTTCCTCTATTGGTATTTTTTTGATTTCTTTTGCCTTAGACATAAATGCAGAATTTCCCTAAAAATAATTCAGAGAAATTCCATTTATTCCGTGATATGTATCTCACTGCATCGTTAGGCACAGAAAGTCTTCAATTCGATAAAATTTATTTTCTAAAGGCTTAATTATTTTCTGCAAGTAGTGGATTTTCGGTTTTATCGTATATAAAGTTCATCTTAAAATTATCTAGCAATTTACCATCGATCACAGTTATCTTGAGTTCATTCATCAGCTTTTTTACAATCATTTTCATACAATTTACTTTCTCTTTGTCAACTTTTCCTATGCTGTGATGCACGCTCATATTGTAATCCGTGAAAGAAAATATATTGCTGGAAAATTGCTCAAATAGATAGTTGTATTTATATATATCCTTATCAGCGTAAATACACAATTGCCAAAGCGCTTCGCTGGTCATATAGTTGGGGAGATAAAATGTTTTTACATAGATGTAAGTTCTGCAAAAGGACAAGAGAAATAATGCGAAGATATTATCTACTCCCTGATAATTTTCTTGCTCTCCATCAATTAATTTATAAAACTGTAATGAACTTTGTAATGCACTCTTATAATGGAAATACAGGTCACTGTGCTGTGGTTGATTAGGCATCTCCCAATGCGGTTCGGGATGATTTTGATCTGAGGTAAAGACCAAATTTTTGCCTTGCATAATGAAAACGAAGAAACTTTGATATTGATATAGATTCTTTTGAATCCAATACCGATCGTGACCGACTAATAAAAATTTATATTCTTTTCCAAATATACTCGTCAAAGAATGAGTAATGGCTTTTACTTTTTCGTTATTCACATTTAAGCCAATCAAAAGTAAATAGTAGGTTGTCACTTCTCCATAGGTTGTTTTATGAAAGAAATATATTTGTTCAAGTTGTGTAAAGGTCAGGATTCTGTTAATTGCCTTATCAAGTATTTCATCTGCTGGGTATTCTTCCCTATGAAATTCGTACTGATCAACTTTGTAAATTTTTTCATATTGCTTTTTGATCAAATGTTTCAATTCGTAGAATCGAGCTTCAATAAGTGTAAAAAGCGAATCCTCGATGATTCGTAATGATTCAAACATTCCTGTGTTGTAAATGATATCATCTTCGTCAATCGCTTTCTTTACCTTTGCAAAAAGTTCATTTAAGAAGTATTCTCGCTGATTCTTTTTGACAAAATAGGATTGTAGTTCCGGAGTATAAATCAGCAATTGATTTATCCTTTGATTTAGATCGATGTCACTTTTCCGTTCTCCGCTATATAGTTCCTCTAAGTACTCCAAGTCATATTGGATCAGTTCTTCGAAAGAGGTAAAAACACTGTTATATGAATCCTCCGAAATAAGTCTTTCAATTTTTACCCTACGAATTTCGTGATCGTGATGGAAAGAATCTTCATAGCGGTTGAATTTCTTTCTGTATTTTTTCCAAATCCTATCTTTCAAAATTGATGATCTTGAATCTTTATTTTGATAGATTATTGAAGATCGCTGGCAATGGTACTCTATGAAAGGATGACCTTTTGACAATTGATATTCTAATTTTGAATAATCAATGAAATAAAAGTAAACTTGATACTGATCTCTAAATTCTTTCACCCATCTTTTTGAACGCAATTTCGCTACATCAGCAAATTTATTGAGCTGAACCAAAATGTGTGATCGAGTTGAATGCTTTTCTATCTTAAAGAATACCTGACCGACGGAATAATCCCTAACAATTTGCTCTAGTGTATTTTCAATAAATTCATTGGCGAGGATTGAAAACGGAGATTTATTTGGTGTTTTCATAGCTGAACGTTTTTAGATTCAAAACCACTATCATAGTATATAAAGATAGCTTCAATAAATAAACGAACCAAGGCAAACCACACCATCATATCAATATGTTCATCCATTTCCGGATCGTTGTCAAATCCTATGGTCTGTTTCAAAACAAAATCAGGGTCTTTAATCTTTTCCTGATATTTCTCAAAGTAATCAATTCCAACAATTGATAATATCAGAATAAACAATTCATTGATACATTTCTCAGAAGTGATCGAATTTAATATATACTTGATGCTGTCAAAATGTTTCAACTCATCATTTTCGGATCTTCTCAGATTATCTTTATCCTTGGCAAAGTAAAAATGAATGAGCAGTAATATGCAGGACATCAATCCTGCCGTCTTGATATCCTGCCTGCTCGCATCTTTGATCTCAATCTTTCCTGATAGCAATTTCCCCAATTCGTATTTTTGAATCAAATCTGGATAGCTATCGAGCAGTTCTGTGAGTCTGGGATTATTCAGTTGGTCACGCAGGCGGAATAAACCTAATTCAAGATCTTCTCCTTGAGAATTCTGAACCAGAATATTTAATGCGATCTTAGCTTGTTCTTTTGTATGTACAAGCTGTTTTTCTTTACTAAAGGATGTGTTATTTTTCATATCAATAATTTTATCTTTAGTAAAGTTGAAAAAGGGGTAAGAGATATTCTATTCAGGTAAGGGATATTTTATTCACGATTCTTATTTACTTTATTCTTGATTTTTTTAATACCTCTTTCGTTAATTATCTGTGCTGCATCTAACATCTTAACTAAGTGGATATGTGGAGTGATGAGGTCATAATCAAATTGTTCCTTATAAGGAGATAGCGATACGTGAACAATTTCGTTAAGAAAAAATTCGTACTCTTCTATAGTCTTATATTCAAATGCTTTATCAAATACTAGAAATGGATTTTGATATTCTTCTTTGTTTAAAGATCCCTGACTTATGATCTGCCATTCTTTGGGAGCTTTTTTTACTTCCCATCTTTTAGCTTTGAAGTTTAGCAGATACGCACCCCTTATAAATGATCTGACAGCATTATGAAAATCAAAAAGATCTCCTGGACGTTCTTTATTACAGACCTCAGCTTTATTTACATACAACATAATATCGCTGAGTGTATTTTTATAAATATCTATAGTACAATAATTAAAGAACGCATTGATCAGCTTAAATGGATCTACAATTTCATCGATAGCCCAGAAAGTGGTTTCCATCGATATTTTTATTTTTTTCATAACAATAGGATTAAAATTGATAGTCTAATTTCTAAGATTAGCTGTGAATAATCTATACTTATGGGGAATAAAATATCCGATTAAATGGATATTTTACAGGATAATTTTTTAACTTTACAATTCAGACGAATTAACAGAAATGGCTTTATCTTTAGGCCTTTAAAATTTTGATAACCGCTATGGAACAGAAAATACATCAGGGAAGAAACGTGAAGCGCTTTAGAGAAATGCTTGGTATAAAACAGGAGGCTTTAGCTTTTGACTTGGGCGAAGACTGGAATCAAAAGAAAATTTCTTTGTTGGAACAGAAAGATATAATCGAAGATGATTTATTGAAAGCAATTTCTACCGCACTAAAAATTCCTGTGGAAGCTTTTCAGAACTTTGATGAGGAACTTGCTGTCAATGTTATTGCTAATACGTTCGGGGATCATAGTATTGGATTTCAAAGAAATGACAATCCAACGTTTCATCCAGTTGAGCAAATTTTAAAAATACACGAAGAAAAGATTGCCTTGTATGAAAGAATGTTAAAGGAGAAAGAGGAAATGATGGAAAGACTAGAAAAATTAATCAGTAAATAAAATATAAGTAATTCAAGATAATTACTTTTTCATAAGAAAGGCTCAACTTGATGTTGACCTTTTTTTTGTGAAGTGATTGTAGTATTAAATATTTTTAAAAAAATAATCAAAAAAATATTAATTGAAACCTAGTAATTTATTAATTACTAAGTTTTCAGCTAGTAAGTATTAAGTTTTTATTATATTAGATTAACTAATAAATCTATAGAAACCTAATGTACTTACATAATATTAAACTGTGGAATTTTAGAAAATTTGGAACAGATGGAAGCTTTATTTTAGATAGCCCTAATTTAGATTTAAACTTTACAAAGGGCTTAAATGTTTTGATTGGAGAAAATGATTCTGGCAAAACAGCAATTATAGATGCAATTAAACTAGCTTTGAAAACACACGCCTCTGAGTGGATTAAACCCGAAAGAGAAGACTTTTATAAAAATTCTAAACGATTTAGAATAGAGTTAGTATTCAAGGATATAACTATTGAAGAAGCTAAAAACTTTACCGAATGGCTTTCTTGGGAAGGTGAAGGAGAGAATTCTGAGCCAATACTTATTATGTATTACGAATCAACAAAGATCAACGATAAAATTGTAACATTTGATCTTAAAGCAGGATTGTCTGAAGAAGGGTATATATTAAATTCAGATGCTAAAGAATTTCTAAAAGCTACATATCTCAAACCTTTACGAGATGCGAAATCAGAATTAATTCCAAAAAAGGCATCTCGATTATCACAAATTTTTGAAAAACACGAAGCGTTTAAAAATAAAGAAAACGATCATCTTTTGATAGATATTTTCAAAAATTTTAATTCAAGTATTGCCTCATATTTTAAAGGTTTAGAGAGTGACGAGACAACAGTTTTGAGTGACTTAAATGGCAAAGAACTTAAAGACGAAATAGATAAATACTTAAAATCTTTTTATGATAATTCTAAAGAGACAGATATAAAAGTTTCAGAAGCAAAGCTTAGAAATATTTTAGAAAAACTAGAATTATTAGTAAAAGATGAAATTAATGTAGGGCTAGGCACATTAAATAGACTTTTTATGTCATCCGAATTGGTTCATCTTAACAAAAGAGATTGGGACGGCATTCGCTTGGGACTTGTGGAAGAATTGGAAGCGCATTTGCATCCGCAAGCTCAGATGCAAATCATAGAATCATTACAAAAACATACCGACATTCAATTGATTTTAACGACTCATAGCCCTAATTTAGCATCAAAGGTAAAGTTGGAAAATTTAATTATTTGTACAAAGAACTACGCATTTCCTTTAGGAGAAGATTACACAAAATTGAAAAGAACCGACTATCCATTCTTAGAAAGATTTTTGGATGTAACAAAGTCAAATCTTTTCTTTGCTAAAGGGTTAATTTTTGTAGAAGGCATTTCAGAAGAAATTATTATCCCAGCTTTAGCAGATAAGCTTTTTGAATTAAGAGAAATAAGTAATAGCCTTACCTCTTCTTCTGTATCAATAGTACCTATAGGAAACACTGCATTCTTAAGATATTCCAAAATTTTCTTAAGAACAAAATTACCACACATAGATATTCCCATTAGTATAGTAAATGATTTGGATTTGCGACCTGTAGAATATGCGTACAAATACAATATCACTGAAGATAAACTGCTCGCAAAAAATATTATAACGAAATATAATCCGTCCGATTTTATAATACAAAAGAAATCCACCATAGAATCGCAATCGATCAAAGCATTCATTAGTAATTTCTGGACTTTAGAATATTGTATTGCAATGCACCCGATATTGAGAAGGATTCTTTTTAAGGCAATCGTTCAATGTCTAGAGGAAATAAGAGCTGATAACTATTCTGGAGAAAATGAAAGTAAAAAAGGAATAAAAGATATTTCTCTGCTTAATTTCGAAAGAAGATGGGATGATTTTATTGCAAACAAAAGTGATGAGCAGATCGCTTTTGATATTATGTATTATTTTATAATCGATAAAAAAGAAATTTCTAAATCTATGATTGCTATGTATTTCGCACAATTTTTAAAAACTGACGTTATTATCCGTGAAGACATTTTAGTGCGAGATAATCCTATTCAATATTTAGTAGATGCAATAAAATATGCTACAAGGAATGATTAATATTTCAGACAGTGACATAAAATATGCCGAAAGTATTTTACTCCCGGCGGGGAAAACTTTCGATGTACAGAGAGTTGATTTCATAAAAAATCTTGAAACATTAGATTTACTAGCCGTTCCGGGCAGTGGTAAAACAACAGTGCTTTTGGCTAAACTACTAATTTTAGAAACAAAACTACCCTTAGAAAGTAATAGAGGTATTTTAATTCTTTCGCATACGAATACTGCAATTGATGAAATAAGAGAGAGAATTGGTAAACATTGTCCTAAATTATTTTCGTATCCAAATTTCATTGGAACAATCCAAAGTTTTGTAGATCAATTTTTAGCGATTCCCTACTATCAAATCAAATACAAAAGAAAAATTTTAAGAATTGATAATGAGATTTATAACGAGACCGTGGAGAGGAATCTAAAATTAAATTTATCAAATTATACTGTACAACAGGGTAAAAATGCTAAATCTTTTCTTCGTGCAAATACTGGATTGCTGTATAAATACAGACTACTATTTGATAGTGGTTCATTAAAAATATTAAGTGGCTTAAACAAATCGCCTATTACAATAGCAAAACCAAAAAGGGGAAAGAATCGGCAGGATTTTACTCAAGAAGAAAAAAATAAAGTCGCACAGTGGATGATTTCTTTTAAAACAAAGATTCTAGCGCAAGGTATATTACATTTTGATGATGCATATCTATTAGCCGAAATATATTTACATAGATATCCTAAAATTAAAAATATAATACAGCATCGCTTTAAATTTGTCTTTATCGATGAAATGCAAGATGTAGATTTACATCAATATAATCTTCTTGAAAAAATATTTTATGATTCCGACAACAGTTTGTCAAAGTATCAGAGAATTGGAGACAAAAATCAGGCTATATACACAAATGAAGTAGCATTGGAAGAAATTTGGTCTCTCAGAAATAATGGTAGAATTAAAAATATTAATGGAAGCCAACGACTTTCTCCTAAAATAGCAGAGCTTGTAAACTGTTTTGCATTAAGCAGAGAAGGGAATTTTAGTTTAGAAGGACATAATGATTCTTGTAATTTAAAACCACATATTATTATTTTTACGTTAGAAAATATTCAACAAGTAATCCCTAAATTTTCTGAACTAATACAAACCTATATAACTTCGGGCGAAATTCTCGTTAATTCAAAAAACAAATATAAAGTTATAGGGTGGACAAAGGAAAAGCCTACTGAAGGAAATAGGCTGGCTATTAAACATTATTTTGAAAATTTATCGAATGAAAATGCAAAACAAAAGATAGACTACGAAAATTTAGATTCTTACTTGGTTTTATTCAATCGCGAAAAGAAAACTTTAGAACCTATCCGGAAAAGCATATTAAATGCCCTTATTAAAATCTTAAGACTAGAAGGGTTGTATATGTCTAAAAGCGAAATGCTAAGAAATTTAGAAATTTCACATTATAATGAATATATCTCCTTGAAAAGAAATTTATATACATGGAGTATAAATATTATAAGAAAAAAAGATGACGAAACCTACATGTCATTAAAAACCTATATACCTACGTTTTTATCCTGTTTTGGAAAATCAATTCAGGCTTCTAACGATTTTATTAATAATCAATCTACAATTATTGCTATACAGGATACTGATAATGCTATTGAGCAAATTAGCAACAATAAAATAAATATACACGGATTTGATATAGATATTTCTACGATTCATTCTGTGAAAGGTGAAACACATACCGCGACTTTATATCTCGAAACTTTTTATGGAAATGGAAATCATAATTATGAAAGTGAAAGACTTGCTGATCAATTCAAATTTATTAATTTTGATAAAACACAGAAAAATCACAGACAATCATCTAAAATGGCGTACGTTGGATTTTCTCGACCAACAAATTTATTATGCATTGCTGTAAATAAGCAAAGGTTTGAATTACACCTAAGTGATATTGATCAACAAAAATGGAATATTATTGAGTTATAGACTTAAATCATGATGGAGTATACAAAAGAGAAAAATACATCGCTACTACTTTTCTACCATAATTGATCATCTATAATTTCTAAAGAAAAAAAGAAAAAAAAGAAAGCCAATTCATCATCGTTGCAGATTTTAAAAAGCAAGTTTATAAAGAAAAATACGACCTAAAAGGTGGAGATTTTTCTTTATACCTTTAGGCTTGAACTTGAGTTTAATAATCTGAAACTATTCCTTTGTTTTCTTTTTATTATTTTTACAATCACCAACTACAACCTTCGTTGTTTTTTCTTCTGCAATAATGGAATTTGCTCAGAATTATAGTTGATTTCAGAATTGCCAAAATTTAAGAGAGATAGTATTTGAGAAATACTTTCAGAATCTTTAAAAATTTCTTCAAATGAAGAGAAAGGTATATTGTTATCGTTTGAAACTTGCTTACAAACATCATTAATTTTTGCTATTAACATTTCGTTGGAACCAATAAAAAGCTGAGGTAATTTTGTTTTCTCAAACTGCAATGTTTTGATTAAAGTATCCTTTACAGAGTCTAAATATTTTATTTTTTCACTCGAATAAATATTGCCGTTGGATAGAACGATGGATAATTTATTTTTCAGAATCGAAATTTCTTTTTTAAGATCAAAATTTTTGCTTTGAAGTTCTGTTATCAGTTTATTTTTGAATTCTAACTCCTTTTTGTTTTTGCTAAGTTGGATATTATACGTTTTAAAAGCTTTTTCATAGTTGCCGAGAGTTAGATCGGTTTTAATCTTCTTAAAACCTAAGAAGTCACTTTCTTTTACAATTAAATCTTCAAACTTTTTGGAGCTGAGTTCAGATTTGACAACATTTATCTTCTTATCTAGTGCTAAAAGCTCTTCTTCTTTTTTCTGGATCTTAAATTCTATTGCTTCCAATCTACCTTTTGAGCCTTCAATGCCTCTCTCCATTCCCAAACATTCCGCTGTGATATCCTGCATTTTTGAATAGTGGAAAGATTGATGCTTTAAAGTTTTTCCTGTTTGCAAATCTTGCCAATCCGCAACAAGATGAGCGTGATAATTGGGTTTCCATTCTTTTGTTTCTTTGTCATAATGGCCCTCATCTTTATGGATAGCAATCTGAAAAATTCTGATTTGTAATTCTTCTTCAAGTTGTTTTGAAAGCTGATGCAAATCCTGCATTGTTGTATCTTCTTTAATCACTACAACCGCTTCACGAATAGGCATTGCATTCTTTTGTAATTTTCTTCCTGACTTTTCTTTACAATATGATTCAATCTTATGTAGTCTCTCTGAAATTTTTTCTTCTGACCAATACTTGTTTTTGGAACTTAAATCCTTTCTAATATAATCGAACGTTTTCTTTCTGAAACTGTGGGCTTCAGAATCGGATTTAGCAGCTTTAAAGTTGATTGAAGTCTTCATCTTGTGAGATGTAATAATCTACAAAATGAATAATTAAAATTTATCAAAAAAAAAGTTTGAACGAAAAGAATACTTTGACAGTCAAAGGCATTTAAAAAGTATTATAGTCATAAATTATTCTACCCTTTCTTTTTTATCGTAATACATAACAATTTCATCTGTAATAGATACTTTAGCTGTTTCAGCTAAGTTCATTTGGAATATTTCAATATTTGTGATTTGATTAATATCGTCATACAAGAAAGATGGAAATAATTCTAGTACTAATCCATTTTCTTTGTTATGAGTATCATCATTATTTTTGCTTATAGGAAGAAACAGCTGAATTACTATGTTAGCAAATTGAATAACAAGAGTATATTCTGGAATCTCATTTTTAGCTATTAGAACATTTTTAGCTCGATATAAAAATGCTTTTGGCTGTTTGAAATAGATAGTTTTTAACATATACCTGTATACTGTAAAAAACTGAATCCCATTTAAAATTGGATTCTCCGAATTAATGAGTTCTAGGTAATGTTTGTTTTCTAAAATATCATTCTCCTTTAAAAGTGATATTCCTACTTTGAATAAAACCTTATAAACAGAATATGGTGAAAATTTTCTTGTTCGAAACCTAACTGTCAACTTATTTTGTTCTCCATGATACTCAAAGTCATTTAAGTTAGTACTAAAGTTAAAATATCTTTGATTTCCCTCAGCCTTTAATTTTGTTGATGATTCATCTTTTTTCTTACTAGATTGAAAAGTTGGAATACCTTTTTTGGTTTTTAACCCTAGTAAACTTAAATAATGCTGTATCATTGTTGCAGCATCATTTTCATATTTTTGAAACTTCTTATTACAATCATCACATTCAAAATTTGAGGTAACCTTGTTTTTTCCAAAAAGTTCGGGAATGATATGAGGAATAGAATTAAATTTTGATTGATCTGTTTGATTACAAAATCTACATATTTTATTTTGTAAATTTTTATCGAATTTTTCTACAGCATTTTCTGTAGAGCTATATAATTCATAATAATCTAAAAAATTTTTCACAATAAATATTTTAGATGTTAAGATTCATATATGCCATTTTCAAAATCTTCCTTACTACGAAAGTCTAAAGGAAACGGGCTGTAAGTTGGATATTTATTTAATGTTATATTAAATTCATCTAAAAAAATATCATCGTAATTTTTAAAAGTTGTGATTTCACTTGCTTCATAAATTCTTTCAGAATTATTAATACTTAAAATAATTCCAAAAGGCGGAAATGTAAATTCACATATTTCCCCATGAATATTTGTCATACTCCAGTTTCCATTTTTAAGTTGTCCTTCTTCATTCAAATATAAATAAAAACGATACTTTTCTGGAAGGTGTGAAGAATTCTTATCCTTTACAAAATTTAATAATTCAGGATAAGATTGTGCAAACCATGCTTCATTATTACAAATAAAAATAGAAACAACCTGCTTTAAAAAATATTTTAAATTAACCTCTTCTTTTTTAAATTTAAAGCTAATTGATTTAAACTCTCCGCTATTTTTAATGATAGAGAAACAAATTTTTGCAAAATTGACATAATCGTTAACATAACTAAACCCGAGATAATTATTACATTCTTCACACAAACAATAATCACCTAATCCTCCTTGATTTATTTTAGCTTTAATTTTTCTTGATTTATTATATTTTTGAAAATTTTCATAATAATCAGAACTGTTAATCCTATAAAATCTAGTATTTCTATTAAAAGCTGAGCGTGGAGGAAAATGTTCGTATGTCAATTCCTTTTCGTTCAAGCATAATTTACAAATTCCCTTTACTGCCATAATAAATTTTCAAATTAAAAAAGTTTAACAATTTATATTTTAACTCTTTCCATAAGTAATAACCCTTTGATAATATCTTTCTAATCCTTGTTTTTGTAAGTCAGATAACCCTTCAAGATTATTTAATTTTTCTCGAAAGTCGTCTTTAACGTTTAGCGTATTCTGTCCTACTTTTACTCCTGTAATATCAGCTTTTCCTTTCGTAAAAAAAGTTTTACTGTGATTTACAAAAAAACCATTTTTAATAATAATATCTCTTAGTTCAATTGACAACTCTTTAAAATCAGTTGATGATGAGAATGTCATATCATCTACATAAACAGTGAAAGTTATTTCTTTTTTATCACAAATAGGCATAATTTCTTTTACGGTATTCCATAATGCTAAATAAGCAATATGGGTACTGTTAGCTCCGCCTTGTATCAGTCCTCCCTTATAAGTTGTTAGTTTTGTTAATACACTAGCAACATCAGCTGAAAATCCATAATTTACAAATGCATTGTAAACCATTTTATTATTAATATGAGGATAAAAATTTTTTAAATCTGTACAAAACTTGTATGGTTTGCCTTTATGAAAATAAGCATTCAAGATATTGTCTTTACTTTTCAGCCCACCAATAAAAGGAGGAGAAGGAAATTCAATTTTTGTCAAAATATTTTTCAAAATAAGTTTGTGAACTTTTTTGAGCAACCCAACAGCTTCTGTAATTTCTCTCCGTTTAATCCTTCCATCAGGCTTCTTTTGTTTTTTGATAAAAACGTTATAGTATTGTTGTGGATTTTGAGCTAAAGCCTTCAAATCCTTTTCTGACATTTTTAAATAATATTCTGATAATTGTTTAAGACTTTGGATCATCTATATATATTTGTGCTATAAGACCTTTTAATGAGGGCTCTAATATTTTAAATATATCTTTCTTTTGTTCTGGAACATCATTTTCATCCAAACTTAAAAAAAACAATATTGGCAAAGGAATTTCCAATTGCTCAGCAATTGTTTTAAGCAAGGATAAATTAGGTTCTTTCTGATTATTTTCGATAAGAGAAAGATATGTTTGTGAGACTTTGCATAATTCTGCAAATTCTCCTTGTTTTATACCTTTCTGTTTTCGGAAATCTTTTATTACTTGACCTATATTCATAAGTATAATTTGAAAATTAAGATAGAGATGTTGGATTTAGAATAAATTTTCAATACCACATAAATGGAGCACATCAATTATTACTCTAATTATTGCTATTGAATCGTTTTTGTCAATTATGGTTTTATCAAGTTTCCTTAATTCTACCAGATTTTCTTCGATTAAACGAATATCATCATCCATGAGCAATTCACGGTTCTTTTCAAGAACTGTTTCAAGACTATTGATAACAGCTTCTACACGAGTTGTACGACTGAAAAATGTTTTTTTCATAACTTATTTTTTTTATTGTTATTAAAATTTTAATGCAATGCTTAGCTTTACATCGCCTGCTTCAATCAATGTATATTAGCAAATGCATACTCGTAAGTTGCTGTCATCTCTATCAGATTCCTGCTTCCATAAATAAAAATTAATTTAAAATAAACTCATCTAAAAATTAAAATGGAAAGCATGTAAAAACATCTATTGTTAATCTCCTAATACTTCTATTGTAAAATTTGAAATTCCAAAATACCAATCATAAATTGATCTATTGATTCCTAATTACTTAAAAGAATTGCTA
The DNA here is from genome assembly GCF_003815775.1 of Chryseobacterium joostei. Classification (NCBI taxonomy): domain Bacteria; kingdom Pseudomonadati; phylum Bacteroidota; class Flavobacteriia; order Flavobacteriales; family Weeksellaceae; genus Chryseobacterium; species Chryseobacterium joostei. Next base: position 2,239,837 of record NZ_CP033926.1, read on the forward strand.
ATTGGAAAAAGTAATCATCCATTGAAATTGTCATTGGAAAAAACTTAAATGTTGCATGTAAGTCCCAGAGGGTTGTCTCTCAGGGAGTAATGTTGCATGAACAATATGTGTCGCTTAAAAATACCTTTCGGCTGTGAAACTTAATTCACTTCAATTCATACATTTGCTAATATACCTCGTGTAATTCAAAGAACTTCTATTGCAAATATAAAACTTATTTTTTAACTCTCAATTAAAAAAAATAAATATTTTTAACATACTGGTTATAAAAAATTTCTTAATTGATCATTGTAACTGAGAATTATCCAACCATTTGTTAATGGACTTTAGATTTGAGGTATATTTAATATTTTATATTCTAGAACAAATTTCAGAAAGAAATTAATCAAATCATTATACAATTGCCTCGCAGAGCGAAGTAGCAACTTTGTTAGGACGTTAGGACTTTCAAAGTTGCGAATGAGCTCCTAACTTCTCGCCTAGTTATTAATTGACTTAGAAGATATAAATATCCTTTTATTGTATCTAAACATTAAAACATATCTTCCTGTTCTCATAACAATTAGTTTCTAGATATTATTTTATAAACAAAAGTAAATTGTTCAAGGATTCAATTACTCATAAAATTATGTAAATATGTTTTTACATAACATTAAGAATATTGCTGGATATTTTAACAGCTTAAGTAATGACATATACCACTTTATTTAAAAACAACATGAAACAGCTAAAAAAATGATTGGTAATAGTTTTAAAAAACCACATTTAAAGAGTTTGTGATGTTTTGTTTTATGACTTAGTCATTAGATGACTCATTTTATGAATTGTTTATTAAAATAAGATTTGTTAATCTCATCTTTATAATTGGGTTACTTGTTAGTAAATAGAATTGCTATAGTATGCAAAAAATAAACTACAAAGTAGAAATACCTTACCCGTGCACAAAATTTATAAAAGTCCTCATAAAAAAATCATTCAATCTACAATATCATCTAAAATATAGGGTTTTCCCCATGGTGAGGTATATCAGTAATTTTTAAATTCACACAAAATTTCAAATGCCTATGAAAAAAAATTATTTGGCTGCATTGTTTATATGTAGCGCCTTGGGATTATCTGCCCAGGAAGTGTTATGGCAAAAGGACATCAAATCCTCCACCCAGGACTTTCTAAGCCAGGTAACCACTACCATCGATCAGCAATACCTTATCACAGGAAGTTCCATTCAGGCCGACAAATTACAGCAAGGCAACAAGCAGAATAACGGCTACGACTTTCACGTCATCAAACTCAATCAGCAGGGAGAACAGGCCTGGGAGAAATACTTTTCAGGACAAAATCATGATTACCTTTCAGCCACCGTAACCACACAAGATGGCGGATTCCTGTTGACAGGAACTACTTATTCAGGAAAAGGACTGGATAAAAAAGACGATTCCAGGGGAGGCTCAGACGTATGGCTGATCAGAATCAATGAATTTGGGGATGAATTATGGCAGAAAACCCTTGGAGGTTCCTCCGATGAAGAAGCCAGAGCCGTTATCCAGACTACAGATCTCGGATTCATCGTGGCCGGAAACGTACAAAACTCCCCCAAAGGCTATGGTTCCAAGGATGTCTGGATTACCAGACTCGACAAGAACGGAAAAGAACTATCCCAACTGATTCTGGGCGGAAGAGGCCTTGACGAAGTTGAAAAGATGATCCCCACCAAGGATGGAGGCGCCTTACTGGGAGTCTATTCCCGAAGCTCAGCCGTACCCACTCAATCAAACCCTATCCAGGACAATAAAAATACATCTGATACCCGACAACTGACAGCTGTACACAAACAAAGCGAGAACTTCGGCGAGGGCGACTACTGGATCATCAAGCTCGACAAAACCGGAAAAGTAGAGTGGGAGAAGAACCTTGGCGGTAAGGGAGATGACCATATCAGAACCCTGTCATTAACCTCAAACGGCTACCTCATTGGTGGAGAATCCAGATCCGAAAGATCAGGAAACAAAACCGTTGGGGTTGAAGAGGGAACAGATCTTTGGCTGGTTTCCTTGAATGAACGTGGAGATGAGCAGTGGCAAAAATCCTACACCTTTGGAAACAGGGATCTATTAATGGGCATGAATGCCATTCAGAGCCAGGATGTAACCAAGGGAATCTTGCTGGGGGGCTATACCCAGGCTGAGGGAAGAATAGAGAAAGATGATGAGACATTCTGGATGCTGTATCTGGATGGAAACGGAAATGAGCAGTGGCGAAAACATGTAAAGGGAGAATCCAGAAAACGGGAGGAAAGACTTTCAGATTTGAGACTAAACCGTGATGGTTCCATAATTCTGGCAGGAACCAGTGCCGAAGAATTAGGCAAGGAGAACTGGAAGATTGTAAAACTGGGAGACAGGCAGGTTAATGACCTGATTGAGAAATACGACATCAAGATCTATCCAAACCCTGTATCCGATTATGCCTATGTAGAAATTGGCTTTGACTTCAAGGACGCTGATATTCTATTGTATGACATGAGCGGAAGACAGCTCCAGAACCTGAAAACCAGGAACAGAGTAACCAAGATCAATACCCAGGCCTTGGTTCAGGGAGCGTATCTGGTGACCATAAAAACTGATAATAATAAAACAGCGAATGCAAAGCTGATTAAGAAATAAACACGATGAAAAGAAAGATCATAACTTTAGGGACTATTTTATTACTAAATTTAGTTGTCCAGGCACAGAGCAACAAAATAATTCCTTCCGTCATTACTCCCAATATTGATGCCAATGCCTTGGGTGTTTTTGATAAACAATCGGTGAACCTGTCTACCGGAACTCCCAATATAGAGGTCCTTTTCCATACGATCAAGGTGGGAGACCTTGAACTGCCTATCAAGCTGCAGTATGATGCCTCGGGAATTAAAGTAGGGCAAATGGCGACCTCTGTGGGGCTGGGTTGGTCCATCAATAACTCAGGAATATTAACCCAGGAAGTAAGAGATAAGATAGATGGACAATCCACCAATATTATTCAGCAGTACGTCAATACACCTACCATTGATGGAAGAAATGCCATTTTATATAATTATCAGCATCTTAATCAGCCCTATACAGGGACTGATCTTGAAACAGATATTTATAATATTAACTATTTTGGGAATACCATCCCTTTTTTTTACAACTACAACGACAATACCTACATTCCCCAACAAAAAGACAATACCAGAATTGTTAAGGAGAATAATAAATGGACTGTCTCTCTTAGTGATGGCACGGAGTTCAACTTCAATAACATGTACTCCCGGAAGTCTGTGAATTCCATTACAATCCCAAAATCTCCAAATGCAAGTCCTGGCAGTCTGGAGACATCTCCTGAGCTGAATGACTCCTGGTATCTTACCGATATTGTCAGCAGGGGGCAGTCTGCCAAGCTTGAATATGTTAGCTCTTCCAATCGCTATGACTCAAAGGGAACTGAGAACTATAAAGTCGTTTCAATATTGAAAAATGTTGAAAATGTTAAGATGATTAGTTCCATTACCACCCCGTATGAAAAGGTAGTCTTTGACTATAGTCCCGAAAGAGAGGATATGAACGGGGATAATGGGAAAGCTGACCTGCTTAAATTCATCAAGGTATATGACAACTATGGAAAGCTTGTCAAGCAGTTTCAGCTGTACTACGATTATTATAATGAAACAGAGCCCTTGCCGAATTATGCAGCAACGTCAGTGGTTTACAATTATAAAAGCAAAAGACTGAGGCTAAGAGAGGTCAAGAGGCTGGATATCCCAACCGGTACCTATCAGAATCATTATGGTTTTACCTATAATTCTGATATATTACCCAATAGATTCTCCCCCAAGCAGGATCTTTGGGGATACTATAATGGCAAGCCCAATATTGAATATATGTTCCTGGGAGATTCATCCTGGGGTGGCAGTGGAACTCCTGCGAATCTGAATGTTGATCCTGCTTACAGTGGTCTTGGCCAGATTAGTACGGTAACCTATCCTACAGGGGGGTACTCACAGTATACCTTTGAGAGTAACGAATCTGCAAAACCAGCCAATTATGACCAGATGATTCCTGAGGCCGAGGAATTTACTCCCAGGGCAGTAAATATCGCAAGGATGAAGGTTCACTACAAAGGACATGGAAAGTTTGAAGTTCCGTTTACGGTAGATTCAGAGATCATCGGTAATGTAATTGATGCCCAGGTAAGAATTACCAATTGCCCCGGTTCATATTATTCAACAACCTGCCCCTACAAAGTGATGATTGATGGAATGTGGGTCAATCCTGGAGTAAGTAAGGATTTGGTTGCCAGTAGTTTTAACCTGGGTGTTGGTCCCCACAAACTTCAGGCGAGTTCCAGTGTTACAGAGGACTTTGATGACATGGAGTTTCCTTATCACTTTTCAGCAGGGATACAATGGAAACAGCGTAAAACGGCTGCTGAAATGAGGGATACCCCCATACTTATAGGGGGGAGAAGGGTGCAGCAGATTATCACTAATGCCGGTAATCAGTATCATACCCAAAAATTTATTTATAAACTTGATGATAATAAGACCACCTCAGGAAGTATCATTACGACTCCTTATGTAGCCATGAAGGATGGTAGTGGGAAGGTTATCTATTCAATAGGTACCAATCCGCTTTCCAAGCTTAGGGGACAAAATTTGGTGTACAGAAGAGTGGAAAAATTGGAATACGGTTCTGGGTCAGGCCTTTCCAATGGAAAAACGGTACAATACTTTAACAAGCCTATTGGAGGAGCGAGTTTTAACAGATATCCATTCCCCCCACCTGATGACAGAAGCCATACAAGTGGGCAGCTCACCTGGGAGGAGCATTTTAAGTATGATTATATTACAGATAGGTTCACGAAAGTAGAGGATGTTAATTACTTGTATTCCTATCCTGATAAATGTATGAATGAGATCCCTACCAATGACTGTATCACAACATTAAGGGGATTATCCTACAGTGATATTGTCGGTATCATCAATACGAATGCGACGATCTATGATGATATTGACTGGGGTCTTTATTCCCTGGAGGCATCGCCCTATAAGCTGCTTAGGAAGATCTCAACCAAATACCTTGACAATGGTGGATTAATTACCAAGGAGGAGCTTGATTATACCTCCTCCATGCACAACAACCTTACTAAAAGTGTCACCACCTTTCCGGATAAGACCATTCAGGAGACAAGCTACCAGTATGCCCATGAGCAGAACAATACCGATATGATTGCTGCCAATATGGTAGGTATTCCGCTTCAGACCGAAGTTAAGGAAAACGGAAAGGTAACTTCCAAGGCCGGTACAGTTTACACCAAGAATGCCCAGACCAGTAATCTGGTACTTCCTGTATTAGAGCAAAAATTTGATTCAGACAATACAGCTTCTGCACAAAATGTAATAAGCTATGACCAGTATGATGCCAATGGAAATATCCTGCAATATACTACAAAGGGAAGTATTCCCACTGCCATTATTTGGGGCTACAAGAATACCCTGCCCATTGCCAGGATAGAGGGAACAACCTATCAACAAGCTTTTGCAATGGCTGCTGATATTATTGCGAAGTCAAACGAGGATGTGGATGCAGATAAGGAAAAGGCACTCATGAATGCGCTGGATACCTATAGAAACCAGTCTGTCTTTAAGAACCATAGTATTACTACCTACACCTATGACCCACAGGTTGGGGTAACAAGTATCACGCCTCCCTCAGGAATCAGGGAATTTTATAGGTATGATTCCATGAACAGGCTACAATCTGTGGTGGATGCCAACAATAATATCTTAAAGGAATCTAATTACAATTATAAACACTAAGCACAGATCATGAAAAAATACTTGCATTCATTAATGATGTTACTGTCTGTTGCTACGTTCCTGCAAGCACAGAACCTGACAAAGACAGAAAATTATGTATATAGCAGAACTTATCTGGAACCCGTTACGGTTTCCAACAGTGAGGCAAAACAGGCACAGACTGTTACCTATATCGATGGATTGGGGCGTGCCAAGCAGAGTATTTCCATTAAGGCTACTCCGGCAGGAAAAGATATAGTTAAGCCCATAGAATATGATGGATATGGCAGGCAGACCATAAACATGCTGCCATTACCTCAGCAAGGGACCAATAATGGAGGAATTTATAGTACTCCGGATATGACCGGAGCTATGTCTGTATATGGCAACGCCTCCAATTACTATGCAGAGAAGAAACTGGAATATTCACCACTAAACAGGGTTCTGGAAGCATCCTCTCCAGGTGATCCATGGAAGATGGAAACAGGAAAGACCGTGAAATATACCTATCAGACCAATGGTGATACGGAGGTGAAAAGATTTGTGGTTAGTACTGCCTGGACTACTGTTTCCAATATTGCAGTAGGTATACCTGCTCCAAGTATTCCGGCAAGTGGTACAGACCCATCCTCTACAGGAGGTTACTACCTGAAAGGTACATTGTACAAAACCATTATAACTGATGAGGATGGAAATACAGCAACTAAGTTCATTAACGGTAAGGGGCAAACCATTCTGGTTCGAAAAAATGATGGAACGCAAAACATTGATACCTACTATGTATACGATGAATATGGGCAGCAAACATTTGTGATTCCACCATCGGCAGTAAAATTAATAGAGGCAGCAGGTGGGACCATTTCATCCTCGGTACTGAATGACCTTTGTTACCAATACCGTTATGACAACCAGAACAGAATGGTTGAAAAGAAGTTTCCGGGAAGAGACTGGGAATTTATGGTGTACGACAAGCAGGACAGAATCGTATTAATACAGGACGGAAACCTGAGAACTCTCAACAATAACTTTGGAGCTAAGGGCTGGATTTTCACCAAGTATGACAATTTTGGAAGAACTGTATATACAGGCTTCTTTGCCAATACTGCTACAAGGCCTGTAATGCAGAATTCCCTAAATAGTATGGCTTCCAATGCAGGGAATAATGAAGAATCTAGTACCACTCCGATTGTTCAGGACGGCATGAATGTCTACTATACGAAGAAAGCATTTCCTACAGGGAGTATGACGATCCTCAGTGTAAATTATTATGACGAATATCCTCAGGATACTCCATCAAAAACAGGTCTCATTCTGGGGCAAGAGCTACTTACATCTGTGTCAATTCCCCTAACGATAAATGGTGTAATGACAACCCGTAGTACAAAGGGTCTGCCTACTGCCAGCTATATAAGAAACATCAGCGATACCAACTGGACAAGGGACTATTTTTGGTATGATCGTAGTGGTAGGGAAATTGGAACCCATTCCATTAATCACTTGGGAGGCTATACCATCACTGAAACTGAACTGGATTTTACAGGTGCACCAAAGCAGATCACTACAACTCATAAAAGAAAAAGTAGTGATATTGGGATAAAGGTGAAGGAACGTTTTGAATATGATAGTGCCAACCGACTTGTAAAGCACTGGCATAAGGTAGATGACAGAGCTGAACAACTGCTTACGGAAAATACCTACAATGAACTTTCCCAGTTGATAAATAAGAAAGTAGGCAACAATCTGCAGAGTATAGATTATACCTATAATATCAGAGGCTGGCTGACGGACATCAATAAAAGTGATATGTCTGCACCTAACCTCAATGGGAAATTGTTCTCCTACAGAATTAAATACAACCAAAAGGATGGAACCACCAATCCAGACCAGGTACTATTTCCCGGAAAGGATGTAAAATCGAAGTATAATGGCAACATTACGGAGGTTGATTGGAGGGCGGTGGAATCTATCGGAGCTAATCCTCCTCTGGAACCCAAGAGATATGGCTATGCCTATGATGCATTGAACAGGCTAACTGCCGGGTATTACCAAAATCCAAATAATCCATGGAGCAAGGAACATACCGAGGTAATGGACTATGATATCAATGGGAATATTTCCAATATGTATAGAACTTCTGTGGTTGAAAACAGTACAACGGCTACGGTTATTGATAGACTTGCCTATGGCTACGCAGGAAACAAGGTTATCAATATCAATGACCTTTCCACGAACCCATCAGGGTATGAGGGTGGCGGAAATACCATTACCTATGATGCGAATGGAAATATGGAAAATCTATTGGATAAAAGGATAACTTCCATAAAGTACAATTTCCTTAACCTGCCTGAAAGGATTGAAATTTCCAATCTACAGGGTGGTGGCATTGGATTTAAATATACTGCTGATGGAACAAAGCTCCAAAAGACAAACTCCATCATGGAGTGTGGCATTAAGGACTGCTACACAGTCAGTACGGTTTCAGACTATCTGGACGGATTTCAGTATGTCAGCAGTACAACCACAGGAGGTGGTAGTGGTAGCATTGAATCACTGGCTGTTAGCAGGGAGATGTCCAGAGCTATGGAAATGCAGGCCTACACTATCGGAGGAATTGGACCAATAGAACCAGGTATTGATCCTCCGATTGGAGGCGGAGAGTTTGTTTTAAAGGATGCTGATCTTTCTTTTTTTCCTACTTCAGAGGGATACTATGATTATAAAAAAGATCAGTATATTTACCAGTACAAGGATCTCTATGGAAACGTAAGGGTAAGCTTTGGCAGAAACAGCGCAGACGTTCTGGAAATTGTAGATGCCAATGATTATTATCCGTTTGGTATGAATCACCTGAAGACAGGAAATGCATTCTATGGGAAACGTGGCTCTGGTTATAAGAACTACAAGTTTTTGGGTAAGGAATTACAGGAAACTGGTTTTTATGACTTGGGAGCCAGATTCTACATGCCTGAGCTGGGAATATTTGCACAACATGATCCATTAAGCGCAGCAACGCTGGACCCTTATGGCTATGCCTACAATAACCCAATGTTCTTTTCAGATCCTACGGGATTGTATGGAGCTCAGATAAATAAAAAGGGGGAGCTGCCAGCAACTTCTCCGGGAGGAGCTGACAACCCTTTAGATGTTGGAGAGGTAGTGATAAATGCACCAATTAGGGCAATGGCTAGTAACCCTGGTTCTGTGTTGCCATCAAACTGCCAACTATGTTATAGTGGACGTGGAATGCAAGTAAATATTACACTGTCCCCGCCGAGGGTAAAACCTCTGCCTCCGAATTGGAATTGTGGACATTGTAATGATGGACCAATAATGTATGTAGGTGGAGCAGGTGATCCTTGGGGAATTTGGGAGTTATTGGGAATTATAGCATCAACATCAGAAGAACCAAGCCTGAAATTGGCTGCATTGCCACTTTTGATGGTAACAAAAAATTCTGATGATGCATTAAAACTTTTAGCTGCAGAAAAAGGTGCTATTTTTGGATCTAGCACCTCCAATAATTATAAGGCTAATTTTTTTAAAGCAAATCCTAAATTAAAAGGAACTGTTGTGGTACATCATGCTGTTGAACAACAAGTTTTAAAAAGATATCCAGGAATTGTCACCGAAAGTGAAATGCATAGTTTAGACAATTTAAGAGGAATTCCAAAAACAATAAATAGTGATGTACACTTAAGTCAAATAAGAAAAATTTGGAATAAGTTTTATAAAGAAACACCCAATCCTACAAAACAAGACCTTTTAGATCAAGCAACTTTAGTAGACAAAAAATTTGGTTCACAATTCACTCCAAAAGTAGAATAAAATTAATAAAAATATGTATAAACTTATTGAACCTGAGGTCGCAGGTGGTTTAGGAAAACACACACAAATTGATAATTCATTCTTTCCTCCTATTATTAAAAAGCTTCATTATGAATTTGATGGTTGGTTAGGAGATGATATTCTTGAATCATTTCCTTGTTATATTATGACAGAATTCTTAAAGAAAGCAATAGAATCTGAACACCTCACAGGAATTATTTTTGATGAAGTAATAATATCAAAATCTGAAATTTTTTTGGAGCTTTATCCAGATAAGGAGCTTCCTTTCTTCTTTTGGGCAAAAATTAATGGAGAAGATAATAAAGATGATTTTTATATAACTAAAAAAAATGGATTAGCAATATCAGAACGTGCTTATTTATTATTGCAAAAATATAATATATCTCAAGCCGATATTGAAGATTTAGAGTAATGTTTCAGAAAAGGTAGTAATAAAATATAGAGTTAAAAATCAACTTTATATTTTTAAGTCCAAATAGATTATTTCAAATAAATACTTTTAAGAAATTAATTATGGTATTTTTTTCGCAAACAGAATTACAATTTTTACTTTTAGTATAATGAAAACGAAGTTGATTATTGAGATTCATATGATATTAACTATTCAAACCTTTATTTAATTTCGGAAACATTCAACGGTTTCCGAGGAAATCTTCAATAAAAGAGAAAGTGAGATGAAAGAATAAAATATATTTATGAATAGTAAAGAAATTGCAATAAATATAAATGATAGTATTTATGTTGAGACAAAGGGGCTAACTTCTCTAATAGAAAAAGAAGTTAGGGTTATTATTGGTAGTAATAATATAGAAGACTATATAGATGTTATTAAATATATTGTTGAATATGTTGTTGAAAATAAGCCTGTTGTTTCCGAAAATCAAAATATCGAATATTATTCTTGGCTACTACAGTTTCGCTCAAATGAGCCGAGCTATTATGATATTTATGAGGTAGACCCTGATGGAAGTGAATTTCATAAAGGCTGTGATACTGCAATTTCAATTATCAGGAATCAATCAGAAATATGTTCACATTATGGATTATCGATAATATTTCCAAACTTTAATCAGATGGTTGTTATTTCTCAAGGGGTATATGAGGGAAAAGATATAGAGGGAATAAGATATGAATCGCCTGAACATATGTCCGGATGGTGGTTAATTACTGATGATTATAATGATAATATAGAATCATTAATGACAGTTCATTATCATCATATTGCATTTTCCCGCCCTGATATTTTGAAATATTTGGCTCTACCATTTGGGTATAGATTTTTAATTGAAAATGATGAGGTGGAAATATCCAAAGATGATGAGTAGGATTCAAAATGAAATGATAGCAGTTTCTTAAGCATAAATATTAGAGTGTTGAAAATTCAACACTCTAATATTATAGTTTTATCTTATATTTTAAATAAGGATTACCAAGAAGTATAATTAAATTACCATGAGACCAGAAGAATTAGTGAAAATTCTCAATAGAGAAACAATTGATGGAAATTTAGAGTTGTATAAAGACTTACTAGATACAACAACCGAAGCCCAAGATCCTGTATGGAAAGGAATTCTACCAATTTATATTAATTTTTCAAAAGAAGAGAAAGATACATTCTTGAAATTTTTAAAGCTTGTTGAAATAAATACATTATCCCATGTTTTGGGGATATTAGATGGATCTACATATGCCGATGGGATAGATGAAGAGTTTATTCTAACAACTGAAAATAGTGAAGAGAAAATTAATGATGATTTACAAAGCTTGTTTTTAGAGCTTATTGAATAGCAATAAAGGTCTTTATCATGAAGAATACTATGTACTTTTCGTGTATTTTGATATTTACCTAAGGCCACAATTTTGTGGCCTTAATTTTCATTTGTTCATTATAAATGAAAAATTATTATTGATTAAGTAAAGACAACAGTGAGCAAATTAAAAAAGCCTGGCATATGAATTATAACATGAAACTTTTAGAATTAGTAAGCTATTTTAGAAATGGTGGTTCTTATGAAGAATTTTGTCAATCTAATTTTTTTGATTTTTATTATTTCCCAGACACTATTGAAGAAGCTAATAACGAGGAAAATCAGGCCCTAAATGATGAGGAATTAACCAGACTTCTCTTTAATTATGCAATAAATGGTGCTTAAGAGAGAAATAGTTAAAAGAAATAGAAAGAAACATAATTGATAATGGAGGGAGAAAGAAAAAGAAAGACCTCTTCAATAAATAAGCCTAAACAAAATGAATCAAAAAGAAATTGAAAACGTAATATCTCTAGAACCGATTGAAAGATATAATTATTTTATAAAGAAAGTAGCCGATTGGGAAATATTTTACACATTACTCAATGAAAGTGGGGAGTATGCATTATCAGAACTTAAAGATAAAAAGTTATTTCCCATGTGGAGTGCGAGGGAATTTGCTGAACTATGCAAAGTCTCAGGATGGGAAACATATACAGTTAAAGAACTAAAGCTTGATGATTTAGAAAATGAAATTATTGATTTTATAGCCGATCAAAACTGTTTAATTAATGTGTTTCCAATATATAACAGAACTGGCTTTGTAGTAAGTCTAATAGAGTTTTCAAAAGATTTAAGTGAAGAACTCAAAAATTATAGCTAAAATGTGCGGAATTACTTTAGTAGAAATATATATTAAGGGTAAGCTTTGAAATTTACAGCATAGGCATTCTGTAAATTAATCCCAAATACAACTTATCTTCAATTAAAAGGGATTATTGTAAATCATGGACTTTCTTTAAACCTAAAAATATGCAAGAGTTATTTGTTAAAAAATTTTGGAAAGAAGAAAATATATGGTTTTATATACATTTTCAAAATGAAGAAGCAATAAGACAAATTGAGATTAGCCCAAAAGAGAGAATACTTTTAACATTAGAAAGCTCTCAACAAGGTGAGTCTATTTTATATGATCAATGTCTTAAAGAACTCGATGTGGAAAATTCAGATTTTATTACAAAAGAAGAATTTGATAAAACGTGGAATAATAGCTAATATAAAACCCCCATATAATATGAGCTTTACATTATTCGGTAGTGTTTTACTAACTGTTTAAAGAGTTTAATTTATTTAAATCTTCTATAAAATGTTTCGACATTTGTTCCGTTATGACTACAAAAAGTGTTGTCTTTACGGACGAAAACAAAAGTATGCCCCCGAAAACATCCCCGAATTTGTCCGCAATAGACATTTTACAACAAAAGAATCTCCTGCAGGAATTAAATAAGTTGATCGAGAAAGCCGGAATTATTGGCGAAGAACAATCAAGACTTCTACTATTCTTAATCACAATCAGCTACTTAAATAAAAGCCCATTACACGGAATTGTACAAGGAAGCAGCGGAAGTGGTAAAACCCATATTATCAGCAGAATTGCAGACATGATGCCACAGGAAGATGTGTTGAGATTTACAAGAATTACAGAATCTAGCTTATATAATTGGGGCGAGTTTGATCTGTTCCAAAAGATCATTATCATTGAAGATTTGGACGGTTTAAAGGAAGATGCTTTGTATGCGTTGAGGGAATTTATATCGAACCAGGTACTCAGAAGTTCAGTAACAATCAAGGATAAAAAAGGAAATAATAAATCGAGTCATAAAATCGTGAAAGGACAGTTCAGCAGTTTATCTGCAACGACAAAAGGAGAATTATACGAGGACAATATGAACCGCAGTTTTATTGTAGCAGTGAATGAAAGCGAGGAACAGACAGAGAAAATTATCAGTTATCAGAACCGCAGAAATGCCGGAGAAATTGATAAAAACGGAGAGAAATTGGCAACTAACTTTGTCCAGAAAATTGTTAGAAATCTAAAGCATTATGAAGTTATAAATCCTTATGCAACACAGATGCAACTACCAAGTAATGTAAAGAATAAGAGACGATTAAATGAAATGTTCCAATCTATTATTAAACAAATTACACTTTTACATCAGTATCAGCGAGAAATAAAAAACGATTTTTTAATTACAGAAATTGAAGATATCGAGAACGCTGTGGAGATATTATTCGAGAGTATTATTTTAAAGATTGACGAGTTAGACGGAAGCTTAAGACAGTTTTTTGAAAAGTTGAAAAAAGCTTTTAAAGAAGATCAGTTCAGCAGGTTTGATGCGATGGAAATTACAGGATTTAAAAAGACACAATTACAGTTTTATCTGAACGAATTGGTGAGATTAGAATATCTGAAACAAATAGGTTTTGCGAATAAGGGATTTAAATATAAAATCTCTTATAACGATAATATACAGAGAGTTAGAAAAGAATTAAAAGACTCTTTTACAAAGCAATTAGAACAACTAAAATTGAACGCTACTGAACACAAGCGAACGCTAAACGGAAACCAAACGAACACTAGATGAGAAAATGCGACAGAGTAAATAACTCATAATTAACAACTTATAACTCATAATTATTTAGCGTTCGGAAAAACACAAAATAGTACACAAGCAAATTGGTCATAGATGGAAAACTTCAAGAGATATTTAGAGCTTCGGAACTATCAGAAAAGGAATATTACCAAGATATTAGCAATGGTTCAGGAATATAGAAATTACATAGAAAGAGGAAATCTTCCAATAAAATATATTATCTATTTAAAACAGAGAAAATGTAGAAATAATCCTGAAAAAAACATCAGTATAAATACCATAAACAACCATCTTTTTGCCCTAAAAATCTATAAAACGTATCAGGAAGAAATCCTGCATCAGGATACATATCTTATCATCTGCAGACTTTTAAAAAGAAATCATTTACCTATAGAAATCCTCAGTCCGGAGGAAGTGCAACACCTGTTTGAAAACACAATAAATATTAGAGATAAAGCGGTTCTATGCTGTCTATATTACCTAGGATTAAGAGCCGGAGAAGCAGTAGGATTATTACTCGAAGATGTAGATATGAAAGACGGAAAAGTTTTCATAAGAAAATCGAAAACAGGATATCAGAGAGAGGTTCCGATACACAGCAAAGCATTAGATATTTTTGAAGAATATCTAAAGAAAAGAACTCATAAAGGAGATTGTTTTTTACAGGGATTACAAGGAAATTTAACGACTGCAGGAATAGAATTTATCATAGAAAAAGTAGCCGAAAAAAGTAAAATTAAAAAGAGAATTTATCCTCATTTACTACGCCACAGTATTGCGACTCATTTATTAAAAAACGGAATGGAACTTATAAAAGTCAGCAGATTTTTAGGGCATAGAAGTTTAGAAAGCACACAGAGATATACACATATATAGGCTAGATGAAAGAGTTTATCAGTTATCTGAGAGATCAATATCACTACACAGAAAAGACATTGATAGAAAAGGAAAAACAGGTTTTATTATGGAAAAAGTTATGTTCAAGAAAACAGAATTTTGACAGAATTACTACTCAGGAATTATTAAAAATAATAGAATTACAACAGAAAAAATATCAATTAAATACAATCAATGCTCAGATCAGAAGTATAGAGCAATACTTTGAATATTTACAATTTACAGGGAAAAGAAAAGATCATCCGTTAAATAATTTTAGAATAAAAACACCAAAGAAAGCTTTAATTACAGGTTTTTTAAGTGAAGAAGAATTGCAGAATATCGAGAAAGAATTTAGAAAAAGGAAATACAAAAAAGGACAGTTCAGTTTATTTGGAAAAAGGAACCGGATTATTTTAGGATTAATCATTTATCAAGGTTTAAACACAGGAAGTTTACGAGAACTGAAAGTAAAAGATATTGATCTGGAAAAAGGAATTATCAAAGTTCCGGAAGCCACAGAAAACCGATTAAAAGAAAGAATTTTACCGCTGGAAGCATCACAAATTTTAGAGCTTTACAGGTATATTAATGAAACGAGATCGGAATTATTAAAACTCTCAAAAACAGTAAAAGAAACGGAAAAGCTATTTATTTTAAGTGAAAAAACAAGATTTAGCAGCATAACATCAGAGATTAGAAAACAAATTAATATTCAGAGTTTACAGCTCATCAGAAACAGCAGAATTAATCTCTGGCTCAAACAATACAATTTGAGAGAAGTTCAATACAAAGCAGGATTTAGATATTTAAGAAGTCTGGAATATTTTAATCAAACCGAACTCGAAAACCTGAAACAGGAAATTGAAAAATACATTTGAGAAATTAGAACAACTCTTCAACTCTAAAAACCTAAAACGCTCTCACCCAAATACGCCACAGCAAATTACATAATCAAAATTATACGCGCACCAGCCGCTAAACGTTGCCCTCCATTACACAAGTTCCATTACGTGCAAAATCCATCAGCGCCTATAATTTGGGATTATGTAAAATGCTTTCCTTTGTTCCATACAAAGTATTCCACAGCCTACGCTCTGCAGTCTTTTCATGGAATTTTATCCTACAATACAACTGAATCCAACCGCCAAACCCAAAATATTAAAATGTGGATAACCACCCAATGCTTTGTCTGCGCTCTTGCCCTGAGCGGAGCCGAAGGGTTACCCACATTTTAACATTTTACAACAACACCGACAGCCAATTTTTGTTTTCAAAATAATGTAGATTTATGGAAAAATCCTAGCTAAATCCCACACCAATTTTTTCCACAAGTCCACATTTATAACAACGCCGAAACTTTTTTTTTCAATTGAAATAAAAAAGTCTGTGTAGAACAGATAATTAAAAAGAATAGAACTTTATTTTTTATTTTCAAATGAATAAATCTGTATTTTTGAAAAGTGACAGAAAAGCGTTCAAAAAGTAAGGGTTTGCGCGAGGAAAAATGAAGTTGGCAAATCTCCAAAAATACAGTAGACTACGGAGTGTATGATTACGGAGCTAGAATGTATATGTCTGATCTAGGTAGATGGGGTGTTGTTGATCCTTTAGCTGAAACGAGCAGACGATTTTCTCCATACACTTATGTTTATAACAATCCTATTATTTTTATTGATCCAACAGGAATGATTGGAGAATTAGCAATTTGTCCTACCTGTCCAAACACACCGGAATTTAAACCATTTATTGATGATCCAAACAACACTTATGCTTATAATTCTGAAACAAAAACTGCTGAAAAAGAAATACAAATTGAAGAAGTTAAATTACAAGGGTCTTCTTCTTGGAATGTAGGTACTAGAGCTTTGGGCGGTTTGCAAATGGTAGGTGGTACTCTTGAAGCTTTTGTTGGTGGTGTTGGTGGAATTCTTACAGCAGAAACAGGCGTTGGAGCAGCGTTAGGATGGTTGGTACTAATGAATGGAATTGATAATGCAACAACAGGGGCACAGCAATTATGGACAGGAGAAGATGAAGAAACCTTATTGCATCAAGGAGTTGAGGAAGGTTCTTTAGCTTTAGGGGCAGATGAAGAGACCGCTGAAAATGTAGCAACAGGTGCAGATGTAGCAACTTTAGCTTTAGGTGGTGGAAGTAGTTTGAAAAACACAAAACTTTTACGCGGTTCTGGGGGGAAAGTTAATGGAATTAGTAAAGGTTCTCGATCAGGCTATGGAGCCCAGAGAAGGTTTGATATCCATCCCCTCAAACACCCAAGTAGAAGAACTTCAAGATTAACCTTGCCTAAATGGATAAAAGATAAAAAAGTCCCAGTACCACATTATCACAGAGGAAAAGGCAGCAATTTAAAATACCATAGACCTTGGGAAAAAGGGCCTGATGGAAAAAGAAGATGGTAGAATATGAACGAAAAAGATTTTTATAGTATATATATCCCAGCCTTAGAAAGGGCTTTTGAAAATGATAATATTAATTATGGATTTTATGTTAAATCTCCAGAAGATTATTTAAATGATGATCTTTCACGACAGATAACAAATTATTTAGAGACGAATGAGGATTCTTTTACTGAGAGGGTTTCGTATTATTTTGATGCAAAATCACATAATTTTCCTTCAATTCAAAATATAAGCATTGAAGATTATAAGGTGAATTTAATAAAGGATATGTTGGAAGTTAAGAAAAAGTTTTTAATTGTTTAATAATATCCCGTTAGCTCGATCGGGGTATGTCCTAAACTTAGTGATATAACTATTTTAATTTACAACTAACTCATTATCAGCATTTATTTTTTAAAAAAAATATTTTATAAAAACAGGAGTAGCATTCCTCGCTTCCGCAAGATTTTATTGTGTAGCAGATAAGAAAAAGCCTCGCAATTTGCGAGACTTTTTCCTACCATAATTTAATCTATTTTTATTAAAAAATATTTTAATTTTTGATAATAACTATTTTGTAACTCAGTGTTTTAAATATAAGGGACTGTGCTTTTTGGGATACTATGATTATAAAAAAGATCATTATATTTACCAGTACAAGGATCATCTTGGAAATGTAAGGGTAAGCTTTGGTAAAAACAGCGCAGGTGCTCTGGAAATAACGGATGCCAATGATTACTATCCTTTTGGGATGAACCATTTGAAGACTGGGAATGCGTTCTTTGGAGTGGGCAGCTATAAGAATTACAAGTACAACGGAAAGGAACTGCAAGAGACTGGAATGTATGATTATGGAGCGAGGATGTATATGCCTGATTTGGGAAGATGGGGTGTCGTAGATCCGCTGGCGGAGAAATATTTTAATATATCGCCATTTAATTATACCGCAAATAATCCTATTCTTTTCATAGATCCTAAAGGTATGAATCCTGTTTATAATTGGAGTACAGGGAAATATATGGATGGAACACAAGAAGTTTCTTTTGGGCAAGCAATGAATTCATATGGCTTAAATTCTGATGGAAGTGACTGTCCTAAATGTAAAAAAACAAAAGAAGATGGGAGAAAAATGATTTCCTCAGCAAGAGCTACAGGACTAAATTTTGCAGCTGATAATATGGAGTATTTTTTAAATGGAAAAGATAGATGGTCAAATGACAAAAAGATTTCTTCTAAATTTTTAAAAAGTAATTCAAGTGTTAGACATGCTACAGCTTTGAATGTTGCAAAATTATTTAATAAAAAATTTGGTCAGCAGCTTGATAATATGAAATTAGGAGAAACTATTACTTTAAAAGGAACTTGGAAAGATTCATATTACGCTTCTGCTAATGAATTAGATTTGTTGTATGGAAGTGGCGGATACACTATTACTACGAATGTTTCTGTACAAGTAACAAGAGGTAAGCTCTCCGGTCTTAATGGATATACTTTTTCTGGCGATATAGATGTAAGTTATTTTGACACTTATAACTGGGATGCTGGTAAAGGAGATTATGTTCCAGGATTCGGCTATACTGATGATAGTAATTTTGATGATTTAGTAGAAAACGGACAGGCTGCAAATTTTAATATGACATCTAGTTGGAATATTAACGTTTCTGATTGGGGATACCTAAGTGGTGGTGTAAAAGCAGGGATTATAAATACTATTATGCAATCTCGTTAAATTAAGTTAGTATGAAAAGAATATTTTTTTTGATTT
Organism: Chryseobacterium joostei; assembly: GCF_003815775.1. Classification (NCBI taxonomy): domain Bacteria; kingdom Pseudomonadati; phylum Bacteroidota; class Flavobacteriia; order Flavobacteriales; family Weeksellaceae; genus Chryseobacterium; species Chryseobacterium joostei. The sequence continues at coordinate 2,258,946 of NZ_CP033926.1, forward strand.
TATTTTCTTTAACTCTAATATCTTGTAGTGAAAAGAAACAAAATGTTTATAAAGTGACATTAGTAAATTTTAATATTGGGATAGTATTAAAAAAAAACCATTTATATCTGAAAGAGTATAAAAGATATCTAACAATCTTTTCTAAGAAAAATGAGGAATTAGAATCTATAAAACTTATGGAGGATAATGGTACAGGGGCTAATAGTTATCTCTATCAAGATAAAAATAATTATATAATTATTGATTGTGATGGCTCTTGGTACAGTATTGACAAAAAAAAAGGAAATATAAGTCTAATTGGAAATTTTTGGTTAAAAGAACCTCCTAAAAATTATTTAGGAACATTTATGTTAACAAGTGATAGTAATAAAATTAATTTTGTAAAACAAGAAGAGGTTAAATTAAGTGATATTTATAAATATGGAGGCGGATAATAACTTTATACAAGAAATGAAGAAAAAATATAATATAACAGTAACTGTTAGACAATAAATATTAAAATGAAATCATTATTAAAATATTACTTTCTCAGCACATTGCTACTACTCATTCTTATTATTATCTGGTATTTTTCTTGTTTTTTATTAGGATATGCAAGTAATAATCAAAAGCATCAGCTTAAAATTTGGATACTTTATTTTGTAATTATTTTATTACATTTTATTGTATCCTCAATTATACTAAAAAAGAATTTTAGAGGTTTAAGCGGTTTTCATTTAATTACAAATGTTTTACTATATATAATTTCTATAATGTACCTCTATAATAATACTTAAAAAGTGACAATATATAAAAATATAAACCCTCGCAAAGACGAGGGTTTATATTTAAATGATAACCCGAAAAGACATATATTTATCAATACAGGAATCATTTAGGAAACGCGAGGGTAAGTTTTGGTAGAAATAATGTAGGTGCCCTTGAAATTACAGATGCCAATGACTATTATCCATTTGGGATGAACCATTTGAAGACAGGTAATGCGTTCTTTGGAGTGGGTAGCTATAAGAACTATAAGTACAACGGTAAGGAGCTTCAGGAGACAGGTATGTACGATTATGGAGCGAGGATGTATATGGCAGATTTGGGTAGATGGGGGGGGGGTGATTGATCCATTGGCAGAGAAGATGACACGTCATAGTCCTTTTAATTATGCGTTTAATAATCCAATAAGGTTTATTGACCCTGATGGAAGACAAGCAACGGATATATACAAAATGGATAAAAGTGGCAATCTTACATGGATGGCTGAATCTAAAACGGATGTGATTTATACTGAAAAGAATTTTGATAGTAGTGGAAATCTAAAGACTGAAAATGATGGTGGATTTGAAGTTGGTGAAAAAGGCTTTATCAAAGAGAATACTCATCAATATTCAACAACTGGATAGACATATTTGGACTTTAAAGGAGATGAAGCAAAAGGTATGGATTATCTTAATCAAGTAGGCGATTGGATGAAGTCGGGAGAAGTAAATGTGGAATTTGGGATACAGACAGCTGAAGTAAATGGTAAAGATAATACTGTTGTATATACATCTAATCAGCAAACTTCTGCAAGTCCCGTTTATGAGGGAAGTAATGTTAAATTACAAGGACATTTGCATCCTGGGACATGGAGTCCTGACCAAATTTCAGGTCCTTTAAACCCTAGTGGATTTCGGATGTCACAGTTTCCGTTTAAGGCGAATGGTTATACTTCTAAGGTTTTAAGTAAAAAGAATAGTGGAGATAGAGTTTCTGCAGAAACTATGCCTAATGCAGTTAACTTTATTTATGCGCCAGCACACAATACAACCATTATATATAATAGCACACAAATAATTAAAGCTTATGAAGGAAAATTTAAAAAAGATTAAATTAGTTATCTTATTATATATTCTTTTATTAAATTTTGGATGTTCTGCTCAGACCCACCAAAAGAAGGAATTTTATAATTATGTAGAAAAAATAATTGCTGAAAAAGAGTTCGCTTTTTTTGAAATAAGCTTAATTAAAAAATGTAACAATCAATACCTGTTCGGTCTTGCAAAAATGAATTACAATGATAATCTCTCTAACAGAATTAAGACTTATCATTATAAAGGTTCTTTAATAATCTATGATTTGGGTGAAGAAAAAGATAAGCAAATTATTAACTTTTTCGATTCTTTTTTTGAAAAGACAAATCAAGATATCTCTAATCTAAAGAAAGGTAGGCAATCAACAATTGATGAAAGAATACTCTACTTCGTAGATAAAAAATTCATTCCAGATTTTAATAAAGCTCATATTTTTATGGAGAGCGATTGTAGTAAAAGCGAATAAGGGATTTTTCTCGCTTCCTTGCTACCTCCCCGCTGCGCAAAGTCTGTGACTTTGAGCGGATAAATAAAGAAAACCATCGCAATTGCGATGGTTTTTGTGTTATATAATGTTCTGTTTTGTATATGAAAATAGAATTATTTGCATTTAGAAAAATATTATATTTACCAGTACAGAGATCATTTAGGAAACGCGAAGGTAAATTTTGCTAAATCCTGCATACGCAAGTTATACAGGTAATAATAAAGGTTCAGGTGAATTTAATTTAAATTCTGGAACTATTGATAGTGCAAATAATCTTTCAGGAGAAGAACAATCTAATTTAATTTTCTTGATTGCAGCTTCTATACTACATGAAGATGTACATAGAGGAGATGATGTTGACGGAGTTGATAATCCTGAGGAAGAGGGTGAGAAATTTGAAGAAGAAGCCTTTGGAGAAAGTATTCAAAGATATAACTCAGGTGATAACAGAGAGAAATTTAATAAACGGTATCAAAAGATATTATCTGATAAATTTTTTAAAAAAAGTATGAAAATGATAAAAGAGACGAGAGAATACGAGGAAAAGAAAGAGAAAGAGAAAGAGAAAGATAATACAAATATTAAAAGAACGTTGAACATTAATATTTTAAAATAAATATGAAATTATCTATTTTATTACTCTTACTATTTGCAAGTTGCTCTAATAAAGTTGATTCAACACAAGAAGATATATCAAATCTTTTTGAAATTTCTTTAAATGCTTGTAATGATGTTAAACAATATTACCATTTTGAGATTAAAAACAGGAGAAACATTAATATTGTTTTTAAAAGAATAAACAATCCATTAACACGAAAAATAAAGTGCTTTGGTATTTTAGTGAATGAAAATGATCGTTTAAATGAAAACGGTAATTTAATCGAGATTCTAGATTACAAAACAAGTTCCAATAAATTTTATATATTATATAAAATTGTTAATCAAGGAGCTGTTGTCGAAATAAATATGGAAAGGAAAAAGGAAAAATGGGAATTATTAAATTGTAATATTATAGAAATTTGAAAGTAAATCCCCCCGCTGTCGCACAAATCCTTTCGTGTGGAAGATAAATAAAAATCCATCGCAATTGCGATGGATTTTTATTTAAAAGATATCTATACAAATAATTCATTATATATTTCGACACTCCTATTTCAATTCTCAATATTTTCATAAGTTTACCTCATAAAATAATACACAAACCAGTTTTGATGGAAGATGATTTTAATATAGAAGTTGATAAATCCAGTAAAAAAACGATTATCCTATTTATCGTTTTTTTTGGATGTATTTTATTGTCTACAATAGCTTATTTAATTATTAATTCAAATGAATTAGTGAAAGAGAAAATATTATCAATCGAAAGAAATACTAAGGTAATTGATATTTATAATAATAAAAAAGAGCATAATTTCCTCTATGTTAAATATTCCAATGGAACTCAAAAAATTTTAGAATTTTCATATCAAATAGGTGATTCTGTTTCAAAAAAGAAAGGCGATTCTATTGAATATATTTTTAGAAAAGACAGTATAATAAAGTATAATCTTTTCGAAGAATCCCGAAAATATGGAGTATTAAAATAAAAAACAAGAGGCTGCATAACGCAGCCTCTTTATATTGCTTTAAATCATTACCATTAAGCCAGATCAAATCTATCCAGATTCATCACCTTTGTCCAAGCTGCAACAAAATCATTGATAAATTTACCTTGGGCATCAGCACTTCCATAAACTTCTGCAATCGCTCTCAGTTCTGAGTTTGATCCGAAAACAAGATCAGCTCTTGTAGCAGTCCATTTTGGTTGGCCCGTTGAACGGTCTGTTCCCATGTATACTTCATTGTCACCCGACATAGCTTTCCATTGCGTTCCCATATCCAGAAGATTTACAAAGAAATCATTGGTAAGAACTCCCGGACGGTTGGTAAATACTCCATTCTTAGAGCCATCGAAATTGGTGTCCAAAGCACGCATTCCGCCAATCAATACTGTTAATTCGGGAGAAGTAAGCGTTAATAACTGAGCTTTATCAATTAATAAAGACTCTGTAGAAACTGTGAATTTTCTTTTCAGATAATTTCGGAATCCGTCAGCTGCAGGTTCCAGATATCCCATAGATTCTATATCAGTCTGTTCTTGAGAAGCATCCATTCTTCCCGGTGAAAAAGGCACTTTAACCTCATATCCTGCATTTTTTGCAGCAGCTTCTACCGCAGCATTACCTGCTAAAACAATGATGTCAGCCAGTGATATTCTCTTGCCTCCACTTTGAGAATCATTGAATTCTTTTTGAATCCCTTCCAATGTACCCAATACTTTTTGTAATTGTGCAGGGTTATTTACTTCCCAATTTCTTTGAGGCTCCAGTCTTATTCTGGCACCATTGGCACCGCCACGTTTATCGCTTCCTCTAAATGTAGATGCAGACGCCCATGCTGTTGAAACCAATTCAGAAATGCTTAATCCGGAAGCTAAAATTTTAGAAGTAAGAGATTGAACATCCGTATCATTAACCAGTTCATGATTTACTTTCGGAATAGGATCCTGCCAGATCAGTTCTTCCTGAGGCACATCCGGTCCCAAATAACGGGCGCGAGGTCCCATATCTCTGTGAGTAAGCTTGAACCATGCTCTTGCAAACGCATCTGCAAACGCATCAGGATTTTCATAAAAATGTCTTGAAATTTTTTCGTAAACAGGATCAAGTCTTAAAGAAAGATCCGTTGTAAGCATGGTAGGTTTATGCTTTTTAGAAGAATCAAATGCATCAGGAATGATTTCGGCCCCATCTTTTGCTACCCATTGGTGAGCACCTGCAGGACTTTTCGTTAGTTCCCATTCATTTTCAAACAGGTTTTTAAAGAAATAATTACTCCATTGGGTTGGTGTTTCAGTCCATGTTACTTCCAATCCACTTGAAATGGCATCTCTTCCGCTTCCGGATTTATAGCTGCTTGCCCATCCTAATCCCTGTAATTCAATACCTGCGCCCTCAGGTTCTTTACCAACATGATCTGCCGGACCGGCACCGTGGGTTTTTCCAAAAGTATGTCCACCGGCAATCAAGGCTACAGTTTCTTCATCATCCATGGCCATACGTCCGAAAGTGTCCCGGATATCTTTAGCGGCAGCAATCGGATCAGGATTTCCGTCCGGCCCTTCAGGGTTTACATAAATTAATCCCATTTGTACAGCGGCCAAAGGATTTTCAAGATTTCTGGAGTGAATATCTCCATCTGCTTTTTCATCGGTAGGAAGAACAGCACCTTTCTCTACTACTCCTTCAGAGCCATGTGCATAACGAATATCTCCTCCCAGCCATGTTTTTTCTGATCCCCAATATACATCTGCATCCGGTTCCCATACATCCTCACGTCCGCCGGCAAATCCAAAGGTTTTGAACCCCATAGATTCAAGGGCTATATTTCCTGTAAGAATTAAAAGGTCTGCCCATGATATATTTTTTCCGTATTTCTGCTTAATAGGCCACAATAGCCTTCTTGCCTTATCTAGGCTTACATTATCCGGCCAGCTATTCAAAGGGGCAAAACGTTGCTGTCCCGCTCCTGCTCCACCTCTACCGTCACCTACACGATAAGTTCCGGCACTGTGCCAGGCCATACGGATAAACAAAGGTCCATAATGACCAAAATCTGCCGGCCACCAATCTTGTGAATCCGTCATTAATGCATGAAGATCTTTTTTTACAGCTTCAAGATCAAGGTTCTTAAACGCTTCAGCATAGTCAAAGTCTTTATCCATAGGGTTGGATAGTGATGAATGCTGACGCAGAAGATCTACCCTCAGCTGGTCAGGCCACCAATCTTGATTTTGAGTACCTCCACCTGCTACATTATTCTTCTTCATGGTTCCGTTGTGAAACGGGCATTTACTGATGTCATTCAAATCGTTTTCCATTGTCGTTTATTTATTTTTTTTATATTGATTAATACAGTTTAAGTAACTTTCTCTGTTGTAAGAACATGACAAACTTACAACGTCTTTTCAATAAATACAATCTATTAATAATTATTTCAACGATAGTTAAAAACTATAAAGAAATATTTCCGACAGCATCTGAACCAAAGACACAATTGTGGTATTAAGTTAGTAAAATTTTAAATTCACCTTAGTAAAAAAAAGCAATACTCTACCCTATTTAGAATAACTCAATATAATCATCAACAGAAAAAGGAAGATATATATTGTCAGAATGTTGTTGATTTCTTGATAAATAAAAACCATCCCATAAAACTGTATAACAAGCATTTAATCTTTTAATTTCAATTCAGACTAAAAATTATTTAGCTATCTTTATCATTCACCAACATGAATTCGATATGAAAAAAATAGTTGTCATTCTTCTCGTAGCCTTCGTTATCATTCAGTTTTTTCCTATTGATAAAACCAATCCGCGCCCTACACCCGGCATGGACTTTTTGAAAATAAAAAATACTCCTGAAAAAACAGCTAAAGTCATTAGAACTTCATGCTATGACTGCCATTCCAATGAAACGGTTTATCCATGGTATTCCAGTATCTCACCGGTTTCATGGTTTGTAAAAAATCATATTGATGAAGGCCGAAAGCATCTTAATTTTTCTACCTTTGCAGTATACGAACCTCAAAGACAGCTTCGTAAACTGAAAGAAAGCATGGAGATGGTTGAGAAAAAAGAAATGCCACTTGAATCTTATTACATAGGACATCAAAATGCCAAGTTAACCGATGAGCAACGGGCAGATCTCATTAAATACTTCAAGCAGGTAAAGGAAGACACAGAAAGAAGAATCATGTTTAATAAATAACATCGTGGAAAACTGGGAAAACAAACATATTGTATTTTTTGATGGCGACTGTGGAGTATGTAACTTCTGGGTCCAATGGATTTTGGAAAGAGACAAAAAAGACAAATTCATGTTTGCCTCACTGCAGTCTGACTTCGGACAGGAATTTTTATCCGAAAGAGGCCTGAAAACCACAGAGTTCAACACCATGTATCTTTGGAAACCCAAACAATACTATCTGATCAAATCAAGAGCAGTACTTCAAATTGCGAGCTTATTAGGCGGAATTTACAAAGTATCAGCCATTGGTAAACTAATGCCCTCATTCCTGAGTGATAAGATGTATGATGTTATATCCAGAAACAGAATGAAACTGGCCAATCAAAAATGCTATCTGCCGGATCAGCATCAAAAGAAAAAATTCATTCAGGTATAATATGATCTCCCACAGATTTCACAGATTTACACAACTATTTATACTATAAAAAATCTGCGTTATCAGCAAAATCTGCGAGAGATTCTACATTATTTTAATTTTTCAAGCTCAGAACTCATTACTCATAAATTAAGCGACCATACTGAATAACTATTGGGTGGGCACTGAATTTTCACCCATTTATCACCCTGCGTTGTCGGATACCAGCTTGAACTTCCTGTAAAATCCTTAATCTGCTGATTACTCCAATTGGTTTCAATCCAGCGTTCCTGCCAGCTTGATGATGTATTGATATACACTACCAACCCCGGATTTCCGTTGTACCCATTACGTCTTGCAATGTATTCATCATTGTCTGTGTATAAAATGGAAGTTGTTCCCGTAGCTTTGTTGTTATGAATCCAGATTAAATTATTTAGTTTGTCTTTATTCAGCCATTCTTCATAATCTCTGTAGAAAATGGTTGGATATCCTTCATGGGTTAAAATATAGGCATAGGCCGGCATTTTATTGTAGATGATGTCTGTATCGTGATTAGCCACAAAAGTTACAGCCTTGTACGGGTTCCTTTTCCACATCATATCATCATTTAAGACATTTAAATTTCCATTATCAAAGGCTTCATCCATTTTATAGTAAGCTGCAAAATCAAATACGGAACTGTTTGCATTATTTGCCCATGATTCCAGAGTATTAACATTAGAATCCCATAATTCCCCTACAGAAAATCCACCCACCTTTGAATTCCAGTTATTAACGACCCAAGGTCCAAATCCTTTAACATAATCAAACCTCCAACCATCAAACTTCATTACATTTTTGTAGTATTTCCCTACAGAATCGTCTCTACCCCACAACCAGTCCTGCACATGAGGATTAGCATGACAAAGATCCGGAAAACCACCAAAAGAACCTTCATCATTATTTCCGTAAGAGTTTTTATAAAAATCATTGTAGTTTCTCTGAAATTTTCCGGAAGCTACTCCTGAAAAATTTGTCCAGGTATTTGTTCCGGTATAAGGATTAGCCTCAGATTGCCCACCGCTATTATGATTAATGACAATATCAGCATATACCTGCATATTTTCAGCATGAGCCTTGGTAATTAAAGCCTCCAGTTCAGTTCTTGACCCAAAGCGGGTTTCTACACTTCCATTTTGATTAAAATTTCCAAAATCATAATAATCCGTAGGATCATACCCCATTGAATAGGCTCCGTTTTGTGCCTTTGAAGCCGGAGGAAGCCATACCGCTCCAATTCCTGCGTTGGACCATGCAGTTAATTTATCCTTAACAGTGTTCCACCAGTTACCGCCTTCCGGAACATCCCAATAAAATCCCTGCATCAAAACACTGCCACCCGGACCGGCAACAAATTTACCTTGTACAGATCCAGATTCCTTTACGGTAGTACTGAAAGGTCTCCCATCATGATGGGTTACATTTACAATTTTATCATGTACTTCATCTTTTTGTGAAGGCTCTTTGATAAATTCATCATTGTTCTGACATGAGCTGGCTACTGCCAATGCCAGTAAGGAAAGTAAAAATTGTACTTTTTTCATCGAAATATTTAATTATTAATCTATTAAACAATTTACAATTTTCTTAAAACCAAATTCAATTTTATGTGAAATATTTTTACTTTTCATAATAAATCAATAAGATACCCTACATGAAGTTTCATTAAAAAATCATAATTTTTTAAGATTCTCCAAACAATTTTTCTTTTAATCCATATATTTGCATACTATGGAATACAATACCCAAAAAACTCAGCTTCATATGCCGGAATATGGCAGAATTATACAACAGTTGGTTGAGCGCTGCAAAGAACTTCCTACCAAAGAGGAAAGGAATGAAATGGCTATGGCAATCATCGATTTTATGGGTCAGAGAAACCCGCAACTTCGCGACGAGGAAAATTATAAACATAAACTTTGGGACCATCTTTTTATTCTTGCTAATCATGATTTGGATGTAGAATCTCCTTATCCGTTTCCTACGATGGAACAATTGGCAGAAAAACCTAAAAGAATGGAATATCCAAAACTTCAAGGTGACTTCAAGTTTTACGGAAAAAGTATTCTTCAATTGATAGAAAAAGCAATAGAACTAGAACCAGGGGATGAAAAAGAAGCCCTTATAGAGGTAATTGCCAACAATATGAAGAAATCTTATAATGTCTATAATAAAGAACATGTGACGGATGACGTTATTTTCCGTCATCTGAAAGAACTGTCTGAAAACAGGTTGGATCTTACAGGAATTGAATCTCTTGAAAAAAGTAAGATTTATTATACCAATAATAACAACCGAAACAATAACGGTAACAACAACCGAAACAATAGTAACAGCAACAATAATAAAAATCAACCTAACAAAAGAAGGCATAATAACAATCATAAAAACAGAAAATAATGAGTGGAACATTTCAAATAAGAGGAGGAAAAAGACTGCAGGGTGAGATAACTCCACAAGGAGCCAAAAATGAGGCTCTACAAATTTTATGTGCAGTTCTGTTAACGGATGAAGAAGTTAGAATCAAAAATATTCCGGACATTCATGATGTGAACAGATTGATTGAAATTCTGGGTGATTTTGGTGTAAAAGTTACTAAAAATGCTCACGGAGATTATACTTTCAAAGCGGATAAAGTTAATTTTGACTATATAAAGTCTAATGAGTTTAAAAAAGACGGAGCTAAACTACGTGGTTCTATCATGCTTATGGGCCCAATGTTGGCACGTTATGGAGAGGCTTATATGCCAACTCCGGGTGGTGACAAAATCGGAAGAAGAAGATTGGATACTCACTTCCAGGGATTGGTAGAACTTGGTGCAGAATTTCATTATGATGAAGAAGAATATTTCTATTCTTTAAAGGCTAAAGAACTTAATGGTAAATTTATTTTACTGGAAGAAGCTTCTGTAACAGGAACAGCCAATATCGTTATGGCTGCTGTATTAGCAAAAGGAAAAACAAGAATTTACAACGCTGCTTGCGAACCTTATCTTCAGCAGTTATGTAAAATGCTGAACAGAATGGGTGCTAATATCTCAGGAATTGGTTCAAACCTATTGACTATTGAAGGAGTAGATTACTTAAGAGGTACTGAACACACAATGCTTCCGGACATGGTAGAGATCGGATCTTGGATTGGTCTTGCAGCCATGACAAAATCTGAAATTACCATTAAAAATGTAAACTGGAACCAACTAGGGGTTATCCCGAATACATTCAGAAAACTGGGAATTCAGCTTGAACAAAGCGGTGATGATATTTATATTCCTGCCCAGGAACATTATAAAATCCAGAAATTTATTGACGGATCTATCCTTACTATTTCGGATGCTCCATGGCCGGGATTCACTCCGGATTTATTATCCATTATTTTGGTGGTAGCCACTCAGGCTAAAGGAAGTATCCTTGTTCACCAGAAAATGTTTGAATCCAGATTATTCTTTGTGGATAAATTAATCGACATGGGTGCTCAGATTATTTTATGTGATCCGCACAGAGCTACGGTAATAGGATTAAACCAAGAAGCTCCATTAAGAGGAACTACAATGGTTTCCCCTGATATCAGAGCCGGAAATGCACTTCTTATTGCGGCATTATCTGCAGAAGGAAAATCCATTATCCACAATATCGAGCAAATCGACAGAGGATACGAAAATATCGATGGAAGACTAAAAGCAATTGGTGCTGATATCGAAAGAATTTAAAAACTTATTTTTATTACAATAGAGCGTTCAGAGTGATCTGGACGCTTTTTTGTTGGCTGGTGTAAAATAAAAAATTTCTATAAAAAAAGTGCCCGATTAAAAAAATCAGACACTTTGAGTAATTAAAACTATATGAATCTCCCCTAAGAATATTTTCGGCAGAGATACTCCACCGTTGTATTCAAAAGTTTATTTTTATTCAGATAGACTTCAAGCTGATGATAGTCTTCTGAATTAACATTAATGTATAACTGTACTGAACCAAAACTGTATCCGTTCACATATTCCACATTGGCTGATAACACTCTGTGACAAATCCCAAATTGATTATAGATGGTATTCATTAAATGCTCAAATTTCATTTTGCCATTCAATTCTATTTCCAATAACAATTCTTTTTTAGGTAGGTTCAGTTTATTTTGCAGAACCTGCAGGCTAGGATTAGGTGTAATCATCACTAAACATTTTTTGGTTAAACACTTTCAGATCATATTGCTCTTTGCATTTAAATCTGTGACAAAAATATAAAAAAATATTAGTCCACCAAATTAGTAGACTAATATTTTTTTAAAATTTAACAAAAAAAAGAAGCCTTTACAGCTTCTCTCAATATTTTAAAGTTCTTTTATCCTTTCCAGTTTTTCTGAGCCGGCCAAGCCATTGGGATTACAGCCAGGCTCACCCTCAGGGACTTTCAGATTTTTCTTACTATAAAATTCTTCCCAAAATGCATTGATCTTTCCTGTTTTGGGATCAATAAACGTCATGGGCTCTAATTTGAAAATTTGATCATTTCTAAAAGCTCTTTCGATAAAATCTGAACAGTAATATGAATTTTCATCCAAAATATAATTGAAATTATAGGGTTTCCCTAACATTGAATGCGCCTTTTCAATAGCAGTCGGAATCGATTTTTGATATTCAGGCTTCAAACGGTACACCACTACATTCTGGCCATCATCTTTCTGATCTTTAATAAAATCTTTTAAATCCTGTTGCTGAGATCCTCCTTTTGGTGCAGCATGGAGAACATACATTTTTCCATCTACTTTTTCAAGAATACCAATATGATCGAAAGAAGCAATCTTCTGCTTTTGGGTAACGTTATTAATAGCACCGGAAAGACCCGTTTCCTTGGCGGTTACAAAAAGAAGATCTCCATTCTTAAGCTGTGCTATATCCTTATGAGAAGCACATTGCATCAACACGGCCATTAAAAAAGATAAAAGTCCGGCAACAGATATTTCCTTAAGCCTTTTATGTAAAAACATTTTAATTTCTGACATTTGATTATTATTTCGGGGTTAAAATTACAAAATAGAATTCATTACATTTGTGGTGAATATTGAGCTAGTTTTCATTCCAATAAAAACACTTTACACATTCTTATGCCTCATATTTTACTAGTAGAAGACGACAAAAGACTTTCACGGCTTATCGGCAGAGGACTTCTGGAACAGGATATGGACGTAAGCTTTGCTTATGACGGCGAAAAGGCATTGGAATTGGCGTCATCTCAGGACTTCGACCTCATCATTACAGATATTATTGTTCCATTAAAAAATGGTCTGGATTTTTGCAGGGAAATAAAAAGTTCAAAGCCCCATGTTCCCGTCATTATGCTTACAGCATTGGGAACTACCGATGATAAATTGGAGGGGTTTGATTCCGGAGCGGATGATTACCTTACCAAACCGTTTGAAATGCGTGAACTCATTGCCAGAGTTAAGGTTTTAATGAAAAGATTTTCTCTGCACTCCCCTACAGAACAGCTATTAAAATATGAAAATATTGAAATGGATCTTAAATTGAAGTCTGTAAGCAGAAACGGAATCTCCATAAAACTCACTCCTAAAGAATTCAATCTGATGAAATACATGCTGGAAAATCCGGAAAGAGTTCTTTCCCGCTCTGAAATTGCAGAAAATGTATGGGAAACTCACTTCGATACCGGCACCAATTTTATTGATGTCTACATCAATTATATCCGAAAGAAAATTGACAAGGATTTTGAAAGTAAACTAATCCATACCAAAGCAGGAATGGGTTTCATTTTAAAAAAGGGATACGAAGAAAACCACCAATAGCATTTTAAAGCATGAAAGTCAGAACCCGGCTTACTCTACTTTTTACTTTTGTCACAGCAATGCTGATGATATTCTATGGTATTGCCGTCTATTATTCTTCAAGTAAGGCAAGGGAAACCTCATTTTATGCTCAGCTCAGAAATGAAGGAGTTGCCAAGGCCAATCTTTTTTTTCAGAGTACATTGTCTGAAAAGGAAATGCACCGTCTTTATAAAAACAATACAAAAACCATTAATGAAGTTCAGGTAGCCATCTATGATCCGGAATTCAATCTCATCTATCATGATGACTCAAAGGTAGATTATGTAAAAGAAGATCCGAAAATGCTTTCCGGAATTCTAAAAAATAAGGAAATCAGTTTTTTCATCAATGATCTTCAGGCTATTGGAACTGTTTATACTCATAACGGAAAAGAATATTTAGTAACTGCAGCCGGTTATGATCAATATGGTTATAACTCGATCAATCATTTACTGACCATCAGCATCATTGCTTTTATCAGTATTCTTATTCTGATTTATCTGGCCGGAATTTTTCTTTCTAAAAAAGCATTGAATCCACTTAGTGAAATGGTGGAACAAATCAAAAGAATTACAGCCGGAAAATTACAACTGCGTTTAAAAACCACCAAAGAGAAGGATGAGCTTAATGAGCTTGCCCAAAATTTCAATGGGATGTTGGAAAGACTGGAGAATTCCTTTGATGCTCAAAAGCATTTCGTATCCAATATTTCGCATGAACTTCGTACGCCATTATCAGCCATTATTACAGAACTGGAACTGGCTTCTGAAAAAGAACACACCAAGGAAGAATACCAGGAGACAATTCGGTTTGCATTGGATGATGCCCGCAATATGGTCAAATTATCCAACAGCTTAATGGATCTCGCTAAGGCTAGCTATGACCCTAATGAAATCAGTTTTTCTGAAATACGTCTTGACGAAATTCTTCTGGAATCTTATTCTAAAATTATAAAGGAAAATTCTGAATATAAAGTTTCACTGAATATAGACAGTGAGGTGGAAGAACCTCAGCTCACCCTGCAAGGAAATGAGTATCTGCTACAGGTAGCATTCAACAATCTTATTGATAATGCCTGTAAATATTCTCCTGAACATACATGTTGCATAGATGTCAAAACCCATGCAAGTTCACTGATCATCAGTTTTACCAATACAGGAATTATCATTTCACCTGAAGATCTGCAGCATATTTTTGAGCCATTTTACAGAAGTGAAAATTCCAAAGAAGAAAAAGGATACGGCATCGGACTTTTCCTGACCGAGAAAATCATCCATCTTCATCATGCCAAGATAAAAGTAGCCTCAGAAAACAATAAAACAGTTTTTATGGTGATCTTTGATTTTTAATATGAATTTAAAGTTCTTTTCTTTTTTAGAGTCTACTCATGAGAAATTCTACTGAAAATTGTAGTTCCGATACTGGCTGCTATGACACAGGCAATGGATATCCACTGCAAAAAAGTTAACTCTTCTGCCAGAAACACCAACCCCGAAAGGGCTGCAAAAGCAGGCTCCAGACTCATCAGAATGCTAAAAGTTTTTGCCGGAAGTTTTTTAAGGGCCATCATTTCTAATGAAAATGGCAATGCACTTGAAAGGATTGCCACTCCTAGCCCTTTCATAAAAATTGTAGGCGTAAGATTAAAGACTGCGCCATCCCATATGGTAAAAGGAATAATCACAAGACTTGCAAACAACATCCCAGTGGTAACGGCATCTTTTCCGTCCATTATTTTGGAAACCTTTCCGCCCATCACGATGTAAAGGGCCCAAAATATTCCTGCAAGAAAAGCAAGTCCAAGTCCCACTAAATCGATATGGTCACTTTTCCAGGGAACAATAAGCAATATCCCTACACAGGCCAGCAGGGCCCATACTACATCCAATAATTTACGCGAAAGAGCCAAGGCCAGAAATAAAGGTCCTGCAAACTCAACAGTAACCGCTAACCCTAGTGGAATTCTCTGAATAGCCATATAAAAAATAAGGTTCATAGCAGCCAGTCCTATCCCATACATTGCACAATACTTCCACTTTTGGCTGGTAAACTGCAAAAACTTCGGGCGGTTAATTAATGTCAGTAAAATTGCAGAAAGAACAATCCTTAAAGTAACGGTTCCAATAGCTCCTATCGCAGGAAAAAGCTGCTTGGCAATAGATGCTCCGCCTTGTACACAGACAATAGCTAAAAGCGTAGCGGGGATCGCTAGATTTGATTTTTTCATTTCTACAATTTAATTTATAAAGACAACTTTGGGGGATGAAACCGGGAGATAAAACAAGCTTTATTCTACAAAATTAATAATAGTATAGTACAAAACTAAATTTTCGCCAAATGTATTGAATTATTATCTTAAACCATGGTTACAGGTTAGTATTTTAATTCTGAATCTGTAACCATTAATAATCCTTTACATAAGATCAATTATATATTTCAATTAAAAAAGCACTATCCTTATTTTCTCTAATAACATTCTAATAGCATTCTAAAGCCTTTCTAACTGTAAAAAAGCAGCTTCATTTCTACTTTTGCACAGTAAAAAATAAAGCATATGGACTCAGATCCTTACAGTAATTATCAATCTTAAAAGCTTTAGTTGTACTCACTTTTCCCGTACAGCCTAAAAGCTTTATAAAAACAGGAAAAGTTATGAATACATTTGAATTTACTCTTCGTTTATTAACTGCATTCTGCTTAGGAGCCGGTATAGGTTTCGAAAGACAGTGGCGCAGAAAAAATGCGGGCCTGCGTACCAATACTCTGGTTTGTATAGGCTCTGCAGCATTCGTATTAATTGCTATCAGAATTGGTGGTGATGCAGCCGGAAGAATTACCTCTTATATTGTCAGTGGCATCGGTTTCCTTGGTGGTGGCGTTATCATGAAAGATGGCCTTACCGTAAGAGGATTAAATACTGCCGCTACTTTATGGTGCTCCGCTGCAATAGGTGCATTATGTGCCTTAGGTTATCCCATAGAAGCACTTATTACAGTTTTCTTCATCGTTTCCACAAATATATTTCTACGATCCACTTTGTCTACCCAAAAGGAAGTCCGAAGTAAAAACATCGTCATTAAAAAGAAAAAAAACGATACAAAAGCAAAAATCAGCAACAGTACCCAATTTTATTAAGATCATGAAAAGAATAATCTTAAGCATTATTACCCTCTTTGCCATCTCCTGCAAAGACAATGCCCCTCAGCAAAACAAGGAAGAGGAAATCACCTTCAAAAATAATCAGGTCATTATTCCCGAAAGCAGTCCCGTTTTAAAAAAAATCAAAACCATAACCGTCAGCGATCAGGAATACAACCATGATATTACCTCTGTAGGAACCATAGAAGCCATCCCCAATAACTACGCCGAAATTGCAAGCCCCTTTTCCGGAAGAATTACAAAAGCCTTTGTCAATATTGGCCAAAAGGTAAGCGCAGGAAGTCCCCTTTTTGAAGTTCTTTCTTCAGGTTATCTGGATGTGCAGAAAGAATATTCTGATGCCCTGAATGAAGCAGGTCTCGCTGAAAAGAAGTACAAACGCCAGCAGGACCTTGTAAAACACGGGTTGGGAATACAGAAAGAACTGGAGGAGTCAGAAACCGAATTTAAAAATAAAAGAATCTCTTTAACCAATGCTTCTACAGCATTAAAGATCTACAACAGCCAGAGCAAAGGTTCCGGAGGTTTGATCGTAAGAGCACCCATCTCAGGAGAAATTATTTCTAACAAGATTGTTACCGGACAATACCTTCGTGAAGATGCTGAACCTGTAATGATTGTTGCTGAACTCTCAAAAGTCTGGATTTCCGGAGAAGTTAAGGAGAAAGATCTTCGATTTATTAAAAACGGAGATCAGGTATCTGTAAAGGTTAATACTTATCCGGACAGAGCCATCACCGGAAAGGTTTATCACATCAACGATTGGGTAGATGAAGCAACACGAAGCATTAAGGTATTAATACAGTGTGAAAATCCTGATAGAACATTGAAACCTGGTATGTTTGCCACCATTACCTATTCCACCGATTCTGAAAACACAATTATTATCCCCACCTCTGCTTTGATGCAGAAAGATGACAACCAGTATGTATGGATTAAAACAGGAAAAAATCAATTCATGAAAAGAAATATCACCACTGCAGAAGCCTCTGAAAAAACAGTAAAGATTACCTCAGGACTTAAATCCGGAGATGAAATCATGACCACTGGCGGAATCTATTTGCTGGATGTAAAATAAGTGTCGAATGCGGAAACAGAAGTTTCCCATTAAAGTTAGCATATGAAAAAGTTATTAACAATTTCCATACAGAAAAAATGGCTGATACTGGCCCTATTCATATTATTAGGAGTTTTTGGATATTATTCCTGGACTAAACTTTCCGTTGAAGCCTATCCTGATATTGCCGATACCACTTCACAGGTTGTAACCCAGGTACAAGGCCTGGCTGCCGAAGAAGTAGAACAGCAGATCACTATTCCATTGGAAAGAGCACTCAATGGGATTCCCGGAATGCATGTGATGAGAAGCAAAAGTACTTTTGGACTTTCAATGATTACCATCGTATTTGATGATGGAATTGATGATTATTGGGCAAGACAGCGTATTCAGGAAAGACTTGCCGATGTTTCCCTACCCTATGGCGCACAGCCGGGACTGGATCCTTTAACCTCTCCCGTAGGAGAAATTTACCGCTACGTTATTGAAAGTAATAACCACAGCCTAAGAGAACTTACAGATCTGCAAAACTTCGTTATTATTCCCAGAATAAAACAGGTTTCCGGGATTGCTGATGTCACTAATTTCGGGGGAATCACCACGCAGTTTCAGATAGAGCTTGATCCCAATAGACTGGAACAATATGGTCTTTCCTTAGCTGAGGTTATTGAAACCATCAGTAAAAACAATGCCAGTGCAGGGGGAAGCATGCTTCCCCGCGGAGACCTTGCCTATGTGGTTCGTGGAATTGGATTAATCAAAAATCTTGATGATCTGGGAAAAACCGTTGTAAAAACAGAAAAAGGAGTTCCCGTTTTCCTGAACGACATCGGAACATTGAAATACGGAAACCTTGAACGTAAGGGAATTCTGGGCTTTACAGACCGTAACCGAAATTACAATGAAAGCGTAGGTGGGATCGTTCTTTTGCTAAAAGGTCAAAATCCGTCACAGGTTTTAACAGGAGTACATGAAGCAGTAGATGAGCTCAACAAAAATACCCTTCCGGCAGGCGTAAAAATTCATACATATCTGGATAGAACTGATCTGGTAAAAACAACCCTTAATACAGTTTCCCATACCTTAACGGAAGGAATTGTACTGGTCATTATTATATTGATCATATTCCTTGGAAGCTGGCGAGGAGCACTTCTTACCGCCATTACCATTCCTTTTTCACTTCTTATTGCTTTTATTTTAATGCATTTCACCAATATTCCTGCCAACCTTCTGTCATTGGGAGCCATAGATTTCGGAATTATTGTAGATGGTTCCATTGTAATGCTGGAAGCTATTTTGAAGAAAAGAGAAGATCATCCCGATGAGGAGCTGGAAGAAAAAACAATCATCCAGAAAGCCACTGAGATTGCTAAACCTATTTTCTTTTCAGGAATCATCATCATTACAGCTTATTTACCGCTATTTGCCTTTGAAAGAGTAGAAAAAAAGCTATTTACCCCAATGGCCTTTACGGTAGGATATGCATTACTGGGAGCATTGGCTGTTGCTTTACTTTTGATTCCCGGGCTGGCTTTTATGATCTATAAAAAGCCAAGAAAAATTTATTATAATAAATGGCTTGAAAAAATAAGTAATGCCTACGGAAGAGGAATAGATAAAATAATGGCTGCTCCAAAAAAGATTTTCATCCCTGCCGGAATTGTACTGGTTGGTGCCGGAATTCTCTCTTACAACGTAGGTAAAGACTTTTTACCGGAGCTTGATGAAGGTTCTATCTGGCTGCAGGTACAGCTTCCTCCCGGCATTTCATTGAAAAAGGCTCAAGAAATGAGTGATTCGCTTCGTCTCAGAACAATGAAGCACTCAGAAGTCACATACATTATGGTACAAGCGGGACGTAATGATGATGGAACGGATCCATGGACAGCTTCTCACTTTGAAGTATCGGTAGGAATAAAACCTTACAAAGAATGGCCGTCAGGAAAAACAAAAGCTGATCTTATTAAAGAACTGGCAGAAGATTACAAAGGAATGCCCGGCTTTACCGTAGGATTTTCGCAGCCAATGATAGATGGTGTAATGGATAAAATCTCTGGAGCGCACAGTGAATTGGTAGTCAAAATTTATGGTGATGATTTCGCAGGAACAAGACAGGTTGCAGACAATGTACTTTCACTTTTAAAGAAAATTCCAGGATCAGCCGACCTTGCCATTGATCAGGAGCCTCCGCTTCCTCAATTACAGATCGTCGCCGACAGAAATAAAATTGCTCAATATGGTCTGAATGTTTCCGACGTAACCGACCTCATCGAAACCGCTCTTGGAGGAAAAGCCGTTTCACAAATTTTTATAGGAAACAAAGTATATGATATTTCCTGCCGATATGTGGAAAACAGCCGTAATACTCCAGAGAAAATAGGAAATCTGATGCTATCCTCTTCATCCGGAGCTAAAATTCCGCTTTCGCAGATTGCAAGTGTAACATTGAGTACCGGAGAAAGCACCATAACACGAGAAATGAATAAGAGACATCTTACCGTAAAACTAAACCTACGCGGAAGAGATCTTACTTCATTCCTCAACGAAGCACAGAAAAGCATTGAAAACAACATTCGCTACGATCATGAAAAATACCAGATCAAATGGGGCGGACAGTTTGAAAATAAAAACAGAGCTTACTCCCGACTGGCAGTTATTATACCTCTCGCATTAGCCCTTATGTTTCTGCTGCTTTATGGTGCATTTGGAACTTTCAGACAGCCACTTATATTGATGAGTATTATTCCGCTCGCTTTATTTGGGGGAATGCTTGCCCTGAATATCAGAGGAATGTCCTTGAATGTTTCTTCTGCAGTAGGTTTCATTGCCTTATTCGGGGTAGCCATACAAAATGGGGTGATTATGGTTTCTCATATCAATACCCTCAGAAAAAATGGAATTAATCTCAGAACATCAGTCATTCAGGGAGCTAAGGATCGTTTCAGACCGGTATTAATGACAGCCTCAGTGGCTATCATTGGATTATTACCTGCTTCACTGGCAACAGGAATTGGTTCCGATGTACAAAGGCCGCTGGCAACAGTAATTGTGTATGGACTTATGTTCTCCACATTCCTTACCCTGTTTGTACTTCCTGCCATTTATTATTTAGCTGAACTTCGTTTTGACAAACAAAATGTAACATCCCATGAAATTTAATTTTTTAATCATATTATGTTGTACCGTTACAGGTATTTTCATCAATGCACAAACAGTAAAAGAGCCTCTTTACTTCAATGAATACCTGGCTTATGTTAAAGATAAAAACCTAGGACTTGCCGCACAGAGGTACAATGTCAGTATGGCAGAAGCATCTATTCTCACAGCAGGTATTTTTCCTGATCCACAAATAGAAATGGAAACCTCAAACAACGGGGTTTCCAAAGATATGGGACATACCATAGAAGGAGCCATCAGCTGGACTCTTGAACTGGGAGGAAAAAGAAAAGCAAGAATTGAAACGGCAAAAAATGAAGCAGAATACTCCAAGTTACAGCTACAGGATTATTTAAGAAACCTGCTTGCTGATGCTACCTTGGGGTATATTGAAGCTTTAAAATCCAAAGCCCTACTGAATGTTCAGAAAGAATCTTATCAAAGTATGTTGAAACTGGCTAAATCTGACAGTATCCGATACAAATTGGGTGATATTTCCAAAGTAACTTCCCAGCAAAGCAAACTAGAAGCTTCTTCTTTATTGAATGAGGTATACCATCTGGAAGGAACCCAGCAGCAATCCGTTACTGCGCTTTCTGATTTTATTGGCAACGACAGTACAGAAAAGGATGTAAACGGAGACTTAAACTCCTTCAACAGAAACTATAATCTGAATGACCTCATCACACAGGCAGTCAACGAAAGGTCTGATATTTTGGCATCCAAGCAGAATATCAATACAGCTGCAAGTCGTATTAAACTTGAAAAAGCCAATCGTATCATAGATCTTGGACTAAGTGCCGGCGCTGGCCACAACACGGTTGCCAATAATGAAATAGCTCCCTCACCTGCTGTAAACACTGTAAAATTAGGAATTAGTGTTCCTTTGAAGTTTTCCAACCGAAGAAATGCCGATCTGAAAATTGCAGAAATGGGTTATTCACAAGCTGAAACTGAATACAGACAGATTGAAAACAGCATCCGGATGGAGGTTACTCAGGCTTATCAACAATATAGTTCTGCTCAAAAACAGTTACAACAGTTTGACAATGGCATGCTGAAAGAAGCAGAAAATATTCTGAAAGGAATTACCTACAGTTATCAGCGCGGTGAAAGTTCCATTTTGGAAGTCCTCAATGCACAGAGAACCTATAATGAACTTCGCCAGAATTATTTCCAGCTTCTGGCAGAAAATGCAGCTGCTTTAATTGATCTTGAGCGTAAGGCAGGAATCTGGGATATTGATTTCTAAGATGAAACTGATTGTTTTTAACCACAAAAGTTTTCTTTAAAAAAACACTTTAGTTCACATAAGTAAGTGTAAAAAGTACTGTATATAAAGTTCATGTAAGATGAAAATCTGAGATTTTCATAGAAACTTGAGTGTTCTTTCTCAACCGTGTTTATAATAACTTATTCTTACTTAAGTGTTAAAGATTTTGTGACTTTTGTGGTTCAATTTCATCTGTATTTCAATTAAAAATTTGAAACTACTTCTTATAATGTGATTCATAAATACCAATCCAGTCCTCTACGGTCATTTTCTTGCTCAGTTCAGCGATTAATTCAAAGGGAATATCTTCCGGTTTCTTGAAACGGACACAGGATTTGCCCATATCCAGTTTTTTCTTTGAATGTTTAGGATATTCTGCAACAAACCAGTCAAGAAGCTCCGGCTTGGAATACAATCCCATATGATAAAGTGCTATAAAGTTCTTTTGTGAGGCCAGATTGATAAACGGCAAAGGAGTATTGGCAGCACAATGATAACCTGCAGGATACGTTTCCATAGGGACTACCCAGCCAATCATTCCGTAATTGGTGGTATCTTCAAAACCCTTTGGCAGATTGGAATTGATGGTATCAAAAAGCTTTTTAAAGACCTCCTGTCTTTCTTCTGGGATCTTTGAAATATAGTCTTCAATAGATTGGGATGAGATTTGCATTTTCAGTTAGTTTTAAGCTTTGAAGTTAATAAAAAAATCATTTGATATAAAAAGGCGGCAGCACAAAAATGTACTGCCGCCTAACTTTATTTACATTAAAAAAATTATTTTTTAATTGCTTTTACGGTGGACTTAGATCCGTCCTTAAAGTAAAGCGTAACAAAATACAACCCAGAGTTCAGTCTGCTAAGATCTAATTCTTTTACAGCTCCCTCAGTAGTTTTTACAATTCTTCCGGATACATCTGCAACGCTCGCAGATTTCACTTTCCTCGTGTCTGAGATATACAGAATATCTTTAAACGGATTTGGATGAACGGCTGCTTTTTTGGTCTGGCTGCTTACTTCAGAAGTGCTTAACTGCTCTTTTTCAACTGTGAAATTATCAACATAGAAATTATAATCAAGATCATCATCTACCGGTCCGGTATCTCCATAAAAGGCAAATACGGTATTGGCATTTGTAAAATTTGCCAAGCTAAAGGTATACTCAGTGGATGTATTAGATGGACTGTTATTAGCATTCCAGGTTTGCAATATTGTCCACGTAGTTCCTCCATCATTGGAAACCAGGAAGTGAACTACATCATCGCTATCCATTGCTGAAGAGGCTGTTCCGCTATACGCAGTTACTCCATAATCAAACTTCACTTTATATCCTCCTGCTGAAAGATTAAATGGCAGTGTCTTAAGCCATCCTGTTTTTGAAGTCCCATATAAATTCATATGTGCAGACCCATTGGATGGTCCGTTTAAGAAATTACGCTGAGTCCAATAAGGAGTAGTACCTGTAGGCCCGGTGTCCGGAGTTCCGCCAGAAAGCGCATTAGCCCAGCAATTTCCTGGATAACTGGTAAAATTATTGGTATATGATGGAACTACCGCTCCGCATAATGTGGTAAATGATTTTGAGAATGACCATGCACTTTTACTTGTTGCTGTACTACAATTGGCCCTTACCCAATAATAATAAGTTGTACTTGGAGATAAGTTATTCAGAGTATAAGAAGTACCCGTAACATTAGAATGGTTAGGATTTACATTATTAGCAGGAACTGCTGAATTAGTACTATAATAAATATCATAACCTGTAGTCTGATTACTTGCCGGAACCGTCCATGAAATCTGAGCAGAGTTTGAAGTTACTGCAGTTGCCGCTTCTGTTGTTGGAGCAAGGCAATCTGTATAGGCATCTGCTGAAAAAGCAAAGACATTCACCACTCCTGCACTGTTTGTTTTTGTTACAGTAACGCTTTGAATGGGTTTTGCCTGATTAGCAGGATCAATAGTTAAAACATTTTGATATAATCTTGGATTGGCAGAATTAGGTTCCAACGAATCTGAAGTCCTTAGAATTCTTCCAATTCCCTGAATGGCAAAATTATTTCCGCCATACCAGTCTGAAATACTTTGTCCAGTAAAAACCTGAGTAGTATTATCTGTAAAATTAACTGTTATGGTAACTGTAGAACTTCCACTTCCACTGGTAGAAAGCATATATAATTTAAAAGCAGCCACTGGATTACTAAATACAAGTGTTCCGGAATTACTTCCTGCAGCATTGCTATTGATTCTTAAGGAATTATTACCGGAAAGATCTCCAAGCTGGAAACTTAAACCCGGTGTTGAAGCCACTACAGAATTAATAGTTCCATTGGTAGGAATACCATAAGTAATAGGTGTGCTTGTTGCAGTAAGTTGAAAATCCCTTGCTACAAAATTATAGGAAACTCCATCTACATCGGTTGTGGTAGAAATCATGGAAGAACCTATTCCATTAGCAATAACATCAGCGGTATATCCTGAACTAACAGGCATTGTTTGAAAGTTTTGCCCCATCATAGCAGATGCTGAAAGAAGTGCAATAGCCGGAAAAGCTTTAAAAAATAAATTTATTGTCATTTTATCTATATTTGAATCGAAAATTAATAAAAATACCAATATAACAGAAATATTTTTGATAAATATTTAATAAAAAATTAAAATCTATCTAAAATCAGTATCCAAATAATTTGAGTTATTCATTATGGAAAAGGAATGAGAGGAACGATGAGCCACTATCTTCTTACTCTGAATTTTATTATTGAGAAATTAAATCCTATTTTTGTCATACAAATTTTTTGAACAATGCCAAATATTTCAAACAGAGCACTGCATATGCCGGCATCACCGGTAAGAAAACTGGTTCCCTTTGCATTACAAGCAAAACAGAAAGGAATAAAAGTATATCACCTTAATATCGGACAGCCTGATATTGAAACTCCGGAAACAGCTTTAAATGCTTTAAAGAACATCGATCTAAAAGTATTGGAATATGCGCTTTCTGAAGGTAATATTGAATACAGAAAAGCCCTTACCGAATATTATCATTCATTAGGTTTTTCAGATCTTACTCCGGATAACTTTATTGTTACCAATGGTGGTTCTGAAGCCCTTAACTTTGCCATTTCAACTTTATGTGATGATGGAGATGAAGTGATTATTCCTGAGCCTTACTATGCAAATTACAATGGTTTCACCAGTACATTTGATGTAAATGTAGTAGCTGTTCCATCCACCATTGATACTGGTTTTGCATTACCTCCTATTGAGGAATTTGAGAAAAAAATTACAGAAAAAACAAGAGCAATCATCATCTGTAACCCAGGAAACCCTACAGGATACCTGTACACACGTGAAGAGCTACAAAAGCTTGCTGAAATTGCTCTAAAATATGATATTGTTATCATTTCAGATGAAGTATACAGAGAGTATGTATATGACGGAAAGCAGCAGATTTCAATGCTTGACTTCCCTGAATTGAGCGAAAACTGTATTATTATTGATTCGGAATCCAAGCGTTATTCTATGTGTGGAGTAAGAATTGGATGTATGGTTACCCGTTCTCAAAAAATCCGTAATGCAGCGATGCTTTTTGCGCAGGCAAGATTAAGCCCGGTTCTTTTGGGACAGATTGCAGCAACAGCAGCACACCAGAATGACGGTGCTTACATCAGAGCAGTAAGAGAAGAATATACACACAGAAGAAATATTTTAGTAGATCTTTTAAATGCTATTCCAGGGGTAATTTGCCCTAAGCCAAGAGGAGCATTCTACTGTGTTGCAGAACTTCCGGTAGATGATACTGAAAAATTTGCACAATGGTTATTAGAGAAATATTCTTATAACAACGAAACCATTATGGTAGCTCCTGCAGGTGGATTCTACAGCAACCCTGAACTAGGAAAAAAACAGGTAAGAATTGCCTACGTTTTAAAAGAAGAAGATTTAAAGAAAAGTGCTGAAATTCTTAAGGAAGCCCTAAAGAAGTACAGAGAAGAATTTAGCCTATAAAATTATATCATGCCGACAACAAGAAATATCCATCTGAAAATATTCTTTTCGATTCTTTTGCTGTCGGCATTTTTTTCCTGTGAAAAACAGAAGTCATCTGTTGCTTCTAAAAATACCAATGAAATAACTTCTATCAGGTTATCTCATATTGGAGGAACAATGGGTGAATACAGGATCATCAAAGTCACAAAAGATTCTGTCTTTGCAGAAAAAGGTGCTACAGCCAATAAAACTCATCAGGAATGGTCTTCGGCCATTAACATTGATACATGGAAGCGTCTTAGATCTTCGATCAACGTTAAGGATCTTGACCAAATAAAAAGTTCTCCGAGCCAGCAATCGGTGGATGGAATTGATGAGACTTTTCAGATAAAAACCAAAAAAAAGATTCATATCTACGTTAATTCTTTTGCAGATACTGAACATTACCCACAACTTCAACAGTTTAAAGAACAATTAGATCTAATTCTTCCACAAGAATACAAATAAAACATGCAAGAAAATTTTTCATTAAAGCCTTACAATACATTTGGCGTTGATGCCAAGTCAAAATATTTCATTGAAATTAATAACATTGAAGAGTTAAAAGATGCCCTTAGTTTTTCAAAGGCAAAATCTCTTCCTCTTTTATTGTTGGGAGGCGGAAGTAATATTCTGCTGACAAAAGATTTTGACGGACTTGCCATTAAGCTTAATTTAAAAGGTATTTCTGAGGAAAACCTTAACGAAAATGAAGTTCTTGTAACAGCAAAGGCTGGTGAAAACTGGCATGAATTCGTTCTAGACTGTCTTGGAAAAAATTATGGCGGACTGGAAAATCTTTCTTTAATTCCAGGAAATGTAGGAACTTCTCCAATGCAGAATATCGGAGCCTACGGAACAGAAATCAAGGATGTATTTGTAAGCTGTAAGGTATTGGATCTGGAAAACCTTGAACTGAAGACTTTCAACCTTGAAGAATGCAGGTTTGGTTACAGAGATTCTATTTTCAAGCAGGAAGGGAAAGGCAGATATATTATTCTTGAAGTTACCTTTAGGCTTACTAAAAAAGATCACCACATCAAGACAGAATACGGAGCCATTACTTCTGAACTGAAAAACATGGGAATTGAGCAACCTACGATTCAAGATGTTTCTAAGGCCGTGATCAGCATCAGACAAAGTAAATTACCGGATCCCAAGGAGATTGGAAATGCCGGAAGCTTTTTTAAGAACCCTACCATTCCTTTGGCACAATTTGAAGCTCTTCAACAGAAGTTTGAAAATATTCAGGGATACCCAAACGGAAATATGGTAAAGGTTCCTGCAGGATGGCTCATTGAACAATGTGGATGGAAAGGTAAGCAGATTGGAAATGTAGCCTCACACAAGCTTCAGTCATTGGTGATCATCAACGCAACGGGAACTGCAACCGGAAAAGAGATTTTTGATTTCTCTACTGAAATCATCAATTCTGTAAAGGAAAAATTCGGGATAGAACTTGAGCGGGAAGTGAATATTATATAAATTCCGCATTATATTATATAACATTTTCAGGGTTATTTTCCTGACATTTGTTTATTATTTTAATTTATTCTAAATAACTATTGGTCTGCATTATTATATTTTATAATTTCGCCGTCTGCTTATTTAGAATAAATAAAAATGACTAGATCTTTATTTCTTGTTTTCTTTTTCATATTCAGTATACAGCGTATACACGCTCAGGATGAAAAATCACAACTGAACATCACCGTTTTTGATGAAAACAATAAAGAATTAGGAGGCGCTTCTGTTATCATCAACCAGACCTCTTTAACTACTGATAAGAATGGAACTACCGGTATTTCTATTTCCAATGGTAAGTATCTTGTAAAAGTTCTTCACCCAAGCTATCAGGAAAAGGAACTGAGCATCAGTCATTCTTCCCCACAAAATATCACCATCAAGCTTCAGCCGATCAACAAACTGGATGAAATTGTTGTATTTTCCAAGGAAAGTAAGGGCTTAACAACCAAGTCTGTTATTGACAGACAGGCCATGCAGCATCTTCAGCCATCTAGTTTTACTGACTTAATGGAGCTACTTCCCGGAGGACTTTCTAAGGCACCGATGCTAAATTCAGTAAATAAAGCTACGCTTCGGGAAAATACAGGAATCTATACCGGTAATCAATATAACACCTCATCACTGGGTATACAGTTTATGATTGATGACAATATCATAAACTCTAATGCAGACATGCAGGTTTCATTGGACGAAAAACAGTTTCTGGAAGCTCCGAAATACAGGGAAACCTCATCTTCAGGAGTTGATATGAGAACCATTTCTACCAACGATATTGAAAAGGTAGAGGTCATTCGTGGTATTCCGTCTGCAGCCTATGGAGACTTAACTTCCGGATTAATCAAAATTGAAAGGAAAATAAAAGCATCTCCTTTACAGGCAAGATTCAAGGCGGATGGATTCAGTAAGCAGTATTATGTAGGTAAGGGGTTTAAATTAACTGATACATGGCAGTTGAGTGCCAGTGCAGATTTTCTGGATTCAAAATCAAATCCTACTGATGATTTTGAAAACTATCAGCGTATTACGGCCTCTATTCGTTCAAAAAAGATTTCCACACTATGGTCAAGACCATTGGAATGGAGATCAAACATTGATTTCTCTACGAATATTGATAATAAAAAGTATGACCCGGACAACGGATACCCATCTATTGACAAGTATACGTCCAACAATAAAAGAATCAGCTTCACGAATAATTTCATCTATCAGCTGGATAAGAATTCATTTTTCAATAAGCTGGCTTTAAATACAGCCATCCGTCAAGGATTTGAAAAGATAGAACAGGTAAAACTGGTACAATTATCAGGGCCACGCTCTTTTTCACTTGCTACCGAACAGGGAGAAAATGTAGGATATTTCCCGGATCTTCGTTATGTTGCTGAATTTTCTACAGAAGGAAAGCCATTGGATATTACTACTTTCCTACAAGCGACTGGTACAAAAAAAACAATGGGAATTACACATCAGTATGAAGCGGGTCTCGACTGGAGGTATTCTAAAAACAATGGTAAGGGACTTCAATATGATATGAAAACTCCGCCATCTGCCAGTACAGGTATTACAAGACCTAGAGCTTACAATGCCATTCCTGCTTCCAGTCTGTTCGCTGCTTTTGTAGGAGATCAAATGAGTTATGCTATTGACCAGCATAAATTCACTTTGTATGCAGGTTTAAGATTTTCTAAAAATCTGGGAATCGATAATTCCTACGCCATCAGTAAAAAGGTATTCACAGAACCTAGATTGAATTTTCAATACAGTCTGCCTCATATCATGATCAATAATTATCCTTTAAAAACAGATGTTACACTAGGATATGGACTTTTCTACAAACAACCTACTTTATTGATGCTTTACCCAAATAATGAATATTGGGATTATACGCAGCTGAACTATTATCATAATGATGCACAATACAGATATGTCAACTTTATGACGTATGTACAGCCAAGAGAAAATAAGGATATTCAGGCAGCAAAAAGTATAAAAAAGGAAATCCGTTTAGATCTCGCCTATAGAAATCATGAGTTCTTTATGACCTATTTCAAGGAAAACATGAACAATGGCTTCCGTACTATGGATCAGACAGCTGTTCACAATTATAAACAATATGATGCCACAAAGGTGGATATTTCTCAATGGACTCCCAACGGACCAGACTTAACGAATGTTCCGTATGAAGTAAAAAATATTTTCGGGGTCTACTCCACTACAGAGAATGGAAGCGAAACCCTGAAACAAGGTATCGAATTTGGCTATACCTCCCCAAGAATAAAGGCTATCAACACCAGGTTTACCTTTACGGGAGCATGGTTTAAGTCACAATACAGAAATTCAGCGCCTGTTATTTATAAACCCCCGGTAACCATTGGTTCAGAGATTTACCCTTATTATGGAATCTACAAAAGCGATAATGGATACATTAATTCAAATTTAAATTACAACCTTCTTGTAGATACTTATATCCCAAGCCTAGATCTGATTGTTTCAACATCATTTCAGGGTAGTTTATATGATCACTCGAGAAATGACAGAAGAATTGCCGAACCTATTTCTTATTATGGAATGGATGGTGTAATACATCCTTACACAGAAGCCGACAAAACAGATACCTATAAACAATGGCTGGTAAGAAATGTTTCCGTTTCTGATAATCTGGACAGGCTTACCACATTTACAATCACAGGAAATGTAAAGATCACGAAAAGCATTTATAAGGCATTGCGCACCTCATTATTTGTTAACAGACTTTTCAATTATAGTGCACCGTACACATTCAACAATGTGACGGTATACAGAAAAAGGATGAATACCCCTTACTTCGGAATGGAATTAAACTACAATTTTTAAAATATACTAAAAGGAAATAGCATGAAAAAAACAGTTTTACTATTAAGCTTTGTAGCCATGATGGGAGCTGCATTTACAGTAACCTCATGTACAGATGATGAATTCGGAGTACAGACCGCACAAATTGGTGTCCTAACTTTATCTTTTACCGGTGAGAATATTAATTCTTACGAAAATCTGGATATTGAACTTCGAGAAGTGAATACAGGAGCGATTATCAACAAAAAAACTCAAAAAGTAACGGCAACCTCCATACAAGTTCCTTATGGTTCTTATAAGATTATTGTGAATGGTAAAGTAGTTACCACTCAGTTGACAACTACTGATGCCGCCGGTACCGCAGTTGCTGATATTACCACAATGGCGACCAATATTACGGTTCCTCTATATTTTAAAACATTCCATGAGGATTTTATCATTGAAGAAGTATTCTTTACAGGAGTTAAAACTCCGGATGGTAAAAACTATAACTCTAGCCGTTATTTTAAAATCGTAAATAATACGGACAAAGTTTTATATGCAGATAACCTGATCATTGGCCAGTCTCAATTTATGACGACTGAAGATGATAACCCTACTCCTTATGACGTCAACCAATATTTTCCGGTAAAAGGAGTTCTGATTTTACCTACAAACGAAGTAGATCAAGCCATAAAGAAATACCCTGTACAACCAGGTGACTTTATCGTTGTAGCAGATAATGCAATTAACCACAAAGCGCAGACAAGTACCGCTTTTGATCTTCATAATGCAGACTTTGAATTCCCCTCAACAGCTCCGGCTCTGGGACAGGTTGACAATCCGGCTGTACCTAATGTAGATGTTGCCTTTACTACAGCAAAGAATATGTTTATCATGCACAACAGAGGGTTTGAAAGCTACGTAATAGCACGTTTCCCGGCTGGAGAATCAAAAGACACCTTCCTTCAAAACCGTAAATACGATTTTAGTTATATCAATTCTGCGGGAACCGTTACCAAAAGAAGTGTTTATTCAATTCCAAATTCATGGATCATAGATGGAGTTAATAATAGTGTTCCTACCAAGTTTTTCCACACATTAACAGCTCCTGGCATTGATGCAGGATGGACTTCTGCAGGATCAGTAGACAGTGACCCTACCCGTTTCGGAAAATCTGTAAGACGTAAGATTACTGGAAAAATGGTAGGGAATAAAAATCTTTACATGGACACCAACAATTCTTCGAATGACTTCGTTAAGGATTCCGAAGCTAGTTTAAAAGACGGTATTGTTCATTAAAATATCGGTTTATACTTTCAATACATTATGTTCAATACAAAAACATTTTTCTTTCTGGTATTGGTCAACATGTGTTTTCCCTCTGTGAAAGCACAGGACAGCATCAGTCTTTTTAAGACGATCAACAACCAATACGATACAGAGAGAAATTTTAAAGATAATTTTTTCAATAACCCGGCTTCCATGTCGGGTTATAGTCCTTCTTCATTTTCGGAGTTCCGTGTTGGCTATCATAACAATGATAAGAAAATTTACCGCCAGCAGCTCGGAAACGGAGATAAAGGCTTAACTGTGGAAGCAAAATCATTTCAAAAATTAAAACCAAACCGTTATGTCTGGGGAAATGCAAGCTATCAAAATCTAAAAACAGGACTACTCCAATGGAACGAATCATTAGATTATGACCGTGTAGCACCTTACATCACTGCAGATTCTGCCGGAGGAAAATTAAACCTTGAACACTATCAGTTTGCAGGAGGATATTTACAGAAATTTAACCGATGGACTATTGCAGGGCAAGTAAGCTATCTTGCGCAAATGGGATTCCGTGCCAAGGATCCAAGACTAAAAAGTACGACTTCTGATCTCCGCATAAAGGCAGGCTTGAACTATAATTTCTACAAAGAATATGAAATAGGAGTATTTGGTGAATTCAGCAAGTACACTCAAAATAGCTCCATTACATTTCAGAGTTTATTGGGTAGACCTTATACGTACCAGATGTCAGGTTTTGGATTTTCAAATTACTTGTTCAACGGAAGTGCCAATCCCAATGTTTCTTTTGAAGAATTCGCCTATAAAGGAGGGTTGCAGATCGCCAATAAAAAGGGTAGAGATTTTTATCTTCAGGCTGCTTGGGGGAAATCCAACAACATTAAAAGCTATGTGAACAGCACATCTTCCAACTTATTTTATGATCTTTCTGATCTGGAAAATAAAACTATTGAAGTGGAAGGAGCAAAATTCTTAAGTATCAATGAAAAAAACCGAATCGGACTTTTGGCCAACTTTACTTCTTCTGTAAAAACAGGCTATGAATATGGGTATTCACTGAATACAGCAAGTTTACAACAGATTTATAAAAGAAAATCGTATCGTAAGGAAGATTATACCACTGTAGTAAAAGGGTTTTACCAGTACACTCAGGAAGACTTTTCTGTTACGGCAACTCCGTTCTTTGCATATGAAGAAATCAAGGAAAGAAGACTCTATCCTACTGCAGGTCAAAAATTTACGTATAGCTATTTCGGAATCAATGTAGATTATAAGCAGCGGATCAAAGAAAATCACGTATTGACAGTACAACCTTATTTCTCGCAAAGAGTAGTTGGCAAAAATTTCAATGCATTAACTACTACAGGAAATGCAGCTGTAAACGAATGGATTCTTCAGGATTATATGTACCAGGCAAGTGATATGACCACGTTGGGAGCCTCAGTAAGATATGACTTTAAACTGCAAAAACTTCCTGCTTTCTTTGTAGGAGTACAGTATCAGTCTCAGAAGATTCAGAAAGAAAATAATAATTTTGTAAGTGCGAGTATCGGGATAACATTTTAGACATGAAAAAAATAATCTATTGGGGATTAGGCGGAGCTGTAATGATCTTACTAAGCTTTACTCCTAAGGTAAATCAGGAACTTTTCGAACTTCAGGAGCCTACCATTGAAGATATTGTGAAAAGCTATAAGAAAGCAATATCAGAATGGCCAAAACCAACTATTGACTATGGTGTAAAATGGAATGAGTTCTCACCCATTACATCTGACTCCGCATTTTTTGCAGAGCAAGACAAGCCCAATATTATCTTGGGGAAAACGCTATTTTTTGATCCAAAATTATCCCAATCCAACCAGATCTCATGCAGCTCATGTCATGATCCTGAAATGGGGTGGTCAGACCGAAGACATGTAGCCTTAGGAAACGATCACCTTCAAGGAAACAGAAATACAATATCTCTTTATAATATTGCGGAAAGACAGCTGTTTTTCTGGGACGGAAGAGCAAAAACCCTTGAAGAGCAGGCAGCCGGTCCTTTGAGCGCTCATCATGAGATGGCCATGGATGTAAAAACACTACCTGCAAAAATCCAGGCATTAAAAGGATATAAACCGCTTTTCAAAAATGCCTAT
This sequence comes from Chryseobacterium joostei, assembly GCF_003815775.1. Lineage (NCBI taxonomy): Bacteria > Pseudomonadati > Bacteroidota > Flavobacteriia > Flavobacteriales > Weeksellaceae > Chryseobacterium > Chryseobacterium joostei. The sequence continues at coordinate 2,292,774 of NZ_CP033926.1, forward strand.
GGGGACGAAAAGGTAACCTATGAGAGAATTGTAAAAGCTATTGCAGACTTCCAGAAAACCATCAAAAGCCAGCCAAGCCGTTTTGATAAGTTTTTAGAAGGAAAATACACTGCATTATCTGACGAGGAGATCTATGGGATGCATATTTTCCGGACCAAGGCAAGATGTATGAACTGCCACAGCGGCCAGTACCTTACAGACGAATCTTTTCATAATATCGGGTTGACCTATTATAAAAGAAAATATGAGGATCTTGGGTTGTATAATATTACCAAAAATGCTGAAGATGTAGGTAAGTTCAAAACTCCTCAATTAAGAGATCTGATGCTTACACAACCATGGATGCACAATGGACTTTTCAATGAACTTGAAGGAGTTGTAAATATGTACAACAGCGGAATGCACATGATAGACCCCTCTCCCGAAGCGAAGCAAAAGGACCCGCTTTATCCTGTGACTGACCCTTTATTAAAGCCTTTAAAGCTGACGAAAGAAGAACGAAAGGCACTGGTTTCTTTCCTTGAAGCTCTTTCGGGAACAAAGTATAAAATGAGAAGACCTGATTTCCCCGTGGAATAAGAAATGGTTTAAATCAAAAAAATAAAGTCTGGTACAATACCGGACTTTTTCGTTGAATAATACGACGATAACTTTAAGCTTTCCCCTGAACAATCTTTCCTGTCACAATAAAAAACATTATTTTCGTTAAAAATAACGCAACAATATGAAAATAGCTATTTTGGGAGCCGGAAACATGGGATTGTCATTTTCAAAATCATTTTTGAAATATGAACTGATCAAGCCAGAAAACCTTCATCTTATCATTCGAAATTCATCAAAAATTTCCAAAATAGCGGAAGAATTTACCAAGTCAAAAATTTCCACCTTTGAAGAGGTGAAAGATCTGGATGCAGACCTTATCATTATTGCTGTAAAGCCACAGGATTTCCAGACTGTTGCTCAGAATATTCAATTTACCTTAAAGGAAAACCAGATGGTTCTGTCCATCATGGCCGGAATTAATATTGAGAAAATTCAAAAATTATTGAACCATCCATTGGTGGTAAGAGCTATGCCCAACTCTCCTACTCTTTTAGGAATGGGAATTACAGGTTATACCGCTGCAGCCGGCATCTCATTCAGCCAGCTTATCAATATTGAAAGGCTATTAAACAGTACAGGAAGGTCTGTTTATCTGGAGAATGAAGACCTATTGGATGGTGTTACCGCACTTTCAGGAAGCGGGCCTGCTTACTTTTATTATATTATTGATGCCATGATCAGGGCAGGAGTGGAAATGGGAATTGAAGAAAACCTTTCCAAGCTTTTTGTAAAGCAAACCATGCTGGGAGCTTATCATTTAATTAACAACTCTGAAAAAAACCTTGAAGAACTTATTAAGGATGTTGCCTCCAAGGGCGGAACTACAGAAGCAGCCTTAAAAACATTTGAGGAAAACAATTTTAAAGAAATTTTAAAGCAGGGAATTTTAAATGCTGAAAAGCGAGCTAAAGAACTAAATAACTAAACCTTTTTTCAATAAACCGACAAAACCGCCATCCTAAATACACTCCAAAAGTATTCAGGATGATATCGTCTACCTCAAATATTCCCATTCTTGTAAAGTATTGGAGTGCTTCTACAATGACAATTGCTGAAACAAAAGTAAAAATCAATGTTTTCAGCTTCCTTAATTCCGGAAAGATCCATCCCAGAAAACCAAAAGGAATAAACATTACAATATTTCCAATTACAATCACTACAATATCTTTCCAGGACATTGCCCCCTGAATAAATTTGATGGTAGAGAAAACTGGTTCCACCGTAATCAAGTTATCATCATACTGAAACCTACCCATTCCCAGAAACATCAGGTAGAGCAAAAACAGCGAATAAGGAATAATAATGATTTTATAAATTTTCTTTAACATGAAGTGCTAATATATTCATTTCAAAAACATTAAATTTGTATGTTAAAATAATTTAATGAAATACGTTCTACTTACACTTATTTCAGCAATGCTGCTGTCGGTTTCATGGCCAACTTATGGAGTTCCGTTTTTTATATTTTTCGCTCTTGTTCCTCTTTTGATGATGGAACATGGAATTTCAAAATTTTCAGATTATAAAAGAAAAGGCTGGATCATCTTTGGACTCTCCTATCTTTGCTTTATCATCTGGAATGTTGTGACCACAGGATGGTTATATGGTTCTAAAAACCCGGACGGAAGCCACTCTATGATGGCTGTTGTATTTCCGGTTCTTGTTAACTCTCTTTTATATTCCTTGGTTTTCCAGTGCTATCATTGGTACAAAAATGCACAGGGAACTTATTGGGGACTTGGATTCTTTATTGCCATCTGGATGAGTTTTGAGAAATTTCACTTGGGTTGGGAGCTTACCTGGCCTTGGCTGAACTTGGGTAACGTGTTTTCAGATTATCCTAAATTAATTCAATGGTATGATACCTTAGGAGCAACCGGCGGAAGCTTCTGGATTCTTCTCATCAATGTCTTAATTTTCTATACTGTAAGAACATGGGAAGCAGGAAGAAAAACAAAGGATTTGATTAGAAATTCATCCATTGTAGCAGGCTTAATTGCTATTCCGATGATTATTTCAATCATTAAGTATAACAACTTCAATGAAAAACCATCCGGGCAAGTCAATGTCCTGATGCTGCAACCTGATCTTGATCCTTACGCAGAAAAATATTCTAAGGACAGTTTAACAATTGAGCAGGATCTTCTTAATCTTGCGGAAAAAAACTCGACTACAAAAATTGATTACTATATAGCTCCGGAAACAGCGCTTCCGGGCAGAGGCTCTATTTCTGAAACTGCTTTTGAAAAGAGTTTACTTTTAAATAATATCAAAGACTTTTTAGCCAAACATCCGGGATCTGTTTTTGCAACAGGGATTTCTTCACATCGTTTTTATTTTGATCCTGCCAAAGTACCTAGTGAAGCTTATCCAATAAATCCAGGGGTCTGGGTGGCAAGCTACAATACATCTATTCAGCTTGCGCCTAATCAAAAAGTACAGGTATATCACAAAGGAAAACTTGTTCCGGGTGTTGAAATCTTCCCTTATATGAGTGTTCTTAAACCTATTCTGGGCGATGCAATGCTTAATCTGGGCGGAACTGTAGCCTCCTTGGGAACAGATAAAGAAAGAGTGGCTTTTTCTAATCCTTACAACAAAGGGAAAATTGCTCCTATTATTTGCTATGAAAGCATTTACGGTGAATTTGTAACTGACTATGTAAAAAAGGGGGCTAACTTCTTAGGAATTATGACCAATGACTCATGGTGGGGAGTTACGGAAGGACATAAGCAGCTTTTATCCTATGCCAAATTGAGAGCCATCGAAACCCGAAGAGAAATTGCTCGTGCTGCTAACAGTGGAATTTCAGCGCATATCAATGCAAAAGGTGAAATAGTGGCTGATACATTCTATGGTGACCAAACCACTCTGTTTGCCAAGGTAAATCTTTATGATACCATGACGTTCTACTCGAGGGCAGGAGATCTTCTTTCAAGATTTTCAATCTTTGCCTTAGGATTTCTATTATTTTATTTTCTGATTAAATGGTTTCAGGCAAAAACAAAGAAGGCATAGTGTTTAAATATTAATTACACTCGCTTAAATATACAATATAAGAATCTGCGTTATCCGCCAGGCCTGCAATAGAAATATAAATTCTTGCAGATTTTGCTGATAACGCAGATTTTTTTTTCAGAAGAAATTCAATTCCTTCTTCATTTTAAAACATCAAAAGATTCACCCTATAAAAAGAGAAAAGCCAGCTGGACGTCTGGCTTTTCTCATGATAGAATGATTCAGTTATTTAATTGTAAGTTTTTTCGTGGTTATTTCGTTTTTTATTTTCAGTTTTAATAAATATACTCCTTTTGGTAAATGAGAAACATTAATAGATTGATCCCCATTTAAAATAACATTCAGCTTTCGTCCCTCCATTGAATACACTTCAGCTTCTGAAACCTTTTCACCTTTAATATAAACTTTATCAGATGTTGGGTTTGGATAGATAACAAGTTCTATTTCTTTATTGATATTATTCTCTTTAGTTCCCAGTGTACCCACTGTAGAAACATCCGAATACTTCTTTGAAGCATCAATTGCTCTTACACTCCAGTATACATTTTGAACAGACGGATCTAAATCCAGAAACCAAGAAGGGGTTGTTACAATATATTTGGCAATATCCTGCCCTCCCTGAGTAGATCCTACCTTAATTTCATAGCGTAATGCATTAACAGGAGTTTTATCGTCTGTTGCCCCACTCCATGTAAAATTAAACCTATTTCCGCTTCTTGTCAGATTAAGATGAGTAGGAGCCGTTGGCTTTGCGTTGGTAGCTGTAGAATTATTTTTAAAAGCTTTTGTCAGCGATGGAAATACTGAATCGGACCAATCAAATCCGCCCAATACAACATCCAGGTGATTATCATTATTAAAGTCAAGCAACTGCACCATTCCAGGACCACCCAATTTATATATTCCCGTTGTTGTTCCCTCAGTAAATGTCTGGCTGGCCGGATTATATAAATAAGTCTTTACAACCGCATTATAGTTTATATTACCCGAGATGATAAAATCATAATATCCATCATTATTCAAGTCTCCTACGCTTAATGAAGCGTCTTCAATTTCAGCAGGGCCAATCTGTTGAGCAACCAGCGTACCTGTTCCATCATTCATTAAAACAGCAAAATAAGGATCATCATTGGCATCCTTACCAGCAACTACAACATCCTGAAAACCATCCGCATTAAAATCTGCAACCTCAAGTTTACCGGATGTCAAAGAATCAAGAGATTGTGCATCAACCAAAGTTCCCCCCTGATTCAGATATACTTTAGATACAGGATCTCCATTAATATCAGATCCAATGACAATGACATCCAAAAGATGATCATTGTTTAAATCCACTACCTTAAAACTACCGTTTTGAGTTCCATTAACCCAATTTTCAGTCATTTCAAAACCTGATCCTGTATTTCTGTAAAAATCTATTGTATTATTAAATTCCCCACTACCATGGGCAAATTGAGTTCCATTGATTGCATAATCCTGCTTTCCGTCATGGTTAAAATCAAAGACTTCCATAGAACCATAGATTTTTCCCGGAAGCTCTTTCTGCCTTACAAAACCTGTCCCTGTATTTTTAAATCGATAATGCTTATAGTTCACAATATCCATATAGCTAAGTCCAGTAGAGATCATATCCATCAACCCGTCATTATCAAAGTCAATAAACCTTACATCTCCCAAATGCGTCACATCCCCACCAAGATCTGTATAGGGCTGGAATGTTGTTCCATTATTCTGATAAACTTCGTTATAGGTAGCATCAGGCTGTCCGTCTCCATCAGAATCTATTGCTCCTGTAACTACAATATCCATGGTTCCATTATTATCGATATCAGCAATATCAGAAGCTGAAAAATAAAAATTATTCATCCCGGTCTGTATCTCACTAAAGCTTTGCGCTGCCAAGCCTACAGGAAACATAGACAAAAGAAAGTAAATTCTCTTCATATTGTTTTTATTTAGATTAATTAAAAACAAAGATAGAATATTAAAATTCTCCTTTAAAAAAAAGCCTGTATGAAATATATCAGCAGCGATTTTCGGCTATATCCCAGAAATTCGGATATTTTAAAAAATCAATATTATTAATCAGTCACTTATTTATAAATATTTTCCAAAAGATTTGTCTATCTAAAAAATTCTTCGTTATTTTGCACTCTCAAATATTATACAAATAAGAACATCGAGATATGTCAAGAATTTGCCAAATAACAGGAAAGCGTGCAATGGTTGGTAACAACGTTTCTCACGCTAATAACAAAACGAAGCGTCGTTTTGAAATTAACTTATTAGAGAAGAAGTTTTACCTTCCGGAGCAAGATAAGCACGTAACACTGAAAGTATCAGCTCATGGATTGAGAGTGATTAACAAGATTGGAATCGAGGAAGCTATTGAAAGAGCTACTAGAAACGGATTGATTAAAAAGAATTAATAAATCATGGCAAAAAAAGGAAATAGAGTTCAAGTAATCCTTGAATGTACAGAGCACAAAGAAAGTGGTATGCCAGGAATGTCTAGATACATTTCTACAAAAAACAAAAAGAACACTACAGAGAGATTGGAATTGAAAAAATACAATCCTGTTCTTAAGAGATCTACCCTTCACAAAGAAATCAAGTAATTTATAAATAATAATTTACCATGGCAAAGAAAGTAGTAGCAACCCTACAAAGCGGTCAGTCTAAAAAGATGACTAAAGTGGTGAAAATGGTTAAGTCTTCTAAATCAGGAGCTTACGTTTTCGAAGAAAAAGTAATGAATGCTGATGAAGTAGATGGTTATTTGAAAAAATAATTAATACTTTATTTACAATATAAAAAACTACTCATATTTTGGGTAGTTTTTTTGTTATCTTTGTTCACCAGATTATTAATCAATGAAATATGAAAAAAATTCTAATTCTGGCATGTACGGTAATTTTTCTATTTTCATATAGTCAGGAAACAATGAATACTATAGAATATAAAAGTTCTTCAAAAGTTTTCAACATTCAGGGATTATCACAATCGGTAAGTATTGATTGTGGAAGTTCCAAAATGATTTTATTATCTGGGCAGGTTCCCTTGGATTCAGCGGGAAATCTGGTGGGAAATAATGTAGAGGAACAGACACAGCAGATTTTCAATAATATTGAAAACATTCTGAAAGAATATGGAGGCACAGGAAAGGACATTGTAAAACTGGTAATCTTCATCACAGACATATCAAAAACCCCTGGTTTCAGAAAAATAAGGGACAAGCATGTCAATATCCAAAACCCTCCTGTAAGCAGCCTTGTAGAGATAAGCAAGCTTTTCAGGAATGATGTACTGATAGAGGTAGAGGCCACAGCAGTGATTAAAAACAAAAGATAAGAATAAACTAAAACTATGAGTTGGTTTAAAAATATTTTCAAAAAAGAAGAAAAAGAAACCTTAGATAAAGGATTGGAAAAATCCAGTCAGGGATTCTTTGAAAAAATGACGAAGGCCGTTGTCGGTAAAAGCAAAGTAGATGACGAAGTTCTGGATGATCTTGAAGAAATACTGATTGCATCCGATGTAGGTGCTTCTACTACTATCAAAATCATAGAAAGAATTGAGGAACGTGTTTCTCGTGACAAATATGTTGGGGTAAACGAACTGGATAAAATTCTTCGTGATGAAATTGCAGGTCTTTTGCTTGAAAACCCTCACGCAGGAACAGGAAATATCGACACTTCCAAGAAGCCATATGTAATTATGGTAGTAGGGGTAAATGGAGTTGGAAAAACAACAACTATTGGGAAACTTGCTCACCAGTTCAAATCTGAGGGTAAAAAAGTAGTTTTAGGAGCTGCTGATACCTTTAGAGCTGCTGCCGTTGACCAACTTACCATTTGGAGTGAAAGAGTGGGCGTTCCTATTGTAAAACAGGAAATGGGCTCTGACCCGGCATCTGTAGCTTTTGATACAGTGCAAAGTGCTGTTGCACAAAATGCAGATGTTGTCATCATTGATACAGCGGGAAGACTTCATAATAAGATCAACCTGATGAATGAACTTTCCAAGATTAAGAGAGTAATGCAGAAAGTAATTCCTGATGCACCTCATGAGATCCTATTGGTTCTTGATGGTTCTACAGGACAGAATGCATTTGAACAAGCAAAGCAGTTTACAGCCGCTACTGAAGTAAACGCATTGGCAGTAACAAAATTGGACGGAACAGCAAAAGGAGGTGTTGTGATTGGTATTTCAGACCAATTCCAAATTCCGGTAAAATATATAGGTGTAGGCGAAAAAATGCAGGATCTACAACTTTTTAATGGTACGGAATTTGTAGACTCATTCTTCAAGAAAAGATGATTTATATCATGTTTTCCCTTATATTAGCAACAAATCATTTTTAAATATTAACAATTAAAATCTTAAGACTATGGGAATTTTAACTTGGATCATATTTGGTCTTATTGCGGGAGCCATTGCTAAATTAATAATGCCTGGTACTCAAGGAGGCGGATGGCTAATAACAATTATCCTGGGAATTATAGGAGCTTTTGTTGGGGGATTTATAGGAAATTTTCTTGGCTGGGGAACAGTTGACAGTTTTGATTTCAGAAGTCTGCTACTTGCAATAGGAGGATCTCTGATCGTCCTCTGGATTTACGGAATGGCTACAAAGAAAAGCTAATCAATCTTAATAAAAAATAAAATCCCGGATCTGAAATTCAGATCCGGGATTTTCTGTAAAATATAATTTAGTTAGTTGTTAATTCTAATCTGGTAAGGCATTTCCATTTTCACCTCAGACTGTAGCTTTTTATCTGTAATCTGCTGCAAAATCTCATAGTTGGATTTTCCTATTTTGCTCTTGATGATTCTCGCCGAAACATCCTCTTCATTCAGATCCTTAAAGATCTGCTCAAAAGGAGACATTTTCTTAGGGAAAGACTCAACCTGATAATCTGACTTTAATCCGGCTTTCTGTGCTGCAAACTTTACAGCATCATTCAGTGTTCCCAACTCATCCACCAATCCTATTTTCTTGGCACGAACACCACTCCATACTCTACCGCCACCTACATTATCGATCTCCTCAAAAGTTTTCTTTCTGTTTTGAGTAACAAAATGTACAAATCTTTTATAAGTACCTTCTACACTTTTTGTCATCATGTTTATTCCAAATGGAGTCACTCCATTCAAGCCTGAATAATACATAGAATTGGCATTAGTAGAAACAATATCTGCACGAATCCCGTTCTTGGCAGCAATATCCTTATAATAAGGTAAGACTCCGAAAACCCCAATAGAACCAGTAAGTGTATTAGGTTCAGAATAAATCTTATCTGCAGCCATTGCTACATAATACCCTCCTGAAGCAGCATAATCACCAAATGAAACCACCAATGGTTTTTTCTTTTTTAGTTGTTGTAGTTCAAATAAGATTTCATCTGAAGCATTGGCACTTCCTCCCGGAGAATTGATTCTAAGAACTACCGCTTTCACTTTATCATCTTCCTGAAGTTTCTGAATGTATTTTACATATTTCTCGGAATGAATGTCATTATACTGATCCCCATTATTAATAGATCCTGAAGCATATAGTACCGCTACCTTTTCACCAGACTTATCCTCATCAGCATAAGAATTAATATAACTAGCCAAAGAGATCTTATTCAGTTTTTCTTTATCTGTTAAACTTAATTTAGCTTTAAGCAAATCTTCATATTCTGTCTTTTGAATAAGCTTATCAGCAAGCTTATATTTCAATCCTTGTTCAGGAATCATTCCATATAGACTATCAACAATCGTTCTGAACTGAAGCGTATCAATTTTTCTGGATGCAGCCATTTTATCGGAAGTATTTTTCCAAAGGTCATTTAACAGAGTACTTAGCTGTTCCTTATTTTCCGGAGAAATATCATTTCTTAAAAAAGGTTCCACCGCAGATTTAAATTTACCATGGCGAATAACCTCAATCCCGATTCCATATTTATCAGCAAAATCCTTAAAGAATGTAACTTCAGTAGCAAGGCCTTTTAATTCTATTCCTCCTGCAGGATGCAGATAATATTTCTCAGCAACAGATCCTAGGTAATAAGCTGATTGAGAAACGCCATTACCATAAGCATAAACAAACTTCCCGCTTTTCTTGAAATCCTCAATGGCATTTCTAAGATCATCAATTTGTGTTAGCCCTGCATTCAGCTCATCAGCTTCAATACTTATTCCTTTGATATTATCATCGGTTTTAGCCTTATTAATAGCTTCCAATGCATCATATAGAAGAACACTCTTGTTCTGGCTACTGATACCAAATAGTCCCATTTCTTCTTCCGTAGGGCTGTCTATTATGTTTGTCTTTAAATTAATGGTAAGAACCGAGTTCTTTTTCACTGCAACAGCCTTATCACTTCCCATAGAACTGAACACAATCAACATAATGAAAAAGATGAAAAATACAGCGCAAAGTATAACTATTGCAACTATATTTGCCAAAACATTTTTAAAGAAACTTCTCATAAATCAATCAATTTTCCAATATGTCGCAGCAAAAGGTAGTTTTGTTACTAGGAAGTAACCTTGGAGAGCAAAAAAAAAATATAGAGCTTGCATTACAGAGAATAAGTGATGCAGGAAATAACATTTCACAAACCAGCGAATTTTTAATGTCTGATCCTGTAGAGTTTGTTAGTTCCAATATTTTTTGTAATATTGCAGCTGTAATATTCACGCATCTTTCACCAATTCAACTTCTTGATTGTATTAAAGAAATTGAAATTGATATGGGGAGAGTTAATGATTCAAAAGTATCCGGAGGCTACACTGATAGAGTAATAGATATTGATATCATTAAGTATAATGAATTAAATTTTAAGTCAGAAAGATTAGAAATCCCTCATAGCAAACATCTTTTTGAAAGGGATTTTTCCAGAATATTATTAAAAGATTTTATTTAAAACATAAAACATATTGTATGAAATTAGGTTTATTATTATTGGCTACCACATTGCCAATTGCAGCTTTCGCACAGAATAGCAGTACTACAGTAAACTCTTCTACTGAGTATCCTAATACTTTTTCCTCAGGTTCCGCTAATGTAAAACCTTTCGACAACAAAGCCAGACGTTTCAGAGACTGGTCTATTTCAGTTGGTGGAGGTCCGGCATTTATGGTTCACTCTGATCTTAAATCTCTTCGCAAGGATAAGACCAACTGGGGTTATAATGCTTACGTAAGTATTGACAAGCAAATTTCACATACTTTTGGTTTAAGCTTAATGTATACAAGAGGAGAAACAAAGCAAACAGGACAACTTCCTGGTACAGCCGGTCAACTTGCCGGAGTAGCCACTGCAACAACTCAATTTGACCAAATTGCTCTAATGGGAGATATTAATTTCTCTAATCTATTAAGAAGAGTTGATAATCATTCTCCTTATAGATGGGCTTTCCATGGATATATGGGAATTGGGGTTCAAGGATTCAGAACGTCATTACATGATGGTAATGAAAACAGATGGAGTGATAACCCGAGAAGAATCCCATTATTTATTAAACAAGACCTAGACATCAACTCTATATTCTATCAGGGAGGTTTAGGTGTAAAGTATAATGTTTCAAAACTTATTGACGTTGAAGCAAGAACCATGTACATTATTAGTGGTGATGATGAATTTGATGGTGGTGGATGGGCTGGTCCTGGTGAATACGATCCAGCTTCAGTAAGTTATAATAAACTTAACGCCAGAAGATCTGACAATGCATGGACAGTAAGCTTAGGGGTATCTTTCAAATTAGGAAAACACCTATCCCACTTAGCATGGCATGATCCTCTTCAGGAAGCATACTACAGAACTAGCGTTTTAGAAAATGCAACTACAGATCTTGTAGTTTGTGAAAAAGGAGATGCAGATAATGACGGTGTATGTGATGATTGGGACAGACAACTTGACACTCCTGCTGGAGCGAGAGTAGATGGTGCGGGTGTTGCCCTTGATATGGATCTTGACGGAGTTATTGATCTTTATGATAAGTGTGTAACGGTTCCTGGACCTGTTGAAAACAACGGATGCCCAATTAAATAATAAAAAAGAAGCTAAAAACTGCTTTTCAAAAATCAAAATAAATAATACACGATGAAATTAAGTTTAGCAACTGCTGTACTGGCTTTGACGATGCCTGCTATCAGCTATGCACAAGACTCTGCAGTAACTATGAATGAGAAGTATCCCAATACTTTTTCTTCTGGTTCTGCAAATGTTTCCCCTTTCACTCAACAATCAAAAAGATTTAATGACTGGTCTATTTCAGTTGGAGCAGGTGTTCCACTGATGCAGTCAGCAGATTTAACTTCCATCAAGAATGGTAACGGTAAAAACCTTTTCGGGTACTCTGCTTATGTAAGTATTGATAAGGCAATTACTCACGCTTTTGGAATTAACTTACAGTATGACAGAGGTGAAACCAGACAAGGATGGTTCAATACCAAGGATGCTGCTCCTGATGCTACTGCGATAGGCGCAAGAACTCAGTATGATGCAATCTCAATCTTGGGAGATATTAACTTCTCTAACCTTTTGAGAAGAGTTGATAACCATTCTCCTTACAGATGGGCTCTTCACGGATATGCAGGTATTGGTACCATTGCCTACAGAGCTTACCAGAAAGACAGCAAGGGACAAAATCTAATGACCGAAATCAAACCGTTCCAACTTGGATCCATGTTTATGCAAACAGGTGCCGGTTTGAAGTTTAAGGTAAACAGAAGAATCGACATTGAAGGTAGATTAATGTACGTGGTTACCGGCGATGATGAATTTGACGGTGGTGGTGACAAATACAGTGCTGTCAACAGACGTGAGGAGCAGGTTTCTGATAATTTCTTCAATGCAACCCTAGGTCTTTCTTTCAAATTAGGAAAACATGAATCTCACCTAATGTGGCATGATCCACTTCAGGAAATTTATTACAAGCTTGATGTATTGGCGAATAAAAAGCAAGACGTTGAAGTATGTAAGAAAGGAGATGGTGATAATGACGGAGTATGTGATGACTGGGACAGACAGCTTGACACTCCTGCTGGAGCAAGAGTAGATGGTGCGGGTGTTGCTCTTGACACTGACCTTGATGGTGTAATTGACCTTTACGACAAGTGTGTAACGGTTCCTGGACCTGTTGAAAACAATGGATGCCCGGTAAAAAAAGACAATAAAGAGACTGCAGTAGAAGTAGAAAAAACACTTAAGGATATCTACTTTAACTTTAATAAAGCAACAATAAGACCTGAATCTAATCCTAAACTTGATTTAGCAGCTTCAATTATTAAAGAAAACGGAGGTAATTATCTATTAACAGGACATACCGATATTAAAGGTAATGCAGCATACAACCTAAGATTATCTAAAGAAAGAGCTGCTGCTGTAGTTGGAGCTTTAGAAACCAGAGGAGTAAATGATAATGTTCTAAAATCTAGAGGTGTAGGTTCTGCAGAAGCAACGATCCCTGCCTCAGCTTCAGATGCTGAAAGATTAGCTGACAGAAAAGTTACAGTAAGATTTATAGAAAGTTCTGAATGGAATTCTATTCAAAAGAAAGATTATGAAGATGCTCCTGTAAAAAAAGCTACTAAAAAAGCACCTGCTAAAAAAAAGAAAAAGTAATTTCTTATTAAATACATAAACCGAAAAGAATAATTCTTTTCGGTTTATTTTTTTCCTACTACGAAATATTTTACATACCTTTATATCATTTTCAAGGTAATAGGTGCCAAATAAACAATGCATTAGCATGGTTGTTTTGAAAAAAAATAACATAAAATCACTTTTTAGCGTAAAAAATCATTTAATATAACTTAACTTAAAAAAATAACACTATGAAATTAAGTTTAGCAATTGTTACCCTAGCATTGGCCATTCCTACCGCCAGCTATGCGCAACAAGACTCAACGGCAGTTTCAAATGGAAAGTACCCAAATACTTTTTCTTCCGGGTCTGCTAATGTTTCCCCTTTCACCAATCAATCAAAAAGGTTTAATGACTGGTCAATCTCAGCTGGGGTTGGAGTTCCACTGATGCAGTCAGCAGATTTAACTTCCATCAAGAATGGTAACGGTAAAAACCTTTTCGGATACTCTGCTTATGTAAGTATTGATAAGGCAATTACTCATGCTTTTGGAATTAACTTACAGTATGACAGAGGTGAAACTAGACAAGGATGGTTCAATACCAAGGATGCTGCTCCTGATGCTACTGCGATAGGCGCAAGAACTCAGTATGATGCAATCTCAATCTTGGGAGATATTAACTTCTCTAACCTTTTGAGGAGAGTTGACAATCATTCTCCTTACAGATGGGCTCTTCACGGATATGCAGGTATTGGTACCATTGCCTACAGAGCTTACCAGAAAGACAGCAAGGGACAAAATCTAATGACCGAAATCAAACCGTTCCAACTTGGATCCATGTTTATGCAAACAGGTGCCGGTTTGAAGTTTAAGGTAAACAGAAGAATCGACATTGAAGGTAGATTAATGTACGTGGTTACCGGCGATGATGAATTTGATGGTGGTGGTGACAAATACAGTGCTGTCAACAGACGTGAGGAGCAGGTTTCTGATAACTTCTTCAATGCAACCCTAGGTCTTTCTTTAAAACTAGGTAAACATGAGTCTCACCTAATGTGGCATGATCCGCTTCAGGAAATTTATTACAAGCTTGATGTATTGGCAAATAAAAATCAAGACATTGAAGTATGTAAGAAAGGTGATGCTGATAATGACGGAGTATGTGATGACTGGGACAGACAGCTTGACACTCCTGCTGGAGCAAGAGTAGATGGTGCAGGGGTTGCCCTTGACACTGACCTTGATGGTGTAATTGACCTTTACGACAAGTGTGTAACGGTTCCTGGACCTGTTGAAAACAACGGATGTCCTACAACCACTACCGGACCTGTAGTAGAAACAGAAACTAAATTAGAAGGAATTGAATTTGATTTAAATTCTGACAGAATTTTACCTTCAAATACTCCTATTCTAAACAATGCTGTAAATTATATCAATTCTTCAAATGGTTCTTATAGTGTAATAGGTGCAACTGATACAAGAGGTACTGATGCTTACAACAAAAAACTATCTGAAAGAAGAGCAAACAACGTTAAGAGCTATTTGATCAAAAACGGAGTTCAATCTGGTAAACTAAACGCAGTAGGTAAAGGTGAAAAAGACCTTAAATACCCTGAGTGTGAACCAGCAACTAAGTGTCCTGAGTGGAAAAACAGAGCAAACAGAAGAGTATACTTCGAAGCTAAATAATAAACTTATTAATTTATTATACAAAAGTCACGCATTGCGTGGCTTTTTTTGTCATAATTCTTTCCTTATTTTTACAACATGATTTCTTCGCAGGATTTTCAAAAGCTAAAATATGATACTCTTAAGTATTTCTGGGGCTATACTGGTTTCAGAGATTCTCAGGAGGAGATTATCAATGCTGTTATTAATGAAAAAGATACACTGGTACTTCTTCCTACAGGTGCCGGAAAATCATTATGTTATCAACTTCCGGCTTTACTTAAAGAAGGAACCTGTCTGGTTATTTCCCCTTTGCTTGCATTAATGAAAGATCAGGTGAATCAGCTTAAATTCAGAGGAATAGAAGCAGAATATTTATCTTCAGAACTTGACGAATATGATGCAGAAACCATTTATAACCGTTGCAAAGAAGGACTCACAAAGCTTCTTTATGTTTCTCCTGAAAGATTAACCAATACTCAGTTTCTTCAAAATATGGAGGAAATTGAATTATCATTTATTGCAGTAGATGAAGCCCACTGTATCTCAGAATGGGGACAGGATTTTCGTCCAAGCTATCAAAATATTAAAGGATTTAGAAGCAATAATCCAGAAATTCCTTGTTTAGCTCTAACAGCCACCGCAACACCAAAGGTTCTGAAAGAAATTAAAAACAAACTTGAACTTAGAAATCCGGCTGTCTTTCAAAAAAGTTTTAAAAGAGATAATATCAAAATCTTTACAGAAGAGGTTTCTGATAAATTTCAACGCGTACTTGATATTTTAAAGTATAATAACGATTCCGGAATTGTATATGTAAGAACGAGAAAAGAGGCTGAGCTTTTAGCCGAATTTCTGAAAAAAAACCACCTGAAGAATGTAGACTATTTTCATGCGGGTTTAACAACAAAGGAAAAAAATTCAAAGCAAAATACCTGGAACAATAGTGACAATCAAGTCCTAATTTCTACCAATGCCTTTGGAATGGGTATTGACAAGGATAATGTACGATTTGTTCTTCATTGCTCTCCAGCCCCATCACTGGAAAATTTTTATCAGGAAATTGGAAGGTCAGGACGAGATGGAAAAGAAAGTTTTGCTTTCATGCTTTGGAATAAACAAGAGCTTCTGAATTTTGATCAGATCTTAAAAAATCAAATTCCCAATAAGGCAGAATTTTTGAAGATCATCAGCTACCTCTACTCTATTTTTCAGGTTGCAGAATTTGAATTACCGGAAAAAACATTTCAGCTGAATACAGTCGGAATACAAAACTTCACAAGATTATCCAAAGCAAAGATCAACAATGTTCTCAACTTCCTGCACAATCAGGAAATCATTTATTATAATGCTAACAAAAGCCTGTCATCCTTAGAGCTTTTCATCAAGGCGGATGAAATAGATCAATTGCCACAAAAAGACGCTTATTTCTTGGAGCTTCTTTTCCGTACGATGTCCGGAATTACAACCCACAAAGTATTGTTCAGTGAACAGCAGGTAAGTAATAAAATTGGAGTTAGCGTCCCGTTAATCAAAGAACGTTTGAAAGAGCTTCAGCAAAAAAATTATCTGGAATATATAGACGGAGCCTTATCCAGTATAAAGTTTTTAAAACCTCGAGATGAAAGGGTTATTCATAATGCCTATTGGAAACTTTTTGAACATATTCAAAGAAATAAGATCCAAAAATGGGAAGAAATGAAGTTTTATGTGGAAGACAATGATTATTGTAAAATGAAACTCATCCTTGCTTATTTTGGTGAAAAAAATTCAAAGAACTGCGGGCATTGTTCTGTCTGTGAAAAAAATAAGCAGTCTATTTTCGGGAAAAATATCTCTCAGCAGATCATCAATCTATTAGCCAAGAAATCTTCAACGATAGAAGAGCTTTCTGTACAGCTAAGCTACCATTCCAAAGAAAGTATTTTGGAAAGCCTGATCTTTTTACTAGATTCCGGAAAGGTAAGAATGCTGAATTTCAGAACATATGCACTGAATCAAGGGTAATAATATCTTGTAAATTTTTAAAAATTCAATTTCTCTCCAACCATTTATTTCGTCCATTGAACCTGTAACTTCGTTTGGCACATCACATACTCTCTTCTTCTCAATTTTCAACTAAAAACTTATCTTTGTAGTATGAAATCATTGAAAGTCGTTTTTTTAGGAACTCCTGAGTTTGCAAAAACTTCATTGGAGGCTATTCATCAATCTCATCATAACGTGGTAGGTGTGGTAACTGTAGCTGATAAAGCAAGTGGCCGCGGACAAAAGATTAACCAATCAGCGGTAAAAGTGTATGCTGCAGAAAATAACATTCCTGTTTTTCAACCTGAAAAATTAAGAAATCCTGAATTCTTGGAAGAACTAAGAAAACTGGATGCAGATGTTTTTGTAGTTGTAGCTTTCAGAATGATGCCTAAAGTCCTTTTTGAAATGCCGAAAATGGGAACTTTCAATCTTCATGCATCTTTATTGCCTGATTACCGAGGTGCTGCTCCTATCAACTATGCTGTGATTAATGGTGAGGAAAAAACCGGAGCAACAACTTTTTTCATTAATGAAAAGATTGATGAAGGAAACATTCTTCTTCAAAACGAAATCGAAGTTCTACTTGATGAAAATGCAGGAAGTCTTCACGACAGATTGATGGAAATGGGTTCAAAATTGGTTGTAAAAACATTGGATGGATTAGCTGAAGGTACCATTAAGGAAAGGCCTCAACCAGAGGTAGAGCATCCAAAAAATGCCTATAAAATATTTAAAGAAGACACCAAAATCAATTGGAATGCACCGTCAAAAATAATTCATCAATTTATCCTTGGAATGTCACCTTACCCTGCAGCCTTCACCACTTTAAAAATTGGAGAGGAAGAAAAAGGATTAAAAATATTCGGCGGTAAGTTTGAAATCTCAAACCATGGAAAACTTTCAGGGACCTTAGATATTTCAAAGAACGAATTTAAAATTTATACTGAAGACGGAATTTATTATCCACAAGAACTTCAATTAGAGGGTAAAAAAAGAATGAATGTGAAAGATTTTCTGAACGGTTTCAGAAACTTTGATGAGATTACTCTACAGGATTAAATATATACTTATTTAGATCTCAAAATCAAGAAATTATCAACCACTTTAGTTATTTCAAGGAACAAGCTTTACACCTATTAAAGTACACTTGCTATAACTAAAGTGTTTTTTTTTATCAATTTTTATTGACTATTTTTCTACGGATTCTACTAATAAATTCAGGAGTTACTCCCAAATAAGCTGCAATCTGAATATTGGTAAGACGATGGGCTGTTTTTGAGTAATCTTTTAAGAATTCAATATAACGTTCTTCTGAAGGTTTGCTTAAGTTATCAATAATTCTGCGTTGCAATGCTATAATTGACATTTGAAACTTAAGCCTCATCAGCCTTTCTACTTCAGGCATTTCCAGATATAATTTTTCTTTATCTTCCTTTGAAATAAGAAGAATTTCACTATCCTCAAGAGCCTGAATACTCAGCTTAGATGGGATATTGTTGATAAAGCTATCAATATCTGAAATCCACCAGTTTTCAATACCAAAGTATAATATCTGTTCAGAAGCATTTCAATCGGTGTGAGAAACCTTAAAACAGCCATTAACTATAAATCCCTCAAATTCGCAAATATTACCTTCCTTCAAAAGAAAATCTTTCTTCTTAATTTTCCTGAGCATAAAGGCATTACAATATCTTTCCAGCTTTTCATCTGAAATGTCAACATATTCTCGAATGTGTGTTTTTAAAGATTCTGTCATAATTTAAAAATAAAAAAAGGCCTAGAAAAATCCTAAACCTTTTATTCTACATTATTAAACAATCAGTTACAGTGAACTCAGTTCACAGCTGATCATTTATGTATTATAATTGTACCAACTCGGTAACCTCTACATCATATCCTCCAACCTGAGGCTTAATATTAGGGTTTTGAGTGATAACTTTAAACTTATTAATTCCTAAGTTCTTTAAAATCTGCGTTCCAATACCATAATCTCTATAGTTGTACGCTAAAGTAGGATGCTGCTCCTGCCCGTCCTGATAGTTTAGGAATTGCTGAAGTTTTCTTAATGTATTTTCAGAATTTGAAACGTTGTTGATAAAGATAATTGCTCCTTTACCAGCTTCGTTTACCATACTGGTTACTTTTTCCAACAAAGGTTTTTCACCGTTATTCAATCTTGTTAATACATCGAAATAAGAATCTGAAGACTGAACTCTTACCAGAACCGGCTCATCTACTGTCCAGGCTCCTTTTGTCAATGCAAAGTGGATTTGGTCATTAGAAGTCTCTCTGAATGCATAAAAATCAAAATCACCGTAATGAGTTTTTACTTTTTTCTCTTCAAGTCTTTCAACAAGGTTTCCTTTTTTAAGCTGATAGTGAATCAAATCTTCAATAGAAACAATCTTCATATCATGCTTTTGAGCAAAAGCGTGAAGCTCAGGTAAACGAGACATTGTTCCATCTTCATTCATGATCTCACAGATCACACCTCCTTCTTTTAATCCTGCTAAATGTGTAAGGTCAATAGCAGCCTCTGTATGTCCTGCTCTTTTTAATACTCCTCCTTTTCTTGCACGAAGCGGGAAAATGTGACCAGGTCTCATAAAATCTGTAGGCTTGGACTTCTCATCCATTAAAGCTAAAATAGTTTTTGCTCTGTCACCTGCAGAAATACCTGTGGAAGTTCCGTTACCTAAAAGGTCAACAGATACCGTAAAAGCAGTTTCCTTAGGATCGCTGCTTCTGCTTACCATCACCTCAAGTCCTAGCTCATCGCATCTTTTTTCAGGAAGTGGCATACAAATCAGCCCTCTTCCGTGAAGTGCCATGAAGTTAATAATTTCAGGTGTTGTCAGTTCTGCTGCACAAAGAAAATCTCCTTCATTCTCTCTGTCTTCATCATCTACTACTATGATTATTTTACCATTTTTAAGGTCTTCAATAGCCTCTGGAATAGTATTTAATTTAATATCAGACATTTTTACTTTTTATTTTTGCAAAGATACTCATAAAAATAAGCATCTGCCAATTAATATGAATGGTTTATTACGCTTTGAATAAAGAGTTCACAGCATCTCTGAAAATCTCGTAGGATCTTAATCTTTTCTGATGATCGTAAATATGTGAATTGATCATTAGCTCATCTACATTGAATTTTTCCTGAAAACTTTTAAGTTTTTCCTGAACTTCCGACTGATCCCCGATAAAGGTATATCTCAACTTTTGTAAAACCATAGATTTTTCCATTGGTGACCAGATTTCATCCATATCATCTACAGGCGGTGCAAAAGGCTTTCTGTCATTTCTTACAATATTGATGAATGCCTGAAATAAAGTCGTGGAAATTCGATGTGCTTCTTCCGTAGTTTCGGCTGCTACTCCGTTTACACAGGCAATGATATAAGGCTGAGCAAGATATTGTGACGGTTGAAAGTGTTCTCTGTAAATTTTAAAAGCCATTTCCATCTGTTCCGGAGCAAAATGTCCGGCAAAAGCATATGGCAAACCAAGTTCCGCTGCCAGCCAGGCGCTATCCGTACTTGATCCTAAAATATAAATAGGAATATCTAATCCCTCTCCAGGAATAGCACGAACCATTGCATTAGAATTTTCCTTGGAAAAATATCTTTGAAGTTCCAAAATTTGTCTTGGAAACTGCTCGTTTATAATAGCAGGGTTTCTACCTAATGCCTGAGCTGTTAAACCGTCAGTTCCGGGTGCTCTCCCTACCCCAAGATCAATTCTTCCGGGAAAAAGGGACTCTAGTGTACCGAATTGTTCAGCAATAATCAGGGAACTGTGATTCGGAAGCATTATTCCTCCTGACCCAACTCTTATTTTTTTTGTTCCATTGGCAATAAAACCAATTAAAACTGAGGTTGCAGAACTGGCAATGCTTTCCATATTGTGGTGTTCAGCCAGCCAAAATCTTTTATATTCTAAATTTTCAGCGTGATTGGCTAAGGACAAGCTGTCCTGAAAAGTATCATGAATGCTCTTATCTTGCTTTACTGGCGCAAGATCTAAAACAGAAATTTCAAAATTTTTCATATTGAAAGGCTAATTTTCTAAAGGTGAAATGAAATCTCCTTTGTTGATTTCATAATTTTAAATCGGGGTCTTAAAAAACCAAACAAATTTAAAACATAAAAACTGCATTAGTTACTTTTTGTAATTGATAGGATTGATTGCTTAGTTCAGGGAAAAACTATTGAAATTCAATTTTTATTTAGCCGATTTTACTTATACATTTTTGAGCTTATCGTTTTTAATTCATTTTGTATATTTGGAGCCTATAGGAAAAATAAAAACCCGTCAAATCAATTGAAGAAAACCATGGCAAATTCAGAATCCAGAATTGATTTTATCATGAAAGAGTCGGAGGCTTCAATGGATGACGGAAAAGCAATTCACAATAAGAATACAAGAAAGAATAAAATCAAACTAACAAAATCTCAATATGAAGAAACATTTATGTTGTGGAGATTATCTCGAGTTTTGAAAATGGAAGAATATAACGGGATTGATTTTCAGCATAAATCTTCAAGCCCTCAATTGTCTAATGGATTATCGTATGAGCCCATCCTATCCTTACTCAATTCAAAGGTTATATTTGAAAATTATCAACCTAAAGAAAATGATTCCCTATCAATATGGATGGAGTATAAATATGCTGAGATGAACAAAAAAACAAGACCTTATATTGGGAATTATATATCTTTCATCTATTCCCATGAATGGACGTTGAATAGTGGGTTTGATCATATCTATAGTGATTATGAAACCTTATGTGATGGAGAATTAAAGATTTTCTAACCATTATCTTTATTATATTTGAAAAACTAATAGTATATAAACTTATGAAAGGAGAAGTAAAATTCAAAAGAAGAATATTCAATATCGACAATCAACCTTTTGAATTATGGATCAATAAAAGCATAATCGACGATACCCAAAAAAGTGACTTTAGCTGGTGCTGGCGAATTGATTTGAAAAAATTTGATGATATTGAAAATGATGAAGAGAATCTACAACAATTGATGGTGGCCATCATCCAAAAAATTATGAAAGTGGCTACGATTAAGATCACAGGAATCACTCTTCACAAAAATATATATGAAATCATCTTTTATGCAAAAGAAGATGACACAACAAAAATCGCTACAGAGTTCGTTGAGATTCCTCATGAAATTGAAGACAGGGAAAAAAGATTCATCGGATACCATTCTAAAAGAGATCAAAATTGGGAATATGTGAAGATGTATTTTGAGGCAATGACTAGAAAATAATTGTGATTTTTTTCATGAAAATAAAAGAGATTTTGGCCACCGTCAAAATCTCTTTTTCATTACTTATTTCCCGCTTCTCAATTATTCATATTTCCCATTCAGTACACAAGAAGATAATAATCACTAAAAAGCAAAGCATTTTAACACACATAATTCATCAATAAGAGAAATAAATTACTATATTAGTATTTGAAATTTAAACAAACACACCACTTTAAAAATATTAATATGAACAAAAAACTTAATGATTTATTTTCTCCGAAGATACTAACCAAAAGAACAATCTTCATGAGCTTTATTGTTGCAGCTACATTCATTTCTTGTAGTAAAAATAATGAAGAGATTGCAACAGAGGCACAAACAACAGCCTCCAATATGGAAAACGTTATAAAGGGCCAACTGAATGGTCAGGAGATTACTTATGAGAAAAAAGATGGAATGAATTTCTTTCAGGGAGATATCGTTCTTACAGACCAACAGTTAATGGAAGAGGGTTCATCCAATAAAGGAGGTGCCAGTTTCTCAAGATGGCCCGGAGGTAAAATTTATTACACTATTGCAAGCAATATGGGCTCTATCAACGTAAATAAAATCAATACGGCTGTTAGTGAATATAACTCCAAAACAAATACCCAATGGATTCCTCGTACCAATCAGAGTAATTATGTAGAATTTATTTTCGGAAGTTCATCCGGAGCAGACGGATGGGCACATATCGGCTATCAGGGCGGAAAGCAGACTGTTTCTTTGGATCAGTACATTTCTGTAGGGTCAGTCATTCATGAAATGGGACATACAGTGGGACTTTATCACGAACATTCCCGTAAAGACAGAGATCAGTATCTTAGTATTCAGTGGAACAATATTCAGGATGGGCAGGCCTATAATTTTAATATTTACAACTCAGGAACGGACATAGGTCCTTTCAATATTAATTCGGTGATGATGTATTGGCCAAATTCTTATTCTAAAAATGGACAACCCACCATTAAAAGAGCCAATAATACAACCTTTACATATAATAGAACCGGATTTACAACCGGAGATATCAATACGATCAATACGATGTATCCATAATATTTAATATCAAAGGCTTAAAGCAGGAAAAGAATTCTTTACGAATTCTTTTCCTTTTTATAATTATAATGATTGATCAAAATTCTGATCTCATTAAACTCAAAATTGCTTGGCAATGCATTCTTCCACTCCGTTAAGGTTTCATGTGGATTTTTGTAAAACTCTGTTTCAAAAGCCTTGATTTTATCAGAAACAATTACTCTTGAAATATCCAGTAATCCCTGTTCTGCAAACTTGGCAAGATGCCCGATTACGGTTTCTTTTACCAATCCTCTTTCCAAAGCAATTTCTCCAATGGTTTTACCTTGTTCAAATAACTGGAAAGTTAAAACCTGTGACGGAACTTTAGCTATTTTCAGACTGACTTCTTTATCATTCTTTTCATCCAAAAGCTTTGTATCAAGAAGATGAATTTCCTTCAGACTGTTTAGATATTCTTCAATATCTTCCAACCAGCCTTTGAATTCTTCATTGTATTGCTTCAGACCTTTTGCTCCCTTTATTTCAGCGTAAAACTCTTTCAACGGATCAAAGATTTTATTTCTGGTTTCAGTAAAAAAGAAATTAACAGCTCCTTTTGACTTACTTTCAATCTCCGACCACTCTTCTTTTTGTTCAATGAAATTATTTACCTTCTGAAAGATTACACGTTCCAACTTTTCAAAGATTTTTCCGAGATTAGTTGCTTCATGCTTCAATTGAAGATACAATTGATTAGTCTTTACATGATCTATATTTTTAGTCACAATGGAAAGTTTATTCCAATCCTCAACTTCTTTTAAAAACCACTGACAATCAACGGTACGAAGTACTTTTCTGATGCTGTAATCATATTTCTCCTGATTCAAAATAGATTCTACGTGATCATTCGCCACAGTATCCGTATGGAAATGCAAAATTCTATTATCCTTGAAGATTACTTCAGGAGTAATTTTTGATTTTAAAACAATACCTTCCAGTGTTCTGCAACGTGATAATGCAACGTATACCTGACCGGCCGTAAAACTTTTTCCTGCGTCAATAATTACCTTATCAAAGGTTAATCCCTGGCTTTTATGAATGGTAACCGCCCAGGCTAATTTAATAGGAAACTGTTCAAAGCTTCCCAAAACTTCTTCCTTGATGGTTTTATCAGTATCCAGAAAATATTTTTTCTGTTCCCAGGTTTCTCTTTTTACTGTAATCTCTCTTTCACTTTCATCTAGAACTACACGAATTTCATTTTCATCGAGACCAATAATTTCACCCAATTTACCATTGAAATATTTCTTTTCTCCGGAAATATCATTTCTGATAAACATAATCTGAGCACCAATTTTTAATTCTAAAAACTGTTCATTGGGAAACTGATTTTCCTTAAAATCTCCTACCAATTTTGCTTCGTAGGTTTGAGCATCAACTTTTATTTCCGTTAATTTTTCCTGATTGATCTCATCTGCCATTTTATTGTGTGAACATAGATAGACATAGGATTCTTTCCCCATATCAAAATCAGGATCATACCTTTTGTTCAGATGATCAAAATCTATATTGGCAACATCACCATCACGAATGGCATTCAAAATCTCCAAAAATTCTTCATCAGACTGCCTGTAGACCTTTGTCAGTTCAATAGTAACAATCGGAATATCCTTGATGGCATGACTATCGAAAAAGAATGGGGAATTGTAATACATTTTCAGAATATGTTCGTCTCTCACCACTGGTGGAAGCTGAAACAAATCCCCGATGAATAACATTTGTACCCCACCAAATCTTTGATTATTTCTTCTGATAAATCGTAAGGAAAAATCCATCATATCCAGAACATCAGCCCTTAACATGGAAACCTCATCAATGATGATGATCTCAACCTCTCTTAAAAGCTTAAGTTTATCCTTTCGATATTTGAAATGAGGCATCAGATCGGCAATATTATTAGCCAAGCTGGTGTCTATTCTTTCTGTTGTAGGCAAAAAAGTTCTCAATGGTAATCCAAACATGGAGTGAATAGTCACTCCTCCTGCATTAATGGCAGCAATTCCTGTAGGAGCAATTACAATATGCTTCTTCTTGGTTCGTCTTACAAAATCATTAAGAAACGTTGTTTTCCCCGTTCCCGCTTTCCCAGTAAGGAAAACACTTCTATTGGTGTACTCTATTAAGTCAAAAAAATGATTGTTCATCGTTGTCAAAAATACGGAAATGAATTTGAATTTCTTACCTTGGCATAAGTTTTGAAAATTCTTAAAAAGAAAAAAGTCTATTGTGAAAAAATTTTTACTCTACATTCCTGCAGTAGTATTCTGTACTACACTAACTCTGGTTTCCTGTAATTCGTCTAAGAATCTTAATACCAATCTTCCTGTAGATATTGCAAACCGACCTGCTGATGAAGACAGTCAAAAATATGATCAGGCCCAGCTGGATAAGTTAAAAGCTTCTATTGAATCTGAAGCAACAGGAGAAAAATGTACAGATGTTAGTGAATGGACATTTGCTCCGATGGGAGTAAAAGCCTGCGGCGGACCTCAGCAATACATCGCCTATTCTAAAAAGATAGAGTCCAGTATTCTACCAAGGATCAATGAATATACAGATAAAGTAAGGGTTTTTAATGAAAAATACAATATTACTTCTGACTGTATGGTGATTACTCCCCCGACTTCTCTGAAGTGCATCCACGGAAAAGTAAGACTTATCACCCCCGATGATAATTAAAAATAAAGCAAAGGTTCCATAATCAAATCAACAAAAATCCCGATCCTAGGATCGGGATTTTTACTTATTTCTGAAAAGCAGTACAGCTGAGATAATGGGTAATAACAAATGTTTAACACCTAAACTTTAAACTTTGAACCCTAAACTTTAATCTACAACTCGTAATCTTTTACATTTTCTTTATACCAAGACGAATATTTCACATAGTTATCTGCAATTCTGTTGACTTCGCCTTCCAATAATTGAGCATTAATATCCTTGATTTTTTTGGCAGGAACACCTCCCCAAACTTCTCCGGACTTGATGTGAGTTCCCTGTGTTACCACTGAGCCCGCTCCTACAATTGAATTTTCTTCAACCAGACAATCATCCATAACAATAGCTCCCATTCCGATCAATACATTATCATGAATAGTACATCCGTGAACAATTGCATTGTGCCCGATGGAAACATTATTCCCTATATTCAGGGGATGTTTCTGATAGGTACAGTGCAGCATTGCATTATCCTGAACATTCACCTTGTTTCCCATTTTAATATAATGAACATCTCCACGGATCACCGCATTGTACCAAACGCTACAATCTTTTCCCATGGTAACATCTCCGATAATAGTAGCCGTTTCAGCTAAAAAAGTGTTCTCTCCGATCTGTGGGCTTTTCCCTAAAAGTTCTTTTATTAGTGCCATAGTTTTAATTTGAAATTTTGAAAATAAGCCTGTTTGAAAATTATGATTTAGTACACTTTATTTTTAGCATCTAACTTCTAAATTAAAGCGATAGCAAAAATCTAACTCTCAACTTTCAGCTTCTGACTTCTAATGCGTATTTTTGTATCTCAAATTTAACGAAAAAAATGCGTACCGTACTTATAGAACCAACCGAAAACCCAAAAGTGATGAAATTTGTTGCAGATTACAACTTGATTCCCGGGTCTTTGGAATTGGATAGAAATTCAGATGTTTCAGAAATTCCTTTGGCACAGGAGCTTTTCAATTATCCGTTTGTGGAAAGAATTTTCATTACGGCTAATTTTGTAGCAGTAGCCAAGCAGGATACCATAGAATGGGAACATGTAGCTGAAAGCCTGAAAAATGTAATTGAAGATGAATTATTGGCTAATCCCAGACTTTATCTTCAGAAGAAAAAAGAAATGTATCAGATCTATTCAGAAATGACACCTAACCCAAATGTAATGAAGTTTGTTTCCAGCAAACTACTTATGGAGGGTTTTGTAGAGGTAAAATCAAGAGAAGCAGCAACCGAAGTTCCTTTGGCAGCAGCTATCTTCAATGAGTTTGATTTTGCAACAGAGGTTTTCATTTCAGATAACTTTGTGGCAGTTACCAAAAATCATACTGTGGAATGGCATGAAGTAATGACTACTGTTCGTGCTCTTATCTCTGATTATCTTCAAAATGGAGGTGAAATTTCTAATATTGAACCTCAAAAACACGAAAATCCTGTTGAAAAAATCATCAACAGAGATTATACGGATGATGAGCAGAAAATTTCTGATATCTTAAATGAATATGTAGCTCCTGCTGTGGAAAATGATGGTGGAAAAATTTCCTTAATGGAATATGATGAATCTACCAAAACCGCAAAAATGCTTTTACAGGGAGCTTGCTCAGGTTGTCCTAGCTCTACCGCTACTTTAAAGAATGGTATTGAAAACATCCTGAAACAATTTGTTCCGGAGCTTGTAGAAAGAGTGGAAGCTGTAAACGGATAACCTATACTTCATGATCTCCCAAAAAAAAATTCTTGTAATTGTTGGAAGTGCCACAAAAGCTTCCAGCAATCAGAAACTGATGGAACAGGTATTGGAAAAAAATCCCAATATTAATTTCCAAATGCATCATGATCTTTCTATTCTTCCCCACTTTGATACATCCTTAACTGATGTTGATATCCCTGAGGAAGTCGTAAAGATAAGGGAGAAGATTAATCATTCGGCGGGAGTAATATTTTCTACTCCGGAATATATTTTCAGTATTCCGAGCAGATTAAAGAACTTACTGGAATGGTGTGTTTCTACCAATGTTTTCTCAGACAAACCTGTTGCTTTTATTACAGGTTCTGCCAATGGTGAAAAAGGTCATGAAGAATTATTATTGCTTTTAAAAACTCTTGGAGCAAAAACTAATGATAAACATCAGCTTTTGATAAAGGGAATAAAAGGTAAGTTCAGTAATGATGGCACGGTTGAAAGTAATACCTTTGCTAAAGTATCAAAATTAGTAACAGATTTCAACGATTCTGTTTCATAATTAAAATTAAAAACATTGAATAAAAAAGGAATTTTACTGGTGAATCTCGGATCTCCGAGATCTACTGAGGTAAACGATGTAAAAGAATATCTTGACGAATTTTTAATGGACGAAAGAGTCATCGATTACCGTTGGATTTTCCGTGCTCTTCTTGTTCAGGGTGTAATCCTGAAAACAAGACCTGCCAAGTCTGCTGAAGCCTATAAAACGGTATGGACAGATGAAGGTTCGCCTTTGATCGTTATTACTGAAAAGATTCGGAAAAAACTTCAGAAAGTGGTAGATGTTTCCGTGGAAATTGGAATGAGATATGCAGAACCAAGCATTGAAACCGGAATTCAAAAACTGGTGGATCAGGGTATTTCTGAAATTGTTCTTTTTCCTTTGTATCCTCAATATGCAATGAGTACAACCGAAACTGTTATTGAAAAAGCAGAGGAAGTAAGAAAGAAAAAATTCCCAAAGGTGAAGATCAATTATATTCAGCCTTTTTACAATAGGGATATTTATATTAATTGTCTTGCAGAAAGTATTAAGGAAAAGCTTCCTGAGAACTTTGACGCACTCCAGTTTTCTTACCATGGAGTTCCTGAAAGACATATTTATAAGACAGATCCTACCAAAAGCTGTAATCTTAATGATTGTTGTTCCCGAGAAGATAATCCAAGTCATCAGTTCTGCTATCGTCATCAATGTTATAAAACAACGCAGCTTGTCATTGAGAAATTAAATTTACCTAAAGAAAAAACTATCGTTTCTTTCCAGTCAAGATTAGGAAAAGATAAATGGATTGAACCTTATACGGACGAAACTCTGGAAACCATTCCTAAAAAAGGAGTGAAAAATCTTGCTATTGTTTGTCCTGCATTTGTTTCAGACTGTCTTGAGACACTGGAGGAAATTTCTGTGGAAGGAAAAGAGCAGTTCATGCATGGAGGTGGAGAAACATTCCAATATATTCCTTGTTTAAATGATGAAGACCGATGGATAGAAGTGGTAAAGACACTTTGTGAAGAAAAGCTGAATGATTTTTATTTGGTATAAATCATTCATCCAAAATATACAAAAAGGCCGCAGAATATTTCTACGGCCTTTTCTTTGGAATATATTAAAGTTTATTTTTTGATAAGGTTTCCTGCGGTCTGTCCGTTCACTGTTACAATGTAAACTCCAGGAAGCATATTGGTTGGAAGCTGTATATTGATTTTATTAGCTCCATCAGTAAGGATCACTTTTTCAGAAATCTCTTTTTTACCTGTTAAGCTTACCAATTCTACTGTTCCTTTACCTGCTTTTCCGTCAAATGCAACCGTAAATCTGTCTGTTGCCGGATTTGGACTAATGGTATAAGGTGATTCTTTTGCTGCTGTTGCCACCAATCCTGCCGGAGAAGTACCACCACCAACACCTACTGCATTCCATGCATTGGTAACCTGTGTTACTTCATTACTGCCTGCTCCGTATAAATCTGCAGCTGACTGAAGAGAATACGTTCTTGCATTAGCATAAGTAGATGTGGAAGTAAGATAAGTAGTTAAAGTTCTGTAAGCAATTGCTCCTGCTTTATCTAACCCTATTCCGGAAACATTATAGGCAAAACCTTTATCATTGGTTCCTGTTCCTCCAGTTACCAATAAGTAGTACCAAAAATTAAGAACACCTGAATTGGTATGAACTCCACAATAATCATTAGATTGGCTAGGGCTGGCACATCCTGAAGTGGTAGTTGTTTTCCAGTAAGTTCCCATATAAGTATCCGGCTGGCTATAAGCATTAGGATTTGCCATATTTCTGATCACATAACTGAAGTCCTCTCCCAGTGTCCAGCTAGCCTGGCTTGGTCTAGCCCATTTTTCTATTGTATTTCCAAAAATATCCGAGAATCCTTCATTTAAAGCTCCAGGCTCTCTCTGATAAACAAGATTTGCTGTTTTAGAAGTCATTCCGTGGGTAATTTCATGACCGCAAACATCAAGTGCAGTTAGCGGTTTACCTCCATTTGTAGAAGAGCTTCCGTCACCGTAAGTCATTCTAGACCCATCCCAAAATGCATTAAAATAGTTGGTTGAATAATGAACATACGATTTTATAGCAAAGTTATTGTTGTCAATACTTTTTCTGCCAAACTTTGTATAGAAATAATCCAGTGTCATTTCTGCTCCCCAGTGGGCATCGGTAGCATACTGATCTTTATTGGTATTCACATTGTTCCATACATTGTCGGTATCTGTAAAATCTACTGCAGAAGAATAATTGGTTCCTTTTTTCAAATTATAGGTTTCTACAGCTGTTCCTCCATTTCTACCGGTTTCTCTCAGTCTGTAACTTCCATTATAAGAATCAGCAACGATATTTCTGCTTCCACTGTATCCTGTAGTAGCAGTTCCCGGAGCATTTACATCATGAATAATGGCATCTACTCCTAAGACTTTACCATTCTTTGCATCTACAAAAACATATTGTCTGCTTAGTGGTTTTTCTGCATAAATATCAAATTTATAAGCTAGTTTAAGCTCTTTTAAGCTTTCATCTGTAGGCTCTGAATAATATACCATCTCACCTTTAGGGGCGAAACTGGCCTTATCATCACCGGATTCTTTTTTAATAAAATCTTCCTCTTCTTTATTTTGCCACTTATATTTATCTGCTCCCACAAATGAAAGTGCACTTTGCAATGCTGTACTTTCAGAAATATTAGATTTCTTTTCTATTCCCTGAGGAACATCAAGAATCCATTTTCCGGACTCTCCTACAATTTTACCGTTTTTAGTTTGTACAGCCATCATTCCGTATTCTACAGGAATTCCGTTGACTGTTTGTTGAAATCTGTGGGTTTCAAAACCCAATCCATCTTTTTCTAATCCAATCTTACGGGATTCTCCGGAAGAAAGTCGCTGAGAAGCTTCATTGAATAAAACCGGACTTCCCTGAAAAGTAGGTCCATCTTTTTCAAATCTCATAAACTCTGCATGTAGTCCGCTTTTACCAGGAACTACTTTTGATGGTGTGTTTTGTCCAAAAGCAAAAGAGCAAGCTGCAACACTTGCTGCTAGGATAAATTTTGTTTTCATAATAATATTGGTTTGATGTGAAAACGAATTTATAAATTTTTCACAATAAAATGACATATAATTTAATTAAAATTCAATAGAAAATATAAATCATTAAACAAAACACAATAATGATTTTAAAAAGAAGAGAAATAATTAAACATAATTTTATTATTAATTGATTTTTTTATTAATTAATTTAATAAAAATCAAATTTTTGTGAATTATTTTTTTTGTTATGCAAAACATTAAACTGGAAATAATTCTATCAATCAATTATTACGTAAAAAAAGAAAGGCCATCTCAAAAGAGACAGCCAAAAATATTTTATACAGTTTAATTAAAAAAAGGAATTATTTTCTAATCGGAGTTCTGAATTCTCCATACCCTATTAAACCATCATAGTTTCTACCAAAAGGAGCATAATATAGAAATGCCTGGTAAAGGTTATCAGTCTGCCAGAAATTACCATTTACTTCGCCAAAATCCAATGGACCATTCCCCTGCTTCGTTGCTAAAATATAGTTATAAAAACCTTGTTTCAGGAAAATCTTAGCCACATATTGCTTACCTGCCACATCGTATTGCATTTGGTTTTCTTTACTAGCCTGAAAATTATTAAATCCGCCAAGAACATAAATTTCCTTATCCACAGGTTCTGATTCCAGGTAAAAATACACCCATGAATAATCTGCTTCCCTTTCTGCATCTCTTTCTCTTCCCAGATCATTTCTTCTGTAATACCAGGCTCCGTTTACATCGGGCTGATACTGATAGTTTAAAGGAAATGCCCATACCGGATGCAAATAGGTATAATTGCCATCATCCTTTACCTCTACCGCACGAACCATGTCTGCAGCGATAGTCATATTTTTATTATCAAAATAATAGAATTCATTGTCTCCCGGAAAGGTAAGGTTCATTTGCTGGAAAAGCATTTGATTTCCTAAAACAGTACTTGGTTTCTGATTAGAAATAACCATATTCGGGTTGTTATTCTGCATCACATTTAATGATATGGAATTCACATTGGAGGAAAGATCTCCTCCTTTTGGTGAAGCCTTTACTTCTACCCTTTGGTTCAGATTGGGATTCTTTGCATCTGCAATCCTTGAAACATTCACTCCTACCGACGCAATGTCTTCCACCAGATAAAATCTTCTTTTGAAAAGAGGTTTATCAGCTGAATCCTTGTACACAATCAGTTCAAAATTCCCCGATACTTTTGGTTGTATCTTATCATTGGGAAACGTTAGCTTGTAGTGAGTATAAGCCTGTAATGTATTGAAGGAATATTGAAATTTATCCAGAAGCGCATTCATGCTTCCACTGGCAAACTCTGTGAAAAACAGGTTGTCATCATTCCAGTTTCTGTCGTAATGTTTAATGGTATATCTATAGATTTCGCTGCCATTGGTAAGGTCATCAAAGCTCAGAACCAATTGTTCACCGAACTTTATTACCGGAGTTTCATCATTCGTCTGAGGGTTGAATAACTGGATACTTTGGATATTTTGTCCGTAAACCAGCCCACCCAAGGAGAGTAAAAGTATTCGCAAAGTTTTCATTATTACGAAGATAACGAAAAATAGCCATTTTCTTAATAATATCGTATTTTTGAATAAAAAATATTCAGATTATGCTTCAGATTCAAGGTTTCGTATTCAACTTTGCCAGCGAAAATACATATATCATTTATAACGAAAACAAGAATGCCTGGTTAATTGATCCGGGAAATATGAATGCTCAGGAAACTCAGGCCATTGATAATTTTATCAAAGAACATGAGCTGAAAATTCAGAAAATTCTTTTAACTCATGCTCACATTGATCATGTTTTAGGGCTTCAGTGGGCATTTGATACCTTTAAAGTGCCTGTATATATGCATCAGGAGGATCAGGAAGTTCTGGATATGCTTCAGGCCAGTGGAATGAGATTTGGTTTTCCTGTTGATCCTGTAAAAGTAGATGTGGAATATGTAAAGGAGGATGATGAATTGGATCTGGATGGTGAAAAATTCAAGATTTATCATGTTCCGGGACACTCTCCGGGAAGTGTTGTCTATCATAACGAAAATCAAAAATTCATGATCTCCGGTGATGTTCTTTTTGAGGGGAGCATCGGTAGAACAGACCTTTATAAAGGAAACTATGAGCAATTGATTGATGGAATAAAAACTAAACTTTTCGTTTTAGATTCTGATACACAGGTTTTCTCGGGTCATGGAAACCCTACCTCAATAGGTTTTGAGAAACAATATAATCCGTTTTTTAAATAACAAACTCTAGGTTCAAAACTATTTTTCTCTCAGATTTTGCAGATAAAGTAGATTTTATTTTTCCTGAGATTCGCAAACAATAAATAAAAACCGTCAGAAAATAGTTCCTGACGGTTTCGTGTTATAAAGAAATAGAGTTTAGAAATCTAAAGTAATTGAAGCTCTGGCAGCAGCCCCCATAATGGGTCTTGCCATTCTGATATTGGATCCTGATCCTGTCGGAGATCTTGGATCTCCCTCTGTAATTCCGATGGTATTAAAGATATTGGTACCATCTACAGCAAAACGAATTTTCCCAAGCTGATAAGACATTCCTGCTCCAAATTCTGTGAATGATGGCAGTTTGTTTTCATCGGTATTCCCTTCATCCTGGAAACGCTTTCCATAATAGTTCATGCTTACATAGGCTCGCCATTCTTTCGTGATATTCACCGCCGGAGAGATGTTGAAGTAAAACTTAGGAATTCTTCTTACAGTATTTCCACTGTAATCAAATGCAGTTCCGTCACCATTTCTACCCTTGAAATCTTTGTATTTCGGACTCTGAACTGTTCCGTTAAAAGTTACTTCAAAGACATTATTGAATAATCTCGCATATCCCTCAATCTCTACCCCAAAGTTAGTGGTATTGGCAAATTTATTTTCAGATGTTCCATCTATATAAACATCTGTAAATGAAAGATTTTTAAGAGCTGAGTAAAAAGGAATCACAGCAATATCAAATGTACGCGAGTAATATTTGTATCCTACTTCCAACTGATTGGTCAACACCGGTTTTATTACACTAAGATCTGATATATTATTGTAATACGCTTCTTCATTTGGAGATCTGAAACCATGAGAGAAACGGGCATACACAGCATTTTCACGATTAATCTTATAATTGGAAGCCAATGTATAAGACACTTTATCGATATCATAATACCAATAATTAAACTGATTTCCCAGAACATTCATGTTATCATCTGCCGTAGTGGTTTCAAAACCATGAGTTCCATCCACTGTTAAACCAGAATTATTAAGGTTGGCTCTAGTGGTATTCACTTTATACCCTCTATAATAATCTCTGCTGTAACGAATTCCTCCATTAAAACTTAATGCATCGGTTACATTATAATCTAGGTTTAAATAAAGATCATTCAAGCTTCCCTGAATTTGTGAATCTCTGACCAAAGTAGACATGTCCGTAACTCCGTTATAGGTTTTAGAATACCCTACACTGCTTGGGCTAAGAGATGGATCTACCAGATTCAACAGCTCAGGGCGGTCTGTTGCAGTAGCCAGAATATTACTCCAGTTCCAGTATTGATGGGATTTCCAGTTTGATTTATAAAAACCTGCTGTTACATTTCCCTTATCAAATTTGTAATTAAACTGTAGATCATTCACAAAGTTATTCATCTGCTTATCAATTGCCCAGAATCCCAGTTTTTGTACAAACGCAGGATCAACAACCGCTCCCGTACTTACTAATGAATACTGATAATTGGCCATTTTCATATCTTTTGCGAAATCAGCACCTGTTTTGGGTGCTCCGGCCGGGAAAATACCTGTATAGTTCATATCAATATTGGTGTACCGAGTTTTATTTAAAACACTGAAATTATTTCCCAGATCATATTTAAATTCTGCCCCTAGTACATCTACCTTTGGATGAATTCCGTCTTCCAGATTTCTATTGAAAAAACCACCTCCGGCCTGTGGAATATTGAGCTGACTGATGGCTCTGTAACTATAGGTTCCATAATTAGGATCAAAACCTTGGAACCCTTTTAATTTATCTCCATCCTGCGTCAATGGAATTGGAAGGAAAAATGTATTCCTGTCATCTAATTTTTTATAATAAACTTTAGCGTAGCCTTTATCAAAGACATATTTAAGGTTCATTCTGATTTGACCTCCGTTATTGGCCTTGAATCCTGTTTTTCTGATACCATCATCAGATCTGTAGAATCCTCCGACATTGAAAAATAGTTTATCTTTCACCAAAGCCCCGCCAAGGTTAAGGTCTGTACGTATTAATCCATATGTACTGGTTTCAAGCTTGGCCGTTCCTTTAAAATCATTAGTTCCCTCTTTGGAAATAAAGTTGATAAGCCCTCCGGGAGAGTTATTGGCATAAATGGAACCTGAACCTCCTCTTAAAGCCTCCAGACGGCTCACTGTATTGTCTACACGGAAGAAGTTATCAGCATTGGCAAACTGAAGTGCCCCATCCTCAAAAACCGGAAGACCGTCTTCCTGTACCTGCACAAACTCATAGGCTCCTGCAGATGGAATTCCCCTTGCAAAAAGGTTATTCCCTACTTCACCACCTGATGTTTCCACTGCAAATCCTGGAACTCTCTGCAACAAAGCAGCGGCACTGATTGGATTTTGCTTTTGAATTTCCTTAGCACTGAACGTTGAAATAGCAGTACTGGATTCTATTTTTTTCTTGGGATTGGAGTTACCCGTAATTACAATCTGATCGATAGAGGAAACCTTTGCGGAATCTTTCGGAGTTTCCTGAGCATAAGCATTATTAAAGTATAATGTAGCTGTTGCGGCGATTAAAAAGATTGATTTTTTTTTCATAGCCATATTTTTTATTGTTAGTTTCAGTTTTGTTGTAGTTTTAAATACACTCCATTGGTCCAACCGAATCCATCCTGATTGGGGTATTCCCCGCCTCCTGCTATTGTTTCTGTATCTAATGCGTTGTATTTTTCCATCAGTTTTCCTGTGTTTTTATAAACCCTTTCTACGTTAAAACACCAGTTGTTTTTAATATTCTCAGCCAACTCATCAAAGCCGTAGTTCTTCATTGCCTTAAAGCCAAGCCATTGATAAGGTGCCCAGGCATTCGGTAAATCCCATTGCTGGCCAGATTTTTTGGTAGTAGTTACCAGCCCTCCCTGATATAAAAATTTTTCAGAGATAGCCTTAGCCATAGCTTCGGCTTGTTCCTTATCTGCAATTCCAAGGAATAAAGGGTAAAGAGCAGCAATATGTTCAGACGGTGTGTTTGTGTTTTTTATAATATGATAATCTTTGTAAATCTTAGTCTTTTCATCCCAGAAATATTTGTTGATCATCTGTCTTCGGCTTGCTGCTCTTTCGGTAAAATAATTTTCTTTTTCTCTCAGATTCTGAAGTGCTGAAGATTTTGCCAGGGTTGTTTCCAAATGCCATAAAAGGCTATTCAAATCTACCTCTGAAAGGTTCAGCGTTTCAATTGTCTGTATATGCTCTCCATCTGCAAACCATCTGCTGGAAAAATCCCAGCCAGATTCGCAGGCGCTTCTTATATTTCTGTAAAACTCTTCTCCTGAAGCATTTTCATGATCTTCAATATCAATTAAATAACTTTCAGGACGCGGTTCGTTTGCTGCATCGTAATATCTGTTCAAAATATCACCATCAACGGTTTTTACCACTCGTTGGAGACCTGAACCACTTTCAACTTTTTCTTTCCCATCCATCCAAAAAGCATATTCTTTCTCTAAAGTATCATGATAGTGGGTGTAAATTGTTTCATCATTTGTAGTCTCAGCAAGAAGCTCCAGCATCAGCGAAAAGTACGGTGGCTGTGAACGACTTAAAAAATGGGTTCTGCTTGCATTGGGTACAAATCCAACATTTTGAATAAGATAAGAACAGTTTTCCACAATATTCTCCATCATTTCCACTCTGCCGGAAACCTGTAGTCCAAGCATAATAAAATAGCTGTCCCAATAGAAAAACTCATTGAAGCGTCCACCCGGAACAATGTAAGGTTTGGGTAACTTTAAAAGTGTCCCTTTTTCTTCATAAGCTGTACGTGTCAGCTCATCCCAAAGCTTTTCAATATGCTGTCCAATGGGAAGATGATCTTCTTTCCGAACAGAAACTCTTGCTCCTAAAAAATCAAAATGGCTCATCACAAAATTTCTTAGGTCAAAACCATCAGAATCTTTTTCTTGCTCATACTTTGCGTTGATTTCAGCAATCGAAAACAACGGAACTGCATCTGTCATCATTTTTTGATCTTCAAAGATCTTTGACTTCTGTACTGCATCAAAAAGAGTCTGGATTTCGTTGATGTAAAGTTGATTACTCATTATTATTTTTTAGGATTAATTTTTAATTTATTCATGAAAATTGCTGACGTGATCAACAATGAAAGTGGGATCAGTGAAAGATAAAATGCTTGCTGCCCACTGAACTCCTGAAATACAAAGCCTGTAATGATTGAGCCTATCGTTCCTCCAATCGCAGAGAACACGACAATCAACCCCGACATGGCACTGTGTAAATATTTAGGAATGGAAGCCAGAATAACAGAGTTAATACTCGGATAAATGGGTGCCAATAAACCTCCCATCAAGGGAAATAAATACACAACCAGTGGAGCATTCAGCCAATTTGTATTGGTGTCAATATGAATATCATGCGTCAGCGGTAAAACCAAAAGTAAGCTTATAGCAAAACCAACCACACAGAATGAGACAACATAAATCCAGCTGAATTTCTTGGAAAAGAAGCCTGATAAAAATCTTCCTAGAGCAAAAGCTCCTGCCAGTACAGCGCCCGCCTGAATACTCATTGAGGTCGGAACTTTCAAGATCTCTTTATAAAATGTAGGCGTCCATGTCTGAAAACTCTGTTCTACCAATACAAAAAGGAAAGCACATAGTAAAAAGCACAACACTTTTTTATAACTGAACAGGCTGGCACTATTTCTTAAATCACCCAATAAATCTGTTTTTTCACTTTTCGCCTCTCTTTCATTCAGTTTTGAAAAGAATAAAAACAAAAACGATAGTGTTGAAAGTACTCCCAATACCCAATATACATTCAGCCAATGGGTAGATTTCGGATTATGATCATCAATATATAAGCTGAATAAAACATTTCCAGCCAATACACCAATCATGAAAAACCCTTCCAGAAATCCCATAAAACTCGAATGTTCCTTATCTGTTTCTGTAACCAGTCCAATGGAAGTAAAAACGGATATTTTAATCAGCGCAAAGGAAACTCCAACAATGGCAAATAATAATTTAAAGACCCAAAAATCATTTGTAAACGGCATTACAAAACACATGCAGCTTACCAAAAACAAAGCAATAAGCATGGATTTTTTGATTCCGATTTTGGGAAGAAATGAAGCCAGAATGAATGAACAGATTGCAATGGGAAGATCTTTAAATCCCTCCAATATACTGGCAGAAGATTTTGAAATTCCAAAGTTCTGCTGTACCTGCAAAATAACCGTTCCCACAGAATTCAAAAGAATTGCGAAAACAAAATAGTTCAAAAACAAAACCGCCTTTATGTTGAAATTTTTCATCCAGATCATTTCTTGTCGGCTAAGATAGAAGCATTTGTGTTAACGATAATTTAACACAATAAACCAATATTTGAACAATATTAATATAATTAGTATTTTTAGTGATTAAATATGATTAATTAAATGAAAGTTACTTTTGAAAGAGTAATTCCCAATGAGAAAAGCTCTTTTCGCACGATTCATAATAACTCCCCTATTTCGGAATTCAAATGGGAATATCATTATCATCCCGAAATTGAACTCGTATGTGTAATTTCCGGGAGTGGAACCCGCCATGTGGGCTATCATAAAAGCAATTATACGAATGGAGATCTTGTGTTGATAGGTTCCAATATTCCGCATTCAGGATTTGGGTTAAACTCCATTGATCCGCATGAGGAAATTGTACTGCAATTCAAGGAAGAGATTCTTCAGTTTCCTCAACAGGAAATTGAGGCCCGATCTATCAAAAATTTGCTGGAACTTTCTAAATATGGTATTCATTTCCATCATAAGGTAAAAAAAGCCATGCTTCCGAAACTAAAGCTTATGCTTGAATCTGAAGGATATAAAAGATATCTGCTGCTGTTGGAAATCCTTTTCGAGCTGTCAAAGTGCAAGGACTATGACCTTTTGAATAAGGAAATCATGCCTTACACCATTATTTCAAAGAATAAAACCCGCCTGGAAAATATTTTCACCTATGTAGAGCATCATTATGATAAGGAAATCAATATTGAAGAAGTAGCCAAGCTCGCCAATCTCACCTTGTCGGCCTTTTGTAATTTTTTTAAAAAAGCAACCCAGATTACTTTTACCGAATTTGTGAACCGCTATCGTATTAATAAGGCTTGTTTACTGATGGCCCAGGATAAATCCATTTCAGAATGCAGCTATAGTTGCGGTTTTAATAATGTAACTTACTTCAATAGAATGTTTAAAAAGTATACTGCGAAAACCCCCTCAGAGTTTATTAAGGATTATTCTCATAATAAGGTGAATGTGTAAGTATGATTTTGGATGGGTACAGACTTTTATTTCAATCTGATAATGTAAAATATCACGCAAATCTCACAGATTTTGCAGATTCTTTATTATAAAGAACGGAAAGGTTACACAAAAAATCTGCCTCATCTACGAAATCAGCGGGCAAAATATCATAAAAATAAAACCAGCAAGAAATAAAAAAGCTGTTCTTTTCAAAGAACAGCTCTGTATTATACTAGTAAGAATTAGTAATCGGAAAATTATTTCCATTTAATATTACATCCCATACTTGGTCTTTGGATCTCTTCCTGAGGTTCGCCAATTAAAAGATTTTCAAAGGCAATAATTAAATCTTCTCCGGTTACATCCTTATTATTTCCAGGTCTTGAATCATCCATCTGCCCTCTGTAAACAAGGTCCAGTTTATCATCAAAGAAATAAAAATCAGGGGTACATGCTGCATCATATGCTCTTGCCACTGCCTGGCTTTCATCAAATAAATAAGGAAAATCAAAATTTCTGTCGATTTGAAACTCGATCATCTTTTCAGGAGAATCAGCCGGATATTTTTCAATATCATTAGCATTAATCGCGATGAATTCAATACCTTTTTCATTATAGTCTTCGTATAATTCATTGATCTTGTCGATCACATGAAGAACAAACGGACAATGGTTGCACATAAAGATCACCAATGTTCCTTTTTCTCCTTTCAGTTCTTCTAAAGACTGAAGTTCATTCGTTTTTGACGGGTTTGGAAGCTCAAAAAACGGAGCTTTTGTTCCTAATGCCAACATATTTGAGGGAGTATTCATATCCTTTTTTCTTTAGTTCACAAAGATAAAAATTTCTTTTATTAATAGACTATTCAGGAATTTATAAACTTTCGTTAAATGTTAAAATTAAAATAACCTTTGGAAGATAACCTTAAAAGTTTGTAGTTTTGCTAACACTGTTAGTAAACAAATATCATGGGCCTACATGAACGTCGTCAAAGAGAAAAAGAATCCATTCGTGCAAATATCTTGCAGGCTGCATTCACTTTGGCTAAAACTGAAGGCTGGGCATCACTTTCCATGCGTAAAATAGCAGACGCTATTGAATACAGCGCACCGGTGGTGTATGATTATTTTGAAAATAAGGAAGCTATTTTATTTGAGATTTCATTAGATGGCTTTCACAAGTTACATATAGAATTATTAAAGGCACAGCAGAAACACAATACTCCGGAAGAGCAACTTGTTGCCATTGTAGACGCCTATTGGAGCTTTGCTTTTAAGAATAAGGAATATTACCAACTTATGTTTGGTTTGGGAATGCAATGTTGTGGGAAAGGGCAGATGAAGAAAGAATTTTCATCATTTCAGGAGCTGATCTACGAATGTACTTCTAGTATTATCCAGAAAAATGGATCAAATCCTGATAATGCATGCCATATGTCTCATGCGCTGTTCTCGGCGGTACATGGGATGATTTCCATTATGATGATGCGTACGGCAGATATTCCGTCTACTATGAATAAATCGGCTTTAGATGAAACTGTTTCGTCTTTTATTAAGTCTTTGTAATATTTTTTTGAACTAAAAATTAACACCGTTAGGAAATTTAACACTGAATTAATATACATAATTCATTTAAACCTAATAAAAAAACAAAATCATTTATGTAGAATCTTAATCCATTCATTTTTTAAAAGTAGTTATTTTTTCTTTTAAAATTAACACTGTTAGCAAAAATAACACACATTACACCTCACATCTTCATATACTTAAATATTTTAAAAACAATTTCAATTATGGAAAATATCGATCTGATCGGACATTAAAAATTCTGTAATTTTTTTTGAACAAATCATTAACACTGTTAGGAAAAAAAACAGCATTTATTAAAAAAGAAACATTACTTAAATCTAACACTTCATTAAAAAAATTAAACCCACAATGAAAATACCTGGAAAAACAAGGTTTATTGTACTTATATCAAGTATAATTCTTTTACAGAGCTGCACCAAGGCTGCGGAAGGATCCAATGCCGCACCTCCAGCTCCAGAACTTCCGGTTTATACCGTTATCACCTCTCCTGCTACCATTTATCAAGAATTACCAACCGCTTTGGAAGGAAAAAATAATGTGGAAATCAGATCGCAGGTAGATGGATATCTTGATAGAATTTATGTAGAGGAAGGCGCTTATGTAAGAGCCGGACAGCCTTTATTCAAGATAGATTCAAGAAGCTATGGCGAGCAAATGAATATGGCGCAAGCTAATCTTCAGGCCGCTAATGCCAATATACAGAAAGCAAAGGTAGAGGTTGACAGACTTCAACCACTAGTTGCTGCAAAAGTAGTATCCGATGTACAGCTTAAAACAGCAAAAGCCAATTACGAAGCTGCCGTTGCTGCTGCGTCACAAGCAAGAGCATCTGTAGGAAGCGCAAAGATTAATGTAGGATTTACAACAATTACAGCGCCTGTAAGTGGCTATATTGGTAGAATTCCTTATAAAAAAGGAAGCTTAATCTCTAGAACAGACCCTAATCCATTGACTTTATTGTCAGACATCAGTGAAATTTATGCCTACTTCTCTTTAAGTGAACTTGATTTCATTGCTTTCCAAAATAAATATCCTGGGGCTACTTTAGATGAGAAACTAAAAAATATGCCGATGGTAGAACTGGTAATTGCTGACAATAGTACTTATCCTGAAAAGGGAAGATTAAGTATTGTAGACGGACAGTTTGACAAAACCACAGGTTCCATCAGTGTACGTGCAGTTTTCCCTAATGCAAACGGAACCTTGAGAACCGGTAATACAG
Source organism: Chryseobacterium joostei (assembly GCF_003815775.1). Taxonomy (NCBI): domain Bacteria; kingdom Pseudomonadati; phylum Bacteroidota; class Flavobacteriia; order Flavobacteriales; family Weeksellaceae; genus Chryseobacterium; species Chryseobacterium joostei. The sequence continues at coordinate 2,335,436 of NZ_CP033926.1, forward strand.
GAAGAATACGTATGCCACAGCTTATTTCAAATGCAGTAATTATTCCACAGGAATCTACTTTTGAAATTCAGGATAAAACCTATGTCTATGTAATGGGCAAGGATAAGAAAGTGACCGGGAAACCCATCAAGATCTCAGGAAAAACCGACAGCTATTACTTTATTTCTGAAGGACTTTCACCAGGAGACAAGATTGTCTTTACCGGTATTGGAAGCCTAAAGGATGGAGTTTCCATTAAACCGAAAGCAATCTCTTCTGATAGTTTATTGAGAGCAAAACCTTTGTAATAGATTTCAATATGATTATTTAAGAGCAGTTTAAACATTATTCTTTTTTAACGCTTAAGTTTTTGAAGTCACCATCATTCTGTTGATTAAGCATACATAAGCTTATAATCTAAGGTGTACTTACTATTCTCATGCCTTAAAACTAAATCAACTTAAGTGTTTAAAAAGGTTTAAACAACATTAAAAAATAAACTTCTTATGTTAAAACAATTTATAGAAAGACCGGTCCTTTCAACGGTCATCTCCATAATACTCTTATTATTGGGAGCTTTGTCTCTCTTTAATTTACCGATTGCCCTCTTTCCGGACATTGCTCCGCCGAGTGTTCAGGTAACGGCCTTTTATCCGGGAGCAAATGCTGAGGTAGTAGCTCGTTCTGTAGCAACACCTATTGAGGAAGCAGTGAACGGGGTTGAAAATATGACCTACATGACTTCTAACTCAAGTAATGATGGTACCATGACACTGAGCGTTTTCTTCAAGCAGGGATCTGATCCTGATAATGCCGCCGTAAACGTACAAAACCGTGTATCAAAAGCAATGAGCCAACTTCCTCAGGAAGTAGTACAAGCAGGAATTTCTACACAGAAAGTTCAGAATAGTATGATTATGTTCATGGGATTATCCAGTGAGGATCCGAAACAATATGATGAACTTTTCTTACAGAATTACCTTAAGATCAACGTGATTCCTCAGATTCAGCGTATTCCGGGGGTTGCTCAGGCTCAGGTTTTCGGAACTAGAGACTATTCCATGAGAATCTGGCTAAAACCGGATAGACTGGCCGCCAACAATCTTTCTCCACAGGAAGTTTTGAATGCCATTAAAGACCACAACCTTGAAGCTGCTCCAGGACGTCTGGGACAGGGAAGTAAGGAAACTTATGAATATATCCTTAAATATAAAGGAAAGCTGAACAAGGGTGAAGATTACGAAAGTATTGCGATTAAAGCAAATAGTGACGGATCATTCCTAAGATTAAAAGATGTTGCAAGAGTAGAATTTGGATCTTACACCTATACCGCAACTAACAGAGTAGACGGGAAACCTGTTGCCGGATTTGCCATCCTTCAAACTGCAGGATCAAATGCTAATGAGATCTTAACTGAGATTGAAAAGCAGGTAAAAGTAATGGAAACCTCTCTTCCAAAAGGAGTGAAACCCATTATCATGTATAATTCCAAGGATTTCCTTGATGCTTCTATTCATCAGGTAGTGGAAACATTGGTGATTGCATTCGTTTTGGTATTTATCGTAGTATTTATTTTCCTTCAGGATTTCAGATCTACTTTAATTCCAGCCATTGCGGTTCCGGTAGCCATTATTGGTACGTTTTTCTTCCTTCAATTATTTGGTTTCAGTATCAATATGCTTACACTGTTTGCATTGGTATTGGCTATTGGTATTGTAGTGGATGATGCCATTGTAGTGGTGGAGGCTGTCCATTCCAAAATGGAACAAACGGGAATGCCCGTGGAACAAGCCACCATCAACTCAATGAGTGAAATTTCCGGAGCCATTATTTCCATTACATTGGTAATGTGTGCGGTATTTATTCCGGTAGGCTTTATGCAGGGTCCTGCAGGGGTTTTCTACAGACAGTTTGCCTTTACACTAGCCATTGCTATTTTGATTTCAGCGGTAAATGCATTGACATTAAGTCCTGCTTTATGCGCACTTTTCCTTAATGATCCTCAGGGAGAACATGGTGAGCACGGTCATAAGAAAGGTTTTGGAGCAAGATTCTTCAACGCATTCAATGCGAGCTTCAATAACATGACCAAAAAATATATTTATAGCCTTAAGTTTTTAATTAAAAATAAATGGGTTGCTATCGGAGGTCTTGTTTTGATTACTGCAGTCAGCATATTTATGATTAAAAAAGCCCCTTCAGGATTTATTCCAACGGAAGATCAGGGATTTGTCTTATATGCAGTGAACACTCCTCCGGGAAGCTCACTGGAAAGAACACATAATGCAACTGCACAAATTGATAAAATCATTAACGGAGAAAAAGCAACCAATCACCTTTGGGTAGCAGATGGGATGAACTTTATCAGTAATGCCAATGCTTCGCCTTATTCTGCTGGTTTCATCAAGCTTAAAGATTATGATAAACGTGGTGAAATGAAAGATCCTGATCAGATTGCTGCTACATTAACAGGAAAAGTAAGTCAGGTAAAAGATGCCAACGCATTCTTCTTCAACTTCCCAACAATTCAGGGATTTGGTAACGTTTCCGGTTTTGAATTTATGCTTCAGGATAAAACCAACGGTTCTTTTGAACAATTGGGAACAACAACGCAACAATTCATTGGCGAGTTGATGAAGCGTCCTGAAATAGCATTTGCATTTACCACTTATGCAGCCGGAAATCCACAATATACGATTGATGTAGATACAGATAAAGCCAATCAGTTAGGAGTTTCTGTTACAGAATTAATGCAGACTATGCAGATTTATTACGGAAGTAGCTTCGTTTCAGATTTCAACAGATTCGGTAAGTATTACAGAGTAATGGCACAGGCAGATATTCCTTATCGTACAGATATCAATTCTTTGGAAGGAATCTATGTGAAAAATAAATCGGCAGAAATGGTTCCAGCCAAAACATTGGTTACCTTAAAAAGAACCTTTGGACCTGAAACGGTAACCAGAAATAACTTGTTCAACGCTGTGACGATTAATGGTACTCCAAAACCTGGGTACAGTACCGGAGATGCCATCAAAGCAGTAGAAGAAGTAGCAAAACAATCACTTCCGAGAGGATATGGCTATGAGTGGACAGGGATTACCCGTGAAGAAATTAAAACCGGTGGACAAACTACATTCATCTTCCTTTTAAGTATTCTTTTTGTTTACTTCCTGTTGGCTGCACAGTACGAAAGTTACATTCTTCCATTTGCCATTATCTTAACTATTCCAACAGGGATCTTTGGGGTATTTGCTTTCACTGGATTGGCAGGAATTGATAATAACATCTATGTACAGGTTGGATTGATCATGCTGGTCGGATTATTGGCGAAAAATGCCATCCTGATCGTAGAGTTTGCCGTTCAGAGAAGAAAAGCAGGAAGATCATTAATTGAATCTGCTCTTCAGGCTTCAAGATTACGTTTAAGACCAATTTTGATGACCTCTTTTGCCTTTATCGTGGGGATGCTTCCATTGGTATGGACGCAGGGAGCTTCTGCAAAAGGTAACCACTCCATTGGTTATAGTACGGTAGGTGGAATGCTTACAGGAGTTGTATTCGGGATTTTTATTATTCCGGTAATGTATGTGGTCTTCCAATATCTGCATGAAAAAATGCCTAGCAGAAAAAAGAAAAGACTTCTGAAAAAACAAATGGAGCAAGAACTTTCAACTGCTACTCACTAATAAAAAATGAATTACAAAAACTTAGAGAAAATTTTAAGAGCACAAAAGATTGCCTATTGTCTTATCTGTTCTTAATTGGTTTAAAAAGCTAAATATTTTCTCCTACTAAAGACAATTTTTGTATCAACAAGAACCTCTCTAAGTTTTGTATTCAATTAAAAGTTTAAAACCTATGAAAAGAGTAAAAAATATTATTCTAACATTTGCGCTGGCTATAGGATCTGTTTCATGTGTGTCAAAACTGGCATACACGGAGCCGGACCTCCCGCTTCCGGAAAAGTTTCAGTACACAGCAACTGCTGATACGGCAAGCATTGCCAATCTGGAATGGAAACAATTTTTCAACGATCCTATTTTACAGGGATTGATTGAAAAAGGAATTAAAAATAATTATGATCTTCAAATTGCCTTAAAACAGGTTGCCTCTTCGCAGGAAAAACTAAAACAGGCAAAATATATGCAATATCCGGACGTTGGCTTCGGGGTATCTGCACAGATTTCAAAACCATCCAAAAACAGTATGAATGGGCAGAGCTTAAATTTATTTTTAGGACAAAGCCATGTTGAAGATTACAACGCTGCATTCAACTTATCTTGGGAGGCTGATATTTGGGGAAAGATCAAAAATCAGCAGGAAGTTTCCAGAATACAGTATCTACAAACTTATGAAGGTTCAAAAGCTATCCAGACGCAGGTGATTGCAGCCATTGCCCAGGGATATTACAATCTTTTGATGCTTGATAAACAATTGGGTATTGCAAAATCCAATCTGGAGTTGAGCAGTAATACCTTAATGATTACACAAAAAATGTGGGAAAGTGGTGATACAACCTCTTTAGGAGTACAACAGGCTGCTGCTCAGAAACAGGCTACTGAACTTCTGATCTCTCAATTGGAACAAAATATTGCCATTCAGGAAAATGCTTTAAGTATTTTGGTAGGCGAAACACCTAATAAAGTGAACAGAACGATTGAAATGTCTGACACTTCCCTGCCACAAAATATTACGGCAGGACTTCCTGCAGCTATGGTAAGCAGAAGACCTGATGTACGTCAGCAGGAACTTGTTTTATTGGAATCCAATGCTATGGTAGGAATTGCCCAGGCCAATATGTATCCTGCATTAAAAATCACAGCCAACGGAGGGGTTAACTCATTCAAAATTGATAACTGGTTTCAAATTCCGGCATCATTATTTGGATCTGTTTTAGGGGGGCTTACCCAACCTATTTTCCAGAAAAGACAATTAAAAACGGATTTGGAAGTGGCTAAAATTCAAAGAGAAAAAAATGTATTGGCTTTCCGTCAATCGGTATTGAATGCCGTGGGCGAAGTTTCTGATGCCCTTGTTTCCAATGAAAACTTAAAAATTCAGGAACAAAAAGCAACAGAGCAATCCACTACATTGAAAGATGGAATTAAAAGCGCACAGCTTCTTTACAGAGGAGGTTCAGCCAATTATCTGGAGGTAATTACCGCACAAGGAAATTCTCTTCAGGCCGAGCTGAATCTTGCTTCCATTAAAAGACAGAGATTAAGCAGCATTGTAGACCTATACAGAGCGCTAGGCGGCGGTTGGAAGTAGTAAATTTAATTATATTGTTTGAGGGTGCGGTTCTTTACAGGACCGCATTTTTTATAATAAAGCTGTTTAAATGATATACTTTATGTATAAGAAAGGACATTCAAGTTTTGTTGAAAATCAAAGATTTTCATCTTATGTAAACTTAATTGTGCAGTATTTCATTACACTTTCTAAAGTGTAAAAAAATAAAAACTTTTGTGACTTTTGTGGTTAATTTTAAACAGACTTAATGAATATATTGGAAAAACGATAAGACACTAAGCCTATTAAAAAAATTATTTTTGAAATTGCTCATCAATCCACAAAATCAAATTTTCAAAGCCTTGTTGAGAATAACCCAATTGTAAATAATGAATATCATCCGCTCTTCTATACCAGGTTAATTGGCGTTTGGCATATCTGCGGCTGTTCTTTTTAATTTCTGAAACAGCAAAATCAAGATCCCATTCCCCATCAAAGTATTTGAATAGTTCTGAGTAACCAACCGTATTCAAAGCAGTCAGACCTTTAAATTTCTCCAAACCTTTTACCTCATCCAAAAGACCTTTCTCCATCATAATATCAACCCTGCGATTGATCCTGTCATATAATTCTTCTCTAGGCGCCTCAATTCCAATTCTGATGACATTAAAATCTCTGGAGTCCTGAGAAATCGCAATTTGTACAGAATATTTTTTGTTCGTTTGCCAGATCACATCAATGGCGCGCAGAAGTCTTCGGTGATTGTGAATATCTACTACCTCAGCATATTCGGGATCAAGCTGCTTTAAAATTTCCTGAAGCTTTTCAATTCCCTCTTCCTCCATCAGTTTCTGAAGTTTTTCCTGATTTTCAGCATTAGCTTCCGGGAGATCATTCAATCCCTCAATGACTGCTTTTTCATACATCATACTTCCACCGACAAGAATTACGGTGTTATGATTTTTAAAAAGTTCATTAAGTTTTTGCAGGGCATCTTCTTCGTACTGCCCAATAGAATAGTAGTCTTCTACTGAAAGATTTCCAATAAAATGATGAGGTGCTTCAGCCAGTTCCTCTTCAGAAGGAGATGCAGTACCTATTTTCATTTCCTTAAAGAACTGCCGGGAGTCACAGGAGACAATCTCAGTATTGAAATGTTTTGCCAGATCAATTGCCAGTCTCGTTTTACCTATTCCGGTGGGTCCTACTACAGAAATTAGATTTTTCATCAGTTCACGTTCATTATTTTATGGGTCAGATGGAATCATTACAGATTTCACAGTGCTAATTTAAATGTTTATCTTTGTAGAACAATAAAAAACTATGATTTTATCAATGACTGGCTTCGGTAGAGCCGAAGGTGTTTTTGAAGGAAAAAAAATAACAATAGATATTAAATCATTGAACAGCAAGAGCTTTGATTTAAATATCAAAATTCCTTTACGTTATAAAGAAAAAGAATTTGAGATCAGAAAAATTCTTAATGATAGAATTATCCGTGGAAAGGTAGACTGCTACGTTAACCTGGAAAACCTTGAAGAGTCCAATGATGTGAAAATCAACAAGAGTTTGATTGAATCTTATGTCAATGAACTTAGAAACATTGCATCAGACGGACCTGATTTCGAATATCTGAAAATGGCGGTAAGACTTCCTGATGCCATTACATCAAGACCTGATGAACTTACAGAGGGTGAATGGGAGTCGTTAGCAAAAATCGTTAATGCTGCTGTTGATAGATTTGAAGAATTCAGAAAAACTGAAGGCGGTATTTTACACGAAGAACTGAACAGAAATATTCAAAACATTGATAAATATCTGGGTGAGGTGATTCCTTTTGAGGAAGAAAGAATCGTGAGTGTAAAAGAACGTTATCAAAAATCTCTGAAGGAGTTCGAAAATGTAGATGAAACTCGTTTTTATCAGGAAATGGCTTACTTCACAGAAAAATTAGATATTTCAGAAGAAAAGGTAAGACTTACCCAGCACTTGAAATACTATAAGGAAGTAATGGACAATGAATCTTTCAACGGGAAAAAACTGGGCTTTATTTCTCAGGAAATCGGAAGAGAGATCAATACATTAGGTTCTAAAGCCAACCATGCTGAAATCCAGAAGCTGGTGGTGATGATGAAAGATGATTTAGAAAAAATTAAAGAACAAACGTTAAACGTATTATAATATAGTTGAATGTTGATAGTAAAATTTTATCTATCAACATCCAACTGATAACTCTATGGATAAGGTAATTATATTTTCAGCACCGTCTGGAAGCGGAAAAACTACATTGGTAAAACATTCTCTGGAAACATTTCCTGAACTTGAATTTTCAATTTCATGTACTACGAGACAGCCAAGAGGAAGTGAAATTCATGCAGTGGATTATCATTTTTTATCTCCTGATGAATTCAGACAGAAAATTTCAGAAGATGCTTTTGTAGAATATGAGGAAGTATACACTGATAAATATTACGGTACTTTAAAATCTGAAGTAGAAAAGATCTGGAATCAGGGAAAAGTTGTTATTTTTGATGTAGATGTAAAAGGAGGAATTTCCTTAAAAAAATACTTCGGAGAAAAGGCATTGTCTATTTTTATAGAACCCCCTTCCATTGAAGAACTGGAACGAAGATTGATTACAAGGAATACAGATGATGCAGAAACCATTAAAACCCGCGTAGAAAAGGCAGAAGAAGAAATGTCTTATGCAGGCGAGTTTGATAAGATCGTGATTAACTCTGATCTGGACAAAGCTAAAAAAGAAATAGAAAGTTTAATAAAAAGTTTTATCAACAATTAATGGCTGGAAGATAGAGGTCAGAAAATGGAAGTCATATACTCCCATTCTTATCTAACTTCTAATTTCTAATCTCTAATTTCTGATAATAAAAAACATTGAGGTTGATATGAGTACCGAAACATTAGAAAAAGCTAAATCTGCAATTCCTGTAAAAGGATTTCTGGATATAAAAGATATAGCAATTCCTCAGGGAGAAGAATTGGTAAAAGCCATTCTAAAACTTAAGGAAGAAAAAAATGCTGTAATCCTTGCGCATTATTACCAACCGGGAGAAATTCAGGATATCGCTGACTTCCTTGGAGATTCCCTACAATTGGCAAGACAGGCAAAGGATACCAATGCTGACATGATTGTATTCTGCGGAGTACACTTCATGGCGGAAGCGGCTAAAATTCTGAACCCAACTAAAAAAGTAGTTCTTCCTGATACTATGGCCGGATGCTCTCTTGCAGACGGATGCTCAGGTGAAGGATTGAGAAAAATGCGTGAACAGCATCCTAACGCCTTAATTGCAACCTACATTAACTGTAATGCTGAAACTAAGGCAGAAAGTGACATCATTGTAACAAGCTCTAACGCTGAAACGGTAATTGAAGCGCTACCAACTGACAGACCTATTATTTTTGCACCGGATAAAAACCTTGGAAGATATTTATCTAAAAAGACAGGTCGTGATATGATCCTTTGGGATGGAAGTTGTATAGTACACGAAGCATTTTCTATGGAAAGAATTGCCAAGCAGTTGGCAGACAATCCTGACGCTAAAATGATTGCACACCCGGAAAGCGAAGAAGCTGTTTTAAAACTGGCTCACTTCATTGGTTCTACTTCAGCTCTACTTAACTTTGTAGAAAAAGATGACTGCCAGAAATTCATTATTGCGACTGAAGAAGGAATTCTTCACGAAATGAGAAAACGCGCACCGCATAAGGAATTAATTCCAGCTTTAGTTTTTGACGAAAGCTGTAACTGTTCTGAGTGTTTCTACATGAAGCGTAATACCATGGAAAAATTGTACTTATGTATGAAGTATGAACTTCCTGAGATTCTTATTGACGAAGAATTAAGATTAAGAGCATTAAAGCCAATTGAGGCTATGCTTGATCTTTCCAAAAGCATAAAATAATTTTTTTTTGTTTTTGAATATTTATTATATTTAGCATTCAAACTAATAATAAATATGAAAAATCTTAAAAAATTAAACCGAGAAAATCTTAAAAGAGTAAACGGTGGAGCAGGAAATTTCTGCAACTTTTGTGAAATACATGAAACCTGTGGATCAGGATGCAACGGAGAACCAATTTGTATTCCAAAAGGAGAACATTTCCCTCCTAATTGTTAATAAAATGAAAGCACTGTTTTCACAGTGCTTTTTTATTTCAATGAATGGGTGTATTAAGAAACACCACCATCCATACATTCTATACTTACAATCACACACATTTTGCAACGGAAAGGAAGCGCATTATAAGCATCACAAGGAGCATCATTAGGTCCATTTCCATAAGTAGTATTTCTCGGACATCCACTACAGCTTGCTCCCGCTGACCCATTGAGTTGTTCAAGTTCTTTTCTGTTTAATTTTTTTAGATTTTTCATAGTTGCTTTATTTTTTTGGTATTAAATATTTGAATCTTTAATTATAAAAATCGGAATAATCCGGACCATAGCAATCCACGCTTACATCTACGCAATTTCTACAGTTTGGAGATAATGCCCAATAGCTGGAACAGCTATTTGTATACTCAGGACCCTCTCCATAATTTCCTCCGGTTGGGCACCCTGCACATCCTGCTATTCCCTTACCATTGATACTCTTCAGTTTTGTTCTTGATAACTTTTTCATACTATTTATTTTTATGAATTAAACTTATTATAAGTATCAGATTATATACTTAATTATAATTTAGGGTCATAGCACGTTCCACCCGGTTTTAATGAGCATCCCCATTTCCCTCCTCCTTTGAAACAAACGAACTGCGCTCCGCCGCAAGCTTCAATTTGGATGTCTGTAAAACCACCATTGATGGTTTTCTTTTGTTCTCTTGATAATTTTTTAATTGTTTTCATGATATTTTAATTTGATGTTAATGAGAAATATAGAACACTATCTTATAATGTTATTCTATGATTACAATAATTAATAAGGGCCAAAACAATCCATGCTTACCAGCACTCTTAGTTTACAACATTCCGGTAAGCCCATAAACTCTCCACATGATTTTGGTTCATTCGGACCATAAGGACCCGGAGGACAAGACTCATTACAATGACTTATTCCTCCTCCATTAATGGACTTTAGATTCTCTCTGTTAATTTTTTTTGAATTTTTCATGATTAATTTTAATTATAGTTTAAATATAAATGTAAGATTTTTAATCAATTACACCAAGTATTTCTCCGAAAAAGGAATTATTAATTTATTATGTTAAAAAGTTGTTATTCAAAAATAATTTGTACATTTGTTTCACTATAATGAATTGTCTAAGAAACATATCTGATATTTCTGCCCTGAAGTCACCTATTTCAGGCATATCTTCTGTTTCTACATTCACAACTACAACGACTACCCCATAAAGGGGTAAATTTTCACATATTATTTTCGGGACCTGTACTCTTTTTTTTAAAGAGTAGCCATTCTACTTTCTCTAACCTCAAAAAAATAATTGATGAAAATTTTAAAATTCGGTGGAACATCAGTCGCCAATTCTCAGAATATACTTCTGGTGGAAAACATTATAAAAAAAGAATCCTTGCAAGACAGGATCGTCGTTATAGTATCAGCACTTCACGGAGCTACAGACCAACTCATTAAAGCAGCAGAATATGCTTCTGCCAAGGATGAAAGCTATTTACAAATTGTAAAAAACCTTGAAGAAAAACATTTAAGCTTAGTCAAAGATCTTATCCCTATTTTAGAGCAAAGCTCATGGCTAAGTTTCGTTAAAAAACATTTCAATGACATAGAAGACCTATACAACGGAATTTTTGTTTTGGGTGAACTTACAGACAGAATCAAGGATAAGATTGCATCATATGGGGAATTTCTATCTTCTCATATCATTGCTGCAAGACTACAATATCAGCAACTAGACTGTATATGGATGAATTCTGCAGATCTCATCAGAACTGACAGTAATTTTACCAACGCAAAAGTTAATTCTGAAATTACAGAAAATAACATTAAGAATTATCTTAATGACCATCCAAACCAAATCATCATAGGTCCCGGTTTCATAGCCCGTGATGATAAAAACAATGCTACAACATTAGGACGAGGAGGCTCAGATTATACAGCTTCCCTTATTGCCGCTGCCATTCATGCCGAAGAACTTCAGATCTGGACAGATGTAAGTGGCATGATGACTGCCGATCCGCGTCTGGCTTCCAATGCAAAACCCATTTCGGAAATATCCTATCATGAAGCAATGGAACTTTCTCATTTTGGGGCAAAAGTTCTTTATCCACCATCCATTCAACCTGTGATGGTGAAAAATATTGATCTGAAAATCAAAAACACTTTTGACCCGAATGCAAAAGGAACCTTGGTTTCTCACAATCTTGATATTCCGGAAAATGAAAAACAACAGGTAGCCGTAGGGGTTTCAAATATGAGTAATATAGCCCTGCTTACTTTGGAAGGGAGCGGAATGGTTGGTATTCCCGGTATTTCAGCAAAATTATTTCAATGTCTTAGTCAGGAGAAAATCAATATCATTCTTATTACACAAGGTTCATCAGAACATTCCATTACTCTTGCTATTCATGAAAAAGATAAATCTATTGCTGAAAGCGCCATCAATTCATCATTTGCAGATGATATTAGCTTAAAGAGAATTGACCCTGTCAAAATTGAGAGTGGCCTTTCCATTGTTGCCATAGTAGGTGAAAACATGAAAAGTAAAAGTGGTGTAAGTGCAAAAATGTTCGGATGTCTGGGAAACAACGGAATCAATATAAGAACCATTGCCCAAGGTTCCTCAGAAAGAAATATCAGCATTGTCATCTCAGAAAAGGATACTAAAAAGGCTGTAAACATCCTCCATGAAGAATTTTTTGAAGCTGAGATAAAACAAATTCACCTTTACATCTGTGGAACCGGTAATGTAGGCTCAAAGCTGATTCAGCAGATCTATGAACAAAATCAATACCTGAGAGAAAATTCTTTAATTAATTTAAGAATTGCAGGATTATCCAATAGTCGTAAAATGATCTTTTCAGACAAGGGAATTTCCGAGCAGGAATACCTCAATTGGCACGAATCAGGAGTAGAATCTTCACCTCAGGATTTTGCAACAGGAATTATCTCCCGAAATTTAAGAAACTCTGTTTTTGTAGATATTACAGCAAGTTCTGATGTTCCAGAAGTGTATGAAAAGTTATTAAAAAGAAGTATTAACATTGTAGCCTGCAACAAAATTGCTGCCTCATCAGACTTTGAAAAGTATAAAACCTTAAAGAATACAGCCCGAAATCATAATTGTAAATTCTACTTTGAGACCAATGTAGGGGCAGGGCTTCCGGTAATAGGTACCATTAATGACCTGATTAAAAGTGGTGATAAAATAACTTCCATTGAAGCTGTACTAAGCGGGACATTAAATTTTGTATTCAATAATTATGATGGAAGCAGAACATTTTCTGAAGTGGTAGCACAGGCCCAAGAAGAAGGGTATACAGAACCTGATCCAAGACTGGATTTATCAGGAACAGATGTGGCCCGTAAAACTTTAATCCTTGCCAGAGAAGCAGGTTATCCACTTCAAATTGAAGAAATTGAAAATATTGGTTTTCTTCCTGAAGCATGTATGCAGGGAAGTGTAGGACATTTCTATGAAAAACTTTCAGAATATGAAGAGCATTTCAAAGCATTACTTTCAGATGCTAAACAAGAGGAAAAAATATTAAAGTATGTTGCCGAATTCAAGGAGGGCAAAGCAAAAGTAGGCTTACAGCATGTTGCCCCGGAAAGTGATCTTTTTCACCTCTATGGAAAAGACAACATTGTTATTTTTAAAACTTTAAGGTATTCTAAACAGCCATTGGTCATAAAAGGTGCCGGTGCCGGTGCCGAGGTAACGGCAAGTGGAATTTTTGCAGACATTATACGTTCAATTTAAAAACATAGAAAATGAAAAAAATAAAATTAAAAATTCCGGCTACAGTAGCCAATATGGTATGTGGATTTGATATTCTGGGAATGGCTATACATGAACCTTATGACGAAATGGAGATCACATTACTGGAAACTCCGGAAATCATCATTAAGCATAAGGACTCATTTAAACTTCCTGAGGAACCTTCTAAAAATGTTGCAGGAATTGTTCTGTTGAAAATTCAGGAACATTTGAACTTAACCCAAGGTTTTGAAGTCGTTATTCATAAACATATAAAACCAGGAAGCGGGCTTGGCTCCAGTGCGGCTAGCGCCGCCGGAGCCGCACTGGGGGCCAATATTTTATTAGAAAATATATTTTCTAAGGAAGAAATGATTCACTTTGCCATGTTTGGGGAGGAACTGGCATCCGGAGTTCGCCATGCAGACAATATTGCGCCTTGCATTTATGGAGGCATCACATTGGTAAAATCAACCGATCCTATTGATATTATTCCATTGAATACCCCTGATTTATTTGTAGCCGCTGTACATCCTCAGGTTGAAGTAAAAACGTCAGACTCCAGACAGATTCTGAAGAAAAATATCTCTCTAAAAAGCGCCATTGAGCAATGGGGAAATATTGCAGGGCTGGTTGCAGGTATTCAAAAAAATGATTTTTCGTTGATTGGCAGAAGCCTTAATGATGTCATTATAGAACCTATACGAAGTATTTTAATTCCAAAATTTGATGAAATTAAGATGAAAAGTCTTCAACTTGGTGCATTGGGAGGAGGAATTTCAGGATCCGGCCCCTCAATTTTCATGTTGGCCGAAAAAAGAGAAACTGCCGAAAAAATTGCCACCCAGATGAAGTCTGTTTATGACGAAATAAGTATCGAAAGCTTTGTATATGTTTCAAAAATAAATCCAATCGGGATTGAAATCGTTGAAGAATCCGAATAACAATAAAAAAATGAAATACTATAATTTAAAAGACAGTCAGGAAAAAGTTGATTTCAGGACTGCAACAATAAAAGGGCAGGGAAAAGATAAGGGATTATTTTTCCCTGAAAATATTCCGCAATTTGAAGAGGAATTTATTCAAAATCTGCATCAATATTCTGATGAGGAAATTGCCTACCGATGCATTAAAGATTTTATTGGAGATGAAATTCCCTCAGAAATACTACAGGAAATCATTGCTGAAACTGTCAGCTTTGAGATTCCTTTACAAAAGATCAGCGACAGAATCTCAATCCTTGAGCTTTTTCATGGACCGACCTTGGCATTCAAGGATATTGGAGCCAGATTTATGAGCCGCTGCCTATCCTATTTTTTGAAAGATCAAGATAGAAAAGTAACAGTTCTTGTTGCCACCTCCGGAGATACGGGTGGAGCTGTTGCTCATGGATTTTACGGTCTTCCGGACATTAATGTCGTTATTCTTTATCCTAAAAACAGGGTAAGTCCGGTTCAGGAAAAACAACTTACAGCATTAGGTGAAAATATTTTCGCATTGGAAGTGAACGGAAGCTTTGATGATTGTCAAGACATGGTAAAACAAGCTTTTGCAAATGAAGAAATCAATAAAAAATTATTTCTAACCTCCGCCAACTCTATTAATATTGCGAGATGGCTTCCACAGCAGATTTATTATTTATTGGCCTTGAAACAATGGCAAACATCAGAAAAAGAAGCCCCGATAATCTGTGTTCCCAGTGGAAATTTTGGAAATATATGTGCAGGACTTCTCGCTCATCTTCGGGGACTTCCTGCAGAACATTTTATTGCAGCCTGTAATGCCAATGAGGTAGTTCCTGAATATTTAAAAACTCAGAATTTTAAGCCTAAAAAAGCTTTGGCTACTCTATCTAATGCAATGGATGTAGGAGATCCCAGCAACTTTGTAAGAATCATGGAACTTTTTGGACAGAACTTTGAATCATTAAAAAATAAAATATCCGGTTATTCTGTTAATGATAAACAAACCATGGATACCATTACAGAAGTTTATAAAAAATATAAATATATTCTCGAGCCTCATAGTGCAGTAGCATTTGCTTCCATGGAGCAATACCTAAATGGAAATCCAGGGAAAAAGGGATTCATTTTAGGAACAGCTCATCCTGTAAAATTCCCTGATGCTGTAGAAAAAGCCATCAAAATAAAAATTGAAATTCCGGAATCTCTGAATGACCTGATGAAAAAGGAGAAAAAAACTGTAGAAATAAACTCAGATTTTGAAGAATTAAGACGATTTTTGCTTGATAAAAATTAAATGCAATGAGCAAAATATATCTTGAAGATGTAAAAATATATGCCTACCACGGAGTGTTGCCTGAGGAAAACATTATTGGAACGTATTATATTTTAAATGCAGAGCTTCATACCGATCTGTGGAAAGCCGCAGGATCTGATGACCTGAACGACACCATAAGCTATGCAGACCTTAATGACATTATCCATCATGAAATGAAAATAAAGTCTCAACTTTTGGAACATGTAGCCGGAAGAATTATTTCAACAATTCATACACGTTTTCCACAAATCGACTATATTAAGTTAAAAATAACCAAGACCGCTCCTCCAATGCAGGGAGAAATGAAAGGAGCCAGCATTGAACTGGAAAAAAGCTTCAAGCCTGAAAATTAAAATTCTTATTTTCGTTTTATAAAAAAAATACAAAATTGAGACTCGTTAAAATATTATTTTTAGTAGCATTCATCAATGCTTTTGGACAATCTGGTGTTGATAATCAATTGGCAAATTACAACTTTCCAAAGATCAAATCCAGTATTACTATGCCGGTAACTATTCCTCTTTCGGAGCTGAGTAACATGATTAATGCCTCCGTAAAGGATTTGGTATATCAGGATGATTCTTATACTGACAACAATAATGACCAGTTTAAGGTAAAGGTCTGGAAAACCAGACCGATCCGTTTGGTAGGAGGAACCAGCCAAAATCTGTTGATTGAAGTTCCCCTAAAAATATGGGCAGAAAAAGGTATTGGAACATTGGGCGTTTACAGCTACCAGAATACCACTTTCGAAACGGTTATGTCCTTTAATACCACTGTTACTTTTAAAAATAACTGGACCATTACAACTTCTACACAACCTAATGGTTTCAGGTGGGTAACAAAACCTGTACTGGATTACGGAAGAATACAAATACCAATTACCCCAATTGTTGAAAAAAGTCTTAAGGAACAACAAGAGAAATTCTGTAAAACCATCGATCAGCAGATGGCTACTCAACTGAACTTTCAGCAATATGCTGTTATGGCGTGGAATACTTTCCTGCAGCCATTTAATATTTCTGAGGAATATAACACATGGTTGAAGATAAGCCCGGTTGGCGTTAATATTACTCCTTTAAAATTTTATGGAAACCAGATCAATGCAACTCTTGGTATTGATATCTACTCTGAAACTTTCACAGGAAGCAAACCCACCGCTTCTCCACCCGTGGCATCAGCTACCAACTTTAACTTCTCACCTACCGTTGCAGATAAATTTCTTTTACAAACCACCGCTAATATTCCTTTTACAGAAGCCAGCAACATGGCCAGAAAGACTTTCTTAAACAAAGAATTTGACATCAGGGATTCAAAGGTAAAGGTAACGGACATTAGGCTGTACGGTGTAGATAACAGAGTTATCATTGAAGCTCAGACTGATGGGTATATTAAAGGAACTGCTGTTATTTCAGGAATTCCGGTTTACGATGAAACCAAAAGAAAAATTGTTTTGTCTGATACCAAGTTCAAATTAAAAACCATGAATATTCTTCAAAAAACAGCCTCTCTCCTATTCCAAGGGAAAATTGTAAAAATGATTGAAGAGGAATACGGAATTCCTACACAGGAATTGGAAGAAACATCCAGAAAAAGTATTGAGGACGCCTTTAATAAAGAATATTACAAAGGTTTAAAGATGAGTGGAAAAGTATTTAATCTGAAGCCAAGTAAAATACTTCTCAACAGCACAGGCATTACAGCTGTCATTGATACAAATGCTACCCTAAAATTACTGGTCAACGGATTTTAAAATATAAACCTAGTAATACAGGTAAATTAGCACTAAAAATTATACGACTGAAACACAGGCAGAAAGATAAATTTACCATTTTTGAGTGAAATAAATTGTAAGAAAACTTTTGTTCATAAAGAAATTTTGCTATATTTGCACACCTCAAAAATGGTAAAACATGGTACTTTGGCCGAGCGGCTAGGCAGTGGTCTGCAACACCATCTACAGCGGTTCGAATCCGCTAGGTACCTCTTCAAAACCTCTAAATTTTATTTAGAGGTTTTTTTATTTCCCCATATCCTTCTTCGAATTCAAAAATATAAGAGTAATCTATACTTTAAACACCATTCATATAAATCCAATTCATTGCTTACAGAAAAAAGAGAACAGAGCATTCATCAGAAAAACTGATATTATGGAATATTTTCAATAATTAAGCATACTTCTTTTTTAATCTCAAATTTCAGTTTAACCTATAGAAACAAAAAAAATCCTCGGAAATTCCGAGGATAAAAACTAATAACCATGAAAACTCAAATTAAACATGAGTTGCGTTTGTATATTGAAAAATCGTGCCAAGAATTACAAATTTTGAAAAAAAAATGCTTTTTATTCCCAAACCCTACTTACTCCATTTTTTACTTTTACAACCGTATTAACATACATTATAATAATTTTATTAAAACATTTAATTATATAAAATTAAAAAACACACAACAAAATAAAATTTAATAAATAATTAATAATTAAAAAAAATATAAAATTTATATAATTCATGAATTAAAAAAATAATTCACAAAGCAAAATTAGACTTAAATGCATTTTTTGAAGAGCATTTTTTTCATTCTAACCTAAAAAAACAAAAGACCTCCCATTCAGGAGGCCTAAAAAACACAAATGATGAAAAAAATCTATCTAGATAAATCTAAACAGAATATTGTATGGTACCCACCCTATTTTTTTTATATAAAATTTTAAATCTTAGGGCTAGTAATTATCTATTACTGTATATTGATTAAAAAATCCTCATTTCGAGGATTGTAAATTTAGATAAATATTTTGTTTTTCACAAAGTTATTCCTCCCAAGTAATTGGAACATATATCGTAATGTATCCATCCGCATCTACATTTGCCTCAGAAACTGTAGCAACTACCGTTCCATAACCTACCCAGCCTCCTTGGCCCTGAATTCCTGAAAAAGCATATGTTCCTGCCGGAAGATCCTCCTCAGAATACTGCGGAAGTACTGTATTATACCCATTATTACTATAGTAAGTTTCTCCAGTCGCTGTATTTTCTGCAATAAAACCTCCCAAATCAAATCCTGAACCTGAAAGAATTTTTGTTCCACTCTTTGACAGAAGACCATAACGAATTTTAAAAGTCTGAGTTTTTGCATCTTTATGAGATACTTCTGAACGAACTTTAGTTTGAACTTCAATAACATCCGTAGAAGAAAAAGAAGTAGTAACAGCCAGTAATCCTACAACAGCTGCAACTGTAAAAATTGATTTTTTCATATTAAAAGTAATTTTGATACTCAAAAGTAGTCATCGTAAATGAATTCAACAAAAACTAATGATTAACTATATTTTACAATTACTTCTAACAAAAAATTCCCCGGAAATACCAGGGAACTATGATGAATCTCGTTTAGAAGATTAATTTTCAAATTTGAAAACCGTAAACATATTGACAAACTTTATGCCTAAACTCCCAACAAACCTACAGTTTCACATGAAATTTATCAGGAATTAATGCTTATTAATAGTATCAATCTCAACTTTAACATTTTTTAACTGAAACTTGGCTTCATAATTGAAAATAAAATAGATCTAGAGTCGTTTTGACTTAAGCTTATTAAAATTTGAATTATGAAAAAGATAGTATTAACAGGTTTTTTATCCGTCTTTTTATTGGCGGCCTGTAAGAAAGATGACACAGTTGCTGAAAAATCACTGGAAGTACAAAAACTTGAATTTCAAGCCAGACAGCTTGAAATAGAAAAGCAAAAACTTGCCATTGAGAAAGAAAAGCTCGTATACGAAGCTCAGAAAAAAGCAGATAGCATCTCTGAAAGCAAAAAAGCTAAGGCTTCTGCTGACAATAATTCAAAACCTAGGGTGATAAGAGAAACCAGAACTGTATACCGAGACAGAAGCTCTAATTCCAATTCCGGAGGTGGAAGCAATGGAGGTTATGCAGATAACGGAAGTGGTACATCACAAGGAACTACCCAAAAAAAAGGGATGAGCAAGGCTGCTAAAGGAACCATCATTGGTACCGTAGGTGGCGCAGCTGCCGGTGCAATCATTGCTAAGAAAAACAGAGGCCTTGGTGCTGTAATCGGAGGTGTAGTAGGTGGAGCTACTGGATATACAATTGGTAGATCACAAGATAGAAAAGACGGAAGAGTACAACCGCGTAGATAATTTTTTTCACAATAACATATAAAGATTGCTTATTTTTAGGCAATCTTTTTTTATGATACTAATCCTGTTTTCTTCAATTTTCATTATTCCCGTCTTACTGGGAATAGGGAAAATAATGGAGAAAGTCTTCGGAATCTTATTTTACGGAATCTCAGGTAAAATTCTTTTGGGAGTAATGGGAATAAGTCTGGCATGGACTGTTACTTCATTTTTGATCCCTTTGAATATTTATGTAGAAATTATAACTGTTCTATTAGGCTTACTTTATTTTTTTAAAGAAAAACTTTATCAAGAGTTTTATCAGTTGACAAAAAAAGACATTGCCTTAGGCGGAATTGTTTCTACAATCATTTTATTATCCGGTTCATACTATCCTTATATATTAGATCATTTCGGATACTATATCCCAACGATCAAATGGCTTACAGAATATGGGTTGATAAAGGGAATTTCCAATCTGGACTTTATCTTAGGACAAATGTCTGTATGGCATATTTTTCAGGCAGGATTTTCAAATTTTTCAGATCCTTTTTTAAGAATAAACTCCATCATACTGATCGTTTATACCCTTTATAGTATTGAGCGAAAAAGCTGGATTCATCTGTGCTTTCTTCCTGTTTTATTATTATTTTCACAGTCGCCAAGTCCTGATCTTCCCGTCATTGCATTTTCTTTGATCATTTTAAATGAAATGATATCCGGAAATAAAAATACTTCTCTCCTTTTTGCTTTTTCTGTTTTTGTTTTTCTCATAAAACCTACCATGATCTGGCTGCCAATACTGGTTTTCCTGAATAGTATTATTATTTTAAAATCAAGCTTCAAAAAATTGCTTTTTGGAGGTTTAATCTTACTTTTATTCTTTATTAAAAATATATGGACATTTGGTTATCCCATATTTCCGATATCAATAGTTGACTTAGGTTTTAGTTGGAAGCCCAATCCTGAAGTTTTGAAAACTTCATCACAATATGCCATTATGAAAACCTATGACATGCAGTATTCGTATGAAGAAATTCAAAGGTTTTCAACATTTGATCATATTAAAAACTGGTTCTTTCTGAAAGGCATCAAATCAGTGATTAATATTTTTTTCATTTTGAGCCTACTTATTTTTTCAGCATTTACATGGATGAAGAAAAAGAAACTAATCACTCTGATCTGTATTTCCCTGTTGATAAAAAGTATACTCGTTCTTGCTTTTTCAGCACAGTACAGATTTTTCATCGATGTTTTCTTTGTAATATTCCTTGTAATGTTTCATGAATATTTTGATAAAAGAAAATCTTTGGTTGTTTTTTCCGGACTCAGTTTATTTTTTATTTCAATATTGTCCTTTCCTAGTTTTATTCAACAATCTATTCCAAGTTTTCGCTTGGGAAGCTTCATGGCAGGATTCAAAAAGGAACAACTTTATCAGCCATCTACTTACCAATATCATCAATTCAATACTTTTAAAGTGGGAAATTTAAATTTCAATGTTTCTAAAAATTACCCCTATAATTTTGACACTCCACTTCCAGCCATCTCTAGCAGCTACATTTTTGATGATGTAAAAGCTCGAATTTTTCCTCAACTTATTAATAAAAATGACATGAAAAAGGGATTTATCTGGAAAAAGATAACTCCCGAGGAAAAAAAGGAAGCTGCAACCGTGATCAATAATATCGAAAACATTGATAAATAGAACAAATCTAGAAACTTTATTATCTGAAGAAAAAAAGGTAATTTTGTATCATGTTCAATTCATTAGGTAATCTTCTTAGTCTTACAACATTTGGAGAAAGTCACGGAGTGGCTTACGGCGGTATCATCAATAATTTTCCGGCAGGTTTAACGGTAGATCTCGATAAGGTTCAATATGAACTGGGACGAAGAAAACCCGGCCAGTCTGCTATTGTTACTCAAAGAAAAGAAAGTGACACTGTAAAGTTTCTTTCAGGGATCTTTGACGGAAAAACAACAGGTACCCCTATTGGTTTTATCATTGAAAACGAAAATCAGAAATCAAAGGATTATGACCATATTGCAGGAGCATATCGTCCGAGCCATGCTGATTTTACGTATGACCAAAAATTTGGTTTTAGGGATCACCGCGGAGGCGGAAAATCTTCTGCAAGAGAAACCATGAACTGGGTAGTGGCTGGAGCTCTTGCCAAACAACTTTTACCAGAGATTGAAATCAACGCTTACGTTTCTTCCGTAGGTGATATTTTCTGCGAAAAACCTTATCAGGCTTTAGATTTTTCTAAGACGGAAAGCAATGATGTACGTTGTCCGGATGCTGAAACGGCAGAAAAAATGATTTCAAGAATCAAGGAAATCAAAAAAGAAGGCAATACCATCGGCGGAACGATTACGTGTGTGATCAAAAATGTTCCTGTAGGAATAGGTGAACCTATATTTTCTAAGCTTCAGGCAGAGCTAGCAAAAGCAATGCTGAATATTAATGCCTGCAAAGGTTTTGAATATGGAAGCGGATTCTGTGGGGCAAAAATGACAGGAAAAGAGCATAATGATGCTTTCAATACTGATTTTTCCACAAAATCTAACTTATCAGGAGGTATTCAGGGAGGTATTTCCAATGGAATGGATATCTACTTCCGTGTAGCCTTCAAACCTGTAGCCACTATTTTGAGACCTCAGGACAGTATAGATAAGGATGGAAATCCTGTTATTGTAGAAGGTAAGGGACGCCATGATCCATGTGTAGTACCAAGAGCTGTTCCTGTAGTGGAAAGTCTTGCTGCATTTGTATTGGCAGATCTATTTTTGATCAATAAAACAAGAAACATCAATAATTTTTAATATAAATATTTTTGGTAATGAAAAATTACTGGGATCAAGGAATTTCTTTTGAAGAGTATCTTCAAATAGCAAACAAAAGATTAGAGAATCCTGCTAACGAACAGGAACTTGAATATAAACAATACTATGAGCTTGGGCTTCAGAGAATGGACAGAACTGTAAAAAAATATGTCCCGGATGAAGAACAGCTAAAGGAATTGGCATCCAAGAACTTTGACGGAAAAATTTTAGTTATTTCCGAAGCTTGGTGTGGGGATGCCAGTGCAACAGTTCCTGCTTTATTCAAATTCTTTGAAGGACATAATGAAATCAGAGTGTTTCTAAGAGATAGTGATAAAAGCTTAATCAATCAGTTTTTAACTAACGGAACAGAATCTATTCCTAAGGTTCTTATTCTGGATAAGGATTTTAATGTAAAAAACTCTTGGGGACCTCGTCCGAAGTATGGGTATGAATTACTAATGAAATACAAAGCTGATCCGGAAGGATATCCAAAAGAAACGTTCTATAACGATCTGCAGATATACTATGCAAAGAACAGAGGAAAGGATGCTGTTCAGGAAATCTTGGATCTGCTATAAAAACAGCTTATGAAAAAAGGTATCATTTTTATTGTATTAATTGTCATCATTGGTATCATTGCTTTTGTACCGGGAGTAAAGGATTTTCTGAAAAATCAGTTTTTTCCTATTGCTACCATTGAAAATGCAGTGCATGTAAGTGAAGAGGACTACGACGTTGACCTTAAGGGAATCAATGCACCAAGTACCAACCTTAAAAACTTTAAGGATAAGGCCGTTTTTCTGAACTTCTGGGGAACGTGGTGTCCGCCGTGTAGAAAAGAATGGCCATCCATTCAGAAATTGTATGATTCCAGAAAAGGAAATGTAGACTTTGTTCTTATCGCCATGAATGATAAGGAAGAAGATGTAAGAAAATTTTTAAAGGAAAATAATTATACAGTGCCCGTATACATTGCCCAAAGCCCTATTTCTGAAAAAATTCTTCCTAAAGTATTTCCTACTACTTTCCTGTTGGATAAGAGCGGAAGAATCCTTATTAAGGAAGATGCATCCAAGGATTGGGATACAGAGTCTGTGCATCAGTTTATTGACAATATCATAAAATAATTTTTTAACTAAATTTTATAATTAGTTGGTACAGGATTTGTGAAATTTATAGTGTTGAAAAATTTATTTAAATCCAAACACAAAAATGAAATATTCAAAATTAAATCTTGCAAAAGAAGCTATCAGTCACAAGGGCTTTGTAAAAAAGATCCCTGATATTTTCAGAATGGTAAAACTGTGGAGAAAAGGAGTTTATCCAATAAAATCCATTGACATTATTCTTCCTCTGTTAGGAATTCTGTATGTCATCTCTCCTATTGACCTTCTTCCCGAATTTGCCATACCGGTACTCGGAGTAATGGATGATCTGGCCGTGTTGTCACTTACCATTCCAAAACTCATTAAAGAGGTTGACAAATTTTTACTTTGGGAAGCTGAACAAAGATATAAGGGAACCCAAGTCATTGATGCTGAAATCTTAAAACAATAGTTTATTATATTTTCAAACCATTCTGTAAGGTACAGGATGGTTTTTTATTTATCAAATGAGCGATAAATTTTTGAGCCTTATTTCAAATCCTTAAATTTGCAATATCTAATAAAAAATAATGGAAAGTAAAAAAGAATTCTTCTTAGAGTGCTACAAGCTAGGTATCATTAAATTTGGAAGGTTTACCTTGAAAAGCGGTATTGAAAGTCCGTTTTATGTAGACCTGAGACCTCTAGCCTCAGATCCTAAAATCTTAAAAAATCTTGCTAATTATTTACTGGAAATGCTTCCATTGGATAATTTCGATTTAATATGTGGAGTTCCTTATGCTGCCCTTCCTATGGCTACTGCAATGTCATTGGAAAGCTATATTCCATTAATTATTAAAAGAAAAGAAGCGAAAAGCTATGGTACAAAGAAGCTGATTGAGGGAATTTACCAGAAAGGACAAAACTGTCTTTTGGTAGAAGATGTAATTACTTCAGGAAAATCTTTGTTGGAAACCATTCCCGAAATAGAGCAGGAAGATCTTAAAGTTTCTGACATTGTAGTGGTGCTGGATAGAGAGCAAGGTGGAAAGCAACTGTTAGAAAGCAAAGGATATAGAGTACACACTCTTTTCAATATTTCGGAAGTATGTGACATTCTTCAGGAAACTGGTGAGTTATCTGATGAAGAAGTAAAGAGAATTCAGGATTTCCTACAAGGGAATCACATTCAGTTTGAAGAAGAAACTCGATCTTCTTATGAACAAAAGCTTCAGAATGCACAACATTCTGTTTCAAAAAAATTACTGGAAACTGCTTTAGCTAAAAAATCAAACCTTATTGCTTCTGCAGACGTAACCACGACTCAAGAGCTACTAGATTTTGCTGAAAAAGTAGGACCTCACATTGTTGCTTTAAAAACGCATATTGATATTATTTCGGATTTTGAATACGAAAAAACGATCACGCCTCTAAAGGAAATTGCTGCAAGACACCAATTCCTATTAATGGAAGACAGAAAATTTGCAGACATCGGAAATACTCAGGAATTACAATTTACAAGCGGAGTCTTTAAGATTACAAACTGGGCCGATTTTGTAACGTCTCAGGTTATCGGAGGTTTTGAATCTCTAGACTGCTTCAATAATGTAGGTGTAGTCGCAATTGTAGGAATGTCTTCTAAAGGAACTTTAACGACTGCCAGCTATCGTGAGGAAGCATTAAAAGTTGCTCTATCTCACCCTAATGTAATTGGTGGAGTTTCACAGAATAAAATTCCGGAAGAACTATTACTATTCACTCCAGGAGTAAATCTTGCCGACTCAGGAGATGGAAAAGGACAGCAATATAATACGCCGGAGCACGTTTTCAAAACCCTGCATACAGATTTTATTATTGTAGGGAGAGGAATCTACAAGTCTGATAATCCGGAAGCATCCGCTGTTACCTATAAAACTGAGGGTTGGAACGCTTATATTAATTCTTTGGAAAAAAAAGCAATTCAGGGTTAAAATCTTATAAAGTATATACAAAATAAGTTATATTTGAGCTTTATCACGGATATTTGAAAAAGATCAGCATTTGCCTTATTTTGTTTTGGGGAGTTGTACAGGTTTCTGCACAGAAAGACAGTATTTATATTGAGGCTAAACTGTCTCCTGACAGGAAATCTTTGGAAGTCAATCAGGAAATTGTTTATTACAATCATTCTGACAAAGACCTGAATACAGTAAAACTTCTGAATTGGGTTTCCGCCTACAACAAGCGCGGAACATCTTTAGTCTACAGAAAACTGGAAGACAGAAACAATGATTTGCATTTTGCTAAGAATGATGAACTGGGAAAACTTCTGGAACTGAATATTAAAAATTCTGAAAATCAGGAGATCCCCATCAATACCATTTCAGATGAAAATCTTTTTCTTCCTCTGAATGAAGCATTAAAACCTGGCGAGAGCATTACCCTGCAGCTTCAATACAAGATGTTGCTCCCCGATAAAAAATTTACGGGATACGGAACATCTTCTCAAAACACTGCACTAAAATATTTCTTTATTGTTCCGGATCATTTTGATCCGGACAATATTTCTCAAAATAACTATCATGACATTGAGGAGCCGGTAAGCTTCAATACTTTTTGGACTGTAAATTTTGATATTCCGGTCAATAATTTCATTGAAGGAAACCTACCTCAGGTTCAAATGAATTCTTTTAAGGGCTATCTGGATTCTGATCCTGAGTTCTTAATTTCCCAAACTGCCTATCCTTCTATAACAACCAATGTGGATGGCAGTAGTACTGTAGTTAAATTTGGTTATAATCTTAAACCTGAAGAAAAACAGAATCTTGAATTTTACTTACCTCTTCATTTAAAATTCCTGAAAGAAAAACTAGGTTTTCTCCCGGAAAGCATATTCATTTCTGATAAATTTAGAGCCAAGGAAGATTTTTTCGGGAATAATGACATTACTTTCTGGAAATTCAGATTTCAGTTATTTACTGATGCAGAAAAAACCGATCTAGATTATTTTGGAATCATTACCAAAAAAATTCTTGACGAGAATATTATTGCAGATAAGCAGAAAGATCATTGGTTTAAAAATGGTTTAAAATCATATATTGAAATCCAATATCTGAATAAATTCTATAAAGACACAAAACTTTTAGGCACATTACCAGAGTCCAAGTTATTTGGCCTCAAACCTTTAAAATTATTTCATGCTTCAAAGGTTAAGCTTCTGGACCGCTATGGACTGGCCTATCAATATATTATGCTTCAAAATCTGGATCAGAAAATTGATGAGAACTTTGCTGTATTAAGTAATTTTAATGATATGGCTATCAGTAGTTTTGAAACAGGAAGCCTATTCAATTATTCAGCTGATAAAATAGGTGACTCCACATTCAATGATCTTGTAAAAAGTTATATTTCACAAAATTCAGGGAAGAAGATCAATCCGGAAGAATTTTTGAAAGAACTGTCTAAAAAAGATAAGTCTACAAATTACCTTACAGATTTTTTCAAACAAAAAAACAGGGTAAATTTCAAGCTGAAGCGCATTAAAAAAGAAAATGATTCTCTTCAAATCAAAATAGCAAGAAATACAGATGCCTCAATTCCTGTAAAACTGGAAACAGAAACCAGGGAGGGAGAAAAAAAAGAATATTGGATTGAAAATGAAGAAAACGAAAGAGTCAAAAATTTTTCTCTTCCGGCGTCAGACAATATTTATAAGATCACTTTAAACAACGGATATATTTTCCCTGAGTCTAACTACAGGGATAACTTCCTGTACGCAAAAGGAATATTTTCAAATACAAAAAAGATTAAGCTTAAGCTGATAAAGGATATTCCAAATCCCGAGTACAATGAGATTTATATAAGCCCAAGGGTTCGTTTCAACAATACATATGATAAATTCCTTTTGGGAGTTAATTTAAAGAACCAATCGTTTTTTGATCAAAAATTTCTGTACTCATTTACACCCATGTACAGTACAGGAACCGGAAAATTGACAGGTTCCGGAGCTGTCTCCTACTCTTTTCTACCTGCTGAAAGTATTTTCAGAAGCCTCACGTTTGGAGCTTCCGGTTCTTATTTTCACTATGATTATGGATTAGCGTATAGAAAAGGATCTTTATTTTCCAATTTCAACTTTAGAAAAAACCCAAGAAGTACGGTTAGTAGAAGTGTCGGATTTTCATATAATTATTTTGAGAGAGATTTGAGTCCTCTTATGATTGCCAATGATGACTATAAAAAATATAATCTTTGGAGCGTAGGATACGGATATAGTGACAATCAGATGATTCATGAAAAAAGTTTCAGCCTGAGTGCACAGGGAATGGAAGACTTCAATAAAATTACTGCTGAAGGATTTTACAGATGGGAATTTGCTCCTAAACAAAAATTAAGTCTTCGATTATTTGCCGGATATTTTCTAAGAAACGATACTCGAAATAACTTGTTTGATTATGGAATTTCAAGGGTTTCAAACTATACATTTTCCTACAATCTTTTAGGGGAAAGTGCCAGCAGTGGACTTCTTTCACAACAGTTTATACTAGCTGACGGAGGGTTTAAGTCATTTATTCCCGGTACCGTTAATCAATGGATCACTTCTGCCAATGTAGATTCCAGTGTGTGGAAAATCTTCCATGTTTATGCTGATGCAGGAATATATAAAAACAAGGATATGCCTGCAAAGTTCATATGGGATACCGGAGTTAAGGTAAGAATCATTCCGGATTTTCTTGAGGTTTATTTCCCGATACAGTCTTCATTGGGATTTGAGCCATCATTCAAGGATTATGCAAAACGAATCAGATATACATTGGTTCTTAATCTTGGATCAATCATCAACGCAGCAAGAAGAGGATGGTATTAAAATAAAAGAACAGCTTATATCGGCTGTTCTTTCTTTATCAACATGTATTTAAAAATTAATCTTTAATAATCTTTTGCGAAATAGGAGCATTATTAATGGTTCCTGTTACAATATAAGTTCCCTTGGGAAGCTCTGTAATATCGAGAAATGAAGCAAATTTTGTGGGAGCTTTTTTAACAACCTGTCTAAATGTGTCATATAATTTTACATCCTTTACCTCCATTCCGAAGACAATTCTGCCATCTTTTATAAATGGATTCTGTACAAAGCCTGACTTAGCTGAACCTTCAAGGGAAAAATCTACCATATTATCACTATTACTCTCCAAATTCCTTTTTATAGCCACAGTAGGTGTTGGGGAAGGTGCCGGGCCATCACCTTTGAATTGATCAGCATTTGCACCATAGCCCACAAAATCCAGTACGTTGGATGCGGCAGGATTTGTAACCTGTACGATATTTCCCGCTAAAGCAATCTTTCCGGAAACGCTAGATATTCTGATTCCTGGAATTTTATTAGGGGTTCCATCAAAATTGGTAATGGTGGTTGCAATAAAATCCGGTGTTGGTAAGCTTTCTGTTCCGCCCTCTATTTCAGCTTCCTGAATAAGATATGTTTGTTCGGGTCCCAAAGTCAAGTCTGGCAGTGTATGATATTGCGTAAAAGCACCTATTGCCGGCGCATATTGTATACTGGCACCCGTAAGGGAAACCAGTGTTGTTCCTATATTTTTAAGAACAATATAGTTATTCTTTAAAATAGCCCCTGAACTAGCATTGCCTCCATAGATCTCATTGATCACAATTTGTGCATTCGCTGATGCTGTTACCAATATTAATCCAACAATAGTAAAGATTTTTCTCATCATAATAATTTAAGAGGTAAGTTGCGGTAAAATATCAAAAACAATACCACCTGATTGGGAAATTTACAAAAAAACCACCATAAATAAGTATACTTTCATAAACAAAATAGTCAGTTCATTACAATAAAAAAATCCGGCCATTTCTTTGAAATGGCCGGACCGTATTTTGATCTAAAAACTTAATTAGTCTTTTAAGATTTTTTGAGATACTAATTGGTTGTTTACTGTACCCGTTACGATATAGTTTCCTTTAGCCAATTCAGAAACGCTTACAGTTTCATTTTGCTTTACAGAAGCTGTTTTCACAACTTGTCCAGCCATATTGAAAACTTTTACATCCTTAGCATCAGCTCCGAAAGTAATTCCGTTGTTTTTAACTAGAGTGTTTTTAACAAAAATTGCAGTCTTTGCTTTGTTAGTATCTGAAACAGCTAAAGATCCAGAAGCAACCGTTTTGATAACGATATTATCTAAGTAAGCTCTATAAGAAGTATTTAAAGTTTCAAATGTAACTGTTGAGTTTGCCTGTCCTCCTGTGAAAGTCACTGTTTTAGACTCAGGAGTTCCACTCATTACAGCAGTATAGGCCACAGTCTGATTTGCTAAATTAGTTACTTTTACAACAATAGTACCTGAAGCAGCAGTCCATCCCTTAATATCAAAAGTGATTACTACATTTCCTCCATCAGTAGATAAATCTAAAGACTTTGAAGTCATCGTTCCAATAACAGAACCTGTTCCCAACTTTACCATCCCACCCGCACTGTATGCTTTTGCACCAGCAGGAAAGTTAGCTACAGGAGGAAGGGGGTTTATAGCAGTTCCAGGATTGTAAACATCTGTTGCATCAGGAGCGTTAGTTCCTGTTGAAGCTGTATTCCCACCAGCTGTATAAGAAGCAAAATTTTCAGATAAAACAACTGTTTGTTGAGCATTTGCCATAAAAGCTACAGCTGTAATACTTAAAATAGTAAAGATCTTTTTCATAAAATAATTTTTTTTAAAAATTTACGCTGTAAAAGTACAAATAAAACGATCTTTTAAAGCATTGGGTTAATAGATTTAACAATTTGTTAAAATTACCTTTTAATAATTCTTTCAAAAACGGCGTTGCCATTAATATTTCCCGTCACTAAATAAATCCCACTCTGTAGATTTTCTACATTCACAGATCCATTCTCAGTAACAGAAGCAGTTTTTAAGATTTGACCATTTACATTGAAAATTTTAATATCAGATTTGGTTCCAAAATAAATTTCTTTATCTACAGAAGTATTTTTTACAAAAGTCTTTGTAGACAGTTTTGCATCATGTACAGCAAGCCCTGCTTCAGTAACAACTTTAATTTCGTCAATAAAGAATCGTTTTGATGTAGCTGCGGCTGAGAATTTTAATTTTGTGTTTGATGTACCTCCTACTATAGTTACTGAGTATTCAGAAAATGAAGAATTTACTAAAGTGAAACTATTTGTTCCACTGATACTTCCACCACCAGTAATAGTAACGGTAAGTCTAGTATTATCGGAACTATACCCAGCAGCCTTAAAAGTTAAAGTTGCATTTCCAGAAAGACCATTTAGAGCCGGAGTTGTCACAGCACCTACACTATTGGAAGAGCCAGCCTTGATACATTGTGCTGCACCACCCGCTCCGGAAAATGCCCAACCTGCAGATGAATAATTATTTAGTGAGTTTGTTCCGATATTACCTGTCCAGATATTATCGTTTCCACCTGTACCGTTTAAATCATCAAAGTTTGCATTGAAAATAGTAGTTTGAGCAAAAGCTATGGTTACACATAAAGCGGTTGCAAATAACGAATAAAGTTTTTTCATGGTTCTTAAATTTAATTATTAATAATTTCAACCACTAAATTACAGCTATTTTTAAGGCATTCACAATAATTGGATTAATTTTCTGTTAATAATGCTAAGCATCTTAGCATTAACATTTTTTAATTACTTTTACCAATTATTTTTCAGGAGTTGCGGAATTTTTTTATCCTATTGGTTTTATTTTTCTTAGGCATATTTTCAGGAAGTGCTCAGGTATTCTCATGGAAAAATCCTAACGTTCCTGAAGACAGTATTAAAAGAGACAGTATCCTTATGGCAAAGCTTGAACAGGATATTTTCGCAAAAGACACCTTAGACTTTATACGAACCAACAACCGGGTTATTATTGATGAAGCCGTACTGGCTAAAAATGACAAGAAAAGATTTTTAGGTGAGCTTAATTCCAAGGGGTCTATTATCCGTGGGATCACCTTTGGTAATAATCAGGGGCAATCTGTACAAAGTTCTATGGACCTTCAGATTTCCGGAAGACTTTCTAAGGATGTCACTATTTTAGCAAGTATTTCAGATCATAATCTCCCTATTCAGGCAGATGGTTACACGCAAACCCTAGAGGAATTTGATAAGATCTATATGCAGCTTAACATTAAGGATAAATCTATTCTTAGGGCCGGACATTTGGATCTTGTAGAATCTAAAAACTATTTTGCCAAATACCAGCGAAGAAGCATGGGTATTCAGTTTCAGACTGAATTTGGAAAGGAAAACAAAACGTTTGTGGATATTTCTGCAGGGGTAGCTCGAAGTGAGTTTCACAGAGTCCGTTTTCAGGGTATTGAGGGAAATCAGGGACCTTATCGTCTGACCGGGAAAAATGGGGAACAGTTCATTACTCTTATTTCCGGTTCTGAACAGGTTTTCATTGACGGGATCTTAATGAAACGTGGTGAAAACCAAGATTATGTGATCAATTATAACACCGGTGAAGTTACCTTTACCAGTTTCCGTCCTATTTTCCAACAGAATTTTATCACCATTTCCTATAACTATGCCAATAGAAATTATTCAAGGTATTTATTTACAGGAAAACTGGAGCATCAAAGGGAAAAATTCAAGGTTGGACTGAACTGGTTTATGGAGAACGACAATAAAAATGCGCCTCTTTCCTTAAGTTTGTCCAAAGAGGATGAACAAATCCTTGCTAATGCAGGAAATGATCCTAATCTGATGTATGCACCATCCGGGGTTGTGACTGAGTATGATGTGAATAAGATTTTATACCGCTTAAGTCCTGCCGGAAGTTTTTATGAATTCTCCACGGATCCTAATGAAACACTCTACCAGGTTTCCTTTACCTATTTTGGGCCTAATCAAGGAGATTATAAAACGTCACAGACTACCAATAACGGACGTGTCTTTGAATATGCAGGTCCTAATGCAGGAGATTACAGAGCTGTAAGAAAGCTTCCATCCCCTCAAAAATCTCAGGTTTTCTCACTTAATTCTGAATATTTACTGAATGAAGGAAAAATCGGGACTGATATCTCTTTGAGTAACTATGATGTCAATTTATTCTCATCCAAGGACTCTAATCAGAATATGGGGTATGCATGGCGTATCTTTGGAAATAAAACCTTTACAAAAAGTTCTTGGAAAGGAACTCCAAGTTTTGAGTATCAATATATTGACAAACAGTTCCATATTCTTGATCGTATTAATGACGTGGAATTCTCCAGAGATTTTAACTTAGTTCAGGAATTTAACAAAAAGACGCAAAACAGATTTATATTCAGCTTTTTAAATAAATGGAATAATAAGTCTACGTTAAATTATCGTGTCAATTATTTGAATGAGCAAGATTCTTACAAAGGACTTAAAAATGATCTGGACTTCGGTTGGATCACAGGAAAATTCTTTACAAAAGGAAATTTATCTTACCTGAACACCACTGCAACGCTTCAGGATACCAAGTTCATTCGTGGAGGAGTATCTACAGAATTTACCGGTAAAAAAGGAAGCTGGGCAATTGGTGGAAGCATGGAGCATAATGAGAAGAAATACAATGATACTCAACTTATGGATGTCACAAGTTTCAGCTGGAAAGAGCTTTTTGTTCAAAAGAAAATTGGAGACAGTACGCGCACCAAATTGCTTGCAAAGGTATATATGAGAGATAATGACTCTGTACGTGACAACAGGCTTCAAAATATGAACAATATTTTGGGAATCATGGCGGAAAGTCAGATTATCAAGACGGAAAGAACATCTTTAAATGCCCTAATTCATTATAGAAAATTCTTTTATCAGAGTGCAGAAGGTAATGTAACCAGAAATAATGATTTTGTTGTAGGAAATATTCTTTACAACCAACAACTTTTCAGAAACGGTATGCGACTTCAGGCTTTCTATGAGCTTGGAAACGGGCAGGAAGCACAAAGAGAATTCCAATACATTAAAGTAACGGATGGACAAGGTGTCTATAAATGGACCGATTATAACGGAGACGGCATTCAGCAGCTCGACGAATTTGAGATTGCTGAGTATTCGGATTTAGCTCAATATATTAGGGTTTACACTAACTCTGTCAGATATATTCCGTCTAATAAGAACAAAATACAGCTTGCTTTGTTTGTTAACCCTGCCATTGTTTTTAATTCGGAAAATGGATTTTTAAAACGTTGGAATTTCAATATTTCTTTAAATTCTCAAAATTCATTCTATAAAAAGGATAAAGTATTGGTATTAAATCCATTTGAGAAAAATAGTGATCAGATCCTTAAGAATCAAAATATCTTAGCCTCTGTGCAATTCAATCCTACGGATAAATCCGGATGGAATGGAAATTATAGATTCATTACGAACGACAATCTCATCAATGCTAATTTCAGTAATGAAGAGCGTGAACAGACTTCTCATTTCCTGAATTTAGGATATTGGTTCAATAAGGAATTCAGGGTAGATTGGGAAAATTCCGTTCATGATATTAAAAACTCTTCACAGCTGTTCGCAACAAGAGATTACCGCTTAAATAATTTTGAAACCAAGCCAAAAGCAACCTATAAATTCACGGATGCTCTTCAAACCGAACTTTCTTCTGCATACCGCCAAAAGAAACGATTAGACGGAGAAGAAATATTAAAGGCATTTGATGTTACAGGAACCATTCAATGGGAGTACAGAAAGACTTCTATCCGTGGAAACTTTTCTTTTATCAACAACAACTTTAATGGAAATAATTTCAGTATTGTCGGTAATCAGATGTTGGACGGTCTGAAGCCAGGGAAAAACCAGGTATGGAGTGTATTCATTCAACAAGCAATTAATTCATTCATCCAGTTAAACTTAAACTATGAAGGAAGAAACTCTGGGGAAAGGACTATTCATATTGGAAGTATGCAGGTAAAGGCGAGTTTCTAGAGCTCAATGCTCCAAGTTTAAAGCTATTTGCTTTTGAAAGAAGTATCATTTGTTGATACGTTTTACATTGATATAAAGCTATATTTCCCTTATTATTCTCACAAAATCCCCAACTCTAAAACACTCAAACTCTAACACTCTCCCCCGCTCAAATTCATCACTCACAATAATAGATAATATCATATTTTCCACTATTTAGAATTTTGTAAATTTGCACCATGATAAAAATAGGCAACATAGAACTGCCGGAATTTCCGCTTTTGCTAGCTCCAATGGAAGACGTAAGTGATCCTCCATTCAGACGTTTGTGTAAAATGCACGGTGCAGATTTAATGTATTCAGAATTTATTTCTTCCGAAGGCTTAATTCGTGATGCTATCAAAAGCCGTAAAAAGCTCGACATTTTCGACTACGAAAGACCAGTCGGTATACAAATTTTTGGTGGTGACGAAGAAGCAATGGCCATGTCTGCAAGAATTGTGGAAACGGTAAATCCGGATTTGGTGGACATTAACTTTGGATGCCCTGTAAAAAAGGTGGTCTGCAAGGGAGCAGGAGCAGGAGTATTAAAAGATATTGATCTTATGGTTCGCCTTACAAAAGCTGTAGTTAGCTCTACCCATCTCCCCGTGACTGTTAAAACCCGTCTAGGCTGGGACAGTACTTCCATCAATATTGATGAAGTAGCAGAACGCCTACAGGAAACCGGAATTAAGGCTCTTACCATACATGCAAGAACCCGTGCACAGATGTATAAGGGTGAAGCGGATTGGGAACATATTTCAAGAATTAAACAAAATCCTAATATTGAGATTCCTATTTTTGGAAATGGAGATATAGACTCTGGTGAAAAAGCATTGGAATACAAAAAAAAGTATGCATGTGACGGAATCATGATTGGTCGTGCAGCTATTGGTTACCCTTGGATATTTAATGAAATCAAGCATTTCTTTAAGACAGGTGAACACTTACCGGCTCCAACTATTTCAGACCGATTATTAGCAGTGCGTCAGCATGCTGAATGGAGTGCTGAATGGAAAGGTGAAAGACTAGGCCTGGTTGAAATGAGACAACACTACAGCAACTATTTCAGAGGAATTCCTCACTTCAAGGATTTTAGAAAAAAATTCCTGGAAGTTTTCACTATGGAAGAAATGGACAGCCTAATAAAAGAAACTCAACAATTCTACGAAGAATATCAAGCTCACGTATAAAATAAAAAACCATCAATTAAATTGATGGTTTTTTATTTTATACGTGAATATCAATAATAACTAATACCCTCCTGATGAAGACTCATTTTTAATAAGCGCTAATGCTGAAGAGGTTCCGATTCTCTTTACCCCCATATTAATCATTTTTTCTGCATCTTCAGGGGTTCTTACGCCTCCGGCTGCTTTTACGGGAAGTTTCCCTGCATTATCAAGCATGATCTTTATTCCCTCAAATGTTGCTCCATTAGGCTTTCCACCTGTTGTTTCATAAAATCCTGTTGAAGATTTCACGAAGATTTTAGACAAATCATTTTCAGAGAAGTTTTCTTCTGCCCAGTTAGAAATTTTTTTGGTAAGATCTCCAATCTGTTCATCAGTTAAAGCCGCAATTTCAATAATCCATTTAGCGATTTTATGATGCTCCAAAGCTAATTTGGTACACTTCACAAATTCTTCTTTCACCAATTCTGTATTCCCTTGAAGATAAGCTTTGTAATTAATAACAAAATCCAATTCATCAGCATTGTCTTCTATTGCTTTTGAAGCTTCTGCAAGCTTTTCATCAACTGAATACGTTCCTTCATGAAATCCTATTACAGTACCTACTGCAACATTTGAATTTCTTTCCTTAATATATTTTTTGATCTCTGCTACATAATCCGGACGGATCATTACGGCAAAAATACCATTATCAATAGCTTCCTGAGCAAGTTTTTTATTTATTTGAAGAGTTTCTTCATGTGAAATACCAGATTGTTCCGGTGTCTTCAAATAAGTTGAATCCAAATATTGGGCTATGTTCATATCGTTATACTTTCAATTGTCTGTAAATACCTTGTTCCAAAGATATAAAAGTTTCTGTTCTTGTTACCCCCTTCAATTTTTGAAGTTTGTTAAGGATTTGCATCAAATGATCATTATCCTTACAAAGAACCTTTAGGAATATTGTATAATTCCCTGTTGTATAGTGGGCTTCCACTACTTCATTGATATCATGCAAAGATTTTACTACTTCAGGATAATGGCTTGGCTGATCCAAGAATACACCGATGTACGAAATTACCTTATATCCAATTTTTTTAGGATTAAGGAATGAAATTGAATTTTCAATAACTCCCGCATGTTCCAGTTTCTTGATTCTTTGATGCACCGCAGTTGTGGAAATTCCTACGTTTTTTGAGATGTGGGCTAAAGACGTTTT
Organism: Chryseobacterium joostei; assembly: GCF_003815775.1. Lineage (NCBI taxonomy): Bacteria > Pseudomonadati > Bacteroidota > Flavobacteriia > Flavobacteriales > Weeksellaceae > Chryseobacterium > Chryseobacterium joostei. Next base: position 2,372,250 of record NZ_CP033926.1, read on the forward strand.
AGCATTATCCATCAGCATATAGATGATTTCCTTGTCGATTGAATCTAAATGATAGCTTGTGTTGCTCGAATTTTTCATTTTCTACTTTTTTATTATTTATGTTTTTTACTGTAAGCTTTTAAACTTCACAAAAACCGGAAAGTGATCGCTATATCCACCTAAATACCGTGTACCGGCATAAGTTCGGAAAGGTCGTCCTTCAAAATTTCTGGTTCTGCTGCTGATTTTTTCAGAATTAAATACGTGAGCATCCTGAAAAGCCAGAGTCTTATTGTTGAGAAAGGATCTCGACATAATAATCTGATCATAAAGCAATCCAGACTTATAATGAAAAGTAGAATAATTTCTGGTAGAAAACAACTCCTGAAACGGGTTCATTAAAACCTTTTCATGATCATTGTCATAGAGAATTTGTACTAAATTTTCATCATCCGGGTTTTCGTTAAAATCACCACACAATATGACATGCTCCTTATCATCATCTACAATTTTCAAGATCCGTTGCCGGATCTCATTCAATATAAAGGCTCTTTTGGGTTTATTGATATCTTTCTCGCGCTTTGAGGGAAGGTGAGCGATAAAGACATTAATAATTTCCCCTTTATATTTAATTTTAGAAAAAAGTACGTCCCTAGTTGTATCGTAATTTCCTGTGTTTTTATTTACTATTTCAAAAAAGAAAGTAATGGTTTCAGAATCTATTACCTCTACTTTATTTTTATCATATAACATGGCTACATCTACCTTTCTTTCATCCATAGAATTATAATGTACAATTCCATATTCTGAATTAAAAGGTTCCATCTCCACAAGATCCTCCAAAACTTTCCTTCTGGAAACTTCAGATAATCCAATTATAAATGGCATTACACCATTATCCTCCTTCATCAATTGAAATACGTGTGAGATTTTAAAAAGTTTATTTTTATATCTCTTTTCATCCCAGTTTCTTAAACCTGATTGGGTAGGATCTAATTTATGAACAGGTTTAGGATCGGGTAAGAATAAATTTTCTACATTATAAAAAGAGAACAGTTCCATCAACACAAATTTCTATACTTTAATTAATATGCCCTTTTTTTTAAATGTAAATTTATTATTTTTTTTCAAATTTCATTGATTATCTACAATATTTTAAAATCAATTTCTGATAATAAATAGCTTCAAATATAATAAAAAATACTAAAAAACTATTTACGGAGAATTAATTTTCTAACAATCTCATCAATCTATTCCATATATCGGAATTAAAACAATATACAAAACGCGAAATAAATGAAATAAAATTTCAACTTAAAAACAAAGTTGCTAATATTTTTCTTTTCACTTACAATAATAACAAATATTATTCCATTTGAGATATTAACAAACGGAATCAATAAAAAAACGGTGTTTAAAGGTGTTTAAATAGCTTTTAAAGCAGATCAGGACGTTTTTCCTTTGTAATCCTTACCGCTTCATCATGGCGCCATTCTTCAATTTTACCAAGATTTCCACTTAACAAAATTTTAGGAACCTCCAATCCCTTATAACTTTCAGGTCTTGTATAAATAGGAGGAGACAGAAGATCATCCTGAAAACTGTCTGTTAATGCACTTTGTTCATCATTTAAAACTCCGGGAAGCAATCTTATAATAGAATCAGCAAGCACACAGGCGGCTAACTCACCTCCTGTAAGAACGTAGTCTCCAATTGAAATTTCCTTTGTAATATGCAGGTCTCTAACTCTTTGATCAATTCCTTTATAATGTCCACAAAGAAAAATCAGATTATTTTTAATAGAAAGAGAATTGGCTATTTTTTGATTCAGGGTTACTCCATCAGGAGTCAGATATATAACCTCATCATATTCTCTTTGGGATTTAAGCTCTGAAATACATTTGTCTATTGGCTCTATCATCATCACCATTCCTGCGCCGCCTCCGTAAGGTTCATCATCAATTTGCCTATGCTTATTGATTGCCCAGTCTCTTAGATGATGAAAATGCACTTCCGCCAGTCCTTTATCCATTGCTCTTTTCAAAATAGAGGTATGAAACGGACTTTCCATCAATTCTGGAAGTACGCTTATTATGTCAATTCTCATTGTAATGTTCCGTTTTTCTTACTAGGTATAATAATTAATCTTAAAGAAGAATCTTTGTTGATATAGCTCCACATCCAGTTAAAGAATATGGCCAGCTTATTTCGAACGCTCAAAATTAGCATTAAATGGAGAAACATCCAGAAATACCATGCTAAAAATCCTTGAAATTTAATGAATGGTAAATCTACAACTGCTCTATGCTTTCCAATAGTGGCCAGCGAGCCCTTGTCATCATATTCATATTCGTTCCATTCTCCTGAGGTTTTCTTTAAAAGATTTTTGCCCAGATTCTTTGCTTGATTAATAGCTACATTAGCAACCTGGGGGTGGCCTTGTGGATATTTTGGTGTCTCCATATAAGCTATATCACCAATTGCGTAAATGTTGTCGTAGCCTTTTATTTTATTGTATCGATCTACTATATATCTGTTTCGAACTAATTTATCTTCCGAAAAGCCATCTATTACATTTCCTGTAACACCTGCTGCCCAAATAACATTATTAGATGGTATTTCTTTGCCACTCTTCAGATGCACTTTTTCTCCGTCATAATCTGTAACAATTTCTCCGCTCATGAAAGTTACGCCAAGATCCTTAAGATACTTTTCCGATTTTTCCTGAGCTTCACTACTCATTACTGCAAGTGGCTTTTCTGTGGAACTTACCAGAATAATCTTTAAATGATCAAAGTTCATGTAAGGATAATCTCTCGGAAGGATATCTTTTTTCATCTCAGCAAATGCTCCCGCAAGCTCTACCCCTGTTGGACCACTTCCTACAATAACGATATTCCAGTTTCCATCATCGCTTCTGCTCTTTTCAATAATCAGTTTTTCAAAGGTCATCAAAACATGATTTCTGATGCTGATTGCTTCCTGCGTATTTTTCATCCCGAAAGCTTTTCCCTCAAGTTCTTTGTTACCGAAGAAATTAGTTTTACAGCCTGTTGCAATAATCAGTTTATCATAGGTGAATTCTGCCTCATCGGTAATCACCTTATTGTTTGCAGTATCAATTTCCCTGACATCTGTCATTCGGAACTGAGTGTTTCTGGATTGCTGAAAAATCTTTCGAAAAGGGAAAGAAATATTGGAGGGTTCTATCCTCCCGGAGGCTACCTGATAAAAAAGCGGCTGAAACATATGATGGTTCATCCTGTCTAGAACAATAACCTTTTTGTTCTTATTATTTAATGTTTTTGCAAGCTGCAGCCCCGCAAATCCTCCTCCTATAATGATGATTTTTTCGCGTGTTTCCATAATACACAAATTTACTGATTTTATTTAGCATTTAGCAGTGAAAAAAGTTAGTTTTGCAAAACTTTATGACACCAAGAAAGTACACCAAAAAAACTGCCAAACAGATTCATAAGACCCGTCGAAAGAATTATTTTTTCCGTCGATGGGTGATATTAGCAATCTTAATAGTTGCTTTAATTGGAACTGGCTTTTACCTCAAACAATCCGTAAGTTATTACTACGCCTTGTACTTCAATAAATTTACTCATAAAAAACTTCATAACAGCGAAAAGGAAGCTTCAAGGATTCAAAGAATTTTAGCAAATAATCTTGATAAAACCTATGGCTTTGATGTTTCTCATTATCAAAACAGAGAAGACATCAAATGGGACAGCCTAAGCATTGGAAATAAAACAATTCCGTTGGAGTTTGTGGTAATGCGTGCAACAATGGGAAACCGTAGTGCTGATAAGCATTTTGATGAATTCTGGGAAATGGCCAAGAAGCACAATCTCATTCGTGGAGCTTATCATTTTTATAGAGCGGATGAGGATCCTGTGATTCAGGCCAACAATTTTTTAGCTAATGTAAAATTGGAAAGTGGAGATCTCCCACCTATTTTGGACATTGAAAAAATCCCAAAACGTAAAACCAATAAAAAATTGATTGAGGACTTAAAGGTATGGTGTAAAATTGTAGAGGAAACGTATGGTGAGAAACCCATTATTTATACTTACTATCATTATTACAAAGATTTTCTGAAAGGAGAATTTGAGGGCTATCCACTATGGTTGGCCAACTATAACGACGTCCCTACTCCGTCTCCTAATGATCAGTGGGATTTTTGGCAATTTACTGAAAACGGAATTGTTCATGGGATCAATACCAAGGTTGATCTTGATATTTACAATGGAAATTCCTGGTCTTTAAAAAGACTGACGTTGGATTGATAGAGAAGAAGCCAAAAGATGGAATTTATTGTAATTCGAAACAGCAATACCCAACCTCCATCTTTTTGTCTTTAGGCTTTAATTATTTTTTCAAGAATTTTATAATATCGGCATTTAATTCATCAGCTTTTTCAAAAGGAACCATGTGGGTAGTATCCTTATAAATTTTCAGTTCTGTGTTAGGAATTTCTTTTGCGATAAATTCTGTATGCTCTGGCTTAATAACATCCTTATCTCCCACAACAACCAATACCGGACTTTTTATTTTATTCAAATCTTTTTTACTGATGTTAGGTTCAGTAAGCATAATCTTTAATAATCTACGTTCATTGAATACTTCAGGAGTATTTACTTGATTTAGCTGGGTCATTTGACTAGAGAACCGAGCAAGAAGTTTTTCATCTACTCCTTCAGGAAAAGCGTTGGCTCCGATTATGATTAGCTTATTAAGATTATCCGGATATTTCAATGCAAATTCTAATCCTGTACATCCTCCATCACTCCATCCTGCAATATTAACTTTATCAAGCTTCAGATGATCTGCCAATGCTTTTACATCATCTGCAAACAATTTATAGGTAAAATCTGTCTGTGAGGTATCCTTACTTTTTCCCTGCCCTCTTGTATCTATTGCAATTACCTTATATTGCTTAGATAAAACAGGAATCTGCTGATAATAATCCTTTATACTCCCTGAATTGCCATGAAGCAAGATCAATGGTTCTCCGTCCCCATAAACCTCATAATAAAGATCAGTATCTTTCAATTTCAGGTATTTTCCTGCAGATTGATTTTTACCGTATATGGATTGATCTGCTTCCTCTATATATTTTGAATTGTCAGAAATCCAATTCTGAAGATCATCATCCGAATATCCACCCTCATCCTCTTTTGTATCTTTTCCGTTTTTATCCATTTTCACATCAATATTAATAGCTGGCGCCGCGATTGACATTTTCATCCAGTCACCGTAAAATTCTCTTATAAACCCTGTCCTGAATAATTCCGCACTAATCTTAATGCTTCCATTAAATTCTTTTAAAAACTGAATTCCAACAAAAAACTTGCCCTGAACCCAGATATTCTGATCATTGACATCCAGTGTGTAGGTTCCGTCTTTTATCATATCTTCGGTAAGTTCAACGGTAATTTCTTCATCCAGAATGTTTTTATCCGGAAAACCATTTTTCTCACTGTAAATACTGTATCGCATCAAAACTGGTTCAGTGGAAGTGTAGCGGGCGATATTCAGATTAATATTCTTAATCTTGGATCTTTTCTTTGCATTAAATTCCAGAGCTGTTTCTCCTAAAAAATCCTGTTTACTCATTGCCGGATTCACTGAATATAAAACACTTTTTGTCTTTGTATTGACACCCCAGTTTTTATCTACCAGCTTTTTAGGCTTAATGGCAATTTCCTTAATATTTTTAATCTTCTCTTTTAAAAATATCTTCTGCTGATCATGCTTTTTAAAATCCTGTACCGTTTCTTTATACAACTCATATCCCGGTACTTCAATCTTTACGATTTGCTGTGGGTCTAGCTTCGAAAGGTCTATTGAAAAATTTCCTTTCTCGTCAGAAATTGTTCCATTGGTCTTTTTTTCAATTCCAACTTTTACATAAGGAATAGGCTGGTTTTCATTTTTAGAAATAATTGTTCCGGAAATGACTTGTGCATCAAGTGTGTAAATAGCCAAAATAAAGAATAAGGCATTAAGTTTTTTCATGTTAAAAGTTTGATGCAAACTTATTTATTTTGCTTGACCAATCTTCATAAGGTCTTATTAAATTTGGTTGCCTTTTAGTTAAAGTTGTTTTAAATTCTCTGTATTCAAGGGAAATTCTCTACAAAATTTAAATATCATCCTATTTCTACAAAATATTCATGATTTCTTCCCATGAATTTACCCGTTGGTAGGTCTCATTTTCTATCAGCTCATTATGGGGTTGGGTAAAAATCAGTCTGTCGCCTGAGAAATGATCTAAATTCTTTGGATAATCATCAATCATTACATCCCCCGATACTACTCTTTTGCTTCCACAAAGAACAATCTGTTCCCATGTGATGAATGGAAAATGCTCAGCCAGCCAGTCATATTTTTCCCTCAGACTGTTGGGAAACTCCATTCCTGCAGAAACAATGTAGAGTTCATATTTATTGTTTAGATATTCCATCGCTTCACGGCTGCCTTCCATTACAGGCAAGGTGCGGAAAAAACCTACCTCATTCACATGCTTTTTCCCGTTAGGAAAGACCTCTAATTCAGGCTTCCCAACCATAGTACCTACTTCAAGATCTTTTCCTGTATCTCTTTTTTCAAATTGTGCCAACTGATGATATACATCCGCCATTACTCCATCCATATCAACAATTACTTTTTTCATACTTCATTATATTATTTGTTATTAACGATTATTTTTGATCCACTGCTATCAAATTTACTGAATAGTTTTCTCAGGCAGTGGACACAGTTTATTAAAAAATCGTAAATAATCATTTTTATAAAAGACGTTCCAGAAAGTTTTATGGTTACATTTTCGTATTTTTGCCGTTCTATTCAAAATTAAAATCAAACCATTAATTTCCAATGAATTACGTTTCTGCAGAAAATCTTACCAAATCCTACGGCATCAAAGTTTTGTTTGAAAACATTTCTTTTCACATCAATGAAGGAGACAAAATTGCCATTGTTGCCAAAAACGGAAGTGGAAAATCTACCCTTCTGAAAATTTTAATGGGTAAAGAAATTGCAGACAGTGGCACTGCAATCATCAACAAGGATATTCAGGTGGTATTATTTGACCAGGAAATCGATTATGATCCCAACCTCAACATTGAGGAATTTATGATGACACTGGATTCTAAACCTATTCTTGCCCTGAAGAATTATCATAAGTCTCTTCATTCCACCGATAATGACTTTATTGAAAAAGCATTGGCTGATATGGAAGCTCACAAAGCATGGGACCTTGAAAATGAAATGAAGCAGATTCTTTCCCAACTTAAGATTACTGATCTTGAAGCAAAAATGGGAACCCTTTCAGGAGGCCAGATCAAACGTGTAGCATTGGCGAAATTATTAACAGAAACCAGAGCTGAACACAGACATACGCTACTGATTATGGATGAGCCTACCAACCACTTGGATGTGGATATGGTAGAATGGCTTGAAAATTATTTGACCAAAGCAAAAATCACCTTATTACTGGTTACCCACGACAGATATTTCCTAGACAGTGTCTGCGATATTATTTGGGAAATGGAGGATGGAAACCTTTATTTTCACAATGGTTCATATGCCACTTATCTTGAGAACAAAATGATTCGTGAGGATAATCTCAATGCAACCATTGATAAAGCAAATAACCTTTACAGAAAGGAATTGGAATGGATGCGAAGACAGCCTAAAGCAAGAACCACAAAGTCCAAAAGCAGAATTGATTCTTTTTACGAAACTGAAAAAGTTGCTAAAACAGATACCAGAAAACAGGGTCTTGAACTAGATTTTGAAATGAAGCGTCTGGGCAATAAGATTCTTGAACTGAAAAATATTGATAAAAGTTTTGGAAATAAGGTATTATTAAAGGATTTCAGCTATCAATTTCAACGTGGTGAAAAAGTAGGAATCATTGGGAAAAACGGAGCGGGCAAATCTACTCTTCTTAATATCATTCAGGGTTTTGAAAAATATGATAAAGGTGAGATTGAAACCGGAGAAACTATTTCTTTTGGATATTTTGCACAGAAAGGACTTACGTACAAGGAAGATGAGCGTGTTATTGATTTCATTAAGGAAATTGCAGAATTCTATCCTTTAGCGAATGGAAAAAGTCTTTCTGCATCACAGTTTTTGAGATTATTTTTATTTGATGATCAAACGCAATACTCACCTATCTCAAAGTTATCAGGTGGAGAAAAAAGAAGACTGCATTTAATGTATATTCTTTATCAGAATCCTAACTTTTTGATTTTTGACGAACCTACAAATGATCTGGATCTTCCCACATTAACGGTTCTTGAAAACTTTCTTCAGCAATTCCAGGGATCTTTAATTATTGTTTCCCACGACAGATATTTTATGGACAGGATTGTGGATCATGTCCTTGCTTTTGAAGGAGATGGAAAAATAAGAGATTTTGTTGGAAACTTCTCTGAATATCGTGAAGCAAAAAGCAGAGAAGATGCCCTGGAAAAAAATACCGTTGTAAAACCCGAACCGGTTAAAGAAACTATTTCTATTCCGGAAACGCCTCAATCTTCTAATACGCCAAAAAGGAAACTGACCTTTAAGGAACAGAGAGAATTGGAAACCATTGAAAAAGAAATGCCTGAGCTTGAAGAAAAGCGTGCAAAGATCTTGGACCAGCTTAATAATGAAAGTGATTATGAAAAAATAGCCGGTCTTTCCTCAGAGCTGGAAACAATTTCCGAAAAACTGGAAAACCATGAGATGAGATGGCTTGAATTACAGGAAGCATTATAAAATTTTGAGCTAGGAACTATGAATTGGTCATTAACATTTGAACCAATTCATAATTCTTAGTTTATATTACAGCTTAACTATGCTTTGCTCTTTTGTGCTTTTTAGTGAAGCATCTATAATCTTCATATTCTGAATTACTTCTTTTCCCGGTGATGGTAAAGGATATCCAAAGACAATATGCTCGTAGATTTGCTGGTAATAATTCATATAATTTCCCGCTTCACTTGAAGTTAATGTCCTTACTGTTTCAGAGTTTTCATTTAAATAGTTTAAAATTCCGTCTACCTCTTTCAAAGGCTCCATCCAATCTTTACCATAGACAGGAATTGCTCCGGCAACCAATTCACTTTCCTGATTATCTGTTCTTTCCTGTAAAAAACTTCCTCTGTCTCCATGTATGGTATAGGCATAATGAGCTTCTTTACTGAATACTGATGATTTCAATCTTACCCTTAAATCATCTTTATAGAATAAGAGAATTTCAAAATAATCATTAGCGAATTCCGGACCTTTCATGGAAAATACATCCGCAAAAAGCTTTTCGGGATAACCAAAATACTGTACAGCCTGATCTACAAGATGAGCACCAAGATCATGAAGTGACCCTGAACCTATCTGATCCGGATTTTCCTTATGCTGCTTTCCACTTGATGTAGTACGGAAACGATCAAAACGGATTTCAGCTTCTTTAATATTTCCAAGTTTCCCTTCTGTTAAAATCTTTTGTACCTGTAAGAAATCACGATCAAATCTTCTATTCTGATATACACTTAGAAACAAACTCTTTTCTTCAGCAAGTTTTACAAGTTCTTCAGCTTCCGCAACATTTACTGTAAATGGTTTTTCAACAATAATATTTTTTCCGGCCTCAAGTGCTTTTTTTGCATATTCATAATGTGTCTGAACCGGTGTATTAACAATCACCAGCTCTATATCTGCATTTTTAAGCATTTCTTCTACTGAGTGATAAATGGTTGCTTCAGGATATTTTTCTTTTGATTCCTCTTTACTTCTTTCTACCACAGCAGAAATAAAAAACCCCGGATGTTCTTTTAAAAAAGGGGCATGAAATACCTTGCCACTCATTCCAAAGGCGCAAAGCCCTGCTTTTACCAATTGCATAATTTATTTTTAAAACAAATATATTCATAAAAACTCCAGATTTTCCCATCCACAATAACAATAGAAATAATCCATTTATTTCACCTAAAAAAATATGACAAAAATCACAAAATTATTTTTATCTATTCTAAACAAATACTTACATTTGCGCCTTATTTAAAACTGTTCTACATAAAAATAAAATGAAAAGACAACTACTTTCCTTAGGTCTTCTATTTATCGCTGTTTCAGCAAGTTCTCAGATGAAAAATGCTGAAGCAGATACCATCAGAACCCAAACCATTGAAGATATTAATCTTCATAAAACAGGAAATCCTAACCAGGCAAGAGCATTATCTACAAAGTCAAACCTGACGGTAATGGAGAATCCTCAGCCCATCGCAATGGTTACTCATGAGATTATTGAGCAGCAGCAAGCAAAACAACTGAGTGATGTTCTTCAAAATGTGAATGGAATGTACGTTACTTCATCCAGAGGTAATTCTCAGGATAGCTTTGGAGGACGTGGTTTTATCTTAGGAAATGACAATATTTTCAAGAATGGAGCAAGGATAAACAGTGGAGTCTTCCCTGAAGTAAGTGGTCTTGAAAGAGTAGAAGTTTTAAAAGGAGCCAACGCAATGCTTTATGGAAATACTGCTGCCGGAGGTATTATTAACATGATTACGAAAAAACCTAAATTCAACTTTGGCGGAAGTATAGGATTAAATGGCGGAAGCTGGAACTCCTACAAACCAACTGTAGATTTTTATGGCCCTTTATCTAAAAATATTGCGTTTAGAATAAATGGAGCTTATGAATATGCTGAAAGCTTCAGAGATGTTGTACAATCTGAAAAATATTACTTCAATCCTTCATTCTTATTTAATTTAAGTGAAAAGTCTCAATTAATTGTTGAGGCAGATTATCTTAAAAATAATTTCACTCCTGATTTTGGTCTTGGATCTATTATCAATCCTGACGGAAGTTTCAAAATAAACGATTTGCTCCCTAAAAATGCATTCTTAGGAGCAGACTGGCAATATCAAAATGTAGAACAACTATCTACCAACGTAACTTTCAATCATCAGTTTAGTGACAGATGGAGCTTAAATACTGTTGCTTCATTCCAAAGTTATACTAAAGACTACTACTCAACGGAAAGAGTACAATGGTCATATGACAAACCGAACAACAGGTATTACTGGGCAAGACCTTTAAACAAAACATTTAACGAACAAAACTATACTTCATTACAAGTTAATATTAATGGAGAGTTCAATACGGGAAAAATTAATCACAAGGTTTTAATGGGTACCGACGGGGATTATGGAGTTCAAAATAACTATACTTATACCAACCCAACCGTTTATGGAACTAATGGCAATACCTCAGCTATTAATAATAACCTTTATCTAGATGATCCATCAAGTTGGGCTAGTGGAAAAATGCCTGATGCATCTCTAAAAGACAGAACTAGAATTCCTACTCAGAGATTTGGTATTTACATTCAGGACTTCATCAGCCTTACCAAGCAATTTAAAGTAATTGCAGGTTTAAGATGGTCTTACCTAGAAACAATGACTAACACCAAGAATACCTTTGCAAATAACCTTGGGGATGTTGATCAAAAAAATACAGCTATATCAGACAGAGCATTTTCACCTAAAGCAGGTTTAGTCTACATGCCAAATGAAAACCTTTCAGTATTTGCAACGTATACAAACTCTTTTGCACAAAATACAGGAAAGGATATTTTTGAACAAGCATTAAAACCTACAACAATTGATCAGTATGAAGTAGGTGTAAAGAAAAACCTTTGGAACAATGCTTTAGCTGTTAACCTAACAGCATATCAGATTATTTATAATAACTATTACCAAACAGCTCCCCAATTGGCAAACGGGCAAGCAAATTCAGATTCTTTCTATAAAGAATTTGCTGGAAAAATGAGAAGCCGAGGAGTAGAGTTGGATATTACAGGAAATCCAACAGAAAACTTATCCATCATCGGAGGTTTCTCTTACAATAATTCAGTATATATAGATACACCAGAAGAATTCGGATATGTCGAAAAACAGAGATTGGTAAGAACACCTGCTACAACAGCAAATGCTTCCGTATTCTATAAATTCACCCGTTATGCAAAAGGCCTAAAAGTAGGTGCAGGAGCTTACTTTATTGGGGATAGATTAGCAGGGTGGAATGATACAAAAAATGGTTCAACCGGACTGGGTGCAAGAAACGGGATCAGTAGATCATTTGCATTAAAAGATTATACTACTGTAATGGTATCTGTAGGATATGAATGGAAAAAATTCTCAATTCAAGGGAAAGTGGGTAACCTGTTTAATGTCGAAAACTACAACGTTCACGAAAACTATTCAGTGAACCCAATTACGCCAAGAAACTATTATTTCACATTGACGTACAAACTTTAGAATTAATTATATAATTACTTCTTCATTAAAAGTGGAAACTGCAAAAATGCAATTTCCACTTTTGAAATTTAAAAACAAAACAATACGATATGGATAAGATTAAAGACACGAGAACTTTCATGAGAATTATGCACCGTTATCTGGGGTATTTCCTAGCCGGTATTATGGCGGTGTATGCAGTAAGTGGAATTATTTTGGTATACAGAGACACTGATTTTCTAAAGAGCGAAAAAAAATATGAAAAAACTTTATCTGCTAACCTTTCTGAAAAAGAACTTAAAAAGGAGTTAAAGATGAAAGGTCTTGAAGTGGAGAAGACTGAAGGTACAATTCTTCATTTTAAAAAAGGAACTTATGATTCAGCAACAGGAGTCGCTAAGTATTCAAAAATGGAATTGCCTTTTGTACTCGATAAAATGGTTTCTCTTCACAAATCACAGTCTAAAGATGCCATAGCGCCTCTAAGTGTATTTTTCGGAGTTGCTCTTTTCTTTTTTGTTATTTCTAGTTTCTGGATGTTTAATCCTAAGACTAAAGCATTCAAACGTGGAATCAAGTTTACTATTGCCGGTCTAATCATTTCTGTAATTCTTTTATTTATTTAAATTAAGTAAGCTGAAAAATAAGACAAGAAATACATAAGATCAATTATATCTGTTTTATTTGATGTCATTTAATAACAAAAAAACAGATATAATAATTTTTAAAAGTTCAACAATATTCCAATCCCAACTTACAATATCAATTATTTATCATTACAGAATCATCAGTTATATTGTTAAAAAATTGAATTGTATACCGCTCATAATCTTAACATTAATTTAGAAAAATTGTCTAAAATTAAGAGTCTGGCACATTTATTGTTTTTTCTATAATTCGTGAATAATAAACATTTAATTATTAAAATAATAAATTATGAAAAAACTTATTTTAACAGGAGTATTAGCTATAGCAGGTTTAACAGCAACTGCAAACGCTCAGATTCAGAAAGGTAATTGGATGGTAGGGGGTAACCTTGCAGGTGCCAACTTCGGTTTAAACAAAGGAGGTGGTTATGATTTTAATATTCAGCCGAAAGGAGCTTATTTCATTGAGGATAATATTGCATTAGGAGGATATGTAGATTTAGGTTTCAAAGGAGCCAAAGATGCACCGACTACTTTTACATATAACGTAGGGGCATTAGGACGTTACTATCTTAACCCGGGAGAGCAGGGAGTAAGCAACTTACTACACCACGGAAGATGGTTTCTAGAAGGTAATGTAGGTGTTGGAGGAACTTCTATTTCTAAAGGAGGCTCTTCTTCTAACGGTCTTAACTTTGGATTCGGACCTGGGTATTCTTACTTCATCACTCCAAACATCGGATTAGAAGGTTTAGTAAAATATGATGCCAATGCAGGATTCGGAAGCGGTGGATATACTAACAAAATTACTTTTGGTTTAGGATTCCAGATTTATCTTCCAACGTCTAAAGCTAAGCAAATTATCAACGACGTTAAGTAATCACTGAAATACTTATAAAAAAATGAAAGCGCCCCAGAAATAAAATTCTGGGGCGCTTTTCGTACAAATTAAAACTAAACTATAAAAAATCAAATAAATCATATATTGGGCTGAGGAGTATATCGTAAATACGGCTTTATCTCAGTAACACCCTTGGGAAATTTCTTTCTGGCATCCTCAGTAGAAATAGCAGGAGGAATAATTACATCATCACCATTTTCCCAATTGACAGGGGTCGCCACCTGATGAGCATCTACTAATTGTAGAGAATCCAGTACCCTCAAAATTTCATTAAAATTTCTTCCGGTAGAAGCAGGGTAAGTAATAATCAATCTTACTTTCTTCGCAGGATCAATAATCAACAACGATCTAACAGTAGCCGTAGCCGAGGCATTGGGATGAATGAAGTCATACAATTCTGAAATCTTTCTGTCTTTATCAGCAATAATAGGAAACTGCACATCCGTATTTTGGGTTTCATTAATATCTTTCACCCAATTTTGATGATCCTCTACTCCATCTACACTCAGAGCAATCACCTTGGTTCCTCTTTGGGCAAATTCTGACTGCAATTTTGAGGTATAACCAAGTTCTGTAGTGCAAACCGGTGTATAGTCTGCCGGATGTGAAAATAGAATACCCCAGGAATCTCCCAGATAATCATAAAAATGAATATCCCCTAAAGATGATTCTGCCTTAAAGTTGGGTGCTGTATCTCCTAGTTTGATTGACATAATGTTTCGTGCTTGTTAGTCTACAAATTTAGTAGACTTTTTGGAACTAGCAAAATTTTTACAGAAAATTTATATCTTTAATGTAAAATTTTATTCATGGAGAAAACCGGACTCAGCTACATTGACGTTGTTTATAAGGTATTGGAAAGCTGGTATATGACATTTGCAGAGCTTACCCCAAAATTAATTGTGGGAATTTTAGTATTTACATTTTTCGTTATCAGCAGTAAGTACCTAAGCCAAATTTCAGTAAAACTATTTCATCGATTCTTCCCAAAAAGCCAAAAAGAAAGCTCATTGGTGACCTTAATCAGTATATTCAAGTTTCTGATCATGCTGTTTGGGACCTTTATTTCTCTTGAAATTATGGGGTTCAGTGGTTTCCTTTGGAAGTTTATAGGAAGCTTGGGAGTGGCCGGAGTTATAGCCGGGGTTGCCTTAAAAGATCTTGTCTCCAGTATCTTTTCAGGAATGCTGATTGGGATTGATAAGGCCTTTAAGGTTGGAGATTATATTACGATAGGCACTCATTCAGGAACCGTGCAGGAAATTGGTTTTTTAACTACAAAAATATTAACCGATGATGGTAAGAAAGCTTATATACCCAATCAGGTGGTTTTCAATGCACCATTTTATAATATTACGGCTTCTCCACAGCGCAGAATTATCTTAAACTTTGAAATTCCTGCAGATGAAGATATCAGTAAGGCACAAAAGAGCATTATGGAGGTGGTTCAAAATCTTGACAATGTGGATAAGTTGGATACTGCAGAAGTAATTTTTACGGATCTGAAACAAGGATCATTCAATCTTCAGGTAAAGTTCTGGATAAAAGTAGGAGCTAATCTGGCACAGATAAAAAGTAAGGCTTATTTAGGCATTAAAGAACGTTTTGATACAGATCATATTCAATTGGTAACGCCAACGAGTATAAGTATTACGAGTGGAGAAACTAATTTTACTGAAAGCCAACAGGATAAGTAAGAAATCATTTATAAAAATATAAATACCATTTCATTTTTTGAAATGGTATTTTTTACACTATTAATAAAAGTTGAATGTCACAAAGGCGCAATTCTTTACTCAACTTTTAAAATTTTAAGACGCAAAGATTTTATCTGAATAAACTAAAAAGATTAATTTATTTCTTAGCATGCTCTTTTAAATCCCGCGTTTTATCTTTTTCGGGAATTTTCGCAATAGTATCATTTTCTACTATAACAGCCTCCCCCATAACATAATTATTATTGATTACTGCTGAATCTTCTTCCATTATATCAACTATCCCTGTTGTACTACAAACTTCTTCTTTTGGCTTTGAACAGCCTATTAAAAACAATACTAAGGAAAATAAGCCTAGTATCATTTTATTATTTTGAAAACTGAAAGGAATATATTTAAAGAAATATTTTTTTAATCTTTCTGATGAATCTATATCTTCTTTTAACTGATGGTTGTAAAACCTACCACAAATCTGCTCATCTTTTCTCTCTTCAATAATTTGTTGAATTTCCTGAGATTTCTTTTGGGTAAAATCAATAACACATTTATTACAAACAGAACAAAATCTGCCTTTTTCCTGTAGTGACATGGATTCCCAGTTTTCAGAACATGGTTCCGGAATGAATAGATTCTTCATGAAATAGCTTTTTTTATATACATTAAAAAACCGTTCCAAAAAATGAAACGGTTCTTTATTTTATTTAAAAATTTTAGATTACGCTAAAACTTCTTTTACTTTGTTTGCAGCTTCTTCTAAAGTAATTGCAGAGTGAACTGGAAGACCAGACTCGTCAATTAATTTTTTAGCTTCTACAGCGTTAGTTCCTTGTAATCTTACGATCAATGGAACTGGAAGGCTACCCATAGCTTTGTAAGCATCTACAACCCCTTGAGCAACTCTGTCACATCTTACGATACCTCCGAAGATGTTAATCAAAATAGCTTTTACGTTTGGATCTCTTAAGATGATTCCGAAAGCTGTTTGTACTCTCTGAGCATCTGCAGTACCACCTACGTCAAGGAAGTTAGCAGGGTTACCACCAGATAATTTGATGATATCCATGGTTGCCATTGCAAGACCAGCACCGTTTACCATACAAGCAACGTTACCATCTAATTTTACGAAGTTAAGACCAGCTTCACCAGCTTCAACATCAATAGGATCTTCTTCTCTTGTATCTCTTAATTCTGCAAGATCTTTGTGACGGAATAATGAGTTACCATCTAAAGTTACCTTAGCATCAACAGCGATAATTTTGTTATCAGAAGTTTTTAATACAGGGTTGATTTCAAAAAGAGAAGCATCAATTCCTGTGTAAGCATTGTAAAGAGATGAAATAAATTTCACAAATTCTTTGAATGCATTTCCTTCAAGGCCTAGGTTGAAAGCAATTTTTCTAGCCTGGAAACCTTGAAGACCTAAAGCAGGATCAATAAGTTCGTTGTGGATCAAATGAGGAGTTACTTCAGCAACGTGCTCAATATCCATACCCCCTTCAGTAGAATATACGATTGTATTTTTCCCTTCAGCTCTATCTAAAAGAATAGAAACATAAAATTCTTTAGTTTCTGATTCTCCAGGATAATAAACATCTTCTGCAACCAAAACAGAGTGTACTTTTTTACCTTCAGCAGAAGTTTGTGGAGTTACCAACTGCATTCCGATGATATTCTGAGCGTTTTCTTTAAGTTTATCCATGTTTGGAGAAAACTTAACACCCCCACCTTTACCACGACCACCTGCGTGAATCTGTGCTTTAACAACCCAAGCCTGAGCTCCAGTTTCAGCAGTCAATTTTTCAGCAGCTGCTACAGCTTCTTCTACGTTGTTTGCTACGAAACCACGTTGGATAGCTACTCCATACTTTGATAAAATCTCTTTTGATTGATACTCGTGAAGATTCATATTATTTTTATTATTTTATTTTAATATTTAAAGGTTGACAAATTTACTAAAAACAGATGAAATATCAATTTTTATTTTAAAGAAAGCATTGCATTCGTGGGAAATAAAAATCATATTTCTTCAATAAAAAAGCAAGAAAGGGTGTATACAATTATCCGTTGATTCTTTAGTTAACAATTCTCAATTTCTTATTAAGAAAATCGATAATAATTCTGGTAACTATTAAAAAAGCTCTTCAATTAAGAAAAGCTTTATCATTATTGTAAAGGAAATTATGTTATTCTTCCGATAGTTTCTCAGACTGCGATCCGATGAAAGGAATCTTCGGAGCAAGGAAATATCCCGTAAGGCTGGCAAATAATATCGGTACAAAATAAGTAAACCCTGTAAGTGTTCCTAAAATGATTGTTGTACTCATGGGTGTTCTTGTTACACATGCATTGATGGCTGCCATACAACTAACAATGGCTAAAGTGGTATCCACACTTGGAAATAAATTGTGGATAATTAGTCCCAATGTTGTCCCCACAAAGAACAACGGAATAATAAAACCTCCTCTCCAGCCGGAAGTTACTGTAATGGCAATGGCTATTATTTTAAAGATAAGGACAAGAATTAAAAAGTTCAATCCAAAGTTTCCGCCTATCAGCTGATTGATTTCATTATGTCCAAAGTATCTTGTAATGGGAAAATTATAGGCAATAATCCCTAAAATGATTCCTCCTACTAATGTTTTAATATAAATCGGGAATTTTCTGTATTCAAAAACTTTTTTGAAGAATTTTACAACAAAGATGAAGATCCACCCAAAGACGGTTCCTACTATTCCAAAAGCTATAGCGTAGGCAAAATCGTAAACTCCTGTATAGTGGTAAGCTTTCAGATCCCATGTTGCACCAATTCCCAAATGGATAATCAAGGCAAACATTAAATAACTAAAACAACTGGCTACCAACGCAGGAATAATGGCTTTATAATATTCAACTGCATGCTTATGATGCAATATTTCAAGGGAAAAAAGACTTCCTCCCAGAGGTGCTCCAAATAAGGCTGTAAAACCAGAAGCCATTCCGGCGATACTTAAAGAACGTAATTCCTCTCCTTTTAATCTGAAAATCTTCCCCAACCACGTTCCTGTAGATCCTGTCACCTGTACCAATGGGGCTTCCGGACCTAAGCTTCCCCCTGATGCTACGCAAAAAAGAGAGGAAAGGATCATTGACGGATTGTTTTTCGGTTCCAGCTTTCCTTTATTGAATCTGATGTTATTCACAATCAAATGGATTTCTCCGGGATCTCCGATAAAATGGATGACCAAGCCTGCCAATAAACCACAAATTGCCATTGTAGGAATTACCTGCCAACCTTGAAAATGGGCTAAAAATTCAGTAAAATGTTCAAGTACAATCCAATATCCTCCTGCAATAATACCTCCTACCAAACCCGTAATGGCCCACATAAAAAAAGTACGACTGAACACAAACGGATTAAACCTCATTGGCTGATCCAAGAGATTGAATGTTTTGATTAAGCGTCTCTTTCTATTGATTTTCATTTTAATTTATTTTAAATAGTAAAAGTATCTCATCATTTATCTTTACTGATGATGAGAGCTTTTACTGTATACTTTTTATTTATTCGAATGTTAATACAATAGGTTGTGCAAAGGTTTGCATAATTGGTTTGCCTTTATAAATCAAAGGTTTTTCAAAACCGCCAATAGCATATAGGAACAATCCGCTGATGATACTAAACTCTGTATCAGATGACTCACTATACCTTACTTTTTTGAACTTCCCATCCACATCAATGGTAAAATTCAACTTACAACGATAGATTCCGCCGGGAAAATCTTCCATTAAATAAACAGGAAAATTCACTGTCAGCTGTTTTTTCAATTCGGCAAGCTGTTGATAATTTTCAACCTCAGCAATATCAACAGATTTCTTTTTCTCTGATTCCAGAGGGATACCCTTTGCTTGAGGTACGTTGCTTTCAATCTGTAATCCGTTGGTTGCTTTAAATGATAGGTTTGGATCTATTTTTCCGATTATTACTTCTTTGTCATAGATGCTTTGATATAAATCTTTCAGGTTTTTTAATTTTTCACCATAAAAAAATTTATACTTTTGAGCATATAAAGCCTCATCTTTTTTGTAGTCATAACGTTTAATACTATCGGAAAAACACTTTTGAATATCTTTTATTTCTACTAAAATATTTCTGTTTAGCAAATTCCTCCCTTGTGCATTTATTTTTTGCACACTTATACAAGAAATCGTCAGAGCAATAACAAGGAATAAAAAACGATGATTCATGGTTTTATTTTTCTGTAAGCAATCTACATAATATATCGTAAATCCTTTTTTTTTGCCTGAATTGCAATATTAGATTCTATTTTTAGCAAAATAAAGAATAAGCATTCCCCAGCTTAGAATCATCAATAATCCTCCAAGCGGTGTAATAGGGCCTAAAAATTTAAGATTGGCTCCCAAATAATCCTGCAAACTAAGAAAATAGATACTCACTGAGAATAATAATGTTCCTGCAATCATTAAAATTGAAGTCCATTTTTCAGTGGAAGTTTCAAATTTTAAAATATATCCGATAATGAGCAGAAAGAATGCTGCATACATCTGGTATCTTACTCCGGTTTCAAAACTTTCCAGTCTTTCTACGGATAATATTTTCTTTAAGGCGTGTGCTCCGAATGCGCCAAGGATTACTGAAAGCATTCCATACACTGCTCCAAAAATAAGGGTAATTGTTTTCATTTTATAACTCTTCTAATTCTAGGGTTAAATATTTTTTTGTTTTATAATCCTGCCAGGTTCCGGTAATGGTTCTGCCTTTCATTTCAGCTTCCACTAATGCTCTTGGTATCCATTGGCTTGTAGCATCATCATAACGGTCATTTTCAGTGATAGAAATATGATTTCCTTTCAATTGGCCATCCCATTTAATCAGCTTTTTACTTTTATCATACCAATACTCTGCATTAAAGGAACTCATTCCTGAATGATCACTATCAGGATAAAAACGCTTGATGAGAACGGTAATTGGATATTTTCCATCAATTTTTCCTTTATACAACTTATTTCGGAAACTAGTCTTATCTATTTTTTCAGAACCTGAAATTAAATTCTTGGCATAAGAACTCCAATATTTATCCAGATCTTTATATGGAATTTCGATCTCATGACTATCCAGATCATCCAAAGCTCTCATCGCATGGTTAGAACATCTTCCTGCTACAAATGTTATTTTATCTTTTCCAAAATGGTATCTGATATCATCCAAAGACTGTTCTGTAAAACAGCCCTCATACATCCCTATTTGCTCTTCTGTTTCTTCTGTACGGTTTTTCTGAGATTTTAATTCTTTAAGGTAGTCATCCACCCTTTTCTTTACTTTTTGCTGAAGGATGTTTTCTACAGCTTTCACTGAACCTGACTGAAACAAATCCTGAGCATTGATAAAATTTCCTGTTCTCAGATCAAAATTTTTCCAGTCTGAAAAGCCTTCAGGATAAGCTCCGGAAGCTTCTCCATCCAAACCAATGCTTAAAATATTTTTAGGGGTTTCCAGTTTTTCCCAGCTATAAAAATAAATGTAGTTGGAATAAGAAGTTGTTCCTGTAGAGACCAGCTTAAATGGGTTACTTCCTGAATTCGGAACATATTCCAGCTCATCAACCTGCAGAAAAGTATTTATCTTATTCTCCACCATTGGATTTTCAGGATAAGAGATCACAGGAAAAGTAGAATCCTCTGTTTTTGGTGGCAAGTTGCTAATCTTTACATTTTTCTGTTGTGAAAAACCAAGGCTAGAAATCAACAAAAAAAACAGGATACTCTTTTTCATTATTTCGATTTTAAGTACATTAAAATAAACTTGGCAACCAAGGTAGAAATTCCCAGTATGATAAACATATTGGCGAACCTTTTGGAACTTTTAAACCCCTCCAGTGTAGTCTTTTTTAAAAAGAATCCAAAAAGAAGAAATATAACAGGTAGGATAATCTGTAACATTAGTTTCCTCTCATTCTGTTAAACTCATTGATCACCTCGTGGTGGCTCACTGTTTTATCTTTAAAATAGGCCACAAAATATTGTTTTTCCTCTTCCGTAGCACCCAATTGATTTAAGATATTCAATAAGTGCATCTTCATGTGCCCTTTCTGAATACCTGTTGTTACCAATGAACGCAGCGCTCCAAAGTTTTGAGCCAATCCTGAAACAGCCAGAATACTCATTAATTCCTGAGCTGATGGCTTTCCAAGTAAGGCCAAGGAGAATTTTACCAATGGGTGAAGATTGGTTAAACCACCTACTACCCCTACAGAAATTGGAAGATCAATCCAGAATCTGAAAACTCCGTTGTCTGTTGTACAATGCGTTAATGATCTATACTGTCCGTCTCTTGCTGCATAAGCATGAGCACAAGCTTCTGTTGCTCTAAAGTCATTTCCGGTTGCAATTACTACCGCATCTACCCCATTCATTACTCCTTTGTTGTGCGTGGTTGCACGATAAGGTTCAATTTCTGCAATCGTTACGGCTTGCTTGAATTTAGAAGCAAATTCTTCAGGAGAAATTCCACTATCATCCTTTAAATCTTCCATTTTACATGACACCTCAGCTCTGACAATACAATCAGGCGTAAAGTTGGAAAGAATGTTCATTACAATCTGCAATGAATTTTTTTCCTCCTGAGTAAAGTCTTCGCTTGTTGCCACTTCCTGTCTTAACGTTTTTCCAAACTGCTCAAGACAAGAATTGATAAAGTTGGCTCCCATTGAGTCTACTGTATCAAAGCTTGCTTTCAACTGGTAATAATTGGGCATTTCTGCTGTTTTATCAACCAAATTTATATTCAGAATTCCACCACCACGTTTTCTCATATTGGCAGTAATATCGTCTGTAGTTTCAAAAAGCTTTTTCTTTAAATTGAAATTAAAGAAATGTAATAGCTTGTGAGGTTCTACATTGAAAATAAAATGGGTATGTCCTAATTTTTCAGTATTGATAATGGTTGTTTTAAAACCTCCTTTATCAATCCAGAATTTTGCGGCCTTGGAAGCTGCAGCCACTACAGAACTTTCTTCAACGGCCATTGGAAGTGCCACTAGTTTTCCGTCGATTAAAAAGTTCGGAGCAATTCCGTAAGGCATATAGAAATTTGAAATTGTATTTTCAGAGAACTCATCGTGAAGTTTCTGAAGATCTGCATCTTCATTCCAATATTGCTTTAATATATTTTGATATTCCTGATTTCCCTCAAGGTATTCGTTTACGAGCCAGTCGATTTTTCCCTGCTTTGGAAGCTTGGAAAAACCTTCGATTGGTTTATGATTCATGATATAAACTTTAATGAGCCGTAAATATAATGATTTTGAGGTTTTATTTTGTTGATAACTTCTATGAAAAAAGATTGACATTTATCAATTTTTAGAACTAAATTTGAACAAGTTTTTAATTTAAAATTGATACAAAATATATCCATTCATTAAAATATGAATTTCGATCGCCTTAAAGAAAAGCTTGAAATCCTTGCTGATGCTGCGAAATATGATGTTTCCTGTTCGTCCAGCGGAGGAACAAGAAAAAATAAAAAAGGTGCTTTAGGAGATAGCTCCGTAAGCGGAATTTGTCATACTTATACAGAAGACGGAAGATGTGTTTCCTTACTAAAGATTTTATTGACCAATCACTGTATCTATGATTGTGCATACTGTGTATCCCGAAGTTCAAATGATATTAAAAGGGCAGCATTTACAGTAGAAGAAGTTGTAGACTTAACGATTAATTTTTATCGTAGAAATTATATTGAAGGGTTATTTCTAAGCTCCGGAATCTTCAAAAATGCCGATACTACCATGGAACGGCTTGTGAGGGTTGCCAAAAAACTTCGTTTGGAAGAAAATTTCAATGGGTATATTCACCTGAAATCTATTCCGGGAGCGAGTGACGATCTCATGCAGGAAGCGGCATTATATGCAGACAGACTATCCGTCAATCTTGAAATTCCTACAGAAAGTGGATTAAAGCTTTTGGCTCCGGAAAAAAACAGGCAGGACATGATCAGCCCTATGAGATACATTCAAAAAGGGATTATCCAATATCAGGATGAGAAAAAGATTTTAAAGAAAGTCCCTAAGTTCGCACCAGCAGGACAATCTACTCAGATGATTGTGGGTGCTACTCAGGAAAACGACTTGCAAATCATTAAGGTTGCTGATCATTTTTACAAAAACTTTAATCTTAAAAGAGTTTATTATTCAGGATATGTTCCTGTTTTGGAGGATAAAAGACTTCCATCTTTAACTACGGAGGTGCCGATGCTTCGTGAAAACAGGTTGTACCAGTCGGATTGGCTGATGAGATTTTACGGATTTAAGGCCGAAGAAATTTTGGATCCCAATATTCCATTTCTTGATCTGGAGGTTGATCCTAAATTAAGCTGGGCACTTCGGCATTTGGATCAATTTCCTGTGAATATTCAGACCGCGGATTATCAGATGATTTTAAGGATTCCCGGAATTGGGGTAAAATCAGCACAAAAAATAGTAAGCGCAAGACGTTTTCAGATTTTAAATATGGACCACCTGAAAAAGTTAGGAACAGCCGTAAACCGGGCAAAATATTTTATTGACTTTAATACAGGGAACGCCTATTTGAAATATTTAACGGATAAAAACTTCAGAAAGTTATTAGTAGGTGGAAGCTCTTCTAAATTTCACAATCAGTTTTCACAGCAATTAAGTTTATTTTAAAGATGAGCACAAAAAAAACTATACATTCTGGTGAGCAATGGAAGAGAGAAATTGAAAAAGAAGCTATCAAGTTTTCTCAACCTCTAATGTCTAATTCAAAATGGGTAAGACTAATTGATACATTAGTTGATAACAATGAAACTGTTCAAAAAATTTTCTTTAAAAAGATTCAGCATGAGAATATGGGAGAATTATACATAGCAGACAACCCCTCTTATGGATTTGAATACTGGCATGCAGGATTCGAGCTCAATAATTCTTTTGGAGAACCTCTACAATTCAATGAAATAGAATTTCTTTCTTTCCCTAGAGTTATTAATTCAAGTTCCTATCAGGATCTAGAAAAGATTTCCATAATTATACAAAACATTGGTAAGTTTTGTTTGGAATCAGACGAAAATGAATTGAAATTAATCTGCTACAGAAAATAGCAAAGCAACAAAATTGTTACTCTTTCAAATCAAACTATGACAACCCTACTCTACGACGGAAGTTTTGATGGTCTTTTTACTGCGATATTTGAAATTTTTGAATACCGTTATCAGGATGTGGAAATTGTAAGTAGGGAAAGATTTCATCAGGAAAATATTTTTGCTGAGATCCACGAAGTAATTACTCAAAACAATAAATCTGAACGGGTCTTAAATAAACTAGAGCAAAATCTTGGAAAACAAGGCATTCATAAGCTTTTAAAAGTTTTTTTATCGGAAGATCCTGAACTAGAAAAAATAATTCTATCCGCAGTAAGGCAATCTATAAAACAACCCACAGAAAATATTCTGGAAAACTTTGCAGATTCAGATATTATGATGATCTCAAAGATCTGCAAGTCGGTGAGTAGAGAAAGCCACCGAATGACCGCTTTCGTACGTTTTGAAAAAATGCAGGACCATGTTTTTTTCTCAAAAATTGATCCGGACTTCAATGTTCTTCCCTTGATCAGAAAGCATTTTAAAGATCGATATCAGGATCAGAAATGGATGATTTATGATTTGCGCAGAAACTACGGAATCTTGTATGATCTGGAAAATTGCGATTTCTTTTATCCTGAAGATAAATTAGACTTAAATAGATATGAGGATAAATTCCATGATGATGAGAAAAATTACCAAAGGCTGTGGCAGAGATATTTTACAAAGACCAACATTGTGGAACGAAAGAATTTGAAATTGCATATCCAGCATGTTCCCAAGAGATATTGGAAGTATTTGACAGAGAAATGGTGACAAATCAATTTGAGTTTTATATTTTTTCGCCAATTTTTTACTTCTTAGAGATGATATTAAAATTCTTTCTTCATCTATTTTGTAAAATTTCTGATGCGTATGCTTTAATCCATATTTCCATATTGTGGATAACTTTTTTCCAACAAAAATCAGACTAATTCTCACAAATGCCCTTTACAAGGATACTTTATAACTTACTAAATATATGATAGATATAGGAGTCATTAATCTACAATTCCATATTGTGGATAACTTTTTAGTGAAAAAATTGAATTGATTTTCACAAATATTTTCTTTTTAAAGCTTTAATAAATCTCATTTGCAGAAAAAAATTAAAGTCATATTTATCATGATAAAATTCTTGAAGTCTCAGCGGGTTGATTTAATCCATATTTTCATATTGTGGATAACTTTTTTCCTTAAAAATTAGACTAATTCTCACAAATGCCCTTTACAAGGATACTTTATAACTTACTAATTTTATGAAAGATATAATAAGAATTAATCTACAATCCCATATTGTGGATAACTTTTTAATGTAAAAATTGACCCTATTTTCACAGATACCTTCTTTTTAAAGCTTTAATACATATTATTTACACACGAAAAATTAAAATCATACTTATCACGATGAATTTTGTAGAATCTATGGAAGAACTTTAATCCATATTTCCATATTGTGGATAACTTTTCTCACCTGAAAATTAGACTAATTTCAGCAAAACCCCTTTACACAGAGATTCTATAACTCATTATATTTGTGAAAGATATAGGAATTATTAATCTACAATCCCATATTGTGGATAACTTTTTAGTCTAGAAATTGACCAGATTTCTCGGTTATTTCCTTTTTAAAAATTTAATAAATTCTGTCTAAAGAAGAAAAACAGAAGTCATATTTACCAAAGTGAAATCACAAAAATCTAAAGAGAAGATTTCAAGTGTTTTTTTTGAGTTTGTGGATAACTTTTATTTACGAATGGTACGGAGCGCTTTTTTGACAATATAATTGGTTTCTTTTGTATTGCTTTCTTTAAGCCATTCATCACAGGTTTCTATCACGAATTCCGGTTGTGACTTACTTGCATCATTGAGCCAGTTTCCCACACTATCCTGTACATATCTTGAGGAGTCTGATTTCAAGGGTTCTAAAATTTCCAATGCTAATCCTGGGTTTTGCTTTAATTCCAGGATATGTTCGCACCATACTCCTCTCGGTCTGGTAGATTCACTTGAGAAACGTCTGATATTTTCGTCATCATGTTGAGTCCATTCTGATAAAATTAACAGACTTTCTGTAAGATTCTTTGAAATGTCCGGACGTACCGTCATCCAACTGATTTCCCTTACCCCAAAATGATGATCAGAAGCAAAACGCTGTATTCGTTCCAGTTTTTCCTTTATGTTAAAAGCATGATTTCTTCCCACCGTGTAAGCAGCCCAGCATCGTACTAAATCTGCCTGATGAGTTGATAAGCTGGAGATAAACTCTTCATCCTTATTTTTGAGTGCAAATTCCAGAATTCCAAGTCCAATGGCTTCATTGACTGTATTAACTGTCTGCTTTTTCAACTGCTCTACCTTTTTTATAATAGGTTTTAAATATTCTGTCCGATTATTCTGTTGCAATAAATTTTCGAGCAAGAGCTTTTGATTTACCGCCAGCCATTCTGTAAGATTAACTGTTTCAAGCTCACCTTTATTTAATTGTATCAAAATATCACTGGGAATATCCTTGATGGAGCGTGCTCCTTTTTTCTTTTCTGTCATAGCGCTTCTATTAATTCTTCTACATTTACTCTGCTCATGTAATTTACATCTAAAAATTTATAGGTAACTATTCTATTTTCATCAATCACAAAAACAGCTGGAACCGGTAATTTGTTATCGTTATTTTTATTATAATCTGAAAGATGAATGCCCAAAGCTTGATAATATGGAAGTACAAAATCTTGTAATTGAAAGACAATCCCCAGTTTTTCAGCAAAAGCATTATCCGTATCCGTCAATATTTCAAACTCAAGATTATTTTTTTCAGCCAAGACAAGAGAATGCTCCGGACTTTGTGGCGAAATAGCCAGCAGAACTGCATTTTTATCTTTTATTCTTGAAAGATTATCCTGCAAAAATTTTAATTCCAAATTGCAGTAAGGACACCAGCTTCCTCTGTAAAAGGCCAAAATAATTTTTCCATTCTTAGAAACTTCAACAGAATTTATTATTTCACCTTGTGTATTTGGCAGGGAAAATTCTGGTATTTCTTCACCAATCTGAATACTATTTTCTTGCATCTTCTTACTTTTTAAATCTTCAATAGATTCTGCAAATGCTTCTACTATTTCCTGTGGAAGTTGTGATGAAAGTTCTCTATTTAATTGCTCTATCTGCATGGACAAGGTAGTATTCATTATTTTTTAATTTATTATTTTTACAAAGGTCTAAAAGCCTTTAGAAATAGGCAATAACGCATATTTTTAACCCATAGGGATAAAAAAGTCAATTTTATGGAAACAAAGGAAAGAGCTGAAGAAAATAAAATCTGTCCACTGGAAGTTGCCGTTAATACCATCAGTGGAAAATGGAAAATCCCCATCGTCTGGCAGATCAATGAGGGAAAGAAACGACCAAGTGAATTTTTACGTGGGATTGCCAAGGTCGACAGAAGAGTGCTTAATCAGCAACTAACCGAAATGGTGGAAGATGGTATTCTTACCAAGCAATCCTTTAATGAACTTCCTCCCAGGGTTGAATATACTCTTACGGAACTGGGTGAAAAACTCGTTGTCATTCTTTGGCAGTTGAATGATTGGGGAAAATTGTTGATTCCGGAAGAAGAACTTAGTAAATAATTTCACCCCTGCAGATTGAGTTAATTTTTAATTGTAAAATTTCATCTTAAAAAAATACATTTCCTATCATACATAATAAAAAAAATCTCATATTTGTAATTGAATCAAATGTATATGAAAAAAATTATTTCCGGAATGGTTATAGCCATTGTTCTATCAGGCTGTGTCAATGACAAGACTTCATCTGGCCATAATTCTCAGGAAACAAAAGATCTCCATCAGGAAAGTTCAGTACCAATCAATAAGGATAAAAATACCATCAGAGAAAGATTTTCACCACCTAAAGATTATGAATGGGTAGATGAAAAATCTGATTCATTCGGATATTTTATTGAAAATTTTAAGCTGAAACCTTATGGAAGTCAAATCTTAAAATATGATGGTTCTCCTATTGCCACACAACATCTTCACGAAGCTATTTTTGATATTGATACAGGAAATAAAGATTTGCAGCAATGCGCTGATGCTGTTATCCGTTTTAGAGCTGAATATTTATATAAGATGAAGAGGTTTGATGAAATTAAGTTTCACTTTACGAGTGGTGACCTCCTCAGCTGGAATGACTATAAAAATGGGACAAGAGCCATTGTTAACGGAAATTCTGTAAGCTTCAGAAAAATGTCCGCATTTGATGATTCTTATCAGGGTTTCAGAAATTATCTGGATCTGATCTTTAATTATGCGGGAACTATTTCTCTTAACAAGGAAACTAAGCCGGTAACTCAAAATTCAGATTTAAAAACAGGAGATATTCTGATTACACCCGGAAGTCCCGGTCATATAGTCTTCATTGCAGGGGTATCTAAAAATAAAGAAGGAAAAAAAGTATATTTATTAGGTGAAGGATTTACTCCGGCTCAGTCTATTCATTTGCTTTCCAACCCTTTCAATAAAAATATTTCGCCATGGTATGACCTTGACATCAATGAACAGGAAACCAAAACGGCGCGGTATATTTTCAAACCGACAAACTTCAGAAGCTTTTAATTATTTATATTCAAAACTATTGGAAAGTTACTACGATAATCTGAACTTGTTTTTGTAAATTTGTGTTCGAAATTTTTTACTAGATGAAAGAGAGTGCTGTAAAAAAGATTGCAGTTCTTACTTCGGGAGGAGATTCTCCGGGTATGAATGCTGCATTAAGAGCGGTGGTAAGAACCGCCAATTACTATAATATTGAATGTTACGGAGTAAGGGAAGGCTACAATGGCCTTATCAGCAATGATTTCCTTAAAATGGGAGCCCGTTCTGTAAAAAACATAATCAACCAAGGTGGAACCATTCTAAAGTCTGCCAGATCCGCTGAATTCAGAACCAAGGAAGGCCGTCAGAAAGCTTATGATAACTGCGTAAAGTTTGGTATCGATGGATTGGTATGTATTGGTGGAGACGGAACTTTCACCGGAGCAAAGATCTTCAGTGAAGAATTTGGAATCAGGGTTATCGGTATTCCGGGAACAATCGACAATGATATTTTCGGAACGGATAACACCATAGGATATGATACCGCGTTGAATACTGCTATGGAAGCTATTGACAAAATCCGTGATACGGCCACTTCCCACAACAGAGTTTTCTTTGTAGAGGTGATGGGTCGTGATGCAGGGTTTATTGCTTTAAACAGCGGATTGGCAACAGGTGCCCTGGACATCCTTATTCCTGAAAAGAAAGACAGCTTACAGGATCTTTTCTCTAACTTCAGAAAGGCTGAGAAAACCGGAAAAGCTTCCAGTATCGTAGTCGTGGCAGAAGGAGAAAAACTGGGCAGTATTTATGATATTGCCAACAGTACAAAAGAAGAGTTTCCACAATACGACATTCGTATTGCTGTATTAGGGCATATCCAAAGAGGAGGTTCTCCTAGTTGTGCAGACAGAGTATTGGCAAGCAGACTTGGGTATGGTGCAGTAGTAGGATTAATGGATGGGCAAACCAATGTAATGGCAGGAATGCGTTCCAACGATGTGGTATATACGCCTATTGAAGAAGCCATTAAAAAACATAATGAAATCAACAAGGATCTAATGTTGATTTCAGAAATTTTAGCAATCTAATTATTTTTATAAATCTAATAAAAACAAACTATTATGTCAACAATTAAAGTAGGTATCAACGGTTTTGGTAGAATTGGACGTCTTGTTTTCAGAGCAATGACTGAAAGAGACAACATTGAAGTTGTAGGAATCAATGACCTAATCAATGCAGAATACATGGCTTACATGTTAAAATATGACTCTGTACACGGTGTTTTCCCAGGTGAAGTTTCTGTAGAAGGAAATGATCTTGTAGTAAACGGAAAAAAAATCAGAGTAACTGCTGAAAAAGATCCTAACAACCTAAAGTGGAACGAAATTGGTGCTGATTATATCGTAGAATCTACAGGTCTTTTCTTATCTAAAGATTCTGCTCAAGCTCACATTAATGCAGGTGCTAAGAAAGTAATCCTTTCTGCTCCTTCTAAAGATGATACTCCAATGTTTGTAATGGGTGTAAACCACAAGGAACTTACTGATGATATCAAAATTTTATCAAACGCTTCTTGTACTACCAACTGTTTAGCTCCTTTAGCTAAAGTTATCCACGATAAATTTGGAATCGTAGAAGGTTTAATGACAACTGTACACGCTACAACAGCTACTCAAAAAACTGTTGACGGTCCTTCAATGAAAGACTGGAGAGGTGGTAGAGCTGCTCTAAACAACATCATCCCTTCTTCTACAGGTGCTGCTAAAGCAGTAGGAAAAGTAATTCCTTCATTAAACGGTAAATTAACAGGTATGTCTTTCAGAGTACCTACTGTAGACGTTTCTGTAGTTGACCTTACTGTAAGATTAGAAAAAGCTACTTCTTACGATGAGATCTGTGCTGCTATTAAAGAAGCTTCTGAAGGTGAGTTGAAAGGTATCCTAGGATATACTGAAGATGCAGTAGTATCTCAGGACTTTGTAGGAGATAAGAGAACTTCTATCTTCGATAAAGATGCTGGTATCATGCTTTCTCCTAACTTCGTGAAACTTGTTTCTTGGTATGACAACGAAATGGGTTACTCTAACAAGTTAGTTGATATGCTTGTACACGCTGCTTCTTTATAATAAGTAATGAGCGATAAGCAATAAGTAATATAAAACCTTCCCGATGGGAAGGTTTTTTTATTTAGTTTTTTTTATTAGCTATCGTAGGTTTTTTATTAATGCTCTAGCATCTCTTGTAAGACTATATGTTAAAGATGCGAATACACCAACTTTATATTTATCTCTTGAATAAGAAGTTAAGTCATCAGTAGCTGGTACTTGAAGACCATCGTAGCCATCTTTTAGTTCTCTAATATTTTTTAATGATGCACCTATCGTAAGAAATATCCTCTCTTTCTTTCCCATCAGCATAGTTGGTCCTACGAAAAAGTTTGATATTTGTACTTTCCCTCCTACAACATCCATCCCCATTCCTGCACTTCCTCCATAAGCAATATAACCAGTTCTTCTATAACTCATAGTAACCATCCCAATAAGTGATGATGAAACAAATTTCTTTTCATAGGTAGTAAGTTTGTTATCAATACCTATTTCATAACGGGAAATATTGCCATAATAAGCAGCAGCCAAACCTAAACTAAAATCTACACGCGTTCCTCCATAAATGGCTTGCCTATATGTAAAGTTTCTATGTTTATAATTTTTTTCAGACTTTGTCTTATCTCGGGGTTCAATATTAATTTTAAACTGTATCATATCATTTTCTGGTTGGAAAGGATCAGACTCTACGGTATAGTTCTCCAAATTATCCAATTGAGTTGTTGCTAAAAACGCTTGTTTTATAACTTCATCAGAATGATATTTTACAAACCATATATTAAGTTGATCAGCCTTTTCTTTTTGAAATTTTGGGTAAGAAAGAATTTTATCTATTCCACTTTTTTCCATAATCAGATCTAAATTATTCATTGTTAATAATTTAACATAAGAATCATTCAATTCTGAATAACTTTTCTTATACTCATCAATTTGTGTTATTCCATCAAGTAGTTTTTTTGAGCTTGATTGTATTTGTTCTCTATATTTTGTTACATACTGCAACGAATCAAGGTCAGATATATCTGCAATTGCACTCACCTTTTTAGTAATACGTAATAATTCAAAAACATACCGACAATCATCAATAAACTTGCCTTGTTTTTTATTGAAATCATCTAACAAAAACTGATATTCCTTAGTTTTATCATTAATAATAATATCATTGGCTTTTATTTTCTCACTATTATCACTAATTTTTTTCTTACTCTGATTATATGAAGTAATTAATTTAGCTAAAGTATCTACTGAAATAGTATCATTAATTTTCTTTTGCCCTAAAATATTTTCAGTTATTTTCTTGCTATCATTATATAATATATCAATACCTAAAGATGATATATCAATACCTAAGGAGCTCAGTTTACTTAAGATTGTTATTATATTATCTTTAGCTTTTTGGTTTTCTTTGCTCAATAATTGGTTTTGAACAATTGCAGAAATTGCTTTTACATTCTCTTTTTTCTCATCAGAGTTACCTTTCAAATCTTTATCCATTATTATATCGGTCTGCTTGGGAGAATTTTTGCTCGATTCAGTCTGTTCTTGCGAAAGCTTATCTTCACCATTTTGTAATTCTTTCTTAGTCAGAAAATCAATAAAATCTTTATCAAACTTGGATTCACCCACTATAGAATCTTTTGGAGTAACAGTGATTTTATATACAAATGGATTTACATTTTTGATTTTGAAAATAACCGGCGTATGTACTTTTATTTTGTGAATATCTTTCAAATAATCCCCTGCTTTGAAATCATAGATGATATGCTGTGCTGAAGAAATATAAATTCCAGATGTTTTTTCTTTTGTATCCAAATTGTTATTCTTTTTCTTTTGTCCAAAAAATAAAATCGGACATATAAAGAGAAGTAGAAAATAAGCTTTTGTTTTCATGATTATTTGTTTTCAGGTTAAAGTTTTTTTTGATTGAAATAAAGAATAGAAAGCCGCAACCATAAAACAAACAGTTTAGAAATTGAGCTTCCATGGTCATTAGTTTCATATAAAGCTACAATAGTTTTGGGCCAAATGAAATACCACAAAAGGGGGATTTTTTAACATAATTTTATTAATTTTATGAAAACATTAACCATGGATAAGAAATTTATAACCCAGGCAAAAAAGCCGCATCCTCTCACTAAAGTCTGGAATAATTATCCGGAACTGCTTCAGAATGAGAAAACAATGCTATCCGTTCCCTCCGTTGAGCGCATTATTGGGGAGGTTTTTGCTCCTGGAAAGTTTTATCATTATGTGATCAACTTTGCAGACAGTACTATTTACAACCATCATGAAGATATTCTGAAAATACATGGATTAAGCAAATATCCTGTACACCTCAAGGAAATCATAGACCTCATCCATCCCGATGATCTTGAATTTGTGATGGAAGCCGAAAGAATGTGCATGGATAAAATGAAGGAAATAGGAGCCAATGACTATCTCCACGAGCTGAAATTCAGCTATTGTTTTCGGATGAAAACCTCTAAAGGAAACTATGAGCTTTTTCATCATCAATCCCTGCATACATTTAAAGATGAGTATGGAAAAGCTTTGCAGGCAATAAACATCCATACTAACATTGAACATATCACCCATCAAAACTCCTACACCGTTTTGATTTCCGGAATCAACGGGCGGGAAGACTTTCATCAGATGCAGTGGTTGAAACACGATAAGGTTTCCCAAACTGCGCTCTTCACATTTACCAAAAGAGAAGTTGAAATTATAACCTACATTGCAAAAGGATATTCAGCCGGAAAAGTTTCCGATTTTTTGAATATTTCAGAAGAAACGGTACGTACACACAGAAAAAATATTTTAAGGAAATCTAGCTGCAAAAACTGTTCAGAACTTATAAAAATGGCCTTTGAATGGGGATATTTATAATACTCATTTTTAAAACTGATAAATCTCACCAGAGTATTTCGGTGTAAAACTTGTATTTTTATCTGTAAAGGAATGAACAATGATACAACCTCGGTTTAAAGATTCTCCCCATTTTAGAAATTTTTGGGAAAACGGGAACGGGAAACAACTGATTGAATTTTCCGGAGCTCAAGTGAGTTTTCGGGATTTTGAAAAGTATGCTCCTTTCTTTTATCATGTGGATGAAACCGGTGATGAAGTTGTAAAAGATGTTTATTTTACGAAAAAATTCCATGAAGCTTCAAGGGAAATTGAACATTATGTCCGCAACGGGGTTTCTGAAAATGATTTCGTTCCTGAAAGTGTCAAAAAACTTTTTGCCCAAACACAGGAAGTTCCAAACTGGCTTGATTATAATTTATTAAAAAGCGGTGCGGAGCTCTGCATGAGAAGCAATCTGGATTCCTTAATCTCCCTGAGGGATTACTGTTTAATAGGAGGCTATGACTACGCCTATCTCAACAAACCACTTATTGTTACCGAAGCCTTAAAAAAAGGAGCTGTAAAGCGTCTTTCCGAAACATTGGATTTTTGGGTAAATGCCACTCGCTATGATGCCTTGGAAATTCATGCAAAGGGATATGAATTTGCCATAAAAACCCGTTTGATCCATTCCTACGCAAGACTTTCCATTAAAAAGCATTATAAGGATTGGGATACAGAAAACTGGGGCGAGCCTATCAATTCATGGGATATGATGGCAACCTATATTGGTTTCAGTCTTGTTTTTCTCCACAGTCTTCAGAAATTAGGAAACACTTTCTCTGTTGAAGAAGAACAGGGAATTTTCCATCTATGGAAATATGTGGGATACTTACTTGGAATTCCCGAACAACTGCTGCCCGATGATAAAAAGCAGGCTACAGAATATTTTTATTTATGGACTTCACTCCAGCCACCATCTGATAAAGATTCTGTTCTTTTGGCCCATTCTTTACTGAATGAATCATTGGAAAACCCTATTTTAAAATTTGAATTTCAAAGGAAAAATCTGAGATATCTGCATATATGCTGTACTTGGTTTTTATTGGATGATGAAGTGTGTAAAAGATTACAAATTCCGGAGGTTTCCTACAGAAAATTATTTCCGAAATCAAAAATACTTTTCAATAAAATTTACGACAGTCTTGTGAGCCGTGACTCAAGGATTAAAAGAGGAAATAAAGACCAAATGCAAGTATTGAAAGATTATCTGAACATTACACAGAATTCAAATTTTTATTAAAATATCCTCTTTATTTCAGAAAAATTACATTTTCAAAAAGAATACTGCATCTGCTTCGTTATGAATAACATCAGCTATTAAAAATTATCATTTTTTAACTTTAAAAACCTGTTTCAGGGATAAATAATATTAGTTTTTGATATTTAAATTATGTATTTTTGAGAAATTATTTTAATAGAGATGAGTAACATTGATGATAAGAAAAAAGCACTCGCATTAGTGCTTGACAAGCTAGATAAAACATACGGAAAGGGAACGGTAATGACTTTGGGTGATGATGCTGTAGACACTACCATAGAAGTAATCCCATCCGGATCTTTAGGACTAGACATTGCATTAGGTATAGGTGGATATCCAAGAGGTAGAATCATTGAAATATATGGTCCTGAATCTTCAGGTAAAACAACATTAACTCTTCACGCTATTGCTGAAGCTCAAAAAGCTGGTGGTATTGCCGCTTTCATTGATGCTGAGCATGCTTTTGACAGAACATACGCTTCAAAACTGGGAATTGATTTAGAAAACCTTATCATTTCTCAACCGGACAACGGTGAGCAGGCTTTAGAAATTGCGGATAACCTTATTCGTTCCGGAGCTATTGATATTGTAGTTATTGACTCTGTAGCTGCTCTTACTCCAAAAGCAGAGATTGAAGGAGAAATGGGAGATTCAAAAATGGGTCTTCATGCAAGATTGATGTCTCAGGCATTAAGAAAACTAACAGCTACTATTTCAAGAACGAAGTGTACCGTAATTTTCATTAACCAGCTAAGAGAAAAAATCGGTGTAATGTTCGGTAACCCTGAAACGACTACCGGTGGTAATGCTCTTAAATTCTATGCGTCTGTAAGAATTGATATCAGAAAGGCAAGTGCACCAATCAAACAAGGTGATGAAGCTATCGGAAGCCGTGTGAAAGTGAAGATTGTGAAAAATAAAGTAGCACCTCCATTCAAGCAGGCAGAATTTGATATCATGTACGGAGAAGGAGTTTCCAAAGTTGGAGAAATCCTTGATGCTGCTGTAGATATGGGAATTGTGAAGAAAAGCGGATCTTGGTTCAGTTATGAAGAAAGCAAACTAGGACAAGGACGTGATGCAGTAAAAGATGTTTTAAAAGATAACCCTGAACTTTCCGAGGAATTGGAAAACAAAATCAAGGAAGAATTGAAAAACAAATAATTCATAAAAAAAACGGTCTGAATATTCAGACCGTTTTTATTTTATATGCTTTTCATTATTCTGCAATCTTACCCTGCAACTGTAAAAGTCCAGCGACTTTCATTCCCTTTGTTAAGGTTTCAAATCTCATATTATCTTTATGGACAAAAACATCAATGGTGAAGAAATCATCCATTTCTTCATGGGTGATTAACTTTAGCTTTACGATGTAACCCTGTACGCTTCCATCTTCAAACAATACAGTTTCCTTGAAATCAATAACCTTCCCAATAAAATCAAAGCATGCATAATTAGGAAGATCTTTACTTGGCATATAAGTAGTGAACTCTTCACTCATTTTGGTTCCGTCAGGTAAATCAAAATCTTTATGAACATCCAGTACAAAGGCAATTCCACTAAGATTAATATGTAAGTGAGGCTGCACTAAATATTGATCTCTTTTCTCTGCATAATCTGTAGCAAAGAACCAAACGCCGAAGGTATCTCTTGCAGGACCCGCTACAATAGCCTCTTCATTAGAAGCGTTCTCTAGTTCACTGATAACTTTAGTTTCAAAATCCAATGAAAAATCAGTCTTAATTTCCGGATAAATTGTACCAAATTCTTCATTAAAAAGAGTCTTGAATTTCACATCCGCAAACTCCATTTTGCTTGCTTTATTATTTTCAAAATCCGGCTCATTAGCCTTACCTTCCTTTAAAAGAGCAATCAGATGATCAGCATAAGAAGGATTATTCTGAAAGTTATCATGTCCAAAAATACCGCTCCAGGTATTGATAAGGCTAGGCACATTAGATTTCCTTACTTTGATACCAGCTTCGTTAGTGATTTCAGGTGCTTTGATAGGCTCCATATTGGTAAAATAATTTTTACCCTCAACTAGCTGAGTATTCATAATATCATTATTTTCTTCATGAGAAAACTCTACGATTCCTTTATAGGTAATGTTATCATTCTCGAAAACATAAGGTAATGCTATCTTGTCCTGATTTTCACCCTTAAAATGATAAGCCATTGTGATAGCTTTAAATTCATTCTCTCTTGTTGCCAGGCTATGATTACCATCATTGTCAAATTGTGAATGGTATAAAATCATATAAGACTTGATTTTACCCTCTTCAAGTTCACTTTCAAACTTCTTTTCCATTCTTTCAATCACTTCCTCAGCGGAAAGAGTATACCCTTCCTCTGTCACCATGTAGGCAAACCCTTCTACTTCTCCATTTTCTTTTTCAAATGCAGAAATAGGGGCAAGATCACCTCTAAGCTGAAGCGCGATGGAATACATAATGTAGTCGTTATAAATCCTGATTTTTTCGTACTGCTCACTTATTTTCACCTCTTCTATCGGCTGTGCTGGAACTTCCGGTATGGTTTCTACCACTTCCTCTACTCTCTTTTCAACCGCTTTTTCCTCTGGCATTTCATTATATTGAACCGGAGTACTCACATTTTCCTGTCTGTTGTTCTTTTTCTTAAAAAAATCAAAGATTCCCATATTGTTATTATAATTGGGGGTAAATATAATAAAAGCGATGAATTTGCCCATCATAAAAAAAATGCCATTCTGTCAGTTTCATCGCTGTGGTATTTTTTTTGAGAAATATTAGAAAATTAAAAAATCTAAAATATTATGACTAAAGGAAATATTAACGTATCTGTGGAAAACATTTTCCCACTTATTAAAAAATTTCTTTACAGTGACCACGAAATATTCTTAAGAGAATTAATCTCCAACGCAACGGATGCTACATTAAAATTAAAGCACCTGACAAGTATTGGAGAAGCAAAAGTTGAATACGGGAATCCGAAACTTGAGGTTAAAATTGATAAAGAACAAAAAACATTACGCATTATAGACCAAGGTATCGGGATGACCGGTGAAGAGGTTGAGAAATACATCAATCAGGTTGCTTTCTCCGGAGCTGAAGAGTTTCTGGAGAAATATAAGGATACAGCCAAAGATTCTGGGATTATCGGACACTTCGGGCTTGGATTCTACTCTGCATTTATGGTAGCTGAGAAAGTAGAAATCCTTACAAAATCCTATAAGGATGAGCCTGCGGTAAGATGGATCTGCGATGGAAGCCCTGAATTCACCCTTGAAGAGACGACTGAGAAAACAGACAGAGGAACAGAAATCATTCTTCATATTGCAGAAGATTCTCTAGAATTTTTAGAAGAAAGTAAAATCCGTGAATTACTTTTAAAATACAACAAATTCATGCCTGTTCCTATTAAATTCGGAACAAAAACACATACGCTTCCATTACCGGAAGACGCTCCGGAAGATGCTGTTGCTGAAACTGAAGAAGTAGACAACATCATCAACAATCCGGTACCGGCATGGACAATTTCTCCAAGCGAACTGACAAATGAGGATTACATGAAGTTCTACCACGAGCTTTATCCAATGCAATTTGAGGAACCTTTATTCAATATTCACTTAAATGTAGATTATCCGTTCAATCTTACCGGAGTTTTATTCTTTCCTAAATTAAGCAACAACTTAAATATTGATAAGGATAAGATTCAGTTATACCAAAATCAGGTATTCGTAACGGATGAAGTAAAAGGTATCGTTCCTGATTTCTTAATGCTTCTAAGAGGAGTAATTGATTCTCCGGATATCCCATTGAATGTATCTCGTTCTTATCTTCAGGCAGATGGTGCTGTCAAGAAAATTTCTTCCTACATCACTAAAAAAGTTGCCGACAAAATGGCTTCCCTAATCAATGAAAACCGTGAAGACTATGAACAAAAATGGAACGACATTAAGATCGTTATTGAATACGGAATCATCACGGAAGAAAAGTTTGCTGAAAAAGCAGATAAATTTACCCTATATCCTACAACTGACGGAAAATATTTCCTTTGGAATGAATTGGTAGAAAAAATTACTCCATCACAAACAGACAAGAATAACAAACTGGTCATTCTATATGCGACTAATGCAGACGAGCAACACAGCTATATTCAATCTGCAAAAGATAAAGGATATGAAGTTCTTTTATTAGACTCTCATATCATTCCACACGTGATTCAAAAACTGGAAACTTCAAAGGAAAATATTTCATTTGCAAGAGTAGACGCAGATCACATCAATAACCTGATCAAAAAAGATGAACCTGTCATTTCAAAATTAAATGAAACAGAAAAGGAATCTTTAAAGAAAAATGTAGAAGAAGCTATTCAGGATACTAAATTCACAGTACAGCTTGAGGATCTGGACAGCAATGATGCTCCGTTTACTATTACCCAGCCTGAATTCATGAGAAGAATGAAAGAAATGCAGGCAACAGGCGGTGGCGGTATGTTTGGAATGGGAGGTTTCCCTGAAATGTACAACCTTGTGGTAAATTCTAACAGTGATCTTTCTAATCAGATCCTAAAAACAGAGAATGCTGAGGAAAAGGAAAGCCTGATTAAATATGCACTGGATCTGGCTAAGTTATCTCAAAACTTACTGAAAGGAAAAGACCTGACAGATTTTATACAAAGAAGCTACAAGCAACTTGAAAAATAATACACGAAAGGCTGTTTCATATGAGACAGCCTTTTTTCTTTCTTATTTTTTTTACCACAAAAGATATAAACTACTTAAGTTATTTAAAGAAACAAGCTTTATGGATATGAAGTACACGTAGGGTTTGAAAATCCAATATTTTCTGCGGATGTGAACTTTTTATATTATTTTTTTGACCTTACTTATGTGAGCTAAAGTGTTTAAAAATAAAACTTTTCTGGTTTATAATTTAAGTATCTAAATGATGGTCTTTTATTTCAGGATAAAAGAAATATCAAAAGAAAATCATCAACTATTCAATTGAATAATGCTCATATTATACATCTCATCTTCCTTTTCGCTTAGTTCTCATCATTTTAAAGCATTTTTTTCTATTTTTTATTGTATACATTCTACTTTTTCTCCATTTTTGTATAAAATGTCGGACATGCAAAAAGAAAAATTACGCATCATTAGAAAGCAAAAAGGCTATACGCAAAAGCAGGTAGCTGATTTTATCGCAACTGATGTCTCTAACTACAGCAGAAAAGAAAGCGGTGATGTAAGAATTATACCTGAAGAATGGGAGAAAATTGCTCGCTTTTTGGAAGTTCCGCTAGATGAAATCTATGAAGAAGAAGACGCTAAAATTATAGTTAATAATGATCATCCTGTATTTAATGATAATTCAGGAACTTCTGCAGGATTAATTAATACTCAAAGTAATTATGGAAATATTCCGGGAGAGATTATTGAAAATCTACAAGGATATATTGCTTTGTTAAAGGAAGAAAATGAAAGACTAAAGGAGGAATTAAAGAGTGCCACAAGCACTTCAAGAGCTAAAAGATAAATATTGATATTAAGATATTTGTAACTATAAAAGACTCCAGCGGCTTCGCCGCTGGAGTCTTCATTTATAATTTATCCATTGCTTTTAAAATTTCTTCTTTATTATTCATCATTCCTTCCAGATGGTCACCTTTTGATTCAATAAAAACCTTAGTTCCGGATGAAGTATTATCAAAAACCAACTTCCCTTGTTCGTAAGGAACCGTTTGATCACCTTTTGCATGAATAACGAGTACAGGAAGCTTTCCTAAATACTTAACATCTTCTTTGGCAGAATAAGGAGATACTAATGTCTGCAAAATAAAATCTTTATACTGGGGTGAAAAATGTGCCGCAATATCGGTGAATGAAGCCATAGGACAATCCAGAATAAGTCCTGAAATTTTAGAAATATTATCTTTTGCAAGATGTGATGATACCTGAGATCCTAATGAGGCGCCGTAGATATAAATTTTAGTATTTTTAATATCCTCTCTTTTACTCAGTTCATCAAAAAACTTTTGTGCATCCTCTGCCACATTTTTATGAGTCGGTTTCCCTGTTGACAAGCCATATCCTCTTAAATCAACCATTACAATCTGATATCCTGCAT
Organism: Chryseobacterium joostei; assembly: GCF_003815775.1. Classification (NCBI taxonomy): domain Bacteria; kingdom Pseudomonadati; phylum Bacteroidota; class Flavobacteriia; order Flavobacteriales; family Weeksellaceae; genus Chryseobacterium; species Chryseobacterium joostei. The sequence continues at coordinate 2,413,908 of NZ_CP033926.1, forward strand.
CTACCAGGGGTTTTGTAATAAATTGATACGTTGTAACATTCCCTGCAGCACCATGAAAAAAGAAAATGGTCTTCTTAATTTCCTTTTGTTTTGGTTTTGCAATGAAAGCCGTAATGATATTATCTTCTACGGGAAATTTTACAGAATCTGAAATTTTCATTTCAAAAGGCTTCATCATTTTGTTGGGCTGATAGAATTTATCATCCATCTGTGCTTTTGAAAATACAGCCAGAAAAAGAAATACAAGGGTAAGAATTGAGCTTGGTTTCATGATATTTGTTTTTAATAATGAACCAAAGGTATTGTAATGGGCAGAAATTTGAAAAAATATATAACCGAGCTGTATAATTATTTATCTGAATCGTAAAAACTCAGAACCTAAATTTCATTGATTGGATCCCAAAACAATTTTTTGAAATTTTTTATTCTAAAATTTTCAATAATAACCCCTTCCGATTCGAGCTTTGGCTGAAATTCAGGAACAGATAATAGTCCTGAACTGGAAATCACTCGATGTGCTGGAACATCTTCCGGACAGCCTCCCATTGCTTTTCCTACATGACGTGAATGATTGGGATAGCCCACTGCTTTTGCAATGGCTCCATAGGTAGAAACTCGCCCTTTGGGAATAAGTTTTGCCACTTCGTATACCTGTTGCTTGAAAATTTCATCCATAATTATTGTTGTATAATAGGAAACATGTTTTGCTTTTGCATCATTTTTGAATTCTTATAAACTCAATGATGTTTCATTAAAAGATAAAGATATGAAAAAATCATTCTTCCGATTGCTGAATACAATCAATAAAAAGGTTCTCCCAAAGTTGAGTAACAAAGACCCCAATCAATTGACAAAGGTTGAAAAGGGGATTTTAGCATACCGTTATTTTGTACTGGTAAATTCTTTGGATTAATTTTTTGTACATATTGCGATTTGTTGGAAATCACAAAGACGCAAGTTGACTTAAAGTATTGCTACGATAGGACGTAAAATTTCAGCTCCGACAAAATTTGGTACTGCTAAATCCTTTATGTAAATCTTTGATTTTTTTTGCGCCATTACGTTTATCCCATCCAATATATCTTAACGACAAAGCTAATACTGCAAAATAAAACAGCGCTTCAAAATAAATTGAAGCGCTGTTATTGTAGTCTCGTTTGAGATATCTTTATTTCTTAAGAATTTTCAAGAATGTAAGAGAACATCAATGGTGCACAGATCGTTGCATCACTTTCAACGATAAATTTCGGTGTAGTGATATCAAGTTTACCCCAAGTAATTTTCTCATTTGGAACTGCTCCTGAATAAGAACCATAAGATGTGGTAGAGTCAGAAATCTGACAGAAGTAAGACCAAAAAGGAATGTCATGCATTTCCATATCCTGATATAACATTGGTACTACACAAATAGGGAAATCTCCAGCGATACCTCCACCAATCTGGAAGAATCCAACTCCTTTTCCAGCTGAGTTTTTAGTATACCAATCTGCAAGATAAGTCATATATTCAATACCAGATTTCATTGTAGTAGCAGTAAGCTCTCCTTTGATACAGTAAGAAGCGAAGATGTTACCCATTGTAGAATCTTCCCATCCCGGAACTACGATTGGCAAGTTTGCTTCTGCAGCAGCAATCATCCAAGAGTTTTCTCTAGGAATTTCATAATACTGCTCCAATACTCCTGAAAGAATCATTTTGTACATGAATTCATGCGGGAAGTATCTTTCTCCTTTAGCTTCTGCGTCTTTCCAGATTTCAACGATATGCTTCTGCAATCTTCTGAATGCTTCTTCTTCAGGGATACAAGTATCAGTAACTCTGTTTAATCCTCTCTCTAATAAATCCCATTCCTGCTGAGGCGTAAGATCTCTATAATCCGGAACTCTTTCATAATGAGAGTGAGCTACAAGATTCATTAAATCTTCCTCAAGGTTAGCTCCTGTACAAGAGATGAAGTCCACTTTTCCCTGACGGATCATTTCTGCAAGAATTTTCCCCAATTCAGCAGTAGACATTGCTCCTGCCAAAGTGATCATCATTTTCCCACCATCTTTAAGATGTGCAACATACCCTTTAGACGCATCTACCAAAGCAGCTGCATTGAAATGCAGAAAATATTTTTCTATAAATTCAGAAATTGGTTTGTTCATTTTTATAATTTTTGCAAAGATAAAACTTAAAAATGGAATGCAGCCAAAGCACTCGAAGAAAGTATCATAGAGGTTGCTTTTTTTATCATTTGTTAAATAAAAAGCGTGACTCCAAAATGAGCCACGCTTCTTTATATAATAATATTCAACAAAAGTTTATCCCTCCCAGGCTTCTACCTTTAATATTTCAATCTTCCGTGCACCATCCCGGAAAGGCCAGTCGATAATATCTCCTACTTTATACCCAACTACAGCCAACGCTATATCGGAAAGAATGGAATGTTTATTTTTTTTCACCTTCTCCTTAGCTGAAGGAACAAAAATATATTCGTGTTCAAAATCCAGCGTATGATCTTTTAAGGTTACTTTTCTCTCAACTGTTACTACATCTGCCGGTAAGTCTCTCCTCAAAACTTGCTTAGCTTTTCTAAGTTCCTCCGTTAATTTCTTCTCTTCGGGAATACTTACTTTTTTTCTTCTAAGGGTATCTTTTATGGCATCATAAATTCCGGTAGTTACAATAATTTGATTGGACATTTTTTTCAATTTTTAAGATTAAAATGCAGGTATTCCCCGATGATCCAATGTAGAAATCAAGCATATAAACTCATTTCCATGGAAAACCGCAAAAAACAATAAATAAAAAACTGGAATAATCCCCTGTCTTGGATCCTGACAGGGCTTAATTGATAAAGTCCTTAGAACTTTTAAGAAAAGAATCTGTGTGTAGATAAAGTAATGACAGCAACAACCCTGCTCTTCGGCGCTCCGTTGATAAAAAGATTGTTGCTGTCATTATAATTATTATTTCTATTCTTACAAATATATAACTTAAAAACGGAATGTTGCTGCTGCACTTAAGGAAACTCTTGTAAGACCTTCTTTTTGATCGTCACCAAAATCAACCGTCGTTCCATTAAATTTCATTTTTCCTAATGTTCCCGCTGTAATTCCAAGCTTAGGTCCTATTAAAAAATTCCTAGAAAGTGCATATTGATACCCTACACCTGCATCTAACCCAAGATTGGAACCGGTTCCTTTTACATTGGCTGTTTTTGTAGTATAAGAAATCACTCCAAGTGACACATCAAAAAATAGTTTATGTTTTGTAGCCTCGTTATAATTAGAATACATTAGGGAAGGACCAAAAAATGTAATATTATCTTTAGTTGTAACAGGAACGGAAATAGGAGTTCCATTTCCAGAATATCCCAATATATAGCCATTGCTTGATGCATTGAAGTTGGAAAACTTAACCCCCAGACCAATATTTTTCAAGTTATAGTAGGCAGAAATATCAAAATGAACACCCGTTTTTAATCCTTTTACATAATCTTTCTCTGCTTTAGAAAGCCCAGACGGTGTTTCAGCAATTCTCCATGCATATCCTACAGATGGAATAATTGAAATCTTTTGTTGAGCAAACGAAACTAATGAACTTGAAAAAGCCCCTAACAGAAATAGTTTTTTTATCATTGGTTAAAAATTTTGGCAAAAATAAGATTTTCCAGGAAAAGAGATCTAAAATTTAAAACGTCTGTTTTCTTTTTTATCCGAAAGTTTCTTTTTGGTATCCAAGCGCTTCTGCTTCTGCCTTTTTGATGGTTTTGTAGCAGTTCTTTTTTTAGGAATAAACAAGGATTTATCTACTAAATCAATGATTTTTTCAATAGCCTTATTTTTATTCATGAGTTGGGTTCTGCTTTCAGAAACTGTTAGAAACAGCCACCCATCTGCATTAATCCTGTTTTTCAGTTTATCCTGAATTAATATTTTTTCATCATCATTAAAAAAAACAGAGGTTTCTACTTTCCAAAGCACGGTAACAGCAGTCTCCACTTTATTTACATTCTGTCCTCCGGCTCCACTGCTGCGGGAAGTTTTGAAACTGAGTTCTTTTGAAAAGTCTTTCATTGTTTTAAATTTTGAAATTCAGGCTACGAGAGCCAAGATATAACTAAATATTTTCACTAATCATTTTGTATAATTCTATTCTGTTAACTTTTCCGTTAGGTGTTCTTGGAATTGTATTAATAAAAATAATCTCTTTTGGTTTATGGAATTTTTTCTCAAATGTTATCTGGGAAATGGCTCTAATTAAGCCGTCCGATTCTTTTCCCTCAACAATCAGCACTAGTTTTTGCCCTAAACTTTCATCGGGTAAGCCTACAAAAATAGCTTCATTAGGTATTTCTTTTTTGACTAAGGTTTCAAGCGCTTCCGGAAAAATTTTCGCTCCACCAGAATTAATTACGTTGTCTATTCTTCCCAGGAATTTAAATTGCTTATCGTTTTTAATTTCAACTAAATCATTAGTTTTCAATACCTCATCATTTACATTGGGTGCAAATAAGGTCAGACATCCTCTTTCATCCAAGGAAATAGAAACATTTTCAAACACAGTAAAATAATCTTCGGATTCCGGCATTAACTGTTTCAGACCAATATGGGAAAGTGTTTCTGACATTCCATAAGTTTCAAAAATACAGTTTGAACTCTTTAGATCTATATGACGAATTTTATTTTTGAGACTTTCAGAAACTGCAGCTCCGCCAATGATCAAGTTTTTAATCAAATGTAATTGATCCAATGAATTTTCTACCTGAAGCGGAGTCATCGCACAAAAGTCTATTTCTTCATCCAAATGTCCTACTGGATTTAAAGATGGTTCTGTAACAATCAACTTTAGATTGCGTTCCATAGAGCGTACTATCATCATTTTTCCTGAAATGTATTCTACAGGCAGGCACAATAGAGCTTTATCTCCCTCTTTTAATCCCAGAAAATTACAGGTCATCACTGCAGAATTGATCATTTTCTTTTTCTCGATGTCGAAAATCTTTGGAACTCCCGTAGACCCTGAGGTCTGAACTTTTACCATTTCACCATCAGAAACCCATTCTTCTAAAAAGTTTTCTACTTTTTTTTCAAATTCTGTATGGAATGATAATTTATTAATATTGAGATTATTGAAGTCTATAAGCATGATTGTGATACATAAAAAGTGATGTAAATTTAAAAAAAACTTTAAAAAATTCTTGTATCTAAACAAAAAAGCTGTAAATTTGCATCACCAAAATAAAACAGACCTATAGTGTAACGGTAGCACTCCGGTTTTTGGTACCGTCAGTCGGGGTTCGAATCCCTGTGGGTCTACAAACCATCCTTTTTTAGGATGGTTTTTGTTTTTAGAATAATCAGTTTAAATTCATTCAAAATTCAGCTTAAAAACCATAGCATGAAATAAGGTTATTTGATAAAATAAATACTTTATTCATAATTTTTCAAAAACAGTTTTTGCATATAAGGAAAAAAGTTGTAGATTTGCACCACCAAAAATAAAACAGACCTATAGTGTAACGGTAGCACTCCGGTTTTTGGTACCGTCAGTCGGGGTTCGAATCCCTGTGGGTCTACAACCAAATAAAAGCAACTCGCTAATCTACAGCAAGTTGCTTTTTTATTTTGGTCACTTCTGGTCACTTGGTCACGATTTTGGTCACTGTTTTTTGTAAAAAAGCCCCGCTTACATCTCATTTAACTTATTTGAATCTGATTGCATTTCAGTAACGGAAACAATGACCGTTTCACCTCAATAACCATCCATGATATTTACTATAGTCGCTATACATTGATTTACTCATCAAGTACACCCATGTTTCTAAATAATTCTCAACAAACAGATGTTGAAAAGCACTAATACACCCATACACATCAGTAATTCAAGTAGTTAATTATTATTTTTCAAAAATAAAATATTTGGCACGATTTTTGTACATTAGCTTAATTAGAGAGCTTAGAAGTATTTTATTAAATTATTATATAAAAAAGCTTTCAGTAATTATTTTGACAAAGGAAAAGTTAAAATAATGTAGAAAACCTATAAATGTTATATTAGCATTCATAGGTTTTTTGCTTTAAAGGCAGTAATTGAATTTTTATTGTCTAACGGGAGAGTTACGTCCTTTAATTAAAAATGAATAAAGAAAGAAGAAAGAAGAAAGAACATATAATAAATTTAAGATAGACTAAAGACCTTTTAAAGAAAGGGGTCTTTTTTTTATACCCAAAATTTTATTATGCATAAAATAACATAACCAATTAAATATTTTAAAATGAACACATTACAATTAGTACACGTACCAAAAGAGGAATTAATTACTGAGATTGAAAAAGTAGTTATGAAAGTATTAGAAACTCTTAAAATCGGACAGCAAACCGAACAAGAAAAAGAGCTTTATTCGAGAAAAGAAGTTATGGAACTCTTAGGTGTCACTTATTCAACGCTTTTTAACTGGAATAATAAAAAGATTTTAGTTCCAAGAAAAATCGGGCATAGAGTATATTATGATAGAAAAGAAGTTTTAGCATGTAAACAGAAGTGAAAAATGAGACTGTTAATCAGGCAGAGTTTTATAAATAAAATATCAGGAAACTAATAATATTTCCGCTTAGTATAATAAAAAAATAACGTGTAAATATATCCGTAATGGTTATTGCGGGAGGGATTGTCACGTCCAAATTTTAAGAAATAAAAAAATAAACAATTTAAAATCAATCAATTATGAATTTAAACAAAAATAAAAATAGCCACATTGAAATGCTATTACTTGCAGTTTTACAAGAATTAAAAGAACAACTTTATTATGAAATGGAAGAAACTTTAATAGGAAAAATATCTCATTTAACAACTAAAATAAATGGTATTGAAGAAAGAAAACCTGAAGACCTTTTACCAATTAAAGATGCAGCTGAATTTTTAGGAGTGAGTAAAGTAACGCTTTGGAGACTAAGAAAATCTGGAGAGATAAAATCATTTATGCTCGGATCACAAATTTATTTTAAAAAGTCTGAGATTCTAAAATCGCTCATTCCTGTAAACTAATACTCTTTAGATGAAAATTTAGGATGGTATTGTTACGTCAAAACCTTTTAACAATTAAAATAATTTGAAATATGAAAAATATTTACAGAAAAAATAAAATTAAAAGCAAAAAATCTAATGTGGAAAAAATTAAAACATTTGATTTTAAAGAACTTGAAAAAAAGATAATCATGGCTGAGATCAATTATCAACTTGAACAAAGAGAAAGATTAATATCAGAAGCTAAGGACTTTTACTTTGAAGTTGATAGCGAAGAGCAGATTTGGGGATATAAAGATTCTGAAGTGGTAGCAGATATTTATGTTAATGAAGAGTGGAAAAATAAGATTAGTGTTGAAACTGATATTAACCCTTATTCTGATGTCACTTTTGAGGAGGTTGATAAAGCGCTTCGTGATTTTTTATTCAATGAGTGGAGCAAAAAACAATTTAAAAAGCTTGAAACTATTGAACCTTGTATGAGTAGAGATCTTGACAAGTGGAAAGATTCGTAATAAAAAAATATTAACCAGCAATGGGAATCTCTTTTTAGATGTGGGATTTCCATTGTTTAAAAATTAACATTATGTCAAAAAAATTATTATCTGAAAATAAAACAGCAAGAAAGCTGACTAGAAAAGAAAAACAAAGGATTACAATTGCTAATATAGCTTTAATTCCTTGCGTAATTAAAAATTATATAGATACACTTGTGAAGGTTTACCGTCCGACTTTTGCCTACCAGCTAAAAGTTGAGTTTTTCTATTATATCGTTACAACGATAATAAAGCGCCAAAATACATATGAAAATAAAGCCCTTGAAAACATTCCTGTAGCGCTTAATGCAACGATTCTAAGGGGGATTAAATCCGATTATAATGAGTATATAGACTGGCTTATTGAGCAAGAAATTATTTTTAAGGCTGAAAATTACGTGCCTGAACTCTCTTCAAATAAATATTGCTTTGCCAATTTTATTTTGCCGTCCCTAAAAGAAGATTCAGTCTCTGAAATAATTGAAATGAAGGCCTTGGAGTCTAGTACGGTAATAGTTGCAAGATCTATTCAGGAATCTGAGGTATATGAGGAGAATAAACATCTTTTGAAGTGGTTTAATGATGGTTTAGAGATTGATTTTGAAGGGGCTAAAACCTATATTAAAGATTTATCATATTATGAAGGTGAAATTTTTGATTTAACGCATAAAAAAGTTCATTGGAATCATCAAATATCAACTCTGCATCACAAGGCTTTTTATGCTACCAGAAATAAGGAAAGTGATTTTCGTTTACACACAGTTCTAACAAACTTGAAGAAGATATTTAAACCTTTTGTAACATACGAAGGTCAAGAACTAGTAGGGTATGATCTGAAAAATTCACAACCGTTTTTCTTGATATTTTTAATAAATTCTATTATAAATAACAATGATAGAATAAGTAATATATTAAGTAGAATATATAGTATAAAGGATTATAATTCCTTTATGTTGCAGAAACTCCGTGAAGTCCTTTCTACAGAGGATTTTCAGAAAGAGTATGAAATTTTTAAAACATGGGTTCTTAATGGTGAAATTTATGAAAATATGAAAAGTGTAATGAATCCTAAGAAGCAGTTGGGTTCTTATTTTGCTAATAAATATAATGCTATAAAAAAAGTAACAGAACTAAAAAAAGTGGATAATGTTAGAGCTTTGATGAAAGGAGTTATTTTTACTTTATTTTTCAGTGGAATAAAAACACGAAACTCGAATTACAAAACCTTTAAAAAAGATTTTCCAAATTTAATTGCTTTGATAGAGATTTTCAAGATGAAAAATAATGCTGATTTTTCCAAGTTATTACAAAATATTGAATCAGAATGTATTATTGATTTTGTATCAAAGAAGATCGCTAATGAGTACCCAGAAATACCATTATTTTCTATTCATGACTCTTTATCTACAACAGAAAAGTACGCTCATATTTTGGCCGATTTAATGCCTAAATACATCTTTGAATATACAGGTTTAATGCCAAAGATAGAAGAAGAAAGATGGAAGAAATATGATTATCAGATTGACTATAAAAGGAAAGTGGAATTACATTCAGAATGGTATGCTTATAACGGCTTTTAAGAGGGCTTTTAGTGCGCTTTAAGTCAACGGCAATAAAATAAAAACAGGCATTTTTTATGCCTGTTTTCTTTTATACTTTAAAAAAAATTATTTTGGAATATTTTTTAGACTTGGATTTAACTTAGAGTAATATTCACCTACAACTAAATCACTGTTTTCTAATTCTTCCGTAATATAAGATGTTGTGTATATCATTTGATAAGTTGATGGATCATAATCTTTCAACCTCTCAATAAGTAACTGTTGAAGATTTTGCGCTCTTTTCATTTCAATACCTTTATCTTCCATATTATCAGCAAAAATAAATCTTGGGTAGCGCATTTGAGGCACTCTCAATGATGCTAGAAATAGAGCAAATCTAGCAGATACTTTTAAATAGAAATTAGAACTGGCAGAATATTTAGAATATTTATTTGACAGAAAAACTAGATTGTTTGAATAATCGATAAAGAAATCACTTGCATTTTTAAATTCATCTTGTCTGTCAAGATCATTGTTTAATAAATAAACACCTTCTTCTCTGACGATATTAGTAATTTCTTCTTTCAACTTTTCCTGCTTGGCTTCAGTCTGGAAGATATATTTTTTTAAGAAATTTATTTCATTTTGAAGACTGGCTCTTTTTAGTAAAAGCTGATTGTAGAATTCTGCATTTTCTAACATGGTTCTAAGTTGTAAAATTTCCCCCTCAATAAAGCCTTTATTACTGTTTAGCTGATCTATGGTTTCTTCACTAAAGGATTTAACGTCTTTCAATGCGTCATTAACTTGTTTCTGTAAATCTTGTAATTTCCCAATTTCAGCAATATATTTGGATTTTAGCTCTAATAAGCTTCTTTTATTGAGCTCTAAAAGCTTTGTAGACTCGTTTATTTGGAACCCGATTTCAATTTCCATTCTTCTTGCCTGAACGACACCAAAAGATTCATCTATTGGCTCTTTACAAAGCTTACAAGCAGATTCATTGCTGGGCTTAATTTTTGATAGACATTCTGGACAATATTCTAATGGCAAATGTCCTAGAAATTCTCTTGTATTAATAGAATTTTTTAATGCTTTTATTTTTTTGTTTAAAGTTTCTATAAAAAATTCGGAGTCTTGTATTTCGTTATTTAATATATTAATAGTACTTTCTAATTCAGAAACAATTTTTCTCTGGATTATGGATTCTTCATTTAGTTTTTGAAATTCTAATTTTGTATCTTCTTTATAGTCAGCTTCTTTTTCTTTTGTACGAATTGCAATAATTTCCTCTTGGATTGATGAAATCTCTATCTCTTTATTTTGTATTTGTGTTTCAATGTGTGTTGGGTTTAGCGATAAGGCATCGGTAAAGAAATTAGATGTTGCTTTTATCTCGCTTTTGGTTGATTCAAATTCTTTTTCTGCAATTATTAAACGCTTCTTGTTTTCATACAAATCTTCGCTGTAAACCCCTAACAATAAGTCTGATATTGTTTCTCTTGTAAGTTGACTGTCAAAATGTTCATAGTAAAATAAAGAACTCGTAGGAGAATCTTGGTCGATGTATAAAAGTCTAAGAATTTGATGAAATGTTATATTGCTATCCCCTTTAACGTTTGGTAAATCAAGAAGTTCAAATAATATATTTGAAAAACTTCTTATATTATCTGTTGTTCTGTATCCAAATTTTTGCCAAGTCTTTCCTTCAGGAGGTGAAAAACTTTCCTCCATTGTTCCCCAATAAAAATACATTGGAGCTTGTGTATTTATCTTTCCATCTTCATCTTTAATAAGCTCCCGTTTTACAGTAAAAATAACGCTATTCATTTCAACTTCTGCAATAGCAAAAGAACATAAACGTGCTTCGGGAACAAAGTCACCAAAAGCACCTCCTAAAACAAAGAAAATAAAATGTGTTATTGTTGATTTTCCACTACTGTTATCTCCTCGAATGATATTTATTCCTTTATGAAATCTTTCATCATAAGCCACTTTTCCGAGTTCTGTCTGTATGTAAAGTCTTAATAAAAAAAGATTATTACGCATCATATCTACTTTCCATTAAACTTGTTCTACTTTTTAGTCCATTTTCACCAAATAAAGAGATTTGATTGAAATGCCCTGTCATCAACGAGATGACATTTTTTTCTTTGGGCGTCAGTTCATCAAAATTATTTACAAATTCAGCTAAAATATCTTTATTTAATATTTTAACTCTTTGTAGGTTAATGGATGATTTGTCAATTATTCCGTAAGAAGCAATACAATTTAAGGCTGCAAGTTGATAAGGTTTTATTTTTTCAAAAACTTTTCTGTTCTCATACACCTTTTCATAAGGATTATTTGAATCCTTTATAAATTCTTTACGAAGTTTTCTAATATCTGATTCTGTTTGTCTCAGTTTAATTTCGTGTATTTTGCTCGGGAATAATAAATAGAAATCCCAAATTCTAATTCTTTCTACTTCTATTTTAGTTCCATTTTCAAATTTGTTTAAAAAATGGAGAATTCTAAAAATTGTATGATAAAGATCAAAAGCTTGATTATATACTATCATAATTTGTCCAATTTAAATGACATTGTCCAGTTAAATAATAGATCATTCCAAAAATATCTTCAGCATTATAGTTGAGAACTTCATCATTTTCTCCTTCAATATTAATCACATCTAAAACAGGTTCAACAACTTTTTTAACAACTTCTTTTAAAATATCATCTTTACAGGTTTGATTGTTGATAAGAGGAAGGATATGGGTTTCAAAATCCATTTTTATTTTTCCAAATAACTGACTGTCAATCCATTGTGCGGATTCAAAAAACTTGTTTAGCTCTAGTTTTTTTGCGTATTTTTCTTTTTTTCTAGTAGCTTCAAGTATCTCACTATCTCTAAAGCCTCCATCTTTCAATTTTGTAGGCATATCAATTCCATCCCGACTAGTAAGGTAGTATTTTAGCGATTCCATAATTCCATCATATCTTACATCAGTAGCAACTTCTTTGTTAAGCTTTTCGAATCTTTTTGAAAATCGTGTCTGCCTAGTTAAGTAAATTGCACCCTCGTTTGACGAAATATTCAATTGTTGCTGGATCTGGCTGTCTTTATTTTCTACATTCTGACCCATTACATTTGAATGCTACCTGTATTACTTTGAATATTAATTTGTTTTTGAACTTCGGCGTTATTATTAATATTTTGTTGAGAATATGAATTTAACTGTTGCTTTCCATTTTCAATAGCAACAGTTAATTCTTCTTTATACTGCGCATTTTCAGCAATCTCGTTCTGAATAAGATTAAATAGTTTATTTTTTTCTTCCTCCGAATTAATATTTATTGGCATTTCAATATTCTTTTTTGTAAAGGGACTTTTGATAACCGCCCAAATATCTTCACCAACTTTTTCTGCTATACTTTCTCCTGTTTTAAGCAGGAATGGAGTAGCTAAAGTTAATGCTGTTGTAATCAATGTAATTGGTTCCATTTTAACGTTATTGTTTTTTAATTGTCTGCTAAAGTGTTTAAATTAACGAAAGAATTCTGAACTTATTTATCCAAAATTATTTAAATACTTTTTACTGCATCTAAAATATAAATAATTTGTTAATAATATTTATGGGAAGCCATAAAATCAAAATATCACTTTACATAATATAATCTAATTTGCTAAAATCAGCGAGTCATTGATGAAAGGGTTCTCTAATTTGCTGTTAAAAACTCTTTTCTTAAAATCTTTGTAATGTTTTAATCTACATTGCAATGAGCATGAAAATCTGCCAAAGCTAAATGGCTCATAATAATCAATAATTCCATCGTATCTTCGCAATCTGAAAATGTAAAAATACTTTTCCTTTGTAACCTGAGCTTCATAAATTGCTCCATTGTGATTAATGTTTAATTTCATTTTAATAAAATTTAATTAATACAATTATACAACACGATTTAGCTGGTTACCTTTTTGCTTAAATTGAAAATTAAGTATTTGTTTTTCAGAGAGATATAATTTTATTTTTCTTCGGAATTTAATTTTTCTAATGCTCTTATGGCTTCTTTTATATCAGCAACAGCACCATTGCCAAATGTTTCTTCATACCATTGTCTGTCATAGCCTTTGTCTCTATCAGGTCTTATTAAATCCAATAAATTGTTTTGCTTAAATAAACTTACAGTCCTCTCACTAAGAGTAGAAATCATTTTATCAGCATCTTCTTTCTCTACATTTTTTGCTGAAGGACTCCTTTTAATTCTTATGTTATGACTTGTGTCGTCAGCGATTTTTCTAAGCTGTTTAATTAATTCGTCTGTTTCCATGTGTTTTTTATTATTTTTCTATATTTAAAAGATTAGAATATATTGTATAATTTTCATCATCAAAGCATACAAAAATTATTCTTTTTATGGCATTATGATTAATTTCGACAAAATCAGTTATAGCTTTAATCGCTATTTTCGCAGCCTTTTCTTTTGGAAACTTGTAAATTCCCGTACTAATATTGGGAAATGAAATAGATGTAATATTATTTAGAATTGCAAGTTTTAAGCAATTAGAATATGCAGAGTATAATAAATGTTCTTCATTATTTCCTCCCTTATTCCAAACAGGTCCTACTGTGTGAATAACAAATTTCGCAGGTAATTTTCCTGCTGTTGTTATAACTGCTTCTCCAACTTTACAACCACCTTGTTTACTCCGTATTTTTTGACACTCTTCAAGAATTGACTTTCCTCCCATTCTATGTATTGCCCCATCAACTCCTCCTCCTCCAAGTAATGATGTGTTGGCTGCATTTACAATTGCCTCAACTTCTATTTTTGTAATATCTCCTTTTATGACCTGAATCATAGTTCAATTGTCTTAAATTTATTTTTGATTATAATAACTCCTGCATCTTTTTCAATGCCTTTTCTTTTTCTTCATTTTGGTGGGGTTCAAGTAAAATATTAAGTAATTCTTGCTCTTCTATAGAGTCCCAAACGAAAATTCCTAACCAGCCTAATCCCCAAAAGTCAATATTTCCACTAATTTTTTCTGAATTAAATTCAACTTGATTTAGTGAACCAAAATCACCATCCTCAAAAGATTTATAGATTAATTCATATCCTTTCAAATTATTGGCTATTTCATTTTTAAACCAATCTATATTTTTTATTTTATCCATAATTATTTAGCATGTAAAATAGGTGATAAATTTTTAACTTGTGGGAGTAATTGTCCTCCCTGCTTCTGTAGAGCTCCTTGCATTGCTTTACCAGCACTTGGACCAATTGCTTTGAACCAGCCTTCTTTTCCTCCTTGTAAGAGACTATTTGCAGGAACTTGAAACTCAGCATATACTGAACCTTTAGCCGCAGCAGTAAACGAATCTGCACCTGCTTTAGTTACAAAAGTTTGTCCTCCTGCACCTTCAACCATCTGACCTGTTTTCGACATGGTTCCATATTCTGATTGTGACATCCACCGACCTACTGTTGTCATTTCTTGAGTTGCTGCTTTAGTAAAAATACTTCGTACTAAACTTCCCATTCCTCCTGTAAGTAAACCTAAAGCAGAACTTTGAACCAATGGATTTTCAGCAACTAACATTTGAATTTCAGTCTTTCCCCGTGATTCGGGAATTCCACTTATCGTTGGAGCATTCGGATCTCCAAAAGCCATTGCACTCATCATTGGTGCAGAATCACCTGCTTGAATTAACGGGTCTAAATTATTCATGACTCCCAAAGCTCCCAATAAAGAATTATCTTGCCCTGTACCATTGGCAAATAAGGCTGTTGTAGAACCGTCTTGAGTTGTGTATGTTCCAGATTTTCCTAAATATGTTTCATTAGCACCAGCTGTAGCTTGGCTTGTAGCGCTCGAATTCCAATAAATACTATTTGATTCTCTATTGTGTACCCAGTCAAAAGCTGCTCTTCCATCAGGATCAATATTACTTATAGGATTATTGTAACCAATATGATATGGCGACCAACTCGGAAACTCTTCACTTAATGGGTCTGGACTAATCCAACGACCTGCCGTATCTAAATATGGTTGTGTATCGGGGTCGCTCAAATCAATCTCCCTAAATTCTGTGATAGATTTTGTCTTTCTGTTGAATCTTACTGAACCAATACTCACAATGCTATCCATATCGTGAAATTCCAAATATTTACCTTTGCTCAATGTTGCAATTTTTGGATAAATTCCATACTTCGCAAAAGGATTTCCAACTGCAATATTCTTTCTACGTCTTTCTGCTTCCTGCGGTGTTAATGAATCTCGGGTTTTCAAAACCTCATCCATATACGGACGGCTACGCTCTTCTTTTGTCAGTTTAACAGGATTTACCCATTTCTTTTCTGTTTTTTGCTTTGTGGCAGTCTGTTTCTTCGTCTGTGCCTGTACGAATACTACAAATATGGCAAAAACAATTAATAATATTTTTTTCATTTGGTTATTTTGTAAAGTTATTTAATAATTTTTTGTTCTCAAATTTTTCTCTTTCGGTTTTCAGGGAAACCAACCAATCCAAATACATTTCTTCGGGCATCTGTCGGTAGCCTATCTCATAAATATGTCCGTATTCTTTGTTCATCAATTCAAACAGTTCTTTGGCTTTTGGATCTTGTTGTTGTACGAGTTTCAAGTTTTCAGCATTATCTGTTTTCAGGTTATGCCTATCCATAAGCTTTTCAAGCTGTTCTTTGTGGGTTTCAGCTTTTAATATTAATGCTTTGGCAAAATTCGGATAAACATCTAAGGCTCTGTTGACCGTTTTCAAAACAAATTTTCCGTCATTATTCGGGAAGCTTCGGTTGTATGCCTGTGCTAAATCAAATAAGCATAATGCCAAACTTTCCTTATTGTTCAAGGCTTTCATAAACACACCATTTTTAATGGCATCCAAATGAATGTAGCCTGAAGCCGTCAGCCAAGCATCAATGGGAAATATTCCACTTGTAAGCTCTGTATTAAACCAACCTCCTGCTTTGATGTTATGCTTGATGTAAACGTGATTCGGTGCTAACGCCAAATTTGCATCTACTCCGATTTCTTCAGCTAAAATTTTATACAGATACGGCATTGAATTACAATTACCTTTTTTCGTTGCTAATAGTTTTGAAACGAACAGGTTGCTAATATCATTATGTCCGAACACATCTGTAAAATCATAAGAAAACGGTTTGTACTGTATTACAGTGTCTTTGTATGCAATTGGAAGTGTTTGGCACATAATGGAATATACTGTTGCGTATTTGCTTACCTTGTCTTTGTCAGATTCTTTATAAGTTAGATCTCGGCTCTTTAAAATTGAGTTTGCGAAGTTCTTTAAAAAGCTTATTTCTCCGTTTAATTTTTCCGTGTCTAACTTCCCCTGGTAATACGCATTTTCCACGCTAAAAACAGCTTCTTTGAAACTGTACGGCTGTTTGTCGTTAAGCATATTATCAATGGTCTGGTAGGAATCATTATAGAACTGATTATTTTGTGCTTTTACGCTTATAATACTACTGATAAACAGCATTATAAAAAGTGTAATATGTAATAATTTTTTCATCATAATTTATTTGGATCAATTGGAAAATATTTAGGTGATTCATCTTTCTTTTTCTTTTCCTGTGCTTTCCTCAGCGCTTCCTGCTGTTGCTTTTCTTTCTGTTTTTGAATTTGATACAAATGGATTTTTTGTGCGAGTGCTTCGCTTTCCTGTTTGTTCTTCTCTGTTTTCAGACTTGCCAACCATGATTCGTAAGCGGATGCAGGCATTTCTGTATAACCGAGTTCATCAATTTTGTTAAATTGCTGATTAACATCATTCAACTGTTCGACCGCCTTTGGGAAATATCCGATTCTCTGCAAATCTTGTCTGTTTTCAGGATTTATGCCCAGTTTTTTCATCACATTTGCAAATCTCGCCTGACTAACATTTGCTCTTTCCATGTTCGGAGCAAGTCCATTTGGATAAAGTTCTAATGCCTTTTCGATTGTCTTATCTACAAATTCATCATATCCGAATTTTTTGGCATAACCTCTTGCTAAATCAAAATATGCCATTCCTAACAGCTCTTTTTTGGTTAGGTTTTCCATATAGATTTTATTCTGTAATGCTTCTGATTTGATATAACCCGATTCTAATAATGAGGTATCAGTTGAAAACATTCCGTTAGTAAGTTCAACATTCCTGTATTGTCCTTCATCATCCATAAAACGGACGTAAGAATGATTCGGAGCTAATGACAAATGTGCTTCTGTTCCCATTGCTTCCGCAATAATCAGATACAACAACGGCATGGAATGGCATTGTCCTGAACCTGTTTTAAGGAGTTTCGATACAAACATCTTGGAATAATCTTTTTCACCCATATAATCCTTAAAATCATATTCAAATGCTTTGTGGGTTGTTCCTCCGAGATTCATGTCTTTAGAAAAATATTCAAACAGCATTAGGTTCTTAGAAACATTGCTTTCTGTGTCCTGTTTGCGTTCTTTCATTTTCTGCAAGAGTTGTTTTGCTGTTTTCTGGATTCCAGACTTGAAACCTTTTAAATCCCTTTTGTTATCATAAAAAGCATTTTCTACGGTGAAATTAACATCTGCTAACGAGTAATTTTCGGAATCTATTCCAGAAAGCTTGTTAAAAGCATCATAATACGCCTGTGTTCCCGCTTTTTCTGATAATGATGGTAAATTATATGGTATACTTCTGCCGTTTTCTATCCACTCACGGAATTGTGCTTCCTGAACTTCTGCCATATCTCGCTCTATATCTTGCATAATAGCATTACCCTGTGACCTTGCTTGTGTTCCATAGTCACTTTGTTGCTGTTGTGTGGAATTTGAACGATTCGCTATGTTTGGGGTGTAGCTTCTTTGGGAACTTCTGCCACCTGCCATACTGCCAAAATCATTACTGGAATAATTACCTAAACTACTCGTCTGAGGTCTGGAAATTGTAGGTAAGTTTGGTATTTGTGCAAAACCTAACTGGTACATGCATAGTGAGATAGCAGTGAAATAAATTTTTCGCATTGAATGGTGTTTTCTGGTTGCAATTATAATAAAAATAGGTCAATAATTATATAAGTATTTTCCCTGTACTTTGAATTAACATCTTTTTCCTGTGGTAAATGTAATTCTACAAAACGTCAAAACCTGTCGTATTACAAACAGGTTTTGAGTTATCAATTATTTTCGTTGTTAAAACATTTTTTTAGTCTGTCTGTAACAAATTTCAAAATATATAAAAGATAATATGAGCAAACGACATACAAAATAAGTATTGAAACCATCATCAAGATAAGCAATACATCATCCCAAATGCTGTATGGTTTAAACTTGATTGCTGGAAAACAACTTGTTTGCGCTTGTAATTGCAGTATCATTTTGCGTTATTAAATGGGTTTTTTCCCTCCCGCATAAAAACTGTTCCCATTTTTTGATACTGAACAGGTTGCTGTTTAACGCATACTGTATAAATCCCACTACCAAAACCATTTTGCGCTCGGATAATGATTACTTCCTTTTCGCTAACTCCATTGTCGATGGCTACAAACTTTTTAAGACGGTTGTTTTTAATTGGCTCTTTAAAATCCTTTGGTAAGTCACACTCTTTAGCAGTTTGCGATTCTTTCGGTTTTTCTTCCTGTGCAAAATAAAGCGTTGGTAATGCGAACATTAAAGTGAAAATTAATTTTTTCATTGTAATTATTTTTGATTGTTAATAGTTGTGTTTGACTTACTGTTTTTAGAAAACAGTCTTTTATAGATGTATATAAGTAACAGAATGATAAGAGGAAGGATTACATAGATAACGTATTCCTGATGATCGTAGTAGCCCCAGATTCCAATAAATCCATCATAAACATAACTTCCTTTATAGGTTTTATAGGTAAAAGTATGGAAAGGGTAAAAGTGAGTAGCTGGTGAGTAGTTAACATCACATAAAGGGCAGGGAATATAATCAGGGGTAATTAGATAATACTCTTCATAGATTACAATTCCCTCACCTCGTAGAGTATTTGTGTACATGGGATGCCAATTTGTGAGATAGCTTACATATCCGATAGTATTGAATATGATCCAGAAGAATAAGAATTTTTGTTGTTTGATGCTTAATATCATTATTTCTATTTTTTTGATTGTAGGCAACAAAAAAAGCAAGTGGTTCTCACTTGCTTTTAGTCTTGAAGGCTCGGCAAAGCCTATACTACATAAAAACAGGATAAGCCACTTGCCCATATGACAAGTGCGCTAAACTGTTTGCATTTTGTAGTATTAAGAATTTTGCCGATTCACAAGACAAAAGCAAAAGTTTTACACTTTTATTTTTTCGTTGATGTCTGAGCGCAAAAATACAAATTTTGTGCCTTATTAATTCAATTCTAGTTTAAAGAATGAATAATTTATTTTTTGAATTTCTCTCAATATATGCCCCCTAACATCTATTTATAAGGTCATTGATAACCAGAACTTCATATTGCAAAAATTTGCTTATAATTTTTCACTTATATATAATCCTGTCATAGTTATTGTTTTATTTTCAAATATTTTGTGAGTTTTTCATATTCTAATTTTTTGATGTAGTTTTCCATATATCCATAATCAGGCTGTCCTTTGGAATCAATAGGTAAAAGAATTTTTTCTCTCTGTATTCTTTTATCATTTATTTCACGGTTAAAACTATATTTCTCAGACAATCTTGAAGTTAGACCTGATATAAAAAGATAAACAAATTCATTAAAATCTGGATTTTCTAATTTGGTAACATGATCACTCGCTACATACTCAAACGGCTGGTAAAAAGTTGAACCAACACTACCACTATTTGCAATTGAAAGACAATTTTTAAAAATTCTTACTTTTTCTTTATTATTTATAAAGCCATCAACTCCATTATTCATGGCTGAAGAAGATACATAAGGTTTTCTTCCTTTTATATGATCATTTTTTTTTAAGCGTTTACCTCTTTGAATATTTGAAAACAATTCATTTATAAAAAATTCTCCCCATTCTTTTTTATCAAGTAACTCTACTTCCTTATAACCTTTTACTCGTTCTATTCTTTTAGCAATATAATCTTGGAATTTTTTAATTTTTTCTTGCTCTTTCTGCTTCATATACTTCTCCATAAAAGCATAATCGGGTTCGCCTTGAAAATTTACTGGAAGATAAATTATTTCATTTTTACATATATTCATTTGTGCCTGTCTCCCATATGAATATTTAAATCCTTGTCTATTTATCATATTGCAAACGAAAATAGCATTATATCTATTTAATTTATCATGAGAAATTACTGTTACATCATGAGAACAATAAAAATCACTAGGCTGATAATACGCTGACAAATTGATTTTTTCAATTGTTATTTTATTTCCTTTAAACAAATATGGGTTTCCAATAAAAGAGTTTAGCCCATTGTTGGTACTTTTGGCTGAGATATAGGGAATGTTACCTTTTTTTATGTTCTTAGCATTCAAGTAAATTCCCTTCTCTACTTGGAAAATAGAACTAATTTTAAACTCACCCCATTGAATATTTTTCAAATCTAATTCCATCATACTAATCATTTTCAAATAAATATTCCCTGTCCTGCATAATCATATTAAACTCAAATGTGAGATAATCAGCAATTGTTTTTTCAAAATCTTCTTCTTTCGGAATTTCATCATTAAAATAGTAGAAAGAATGCAACCATTCGTCATCTGGCTCAATGGTTGTTTTTACCATAAATTTAGATTCTGTATCCTTCTTATCAAACCAGCAATCTAATAACAATTGTTTTCTTTCTTCATTACGGACTGTTTTTGTAAGTCCTATGTGTTTACTAATGATGTAGCCATCGTCTTCATAATTGATGAACTTACATCGAGCTGCCACATCATGTGGTTTGTGTGCAGTAAACACAGCAATACAAGGATTTACTCCTATTCTGTAAAATGTTTGTTTATTGAGTGTAATTACACCTTTTAAAGTATGTTTTTCTAAAATTCTTTTTTTTATTTTTTTATCTTCGTTGGTTTTACCTACCATGGTACTTTGTGGCACAATAGCAATACAAATAGCATTATTTGATAGACTTTCTAGTAAATGTTCTATAAAATGAATTTCAGATAAATGAGCCGTATCTTTACCTTTAGCTTGCGAATAAGGAGGATTGATAAAACCTACAGTATAGTTTTTCTTTCTTAATTCTTTCGTAGTTTTTTTTAAGAAATTTTCATTAGTTAAATTACTTTTTCCATCGTCTCTTAAAATCATGTTGGTGGTAGCAATAGAGAACATATCTTCTCGTATTTCTATACCATGTAATTGATTAGATTTTATTTCTATTTTTTGCTGTTCATTATCGCTTAAATTTACCATACGATGCATGGCTTCCACAAGGAAAGAAGCTGTACCACAACAAGGGTCAAAAACTCTATCAGTAATTTTTAATTCGGCTAAATCGCAAAATAGTTCAGTAATAGAATCAGGAGTAAGAACTACACCTAAACTCTGACCATCTCCACCACTATATTTCATAAATTCTCCATAGAAACTACCTAGTACATCACCTTTTTTATTGGCTTTTATGGAATGTAAAATATTGGTTTCTATAAATTCAGTAAAATATTTTAATGGTGTTTTTGCAAGTCTATCATCTATTTGATTAAGTAATGTTCTGTCTTTTATAATGATAAATTGATTAAGTACCGTTTGTTTTTTTTCTTCAGGCTTTACATTTACTTTTTTCATATAGGTTTCAATACTGCGATAAATTTTATTACCATCTGTATCTATATTGTCACCTGTTAATTGTTGTGATTTAAAATTATTAACATCTGCAAGAGCCAATAAAATCGCAGAAACTACTAAAGGTTTTTCTTTATCTCCTAACTGTCCATAGTTTCGTAATGCTTCATGAAGATCAGAAGCTTTTTTTATTAACTCTTCAGTTTCTAGTACTTTGGGAGGTGTTTCTCCCAAAACTTGTTCCCTATAAAATTGTTCAATTTTACTTTCTTTGAAGTTTTCAAAATTTTCAATTTTTTCTAATAATTTACACCCATATTCATCTACATATAAAGGTCGAATAATATGGTGTTTTTCATCACCAGAACAACCGAAAGCAAATATTTTTTTGAAATTAGTTTTGGCAACTATTTCTTTAGCATAATGCAAAGCACCATTTTCGGCATAATTGGTTATTGCTTTTTTATCAGTAGAGAGTATTTGTTGGACATCATCTTCATATAATGCTTGTTTTTCTATATTGGATTTATTCTCAATTACTAAAATAAAGTCGTTAGAAATAGCAACAAATTCAGGAAAACCAATTTTACCTGTCCCTTTTTTAGATGCTGTTTTTAATGCATCTTGAACTTCTTTAATGTCGCTTCCATTTGGAGTATATTGGATTTCAGCGTTTTCAAGAAGTCTACTTATAAATATATCAGTTTTCTTTTCGTTAGTCATATTTCAAAAATTGCAACTTACAAAAATATGATAAAATATAACAAAATTTTATTTGGATATGTATCAAATTATTACCTATCTAAACAAAAGCACCCCACCATAGGACAAGTTTTTGATAGTACCCCCACCTGTTGAAAGTCGGGCAAAAGTTTTCAATCGGTCTAAAAACCTCAGCACTTTTTTTGAAGATTTTTAGACTACAACCCAAAGTTAGAACAGGATTCAAGAGATTTTCTACGGATTCAAAATATTTATGCTATTTCATTGAATATCACCCTATTTTTATAACATTTGGCATAGTTTTCGACTACTATAACCCAATAAAAAACCCCATCAATACTACTAATATTGAATGGGGAAGTGTAAAAAATTCTAACGGTAATTAAAACTTATTTACAATGGCAAAGTTAACAAATTGTCTTGATACTTTCAGTATCTATGTCGGAACCTACAAAAAGTACAATGAAAGTTCAATCTATGGTGAATGGTTAAACCTTTCAGATTATTCAAATTATGACGAGCTTTTACAGGCTATGCAGGAACTACACCAAAACGAGCAAGACCCTGAATTTATGTTTCAGGACTATGAATGTAGTCAATTCTTTATCAGGCAAAAGCTAATCAGTGAATGCCACATTTCAGCAAACATTTATAAGATAGCTGAAGAGATCAACAATTCAGATTATGATTTCGAGGTTATAGAGGCCTATGCAGAGTGCATGAGTTACTATTATAAGGACGTAAGCGACCTATTAGATAGTCTTTCAGATTCTTATTATGGCGAGTACGATTCAGATGAGGATTTTGCCCAGACTACTTTAGAACAGGACGGCTCAATCCCTGAAAATCTGCCCTCTTACATTTACATTGATTGGGAAGCAACCGCCAGACATTTGATGTATGATTATATGAGTTCTAATGGATATTATTTCAGAAACTAATTACAATACCAATTTTTGCACCTTGCTTAAATGCAGGGTGCTTTATAACTATTTTAAAGATGAAAGCAAGATATATTAGAGTTTCCACAGGAGCGCAGAACACCGCAAGACAGGAGGAACGACAAGCAAAGGGCGAAAAGATATTTACTGATATTGTCAGCGGTTCTACCTCGTTTAAAGATAGAAAGCAGGGAAAGGAACTGATAAGAGCAATTGAAAATAATGTGATTAATTACGTTTCTGTCAGTTCTATTGATAGGTTAGGACGTAATCTCTATGACATATTAACAACTCTGGAGTTTTTCAAAGAAAAGGGTGTTATTCTCAAAGTAGATAATCTTGGAATAGAAAGCCTAATCAAAGGGAAAGAAAACCAAGCGTTTAAACTTATTATTTCTGTTATGGCTAACATTGCAGAAATGGAGAGAGAAACTATTTTAGAGCGTCAACGAGAGGGAATTGCACTTGCAAAGGCTAAGGGAATCTATAAAGGGCGTGAAAAAGGTTCTACGGAAAGCATTGAAGATTTCCTTTTCAAGTACAAAGAGGTAATTAAAAACCTAAAGAAAGGAAATTCTATCAGGGACACGGCTAAAATTTGTTCGGTCAGTATTGGAACGGTTCAGAAAGTGAAAAATAATATCTGATGTAACCAGGGTAGACCACTCCTAGAAAATATAATTATCACTATCGACAGATCAGAAATGAAGCAAAACGGCTTGTTTTTATTATCAGGATATTAGAGTTGCTTTTATTATTCTATATAGCTAATATGGTACTTAATTTAGCTACCTGTTGTTTTTTTCAAAATAATAATATCCCTCAATTTTTTAAGCTTTTGAACTTCCATAAAAGAGCCTGACTTATGCAATTGTAATAGGTCAGGCTCTTAAAATATCTATATGTATGTTTTCTTATGTATGATTGATTATTCAATGATGTATATATTGAAAAACGAATCAAATGCATTATTAAAGATTATAGCTCATTATATATTCTATGATACGCAAAATGCCACTTTTGCAATGATAAATTTCTTGGGAGTATTTAAGAAGCATTTTTATTAATATTAATGATTTCAGCTAACTGCTCCATGTTTCCACTTTCAATAAGTTCTTTCATTTTTTCCATTTGGGTTTTAAGATCCTCAATCTGTTTTGCCTGTAAATCAACCTTTTGAAGCTTTTCATTTCTCGTCTTGATACTTTCCTGTCTCACCTGCTCATGTTCAAAGGTCGGTTTGAAATAAGTTTTGAAAACAGATTCGTCTGTGTGACCCGTGTACTGCCATATCTCTAATAAATCCCACCCCTCAATATATCTGTTAGTACAAAAACTTCTCCTAGAATCATGAAAAGCCACCCTATCAGCGAAATTGATTGTTTCAAATACAACTCCCTCGTTGGTTGGTCTTTCACGGGTGATTACCTTTTCATTGAAATACGGAATCTCTCTAAACAGTTCTTTCAGGTACTCATTAGTGTTTTGGTTAGATATAGCAATGCTTTTAATATTATTGTCATATTTACTCAAAATCTCTCCTGCATAGCCAAAGATTGGAAAATTGACCGTTTTGTATTTATCAATTCGTGAACCTTTATTTAACAATATGCTTAGAGTGCCTGAAGCTATGTCGATATGTCCGCTTTCAATTCTGGTTATATCTCCGAACCTTAGTGAGCAATGACAGCCAAGAACAAACAAATCTCTAACTCTCTCCAATCTCGGAGAATTAGAAAAATCATGTTCATACAATATTTTGATTTCAGGTTCAGTAAGCACCGTGTGGAAACTTGGCGGAACTTTAACACTAAATTCGTCTTGCAAATAACTTCTGTTTTGCGTGTAAGCCTTTTCAAATGCACGTTTTAGTACCTGTGACAGTCTTTTGATCCGTGTTCTGAGTGTACTTAGCTCTTTAACTCTTTCCGTAGCAATAAGCCAATTTTGAAACTCTAAACACTGTGTTTCATCAAATTTATCAATATCTAAAAAGATACTGTTATTAGTAGCAAAATCTTTTAAATCTTTATACATCACGTTAAAAGATGATATATAGGTTTTATGCATTGGCTTTTGTCCTGATGCAACGGCACGGGTATTTTTTAGCTCAATTAATTTCGTGAAGTCCTGAAAAACATCATCAAAAGATTTCTTATTCTTTTGTACCGTGTTGAGTTCTTTCCCCTCTACTGCATTATCAACAATTGTCTTTAGTTCTTCTTTTGTCGGCACACGATTGTAATGTTCATTGAAATTTTTATGACCATCCACAATGGAAGTTTTGAATTTACTTAACTTTTGGTTGATTTCTCTTTTATCTGTTCCCGAAGTCACTGTTTTAGTCTCGCTATCCCAACTGCTGGGAACAACTTTTAAACCTGTCGAAAAATCCGCCTGCAAACCTTTGAACGAATATCTACCCATTATTCGGGAGATTTCTGCTTTTGGTTCTTTCAGCCTGAAATTTACGCTTCCTGTTTCGTTGTTATACTGTGCCATAAATAAAAATATCTGCATAACAAATATACGAATATTTCAAGTTTGGTCACTATTTTGGTCACCGTAAATTTTGAATGCATTTAAATTTATTTACATCCAATAAAATTTAGTCACCTATTAATCAGAAATACAAGCCATAAAATTTATTCAATAAACTGCAAACAAATGTAAAGTGTTATTCCCTGTGGGTCTACATAGCAGGAGAAATGATTATTATTATCATTCCTCCTGTTTTTATTTTGTGATAATCCATTGTTAATCTGAAAAACATAGTGAGCTACAGCATTAATTCTCGTGGTTCGATAATGATTTTTATCAAATTCAAGCTTTTCAGGAAAAATCGAACCAATAATTTGTCGCTTGACCGCAATATCCCCTTCTGTATAGACTTTCCAGATATTTGTAAGCGTTCCTAATGCTTTTTCCAGTAGCTTTGGTATATCTACGTTATTTTCTATTGGCTTGTCATTTAATTGGGTTTCCAGTTTTTCAACATGGTCTTTATATTCTTTTTTTATTTCAAGATATTCTTCATCAGTAATTACTTCAGAAAGCAATTTATTTCTTGCCAGAGAAATCCTTGAATTCAACCTATCTATCTCATCGGATATCTTTTTTCTTTCATCCTGTGGCGCTTTTATAAACTTCTGATAGTTATCCAGAAATACTTTTTCTATAAGCTTTTTTGCAGGCTCAGTCATTTCCAATTGCTTTAATCCTTCTTCAAAAACTGAATTGATCAATTCTGCTCTAAGGCGGAATCCACAAGTTGCATTGCAATGATAATAGTAGTATCTTTTATTTCTCCCTTTTGAAGCGCTTGCAGTAATATTTTTTCCACATTTAGGACATATCAAAAAACCCCGTAATGGAAAATGCTCACCGGAAAGAATTTTAGTATTAGGTCGCTGAAGTCTCCTTTTACCATCTAGTATTTCTTGCACTCTGTTAAATAGATCTTCACTAATTAAAGCTTCATGCTGACCATTTACAAAATGCGCTTCTTCATCTTTGTGTTTTTCTAAAAATACTTTCCCATAGTATATAGGATTTCTTATTGCCACATGAAAAGATGTTCTGCTCACCTTTTTAATTGTTAATTCATTGACCCTTTTTCTGATTTGGTTAGAGGCCAATACCCCTTTTGCAATCTCATTAAAAGCCCAGTTCATTGCTGATGCTTCAGGTTCTTGCAGTACAATATACTTTTCACCATTTTCCCTACTTTTATTAACATAGCCAAATGGTGCCTTTCCCATAACCCTTCCTTCTTTTTTTGCCCTACGCATTCCATAAAAAACGTTAAGCGCCCTTCTATCATTTTCGACTTCAGGCGCTGCCAAATAAATTGCAAGCATCATTTTATTTTCAGGAATAGAAAGGTCTAAAGGCTGGTCAACAGCCTGTGGTTCTATTCCCAATTTTGCAAGTGTACCTATCATTTGATATGCATCCCCAGCATTACGGCTGAAACGGTCCCATTTAGTAAATAGAATAAGGTTTGTCTTACAACTTTTCTTTTTAAGTGTAGTTAAAAGTCTCATCCAGCCGGGGCGGTTAAATGATTTTGCGGAATGGTCTTCGTAGATTATTTGTCCAACAGAGATATTGTTAGATGAACAATATTTTTTTAACCGATCCTCCTGATCTCTTTGTGAATATCCTTTGTCTGCCTGTTCATCAGTAGAAACACGGATGTATAAATCTGCTACCTTCATAATTTTCATGTTTAGTAAATATTAGAGGATAGCTTTAGAAATACATTATTCAGAACCGAAGTACTGTCTAATAACAGCCGAGGTAAGAGTGTACAGAAACTCCATGATCAATTCTGTCTCCTCCTCAGTTATTTCCACGCCTTCGTTTTGAAAGAATTCTATCACCTCCTCAATAGGTATTTTTTTTATTTTCTTATCCTCCAGCACTCCGTATAAATTTCAAATAAAATTATTAGCGAAATTGAATAATAATTTTATTCGGCTTTGAAGGAATATCTATGTCTTTTAATGGCTTTATTTAAAAACTAGTATTTTCCATCCACAAAAGAATCGAAGGTTCCACCTTAAAAACATTTAAATTGGATTATTATCCATCTACAGCCATGAAGAAATTTTAATTAATCTCTTCCTTTATTCAGAGAAAGTAAATTTCTCCTGATTACATTTATCATCTAATCAATGGCTAACCCTCTTGCTTTATTCCTAACATTTCTCTAAAGCGTTTTTATGTTTCTTCTCTGATGTATTTTCTTTCCATATCATACATACAAAAAAAGAGCCCACGCCGTTGTATATACAGTAAGTATTTAGTGAGTGTTTTTAAGACCTCACCCTGCGGGTGTACAAGCACCCTCTTATTTTTTTCTATCCAATGATCAATTCAATTCCGGCTTTTTCAGCTTTGTATTTTATTTTGGTCTGCAATTCATAATAACTCCAATTACGAAGTATGAATTCGTTATCTTTTGCAATCCCGATCTTGTCTTCCTGATTTTTAATAACGAGTGTGCCCGCTTGTTGCCGGATGCAGAAATTTATAAGCTGCCGACTGTACACATGAAGACGATTGCTTACGTATCTACTTTCCAGATTCTTTGTTTTATACAATGCCTTTTGTTTCCGTTTTACTCCATTTCCTGAACGGGCATAGACTACACCGTCTTGAATTCTTTTTTGACTTGCCTGAATTGCGAGCCTGCGATACAAAAACTCTTCTTTTGAGCCAATATTGATTCGCACATTGCCAGCTTTTGCAACTATTGGATGTTCCAGAGACA
Source organism: Chryseobacterium joostei (assembly GCF_003815775.1). NCBI lineage: Bacteria > Pseudomonadati > Bacteroidota > Flavobacteriia > Flavobacteriales > Weeksellaceae > Chryseobacterium > Chryseobacterium joostei. The sequence goes on from NZ_CP033926.1 coordinate 2,442,659, forward strand.
AGGATGCTTCAGCAATAATTTCGGGTTTTAAAAGATGTTCTTCTTTTTCAAATTCAAATACTGCGAGCCAATAGATTTTCCTGTCATTAAGTTGTATCTGTGATGTACAAAGCTTTATTTCCTCCCTTAAAAGGCGCTCTATTATAAGACGCTTATCGGAGAAGTCTCTGCCTAAATACGTTTTAACCGGAATAGCAAACATGTTGAAGCAAAATGCTTTTTTTTCAGGATCATATCTCATTTTACTGATGCATTTAATCGGAAGTGGGATTGGAATGTCTCTTTTATAATTTCTAAGTGATTTTGTTCCCTGCCAATAATCGGCTTTGTTTTTAGAGAAAGTTGATTGAATTGTATTGTTAAGGCTTCCCAGAATATCTGTCGGGATTTCCCCTTTGAATCGGTCAAAAACCATTCTTGCTGTGCTGTTTGTTTTCGAACGGTCAAACATTCCCATCTGATCTTTTTTTTCATCAGCTAACTTGTATTGTATTTCTTCGGTGAGGTAAAAGAAATCTTTGATCATTTCCTGAACATACAAATGGGAAGCTATTAAGTTTGCCGCTCGGAAACAGCGGTTCTGATACCGATAAAGTTTTTCCCACATTTCTTTTTTTTGATCGGATGGAACATCGATCAATAACTGAATTTTTCGGGTCAGTGTTGTTGTGGATTTTTCCATATCAAGTAATTATTTCAGAGTTGTTTCGATTCTGTAAATATTGATAAGCATAAAGAAACTCCTGGTGAACTTCTTTTTCAGAAAGTTTCAGTTCTAGTGCAATGAGAGCAAAAGAAGATTTCTGTTCAAATCTTCTATTTATAATGTCGAGTTGCTGACTACTGAGTTTTTCAGTTTGCTCTTTGTTACCGAAAGCTTTTTCCGGTGGATGTTCTAAAGAACTTCTATTAAGAATTTTCCGAAGATCATTTATAGCTCTGCTCACCTCATTGCTGATGCCTGTCACACTACTTCCCATTGCTTCTGCGATCGGTTTGTATTGAAAACCATATTCAAGACAAAGTTCAATAAGGTGTTTTCTTTTGGGATCGAGTATGTTTACAACCTTTTTAACTTCATTAAATTTCTTTTGTTCAGATTCCTGATTCAGAAGATTCTCTTTATCATTCTGGGGATCAAAACCTATAAGATAATCCTGATAGTTCTCAAAACTTTCAAGTGATGCCGTTAAGCGTTCGAATTTATTTTTCGGAGCAGTAAAATACGACATACAGTCTCTTTTCAAAACAAACCGTAAAAAGCCAAGAATATGATTCGGAGTTTCAATGGAATCACGATGTAGCCAAAGTTTGAGAAAAGTATCCTGAACAAGCGTTTCTACTACAAAATCATCATCAAGCATTTGTTTTCCGAGCCAGAAAAGAAGTCTTTTGTATCGTAAATAAATATGTTCCAAAGAGATCGGATTACCTTTTTTCAGCAACTCATATAGCTGGTTATCATTCAACATACGAGGCAAAGAGTGTGTTCTTTTCATAGCAGTATATTTTAGCTAAATTATTGCTGGAAGAATTTCAATCTGATTCCAAATTTTCTATTGTGATATACCGAACTTAGAGATTTTATGTACTATTGGCAAAAATTTGTCTGGTTTTAAGTTTTTAATCTCATAACTAGTTGCTTTCTCTACCCATTAGGGGGAGTAATTTCTTTCTTAGGCTTGGACATCTTGATTGATATCAGTAATATTTTTTTCGCCTAAAAAAATCTATAAACTCCTATTCTTTTACCTTTAAAGCATCAAAATTTGGTAGTTGTAGCGCAAAATACTACTTTTAAGGTGAGAGTTTAAAAGATAACCGACTTTAAGAGCTGGGGTATTTTGTAAATCCATGTTGAAACATACCTCACTTTAATGTTAGGTATGGAGCTAATGGTCTTTTTATTGCAAATGGTGGATTAACCTGCCGGTGGTTCTTTAATTGGAATGTTGGATAATTTCGTTCTCATATTAACTATTTTAAATGTTGGTATAGAACGATATTTTCTGTATGAAAAATTTCCTTGTAAAAAAGCAAGGAGCGGTCACACGTTTTGGGCTCATGGGCGACCAACCCAACTTTAAACCGTAAGATTTAAAAGTTCCAACCACAAATTAACGTGAGAACCGCCCTCATGCCGTATGCAAAGTTAGTCAACTTTTAGACATGGAGCGATATCACGGTCATCTCAGTTGGAAATTGGTCGTTTTGAGCTGAGAAAACATCGTCAATTAATGCCAATTGGCATAATTATCAAATCGCTAAAGCAAATATAAGATTAATATTTAAATATCCAACATGTTGGATGATAAAAAAATAATAAATGGAGAAAATTATTCAATTTGAAACGACTCAATTTGATTTGGATCTAATAGAGCATATCAAAACTTTGAGAAAATTAAAAAATATCACCAAAGAAAAGCTAAGTTTATTAATGGGAGTTTCAAAAACATTTGTTGGAAATGTTGAATCTTATACTCAACGACATAAATATTCCACTAGACATATTACATTGTTGGCAAACGCTTTCGATTTTGATAATATTTCTCAATTATTAGACTTCCCAACTCCCAAGTATGATAAAATAAAAGTTACCATTAAGCAAACTCTGAATGAGAGTGGCACCAAGGTGGTTCATAATGAAGTCATGAAAATAGAAGCGCTCTAATATTAATTCGTCACAAATTGCATATTTTGTAATCTCTTAGAAATTTTTCTAAAGGGCTTTTTGGGTTCTGATGTATTAGGAAATAAAATTTATATAATTCTCAAGGAAAATAGTCCTTAGATGTGCCTTCTCCATAGAATTTGAAGCTACTACCCCTAATTCCGCGACGACCAATTATATTTTTCAAAAGAAAAAGGAAAAAAAGAAAGCCCAAATTCATTAAGGAAGATTTTAAAAAGCAAGTTTATGATGAAAAATACGACCTGCAAGGTGGAGATTTTTTAGCATATCCTTTGGACGGGAACTTGTCTTTTAAAAATCTTAAATAATACCTTTGTTTTCTTTTATGAATTTTTACCAGTTCTACTGGGACCTTTTTATCTTTTTCCTTTTTTGTTGAACCGGAACATCTTCGGTATTATAATGTATCCCACGATTATCAATGCTCAGCAATGAAAAGATTTCTAAGCTACTGTCAGGATTTTTAAAAATCTCCTCCAGTGACGAAAAAGGAATATTATTTTTTTCAGAAACTTGTTTACAAATACTGTCAAGTATTGCTATAATTTTTTCTTTGGTTGTATCGAATAATTTTGGCTGTTTAAATTTTTCAAACTGTATGACTTTTATAATCGTATCCTTTACTGAATTGAAATAAATCTCCTTTTCCTTGCTATATGTTGTAATGTTAGACAGAATACAAGAAAGCTTGTTTTTTAATAGTGAAACTTCTTTGTTTAAGTCTATATTCTTTTGTTGAAGTTCAGTAATTATTTTAGTTTTGGATTGAAGAATTTCTTTATTTTTAAGTAGTTCTGCATTATATGATTTAAAAACTCTCTCGTAATTTTCAATCGTTTTATCTGTTTTGATCTTTCTAAAGCCTAAGAAGTCATTTTCCTTTACAATAAGATCTTCAAACTTTTTAGAATCAAGCTGTGCCTTCATTTCAGTTATTCTATTGTTTAGCAACAAAAGCTCTTCTTCTTTTTTTTGAATTTTAAATTCTATGGCTTCAAGCCGCCCTCTAGAGCCCGAAATTCCTCTATCCATTTCGAGACATTCTGCGGTAATATCCTGCATTTTGGAATAGTGAAAGGATTGATGCTTCAATGTTTTTCCAGTTTCTAAATCCTGCCAGTCGGCTACCAAATGAGCATGATAATTAGGTCTCCACTCTTTAGAGTCTTTATCGTAATGTCCTTCATCCTTATGAATTGCAATTTGAAAAATTCTTATTTTCAGTTCTTCTTCAAGCCTTTTAGAAAGCTTATGCAAATCCTGCATCGTTGTATTTTCTTTAATTACAACTACAGCTTCACGAATTGGCAATGCATTTTTTTGTAATTTTCTTCCAGACTTTTCCTTGCAATACGCTTCTATTGACCTAAATCTATCTGAAACTTTATCTCCTACCCAATACTCATTTTTTCCGGTAAGATCCGTTTTAATATAATCGAAGTTTTTTTTTCTGAAATTGTGCGCTTCAGAACCTGTTTTGACTGCCTTAAAATTGATAGATGTTTTCACAGCAATAAATTAGTTCACATTATCACTATCTTTAGATAATAAAACTTATTGGGCTTCGATTTTCACTCATTGGCTTAATAAAATAATTAGCATCGGTTAGATACAGATTTATATAATTTGTAAAAAAATTAACTTGAAAACAGAGCATTGAATAAAAGACTCAAAAAAGGATGCTTTTTACTTTCTTATTGAGAATAATTCAGATACAATTTCAACTTGCAGAACATAAAAACCTTGCATGTCATGCATAAAAAATACAGCAAATCAAATCTCACGGTAATAAAATAAAGTTAGTTTAGCAATAAATGCTTTTCTAAAAAATAAATATTCTAAATAAATAGTGATTGCTTATTCAAAATCACTAATCTTCCTAAATAAAAAGTCTCACAGAGCGAAGCAGCAACTTTGTTAGGACGTAAGGACTTTCAAAGTTGCGAATGAGCTCCTAACTTTTCCGCATAGTTGTAAAATCGCACACATTTTTAATAGACAATAGATCCATTATTTAAAACAAAATTTCACGTAAATTACTTTTTACAAAGCTCCCTTAGTTTTGATTAAGGGTTAAAAAAATACGAACCGATTTTAAGGTTTGCAACTAAAAGGTGAATTTCTAAAAATAGGTATATATTTATGTAGCAAACAACAGATTTTTTTTAAAACTCAATCATTAATATCCCCATCAATGAAAGGCTGATAATTTAGATTTCCATTAATTATCAAAGCCAAATAGTTTCTTACAACGCCATTGTAAAGGCATACCTCATTTGCAGATTTAATTTTCTAAAAAATGAAATATGCTATATAAAGAAACTGTCACTAAGGACATGTGGGAACTTCTACAGCGACTGATGAAAGATAAAATGCTAAAAGATTTTATTTTGGTAGGCGGTACCGCTTTAGCCTTAAAATTAGGGCATAGATTATCTGTAGATATTGATTTGTTTACTACAAGGGATTTTGACTCAAGCGCCTTAATACACCACTTACAAAAAGAATACGAAGCGACTAACGAAATTGTTTTTGAGAATACCATAATGACTTATATTAATGATATAAAAGTTGATCTTTTAGCTCATAAATATCCTGTCATAGCAATGGATAAAATCTCAGAAAATATAAGAATGATTTCTAATGACGACATTGGTGCTATGAAACTTCATGCAATATTTCAAAGTGGAGAAAGGTTAAAGGATTTTGTAGACATGTATTTTCTTCTCGAAGAAAAACCCTTGCAGTCATATTTAAATAGCTACCAGATAAAATACAACGGAAATCCATATTTATCCGCACGTTCATTGATCTACTTTGATGGAATAAGAAAAGAATATGATGTTTCAATGGTTCACGGAAAAGAGCACAAATGGAAAAGAATGCAGGAAAGACTTAAGAAAGCTGTACTAAATCCTAATCTGAAATTTGGAAATTCAGCTGAAAAAAAAGTTGTTCTAAAAAACAAAGGAAAGGGAGTTAGAAGATAATTTTGTTGTCATAACGAGATAAAATCACTATATTTAAGGTATGGGATTAAAGAGAAAAGTCTTGCCAAAAATACATCCAAAATTCTTTTGGGATACCAACTTTAGGAAACTTGATTGGGAGAAAGCATATATCCCTATTATTTCTCGAATTCTTGAGAGGGGTGGGCAAAATGAGATCGATGAAATTATAAAATACTACGGTCGAGAAAAAATTGTTGAGACAATCCTGAAAGAAATTCATTTTTTACCTAATTACGCCATTGACCGAGCAATGGATTTTTTTCCGGAACTTAAGAAAGAGGATATGCACTGCTATATTAACCGTAAGGATAAACCATATCATTGGATATAGCTTAGAAACTATTTATTTCAGCTATAACTCAAAACAAATTATATTTTGAGAAAAACAATTTCTCGTATTAAAAATTGAAACGTGCTACATTGGGTGAGGCAATGCTTGGTAAAAATTAGCTTGTTTTTCCTTTTGATAAAAAATGTTATTAATCCGTTTTTTAGCGGTCTTCTTGCATTTTAAATAATCGTATTGGAGATTGAAATGGAAACATGGTAGTTAATTATAATTATAGAAAAGCCTCACAGAGCGGATTTTAAAATTTGTTAGAAGGTGGATAATTAAAAAATTTTATTCCCAAATCAGTTTGAATATGGTTTATAGGAAAATAGAATGTATCCAAGATTGCATTTAAAAATTGTATAATACTTTCTGCATTTTTATTAAAGTAGATTCTAATAACTTTTATTCTTGTACAGTCATCAATAGCTGTAAATAGAGTAGGCTTTATTCCTGATTTTGGTAACATCCAGCAGAACTCTATCCCTTGGAGCTTCTTAGCTGTATCTTTTGTAATCAGATTTTTTACCCCTTTTGACTACAAAATTAATTTTGTGTTTAAATAGTCTCAGCCAAACAGTCATTACATAAAGTATGATTACTTTTCGAAGTAGATGAATTGAGATACTTGTAGCTCCCCATCTTTTTTCTCTCTTAAATCAAGGTTAATAGATTCAGTTTCTTTTGTAACCTTAGTATTGGTAAGGGTTTTAGGATGTCTCAACTTATCTGACAGTCCTTGTTCCCCTTCTTCTTTGATCTTGCAATTCCATAGCGTAAAGCCGTTTTTGTTACAGACCCGCTTCTAAATAGATTTTAAGCTAATCTTTGTGAGCTTTGGCTTGCTTTTGCTGTTTTTCATGGATAAAGGTTTTAAACTTTACACCATAATTTTAAATAGTTTTTCTAGTCGATTATTAATACTTCATTTTTTCAACAACCTCGTTAATGCCTATTTTTCAATTCATTACAAGATTCTATTTTTCTACACTACCATCCCTTTTATTTTTGAATCCCCACAGTAGCACTAATTCAATGATAAGATCTAAAATAAAATCAATAACTTCCCCTATATAAATATTTTTCCGAAGAAATGGAAAATATCTTTAAAAAGTCTTTTCAGCAACTAAATAGTGCAAAAATAAGAACCTAAAAAACAGATATAATTGTCGGAATATCCCGACAATTATATCATAAATATTTGAATTGTATCTTATTAATTTGTAACGATTATTTAGGGTTAGTAATCATTTAGGGTTAGTAATCATTAAGGCTAAAAATTACTGTAATGACTTGAGATAACTTGTAACAGTCATTGAACCTCTACCCCAATTAAAATTTGCTCCCGTCCCGGAATTAGTCCACATTCCAAAATAGACAGTAGTTATATTATCTTCAACATAACCTAAAGGCTTATAAACAATGGTGATAGGAGAGCTGGTATTATTCGTGATATGATCTACAGCTTTACCAACTATAGGAAATCCTTGAGCTGGCGCAGAATTATCAGAATAGCTTGGTGTAGTATATTTTCTGGAACCTTGTTCCAGTTCTACATCAGCTCCGCCGTTAGTAGATTTTTTCAAAGTAATTCCCATATATGCCACATATCCACCCTTCTTTAAAATTGGGATATTGTAATCAATTACAATTAAAGCCTCCGTGTTGGCAGGAACAACGATAGTATTTGATAAATTTAAAGGAACATTTCCGTTAGTTATAGTGGTAGATATCTGATTACTCATCGCATTCTCATATATATTATCCAATCCATATGTTGATTTGGATATATTAGGTTCGTATCCCAGGACCCCGTTCGCATCAGACATTACTCTCCTAGTAAATCTTGGTATTTGGTTCGTTCCTTCAATATCTACTAGAGTCCTGATTCGTGCATTTCCTTCCACATCTAATTTTTCGGAAGGCGTCTCTGTACCTATTCCAACATTATTATTAGCGGCTAATACTACATTATTGTTAATATTTCCGTTAACAGTTAATTTCATGGAACTGTTACTATTAGTTCCATCACCCTGATAATATGTTCTGATTCCTGACAAAATTTTATTTGTATTTCCAACATAACCACTTGTATAAAGATTCGCTACATTCTGACCACTCTGTAAATTACCAGTACCGGATCTTTCAAAATACAAACTGGCTTCAACACCATTTCTGAATATCAAAGAGTTATTACCTAACCCCATGACTCTGTTGCTTGTTAAAACGCCATCAGTATTGTAAATATTAGTATCTGTACTGAGCTTTGTCCACTTGTTTGTGGATCCATCAAAATAATAGAAACCCACTGCATCAATATTGGATGCCTGTCCTGTAGCACTACCAGTGGTAATACTGTTGACGTAGATAAGGGTGGAGGGTTGAACAGATACCATATTTATGGCTCTTTCTCTATCAACTCGGGGTATTAATAATCCATCTGCCAGGGTTGATGATCCACTAGAATTTTTGGCTACAATATCCATCGTTGACTTTGGATTGGAAGTATTCATTCCCACTTGCGCATATACTATGCTGTTTAAAAATAAAACAGTAATAGGTAAAAATGTTTTTTTCATTTTAGTTTTTGTTAGTAATGTAAATGATATAAAATTAAAATCAATAATGTTTATTGGGATTATATTTCTTATTATTATAAATAATGAGTTTTATGAAATTATTCGACCATTCTAGATATCTCTAAATGCAGAAAAAAAGTTTTTCTAAGTTTAATATTCCTTTAATTTTATGTCAACCTATTTCAGGACGACTTACCTTTTATTTTTTTCATTTGAATCTGATCCCCAGATACTAAATCTACTATTACACTCCAAGTATTGGAAACTGTTTCATTTGCATAATTTGTTCCAGCCCCTTTAGGCACTGCGTTTGTGGAACGATTACCTATCTGAGTTCCGTTCTTAGCAGAATAAGCCATGAAAGAATAAGTAGTGGGAACATTACCATTTATTAAAAGCCCTGCTGTATATGAAATTATATATCCTCCCCCTTGATTAGCAGGAACAGTAAATGTGGTATTATTATTCAAGACTACCGTTTCCTTGACTTATATCAAATGTATTATTACTATTGTCAGCAGTCCATGCAACAGTATTACCATATACTAGTGCACTATATCCTACTACAGTACCACAGGAAGTTGGGGTAGCAAGAGATTTCCATACAGCTCCATCAAAATAGTAATATCCTATATCTGTTACATTGATAGTTTTTACCGAAGGTGAATTTGTTGCTGCGGTAACATAAACAATAGAACCTGTTTGATTAGCTGAATAAACGTTATCTTTTGCTTTTAATTGATCTCCTGTTAATCTGGGAGATTTAAAACCATCTATTATGGTTGAGTTTGTGTCTTGTCCTTCCACATCTAATGTAGCATTAGGTATTGAAGTATTGATACCAACTTGTGATTTTTAAAAAACAGAAAGCAATATTATACAGAATAAAAAAAGATTTTTCATGTGTTTAAATAAATTTTATGTGTTTTTAGAATCAGAATTATACATTTTAAAGAGTAAACTATTTTTTTAATTACATATAGTAATTAAAGATTAAATTTCTTTCTCGATCAAATACTAAATTACTAGAGGTTCTTTCAAGAATATTGTTTATAATTTTCATATTACGAATCAGATAAGAGTGTATCAATTAACTGCAATTTTTCTAACCTCGTAACATTCATCTACATCCTTCATCATACTCATAATCAACCTCTTATATTTAGCCATAGTATTCCTGCTTAAATTAAATTATTTTGCAAGCTGTGAATTAGTAATTTTTTTGATATTCTAAAATCATTAGTATGGAAGATTTATCGTAAGATCGATGACTTTGATTAAACGCTTCCCTTATCTGATCTGATAAACCAAAAATTCGACTGTTAAACTCAATTACATCTAATATAGATAAGCTTTCTTTATTAAAAATTTACATTCCTACTTTCTAGATGGCATTTTTTGTTGATTATGTCATTACAGATCTGATTATAATCTGGAGTTGATTTTTGCATATTGTGTTTAATAATATTATTTTATATTTAGTTTTAACTTATTAATGTGAGTTTCTACCTTTTTTTCCTTTAGCATATTTTTTTATCCAATTATATAAAGTTGTTTTATGAATCTTATATTTATTCACTTATGATCTGTTCCTCTATTTTTTTGTTTTCAATGGATTCAAAAATGAAATCGATTACTTCTTTAGTGTAAATGCTTTTTCTAAACTTCGGAAGCTGAGATTCTTTTTCTTTTATAACAGTACCGTAATTATGTCTTGCCGGTGGAGAATATAATAATAGATGTTGAAAATAGACTCTGAAAAAATCATATTCAAGTAATTTGCACCATTTTAATAAAGCAGCAATATCTGTTTGTTTCTGTAAAAACATTTGATCTATTCGCTTAATAGTGCATTTGAAAAACCTGCAAATACGTTCTGTTTCAATTCCAGTTTCCAAAACCTTTTGTTTGATCAGTGATCCAATATTAATATTTTTTAAATCTATGTTCATCTTAGTATTAAAGCTAATTAATAAATTCTGTGTGTTTGTATATTAATTTTTAAAAGCTGGAAATTGCTTTTTACAGCAATTTTCAAAATAATTATTGCGTAGATAATTGCTGTAAAGAAAAGTTTCGACTTTCCGACAAAGAGCCAGGGGTTGTAATATAAGCATCTATGCTAAGCTTATTTTAGTGCCCCCCAGTTCATTTTTAAATAGACTTTATACCCAGCATTGAGATGCCCCATGCAATTAACACTTATAGGTGTATTTTCGGAAGCAGAATAATCAAATCCGGTACTGCACAAATACCATCATCATAAAGCCGGCCATAATTGCTAAAAAAGGAAAACAGCCTATGCCATCTAAATAATAAAAAAGCATCTCCATTCCCCGTTGGGGCCGAACTATTTGTCGGCTCTATATGAAGGCTCGCATTAGGAGAAATTGTCCTTACCTACTTGAGCTAAAGAAAACACTGGAACTAATGCAGCTCCATAAATAAATTTTTTTTTGCATTGTACATGTTTTTAGAATTGTGTTTTACCATTAGATATATTCTGCTATAATTGGAATGGCAAAAGCGAGAATATAATTATAATTTTTTATCTTAATTTATATTAGTAGTAAACCTGGATAATTACAGTGTTACTTATTACAAATCACCTAAAATTACTCTATGTAACCAAAAAACTTAGGTACCAACAAAGTACTCAATATTTCAAAATACTGATAATCAATAAAAAAACTATTCTTCAAGTTTTTTTAACCATAAGGTTTATCATATTGAAAAGGAATATTAAGCCTTTTTCTTAAATTACTTTTATTGTTTTTGATATGTTCTGTGCTATAAAAGTGTACATAGCTATATTCTTAGTTGTAAAATCTAAAAAGATATATGTCCAGAAGATAAGTTTAGAAATTTTAAGGTTAGCATTAATTTCCATTTTTTTTCCGAAAGTCAGTATACTGTTTCTGAAAATGCGTCCAAAATCGGGCACTGTTATTCTTTGTCAGTTGAATAATTTCATCAAATATATTGTGCTTGTTTTTATCAATCAATAGATCTGCTTTTTCCGTGTTCCTGTCATTTGAAGAAAATAAAAAATAATACATTAATGAACCCGCTGCAGTAACACCTCGAATAGCTATATAATAAATCTTATTTTTTTTTATAATTTTTTTGTTTTGTTTCGAACTCATCCCAATAGAAAGATTTAATTAGTATTCTTAAAAACAATGATAATTATGATATATTATAAAGATCACGAATACAATCTTTGTATAATATTTCTAAGGCTTTATATACATGTTCAATCATGAATTTTTTAAGATCAAAGTATCAATTATTTTTCATTAATGTTTTTTTACGTGGGGAGGAAATTTAGAGTTTCAGTTTCAAAACTTTGAAGAAACAAAGCAAAACAAGCCATCGATTAAATAAAAAAATAAGGTACCAACAAAGCACCTTACCAAAATTATTGTGGAAAACATATCACTCAGAACATACTTTTTAACCCTGGAGCTATATTCTATTTTCAGAAATATTTTAAATCCATCCTAAATTCTTTACCCTGTCTGATTTCTTATCCAAACTACTATATCTTCCTGTGCAGGGATATCTAACCTTTTCCTTAAGTTGTATTTATTATTTTTTATAGTCTGGACGGCCTTAAAGGTATAATTAGCAATATCTTTTGTATTGAATCCTAAGTAAATATAGGCAGCTAATACAAGTTCGGAAACTTTTAAAGTAGGATTAATACTGAGAATTTTACTGCGAAAATCGGGATAAACCTCTTGAAAACGTCCCCAGAACTCAGGAGGGCTTTCTTTTGCTAATTGTATTATTTCATTAAAAGTTTCATTTACTTTTTGCTCTAATACTTTCACCCGTAAATCTTTTTGCAAAATAGTTGTTGTATTTTCTTTCAATAATAGATCTTTTTCCTGTACTTTCTTGTAATAGGTAGTATACAGTAAAACTATTAGAATTGTTATCCCTAAAAATAATCCTGCAATAATGTAATACCATTTCTTATTTGACTCGTGGATCTGTTTCTTTTCATCGTCAATGATTTTTCTTCCAGAGGTTTGCAAAGCGATCAAATTACCTTTTTCAAAGCTATCCCGAATTTTTGTATATTTTTGCAGATATTCATTAGCTTTATAAACATTGTTCTGAAGATTATAAATTTCAGCTATTTCTTTATAATTCTTCATCATATTTTTAGACCTATTCATCTTAATTGATAAAGTGAGAGATTTTTCGTAGAACTCCAAAGCCTTATTATAGTTTTTTATATTTTCATAATACTGGCCAGACATATAATTAAAGACCAAATAGTCGAATGTTTCCTTAGAGTTTTTAAGTAAAACTTCAGCCTCATGAAGATAAAATTTTGCAGAGTCCAGATTTTTCTTATTTTCAAGAAAATAACTCGTAAGATTAGTTGCTTCCACCACTCTGGGTAAAATTTGGTAAGCTTTGTGTACATAATAGTGCATGGAATCATTATATCCAATCAGTCCGAAGTTTATAGCCTTACTTCCATAAATATAATGCAAACGATTCCTTTTTCGCGGTTCATCTTTTATTTTTAAAGCTTCCTTTAGTGCTTTATCAAAGCTTTCATTAGATTTTCCTATCAATCCTAATTCTTGATAATTTTTTGCATATGCGGCAAAAAATGCTGTTAACAATGCAGGATCGTCATCAAATGTATAATAAAGAGCTTCCGCCTTTTGCAGGTATACTTGTTCTTCATTGTATTTCCCCAAAGAATGGAAAAAATCTGCCATATGAATATATCCTCTTGCCCGACCTTTGGTATAATTTATTTCCTCTGATAATCGTATTGTTTTTTTAGTTTGTTCAATCCCATCATGAATCCTGCCGCCTTGTAGGTATTGGGTTCCTATTTTGTTTTGTAAACGATCTATTTTTTCAGGAGACCATTTCTGAGTATAGTATACACAAGATAAAAATAAAAAAAAGAGTAAGAATATCCTGTTTACTGCCAGGAATAATTTACCTACATTATTTTCCTGAACATTACTATTTTGTGAGGGTATAGCCATTGAAAAACATTTTTAATTATACCTAATACTATTCTGTTATATAATTTTAAAAGAGGAGAGAAAAAATAAAGTTATCTTTTGCATAGAATTAATTAAAATTCACGACAGTTTGTTGATAACTTAGGAAGGATCATTCCACTTAGCTGTGCAATTAGAAGAGCTTCAATCTCAATTCATTGAAGGTAAAACACCTTTTTTCTAAAAGACTGCTGGCAAAGTGTATAAATTTTACTACAACAGCTGAAAAATTTTAATGAACCATACAAAAGAAAAAATTACAGTTTTTATTAGTACTTTCATAGTTATTATTTATTATAAACAGGACCTAACAACCCCACTAAATATATTAGAAATATTATTAAAATTTAGACAAAGTCAACAAAAAAAAAATCATCCAAAAATAACAAATAATTCAAAAAATACAATTAAATAAATATAAAATAATAAATATGATTTAAAAAATCGACAATATAAAAATTTATAACACAAAATTAAATAATCGTATAAATTAACAAAATCATCAAATTATTATTGTTTCATTATAAAAAAATAATCATCTCTAAATTATTTAGGCGATCTATTTATGATATCGAAATAATAATACTCGATCAATTATTTGATAAAGCTAATGCAATTGGCGATTTAAGTTCTTAAAATTAAATTGTAAGAATTTCTTCGTCTTTATTATTATCCAGAATTTTAGCATATGAATAAATGCTACTTCGTTAATCCTAATAAGTATTGTAAATATCTTCTGGACATTTAGTAGGATATTTATAAATAGAACGCACTAATAATAGTTTGAAAATTCTTTCCACCTAGGTTTTTTGATCCGAATCTCAATTTATCCCTTACTCTAACAGACCGCAATCCACCATCTGTTTCTAGTCTTATTAACTCGCTTTTATATTGAGCTAAAAAAGCAATCGTATTTAAAAATTGTATAATATCGATAATCAAGAAAGTAGCGTTATCATTTTCTATTAAAACTCACAACTTAAACTTTGAAACATCATCAAATCATTGACCATTCGGTTCGATATTTGTTCGTTATAGACTACAAACCATCCTTTTTAAGGATGGTTTTTGTTTTTTTTAATCTTTCATTGATTGAAGAGAAACTTTACTCATAATTTAATATAGAGTTTCGTGTAAATCATTTTTTAATTACATTCTTTACAGTAATTTTTATCTACATATTCTTTACTCCCCCCAGAAGAAAAATAATAGCATCCGCCTTTTTCACCAACATAAAGTACGTGCCCATTGTATGTACAAGATTCTGAATTATTACTTCCACCGCAAGAATATGCTGCCAATGCTAATATAATAAGTAATACAATTTTTCTCATATCTAGTTTTATATATTAAAATTTCAACAAAACTAAATTGAGATCAGTATAAAAAATACGGAAAACAGTAAATGCAAAATATATCACTTATTTTAGAATTGTTGAAGAATTATAATATATTTACAATCAATAAAAACACATTAATATGAAGAAAAATTTAGTCTATGGACTTTTATTGCTATTTACATTATCCGTCTCTCTCAATTCTTGTAGGACAGATGAGATGATGACAGGCTCCGAACAAGCACAAAAGGAAAAAATCGCCTTTTTTGAACGCTTTGAACAGGAAAAAAAACTTTCAAAGAATGCTTCCTCCACCAACTATGCACTACCCTTTGGAAACTCCATGTTAGCCTACTTTGAGAAGTATCCCGAAAAGAAAACAGAACTGGAAAACAAGTATGGAATTGTAGACCTCAAGGTTTCTTCCCAGGATATCGGAGGAGATGAGGGGGATAATAGAAAACTCTTATTTTTCCCTATGCTCAAGGATGGAAAAGTAACGGCTGTAATAGCAGGAGTAATCAACGCAGAAAGAGACTATCTCTATTTTGACGTTCATCAAAACACTCATTCTGATGTTTTTTATCTTATTAATAAATTTCAACAATATTACAACTCAAGGTCATTGAATAAAAGTGACACCACTGAAATTGACGAAATTATCATCACCGTAACAAGACCGATAAAACTGACGATGTATGACGTATGGAGTGGAGGTGGAGGTATTGGTAGCGGAGGACATGATATGGGTGGTGGTCCTGGCGATTATGGAGGTGGAGGTGGAGGAGCTAGCACCCCTAATCAACCTACTAATACGAACCCTTGTGAGCAAACGAAAAACATTGTTAATAATTCCAAATCAAAGCCAGCCATAGATTCTTTAAAAGCAAAGTCTTCAAAAGGTGGAGAAGATGGTTATAAAATAAAGGGAGATGGAACTCCATCAAAAGTAATACATGGACAAGCACATAGCGTAAATTTTGGTGATAAAGGGGGCTATCAGGGAGGGTATCACAATCATACACCAACGGGTATACCCATGCTATCTCCTCCAGATATAGACCAGCTTTTACAATTTGCATTAGCCCAAGGAAATGGAGCCCCTACAAAGGCAAGTAACGCATTTATAGGGATGGTCGCACCAAATGGCATGTATTATGTAGCTACATTCAATGGAAGTTATAATGATGCATTAGTGACTTTTTCTCAACAGGACTTAGATACCTTTACTAGCGATTTTGAAACACGAAACTATTTGTATCAATCTTCTAAGACTCCTGAAGGACTAGAAAAATTATTTTTTAAAACATTATCAGATATGAAACTTGATGGAAAAGTAACCCTACAAAGAATAGAAAATGATGGTACTGTAAAAACAGTAACTAAAGATAACAACGGAAAAATAACGGCAAACCCTTGTCCTTAAATAAAAAAAATCATGAATAAATTACTATTAATATTTACATTTTTTTATACGATAGCTTGTAATGCACAAGAATATCCATTAAAAACTGATCACACAGAAGTACCAAATTACTCATACTTAAAAGACACTAAAAATGAATTAGATTCTTTTGTAGGTACATGGAAAGCAAATTATAACAATAATACAATTACGTTGTATATAACAAAAGAAATCCATAAACCTTTTGGTGGAAACAAATACTATAAAGATGTTTTATCCATTAAATATATTGTTAAGAATTCAGCGGGAAATATTCTGCAAAATACTCAAAATATGACTATACAATCAAATCAGTTAAGGCATACTATTTTTAGTCAATGGGCAGAAGATAACGGAAATTTAATGTTATTTTATTATGGTGGAACTAATTGTAGTGTTGGCTGGGGCAAAATCTTTTTAAAGAAAATAAATCCTACCCAAATCTCATGGGAATATAGACCTAATGATATCATTCTTGATGATAGCAAGTGCCCTCCAGGAACTGATATTAATATTTATCTACCTGAAACAAAGGACCTAATCTTCACAAAGCAATAAATAAGCTATGGTATTTTTCCGAGATTAAACTAATCAGGCTGTCTTTTTCAAGACAGCCTGATTGATTATAAAATTATATTAACTACTTTTTCAATTCGTCAATTTCTTCCTGTATAGACTTAATTCTATCTCTAAGCTCCTGGCTTACTTTCCCAGGAATCTTTTTCACCTTTCTTAAATCCAAGGCCAGCATAATGGAAGCTATTCCCATAAAGATAAAGGAAACACCTGTAAGTGTAACTAAGGAAATTCCTGTAAACACAGGATTAAATATCAACAATAGAGAAAAGATAATTCCTCCTACACTGGCAAGAGCTACATTTCCCCAGCTCATTATTTTCATGCTTCTCAGATCAAAAGCAAAACCTAATAACTGAAAGGAACGAAACAGTAACGTGAATCCAACAACAAATGGAAGTACGGTCATTGAAATTTGTGGATAAGCTATAAGATAGGCTCCTATTGCTGTAGTTAGTAATCCACTTACGAGAAACCACCCCCAGCCTTGCAGGGATTTACTATTCTGCAGGGAAAAGAATATTTCCGTGATCCCAGAAAACAGGAATGAAACGCTAAAAAAAATGGAAAGCGTGACATAGGTTGCAAGGGGTACACTAAATACATAGAAACCGCAGATCAGGAAAAGAATTCCGAAGATCAATGGAATATACCAATGCTTTACTGTGTTGGTAAGTGTTTGAAATAAATTGGCCATAGGAGTGTTTTTTGTTTTGCCTACTTTGTGCTGCGGTGTTCGGCTTGTCCGCCGGAATTTCAAAAAACAGATTATAATTTCACCTGAGTTTGAATAATAACCTCTTACCAATTTACAAAAAATAGATTAAGTAATCAAACTTTGAGCTAATAATAGAAATACATATTTAAAGAAGGTATCATAGTAGAATAAATATCACCATAATGCCTTCTATAAAACCTAAAATTCAGATTTTATTTCATTAATTTTCCTTCAGGTTGCTGCTGTGTAACACAATGCACCATTCCTCCGTTTTCATATAGATTTCTTACATCTATTCCTATTACTTTTCTGCCAGGATATTGATCCTGAATAATTTTATTGGCTATCTGATCATTTGGATCTCCATAATTAGGAACCAAAACTACCGTATTGGCTACATAATAATTCACATAAGATCCTTTTTCATCCAGTTGCTTTCCATAAGCTGTCTTCACTTTATTTTTGGTGGCAGGCAGATATACTTTTTTATATTCTTTGCCATCAACATTGGAAGCAGTATACAATGTGTTGATATCTTTATCTGAAAGACCAAGCTCCAAAAGATCATCTTCATTCATCGTAATCATGGTATTATGGTTTGCAAACTTCATGAAACCGTCAATGTGCATATCAGTAACATCCAATCCTGTAACGCCATCCAGCCATATTACTTTGGAGACCCCATAATAGGTTTCAAACATCTCCTCAGCTTCTTCCTGTGTAATCCCTTTGTTTCTTGTTGCTCCTTTTTCCTGACTGATTACTGAGCTTTTACATGCCATAAGAACTCCATTTCCGTCAGTTTCTACAGATCCACCTTCATTCACCATTTCTTCATTAAGGTCAATTACTTTTATGCCTAAATCTTTCCCGATACTTTTTGGAATTTCATCACAGTTTTCGAAATCAAATTTTTCTCCCCAGCCATTGAATCCCCAGTCTTCAATTAATACATTCCCTTTGCTATCCTTAACGAAGATAGGTCCGTTATCTCTTACCCAAACATCATCTGTAGGATAAATCTTAAAGTCCACATTCTTCATGGGAACTTTATTTTTCTCTAGAAGACTTACAATTCTTTTTTTCTCATCCTCATCATAGGCTATGATGTGAACTTTTTCTCCAGATTGCAGAGCCTTTGTCATATCAATCCAGGTTTGCTCTACTCTTTGACGATAGGTTGTACCGTGCTGATAGTGATGAGGCCATTGCAGCCAGGTTCCTTCATGACGTGAAGATTCTTCAGGAAAATGATAAGTCTGTGCCATAGTGCATATAAAACTCAATACAAAAGTGAGTGTGAATAATTTGTTCATATAATTAAATTTTTTTTCCAATAAATAATCCAAAGTTAATATCAGTATCAAAACTGCTTCCTGTCTGAGAAATATTGCTCCCTATCCCCCATTGCATTTTTTCCTTGTTTTCTAAGCCAATACGAATGACCTGACTACTGGATTGATGTTCCTTAAAGCTAAAATCAGACTCCACAATGAGCATACTATAAAAGTTAAGCTTTTCATTCATCTTCGGAGTATATTCCAGTAAGGTATACAATCCCAACCCAAAATTCTTTGCATCTGTAGAATAGGTAAGTGCAGGAAAAACGTTGATGCTAAAAACATCATTTTCTTTTCCGTAGGCTACACCAACAGACGGCATAATATCTTCTCTTGAAATATGAACTCCTGCTGAAACACCCCAGTTTTTTCCAACTCCATAATTAATATTCTGATAGATTTCCGGGTTTACTTTTTTTGCATCATAATCATAGGATACAGTTCCCGATGCAAAATAGTTCCATTTATGATTAAAGTCTTTGTTGTAGATTCCCAACACCTCAGCTTCTTTATTTCCTGCGAAAGCCTGAACAGTAATCTGGGACTTACCATAAAAAGGAAGTAGCAGGACTAAGAGAAGTACATTTCTTTTCATTGTTCTTTGTCTTTTTAAGTTTTACATTATAAAATCCCTTTACGGTCATTTACTGGTGCAAAATTAGATTCCTAAAAAAACAAAACTTGTCCTAAAAGGACATTCTATCCATACAGCGGAAAATAGATGTGAGTAACTTCCGGACTTTCATACTCCTCAATAACATCTGAATTATCGAGCAAAAACTGCTGATCAGAAAGCCAATAACGATAAAAGGAACGATAGGTTTCCAAGATATCCGCATAAGGGCCATAATGGGTAAACTTTACATATCTTCCACCAAAAATATCTCTTTTAAGAAATCCTTTTAGCCCATCATCAGATGTTACCGCAGCACCATATCTGCAATGTGAGTAACTTGTTATTAAAGGCTGGTCGCGGATAATTCCGTAGGCTGCCTCAAATATTTCAGTTTCCGGTTCTATTTCTTTCCACAGTTCATCAATTTCCTGATTATTATAATCTTTAGCCTTAATAAATTTACAAACAACAGGCACAGCATCTTTATACTTAACATCAAGCTTTAAATCTGTATGATTATTTTCTATAAATTTTTGAAATACTCCTTGTTTTTGCTTTCTTGCCTCTGCCGGAGAAATAGAATATTGCTTTTTAAATGCTTTTGAAAAAGACTGAATGTTGAAATATCCAACCTGCCATGCAATCTCGGAAATACGATCTTCTGTATAGATCAATTTTTTATATGAATTTTCAAGACGCAGCCTCTTCTGAAATCCGGAAATAGTTTCGTTAAAAATTTTGAAAAAGACCCGTTGAAAATTACGGTAAGAATAATGAGATATAGACTCTATTTCATGAGCGGTTATTTCCCTATCAAAGTTGGCTTCAATATGGCTGACTATTTTCTGGATATCATTAAAGTTAGACTCCATTCCATCTATTATTAAAATAATAACTACTTATAAGGAACATTCTATTTTGAAACCAAAAACAGAGATTCAAAATATTATTTCCTGAAATTTCAATATAATCTATTACCAATTTACGGAAAAATGACAATAAAAAAGGTGAAAATCATCTATTGACTTTCACCTTTTCAAAACATATAAATATGATTTACTATTTTTTAGCTGGGTTTATACAGCTTATACATTACAAATAGAAATCCTATCCAGACAGGAATCAGAATTACCTGAATTTCCATTCCTGTAATACTCATCAGTCCTAAAATAAGAACCAAAAAGGCAATACATATATAATTGGATATAGGATAAAATATAGATGGAAATTTCGATTGAATTCCTGAACTGTTTATTGATTTTTTGAACTTTAAATGGGTATAGCATATCATCAGCCAGTTGATGATTAAGGTAGATACAACAAGAGCCATTAGGTATTCAAATGCTTTTTCCGGAACCAATTTATTAATGATAATACAGATTCCTGCAAAGCAAGACGAAATAAGAATTGCATTAATTGGAACTGAATTTTTATTCAATTTCTTCAAGAACTTTGGTGCATTTCCCTGCTGTGCCAACCCAAAAAGCATTCTACTATTACTGTACACACTACTGTTGTAAACAGATAAAGCAGCAGTTAATACAATAAGGTTAAGGACATTTGCAATCAACGAATTGAATTGAATTACTTTACCAAAAAGACTGAATTCTAATCCATTTAAGTTTTGAAAAACCATTACAAACGGGCTTGATCCTTCTGTAATCTCTCTCCAAGGACTCAATGAAAACAGGATTACCAAAGCTCCTACATAGAAAATCAAAATCCTATAAATTACCTGATTGGTTGCCTGTGGAATTGTTTTCTCAGGATTCTTCGCCTCAGCAGCTGTAATTCCGATCAATTCCAGCCCTCCAAAAGAGAACATAATCATTGCCATTGCTGCAAACAGCCCGGAATATCCAGATTCAGTTTTATTGAATAATCCTTTGGGAAAGAATCCACCATCATTCCATAGATTGGAAACGCTTGCCTTATCTCCTCCTGTTCCGCTGGCTAACAAATAGATCCCGAAGATAATCATTGCGATAATGGCAACTACTTTAATAATGGAAAACCAGAATTCTGTTTCCCCATAAACCTTTACAGAAGCAAGGTTCAAGGCATTAATTACTACAAAAAAGAATAAGCTGGAAACCCAGAGAGGAATTTCCGGCCACCAAAAATGAATATAATGGCCAATGGCTGTAAGTTCAGCCATACTTACGAGAATATAGAGAATCCAGTAGTTCCATCCTGATGCAAACCCGGGGAAATTTCCCCAATATTTATAGGCAAAGTGACTAAAACTCCCCGATACCGGTTCCTGAACAACCATTTCCCCAAGCTGACGCATGATAAAAAAGGCAATAATTCCGGCTAAGGCATACCCTAGAATTACTGATGGGCCAGCCAATACTGCTGCAGGTCCAATTCCCAGAAATAATCCAGTTCCTATGGCACCGCCAAGAGCAATTAATTGGATATGTCGGTTTGTTAATCCTCTAACTAAAGTTTCATTTTGTTCTGTTTTCTTCTCGCTGTTCATAGAATGAATTATTCGGTCGCTAAATATATAAAAACTTTTAACAGAAATTCTCATTCCATGGGACAAAACCGGTAATTTGAAGTTTAAACCAATCAAACTTCTTTGACCATAGATATTTAAATTCAATATATACCATATTTATGGGAAATATATTTAAATTGCCAAACAAAATAATACCATGAAAAATATACCTGATGAAACAGATTTCTTCAGTGGAAAAAATCTGACACGTTTTATAGTAGCACTAGCAATATTCCTAACAGTATTATTATCATACATTTACATCGCCTCGCATCTGAATTGGGGATTTAATATGAGTGATAAAAACCTAATCGGAGATGCAATTGGTGGTATATCTGCTCCTTTCATAGGTATAACTACATGCATTCTAACTTTCATTGCTTTTTATGTACAGTACGATTTTAATAGAAAACAATCAGTATTTATAAAAAAACAACATCTTAATGAATTCATAGCAGAATTTAATCAAACTTTTAACTTAATTGAAACCAATAACCACATATCTGACACGATGAAGGTCATGGAAATCAATAACACTATAAATGAATTTATTGAAAATTTCACTGAAGAACATATTCCATTAATAAAAAAACAAGGTGGACTTACTATTAATACAATATTAAACTTACTAAACTCTAAAGGTCTATATAGTATTACTAAAATTGAGAATTGGTTTATGTATTATAACCCTTCCAGAAAGTTCATCATTTTCATAGATGTCCTTATACGTGAGTCTAGCCAACTCGGAATAAACGAAAAAGAGCAATTAAATATTATCAATAATTTTATAATAAAATTTGAAATAGCAACAACGCCTGAAATAATAAATTTTCTAACTTATAATGTTTTGATAACCCCTACGAATGTAATCAAGAATAAAGATTTTATAATTAAGAGCTTAAATCAGCATTACGGCGTAAATCAAGCAATATTTAAAATTTATGATCAGATCCAGAATACTTATTAATATTTATTATAAATTCATCTTTAAAGATATTCTTTCGGAATAGAGATATTATTCTTTTTCATATACTCCAGAAGGTTTTGATATTTGTCTTCATAACCGTCATCCGTACCGCACTTATGTGAGATACTACAAATATCGGAAGGCTTAATGTCTAAAATATCAGATATTTTAGTCAGTATCTCCAGATTGATTTTCACCTTAGAATTTTCAATATCCGAATAGGCCTTTTGGGAAATCCCCATTTCAAAAGCCATGTACTCCTGCGTAAGATCCCTGCTCCTACGAATTTTCCTGATATTTTGTCCACATACTTTCATCGTTTTTGTTTTAGTAGTTTTCGGTATAGTTTAGAAGTTTATCTATTAGCCTCCAACAAAGTTAATAAATACCTTTGGCAAAACATTATACACGTTACATGATATTTATTTTCGGTAGAGAAAAAGGCACAAAACAGAGCCTGCTTTCAGAGAAAATATCACTTCGGTAAACACTATTGGAATTTATGGAGACGCAAAAATTTAATTATGACAATAATATTGTCAGAGCATTCCTCTATGCAACTATCGTATTCGGACTCGTCGGATTTCTGCTGGGACTTACTGCTGCATTGATGCTTTTTTATCCCGAATTACCTGAATTTTTATTCGGTACAGATGATACTACTATTAAAAGTTTAGCCTCGGGTAATATTCAGGGATTAATTAACACTCAGGGAGCTATGGGCTTCGGAAGAATCAGAATGCTTCACACGAGTGCCGTAATTTTTGCCTTTGTTTGTAACTCCTTTTTCTGTGGTGCTTATTACAGCATGCAAAGACTTCTTAAAACCAGAATGTACAGTGACGCACTTTCATGGATCCATTTCTGGTCTTGGCAGCTTATGATTGTTGCTGTAGTTATTACTTTCCTTATGGGAATCAATACTTCTAAGGAATATGCTGAACATGAGTGGCCGATTGATATATTAATTACATTCTCATGGGTGATCTTCGGAATCAATATGTTCGGAACAATTGCCAAGAGAAGAGTAAGACATTTATATGTAGCAATATGGTTCTATCTGGCAACTTGGATTGCCGTGGCAATGCTTCACATCTTCAATAACCTGGAAGTTCCATTATCTTTCACAAGCTGGAAATCTTATTCTGTATATGCGGGTGTAAAAGATGCATTAGTACAATGGTGGTATGGACACAATGCGGTAGCATTTGTATTAACCACCCCTGTATTAGGTCTGATGTATTACTTTATGCCAAAAGCGGCACAACGACCGGTATTCTCATACAAACTATCCATTATTCACTTCTGGTCGTTAATCTTTGTATACCTTTGGGCCGGGCCTCACCACCTGCAATATACAGCATTACCGGCATGGGCGCAGGCTGTGGGAACAGGATTCTCCATCATGCTTATTGCACCGTCATGGGGAGGTATGCTCAATGGTCTTCTTACCTTAAGAGGAGCCTGGGACAAAGTAAGAGAAAATCCTATTCTTAAATTCTTTGTGGTAGCTGTTACCTGTTATGGTATGGCCACTTTCGAAGGACCTTTATTGGCCACAAAATCTTTAAATAAAATTGGACACTATACTGACTGGGTTATCGGTCACGTACACTTAGGAGCTCTTGGATGGAATGGTTTCATGGCATTCGGGGTAGTATATTATCTGGTTCCAATTATGTGGAGAACACCACTCTGGTCTAAAAAATTAGCCAACTGGCACTTCTGGCTGGGAACATTAGGAATTATTTTCTATGCCGTTCCGATGTATATTTCAGGATTCACACAGGGATTGATGTGGAAACAGTTCAACCCGGACGGAACATTATTATGGAAAAACTGGTTAGATACTGTAACAGCTATTATTCCATACTTTAAAATGAGATTCTTAGGAGGTATCCTTTATCTTTCCGGAGCAATCTTGATGGTCATTAATGTTATCAAAACTGTTAAAGCCGGTTCATTCCAGAAAAATGTTCCTGCAGAGGCACCTGCACTAGCCAACATTGGAGGTTCAAGAAAAGAAGGAGAGGGAGTACACCTTTGGATAGAAAGAACGCCTATGCTACTTTCCATATTAGCTTTTATTACAATAGCAATAGGTGGATTAGTAGAAATCGTTCCAACCTTATCACTTAAGCAAAGTGTTCCTACCATTACCGCTGTAAAGCCATACACTCCTCTGGAGTTGGAAGGAAGAGATTTATATGTTCGTGAGGGGTGTAACTCATGTCACTCTCAGATGATCAGACCTTTCCGTGATGAAGTATTGAGATTTGAAGGAAAAAACGGACAGTATTCCAAAGCGGGAGAGTTTATCTATGACAGACCATTCCTTTGGGGATCTAAGAGAACCGGCCCGGATCTTCACAGAGAAGGAGGCAGAAACCCGGATTCATGGCACTTTAAGCACATGTACAACCCAAGAATTACTTCTGCAGGTTCCATTATGCCACGTTTCCCTTGGTTGATTACCAATAAACTGGACCGTACACAAATGGTAGATAAGATGAAGCTGATGAAAAACTCTTTTGATGTACCATATACGAAAGCTCAGATTGATTCTGCAAATCAATGGGCAGACAACCAGTCTAAAGCCATTGTACAGAGAATTTATTCGGAAGCTACTGATGTAAAAGATCAGATGATCAAGGAAAAAGGAGCAAAAGGAGCTGCCTATGTACCACTTGAGCAAAGAGAAATTGTAGCAATGATCGCTTACCTGCAAAGATTAGGTACTGACATTAAAACAACACAGATTCAAACAGCAAGTGTAAAGTAATCACTAAAAATTGATGTAATGAAAACGAGAACCCCTATTTCAATATATATCGCAACAACGATAGGCTTAACAATCATGGCCTTTGAAATGTTCGCCAGTGATTCAGGATATTTTTCCTCTCCATTTTTCTGGGCATTGATATTGATTGCCGTTATACTACTGATGATCATGAATTCTATTGGAGACATGATTGAAAACGAAAGTTTCAGCAGATTATCCGAGGAAGAAAAAAAACAGTATCTGGCAGAAAAAAGTGTTCCTTATTATCAAAAACTTTGGAACTCAGCATTCAAAAAACAGTCTGTTACTGAAGAAAAAGATATTCTTATTGACCATGGTTTTGATGGAATCACGGAGCTTGATAACTCACTTCCAAAATGGTGGATTGGCTTGTTTTGGTTTGGATGTATTTTCTGTGTGGTGTATTTGATGGCCTTTTCTTTCACAGATTATGCTCACCCTGAAGCTGAATACACTAAGGAAACAAAAACTATGCTGGCCTCCATCGCAGAATATGAAAAGACGGCTCCACAAATTAATCTTGAAACCGCAAAATACAGCGCAGACAATATTGTAGAAGGTCAGGAACTTTTTAAAACCAACTGTGTAACCTGCCACGGAGATGCCGGAAAAGGAGGTATTGGTCCCAATCTTACCGATACTCATTGGATCAATATCAAAGAAAAAAGTTTATTTAAAAATGTTTTCTGGATGCTTGAAAATGGTTCTCCAAACAATCCTACCATGAGACCTTTCATTAAGGAGGGTACCATTACAGGAAGAGATGCTGAAAAAATTGCAGCCTATATTTATCATATCAATCAGGAAACTGCTCCTATTACACCAGCCCAAGGTGGCGCTGCTCCGCAGGGAGAAGTTGCAAAATGGGAAAACGGAAACAACTAAAATTTATTATCTTCTCATATAAACCATGCCAAGCCCCCTTTAGAACTACACTAACATTTGAATTTTCATTTTTGCTAACTAACCTTTTCAACATTAAAAAATGATATAAAGGGGGCTTTTTAAAAAACAAAATCCGCACCTTGGCTCGTCTTACTCAACTATTCACTTGACAACTACTACACTAAAAATTCCATAATAGGACAGCCAAGGCAGGATTTTTGCATTTGCAAAGGGTACCACAACAAAGACCAAATCAAATAGTATTACTATCTTTGTTAGAAACCACATCGCTTTTGAAACTAAAAATCAACACTACAAAAATTTTAAGGCGCACTGCCATCACCATTATTTCAATACTGGTCTTTCTTACCCTGTTGATATTAAGCCTTAGGCTTCCTGCCGTTCAAAATTTCATCAAGGACAAACTTATAGTTTACCTTGAGAAAAAAATCAAGACCAAGGTAAGCCTTGAAAAAGTCTACATTGGGTTCCCCAACAGTCTTGTGATGGAAAACCTTTACCTGAAAGGACAGGATGTAGATACTCTTTTGGCTGTAAAGAAACTGGATGTAGGTTTACACATGCTAAAGCTTATCAATTCTACGGCAGATATTACCTCTATAGAAATGGAGGGAACACGTGCCAATGTTGTAAGAAAACCAGATGGCAAATTCAATTTTGATTATATTATTGATGCCTTTGCTACCAGTGACAAGGAAGAAAGTTCTTCCAAGCCATTCATTATTTCTCTTGATAAAATTAAATTAAAGGACATAGGTGTTACATTCAATGATCAGCAGTCAAAGAATGATATTAAGCTCTATTTTAAATCTTTTGATACAAGTGTTAAAACCTTTGATCTCAACAAAAATAAATACGCAGTCAACGATATTAACCTTGATGGATTAAAATTAAAGCTAAAACAAGGAATTGTAGAAGAAGTTTCTAAAAAGGTTGAGAAGAAAGTAGATTCACTCAACGAGAAGAAACCTATGAGTATTGGAATGAGAGGCATCAAGCTTACTCATTTTGATATTGATTATGGTGATGAAAATACAAAAACGTTTGCCAAGGTTATATTTAAAGAATTAAGCACAAAGGTTAATAAACTTGATCTTGAAAATAATTCCTATAATGTTGCCAATGTATTCCTTTCCGGAGCAGACATTAACGCCAACCTTTATCTTCCTGCACAAAACGCTAATCCGAAGAATACAAAAGAACCGGAACCCTCAAAAGTTTCTGACCAGGGCAAAGCAATGAATCTTCTTCTAGGAAAACTGGTTCTGAATGACGTAAAAGCAACCTACAACAATACAGCCATTGCTCCGACCAAGCAGGGAATGGACTTCAATCACCTGAATTTTGCCAAAATGAATGTGGAAGTAAGAAGCTTCAAAATGGAGAACAATACTTTTGCAGGAACAGTTAATTCAGCAGAAATTCGGGAAGCAAGAGGTTTGGATATTCAAAAATTCAATACGGATTTTGTGTATGCAGAAAAAGAAGCTTATCTCAAGGATCTTTATCTGCAAACTCCGAAAACAATCCTTCGTGATGAGGTTATTTTAAACTACAATTCAATAGATCAACTTACTTCAAACCTTGGTGCTGTAAAGATTTCAGCCAATATCAAGGATTCAAAAATTGGTTTTTCAGATATTTTAAATCTGGTTCCTACTTTAAAAAATACAGTTCCTTTCAATAAATATCCGAATGCAATACTCAATGTAAATGCCAATGTAAAAGGAAGTGTGAATGATCTTTTGATTCAGGATCTCAAAGTTTCAGGATTGGACCAATTGAGAGTGGCTGCATCAGGAAGAATCAAAAATGCAATGAATCCTGATCAGTTGTATTATGATGTAAGGATTGGAGAATTTTCTTCCAATGCCAAAACTATTTTCAATCTTGTTCCAAAAAATACAATCCCATCCAATATTGCTCTTCCATCTAACTTCAGCATAAAAGGAAATGCAAAGGGAACCACTAAAATGGTTACTACCGATCTCAACCTCTACTCTACCCTTGGAAATGCCGCAATCATTGTCAATGTTGACATGCGTAGAAAAAATCATGAGCTGTATGACGTAAAAGCCAACTTTCAGGGAGTTCAGGTAGGAAAAATTATTCAGAATAAAGATATAGGTCCCATTACTGCTCAAATTGCAGCAAAAGGAGAAAGCTTTGATTTTAAAAATGCCAATGCAGATTTAAAAGGACATGTTGCCTCTGCAGTATATAAAGGCTATCGTTATCAAAATATGAACTTAACAGGTAAGATCAATAAAGGTGCTTATCATGTTATTTTAAATTCAAAAGATCCAAATGCAGACTTACAATTAACCGCCTCCGGCATTTATGATGAAAAAAATCCTACCGTAAAAATAAATGGTGAAGTCATCAAACTGGATGTGAATAAACTTGGCTTTTATGAAAAACCAATGATTCTTGCCGGAAAAATTGATGGAGACTTTACAAGCCTTGACCCTAATAACCTGAATGGTTATTTAAACCTTAAGGACTTTGCATTTTCGGATACCAAGGAGGTTTACCCTGTACAGGAAGTCTACCTGAAAGCATCCTCTACTGCTGACTCTACACAGATTCTTTTCAATTCTCAGATTGCAGATGTTGAGCTGAAAGGAAAATATAAACTTACACAGATCTTTGGTTCTTTAACCCAAACGATTAATCAATACTACCAGTTCCAGAAACCGGATAAAACACAGAAAATAGATCCGGGACAGCATTTCACATTTAATGCAAAGGTGAAAAATGATGACTTAATCAGAAAATTCGTTCCGGATCTGAAAAGTTTTGAAACGATTAACCTAACCGGAAATTATGATGCCGATTCTCAAAAAATTGAAATCGACGGACAAATTCCACAGTTGCTATATGGTGAAAATACGATTGAAAAAGGTGTTTTAAAAGTAACCAATGAAAATCAGGCATTGCAGTACAGTCTTAACGTTGCCGCTTTAAGAAGTTCTAGCTTTTCCATAAACAAGATTGATATCAATGGAGATGTTGCAGATAATACGATCAACTATAATGTCACCACAAAGGATGACAAGGACGCTACCCGCTTCCTCATTGCAGGAAGTGCAAAATCCATGAATGATATTACAGAGGTTTCCCTAAATCCTAATGGTTTAAAACTAAACTATACGGATTGGAATATTGCAGAAAACAATAAAATTCAAATCAGCAGCAAAGGAATACTGGCAGATAACTTCACATTAACGAATGGTGCCAGCCAAATCTCCATACAATCAGAAAGTGACCGCCCAAGTAGTCCTTTAAACATAGCATTAAAAGACTTTAAAATTGAAACCATTACAGAGCTTATTAAAAAAGATACAGTTCTGGCAAGAGGAACCATCAACGGGACAGCTCAGCTTAGAGATGTAACAAAGGATATGACTTTCACCTCTGACTTAAATATTTCTGATCTGATTGTATATGGAAGTGCTATTGGAAATCTAGCCATTAAAGTGAACAATTCTTCACCGAAACTTTTAAATGCTGACATTGCCCTTTCCGGAAACAATAATGATGTGAGGATTCTGGGTGACTACAATACTTCGTCAAGCACTTTTGACCTGAACATGGCCATCAACCAGCTTCAAATGAAAAGTATTCAAGGTTTTTCAATGAATGCGCTTACCAATACGGAAGGTTATCTTTCAGGAAATTTAAAAATTACAGGAACCACTGATCAACCCAATGTTTTAGGAAAAGTAAAGTTCAATGATGCTGGGCTGGAAATAGCCAAAACAGGAAGTGATTTCAGAAAACTGAATGATGAAATAGACTTTACCAGTCGTGGAATTGAATTCGATAAGTTTAAAATTAACGATAAAGACGGAAATGCTCTGGTTGTAGACGGACAGGTGCTTACACAAACCTACAGGGATTTTGCGTTTAATCTTAATGTAAGTGCCAAGGATTTCAAGGTTGTCAACTCTCAAAAATCAAATGATGCCATGATGTACGGTGTTCTTGCCATTGATGCAGGACTTCGTATCCGTGGAAATCTGGATTTACCAAAGGTAGACGGAAAATTAAGTATTGCGGATAATACAGACTTCACCTTTGTTCTTCCACAGTCTACTCCATCTTTACAGGAAAGAGATGGTATTGTAGAATTTGTAGATCAGGATCAGGTCGTTTTAAATAAAACAGTGAAAGCAGATTCCCTTAATGCTCAAAGCCGTATTAAAGGAATGGACGTAAGTGTCAATATTGAAGTAAGTAAGGAAGCAAAACTTTCCATTGTTATCGACAAGGCGAATGGCGATTTTGTACAGTTACAAGGAGAAGCAGAACTTACAGGAGGAATAGACCCGTCGGGGAAAACCACACTGGTAGGAGTGTACCAAGTAGAGAAAGGAAGTTATGACCTTTCCGTAAGCTTCCTAAAGCGTAAGTTTGATATTCAGAAAGGAAGTACCATTACCTGGACCGGTGAACCTACCATGGCTATCATGGACATTACGGCTGTTTATAAAACGGAAGCAGCCCCTATTGACCTTGTAGAACAGCAGATAGGTACTGAAGGCGGAGCATCCCTGATGAATCAGTTTAAGCAGAGGATACCATTCAATGCTTTATTGAAAATGAAAGGAGAACTCTTGAAACCTCAACTTAGCTTTGATGTTACCACAGACGAAAAAAATAATTCTGTATCTACAAATGTAAAGGATGTTGTTGATCAAAAACTGGCCCAGCTCAGAACACAGGAGTCTGAATTGAATAAACAGGTATTTGCATTACTGCTTCTCAACCGTTTTATCGGGGAAAACCCGTTTGAAAGTGGTGCAGGAATGTCTGCAGAAACCATGGCAAGGCAAAGTGTGAGTAAGATTTTATCTCAGCAGCTTAATAATCTTGCTTCCGGTTTAATAAAAGGGGTAGACCTTAACTTTGGTCTGGATTCTTCAGAGGATTATTCTACGGGACAAAAAAATACAAGAACCGACCTTAATGTAGATATCAGTAAAAAACTATTGAATGACCGATTGAAAGTAACGGTAGGAAGTAACTTCGGACTGGAAGGCCAAGCCCGCCAGAATGAAAACATGACCAATATTGCAGGTAACGTTTCTGTAGATTACAGTCTTTCCAAGGATGGAAGATATATGCTGCGTGCTTACCGTAAGGATGAATATCAGGTAGCTCTTCAGGGGCAGATCATAGAAACCGGAGTTGGATTTATCATTACGTTAGATTATGACAAATTCCGGGAAATCTTCCAGAAAACAAGAGAAAAGAAGCCTAAAAAGAATCAAAACAATCAAGTGGTAGAATTTAAATAATGAGTAACACATTTCATACATATTGTAAATATCTGTTAGTTTCCGGGATGGCATCATCTGTGGTCTCCTGCAGCAACACAAGGTTTTTGAAAGAAAATCAGATGCTATATACCGGAGCAACCGTAAAGATTGAAAACGATACCATTTCAAAAAAAGAAAAAAAAGAACTTCAGTCTGCTCTGGAAGCAAATCTTACCCCAAAACCCAATTCTACTTTTTTGGGAATGCGTCCTAAATTGTATTTCTACAATATTGCCAAGGAACCCAAAAAGGATAAAGGGTTTAATTACTGGCTCAAATATAAAATGGGTGAAAAACCCGTATTGCTGGGAGATGTAGACCGCGAGTTCAACAAGGATATTATTGAGAACTATTCTGAAAACAAAGGATATTTCAATGCAAAGGCTACCTATGATACTGTTTCCAAGAACAAAAAAGCACAGGTTATCTATACGGTAAGGCCTGGTGCCAGGTATCTTGTGGATGGAGTGAAATTTCAGAAAGATTCTACCCTCATTAATCAGGAAATTCAAAACTTAGCCAATAAAACCATTCTTAAAAATGGAAGACCATTTGATCTTGACGTGATTAAAGCAGAAAGAGAAAGAATTGATAATAGCTTAAAGGAAAGAGGATTTTATTATTTTCACCCTGATAATATTATTGTGCAGGCAGACAGCACTGTGAACAAAAATCACAAAGTAGAGCTGAATGTAAAGCTTAAAGAAAATACTCCACATTTAGCTACTCAACAATTTAGCATTGATAAGGTTGTTGTATTTCCCAACTATAATATTCAGGATGTAAAAGATGGGAAGTACTCTATTCCTATGGACAAGGATTCTCTTGGTAAATATGCATTTGATGACATTTATGTCATTGACCCGCAGCATAAGTTCAAACCAAAGATCTTTGACAGGGCTTTATACTTTAAGAAAGGAGATCTTTATAACCGATCAAACCATAACCTTACCCTGAACAGACTGATCAGTCTGGGAGTATTTAAGTTTGTAAAAAATGAATTTGTAACATCCGATTCTTTAAGTCATAAATTTGATGCTTATTATTTATTGACCCCAAGGCAAATCCAGTCATTGCGTCTGGAAGCATTAGGAAGAACAAACTCTGCAAGTTATGCGGGTAGTGAGCTTAACCTGAACTGGACCCACCGGAATTTCTTTCGAGGTGCAGAACAATTTAAAGCGTCCATATACGGAGCTTTTGATTTCCAGATGGGAGGTGCTCAGGACGCCAATAATATTTTCCGCGCAGGAACGAATGTACAGCTTTCCATCCCAAGAATTGTTGCACCTTTTCGTTTTCATTCTTCCAGCGAATTTGTTCCGAGAACAAATATCACATTGGGATATGAATTCCAAAACAGAACAAAATATTATACCCTTAATAATTTTACAGGATCATTTGGCTATTTATGGAAAGAAAACGCCAGAAAAGAACATGAGCTGAAAGTAATTGATATTACATTGGTTTCTCCGGCAAAGGTTACAGCAGCCTATGAAGCGATGTCCGAAGGCAACCCTGCCATGAAGCGAATTGTAGAAAGGCAACTTATTTTTGGGCCCACCTACTCTTATACGTATACCAATACTATGCAGCCAAAGACCAATACCATTTATTATAAAGGGACACTTGATCTGGCAGGAAACATCACAGGGCTGGCTACAGGAGCCGATGTAAAAAAAGATAAGGAAAGAAAGATTTTTGGAATCCCTTTCAGTCAGTATGTAAAGATTGAAAATGATTTCAGGTTCTATCATAAGTTTACAGAGAAATCTTCATTGGCTACAAGGTTTATTGGTGGAATAGCTTATCCTTACGGGAATTCAGAGTTTGTTCCTTTTTCGAAACAGTTTTTCTCAGGAGGAAGTAACAGCATCAGGGCCTTCAGAGCAAGAACACTGGGTCCCGGAAGTTTTGATCCAAGAACAATAGATCCAGGAACTTATTTTGACCAGTCCGGAGATATTAAACTGGAATTAAATGCGGAGTACCGAGCTAACCTTTATAAGTTTTTAAATGCTGCAGTCTTTGTAGATGCCGGAAATATCTGGTTGCTTCATGATGATAAAAACAGGCCCGGCGCAAAATTTACGAAAGACTTTTTGAACGAAATTGCCGTAGGTGCCGGAGTTGGTCTAAGACTTGATTTTTCTATTCTAATTTTAAGATTAGACTTAGCGATGCCTCTGAGAGTACCTTACTATGAAAAAGGAAACAGATGGGCCTTCGATAAAATTAATTTCGGAGATTCAAACTGGAGAAAAGATAATCTTGTTTTCAATATTGCCATCGGATATCCTTTTTAATATGATCAATAACATTAAATTTTTCTGGGAAGTCCTCAAGGACACCTTTACAGAATGGAACAATTCTTCCGCATCAAAAGATTCGGCAAGTCTTGCTTATTATGCTATATTTTCCATCCCGGGATTATTAATCATTATCATATGGGTTCTTGGGAATTTCTTTGGTGAGGAAGCCATCCGAGGACAAATTAGTACTCAGATTAGTGGCATTATGGGACCTGACGTGGCTAAAAGTATTGAAGGAATGCTTGCTGGCGCCCTCATCGACAAAAAAAACATCTTTATGAAAGCCATTGGGGTTGGAGCCTTAGTCTTTGGTTCTACTACCCTATTCTTTCAGCTTCAGCATACCTTGAATTCACTTTGGGATGTAGAGTCTGCCCCTAAAAAGGCATTAATTAAATTTTTACTGGATAGAGCCAATTCGCTTGGCATGATCCTTATTCTTGGTTTCCTACTGATGATTACGATGGTCTTATCTTCACTCATCAGCCTTTTTAATACAATCATTACCCAATACTTTGGATTTGAAACCTATCTGCTTGTCGAGGTTGTCAATTTCTCGATTGGATTTGGTCTTGTGATGCTGTTGTTTGCCTTAATGTTTAAAGTTCTTCCGGATATTCAGATTGCCTGGAAGTCTGTTTGGAGAGGAGCCTTTCTAACCACAGTTTTATTCACATTAGGTAAATTTTTGCTAAGTCTTTATTTCAGCCAGGTAAAACCTACTTCAGCGTTTGGT
The DNA here is from genome assembly GCF_003815775.1 of Chryseobacterium joostei. Lineage (NCBI taxonomy): Bacteria > Pseudomonadati > Bacteroidota > Flavobacteriia > Flavobacteriales > Weeksellaceae > Chryseobacterium > Chryseobacterium joostei. The sequence continues at coordinate 2,477,899 of NZ_CP033926.1, forward strand.
GCTGCCGGAACTGTGATTTTAATTATGATGTGGATCAATTATTCTTGTATGCTGATTTTTTTTGGAGCCAAGTTCACCAAGGTGTATACGTACAAGAAAGGCTATAAAGTCACTCTTTCTAAACACGCCCGATGGAGCGCTGCCAAATTGTATGCAGATAGCCTGAAGCAGACGCCCGGTGAGAAAATTAGTAATGAGAAAATTTAAAATTATTAATACACTTTATATCAAAAAAAAGCCTCCTGAAAATTCAGGAGGCTTTTTTATTACATTCTGTTTACTGTTCCGATTCCCAGTAGTTCCAACGATTTTTTGATCGTTTTCGCCGTAAGATCTGATACATTCAAACGGAATTGCTTTATGTTTTCATCATCCTGATTCAGAATTGGATTATTCTGATAGAATGAGTTATATGATTTTACAAGATCATATACATAGTTTGCTACTAAAGCAGGGCTTAATGTTTCTGCTGATTTTGCTACTATCGTTTTAAAGTTCGCCAACTGCATGATCAATTCTTTTTCAAACTGATTTAAAGTTACATCTGCCGTTTCTTTATGTGCAAATTCAGCCTTAGATAATAATGACTGGATACGAGCAAAAGTATATTGAATAAACGGTCCTGTATTTCCATTAAAGTCAATACTTTCTGCAGGATTGAAAAGCATTTTTTTCTTCGGATCTACTTTTAGCATGAAGTACTTCAATGCACCCAATCCTACCGTTTCATAGGATACTTCTTTATCTTCATCAGAAAGAGTTTCCAGCTTTCCTAGTTCCTGAGCTTTAGATTTTGCAGTTTCATACATTTCTTGCATCAGGTCATCAGCATCTACTACAGTACCTTCACGGGATTTCATTTTTCCTTCAGGAAGCTCTACCATTCCATAAGAAAGGTGATACAATTGATCTGCCCACTCATATCCTAATTTTTTCAGGATCTTAAACAATACCTGGAAGTGATAATCCTGTTCATTTCCTACAGTATAGATCAATTTTTGGATATTATTTTGCTTAAAACGTTCCACAGCAGTCCCTAAATCCTGCGTCATATAAACAGAAGTTCCGTCAGAACGCAATAATAATTTTTGATCAAGACCCTCGTCAGTTAGATCACACCAAACGGAACCATCTTCTTTCTGATATAGAACCCCGTTTTCCAAACCTGTCTGGATAAGATCTTTTCCTAGGATATAAGTATTACTTTCATATTGAACCTGATCAAAGTCAACACCTAATCTCTTATACGTTTCATTGAATCCCTTGTATACCCAAGAGTTCATTTCTGCCCAAAGATTTCTTACTGTTTCATCTCCATTCTCCCAGTCTAAAAGCATTTTTTGAGCTTCCTTAATCATTGGAGCATCTTTTTTAGCCTGCTCCTCAGTAATCCCCTTGCTTACAAGGTCGGCAATTTCTGTTTTGTAATTTTTATCAAATTCTACATAGTAGTTTCCAACAAATTTATCTCCTTTTGTATTCGTAGTTTCAGGAGTTTCGCCTTTTCCGAATTTCTCCCAAGCCAACATTGATTTACAGATATGAATACCTCTATCATTAATAATCTGTGTTTTGATCACATCATATCCGGCTTCTTTTAAAATCTGTGCTACGGAGAACCCCAACAGGTTATTTCTAATATGTCCTAAGTGAAGCGGCTTATTGGTATTGGGCGAAGAGTATTCTACCATAACGGTAGCATTTTTCTTTTCTATTGTTGAAAAACCATTCTGTACAGATCTGAAATTATCTACAAACAATTGATTTTTCACTTTAACATTAAGGAAACCTTTTACCACGTTGAAGCTTTCGAAAATGTCCGTCTGCTCTGTCAAAGCCTCTCCTAATTCAACCCCAATACTTTCAGGGTTTTTCTTTAATTGTTTAACCAACGGGAAAGTAACAATGGTAAAGTCACCCTCAAATTCGGTTTTATTTTCCTGAATTTCCAGCTTAATGTCTTTTAATTGGTATACATTTAAAATAACCTCTGAAAGCTTTTGTTCTATAATATCTTTAATATTCATGTCTCTAAGTTCTCTTTTTAATGGTCAAGATGATATACCTTTATAGAGGTGTTTCATCTTCAATTTTGAAGTACAAATATACGGAAATAAAAAAACCGCTTTTAGGCGGTTTTTTTATGAATTTTATTCTTTTCTAAAACTAATGTCCTTTCATTATTTCCAGGCACATTATTTAAAATTATGTTAAGGACAATCTACCGCATAACACCTTTTTTTAATAGGATCCCAGCAGCCTCCATTAATTGTACACCATTCCGGTGCAGAACCACCTTGAATATTTTTCAAATTTTGGATTGACAGTTTTTTCAAATTTTTCATATTATTATTTTTTTTGTGTGATATTAAATATAATAAATAATTATGAAATAGAGATAAATTTTTAGCTCAACATAAACCTAATATCTTTTTTAATATTCTAGAATAAAAACCTTTGTAAACAAAAAAACCGCCCAAAGGCGGTTTTAACTTGCTATAGATAAATATTATTTAAAGTTTATCCCAGAACACTTTTGCTCCTTGTACATCTCCATTTACAGAACCCCATTGTTTTACACATGCATTTGCTCTGTTAGCACCATTTACACTTCCTTCATTAATTGGATAATAAAGTCTTGTAGGTACATCTCTCGTTTCTGGTTTTACAAATACTCTAAAATCTAATCTTCTTGAGAATTCCCATGATTCAAAGCCTCTGTTATGAGTTGCAATCCAAGCTTCATTTCCTATTTTCTGCTTCCATGTTCCTGGCAATGCAGCATAGCTATGAGCTAAAATATAAGCATCACGATCAATAGCTGATACTCCCCAGAAATCCATTGAAGCTTTAATACCATTGGTGAAATAAGTTGCTGCTGCACCTCCAACACTATAGCCTCTTTCAGCAGCTTCAGCTAACATAAAATTAACTTCTGCAGCATCAAATAGATAAGCATAATTATCTGGCTTCAAAATTTCAGGATTAACATGTGAAAAACTTCCATATACATTTTCAGAACCGTACACACCACCTACATACTGCCCTGACGGAGCTTTTGTAAAATAGCTGGCACGTCTTGGGTCTGATTCTGCGTTCATCGCATCTAAGTATACATCAGATGGTATAAAGTCATTTCTACCACTAGATACCATTTCTATAAAAATAGGATTAACAAATGGACCTGATGCTGCAAATTTTAATCCGATATTATCAGCATTTGTAAGTACTACTCCACTAGCTACAGCACTTTCAACAGTTGATTTTGCCAAAGCATTATCTACATCAGCTAAATTTAAGCCCAGTCTCAGTTTTGTACTGTTTATAAATGCTTTAATTTTATTTTTATCTCCTCCAAAAATAGCATCACTTGTACCAAAACCTCCAGCAGAAGTACTTGCCAGTAAAGCAAGAGCTGCATCAGCTCTTTTGATCAAATCAACATAAATTGCTTTCCCATCATCATAGGCTGGGTTTGGATACTGATCAACTTTAATAGACTGAGAATATGGAACATCTCCATAAGAATCCACCAATATACTGTATGTATATATTTCTAAGGCTTCAATAGTTGCTATTCTACTTGCTTTTAGAGAGGCATCTGCAATTGTATTGGTTGCTGCTTTTACCTGTTCCAATTTTAATAATTGTGCATACAGAATATTCCAATGATTGTCCGGAACTCTTCTCTTTGGAAGGTTATATACTGATTCATCGGTATATTGAGTTTCAGACCATTGCTGTGTAAAGAATCTGAAGATGTTAATATTTACACTTGGGCTGGTCATTTGTGTTACCAATCCCAATTCTGCCGATGCAAATGTAAATTCCGGGTTTACAGTAGCTGGGTTTTTAGTATCGTCATTTAATGTGGTAATGTCCCTTTCGCATGATATTAAAGCCATGCTCGCTATAAAAAGGCTTAATATTGTTTTTTTCATTTTGACTTCTTTTAAAAATTAACAGTAAAGTTAGCACCAATGGTTCTTGTTGTTGGCATTGCACCAATAGAGTAACCTCTAGAAAGGTTCGCTCCTTGTACACCTGTAGCTGAACCTCCTGTATATCCTGCTTCAGGATCTGCATAAGGTAAATTCTTGTGAATAATCCATAGGTTTCTACCAAAGACTCCAAACTTCATCCCTTTGATAAAGGTATTGGCATATAAGTTCTTTGGAACATCGAAATATATCGCAGCCTCTCTTAGCTTAATAAATGAAGCATCATATACAAATTCTTTTGCTGCATAATTTCCTGTACGTAGTAATGATCCAGACATCGTCTTTATTGGAACATTATTCTGAACATACTGTCCGTTTTGCATTACTACCCCTGGTAATATTGCTCCCGGTTCTCTGATAGCCAATGTTTCTGGATAAATACCTGTATCTGTTCCATACAACATATCTCCGGAGAATACGCTTCCTCCTTGTTGTCCATCAATAAGGAAAGTAAATGTAAATGCCTTATAAGTGATACTGTTTCTTACACTCCAAGTATATTGTGGCATGATATTACCAAGTACATTGGTTTTTGAAGTTGTGATCATGTATTTCCCTGTATTTGGATCAACAATTCTTTCTCCTTCAGGAGAATACACATAATCAGTTCCCCAAATCTGTCCATAAGCTTCACCTGCAGGTGCATTGAAAGTTACATCATTAACAGCTCTTCCTAGCTGTAAGTTTGTCATCCCTTCATTAAGGCTTAGTACCTTGTTCTTGTTAATAGCCCAGTTCCAGTTCATATCCCATCTGAAGTTTTCGTTCTTCACTGGAACTAAATTTAACTGAACTTCTATCCCTTTATTCTCCAGCTCACCGGCATTAAACCATTTACTTGTATAACCAGAAGCTCCGGAAATTGGTACTAATAGAATCTGATCTTTTGAATTTGTTTTGTATAAACTCACATCAAATCCTACTCTATTGTTAAGGAATCTAGCTTCCATACCCACTTCCACCTCAGTAGATCTTTCAGGCTTCAGGTTAGGATTATTTTTATAACTGTTTGGGTCTACAATTGGAATACCATTGTATAAATTTTTGATATTTTGAGTATCTATCAATCTGAAGTTATCGGTAGTTTTACCAACCTGAGCCCAGTTTCCTCTCACTTTTAAGAAAGAAAGCCAATCTTGATTGATAAGGTTAGATAGCACCACAGATCCTGAGATAGATGGATAAAAATATACATTATTACCACTTGGTAAATTTGAAGACTTATCAACACTTCCGGTACCTTCCAAGAAATAAGTATCCTTATATCCTAGGGAAATCTGACCATACGCTCTAGGTAGTGTAGCAGTAGCAGTAAATTCCTGAGTAGGAACTACCTGTCCCGCAGAATTTCTAAGAGCATATAACCCTGGAACAATTAATCCTGCTCCAGATGGGTCTGGTTGAGTAGAAGCATCTGTTGTTTCAATAGTATTTCGTCTTAGGGAAGTACCTAGTACGGCTCCTAAGTTGATACCATTATCAAATTTTTTGTTATAGTTAGCAAATAAATCAAAATTGATTTCATTAGTATACATATTACCTAAGTAATATCCCGAAGATGCATTGGCTTGTGGGTTTAACGTTGATGGTAAACCTGGAACAATTCCAAAAGATTCCGGGTGACTGCCTACCGCTTTTCTAACCTCAGTTTTTTGGTAAGCAAAATCAGATGACAACCTTCCTGTTATACTAACTGCATTGGAAACTTTATAGTTTAACATCCCATACCCAAAGAATCTGGTTCTGTAATCACTTTGGTAATTTTGATAACGATCAAAATAAGGGTTGTTCCAATAGGCTGGTGCCTGGAAGTTATCCGGGTCGTCATACCCATAAGGGTTCCATGTTATGTTTTGTCCACCTGTCCCAAAATAGGCATCCTTAAGTTGTAAAATATCAACATTGGTTTGCCACCATTGTCTGAAACCTGTAAGAATATTATCGTTGTATCCTGTACTATTTCTACCTACCGTATTCTGCATGGTTAAAGATGAATAAACTGTCGCAGTAAGTTTATCCGTTACTTTGTAATCAAATTTTGCAGAAATTGTATTCTTCTTTTGCTCAGAATTTGGAAGAACCCCTGTAGTGATAAAGTTATTATAGTTTAATAAAATACCTCCGTTTTCATTTCCTTTTTCAATAGTAACTGAGTTTGAAGTAGTTTGTGCACTTTCAAAGAAATCAACCGGCGTATGTTTTGCCGCTACCCAAGGAGTTGCTTTATGATATCCTGATAATTGTGGATACAATGAGTACCATTGATAAACCATAAGATTTGGATCAAAAGCAGTACCTACAGAAGCATCGTTACTTGTTCCTACTACCAGATCAAGAACTCCGTCTCCATCCACATCTCTTTTCAAGAAAGTAGAAGCCGGCCCATACCCTGCACCATATTTATTTTGATATTTAGCAAAAGTAGATCTATCAATTTCTCCGTATTGATATTCTGTAGAAAGGGTAACTCCCCATTCGTCATTTTTTCGGGATTTTCCTTTTTTTGTAGTAATTACCACAACCCCTGAAGATGCTCTTTCTCCGTATAGAGCAGAAGCTGCCGCTCCTTTTAGTACGTTAACACTTTCAATATCATTGGGGTTTAAATCAGAAATCGAGTTACCTCCGTCAAAAATAGTATAAGCGCCAGAAATCGTGCTGTTATTGTTATTAATCGGAACACCGTCTACCACAAAAAGAGCCTGGTTATTTCCTCCAATGGACTTCATCCCTCTAATTACAACACTGGAAGCTCCACCGAAGTTTGTGCTTGTGACAACCTGAACACCTGCTGCCTTACCAGCCATTTGACTGGAAATGTTACCAGTATTAGCTCCTTCTCTCAAAACATCTCCTTTAATTTCCTGAGATGCATATCCAAGTGCTTTCTTTTCTCTTTTAATTCCGAGTGCAGTTACTACCACGCCCTCGATTTCTTTTGTTTTAAGTGTATCCTTCTTTTCTTGAGCATTAGCTACAGCAATAGAAGAAGACAATACTAAAACAAGAAGACCTGTTGTTAGTTTCTTCATATCAAATTAATTTTGTACCCTACAAATTTGTAAAACTTTCTCAACAACACAAAGGAATTTTTAAAAAAAATACAAACTATTCAATAATCATTAATAAAAACAATGAATAAATTATTAAATTAAGTTAAAAAAACTGTTTTTAACAAAAACAAAAAAAATTAATCGATATTTTTTTTCATAAACATCAACAACATCAATTATCGACACCATCTATCAAGATTCATTCTAAACAACCTAATAACAATCTGGTTTACAATAATATAAATCACATTTATTGGAATAAAATACATCATTTATGAAAACATACCATGTAACACATAGTTTTTTGCAACGGAGAAAAGGGAAAGAAAAAGCTCTATAGACGGTGACTAACAAATTATAATCGTAACAAAAAAACAGAAAATATATGAATATCTTAATATAATAAGACCATCAATATGACCTATCTAAAAAAAACATATTGGCATTCAAAATTCTTGATAATAACCAATCATAAAAAGTAGAATTATTATTAAAAACCACCAATATGGCCGTTAAATAGTCTTACCTACTTATAGATTTATAAGGTAAAAAAGATAGGGCAATTACATTTGTTTTTCTTTAATTTTACCCTTTTATATTACGCATAAACATGGAATTATTACAAAAGTGGACGGATACCTACATTGAAGCAGGATGTGATGAGGTAGGAAGAGGCTGTTTAAGTGGGCCGGTTGTGGCCGCAGCTGTTATTTTAGATGATAATTTTCAACAGAACTTGGTGAATGATTCAAAAAAATTAACCTTTAAAACCAGGATGGAGCTGGATAGCTATATCAAGGATAATGTAAAATGCTACGCCATTGCAGAATTACCTCCTGCATTCATTGATGAACACAATATCCTTAATGCTAGTATTCATGCCATGCATCGTGCACTGGACCAGTTAACAATAACACCTGAGCTTATTTTAGTGGACGGAAATAAATTCCATCCCTACAATTATATTCCTCATCAATGTATTATTAAAGGGGACTCAAAAGTGTTATCTATAGCTGCTGCATCTATTCTTGCAAAAAACTATAGGGATAAACTCATGATTGAACTTCATGAAGAATTCCCTGAATATGGATGGAATACCAATTTTGGGTACGCCACAAAAAAACACCAGGAAGCCCTTATCAAGCATGGGCCCACCATACACCACAGACAGTCTTTCAGGCTTAAATATGATTAAGAAACGATGATACTCTTAAAGTTTTAGAGTGTATTCAAATAAAAAAAGAGAAGCAAAATTGCTTCTCTTTTTTGTATGATAGATTATTTCTTTCTATTTTTTTGTTGCTCCTGAGCCTGTTGTTGCTGTTGAGCTTTTTCCATCATTTCTCTCATTCGTTTCTGGAACTTACCTTCAGTCTTAGGCTTTTCCTTATTACTCTGAATCTGTGCATGGATTTTCTTTTCATCCAGAATCACATATTTAATAACAAGGATAATTAAGATGTTAATCGCATTCGAAACAAAATAATACCAAGAAAGACCTGATGCCGAAGTATTTAAGAAGAATAGGAATGTAATCGGGAAGATATACATTAACACTTTCATGTTTGGCATTCCTTCTTGCTGTGGCTGCTGCATGTTTCCTGAAGTCATTACTGTATAAATAAGGATAACAATAGTACATGCCAGAGCAAAAATACTTAAGTGATCTCCAAGGAAAGGAACTTTAAATGGTAATTTGATCAAGTCGTCATAAGCAGTTAAGTCTTTTGCAAACCAGAATCCTTGTCCTCTCAGGTCTATAAAGTTCGGGAAGAAACGGAATAATGCATAGAAGATCGGAATCTGAACCAAAGCAGGGAAACATCCAGCCAACTGATTAACACCAGCCTTTCTGTAAACTTCCATGGTAGCCTGCTGCTTCTTCATTGGATCAGCATCCTTGAACTTAGCGTTCACCTCATCAATTTCCGGACGAATCACTTTCATCATTGCACTTAGCTTATGCTGCTTGTACATAATAGGTGAAAGAATTAATTTCACAATGATTGTCATTAGGAAAATTACCCAACCTGCGGTTAGTCCCCAATCCGCGATAAGGTTATACATCGGCATAAAGAAACCACGGTTCATCCACCCGATGAATGACCATCCTAATGGAAGAATCTCATCAAAGTTTTTATCGTAAGATTTCAATAATTTCAAGTCTAACGGCATAAAGTACCAAGTAAAGTCTTGATTCAATTCACTTCCTGTCATTTGAACGAAACCTTCATAGTTTAGTTTTTTCAGGTACTCACCTTCTTCAACATTCTCCTGGTTTCCTTTACTTTGAGTAAATCCGTTCTTAGCTTCAATAACAGAAGTAAAGAACTGTTGTTTTACCCCAATCCAGTTAAGTGTCTCTTTTTCCTCCTCCATGGTTGTTCTTCCGTCATAATCATAATCTTTATAATTATTGAAAGCATAAGAGAATTCTGAGTGAGACTGCTCCTGAGCTCTACCTTTTTCTAGGTTTCTTACACTGTAATCCCAGATAAAATCTGCTTTGTTATCAGAAGTAATATTGGCTAAGCCTTGGGTTCTTACCTTAAAATCTAATGTATATTTATCCAATAAAGTATAAATAAACTGAATAACAGCACCATTATAATTTGCTGTCATGGTTACTGCATTTCCGTTAACAGAAGGTGAGAAAACTAAGTTCTTAGTATTAACAACTTTTCCTGTTTTGTCCTTAAACTGGAAACCGTAGTTTGAATTATTTTTATTGATCAGATAAAGCGGAAGATCTGCCTGATCTGTTTTGTGATCATATGCTTTATATTCAGAAAGCTGAACTTTAGAAACCTGACCTCCTAAACTAGAGAATTCAATATTCAATTCTTTGTTTGACAAATTCGCTGTCTGAATGGAGCCAGGAGTTACATTTGGATTGATATTGGTTGCCTGAGTTTGTTTTACGGCATTTTTTACCTGTTCCGTTTTTTGCTGCTGAGCTTTCAACTCCTCTTCTTTTGCCTGTTTGTTCTGGAAATAGAACATAAAGCCAAAGAGAACCAGGCATAAAACCGCGAAACTAATCATCTGCTTCTTATCGATTCCGTTGTTTTGTTGCATTTTATTTTATATTAAAATTTTAAATTTAAAATGTACGTACTAGCATACGTAATTTGAGCTGACAAAAATACTGTTTTTTTATCAAAACTCTATGCTTTACTATGTTACTATATAACAAACTCAAGCTGAGAATAATCAGCCTGAGTTTATTAGTAGACGTTTATAATAAAAAATTACCTTATTTCTTTTCGCAAGCCTTAATAAAAGCTCTGAATAAAGGATGTGGCGTAGCTACCGTACTCTTATATTCCGGGTGATACTGAACACCTACATAGAACGGATGATCAGGTAGTTCTAAAGCCTCTACCAGTCCTGTTTCAGGGTTTGTACCTGTAGCAAGGAAACCATTCTTTTCAAATTCCTGAAGATAATCACTGTTGAATTCATAACGGTGACGGTGTCTTTCAGAAATATTTTTGCTTCCGTAGATATCAAATAATTTAGAACCATTTTTCAGGGTACATTTCCAAGCACCAAGACGCATTGTTCCTCCTTTATCAATTACATTTTTCTGCTCTTCCATTAATGAAATTACAGGATCAGGAGTTGCTGTATCAAATTCCACTGAGTTTGCTTTTGTATGTCCTAAAACATTTCTAGCAAATTCAATCGTCATGATCTGCATCCCTAAACAAATTCCCAACATCGGAATTTTATTTTCTCTGGCGTATTTTGCAGTAAGAACTTTTCCTTCAATTCCTCTGTCTCCGAAGCCTGGAGCAACAAGGATACCATTTACACCTTTCAGTACGTCCTTAATATTATCTTCTGTAATATCACCACTGTATACCCATCTTACCTTTACTTCAGTTTCAAGGTCTGCCCCAGCATGCTTAAATGCCTCAGCGATAGAAATATACGAATCCTGAAGAGAAACATATTTTCCAACCAATGCAATTTCAACGGTTTTCTTAGGGTTCTGGAATTTCTTAAGGAAACTCTTCCAATCCTTAAGATCAGCAACTTTATCACTTTTCAGATCCAGTTCTTTCAATACTACATCATCAAAGTTTTGTTTCTGAAGATACATTGGAACTTCATAGATTGTTTCAAGATCTTTACATTCAATAACATTTTCTAAAGCTACGTTACAGAACTGAGCCAGTTTTGCTCTCTGATCTTTTGGAATTTTATGTTCTGTTCTACAAACCAACACATCAGCCATAATTCCGCTTTCCATCAATTGACGAACGGAATGCTGTGATGGTTTTGTTTTTAATTCTCCACTTGAAGCCAAATATGGCAATAATGTTAGGTGAATAACCATAGAATTTTTCTCTCCCAGCTCCCATTTCAACTGACGAACAGTTTCAATATAAGGTAAAGATTCAATATCTCCGACAGTTCCTCCGATCTCAGTAATAATGATATCGTAGTTCTGCTTGGAAAGCATTTTAATTCTACGTTTGATTTCGTTAGTAATATGAGGAATTACCTGAACTGTTTTTCCAAGGAAGTCTCCTTTTCTTTCTTTTTCAATTACAGTCTGGTAGATTTTTCCTGTAGTAACATTATTATTTTGGGATGTAGGAGCATCAAGATAACGCTCATAGTGGCCTAAATCCAGATCCGTCTCCGCACCATCTTCAGTCACGTAGCACTCTCCGTGCTCATAAGGATTCAATGTTCCCGGGTCGATATTGATATAAGGATCAAGTTTTTGGATCGTTACGTTAAAACCGCGTGATTTTAGCAATAGTCCCAGAGAAGCAGACACGATTCCTTTTCCCAAAGATGAAGTTACACCTCCTGTCACAAAGATGTACTTTGTATTCTTTTTACTCATTAGATTAGGTTTGTGCAAAGTTATGGGAAAAAGAAACACAAAGCAATCTTTTAGGTTTTGAAAATGAGAAAACATGCTTCAAACAATTATAAAACCAGATTAAAATTTTTATCTATATTTGATATAAGCAAATGACAAAAATTAAAAACAACCATGATTTCGGTATATAAACTAAAACCAAAATTCCAGCAGCTGCTCGCTCCTGTTTTATTATTTTTGAATAAAAATGCGATTACAGCCAATCAGATTACCATTAGCTCAATCCTTTTATCTGTAATAATCGGAGTATTATTTTGGAATGCAGACACTTCAAAATGGTTCTTCCTGAGTCTTCCCATTGGGCTGCTTCTGAGAATGGCCCTGAATGCACTGGATGGAATGATGGCCAGAAGATTTAATCAAACCAGTAAATTAGGGGAAGTTTTGAACGAAGTGGGTGATATTATTTCTGATGTCATTATATTTTTTCCTTTGCTTAAGTTTCAGCCTGAAAGTTTATACCTGATTGTCATTTTCATTGTTTTAAGTATCATTAATGAATTTGCAGGGTTGATGGGAAAAATTGTAGGAAAAGAGCGCCGTTATGATGGACCCATGGGAAAAAGTGATCGTGCCCTTATGCTAGGGTTGTATGGTTTATTGATATTTTTTGGAGTCAGTATCACAACTATTTCAAGCTATATTTTTGGCGCCATTATTCTTCTTCTCTTCATCAGTACTTACACTAGACTCAAGAAATCTCTGAATGAAGCCTGAAGAAAATAAATTTGCAGATGTTCCTTTAAGAGTAAAAACGTGGATCTACATCATCATTGTTTTTGCCCTCGGAATTTCGCATCCCCTTGCCACAGCTATCTTTGTTTCATGGATAGGCGCGCAATCTTTCTTTGAGTTTTCAAGGATGTTTAAAATTTATGAAAAACCTATTATTCCATCTTTATTCATTGGAGTTTCACAGTTTTTCCTGCTCCAATTTTTAAGTATTGAAAATTACTTTTTGTACAGTTCTATATTAGGAATTGTTGTGCTACTCTATTTTTTCATTTTAAAATCATCTACCCGACAATTGATGGGTATTTTCATTGCTTTAATGGTCTGTCTTTTTGCTTTTCCTCATTTGTTTTGGATACGAAATAGTTCCAATGGCCTCAGTTCCATCATATTTATTGTTGTTGTGACAGAATTGAATGACGTTTTTCAATATTTAATGGGTAAATTCTTTGGAAAACATAAAATAGTCCCTACAATCAGTCCTAATAAAACACTTGAAGGATTTATTGGTGGAGTTTTAATTACCTTGATTTTAAGTAATATTTTAGGATTCTTTTTACTTAAAACAGATATTATAACCAATAGCATTATAGGAATAACACTTGGAGTTTTCGGATTTTGCGGAGATATCTTTATGTCCTATTTAAAACGAAAAACTGATGTAAAGGATACGGGTACTCTGCTTCCCGGACATGGAGGACTTTTGGACAGAATGGACAGCCTGATCTTCAATGCTCCTTTATTTTTCTGGATATTATCGTTTCTGATTAAGAATTAAAATCATGGATGAAAAATTTAAAAGAGCAGTAATTTTTTCAGGAGGCGGAACAAGGTTAATGATCTACCTTGGAATTTTTGCAGCCCTGGATGAATTGAATATGAAGCCTGATATTCTTATTGCATCATGTGGTGGATCATTTGCGGCAGCTGTTATCAATGCTTTTCCGGATCATTTTTCAAGAAAAGAATATCTAAAATCTGAGGAATATTTCCAGTTTGTATCGCAAACTACATTAACAAGGTACAAAAAGCTTTCTGAAATAGGAATTTTTTCATTAAAAAAATGTTTTGACAAAAGGAAAGCTCCTTTTATTGAAGATATTTTCAACAGATATCTTGTTGAAATGCCTCAGGATCTGACTGAATGTTTTCCATCAATAAAAAACACCTCATTTTCGAAAGAAATCCCAACCGTTATCATAGGCTCTGAACTTCTTTTCACACCTCAGGATTCTCAACAGTTAAGAAACGGGAAAAAACTATTTCAAAAAGTAATTTTCACAGATATTGAAACTGCTAAAAAAATTGGTGAAGAATATATTTCCACCCATCCAAAAAGCTTTAAAAATAGTGCCGTTGAAGAAACCTCAAAAATTATCACCGATTTTTCAATGCTTGAAAGTACCAGAGCTTCTGTTTCTGATATGTTTTATGTAAAACCGCTCGCTCTTCACAACAGATATTTCATGGGCGGGGTGATAGACCTGGTTCCCATTGAATTGGCAAGACATCTTTCCAAAGAGGTGATTACAGAAAAAAAACAATCCTATACCTCTATAGAAGAAGCACTTATCCGTTCTGTTTTTGGCTTCAGCGCTAATGAGAGGTTAATGGAAACGGAGAATATTATCTCAGAATTTCAAATTGACACTACCGGTATAAAGAAAGATCTTCAAGGACATTATCTGGAAAAAAAAATCAATTGGAAAAAGCTGGAGATCGATTTTTCATTCCCGAAAACGTATCCACAATTTGTGGAGGATATGGAAATGCAGTGGCAATATGGCTTTGATCAAACAGTGAAAAATATAAGAGACAAACTCTAATTTTTTTAACCATAAAAGTCATAAACATTTTTAAGTGATAATAAATCCCTGCCATTATCCAACTTTCACTTTTAAAATTTATTTTTACATAAAATTGAAAATCACAGAATACCCATGAATGTTTTTATTGCAGGCGGAACCTCAGGAATTGGCTATTCTCTGGCCAAGCACTATCTTTCAAAAGGATATTGTGTAGGAATCTGTGGAAGAAACCTTGCAAAAATAGAGGAGAACAACTTTAAGAACTTACAGGCGTTTCAGGCAGATGTTTCTGATATGAATTCGATTTCATCCGTATTAGAATCTTTTCTGTTGGATAAACAAGGACTGGATATTTTTATTAACTGCGCAGGAAGCTATGCTGAGGATGTGGCAGGAAATATTTCCTATGAAGAAGCAGAAGAAATGCTTCAAACCAATATTTCAGGAACTGTTAATTGCTTTGAGGCTTCCAGAAAAGCCATGAAAAATCAGAAAAATGGTAGCATAACGGTGGTAGCATCAGTTTCGGGGATATTAGAATATGAAAATTCCAGTCTTTATACCAAGACAAAAAGATCTGTGATACAGATTGCAGAGGCTTACCGTCGTGCATTGAAGCCTTTCGGGATTTCTGTGACCACTATTGCTCCCGGATATGTAGATACCGAAAAATTAAGACAGCTAAACCAGAACAATTTAGGTAAAAAACCTTTCCTCACCAATCTGGAAACAGCGACTCATATTATATCCGAAGCTATCGAAAATAAAGAGAAATTAATTATTTTCCCAACAAAAATGAAGTGGATGATGAGATCCTTATCCCTGCTTCCCTCTTCTTTATTAAATATGATCATGTTCAGAAAAGCCAAATGGATGAAAAACGATTGACAATAAAGCAAAAGCTTTATGCCCTTATTCTTTGTTCCGTTGTATTCATGATGGTTTACAATGGTGCGGCGTGGTATATTTCAACATTGGCAGAGGTTCCATCATTTGTTTTTGATTTTGAAAAACATATACCATTCATCCCTTGGACAATTATTCCTTATATGACGAGTGGATTATTCTTCTGTATGGTATTTTTTCTCTGTAATAGTACAGAACAGCTTAAGGTTTTAACCCAAAGAATGCTTTTTGTAACCATTGTTGCAGGAATTTGCTTTCTTTTATTTCCTTTACAATTTTCTTTTTCGAAACCTGAAACTGGAAATCTTTTTTTTGGATATTCTTTTCAGTTTTTAAAGGCTTTTGATTCTCCTTTTAATCAGGCCCCGTCATTACATATTGCCTATGCATTTATTTTCTGGTCTGTTTTCAGAAATATAAAAAAAGGAAAGATTTTTATAATGCTTTGGCTTATTCTTTTGGGGATTTCAACATTAACGACCTATCAACATCATTTTATTGATATTATAACAGGAACCTTGGTTGCCCATATCAGTTTCATTCTCTTTCCTTATCGAAAAAGAGATTTCAGGTATAGAAATTTTCAAGTTGCCAATTATTATTTTTTATTAGGCTGGATGCTTATTCTGACTGCCTTATTGTTGAATCAATTTTCAGGATATCCCGGATTATTTTTTCTGTGGCCGGCTTTAATGATGCTTTTCATTGGATATCATTATCAAAAGAACAATATTTACTTTTTAAAGAATCAAAACGGAAACATTCCGTGGATAAGGAAAATATTTTATTCCCCATATCTTTTAATGTATCAAGGGCTTTGGAAATTTTTAAGGAAAAATAAAAATCCTATTGAGCCTACTCCCCATCTTTATATTTCGTCAAGGCCGGATCATGACATTGTAGAACGATTTACAATCAACAAAAATATTTTCATCTATGATTTATCCCCTGAAATTGAGGAAATATCATTCTTAAAAGGACAATCTTCCTATCATTTCCATCCTATTATGGATATTGGCAGTTTTGATATTGAGGATACCCAAAAACTTGTTACTGAAATTTCTGAACAATATAAACACCTTCCGAAAGACGGAAAGATTCTTATTCATTGTACTATGGGCTTTACCAGAAGTTCTGTAATTGGAATTTTAGTAATCAAAAATATTTTATCTTTACCTTTAGAGGAAGCAATAACCACAATGAAAATCAGCAACAAGAATATGATCATTCATTCTTATCTGCAGGATTTTTTGAAAAAAATTTAAACTATGAACAGCGGACATTTTACGAGTTTTGATAACCAAGATATTTTTTATCGCGAATGGAACTATCAGCCACAGCAGAAGAGCATCATCATGATCCATCGTGGCCATGAGCATTCCGAGAGGCTTAATGATATTGCACAATCCGCACAGTTTTCAAAATACAATATTTTCGCATTTGATCTCCGCGGACATGGTCTTACAAAAACCAAAACTTCATCTGTTTTTATGGATTATGTTCGAGATCTGGATGCATTTTCCAAATTTCTTTATTCCAAATATGATGTAAATATTTCGGATATTTTTGTAGTTGCCAACAGTATAGGTGGAGTTGTTGCTTCTGCCTGGGCCCATGATTTTGCGCCCAAAATTGCAGGAATGGCTCTTCTTGCTCCGGCATTCAGAATCAACCTTATTGTTCCTTTGGCCAATGAAATCATTACTCTGGGAACCAAGCTAAAAAAAGGATTGATTATCAAAAGCTATGTGAAATCTAAAATGCTTACTCATGATCCTGAACAACAAAAAGCTTACGATACGGATCCATTGATCTCAAGATCCATTGATGCTGAACTTCTGATTGACCTCGCAAAAGCCGGAAAGCGTTTAGTAGAAGATGCTGAGGCTATAGATACTCCAACCTTGATTTTAGCTGCTGAAAAAGATCATGTTGTTTTCAACAAGGATCAAAAAATCTTCCATGATAAATTGGATACAGATTTAAAAAATTACGAAGTTCTGCCAGATTTTTTCCATGGAATTTTATTTGACTCCGGAAGAGAAAAGGTATATGATAAAATTGTGGATTTTGCAGAAAAATGCTTCAACAGGTCTCCCAAGCAGCCGAATCTTTCGCCTGACTCATTTTCTGTAAAAGAATATCAGGATCTTCAAAATAATATTGGAAATAATCTGAATTTTAAGTTTCAGAAACTTTCACTCGGAAATATCGGAAAAATAAGTGACGGGATGGCCATCGGATTACAATATGGCTTTGATTCCGGTGCTTCATTGGATTATGTTTATCAGAATAAGCCGAGTGGAAAATTTGGTTTTGGGAAAATGATGGATAAGAATTACCTCAACGCCATTGGCTGGAAAGGAATCCGCATCAGAAAACAACAATTACTTCAACTTTTAGAGCAAAATATTCAAATTCTGAAACAGCAAGGCAGGCCGATTAAAATTCTGGATGTTGCAGGCGGCACGGGAAATTATTTATTTGACATTAAAAAGAAGTATCCTGAAGCTGATATTGTCATCAATGAATTTGTAAAATCCAATATTGAAATTGGAGAAAAGGTTATTAAAGAAAAAAACTATCAAAAAATAAGGTTCACCAATTTTGACTGCTTTGATCCTGAAACCTATAAAAAACTGGATTTTGAACCTAATATCACAATTGTATCAGGTATTCTTGAACTTTTTGGGGATAATGAAATGGCCAGTAAAGCTATTCGTGGAGTGGCTTCCATCTCAGAACAGAATTCCTACATTGTTTACACCGGCCAGCCTTGGCATCCACAATTAAAAATGATCGCCTATGTTCTGAATAATCATCAAAACAAAGATTGGATCATGAGAAGACGTTCACAAAAAGAACTGGATAGAGTTATGTCTTTCAATTCTGTTCAAAAGGACAGCATGTTGATTGACGATTTTGGAATCTTCACTGTTTCCTCAGGAAAAATAAATGTTCTGAACTGATTTATTTCTCCAAAATCATAAAAAGATTAAAAATAAAAGAGGCTTTTCAATTTGTTTGAAAAGCCTCTTTTATTATTTATATAGAAATTATTTCTTAACCAATTCAAGATAAACGTTGATATCAACATCTTTGGCAATACCAGTTCCGGTTGGATCATAGCTGATATCATAATCCAGACGATTGATTGTAAATTTCCCCTGAATTCCCATTACCTCTTTTCCGTCTTTATTTTTCGCTATCCCGCCCATTGTTACAGGTATACTGATATCTTTAGTCGTTTCCTTAATGGTCAGTTTTCCGTTCAATACATACGAACCTTTATCTTTCGCAACAGAAGTACCTACAAATTTCATATCAGGATATTTTCCGGCTGCAAAAAAATCTTTGCTTTTAAGATGATTATCCCTCATCTCTACCCCGGTATTAATGGTTTCTGTAGAAATATTGATATCAAATGCCGCATTGTCCAGATTAGCACCTTTTGTTGCAACTGTTCCTCCAAATTTATCAAATCGGCCCTGCACAAAGCTTATTCCCATATGTTTTATGGTAAAGTTCACGGAAGAATGCATTGGATCTATTTCCCAATTATTCTGTGCGAAAGAGAAAACACTTAAAAATGCGAATACAAAGGATAAGAATAGTTTTTTCATTGTAATTATATTTTACATTAATATTTTAATTTTAGCAAAGCTAAGATATGAAAGATATTTCTATCGTTGACCTATGTTATTTTTTTGACATTTAAACCTCGGAAGAAAAATGCTTTTTTTATAACTTCGCAGTATGGCAAAACTGAAAACGGCATATTTCTGTCAAAACTGCGGAACACAATATTCTCAATGGATGGGACAATGCAAAAATTGTGGAGAATGGAACACCTTGGTGGAAGAAGTTGTAGAAAAGACCTCTCATAAGGCTGTACCATTCTCAAAAACCAAGCAGCATGTCATCAATATCATCGAGGTAGAAACCAGTGAGGAACCGAGAATAAAAACTCCATCTGAAGAGCTGAACCGTGTTCTAGGAGGCGGAATTGTATTAGGTTCTGTTACCTTAATCGGTGGTGAACCCGGAATCGGAAAATCTACTCTTCTGTTGCAGCTTGCCTTAAAAATGAAGAAGAAAGTCTTCTATGTTTCAGGGGAAGAAAGCGCTTCTCAGATTAAAATGAGAGCGGATAGACTAACGGATATTCAAAACCCAAACTGTTTTCTTTTCACAGAAACTTCACTTGAAAAAATTCTTCACGAAGCCAAAAAACTGGAACCGGATTTTATGATCATCGATTCCATCCAGACGCTTCAGTCACAACTTATAGAAAGTTCTCCGGGAACTGTATCTCAAATTAGAGAGTGTTCCAATGAAATTATTAAATATGCTAAGGAGAACAGTATTCCTGTATTTCTGGTAGGTCACATTACCAAAGACGGTCAAATTGCGGGACCAAAAGTACTGGAACACATGGTGGATGTGGTTTTGAACTTTGACGGAGACCGAAATCACCTTTTTAGATTACTGAGAGCCAATAAAAACCGTTTTGGATCCACTTCTGAAATCGGAATCTACGAAATGATTTCCCAAGGATTAAAGGAAATTAAAAATCCATCTGAAATTCTTATCACAAAGAAGTTTGAGGAACTTTCGGGAAATTCAGTGGCAGTAACTCTGGAAGGAAACAGACCTATGCTTTTGGAAATACAGGCGCTGGTAAGTACTGCTGTTTATGGTACCCCACAAAGGAGTTCTACCGGATTTGACTCAAAAAGGCTGAATATGCTGTTGGCTGTACTGGAAAAAAGAGCAGGTTTTCAACTGGGAGCAAAGGATGTCTTCCTTAATATTACGGGAGGGATAAAAACTGATGATCCAGCTTTGGATTTAGCGGTCATTGCATCTGTTCTTTCGTCTAGTGAAGACATTGCCATTTCTGAACATTACTGTTTTGCAGGAGAGATTGGATTAAGCGGAGAAATTCGTCCGGTTGCCCAAGTTGAACAGAGAATTACCGAAGCTGAAAAATTAGGGTATGAAAAGATATTCGTTTCTAATCTTAATAAAATTCCGAAAAGAAAATTTGGGATTAAGATTGAGGAAGTAAGTAAAATTGAAGATTTCCATGAAAGACTTTTTTAGAAAAAAAGACAATATAGCAAATCTGTTCAGGTTAAAAAATCAATAAATCGGAATAAAAATTGTAGAAGTCAGTAAAATTAAAGATCTTAACAGAAGATTTTTTTAATGATGAAAACAAATATCCGGGAATATTACAGCAACCTCGCAGAATCCTACGATGACAATCGTTTTGGGAATTCCTATGGAAAATATATTGATCAACAGGAAAGATCATTTTTAACCTCATTTTTTCAGAATAAAAAATACACTAAGGTTCTGGATTTGGGATGCGGAACAGGCCGATTGCTCAACTTTGCTACTCATGGAACAGATTTCAGCGAGAACATGCTGAACGTTGCACGACAAAAATATCCTGAAAAAATTCTGGATGTAGGAGAAATATCTAAGATCCCTTTTCACAGTGAGTTTGAGTGTATTTTCTGTTTTCATGTGATTATGCACCAAAATCAGGAAGAGACAAAAGCATTTTTAAATGAATGTCATCAGAAATTAAGTAAAAACGGAACTTTAATTTTCGATTATCCATTGAAAACCAGAAAAAAAGCTGTTTCTCCACAGGCGGATTGGCATGCAGGAAATAGTTTTTCACCTTCAGAAATTTCACAAATATCAAAAGACAGATGGAAAGTTAAAAATACAACAGGAATTCTCTTTTTTCCAATTCACAGATTGCCAAAAGCGGTAAGAAAATTCTTTTTGCCACTGGATATTCTACTTTGCAGGACTTTCCTGAAAAACTGGGCGTCTTATCATATTACCGTTTTAGAAAAGATATGAAACAACAACTAAAAAACTGGATTCCTCATTCATGGAAACTACAGATAAAGCTTTTGCAACGGTATGTTGATGAAAGGAAAAATAACCATTCTTATCCTAAGAAATATCTTTCGGAAAATATTGGTGAACATTCCATTAAAATCCAGCAAATCATTAAAAAAGGAGCGTTTCATCATAACAAAATTCATAATTTAAAAGTTGTAGGAAATAAGATTAATAATCTGGTGATTCATCCCGGTGAGGTATTTTCATTTTGGAAAATAATTGGAAAACCTAGTAAAAAAAACGATTTTAAAGAGGGAAGAAATTTAATAAAAAATAATATTTCAAGTGATGTTGGTGGCGGAATATGTCAGTTTTCTTCAATTTTATATTTTATGGCTCTTCAGTCAGGATTAAAGATTTTGGAAAGATTCCCTCATTCTATAGATATCTATAAAGAAGAAGAACGTTTTACGCCTTTGGGTTCAGACTGTACGGTGGTTTATGGCTATAAGGATCTGCAGATTCAGAATATTTTACCATTTCCTGTTCAAATTAAATGCATGATTAATGATGACGAGCTTTACCTCAGCCTGATTTCGCCCAAAGAATTAAGGGTACAGGAAGTTGAATTTAAATATTTTGAAACAGAAAAAGGGGTTTGGGTGGAAACCTTAAGCAATAGTAAAACTTTGTTTAAAAATTTCTATATTCGTTTATGAATTATTTGGCTCATTCCTTTCTCACTTTTACCGACGGACAAATTGTTGGTCAGTTTCTGGAAGACTTTATCCGAAACAAGGATCGATTTTCTTTCCCTAAGGATATTCAGGATGGAATTACCCTTCACAGAGCTATTGACACATTTACCGACTCCCACCCTGCTATTCATGAGGCTAAAAAGGTTTTCGCACCCTTGGTAAGACTGTATGCCGGAGCATTTGTAGATGTCTCTATGGATTATTTTGTTGCCAATGATCTTTCCCTAAATTCCCTTACAGAATGGAAAGCACATTCTCTCCGTGTTTACAAAGTATTGAATTCGAATGAAGAATGGCTACCTGAGAACTTCAAAAAAATGCTGGTGAAAATGGAACATGATGACTGGTTGTATAATTATCGTGAAGATTGGGGCATTAAGTTCAGTATTCAAAATGTTCTGAATAAGGCTCAATATCTGGATAAGGACATTCCTGTTTTTGAGGCATTTTTAGAAAACAAAACATTTCTTCAGAAATGCTATGATGATTTTTTTCCAGATCTCTTGGCACACGCTAAAGAAATCAATATCTTGATTCAACTGGAGAACTAAAACTGCTTATAAAGATATCGGTTGGGATAAGATAACTTTTCACTTTTCCTCTCTCCATTCACAATAATATGGACAATATTAATCTGATCATCAAATAGATTATACAGAAAACTTACTGCTGTTTCTATTTTTTTGGGACTGGCGACTGGCTCTGACTCGAGAAAGACATTTACAGATTCCTGATCTTCCTCATATCCTATGTAATTTATTTTTAAAAATTTATTGTCTGCCTTTAGCTTAAAGTATTCCTGACAATACTTTTGCAGGTATTCATTGAGTTTAGTTTTAT
This sequence comes from Chryseobacterium joostei, assembly GCF_003815775.1. Lineage (NCBI taxonomy): Bacteria > Pseudomonadati > Bacteroidota > Flavobacteriia > Flavobacteriales > Weeksellaceae > Chryseobacterium > Chryseobacterium joostei. Next base: position 2,500,768 of record NZ_CP033926.1, read on the forward strand.
ATCTTTCATCATTAAAGTGAAAAGATCCACCATATTTTTTGCTCAATCCATTTTCCGTATCATCCAGAAAAAAATGCCCCGTCACTTCAAAGGTTTTGGATTTTGAATTATAATTGATCTCCACAGACCCTACATGATAGGGATGAACAGCTTTACTCTCTACAAAGCTTTGAAAGATAACCGTAAGACATAAAAAAAATGAGAAAAAAACTTTATTAAACATTCATTTTATTTTATGGCAAATATAGAAAAAGCAGCAGTTATGGAAACTGCTGCTTTTATTTATTATTTAAGTGAATTGAAACTTATTCTTTAACTACTTTTTTAGTAATTGTAGTATTGTCGCTCAACATAATGGTAAACAAGTAGGTTCCTTTCACTAATTCTGAAACATTAATTCTGTTTGAGTTTGTATTAACACCCACAGTTTTAATCAATTTTCCTGAAGCATCATAGATGGTTACTGTACCTTTAGAATGTCTTCCTAACATAACATTTACAAAGTCTTTAGCTGGATTTGGAGTGATGTTCACTTCTGAATTCAGTTTTACTTCTGTTGTACCTAAAGTTGGGCTTGTTTTCACAAAATACCCACCAAAACCTACTGACTGGAAGCTTACTTCCCAATATTGATAAGTTTCATTCCATACAATATCAGCAATATTAGGATTAATAGTTGCGGCAGGAGTTCCATATGAAGCTACCGTACCTGTTGTACTTGTTCCTGCATATTTTTCAATAATCAGATTGGCTTTATTCCCATTATCGTTAGCAGAAGTAGGTAGTTTTATAACACTTGTCTGGTTGTATGCATCAAAATCTGCCTGTTTAAAGTATAAAGTTACTTTTCCTGTAGCTGTTGTAGGATTTGTTGCAGGGTTTATTTCATATCTTCTTGAAACATAATCCGGCTGTACATTATCAACCCATACTTTTGAAGTTACACTTCCTGTTACTGTACTTGCCGTCTCTTTTTCAACTCTTGAAATTAACTGACATGCATTCGTAAAATAATTATATCCGGCTGCTGCTGAAGCTGTTTTAGTCTGATTAGAAGTTGCCAGATTTTTTACCTCAGCTACATCTTCATACACTGTAGCTCTCATTTTAAGATCAAAAGTTCTTGTAAGCCAGTTTGTTCCATCCGTTGATGTTTTGCTACGACCACTTACTGCTGTAGATTCATTTTTTATGGCCACTCTTCCTGCCAGACCGTTGATTACAATATAGAAATCTTTTCCTGTCACCATTTGAACGTTTAGGCTAGCCAAATCAACATAATTCCAGGTAAATCTTTGTACATCATTAACCCATGAAGAAACCGTTTTTGTAGCAATAATATCTCCCGGATCACCATTGGCATTTACTTTTCTTATTTGAATATCTACTGCCAAGTCAGTAGGAATTGTACCAGATCCGGATGTAAATGAAAAGCCACCCAATTTACCGGTTAAAGTTGGTGTATATCGAACAGCCAATGCCATATTATCAAAATTGCTGGCAGCACTGTTACTTTCTGTATTGGCAATAATATAAGGTTCGTCATAAGTAACGACTTCAAAATTGGATTTTACACATCCTAATTCATCGGTAACTGCCTTATAGATATCTAACTTTCCGTATCCCCATCTTGTATTTGGAATATTTCCTGTTGCTCCATCTTTTCTTGCATTGGAAGTAAGACGTGCCTTAACCTGGGCTGCAGTTAATGTCGGATTTGCCTGAAGCAATAACCCTACAGCTCCGGCAACTCCAGGAGACGACATACTGGTTCCCTGATTTTTTACATAATAATTGGTATTTGCAATAATATCTGTAGCTGCTGGTGCAGAGTTACTAGATCTTGAAGAAATAACAACCTGCCCGGAACCTGTGATATCCGGTTTCTGAAAATTATCAACTCTTGGTCCCTGTGCACTAAATGGAGAGATGGATTCTTGTGGAGTTGTATATAAATATCCTCCTGCGGACGTATACCAACTCGCTCTCCCCATATAAGATGCTACGGTGATTGCACTTGATGCATTTCCAGGAGTTCCTACGATATATTCGTTATCACCATTTTGTAAGGTAGTTGCTACTCCTTGACTAGAAAGCCAACCGTGTGTATTAATTGTTTGTGTTCCATTATTTGTGATTTCCAGCGTATAATTTCCCTGACAATTGGCAGTGGATCCTGTAACTCTGTTGATCACTAACTGGACATAGCGTTTGTTATTATCTGCACTCCAATAGTTATACATAGTAGCCGTAAATCCGCCTCCTAATATACTATGGGTAGTATCTGTACTAATATTTTGCACATATTGCTGACCATCAGGAGCTGTTAATTTCGCTGTAACAGGTGTATTATTATTAGCATACATGATAAAGCTAAATACAGTAGCAGCAGAAGTACTGCTTCCGACTGTAAAAACATAAGATTGTGCACCACTTGGCTCAATATCTACTTTTCTGTGAAGATTGATACCATAATCATTTCCTGCAGAGATCACCACTACTCTTCCCGGGCCTGAGGACGTAAAATTATCAACAGCCACTTCATGAGAGGATGTTCCGTCATGGGCACTTCCCTGCCCTCCAATACTCATGTTGACAACAATAGGTTTATTTAAGGCTGTTGCTACATTCTTGAAGTATGTCAAAGCATTAATGGTATTGGTTACAGGAAAAGATCCATTCCCACCTTTTACAAAAACAATATCTGCATCCGTTGAAAACCCTTTGTGTCTCTTATCTGCAAAAGCAGCTCCATTTCCTGCTGCTGTTCCCGTCACGTGGGTTCCATGTCCATTGGTATCATTCTCACGAACAAATCCTGTAGGAGTACCATCTAATTCATCTTCAATCTGGGCTCTTGTATATTCTACCCCTGTTGAAAATCCTGTAGGAGAAACCTCAGCACCCTGAGCTGTTAAAGTCTGATCCCAAATAGAAACAATTCTACTTTTTGTTTGATCGTCTACTTTTCTAAAATCCGGATGTTTCCAGTCAATTCCCGTATCATAAACCCCCACCAAAATACCTGTTCCATTATAAGCCGTATTATTAAAAACACCTGATTGCAAAAGGCTAGCTCCGGACTGAGCTCTACTCACATCATTATGCAGCTCATCAAAGGTAGGAGCCATCACAGATGTTACGTAAGGGAGGTTCATCAGTCTTTCAATATCCTCGATCGTAACCAACGCTGTAGAGAAAGTTGGCAGCTGACTTTGCACTAAAAACCCATCGGACTTTAGTTTTTCAGGCTCTTTAGTATAAATAATACATGAGTACATTGTTTTTGCTCCCTTCGAAGTCACCACCAAGTGCTGATCCAATTTCATATCAGCAGATTCCAAACCTTTTATGGTTTTCCCATTAGCCAGATTCTCTTTGTTCTTTAACAAAATATCAAACCGAGAATCCAATTTTTGAACCTGTCCGTAAAAACCATAGGAATATAACCCTAAAAAAGCAACTGTAGCATTCTTAAGAAGCTTCGCTCCACCATGAGAAATGCTTACTTTTGTAAAAAATAATTTCTTTAAATTCATGCCGTTTTTTTTAACAATACAATAATACAAATTTTATTGTATTGTTTATTCATTAAAATATTAACAAATATTACAATCTAAAAACCATCAATTTTAAGAATTTAACACAATCAACAAAACTAACAATCTATTACTAAATGCAGGATTTTCTATTTTATTTAAACCTTGGATGGGAACATATTATTTCTCTGGATGCGTTGGATCATCAACTGTTTGTATTGGCACTTATTGCTGTTTATTCTTACAGTGACTGGAAAAAAATCCTGATCCTCGTAACAGCATTCACCATCGGCCATTCCATCACCTTAGCTCTAAGTATTCTGGATGTATTTAGGGTTCCATCTGATTGGGTTGAGTTTTTAATTCCGCTGACTATTGTTCTGACTTCTCTGGATAATATCATCATGAAAAACCAAAAACAGACTTTAATGCGGGCTAATTATTACCTTGCTCTCATCTTTGGACTTGTTCATGGGATGGGTTTTGCCAATACGGCAAGGGTCATGATTGCAAAAAGCCAAAGTATAGCGATTCCGTTGCTTGGTTTCAATATTGGATTGGAGCTTGGGCAAATCGTTATTGTCTTTGCCATTTTAGTAGTCTTATTCATTCTTCTCAATATTTTTAAGGTAAATAAAAAGGATTGGATTCTCTTTGTATCATCCGGAGTATTTGCTTTATCCTTAAAAATGGCATTAGAAAGAATTCCTTTCTAAACGTGAAATATTTTCATTATTTCAACAGCTTATTACTATCTTTGATAATTATTAAATCTTTTCGGTTATGAAACTAAAAGTTACTATACTTTCACTTTCTGTATTCGCGTATACAGGTTTCACCGCACAAAATATTCAGAATAACCCGGGCAGCAATCATGGAAACAGGTTTGAGCAGCTGGGAACCATTCTGCCAACACCCAATATTTACAGAACAGCTTCTGGTGCCCCAGGACATGGATACTGGCAAAACAGAGCTGATTACAACATTACTGCTTACCTTGATGAAGACAAAAGGAATCTGAAAGGTTCAGAAACGGTTACTTATTATAATAATTCTCCGGATGAACTGGATTACATTTGGCTTCAGCTTGATGAAAATGAACATTCAAGCATAAGAAATGCCGGATATGATACCTCTACAAAGCTCCCTGCTTCAACTAATGATATCCAATTAAAAGTTACAGAGCTTCCTGTAAAAGATAATGGCTATGGGGTAAGTCTTGAAAAAGTAACGGACGCTTCAGGAAATCCTTTAAAGTTTACAGTTAACAAAACCATGATGCGTATTGATCTTCCAAAAGCTTTAAAAAAGGGAGAGAAGTTCATTTTTAAGGTAGACTGGAACTACAATATCTCCAACAGAATGAAGATGGGCGGCCGTGGTGGTTATGAAAATTTCCCTGAAGATGGTAATGATCTTTATACTATGGCACAATGGTATCCAAGAATGTGTGTGTATAGTGACTTCCAGGGCTGGCAAAATCATCAGTTTACCGGAAGAGGCGAATTTGCCTTGGTTTTCGGAGATTTTAAGGTTTCAATGAATGTACCGGCAGATCATATTGTAGGCGGAACAGGTGAATGTAAAAACTATGATCAGGTATTAACTTCTGATCAACTGTCAAGATACAGAAAGGCTGAAAATGCTTCTGAGCCTATTGAAATTGTAACACTGGATGAGGCTAAAAAAGCAGAGAAAAATCATTCAAAACAAAGAAAAACATGGGTTTTTGAGGCTAAAGATGTGAGAGATTTTGCATGGACTTCTTCCAGAAAATTTGTTTGGGACGGAATGCGTGTAACAATACCCGAAAACAATAATAAAGTAATGGCTATGAGTTTCTATCCGAAAGAATCTTACGGTCTTTACAGAAAGTTTTCCACAAAGGCAGTAGCACATACCATTAAAACATATTCGGAATTCACTATTCCTTATCCATACCCCGTTGCTCAGTCTGTAGAAGCTGCCAGCGGAATGGAATATCCTATGATCTGCTTCAACTTTGGAAGAACTGAAAAAGACGGAACCTATTCTGAGGGAACTAAAAATGGAATGATTGGAGTAGTTATCCATGAAGTGGGACACAACTTCTTCCCTATGATCATTAACTCAGATGAGAGACAGTGGGCATGGATGGATGAAGGGTTGAATACATTCACAGAATATCTTACGGAGGAAAAATGGGACAACAAGTTCCCTTCCAAAAGAGGTCCGGCATGGACAATCGTGGATTATATGAAACTCCCGAAAGATCAGTTGGAACCCATCATGAGTAATTCTGAAAACATTGTTCAGTATGGTCCGAATGCGTATTCAAAGCCTGCTACAGGATTGAATATTCTTCGTGAAACGATTATGGGAAGAGAACTTTTTGATAAAGCTTTCAAAACCTATGCAAAAAGATGGGCCTTCAAACATCCTGAACCTGCAGATCTTTTCCGTACGTTGGAGGATGCGAGTGGTGAGGACCTTGACTGGTTCTGGAGAGGATGGTTCTACGGAACAGATCCTGTAGATATTGCCATTGATAAGGTAACAATAGCAACTCCTAATCTGGATACTAATCCAAAGGCCGTTGAAGAAATAAAATATCAAGCTGAAAAACCATTAGTAAGCAGTTTTGAAGATATCTCAAAAATCCGAAATAGAGAAGACAAGAATATTAAGTTTTATGTAGACGGAGATAAAGATGCTCAGGATTTCTATTATCGATATGACAGAGGACAGGAAAAACCAAGTACAAAAGAATACACTGCTAAAACAGATGCTACTCTGCCTTTGGATGCTAAGGATAAGGAAAAATTCAAAAATATTACAGCCTATCAAATTGACTTTGTGAATAAGGGCGGACTGGTAATGCCTATCATCCTTGAGTTCACATTTGAAGATGGTACAAAATTATATGATAAGTCATCTGCACAGATCTGGAGGCTGAATGAACAGAAAGTTTCCAAAACTTATTATTTTGATAAAAAACTTAAATCGATCCAGCTTGATCCAATGAGAGAAACAGCTGATATTGATACCACTAATAATCTTTGGAGCAATAATGGTTCTGGTACAGAAACTTCAAAGTTCCAGCTCTTTAAACAAAAACAGGAAGGAGGCCCTGTGAGAGGAAGCTCAAATGGAAAAGTAAATCCAATGCAGGCTGCAGGAAAAAGCTAATACAATCATTAACAATAACCATGAAAAAACTTACGATCTTATTACTGTCCTTTGTGACAGCCTCTACCCTATGTGCCCAATCTCTGCAATTCTATACAGGCAAAAGAGATTTTCTTCCTATCGAAATCCTTATGGAAGACGGAAGTACGAAAAAAGGAGTCGCTCAGGATTTTATGCTTCCCGATGTTGCAACGTTCCAGTTTATAGGAGGAAATAGTGAGAAAAGTGCCCATTTGGACAGAAAAGAAGTGAAGTTCAAATCCTCGAAAGAAGATAAAGACATACAACTGATTCCTGTATCTGATATCAAAAGTCTTATCTATACCAACGAGGACACCAATGAAGTTTTTCAACTGGATAAAAGAATTGTAAAGGAGATCAATAATGACTTGGAAATGGAATCAGAAGGAAGAGTATTAATGCTTCCTTTGATGGAGAAAGGGCCAATCAATCTTTACGGGTACAGAAGTATGATGTGCAAGGCAAACTATGGAAATAATTTTGCAACAGGGTTTGATGGAAATGAAGACAACTGCCAGTTAACGTATGTCATGATTTACCTCAGCAAGCCAGGTGAAACAGTTGCTGTTGCCCCGGTAGATTACAGTTCATTAAGCCCTTTGGCATTATTCAACATGAAAACGCTTTATAAAAAGTTTTATAAGGCTTACGAAATTGTAGGAGCCGACTGCCCTGAGTTTCTGAAAAAAGTGGATGAGGCCAGAAAGAACGAATATTTTTCCAATAAAACCTTTAAGGAAAATAGAAAAGAATCCGATGTGGAAAGAAAGGCAATGGTAAAGGGAAAAAAGGGAGCTGAAGCCGCAAGAATCAATATGCATTACAAAACTGAGTTATACACCAAAATGTACAAAAAACTCCTTGATGATTATAAGCAGTCATGTCCTTAAAATATATTAGAAAAGCTCACCGATACAGTGAGCTTTTATTTTTCAATAAGATTATCTAAAAAATAAACTTTGATTTTCAATTTTTTATCCAAAATATTCTTTCAGTTGCTTTTTATAGGTTCTCCCCAATGGAAGCTGCTCCCCACCTTTCAGATAAATGGTATTAGCGTCATATGAACTGATATGTGAAAAGAGAACAATATATGATTTATGAATTCTGATGAATCCCAGATTCTGAAAATTTTCTTCAAAATTAGACATCCTTTCCAGAATCATATACTTTTTCAAATGGGTGATCAAAATAATATATTCTCCAAAGCCCTGGATCCATTTTATATCTTTTAACAGAACCTTATTCATGATATAATTAGACTTAAACATGATAAAATCTTCATGTTTTTTATCTTCAGCAGATTTTTTAAACTGTAAAAAATCTTTTGCTTTATAGACCGCTCTTTTAAATGTTTCAAAATCTACGGGTTTTACCAGATAATGCACAACATCCAGTTCAAATGCCTTTACGGCATATTGAGTTTCCAACGTAAGAAATATACATAATGGTTTATAGGGCAACTTTAATAAAAGATCAATCCCACTAATATAAGGCATATTAATATCCAGAATAACAAGATCTACCCTATTCTTCTGTAAATATTGAAGGGCTTCTTCCGGATTCTGAAATACCTCCAACAAATCCACATTTTCTATCTGATCACAATAATGTCGGATAAGCTCTAATGCAGGATATTCATCATCCACTCCTACGATGGTAAGGTTTGCCATTATAATTTAATTTTTAACATAGTCTCGTATGTATTATTTTCAATTTCTTCAGATATAAAAGTAAATCTTTCCGGGTAATATTTCTCCAAAATACTGATAACTGCCTCATTCCCCAATCCATTATCATTAAAGTTGCCAATAAGATTTCGGTTCCTTGCTACAGAATTTTTTATTTCGAATAAAAATTCCTGATTTTCTACTTTGTAGTATACCCTGATAAAACTATCATCCTCAATTCCTACCGCCGAATGTTTCAAGGCATTTTCAAATAAGGTAAGGCAAACAGATGGAGGAACCTCAATGAGTTCCAATGTTTCCTCATCTTCTATTTTAAAATTGATATCCAACAAATTATTATACTTTAACTGGTAAAGTCCTATCAGGGATTTAATGGACGAAAACTCCTGCATGAGGGTAATTTTCTCTTTATTGGTATCATAAATAACATACTGCAACAGTCTGCTAAGCTGTAAAATAGATTCTGAAGTATTCTCGGACGGGTTAAAGCTTTTAGAATAGATATTATTAAGCGTATTCAGCAAAAAATGCGGATTTAGCTTTGATTTCAAAAGGTTCAGGTACAACTGATCTTTTTCCTCACCCAATTCCTTAAAATCCTGCTCAATCAAAAATTTATCTTTCGTAATCCCTAAAAAGGAAGCCACCAATATGACAATCCCTTGGGCAGTGTATACATTATACAGAAATTTTGTATTGGAAAGAGTTTCATTAAACTTCATGTGGAAAACCGCAGGTTCCAGCAAAATCCTAAAAAGACTTGAAACCAAAAAACAGATAAAGGCATACAAAATAAATTCCGGATACTTATTGGAAAGATAGAACCTGGGGACAAGATAAAAATAGACCAGATAATAAATTCCAATATTGAAAATTATAACAAATAATACAGACCAAATGAGTTCAGGGACATCTAAAAAGTAATTTTCGGTGAAAAAAGTGATGATAAAAAAGAATAAAAAGAATAAAGCATGCTGAAATTTCAGCAAAAACCCCCAATGATATTTCATCAGCTTTTTCAAAATTTTACCATTAAGTAAAATCCTAAAAACCAACAATATAAACACAATATTTATAATAAAAAACATCTAAAATATCCAATTTTCAATCTTCCAAATATAACACCTTTTTCTCCCCGGATTGCAGTTCACTGATAAAAACTGCCATTGATTGAAAAATAAGTTCACGGGTGTTTCTTATAAATATATTTGAGAAAGCAGGATATTAATTCAGTATTACATGAAAATTAAATTATCATTAATCACCTTTTTCCTCTTGGTGATCAGCCAGTTTACCTATGCTCAAAGCAGGGACACTTATAATATGTGGTTCCAGTACCTGATGTCTGCAAAATTGACAGACAAAAGTACACTGACAGCCCTTTCCCAGTACAGGTCTTTTGATTTGGCTTATGATACCAGGCTTTTTCTGGTTTCCACTTATGTAGATTACGAGGTTGCCCATGAGGTAAGGCCGGCTTTAGGAATGATGTTCCTTATTTTGGATTCGTATAAATCTGATAATTCAAAAAAAGAAAGGTATGAGAAAAGACCTTTCCAACAGGTAAGTCTGGGTGGAAATATAGGACGAACTACAATCTCACATCGTTTCCGTGTAGAAGAGCGGTTTATCAGTAATCCGGATGAGTTTATCGTAAGACTCCGATACCTTATTTCTCTGAGAATTCCATTCAATAGGGCCGGAGAAAAAGAAAAATTCTATGGCATTCTAAAAAACGAGATCCGAATGAATGCAAGCAAAGAAGAGACATTCGACAGTAACCGTATAACAGCCGGAATAGGAATAAAAACAGGAAAAAACTCAGCAATTGAAGTAGCGTTTATCAACCAGCTGGAAACAGGATCTACCAGTAACTATGCGTATATCGGCTATCGAAACAATTTTGACTGGAGAAAAAATAAAAACAAATAACTAAAAATACATCTACTTATGCTTACACTCCTTGGATTTTTGATGATCATCATTTTTATGGTGCTTATCATGAATAAAAAGATGACACCTCTTACCGCCCTAGTCATTATTCCTGTAACAGTAGCACTTTTAGCCGGTTTTGGATCTCAATTGGGGGAAATGATGAAGAATGGAGTAAAAGAAATAGCCCTTACCGGGGTGATGCTCATTTTTGCCATCCTTTATTTTAGCTTAATGATAGATACCGGGCTTTTTGAGCCTTTAGTCAATCTTATTTTAAAAGCTGTTGGAGACAACCCAGTAAAGACTACTATTGGAACAGCTATTCTTACCACATTGGTTTCGTTGGATGGTGATGGCTCTTCTACTTATATTATTGTAGTTGCCGCTATGCTTCCATTATATAAAAAACAAGGAATGAACCCTCTTACCCTTACCTGCATTATTATGCTGGCGGGAGGAATTATGAATATTTTACCTTGGGGCGGCCCCACTGCAAGAGTAATGAGCTCCCTGAAACTAGGGCATACAGAAATTTTCGTTCCTATGATTCCCATTATGGCTTTAGGAATTATCTGGGTAATATTTGTTGCCTATATTCTGGGGAAAAAAGAAAAAAAACGCATCGCTAAATATGGAAAATATACTAAATACAGCGCTGGCGATATTGCAGGAGAATCTGACCCGAAACTTCTCCGTCCAAAACTGATCTGGGTGAATCTGATTTTAACCCTTGTTCTATTAACGGTGATGATACTAGATATTGTTCCATTAGGGATCGCTTTTATGATTGCCTTTTGTATTGCCTCTGTGATCAACTATCCTAAACTGAAAGATCAGCAGAAAATTATATCGAAGCATGCAGGCAATGCATTATCTGTAGCAGGGATGATTTTTGGAGCAGGTATTTTCACAGGTATTCTTAATGGAACAGGCATTATGCAGGCCATGGGTAACAGTATGATAGATATTGTTCCTAAAAGCTGGAGCGGCTACCTGAATATTATTACAGCCATCTTCAGTGTTCCTCTTACATTTTTCCTCACGAATGATGCTTATTATTTTGGGATACTCCCTATTATTGAGGCAACAGGACATCAGCTGGATATTGCTCCGGAAATATTAGGAAGGGCAAGTCTTGTAGGACAGGCTTCCCATTTACTAAGTCCGTTGGTTCCCTCCACTTATCTGTTGGTATCATTAGCAGGTGTAGAATATTCAGATCATTTGAAATACACGTTAAAATGGGCCATCGGATCATCGATTATCATGTTGATAGGAGCCTTGCTTCTTGGAACCATATAATAAGAATTTGATGAATAATTGTTATCTTCAACTTCACAAAATAGTAATCAAACTTAAAAATTAGTTTTATAAAGACAGCCTATTTCTCCAGATGAATCCTCTAGAATCTCAAAAAACATTCACCGGCAAATACCTTAAAAACCTTACACTGTATGTTTTTACAGCAATGATGGGCGGAGTATTGGCGGGCCACTACGCTCCCGAGCAAAGCATCAAGCTGGGAGTGGTAAGTCGGTATTTTTTTATGATTCTGGAAACACTCATTCTTCCCGTTATTTTTATGGCTGTCATGTATGGAATCAGTCAACTGTCCGAAATCAAAAATGCAAAAAATGTGATTGGACAAACCATTTTATATTTTTTGATCATGAGTTCGGTAGCCATCATGATCGGCTTCATTTTTGGGTTAGTGATGCAGCCCGGATCTGATACGGGAATTGATGTCACCAGAATCAAGACCTCTCTTCCCAAGACATTTGAAATCAAAGACGGCAGTTTATCTACCCTTTTATATCTTAACAGACATGGTATTTTTCTTCTGCTCTCTATTTTGATGGGAATTGCCATGAACCTTACTCCCAAAAAAGAAAAGTTCCTGCGTATACTGGATCGTGGCGGAAACATTTTCTACACGGTCATTAAATATCTTTACATCATTCTTCCACTCATTATTTTTTGTAATATCGCTTATGGTGTTTCTGTATATGGCATTAATACTCTTTTACCTTTGAGTAAAGTGGTTGCTACCGTATATATTGCCGATATTGTATTCATTTTTGGAGTTCTGGGGCTTGTTTCTTATCTGTTTAAATTTAATCTCTGGAAATTCTTATTGGATATCAAGGAAGAAATCATTCTGGTTGTCAGTACTTCTTCCTCAAAAACAGCCTTTCCCTTAATTTTTGAGAAAATGGAATCTCAAGGATACAGCAGAAAAATTTTAAGATTTATTATTCCTTTGGGCTATAATTTCAATCTTGCCGGAGCTTGTATCTACCTTTCTGTAACCTGTTGTTTTCTTGTTCAGTTTTATAATATTTCATTGAACGTTCAAGATTATATATGGTTGTTTATTATTATTTCCATTACTTCAAAAACAGCGTCCGGAGTACCTGGCTCAGGATTTCTGGCCCTTATTTTTACTTTAAACCGATTCGGAAAGATTCCTTTGACAGATATCGCGCTTCTTTATAGTGTAGATCGCTTCATGAATGAAGCTAGATCTGTCACCAACTTTATAGGAATTGCAGTTTCAGGAGCCATTATTTCAAAAATCAATCAGCATCAGAAAAGCAAAACACATTCTGCTTAGTTCCATTTTATAATTATTACCCTTTTCTCATTTCATCATGTAACTTTTTAAAGATCAGTGCAACTAACTATTAAAAAGATCATGAGAACATTTATTTTTCTTTTATTAGTTACCAGCACTAATTTTTTTTCACAGCAACTTCTTACCCCTAAAAATGTAGATATCAATTCCAAATTGATAAAAGACGAAACATCAGAGGCCATATGGTATACTGAAAATGCCGGTTCCAAAACAGAAATCGGAAGTATTATCACAGAATTTAAAAAGCTCAGCAAAACCGATCTGCTCATTAAAACAACAGTCAAAATGAAACAGATGCCTGATGCCAGCTGGATAGATTCCGCCATTGTAAAGAGTGCTAATTTTCAGCCGGTACAGCATTCCTCTTTTAATATGATGAGAAATATGGCCCTTATCTATAATAAAGATAAAGTAACCGGATATTACCTTGATAAAAAGACCCAGCAAAAAGAAGATATAGAAATTCCTGCAGAAAATTATTTTGACAGCAGCAGCTACCCTATGTTGATCCGTTTTTTTCCATTGAAAGAAAATACTACCGCAGAGCTTTCCATTTTCGATTATAATCCACGGGCTAAAAAAGGAATAATCAAAGCATACATTCTGGAGGTAAAGAAAACCGATCTGAACGGTAAGAAGGTCTGGGCCGTAAAAACTACCGATGACATCAGTGATAAGACCACCAATGTTACCTATTACATTGATCCCGAAACAAGAAAAATTATGAAGCAAGACATAGAGATGAATGGAAAAAAAATGTATATGGAAACCATAAAATAGAACCATACAACTGATAACCAAATATTTAATTAAAAAATAAATCAGAAAAATATATCACATATTAAGGAAAAAGTTTTATATTTGAATTAACACTTCAACACCAAATGTCAAAAACCTGATTGACTTTAAATGCTCAGGAACTGTACAAATAAAATATTAATAACTATGAAAAATGCTAAATTATTAAGCAGAGACGCTCAGAAAACAATCAACGGCGGAGCGGCAGGACGCTTTTGCTGCGAGTACAATTACAAAGGACAATGTATCCTGTGGATTGGCCCAGGACAGTACTGCCCATAGTAAAACAAACTCATAACATACAAAAATAAAAGTCGGAGAATTCCGGCTTTTTTTATTTTTCTGCCAAATTTTCACATTCGGAAACAAAATTCTGCCATTTCATCCAACAGTGCCTCATGGCATACATTTAGAGTCTTATTAGACAGGAATAATTAAAAAATAAATATATTATGTCAGTAAACTTTAAACCATTAGCAGACAGAGTATTGGTAGAACCAATTGCTGCAGAAACTAAAACAGCTTCAGGTATTATTATCCCGGACACTGCAAAGGAAAAGCCGCAAGAAGGTACTGTAGTGGCAGTAGGTCCTGGTAAAAAAGATGAGCCTACAACTGTTCAGGTAGGTGACAAAGTTCTTTATGGAAAATATTCAGGTGCTGAATTAAAGCTTGAAGGAAAAGATTATTTAATCGTAAGAGAAGCTGATCTATTAGGAATCATCGGTTAATTTGTAAAAAGTAAAATGTATTCATGTAAAATGATATTTTTCGGGATACAACATCATTAATACATTGTACAAAGTATATTAATACAATAAAAAATTATGGCAAAAGAAATAAAATTCGATATTGAATCAAGAGACGCTTTAAAGAGAGGTGTAGATGCATTGGCTAATGCAGTAAAGGTAACTTTAGGTCCTAAAGGTAGAAACGTAGTAATCGAAAAATCTTTCGGTGCTCCACACGTAACTAAGGACGGTGTGTCTGTTGCAAAAGAAATCGAACTTGAAGACAGAGTAGAAAACATGGGTGCGCAAATGGTAAAAGAAGTTGCGTCCAAAACTAATGATATTGCAGGAGATGGTACTACTACCGCTACTGTATTGGCACAGGCCATCGTAAGAGAAGGTCTTAAGAATGTAGCTGCTGGTGCTAACCCAATGGATCTTAAAAGAGGAATCGACAAAGCTGTTTCTGCAGTTGTTGAAAACCTAAAAACACAGTCTCAAACTGTTGGAGATTCTACAGAAATGGTGAAGCAGGTTGCTTCAGTTTCTGCTAACAATGACGAAACTATCGGTGCTTTAATCGCTGAAGCTTTCGGAAAAGTTGGAAAAGAAGGTGTAATTACTGTAGAAGAAGCTAAAGGTATCGATACAACGGTAGACGTTGTAGAAGGGATGCAGTTTGACAGAGGTTACCAGTCACCTTACTTCGTGACTAACCCTGAGAAAATGTTAGCTGAACTAGAAAACCCATATATCCTTTTAGTAGAGAAGAAAATTTCTTCAATGAAAGAATTACTTCCGGTTCTTGAGCCAATTGCACAAGGTGGTAAGTCTCTATTAATTATCTCTGAAGAAGTTGAAGGAGAAGCTTTAGCTACTTTGGTAGTAAACAAACTAAGAGGTTCTCTTAAGATTGCTGCTGTAAAAGCTCCAGGATTCGGAGACAGAAGAAAAGCAATGTTAGAAGATATCGCTATCCTTACAGGAGGTCAGGTGATCTCTGAAGAGCAAGGTTTCACTATGGAAAACATCTCTTTAGATATGCTTGGAACTGCTGAGAAAGTAACAATTGACAAAGACAACACAACTGTTGTAAACGGTGGTGGTGACGAAGCTAAAATCAAAGGAAGAGTAGCTCAGATCAAAGCTCAGATGGAAACATCTACTTCTGATTACGATAAAGAAAAACTTCAGGAAAGATTAGCTAAGCTAGCTGGTGGTGTTGCTGTACTTTACGTAGGAGCAGCTTCTGAAGTTGAAATGAAGGAGAAAAAAGACAGAGTTGATGATGCACTTCACGCTACAAGAGCAGCTGTTGAAGAAGGTATCGTAGCTGGTGGAGGTGTTGCTTTAGTAAGAGCAATTAAATCTCTAGACAGCCTTTCTGGTGCTAATTCTGACGAAAACACGGGTATCAAAATCGTGAAAAGAGCAATCGAAGAGCCATTAAGACAAATCGTTGCTAACGCAGGTGGAGAAGGTTCTGTAATTGTTGCTAAAGTAGCAGAAGGAACAGGAGACTTCGGGTACAACGCGAAGACTGACGAGTATGTTCACATGCTTGAAGCAGGAATCATTGACCCTACGAAAGTAACAAGAGTTGCTCTTGAAAATGCTGCTTCTGTATCTGGAATGCTTCTTACCACTGAATGTGTGATCACTGAAGTGAAAAGCGCTGAACCAGCTATGCCAATGGGTGGTGGAATGCCAGGAATGATGTAGTCTTAACTACTATATATAAACCAAAACCGTTCTATTTTATAGGGCGGTTTTTTATTATATTTGACCCGTAACTATTACCCATGAAAAATAACTTTTTTTCTACCCTATTTATTTGGCTGTTATTAATAGCTTTACCAGAAATGGTATTTTCACAATCTGCTGACTTTACCATTCAGGATGTAAAATTTGAAAGTCAGAATGTCACTCTTGCAGGCTCTATTTTAGAGCCTAAAAAACCAGTTGCAGCAGTTGTGATTGTTCATGGATCCGATCCGGTAAAAAGAGAAATGGAATTTGCAAAACGTCTTGCCAAAGAAAGCATTGCTGTATTCACCTACGACAAACGCGGAGTTGGAGAATCAGGAGGTGTATATGTAGGACCATCTGTGGGTACCAATAATATAGACCCTGCTAACCTTACTTTATTGGCTCAGGATGCCAATGCAGCCGCGGCAACATTTCAAACCTATTTGAAAGATAAAAAAATACCCATTGGATTAGTTGGCTTCAGTCAGGCAGGATGGATCATCCCTATGGCGGCAAGCAAAAATCCGCAAATTGACTTTATGGTTTTATTTAGCGGCCCTACCATTACCACTCTGGAACAACTTCGATTTCAGTTTTATACCAATGGAAACAACAATTTCTGGGAAAATCATACCGAAGCAGATGCCATTGAGCATACTAAAAATGATCCGGACAAATATCAATTTGTAGCCACCGACCCCAAAACCTATCTGAATACCCTTTCAATTCCCGGGCTTTGGCTTTTTGGTGAAAAAGACATACAGATTCCGGTAAAGTTGTGTATAGAACAATTGAACACCCTTAAAGCACAAGGCAAACCTTTCGAATATTCTTCGTTTCCTCAATTGGGACACAATACTTCTTCCAGCAATGATACAGCCCCTGTTGATACTGCCGTACAATGGATACAACAGAAAGCATTAAATATTAAAAAATCTAAAGCTTCAAAGTAAAACATATATAAACATGCTTGAAGCAGATCCCCTCGCTACCGCGTGATTGTACCGCGTGGTTTGGGCTTTTATATTTTACAATTAATGATTAATAAATAGATAGCTAAAACCAAAACAACATTAGCGCAATACGTAAATTTGGATGTTGTACGATATTTTGACCTAAAAAAACTAAAAATGAAAAACATATTAATTTTTGCTCTAATTTTTAATCTTTTATCTTGTAAAGCACAAGAATTTCAAAAACTATCTGTTTCAAAAACAGATGATTCTGACCTGTACATTAATGATGATGATTCTACAGAATTATTTTATTATAAATATGTACCAAAAATTAGTATTAAAGGTGTTTTAGTGATTATTCCTTCTGGTGGAGAACTCGTTGAAAATACATTAAAACAAATAACTCTGCCAAAAATAGCAGTTGAAAAAGGAATGATGGTCATTGTTCCATCAATCAATTGGGGAACAGATAATCGAGAAGCAGAATTCAAATTACTTGATAAAATTTTCAGTGAAATTGTCGCAAAGCATAAAGTATCGAAAGATAAATTTATAATCGGGGGCCTTTCAAGTGGCGCAATGATTTCTTTAACCTACGCTGAAAAGGCAACTAAAAATCCGGAAAAGTTTTTTCTAATACCAAAAGGAGTTTTTGCATTAGACGCCCCTTTAGACCAAGCTAGATTTTATAAATATTGCGAAAGAGAAATCGAAAGAAATATTTATCAGCCTGCAGTAGATGAAGCAAAATGGATAAAGAATAATTGGGACAGTATTTATGGAGGATCTCCAGACAAATTTCCGGAAAAATATCTGGAAAATTCTATTTATTCTTATGGAGCAAAAGATGGCGGAAACGCAAAGTATTTAAAAAAAATACCTCTTTTAATGTTCACTGATTTGGATACAGATTGGTTAATTAATCAAAGACATCGTGACTTATATGATTGGAATGGAATTGATATCATCTCAATGATAAACCAATTAAAAATAATGGGAAATGAAAACGCCAGAGTAATCGTTAGCCAAGGAAAAGGAGTTCGATTAGACGGAACGAAAAATCCACATTCCTGGTCAATTATGGATTCCGAAGTTTGCCTGAATTGGCTACTTGAAACATTGGAAAAATAAAAACATCGTACAACAGACGTTTGGCAAGATTGCAAATATACTTTTTTTCCTATACTTCTTCTAGCAATGATACAGCCCCTGTTTATACTGCCATACCATGGGTAAAACACAAAGCATTGAATAGTAAAAATCTAAATCTTCAAAGTAAAGAATATATAAACATGCTTGAAGTAGATCATTGAAGTGAAGCGCAAAGAACCAGATGGAATCCCAGAAATGATGTAACCATCAGCGACCGAAACAAGTTAATATAGTAACTATTTTACTTTTGTTGAACGTTTTTTTGTATAAATATGGTTTCCCGTAATGTAATAATATTTTGATATTTTAATTTAGCAATACATTAATTAATAAGATATAAATATATTATAAGAAAATAAATATTCATTAAAATAAAACATCTTTTAAAAAGAGTAATTACGAAATTTTTATTTGGGGTATAATTTTGCCGTGACTAATTTTAAATTAATAATTATGAGTTATAAAAATTTGCAAACTTACAATGAGATTCTAGAACAGTTAGAAAAAAAAAATAGACAAAAACATTTATTATTTGGAAACGGGTTTAGTATAGCATACGACAACTCTATTTTCTCGTACAATGCTTTAAGTAAGTTTATTGAAGAAAATGGAAATAATTCAGTGAAAGATTTATTTAAAACTTTAAGTACAACAAATTTTGAATTAATTATGAGACAACTTGAGAACTTCTCAAAAATTGCACATATTTTTAGTGACGATAAAGAAACACAAAATAGGATTAATGAAGTTATTACTGAACTGAAAAAAAGTTTAATTGATGCCGTAACTAAGTTACACCCTAACCACGTTTTTGAAGTTCCAGAAGAAAAAAGTAAGGCTTGTATTAAATTTTTAGAAGAATATTTATCAAAAGGTGGTTACGTCTTTTCAACAAATTACGATTTATTATTCTACTGGATATTAATGAGAAATGAATCAAGATTTATAGTTGATGGTTTTGGACGTGATTTAGAGACAGATTTATACCATACAAAAGATATTAATGACTTGGATTATTCTGAATTACGTTGGGGAAAATATCGCAACGAACAAAATGTTTTTTATTTGCATGGAAGTTTACCAATATTCGATGATGGAATAAATATTGTAAAAGTTCAATATGACAACGAACATTATCTTTTGGAAAATGTAAAAGAAAGAATTACAAGAGGAGAATATCCAGTTTTTGTAACTGCTGGTGATGGAAATCAAAAACTAAATCAGATTACTCATAATAAGTATTTAAATTTTTGTTTAGATAAAATAATGAGTATTGAAGGCTCATTAGTAACATTTGGTTTTAATTTTGGTGAATATGATGAGCATATAATTGATGCCATAAATATAGCTGCAAAAAGAGGAAAAAGAGGAGGAAATAAACTGCATAGTGTTTATATTGGTGTTTATTCTGAACAAGATTATAACTACATTTCAAGTATTTCTGATAAATTCCAATGTAAGGTAAATATCTATGATGCTAAAACTGCGAATATTTGGTCATAAAACAAAACTGAAATTGGTTAAGTAAATGATTAGTTAAATGTAAAGAAGAACAAAATTAAGCTCCCAGCTATGCCAATGGGTGGTGGAATGCCAGTAATGATGTAACAACATGTCATTGAGACAAATTTAATATATTAATCGCTCTGCTTTTGTAGGGCAGTTTTTTGTTTAAATCATGGTTTTCTGTAAGGAAAATAGTATATTTATATTTAATGATTAACAAATAGATAGCTAAAAACAAAATAACATTAGCGCAATTATATATATTGTATTTTGTCGCAATGCGTAAATGTGGTTGTTAGCTGGCATATTATAAAAACAACATAATGACCGATAGTAGAGATTCAAAAAAACAAGAAAAAATTGAAAAGCCTTTAGAAAAGAAAAAATGTGGAATTATTATGCCTATAGCATCAAATCCAGATTATCCAAAAGAACATTGGAAAGAAGTTTTAAATATATTAGTTGAAGCTGTAAATGAAACTGAATTTGAAGCAAGGTTAGTTAGTGATGATGTTGCAATTGGTTTAATACATGAAAGAATTGTTAATAATATATATAATGATGATATTATTATTTGTGATGTTAGTTCTAAAAATCCAAATGTAATGTTTGAATTAGGAATGAGACTAGCATTCGACAAACCAACTATCATAATTAAAGATGAGAATACAGGATATTCATTTGATACAGGTGTCATTGAACACCTAAATTATCCATCATCATTACGATTTAATAAAATTGTAAGTTTTAAAGAGGAGTTAATAAAGAAAATTAACGCAACGTATCAAAAATCTCAAGCTGAAAAGAACTTTTCACCATTTTTAAAAAGTTTTGGAAAAACAATCGTTCCAGCAAAAATACACCAAACTGAAATCCCGGAAAGCCAATATATTATTGACAAACTTGAAAGTTTAACGAATGAAGTACAATTGTTAAGATTTAATCAAGGAATTGTCACAGAAAAACAGGTTTATTCATCTTATTCTAGGAGAAGATTTGTAAGAAATGTAATAAAAGAAATACTTGATGTAAATAGGCATATTGATAGAGAAAAAGCTTGTTCAAATTCTTTCATCAAATTATTTAAGGAAGAAATAATGGAGCGACATAATTTTGAACCGACAAATGAAGAGATTTCTTCTGTTGTTAATAACTACTTTGACAACTTACCCAAAAAAGATACTTCAATTGACAATGAGAAAAATCAAAAATAATATGTCAGCTAACATTGTATTGCCAAAATGCAAGACTAAATTTTGAATTGAAAATTTGATTTTCTGTAGTAAAAAAACAAAGTCCCAGCTCTCGCTAGGATTTTGTTTTATTTTTATTTTTAAATTCTTTTTGTAGAGATTCAATCTCACTTTCAATATTCTTTAATTCTTTATCAGTTAGCTTCGTAAATAAAAGCAACATATCAATATCAAAAAAATTGCAAAATTTAACAATATTTTCTATTGTTGGATTAGTTTCAGCTCGCTCAATTCTACCAACATGATTACTTGATAGATTAAGTTCATTTCCAAGTTGGAACTGTGAAAGACTCCTCTTTAGCCTATGTAATTGAATAAGCTTGCCAATTTGAAATTTTAATTCTTCTATATCCCATTTATACATTTAGTAAATTTTGGGCTTTCTAAAGTTTTTCACCAACACATATATGTGTTGTATTATTTTTTTTTATTATATTTGTACAATAAGCTACAAGAAATGTAGCTTTGCGATACTTCAAAGAAATATAGAAGCTATTGCTTAGAGTCTTGTACTAGAAAACTGGTAATTTTTAAAGCAACAAGATGATAAGTATGAAGCTCACGACCTAGGCGTGGGCTCTCTTATCTGTTGCACGGTATACCAGTACCTCTAGTTCAGATATTGTAGAGTCCCATGCCGTTTTTATTTTCATGCTGTTCTGCTTTTCTACAATCATCTTTTTCTAAGCCCGTTTTACCACATAAAGTATCAT
Organism: Chryseobacterium joostei; assembly: GCF_003815775.1. Lineage (NCBI taxonomy): Bacteria > Pseudomonadati > Bacteroidota > Flavobacteriia > Flavobacteriales > Weeksellaceae > Chryseobacterium > Chryseobacterium joostei. The sequence goes on from NZ_CP033926.1 coordinate 2,522,615, forward strand.
GATATGTTACAATGGGGTGTACAATCCATTGCGGCCTTAGGGCTTTTAGAAAAACACAAATTCTATCATATTATTTTTGGTTTGTATGGGCAGGAAGCTCAACCATTGCCAGAGCTTCCTCCTTTACAGCCAGTAAAAAACAATTAGTATTTAGCACAGAAGAATGACAATACAATTCTGCTTTCATTGATATCATGAAATTTTCATGATGCAACAAGAACTATGCTCAATCCGATACAAACATGAATGATGAAAAAGAAATTGATCACAAAAATACAAACCCATGAAAAAGACCAGAACATACTTTGAGCCCCCATACAGGCCAGTAAGTAAAAAGCGCTCCGGATTACAGCTGATGGAGACCTATTTTCAGATGAATGACCTTGCTGAATCTAAAGAACGGTTACACAATATTATGAGTTACGCGGTAAAGAGAAATAATTGGATCAATGAAGATCCGTTGATCATCTTTCAGTTTCATCAGTCGATGAAGTCGTTTGTGCAGGCTTGCTATCTCATCATGCTGAAAGAAAGGAAATGGGCCATACATACTCAATTAGAAAATATTTCTTCATGGCGTCTTGGCCTGCTTTCGGAAAAGGAATACCAAAATCCTCTGCTGGTTTTCAAAAAAGCGTTCAAAGAATACAGCATCAAGGAATTTGATTATTTTATGTCCGGAATGGTTTATTTATCATTAGGTGTCTACGATAATCTTCCGGAAAGGAATATCATAAATCCGTACATCCACCTGATTAAAATGCTGGATGCAGCGTATCTTATTCTTGAAAGAAGAGAGAAAAAATAATTTCACATTATTAAACAGACATGCACAATTTACTGATTAATATAAAGAAGAATAATCACATCCTTTCATATATTTTTATTAAGAAGTTTCATATATTTGATAGTTAGCCATAATTCCAAACAAATACTTCACAAATGGCACTTTACTACTACACCACAAAAGACAAAAATTAAACCTGAAAATAAATCTAAAAAATAATCATGGCAGAATACACACTACCCTACTTTGGACAACTTTCAACAGACAACGTAGAAGAATATTATGATGTTAATATTGATTTCAATGGAAATGAAATTCAAGTAGATTTAAATTTTGAAAGTGAGAGTACTGACGGAACAAAGCTGGATCAGGTAAAAAACTATCTTGAAAACATTGAAAAATTTAATAGATTAGCTAAAAGCTACATTCTGGAAGACTATCACAATGAAGAGGGGGACACTGTAAAATTTTATTTGGAGCACCACCTTGAAGAAGTTGAGCAGGAAGAACTTTCAACACTTATCAACTTTGATGATGTAACCGTTGAACCAGAAAAACAACTTTTAAAAAAATTAGAATTAGTTAGAATCGGACTTTATCCTGACAATGAAGAGGGTTTTGCCATTTTAGATTATTCAATCGGAAAAGAGATCACCAATTATCTGGTTGTCATCAATACAGATCAAAACGGGCAATTGGATTATATGGCAATGGAAAGCTAAATACTCCCCTATTGATGTCTAGAAATAATTTTTAAAGATATTTATTAATACTAAACCGCTATGAAAATCAGAGCGGTTTTTTTTTGGCCCTAAAAATTCTTTCTCGATTTAGAAAATTTCAATAATTCTAATTCTTTCAAATAATTATTAATATTATTTTAGCATGATAAAACTACAAAATGCTCATCGAAAATAAAGGAATAAAAACAAAAACATTCTACATACCACCTTTCGAGTTAGACGCAGGGGACTTTGTCGTTATATATTTATACAATGGATACCATTTCTACGAAACAGAGATGTTCCTTAAAGATATTTTTTGTGGTAACACGAGGGACCAAGATGTTACAGTTCATAAAAAATTGACATTTGTTGAACATTTTATAGAGCCTACTCTTAGACGACTTTTTTATCCTGTAACCGTAGGAGAATATTTAAGAAAGAATGCAAATTTAGACAGTCCCTATGCAAAAAAGATCTATGAATTTGAATGGATCAATGAAAAGACAAAACTAAATACACTTCCGGGTAATCCAAGACGTCTACTATCATTATACTCTACCCTTTCAAAAACGGACAACATTATTTTTGATATAGTTGGGGTAAGTCCACAAGATGCAAAAAAGATTTATAAAACCGTGAAAGAGATTGTGCAAAAAGGAGGATCAGCAATTTTACTCGATGGTTTTAATGATATGAAAAATGATTGTACAAAATATGTTGAGCTGCAGTGGACTCCAAAATAGATCAGCAAGAAAAAATCAATATGATACTTACAAATGAGTAACAATATTAACAAATATATCTATGATATTTAAATAGTCCGTAACTAAAACTCCTAATATTTGTATTTTTATAGTAATATTCAAATTTCTTAAAATCAATAAATTTTGACAAGCAAGAAAACATTACGAATTATCCTTTTAATGATTTTCATTCTATTTATGTCGTGTCATAAAAAGGAAAATAATACTGTCAATTTTGAGAAAAAGGTATTTGATGATATTTTCATACCAACAGTTGATTCAACTTTGATTGATATGAGGACCTACATTGGATTTCAATATTCCGAAAAACAACGGGACTCCATTCAAAAAGATACTTTAAATCGGGTTGTTGCGTTTAATACAGTAAACTACATGCCTCCAATTGACTTTTCAACCGGCAGTACTCAAAAGTATAAACCAGCCAATGATTCTATTTGGAGTTTTAGTCTAGAAAAATATAATTCCTCGAAGTACAAGTTTAAAAATGTTTCTGAACAGCCTTTTACAGATGAATTAACCCAGTGGCAAAAAAAATATCCAAAATTTTCTGGGAGTTTAAGTTTTTCTAAAATTTATTTTGATGAAACAAGGAAAACCGGAGTTTTTGAAGTCACTTATTTTTGTGGTTCGAAATGTGGAGTTGGATATCAGGTCCATATCAAAAAAATGAAAAATAAATGGAAAATTATAAAGGTTGAACATACCTGGATTTCATAAAAAAAATGATGCTGGACCTACAATAGAACACTTTTCATATCAAATATTATAGCTAAAAAAATGCAAAACAAAACAATCATTGATAAACTCGCATGGATAGAATTAAAAGATAAATCCATTCTCTCCACAAAAAGCTACGGAAAAGATAAATATTATATTCCAGGAGGAAAAAGAGAGACGGGAGAAACGGATGAGCAAGCTCTAGTTCGCGAAATATGGGAAGAATTAAATGTCACAATTGATAGTAAAACATTGCATTATATCGGAACTTTTGAAGCCCAAGCCCACGGACATGCAGATGGTATTATCGTAAAAATGACCTGCTATTCCGGAGAATATTCTGGAGAGCTAAAAGCCAGCTCTGAAATTGAAGAAATGAAATGGCTTAATTATTCGGACAAAGACAGGGTATCTGAGGTTGATAAAATAATTTTTGACAGTTTACATCAGAATAATTTATTGGACTAATTTTCATCATTTCACACCTGAATCATATAAAACCCTGCCAATAACACAATCTAAAAAACATTAGCCATTAACCAAAACACAACGAACACCATGAAACAAAAATTTTTCGCATTATTTTTTTTACTGTCCTTTTTCGCATTTGGGCAGAAAATTAATTTCAATATTAAATATTCTGAGCAGTTAGCCGTATTTGTTTTTATACAAAACCTTTCTGATCACTATCCGGAAAACGTATTTAAAACAGAGTTCAATCAATCAAAATATAATACTCAAAAATATAAGGATCTCATTTCAAACTTTGATAAGTTGCCTATCGACTACAGTTATTCATTTGATGAATATCCTTATGGCTCAAAAATCCCCATGCAGACGAGAGATATTCTGAAAAAAAACCTTATTGAGACCAATAATTTAAGTGATTTTAAACTTCGCTCCATCGGAATTCTTCCTAATGCGACAATACATAGCCTCGCTGAAGTTATTTCAGTATTTACGCCTATCTATAATGAACTTATTTACATTCCGAATAAAGAAAAATTTGAAGCTCAACTGAAAGCTATGAGTACATATTCCGGTGAAAAAAATATGGAATCTTATTTCCAAACAGGTTTGATTTTTTATAATTCAAGCTGGGATCCTACTATCCCTTTTGAAATTGCATTGTATCCTTTGCCCAATTCAACAGGCTTTACGGCACAGGCTTTTTATAACAATTTTATAAGTGCCGTTCAAACGAACCTAAGAGATTATAAAGATCTGTTCAGTGTTATGCTGCATGAAACCTATCATATTCTTTACGACGAACAGTCTCTGACGGTGAAAAATGATATTGCCCAAAATTTCAAAAAGAATCCATCAAAACACAGCAATTATGCTTATCAATTAATGAATGAGTCTCTGGCAACCGCTTTAGGAAACGGATATGTTTATGAGAGTTTAAATGGGAAAGCCGAAACCGATCATTGGTATAACAGCAAATACATAGATCTGATGGCAAAGAAAATATATCCTATGGTAAAAGAATATATTGCTCAGAAGAAACCTATGGATAAAAATTTTATTGATACTTATATCAGGCTTTATGAGGAAAATTTCCCTGGGTGGATCAATGAGCTAGACCACATTATGACTTACAGATATATATTGTCTGAAAATAAAAAAGATTTTAATACCATAGGCCAAATGTATCCCGCCCGTTCAAGCGAGGAAGCCGAGACTGAAATTTCTATGCTCACTATTGAAAAAATGAAAAAAACACCTTTAACAAAGATTATTATTGTATCACAAAATAATAACGAAACACTTAAGTTAATTAAGAGCCAGTTTAAGGAGTTAAAGCAATGGAAATTTACACCTGACAAAGAATTCCAGTACAAAATTCTTTTGGACGATAAAAGTCAGCTTCTGATCATTAATCAACAAAAATCAAGTCTTCAAACTCTTTTTGCAAATTTCAAATAGAAATCTTACCAATTAACAAAATATGAGCATCCAGGAACAAATCCAAGAATACATTGCCAGCCAGCCTGAACCCAAACGTGCAGATATGCAAAAACTGCATCACATGATTCTGGAACTTATGCCGGAATGTAAATTATGGTTTCTGGATGGTAAAAACAGTGAAAATAAAACGGTTTCCAATCCCAATATAGGCTATGGGCTTTACAACATCTCCTATGCTGATGGAACAACCAAAGAGTTTTATCAAGTCGGAATGAGCGCTAATACAACAGGAATCTCGGTCTATATTATGGGTATTGATGATAAAACCTATCTATCCAAAACTTTTGGAGAAAAAATAGGCAAAGCAAGCGTGACCGGATATTGTATTAAGTTCAAAGCATTGAAAGATATCAACATTGAGGTACTTGAAGCTGCCATACGATATAGAACTGAACAAAAGTCATAATTTTAAAACTAATTTCTAACAATAACATACTCCATCCATTACAATGGCAAAAAAACTTACCTTATTTTTCATTTTAGGTCTATTATCAGTTCTTATCGGATTGATCTTTGCCGTCGTTGCATTCAATAGTGTTTCTGCGGTGGATGGACTGGCAGGAATTTATGCGCTATTCGGGCTTATTCCTGTAATAATAATCATTATATTGGACAGGATTTGTGTCTGGAAATTCGGCCCTAAAAAAGTCAATAAAGTACAGTTCTACATCGCTGGAATATTTATTTTACTTTTTATCCTTAACTGGATAAGATTACAACTTCAATAAAAAACTAAATAACTTATGAACGTAAAAAAATTACTTAAGGTAATAGGAATCACACTGGGAATCATTGTATTATTTCTTATAGCCAGCAACTTTATATGGCTCAACGAAAGAGAGAATCTTCTTTACAAAATCCAGCAATATGCAACTTATAGCAAAGAAGACTGGAAGAACTACGAAACAAATGAGAAGTTACTGGCCGAGAACCCCGTAAGTACCAACCAAACAGATGTAGCAGCACCGGTAGTAGATTTTCATCCCTATGATGTCAACCTCTTAACGCCAAGCGCAAAGGAAGAAGAGTTAAAAAAAATTCAGAATGCTCACTTTGAAAACCTAGTTCCGGCCAAAAATAAACCGTCTGATGATGAAGCTCAGGCTGCTTTAATCAGGTTGACAAAGGGACGTTTAACTGATGTCATTATCAATCAAAAACTGGATATAAAAATTGGAAAATGCTACGAGAACCCAAATACAGAGGGGAATTTCAACTGTGTAAGCTGTATGATCTTATTGTATAACAGGGATAAAAAAGATTGGCAGGAAGCTCCTGACGGGGATAACTTTTTATCTAATTCCTATGATTTTTATCAGCCCTCTGAAGGAGATATCTGGGAAGCCAAAGATTTATCAATCATGATTCCATATGATTATGATCTGATCAAAAAATATGAAAAAAAGTAAAAACACCAATGTCAAACGCAGAAAAAACGATTGAAGAAATCAATGTATTTCTAGAAAAATCAATGTTGAAAACTTCTAAAACAACTAAAGAAGAAGTCATTAATTATATTGAAGAAAAATGGAGAGAAGCCGATGATGAAAAGTATAATAATTATACGGCTTATATTATAATTAACAGAATGATCCAGGAATATATCTGGAAAAAGGATTTCAACAATATGATGAGATGGCTGGAAATTTCAGATCTCCATAAAGCATCTCAGAACAATGCTCTTTATATCCGGAATTATTATGCAGGCCAATGCTGTCTGGAATGTGGCAATGAAGAAAAGGCACTTGAGTATTTTAATTTATGTTATGCAGAAAATCCTGATTATATTTTTTCCCGTGCTCCTTTCTGCTATGAATTTTTTAATAAACATCTTGAAAACCCCAGAGACTTATCTCAAAGTGAAATTCGTGAATATGAATCCATTGACTACCCTCCACTCAACTTAGAATATTGGCAATCTTTTTTCGATGAAAAGGATGAAGAACTGAGCTATGAAATATTGGATGAAGATGATGATTATGCTGAAGAACCTACCCCAGAGCAACAAAATGGCCTTGATTATTTGCAGGAAAACCAGAAAACAATCTTAGACAATATCCTGAATGAACTTTTGAAAAAATATCCGGAACTGCAAAAAATATATGATTATTCCGAAAAAGATAAGGTTGATTTCATGCCTGATTTAAAAGATATTCAAGGCTTTGCATCTCTTTTATCTCCCAATTGTTTTTACATCACATCTATAATTAAGGATAATTACCCCTACATTGGGATTAGTTTTTCCTGTTCTTGGGATGATGAACACGGCTTAGGAATAATGACTCATAAAGACAGGATAATTGAGATTGGAGGTGCAGATACTGCCTTTAGTAGCTGGGCTGTTGAAGAAGATCTATAAACTAGAAGATTATTTATGCAAATAAAATATCACCATCTCCTCTCCCTCCTACTCCTACTTTGTCTATGTTGTAAGGAAAAAATACAGGATGAAAACAGGTTTGTGATCTATCAGGTCAATCCAAAAAAACAGAATTTAAAATTTTACTGGAAAAATGATAAAAATGAGATTCTGAAAAATATCGATCACTTAAAAAATGAAGTAGAAGCCAAAAATGAAAAGCTTGTATTTGCCATGAACGGCGGAATGTTTGAACCTGATCAATCTCCGAAAGGTCTTTATATCGAAGATTTTAAAATCCTGAAATCCATAGATACTCTGCAGGGTTCGGGTAACTTTTATCTTCAGCCTAATGGGGTATTTTATGTGAACCAAAACAATCAGCCGGGAATTTCTGAAACAAAAAAATACATTCAAAATACAGGAATCAAGTATGCCACTCAATCCGGCCCCATGTTACTAATGGATGGAAAGATAAATCCAATCTTTCAAAAAGATTCTAAAAATCTGAATATCAGAAACGGAGTCGGAATTCTGGAAAATGGGGAAATTATTTTTGCTATGTCTAAAAAAGAAGTCAATTTCTATAGCCTTGCAGAGCTTTTCAAGGAGATGGGCTGCAAAAATGCGCTGTATCTGGATGGATATGTTTCAAGAGCATATCTTCCTGAGAAAAACTGGATACAGAAAGATGGAAATTTCGGAGTCATCATAGGAGTTACAGAACCAAAATAAAGGTTGATGATCATTAAAAATTAAAATATTCTTACCTTTAAAACTCTTATTTAACACTCAATTACTTAGTACTTACCATGAAAAAAATAATATTAGACCTTGCCACAACATTAGACGGATTTATTGAAGGCCCCAATGGAGAAATTGATTGGTGCATTATGGATGATGACATGGATTTTGAGGGCTTCATCTCAGGTATTGATACTATTTTCTATGGAAGAGTAAGCTATGACGCATGGGGAAATTATCGTCCCGATGAAAATGCTGAACCGGAAGAACATGACTTCTGGAAAACCATTCATTCAAAAAAGAAATATGTCTTTTCAAGCCAAAACCGGGAAGATGAAAATACGATTTTCATTCATTCTGATCTTGTAGAAAAAGTTTTAGAAATAAAAAAGCAAGGCGGAAAAGATATCTGGCTGTATGGAGGTGCAAGTCTTATCAAAACCTTTATTCAAAACAATTTGATTGATGTTTACAGAATTTCCGTTCATCCGGTAGCCTTAGGGAAGGGGAAGCCTCTTTTTGAAGATCTAAAGGAAAGATTAAATTTAAAGCTCGTTAAGACCAACGTATTCAAATCCGGTGTTGTACAGCTTATTTACCATCCATAAAATATAAAACCGAGAAATAGTAGATGAAGTAAAAAAAGCATGGCGCTGAATTTTTAAATATAGCCTTTACAGTTCTATATTATTTAATTTTAATTATTGGCATATCTACTTATAGCTCATATCAATCCAATAAAAATTTTCATAATTCTTCTTTACAATTAAAGACCTATCCTTAGCATTATGCACGAAATATTACAATATATTGAAAACAAAAATTCAAAAAATGGATTTAGACTTAATGCTCCCTCTCAAAAAAAATATTGGAATTAGAAAGTAAAATTGGCTTTAAGTTACCTTATGATTTTATTTTATAGTTTATGTGATGGTTTTGAATGTGATGAGGATATTTTCAACTTCTTATTTATTAATACCATTTTAGAACGTGGAAATCAGGATGATCAATAGTTTTTGCTTGCAGAGTACATTTTTTTTTCAGACTTCTGGAAATTGAAATAACATCTGAAAAATTGTTGTTTTTTGTATTGTCTTTTTTATTAATTTCGACAGTATTCTAATCAGCTATCTTACCCATAGTCAAATCATTGGAAGCACAGATCATCATTAATAAATTGTATATGAAGTATTTTTTCATTTCCATTCTTCTCTGTTCAATAAACCAGCTTGTTTCAGGCCAGTCCCGACAGGATTCATTGGCTATAAAACAGGCAGCGCTGGATTATATTGAATCCCAGCATACCCCAAACGCATCCAGAATGGAACGTGCTTTACACCCCAGAATGGTAAAAAGAACTTTCTGGAAAGATAAAGCCACAGGTAAAGATTATCTCCGCGAAACCAATGCAGAATCCATGATTTTACTCGCAGAAAGCTATAATAAAAACAAGGATAAATTTCCTGCTTCTCCGAGAAAAGAAGTCAAATTTCTTGATATTTCTGAGAAAACAGCTTCAGTTAAATTAATCGCTGATGAATGGATTGATTACATGCATCTTACGAAGCTGAATGATACATGGAAGATTGTCAATGTTCTTTGGCAATACAATGATACCCAACGACAAACCAATTAAAAGCAACTGCCATGCCTCATTTTATCATAGATTGTTCACAAGATATTCTCCTGAAAAATAGTCCTGAAGAGATTATGGATGCTGTATACAAAGTTGCCAATTTCACAGGTTTATTTGCCATCAATGACATTAAAGTAAGGCTGCAACCATTCCAATATTACCGTTTGGGTGACCAAAAGAAAAACTTCATACATGTCTTCGGATATATTATGGAAGGACGTAGTACGGAGCAAAAGGCCAATCTATCTAGGCAGATCAGCATCCGGCTCACAGAATTATTGCCGGATATTTCCTTTCTATCTGTGAATATCAGTGAATTTGAAGCTGCAACTTACAGCAATAAAGCACTAGTCAATCCTGAAAATAAAAATCAGGACCGTCATTTTGGGCTTTAACTTTATTTGAAACCAACACAATAGTAATAATATGAGCTTAAAAACATTAATCAACAAAACCGTTCAGTACAATAATTGGGTAGTCAATAAATACATCGACTGGCTATCCACAAAATCTGATGAACAACTCAATCAGGAAGTAATTTCAAGCTTTCCGACCATTTTAAAAACCCTGCATCATATTTGGCAGACACAGGAATACTGGTGGAGCCACATTGCTGAAAACAACGACTTCGATTTTGCCAAAACAACTGCTGAAACCGGTAAGGAAGAGATTTTTAGAAATATCAAAAGTAATTCACAAAAGCTGGTGGATTATGTGGAAAACTTATCTGAGGAAGATCTTATCAAAAATGTAAAAATAGAATCTCAATGGTTTCAGTGTGATTTTTCTAAGTATGAATACATCCAGCATGTCATTCTTCATGGCACCTATCATAGAGGACAGATTGTAACGATGGGAAGAAATGTAGGGATAACGGATGCCCCTATGACAGATTATAATTTCTGGAATATTTATAAGGATCAGAAATAAAAAATTCCCTTTACCATTTTCTATTGATTCAAATTTTAAAACAATGAATACAACTTCTGAAGAAACGACCATCTATTACCACGGTACCAAGGCAGATCTCAAGATTGGCGACCTCATTGAAGTGGGCTTCAGTTCCAACTACGGAACACAGAGAAAAGCAAAATATATTTATCTTACCGCAACGTTGGAAGCAGCAACATGGGGTGCGGAACTAGCACAGGGAGAGGGTAAAGAAAGAATTTACATGGTAGAACCCACAGGTTCAATTGAAGATGATCCTAATTTAACAGATAAAAAATTCCCGGGCAATCCAACAAAATCCTACCGTTCACAACATCCCTTCAAGGTTATCGGGGAAGTTAAAGAATGGCAGGGACATTCTCCGGAACAACTAAAAGTAATGAAAGATCATCTTGAGGAGCTTAAAAAACAAGGTATTGAAGCTATTGAAGACTGATTAATAATTCTTATTTCTAGTCTTTAATAAAAAATAAGTATATGGTTTTATTTACCCAGTCTGTTTATGAAGTAAAATATTGTGTGGATAACTTTTCTACACCCGACATTTTCTTACGAATAAAATGTGGATAACTTTTTACAGACAGAAAAAATAAAAACCAAAAGACTAATAAATAATATCTTAAATTAAAATAATTAATTCACATAACTTATCCACACTTATTTTTAATTTGTGGATAAATTATGTGAATAACTTTTTTATGATGATGATTACTTCTTGAAATTTATTAATTTACTCTACAGAAAACCCATCATTATGATGATTATAAAAAAATACAAACCAATAAGATTCCCCATGAAGCATATATTCATCATTTTATTTTCTTTTATGCTCTTGAATTGTAGTTCTCAACATGCTGAGAAGTTCAGGGCAAAGGAAATTTATAAATCCGAGAATCTGATTATTACCCAAATTTCTGAAAACTCATTTATCCACACTTCTTTTAAACAAACCAATGACTTCGGAAATGTTCCCTGCAATGGCCTCATCGTTAAAAACAACGACGAAACAATTGTTTTTGACACTCCAACTAATGACAAAGATTCTGAAGAATTGATACAATGGATTACCGGAACACTTCACTCTAAGATCAACGCTGTTATCCCCACTCATTTTCATGATGACAGTATGGGCGGGCTACAGGCATTTCACAATCATAACATTCCCTCCTATTCATATTCTAAAACCATTGAGCTTGGAAAGGAAAATAATTTTGTGGTTCCCAAAAACAGCTTTAATAATTTCATAACTTTAAAAGTAGGTAATGAAGAAGTGATTGCAAAGTTTTTCGGAGAAGGACACACAAGGGATAATACTGTTGGTTACTTTCCAAGCGAAAATATTTTGTTTGGAGGGTGTTTGTTAAAGGAATTAGAAGCCAGCAAGGGATATTTGGGAGACGCCAATGTTTCAGCGTGGTCCAGTACTGTTGAAAAAGTAAAAAAAGAGTATCCCAATGTAAAAATTGTAATTCCCGGACACGGGGAGTATGGAGATAAAAAATTACTTGATTATACCATTAAGTTATTTAAAACTCCATAAGAAAATGGTTGTGAAAAGAGAAATTTTTGTGCTCTGTAGCCATTTTTCACATTAACTTCTTTAAAAATACAATATCTGAGAAGTTTTCTATTGAGGGAATGATTTTAGCTATCCTCAATATTGTCTAAAGACTAAAAAAATAGACTACCATAAAAAAACTTAAATGAAGAACATACAAAGAGAAGACATTCAAATCCTTAACCGGCACAGCGATCTGAGCGAAAAAGATATCACCGAAATTCTTACAAATAACGTTTACAGCAGTAAAGATGCCTGGCAGAAGTTTCTTCGGTTTTTTCTTATCAGTCTTGGAATTGGCTTTACGGTATCCGGAATTATTTTCTTCTTTGCCTATAACTGGGCAGAGTTACCAAAATTTGCAAAGTTAGGATTAACAGAAGCATTAGTAATCGCAACAACTGGACTGGTTTTACTACCCAAAATTAACATCAACATCCGGAATATTATTCTCACCGGAGCCTCAGCCCTCGTGGGAGTTTTATTTGCAGTATTTGGGCAGATTTATCAAACCGGAGCTGATGCCTATGATTTCTTTCTGGCATGGACTATTTTTATAACGCTCTGGGTACTCATATCAGATTTTGCTCCTTTATGGCTTCTTTATGTGGCTTTAATTAATACCACTCTGGTTTTATATTCCCAACAAGTAGCAAAAGACTGGGATACCATAGATCTAAACCTCTTGCTTTTTGCACTCAATACAGTCATTTTGATTGGTTCTCTTCTTATTTCTCACTATAAAAAAGCAGTAAATATTCCCAATTGGTTTACTAACATCCTGTCTCTGGCTGTCGTTAGTATATCCACTTTCGGAATCTCTGTAGGAATTATGGATAGAAATGAAACATCATTATATCTTTTATGCTTACTGAGTGCTGGCGTATATGCCTTGGGGATCTGGTATGGCTTTAAAACCAAAAACAGCTTTTATTTTGCCATTATTCCACTTAGCATTGTTATTATTATTTGTTCATTACTCTTCCGTATAGCAGATAATGAATTTGTATTTCTCCTGGTTTGCCTTTTTGTAATTGTGAGCATTACCTTCATTATTAAAAATCTGATGGACCTTCAAAAAAAATGGAAAAATGAGAAATAAGGAAAATATAAAAAATTTACTGGATGATCTTCGTACGACAAACAGTAGAGAAATTCATTTTGATGAAGAAGCCATTATTGCGGCTTATCAGGAAAAAAGCACTGACCATCAGCCATTATCCGTCAAAATATTATCTATTTTCGGAGGGATAATGGCCTGTCTTGCATTTTTAGGCTTTATTTTTATTGCCCAAATCTTCGATTCTCAAATAGGACTTACCCTACTTGGAGTGATCTGTATTGCAGGATCCGCCTTTATCAGCAGGCTATCAAAAAAAACAATCATGGATACCTTGAGTGTCTCCTTTTTTGTTACAGGGTTCGCTCTTCTTGGCTTCGGCCTTTCCAAAGATGAAAATATCATCTATATTGTATTTATAATCTTGGCATTATGTACATTATTTTTTGTACAGAGCTATATCCTTTCCTTTATTTCAGTATTGATTATTAACGGATGTATTATAGCATTTGCAGCAGACAATAATATGTATAGCCTGTCTTATATTATTATCGCATTACAAGCCATTGCCACTACTTTTCTGTTTTTACAGGAAGCAAAAATCATAACAAAGAACAGAACGTTCTCCAAATTGTATGATCCGGTTAGGACAGGAATGGCATTTTCATTCCTATCTACACTTGCATCTCTGAGTTTGGAATCTCTTGTTCCCGCGCCCGTTGTTTACAACTGCATCTCTTCGGTTGTTATCGTTATGGCTATTCTTTATGTGGTAACGCTTTTATTCAAAACTTTACATATTACCAATACAACACACAAGAGCATTATTTATGTTCTTACTGTTTTACTTCTATCACCAACCTTATTAACGCCTACTATATCAGGAGCTATTCTTATTATTTTATTAAGCTTTTTTGTTAATTACAGAACCGGATTTGCTTTAGCCATTATTGCCTTGGTCTACTTTCTTGGAAAGTTTTACTATGACCTTCATTTTACATTGTTAACCAAATCAATACTCCTGTTCATCTCCGGAGTGATTTTTCTGGCAATTTATTTCTTCACCCATAAAAAACTGACAGCAGATGAAAAAATATAAATGGATTATCATACTCTTAAATCTGGTCCTGTTGCTGGTATATTTCAACTATTCGGTAGCAGAAAAAGAGACATTACTAAAGGATGGACAACATGTTTTATTAAAACTGGCTCCCGTTGATCCCCGCTCATTGATGCAGGGCGACTATATGAGTCTGAGATATGATATTTCAAGAAATATAGATGCCGAAAAGATTCCCAAACGTGGCTATTGTGTTGTAACGCTTGATACAAAAGGAATTGCCCAGGCCGTAAGATTTCAAAAAGATCCAACACCCCTGAAAGCAGGAGAGCATCTGATCAAGTATACTTCACCCAACCAATGGAGCATTAATATTGGGGCAGAATCTTTCTTTTTTCAGGAGGGGCATGCAGAAAAATATGAAAAAGCAGCTTACGGAGGAATAAGAACTGATAAAAATGGAAACAGTTTATTAGTAGGGCTCTATGACGAGCAATTAAAACAAATTAAATAAAGCAATCCCTTTTACAAAATTATAAACCTCTGCTATTGATTGAATACAAAACAATAGCAGAGGTTTTTATATTCATTGATAAAAAAATCAAAGAATCTTCTTCATATCAAAAAACTTCCCGAAATTAGCGGCCTGTGCATTAAATTTATTCAATGAAATAAAAATTTAAATTAAAACATACAGCAAAACTTAGTATAAGTTTTCTTCGGGGCAGGGTGAAATTCCCTACCGGCGGTTACAGTCCGCGACTCCTTTCTTTTGAAAGGACTGATTTGGTGAAATTCCAAAACCGACAGTTAAAGTCTGGATGGGAGAAGAAAATGAAACGAACAGTAAGAGTCCTTACGGATTCTTGTTGTGACGTATTTCATTTCCATGTACCGAAGACTATTTTAACTTTTAAAAGTAAAATAACATGGAAAAATTATTAGAACAATTCGGAGCTACCTCCAAAGAACGTGTAGAAAAAGCACTTTCAACATTACAACAGGGAAAAGGCATTCTTTTAGTAGATGATGAAAATCGTGAAAACGAAGGCGATATCATCTTTCCCGCATCCACTATTACAGAAAAGGACATGGCACTTTTGATCCGCGAATGCAGTGGCATCGTTTGTTTATGTATTTCCGAGGAAAAAAGTAAGCACCTCAACCTGCGTCCAATGGTGGAAAACAACAATTCAAAAAATCAAACAGCATTTACCATTACGATTGAAGCTAAAGAAGGAGTGGAATCCGGTGTTTCAGCAAAAGATCGTGTAACAACCATCAGAACAGCAATAGCAGCCAATGCTCAGGCAGAGCATATTGCCAGCCCTGGACATGTTTTCCCTTTGATCGCCAAAAAAGGCGGAGTCTTTGAAAGACGTGGACATACTGAGGGGAGTGTAGATCTTGTAAAAATGGCAAATCTTGGTGATGATGCCGTACTTTGTGAGCTAACCAATGAGGATGGCTCCATGGCAAGACTTCCGGAAATTGTAGATTTTGCCATCAAGAAAGGAATGAGTGTCGTTACCATTGAAGACATTCATGCTTACCGCAAAATGATCATGAGCAACTAAACGTATATATTTAATGCACAGAACAGCCGTCCAATAACTTCGGACGGCTGTTTTTTCAATATAAAATCTATTAATTTAAAAAGTAGCAGCTGGTGCTGTTTCATTATTTAATTTTCTCTGAATTTCAGTTTTCTTTCCTTTTGAAAAATCATAGCTTATCCCCAATACAAACATTGATTTATTATTCATGATTTGAGTATGAACCTTATAATCTACCAAGCTTTCCGGTAAACTCTTCGTTTTATATTCAGAAGGCATCCCCATCCAGTACATTCCGGTGGAAAGCGTCCAGTTTTTATTTTTATAGCTTACAAAAATATTATTCTGATTCTCATTGGTATTGAGAAATGCTCCATTAAGGCTATACGTTGGAATATTGAACTGATACTGAAGAGAAAAAGCCTTATATTCTGAAGACAGCACAAAATAATTCCCCAGATAATCATTCTTGATTAATGCCCCCTTACTTGTTCTTACCGTTTCAGAAGTAGGAACCAATACTGCTTTTATGACAAGCAGACTATTTCCAAAGGGCTTATAAGATCCTGTAAGCTGTACTCCATACCTTTGTCCGCTTTTTCCGTTCTCATAAGTCAACGCGTAACCTCCCAATTCATTATCCTGAACATAATATTGGTTGATTACCCGATCTGTATAGCGGTAAAATAAAGCAGCATTGAAATCAAAATACTTATTATTAAAAGAATAAGTCAGATTATTAGAAAACATCTGTTGTGATTTCAGAAAAGGATTTCCTCTTTGTACAATATTAGGAGCCAACTGTACTACATTACTGCTTAACGCATTACTTAAAGGACTTATCGGACTGTAGCTTCCCGTGAAACGAATGCTCTGATTATTTTTCAACTGATACCCTAAAACAACTTTGGGAGTAAAGCTCCATTCATCAAAAATATTTTCAGCACTCTTATTATGGATATTGGTAAGCCCAGCTCCAACACGATAACTGAATTGATTTATTTTCCCTGAAAACTCTGTATAAAAATATTGCTCCAAATAAGTAACGCTATATTGGGAATACCCTGTCAGATTATTCAGATCATTAGAAATAGAAGATCTTGAAATACGATACCCTGATGATAATCTCCCACTCTTAAAATCATGAACATGAGCAAGTTCCCCAACCACACTCGTTTGCTTTGCTTTCAGCATCATATCATTATCATATACTGAAAGCCCGGATGATACAATCCATTCTTTAGCGGTTTCTGAAGTATTAGTAGTGTAATGAGATCCCACTACATTAATGCTTAGCTCATCTTTCTCACCAATCTTTTTAGAATAATACAAGTCCAATTTTGGGATCACATAATCTGAACCATTATTTTTAAACATAGCATGCGATTCACTAAGATTATCTTCCGTGAAAACACTTTGTCCAACCCCTTTTGAAAATCTGCTGAAAATATCCATGTTTAATTTTGCCTGAAAAGCATAATCATCCGGAACAAGCCTGGTATATCGTAGCGCTATATTCTGAAAAGTATAACCAAAATGATCTTTCCTGTTCTCATCCGAACGGTAATGATTTCCATTCAACTGATAATCATAAATACTATTTACGCGTCTGTCATTATAGTCTCTAAGGTTTAGGGAATATTCTAATCCGAAGTTATTTTTTCCTTTGGTATAATTGGCATAGGCAGAGCCATTAACAAACCCTGTATCTAAAGCAGAAAATACATCAGCCCCGAAAACATACCCTGTTTCCGTAGATTTTGTCAGAATATTAATTACCGTATCTACCCTCGTTGCCCATCGCGCCGGTGGAATATCATAATACTCAACTTTCACCACTTCACTGGGTGCCACACTTCGAACTTGCAAATCTGTAGCTTCAACTCCATTGATTAAAAATAATGTAGTTCCTCCCTTTGTGCTGGTAATCGTATTTGAAACAGGATCCAATTGTAGCTCTGGAAGTGTACGAAGTAAATCTTTTGCATAGCGTGCTCTTTCCAAAGCTTCTTTATCAAAGGTATAAACCGCTTTATCCGCAAACTGTTTTTTTCTTTGTGACTTTAAAATAACCTCCTGAATTTCCTTTGTTGCTAAAGTATCAGTAGAGTCATTTTTCTTTTCCTGCGCAAATATGAATGTTCCACAAAGAAAGCATATGGTATATATCATTTTTTTCATATCAGAAATGGAATTATACTTTTAGGACAATCAATTACTGATGTATATTACATTTACTCTTTCTGACATTTAAAAAAATTCAAATATTTTTATCAAAATTCAAATTATTATGTTAAATTCATCTCGCTTTTTGCTGATATCTTTTAACATCACAAAATATAATGCTATGAAAAAATTAGTCACACTCACTCCATTTTTATTGTTTTCTGCAATGGGTGCGCAGGAAATTGAAAATAGTTCGGCAGAGAAAATGAATATCATTAAGACCAATGTTACCGCTTATGCGTTCCGAAATATTAATCTCACCTATGAAAGAGCGATCAACCAGTGGTTTTCGGTAAATGTAGGCTTCGGAACAATGCCTGAGGGAAAAGTGCCTTTCATCAATGCTTTTTTGAAAGATGAGGATGAAAAAAGATTTCAAAACCTCAAAGTAAAAGCCACCAATTTTACGATAGAACCAAGATTTTACATTGGAAAAGGATATGGAAAAGGATTTTATTTTGCACCTTATTATCGATATTCTGATGTATCTTCCAATACTTTTGATTTTTATTACGACTACAATGGTCCTGGGAATGTTACCTATCAAATTCCTCTTAAAGGCCAGGGAAATACCAATGGAAACAGTGGTGGTCTAATGGTAGGGGTACAATTCTTTCTTACCAAAAACCAAAACCTTGTCCTGGATTTCTGGATTGCCGGTGCTCACTACGGAAGTGGAAAAGGTGATTTTACAATGACCAGCGACTACGTTTTGACTCCCGACATGCAGTCACAACTCAAAAAAGAAATAGAAAATCTTGATATTCCATTTGTAAAATATACCGTGGAAACCAATGCCAATGGTGCCAAAATAAAAGTAGACGGGCCATGGGCTGGTTTTAGAAGCGGGCTTTCCATTGGATATAGATTTTAAAAATTACAACCTTATAATATTAAACCGTTCTTTTTCAGAGTGGTTTATTTTTTTCTAAAAGTTGTATTTTAGATGCCATTATTACAGATTTTTCCGAAAAATAATAAATATGAATTCATCCTCCATTACCACCAGCCAAAGAATCAAAGCCATCATAGGCGGATCCATCGGAAATCTTGTAGAATGGTATGACTGGTATGCCTATGCAGCCTTTGCAATTTATTTTTCTAACTCTTTTTTTCCGGATTCAGACCTCAATGCACAACTCATGAATACCGCGGGTATATTTGCAGTCGGCTTTCTTATGAGACCCATTGGCGGATGGATGTTTGGGAGTATTGCCGATAAAATTGGAAGAAAAAGAGCGATGACGCTTTCCGTATTGTTGATGTCTTTCGGCTCGTTGCTTATTGCCCTTACGCCCACCTATAAATCAATAGGGATTTTGGCACCGGCATTATTACTGCTTGCCAGATTACTTCAGGGATTGAGCGTAGGTGGTGAATATGGAGTTTCAGCCACTTACCTCAGCGAGATGGCTACTCAGGACAGAAGAGGATTCTACTCAAGCTTTCAGTATGTAACATTAATTGGTGGACAGCTTATTGCTTTGGGAATTCAGCTTATTTTACAAAAACTATTGTTGACTGAAGCTCAGCTTGAAGATTGGGGATGGAGAATTCCTTTTGTGATTGGAGCAATGCTTTCTATTATTGCATTATATCTTAGAGCCAATCTTCATGAGACAGAAGCCTTTGAGAACAAGAAAAAAGTCAGTGACGAGAAAAAAGGAACGGTAAAAGAACTTCTGAAGCACCCAAGAGCTTTACTTACTGTTGTTGGGCTAACCCTGGGTGGTACTCTTGCCTTTTACACCTATACCACTTACATGCAGAAATTTTTGGTTAATACTGTTCATCTTACCAAGGAAGAATCTACATTAATTTCATTTATATCTTTATTCATATTCGCTTGTCTTCAGCCTGTTTTTGGAGGATTATCTGATAAAATCGGAAGACGCCCGCTCCTTTTGGGCTTTGGTATTCTGGGAACTTTATGTACGGTTCCGCTTTTGACTGCATTAAGTACTACAACCTCAATGTGGAGTGCTTTTTTCCTTATCATGGCGGCATTAATCATTGTAAGCGGCTACACTTCCATCAATGCTGTGGTAAAGGCAGAACTTTTTCCGTCCGAGATCCGCGCTTTGGGGGTAGGACTTCCCTATGCCATTACGGTGGCTGTTTTTGGAGGAACGGCAGAATATATTGCTCTTTGGTTTAAAAAAATTGGTTCTGAAGAATATTTCTATTGGTACATTACAGGTTGTATCTTATTTTCCCTTGTGGTATATATGGGAATGAAAGACACAAAAAAGACCTCCACATTGGATAAGGATTAAGCCATTAACTATATAAAAAACGAGCGCTACAGAAAATCTGTGGCGCTCGTTGTATTTTTAATGATAAGCTTGTTTAAATTTTTCTATCATACTGTCCAGATTATGACGCTGGACATACACACTTTTTACCTCTTCATACCTTGGAGATTTGTAGAAAACCTCATGGAAATCCATACTTCCATTTCCTACTTTTACAACTTTCTGTACTTCGATATTCAACTTCTTCAATTCGTCTTTAAAGACTTTAAATTCATCTTGGATGCTACTACTCATTTATATTTTGGGATTTAATTAAAAACTACTATTCACATTGGGCACCCTCCCAACACTAGGGGTAGTGTCTCAAATTCCGAATAAAGTTAGTAAATTTATTAACACAAAGTAACACTTTGATAATATTTTATTATTTTTTTTACAAATAGTCAGTCAATATTATTTGATTAATACATATTCCGTATTTTTAAACTGTCGAAAAATTGTAACAACGCTATACAAACCATGAATATTAAAGCATTTTTCTCTTTATTCCTTTTATTTCTGCTTGCTTTCTTTCATGCCCAAAAAATAGAATTTAAGGCACCAGATTATTTATTGATTCAAAAAAATATCGAGGATAAAAATTCAGAATATTATTATCCGAAACTTTTAAAACGATTACAACAGAACGATACTCTTCTTACAGGCAATCAATACCGTCATCTTTACTTTGGCTATACTTTCCAGAAAGGGTATCAGCCGTATAAAATTGGCAAGAAGGCCGAGGAGGTTGCCAAATACTATCGCGGGGAGGGTATTTCGCAAAAAGATCTGTCTAAAGGAATCCAGTTGTTTCTTGATGCTTTGGAAGAAAATCCACTGGATCTACGGGCTATGAACTATCTTGCTTATTTATATCATTTAAATAATGATGATGTTACAGCAGAGAAAATTGCCGGAAATTTTCATGGATTATTAAACGCTATTCTTACTTCCGGTGATGGTATGAAGTGCGAAACCGGCTTTCATGTCATTTCCGTTACAGATGAGTATGTACTTTTAAACAGGTTTCAAATGGAGACCAAAGCACAAAGCCACATCGGAAAATGTGATTATCAGGAATTCGAAAAAGGCAAATATAAAATCCCGGGATTTTATTTTGACATCAGTAGATTCTATGGAAGAATATTAGATTAATAGTCTTCGTTTTTTATATCATTTTATCCCTTAAAATAAAAATTATCAATTTTTACAAAAATAAATATCATGTGATTTTGCCCTAACAATAAGGGTTTCTAAGAAGTAAAAATATTTTTTATCAAAAAAGAATAAACCTTAGTGTAACATTTTTTAAAGGTTCGTCTCTAAAAGACAAATAAACTTTAAAACCTTAGAAATCATGAAAAAATTCACGTTCCTTCTTATCATCATGTTATTTTTTGCTGCTGTAAGCAATATTTTTGGCCAGGAAAAAACATATCCGTTTGAAGTAAAGAAAACAGGAAAAGGAAAACAGTCTTTACTATTTATTCCGGGATTTGCTTCTTCAGGAGATGTATGGAATGAAACAACGGCTAAGTTTGAGAAAGACTTCACTTGCTATACCTTAACGATGGCAGGATTTGCAGGAGCAAAACCCGAGGCGAACCCTACCTTTAAAGACTGGGAAAAAGGAATTGCAGCTTATATAAAAGATCATAAAATTCAAAAGCCTGTTATTATTGGACACAGTATGGGTGGTGGCCTTGCTTTAGCCATTGCAGCAGATTATCCGGAACTTGTGGGTAAGATTGTTATTGTAGATACTTTACCTTGCCTGGCTGCTATTTCTAATCCTGCTTTTACTTCCAAGGAAAATAATGACTGCTCGGCAATGATGAGTACTTTTACAGCAATGCCGGATGAGCAATTCAAAAAAATGCAGAATCAGTCTATTCCACGTCTTCTGGCAGATACTTCTATGCAGGACACCGTGATTGACTGGAGCATGAGGTCTGACAGAAAAACTTTTGCGAAAATGTTCTGTGATTTCTCTAATACAGACCTTAGAGAAACAATAAAAAATATCCAATGTCCCTCCCTTATTCTGCTTGAAGCCTACTTTGTTTCTTTGAAGCCATCCATTGAAGCTCAGTATAAAAATCTTAAAAATGCCAATCTTCAATATTCCACAAAAGGATTACATTTCATTATGTATGATGACAAGGAATGGTATTTTAACCAGTTAAATAATTTCTTATCCGCGAAATAATGGCATTTGAGGATATATACGAACTCTACTGGCAGAAAATATTCCGTTTGTGCATGGGATATGTAAATGATACTGAATTGGCTCAGGATCTTGCTCAGGAAACCTTTATCATTGTATGGCAACAGCTTCCGAAATTCAGGAATGAATCCAGCGTTGGAACATGGATCTTCAGGATTGCTTCCAACAATTGCCTCCGACAAATTGAAAAGGAAAAAAGATTCGCTAAAACAGATCTTCCCATCAATCTGGAAGAGAAGAAGCAGGAATCAATGGAACCTCAGATACAAATGCTTTACCAATTTATTTCTGAACTGCAGGAAACGGACAGGATTATCATCTCTCTGGAACTGGAAGAGGTAAAGCAAGCTGAAATAGCAAATATCGTAGGACTTTCGGAATCCAACATACGGGTAAAGATCCACAGGATAAAAGAAAAATTAACACAAAAGTTTAAAGAAAATGGATACTAATATAGATTTCAAAAACATCTGGAAGCAACAGACTTCCAATAAGCCCAATATTGAAGAACTTCTGGGCAAGCTGAAAAAATTTAAGAATGAAAACCTGCGCAAGCTTATCCTAACCAATCTTTTACTGATTGCAACATCTCTGAGTATAACATTCATCTGGTATCATTATCAACCTCAGCTAGTTACAACCAAAATTGGGATTATACTTGTTATTCTCGCAATGGTTATTTTCTTATTGGCCTACAATAAACTATTCATGCTCTTTTATAAGATTGACGATACCCAATCCAATAGCGATTATCTTCAAAACCTTTATCTGGTGAAGAATAAACAGAAGTTTATGCAAACCACCATGCTCAATTTATATTTCATCATGCTGTTTCTTGGAATCTGTTTATATATGTATGAATATGCCTCAAGAATGACACTCATGTACGGAATACTGGCTTATGGATTAACATTTATCTGGATAGGAATCAATTGGTTTTACCTGAGACCGAAAACAATCAGAAAACAACAATTAAAAATTGACGAATTAATTGATAAATTTGAAGAAATCAATAATCAGTTAAAAGAATGATAAGCTCTTCCGAAAATAAAAACCACTGGGAAAATGTATATGAAACCAAGAATGCTGAACAGGTAAGCTGGACTCAGAAAAAACCTCAAACTTCTCTTGAACTTATCCGTTCTTTTGGATTGGGTAAAGAGGCAAAAATTATAGATATTGGCGGTGGAGACAGCAATTTGGTTGATTATCTGCTTGAAGAAGGCTATGAAAATATCACTGTCTTGGATATTTCTGCCAAAGCATTGGAAAAAGCAAAGGAAAGACTTGGAAGTTCAGCCAATAAAATCAAATGGATTGCTACAGATATCACAGCATTTGAGCCAACGGAAACCTATGATATCTGGCATGACAGGGCTGCTTTTCATTTTCTGATTACCCGTGAGCAGGTTTCAAAATATATAAGTATTGCAGAAAAAAACATAACGGGTTTTATGGTTTTAGGAACATTTTCTAAAAACGGACCTACAAAGTGCAGCGGACTGGATATTCAGCAGTATGACGAAATATCATTGTCTGAAAAATTTGAAACAGAATTTGAAAAAATAAACTGCATTACTGAAGATCATATGACTCCTTTCGGAACCACTCAAAATTTTGTTTTTTGCACCTTTAAGAAGCATTAGTCATTTTATAGTATTTTTGAATTATCTTTAATAAACAAAAAACATTAATATAAAAACTATGAAAAAACTATTATTTCTTTGCATTACTGGTGCTTTGTCATCAAATTTTTATTCACAGAAGGTAGAACTTGAGGCATGCGGAACTGATGAATTAATGAAAAAACATTATGCCAGATTCCCGGAACAAAAAGTTCAGGACGATACTTTTAATCTGGAACTATCCAAAATGATCAAAAGTGGAAAACTGGCCTCAAGACTCAATCAAAATCAGGTCTATGAGATTCCGATTGTTGTACATGTTGTAGGTGATGGAAGTGCTATAGGAACCGTTAATAATAGATCTGATGCGGATATTATTTCATGGGTTAATTACACCAACGGTGTTTTTGCAGGAAGTTCATCCAGTGGAATGTCTTCTACAAGCTCTATTCTACCTGTAAAATTTGTTTTTGCTAAAATAAATCCCAGCTGTAATGCTACCAATGGAATCAACAGGATTGATGCGTCTCATCTTCTAAAATATGTAAGCGGAGGGGTAAATGATGATAATACGACCAACGCTGTGCCTGCAACAGATATTACATCCTTAGGATTATGGGATACCAGCAAATATTATAATATTTATGTTGTCAAAAAGCTAACCTCCAATTCAGGAGCTCTGAACGGCTATGCTTACTATCCGGGAGGAAGCAATGATTATTCTTTTATGTCTACCAGTGCTTCAACGGTAAATGCACAGACCCTCGCCCATGAATTTGGCCATGCTTTGGGACTTAGACATACCCATGAAGGATATAATACCACCTCTGGTGCCTGCCCTGTAAACAATGATTGCACAATGGATGGAGATCTTGTTTGTGATACAGAGCCTATGAAAAGCCTTTACCACTCCTCCGTTCCTCACACTTGCCAGGCAGGACAGATTAATCCCTGTACAAATCAAACTTATGCAGGTGGAGAAAGAAATGTAATGGCCTACACCTACTGCTTCAGAGATTTATTCACACAGGGGCAAGCAGACAGAGCGACGGCACAGCTTCTTCAGTACAGACAATCTTTGATCAATTCTCCTGTAGCCTCAGCAACAGCCATCAACAACAATGCATCTCTTACCAATGCATGTACACCAACATCCATAACCAATCCTGGAGGATTTAATATTGGTATTACCTATGTAAAATTTGGCAACATCAATAATTCTTCCAATAATTATAAACAAGCTTCTAATAATTTTTATGAAAATTTTACAGGC
Organism: Chryseobacterium joostei; assembly: GCF_003815775.1. Lineage (NCBI taxonomy): Bacteria > Pseudomonadati > Bacteroidota > Flavobacteriia > Flavobacteriales > Weeksellaceae > Chryseobacterium > Chryseobacterium joostei. The sequence continues at coordinate 2,548,148 of NZ_CP033926.1, forward strand.
AACTACTGTTTTGGTTATTCAAAAACTACGATTCCCCAAAACACAGCAACTACCATTACTGTAGCTCCCGGAACAAGCAATTCGCATATTATAAAAGCATACATTGATTATAATAATGATGGACAATTTAATGAATCTACAGAATTGATACTTAATCAAAGTGGGATAAGTAATGGGGCATTGGCCACAGCTTCTGTCACTCCTCCACCGGGTGCTGTAACCAATACACCTTTAAGAATGAGAGTGATCGGAGATTATAACGGAACAGCCATTACGGCCTGCTACACACCAAAGTATGGACAGGTAGAAGATTACTCTGTAATTATTGAACCTCAGACTTCATTATCTGTACAAAATGGTTTACAAAAAGAGAATTCGTTCATTACTAAAGATGAAAGTTCTGTGTATGTAAAAAGTGATTCTAAAATCTCAACATTGCATATCTACGATGCCTCGGGAAGATTACTTACTCATAAGACAGATATCAATACCTCAGAATTGAGAGTTCCGATAGATCAGAAAAATACAATCTTAACGGTTGCCATTGTTTTAAAAGACGGGAAAACAATTACCCAAAAATTAAAATTCTAACAACTTCATCCATAAAAAAAGAGAGCATTTTGCTCTCTTTTTTTATTAATTTAATCCAAGCCTTATCTTTATTACTTGGAATACTATCTTATTGGGTTATGACTCTTTCTCCACTTCTACTTCTACCTCATGGCGTAGCTGAGCTTTATAAAGTGTAGAATAATAACCGTTCTTATCTAAAAGATCCAAATGTTTCCCCTCTTCTACAATTTTCCCATGTTCCATTACAATAATCTTATCTGCTTTTTCAATGGTGGAAAGTCTGTGGGCAATAATGATTGATGTTCTGTTTTTGGTGATTTTTTCAGTTGCTTTTTGAATTAGTTTTTCACTTTCATGATCAATAGAAGACGTTGCTTCATCCAGAATTAAAATCTTCGGATCAGATAAATAAGCCCTAAGGAAAGATAATAATTGTCTTTGGCCTAAGGAGATTGATGAACCTCTTTCGCTTACCACATAATCATAACCACCAGGAAGCTGTTCTATAAACTGATCTACTTCAATTTCCTTAGCACCGGCCTTTATTTTATCCAAAGTGATACTGTCATCTCCAAAGGAAAGGTTTTCAAAAATACTTCCGTGGAAAAGGAAAACATCCTGCAATACCACACCGATATGACTTCTAAGATTGTACAATTCATAATCTTTTAAGTTCACATCATCAATGAGAATATTTCCGGAATTAATATCATAAAGTCTGGTAATTAGGCTGATAATCGTAGATTTTCCGGCGCCAGTTGCCCCAACAATCGCTACGGTTTCTCCCGGATTTACTTTAAAATCAATTCCTTTCAATACTTCCTGCTTTTCGTCATAAGCAAAATGTACTTTCTGAAATTCTATTTTACCGGCAAAGTGATCTTTTTTCACGGTTCCTGTATTCGGCATCGAAATTTCTTCATCCATTAATCCCAATACTCTTTCTGCCCCTACAATACCTCTCTGGATATTGTTAAAGCGGTCTGCAATCTGCCTCAAAGGACGGATTAGCATTGAAATGTACTGAATAAACGCAATCACCACCCCGGCACTGATCGTAATATATCCTCCATAAAAAAGAATAAAGCCGATGAACAGGGAAGAAATAAGTTCCACTACCGGAAAGAATAATGAGAAAATAAAAACTGTTCTCAATAAAGCGCCTTTCAGCGTAATATTAATATCATCAAATCTCTTAAATTCTGATTCCTGTCTGTTGAAAACCTGAATGATCGACATTCCCGCCAATCTTTCCTGTACAAAGGAGTTCTGTGTAGCCGTCCAGTTTCTTTCATCTCCAAATGCTTTTTTTAGCCTCTTTTGGAAGAATCTTGTGATAATTACCATTAAAGGTAAAATTGCCAACGTAATATAACTCAGGTGAACATTGGTGCTGAACATCATCACCAATACAAACACAATTCTCAGGATATCCCCAAAAACCATCAGGAAACCGTCGGTATAAACCGTTGCAATAGTTTCTACATCACCTACAGCACGGGTAACCAATTGCCCGATAGGAGTTTTATCAAAGAAAGATGTTTTGAAATAAATCAATTTAGAGTATAGCCTCTCTCTAATATCCCTGATTACATTTTGTGAGATAAAATTTGAAAAATAAACTAAAAAAAAGTTTAAAACGGTTTCTGCAAAAACCAATCCCACCAGAATATAGATATGCTTCATCATCAAAGCCTTGTCCTGCAGCTTTGTGATGTCATTATCCACCACTTCCATGGTAAGGTATGGTCTGTAAGTAGAAACAATTGAAAGTATTACGGAGATTATTAAAGTAAGGATGAACCAAGAACGAAATTTCATTCCGATAAAGAACAGCCTTTTTACAATTCCCCAGGTATCTTGTTTTTTCATTGTACGAATCGAAGAAAAGAATTAAAATTCTATGCAAAAATAAGACTTTCTAAATTGCCAGCCTTTAGAACTTTTGCAAATCGTTATAGAAAATTTCAGATACCTATCATTTACAGAATGAATATCTTCCGTCTGCTGATGCTTCCCTTTCTTGTATAGATCTACTAATGTTCAGAAATTTCACCTATTTTTTCTATTTCAAGAGATGGTTTTTGAATATTCTCTTTTTTAAATTTTTTCTCAAGAAACTGATGAATTCCCCAGACTAAAACTATGGAAATAAGCCAACCGACAATATTAACCGCAGAAAACCCTGTATAGTTTACATTATTCAAAGATTCCGGGTTGGTTATAGTTAGATACATCCCGAAACTAAATGCTAAAAAAATTTGGGATCCAAGATAAATTCCTATTGCCAAAAGGCCAAAATGCCACTTTGTTTTCCCAAACCTTTCTGCCAGCTGGGCATAATATCGGTAGGCACCGATAAGGATAAAAATTGATAACATGATTATTATTTTGTTTTTTAGTTTTTAGTTTTTTTAAAATTCGTAGCCTACATCTACTAAATACAGTCCATGGGCCGGTGCTGAAGTTCCTGCTGCATTACGGTTTTTGTCTTCAATTACCCTACGCATATCTTCAGGCTTCAGTTTTCCGGTACCGACTTCCACCATGGTCCCCACAATAGCACGAACCATATTTCTCAGAAAACGATTGGCAGAAACGGTGAACTTAAGCTCTGTTCCCTCCTGCTCCCAATGCGCCTTATACATTTTGCAGATGTTTGTCTTGTTGTCTGTTTTTAATTTTGCAAAGCTTGTAAAATCTTCATACTCGAATAAGATTTTGCAGGCTTCATTCATTTTATCTATATCCAATGATCTTTTCCAGTGCTGCCACGCAGACTCCTGAGTAAATGGATTTTTCGCTAATGAAATATAATACTCGTATGTTCTATACGTTGCATCAAAACGTGCGTGAAAGTCATCTCTCACCTTAAAAATCCTGTGAATGGAAATATCAGGAGGTAGAAACCCGTTTAGTCGGCGAGGAAATTCATCACTCAGCTCATGCTCCGTATCAAAGTGAGCAAATATTTTTTTGGCGTGAACCCCTGTATCCGTTCTTCCGGCACCCGTAGTTTTAATCTCTTCCCTTAAAATTGTGGAAAGTGCTTTTTCCAGTTCTTCCTGTACAGAAATGGCGTCCGGCTGTATCTGATAGCCGAAATAATTCTTTCCGTTGTAAGAAAATTCAATAAAGTATCTCAATGTATTATAATAACTCCACAAAAATACTTTAATTTAACGAAATATTTGTTGAAAAGTCTTTGAGAATATTATACTAAATCCCTATGAAAATTCCTATTTTTGCAATCGTATGAAAAGATGGTACCTTTATCCTTTTTCCCTTGGTTATCATTTGGTAACGGGTATCCGAAACACAATGTACGATTGGGGAATTTTTAAGTCGACAAAATTCAAGACACCGATAATCAATGTCGGGAACCTCTCTGTGGGCGGAAGTGGCAAGTCGCCAATGGTGATGTATCTCGCTCAATATTTATCCAAACACTATAGAACCGGAGTCCTTTCAAGGGGCTACGGAAGACTGACTAAAGGGTACGAGGTTACCAACTACGACAGTAATTATAAGGTAGTGGGTGATGAAGCTATGCAGCTTTTTGAACGTTTCAAAAACCGTTTTGTTATTGCTGTATCAGAAGAACGTGTTCCTGGTGCCAAAAAGGTAATTGATGATATGGATCTGGAAGTGTTGGTATTGGATGATGCCCTACAGCACAGAGCGATTAAGGCAGGTTTCAATATTTTGATGACTGACTTTAATGATCCTTTCTTCAAGGATTACCTTCTTCCTGCCGGAGACCTTAGAGAATCCAGAGCGGGAGCAAACAGAGCAAACATTATCATGGTCAGTAAATGTCCTGATGAACTTACGGAGGAAACCAAAAGGTATTATATTTCAAGGATCAAACCTACTTATAACCAAAAAGTATTCTTTTCATCCATTAGTTATGACGAGAATGTATACGGAAAAGATAAAATGCTTCCGGATAACAACTTAAATTATTACGATATTCTACTGATCACAGGAATTGCCAATCCTAAACCACTTTTAGAACATTTAGCCAAATTCTCAAAAAGAGTTAAGCATCTAAAATTTAGGGATCATCATAATTTTACCGATGAGGATATTAAAAAAATTCTTGCTGAGTATAAAAAATTAGGAGAATATAAACTGATATTAACCACAGAGAAAGATTATGTCCGTCTGAAAACTTTTGACTATCTTAGAGATATTGTTTACTACTGGCCTATCAATGTCATTATTGATAAAAAGGAGGAATTCAATCAAATCATCTTAGATTATGTTAGAAAAAATTAATGAGACAGCTGATTTTATCAAGAATATCATTCAGGAAACACCTGATTTTGCTGTTGTTTTAGGATCCGGACTTGGAAAACTGCAGAATGAAGTAGAACCGATCCATGTTTTAGAGTACAAAGACATCCCCAACTTTCCACAAACTACAGTTGCCGGCCATACCGGTAAGCTTATCTACGGAATACTGGAAGGGAAAAAAGTACTGATGATGAGTGGCCGTTTTCACTATTATGAAGGTCATTCCATGGAAACGGTAACCTTTCCTGTAAGGGTTTTTCATCTATTGGGAATTCAAAATTTAATTCTGTCCAATGCCTGTGGAGGAGTAAATCCTGATTATAGCATTGCAGATGTCGTTATCTTAAAGGATCACATTAATATGATGCCTGAGCACCCGCTTCGTGGGAAAAATATTGATGAACTCGGACCACGATTTGTGGATATGAGTGAACCCTACAACAAAAAAATGATTGCTGTAGCCGAAAAAGCAGCCTCAGAAAATAACATTAAAATCCATCAGGGAATCTACGTTGCATTACAAGGTCCAACCTTTGAAACTCCCGCTGAATATGGAATGATTAAAGCCATTGGGGGTGATATGGTAGGAATGAGCACCGTTCCTGAAGTTATTGTTGCCAAGCACATGGGAATAGATGTATTTTGTATGTCTGTTATTACCGATCTTGGCGGACCGGATATCGCTTTTGCCGTTTCTCATGAAGAAGTTTTAAATGCTGCAAACAAAGCTATGCCTAATGTCATTACGGTAGTGAAAGGATTAATCAAGAACTATCAATAGAACCGCTCTTTTTTAAGCACTCATTAATCTATCCATAGAAATTTTCAATTTTATAAATTTTTCCTAATTCATGAAAAATCAATCTCAGATTCCAATTCATTGTTTAGATTTGTATAAATGAAATTGTAAGAAATGAAAAAGTTGTTATTAATTTTTATGGTAGGAATATTTGGATTAAGCTATTCACAAAAAATTCCTACTGTTCTTAAAACCGGATTTTCCAAGGAAGCCCTGAAGCAAAAACTGGAAGATGAAGACGGAAAAGCAATTACCATCCAACAGATTCTGGATCAACATAAAGGAAAAGTTCTGGTGATTGATTTCTGGGCAGGATGGTGCAGAGATTGTTTGCAGGCTCTTCCAAAAGCCGAAGTACTGGAAAAAAATAATCCAAATGTTGATTTTGTATTCTTATCATTAGAAAGATCAAAAGAAGGATTTGATAAAAGCCTTGTAAGATTCAACATGAAAGAGAAAGATAACTACTGGTTTGCATCTGGATGGAAAAATGATTTCAACAATTATATTGACCTGAACTGGATTCCAAGATACATGATTATTGATCAGAAATCGTCTATTGCAAAATACTACGCCATATCTCCGGAAGATCCTGAAATTCAAAAAACCATAGACAACCTTTTAAAATAATTCCACCTATTTTTTACACCATGATTACAAGAGAAGCTACGAAGGAGGATTTAAAGATTCTTTTAGAATTTGAGCAGGGAATAGTTTCTGCCGAAAGACCTTTTAACAGTACACTGATTGAAGGAGAAATTCATTATTATGATCTGAATGAATTCATACAATCACCAGATGCAACATTAATTGTTGTGGAAGACAATAATGAAATTGTAGCATCAGGTTATGCCCTGATTAAGAAGTCTGATAAAGACTACAACAATTTTAAAAGCTATGCTTATCTGGGCTTTATGTATGTAAAACCTGAATACAGAGGAAAAGGAATCAACAAGGTGATTACCGATGAATTGGTAAACTGGGCAAAATCCAGAAATATTTCAGAAGTAAGGCTTGATGTTTATGCACAAAATGCTTCTGCAATAAAAGCCTATGAAAAAGCAGGGTTTGAACCCCTAATTCTTACAATGAGATTGAAATCTTAACGAATAATTTACCGTAAATAAAGGAATCCATATCTTTGTGATATGGATTTTTCTTTGCCGCTTCGTAAAATTATTCACGTAGATATGGATGCATTCTATGCTTCCGTGGAGCAGCATGACAACCCAACACTGAAAGGGAAACCCATTGCTGTGGGTGGCCAGCACCGAGGTGTAGTGGCTGCAGCAAGCTATGAAGCCAGAAAGTATGGTGTTCGCTCTGCAATGCCCAGCAAAACCGCAAAGGAAAGATGCCCTGATCTTATCTTTGTACCGCCCCGCTTTGCCCGATATAAGGAAATTTCAAAAAAGATTCGTGAAATATTCTATGAATACACTGATCTGGTAGAACCATTATCCCTGGATGAAGCCTATCTGGACGTTACCGAAAATAAAAAGGGAATGGAATCTGCCAACCTCATCGCCAGAGAAATTCGTCAGAAAATATTTGAAGAAACGGGTTTAACTGCTTCTGCTGGAATTTCTGTAAATAAATTTCTGGCAAAAGTAGCTTCGGATATCAATAAACCCAATGGCCAAAAAACCATTCATCCTGATAAGGTAGAAAGTTTTCTGGAAGAATTGCCCGTTGAAAAATTTTATGGTGTAGGAAAGGTTACGGCTAACAAAATGTTTAGTTTAGGAATCTACAAAGGAAAAGATTTAAAGAAAAGATCGTTGGAAGACTTGGTAAGGCTCTTCGGGAAATCCGGAAAGCATTATTACAATGTGGTGCGCGGCATTCATACTTCGGAGGTAAAACCTCATCGGATCCAGAAAAGTGTAGCTGTAGAAAGAACTTTCTTTGAAGATCTTTTTGATGAACAGCAGATCAATGAAAAACTGGAAAGCCTGAGTCAGGAGCTTCACCAAAGGTTACAGAAAAATAATATTCTGGGAAGAACCTTAACCTTAAAAATCAAGTATAAGGATTTTTCTCTTTTTACAAGAAGTATAACCCGAGAAGATTATTTTACATCTCCTGAACAGTTTTTTAACACCGGAAAAAAATTATGGGAACTTCGTCCCTATGATAAAGCTGTCCGTCTTCTCGGATTGTCTCTCTCTCACCTTAATACAGAGGAAAAAAAGCAAATTTCAGTTCAACTAAAAATCCCGTTTGAAGAATTCGAAAATCAATAGGTCATATTTTTTCGCTAACTTGTAAAAACCAAACCAGCAAAAGTTATGAACTCAACGATGATACAATTTTTCCACTGGTATTCTGAAGGTGATGGAAAGTTGTGGAAAGATACTCAAAAACAAGCTCAATATTTAGCAAAATTGGGAATTACCTCTGTCTGGTTTCCTCCAGCCTACAAAGGAACAAATGGGGGGTATTCTGTAGGATATGATGCCTATGACCTTTATGATCTGGGAGAATTTGATCAAAAAGGGACTATTGCCACCAAATATGGAACCAAGGATGACTATTTAAAAGCAATTAAAGCTTTAAAAAAACAAAATATAGAAGTCATTGTAGACATTGTCCTAGGCCATAAAGCCGGTGGTGATGAACTGGAAAAATTCAAGGTGGTAAAAGTGGATGAAAACAACAGGGATAAAGTTATTTCTGATGTTCTTGAAATAGAATCCTATACTAAATTTACATTTCCGGGAAGAGGAAAAAAATACTCTGATTTTGAATGGAACTTCAATTGCTTCAGCGGTGTTGACTATGCAGAGGGCATGGATTCTCACATTTATAAAATACAATCCGAATATGGAGACGACTGGGAGGAAATGATTCATGATGAGAAAGGAAATTACGATTACCTGATGTACAATGACATTGAACACAGAAATCCTTTTGTACGGGAAGAACTTAATGAATGGGCAAAGTGGTATTTTGATCAGACAGATTTTGATGGAGTCCGCCTTGATGCTTTAAAACACATTTCTCATGATTTTTATAAGGAGTGGATCACCCTTCTTCGCTCCAATTCAGGCAAAAATATCTTTGCTGTAGGGGAATATTGGGCACCAGGATATCTCCATCTTCTCCAAAAATATATTGAAGTAACTGAAGGGTGTATGAGTCTTTTTGATAGTTCATTACAAAACAATTTTCATAATGCCTCAAAAGAAGGAGAGTCTTATGATCTCAGAAGAATTCTTGACGAAACGCTTACTCAGGCAGATCCTTTACACGCCGTAAGTATTGTTGCCAACCATGATACTCAACCTCTTCAAGATCTGGAAGCTCCTGTTGAATCTTGGTTTAAGCCTATTGCCTATGCATTGATTTTACTAAGAAAAGATGGCTATCCGTGTGTATTTTATCCTGACCTGTATGGTGCTCATTATGTAGATAAGGACAGGGCCGGAAATGATCAGGAAATATTTATGCCGAAAGTAGATGGGATTGAAGAACTGCTTAAAGCCAGAAAAGATCATGCTTATGGAGAACAACGGGATTATTTTGAAGATGCCAACTGCCTCGGATGGGTACGTGGAGGAGATGATCAGCATATGGGATGTGCGGTTGTACTCAGTAATAAAGATAGCTACAACAAGCCTATGGAAATGGGAAAACGCTATGCGGGTAAAAAGTTTAAGGATCTGTTAAATCGGTTCAAGGATAAAGTCACCATTGATGAAAATGGTTGGGGAGATTTTCCTGTACCCGCAGGAAATGTAAGTGTCTGGGTTTCCGAATAAAAACAATAGTAAATAAAATATAAAAAGCGCACATCAGTGATGTACGCTTTATTTTATTATAATACTGAATATTAGCATTTAATTCCACGGCAGCTCCATAGATCCTGAGCCCATTCACAACAATAATTGTCTTCGTTATAAAAACAGCATATTCTGTCTCTAATAATGATTCCTCCTTTTAAATTTTTAAGTTCTTCTCTGTTAATTTTTCTTGCGTTTTGAAGTTTTGTCGATTTCATAGTTTAATGTTTTAGAATTTGGTTTATGAATATAATAAAAAAACTTAACAAAACCACATAACAAACTACAAAACAACTCAATAGAACAACAACACTATAAAAGAAAGAACAGTAAAATTAGAATTAAAAACTATTTATTATTATTTATCTAAAAATGTATTTTTTGTATTTTTAGAATCTCGGGTCGTTCCGATTGATCAGAAATCTTACCTGTTCTGGCAAATTCTGCCCAAAGCGCCCTTAACTTTTTACCGTTCTCATGAATACGTTCCCATGGTATATTCTTTAGCATTTCAGATGATTTCCAGGCTGCTTCATTACCGAAGATCAAGGGGAGGTCAATACAATGGGGAGCACCTATAGGATTCTCCTTTAGTTGGGAATGTATTCTGAATAAATAAACATTTCCTCCTGCTTTAGCATAATCTTCTGCAAATTTTCGAGCCGGAGCACCGTAGATAAATTCTGTAGTTTTCTCTACTGTTTTATCCATGATCTTTAGTCCCAGACCTTTTCCAAAGTATTTGTTTAAAGCGTCCGAAGTTTTAAGATAAAATGCTGTTTCATCATTATTCAAACCAATCAACACATCGTATTTTTTGGCATTCTCCTGCCATTTTTCAACGGACTCTTCTTCCGTGCATAACGGAGGAAAACCATATTGTGTACCAAAGGGCATGGCGGCTTTCAAACCAAACTTCATGAAAGATGGCACAAATTTATCGTATTCATCCATCATTTTTAAAACATCTGTCTCATCTTTAATTTCCTCTGTTTTTTTCAGAAATTCAGCAGACATTTTCTTTCTTTTATGACGCAGACCTAAAGGTGCACTCTGAATAATTACCCGCTTAAATAAATCATCAACTCCCTCGGATATCATTAAATGCGCTATAGCATCTCCTCCTGAGGATTGCCCAAGTAATGTGATATTTTCAGGATCTCCACCAAAATCTGCAATATTGGCCTTTATCCATTTCAACGCCTCAATCATATCAAATAATCCCAGGTTTGCAGGTCTTTTCTCATCACCACCTAAAAAGCCAAAGAGCCCTAAACGATATGAAACGGTAACTACAATGATATGCTGTTCCTTTACCCATTCTGTAGGATCTGCAGTGGTCAGATCACCACAGCCAATTTCATGGGAACCTCCATGAATCCAGACCAAAACGGGAAGATTTTCGTTTTCAGTAATATTTTCAGGACGGGTTATCGAAAGATATTGGGTAGCTTCTTCTGCTTCAAATTCTTCAACAGGAGTTCTCCCAATCATTTTTTCTACAAGAGGACTGAGTTTCTGTGGGCAAACCGGCGTTTTATCAGGGTAAAGAATATCTGAAGTGGAGCGTTCTATTGGAACAGGTTTTTGAAATCTTTCGGAGCGGGCATAGCGAATGCTTTTAGCCTTGATAACTCCGTCTTTCTTTAATGCTGCAATTTTTCCAAAACGGGCATCAAAAATATGGATCCCTTTCTGTTGTGATTTCATTTAAAAAAAATTATGAAAACTTCTATCCTTAAAATTAATTCGGTTTTTTGAGAAGAAAAAATTTAATTGATTCTTTTAAACACAAATACTTATTGATAGATTCCATAAATAAAAACAATATAACTTGTTTTTTTAATTGAGGACTTTGTATTCGCTTGGAGAAAGACCCACTTTTGTTTTGAATAGCCTTGTAAAGTGTTGTGGATACTTGAAACCCAGGTCATAGGAAATTTCACTGATGGATTTTCCCTGATCCAGAATTTGTTCTTTGGCTATATCGATTAATTTATTGTGGATAAATTCCTGCGGGGAAATTCCCAATTCCTTTTTAATTAAATCACCAAAATAATTGGCAGATAAATTAAGTTTTTCCGCAAAGTAATTCACCATTGGAAAGCCTATATTTTTAGGGTTATCAGATTTTAAATAATCATCAACAAGATTTTCAAATTTACCAATTACTCCCTGATTAATATGATCTCTTGTGATGAACTGACGGTCATAAAAACGCATACAGTAATTTAAAAATAGTTCAATATTATTTACTACTAAAGACTTACTGTGTTTATCAATGGCTTGTTCCAGCTCCAGTTTGATATTTTTAAAGCATTCCAATACAATTTCTCGTTCTTTTTCAGAAAGGTGTAAGGCTTCGTGTACATCGTAGGAAAAGAAGTTATAATCTTTGATGTGCTTTCCTAAGTTTGTTCCTTTTATTAAATCAGGATGGAAAATTAATGCAGAACCTGCAGGCTGAACATATTTATCTTTGTTATAAATTCCATAGGTCTGCCCGGGAGCGATGAAAACCAGCGTTCCTTCCTGATAATCGTAGCTATGTTTCCCATACTGCATGTCTCCACACATCACATCTTTCAGAAAAACGGTATAAAATCCAAATTTTCTTTTGTGCTGACAGATAGGATCGGATTTGGAAAAATCTATGACACTTACCAACGGATGCAGGGTTTCCTGATTGGCCATTTTGTTGTATTCCGAGACACTATTATAGATTTCAACCTCCTGATTTTCCATGAAATATATTTTTATTACTATTCAAAATTACCACTTTCCTTTGTAACTGAAATGGTGTCTGTAAAATTGGTAAGTAATTCGGTAATCTGTATAAGCTTGGTTTACTGAAAAGTTTCGACTTTTGTATCGTTATGGAAACTTTTAATACAAACATTTTCCCGAAAGGAGAAAAGGCTCCATCCGAATATTTCTCGGGAGGAACGGCTTGGGTTCAGATTATAAAACCCAATGAAGATCAACTGAACTGCCAGATCGGAAATGTAGTCTTTGAACCTGGATGCAGAAATAACTGGCATACTCATGGAGGCGGACAGATTTTAATCGTAACTTCAGGAACAGGTTTTTATCAGGAGAAAGGTAAACCGGCACAGGTTTTACATCCGGGGGATGTGGTTAATATTCTTCCGAATGTGATCCATTGGCATGGTGCAGCTCCTGACAGTGAATTTACACATATTGCTATTAACCCCAATACCCAAAACGGAATTGTGGAATGGCTGGAACCTGTAACGGATGAAGAATACAACAATTTATAAATTAAACTTAATTAAAAATAAATAATCAAATGAGCACATTTACAGTAAAAGCCTATGGAGCAGAATCTACCACGGCAGATCTGAAAGAAATGAATATTGAAAGAAGAGAAGTAACCTCAAAAGATGTAGAGATTGAAATTCTATATTGCGGGGTATGTCACTCTGACCTTCATACCGCAAGAAATGACTGGGGCGGAACCATCTACCCTGCTGTTCCGGGACATGAAATTGTAGGAAGAATTACAAAAATCGGAAGTGATGTAACGAAGTTTAAAGTAGGTGATCTTGCTGGTGTAGGATGCATCGTAGATTCTTGCGGTCATTGCGGAAGCTGCCAACACGATTTGGAACAATATTGTGAGAATGGATTCACCGGAACTTATAACGGACAGGACAAACACTTGGGAGGACATACTTTTGGAGGATATTCTCAAAAAGTAGTAGTAGATTCTCAGCATGTATTAAAAGTTCCTGAAAACCTTGATCCGGCTGCTGTAGCACCTCTTCTATGTGCAGGTATCACTACATGGTCACCTTTGAGACACTGGAATGTAGGTCCGGATTCTAAGGTTGCTGTAGTTGGACTAGGAGGATTAGGGCATATGGCCATCAAATTAGCAAAAGGATTGGGCGCTGAAGTTACTTTATTTTCCAGAACTCCGGGAAAAACTGAGGATGCTAAGCAGTTGGGAGCAGATCATGTTATCATTTCCACAGACGAAGCACAAATGAAGTCTGTAAAAGGGAAATTTGATCTGATTATTGATACGGTTCCTTATGTACATGATGTAAACCCTTATGTTACCACTCTAAATATCGACGGAACACATGTTCTTGTGGGTTACTTAGGGGGACTGGAACCTATGCTGAATACTGTTCCTATGATTTTGGGAAGAAAATCTGTAGCCGGATCTGTGATTGGTGGTATTGCTGAGACTCAGGAATTATTGGATTTCTGCGGAGAGCATAATATTGTTTCCGAAATTGAGATGATTAAGATGCAGGAAATTAACGAAGCTTACGAAAGAATGCTGAAAAGTGATGTGAGATATCGTTTCGTTATTGATATGCAATCTTTATAAACAGCTGTTACTTATGAAAAATAAAAGGCTCTCTGGATTGGAGAGTCTTTTTCGTTTATATTTTTTAGGTTTTGGCTAAAGCCAATGGAATTATTTTAATTTATTTAAAACGGGCTAAAGCCCATTTTTATTGAATATATCCCATCCCTGTACAACTTGTCTTCTTATTGATACATTTTACTTTTCGCATTGTACATATCTTTCCATATCCTGAAATGCCCATGCGGCCATGGCATCAATAACGGGAGCCAGCTCATTTCCTGCTTCGCTCAATTTATAGGAAACATGTGGTGGTACTACAGGTTTTGCAGTTCTGATCACCAGTCCATCTGTTTCCAGCTGCTTAAGATGTTGAATCAACATTTTTTCCGTTACTGCAGGAATTGCTCTTTTCAGTTCACTATATCTTTTTTCTCCTGAATAAAGGTTAAACAGAATAATAGGTTTCCAAAAACCACCTATCCTCTCCATTACATACATTACAGGGCAATCCTGTACTATTTTTTTGTTTTCCTGAATGGTTGAATTTTCTTTAATGGCTGTCATAGGATACATACTTTAGGGTAAGTACTTGTATAAAAGTAAGTACAAATATAACTTTGTCTTAGGAAATAAAAAAATATTTATTATGAAATCATTGTTGTTTGATCAATCCATAAATACTGATCAATATGCAGTGATTACATATGATCATTAAAAACAATAAAAAATTTACATATGAAAATTATAATCACAGGATCACTAGGAAATGTAGCCAAGCCTTTAACCCAACAACTTGTAAAACAAGGGCATGATGTAACCGTAGTCAGTAGTAATGAAGCGAGAAAGCACGATATTGAATCATTGGGAGCAACCTCAGCTATCGGATCGATTACAGATATTGATTTCTTAACCCAAACTTTTGACGGAGCAGATGCTGTCTTTGTGATGACACCTCCCGCTATAAGCCCTGATAACATTGTTCAGAATACAATCAACGTAGGAAAAAACTATGCAGAAGCATTACAAAAAGCTCATGTAAAAAAAGCAGTAATGCTAAGCAGTGTAGGTGCTGAATCTCCTGTAGAAAACGGTCCTATTAAAGGTCTTCATCATATTGAAAAAATTTACAATGAGTTAGAAAATACCTCATTTACATTTTTAAGAGCCGGATATTTTTATACTAATTTCTTCAATGATATTCCACTGGTTAAAAATGCAGGAATTATTGGTGGTAATTATTCTGAGAATACAGAAATACCTGTAGTTCATCCTATTGATATTGCTAATGCTGCAGCTGAAGAACTGGTAAAAAATGAACAAGGAAAAAACATCCGATATATTGTAAGTGATTCCCGAAAAGCTTCTGACTTTGCAAAGGTCTTGGGAAGTTCTGTAGAAAAGCCAGAATTGCCTTGGGTGGAATTCTCTGATGAAGATGCACTAAACGGAATGCTGCAGGCAGGTCTTCCAAAAGATATGGCAGAATTATATGTTGAGATGGGACGAGGAATGAGAACCGGAGTGGTACAAAAAGGGTTTATTGAACATGGATCTCCTGTTACAGGAACAATCAAGCTAGAAGATTTTGCTAAAGAATTTTCAAGCCATTTTTAATTCATTTCTTTTGACTTAATAAAGAAATGAATTCGGCGCACCAAAGGTGCGCCGAACTTAGTTTTACAAATTATACTTTTGTTTTTACCTCAACTTTATAATTATTTATTCTCTTTTAGGGTCTCTTTCAACACCTTTATTTTTCCATCAATGGGCTGATCAATTTTTAATCCTAAAATTTCAGCAACCAAAGGATAAACATTAATATTGGCAAACTCATCAATGACCAGATTATTTTTAAACTCCGGCCCCCATGCATAGAATGTCGCCTTCATTTCAGGAACCAATCTAGGATTGTATCCATGCTTTCCTACTGATGTTTTCTTGCCTTTTTCAAGGAAAATCTTCGGAGCTTTTGGAACCAGAAGAATCTGTCCTATTCTGTTGTATTGATCATCTCTGGTTGCAAAATGCAGATATCTAGGAAGCTTTTTATCCAAATAAACTTCGTAGTCATCTGTTTTGTTCTTTTTTAATTCTTTATATATAGATTTTACCTCATCCTGATTTTTAACATATACTCTTAAAAGGGTTTGAGAATTGTAAAAATCAAACCTGTTTTTATCAAAAAGGATAGCCGGAATTTCCAATGGTGTCCCGCCATCAACCTTAATCATTCCGTGGTCGGAAACAAAAACAAAGTTGACATTTTTTAATCCCAAATCATTTACTTTCTGAACTAGATTACCTACTGCCTGATCAATCAGGTGAACAGCAGTTTCCGTTTCCTTGGCATCAGGTCCATAATGATGTCCGCTTCCATCTACTTCAGGAAAATATAGGGAGATAAAATGCGGTCTTTTGTCTTCAGGCAGCTTCAGCCAGTTTACCACTTTTTCTACTTTTTCGGATGGGGTAAATTTTTCGTGGTATGGATAATAATATGTTGGTCTCATTCCACCTGCATCACTGGCAGATCCTACCCACATTAATGAGGCAGAAACCATTCCCTGTTTCTCTGCCAATCCCCAAAGCGGTGTTCCGCCATACCAGCTTCCATCTTCTGCATTCTTTTTATTGCTCATAGCATAAGCTTCTTTTCTCTTATAATCGTAGAAGAAGTTATCAATTAAACCATGATGGGATGGATAAAGTCCTGTGATCAGACTCCAGTGGTTGGGAAAGGTAATACTTGGATAACTCGGAATCATTGCTTCTGCTCTTACCCCGCTATTGGAAAGTTTCAACAGGTTTTCCGCATTGTATTTTTTAGCATAATCGTATCGGAAACCATCTGTAGAAATCATGATCACATAGGGTTTAGATTGGGTTTCCGGGCTGTTTTGTCTCTCGGGAACGACTACCTGAGCCGTATCAACATTTGCTTGCTGGCCAAAAGCCGTTAAGGAAATAAGCAGCAGTAAAAAATGTATTCCTCGCTTCATTATTAAAATTTTTGACAAAGTTACATTCTCTACTGCTCCCTGAAAAGTTTAGAAGATTAAAAGTATATTAAAACCTGTTATTTTTTAATTCTCATCAGAACGTTCGTTTCATTTCAAACTGAGACACCTTGTTTTCAAGGCCTATTTTGCTTAAAAAACTACTGGTATCCTCAGAAATTTCATCTACGTTATTTAGAGAAACTGCCTGCCCGTTGATATCATTCTTAATGGCATCAAAAAGCACAGTGGCAATCCCTTGTTTTCTATGGTTTTTATCAACTGCAACCTGATATATTTTTCTTACTATGGAATTATAAATAGTATATCCTACGAGTTTTTCTCCCTTAAATGCACCCAGAATTGTACAATCTTTCTTCATGTCTTTCAATACAAAATCAGATCCCTGCCATGATGGTTCAATATCCCTGAATGAACGGAATGTTTCCCATTGAAAATCTGTCAATTCTTTAATAATAATTTCTGAATTATTTTCTATTGAATTAATATTTCCATTAAAGCAAAGTAATCTTCTGACAATGGTAAACCCAAGATTTTCATATGCCCTGATCGCCTTTTGATTTCCATCAATCACCTCCAGAACCAAAGTATTAATATTTCTTTCCTTTAGAAGTGGTATTATAAAATCATACATTTTCCTCACCAGACCCTTTCCTCTGCCCTCAGGAATAACTCCTGTTCCGGCATTGTAAGCTATTCCCACTCCATTTTCTATTTTTTCTGCCTGAAGAATAAATCCCACCAGTTTGTCATCTTCAAATGCTCCTACAGATAAGCTCAGGTCTATTTTTTCAGTAGCTATTTTAAAGTTTAGAAGTTCTCTGGTTAGATGAAAAGGAACAACATAATCTGAAAAGGAAAGATTGAATACTGATAAAAGTTCCTCTACATCAAAATTCTTTAAGGTTTTAAATTCCATTGATCTTTATTTAAAAAATTATTCATTTACAAACCATCATTCCCTATCAAGATATTTTTCAACGTTAAATGTCTATTATTGAACGCAGATTGTATTTTTCAAAGGCAATTTTCAGGGATATCTGGTTAATAAACAAATATAAGAAAATTCAGTCAATCCCTTTAGAATTAAGCATTCTAAGAGTTTTACAAGAATCTAAAAATGATAATACCCCTGAAAAAGCAGAGGTATTATTCTAAATATTTCGATTGTGTTCTTTTAATTATTCTTTGATCAGTTTTTCGTAGGACAGACTTCCGTCTTTCAATTTGATTTCTAAATAATAGATACCTGATTTCAGGTCTTCAACATTGATATTTTGCTGATCAGGTTCTATTGATCTTACTTTTCTACCGGTAGCTTCATAAATATCAATGGATTTTATTTTGTCAAAATTTTTAAGGCTTACCGTTGTCTTAGCCGGATTAGGGTAAAAATTCACTTTCTTGTCACCAGCAACAATTTCATTTGTTGATAAAGTGGTTGCCGCCATTGTTAAAGTTGCATACCCTCTTCCTGCATCATGATATCCTATTCCTGTACCTGTTTTTCGTGCATAAAAGATATTAATCGTGGCTGCAGTATTGGAAATAGCAAAATCTCCTGCACTTCCGGATAGAGATCTTGTAGCCACTACAGTTCTCGTACTTCCTGATACTGTATTGGAGGTTTCGGTCCAGTCCTGTGACGGATCAATGGTAGGCGGTATCATTGGGCCGGGAAATGTATAATCTCTGTTGGAAGAAGAGTTATATATAAATCCATCGGATCCGGTAGCCATTCCTACACTTCCAAAACCAATGCCCAGCATTGAATTGCTGTCTCCCGTCATAGTAATGGTTACTCCTGTGGGGGTAGTGTCTAATTTCACCGTCATGGCAGTAGCCGTAAGAGGCACTATTCCTGATGAAAACTGGGCCCAGGCAAAGTTCGCAAGGACCATACTGAATGTTAGTAAAAGTTTTTTCATATCAATTTTTTAAAAGGCTAATGATTTCTTTGTTGTCTGTTTTTAAGGCATATTCAAAAGGGGTTACTCCCATTGAGTCTTTGATTGATTTATCTGCTTTGTATGTAAGCAGTAATTCAACCAATTCTTTGTTACCTAGCTTCACCGCCCAAAAAAGAGGGGTAGAACCTGTATCATCTGCAATATTGGGATCTGCATTTTTCTTCAGTAAACTTTCCACCAATTTTTTGTTATACTTTACTGAGAGACCAGCCAATGCAGTTCCTTCCTTGCTTTTGTAGTTTACATCCTTTACGTGTTCTATCAGAAATTCGCCAACTTCTACATTTCCTCTATAACAGGCCAAAATAAGAGGTGAGAAACCACTCTCATTGATTTGGTTAATAATGTCGGGATTTTGTTTCATCAGATCTTTTACTTCTGATACTGTTCCGCTTCTGGCAATATCGAATATTGACTTTACTTTTTCCTGAGCAAACAGCAGGGAACTCAGAAACAGACCTACTACTAAAATCAGGTTTCTCATGATTTTATCAAGATATAATTATACTCAACGTTTACATTTTCTGCTATTTTTTTAGTAACCATCTTAGGAATTGTTACTTTATAATCTACAGGTTTTGCTATAAAATTTCCCTGCATATAGATCTTTCCGTCCTTAGTATAGATTGTTGCTGTGGATACCACTGCTTTATCTACTCCATGAAAATTCAATGTCCCCTGAACAGTATATTTCTGTGGGCTGGCAGCAATCTTTGTTTTATCAAAACCTGCAATTTTTCCTTTAAAAGTAGCTTTCGGATATTTTGAAGTTTCTGCATAGCTTTCATTGAAGTGCTCTTCCATTAATTTGGTTTTAAAGCGAAAGTTTTTGACTGCAGAAACGGAAGCCATTTCACCATTATCAGTATTGAGGATCACAAGGTTATTATCATCCTGTGCAAAAATATCTTCAAACAGTGGCACTGAGGCCTCAAAAACTATTTTACCTGTTTTGGAACTGTATTTCTGTGCTGAAGCGTAACCGGCAAAAAGTAAGGAAACGCTAAGCAGTGCTATTTTTTTCATATCAATTTTTTTAATTTTCAGTTAATCCATCAGCTTTCCATTTAATGAAAGTATTGATCTGGGTTGCAGAGAATGAGCCTCCTTTAGGCATTTTTAGTGGATCACCATTTGGCCTTTGAATCCTATCCAGAATTCCCTCTATATTATTTTTCACCTGATCATAGGTAACGAGTGGTTTAAAGCTTCCTGCAGAATGACAGCCGTTACAGCTGTTATCCATTATTGGTTTTATGTCCGATGTATATTTTACCGGCAATATGACTGGGGTATTGTCTGAAATTTCTTCGTAGGTTCTGCTCTCACAAGCAATGATTATCAATCCGGAAGATATTGTAAGTAGGTATATTAACTTTTTCATATTTAAAAAACTCTATAAAGATTAAACCCAAAGAAAATATGTCCTTTTCCCCAGTTTCCTGATGCATTCGTAAGATATCCGATATCTGAATTGATCTGGGAGTTCGTAAATAAAAGCTGGAAAATATGTCCTCCTGTTTCTATATCCACCCCTAGTGATAATGGATTTTTATAGAAACTGTGATTGTCGAAATTCACAAAATATTCTGCATTTACAGAAACTCTTTTTGAAATTTTATAGCGCCCGCCAATTCCTGCTAAAAATTGATTTTTATCTTCGATAGTTGGTTCATATAAATTTTTATGTACATATGACGGAGTAAGCTGCAATGAAAGTTTATCACTAAATCTTCTGGAAATTAAAGCCTGTGTAAGATAAGAAAGCCTATCGCTGAACCTAAGATGTGGATAAGTATCTTTATCTATTTCGGTATTCACTCCCATTACATTGTACCCTACAATATCAACCGGAAAATTTTCATCCTGCCTGATTAATCTGTACTTTGCAGCACCCTCAAAGGTTTTCATATTTGTTTCTCTGGACAGGCTTACCGATAGGCCGTCTGAAATGCCATAAATAACTCCCAATTTGGTAGAGGCGTTATCTAGTCCGAAAAAGTCTTTAAACCCTGCACTTACATCACCAAATCGGTGCGCAACAATCATATACCATTCTTTCTTTGCTGCAAGTTTAGTAGATTGCCCGGTAACAATCTGCAATGCCTTAAAGGCAGGTTGTGAGGCATCTGTATGGGTCGTAATGGTATCAATATCTTTCAGCAGATCTTCCTGTGCAAAGGCAAGACCTGATGAAAATATTGACAAAAATAAGAGAGCTTTTGTCATAAACAATTTTGAATTAAATTATAGTATGACAAACTTATAGAGTTATTAATTCAAAAGTATGTGATAAAAGTCACCAATGGAATTGTTTTTATAAATTATAGAAATAGGCTTCCAAAACAATTAAAATTAGAAAGAGCTAACATTTTCATTTACAGGAACTTTTATCCCTGATTTGGTTTGTACAATTTCACCTTCATTTTCAATTTTTTTCATGACACGGCTTATCACCTCTCTGGATGACCCTAAACTGTTAGCAATTTCGCGATGGGTAATTTTTATTGGGTTGTTTCCGGTAAGAGAGATTTGTTGTTTGATATAATTAAGTACTCGTTTATCCAGTCTGTGGAAAACAGCATCGTTTACCATACTCATTACTTCTGAGAATCGCTTGTCATATTCGCGGTAAAACAATTTATTGATCTCAGGAAATCTAAGCAGCCAATCATGCATTATGGAAACAGGGATTAATAGGGCTTCGGAGTCTTCTTCAGCAATGGCATATACCCTGCTTACATAATCCGTAAAAATAGATGAAAAGGTCATAAGGCAGCTGTCATTTTCTTTAATGTAATAGTAGATCAACTCTCTTCCGTCGTTGAGGGTAAAAACCTTTATGGATCCTTTAATCAAAAAGGGAACATATTTATTTTTCTGACCTTCTCTTATTATTTCTGTCTTGGCTTTTATATTTGTAGTAATGGCATGCTGCTGAAGTGCATTTAAGAAATCACTTCCTAAAAAACCAAATTTACTTAAGATAAATGAACTATTAACCATATCAATATTTTCTACTTTTTCTGAAAACAAATATATAAAAATGAAATATTGATAAGGTATATTTTTAATTTATTAAATATTATTAACAATTCAATAAAATAAATCCACTTTTAAAAGATTAATTATTTTTTCATATAGGTCAAAAAAAATACCCCGGTAAAACCGGAGTATTCTATTTTATTGTAAAGAGAAATCTTAAGCTTGTACGTTGTTTCCTCCTAATACGAAAGGCTCAACTTCTTTAATTTCTCCGAACTGCTGCTCGTAGTTAGCGATGTTCTGTTGAAGAGCGTTTAATACTCTTTTAGCGTGAAGTGGAGCAAGAATTACTCTTGATCTTACTTTAGCTTGCTGAACACCTGGCATCAACTGAATAAAGTCTACTACAAATTCAGATGGAGAGTGGTTTACTAAAGCTAGGTTAGCATAGATACCAGCAGCTACCATTTCGTTTAATTCGATGTTGATGTTTCCGTCTTGTGGATTTTGATTGTTGTCCATTGTTATAAATTATGTTTTTAAAATTCGAAATTTGAGATTGTGAAAATATAAAAATAAATTCAAATCCCAAATTTCAAATCATTAATTTTAGTTAAGGTCTTCGAATTCTTTCTTAGAACCTACGATAACATTCTGATACTCTTTAAGACCTGTACCTGCAGGAATTCTGTGACCTACAATTACATTTTCTTTAAGACCACCAAGAGCGTCTACTTTACCGGCAACTGCTGCTTCATTAAGAACCTTAGTAGTTTCCTGGAATGATGCTGCAGACATGAATGACTTAGTTTGAAGTGCCGCTCTTGTAATACCTTGTAAAACAGGAGTTGCAGTAGCAGGAAGTGCTTCTCTTACTTCTACTAAAGCCTGATCTTCACGCTTCAACTTAGAGTTTTCATCTCTTAATTCTCTTGCAGTGATCATCTGACCTGGCTTGAATTCTTTAGAATCACCAGCTTCAGTAACTACTTTAAGACCAAATACTCTGTTGTTTTCTTCCAAGAAGTCATACTTATGTTCAAGAGCTCCTTCAAGGAATTGAGTATCACCTCCATCCACGATAGATACTTTTGTCATCATCTGTCTTACGATGATTTCGAAGTGCTTGTCGTCGATTTTTACCCCCTGTAGACGGTAAACTTCCTGAATCTCGTTTACTAAGTATTCCTGAACCGCAGTTGGGCCTTTAATTCTTAGGATATCATCCGGTGTAATAGAACCGTCAGAAAGTGGAGAACCTGCTCTTACGAAGTCATTCTCCTGAACCAAGATCTGGTTAGAAAGTTTTACTAGGTAAATTTTTCTTTCTCCAGTTTTAGCTTCAACAATAAGTTCACGGTTACCTCTCTTAATTTTTCCGTAAGAAACTACCCCGTCGATTTCAGTAACAACCGCTGGGTTTGAAGGGTTTCTTGCTTCGAATAATTCGGTAACTCTCGGAAGACCTCCGGTGATATCCCCTGCTTTCGCAGATTTTCTTGGGATTTTGATTAAGACTTTACCAGCCTTAATTTTTTCACCATCATTTACCATTAAGTGGGCTCCTACCGGTAAGTTGTATGCTTTTTGCTCAACACCTTTAGAATCTACCACCTTCAATGTAGGTACGGCTTTCTTATTTCTAGATTCAGAGATTACTTTCTCTTCGAATCCTGTTTGTTCGTCAATTTCAAGTTGGAATGAAATACCCTGAATAATATCTTCGTATTCTACCTTACCTGAAGTTTCAGCAATGATAACCGCGTTATACGGATCCCATCTACAGATAACATCTCCTTTCTTCACTTTATCACCTGGTTTTACAGCTAATATAGATCCGTAAGGTACGTTAGCTACCATTAATGGAGTCTTAGACTCGGCAGCAACTAATCTAAATTCTGTTGAACGAGAAACTACAACCTCAGCTGTATTACCGTTTTCATCTTCAGAAGTAATTGTTCTTACTTCATCCATTTCAACGATACCATCTCTTCTAGCAACGATAGATGGGTTTTCAGAAACGTTACCTGCAGTACCCCCTTGGTGGAAGGTTCTCAACGTAAGCTGAGTACCTGGTTCCCCAATTGACTGTGCTGCAATTACCCCTACTGCTTCACCCATGTGGATCACTTTACCTGTTGCTAAGTTTCTACCGTAACATTTCGCACAGATACCTTTCTTAGCTTCACAAGTTAATGGTGAACGAACCTCCACAGCTTCTAATCCTGCTTCTTCGATTCTTTTCGCCAATGCTTCAATAATCACCTGGTCTGCGCTTGCAATTAGCTCGTCAGTTTCAGGATCATAAATATTATGAAGAGATACTCTACCTAAAATTCTTTCAGAGATTCTTTCAACAATCTCGTCATTTTTCTTAAGTGCAGTAACTTCTGTACCTCTTAGAGTTCCACAGTCGTCCTCTGTAACGATAACGTCCTGTGCAACGTCTACCAATCTTCTCGTTAAGTAACCAGCATCGGCTGTCTTAAGAGCGGTATCCGCAAGACCCTTACGAGCACCGTGGGTAGAGATAAAGTACTCTAGAATCGAAAGACCTTCCTTAAAGTTTGCAAGGATCGGGTTTTCGATGATCTCCGCTCCGGTAGAACCGGCTTTTTGCGGTTTTGCCATCAAACCTCTCATCCCTGATAACTGACGGATCTGTTCTTTAGAACCCCTCGCTCCAGAGTCAAGCATCATATATACAGAGTTGAAACCACCTTGGTCAGTTTTCATTCTGCTCATGATCATTTCAGTTAATCCAGCGTTGGTATTTGTCCAAACGTCGATTACCTGGTTATAACGTTCTGTATCGGTAATTAGACCCATGTTATAGTTAGCTCTAATTTCGTCTACAGTTTCAATTGAAGTAGCAATCATCTGCTTTTTCTCAACAGGAACTACAATATCCCCAAGTGAGAATGAAAGACCTCCTTTGAATGCGTTTGAATACCCTAGGTCTTTCATTGCATCAAGGAACTTCACAGTAGTAGGGAAATCCGTATCAGCAAGGATCTTACCAATAACGTTTCTCAATGATTTCTTAGTAAGAAGTTCATTGATATATCCTGATTGTTTAGGTACAATCTGGTTGAATAAGATTCTACCTACAGAAGTTTCGATCAATCTTGTTACAATTACACCATCTTCTTTGATAGGAAGTCTACATCTTACTTTAGCGTTCAATGAAACTCTACCTTCAGCATAAGCGATTTCTGCTTCTTCCGGAGAATAGAATGCAAGACCTTCACCTTTCACTTTCATATCTTCTGTAGAACTCAATTCTTTAGTCATGAAATAAAGACCAAGAACCATGTCCTGAGATGGTACTGTAATTGGAGAACCGTTTGCCGGGTTCAAGATGTTTTGAGAACCTAGCATCAATAACTGAGCTTCAAGGATTGCTTCTGGCCCCAACGGTAAGTGTACCGCCATCTGGTCACCATCGAAATCGGCGTTGAATGCTGTTGTTACTAACGGGTGTAGCTGGATTGCCTTACCTTCGATCATCTTAGGTTGGAAAGCCTGAATACCCAATCTGTGAAGCGTAGGTGCTCTGTTCAGTAGAACAGGGTGACCTTTCATCACGTTTTCAAGGATATCATAAACTACAGGTTCTTTTCTATCAATAATTCTCTTCGCAGATTTTACTGTTTTTACAATTCCTCTTTCAATTAGTTTTCTAATGATAAACGGTTTGTAAAGTTCAGCTGCCATATCTTTAGGAATACCACACTCGTGAAGCTGTAAGTTTGGACCTACAACAATTACCGAACGCGCAGAGTAATCTACCCTTTTCCCTAGTAAGTTTTGACGGAAACGACCTTGCTTACCTTTCAATGAATCAGAAAGTGATTTCAATGGTCTGTTTGATTCAGATTTTACTGCAGAAGATTTTCTTGTATTATCAAATAATGAATCTACTGATTCCTGAAGCATACGCTTCTCGTTTCTTAGGATTACTTCAGGAGCTTTAATCTCCAATAATCTCTTCAAACGGTTATTTCTGATGATAACTCTTCTATAAAGGTCATTTAAGTCAGAAGTTGCGAAACGTCCTCCATCCAATGGAACTAATGGTCTTAGTTCTGGTGGTATAACCGGAAGTACACGCATGATCATCCACTCTGGTCTGTTGATCATTCTTGTATTAGCACCTCTTAATGCTTCTACAACGTTCAATCTCTTAAGAGCTTCAGTTCTTCTTTGTTTAGAACCTTCATTGTGAGCTTTGTGTCTTAAGTCGAAAGACAATGCATCAAGATCAATTCTCTTTAATAGATCTTCTACAGCTTCAGCACCCATTCTGGCGATGAATTTGTTTGGATCAGAATCATCAAGATACTGGTTTTCTACAGGAAGAGTCTCCATGATGTCAAGGTACTCTTCTTCTGTAAGGAATTCCATATTTTCAAAATCAGAACCGTCTAATTTCTTAGCAATACCTTGTTGAATCACTACATATCTTTCGTAGTAGATGATCATATCTAATTTCTTAGAAGGAATTCCTAGAAGGTAACCGATTTTGTTTGGTAAAGAACGGAAATACCAGATGTGAGCGATAGGAACTACAAGATTAATGTGTCCGATTCTCTCTCTTCTTACTTTTTTCTCAGTAACTTCTACACCACAACGGTCACAAACGATCCCTTTGTAACGAATTCTCTTGTATTTACCACAAGCACATTCGTAATCCTTTACAGGACCAAAAATTTTCTCACAGAATAACCCGTCTCTTTCAGGTTTGTGAGTTCTGTAGTTAATAGTTTCCGGCTTTAAAACCTCCCCTCTTGAGTCTTGTAAAATAGACTCAGGTGAAGCTAAACCGATGGTTATTTTATTAAATCTACTTGATTTATTTTTATTTGACATTTTTTAGATTTTAGATTTTGGATTATAAATTTTGGATTATAAAATTCTGAATTGATTCAAAATTTGACATTCAAAATTTAAAATTATTCCTCAAGTCTTACGTCAAGTCCAAGTCCTTGTAACTCGTGAAGTAATACGTTGAATGATTCTGGAATACCTGGTTCAGGCATAGATTCACCCTTAGCAATTGCTTCATAAGTTTTCGCTCTACCAATCACGTCATCTGACTTTACAGTCAAGATTTCTCTCAAGATGTTTGATGCACCAAATGCTTCAAGTGCCCAAACCTCCATCTCTCCGAATCTCTGACCTCCGAACTGAGCTTTACCTCCTAACGGCTGTTGAGTAATCAATGAGTAAGGTCCGATAGAACGTGCGTGCATTTTGTCATCAACCATGTGTCCTAGTTTCAACATGTAGATAATACCTACCGTTGCAGCCTGAGTAAATCTTTCTCCGGTACCACCATCATAAAGGTGAGTGTGACCGAATTTAGGAAGACCTGCTTTCTCTGTATATTCAGTAATCTGATCAAGAGTTGCCCCGTCAAAGATTGGCGTAGCGAACTTCATACCCAGCTTCTGACCAGCCCATCCAAGAACTGTTTCATAGATCTGACCGATGTTCATACGAGAAGGTACCCCTAGTGGATTCAATACGATATCTACTGGTGTTCCATCTTCTAGGAATGGCATATCTTCTTCACGAACGATTCTTGAAACGATACCTTTGTTACCGTGACGTCCTGCCATTTTATCTCCTACATTCAGTTTACGTTTCTTAGCGATATAAACTTTAGCCAACTTCATGATACCTGCCGGAAGCTCATCTCCGATTGAAATTGCAAATTTCTCACGGTTTTTAACTCCTTGGATGTCGTTATATTTGATTTTGTAATTGTGAATCAATTGTTTGATCAATTCATTCTTGTCAGCGTCTACTGTCCAGTCTGCACCACTAACGTTTACATAATCCTCAACTGAAGTCAATAATTTGTGAGTGAACTTCACCCCTTTACCGATAATTTCCTCATCAAGGTCATTTTGTACCCCTTGAGAAGTTTTACCGCTTACCAGTGTATTTAATTTTTCAATTAAAGTGTTTCTCAACTCATCAAACTTAGCCTTATAAGTGTTTTCAATCTCTTCTAGTCTAAGTTTCTCTTCAGTTCTTTTCTTTTTGTCTTTAATGTTTCTAGAGAACAATTTCTTGTTGATAACAACTCCTCTTAATGAAGAGTCAGCTTTTAATGATGCATCTTTTACATCACCAGCTTTATCACCGAAGATTGCTCTAAGAAGCTTTTCTTCAGGAGTCGGGTCAGATTCACCTTTTGGAGTAATTTTACCAATCATGATATCTCCAGGCTTCACTTCAGCACCGATTCTGATCATACCGTTCTCGTCAAGATCTTTAGTAGCTTCTTCAGAAACGTTTGGAATATCTGCTGTAAGCTCTTCCATACCTAATTTGGTATCACGAACTTCAAGAGAATACTCATCCACGTGGATTGAAGTAAACCAGTCCTCACGTACAACTTTTTCGTTGATTACGATTGCATCCTCGAAGTTGTACCCTTTCCAAGGCATGAACGCTACCACTAAGTTTCTACCAAGAGCTAATTCTCCTTTTTCAGTAGCATAACCGTCGCAAAGTACTTGTCCTTTCTCCACTACATCACCTACTCTTACGTTTGGTCTTAGTGTGATTGTTGTACTCTGGTTAGTTTTTCTAAACTTAGTAAGTTTATATGTTTTAGTAGCAGACTCGAATTGTACTAAATCTTCGTCTTCGCTTCTTTCATATTTAATAGTGATCTTGTCAGCATCTACGTACTCTACAGTACCAGTACCTTCAGCATTGATCAAAATTCTTGAATCTCTTGCAACTTGCTGCTCAAGCCCTGTACCAACAATTGGAGCCTGTGGCTTCAATAGAGGAACGGCCTGACGCATCATGTTAGATCCCATCAATGCACGGTTCGCATCATCATGCTCTAGGAACGGAATCAATGAAGCAGAAATACCAGAAATCTGGTTTGGTGCAACATCGATAAGGTTTACCTGAGATGGCTCAACTACCGGGTAATCACCATCTAATCTTGCAATAATTCTGTCTGTTAAGAAGTCACCATTATCACTCAATTCAACGTTTGCCTGAGCAATTACCTTATCTTCTTCGTCTTCTGCATTAAGATAAATAGGGTCAGCATTAAGATCAATCTTGCTGTCTTCTACTTTTCTATATGGAGTTTCGATGAAACCTAGTCTATTGATTTTAGCATAAATACCTAAAGATGAAATCAATCCGATGTTTGGTCCTTCCGGAGTTTCAATCGGACAAATTCTTCCGTAGTGAGTATGGTGAACGTCACGAACCTCGAAACCTGCTCTTTCCCTTGATAAACCACCAGGCCCTAGTGCAGAAAGTCTACGCTTGTGCGTGATTTCTGATAATGGGTTGGTTTGGTCCATGAACTGAGAAAGCTGGTTGGTACCAAAGAACGAGTTAATTACAGATGTTAAAGTCTTAGCATTTACAAGGTCAAGCGGAGTAAAGATTTCGTTATCTCTAACGTTCATTCTTTCCTTGATAGTTCTTGCAATTCTTGAAAGACCTACACCGAACTGTCCTGCTAATTGCTCACCAACAGTTTTAATTCTTCTGTTTGATAAGTGGTCAATATCATCAACCTCAGCTTTAGAGTTTACAAGTTCGATTAAGTGTCTTACAATTGCAATGATATCTTCTTTTGTAAGAACCTCAGTTGTAGTTGGGATATTAAGACCTAACTTTTTGTTTAGTCTGTAACGTCCTACTTCACCAAGAGAATATCTTTGCTCAGAGAAGAATAATTTTTCAATGATTCCTCTTGCAGTTTCCTCATCTGGTGGATCTGCATTTCTTAACTGACGATAAATATACTCTACTGCTTCTTTTTCAGAGTTAGTAGGGTCTTTTTGTAATGTATTCTGAATGATAGAGAATTCATTGCTGTTTTCTTTGTGAATCAAGATAGACTTCACACCAGCATCCAAGATAAGATCTAAGTGTTCTTTTTCAAGAATAGTTTCTCTGTCTAAGATGATTTCGTTTCTTTCAATAGAAACTACTTCACCAGTATCTTCGTCTACGAAATCTTCGAACCAAGTGTTCAATACTCTCGCAGCCAATGTTCTTCCTTCTACTTTTTTAAGGGCAGCTTTAGAAACTTTCACTTCTTCAGCAAGGTCGAAGATCTGAAGGATATCCTTATCAGATTCGTAACCAATAGCTCTTAATAAAGTCGTTAATGGTAATTTTTTCTTACGGTCGATATACGCGTACATTACGCTGTTGATATCCGTTGTAAATTCCATCCAAGATCCTTTGAAAGGGATAATTCTTGAATAGTAAAGTTTGGTTCCGTTAGCGTGGTAAGTTTGTCCAAAGAATACACCAGGTGAACGGTGAAGCTGGGTAACGATAACTCTTTCTGCACCATTGATGATGAAAGATCCACTTGGCGTCATATAAGGAACCGGACCTAGATATACATCCTGAACCACAGTTTGGAAATCTTCATGTTCCGGGTCAGTACAATATAATTTAAGTCTTGCTTTTAGAGGAACTGAATAAGTAAGTCCTCTTTCCACACATTCATCGATTGAATAACGTGGAGAATCTACCAGATAGTCCAAGAATTCCAATACGAACTGATTTCTAGAATCTGTAATTGGAAAGTTCTCTTGGAAAGTCTTGTAAAGAGCTTCAGTCTTTCTGGCTTCAGGAAGCGTATCAAGCTGGAAAAATTCTCTGAAAGACTCTATTTGGATATCCAAGAAGTCTGGAGTGATAATTTTTCCTTTCGCTGATGAGAAATTAATTCTCGGATTTCCTTGAGTTGTTGATTTTGTTTTACTCATAAAACTTTTAAGAAAGGGTTAAAAAATATTTTGATTCATTAAAAAATATCAGGAGAGAAAAAGGGAAAAAGAGTAATAAAAAAAAGAAAAAGAGAAGAAAATTTTGGCGCAATTATCGGTCTTTGTTCTTTATTCTATGTTCTTTAGATCTTCTACCTAACTCCTAACTGCAACACTGGTATATCTTTTCACAGTGTAATGCAAAATACTTTTATTACTTTTGAGGCTATATTACCTGCAATATCTATAAACACGAAACCCCTTTCATGCTTTTACACAATGAAAGAGTTGATTTTCAATATTTTATAAATTTATATACAAATTTTCGCGCCAAAAGAGGTGCAAATATACAAAAATATTATTACAATAACAAATGAAAACCACTTCAAAATGAAGTGGTTAAATATTATTTCTTGTTTAAATAAAGATTAAGGCTTCCAGAAAGTCCAGCTACTTCCATTGAAAACAGCTAAAAGCTTGGTTGCTGTATCATAAACTATCATTCCTGGTGAAGGATTGATAATATTAGTCTGAGGATTAGCAACTTTAGGGAGAACCATAGCTTTATTCGTATCTTCCAGTACAAGAACTCCCGGGGTTGATGTTAATGTTCCAATACCAACTTTAGCCGTAGAACTTTCAGTTGCCGAATTTTGAATAGTAACACCATCTACAGTTGTGATAGGATCAACGGTTGTTCCGAATGTATTTACGGTAAGATCTTTCCATCCTGAAGCATATTTTACCTTTACTTTTTTATCGGCAAGATCATACGCCATTGTTCCATTAACTACTCCCGCAACAGAAGCTACATTAGTTACCCATGGCAAAATCAATCCCCTATTACCTGATCCAAAATCAAGAGATACAGATGGAGAAGCAATCGTGGTTTTACCAATAGCAACCTGTGCATTGGTAAAGAAAGAAAATAAAACAAAACTGATTACTATACTATTTTTCATAATTTTCAATTTATTAGTTAACATCAGGACAAGTTTGTGTATTAAAACATTTCCATCCGGAAGGAGTACCATCTGTATTTATCTGAAGACAGTCAACCGTTGTATTGTAGACCATCATTCCCTCTACCAGGTTAGCCGCAGGAATCAGAACAATCTGAGGTGTAGTAAGCCTATTCAAAACAAATCCTTTAGTTTTAGCTTCCAGCGCCATCCATCCTCCTTTTCTTACCATAGGCCAATTGGCTCCATCTGCCCCTGCTCTGTTCAGAGCTGTAATTCCTTGGTTTGTATTCAGGATCGTTCCGGAAGTTACTGAAGGTTTATAGCAAAGGCAAGCATTAACTGCTGCATTTTGGGAAGATCCAAGCCCTTGTCCCTGGTCTCCACCGATATCAGCAGCTCCACCATTATTAACTAAAGCAGGAACTCCCTGAGCATCTATAGCTCCAGGTATTGATCCATTTGCATTAATCTGCTGCAACTTCACATTTTCATCTCCCTCAAGAGAATCAAAGCATCCATCATTATCAGAGTCCAAATCCAGATGATTAAATACTCCATCTCCATCCGTATCACAAGTAAATGCCAAGACTGAGATATTATCCAAAGACCAGTCGTCTAGTCCATTGGTAGATCTGAAGGTGAGTGCAGCAGTATCCGGAATAGGAGCATTAGGAATATTCAATGTAAATGTTTGTGTAGTAAATCCTGTTTGATTAGCCGTTGTAAAAGGCACAAAGCTAGAGGTAGCTCCATTACTCAGTGCAATGGTAACATTATTCACGGTAGTACTTCTCGTTGTGCCGTTACTAATTGTTGCATAAAGAGTACCATTTAACAATATCTGTAAACTTGCTGTAGATCCTGAAGCGTTACTTCCATCCTGCGCCCCTAAAGTAAGCGTAAGAGGAATAAAATTATTGGTATTCGTTAAGTTATTTAACGTCTGAGAAGCGTCTTTATTGGCAACGTTATCTGTAGTAATACTAATATCTGTTCCACTTGCCACCCATTCTGGAGCCAATGTCCATCCATTAGCATTTCCCGTAAATGTCCCGTTTGTTACAATATTATTTCCCGGGCATTCAACATTATCAAGAATACCATCATTATCATCATCCAAATCGGAAGAGTTCCCTATTCCATCTCCATCTGTATCTGCCGTGGTTACTCTTACACTAGCTGTATTATCTGTAGTATCAGGATCATTTAAATCTCCGGTAATGGTTGCTGTATTCAAATAACTTCCAGGCGCACTCACTGTAGCTGTTACTGTAAGAGTAGAATTTGCTCCTGAGGCAAGATTCCCAATTGTCCAAAGTCCTGTAGAGCTATTATATGTACCTACAGACGGTGTAGCACTCACAAATGTTAATCCTGCAGGAAGCAGATCATTAACCAGTACTCCTGTATTATTAGAAGCTCCATTATTAGTAGCAGTTACCGTAAACACAACATTATTACCTGTCGCCGGTGATGCATTATTTACAGTTTTCGTCACTTTTAAGTTAGATTCCTGCACCGTAAATGCAAGCATATATCCATCTCCTGCGGTATTGGTTGTCCCATGCCAGTTCGTCCCGGTATTGGCTGTTCCACCACGGGTATACACTCTCAATGTAAGCGTTGTAATTCCTGTTCCAGCAACAAGCACTGTACCTCTTGAAACATTGGCAACTGCACCATCCGGAGTTGTTGCAGAGTTCAGGATCTGGGTTGAAGTAACATTTAGAAGCGCTGATCCGGAAATTTTAGAAAAGGTTACGGGTACATTAGAGGATAAATAATCAAACTCTGCAGAATAGTTTTGTCCATTAGACGTTCCTCCTAATGCATTAACCTGTAAATATGGGTTATTGACAGGTCTGCTGAAAGTAATAGTCATATCCGCCATCTGCCACCTTTGATTTGTTGCTCTGGTGGCTGCACTTAATGGCTGGACATTCGTAAAAAGATTAATCGCTCTGTTAACAGTAATGTCAATCCCATTCCCTACCGATGCACCGCTGCTCGTAAAAGGAGTGCTGACAGTTGTATTTCCAAAAGAATTCATTAATGTTAAAACAGGTTCCCCTGGATATCCCATAAGAACAGCCCCATTATACCCTGCAAAGTTTGCCTGTGTATATTGCTGGTTACTCAGGGTGAAGGTAACATTTAATGGGGTAGGATTTGCATAGGTAGCAAAAGTATTCCCTGTAGGGTTATTGGTATTGTTCCTAAGCCTAATAGTAGTAGTTCCTACTGAATTGGTAACATTCGCCGTAGGATTTCCATCCCCGTCAGTCATTTCCAAAGAAGCATTTTGTGCATTCAAATGGAAGATTGAAAAAAGTCCTATTAAAAAGACTAGTTTCCTATGAATCGAAAATTTTCGATTCCCAGATAAGACAAAATAGTTTAAATTCATATTTTTTACATCAAGATTTAATATTAAAATTAACGATTTGTATTGTTTTTTTTGCAAAAATATTAATATATAATGATTAGTTCCTGAAAAATATCAGAATATATTTTAAAAATCAATGATCTATCAAATAAAAGGCTGCTCAAAATGAGCAGCCTTTTATTTATCAATCAGATAATTACGTTAATTATTTCACAATTACCTTATAGGATTTTACACCAGACTTCGTTTCTATCTTAATAATATAAATTCCCGCAGGCAATGAAGAGGTATTAATTCCTGTACGCGCTGTAAATTTATCAGACTTCACCACTTGACCATGAGCCGAAAACAATGTATAAACACCTTCTTCAGCTGTAATCATAAGATTTTCACCTGATTTTACCGGGTTTGGATATATCTTAGCATCATTTGCTGCTTCAGTTATTTCTGAGCTTTTTGTAATTTTCTCGGAATTCATTGATGCATTTTTCAGTAATGAGGCATAAGGAGAAAGCGGAGAATTAGGCGATCCTCTCTTCACAAGATCTGTATCTATAACAGCCTGAATACCATCT
This sequence comes from Chryseobacterium joostei, assembly GCF_003815775.1. Lineage (NCBI taxonomy): Bacteria > Pseudomonadati > Bacteroidota > Flavobacteriia > Flavobacteriales > Weeksellaceae > Chryseobacterium > Chryseobacterium joostei. The sequence goes on from NZ_CP033926.1 coordinate 2,582,624, forward strand.
CTATCATTATCATCAATAGTAGATATAAATCCACCTCCTGTTGTGTCCAGATTACCTTTTCCGATTTGGTACAGGTCAAGATCTGAACCATTGGAAGTAAGATCAAGGAAATCAGGCTGGCTGTCGCCGTCTGTATTTTTAAGAGGATATATCAAAGTACCGGAATCCGGATAAGTTTCCAATACATCAGCTAAACCATTGTTTCCTACCGCCACGCCGGCATCAATGACACCATTACGATCTGCATCAATCTGATTGATTACTGAAGTAGGAATTCCTGATTCGAATAGATCCAGAATTCCGTCATTATCAGAATCAAGATCACGATAGTTTGGAATTGCATCTCCAAGTATAGGGGTAACTAAAATATCTCCTTCCATATCATCATCTTCAAATTTTCCGTTTTTATCAAAATCTTCCATTGAATCCGGAATACCATCATTGTCAGAATCAAAATCACAAGCATCCACAATACCATCCCCGTCTGTATCTAATGTTGGCGACTTATCGTTAACCGCTGTACATCCTTCTGCACAATCCGGAATACCATTTCCGTTATTATCAATACTGTCATCTCCATCAGGACAACGATCGAAGCAGTTTGGCGTTCCATCGTTATCATCATCTTTACTTGCAAAAGCATTATAGATATAATAGTTCTGAGGAATACGAACCGCTGTTCCGCTATTGAAGGTAATCTTCATACGGTTAAAAGGTTTTGTGGCTTTTCCGCCTACATAGAACTTATTTGAATTGGTTGTGAAGAAGTTTCCACTGATAAGGCTTCCGGAACTCGTAAAGATATCTGTTACGGAATTTCCATTATACAATGTCACAGTGATATTTTCCAGAACACTTACTCCTAGAAGATTTCCTGCTTTTTCTACTGTAAATCCAGCCATTGTATTCACAGGCAGCATAGAATTACTGCTTACTGTAGCAAATGCTGAGAAAATACTAAAAATAGATGCAGCCGGAACCGTTGCTGTTGCATAATTGGATGGATTGTTATCAACAATTGCTTCCGGATTTGTCATTTTGGCTAAAATAAGTCCCAAAAACCCCGGACCCGAAGTCCAGCTTCCTCCTGTTACCAGATTTCCTGGGATAGCAGAACCACTTGTCTGTATTTTATCATCACATTCACAAGACAATGGTTCTTCAAAAGCATAATACACTTTAAGCGCTCCTAAGTTGAACCCAACAGTTTGGGTAATTTTCAATCTTACTTCATTGAACGGCTTGGTAGTAGTAAGGGTAACTTTTTGTTTTCCGGAACCGTAGCCAAGAACTTTAATATTGATTAATCCTCCACCGTCAGATAATTGTCTTGAATCCTGAAGTTGTCCGAATAAATAAGTTTCAATGGTAATATTTTTCAAGAACTCAGCACTTAAAAGTTTTCCCTGATCATCTGGCTCTATTACAAATCCCGTTCTATTACCAGCAGGATATATCTGATTTTTATCCAAGACCCCCACTGAATAGGATCCCAATAATCCGATTGGAAGAACTATTTTCCCAAAAGAGTTTTTATTTCCGTCTCCAATATTTTCTCTATTCTGAACATAAGAAAGCGGAGCAAGGAAACTGCTGCTTCCTGAAACATTTCCGTCAACACCACTTCCTGCAATAATATCATCACAAATACCATTATTATCAGTTGGTACTTTTGTAGGATCAAACGCAAACGCATAATACACATTCATTGCACTAAAAACTGAAAGAACGTTTGTTTGATACAATCTTACTTCATCAAATTCTTTAGTAGTTTTTAAGTGTAAGAATATTCTGTTTTTACTTCCTCCAAATGCCGGCACTGACAAAAGAGTGCTGCTGGTAGTTGTTTCCTGAAGAACTCCATTTCTATAAGTACTGATTCTTAAAGAGCTTAATAAATCAATCGTAATAAAACTTGTCCCAAGATCTACATTAAACCCGGTGATATATCCTGCCGGGTAAGAAGTATTCTTGTTCTTCACAGAAATTCCATTACCGCTTACCAGAGATGCAAAGTTTCCCATGCTTACACTGTTATCTAAGCTGGCATCTACTACCGGATTCATACTTCCGTTATAGCATGCCAGGCAAATCCCTGAATTGTTCACAGGTTTTGCTTCTACTCCCATCCCTCGGATAGGCTCATAACCTTGTTGAGCAAATACCACTGCAGACATTACTAATGTCATGAGCATTGCGGCTAACTTCTCGAATAATTTTTTGGTCATTTTTTTATTTTTAAGGTTTGTGTTTATTTTTTATTTACTAGAAGGCTTTCCATATTGTTCCATTGCATCCTTCATGCACTTTAGCTGTAGCATTGTACCGGATTGCCCCCTCTTCCTTGCTTGTACATGTATTATTGGATGGTGCAATTCCTTTCATTTGAATAGCGGCTCCTGATGCTGTATCAGCAGTAGGCACCATATTAATCCCTACAACGGCATCTGTTCCGTTTCCTATATTGAAAAAGGCATGGGCTTTATTAGCATATACAGACTGTCCTGCTAAGGCTTTACCTGTAAATCCTATTGCTATTGCCTGTCCTCCTGAAACATCATTTGCAGAACCTATGGCAACGGTATTGGTTACCGCTGTATTTCCAGCTCCCACAATAATACCTCCGTTATTAGTATTACTATTTCCCAGGGTCAGCCCTGTAATTCCTGTTATTGTATTTAGATTTCCAAAGACTAAATTATTGGCCCCCGATGCATTGTTGGAATTCCCAATAACCTTAGCTCCATTATTTGCTGTATTTCCTAATCCGATTGCAACTGCCGGAAAATTTCCTTGTGCAGAAACCGTATTATCTTTTCCTAATGCCACATTGGAAGAAGTACTATTTGTCAAAGTATTATTCGATCCCCATGTGAAAGATGCAAAAGTTCCTGTGGTGCTATTAGAATTTCCTCCACGTAGGGTTCCGTTCACATCTAAAATTCCTTTTACATTTTTCTGGGTTGCTAATACCAGATTCTGTCCATCACTTGTCCCTAAATAGTTTCCGGTGGAAATATCTGTTCCCAAAACTGCAGTAGTAGCTACAGTTCCTGCATTTCCTGTTGTTCGCCAGTCAGAACCTAAATTGCTCCATTTTGTCCCATCAAAATAATAATAACCGGGAACTACAACATCAACCGTTTGTCCGGTAGGATCTGCTTCTGCTGTAGTAACATACACTATTGCACCTGTTTGGGCTGTTGTATAGTTTTTAGCTTTTAATTGTACTCCTGTAAGTCTTGGTGCGATAACACCATCCAGTTTATTACTATCTGATGGGAAACCCACCACATCAAGAGAGGCCTGCGGCATTGGTGTATTAATCCCAACCTGTGCATATGTTGAGAGACTTATGGATAAGAATGCGAGTGTGAATAATTTGCTTTTCATTGTAATTAAAATTTGTTGTTTTTTTTGTGTTTATTTATATTTTAAGGACAGATTTCTACCTTTCTCATTTAAAACTGTAAATGAAAACGTTTATAAATTAGCCAAAGAATTGTAAAAAATGGAATGTATAACTATGTAAGGGAACTTAGCTTATCCGGAATTTTGATGATGCATTTAAAACCATCCATCACTCTGAAAGAATCAATATTAGACTTCTTGACCTTTTCAAATATTATTTTAGCATTCTGATAACCACCGGAATATAGCTCTCTCCACTTGTAATGTATAGAAAGAAAATCCATATTCTTCGCAAAGAATAGAAAGAAATCTTTGTCATTAAAGATAGGATGGCTATTTTTTGAAATATTGTTATGAAATAAGGTATACTGGCATTTATTCTCAGCTTTATTATAATGAAAAAATCTGCCATTCATATTATTCTGAGCCTTTATATTCCCGATCAGTTGATCTGAAAAGGCAATTGTTGATTGTATATATAAACCAGCATTATTTCCATCTGTATAATGCAGCAGTTCAAACTTACTGATTGTAACAGATATAAACCTAGCGTTTAGTTTTCCTACGGCCGAAATGAGCAATAAAAATGCTATTTGACTATAGGAAAGAAAATAATTTCTATCCAATTATGTGTGTTTTCTCTAATGCAAATATAATAATTTTTCAATAAAAACAACATTTTGATAAATAAAATACACCAAAAACATTAAACACATGTATTATATTCAAATTTAAATCATCATTATTGATAAATAAATAAAGATAATTAAATATTATACAATACAAAGCAATAATATTCTAATACATATGTAAATTAAATGCCTGGTTTTTAAGAGATAACAACAAAAAAAGCCCGGGCATTTGCCCGGGCTTCTTATATTTATAATAAAATTGAAAATTATTTCAATTCTACTTCAGCACCAGCTTCTTCTAATTGCTTCTTAAGAGCTTCAGCTTCGTCTTTAGAAACTCCTTGCTTAATTGCAGCTGGAGCACCATCTACGATATCTTTAGCTTCTTTAAGACCAGCACCTGTTAAATCTTTTACTAATTTAACGATAGCTAATTTAGAAGCACCTGCAGACTTAAGAATTACATCGAATTCAGTCTTTTCTTCAGCAGCTTCTCCACCACCTGCAGCAACAACTACAGCAGCAGCAGCTGGCTCAATTCCGTACTCATCCTTAAGGATAGTAGCTAATTCGTTTACGTCTTTTACAGTTAGGTTTACTAGCGTTTCAGCTAAATTTTTTAAATCTGACATTGTTGTAATGTTTTTGTTGATTATTTATTTAATTTTTTGAGTATAATTATTCAGCACTTGTTTCTTCAGTGCTTTCTGCAGCAGCTTCTGGAGCTTCAGCAGGAGTTTCTTCTACAGCAGGAGCAGCTTCTTCAGCTTTAGCTTCTACAGTTTCAGATTTGTTTTGAAGAGCAGAAACAACTCTTTGAATTGGAGATTGAAGTAATCCGATGATTTCTCCGATCATTTCTTCTCTAGACTTGATGTTAGCAAGTGCAGATAAGTTTTCGTCTCCAACGTAGAAAGTTTCTTGAACAAAAGCAGACTTTAAAGCTGGCTTTTCTTCTTTCTTTCTGAACCCTTGGATTAATTTTGCTGGACCGTTTGCAGTCTCAGAAATCATTAATGCAGAGTTTCCTTTAAAAGTTTGGAACATTTCAGAGTAATCTACTCCTTCAATTTGTTCCATTGCTTTTTGCAAAAGTGTATTTTTTACAACTTTTACTTTGATATTTTGTTTGAAAGCCTGTCTTCTGAATTCTGAAGACTTAGCAGCGTTCAATCCGTCTAGATCTGCTACGTATACTACTTTTGCATCCTGAAGCAAGTCTTTGATCTCTTGTATTGCTACAACTTTTTGGTCTTTTGTCATTGTCTTAAGGATTTATATTAGTTAACAGATTTAGTATCAATTGCAATACCAGGGCTCATTGTAGAAGACAAATAAATGCTTTTTACATAAGTTCCTTTAGCAGCAGTTGGCTTCATTTTGATCAATGTAGAGATCAATTCCTGCGCGTTTTCTTTGATCTTAGCAGCATCGAAAGATACTTTACCAATACCAGCGTGGATGATACCATACTTGTCTACTTTGAAATCAATTTTACCTGCTTTCACTTCAGTTACTGCTTTACCAATTTCCATTGTTACAGTTCCTGATTTAGGGTTAGGCATTAAACCTCTTGGACCTAATACTCTACCTAATGGACCTAATTTACCCATAACAGCTGGCATCGTAACGATAACGTCAACATCAGTCCAACCATCTTTGATTTTTTGTAAATATTCGTCTAGACCTACATAATCAGCACCAGCAGCTTTAGCTTCTGCTTCTTTATCTGGAGTTACAAGAGCTAATACTTTAACATCTTTACCAGTACCGTGAGGAAGAGATACAACACCTCTTACCATTTGGTTTGCTTTTCTTGGGTCTACACCTAATCTTACAGCGATATCTACTGAAGCATCAAACTTTGTAGTGTTCACTTCTTTTACAAGAGCTGAACCTTCTTCAAGGTTATAGATTCTTCCTTTTTCTACTTTGCTTAAAGCTTCCTTTTGCTTTTTTGTTAATTTTGCCATTTCTTTAGGTTTTAAGCGTTAAAAGTTGGTTTAGTTCCTGTTACTCTTAATCCCATAGATCTAGCAGTACCTGCAACCATAGAAACTGCAGAATCGATTGTAAAGCAGTTAAGGTCAGTCATTTTGTCCTCAGCGATTTTCTTCACTTGATCCCAAGATACAGAACCTACTTTGTTTCTGTTTGGTTCACCAGAACCACCCTTGATCTTAGCCGCATCCATTAACTGGATTGCTGCAGGAGGAGTTTTAATTACGAATTCAAAAGATTTGTCCTCGTATACTGTAATTACTACAGGTAAAACTTGTCCTGGCTTATCTTGAGTTCTTCCGTTAAATTGCTTACAAAACTCCATGATGTTCACACCTGCAGAACCCAATGCTGGACCTACTGGTGGAGAAGGGTTAGCTGCGCCACCTTTCACCTGAAGCTTTACCATTTTAAAGACTTTCTTAGCCATTGTTTGTTTTTTAAATTTGAATAATTAATGAGTTTGGAAGCATTTATTATTCAGTAGGTTATGCACTCACATAACAATAAACCTACTTTTTGGACTGCAAAAGTATAAAATATTTTTGAAACCACAAACGGATATTACTGATTTTTAAAAGTTTTACATTTTTTTCTTTGTAAAAATATTTTGCATTCTAAATTTTATCTAAGGTTTATGTAGGTATTATTGAGAAATTAAATTAACGGCAAGATTTATAGAGTATAAATATTTTGACCAACATTCATATAAAAGAAAAAGAAAGGCAAACATACGCTCCCCCTTCCCAATTGTAATCTTATTTATTTTTAGTCTTTAATCTTTAATTCATTGATATTATTCAGATATTGCTCATACTCTTTTTTATTCTTGTTAAAATAAAGCACAGCTGAAAACAAAAGGTTATCAAAAGCAAAAAACCAGACAAATGCCTGATTTTTCTTGAAGATCAATATATAGTTTAATAATATTAAAAGCCTGAAGGTTTATTAATTGTCTGTGTAGAACCATTAGTTCCTCCTAAATCAGTATTAATATCATTGATATTTTGTTTTGTAATAAGCCTTTTGTAAGCCATTAAGTAAAGATCTACCGTAAAATTATTGTAGGTTCTGGATGGTCCACCTGTAATATTAGCAATAATCCTACTATCTGTAAATTTTGCCCTGATATGCCAGGTTCCATTGCTTTTGAATGCAACAACATCAGGAGAGCCCTGTTTATTGTCATTAATTCCGTTATCTCCATAATCGAGCATTACATTCGTGCTGCCATTATTAAGTCTAAAAGAATAATTGTGGAGAATAACCAAGAAGTTATTCACATCTATTTTTGTATCATAATCTGTAATTCCCTCTCCAGATACTCCTGTTAGTGAAAGCTTGATATAATTGAATAGTCCGCTGCTTTCCTGATTTGGATCATACAATTGCATAGCGTTTTCTGATGTTGCCAGAAAGCTTCCTCCAGTCATCGTAGGTTCTCCAGGGTTTCTAAGATATAAAGAGTTCGTATATGTTTTTCCGTTTACATCAAGAGTTTCTGTAGGCTTATCTGTTTTGATTCCTACTTTACCAATCTGGGCATTCATAAATATTCCCAGACCCATCATTATTGTAATATAAATTCTTATTCTCATGTTTTTCTATTGAAGCCCTAAAGGCGTGTTGGTTGATACTCCTGAAAAAGAAGCCGCAGCTGAAACAGAACCTGTAAATGTTCCCCAGTCTTTTACCAAAGATTTTTCAAATACATTCAGGGTAAGAGTCCAGGTTCCATTCTGATCAGATGTAGTACTCGCTCCTTTAAAACTTAAATTAACTGCCTGATAATTTTTTCCACCTTTCGATATTTTAGTTACTTCCGTAGAATAGGCACCGTAAGATCTTGGGTTCGACGAAGTGTTCGCAGCTGATACAGCTCCTGTAAAAACAGCCCCTGTAATTGCCACTACATATTTATCAGCATCCAATCCCGTGTTCAGGTTAATGACTTCATCCTGTTTCACATTTTTCAAAACAACTCTATACATGTTTACCGGAGCAACATTACGAAGTGTAATATCAAGGAGTTTAACCTTTCCTACGGGAGAAGTATCCTTGGAACGTGTAAGTAATAAATAATTTCCTTTTGCTGTAGTATTTTCCGTATCTATCAAATAAGATTCAACCAATGTTTCACCTTCTACATCCAGGGTACCTTTTGGATTTGGAGTATTGATCCCCACTTGTGCTTTCATACCTAAAGAGGCAATTGCTACAAGAAATAATGCAGTAATCTTTTTCATTATTGTATTTTTTATTGAATTAAGGGTGCTGCTGCTGCACCTGTTGTAGAAGCTTTAAGATCTTGTGTTGAGTTTACTTCCTTGGCATATGACCTGTCATACACCAATAAATTAAGCGTCCATTCTCCGGTAGGTAAGGTTGAAAGGGGAGAAAACCCATCATAATCGGCTTTCAGCTTCCAGGTTCCCCCTGAGGAATAGGCAAAAATCTGAGGTACAGGTGTCAACCAATCTCCACTACTAGTTCTTATGGGCTGCGTAAATCCAAAAGAGGAAATTACCACCAGAAATTTTTGGGAATTGATCTTCGTATCAAATTGATTTACCCAGTCCTTATCTGAAGGATCACAGGTAATTTTAAATTGAATAATGTTAATCGGTGCCGGAGAGTTAGGCACAAAAGTATCATTATAAGCTGTAATTTTATTTTCCGGTGCGGGAGACTTAATGATAAAGGTATAATTCTCATCAGCACCAAGCTTTTCCATTGGGTTTTTGAAAACCATTCCGGATGTCTTCATAGTACCATTCACGGTCAGTTCCTTTTCCGGCTTTGTAGTATTAATGCCAACCTGAGCGTTTGTAAATCCTAAAGATCCCATTAAAAGGATCATTGAAGTAATTTTTGTCATTATGGGGATGTGTTTATTTTAAAACTTTCAACCCAACATCAATTCATTCCATTTATGCTATCATTTAAAAATAAAACACAAAATGGTTTTGTACATCTGCCAAACAGTGCACCAAATGAAAAAAACAAAAAGTTTTATGGGTTGATGCAGGTTAGGTTGCAATAAACATGCCATCAAAGATGAAATAATGACTGGAAAAGTCTATGAATACATGAAAATATAAACGTTATCCCATAAAAGTGATTATTACATTTAAGCTAAACACTGTGCAGAAGCATGATACGAAAATTTAAACATTATATTTTCAATAAAATAATATTTAAAAAATTATGAAAAATAAAATAATAAGAATAAATATTAGCCTTATTTTTCGATATTCATATATTTTCAAGAAAAATACGACTATTGGTTGTCATTTAATCTAATAGAATTATTATTGATCAAGCCCTCCAAAAGTACAATGACACCCTTATTAACAGCATATTAGGCTATAAGTAAGATAAAGGCTATTACATTGCAAAAAGAGAGCATCATATAAAACAAAAAAGACCGCTTAAATAGCAGTCTTTTTATATTATATAAGTAAATTATTATACTTTTTCTACTTGCATGTAGCTTAGCTCCATTGGAGTTTTTCTACCGAAGATCAATACAGAAACTTCAATTTTCTTTTTGTCTTCAAGAATTTTCTCAACTGTACCATTGAACCCGTTGAAAGGACCATCGATCACTTTTACGTTTTCACCTACAACATATGGAATTTCAACGTCGCTTGCGAATTCAGAAAGTTCATCCATTCTTCCAAGCATTCTGTTCACTTCTGATTTTCTCATTGGAACAGGATCACCACCTTTCGTTAAGCTTAAGAAAGAAATAACACCAGGGATGTTTTTGATAACGTGAGGAATCTCCCCCATCAGCTCAGCTTCAATCATTAAGTATCCAGGATAGTAAGGTCTTTCTTTAGGAACTTTTTTACCGTTTCTAATTTGAATAACCTTTTCCATAGGAATAACCACTTGAGTAACGTACTGCTCAAACCCTAAACGTTTGATTTCTGTCTCAATATAGTTTTTCACTTTATTTTCCTGTCCGCTGATAGCTTTCAGCACATACCATTTCAATTCGCTCATTATGGGAAAATACTTTTAATTAATTGAACAAGTTGATTAGCATTCCGATGATGTTGCTGATTGCTTTTGAAAACAATTCATCAACTCCAAAGGTAAATAATGCCAAAATAACTGTCGCAATAGTCACTACAATTGTAGAAGACTGCAGGTCAGCCCATTTTGGCCATTCAACTTTATGTCTGAATTCGTTATAAGAACCTTTTAAAAAATCGACAAATGAACTCATAATTTATATTTGCACGGGCACAAGGATTCGAACCCTGATCAACGGTTTTGGAGACCGGTATCCTACCATTGGACGATGCCCGTAGTTAAAAAAGCTTCCGAGAGTTTCCTTTCGGAAGCTTTATTTATTTTAAGATGATTAGTCTAAGATTTCAGTAACCTGACCTGAACCAACTGTTCTACCTCCTTCTCTGATCGCAAATCTAAGACCTACGTTAAGAGCGATTGGCTGTAACAATTCTACAGTGATCTCTAAGTTATCTCCTGGCATTACCATTTCTACACCTTCTGGTAAGAAGATTTCACCTGTAACGTCAGTAGTTCTTACGTAGAACTGAGGACGGTACTTGTTGTGGAATGGAGTGTGACGTCCACCTTCTTCTTTAGAAAGGATATAAACAGAAGCCTTGAATTTTTTGTGTGGCTTAACTGAATCTTTCTTAGCGATAACCATACCTCTCTTGATGTCAGTTTTTTCAATACCTCTCAACAATAGACCTACGTTATCTCCAGCTTCACCTCTATCTAGGATCTTTCTGAACATCTCAACTCCTGTAATAGTAGAAGTTAATTTTTCGTCACCCATACCTACGATATCAACTGGATCACCAGTGTTGATAACACCAGCCTCGATTCTACCAGTTGCTACAGTACCTCTACCTGTAATAGAGAATACATCTTCAATTGGCATCAAGAAAGGCTTCTCAGTATCTCTTGGTGGTTGCTCGATCCAAGTATCAACAGCATCCATCAATTCTTCAACGCTCTTGAACCACTTATCTTCTGTGTTAGCAGGAGATGCAGTAGCTGCAGTAAGAGCACCTAGTGCAGAACCTTGAATTACTGGAGAGTTGTCTCCGTCAAATTCGTAAGTAGATAATAAGTCTCTAAGCTCCATTTCAACAAGCTCTAATAACTCTGGATCATCTACCATGTCAACTTTGTTCATGAAAACAACGATTCTTGGTACGTTTACCTGACGGCAAAGTAGGATATGTTCTCTAGTCTGAGGCATTGGACCGTCAGTTGCAGCACATACTACGATAGCTCCATCCATTTGAGCAGCACCAGTTACCATGTTCTTAACATAGTCGGCGTGACCTGGACAGTCAACGTGAGCATAGTGTCTTTTTTCAGTTTCGTATTCGATGTGAGCAGTATTGATAGTAATACCTCTTTCTTTTTCTTCTGGAGCAGAGTCAATTGCAGAGAAGTCTTTTTTCTCAGCAAGACCTTTGCTAGCTAATACAGCAGAAATAGCAGCTGTAAGAGTAGTTTTACCATGGTCAACGTGACCAATAGTACCAATGTTCAAGTGTGGTTTGTTACGATTAAACGTTTCCTTTGCCATGATTTAAAATTATTTATTTATTGTTTTTCAAATTTTCGGTGTGCAAATATAATGATTTTTTAGATACCAAAATCTTTTTATTGGAAAAAAATTCAATATTTGCATCCAATGAAATACAATCCTTATATTTCAATGTATTGAGACTGCAAATTTACACATTTTTCTGAATTGAAAAAAACTTTCTAAAACCTTTTATGAAAAAGCCTGAAATACAGAATATTCCAGGCTCAATTAATATATAAAATGAAAGATAAATCAGCTATGACGCAGTTTTTTGGTTCTGTTGAAGATCCAGAAAATAATTGGGAAAATAAGCAGTGTAAGTACCGTTGCTGTAATAAGCCCCCCAATAATTACAATGGCCAGAGGTTTTTGTGATTCTGAACCAATTCCTGTAGACAGAGCTGCGGGCATTAACCCAATGGAAGCCATAAGTGCTGTCATGATTACCGGTCTTGTTCTGGATTTCACACCATTTAAGATAGCTGTATCTATATCCATTCCGTCTTTAACGTTTTGATGGAATTCTGTGATTAATATTACCCCATTTTGTATACAGATTCCCAGTAAGGCAATCATGCCTACTCCGGCAGAGATTCCAAAATTGATTCCGGTAACATGCAGCGCAATAATTCCTCCTATCAATGCAAAAGGAACATTCGCCAGGACAAGAAGTGAATCCTTCATGTTTCCAAAGAGAATAAATAACAGGAAGAAGATCATCACGATACTTACCGGAACTACTTGTGCCAATCTGTGTGATGCACGCTGCTGGTTTTCAAACTGACCTGTCCAACCAACGGAATACCCATCTGGAAGCTCTATAGTTGCTACTTTTTTCTGTGCATCAGCAATGGTACTTCCTAAATCTCGGTCACGAATAGAGAACTTTACTCCAATATACCTTTTAATATTATCTCTGTAAATGAATGCTGCCCCGTTATCTTTAACGATGGTACTGATTTCTTTTAAAGGAATTTTTGCTCCGTCCTGTGTAGGAACCATCAAAGCTGCAATATCATTTTCATTGGTTCTATATTCCTGAGAATAACGAAGACGGATCGGGAACTTTCTTTCTCCGTCAAACATTTCGGAAGCGGTTTTTCCTCCAAAGGCCATCTCCAGTACAGCTTGTGCATCGGCAGGCATTACTCCATAGGCTGCCATTTTATCTCGGTCTAATACAACACTTACTTCCGGCTGACCTATATTTTTTATGATACCCGGATCTTTTACTCCTTCTACATCTTTAATTTTAACCAAGATTTCCTGAGCTAATTTATCCAAGGTTTCCAGATTATCACCATAGATTTTAATTCCATTTTCGGCTTTAAAACCCGCTACAGCTTCTGCCACGTTATCTGAAATCGGTTGAGAATAGTTGAATGTGATTCCCTGATAACTCCTAAGCTTCTGATCAATTTCAGTAATAAGTTCATCATAGGTGATCTTTCGCTTCCATTCCTCTCTTGGTTTAAGGTTTACGGCGAACTGTACAAATCCAAACCCGTTCGGGTCTGTTCCATCATTACTTCTCCCTGTCTGAGCTAAGACATCTGTAACTTCAGAGAAGCTCATAATATCCTTTTTCAAAAGATCTGCAGTTTTTAATGATTCTTTCAATGAAGAACTCATCGGCATTTCTGCAGTAATCCAAAGTGAGCCTTCATTAAGCTGCGGCAGGAATTCTGTTCCGAGAAATTTTCCGGAGAACAATGTCAATGCAAGGAATGAGATGGCAACAATCATACTTGTTTTTTTATGCTTAAATGTAGTATTGAAGCCTTTTAGTACGATTCTATCCCAAAAATTAACAAATGGATTGTTTTTTTCCCTTACATTTTTATTTAAAAGAATATGTGAAAGCACCGGAACAAGGGTTAATGTAAATATCAAAGCTCCTATCAATGCAAATCCTAGGGTAAAAGCCAATGGTGAAAACATTTTCCCTTCCACTTTCTGGAATGAGAAAATAGGAATCAGGGAAGTAATGATAATTAGCTTTGAAAAGAAGATTGCTTTTCCTAAACCTGTTCCTGTCTGCTTGATCCAACCGCCTTTCGCCAACTTATTGAATTTCTCCATTCCATATTTATGTGCCTTGTGGTCGAGCATTACAAAGAGCCCCTCCACCATGACCACGGCTCCGTCTATGATGATTCCAAAGTCTACAGCTCCTAATGAAAGTAGGTTGGCACTCATCCCCGCCAGTTTTAAACATAAAAAGGCAAATAATAGGGATAGTGGAATGATGATGGAAACAATTAATGTTGTTCTCCAATCTGCCATGAAGATCAAAACGATGACCGTTACCAATACAATACCTTCAATCAGGTTGTGCATTACGGTGTGGGTGGTAAAGTCCATCAGGTTATCCCTGTCATAGAAGGTTACCATTTTTACATCTTTGGGAAGAATTTTTTCATTCAGCTCTTTAATTTTAGCTTTCACACCTATTAGAACTTCTCTTGGGTTCTCTCCTTTCCTCATTACGACAATTCCTTCTACGGTATCATCATGGTTATTCAGGGCTGCCTGTCCTACTCTAGGCATAGAGCTTTCGTGAACTTCTGCAACATTTTTTACTAAAACCGGGTTTCCGCTATCATTCTGAATGGTAATATTCCCAATATCTGTAATCGATTTTACCAAACCAATTCCTCTTACGACATAGGCTTGTCCATTTTTTTCAATTACATCTCCTCCTACATTCAGATTACTTTTGGTAACAGCATCATACACCTGAAGCGGTGTAAGGTTATATTTATCCAAAGCTCTTGGATCAATACTTAATTCAAAGACTTTATCCTGTCCTCCGAAAACATTAATATCTGCAACTCCGGGAACACCTCGTAATGCACGGTCTATCACCCAGTTTTGCAGGGTAAGTAATTTACGGGAATCCTTTGTTTTACTTTCCAGTGTATATCTGAAAATTTCTCCGGTTGGCCCGTAGGGTGGCTGTACTTCAGGGTCTACCTCATCAGGAAGGCTAATGGTTCTTAATTGGTTATTGACCTGATTTCTGGCAAAAGTATCGTCCACCCCATCATCAAATAGAATTTTAACAATGGAAAGCCCAAACATTGTTGTACTTCTCACACTTGTTTTCTTCTGAACCGGGCTCATTGCCAACTCGATAGGGGTAGTGACAAAACGTTCTACTTCTTCTGCACTACGCCCATTCCATTGGGTAATGATTACAATCTGGGTATTGGTAACATCCGGAAATGCTTCAATGGGCATGTTCTTGAAGCTTATAAAACCGGCAATCGCTAAAATAGCTACCCAAATAAAGGTAAATGCTTTATTTTTTAAGGAGAAAGCAATTATATTTTTTATGAATTTGTTCATGATAGATAATTGATGACCTAAAAAAGTCGTTGAAAGATTTATTTTAAATCGCTGCTATTTTTAGCTGTTCAAAGAACGATATATAAGCAGTTGATTATTGGTAATCACCTCCTCTCCTTCTTTAAGGCCGTCTGCAATGTAAGTCACATCTCCCATCTGCTTTGATACTTTTATTTCTCGAACTTTCACATCTGTTCTTGATTTAAAGACTACAACAAAGCTTTTGTTATCATCAAAGATCACTGCCTTAGACGGAACCGTCAGCATGGTATTACTTTCCAAACTAGAAACCTTTATGGTTGCCTTACTATCCGGAATCAGCAAGCCATTGGCATTGTCCAGGACCACTCTTGCCTGCATGGCATTGGTTTGCGGATCAATGATTTTAAATATTTTATCAATTTTACCATCAAAAAATTTATCCGGATAAGAAAGTGTTGAAACCTGAGCTTTCATTCCAAGGCTAATTTTATCAATATCTGATTCATTGACGTTCATAATGGCCCATACATTGGTGGTATTGGCAACATCAAAAATATTCTCACTTCGGTCACTTCTCAGCTGCATATCCTTATTGATACTTTTCTGAACAATGTATCCGTTAATAGGTGCCACGACACTGTATATGTTTCCTGTTTTAACATTATAAACCGTACTTACTGCCGTTGCTCTCTGTAGCTGATCTTCTGCTTTCTGCAACTGGCTTTTTGCTTCCAGTACATCTCTTTCCGTGTTTAGTTTTCCTTCGTACATCTCTTTGGCAACACGAAGATTATTCTTGGCTACTACCATATCGGTTTTTGCATCGCTTACATCCTTTTGAATTTCCGCAAGCTCTGTACTTCTAATGGTTGCCAAAACCTGTCCTTTCCTTACATAGTCTCCAAGTTCTACATTTACGCTCATCACGTTTCCTCCTACCAGTGGATAAACATCTATATAACTGTTTTTGTCTGCCGAAATTTTCCCGTAAAAGCTGTATTCATCTTCTATGTTCTTTCTCTCAACCTTTGCAAGGGAAATGGAACTTAGCATGGTGTTACTAAGCTCAAATCCTTTTTGGGCTTGATTTTTTTTCTCTCCCTCTTTTTTTGAGCAGGCCATCAATGATAAGATCATCAATACCGGAATAATATAAGTTTTCATTGTTTTAATAGAAGATTTTCGTTTGTACTAGTTGATTAAGTTGTTCTGCAGACTGCATAATCTCGTTTTTCATATCATAGATCTGGAGAGCTGTCTCACGATAGCTATCCATAAAGTCTGTAAATTCAATAAGGTTGACATTTCCCTTTCTGAAATTGGTCATCATCCCATTATACACCAGATCCATATTTTGCAGATCCGTAGTTTTAATATCCAATAACTGATCGTATTGTGCTTTCCAGGTTTTATAGGCAGACTGCACTTTGGTTTCAAGTGTTAATTTTTGAAAGTCTGCATTTTTTTGATTCTGCTGAATTGCATAGTTGGCTTTTTCCACATTTCCCTGGTTTATTCTCCATAAAGGAAGGGGAATCCCCAACGTGAGGTTTGCTTCATTATTAAAGGTTCCTCCTGCCTGATCCCATGCTGCACCTACATTCAGATCCGGAACATTTAATGATTTTTGCCATTGGGCATATAGTTTACTATTATCAATCAGTTTTAAATTGTACCGATAGTCTGCATTATTTTCTAATGCTTTGCTCTTCAACTCCTCTTCTTCACCAAAAGGCTGGGCCGCCAAGGCTTCCTTAGCTTCTGCCTCAGACATCAAGGGTTCTATATCTTCCGTAATTCCTGTAAGAACTTTTAAGTTTTGCTCAAATTCAAGAATATTCTTGTTAATTTCAAGCTTGTCATGATTCAATTGGATGACAAGACTCTGAAGCCTCACAGCATCCTTAAGGGAAACATTTCCCTTTGCCGACTGTATACGATAAGCGCTTAGGAGATCATTCATATACCCTAGCTGCTTTTCTGTATTATCAAGTTTTAGTCTTTCGTAGTAAAGATTGAAGTACGTGGTACGTAGCTGAGTTCTTAAATCAACAAGAAGCTGTGAAAACTGAAGCTGTGCTAATTCTTTATTGGATTTTGCAAAAGCAATTTCATTTTTCTTTTTACCACCCATATAAATTAACTGAGTGATTCCTGCCCCTTTGGAGTGCCCAACATCAAAAAACTTCTTGCCCTGCGGATTATAAGCATTGAACTGCCCGCTCAGCTGTGGGAGTTCCCAAATCTTAGCCTGCAAAATATCAGCATCAGCCATATTGATGTTGTATTGTTCAGCGAGCAGCTGGAGGTTGTTCTTTTGAAATGCTTCTTCACAATCCAAAAGAGACATTTGCTGTTGTGCCGCCATGAATGAGGAAACGGCTAGACATAGCACTGCAATTCTGTTCATTATTTTTCTTTTTAAAATACAAAATTGCTTGGATGTGATTAAAAGAAACTTAAATGAGGCTTAAAAAAATATTAAAATCGCCTTAAACAGGGTATTTCCAAAAAGAATTAATAAAATAGGGAGAATTATTTTATTCCCCAACCTTTGAATTTTTTCTAAAGTTTAATCTTTTGTTTAACAAAAAATGCCTTTAACTTTTGAGAGTAAAAATAAAAGGAACTTATTTCTTGAAAATTATAGTGAATTTGTTCATGTATGCGGAGGGAGAAGAATATATGATCTCGGCATCATGATATTCCAGAATTCTTTTGACAATTCTAAGTCCTAAACCGGAACCGGATATATTCTGGGCATTATTTCCACGGGTAAAAGCTTCGAATAGCTTGGTTTGTTCTTCTTCGGAAATAGTATCACCATGAGAAATAACTTCAACACTAAGGTTCTCATTGGTCTCCGTAATCAGGACCTTTACCTCTGTATCATCAGAATATACTGCTGCATTTTTAAATAAATTGATAAAGACAATCACTAATAACGACTGAATTCCTCCTATGGTCAGGAAAGCATTTTCAGAGGTGTCCTCAGTGATAAGGAAATCCAGTTTAAGATCCGGATAACTTTTTTCTACCCCCTCAAAAGCTTCGAAAATAACTTCATCAATTCTCACTTCTTCATAAATACTCTGAATATTTTCTTTATCAAATTTTGTAAGCAGCAATAATGAATTGGTTAAATCTGATAATTGGTAAACATCTCGCTGTATTTGTTGCAGGGAAGACAGTGTTTCCGGGGAGTGTTCTTCAAACTTAATTAGATTTTCCAACTGAAAAGCCATTCTTGTGATAGGTGTTCTTATTTCGTGTGAGGCACTGGCCGTAAAGTCTTTTTGAGATTGAAATACATCATCAAGTCTTCCAATCATGGTATTAAATGATTTTGCAAGAACACTGATTTCATCACTGGAATTCTGAACAGGAATCTGAGTAGTCAGTTTATGAGCAGTCACTTCTGAAATCTCCTTATTCAGATCTTCCAAAGGCCTAAGAAATTTCTCCACAAAATAATAACTGAAAAAACCAATAAGAAGTGTACTCATCACATAAGCCGTAATCAAAAGATATTTAAGATAGCTTAATTTGGATTTACCGTTTGTATCGAGGGCGCTCGTAAGAATATAATAGTTTTCTCCATTAATATTCCTAAGCGCAGCATAAATCTCAGGAACTGTTTTTTCTGTATAAATGATTTTCTTTTTGTCAAGCTCTTTAAGCATTGCACTATCCCAGGTAACATTACGGTCTTTAATAGTACTATAGATAAGCTCTTTCTCTTCATTGAAAATTAAAATCTTTTCGTTCAAAAGAATATTATCTGAGTTTTCATTGAAAAAAACCGGAGCTTCTTCTTCAAAATCTTTAGACTTTGAGATAAAATGACTGGTAAATTCCAGTCGCTGCCTAAACCTTTCCTTAAATTCGTCTCTCCTAAAATCATTAAAAGATAAATAAATGACAGCCATCACCATTCCAAAGAGCAATGAAAAGGCGATACTGATCGTTAAGGCTATCTTTCTTTTTAAAGACATTTATTTATAATGGGCTTAGATAATATCCAAACCCTGAGCGGGTGTGAATCAACTTTATTTTAAAATCCTTATCAATCTTTTTTCTTAGAAAATTGATGTAAACTTCTACAGTATTGGTATTGGTATTAAAATTATGTTCCCACACATGTTCAGTGATCTGCTGTTTAGAAACAGTTCTTCCCTGCGCTTCTGCAAGATAAACCAGTAACTGAAATTCCTTTAAAGTAAGTGTGATTTCAATTCCACCACGGTACACTTTCTGTTCCGTTTTGTTGATAATAAGATCATCAACTCTCAAAATATCCTGATCCGAGGTATCTGATGGCATTTTTCTCCTTAGTAAGGAATTGATCCTTAAAAGCAGTTCTTCAAATTGAAAAGGTTTCACCAGGTAATCATCCGCAAGCCTGTTAAAGGCATCCTTTTTATCCGAGAGGTCTCCATAAGCTGAGATAATAATGATGGGGGTATTTTTATCAAAAGAACGAATGGTCTGGCAGACATCCAGTCCGTTTATCTTAGGAACATTGATATCTAGCAGATACAGATCATAGGTCTTGCCTTTAATCTGGCGAAGAAAGGTCTCACCGTCATAGATCTTATCACAGATAAAGTTATTTGATTCTAAAAATCTGCAAAGTTCCGCAGAAAGAATGAGATCATCTTCTAATAAAAGAATATTCATCAAAAATTATTTTACACGAATTTAACGAAAATTTTTAGGATTCTTCTTTTTATTGGTCTCAGTAAAAAAAATTAAGATATAATGTGGATAAAAATGAAAGTAATACAACGGATTTTATTTTAAGTACAATAATGTATGTATCATCTCCGTATATCTTATTGCCTTTATCATTATCACATTATTGTTAGAATTTGGGCAAAAAAAATTCCCGAAAGAAATTCGGGAGGTTCGAGAGCCAACTACGGGACTTGAACCCGTGACCTCTTCCTTACCAAGGAAGCACTCTACCGCTGAGCTAAGTCGGCATTAATTAAAAAAATCACACTGAATAGCGTGATTTTTATTGAGCGGAAGACGGGGGTCGAACCCGCGACATTCAGCTTGGAAGGCTGACGCTCTACCAACTGAGCTACTTCCGCAATTTTGTCTCCAAAATTATTGGTAAACGCTGTGCAAAAATAAGAAAACAAATCTAATCTTGCAAGTTTTTTTTAATATAAAATGTGGGGAGAGCAGGATTCGAACCTACGAAGCCGAAGCAACTGAGTTACAGTCAGTCCCATTTAGCCACTCTGGAATCTCCCCAGATATTTTATATTAAAATGAGCCTCCAGAGGGATTCGAACCCACGACCCCGAGATTACAAATCACGTGCTCTGGCCAACTGAGCTATGGAGGCATTTTAATAATTGACTGAAAGTGATAGAGAAACTCTACTCTACACGTTTCAGTGTTAAAAAAAATCACTTTTAAAATGTGATTTAATTGAGCGGAAGACGGGGGTCGAACCCGCGACATTCAGCTTGGAAGGCTGACGCTCTACCAACTGAGCTACTTCCGCAATTTTGTTTCCAAAACTATTGGTAAACGCTGTGCAAAACTAAGAAATTTAATTTAATCTTGCAAGTTTTTTTTATAAAAATATAAAGTGGGGAGAGCAGGATTCGAACCTACGAAGCCGAAGCAACTGAGTTACAGTCAGTCCCATTTAGCCACTCTGGAATCTCCCCAAAATTTTATATTTTATGAGCCTCCAGAGGGATTCGAACCCACGACCCCGAGATTACAAATCACGTGCTCTGGCCAACTGAGCTATGGAGGCAAATATAAAAAAGAATTCAAAAGATCGCTGTTCCTTTTTTGCGAGTGCAAATATAGAACGGATTTTTTGAATTCTCAAATATTTTATAAACTTTTTTTAACTTTTTTTTCTAAGCCATTTCTTTTTTCTTGATTAGTAGCTTTTTAGCTGTATCAACACAAAGGTCCAAACTTTCTTCAAAACTTGCAGAAGTCTTCTTTACCACGATATCATCACCTGGAACGGCTAAAATAAGCTCAGCTGTTTTATTGGCTTTATCAGCATTGTTTTCTACTTTTAGAAATATTTTACACTCTTGAATTTTGTCATAGAATGTATCTAATTTGCTAACTTTTTTGTCAATGTGTGACTCTAGTGGTTCGTGTGGTGTTAAACCAATTGATTGAACTGAAATCTTCATAATTCTTCTTTTTTTGATGCTCGAGGGTGAGCCTGATTAAACACTTTTTTCAATTGTTCAATATTAGCATTCGTATAGACTTGAGTACTGGCAAGACTGGAATGCCCTAATATTTTCTTTACTTTGGAGATCTCCGCCCCATTATCCAATACGTGAGTAGCAAAGCTATGACGAAGGATGTGAGGACTTTTTTTTTCTTTCGTTGTTATAAGACTAAGGTACTTATTAACTACCACATAAACAAATTTTTCGCTGAGTTTTTTCCCTTTCTTATTTACAAAAAAATATGATTCATATTCTGTCTGAGGCTTTCTTATTTCCTGATAACTTTTAAGAAGCTTAGACAAATCCCCGGAAATAGGAATTACCCTTTCTTTATTCCCTTTTCCGACTACTTTTAATTCATATTCGTTTAAATCAACATGCTCAAATATCAGGCCACAAAGCTCTGCTTTTCTCATACCGGTTTGATAAAGGACTTCCATGATGCACTTTTCCAGCAAATCCTGTACCTGCCCGAATACCCGGTCATTCAGATCCCCCATTTCCTCCTTAGACATAGGAATCTGCTTCTCTGCATAAAATTTCAGGGAAGAAATACCCTCAGTAGGAGAAACCTTAATTTCGCCTATCTTTAAAAGGAAAAGATAAAAACTTCGGAGTGATGATAACTTTCTGTTGATACTTCTTTTGGAAATATTGTTTTCACTTAGCTCAACGATGAAATTTCTGATGATTTTCTTGTCGGCCTTACTTACATCTTCAGACGACTCTGTTCGGAGATAGAAATGAAAAAAGTCATCAAGGTCTTTTTTGTAGCTTGTAATGGTGTGAGGTGAGTACCTCTTTTCGAATTGTAGATATTCTAAGAACTTATCCAGCATGGGTGTAAAAACAAAAATTCACTTCTCAAATATAAGAATTTAAGAAGTGAATTAGTATATGGTTAAGAAAAAATCTTAAGCCTGCTCTTCCTTGCTAAGTGCTCTTTGTTTGTAAGCAGCTTTTAACTTAGATTGTCTCAAAGTTACAGAAGGCTTGATAAACGCTTGTCTAGATCTTAATTGACGAACAGTACCTGTTTTATCAAATTTTCTCTTGTATTTTTTTAAAGCTCTGTCGATGGATTCACCATCTTTTACTGGAATTATTAACATATTTTACATCTCATTTTGGATTGCAAAACTAGACCTTTTTTCTTAAAGTACAAAATATCATCACCTTTTTCTTTAAAAAAATATAATATTCCTTTACTACAAAGGGATTAAACAATAAAGGATACAGCAATATAAAAATACACACATTTTATATCAACTAGCAACCCGAATTAAAACGTTCCTATCCTAGCTCATTGTTTTTCTGATATATTTCAGAGAAATTCTATTTTTATAACTAACCTATCAAACTTTCACCAACCAATACAACTACTACAATTTCTATTAATAACCTTATATCATATATACTATATAACAATTTGACAACAAACTACACCAACATCATCTCTATTATAACCCATCTAGCACTACATGCAGTAAAAGAACTTCAATCCTTAGTCCCAACTAGTTTAAAGGAAATACAATGCAATCAACATATTCAACAGTTATACTATATAATGTAATTACCTACAATAGCTTATTAGTGCAAACTGTTCTGGGAAAAACAAAGAATAAAATTAAAATAGCGACAATTGTACTGACATTTTTCTTGAATATCAGATAACAATTCGCGTTTAATGATTATTATTAAAAAAAGCGACGGGTAGTATTAACGGTATTTAAACAAAATATTCTATCTTTGCATCCACTTAATTAATGGGGTTGACTGGTTTCGACAGCAAGACCAATGGGTAAGTAAGCATGCAGAGAACCGTAGCGCGATCTCTATAATCCCTTGCTACAAAATTTTAACTGGCAACGAAGAGTTCGCTCTTGCAGCTTAATATCGAAGTATAGTAGATCAAGCGTTTTCCCGAAGATTTCAGTAGGGAAGCAAGATATTCCACAAATGCTCTGTTCTGCGGCGTTTGATTCTGGGATATAGGAATGCAGAAATAAGGTTTCGGAAGCTTCGGCTGAAATTCGAAAACTTTAGAAGATAAGTTGAAAGTTGGGTGTCTACTCTCTGCTTTCAATCGAAAACCAATAGTAGAATAAGCATGTAGAAAGCTTATGTATTGCTTGTTTGGACGAGGGTTCGAATCCCTCCAACTCCACTTAAAAACCGCTTTTAACCATTTAAAAGCGGTTTTTATTTTTAACTTGTACTAAAATCGTACTAAATCTTTCTCATAAGACCCAGCATTTCTTTTATTCTATCAACCTTTACTTTTTTTAGACTTGGCAGCTTTAGAATTTCTTTTGTTTTTCCAATTTTGAATATAATCTAATAGAGGTTTTCCTTTTAATGGTAATAGGGTGAATAATTTTATATGCTTTGCAGGCAAAGAATTAACCCTTAATATGATGTTGCATTCTTCTAAATTATCTGTGTAAAATTTATCTAGCACAAACAACTTAGATAATAATTTAGTATCATTTATTAGAACTTTAAATAATTTTTTTTCATCCGTATTATAATCTAATTTGTTATAGAGATAACCTTCTTCAAGTAAAGGATTTCCATACTTTAAAAATGAAATATTACTATTTATATTATCAAAAAAATTTCGGATAACACTTTCAAAATCAACTGTATTTATGGCTGATAAAAACACTATTTTTTGACAATTAAAAATATTATTATGAAGATTTTTACATGAGTCTAAATTACTGAATGAAAAATACCTTTCTTCTTGAGGAGACTTTTTACCATCTTCTTTATGAGTAAAATAAAAATTCAAATCATCATTACTTTCATAATCATTTTTCAAGTAATATTCAAGAGCCTTGATAGTCTGATAGCCAGTAAGAGAAATATCTGTTAAAAAAACTATATTTTCAGGCACAACCTCACTACAAAGCTCATTAAAATTGGAGAGCCAATTAAAAGTCCTACTTTCAAAATTACACTTATCAAGCAACCTTTTAAGACCATTTTCATCATCAAAAGGATTTTTAATAGGAACAAGTATCGTTTTTTGTCCATCCTCTAAATATGCGCTTAAAGTTTCTTGAAAGTATTTAATATGATCCTCAGAAATATAATTATGACGAAACAATACTTCTAAGATTGTTCTATATAAATATTCTAAATTCAAATCATTATCATCCATGTATTGCTTTAATTCACTTCCTGCT
Organism: Chryseobacterium joostei; assembly: GCF_003815775.1. Lineage (NCBI taxonomy): Bacteria > Pseudomonadati > Bacteroidota > Flavobacteriia > Flavobacteriales > Weeksellaceae > Chryseobacterium > Chryseobacterium joostei. The sequence goes on from NZ_CP033926.1 coordinate 2,607,009, forward strand.
ATACTCTCGTCATTAAATAAATACAACCAACCAGATATTCTATGTAATAATTCTGACGGATTTTTTAAATGACATGAAAGCATCTTCTTCAACTCCTGAAAATTAGTATACCCTTCAATAATTGAAACTATACTTTCTAAATTATTATTTTTAGGAAATAAACTAATATATGCATCTAAATTTATCTGTTCTGTATTTTCAACAAAAACACTATTATATAATACTTTCCTTCTATTAATACGATCATAGCATTTAGATATTTCATTTTGAAGAATGTACACGTACAATGTATTACCTTCCTTATATAAATACTGTAAAGCGCCTCTAAGTCTTAAAGCATTAGCAATCTCTTCTAAACTTTCTTCTTGGAAAATATCATAATCATGGTTATATAAATATATTTTTTCAATTTCTGAAGATATTATATCATTTAAATATACTTTATAAGTAATGTCTCTTGAAATAGGATGTTCAGTATCCTCAACTCTAATATTATTTTTTACAAATTTTGAAATTTCAATAGAATTTTCTGTTTTAGAATCTAAGAATAATCCTGTAATATAAATTTCTTTCAAAATTTGAGAAAAATTTATATTATTATCAGGTACTTGTTCCATAAAAATTTCCAAAGAATCTATTATTGTCTGATATAGTTCTAAAAGATTATTATCTTTAATTATCAACTTTTCATTAATAGAAAACAATAAATCTAAATCTACATTATCATCTTTATAGCAATCAAAATGAATTTTTAGATAATTTATGACATCTTTAAGCCCATTATCAAATGTTGAGCATAATTCAAATACTGTAGTACTCCAAATTGATTGGTATTGAAATATTGTTAATTCATCAGTTATAATATTATCAACAAATCTTTGAATAAATTCAATTTTAAACTCATCATTCATTTCAAATAAAGGAGATGTCGGATAGAATCTTGTATTCAATTCATTTAGTGTAAAATTAAATTTTGAATTATTTTGCACCAAATTAATAGTATCTAACCTAGAAATTATTTCTTCCATAGTTTGCCAATAAGTAGCAATATTTACATCAGCTATAACACCTTTAAAATCGGTTATTCTTTCATAATCAGAATAAAATGGGATAATAGGTAAATTTGATAAACTTTCGTATGGTTTATAAAAAATTGGGAATGTCTTATATTTTGAATTAAAATCCATGTGAATATCTATTACAGACTTTAATTTTTTAATAAACACACAAAAATTAGGAGCAACCAAAATTTTATTTAAATTTTCAGTTGAAACTGTATATTCAATTTCTTTTGTTTCCTCCAAAGAAGAATCAATATCTAAATAATCATATTTTTTAATTTCTATATTTTCGTAAACTTTTTTCACAAAAATCTTCTCGCCATTCTTTAATACAATTAATCCGTTTAATGCTATATTTTTCAAACTAATATCATTAGTATCTGGATATAATAATGCAGTCATATCTTTTATCCAGCCATAAAATAATGACTCATCCGCATCAATTTCTTCTAATACATCTCTCTTAAAATGAGTGAAGTGATTAACCTGATCCTTTTTAAAAAGCATCATAATAAGCAGATTTCTATACTGCTCTAAAAACTCATTTAGACAAAAATACTCACCTATTTTCGAACCCCTTTTATTTGAAAGGATAAGTGAATAACTATTATTAGAAAAGTCTTCATAGTGCAAATCGGATATTTTATCTACCCATAAAAACTGATGTTTTTTATCTTGATATTCCCCTTGCTCAACTGAGATTTCTAACAACAATTTCCAAGAAGCAATAAGGTTGTTATTATCTTCTGATTTTTCAAATAAAGTTAAAAAAGATATTATTTGATAGTACGCTTTTAGGTCTTCTTCATTTTTGAGAAAATTGTGATTATTCTTTTTCCATTCTGAAAATCTTAAAAATAAATAACTTGCAAAAACATTTAAAAAATCAGTAGTTTGACTTTGTGTAAGTATTATTTTATTTACTTCAGCTAATAAAATAATATCATTAAATGATTCCAATTTTTTTTCCATCAAATCCCAATGTGAAACATCTAACTTGAGGTCAGGTTGTGCTAAAGCGGAAAACATAATTTTTTCAGAATAATTTAGTGTTATGGTATTATTAGTTTTTAAAGATAAAATAGCAGTCAATAATTTATCTGCATCGCTTAAATCTCTCCTATCATATATATTCTCTATCAAAATTTTAATATGTTCAGTATGTGAAGATAAATCGTCTTGATATAACAAAATTGTATTTAAAAAATGACTTAGAGATAAACCTGTTAATTTATTTGCACTTTCTGTTAGTGACCAAAATTCATCAGGAAAATTAGAAATCAGATTATTATAGAATAAAAAATATAGAGCTCCTCTACCAGTATCTGTAAATGGTATTTTCTTCGCAAGCTTCTTCTTTATGCTATTTAAACGTCTATCATTATCAAATTGGTTGTAAAAAAATCTAAGATTATCTTTCAATCCAAATTTAACATCGTCCGTCAAAATTTCAAGCTTAGAGATAGCTTCTTGAATTTCTGTTTGGGATAAAACATTTTTATTCTTGTTTGCATTATTTATATCATATTTTATATCATCTTTAAATTTCTGATATTCCCCAGAATCTGCATAAGTTTGAACATTTACTATTTTAGTTTTACTATCATTATATTGTAGCCCATTTATTGATAACCATTCGTGCATATTTTCAAATAGCTTTTTAGCTCTGTCTTCATTTTCTACAAAAATGAAAATATCATCAACAAAACGATAATAAAACTCCCTCTTCTGATCCGATATAAATATTTTTTCAACTAAGGTATCTAAGCTACCCAAATATAATTCTGCTAAATACCTCGCAAACACAGGACCTTGTGGTAAGCCCACTTTCGAATTTTCAGTTGTTTTAATTGAAAGATCAATTAGATAACTAATTATATTTCTATACTTAATAATATCTTCATTAGATAACTCTTTCAATTTATTTTTAATTGGAAGAGGTGCTTCTTCAAAAAGTTTTATCTTTAATCTTTGAAGATCAATTTTATCGTAGAAACTTTTTATATCTAACTTTATCAGATAATAATTCGAATATTCTAAATTAAAAAGGATACTCTCTATTTTTCGAGTATATTTTGCCCAATTAATAAACCAGTTAGTAAAAATATTATTTTTATAAAAACTACTAGAAAATTCATACCCATAAGAATTACCAGAAATCTCACTATAGTATAGGGTATTTAGAACAAAAATAAAGTATATTGAAATTATATTATTTAAAGGATCTATATTAAATAATTTACGAATTTTTGAATTTTCTTTTCTTTCGAACTTATATTTATCAATATCAAAGATGTAACCTCCTTTATATATTTCTTCAATACTTTTCTTTACAACCTCAAAATCAATTGTATTAATTGTTTCCAACTGAGGAAATAACGGAACTTCATCATTTTTTAATGAATATTGATATAAAGACTTTCGTATTTTGTTAAAAAGGTTAAAATCAATATTTATAATTCTATAATCGGAGATCTTTTCTAATGAAACTCCCTTAATTAATTCAACCGGAGATACCGTTTTGCATTGAAAACAAGAAGAGCACCTACCTAAACTTTTACAGGTTATCGGCTTTAAATACTTAAGAGTTTCAATATTTTTTAAGGTAATTTCCTTATTAAATCCTCTGACTCTAGAAAAAATCTCCAATAATAATTCTTGCCCAAAATTAATATTCTCTTGAGTCTGTAATTGTCCCAGTAATCCAACTAAAATGCTTCTCTCTTTATTGTCTAATCCTTTTTCAAAATCATTAAAAATCAATTTTAAATGCTCACACTGACTTAAAGAACTTATTATCTCTTCTAAAGATAAATTATCTGCAATTTTAGAAGCTTTTTTTACTTTATAATATGAGTTTCTTGGCAAACTATCTGTCTTTGCAAAGTCACTTAAAACTGATTCAATAATTTTAATTGATGCAGGTTGAGCTTGAGATAATATCTCGAGTTGTTTCTGTAAAAATTTTTCACTTGGAATACTTAGCCAATTATCAACTTCAAAATCAAACTCTTCATTTATATTTACAAAAAAAGATAATTTATTACTACCCTTATTTTGAGAAAGAGGGAGTTTTATTCCTGAACCTACACCTTTTGAATATTTATTAACAAAAGGAACTTTTGGAAATTTATCTACAGCTATATCGCTAGCAAATTTATCTTTAACATTAAAATAAATGTAATTTATTAAATTATAGCCGTCACTTTTAGTAACAAGTCGTTCAAAAAAGATCCAAATGTGAAATCCTCTTCTACCGGAAAATTCTACCAAATGAGGTATATTTTTCTCATTTAAAAATTCTACAACTATTTCCGCCGCAGTTTTGACATCTCTTAAATTACTTGGATTAATTTTATTTTCGTCTATCTCCTTTTTAGAAATATCCAAATCAATACATATCCATTTTATAAATGCAGTATCAACTATATGCAACTCTTGATAAGTTAATAAACTTTTTTGGTTTCTTAACATATCTTCTATTGTTACCGGTGTTATACGTTCTTTAATTAACTTATAACTACCATTCTCTTGTTGTCTTCCATATTTTAGATCGTCTACATAAAATATACTGAATAACTTATCCGATAGAATCCTATATAGGTTATCACTATTATCCATTTTTTAAAATTTGCTATTATTATTCAAAGATAGGACTTGCGAAGATAGTGTTGACATTATAAATTACTTTTAAATTAATCTTCTATAAATTAATATCTTGTTTACATAATTCAAAATAATACGTTTTTCTATAATCACTATCATTTTTGTAATAACCTCGTATAAAAGGTATTTGTTCTCTGTAAGCCTTTCTGTTTTGAAAATCAACAAAAATCATTGGATCCTCTTCACTTAAATCTATTTCAATAATATTTTCAAGAGGAATTCTTTCTATTACATCAGTTCTAATAATTTTTAAATCATTAGAAATCGAACCTTCTTCTCTATCTCTAAGATAATTCCATTCTCCCATTTTATTCACAACAATTTTATCGTAATATTGAATCTGAACTTCTAAGAAATTTTCATTGAGATCAAAACTGAATACCTTATACCAATCCGCTCTTTGCTTAGTTATAGGATCATCAAAGAAAGGATAAGCTTGATCCGTTATAGATCTGATGATTATTTTTTCATATTTAAATTTGTACGAGGGGTCATAATAATTAAATATTGCCTCTGAAACATCATTCGATGTATGAATTAAAGATTTTACAATTTTCTTCCGAATTATTTGTTTCTTTTTAAAGATTGCTACATCACTTATTTTCTTTTTAGGAGCAAATCTATCTTCTTTTAAGATATTTCTAATTTTCTCTAACTTACCTGTTGGAGCAAAAGAAAGTTTTGATATAATCTTAGAAAAATCTAAAATATGTTCATCTGGAATAAAAAGAAAGCCTTCTTTAACTTTCAAATTTTTATATGATAACTGTTTTTTACCTAAAATAAATATAATTAATGTTTCGAAATCTAAATCTAATCCATCTTCAAAAAATTTATCTAATGTTTCCTGGACTTTACTTTTTCTAGAATTAGCAGTTACTTGTATAGCAATAGCATTGATTGAGTCTTGTAAATCAATAGCTTTAAAATTCTGTTTATATTCATTTGAATTACTAAGTTGTAAATCAAATAAGATATTTAATATTTCTTGTATATGATACTCAGAAATTATATTTATATCCTGTAAATTCGATTGAGAAAGCATTTCGATTTTATTCCTTAAAATCCCAAACTCCTCTATTATTTCTTTTAAGTAAAATTCTCTTTTCAATATATTATAATTTAATAAAAAATTACTTAAATAATTACATTTAATTGTTTAACCATATATTCTATTTTTTGAACTTTTTCCTTCATATTTTTATTATTTAGTTTCCTTTTTTCGAAAATGAATTCTATTTTTAATTTATCTTTTAAAAGCTTTTTTGATTGATTTGAAATCAAATCTTTATTACTAACCAATATTGATAATAATGAAAATAAATCATCATAATTTAAAATTAATTCTTGTTCCGCATATTCTTTAAGTTCTGGCATTACCTGAGAACTAACAAGTAACATTAAATGTAATGGCTGCTGATAATATTCAGAATTATCAACTTGTGAATACTTATTTTGGACTAATAATATATCTAAAAACTCCTTGAAAAAATTTTCAGGTACAACATCTTTAAAGCTTTCCTTATATTCAAAAAGGAATGTAATTCCACAATAAATAAAAGTCTCCTTCATAATAGAATTAAAATCAATTCCTTTTGGATTCCATCCTTGATGAGTTATTTTAAACTGTCTTATTATGCTTTGCGACCTTAATACTGGATTATCATCTAAACTAACTAAAAAGCCAATTCCTTTCATCGACTTTAAATATATTTCTGAATAAGATTTATCCCAAAAGAATCTATCTGAATTTACAAAACTTAAAATACTCTTAAGCAAGTTAGAAACAAACAAATTTGACTCATTATCTTTAATTAAATCCACATAAAAATTGAATTTTTGTAGATTAAGAGAATCTTGATCAAAATCTTCTTTATGCTTAAAATGTAATTTGTATGTATTTGTTAGCAATTCTAATTCTTCATTATACAATTTGCCCAACTGACTATCATTAACATTTGGTTTATAACTAAAAATCCAATCTTGAATCTCGGAGCTTTTAGTTTGATCTACTAAAGTTTTTATAAATTCTTCATAATATTTAGGTCTTTCTAATAGCCATTCTTTATAACACTTTTGACCTTGTACAAACAGAAATTCATTTGTTGGTGTAATTCTATCTGTATTTTCATAAAATGCTAATTGTTCTGTAAGTCTGCGGGATTTTTCAAAAAAATTTCTTGCAAAAATTAAAAGGAGAATATTTAAATCTGATCCTATATTAACTTTTTTAGATGTTAGAATATGTAATAATTCTAAATATTTTTTCGGATCAAAAGGATGTAAAGTTTGAAAGATACAATCTTGAATTATTGTTAATTGTAAGTTATCCCAAAGCTTAATCCATAATGAAATGTTTTTTTTAAAAAGTAATTGTGATTTGAAACTATATTCTCGATTAAGACTAATATAATCTGAATTTCTTGTTGTCTTGTGTATATGTTCCCAAATTTTATCATCTATGTTGTCTGCTATGATATGTTGCCTATCTAAAAGTGTTTTATCGAAAGTTCTTATAATACTCCAAATATTTTCAGAATTTACTTTTACATTTGTCCATTCCTCTTCACTCTTAATCCAATCTCTCGGAATATTTTCTATTAAATAATTTTGAAAACTAAATAACATCTCAGTTTTTTCAATTACATCTAATAATACTTTAACCGAACTAAATCGTGAATCTTTAACTACAGCTAAAGCCAACCTTTTCTCTAACCACGTATGAATATAGTTTTGTATTATATATTTCTCATCATTAAAACCGTCTTTATCAAAAATTCTAGAAACAAACTTATTCAATACGCGTTGAAATAAATTCTTTTCTGAATTTGATTCACAATATTGTTTATAAAAAAAATTTTGAGATAATATTTTACTTAAAGAAGTTTCAATTTGAGAAAAATTGATGTTAGAAAATTCTTTCTTATTATCACCAGATGTTAGTAAAAATTCTATATTTATCTTAATAAATGGCTCTATAAGATCATGTAAACATAATTCTCGATCTAAAGATTCCACAAATTCATACTCAATATATTTTTGTTCTAAAGTATAAAAATCATATTTATAAAAGATTTCTTTATCCATAATTATTAGTGTAGAAATGTTAATGGAATCTGATGTCTCATAGAAAGATTCCAATACTGTTTAAATATTGATATAATAAATTTTTTTGTATTATCATTTTGGACTCTAAATATTCCTGTTGATTGTTCAGACTTAATATGATAACCCACTGAGCTTCCTACTAAATACACTTCAGAATCATCAATTATTAAAAAGCGATCATGAAAATAACGATCTCCTTGGTTTAATATATCCCCTCTATTTATAACTCTTAACCCAAATCTGCAATCTTTAATTGGTGGAATTACAATTTTTAATGCATTTTTCACTTCAGTAAGATATGTCTCAGGACCATCTAATCCTTTTGATGTTAATATTTTAATCGTAATATCATTTTTAAGATTGATAAAAATATCTTGATCATTACCTGGAGACTTCACATTAAAATAAGGATCCCAAATAATAATCTCACTATTCGCATTATTAATCAATTGCTGATATAATAAAGGAGCATCCGAAGGGTAAGAACCTTTATGATAAAACCAATATTCATTTTGCCCACATTCGTGCATTCTTAAAGCAGAATTAACTGGATCTGTTGAAAAATCCTTACTCATTAGTCAGCTCATTTGCGTAATCAACTATATTCTGAGAATATTCCTCTGAATGAAACCATTTTTCAATTTCTTTAATGATTAATGTTCCAGAAGCTTTGGGTATTTTTGCAATACAAGTCGCTCTATTTCCAATTTCATTAAAAGAGCTCCCAATAAACCAAATATATTTGTCAACAACAATAAATCTGTCATGCATAATACTTTCACCTCTAAGAGTACGAACTACAATATCAGTGAATGGTTTGTCGTTGTAATTTTTAATTATTTCCGTTATTTTTTTAGCTTTTATTTTTGAGATAAACTGTTTACTATTTAGAATATTAATTTGTACATTAGAATTTTTAATATGAAAAGCATAATCAATAATATCCATTTCAGAAAAATAGGGATCACAAATATAACAACTATCTTTAGCGTTATTTAGGATTTCTCTAATTGAAAATTTTGCTTTTTCCTTTAGCTCATTTTTTTCAAGATCACTTTTGGCACCAGGGTAAAATATGAATTCTTTAGATTTTTCATCTCGTATGTGTTGCCTTTTATTTTCCGCATCTTTAAAATAATATTCGGAATTCAATTTTTCGGAATTTCCGATCGAAAAAGGATTGACATCAGAAAATTTTTCTATTGTAAATTCCTCACTACCTTTTTCTGTTTCGATTTTTACATGAAAATCACTATTTTTTATTAAGGTGTTAAATTTAATACTTTTTAAAAATGTTGCCGGTTCATGCACAGCTATCAAATCATTATCTTGATTATAAACTCTTAATTCAAACAGATTAGGCTCATGCGGAAGCTCTATTAATCCAATTGTATTTTCAATTTTAAAAGTTTTATCCAAAGCTATAGCGTCACCATGCTTGTCTATGATCCTAAAAATCATAGGTTCAAATAAATTTTTCCTTTGATATATTTTATAAAAAATCCCGACAGGATTCAAAGAAAGGCTAATATCAATATCTGTAAAATAAGGGTTGGGGGCAGACAAATATATATTTCCTAAATGTTCTCTTTTTTGAACAATATCAAAACCTAACCAGTCAAGTGTTAAACTTTGTAAAGCCAACATCTCTTTTGAGATGCTTGATGATATAAATTGATTTTCAACTCTACGTTCAAAATCAATTTGACACCATACTAATATGCCCGACTTCCTTTTGGGTAATATAGATGCTAGGCCATCTCCATGAAAATTTGGAGATAGAATTAAAGGATATTTTCCTGTAGGCTCAGGAATAAAAGATGAGTTTGTAAAATATATTTTTTCATCATTGATTTTATAGTTTTCAAAAGGAGCATTAAAGATACTAATAGCATCGTCCACTGAATTTATTTCATCAATAACAATATAGAAATTATAATCTCCTAATTTAGATTTTTTAGCCCTAACAAAATTTTTTTTCCATTCATCATTTGGAATACTATATGGATATTCATCTTCATTTTGCAATTCAATAACAGAAAATAAATGAATCCAGTTCTTACTAATTAAATCTTGCGCTAAAAGAGAAGTCCTTATAGCTTTTGTATAATACTTTTTTAATTTTTCTATCATTTTTTACCAAAAATGAAATTTATAAAAAAAATATGATGTAAAGTATTTCAACTCATAAAATTAAATTTAATTATACAAAATTTCATATTGTTAGGACTAAAACTTCTAGTTTAATACTTATTCCATCTTACTGCATGAGTAAACTTTTTATTATCATTATTATAAAATTCAAGAACATCATTATTCAAAACAAAATATTCTCCTTGACTCACATCTTCTTTGTAATTATATCTTATTCCATTTTTAGAATTTATTTTTTCAACTTCATTATCCATAAATTCTCCATCTTTAAAAGTAGTTCTAATAAATGTTTTTCCGTTATGCTCATAAATGGTATATAGAGAGAATGTATAATCTTTTTCGTTAAAAATTCCAATAATATCGCCCTCGACTTTTTGCGCTTTAAATAGCATTTGATTATCTTCTGTGTTAGTAGAGCCATTAATGGAAACCTCTAATTCAGGATCAAAATGGCTTGTTGCCCATGCTAAAATACTATTCTCATTATCTTTTAAATTGTAGAAAATATAAAAACGTCTTTGTTTATCTTTACTATTGTAAAGTTCTTCAGCTAAAGTTGCCAATTGCCCTTCTGTGAGCTTTTGGTTGATTTCTACCTGATACTGATTTTTTTCAACATTGGGGTTACTTTCATCCTTGATAATTCTGTACTCAAAATTTTCAGGTAAATCTTCTTTTGTGTAGTTGCCGATAGTGGCACTTGAACTGCCTTCGAAAATGAGTTTTACAAGAAAAAAAATTAAGGCAGTAAAAATAAGGAGAATAAAAATTACTGCTTTGTTAGGTTTTGGGTTGGTCGGTTTGTTGGCTTTTGGATTTTTTTCCATTTTGCATATTATTTATATCCTTAATGTCCCAAATTGGATGTTAGTATAAATAATCAGCGTGGGACATTTCCTATCTGCCAACAACGTCCGACCAAGAACGCATACACATAATAAGAAAGCCCACGCCTTTACGTGTGCAAATCTTATTCTTAGTGTATTATAAAAACTTGGTCGGTTTAGTTGGACAAGAATAAGTACGCTTGTATGTTATTTTTTGCTTTTATTTCATATTGCAAATATATAGTAATTATGTCAAAGAGAATTATTTTTTAGTCGCTGTAAGGGTCTTTTGAACGTATGCAGTACAATGCCACTGTCTACGTATTGCTTTGTTGTAATAACAACTGGCGGAGACATCAATCGAGTACCCTGCCTACTTGATTTCTTTAATTCAGATTTAATGCCTTATCCGTATGTATGCGTTTATTATATGTAAATATTTGTCTATCTTCAGGCATGTATGCTCTCATAAAAGATTGTGTTGGTATGTGCTGACGTGAGAATTCTGTGTTTTTATGTATTGTCATGGCTGCTGCCAATGTCTTTAGATTGTCATATAGGCTTTTTCTCGTTTTGTTGTATATATTTGTACGCCTTGTTTCTGTCTTATCGCCAACTCCTATGCCATAGTGTCTGTGTATGAGTGTTAACGCTACAATGAATGTTCCTCATGTAACAATCAATAAGTTACTGTAAGCAAAAAATTAAGACAGTGCAGTACGTTGCGCACTGCCTATAATTTTTACTTTGCACGGATTTCAATTTTGTTATATTTTTTGTAATTGTTGTTATTTTTTTATTTTCTTTTGGAGCATCTGAACAAGGAAATTATCACTATCAATACAGAGATTTCCTTTTAACATCCAGCCATTTGAAAAATGTTTATTGATTTCTGTTTCAAAGTCTTTTAAATTAGTGTCGCGGATTACTTTAATAGTTTTCATAATTTTATTTTTTTTAATTAATTTGAATTTTTCGGTGAATTAAATTATTTTAGCACTTTGCATTTTTAGCACTTTTAACACTTTAAGTTTTCCAAAATGCAAATAATGTTGAAAGTGCAGAGTGCTTATGTAGTTTTTACAATTTTTTTCTCATAAAAACCATGTTGAAGTCTTTTAAATAAAATTTCGTCTTTTAAGAATTCTTTAGTTTGTCTTACCCCAATATTATATGACATGCATAATTTAGTGGCATCTGCAGTAGCAAACTTATTATTTAAAGCTTCATAAAAATTTCTTTTATTCTCTGTCAAAGATTTCAAATAAGTTGTTGGGTTTTGGATGATTTGAAGAACTTTAAAAGAGCAATTAATATAATAATTACATAATTTTTTTGCCCCTTCAACTGCTTTCAATCCTATACTGTTACTCTTAGGATTTTCCATTATTTGCAGTATCAAAGCTAAACGTATAAAATGATTATCGTATTTTGACAATATTTCACCTTTTATACTATCGTGATGTTCATTTACTAAATCGCAATTGTTTTTATTCCATCCTAACCAAAAGTCTTTAGCTTCATCACTCCACTCCAATATTTTGGTATTTAATATCCCTTTGTTTTCAATAATATTTGAATTATCAATATAATCCGTAATAAATTGAGTGTAGTCATTAAATAAATTTTCATCCATCTCATTATCGTTAATTGGTTGTTTATGAACATTATCAGGATAAGCAAATAAAAATCTTTGATAAAATCCATTATCCAATTTTTGTGAGGTAAATAATCTTCCCAACATTCTTGGTTGTACCCCACCAATAATAGATAAAAATGGAGTTTCTATAAATAGTGGGATTGGTTGACCAATTCTGTCAATTGTTGTAGGTTTATTACTCCATGTTGTAAGAAAATTACTTTGCTGATCGCTCTTAGAATAATTATTAATACCATCTAAAAAAGTTGGCAATTCATCACTAATTATAGTACAACCTCTAGGGTTTTCGTTCAATCTTTTAAATAAGGCCTCAGGAGTGCAATTTGTAAGAATAAGCTTCTTTAGCATCGGTTCTTCTACCTTTGGAACATTTTTCTTTTCCGTTTTTGTAAGACTTTCATATTCATTAAATTTTTTACGTTGAGTTTCAAAAACTTTATGGTTAATGCTGTCTATACGCCTTAATGGATCAAAAATAGTACTTATTGGATGTGATTTATTGGCTCCTGCCTTTCCGACAATGCAACAGTAAAGTGATGCAAATTCAGACCATAAAGGTCGTACGTTAACTTTGACACTCGTTCCCATTACTGCTGAAGTAGCAACGAGAATTGCAGATGCAGTATAATCAATAGGATAATTTAATGATTTATCTAATTCAAGAGTTAATTCTTTAAAAAGTTGAGGAAAGGCATCAATAGGAAAAAGATTATGGTCTGTGTTTTCGTTATCTAACATAATCATTGCTTTAATTTTGTTAGACATTCCATTATTTCTGAACGTTTAAAGTATCTTTTATTATGAATTGAGTAACATGGAATTTTGCCACCCTTAACCCACCTCCAAAGTGTAGTATGATTGATTTTTAGAAACTCACAAGTTTCTTCATATGTAAGTAATACTTCTTGATTTTGTAAATCAAAACTTTTTTTGAAGTTTTCTAATTGAGTTTTAATTCCCTCTTGTAATAAATCAGACAATTCATTTGGAGTTGTCTGAATCATTTGTAAAAAACCATTTTTCATAGTTGCAAATATTATACTGCAAATCTATTATATGATTTTTCAAGGGAACGGAACAATAACGTTCTTTTTATGGAACGTTATAATAAATCTCTTGTTTCAAATTATTGTAGATAATAATTTTATCAGATGTTGAACAGTTACTTAATGTTTTAATTTTATCAAGACTATCTTTAGAGTACGGCTCTTTTGCAATCCAACTCCTGAACATTTCAGGCTTGAACGTTTCTAATATTAGGTTTTCTTCATACATCTTTCTATATATAAAACTATAATCTGCTAAAGCTTTATTACTATTTTTATAATTTTGATGTAATAATTCAAAGAATTGAAAAGCTTTTATATCTTGAAAAATATGAGGATATGGATTATCAAATAATTTTTCATCTAAATAGTTTTTATTATTCTCTAATTTTTCAATTTTCAACTCTAATTCCTCAATTCTTTCATTAGCAAATTTATTACTAGCAATAGTTATATTTCCTAAAGCTGGATAATCTTTATTGGCCATAATACGCTCAATATGCTGAAATGTGGGAAATAATTTTTTCATCATTGCAGATTCAGAAGTCCACTGTCTTAACCTTTCTGATGATTCATAGCTTTCTTCGTCAGACATCATAATATTTATTTAGATATTAAAGGTATTTAAAAACTTCCTTTGCCAAATCTTTATTACTTTTTCCTATGTAATCTAAAAAAATAGTTTCAGTACTATGTCCAGTCATATTAATAATATAATTTGTAGGAATAATACCATAAAAATTAGTTGCAAATGACCTTCTTCCTATGTGCGAAGAAACCAATTCCCATTTTTCATACACCCCTTCTTCTTTTCTGTATTTGCCACTTTCAGGTTCTATTTCTTTTTTCTTACTTCCTTTTATTTTTTCAGTAATTCCAGCTTCTTTACAAACTAATTTTAAATAATCGTTATATTTTTGATCAGACAATGCCTTAGGAAAATTCCAATTTCTTTTATTTAAAACCTCTTCTACTTTAGGCAAAATAGGGATTGTCATTAATTTGTTTGTTTTTTGTTGTTTAAATTCCAATAAATACCTACTGTCTTCTTCTCTTATCATATCAGTTCTAAACTTCATAAAATCAGAAACTCGTTGTCCAGTATAACAAGAAATAATAAGCCAGTCTCTAACATTATCGAAGCTCTCATTTAATTCAACTTTTTCAATTTTTTCTAATTCTTTAACTGTTAAATATATAGGTTTACTTTCCTTTTTAACTTTAATCTTTACCTTATTTATATTTCTATCTACTTCAAGACCTTTCTCATGAGCATAATTACAGAAAGTTTTAATAAATACTAAATCCCTTTGAATCGTACCTATTGCATAATTCTCTTTTTTACTGTAATCAATAAATTCATTTTTAAAGGTTTCATTGATTTCCGAGATGAGTAAAATTTTCTTTTTTTCTTTCTGAAATCGTTCAAGTTTATGTTTAACAACTTTCAATTTTTTAACTGTGGATTGAGTAATTTCGTCTTGCTTTTCATCAATATAATAATCAACAAATTTCACCAACTCATTCGTAATTTCTGTATTCGATTTATCTTGATTGTAGTAACCATCAATAATATTAATAAACCACTCTTTGTTTATGGACTCTTCTTTAATTTTTCCAACAGCCTCAAGAACAAAATTTTTAATATTATTTAATTCAGTTTTTACTTGTAAATCAAAATTAGATAATTTAATATCTCTAATGGTTTTATGATTCGCTTTATATAATTTTCCGTTTTTCTCTTTTGTTTGCCTTAGGTAGTTATTCCAATAATCTTTTGAAACCTCTACTTGAGTCTTACAATCAAATATTTTCTCACTATTTTCTTTCTCATCTTTTGAGAACTTTCCTAAAATTAGCCTTGATGTTAAAAAGGAATTAGCTTTTTGGGAACGATAAATAAAAATAACTCTTGCCATAAATTCGAATTATGATACAAAGTTATAAATTTGTACTAAACTTGTACTATAAAATACAATCAAATAAAATAATCTGCAATTAAAAACAAGCATTACAGCATATAAAAACACCGAAAAACCTTTTAAAATAAGCATATTACAAACATAAATTAGATTTACCGTAATTTTAAGATTGCAATAAAAGTACTCCCTCCAACTCCACAAAAAACACTGATATTTTCAGTGTTTTTTTTTATTTTAAAAATCATGGTGTATTTTTTCTTACTCTCATTAATCATCAACATATTTATACCATTCCTATCAAAAATCATCACTTTTAGTCTTCAAACGTCACAATTAAAGTCTATTCTTTAAATAAACAATGTTTTAATTTCGCAACGACTAAATATTGATAAAAATCTTTCTATTTCGACTCTTTTTATCTCAAATAAGATCAAAATCGATCATTTTTAAACATTCCCCACCTTAAATAAGTCAGCTAAACACAAAATAAAAACTAATCCCCTATAATGGACTGCAATATAAATAGCTGAAAACTAAAACACTAAAGCAGCCTAACCTAAAATGATAGATCCCTCTCCACAAAAAAGACTAAAAAAATGTTTTATCGTAAAGAATTTTATATATTTGCACCATCTAACAATTAAAAAAAATAATTTACTATGTCAGACATTGCATCAAGAGTAAAAGCTATCATCGCTGATAAGCTTGACGTTGAAGAAACAGAAGTAACTCCTGAAGCTAGCTTCACTAACGATTTAGGAGCTGATTCACTAGATACAGTTGAACTAATCATGGAATTTGAAAAAGAATTTAACATTCAAATCCCTGATGATCAAGCTGAAAAAATTACTACTGTAGGGCACGCTATCGCTTACATCGAAGAAGTAGTAAATAAATAATATTCTTCAACAAAAAGAAATTAAACAAAGTTTATGGAATTAAAAAGAGTAGTTGTAACCGGATTTGGAGCAATAACACCAATTGGAAATAATGCAAAAGAATACTGGGAAAATCTTGTGAAAGGTGAGAGCGGAGCCGCTCCGATTACTCTTTTTGATGCCACAAACTTTAAAACAAAGTTCGCTTGCGAGGTGAAAAATTTTGATCCGTTACAGCATTTCGATAAGAAAGAAGCTAAAAAAATGGACCGAAATACTCAATTGGGACTTGTTGCCGCTAGAGAAGCAGTAGCACATTCCAGAATTATGGAAGACAATGTGGATAAAAACAGAGTCGGTGTAATCTGGGGTTCCGGAATCGGAGGTTTAGAGACTTTTGAAACAGAAGTTTTAGGTTGGGCTAATACGGAAATTCCGAGATTCAACCCGTTCTTTATTCCAAAAATGATTGCGGATATTACTCCTGGACATATTTCTATTGAATATGGTTTCCATGGGCCCAATTATACTACTGTATCTGCATGTGCTTCTTCAGCAAATGCTATAATCGATTCCAAAATGCTGATCCAATTAGGAAAAGCAGATGTAATTGTATGCGGAGGCTCTGAAGCCGCCGTTACAGCAAGTGGTGTCGGTGGATTTAATGCAATGATGGCACTTTCTACAAGAAATGATGATCCAAAAACAGCTTCAAGACCTTTTGACAAAGACAGAGATGGATTTGTATTAGGTGAAGGTGCAGGAACCATTATTCTTGAAGAATATGAGCACGCGATAAAACGTGGTGCAACAATTTATGCAGAATTACTGGGAGGAGGTTTAAGTGCTGATGCACATCATATGACCGCTCCACACCCTGAAGGTCTTGGTGCTTATCTTGTAATGAAAAGTTGTCTGGAAGATGCAGGTTTAACTGCTGATGAAGTAGATCATATCAATATGCATGGTACCTCTACTCCATTAGGAGACATCGCAGAATCCAATGCAATTTCAAAATTACTAGGCGAGCATGCTTTTGATATTCAGATTAATTCTACAAAATCAATGACTGGCCACCTTTTAGGTGCTGCAGGTGTTATTGAAGCTATCGCTGCATTGGGAACTATTATTCATGGTACTGTTCCTCCTACCATCAACCATTTTACTGATGATGAAAATATTGACAGCAGACTAAACTTTACGTTTAACACTGCTGTGAAGAAAGATGTAAAAGTAGCCATGAGCAATACTTTTGGATTTGGCGGGCATAACGCTTGCGTTCTATTTAAGAAAATCTAAATTCAATGAATGGAGTTACAGAAATACTTTTCTAAATTCCTTCTCAAAAAAAGAAAAAGACAATTAACGGAAAGAGACTATTTTCTCAGTACCGAACTTAAAAAAGTTCTAGGTACAGAGGTACAAAATATTGCTCTTTATCGTGAGGCTTTTTCTTTAAAAAATTCTTCTAAAAATCAAGACAGTAATTACGAAAGACTTGAATTTTTGGGAGATTCTGTTTTGGGTACAATTATATCTTGTCATTTGTTCCAGACATACCCTCAAGCCAATGAAGGGTACCTGACACAGATGAAATCTAAGATTGTTAATAGGAAAAATCTTAATAAATTAGGAGAAGACCTTAAGCTTACGACTCTTCTGCAAAAGCAGAATAATTCTTCGGCTTTAGGGGAAAATATCTCCGGAAACTTATTTGAAGCCCTAATCGGTGCTGTATATTTGGACTTCCATTATGATGCTTGCAAAAGAATTATTTTGGAGAAACTTTTGACTCCATCCGAGATTAACAAGCTTGAAAACAAAATTGTAAGCTACAAAGGCCTCCTACTTGAATGGAGCCAAAAGAAGAAGGTAAATATAAAGTACGAAACCTGTGAGGAAATACAGGCCAATAAAGCCATTGTATTCCGATGTCATGTATGGCTGGGAGATGAAAAGATTGCCAATGCATCAGAAACTTCCAAGAAAAAAGCAGAAGAAAAAGCTGCACAAAGGGCATTTTATATTTTAAATAAAAAAGAAAATATACTTGGAAATTCAAAAACTTTATGATCTTGATGATATAGAATTTGAAGATATTGCCATAGGATTGGTAAGATTAGCAAAAGATATACCCGCTCATGAGTTTTTCTACAAAATAAATCAAAATAACAACCTCTCGTTTTCAAGAAAAAAAGACCTTGTCTTTCACGGGGATTATTTTGACTATTTTTTTCCAAGATATGAGGCCTATCACAAGTTTTCAAAGACCTGCTTTACCTTTATTTCTAATAAATCTTCGGAAAGTAAGCAAAAAAAAGTTCAAACAGAACTCTTTACAGAAGAAGAAAATATTAAGTTTTTATTAAATAATCAGGTAGATGTAGAATATATTCTACATAGTTCGGAACAGTTTCCTGATTTTTCCGTAATTTTGCTCCCTGAAAATCTTGTGTTTCCAATTCAAGATTATACACTGAGTTCTGATGAGGAACTTTATCAAATTATCCAATATTATGAATAAGTATTTAAAGAAGACAAAAATTATCGCAACACTAGGACCTGCATCGTCATCGAAGGAGGTTATGTTAGATTTAATGAAAGCGGGTGTTGATATTTTCAGAATAAATTTTTCACATGCAGATTACGACTTAGTTCGAAAAAATATTGAAATAATTAGAGAACTCAATAATGAGTATGGTTATTCAGTAGGTATTTTGGGAGACCTTCAAGGGCCTAAACTAAGAGTAGGTGTTGTAAAGGAAGGTTCTTACCTAAATCCTGGAGATATTCTTACTTTCACCAATGAAAAGATAGAGGGTGACTCTACTAAGGTATATATGACTTACCAACAGTTCCCACAAGACGTAAAAGTAGGTGAAAGAATCCTTATTGATGATGGGAAACTAATGTTGGAGGTTATCGAAACCAATGAAATAGATACTGTAAAAGCAAAAACTATTCAAGGAGGGCCACTAAGCTCTAAAAAAGGAGTTAATCTACCTAATACGAATGTTTCTCTTCCTGCTTTGACAGAAAAGGATGTTCAGGATGCTAATTTCATGCTTGACATGGAAGTAGACTGGATCGCTCTTTCTTTCGTACGTCATGCACAGGATATTATTGACCTGAAAGAGTTAATTTCAAAACATCCGAACGGTAAATTCAAAACTCCAATTATTGCGAAGATTGAAAAGCCGGAAGGGGTTAAAAATATTGAGGAAATTTTATTGGAATGTGACGGATTAATGGTTGCCCGTGGTGACCTGGGAGTTGAAGTTCCAATGGAAGAAGTTCCTGCGATCCAAAAAAATCTGGTAGAAAAGGCAAGATTCTATTCTAAGCCGGTAATTATTGCTACCCAGATGATGGAAACGATGATTAATAGCTTAACGCCTACAAGAGCAGAGGTAAACGACGTTGCAAACTCTGTATTGGATGGCGCTGATGCTGTAATGCTTTCCGGTGAAACTTCTGTAGGAAGATACCCGGTACAGGTTGTAGAAAACATGGCTAAAATTGTGAAAAACATTGAAACCACTCATTTCTATCAGCACAAGAATGAACCGATTGAAAAAGACTACAACTGTATTGACGAAAGATTCATTACGAACAGAGTATGTCTTGCCGCGGTAAGAATTGCTAAGACAACCAATGTATCTGCTATTGTAACGCTTACTCACTCTGGATATACAGCTTTCCAGCTAGCTGCTCACAGACCAAACTCTCAGATTATTGTATACAGTGGAAACAAAAGAGTGATCACTATGCTGAATCTTCTTTGGGGAGTTCACGCTTACTACTATGATATGAAAAAGTCTACTGACGAAACCATTATTCAGGTAAATATGCTAACGCATAATTATGGGTATATCGAAACAGGTGACTTTGTAATCAATATTAATGCGACTCCATCATATGAAGGTGGAAAAACAAATACGTTGAGATTAACAACAGTTTAAGCTACATCGCTTCGCTCAATATAAAAAGACTCCCGAAAATTACTTTTCGGGAGTCTTTTATTTATTAAGTATATCTTTTATTATCAATACTTTTTACATGTTCATTGTATGAATTAATTTCCGACAATCGTTTTTGCCGTTACAAACTCTTTTAATGCCAATAAAGAAAGCTCAGTTCCGTATCCTGAAGCCTTGCTTCCACCGAATGGAAAACGTGGATCAGAACTTGTCATTCTGTTGATATTTACAGTTCCGGATTCAAGGTTTTCAATAAAGAATATTTGACGTTCTACATTCTTCGTCCAGACAGAATTTGAAAGACCGAAAGGGATATCATTTGCTATTCGTAAAGCTTCTTCATCATTTTTAGCAGTCATTACCATTCCAAGAGGTCCGAAAAGCTCTTCTTTTAGAATTGGGTTCCCCTCCTTAACTCTGATTAAACCTGGGATAAACTCGTTCTCGGAAATTCTTTCTAAAGGAATAATGATTTCTGCTCCATTTTCCAATGCCCTGTTGAATTGAGCTTCCAGTTCGTCAGCCAAATCTGGTCTTGCCATTCCTGCCAGGTTAGTCTCCTTATTTAAAGGATCTCCCACCTCATATTTTTTATATTCTTCAATGAATATTGGTAAAAATTTATCTTCAATCTTTTCATCAATAATAAATCTTTTTGCAGCTGTACAAGTCTGCCCGCAATTTTGAAGCCTTGATTTTACTCCGGACTTTGCTGCTTGCTCCAGATCTGCATCATCAAAAATGATAAAAGCATCACTTCCACCTAATTCAAGTAAAGATTTTTTGATATTTAAACCAGCTATTGAAGCTACTTCTCCCCCTGCTTTTCCACTACCTGTAAGGCTTACCCCTTTTACAACATCGTGCTCAAGGATTTCTTTTACGGCTTTATGTCCCACTTCAAGGTTCTGAAAAACACCTTCTGGGAATCCTGCTTCACGGAAAGCCTCTTCAATGGCATTTCCACTTCCAAAACATATTGAAGCATGCTTTAAAACGACTGTATTTCCTGATAAAATTGCTGGTGTAGCAAATCTTAAGACTTGCCAGAAAGGAAAATTCCATGGCATTACTCCTAAAATTACACCTTTCGGAACATAATGAACTTCAGAATAAGCAAATTCAGATTCAACTTTTTCGGGTTTTAAAGCATTCTCAGCATCTGCATAATAATTCATCATTAGTGCACACTTTTCCACCTCAGCGATTGATTCCGTAATTGGCTTATTCATTTCAGTGGTAATGATCTTCCCAAACTTCTCTGAATTATTTTTTAAAATTTCTGCTGCTTTGGCAATTAACTTCTGCCTTTCCTCAAACGGCACTTTTCTCCATACTGAAAACGCATCATCTGCTTTAATAAGCTTGTTTTCAATTAATTGTTCCATAATATAATTTCTGTTTTAAATTCAGCTAATGAATTTATGAGCGCTTTTATTTTAAAAGCACGAAAAAGTCAGCAAATTCTGTTCCTTAAGGGTAAATAAAATAATGATTTTCTCTATCGGAAGAATATACTTGTTACATCATTAGCCATTCATTCACCAGACAAGCTGCCAGTCTCGCCGTTCTATCCTGAATATCGAATGACGGGTTTACTTCTGCTACATCCAGTGCAACCAATTTTTTGCTTTTTAAGATATGTCTGTAAAAATGCATAAAAGCTGTATCTGCAAAGATACCATTATATGCTGAAGCTGAAACTCCAGGAGCAATGGAAGCATTAAAAACATCCATACAAATGGTAAGATAGGCAAAATCTACATTATTCAGTAATTCATCAATACGTTGATAAATTGATGTTAGGTTTTCAAAAAATAATTCATCAGCAAGAACGTATTTCATTCCATATTGATGGGCTGTATCAAAAAGCTTTAGGGTATTGGAGTTCCTTTGAATTCCGATATGTAGAGAATTAATGGGTCCATCCTGAGCAATCTGCCAAAATCCGGTTCCCGAACTGGGCCCTACTCCTTTTTCCGGTTGTCTGTTGTCAAAATGGGCATCTATATTGATGATTCCGATCTTTTGTTCGGGAAAAGCCGTTTTAACGCCTAAATAATGGGCATAGGTTACTTCATGACCTCCACCAAGCACTAGGGATTTACCTCCTTTTAAAAGTACCTTGGATACATTTTTAGCAAGGTTATTCTGGGTATTTTCCAGGTTGCCGTCTTCACAGGTAACATTCCCAAAATCCAATAGCTTGAAATCCGGAAGAATCACCGGGAAGTTGGACATATTTTTCCTGATCACATTCGGAGCTTCTTTTGCTCCTTGGCGACCTTTATTCCGCCTTACTCCTTCATCAACAGCGAATCCGTGTAAAACGAAATCACCCGTTGAAATATTGTCGTAATTGTGTTCTTCTTTTACTCTCTGAAATAGTCTGTGGAAGAGAAGCTCTTCTCCATCCAATCTACCCTGCCAAATATTTTGAAGCATCATTCTTTAAAAATTCAATTTTAGTCACATCATTATATCCAGTAAAGCTAATTAATATTGTTTATATAAAAAAACTCCTTACGTTTATCTAAGTAAGTTTTTAAAGATTATTATTAATCAATATTCTCTATGTTTAATCAACAAGATTTCCATCGATATAAACATGTTCAGCCTTCAAACTTCCTTGATTATAAAGTACATTTTGGAAATTATTGGTTTTAAAGGTTACAAAATCTGCCTTTTTACCAACTTCCAGCTTTCCTCTGTCTTCTAGATTAAGTGCAAATGCGGCACGGAATGTCATCCCAGCCAATACCTCAGCGGTAGTTAATTTTTGAAAAGTTGCCAATATGGAAGCCTGAGTAATTAAGTTCCCCATTGGTGCTGATCCCGGATTCCAGTCACTAGCAATGGCGACAATAGCTCCTGCATCCAAAAGTTTTCTGGCTGGTGTAAATTTTTCTCCCAATCCTAAGCTTGCTCCAGGAAGAGCTGTTGCAACGGTATTGGATTGTGCTAAAAACTCTATATCTTCATCAATTGTTGCTTCTAAATGATCTGCTGATTTTGCTTCTACCTCTACTGCAATTCTTGAACTTCCCGGTGTAAATTGATCAGCATGAACGGTTATCTCAAAACCTAAGTCTTTAGTTTTAAGTAAAAAGTCTTTACTTTCTTCTGGTTGGAAAGCTGATTTTTCAATAAAAATATCTACACGATTGGCAAGGTTCTCTTCTTTTACTTTTGGTAAAATTTCGGTAAGGATATATTCCAGATATTCAGGATTGCTTCCTTCGAAATCTCTTGGTTTTAAATGGGCAGAAAGACAAGTTGGAACTAAGGTAGCTTTTGTGGACTGCTGAGCTTTTTTAATAATTCTAAGCATTTTCAACTCGTTTTCCACATCTAGACCATAGCCACTTTTTACTTCAATTGTTGTAATACCTAGATCAATCAGAAAGCTAATTCTTTCTAGCAAGGTTGTTAGTAACTCTTCTTCAGAAGCATTTCTTGTGTGTTGTACAGAACTCCAGATTCCTCCGCCACTTTCGGCTATTTCCAGATATGTTTTACCTGCATTACGCATTGCAAAGTCATTGGCACGGTTACCTCCAAAACAAATATGAGTATGTGAGTCTACAAAAGCCGGAAGAACAGTCTGTTCTCCTTCAATCTGCTCGATTTCTATGGTAGGATTTTCATTTTTTAAAGTTTCAAAGCTTCCGATATGCTGAATAGTATTGTTATCCACTACAATTCCTCCATCAACAATAATTTCCAATTGCTCATCGGCAAGCTTTCCTCTTAATGGTAAGTTGGCAAGTGTTACTACTTGCTTAAATGGTCCTATTAATTTCATTATTTTAGGCTAAAGGTTAGAAAATGAATGATCACGTTTTATCATTTCAAATATTCAGATGCTTTCATGATAACAAAAACAATGTTTAGGTTGTCATTTCTTAGGAATCTGAACAAGGTAAATAAATTCAACTCCTGATCATTCAAACTTTATTTTCCTCTCAAAAATACTTAAAATATATCAATTGACTACATTTTTGAATGAGTCATTCAGGAGGTTGGCAGTAATCCCAGCCTTAACCGGAGCATCAATCTCACCTTTTCTCAATCTTGATTTCAACCTTAGCCTAAATTTGCTATCTTTGAAGTAAATGAAATGAATTAATGCCAGATTTTTTACATCCAGATAAGGAAAACTACTCACGAGAGGAGCTGATGCAGGAAGAACAGATTCGCCCCCAAAGCTTTAAGGATTTTGCGGGCCAGAGGAAAACGCTGGAAAATCTTGAGGTTTTTGTTACCGCTGCCAAGAGACGTGGTGGTGCCCTTGATCATGTCCTTTTGCATGGTCCACCAGGTCTGGGAAAAACGACTTTAGCTAATATTATCGCCAATGAGCTTGGTGTTAATTGTAAGATTACTTCGGGGCCTGTATTGGATAAACCAGGAAGCTTGGCTGGTCTATTGACTAATCTGGAAGAGAATGATGTTCTTTTCATTGATGAGATCCATCGTCTTTCTCCTGTGGTTGAAGAATACTTATATTCTGCTATGGAAGATTATAAGATTGATATCATGCTGGAAACTGGTCCTAATGCAAGGAGTGTACAAATTGGATTGAACCCTTTTACCTTGGTAGGGGCTACAACCAGAAGCGGTATGCTAACTAAGCCAATGCTTGCAAGATTTGGTATTCAAAGCAGGCTGGAATACTATTCTATCGAGCTTTTGTCCATGATTATTCAAAGAAGTGCAAGGGTATTGGGAGTAACCATTTATGAAGATGCAGCCATTGAGGTTGCAAGAAGAAGCCGTGGGACACCAAGAATAGCCAATGCATTATTGAGAAGGGTACGTGATTTCGCTGAAATTAAAGGGAATGGAGAAATTGAAATCAACATTACAAAATACGCCCTAAACTCTCTGAACGTAGACGAGTTTGGACTGGATGAAATGGATAATAAGATCATGCGTGTTATGATTGAAAACTTCAAGGGAAAACCTGTAGGAATATCTGCACTGGCAACATCCATTGGGGAAAATCCGGAAACCCTGGAAGAGGTATATGAACCATTTTTGATTCAGGAGGGGTTTATTATCAGAACACCACGAGGTAGAGAGGTTACTGACAAGGCTTATCAGCATTTAAATATTTCAAGACCCAGAAATCCGGGAGAACTTTTTTAATTTTAAAGTTCAGGGATTTTAAGAAAACAAGTTATTTATGTTTGTTCCTAAGTTATACAGAAGTGAAGATATGCATCTGATGAGAGAAATTATCAGAGAAAACTCTTTTGCTTTACTTATCTCTTCTGTTGATAAGATCCGGGCCACCCATTCCATGATGATGTTGAATGAAAGTGATCCGGAAAATGTTTATATTGAAACTCATATTTCAAGAGCTAACCCTCAGGCAAAAAGCTTAAAGAACGGAGATGAAATATTGTGTGATTTTTTAGGGGCACACACTTATATTTCCAGCAGCTGGTATGACCATATTAATGTTTCTACATGGAACTATGAAGCAGTACAAATTTATGGAAAGGTGGAATTGATGGATCATGATGAGCTTTATGCCCATTTGGACAAGTTGACTTCGAAGTATGAAAAGTTTCAGCAATGTCCAATGATGGTAAAAGATATGGGAAATGAGTTTGTAGAAAAGGAAATGAAAGGAGCTTTTGGTATTAAAATAAATCCAACTGAGATTTTTATCAAGCAAAAGCTATCTCAAAACAGAAAAGAGGCAGATTTTCAAAATATTATTTCACAACTTGAACAATCGGATGATAATGCCCGGAAAGTTGCTGAAAAAATGAAATTAATAAAGAAATAATCAAAATATACATATGAAGCTATATCCAATACAATGTGGAAAATTTAAACTGGATGGCGGTGCCATGTTTGGAGTCGTCCCAAAGAGTCTGTGGGAGAAAACCAACCCGGCAGACGAAAAAAACTTAATCGAGTTGGGAACACGCTCCCTGCTTATTGAAGACGGAAAAAAACTGATTCTTGTAGACTGTGGTCTTGGGAACAAACAGGATGATAAATTCTTCGGACACTATTCTCTTTGGGGAGATGACAATCTGGATAAAAATTTAAAGAAATATGGTTTTGTAAAGGAAGACATTACAGATGTATTCCTTACTCACCTTCACTTTGACCACTGTGGTGGTGCCATAGAATGGAATGACGACAAAACAGGGTACAGACCTGCTTTTAAAAATGCTCAATTCTGGACAAACGAAAACCATTGGCAATGGGCAACTGAACCTAATGCCAGAGAGAAAGCAAGCTTCCTGAAAGAAAACATTATTCCAATGCAGGAAAGTGGTCAGCTTAACTTTTTGCCACTCCCAACAACTGGAAATTATGGTTTTGCTCCGGACCTGAAAATGGATGTCATTTTTGTGGATGGACACACGGAAAAACAAATGCTTCCTGTTATTCAGTATCAGGAAAAAACGGTTGTTTTTGCTGCTGATCTTATCCCTACTGCCGGACATGTCAATCAGGTGTATGTGATGGGATATGATACAAGACCTCTTTTAACACTGGAAGAAAAAGGAAAATTCCTAAAACAGTGTGTAGACAACGAATATTTATTATTCTTTGAACATGATGCCCATAATGAATTGGCAAGCCTTAAAATGACTGAGAAAGGCGTGAGACTTGATGAAACGTTCAGCTTTAATGATGTTTTTGGATATTAATTTTTAATTATGGAAGAATTACATTCAGAAGCACAACAGGCAGAGCCACCCGCACCCAAGATTATAGGTTTAACGGGAGGAATTGGCTCGGGGAAAACTACGGTTGCTAAATTTATTGAGGAATTTGGTTTCCCGGTTTATTATTCTGACGACAGAGCTAAAGCCATCGTCAATGAAAACGATGATCTTAAAATTAAAATCAAGGAACTTCTAGGCGAAGCATCTTATGATGAAAACGGAATTTATGATAAGAAATTTGTTGCTGATAAGGTTTTTAAAAATAAAGATCTTCTTGAGCAATTAAATGAAATTATTCATCCTGCCGTTCGCATTGATTTTGAAGATTGGGTAAAAAAGCAAACCAAATATTTAGTTTTCAAGGAAACTGCCTTATTATTTGAGTTAAGACTTAACAGACAATGTTACAAGTCTCTTCTGGTAACAGCTGAGGATAATATCCGAATCAAAAGGGTAATGGATAGGGACAATAAAACCTACCGCGAAGTAGAGGCTATTATGGAGAAACAAATGTCCGAAAAGGATAAAATAAAAATGGCAGATTGTATCATTTATAATAATACAAATCTGGAAGAATTAAAAGAACAAACCGAAAAAATGATCTTCTCTATTGAATAATCCAGAAGAATCACTTTCTAGTTTTAAATACACAAACGCCCTCAAAAATGAGGGCGTTTGTGTATTATCTAGTTTTGACCATTATCATACCTATTTAAAAGCAAATTGCGGAGAATCACTCGAATTCTTATGAATCCCCTACGTTATTTATTATGAGCTTCTCTATATAAATTACTACTGTAAAAAATAGTAGGATATTAAATCGAAACCTCATAATCGCCAGACAATAATCCACATACTTAATAAAAAATAAGCCTCCATTTCTGGAGGCTTATTCTATCTGAAATTTAGCTTATTATTCTTTGATAAATTTCTTTTGAACAGTTTTATCGTTGTCTTCGATATCTATTACATACACACCATTAATCAATTTGCTTACGTTGATTTGGTTGTTTAATAGTATACCGCTTCCGATTACCTGTCCTGCAGCATTGTAAATTTTGTATTTAGCTTTCTTGCTAATATTCTTAACAAACAATACTGAACTTACAGGGTTAGGATAGATCATGATATCTGTCTGATCAATTGGGTTAGCAACTGATTTTTTAGAAATTCTCACTGTATAATCCTCAACTTCTCCATTCTTAAAGTTTGTACAGCTAACAGGAACACCATCTCTTTCCATTGCAACTCTCATTACTACGTATTTGTAGTCTGTGGTACTTACAAAGGCATCAGTTGGTACACTGAATTTACCTGATACTGGACTTGTTGTATTTGGAGATGAAGTAAATACTTTCTCATTAATATCAAAGTCTCCATTTCTGTTGAAATCGATCCAAACTGCAACCCCTTCATTATACGTATTTCCTGTCCATTTTTTCTCGATAATAATTTCATTATCTGTAGATCCTTGGATCAATTCGATGAACGTTTTAGGAACTCCTGTATAATCTGTATAGGTTGATGCACCTGAAGCATTTTCCATTGGTAGTTTTCCATTTGGAATAACGGTTACCTTAGAAATATGTTCGCCAGTTGCACTTCCTGATGCCATCTTACAATAAATTACAGTAGGTGTTGTAAAGTAGTAAGGAGGCGTATAGTTTCCTGGTGTACCACTACAGATATTCACTACCTGCATTTCGTACTTAGTCATTTCTACAAGGCCAGTCAATACAATATTATTAACCACTGTAGGAACTTCTGTCCAGCTTGGAATACCAACTTTTCTATATCTAAGAACATATGTTGCTCCTGGGAACGGATCCCATGTGATTTCTGCAGATGTTGGCAATAATTGAGTAATTGTTAAACCTGGAGGTGGAATCTGACATATTCTTTCTGTAGTAAATACCTTAGGGTTTGAATAATCATTAAATAGAGTTTCTCCATTACACTTATTGGCAATCTGAACCTCGTAAGTAACGAATGGCTCTAAAGGAATTACACTACCTAATACATAAGTATTTGCTGGTGCAGCCGGTAAATCAATTTCTGCATTTGGCCATCCTGTAGTACCCACTTTTCTCCATCTCATCTTATAGGTAGAACTTGCTGCAAGTGGCGCCCAAGTAATCAAAGCTGAAGTTGGAGTAATATTACTGATCGTAACATTCGGAGGTGTAGGATCACATCTTGTAGTGAATGTCTTGATTGGTGTAGCTGTACCGATAGTACCTCCACAAACTGCAGCTACCTCAATTTCATAAGTTGTAGCCGGAGTTAATCCACTAATAGTAAGTGGAACATTCCCTAATACAGAAGAAGCATATACTTCTGTCCATGTAGTAGTTCCTGCTACTCTATAACGTACAAGGTAAGTTGACGTTGTAGGTACTCCGGTAAGGTTAACTACTATAGAAGTATGCGTAGTTGTCCCAAATGTAGGTGCATTTGGAGTAACATTGCTACATGGTCTGATTCTTACAGCATAATCTTCAACTTCTCCATCAATCGCATTTGCACACGCAGTAGGAACAGCTGTTGAACGCTTCAATACAACTCTCATTGTAGTAGTATACGGTCCAACATAAGATGTTGGTACAGGAGGAACAGGAAATACAGCCGTAACCGGTGTAGTAGTACTTCCCGCAGAACTAAGAATTCTTTCGCTGGTTTCAAACTGACCATTTCTGTTAAAGTCAATCCAAACTGCTACAGCATCATTACCTGATGAAGCCGTCCATCCTTTAGCAACAGAAATCTTATTATTACTAGAATCAGCATCTAAAGTAATAAGTGTTGCCGGAGATGTATAACTAGTGTAATTATTCTGAACACTATTATTACTCATTGTAGGTACCCCTAAGTTAGAAGAAATAACTGTTACATTTGAAATGTGATCGTTAGCTCCACTTCCTGTTACCGGGCAATACTGTAATGGTAATGTCGTAAATAGTACAGATCCAGAGAATGCACCAAATGTAGTTGTACATTTTGTAGATACCTGAACTTCATATTGAGTCTGTTCTTTTAAAGGTGCTGTAGTAGGAATAGTATAAACGTTCCCTGGAGCAGGAATAGTAGTCACTGTTGTCCAAGGGATAGTTCCTGTTTCTCTGTATCTTAATTGATATGTAGCTCCCGTAGCAGCTAGCCATGAGAACGTAGCACTAACATCAGTAATGTTTGATACTGTAATATTTGTTGGAGGATTGGTTGAACATGCTGGCTGATCGATAAGCTTCACACCATAATCTTCAACTTCACCTTCATTATATGATGCAAATGGTCCACAAGGAGAAGTTACCGTTCCATCCATCATTACTACACGCATACGAGTAAGAAGAGTACCTGTATAAGTAGCTGCATTTGGAGGAAGTAGTATATCAAATCCCGCTGTTCCATTTGTTACAGGAGTTGTAGTGTTACTAGCTGCTGTAAGCATTCTTTCACTAGCTTCAAAAATTCCATTTCTATTTAAATCTATCCATACTCCTACCCCATAACTGGATGTAGCACCTGGCCAGAATTTAGTGATGCTTATTTTATTGCCTGTTGTACCTCTCACTAAAGTAACTAATCTTGTAGGATCAGCAGAGTAGTCTTTATACCCATCATACCCAGAATTGCTAACCATTAATGGCGCATTTGTAGGGGTAACAACTACTTTACTGATATATCCGTCAGATGTAGGATTAGGAGGTACATTCGTACAATACGTAAGAGCTGGCGTTGTAAATAAAGTACTCGGAGAGAATGCTCCTGTAGTACCTTGGCAAATCGTAGCAATCTGAACTTCATACTGAGTCTGATCCGCTAGATTAATAAGAATCTGACTACTTGCAAAAGGAGCCGTTACGTTAATTGTAGGCTGCCAAGTACCAGCTGTTACCGCTTTATATCTAATTTGATAAGTAGCTCCTGTAGTAGGTAACCAGCTCACCATAGCTGTACTTGCCGTAATATTAGTAACGGTAATACCAGTAGGAGGAGCTGTAGTACAAGGTTGTAAGTCTACCCCTGAAAGCAATAATCTTGGGATATCAGCATATCTTCCAGACGCAGTTGGTGGAGATGCAGGATCTGGATTAGAATTATCGTTACGATATAATATTCCTCTGTTTGTTCCTGCAGTATAAGCTCCCCATGTAGCTGTTCCTCCCAATGTATAATCAGGTGAGTTTTCATCAACTGCAATCACAACATTGCTTGTTCCATCCCATACAAATGGAGCAGCTAAAGGAATTGTCACCCAGTTTCCTGCAGTCATTGCAGCAACTGTTCCTGCAAACACCTGAGACATAGTACCTACCGGCACCCAGTCTGTATCACTTGTAAAAGTAGCCTTAGACGTATTTCCCATATAAACGATCCAGTCGTTATATGTTGTCTGAGGAGTTTGAGGTGTCTCTACATAAAACTTTACTGCAGTAATCAAACGGGCAGTACCTAATGCTGCTGAAAGTTCAGTTGCTTTATAAAGTTGTTGAGAATAATTGAATCCCCAGTTAGAGTTCACAGGAAGTTGTGTACTTGTAATAGTACCTGTACCTATTTGGCCAGGAACAACTCTAGGTCCAGCAACCCATGTACTTTTATCCGTAGGTGTACAGATTGCTCTTACCCACCAGTAGTAGGTAGTTCCTGCAACCAATGGCGATAAGGTAGCTGTAGTACCTGAAACCACAGTCCCCACTGTAGCAGCAGTTGGCGGCGTGTTGGAAGTACTGTAATATACTTCATATCCTCCAGCTGGTACAGGGTTAGGAGCAGTCCAGTTAACTACCGCACTAGTAAGCGTAACTGTACCTACCGTTAATGAACCTGCGGTTGATGGAACAGGCAGACATGTAGGCGGTGTAGCAAAGGATTTTGGTCCAGACCACGTACTTTGATCTGTTGCACTACATCTTGCTCTTACCCAAGCATAGTAGGTTGTAGCAGGAATTAGCGGTGTAAGTGTCGTTGTTGTTCCTGTTGGAACAGTTTGCGAAGGAATTGTTGCAGCATTTGGAGCGGCAGCAGTAGTACTATAATATACATCATATCCTCCGGCAGGTACATAAGAGTAAGCAGTCCAGTTTAATACTGCAGTCGTGGGTGTTATTGTACCTGTAGTTATTGTCCCGCTGGTAGGCATAGCCGGGCATGTAGCCGGCGTTGCAAAAGATTTTGGCCCTGACCATACACTCTGATCTGTTGCACTACATCTTGCCCTAACCCATACATAATAGGTTGTGGTTGGTGCAAGTGGAGTAAGAGTTGCTGTTGGTCCCGGCACAGTTTGTGACGGTGCAGTTGCTGCCGTTGGAGCAACATTGGTTGTATTATAATATACATCATACCCACCAGCAGGTGCGGGGGTATAAGGTGTCCAGTTAATAACAGCATTAGTAGCTGCTATTGTTCCTGTAGTGATTGTTCCTCCAGGAGGCATTGGTAAACATGTTGGAGGTGTACCAAAAGTTAATTGAACATCAGGTCTGTTGTTTCCAACTGTACCATTTCCTGTAGGAGGGTTGGTATCAGCCTGAAGAGTCATATGACCTGAAGCTGCATTGGAGTAAGTAAATTTAGCTCCTGTAGTAGTTCCTCCCCCGGATCCACCGTAATTGGTTTCAACTAATACCACTAAGTTATCAGTTCCATTATAGTTATAAGGAAGCTGTAACGGAATAGTATACCATCCCACTGGAATACTGTCTATATTTCCACTGAAGAGCAAGGTTGCTCCAGTAGTTGCATTAGCCCAGTTTTGTGCAGTAAGGGTGGTGGTTGTACTTGGCACAGATTTTATATAAACTTTTACAGGAAGGGCAACGTTCACACTTGCCGTAGCTTTCCATCCTACAGATAAGATATTCCCAGCAGCTCCTCCCGCAGCAGTTATTTCTGCAGCAGTATAAAGCGATGCCGATCGCTCAAATCCCCAGTTACAGCCCAAAGGATATTTCTGAGTTGTAGTTGTTGTTCCTGTACCAATTGTAATTGTTTGTGCCTGCATGGACAGTCCGACGACCATACATAGCAATGCAATGAGCACCTTAAAAGGCCGGCTCATTTTACAGAGTAAAAGTCCACTCATATTTTTCTTAATTTAATAATGATAACGATAATAAAAGAATTATAGTATTTCCTATTTTGTGGGATTCAAATACGATTTTGAAACATCCCTTTTTACAGAGCATCTGTAGTGAAAAAATAATTTTACCTCATACGCTAATATTTTAATAATTACACAAATCTAATCATTTTTTCATTATAATACATTCATCAAAATGATTTTTTGCAAAAATTCAATCACAATACCCTATATGATTACAAATAAAAAAATCCTCAGAAATTCTGAGGATTTATGAATATTTAATGTTATTCTTATTTTTTAATGAATTTAAAGCTCTCTGAAATATTATTATCTTTTACGGTAATAATATAATTTCCTTTTAACAATTCTACCACATTCACCTTATTATTATCAATTGATCCTTTTTTAACAATTTGACCAACCGTGTTATGGATTTCAAAGGTTGCCTTATGAGAAACCTTGGTAATATTTAAGATATCATTTACAGGGTTTGGATAAATTCCAAAATTATTATCTTTCTTATTCACTTCACTTGTCCCTAATGTCTGAGCTTTCATGAATTTACTTTGATTAAAGCCATAGCTTGAACCAGAGATTAAGGTAGTTCCTGCCTGGTTTTTAATATTATAATAACCACCTTCTAGATAAATACCATCCCCATAAACATCAGAAATAGTGAACGTATAACATTCATCAGGATTTAATACCCAGTTTAAAGTAATTAAATCAGGGAGCGATGGAGAATTATCTGGTGAATCTGCATAACCAGTACCACTATATACTACATTCCCAGCGCTATTTTTTAGTTCCCAGCTTGTTTCTGATCCATATCTATCTAGCTGAAGGTTAAATACAACGTTAACCCCTACCGCAATTGGCGCGCCAACATAAGTTGAGTTAACAGTATTATTGGAAGCTCTTTGATCTGCTCCACCATTTACTGATGCAATATTGATCGTCATTGGACCACCCAAAGTTCCTGCTGCTACAGGAAGACTAAGCAATTGAGACTTATCTTGTGCCAAGTTACCCGTCCAAGTGAAAGGAGTCTGCGCAACACCATTAATTGTATAGTTAATCGTAGCAGCTGTAAGCGCACCTGTTCCTCTATTAAATAATGATACCGGAACGTTCTGAGAAGCTGCACAAACGATCGGTGCACATGTTCTTTCCAACTTAACTTCAGCATCATTTGGAAATAATGGAATTGGAAGATCCTTAGTGGAAGTCTTTAATGATGCTCTTCTAGGAGAATTGTTCATAACAGCTGTAATTCTATCTTTCTGATTAATGGTAAAGATATTCATACAAGCATCATTGGTATAATCCATATAATTCTGAACCATTTCCAATACCGATGGATCATTGCAGCTTACAATTTCTAAACATTCATAATTGGCCTTATGAGCTACAGGAGTATCTGCACAGAAATCATCTCCACATGGAGAATCTCCCCAAATATGTCTTAAACCAAGGAAGTGTCCTACTTCATGGGTCATTGTTCTCCCTTTATTATAAAAAGGATTCAATATAAAATTATTTCCTAAATCACTGCTTCCAAAAGCATTATAACTTGCCACTACCCCATCGGTCATGCCATATCCCATTAACGGATCCAATCCAGGAAGATTTGAACCATCAGGAAACTGAGCATATCCCAGTAAATCATCATTTGGAGCGGCAAATGCAACACTCCACATATTCATGTACTGAGTAGGATCCCAGATTGTTTCTGGTTTTATAGTCGTATCAATGGTTAATTTATTAAAGCTTGATGCACAAAAGTTTACTCTATCAATTCCATTCGTAGGGTTTCCATTTGGATCTACTTTTGCCAACGCAAACTGAAGCTGTACATCAGCACCTACAACATTATTGTTAAATCCCGGAGTTCCAGCCAGTTTACGAAAATCCTGATTCATTACTGTTATTTGTGACATCACCTGCTCATCTATAATGTTGGGAGCAGTACCAACAGGCTGGCCACCGTGAATAACGTGAACAACTACAGGAATAGTAACAATACCTCCGTTCTGAGATCTTTCATTTTTAGCTTTCTGAACCAATGGCTTTATCCAAGCCTCAAATTGATCCGTACTCATTCTTCCATGAAAGTTTCTTTTTAAAAACTCTTCATATTCAACAGTACCGCATTTTTCGAAACCATGGGACTGAACTAATTGTTGTGGAGTTTTTTGAGTAAATTCAAATTTCTTTCCTATTCCATTAATATTCTGTGCGCTCATTAGACCGGCACATAATAAAGGTAATAAAAAGAGGGATTTTGAAGTAGTAGATTTTTGCATTTCTTATTTTTATTAACTTTACAAATATATTAGTTTTAAATATAATTCATAATAGATATATAAAAAATAATAAAAATACAATACAATTTAAATAAAATGAAACCACAATCGTTATTAATACTCGCTTTTTCAACCCTACTAAACATAAATTGCACTTCTCAACAAAAAGCAGAAATAAACAAAAATACCTCAACATCTGATATTCAAAAATCAAAAATTGAGAAAATAGAATTACAAGAACAAACAAGAGGAACACGAAAGCTTATAACATTCACTTCCAGCTCAAAAGTCGTATCCTTAAATGGAGAGGCTACTATTTTTCCTCTTTCTTCTAATGAATGGAAAAAAATCACTGAACAAGCAAATCAGATAGAATTATCAAAAATATCAACCTTGAAAGCTCCGACTTCTGCCCGATTTTCAGATGGAGCGCTTAGTGCAACGGTTTACATTACTTCCGATGGCCAAACCTACACCTCGTCAAGTTTTGATTCTGGAGTTCCTCCAAAAGAACTGGAAAAACTGTATCAGGTTATTACAAAATGATAATTAATAAAAAACATTAAACCCAGGAGATTGTCCTGGGTTTATTAATATAATAATTGATAATCTGTTTTCTAAAATTTGTATGCAATATTCCATGCAAAGCCCATATTAAATTTTGAAGAGCTTCTTCCAAATCCAGGAACAATCATTGGGGAAATTTCATCTTGCTTGGATGTATATACCAAATAGCGAGGCTGAAGATTCACATCAATATAAAAATTGGATTCAAACAATTGTACTCTACCACCTAAAGTACCCTCCAGCCAGAAAGAGGATTGCGATGATGCAGGAAATGACTCTGAAGAGTTACTCCCTCCAAATCCACGAATAGGAATGGCCATATATTCTTGGTTATAAAATGATCCGGCAACCTTTCCTCCTGCATAGAATCCATTAAACTCATTTTCAGCATCCTTTGCCAGCATATAAAATGCTCCTAATTTAACGAAAGGACCATTTACTTTAGCATCATAGCCATTTTTCTGGTATACATTCTTCTCAAATCCTGCCTCTGCTATTGCGTGAACATTTCCATTTATTTTTGAAGAAATGAATCCTTGATACATCTTTCTGTCCGAAAAGAATCCTAATCCGGTATTCAAAACATCAAGTCCAACCATAAAATTAGGTTCATACTTCCAATGAGCCTTTTTCACTTCTTCCTTTTTTTTATCCTGTGCCCAGCTTATTACTGAAAATAAACTAAAAAGAAAGGTAAAGATTAGTCTTGTCTTCATTCTCTATTTGATTTTGTCCGATTTCCACCTTTTGAACAGGATTCGAAGTTATTAATTCTGAAGTTAAATTTTCATAGTTTTTCTTGGCACCACATCCGGGAGATACATAGATTGACTTCGTAGTATATTTTACTCTTACCTGGGATTCTGCCCCTTTGATTCGAGTTTTAAAATACACATCTGTATAAGGTGAATCATCTACCCTTAAAGGAATTAGTCTAGAATCAACTTTCGCAAGTTTTCCCAGGTCTACCTTCCCTGCACCATAGTCTACTGATACATACAGGGTATCTACTGTCGCTTCCTTTCCAGTTGATAGTGTTCTGAAAGCAACCTTCATTCTGGGAGTTCCTTCCCCACTTTCACAGATGTCATCATCCCCACCGCAGGAAACAAGCATTCCCATCAAGCAGAACATTATGAGAAATTTAAAATACTTCATACTAAAATTTGAATTCAAATTTAATTAAATTATTTTTTAATCAATAATGCAATGTTTTCCACGTGATGAGTTTGTGGAAACATATCTACCGGTAATATTTTTACTAAGGTATAATGATCCTTCATTAGGGCAAGATCTCTTGCCTGTGTAGCAGAGTTACAACTTACATATACTACCTTTTCAGGGGAAAGCTTTAAGATCTGTTCTACAACCTTCTGGTGCATTCCGTCTCTTGGTGGATCGGTAATCAAAACATCTGCTTTTGGATGATTTTCTAAAAACTCATCATTAAAGACATTTTTCATATCTCCACAATAGAAAGTTGTGTTGGTTAAACCATTCAATTCAGCATGTTCGATTGCTGCATCAATTGCTTCCTGCACAGATTCTATTCCGATAACCTGTTTTGCATTTCTGGCAACATACTGAGCAATCGTTCCAGTTCCTGTATATAAATCGTAAACAACTTCATCACCTTTCAGGTCAGCAAATTCCAAGGTTTTTCTATATAACTCCAACGCTTGTTTGTAGTTGGTCTGGAAGAATGATTTTGGTCCTATCTTAAATTTCAACCCGTCCATTTCCTCCATAAGGTAACCTTCTCCGAAATACACATTGATATTTAAATCATAAATAGAATCATTCTGTTTAGGATTAATGGCATATACTAACGTTTTTATCTGTGGGAACTGCTCCAATAAATAATCAAAAAGCTGAGTGCGGTTTTCTTTTTCTTCTCTATAAAGCTGGAATAAAACCATCCATTCTCCTTTAGAGTTTTGTCTCATCATTAAAGTTCTCAGGAAACCTTCCTGGTTTTTCACATCAAAGAAATCTAACCCTTTATTCTCAGCAAATTTTTTAACTGCCAAACGAATTGCATTCGACGGATCTTCCTGAAGGAAGCATTCTTTTAAATCTAAAATCTTGCTCCACATTCCCGGAATATGGAAACCAAGCGCATCTCTGCTTCCGAAGTTTTCTTCAGAACTGATTTCATATTGGGTCAACCATCTTGCATTAGAAAAAGAAAATTCCATTTTATTTCTATAGAAGTATTGTTCTTCAGCACCTAAAATTGGAATAGTTTCAAAATCTTCAATTCCTCCAATTCTTTTAATATTATTGTAAACTTCTTCTTGTTTAAAATCAAGCTGCTTTTCGTAGCTCATATTCTGCCATTTGCAACCACCACAAGTTCCGAAGTGAACACATTTTGGATCAACTCTGAATGGCGATTTCTCAACAATTTCTTTTACTTCAGCCTCAAAATATTTTGACTTTGATTTTTTAACTCTTGCATTTACAACGTCTCCAGGAATCGCACCGGAAACCAGAACAGTTTTCCCTTCTTCAGTTTTTCCGATAGCTACACCTTTTGCTCCTGCTGCAAAAAGTTTTATATTTTCAAGAATTACATCTTTCTTCTTTCTCATATCAATTTCTTTTGACGAAGATAGCTTTCTACTCTATACTTCATCTATTTCTATTTTTTCTAATAAACTTTGAAACCTTTCTGTTCTAATTTCGTTTGCAAAAATACAATAAAAAAAACCTTATCCGAAGATAAGGTTTCTATACTGTGTTAAAGTTTATTATTTTGTTGGAGCCGGCTGCGGATTTGTCTGCTGTTGCATAGACGGATCAACCTGTAATTGCTGTTGCATTTGTATATTCGGATCTACTTTTGGAGCTGAAAGACCGGTTAGTTTATCCAAGATCGTTACCAATTCCGGCTCTCCTAGGTTTACAAGAGATCTACTTGCAATTTTACCATCTTTGTCAATGATTACGAAACAAGGTAACTTGAATCCGTATACGCCATATTTTTTAGCGATATCAGATTCCATTCCTCCTTCTGCATACACATTTACTCCCTGAACTCCTTTTAATAAAGAATTACTAGTTTTTGTAAACTGGTCTTTTGTATCGTCTACATTTACAAATACGAAGTTCATTTTAGATTTGTAGAAATTAACAATCTCTTTCAAAACAGGCACTGCAGCTTCCCCAATGTAAGGGTTCCAAGATGCATAGAAAAATACCATGTATGGTTTTCCTTTGTTTTCAGAAAGTTTATAAGCTTTACCATCTTGTTTTACTAAGGAAGCATCAGGTGCTACTTCACCAATTTTAAGACCGGTAATCGCCATCTGCATTTTCAACAGGTCAGCTTTAATGGTAGCATCTTTAATATCCGTATCAATAATTTTTTTGATTTTGTCAATATTAGCACCAGGAGTTGTTGGGTGAATATCTGACTGAGCCATTACAAATGCTAAAAGATAATCTTTCGCAATCTGCGGCAAATCTTTTTTAGTTTTTAAATACTGAGCAAACATTTCCGAAGTAGTAACTCCAGTTTTTCCTTTGCTGTTTGCTTCTGCATATTTTTGGAAGTCAGGAGTCATTTTTACAAGCAAATATTGTCTGTAAAGCGGAATAGACTTCACCATTGCCTCTTTATTATTATCCAATTGTGCTTCATAATCCTTGAAAGCCTTAGAAGCTTTGTAAGATGGATTTCCAGCCATTGGACCATGTGACATTTCATAATTGGCAAGCAAATTTAGAATAGTTACCTTAACATCATTTTTCTTCCATTCCAAAAGGTTTTTGTTTGGATTATTTTTCTTTGCAAGGTCTTCTACATTTTTATTAATATCTGCTTCTACTTTGTGCATTCCTTTTAAGAATGTACTTTCATCACCAGCCATTAATTGTCCTAAATTAACTTTGTTACCATATTCTGCTAAAAACTTCTGATTACCCTGAAGGAAATCGTTGTTCTTTTTAGCATCCCCGGTAATGATATATTCATTCGGGAAAGTCATTGCATTTCCTGAGATATTAACTTTTTGTCCTCCTTCAAGGTAGATTAGATTCTGCTTGTTTGCATAATTGATCACATACATTCCATCCTTGGGAGCTTCGAAGCTGCCTGAAAAGTTACCATCCTTATCTAAACCTATATTAATTAAAGGCAAGGTTCCTACTCCTGAAGCTTCAACAAACTCAATTCTTTCCAATGGTGAGCTTCCGGTAATTTTTCCTTTTACTTCTACTTTTTTTGAACAAGACATCACGAAAACCGCAATGATAAACAATAAAAGATATTTTTTCATTTTAATTTTTAATATTACACAAAAATACGCTTTTTAGGGCTTCTTAATTCACACTAATTATTTTTTTTAAAATTTTTATTATTACTTATTAAAAGGGACATTTCAATTACTTTATTTGTCATTTTTTTCAGCAAAATGATAATTGAAATATATGTTTTTAATACAATTCAACTACCCTCCAAATATATACTTATTAAATAAAGAAAACCTAAGTTCTGATAATAAGTTAACAAACTTTAACAACTCAACAGCCTACATAAAAAAAACGCCTCCGAAATGAAGGCGTCTTTTTATCTATTTTGAATCAATTCTATCCTTGATCTACAAGAGCAGCCATGTATTCTCTGTTCATTCTTGCGATGTTTTCAAGAGAAATACCTTTAGGGCATTCAATTTCACAAGCACCGGTATTTGAACAGTTACCGAATCCTTCTTCGTCCATAGCTTTCACCATGTTTAGAACTCTTCTCTTAGCTTCTACTCTACCTTGAGGTAATAAAGCATACTGAGAAACCTTAGCTCCAACGAATAACATTGCTGATCCGTTTTTACAAGTAGCCACACAAGCTCCACATCCGATACAAGCAGCAGCATCCATTGCTTTATCTGCATCTTCTTTAGGAACCGGAATTGCGTTAGCATCCAGCGTATTACCAGAAGTATTTACAGAAATAAAACCTCCTGCAGCCATTACTCTGTCGAATGCGCTTCTGTCTACCATTAAGTCTTTAATAACAGGGAAAGCAGCACTTCTCCAAGGTTCAATAACGATAGTTTCACCGTCTTTGAACATTCTCATGTGAAGCTGACAGGTTGTAATACCTGTATCCGGGCCATGTGCTCTACCATTGATGTAAAGAGAACACATTCCGCAGATTCCTTCACGACAGTCGTGGTCAAAAGCAATAGGTTCTTTTCCTTCGTTAATTAAGTTTTCGTTCAGAATGTCTAACATTTCCAAGAATGAAGAATCTGTAGAAACATCTGATATTTTGTAGGTCTCAAACTGACCTTTAGTTTTACTATTCTTTTGTCTCCAAATTTTCAGCGTAAGATGTAAGCCTTTTTTTGCACTCATAATGTTATATTTATAGGTTGGAGATTATTTATAACTTCTAGTTTTAACCTCGATGTTGTCATATATCAGGTCTTCTTTATGCAACACTTCCGCATTGATATCGTTCCCTTGATATTCCCAAGCTCCGACGTATTTGTAGTTTACGTCATCTCTTTCCGCTTCACCATCCGGTGTAGAATGGTCTTCACGGAAGTGCCCACCACACGATTCATTTCTGTGTAGTGCATCGATAGCCATTAATTGTCCTAGTTCAAGGAAGTCTGCCACTCTGAATGCTTTTTCAAGCTCAGTGTTCATTCCGTCTTTTTCACCAGGTACTTTTACATTTTTCCAGAAATCGTTTCTTACTTCTTCGATTTCTTTGATTGCTTCTTTTAGTCCTTCCGGAGTTCTTCCCATACCAACCTTATTCCACATAATGTTTCCTAGTTGCTTGTGGAAGTAATCTACAGAATGAGTTCCTTTATTATTCAGGAAGAAATCAATTTTATCCTGAATTCCTTTTTCAGCTTCGTCAAACGCTCCTGAATTGGTAGGAATAGCTCCTGTTCTGATATCCGCAGAAAGGTAATCTGCAATAGTGTAAGGAAGTACGAAATATCCGTCTGCAAGACCCTGCATCAATGCAGAAGCTCCCAATCTGTTTGCACCGTGATCAGAGAAGTTAGCTTCACCGATTACGAAACATCCCGGGATTGTAGACTGTAGGTTATAATCAACCCATACACCACCCATTGTATAGTGAACTGCAGGATAGATCTTCATTGGAGTTTTGTAAGGATCATCAGCAGTAATTTTTTCGTACATTACGAATAAGTTACCGTATTTCTCCTCAACCCAGCTCTTACCAAGATCGTAGATCTGCTGATCTGTAGGGTTATGAACATGTTTTTCGATAGCGGCTTCTTTACCTTTTTTCATGATTTCTGTAGAGAAATCAAGGTAAACACCTTCATGAGTATCGTTATTTTCAATTCCGAATCCGGCATCACATCTTTCCTTAGCAGCTCTAGAAGCAACGTCTCTAGGTACAAGGTTACCAAATGCAGGGTATCTTCTCTCTAAATAATAATCTCTATCTTCTTCTTTAATGTTTTCAGGTCTTAATTTACCTTCTCTGATCGCTACTGAATCTTCAATTTTCTTAGGAACCCAGATT
Source organism: Chryseobacterium joostei (assembly GCF_003815775.1). NCBI lineage: Bacteria > Pseudomonadati > Bacteroidota > Flavobacteriia > Flavobacteriales > Weeksellaceae > Chryseobacterium > Chryseobacterium joostei. Next base: position 2,649,490 of record NZ_CP033926.1, read on the forward strand.
CTTCCAGAGTTTCTTAATGATTCAGACATCAGAGTCAGTTTAGACTGCTGTGTTCCGTGAACAGGGATACAAGTCGGGTGAATCTGTACGTAGCAAGGATTTGCGAAGTAAGCTCCTTTTTTGTGAATTTTCCAAGCTGCAGAAACGTTTGATCCCATAGCGTTGGTTGAAAGGAAATATACGTTTCCGTATCCTCCAGAAGCAATAACTACAGCGTGAGCAGAATGTCTTTCAATTTCACCTGTCACCAAGTTTCTTGCGATAATTCCTCTTGCTTTTCCGTCAACAATTACAAGATCTAGCATTTCATGACGGTTGTACATCTTGATTCTACCTTTACCGATCTGACGGCTCATTGCCGAATATGCTCCTAATAATAATTGCTGTCCTGTTTGTCCTTTTGCGTAGAACGTTCTTTTTACCTGAACCCCACCAAATGAACGGTTATCTAACTGACCGCCGTAATCTCTTCCGAAAGGAACCCCTTGGGAAACACACTGGTCAATAATATTAGCAGAAACTTCTGCTAATCTGTAAACGTTAGCCTCTCTTGCTCTATAGTCACCACCCTTGATAGTATCGTAGAACAATCTGTAGGTAGAGTCACCATCTCCTTGGTAATTCTTAGCTGCGTTAATACCCCCTTGAGCAGCAATAGAGTGTGCTCTTCTTGGAGAATCCTGATAGCAGAATGCTTTTACATTATATCCTTGCTCAGCTAAGGTAGCTGCAGCAGAACCTCCTGCCAAACCTGTACCTACAACAATAATATCAATCTTATCTCTGTTGTTTGGGGCAACAAGGTTCATATGGTCTTTATGATTTTTCCATTTATCCTTTAGAGGACCCGCTGGAATTCTTGAATCTAACTTACTCATACTAGTATATTGATATTATTGAGTTACAAAATGAAAAACTGCAACGATGATAAATCCTGCAGGAATAAGGATTGAATACCATTTCCCAAAAGCCTTAATTACCGGCGTATACTTTGGATGTCTTGCTCCAATTGACTGGAATGAAGACTGGAATCCGTGAGCCAGGTGTAATCCCAATAATACAAAAGAGATCACATATAAAGCCACTCTCCAAAGATCAGCAAACTTCTCATGAAGTTCCGGCCAGAAACGTTCTGCATCAGGAGCTGTACCATCAACATACTTGTAAGTGATTTCGTGTAGCCAGAAATCATATAAGTGAAGCGCCAAGAAAGCCAGCACAACAGCTCCAGAAATAATCATATTTCTAGACATCCATGAAGAATTCACAGAAGCGTTGTTGGATGCATACTTTACCGGACGTGCTTTATTATTCTTGATCTCCAGTACAAACCCCATCGCAAAATGGAAAATTACTGCAAAACCAAGAATAGGCTGCATTAAGAACTGCACAAAAGGATTATAGCCCATGAAGTCAGATGCTGTATTGAAAGCATCCCTGTTCAGGACTGATAACAAATTGGTTGTCAAATGCAGTATAAGAAAAATCAGCAAAAACATAGCTGATAATGCCATAGCGTATTTTCTACCTATCGTAGAACTCGTTAAACCTGCCATATAAGTTTAAATTTGAATTTCCCACAAAATTAAGAAATGTTAACAATATCGAAAAGTGAGAAATCTCACAATTAGGCAGTTTGTAATCTTTCTAAATAAGATCGTTGCATATTATAAAATAAAGGAAAATTAAAAAAAGAGAAAACCTTATTTTATTTCGTAGATGTGATCTCTGAAAACTATTTTTTGAGCCGAAGGAGGGATTATTTTTATTTCAAAATCATCTATTCTTCGTGAGGAACAATAAGGAGCAACAATAAATCGTGAAACCTTTTCCTGGTCTGCTATATCCGGAATCCAAAAACAGGCTTTACTTCCCTTTTTTAGGGAAACAATTTTACTTTTATTAAAGGTATGCAGCAGTATTTCTTCTTTTTGATTTTCAAAAATATCAGATCCCATCCTTATCATGAAAAAGAGTAAACAAGCCATTGTCAATTTCATGCTATTTTTGAAGTTAAATTTTAAAATCGTTGGTCTTAGCAAATATACAATCACTAATAGAGCCAATACTTCGATCAGATTCATCGGAATATTTTTAATAAATAATAAATCAACCTCCGCAAACCAGTGAATGACCTTCAATAAAATCTGAATAACAAAGTCGTACACTTTATCAATAAATATAAAATTAATTCCAAGAGCAATAAGAGTTGTCATTAGGAATGAAAAGACAATAATTATTTCCGAAAAAGGAACTATGATAAAATTAGCAATGATCGAAATAAGGGAAAACTGATGAAAATAATACAAAACCAAAGGAAGAGTGGCTAACTGTGCAGAAAGAGAGATTGTAATAGTATTAAAAATCAATTTCTTAAAATAATGATCTTGCTTTGGGAAATATTTTAGTAAAGGTTGGTTTAGCCAGAATATCCCCAGCACCGCAGCAAAGCTAAGTTGAAATCCAACGTCAAAAAGCTGCTGGGTATCCAAAATCAGAATAACAAATGCTGATAGTGCTAATGAGTGAAGTAAATCCGGTTTTCTCTGAAGCAATACGAAGATAAAATAAACACTCAGCATGATGCAGGACCTCAACACTGAATTCCCAAAACCAATAAAAGCTGCAAATAACCAGATAAACCCCAAGCTTGAAATAATGGCATATTTTCTGAACTGTAAAGGAGTAAAGCGAACGATCAAAAAGTAAAAGATCCCGAAGATCACAACGATATGAGTTCCTGAAATTGTCAGAAAATGCACCAATCCTGATCTGTTGAAATCCTGTACTGTATTTGCATCCATCTCCGTTCTGTCCGCAAGAATAATTCCTTTTAAAAACGCTCTGGTTTTTCCGGATATTCCTGCTTTATCAATTTTCTTTAAAACACTGAGCCTATGCTGCTTTATACGATCTGTAAAGCTCATATCCTTTCTTTCTACAGAAAGTATTTCCTTTGAAAAATAGATCTGATATTCAATCTCTTTCCTTTTCAAATAACGGGCATAGTTAAACTGAAAATCATATTGTGGAGGCTTGGGTTTTGTGATATAGGCTTCTGATTTATAATAATGTGCAAAGTCCAGTTCCTTACTATCTTTTGAAAGATAAAGCACAGCGCTAAAACTCATAGATCCTGCCTGTACTTCCCCTTCATATTTTCGATATTTTTCTGTAGAATTTAATTTTTGGGAAATTTTAAAAGTAACAGTTTCTTTCTTTTTTACAGGCACTTCCACTGGTGTGGAAAAAGTATTAGAAAAATGAATTATGATGCCTATTCCAAAAAATAGCAACCCTAGCAAAATAGCTCTGACCTTATGTAAAAAATAAGATTGAAAAAATATTGAGATTAAGATACTGAGACTAATGAAACCTACTCCATACACTGCATTTTTCTCCAACAAGATTTTGTCCTGAAAAAAGATTCCAAGGATAAAGCATATGACTAAAATAAGGAGAGGTTGTCTATTCAAATTTAATTAATTATAACTCCAAAATAGGAAATTAATTAATTGAATATAGGCTCTATGATTACTAAATAAACGGATCAGTTCTTATTAAACAGAGCAATAGAACGCTTATTTTTTTGCATAAAAAAATAAGGTTTACAATAAAAAATTCAAATTTATTTAGTTTTCAAAAATTTATTGGTCAATTGCTTAGTTTCTTTAATGTAAAACCATGGATCGCTACCATAATCTTCATAGGTGAAATTTCCAGCTTTCTTAGGAATAGCAGGTTCTATTTGTGTTCCTTCATGCCATTCATTAAATGAAGTAATCCCAATAAACTCCGGATTTACTTTTATAGCAGCATCAAACATCTTTTCATAGTACTTACCATTATACCTGCTTTTGAAATTGGCTTCATTCCACGGTCTTATTCTCGTATCAGAGTATCCAGGACCTACACAAGGTATAAAAATAAGATGATGCTCTTTTGCATAGGTGGAAAGGAAATCCCAATTAGAAGTAGTGCTGCCAAAAACAAATCCTTCGCTGGCAAAATAGGTATAAAAACCATCGAAACCTGCCTTATCGAAAAAAGCAGAATCGTTTTTCTCTACCCATAATCCAATGTAAAGAGCGTCTAGTTCTGTATTTCGAACTGTTTTGCCTCCATCTTTGGACAAGAGTTTCGACCATTCTTCCGGAGTAATTTTATAACTGTCATATACGTAGTACAGAGGCTTTCCATCCTTTTTGTAAAAAGCGGGGTGTTTAGAATAAGTCTTTACAAGATAAGAAAGCTGATCCCGAAGCTCCGTAATATTTTTATAAAATGGCTCTATATGAAAAGCTATTTTTAAATTGAAACGATCTGCAATATCCAGATAGTTTTTCACACTTTTATCCGTAAAGGAATCTTTACCTAACCAACTTAAAATAACCACACCAACTCCAGCTTCCTTCATCATCTTCATGTGTTTTTTAATGATTTTCACATCGCTGGAGCTATAGTTGCCTAAAGCCGGATAAAAATTAGCACCAATATCATCGCCTCCTTTATAATGACCAAGATTATTCCACTTGGGATTACTCCAATGCGGGATTATTTCATGGTTCCAATGCTGTAAACTACCATCCGTCAACTGGTTTCCGTACCAGCCATAATAGAAGATCTGAACCTTATCTCTTGGGTTGTTCTGCTGTGCAAAACTATTGGAGAAAAAAAACGTACAAACAATGAATAACAAAAGATTTTTAAAACAATTCATTTTTAACAAAGTAATTTAAGTTCTCACAAAAGATATTTTAAACGCTCAAGATCACCTCAGCAGCATGATCACTTGCTCCCTTACCTCCAAGCTTTTCTCTTAAAAGGCTATAGTCATTCAGGACCTGATCTCTTTTTGCTCCGTCTAAGATTTTATTAAGCTCATCCACAAGGTTTTTGGTATTCAAATCATTTTGAATCAACTCCTTTACCACCTCTCTGTCCATAATCAGATTAACCAAAGAAATGTAATTGATATTTTTTACCAATCTTTTGGCAATAGCATAGGAGATTTTACTTCCACGATAGCAAACCACTTCAGGAATATTCAGTAAAGCGGTCTCCAAAGTGGCAGTTCCGGAAGTAACCAGAGCTGCTTTTGAGCACCTCAACAAATCGTATGTTTTATTGGAAACAAAGTGAACACTATCATCCACATATTTTTGGTAAAATTCTTTGGAAAGACTTGGCGCACCGGCAATCACAAACTGATAATTTTTAAAATACGGTCTTACGGAAAGCATTATTTCAAGCATTTTCTCAACTTCCTGTTTTCTGGAACCTGGTAAAAGTGCGATAATTTCTTTTTCGTTAAGTCCGTGTTCTTCCTTAAATTTTTCAATACTGATTTCCTTTAAGTCAGAAATGGCATCCAATAAAGGATGGCCTACGAAATGGGAATGCACTCCATGTTTTCTATAAAAATCTTCTTCGAATGGAAGAATGACCATCATTTCATCTACATATTTCTTGATAATTTCTACCCTGCCCTCTTTCCATGCCCAAAGCTGTGGAGAAATATAATAAATCACCTTAATCCCGAGCTCTTTGGCAAATCTGGCAATTCTTAAATTAAAACCAGGATAATCTACCAGAATCAAAACATCAGGTTTGTTTTGAGTAATATCTTCTTTACAAAATTTAATATTATTCAAAATGGTTCTTAGATTCATCACCACTTCCAAAAATCCCATAAAAGCAAGATCACGGTAATGCTTCACCAACGTTCCGCCCTGAGCTGCCATAAGGTCTCCACCCCAAAATCTAAATTCTGCATTTGGATCCTTGTGTTTTAAGGCTTTCATTAAATTACTTCCATGCAAATCACCAGAAGCTTCTCCTGCAATAATGTAATATTTCATTTCCTCCGAAATCTTTGTTGTTTGTTTTTAATGACCATCAGAAACATCCCAATACTTTCATTGTTGGATCATGGGTGGTCTCTATGGTAAGGATAGAGAACAAATTAAAATATATATTGATCTTAATTCGTAAATTTGTTCAAAGATAATGATAAAAATGTCAGAAGAATTTGAAATCCGAAATAAAGTTGCTGAGAGTGGCCTTGTAAATTTTGATCTTTCTACTCTACTTCCAAAGGGTGAAAGAAAAGGTATTGACCTTAAAGATTTTCTTTTTCAGGAAATGATCCTGAAGGAGAAAGATTTCCGTGAAAAGGTAGAAGCCATCAATGTTGAAGAATACAGTGACTGTTATGTATACATCTATAATTCTGTGGACACCATTATTCCGCTTTGGGCTTATTTTGTACTAACAGCAAAGATTACTGATGTTACCAAAAAAATAGTTTTCGGAAACCGCGAAGATCTTGAAGTTCTTTTGATGCACAATGCCATCCAGACTTATGATTTTGAAGATATGAGAGGAAAAAGAGTCTTGGTAAAAGGCTGTTCGGATAAAGAAATTCCTGAAAATGCTTATATAGAGCTGGTAGAGCAGCTAAAACCTCTTGTAAAATCTCTGATGTTTGGAGAGGCCTGCTCCAATGTTCCAATTGTAAAGAACTAAGAATGAAGAGAGATCTATCTGCTATAGTCTTATTTTTTATTTTTTTAGTCATTTATTATATCGGGAGTTTTACAAGAATTCCCTTTGCTGATTGTGTAGGATTTGTTCTTTCTGTAGAAAATGGTGAGTTTGAAACCACAGCTACAGCTACCAGTCATTTTTTATATACCAACACCGCTATTTTAATTAAAAACCTGACAGGTCTTAATGCGATTGAAGCCAGTCGGTTCCTTGTTGTTACTTCAGGCGCAGCAACGGTTTCTGTTATTTATCTTACTGTAAAAAGCATTGCAAAGACCGAATGGGCAGCCATTACAGCGGCTATTGTCTTTGGTTTCAGTTTTTCCTTTTGGAGGAATGCTGAAATTGTGGAAGTATACACCTATAATTCTTTATGGGTAAGTCTTTTTTTCTATTCCATGACAAAAGTCTTTAGTGAAAAGAAAAACGCACATATTATACTAAGCAGTTTGTTCCTGGGGATTAGTCTCTGGGTGCACATCCAGAACATTTTGATGATTCCTGCTTTGCTTCTTTTTTTATTTTATTTCAAAGAAGAAAAAAAGTACATGTATTCATCGCTTGCTCTTTTTATCGTATTATTTTCATCCTTGTTTATTCTGAATATTGCTCAGGGATTGCCTTTTAAATCCCCCTACTCTTCAGATCAGGGAACGTGGGTTCAGGATTCATTGAAACAGACCCCGGTACAATTGATAAAAGACTTTCTTTTATCTTTTTTCTACCTCATTTATAACTTCAATATTTTTATATTCTTCGGAGCTGCAGGAATCGCTTTGCTATATCGATTAAACAAGGAAATGTTTTATGTATTCTTTATTGCTGCCGTATTGGTATATGGTTTTTCCACATTCTATATTGTTTCAGACAATTATGTATTCTTTATCCCTTTCAATATTATTTTTGCGCTTTCCATAGGATATGGGTTGTCTTCAGCAAAATACGCTTCATTCAAAAAAGTTTCATGGATTTGCCTGTTTATTCCTTTAGGATATGTTATCTGCTACAACATTGCGCTCTCTACAGAAAAAGGAAAGGAAGCTCATGCATTTAAAAAATATAAGGGAGGCCTGAACTATTACTTGCTTCCATGGATGAACAACAATGCAGGTATCCTTGAATTTACCATTGATAAGAAAACAGCTCCTGAACCTATCCATTGGATGACATTCAGTGCCTTGGAATATATAAAGGTCTTAAAAAGCAAAGGTTATACTGAAGAGCAGATCCGAAAACTTTAACAATAATTATGAATCCAAAATATTTTGGGAGGCATATTTTTTGATAACTTTGGTTCAGTTAATACTTTAAACAAACACAAACAATGAGCTTAATTGACCTACTTACAGGGAACACTAGCAGCCAGGTTGCAGAACAGGCTGAAAACAAATTCGGAATCAATAGAAATCAAGTAATTGCTCTATTGGCCGTTGCTACCCCTCTTATCATTTCTTATCTTAGAAATAAATCACAAGATGCAAAAGAAGCAGAAGCTTTAAACAATGCACTTGATAAAGACCATAATGGAAGCATCTTAAATGATCCTTCACAAATTGAAGCAAGACAAGCAGAAGGCGGATCTATCCTTGACCATATTTTTGGCGGACAAAAAAGTACTGTAGAAAACCAGTTATCACAAAACACTGGAATTTCAATAGATAAAATCGGACCTATCCTTGCCATGTTAGCACCAGTAGTAATGGGATATATTGGCCAACAAAAGCAACAAAGCAATGTTGGTGCAGGAGGTTTAGGAGATCTTTTAGGAGGAATCCTTGGAAATGCTTCCAGCCAGGCTCAAACTCAACAATCCAATCCTTTAAATGACATTCTTGGAAGTGTTCTGGGTGGTGGACAATCTCAATCATCAGGCAACCCTTTGAATGATATATTAGGAAGCGTACTTGGTGGTGGAAATCAGCAGCAACAAGGCGGATTAGGAGGTATCCTTGGAAATATTTTTGGAAAATAATTAATTTAATTTTTAATAAAAAAAGACCGAAGAGATACTCTTTGGTCTTTTTTATTGATCTTACTTTTTAGACTTTTCTTCTACTGCTACAACAGATTTTGAAGTCTTTTTAGGTCTTCTTTTTCCATAACTTCCGGAATTAATCTTACCTCTTCTAGATTTTTTGTCTCCTTTTCCCATAGTAATAAATATTTGTTGTTACTACGAATTTAGGAAACATCATTTTAAAACACAACGAATTAAGTTGTTAAAATTTTATAAAATAAGTGAAAATTTGTTTATAATCATCTTTCCCTTAATCTCTTTTAGACCTTTACTGTTTTCCACTTTCCTCTTTTAAATAAAATAAAAGCTACGATGGTAATCACAGTCTCTGCTGCCGGAATTGAAATAAAAACTCCTTTTGGCCCCATTTCCATATATTTTGAAAGAAAATAAGCCAAGGGAATCTGAAACAGCCAAAACCCAAAAAGATTGACCCACGTTGGCGTCCAGGTATCCCCTGCACCATTGAAGGCATTGATCATCACCATTCCAACTCCATAAAAAACAAAACCAACACTCATAATATGAAGCGCATTCTTAGCAAAGTCCTTAATCTCTAATTCTTTAGTAAAAAAGCTAACTAAAATATTCCCAAAAAAAATAAATATCAAACTTACAACCAGCATGAAAACCACATTATACTTTACGGTCTTCATCACAGATTGTTCTGCCCTTAGCATTTCATTGGCCCCCATATTCTGTCCTACTAATGTAGAAGCAGCATTACTTAATCCCCATGCAGGAAGTATAAAGAACATCATTAATCTTAATGCAGTCTGATAACCCGCAGAGGCATTTTCCCCTCCTGTAGTTGCCACAAGTTCAGCAAGAAAAATCCAGCTGCATGAAGCAATCACAAACTGAAAAATTCCGGGAGTTGCAATTTTTATGATAGATCCAATCAAATCATACTTGGGTTTAAAATAATCCAGCTTAATACGAATCTGGGTATCTGCCACTAAAAGATGGTACAGTTGATAAATTACCCCTATGCTTCTCCCTATTGTTGTTGCCAATGCTGCACCCGTAAGTCCCAAAGCAGGAATAGGCCCCAATCCTTTTATCAAAACAGGACAAAGGATAATATTCGCAATATTGGCGATCCATAAACTTTTCATGGCAATCATCGCATTTCCTGCCCCTCTAAAAATACCATTGATGAGAAATAAAAGCATTATAATTGTACTGCTACCCATCATAATCCTTGTAAAGTCTTTTCCATAGGCTGCAGCTTCAGGCTTCGATCCCATAAGAATCAGGATTTCCTCGGCATAGATCACCCCGAATAAACTTAAAACAAAAGTTACAGCAAATGACACCATCAAAACCTGTGCTGCACTTCTGGATGCCTGTTCCGGATTTTTCTCACCAATTCTCCTTGCCACCAAAGCAGTTGCAGCCATACTCATCCCAATAGCAATGGAATACATAATGGAAAGTACAGATTCTGTAAGTCCCACCGTCTGAATAGCAAAACCACTCTCTTTCAAGTGTCCTACAAAGTAGAGATCAACCAAGGCAAATACTGATTCCATAGCCATTTCCAGCATCATCGGGATCGCTAAGAGAAGAACGGCGCTTCTAATATTAACCTTTGTAAAATCGGTTTCTTCTCCACTAAAGGCTTTTTTCAAAAAGTCAATATATTTTGTCATTTGTCAATCAATAATTTATATAAATTCAAAAATACAAATCCATTTATTACCAAAACTTGGCAAATGATAATAAAAATTAATTAGATTTGTACATTCTTAAAAATTATTCTTATGAAAAAAATAATCTCTACAATTTTTCTATTTGGAGTTTTAGCATCTGCCAATATGCTGTCAGCTCAGAGAATGACTCAGGATAAAATGAAATCCATCCATTCTGATGATATTGCAACATTTAAAAAGCAGTTTACACCGGGGGATTATAATAAGTGTTTCTTGGTAGGAAACGAATATTTCTCTCCACTTGGCTTCAGTGCCTTATCTGGGAAAAACATCATTATAGCTTTTCTATTAGATAATAAAGTAAATGTTAATAAAAAATGCCAAAACCAAACACCACTTGAATTGGCAGAGTTAGGAAAAAATCCTGAGACTATAAAATTAATAACTGCCAGAGGTGGTAACAGAGATTAAAAAATCAAAAAACAATATTCAAAAACTTCCGAAAGGGAGTTTTTTTTATTTATAAAACCTGTAAAAATCTTATCTTTGCCAACGAAAAAAAAGGTTCTAAGCTGAACCTTAAACATTGAACTTTAAACAAATAATTATGTTTCGATCGCACACAAACGGAGAACTATCTCTGAAAAATCTGAATGAAGAAGTTACACTATCAGGATGGGTACAGACTATCCGTGATAAAGGATTTATGATTTGGGTAGATCTTCGAGATCGTTACGGAATTACCCAATTGGTTCTTGACCAGGACCGTTCTTCGGCTCAATTGATGGAAGAAGCTAAAAAATTGGGGCGTGAATTTGTAATTCAGGCTACCGGAAAAGTCATTGAAAGAGTAAGTAAAAACCCTAATATTCCAACAGGAGAAATTGAAATTTTAGTTGAGAAACTAACAATTCTTAACGATTCGCAGCTTCCTCCATTTACCATTGAAGATGAAACTGACGGTGGTGAGGAATTAAGAATGAAATACCGTTACCTGGATATCAGAAGAAATCCGGTAAAAGATAAATTGATTTTCCGTCACAAAATGGCTCAGAAAGTAAGAAATTATTTATCTGATGAAGGTTTCATTGAAGTAGAAACTCCTGTTTTAATCAAGTCTACTCCAGAAGGAGCAAGAGACTTTGTTGTGCCAAGCAGAATGAATCCGGGACAGTTTTATGCTTTACCACAGTCTCCACAAACTTTCAAGCAGCTTTTGATGGTAGGTGGAATGGATAAGTATTTCCAGATTGTAAAGTGTTTCCGTGATGAGGACTTAAGAGCAGACAGACAGCCGGAGTTTACACAAATCGACTGCGAAATGGCTTTTGTAGAGCAGGAAGATGTAATGAATGTTTTCGAGGGAATGACTAAAACTCTTATCAAAGATATCACAGGTCAGGAATTCGGAGATTTCCCAAGAATGACTTTCGCGGATGCGATGAGAAAATATGGAAATGACAAGCCGGATATCCGTTTCGGGATGGAGTTTGTAGAGCTTAATGAACTTGTAAAAGGAAAAGACTTTAAAATATTTGATGAAGCAGAACTGGTTGTAGGAATCAATGTAGAAGGATGTGCAGAATATACAAGAAAGCAGATTGATGAGCTTGTAGACTGGGTAAAACGTCCTCAGGTTGGAGCTTCAGGAATGGTTTGGGCAAAATTCCAGAATGATGGAGTAAAAACCTCATCTGTTAACAAGTTCTATAATGAAGAAGACCTTTCTAAGATCATTGAGAAATTTGGAGCAAAAGAAGGTGACTTAATGTTGATTCTTTCAGGAAACGAAAATAAGGTAAGAGCCCAGCTTTCTGCATTGAGAATGGAGCTTGGAAACCGTTTGGGATTAAGAAAAGGAAATGTGTTTGCCCCACTTTGGGTAGTTGATTTCCCTCTATTGGAATGGGATGAAGATACTGAAAGATACCACGCAATGCACCACCCTTTCACTTCTCCAAAACCGGAAGATATTCACTTATTGGAAACAGATCCCGGTAAAGCAAGAGCGAACGCTTATGATATGGTACTGAACGGAAACGAAATTGGAGGTGGATCTATAAGAATTTTTGACAGAGACCTACAGTCTAAAATGTTTGATTTATTAGGATTCACAAAAGAAGAAGCTGAGGCTCAGTTTGGATTCCTAATGAATGCATTTAAGTACGGAGCACCGCCACATGGTGGTTTGGCATTCGGTTTTGACCGTTTAGTGGCGATCCTTGATGGAAATGAAGTGATCAGAGATTATATTGCATTCCCTAAGAATAACTCAGGTCGTGATGTAATGATCGACGCGCCGGCTTCTATCGCTGATGCACAGCTCGATGAACTTGAACTGAAATTGAATTTAAAAGCATAAATTTAAAGCGGGGTATTTGCCCCGCTTTTTTTATATCTAAATAGAAAATTCAACAGATGAATAAATCCGAGGAAAAGATAAACAATCCGCTTCCTAAAAATAAAAAATGGACACCATGGAAATTGGCAATCTTTATCATTTGGTTGGTTGGTCTGCTTTGCTTTTATCACGGAATTGGTTATTCAAAATATGAAAGTAGCTTAGACTTTAAAGCAGGCTATTTTGTAATCGGAATTCTTATTCTGGCCCCTATTTACTATTATATTTATTCAATTATTGAAAGTGAGAAAGGATTTCCTCTTGAAAATTTTAATAAAGAAATTGTTATTCAAGATATAAAACGTCACAAAATCACTGAAAATGTAGATTTGAGTCGCTGTATGATAGAAAACTATGTTTTTGGAGTTGGTAAAGATCAGAATGGCTATGCCAATATTTTCTATAATAAAGAAGGTATTGAGTTTGTAAAATCCAAAATTACCATTGAATATATTAAAGACAAATCATTAATAACGCTCACAGCTTTTACAAATATTGATAAGACGAAATTAAACGAAATTCTTCAGCAATATACCTCAACAAAAGTTCACTTTGACAAATACATTCCTACCAACTATTATCTTGATCTTGAATTTTTGGAAGACTGGGAAAAACAAAATGAAAGCGGGAAGTAACTCCCGCTTTTATACTTATAGAAAATTATTTCATTTTCAGTATCTGTTCTCTTCCCGGACCTGTAGAAAGATAGGTCACAGGAATTTCCAATTCTTCTTCCAGAAATGAAAGAAAATCCATTAGTTCCTGTGGAAGAGCAGTTGGTTCTTCAATAATTGAAAAATCTGCATCCCATCCATTCATCCATTTTAAGATGGGCTTGGCAGTTTCTGGAAGTATTCCGGAAACAGACTGAATGGTTCCGTCCTCCAGTTCATAGTGTGTACAAACCGCTACAGACTTCAATCCACTTAAAACATCAGCCTTAGTTAGTACTAACTGTGTAACACCATTGATCATCACTGCATATTTTAAAGCAGGCAGATCCAGCCAGCCAATTCTTCTGGGACGTCCTGTATTGGAACCAAATTCATTCCCTTTTATTCTGATTTCATTTCCTAGCTCATCAAAAAGTTCCGTTGGAAATACACCGTTACCTACTCTGGTACAATAGGCTTTTGCAATACCAAAGATCTCACCTATTTTTTTCGGTGATACACCTAATCCGCTGCAAGCCCCTGCAGCTATTGTTGAAGAAGAGGTTACATGAGGGTAGGTACCATGATCAATATCCAGCATTGCTGCCTGGGAACCTTCACCCAATATTGTTTTACCATCAGACAAAGCTTTGTTTAAAACAATTTCTGTTTCCGTAATATTGAATTGCTTTAGAAATTCTACCGCTTCAAAAAATTCGTTAGTAATAGCTTCTAGAGACGGCAGTTCTCTATTTCCTCCGGCAATAAATCTGTATTCCCTTTCCATTACCTGTTCTACCCTACTTTTAAAATCCGGGGAAAATAGATCTCCAACTCTTAGATTTTGTCTTAAAATTTTATTTGAATAAGCCTGTGCAATACCATTTTTTGTTGTCCCAATCGTTGTATACTCCGGGCTTTCCTCCATGAAAATATCCAGAAGCTTATGGGTAGGCAGTACAAAATGTGCTTTTCTAGAAATGATTATATTTTTTTCCGGCTGAATAGTTCCGTCAAATACCTTAAGATTTAAAATTTCCTTTTTAAAGCTTACAGGATCAAGAACAGTTCCTGTACCGATAACATTCAGAACATTTTTCATAAAAATTCCTGAGGGAATCATTTTAAGCGTAATTCTCTGCCCATTTCGTTCTATACTATGTCCAGCATTGGAACCACCATTAAAACGTGCTGTAATGTCATAGTTTTCACTGATCAAATCAATAAACTTTCCCTTTCCTTCATCACCCCACTGCAATCCTAATACGATATCCATATATTTAAATTTTATGATGCAAAGCTATGGAGGTTTAAAAGGGAGGCCATTGTCATTTGGCAAAAAGGGCTAATTTGTATAATATAGGATATAAAAAGTACTTATTATTGATATTTATGAACAATTAAAGCACACTGCTACTGAATGCTTAAAGACCAACTTTATGGATAATGGTGAAATTTGCGGATCTAAATTACCCTTATGATTCTATAGAATGTTTCTTCTGATTCGGCTTAACGAAGATGGAGTAACCCCCAGATAAGAAGCCAGCATAGATTGTGGAACCCTGTTGGCAAGGCCTGGATAATGATTGAGAAAATGAGTATAACGGGCTTTTGCATCCTGATTAAGCATGATGCTTGCCACCTTAAGCTTATTCTCTGTTACAAAACCATGAATTCTTGCAAATAAAACAGGCCAGATGGTAATCTTCTCTTCAAGGGTTTTAAAATGCCTTAAATCAATAACAAGGAGTACCGCATCCGTAATGGCTTCAATATATTCGTGGGCAGGCAGCTGATCGGTAAATCCTTGAAAATCTCCGATAAATCTTCCCTCATAAATAAAGTAACGGGTAAAATCATCCCCCTGCTTATTATAATACAAAGACCGAAAGACCCCTTCCTTCACAAAAGCAATCTTCTGACTTACTTTTCCTGCTTCAACAAAAACTTCTCCTTTACGTACAGAAACCTCCTGAATACCCTCAGCAATGAGTAGCTCATCCTGCTCATTCAGCAGACCAAATTTCTTGATGTAATTAAAAAGTTCTTCCATAGTTTTCACCCATAATTGCGGAAATATAAAGGTATAAAAGTGAACTGTAAAAACAATTGTCATTTGACAACAAAGTCTTTTATTTATGAAAGAAAAATCCTGCATTAATAATAATGCAGGATTTTTCTATTATTTGAAATTAAAGTTATATCGACTGTTTATTATAAACATGAACATCTCTTTGTGGAAATGGAATTCCAATTCCCGCTTTATCAAGAGCATCTTTACAATCAATGATAAGCTCTTCATTCATTTTCCAAAAGTTTTCTGTAGAAGAACTAACCCTTATTGATAAATTAATTGCACTATCACCAAGCGTTGTTACCACTACCTGTGGTGCAGGATCTGTAAGAGCATGTTGATTATTCTTAATGACTCCCATTAATATATCTTTGGTCTTCTTAAGATCAGCATCATAAGCAACTCCGATGTCTAATGCTGTTCTTCGGGTACCTAGCTGAGTAAAATTAGTAATACTATTGTTTGAAACCACTCCATTAGGAATAACAATTAAGTGATTTTGCGGTGTAACCAACTTCGTATGAAAAATATCTATCGCCTGTACTGTTCCTGAAACACCAGAATTTGTAGAGATAAAGTCTCCTATTTTAAATGGCTTTAATAATAATATAAGAATTCCTCCAGCAAAATTAGTCAAAGATCCCTGTAATGCTAGACCTACTGCTAAACCTGCCGCACCAATCATGGCAACAAACGCTGAGGTTTGTACTCCTAATTGAGTTACTACAACAATGAAAAGCAAAATATTAAGAGCCCAATTGATAATATTTAAAAGAAAATGCTGTAATGAAGCTTCCATATTACGTTTCTTGAAACCTTTTGCGGCAAGCTTCTTAATCATTCTTATCATCCAGGAGCCAATCAGGTAAATCAGTAATGCAGAAACTACTGCCGTAAAAATTCTTGGTGCCCACGAAATTGCTGAAGTAATTAGGGTATCCCAATGCTGCTGAATGTTATTCAATTTTAAATCGTCCATTTTATATACTACTTATTTTTGTATTAGCTTGTCATCTATTAATTCTTTTGGCAAAAAGGATTTTAAAATGAAATTGAACAAAAACACAATCTGTTTTTAAAAGAAAATTTAACCTTAACCTTTAGAGTTAAAGTCAATAGTATTTTATAACTGAAAATAGATTGATAGCAGAACAGATTGTTTCCGCTTTACTAATGATCATTTTAGAAATTTCTTGCCGGGAAGAAATAATTTGACTTCTATAATAACAAAAAAAATACCGAAGTATCTTTTTCAGAGATTAAAATCTTTTATTTATTAAAAAAGCCAACAATTTTTTCTAATTCGAAACATATAAATAGAAATGGGGAATAGCTGTTTTTTAATTGCAAAAATATGATTTCTCATCCTTTTGACTAAGGAAGTTTTGCGGCTAGACTTTCCGGTAAAAGCCTAAGAATATGATAAATTATTTTCCATTTAAAATTTGGAACGATAGTGAAAGAATTTCCGGCATTAACGATAAATTTTGCCACATAGTCCGGCTCCATTATCAAGGATTCATTCAGTTCCAATCCCTCATTAATCTTTGTTCTGATATAGCCTATAACCAAGGCATTAACCGCTATTTTACGGGAAGCTAATTCCTGTCTTAAACCTGCCAGATATTGTGTAAAAGCAGCTTTTGTACTTCCGTAAACAAAATTACTTTTGCGCCCTCTCACTCCTGATAATGAAGACAACCCGATGATTCTTTCCAGATTGCTGTTGTTTTTATCCATTGCAATAATGCTCAGGATAGAAACTCCACCCATATAATTGACTTCCATCATTTGCTTTGCCCCTTTAAAATCAGTCAGTGCTTTTTGATTATCAACCAAGAAACCGGCAGCATATACAACGATATGAGGCTTTACGGAAAGTTCTGAATAAAATTTCTGATGAGAATCAAAATCGGCGGCATCAAAATAAAAAACTGAACACTTAGATGGATTCAAATTATTGGCCTGAATAAAATCTTCAAGGGATTTTGTATTTCTGGAAGCAGCCATCACCGAAAAGCCTTTTTCAAGATATTGCTTGATACATTGCTTCGCCACGTCTGAATTAGCACCAAGGATAAGAACAGTTTTGTTTGTGTTTTGATTCATAAGGCAAAGATAATTTCTTTTTTAAAAGTATGGGGTATAAAAAAGCTGCGGCGGGTGAACTTCGTTCACCCGCCGCAGCTGGTATTTTTCAAACTGAATTATTTACTTTCTTCAGTTGTAGTAACAGTTTCTTTTTTATCAGCAGTTTTTGCTTTATCTCCAAAACGAGTTTCTGTCATTTCTCTGGAAACAGCTGCTTTCTCGAATTTCAGTTTTCCTGATAATGTTTCGATTACAAAACCATCATCCTGAACCTGAGCAATTCTTCCGTGAAGACCAGATGTAAGAACTACTCTTGTTCCTACCTTAAGGTTTTCCTGAAAGTTTTTTTCCTGCTTCTGTTTTTTCATCTGAGGTCTTATCATCAGGAAGTAAAACCCAACAAACATCACACCCATCATAATCAGCATCATTGGTGAAGATCCTTGTGCCTGTAAAAATAATGTCAACATATTATTATGGTTGAATGTTCGCAGTGAACGTTAATTTAATTGGTGCTTTTTCTACGTTTGCAAAAACATCTGCATACTTTTGAACGTTTCCGTCAAAGTTTGAAGAGTCAAAATGCAAAGTAATTTTTCCTTTTTTACCAGGCATGATTGGTTCTTTTGTGAAGTCAGGAGCAGTACATCCACATCCAGGCTTTACTTCAGAAATAACCAAAGGATTTTTTCCTGTGTTGGTAACTTCATATACGTGCTCTACTTTATCTCCTTTTTTGATCTTTCCAAAATCGAAGTTGCTTTCAGATAAAGCAATAGAAGTAGATGGCTCGTTAGAAACCGGTGCAGCAGCTTCACTTGCAATAGGAGCAGCAGCAGTTGCAGAATCTGTAATTACTGGAGCTCCGGCAGTTGCAGAGTCAGCAACGATAGTTTCAGGGCTTTGAGTTTCTTTGTTTTCTTTTTTACATGAAACTAAACCAAAGCCTATAATTGACAAGGCGATAATTGATAACGTCTTTTTCATTTTATATTCTATTTTGATCTTTACAATATTTATCTAAAATACCATTAATGAAGATATTTGAACGGTCGGTTGCAAATACTTTAGCAATCTCGATATATTCATTAATAATAACTCTTGAAGGGGTTAACGCAAAGTTATCAAGTTCTGCAATTGCAGTAGACAAAATTACTTTATCCATTAGAGAAACTCTTTCCAGGTCCCAGTTTTCTAATCTCTCGCCAAGCTTTTTCTCGTTGTTTTCCCAGTTATTCAGGGTATCTCTCAATAGCTTGCCGGCGAAAGTTTTATCCTCTTCATCTTTAATCATCTTGATTAAAGTTCTGCTTTCTTCATCTTCTCTTAGGAACCCGATTGTCTTTTGTACCATTGAGTTGGCAATGTGAATATCATCATACCAAGAAAGTTCCTTATCCCCAAGATAATCATGAAAATCATCATTTTCAGCAATATATCTTAAGAATAATTTCCCGATAAATTTTTGGTCTTCTTCAAAGGAGAATCCTTCTTCTTTCATGAAATCCTGATAACGTTTTCCCGCAGTAATTCTTTGGAAAGTCTTTACCAATAAATCATCATGCATATCCCATTTCAGCTGCTTGTGCTGACCTGTGAAGAACAATCTTTCTGGATTTTCTTCCAGTTTAAGCAATACTTGGTTATTGATGAATTTTTGGTTAGGGTTGATGTCTGAATCAGTTTTCAGATACTTGTTTTTCCCAATTTCGATCTGATGTTCCGCTAAATCTTTAAGTCCTACTAAAAAATTAAGCTGATAGATATAGAGATAATAGATTTTCTCTATTCCAGCGAACATGTTTTTCTCTAAAACATCAAATTTCACAGGATTCTGATAGTATGAATACACTGTCTGTACTACTTTTTCACGGATTTGTCGTCTTCCTAACATTCAAAGAGCTTTTTTATGACTGCAAAGATACAAAATTTAAAATTGATTGAATTCGTAGTCTGACTACATTTTTGTAAATTTGTAAAACTATATGAAAGCGCTAAAAACCTTAAACCCCTATTTTTGGAAGCACAAAATACTATTGTTTTGGGGGGTATTATTTATTATTGCCAGTAATTTTTTCAATATATATAAAGTTCAGTTTGTAGGGAAATCTGTAGACGAGCTTACTAAAAACGGGAATCTTGGCTTCAACCACCAGGTTTTAATTTATGTTGGAATCATTGTGGGCTGTTCACTTTTAACAGGATTCTTCACCTTTATGATGAGGCAAACCATCATTGTGGCTTCCAGAAGAATTGAATATGAACTTAAGAATAAAATCTACAGACATTATCAGGATTTGTCCTTAACGGATTATAAGCAAACAACCATTGGAGACTTAATGAACAGGTTAAGTGAAGATGTTGTAGCGGTAAGAATGTATCTAGGTCCTGGGGTAATGTATGTTGCCAACCTGATCGTTCTTGTTGTGATTACAGCCATTTATATGGTGAAAACAGATGCTTCCATGACTTTATGGACCTTGCTTCCTCTTCCTATTTTATCCTATGCTATTTATAAGGTAAGTTCAATTATCAATAAAAAATCGAAGGTAATGCAGAAGAGCCAGTCTGCTATTTCAACTTTTGTACAGGATAGTTTTTCGGGGATTCGTGTTGTAAAGTTCTTCGCAAGGGAAAAATACATTCAAAAAAATTACGGGATCAAGGTAACTGATTATCAAAACAAGGCATTGGATCTTGCTAAAACTGAAGCCTATTTCTTTACTATTATTTTATTTGTAATTGGATTATTGAATGTTGCCGTTATCTGGATTGGAGGAACAAAATATATTGCCGGAGAATTAAGCATCGGTAAAATTGCTGATTTCTTCATGTATATTAATACCTTGATTTTCCCATTCTCTATGGTGGGTTGGGTAACTTCAGTCAATCAAAGGGCTGAGGCTTCCATGCAAAGGATTAATGAATTCATGGATAAAGAATCGGAAATTGTTAATACGAATTTCGAGAATTATCCTATCAAAGGAGATATTGAATTCAAAAATGTATCGTATGTGTATCCTAATACAGGAATCAAGGCACTTGATAATTTAAGCTTTACCATTAAAGCCGGTAAATCATTGGCCATCATGGGTAAAACAGGAAGCGGAAAATCTACCATTGCACTCCTTTTATGCAGGCTGATAGATCCTACTGAAGGAGAAATCTTGATTGACGGTAAAAATCTGAAAGACCACAATCTGACTAATTACAGGAACTTCATTGGATATATTCCTCAGGAGAGTTATTTATTCTCAGATTCCATTGAAAACAATATAGGTTTTGCAATTGATCATCCATCTCATGAAAAGGTGGTAGAGTATTCCCAGATTGCGGATGTACACAAAAATATTGTTGAGTTTAAGGAACAATATAAAACACTTGTTGGTGAACGTGGAGTGATGCTTTCGGGAGGACAAAAGCAAAGAATTTGTATAGCCAGAGCATTAATAAAGGACCCAAATATCATTATTTTTGATGATTCTTTATCCGCTTTAGATACGGAAACAGAGCAGAATATTCTTGAAAATATTGATAAAAAAATTGGTAATGCGACATCCATAATTATCACACACAGAGAGTCTAGCGCTCAAAAAGCAGATCAAATCATCAATCTGACGGAAATTGCCAATTCTGTAACCGCTTAGCTGTTTCGTTCTCAATTGTTAAATAAATCATAAAAAAAATTTTGTGATTAAAAGAATTCTTTTATATTTGTTCTTAACAAGATTAAAAAATATCTAACAATGAGTGAATACAAGGAACGCCATGAAAATGAGATTTTCACGAAGGTGTTAAAAGCAGGGAGAAGAACTTATTTCTTTGATGTGCGCGAGACGAAAGCAGGAGATTATTATCTTACAATCACTGAGAGTAAGAAAAATTTCGGAGAGAATGGGGAAGCTACATTCGAGAAGCATAAAATTTACCTTTACAAGGAAGATTTTAAGAGTTTTCAGGAGATGTTTAATGAGTCCACAGATTTCATCATTAATGAAAAGGGTGAGGATGTAATTTCAGAAAAACATGACAAAGACTTCAAAAGCAAATCTTACACAATAGATTCTGACGACGAAGTTTAAAAAAAGAATATCTAAAAACACAAGCATCTGAAAAAGGTGCTTTTTTTATGCCTTGAAAACAAGATATTCACTCTTTATTTAAAAACATAAAAAAGGTGTGCTTTTCAGGAAAGCACACCTTTTTATTTTATACATATTCCCGCTTTATCTGCGAAAGTATGGTTGGGTCTTGTATTTCATTATCCTTAGCCAGTAATAAGACCTTGGATATTACTTCTGCTGACTTCGGATCGTCATCCGCAAAAGGTAAGAACAGCCTACCCCTATGTTGGGAATGAACCGGTAGTATAGAAAGATACCTACCCGGAACCTGATGTACAACAGCACTTCCCAAATGCACACTATATTCTGCTATCTGCCCTTTTACAAGTACATGTGAGCCATCAATCCTTACATTATCCAGCTTAAATAAACGTGCTGTTTCTTTCATTAGTACTGCCCTCATTTCAATAGAAGAATGGCTTGCTTCAGGATCTACATCTCCTACATGAGCTACTGAAACAACCAGATCTACATCTCTCATAACCTCTGAAAACAACCTTGGATTGATCTCTTCAAAAGGTATATTTTTGTAATCCTTTAATGAATGGAATTCTATTGTTTCCAAAGTTGGGCTTTCAACATCCGCTGGAGAGAACCAGTCTGCCATTGCATATAGCTTAACCTGAAAACCTTCTTTATGATACACTTTCTGTAATCCGTCTTCGTAATCTACTTTCCAGCCTCTTGTTTTAAGCAGTGCCAAAGTTTGTTTTGGCTGAATCTGATGTCCTGCATAACGACGTGAAATAGATTTTTCTTTTAATTCATCCGGCGTTGGAACATACAATTCTCTGAATATTTGCTTAAATGGCTGTACAAGCTTTTCTTTAAAACAATAATGTTGATAATCACTCCAAACAGAATGCTGATGCAGATCTACACAATGAGCAATACGCAGGGTACTTTCTTCACTCAATTCCTGAATTTCACCATGAGCATTTACCAAACCTCCATCATGAAAGAATCCTATTTTCTGGTCATTGGAAATAAATACAAGTTTTTCCAGATGCTTTACAATAACGGGATGCTCAAAAAGGGTCTTGATTTCTTTTAAAAGGAATTCATCACCTCTTATCATAGCTTCCTCCAGTCCTTTTCGGGAACGGGTCCATTGCTCACGCATGATCTTACGGTTATTACCCAACTCCACAACTGCTTTATCTTTCTTAATCTTTGGCGGAATAGATTTTAGTTGTTTATCATCCCTGAATACGACCAATTCAGCTTTTCCATTATCTTCTATAATTAAACCTACTGTAACCCCATCAATGGTAATCTGGGTATCTTTTGATAATAGGGACTGAATTTGTTTGGTTTCCATTGCCCAGGTTAATCTGATAGGATCGGGATATCCTGCATTTCTGGCAAGGTTTTCTAGTGCAACACGAATAGCCAAAGCCTCACTTGTTTGCTTCATGGAGCCAAACTCCTTACTTTCTTTCTTGAATTGCTGAATATATTCATATCGGCTCAGAACATCTTTCTCCGGATTGGCTTTACTTAAAGGGACAAGTCCGTACACACGAAGATAATCCTGATCACGCTTATCCTTTACTTTTGCTGTTACCTCTTTTATTTTTAAGCTTCCTGCCAATGTATCGGAATAAAGTCTTGCTCTTCTGTGCCCATTTCCATCTGATATATATTTCGCAGACTCATAAAGCATTTCCCAACGGGTTTTACCAAGTTCTTTATAGGCTTTGGTAAACCAGTCTTTATCTACCGCACCGTCTTTAAATTCCTGAATATCTACGGATGAATATTTAGCAACTTCGCTTTCCAGTTTTGCATTTTGGGCTTCATAGGCACCGGTTTTAGTATGGGCATGCATCCACCAGATCGCTGAATCTAATCCTTTCCAACCTAAATAATTGCTTATAAACTGCTGCCATTGCGGTGCATACACTGCAGCCTGTATTAAACGAAGTTCTGTAATCTTTTCTTTTTTTATAATCTCATCAAATGATTTCTGAGTATCACTTTCTAAAGGATAGCAGTTAGAAATAAGCCAGGAGAAAAGTTTTTGCTTGGTCATGCTTTCATTTCCATAACTGTATATATAATTGGCATATAATCCGGACTTACCTAATCCTTTCAAGATCTGAACGAACCGATGGGTTCCATATATAGATCTAAACTGTTGTACAAAATGTGAAACCGAAGTATTAGCGTCTCCACGAATCAGCTCTATATCCAGAAACTTATCCTGAATTTCTTCAATCATAGGCTTCAGGAAAGGAAACAATTCTAAATATTTCTCATTATTATAATTAGATTTAATTGCTGTAAGGTCACTTATAGCTGAATCAGCAGTCAAAATTCCCTCAAACAGCTCTTCCTTTGTAATAAGCTTTAGTTCATATGCTTTACAGAAGAAATAGAAGTTAGGAACAGACTTTTTAATGTTTTCCGGCAAACCGCTATACTGCATCCATCGGTACAAATTCCATTGTTTAATGTGCTGTTCATCTGTAAGGTTCTTCATAGGAATAACCCGTAAAAAAACATTAAAAAAATCCAATTGCTGCCAGCCATTTCCTTGGTCTCGGTAATAATAATCTCCGCTATCTTTTCCCTTATAGTTAATAACATCTTCAGGAAGATTGGCAAATAGTGTGCTACAAGCGTCTATTGCAAAATCGACCACTTCCTCGAAGACGAATTTATATTTTAATGAACTCAAAATCCTCATAATTGGGTTCTCCCAATAATAAGTTCCTTTTGTCGGGTTAGGAATAATCTCTTTATGATAGAATACATACTCTTCCAGAAAGTTTCTAAAGACTTTTCGGTCGCAACTTTCAGCAAATGTCAACAAAAATAAATCTCTAGGTAGCATTCCTGAGTCTTTAAACCATTGTTCCCATACTTCATGCAAAGGATAGTTTTCAGCTAACTGCTGAGGAGTAAACCCTTCTGTATTTCGCTTTATCTCCCTGAAAGTATTTCCCATTAATACTTTGGCAACAGAATTATCCCACTCCCCTGACTCGTATTCATGGTCTTTATGCTGCAGGAATAAATCATTGAGTTTTTTTAATTCTTCTTTTATCTTGGCAATGGATATTGTAAAACCATACTTATTATTTTTAGTTGCTTGTATATAAATTGAATCTGCCTCTACTGTTGGTAATGCAAACTTTGAAATTACGGAAGGATCATAAAATCCGAATCCATTTTCAGCGGAAAGTATGGTTGGGTCTCCTGATGGATTAATCTGCTCAAGCAAGCCTTTTTCTCTTTCTGAAATTTTTGATCTTTCAGAATATTGCTGTGTCCAACGGATAATCTGAGAAGACACTCTTTTTCCTTGTTGAAGCTGAAGCATAATATCCAAAGATGCAGCTCTCTGTTCCACATCGCCTTTAGTCATTAATTCTTCAACCAATGGTGTCACTACGTCATCTTCTTGCTCTGTAACAAGTTCTATAAGCTTCTTACGGAGTACACCACCTTTTCTTTTAAACATATCAAAGAAAATCATAATCTCATCTTTGTTTAAAGGATTTTGAAGCAAAATATTAATTCCTGAAGCAATCAAAGCTTCTCCCCTGTCTTTTATAATTTTAAAAGCAAATTCCTTTTGAAAAGGGGTTACTTCTTTTTTCTTCTTTCCTAGTCCGTAGGAAAATGAATAGCAATAAAATTCACCTAAAATATTCCGGGTTAGTAATTCACGTAACGCAAGATCAAACTGATCAAAGTAAGACAAAACTATATCCAGCTTATTGCTGTCTTCTCCTACAAGATAAAACATGGAAGCATACAAATCACTCTTCTTGAATGTCACATTAAGCCATGAGAATATTTTTCCCTCAAATTTCTTTTCTTTTACCTCTATTTTCTGCGTCAGCTCGTGAATTTTTTCAAAGAAGTCCGGATAATCTGCATTACTGATAAAGAATTTAGAATTCGTATTGGACGCTAATAATTCAGACATTTGGCTTCCTGCAAATGCCAGTACCTCCAAGTTTCCCTCCAACACAGCCTTATAATACAAAGGCATTTGAATGTAAGGATCATCGGTTTCTGTGGCAAATTTTATCGCAAGACATTTTTTCTCTACACTTCCTTTGTCAAATAGGTAGTGTAAGTAAGGAACAGTTTTATCCACATCCCATACCCCCTGTACCCAAAGAGCCATATAGATTTCATTATTATTCTTACTTGTAATAGCATCAGGAACAAGTTCCGGACTACTGAAGTATGTATGAGCCAGTGATACAATATTATTTACTACTGATTCTTTTTCTGATTCCCAGCCCAATCCGGTCCAGGTATCTATAGAACGTACAACAGATGAAAAACGGGTAAGTTTATGTTCCACAATTACATTGGTCATATATTCCAAAGCTCCTATACTGGTTTCATCCAGAGCTTCCAATATAGTTTGTCTTAGACCCTCTTGTCGCTGTGCCGCCAGTAAAAGTTTTCCCACCAATTCCCAGCAATGTTTCTTTTCACTGTTGAGTAAAGCTTTAATAATGTTTCTGGAAACCTTTCCCTCCGTATGTTTATTAAAAATAATATCTTCAATTAATTGATAAATGGTTGTATTACCCGTATCAATTGCCGCTGACCAAACATAGAACTGACTTGAATTATTTGACACCTCATTCTCATATATAATCTGCTCTTCCAATGATAAATCATAATTCTGATCATGACTATCATAGGAATAAACATTTGGGGCCCGAACCAGTTCTCTCATCAGGTTAGCCTGATTCATCAGTATATATCTTTCATTATGAGGAGCACGAAACGAACGACGGAAATAACTCGTCTGATACATTTTGTAAGGCATCCTGTTCCATGCATATTTTACCAGATCAGCATTCTCTCCAAAGTAGTAAACCAAGAGTTTATAGTAATCCGCATCTTCCCAAATATCAGGTTTTATATAATTTTTCAGTTTCTCTGCTTCTTTTGAACCCAGGGTCATTGCCTGATAATAGTTGGTCTTACCCATTAAGAATAAACCTAATTCTGCTACTTCTTTCTTAAGCATGGGTTTATCCGGAAAAACCTCTGTAGACAACCCTTTTTCAGCTTGCTCTAACAGATCTTTTCTTAGTTTTTCGTAATAATTCTTGATTAATTTTTTCGATTCTAATTTTTTTGTGATTTCCATGTATGGTATTACTTAATATAATTTGATTACCAATAGCTTCCTGCAAGAAATGAAAGTCTTATAAAGGTAAATGTATGTTTTAGTTCCAAATCGATGGTTTGGGTAAGGCTTTCAAGTTCTTCTTCATTGTAAAACACAGCAAACATTCCGTCTTCAAAAGCCTGAATGGCATTTTCCTGTGCTTTTGGCAGATCCGCTTTCTTAAGATTATAGATACTTCCAAAACCTACTTTACCTGTATCTGTAAGTAAATTCAGGTAATTATTCTGCGGAATTTTAGTATAGTCTTCATCCTCCTGCTCAAAAGATTTTGCATTAAACTCATCTACTTGCTGTTGAACGATTAATTTTAATAAATTTTCTAAGGTGATATTGGCCTCTTCGTAGGCGATCTCAATATTTTGTTCCGAAAGAACAGGGTGTTTCTTCCCCAACTGCTTTACAGTGACTTTTATTTCCATATTTGAACTTAGTGTGACTAAATATAGTAAAATTTCACCGTGCTATTGTATCAATTTGAGATTTTATAATGAATATAAAGAAAAGGAGATGGAACTTTAAATATGAGTGGTAAAGAATATTATTAATATTCTTTTTTGACTAAAATTGTTTGATCATTAGATCCGATAGAAACAGTTATCTCACCACATATAATGCCCTTTTTAGGTGTCGGCGTGAGCAGTATGAGTGAATAGCGGGAAAAAGCTACTAAGAATAAATTAAAAAGTGGGGGTTATTTTCGGATTGAAATAGGTACAAAATAAAAAAGTACACTTTCAAAAAGTGTACTTTCTTTGGGTGAATGAGGGGTCTCGAACCCCCGACCTTCGGAACCACAATCCGACGCTCTAACCAACTGAGCTACAATCACCGTTTTCTGAGTGCAAATATAGGACAATTTCCTCAACTATCAAACAATTCCATCAAAATTTTTCAAAGAAATTAACTTCTCAGACGTAAATCCCTCAGCATAAGTAACTCCCGATAATCGCCCTAAATCCTGAGCACGGTAGGTTAAGCTCTCATAAAAGTCCTTTGTCGTAATTGGAGTTTCAGGTTCCTTAGAAGTTGGATCATAAAATTGGGTTTTATAAGCCATACATGCTTCCAGTTTTTTATCCAGATGCTCTGATATGTCAATCACAAACTCCGGTTTGATATCTTTCCACTGAATGTAATGAAACACATGCTTCGGTCTCCATACCTCCTGAATTTCTCCATCCTCTGTTGTTTCAATTTTTCTCAATCCGGACAAAAAGCACGCATCTGACACTAATTTCGCTCCTTTTGCATGATCAGGATGTCTATCATCAATTGCATTCGCCAAGACAATTTCCGGGCGGTATTTGCGAATCATTTTTACGATCCTCATTTGATATTCTTCAGAATTTACCAAAAAGCCATCTTTCATTCCCAGGTTCTCTCTTGCAGAGAGTCCAAGGATATGAGCAGCATCTGCCGCTTCTGCCTTTCTTGTTTCATCCGTACCTCTTGTACCGAGCTCTCCTCTGGTAAGATCTACCACTACACATTTTTTACCCTCTGAAACCATTTTGGCAATAGTTCCACCACATCCCAGCTCTACATCATCAGGGTGTGCTCCAAAAGCAAGTATATCAGTTTTCATAGAATCAAAGATAAGTTTTAAATAAAAACTTCCCAAACATTACGAATGGGAAGTGTTAATATCTATAATTTAAATTTTAAATTACTTGTTGATCTCTGCATTTAATTTTACAGCATCCTGGTAAGTAGGATCTAACTGTAAAGATTTTGCAACATAATCTTTTGCTTTTGCAGCATCAGAATCTTTACTCATGTAAGCTACTGCGAAATAAGCATAAGCAAGAGTTTGCTTGTTAGCTTCCTGATCCGCAGGTTTCACTGTACTGATGAATTTCTCGTAAGCTAATTTTGCAGCATCATTATTTCCTGCCTGTTGGTAAGAATATCCTTGGCTGTAATATGCCGGAGCCCAATCAGGAAGAAGAGCTGACATTTTTTGCCATGTAAGGATTGCCCCATTCCAGTTTTTAGCATCCTGATAAGCTGTAGCTAATTTAAATAAAGCATCAGAATCCTGAGCGTTAGCAGCAACTTGCTTCTTCAATCCTTCAATGGTAGGGTTTGTAGGTCCTTTATCAGCATCTGCTTGAGAAGCACCACCACCTCCTGCGATGTTCGCTAATTCTAGATCCCACTTCATTGTCTCGTCTTTTGCAGCCTTTGCAATGGCAATTTTTTGTTGAGATTCAGTCATTAAAGCAGATTTTTTAGCTGCATCTTTTTCGTCTTTAGCTAAACCAGCAGCAATAAGTCCTTGCAAACCTTGGTCAGCAGGCTGTACTCTTGATTTTTCAGCTTGAGAAACGAAAGTATCCATATTTTGCTTTGCTTCTGCATAATTTTTATCTGCATAAGACTGATAAGCTCTTAACTTGAACTTAATAGGATCTTCAATTTTATCAAAAATCTTGTCTAATACTGTCTTAGAGTTTGCGTAATCTTCGTTTGTGAAGTATAATTTTGCAATTTCTAATTGAGTATATGGATCTTCATCCGCATATTTTGTATAGTTGATAAGGTCTTGTGTAGCCTTAGCATTTTGTTGGTATCTGATATCATAACCAGCCAAAGCTTTATATGCAGGAGCATAAGTAGGGTCTACAGCAATAGCTTTATCTACACTTTCTTTAGCTTTTTGCCATACCTGAGCAGCCATCCATAAAGTAGCCATTCTTGTGTAAACAGAAGCTTTATTTTTAGCTAAAGGTAATGCTTTGTCATAAGCAGACATAGCCTCTCCCGGTGCTCTTTTTAGTCTATAAGCGTCTCCTAATGTATAATAATAATGTGCAGGAACTCCTTTTTTCTCAGCCTTCTCAATAGCCTTAGTCAGGAATTGGATAGCAAGATCAGGTGAACTGTTTTTTTCAAATAAAGTCAAAGCTTCTGCTGCTCTAAACAATACTTCAGCATCTTTTTCTCTGGAATCAGTTACCACTTTTTGAATTTCAGCAATGGCACTTTTATCACCTTTACCTAATTTAACAGCCGCAAGACCGATTCTATTAAGATAGCTTTTACCGTCAGCTGCTAATCCTTTGTTAAAACTTTCAGTAGCCTTAGCATAATCCGGTTCTCCTTGTCTTAAGAAAGTATTTCCTAAATAGAAGTAGTTTTCAGCAGTAGGCTCTTTAGCGATCATATCAGTGAAATTGGTTTTTGCCTGAGCAAATTTATCACTGTCTATACTGTTAATACCATCCTGCAGTGTTTGTGCAGAGGCGAAACCGGTAAAAAATACCACAGCTGCTCCAAAAGCAATCTTTTTTACATTCATATTCATTATATCTTTCATTTTATATTTTCTAAATAATTGAGTTATATTCTACACAACTTTCAGACCAAAACATTTTTTTTAATGGCAATAAATTGTGAATTTAATATTTTTAACGCATTTGTACCTCTCTTTTATAGATGTTATATGGCTGTAAACCCTCTTTCTGAACAATTTTTTGTCCTAAGTGAGTACATGAAAATCGTATAAAGCCATTAGCGATATTGAAGTTACCTTCGTTAATAAGGAAATAAAGTACTCTAGTGAATGGATATTCCATAGAACGAAGCCCCTCGAAGTTAGCCGTGTATGATTTTCCTTTATCTACTACAGGAAGTACCTTCACCATCTCTCTAAGTTTTTCAGAAGTTTTATCGTAAGGACGACTGAAAGTATTAAGTCCTACTACTCCTATCTTATCAGGATATTTTCCTAGTTCCTCAATAATCTTCTGATTTCCAGGAATAATGGAAAACTTAAGGTCTTTGGGTTGTTTTTTTAACTTCTCTGCAACAAAGTTCAGATTACTTGAATTGGTTCCGTCAAAAATAAACTTCTTCTCCTCTGAAAGAAGCCCACTATTGATTTCATCCATTGAAATACTTTCCTTTGGAGAGTCTTTTGGAACTACAAAAACCACAGCATCTGCTGCAAATTTAGCAGGAAGAAACTTTAAATCTGTTCTTTCTTCGTAGGTTTTTACTTCTTCTGGATTAAGGTTTCTGGACATTACAATCACCTTTGCATTTCCTTTCAATAAATCGAGAAGACCTAAATCTTCTTTTTTTGTCTCTACTTTAATGCGTGTTTCGGGATAATTGATCATATAGCCGTCAGCTAATGCCTCTGTAACACTTTGAAAAGATTCGTCTGTAAAAATCGTAAGATCACCTTTGTGATAGGAAGGAGATTTCTCCTCTTTTTTGCAGCCTGCCAGTATAATTCCTATTACTAAGACAAGTGCAATTTTAAAACTATTCTTCATCTTTCGATTTTTTGATTTTAGAAACAGCTCTATAGATTCTAAATATACCATAAACAATTAAAAGAGCACCCAATGCATAAGCAATAGCAGGTTCTAAAATGGTAAAGAAGAATTTATAGATAATTACTACAATTCCTAAAACGATATAAAACAATCCCGTAACCAGGGATAACCAATTGAACATCATGTAACAAAAATACAAAAAAAATAAAAAGGGAAGCATATGCTTCCCTTTTTATTTATATTCTGAATAAATAAGTCTAATTATTCAAAGTTCATAGTAAATGGTACACTATAGTAAGATCTAACGCTTTCTCCATTTCTCTTAGCAGGAGTCCACTTTTTAAGTTTCTTAACTACACGTACAGCTTCACTGTTGAAGTCGCCATTTGGAGATTTCTCTTCAATAGTAACTGCAGAAACAGTTCCGTCTTTTTCTACAACGAACTTAAGCTTAGCTTTAAGCGTCCCTTCACCTCCTTCCATTAGGGAAGTATCGAAGTTATCTCCTAAGAATTTTCTCAATGCACCCATACCTCCAGGATATTCTGCAGATTGGTCTACATCTTTGTAGATTTCGTTAGGGTTATTCGCCTTCACTTCTACTGTGGTAGCTTTAGTACCTGTAGATGGTGGTGGTGGTGGTGGCGTATAAGCCGGAGCTTTCACCCCTTCCTGATTATTCAAACCAGTTGTAGTTTCCAACTGCTTAGAAATTGGTGGAGGTGGAGTTTCAATTTTCGGAGCTTTTACAGGCTCAGGAACTACGTTCTGAATTACCTCAATTTTTTCCTCTTCTTTTGGAGGAGGTGGTGGAGGTGGTTCTTCTTCTTTAGGCTGCTCAATAATCGGATCTTCTTCGATAATATCTACTAGATCTGCCTTTACTTCTTGCTTAGGCGGAGCTGTAAGATTTTTAATCGTAAGATAGATGAACGGAGACAAAGCTGCCAAAAGGAATAAAGCTGTTCCGATGATAAAAGACTTTGTTAAAAGTCTCGGATACTGATGTCTAAGATCATAGGCACCATATTCCTTGTTTCTATTTTCAAATACAATCTCGTCTAAAGTAAGATTCTGATTGTATACATTTTCATCTGCCATAGATTAGATATAACAATTTTATGGTTAAATTACTTTGTAGCAGCCGGTGCAGCAGCACCACCTACTTTCTTCTCATAAATAGCTTTCTCCCAAGGTTTGATATCAGTAACACCGTACTGCTCACTTTTGGTAATTGCCATTTCATCAAGAATATCAACAAAGTTCTTATATACAGCATCGTCAGTTGGCTTAATGATCACGGTAAATTTCGTTTGATCTGCAGCTCTAGATTTTGCCTGCTGAATTACTTTTCTAATACCCTCTCTATCTAAAGTAGTTTCCATAAGAGTTTGGTCATTCAAGGAAGTTGCATCCTGTTGGTGCCAAAATACTCTATTGTCTTTTCCTAATAAGATAGAAATTGAGTTCGAAAGTTTAATTTCTGTTGGAGGTGGTTTTTTTGTTTCATCTTTCGGTTTAGCCGGAAGACCCAAATCCATAACATTCGGTTTACTAAATGTAGTTGTGAACATAAAGAAGGTAATCAATAGAAAACCCAAGTCTACCATCGGAGTCATATCGACTCTGGTGTTCTGCTTCTTGGAACGGACCTTGCCGCCCTTGCCGCCTTTTTCTTGTACTTGTACTTCTGCCATTTCTATCGATATTATTCGTTAGGTTTACCTTCTTGTGATGTAATCAACCAAAATTTAAGAAAATCAATATCTCTTAAACCCTCAAATAGACTTTTAACTTTAGGATACTGAGTTGTAACGTCTCCTTTAATGGCTAACTTGTAGTCAGGGTTAACGCTTAAACTTTCTTTTACCCAATCAATTAATTGTTTATTTGTACTGTCCATAGGAATACCTGTAGGACTCTTATAATTTTTCTGCTCATCTCCAGACATATCCAAGTAACCTTTAAGTTGGTTCATTGGAACTCCAATTGCCTGAACTTTCTGGAAAGCAGCTTTTTGGTTATTGTCAAAAGTAATACCATACTTTTGTCCCATTTTATCCAAAAGAGCAACTCTTTCTGATGCGTTTTCTACTGGTTGGAAATAGAATTTTCCGTCCGGAGTAGCGTTGATAGTCATTAAACTAGCATCAGGAAGCAATTTTTCCGAAATTGAAGATGGCGGTTTGATCTGCTCCACGTCAGGTTTTTTAAACTGAGTGGTCAAGATAAAGAACGTAAGAAGTAGGAACGCAACGTCACACATTGCGGTCATGTCCGTCACTACTCCATGTCTTTTTGGTTTGACTCTCGCCATTATTATAAAATATTTTTAATTAAACTTCTTTTAATTGCTAATGCAAATATCTTGCTAATTCTTAGTTGAATTCAGCGAAAGACTGTTGGATACTCATAGAGATCTCGTCGATCTTGTAAGTTAATCCATCAATTTTAGATGTAAAGAAGTTATAAAGGATAATAGCGATTGCAGAAGTACCAATACCTAATGCAGTGTTGATCAATGCTTCAGAGATACCAGTAGATAGAGCAGCAGCATCTGGAGTACCACCTCCTGAACCTAATGCGAAGAATGCCTTGATCATCCCGATTACCGTTCCTAGTAGTGCTACTAACGTTGCAACTGTACCTAAAGTAGAAAGGATCATCATGTTTTTCTCAAGCATTGGCATCTCAAGAGTAGTAGCTTCTTCGATAGCTTTGTTAAGCGCTACCATTTTCTGCTCTTTATTTAATGTGTTATCGTGAGAAAGTGCTTTGTAAGTAGTAAGACCTTCTTTTACTACGTTTCCTACAGAACCTTGTTGTCTGTCACACTCTTCGATAGCTTCGTCAATTTTGTTTTGGTTAAGTAAGCTTCTTACTTGTACTACGAAGTTGTCTAGGTTTCCTTTTCCAGCAGCTTTACCAAGAACGAAATATCTTTCAAAAGAGAAAACGATTACTGTAATCATGAAAGTAATCAAGATTGGTACAATGACACCTCCTTTGTAGATAATACCTAAGAACGATTCTGGATGAATGTCTTTTCCTTCAATGCTTGAAAAAGCTACAGAACCACTTCCTAGTTTATCTGCATCTTTAAAGTTTCCTGGGCTCCCAAGAACGAATAAATAAATACATACTCCTATAGCAAATAGAATAGGAATAATAACAGCTGGATTTAAACCTCCTGCCTTTCTAGCAACTACTTGCTCATCATTTTTTGAAACATTCATTTCCATATTTAACTAAATTATATTGTTTTAAAATTTTACAGGGTGTAAATTAAAGGCAAAATTAATTAAAATGCAAGAGTCTTAATTAAACATTTTGCTTTTTTTTGATAAAGAAAATTTAATACGATTTCGATATAATAATTATTCTTAAATATTTTATTTATTTTTCCCAAATTTAACATTTGAGTTAAAAAATCATAAAAATAAGACACCCATTTTTTTTAATTTCCCAATGTTAATTTTTTTTTAAATTACGATATTCACAATACGGTGAGGGACAACAATGATTTTTTTAGGGGTTTTACCTTCCAAAATCTGTTGCATTTTCTCATTTGAAATCACCAAATCTTCGACTTCCTTCGCAGATAATTGAGCTGAAAGTGAAATTTTGAACTTCATTTTACCATTTACGCTTACCGGATACTCAATTTCGTCCTCAACCAGATAATCCTCATTCAATACAGGAAATTGTTCAAATTCTATTGAAGTATCGTGACCTAATAGGCTCCATAGTTCTTCACAAATGTGAGGAGCATACGGAGAGATGATAACGGCTAACGGTTCTAAAATATTGCGTTTGTTGCATTTTATTTTCTGAAGCTCGTTTACAGCAATCATGAATGAAGATACGGAAGTGTTGAATGAGAAATTTTCTATATCATAAACCACCTTCTTTATTAAGGTATGTAATACTTTATATTCTGCCTTTGTAGGTTCTTCCTCAGAAATTTCAAAGGTTTCTCCATTGAAGTGTAGGTTCCAGAATTTCTTAAGGAAACTATATACTCCACTTAATCCTTGTGTATTCCATGGCTTGGATTGCTCCAACGGTCCCAGGAACATTTCATATAGTCTTAAACCATCTGCTCCGTATTCTTCACAGATATCATCAGGGTTTACTACATTATATTTAGACTTGGACATTTTTTCTACTTCACGGTCTGTGATGTATTTTCCATCCTCCAAGATAAATTCTGCATTTGCATAATCAGGTCTCCAAGCTTTGAATGCTTCTGTGTCTAATTCATCTGATGTTCCTTTTAATAAGGATACGTCTACGTGAATCTGCTGCGTCTGATAATTACCAGCTAAGTTTTTAGAAACATATTGGTTGGTTCCATCAATTCTGTACACAAATGCGCTCATTCCTAAGATCATTCCTTGGTTGATCAATTTTTGGAAAGGTTCATCATGGTTAATATATCCTCTATCTTTTAAGAACATGTTCCAAAAACGGGAATACAACAAGTGACCGGTTGCGTGCTCGCTACCTCCAATATATAAATCTACCTGCCCCCAATAGTCTGAAAGTTTTTTTGCACAGAATTCTCCATCATTCTGAGGATCCATATATCTAAGGAAATACCATGAGCTACCTGCCCAACCCGGCATTGTGGATAATTCCAGAGGGAAAATAGTTTTGTCGTCTATTAAATCTGTAGAAACTACTTTTTGGTTCACCTCATCCCAGGCAAATTCTTTAGCATTTCCTAGTGGTGGATCTCCATCTTCTGTTGGCAAATATTTTTCAACTTCAGGAAGTTCCAACGGCAATGCAGATGTTGGTAATGTGTAAGGCATTCCTTCCTTATAATATATAGGAACCGGTTCTCCCCAATAACGTTGTCTTGAGAAGATGGCATCACGTTGTCTATAATTGGTTGTTCCGTGGCCAATTCCTTTGTTTTCGATTTCTGAAATTATTTTTGATTTCGCATCGTTATAACTTAATCCGTTTAAGAAATCAGAGTTTACACATACTGAGTCCTTGGAATCAAAAGATTTTTCCTGAACGTCTTCTTTAGTTTCAACTACTTTTTTAATTTCAAGATTAAATTTCTTTGCAAATCTGTGATCACGTTCATCATGTGCAGGAACCGCCATTACAGCTCCGGTTCCATATCCCATCAATACGTAGTCTGAAATATAGATCGGCATTTTTGCTCCACTGAAAGGATTGATTGCATAACTTCCTGTGAAAGCTCCGCTCACGTTTTTCACGTCAGACATTCTGTCTCTTTCCGTTTTCTTGGAAGTTTCTTCAATATAGGTATCTACTTCTACTTTTTGAGCGTCTGTAGTAATTGTTTCTACTAAAGGATTTTCCGGAGCCAAAACCATAAATGTTGCTCCGAAAATAGTGTCGGGTCTTGTGGTGAAAACCTCAACGATTTCATCATGCCCATCTACTTTGAACTGAACCTGTGCTCCCTGAGATTTTCCAATCCAGTATTCCTGAGCATCTTTCAACGGTTGTGGCCAATCTAATTTAGAAAGCCCTTGTAATAACCTTTCAGAGTATGCAGAGATCCTCATGCTCCACTGCATCATTTTCTTTTGGAATACCGGGAATCCTCCTCTTTCAGATTTTCCATCTTTTATCTCGTCATTAGCCAAAACTGTTCCTAATGCAGGACACCAGTTTACGGTAGTATCCGCTCTGTAAGAAAGACGATAATTCAATAGGATATCTTCTTTATCAATTTCAGAAGCGCTAGACCATTCTTCTGCGGTAAAGCTTAATTCGTCGTTTTGATTAGCATTTAATCCCTCTGTTCCTTTTTCTTCAAAATGCTTGATCAGGGTATCGATGGATTCTGCCTTGTCTGTATTTTTATTATACCAAGAATGATATAGCTCAATAAAGATCCACTGTGTCCATTTATAGTAAGATGCGTCTGAAGTTCTTACCTCTCTGCTCCAATCAAATGAAAAACCAATTTTTCTTAATTGCTCTTCGTATCTGTTGATGTTTTTTTCTGTAGTGATTGCCGGATGCTGTCCTGTCTGGATTGCATACTGCTCAGCAGGAAGCCCAAAGCTATCATATCCTACCGGGTGGAGAACGTTAAATCCCTGATGTCTTTTGTACCTTGCATAGATATCCGATGCAATGTATCCAAGCGGGTGACCTACGTGAAGTCCTGCCCCTGATGGATACGGGAACATATCGAGTACATAAAATTTAGGTTTATCTGTATTATTGGAGGTTTTGTAGGTTTGATTATCCTCCCAATATTTCTGCCACTTTTTTTCTATCTGCTGATGATCGTAAAACACTTTATATATATGTTATATGTTAGACTTTAAATATTTAGATTTTTTCTTTTTTTACAAGATTCACAAAATTAATGATTTTAAAAGAAATAAAAATTTAATTTATGATGAATTATAATTCCCTGTTCAACAAAAAAGTCTCATCCGAAGATGAGACCTGTTTTTATATCTTGAAGTACACTTATTAATGTTGAGGATTTACTCTCTTGAAAGTATAAGTTCTTGTTTTAAACACAGCCGGATCTTCTGTTTCTTCTCTTACAGCCAGATTGAGGGTTGTTTGATTCAGAGTTATCACTTTTGCATTAACAGGAGCTACCACTCCCTGATATTTCATCTGCATATTCTTGCTGCTATTATCATAGGTATAAGTAAAGTTGGCATCAGGCTGAATATCACATAGCCCTGGTGTAACAGGATCTTTCACATCAATCCTTTTTCCTTTTACTTCATTACTGAACCACCATCTGGATTCTTTCTGACAATCTGTATAGGTAATCACATCCGAAATTGGTTGTTCGCCTACCTCTACAGTAGTAACCACCTCTTTTAACGGCTGCCAAAACCCAATAAGTGGAGCTTCCTCAACATAATCGTTACTAGTAGAACATCCGGAGGCCACCAATAATGATAGGCCTGAAAATAGTAGTGCTAATTTCTTCATAGATTAATTTTTTCAAGGGCTAAAATTATAATTTTTTTGATTTATATTACTATTTTTTGTGAAAAATTATTTTATCGACCTTTATTTGTATATATTTTAAAACAGTCAGAGGTCATATTCCCTTTATTTAACAAATATTGAACCTCCGAAAATCCCCCTGTTTTATTAAAAAAGTTATTTTTGTAGTCAAAGAAAAAAAATGCAAGATATAACGAAAAACAATTTTGACTTTATACGTGTTCTCCTCGCCTTTATTGTCTTTCTTGGCCATCTTGGCACCCTCAGTGCATCTCCTGATCTCAAGATTTTTGAGTACAGCCCTATAGAAATTGCCGTTTTCGGTTTTTTTGCAGTGAGCGGATTTCTTATTGCAAGGAGCTATGACAGGTCTTCAAGCCTGAAAAGTTATTTAAAAAAGAGAATCAAAAGAATTGTTCCCGCTTACTTATTGGTTATTTTTTTATGTGCGATTTTATTAAGTTTGGTAAGTACATATTCTTTCACAGAATATTTCAGTAATACACAAGTTTACAAATACCTTTTTTGGAATTCATTATTTTTAAATTTTAAAGCACCTTGGCTTCCCGGAGTTTTTGGAAATCAAGCAGTAAATGGTGCACTATGGACGCTGAAAATAGAAATGTGTTACTATTTTGCGGTTCCTTTGTTGTTTTTGCTGTTCGGAAAGAATAATAAATACAGAAATATAAGTTTGGTTATTTTATACTTTCTATCACTTATTTATCTAAATTATTTTGAATCTTTAAATAAAATTTCACTTGCCAAACAGCTTCCCGGAACATTATCCTATTTTATCCCCGGAATGCTGATTTACTTTAATTTTGATAAATTCATCAAACATAAAAATATAATTTTCATCATTGCTATCGCCACTGTGTGGATTGATTTATACTTAAAAATTCAGCTTTTTTCTCCAATGATGATCGGTGTTATCGTAATGTACATTGCCTATTCATTCAAATTTTTAAATAATTTCGGAAAATATGGTGATTTCACCTACGGAATCTACATTTTCCATTTTCCTATTATCAGAACTTTCCAGACTTTAGGATTGTTTGAAGATTACAATCCATTTGTAATGGCTTTGGTATGTATGTTAGTAGTTATTGCTGTAGGTGTAAGCTCATGGCACCTTTATGAAAAAAGATTTTTATAATTTTGAACAATATTTAAAAACATAAATGAAAGACCTTGTCTCCATTATTACTCCCTGCTATAATTCTGCAGAATTTATCGAGGAAACCATACAGTCCGTCCTTAGTCAAACCTATGAAAACTGGGAATGGCTGATTACTGATGATCTTTCCAAGGATAATACAGTAGAAATCATCAGGAAATATAATGACCCAAGAATAAAGCTGCAGGTTCTGGAGAAAAATGGCGGTGCCGGAAATGCAAGAAATAATAGCCTTGAAAGAGCCAAGGGCAGATATATTGCATTTTTGGACTCTGATGATTATTGGTATCCTGAATACATTGAGACCATGACGGATTATATGCAGGAACATCATGCAGAGCTTGTGTATTGCAACTATTCAAGATGTGATGAGCAGCTTCAGCCTATCTTAAAGGATTTCCTTGCAGACAAAGTGGTTACATTTTCCAATCTCCTGAAGACATGCCGATTGGCTCCTGTTTCCACAATGTATGACACTAAAAGGGTTGGGAAGTTTTTATTCCCTGTCAAAAGCAAACGGGAAGATCATGTGATGTGGCTAAATCTATTAAAGGTAATCCCTGAGGGAATGCCTATTAATAAAACCATGGCAAAATACAGAATGCGTGAGAATAGTGTTTCCAGAAATAAAAAAAATATCATCAAGGATCAGTACCTTGTGTATAAAGACTTCATGGGATTCTCCACTTTAAAATCATTATATTACACTGCTAACTGGGCCATGAATGGCTTTCTAAAATATTCAAAAATTTTCAACTAATGGAGTATTCAAAAGAGTTTAAGGCAGCATTGAGTGCTTTTTCCAGTACCGAAAAGGATAAACTTATCTTCAGATTACTGAGAAAGGATAAATTACTGTCTAAAAAATTGTACTTCGAGCTTATTGATCCGGCTACCACGGATGATAAGAGGAGTACAATGGAAGAAGATGTAGAGGAAAAAATTCTTTTAGCTTCAAAATATATTGGTAACGCCAAATATTTCCTGACGATCATCCGAAAAATAAGTGCTGAAATTACCGAACATGTCAAAATAACAACCGACAAATTTGGGGAAGTTTCAATTAATTTGCTGATGATTAATAAGATTCTAGATTATAATAATGAATTGAGCAGACAGAGGTTTGACAATGTTTATAAACTGTACATCTATATCATCAACAAAGTATTCAAATCCCTGATATTAATTAAAAAACTGGATGAGGATTACTGGATGGAAATTGACGAGTTTCTACGGGATACTCAAGCCAAAATATCAGAAAACCATTATCTTCAAAAATTATGCATCAATAACGGGCTGGACATTAACTGGCTGGAGTGTGACAACATTCCTGAAAATATTGAGCAAACAATGAAAGAGATAAAAAGCCAAGGCTTTTTAAGATAGAATTTTCTGCAGAATCATTTCTGTGGAATTTGGTTTCCCATCAACGAAATTCTTTGCATTCTGAGACATTTCCGTGAGTTCTTCTCTATTCTCTTCATTGGCAAGAAATAAAACGAATTCTGCGGCTGTTGGCTCGTCTGCAAAGGACTTTCCTCCATTCATGGAAATAAGATCATCTGCCTCAGGATTCTTTTTGTAACGATTTCCAAAGATTACGGGAACCCCAAATGTCGCTGCCTCCAGAATATTATGCAATCCTGCGTCATGAAAACCTCCGCCAACAACTGCTATATCTGCATAGGAATATAGTTTTGATAATAGTCCTATGCTGTCTATGATTAAGATCTGAGAACTGAACGTTGAAAGGTTTGAACTTTGTACTTCACTATACAGTATTGCATCCGGAAACATATTTTTTAAATGTTCTACCCTCTTCAAATCGTGGGGTGCGATAATTATTTTTACAGTATTATTTTTACGGGAAATCATTTCTGCAATTTTCTCCTCAGCTTGCCAGGAGCTTCCAAAAACAATACTCTTATGTCGCCCTATAAAATCTGAAACATGATCAACATGATTATCTCGCAGCCGAAGCTGTTTTACCCTATCAAACCTTGTATCTCCAGTTACAGAAGATCTCGTCAATCCTACGCTTTTAGCCAATGCAAGGGAAAACTGAGTCTGGTGAAAGAACCAATCTATGTTCTTCTGAAGCTGCTTCACAAACCACTTACCGTAAGATGTGAAAAAAGATTGTCTTTCGTAGAATAAAGCAGAAATTACATAAATCTTTGCTCCCTTATTTTTGAGCTCGGCAAGCAAGTTATACCAGTAATCATACTTCACCGTAAAAAATAGTTTAGTATCAAATTGTGATACAAATTCTCTTACAGTACTCTTTTTATCAAAAGGCAGATAGCAAATCACATCTGCAATATGTTTCTTTTTAATAACATTCTCATATCCGGATGGTGAGAAGAAAGTGATCAGAATTTTATGATCAGGAAATTGTTCTTTAAGCTTCTCTAAAACTGGCAATCCCTGTTCATACTCGCCCAGACTTGCTGCGTGCATCCAAATCACCTTATCAGTTTTTGAAAACGCAGATTTTACTTTATCCAAAGATTGCTTTCTACCCTCAACGCCTTTTTTAGTTTTACCATTAAACCATGAAAAAACCTTCATTCCAACAATGAGAAGACTGATGAATATATTATAAAGCAAGTTCAATTTTGATTGATTTAGTCGTTAGACTTTTTTGTTATACTCTCTTTTATACATCTTACAAGAAATACTCCAACCATAGCAAATAATAATCCTAAAATAAAGAAAACAGCATCACTTAATTCAGTCTGCTTCCCCTCTGCAACCCGGATACTTTCAACAATAATATCCAAAAACAGAATCATCACAGGAAGCTGCAGAAAGAACAAGTACAGTTCCAGTCTTTCTTTATTGCGGAAGCTTTGTGGTACGTTTAGCATAGGAGAATTGGGATCTCTGGTTGCTCCAATAAAAAGAAGATGAATAAAGCTAGCAATACATGGCAAAAGCCAGATCGTTCCTTTACCGGATTCACCATCTACATTTCCCTGAAAGTCAAAATGAGTAGGAATTATATCTGGTAACTCAGCATATTTTATTCCTGTAAAAACCCAAATTACAATAAGCAAAAGAGTGTTCACTATTAATAATATGCTGGACAATTTCATATTTTAAATAACGCTTTTAAGAACCCTAAGTTTATGAGTATGTTTATTCATTTCTTTATTGAAAATTCCTGTAGAATCCAAAGTATCGATTCTTACTTTTCCTGATGCATGAATAATCTTCTGATTTTCCAGCATAATTCCTACGTGGATAATCTTCCCATCAGCATTTTCAAAGAAAGCAAGATCACCCGGCTGGGTTTCTTCCACAAAGGTAAGCGCTTCGCCTACCTCAGCTTGTTGAGAAGCATCCCTAGGAAGTTTAATATTATGAATTTTATA
This sequence comes from Chryseobacterium joostei, assembly GCF_003815775.1. Classification (NCBI taxonomy): domain Bacteria; kingdom Pseudomonadati; phylum Bacteroidota; class Flavobacteriia; order Flavobacteriales; family Weeksellaceae; genus Chryseobacterium; species Chryseobacterium joostei. The sequence goes on from NZ_CP033926.1 coordinate 2,692,045, forward strand.
AATCAGCTGTGTAAATCCGGAGCAGTCTACGGCAAAAAAGCTTTTGCCACCCCACAAATAGGGAACATTAAGGAATTCTTTTGATGCCAAAGCAATGCTTTCCCTTACGTCATGACTTCTTCTTGAGGCCACCACAGGAAATTCTACTTCAGATCCCATCGAAAGCAATGTTTTTCCATCATTCATCAATACGGAAGAAAAGTCCTCTGTAACCACAGTAACTTTTCTATTCGCCAGCTCTTCATCTGTTACAGGTTTTAGCTGTTTGGTATCCATCCATCCTTCATAGCCATCATAATGCATTTTTATTCTGGTCCAGTTTTTATTTACCTCCAGAATATCCGCGCTTTCTCCAAACAATATTTCAGTAACAATTTCGGCTTTATCAGAACCTTCTGCACGAACCGGCGCTACTGTAACAATACAAATTCCTTTATTCATTAACTCTAAATTAAAAGATTGAATAATTAAAAGATTAAAATATCACGATCTATAAACGTTTTGAATATTTAATCCTTTACTATTTAGTTACTTCCTGCGAAGAAAGTTTACTCCATCACGCAAAGGTAGAATAAGATTTTCAAAATCATCGTCTTTTGCCACTAAATCATTTAATTCCTGGATAGACTGTGTAGATTTCAATTTTGGATTTTCCTCCAACACTTTTCCATACCACAGAACATTATCAAACATCACTACTGACCCTGATTTTGTATGAGGTTTTATTAATCTGAAATAGTCTGCATAGTTTTCCTTATCTGCATCTACAAAGATTAAATCAAATACTTCATTCGTTTCCTTTAAAAACTCTTTCGCATCCTGAAGTTTAAAATCAATCTGATCCGCATATTCGCTGGATTCAAAATATTTTTTTGGAAGGTAAGCTAGATCTTCATTCACGTCCAATGTTGTGATTTTACCATCCTTTGCCAATCCCGAAGCAAGACACAAGGTAGCATAACCTGTGAAAGTTCCTATTTCAAGAACATTTTTAGGCTGCAACATTTGAGAAATAATAGTTAATAATCTCCCCTGCTGATATCCAGAGATCATGTGCGGTTGTGTTGTCTTCTGATAAGTTTCTCTTCTCAGCTTTTTCAGAATTTCAGATTCCGAAGAAGCATGCGATTCCAAATACCTATCCATTTCAGGATTCTTTTCTTCAAAAAAACTCATACAATTTTAATTTAAACAAATTTAAGAATTTTAAAACTTCTTTTTGAATAACATATTGAAACAAAAAAAGAGAGAAATCAATCTCTCTTCTCTTATATATACTTATTTAATTATTAATAAGCAATGCAATACTCTCCTTTTCCTCCACATACCCATCCCGGACAGCAGTCACTAGTTCTTTGACAAATAATCTGAGGATTACAATAGTCATCGCCTAGAGAACCTTGTACATTTTTCATTTTTTCTCTTGAAAGTTTTTGTAGATTTTTCATAGTAATAATTTGTTGATTTAGCTTTCCTACTCTATAAGATTTTCGGATACCTCTTTATGTTATTTCCTTTTAAGGAGAATTAAATATACGCATTATTTTATAAACCAAAGAATTAGAATTCAGAAAAGCTATTAACAACAATACTCATTATAGGGAAAAACCCCATATGAAATACCGTGAAAATACGGATGTTTTTTCTGTGGTATTAGTTATAAGTTTGCAGAGAGAACAAAGGGGTAAAAACACTAAGAGAAACAAAATGATTGCAGGAGAGACACAAACTAACCATGGGAATCAAAAAATCGTATCACCAAAAAGTGGTACGAAGTCTTCTGCAAAAAAAACCAAGACTGAAATATCCAATTCATTTTTACAGCGAATTATTTCTCTTTTAAAAAAAGAAGAATTAATTTGATTAAAAAAAAATCCCGAATTGCTTCGGGATTTTTTTTATTAAGATTTGATTATTTCTCTATCTGATTATTTCTTTGGAGCAATATCCATCAGTTTCATAAACTCATCCAGCTTAGGCATGATGATAATTTCTGTTCTTCTGTTTTCAGCTCTACCGGAAACACTCATGTTTGTAGCTTTAGGATTGTATTCAGAACGTCCTCCCGCTGTAATTCTTGCAGGATCTACACCAAACTGAGTCTGAAGAACTTTAGCAACAGAGGTACCTCTTAATGCAGAAAGATCCCAGTTATCTCTTGGCAGGTTTGGAGAATTTAATGCAGCATTATCTGTATTTCCTTCAATCAATACAGAATATTTATCATAATCATTAATTACCTTCGCAACTTTACCTAACACTTCCTGAGCTGCAGGCAAAATGTTGTAATCTCCTGTTTTGTATAACATTTTATCTGAAAGGGAGATCATTACTACACCTTTCAATACCTTCACCTGTACATCCTCATCTGATACATTATCCAAAGATCTCTTCAGTTTGTTAGACAATGCAAGGTTCAAACTGTCATTTTTAGCATTACTAGAAATCAACTGCTTAATATAAGTGTTAGAAGCATTAATTTCCCCTACCAGCTTATCAATGTTAGCAGAACTTTTCCCTGTATTTGAAAGACACGCATCAAGTGATGACTTTAAAGCATCATGTTGGCTTTTCAACAAATTGTTTTCACCTGTCAATGCAGAGTTTTGGGATTTTAGATCCTGAATTTCTCTCTGTCTTTCTCCGATATTTTCAATACACTGCTTATAGTTACTACTCAAGGCATCATATTGTTTCTTGCTCACACAAGAAGTCATTCCCAACGCCATTGCAGAAACTGCTAAAACTTTAAAAATCTTCATAAGTAATCATTTTTAGACTACTCAAAGTTAGGGAAATTCAATTGAATTATATGGTTTATCTTTGCATAAAAGAAATTCTCAACATATATGTTGAAAAAATTAAGCTTTAAAAGCCAATTAGAAAATCTTGTTCACAACCCTGAAAATCACACCTATCTTCTAGCTGTGAGCGGAGGAGCTGACTCTATGGTTCTAGCCTCTTTATTTCAGGATTTAATGTACAATACACAAGGTAAAGAGCACTCATTTCAAATTGCCCACATCAATTATAAACTTCGCGGAAAAGATTCAGACCTTGATCAAAAGGTAGTACAGGATTTTTGTGAGAAAAATCATATTAAATTCCATTTGTATGAAGTTTCGGAAAAGGATCAAAAACCGGAAAATTCTATTCAGCTTTGGGCAAGGGAGCTGCGCTATGCATTTTTCAAAGAAATCCAGCAAAAGGAAAAACTGGAATTTCTCGTTACAGCTCATCATTTGAACGATCAGTTGGAAACATTTATTATTAATCTTTCAAAAGCGGCAGGCATTAAAGGATTAAGTGGAATACCTTCCAATGCAAATTGTATACTCCGTCCCCTGTTAAGCTTTTCAAAAAAAGAAATTTATCAGTTCGCGGAACAAAATAATATTGAGTTTCGAGAAGATCTTTCCAATAAAAAAAGTGATTACCTGAGGAATAAAATCAGGAATGAAATCGTTCCAAAGCTACAGGAGACGAATGATCACTTTCTGGAAAACTTCAAAAAGAGTTCTTTTTATCTGAACCAGGCCAACGATTTTGTTCAAAATCAAATCCAGGAAATAGAAAATAAGCTTATGGTATTTAACCAAGAGCACAAAATATTATCAAAGGAAAAGCTGGATCAGGAAAGCGATTTTGTCAAGTTTGAAATTTTAAAAAAATACGGGTTCAATCAGGAAGAAGAAATTCCTAAGATTTTCAAGGCAGAAAACAACAGTTCTTTTTTTTCTAAAGAGTATCAGTTGATTGTCAACAGAAATGAATTGATCTTTATTGATAGAAACCACAAACAGGAAATCAATCATAAAACTCTACTGATCGATCATTTTGATTTTTCAGAAAACCAGATCGGTATTAACATTCCGAATTCTATTGAAGACATTGATGGAATCGATAAGAATTTTGAATGGGACTTTGATGCTGAAAAACTTCACTTCCCGCTGCATTTAAGAAAACAGCAGGATGGTGATGAATTTTTCCCGACAGGTTTTTCAGGGAAAAAGAAAGTTTCTAAGTTTTTTAGGGACGAAAAATTATCTATTTTAGCGAGGCAAAAAATTTGGATACTGACTGACAGTAACAATTCCGTACTTGGAGTATTACCTTTCAGACAGGATAGAAGATATGCAAAGGATGAGAAAACAAAATGTATTCTCAAAATTTTTAATGAAACGAAAAATGAAATTTAGAAATTGGTTTTTATTAATTCTACTATTTTTAGCAACAGGAATCAACGCACAGATTAAGAATCCTGTAAAGTTTAAATTCACTGTTAATGATCTGGGCAATAACCAGTATGAAGCAGTTCTGAATGCTACTATGGAAAGTGGCTGGCATATTTACTCCAAGGATCTTCCTGAAGACACAGGAATCCCGACTGAGTATAAGGTTTCGGGAAAAAATATTGAACTTATAGGAAAGTTTACCGAGGTTGGTAAAAAGCATGAAGAATTTTCTGAAGCTTTTGGCGGAACCATTGTTTATTATTCCAACTCGGCCGGATTCAAGCAGAAATTCAAGCTAAAGGATCCTACAAAACCAGCGGAAGTTATTTCTGAAATCACCTATCAAACTTGTGACGACAGAGTTTGTCTTGCTCCAAATACATTAGAATTCAATCAGAAAGTTACTCCCAAAGGAGCAACTGAAGAGGCTGCGACTGAAGAAGTAACAGCAGCAAAAGATTCTGTAAAAACTCTAGAAACCGTTACTGAAAACCCAACAAAGGCAGAAGCAACACTTACTGAGACATCAAAATTAGATCCAAAGCAGTTAAAAATTGAAACACTGGACTTCAAAAATCCATTAACAGATTGCGGAACAGCTACTACCCAAGTGGAGGAAAACTATTGGACTTATTTATTCCTTGGTTTCATTGGAGGATTAATTGCGCTTTTAACACCATGTGTTTTTCCTATGATCCCTTTAACTGTTTCATTCTTTACGAAGGGTAGCAAGGACAAGGCAAAAGGTAAAAGAGATGCAATAATCTATGGATTTTTCATTCTTCTTATTTTCGTTTTATTGAGTATTCCATTCCACATTATTGATGGAATTGCCGGAAATATCTTCAATGAGATCTCAACGAGCGTATGGCTGAATATTGCTTTCTTTATTATATTTATCTTCTTTGCCGGAAGTTTCTTCGGGTATTATGATATTACATTGCCTAGTTCAATTGCCAACAAATCATCAAGAGCTGAAGAGGCAGGAGGAATCATTGGTATTTTCTTCATGGCACTTACACTGGTTATTGTTTCTTTCTCTTGTACAGGCCCTATTTTGGGAAGTTTATTGGGAAGTGCAGTAACAGGATCATCCAATGTTCCGATGTTATTAACATTTGCATTGGCAGGATTTGGGTTAGCATGGGCTATTGTTTTCGGACTATTGGCTTTATTCCCGCAAGCTTTACAAAGTCTTCCAAAATCAGGAGGATGGATGAACACGGTAAAAGTGATTTTAGGTTTCGTAGAATTAGCTTTAGCTTTAAAATTCTTATCTAAGGCAGATTTGGTATCTAAAACGTTCTTCTTAAAAAGAGAGCTTTTCATCGCCATATGGATTATCATTGCTTTAGGATTAACTTTATATTTATTTGGATTAATCAAATTCCCACACGATGACAAAAAGCCTAAAATCTCCATTACAAGAAAAATATTGGGGGCATTGGGAATCGGTTTTGTGATCTACCTGATCCAAGGATTAATTCCATCTGACCGTCCAAAACTTCAGTTATTAAGCGGAATCTTGCCTCCATTGAATGTAAGCTACTTCCATGATGAAAAAGACGGAATTTTAGGAATGCATCCGGAACATGACTTTTTCAAGGCTATTGAAATTGCTAAAAAGGAAAACAAACCTATCTTAATAGACTTTACCGGCTATGGCTGTGAAAACTGTAGAAAAATGGAAGAGTTTGTATGGAGCGAGCCGGATATTTTACCGGTCTTACAAAATGATGTTGTTTTAGCTTCTCTATATGTGGACGACAAGGAAGAACTTCCTGAGGATCAAAAAACAAAGATTGATCTTGGAGAAGGACAAATTAAAAAGGTAAAAACAATTGGTGACAGATGGAGCTTATTCCAACAGGTTAACTTTAATAATAACTCTCAGCCGCACTATGTTTTAATAACTCCTGACGGAAAAGTAATCAACACCCCGGTTTCTGGTTACATGCCAAAAAAGGACTTTAAGAAGTTCCTTGAATGCGGAGTAAATTTCTATAAAAAAAGTAAGTAAATCATTTACATAAATCTCTAAACTCACACTTTTCAGTGTGAGTTTTTTTATGACTAAAAATAAAATTAGTAACAGAAAATAAACAAGGAACTCTTTTTGCCAATCACAACCTTAATACATTGACTTTAACATTATTTAAGTGTAATCATTTAATAAAAATGAATATTTATTAAATATTTTAAATTTTAGGTATGAACTTTGTATCAATTCATCAAAATCACGATCGAGTTTTTAAAGTTTTCATCAAATACCGTTTAACATTTTAAAATATTAATTATGGCTGAAGTAATTGCACAAGAAAAGCAGGGCAGCAAGCAAAAGAAAAAATTAATCAGAGTAGACATGACTCCCATGGTAGATTTGGGATTTCTACTGATCACTTTCTTTATGTTCACAACCAATTTTACAAAACCCAATGTAATGGATTTGGGACTACCGGCAAAAGATCCCAACCCAAATCCTATTAATATTCCCGTTATTGGAGACAAAAACCAGGTCACATTTATCCTTGGAAAAGACAACCGGGTATTTTATCACCAAAGCAATGAGAAAGATCTCAATACCACAAATCTTAAGGAAACTGACTTTAGTGGAATAAAAATCTCTAAAATCATTGCTGAAGCTTATAAAAATGCTCCTAAACCAAATAAATTCACTGTTATAGTGAAGCCTACTGATGAGGCCAATTATAAAAACTTTGTAGATATGCTGGATAATCTGGCTATTTCCAAAAAAGAACGCTATGGTGTTACAGACATCAAACCTTGGGAAACAAAAATTTACAAGGAATTAACTCAATAAAAGATAAAGGGCATTTTTAAAATGCTCTTTTTTTGTTTACATTTGAAAGTAAAATCTATTCGCAGTATGCCTTTACTTCATACAAGGTAAACTGTATTATTTTAACTTTTATAATTTTGAAATCATGCTGAACTTTGAAAGAAAAGGAAACGGAAAAGAAACATTAGTACTCCTTCATGGCTTTATGGAAAATCTATCTATATGGAGTGATATGGAACCACATCTTTCCAAGAATTTTTCACTGTTGAAAATTGATCTTCCCGGACATGGGCAGTCTGATATCCTTGGAGAAATTCATACCATGGAACTGATGGCTGATGAAGTAAAAAAAGTCCTGGATAATCAAAATCTAGAAAAAGTACACTTATTGGGACATTCTATGGGAGGATATACTTCATTAGCTTTTGCTGAAAAGTACCCCAATACGTTAAAAAGTTTAACCTTATTTTTTTCAACCTATTTTGCAGATGATGAAGAAAAAAAACAACAGCGTATAAAAAGCTACAGGATCATCAAGGATGCGTTTGCTCATTATGCACGAGCCGGAGTTCCTAACCTGTTTAATCCCAATGAAAGGGATATTCTGGAGGGTAAAATTGAAACAGCACTTGAAACAGCACTTTCCACAAATAATATGGGAGCCCTTGCCTGCGTAAAAGGAATGGTAGAGAGAACTGATAAAAAGCACATCATGGAAAATCTGGAAGCCAAAATTTTAGTACTGGCCGGAAAGCACGACAATGCTGTAAAAACAGATGTTACCATTAAGAATCTTCCGGACAGAACAAATATAAAATCCTACATCTTAGATTGCGGTCACAACGGACATTGGGAGAAACCGGGTATTTGTGCGGAAATTATCAATACTGAGCTTCTTCATAATCTTCCTAAAAAACTGGTTCTATAAGGTTCGGAACAAAGAATTTTTCATAAAAAATGCGGTATATTAGTAAAGAATAATTTTTAGAAATGGGTTTATTCTCTTTCAAAAAAAAGGAACCACCGAAACCACCGGTTATCGGACTTACACTTTCTGGCGGAGGAATGCGGGGAATTGCCCATATTGCCGTTCTAAAAGCATTGGAGGAATACAATCTGAAACCACACATCATTTCAGGAACAAGTGCAGGTTCTATTATTGGTGCTTTTTATTCTTTCGGGAAAACTCCGGATGAAATGATGGAAATCGTAAAACACACTTCTTTTTTCTCCCGATCTGCACTGAAATTATCCAAAAACGGAATCTTTAGTTCGAGTTTTATTTTAAAGTTATTCAAGGACTATTTTCCTGAGGATAATTTTAATATCCTAAAAATTCCTGTTTACGTTGCTGCTACAGAAATGACTCATGGAATTATTGATTTTTTTTCCGAAGGAGAACTCTTCACGCCTCTTCTGGCCTCATCAAGTGTTCCATTTATTCTTCCTCCTGTAAGAATGGGTGGTAAAATATATGTAGACGGCGGAGTTCTGGACAATCTTCCCATTGAACCGATCATGGACAAATGTGACTTTCTGATAGCTTCTCATGTGAACTCAATAAGCTATGATGAACTCAATAAAATGAGTCTAATGAAAGAGTTTGACAGGATTCTTCACTTAGCCATTGCAAAATCTGTCTATTCCAAGGTGAAATACTGTAATATATTTTTAGATCCGCCAAAAATGACAAAATACAGTCTTTTTAACAAGAAATATCTGGAGGAAATGTTTCAGCAGGTTTATGAATACGCCTGTATGGAATTGGAAGAAAAAGGCTATAAAAAAGGCTTGACAAACTAAAAACCTGAAATTCTACTGAAGAAAAAGTGCTATAGAAATCTATAACACTCAATATTTTATACCTAAAATAGGTTAATTACGTTTTATCTACTACAAATTTTCTTCAATCAATCTGTTTTTGAAAATTTCTATGGTTCCTGATAAAGAATCGTCAGATTTTCCTCCTGCCGCATTAATATGGCCTCCTCCGTTGAAATACTTTCTGGAGAACTGGTTTACATCTACATCATCCTTACTTCTGAATGAAATTTTAATAAAATCTTCATACAGATCCTCCATGAAAAAAGCAGACATCTTCACTCCGGCAATGCTTAAACCATAGTTTACAAAACCTTCTGTATCTCCTTTCTGGAAGCCAAATTCCTTAAGTTCATTTCTCGTAAGGCTTAGGATGGCTACTCTACCCTCGTTTACCACTTCTATTCTCCCTAATACCAAAGCCAACAAATGAAGACGGGAAACGGTATTTGTATCCCATGTATTGGATGTTATCATGGCAGGATCTGCTCCCTTTTCAATCAGGTTAGCAATAATTCTGTGGGTAGTAGCGCTGGTAGAACGAAAACGGAAACCTCCTGTATCAGTCATAATCCCTGTATACAAACATTCCGCCATATCCTGATTCACCAATTTCTCATCTTCCATTGCCTCAATGAAATGATAAATCATCTGTGAAGTGGCAGGGATTACGGTATCTGAATATACGAAGTCAAATGGTTCCGGCTGTTGGTGGTGGTCAATAAGAATTTTCTTTCCTTGAGCCTTTAACAGCCAATCTCCTAATAATCCTATTCTTGATGGAGAATTAAAATCAAGACAGAAGATCACATCCGCCCCGAAAATCATATCGGAAGCTAATTTTCTTTTATATTCTGCAATAATTACTTTCTTGGATTCCGGCATCCATTTCAGAAACTTAGGAAAATCATTCGGAACAACAACCTCAGCGTGAATTCCTTTAGCTGCTAAATAATGCTTCAATCCAAGACTGGACCCTATAGCATCTCCATCCGGGTTATAGTGGGTAAGGATAACTATTTTGTTTTCAGGCTTAAGTAATGTATTGATCTCTAAAAGTTCTGCTGGTGTAAACATCTTGTGTTTATTTTCGTTAAAATTTAAGTTTTCAAAGATAGAGCTTTTATATAAATCATTTTAATATTATTTTTGTAGGCAGAAATTCGTTTCTTATCAGGGTTTGGAAATGTTTGACTAAAAAAACATTTCAAATATTTTCAAAAAAAGATAATCAAAGTTTGTATCTTATAAAAATTTCTATATCTTTGCAACCTGAAAATTAATAGATTAATTACGATTTAAACATATAGTAATGAGTAAAAGAACATTCCAGCCATCAGAAAGAAAAAAGAGAAACAAACACGGTTTCAGAGAAAGAATGTCTACGCCAAATGGAAGAAGAGTTTTGGCTGCGAGAAGAGCTAAAGGCAGAAAGAGTTTAACTGTAAGTGCTGCACGCGCTAAGAGATAATCTTTTTATTATCATATACAAAAAATGCTTGAAAAGTACCTTTTCAGGCATTTTTTGTTGTTAAAATTTACTAAAATTTAAGTCAAATAGACTTATTTTTTCTATTTTTAAAAGTTGAAATATTTTTATTAGAAACAGCCTTTAAAATTAAATTATGCCACATACAAATATCTCCGGAGACAATATCATAAGTTTGCAACATGCAAAAATTGCACAGAAAAACTTTACGGTCCTTACTGATGTAAATCTTAACATTAAAAAAGGGAGATTCTGTTATCTTATCGGAAAAACAGGTTCTGGAAAAAGCTCACTTCTGAAAACGCTTTATGGTCACATTCCATTAGCATCAGGACATGGAGCTGTGGTAGGATTCGAGCTGGCAAAGCTAAAGCCGTCTGACATTCCTAACCTTAGAAGAAAACTAGGAATTGTATTCCAGGATTTCCAGCTGCTTTCTGACAGAACGGTTGAGAAAAACTTGAAGTTCGTTCTGGAAGCTACAGGATGGAGCGATAAGGTAAAAATAGAAGACCGTATCAATGAAGTATTGGGAAGCGTGAACATGAAAAGCAAAAAGCACAAAATGCCACACGAGCTTTCCGGAGGTGAGCAACAGCGTATTGCCATCGCAAGAGCACTACTTAATCACCCGGATCTTATACTAGCGGATGAGCCAACAGGAAACCTTGACCCGGAAACTTCCAATGAAATTATGACGCTATTGAAGCAGGTAGCCCTTGAAAACGGAGCCGCAGTAGTAATGGCAACACATGACTACCATATGATTCAAAACTTCCCTGGCGAAGCTATCAGATGTGAAGATGGAAAAGTATCTGTATTGGATACAGCAGAATTGTTTGAATAAAAATGTAAGATTTAGAAATTAGAAAGTTCTACAGCAACCTTTCTATCCTCTACTTTCTTTTTTAAAGACATGAAACTCCTTAGTGAGTTCAAGATATTGGTCCGAGTATATTCTCGGACTTTTTTCTATAATAAATTCAGTCTCCTCAAGATCTTTTTCTATGAGAGAAAATTCCAGAATAAGTCTTTTTGCCTTGGAACCTTCAATGCCTTTGATATCTACTCTACGATTCAAAAACAGTTGATTTTCTTTTGCAATTAAAATAAATACCTCACCTGCCTCAATTGGAATAATAACTGAGAAAATTCCATTTTCAGATAAAAGCCCAGCTGATTTTTCAATTAACTGTCTAAAGTTTAATTCAACAGTCTGACGTGCAATCTTATCTTTTTCAGACTCAGATTCTTCAAAATAAGGTGGATTAGAGATGATCAGATCAAACTTCTTATCTGTTTCAAAAGATTTAAAATCCTGATGAATATTACTCATCCTCGGGTAAAAAGGAGAACTTTCAAAATTCGTTTTTGTAAGAATCGTAGCCTCTTCATTAATATCCAGTCCTAAAAAATTTGCCTGTAAATTCCTTTGCGCCAGCATTAAAGAAATCAATCCCGTTCCCGTTCCAACCTCCAAAACATGGGAAGCATGCCCAACATCAGCTAAAGCACCAAGCAAAACCCCGTCCGTTCCTACACGGAAGACGTTCTTAGACTGCTGAATTTCGAATTGTTTAAACTTAAAAGACTTCACTATAAGTTAGTAGGTAATGTAATAATGAATGTTGACCCCTTTCCTACTTCAGATTTCACAGAAATTTCCCCTTTATAATCTTCAATCATCTTTCTTACCATGGATAAGCCAAGCCCCATTCCACTATTTTTGGAAGTAAAATTGGGTTCAAAGATTCTTTCGTACATATTTTCAGGAATTCCGATACCGTTATCCTGAACGGAAACAATTACTCTTCTCTGATGCTGCTCCACATCTACATTAATGATGAGTTTTCTTTCATCACTTTCTGCCTGTTTAGCATTGGTAACAAGATTGGTAATGATCCTGGAAAGATAAATCCTATCCATATTGATCATAATATTACTCTTATTGGCATGCATGAAAATACTATCGTCATTGAATACACGAAGAATATCTTCAACCTCTGTATTCAGATTGATGACTTCATTATTTTTTTCAGGAAGTTTAGCAAATTCTGAGAAAGCTGACGCAACCGTAGCAATAAGATCAATCTGATCTACCATTGTCTTACTCATCTGCTTTACCCTTTCTCTGATATTTGGAGCTTCAGGATCGAATTTTCTTTCAAAGTTCTGAATGGTAAGTTTCATAGGAGTAAGTGGGTTTTTCACCTCATGGGCAACCTGCTTTGCCATTTCTCTCCATGCCTCTTCTGAAGCCTTGAAACGCAGCCTCTCTTTTTGATCCTGAATCTGAAGAATCATTCTATTGTAAGCTCTTGCCAAGGCATTCAACTCATCATTTTTATAGTATCTGATAGGGCGCATTTCATTTTCAAACAATGTAATACGGGTAATCATATCAGAGAACTTAGTAATGGTTTTTGCCAAACCGTTGGAAGTTACCCCGCTGATCCAGACACTGAATAAAATAAGGAATATATCTACTAAAAGAATGTATTTTACATACTGATGAAGAACATCCAGATAGGCAGATTCATTATGATATAAAGGAATATAGACCACACCAATAGGCTCAAGCTCATTGTTTTTCAACAGAAGATAGGAAGAGGTAAGCTTAGCATCTTTAGCTGCATCATACCTTGTCATATCAACTCTTGCGTCTGTAGCCAGAATCTTATTAATAATTTCTATTGGCAGTCTCTTTTGGTCAATCAGGCTTTCATCTTTATTGGAAAGAACATAGTCGCCTTTCAGATCATAAATAACAATATCATGCTGGTTAATATCTGCTATTTCAAAGATTTTATTTCCTAAAACTTTCGGAAGATCTTTTGTTTCTACAAGTGTTCGGCTTACTGCATAATCCAGATACCTCATTACGGCATTGGTTTTCTCCTGCATATCGATATTACTCTGCTGCAGAGAATTATTCCTTAAAACAAAATAAGGAACAAGCGAAGTTGCCACAACACTTAAAAAACATACCAGTAAGAAACCGAAAAACACCCGATTCCTTAAGCTATATCCTTTATATTTATTAATCGACATCCTACTTTTTAATTAACCTAGCAATATACTTACCAATGATGTCAAATTCCAGGTTAACTTTATCACCAATTTTCAAGTGTTGCATATTGGTAAACTCCCACGTATAAGGAATAATGGCTACTGAAAACTGTGTATGCTCACTTTTTGCAACAGTCAGACTGATTCCGTTTACAGTGATGGAACCCTGAGGTACCGTCACAAAGTTTCCGTCTGCTTCATACTTCATTGTAATAAAATAGCTTCCATCTTTATTTTCAATTCCCACAACCTCTCCGGTTTTATCAACGTGCCCCTGAACGATATGGCCGTCTAATCTTCCGTCCATCTTCATGCAACGCTCAAGATTAACAACAGTTCCCAATTCCCATTTTCCAAGGTTGGTTTTTTCCAATGTTTCGTTGATGGCTGTTACCACGTATTGATTGTCTTTAATCTCCACCACAGTAAGGCAACATCCGTTGTGCGCCAAGCTCTGATCAATTTTAAGTTCGTTTGTAAAAGGGCATGTCAGGGTGAAATCTATGTTGCTTCCTTTTTCTTCAATCTTTTCAATAACACCAACTGCTTCAATAATTCCTGTGAACATATTATTTTTTGCTAAATTTGTAAATTATAATCTTCAAAGATAATCAAAATGAGCCCAAAAAACCATAAAGTACGAGTAGGAATTTCAATCGGTGATTTCAACGGCATCGGTCCGGAGATCATCATGAAATCTCTGAAAGACAAAACCATTACAGATTTTTTCACTCCTGTAATTTTTGGTTCGGGGAAATTATTCACTTATCAGAAAAATATTTTCAAGCTGAATCTTAATTTTAACTACGTTAATGAAGCTTCGCAGGCTCAGGCAGGAAAACTCAACATGGTAAACCTGACAAAGGACAACGTAAACGTAGAGCTTGGTGTTCCCACTGAAGAATCGACCAAAATGGCTATTGATTCTCTAGAAGCAGCTACTGAAGCCTTGATGAAAGGAGACATTGATGTTCTTGTAACCGCTCCTATCAACAAGGATGAAATGGTGAAAATGGGCTTTAAGCATGCAGGACATACCGGATATTTTGAAGAAAAATTCAGCAAAAAAGGATTAATGTTCCTGGTAACTGAAGATCTGAAAGTAGCAGTTTCCACCCACCACATTCCTATTTCTCAGATTGCAGAGAATATTTCCAAGGAAAAAATAAAAAAACAAATCAGGGTACTTAACCAAACCTTGATTGAAGATTTCTGCGTTCAGAAGCCCAAGATTGCCGTATTAGGATTGAACCCTCATGCAGGCGACGGTGGTGTGATCGGAAATGAAGAAATTGAAATCATCAGTCCGGCAATTCAGGAATTATCGGATAACGGAGTATTGGCATTTGGCCCATTCCCGGCAGATAGTTTCTTCCAACCTAACAAATATAAGAACTTCGATGCCGTTTTAGCCATGTACCACGATCAGGGATTAGCCCCTTTCAAAACACTGGCTTATGAAGAAGGAGTAAATTATACAGCGGGACTTCCATTTATCAGAACTTCTCCTGATCATGGAGTAGCCTATGATATTGCAGGGAAAAACATTGCCGATGAGCAGAGTTTTACAGAAGCTATTTTCACTGCCATTAAGATTTTTAAGAACAGAAGCGAATACGGCGAACTAATGAGTACCCGTCTTCAGCCAAGAAAAGTAGCTGTAGATAATGGTATAGATGAAGATCTACCTGAGGAAACTGAAGCATAAATCGTTGAAACAAATTTTAAAGCAATTTGTTTTAGATTTTATTTGTTATTATAAAAAAAATGCATATTTTTGCACACTCATTTTATGGACAAGTTAAGAAACTATGACGTAAGCTTTTCCGGACTTAAAAACGGAAAACACGAGTTCAAGTTTGAGATAGATAAAACGTTCTTTCAATTATTTGACACTGAGCAGGAATTTACAAATCCTAGAATAATAGTAAATGTATTACTTGATAAACACACTACTTTTCTAGAATTTGAGATTAAAATAAACGGGTTGGTCGAATTGGTTTGTGATATCACAAATGAAGATTTTGACTATCCTATTGAGAATGAAATCAAGGTTTTGGTGAATTTCGGAGAAGAGTATGATGACAGCAATGAAGATGTCATTACCATCCCTACGGGAGATCATGCATTCAATGTAGCACATTTGATATATGAAAATGTAATGCTTTCTATTCCGATGAAAAAAATATCACCTAATATCAATGAAGAAGATCTAAAAATTCTTGACCAGTTCAGCCCAAAAGAAATTGAAGAAGCTGAGGAAGAAGAAAAAGAACATGAGAGCGATCCAAGATGGGACGCATTAAGAAAATTAAGAGACAATAATTAAATAGAATAATTTAAATATGATGAGATGATGAATCTCATCGCTCATCAATTAAAAAAGTTATTAGAAAATGGCACATCCAAAGAGAAGACAGTCGTCCACAAGAAGAGATAAGAGAAGAACTCACTACAAAGCTGTAGTTCCTCAATTAGCTAAAGATGCAACAACAGGAGAGCTTCACCTATTCCACAGAGCTCACTGGCATGAAGGAAAACTTTACTACAGAGGTAAAGTAGTATTGGAAAAAGAAGTAGCTACTACTGAAGAAAACTAAGAGTCGCTTTTCATTGAAAAAGCCTCATTTTAATACAAAAACCGCCCAATTTTGATAAAATTTGGCGGTTTTTTGTTGTTTTTTACGTTTTTTTGGTATCTTTGAACCAAAATCAAATATCAAATTTATGGACATTAAAGACATACAGAATCTTATTAAGTTTGTATCTAAGGCTGAAGTTTCAGAAGTAAAGTACAAGACTAAGGATTTCGAAATCACTATTAAAACTCCATTAGCTGGAAACGATGCTGTTTATGCACAACCTGCGGTATACCACACTGCTCCACAAGCAGTAGCTGCTCCTGCACCTGTTGCTACTCCTGCTGCTCCATCTGAAAAGGCTGAAGCTGCATCTGATGATAGCAAATATGTAACAATCAAGTCTCCAATGATCGGTACTTTCTACAGAAAGCCATCTCCAGATAAAGATGTATTTGTAAATGTAGGTGACGAGGTTTCTGTAGGTAAAGTAGTTTGCGTTATTGAAGCAATGAAATTATTCAACCAGATTGAGTCTGAAATCAGCGGAAAAATCGTTAAGATTCTAGTTGATGATGCTACTCCGGTAGAATACGACCAACCTTTATTCTTAGTAGATCCATCTTAATTTAGGTTGCAGTTTTTAGGTTGCAGAATAAAAAATGTTTTGCAGACTTAATTTTCTAGTACCTACTACCTATTACCTAAAATCTAAAAAGATGTTCAAAAAAATATTAATAGCCAATCGTGGCGAAATTGCAATGCGTATTTTACGTACTTGTAAAGAAATGGGGATCAAAACCGTAGCGGTATACTCTACTGCTGATAAAGACAGTCTTCACGTAAGATTTGCTGATGAAGCTGTTTGTATTGGTCCTGCAATGAGCAAAGACTCATACCTTAAAATCCCTAACATTATTGCAGCTGCGGAAATTACCAATGCTGATGCAATTCACCCAGGTTATGGATTCTTATCTGAAAATGCTAATTTCTCAAGAATCTGCGAAAAGAACGGTATCAAATTTATTGGTGCTTCTCCCGAACAGATCGAGAAAATGGGAGATAAAGCAAATGCTAAAGCTACCATGAAAGCAGCTGGTGTACCATGTGTACCTGGTTCTGACGGTTTGATCGAATCTTACGAGCACGCTGTAAAAGTTGCTGAAGAAACAGGATATCCGGTAATGATCAAGGCAACTGCTGGTGGTGGTGGTAAAGGGATGAGAGCTGTTTGGAAAGCTGAAGACCTTAAAGATCACTGGGAATCTGCAATTCAGGAAGCTGTGGCTGCCTTTGGAAACGGAGGTATGTACATGGAAAAACTGATTGAAGAGCCTAGACACATCGAAATTCAGGTTGCAGGTGACCAATTCGGTAAAGCTTGTCACCTTTCTGAAAGAGACTGTTCTGTACAAAGAAGAAACCAGAAATTAACTGAAGAAACTCCATCTCCGTTCATGACAGATGAACTTCGTGAGAAAATGGGTGACGCTGCTGTAAAAGCTGCCGAATTCATTGGATATGAAGGAGTGGGAACTATTGAATTCCTTGTAGATAAACATAGAAATTTCTATTTCATGGAAATGAATACAAGAATTCAGGTAGAGCACCCTATTACTGAACAGGTAATTGATTATGACCTTATCAGAGAACAAATTCTTCTTGCTGCAGGAACTCCTATTTCAGGAATCAACTATTACCCTAAATTACATTCAATTGAATGTAGAATCAATGCAGAGGATCCTTACGCAGACTTCAGACCATCTCCAGGTAAAATCACAGGATTAAACATTCCTGGTGGACACGGAATCAGAGTAGACACTCACGTTTATTCAGGATATACAATCCCTTCCAACTATGACTCTATGATTGCTAAGCTTATCACTACGGCTCAAACCCGTGAGGAAGCTATTGCAAAAATGAGACGTGCTCTTGAGGAGTTCTATATTGAGGGTGTAAAAACCACTATTCCTTTCCACAGACAACTGATGGATAATGAAGATTATCTTGCAGGAAACTATACTACAAAATTCATGGAAGATTTTGTAATGGATAGAAAATATGATAATCACTAAGATTATTTTAAAATAAAAACTTTAAACTGTCTCTTTTTGAGGCAGTTTTTTATTTTTGCAGGTGGTATCTAATAATGAAACAACATGCTGAAAAAAATTTTAAAATACATTCTTATTGCAGGATTATTCTGGTTCATCATTCATTCGCTTTATATTACATATGATGGTTTTACCGAGCCACAACAGAAAGCAGATCTGGCAGTAGTTTTTGGAAATAAAGTAAATGAAGACGGAACTCTATCCCCTCGACTGAAAGCCAGACTTGATAAAAGTATAGAACTCTATCATAATAAACAGGTCAAGAATATACTTGTAAGTGGCGGGCTAGGCAAAGAGGGATATTGGGAGGGTACAGAAATGAAAAAGTATCTTATTAAAAACAAAATCCCAACAGAGAAGATCTTGGTGGATAACTCTGGAAATAATACCGAAAAAACGGTCATTAACACCATAAAAATAGCAGACAGTCTAAAATTCAGCAAGGTTATTTCCGTATCACAATTCTACCATCAAACGCGTATAAAAAAACTATTCAGAGAACACAATTTCAAAAATATAGAAAGCTCAAGCCCAACATATTTTGAAATAAGAGATTTATATTCTGTCTTCAGAGAATTTTTCGCTTATTATCTATAAAACCCTTACTTTTTACCATCTCTTTTTATTTGAAGCGCTATTTCAAAAATCACACATCATGATTTTTATCACACATCATTACTTCCCTGGTTTTTGATTTATCTCTATTTTTGGTAAAATTATTTTGACAACTATGAAAAAGCGAATTTTATCATGCATGAGTGCTCTACTTATGCTATCTGCATCATCATGTTCAAATGATGAAACACTTGTTGAGACACAAACTCAAAATCCCACCAGTGAAAACCTTACATTACCTGTAAACAATAAAGAATTCGGAGCTTATAATGCCCTTGGATATGGCTACAATGTAACCGGAGAATATGCAAACGCTAATGCTACAGGCTCTAAAGTAATCAACATTGATCTATTCAAAGCAGAACAGGGAGCAAGATTACTGGATGAAAATACATTGTCTCAGGAGTATTCAGAGGAATATGGTGCAGATGCAGCTGCTTTCTCAAAAGTAATTTCAAACAAAGTAGGTGCTACAGAGCAGATGCAGCTTTACGGAAAAACAATATCAAGTATAATTAATTCAGCTACAACAAATAATTCTAATCTTTTTGATGCTAAATATATCTATGGAAGTTACAATCTTCTCATTAAGCAAAAAAGATATCGTATAAACGCTACTGCGGATATGCTTAGCAATTACCTTACTCAAGATTTCTTACAAGATATCCAGTCTAAAACACCGGAACAAATTGTTCGTGATTATGGAACACACGTTACAGTGGATATTTACACAGGTGCTAAAATAGACATGATTTTTCAGGCTCAAACAACCAATCCTGATCGTCAAAGTGCTGCCAGAGCTGGTGTCAAAACAGTTATTAATACTTTGAACTCAAACGTATCAAATGACACAGATGCACAGGAGGCCTCTAAAAATTATTCTAAAAAGCTATACTGTGTTACAAGAGGTGGAGACCAATCAAAAGGTTTTGCAAAAATGTTCAATCTTGATCAGCCCAATTCTAAAATTAATATTTCCGACTGGCAAAGTACATCTACTAAGGACAATTCTGTTCTGGTAGATTTCGGACCTAATGGTTTGGTATTAATTTATGATCTAGTAAGTGATCCATCAAAAAAGGCTCAACTAAAATCATATGTTGATCAATATCTAACAAGTAACCAGGTACTTTTAGCATCTCATTAAGACTAGTAAATTTATATATAAAAGAGGCTGTTTCACTTTTGAAACAGTCTCTTTTATTTTCTTAAAATATGCTATTAACAAGAGCCTTGATTTAAAGGCAAGTCTTATAACAAGAAACACCATTATGTTAAATTACAACATATCATTTAGTTACAGATTAACAAAAAATTAATCTAAAAAGAATATATAAAAATTTGATTTTTGTAAAGATATAATACCTGAAATAGCCGTTCAAAAAAGAAAATATTTTCTAAATCAGCTTTATTCCGTCTTAAAATTCACTTCAATTGCAACCGTTAACCGCACTGGGTATTTGTTCATTCATCTCATTAATATTATGTAAATTTGTAAAAAACCAAACATATGTCAACAGCAGAACAAACAAAAAACTCACAGTATTTTATTGACCTTGAAGACAAACATGGAGCACACAACTATCACCCCCTTCCAGTAGTTCTGGACCGTGGCGAAGGTGTTTTCGTTTGGGATGTAGAGGGCAAAAGGTATTATGATTTTCTTTCAGCATATTCTGCTGTGAACCAAGGACACTCTCATCCTAGAATTGTAGGGGCATTGGTAGAACAGGCTCAGAAGCTGGCTTTAACTTCAAGAGCATTCTACAACTCCAAATTAGGAGAATATGAGCAAAAGATCACCACTCTTTTCGGATTTGATAAGGTTTTACCAATGAATTCCGGAGCTGAGGCAGTAGAAACTGCTGTAAAGCTTGCCAGAAAATGGAGCTATGAAGTAAAAGGTATTTCAGAAAATGCGGCAAAGATCATTGTTTGTGAAAACAACTTCCACGGAAGAACTACAACCATTGTTTCTTTCTCTAATGATCCTGATGCTAACCAAAATTACGGCCCTTTTACCCCTGGATTTATCAAGATTCCTTATAATGATATTGCAGCATTAGAAGAAGTTCTAAGCAGAGAAGCTGGAAATATTGCAGCATTCCTGGTAGAGCCTATTCAAGGAGAAGCCGGTGTATATGTTCCGGATGAAAACTTCCTTAAAAATGCTTCTGAGCTATGTAAAAAGCACAATGTTCTTTTCATTGCAGATGAAGTTCAGACAGGTATTGCAAGAACAGGTAAGCTTATTGCTTGTCACCATGAAAATGTACAACCGGATATTTTAATTCTAGGAAAAGCACTTTCTGGAGGAATGTATCCTGTATCAGCAGTTTTAGCCAATGATGAAATCATGAATGTCATCAAGCCTGGGCAACACGGTTCTACATTTGGAGGAAACCCAATTGCCTGTGCAGTAGCTGTAGCAGCATTAGATGTGGTTGCAGATGAAAAACTTTCTGAAAGAGCAGAACAGCTTGGACAATTATTCAGAGCTGAAATTGACAAGCTAATTGAAAAAACTGATCTTATTACCAAAGTAAGAGGAAAAGGACTTTTAAATGCTATTTTGATTAACGATACCCCAGACAGTTCCACTGCATGGAACCTTTGCTTACAATTAAAGGAAAACGGATTATTGGCAAAACCAACACACGGTAACATCATCAGATTGGCACCACCATTGGTAATTACTGAAGAGCAATTACTGGATTGTGTGAAGATTATTGAAAAGACTATTCTCGAGTATAAATAAATGGCTCTTTCCCTTGCAATCATTACTTATAATGAAGAAGAGAATATCACAAGACTTTTAGATTCTCTGGCAGATACTGCCGATGAAATTATTATTGTTGATAGCTTTTCCACAGATAAGACAAAAGAGATTTGCACTCAAAAATATCCTCAGATAAAATTCTTTGAGAAAAAATTTAATGGGTATGGTGAACAAAAAAACCATGCCCTTAATTTATGTTCTAATGAATGGATTCTGTTTCTGGATGCTGACGAAGTTCCCGATGAAGACATGAAAAGATCCATAAAGAAGATCGTTTCTTCAGAAAATCCGGAATTCAATGTCTATAAGGCAAAATTTAACAATCATCTTGGGATTCATCTGATCAAACATGGAGGATGGGGAAATGTATGCCGTGAAAGGCTTTTCAGAAAAAAAATCGCAAGATATTCTGATGATAAAGTGCATGAATTTTTGATTACCGATCAGAAATCCAGTCTTCTGGAAGGAAAACTCGATCATTATACCTACAAAAGTATCCATCATCATGTCTCGAAAATCAATAAGTATTCTGATATGATGGCTGAAAAAATGTTTGAGAAAGGAAAAAAAATCAATAGATTTAAAATCATTGTAAGCCCTATTTTTGAATTTATCAAAGTTTTTATTTTCAAACTGGGATTTCTGGATGGATTTCCTGGATTTTATATTGCCAAAACAATGTCTTATTACACCTTTTTGAAATACATTAAACTGCGTGAAAAAATAAGATTATTAGAAATTCAACAACATACAGCAAAATAGCATGGCTCTGTATCTTATTCTTGTTTTATTGGCGACATTTATTGTAGTATATTTTCGTCTTTATCTCTTTGTATTTCCACACAACAGACTGGTTATTCTCATGTATCATCAGGTTGAAAAGGAAAGCCATGAAGATCTTACAGTAAGCCTAAAAAATCTTGAACAACAATTTTCCTATTTAAGCCGTAAAAAATATACTCCTCATTTTTTTTCAGAACTTAATATTTCTACGAGAAAAAACATTATCATAACCTTTGATGACGGATACAGAAACAACCTTGAGTACCTCCCGTCTTTATTGAAAAAATATAATCTGAAGGCAACCATTTTTATCCCCACAGGATTCATAGAAAAAGGATATAAAAATTATCCGATGATGACCTTTGATGAAATCAAAAGCCTGGATAGAAATTATTTTGAGATTGCTCTTCACACTCATGCACATGAAAACCTGAAAAACAGGTCTTTGGATTTTATAGAAAAAGATCTAGAAAAAAATATGCAAATTCTGGATGCCCAGAACATACCCTATTCAAAGGTTTTAGCATACCCGTATGGAAAATACCCTAATAAAAAAGAGGAAAAATCTGTTTTTTTTTCTGTTTTGAAAAAAATAGGAATTGATTTTGCAGTAAGAATTGGAAATAGAGTTAATTACTACCCAACCCAGCACCCATACGAGCTATGCAGAGTTGATATAAAAGGCAAAGATTCGATAATAAAGTTCAAATTAAAACTTATCTTTGGAAGATTAAAACTATTTTAAAAAAAATTTTAAAGAGGTATTTTACTTACTTCTCTATCAAACAAAGCGTTGTGATGAATATAAGTGGTTTAGTCATAACATATAATGAAGAAAAAAATATACAGGAGGTCCTAGAGTCTTTTGATTTCTGTGATGAAATAATAGTAGTAGATTCTTTTAGTACGGACAAAACTGTAGATATTGCAAAAAAATTCCCTAATGTAAGGGTGATTCAAAACAAATTTGAGGACTTTACAAAGCAAAGAAACCTTGCCCTGGATACTGCAACTCATGATTGGGTTTTGTTTCTAGACGGAGATGAAAGAATTACTCCCGCTCTAAAGCAAGAGATTATAGATGAATTGAACAAGCCCGAGCAAAAAGATGCCTATTATTTTTACAGGAAATTCTTTTTTGCCCAAAAACCGATACATTTTTCAGGAACTCAATCTGATAAAAACTTCAGACTTTTCAGAAAATCGAAGGCGAGGTATATGGCAGGCAAAAAGGTGCATGAAACGCTTGAAGTAAACGGAAGCATTGGGATTTTAAAAAATAAATTATTACATTACTCTGTTTCAGATTATGAATCCTACAAAAAGAAAATGATTCATTACGGAGTATTAAAGGGAAAAGAACTGGCTGCAAAAGGGAAAAAGTACAGTGTTTTAGTTCAATATCTTAAAACTGCTTTTAAATTCTTTAAAGCCTACATAATGAGACTTGGTATTCTAGACGGAAAAGAGGGCTACCAGCTTTCTTATCTGCAATCCTTAAGTGTGTTTGAAACCTATGAATCATTAAAAAAAGAGCAAAATTAGTTGAATGAAGATTTGTATCATTAGTTATGACTTCTGGGATTATGATAAGTATATTGTTGAAGCACTATGCAAACGAGGTATTGAGTCCCATCATATAAAAATAAGTACCGTAACCCATTCCAACTTTAACGAAAGGGCTGTAAATGCCTTAAGCAAGACTTTTTTAAACAAGAACCTTAAGACAGAAAAAAGGCAAAAGTATGTTCTTGATTCCCTTGAAAAACTGGGGCATCAGGATCAGATATTAGTTTTAAATCCAGACACCTTTGATCTTTCCACTCTTGAAAAGATCAGAAAATATACAGACAGACTCATCACGTATCTTTAT
Organism: Chryseobacterium joostei; assembly: GCF_003815775.1. Taxonomy (NCBI): domain Bacteria; kingdom Pseudomonadati; phylum Bacteroidota; class Flavobacteriia; order Flavobacteriales; family Weeksellaceae; genus Chryseobacterium; species Chryseobacterium joostei. The sequence continues at coordinate 2,716,202 of NZ_CP033926.1, forward strand.
GATAATCTTGAAAGAGTACCTGTAGAAGATAAATTATATCTTTTTGATAAAATATTCTCCTTTGATATTGCAGATGTAAAGCAACATGGTTTTGAAAAAATAACCAATTACATCTATCTACCCCATATTCCAAAGGAAAACCAAAATCCTGAAATGGACCTTTTCTACATCACCTCTTACGATAGCAGAAGAGTTTCAATGGTGAAATTATTGGCGAAAAAGCTGATGGAACTGGAGCTGAAATTCCAGATCATGGTGATTGGAAAAAAATCATGGAGACATCAGTTGACCAACATGTTTATCAAGATCCCAAAAAATCTTTTCTTAATTTTCAGCATCAAAAAAATACCGCATAACGATCTTCCGAAATATTATAAAAACTCCAGAGTTTTACTTGATTTGATGCGCGAGGGCCAATATGGATTAAGCTTCAGGGTTTTTGAAGCCATGTCTTTGGAAAAGAAAATCATCACGGATAATGAATCCATTAAAACCTATGATTTTTACAACCCAAACAATATTTTGATTTTAAATAAAAATATCACTAATCTTGACAGATCTTTTTTTGAAAGCCCTTATCAAAGTATTCCGGAGGATGTCTACGAAAAATACACTTTGGACAGCTGGATAAACAAGGTTTTTGGATTAGATAATAAAAGCTAAATGATGGGAATCTTAAAGGATATAAAAAAACATTTTAAAAGAAAGAAGAGACTTAAAGATCTTCAAACTCAGGATATCATCAATATTAACCTGTATGATGAATCGAAAAAGACAATTCTTTTCACCTCAAGAGATTTTCCAACTCATGATAAGGATTCCGGTTCCAACAGGCTGAAAGAAATCATTCTAATTTATAAGGAATTAGGGTATAACTGTATTTTATTTGCACCTCATATGTTTGAGGACAGCACCTACGTAAAGTTTTACCAGCAGCATGGAATCATTGTTTTTGTAGAGAATAATAAATATAAAAACATCTATGCTTTTCTTTCTTCTTCTAAAAATATAGACTACGTTTGGTTTAATGGGCCTCTCGCTCTGAATCTTTTTTACAAAAAAATGAAAAACATCCTGACCCATACAAAGTTTATGTATGACATGGTGGATATTCATTTTTTAAGATATAAAAGAGCTATTGAAATAGAACCCACCCGTATTTCTTTAAAGAAAAACTATAAGCACTTTTTCCACCTGGAAACTGTTGTGGCTCCACAATTAGATTATATCATCGCTATTTCTGACAAGGAAAAGGAGATTATGAGCCAATACGCGGATCAAAATAAAATCATTACGATTTCTAACATCCACTACCCTAAGATTAATATTTCAGACAGAAAAGGCTTCCATGAAAGCAAGGGGATTATTTTCATCGGGTCTATCCATGAGCCTAATATTGATGCGGTAAAATTTTTATACGAAAAAATAATGCCTGTCGTCTGGAAAACTAATCCGGAACTTGAGGTAAGTGTCATTGGGAATGTTGCAGACAAGCTGGATATCAATCAATATCCTAAGTTTAAATTTTTGGGCTTTGTAGAAAGTGTAGAAGAGCATTTTATGAATTCCCGAATTATGGTTGCCCCTTTAAGATTTGGGGCTGGTGTAAAAGGAAAGATCGGACAGGCTTTTGAATACTTTTTTCCCGTGGTTACCACAGATATAGGAGCTGAAGGAATGCAGTTGATCGACAAAAAAAACGTCTTGATTGCTAATGATGAAAAGAGTTTTGCAGAAGCTATTATTCAATTGAATAATAGTGAAGAACTTTGGAATACATTAAGCCAAAATTCTGTTGATAGCCTAAAACCTTTTTCAATAGAGGCCGTAAGTACTACGTTAAAAAAATTATAACCACCCATGAGTAACTTTCTAGTAAGCATCATTGTTCCTTGCTATAATGCATCCTATTACGTAAAAGAGGTTCTTGAAAGCATTCAAAGCCAATCTTATAAAAATATTGAATGTATCATCATTAATGATGGGAGCACAGATAATACTTTGGATATCATTAATACTTTTTCTGACACAAGATTCAAGGTTTACAGCCAGGAAAACAAAGGCCTATCTGACACCCGTAACTTTGGAATGGAAAAAGCTACTGGAGATTTTATATTTTTTTGTGATAGTGATGACTTCCTTCCATCAAATGCCATAGAATCTCTGCTATCAGCCTATACAGGCAAAGAAGATATTATTGTAGGAAAAACTGCAGTTGTATCCTGGGAAGAAAAAAAGATTCTTTCCTACCTACCACATCCGGAAAAAATACAGGCTATTGAAAACAAACACTCTGAGGTTCTTATTAAAAACATAACCGAAGGATTAAGTCCAATGGCTCAAAATAAGCTTTACAAAACAGAGTTTCTGAAAAAAAACAGGTTACAATTTCTGAGTAAAATTTATCACGAGGATGAGCTTTGGTTTTTCGAGGTTATGTTTGCCGCAGAAAATGTAACTTTTATACCCGATGTCACTTACCACTACACTGCCGACAACTCTCAGTCGATTACCAAAAAAAACAGTGATAAAAACCTGTTTGGATATCTTAGCGTAATCAAAACCATTTACGAGAAATATTATCTGAAGTTTCCTGATAAGAATATTATTGCTTATTATATAGTTTATCTGAAAAAGATCATCATTGGAAATTATAAGCATCATGGAAATTACTCAGCAGAAGCCATTCAGGAAATGGAAAGAACATTCCGGGAAGTAAATCCTAAGTTTAAGGATAATATTAAGCTGAGTACTACGGAAAAAAGGTATTTTAAATATCTCAATACTATAAGTTTAAAAGATGCTGAAACTATAAAAAAGGAATATTTCAATTCCCCTGTCAACAGTATCAGAAAACATTATAAAATAGTATTATTCAGTATCTTTAACTCAAAATAAGTAACGTGATAAAGAAAGAAAAATTTCTTTTGGTAATGCCGGATTATTCTGATTTTCCCAAACTATTTTTAGATAATTTGGAAAAAGAGGGATTTGAAACCTATTTAATTACAGATAAAGTTTCAAAATTTAGATACAAAGGCGCTGAAAGTATAAAAAATTTTTTCGTTAAAAATATTCTCAAAAACAAGGAATACAAGCAAGGTCTTATTAACAGACACTTTCTTGAAGACCTTAATAAAAGCATTTCAGCCATTGAAGGAGAATTGGACTATATCTTAGTGATTCGTCCGGACAATTTTCCTATTCCCTTTATCCAAAATTTAAAAAAGAAAACAAAAAAACTCATTGCTTATCAATGGGATGGCATTGAGAAGTTTCCTGAAGTTAAAAATTACTTCAATCTGTTTGACTCATTCTTCTGTTTTGAAAATGTAGAGTCTCAACCCAATATTAAGTCCATTACTAATTTTTATTTTGATCATCTCCCTCCTGCACATAAGGAATACAACACAGAGAAACCGAGACTGTATTTCGTGGGATTATATTGGAAAAGTCGTGAAGAAAAGATCAATAGATTCATTGCGGAAGTTTCTGATCTTCCCGTTGACTTATCCATTTTCATCCAATACTTTAAGGAACCTGAAAAAAGAAATGATAAGATCAAATACATTCAGAACAGGATAAGCTTTGAAGAAAATCTGAAATTGGTAAAGGATTCTGATATACTTTTAGATTTTGTAGATCCTTTACACAACGGACTTTCCATTCGTTTTTTTGAAGGAATGTACTACAAGAAAAAAGTGATCACTGATAATACAATGGTAAAAAAATACAATTTCTACCATCCCGATAATATCTTTGTTGTAGAAAATAACAATTATAAAAATATTGATCAGTTTTTACATACCCCCTATCACGAATTACCGGAGGAAATTGTAAAACAATATGGCTTCAGTAATTGGATCAGAGAAATAATCCAGGACAAAAAAAACAATAAAAGAACCAGTAAACATGAATAATTCCATCAAGATATCTGTCATCGTTCCCTGTTATAATCAGGCTATTTTTCTTGATGACTGTATCAATTCGTTAATTAACCAGACGTATTCAAACTGGGAATGTATTTTGGTGAATGACGGAAGTACAGATAATACTGAAGATATAGCCCTGAACTGGCAGAAAAAGGACAACAGGATAAAGTACATCAAAAAGATAAACGGAGGCTTAAGTTCTGCAAGAAATGCAGGAATTCAAAATATCACGGGTGACTTTGTTCAATTTTTGGATTGTGATGATTATTTATACAATCAAAAATTTGAGAAATCTGTTAGAGAGATCAATAATCAAACAAATGCCATTGTGATCACAGATTTCCAGCGATTTGACAGTGCTACACAAACGGTTCTTCCTCCCCATTGCATTTTGAAGACAGAATATTTCAGCCAAAAAGAAATTTTACTGAAGTGGGATAATACTTTTTCAATTCCTATTCACTGTGCTATTTTTTCCAGGGATATTGTAGAAAAATATAAGTTCAACGAAGAACTTAAAGCTAAAGAAGATTGGTTTTTCTGGCTTCAGGCTTATGAAAATACACCGGAAACTCACTTTGTTCCAGAATATCTTTTGGCTTATAGAATGAATTCTGCTGGTATGACGCACAATTTGTTTTTCATGCAGGAAAATAGAATAAAAGCCCTTGATAAGCTGGAACAGGTAATCTCAGATAAAGATTTACTGAGGGAATTCTTCAAACAGGATCTTTTGGCTACCATGAAGGAAAACCTACAACTGATGGAAAGAATTAAGCTGCTAGGCTATAAAAGAACTATGAAGTATAAAATCAACAAGGTTTTAAAAGTCATAGGAATAAAAAGGGATTAATATTACAACAATACAAAAAAGGCTGTCCGAATTATTTTGGCAGCCTTTTTCAAAATTTTAATTAGGGTCCGCCAGATTCAATATCATTTTCTACAAAGTCATTTCCCAACCTCTTCTTCTTTTTTAGATTTAGAACTTAAAAACAAAAAAGCCAAGACGAAGTGATAAATCATCTCTTAAACGCATAATTTTAAGTAAATTTGCAAAAATTTAAATTGAAATGGAGAAAGTAAGAGTACGTTTTGCTCCAAGTCCTACCGGACCTTTGCATTTGGGAGGCGTAAGAACCGCATTATATGATTATCTTTTTGCTAAAAATCAAGGAGGAGAATTTGTATTAAGAATTGAAGATACAGACACTGCAAGATATGTAGAGGGAGCTGAAGAATACATTGAAGAAGCTTTAGAATGGTGTGGAATCATCCCTGATGAAAGTCCTAAGAAAGGAGGAAAATTTGCCCCTTACAGACAATCTGAAAGAAGAGACATCTATGACAGATATACAGAGCAGATTCTAAAAACAGATTATGCCTACATCGCTTTTGATACACCAGAAGAGCTGGATGCCATCCGAGCAGAATTTGAAGCAAAAGGTGATGTTTTCTCTTATGACAACAAAACAAGAAACCGTTTAAGAAATAGTCTTGCCCTTTCTGAAGAGGAAGTTCAAAGATTATTAGATGAAAAAACGCCGTATGTAGTAAGGTTTAAAATGCCTGTGGACAGAGTTTTAAATCTTGAGGACATTATCCGTGGAAAATCTTCGGTAAATACCAATACATTGGATGACAAGGTTCTTGTAAAAAATGACGGGATGCCTACTTACCACTTCGCCAACATCATTGATGACCACGAAATGGAAATTTCTCACGTAATTCGTGGTGAAGAATGGTTACCATCTTTAGGATTACACACTTTATTATATGAAGCAATGCAGTGGGAAGCTCCACAATTTGCACACCTATCTTTAATTCTAAAACCTGAAGGAAAAGGAAAACTAAGCAAGAGAGATGGTGATAAGTTCGGATTCCCTGTATTCCCGCTAGACTTTAAAGACCCTGAAACGGGCGTAGTATCTAAAGGATATAGAGAAAATGGTTATCTTCCTGATGCGTTTATCAATATGGTAGCGTTATTGGGCTGGTCTCCTGCTGATGATAAGGAAATTCTTCCTTTAGAAGAAATGATTAAGGAGTTTGATCTTCATAAAGTACACAAGGCTGGGGCAAGATTCAGTAAGGAAAAATCAGAATGGTTTAACCACCAGTATATTCAGATGAAGTCTGATGAAGAGCTTCTTCAGATCCTTAAAAATACAGATCTCGATCTTTCTGCTGTTTCTGATGAAAAGCTTTTAAAAGTAATTCACCTGATGAAAGAAAGAGCTACTTTCCCTAAAGACATCTATGAAAATGGAAAATTCTTCTTTGAAGCTCCCATTTCTTATGATGAAAAGGCATCTAAAAAAGCATGGAATGACGAAACATCTGCTATTTTAGGAGAATTATCCACAATATTTGAATCTACAGACTTTGTTGCTGAAACCTTAAAGCAGGCTATGCATGATTTCGCGGAAAGCAAAGGCTTAGGAATGGGTAAGGTAATGATGCCTCTACGTTTATCTTTGGTAGGAGAATTGAAAGGACCAGATGTTCCGGATATTCTGGAAATCATTGGTAAAGAGGAAAGTACCTCTAGAATAAGCAATGCTATAAATAATTTTAAATAGAATTAACATAATTTTTCATACATTTGAAAGATTTAATTTACTTCAAGAAATGGAATATTTAAGTTTCGAACTTCCTATCAAAGAATTGATGGACCAATACCAGACGTGTTCTTTAGTAGGAGAAGAAAGTGGTGTTGATGTAAAATTAGCATGCAGCCAGATTGAGGACAAGATTTTAGAAAAGAAAAAAGAAATCTATGGAAATCTTACACCTTGGCAAAGAGTACAACTGTCCCGTCACCCGGATCGTCCTTATACATTGGACTACATCAACGGAATGGCAGACAAAGGCAGTTTCTTAGAACTTCATGGAGACAGAAATTTCGCTGATGACCCGGCAATGATTGGAGGATTGATTACCCTTGATGGTCAGAGAGTAATGATCATAGGGACTCAAAAAGGAAGGACTACTAAGGAAAGGCAGCACAGAAGATTTGGAATGCCAAATCCTGAAGGATACAGAAAGGCTTTAAGACTAATGAAGCTTGCTGAAAAATTCAATATCCCTATTGTTACATTGGTAGATACACCGGGAGCTTATCCAGGATTAGAAGCTGAAGAAAGAGGACAAGGTGAGGCTATTGCAAGAAATATTTTTGAAATGGTTCAGCTGAAGACTCCAATCTTTACTTACATCATTGGTGAAGGAGCAAGTGGTGGAGCTTTAGGAATAGGTGTAGGTAATAAGGTATATATGTTGGAAAACACATGGTATACTGTAATTGCACCAGAAAGCTGTTCTTCTATTCTATGGAGAAACTGGGATCATAAGGAAGATGCAGCGAATGCATTAAACCTTACTCCTCAGGATGCCTTAAGGGAAAAGTTCATTGATGGAATCATTGAAGAACCACTTGGAGGCGCTCACTATGATCAGGAGACCACTTATTTAAACTTGAAAAATTCTATTTTACAAAATATCAAGGCTTTTTCCAAATTTACAGGACAGGAGCTTGAAACCCAGAGACAGGACAAGTTCATTGCGATGGGTCAGTTTAAAGGATAAAAATAAAAAAGGTTAAGAAAATTTCTTAACCTTTTTTACTTTAGTCTTCTTCTTTAATCCTCAGCAACATTGAGCGCAATCTCAATATCCTGAGTAATTTTCTTTAATGAAGAATATTTTGCATCACATACCATTGTTGTCAGCACATATTCTCCTTTATCTATCAAAATAAAATTTTGTCCTTTTGCAGGAACAGTTAGATTGTAATATTTCTTACCACTGATTTTTACAACTAAATTACAGCTGGATCTATTTTTAATATTAATATAAGCCTCGTTAGAACTTATATCAGTATTAAAAATATGCGTCAACATTGCTGCTGTCCTTTTAGCATCGCTGCTTGGTTCTGATTTTGCAGTTCCGGCACTCTTAGCAGATCCTGCTGAGGCATAAGTTACTCGTCTTTCTTCTTTCAAAGCATTAATAGCATCATTAATTTTATCAGTATTCTTGGTATTACTTGTGGTGGCAACCTTAGTATTACCCGATGCATTGTTGCTGGCAAGCACTTTACCACTGTTTAGCTCATTATTTTTTACAATCTTTTCAATTTTGTCTTTACTGATTGGCTTTATCGTTGGCTTAGCCTCAGGAGAATTATCTGCCATGATAATATCCATCAATCTTTTTTTCAGGTAATCTGTTTTTGCGTGGCCTGGATTCTGCTTTATGAAGCCAGCTATTACTCTAGCCTCCTTAGAAGTTTCAGCTTCCTGCTCTGTATAAATGATCACAGTTTCTTTTTCTACAACAGCTTTAGATTTTGATTTTTTCTTTTTTTGAGAGAATCCAAGAGAAAAAACGCATATAAATAGGAGAAGGAAGATTTTTTTCATTAATCAAATCTTTAAAATAGTATTAAATATATTAATAACGTGAAAAGTCATTTTTTAGTTTATCATTAAAATCATTATCTTTGCACTGCTCTAAAATTAAGCTAAAAATTAATACTAATCTTAAATAAAAAATAATAGATATTATGTCTTATACACCAGTTGCTGCAGACGTAGCTAAATTAAGAAACCAAACAGGTGCAGGTATGATGGACTGCAAGAAAGCTCTAGTTGAAGCTGAAGGAGACTTCGAAAAAGCGGTAGATATCCTTAGAAAAAAAGGACAAAAAGTTGCTGCTAACAGAGCTGACAGAGATTCAAGTGAAGGTGCAGTAATCGCAAGAGTAAACGAAGATAACACTTTAGGTGTTGTAATTTCTTTAAACTGTGAAACTGACTTCGTTGCTAAAAACGAAGCTTTCATCGAACTTGCTTACGAATTAGCTGAAATGGCTATTTTCGCTGCTACTAAAGAAGAATTATTGGCTACAGATTTCCACGGAATGACTGTTGCTGAGAAATTAATCGAACAGACAGGAGTTATCGGTGAGAAAATTGAGATCGGTGCATTCGAAAGAATTACAGGACCTTTCTTAGGAGCTTACATCCACGCTGGAAACAAAATTGCTGCTATCACTTCACTTTCTGCTAAAGTAGAAGGAGCTGACGAAGCTGCTAAAGCTGTTTCTATGCAGGCTGCTGCAATGAACCCAATTGCTCTTGATGAGACTGCTGTTTCTCAGGAAACTATTGATAAAGAATTAGAGATCGAAAGACACAAACTTGTTGAAGAAGGTAAGCCTGCAAACATTATCGACAATATCTTGAAAGGTAAAATGCAGAGATTCTACAAAGACAACACTTTGGTACACCAAGATTTCATCAAAGACAGCTCTATTTCTGTAGCTGACTATGTAAAATCTGTAAATGCAGACCTTAAAGTAACAGGATTTGTAAGAATTAGCTTAGCTTAATCTTTCTTTCAAAGAAAATACTTAATCCCGATGAGTTTCATCGGGATTTTTTTATGGAATAAATTTGATGAATATGAACGCAAAATGAAGTGAGTTTTAAATATTCAACAATTGTAGCATAATCTAGATTTCAAAGTTTTTTTTACGTAAAAATATGATTATTAATGCTTAGATTTGCGGCCCCTTATAATAATACATGAAAAAATTTCTACTAGCTATTTGCACTTTTATTTGCCTAATTGTTAATGCACAATTGGATACTGAGCACTGGTTTGCCCCAATGTCAGCAAGTTCGCTTCAGGGAAATACTCCCCCGCAATGTTATTTATATCTCTCAACCAACGAGACGACTCCGTTTTCTGTACAGGTATCTAATAACAATATTGTTTTTTCTACCGTACAGATAAGCAAAGGGAACCCAGTACAACTTACAGTTCCTAGTACTTATATGATTGCTTCTACCATGAACAATCTGTTTACCCAAAATACGATGGGGCTGCATGTAAAAGGATCTAAAAAATTCTTTGCTAACTTTAGGTTTTCAGTTCCACAACAAGCTGAAATTATTACTTCTAAAGGAATGGCCGGAGTCGGAAAAACTTTTTTCATAGGAACTGCTCCCACAACCTCTCCAAAAGATTATGTAAATTCCACCGTAGGAGTTACTGCCACAGAAGATAATACCACGGTAACTTTATCCGGATATAGTGCTAATATTGTTTTTGCTGACGGCAGTGTAATGCCTTCAAGAACATTTACTATTAATAAGGGTAAATCTTATATCCTTGATGTAAATAGTGATATGGGGGGAGTGAATAACAGAAGAGGACTGTTAGGTGCAAAACTCGTTGCCAATAAACCGGTATCCGTAACTAATGGAAACTTCAACGGCCTTTATACCACCCAAAACAGTACCAATGTAGATATATTAATGGATCAAGCTGTTCCTACAGAGAGGCTTGGAAAAGATTTTGTAATGGTAAAAGGAAATGGGCCAAATACTGTAGGAATGGAGAAAGCCCTTATCGTTGCTACAGAAAACAATACTACCCTTATCATCAACGGAAATCCTTTACCCGGTGTTAATCTTAATGCTGGAGAATATCGTATGATTGAAGCTACAAGCTACATCAATCAGGGTAACGGAAATTACAATATGAATATTTCAGCCAGCAAAAATGTGTATGTATATCAACTTCTTGCCGGAGCTTCAGGAAGCACAGTGTATCAGACAGGAGGAATGAACTTTATACCACCATTAAGCTGTTTTTTACCTAAAGAAATCAATGAGATAGGACTCATTAATATGATAGGCAGTACTGCTTATAATACAAAACTTAATATCATTACTCAAACGGGAGCAACAGTAACCGTTAATGGAAATCCGGTGACAGGATTTGCTCCTGTAAACGGAAATCCAAATTGGGTAACCTACTCCATGCCAAATGTAACCGGAAATGTTACGGTAACTTCTACAAAACCAGTTACAGCAGGAATTGCTGCGGGAAATGGAGCCGTAGGATATGGAGGATATTTCGCAGGATTCTCTTCTATTCCAGTGATTTCCAAAACCGGTGATTGCTACAATGGGGTACTTCTGGAAGTAGATCCGGGACATGATGCCTACAAATGGTATCTTAACGGAGTTGAAATTCCTGGGGCTACAACTCCTACCATCAATCCTGATTTATACGGATCCGGAATATATACCTGCTATATTACTAAAACCGGTTGTGAATCCAGAATGACTGCAGAGTATGATTATACGGTATGTCCGCCTATTACTACAACAACCTATGATATCGGATCATGTAATACCAAAGTAATTACTCCCACATTTACAAGCTCAAGTCAAACAGTGATTCCGGCTAATACAAGCATTATTGTACAGCCTACTAATGGAACCGTGGCAATAAGCCCTACAACCGGGCAAATTACCTATACTCCCAATGCAGGTATTACTGCAGATATTACGGATACATTTACATATTATATTCAGGGAAATGGAACTCCGGCAGCATTTGAATATTTTAATATTGTAGTAAATACCCATGTTCTTCAGAACACAAATGACAGTATGTTTTCTTGTGCTTCAGCCAACGGAAACGGAACCTTTAATCTGAAGAATGCCAATGTAACTCCGGATACAAGTGCAACGGTAGCTTACTTTACAAACGCCAATTTAACAGGACCAATAGCCACTCCTACTGCTTATTCAGGACCATCAGGAACTGTATATGCTAATGTAACGTCTATCTATGGGTGCTCTAAGGTGTCTACAATTACATTAAGCACTTATCCTACTCCAAACATCAATACAAGTACCTTCAATGGAAATATTTGTGATGAAAATCTAGATGGAATAGTGAATGTTAATTTCAACGATGTAACCCCACAAATCGTAGCGAACTCGGCTAACTTTACAGTAAAATATTACCTGAATCAGACTGATGCTAATGCGGGAAACAATAATACTCTTCCCACCAACTGGACTTATACAGCCAGTACTACTGTATACATAAGGGTGACCGCCAATGTAGGAGACTGTCCGCCAGCTTTGGGACAAATTAATTTCACCATTGGAAATAAAATTCCTTTAATAACAAACAATGCAAAAACAGATATCTGTGACAATGATCTTAATGGCTCAGAATCTGTAAATCTTAATGATTACAAAGCTTTGTTTACAATAGATCCGGCAGTAGTTGTATCATTTTATACTTCCCTTGCCAATGCTCAGGCAGGAACCAACCCCATTGCAGCTTCACAGGTTATTACTTACACGGGTGTGTTTTATGTAAGATTCCAGAGTAGTACAGGATGTCCTGATACCGGTGTATTAACTCTTACTTTAAAATCTCCTAAAAAATCTAGTACGCTTCATGATCAGATCATCTGTTCCAATGAAAAGATTCTATTGGATGCAGGCCCTGGATTCTCTTCTTACTTATGGAGCAATGGAGCAACTGCCCAAACTATTATTGCCAATGCGGGAAGTTACTATGTAGACCTTGGATTCAATGGATGTGTATACCGCCAACAGGTAAATGTAACAACGGCACAATCTCCTACCATTACAAGAATAGATGTTTCCGGTACTACGGCAACCGTTCATGTAACTGGAGGAACTCCCCCATATAAATATTCTTTAAATGGCTTAGATTACCAGCCATCTAATATATTTACAGGACTATCAAGAGGACTTCATACAGTATATGTATTAGGCTCTGATGGTTGTCGTTATATTACCAAGGAATTTTTAGTCATTAATCTTATCAATACAATTACGCCTAATGGAGATGGCATCAATGATGTTCTTAATTATTCTGAATTAAGAATAAAACAAGACGTGTCTATAGAGGTTGCAGACCGATACGGAGCCTCTGTTTATAAGTCTTCAGATAAAAATTATATTTGGGATGGAAGATCAAACGGAAGAAATCTTCCCACAGGAACATATTGGTATGTAATAAGATGGATTGAGCCAGATTCAAAATTACAAGTTTCTTACTCAGGATGGCTTTTAATTAAAAATCGAGAGTAATTTTTAACATTTGTTTGTAATTTATTAAAGGTATTTGATTTTTTATTTTAATTTTGTAGAAATCCTAATTCCATACACATGAAAAGATTTCTACTCAGTTTGGTGTTACTTTTTTTATCAATTAATACCCTCTTTGCGCAAAGGGATACTGAACATTGGATAGCCCCTTACTACACAGCTCCCTCTGTAGGGGACTTTGAGAACAGGCTATATCTATCCACAGATTCCACAACCCCCTTTCCTGTACAAGTATTTAATAATAATAACGTTCTTACAACGGTTACCATCAGTAAAGGAAACCCGCAGACTGTTGATGTAGATGCATCTATTATCTCTGCTAATGCGACTACACAAGCCTTTAATGTAGTCAGCAAAGGGCTTTATCTAAAAGGAGAGAAGCCTTTTTACTGTAGTTTAAGATTGGCACAATCTGTACACGGTGAAATTATTACCAGTAAAGGAAAAGCCGGAATTGGTAAACAATTTTATGTAGCTGCCAGTCCCAATACAGACCTTAATAGCCTTTATAACTTTACAGCAGGGATTATGGCTACTGAAAACAATACCAGTGTAACAGTATCATGGAATACTCCGGGACTTGTATTCACTAACGGAACACCTCCCGGAAACACACATTCATTTGTTTTAAATAAAGGACAATCTTTCATTTTTACCGGAAGTGGATCTACCGCTGCTAATAAGAACGGATTTATAGGCGCCAAGGTGGTTGCAGACAAACCTGTTACCCTTACCAATGGTAGTTGTAATGGTAACTTCTCAACACCTACAAGTGGCTCTGACCCTATTCTTGATCAGTCTGTTCCTGTTGATAGACTTGGAAACACTTTTGCCATGGTAAAAACAAGATCTACCAATCCTTCACTTAATATGGAGGGAGGACTTATTATTGCAACTGAAGACAATACTGCAATCTATCTGAATGGATCTACAACACCTGTTGAAACTATTAACGCAGGAGGTTGGTACAGAATTAATGAAACAAGCTATGTAACTCAAGCTGGTGCAGGAAATCATTCCAATATGTTTATCTCAACATCCAAGAATGTATATCTATATCAATTTATAGGAATAGATAATAATGCAGCAACGAATGGATTTAACTATATCCCGCCATTGAACTGTTTCTTACCAAGAAAAATTGATGAAATTGGTAAGATTAATGAAATGCCTGGCGTTACGGATCCAATTACATTAAAACTAAATATTCTAACTGAAGCAGGAGCTACCGTATTGGTAAATAGTAACCCTCCTAGTGCAGCTGAAGGACCATATCCTCTTACAGGAAATACTCAGTGGGTAACTTATGCAATATCCGGAGTGGTAGACAACCTTACCATTACCTCTACCAAGGCTGTAACAGCAGGTATTAACGGAGGATACAGCTCTGCTGGATATGGAGGTTACTTTGCCGGATTCTCTTCAATTCCTGTAATTGCTAAGAAAACAGGAGATTGTGTTCCAGGGCTTATTCTTGAAGTGGATGATGGATATGAAACTTACCAATGGTTCAGAAATGGCGTGGCTATCCCAGGAGCAACATCTTATAGCTATACTCCTACCCAATCTGGAAATTACACTGTAAAGGTAACAATGGGAACATGTCCTCCTGTTACTACACCTGTATATAAAGTACAAAACTGCTTAAAAATCACAAAACAAAACCTTGCAGTTTGTGCTACCAAAATCATTACACCTACCTTCACGTCTTCAACACAGACTCCGGTAGCAACTACAGTAAAAATACTTACTCCCCCTACTAAAGGTACGGCAGTTGTAAATTCAAACGGAACAATTACCTATACACCAAACGCAAATTATGAGGGACCAGACAAAATCGTTTATACATTCTGTGGAGACTCTGTAGAGTTTACAGATTGTGAAGAAGTTACTTTAGAACTTAATGTTATTCCTTTTGTTGTAAAAGATGATATTATTAAAGCTTGTTGGTATGACGTAGCTCCTTATGCTTATTTTGATTTAACTAAGGCTAAGATTACAGATTACGGAGCAGCAATAAAAAAATACTACCGTTCATTAACTGACCTTAATGCGGGTATCAATGAAATAACAGCACCTGACAACTTCCCTTCAACTGGTGGATTTGTGTATGTAAAAGTATCTACTGCTGAAGGATGTAGTGCTATTTCAAAAATTGAACTTATTCCACTTCCAATCAAGAAGTCTCCGATATTAGTAGATAAATACATTTGTATTGATGCTAAAACAGATTTAGATGCCGGACCTGGATATGATTCTTATGCATGGAGCAATGGTGCTACTACATCCGGAATCAGAAATGTTGGAGTTGGTGAATATTCTGTAATACTTAGTAAAAATGGATGTTTCCTTACACAAATAGTAAGAGTGAAAAAAGCCGAAGATCCTGTAATTCAACAAATCGAAATCAACAACAATAGTGCAACAGTAATTGCAGTGGGCGGTAAAGCTCCTTATAAATTTGCTGTGGACGGAACTGCAAACTGGCAGGATTCTAACACTTTCACAGGATTAACAAGAGGTCAGCATACATTCTACGTAAAAGATGCTTACAATTGTACTCCTGTTGCAACAGAAATTACAGTTCCAAATCTATTGAATGCCATTACACCTAACGGAGATAATGTAAATGACTTCATCGATTACAGTGAACTTGCCTATAAAGACAACCTGTCTTTTGTAGTATATGACAGATATGGTAACATGATATTTACCGGAACTAAATTCAACAATTTCAAGTGGGATGGTAAACATTTTGACAAGAGACTTGTAACCGGTACCTACTGGTATCACATTTCTTGGAATGAGGCGAATAAAGAAAAGACTCAGGTAAAATATACAGGCTGGATTTTAGTAAAAAACAGAGAATAATAAATTCAAAATAAAACATTCAAAACCGCGATCTTAAAATCGCGGTTTTTTTATTGCCTTTTCAACTATTCAATGCTTTTTATTATTAAATTTGTGATAAATACCCTTACTGAATGAAGAAAATTCTATCTTTTTTATTTATATTCTATATTTTCACCTCTGCTTTTGCACAATTGGACAGAGAACATTGGTTTGCTCCAATGGTGGATAGATCAGGAGCGCCCAGCCCCTACCAGAAACTTTATCTGTCTACCAGCAGAACAACTCCTTTCCCTGTAAATATTTATAACAATAATGTTCTGATCGGAACTGTAAATATCAGTAAAAACAATCCCCAAAAATTTGACGTTTTAAGGAATTATATTATTACCACACAGCAGTCAGATTTATTTACCCCTACAACAAAAGGATTATACCTAAAGGCAGAATTTCCTTTTTATGCCAACTTAAGGTTCTCGGTACATAATCATGCGGAAATTATTACTTCCAAAGGAATTCCCTCTACCGGAAAAAATTTCTTCACCGCTTTTGCTCCTATTACCGTAAGCAATAGCATCCTAAACTTCATGACCAGTATTCTGGCAACCGAAGACAATACTACTG
Organism: Chryseobacterium joostei; assembly: GCF_003815775.1. Classification (NCBI taxonomy): domain Bacteria; kingdom Pseudomonadati; phylum Bacteroidota; class Flavobacteriia; order Flavobacteriales; family Weeksellaceae; genus Chryseobacterium; species Chryseobacterium joostei. Next base: position 2,732,565 of record NZ_CP033926.1, read on the forward strand.
TTACCATTACCGGCTACAGCCCACAGGTACAGTTTTCAAATGGAACCACAGGAGCAACTAATCCCACAATGACTTTCACCTTAAACAAAGGACAATCTTATATCATTGACGGAATTGGAGACATGGCCGGAAATCTTGATGGGTTTTTAGGAGCTAAGATCACTTCGAATAAACCAGTGAACGTTACCAATGGAAACTTCAATGGACAATATGCCGGAAATTTCTCTACAAGCTCTGATATTTTAATGGATCAGGCAGTACCTGTTGACCGACTTGGTAATGAATTTGCCCTTGTAAAAGGCAACGGAACTATTGGCTCCAATATGGAAGGAGCTATCGTTGTCGCAACCCAAGACAATACTCAGATCTATGTAAATAATGAACTGGTTCCTGTTGCTACCCTCAACACCGGAAAATACTTTGTGATCCCTGATACCAAATACATGCTTCAGGGCGGAGGACATTATAATTTATATATTAAAACTTCTAAAAATGCCTACGTTTACCAAATCTTGTCAGGAGATTCCAATACCGGAAACGAAGTGGCTACCGGAGGTTTTAATTTTATTCCCGCTCTAAACTGTTATCTTCCAAAGCAGATTAATGAGCTTGGTTTTATTGATGAAAACTTTGTGCATTCCAATGGAAATCCTCTAGGAATTCTCAACATTCCAACCAAGCTGAATCTTATTACAGAAAGAGGAGCAACGGTTACTGTAAATGGTGTAAATCCGCCAGCCTCAACCGGGCCATACAACATGACGGGAACCAACAATTGGGTCACCTATGGAATTCCCAATGTTACAGGAACCATAACCATAGTTTCCAATAAAGCAATTACTGCCGGAATTACTGCAGGTAGTGATGCAGTAGGATATGGAGGATTCTTTGCAGGCTTTCCCACACAGCCCGTTATTATAAAATCAGGAGGCGATTGTTCTCCGGGAATTGTCCTTACTGTAGATCCTATCATTTACGATACCTATCAATGGTATAGAAACGGAAATCCTGTTTCTGGTGCTACAGGTTCATCCATTACTCCCACACAATCCGGATATTATACATGTTCTGTGACCATGGGCAGCTGTGCTCCATTGGTTACGGAGCAGTTTAAAGTATTGAACTGTACAAAGCTTACAGCTACCTCATATGATGTATGTACCAGCCAGGTTATACCACCTACATTCAGTAGTTCATCCCAAACTCCCGTACCTGCCACCGTTGCGATTACAACTCCACCGGCACTTGGTACAGCAGTTATTAACCCTACCACAGGAATCATTACCTATACAGTTAATACTCCCGGTACGGCAGGAACAGATACATTCACCTATACTTTCTGCGGAAACGATCCTGACTTTCCGGATTGCGAAACCGTAACAGTTACCATTAATATCAAGGCAATTACCGTTACCAATGTAACCATGAAAGCCTGTGATATAAACGGACAAGGAACATTTAATCTAACTACAGCCAATGTAACAGCAAATAGCCCCGTTAATATTACCTATTATCCGACTCTGCTAGACGCTCAAACGGAAAATCCTGCTGCCCTGATTACGACAGCCAATTCCTATACCGCCCCTAACGGCACCATTGTATATGCTGTGGTAAAAAATAGTCTGGGCTGTAAAAGCATTGCACAGATCACTCTTTCCCTTTACAATAAAGCCATAGTTGTGGATAACTACAATGGTACTTTCTGTGATGATAATATGGATGGAACCGTAAATATCATACTATCAAACATCACAGGTATTGTGCTTAATAATCCAACCTATTTTGCAGTAAGATATTATGCAAACTTAGCCGATGCCAATGCAGGAAACGCCAACACACTTCCTAATATCTGGAGCTATACAACCACAACTACCATTTACATCAGAGTGGATTCTCCTGATGGTTGCGCATCAGTAATTAAACCTTTACAGTTCAGTATTGGGGCAAGAATACCATTATCAAGCAGATCTGTTACAGATACCGTGTGTGATGATGACCTAGATGGAGTAAAGTCTGTAAACCTCGCTCAGTTCATCCCGATGTTCACGACAGACCCTAATGTAACGTATACATTTCATGGGAGCTTGTCAGATGCTCAAAATGATATCAATCCAATTGCTGCAACAATCAGTATTACAACTCCTCAGACTTTTTATATTCGCTTTGAAAAAAATGGTGTCTGCCCGGAAGTTGCCTCCATTAAAATCACCATTAAAGTCCCTAAAAAGTCAGATTTACTGATAGACCAAACCATTTGTCCAAAAACAACCACAACATTGGATGCCGGTCCTGGATTTGAAAAATACCTTTGGAGTACAGGTGCAACCACTCATTCTATTATCAATGTTCCTGCCGGAAGCTATTGGGTAGAACTTACTTTCAATGGATGTGTTTACAAACAACTGGTAAATGTTACAGAATATCAGCTTCCTCAGATTACTTCTATTGAAATTGACGGAACTACTGTAAAAGTTGGAGTTACCGGTGGTACACCACCCTATCAGTACTCACTGGATGGCGTTATCTGGCAGAATTCAAATATCTTCTACAATGTACCAAGGGGGGCCCACAATGTTATGGTAAGAGATTCTAAGCTATGTGGAGAAGTTAAAAAGGAATTTGCCATTATTAATCTGATCAATACCATTACGCCTAATGGTGACGGTCGTAATGAGGGCATTGATTATTCTGCTTTAATGGCCAATGATAATCTTGTATTCCGAATCTTTGACCGATATGGAGCTGAAATCTTCAGGGGAACCCCAGAAAATAGATATACCTGGGACGGAAGAATTGGAGGCAGATATGTTCCTACTGCTACTTATTGGTATTTTATTACATGGACAGAATACGGATCTACAGTTTCGATAAAATATTCAAGCTGGCTGCTGGTAAAACACAGGTAAAAGATCAGAGGCTGAAGGAAAGTATTTCAATACAACTTTCTTTCAGCCTTTTACTTTTGAGCCATAATTTGAAGTAAAATGAAGTTTATAACACTCATTAACAATTTAATCCTAAAGTTTAATATAACTTTAACCACTATTCTTTATCCAATTAGACACAAATTGCTGTATTTCTATGTAATTTTGCCAATTATATGAAGAAACTGTTTACTCTGTTGCTATTGGTTTTTCTGGCAAAAATCAATGCTCAAATGTATTCCGGAGAAGTATTTCTAAGGGATAACTCTATCTTGTATCTTAACCAGGTATATGTTACCAATCTGAACACACAAAAAACTGTTCTTACAGATTACAATGGTAATTTTAATGTTCCCGCAAATCCCGGGGATGTTATCCGTTTTACCTCTATTGTTACTGAGAGAAAAGATATCAAGATGACTCCACAATTGCTGGGACAGAAAAATCTTATAGAGCTAAAGATTGCGTATTATGAGATCCAGGAAATTGTACTGAACAGATTCAAGCCTACCGGAAATCTTCGGTATGATGTAAATTCATTAAGGAAAGAAGACAAAGGGTTAGCAATTAAAAAAGTAATCGGACTTCCAGAGCCTAAAGGAGATGGTACTCCTCCTGAACTTCCGGTTGCGGGATTAAGGGATGGCGGACTTACTTTAAGCCTTGGAAGCATTTATGATATGCTTTCAGGAGAAAGAAAGAAAAAACAACGTTATCAGGCTTATGAAAAGATGAACACTTCTGTTACCCAGATAAAAAATTATTTAGGGAAAGATTATTTCACCAGATTCAAAATTCCTGAAAACCTTATTGATAACTTTCTGCAGTTTGTTTATACCTCTGAGAACATCCAACCTTATGTATTAGCCGGAAATTTCGAAGCGATAAAAATACCTATTGAGAAATATGTGCCTATCTACCAAAAAAGATTAAGAAACTCTCATCTTCAGGAGGTAGTCACCAAGTAAAATTACATCTGGAAAAGAAACCAATATTTCATATAGACAATAATCCATGTAAGTGCTACATGGATTATTTTTTTCCAACTAATCTTAATTATTTAACTTTTATCAAATATTTTCATTTAATATTCAAAAATATGTTTAAATTTATGTCACAATCAAGTGTTTAAAATAAAAACAATACGATCTCGTTATCATAGTAAAAACTAATTGACCTAAACAACAAATTAAGAGAAAGTACACCATTTTTAACTTAATATTTATTAATGAAAAAATTACTTTTACTTATTAGCTCAGTCTTGTTTTTCAGTTTGTCTGCCCAAAAAAAAGGGAAAGACTACAGCGAAATTATAAAAAGCAATAACATCTATGAAATCAATGCTTTCTTAAGAGACGCTCATCCTGATGATCCAAGACGATCTGTACTGAAACCAAGGGTTATGGAACTGATGAAAGAATACATCAAAAACGCTCACCCGGAAGATCAGAAAGTAAAAGATATGCAGGAAATGCTTGCCTTGCTAAGAAGAAGACCTTCTACGAAGATTACTTTTGATGAAATGAATGCCATCATCAAACAGAAACAAATTGCAAAATATAAGGCTGAACTCGCTGCAAAGCAATCTACCACTGTTTATACCCCAAGTACAACACAAAATACTTTTGTTGTAAATACGGCCGCAAATGCCGCTATACCCAATGCTGAAGCTGAGGAATTCAATATGCTGATGACAGTATCTCCTATTGAGCATCAAAATAAAACAGTAAAAATCCTCAATTCCCTATTTGATAATGATCCTAACGCTAAGGAATGCATTATTCTTATTCAAAATAATTCTGACTGTAATATCATTGTAAGAATGGAAGGTGTCGGAACCACCAAATATAGGCTTGCTATTCCAGCTCACGGTGACAACTCTATAGTGATAGAAAAAGGACAATATCTTTTCACAAGCTTAGTCTGTGGAGCGCAGTATGCCTCACAAAAAACCATTCAAAAACCAATTATGGTAGCCTTGGGGAGCGCAACAGCAAAGTAACCAAAACAATATCATAGTTTCTCCATAGGTCTTTTAGCCTTAAAAGGTCTATATTCTATGCAAATTTTACTATTTTTGCAGACATTTTAAAATCTCAATGGGCAAGAATAAATTAGCAAGATTTGCAGAAAACAAAATATTACCAAACGTAATCCAACCGACTAGAGAAGATACCTTAAACGGCTTCGATCTTAAAGGAAAATGGAGAAAAAACTTCTTTAAAAACGACAATCCAATAGTTCTGGAACTAGGTTGTGGAAAGGGAGAGTATTCTGTAGGGCTGGCAAAAACATTTCCTGAAAAAAACTTTATCGGAATTGACATTAAAGGTGCCAGATTTTGGTTTGGAGCTAAAGAGGCTGTTGAAAATAACATGAATAATGTAGCTTTTTTAAGATCACAAATTGAACTTGTTGACCATTTCTTTGCTGAGAATGAAGTAGATGAAATCTGGATCACTTTCCCGGATCCACAGATCAAATATAAAAGAACAAAACACAGATTAACTCATCCGGACTTTTTAAACCGATACAAAAAATTCCTTAAGCCTGGTGGCATTATCCATTTAAAAACAGATTCAGAGTTTCTTCACGGATATACCTTGGGTTACCTGCAAGGTGCAGGACATGAAATTATTTCTGCTCACCATGACATCTATGGAGCACCGGAATATGATCCTAATACAGAACATTTGAGAGACATCAAAACATATTATGAGGAACTATTCTCGGCTAAAGGAAAAACAATTACGTATATAAAATTTCGTATAAGCTGATGAAATAAATAACTTTTGATGAAAAAAAAAATTTTGACGATTTTATTTTTCACTTTCCTTACCCCAGCCTTTACTTATGCGCAAAAAAGCAGTAAAGATATTTTAAAAAGCACAAATATCAAGGAAATTGAAGAATATCTAAAGAACGCACACCCTGACGATCCGAAAAAGAGTGTACTAAAACCTAAACTCATTGCTCTAAAAAATTCTGAATGGACTAAAGGGGCACTTACGGCTAAACCAATGGAAGCAAGACCCGTATTGGCTGATATTCCTAAGAATGCAATGAAAGACCCCAATTCTAAAGAGGCGGAGGAATTCAAGCGCTTAATTGCCGAAACATCCACTGAGCATAAGCAGAAAACAGAAATGCTTCTGAATGCAATGTTAAACGAGGATATTACTAAAAAAGAAGCTGTTCTTTTATTTAAAAACAACTCAGACTGCAACATTGTTCTTCGGATAGAAGGAAAAGATTACTATAACCTTGCTGTTCCTGCACATGGAGAGAATTTTATTATCATAAACAAAGGCTCGTATACTCTCAACAGTAACGTTTGTGATATGAAGTACTTTTCTCAAAAAGATATAAAAAAAAGTATCTTTGTAACCATTGATAATCCGAGACATCCGGCAATTGAACAAAACCCTGTTACTACACCGGAAAAAAACCTAAAAAAGAAAAGCAAAAAAAGAAAATAGGTATGAAAAAGCTATTAGTTCTCACAGGAATTTCTTTGATTCTTACCAGCTGTAGTGCCAACTATGGCGGTTACCCCATAAGAAATCCCTATCCTACCAATAACTCCGGTGGAAGCGCAGCTAATACAGCAAGAGAATATAACGAGCTTATAAAAACCTATAAACCTGAAACAGCAGAAGTACTTAGTGATCTTCTTAATGATGACGATCCTGGTAATCCCAGAACCTCCATTTCAGTAGAGAATAAATCTTCCTGTAATATGGTACTTACGGTAAGTGGAAACGGTTTCTTTAAAAAGATTCCCATTGGGGCAGGAAAGATAGGCTATACCATGGTTCCTAAAAATCAAAACTACAGGCTTTCAGGTATGGTTTGTAACTCATCCTATCAGTCCACAAAATATATAACAAGTTCCTATTCTATAACGCTTAGAAACTAACATAAGGCCACAGAATTCTGTGGTCTTTCTTTTTCAGCTACAAGCTAACAAACATCTATAAAAGCAAAAAAACGCTGAACCTAAGCTCAGCGTTTTTTCTATATTAAAGAAAATCTTTAATTATTCTGCATCGAAATCAGCATCTGTATCAGCAGATACCTTTTCTCCTTCTTCTTTAGATTTTTCTTTATCAGCTTTTCTTTGAGACTGACCTTCTTTGATAGAATCAGAAACAATGCTCAAGATCATATCAATAGACTTAGAAGCATCATCGTTTCCTGGGATAACGAAGTCAACTTTTCTAGGGTCAGAGTTTGTATCAACGATACCGAAAACTGGAATACCTAATTTCTTAGCTTCAGTTACCGCGATGTGTTCTCTTAAGATATCAACTACAAAGATTGCAGAAGGAAGTCTAACCATGTCAGAGATAGAACCTAAGTTTTTCTCTAAGTTAGCTCTTTGTCTGTCAACTTGTAATCTTTCTTTTTTAGATAAAGTTTCGAATGTACCGTCTTTTTTCATTTTGTCGATAGAGTTCATCTTCTTTACCGCCTTTCTGATAGTAACGAAGTTCGTTAACATACCTCCTGGCCATCTTTCTGTAATATAAGGCATATTAAGTTCAGAAGCGTGTTTTGCAACCACTTCTTTCGCTTGCTTCTTAGTAGCTACGAAAAGAACCTTTTTACCTGCAGAAGTTAATTTTTCTAAAGCGCTGCACGCCTCATCTAATTTAACTGCTGTTTTATGTAAGTCTACAATGTGAATACCGTTTTTCTCCATAAAAATGTATGGAGCCATATTTGGATTCCACTTTCTAGTCATGTGACCGAAGTGTACGCCAGCCTCTAAAAGGTCTTTTACATTTGCTTTTGCCATGTTTTCTGTTTTTGTTAGTTTACTTTCCGTCTTTTAAACAATCAACAACTTCTTTAGATGGGAGAAGCGTTTGGATGCTAAACGTAACGGGCAATTTTTTTGTTTAGATAAATAGATTTTAGATAAAAGACAACAGATTGAATAAATTCTGAAATCTGAAATCTTGAATCTGAAGTCTGAAAATTAACGTTTTGAGAATTGGAATCTCTTTCTTGCTTTTTTCTGACCTGGCTTCTTTCTTTCCACCATTCTTGCGTCTCTTGTAAGTAAACCAGCTGGCTTTAATGCTAATCTGAACTCAGCGTTGATTTCGCATAAAGCTCTTGAAATACCTAATCTGATAGCCTCTGCCTGACCTGTATTACCACCACCGAAAACATTTACGGTAACGTCATACTGACCAACAGTCTCAGAAAGGATAAACGGTTGGTTTAATTTGTAAACCATCACGTCTGTAGAGAAATAAGTTGCAGCATCTTTACCGTTTACTGTAATAACACCAGAACCTGGTTTTACATAAACTCTAGCTACAGAAGTTTTTCTTCTTCCGATTTTGTGAACTATAGACATAATTAATTATTTAAATTCGTTAACATTAATTGTTTTAGGCTGTTGAGCTTCATGTTTGTGCTCAGTTCCTTCATATAAATAAAGGTTCTTAAGGATAGCAGACCCTAATCTGTTTTTAGGTAACATACCTTTTACAGACTTCTCTAATACCTTTAAAGAATCTTTCTTTTGAAGTTCAGCCGCAGTCATAGACTTCTGTCCACCAGGGTATCCTGTATGCCAGATATAAGTCTTATCAGCCCACTTGTTTCCGGAAAGCGTAATTTTCCCAGCATTCAAAACGATTACGTTATCACCACAATCTACGTGAGGTGTAAAGTTCGTTTTGTGCTTACCTCTCAAAATCTTTGCAACCGTAGAAGCTAGTCTTCCTAACGGCTGTCCTTCAGCGTCTACCACAACCCATTCTTTATTAGCAGTAGCTTTGTTCGCTGAAACAGTTTTGTAACTTAATGTATTCACACGTTTTAGTTAAAGATTAAACATAATTTACCCCTAAAAGGGTGTGCAAAGGTACAAATAATTTTTGTAACCCAAAAACATATTTCATTTAATCTATATAATATCTGCTATTCAACTCTATAGCAATAGATTTTAACACTATTTATACATTTGGCATAAAACTTGTAAAATGTTGTTGCGATGAAAAAAAACGTTTAGAAGATTCTAAAAACACAACTGATAAAGTAAGAGTTTGGTCCCTCAACTCTTTCTTTATTAACTTTATCTTAAAGATTTCCGCAAAAGCTTATTGATGCCATTATTTTATCACTGAAATAATTATATTTGTCCCACAAACTTTTACTCATGAGCCACGGAAAGATCAGAGAAGATAAAACCTGCCTGAACTGCGGGCATCAAGTTGAAGAACGCTTCTGTCCCCATTGTGGACAGGAAAATACTGAAAGACGACAACCTTTCTATTTCCTTTTCACCCACTTTATTGAAGACTTCACCCATTATGACGGGCAATTCTGGGGTACGGTAAAAAATCTATTATTTAAGCCTGGAAAACTTACAAACATTTATCTGGAAGGCAAGAGACAAGTATTTGTTCCGCCTGTAAAGCTCTACATCTTCGTCAGTTTTATTACTTTTTTTGTGTTTGCCCTTTTTCCTATGGTGAATTTTAATTTTGATGGAGAGAAAGGCCACAAAGATTCAGAAAAGACAGGTGTTATCTCCCAAATGCAATCTCTGGATACAAAGAAAATATTGGATAGTATAAAGGCCAAAGAAAATCTAACTGCTGAGGATTCGATGACCATTAAAGGTCTAAGTGCTCTGCCAGACTCTGCAAAAATAGATGATGTTAAAGAAATTCTGGAACTGAACAAGACAATAGATCCTGATGTTGAGTATGGACAATACAAAACGAGAAAATCTTACGACTCGGCTTTAGCTAAAAATCCCTCAGTTTTGGATGCCATTCAAAAGCCGATAGCTCATAAATTTTTTGAACTCAAAGAAAAAGGAGTAACAAAAAAGGAAATTGTTGTCAATATGATACAAAAGTCGTTTCACAACCTACCGAAAGCTCTTTTCATTTATCTTCCGCTCTTTGCATTCTTTTTATGGATTTTTCACAGCAAGAAAAAATGGTGGTACTTTGACCACGGGATTTTCACCCTGCACTATTTCTCATTTTTATTATTAACAGTCCTACTTATATTCTTACTCACCAAATTGATAGGCCTAACAGACTTTTGGCTGGCTAATACTATTTTATATTTTCTGGTAATAGCCTTATCAGTATATAGTATGGCATATTTCTTTATTGCTCACCGTAGGGTTTATCACGCGCACGGGCTAGTAAGTTTTATTATTGGAGCAGCATTATTCTCCCTAAACTTGTTTGCATTTACATTTTTAGTTGTAGGTCTTGCCTTAATAAGCTTCATGATGATTCACTAAATAAAAAAATGAGGCTCTCAAAAAAGAAAGCCTCATTTTTTATTTTCTTAATGACTTGCTACCCCTGAAGCTAGCAAATAAATAATACGCCACAAAAACCGTAGAAAACTTCAGAATGGATGGAATCGCTAATTCTAGTTTAAAAATTAAGGTTCCCACCATAACAAGAATTCCCATGGCTACAAAAGATAAGCCTAGTTTTTGAGGTAATGTAAAGTTGGGAGTATCCAAATAATAAGCAATTCCCCAAGCAGCTCCAAAGGCAAAGGCATAATAAATATCCAATGCGATGTTCTCTGAACTTAAAAAGAAATAATTGATGAGGAAGCTTATTACCGTTCCCAATGCGAAGTACATCAAAGCTTTTTGCATGTCTGTAAAATATTTTGCAAAAGTAGAGAATTTAATTTGAGAATTTGAAGCCGAGCTAATTTGAAAATGAAATCCCTGTAACTCATTTTAACTCTGCAACTCCCGATCTTTCAAACTTTTAAACACTTCAACAAAAAAAAGGGGACATTTAATTAAATAGCCCTAACCAAAATAGTGATAATCAATACTATAAAATCAAACACAGGGTTCTTTTTTTATTATTATATTTGGAAACTTAGAAACTTTCTAGAATTTTTATGGAAACCCAAAAATATACTCCAACCAACAAGGTAAGAATCGTAACAGCTGCCTCATTATTTGATGGTCACGATGCTGCAATCAATATTATGCGACGCGTCATCCAAGGAACTGGATGTGAAGTTATTCACCTAGGACACGACAAATCTGCAGAGGAAGTTGTAAATACAGCGATCCAGGAAGATGCCAATGCCATTGCATTAACGTCCTATCAAGGTGGTCACAATGAATATTTTAAATATATCTACGACCTTTTAAGAGAAAAAAATTCCCCACAAATCAAAATTTTCGGCGGCGGCGGCGGTGTAATCCTACCCGAAGAAATCGAAGATATTATGTCTTACGGAATCGACAGGATTTATTCTCCGGATGACGGTCGTGAACTTGGCTTACAAGGAATGATTGATGATTTGGTGAAAAGATCAGATTTTGCAACAGGAAAAGAAGTAACTGCGGAAGATTTAGATTCCATTAGTTTTGAAAACTCTACAAGCATTGCTAAAATTATTTCTGCTGTTGAAAACTTTTCAGAAGAAAAACCTGAATTAGTAAAAGCCATTGACGAAAAATCAAAAGATTTAAATATTCCAATTATCGGTATCACCGGAACAGGTGGTGCAGGAAAATCTTCTTTGACGGATGAATTGGTAAGACGCTTCCTTCGTTCAAATCCTGGTAAAAAGATTGCCATTATTTCTATTGACCCTTCAAAAAAGAAAACCGGAGGCGCATTATTGGGAGACAGAATTCGTATGAACGCAATTAATGATCCAAGAGTTTATATGCGTTCTATGGCGACGAGAGAGAACAACGTTTCCGTTTCTCCATTCATCCATTCAGCTTTAAATGTTTTGAAATTGGCTCATCCTGATGTAATTATTCTTGAAACTTCGGGTATCGGACAATCTGGTTCAGAAGTTTCTGATTTTGCTGATGTTTCAATGTATGTGATGACCCCTGAATATGGAGCTTCTACACAGTTGGAAAAAATCGATATGTTAGATTATGCAGATTTAGTTGCCTTAAATAAATCTGATAAAAGAGGCGCTTTGGATGCGCTTCAGGCGGTAAGAAAACAGTTCCAGAGAAACCATTTATTGTGGGAAAGTCCGTTGGATGATATGCCTGTGTATGCAACGAAAGCATCACAATTCAACGATCACGGAACAACGGAATTATACAATAGATTAGTTGAAAAAGTTAATGAGAAATACTCCGATTTAAACTTACAAGGTTTTGTTGAACAGGAAATCACAGATGAAGTAACGATTATTCCTCCAAAAAGAGTTCGTTACCTTTCTGAGATTGTTGAAAACAACAGACAATATGATGCTAATATTGAAAAACAGGCAGAATTAGCCAGAAAAATGTATCACATTGAGGGGGTGAGAAATTTCCTTTCTAATGAGGTTTTAGATGCTGAATACCAAAAAGCTGAAAAAGATCTTCAACAGGAAAATATTGATTTCCTGAAAACTTGGGATGATACTAAAAAAGCTTTCCACGAAGAATTCTATTCTTATTTTGTAAGAGGAAAAGAAATTAAGGTGGAAACTTCAACAGAATCTTTATCCCATTTAAGAATTCCAAAAATTTCATTGCCAAAATACAACGACTGGGGTGATTTGATCAAGTGGAAAGGTCAGGAAAATCTTCCGGGAGGATTCCCTTACACAGCCGGAATTTACCCTTTCAAAAGAACGGGTGAAGATCCTACAAGAATGTTTGCCGGAGAGGGAGGTCCAGAAAGAACTAACAGAAGATTCCACTACGTTTCTGCAGAAATGGATGCAAAACGTCTTTCAACAGCTTTTGACTCTGTAACTTTATACGGACAAGACCCTGCTCTACCACCGGATATTTATGGTAAAATCGGAAATGCAGGAGTTTCTATCGCAACATTGGATGATGCTAAAAAATTGTATTCCGGATTTGATTTGGTGAATGCAATGACTTCCGTTTCAATGACTATCAACGGACCTGCACCGATGTTGTTGGCTTTCTTTATGAATGCAGCTATCGACCAGAACGTTGAAAAATATATTGCTGAGCACAAGCTTGAAGCTAATGTTGAAAAAGCTTTAAAAGCAAAATTTGATGATAAAGGCTTAGAAAGACCTAAATATAACGGTGAATTACCACCATCAAATAACGGTTTAGGATTAAAGTTATTAGGACTTACCGGAGATGAAGTTATTCCTGCGGAAGCATATGCTGAAATTAAGGCTAAAACTATCGCTACAGTTCGTGGTACTGTTCAGGCTGACATTTTAAAAGAAGATCAGGCACAGAATACTTGTATTTTCTCTACTGAATTTGCCCTTAGATTAATGGGTGACGTTCAGGAATATTTCATCACAGAAAAAGTGAGAAACTTCTATTCAGTTTCTATTTCAGGGTATCACATTGCAGAAGCTGGTGCAAATCCGGTTTCTCAGTTGGCATTTACCTTAGCGAATGGTTTCACTTATGTGGAATACTATTTATCAAGAGGAATGGATATCAATGACTTTGCTCCTAACTTATCATTCTTCTTCTCCAACGGTATCGACCCTGAATATTCAGTAATCGGACGTGTTGCAAGAAGAATCTGGGCAAAAGCGATGAAATTAAAGTACGGAGCAGATGAAAGAAGCCAGATGTTAAAATACCACATCCAAACTTCAGGTCGTTCGCTTCACGCTCAGGAAATTGATTTCAACGATATCAGAACAACGCTTCAGGCACTTTATGCAATCTATGATAACTGTAATTCACTTCACACAAACGCTTATGACGAGGCGATTACCACTCCGACTGAGCAGTCTGTACGAAGAGCGATGGCGATTCAGTTGATTATTAATAAAGAATTAGGATTAGCGAAAAACGAAAATCCGCTTCAGGGTTCATTTATTATTGAAGAGTTGACGGATTTGGTTGAAGAAGCAGTTTATGCAGAATTTGACAGAATCACGGAAAGAGGCGGAGTTTTAGGTGCAATGGAAACGATGTATCAACGTTCAAAAATCCAGGAAGAATCAATGCATTACGAATGGTTGAAGCACACAGGAGAATATCCTATCATCGGGGTAAATACTTTCCTTGGAAAAGATGGTTCGCCAACGGTTCGTCCGGGAGAAGTTATCCGTTCAACTGAGGAAGAAAAACAGGTTCAGATTGAAACGCTTCATAATTTCCAAAAATCTAATGAAGATAAATCTGAAGCCGCTTTAAAAACATTACAGCACGCAGCCATTAATCAGCAAAACTTATTTGCAGTAATGATGGATGCCGTGAAATATTGTTCTTTGGGACAGATCACCAACGCCTTGTTTGAAGTGGGTGGGAAATACAGAAGAAATATGTAGAATATAAAAAAACTAACAATGAAAACTCTTTTTAAAATTATTTGTTGCCTTGTTTTATTTTCATGTAGTGGATCAGATGATGACACTTCATCAGACAATAAACCGACTGAACCACCAATTGAAGGGTATTTTCAGGCAAAAATTGAAGGTGTAGACAAAAAAGTCGAAAATAAAGGAACTACCCATTATGTAGAATGGAGAAAATCAAAGGATTCGCATAATCGCGATTATTATGGAATTTTCATATATGCTTATAACCAGGGATTTTATTTAGATTCTAAAATTTATACAGACAATATTGAAGTGGGTAAGGAATATGTTTATGTACATACAGACGTCCCTACCTCAATGAATATGGACATCAACTATTCTGAAACTTGTGCAGCACCAAACTGTTCATCATATTGGGGATGTACCAATAGTTTCTATGGGAAACCGACCGGAAAAATTACCATCACTTCATTTGATGGGAAAAAGATGTCCGGTAAAATAGAAACAAAGGTGAATCATCAGTATTATGGGGTAACAACCAATCAGACAAGAACCATTAGTGGTGGTGTTTTTGTGAATGCAGAAAAAGCGACAGGAAGTTTATAAATTAAATATTCCAACAGTTTTACTGAAAACAATTTATCAACATCCTATTTTTGAATAATTTTCAGAAAATATAAAAGCCTCAAAGAATTTCTTTGAGGTTTTTTTGTATTTTTATTCTTCAACATATAATCATGAAAGAAAAATTTCAAATTTCGAGTCCCTGCAATCAGGACTGGGAGAGCATGGAGCAGGTTTCAGAGGGCAGATTCTGTGAGGAATGCAAAAAAAGGTATGGGATTTCGATCATCTTCCTGAAACAGAAATTGATAAGGTTTTACAAAGCAATAAGTCTATTTGTGCAAAAAAAACATATTTAAAGCCTACTTTTTCAAGTGTGTTTTTAGCCTTAACACTTACCTCTTCAATCTATGTGAATGCACAAACTGAAAATAAGTCTATTACTGAAAATGTCTATCAAAAAGAGATTACCATAAAAGGAAAACTGGTTTCTTCAAGAAATGTAAAATTAGCAGCAGGAGAAATATCATTAGTAACGCTAGATAAGCTTTACAGTGCAAAGTCTGATGAAAACGGAAACTTCACTTTATCTTTTCCGGAAAAAGTATTAACTGAATATAACATCGTAAGAATTGACTATACGACTATAGGTTCAGATAATAAAGAATTTACTGATTTTAAATCTTCTATCTTTAAAACCAATGAATTATTGGGAAAACAAAACTTTGAAATTGAGGAAAAGTATTTAACTGTAGGAGGTCTTTACATATCCGACTATCAACCTCCTGATTATTATTTCCTAGATGGAAAAAGAATAGGCAAAAGAAAATTTGAAAAAACAAAAGAGAAACATCCTGAATATAAGTATTTAGCATTCTATGATGAAGTAATTGTTAAGAAGCTGTCTAAAAAAAGTTCTATAGAAAACCTTTATTTACTTTATTCTAAGTAAAAATCTAGAAATCCCTGAAAATGATCGGGGATTTTTTATTTTCGCAGAACAATTATTCTCATGAAGCCAAAAGCCTTATTCAACTGGAGCAGCGGGAAAGATTCTACACTTGCTCTTTACAAGATATTACAAGAGGATCAGTATGAGGTCTCTACTCTATTGACAAGTATTAATAAGGAGTTTCAAAGAATTTCCATGCATGGTGTACATGTTTCCCTTTTGGAAAAACAAGCTGAAAGTTTAGGAATTCCTTTAATTAAAATGGAACTTCCCAAGGAACCCTCTATGGAAGAATATCAGCAAATCATGAGTAAAACCATGTCTGAAATACAAGCTCAGGGCATCACCTACTCTATTTTTGGGGATATCTTTCTGGAAGATCTTCGTAAATACCGTGAGGACCAACTAAAAGCCATTGGAATGCAAGCCGTATTTCCTCTTTGGAAAAAAGATACTTTAAACCTCATCCATGAGTTTCTCGATCTTGGATTTAAAACAATTGTAACCTGCGTGAACGGAACCTATTTAGATCAAAGCTTTGCAGGACGTATTATTGATCAGCAATTTCTTGATGATTTGCCCGATAATGTAGATCCTTGCGGAGAAAATGGTGAGTTCCATACTTTCACCTTTGATGGCCCTATTTTCAAGAATCCGATTGATTTTGAAGTTGGAGAAATTGTAAAGAAAACCTATCCCAAGCCTAAAGCCAACTCCGAAGATCAGGATGAAGACTATATTTTTTGGTTCTGTGATCTGGTATTAAAATAAGCCCGAAAATTTCTTAACGGGCTTTTCAATATTATTTTAAGGTGGTAATTATATCATTCATTAGATCAAATACCAGGCGGATATCACTTTCATTGGTTTGCCAGTTTACAAAAGCGGCCCGAATTCCTGTATGTTGATTATAAAAGGTAGGAGTCATGAAAACTTTTCCTGTATTGTTAAGCAATTCCATAAAACGGATAACCTCATCCTGCTTATTATCATCTTTTAAAGTAAAACAAACAGTATTAAGCCGTACCGGAGCTAGTAATTTAAAATCATTACTGCTCTCAACAAATTGTCCAAACTGCTTTGCCAACGATACATTATTTTCTACGATATCCCGATACCCCTCCTTTCCATAAGCCATGATAGAAAACCACGCCGGTAAGGCCTTTAATCTCCTTGAATTCTCAGGAAGAAAGTTTAAATAACCGAAACTATCCAACGGATCTCCAAGATAAGGCGCATTAGAATTTTGAAAAGTCTCTACCTGTAAAATTTTGTACTGATCCTTAATCAGGAAAACAGCACTTTCATAAGGTACATTCAGCCATTTGTGACAATCAACGGTAATACTATCGGCATATTCCCAGCCCTCCAAAAGATGCCTATAGCCTTCTGAACACGCAGCGAAACCACCAAAAGCGGCATCAATATGCCACCAGAAGTTATATTTCTCCTTTAATCTTTTTATTTCCACAAAATTATCAAAATCAACAGTATTTACAGTTCCTCCGCTTGAAATCAGGAGAAACGGTTCACCATTAAGTCGAAGGATCTGATCTTCTAAATCTGAAATGGAAATTGCTTCCCGATCATCTTCTGTTTTTATCCTGATTATATTGCTGCTTCCGCTTCCTAACAATGAAAGAGATTTTATCGAAGACGAATGGGCCGTAGCCGTCAAAACCTTCACAGGTTCGGAAAGACCATCTTTAGCAATATCTCTCCCTTGTTGTTTCCCCAACCATTGACGGGCCACCGCCATGCATGTAAAATTAGACATAGTAGCCCCTGTTACAAAGCCACCCAAAAAGTTATTTGGAAGCTGAAGAAGCTTCAACAACAGTTGTATTGTTTCCATTTCTATATTGGCAGAAATATCCCCTTGTTCTTTTACAGATTGAGGATTTTGATCATAAATAGTTGCCAGCCAATCACCTGCAATGGAAGCAGGAGTAGAACCGCCGGTTACAAATCCCCAATATCTGGGTCCTGATGATCCCACCATAATGGGTTCGAATCTTTCATTAAATATTTTTAGGGTTTCTTCAGTCCCATATCCCGTTTGTGATAGTTCTGTATGAGCTGGCTCAAAAGCTTCATTTATAGTTGTAGGCCTGTCTTCAATAGAATTTAGGTATTCCGTTCCCTGCTTTTTGATGATGTCCAGAATGTGATCCATTTGGGCAGCATCATTTTTCAAATGTTCTTTCATGATTTTTCGGATTACAGATAATTTATTCAAATGTATTGAATACTCCTCAAAGAATTATTAAATACTTATTAAATGCCCCAAAAAGTCTTTGTTAGCACACATTTTGCATATTCCAATGCTCTTAAAAGTTTCAGTATCTTTAAGAATATCAATTTTAATTAAAAAATAAACACCCGTGATCAAAAATTTAGTATTCCTTTTACCTTTCTGTTTTTTACTTTCCTGTAAAACTGAAACTTCTCTCCCTCCTATAGATAAAAAAGCAGTTATTGATTCCACGATCACGGCTTTTCAAAAAACACTTTTAGAACAACAGATTGATTCTGTCTTTAAAAAATATCAATTCAATGGCAGCATTGCCGTTTTTAAAGATTCTTTACCACTATACAGAAAAGAAAACGGATATTCAGATTTTAAAAGAAAAATAAAAATTGACAGCAGTACTATTTTTGCCATCGGATCTGTAAGTAAACAGTTTACCGCTGTTTTGGTTCTGCTTCAGATGGAACAGGGAAAACTAAACGTTACGGACAAGGTTTCAAAATATCTAAAGGAATTCCAGATCAAGGAATATGAAAACATCACTATCCACCAGCTTCTGAACCATACTTCCGGATTGAATATGCTAGGTGGAAAACTGATGTTTAAAAGTGGTTCTGATTTCTACTACTCCAATGATGGATTTAACGCATTAGGGAAGATTGTAGAAACAGTGTCCGGAAAATCATATGATGAAAATGCTGTGGAGCTTTTTAAAAAGGCGGGAATGAGCCATTCCTCTACAGATGAAGTTTTTAAGGGAACTAATTTCGCTTCAGCTTATCTTGGAAACCCCAATAAGGCTGAAGAAGTTCCGAATATGCCGAAAAGATTAAGCGGAAAAGAAATCGGAACGCCTGCAGGAGGAATACTTTCTACCATTCAGGATCTTCATACCTGGAACAATGCCCTTTATAGCGGAAAAATCCTTAAGCCTGAAACTTTGAAACAGTTTATGGCAAAAAGTGCAGAAAGACGACATGCGATCTTTGGGAAAATGGGCTATGCCTACGGAATCATGTTGAACATCGGCAAGCCCAATTCTTATTTTCACAGTGGGTATGTAAAAGGGTCTCCGTCCTTAAATATCTACTATCCTGAAACGAAAACCTCTGTTATTATCCTGTCCAACATTGCAGATGAAGAAAAAGGCAAAGGCCTTGTCTTCAAACCCCACATTGAGGTAAAAAAGATTACGGATAATCTTGAAAACACATTAGTGCAGCTCAGATCAAAACATTAGTCTTCTTTATTCAATTCTTGCAATATTTCTGAAATACAGATGATTTGTTTATAGCATATTTATATCCATAATTTTGTTATGTATATAGTTTTTTTTAATTTGCTTTATGAAAAAAATGTACTTCATTGCCATTTATCCGCCCCAGGAAATTATTGAAGAAGTAAAGACATTTAAAAAAGATCTTGCTGTTTCCTATGGCAATACCAAGGCATTGAAGAATGATGCCCATATCACTCTTTTCCCTCCTTTTTCCAGAGAATTGGAATTGGAAAGCGATATTCACATTGCTTTTCAAAAAATAGATACAAGTTTATCACCATTTGAAATGGACTTAAATGGATTTGGCAGTTTCCCCAATCCTAAAAACCCTGTAATTTTTGTACATCCTGAAGATAATGTTCATTTAACCGAGCTTTACCAGAGAGTAAAACAGCAGTTTAATTTTACAAATTATTCATTTACTCCTCATATGACAGTAGGATATAGAGATCTAACATGGGAGAACTATCTGAAAGCATGGGAAAAGTATAAAGAAAAAGAATATAAAACTAAATTTATAGTTGATAAAATTCTGCTGCTTCGTTATGATGGTAAATGGATTCCCATTGCGGAAAAATACTTAACAGATTAAAAATATGAATGGGCTGAAAAATTGTTTTAGATACAATAAAACCCTTTAAGCTCTCTTTAAATTGAAGTACTGAAATATTTTCTGCTTCTATTGTTATTTTATAAAGTCATATCTTTGAACCAATGATTTCAGAGAAGATAATTTTAGGTATTGACCCCGGCACCGCCATCATGGGATTTGGTCTTATTTCCGTTAAAAAAGGTAAAATGGAAATGATTTCTATTCACGAGCTCATCCTAAAAAAATACCCCAATCACGAAACCAAACTCAAATATATTTTTGAGAAAACACTTGCTCTTATTGATGAGTTTCATCCTGATGAAGTTGCATTGGAAGCTCCTTTCTTTGGAAAAAACGTACAGAGTATGCTTAAATTGGGACGCGCACAGGGAGTAGCCATGGCCGCCAGCCTTCACAGGAACATCCCTATTACGGAATATTCTCCTAAGAAGATCAAGATGGCTATTACAGGAAATGGTAATGCCAGTAAGGAACAGGTAGCAGGAATGCTTCAAAACCTCCTTAATTTAAAAGAATTTCCCACAAAACATCTGGATGCTTCTGATGGTCTTGCTGTTGCGGTATGCCATCACTTTAATTCAGGAACCATTGCAGATACAAAATCTTACTCAGGATGGGAAAGCTTTTTAAAGCAAAACCCAAATAGATTAAAATAAAAAAAGCCCTTTTAAAAGGGCTTTTTTTATTTTAGTTATTTAAGAATTTCTTAGACTCTTTCTTATTTTTATCAGAGTAATTAATGATGTATGCTCCTTTAGGAAGCGATCTATCAATCTGAACTTCATTCGTCTTAGTATTTCCTTTCTGGATAATCTTACCACTTAGATCATAAATCTGATAATCTCCAAATACTTCGTTTCTTCCAGCTAATCTTAATTTATTTTCAGCTTTCAGATATACTAGTTTTGATTCTGTATTACTACTAACCTCAGAAGTGCCCAATCCTCCCATAATTCTAACTGCATAGTCTTCCATTTGCCCGTATTGTAATTGAGAACAAGCAGTAACATCAGGAAGTGCAGCTCCAGCATAGGTTGCTGCATCTACCGCAATTCTCATTCTTAGATAAGTATTGGTTACAGCTCCTGCCGGAGGAGTAATATTGGTGGTAATGGTAGTCCCTCCTCCTAATGCTATAGTAGCAGAAGTATTGTTTACCACTAACTCAGATTCTTCGAAAGAACCATTATTATTATAATCTATCCAAACCTTAGTCTTAAATTTATCTGCCTGATTAAAGCCATTATCATAACCAACCTTCAATACCGTGCTTCCATTTAAAGGAATATCAGTGTAATAAGCAGGTCTTATACAGGTTGCGGCAGTATAGTCATCATAAAACTTAGGAGCTGGTTCATCTGAATCATATCCGTTGGTTAAACTTCCAATAGAACCAAAACTCACTCTTGTTGGTCCAATTGCAAAATTATTGTTAGCCGGATTCACAATTCCTGCCGGATTACATTGAGCAGCCACCACAGAAACCGGAGACGGAATTACAACAGACAGATCTTTACCTGCTGTTGAATTAAGAAGGTTTTTTCTGTTCTCCATCATCAACATGATCGCTCTTTCTCTCTGACCTGCAGTAAATTTGCGATTAGAATTGCTATAATTCATAATATTATACTGAACACCTTGATAATTTACCCCTGTACAAGGATTAATAGCCGTGTTAGCAGGTGCCGGGTTCTGATAGTAAGCAGCACCAGAAACCTCCGTATCACAAACCCTGTCATTATCTATTGTACAGTCGGTTTGAGCAGGAGGGCAATATCCAGTAGTTCCACTTGCTGCCGCATAATTCCCTCCCTGGAAAGTATGATAAAGACCAAATGCATGTCCTAATTCATGCGTAAGTGTTGTATCATTTGAGTTTTTAATGGTAGCCACTTTCATGAAACTTTCATAAAAGTAGTCATAAGTTTCTGGGAATCTCGCATATCCCATCAATCCTCCAGAATTTAGCTGTTGTCCGTTAAATCCAATGATAACATAAATATTAAAATAAGAACCTTCTGGCCAATGTGGAGCCAATGCTTTAATATCTGCATCACTTGCCCCACTACCTCCGGCACCCTGCTTTACACCGTTTGTATCATATAAAGGAATTGGGCTACCGTTATATCTTACAATACCAGTGGTAGCTGTACAGGTTGGTGACCTCTTAGCTAAAACTAATTTAAAAGGCATTACATTTCCTCCATCTATACCTGGTCCTTCAGAATAGAAGCCATTTCCATAAGTAGTTGCATACATTTTATTTGCCCTGTCAATCCAGTTTGTAATTTCCTGATCGGTCAGTGATAAATTTGCATTTGCGGCCGCTTTAGACTCAATAACATGTACTACAACCGGAATTTCGTAGACCTCACCGGTATACAACCCGTTCCAGGATGTACCACCACCTACTTTATTCAAATAGTCATGTTTATCAATTTTTCTCAGTCTTTGTTCCGTCTCTTCTCTCCTCTTTTTCAACTCAGGAAACTGAGCATCCATTCTTCTCAATTCCTCATCAAAACCACAAGCGTGTTCGTGACTTTGTGAAAAAACATTAATAAACAACAAAACCGCAGAAACAATAGTAATTTTCTTCATATTGATCTTTTTTTTTGATTATATAGCAGCAAAAATATCATTTTAAATTCAATTAGCTCAAAAACAAAATGCTTTTTTTTCATTTTCAGCCAATTCCACTCAAACAATCCAACACATTATAAATCAATATTTTGAAATTTTAAATCAAATTACTTGGTAAAACATAATACTATCTTTTACATTGGTATGATTTTTAATACTACATTTGTATAAATTTTCAGTTATGAAAACAAACCAACAAACTATAAATCAAGCGAATCATAAAATAAACTGGTTCCAAAAGTTTCTAATGGTCTGTTCTGGCGGGAACATCCATATTTTAAGAAAAACTCCAAGTGAATGGAATAAATTTTCAGGTATTGGAGGAATTGTGCTTTTTACTGCAGTATTCGCCACTTTATCTGCAGGCTATGCCATGTATACGGTATTTGATAATATCTGGGCATCTGTAGGGTTTGGAATTCTGTGGGGATTAATGATCTTTAATCTTGACCGATATATTGTTTCCTCCATAAAAAAAACAGGAACATGGTGGAATCAGATTCTGATGTCTATCCCCCGTCTAATTCTTGCTACATTTCTAGGAATTATTATTTCAAAACCTCTGGAACTCAAAATATTTGAAAAGGAAGTCAATAAACAGCTAAATACCATTATTCAAAGGAATAAGAAACAACTTCAGGGAGAAATGAGTGGACGAATTCTTCAACAAAGCGGACCGTTTGAAACAGAAAAGAACCAAATCTCTGAAAAAATAGCGCAGTATCAGAAATCATATGATTCTGCTTCTGTAGAGCTGGAAAAAGAAATCTTAGGAAAACAATCTGGTTTAACCAGCGGAAAGGAAGGCTTTGGCCCTAATGCTAAACGTAAGCAACAATTAAAAGAACAACGCAGACAAGATCTGGAAAATTATCAGAAGCAAGCAGCCCCAAGATTGCAATATCTGGATCAGGAAATTTCAAAAGTCTATACAAATCTGGAAACAGAAAGAAAATCTACGGAAACCTTTGAGGATAAATTCAATGGATTTGCTGCCAGACTTCAAGCCTTGGATGAACTTGGAAAGAATTCAGCCATTATAGGCCTTGCAGCAACATTTATCATGGGATTGTTTATCTGTCTTGAAATTTCACCAGTTTTGGTAAAATTAATTTCCCACGTAGGTCCTTATGATTATCTTTTGGAAAAAACAGAAAATGACTTCAGACTTTATTCTAAAGAAAAAATTGAAAAAAGTAATGCCCTGACTGATTTCAGGATTGAAGATTTCAAGGATAATTTAAAAAATTAGTGTATTTTTCATGCATGATTATTGATAAAGAAGAAATTCAGAAGAAAAAGAAAAAGCTGGACGATTGTAAGGCTTTCCTTAAAAAAGAATTCATCGGGATAGATAAAATTATCGATGACTTAATGGAATATTTACAAATCTGGTACCTGATGCCCGAGATCTTAACTCGTCCCGTAGTTATTAATCTATGGGGAATGACAGGAGTGGGGAAAACAGATCTGGTGCGAAAAATGGTTCGTTTTCTGGATTATCAGAACCGATTTATAGAAATAGAACTGAGCAATACCGATGAAACATCCTGGAGCAAAAGTGTAGCAGATATTTTCCAAAGTAATGGACTCAGTGATGAGAAGCCCAGCATAGCTCTTTTTGATGAAATCCAGCGTTTCAATACCCTTGACAGTGATGGCACGCCTGTTCCACAGACTAAATTTACTGATTTTTGGGAACTTTTAAGTGACGGACGTCTCAGTAAAAGAGAGCGTGATGACCTGGAACATTATTTATTCTCCTACCTTTTCAGAAAAAAGGAAAATGACAGACGGAAACTTCAGGGGGAAACTGAAGTGGATGAAAACCCATACCTCAACCTATGGGATGCAAAGGAGCTTAAGAAATACCTCAGCATTGAAGATGATGTCATGAGTATCATTGATATGAAAGAGGAAGATATGATAAAGCTGATCCGTAAAAAGCAAAAAGAAAAGAAAATCTACGAACCTGTGGACTACAGTAAAATGCTTATCATCATCAGCGGAAACCTTGATGAAGCATTCCAAATGTCTAAAGAAACCAGTGAGGCTGATGTAGATGCCAATATTTATCATGCATTTACTAAAAAAATAACGGTAGTTGACATCAAAAATGCCTTGGCAAGGAAATTTCGTCCTGAGCAGGTAGCCAGATTCGGGAATATTCACCTTATTTATTTTTCACTAAAGACAGAGGATTTCCAAAAGCTAATCCAACGAGAAATCAACAGTCTGAAGCATAAAACAAAAAATAAATTTGGAGTTGCATTAAAAATAAATAAAAACATCAATGATCTGATCTATAGAAACGGAGTATTTCCCGTACAGGGAGTTCGTCCTGTATTCAGTAGTGTAGTTGATATTTTAGATACTAATCTCAGTAAATTTTTGTTTGAAGCCATCATTCATGATGATAAAACGATAGAAATCGATTATCTGCAAAAAGAAAAAATAATTGCAGGAAAAATAGGCACCCGAATCATTGAAATTCCTTATTTGGGAAGAATTGACAAGATAAGACAGGCCAATCAACAGGATGCGGTAGCTAACATCAGTGTTCATGAGTGCGGCCATGCTGTTTCCTACATGCTCTACACAGGCTTTGCCCCATTACAATTAAAAAGTAAGGTGGCCAGTAGCTATGCTGCAGGATTCACTTTTCCACATCAGATTCATGACACCAAGGAAAGTTTGTTGGACAGGATTAAGATTTATCTTGCGGGAGGTATTGCTGAGGAAATTATTTTTGGTGATATGAATGCCAGTATAGGAAGAAGCCATGACAGGGAACAAGCTACAACGCTTGCCATAGATTATATCAGAAAATATGGTTTTGAAGAAAATTACCAGGCAACCTACAATTTGGAAGACTATCCTCACCGCATGCAGCAGCACATTACTGATGAAAGAGTTGAAAAGCTAATGCAGGAACTGGCAAAAAAAACGAGGGAAGACCTTACCTTACATATAGACCTACTGAAAAGCCTGAGCAAAATACTTAGTGAAAAAGGAAGCATGTCTCCGAAAGAAATTTATGACATTGCTATAAAATATACATTAAAGGTTAGTATTCAAGAGGAAGGCTATTTACACATTGCTAATTATCATAACCTACTAAATTCCTAGAGAAAAAATCTATAGAAATAGAAAAACTCATTTAAAAATTCAACCCTTTTAGTTAATTCTGAGAGGGTTTTTATTTTTAATTTTATACTACTAAAAATAAATAATCATGAAAAATTTACTTTTCACATGGGTACTGCTTATTAGCTGTACAGTTTCTCCTACATTAAAAGCTCAAGGCTCAGAACCTTTTTTAGGACAAATTGCATTTGTACCTTATAATTTTGCCCCGCTAGGATGGGCTGAATGCAACGGACAGATTATGTCGATTGCCCAAAACACCGCTCTTTTCTCACTTCTAGGAACTACTTATGGTGGTAATGGAACCACAACATTCGCATTGCCGGACATGAGAGGAAGGGTACTTGTCCATAGTGGCCAAAGCGCCTCGAGTGGAACTACCTACACCATGGGAGAAATCGGCGGAGCAGAAAGCGTAACATTAACAGTTACACAAATGCCGGCTCATTCTCATACAGTAAGTGCCGTAACCGCTGAGGGGAATCAAAATACTCCTACCGGTAATATTCCTGCAGACACAAAACTTCTTGATAAGGAATATTCTGACGCAACATCCAATACAACGATGGGAAGCTCTATGATAAAGCCAGCAGGAGGAAACCAGCCTCATGAAAACAGGCCTCCTTTTATTACCTTAAAGTGTATCATTGCATTGAATGGCATTTTTCCATCACACAATTAATCTAATTGTCATGAAAAATCTCTATTTATTATGTTTGGCTTTTGTAGGCTCAGCTACAGCCCAAACAATAACCTTTAATGGATGTCATAACCTGTTTGATAATCAGAATTTTATTTTCAATAAAACCGGCACGGATTCAAACAGTAAAAATATTTATATGACGACTCCTATTGATGGACAGCCTTGTGGAGGACTAGGAAGCTGTGAGTTTAAAATCCAGTGGAATAACACTTTAACGAGATGGGAATTTCTTGCAGATGAAGGAAACGGAACATTTACCAATCCCACCTTAATGTACTATAATTCAACCGGGAATAATGCGCTTGCTTTACCTCCTGGCAATAGTATTGGCTCTTGGATTGAAAATATTGCAGAAACAAACGGTCAATGTGGAGGAAATCTGAATGCTGTAAATTCAACAATGACAGGTGATGTTCAAAGTCCTACGTTAGGAACCCTCGAGCTTACAAAAAGTAAAATCCAAATCTATCCCAACCCGGTTGTGGACATCATTAGAGTTTCAGGCATTGATGATGGCCAGACTATTCAAATTTATAATATCGACGGACGCCTCATAAGATCTGAAAATTTTGATTCAAGAATTAATATTTCACAGCTTATTTCAGGAATGTATATATTAAGAATTACAACTAAAAGTTTTCAATCTTATGAATTTAAATTTTTAAAAAAATAAATAATGCTTCTTTGAAAATTTACATAAGTGTCAGGAATTTCAAAAGTTTTTATTATTAGTACCAAAAAAAATGCCTCCTTAAAATGGAGGCATTCTTTTTTTATATTGATTAAAACTATTTAATAATCAATTTAGAAGTTTTGTTCTCTTTTCCGTTAGAAACCTGAATCATATAAACTCCTTTTTCAAGCTGCTGGTTTACTTTGAAAACGCCATTTCCTTCTTCAGATACTGATGGACTTGCCACCAATCTTCCCGCCATATCAGAAATTGAAACTTTCAAATTCTTAGCATTTTTAGCCTTGATGAAAACTTTATCTCCCGTAGCAACAGGGTTAGGGTAAATTGTTAAATCACCATTATCAGCTTTCACCTCACTTGTTCCTAGGTTGGTAACAAATTTCACTGTATAATCTTCAATCTGACCATACTTTAATTGTCCACAAGGAGACATACCTGGATTCTCATCATCTACAAGCACTCTCATTCTAAGTGGAGTATTAAGTACTGCTGTAGCAGGAGCTGTAACTGTAGTACTGTAGGAACCTATTGCTGTAGCTGGATCCGCAACAATATTGTCACCAGAACCAACAAGCTCAGAAGCTTCAAATGTTCCGTTATTATTAAAATCAATCCAAACTCTCACATCATTCTCTGAACCCGACACGTTAATCTGAAGATTATGTGTACCAGTTGCTGAAAGTTCAGTAGATGTAGCTTTCAAGCAGCTTGCCCCTGTATAATCTTCATAAAATTTAGGTGCACCAGCCCAATATCCTACAGAACCGTTATTTATATTTCCTAACTTTACCAAAGTAGGTCCTACAAAATAATTAGCAGGAGTTATTACCCCAGTTGGATTACATGTAGCAGCAATAGGAGTTCCAATCGAAGTAGTCGCAGAAGGTGCAGTTGCACCTAATGAAGTACTTAACGCTCCTCTTAATAAGAAGAAATTAAGAGCTGCTTTGTCGTGTTGCCCATTTGTAAATTTGAATGCTATCGGGTTTGTATAATTCATCATATTATACTGTACTCCCTGATAATTGGTCCCTGTACAATAATTCATATCATTATTGGTAGGTGCCGGATCGTTAAGTAAACTTCTTGATCTTTCTGTATCACAAACCCCATCATCATCTACAGAGCAATCGTTAGTAGTTGGTGGACAAAAAGTAGTAGTAGTATCTCCTTGTGGAGCATCAGGGTTTACATTTCCAAAAGTATGAAGTAATCCCATACTATGCCCAAACTCATGAGCTAAAGTAATATCATCCTGTAGTGTCACTACAAAAGATTTCATGAAAGATTCGTATGACGAATCAGGGTTCTGAGGTAGTCCTGCCCATCCCATAATTCCGTATTGCCCACCACCATCTACTTTATTCATAATATAGATATTAAAATAAGAAGCTTCCGGCCAATGGGGAGCAATCGTTTTTACTTGTGCAGTAGTAACTCCATTTGTTCCATTACGCTTTATTCCATACTCATTATACCCCGTAAGTGTACCTCCATTATATCTGATGATCCCTGTAGTTGCATTACAACTAGGATCTCTTTTAGCCAAAACTAATTTTATTGGCATTGTAGCTGCATTTCCAAAATCAGCGGGAACTCCCTGAGCCCATTGATAAGTACCTGCATACATTGCATTACAACGATCCAACCATGCCTGAATTTGAACATCACTTTTATTATAAGCAGAACCTATAGCAGCATCAGTAGGCGCTATCACATGTACAACCACTGGAATTTCGTAAACTCCATTCACAGTTTTAAAAGCACCTCCATTCTTCGCATTGCTGTTCTGGTTGGACGTCACAATACGGTTACGGATATTGCGAATCATTTCGTCAATTTCCTGATTCTGTTTTTTATTCCCTCTTTGCTCAGTATCAAAGTCACACCAGTCTTTTTTTTGTTGAGCTGATAATGTAAGAGAAAATAACATTGCACCATAAAGGAAAGTTTTCTTCATTTCAATAATTTTTAAAAAGTTTTTAAATTTACAATTTTATTCAAATTAAATACAGTTTTACATAAATAAAACAAACTAAAAATGAATAAAAATCAAATATTAATACAGTTAGTAGAAAAAAACTCTTTTTTGTTACACTTTTTATTTTTTTATTTGATAATAATTCAAATATTTTCTTGAAAATCAAATTATAAAAAACTCAAATTAATATAAAATTCACTTTTTAAACAATTTATTAAAAGAACAACACATTAAAACAACTAACTCATTATCAATACAAAAAAACAGTAAAAAACTTAATTAAATCTAATTGCACTTAAAAATAAAAGCCGCACAAATGTGCGGCTTTTACTGTATTATTTAAATTATTTTTTACAAAGAATAATTTGGAGCTTCCTGCGTAATAATTACATCATGTGGGTGCGATTCTTTCAATCCGCTTCCTGTAATCATTACCAATTTGGAATCTTTTTGCAGAACTTCAATATCCTTGGCTCCACAATATCCCATACCGGCTCTTAGACCACCTGTCAGTTGGAAGATTACATCCTCTAACTTTCCTTTGTGTGGCACTCTTCCTTCAATTCCTTCCGGAACAAATTTCTTAGCTTCACTTTGGAAATATCTTTCTTTTCCTCCTCTCTTCATTGCAGAAAGACTTCCCATTCCTTGGTAAGACTTGAATTTTCTTCCCTGGAAGATAATTTCTTCTCCTGGTGCCTCATCAGTACCTGCTAAAAGTGATCCAAGCATTACTGCTCCTGCTCCACTTGCAATAGCTTTTACGATATCTCCTGAAAGCTTAATTCCTCCATCAGCAATTACAGTTACATTTTGAGACTTTGCATACTCGTAGACATTATAAATAGCTGACAACTGTGGTACACCAACTCCTGCAACTACTCTGGTTGTACAGATAGAACCTGGACCAACTCCTACTTTAAGAACATTTGCTCCTGCCTTGATAAGATCTTTTGCTGCATCAGCCGTTACAATATTTCCTCCTACAATATCAAGGTTTGGATAAGTTTTTCTGATTTCAGAAATCTTGTCCAATACCCCTTTAGAATGTCCATGTGCAGAATCAATTGCAATGATATCCACACCTGCCTGAACAAGAGCCTTGATTCTATCTAATGTATCTTCTCCAACCCCAACTCCAGCGCCTACAATAAGGCGACCGTTTTGGTCTTTATTAGCATTTGGATATTCAAGTTGATTATCAATATCCTTGATGGTAATTAATCCAACAAGTTTATTATCCTTATCTACGATAGGTAATTTTTCCACTCTGTTTTTAAGAAGAATTTCCTTCGCTTTTTCAAGGTTGGTATCTTTGTCTGAAGTGATTAGATTTTCTTTGGTCATAATCTCCTCCACCTTCATATCAAGATTCTCCTGATACTTTACATCTCTGTTGGTGATAATTCCAATAAGAACATTATTTGGATCTACTACCGGAAGACCTGAAATTTTAAACTTCGACATCATTTCTTTAGCTTCTGCTAAAGTATGATCTTTTGAAAGAGTTACCGGATCAGAAATCATTCCGTTTTCGGAACGCTTCACACGGTTTACTTGCGCTGCCTGATCGGCAATCGTCATGTTTTTGTGAATAAAGCCTAACCCTCCAACTCTTGCTAATGCAATAGCCAGATCAGCTTCAGTAACGGTGTCCATCGCAGCGGAAACTATCGGAACATTCAGCGTGATTTTGTCGGTAAGTCTTGATTTTAATGAAACCTGGTTAGGTAAAACTTCTGAATAAGAAGGGACTAGAAGAACGTCATCGAAAGTGATGGCTGTCTCTACAATTTTGTTATGAATAGACATCTTTACTTTCTTTGCAAAATTAGGTTATTTTAATGACATATGAAAATCATTTTTAATAGTTTAAATAAAAATTAATAATCAACAAGTTAAATCGAAAAACCGCTCTTTTTAAGAACGGTTTTCCTTTACAAAATAAATTTAGTATGTCTGAAACTACTTGCAACAATTAATTTTTTTTATGATTTAAGAAAAAGATACTCTTAAAATCATTTTTTATTTATCTGAGACAGAATTAATCATTTTTGAAATATCATCAGGTGTAAAATTTCCCTTTACATCTACAAAAACTAATTCTTTCTCTGAATTTACTGTAATCAACATGTTTTTAATGGACTCTCCTTTTTGCTTTACACGCAGGTTTACGTTTTCACCATTATGCTTTATGGTTGCCCAGTCTTCATAATGATTATTATTTAAAAACTTTGCATAATCATTCAGCATCTCTTTGCTTCCGTTTTCTACCGTAAGGATTTTTATTTTAGAAACCTTTGTGATAAGCCTGATGAGTTCTTCACTTTCTCCGTCTTTCCTTAGGGCCTTTTTGATATATGGCTTGGCCAACAGCAGTGGCACGTTAAAACTTGTAAACTTGGCATCCTTAAAATTATAGCCGGAATCTGAAAAGAAAGCCATATTAGGTTTTTCCGAAACAATACAGGATTGAAGCATTCCTATTGTCAAGATAGCAAGAAAAAAGCTTTTAAGAGTTTTCATGGTGATCATTTTAGTCCATTGGTTTTAATAATCCTCCTGAGGTTTTGCTGATGTTTGCATCTATTTCAGGTCTTCCTTTATATCTTACAGATCCTCCTGATGATGCTCTTACTTTCAATTTATCTGACACATTTACAGTAAGGTTTCCTCCGGAAGTAGCTTCTGTTTCAAGATAAGTAAATTTCAGATCGTCGGCTTTACACAATGCTCCACTGCTGATATCAATAGTTCCTGAATCTGCTTTTCCACTCAAGCTGATATTGGAACCGCTTGAACTTTTAATACCGATATTTCCGGCTGTAATCCCTGCTCTGATATTGGAACCTGAAGATACTGAAATAGTGGCAGCATTTGACACCTTGAAATCACCGGTAATATTAGATCCGGATGAAGCATCAATTTTCATATTTTTTTCCTGAATAGAGTTTACAATGGTAAGGTTAGAGCCAGAGGACACCTCAATATCTTCCATTCTTGGAGAGGATACGTTGACGCTTAAATTTTTAAATCTCAGATTTCTTACCCCTTTATTATCAATATAAATTTTTAAAATACCATTCTCCACCTTGGTAATAATGTATTCTAATTTATCAGAATCAGCAATCACTTTTACACTGGTTGGTTTTTCTTGTTTAAAGATTACGTTTACACCTGTACTTACCCTGATGCCTGAAAAATCACCTACGTTTCTGGCTTCCCCGTTAAGGTAAGATGAATTATTATCTGAGGTAAAATTATTTCTTGTGCTGGAAATTGGTTTCTTTTTGGTTTCACTAGAATTAATAATCTTGCTTACATCATCCATGGAAAGTTTTCCATCAAGCATTACAAAAATACTTTCACCGCCTCCTCCGTCAATGCTTAATAACAGATCATCCAGAATACCGTTTTTAGCTTCTGCGGATAAAAACTTCACTTTAGCTCCGGCATTATTCACCGACATGATTTCGCTATAGTTCAGATTCTTTAAGTAAGAGGAAATATCTTTACTAAGCTGAGACATATTCGTTTGAATCTTTCGCCCCTCAGCAGTGTTTCCTTTTTCCTGATTTTCCGTGATCAGAATCTTAAGTCCGTTAATCTTTGACAATAATGGCTTAATCTGATCTAGCTGTGAATCATCAATATTGAGACTGCTAAGCATTCCGAACATTGGTTTGGCAATCTTGATAGATGTTACTCCTTCTACCTCCTGATATTTGTCAAAAAGCTGGTCAAATTTATCTTTTTGTCCATATACATTAAAGAAATGGGAAAAAGCAAGAGCGAATATTATGAATAGTTTTTTCATGAGTCAATTTTATTTTTTTTAAGTTAATGATGGCAACTGTTGTTCTGATTAATAATCATCATCTACCACCGTAGGCTGTGCCAATTTTTCACTAACGTTATTTGCAAATATCTGGAATGAGTATTTTGTTACATTAATTGCTTCTTCTACATTATCAATTCTTTTTCCGTTTACAATAACGTAAGAATTTTCATAGCCCGTAGAATCTTTAGATGTTTTATTTTTAAAAGGAGAATTATCAGCATATCTTGGCTTTTTTTCTCTTTTAAGTCTACCTCTTTTTGGCAATATTTCATCCATAACATCTTTTTCAGCGACATTATTTTCATGAAAGATAGAGTCTTTCTTGGTTCCTGAGATAGAATCAGTATGATTTACTGCCACCTGTTCATTATGGTTATTATTTTCTTCAATAAAACCAGACTTCTGTTTCAACACTTCATTTTTAACCATACTTTCCTGATCCTGGCCCACTGTTCCGGAATTATTCTTAAGGAAAAATCCGATACCAAAGACCAGCATTACACTGGCCGCCATCCAAAACCATTTGGGAAAGGAGGGCTTTTTCGTTTCTTCCAATGGAATAATGGGAGTTTTATTTTCTTCGGGCTCTGCACCTTCTGCTTTCTGAAGAAAATCTTCAAAGCTCCAGTCCATTTTTTCTTCCTTTATATCCCGGAAGACTTCGTTGTATTTATCTTGTAATTGATCTTTTTTCATAGCTCATCAGTTGTGAGATTTGTTCTTTTACTTTTTGTCTCGCTCGCATAAGGTTTACCCTTACTGCATTTTCCTCCATTTCCAGCATTTCAGAAATTTCGGAAACATCATACTCTTCTACATCTTTCAAGTGGATGACCATCTTCTGTTTTTCGGGGAGCTGATTGATAAATCCTATAATATAATCCTTAAGGTTATCAACGTCCATACTGTAGAGCTCTGACCGATGAAGCTGCATATCCGCAAAGCCTATCTTCACATCGTGATGTTTCAGCCGGTTTAGGCATTCATTCCGAACAGACTTCAGCGCATAGGATTTAAAGTTTCCAAATTGCTCAAGCTCATCCCTTTTCTGCCAAAACTTCATCATAAGATCCTGTACTACATCTTCTGCCTCATCACTACTCATAACGAATCGCTTCGCAAAACGATACATCTCGTCTTTGAGAATAAACACCGTATTCTTGAAAGTTTCTTGGGTCATGAGTTTTGTTTCTTATAGGTAAGACAACTGCTGTTTCAAATCTATTACATCAAAAATAAAAAAACTTCAAAAAAAATTGAAGTTTTTATTATAATTCGATTAATACGTATCAAAAATATGTTTTAGAATAGCCTTATCTTCCTCTGCTAGAGGGACTTTTCTTCTTGCCATAGCTCTTTCTGCTACTTCATAAACTTTATCTAATCTGAACCTTTCATCATCCTTTAATCCTCCCCATGAGAAGTTCTCCACAAGATTAGGTGGAAAACCTGGCTTGAAAATATTGGAAGCAACCCCGATTACTGTTCCTGTATTCAATTGGGTATTGATTGCTGTCTTGGAGTGGTCTCCCACAATCAGACCCGCAAACTGTAGTCCTGTATCTTCAAAGGCCTTGGTTCTATAGTTCCATAGCTTAACGTGGCTATAATTATTTTTAAGGTTGGAAGAATTGGTATCTGCTCCAAAGTTACACCACTCACCAATTACGGAGTTTCCTATAAACCCTTCGTGCCCCTTGCTTGTATATCCGAAGATGATAATATTATTTACCTCTCCTCCTACTTTACAGTGCGGGCCAATGGTTGTTGCTCCATAAATTTTTGACCCAAGGTTAAATTTAGAATCATCACCCAATGTAATAGGCCCACGGAGATTGCACCCTTCCATAACCTCAGCATTTTTGCCAATATAGATTTTTCCGGTCTTGGTATTTAATGTTGAGAATTCAATTTGAGCACCCTCTTCAATAAACAAATCTTTTTTGTCTCCTAAAAAACCATTTGTTGAAGATAGTTCCTGCGAAGTTCTTCCTTTGGTAATCAGGTCAAAATCAAAATCAATTGCGTGATGGTTATAAGTAAATAAGTCGGTTGGCTTTTTAAAGAAAATAAGTTCCTCCTTAATATCAGTCATTTTTTCAATCTGATGTAAGGAAAATCCTTTCATATTAATTTTCGCGGCCACCAATTCATCTTCGTAAACTAAAGCTTCTCCTTGTTTAAGATCTTTAATCTGTTGAATTACTGTTTCTGTAGGCAGGAAGTTCGGAACCAGAAAAAGACTTTCTTTTTCTTCGGGAGCTTTAAATTTATCCTGCAGATACATTTCTGTAAAATAAGAAACTTCTGTATTCTCCAGAATTCTCTGCCACCTTTCTGAAAATGTAAGAATACCACATCGCATTGCTGCAACGGGTCTGGTAAATGTAAGTGGAAGAAAATCTTCCCAATATTGTGCGTCTGAAAATACTAATTGCATCATTCAGTTTTAAGTTTAAGGTTTAAAGTTCAAGATGAACAAATTTACAATAAAAAAAGTCTCCCAAAACTGGAAGACTTTTATATTTTTAATTTCAAAAAATTACTTAGCGAATTTTTTGTATTTGTTCATGAACTTATCAACTCTACCTGCAGTGTCAACTAATTTCACTTTACCAGTATAGAAAGGGTGAGAAGTTGAAGAGATCTCCATTTTGATTAGAGGATACTCTTGTCCTTCGAACTCGATCGTGTCTTTTGTTTCTGCAGTAGACTTGCAAAGAAACACCTCGTCGTTACTCATATCTTTGAAAACAACAAGTCTATAATTTTCTGGGTGGATTCCGTTTTTCATAATACTTTTTTTTAAAAAAATTAAGTTTGCTTTCGAAATAGTAATGGATATTTCTCTGCTAAATTTTAGGTTGCAAAAATACAACATTTTTTCTAATTTCCAAATACTGAATCCAATATTTTTTTAATGATAAGAAATTCAAAGTATTTTCGTTAAATTTGGAACTTACTTAAACTTTAATTTCGATGAAATTCAAATTATTACTGGCTTTTTCTTTTTGGATGCTACTTGTTGCAGTATCATGTAATAAGGATGATATTACCTTTGATGCTCCCTCGCAGGAGTTAAGATTTTCAAGAGACACGGTATTCTGTGACACGGTATATCATCAGGTGCGTTCAGAAACCTATGTAGTAAAGGTATATAATAATGAAGACAAGGATGTTCTTATCCCAAGAGTAAATCTTGAAAAAGGAGCTGCATCATTATATAGAATTAATGTAGATGGGAAGCCGGGATATGATTTTAAGGATGTTCCTTTGAGAAAAAAAGACAGTCTATATATATATGTTGAAATAGCACCACAGGCAACCGGACCTGAAGCCATTGCTGAGGACAGAGTTCTTTTCTCCGGACCTACCGGACAACAGCATGTTACGCTATTCTCAGTAGTTCAGGATGCAGAATTTTTTATACAGACTCCTACCAACCCCAATATCATTTCCACCTCTACAACATGGACCAATAATAAAGCGAAGATTATCTACGGGGATCTTAGCCTTGCTCCTAATGTAACTTTAGATATAGATCCGGGTACTAAGGTATATTTCCATAAAAACAGTGGAATGAAAGTTTCTTCCAACGCAGTTTTAAATATTAACGGAACAAAGGATAACCAAGTAATTCTTCGTGGGGATAGAAATGATCCTTATTATGATACTATTTCTAAAAACTGGAATTCCATTAGAATGGAAGCCAATTCTATCCTTAATATGAATCATGCAAGACTTTTCGGAGGAACAAGGGGTCTGGAAATGAAGCAAACCAACGCTTCCATCACCAATTCATTCATCCATACTTTCTTTGAATATGGAATCTATGCGGTAAATTCTAAGGTAACGGCCAGCAATCTTGTCATGAACAATTGCGGATTATCATGTATCGGAATTTTCAAAGGTGGAAATCATAATTATACCCATGCAACAATTGCCAACTATTCTAAATCAATGGGAACATTCGACAGAAATGGAATCTTTGCTACGAATGAGTGGAAAAATGATGCAGGCCAAACAGAGCAGGGCGCTTTACAGCAACTTAATATAAGAAACAGTATTGTTTATTCTGACAGAGATAATTCTGTTCAGTTTGAACCTACACCCGGACAACAGTTTGAATACCTTATTCAGAATTGTTTAATAAAATATTCAGGTCCATCTGAAGCTGGTTTCACTTTTGATAATAATGTAAATATCGTGCAAACGATCAGAAATACAGACCCTCAGTTTGTGAACTATTTTATGGCAAAAATGAACTTAAGGGTAAAAACAACTTCTCCGGCTATCGGAAAGGGAAATGTTTCTGTAGCAGGAACTGTACCTTTTGATATTGTAAATGTATCCAGAACCACTAATCCTACTCTTGGAGCTTATCAATAATGGAAATTACCCAATTACAACAACAGGTTGATGAATGGATCAAAACCATCGGTGTAAGATACTTTAATGAGTTGACCAATATGGCCATGCTGACTGAAGAAGTAGGCGAAGTAGCCAGAATCATTGCAAGAAGATATGGTGAACAGAGTGAAAAGGAAAGTGATAAAACCAAAGACCTGGGAGAGGAACTGGCAGATGTACTTTTTGTAACGCTATGTCTGGCCAATCAGACCGGAGTGAATCTACAGGAAGCATTTGACAAAAAAATGAAGATCAAAACTGACCGTGACAAGGAACGGCATCAGAATAATGAAAAATTAAAATAGAGAGTTCTCAGATAACAGTTCCCAGAGAGTTGGCTAACGTCTTTCATCTGATTCCTGTTATCTGAGGGCTTACTTCTTAAATCTGAAGAAATAATGAAGCTAGAAAAATCAAAATTAATAGGCAATAAGACAGTACAAATCAGCGGTTCGAAAAGTATTTCGAATCGTTTATTGATTTTGGAAAGTTTATTTAGTACTATTAAAATCGGGAACTTATCCAATTCTCAGGATACCCAATTACTGAAGAAAGCATTATCTGAAAACACAGATGTGGTGGACATTCACCATGCAGGAACGGCCATGCGTTTTCTTACTTCCTATTATTCTATTCAGGATGGGAAAACAACTGTCCTTACCGGTTCCGGGAGAATGAAAGAAAGACCTATTAAGAATTTAGTGAATGCCTTAGTAGATCTTGGTGTAGAGATTGAATATCTGGAAAACGAAGGTTTCCCACCTTTAAAAATTACGGGTAAAAAGATCACTCAGACTTCGGTAAATGTTCCGGCTAATATTTCAAGCCAGTTTATTACTTCTCTGTTACTTATTGCCGGAAAACTTGAAAAAGGTCTGGAAATTCATCTTGTAGGTGAAGTAACATCAAGGTCTTATATTGAGATGACTCTTGATATTCTGACAAGATTTGGAATTAAAAACAGCTTTGAAGGCAATACTATTAAGGTAGAACCTTTTCATCCTGACAATGCAACTGCAGTGGTAAGCTATGAGGTTGAAAGTGACTGGAGCTCGGCTTCCTACTTCTACTCGATCTGTGCTTTGGGAAGAGAAACCATTCATCTGAAAAGCTTTTACAAATCATCAACTCAGGGTGATTCTGCGATTGCAAAAATTTACGAGGATTTCTTCGGAATTAAAACAACGTTCTCCGAGGAGGAACACAAACTGACGTTAGAACCTCAACCTGATTTTTCTTTTCCTGAAAAAATCGTTCTGGATATGAATAACTGTCCGGACATTGCTCAAACTCTTTGCGTAACGGCAGCAGCATTAAAAATACCTTTTGAAATATCAGGCTTGGGAACATTAAGGGTAAAGGAAACCGACAGGCTTCAGGCTTTATACAATGAACTAAAAAAGCTGGGTACTGATACCAAAATTACGGATCTAACCATTGATTCTGTAAGCTTTGGGGAACCTGAGGAACATATTTCTATCAGGACCTATCAGGATCATAGAATGGCCATGAGCTTTGCTCCGTTCTGCCTGATTAAGGAACTCAACATTGAGGATGAGGATGTAGTTGAAAAATCTTATCCTATGTTCTGGGAAGACCTTGCCAGTGTGACGATACAATAATTTAACAATTTTAGAATGTGGTAATTTAAGAATGAACTGTTGAGTCTTTTTTAAATTACTACATTTATTAATAGCACCATTCCATGAAAAAGTATTTAATCCTATTTGCTTTAACCTTTCCACTATGCATTTGGGCACAGTATCTTCTTCCCAATGAAGAAATTATGTATTCCTTTGAAACAAAATCAGGAAAAAAAATGACGTTGGTAAAGGATAAAAATAATGAATACATTCAGTACCGTTTTGGAAGTAAAAATCATGTAGACATGGAATTTCCTACGGAAAGAACAAAAGAAAGCTGGAAAAAATTCAAGTACAATTCCTATCTCAGAGGGGGAGGAAAGCAAAATGCAGGAATGGAGCTTAATTATCTTACGTTTACTAATAATGGGTATCAATATCAGCTATTCAGAAGTTATTATGCAGAGGACGAATCCTATTCTACAGGAATCACTGTAACGGATAGTAAGGGTAAGGAAACGAATATTGCCGGAATTTACAAAACCATAAAAGGCTGTATGTGTCATATAGAGGAATCCGGATTGATAGAAAAAGAAGATACCGGGTTATAATTTCAATACCATCTCTATGAAAAGCCTGTTTTCCCTTATTACAATTCTATTCATCACCCTTTCTAATGCCCAAAATCTGAAAGACTTTTCGGTTCCAAAAGGATACACAAAAATTACAGAAGAGAAAGGTGATCTGGATAAAGATGGAAAGGATGAAACGGTCATTATATTGGAGACTAATCAAAAAGCTTCAGAAAACAAAGATGATCCAGAACATAAAGATTTTAAAAGGATTCTCTATATTCTGAAACAGGATCATGGAAAACTTAAGATATGGAAAGAAAACTCTATCCTCATATTTTCTAGTGGCACCGGCTTCTATCCTGAATACAATAGTCCCCCAAAAATTTCTATAAAAACCAATGTTCTTGCAATCACGCAGGAGTTTAATACCAATTCCAGACATACTCTAACGTATCAACATACTTTCAGATTTCAGAATGGTGATTTTTACCTGATCGGTTCATCTGAAAATTTTGCTGACACCTGTGAATTTGATTTTACCTATGAAATCAATTTCTCTACCGGAAAAGTTATTGTTGACAAGAAATTTTCTTCTTGTGATGACAACGAAAAAGTACCTA
The DNA here is from genome assembly GCF_003815775.1 of Chryseobacterium joostei. Lineage (NCBI taxonomy): Bacteria > Pseudomonadati > Bacteroidota > Flavobacteriia > Flavobacteriales > Weeksellaceae > Chryseobacterium > Chryseobacterium joostei. Next base: position 2,772,598 of record NZ_CP033926.1, read on the forward strand.
AAGATTTTTATAAAGAGTTTACCCATAAGTTTCAAGACCTTATAAAAATGGAAAATTTCAAAATCGGGGAACATCAATTTAAAATTCGCGGGTTGAAAGAAGATTTCACTTTTTAGAGCTACAATTTTCACGCTATAATAAACTTCTTCTATTTAGATTTTTTTATTTGATGTATTTCTCTTTCTATTCTCAACAACTTAATCTTCTCTTAAAGTTAAGTTAACTCCTCACTGCTTGATATATTCTTAATTTTAAATACAATTAAAAATATAAACTATGTTCAAGCACCACATGAAATATGTAAAAACTTTTACCCTTAGCATTGCTACTGCAACTGTCTTTTTTTCCTGCTCAGATGGGCTTATTGAAAGAGACTCCAATGAAGCAAACCTTACTTCTATTGAAAAAGCAAGCTATAAGGCATCTTCCTTAGTTCCTATTCAAATGAGCAGCTGGATGTCTGGTCTTCAGGATAATATTTCAATGTCAAAAATCTCAATCCCCGGAACGCATGATTCCGGAGCACGTGTAGATGCTCCTGTAGTAACAGGTACAGCAAAAACACAGGACCTTAGTATTGCTGAACAGCTTAATGCCGGCGTCCGTTTTCTTGATATCCGATGCAGACACATTGATAATTCTTTTACCATTCATCATGGGCCTATTTATCAGAACCTCAACTTTGATGATGTGCTTAATGCCTGCTATGCATTTCTGGAAAGCCATCCGTCTGAAACAATCATTATGTCTGTAAAGGAAGAGCATGATCCCTCCAATACCACCAGAAGTTTCGAAAAAACTTTTGATTCTTATGTTCAGAAAAATCCATCAAAATGGAATCTGGGAACCAATATTCCCACTCTTGGAGAGGTAAGGGGGAAAATCAGATTATTAAGAAGATTCTCTGCTGAAACCGCAAAAGGAATTAATGCAACAGCATGGGCTGATAACACCACATTTGAAATCAATAATTCAGGTGCGTCACTTAAGGTTCAGGATTATTATAAGGTGACTAACAATGATGATAAGTGGAATGGTGTTTCCAGTCTTTTGAATGAAGCAAAAAACAGCAATAACGAAAGACTTTTCATCAACTTTACAAGCGGATATAAGCCGGGAATATTTGGAATCCCAAGCATTCCTACTGTTTCAAACAATATTAACCCTAAGCTTAAGGCATTCTTCCAAGCCAATACCCATGGTTCTTATGGAACAATGCCAATAGACTTTATGAATGCAGAGCTAGCGGAGCTTATTGTTAAAACTAATTTTTAAGGTAGTTAAATATAATTGTAGTTGATAGGCTGCTTCTTTACTGAGGCAGCCTTTTATATTTCTCATATTGGCGATGGTGTAAGTTGTTTCAAAATAAAAATGCAGTCCTCAGCTATTGAAGACTACATTTTTTGAAGAATAAAATTGAAGTATATGAGTTACTTTTCTATGCCATAGGCTGCGAGTATTTTGTTGAATATTTCTGTATTTTCAAATAGACCTGTGAATTCTTTTGAATTTGGACCATAAGCAAAAACACTTGACGGAATAGAGGTATGATCGTTTGTACTGAAGTTTCCGAATACCCATCCGTCTTTTAAGCTTCCATCCAAAAGGGTTAAGCCGCCTGTTTCATGGTCTCCTACAACGATTACTAATGTTTCCTTGTTTTCATCTGCAAACTTCATGGCTTTCCCAACTACATGATCGAAATCCAGTAATTCGGTGACTAATTGCTCTATATTATTGCTGTGCCCACCACCATCAGTCTGGGAAGCTTCCACCATCATGAAGAACCCTTTTTTATTGTTCTTTAGATCATTTAAAGTAAGATCAAAGGCATCAGCCAGCCAGTTTCCTCTTCCATTGGTTATTCTTTGTGACGCCAGAGGATCAATAATTAAGGTCCTATTGTTTATTTTCCCAACAGATTTGAGGTCCTGAAATAAATCTACCTTTGCTTCTTTAAGCTTCTGTTCAGTTTCTTTTGTTAATCCGTTTGTAGGCCCTCCGATCAAAATTTTAGTTTTTGAACTGGCAAAATCCTTTAAAATAGGCTCCGAACTGTTTCTGTTATCTGAATGTGCATAAAAATCTGCCGGAGTAGCATCGGTAACATCACCTGTAGAAATAAGGCCGGATAACATTCCTTTAGCAGAAATAATATCAGGAATCTGAGCCAGAGCTTTCCCTGTACCATCCACTCCCACAAATGTATTTTTTGTTTTTACTCCTGTTGCAAATGCTGTAGATCCGGGCGCCGAGTCTGTCACATAAGCATTGGATGAATTGGTTTTGGATAAACCGGTTGCTTTCATATTAAAGACATTCAGCTTTCCTCTGTTTGCCGTAAAAGCAGCATAATATTGGGGCAGGGAAGTTCCGTCCGGAATCAAAAGAATTACATTTTTCACCTTTTTACTGATTCCGTCTGTTTTATAGGTTGGAGTATAAGTGGCGTACTCCTTTGTATTTTTGTAGAAATTTTTCGGGATCGTATTCATGAATTTTTTAAGATCCGGAATATGATCTGTATTGATGTAATCCACTCCCATATCCATTAGATTCACCCAAGCGTTGGGAAAATCAGGAGCTCCGTAAAAACGCATAGGCTTTTGTTGAACATGGGCTTTATCTACAGCTTTCTTTATCTTTTCAGTTTCTTCATCCCTTGGAATTCCTTTTCCGTTCCATTTTACAAGTTCAGGAAGATCTGCACTGAACATCCCTACTCTTTTCAACTGGTCCGCAGAATAGTTTTTATCAAGATCTCCATCAAAATAAAGATAATTGGGATAGTTTTTAAAATCAGCAGGCTGAGGTCTTCCTCCTGTAATCACAATTTTCACTCCCGAGTTACCCGTAATTTCAGGATATTTCTTCAATGTACTGACCAATGCATTCAAGGTAGTTTTATACTCCTGCTTGATATCGATTAGCAATTGTAATTTTTTATTTGCGTCAGGATAAATATTCCCTTTGTTCAGTTTTATCTGCTTTGAAATATTGTCCAGATAAAGATTTTCAAGGGTTCTGTCTCCGGAAAGTTCTTTTTCTGTGTGGGCTACCCAGAGTTTACCCTTAACTAGAAAAACATCTGCTTCAATGGATCCAAAGTTCGCATAATAAGCCTGCCAAAAAGGGATTTCCTGCATATAATCATTATGAGAATGTGCATTCCCTACATTATAATTCAAATAATTCTGTGCCTGATTTTCGGAAAAAACTGCCAAAGCCAGCAATCCCAATATTTTTGATAATTTCATAAGACCTGTTTAAAAAACTATATCATCACAGATATTTCTGCAATGACATAGTGAATACTATTTAAGATTAAAATTTTACCAACCTTCGTTTTGCTTAATAACACCGTGGCTATTAACAATTTCTGCCTGCGGAACTGCCCAAACATTATGAGTTGCGGGATTGAAGTTTCTTGCTGCCCATACCACTTTTCCGTCTATCCCGTGCAAAGGCTGAGCATAGGTTGACTGGGCATCTCCCCAACGTACAAGATCTCTATGTCTGTCTGCCCATTCACCTGCTAGTTCGCAGCGTCTTTCATGCTTCAGATCAGCCATTGTACATCCCGTTTTGGGAGCTAGTCCTGCACGTTTTCTAATCATGTTGATTTCTGCATCTGCATTTCCGCCAGACATCAACAGAGCTTCGGCCCTGATCAGGATAACCTCAGCGTAACGCATAATCGGAACGGCAAGATCTGTACAAGGATAGTCTCCATTAGCGCTTACATGGCCACTGCTCAACGGATATTTAAAAGCATCCATATATTTATTAAACTGGTATCCTGTAAGGGAGTTAGAAGATGCATATATTCTTTCTGTTCCGTTAAAAGTGAATTTATCTCCTAGTTTAAGAACAGTTGCACTTCTTCTAAGATCTCCGGCTTCATACTCGTCATACAATTCTTTGGTAGGCTGAAAATATCCCCAGCCGTTATATTCTCCCCATCCTTTATTTTCTAACATGACTCCCGGAAGAATGCTTCCCACTGAATTAAACTTAGGAGTACTTGGAATGGACCAGATATATTCTGTACTATAATTATTCTCAGCTTTGAAAACATCTGAATAATTGTTCAAAAGGGTTCTATTTCCTTTTGTCATTACTTCGTTCGCCCAGTATGCTGCATTTTGCCAATCTTTCATAAACAGATATACTTTTGATAAAAGTGCCCATGCCGCTGCTTTATGAGGTCTTCCGTAATCTTTAGCCGGAAGTTCTGCCTGACTTGGTAATAATTCGGCTGCTTTTTTCAGATCATTGACAATGTAATTATAGTTTTCCATTACATTGGAAGCTCTTGGAATAGGGTTTGGATCCGGCTCTTTAGTACGGTCTACAATGGGAACACCCGCCTTTTCATTTCCATAACTATATGCAAGTTCAAAATACATTCTGCTGCTCATAAATAAAGCTTCTCCCAAATATTTATTTTTAACCGCCTGTGAAGCCTGAATATTATTAACGTTACGAATAACACGGTTCGCAACTCCTATCACAGTATATCTTTTATTCCATTGTGTTTCCAGATCTCCTGCTGCGATATAATTGCTGCTAAAATTCTTCACATTATCCGCTTCACTTTTTGATCTTCCTGTTACCATATCGTCACTGGCATTGATAAACCAGAAAAAACCTCGCCCATAGAATTCACTATCAGAAAGTGGCTTATACATAGCGTTAGCTCCGGTAATCAGATCATTTTCTGTTTTCCAGAAGCTAGCCTCCGTCGGAGTTCCCTCTGGCTGTATATCCAGTTCATTGGTGCATGACAGCAATGATGCGGATAGCCCTGTTATTACAATTATTGTATTTAAAAATTTCATCTTTTTACTTTTTAAATTTATTTTAGATTAAAACCCGACTTCCAGTCCGAAAATAAACGAACGGGCCTGAGGATATCTTCCGGTATCAACTCCGTACGTTTCCATTCCTATTTCAGGGTCAAAGCCTGTATATTTTGTGATGGTAAACAAGTTATTGCTCGTCACATACATTCTTATTTTATTCACATCAAGTTTTTTGTAAAGTTCTCTGGGCAATGAATATCCTATCGTAAGGTTTTTCAATCTAAAATAAGAACCGTCTTCTACGTAGAAATCCGACACTTTGGAGTAATTACCACTTGGATCACCTTGTACCACTCTTGGAATATTGGTATTGGTATTCTGAGGAGTCCATGCGTTCAGAATATCCCTGTCCATGTTATAGTTCTGCCCTGTTCCACCTGGGTTTAATGAAATAAATTTCAATCCGTTGAATATTTTGTTTCCATATACCCCCTGGAAGAAAAGGTTAAGATCAAAGTTCTTCCATGACATATTATAGGATAATCCGTAAGAGAATTTAGGATATGGATTTCCAAGGTTGACAAAGTCATTATTGTTCAATACTCCGGTATTCCCATCTTTTTTCAGGAATTTAATATCTCCCGGTTTAGCATTAGGCTGAATAAGATTACCATTGGCATCCTTGTAATTGTCGATTTCTGCCTGAGTCTGGAAAATACCGTCAGTTTTGTAACCATAATAAGAATAGAGAGATTCTCCTACTTTTATTCGGGTAGGTTTCAATACTCCACGAACATTATTACTATTGATAAAGATCTCATCTACACCGGCCAACTGCTTCGCCGTATTTTTTAGTTGACTAAAAGTAGCGCCTATTGAATAGTTGAAGTCGCCTGTATTTTTGCTGTTATAATTAATTCCTAATTCGAATCCTTTATCCTGAAACAATCCGGCATTCACATATTGATCTATATAGCCGGATGTACTTGAAAGGTTAACGTTAAAAATCTGATCTCGTGAGTTCTTGACAAAGTAATCAAACTGTAAAGAAAGGCTGTTTCTCAAGAAAGAAGCATCTACCCCAAAATTGGTTTGCTCTGATTTTCCCCATTTTATATCTGAATTAGGAAATGTTGTAGCATAATAAGCAATATTCTGTGACGGATCCTGCCCGAAAATAACATTATTATCCCTTACCATTAAAGGGTTAACTGCCTGATAAGAAACCCCGCCCAGATTTCCTAAAATCCCGTAACTTCCTCTCAGCTTTAGATTGGAAAGCCAGGCAATATCGTTCATAAAGTTTTCCTTGGAAACCACCCATCCTCCAGAAATGGAATAATAATTAGCAAATCTATTTTGTTTAGCAACCAGAGAGGTTCCATCTCTTCTTCCCAGCAAACTGATAATATATTTTCCTGCATAGTCATAGTTAACCCTTGCCAGATAAGACACCAGAGACTGCTGATATTTATAACTGTATACTTCTTTATTGGTATCCGCAGCATTTTGAAGATATCTGAAGACTTCTGCTTCACTTCTGAAATCAAAAGCTTTTGCTCTGAACCCATCTTCAGTTGTTTTCTGAAAAGTAAAACCTGCAAGGAAATCAAAATTATGCTTACCTGTTGTTAGCTTATATGTAAGGAGCTGTTCGGCAAGAGAAGTGGATATATTGTTAGACTGATATTCCAGGCTATTGGTATCAAATATTTTTCCGATCTCCAGTACTCTGGGAGTAAATTCTTTAACATTTCCGATCTTAAAAGTCTGGGAAAAATTAGAACGGAATTTTAAATCTTTAGCCAACGCAATCTCTACGTAAGGATTGATCAAAATTTCATGCGTTGGATTTTGAATGCTGATCCTTTTAAGATAAGCAACAGGGTTGATCATATCTCCATACCCTCCAGCCACATCAATCGGTAATCCGGAAAAAGCTCCCGTTGGTGTATATACCGGAACATTGGGTGGATAATACATCGCGGCAACCAAAGCTCCTGTGTAGCCATTCTTTGTGTTGGCTGTATTTCCTTGGGAATAGTTATAATACATATTCTCTCCGAACGTTAACCAGTCTTTCACTTTATGTTCAGAGTTTACCCTGAAATTATATCTTTTTGCCTGAGTGTTCAATAAAATACCCTCAAGATTCCTGTGATTCATTCCTACAAAGAATCTGGATTTTTCACTTCCACCACTAAGGTTTACATTATATTCCTGGATGGTTCCTGTACGGAAAATTTCTTTCATCCAGTCTGTTCTGGTAATTCCGCCATCAGCATATTTTTCAGAATTGAAAGCCAGTGGAAGGCTATTGAGTTTCCCTGCGTTAGTATATGCCTGGCGCATCACATCCTGGAATTCTGCAGCATTTAGAGATTCCTTTAATTTCCATGCCTGATTGATTCCGTATTTAACGTCAAAATCAATAGTCAAACTCCCTTTTTTACCTCTTTTTGTGGTAATAAGGATTACCCCGCCGGAAGATCTTGCTCCATAAATTGCAGCAGCAGCATCCTTAAGCACAGAGATATCCTGAATATCATTAGGGTTAATGGCAGGAGTTCCGTTAAAAACCACTCCATCTACAACATAAAGCGGAGTTTCTCCGTTCACCCCTCCCAAGCCACGAATATTTACTTTAGGTGAGCCATTGGGATCTCCCCCTTCGTTTACTACCGTTACTCCGGCGGCTTTTCCCTGAAGTACTTCTCCTACTCCGGATAAAGATCTCGAACTAAGCTTATCCAGCGAAGCTTCTGCAACAGCACCGGATACTTTACTTTTCTTCTGTGTTCCGTATCCTATAACAACAACCTCATCGATGGTTTTTTCCTTTAAGCTGTCCTTTTTTTGAGATAGGAACATCGGTGAAGCAGATATTGCACCAATAAGTAATACCCTACCCGTTAAATAAGTTACTGAGACAGGGATTTTAAATACATTCATGACATCCTTTTTAATTAGATGCAAAATTAGACCAGCACCTACCCTTGCCTCATTAAGGTTTCCTTATGTTTTTATTAAGAAATTTTAGCAGTTATCAAAAAGCAGCTTTCATAAATAAAAATTAAAACACTGTAAAACAACAACATACACAAATAAAGTAATCATTCCATTGATATTCTATGCATAGTTGACATTAACTTTCTTTTAAGTTTATAATCAATTCGGGACAATAAACCTGTTGGGATTAAAAATATTTTCAGATACAATAAGTAACATAGTTCATTATTCTTTTTTTACATTTGCTGAAAATAGATTTTTCACCTGCCCATAGATATTCAAAAACAGGCTATCAATGTGCAGGAAAGAATAAAACATTATAAAAATCATACGATTAAATGACCATTATCATTACAGGAACCTCATCAGGGATTGGATTTGCATTAGCCGAATATTTTGGTAAAAAAGGGAACAAAGTATATGGTTTAAGCAGAAAACATACGGAAAGTCAGTACTTCAAATCGATACCTACTGATGTTACCGACAACACTGCTGTTCAAAACGCCATTGCTGAGGTTCTGAAAACCGAAACCAGAATTGATGTTCTTATCAACAATGCCGGAATGGGAATGGTAGGTGCCGTAGAAGATTCTACCAAGGAAGATATTCTAAAACTTTTCAGCCTGAATTTGGCTGGACCTGTTCAGATGATGAGTGCCGTACTTCCAAAGATGCGTGAAAATAAATTCGGAAAAATTATCAATGTTTCCAGTATCGGAAGTGAAATGGGATTGCCTTTCCGTGGATTTTATTCGGCATCAAAATCGGCTCTGGATAAAGTAACTGAAGCAATGAGGTATGAAGTTTACCCTTGGAATATTGAGGTATGCTCTCTTCACTTGGGAGACATTAAAACCAATATTGCAGAAAACAGAGTCATTGCACAGGTTTCCCAGCCTTATAAAAATGTATTTGACAAAGTATATTCTTTAATGAATGCCCATGTGAATGATGGCACCGAGCCTATAGAAGTGGCAGAATATATTGAAAAACTTTTAGGTAAGAATAAATGGAAAGCTCATTATTATTTTGGTAAATTCGGGCAGAAGATAGGAGTTCCATTGAAATGGATTCTTCCGCAGGGAGTTTATGAGAATTTAATGAAGAAATATAATAAACTGGACTAGTTTCAGTTTTATAAAAAGTTATGTAATAATTACTTTAAACCATTAAGGAGCATGAAGCTTTATTTAAAATTTAGCAATCCATCTATGGTTTAAATACACTGAGAATTGAAGCTGTTTCTAAAAATATTTTTTGTCCTGTTCTGCGTTTTTATACAAGCGCAGAAAAAGCAGTATTGGCTCATTGATACTGAAACCAAGGTCAGAAAAAAAGTAAAAGACTCCGTGTCTGCAGTAAAATATCTGGATTCTCTGGCTCAAAGCAATTACTTCTTCACTCAGCTGAAAGATGTAAAAATAAAAGGAGACAGCACTGAAATTTTTTATGACAAAGGGAAGAATTTCAATGAAACCTATGTAAACCTTTCCGATTCCATTGTTCAGAAGCTGAAAGTTCAGAAAGATTTTTTTACTAAAAACTTAGATTCAACAAAAAAAAGCATCAACAAAAGCTATATTGACGAAGGGTATTCTTTCAGTAGAATTAAGTCTAAGTATAAGGGACAAAAAAATGGATTTCCGATTGTAGAACTGGACATCAATAAAAATGATAAAAGAACGATCAACGGTTTTGTTATAAAAGGTTACGATAAGGTTCCAAAACGATTCATCAAAAATCTGGAAAAGGAATTTAAGGGTAAAAATTATGATGACAAAAACTTATTGGCCATTAATAAGAATTTTCAAAGCCACCCTTTTGTTACGCTTGAAAGACAACCACAGACCCTGTTCACCAAAGATTCTACAAATATTTACCTGTTTTTAGAGAAAAAAAAGACCAATACCTTTGATGGGGTAATTGGTTTTGGAAATGATAAGTCTGACAAGTTTACCCTAAACGGAACCATGAATGTTAATTTCAGGAATATGTTCAACGGTTTTGAGGCGGTTAATCTTTATTGGCAGAGAAACCCTGACAAAGGGCAAACCTTTGATCTTCAGGTAGACATTCCTTACCTGTTTAAATCCAATGTGGGGATGAATACCAAGGTGAATATCTACAGGCAGGATTCTACCTTTGCCAACGTAAAGTTTCTTCCTGCTTTTTATTATCACATCAACAACCGTAATAAGATTGGTCTTCGAGCGACTCTGGAAACCTCTACGATTATTGATTCATTGTATGTTCAGGGAAAGGATTACAACAAAAGAGGGATTGGGATCTGGTTTGAAATGACCGAGCCTACCGATATTGATCTTTTTCTTTACAAAACAAGGATCAATGCGGGATACGATTATTTAACAACAACCTATACCAAAGGAAATATCAAGTCTACCCAAAATCAGTTTTACTTTTTTGGGGAACATAATTATCATATTTCCGGAAACCATTTCCTGAATATTAAAGGGGAAGGCGCCATGATGGATTCTAAAATAGAATTTTCTGCCAACGAGTTGTATCGATTTGGAGGCTGGAATTCCATGCGGGGATTTAATGAAAATTCCCTCGCCGCAGATTTTTATTATTATGGAAGCTTAGAATATCGGTACCTCATCGGCAATCAGGCTTTCTTCGACCTCTTTGGGCAATATGGACAGCTCAATAACAAATCGTTGAATGTAAAACCCAAGCTTTACAGTGTTGGGCTAGGTTTCAATTTCTTTATACCGATCGGGCTGATGAGTTTTCAGCTATCTAATGGTAACGAATTTGGAAACCCATTCAAATTCAATGATATAAAAATCCACTGGGGTATTCTGAGCAGATTTTAAATTGCCCGAATTTATATTATTCTTCACCAACAATTTTTTCAACCACAAAAGGCACAAAAGCTATTTTAATACTAAAGTTTTGTGACTTTTACTGTTTATATAGTTTATAATAAAGCAAAAACACCTATACAAAAGCTCGTTTCAATTTTACCATTTCATTAATTATTTATGTTAAAAAATATATAAATCGTATTTTTATTTTAATATGATCGTAAAGTATAGGTAATAATGCCCAGCTAAATTTGCATTCAAAAAAAATGAAGAAAGCTTTAGCTACATTTGCAGTTTTTTTACTTCCCTTATATATTACGGCTCAGGAAATTAACATTTCCGGAAATGTAAAATCCGAAAACGGCGCCAGTGTCTCGGGTGTAAATATCACCGACAAAAACACAGGAAAGACCGCCATGACTGATGAAAATGGGAATTTTACCATTTCAGCCAATCCAAAAGACATTCTGGAATTTTTTTCACCTGATTTTTCTGTTTACACCGTAGAAGTTTCTTCAAAAAAGGAGTATTCCGTTGTCTTAAGGAAGACCAATGAAAAGCAAATTGAAGGAGTTGTCATTACTGCCTTGGGGATTGCTAAAAAGAAAGAAAAGATTGGATATTCTACACAGGAGGTAGGAACCAAACAGTTTGAAACCATTACTACGCCAAGTATAGGGAATCTATTCTCAGGACAGGTAGCTGGTCTTAATGTTTCCAATCCAACGGGAATGCAGCAGGCACCACAGTTTACATTGAGAGGAAACTCTAATTTGGTTTTTGTAATTGATGGTGTAATTGTAGAAAAGGAAGTTTTTCAAAATCTGGATCCTAACAATATAGAAAACATCAACGTACTGAAAGGGGCTCCGGCTTCTGCTCTATATGGTTCAAGAGGTAGATATGGAGCTATTCTGATCACTACAAAAAGTGCCAAGAAGAAAGGATTCTCTGTTGAATTCTCTCAAAACACTATGATTACAGGAGGGTTTACCAATCTTCCAAAGACTCAAACAGAATATGGTAACGGATCCCACGGAAAATATGAGTTCTGGGACGGCGCCGATGGTGGAGTGAATGATGGGGATATGATCTGGGGACCAAAGTTCGTTCCGGGACTGAAGATCGCACAATGGAACAGCCCTATCAGAGATAAAGTAACAGGACAAATCACGCCTTGGTATGGAGCTGTTACAGGAACTCAGTATAATGATAAATCAAGATACGAAAGGGTTCCGATTGACTGGAAATATCATGATAACCTAGATACATTTTTGAAACCTGCGGTTATCAATAACAATAATTTCGCAATCAGTTATAGGAATAATAAGGACATATACAGGCTTTCCGGAAACTTCATGAATTATGATGACAGGGTTCCTAATTCTTATCTTCAGAAATATGGGGTGAATTTCTCTTCTGAAAATCACTTGGGAGATAAGTTTGTATTTGATACGAAGTTCAACTTCAATCAGGCCTTTACTCCCAATGTTCCCAATTACGACTACAACCCCAGCGGACACATGTACACGATCCTGATCTGGATGGGTGGCGATGTAGATGGAAATGCACTAAGAAACCATATGTGGGTTCCCGGAAAAGAAGGAACTTCACAAGCCAACTGGAACTATGCATGGTACAACAACCCTTGGTTTGGTGCTGAATACTATAAAAATCAAAACAGAACCAATATTATCAATGCACAGGCCGGACTGGAATATAAAGCCACTAAGGATTTTTCTGTAAAGGGTAAAGCATCCATTGTAGAAAATCACAGTAAGACGGAAACTTTCAGCCCTTATTCTTATTTCAACTACAGTGCGCCAAGAAGTGGAGGATATATATTGAAGGATGTAAAAACCTGGAATCTCAACTATGATGTATTAGCTACCTATAAGAAAAAAATATCTGAAAATTTCGACTTTACCATCAATGCCGGAGGTTCTACATTTTACTACAAAAACAACAATAATGAAACCTCTACAGATGGCTTGAAGATTCCTGAAGTCTATACAATGGAAAACTCTATCGGAGCAATCAAAAAATATACTTATCTAAAGGAAAAGCTGATCTACAGTGCCTATTCTACAATTGATATTGGATTATACAATGCTTTCTTTATCAATATTTCCGGACGTAACGACTGGTCTTCTACATTACCTAAAGCCAACAGATCTTATTTCTATCCGTCTGCGTCCGTAAGTGCTGTAATTTCCAATCTGGTAAAGCTTCCGGAGTCTATCAATATGCTAAAACTTTCTGCTTCATGGGCAAAAGTAGCTTATGACTTCCAGCCTTATTCAATCAGAAATTATTATCTGAATAATAAAGGGATTACTTTTAATGGCAGCCCTACTTATTATTATCCAACAATTCTGAATGTTGAAAACTCCTTAAAACCAGAACAGACAAAGTCTTATGAGTTGGGATTAAGTGCCGGTTTCCTTAATAACAGAATTACGTTGGACGCCACCTACTTCAGTACCTTGGATTACAACAATATCCTTGAATTTCCGAGTGCTGAATCATCTGGCTTCATTTCCCAGTATGTAAACGGGAATGAGTATACTACAAAAGGATTCGAAATTTCCCTTGGATTGGTTCCTGTAAAAACATCTGATTTTACATGGAAAACTTTAATCAACTGGAGTACATACGAACAAAAGCTGACTTCTATTTATGATAATATGCCCAACTACAAGAATATCAAGTTAGGTGAAAGAATGGACAGCTACTATGATTATACATGGCAAAAATCTCCGGATGGAAAAGTAATTCTGGATGCTAAATCAGGAATGCCAACCAGAGCAAATGCACCAAGCAACCTGGGACATTTCAATCCGGACTGGACTTTTGGCTTTAACAACAGCTTCAAATATAAAAAGTTATCTCTAAATATCGGAATTGATGGAAGCATCGGTGGTATTATGAGATCTCAGGTAGTTGAAAAAATGTGGTGGGGCGGGAAACATCCTAATTCTGTAGCCTACAGAGATCTTGAATATGCTAACCCAGGAAGTTATTATTTTGTACCGGATGGGGTAAACTACAATCCTACTACAGGGCTTTATACTCCACACACAAAGGCCATCAGCTTCCAGGACTGGGCACAAAATTATCCTTATCAGGCAAGGGTAACACAGGATGAAAGTGAAGAATTTGCAAATGTTTTCGACAGAACATTCATCAAGCTAAGATCTGTAGTATTAGAATACAATTTCTCTTCTTTATTGAATCCAAAGGGAATGATCAAAGGTTTTACCGCAAATATTTCTGCCTACAACCTTGCCATGTGGAAGAAATCCAAGAATCTATATTCTGATCCTGACTTCCAAATCAGATCGGGAAGAACGGGTGACATCACGAATGATATTCAGGATCCATCAAGCAGATGGTTTGGAATAGGATTCAATCTTAAGTTTTAATTAAAAGTACGTCTATACAATGAAAAATAATATAAATGTAATTGCCAGAGCAAGACAAACTGCAAAGTGGTTCAATATAAAATCTATACTTCTTGCAGGAGCATTAGCATTAACTTCGTGCGAATCTAGTCTGGATACCATCAATGAAAATCCAAATGACCCAGCCAGTATTGATCCTAAATATCTTTTAACGTTTGTTTCAAAATATACTTTTCAGGTAGATGGTGATAATATGTATGCTTCCAGAATGATGATTGGTACAGATGGTGAAAACACGTATCAGTATATGAAATGGAATGATGCTTCTTTCGAGGTTTATACCAAAGGCCTTTTGAATACAGGAAAAATGATTCAGGAAGCGGAGAAGATCAATAATAAAAATTATATCGCCATCGGTAAGTTTTTCAGGGCTTATCATTTCTTCAACATAAGCCTAAAGGTAGGAAGTGCGCCCTATTCTGAAGCGGCAAAGGGTGAATCCGGAATTACACAACCCAAGTACGATACTCAGGATGCTATTATGTCCGGAATCTTATCAGAATTAAAGGAAGCTAATGATCTGATCAATACCAATGATAAAATTGAGGGAGACATTGTTTTCGGTGGTGATGCTTTAAAATGGAAAAAACTGATCAATTCTTTCCGTTTGAAAATACTGATTACTTTATCTAAAAAAACAACAGTTGGAAGCTATAATATTGCAACAGAATTTGCAGCCATTGCAGCCAGCCAGCCTTTGATGACTTCTATTTCAGATAACGGAGAACTTAAATTTGCCGATGCTGCAGACAGCAGATATAGCATGTTCAACAACAGTGGTTATGGATCTAGTTTATACATGGCTGATTATTTCATTAATCTATTTAAAGACAGACATGATCCTCGTTTATTCACATTTGCAGCACAAACTACCGGTGCCAAAGAAGCCGGAAAAGCGATTACAGATTTCACAGGATACAATGGAGGAAATCCTACATCACCCTACTCTGATAATGCCGCGTTAATCACAGCGAAAAATATTTCTAAGGTAAATGATCGTTTTTATAAAGATGCTACCAACGAACCAGCATCAGTATTAAGCTATTCAGAATTAGAATTTATTTTAGCAGAAGCAGCTGCCAGAGGATGGATTTCCGGATCTGCAAAAACACATTACGATAATGCGATCAAGGCAAGCTTTACTTTCTATCAAACATATGTAAAAAACCCTGGGCAATATTTCACAGGTTTTGATGTAAACCAATACCTTACAACTCCTTTGGTAGTATATAATAATTCTGCCCCATTAGAAACTCAAGTGGAAAAAATCATCACTCAAAAGTACATGACCATGTTCCATCAGGCCCAGTGGACTTCTTATTATGATTATTTAAGAACAGGATATCCAAATTATCCTTTAAAGGCAGGAGTTCCGGCACCATTCAGATTTAGATATCCTCAATCAGAATACAGCTATAACAACGCGAACTTAAAGGCAGCACTTACCACTCAGTATGGGGGAAATGATAATATTAACTCTAAACCTTGGTGGCTACAGTAGAAATCTGATTTATTTTAAACAAAACAAAGAAATCGCAAGAAAATCCTATTAACTTGCGGTTTCTTTCTTATTACGACTGAACATGGACAGAAGAGAATTTTTAGAAAAATCAAGTATTTTATTAGCCGGACTAGGAACTTCAAGTGTTCTTCATCCTGCAATCTTAAAGGCCCTAGCTATTGATCCGGCCGCACAATCTACTTTTTATGATGCTGAGCATGTGGTTATCCTAATGCAGGAAAACCGTTCATTCGATCATGCTTTTGGTGCCTTAAAAGGAGTGAGAGGTTTTCTAGATAAAAGAGCTTTTGTAAAACAGGATGGGCATTCTGTTTTCTTTCAAAAGGAAAATAGTGGAAAATATGCCTCACCGGCTCGTTTGGATCTTAGAAACACCAAGTCTACATGGATGAGCTCGCTTCCCCATTCTTGGGAAAACCAACAACACGCATTGAATAAAGGAAAATATGACCAGTGGCTTCAGGCAAAGGCTTCCGGAAATAAGGATTATAAAAATATTCCGCTTACTCTAGGATATTACAACCGTGAAGATCTTCCCTTTTATTATCAAATGGCGGATGCTTTTACCATATTTGACCAATATTTCTGTTCTTCACTTACGGGAACCACCCCCAACAGATTATTTCTTTGGTCCGGAACTTTAAGAGAGCAGCAAAACGGTAAATCAAAGGCCAATGTTGTTAATGATGATATTGATTATGATAAAGCCAGACAGGCAAAATGGAAGAGTTTCCCTGAGATTTTAGAAGAGCAAAACGTATCATGGCGTATCTACCAAAATGAAATCAGCCTGCCGAAAGGAATGTCCGGAGAGCAGGAAGCATGGCTAAGCAACTTTACAGACAACCCGATTGAGTGGTTTTCAAAATATAATGTAAAATTTTCAAAGGGATATTACGAGAATATTCCCAAAATGATTGCTTCACTGAAACAGGAAATCGTACAAAACCCTACCCGAAAAGAAAGACTGGAAGCAATCATTTCTGAACTTCAGGAAGATCAGGTAACCTATCATCCGGATAATTATTCAAAGCTGTCACAACAGGAGAAAAACCTCCATGAAAATGCCTTCACTACCAACTCAAATGATCCCGATTATCACAATCTGGAAATTGGTAAAGATGAAAACGGAGAAAGACTGGTCGTTCCGAAGGGTGATGTTTTGTTTCAGTTCCGTAAGGATGTGGAAGAGAAAAAGCTTCCGTTGGTTTCCTGGCTGGTGGCGCCCGAACATTTCTCTGATCATCCTGGTTCCCCTTGGTATGGAGCATGGTATATTTCTGAGGTTTTAAATATTCTGACTAAAGATCCTGAAACGTGGAAAAAAACTATTTTTATTATCAATTATGATGAAAATGACGGTTATTTTGACCACGTGATCCCTTTTGCTCCTCCTTTGAACCCAAGTCAACCAGTTGATATAAACGGAAAAGATGGAGTTGAATATGTGGACAAGTCACAGGAATATATGTCTGATCCTACCTTAAAGGATTATGAAAAAACAGAAGGAACTGTTGGCCTTGGCTACAGGGTTCCAATGATTATTGCATCTCCATGGACTAAGGGAGGCTTTGTCAACTCTGAGGTTTCAGATCATACCTCTGTGCTGCAGTTTCTGGAGAAATTTATCATGAAGAAGTTTAATAAAAATGTTCATGTGGATAATATCAGCGACTGGAGAAGAGCTGTTTGCGGAGATTTGACTTCTGCTTTCAACACACCAAATGTAAAGGCTCCACAAATGGATTATCTGGATCAAAAGGATTTTGCGAAAACCATTAATGCTGCCAAAAACAAACCTGTTCCCCAACTGAAATGGTATTCTGAAAATGAGCTTAATAACAGTCTGCTTGATATTCAGGAAAAGGGAATGAAACCATCCAATCCGCTTCCTTATGATTTCTATGTGAATTTGGATGGAGATAAGATTAAGATGACCAATGTAAAGGAAAACGGGGTTCCGCTTCATCTTTATAATAGAACACAGTTGAACAGTAATAACTATTATTTTTCCTATGCATTATACTCCAAGCAGGAATTATCACATCCCGTGGTACAGTCCGGAACATATGATTATGAAGTATTTGGTCCTAATGGCTTTTTCCGAAAGTTCAAGGGAACCCAAAAACCGGAAATTGAGGCTATTCTGATTAATAACAGTTCAAAAAGCCAGGTTGAATTAATCTTTAAGAATCATAAAAAAAGTAATATCAATCTAACGCTGGAAAACCTGTATGAGAGAAGTAAAAAAACGATATCTGTACAGAAGCCTGAAGAGAAAATAATGATTGATCTTAGTAAATACAAGGGTTGGTACGACCTTAAAGTCACTCTTGAAAATCATATCTGGCATTTTGCAGGCAGAATAGAAACAGGTAAAGTTTCTGTTTCGGACCCTCATTGGGCTTAGAGTTATTTCAATAAAGACTAAAGATCCTGTACGTTCAGTACAGGATTTTTCATTTCCAAATATATAATAATTCACAATTATAATGCATTAAAAAAATCAAATAATCAACAATATAAAAATTATAATATATTTTTTTCATAATATGTTGAATTTTGTTATATTCACTTAACTAATTATAGCATCATGAAAAAATTAAACTTAACGATCGCAATGTCACTATTTGCAGTTGCTGCATCTACAAATTTAAGCGCGCAGGATACCAATACAGACAACCATACAGTCACAATTTCTATCCCTGAAGTTGCTTTGGTAGATATTGAACCTGCGGCCACAAAAAATATTACCCTTGGATTTACAGCTCCTACAGAAGCCGGGAATCCTATTATTCCAGCTACGGCCAATACTACCTTATGGCTTAATTATTCTTCCATCAAATCTGTTGCAGATCCTACCCGTAATGTAAGTGTAAGCATGAATGCTATCATCCCTGGAGTTGATCTTCATGTAACTGCTGCTGCAGCTACCGGATCCGGAGCTGGTACATTAGGAACATCCGCAGGTCTATTGACTTTAAGTGCTGCCGGCCAAACGATTATTTCAGGTATCGGAAGTGCTTATACAGGAAATGGTGCCAATAACGGACACAACCTTACGTATGCTCTTGCTGCGGGAAGCGGCCCTGGAGGGGTGGCAGCTTACGCAGATTTACAGGCAACAGCCACTACAGTAGCTACCGTTACGTATACAATATCAGATAATTAGAATTTAAATAAAATTCTTTTCTGCATTCAAAAACAAGAAGAAGCTGGCATTCAGTTTCTTCCTGCTTTTGTATTATTAATGATTAACTCCAAACTTTAAATAATGATGATGATAAAGCGTATTCTTCTTTTGATCACCCTGATGTTGCAGTTCAGCTTTTTACATGCCGGTATTGTAGTTCTCAACGGGCTTACGCATTCCTACAAGATAGAAAACGGAAAAGTTTACAAGGGAACAATTGCGATTGAAAATACAGGCAACAGCTCTCAGAATGTAAAACTATTTTTACAGGACTTAAGTTATCATGCTGATGGAACAATCAATTATACGACAATACGAACCAATAAAAGAACAAATGGAGACTGGATCAAGCTCAATACAAATTTAGTTACCCTAAAAGCCAAAGAAAAAACTGAAGTATTTTATGAAATTACGGTTCCTAATCAAACGGTAGATCCCGGCAGCTATTGGAGTGTAATTATCGTAGAACCTGTAGAGGATATAAAGCCAAGCGACAATAAACCAGGAGTGAACATCACTTCTGTAATACGATATGCGATTCAGGTGATTACAGATTTTGAAACAGAAAAGGCCAAACCGGATCTTACATTTGAAAGTGTAAAAGTAGAAAAAGAGGAAGGTAAACAAACCGTAAAAATTGCCATAGCCAATACCGGAACTCTTTATTGCAAACCTACAGCATCTATTGAGATTTTTAACCGTAAAACAGGACAGAAAATAGGAACCTACTCAAGTGTAACGATGAGTCTGCTGCCTTCTACCTCTAAAACATTTAGCATTGATATCAGTAAGGTACCACCGGATAAATATACTGCTACCATAATGACCACAGACGAAGAGGAAAATGCTTTTGCACTTAATGTGGAATTAGAAGTGAAAAATGATTAAAACTTGGACATTATTTATTATCATACTATTATTCCCGGTATTTACTTTTTCTCAGCAGCAATCAGACCGATTGATCAGTAAAAAAGATAGCCTAATGCCGGGAATGTCTACTTCTATTCCATTGTCATTAGAAAACAGTTCCGGGGAAAACAAAGTCTATGACATTTCAGTTCTCACATCCAGTCCGCAGATTACCCCTATTTTATCAAAAGGCAAATTTCCAATTGCCCATCATGAGACTTCGGTCTACCTGGTTCCCTTGCGTATTGCATCAGAAACACCTCAAGGAGACTACTCCATAACGCTGAATATTACAGACCTCAGTAATGGAATTATTTTTACTAAAAGCTCACAGATAACAGTTTCCGGAAACAGAAAAGTTTCCGTAACGGTATTAGACCCGCCCGAGTTTACAAGAGCAGGAGAAACAATACGGGCTTCATTTCTTTTAAAAAATAATGGAAATGTAACGGAAACGCTTGTTCTGGAAAGTAAAAATGCCATTGTTGATCATGATGCTTCCCTTATCTTAGCTCCTAATGAATCAAAAGTGATTACTATACATAAGGTAACTGATTCTGAGCTTAGACAAAATGAGTTTCAGAATCTTAATCTTTCGGTATATTCAAAAGACAACCCTAAAGAAAATCAAATCGTCTATGTAAGTACTCAGATTATATCAGTAAAACCATCAGAAAACGACATTTATCACAGACTTCCTGTTGCTGCTTCATTATCTTTTATTGGAATGCAGAATATGGGTGTTTACCACGATGGATTCCAGGGAGAAATTTACGGAAAAGGAACTCTGGATAAAGACAGTAAAAACCAGGTTGAATTTCGTGCCTTGACACGCAATCCTATTGAGTTAAATTCATTCACTCCGTACGAAGAATATTTTGTTAATTATAAACGGGATCATTTTTTTATTCATCTTGGGGACAAAATGTATTCTTCTTCTTATTTAACTGAGTTTGCAAGGTATGGCCGTGGAGCAGAAATCAGATATGATTTTAACAGAGTAAGCCTGGGTGGCTTTTATAATCATCCCAGATTTTTCAGAGATATAAAAGATGAATTGAATGTCTATTCAACTTTTAAGATCCGGAAAGAGTCTGAAATTTCTGCAGGATATCTTTACAAAACTCCAAGAAAGGAAGAAAACAGATTCGGAGATGTAAGATTAGATTCTGATGCTCATCTTCCTTATATCAAAGGAAAATTCAAAATATCAAGACACATTAATGTTTCCGGAGAATTTGCTTACAGCAACACCAGACAGACTGATGGGACAGCGTATAAGCTGCAGTCTGAAGTGAATTTTGAAAAGCTTAGTGGAAATCTAATGTATATGAGAGCAAGCCCGATGTTTGCAGGATATTTTACCAACACCAATACTTTTAACGGAAATATTCAATACAGATTATCTAAGAAAATAAGTGTATTGGCCACTTATACGCAAGATGCTAAAAATTTTGAGCGGGATACTCTATTCCTGGCCGCTCCCTACAGACAATACTTCCAATATGGAATACAGTATAAATATCTTCCTAATGGCCTTATCATGCTTAATAACGGCTATCAGAAATATCAGGATCGCCTGGAGCCCAGACAATTTGATTATTATGAACGTTTTTTCAGAGTAAGTCTGAATCAACAGATCGGAATATTCCAAATCAATTTTGAGGGGCAAATTGGAAAAACAGACAATTATCTAACCGGATTTAATGGCAATTCCAGTTTCTATTCGGCTAACCTCTCATTTGAAAAATTCAGAACCTCTTTTAATATCTTTGGAAGCTATGCCATTACTTCCCGATATCAGCTGCAAAACCAAAAACAGCTCTATTACGGAGCAAGGGTTTTCAGCAAATTTTCTGAAAAGACTAGCTTAAGTATCTTTTACCAGAATAATTATGTACCTGAAGAATATTTCAAAGATAGAAATCTGTTTGAACTGTTATTCCATCAACAGCTATTTCCTGGAAATGAGCTGGATCTCTCGGGTAGATATTCGTTGCAAAGGGGTGAAATAGGCAATAAAGATTTTATATTTTCAATACGATACACCTGGCGTCCTCATATTCCGGTACAGAAAGTGGCAGAATATATTTCTTTATCCGGGAATATCCGTAATCTTGGGATAAAAAGAACAGAGGGCATAAGATTAATGCTTGGGAGTTATTTATCCGTCACAGATAAAGAGGGAAATTACATATTTAAAAATGTTATTCCCGGAAATTATTTCCTGGAAATAGATCGGTCGACAACAGAAATCAATGATATTTCAACATCGGCTTTTCCGGCAGCTCTTTCTCTTTTCAATAAAGAAAATGTTTTTAATTTCGGATTAACTTCTGCTGCTAATTTACAGGGACACATTCATTTACAGGAAACAGATACTAAACCATTCTCTTCTCTGAAAGATAAAAAGAAAAAAGAAAGCATCATTGTGGAAGTAGTAAGTGATGATCAGACTTATCGTAAAATATGTTTCATAGGTGAGGGGTTTGATTTTACTTATCTCCGGCCCGGAGACTGGACGGTTAAAATCTACAGAAATGGCCTTGACAAACGGTATAAGATTTCAACCGATAAATTTCAGTTTAGTTTAAAACCTGCGGAAATCAAAAAAATAAACATCCAAATAGTCAAACAACAACTAGAGATTAAATACCAGCAGGAAACTCTAAAGGTTGGATATAATGAAATAAAAAGTAAGAAATGATTTTGATCCGTTCCATATTATTAATCTTTTTTATTTTCTCTGGTTTATTGTATTCCCAGGCTACGGTCACTTTCACCCTACCTGTTGTAACTTTAATGGATGTAGAACCTGCAGGAAATATGACCTTAAACTTTACAGCTCCTACTGAAGCAGGAAACCCACTTGTAAACCCCACTCCCAATACATCAAAATGGATCAATTATACTTCTGCAATTGCTACCGGAGGACTTTCCAGAAGAATTACAGCAGCGCTTATTAACCAGCCTATCCCCGGCGTGAATATCAGACTGCAGGCAGCGACAGCATCCGGAACAGGAGGAGGTGCATTAGGGACGCCCTCAGCACAGGTAACCCTTACCACTACCCCTATCACGATCATAAGTGGAATTGGGGGTGCTTACACAGGTAATGGAGTCAATAATGGGCATCGTCTCACTATTTCTCTGGTTCCCGGTACGTATGCCAATTTATCCCCCCAGGCTAACACCGTGATTACCATAGTCTATACCATCACAGAATAAAACTGAAACATGAAAATGAATACCCCCTTTCTCAGAGAAGTCTTCGTAAAAAGGTATCTATGTATTATTCTTTTAATCATTAGCAACTACCTAAGAGCACAGGTAGTAACGGTTTCCGGAAACTGGAATCCCAGCCTGCCAGTCATTACAGAGGCAGGGAATAATTATACTGGAACTTATGATAATACTACCACCACTATTAATCCAATAACACTATCAGCTACACTACCCGGAAATTTCCTCAATCTTCTTTCAGGTACAGGTGCAAAAATGACCATGCATTATACTACCAATGCCTGGCACAGCTCTTTAGGTCTTGCTGCCAGGAGAACTGGGGGAACGGGTTCGGTCTCCGGATTTTGTCTTATCTGTTCAGCTACAATCAATGGAGGAGCGGCCTTTGTTCCCATACAACAAATGTCAGATTCAACTTTAGTCACTTTAACCTTTGGTGGACTTTTAGGGATTAATAATACCGCAAATTTCTCGGATATTAACCTGATCATACAGTTATCTGGTGTTTCGGTTACAATTCCTGCAACTACCTATAGTGCACGAATAGTTTTCACCATTGTGGCAAATTAATACCAGTGATAAAGGAAAATAATGAGAATTTAAAGTTATATTTTCAAATGATTACCTAAAAAAAAAATCCTTTTCAAAATTTGAAAAGGATTTTTTCTTCTATACTTTACAGTTAATGTTTCGCCCACCAAAGAGGAGTTAATACAGCATCAGCTCCGCCCAGTAGCTGAACAGCCTTATCATATCCGACCTGGTCAGTATTTCTGAATGTACTTGGGTACCTTAATCTTTGAGGGAAATTCTGAATAGAATTGACCATATAATTTCCCGAATTCAGATTAGGTAGGTTTACCAACGGCGTTTCTATCGCTGGGTTTTCAAAGAATGGTAATCCCAATCTTCTTTGATCACTCCACGATTCCAACGGAAGCCATGGCATATTGGCAATGTATTTCTGCGTAATGATTTTCGTTAATTTATCATTTTTCACCGATCCATTTTTATAAATAGTGTTGACCGGATATTTAATATCTACTGAAACCAAGTTTCCTGTAGCAGGATCTTTATATTTCATCGTATGGCTTAGTCCCGGCTCTGTAATATGACTGTATGAAACAGAAGTTCCGTCCCTGTTATAATCTGTTGAGATAATATATTGTCCATAGAATTGTGAAACGCCATTATAAGCAAAGCTTTCCTGGATTCCTCTATTATAAGCCGCTTCGTCACTCATTGGAACTGCCCAGCCTTTTAAAGCTGCTTCAGCCATCAGGAAATAGGTTTCCCAGCTTGCAAAAAATATTCTTGAGTTTCCACTTTCTCTATATTGTTTACCTAGAGCAGGCATACACCCAACCACGTTTCTCAATGCATTTCTTTGCCCTTTTACCCCCCAGTTTCCAATGGTATAAGCATTCCAGGTATTTACTGCATTCACTGTAATTTTTGAGTTGTCTGCAAAGGTTAGATCACCATAGTTTGTTGTAGCCTGATTGGTATAGCTTGGATATAAAGAATAGATAGGACTTGTAAGATCTCCGGGAATATAAAATGTTTTATAAGCTCTCGGGTCTATTTTATTCGGTAAACCATCCAGCCAATATCCGGCACTTGGATCATTCGTCATTGTAGTGAATTGCTGATCATATTTTATTCCAACATAATCGGAAGCTTTCACTGCTGTATGCTGAGCTGCAGGTAATTGATCTGTAGAATTGATTCCTCCTAACCCAATATACATATTATTAAGGGTTGCTGATAAAATTTGAGAGTTCCATTCTCTAGACATAACTCCTGTCAAAGCATCCCATCCCGGCTTTTCGGCCACCGTAAAATTCTCTGCACTTGTAGTGATCAACATATTGGAATTGGCGGCAGCTTCAAATTCAGCTTTCGCTTTTGCAGGATCAACTTCAGCAATTCTCATAGCCATTCTCATTCTCATTGAATTGGCATATTTTACCCATTTACTCCAATTAAAACCATATACCATATCATAAGCGTTTGGATTACTTGGAGTACCTTGATTGGTATCCATTTTAGCAACTGCATCTTTCAGTTCATCTAAAATAAAATAGTACACTTCTTTTTCCGAATTGAACGTTGGGTTTATACCCTGAAATGCCTGAATAGGCTGTGGCCCAAAATTATCGGAAAATTCACTCATTAGATAAGCTCTCCAGATTCTGGAAACTTGAATAATATTCTCATAATAAGGCTTGCTTTGTCCTAAAGCCTTCTTTTCATTGGCAATCTGAATTGCAGCATTTGCATTGTTTAACCATTCAGAAATGTACTTCCAGTACTCTGAGCTCCATGAGTCATCATATGATCCCCCTGCAATCCCTGTGGTAAGATGTTGTCTTGCTGCAGTTTTCCAATAAAGAACAAACACTCGCTCTGCAATATTAGGATCCTGCTGTGCACCTAAAATAGAGTTATTTAAAAAATACTCTGGTTCAGATTTACCGACATCAACAGAGAAAGGATCCTTATTGATGTCTTCAAAATCATTACACGCAGTACAAACAGCTGCCAATGTTATTAAAGATAGAATATATTTTTTCATGATGTTAATTTTGATATTAAAAGCCTAGTGTAATTGTAAATAAATATGATCTTGTTGTAGGAAATGCAAGGTTTTCAAATCCAACAGCATTTGAGTTAATTGCAAATACTGATTCTGGATCTATCCCTTTAGCCTTGCTATAAATCATCCATACGTTATTTGCTGTGAATGAAACCTTAGCACTTTGTAAAGCTAGCTTTTGAAAAATACTTTTAGGAAAGCTGTAAGAGACCTGAATGTTTCTTAATCTGATATTGGTGGCATCATAAATATTCTCTTCTGTAATCCCAAGATTTCCATTGGTTACTGCAGCCCAATAGTCTTGTTGAGTTACTTCTTTGGTATTAGTAGTATAGCTACTTCCTTGTTCCATCACTGCATCAACAACAAAATTATCTCGTTTGCCTCCAGGAGCCGTGTCTGCAGCAAGCCCTGCTCGTTGTAGAGCAAGCTGAGTTGATGAGAAAAATTTCCCACCTATTCTACCATCAATTAAAAAAGAAAGTCCAAAGTTCTTATAGACAAAACTATTAGTAACTCCAAACAATGCTCTAGGATTTTGATCTCCCAAATATCCGATACTGCCTGCCTGAGGTAATCCATTCTTGTCTACAATAAGTTTTCCAAAATGAGGACTATTAGCATCTTCTACTCTTAAAAACTTTGTTCCGTAAATAGCCCCATAAGGCTTTCCTACTTCTGCAAAGAACCCTACATTATCAAATCCTCCTAAAGGATATATATTTACTTGGTCATTAATCTCATCTATCACACTTTTTAGCTTAGAAAAGTTAGCATTGATATTCCATTTGAAATTTTCATTCCTAAAAATATCTGAATTCGCAACTATTTCTATCCCGCTATTATGAAGTCCTCCAGAACTGATCTTCATTTTTTCATATCCTGAAAGTGGATTCATTGGCAAATCAATCAGCTGCTTTGTAGCGTTATTACTAAAATAACTTACATCCAGAGAAATTCTGTCAAAGAATTTAAGATCAAATCCAACTTCAAATGTCTTTAATTTCTCAGCTTGCAAATTTGCATTGTACAGAATTTTTTTCCTGCTCAATATAATATGCCCATTAGGATCCGTTGAAGGCACATAATCATTATACAGTTCATATGGATTGAGAGAATTTCCAGTTATGGCATAGGCAGCACGCAGTTTAGCAAAAGTCAGAACTTTAGAAGTTGTGCCACTCATCTTATTCAACATTTCTGTCAATACGAGTGAAGTACTTATAGAAGGATAAAAATAAGACCTATTTTCTAGACTTAAAGTAGAAGACCAATCATTCCTTGCAGTTGTATTAATGAAAAAATAACCATCATAATTTATTTCCGCAGAAGCAAAAACCGAGTTAATTTTCTTCCATAAATCAACTTCATTATTTGCTATTGCCGCCAGGTCACTCGTATTACTTACACTAAAAACATTTGGTAGAATCAGATTTTGAGTAGAAAAATATATAGCTTTAGTTCTACTCTCCATCATTTGTCCGTATACTGAGACAGATCCTCCCCATTTTCCAAAAAGGTTATCTTTTTTAGCTGTAAGACTTGCTATATAATTATTTTCATAAAATTTTTCTTCATTGGTAGCATATGAATTTCTACGAGAAGTTCCTGTCCAAACTCGAGCATCAGAATTTAAAGAATAAAAATCAGTTCCAACTCTTACATCTGCACTTAGCCAATCGTTGAATTGATATTTAAGAAAACCATTTAAAACGAAACGGTCTTTTTTGTCCCCATTAAGCGCATTGTAAGCAGTCCAATAAGGATTAATACCACTAGGGGTAATCCAACGAGATTTTACCTCATTCTGAGTCTGTCCTTCACGATAATCCCTTATATCAATATCTTGAGGCATAAGCAACAAATTTGGGTAATAATTCCCCTCACCCTGACCACCTGAAGGTCTATTTTTAGCTTTAGTACTGATATATTGTGCTTTCATTTCTGAGGTCCATCTTTTATTAGCTCCAAAAGTTGAATTCATTTTGGCCATAAAATTGAATCGCTCGTATTTTGAATTTGGAATCTGACTATTGTCACTCAAGTAAGCAGCAGAAGTATACAAACTTGTGCCTTCTCCCAAATTACTCTGGAAGCTTAAATTATGTTGTGAATTAACACCTGTCTTAAAAAAGCTATTAAGATTATCGTAAACTTTTCCTTGGATAGTAGGTCCCCATGATGATGTGTTTTCAGATTTATTAGGGTCATACACTCCATTACTTCCCCTCCCAAAGTTATGCTGCATATCTGGCTTCATAAAAATAGTTTCAAAGCCTAAACTTGTAGAATAATTAATACCTAATCCTCCTTTCTTTTTGCCAGTTTTCGTTGTAACCAAAATAACCCCATTACCCCCTCTAGAACCATACAAAGCAGAAGCAGCACCTCCCTTAAGGACGGAAATACTTTCTATATCATCAGAATTTAGATCACTGAGACCATTTCCCATATCCAAATCTGGATTCCAAAAGTCATTATTGTAATTGCCATCATTCTTTCTAGGCTTAGTACCTAAATTATTACTTAATGGCACTCCATCAACTACAATTAAAGGTTGATTATCTCCTTTAAATGAATTGAATCCTCTCAGATTAATCCTTGATGAAGATGCTGGCCCAAAGCCAGCCTTTATTACTTGAAGTCCCGACACTTTACCGGCTAAAGCATTTGTTACATTTGTCTCTTTAGCGTCAACAAGTGTTTGACCTTTGACATCTTGGAAAGAATATCCCAAGGCTTTCTTTTCTTTTTTAACGCCATAGGCAGTTACAACCACTTCGCCAATCTTTGATACTTTTGCAGAATCTGTATTTTGTGCATACAGTCCATTGAAGCAAAAAAATAAAGATGGGAGAAGTCCTATCTTAATAAATGTTCTATTCATAATTCAATCAATGTTTTTATTACAAATATAATATTTTAACAGTATTTAGCAACACAATACTAAAAAACAAATAGAAATAATAAAAATATAATTGATATTATGAAATTTAAGGTTATAAATGTTAATTGATTTACATTGAATTTCAAGAAAAACTGAGATTCCAGAATGCAAAAAATGTCAATGATAAATAAGATCTACTTTAAAAAATAAAATCTACAAAAGTGGGCCAATCAATCGAATTAAATATAGGGAGCTTTATCCCGCTATCCACTCATACTCCTCGCGCCACAGCCTTTCCATTCCCTGTCCCTATCTGCCGTCCTGCTGTGGGGTAACCGTTTCTATCGGGGCTAGTGATAGGCAATGAATAAATGGTATAATGAGTAATGATTGGGATTCCCAATCATATCATCCAATAGAAGTGGGCTCTAGTTCGTTTGTCCATTTTTATGGTATGGCACAAAAAAAAGTCTCATACACTACTGTATGAGACTTTTAAAAATAAAATAAAAACTGGCGGCGGCCTACTCTCCCGCGTTAGCAGTACCATCGGCGCTGGTGGGCTTAACTTCTGTGTTCGGAATGGGAACAGGTGAGCCCCACCGCTAAAACCACCCTAAAGGCTGTATATAAGGTTGCAGGTTAGAGGCAAAGGGATGCAGGCTTATCCTGCTTCCTAATAGCCAACATCTGCTACCTGGTTTATATTCGATAAAAACCTTCACAAAGAGGTAACCTTGCTGCACTTCCGTGCGCCATATTAGGCTATAAATCTACGGGTAATTAGTACTACTCGGCTATGACATTACTGTCTTTACACCTGTAGCCTATCAACGTCGTCATCTCCAACGACCCTTAAAAGATGTCTCATCTTGAGGCGAGTTTCGCACTTATATGCCTTCAGTGCTTATCTCTTCCAAACGTAGCTACTCAGCGGTGCACCTGGCGGTACAACTGATACACCAGAGGTTTGTTCAATTCGGTCCTCTCGTACTAGAATCAAGCCCTCTCAAACATCTAACGCCCGCAATAGATAGAGACCGAACTGTCTCACGACGTTCTGAACCCAGCTCGCGTGCCACTTTAATGGGCGAACAGCCCAACCCTTGGGACCTTCTCCAGCCCCAGGATGTGACGAGCCGACATCGAGGTGCCGAACCTCCCCGTCGATGTGAGCTCTTGGGGGAGACTAGCCTGTTATCCCCGGAGTACCTTTTATCCTATGAGCGATGGCCCTTCCATACGGAACCACCGGATCACTATGTCCTGCTTTCGCACCTGATCGACTTGTAGGTCTCACAGTCAAGCACCCTTATGCCATTACACTCTACGCACGGTTACCAAGCGTGCTGAGGGTACCTTTGAAAGCCTCCGTTACTCTTTTGGAGGCGACCACCCCAGTCAAACTACCCACCACGCAATGTCCTTCTAAAAGAAGTTAGGCTCCAAGTAAGTAAAGGGTGGTATTTCAACGTCGGCTCCACAGACACTAGCGTGCCCGCTTCAAAGCCTCCCACCTATCCTACACATTACTTACTCAAAGTCAATACGAAGTTATAGTAAAGGTTCACAGGGTCTTTTCGTCCCATTGCGGGTACTCGGCATCTTCACCGAGACTACAATTTCACAGAGCTCATGGTTGAGACAGTGCCCAGATCGTTACACCATTCGTGCAGGTCGGAACTTACCCGACAAGGAATTTCGCTACCTTAGGACCGTTATAGTTACGGCCGCCGTTTACTGGGGCTTCAGTCAATGCCTTCGGTTTAACCCTAAGCACCTTCCTTAACCTTCCAGCACCGGGCAGGTGTCAGACCCTATACTGCATCTTTCGATTTTGCAGAGTCCTGTGTTTTTGATAAACAGTCGCCTGGGCCTCTTTACTGCGGCCACCATTGCTGATGGCGTCTCTTCTCCCGAAGTTACGAGACTATTTTGCCTAGTTCCTTAACCATGATTCACTCTAGCACCTTAGGATTCTCTCCTCGACTACCTGTGTCGGTTTTGGTACGGGTTGCTTCACTTCGGCTTTTCTTGGAAGCACTTTCCCTGCAGCAGCTTCGCCCGAAGGCTAGGCCTTGACTATTCCGTCAGTCTCCAGCAGGTACGGCACTCCGTCCCCTTTTTAGTGTGAGCAAGTATGGGAATATTAACCCATTGTCCATCCACTACCCCTTTCGGGTTCGCGTTAGGTCCCGACTAACCCTCAGCTGATTAGCATGGCTGAGGAAACCTTAGTCTTTCGGTGAGCGGGTTTCTCGCCCGCTTTATCGTTACTTATGCCTACATTTTCTTTTCTATCCGCTCCACAATACCTCACAGTACTGCTTCGGCGCAAATAGAATGCTCTCCTACCAGATGTACTATAAAGTACAAATCCATAGCTTCGGTAATATGTTTATGCCCGATTATTATCCATGCCGGACCGCTCGACTAGTGAGCTGTTACGCACTCTTTAAATGAATGGCTGCTTCCAAGCCAACATCCTAGCTGTCAATGCAGTCCAACCGCGTTGCTTCAACTTAACATATATTTGGGGACCTTAGCTGTTGGTCTGGGTTCTTTCCCTCTCGGACATGGACCTTAGCACCCATGCCCTCACTGCCGTAGAACATTTATTAGCATTCGGAGTTTGTCAGGAATTGGTAGGTGGTGAAACCCCCGCATCCAATCAGTAGCTCTACCTCTAATAAACTTATATACGACGCTGCACCTAAATGCATTTCGGAGAGTACGAGCTATCTCCCAGTTTGATTGGCCTTTCACCCCTACCCACAGGTCATCCGAAGACTTTTCAACGTCAACCGGTTCGGTCCTCCACTCTGTGTTACCAGAGCTTCAACCTGCCCATGGGTAGATCACAAGGTTTCGCGTCTAATCCTACTAACTAAGCGCCCTATTCAGACTCGCTTTCGCTCCGGCTCCGGTACTTAATACCTTAACCTCGCTAGTAAAATTAACTCGTAGGCTCATTATGCAAAAGGCACGCCGTCACACCATATAGGTGCTCCGACCGCTTGTAGGCGTACGGTTTCAGGTTCTATTTCACCCTTCTATTCGAAGTGCTTTTCACCTTTCCTTCACAGTACTTGTTCACTATCGGTCTTTCAGGAGTATTTAGCCTTGGAGGATGGTCCCCCCATATTCAGACAGGATTTCACGTGTCCCGCCCTACTCATTTATCACTTAAATATGCCTTTCATATACGGGGCTATCACCCTCTACGGCCGTTCTTTCCAGAACGTTCTATTAAACATAAATTAGCTTTTGGGCTAATCCGCTTTCGCTCGCCACTACTTACGGAATCTCTTCGATTTCTTTTCCTCCGGGTACTTAGATGTTTCAGTTCTCCGGGTTTGCTCTCCAATAAATTGGAGTGACTGGTCTTCAACCAGACGGGTTGCCCCATTCGGACATCTGCGGATCAATTCGTGTGTGCCAATCCCCGCAGCTTTTCGCAGCTTACCACGTCCTTCTTCGCCTCTGAAAGCCTAGGCATCCGCCATACGCCCTTAACGATTTCTTTCCTAATAATTATATTAGTTCAGTATTTTTTGATAAATTCTCATTTATCGATATTTTTATAAACTCGGCACTCGAAAGTGCTCGGTTATCTCTTTGTGATGTCTTTACCGTTAATGTCAATGATCTTAATGTCTTCTTGTCCGTCTGATGAACAGATATTGTTTTTGGCTCTATCCGTAACTTTTAAATCAAACTTCCAAAACTGTGGAGAATAAGGGAGTCGAACCCTTGACCTCCTGCGTGCAAGGCAGGCGCTCTAGCCAGCTGAGCTAATTCCCCCTCTAGTAGACTTCAGATGTCAGATTACAGACTTTAGACCTAAATGTCTGACGTCTCATATCTGATGTCTTCCCGTCTTATAATTAGTAGTCTCGGGCAGGCTCGAACTGCCGACCTCTACATTATCAGTGTAGCGCTCTAACCAGCTGAGCTACGAGACTTTGTTATGGTAGTGAGTGATGTGTAAAAGGAAATTCCCAATTCATACATTCACTTCCCAATCTCTTTCCCTAATACTAATTTCTAGTGGGTTTTGTATTTTATATATATATCAACCAAATAAAAAACTAAAGCTTCTCTTTAAGCAAGTGCGTGTATCTTGCGATACTAATTTTGTTTATCGTCCAAAGACGCTCTAAAATGAGATGTTCCAGCCGCACCTTCCGGTACGGCTACCTTGTTACGA
Organism: Chryseobacterium joostei; assembly: GCF_003815775.1. NCBI lineage: Bacteria > Pseudomonadati > Bacteroidota > Flavobacteriia > Flavobacteriales > Weeksellaceae > Chryseobacterium > Chryseobacterium joostei. The sequence continues at coordinate 2,805,270 of NZ_CP033926.1, forward strand.
CTTAGCCCTAGTTACCTGTTTTACCCTAGGCAGCTCCTGTTACGGTCACCGACTTCAGGTACCCCAGACTTCCATGGCTTGACGGGCGGTGTGTACAAGGCCCGGGAACGTATTCACCGCGCCATGGCTGATGCGCGATTACTAGCGATTCCAGCTTCATAGAGTCGAGTTGCAGACTCCAATCCGAACTGAGACCAGCTTTCGAGATTTGCATCACGTCACCGTGTAGCTGCCCTCTGTACTGGCCATTGTATTACGTGTGTGGCCCAAGGCGTAAGGGCCGTGATGATTTGACGTCATCCCCACCTTCCTCTCTACTTGCGTAGGCAGTCTCACTAGAGTCCCCAACTTAATGATGGCAACTAGTGACAGGGGTTGCGCTCGTTGCAGGACTTAACCTAACACCTCACGGCACGAGCTGACGACAACCATGCAGCACCTTGAAAAATGTCCGAAGAAAAGCCTATTTCTAAGCCTGTCATTTCCCATTTAAGCCTTGGTAAGGTTCCTCGCGTATCATCGAATTAAACCACATAATCCACCGCTTGTGCGGGCCCCCGTCAATTCCTTTGAGTTTCATTCTTGCGAACGTACTCCCCAGGTGGCTAACTTATCACTTTCGCTTAGTCTCTGAATCCGAAAACCCAAAAACGAGTTAGCATCGTTTACGGCGTGGACTACCAGGGTATCTAATCCTGTTCGCTCCCCACGCTTTCGTCCATCAGCGTCAGTTGTTGCTTAGTAACCTGCCTTCGCAATTGGTGTTCTAAGTAATATCTATGCATTTCACCGCTACACTACTTATTCCAGCTACTTCAACAACACTCAAGACCTGCAGTATCAATGGCAGTTTCACAGTTAAGCTGTGAGATTTCACCACTGACTTACAGATCCGCCTACGGACCCTTTAAACCCAATAAATCCGGATAACGCTTGCACCCTCCGTATTACCGCGGCTGCTGGCACGGAGTTAGCCGGTGCTTATTCGTATAGTACCTTCAGCTTCCCTCACGAGGAAAGGTTTATCCCTATACAAAAGAAGTTTACAACCCATAGGGCCGTCGTCCTTCACGCGGGATGGCTGGATCAGGCTCTCACCCATTGTCCAATATTCCTCACTGCTGCCTCCCGTAGGAGTCTGGTCCGTGTCTCAGTACCAGTGTGGGGGATCACCCTCTCAGGCCCCCTAAGGATCGTTGACTTGGTGAGCCGTTACCTCACCAACTATCTAATCCTGCGCGTGCCCATCTCTATCCACCGGAGTTTTCAATAAAAAACGATGCCGTTTCTTATATTATGGGGTATTAATCTTCCTTTCGAAAGGCTATCCCCCAGATAAAGGCAGGTTGCACACGTGTTCCGCACCCGTGCGCCGCTCTCAAGATCCCGAAGAATCTCTACCGCTCGGCTTGCATGTGTTAGGCCTCCCGCTAGCGTTCATCCTGAGCCAGGATCAAACTCTCCATTGTATGTTTGTCTGACTCACTCAAAGTTTTGACGCTTTAGTTTTTCCTTACTTGGTTGTTATATTGTATGTCAATGATCTTTATATCTTCCGCTTTTTAATGAAGCACTCTTCTCTGTCAGTGGCGCCCCATATTTGCGAGTGCAAAAGTAAAACTTTATTTTGTAATGACCAAATGTTTCTGAAATAAATTTAAAGTTTTTTAAGTAACCCTAAACTTTATCCTAAACCTCAATCAACCTACTCCTGCGCTCCCGTTTTATTGGGACTGCAAAGATACAAACTCTTTTTTATCCCGCAAGTTTTATTGACTAAAACTTGAAAGTTTTTTTTTCGCCTGTCTCTCTCGTAGTGTATAATGTTTATGCCCATCAAAGGGCTCTCTGCGCTACTGAATGTACTCTCGTTTTCAGTGGGGCAAAGATAGAAACTTATACCATACCCCGCAAGATTATTTAACATAAAGTTCATATTTGCATCCCTTTTTTCCATAAGCCCCTGGAATGCAGGGACAAAAATTTTAAACATTTGTTTGGAAGAGCGAAGGGAAGTGTGGGAGGGTTGGAGGCAGGAGGGCAAGTGGGGAGAAACGGGGGCATTTGCAGTCATTATATAAGGGATGGGGAATAGGTAATGGGTAATGGGTAATGGAAGATATCCTATTATAGTATATAAGGAGGTTGGTAATAATCCCTCTCCTACTTCTCGGGATGCCGTTTTTATTTTTTAGGCGGGACTAGGGCCAAATTTGATGGGGATTTTATATAAGTGATAGGCTAGGTGTTCACAATATATACTATAGTAGACAGTGAATAAAAAATTCCGTGGAAATTTCAATTTTTAGGATTTCCACGGAATTTTTATAAGTGAGATTATATTTTTTTCAAGACCTACAGACTTGAAAGAAAGGCTATCGTTATATTTACTATTGTTGTTCTTTATAAATAGCGCTTAAAAACTCTGCGTAAGATTTCTCTAAGCCTACAACATCACCTGATTTAAAGTTTAGACCTCCTACTCCAGAAGTATCTGGTTTAATTTTTAGGGAGGAGATCTGAAAATACAAATTTTCATCATTGCTCTTAGGTTGAACTTTTATAGTTGAACCTAAAAGTTTCTTAGTAGAAATTGTATAAACTTCTCCAGGAATAATTTTTAATTTAAAAAAAGATCGAGGTGATAAAGTATAGTCTTTTCTATTCACGTTTATTTTTTGATCTTTATCTGAAGACGCAAATATGTACATTGCTCCATTTTGACCGGTCAGTTTATCTTTTGGAGTATAATATAGGGCTACTTTATAATTAGAAGCATTAAATTCCTGGGGTGAACCATCAATATTTTCAAAAGGCTTTATGCCAAAAGTATTAGCCCCAATTTCTTTTGCTTTTTTATAGACCAATGAAAATACCATTGCATCATCTTTTGAAAACCCCTGAACTTCTACTTCACCTAAGTAGATTGCATCTGTCTCCGTTGCATCTTTTTTATATAAGAACTTATCTGAATTATCATTTGTCTTTTCAACTTTGGTCAGATAGACATTTTGTGCACTCCAAAGCTGGATACACAATACGGAAAAGATGATGGCTATATTCTTCATAATATTATTGCTGTGAAAGAACATCAACACATTCTTCAAGGCTATGCTCCCAGTGTCTTGGTTCTATTTTATAGGTTTCTTCTATTTTATCCAATGACATGGTACTTCTAACAGGTCTTTTTGCTGGTGTCGGATACTGCTCAGTAGTTAAAGGATTTAGCTTTACTGAAGATTTTGAAAATTCAGCAATTTTTTTGGCGAATTCAAACCAAGTTGTTTCAGGATAGTTTGAGAAATGGAATATTCCGAAAGTTTTATGGGGTGCTTCAATAATCTTCATGATTGCCTCGGCAAGGTCATTGGCATTGGTAGGCTGCCCAAACTGATCGGCTACGATTCCTAATTCTTCTTTTTGGGAGAATAAGTTCAACATGGTTTTAACGAAATTCTTATTAAATTCTGAATAAAGCCAAGAAGTTCTTAGTATAATAGTCTTCGGATTAATTTCTAATGCCAACTCCTCTCCTTTTCTTTTTGATTCACCATAAGCACCGATTGGATTTGTAAAATCATCTTCTGAATAAGGCAGATTTGTATCTCCATCAAAAACATAGTCTGTAGAGACGTGGATCAGGATAGATTTAAAATCTGTACATGCCTGAGCAAGATTGGCTACTCCGTCTGCATTTACAGCAAATGCCTTTTCTCTTTCTTTTTCTGCCAAATCTACTGCCGTATATGCAGAGGCATTGATACAATAGTCTGGTTTGTTATCATAGAAAAAGTCGTTTACCTGATCTTGGTTTGTAATATCCAGGGTTGTAGAGTCTGTAAATAAAAACTCGTATTGGTTTTCAAAATCGGGAGCTATTTTCCTGATACAGTTTCCTAACTGACCGTTGCTGCCTACTACTGCTATTTTTTTCATATACTATTAATTTTTAAATTGTCAAAAAATTCTTTATAAAGATATTCATTAAGAATTTTTCGCATTTTGAGATCTTAAAAACTTCACTCTTGACTGGAAGTCTTTTTGAGCTAGGTCCACATAAAATTTGTGGAATGTTTCTTTTATGTCTTCCGGATGTACTTCTGATTTTCTGGTTTTCAAGTTAAAGTAAATAACGGTTACCCAAAGTACAGCATGAACTGTTTTTTCGTCTAAGCTTTTCATCAGAATTTCAACCTTGGCTGTTCTATCCTGTATTTCGATAGTCTTGCTACTGATGACTACTTGGGTATTGTATCTTACTTCTTTCAGGTAGGCAATTTCATTTTGAATTGCAATCCATGTACAGCCGGTCTGCTTGGTATATTCTTCATAAGTAAATCCGTAGAATGTCTCTACATGATCTTCTCTGGCATTGAACATATAATCAAGATATTTCACATTGTTCAGATGTCCAATAGGATCACAATCACTAAACCTAACCTTTACCGTAGTTGATACTTCTTTTTCCATTCCGCAAAAATAAAAAAACCGCCTCTAAAAGAGACGGTTGGTTTTATAAATCTTTGTTAATTTGCTGAAATTATTGAATTCCTAATTCTTTTTTAACAGCTGCAGTAGCATCAGCTCCTGCTTTGTAAAGGAATGCTGGTGAATTTGCATCCATAATGTAGTCATAACCATTAGCTTTTGCTACTTTTTCAACTGCATCGTTCAATTTTTTCTCAATCGGTCCGAAAGCTACTTCTTGTTTAGCTTGTAGGTCTTTTTGAGCTTTGTCCTGCATTTGAGCTATTTCTTCCTGCATTTTTTGTAATTCTGCTTCTCTAGCTTTGTTTTCGTCTGCAGTTTTCTTTGGAGCTTCTTCGCTATACTGCTTTAATTTGGCTTGTCCAGCATCTGCTTTTTTCTTAATCTCAGCTTGCTTAGTATCTAAGAATGTCTTAAGATCAGCATCTGCTTTTTTCTTTTCAGGCATTGCATTAAGAACTCCCAATACATCTAAAGTAGCCATTTTTTGAGCCTTTGCCATACCTACAGAAACAAACATCATCACTGCTGCAAATAATACACTTAATTTTTTCATAATTGGTAAATAAATAATTTAATTTGTTTTTAGATTTTAAATTTAAGTAAAAGTTAATTAAAAAATTACTTTTTACTTTTGGTACTAGTTTTATCTTTCTTATCTGTTCCTTTCAGTAAAATAGTTAATACTTTTTCTGTATAATCATATTTTCCCTGAAGAAAAATAACACTAATGTTATTGCTTTTATCAAGAACTATGCCCAATCCGTTTTTTTCGGACATTGTTTTAATTGCTCCCCATATCTGATCCTGAAATGGTAAAACAAGGTTTGTTCTTAGTTTCGTAATTTCACCGTTGGCTCCAAAACGTAAGCTTGTAGTTGTTTTGATGTTTTTATCAAGGTCTACAACCTCTTTTTCTCTAAGCTTTAATTGATCCCCTATCAATAACACTTTTTCACTTTCGAATGCCGCTTTTTTCCTTTCATATTCTGACTGCATGTTCTGAAGTTCAGACTGCCAGGTATCAATTTGAGAATTCAATCTCGCTTCGGCTTCTTTATACTGAGGTAATTTATTTAAAATTTCATTAGTATCTACTACTCCTATTTTTTGGGCATTTGAAAATCCAAAAAGCAAAAGTAATACAAAAGTGATGGTTATTTTAAAGTTCTTCATATTAATAATTATAACGATTGGTTCATCAAGAAGTGGTTTCTCCATCCAGATGGATCTCCTGATAGAGTTTTATCAAATCCGTAAGCGAAGTCAAATCCGATTAATCCGAATGCTCCCATATAAACTCTTACTCCGACCCCTACTGATCTTTTCAGCTGGAATGGGTTATAATTACCCCAAGAGTTCCAAACGTTACCTCCTTCTGCAAAAGTTAATGCATAAATTTTAGCCGTTTGGTTCAATGAAATCGGATATCTTAATTCCAGTGTAAATCTGTTATAGATTGTACCCCCACCTTTTTGGGTAATATCAGTTGATTCTCCACCGTATGTACTGGCATTCTCATATCCTCTTAAAGGAATTAGCTCTCTACCGTCATATCTACCTCCGAATAATCCTGTACCTCCTACATAGAATCTTTCAAATGGCGGTGCACCAAGGTTTTTGTTGTAACCATCCATGAATCCCATTTCAGCAGAAGATCTTAATACCAATTTTCCGATGATTTCGTTATATACATCAGCCTTGAACTTAATTTTGTAGAATTCCATCCACTTATATTTGTCAACAGGCTTCATTGTAGAGTAATCTTTATTGCTGAACAATGAGTATGGTGGCGTTAACTTCGCAGAAAGTTCAATATTGGAACCCATTGTTGGGAAGATAGGGTCTATCCCAGCAGAGTTTCTACTTAAACCTAAATTGATACTGAAATTATTTGCATTTCCATAGTATTCTGTAGTTTCCCCAAACTGGAATGGGTAATTATTAAAGTCATACTTCTGGAACTGTATTCCTGTATATAGGGAGAAATAATCATCCGGCCAGTTCAATAGTCTGTTTAAACCTACTGATGCCGAGAATATATTTAGTTTCTGGGATCCTCCAAGTCCGTCGCTGTATTTTACTCTTGAGTTATTCAAACTTACAGAAAGTGCAGTTGGTCTTGTACCGAACAACCAAGGTTCCGTAAATGATACTCCGTAGTTCTGGAAATATTGTCCTGCCTGTACCTGAATAGAGAAAGTTTGCCCATCTCCCTGTGGTACTGGTTTAAAATCCTTAAATTTAAGGAAGTTTCTTAATGAGAAGTTATTAAACGTTAACCCCAAGGTTCCGATAAAACTATTTCCTCCATATCCAGCCTGAAGCTGAACCTGAGAAGATCCTTTTTCTACCAGTTTCCAATTGATATCTACAGTATTATCCTGTTGGTTAGGCTGAATATCTTGTCCCACCTGTTGTGGATCAAAGAATGACATACCTGCCAAATCAAAATACGTTCTTTTGATTTCTGTTTTTTTGAAAAGCTCACCTGGTTTTGTTCTTAAAGCTCTAAGAACTACGTGGTCATGGGTAGTTGTATTCCCCTGCCATGTTACTTTATTCCAAGTTGCCTGCTCTCCTTCGTTAATTCTAACTTCAAGGTTTACAGCGTCTCCTGAAACTGATTTTTCAACTGGTGTTACGTTGGAGAAAAGATAACCATTATTCATGTATACTGACTTGATATCAGAATCATCTTCCTTACCACCGTCTTCTCCTACTTTTTTGTTGAATCCTACTGCATCGTAAATATCTCCTTTCTTATATCCCAGCAGTCTCTGTAGATATTCTGTAGAGTATACTGTATTACCTGTAAATGTAATGTCTCCGATATAGTATTTTTTACCTTCGTTAAGCTTTACATTGATCTCATAGTTATTTCTTTTATTTCTCCATACAGAGTCAGAAACTATTTTTGCGTCTCTATACCCTAAAGAGTTATAATAATTAACCAAGCTTTGCTTATCTTCCTGATATTTTTCTTCAATGAATTTTGAAGACTTCAAGATCCCACCAATTCCGAAACGTCTTTGTTTTGTTTCTTTAAAAGCTTTATTTCTAAGCTTTCTATCGGTTACGCTTGTGTTTCCTTCAAATTCAATATGATCAATTTTGATCTTTCTTCCTTTGTCTACATTAATGGTCCAATCTACCAAAGAAGGATCTCCGGCATTGATTTTATCCTCGATACTGATTTTTGCGTCAGCAAAACCTTTTTTAATATAGTCTTTTGGGATGTTCGTCTTAAGACTTGAAACGAGGTTTTGAGTAATCTTTGTTCCCGGCTTCAGATTGTTGTCTTTAGCTAGTTTTTCATTTTTAGATTTCCCTATTCCTTTGCCCTTGAATTTTACTTCTCCAAGTTCCTTCAGATCCTGAAGATAGAATTTAAGAACGACTGTCTGTCCTTCAATACTTTGAACGTATACTTCCACTTCAGAAAAAGATTGGGTATCCCAAAGCTTTTTAACAGCATTACTGATCTTCTGTCCTGGAATGTCTACGCTTTCTCCTTTAGATAAGCCTGTAAATCTTAAGATCTGAGCTGGTGTATATTTTTTCACCCCATCTACAACGATGTCTTTAAGTGTATAAGTGCCTACCTCATTTTCTGTGTGTACAGCATTACTTACTTTGGTGCTGTCCTGTGGAGTTACTTGTCCATAAAAATGCGCAGAAGCAGCAAACATAATGATGGGTAATAGTCTAAACTTCATTTTATCGAGTCTTTCTTTTCTTTTAAATTTATTGGCCTTGTATCTGCTCTCCGGTTAATCCGTATCTTCTTTCCTTATTTTGATAATCTACAATACATTGGAAGAAAATATCTTTAGTGAAATCCGGCCATAGAACATTTAAAAACTGTAATTCAGCATAAGCAATCTGCCAAAGGAGGAAGTTACTTATCCTGATTTCGCCACTTGTTCTGATCAGTAAATCTACTGGAGGAAAATTCTTGGTATAGAGATAATCTTCGAATAGTTTTTCATCAATATTCTCTACGTCTACTTTTCCTTCTTTTACATCAGAACTTATATTTTTTACGGCTTCCAGTATTTCATTTTGTGAGCCATAGCTTATCGCTAATACAAGGTTTCCTTTTGTGTTTTCTTTTGTAAGATCCATCACACGCTGCAACTGCTCTCTTACTAAAGTAGGCAGTTTATTCAGGTTTCCTATTACATGCATTCTTAACCCTTTGCTAAAGATCTCTTCTGCTTCAAGCAGTAAAGTTTCTACAAGCAGATTCATAAGGGTGCTCACTTCTTCAGCCGGACGACTCCAGTTTTCTGAAGAGAACGTATAAAGTGTTAAATAGGGGATATTGATCTCATTACATGCATTAATTGCATTTCTTACAGCATTAATGGCATTTTTGTGACCGAAGGTTCTGTCTTCGCCACGAGATTTTGCCCATCTTCCATTGCCATCCATAATGATGGCTACGTGTTTCGGTAAATTCTCAGAATTTATTTTATTTTTAATCAACGACATATTAATCACAATAACATGGAGGTCTTCCAAACGAGAAAGTCAATCCTAAACTGAATGTATTCATCCAGTCATTAGATCTATCATCTCCAATATTTCTCTTTTTAATAAACTCTTCTTCTCTTTCTTTAGCAACAGCATAATAATTACCTGACTGTAATAAGGAACCCCCTGTAGCCGGATCCAAGATATCGGCATTAAATGAATTCTTTACATCACTGGAAAGGATCTTACTGTGATCAAGCTGATCTGTTAATGTATATCTAAAGGTTGCTTCTGCAAATATAGCCCAAGTATGGTTAAATTTATACTTTAAACCTACCCCAAAAGGGATATGCATGGTAACTTTTTTTCCTAACGTGTATTCGGTTGTTGTTTTAAAGTCCATTTCATTGATTGGAGCTAGCGCCACACCATCTGCATCTCTTCTGAAGTCATTCACAAGATTAGCTTTAGGTGCATCAAACATTAAGGCACCTACACCTCCAAAAATATATGGGCTTACCATACTTACCTGTTCGTTATTTATAGGGAAAAAGTTATATTCAAACATTAAACTTGCCTCATACACGTTATTTTTACCGTATGAGTTTCTATTTCTTCTATATTCTTCTTTCGCAGCTTTATCACTAAACTGAATTTGGTTGTATCCTAAATCCAATCTAATAGTTTGATGCGGGTTAAAATTAAATCTATATAATATTCCTCCATAAAATGGGATACCCCAATCCGATATTCTATTTAAATCCAACGGCTTTTGTAAAATATAATTTGTTCTTCCTACATCTCCCACTAGGTTACTCATACCTAGACGAACTCCCAATTCGTTTCTTTGAGCTTTAACACTCACCACTCCAAGGAAGGCAAGGAAGCTAAACAATAATTTTTTATTCATAAAAGAATATGGATTTATGGTTATTTTAAAATTTAATTTTTGCAAATATAAAACATTTTTATATTAATGATAATCTTAATGTTTAGTTAAAAATAAACAAAAAAACATAATTTGTTATAAAGTAAACGGCAAAGTGGCAAAAATATTCTTTTTTTCATAGAATGAAAAAAAATAAAGTATGAAAAAACCCCCATCGAATGAGGGTTTAAGGCTCTATTTTTTATTAAACATTCTTTGCATCCTGTTCCGTATTCTGATTAACAGTGGTTCTTTGTAATTTTTATCTTCATCAAAATAGCCATATCCATAACCATAGCCGTAACCATATCCATAGCCATATCCCTGCTTCGTAGCATAATCATTATAAATAAGTCCTAAATGCTCAATCTCATTATTATGATATTTCTCTGTAATCATTCTTAGCATATACTTTTCAGTATACTCGTGGCGAACAATGTAAATATTTGCATCGGAATATTTCATAAGTTCATAGGAGTCTGCTACTAATCCCACTGGCGGAGAATCTATGATAATAAAGTCATATATTTCTCTCAGCTTTTCTATAAACTTAATATTTCTTTGGCTCATTAATAACTCTGACGGGTTGGGTGGAATAGGTCCTGAAGTTGCAACATCAAGATTTGGTATCTTAGTCTTATTCACGATCTGGTCAATATCCACTTCTCCCGTAAGGTAGTTTGAAATACCATATTTATTATCAATTTTGAAATCTCCAAAGATTTTAGGCTTTCGAAGGTCCATTCCCAATAGGATTGTTTTTTTGTCACTTAGTCCTAGTACCGATGCAAGATTGATGGATACATAGGTTTTCCCCTCACCCCCTACGGAAGATGTTATCAGGATTACCTTACCTTTTTCACTTTCATTGGTCATTAGGAATCTAACGCTCGCTCTGATACCTCTAAAGGCTTCTGAAACAGACGATTTTGGCTGTTCCAAAACCGTCAGCATATTTTCATTACTGTTGTTTCCGATCACTCCAAGAAGTGGAATTTTCGTTGCGCTTAGTAATTCCTTAATATTCCTAATCTTATTATCAAGCAGTTCACCAATTAAAATAAATAATATAGGAAGCAATAGCATTCCAAATATTATTCCAGCCTTTGTTGTTTTAACGTTCGGGCTTATAGGTCCCTGTCCTAAATTCTTGGCTGGGTCAATTACACTAATGTCAGACTGGTTTGTTGCTACATTCAGTTGTGCCTCATTCTGTCTATTCAAAAGACTGTTGTATGTAGCTTCAATCATATTATAGCCTCTTTCTGCATCAAGATATTTTCTTTCCTTTTCAGGATAGGTTGTCAAATCTGAATTTGCACCAGAAACTTCACGATCAATTCTGTTGATCTCATCATAATATTTAGTGTAATACCCTTTTAAACTATTGAAAGATCCGGTTCTTGCTTCATTAATAAGCCTGTTCACCTCTTTCATTGGTTCAGAATTTGGCTTGTAGATTGATGCCAATTCTGATCTCTTGGTATATAGAGCCTTAAGTTCGCTTACAGAGGCAGAAAACATTCCATCTTCAAAACCTGCTGCATTGGTAGCAATCATTTTATCAAAGTTCTGAGACTGAAGTGTATTTTTAATATTATTCAGCGAACTTATTTTACTTACAAGATCTGCCTTTTTCGCTTCAAGATCTTTTATTTTTTCCAGAGATTTTTCATCTCTGTCTTTAATATTGTATAGCTTCTCTGATGTTTTCAGGTAGTTTAAGACAACGGCAGCTGAGTCCAGTTTCTTACGAATATCGTTTAGATTATTTTGTAGATAAGCTGTTGTATTTTTATTAACAATGTTTTTATCCTCCAGTCTCTTTTTTTGAAGTTCTGCAACTGATTTATTAAGAAAGTTTACAGTACTGTTAAGATTGTACCCTTTCTTGGTGATTACCATAATGGTGCTAATCTCTTTGTCAAAATTTACAGATATGGTTGATACAATATCGGTAACACTTTGGTTAATTGGACTTAGATTAATAATAATATTATCCTGTTTAATATTAGGCGTAACCGGATTTTGAATTAGCTTGAATCTTAGATTGGGAGAGTTATACCATTCGTTAACTTTTACGATCTTATTTCCCGGTCTGTTGTAGGGGGTAATATTCTGAAACCCCTCTGTTTCATAGCTATACAAGCTTGTAGACTGGCCCTCTTTCGGAAGTACAACTTCATAGGCTCCATTACCTTTTGGGACCAACGTAATCGGATAGTTAACTTGCTGAAGATGTTTTTTGTCAACTTCAATAAAAACCGGAGAATCATCCTTATCCAAATAAGTAGATTTGATAAGACCCTTGGTAGAATAGTTCACAAAAAGATTTAATTCTTTAACCAAAAATTCATTGTGCGATCTTGAAAAAAGCATTTTCTTCAGGTAGACCCCATCCTGGTTTCCTCCCTGTCCCCAGATGAAGTTAATTGACTGATTGGGACTAAAATAACTTGATGTATTATTGGATATACTCAGAGATAGCTCTGAAGAGTATACATTCTGGGCATAGTATTTACTGTATACCCAAGAAATGGCATAGCCTATAATAAACATATAAACAAACCAATACCAATTTTTAAGTATTCTTCTTAAAAAATGTTCAATATCAAACAATGCAAAAGACCCATACTTTTCTTTTGGGGTTTCACTTTTTCCTACTTGAGTTTCTTTTCCTGGAATCATGGATTAAAGTCTTTGTAGGATTGTATATAAAGTTAATGCCGTCGTAATTGCTGTAACACCTGTCAATAAAGTCTGTATAGGATCTTTTCCGAATCCGTTCAAGCTTTTCTTTCTTGTATTAAGATAGATTTCGTCTCCATTCTGAATATAGTAGTATGGAGAATTCATCAGGTCTTCGCGGGTAAGATCTATTTTAGCTATTTTGATTCCTTCCGGAAGCTTTCTGTGAATAACAACATCTTTTTTGTCGATAGTTCTGTTCAAACCTCCGTTGATAGCTAATGCCTCAGTAATGGTAAGGGTATTTTTATGAGCCACTTTTTCACCTGAAAGTCCTGTTGATTCCACATCACCAAGGATATAATAAGTGATTCCGTCAGTATTTAATCTTACTTCAGATTTTCCCTCCTGGAAGTTTTCGTTTACCTTACCTTGTATTTCTTTTGTGATATCATCAAGCGTTCTTCCCTCAGCCTTGATGTATCCTATTCCGAATACATTAATATCGCCGTTGGAATCCACTTTCAAACCATTAAAATAGAAATTGACATTTCCTCCGGCGCCTGATGCGCCACCTGCTCCTCCTGAAGTAACATTACTCACGGCTCCTCCACCTGCTCCTCCAGAAGTATTCAGGGAAGAATAAAACTGTGCAGCATCTCCTTTGGGAGTGGTAACAATATTAAGGTTAAGGATGTCATTTTTTGTAATTCTGTAGATAGGAATATTGTAGGGAACAAGACCTTCTTCGTTAATTACAAGACTTTCACTTGGCTGTAAATATCTTACATCTTTTGTAGTGATGCACGAGGTAACCAGGAAAGGTAATAATATTAAAAATAAATACTTAAAGTTCTTCATCATATTTGAATATTGGTTACAAAAGTAATATTTAATTTTTGTTATTTCTTAATCGATATATCAAATCCGGCAAATAAGCCCCCAAAAAACCTAATGAAACAACAATCAGCAATAATAGGTTCACGTTAATATGTCTCAAATAATAGGCTACCGCTACAATCATTAAGTAATAAACAATAATATAGAATGTAGATCTTCTGTGAGTAAGATCAAGTTTTAGCAGCTTATGATGAATATGGTTCTTATCGGCATCAAAGGGAGATTTTTTATTGTAAAGTCTTACAAAAATCACATTCAAAGTATCTACAATAGGCAAAATAAGAATTGCCACAGCCACAACCGGAGCCGACTGCAAGTGATATCTTGGTACGTCAATAAGCTTTTTATCAATAAAAATATCAATAAAGCAAATGGAAGTAAAAGCTAAGAGAAAGCCCAATAGCATGGAACCTGTATCTCCCATGAACACCTTATTGGTTCTATAATTAGAAAGATTGTAATATAAAAATGCCAAAACAGTTCCAATGATAACTACAGACAGAACAACCAACGGATAGTTATATTCTCCCAACCTGTAATAGCTTATTCCAAACAATGCACTGCAGATCACAGAATAACCTCCTGCAAGCCCATCAATCCCATCAATAAGGTTGAATGCATTAATCAGAATAATGAAAGTAATAATACTGAATAGAACACTCACAAGATAGCTAAGTTCATACACCCCGAAGATTCCAAATAAGCTTCTGATCCTAATATCTGAACCAATTACGACCAATGAGGACACAAGAATCTGCGCCACAAGTTTTTTATAGGCCCTCATGACCACAATATCATCCATTACACCTATATAAAGGAGTATGATGAGTGATGCAAACAGAAATTTATAGAGGTCAAATAGCTCGTAGGCAAAAATAGAGGCACATATCCCAATGGAATAAAATATGGCAATACCACCTAGGTTAGGAATTTTTCTGAGATGTGAACTTCTAACTCCCGGTTCATCCATAAGATTTTTTCTTCTGGAGATCTTTACAATAGTAGGTATGGAGAAAAAAGTAATTAAAAAGGAGAACACGAAACCTAATCCTACTTTTATATAGAAAATAGGTATCCCCGATCCGCTTAAGAACAATTCAAAATTTTTCATTCTTTTTCTTATCCAGTACATATTCTCCCTTCAATTAGAACCAATGATGCAAACATGTGCTTCATCTCATGTTCTACTGTCCGAAACAATAGTACTTACATTTGTGTTTATATCAATTTTCTTATCAACTTTTTCTGTCCGGCAAAAAATAACAGATAAAAAATCTTTTTTTTCACCGGCAAAGATAAAAGATAATTCTTACCAAAACGACTATACCTTAATATATCTTGAATTTTTATTTGTCTTTCTTTCATAAAAACAGTCAGTTTATCAGACATTTTGTAAAACATCTCTTCATTCTTCACAAACGCCAGATATGCCAGAAAAGAATAAACTCCCTCAAAGATCTGAAAGTTCTTCAATTCTATTTTTTTATTGGAATATCTGGATCCCTTGAACTCATTTTCTACATCCTGCACCGCTTTCAATATGTCAAGCCCCTTTTCTGTATGCGTCTTTGTAATAGAATCGGTACGCTCAAGGTATTGGTAATGAAAACTCTGAGTCTGTGCAATGATCTCACATTCCAATAAAAGCTGTGGAATGAGTTGAATATCCTCAAAATGAACTCCTTTCTTAAATCTTTTATGCTCAAAAAGTTCTTTTCTAAACAATTTATTACAAGCAAAATAACTGATATCCGAAAAAACAGAAAAATGATCTTCAAGATTAATTTTTTCCTGCATATTGGGCAGCTGAGTCAGCTTTTGGGTTACCTGTCCATTTTCATTTACTTTCTGAATATTGCAGATCACCATTTTTGCCTGATGTTTTTCTGCCAGCAGCAACATTTCTTCAAACATTGTTTCCGTTACATAGTCATCGCTATCTACAAAACCAATATAATCTCCTGTTGCCCGCTCAATACCAAAGTTCCGTGCATCACTTAATCCTCCGTTTTCCTTGGTAAAAGCCTTTATTTTCTCCGGATATTTCAGGGCAAAACTCTTGATAATTTCCGCAGATTTGTCTTTACTTCCATCATCCACTACAAGAACCTCAATGTTTCGGTAGCTTTGATTCACTAAGGAGTCAAGGCATTTTGTCAAATAGTTTTCGACATTATAAACGGGAACAATAATGGAAATTCTTGAGGGAACGTTCGTCATATATTAAAATTTCATCAGTCTTGCATTCAGCCAGCCTTTTTTGGCTTCATCAAAATCTTTTCTTGAGCATGGAATGCAATTTTCTATATTTTCATCATCGCCAAAATACCACAAATTACTGAAAGTATCGCGCTTAAAAGCAAATTGTCTGTCATCTATTAAAACATAGAACAATTCATAGTGTCTTTCCTTAGGGTGAGATCTCTGAATGTTGATTCCCTCAATGAGATACCAGAGCATTTGGGCTAATAGCTGATGATTCAGCTGATTCTCTGAGTAAATATTATAATTAAAAATGCCTACAGATTTCAGGTTTTCGCTTAGCCCTATTTCTTTCATATAGGCACAAACTTCTCTCCTATTAAGCCCATTAACCTGCGGATTTACTGAAAAAGGTTCACTGAAGCTTTCTATCGCATCACAGTTTACCGTAACCAGATCTGCTTTTCTGAAGAAAGGCTCTGTTTTTTCTGTAGAATTCATCATTTCAGCCAAACGGATGATATCAAACTCCACTTCCTTAATCAGCTTTACAGAATCCATCTCATTTAAATGTTTCTGATACCCTAAATGGTGATAGTTTTTAATAGAAAAAGTCTTGGCCCCAAAAATCTTGCTTAAAAAAGTGTGTTCATTAATTTCTTCCCCTTGTTTAAGAGAAATAATATTGCTGACTTGGGTATAATTGAGACTTTTTTGATGGAAATTTATTGCAGAAAACAATGAAAAAGCAAAGTCATTAGAACCACCGATAATTACCGGAAGTGCTCTTTTATAATGGCATGCAGATAAAACTTCCTGCAAAATATAGTGGGTATCCTGAACAGACTTCCCGGAAACCAAATCGCCAAGGTCTACAATCGGAATTTCAAAATCCAACTGTGCAAGCTTATAAAATTCCTTTCTAACTGCTGTATAATCTTGTACTTCTGCATCTCCGCCTGCTCCTCTGTAATCTGACACAAATAAAAGAACGATACTGTCTTCTTTTATATCCTTTGTGATCCGACTTCCAATCTGCCAGCTTTCTGTTTTGAAATTTCTTGGTGAAATGATAAAGTCTTCAAAATCCATATTTTAATTTAAGAATGTGCTATTTTATTAATTTCTTGATATAACAAACATACAAAAAAACACCACAACTGACTAGGCTGTGGTATTTTTTATTCATAAAAAAAGCCGTTAACACTGTTAGTTAACGGCTATGTATAATTATTTTAATATTATTTCTTTTTTGCAGCTGGTTTTTTAGCAGCTGTAGTTTTCTTGGCAGTGGTTGCTTTTTTTGCAGCTGGTTTTTTCTTTTCCGCAAAGGCATTTTTATCCTGATCAGTGATCCACTTTTTAACTTCATCAAGAGAAATATCTTTCAATTCTTCTCCATCATATTTGGTATCATCACTTTTCTTTGGAATTTTAAACATTGCTTTTCCAAACTTGATGAAAGGTCCCCATCTTCCGTTTTCAATGGAAATTTTTTCTTTTTCCCATTGCTGGATGTATCTGTTGGCTTCTTTTTCCAGCTTGGCATCAATCAATTCGTTGATGTCACTCTGAGAAAGATTATCAAAGTTATATTTCTTCGGAACGTTTATGAAAAGATCCTTGTATTTGATAAATGGTCCGAATCTACCTGTTCCTTTGGTTACAGGATCTCCTTTATAAGTTGCAATGGGTGCATCTGCCTTTTTCTTCTCGTTAATGATTTCTTCTGCACGGTTTTGATTGATTGAAAGCGGATCTTCACCTTTGGGAATACTAATGAAGGTTTCTCCCCATTTCACATAAGGTCCGAATCTTCCAACTCCAACAGAAACCGGATGTCCTTCAAATTCATTCAGATCAAAAGGCAGCTTAAACAGTTCTATCGCTTCTTCAAAAGTAATGGTTGCAATATTCTGACCGGACATTAATGAAGCAAAGATTGGCTTTTCTTCATCATCTGTTTCTCCAATCTGAATCATAGCTCCAAATCTTCCGATTCTGGCGTGAACATTTTTCCCTGTTTTTGGATCAACTCCTAAAAGTCTGTCTCCTGTTGCACGGTCTGCATTTTCTTCTACATCTTCAATTCTTGGGTGGAATTTTGAATAGAAGTCTGTCATCATTTCCTTCCATTTCTGATCTCCGTTTGCAATCTCATCGAAACCTTCTTCTACTCTTGCGGTAAAGCCGTAGTCCAGGATTTCCTTAAAGTTATCGGTAAGGAAGTCATTTACAACTTCTCCTATATCTGTAGGAATAAATTTATTTTTATCGCCTCCAAACTTTTCATCAAGAACTACTTTTTTGATACTGTCTTTTACTAAAGACATTTTGATCACCTGACGAGTTTGTGGCTCAATTTCACGCTTGTCCACATATTCTCTGTTCTGAATGGTCTGAATTGTTGGTGCGTAGGTAGATGGTCTACCAATCCCTAGCTCTTCTAATTTTCTAACCAATCCGGCTTCAGTATATCTTGCACTTGGTCTTGTGAATTTTTCAGTAGCAGTGATGGTTTTATAGCTTAATACTTCTCCAACTTTTACCTTTGGTAATAGTTTTTCATTGTTTTCTTCATCTTCATCTTCGGTTTTTACAATACCGTAAGCCTTTAGGAAACCATCAAAGATGATCACTTCTCCTTGTGCTTCGAAGTGATGTGGCAATGAAGCGTTTCCAATCTCAATTACTGTTTTTTCAATCTTCGCATTGGACATTTGGGATGCCAATGTTCTTCTGTAGATCAATTGGTACAGCTTATTCAACTGAGCATCTCCTATGCTTTTCACACCGAAGTCTGTAGGACGAATTGCTTCGTGAGCTTCTTGTGCTGATGCAGATTTTGTAGTATAGTTTCTTGGAGAAGAATACTCTGCTCCATATTCTGAAATAATCTGTTTTTTTGCTCCTTCAATTGCTTCCTGAGAAAGGTTTACGGAGTCTGTTCTCATATAGGTAATGAACCCTTCTTCGTATAGTCTTTGTGCCAGACGCATGGTATTGGTCACATTATACCCTAATCTTGATGAAGCTTCCTGCTGTAGTGTAGAAGTAGTAAAGGGGGCAGATGCTGAGCGAGTTCCAGGTTTTGTTTCAACATTGAGAACTTTAAATTCTGTAGTTTTTGCCTGCTCGAGGAATTTTTCTGCTTGTTCCTCTTTCTCAAAGTCTTTTTTAAGCTTTGCAGCAATTTCCTGCTCATTATTGTTTAAGAAGATTCCGTCTAGCTTAAAGCTTGCCTTTGGGGTAAATTCACGGATTTCTTTTTCTCTTTCAACAATTAATCTTACGGCTACGGATTGTACTCTTCCTGCTGAAAGTCCTGGTTTTACTTTTTTCCATAAAACCGGAGACATTTCAAAACCTACAATTCTGTCCAGTACTCTTCTTGCCTGCTGGGCATTTACCAAGTTTTGATCAATATCCCTAGGGTTTTCAATTGCTTTTAGAATGGCATTTTTAGTAATCTCGTGGAAAACAATTCTTTTTCTGTTTTCAGGCTTCAATTTCAATTCATCCGCTAAGTGCCATGCAATAGCTTCTCCCTCGCGGTCTTCATCGGAAGCCAGCCATACCATTTCTGCTTTCTTTACTGCAGCCTTTAATTCTGTCACCAATTTCTTCTTGTCTGCTGAAACTTCGTAATCAGGACTAAAGGTGGCAAGGTCTATTCCCATACCCTTTTTAGGCAGATCTCGGATGTGACCGAAACTGGATTTTACTTCGAAATCCTTACCTAGATATTTCTGAATAGTTTTTGCTTTTGCCGGGGACTCTACGATTACTAAATTTTTCGACATTCTAAAAAATTTTTTTGCAAAAGTAAAGCTTTTTTATTATATCCTTTTTTGAAATCACATTTTATTTAATAATTCCAGAGGGGCAACAAACAGTCTGTACAGGATTCCCTCAAATGTAAAGCCCTTTCCGGACATCTCAACTCTGTAAATTAAAGAGAGTATTATGAAGGCCATGGTAATGTAAAATTTCCTATTGATAAGTGTTGGTTCATAGACATATATGGAGTCTCCTTTTTTCAGTAAGAGGGCAAAAAGAACAATCAATAACATCATATGAATATACATCCATCTTCCCCAATCTATTGCCAGATAAAATAAGGGTAAAGAGAATATAAAAGCTCCGGATAATAAAATAAATAGAATCTTTCTGTTAGTTAGATATTTTAAATAATAGGCGATGTGTACAATACTTATTCCTAAACTTATAAAGTAAAGCAGATATTCATTAAGATGTTCCTTAATATATTGTCTTTCATCAATATTCCAATAGAAGATTCCGTAAGTAGGATGTACTCCTCTCTTGCTTAAAATTTCCAGAGACATTCCCTCATTTACATTTTTCCCTAATAAAATAATAGCAGCAGCAGGAATGAATACGGAAAGAAAAAACTTGATATATCTTCTCACCTCAATCTTTCCACTCTTTACATATAATGCAATGGCAAAGTATGGAGTATAGAATAGTGTTACTTCATGAAGCAATGTGCTTATGAACAACAGAATACAGAAAATGTATTCCTTATATTTTGTAAGCCTGTTATTATCTAAAAGATACACGAAGTAAGTAAACAAAAGAAAAACAATGAATTCTTTCTTTCCTACATAGGTTACTGTATTAAGAAGCCCTACAAAACCTATGGATGACAACAATAATGACAGATAAAGAAGATCTGTAACTTTATATCTTATGATTTTTGTATAAAGCCAAAAGAACAGGGAAATGATCGTAAACTGAAAGAAGTACACAATATAATTAAGACTAAATCCTGTTATGTCCTGAAGAATAAAAAAAAAGCTCCCGGATAATCCTCTTCTTTTGAAGCCCCCATCTTCATAATTGATAAGCCAGTCGGCTAAAATATACCCATCGTCTTTAAGGTTAAATGCCAATGTAAATGCAAGGGTATAAATAGCTGTTATTGCAATAATACAATAGATAAAAATCTTAATATTAAAATATTGCACAATTTTTTTAAGCTCCATAGTGTATTTTTAAAATCTGCCAAAAACGAAATAACAAATTAATCTGCTATAAATATTTGAAGTAAATTTTATTTTCTAAGTATAAAAACATTCAAAAGTCCTACTTTCATTAAGGCAATATAAAATTATAATAGGTATCAATAGAATAGTTTGCCTTTTTAGCATTAAAAACTGAAAAAACGCAAAAGTTAAAAAATATAATAAAAATAAGTCCAGAAAAAATAAATCGTCTTTCCATTTTAGACACCACTGAAAGTGCATTTCCCATAAGCAGCATGACAAATCCCATAAAAACACCCACCAATCTTGAGCTTAGGATGGGGTTTTCCCTTAGAATGAAAAACGCACATATTCCTATTATGGTAACGTTTCTGTAATATTCATAATAGGGGCTTTTCTCTTCTAATTCATCATTAAAATATAAAATAAAACATGTATAAAGAGCCATTAAGACCTCAGGGATACCAAAACCTCCATTAATCCTGGCATATTGTTCATCCATATATCCATTAACTCCATCTGAAATTGAGCTTCCTCCTGCAATAAAATTCAAAAAAACACCAAGTTGTTCATATATTCTAAAGGGAGATAATATCATGGAACCTAAAACTAAAAAGAATATTAAGAATTTGTTCATGGGAATCCTAACCAGCCAGTATAAGGGTAAGGTTGCCCATGCCGAGGTATGAAATCCCGCGGCAAGAAACACACAAATAAAGTATTTAAACAGCTTCCTTTCTTTAATAAAAATAAAAGAATAAAACATAATTCCTCCGGCTACCGATTGCCTCATCTGTCCTCCTGTAGATATCAACATTCCAGGAATAAACCCTAATAAAAGTAAAAGAGTAGGATAATCCGAATTTTTAATTAAAAATTTGTATACTAATGTGAGTGAGATAATGGCGACTAATAGGGTAACTACATAAAAAGGAAGCCCCAGGTCAAGAACTACCTTATTCATCAATATATATAACCATTCTATTCCTAGCTTGGGGGAATTACTAAATGGAATATTACTCAAAAAGATGGTTGAATAATCATAAATATAGGAATAACTAAAAATCCCTTTATAAGATCCATAATCTGGTCCAACATCCTTTCGAAATCCAATCAAAATAATCTGAATAAAACAAATTGTATATAATATTCGAGGATCTATATATTCACCAGAATATTCTTTGAAAGCAAGAAATAATAAAATAATGAAAATAACTAAAAAATATAGTGGTAATATGTCCATAATTAATTTATCAAAAAATCATATATTAATAAAATCTCATAGGCTAAGCTAAGCTTATTCTTTAAAATTATTTTACGAATATCCAAACCAAAGCATTAATCTTCTGAGCGGTGCTGCTGCTTCAATTCCTACAAAGCAAGAAGGAGCTCTATAAAGAAAATTGGCCAGAAAAATTAACAATATAAAAATCATATTTTTTTTAGCAAAAATAGATTTATAATCAAAAACTGATATTTTTGAATCAGTACTTGGCAAAAGAGAAATAATCAATAAACTCCAGAAAATAAACAGATTATAAAACCATCTTCCAATATCAATAGCAATCAAAAATAAGGGTATTGTACAAAATAGGCCAACCAAAAAGAACAATACCAATCTTTTTATATCTTCTCTCTTAAACTCTCTTATATATAAATAAAAGATTACATATATAAACTGAAATATGAAAGTGATACTGTAAAGTGAATAGTCATAAAGATGTTTATAGTAGTAATCTAGTTTTATCAACTCATTTTCTTTCCATGTAAATATATTATCATTTTGAAAATTTATTCCGCAAGCTTTAATTACATTCATGGTATATTCTGATCCTACATTCTTCATACCCCAAAAAAAGATAATCAAAGCAGGAATACAGAACGACAATGAAATTAGAACAACCTTAGAAAGCTCAATTTTCTTTGTATGAAAATAATATAAAATAACGAAGCACGGAAAAAAGAAAACAAAACTTTCATGTATAAAAACCGAAACAAAAAATAGTATATAAAATGAGTACCACTGCCATTTTTTCATATTACCCTTTGTAAGGGCATAGGTGAAAAAAGATAGCATAAACCATAAAATACCATCTTTTCTGGCCCCCATACCGGAGTCTGAGACAAATCCCCACAGACAAAACGGTGTAAATAAAAATACGAAATCTAAAATATTATATTTTTTCAATTTTATTAATCGCACCAGGTAATAAAAAAAAAGAAAATGGAATAGAAATTGGAAAAAAAAGACAGTATACTGTACTTTAATCTGAAACTTCTCGTACATAAAAAAAACAATTGTTCCCAGTAATCCTCTTCTTTTAAACCCTCCATCCTGATAATTAATAAGCCAGTCCCCAAAAGGATAACCATTTGCAATGGTGTATGCGAAATAAATCTTAAAAATCAAAAAAAGTGTAATAAAAAATAAAAAAAATCGCAAAAAATAGTTTGTTATAGAACTCATTTGTGTTTTAGTACTGTTAATTTGGAACAACGCAAAGGTAATTAATTTCACAAAAGAAATTGTTAATATACGTTAAAGTTTTTACTGAATATTCGAAATTATTCATAAGCCTTTACTCTTGGTAATAGCAAGGCTATCAAAGAGTTTTCTCCAAAAGGATCTTACAATCCAAATTGGTAACATCCAGATAAAATCAAAACAATTAATTCTATAAAAAAACCGTCTCAAAAACTGAGACGGTTTCAAATTGTATATTAATTCATGTTATTCTTTGATAATCTTCACTATGGTTTCAGAATTGTTAATTCTTACTAAATAGGCTCCGGAGATTAAAGAAGAAAGATCAGTCTGTTCATTTTCAAATTTGCCTGATTTTACCAATTGGCCAGACATATTATAAATCTGATAGTAATACTCTTTAACCCTGTCATTACCTTTAATGTATAATATACTCTTCACTGGGTTAGGGAATAACTCAAGTTTATTTTGGGTTATTTTATCCTCAATTACTGATTTTGCTAACACATTAGTTGCCTTGGCGGCAGACAATGATGTTATCTGCAGTTTAGGAATTGGGCCTAACTCATTTCCGTTTGCATCATATTTTACTTTAACACAACGGCAGTTTTGAGCAAAATATGGATCGGCATTACTGCTAAACGGAGTTAAATAGTTTCCTGCATACTGTATCTCTGCTCTTAAAGCTCTTCCTGTATAGTTGGAACCTAAAGCACCTAGCCAGAAACCACCATAAACATAATCAATAGAATTGAAATCTGGAGCAGCAGGGGTTGCTTCTATTGTATTTCTGCCTCCTCTTACTCCCAGATTGGCAAAACTTCCTATATTATAAGCAGCATTACCAAAAGAGTATCCAATAGCTGCAGAACTGTATGGGCTTCTGTCAATTCTCGTTCCTCCATAATTGTTAGGAATACTGAGTCCTGTAGTAGGCTTATAAAAAGGAGTTGCTCCTACACTTGTATTGGATACGCCTGTTAAATCAGGAATTCTCCATCCTTCAGGACAAGGATCAAAAGGTGATTTTTTACCACCTCTTCCCCATCTTTCCGGAGCCAGGTTAGGTTCGTTTGCAAGCCAGTCTGCACCATTGGTGTGATTAGTATCTGTTGATTTCGTGGTCATAGTAGGAACCATGAAGATCATAGGATTTTTCACAGAATAGGATAAAACCTTGCTTATTTTATCAGCTACTTTGTCTGTTGCCAATACGTTTGCCTGCACAGAATAATCAGGATACTTTTTAAGATAGGAATCTGAATAATAGGTTGCAGCAGCAAGCGTGGTGTAGGTAACACTTCCATTTGCCTGTACAGTTCCTAAATAAACAGGAGCTGAGTTTCTGTTAGCATTTACAAACACAGGCAGCGGATCTTTTCTACCCCATTGGAAATGTAACCCTCCGGTAGAAACCGTTTTATTGGCCTCTGCAATAGCCTGATTGGCACCAAGATCCCTATCCATTATTTCTGTTTTGATTACTTCACCAGGTTTAATATAATTGATATAATTAACAGCTGCCTGGTTAGGCAATTCAGTAACGTAGGTAACAGAACTGATAGGTGTATTGGTTACCCAAATATGCCAGCTCCAGTAAATAGGATTTGTAATACTTCCATTATGCAATGTAACAACAGCATTACCGGACTGGTTTGGAGCAATTTTAACGTTAATATTGGTATTTGAAATGTCAGCTAATGAAGTTGGAGCAGCATTAGAAAGTGCAATATTACTGATTAAACCAGTAGCAGTAGACCACAATACATTAACTTTCAAATTGTTGAAATTCGACGGATTTAGAATATCAGTATTGTTAAGCAGTTTGCTTTGAGCAGAGAATGCTTTACTGATTGGAATCTGAATAGTAGATTCTTCTGTATTTTTAACAATCGTGTATGAGTTCGGATTGTTCAATCCTTCAGCATATTCCACAGCATTATTAAAGAACTCGGTAGGGAAGTTATAGTTATTTACTTCATATAAAGGATCTTTAATACATCTGCACCCATTGGCTCCAGAAGTTGCCCCGCCACCTATAGGATAATATTGGTATCTTCCTGTTATTGATGGTAAAGAAGAATCAGGAACATCCGGCTGATCTCTGTCAGGAATCATACGGAAGCTTCTAGCTGATACTACAGGCGTTGCATCAAACCATTTTGGCATTGTTGCCGTCCATAGATAGGTTTCATGTTGATCTGTATATTGGCCTTCATGGTAATTTCTTACAAGAATACCCGTACCAGGGAATAGCCCCATATCATTCCCTCCTACATTGCTAAGATCTACACCCACATTGTTATATATTTTGAAACCTTTCATATAATCAGGGGTAGTATTGTCATTAGGCTTAATGATATGATATTTATTTGCTTCAAAGGTATTTTTGGATATACTATTCTTAATACCAAACGGACTGAAGTCTACTCTTATATCATCAATATAGCTTCCATTTCCTAAATTGGAAACCAATACAGAAGGTATTCTCCAACCGTTAGGACAAGGGTCAAAAGAAGATTTATCCCTGTACGGGTTTGCGTTATTGTCGTTATTATAATTACCGCTTGTGATAAAGCCTTTTGAGTTATCAGACCATAAGTTCAATTCGCTTAATCTATTGGCTGGCAACGTTGGCGAATTACCAAACCAGTTTACCTGAAGGTTGGCATTATTATTATAAAGTGCCTGTCCGGAATTGTCATCTTTGTTTACGTAAATTAAGCTTAATGGATTTTTAATGGATAAACGAATGTTATTTGGAACAGTAGCATTTGATAAGGTTACTGTTTTAATTAAATTATCTATCTTCTGAGAGCCATTAGCCATATTTCTGGACTGTCTGTGTCTTATTCTTCCTACAGATCCTGAAGCTTCATAGAAGTCATTTCCTTTGTATGCCAATGGAGGAATTGGGTCTTTTCTTCCCCATTGGTAAAGCAGCCCTCCATTTTTGTTAAATTCGGTTCCGGTGATGGTATTGCTTAAAGCCCCAAGGTTTCTGTCCATCCATCCCCAATCTGAATTAGGAATTAACTCTACAGTTCCGTCTGTTCTTTGTCTTTTTACCCCATCAAAGCTCTTATAAGTAGAACCATTTGTAGGATCATCGGTCACCCATACGTGCCATGACCAGAAAACCTCTCCGTTTACTTTGTAAGCAATTACTGCGTTTCCTTCTTTAGTTTTGTTAATAGGCACTTTTATTTTTGCCTCTTCTCCAGATCCTATAATTTCCAAGCTGTAATTTTCTCCGGATTTTATTAATCCATGGATATCTTCCCAATATACATCCGCAGTCACAGTCCCGGTAGGTATAGGACTTCCTCCCATAAGAGGATTCGAGTTCCACATTTTATATGCCTTTTTTACAGGGATATAAAGACCGTCTACTTCAGAATTGGTTTTCTTATCTTTACCGGTAAAGATATAGCTATTGGGTGCCTTGGACCAGTCTCCATAGTCAGATATAGCTCCAGAGTTGATCGTAAAGCAGGCAACTGGGCATTCCTCGGGGATTGGATTTGTAAAAATCCCTACATATTTTATAAATTTATTAATCTCGCTTTCTATGTCTACCAAAGGTCTTGACGGACCGTTCCAGCTGTTGATTACTTTTGTATTTCTAATAGCACCCACACCGTACAGTGACGCCTGAGAAGTGTTACTTAATGAAAAGTTTTCGGAACCGGGACCTCTATGTTTATTATTCAGAGGTGGATAACCAAAATCGTTGATAGTATTATAGTTGCTTATAGCAGAAAGAGAAATATATTGTCCATTGGCTTTATAAACTCTTAATCCCGTTATCTTACTGATAACAATTACAACAGGTTGTTGATTGGTAAAAATATCACCCAGTTTTTCATTGATATAATTATAAAGATTATAATATCTGTTAAGAGGAGCATTAGGATTGGTAAAATCCAGGTATCCTCTTCCCCAGGCCTCTCCTCCTTCTTCTGGTGGCAGAAACCAGTTACTGAAGTTGATAAAGAAGCTTTCATTTGAGAACTTTCCTGCAAACATATATACCGGATCATGATAAGAGAA
Source organism: Chryseobacterium joostei (assembly GCF_003815775.1). NCBI lineage: Bacteria > Pseudomonadati > Bacteroidota > Flavobacteriia > Flavobacteriales > Weeksellaceae > Chryseobacterium > Chryseobacterium joostei. The sequence continues at coordinate 2,832,499 of NZ_CP033926.1, forward strand.
CTCAAAGGGAGTTGTATCACTGTTCTGATAAATATATTTCTGCGAACTTGCTATGGTAGTAAGATTATTCGGGTTGGTAATGTTAACTACCGGTGAATTTGCATTTGAATTATCTAATGTGCCATTCCCCTGGAAAGACAAAACAATATCATCCAGTTTTCTTACCAAGTGCTGAGAAGTTACTCTATCTTTCACCCCTGAAACAGTTCCATTCGGATTATATAAAACGGTTCCGCTTTTTTTAGGTGTAAACAGGATTGTGTATTGGTTTTCATCCAGATCGCAGGTACCATAGTTATAATCTGATTGTCTATAGTGGCTCACCGTTTTATTCCATGAAACCGATTGCCAATTCGTTACACTTTCATTCGAACTTAGTTCGATTTTAACGGAATGTGTACTCAAAACCGATTGTGGCAGCTCGAAATTAGCCGTAAGATCTTCATCATAATCATAATTACCTGCAAAAGTTTTGCACCATACAGAAACCCAGTTGTTTTGGGAATCCTTATACTTGATGGTAACCTTTACATCTCCTGCAGTAGTAGGTTTTTGAAAGTTTCCTTTAATAACCACTAGTCCTTTCTCATTCACATTCTGTGAAATGACAATAAGAGGATCAAGATCATAGGCACTTGGGGGTAAAGCTGCCGCATGTTTGAATCCAATGCTGGTCTCAATGGGCTTGGAGATAGGTGTTGTCCTCGCCCATGTATGAGACGCTGCAATACAAAGCATTGCAGCAAAAATCTTTGAGGTCGATTTTTTTTTCATATGTTAGAATTAAAAGTGTGTTTTTTAATGAATTAGATGAATAGGTAATCCAAATAATATCTTGTCAATCAAAAAGAATTCAAAAAAATCCAATCCCAAGTTGGTCAACTTAAATAAATGTTTTAAACCATTATTTAGAAGATGCTTTCGATTAAATCAAATTTTTATGAATAAGTTTCATCAGTAATAAAAGGAAGAATCCCCTGATGGGTGAAGAGTATTTTTTTTCATGTTTATATGTTTTTAGTTTTCTTGTTGTGTGTTTTTAAACCATTAAAGTTTTCAGATAAAACTGATCTTTAAAGTTTTAACAAAAATAGAAAAAAAAATATATTCCCACAATAGGGAGATGATGCATTTGAAAAAATAGCATAAAACTTAATATGTAAGAATATTAAAGGTGCTCCAAATCATATTTATAATGAAAAAGATCCTAAAAAAAAGCCATTTAAATTAAAAAAAGATTTTTATTGCTAGAGGTAGTTTCTAAAAAAACTTTAACAAAAACTTTAGTGGCAATCCCATATCAATACCTAGCTCATATGACGGAACACGATAAATAAAGTCAGCAATGAGAACAAGGGAGAGGAAAATTATATTTTTATAGTTTAATAAAGACCTGTCCATTATTTTCATCTCACCTTTCCTATCAGGAAGTTGGAAAATAAGTATAATAAAAAAAAGAATAAAGTGGTTATACAACCATCTTCCAATATCAATAGCAATTAAAAACAGAGGAATAGTAGATATAATAAGTATAAAAAAAGCAATTAATAGAAGTTTCTTATTAGAAAGCTCATTTTTCTTGATGAGAAAAATATAATATAATATAAAAAAAACTTGCAAAGTAAAACTAACTAAATAAAGACTAATTGTATTTATATTTTCCAAATAATATTTTGTCTTAATCAGCTCGTTTTCTTTCCATTGAAAAATGTTTTGATCTTGTAAATTGATACCACATTCATTAATAAGTCGAAGCGTATATCCATAATCCGGGTTCATATTTCCCAGAAAAAAAATAAATACTCCCGGAATGTAAAAAGCCAGTAAAATTTTAAGAGTCTTTTGGATATCTAATTTTCTATTATGAAGGAATAGTATAAATAAAAAATAAGGGGCATAAAAAATAAAACTTTCATGAATAAAAATTGATAAAGAGAAAGAAATCAATAGAATATTCTCCCGAAATCCAGAAAATTTATTCTTTATTAAAAAGTAAGCAAATATTGAAAAAAGCAACCATAAAATTCCATCTTTTCTACAGCCAATAGCTGCATCAGAAAGAAAACCCCACAGACAAAATGGTGTAAGAAATAAAAAAACGTCTATAAGATTGGTTTGCTTTAGCTTAAATAGTAATGATAGAAAATAAAAAAACAGGATATAAACTATTGCCTGGGCTACAAAAACAGAATATTGTAATTTTATTGAGAATGAATTATAAAAGAAAACAAAAACAGTCCCTAGCAGCCCTCTCCTTTTGAATCCTCCATCTTGATAATTAATAAGCCAGTCTCCGAAAGCAAACCCATTACATGCGTAATAAGCAAACCCAATTTTAAATAAACAAAGAATAGATACCCCTATAAGGTACCATCCTAATTTAAATCCTTCCAACCTTTTTTTCATCGAACCTAATTTATTATAAATCATCAAACTCAATAATCACATTCAATTAATAACCAAGATAATATATAAATTTCTAACTGTAATCATAAAAAAGGGTGTAATAATCTCACCTATTTGGTATGATATTTTTAAACTGATAGGAAGCCGCTACAATTCCTGTAAGAATTAGTGGTAAAAATAGCCTTACTTCCCAAAAAAGCCCCACCATCGCAATCATAATAAGATAGGGAATGGAAAAAAACAGATATTTTTTAATCAGTATTTTACCCTCATCATTACATAAAACATAACTGAAATATAGGCTTATTATTCCAAACAAAAGACCACTTATATTGAAAGGGCTGCTAAAGTTAGCCAGAAAATAAATACCCTCTACAAAAGAAAGATCCTGATGTATCATCATCCGAAGTCCGGCATAAGGAACAATAAAGACAAGCACTAAAAACAGTGTTTCCTTAATAAAGGTGAAATCTTTCTTTTTCAGCTTCTCAAAATCGATAAAAACAGCAGCAAAAAATGAAATATTCAGGCAAGATGTTTCTCTTACCAATGTAGAAATCATGATAACAGTACACAGCATTATAAAATCTACAGGTTTTCTGCTTTGCAAATATTTCAAGGTTAATAAAACGCCCAAGAGATAACAGAAAATGGCAATAGAATCACAGTTTGTGGGAACGTATTGTACAATTACAATGAAGAAAACCGCCAGTAGATGAATAAGTCGTCTGATATTCAGATTTAAAAGAATTCCAGCAGGCTTAAGCTTAAAAATTAAATTTAAAATGATCGAAGACAATACAAAAAAGAAACTGTTGATCAAAAAAATACTGTGGTAAAACATGGTCCCCTGCTTCAAAAGAAAACCTTTCAGAAATGAAAAATGATGATCCACAACAAACGTCACAACATCTGTAACATGTACACTAAGATAATTGGGAATCACTCTGTAAGCATATACCGACGAGAACATAAAGTCGGGAGCCTTTTCCATGGTTTTCAATCTTACATAAGAAGATTCAAAGCCGTAGTAAGACATCGCAAACAGCAGAAATGGGAGTACTATTATAAATAGGAATCCGTTTATTTTTTCATCATTCTTTTTCAACATATCTAAAACAGATTCTTATTTTTTAATAATAATTGTGGTTTAAAATACATTTCATTAAAAGGGAACCTTTGCAAAAGTAAAATATTTTTTTATTCTTACTAGAATATTTTATTGATTTTCAGGCAAAACTTATCGCATAACTATTTTGAAGTAATTCTTAAAAATTTAAATTTGCAGACTTGACTTACATGTAATGCATCGTTTTTTTATATTTTTATATTATCTGATCTCCAAAAACAAAATCCTCTCTGTTTTTACAGCCTTAGGAATTGCAGCTTTGTGCCTTTTCTTTGCTTCAAAGATTACCTTCGAGGAAGACATCAATCAGATTATTCCCAAAAACGAAAAATCAGATCTTACGGCAAAAGTGCTTAAACAGCTTAACTTTTCAGATAAGATCATCGTTATTATAGAAAACAAATCCAGTGAGGACAGCTTCCAGCTTTCTGAAACAGCAGATACTTTTCTACAAAAAATTGAACCTTTACAAAAATATATAGGCTCAGTTCAGGGAAAGGTGAATGATCATGAGATTTCCGAAACATTTGATTTCGTCAATCAAAATCTACCTCTATTTCTTAATGAAAATGATTATAAGCAGATTGAAGGAAAACTTCAAAAAGACAGCATTGCCCAACAGGTAGAAAACAACTATATTTCACTGGTATCCCCTACAAGTCTTGTTACAAAAGAGTTCATCAAAAAAGATCCTTTGGGACTGACTTTCTTGGGAATCAAAAAACTAAATGCCTTAAATATCAGCAAGGACTTCAAATTAGAAGACAGCTATATTGTGACCAAGGACGGAAAAAATCTTTTACTTTTCATTGATCCCAAAAACAAGAGCAATGATACAAAGGCCAATGAAGCTTTTGTTGACCAACTCAATATCATAAAAGACGGAATTAATAAACAGTTTAAGGGAAAAACCGAGATAAGCTATTTCGGTTCTCCGGTTATTGCTGTTGCCAATGCAAAACAGATTAAAAAGGATATTCAGAACACGGTAGTGATTTCCATGACGGTATTGCTGATCCTGCTTATCTACTATTTCAGAAATTTCTTTACCCCAATCATTGTTTTTCTTCCTACGGTATTCTCTGTTTTACTGGCTTTATTGGTATTGTACTTTATTAAGGATAAAATTTCAGCTATCTCATTAAGTGTAGGTGCCATCCTTATCGGAATTACCATAGATTATGCCCTGCATATTCTTACCCACTATAAGCACAACAATAATATTGAAGAGCTTTACAAGGAAATCACACAACCTATTATATTAAGTAGTGCCACCACTGCCGTTTCATTTTTGTGTCTGGTTTTTGTAAGATCTGAAGCATTAAAAGACCTGGGTCTTTTCGCTGCTATCACGGTTATTTTATCTTCTATTACAGCATTAATTATTGTTCCTCAGCTTTATAAACCCAAACAGCATACAGAAGAAAAACTTAGCACCAACTTCATCGACAAAATAGGGTCTTATCCTTATGAAAAAAACAAACCTTTGATTATCGGATGCTCCGTTATCATTATCGCTTGTCTGTTTGGATTCAGGCATGTAGGTTTTAATGAAGACATTGGTGACCTGAACTACATTCCAAAGGAAATGAAGATCAGTGAAGCCAAACTGCAGAAACTTTCAGACATTACCTCAAAATCAATTTATACGATTTCTTATGGAAATTCTGAAGAGGAAGCTCTTGCAAGAAATTCTCAATTGAATACTTTCCTTGAAAAAGAGAAGAAAGACGGCAAAATTCTTAGCTACAACTCTATTGGAAGTATTGTATTATCTGAAAAAGATCAGCAAAAGAAAATTGATGAATGGAAAAGTTTCTGGAATGATCATAAAAAGAGTCAAACAGTTTCAGAATTGGTCAGTAATGGAAATAAATTTGGCTTCAACAGCTCTGCCTTTGATAATTTCAATGACGTTTTAAATAAAAACTATTCAACATTAAGTCTTAGGGACTATGAAAAAGTGAAAGCACTTCAGATTTCAGAGTTTATGAGCAATGAAAATGGTTTTTACACGGTTTCCAATGTAGTAAAGGTTGACGAAAGCAAAAGAGATGCTTTTATTAAAGATATTGAAAAGAAACATGATGCTCTTGCCATAGACCGCCAGCAGATGAATGAAAACTTTCTAGGCTTACTAAAAAGAGATTTCAATACCCTCATTAATTATTCTCTTTTAGCGATTGTTTTAACGATTATTGTTTTCTTCAGGAACTTTGAATTAACCATCCTTACCATGTTTCCTATTGTTTTAACAGGGGTGGTAACGGCTGGGATCCTTTATTTTCTAGGTCTTGAGCTTAATATCTTCAGTACGGTAGTTTGTACACTGGTCTTTGGTGTGGGGGATGACTTCAGTATTTTCCTTACACAGGCTATGCAAAAGGAGCATACCACAGGAAAAAATGAACTTCCAACATATAGAACTTCTATTATTTTGGCGGTATTTACCACCATTCTTTCCATTGGTTCCTTGATTTTCGCAAAACATCCTGCATTACATTCATTGGCTTTAGTGGCCTTGATCGGTATGTTTTCTGTAATTATTATTACATCTACCCTTTATCCGTTTTGGTTTAGGTTACTTATTACCAACAGAGCAAAAAAGGGGCTTTCTCCTATTACGTTCAGATTATTTTTAAGAGCAGTATTTTCGTTCTTATATTATGGACTTGGCGGATTGATATTTTCTGCAATAGGAAGTATCTTCATTAAAAACTCCAAGGGTAAAACACTGGATATTATTAAATTAGTTTTGGCTAAATTTTTAACATCTGTTCTTTATTCAAGTCCTCTTGTAAAGAAAAAAGTGATTAGAAATCCTACTGAAGATTTCAGCAAACCCGCTGTAATTATTGCCAACCACACCTCTTTCCTGGATACACTGGCTATTGCCATGGCCACTCACAAAATCATTTATCTGGTTAATGACTGGGTGTATCAGTCTCCTGTTTTTGGAAGATTGGTAAGAGCATTGGGCTTTTATCCGGTCTCACAAGGCATTGAAAACGGAATGGACAAGCTGAAGGAAAAAATTGCACAAGGGTACTCCCTCGTAGTTTTCCCTGAGGCAGAGCGTTCTTATACCAATGATGTTAAAAGATTCCATAAAGGGGCATTCTATCTTGCAGAGCAATTTGAATTGGATATTCTCCCGCTCTATATCCACGGAAATTCTGAGGTATTACCAAAAGGTGACTTCATTATCTACGATGGAAGCATTACGGTAAAAGTGGGTAAAAGGATCAGTAAGGATGATTTAACCTTTGGTAAAGATTATTCTGAACGAACCAAAAAGATCAATGCTTACTACAGAGAAGAATTTGCCAAGCTGAGAGAAGAGATTGAAGATGAAAATTATTTTAAAAAGAAATTACTCTTAAGTTACTTATATAAGGACAGTGAAGTGGTAGCAGAGGTAAAGAAAGACTTCAAAACCAATAAATCTGTTTATTTTGAACTGAACAAGCATATTTCTAAAGATGCTAACGTCCTGCATATTGCTGATGATTTTGGTCAAAAAGATGTACTTCTTACGCTCTATCAGGCTGGTAGAAGAGTTTTCTCACTCATTAAGGACAAAGAAAAGCGAGCCATTGCCGCGCACAGCTATTTGGTTAAAAGAAGAAAGATAAATTATATAGAGGACCTTTCAGAAGTGAATAAAAACATTGATGTTCTTCTGGTTTCAGATAACAGCTTCACGATGAATGATGTTCAGACTCTTCCGGAAACCATTATATTTATCAATACAGAAAACCCTTTATTTGAAAGTAGTAATTATGCATTAAAATTTAGTTCTGAATCATTAAAAGTATTTAAAACTAAATAATAAATATGAAAAACATATTTTTGTAAGCGCTAAAAAGATTCCATGAAAAAAAACATACTTGTAATATATTATTCACAAACCGGCCAGCTGGAGGATATTGTGAGAAATATAGCCAAGCCTTTTGAAGCTCAAAAGGATGAATATGAGATTACGTATTATAATATTCAGCTAAAGGAAGACTTCCCTTATCCTTGGCCGAGTGATGTCTTTTTCAATACTTTTCCGGAATCTTATTTACAAATTCCCAAAGAAATTTTACCTCCTTCAGAAGAAATACTGAACAAAAAATATGACCTCATCCTGTTTGGATATCAGGTTTGGTATCTTACCCCATCCATCCCGATCATTTCTTTTCTGAAAAGTGGTTATGCAGAAAAAATCCTTAAGGATACTCCTATAGTTACCATTTCGGGTACCAGAAACATGTGGATGCTTTCTCAGGAAAAACTAAAGGTTTATCTAAAAGATCTAAAAGCAAAACTTGTCGGAAATATAGCCCTGGTAGACAGACATGATAACTATACCAGTGTATTAACTATTATACGATGGCTGACAACGGGACAAAAAGAAAAATCAGGAATTCTTCCTGCCGCAGGTGTTTCCGATGAAGAAATTGCAGGTTCAGTAAAGTATGGTGAGATTATCGAAAGACATTTTAAAAACAATGATCTGGGCAATTTACAACCGGATCTTGTAAAAAATGGAGCTATCGAAATCCGCCCGTTTCTGGTGCGTGTAGAAAAGGTAGGAAACAAGATTTTCACAGTATGGTCTAATCTGATTATCAAGAAAAAAGAGAAACGTCCATTGCTGATAAAATTCTTTAAGGTATATTTGATGACTGCGATATGGATAATCTCACCTGTCGTGTTAGTCTTACACCTGCTTACAACCCCTATATTTTGGTTTAAAAGACAAAAACAAAAAACATATTTACAAGGAATTAATTTAAAATAGAATGTACGACGTATTTATAACAAAGGCATCAAAATATTTACCCAATGAACCGGTAGCAAATGATGAAATGGAGACGTATCTTGGGCTTATCAATGACGCGCCTTCTAAAGCAAAATCACTTATTTTAAGAAATAATAAAATTACAACAAGATATTATGCTTTAGATAAGGAAGGAAACCCTACGCATTCCAATGCGCAGATTACAGCAAAAGCTATCGAAGGCCTTTTTGATGAAAATTTCAAAAAGGAAGATATGAAGTTATTATCCGTAGGAACTACTTCTCCAGACCAGATTCAGCCATCACATGCCTCTATGGTTCATGGTGAACTGAATATCGGGAAATCTATTGAGATCAATACGGCAACCGGTCTTTGCAACTCAGGAATGAACGCGCTTAATTACGGATTCCTTTCTGTAAGAGCTGGTGTACAGGATAATGCAGTATGTGCAGGTTCTGAGAGAATGTCTGCATGGATGACTGCGGATAAATTCAACCATGAGGCTGAAAATTTAATATTATTGGAAGAAAGACCCATTATTGCTTTCAAAAGAGAATTCCTTAGATGGATGCTTTCTGATGGAGCAGGTTCTTTCCTATTAGAAAATAAACCAAGAGAAAACGGTATCTCTTTAAGAATAGACTTCATTGATTTTTATTCTTATGCTCACGAAATTGAGGCATGTATGTATGCCGGATGTGACAAGCAGGAGGATGGAAGTTTAAAATCCTGGGCAGATTATCCATCTGATGCATGGCTAAAGCAATCAATCTTCGCTATTAAGCAGGACACTAAAATCCTGGATAAATATATTCTGGTAAAAGGTGCTGAAAGCTTAAGAGCTTCTTTTGACAAGCATAATTTAGATCCTGAAAAAATTGACCACGTATTGGCTCATATCTCTTCAGGTTACTTTAAGGATGGACTGAAAGATGAATTCGCTAAAAAAGGAATGGATTTCCCTGCAGAAAAATGGTTCTATAACCTTTCTGACATCGGAAATATCGGTGCCGGATCTATCTTTGTGGCATTAGAGGAATTGATGAACTCAGGAACATTACAAAAAGGAGAAAAAGTACTTCTTTGCGTTCCTGAAAGTGGAAGATTTGCATATTCTTGTGCTTTATTAACGGTTTGCTAATGGAAAACAGACTGCCAACATCCGATAAAGATTTTGTAGAAAGCCTTATTCCACAACGAGCTCCTTTTGTAATGGTACATGAGTTATCAGAATATTCCGAAAACCATCTCATCTCCGGATTTGAAGTAAAGGAAGACAATCTGTTTATTCAGGATGGTTCTTTTCAGGCTTCAGGACTTATTGAGCACCAGGCACAAAGTGTAGCCCTGCATACAGGTTACAAATATTATTTGCTTGGAAAAGATGCTCCTACCGGGTATATTGGAGCCATTAAATCCTTTGAGGCAGAAGTATTGCCTAAAATAGGTGATCAGCTGAAATCAGAAGTAACCATCCTCAATGAGGTAATGGGAGTAACCCTTGTAGATATTATTACAAAATTAAATGGTGAAGTGATTGCAAAATCTCAAATGAAAACTGCTGTAAAATAATTTTCAATGGAAATCAGGGAAGAAAATATCATCAATATACACAACTTTTTACCGCATCGTGAACCGATGCTTATGGCAGACTACATTCTGGAGCTCACCAAGGAAAAAGTAGTGACTTCCTTTGAAATAAAAGAAGACAACATATTTGTTCACAACAATGAATTTGTAGAAGCCGGCTTAATCGAAAATCTGGCTCAAACCTGCTCATCCATTCTTGGACAAAGCTTTTTCGAAAACCCGGAAGCTGATACCAAGGTGATAGGCTTTATCACCAATATCAAGAAAATTGAAATTTTCGGACTCCCAAAAGTAAATGACAAGATCATTTCTAAAGCATCACTGATTTCCCAGTTTGAGAATATCTGCCATATCTTCTGCGAGACTTTCTGTAATGATGAATTACTGATAAGAGCAGAGATCAACCTATTTATTCAGGAGATAGAATCGTAAGAATACATTCAAAAAATATTAAAAGCTGTACGTTTTGTACAGCTTTTTTCGTTGTTAGCCACTGTATAATTATTCATAAAATTTGTGTAATCCCTTTGTGACCTTTGTGTACACAATTAAGTTTTGGCTAGAACCCGCTCCTATTGATCTGATTAAAAAAAACTTACAATAAAAACAATCAATTCTATTAATTCCCACAACAATCGAAACTAATACGATACATCTGATAACCAAACAAATACAATAATAAAACCTCATCATATAATAAATTATTTCACGTGAAACATAAAAAAAATGTGAAACCCTGATGATCAGGGAGAAACAATTTTAAACAACAAAAAAGCGGAACATTTCTGCTCCGCTTTTAGCTTTATTTTTTAATAAAAATATTAGTATCCGAAAATCTCTTCTAGAGACACTTCCTGAAACTCACCCATTTTGTTGATAGATTCCATATTCAGGTTTTCTTTCTTACCAATGATCGCTGTATTGTATTTTACAGGTTTCACCTCAGTATTGTAGAACCCTGTCAGTTGAGGCAATGTTAATCCTTGGATCTCAGCATAAGTATCTTTTCTAAGGTCATAATCAACACCTAATTTTTTAAGGGCTAACTGGCTAAAGAAAATATTCGTTCTGTTGATTCTATTGGAAGCAATCTGCTTTAGTGCAGAACCTCTTGCGTTCTCAAACTGCGTTGGGATTTGCGGCAACTCAGCCATAAGCTCACTCATAGCGTTCACTGCTAAAGGAAGTTTGTTAGACTGTGTTCCAATATAATTCGTGATGTAGTTAGCATGTCCTTTTTCTGAAGCGTTCGCATAAGAAACATATGCAGAATAAGCCAAAGACTTACTTTCTCTAATCTCCTGGAAAACGATGGAAGATAAACCCCTTCCGAAATATTCATTGAAAACATTTGATTTTCCGAAGTTGTTAAGATTTAAAGGGGTTCCCTTGGCCACTTTAGCCATTTCCATTTGTACCATGTCATAGTTAGTGAAGTACACTTTCCCTGTTGTAGCCGGTTCTGCGTACTCTTTCGCTTTTGCTGGCTGAAGGCTTGTATTACCGATATAAGGTTTAACTGCTTTCTCCAGACCTGTATGATCCTGCCCATAAAGGAATACCTGATAAGGATACTGGTTCAGCGTTTTTACCTTTTTCATCAATTCCGTAACGTCAATACTTTCAAGACGTGCCTTAGAAATAATATCCGTCATTCTGGAATCCTTACCATACTTTGCATAGTTTGAAAGAGCAGACATAATTTTCACTTTATCTTTCTTACCGACTTCTCTGGCTTCAAGAATTGTTTTCACAGTCTGACTGTAAATCGCTTTATCTGCTTTCACATTAGTCATCCAGTGATTCATCAGCTCTACTCCTTTCTTCATATTGCTTTCAAGACCCGCCAAAGTAATCACCGTCTGGTCATTGGATGTTCTTAAATTATAAGTAATCCCCAATTTATAGAACTCCTCTTTCAATTGCTCCGGCGTATATTTATCTGTTCCAAGATATTCGAAAACAGTTCCTGCTAAGGCAAGTTCCTTATCATTATCTGTTCCGAATGGGAAAACATAGCTTACCTGAGCGATTTCGTTATATTTATTCTTCACAAAGCTTACCGTTTTATCTTTTACCTGTGAAGTCTGAATAGCCGTTTTATAATCAATGAATTCTGGCTTAATTTCAGCAACCTTAGTGCTCAAAATATCCTTAAGGAAAGGTGATTGTGCCTCTCTGTTCAATTTAATCGGAGTAATTCCTGGGTTTTCTACACGAACCAGTTTATCATTCACTCCTTTTTCCTTATAAACCACAACGTAGTTATCTTTAAAGAAATCGTTGGCAAACTTTACAATATCAGCCTTGGTAATTTTTTCATACTGATTGATCTCATCCAATTCTTGCTCCCAGGTTCTTCCCTTGATATAAGAATCATAAAGCTCAGTTGCCAAACCATCAGCAGTTTCCCATCCTTTCATGCGCTGAACCTTTTTATCATTTACGATGGCTTTCAGCATCCAATCCGGGAATTGTCCTTTTTTAACAAGATCAAGCTGGTCCAATAGTAATTTTTTTGCTTCATCAAAGCTTTGTCCCTCTTTTGGGGTTACTACCAATGCAAACATCCCATACATCTTGAATGGAGATTCATAGGCACCTGCACCAAGAGTCTTTTGCTTCTGATTAATATTAAGGTCAATTAATCCCGCATCACCTCTATTGCTTAAAATTTCAGCCACTACATCTGCCAGTCTCGCTTCCTGGCTTCCATAAGAATCTGTTCTCCATGCCATTGTCATTCTTTGTGTGGATGGGCTTTTTACCGTTCTGGAAACAATTTGAGTCATTGGTTCTTCAGAAACCATCTTTTTCATTGGAAGTTCCTTGTACTTGAAAGATCCAAAATATTGATCAACTAATTTTATAGTTTTATCATAATCTATGTCTCCTACCAATACAACAGCCATGTTATTAGGCACGTAATAGGTATCAAAGTACTTGTGGATAGCTACCATTGAAGGACTCTTCAGGTGTTCAGAAGTACCAATGGTTGTTTGCTGCCCGTTTGGATGTTTTGGAAAAAGAGCCTCCATCAAAGTATAATTTACAAGACGACCGTCATTATCCTGTGCTCTGTTGTATTCTTCATATACCGCTTCCAATTCTGTATGGAAAAGACGCAGTACCAATTCTGAGAAACGTTCCTTTTCTACCTTTAGCCATTTTTCAAGCTCATTGGAAGGGATATTATTTTTGTAAACCGTTTCATCCAGCCATGTGTGGGCATTTGTTCCCGTAGCGCCTAGTGAAGAGATAGCCTTGTCATACTCATTAGCGATTGCGTATTTTGAAGCTTCCTGAGATACCTCATCTATCTTTTTGTATAGTTCTCTCTTCTTTGCAGGATCCTTTTCTGCCTTATGCTGCTCATAAAGATCAGAAATCTGCTGTAAGATTGCTTTTTCCTTTGCCCAATCCTGAGTTCCCAAACGAGAGGTTCCCTTGAACACCATGTGCTCTAAATAGTGAGCCAGTCCCGTATTATCACTTGGGTCATTGTTAGATCCCGTTCTTACAGGAATATAAGTCTGAATTCTCGGTGCATCTTCATTTTTTGCAAGATAAACCTTCAACCCATTTTTCAAGGTGTATACCCTTACACCGGCCAGGTCATTCTTTACCGTTTCATAAGTATAGCCCTGAGCATCTGTAAGCTTTTGTGTATCGAATTTCTGTGCCATTGCGCTTAGCATACAGAAAAGCGAAACCGAAATAAAAAACTTCTTCATATATTGTTATTTAATAATTATTTTTCAATCCAAATTTCTACCCCATTAGTCTTATTACATAACACAGTTGTTACAGCAGATTTATTACAAATATGAATAATAAACAGTAATGGTACTTTTTAAGATTTCATTATCTCCAATTAGTTAAACATCTCTACTCCAAAAATTGCAATACGTAAAAATTTTCTATTCCATATCACCCAAAAGAAAAGAGAGAAAATCAATTATCAGCTTCTCTAAAAGGAGAAAAAACAATGGTTTCCCTGACATTAAAATCTGAACACGAGTCTTATGGAAGCTCTGTTTCACGGTAATACCAAGATCATATTCAGCATAATTTACATATAATGTATTTTCACTATTTTAGCCACCTGATTAAAAGAATCAAAACAGGTGAACCATTTTTCATCTGGAATCTAAAAAAATTAAACATTATTTAGATGAAAAAACAAGACCTACCCCAAGACGAAAGTAATTTGAAATCCGCCAACATGACAGAAGTTTTGTATGTAACGGATGAAAACGACAACTATACTACAGCTAACAGCACTGGCTGGGATGCAAAGAAAGCTGCTTTGGACGAATCCATGGAACTTATCCATGAAAGAATTGAAGAAGCAAAGCAAAACGTTGCCCATAATATTGTAAGCCCCATCGTTTATTTTATGGAACTGAATAAAATGGATCTGGGAGTACTTGCCTCTTATGTAGGATTATGGCAATGGAGGGTAAAAAGACACTTTAAACCCAAGGTATTTAAAACACTAAGCGAAACCACACTGAAAAAATATGCCGATGCATTCGGAATTTCAGTAAACGAATTAAAAAACTTCGATGGAAAATAAATGGAATGTATATTATTCCGTTTAACCAATGAAAAAGATATAAGCTGCAAATGAAATTAAACTTTGAACACCATCAGACTGCGCATTGCGAAAACGGTGTTGCTTCTAATCTACTGCTTAATAAAGGACTTAAACTAAGTGAACCTATGATCTTCGGAATTGGTTCAGGATTATTTTTTGTCTATCTCCCTTTTTTGAAGGTGAACTTTGCTCCGGGCTTTAGCTATCGTCCGATGCCAGGCGCTATCTTCAGTAAAGCAGCAAAAAGATTAGGAATAAAAATTAAAAGAGAAAAATTCTCAAAGCCCCAGGATGCCCAAAAAGCTCTTGAAAGAAACCTTGAGCAAAATATTCCAACAGGACTTCAGGTAGGGGTTTTTAATCTTACTTATTTCCCTGAAGAATATAAATTCCACTTCAATGCACACAATCTTGTGGTATATGGTAAAGAAGATGGAAAATTCCTGATTAGTGATCCGGTAATGGATTATACCACTTCCCTTTCAGAAGAAGAACTGGAAAAGGTAAGATATGCCAAAGGAGCACTTCCTCCAAAGGGACATATGTATTATCCTGTTTATATTCCGGAAAATGTAAATCTGGAAGAAGCCATCAAAAAGGGAATTAAGGATACCTGTAAAAACATGCTGGCTCCAGTACCACTTATCGGTGTAAAAGCCATGAGATGGGTTGCCAGAAGTATTCCAAAATGGGCAGAAAAGAAAGGCACAAAAGTAACGAACCACTATCTGGGACAATTGATCAGAATGCAGGAGGAAATCGGAACTGGTGGCGGAGGTTTCAGATTTATCTATGGAGCATTTCTTCAGGAAGCAGCAGTAATTCTTAAAAATGATGAATTAAAGGAGCTTTCAAGGGAAATTACTTCCATTGGAGATCTTTGGAGAGACTTTGCAGTAGACATTGCAAGAGTATATAAAAACAGAAACTCTAAGAGCAACATCTACCACGAGCTATCAAAGACAATGCTTCATATTGCAGACTTAGAAGAGGCTTTCTATAAGAAACTGAGAAAAGCGATCTGATATGGCAGAGAATATGATTGAGATTAAAAATCTATATAAAAAATACAAAAATTCTGACGAGTTTTCGGTAAATGATATCTCATTGAGTATCGATAAAAACGAGATTTATGGAATTCTTGGACCCAACGGTGCAGGGAAAACAACCCTGATATCCATGCTTTCAGGTTTAATTAAGCCTACTTCAGGACAATTTACCATCAATGGACTGTCTCCGCAAAAAGACGGCTTCAAAATTAGACAGATCATAGGAATTGTTCCTCAGGAATATGCACTCTATCCTACCCTTACCGCCAGAGAAAACCTAATGTTCTTCGGAAGTCTGTATGGGCTAAAACATAAACAGCTTACCCAGGCTATTGATGAGTCCTTAGAAATTATGGGGCTTTCCAAATTTGCCAATAAACAGGTAGGTCAGTTCTCCGGAGGGATGAAACGTCGCTGTAACCTTATCGCAGGAACACTTCACAATCCTAAGGTTTTATTTTTGGATGAACCCACCGTAGGAGTAGATGTTCAATCTAAAAAAGTAATTATCGATTTCCTTTTGGAATTGAATAAAAACGGAACGTGTATCATCTATACCTCTCACCATCTTTCTGAGGCGGAGGAATTTTGTACCAAGATTGCGATTATAGACAGAGGAAGAATTCATGCCGTGGGAACTCCTGAGGAACTGGTTTCACAGATTGCTCATGCAGAAAACCTTGAAGATGTTTTCATTTCATTAACCGGAAAAGAATTAAGAGATGTTGTTGTATAAATTGTGGAGAAGCTTTATAAAGGAAATTCTTCTCCTGAAAAGAGATATCGGAGGGATTGTCATCATTTTTGTAATGCCGTTGCTTTTGATCGTAACCATTACCCTGATTCAGGATTCTACCTTTAAAAACCTTGAAGGATCAAAAATCCCTATCATTTTTATTGATAACGATAAGTCGGAAGTTTCAAAAAATATAAAAGGAGAGCTGGAAAACAGCAAAACATTCCAACTACTGACCAATTTCAACGAAAAATCTGCGCAGGATGCTGTATTTGCAGGAGATTATCAGATGGCTATCGTTATTCCTGAAAACCTGACCAAAGATTTAAATTCCAATATTGATTCCAAGGTTCAGGCCATTGTCAGCTCATTTGGTTTGGAGGGTGATTCCGCAAAAACGAAGATAGAAGCTCCCAAGGCAAAGGAAATTCACCTTTACTTTGATCCGGCTACCAATGCAGGGTTCAAAAACTCTGTGATGAACTCTGTCAATAAAATGGTTTTTGAAATCGAAAACAAAAAAATTTACAAGGCTTTTCAGGATCAGCTAGGAACCACAGAAAACCTTGATGAAAATAAAAACCTGATCAGCTTCAAAGAAATTACCCCGAAAAAAGGAGAAATGGACATCATGCCGAATTCTGTTCAGCATAACGTTCCTGCATGGACTCTTTTTGCCATCTTCTTTATCGTTGTTCCGTTATCCATTAACCTGGTAAAGGAAAAAAGTCAGGGAACAAATGTAAGAGCCAGAATAAGCCCTACTCCTTATTTTGTTCATATTTTAGGAAAAACATTCACTTATCTTATCATCTGTATCATTCAGTTTTTGCTGATGGTAGCGGTAGGTGTTTTCCTTTTCCCTTATATGGATCTTCCGGCATTTGATGTATCAGGAAAAATGTTCCAGCTTATTACGGTAACATTGTTCGCAGGGCTTGCAGCCATCGGATTTGGAGTATTACTAGGAACCATTGCAGATACACAGGAACAGTCTGCCCCTTTTGGAGCAACATCAGTAGTTGTACTGGCAGCAATTGGCGGAATCTGGGTTCCGGTATTCTTGATGCCTGAATTTATGCAGACCGTAGCCAAATTCTCTCCCATGAACTGGGGGCTGAATGCTTATTACGATATTATTTTAAGAAACAGCGGAATTGGAGGTATTGCTAAGGAATTAGCATTCTTATTTTTATTTTACCTTGCAACGGTAGCCATTTCCATTTTTTATGAAAGAAAACAAAATGCAGTCTAACGAAAACATATTAACCTGTACCGAAGAAGTAAGAGTACGATTCAATGAAACAGACCCTCTGGGAATTGTCTGGCATGGCCATTATATTGTCTATTTTGAAGACGGCAGAGAAGCCTTCGGACGTCAGCACGGCTTAACTTATCTTGACATTCAGAATGCAGGATTTGTAACCCCTATTGTAAAAAGCACATGTGAACATTTCCTTCCCTTAAAATATGGAGAAACGTTTAACATTGTCACCACTTTCATCAATTCTGTGTCTGCTAAACTGATCTACAGGTATGAGATTTTCAATCAGGAAAATAAATTAGTCTGCAGTGGAGAAACCATTCAGGTATTTTTGGATAGCAATGGAAGTTTATGCTTATATAATCCGGAGTTTTTTCAAACCTGGAAAGATAAAATGGGATTATCATGAAGAAGGCAATTTACATCACAGATTATAACTGCGTAACTCCTTTGGGTCTTAGCATAAATTCTAATTGGAAAGCACTTTTATCCGGAAAATCAGGAGTTGCTTTACACAAAGTCATAGAAAATCAGGATGCTTTTTATGCATCAATGATTAATACGAACGAGCTTAATGAAGAGTTCAGTAAAAACTTTGATAATCAGGAATTCACAAGACTGGAAAAAATGCTTCTTCTAAGTCTGAAACCACTGATTGAAAAGCACAATATAACTGAAGACACCGCTTTTATCCTATCAACCACAAAAGGAAATATCAGCTTATTAAAAAACCAATCTGGGTTACCCGAAGGGGTATATCTTCCAAAATTAGCACAGAAAATTGCTGATTTTTTTGGATTTAAAACAAAGCCTATCGTGGTTTCAAATGCCTGTGTTTCTGGAGTTATGGCGATTGCTGTTGCCAAGAACATGATTCAAACCGGGAAATACAAGGATGCCTTTGTGATTGCTGGTGATGAAATCTCAGAATTTGTGATTTCCGGGTTCAATTCATTCCAAGCCATTGGTAATGAACCTTGCAAGCCCTATGACAAAAACAGAAACGGAATCAATATCGGAGAAGCAGCGGCGGCTGTTTATATTACTTCTGAAGCTTCTGAAAATGATAAGTTCAGATTCAAGGTATTAGGCGATTCGGCGATTAATGATGCCAATCATATTTCCGGCCCATCAAGAACCGGAGACGGTTTATACGGAAGCATCAAAAATGCCATGACGGAAGCCCAAGTTTCGGCAGAACAAATTGATTTTATTTCTGCCCACGGAACAGCAACATTGTATAATGATGAAATGGAAGCCATTGCATTCAACAGAATGGAGTTGCAAAATGTACCTTTGAACAGCATGAAAGGTTTCTACGGACATTGTCTTGGAGCTTCCGGACTTCTGGAAAGCATCATCTCTATGGAAAGCGCTCTTCACAGCACGCTCATTCAATCTAAGAACTTTAAGGAAATGGGAGTATCCCAACCATTGAATATTATCAAGGAAAATCAGCCTGCAGCAATCAGATATATTTTGAAGACAGCGTCAGGTTTTGGTGGGTGTAATGCCGCAATTGTATTGGAAAAATGTTAAAATGAAGCTGATGAAAAAAACAAACACCTGTACCATAGAACATTCAAAAATAACCATCAACGGAGATATTATTTTTGAAAGCCAGAACGAAACTTTTCAGGAATTTGCAAAGGATGCTTATAAAAGCATGAACCTTAGCTATCCTAAATTTCACAAAATGGACAGCTTAAGCAAACTTGCCTTTCTTTCTGCCGAAATGCTTTTAAAGGATGAAGACCATAGCAGAACAGCATTGGTTTTTGCCAACAAATCATCAAGTTTGGATACTGATTTTAAATATCAGGAAAGTATCAATTCTCAGGAAAATTACTTTCCAAGCCCTGCTGTATTCGTGTACACATTACCCAACATTTGTGTAGGGGAAATCAGCATTAAACACAAAATACAGACAGAAAATGCCTTTTTTGTATTGGATGAGTTTGATGAAGAATTTTTAAACGATTATTCTGAACAAATCCTCCGGTCAGGGAAAGCAGACAAAGTATTATGTGGCTGGGTTGAATTATATCAGGAAAATTATAAAGCTTTTGTATATTTGCTGACCTTATAAAAATACAACACTATAACCTTGTAACAATGTAACAACGAAGCCATCCCAAAATAGGCAAATTGAAACATTACTATATTGGTAAATTAACTAAATTATGGAAAACTTAAAAACTGAATTGAAACACAAAATTATTGAAGTACTTAACCTTGAAGATGTTTCTGTAGAGGAAATCAAAGATACAGACCCATTATTCGGAGGAGGATTAGGTCTTGATTCTATTGATGCCTTAGAACTTATCGTTCTTCTTGATAAAGATTACGGAATCAAATTAGCCGATCCTAAAAAAGGAAAAGAAATTTTCCAATCTATCGATACAATGGCTAAATTCATTGAAGACAACAGAACAAAATAAAATTAAAATAACAGTTTATCAATGTACCTCATTGATAAACTGTTACATTACTTAATACAATGAGCCAAAAAATTGCCATAACAGGGATGGGCATCATTTCTTCCATTGGAAACAATGTGGAGGAAAATTTTATTTCATTACAATCCGGAAAACATGGTATTTCAGATATTCAGATGTTTGAGACCCGCCATGCAGGAACAATTAAAACGGGTGAAATAAAACTATCCAATGAGGAACTTGTGCAAAAGCTTCACCTTGATGAAGATAATAATGTAACAAGAACTTCCTTATTAGGGATGGTTGCTGCAAAGGAAGCTGTAGAAAGTGCCGGAATTTCAGATATTAATGAATACAGAACGGGACTTATCTCATCTACCAGTGTGGGAGGAATGGATATTACTGAAAAGTATTTCTACTCCTACGAAGACTTTCCTGAAAAGCAAAAATACATTGACGCTCATGATGCCGGAAATTCCTCATTGGTTATTGCTGATCATTTGGGATTAAAAGGCATGGTTTCTACCATCAGTACGGCTTGCTCTTCTGCAGCAAACGCCATTATGATGGGAGCCAAGCTGATTAAAAACGGAGTACTAGACCGCGTTATTGTGGGTGGAACAGATTCGCTTTCAAAGTTTACACTGAACGGATTCAATACCCTGATGATTCTCACGGACTCTTACAATACACCTTTTGACAACGATAGAAAAGGACTAAACCTTGGAGAAGCAGCCGCCTATCTGGTTCTTGAATCTGAGGAAATTGTAAAAAAAGAAAACAAACAGGTATTGGCCTATCTTTCCGGTTACGGAAATGCTAATGATGCTCACCACCAAACAGCTTCTTCCGAAAATGGACAAGGCGCATTCCTTGCAATGCAGCAGGCTTTGAAAATTTCAGGATTGAAAAAGGAAGATATAGATTATATCAACGTTCACGGTACCGCAACACCCAACAACGATTTGTCGGAGGGAATTGCCATGATCAGAATTTTTGGAGAGAATCAGGTTCCTGAATTCAGCTCCACAAAAGCATTTACAGGACATACATTAGCAGCAGCAGCAGGAATTGAAGCTGTATTTTCAATTTTGGCCATGCAGCGCAGCCTTATTTTTCCTAACCTGAATTTTAAGACCAAAATGGAAGAGTTTGATTTAACTCCGGTTACTGAACTAAAGGAAAAGACCATCAATCATGTTCTTTCCAATTCCTTTGGGTTTGGAGGAAACTGTTCAACCTTAATCTTCTCAAAATCATGAGTGCAGTATACATCAACAGTGCATCCTGTATCTCCGTTCAGGACACTTTAAACGAAAATTTTCTTCAAAATCTTAAGCCGGAAAATTCGGTAAAGATGATAAAGGCCATAGAACCTAATTACAAGGAATTCATTCCTCCCGCAATGATCAGGAGAATGTCTAAGACTGTAAAAATGAGTTCTGTAGCCTCGCATCATGCTTTAAAGGAAGCAGGAATTGAACAGCCGGATGCCATTATTGTAGGAACCGGGATGGGATGTTCTCAGGATTCTGAAAAGTTTTTGAAAAATGTGATTGATAATCATGAAGAGTTTTTAACTCCTACATTTTTTATTCAATCTACTCATAACACCGTTGCAGGTCAAATTGCACTTGGTTTACAGTGTCATGCGTACAATTTCACGTATGTAAACACATCTTCTTCACTGGAGTTTTCATTTTTGGATGCCCAGCTTCAGATTTCTGATGGCGAAGCAGAAAATATCCTTGTTGGTTCTACCGATGAGCAGACTGACAGAACCATGGAGCTTTACTGCTTAAATAATACCATTAAACACGAAGGTCAACTTCCCGCAGACCATCTGAATTCTACCACCAAAGGAGTTATTTGGGGAGAAGGAGCCAGCTTTTTTGTTGTTGGAAAAGATAAAACAGAAAATTCCTACGCAAAACTTACAGACATTAAAATCAGTAACAGACTAGAATTGGATGAAACGAAAAGCTTTATCCAGGAGTTTTTAACGGAAAACAATCTTTCTGCACAGGATATAGATGCTGTAATCTTAGGTTTCAGTAGTGATGCTTCCTCTGATGTTTACTATACAAATGCAATGGGACTATTTGCAGATTCAGCTTTATTATATTACAAACATCTGAGTGGAGAATTTAATACAGCAAGTGGTTTTTCTACTTTCATGGCTTGTCATATTCTTAAGGAGCAGCAAATTCCTGAAGTGATGATGATTAATGAAAAGAAAAAAGAGGAAGTAAAAAATGTACTTCTTTACAACCATCTTGCAGGCAGTGATCACAGTTTAGTATTATTGGAGAGAGCTTGATAATGTATTCACGAAATTCCTAAAAGACTATCCGATAATACATTATTTTTGCTATTCAAAAACAGCGAGCGATGAAACACTACTCATTCATCTTATTTTATCTCTTTTGCAACGTTTTTATCTATGCGTTTCAGGGGAGCTTTTGGGTGTATATTGCTTGTTTTCTTGTTTTTTCTGCTGTAGTTGTCTGGGGATCATTCGCTATTGAACTGGGATATTTTGTCAACAGTATTACCCATAAACGCACAAAAATCAAGGAAATTGCTCTGACTTTTGATGATGGACCAACCGAATTTACGCCGAAGTTTTTAGATTTACTCAAAGAATATCAGATAAAGGCGACTTTTTTCTGTATCGGAAAACAGATTGAAAAATATCCTGAAACATTTCAGAGAATCATTGCTGAAGGCCACACTATTGGAAACCATACATTAACCCACTCTAAATCAACAGGTTTTTTATCAACTTCTAAAATGATTGTAGAAATTGAAAACTGTGATAAGGTGATAAATAATATTGGAAACATACAGACAAATTTATACAGACCTCCTTTCGGGGTTACGAATCCGAGCATTGCAAAAGCCATTAAACAAACTCATAAAATAAGCATCGGCTGGAACGTCCGTTCTCTGGACACCATCATTGATGACGAAAAGAAAATCTACAAGAGAGTTACTAAAAATTTAAGAAAAGGGAGTATTATTCTCCTTCATGATACCTCAGAAAAAACGTATCGTGTACTGGTAGATTTATTAGTATTTTTGAAAGATAAAAAGTACTCAACATTTACCGTTGATTCAATTACAAATTCAAGGAAAAAATGATTAAAAATATTGCCCTAGGAGCATTTTTACTGATATCCGGTTTCTTTTTTGCACAAAATACAGCAATGTCAGGAGCCGAGGCCAAAGCATTTGTGTCAAAAGTTTCCTCAGACACCAAGGAAATCAAAACATTGCAAAGTGATTTTACGCAGACCAAAAAAATGGATTTTTTGGATAAAAGCATTGTAACCTACGGAAAAATGTCATTGCAGACTCCTAATATGCTGAGCTGGAAATACACAAAACCTTATCAGTACAGCATTGTTTTTAAAAGCAATAAGATCTTCATCAATGATCAAGGGAAAAAATCCTCTGTGGATGCTAAAAGTAAGACTTTTGAAAAGATCAATAAACTGATTGTAGGAAGCTCAAACGGAACCATGTTCAATGATCCTGAATTTACAGTAACCTACTTCAAGAATGGAAATTACAATGTGGCTAAGTTTGTTCCAAAGACCTCACAACTGCTGAAATACATCAAACAGATTGAGCTTTATTTCCCAAAGAACCAGTCTACGGTTTCTCAGGTTAATATGACTGAGGCCTCAGGTGATACTACGAATATTGTTTTCAAAAATACAAAGATCAATGCTTCAATTCCTGCGTCAGAATTTACTTTGTAGCCTGATTCTATTACTGGTGGTTTCCTGTAAAACATATCAGCTAAATGATGTAAAGGCAGTTTCAACAACTGAAAAAACTGTTGAAAACCTTTATTTTTCATCTACTGAAGATTATGTTTATAAATGTCAGATGGATATTTATAAAAATCATGTAAGCGGAATCCTTATCATCAAAAAATTGAACGAAACGACACACCGTGTCGTATTAACCTCTGACTTTGGCAATAAGCTGATTGATTTTGAGCTTTCGGACAATAATTTTAAACTGAATTATGTGCTCCCAGATCTGGATAAAAAAATCGTGATTAATTTTCTAAAAAATGACTTTCAACAGCTATTGAAAAAACAATATCCGGTAAGTGAAAGCTTTGAAAATGAAAGTTCTAAAATCTATCTTTCAAGGATTGATAACAAGGGCTATTATCTATTCTTCAACAAGGAAAATGGTCTACTGAAACAGATCATTTATACCAAAAACAACAAGGAGAAAATCGATTTTACATTTGATGCAAAAAAGCATATCTTCGCGGACAGCTTAAATCTGCAACACAAGGATTTTAAGATCAATATAAAACTATTTCAAATAACCGAAACTGAATAATTTCTACATGAAAAAAATATATTTCTGGCTTTTTGCACTTATCTCCAGTTTATCTTTTGCACAGGTAACTTTTAATCCGGGAATCAGAGTAGGTGCCAATATCGCACACCTATCTGACGGACCTGCACAAGATTACTTTTATTATAACGATAATCAGGGATATCACTATGGAAGCAATGCCTATGATATCAAATCAAAAGTAGATTTTTATATAGGCTTTCAGGCGAATATCCGATTTGCAAAGTTCTACGCTCTTCAACCGGAAATTTATTATACACGTCAGGGAGCAAAATTTGAAAGTCAAAAATCTTCTGTAGCGTCTAAAACCGTCACTCTTTCCTATGTAGGAGGAGCTATTGTGAATAAATTTTATTTTGATAAATTTAATCTTCATTTTGGTCCTACTTTAGAACTTTTGACAGATCATAAAGAGATTGACTCTCCTACAGAAGCAGATTTGGGATTACTGTTTGGAGCCGGATATGATATTACAAAAAATATAGGTGTTGAAGCCAGAATTAAAAAGGGTTTCGTACACATCAATAATGATCATACCAATGTAACATTCCAGGTAGGGGTTTACTACACATTTAACATGAAAAAATAATTATGCAGACCATTCTTACAGACTTTTATACTTTAACATCACACGAAAAAGCAGAAAACGGAAGTTTTATTGCGCATATCAACCTAAATAAAGACCATGATATTTTCAAGGGCCATTTTCCGGGAAATCCTGTGACACCTGGGGTTTGTATGATGCAGATTATTAAGGAACTGACAGAAGAATTCACAGGCTCAAAATTATTCTTAAAAACGGCATCTAATGTAAAATTTATGGCCATTATCAATCCTTTTGAAACTCCGGATCTGAAACTTCAATTGGATATTACTGAAAATGAAGAAGATGTTAAAGTAAAAAACATAACTTCCTTTGGCGAGACTATTGCATTAAAGTTGTCTGTAAGCTATAAAAAATTAACGGCATGAAACTTATCTTATCATTCGTAGCGGCATTTATTTTTTTCTTTCAGTCTGACATAGAAGCTTTGAGAAACAGCTATGCCAAGGCCAACGATTCTGCATCCAATACTGAAAAATTCATAGGAATTGCAGAAAAGCAATCAGGTTCTGATGCAGTCACTTTAGGCTATAAAGCAGCAGCAAAGATCATGGAGGCAAAGGTTTCCAAGGGAAATAGAAAAACTCTGGTAAAAACAGGAGCTACAAGTCTTGAGGCGATTATCAAAAGTAATCCTAATAACGCAGAATTACGCCTGATAAGATTAAGTGTTCAGGAAAACATTCCTAAAATTGTGGGTTACCGAGGCAGTCTAAAGGATGACAAGGCTTTCCTACTGAGCAATTACAGTAAACAAAATGCAGCCCTGAAAAATTATATCAAAAGGTTTGCATTGCAGTCTAAAACCATTACCGAGGCTGAAAGAGCCACTTTAAAATAATATAATGTTCCTTGCTGAAGTACAAAATGCAATTTCTGAAAAGAAAATCTGCGTTTTAATACCTACCTACAATAATGAAAAAACCCTTAAAAGGGTAATAGACGGTGTTTTGAACTATACCGAAAGTATTATTGTGGTCAATGACGGTTCTACCGATTCTACCCCTCAAATTCTTGCTCAATATCCTCACATTACCACCATCACCCTGCCTGAGAACAAAGGGAAAGGAAACGGATTGAAAATAGGCTTCAGAAAAGCCAAGGAATTGAACTATGATTATGCCATAACCATTGATTCTGACGGACAACATTATCCCGATGATATTCCTGTATTTGTAGATTCATTACTTCAGGAAAATGAAGAGGTATTATTAATTGGGAACAGAAATATGTCCCAAGATGGTATTCCAAAGAAAAGCAGCTTCGGAAACAGATTTTCTAATTTTTGGTTTTGGTTCGAAACAGGAATTAAGCTGGAAGACACTCAATCCGGTTACAGGCTATATCCTTTGCACAAAATTCCAAAGAAATATTTCACTCCAAAATTTGAGTTTGAAATTGAGATCATTGTAAGGACTGCATGGAGACATGTTCCGGTAAAGAATGTTCCTATCAAGGTTTTGTATGACCCTGCAGAACGTGTTTCGCATTTCAGGCCGTTTAAGGATTTTACAAGAATCAGTATCTTGAATACGATTTTAGTAACAATCACTCTTTTTTATATTATTCCGAGAAACTTCGTGAATAACTTCAAAAAAAAAAGCTTTAAAAAATTCATAAAGGAAGATGTACTGGAAAGCGACGGTAGCAACCGTACAAAGGCTTTTTCCATTGCCTTGGGAGTCTTTATCGGGCTATCTCCATTTTGGGGATTTCAAACGTTATTAGTCATCAGCTTATCTGTTCTTTTCAAGCTGAATAAAGTTCTTGCATTTGTAGCCTCCAACGTGAGTCTTCCTCCCTTTATTCCGTTTATTATTGCCGCATCATTGTTCCTTGGTTCTCCGTTTGTTCATGGAGACAGTAATATTTTAAGTCAGGATCTAAATTTTGAGCTTATCAAGAATAACCTGCTTCAATATGTTATTGGAAGCTTCATACTAAGTACTACATTGTCTGCCTTGGCAGGAATAAGCACTTTTCTATTTCTGAATAAGCTGAATCCGGAAAACAATTAAATTACAAATAAGAAAAGCCTCGAAATATAATATTCCAAGGCTTTTGCTTCCTAATTATTTATTTTACTATTTTGAAACGATAATCTTCTGAGAATAATTGATTGAATTACCGCTTACTTTTACAATATAAGTTCCATTAATTAATTGACTAGCATTAATGGTAGTTTGCTTATTAAGATTAATATTTTCTGTAGAGATCAGCTTGCCTGTAAAATCATAGATAGAAACAGTGGTGATTCCTGAAAGATTCATTCCTGACGGAGTTTTTATGGTAAATTCATTTCTTACCGGGTTTGGATAAATCGAAATACCTTTAGAATTTTCTATCTCTTTTACTGCCAATGTTTCACAATCCGCAGGAACTGTAAAGTCCTCTACCTGATCGGTAATATCCGGTAGTGGTTGATTGGCTCCAAATACCAATCCGCCCAATGCACCGGCAGAAGCATTTACTCCTAATCCTCTTTTAGCAAATGTATTCCAGATAAGACATTTGTTTTGTCCGCCTGTAGATGCCAAATCAGCAGCTATAATAGCATCTCTTCCCTGTACGAAAGTAGGATTACACTGTTGTAGCTTAAGAGCATCCATTACCAGCTGTAAAACTTTTGCACTTCCGCTATTAGGATCAGCTAAAACATTACTGCTGTATCCATATTTTTCTACATACTTCCAGTTAAGATCCCAAAGCATTGAAGCCCAAATAAATCCTATACTGTGAACATCCGGTACTGTAACTGCAATACCCAGAAAACTTCCGTTGGTTTTCATACCGTTAGTTCGTCCGTAAGTATAATTATTAACTGCAAAATCAGGAGAATATCTTGCTGGTCTTATTCCGCCTCCGTTTATTCCCTCTCCGGAAGTAAAGGTACCTATTCCTCTTGCTATGGATGCATTATCACCTGGTTTGGTAGTCATCATCAAAGCAAAGAAGTCAGACCATCCTTCTCCCATCTGTTCATTGGAGGAGATATAAGATAAACAAGAACTTCCTGTACCCGTAAGACGATTGGATATTCCGTGCCCATACTCATGGCTTATAATTCCATTATCTAAACTTGCATCCTTATAAACAGCTTCTGTTTTCAATGATGCATTCACAACTACTCCATTGGTTATTTCATTCACCAAAAATTCGCCTTCTGATTTTCCAACCATGATGGTAGGAATTGTAATGGTAGCATCTGTACCACCAAGTCCTACAGGCTGATCACTGTTTGGGTGATATTGTATCACGCCTATTGCCCCTGCATTTTGCAGATTTTTTGTTTTAACAGCAAATCCACATGTAGCAGCTGTTACCACTGCAATTTTTCCGGTAAGGCTACCAGGAGTAACTGCAGTACACGCATCTGCGGGGGTTGAAAGGGCTAAATCCCCTGTTACAGGAGCGCTACCAATAAGCTGAGGACCGAAGTTAGCCGTTCCTGCCGCCGGAGTTCTGTTCAAATAGCTTGCTGGGGAGTTATAATAAAGATATCTGGCTCCATTAGGTACAAATAGAAACATCTGCATTCTTCCGCTGGTTCCGTCTACGCCAGGATTAAAGTTGGCATTATTTATACCGCTTCCATCACGTGATTCGGCAAGAACAGGGTCATTACCTGCTCCACCATTTGTAAAATTATTGGTTTGGTAATTTCTTGCAGACTCTGTAAACCCAAATTTATAAAATACATCATGCATCTTATTGGTAGTATAAAACAAATTGGTTACTGCTGCAGAGGTATAGTTCTGTTGTCCCAAGGTAATATCCATTGGAAAATCAAAAACTCTGCTTTCTCCGCCATCTGGTGAAAACTGCGGGGAATTGGTATTGTTTTCATCAGTATATGCAAACGTATTATTACCTCTTGTTATTGTATAGTGGTTGGTTCCGTCAGAATGCCAGCCTTCCGGAGAAGCCGTCAGGTCCCAAGGGTTATTCAAAAGGCTACGGCTCCCAAATGTAGGAGCCTCTACCGGAAAAGCCAATACATTATAAGATGCATTATCAGGCGCTAAAACAAGATTGGAATATTCTTTTGTTTTACTTAGATTACTTGGGAAAATAGCTGCATGAGCCCCATGATTATGATTTTCATTCTCCGAAGAGTGTTGCTCGTAGGCATCGTCATGGAAACTGCAGGAAAGGGTTGTATTTTCCTGATATAGAATAGAACCATCTTCTGTACTGATAATAGTATTCCAGATATTGCTTGTTCCTTTTTCTTCAATAGTAACCTGATAACCAAGTATTAGCTCTCCTCCTTTAGCAAAATATACAACGTTTGCCTTTAAATGTTCCTCTTTGCCATCAATATTCTTTGCCGAAGACAAGCCATTCATCTTTTTGGCAGCATCAGCAATTAAAGACTCTCTCCTTGCGCTTTCCTTGCCTTTAACCGCTGAAGGGTAAGTTTTAATAAAGGTATCTGCAAAATTCAAAACTTTTCCGTCCCTGATCAGAACATTAGCTGAGCTTCCAAAAACAGGATAACCGTTGATCGTTTGCTGGATTCCTACAATATCACCCTTTAAGCTTTGAGAAGGATCGATATTTACAATTTTAAAAGCCTTAAGCTCCGGATTTACTCTTTGGAAAGCTCCCTTTTCAGAATTAACATAGTCTTTAATTGTTTGCTCATATTTTTGGGCAGAAAATACCCCAAAACTGAAAAATGAACAAAATAGTAGAAATTTAACACTAAGTCGAATTTTTTTCATGTGTAATACTTAAAATTAATAAATGTGATTACCCAGTTAGTGTCAAAAAACACCAAATGTTACATTATTAATAGAAATATATTTTCAAAATAAATAAATTCGCAACAAAAACAACAATAAAGAGGCTTAACAATTAATTGTTTATTTTTTTAATAGCTTTATTTAAATACTTTTCAACTGTTTTCTGGTCCGGAACTGTTGTTATTTCCTTAGTGCGTGCTTTCTCAAATTCAATTTTTGCCTTTGAATACTCTTTTTTATGAAAATAATATTTTCCCGCCATAAAATATCCTTTCCAAAAATCAGGATTTAAGGACTGATAATGAGCAATAAAGTTATCCGAAAGTGTTTCCTTATTGTGAATGGCATCGTTTATTTTAAAACTTATCTGCCTGTACTCCTCGTAGTTTTTGAAGTCCTGTGAATCTGCAAAAGGATCCCTTGCAATATTAAGTTGTGATTTTGAGAAATCATTAGGCCGTAAGCCTTGGTCAGAAAATATTTCATTAAGGTCATAGCACACGAATTCTCCCAGTTGATAGGGATTGGAAGACACCCAAACCAATTTTTTCTGAGGTGAAAATATTACCGCATGATGGGCTAAAAGCTGGTTCAGGGCTTTTTCATTTCCATACCCTATGCTTTCATCTTTTAAGCCTGATCTGTTTCTTAAAATGGAAGCCATTTTCTCAGGATTCAGCTTTTTTTCTTCTTTTAGAAGTTCCTGTAGTTTTTCATAACGGTAAGCAGAATGACTTTCCTTGATCTGTTTCTGATTTCTTGCATCATTTTTATAGGTATCAGACTGAAAATGATTGGTACAAAATACCTTACTTGTATTCTCTACTTTATATATTCCGAAATTTTTCGGTGAAACTTCAATAATTACTGCATTTTTGTCATGAGCACTTCCCACCAAAATTGATTCTGAGACGAAGACCTTTCTTTTTTTTGCAATAGCAATAGCATCATCTATATTTTTGGCATATTGCAAAATTTCTCTTGTAACCAAGGAAATAGGAGTTTTTGCAGTTAAAGGAATTTTTGATTTCCCTGCATTAATGGTCACTGTAATTCCTTCTTTATTCATCCCGGAAACTACGCCAATCATCCCCGGCCAGCTTACGGACATGTAGGGAATTCCGTCTTCCGGTTCTACAAATTCCACCAGCTTGTTTTTGGAAAAGTCATCTCCTACATAAAAATCGAAGTTTCTTCCAATCAATAAATCTCCATCTTCCGTATTTTCATTCCATACAGCAAGAGAGGTGCATCCTACCATCGCCAAATCCTGCATGGCATGCCCGATATCGTGTGCGCCGTGCAGATAAAGATTTCTCAGATACTTGGAAGCAATAAAGTCATATTGGTTGGAAGAATATTGTGACAAACCGTATAATTCTGCCTGATAATCTTCTCTTACATTGAGATACATTTTTCTGTTGTACCATTTTAAGAAGCCATTCAAAAGTTTCTGCTTAAATTTTGAAGGAACAAAACCTTCTACTTTCGAGAAGAAAATCTCTTCCTGTTTTTGCATTAAATCCTGAGTTAATGCTCCGTTATTATAGCCTAATTGTAGAGGATTTCCTTTAATATAAAGCTCCCAAAGCTGTTGCTTGTTTTTGGTGATAAAATTCTGATTATAGCTGAAGGTGGTATCATTAATTTTATTCACTTTTGGAATTTCCAATGAATATTGCTTTACCTCCGGAAGATGGTTAACAGACTTTGAAACCCCACATGAAATCAGGATAAATAAAGGAAATAAAAAGATGAGGAGTCTTTTATAGGGAAGATAATTCGTATTAGTTTTTTTCACGGTGGTTTTTATTAAATCATTTGCTCAAGACGCTTGTCTATGGTTTCTTTACCCAGAA
Source organism: Chryseobacterium joostei (assembly GCF_003815775.1). Classification (NCBI taxonomy): domain Bacteria; kingdom Pseudomonadati; phylum Bacteroidota; class Flavobacteriia; order Flavobacteriales; family Weeksellaceae; genus Chryseobacterium; species Chryseobacterium joostei. Next base: position 2,864,097 of record NZ_CP033926.1, read on the forward strand.
TTTCAGCGCAGGTATTGAATGCTCCTATGGTAACACCCAAAATCCCATGCATATTCACTGATTGACCTGTCAAAAACAGATTATCAATTTTTGTGCGGGGAGAAACCATTGTTTTAAGCGGATTATCCGAGTTTTTCATGTATCCATACATATTTCCATCAAAGCTGCCGATATAGTCCCGATAAGACAAAGGTGAAGAGGTATATATCCGTTTGATGGCATGCGTAAGGTTAGGAATTTTCTTTTCCAGGGCCTCAATCATTTTTTCAGTTTTTTCAAGCTTAAATCTTTCATACTGTTCGCCTCTTTCATGCTCCTCAGCCACTGTATTGAATGTACTTTTCCATTTTTTCACCTCATCAAAGTCCATATAGGAAATTGCAGTAAGGCTTTCTGCAAACTCCGGATGATGTTTTGAGGGGGTAGATGAAAGCATATAGGTTTCCGGCCATGTATTCTTCTGATAGCGGAATGCATTCCAAACCTTTTCTTCTGATGAGTAATGATAGATATTATAATTAAAGTTCGGAAAACAATGAGGTTTTAAGACAATGTAAACACTGAAGCAGGATGATACCGGCTGCCAGCTCAAAACCCTGTTCAGAAAAGATTTTTTCAGTCTTTCTTCTCCAATAAGCTTAATGGTGGAACGAATCTCAATATTTGAAATAAAGCGCTTGGCAGTATATTCTTTTCCTGTAACTGTTTTTACTGACTTTACAATATTGTTTTCATCAAAAATAAATTCTGACACCTCGGAATGTTTGTGAACATCAGCTCCATATTGACGTAGCTTTCTGATAAGCAGCTTCGAAATCTGGCTTCCACCTTTTACACATTTATAGGCACTCTGAATGTAGGAATTTACCGTTAAAGCATGAACATAGAAAGGAACGTTTTCAGAATCTCCGGCATAGAGAAAATTAGAACCTAGCAGAACTGACTGAAGTGTTTTATTTTGGGTAACGGATTCTATAAATCTTTTGGTATTTAAATGCAGGATTTCTTCATTATAGTTGTCTTTCCCCACTACATTATACCTTGGAAACTGGCTACAAACGTATTGAATTTCTTCACAATAGCTCTCCAGGTTTTCCTTTTCTTCCGGAAAATGTACAGATAGCTGTTCTACAAAGTTTTGATAACCCTGAGCGTGTGGATATTCTATTGTACTATCTCCAAAGGAAATTCTGTCATATCCGTCTTCATCCATCTTCTGAAGCTCCAGCTCATCCATGATTTCCAGATAAGAAAAAAAGCGGTTTAAATTTTGACCTTTTGAAAGTCCTCCCAGATAGTGAACACCGGTATCAAAAATAAGTTTATCCCTTGAAAAGGTTTGTAGATTTCCTCCATACTGGTTGTTTTTCTCCAGCACACAAACCTTCAGACCCTCCTTTGCTAAAATAAGAGCCGAAACAAGACCTCCCAATCCACTGCCGATTACAAGTATGTCATAGTGTTTCTTCAAAGGAAAATGTGTTTTTTAAAAATTAAGAGTGTTCAGAATTAAGGAATCATAGATTACTTTGTTATCAATATACGAAGAAAACTATTGAAACTGTATTATTTTAATTCTTAATAATCTTAATGATTTTGAGTTTTTTATTAGTTTTTAGAGGGTAAAAATAGAAAAATTAATCAACATCATCCCAAAAATCAAAATAATTGAACCATTGAAGAGGATATTTCTTGATCATGGTTTCAAGATTCTGAACATAGGATTGTAAAAGCCCCTGTGAATCACGGTTTTTGATGTTCTGTGCTACTCTTGCATATAAGTGATAATGAAGATTGTTCTCTTTCATCACATAAACGTATACTACAGGCACTCCCAATCGGGAAGCGATGAGAAATGGTCCTGCCGGAAATTTTGCACTTTTCCCCAACAGATCAGCTTCAAGGTATTTAGACCCCTCGAAATAACGATCGCCGGTAAAGCAGATCAGCTCATTGTTTGACAAGGCTTGATTGATCTCAAAGATATGCGACATATCTTCTTTTACGTAGATGAATTTGATATTGCTTTCTTTTACGGCAACACTTTCCAGATACTCTTTAATCACTGTAACCTCCTGGTCAGTAGTCACTAAGTTAATTTGACAATCAAAATCGATGTCTGCAAAGAAATGCTCTGCAATTTCAAAATTCCCGATATGGGCACTGATAAGAACGCCTCCTTTTTTGGCTGCCAAAAGATTTCTGAGATTTTCAATACCATCAAATTCATAGGTATATTTCTCTCTCAATCCTGCAGAGATGGCTGTTTTGTCAATCAGAACTTTCCCGAATGTAAAATAACTTTTAAAAATGGAACGTTTGGCTTTCCAATAACCGTAGTTGAGTCTTTTCTGGAAATAATAACGAATGTATCTGTTGCTTTTCTTCTGAAACAGAACGTAATAGGAAGCAACAAAGTACAGTATGAAATATGAACTTCTGATCCCGATATTTCTAATACACCAAACGAATATTCTGTATCCCAGTACCGTTCCTTTAGATTTACCTTTCCACTTGTTCATAAATAGTATTTACCAATATAACAGTATACCAATGTAATAATATCTTTGAGTAGACTCTTATATCATTACATTGGTACATTTTAAAGAATAGATTTACTTAATAACTATGCGTTTTTTTCAGCAATCTTATTTTCAATCGTTGTGTAGAAGTCATTAAATGTCACCATTTTCTTGAAGTCGGCTTCTCCTAATTTCACTCCGAAATTAGATTCAATCACCACTACCATATCGATATAATCCAGGCTGTCTAGGCCTAGTGTATTTTTAAGGTTGGCATCATTACTGATTTCGTCTCCGTCAACTTCGAATTCGTTCACTAGAAAATCATTAACAATGGCAACAATTTTTTCCCTTTCCATGTTTTTAATCAAATTTTTTAACTATTAGTGCAGAATTGGTTCCCCCAAACCCAAAAGAATTCGACAAAAATACATCAATTTTTTGATTTTTTGTTTTGGAGACTAAATTTATCTTTTTCGCCTCATTATCAGGATTTTCCAAGTTAATATTAGGAGCAACAAAATCATTCTGCATCATCAGAATTGAGTAGATAACTTCACTTGCACCTGCCATCCAACACTCGTGTCCTGTCATGGATTTGGTAGAACTTACCGGAACTTCACTACCAAAGATCTCATATATTGCTTTTGCCTCATTGGCATCACCGATAGGTGTGGAAGTGGCGTGAGCATTAATGTAATCTATGTCTGAAGCTTTTAATCCTGACTGCTTCAAGGCTCTATCCATTGCCAAGGCAGGGCCATCAACATTCGGGGTTGAAATATGTCCTCCGTTTGATGAGAAGCCATATCCTATAATTTCAGCAAGAATAGTTGCTCCTCTTCTTTGTGCGGACTCCAGGCTTTCAACAATTAAGCTGGCTGCTCCTCCACTTGGAATTAAACCGTCTCTTTCTGCATCGAAAGGTCTGGATGCTTTTGCAGGCTCATCTTCTCTGGCTGAGAAAACTCCCAATCCATCAAAACTTGCCATGGAATATTTATTGGTTTCCTGAGCTCCGCCACAGATAATCATATCCTGAAAACCATTCTTGATCATCATGTAGGCAAGTCCCAAGGAGTGTGAGCCGCTTGCACATGCTGCACTGATGGTAAGGTTTATTCCTTTCAACTTAAAGATGGTAGAAAGGTTCATGGTAACTGTTGAATTCATTGATTTGAAGATCGCTCCTGATCCCATCAATGTAGTATCTTTCTTTTCCCTTGCAATGTCGATAGATTCTACAACTGCCTGAGAAACGCTGTCATTTCCGTATAAGATTCCCACCTCATGGGTGTCTAAAAAGGATTCATCAAGATTCGCCTGCTTCAAGGCATCAATGGTAGCAAGATAAGCATATTCACTTTCCTCCCCCATGCTTACCCGCTGGCGTCTGTTCAGTAGATTCTTTAAATCCGGCTTTGGAACAACACCCGTAAGGCCTGATCTAAACCCGAATTCTTTTCTTTCCTGATCTAAAATAATACCGGATTTTCCTTGGTATAGGGATTCCCTGACCTCTTCTAGAGACGTCCCAATGCAGGAATAAATCCCCATTCCGGTAATCACAACCCTATTTTCCATTTGTTTATATTGAATTTAACAATGTATCAGTCTAGCCATGTAACAATATTTTCATTGAGGTTCAATCAACATTTGTACACTGGTACATTGGTATATTGTTAGATTATTTATGAGTAAATTCCGCCGTTAATATTAATCACTTCTCCTGTAATGTAGGAAGATTTTCTAGAGGCTAAAAAGGCCACTAAATCAGCGACTTCTTCTGCTTCTCCAAATCTGTTGGCGGGAATCATTGCTTTCAATTCTTCTTCATTGAACTCCTGGGTCATATCTGTTCTGATAAAGCCCGGAGCCACCGCATTTACTGTGACATTTCTTTTTGCTACTTCCTGAGCAAGAGCCTTTGTAGCGCCTACCAAAGCTCCTTTAGCAGCAGAATAATTGGTCTGGCCGGCTGTTCCTTTTACTCCGGAAACGGAAACCATATTGATGATTCGTCCGTATTTGTTACGAAGTAATTTCTGAATAAAGAAGTTCGTTACATTGAAGAATCCATCTAAACTGGTATTGATTACACTGTTCCAGTCTTCTTTTTGCATCCACATAAACAAACCGTCTCTTGTAATTCCGGCGTTATTAACAATAACTTCTACCAAACCCTCAGGATTCTTCTCCTGCCAAGCCGTTAAAACCTCTTGTGTTTCTTCGGTATTTCCTACATCAAATTTAAGAATTTCTCCAGTAGCTCCAAGTTCTTCTACTTTAGCCAAAGTTTCTTTTGCTGCAGCCTCATTTGAAGTGTAGTTGATAAGGATGTGATAGTTTTTCTCTTCAGCCAGTTTTATACAGATCGCCCTCCCGATTCCTCTGGAGCCTCCTGTTACAATTGCACATTTCATGCGTTAGTGTTTATTTCGTTTTTAGTTTTTTTTTAAGTTTGCTTATTCCTTCTTTTCTATTAGACAATTCATCATTGTCAACAATTACATTGTCTTTAAATATTTCTTTACTTCCTCCAGATATGGATACATCACCATATCATTAGAGAATGCAGGAATAATTTTTCTGATTTCATCATATAATTCTTTGGTAGATGATGATACTTTATCCTGAAAACCAAGATATTCAACAGCCTGAATGATTGTAATCGCTTCAATAGCCAATACTTCAAATGCATTTTCAATAACCCTTCTGCAGATTACTGCTGCATTGGTTCCCATGCTTACGATATCCTGATTATCATTATTATTTGGAATACTATGAACATACATAGAGTTAGATAGCATCTGGCTTTCTGCCGTAGTGGAAGTTGCTGTAAACTGTACCCCCTGCATCCCAAAATTGAACCCTAATTTACCTAAATTTACAAAAGGCGGCAAGATTTCGTTGATTTTAGCATTCAAAAGATAGTTTAGCTGTCTTTCTGCAAGCATGGTAAGTTTAGTGACTACAATTTTAAGCTTATCCATTTCCAAGGAAATATAATCCCCGTGGAAGTTTCCTCCGTGGTAAACATGCTGATCTTCTACATTAATAATAGGATTATCATTGGCAGAATTGATCTCATTTTCAAGAACTTTTTCTGTGTACTCCAATGTATCTAGCACCGGGCCCAGAATCTGAGGAACGCATCTTAGGGAATAATACTCCTGTACCTTTTCCTTAAATACTTTTTCCTGTTCTTCAAAATGGGTGTATAAGTGATCTTCTCTTTTTCTGATCAGTTTACTGTCTGCCAGATGAGCACGCATTCTTTCTGCCACTTTCTGCTGACCGTAATGCTTTTTCGTTCCGTTCAATGCTTCTGACAAATGGTCATCATAAGCCTGTACAATTTCGTTTATCGCACAAGAAAGTCTAAGAGAGATATCTGTTAACTGATTGGCTTTATATGCATTCACGATACCGATTCCTGACATCACGGAAGTTCCGTTCATCAAGGCAAGTCCCTCACGGATTTCAACTTTGATTGGTTCTAATCCTTCAACTTCAAAAACCTCTTTTGTAGATGTTCTTTCTCCTTTATAGAAAACCTCTCCCTCTCCAATCAATACCAAAGCAAGGTGAGCTAGCTGAACAAGATCTCCGCTTGCTCCTACTCCCCCATGTTCAAAAATCAATGGAGTAATATCTCTGTTGATAAGCTCCTGAAGAAGATAAATCACAGATTCATGTACGCCTGAATTCCCTAATGATAAAGTATTCAGTCTTGCCAACATACAAGCTTTCACTTCCTGCGCGGGCAGTGGGTTTCCAATCCCTGAGGAATGGCTTCTAATCAGGTTATATTGAAGCTGATGAGTGTCTTCATCACTGATTTTGAATTGAGCCATGGGCCCAAAACCGGTATTCACACCGTATATTACTTTATTTTTTGAAAACTCCTTTAAAAACTGAAAACTTTTATTCACTCTTGACAAAAGTGATTCATCCAGTTCTATTTTTTCATTCTCAATGATAATTTTTTGAAAGTCTTTCAGTTCTAAAAAGTTATTTATTTTCATCAATTAAAAGTAATAGTTGATAATTTTGTAAAATATTAATTATTTGTCACTAATTTTGCGGCAAAGATAAAAGTTATTATTAAAATAAAAAATCAAAGATGAGCAAAGAATTTGTTGACGTTCTTGTAATCGGGGCTGGACCTTCCGGATGCGTGTCTTCTTCGTACCTAAAGAAGAACAACGTCAGCGTAAAAGTTGTTGAAAAAACAAAATTTCCAAGACTGGTAGTTGGAGAAAGCTTAATTCCTAGGGTAATGGATCACTTTGATGAGGCCGGACTTTTTCCTGCATTAGACAAAATGGGCTTTGAAAAAAAGCTGGGTGCACGTTTTCTTCGTGGTGATGAAGTTTGTATTTTTGATTTCAGCAACAAATTCGGGGAAGGATGGGACTGGACCTGGCAGGTTCCAAGAGCTGATTTTGATAATACGCTTGCTCAGGAAGTTATTAATAAAGGTGTTGACCTTGAATTCGAGTCTGAGGTTATAGATATCAAATTTGAAGGAACAGATTCTATCACAACGGTAAGGAATAAGGATGGAGAAACTAAGGAGATCCATGCCAAGTTTGTGATTGACTCTAGTGGCTACGGAAGAGTATTGCCTCGTTTATTAGATCTTGAAAAACCATCAAAACTATCTCCCCACTCTGCTATTTTCTCTCATGTACAGGACACTAACAGAGAACCCGGTGAAGAGGGTACTTTGATTTCCTTTGATATTATTGAAACTGAAGTTTGGCTTTGGGTAATTCCTTTTTCCAACGGAAATACCAGCCTAGGAATTGTAGGGCCAACTGATTATATTGAAAAGCTATCCGAAGGCGGAGATACTGCTGAAGCTTTAAGAAAGGCAATTTCTCTTTCGGATTATTATGTAAAACGTTTTGGTGATATAGAGTTTCTTTTTGAACCCAAACATTTGAAGGACTATTCTTGCTCTGTAAAAAGCTTATTCGGGGACGGGTTTGCTCTAACCGGGAATGCTTCGGAATTCCTTGATCCTGTTTTCTCATCGGGAATGGCTTTTGCCACAGAATCGGGCATGCTGGCTGCAAAACTGGCATTAAGACAATTAAACGGAGAAAAAATAAACTGGCAGACTGAATACACAGATTACATTCTGTATGGTGTAGATGTTTTTACAACTTATGTAAAGGAATGGTACACCGGAAATCTTCAGGAACTTTTCTTCCACCAACCGGAAAACCCTGATGTAAAGAAAAAAATATGTGCTGTTTTAGCAGGATATGTCTGGAATAAAGACAATCCATTTGTGAGAAAACATGATACGGTTATCAAGAACCTTGCAAACCTCATCAAACTGGAAAAACAGGAACAACAAAATCAACAATAAAAAAAACGGTCTGAAAATTCAGACCGTTTTTATTTTATTTTAAAGATTTCTTTATTTTCTTTCCCAGATATCTTCCGGCGGATTCATAAGCCCCGGCAATTCTACCATACTCCATCACAACCTCATCATTATTAACAAATCTATCAAACTTATTGAGTTCTACTTCGGCTAAAACTACTGAATGATTGTTTGTTTCCACCAATTTTACTGTACCGTTTATTTCTGCTGTCATCATCGTTAATCCTGCATGCCAGCCCGGAAATATCCATTTTGTTTCCAGCAACAAGGTATATTTTGCTGAGCTGTCTTTTTTAAATAAAATATCTTTGTAGGTTTTATTCAGACCTTTTGTAAAATAATTGATATACTCTTCTTTTTTGTACCTTTCCCATTCTGTGATCCACATGTTCCACGCTTTTTCTCCTCTTTTGGGATTATCCAGAACTTGTTTTTTTCTATTTTCCAGATATTGAGTCTCTGTAATATTTTCTTTCATAAATAATACGTCCTCAAATGTAAGCTCTACCTTAACTTCAGTCTGATCTTTTAAGACCTCAAAACCACCCGAAACAAGATTCATTTTCTCCTGTCCAAAAGCTGCGGTTGTCATAATAACCATGAATACCAGCAGAAATAATTTTTTCATAATTATAGTTTTTCTATTTAAGCTGGCAAAGATATTATAAAAAGTGATTTCTGTCCTTGTTGTTACTTTAATTTAATCTATCTTAAATCTATAAATGTAATCGGTTTTCTACTGTTTGGGTTAAAGACTGTTTTGGATAAAATATCAAAGTCTATCACTTCAATCTTGGGACTTACCCTCAGTTTTGCGCGGAAATGATCTCTTACTTCATTCACAAAGTTTTCATTTTCCTGCTCTGTACTTACCTTAATGATAATTTCATCCAATCCTATTTCGTTGGACTGAATTACAATCTGATAGCATAGAATATTATTAAAATCATTCAAAATATCGTTCATTGCCGGCGGATACAACGTTGTTCCTTTATACTTGATCATCTGTTGCTTCCGTCCAATTACAGGCCCTAGTCTCATTGTATTTCTACCACATTGGCATGGCTCGTAATGGGCCTTTACGATATCTCCCGTCTTGAACCTCAATAGAGGAATTGCTTCTACACCCAAAGTTGTAATCGTTAATTCACCACTTTCGCTCTCTTTCACAACGTTTCCGTCATCATCCAGAATTTCCGTAATGATCAGTTCAGGGTGATGGTGACCTCCAATCTGGAATTCACACTCTGTAAAAGCAGTGCTCATTTCTGTGGAAGCATAGGTAGAAAAGAGTTTAATATTCCATTTTTCCTTAATCTTTTGAGAAAGAATATTATCTGTAAAATCCTGATTTTTGATGCTTTCTCCAATACACACGGCTCCGTAAACACTTGAATTTTTATAATCTAATCCGTGCTTCTCTGCATAATCGATCATCTTAAGCAAGAAAGACGGAACGGTAATCAGATATTTTGGTTTGTATCTAAAAATAGAATCCCATTGCAATTCTGGAATTCCAGGGCCCATTCTGACTACACTTGCCCCCATTTTTCTTAATCCTAAAAAGTAAGCAAGTCCCGCCATAAAACGTTTATCAATTGTAGTAATCATCTGCACTACATCACCTTTCTGAATTCCTGCACAGGCAAAGGATATTGCTTCATTGTAAGCCAGCCTTTCAAGATCCCCGTCAGACAAACCAAAAGTTACCGGATCCCCCAAGGTTCCTGAAGTGGTACTATAATCCACAATCTTATCTGGTGAAATGCAGAAAAAATCATGATTATGCTGCTGTAAATCATTCTTTGAGGTGGTAGGAATTTTTTGCAAATCTTCCAGAGTACGGATCTCTGCAATGTTGATATTATTTTCTGTAAACAGCCTCTGATAAAAAGGTGAATTACCCTCAAGATAGGCCAAAAGCTTCTGGAGTTTTTCTTCCTGAATGGTTTTTATTTCCTGAGTGCTAGATTTTTCGATGAAAGGATGAAATTCCAATGATTTTAATTTTAGGCAAATTTATTAATTTGTAGAATGTATTGATGTAAAATATAGTAAGGATTTTCAGTTGTGGGTTTATATTGATGTTCATTGGTGATGAAAATCCTGGATCATTACATCATTTTATCTTTGAAATGTAAAAGTTTGTGTATTTGTATTTCCTGCCGTATTCACTGTTGTCACTTTCAAGGTATGTTCACCTGATCCTTTTGGGCATTTTTCATCAAAGACATAGATAAAATCATTCTTTATACGGGCAAACCTAAGCCATTTTCCATCAAGCTCTGCCCGAAATGAAACAATATCACCAATTTTTGTATTCCCTTTTAAAAGTAAAGTGCCACCGTTAATGACTGCACCGTCTTTCCATCCAGAAGAAACGGAGGGTAAGCTGTTATCTACTATCAGTTTTGCAGTACCCAACCTATTGAACTGCCCATCTGCCTGATCGCCATTCCATTTTCCTTTTACCACATCGGTATCGCTTCCATAATTAAGGGAAATAACTGTTTTATCTTTTTCTTCCTTGGTTAATTTTCTGTTGGGTCTTATTTTTAAAGTATAATTATCATGAACAGGAATGTATGGACTATTTAATACAATCGCATTGGAAGCAGCATCTGCATCAGGTTTTTCATACATATTAAAGTTCACGGCATCATAAACAGCATTTTTACTGAAACCAATCTCTGCATTCTCGGAGGCAATTGTTTTTCCATCGTTGGGAAGAACAGCTTTTGCTGTGGAAGAAACCCGGCCTCCTTCTTTATTAAACTGAACTTTTGTGATTAATCTGCTTGTATTTCCTTTTACATCTTTTAAAACAATTTCAATATTGTGAATATCCTCATCCTGAAGATTGATAATTCCTGAAAGATTAGGAATACTGTAATTCTGCAGTTTCATTCCTGGTAATTCAGATAAATGCTGAATCCCTATTTTATCTCTGATAAATTTGGTATAATCTATACAGCCATTCAGATAACGGGTATCATCATAGCTTACTTTATCAATGGAAAAACCATAAATCAATTTTCCATCCATCAATAATTCTGCCTGATAAATACCGAGGTTAAATCCTTGATTGGCTTTATCTACCGCTTTAATTCCAAAACTTATTGTGGGAGAATTTACTCGAACAATATCTGCTGTATAAGTACTGCCAGCTTTTTTGACAGAGACTCCATTGGCCCCGGGTTCATACGTACTGAAACGACGGTCATACCAATACAAGCCACTAATAATGGGTGCTACAGAATCGGGAATGGCAAAACCAAAAAGCAATGGATTGAGACATTCTTCTGTTTTGGTATTTCTTATTTCAAAATGCAAGTGCGGGCCAGCCGAACCTCCTGTATTTCCACTCAAAGCAATCAACTGTCCTTTCGTAACCGGAAACTGGTCAGGTTGGAAAGTAATATCCTGTTCCCACTTTTCTTCTTTGTACTGTCTTTCTTTTACATACTCATCCAGCTTATCGAAGTACTTGTTTAAATGGGCATAGACTGTTGTGTACCCATTAGGGTGGGTAATGTACACGGCATTTCCAAAGCCATATCGTTCAACTTTTATTCTGCTCACGTAGCCATCTGCTGCTGCCACTACAGATAAATTTTCCTGACTGTTGGTTCGGAGATCCAGTCCCATATGAAAATGATTAGCCCGCACAGCACCAAAGTTAGCAGCCAGCTGCATGGGAATATTCAAGGGATTACGGAAATAGTTTTGGGGATAGTTATTTTGGGCCTGTGTGATAATTGTAGTGATTAAACAAATAGCAACTATCAGTTTGGAGAAGATTTTCATACAGCATTTGGGTTTAGATCTACTTAAATGTACAAAATTCTGGCCAATACTCGATTGTTATCATCATTCATTTTTAAAATCACTTTTGTTTTTATACGCCAAGTTCTGTCGCTCCCATCATTGATATTTGCACTATAATGATTCATTAGCAGCTCTTTCAAAAGACGGCATAAAAAGCATTACAGAACACTCTTCAGATTTTGAGAAGCTGAAAGTGCTTTTTGTTGAAAATGCGGAGAAAGAAGTAGGTTTGCTTTACAGAGGGGAAATGTTCTTTTATGCTACTGAAATAGCAACTCGTAATTTTATAAACCAGCTTTTTACAAAAAAAAACGAAAAGCAACTTGAAAAGTATTTAGATGAAATTATTCGAATAGAGAGTTTTGCGAAAAATCTAAACGCAATTCGATTAACAGAGTTAGAACTTCAGGAATGGATACAAATTGTTCGCAGACTTGGAGGAGATGTAAGAGATTTAGAAATGTTTCATGAGTGTATGTATTTTGAAGACTTTTTACGAAGAGGAAAAGTAGCATATACAAAAGGGCATCCTAGAAAAATTTTACCTCTAGGAAATTTATCCCCTATCCCCGAAAGAGATAAGTTAATTAGTACATTTATCAAAGAAAAATATGTGCTTGATAAAGTTCTGGAAGAACAAGAAAGATGGATAGAAGTATTTGGGAAAGGAAGGTGGACACAAACTGAAATTGATTATAGTATAGAGTATTTCAATGATTACATTAATGATATTAATGAATTTAATAAAAAAAACAATGGCAAGAACTTCATAGATATCGATAAAATAACAATTAAATAATACATAATGACAATAGAAGAAATAAACGAAATAGCAAAACGCTATATAGAGTACCTTGAAAAAAAAATGAATATTAAATTAGTTATTGCTCAAGAACTCACAATATATAAAACATATGGAAATGTATATTTTTGGGGAGCACAAGACACTAAAAAACATCGTCTGGCGGGTAATGGACCTTTTCTGGTAGAAAGCGAAGCAGGTAGGGTTCTTAGATTCGGAACAGCTGACCCTACAGAATATTATATTACACAATATGAAAATGGTAATTGGAAACCAGGTTCTAATGATATCTGGTACCCAAACTAAGCTGATATCAGTTCTGCCACACTCATTGCATGATATTTAAAAACAATATGTTAACAGATAACGAAATGCTAGAAATAGCAAAAAAGTACATAAAATTAAATGAAGAAGAAATAAATATTAAACTAATTATTGTTGAACAACTCACAATAAATAAACCTTATGGAAACATCTATTCTTATGGACCAAAAGATTCCACAAAACATCGTTTAGCAGGTAACGGTCCATTTCTTGTAAAAAATGACACAGGAATAGTCATTCAATTTGGGACTTCTAATGATGTAGAATATTATATAAAAGGATATGAAGACGGCACATGGAAACCGAGCACTCATGGTGTTTGGGATCCTAATCAGAATTAATAGTAGACTTACACAATCATAAATAAAAAATCCCATGCTAACAGAACAAGAAGTAATACAGATTGCAAAAATTTATGTAAAAGAAAGAAGTGAAAAAAGCAGGTTAGATCTCGTCATTCTGGAAGATAGATGCATTAAAAAGTCTTATGGGGTAATATTTCGATATAATACAAAAAAATATAATGATACAAGAAACTATGATGATAATACATTAATGGGGAATGCCCCTTTCATAGTTCAAAATAGTAATGGTAAAATTATATTGCTTGGAACAGGAAGAGAAATAGAATATTATATCCAAGAATATGAAGCAGGAAGATGGCCGGATATGCCCAGACTTAGCGACTTTCAATAATTTACAGCCACCTTCGGGTGGCTTTTTTTTAGATAAAAAACAGTTTCTATCATAAATAAAGTAGCTTCAATTTTATGCTCAAAAGAGTTAGAAATATCCTCTTATTCTCTATTCATCATTCGCTTTTTCTTACTTTCTTCATTTATATTTCTGAAATTGAACTTTTTAATAGAAATTACCTCAATAAAACATATCTTATAAACCGACAAAATTTAGTAAATTTGCAGACTTAATTTATCAACGAATATTGAGATATTTACAATGAGCCAATTTAAAGAATACAAAAACCTCAACCTTATTGACGTAGCAGAGAATGTAGCGGAATTTTGGAAACAAAATAAAACTTTCAATAAGAGTGTTGAGATTCGTCAGGGTAATCCTGAGTTTGTTTTTTATGAAGGTCCGCCTTCAGCAAACGGTATGCCTGGAATTCACCACGTAATGGCAAGAGCATTGAAGGATATTTTCTGCCGTTACCAGACTCAGAATGGAAAGCAGGTTTTCCGTAAAGCAGGCTGGGATACGCATGGTCTTCCTGTGGAACTGGGTGTAGAAAAAGAATTAGGAATCACTAAAGAAGATATTGGCAAAAAAATCTCTATTGAAGATTATAATAAAGCATGCCGTGAAGCAGTAATGCGATATACAGACGTTTGGAACAACCTTACCGAAAAAATCGGGTATTGGGTAGATCTTGAGGATCCGTACATCACATACAAATCAAAATATATGGAAACCGTTTGGTGGTTGTTGAAGCAATTATATGACAAAAGCTTGTTGTATAAAGGCTACACGATCCAACCCTACTCTCCAAAAGCAGGAACAGGGCTTTCTTCCCACGAATTGAACCAGCCAGGAACGTATCGTGATGTTTCAGATACAACCGTAGTAGCTCAGTTTAAAGTTAAGAAAGATTCATCTGCTTTATTCAACGATGTAGACGGAGATGTACATATCCTTGCATGGACGACAACTCCTTGGACGTTGCCATCCAATACTGCACTTACCGTAGGTAGAGATATCGAATATGTTTTGGTTAAAACTTTCAACCAATATACATTTGAGCCTATAACAATTGTATTATCCAGCGTTCTTTTACCTAAGGTTTTCGGTAAGAAATATGCTGAGGGTACAGATGAGGACTTTGCAAACTATACTCCAGAAACCAAGGTAATTCCTTTCAGAATTTTAAAAGAATTTACCGGAGAGAAACTTGTTGATACAAGATATGAGCAATTAGTTCCTTGGTTTACACCAAACGACAATCCTCAAGATGCATTTAGAGTAATTTTAGGAGATTTCGTAACAACAGAAGACGGTACAGGTATCGTGCACACCGCCCCTACTTTCGGTGCAGATGATGCAAGAGTGGCTAAGATGGCTCAGCCTGAGATCCCGCCAATGTTGATAAAGGATGAAAATGACAATCTTGTTCCGTTGGTAGATTTACAAGGTAAATTTATTCAGGGAGAAAATGTTCCTGAAGTTTTCTCAGGGAAATATATCAAGAATGAATATTACGATGAGGGAACTGCACCTGAAAAATCTTGGGACGTAGAATTGGCGATCTTGCTGAAAACAGAGAACAAAGCCTTCAAAGTAGAGAAATATGTTCACTCCTATCCACACTGTTGGAGAACAGACAAACCTGTATTGTACTACCCGTTAGATTCATGGTTTGTAAAGATGACCGCCGTAAAAGACAGATTGGTTAACTTAAACAAAGAGATCAACTGGAAGCCAAAAGCTACAGGAGAAGGACGTTTTGCCAACTGGTTAGAAAATGTAAACGACTGGAACTTATCCCGTTCAAGATACTGGGGTATTCCGTTGCCTATCTGGAGAACAGATGACCTAAAAGAAGAAAAAATCATAGGTTCTGTAGAAGAATTATACAACGAAATTGAGAAATCAATTGCTGCAGGAGTAATGACTGAAAACCCATTCAAAGGTTTCATCATTGGCAATATGTCTGAATCAAACTATGAGCTTGTTGATCTTCACAAGAATGTAGTAGACAAAGTAGTTTTAGTTTCTGATTCAGGAAAGGCTATGAAACGTGAAAGCGACTTGATCGATGTTTGGTTCGATTCAGGTTCTATGCCGTATGCACAATTGCATTATCCTTTTGAGAATAAAGATTTAATTGACAACAATAAAGCATTCCCTGCCGATTTCATCGCAGAAGGGGTTGACCAGACTCGTGGATGGTTCTATACACTTCATGCAATCGGAACCGCTGTTTTTGATTCTGTTGCTTATAAAAATGTAATGAGTAACGGTCTTGTTTTGGATAAAAACGGACAAAAGATGTCAAAACGTTTAGGAAATGCTGTAGATCCGTTCGAAACATTATCTGTATACGGACCGGATGCTACCCGTTGGTATATGATTTCCAATGCCAATCCTTGGGAAAACCTGAAGTTTGATATTGAAGGAATTGATGAGGTTAGAAGAAAGTTCTTCGGAACGCTTTACAACACCTATTCATTCTTCTCTCTATATGCAAACGTTGATGGATTCAACTACTCAGAAAAAGAAGTAGAAAACCGTCCGGAAATTGACAGATGGGTTCTTTCCGAACTGAACCTTCTCATCAAGGAAGTAAAGGCATTCTATGAAGACTACGAACCTACAAGAGTAGCAAGAGCAATCAGCACGTTTGTGAATGATAACTTGAGTAACTGGTACGTAAGATTATGTAGAAGACGTTTCTGGAAAGGAGAATATTCAGATGATAAAATCTCTGCTTACCAGACTCTATATACTTGTCTTGAAGTAGTGGCAAAATTATCAGCTCCTATTGCTCCATTCTTTATGGATCAGTTGTATCAGGATCTGAATAAAGTAACTGGTAAAGAAAACTGTGAATCTGTACATTTAACAGACTTCCCAGTAGCTGATGAAAGTTTAATCGATCAGGATCTGGTTGAAAAAACACACTTAGCTCAAAACATTACCAGTATGGTTTTCTCTCTGAGAAAGAAAGAAAACGTAAAGGTTCGTCAGCCATTACAAAAAGTATTGGTT
The DNA here is from genome assembly GCF_003815775.1 of Chryseobacterium joostei. Lineage (NCBI taxonomy): Bacteria > Pseudomonadati > Bacteroidota > Flavobacteriia > Flavobacteriales > Weeksellaceae > Chryseobacterium > Chryseobacterium joostei. The sequence continues at coordinate 2,880,700 of NZ_CP033926.1, forward strand.
CCTGTACTGGATGCTAAAACAGAAAGCCAAATCTTAGCTGTTGCAGACCTTATCAAGCAGGAAGTAAACGTAAAAGAACTACAGTTAATTAATGCTGAAGAAGCATCCCATTTAATTGTAAAACAAATAAAGCCAAACTTCAAGGCTCTTGGTCCTAAATTAGGAAAAGACATGAAGGTGGTAGGTGCTGAAATCAGTAATTTTAGTACAGAACAGATTGCCGGTCTTGAAAAAGAAGGAAAACTTGATGTTCAAGGATATGAGATCACCCTTGATGACGTGGAAATTTCTACAAAAGACATCCCGGGATGGACGGTAACTTCCGACGGAAAAACTACTGTGGCATTAGATTTGACGTTAACCGATGAGTTAAAATCAGAAGGTATCGCAAGAGAATTCATTAACAGAGTTCAAAACCTGCGAAAAGAGAAAGACTTTGAACTGACAGACAGGATCAATATCTTCATTGAAGAGAATTCACCATTCCTTGAAGATGTGAAGAAAAATGAGGAATATATTTCTTCTGAAGTCTTGTCAAATAAAATAGAAATTGTATCTTCACTTTCAAATTTTAACGAAATCGAAATAGATGAGGTTAATTTTAAGATAAATGTCGAAAAAAATTAACATGTAGTTATTGTATTTCAAATTCCATTTCATAATTTTATTAAAAAAGAGAAAGAATATGTCAGACGAAAGAGTTAGATACAGCGATGCTGATTTACAGGAATTTAGAGCGATCATTAAAGAAAAAATAGAAAAGGCGGAGAAAGATCTTCAGCTGATCAGAGAAAGTTTCATCAATGACCAGAATAATGGTACAGATGATACTTCACCTACATTCAAGGCATTTGAAGAAGGTGCAGAAACTTTGAGCAAAGAGCAGAACTCTATTCTCGCAGGAAGACAGGAAAAATTCGTTCGTGATCTTAAGAATGCTTTAATCAGAATCGAAAACAAAACATACGGTGTTTGCAGAGTAACAGGAAAATTAATTCCTAAGGAAAGACTTTTAGCCGTTCCTCATGCTACGCTGAGCATTGAAGCGAAAAATATGCAGAAATAGCCGTAAGGTTTGTAAAATAATATTGGGTTTATATGGTATTCACGGATACTTTATAAACCTAATTTTTAATGTATACCCATGAGCGAAGTCTTAATTTTGGTAATCATCGTGGCAGCAGTTTTACTGTTTTTCAACAGGGAATGGATCAAGAACAGATTTTTCCCGGAAAAACACACCAACTACACCATTGATGACCAGTTTAATTCTGATAAGCGAGAGAGGGAGAAAGAAATTGACAAACTGTTGAGTAAGATGGGCAAAAACGGAGTCAATGACTTATCAGAAAGAGAAAGAAAGCGGCTCGACGAGTTGTCCAAAATGTAAAAATTAAATATAAGAAATGGAATCTATTATAGTACATCCGAAAAATGCAATGGAGCTTAGTGCACTGAAAGGTGTTTTAAAAGAAATGAACATTAAATTTGAGAAAGCTCATGTTAAAAGTTCATTTAATGGGCAAAAAGTGATCAAGAAAGCAAGCGATAACAAAAATATAAAACCAGCTAATAAACCTTCAAAACCAAAAGGAGAGTAATGAAAAAGATATTAGCTATCACATTTTTGGTATTGTTAATAGACCAGGCTTCTAAAATTTATATTAAAACTAATTTTAATTTAGGAGACAGTGTTTCTATTTTTCCCGGTTTTAAACTAACGTTTGTAGAAAACCCAGGCATGGCCTACGGATTTCATTTCGGAGGAATTATCGGAAAATATTTACTCGTGATTTTAAGAGTTTTCTTAATCGGAGGAATGGTTTACATGTTTAAAAAATGGTTGAAAGAAGGTGCTTCAAACTATCTCTTAATTCCAATGTCTATCATCTTTGCAGGAGCAATCGGAAATCTTATTGACGGAATGTTTTACGGAATGATCTTCGATAGCGGATCCGTTTATGACCCAAGTATTGACCGATGGCTAGATTATGGTGGGATATCCAAGATTGTTCCTTTTGGACAGGGATATTCAAGCTTTATGAAAGGATGTGTTGTAGATATGTTCCACTTTCCATTAGTAGATTGGTATGTACCTGATAGCTGGCCATTAATTGGCGGAAAGCATATTGAGTTCTTCAAATACATTTTCAATGTTGCTGATTCAGCTATTACTGTAGGGGCTGCATTCTTATTAATCTTTAGAAAGAAAGCATTCCCGAACGGGCTTGAGTTTTAAACGATTTATCTTAAATGAAAAAAATTATCACAAATATTTTTAAATTTTTCCTGCTTCTTTTCGTTGCAGGAATTATTTTTATTGCCTGGGCCAACTATAGCATCAAAAATGAAAGTGCACCACTTGTATCATATAACATTACAGATGTTCCCGAGACAAAAACTGCATTATTGTTAGGAACAGGGAAAACCTTAAGCAACGGTATGCCAAATGCCTATTTCTACAACAGAATCAAGGCTGCTACAGACTTATACAAATCTGGAAAGATTCAATACATCATCGTAAGTGGTGATAACAGCAGCAAAGATTATAATGAACCAGAAGATATGCAGTTTGCACTGATTCAGCAGGGAGTCCCACAAGATAGAATCATACTGGATCATGCCGGTTTCCGAACGTTGGATTCTGTGGTAAGGGCAAAAGATATCTTTGGACAGACCAAAATTGTGATTATTTCCCAAAAGTTTCACAATGAAAGAGCGGTCTTCCTTGCTCAGAAAAATGGAATACAGGCCTTTGGGTATAATGCAGAAGATGTGAATAAATATGCAGGGTTAAAGACTAATTTGAGAGAGTATCTTGCCAAAGCTAAAGCGTATTGGGATCTTATCCTTGGTGTACAGCCGAAATTTGGTGGGGAAAAGATTTTAATTCCTTAGCATTAAATAAAATACAATCATAAAAAATGAGTGTCTTCACGTATCATTTAGTAAAAACAGATTACTTTTCTGCACTCAGAATTCTTTTTTCTTCACCAAAGTCAAGAAATATCCCAGGATTAATTCACGCAGAAATTATGACCGTGATGACTTTAGGCTCTCCTATTTTTTCACCCTCTCGAATGTTAATAAGACAAATCGCTGTATTTGCACAATGGGAAGATGAAAGTAATATCGAAAATTTTTTAGCTAAAGACAGTTTAGGAAAAATTTTATCTGAAGGCTGGCATACAAGATTAACTTTTATGAGAAAATGGGGAAAATTCAACAAGTTTGAAATTCCTGATGAAACCACAGAATCTGAAAATCCGGATTCGCCAGTCGTTGCAGTCACCATTGCCAGAATGAAATTTTTGGAAATCCCCAGATTTATTCATTGGGGAAGACCGGTTGAAAAATTGGTTCGAGACCATCCGGCAACAACTTTGTCTTTGGCCTCCATCAAATTCCCTAATACCGTTTCTACTTTTTCAATTTGGAAAAATCAAAAAGAAATGACCGATATGGTTCATGGACATAGCAAAGTTCCAAAACCAAAAAGGCATGCCGACGCAATGAAAGAAAGAGATCGAAAAGATTTTCATTTCGAATTTACCACTTTGCGCTTTAAACCTATTTCAGAATTTGGGGAATGGAATGGGCAACGCAACATTATTCCATATCTCAAAAACAGCTAAAATGAGATTTGCTCATCCGATACAGAAGTTCCAGGATTGGTTTACTCAACAATGGGTAATTCTGCGTGGAAGAAAAATTAAGCCTGAAGACACTCTCTGGTTGATGGGGCCTTTTGGTAATTTGAATGCTATGAATGAGGATTTTATTCATCAATTTGCAGAAAAAGAAAATCTAATTGTAGAAAAGGGCTCAAAAGTAAAAGGCATTATTCCATCAATGCTAAAGCTTAACTTATCTGAAAATGAGTTCTCAAATTTATCCAAAAATGTAATTGACTTCTATGAAAACACCTCAAATCATAACTTAAATTTTTCTATAAAATGGAATCCCTATTTCAAATTTTTTGGAATTTTAATTAATAAATTATTCAGTAATAGAATTAACCAACTGAATATTCCTACAAAAGAAATTGACGGTTCAGAATCTCTAAAAAGCGAAATCATTAACCTCACCGACCCCGATACCAATGAAATAAAATATACGTTTTGGTATCGTTCTATTGAATCCACCGGGCAAGTTATCTATTCCGGAGTTTACGGTATCAGCAATTTACCGTCAGGAAAAACTTGCGTAAAGGCTGTATTTCCTTTACCCAATGGGAATGCAACAGTGTTGATGATTCCCAGCGTCGGAAAAAATGGAGAACTGATTTTAAATTCTTCAGGAAAAAAATTTGGTGATGCTGGTTTTTATTTTTTACTTAAAGATTCTAAAGGTGAATATTGGTCACAATTTATACGTTCATTCCGTGATTGTCTCATTATTGGATCCGAAAATGATATTATATTTGCAGAACAAACTTTAACACTGTGGCATTTCAAGGTTCTTACTTTTATTTATAAAATTGAATTAAAGAAATAGGTTTATGGATCCAGAATTCTTCATTAAAGAAAAGAATAGGAATCTAATACTATAACGCGATTAGAATGTAATTTTGCGTAAATTTGCAATTCATTAATTTTTAAATATAAACTTTAAACAAATGTCAAGAATTCTTACCGGCATTCAAGCCACCGGAACTCCCCATCTTGGAAATTTACTTGGGGCAATTATTCCTGCTATCGAACTTTCTAAGCAGGAGGGAAATGAATCATTTTTATTTATTGCGAATCTTCATACGCTTACCCAGATTAAAGATGCGCAGACTTTAAGACAAAATACCTACGAGATTGCTGCGGCTTGGCTTGCTTGTGGATTAGATACCGAAAAAACATTCTTCTACAGACAAAGTGATATCGCTGAAACCTGTGAACTATCTTGGCATTTATCATGTTTTTTTCCTTATCAAAGATTAACATTGGCTCATTCATTTAAAGATAAGGCAGATCGTCTTCAGGATGTGAACGCAGGTCTGTTTACTTATCCTATTTTGATGGCTGCAGATATTTTATTGTACGATGCAGAGATTGTTCCTGTAGGAAAAGATCAGCTTCAGCATTTAGAATTTGCAAGGGATGTAGCTTCAAGATTTAATAATCAAATGGGTGAAATTCTTGTTCTTCCGCAATCTGAGCTTCAGGAAGACACAAAATATGTTCCCGGAACTGATGGGCAGAAAATGTCAAAATCAAGAGGAAACATCATCAATATCTTCTTACCTGAAAAGGAATTGAAGAAACAGGTAATGAGCATTGAGACTGATTCTAAAGGCTTAGAAGAACCTAAAGACCCGGAAACTGATAAAGTGTTTGCTATTTATCAATTGATTGCTACACCGGAACAGACCGAAGAATTAAGAGCAAAATATCTTGCCGGAAACTTTGGATACGGACATGCTAAAAAAGAGCTTTTAGACCTTATTTTGGTGCGTTTTGCTAAAGAGAGAGAAACGTTCGCTTATTATATGAACAATCTGGACGAACTGGAAGGAAAATTACAACAAGGGGCAGAAAAGACCAGACCAGTTGCCTTGGAAACCCTTAAAAGAGTAAGAACAAGCTTAGGTTTTTAATCACAGCTTCAAAACATAAGAAAGCCCTTCAAATTGAAGGGCTTTTTCTATATATCGATATCGTTTGTTTTTATGATATTTAGACTATCTAATCTTATTTTTTACAAGAATAAAATAGTGCATTTTATCATCAAATTCATAGAGAATATCCCAACCGGGGTATTGTTTAATGATCGTTTTAATGATAGACAATCCTAATCCTGTAGAGCCATGATCTGAGCCTTGTTTATAGAAACGGTTAAAAATCTGTGATTTATCCAGCGGAACAGATGTACCACTATTTTGAAAAGTGATCCTATCTGTCTCAATAATAATATTTAACGTTCTTTCTTCATTATTGTATTTAATGGCATTCTTAAGAAGATTAGACAACAGAATATCTGCGAGATCCTTGTTAAAATCTGCCTGAAAATTTCCTTTTTCAATGATATTAACATCAACTTTTTTAAACGCTATAAAATCTTCATAATTCTGAACCAGTGTATGAATCATGGCATTAAAATCAACCCCCGACATAGTGTTAAACTGGCTGTTTTCTATTTTGGATAACATCAACAGGGATTTATTCAGTCCTACCATTCTTCTCAAGTCAGTTTTAACCTCTGTAAGAAAGTTCAGGTTCTTTTTATCAAGATCTTCATTCTGAATCAGGAGATCTATTTTATTGATAACAATGGCAAGCGGCGTCTGAAGCTCGTGGGAGGCATTTTCAATAAATTGCTTTTGTTGATAGAAAACCAGTTCATTACGCTCAATCATTTCATTGATTTCAACATTCAATTCTTCAAACTCTTTTATCCTATAGCTTTGCTCCTGCTGTGAAAATGGAATTCCAAACTGATATTTTTTAAGCTTATCCAAAATTAAATAGAACGGACGCATTGCTTTATTAAGGAGATATCCATTGACGACAACAATGCTTATCACCAAAACAATATAAAGCACAATTAATGCAGTGGTAAGGTCATAGATTAATTCATCCTCCTCCACAGTAGAGGTTCTGATCACCAATCTCTGATGATTCTTGAACTGATCAATAAAGTCTGCCTCAAGTACCCTGTAAGGCTGATCTTTATCGTCATACTCCATATAATACATTTTATTGTAGAGCCTGCTTTTATTTTTATAATCTCTGGCATTAATAGGCATGATTTTGAATTCATTGAAGCCAAAATCATTATTCTTTAATAGCTGAGGATTAAGATATACGGCTTTAATGATCTGTATTTTACGATCTTTTAGCCCATCATCCACATTATCATGTACTTCATCCAGAATATAGGCATAAAATAATCCTGCCCAAACTGCAATAATCAGCAGGAGGATCATGATAAGGTACTTGATCGTATAATATTTTAGAGAAACCTTCATTAGACAAATTTATATCCTATTCCGTATACTGCCTGAAAGTCAGCTTCCGCATTGAGTGTTTTTAGTTTTTTTCGAAGATTTTTAATTTGTGAGTAGATAAAATCAAGGCTGTCTGCCTGATCTATATAATCTCCCCAGATAGCCTCCGCCAAAGTGGTTTTTTGCAATGTTTTTTCCGGATGAATGACAAAGTAATACAAAAGATCATATTCCTTACGGTTAAGAGCCAGTTCCTCATCACCAACCTTTACATTTCTGTTTTCCGGATCAATGCTTATATTTTTATATCTGATAATATTCTCCCCATCCTGATTTTTTCTTCTTATTACAGATCTGATCCTCGCCATCAGCTCTGCAAGGTGAAAGGGCTTTGCAAGATAATCATCTGCCCCAATTTCCAACCCGGTTACTTTATCATCCACTGAATCTTTTGCAGACAGAATGATTACCGGATCTTTTTTGTGCAGCTTCTTTATTTCTCTCAGCAGGTCTATTCCACTTCCGTCAGGCAGCATAATATCCAGAAGAATACAATCATATTCATAGGAAATAATCTTTTCCAACCCGGAACTGTAATTCTCTGCATGCTCTACAATGAAGTGTTCTGCTTCCAGAAATCTCTGTACAGTATCCCTTAGGTCCGGTTCATCTTCTACTATTAAAATCTTCATACTACCAGTGGTTTGTAATGCTATACCGCATGATTAAACTTATATCAAATATATGAAATTATAAGGTTGGAAGCCAGAAGACTAAAGCTTGTCATTTCAACATTCTTTAGTCCTCTGATTCCTTTCTTTTAAAAATTAATTTGATCTTACAAAACGTCCATCTGCATCAAAAATGAGACACAACCCATTCATTAAATGAATTTTATAGGCGTTATACTTTTTTTCAATGGAACTAACCACACTGCACGGATGGTGCTTGGTCATAAAAGACACCATACTTTTTCTAATCTTACCGGAAGAAGTTTTTCTTCCATTGCTGCTTATTAAACTCCAATTAACCATACTATTACAATTTTATTGTTAACCTTTACCTCAGAATTAGTCGTCAATTCTTTTAAAATTTCCGCTTTTGTCAAACTCCAGCTCCAGTCCGTTGGAAAGTTCAGCCTTATAAGACCATCTTTTCTTTTCTATCTTAATGATGTAGGTATTTGGAAAATTCTTGGTGCTGTAGTTTTTAATGGATGCAGGAATAAAGCCATAAGGAACTTTCTGATGCTTTCCGTCAACTTCTTTCCAGTTTCCGTTACTGTCAAATTCCATTTTCATCCCGTTGCTTAGGTATACCTTGTAATCATCCACCCCATAGATTTCCCTGTCTTCTATCACTGAACTTACAGCAATACCCTTAAAGTGAGCTGCAAGGAAAGTTTTCGCCGTCTTAGGCAGTTGATTAGGGTTAATAGCTCTGTCCTGTGCAAACATTAAGCTTCCCATTACCATAAAAATCAAAATAAATATTCCTGTGATTTTCTTTACATTTTTCATAACATTAAGTTTTTCTGTCATTATTATAAAGCAAAGGTCCAAATCAATTTAGGAAAGAATTGGGAAAAACTTAATGGATCAAAATAAAGTGATAAAAGGATAAGAATAATGGATATAATTAAACCATTAAGGTAAAGTAAGTTTTTAAGAGAATTAAAGCGTTGTTGCTTCTTAGGTTCACAATACAGTAAGCCTTTCTCTTAAGAGCTTCAATAGCCTTAATGGTTTAATTATAAATTTGCGTTTAAGCTTTATCCGGAAAATTATAGATATTCCTTGATCTGATGAAGGTGCGTAATGGCTTTCAATCCCGATCCTTGTTTGTCTTCCTTATAGACATCAAAGAAAATAGAATCCATTCCAAAGTCTCTCGCTCCCATAGCATCAGCAATCCAGTCATCCCCGATAAGGATACTTTCTTCTTTTTTAGCATCAGAAAGACCTAGAGAGTATTCAAAAATTTTCGGGTTAGGTTTTCTTACTCCTACGGCATCGGCACTGGTAATCGTCTTAAAATAAGGTGCTATGCCCGATAGGGTACATTTTCTTTCCGTTACTTCCTGAAACCCATTAGAAATAATGTGTAAGGTATAATTCTTAGCCTTTAAATAATCAAGAATATCTTCTGCACCTTCTACCAATTCATTATGGCTTACAATGTTATCCAGAAAATGTTCTTCAAAATAAAGTGACAGTTCTTTATTATCCACTCCAAAATGCATGAAGGAATCATAAAAACGGTGTTCTCTCAAATACTCTTTGCCTATAATCCCATCTCTTATCTTCTCCCAAAGGCTTTCATTGATCTCGTGGTAAACATCATGAAACTCTTCAAAGCCGATATTGTACTTCGAAGTAATTTCCTTTTTTTCGAAAAGTTCTTTGATGGTTAGGTAGGCATTTCTGCGATGATCCCAGAGCGTATTGTCCAGGTCAAAAAAAACGTGCTGCATTTTCATACAGCACAAAGTTAATAATTTTAATTTTTTGAGATAGGATAATTATTGCTCTTGCTTTTCACAATTTCAAGATTTTTAGAAAAGCTGAGCAGAAAATCAATGGTTTGTTTCTTAGGTTTCAAAGTTTTCACTTTTAAGGAATCATTTTTTTTCATAGGCGAAGTATGTTTTCCTTAAAAACGTGAAATTTCAGAAAATATTATCTATCTGGTTAATATTATGTTATTTTCTTCCATGATTTTTCTCAGGTTTATAAGCGCATACCTTACTCTTCCCAGTGTAGTATTAATGCTCATATCTGTATGATCTGCAATTTCCTTAAAGCTCAGCCCGTCAAAGAATCTTAATTTGATTACTTCTTGCTGGTTTTGTGGAAGAAACTGTAACATTCTCAATAAGTCTTCCTGAATCTGGTTCGTTACCAATTGATCTTCAATATTTTCTGAAGGCTCTCTAATCAGGTCAAAAATAGAATATTCATCAGTTTCAAACGTAGTTTCTGAAACCTTGATGTTTTTGGCTTTTGATCTGAAATGGTCGATAATTAGGTTGTGGGAAATTCTTTTGGCCCAAAGGATAAATTTACCCTCTTCGTTATAACGTCCTTCCTTTAGCATAACAATAATTTTCATGAATGTATCCTGAAAAACATCGTTGGCTAAATCTTCATCATTAATTTTGTAAAAAATGAATGTAAACAGCTCTTTCTGGTGGCGATGAATGAGGGTTGACAATGCTCCCTCGTCACCTTTCTGGTAAAGCGAAATTAGTAAACTATCCGATTTTGATTTCATAACTCTTCTCAATATAAATTATTTGCAGACAGGCAATCCTCCAGATATTTCATCTGGTCTTTGCTGTATATACAAAACAGTTTTCTAGAGTAGAGTCTCTTCAATAGGCGGTACACTTATATTATGGTGTAAATATAATAATTTTTTAATAACTGTTAAGCTATTATTAAATTTTCACAAGAAAAATTTAAAAAAAATCATTTAAACATATCATGAATAAAGACAGTAGGGATATTTAATGTAAAATTAATATTTAGACCTTTCATTTCCTTTCCGTTCAATCGGGTATCTCCTATAGGGAAAGCATAGCCTCCTGTAAGATCCAGCATTCCAAATAAAGTAACCCCAATTTTCGGAGCTATATACTTATTGGTTCCCTCCGCTCCTACTAAAAAGTAATAGGAATGATAGAAATCTACATTCTTTTCAAAATTAAGCAATACATCTGCCTGAAGCTTCGGCATGATGGCAAATTTGGAATCAGCAACTCCCATTAAGGCAGAACCACCTAATCTGTAAATTACATCATCATTTTTAAGGAAAAGCAATTTACCGCCAACTTCTCCAAAGCTTTGATTCTGATAGGTATATCCTACCGTAATCATTTTATGCATGGTATACTGGGCCTTTGCCAATGTGCTTAGCAAAAACAGGGATAGGGTTGTAACTGCAGTTCGAAAATTCATCATCTCTCTATTTATTATCGTGTAAAATTAAAAAAAACTGCCTTATCAGAGGATAAAGCAGTTCATATATTTATTCCAAGGAAAAAATTAAATTCCGAAAGCGGCTTTAATTTCCTCTACTTTGTCTAGTTTCTCCCAAGTAAAGAACTCAAGATCTTTCAACGTAAGTTCATTCTTATGACCTTTGTTGAATGTTTTATCAGCTATATAATGCTCTTTACCCATGTGTCCGTAAGAAGCTGTTTCCTGATAGATAGGGTTTCTTAATTTTAAGTTCTGCTCGATAGCGTAAGGTCTCAAATCAAAGATTGTAGAAACTTTTTTAGCGATATCACCATCGTGAAGATCAACTTTTGCAGTTCCATAGGTATTGATATATAAACCACAAGGCTCAGCTACCCCGATAGCATAAGAAACCTGCACCAAAACTTCGTCAGCAATACCTGCTGCCACCAAGTTTTTAGCGATGTGTCTTGTAGCATACGCTGCACTTCTGTCTACTTTTGATGGATCTTTTCCAGAGAAGGCACCACCACCGTGAGCTCCTTTACCACCGTATGTATCAACGATGATCTTTCTTCCTGTAAGGCCAGTATCTCCGTGAGGACCACCGATTACAAATTTTCCTGTAGGGTTAATGTGATATTTAATTTGATCGTTGAATAAAGCCTTAATTTCCTCTGTCTGCTGTGCAACAACTCTAGGAACAAGAATACTCTTGATATCTTCACGGATCTTGTTCAGCATTTCTTCTTCTGCTCCGAAGTCATCGTGCTGAGTAGAAACTACGATAGAATCAATTCTGATTGGCTTATGATCGTCAGAATACTCAATAGTCACCTGGCTTTTCGCATCAGGACGAAGATAAGTGATTTCCTTATTTTCTCTTCTGATTGCAGAAAGTTCCTTAAGAATTGTATGTGCTAAATCCAAAGCAAGAGGCATATAGTTTGCCGTTTCATTGGTAGCATATCCAAACATCATCCCTTGGTCACCAGCTCCTTGTGCATTTGCTTTAGCTTCAAAAGATTCATCATTTACAGCTCTGTCAACTCCTTGGTTGATATCAGGAGACTGCTCATGAATTGCAGAGATAACTCCACAAGAATCTCCGTTGAACATATATTCACCTTTTGTATAACCAATTCCATTGATTACTTCTCTAGCAATTGTTTGAACGTCAAGATACGCATCAGATTTTACTTCTCCAGCCAAAACTACCTGCCCTGTAGTTACCAGAGTTTCACATGCTACTTTTGAACTTTTATCGTACGCTAAGAAATTGTCGATTAATGCATCAGAAATTTGATCTGCAATTTTATCCGGATGTCCTTCTGAAACTGATTCAGATGTAAATAAATAAGACATATTATTCTTTGTTTTTTTAGATTAAAAAAATATTGACGAAGAAAAATAAGAATAAAATTGCCCGAAAAAAGAATACTGTTTTAGCATTTTTTTATAGAGGTTGCAATCAGGTCAAATTTTTCCTCGTGGTAAACGTCAGCAAATTTAAGCACTATTTTTGTAATACTCAAAATTTTTGTTTACTAATTATAATTTTCTTTAAATTAATGATTTATATCACTTTAAAGCCTTTCAATTACTGAGGCTTTATGCTTACAAATTCTTTCGGACTAGCGTGATAATTCAGCTTAAGTTCCAAAGAACTTTTGATAGAATGTGATAATTCATCAATAATCTTCTGCTTAAAGGTTGGCTTATAATAAATAATACTGATCTCTCTGTAAGGGAAAGGCTTCTTGAATCTGAAGACATTCTTTTTCTGCTCTTCAGAAAGCTGGCTCAATGCCAATTCCGGAAGAATGCTGATTCCTCCTACCTTATCTACCATGTGTACCAAGGTTTGAATATTGGAAGCCAGGAAATCTAAATTTTTAGGTTTTAGAGTATTCTCCTTAAGGTGACAGATATTTTCGAACTGATTTCTAAGACAGTTTCCTTCTTCAAGCAACCATACCTTTTCTACATTAAGGTCCTCAGGGATGATGTAAGAATTCTTTTTGTTCGCTTCAGTATTGGAGCTGTAGATCATTAATTCTTCATTGAATAAGAAATCCTGATAAAACTCGTCTGCCGTATCATAAGGAGTGGAAATAATTCCCGCATCCAATTCTCCGGCTTTCAAAGCTTTAATAATATTATCAGTAGTCATTTCCTTTACATTCATCTGGATCTTCGGATTGTCTTCAAGGAATTTAAAGATTTCCATAGGCAGGATAAATGAAGAAACTGTAGGAATGATTCCCAGATTAATTGTTCCTCCTAAAATATTATTCAAAAGGTTTGCCTTGTTTTTCAGCTCATTGACAGATTCTATAATCACCTTGGCCTGATCAATGATCTGAAGACCTACATCTGTAGTACGGATCGGGTGAGTTGTTCTGTCAAAAACCTTTACATCCAGTTCGTCCTCAAATTTCTGTATCATGGCACTTAACGTAGGTTGGGTAATGAAGCAGGCCTGAGCTGCTTTACCAAAATGTTTATACTTATCAACAGCGATAAGATATTCAAGTTGCTGAATGTTCATTTGATTAATATTATCTATTACAAAGATATAACGTTTTTGTTATTAGCAATTAAAAATTCAAGTAAATTTGATATTCACTACCTTTACACTTCGATTTAGAAAAAGGAAACAATTATTCAAAATCATCAATTATATGGATTCTAAAAAATTAACGTTAAGCAACGGCGCACCTTATTTTGAGCATCAGGATTCCCAGACGGTAGGACCAAGAGGCCCGGTATTGCTGCAGGACTTCATTCTTCAGGAAAATCTTGCACATTTCGTTAGGGAAAGGATTCCTGAAAGAATTGTACACGCCAAGGGAAGCGGAGCATACGGAACCTTTACCGTAACACATGACATCAGCCAGTATACAAAAGCAAATTTATTCTCAAAAGTAGGAAACTCATGCAGAATGTTTGCACGTTTTTCTACAGTGGGAGGCGAAAAAGGAAGTGCAGATACCGCCAGGGATCCTAGAGGTTTTGCCTTAAAATTTTATACTGAAGATGGAAACTGGGATCTTGTAGGAAACAATACGCCTGTATTTTTTATTAAGGATGCAAAAAAATTCCCGGATTTTATACATACCCAAAAAAGGGTACCTAAGACTAATTTAAAAAGCGCCACCATGATGTGGGATTTCTGGAGTTTAAATCCGGAATCACTTCATCAGGTCCTTATATTAATGTCAGACAGAGGAACACCTTATGGCTACAGACATATGCACGGCTTCGGATCTCATACTTTCTCCATGATCAATGATAAAAATGAAAGAGTATGGGTAAAGTTCCACTTTAAGACAAAACAGGGAGTAAAAAACTTCACGGATGAAGAAGCTGTAAAAATGGCAGGAGAAAATCCGGACTTTGCACAGGAAGACCTTTGCAATGCCATTGAAAATGGGGATTTCCCGAAATGGACCATGTACATTCAGGTAATGACTGAGGAACAGGCAAAAGATTTCAGATGGAATCCTTTTGATGTAACCAAAGTATGGTTCCATGATGACTTCCCATTGATTGAGGTTGGAGAAATGGAACTGAATGAAGTTCCTGTTAACTATTTTGCACACGTAGAACAGTCTACATTCTCACCAAGCAGCCTTATCAACGGAATCAGTTTCTCTCCGGATAAAATGCTTCAGGGAAGATTATTCTCCTATCCAGATGCACACCGATACAGAGTGGGAGTAAATGCTCACCAACTGGAAGTAAACAGATGTCCTTTTGCTGTTAATAACTATCAAAGAGATGGCTATATGGCAGACTCGAGCCACTATCAGGACAAACCCAACTATCATCCGAACAGCTTCGATGATATTAAGGCAGATTCCTCTTACAAAAACTATGAGTATGAGTTAGATAGCGCCCATGTTGCCAGCTACAACAGAAATGAAAATGACAGCGATCATTATACTCAACCGGGACTTCTTTATTCAAAGGCGATGAATGCTGATGACAGAAACAATTTGATCCAAAATATTGTAGGAAGTATGAAAGGAATCAGCGGACCAAAAAAAGAAGAGATTATTAACCGACAATTGTGTCACTTTTTCCGCGCTAACATTGAGCTTGGCATGAAAGTAGCTTCACAATTAAACGTAAATATTGATGCAAATATGATGAATCACTCCAAATAATCATATTGAACGATAAATAAAAAAAAAGGAAAAAAAAATAATATTTTTTCCTTTTTTTTGTAAAAAATTCATAATTTGCAAAGGATGATATTTTAAAGTGGAAAAATGAGTTACGAAAATATATTATTAAAAAAGGAAGATAAATTATCTATCATTACCATAAACAGACCTGAAAGTTTAAATGCTTTAAATGCAAAAACAATTCAGGAAATCAGCACAGCACTGGATGAGCTTAATGCAGACACTTCCTGCAGAGTAATTATCCTTACAGGAAGTGGAGAAAAGTCTTTCGTAGCTGGAGCTGACATTAAAGAGTTTAGCGATTTTGGACAGGAAAAAGCGGAAGAGCTTGCCAGAAATGGACAAAATTCTCTGTTCAACAAAATTGAAAATATGTCTAAGCCCGTTATTGCTGCCGTAAACGGTTTTGCACTGGGAGGAGGTTTAGAGCTTGCCATGGCATGCCACATCAGATATGCATCGGAAAACGCCAGATTGGGGCTTCCTGAAGTAACTCTGGGATTAATTCCAGGATACGGAGGAACTCAAAGGCTTCCAAAGCTTGTAGGAAAAGGTATTGCCAACGAGATGATCTTCTCTGCCAAGATGATCCCTGCTCAAAAAGCAAAAGAGATCGGCCTGGTAAATGAAGTATACCCTATTGAAGAATTATTAACCAAAACGAAAGAATTAGCGAACACTATTGCCTACAATTCACCAATGGCAATATCCAAGGCTATAAATGCCGTAAACTTATCTGACACGGATAAAGGGTTTGAAACTGAAATCAAGTATTTCGGGGAGCTTTTTGAAATGGAAGATAAGAAAGAAGGAGTGACAGCTTTCCTAGAGAAAAGAAAGCCAAACTTCTAATCTTTAAAAAGATTTTAATCCAAATTATTTCGAAAAAACTAATGCTGCGGTATGAATAAGTTTGATAAAGCTTATCTAAAAATGGCCCAGGAATGGGCAAAACTCTCCTACTGTAAGAGAAAACAAGTAGGGGCTCTTATCGTAAAAGATAGGATGATTATTTCAGATGGTTACAACGGAACTCCTTCGGGATTCGAAAACTGCTGTGAAGATGGAGAGGGAAAAACGCACTGGTATGTATTACATGCAGAAGCCAACGCTATATTAAAACTAGCGGCTTCTACACAATCAGCAAAAGGAGCAACGTTATATCTAACGCTGTCACCCTGTAAGGAATGCAGTAAGCTAATCCTACAGGCTGGTATTGCAAGACTGGTGTATATTAATGAGTATTCGGATGACGATGGGATATCGTTCCTGAGAAACCATAACATTGAAATAGAACAAATATCTGACTGTGAACTAAAAAAATAAGCACAAATGACTTGGGATGAAAAGATCAAAGATTTTGAAATATTTCTTCGCTTCGAAAGAAATTTTTCAGAAAACACGCTCGACGCTTACGTTCGGGACATTAAAAAATTAAAAGATTACGCAGAAGAAGATCTGGAAAACGTCGGTCCAGATTCTATCGGCTACGAAAACCTGCAGGAATACATTTTCAATCTTTCTAAGCAGAAATTCAGCGAGAGATCTCAGGCAAGATGGATATCTTCCATAAAGTCTTTCTTCAAATTTCTACTAGAGGATGAATATCGTGAAGATAATCCTGCGGCGTTACTTGAAGGCCCTAAACTGGGATTGTATCTACCTGATACTTTAAGCTTACCTGACATTAACAGAATTATTGCAGCTATTGAGGTCAATACAGATCTCGGAAAAAGAAACCAGTGTATCATTGAGGTACTGTATGGTTGCGGACTTCGCGTTTCTGAACTGATTGACCTGAAGATCTCCAATATCAACTTCAAAGAACAGTATATTAAAGTCAATGGAAAGGGAAACAAAACCCGTTTTGTTCCTTTGGCTGATTATACGGCAGAGTTGTTGGAAAGTTATATTAAAGAGGTACGCTCTAAGGGTAAAATCAATAAGAAATATGAAGACACTTTATTCCTGAATAGTCGTGGTACATCCATGTCTAGGGTAATTGTCTTTCTTATCATTAAAGAACTTACAGATAAAGCAGGGGTTAACAAAAAGATTTCTCCGCATACTTTCAGGCATTCTTTTGCAACTCATTTGCTGCAGAATGGGGCTGACCTTCGTTATATTCAGGAAATGCTGGGACATTCCAGTATTACAACAACGGAAATCTACACTCACCTGAAAACAGAAGAACTAAGGGATGTTATCTTGAGCTATCACCCTAGAAATATGAATATTACTCAATGAAGTTATTGAAATATTGCCCAAGCTGTGGCAAACAGTCCTTGCATTGGGATGGCGAAAAGAAATGGAGCTGCCCTGATTGTGGTTTTTCACTTTATAACAATGTGGCGGGTGCTGTAGCAGTTGTCATCAGGTTTGGAGATGAGATTTATCTTACCAGAAGAAATAGGGACCCTAGAAAGGGAAAACTGGATTTGGCCGGAGGTTTCGTTGATCCAAAAGAAAGTGCAGAGGAAACCTGTAAAAGAGAACTTTTTGAAGAGCTTCAGCTTGACATTGATATTTCAAACCTGAAATACCTTACAAGTCTTCCCAATATTTACCAGTATAAGGAAATTGATTACAATACAATTGATCTCTTTTATGAATACAATGTTTCGGAAAAATTTGAGGTAAATCTGGAACTTTCAGAGATCTCAGAAGCGGTATGGATTCCTTTGCAGGAACTTCAGCTTGAAGATATCGCCTTTGATTCTCAGAAGAGATTCTTTGAGGATTATTTAAAGAAATAATTTTTCTAAATATTCTCTCGCAGATTTTACAGATTCGGCAGATGATTATGATTTAATGATCCGCTTAATTTGCAAAATCTGCGAGAGATTTTTTATGATTAAAAATAACTTTAGAAATTTCTGGAGTTAATAGGTCTTAGATTTCAACATTTCTTCAAAATACTGAATAAGCAGTGTCCTTTCAGCTTCTGAAAGATTGGCTTCCTTATGGTAAACAATATATCCGGGAAATGGCATTGTCTTATGTTTAAGAGCTTCAATAGACCTATCTAGCATATTCTCCTTAAGCTCTTTGTTATAGGTTCCCCAAATAGAAAAGTTAAGATGTTGGCGCCCTTCATTTACATGACTCTTTACAGACCATGAAATAGGTGCAATGAAAGCATATTTAGGATAGATCGTTTCATTGGAATGACAATCATAGCATGCGTTTTTAAGCAATGTACTGACTTTTTCCGGGGTGTTCTTAACCTGAACAAAATTCACCTTGGAATCAACAGCTTTATTAACTCTATCGATAGGAATAAATTGGATTAGGGCAAAAGCTACAAGAACCCAAAATATGATTTTCTTTGCCGTCTTCATAAGCCTACTTTACCGGAGTTATAATTGCGTTATCGGATTTTATTTCTTTTTTGGTTTCTACTTCTGTCTTCACAGATTCTTCCTGATTTGCAGAAAGTCCTGTAGGAGCTGTTGAAGAAGAGTTTCCTTTGGGATTATCAAGTGTTCTGGTATCTTTCAGATCCCAATTTTCTCTGGTTTCCCATAAAGGTCTTACCACAGCTTTCTTATAGAAAACGTAAGCATCTTCTGCAAATGTTTCATTACTGAAATCAGCTTCATCCCAATACTTGTTTTCATTATTGTCTACCAATATCCTTACGATATATTCTTCAGGTTTCAGAATATCAAACTTGATAATATTTCCTTTGGTATATTTTTGATACAATATCTTTTCAGAAGAATCCAATAGCTGAATCCAGTAACTTGAAGTTGGCGCATTCTGAAGTGTAAATTCCAGACTTCCAAACTGCTCTACTTTATCATATTCAAAATCGAATCTTTTTGATTGTGTATTTTTAGTATAGAAAGAAGAAACAGTTTCTTTTGGAATGGTAAGTTGATATTTTTTCCCGCTTACAAAATCTGATTTGACGATAATCTGATATGGATTGGTATTTGATATTGCAGCTGTGAATTCCTGCGTTGTCAAACTATCGCTTTTCAACACCCATTTTGATGGATCAATTTTATCAACAATGTATGCAGAAGCAATTTTAAAGTCAGATTTTGGAGCTAATGAACCACCTCCATTATCACTAACAATATCCATTGCGTTCTTCTTATTATATTTATAGAATACAGAAACAGTATCCTGCTTACTGCCAATATCGTAGCTGAACTGCAGCTTCTCTGTAGTTTCCTGTCCTATGTTATCTTTAACAGCATCAAACCAAATTCTCACAGAATCTGATTTGGGACGGTGAGTTACCTTTATATCTTTAAGCTTGTCATTATTAACAGACTGAACTTTAACTTCCTCGGGATGCCCCTCAAATGTCATGAGAATTCCACCACCAATTTCTTTCATTTCTGAATATTTCAAAGGCTTCTTGGATGGATATACTTTTAAGTTTAATCCTGAAATGGATTTTTCAAAATCTATAACTTCTTTATTAAATCCTATCTTTTCTTTTCCTGGATCATATACGGAGTTTCCGTTTTCATCATCGAAAGCAATGATCTTATATTTCCCTGGAGAAAGGTAATTCAGTTCATAATATCCATCCTCATCTACTTTCGTAATATAGTATGGCTTTTGCTTATAGTTCATCGTATCTTTTACCTGATACAGTCCTACAACCAATTTATTTTCATTACTCCCTGTTTTCTTTTTGATTTCCAATGCATCTTTTACCTCACCACTGATATATAAATCGTCCAATTTATCCCCTGTAGAGAAAGCAAAATTGAAATAACGCAGAATATTAGTCTCGTTATTATCTACAATTGAATTCCCAAAGTTGAAATTGTAAGTGGTATTTGCCTGAAGGGTATCTGTCCATTGGATAAGAACAAATTTATTTGCAATATTAGACGGAAGAATTCGCTTGATATTTTTGATTGGCGGAGAGATAATCAGGTTTTTATTGATATCCTTTAATGTAATATATTCATCAAAATCCAGACGGAGTTCGTGAATATCTCTTTTTACATTGATTCTTGTGGTATCAATATTTGAACTTAAAAATCTTGGAGCCAGCGTATCTTTAGGCCCTCCTACAGGAGACCCAACTCTTGCACAAGAGTGTACAAGAAAACAGATAACAAATAATAAAAGAAACCTTTTCATGAAAATGTTTAAGCAAAAGTAAACATTATTCTCCAAAAACTTCGTGTCCGCTATTCAAAGTATCTTTACTGCCGTTCATTACAGTTTGAAGTTTTTCCTGCTGTACAGGGAAATTCTCAAACAATCCGGATAGTGCAAGTGCTGTATACACTTTATTTGAATATTTATTTCCAATCGCCACAATGGTAACCTTGGACTTTAATAGATGAGCAAATACGGAATTGGTCCCATGCCACCATCCATTATGATAGGTCAGCTTTTCACCATTATCAAATATTTTCATTCTAAAGCCCAGACCATAATTGTTCATTCCAGCCTTTTCATTGCTGTAAGGTGTAAAGACCATCTGCATCAACTCAGGCTTTAGGAAGTCCTTTGAAAACATAGCCTTTGAAAAGTTATATAAATCTCTTGGCGTAGTGTACACGTTTTTATCTCCATAGATAAGATCCAATCTGTCTAGTGG
The DNA here is from genome assembly GCF_003815775.1 of Chryseobacterium joostei. NCBI lineage: Bacteria > Pseudomonadati > Bacteroidota > Flavobacteriia > Flavobacteriales > Weeksellaceae > Chryseobacterium > Chryseobacterium joostei. The sequence continues at coordinate 2,901,370 of NZ_CP033926.1, forward strand.
ATATAGTTTATTTGCCCCATAATAGAAAGACTGTGCAGCTGTTGGAATATCTTTTTCCTGAAAAATGTAAGTGTTATTCATTTTTAAAGGAGTAAAAACCATTTCTTTCATCGCCTGTGGAAAAGGAGTCTTTGTTACTTTTTCAACCAATAAAGCCAATAAAGCAAAATTAGTATTACAGTACATAAATCCTGTATCGGTATCTCTTGCCAAATCAGGTTTATATTTGATGATCATATTCAATACATCCTGATTGGTTATGAATGGCTTGGAAAGTTCTGCCGGAACAGGTTGTATTTTAGTGATGAAATATTCATATTTTGGAAGACCACTTCTTTGATCCAATAAAGTTTGAACGGTAACATTCGGGTAAGGAAACCCTGGAAAGAATTGGGTAAGATGGTCGGAAAGTTTAATTTTTCCGGCTTCTACCAATTTCATCATAGCCATAGCTGTTAAAGTTTTCGAAACAGAAGCTACGTGTAATGGTGTATTCTTATCAATCGGCATTTGATTTCCTTCTCTTCCGAAACCTCTGTAATTTTCATACAGAATTTCGTCACCTTTTGCTACTAATATACCTCCGCTCAAGTCACCACCATCCCATATTTTTTTATAGTATTGATCTATATATCCGGTTAATGATTCTTTATCAGAAAGCTGACCATCTGCTTTTGTAAAAACATTAGCCAGATCTACATTTCCATAATTGGGAAGATTGGTCGTGTTTTCAGCAGAAACCTCTTTGGATTCAGATTTATTTTTACAGGAAAAAAGGGATAAAAAAACAGTTAAAATAAGTACTAAGTTACGCGTCTTCATGAGATTCAAAAATGAGCGGCAATTTAATAAAACTCGAAAGTAAATCGTAAATATGAGGGTGACATTATGAATTATTTAACATAATGAGCAAGAATAGCGAAAGAGAAAACAAATAAATAAGGCTGAGTAAAAATAGGAATTTTACTAATTATCTTTCTTTCTCAGCCTCAGTAATTTTATTAATCTAGCAATGTGAGGCTACTATTTTATCTACAATAAACTGCGCCAGCTTTTCTTTACTCTGATGCGTCCAGCCTGCAATATGTGGTGTTACAATTGCTTTTTCAGATTCCAGCAGATACTTTAAATCTTCATTTTCTATTTCAATATTTTCGAAAGAAGACTTTTCGTATTCCAAAACGTCTAAACAAACTCCTTTTACCTTACCCATTTTCAGCGCTTCTACTAAACTTTTAGTTTCTACATTTTTTCCTCTTGCTGTATTCACAAAATAGAAGTCATTTTTCATTTCAGAAATGAATGTTTTATCAACCAGATAATGTGTTTCTGAAGTCAGTGGAATATGTAAACTCAGAACTTCTGCAGATTGCTTCAGTTCATCCAATGTAACCTGCGTAGCAAATTCGTCAGAAAGTCCGGGAAGAATATCATGGAAAATTACCTTACATCCAAACCCCGAAAGTCTTTTAGCGGTAGCTTTTCCCATATTTCCGTATCCTATAAGACCAACTGTTTTTCCTAATAATTCGTCTCCTCTATTCTCTTCACGCTTCCAGATTCCGTTTTTTACCTCTTGAGAAGCAATAAAAAGACGGTTCATGATCACTAAAAGCATTCCTACAACATGTTCTGCTACTGAGTCTCTATTACCTTCCGGAGAATTAATAAGTTGAATCCCTAGTTCTTCTGCAGCCGGAATATCAATATTTTCCATTCCTGCTCCTACTCTGGCAATAAACTTCAGGTTTTTTCCTTGTTCTAAAAAACTTTTGTCCAAAGGAATTCTACTTCTAATGATAATCCCGTCATAATTTTTGATTTTCTGACAAACCTCATCATAAGAGGACGTAAAGTCTTCTTCCAATATAAAGTTTTGAGCTAAAAGCTGTTCGGTAATAAGAGGATGGTTTTTATCTAAAAGGAGAATTTTCATAATCTAAACACAAATATCAATAATTGATTTCACAAATAACACCCTTATCATTTTCAGACAAAAGCATTTGTAATTTTATTATACGGATATAAAAATAAAATGCTTTTAATTTGGAAGTTCCAGTATTAAAAGCATTTCAAGTTTTATTTTTTATCTTTCTTAGAGGTTTGCGGCTCCTCCGGCTCCTGGAATAACTTCTTAAGCTCCACTGATTCCAAAGGCTTCATTCTTCCGGAAAGGATTAATGAAAGTTCTTTTCTACGGAATGCAGCTGCATATCTTTCTTTTTCCTCTTCTGTTTCCGGAATCATATCAGGAATAGGAATAGGACGGTTGAATTCATCTACCGCAACGAAGGTATAGATCCCAGAATTAGTATGAATTTTTTTCTGATTAATAGGATCGTCTGACCATACATCCACATAAACTTCCATAGAAGTAGAGAATGCTCTGGAAACCTTAGATTCCAAAACCACTACTCCTCCCTCAGGAATTGGGTGATTGAAAGAAACGTGGTTTACTGATGCTGTTACTACTCTTCTTTCGCAATGTCTTGCTGCAGAAATAGACGCACAACGGTCCATTTTCGCTAAAAGCTCACCGCCAAAAAGGTTTCTTAAAGAGTTCGTTTCGTTCGGAAGAACGATATTAGTCATGATAGTCAGGGATTCTGACGCTTTTTTTATTTTTGCCATTTATTCTTAGTGTTGTTTGGAGCTGCCGGAACAGTCTTTGTTCCTTTTCCGACAGGTTTTGCCAGTGAATCTTTTTTCAGTGAATCTGAAACCGCAGTTTCTGGTGTATGCGCCACCATCTTCACCGTATCTTTTACAATTCTGTGTGTAGAGGTCTGTACAGAAACCTTATTGAAAGATTTCTTTCCAAAAAGAAGCTCCTGCTGGGTAAATGCAAAGTATAAAATACCCAGGATAGGAATAATCAAAAGGAAAATCCAAAGGATCGTCTTTTTAAATTTATAATCCTTTTCACGGTTTTCAGAAGCGTTTACTTTTTCTCCATTATTGATATCGGAGAACCTGATTTCTTCCAATCCATAAAAATCCGGATGCCCGGCTTCTACTCTTTTTCCTTTGAAATGGGTATGCCCCTCTTCAATGAAGATTGTTCCCAGATTCTGAATTTCCAGGATCTGTTCTGCCTGAAGCTTTTTCTTCCAAAAATCAGTCTGGATTTTAAGATCACTTCTGGAAGCCTCTAAGGACATTTGTTTTTCTCGGGCTATAAAAGCGGTAAGATCTTCAGCCTGTACTTCATAGTCAATTGAAAATTCAATCTGGCTGGCCGGAGGTAAAATACTTCCGTTTTCAGAATTGATAATTGCCTTAGAATTTTTCAGAGAAAACACACCAAAGCCTGGAACCGTGGCAGTTCCAAATTGTTTTAAGTATTCTAAAATGTATGCTGAAATATTCATTTGGTGGCAAATTTATAACTTTTTCACGACTTTTTAAGATATTTAACTGATATAAAAAAGACTGCCGAGACAGTCTTTTGAGTATTCTGTACTAAAACATGAATACAATTATTTAAAGTTCTTTTTTTAAGCTTAGCCATTATTATGAAAAGGGTAAAAAGATAAAATTGTAAAAGGGCAAATTTGCAAATACACTTATTGAGCTCCTTTTCTTTATTTTTTACTGCTTCTCCTTTCTCAATTTATTGAATTTTCCAGCTTATTCCGAACATAAAGTTAGTTCCCGCCTGTGCAAAATATAGGGGATTCCCCTCATCATTAATAGAACCATTGTTCACATATTTTTTATTGAACAGGTTATTCACCAACAATTTTAATGCAATATCATTGTTACCAATTTTAAATTGGTACTGCGCATTAAAATCTGTAAGGAAATAATCTTTAAGCTCTAAGTTTTTATCTTCCGTATTATCTATGTATTGTTTTCCAACATATTGGTTCATTAAAGCAAACCGGAAATTTTGAGTTGGATTAAATTTCACTCCCAAATTAGCAATCATATTCGGAGAAAATGAAATCTGAGTATTTCCCAAGCTTACCGGTGCAGCCCCAACTTCTATATTAAAATCCTGATTTCTGTTCTGGCTTAGCGTTAGGTTTCCTGAAACCTCCCATTGTTTCGATAGTTTTGCCAATGCTCCTATTTCAACTCCTCTTCTATAACTCTTTCCTGAATTGGTTCTGATGAATGCCCCTACATTATTTAATTGCCCATTCAAAACCAATTGATTAACATAGTACATATAATAGACATTCGCCGTTAAGGATAAAAATCCAAACTGTTTTTCCAGACCGGCTTCAAAATCATGAAGCTTTTCGGGCTTAACATCATTGTTAGCCATGATATCATCTCTGTTTGGTTCTCTATGGGCATGAGCATAGGATAAGAATATCTTTCCACCATTGATTTTATAATTTACCCCAGCTTTTGGATTAAAGAACAGCCAGTTTTTATCCAGGTCGGCTCCTTCTCCGTCTCCCGCCATTAAAATCTTAGTATTATAGTTGATACTTCTAAGCTGTAGATCACCAAAGAATTCAAAATTTTCCATTCGGAATAAAGCTTTAGCAAAACCAGAAACCTCATTCTTCACAGAACGATTTCTGTAATATTCACTTTCGTCAATCTGCGGATAAAATACTCCGGTAACATTTCCGTAATGCCTACCATAATATTGATTGGCAACTGCTCCAACATTTACATCAAGGTTTTCAAACTTACCGTAAAGCGTTGAAACAACACCGTAAAAATCATTATTCAACCATTTTTTTCTGATAAAATCTGATTTTTTAATAGTCTGTCCATTCTCAATAATATCAGGCAGATTGTATTTTGAGAAAGAACTTCTCTGTTTGTAATTTTCGTAATATCCTTTTCCTTTGGTGTAATGAAAAGTCGTTTCCAAATTCCAACGGTCATCAAATTTTTGCTCCCAAAGCAACTGATAATGGTTTTGTCTGTAGTTATCCGTCTCATTATCATAGAAACCTGTTACGTTCCCATTGATATCCTTGATTGCACCGGAATTGTTGAATCTTGGATTTGTTTCCCACATTTCTCTCGTGATTCCGTTCCAGGCCTGATAGGTTTTTTCTTTTCCTCCAAAAGCCATTAGACGCAATTTCGTTTTACCTTCCTCAAACAAAGCTGTAAAGTTGTAAGAATGCAAATCTGAAGAGGCTCTGTCTATATATCCATCAGAATGAATACGGGTATATCTTCCCATTACAGAAAGACGGTTCTTCCAGAATTTTCCGGAACCTACCTCTGCTGAATATTTATAAGTATTAAAAGAACCATAGCTATCATCAGTTTTAAAATAAAACTTTTCTTCCGGCTCCCTTGAAATCACGTTGATACTTGCCCCAAATGCAGAAACCCCGTTATTGGAAGTCCCCACTCCTCTTTGAATAACGATCTGTGATGCAGAGCTTGTTAAGTCCGGAACATTGACGAAAAACGTCCCCTGACTTTCAGAATCATTGTAAGGAACACCGTTCATCATTACATTTATTGCTGATCCTGATACTCCACGAATTCTAAAACCAGTATATCCTACTCCATTTCCCGCATCCGAAGTAGAGATGATGGAGGTTTGATTTTTTAAAAGAATAGGAAGATCCTGTCCCAAATTTTTCCCGTCTAAATCTTTCTGAACATTGATAATTTCCTTAGCAACAGGAAGTCTTTTGGTAAAGCTGACTGCTTCAATTTCCCTGATTTTCAGGGAATCCTTTTGTTGAGCCTGGATAAAGGCTACCGAGCCTACAGTAAGCCCTAAAAAAAATAATCCTTTCATTCTATAAATCTTTAACATTTAATGAATAAAAGGGGATCGATAAGATATTATACAGTAATAGACCTTTAGTAGAGTCTACGTCCCTAAACAGCATTACCTGTTCCAGGTTCATTGGGTATAATCTCAGCCTGTTAAAGCACCCCTTTATTTCAGCCGCAAAATTACAAAAAATATATGAGATAAGATTAAATTAAGGGATATAGCTTTCCAGATGCAGGATATCTGAATGTGAGGCTATGTGAAGATATCTCTAACAATTATTCACTATTCGCGATTCAGTTTTTAGTAGGTTTTGTTATTTGCATCAATGTAATAGTAGTTTTTACCATCTTTTGTTACTTCAAACATCTTTCCAAGCTTCCAGCTGAAGTTTCTTTTTATGTTGGAATATTCGAACGGAACAATGATTTTGTTATTAACATCAATAACCCCGAATTTATCATTGTTAGAGGCAACAATCATTGGATCAGCCACGTCATCTCCCTCCATGATATAAAGATATTGATACTGAGGATAAATCTGATATTGTCGATAATCTGCAGCATTCACAAATTTTGCCTTTTCAATAATCCCATAAAATCCGTTTAGAATATAAGCCTGAAACAACTGATGCTTGTATTCCTCAAACTTACATTTTCCAAGATCTGAATCCTTAAACTGATAAACTCTTTTCCCAGATTGATCCACACGATAGGAAATCATATCCTTTTCTACGGTTGCATAATCCTTTGTTCCGTATTTTCTCGCTTTTTCATTTGGGGAATTCAGAAGATTACAATCTTCATAAAAAAATACGGCAATATGATATTCCGGCTGAATGATGAATTTTCCGTTTTGATTGACGTAGCCAAACTTATCCCCTTTCTTTTTAGGAATAAGAACCGGAAGATCCTTATTGATAATCACTAGATCAGGATTGGGCTTAGATACTAAATTCCCTTTTTTCACAGGGGTCTTCGCGGCATTCTTAGCTCCAATTTTCTTCACAGATTTGGTCTGCGAAAAAGCAGAAATCGAAATTAAAACGAATAAAACAATCAGTATATTTTTCATATTCATCATTTGGTTGCAAAAATACAACCAAAAATAGATATTATAAAATTCATATTTATAAAGAATCTAAATAATTTCATTCCCTTAAAATATTAAAAATTCGTAATTTTGGGGAACATTTTGAATTGTTTAATAATTTTAAAATCTTAAAAAAAGACGTAGATTATACTGACTTTATCCGGTTCCAATTTCGCATCAAAATGCGGAGGCTCAAAATGTTATTATTTATTATATACAAACCGGTAAAAGAAAGGTGATGACAGAACTGTCATTTTCACTAATCTCCCTTTAAAAGAGAAAGACTTCTATTATGAATATTTATAAGGATTACATCAAAGAGATTGAAGAAAGAAAAGACCAAGGGCTTCATCCAAAGCCAATTGATAATGCTGAATTACTAAGCGAAATTATTGCGCAAATTAAAGATTCAGGTAATGCAGATCGAACGGACTCTCTTAAATTTTTTATTTACAACACCTTACCGGGAACAACAAGTGCAGCGGGGGTAAAAGCCAAATTTTTAAAAGAAATCATTCTAGGTGAATCCGTAGTAGAAGAAATATCGCCAGCTTACGCCTTTGAATTATTATCTCACATGAAAGGAGGTCCATCAATTGAAGTATTGTTAGATCTTGCCTTAGGTAATGATGCAGCTATTGCAAAAGAAGCAGCTAAAGTTCTTAAGACACAGGTATACCTTTATGAAGCGGATACAAACCGTCTAAAGGATGCATTCAATAGCGGTAATGAAATCGCAAAAGAAATCCTGGAAAGCTATGCACAGGCCGAGTTCTTCACTAAACTTCCAGAAGTAGCTGAAGAAATTAAAGTAGTAACATTTATTGCCGGTGAAGGAGATATCTCAACAGATTTACTTTCTCCAGGTAACCAGGCTCACTCAAGATCTGACCGTGAACTTCATGGTAAATGTATGATTACTCCTCAGGCACAGGAAGAAATCAAAGCTTTACAAGCTCAACATCCTGACGCAAGCGTTATGCTTATTGCTGAAAAAGGAACAATGGGTGTAGGTTCATCCAGAATGTCCGGAGTAAACAACGTAGCTCTTTGGACAGGTAAGCAGGCTAGTCCATATGTACCATTCGTAAATTTTGCTCCAATTGTAGGAGGAACCAATGGTATTTCTCCAATTTTCCTTACAACAGTAGACGTTACAGGAGGTATTGGTATCGACCTTAAAAACTGGGTGAAGAAATTGGACGCAGACGGAAACCCTGTTCGTAATGAAAATGGGGAGCCTATTCTTGAGCAAGCTTACTCAGTAGCTACAGGAACAGTTCTTACCATCAATACAAAAACAAAAAAATTATATAACGGAGACCAGGAACTGATTGACATTTCTAAGGCATTCACGCCTCAGAAAATGGAATTCATTAAAGCTGGTGGATCCTACGCTATCGTATTTGGTAAAAAGTTACAGACATTTGCAGCACAGCTTTTAGGAATTGAAGCTCCAATTGTTTTTGCTCCATCAAAAGAAATCTCTCACGAAGGACAAGGTCTTACAGCAGTAGAAAAGATCTTTAACAGAAATGCAGTTGGATCAACTCCGGGGAAAGTACTTCACGCAGGTTCAGACGTTCGTGTACAGGTAAACATTGTGGGTTCACAGGATACAACAGGTCTTATGACTTCTCAGGAACTTGAATCAATGGCAGCTACTGTAATTTCTCCAATTGTGGATGGTGCTTACCAATCAGGATGTCACACCGCTTCAGTATGGGATAAAAAAGCTCAGGCAAACATTCCAAAACTGATGAAGTTTATGAATGATTTCGGTTTGATTACTGCCCGTGACCCTAAGGGTGAATACCATTCTATGACAGACGTTATTCACAAGGTTCTTAACGATATTACTGTAGACGAGTGGGCTATCATCATTGGTGGTGACTCTCACACCAGAATGTCTAAGGGTGTAGCTTTTGGAGCTGACTCAGGAACTGTTGCTCTTGCTCTTGCTACCGGTGAAGCATCTATGCCTATTCCGGAATCTGTGAAAGTAACTTTTAAAGGAAACATGAAAGAACACATGGATTTCCGTGATGTAGTTCATGCAACACAAGCTCAAATGCTTAAGCAATTTGGAGGTGAAAACGTATTCCAGGGTAGAATCATTGAAGTTCACATCGGAACACTTCCTGCTGACCAGGCATTTACATTTACAGACTGGACTGCAGAGATGAAGGCAAAAGCTTCTATCAACATATCAGAAGACAATACCTTAATTGAATCATTGGAAATTGCAAAAGGCAGAATCCAGATTATGATTGATAAGGGTATGGATAACCATAATCAAGTTCTTCAAGGACTAATCAATAAAGCGGATAAGAGAATTGCAGAGATCAGATCTGGCGAAAAGCCTGCTTTAACTCCTGATGCTAATGCAAAATATTACGCAGAAGTTGTAGTTGATCTTGACGTAATCATTGAACCAATGATTGCTGACCCGGATGTAAACAATGATGATGTTTCTAAGAGATATACTCACGATACCATTAGAGATCTTTCTTATTATGGAGGTGAGAAAAAAGTTGATCTTGGTTTTGTTGGATCTTGTATGGTTCACAAAGGAGACTTAAAAATTGTTTCTCAAATGCTTAGAAACCTTGAAAAACAACAAGGAAAAGTAGAATTTAATGCTCCTCTTGTAGTAGCTGCACCTACTTATAACATCATTGATGAATTAAAAGCAGAAGGAGACTGGGAATTACTAGAAAAATACTCAGGATTCGAATTTAATGACAATGCTCCAAAAGGTGAAGCTCGTACAGAATACGAAAATGTAATGTACCTTGAGCGTCCTGGATGTAACCTTTGTATGGGTAACCAGGAAAAAGCAGCTAAGGGAGATACCGTATTGGCTACATCAACTCGTCTTTTCCAGGGAAGAGTTGTAGAAGATTCTGAACGTAAAAAAGGAGAATCTTTATTGGCATCTACACCGGTTGTAGTTCTTTCAGCAATTATCGGACGTATTCCTAATATCGATGAATATAAAGCAGCAGTGGAGGGTATTGACCTAACGAAGTTTGCTCCTCCAATTAAGGAGCTGGTTCAGGTTGGTCATTAATAGATTTCAACAATAGCTTTTAAGATAATATAATTGAAAGATTTTGATCCTTAAGGATTTAAAATCTTTCAATTTTTTGTTTAGAACGTTTCTATTTTATAATAGTTACGTTTTTTTTTCGATAAAACCCCAAAAATAAAGTCTATTTTTTCTTAACTTGAAAGTTATAAAATCTATTGATTTTGGAGACACAATTACCCCTATTGATGGATTATAGGAACATTTTTTGATGTATAAAAAATGATTTTTCTTTTTCAAACATCAGAAAAAGGAGTATTAACAGAAACAAAACTAAATTAAGATATGACTTTTGATATTGATATGATCAAAAAGGTGTACGAACGTTACCCTGAAAGAATTGCAGCAGCAAGACAAATTGTGGGCAAACCTCTTACCCTATCAGAAAAAATCCTTTACACCCACCTTTGGGAAGGAAACGCTACACAGGCACATGAAAGAGGAAACTCTTATGTAGACTTCGCTCCAGACAGAGTAGCAATGCAGGATGCAACTGCACAAATGGCACTTTTACAGTTCATGCAGGCTGGAAAAGCGAAAGTAGCTGTCCCGTCAACGGCTCACGCAGATCACTTGATTCAAGCGAAAGTAGGTGCTGACAAAGATTTACAAGAGGGGATTAACAAAAACTCTGAGGTATTCAACTTTTTGAGTTCAGTTTGTGATAAATACGGAATCGGATTCTGGAAACCCGGAGCTGGTATTATTCACCAGGTGGTATTAGAAAACTATGCTTTCCCGGGAGGTATGATGATTGGTACTGACTCTCATACGGTAAATGCCGGTGGATTAGGAATGGTTGCCATTGGTGTAGGAGGTGCAGATGCAGTAGATGTAATGGCCGGAATGGCTTGGGAGCTTAAAATGCCTAAACTTATCGGGGTAAAATTAACCGGTAAGATGAACGGATGGACCTCTGCAAAAGATGTCATCTTAAAAGTAGCAGGAATCCTTACCGTAAAAGGAGGTACGGGATGTATCGTAGAATACTTCGGTGAAGGGGCAGAATCTCTTTCTGCAACGGGTAAAGGTACCATCTGTAATATGGGTGCAGAAATTGGAGCTACCACTTCTACTTTCGGATACGATGATTCAATGAGAAGATACCTGGCTGCTACAGGAAGACAGGATGTCGTAGACGCCGCTGATAAAATTGCTGAACACTTAACAGGTGATGCTGAAGTATATGCAAATCCAGAACAATATTTCGATCAATTAATCGAAATCAACCTTTCTGAGCTTACGCCTCACTTAAATGGACCTTTCACCCCAGACTTAGCAACTCCGGTTGCCGAATTCAGAGCGAAAGCTGAAGCCAACGGATGGCCGTTAGAGGTTGAGTGGGCGCTTATCGGGTCTTGTACCAACTCTTCTTATGAAGATTTATCAAGAGCTGCTTCCATTGTTGAAGATGCAGTAGCAAAAGGAGTAAAACCTAAAGCTATTTTAGGAATCAACCCTGGTTCTGAACAAGTAAAATTCACAGCGGAAAGAGATGGTTTCTTGGATTCTTTCAGAAAATTTGAGAACGCAAGAATTTTCACTAACGCTTGTGGACCGTGTATTGGACAATGGGACAGAGAAGGAGCTGAAAAAGGAGAGAAAAACTCTATCATTCACTCTTTCAACAGAAACTTTGCGAAAAGAGCTGATGGTAACCCGAATACGCACGCATTTGTAGCTTCCCCTGAAATGGTAGCTGCTGTTGCAATCTCAGGAAGACTAGATTTCAACCCGATTACTGATACCCTAACCAACGAAGCCGGTGAGCAAATAAAGCTTGATGAGCCTAAAGGATTTGAACTTCCTGCAAAAGGTTTCGCAGTAGATGATAACGGGTACCAGGCTCCATCTGCAGACGGATCCATCGTTGTTGTAAATGTAAGCCCTACTTCAGACAGACTTCAGTTGCTAGAAGAGTTCCCAGCTTGGGACGGTAAAAACATTGAAGGCGCTAAGGTATTGATCAAAGCTTTCGGAAAATGTACTACTGACCACATTTCCATGGCAGGTCCATGGTTGAAATACAGAGGTCACCTTGATAATATTTCAAACAACATGTTGATTGGAGCAGTAAATGCTTACAACATGGAAACCAACCATGTTAAAAATGAACTAACGGGTGAATACGGTGAAGTTCCGGCTGTACAAAGAGCTTACAAAGCCGCAGGAGTTCCAACTATTGTTGTAGGAGATCAAAACTATGGTGAAGGTTCTTCGAGAGAGCACGCTGCTATGGAGCCTAGACACCTTGGTGTGAAAGCGGTATTGGTAAAATCATTTGCGAGAATCCATGAAACTAACCTTAAGAAACAAGGGATGTTGGGAATCACTTTTGCTAATGAGACTGATTATGACAAAATTCTGGAAGATGACACTGTTAACTTCTTAGATCTTGATCAGTTTGCTCCAGGAAAACAACTGACTTTAGAGTTTGTTCACAAAGACGGAACTAAAGATATCATCATGGCAAACCATACTTATAACGACCAACAAATTGAGTGGTTTAAGGCCGGTTCTGCATTGAACCTGATTAAACAGCAAGAAAAATAAAATTAGTTGTTAGATCGATTAATAAAAAGGAGACTTCCATTGAAGCCTCCTTTTTTATTTTTAATTACTTAAACTGATACCAAAACTATACTTATGTCGTTAATTTCACTTTAAGTCCAATCATTACATTTTAATAGGAGTGGACTTTAGTCCGCTTTTCATAATAAACCACCTTATTAGCTTTATACAAAATCTAAAAAACCTAAACTATTAGCAAGATCTACAAGGTATTCTCACGTAGATGTTGGAAATTGAGCAGATATAAATCTTATAGCTTTGAGCAACTCTCCTATTCTATTTTAATTTTTCTAAAAGATTTGCTCTATAACTATCTCCAATCGGGATTTCCTGCTCAGATAACATGAGTTTCCTAGCCCCAATACTTTTGATTTTATCCATATTTATGATAAAAGATTTATGAATTCTTACAAACCTGTCAGAAAGCTGGCTTTCCATAGATTTAAGGGTATCCAAAACAATATATTCTTCATCAGATGTTCGGATGTTCACGTAATCCTTAATGCTTTCAACATAAAGAATATCCTTAAAGCTTATCTTATGCTGCTGTCCGGAAGACTTTACAAAGAAATGAGCATCTACCTCATCACTAAAAATAAATCGTTCCTTGACTTTTAATGCACTTTTCATAAACCTTTCAAAAGAGATCGGTTTTAAAAGATAATCAATGACATTATGTTCATAGCCATCCATTGCATATTCAGAATAGGCGGTTGTTAAAACATACTTCTGCTTGTCTCCATTAATCTTCATAAAATTAATTCCGGTAAGCTCAGGCATCTGGATATCCAAAAAGATCAGATCAGACTCGTTATTCTGTAGAAATTCCAGTGCCAAAATAGGGTTCTCTGTAGAAAAAACGAGTTCGAAAAAAGGAATTTTCTGCACATAATTTTCAAGAAGTGATATCGCCAATGGCTCGTCATCCACAATAATGCATTTTAGTTTTCTCATACGGACAAATCTATTCTTAAATCTACAATAAATTCTGACTCGGTTTCCTTTATATGAAGTTCATATTTTTTAGGATATAAGATTTCAAGCCTTTTTCTTACGTTTTCTATTCCTATGCCGGACACTTTATCTTTTTCACGAGTAATCTTAAAATTCTGAAGATAAAAATTCAATTTCCCCATGTCTTCAGAGATAGAAACAACAAACCCTTTACCTCTGAAATCTCCATGTTTGAAAGCATTTTCAACAAATGGAACAAGAATCATAGGTGAAATAAGAACTCCCGATTGGCTGATCTTCTTTTCCACAATCAATAACTCAGGGTTTCCGATTCTCAGTTTTTCCAGCTCAATCAAGCTTTCAATATATCCTACCTCCTGGTCAAGACGGATAAACTCTTTTTCAAGATCCTTAGTGGTATATCGAAGGAGTTCTCCAAGCTTTTCTATGGCCGGCAAGGCTTTCTCTGAATTCTGATAGACAAGTGAGTAGATGTTGTTTAAAGAATTAAAAATAAAATGTGGATTGATTTGTGTTTTCAAAGCCTGAAGCTCGGCATGCTTTCTCTCTTCAATAAGTTGTGACCGCTCTCTTTCCAACTTAGAATAGTAAGTAAAAAGCCACAAGCTGGTACTTACAAAAATCGTTAAACTAGAATAATACACATTATCATAAAAATAATATGTAAAAGACGTATCCTCTGCGTAATTTCTAAATCCTGCAATTTTCGGAAGCAATATTTCTTCTAAAGAATAGCGAAATAGAGCAAAGAAAAACACACCAACAAAAAAGCCTACAATGGTAAAATAGAGTTTCTTAGGGTTAAAAAACTTGGGAACAACAAAGAAATAATTAACATAAAACCCCAGAAAACTGGCTGTAAAAATAGTAAGATTCAAAATATCAATATTGACATTTTGAGAGGTGATTATTGCAAATATGTTTTTACTAAGAACCAACAACCAATAAGAAAAGTGTAGAAAAAGAATTTGTTTTTGCTTCATATTCAAATGTAAGAATCTGTGCCTCCAAATTCCTATACATTTTCGACAAAACCTGTTTTTTTTCCGATGAATCTTTTTTGAACGGATTAATTTCCGCTAAAATCTAGATGCCATTTCCGCACACAAAGTTTGAAAATATCTTTGTCTCAAGATTACAAACCATGACAATAAAATACTTTTTTATCATCAGCCTTTTTTCTTCAGCCTTATCAGCACAGATTCAAAAAGACAGCACTCAAAGCCTTGAACAGATCAATATTCTTGCGAAGAAAAAATTAATCGAAAGAAAAGCAGACCGCCTGATATTCAACGTGGATGCTTCTATTGTATCACAGGGAATGGATGCTTCGGAAACACTTGCCAATGTACCCATGCTGAAAGTGAATGAAAATCAAGGCTTAATTTCCATCACCGGAAAAAGTACGGTAAGTGTAATGGTTAACGGAAGAATGCTTAATCTTTCAGGAACTGCTTTATTTAATTATTTGAAATCCATCAGATCCGAAAATATAGCAAAAATAGAGGTTATCACAACTCCTCCATCAAGATACGAAGCACAGGGAAACAGTGGCATCATCAATATTATACTTAAAAAAAATCCGAATATGGGTTTTAGCGGAAATATCAATTCTAATCTCATCCAAAGAAGTTATTCAGGGTTCAGCTCCAATGGCTCACTCAATTACCAAACGGAAAAATTTAGCAGCAGCCTTAAACTAACCTATTATGATTCTGCAAAACGTTCTGATGAAAATTATTCGATTTTGGGAGCCAGCCAAAACTACAGCAATTCGGTAAGAAAAGACATGTGGAAAGAGCTGACTCCTAACCTTAGTCTCTCTTATCAAATCAGTAAAAATTCACAAATCGGATTTGAATATATCTATGCACATCAAAAATCAGGGATGGATATCATCAACAAAACGAGAAATGTTGATTCTGACTTAAAGGAAGAAAACCTTCTCACCAATACTTTTCATAGGGAAAAGCTTCCTACTCATACTTTGAGTGCTTATTATGATGTAAAGTTAGACTCACTAGGAAAAAAATTAAGTATTGCAGGAAATTTTTATAAAAATAATTCTGACACGGATGTTAACTTCTCTACGTTGAAATACTCCAATCAATCTATTGAGGATGTTAAAACTATTTCCATTGTTGCACCACAGATCTTTTCTGCACAGGCAGATTTAGAACTTCCGTTTTCTTTTGGAACTATTGAAACTGGGGTGAAATTCAATCAATTTAAAAATACTTCGGACTTACAATATCTTACCCTTATATCCGGGCAATATGTTGCTGACCCTTTAAGAGCGAATGTTTTTCACTACAAAGAAGAAAACTACGCAGGGTATGTAAGTTTTTCAAAGTCTTTTGGAGAACATTGGGAAACCAAGGCTGGCATTCGCTATGAAAATACAAATGCAGAAAGTTTTACCCCTTCTTCCAATACAGGTAATCAATACAATTATGGGCAATGGTTTCCCTCTGCTTACATTTCTTATAAGGAAGATAAAAATGTATTCAGTTTTTCATATTCCAGAAGAATCAACCGTCCAAGTATGAGCAATCTTAATCCGTTCCGATGGTATTCAAACCCGTATTCATATTCTTCAGGAAATCCTTTGCTTACGCCTGCTTACATCAACAATTGGGAATTGGGATATACCTTTAACAATAAGCTATCAGTAAGTGCTTATTACCTGAAAATGAAAAATGCATTCGGTCAGATTTCCAATATAGACGGATTATCACAAATCAGTACTTATCTGAACTATTATAATAATGATTTTTGGGGTGTAAACGCCTCTTATACCGATACTTTCTTCAAATTCTGGGAAGCTAGCATTTCCTTGAATGCATCTCTTCAAAACTCTAGCGTATTCGGCATTGAGGCAGAACCTAAAAAAGGAAGTTCATTCAGTTACTCTATCAACAATACTTTTGCCCTGAACAAAGAAAAAACTCTTGCTTTATTTGTGAATTTTGATCACAGCCTTCCTTACAAAAATGTGACTTCTTATTTTCACAACTTTCCGGAGCTAACGTCTGGATTAAAAATCTCTCTCATGGAAAAGAAACTGCAGATTAATGCAACTGTTACCAATATTTTTGCCCAAAGATTCCGCGGTGATATGTATTTTAAAGATAACAGCCAGCATTTTGATAATTACTGGGATGGAAGAAGCTTTCGATTAAGCGCCACTTATACCTTTGGAACTGGCAAAAAGAGTATCAATAAAAAGAACATTAAGTTTGAGGAGAAAGATAGGGCACAATAGTTTTCAGAAATAAAAAATTACTAAAAAAAGAAGTTTTTGAAAATTATTCCGTAACAATTTTTCATTTTGTGCGTCTAACTGAATAGTTGTAAAAAACATTATGAAAAAAACTATATTCGCTTTATCGCTTATAACTTCTGTGTGTGTTTTCTCGCAGGAAAAAAGCAATAATACAGCCACTGAGAAACAAATTGAAGGGGTTGTTATTACCAAAACTAAAAAAGCCGTTGAACAAAAAGCAGATCGTACCATTTTTGATTTTTCTGAGCAGCCTCAGCTGAATAATGGAAATGTTCTGGAAGGGCTTAAAAAACTTCCTGGGCTGGTAGCCACTGATCTTGCGGGAATGATGTATCAGGGAAAGATTCTGGATGTTTTCTTAAACGGAAGACCTTTGAATATTACGTCCAACGATCTGAATGCCTTTCTTGAGGGAATGCCGGCTAACTCTGTGGATAGAATTGAGGTGATTACCCAGCCGGGAGCAGAGTTTCCTGCTACTTCAGGGGGCGCCATCATGAATATCATCACCAACAAAAATGCCAATAAATATTTAACAGCTACTTATTCGGGGAATTATACATTCACCAATTATGATAAGTTCAGAAGCAGAACAACCAACTCTGTTAATCTGAACGCCAGAAATAAGCTTTTCGGATGGCAGCTTAATGTAGGCCAAAACTACCGCGAAAGTATGTTGAGCTCTCAACAAGAAAATATTCTGGATGCGAATTCAGATAGATTAGCACGCGGTTATTTTGCGAAAGCAGGTGCTACTTTTGATCTTGGGCAGGACAGATTATTATTGAACTATGATATTTACCACAACAATAATGACAACTATACTTTAAGTAGTGGTATTGCCAATATTCTTGTAAGCACAAAGCCTAATGTATACAAAGAGGGACTTTTTGATGCTTATGATACAGCCAATACAAACAATGTAAGACAGGAAGCTGTTGTAACGTATCAAAAACGTTTTTCTGATAAATCTCAAAAATTAGACTTCCAGTTTGGGTATACAAAATCCAACAGTAAGTTTGGACAGGACAACTTCTACCAAAAAGGGAAATTTACAACTGATAATCAACCTTTTAATTATTCCAGAGGAAATATTATTAACAATACATCGGATATGAGAATAGCCAACTTTAAGGTAGATTATTCTCAGCCTATAAAACTTCTTGATGGTGGAAAGGTAAGCCTGGGAGGATTGTATGAAAGACAGGATTATGATACAGAGAGTTTTGGACTTACAAACCTTGAATATCAGAGACAGACGGCATCCACCTATTTGGAGTTTCAGGCTAAGCTGAAGAAATTTGACTTTACATTGGGTTCACGTTTTGAAAACTATGATATTTCCGGAGTGACAAGGTACTTTGATAAGGATGAAAAATTGGTTCAGGCTGACTTGCTTCCTTTTAATAAATTTAAGTTCTTTCCGAACGCCAGCATTCAGTATAACATGATGAATCAGGTATACGTTGCGGCTAACTATAACAGAAAGATCAGTTTACCAAGTATTTCTGCCCTAAACCCGAATAATACAACATTTGGTGGTCCCAATACTCAAATAACAGGTAACCCGAACCTACAGCCTACTATTTTTGACAATTATGAAGTAAAGGTTTCTGCTTTTGATTATGCATTTATCGGCTATAGTGTAAGCTCAGCAACGAATCAGGTTGCGCAGATTGTTAGAAAAAGTGGAAATAACCTATACAATCAACAGGTTAACATTGCCAACATGAAGATTCATAACTTCAATGTGGGACTTCCTATTCCGTTCATGCTTTTCAGTAAGCCATTGAGTGAGGTGATGAAGTTTAATTTCAATCCTGATAAAATTAATTTTATGTATCTGTATGCAGGATATCAAAAGCATGAAATTGACAACCTTAACAATAAAGGTTTCTGGATATTCAACCTTATGACTCAATTGATTCTTCCAAAGGGAATCAACATGAATGTAAATTACAGTTATATAACGGCAAAAGGAGGTTACTTCTATTTTACTGCTGATAAACCGTTTAATAACTCCCTAAACATCACATTGACTAAAAAGTTTATGGATAAACGTCTGAGTGTTTCTGTATTTGCTAATGATATTTTCAACAGTCAGGTGATGCAGGCTTACTCTAATCTGCCAGCCAGCGAATCTGTATTGCTAAGAACCAAGTATGATTCAAGAAACTTTGGTATTTCGATCAACTATAAAATTCCTACCAAGAATAAATTGGCCAAGGAAGATGCAAGCATCTTAAACCAACCTAAAAAAGAGGATAATGGAGGCGTAATGCAACAGGGACAATAGATTTAAATGATAAAATAAACCAAGATGAGGCTGTAATAATTTTACTGCCTCATTTTTTGTTTTGACCAATGATTTATGTTTAAAAATCTATCGTTTGAAATCTCCAGTCAAGTGTATCAACAAGTGTTAGCTGGTCTAAGGTTACAGGAAGATCCGTAATTATTTTCAAGGTCTGAAGAGCCATCATACTTCCTATAATTCCCGGTAAAGCCCCAAGAACACCCAAGCTATCACAATCTGGTACCTCTTCATCAACAGGTGGCTCAGGAAAAAGATCTCTCAAGTTTTTGCTTCCCTGATGATTGAAGACTGCCATTTGTCCGGAAAACCCTAATATACTTCCATAAACCAATGTTTTTTTCAATGTTACACAAGTGTCATTGACTAAATATCTTGTTGAAAAATTGTCTGATCCATCTACAACAATATCATATTGGGAGAATATTTCCGAAGCATTATCGGCAGTAATTTTCTCCTCAATACCTATTACTTTTATCTGATGATTAAGGTTTTTCACAAAGGTTTGTGCACTTTTTATCTTCAGCATTCCTACTCCATTTTCATTGTGAATGATCTGTCGGTTCAGGTTATGAAGCTCTACGTAGTCAAAGTCGGCAAGTCCTAAAGTCCCAACTCCTGCAGCTGCTAAATATTGGATCACAGGACTTCCCAAGCCACCCGCTCCTATAACAAGAACTCTGGCTGCCATAATTTTCCTTTGTCCCTCCAGTCCTATTTCATCAATAAAAATCTGTCGGCTGTATCTTTTGAAAATATCTTTGCTTTGCATTTTGAATAGTATAAATGAACCACTATGCTTAAATCCCACTGTAAACGGAATCCCAATCTTTCATTACAGGATCATAACCAGACTGTTTAATCATATTCCTGATCTCTTCCATGCTTCGTTCATCACTGGTTTCAAACTGCTCCAGTGATTCTTTATCTACAGAATAACCTCCCGGATTGGTTTTTGAACCGGCACTCATTGCAGTGGCTCCCAGTGATACGATATGATTTCTGAACACCTCATTTTCTCTTGTAGATATTGATATTTCAAGATCTTCATTCCAAATTCTGTAGGCACAGATCAATTGCAGTAAGTCTTTATCTTCCATAATAAAATTAGGCTCAATAATTCCCTCTGCCGGTCTGAGCCTCGGAAAGGATACCGAAAATTTACTTTTCCAGTAATGTTTCTGTAGATAATCGATGTGAAGAGCATTGAAAAAACTATCCACACGCCAGTCCTCCAATCCAAGTAAAACGCCTAATCCCATTTTATGAATCCCAGCCCTTCCAATTCTGTCTGGAGTATCCAAACGAAAATGAAAGTTTGATTTTTTACCCTTTGGATGATATTCTTTGTACACTTCCTGATGATAGGTTTCCTGATATACCAATACGGAATGAACTCCCTCTTCATGAAGAAGCCTGTATTCTTCTTCTTCCAAAGGTTGGACTTCAATGGAAATATTGGAAAAAAGAGGTCTTAATAAACGAACAGCGTTCTTAAAGTAAGGAACTCCCACTATTTTATTGGCTTCCCCACTCACCAGCAGAATATGATTAACACTCATTGACTTCAGAACGGAAGCTTCAATCATTAATTCCGAATCGGTAAGGGTTTTTCTCCTTAAATTATTATCCAAACTGAAACCGCAATAGGTACAAATGTTCTGACATTCGTTGCTGAGGTACAATGGAGCGTATAACTGAATGATTTTTCCAAAGCGTTTTTGGGTAAGAGATTGTGTCATCTTGGCCATCAGTTCCAATTCTTGCGAGGCTGCTGGTGAGAGCAGATTCAAAAAGTCGTCCAGTGTTTTATTCTTTTTCTGAAGACTGTTCTGAACATCAGATATACCTACCTTTTCAAGTTTAGCTTTTACCTCATCCCATTGATATTGTTCAAAAACATCTTTAAAGCTATTCATCATCTTAATTATTATTCAAATAAAAACGAGGTTAACGGACTTGATGCTTCTGCATGGTTGGCTATTGCTCCTAATCCCGATTCAAAAGCTCTTCTTCCTGCAATGACTCCTTCTTTAAAGGCAACGGCCATATTCACCGGATTTCTGGCAACGGCTATTGCTGTATTGACAAGAACGGCATCGGCTCCCATTTCCATTGCCTTGGCAGCATCGGACGGCGCTCCTATTCCTGCATCTACCACAACCGGAACATTACTTTGGCTGATAATGATTTCTAAAAAGTCTAATGTTCTTAATCCTTTATTGGTTCCTATGGGCGCTCCTAAGGGCATTACCACAGCAGTTCCTGCATCTTCCAGACGTTTACACAAAACCGGATCTGCATGAATGTAAGGCATTACCACAAATCCAAGCTTCGCCAATTCTTCCGTTGCATAAAGGGTTTCAATAGGATCTGGCAATAAATATTTTGGATCTGGATGAATCTCAAGCTTTACCCAGTTGGTTTCCAGGGCTTCTCTTGCCAATTGTGCTGCCAATACGGCTTCTTTAGCTGTTCTTGCTCCTGAGGTGTTGGGTAAAAGATGAACACTTGTTTCTCTTAACGATTCCAGAAGATCGTCTTCGGCTGATTGGGCATCGATTCTTTTCAAGGCCATCGTTACCATATTGGTTTCTGAAGCAACGACAGATGCGGCCATATCCATAAGGCTTCCGAACTTTCCTGTTCCTAAAAAAAGTCGTGATTCAAAGGTTCTGTCTGCTATTATTAACTTTTGATTATGCATATATCATTGCTTTTTTAAATTCATTAATGATGGACGGCTGGTTTGTAATCTGGCCAGAAACTGATACTCCATAAATTCCGATCTGCTGCAGAAGAGTAATATCTTCAAGGGTAACACCGCCAATGGCAAATATCTTGGGGATTTCTGTTGATTTTTCCTGCAGGTGACTGATAATTTCCTGATAGCCCTCAAATCCCAGAATAGGACTAAGCTTTTCCTTGGTAGAAGTAAACCTCAAGGGTCCCAAGCCTATGTAATCACATGATTCGTTTATTCTTTGAAGTACATCAGAAAGAGTATTTGCTGTTCCGCCAATGATTTTATTTTTGCCTAGAATAAGCCTTGCTTCTTCAACAGAGCCATCATTCAATCCTAAATGAACACCGTCGGCATCTATATTTTTTGACAACTGAACATGATCATTAATGATACAAACGGATTGATATTCTGAACAAAGCTGTTTTGAAATTTCACAAAGGCTGATTAATTCATTTTCAGGGGCGTTTTTCCAACGGACCTGTATCCATTTTATTCCGTTGTCTAAAGCTTTACGGATATTAAGTTCCTGCTCCTGATGTGTACTTCCTTGTGATATGTATTGTAGTTTTTCCATAGTTACTATGAATGTGTTCCCAGTAAAGAGGGACTGCTTTTTAAAAATTTTTCGATATATAATTTTCCTTTTCTACAGGCGGTTTCCAGACATTCACCTTTAGCCAGTTCTCCTGCAATTGCGGAGGACAAAACGCATCCGGATCCATGTTTTGGATGGTATACAAAATCTCCGTTGCTTGGTGCCAACAAGGTTTCAATTCCGTCTTCAACTAAAACATCCGTTCCTAAAAGGTCTTCTCTGTGTCCTCCTTTGATAAGCACTGAACAGGAGTTTTCTTTTGACAAGAGACCAACATTCTTTAAAACATTGTATTCATTATAGTTAGGGGTAATTAAACTAATCTTGTCTATCCAATTTTTCAATAACGGAAGTGTTTCAAGATTGAAAAAAGTAAATTCTGATGTACTTTTCAATACAGGATCCCAAACAATTTTAGCGTCAGCATTGCAAGCCTTAACTGCATTGATAATTTCAATCAGAAACTCCGCATCTTTTACAATTCCAATTTTCACAACGGAAACCGTATAATGACTCATCAATACATTAATTTCCTTGACAATCTCATCTATGGACCGCCATTCCAGACTAAGGCATTGAGAAGCTGTCTGCAAGGTAAGGGCTGTACAAATTCCCAATCCCATTACTTTTATCTGTTCCAGGGTTTTAATATCCGACAATAAACCGGCTCCTCCACTTGGATCAAATCCTGCAATGCTTATGACAAAGGGACGTTCTGTCTGCATTCTTTAAAAACTTTTAAAGGTTCATTACTTTCCCAAATTGCTCCTAATAAAGCGACTCCGTCTACTCCTGTATCAAAAGCTTCGTGAATATGATCAGCATTAATTCCTCCTAAGCCAATCAGCTTTACTTCCGGATTATCTCTTTGTCTTACACTATCCATTACCGTAGAATCAACACCGTATCCTTTTTTGGAAATACTCGGAAAAAATGGGCTTATAAAAGCATACTCCCATTCTTTTTCCAAGTTATTATAGGTTATGATATCATGCACAGAGGTTGAAATTATATTTTCATTGATAAATTCCTTATACTTTCCCTCTTTTCGATCCTGTTCTCTAAAATGAAATCTGGCAATACGATAATCCTTTCCAAGTTCATAATGAGTATGCAAAACTAACTGAGCATAAAAAGAGCTATCAATTCCGTTTATAAAATCGGTCATTTCTTCTTTATTGATCCACGGTTTTCTGATGTGAAGCAAATCCAGCCCCTCATAAAACATTTGATTAATAATCTCTTGTTCATTAGGAATTATAGTTTCAGGAGTGATAACGAGGATCATATATAAATTTCCTTTCCTTTTTCAATAAACTCCTGTGATTTATCCAGCATTCCTTGCTCTGCAGATTCTCTAATTTCCTGTGTAATCTTCATGGAGCAGAATTTTGGTCCGCACATAGAACAGAAATGGGCAATTTTTGCTCCGTCAGCAGGTAGCGTTTCATCATGATACGATCTTGCCGTATCAGGATCTAGCGAAAGGTTGAACTGATCTTCCCATCTGAATTCAAATCTGGCTTTACTTAATGCATTATCTCTATATTGTGCTCCGGGATGTCCTTTTGCCAAATCCGCTGCGTGAGCTGCTAACTTGTAGGTAATTACCCCAACTTTTACATCGTCTTTATTGGGAAGGCCTAAGTGTTCTTTAGGAGTTACGTAGCAAAGCATTGCGCATCCGAACCATCCGATCATTGCAGCTCCAATTCCTGATGTAATATGATCATAACCCGGTGCAATGTCAGTAGTCAAAGGGCCTAAGGTATAAAATGGTGCTTCCTGACATTCTTCCAGCTGCTTTTCCATATTTTCCTTAATCATGTGCATGGGAACGTGTCCGGGACCTTCAATCATGACCTGTATATTGTGTTTCCAAGCAATTTTTGTCAGCTCTCCTAAAGTTTCCAGTTCCGCAAACTGAGCTGCATCATTGGCATCAGCAATAGAACCCGGGCGAAGACCATCTCCCAGAGAAAAAGCTACGTCATACTTCTTCATGATTTCGCAAATCTCTTCAAAATGAGTATATAAAAAACTTTCTTTATGATGGAATAAACACCATTTTGCCATAATGGAACCTCCTCTGGATACAATTCCCGTTACTCTGTTTGCTGTCAGGTGAATATATCGTAAAAGAACTCCGGCATGGATGGTAAAATAAGACACTCCCTGCTCTGCCTGCTCTATCAATGTATCCCTAAAAACTTCCCATGTAAGATCTTCCGGCACTCCTTTTACCTTTTCCAATGCCTGATAAATAGGAACTGTACCAATGGGAACCGGACTATTTCTGATGATCCACTCTCTTGTTTCATGAATATTCTTTCCTGTTGAAAGATCCATAATGGTATCTGCTCCCCATCGGCATGCCCAAACGGCTTTCTCCACTTCTTCGTCAATACTTGATGAAACAGCACTGTTTCCGATATTGGCATTGATTTTCACTAAAAAGTTTCGTCCTATAATCATAGGCTCACTTTCAGGGTGATTGATGTTATTCGGGATAATAGCTCTTCCTGCCGCAATTTCATCTCTTACAAATTCTGGTGTAATCTTACCCTTAGGCGTGTTGGCACCAAAACTATTTCCAACATGCTGAAAAGACATTTCTTTTGAAACAGTTTCCAGTTGTTCAATACGCTGGTTCTCTCTGATGGCTACATATTCCATTTCAGGAGTAATGATCCCTTGTTTTGCATAGTAAAGCTGAGTCACTTCTTTTCCTTCCTGTGCCACCTTGGGTTTGTGATCATAAGCGAAGCGTAATTCGTCAAGCTTTGTATCTGCCAGACGGGCTTTTCCGTATTCTGATGTAATTCCGTCCAGAATATTAACATCTTTTCTATCCAGAATCCATTGCTCCCTTATCCTTGGAAGTCCTTTTTGAATATCAATTTCTGCATTCTCGTCAGTATAAGGCCCTGAAGTATCATAAACCGTTACCGGAGCATTTTCTTCAAAACCGCCCTTGCTAAGCTTTGTAGGGCTAAGCTGTATTTCTCGCATTGCTACATTGATAGGATGAATTTTTCCTTCAATATAAATTTTCTTTGAGTTCGGAAATGGCGAACACGTAATTGAATGAGCCATAAATATTGGTATTAAATATGAATTAACCGCCTTGAGTGGCAGTAATGATTAAAACTGAATCTTGATCCTTAAGAAATGTTTCTGCCCAGGCGGACAGCGGAATGATACGATTATTGAGGGCTACAGCAATTCCTTTCTTTTTTCCGGGTAATTCCATAGCCAATAGTGCTTCCAGATTTTCAGGAAGTACATTAAATGTTTTTCGGGTGTGGTTGATTATAAGTTCCATTCCTAATATTTTAAATATACTTTAGGAATGGCCATTATTGTACAATAGAATGTACAGCAAAAGTCACCTACTTTTCCCTACGCTGGTATGATCCAGATCAGGTTCAAAGGGTAAAGTCTCAGTCTGTGGATAACAGACACCCCTAAAGTATGGGACGAAGTTAGTTATTTTTTCAGAATAGGCAAAATTGATTTTTTCAAATAAAAAACCACCCCAGAATTGAGGTGGTTTATTTATTAGTAAAGAATACTTCTACAAAGGTTTGTATCGGTATATCAATAGGGTGCTATTCTTCACAAGCTCTCCAAATCGCATCATTCTGCGGAACGGGCGCTATAATTTCAATATTTTCTTTTGTGACAGGATGAATGAATTCTAATTTTCTGGCATGAAGGTTAATTCCTCCATCCGGGTTGGAACGCGGGGATCCGTATTTCAGATCTCCCTTGATCGGAACTCCCGTTTTGGATAGCTGAGCCCGAATCTGATGATGTCTTCCCGTTTCAAGGTCAATTTCAAGAAGCAAATAATTATCCAATGTCTTTATAACATTGTAGGTAAGAATAGCCTCCTTTGCTCCTTCTGTAGCCTTAGGAAAAACGATAGCCTTATTATTCTTTTCGTTTTTCTTTAAATAATGAACCAATCTCTGAGTCTGGGGAATCATTTCCTTTCCCACAACAGCCCAATAGGTCTTTTTAACCTCACGATTTTTCACCATTTGGGTAAGACGAGAAAGTGCCTTGGAAGTTTTAGCATAGATCACCAATCCGGAAGTGGGACGGTCTATACGATGAACCAAACCGAGAAAAACATTTCCCGGCTTGGCATCTCTTATTTTTATAAAATTCTTTATTGATTCTAATAGTGATTCATCACCAGTCTTGTCTCCCTGTACAAGTTGGCCTACTTTTTTATTAACCACCAGAAGATGATTATCTTCATATACAATCTGCTCCTTCATAATCCTTTAGTCTATCTTCTTCTATTAGAAAGGGAAAGGATAACACCTCCCAAAAGGCCAATAGTCTTCAGTACAGAAAGTTTTGAATCTTCCGGTAAAAATGCTCCCACTACACAAATCCCTGCTGCTACATACATTGCATACATAAAGTTTTTGTTTGTAAGCAAAGGTGCCTGAACAAAGAAGCTAGCTCCTATCAGGACATAAAAAACTTTTCCGGAAAGCAAATGATTAATTTCCGGAGAAAATAAATTAAACCAACCTACAGCAAGACAAATTAGGGCTCCAATGGATAACATCCCCTGGATGGATTGTTGATTCTGCATAAATTAGTAGCTTTCGTTTTCGTTTGGAAATTCAACAGTCTTTACATCTTTCACATATTGAGCAACGGCTCCTGTAATTTCAGTATAAAGATCAAGATATCTTCTTAGGAACTTTGGACTGAATCCTTTGTTCATTCCTACCATATCATGATATACCAAAACCTGCCCGTCACAGTCTGAACCAGCTCCAATCCCGATAGTAGGAATAGAGATGCTTTCCGTTACTCTTTTTGCAAGTTCTGCAGGAATTTTTTCCAGTACAACAGAAAAACAACCTAATTCTTCTAAAAGCTGTGCATCAGCGATCAGCTTTTCAGCTTCAGCTTCTTCTTTAGCTCTTACTTTATAGGTTCCGAATTTATAAATAGACTGTGGTGTTAATCCCAAATGTCCCATTACAGGAATTCCGGCATTAATGATTTTTTTGATTGATTTGGAAATTTCTTTCCCCCCTTCAATCTTTACCGCATGAGCACCTCCCTCTTTCATCATTCTTACTGCAGACTCCAATGCTTTTTCAGGATTACTCTGATAAGTTCCGAAAGGTAAGTCTGCCACAACCAAAGCTCTGTCAGTTCCTCTTACCACACTTTGCGCATGATAGATCATCTGATCCAATGTAATAGGCAATGTAGTTTCAAAACCAGCCATTACATTCGCAGCAGAATCTCCAATCAAAATAGCATCTACTCCACCTGCATCTACCATCTTTGCCGTGGTAAAATCATAGGCTGTAAGCATTGTTATTTTTTCCTTGTCGAATTTCATTTTACGCAAGGTTTCAGTCGTAACTTTTTTAATTTCAGAGTGAACAGACATAATTTATCTATTTTTTTAAAGTTAAAAAGTCGGCCTTTGGCCGACTTAAGTTTTGTATGATTTTTATAAAACTACGTGACCGAGTTTCATGAGTTTATCGTGATTTAGAATCTTGATGTTTCTCCCATCCACTTCAATCAGGCTATCCTGTTTGAACTCGGAGATTAATCGAATGGCACTTTCAGTAGCAGTACCAATAATGTTTGCAATTTCCTCCCTTGTTAAAGAGATCTTGATAAAGCCTTCCGGATCTACCCCCAGCTTCTGTTCCAAAAGCAGCAATATTTCCGCCAGTCTCTCTCTTACCGTTTTCTGGGCAAGGAAAGTAATGGTGTTGGAAGATTCTCCTAATTCGTAAGAAATTTTTTGAAGCATTACGAAAGATAATTGCGGATCTACCTCCAAAAGATACATGAAAATATCTGCTGGTAAGAAAACACATTCTATATCTGTCATTGCTTCTGCTTTGGCTTGGAAGTTTTCCCCACAAAGCAAAGAACGATAGCCGATGATATCCCCCTCTTTAATAAATCTTAAAATCTGATCTTTCCCAAAAGCTCCTGATTTTGAAAGTTTGGCAGCCCCTTTTTCCAGAACAAAAACTCCTCTTGGAGTTTCTCCATCCTCGAAGATGGTGTCATGTTTCTGAAAACTCAGTCTTTTTTTGCCATTAATGTACTTTTCAAAATCTGCGCTAGAAAGTCTTTCCTTAAATGATTTATCATTAAAAACTCTGGCGAACCTCTCTTCAATTGCTATCTGTTGTTCCTGCGGCATTTTATATGATATTTATCACAAAAATAGAACTTTTTAACGCGATAAACAAAAAAAATTGTTATAATTTTGTAGTTCAATATTTTATGGGGTGAGCGAGAACTGTTTTCATTGTGGTCAAGAGATAGAAAAAGAGAGAATTCTGTTTGATGAAAAGACTTTCTGCTGCAATGGCTGCAAGTCTGTTTATGAAATCCTGAATACGAACAATTTAAGTAATTTCTACGAGCTTAACAAAGGGGCAGGAATTCGTCCGGGTGATGAAAACTCTACCCAGTTCGATTATCTGGACACTCCGGAAATTTTCGAAAAGGTCACTGATTTTTCTGAGGGAAATACCAGTCTTGTCACTTTCAAAATCCCTGTAATCCACTGTTCTTCTTGTATTTGGTTGCTAGAAAGCCTCCACACCCTGAATCCTTATATTAAGTATTCACAGGTTAACTTTACCCGAAAGACTCTACAGATTTCATTCAATCATAACGACTTCAAATTAAGCGAACTAGCTAATTTTTTAACCAATCTAGGATACAGACCTGTGATCAGTCTTGAAACAGCTGAGAAAAATGTTGACCATTTAGACAAATCCCTTCTTGTGAAATTTGCCATTGCAGGTTTTGCATTTGGAAACGGGATGTTTTTGGCATTTCCTGAATATGTAGGAGGAGAGGATTATTGGATGGAGCATTACAAAGGACTCTTCAGAGTACTGATGTTCCTACTGGCATGTCCTGTTGTCTTTTATTCTGCCTCAGACTATTACAAATCTGCATGGTACGGATTAAAAAACAAGATCGTCAATATTGATGTTCCTATTGTATTGGGAATATTTGTTCTTTTTGGAAGAAGTATCTATGAAGTGGCTACAGATTACGGTCCCGGATATTTCGACACCCTTTGTGGCCTGCTATTTTTCATGCTGATGGGTAAACTTTTCCAGAAAAGAACATACAGCGCACTTTCTTACGACAGGGATTACAAATCTTTTTACCCTATTGCGGTAACAAAAGTAGACTTTGACGGAAAACAGGAAAACATTCTTCTTTCTGAAATAAAAGTTGGAGACAGAATTCTGGTTAGAAACCAGGAAATTATACCTGTAGACGCCATTCTTATCAACGGAGAAGGTAATATTGACAACAGCTTTATTACCGGAGAAAGTGAAAGTATTAGCAAGCAACCCGGAGACAAAATTTTCGCAGGAGGTAAACAAGTAGGATCATCCTTAGAGCTTGAAGTCATCAAAGATGTGGATCAGAGTTACCTTACTCAGCTTTGGAATAAGGAAGCCTTTAAAAAGCATGAAACAGGACTTGACACACTGACCAACAACATCAGCAAATACTTCACATTCATCATTTTAGGCATTGCACTTATTTCTGGAATTTATTGGGCTTTCATTGATTTAGAGAAGATGTTCCAGGTAATTTCAGCCATTCTGATTATCGCCTGCCCATGTGCCCTTGCCTTGTCTGCACCGTTTACTTTCGGACACATTATGAGGATTTTAGGCCGAAATAAATTCTACGTAAAAGACACCTTAACCATTGAAAAAATTGCAAAATTAGACACCATTGTCTTTGATAAAACGGGCACTATTACTCACAGAAAAAAATCAAGCATCAAATACAGTGGCACTGAGATCCAAGAGTTTGACTTGCTCAATATCAAAACATTACTGAAAAACTCCAACCATCCACTTTCAAAATCACTCTATGAATTCATAGAAGTCAATGATGATTATTTTACAGTGGAAAATTTCCAGGAAATCTCCGGAAAAGGTTACGAAGCCAGCATAAGAGGAAATGTTTACAAAATAGGCTCTGCCCGTTATAATAATCAGGAACCAAAGAATCTTGAAACCGCTGTTTACATCAGTAAAAATGATCAGTTTTTAGGTAAATTCATCTTCAAGAATGAATACCGCCCTAAGCTTAAGGATCTATTCAAAAAACTTACCAACTACAAAATATTTATCCTGAGCGGTGACAACTCCTCAGAGGAAGTTCAGCTTAAGGAACTCATCCCTAACTATAAGGGAATGGCCTTTAATCAAAGTCCGGAAGACAAGCTGAATTACATCAAAAATCTTCAGGATCAGAACATGAAGGTAGCTATGCTGGGCGACGGTCTAAATGATGCGGGAGCTCTAAAGCAAAGTAACGTAGGTATTGCCATCGCAGATGATACCAACAGCTTTACACCCTCTTCTGACGTCATCATGAATGGAGAAAAAGTAGTCACTCTGAACAATTACCTGAATGTCTGCAAAGGCTCTATCACAATTGTGAAAATGACATTTATAATCAGTTTTCTTTATAATATTGTTGGGTTAAGTTACGCTGTTACAGGGCACATGCATCCCCTTTTTGCGGCAATCATCATGCCAGTTAGTTCCATCACGGTAGTTACCTTCACCACAGTTTCGACTTGGATACTGGGTCGCAAACACTTCAAAAAACAGGCTTAAACGCCCTTATTTAGACTGATTTTAAATTAGCTGAAATCGGCATTTCGTGATGAATGTCATTATTTTTCACTAAATTTGAACCCCGAAAATAGGTTAATTTTGTTGTCCAATGGATATTCTATATTTAATGATCGTCTGCAGTGTTTCTTTAGCTGCCATTTTCTTGGTCGTATTTATAGTGTATGCCAGAAAAGGACAGTTTGAAGATGATGAATCTCCTGCTGTCAGAATCCTTTTTGATGATGAAAGAGTCAAAGAAAAAGATGAGAATGGCGACAATAATAAAGACGGAAAAGAGATAGGAGAAAATAATAAAAATTGAGAAAAATAGTGAATAGTTGATATGGAAACACAAAAGTTTAGTTATGACAATAGTATTGTCCGTGCGTTCCTCTATGCGACCATCATCTTTGGTTTCATAGGATTTACGTTCGGGCTTACGGCGGCATTAATGCTTTTCTACCCTGAATTACCGGAATTCTTATTCGGTACAGATGATACAACCATTAATAGTTTATCATCAGGTAACATTCAAGGGTTAATAAACACTCATGGAGCATTTGGTTTTGGTAGAATCAGGATGTTGCACACCAACACCGTGATCTTTGCGTTCGTGTGTAATATTGTTTATGTTGGAGTGTATTACTCTACGCAAAGATTATTAAAAACAAGAATGTACAGTGATACATTATCTTGGATCCATTTTTGGACTTGGCAGTTTATGATCGTAGCTACGTTCATTACATTCTTTATGGGTATCAATACTTCTAAGGAATATGCTGAGCATGAATGGCCAATTGATATATTAATTGCGATATCTTGGATCATTTTCGGGGTCAATATGATTCTAACCATTTCAAAAAGAAGAGTAAGACACCTTTATGTAGCCATTTGGTTCTATCTTGGTACTTGGGTTGCAGTAGCAATGCTTCATATCTTCAACAATCTTGAAGTTCCATTATCTTTCACTGGCTGGAAATCTTATTCTGCATATGCAGGAGCAAAAGATGCCATTGTACAATGGTGGTATGGTCACAATGCGGTAGCATTCGTTTTGACAACTCCGGTTTTAGGTTTAATGTATTATTTCTTACCAAAAGCGGCAGACAGACCAGTATTCTCATATAAACTGTCTATTATTCACTTTTGGTCACTAATCTTTGTATATATCTGGGCTGGTCCTCACCACCTTCAGTATACGGCTCTTCCGGCATGGGCACAGGCAGTAGGAACAGGTTTCTCTATTATGCTTATTGCACCATCTTGGGGAGGTATGTTAAATGGTCTTCTAACCTTAAGAGGAGCTTGGGATAAAGTAAGAGAAAACCCTATTCTTAAGTTCTTCGTAGTAGCAGTTACTTGTTATGGTATGGCAACGTTTGAAGGACCGCTTTTAGCAACTAAAAACATCAATAAAATTGGTCACTTTACAGACTGGGTTATCGGTCACGTACACTTAGGAGCTCTTGGATGGAATGGTTTCATGGCATTCGGGGTTATCTATTACTTGGTACCAATTATGTGGAGAACAAAAATTTGGTCTGTAAAATTAGCTAACTGGCACTTCTGGTTAGGGACATTAGGAATTATTTTCTATGCAGTACCAATGTATATTTCTGGATTCACACAAGGATTAATGTGGAAGCAGTTCAACCCAGACGGAACCTTATTATGGAAAAACTGGTTGGATACTGTAACGGCTATTATTCCTTACTTTAAAATGAGATTCTTAGGAGGTATCTTCTATATTTCAGGAGCTATCCTAATGATTGTAAACGTTATTGCTACGGTAAGACAAGGATCATTCCAAAAAGAGGTTCCTGCAGAAGCACCAGCTTTAGCTAACATCGGAAACAAACGTAAAGAAGGAGAAGGATTCCACCTTTGGTTGGAAAGAATGCCATTATTGTTAACAGTATTGTCATTGTGTACAATTTCAATTGGAAGTATGGTAGAAATTATCCCTACCCTATCTCTTAAGAAAAGTGTTCCTACAATATCAGCAGTAAAACCTTATTCTCCACTTGAATTAGAGGGTAGAGATATCTATATTCGTGAAGGTTGTAACGCTTGTCACTCTCAGATGATCAGACCGTTCAGAGATGAGATTACAAGATTCAACGGTAAAAACGGACAATACTCTAAAGCAGGAGAATTTATATATGACAGACCATTCCTATGGGGTTCTAAAAGAACAGGACCGGATTTACATAGAGAAGGTGGTAAAAACCCAAGTTCTTGGCACTACAAGCACATGTATAACCCAAGATCTACTTCTGCAGGTTCCATTATGCCTCGTTACCCTTGGTTAATCGCTACTGACTTAGACAGATCTAAAATGGTAGATAAAATGAAGCTGATGAAGAATACGTTTGATGTACCTTATACAAAGGCTCAAATTGATTCTGCAGACAAATGGGCAAATAACCAATCGGCAAAAATTGTAAAAGATATCTTCTCTGAAGCAAATGACTTGAAAGAGGCTTATGCTAAGAGACCTCAGGGAGAATTAGAGAAAAAAGAAATTGTAGCTCTTATTTCTTATCTTCAGAGATTAGGAACTGATATCAAGACAACTGAAATCAAAACAGCAAGTAATAACTAAAAACATTAAAAGGTTCATATGATTCCTCAGAACTTTAAAGATATATTATCCAATACGGAAAATGCTGGGTTTTACCAGACTCTGGCTCTGATTTTCTTTATGCTGTTCTTCGTAGCTTTGATAATCTATGTTTTTAGCAAGCCTAAAAAATATTACAAAGAAGAAGAAGAAGCACCACTTGGGGATGATGAAGATGACGATTTTAATTTAAAAAATTAAACTATTTTTATGAAACAAAGAACACCTGTTATCGTAAACATCTTAATAATAATCGGACTTTTAATCGTTTTTTATTATTTGTTTGTACAGAGCTACGCGTTCCTAGCTTCGCCTTACTTCTGGGGAACTGTTGTAATTGCTGGTATTCTAGCATACATCCACAGTGCTATTGGAGATTTGATTGAAAACAATAAATTCAAAACTTTATCTCCGGAAGAAAAAGCAGCTTATTTAGCTGAGAAGAAGATTCCTTTCTTAAAAAGAATGTACGATGCTGCATTCAAGAAGCAATCTGCTTCAGAAGAAAAAGATATCCTTATCGACCACGGTTTCGATGGTATCATGGAATTGGATAACCAGTTACCAAAATGGTGGGTAGGTTTATTCTATTTTGGGACTGCTTTTTGTATTGTATACATTGCAGCTTATTCTTTCACAGATTTCGCTCATCCATTAAGCGAATATGAAAAAGAATACAAGGAGCAAATGGCAAGCATTGCGAAGTATGAAAGCGAGCAGCCTCCTGTAACAATTGAAACAGCTAAATATTCAGCTGACAACATTGCAGAAGGTAAAGAATTATTTAAAACTAACTGTGCATCTTGTCACAAAGAAGATGGTAGTGGAGGTATCGGACCAAACTTGACCGATAACTTCTGGATCAACCAGCCAGAGAAGACGTTATTCAAGAACGTATTCCATATGGACTGGAATGGTTCTCCTACTAACCCTGCGATGAGAGCATTTGGTAAAAACGGAGAGGTTTCCGGAGCTGAAATTGAAAAGATTGCAGCTTATGTATATCACATCAACCAGGAAGTAGCACCAGTGACTCAGGCTCAAGGAGGAGCAGCTCCTCAAGGAACTGAAGCACATTGGGAAAAAGAATAATTTAGAAAATTAGAAACATATGAAAAAAACATAATTTGTTATTACCTTAAAAATAGTAACGAATTATGTTTTTTCTTTTTTAAACACATTACAATATGTCAGACATAGAAGAAATAGAAGTACGAGGCGGACAGGGACAGGTTCTGGACCCTGAGACTTACAGAGATTCTATCGGGACAATGGAGCAATCCGGTAAAAGAAGATGGGTATTTCCAAGAAAGCCTAAAGGGAAATACACCAACTATAGAAATCTTGTAAGCTATCTTTTATTAATTATTTACTTTGCATTGCCGTTCATTAAAATTAATGGCAATCCATTATTATTGTTTAATGTAATAGACAGAGAGTTTTTTATCTTTGGACAACCTTTCTATCCTCAGGACTTTTTTATCCTTACTTTAGGTGCCATCGCATCCTTAATTTTTATTATTGTTTTTACGATTGCGTTCGGAAGAATTTTCTGCGGGTGGATATGCCCTCAGACAATTTTTATGGAATCTATCTTCCGTAAAATCGAATATCTGATTGAAGGTGACCGAAATAAGCAAATGAAGCTGGACAGACAGGAATGGAATAGTGAGAAGATCTGGAAAAGAAGCTTAAAATGGTCTGTTTATGTTATTATTTCATTAATCATTACTCACTTTATGTTCATGTATATTGTGGGCTATGAAGAAGTAATTAAAATTGTTTCCGAAGGACCGTTTGCACATCCTACCAATTTTATCGTAATGATTCTTCTTACCGCTGCATTTTACTTTGTATTTGCATGGTTCAGAGAACAGGTATGTACATTGGTTTGCCCATATGGTAGACTTCAGGGTGTACTGATTGATAAAGATACGATCAATGTTTTTTATGATTTCAAGAGAGGAGAAAACAGATCAAAATGGAGAAAAGGAGAAGACAGAAAGGCAGCAGGTAAAGGAGATTGTATCGACTGTCATCAGTGTGTCGTGGTATGTCCTACAGGAATTGATATCAGAGACGGACAACAGCTGGAGTGTATAAACTGTACAGCGTGTATTGATGCCTGTGATGAAGTAATGGAAAAAGTAGGCCTTCCGAAGGGACTTGTAAGATATGCTTCTGAAAATGAAATTGAGAAAGAAACTCAATTCAAGTTTACAGGAAGAATGAAAGGATTCAGTATCTTCTTATTCCTTTTGGTGGGATTCTTAGGATATCTGCTTTACAGCCGTGGAGAAATGGAAGCTAAATTTATTAAACCGGCAGGTAGTACATTCTTTGTAAAAGATGGAAAAATTATCAATACCTATAATTATACATTCTTAAACAAAACAAATGACAAAAAGATCGTTACCATTAAGGTAATAGATCCTGCTCATGGAGAAATCACATATAGTGCTTCAAGTAAGATACAAGTAGACAGAGACAAAATTTCCAAGGGAACCATTAATATCAGCTTCCCTGAGAATGAAATGAGGCTATCTAAACAGAATATTACCATCGGGGTTTATGATATGAAAGGTAAACTCGTAGATTCTTACCAGACTTATTTTGAAGGACCATTCAAACTGCAATTTTAAATAGAAAAAATGAAGAACTTTAGTTGGGGACACGGTGTTGTAATTGCATTATTTGCATTCATAGTTTTTATACTATCCATGATGTTTCTTTTCCCGAACGGGCAGAAGAACTCAGAAATGGTAACGGACAATTACTATGAAGAAGAGCTACAATACCAAGATGTAATTGATGCCAAGAAAAGAGCTGATGAGTTACAGGAAAAACCTGTATACAGTCAGGAAGCTAATGGAATTAAAATCACTTTTCCAAAAGAATATAATAATTCTAATACTACGGTAAAATTTGTTTTAAACAGAACCGACGACCAGAATTTAGACATTAAAAAATCTGTAGAGCTTGATGCCAACCAAACTTTTATGATACCTGCACAGGTATTGAAAATGGGAAATTATACCCTAAGATTGAGTTGGACAAAAGACAAAACAGACTATAGAATGGATTATGACGTGATATGGAAATAGGACTTATTGTATCGGCTATTGCTTTAGGCTTCGCTTCCGGTTTTCATTGCATCGGAATGTGTGGACCTATTGCTTTATCGATGGGATTAACCAAAAAACAAGCTGCCAATTTCTATCTTCAGAATCTCACCTATCAATTTGGAAGAATATTCACTTATTCATTACTGGGTGCACTCTTGGGGATTATTGGACAAGGGTTTGAGATGGCAGGATTTCAGAAATATCTGACAATTACTGCAGGTGTTCTGCTTATTATCATGGCTGTATTTTCTTTTGGAGGAAAAGATTTTGCTTCAAAAATTCCATTTCTATCCAAGTTTTTATACTCGGTAAAGTTAAACTTAGGACGATTACTTCAAAAAGCAGACTACCGCTCCAGATTTACAACCGGAATTCTTAATGGTTTCTTACCATGCGGAATGGTTTACATGGCTCTTACAGCAAGTCTGGCAGGCGGCGGAATATGGCAGGGAGCTTTATATATGGCTTTATTCGGATTGGGAACACTTCCATTCATGTTTGCCGTTGTTTTGGCCGGAAACCTCATGAATCAAGCTTTTAGAATAAAAGTTTTAAAAGCCGTACCCGTGATTATGATCATTCTGGGAGGTCTGTTCATTCTGAGAGGCCTGGAACTTGGAATCCCTTATGTTTCTCCGAAAGCAGAAGCTATGACTATTTCCAAAGATCCGAACGAAGCTGTTAATTGCCATTAATTAGAAATTATAACAATATACCATGAAGAAAACGATTGTCTTATTTTTAATAAGCCTGTTCACCTTACAATCCTGTACCATAAATACTGAAATGATTTATCATAAAGACTCGGCTTCATCTGTAATTACCGATGTTGATACCAGAGAATTTATGGCAGAAATGGAAGCGATGACACCTGATTCAATAAAACAGGAAAAGTTTAAGGATATGGATAGGTTTCCAACCATCTGGACGAGCATGTATGATCTTCTAAAGAAAGAGGGGAAATTAAAGACTGAGAATCAAGACACTATTAGAATCCTTAAAAAGTTTTTTTTGAAATCTACAAAAGCAGATAATAAACCTGTTCCTGTTGGGTTTTCCTTTAAAATGGATCATTTCACTCCAAATGATTATGAGTTAATTAAAAATTTCAATAAAGACGAGAAATTACCTCTTGATCAAAATTTCCTCAATACCTGGGATGGAAAAACACTCGTTATTAATACAGATGTTTTCAATCTTAAAAATATTGAAGAAGCACTCCAATCGAAAGGATCAAAAGAAGAAACAGCCAATATGGAAGGGATGATGATGATGTTTTTCAAAAATATAGGAACTACTTTAAAGTTTGAAAATAAAATAAAATCTATCACCGGTAAACATGACTGGCTGAAACAGGTTGATGATTATTCCGTAAGGATACAATATGATTTGAAAACTTTGTACGACAAGTATCCTAAGCTTAAAAATGCAGATAAAAAAATAGTTATCGTAACAGAATAAAATAACAAAACCCACCGAACTTCTTCGGTGGGTTTTTATTTGAGACTAAATCAATTAGTTTATAACATCAAATCTTGCATATTCTGCAATCTTCTTTGGAAGCTTAATTCCCTCCGCAGTCTGGTTATTTTCTAGCAATGCAGCCATAATCCTTGGTAATGCCATTGCAGATCCGTTTAAGGTATGAACCAATTGAGACTTACCATCTGCTTTGAAACGACATTTAAGTCTGTTAGCCTGGAATGTTTCAAAGTTAGATACAGAACTTACTTCTAACCACATTTCCTGTGCAGCACTCCAAACCTCAAAGTCATACGTCATAGCCGCCGCAAAACCAGTATCACCACCACAAAGTCTTAGAACTCTGAAAGGAAGTTCAAGATCAGTAAGGATTTCCTTGATATGCTCTACCATTTCTTCCAAAACAGCATAAGAGTTTTCCGGTTTTTCAATTCTTACGATTTCTACTTTTTCAAATTGGTGAAGACGGTTTAACCCTCTTACATGAGCACCATAACTTCCCGCTTCTCTTCTGTAGCATTGAGAGAATGCAGTATTTTTAATTGGAAGATCTTTTTCCTCTAACAATACATCACGGTAAAGGTTGGTTACAGGGACCTCTGCTGTAGGGATCAGATATAGTTTATCTTCATTGATATAATACATTTGCCCCTCTTTATCAGGCAACTGCCCTGTTCCAAAACCAGAAGCTTCATTTACAACGTGAGGCGGGTTTACTTCAGTATACCCTTTTTCCACATTTTTATCCAGGAAATATTGAACTAGAGCTCTCTGCAATCTTGCTCCCTTTCCTAAATAAACAGGAAAACCGGCACCAGCAATCTTCACTCCTAGTTCAAAATCAATCAGGTTATATTTCTTTGCAAGTTCCCAGTGAGGAATAGCTCCTTCACCAAGACCCTCCACTGTATGAGACTGGAAAATAATTTCATTATCATCAGCTGAAGCCCCACTTTTCACCAATTCATTGGGAATGTTTGGAATTTGATACAGAATATTTAATAATTCAGTTTCCTTAACTTCTAGCTGGGATTTCAATTCTGAACTCGACTCTTTGTACTGTGCTGTTTTAGACTTTGCCGATTCCGCCTCTTCTTTCTTTCCCTCCTTCATCAAAAGTCCAATTTCCTTGGAGATTTTGTTGATCTCGGAAAGCTGGGAATCTAATTCAAATTGGATTCTTTTTCTTTCTTCGTCAGTAGAAATAGCTTCGTCTACCAACTCAAGATTCTTGAATTGTCTTTTTTTAAGACCTTCTAAAACGCGTTCTTTATTGTCGCGTAAAAAATTGACTTGTAACATTTTATTTAGATGTTAAATATTAGATGTTTGGCTTAATATAAGCTAACAATTTTACAAATTTAAAATTATTTTACGATAGTTACCGTATTTATTGAATTAGGTGCATCTGCTTCCTTGGAAAATTTCTCTTTTCCATTGTAAATAACCTTTGAAACCTGAAACAATGTAGGTGATTTACGGTATTGAATTTCCAATGTGTCAACCGTTGTTTCTGTTGTATTATTGACTGTTTTTCTTAGCGTAACCATCATTCTTGAATTGTAAGAATTCCCGGTTCCCGGATTACTTGGACTTACAGAATCCAGTCTTCTTCTCTTTGCTCCTGCAATATATTCCATGTAAAACACAGAATCTGTTGTCATTCTTAGGGGAATAGTCACCGGAGAATCGTCTCTGGTTCCAAACATATCATTCACACTATAAGAAGTGTATGAACCTGCTTTTTTACTGTTCAATAAATCCGGATTGGTATCTGACTTCATGTAGATATTCAGGATTTGATCGATTCTTTGCAAAGATTCTTCATCCTGGCCACAACTTATCAGTGCAGAAACAATAACCAATATTCCAAAAACAATGTTTCTCATAACGCAAAGATACTTTATTTCAACTTTCTAAGATAAGAGAAAAATGAAAACATCATTAAAAATCCAACAAAAGTTAATGTAGCTCCCAAGGAAATTGCCATCCCAACTACTCCTGACTTTGGAACCAAAAAATAAGAAAAAACAGCTAAAAGAAGCAAAGATAGAATGGAAAAAAAGGTATTCATTTTCATCAATCCAACTGCAGATAACAGATTTCCATATAGGTTTCTCAATAACATACTTCCACAAAATACCCCCAGCAAAAGTGAGAAGGCAAATGAGTTGTCAGTGTATTGTTCTCCAAAGAAAATACGAATTATAAAACTACTTAAGAAGCATCCCACAATCAATATCAACAGAGATATAGGGATAAAGATCTTATAGTAATTAATGATATAATTTCTTAGAAAGGATTTATTGCGATGATTTTTAGCAAGAACCGGATAATCACTCTGCATAAAAGAAAGAGCTAAAAAGGTAATGTTTGCGGGAATAAGCAACGCTACCTTATAATTGGCTACGACGCTCTCATTTTTGAAAAAATTCAGTAAAAGTATATCTGCAGAGAAGAAAGCATCCGACAAGAGCGCAGTTATAGAAGCGTGTAATGCAAAGCTCCAGATTTCTTTTGTAGTAAATTTTAATGAAAGGTTTGTAATTTTTGGCAGCGGCCCTTTAAACCAAAAAAGAGAAAGAAACGGAGATATTGCATTGGCAATCAGATATCCGTACAATCCCCAAAATAGTGAGAAAACAATCATCATCAATAATCCTGAAATATTGACAACGTTATTGACCATTGCAAATTCCTTATTCTTTAAATAAATACGACGCTCTGCCTGAATATGACTAAGAAAGTAGACTCCAATCAGACGAACGGTAAAGAAAAAAAAGATATAAAAGATGTATGAATAATGAGTTACATAAAAAAAGGCTAATAAAAAAAATACAGAACTTAAGATAAGATGATATAAAAATCCTTTTCTAAAAAGATAAGCTGACAATTCTTTTTTTTCATCATCAGAACTACTTAGTGATCCGAATCTGATAAGACTTTGAGAGCTTCCGAACCCACTAAAGGGCGCGAAGATTGCAAAAACAGAAGCAACAATACTCAATAGCCCAAAGTCTTTTTCCGGCAAGATTCTGATCATGAAGAGAGATCCTGAAAATGCGCATATCTTCGTAATCAGCAAAGATAAAAATACATGCTGTCCTTTATTGGCAAAAAAAGCCCTGATAAAATCTTTTAAACTGTTCATTTTGATCTGATCAACGGAGCATTAAAACCTTGACAGTCTTATATAATATTTTTATATGCTTTGTTAAATTCGTTTGCAATGGCTGGTACTGAAAACTTTTCGACAACATATTGATGAAGTTCTTCCGGAGAATCTGCCTTGTAATCTCCATTCAGCATATTTTTCATTGCTGTATAAAGCTCTTCTTCAGATCTTTCAATAACGATTCCATGATTTTCTCCAATAATTTCAGGAATTGCCCCTACACGAGTTGCAATTACCGGAACACCGGAAGAAAGAGATTCTAATAGGACACAAGAGAAGCTCTCATAGTCACTGAAAAGAACAAAGCAATCACTTTTTTTCATTTTTTCAGCAACTTCTGCATGTGAAATTTCACCAAATGTTTTGATGTAGCTTTGTCCATCATGCTTTTCAATGAGCTTATTCAATTGTTTTACATCTCCGTCACCTCCAATCTGGAGATCAAAGTTCTTAAAATCTTTTCTAAGCCGAACTGCGGCTTCAATGATAGCATCCGGGTTTTTAAGGGGAATAAGATTCGATATATGAAGAAATATAAAAGCTTTATGTTGTTTTTCTTTCGGGGAAAATAGTTCTGTATTGACTACATTTCCAATAACCTTAAAGTTTTTACCTATTTTCAGTTCCTTTAGATTATCTTTCAGAATACTACTCACAGGAAGTAAACAAGAGGCTCTTCGGGCAATATATCGTGCCGTAAGAATGCCTATAAATGAAAGTTTGGATCTGTTTATCGGAAGAAAACCTGACCAATGTTCTGAGATCACAAACGGAATCCTGTATTTTTCCTTTAAATAAACAGCAAAAAACATGGAATTGTGCAATATGTTTGCATGTACCAAATCTGGTTTTTGCAACTCCAGAAAACCTTTTTGATAAGCCTGCATTCTATTTCTAAAATTCAATACCGGATTTTTAGAGCTTTTGTAGTACACCACAAGTGTTCTTATTCCGTTGATCTTCTGATCATCGAAAATAAATTCCTGATCCTGGGCAGGATCTCCTATAGCATGCAATATTTCTACCTCATGTAACGACGCCACGGCTTCTGCGTGACGCTGTACAAAGTTGCCATTAGTAGGCTCCAGCTTGTTCGGAAACCATGAGGAAATAAACAGGATTTTCAATGGAGATTATTTTATGGAAGAAGCCCAGCTTTTTTCAAATGGTAAAACAAAATGGCTTAAGAAATCAAGGTAGGTATTTTTAGAAAAATCAAAGACTTGAATATCTTTTGATAATTCCCCGTTTCTTATTTTTGTTTTAAAATCAATAAGTTTCAGTGTTTTCACTTCACCATTTTCAATAAAACTAGCTTTCATTCTATCGAATAAGCCCAACTGATATTCTTCATCAATCTCTCTCATTATTTTCCCAAGAGCATCAATACTACATCCTGAAGCCATTTCTTTCTCCTCATCTACACATATAACAATGAATTGATTTTTTTCAATTTTAAAGGATGAGGAAAGGGGTTTTCCATGAGCAGCCCACGTTGCTAAAAAATCGAATAATTTTTCAGTAATAGTTTTTGCTTCTTTGGTTTCAAATGGCCTTGATGCCGGATATATAATAACTCTATAGTCGTTGGTTTCTACAATATTGGATTCTTCAATTTTCATATCCTTTCTATTTAAAGTATAAAATTACGATTTTTTCTTCAGAAAGCGAATGAAGAATATCTTTCAAGAAAATAACTAAGGATTAAATACGCTCAAATACAGCATTATAAGAACCCTCACTTTTGCTTAGTATTTTTGTTTTAGTATAGCCTTTTCCGTGCAATATCTGTATCAGTTCGCCTTCACTATGATTAGAACTCTTTAGCGCTATATTGTTGATTTCTATAATTATTTTAGGCTGATAATGTGTTAAAATATCTGACATCCCTTTTAATGCTGAAAACTCACCACCTTCAATATCTATTTTAACTATATCAATTTTTGTTATTTTCTGGGCCCTTATATAATCATCCAAGCTTACACTTTCTACTATCTCTTTAGCCGTAAAATCATTTAGATAGGATGATGCCATTCCTACATTATCATAATGATCATTATATAGAATTTCAAGGTAACCACTTTTCTCGGAAATAGCAAGATGCTCCAAAGTGACATTCTTGAAACTATTAAGGCTAAGATGTCTGGAGAACTTCTCGTAATTAGGTTTAAAAGCTTCAAAAGCGTACACTTTTCCACCGCTTCCAACAATCCCGGAAGCATTTAAGGAAAAAAGTCCAATATTTCCACCAACATCAATAAAGTTATCTCCTTTTTGTAAGTTAGAACACAAGTAGTCTATTTCAGCTTTTTCGTAATCACCTAAGAAATACAATTGCTGTTGAATCCAATCATCCAGGTCCAGATCAAGTTGAATTGAGCCTCTATAAATAATGTTTTTCTGTACTCCTCGAAAAAGACGATAGGGCTTGAAAATATATTTATGAAAGGCAAAATACTTCTGTCCGAAAAAATGAAAGCTTAAAATAAATTTAAAAAATGAGGCTAAAAAACTTCTCATATTAGTTTTTAATAGGTTGTAAGATGCTGTAATTTTAAGCAAAAAAAACAAAACTCAGGAAGATTCCTGAGTTTTATAATTCTATATAGATTACTTCTTATAAATCGTCTGCTTCAGCAAGAAGTTCTACGATATCTTTTACAGCAACCTCTGTATTTTTGTTGAAATGCTTTACTCCATCTGTCATCATCGTGTTACAGAAAGGGCATCCGGTGGCAATCACCTTAGGTTCAAAAGACAGGGCTTCCTCCGTTCTTTCAATATTAATGTCTTTATTCCCTTTTTCAGGTTCCTTAAACATCTGTGCTCCCCCTGCTCCACAGCAAAGACCGTTTGTTTTGCAACGCTTCATTTCTACAAGCTCTGCATCCAGCTTTTCAAGCAGTAATCTTGGGGCTTCATACTCATCGTT
Organism: Chryseobacterium joostei; assembly: GCF_003815775.1. NCBI lineage: Bacteria > Pseudomonadati > Bacteroidota > Flavobacteriia > Flavobacteriales > Weeksellaceae > Chryseobacterium > Chryseobacterium joostei. The sequence continues at coordinate 2,945,765 of NZ_CP033926.1, forward strand.
AGCTCTTCCAAGGTAACATGGGTCATGGAATGTGATTTTCTTTCCTTTGAAAGCACCTCCTTCAATTTTTAATCTTCCTTCTTCCATTAAGGTTTTAAGGAATTGGGTATGGTGTACTACATCAAAGTGGCCACCCAGGCTTGGGTATTCATTTTTAAGGGTATTGAAGCAGTGTGGGCAAGCCGTTACAATCTTCTTTACTTCATAAGCATTCAGAACTTCAATATTAGTAAGGGCCATCATCTGGAAAACAAATTCGTTTCCAGCTCTTTTTGCAGGATCTCCGGTACAGCTTTCTTCCTGTCCCAGAACCGCAAATTCAACACCTATTTTATTTAATATCTTGCAAAATGCTTTTGTAATTTTTTTGGCGCGGTCATCGAAACTTCCAGCACATCCAACCCAAAATAAAACTTCCGGGGATCTTCCTTCGGCAGCATATTCTGCCATTGTTTTAATTTGCATTTTCTTTTTGTTTAATTAATAAATTAGCATAATATTCCTTTGCCTTTTTCATGACCTCCACAGGTACTATGGAAACATATAAAGGATTAGCTTCGTCATAATTCAGATACTTCCAGGTATTTCCTGTTGATTTATCATTGAGGGCAAGGATCATACTCTGCTTACTCATTTCCAAGGTTGTATCGTTTAAAAATTTGGCATTCATACCCTGTGCCTCCATCATTCCCAGCATCATTTTCTTTTTATCTTCATCAAAACTCTCTTTCAGAAAGATCATTTTCATCTTCATCAGATAGGTACTGAATGCATATTTGGTATTATCCTGAGTGGTAAAAACATCTGAAACACTGAATATGTTTTTATCAGTTTCTACCAATTCCATTTTGAATTCATCATTACCCTCAAACAGGCTGTTGAAACTGTCAGCCATCATTTTTCTGTCAACTTTTTCAAAAATTGCAGGATGGGTAAGGTCTAGCATTCCCTCGTAGTCTTTCTTTTCAAACAAAGACATAAAGGCTTTTGAATCCTCAAGTATTTTTTTCTGATCTGCAGATTGTGCCATCAAAAAACCGGAACAAATCAATAAAAAAGCAAAAAATATATTTTTCATTTCAAATCATTGGTTTCAATGGGTTTTTCTACAGGGTTTTCTTCAATTTTTTTGCTAACAAAGTAATTTGGAGCAATATAATTCAGGTAAGTGAAAGCGCTATCATAACTACTGCTCTCTGACCTAGTTTTCTGAGGCCCAATTCAAACGGTCAGCTTGGTTATACTGCCAAGGAGCAGCATTGTTTTCCACGTTCGTCATCATTAGGTTTAGCTCTTGTGGTGCAGCAGATTGTTCCATTACCAGGAATCTTCTCATTTCAAAGATAATAGATAGTGGGTCTAACAACACAGGACAAGCATCTGTACATGCGTTACATGTAGTACAGGCCCAAAGCTCTTCTTTTGTGATATAATCGTTTAACAACTTCTTACCGTCATCAACAAATTTTCCGTTTTTATCAATATTTTTCCCTACTTCTTCCAATCTATCTCTGGTTTTCATCAGGATTAATCTCGGAGAAAGCTGCTTACCGGTAATATTAGCCGGACAAACAGAAGTACAACGTCCACATTCTGTACATGAATAAGCATTGAGCAATTGTACCTGATTAAGATCAAAAATATCTTCTGCCCCAAATTTAGACGGAGTATCTGCTTCACTTCCCTCTGCCGGAGCGGCATAAGGATCAGCATTAGGATCCATCATTAATTTGATTTCCTTTGTTACAGAATCAAGATTATTGAATTTCCCTTTTTTCTCAAGATTGGCATACCATGTACTTGGGAAAGCAAGAATTATATGTAAATGTTTTGAATAATAAAGATAGTTCATGAAGAAAAGAATTCCTACAAAGTGGAACCACCAAGCAGCTTTCTCTGTAAAGAATAAAGTTCCGTCACCAAAATTAACGAAAATGGGACCTAAGATGGCTGAACTAATAGGAAAACTCCCATGTTCCGGAAGCAATCCTCTTTGCTGCAATACAAAGTCTGCAGCGTTCATTTTAAAGAAAGCCATCATTAGGGCAAACTCTATGATAAGAATCCAGTTTGCATCATGTTTTGGCCATCCGAAAAGTTCTTTCATGGTTAGTCTTTTAACTCCATAAAAGTTTCTTCTGATGAAAAATACAACTACACCAATAACAACAAGAAGCGCAAGGACTTCCAAGGTTGCAGTAAAGAAATTATAAAAATCATGTCCTAAGATGGAAAGGAAACGGTGCGTACCGAATAATCCATCAACAATAATTTCAATAAGTTCAATATTAATAATAACAAAACCTACGTACACAAAAAGGTGTAGAATACCTGCAACAGGGCGTTTTACCATTTTGCTTTGTCCCATAGCTACTCTTGCCATGGTACTCCAGCGTTCAGATTTTCTATCGCTTCTATTGATCTCGTGACCTAGTCTGATATTTCTATAGATCTTTAACAGGCTTTTGGCAAACAGTCCAAATCCTGCCACTAATAAAATCAGGAAAATAATGTTATCGATGTACTGCATAAGGCGTATTAGTCTTTATTATTTTTACCGAAAACAGAGAAATTAATATATCTCTTAGGGTTCGCTTTCATATCTTCAATCAATGAATTCAAATTCGAAGATGCTGAATTCAGATTATTGTAAAGTTGCTCATCCTTCATCAGTTTACCTAAACTACCCTGCCCTTTATCTATTCCACCAATCACCTGATTCAGTTTTCCTACGGTAGCATCTAGGTTTGCAATAGTTGAATTCAATTGCTTGGTATCAATACTCTGTGCAAGGTTTCCATACTTATCCAAAGTTACTTTTCCACTTTGCATAGTAAGACTTGCATCATCTAAGACCTTTTGAAGCTTAGGATCATTGTGTCCCACCAGACTGTTTACACTTCCTGCTGTGGTTTCTAATGCTCCTACTGTTTTATTAAGGTTGGATAATAAAGCTTTAATTTCAGCTCTATTTTGCGCATCAACGAGTTGATTGGCATTCGTCATTAAGGAGTCTACTCTGTGTAATACAACCTGTAATTGATCTTTAACCGGGCCTACCTGAGAAGAAAGACTTCCCATCATTCCTAGCTTAAATGCACCCATAAGAGTATCACCGTCTTTTGCTTGAGTTCCTCCATATACAAGGTTTACTCTCATTTCTTTCCCAGACATTAATCCAGGTTCGAAAATTTCAAGGGTTGAGTTTTTTGAAAACTCAAACTTGTTGTCCACTGTAATTTTAACGACAAAACTAATTTTGCCATCTTTTGCAGTTTGGGGAATAATCTTATCAACCTGCCCTACTTTCAGCCCGTTAATAGAAACAGCTGAAGATTGCGCAAGGCCCTCTACATTGTCATATTTTGCATAAAATATATTGTCGGTAGTAAAAAGGCTCTTCCCTTTCATAAATTGAAACAACAACACAAAGCCTACGATAGCTAAAAGTGTGATCACACCAGCTTTTAATTCTTTACTGAACTTCACTTGCTAATTTTTTTCTAATAAGCAAATATAGTACATTTTAAATAAATCTTTTCCTTTATTATTCTGCGTTAAATACAAAAAAAAAGCGACAAAAATATTTGTCGCTTTTATATTGATAAGATGAATCTCTTATTGTTGTTGGTTTCCTACCTTGTTCCAGATCTCAATTCTGTAATCCTGAATGTCAGAATTATCCTGAAGACTCTTTAACCAAGCCTGTCCGAACATACCTGCATTTCTCTGGGTAATAGACTCTGTGAACTGCTTAAGATCACCAGGTTGTTTGTTTACTGTCTCTGATTTTTTGATCAATACATAAACTCCTGTTCCTCCTTCAACCGGGTTAGAAAGTTTACCTTTTGCCACACCAAATGCAGCACCGGCAACTTTAGGTTCCATTGAACCGGCAATTGAAGGGTTCAGTAGATTTACCTGAGCAGCTTGTTTTGTAGTAGCAAATAATTTAGCAATCTGATCTAAGTTTGAAGCTTTCGCTCCTGCAATTTTATCAGAAATTTGTTTTGCAGCCAATTTATTTTTAACAAGAACCTCAATTTGGTCTCTTACAGATTCCGGATCAGCAAGACCTGCTTCCTGTTTTCCGTTTAGGTATACTACAATTTTATCACCCGTTCCGTCTACAGTAAAGAATTCTGTATCTCCTTTGGATCTTTTCTTATCGAAAGCCCAAGCCAAGATTTCTCCATCTTTTTCTGTACCTAATCCTTGAAGTTGACCTTCAAATCTCTTTGCAGCTTTAGGGTTAGAGAACTGATAGTTATCTTTTTTAGCAATATTCACAAAATCATTAAATGATTTCCCCTGAACCTGCTGAATGAATTTTCTAGCTTTTTTATCCGTGTCAGCTTCCGTAGCATCTGAAGGCTTGATCTCTTTTACAAGATTAGCTACCTGATAGCCCATTGATCCTGACTTTTTATCTTCAATATTAATGATATGATATCCGAATTGTGTTTCCACAACACCTGTTGCACCTTTAGGATTGCTTGCTAAATAAGCAAGGAACTCAGGAACGAAAGGTGTTTCTGGAGTTGTCCAACCTAGACTACCCCCTTGTGCTGCAGAATTTGGATCACTTGAAAGTTTAAGAAACTCTGTAAATTTAGCCGGAGTTGCTTTTACAATTGCTCCAATAGAGTCAGCTAATTTTTTAGCCTGCTCTTTAGATCTTGTCACACCCTCTCCTGCCGGGCTTCCTTTGAAAGCAATCAGGATATGTCTTGACAATGTAGAATCTGAAGTCTTCTTACCTACAAGTTTAGAAACTACATAGAAGTTTTGCTCCTTGTAAGGACCAAATGTTTGTCCTACCGCAGCTGTTGCGATTTGACCTTGTATGGTTGCAGGCAATTGTGTAGGTTTTACATACTGAGGATTGAAAGGAGAATCTGAGTTTGCCATAACAAACATAGAATCGTTCTTTGTGTTCTGGAAGTTTTCAGTACCTCCACTAGCATCTGTACCTCCTGAGTATAATTTCGTAATTTCCTTTAAAGCCGCTGCATCATCTGCTGCACTTGGTTTAGACGGGAAATATACAATTCCGATATTTCTGCTAGGCTCTGCCTTGAACATTACCGGATGCTGCTTGATGTAGTTCGCAAGATCTTCTGTAGAAACATTGATCTTCGTTTTCTGAAGATATGCTGCATAGTCTACCTTTACGAAGTCGATATCAGCAAGCTGATCTCTTTGCTTCATCAATTCCTCAGCTTCTTTTTTACCCGTAGTGATACCTGCTGAAATATTGGAAAACACCTGTCTAGCCATCAGTCTATACTCAATTGTTTTTTTGGTTTTTAACCATTGAGCATATCCTTGAGGATTGGTGCTTTGTAATGTTTCAATTTCTTTTTTAAGCTCTTGAGTTTTAAAGTTACCTTTCTCATCAAAGAACTGTTGATTTTGGGCAAACATCTGATCATACTGGATCTGGTTCCAGAAATAATCATCAGTCATTTCAAAGCCCAATTTCTCAAACTGTTGCTTGATAAGCTTAGATTGTACAAGTAACTGCCAAGCCTGCTCTTCAAGACCGTTTTTCGGACGACCTTGTTGCTCTGCCTGTTGTTGCAGCACGAAAAGTTGATCATTGAACTCTTCGCGGGTGATTTTCTCACCGTTTACTTTTCCTAAAACGTCAGGATTCTTACCAAAAACCTTGTCGATACTATCTGGGTTTACCAAGAACGCCAAAAGCGCTAGGGCTATTACTCCCATCAAAAGCCAAGGCTTACTCCTAATCTGTCCTAAAATTGCCATTTTATAAATTATAGTTTTTTATCAGTTTGCGAAAATACACATTTTTAAGAAATTACAGAAATAGAAGTTCCTTATTTTAATTTTAAATCCTAAAGATTACATAAAAAAGGAAATTTTGACCATATTTTTTAGCAAAAAACAAATGGCATAAGTATTGTGCATTTTACAACATTATAATATAATGCACGTTTTCAGGCTATATTATAAAAAATCTATTTAACGATTAAAAACGAAAATGACAATTTGTCATTTGATTCATTATGACAGAATTTGAAGATATGAGTTTAGAGGAAATGATCAGCGACGGTTTTGATATTGTAGCTGAGGAAATCAATCTTTCCGACTTTGCAGAGACTGATAAGAATTCCGAACAGAAAATATTCCCGATACTTCCCGTAAGAAATATGGTTATGTTCCCGAATGTGGTGATTCCTATTACTGCTGGAAGAAAAACATCAATACAGCTTATTGAGGAAGCACAGAAGAACGGAGATTTTATTGGGATTATAAGCCAGAAAAACTCTGATCTTGAACAGCCTACTGAGAAAGATATTTATACCACTGGTACACTTGCGAAGATCATTAAGATCATTAAGCTTCCTGAGGGTAATATCACAGCAATTACAAAAGGTTTTCACAGGTTCAAAATCAAAAAAATGACTGATAATCAGCCTTATTTTAAAGCTGAAATTTCAAAATTAAAAGATGCTAAGCCTAAAAATGAGGAGGAATATGATGCCTTGCTGGAAAACATTAAGGATCTAGCTTTAAAAATCATTGAACTGGATCCCAATATTCCCAATGCAGCAAATTTTGCTATCAAGAACATTAACAACAATGATGATCTGCTGAACTTCATCTGTACAAATGCAAGCTTCCCATCTCTTGAAAAGCAGAGATTACTAGAGGAAAGAAGCATGATGGAGAGAGCCAATAAATGCTATGAAATGATGCATGAGGACTTCAGAAAGCTGGAACTAAGAAACCAGATTCATCAAAAAACCTCAAAGGATCTTGATAAGCAGCAAAGAGAGTATTTTCTGAATCAACAGATCAGAACCATTCAGGAAGAATTGGGTGGCGGACCTGAAAGTGATGTGGAAGATCTTATTGCTAAAGCAAAAACGAAAAAATGGAGTAAGGAAGTTGAAGAACATTTCCAAAAAGAAATTGGCAGACTGCAGCGTCAAAATCCTAATTCTCCGGATTACAACGTACAAAGAAACTATCTGGATTTCTTTACGGATCTTCCTTGGGATACCTACACCAAAGATATTTTCGATATTGCAAAAGCTGAAAAAGTATTAGATAAAGCGCACTTCGGGCTGGAAGACATTAAAAAAAGAATCTTGGAGCACATGGCTGTTTTAAAATTAAAAAACAACATGAAATCTCCTATTCTATTGTTGGTAGGCCCTCCGGGAGTAGGTAAAACATCTTTAGGAAAATCTATTGCTGACTCCTTGGGTAGAAAGTATGTAAGATTATCTCTGGGTGGACTTCATGATGAGAGTGAAATCCGCGGACACAGAAAAACATATATTGGTGCGATGGCCGGAAGAATCCTGCAGTCTATTAAAAAATCAGGAACCTCCAATCCGGTAATTGTTTTGGATGAGATTGATAAAATCGGACAAGGTCTTCACGGGGATCCAAGTTCTGCACTATTAGAAGTTCTTGATCCTGAACAAAATAAGTCATTCTATGACAACTTCCTTGAAATGGGATACGATTTGTCAAGGGTAATGTTTATTGCAACAGCCAATTCCCTTTCAACCATTCAAACGCCTCTTTTGGATAGAACAGAAATCATTCAAATTGCAGGATATACGCTTGAGGAAAAGATTGAAATTGCTAAAAGACACTTAATCAAGAAGCAACAAGAGGAAAATGGTTTGGATACTAAATCTTTCAAGCTTGGAAATCCTGAACTTAAGCACATTATCGAAGCTCATACTTCAGAAAGTGGTGTGAGATCTTTAGAGAAAAGGATTGCTTCCATTGCAAGATGGGTAGCGTTACAAACTGCTTTAGTAAAAGATTATGATCCAAAAATTTCCCTTGAAAAAGTGGATGAAATTCTTGGAGTTCCAAGACCGAAGAGTTTATCTGAGATTACAGGAGTTCCCGGTGTAGTAACAGGTTTAGCCTGGACAAGCGTAGGTGGAGACATCTTGTATATTGAAAGTATTTTAAGCAACGGAAAAGGTACATTAACGATGACCGGAAACCTGGGGACCGTTATGAAAGAGTCTGCTACCATTGCCTTAGAGTATATTAAAGCCAAGCATGATGAATTGGGAATTGCTCAGGAAGATCTGGATAAGAAAAACATTCACGTTCACGTTCCTGAAGGGGCAACTCCTAAAGACGGACCATCGGCAGGTATAGCAATGCTTTCTTCTATGGTTTCTTCTTTTAAAAACAAAAAGATAAAGCCGCACCTTGCCATGACGGGGGAAATTACCCTAAGAGGAAAAGTTCTTCCGGTAGGTGGAATCAAGGAGAAACTTCTTGCTGCAACAAGAGCCGGTATAAAGGAAGTAATTCTTTGTGAGGCTAATAGAAAAGACGTAGAGGAAATCAAAAAAGACTACTTGAAGAACCTTAAAGTACACTACGTAAACAGAATGGAGGAAGTCATTGACATCGCCATTGAAAAATAAGGCAACTTATCAATATAACATATTAACTTCTCAATAAGGAAACACGTTCTGATCATTGGAACGTGTTTCTGTTTTTGTATATCAAAGCTTTTCTTTGCTCCATCAGGTGGAATGAAATTTGATATGCAGAAAAAAAATCCACATTGATTGAATAAAAATTTCTTTAATTCAATGGGTTTTGCTTATTTTTATTCCATACTGTAGATTTTAGATTATGAATTTTCTTAGATTACCCTTCCTTGTTAAACTTACGCTCGTTGTTATTTCCATCATCGGCCTTGGCTATCTTTTGGCATTAGGACAGAGCATTTTAGCTCCGTTTTTTCTTGCTTTCCTAATGGCAATGCTGTTTTTACCGGCTGCAACATTTATGGAGAGAAGACTAAGGTTCCCAAGATCTATGTCAACAATGACCTCTGTTTTTATCATGTTAATGATTTTAAGCGGGTTAATATATTTCTTTAGCACCCAATTATCAGATTTCAGTAAAGATCTCCCCCATCTCAGGGAACAGTTTACGACAGTCTTTAATGGCTTCCAGCACTGGATTTCGAAGACATTCAATGTAAAGGTAGATGAACAGGTGGATTATATCAACCAGGGACTGAATAAGTTGCTTTCTTCATCAGGAGCCATCTTAGGTTTTACATTCGGAATATTTTCAACAGGCTTTGGCTTTATCATATTCTTTACCATATTTTTCATCTTTATTTTAAATTACAGAAGACTTTTAAATAACTTTATTATTGCGGTCTTTAATGAAAGACACAAGTCAAGTGTAGAAGAAGCGGTGAATGAAATCCGCATTATGACCAAGAAATATATCTTCGGACTTTTTCTTCAGGTTATTATAGTATCTACGCTTACTTCAATCGTTCTTACTGTTTTAGGAGTAAAATACGCCATTCTTCTGGCTGTTTTAACAGGCTTGCTGAATGTAATTCCTTATTTGGGAATTTTTATTTCTCTAGTAATTTCGTGCTTCATTGCATTTGCCACTTCCAGCCCATCAACCTGTATTTATGTAGCTATGGGCTATATTGCCGTACATGCCGTGGATGGAAATATTGTTCTTCCATTTGTTGTAGGTTCTAAGGTAAAGATCAATGCTTTATTTTCATTTGTGGGAATTCTTTTGGGCGAACACCTTTGGGGTATTGCTGGAATGTTTCTTTGTATTCCAGCCATTGCCATCATTAAAATTATCTGTGAAAGGGTGGAGGATCTGAGACCTTGGGGTAAATTGCTTGGTGAAGAAGAAAAGCCCAATAAAAAGAAGAAAAGTTATAAAATTTCAAAGAATATTACCCTGAAAGAAATGGATTGATAATGATCAATAAGTGATGAAAACATCTATTTAGTTGAAATCATTACAATTGATTCATAATAAACTTTAAATAAAAAAGACTGCCTTGAAATAAGACAGTCTTTTTTATTTTATTAAGGAAGAGCGCAATAGGGGCTCATTCCGTTTGGACAGGTTTCTGTACAAAGAATATTAGATTGTATATCAGGGCAGTAACCATAATCTTCTCCTCCACCTCCCGGGCCTCCTCCTAAACAAGGATCACCTGGGGGAATCTTACACGGACATCCTATAGGACCGATATCGCATTTCCCAATACCTACTCCACCTTGAATTTCTCTTAAAGATGTACGGTTTAATTTTTTAAGATTTTTCAACATAATATTATCAGTTTAATTTGTATTTCAAATATAAATAATAAAATTGTACAAAATCCAACATTAACCTACCATTAACACAACCCTATTCATTTTTTATTAAAAATGAATGATAAAATAATATTTTTATTTTACATTAGATATAAAATATTTAATCATGAAATATATAAAATTCATTCTATGCCTCTTATTCGGAATTATGTTTATCAATGCAGGATTAGACAAGTTTTTTCATTACAATCCAACCCCGCCACTTACTGAAGCCCAAATGAAAATTTATGCTGCATTTGGAGAAATAGGCTGGTTACTACCTTTAGTGGGAGCTGTAGAGGTAATTGGAGGACTATTATTCATTTTTCCAAAAACAAGAGCATTAGGTGCTATCGTTATACTGCCGGTATTAGTGGGAATTTTAATCCATAACTTATTCAGGGATCCATCAAATATAGGCATTACAATTTCTGCTGTACTGTTCATTATTAATATCTGGATCATTATTGACAATAAAGACAAGTATAAAAACCTAGTGGGCTAACCGGTAGTAATTACTATCTATTACTTTTTACACAAATGCACTGAATCCTGTAATCGATCGTCCTACGATGAGCGAATTGATCTCTTTTGTTCCTTCGTAAGAATAAATTGCTTCAGCATCAGCTACAAAACGGGCAACATCATATTCCAGCAAAATACCGTTACCACCCATTACTTCTCTTGCTCTGGAAACAATATCTCTTGTTCTCAGGGTACAGAAAACCTTGGCCAGTGAAGCATGCTCATCCTTTAAAATTCCTTCATCCTGCATTTCAGACAGCCTGAAGACCATAGTCTGCATGGCCGTAAGATTGGATAACATTTCCACAAGATGCCCCTGAATCATTTGAAATGAAGCAATAGGCTTTCCAAACTGTTCCCTTGTTCTGGTATATGCCAATGCACTTTCATAGGCTCCTCTTGCACAACCTGTTGCCATCCAAGCTACTCCAGCTCTTGTCATTCGCAGCACCTTTCCTGTATCTTTAAATGAATTAGCATTCTGCAAGCGGTTTTCTTCTGTAATCAGGCAGTCTTTCAAGGTAATTAACCCGTTCTGAACTATTCTGAGCGCCATTTTTCCCTTGATTTTTTCAACAGAATATCCGGGATTATCTTTTTCTACAATAAATCCTTTTACCTCTCCACTGTCTAAATCTCTTGCCCAGATGATAACGAGATCTGCAAAGGTTGCATTTCCTATCCATTTTTTCTGTCCGTTCAACACCCAGCCCTCTTCTGTTTTTTTACAGGTTACCGTTAAGCCTCCCGCAGCTCCGGAGCCAACTTCCGGCTCTGTAAGTCCAAATGCCCCTATCTTTTCAAACTTCTGCATCTGTGGAAGCCATTTCTGTTTCTGTTCTTCTGAGCCACAAATGTATATAGACCCCATTGCTAATCCAGACTGTACCCCGAAAAAAGTAGCAATGGAAGCATCAATTCTCGCCATTTCCATTGCAATGACCCCTTCCATCAGGAATGGCATTCCCGGACATCCGTACCCTTCGTAAGTAACTCCACAGATATCCAGCTTTTGGAATTTTGGGATTAATTCAAAAGGAAATTCATCTCTTAGCCAATAATGATTCACCAAAGGTTTCACCTCTTTTTCCATAAAGGCTCTTACTTTCAGTTGAATTTCTCGCTGCTCAGGAGACAAGGTATGGTAGATGTCATAAAAATCTCCATCAATGGGAGGAAGTTCTTTCTTTTTCTTATCAGGATCAAGCATTTTCATAAGTCCTGAAAGCTGTTTATCGTCCAATTTTGAAAAATTATGCATCAGTTTGGGCAAATCTACTTTTTTAGAGATGGCGCTTAACTGGTCAAAATCTATGGATGTAAACAATCCTATTGCATTTCTGATTTTGGAAAAGGTATTTGACATAATGATATATTGTGATTTAGTTTGTAAAAAGATAAGCAAAAATTACTCCGAAACCAAGTCACCACCCAATATACTATTTTACAAAACACTAATATTCAGCAAATTAAATCAGAACATTTCCTTTACAAACTTTTTACTTTTGATTTTCAAGCATTACAAAAGATCCTGACAGAACTTTGACTCAAGCAAAACCTCAAAAATAGTACACTATGAAAACAACTTACATTAAATTATCATTATCTGCAGTTCTTCTATTGGGAATTTATTCATGTAAAAAAGGAGAAGCCAGTACCAATGAACTTAGTAATTATGCAGTTGCTGATTCTGCCGCAGTTACAACATCAGACAGCATTTCATCAGCTGCGAGCATGGAAGTAAAGGACAAGCAGTTTATCAAAACAGCAGATGTCAATATGGATGTAAAAGATGTGTATAATGCTACCATTGCCATTGAAAAATCAGTTCAGGAGCTTGGAGGTTTTGTTACCAAAAGCAATCTTCAAAGCAATGTTGTTTCTGAAGACACCTACAACACTTCTGACACGGAAGCCATGCTCATCAAAAAATACAAGAGTGAAAATACAATACAGGTACGAGTACCCACTGAAAAACTGGGAGATTTTTTGACAGCAATCAATACGAACAAATTGTTTCTCAACTCACGAACCATTAATGCAGAGGATATAACGGCTAATATCAAATACTCCGAACTGGAAGCAAAAAGAAACCAAAAAACTTCTGAAAACATTGATAAGATCAAAGCTAATAAAGACAAGGTAGCATTGGGCAATGAGAATATGTCTGAGGGAAATCTTCAAAAGCTAACTACGATGAACATGGCAGACAATCTGAAATACAGCACTGTTGATATTTACATCAAGGAACCAAAATTACGTGTTGCAGAAATTGCGGTTACCAACAGCATTGACAATAAATACAGATACAATTTTATCTACGATGCTAAAGATGGCTTCGTTTATGGATTCTACCTGATTCAAAGAATCTTTGTTGCACTTATTAACATCTGGCCACTCTTATTAATTGCCGGCGGACTGATCTATTTTTTCAGAAAAAGAAAAGCCATAAGACCTGAGCAACCTAAAATCCAGGAATAAAAACACCTAACCAATTGGTTATCATCATAATTTTAGATTTTACAACCTCCTATTTATGGGAGGTTTTTATTTTTTTGAAAAAAAACTGTAACGATAATAATACTGTCCTTACCTACTATTTAAAAGAACAGAAAATCAAAAAATAAATAATATGAAAAATTTAGTAAAACTTGGATTCACAGCATTATTATCAATGAATTTCATGACTTCAGCAGCGCAGGATAAGAAAACGGACAACGACAACAGCCTGCTGTGGGAAGTATCCGGAAATGGACTTTCTAAGCCATCTTATATTGCCGGAACATTTCATATCTTATGCAACAAAGATTTTGATATAAAACCTAAGATTTGGAACGCGCTTAATCAATCGGAAAATTTTGTTATGGAGATCAATTACACCGATCAAAACGAAATGGGTGCCATGCAAAAAATGATGTCTGCAGATAAAAAAATATCTGAACAACTTACTTCTGAAGAGGCCGCAGAACTGGATAAAGTACTTGTCAATTATGGAGCAGATCTGAAAAAAGTTGACCGCTACAGTCCACAGGCTCTTTACGCTCTTGTAGCAACAAAGGCCATCCCATGTCCTCAGACTGAAGTGAAAATGTATGAAATTGAACTTCTTAAAGCGGCTTTAAAAAACAAAAAAAGTGTGAATGGGCTAGAAAAAGTTGATGATCAAGCATATGCAATTGGGGAAGCATACAACCTGAAAGAAGTAATATCCCAACTGAAATTAGGTAATGAATATGCCATCACTTCACAAAAAATGACCGAAGCCTTTAAAAATGAAAATCTAAAAACCTTGGACCAGCTTATTAAAGACCCAAAATTCATGAATAAAAAACAGGAAAAATTAATGCTGACTGACCGAAATATAAAATGGGCAGAAAAAATGCCCGCGATAATGAAGAAACAAAGCTCTTTCTTTGCCGTTGGAAGCGGTCATCTTTGGGGAAAGAACGGGCTAATCAACCTTTTGAAAGCAAAAGGATACACTGTAAAACCTGTATCAAGCTTATAGTGATAACTAAACCATGAAACGATTGTGAGTAACCCAACTGAAACAGCCTTTTTAAAGCTTGTTAATCAGCACAAAGGCATTCTATATAAAGCTTCCCGAATCTACGCCGATTCTATAGAGGATCGGGAAGATCTCCAGCAGGAAATCCTCATTCAGCTCTGGAAATCCTATCAGAGCTTTAAGGGAAACAGTGAATTTTCTACCTGGATGTATCGTGTCGCTATCAATACTGCCATCACTTATTTGAAAAAGGAAAAACAAAGGTCCGGCAATCATACAGATGCTCCACATCATTTTGAAGTACAACAGGAAGATTATAACCCAACAAAAGATAAGCAATTAGAAATTTTTTATAATGCTGTCCAAGAATTAAACTCTTTGGAGAAAGCCGTCATCTTTTATTTCATGGAGGGAATGTCACACAAAGAAATAGGAAGCAACCTCGGGCTTAGCGAAGGCAATGCCCGTGTAAAACTGAACAGAACAAAAGAAAAAATACAACAAATCATAAAAAAATCAGGTTATGAACTTTGATCAATTAAAAGAACAATGGAATAATGAAGACGGTAACGTCACTATTCCTGACAACATAGCGCAATTAAAGGAAAGCAGACATCCTATAGAAAAAATTCAAAAGAGTATGAAGAAAGAGTTTCCAATGCAGGTTCTTGCCATCATTCTTATCGGATTCTTTCCTCAAATACTAAAATTTCCAGTTTCTCAATACGTTATTTATTATACCTCTTATGCCATGCTTGTAGTAATATCCTCTTATTACTTATTTGGATTTTACAAATTTTATAAGCAGACAGAACTTTATACCGGAAATACTAAACACAGTCTCTGGAAAATCTACCATGAATTAAAACTTAATATGGAAAGATACCAGTCTTTCGGATTCCTGCTATTGCCTCACTTTATGATCACCCTAGGTCTTGAATTTTATAAAGTATTGGCAAAAAAAGGAATGACCCTTGAAAGTGTAACCAATTCTTATCAGCAAACTCTTATTATAAGTGTTCTTATTGGCACAATCGCTATTATAGTTAATATTGTTCTATGGACAAAATACATCTATGGCCGTCATGCCAAACAACTGGAAAACATTCTAAACGAAATAGATGAATAACATTTAAAGTATCTTTTACAGACATTAAAAATGAGCCTCAGAGTATTTCTGAGGTTTTGTTTTTTAAAAAATTGTTATTTATCATCTTCAAATTTATTTGAGGTTTTATTTTTCCTTAAATTTGCAGATCAGAAATAAAGTGTTATGGATTTCTAAAAATTTTGATCCTAGCCATTATTTTCTGAATCATTTAATTCTCTAAGCATGCTATCAAAAATAAATCCTATACAAACCAACAGCTGGAAAGCCCTTGACGAACATTTCGCATCAACAGATTTAGACTTAAGAAGTCTCTTCCAGTATAACCCTAACCGTTTTGAAGAATTCTCTTTACAAAAGGACAATTTTCTTTTTGATTATTCTAAAAACCTAATCGATTCAAAAACAAAGGCACTTTTATTACAATTGGCAGAAGAATGCCAGTTAAGGGATGCCATTTCCAAAATGTTTTCTGGTGATAAAATCAATGAAACAGAAGGAAGAGCGGTGCTGCATACTGCTTTAAGGGATTTTTCTGACCGTGAAATTCTTGTGGACGGAGAAAATATCAAGCCACAGATCAAAAGTGTTCTTGATCATATGAAATCATTTTCTGAGGAAATCATTTCAGGAACTCACAAAGGATTCACTGGAAAAGAGATTACAGATGTTGTAAACATCGGAATCGGAGGTTCAGATTTGGGACCCGTAATGGTTTGTTCGGCTTTAAAGCATTTCAAAACAAGATTAAATGTTCACTTTGTTTCTAACGTAGACGGAAATCATATTGCAGAGGTTGTTAAAAACCTAAATCCTGAAACGACCCTATTCATCATTGCTTCCAAGACGTTTACAACTCAGGAAACCATGACGAATGCAAATTCAGCAAAAGACTGGTTCCTTAAAGCTGGAAAACAGGAAGACGTAGCCAAACATTTTGTGGCTTTATCTACTAATATTGAAGCAGTTAAAAGCTTCGGAATTGCACAGGAAAACATTTTCGAATTCTGGGATTGGGTTGGCGGAAGATACTCTCTTTGGAGTGCTATCGGACTAAGTATTGTATTAGCTGTAGGATATGAAAACTTTGAACAGCTGCTAAGAGGTGCCTTTGACACAGATCAGCACTTCCAGACTGAAGAATTCTCTGAAAACGTTCCTGTATTAATGGGACTTTTAGGAATTTGGTATCGTAACTTCTATGCTGCAACAAGCTATGCAATTCTTCCATACTCTCAATATTTAGACCGGTTTGCTGCTTATCTTCAACAAGGAGATATGGAAAGCAACGGAAAATGTGTAGACAGAAACGGTGAATTTGTTGAATACGAAACAGGGCCAATTATCTGGGGAGAACCGGGAACAAATGGCCAACATGCATTTTACCAACTGATTCATCAAGGTACAGAATTGATTCCTGCAGACTTTATTGCTTATGCAAAAAGCTGTAATGAAGTTTCTGACCATCAGGATAAATTATTAGCCAACTTCTTTGCTCAGACTGAAGCACTTGCCTTTGGAAAATCTGAAGAAGAAGTGGAGGAAGAGCTTACAAATGCAGGAAAATCTGATGAGGAAATCGACAGATTATTAAATTATAAAGTCTTCCACGGAAACACACCTACAAACTCAATGATATTCAAAGAATTAACTCCTTTTTCATTAGGACAGTTAATTGCTATGTATGAGCATAAAATCTTCGTTCAAGGTGTTATCTGGAACATCTTCAGCTTTGACCAGTTTGGGGTGGAACTAGGGAAAGTTTTAGCCAACAAAATTTTACCTGAACTTGAAAGCAGTGAAGTGGTAAGCTCGCACGACAGCTCTACCAATGGATTGATTAATTATTATAAAGGAAACAAATAGCAGATGTCTGCATTAAGATCATATTATTATAAACTGCCACCCGGGCTTCGTCTTTTAGGAAGAAAAATTTATTATTTTCCTATAGACCTGTATGAAGGACTTACCGGGAAAAGAGCTAAAAATGAACCTAAAAAGGGTGATATTTATGTGGGAGGCAGTGACTTTATCCCTCATGGGATTCGTCAGATGAACGTTCTGAAAAAATACATTGCTCTTAAAAACTCAGATCATGTTCTGGATGTAGGGTGCGGAATCGGAAGAACAGCTGTTGCCCTATCCGGATTTATAGATAAGGGAACTTATGATGGCTTTGATGCTGTGGAAAAAGGAATTAAATGGTGTGACAAACACATTCACCAAAAATATCCGAACTTCAATTTTAAGTTTACACCTATTTATAATGATCTGTACAATACTTTCAGTCAAAAAGCTGAAAACTTTACATTTCCTTATGAGGATGCTCAATTTGACAAGGCTTTTCTATTCTCAGTATTTACGCATATGCAAATTCCTGAGATCAAGCAATATTTGCAAGAAATCAGCAGAGTATTAAAGGACAACGGACAGTGTCTGGCTACATTTTTTCTGTATGATGAATCTAAAACAGAAAGGGGCAGCATGAGTTTCCCACATCAATATGATGGATACAGGCTGATGGACGATAAGGTAACTGCTGCAAATATTGCCGTAAGCATTCCGCTATTGAATCAAATGGCACAGGAAACAGGGTTGAAAGTTATCACCATAAAAGAAGGATTCTGGAGAAATGATGTAGAAAAAGAAAATGCCGATGAGTTTCAGGATATTGTTGTATTTGAAAAAATCTAAATCTAAATAAAAGTAAAAAAAGTAAAAATGGCAGAAATTCTTGACGGACTTAAAGTATCCAAGGAAATAAAAGCAGAGATCAAGGTTGAAGTGGAAAAAATCCTTGCAAGCAAAAGAAGGGCACCACATTTGGTAGCTATTCTTGTAGGAAATAATGGAGCTAGCAAGGCCTATGTAAATGCTAAGGTAAAAGATTGTGAGGAAGTAGGATTTCAATCCAGCTTAATTAAATTCCCAAGCACAGTTTCTGAATCTGAATTATTGGAGAAAATTGATGAATTAAACAAATCTAAATCTGTAGATGGGTTTATTGTTCAGTTACCTCTACCGGATCAGGTTGATCAGGAAAAAATTATTAATGCTATTGATCCAAGAAAAGATGTGGATGGTTTCCACCCTGAAAACTTCGGAAAAATGGCATTGGAAATGGACACATTCTTACCAGCTACCCCTTTCGGAATCTTAACATTATTGGAAAGATATAATATTGAGACTAAAGGAAAAGACTGTGTAATTATTGGAAGAAGTAAAATTGTAGGAAGACCAATGAGCATCCTGATGGGAAGAAAGGATTTCCCTGGAAACTCTACTGTAACGCTTACACACTCTTACACTAAAGACATCGAAGAATATACTAAAAAGGCTGACATTGTAATTACCGCTTTAGGAGATCCTCACTTTTTGAAAGGTGAAATGATCAAGGAAGGAGCTGTAATTGTTGATGTAGGTATTACAAGAGTAGATAATGATTCTCCAAAAGGATATTACCTTGCTGGTGACGTAGATTTTGATAGCTGTGCAGCAAAGGCAAGCTGGATTACACCGGTTCCCGGAGGAGTAGGCCCAATGACAAGAGCAATGTTGATGAAAAATACCATCATTGCCTATAAAACTTCGGTCTATAACGACTAATTTTAAAATGAATAAAGAACAAGATATTTTATTAAAAGAAGGTAAAATGCTCCCCGTAATGGAGCATTTTTACACTTTACAAGGAGAAGGAGCACATACCGGAAAAGCCGCTTACTTTATCCGGCTGGGTGGTTGCGATGTAGGCTGCCATTGGTGCGATGTAAAGGAAAGCTGGAACCCGGAACTTCATCCGTTGATGGATGCAGCTGAAATTGCGGAAACAGCAGCTAAACATTGTAAAACAATAGTTCTTACAGGTGGTGAGCCCCTAACCTGGAATCTGGAAATACTAACATCCAAACTAAAAGAACTTGGATGCACTATTCATATTGAAACTTCAGGAGCTTATCCTATGAGTGGACATTTGGACTGGATCACCCTTTCACCAAAGAAAACCGGGCTGCCAAAAGAAGAAATTTATCATAACGCAAACGAGCTTAAAGTGATCGTTTTCAACAATCATGACTTTGAATTTGCGCAGGAACAGGCAGCAAAAGTTTCCGAAAACTGTAAGCTTTATCTTCAAAGCGAATGGAGCAAAAGAGATGAGATGTACCCTAAGATTACGGACTTCATTCTGGAGCATCCGGAATGGCAGGCATCAGTTCAGACACATAAATATCTGAATATCCCTTAAAAATACGTACATTAGCTAGCCGTATTCGATATAATACCGATAGATGCAGAGAATTCGATACTCTAGATACCTGAAATCGATCATCATTTTGCTTGACCTTATGGTTATTGCATCTATCTTTATATTCTTTTTTATAAGCAGAAACGAAGATTTAAAATATCATACGGAAACCTGGTATCAGAACGCTTTTTCACTGATGTTAATATTTTTGTTCTGGGTGTTACTAAGCGGCAGAACAAAAATATACAATATCCCAAGGAATCTTACCTATACCTTATTTCTGGAGCGCCTTTTAATTCATTTTATATCTTTTATACTTGGTGTTCTGCTTATTGGAAAGGTAAGTAAAAATGTATTCTTCAATTCGGATATTTACTGGTTGTCTTTCTATCTGTTCGCTTTTATCTTTTTGGCAAAGTCATTTATCTATTTTTCCATTAAGTATTTCAGATCTTTAGGAGCTAACTATAGAAATGTAATGTTTTTAGGAGATAACGATTCCACTGAGATTCTGAAAAATATATTTAAAAATCGTAAAGACTATGGATACAAGATATTTGAATATAATAGCCTAGATATCAACACAGGAGAATTGGTTGACTTTTGGAAAAGCAACGGAATTCATACCTTATTTTTATCTACAGAGAACTCTTACAGCGAAGATGTAGAATCTAAAATATTCAAACTGGCAGAAGACAATAAGGTTCATATTTCTTTGATTCCAAGCATCACACAAAGTGATTTTTTCCTGTATGATCTTGGATATATACAGACTCAACCCGTTCTTAATCAGGCGAGATATCCACTGGATTATTATTCCAACTTCCTGATGAAAAGAACGTTTGATATTGCTTTTTCAATTATTGTATTGATTTTTATTTGCTCCTGGGTATTTCCGATTATAGCCATATTAATCAAGACAACATCTAAGGGGCCTGTTTTTTTTCTGCAAAAAAGATATGGTTTCCATGAGGAGGTTTTTGACTGTGTCAAATTCAGAACCATGGTTGTAAATGACGAATCTACAACACAAACCACCAAAGAAAATGATTCGAGAATTACCAGAATAGGGAAATTTTTACGGAAAACAAGCCTTGATGAGCTGCCACAATTCCTGAATGTATTAAAAGGAGAAATGTCCGTTGTAGGACCACGCCCTCATATGCTGGCTGTAGATAATTACTACAAACCAAAAATCGGGAGATATAGTTTAAGGAGTATGGTAAGCCCCGGAATTACTGGTCTGGCACAGGTAAATGGGCTACGCGGAGACTCCGGCGATGTAGAAGTAGAAATGAAAAAACGAATTCTGGCTGATGCATTTTATGTAAGAAACTGGAGTTTTGTACTGGATCTGGTCATTATTTTAAAAACCGTTTTATTAGTCATTGGCGGTGATAAAAACGCAAAATAAAGCTGAGCTTAAGGTGAGGATAATTTTAACATTTTCTAGGCTTTAGTCTTCACTTCAACCTTAGCCTAATTCAATAAAAAAGTCTAATTTAGCAACATGTTAAAAAAGTTTTTCACAGCAGTAGGGGAATATATGATCCTTCTAGGAAAATCCCTGCAGAAACCCCAGAAAATGAAAGTTTTTTGGAAGCTGTTCATGAGAGAAATTAATGATTTGGGAGTAAATTCTTTCGGACTTGTCATCTTCACGTCTATATTCGTAGGAGCAGTAGTAGCCATTCAAATGTTCAATAACTTTGATGCTTCTTCTTTTCCTATTCCTCCCGCATTCGTAGGATATGCAACAAAAGCAGTACTTATTCTGGAATTTGCACCTACCATTATCAGTTTAATTTTAGCCGGTAAAGTAGGTTCCTATATTGCTTCCAGTATTGGAACAATGAGGGTTTCTGAACAGATTGATGCCTTGGATATTATGGGAGTAAATTCACCCAACTTTTTGATATTTCCAAAAATCATCGCCTGTATGCTTTTCAATCCTCTTCTTATCGCGATCAGTATTGTATTTGGTATTGGTGGTGGGTATATTGCGGGCCTTTTAACAGGAAACTGGACGCCTAACGACTATATCACTGGTATTCAAATGTATATGCCTAATATATTTATTTATTATGCATTTACCAAAACCACTGTTTTTGCATTCATCATTGCAACGGTTCCGTCTTATTTCGGATACTTTGTAAAAGGAGGATCTCTTGAAGTAGGTAGAGCCAGTACGCAGGCCGTGGTATGGACAATGGTATTCATTATCATTTCTGAATTAATTTTAACCCAATTAATATTAAGCTAATGATTGAGGTAAAGGATCTTAAGAAAAGTTTTGATGATGTTGAAGTGCTTAAGGGAATTTCAACGTCATTTGATAAAGGAAAAGTAAACTTAATTATTGGGCAGAGTGGCTCCGGGAAAACCGTTTTTCTTAAAAGTTTGTTGAATGTTTATATGCCATCATCCGGAGAAATCTTGTTTGACGGCAGAGATGTAAACACCATGAACAGGGAAGAAAAACAGCAACTCCGTTCAGAAATAGGAACCGTATTCCAGGGAAGTGCATTGTTTGACTCCTTAACGGTAGAGGAAAACATTATGTTCCCGCTTGATATGTTCACCAACCTTACTTATAGAGAAAAAAAGAAAAGAGTTTTCGAAGTAATAGGAAGAGTACATCTTGACAAGGCCGATAAGAAATATCCATCTGAAATCTCCGGGGGAATGCAGAAAAGGGTTGCTATTGCAAGAGCAATTGTAAACAATCCTAAATATCTGTTCTGTGATGAACCCAATTCCGGACTTGACCCGTATACATCAAAGGTAATTGATGATCTTCTTTACGAAATCACCAAGGAATATAACACTACAACTATCATCAATACTCACGACATGAACTCTGTAATGACGATTGGCGAGAAAATTGTATACCTAAGACTCGGAATCAAGGAATGGGAGGGTAATAAGGATATCCTGATTACGGCAGGCAATAAAAATCTGATTGATTTCGTTTATTCTTCAGAACTTTTTAAAGAGCTGAGAGAATACTTACTTGAGAATAATAAAACGATTGAAAATACAAAAATAGACGATAATGAAAAAGGTACTTAGTATAGCGTTAGTAGGGTTTTCAATGTGGGCTTCTGCGCAGATATCACTGGCAGCTAAAGCTAACTTAATATTTCCTACAGGCTCACCATCATGGTCAAACATTAAAGGAACCGTGAATGATGCTATTGAGGGAACAGGAAAAAACAATGTAGGATTCAATGCAGGACTTTCCTTAAAGGTAGGGCTGCCTACTGCTTTCTTTTTGATGCCGGAAATTTACTATACTCACTTCAAAAATGAGTTTACTACAGAGAACACAACTTTTGATGTTAAAAGCAACCGTATAGATGTTCCGGTTCTTTTAGGATACAATGTTTTGGGTAATATGCTGGGTGTTTTTGTAGGGCCTGTAGGAAGCTTTAATTTAAGCAAGGACAATACCTATAATGACTTCAAGGAAAATGCTAAAAATGATTTTACAGTTGGATATCAATTCGGGGCACAGCTTGAAATCAAAAAGCTTATTGTGAATGCAAAATATGAAGGAGCATTCAGTAAGGATGAAAGAAATTTCATCAACAAGGTTTCCGGTTCTGAGATCAGATATGACAACAGGCCTAACTTATTTATGGTAGGTTTGGGATATAAATTTTAATCAAAAATCGAAAATAACAACTTAAAATCCTCAAATTTTATATTTGAGGATTTTTATTTTGGTTTTCAAGCTCAGCCTGGCGTTTTGCAATTTCTGCAGCCTGTTTTTCAAGTTCTTCTTTTTCTTTTTGAAGCTGCTTAAACTCTTTTTTCTTTTGTTCTGCCTTCATCGCACTTCCTTTGCTCAGGTACCCTACCATTCCTCCAATGATTAATCCTATTCCGACACCGGCCATCATACCCATGATATGAGAGATTTTAATCTGTTCTACCGCAAAATCTGTGGTAAGATAAAAAAGTAAAGCAGAGACTGCTAATAGAATAAGTCCGGTAATTGATAAACTCTTCATAATATTGTGTTTAGGTGGTTACATAAAAAAGCCTTACCAAATTTACTAAAAATTTAATAAGGCTCTACTCAAGATTAAAATTCTAATTACATTTTTCCTCCTGCAGCCTTATAATATTCTAAAGCTTTTGGTAAATCTTTATTGATATCTGAGATTCTTGTCTCAGGATTCGGGTGCGTGGATAAAAACTCAGGTTGTCTTGCACCTGAAGAAGCTCCCTCCATTCTGTTCCAGAAAGGAATAGCCGCCCTTGGGTCATATCCGGCCATAGACATCAGATAAAGCCCCATTTCATCAGCTTCAGATTCCTGCCCTCTACCGTACTTCAATAATGCTACCTGAGAGCCAATAGGATATACTTTCTGGAAAACGTTTGCCCATTGTGCATTTGAAATTGCTCCTCCAAGAATAGCTCCTCCATATTGCGCCATCATAGCTTGAGAAATTCTCTCGTTTCCATGGCCCGCCAATGCGTGGGAAACCTCATGTCCCATTACTACGGCAAGTCCGTTATCATCCTTTGTAACAGGTAGGATCCCTGTATAAACAGCCACCTTACCTCCAGGCATACACCATGCATTCAGCTCATTACTTTGCAGAAGATTGAATTCCCAACTATAGCTGGCAAGATCAGCAGATCTTCCTATATTTTGATAATATCTTTCTGCTGCATTTTTTATTCTGTTTCCTACATTTACCACTCTCTTAGCATCTGATGTTCCGGTAATAACTTTACCCTTAGACAATGTCGTTTTGTACTCTTGTGCAGACATTGTTAAAATTTCTGAATTATTGGCCAGCTGTAAAGACGACCTCCCCGTGATCGGGTTTGTCGTACAGGCTGTGATCGACAGAGCGATTGCTCCAATTCCAAATAGATGTGTAACTTTCATAGTTTGAGTGTTAATAATTCAACCTTAACAATTTTTATTCCAAAATATTGAAGAAGGAATATATTTGCATACATTTTGCTGTTTAAATGTAATAATTATATTTATTATGAAAAAGTATATTTCTCTTCTGATGATCTTTGGGTTTCTGTTCTTCTTTCAGAGCTGTGCATCACAGGGTTCATCAGATCCAAAAATAGTGAATACGTTGGTGGATTCTCAGGAGTTTACTTTCCATGCACAAAGAGCCAATCCTACGAATTATGATGTGATCAACGTTATGAATTCGATGCCAAATACCACATCTACCAGAATGTTGAATCTAGACGGAGATTATACCATTGATGTAACGAAAAGCAGTGTGGAAGTAGTATTGCCTTACTTTGGAAGATTATTCAACCCAACTTACGGAAATACGGATAATAACAGTTACAGATTTACCTCAAAAGATTTCTCTATCAATAAATCTCAAAATAAAAAAGGTACCTGGGTTTTTAGGATCAAGCCTAATGATGTAAAAACCGTAGATGAGATTAATATTGAGATTTTTAAAAATGGAAAGGCATTCGTTTCTATGAGAAGTAATGACAGACAACCAATCACCTATGACGGATATGTTTCTAAAAGTGAAGTAAAACAGGAAAAGGAAAAACTTTAACCCTTGTTTTCTCCCAATAAAAATTTTTCAACAAATAATTTTGCTTCAGTGCTTGGATTAGAAACCATCTCTGAAGCATTTTTTTTGTGCATTATATAAGCTTCCTCTACAACATTACTCTTTTTCATCAGCGATAAAATATATTCCTGAACCCAATACTCAAAGCGTTTTTCGGCCTGCTGGGTACGAATTTCCTCGAAGCGTCCTGCATTCTTTTTCAGGTCAATAAATTCAGAGATTTTGTCGTAGATTTCCTGCAAACCCTCGTTATGTAAAGCTGACCCTAATAATACGGGGATTTTCCATCCTTTTTCTTTAGGTGGAATAAAATCTAATGCTCTTTTTAACTCCAGTCTTGTATTTTTTGCCTTTTGAAAATTATCCTGATCTACTTTATTTATGAAGATGACGTCTACCATTTCCATGATGCCTCGTTTTATTCCCTGAAGCTCATCGCCGCCACCAATAATTTTAAGAAATAGAAAAACATCGGTAATATCTGCAACCAGCACTTCTGACTGTCCTACTCCAACGGTTTCAATC
This sequence comes from Chryseobacterium joostei, assembly GCF_003815775.1. Classification (NCBI taxonomy): domain Bacteria; kingdom Pseudomonadati; phylum Bacteroidota; class Flavobacteriia; order Flavobacteriales; family Weeksellaceae; genus Chryseobacterium; species Chryseobacterium joostei. The sequence continues at coordinate 2,971,407 of NZ_CP033926.1, forward strand.
AAGATATAATCATAACCTGCGGCTTCACAGATCATCATGGTTTCAAAGGTGGTATTGGCAACCCCTCCTAAAAATCCGGAACTTGGGGAAGGACGTATGAAGGCATTTTCTTCTTTGGCTAATTCTTCCATACGGGTTTTATCTCCCAAAATACTTCCTTTATTGATTGAAGAACTAGGGTCAATAGCAAGAACTGCTACTTTTTTACCTTGGGCAATTGCCAGTCTCCCAAAGCTTTCAATAAAAGTGGATTTTCCGGCACCCGGAACTCCTGTAACTCCTACTCTTACTGACTTTCCTGTAAAGGGCATAATTCTTTTCAGAAGTTCCTCTGCCTGTATTCTGTGCTCTGCCTTTTTACTTTCAACTAAGGTAATCGCTTTTGCAATCAGGCGTTTGTTTCCTGATTGTATTCCCTCAACTAGTTCTTCTGTAGAAAATTTCATTGATTCAAAAATAATAATTAAAAAGTGAATGGTCAAGAATTCAGTATCAATGTCTAAAAAAAGTTGATTATGGGCCATTTCACATTTTATTATTCATTGTATTTTAATTTTTATTTCTTCTAAATTAAAACTAGAATCCACTGTATCAAAGGCTTCCGGAATTTATTACATTTGTTATATATCAAAATAAGAAACATGAAAAAACTCATTGCTGCGGCATCATTCACTGCTATCCTTTTAGTTTCCTGTACTCCGAAAGCTTCAACATCTACTGCTACTGCAGGAAGTGCTACATCTACGGCTGAAGAGATTGCCCAGGGGAAAACTATTTTTGAGAATTCTTGTGGAAAGTGCCATAAACTCCCGGATCCTACGTCACACAATTCTGTACAATGGGTGGGAATTATGAATGCAATGGCACCAAAGGCGAAACTTACGGATGACCAACATAAGTGGGTTTATGATTACATTGTTTCTGTGAAAAAATAATCAACAAACAAAAATATGGGTATGAAAAAATTAATTTTAAGCGGCATTGCAGCATCAGCATTTCTGGTGTCTTGTGGCCCAAAAAGTACGGCTGTAACAGGGCCGAAGTATACCTCATCTGAACAGTTGGCTCAGGGAAAAACAATCTTTGAAAATTCCTGTGCAAAATGTCACAAACTGCCTGAACCGACAAAGCACGACAATCAGGGCTGGATTAATACTTTAAGCAGAATGGCTCCCAAGGCTAAGCTTAATGATGAACAACATCAAATGGTATATGATTATCTGATCTCTGTCAATAAAAAATAAGCTTTCAAATGAAAGCTTATTTTTTTAATTATACATTGATTAAGCAGTTGCCTTTTTTCGGGTTCTTGGTACAGGCATTTTATCCTTAATCAGTTTTTCCCGATCTTCCAGTATCTCTAGGGAACTTCTACAGTAGCTGAATTTTCTAGCCTCTTTAAGTTGCTCCAGAGCTTGCTTGTATTCTCCTTTTCTTTCCATTAAAAGAGATTTACAATTTAGAATCTCTGATTTATCTATACCTTTCATTCTCAAAGCATATCCAATCAATTTCTCAGCTTCTTCATAATCTTCATTGCTTAAAAGACATTCGATATAATATCTGGGTGTATTGATGTTTCCTATGTTGCTTTGCATAGCTTCCTCGAAATATTTTTTCCCGGTTTCATAGTCCTTTAAAACCTCTGAATATACTCTACCCATCAGACACAGGCTGTCTGCATCTTCAGGTTCGTAGGAAAGGGCGTAATTCAGGGCATCCAGACATTCAGCCATATTATATGGAAAATAGTCCAGGGCTTCAAAATAGTATTTATTTTTAGTTAAGGTCATTGCTGTAATTTTTTAATTCATTTTTAAGGACATTCCTTTGTCTTTTATAGGATTTATCCTGATAATTTTTCTTAAAATCTGTTCCGGTAAATGTACGGACAGGATTTCCACGCTCTACCTGGAGATTGAGACTCCATGTTTCTTTCATTTTACTTTCCAATTGTTGAATGTAGACTCCCATTACCTTTTCCTTTAATCTGATAATGGAAAGTTTTTTATTTTCCAATTGTGATCTTGAATCCTGCACAAATACAGACTGTTTACTTGGAAAGTGAGTGGCCCGAACGGCTGTATTCACTTTGTTGACATTCTGCCCGCCACTTCCCTGACTTCTGGCAGTCTGAAACTTGATATCTCTTTCCTTGAAGTCTATGGTTTTCAAATTTTCCAATTCGAAGATCCCAATGAACCAGTTGCTTCTTTTGTGTAGTTTTCTGAATGTACTTTTGCCTACCCAACAAATACTTCCTAACCATGTTTGTAAGAATTCTTTTAAATCTTTTCCTTTTAAAAGCAGGGTTACAGATTTCAATGTCAGATTTTCATCACCGTTTTCACGATGAATCATCTCATACTCTATATTATTTTCTTTTACTTCTTCAAGAAAGGTTTTCAGAACCTTGGAAACTACCCATTGGCATTCTAAAGGACCTCTTCCTGAAGTTATTTGTATCAATTTTTCCATTGTTATTTTGGTATTTTACTTAACAAGGAATGTCCTACCGGATCGATTCCCTTTAGTATTAAATCTTTTGCAGCCATTACTGCCCAGCATTTATCACTGGAGTGAATATTTCTGTAGAATGAAAGCAGAACACTAGGTTCCACAACAGTAAATCCATTGGCTATTACCGTTTCAAGATTATCTTTTTCAAAAAAATCAATGGTAATTCTATGGAATTTATCATTTTCCCATTCTACTGTTTTTTCATATCTGCGGAAATTTTCTTCACTTGGCAGATGATCATAACGTGTCCATACTTTCTGAAATCCTTCCTGCTGAAGAATCATTACTACCTCAGCAACATTTTCTTTCATTACAAATACATCAATGTCCTTGTAATCATGAGCATGTTTGTATTCTGTATGTCCTGTTTCTGACATAAAATGCCATGCCCATCCGCCGGATATGATTACTTTATCTTTTAGTTTATTTAATATTTCAAGTCCAAAACGTATTCTAAATTCCGGCCAGACTTCTCCATATCTTTTGATGTTATGTGGTGCTCCCATTTTTTTGATTTTTAATTGGGTGTTGGGTATTTATAGCTGCGAATTACATGTTCTCAATCCGCAACTATAAACTTTCAACTTAATTTATCTATCCATCCTCACAATTCTTGGTTGAAATGTTCCCAGAATGTCTACCAATTCACTTTGTGCATTCATTACCTCATGAATATCCTTATAGGCCATTGGTGCTTCTTCCGTATTGCCGCCCATTAGGGTGACGTTTTTAAGTTTCAGCTCCTTTTTGATATCATGTTCGGTGAAAAGACTTCTGCATTCACCTCTTGAGTGTGCTCTTCCAGCTCCGTGTGATGCTGAGTTAAGAGATTCAGGATTTCCTTTTCCTCGGACGATAAATCCTTTTGCCGTCATGGATCCCGGAATCATTCCCAACTCATTTTCATTGGCTGGAGTGGCTCCTTTTCTGTGAACAATTACTTCTTTTCCGTTGTGAGTTTCTTTCCATGCAAAATTGTGATGGTTTTCAATTCTGGCTTTCACTCTTCCGCCAACGGCTTTCACCAATCTTCTGTGAATATCATCATGACACGCTGAAGCATAGTCTCCCGCAAGATTCATGGCTGTCCAGTATTCCAAGCCAAGATGGGTACTCAAATCAAGCCATGCAAATTGCTGTGCTTCTTTTGGTAACGGACATTGTTCTACGGCTACCCTTGAGTAATACTGGGCAATTTCTGCTCCCATTCCTCTGGAACCGCTATGTGAAAGGATTCCCAGGTATTTTCCTTTTGGTAAGCCAATTTGTTCATCTTCTTCAGTGATTTCCACTTCTCCGAACTCAACAAAATGATTTCCGCCTCCTGATGATCCCATCTGCTTGATGGCTTTTCCTTTTAATCTTCTAAGAATAGGGATCAGATCGAATGTATCCCTATCAAAGATTTCATGGTCTATATGAGATTTGTGTGTCTCATACATTCCAAATTTTGTATGTTCGGCAAGGGCTTTTTCATATTTATCCCTTGCTCCGTTAAGATATGAAACCGGTGTATCCAAAATACTTAAGCTCATTCTACAGCCAATATCCATTCCCACTCCATAGGGAATCACGGCATTTTCTACCGCCAGAACTCCTCCTATCGGAAGTCCGTACCCACTGTGAGCATCAGGCATTAAAGCTCCCTGAGTAGAGATTGGTAGTTTCAATGCAGTGTACAGCTGATTTTTAGCTTCATCCGAAATATTATTTCCGAAGACCTGAAAAGCTGCACGTTGTGAATTCAACATTCTTTTTTCTGTTTTCTTGGATGAAAGTAAGGTCTCTGCAATCTGTCCGAAGGTTAAATCTTTCTCAAAATTCTCCGGATGAATCAGAATTTCCTTTAAAAGAGATTTTACATAATGGATATTTTTGGTTGCAAAATTTCTTTTCATGACTTCCAAGGCTACGTTTACGCTTTGGTTATTGGGATAGCCCAGTTTCAATATATCTTTTCCTTTTAGTTTTAAATTTCCCATTGTTTTTGTTTTAAATAATAGTGGACCTACAAGTCCTCAAAACATTCTGCAATCTCCGTTGCAGACATTATACAGGTAACATATTTCCTGCTTTTGATAAGATGTGTTTCATATTCCATTTTCCATAGATTGGATTTTTCATATAAGACACAAGATATCAGATACAAGCCCTTAAAATGAGACTTGCTATTTATTTACGTTCTTCCTCAACTAAAACAATAGTTGAGAGGGTTGATAATAATGACAAAAGAGTTTTTTAAACTTAACAAGCCTATCAACTTTTGTCTTTTATGACACTAAAAAATTTCGGGGAAACGTGAGTTTGAAATATTGCGCAATAAAAAACCCGAAATCTCTACGACTTCGGGTTTTGATATATCACTATAATGTTATTCTATGAGTGTACCAAACCACGAAGCCCTACCACCATAAGTGGTAATCCAACTGTAGAATTCTGTTTTGTTCTGAACATTGCTTCGTTGTTTTTAAATGGTTAAACTTGATTTTCAGGTGCAAATATAAAATTATTTTTGAAATCTCCAATTATTTTTGAAATCTTATTTTTGTAAAAAAAAATTATGTCTAGATTTTTTCCAGTCCTGTTTCTTTTGCTTTTTATTAGCTGTAAAAAAGAAACTCCGGTAAAAAAAGATGAAATAAAAACTTCTGATACCCAATGTTTTTCACCTCATTTTATGAAAAAAATTCTTGAGCTGGATGAAGTGAAAGCTCAAGCCAAATTTCTGGATTCTCTGACTAAAGGCAAAAGCGGTATTGCGTTTCTTATAGACAGTACAAGGGTTAATAATATTTGGAATTATTCTTTTTCTGCGGGCTACAACGGGCCTGAACGTTTTGAAACGTATCATATTTTTTATGCTTCAGGAGACCAATGTAATTCTCTAAAGATCGCGGATCCGGTTTCAGGGGAAAATATTTCTATTGAGGCATGGAGACAAAAAGAGAATGAGCCTGTTCAGATTGAGTCTGATTTAAAACAAGGAAAATATAGTTTACCTGTTAAAAGCTTTCCACAAGTAGATGTCAAATTTCTGGAAACTGACTTCTTATTGGAGGGTTCACAAGAGTATAGCTGTGGAGGTACTAAGTTCAGATATTTTCCATTAACCCGATATAAAAATATTGAGCTAATTCTGGTTCCTATGGATTGTGGTGATTTTGATTATCGGTATTATCTTCTTACTGTATCAGAGAATAAGGTTATTGGAGAGCTTTACGTAGAGGGAGAATGGTTTGACCCCGGACAAGAAGACAATAAAAGGGAATTCAGCAGCTATGAAATCAATAAAAGCGGAAAAATTACCGTAAAAACCGATCATACGCTCAATGGAGAAACACAGAAGATTATGGAGACCTATTACCAGATTATGGATGATGGTAACATAGTTCAAACCAAAAGCTAAAAATAAAGGCCGTTTCCCCAATGAGAAACAGCCTTTATTATTGTATAAAAAATAGTTTATAGTTCTGATGAACCGGCTAATAGCCTTTCTAATATTTCCACAGCACATTTTGGAAGATTGGTTCCGGGGCCAAAAATAAAGTCAGCTCCGTTGGCATAGAGGAATTCATAGTCCTGTTGTGGAATGACACCTCCTACAACTATGGTAACATCATCTGCTCCAAGCTTTGAAAGCTCTTCCACTACCTGAGGGACCAGCGTTTTGTGTCCAGCTGCTAATGAAGATACCCCTAAAATGTGAATATCATTTTCTACGGCTTGTTTTGCTACTTCTTCCGGAGTTTGGAATAATGGGGCTACATCCACATCAAACCCCATATCTGCAAATGCTGTTGCCACTACTTTTGCTCCTCTGTCGTGCCCATCCTGCCCCATTTTGGCGACCATGATTCTTGGGCGACGTCCTTCTTCTTCTTCAAATTTCTGAGTAAGATTAAGGGCTTTTTCAAAGTATTCGTTTTTGCCTGCATTCATAGCGTATACTCCAGAGATTGTTTTAATGTTTGCTTTGTATCTACCGAAAGTTTCTTCCATAGCATCACTCATTTCCCCAAGGGTCACTCTTCTTCTTGCAGCCTCGATGCATAATGCCAACAGGTTTCCTTTTCCTGTTTTTGCACTTTCACGGATCTCATTTAAGATTTGCTCTACCGCGTCACCGTTTCTTTCGGTCTTTATGTTGTTCAGTCTTTCGATTTGCTTTCTGCGCACTTCTGTGTTATCAATATCAAGGATCTCTATTCCATCCTGTTTTAATGATGATTTGAATGAATTAACCCCGATAATAAATTCTTCGCCACTATCAATTTTAGCCTGCTTTTTAGCGGCAGCTTCTTCAATTCTCATTTTTGGAATCCCCGCTTCAATGGCTTTGGTCATTCCTCCCTCCTGCTCTACCTCATCAATATACCTCATTGCCTCTTCAATCATTTGCTGGGTAAGGCTTTCTACAAGGTTACTTCCTCCCATTGGATCTACTACATCACATATTCCGCTTTCTTGCTGAAGAATGATCTGTGTATTCCTTGCAATTTTTGCTGAATAATCTGTAGGAAGTGCAATGGCTTCATCCAATGCATTGGTGTGCAGAGACTGTGTTCCGCCTAATGCTGAAGACAAAGCTTCAATGGCAGTTCTTGTTATATTATTGAAAGGCTCCTGCTCTGTCAATGACCATCCTGAAGTCTGCGAATGGGTTCTTAGCGCAAGAGATTTTTGATTCTGTGGATTGAATTGCTTTAAAAGGGTTGCCCAGATATATCTTGCAGCACGCATTTTAGCAATTTCCATGAAGTGATTCATTCCGATGGCCCAGAAAAATGATAATCTTGGGGCGAAGTCATCTACATTCATTCCTGCTTTTATTCCTGTTCTTACATATTCAAGACCGTCTGCCAAGGTATAAGCCATTTCCAGTACCGGAGTAGCTCCTGCTTCCTGCATATGGTATCCTGAAATGGAAATAGAGTTAAATTTTGGAATGTTCTGCGAAGTATATTCAAAAATGTCTGCAATAATCTTCATGGATGGCGCAGGTGGATAGATGTAGGTATTTCTTACCATGAACTCTTTCAGAATATCATTTTGAATGGTTCCTGAAAGCAATTCCTGCTTCACGCCTTGTTCTTCTGCTGCTACGATATAGAAAGACAAAATAGGAAGTACAGCCCCGTTCATTGTCATTGAAACCGAGATCTGATCTAACGGTATTTCGTTGAACAGGATTTTCATGTCTTCTACAGAGTCAATAGCCACTCCTGCCTTTCCTACGTCACCTACTACTCTTGCGTGGTCAGAATCATATCCTCTATGGGTAGCAAGGTCAAATGCTACTGAAAGTCCTTTTTGCCCTGCAGCAAGGTTTCTTCTGTAAAATGCGTTGGATTCTTCTGCTGTGGAGAAACCTGCATACTGGCGAATCGTCCAAGGCTTTTGAACATACATGGTAGAATACGGTCCTCTCAAGTAGGGTTCAATTCCTGGAGAAGTCTGTGTTAATGATTCATCTTTTACATCCTCTTTTTCATAAGATGATTTAAGTTCCAACCCGTCTTTTTCGAAATTGTAAATTTCTCTTTCCAGAGGTAATACATTAAAATCAGGCTTTTTCACAGAAATTGTCTTTCGCATTCCAATAATTTTTGTCTCCGTAAAGTTAATTTTTTTGAACGAAACATGAAACTTCTGTTAACATTCAGTTTTTCTGAATTTTAGCAAAAGAAAAAGACCGGACAAGTATCCGGTCTTTATTCAATTTATTGGGTCTGCTTATCTTTTGTGACAAGTCTGATTTTCACCTTTTATGATTAAAGTTTTATCCCCATTTCATACAATGCAAATGACAGAAGATCTGCATTTTCACCGATTACCTGATCTGTTGATCTTCCGGCACCGTGTCCTGCATTCTTTTCGATTCTTAGTAAGATAGGATTTTTACATGCCTGTTTTTCCTGAAGTTCTGCTCCAAATTTGAATGAGTGAGCCGGAACTACCCTGTCATCATGATCACTGGTAATGATCATGGTAGATGGATAACATGTTCCTGCCTTTACATTGTGTACCGGAGAGTATGATTTCAGGTATTCAAACATTTCCTTGCTGTCTTCCGCTGTTCCGTAGTCATATGCCCAACCTGCTCCTGCAGTGAACTTGTTATATCTTAGCATATCCAATACTCCAACTCCCGGGAAAGCAACTCTTGCCAGATCAGGACGTAAAGTCATGGTAGCTCCTACCAATAGCCCCCCGTTTGATCTTCCTGAAAGTGCCATATATTCTTTTGAAGTATATCCTTTACTTTGCAGGTATTCACCAGCTGCGATGAAGTCTTCGAAAACGTTTCTCTTCTGCAGCTTTGTTCCTGCATCATGCCATTTTTTACCATATTCACCACCACCACGGATGTTTGGAACGGCATAGATCCCACCGTTTTCCATCCAGATCGCATTGACTACTGAGAAAGAAGGCTGAAGGCTAATATTGAATCCTCCGTAAGAGTATAGAATGGTAGGGTTTTTACCATCAAGTTTAGTTCCTTTTTTGTAATTGATCATCATAGGAACCTTTGTTCCGTCTTTTGAAGTATAGAATACCTGCTCAGAAACATAATCATCTGGATTAAACTTCACTTTTGGTTTCTGATATACTTCCGATTTCCCTGAATCTACATTAAATTTATAGGTAGTTCCCGGTGTAATATAGTTGCTGAAAGAGTAATAAATATCTTTTTCTTTTTCCTTTCCTCCAAATCCTGAAACATTTCCTTTCCCAGGAAGGCTGATTTCTCTGATCAATTTTCCTGTTTTGTCAAACTGCTTCACCTTGTCTATTGCATCAACCATATACGTTGCGAAGAAGTATCCTCCTCCTGAAGAGATTCCCAATACGTTTTCTGTTTGTGGAATTACATCTTTCCAAGTTTTAGGAGCCGGATTACTGATGGTTGTTTTTACAAGACGCATATTTGGAGCATCTTTATCGGTAGAAATGAAAAGCTCATCTCCTTCTGTATCTACAATTCCTGCATTGATGTCAAATCCTTTTACAATCTGTACAAAGTCTCCTCCTTTTTTCAAATCTTTGATAAACAGTTCATTTCCATTCGTAGCATTGGCTGCTGAAATAATTAAATATCTCTGATCGTCTGAAACGCTAGCTCCAAGATATCTTCTTGGTGTTTTTTCTCCTCCAAAGATCAATTTATCTTCAGATTGTTTTGTTCCTAGCTTATGAAAATAAACTTTATGCTTATCTGTCATTCCGGAAAGTACGGTTCCTTCTTTCGGCTTGTCATAGCTTGAGTAGTAGAACCCTTCGTCTCCCTGCCAAGAAATTCCGCTGAATTTTACATCCAGTAAAGTTTCATCAATCTGCTTTTTGGTAATGGCATCAATGATGATAATTTTATTCCAGTCACTTCCGCCTTCAGAGATAGAGTAAGCTGCAAGGTTTCCTTTTTTGTTGAATGAAAGATTAGAAAGCGATGTGGTTCCTTTCTCTGAAAATTTATTCGGATCTAAAAACACTTCTGTAGCCTTGGTCTTACTGTTTGTTCTGTACAAAACAGATTGTGCCTGTAAGCCATCATTTTTATAGTAATACGTATAGTCTCCTTCCTTGAATGGAGCTGATATTTTCTCGTAATTCCAAATATCCTTCAGCTGATTTTTTATTTTATCCCTGAAAGGAATTTTTGAAAGATAATTCTGGCTATAAGCTACTTCTTCATCTACCCATTTTTTGGTAGCATCAGAGTCATGTTCCAGATCCCTGAACGGGTCGGAAACAGCAGTTCCAAAATAGGTGTCGGATTGACTTCCCTTTAATGCTTTTGGATAATTCATTGTTTGAGAATAAAAAGATGCTGAAAACAGTACTCCAGCAGTTAATAACATAGGTTTAAAATTCATACTGAACGGTTTTCTCAAAAATACGTAAAGTAAGTGAAATAAAAAAAGCCCTGAAAAATCAGAGCTTTTTTTTATTTAATTGTTTATTAATCAACGTTTCATTGATTAAAAATTATCGAAATAGAAATCGGTAAGGTTCGTTACAATCTGATCAGGGCTACCATTCCAGTAATATATTTTATCACCCTCTTTCAATTCGTATAAACTAAATTCCTGATCCACAGTTACTGTTTTGTCTGCAGTTTTAAAATCCTGAGTCAATTGTAACAGATATTTTTTCAGCTCATCGGCCTTTATTTTTTTTGGATCTGCTACTGGCTCTGGTGTTATATTCGCGGGTACTTTAAAGCTTACAGAATAGGTTATCTCAGCAATTTTCTGACCTTCAACATATTCATTGGGAACCACCTTTACCTCTTTAATATTAAGTTTTCCATTTCTGAAATTTGAAAATAAAACGGTAAAATAGTCTTCAGCTTCTTTTTTACATGCATTAGCAGCCGCTTTGGGAAATGCTGATAAGAAAGCTTCTGCACTGCTTTTTACCACGCTCTCAGAGGTACCTTTAAAATCTACCTCAAAAGCATCTTTACCCTCTACTGTTGGTCTTAGGTAATCATTAAGTTTTAGATGAGTGGATTCATCATTATTCAAAAAGGAACCAAAAAACAGTTCAAAAACCTCTTTAGGTTTCTTTACTTCTGTTTGTGCTGTAAGGTGCTGCCCCATCATGGTAAGGAACAACAGTAAAATAATTTTGTAGTTTTTCATAGTTTATATTTTGTTAATTATGATATGGCTTAAAAGAAAAGCCCCTGAAAAAATCAGAGGCTTTATTTTTATTTTTAAAAAACTTTAGTAGTTTTCTTCTTCTCCTTTCATTTTTTCTGCATTCTCTGCCATAATTACGGCGTCAATCATTTCAGAAATATCCCCGTTCATGTAAGCATCCAGATTATACATTGATTTATTGATTCTGTGATCTGTTACTCTTCCCTGTGGATAATTGTAGGTTTTGATCTTTGCAGAACGGTCTCCTGTAGAAACCATCGATTTACGTTGTGCAGCAATATCTCCCTGTACTTTTTGTAATTCGATATCATATAGCTTTGTTCTTAGCATCTCCATTGCCAATTCACGGTTTGCTAACTGAGAACGAGCCTGCTGACAAACTACTACAAGCCCTGAAGGTTTGTGAGTAAGCTGAACTTTAGTTTCAACCTTGTTTACGTTCTGACCACCGGCTCCTCCTGAACGTGAAGTCTGCATTTCAATATCTGCAGGATTCAATTCGAAGTCTACTTCTTCTGCTTCCGGTAAAACCGCAATTGTAATCGCTGAAGTGTGAACTCTTCCCTGAGATTCTGTTTCCGGTACACGTTGTACACGGTGAACTCCTGATTCGAACTTCATAACTCCATAAACACCTTCTCCTTCTACCTTCATGATCAATTCCTTGTAGCCCTTTGCTGCTTCATTGGAATCTGTCACTTCATGTCTCCATCCTTTAGTCTTGAAATACATGGTATACATTCTGTAAACATCTTCCACAAAAATTGCTGCTTCATCACCTCCGGTTCCGGCACGTAGTTCTACGATAACGTTTTTGTCATCTGCAGGGTCTTTAGGAATCAAAAGAACTTTAAGCTCTTCCTCCAGTCCTGGAATCTTAGATTGTGCTTCCAGTTTTTCTTCTTTAGCCAAATCTACCAGGTCTCTGTCTGATCCGTCAGCAATGATTTCATCAGATTCTTCAATGCTGTCTAAAGCACCTTTGTACTGATCGTAAACTCTAACAATTTTACCCAAATCACTATATTCTTTGTTCAAAGAAGAATATCTTTTTTGGTCTGAAATAACATCAGGCTGTATAATAAGGTCAGCAACCTCATTATATCTTTGTTTTATAGCTTCTAATTTTGGAATTAATGATTTAGACATTCTGGAATTTTTGTGGGTGCAAAGATAAGAATTATTAATTCAAAATTAAAGTATAAATTTTTGAACAATAGGCTAAAAGTATAAAATAGGGAGCTTATTTGCTTTTAATGTTGTTAATTTCTTCTTTACCTCCTCTGGAAAGCTTTCTGTCTATTAAATGTAAAATAATACCTACAGCTATAATGGCTAATCCTATCAAGCTTTCCTTTGGATTATGGATAAATGTAAAATAGAGAATATATCCACTGAACAATAAAAAAACGGTTGGGAAAATATAAAAGGCATTGGACCTAAAGATTTTCCGGTCTTTCTTTTTAAGAAAATACACCGTAGAGATTGCCAGACTTGCAAATAGCTGAAGTATGAAAGCTGTGTAAACAAAAATTTCCTTAAAGCTTCCTGTTAAAATAATAACAGTAGCAATCATAGCATGGGCAAAAATAGCCCTTACCGGAATTCCTTTTTTGTTTCCTGCCGAAAGAGGCTTCCAAAGGTAGGTATCTTTTGCAAAGGCTTGTGTAAGCCTTGAACCTACCCATAGGTAGCCGCTGATAGTGGCAATAAGCTGTAATGCTATAAAAATATTGACAATCTTCCCAAAGGAAAGTCCCAGCATATTAACAGCAGCTTCTCCCATTACATCTTCTTTTCCTGCCAACTGGCTTATAGGCGCATGTTTCAGCATAATATAATTGACAAGGATATAGCTTACCGTCACAAACACAGTTCCTATAATCAGGGACTTGGGAAGACTTTTTTGAACATCTTTTATTTCTCCTGCAATGTAAGAAGCAGAGTTCCAGCCGGTATATGAATAGGTAACAAAAACCAGCGAAGTTGCAAAGGCAGGAAGCATAATTTCTTTCTGCCAGCTGTCACTAAAATTCAGGCTGTTTCCAATCTGAGGAGATTCTGAAAGCCCTATTCCCAAAATAACCAATATTATAATAAAGGCTATTTTAATAAAAGTAAAAAAATTATGGAATCGGCTTGAGGTTTTTAAACTGAAGGACAAGCTAATGGCTACCAGAAAAATTGCTACAATGGCAAAACCGTTTCCAAAGGAAAAATCAAATACGGAAAGGTATTTCGACATTGCCAATGCCGCCAGTGCAACGGGTGAGGAAAACCCAATGATAAGGGAAATCCAGCTTATTAAATATCCGAATAAAGGATGATATGTTTCTTTAAGATAGATAAAATCTCCACCGTTTCCTTTGAAGTGAGAACCCAATTCTGCATAACAGAAAGCTCCGAACAAAGCAAGAATTCCTCCGATGATCCATAACAGAAAAATACTGTAGGTATTGGTGATATCAGAGAGCTGAAATCCCAAGGTAGTAAAGATTCCCGTTCCTATCATATTGGAAACGACGATGGCTGCAGCTGTTTTCCAGCCGATCTGATGTGAAGCAGTGCTCATTTAATGATTAAAAGTTAAAATTAAGTCTTCCAAAGAAATAGCTTCCCAACGTTCCCATTTGTACCGGCGCATATTTGAATACTCCATAATATGAATTTTTATAGACCTGAAGATCCGGAAAGACATCCAGTACATTATTAGCCCCTATCGTAAAGTTGATGTTTTTTGTGATATCATAACCCACACTAACGTCAGTAACTACCTTTGGCGAAAATTCCTGAACTTCTCCAAAAGGGAAGCCATCTCTTATTACTTTACCAAAGTAGGTATTTCTCACGAGAAAATTAAATTTTCCTATTCCGTAGTTCAGGCCTAATGATGCTTTGGTCTTTGGGGAAAGGGTTTCAATAATATTAATCTGATCCGGCCCGAAATATTGATCTCTTGGGGTATTTATATTTTCTGGAAAATGGAAGTCTGTAATCTTTGTTTCTGTATAATTTCCGGCAAGGTTTACATTCAAATTTCCTCCACCTAATTTCCAATCATAGGAAACCACAACATCTACCCCTTTGGTTTCCGTGTCTATGGCATTAGCAAAAAATCGTCCGCTTTCTACCTCATTTCCTTTCCCTACCACATTAGGATCTGATAGTCTTGGATCTGTAATATTTCCGGTAATAACAATTCTGTCTTTTACTTTAATGATATATCCATCTACTGTAATGAACAATCCTTTTGCCGGTTTTAACGTAAATCCGGCACTTCCGTTAACCGAAGTTTCCTGTTTTAAACGGTCAAAATTAAGAACCTCAGCCGCCTTACTGTCATTATTAAAAATTCCCTTGGTAACAATCTTCAAACCGGTAGTAGAAATATCTGCATAGGAATTGTTAAAATACTGCTGTTGAAGTGATGGTGCTCTAAACCCCGTTCCCACAGCAGCTCTTACAGCGTAATTTTTTACAAACTCATACCTTATTGCCAGTTTTCCGTTCAGGCTATTTCCAAAGTCTGAATAGTTTTCAAATCTTCCAGCAACATCTATATTTAGTTTTTTATCTAAATCATATGAAAAATCAGCATACACCGCCGTTGAATGCCTGTCCTTTTTCAACACATTACGTGGAGAAAAACCAATAAAGGATTGTGCCCCGCCTACTCCGCTCACTGTAGATCCGTCCACAGCAATGTTTCCGTTGACATCATATTGGGCATAAGAAGCTTCATCTCCAGCCTTAATCTGGTATTGTTCAAATCTGAATTCTCCACCAAATGCTATATTGAAATTCTTTATATTTTTGGAAACATCCAAGTTAACTGTATTTTGCAGGAAACTATGCGCTCCAGCATAAAAACGAGTGGGTGATTTTGCTCCTAAGGAAGCATTATTGGTATTACTAATGTTATAGTTGAATGTGTTGCTGCCCAATGTATTACTTAGATCAATCAACCAATTATTCACATTATATTTTGCTCCTACAGCATAGGAAATATCATAGATCTGAGAGCCTAAGACAGCCTGAAAACCATTAGGATAGATTGATGAAACTACATTCGAGGTTTCGCTTGGAAGTCTTCTGAAACCATATCCATTTCCTTCTTTGATACTAAAACCACCAAATGAATACAGTTTAAATTGTTCATTCAAAGGATATTCTGAATTGAAAAATAACTGTCCTTGCCTGATTTGCGCATCCCCAACCTGAAAATTGAAATCATCTCGTGTCAGTCCTCTTTCTTTGATGATATCATCATCATTTTTTCTTGCAATATCCGGATTATCAGCAAATTCATAAGCAAAATTATTTCCGAAAATATCAAGGTCATGGTTTTGAGTTCTTGTTGTTTTTCCTCTGTGGCTTAGCTGTAGTGAGAGATTCACAAAACCTTCATTTTTTCCAAGAGATGCACCATAGTTGACACCAGCCTGATAGGTATCTCCATCATTTCTTCCACTTAATCCATAGGTTAAGCTTGCTGAAGCTCCGGTATTTTTTTTAAGGATGATATTGATAACTCCTGCAATGGCATCTGAACCATATTGTGCCGCAGCACCATCCCTCAAAACTTCAATTTTTTCGATGGCAATGATAGGAATAGTACTTAGGTCCGTTCCCACAGAACCATTCCCAACTGTATTCTGATAGTTCACCAAAGAGGTTGTATGCCTTCTTTTCCCGTTAAGCAATACCAATACCTGATCCGGACCCATTCCCCTTAAGGTTACAGGATCAATATGTTCTGTACCATCGGAAGCAGATTGCCTTACAGAATTAAAGGACGGAATAACATAATTCAGGAGATCCTGAGCAGTCATTTGCGGTGATGATTTTTGAATTTTATCAATATTAATAACATCTACAGGAACCGGAGTATCCAGTTTTGTCCTTTTAGCACTTCGGTTTCCTACGATAATAATATCCTCAATTTGTTTTCCTTTTTCTTCCTGCTCCTGGGCTGCAGTTAAAATTGTCCCAAGCAGTAATACAGCTATACTTAGTTTTTTCATCTTTATTCTTGCCAATTAATACTATTTCTCCACAGAACATGCTGCAGATACACAAGACTTCAAGAAATGGAATTCATATAAGAATATTGACTTCACTTATCTCCCCCATCGGGTTGGAATTAGCACCTTTACACTTCTGGAATTGTGTCGGTTGCTAAGGTTTCTTTGGGCCAAATCCCTCCACCTTTCTTGATAAATCTACTGCAAAGGTAGAGTATTTTTTTAAATATCCAAAAAAAGGCACGCCTGCACCAATAAGAAAAAAGACCCATGAAAAATTTCATGAGCTTTTCAATAAAAGTAATTGTAATGAACTATTTTGTATGAACGAAAATTCTAAAGATCTATTGATTGTAATCCTGAGAAATTATTATTTCTTCATGATTTTTTTAAAGACAGACTGGCCGTTCTTTAACTTTAGCTCAATCATATATAACCCTTGCGAAAGTCCATTCATATTGATTTGATTATCTGAAAACAAAACGGGAACTCTTTGTCCAACAGCATTTACAACCTTTACTCCCTCAATTCCGGAATCCGTCTTTACCATAAGAATTCCATTGGTAGGATTGGGGTAAACATCAGGGGTTGAACGATTGATATGAGTTTCTGAAGTCCCTAATCCTGCAGTTATTTTAATACATCTTACGGATGCTCCCTGCCATCTTGGTGCGCCTGCCGCTGCATTGGTAACTGTGGCTCCTATATATAGATATTTTGCACCTGTTCCTGTAGCATTAGAACTCCAGAAATAACCTCTTTGTCCTACAAATGTAAAGCCTCCCTCAGAACCTCTAAATCCTCCCATCGGCAATTTTAGACTTCCTTCAAAAGCTTTTGTAGGATTCGTAATCCCCTCAATTGGGAGAATATTTGCCCAATCAGCCTGTGTGGGTAGTCTCCATTCTGGGCCTATTGCCCTGCAAGGATCAATACCAACGGTCTCTGATACATCTGCTAAGTTGGATCCTATCCATTTATCATCAGCTGCATTTGTTTCCCACCAAGCAGGACTACCAGTAATATAAGAATTTATACCCTGTACCCCTTTTGGATTATTAACAGCGGGGGATGATGTTGTAGATGAATTTCTCAACTGATGCCCGTCATCCCATCTTCCCCATTGAAATAAATCTCCATAGGATTCTGCATCATTGATTGCATTGGCAACCCTTGAGCTTCCAAGGTTTTGTCGAAGCCAAACTTTTCCATCTCCGCCACGTACCGTAGTATAAGTTACAGGCTGCCCCTGATATGTAAAAGTAACACAACCAATATCTCCTGTATTATTTCCAGGATCTGTATTATTACAACTCTGAGGAACTCCCGGCCCCTGCTGCGCAAACATTGTACTTCCTGTCATGAGTATCAATATTATCCCTACTCCCAGTTTTCTTACTGCAAAATATAAATCTCCAATCATAAATATTATTTTTAATTATTCTAAATTTAATTTAATTTTGCGCAAAAGTACTCCTCGTAATTAATTCCGGGTTATCATTTCCCAACTTTTAGTTATCCTATTGAGGATTTGCTTTAAGTTGTACCATAACCGTAAATTTTCTTGTATGAGAAGTGAAAGAGTGTTTAAATCCGATAACATCGAGATTGTAATACAGGAAGACCCTGATTCTGAAAGGATTTCGAGATCATCTATCCATGAAGGTCAATCAAGCTTTAATCTTCTTTTTTTATTGAGTCCTAATGTCAATCTGAAAGCTCATGACTGCGGTACACAATTAGTGTTCAAAAAAAATCAATACATTCTTCATTACTCACCCCGGGAAAGCAATGCTGAACTATGGACTGAGGATCAGGAAAGTTTAAAATATTTGCATATCCAACTCAATTATCGGTATGTTTCAAACCTGATTTACTCTGAATCCAATGATGAGGGAGCAGAAATCCTGAAAAGCATGATTCATAATAATTTTGTTTTCCTCCAGAAAGCAACTCCCCCGAATATGACCGTAGAAATGCATATGATATTAAAGGAGATTTTAGGTTCTTCTAAAAAGGGAATGATACAGAAATTATTTATTGAAGCCAAGATCATTAAGCTTCTGATCCTTATCTTCGAACAGTTCAATGAAAAAAATTTGCTGGAATCAACATCCAAGAATCCAGAAATGGTCAAAAAGTTTATTGATGAAAATTACCATCGAAATATTAAGGCAGAGGAAATCGGAAAGCTCATGGGGGTTAATCAGAATATGATCAGAAAGGAATTTAAGGCAGAATATCACACCACCATTTCACACTATATTTCGGAACTTAGAATGCTGAGAGCAAAAAAATTAATCTCCGACAAGGATATTATGATTAAGGAAATCGCCATTGAGTGTGGCTATGAGTACATCCAGAACTTTACCCGTGCCTTTAAGAAGAAGTTCGGAGTCTCTCCGGAGCACCTGAGGAATAATAAATAGAAAAACCGCCTAAAAAAATTAAGCGGTTTATATATGTTGTTTTGCTTTGATATTACTTTTTCAGAATTAAGGTGAAAAAGCAATGACAATCAATTAATGATGATGTCCGTGATCGTGAATAAAAGGTCCGTTTCCTTTAGGCTGGCTATAGATTACCTCTACTCCCTCCTGCTCAGTAATAAGCTTTCTTCTGATATCTTCAGGATCGAAAGGCTTCACTTTTCCGAAGTACTCTTTCAAACCTTCAGTTAGCCACATTGGGATTACTAATCCGAAGAACATAAAAATACACCAGAACCCCACTAAGAACATAGTAATGAAGAATACAGTCCATAGGAACTGGTAAAACGGCCAAAATGCTGATAAAATCGTTATCATATCTCTTAAAGATTTTAGGCAAAAATAGAACTTTTTTCCTGTTTACACAAAAGATACATGCTCTATTTTCTAATTTATTTTAATTTTAAACTAATTAGTGGGCAAGATTTGCAAAGAAATCATTTCCTTTATCATCGGTAATGATGAATGCAGGGAAGTCTTTTACCTCAATTTTTCTTACGGCTTCCATTCCTAATTCCGGGAAATCTACTACATCTACAGACACAATATTGTCTTTTGCAAGAATAGCAGCCGGTCCACCAATTGATCCAAGGTAGAAACCTCCGTATTTATTACAAGCATCTGTAACACCCTTACTTCTGTTTCCTTTCGCCAGCATAATCATACTTCCTCCATGGCTCTGGAATTCATCAACGTAAACGTCCATTCTTCCTGCTGTAGTAGGCCCGAAACTTCCTGAAGCCATTCCCTCTGGTGTTTTTGCAGGTCCCGCATAGTAGATTGGGTGGTTTTTGAAATATTCAGGCATTGGTTTACCACTATCAATGATTTCCTTGATCTTAGCGTGAGCAATATCTCTTGCTACGATCAATGTTCCATTTAATTTTAATCTTGTCTTGATTGGATATTTTGAAAGCTCCGCCAAAATTTCAGGCATTGGCTTATTCAGGTTAACCTCAACAGCTTCCTCCAAATGTGGTGGTGTAGCAGGTAAGAATCTCTTTGGATCTTGTTCCAACTGCTCAAGGAAAATTCCCTCTTTTGTAATTTTTCCTTTGATATTTCTATCTGCAGAACAAGAAACACCCATTCCTACCGGACAAGATGCAGCATGTCTCGGAAGTCTGATTACTCTTACGTCGTGAGTAAGGTATTTCCCTCCAAACTGTGCTCCAATAGCACTTTCCTGGCAAATTTTCTGAACTTTAGCCTCCCATTCAAGATCTCTGAAAGCCTGACCTGCTTCATTTCCTTCTGTTGGAAGATTATCATAGTATTTTGCTGAAGCTTTCTTCACTACTGCAAGGTTCGCTTCTGCTGAAGTTCCTCCAATTACCAAAGCTAAGTGGTATGGTGGGCAAGCCGCTGTTCCTAAATCTGAAATTTTCTCTTTGATAAATTCTTCAAGAGATTTTTCGTTCAACAAAGATTTTGTCTTTTGGTATAGGAATGTTTTATTCGCAGAACCTCCTCCTTTTGTAAGGAAAAGGAATTCATAATAATCTCCTTTTTTAGCATAAATATCGATCTGTGCCGGAAGGTTTGATCCTGAGTTTTTCTCATCAAACATTGTTAAAGGCACTACCTGAGAATATCTTAGATTTCTTTTCTGGTAGGTATTAAAGATTCCACGGCTTAAGAATTCACCATCATCTACTCCAGTGTATACGTTTTCACCTTTCTTACCCATTACAATAGCTGTTCCTGTATCCTGACAAGAAGGAAGAGCACCTTCTGCGGCTACGGCAGCATTCTGTAGTAAGTTGTAGGCAACAAATCTGTCATTATCTGTAGCTTCAGGATCATCAATGATTCTTTTAAGGCTTTCCAAGTGTGAAGAACGTAACATAAAGGAAACGTCTGCCATAGCTTCTTCAGCCAATAATTCCAATCCTTTTGGGTCAACTGTCAAAATTTCTCTGTCACCCAGTTTTTCAACCTTTACATAATCTGATGTAAGTTTTTTATACACCGTATCATCCTTCTGAATCGGATACGGATCCTGATATCTAAAGTCCATTCAATTTTTTGTTTGTACAAAAATACGGCTCCTCATAAAAAATATGAGCAAAATCAGTCATTTAGATTGATATTTATAATGATTATAAATTGCGAATTTCTGCGGTTATCAGTAACTTTATAAAAATTTCAATCACAATGAATTACAGAATAGAAAAAGACACCATGGGAGATGTGCAGGTACCTGCAGACAAACTTTGGGGAGCACAAACAGAACGTTCAAGAAACAATTTTAAAATTGGCCCTGAGGGATCAATGCCCCATGAAATCATTGAAGCTTTTGCCTATCTAAAAAAAGCAGCAGCTTATACCAATGCTGATTTAGGGGTACTTTCTCCTGAAAAAAGAGATATGATTGCCAAGGTTTGTGATGAAATCCTTGAGGGAAAGCTTAACGATCAGTTTCCTTTGGTGATCTGGCAGACGGGTTCGGGAACACAATCGAATATGAATGTTAATGAAGTTGTTTCCAACAGAGCACATGTTAATAATGGAGGAACGTTAGGTGACAAGTCTGAAATTCATCCCAACGATGATGTTAACAAATCTCAGTCATCCAATGACACTTATCCTACTGCCATGCATATTGCAGCTTATAAAAAAGTAGTAGAGACAACCATTCCTGCCGTTGAAAAGTTAAAAAATACTCTTTCTGAAAAATCCAAAGCGTTCAAGGATGTGGTAAAAATCGGAAGAACCCACCTGATGGATGCGACTCCGCTTACATTGGGACAGGAGTTTTCGGGCTACGTGGCTCAATTGGAATTTGGCTTAAGAGCCTTAAAAAATACCTTGCCACACCTTGCTGAACTTGCTCTTGGAGGTACGGCTGTAGGGACAGGATTGAATACACCAAACGGTTATGATGTAAAGGTTGCTGAATATATTGCCCAATTTACCAGTCACCCGTTTATCACAGCAGAGAATAAATTTGAGGCATTGGCAGCTCATGATGCTATTGTGGAAAGTCATGGAGCATTAAAGCAGCTTGCTGTTTCGTTATTTAAAATTGCTCAGGATATTAGATTGCTGGCATCAGGGCCACGTTCCGGAATCGGGGAAATTCATATTCCTGAAAACGAGCCGGGATCATCCATTATGCCTGGTAAAGTAAATCCTACTCAAAATGAAGCCTTAACAATGGTTTGTGCTCAGGTTCTGGGAAATGACACTACCATTTCATTTGCCGGCACTCAAGGAAATTACGAACTGAATGTCTTCAAACCGGTAATGGCTTATAACTTCCTACAATCTGCGCAATTAATTGCTGATGCATGTATTTCATTTAATGATCATTGTGCAGTGGGTATTGAGCCAAACCATGAGAGAATTAAAGAACTCGTTGACAAATCATTAATGCTTGTAACGGCTTTAAATCCTCACATTGGATATGAAAATGCTGCAAAAATTGCAAAAACTGCCCATAAAAATGGCACAACATTAAAAGAAGAAGCCATCAATCTAGGCCTTTTAACAGCTGAACAATTCGATGAATGGGTAAAACCGGAAGATATGGTTGGTAGTTTAAAATAATTTTAGAATATAGATTAAATAGTAAAAAGCCTCGAAAATTTCGGGGCTTTTTATATTAGTCAGAGATTCTATTCAATCGTGATAGGATGATTGGTAGAATATTAGCTTAATCGTTTATATTTATCCTGAAAAGTCATCCAGCATATTTCTGGTAGGAACAAAGAAAAGCGTTCCCGTAACGGCTGTACTAAAATCCAATATTCTGTCATAGTTTCCCGGAGGGTTTCCAATAAACATATTGGTCAGCATTTTATTTGTGGTGGTAAATGTACTTGCATAGGAAATAAAATAAGTTCCAAACTCATTGGTGGACGGATTTCCAAAAGGCATATTATCTCTTACAATCTTTAATTCTTCGCCATTTTCACCTTCAATATTGGCCAAGGCAATGTGAGAATTGGATGGCTTCACATCATCAGACATTTCAATATCATTTTCCTTGGATCTTCCGATTACTTTTTCCTGATCTTCTTTGGTAAGGCTTTTCCAAGCGTCCATATTATGAAGATACTTCTGAACGAACAGATAACTTCCGCCTTTATACTGAAGATCTTCGTCTCCGATCTTTGCAAAATAGTCACGATCATCTCCGTGTGGATTCTCTGTACCATCCACAAAACCAAGGATAGATCTTGCATCCCAATATTTAAATCCGTGAATTTCCAAGATACTTTCCGCAACAGGTTTCAATAGCTTTGATATTTCAATGGCCATATCAAAGATCAGGCTTTTGTTATCTGCCCTTAAATGAAAATGAAGATCTCCCGGTGTAGAAACGGCAGTATGCTTTTCTCCTTTTATTTCTTTAAAATTTGCTAGTTCTTTGGGTGCAGGTGTTGGAAGTTCCAGTTTTTTCCAGGCTTCGGCACCTATTCCCATCACACAACTTACCCTACTGTCCGGAAATCTGTTGAAACCCGAATTATTAAGGTTTAGCACCAAGGCACATAGATTCTGAAAAGCATCTTTTAGCTGGGGACTATCATGAAGTTTCCAGACCATAAAGATGGTATTACTGTTAGGATAATCAGTTACATTTTGTGATTCTATCGTACTCATCTATCTTTTTGTAGTAAAGTTATTTAAACTTATCAGAGAATTCAACGGTGTACGATAAAAAATCTTTAATTTTTAATGCTTAAAAATAGGGGATGCTTTCAAAACACAAATCTTCTTCAGGAGTAAAGAATATAGCTTTCTCCACAGATTTTTAAATCTTGAAACTACTCTCAGAATAATTTGGGGTAGAGAATATTACGGTATTAGCCAATCAACTCTTTTGCCTGTGCAAGAGCTGCTTCTGTAATCTTGCTTCCGGAAAGCAATTGAGCTATTTCGTTCAGTTTATCTTCATCACTCAAAGGAATAATAGTAGACTGGGTTTTTCCGGCAATATCCTGCTTTACAACCTTATAGTTATCATTTCCTTTAGCGGCAACCTGTGCAAGGTGGGAGATAACAATCAACTGCATATCTTCAGACATTTCACGCATAAGATTCCCAATTTCCTCTGCTACTTTTCCTGAAACTCCGGTATCAATTTCATCTAAAATTAAAGTCGGTAGCTCGTCACTTTCTGCAATAATTTTCTTTACAGCAAGCATTACCCTTGATCTTTCACCTCCGGAAATTGCTGTTTGGATCGGCTTTAGTGGGAAGCCTGAATTTGCCTGAAATAAAAGCTGGATATTTTCTTTTCCAAATGGGGTAAATTCAGCAGCATCCTGCAATTCTATATCTACCTTTGCTTTTTCAAGACCCAATTTTTTAAGAAGACTTTCTGCTTTTTTAATAAAAACAGAAACGTTCTTTTTTCTATTTTTAGAAAGCTTTTCAGCAAGAGTCTGAAGTGCTTTTTCTTTTTTAGAAATATTTTCTTCAGTTTCAGCAATCTGTGATTCCAGCTCTGAAGCTCCTTTCTGATCTCCCGCTAATTCGTTCCTTATTTCTATCAGTTCATGAAGATCTGACACATTATGCTTAAGGAATAATGCATTGATTTTATTGTTCAGTTCTGTAAGGGATACAAGGTTTTCAGGATTGATTTCTACTTTCTCTGCCTCATCTTCAAGTTCGGAAATAATATCTTTCAGCTCTACAAAAGAAATCTCAAGCCTTTGATCAAGCTCTGCAAAGCTGGTAGAAACTTCAGAGATTCTGGAAAGCTTAGCTTTTGCTTCATTAAAGAAAGACAGAATCCCGATTTCCTCCTGGTGAAATCTTGATAAAATCTGTCCTACATTTTCAGAAATCATTCCGGCATTTTCCTGAATAGACAACTGGTTCTGAACATCTTCAAAATCTACGTCATCCAATTTTAATTCTTCCAGTTCGTTAAGTAAAAATTCTTTATAATCGCTTTCTTTGGTAGATTCTGAAAGTTGTGTTTTTAATTTTTTAAGCAGCATCTTAAGATTCTGAAAATCTAAAAACTCCTGCTGATATTCTTCTATAATCTTCTTATTTTCAGAAAGTCCATCAATAATTTTAAATTGATATTCTGAAGTAAAAAGATTTGATGTTTCAAACTGAGAGTGAATGTCAATTAATTGGGAAGAAAGTTCCTTAAGAACATCCAGTGTCACAGGAACGTCATTGATAAATGCACGGGATTTTCCTGATGGAAGAATTTCTCTTCTGATAATGGTCTGATGTTCATAATCCAGATCATTTTCAATGAAAAACTTTTTAAACTGGTTATTAAGATCAAACTCTGTTTCTACAATACTTTTCTCCTCTGTTTTGGCGATGGATTTTACATCTGCTCTTTCTCCTAAAATAAGACGCAGTGCACCCAGAATAATGGATTTCCCAGCACCTGTTTCACCAGTTATTACCTGTAAACCATTTTTCAATGATACTTCTAAGGTATCAATTAAGGCAAAGTTTTTAATGTAAATTCTCGAAAGCATTGATAATCTGGTTATAATCCAATTGGAGTTTGAATGGTAAAAATAAGTTTTTTTAATGAAAACAGAAATGGCAAATATCAATTACTATGCAAACCTATTTTTGGGGAATTTCAGTAAGCAAATCATAAAAGTTTTTATATTGATACTCAAAAAATTAAGCATCAGATCAATAATTCCTTCAATCTTTCCCCGATTGTTCATTATTTCCATTTATTCCACTTATTATCAGCGTTTTTCGGTGAAAGAATGATCATGTTTTGTTTTAAATCATTAAGAATAAGCCCGCCATTATTTCCGGAATTGAAAATATTGAAGATCTCATCACTTTTAGTATCCATAAAAAGATTGAAGAAAAATCCCTGCTGGAATGAGTTTTCATATCTTTTAAGCTGCATCAGAGCATCGAAGATCACTTTTTTACCCGCAGTCTGATCCTGATTGAAAAGGTTATCCATCCCTGATCTGTGATAGGTGTATATGGTAGAGCGCAACTGGCTCCAGTTAGGATTGATAATTTCATTAATTAGTATTGAACGGCTTCTTGGCTCATTAATGGTATTCCATCCATCATAGTTTCTGTTCTGAGCGTTTTGAGCAATCTGTTGAGCTTTTGCAAACCATGGGCTTCCTCCCATTGACTGAAAACTGTCTGCATCATATCCCAAAATAAGATAAATATAGAAACTGATAACATCAGTAAGGTTTTTGCCGGAAAACTGTCTTTCGTTAAAAATAAGGTTTTCGTTCTCAATATATTCAAAACTGAATCTTTGATCCTGAAGATTCAGTAAAGGGGATTCGTAGGTTGTGTTATAAACGGGACGCACTGCCTGCACAACAATTGTTCCCGTGAATTTGTTTACATTTCTTTCTGAAATAACAATGGCAAAGCCACATTTAATCTTTTCAAAATTCTGCAACTTCTTTCCTGTCCAGCTGGTATTATTGATAAAGTCTCTAAGACTTTTTTCCAATGACTTAAATGCCTGCTGATTACTTCCTCCTATCTGTTGGGAATTTACCTGAACCGTAGCCAGTAATTCCTGAGAAAAACCAAGGTTGCATATAAAAAACAGAAAAAATAAACTTATAATTTTTTTCATTGTCTATTAAAAATTGAGAACGGAAATTTATTAAAATTATTTTAAAAGCTGAGATTCAACAAAATTGAGAATATCCTTTGCAACTTCTCCTTTCGATTTCAGGTCAAATTCTTTTTTCTCTGTTTTGGTAAATATCTTGATTTTATTGGTGTCATTTTTAAATCCGGCCCCTTCATCACGAAGAGAGTTAAGAACAATCATATCAAGGTTTTTCTTTTCCAACTTTCCTTTTGCATTTTCTTCTTCATTTTGAGTCTCTAAAGCAAATCCTACCAAAAACTGATGGGTTTTCTTTTCTCCCATTGTTTTAAGAATATCAGGATTCTTAATCAGCTCAATGGTGAGATTTTCATCATTTTTCTTGATTTTTTCTTTGGCAATCTCTTTTGGAGCATAATCCGCAACCGCAGCACTTGCAATCCCAATATCTATTTTATCATAAAATTCAAATACTTTTGCCAACATTTCCTTTGCTGAAGTTACTTTATAAAGTTCTACTTTTTTATCATTAAGGATTTGTGAGCTTGGTCCTGAAATTAGGATTACCCTTGCCCCCCTTCTTGAAGCTTCCTCAGCCAGAGAAAACCCCATTTTCCCTGAGGAATGATTTCCTATAAACCTTACCGGATCAAGGGCTTCATAAGTAGGTCCGGCAGTAATCAGGACTGTTTTTCCCTGAAGACTGTTTATTGTTGACATACTATTTGTAAAATAGTCTTCGATAACATTAAAAATAGTTCCAGGTTCTGCCATTCTTCCCTGTCCGATCAATCCGCTTGCCAGCTCACCGTTTTCTGCAGGAATGATGGTATGACCAAAGCCTTCAGCTAGTTCCAGATTTTTCTTTGTGGATGGGTGTATATACATATCCAAATCCATTGCAGGGGCAATGAACACAGGGCATTTTGCTGACATGTAGGTTGCAATAACGAGATTATCACACATCCCGTGAGTCATTTTAGCTAAGGTATTTGCTGTACAGGGTGTCACAACCATGGCATCTGCCCATAAGGCTAATTCCACATGGCTGTTCCAGCTTCCATTATCTCCATAAAAATCAGAATAAACAGGTTTCTTGGACAATGTAGACAGGCTTAATTTGGTAACGAAATGCTCTGCATCGGGAGTCATTATTACCTGCACTTCAGCTCCTTTTTTCACAAAATCCCTTATCAGAAAATGAACTTTATAAGCCGCAATTCCTCCTGAAACGGCGATAAGTATCTTTTTACCGGAAACACTCATTTAGCTTTAATTTTTTTGAAACACTAAAATACTTATTTTTTCCCACAATAAGGGTTTAAAAATAAGGGTTTAAAACAATAAAGGTCATAAAAGAATTCTTTTCTTTTATGACCTTCATTTATAAAAAACACAGATGATTATTTTCTCTCTTCTGTTTTTCTGAAATACACATCTCCGTTTAACCATTCTTCAATAGCGATTGAAGTTGGCTTTGGAAGTTTTTCGTAATGCTTAGAGATCTCAATTTGTTCTCTGTTTTCGAAAACTTCTTCTAATGTAGAATTGTGAACAGCAAATTCATCTAATTTATTGTGAAGTTCCGTACGGATCTCCGCATTGATTTGCTCTGCTCTCTTTCCCATGATAACAATAGCTTCATAGATTGAACCTACTTTATCTTCAATCTTATCCTTATCGTAAGTGATAGTATTTACTTCTGCTTTTGTATCTTTTACACTCATTTTGAGAAAATTATTTTATTTATAAGATGGCAAATTTACGAATTATCTTTGAATTTTGAAAGTCGCTGCAGGCGGAGGTGTCTGAAGGGCTGCACTGTCCCTCTGCATCTGCTTTGCTTGCTTTTCATTGCTAATCTGATCTTTAATCTGCTGGTCTGCTTTATTTTGATTAGCCAGCTTATCAGCTTCTTTTTTCTGTCTTGCTGTTAAAACTGCAATTCTTTCTTCAGTTTGCTTTTTAACAACAACAAAGTTTTGTTTTTCTTTCTCCAGCTTTACTCTAAGATCAGCTGCAGTTTTGGAATATTCTGTATTAGGAAGTTCCTTCTCTACCATTTTTGCATAGGTCAAAGCACTTTCAATACGCTCATCCTTAAGATCATAAATTGATTTTGTAGCCAATTCATAACGTGACTTCATGATGTAGTCATAAATTTTTGAACGAAGCTTTGTACTTGGGAAATCCTCCAATACATTTTCCAATGCTACATTGGCAGCTTTATACTGTCCCATTTTAAAATACTGTCTTCCGTTTTCATAGGCTTTGAATTCCAATTTATAAGACAGCTCATCAATAAGTTGAGAAATATTTTTTGATCTTTCGGAATTTGGATAATTGTTCAGGAAATCCTGAAGTTCATTGATAGCCAATTCTGTACTCGATTGATCCAGGTTGTAATCCATAGATCCCTCATAGTAACATAATGCAGACATATAAGCTGCTTCTTCTGCTCTTGGATCCTTTGGAAAGTTAACTGCAAAATTTTTAAACTGATGACCCGCCAACTTATAGTTCTTGTCATAGTAGTTTGCATACGCTGTATTGAAACCTACGTTAGGAAAGTCATCTGTTCCTGCCACAAGATTGGCAAGTCTGTCGTAAAGAGCCAATGCATTTTTCCACTTCTTCTTCGCGAAGTTTTCATTAGCTGCTTTTAAGATAAACTCTTTATCAGCGCTCTTCATTGCTCTTTCCTGCTGGCTTACACATGAGGCAATTACTGCTACAGCAAAAAGACCTAAAATATATTTTTTCATATAAAAAATTCAACAGTTTTCGGATTACACAGCCGATTTACTAATTTGCAAAAATATAACTTTTTTGTCAATAGATTTTTTTTTATGAATATTTAACGTAAATTTAGTCTGCAGCGTATCCCAAAATAGCAAAAACGCTCAATAAAAGATTCATTCTCACTTTTTTCTCAGCCTCTTTTGAGTAGGCTTCTTCATTTTTACTTGGTACGTAAAGTTCATAAAAGTTTTTGTTTCGGATTACAAACAATGTGGAACCAATAATCATGGTAAGAATATCCTCTGGTTTTGGAGTAAAGGTAAAGACTCCGGAAGCAACCCCTTTTTTTATCACTTCATCCAGTTTCTTTACAAACAGCTGATAGAAGTCCAGCAATTCATCCTTTAGGTTCTCTGTATGACGAAGCTCCTGAGTAACAAACCCATGAAAATAATTGTATTTGAATAGTTGGGAAACGATATATTTGATCATTTCACGCATCTGCATTTCAGGTTTTCCTTCCTTGATGGTGTCTGCAAATTCTGAGAAATTCTCCCTGGTCTTCAATACTCTGTACTGATAGAGATAAGACATCATTTTCTCCTTGGAACCGAAGTAATAAGAGATCATAGCGACATTTATATTTGCCTTAGAACAGATATCTCTTACAGAAGTTCCCTCGTATCCTTTTTTTGCAATCAGCTCTTCTGCAATATCCAGTATGTGAATCTGTTTTTCTGTAAATTTTTTTTTCATGAAGTGTACTTTGAGTAAAGTTAAGAAATTTTTAACACATTTATAAACGATTGTTTAATAATTTTTAATTAATTCTGAATTATAGTATTTTTGAAAATGGAATTTTTTGATTTTCACCATCATAAAAAAAATATCAGAGACGGAATTTACAATTTGGACATTGAGGGGATTCCGCCAGATTTTCCTTATTCAATAGGCATTCATCCCAATGATATTGATGTTATTAATATCAGCCTGCAGCTTAGCTGGATGAAAAGTATGATGTTCCAAAATTGCTTTGCTGTTGGTGAATGCGGCCTGGATTCTATGGTTCCAATTGATCAAAAAATTCAGGAGGAAGTCTTTTTAAGGCAGATTGAAATAGCCAATGAGGTAAAAAAACCGATTATTATTCACTGCGTGAGAAAATTCTATGAGGTGATCTCATTTAGGAAAAAGTCCAGTCAGGCTATGATCATTCATGGTTTTAATAAGAAACAGCAAATTGCGACGGATCTTCTTACCAATAATTTTTACCTGAGTTTTGGAAAAGCTGTTTTGTATAATTTATCTTTGCAGGATATTTTAAAAAACACTCCACTAGATAGACTCTTTTTAGAAACTGACAATGAAGATTTTAAGATCGAAGAATTGTACCTAAAAGTTTCGGAGATAAAAGAGATTTCTATGGAACAACTCAACGAACAAATTTTAGAAAATTTACACACGATAAGAAATGGATAAATACTGGTTGGAAAGAACAGAACTTCTGGTAAAAGAAGAAGGTTTGGAAAAATTGAATAAAGCCACTGTTCTGGTTGTGGGTTTAGGCGGAGTAGGTTCTTTTGCTGCTGAATTTCTGGCAAGAGCCGGAGTAGGAAACATGACAATCGTGGATGGTGATACAGTGGATATTACGAATATCAACAGACAGTTACCCGCTTTACGTTCTACCGTTGGAAAGCATAAGGTAGAGGTTGTTGCAGAAAGACTTTTAGATATTAATCCTGATCTTAACTTAACCAAAATCAATGAGTTTCTAAATCCTGAAAGAATGGATGAAGTTTTGGATTCTGCAAAATTTGACTATGTTTTGGACTGTATTGACAGCGTTACTCCAAAACTTTGTTTGATTATTGCTGCCAAAAGAAGAAGGATAAAAATTGTAAGTTCAATGGGAGCCGGTGGAAAAACCGATCCAAGCAAAGTATTGGTAAGAGATATTAGCAAAACCGAACACTGCCACCTCGCAAGACAAGTGAGAAAAAGACTGAAAAAGGTAAAAATTGACAAGGGAGTTCGTTGTGTTTTTGCCAATGATATTCAGGATGAAGAAAGTTTAAAAATGACTGACGGAACCAACTATAAAAGATCTTTTTACGGAACAATAAGCTATATGCCTGCAATTTTCGGTTTGTATACTGCTGCTGAAGTCATTAACTATCTAGTGCAACAAGATTAATGCAGAACACCAAATATCCCAGAGCGGAAAAGCTTAAAATGAATACAGAGATCGGTTTACTTTTTGAAAAAGGTAAATGGAGGACTTCTGGAAATCTAAGAATTATCATTTTGAAAGACAAGCCTACTCTTCCGGTACAAAGCGGTAGGTTTGGCGTATCTGTTTCAAAGAGATATTTCAAAAAAGCGGTTCATAGAAACCGTGTAAAAAGACTTCTTCGGGAATGTTACCGATTGAATAAGGATTTATTTAAGAATGCTTTTGGGGAAAAGACTATTGCTATGTTATTTTGGGTTTCTCCTGAAATGCCACAAAAGTTTCAGGACGTTGAAGCACAGTTTATAAAATTGTGTGAGGCACAGAAGAAGTAATACTCTTTAATACAACAATATGAAGCTATCACAGCTTCTCAATGCTCAATTCAGTATGGAGATTTATGAAGATCTACAATTTTTTGCTTGCTGATTTTATGGATTTTTATTTTTTCCTGTATTAACCAAGATTTCACAACATATCAAATCTCAGATAGTTTTTGTAATTTTATAGAAAACATTAAATCTGAAAACGAATATGTTAGATAACATTCCCTACCTTTCCTATGTAATCAGTGCCTTTATAGGCATTGGACTGGCTGCCGCTACGGGCTTCAGGGTATTTTTACCCATGTTTATTGTAAGTCTGGCTTCTTACTTCCATTGGATCCCGATGAATGAGCAATTTGAGTGGCTTGCGGGCTTGCCAACGCTTATTACAACAGGAATAGCCACGGTTGCTGAGATTCTGGCCTATTACATCCCTTTTGTTGATCATTTATTGGATACTGTCACCATTCCCATGGCTACAGTTGCCGGTTCTATTTTATTTGCCAGTCAGTTTGCTGAGCTGGGAACATTTCCACAATGGGCATTGGCATTAATTGCCGGTGGAGGAACAGCTGCTACTATTAGCTCAGGATTTGCAGGAATACGGGCCGCTTCTACTGCCACTACAGGAGGACTGGGAAATTCTGTTGTAGGAACCACAGAAACGGCTGGTGCAGGCATCATGTCTGTTCTTGCTATGGCAGCACCTATTATTGCCGCTATTTTAGCTATTGTCTTATTGGTTGTTGTGGTTATCTTTGGACGGAAAGCCTGGAAGAAATTACGGGGCAGTAAAAGTGCTCCCTAAGGTTTAAATATAAAAAAAGTACAGTTATTTCAACTGTACTTTTTTATTTAGTTTTTACTTCTAAAATCTTTTATATCCTTGATTTTGGTTTGAAAATATTCTTTTTTATCAGGATTTTTCTTGATTAATATTTCAAATGCCTTTATCGCCTTGGTGTATAGCTTTTGTTCAAAATAAAGGTTAGCTAACGTTTCTGTCATCAAATGTGAGATATCATCATTCTTTTCTTTTACAACGTAGGAGCTTTCCTCTCTTAGCTGACTGATTCTAGGATTGTTTTCAATAAAAGCTTCAATTGCTTTCTCTTTGATCTCCACCTTTTCCTTTTCTACCTCTTCTGGTCTATCTATTTTCAGCCAACTTTGCCAAGTATTGATAAACCCTGGTACGTTACTATTGATAGAGGATTGAGGGATATTATCTACCACAGCCTTCTGCATTGTTTCTTCGTCTACTGATCCTTCTTTATTTTCTTTCCTTGCCTCTTCAACCCTTAGGCTTGAAATATCTGAACCAAAGAATGAAACATTCATTACAGGTGCTTCTTCTTTGGGAGTGGCTGCACCTATATTTTCCGTTGAAACTTCTTTATTTTCAGGCTGATCTTCTGCCGGCTCAGAAATTTCTTCTATTATCGGTAAAACACTGTCATCTGATTCTTTCAGCTCAGCTTCAGGTTCATTAATAACCTCTACGTTTTCAGTCTTTTCAACCTGTGTAGCAGGAAGCTGTGTATTTATAGGGATAACAACTTCTGCTGACTTCTTGATCAAAGAATCAGGTGTATTAGATTCAAGGCTCATTGGTCTCCAGGTAGTTTGAATTTCAGGAGCTGCTTCTTCTTTTTCTTCTACAACCTCCTCCTTCGTAATGCTTTCTACTGGTACTTCTATATGTTCAACAGGTTTTTCCTGCTGTATAGGCTCTGTTTTTATTTCTTCGGATCCCGGACTGTCCTGATTTGTAGACCAAAAATGGAAATTCTGAGTTTCTGCAAAACTGATCTCATGATCTTTGGAAGCTTCCGGCTCTTCTTTCTCAGGTTGTGGAGCAGACTTTGTTTCCTTCATTTTTTTCTCTACTTCCTCAATCAGACGTCTCATTTCCTCCTCATGCTTATTTACAGGCTGGGAAACATCAGCAACTTCTTTCACTTCTTCATTATTTACCTGTATTTTGACATCAGGCAGAAATGCTTCAGTTCCGTGGAAGCTTAATTCAGCATCGGATTGTTTTGTCTCATCTTCGAATGTAGGAGCTGAAATATTTTCGTTTTCAATGATTGCTTCAGATTCTACTGATTCTTCAGCTTTATTTTCTTCGATATTTTCTACCGGCAATAAGGCCTCCGTTTCTTCAAAGCTTAGGTTCTCCTCTTCTTCTACTTTTTCTTCTTCAGTTTCTGAAATAATTGCGTCTTCATCAACAATTGTTGTTGGAGTAAAGCTTTCACCTGTATTTTCTTCAGTTTCGGTCTGTTTTTCCTCTTCTTTATTGTGAGCAGGTTCTTCTGATATGGATGCCAGCTTCTGGGTAACCAGTGTTCCGGATTCTAATGTAGATTCAAGATCAATGGTTTCAGTATTTTCCTCATCAAGGAAGTTTTCTTCGCCCTCAAATAAGATTCTGTTTCTTTCTCCATTAACAAAGACATGATTCACCTCTTGCTGGGGAGCCTGCAATATGCATGACTCTTTTCCCTCCTCTTCATTTTTTTCAGGAACAGCTTCTTCCCGTTTTATTGGAAAAGCTTTTTCTTTATAGGCATATCGAGGTTTTTCAACAATCTTGGAGGATTGTTTTTCTTCTACAGCTTCGGGTTTACGTTTCTGCTGAATCTTCCCGTTAATCAGTTGATAAAGAATTTTTTTATCAGTAGTATAAGCTGCTGTAATGGAAAGCTCTTTCTGATAATTTTCTTTTTCATACAGGTGTACTCCATATAAATGAAGTGCCCTTATATTTTGAATATAGGGAAAAGAGTGAATCTCTTCTTTCAAAAGACCAAGGTCTTCTGATTGAATATTTTTCGGATTTTTTATTAATTCTAAAACTCTGGGATTCATCTTACCAATTCGCTACAATGTCGTTAAAAATCTTGTTAATAATTCTCTCTGTTACAATTTTCACCTGTGAAGCTTCGATATCAGATTGTGACAAGTTGCTGTTAAAGGCAGCTTCATCAGTATAGGTTCTATCAAAACTAGAATCAGGATGTATTTTATTTTCATAATGCACCTTTACAGTAATTGTAAGCTTATTCTGTGCCTGCTGTATCACTCCGCCCGCTGGAGTTTGCGATGTGTTAGAGCTGATCGTAGTTGGCGTAATGGTATAGTCTGTAATTTCTCCTTCAATCAATAGATCAGGATTCTCTTTAGTCCCTTTCAATGTAGTTCTCTGTAGAAATCTATTCTGAATATCTGTTGAAAACTGCTGTGATAATGCAGGGTTTACAAGGGTTGCATTATTGGGAAATTCATTGATCTGAACGGTCTTTTCATCTGTAAGGGATGATCCTGTAAAGCTGTAGCAAGAGTTTAGCACTCCCAGTAAAGCAAAAAGAACTCCAACCAGTATTGGCTGTTTCAGACTAATATTTTTATTTTTAAAATTCATTTTTAGATCCAATTTCAGTAATTTCATCATGTTCAATTTGTTGAATAGCATCTTCATAGGCAAAATAATTTGCAGTATATAAAAATGGTATCGTAAGAAAAATCCCTATTCCGCAAGCAATAACACCAATCTGAGCTAGAATACCCACTACTATTGAGAAAAGCAAAATTGATATTAAATTTCCTTTACTCATTACTTTTGAAATATTCCAAGCCTCTTTTATATCCTTAATTCCTTTAAGACTAATTAATGGGGTAATATAGAAGCCTCTCAATACGAAGTAATAGATAGCTGCTATTATTAAAAATATATAAGGAATCATAAAAATTATGGCAACCGGGTTTTCATTATTTTCTGACATTCCGCCGGTTACAGCCATCACAATAATCAAAGGAATGTAAAGTACTAAAACACCTCCAAAAACAATTAACTGTAAGATAAAATAAGGCATAAAGTCTTTAAAGTCAAAAATATCTCCGGGGCTTGCTGCCTGATTTCTATTAAGTTTTTGAAGATATTTATATAAATTTCCCATTGCCAGTAAGCTGCAAAAAGGAATAATTGACATAAGACAGCATACTAAAAACGCCACAAAAATATTACCGAAGTCTTTCTTTAAAAACTCAAAACCTTTATTAATATATTCTCCGAGTTTAAAATTGATAGGTTTAGGTGTTAAAATTACTTTCATTATTTATATTGTGTTTAATCTTCCAGATTATATTGTTTTATTTTCCTATATAAGGTTCTCTGTGAGATTCCCAATTCGTCTGCAGCCCTATTTCTTCGTCCTTTATGCTTCTCCAACGCCTTGATAATCAAATCTTTTTCATTATTCTGAAGAGAAAGTGATTCTGGCCTGTTCTCCTCTACTTCAATGTCTTCAAAGTCTTCATAGCTATCTTCCGGACTTGAAATAATAGTTGGCGTCTGAACAGTTGGTGCATCGTTATTATTTTCAAAATATAATAAGGATCCTGAGTTGATCTGTGGCTGACTTTCCGGAGTGTAAATTCTGTTGATCAGATTTTTCTCATGATTGCTTAAGTCTCCCGTTCCTCTGTTCTTTATCAATTCCGAAGTTAAGGATTTTAAATCATTAATATCATTCCTCATATCAAAGAGAATTTTATACATAATTTCTCTTTCGCTTCCGAAGTCATTCTGCTTTGGTGTACTTTGATTATTAACTACCATTGGAAGATGGGTCTCCATTGGAATGTATTCTGCAAGCTTTTCTGCCGTGATATTTCTGTTTCTTTCCACAACGGTCATCTGTTCTACAAGATTTCTTAG
Source organism: Chryseobacterium joostei (assembly GCF_003815775.1). NCBI lineage: Bacteria > Pseudomonadati > Bacteroidota > Flavobacteriia > Flavobacteriales > Weeksellaceae > Chryseobacterium > Chryseobacterium joostei. The sequence continues at coordinate 3,007,676 of NZ_CP033926.1, forward strand.
CTGACGGATATTTCCCGGAAAAGAATAATTGTCTATATAATGAACTGCATTAGGTTCCAACTCCAGTTCAGGCATTCTGTATTTTTCCGCAAAATCTATAGCAAACTTCCTGAATAGCAAATGAATATCACCTTTTCTCTCTCTTAAAGGCGGCATATCGATCTGAACGGTATTCAAACGGTAAAATAAATCCTCACGGAATCTCCCGTCATGAATAGCCTTCATCATGTTGACGTTAGTAGCAGCTACAATCCTCACATTGGTTTTTTGAACCTGTGAAGAACCTACCTTCATAAATTCACCACTTTCCAGTACTCTTAAAAGACGAACCTGCGTCTGTAGGGGAAGCTCTCCCACCTCATCCAAAAAGATCGTTCCGCCATCAGCCACCTCAAAGTATCCTTTTCTGGTTGCTGTAGCTCCTGTAAAAGCACCTTTTTCGTGTCCGAACAATTCGGAATCTATGGTTCCCTCAGGAATTGCCCCACAGTTTACTACGATATAAGGCTGATGTTTTCTTTTGGATTCTGAATGGATAATCTTTGGAATGAATTCTTTCCCTACTCCACTTTCTCCAATAACAAGAACGGAGATGTCTGTAGGGGCAACCTGGATAGATTTTTCCAAGGCCCTATTAAGTGCCGGAAAATTCCCGATAATTCCAAAGCGGTTTTTTATGTTTTGTAACTCGTTGCTCATAAGTAAATATTTGATTATTGATTCAATGTTAATGTTCTACAGTTCTTCTATCTGTGTTCTGTAGATTTTGTTGAAATGATGAGTGTAGACGTCTTTCATTGTCTTTCCGTCATCATACGTTTTTAATGCTAACATTTTCAAATCCAAATAATCCTTGTTTCTAATCTTAGAAACTTTACTTTTAAAGTATATATTCTCAGCAAAGTCGTTTTCCTTGCTTTGTTTTTCAAAATTTTCCAGGGCTTTATCATATCTGCCCAGCTCGAAATAGGTTACCCCCAGCTGGTAATGATCGAACATTCCCTTGACATACCCTCTGGTAACCAGAAGTCTTTCTATAATACCTGCTGCCTTTTCTTTTTGCCCTAAAGCACTGTAAGACATAGCTTTCACTACGTCCAGATTATAATCTCCATTTAAGGATCTTCCTAAATCTTCCGGATAGTATTTTTTTAATTCCTCCAGATCCCGGATAGCGCCTTTATAGTCTCTCAAAAACTGGAATTTGCACCAGCCTCTGTATCCAAGATGCATTTTAGGGTCTAAAGCAACGGCCTTATCAATTAATATTTTCCAGGTTGCAAAGTCACCATTCTTAAGATAAGGAACCGCTTTCTCCATATAGCTATTGGAGAAACTCGGACAAAGTTCAATAGCTTTATCAAACCCTTCCTGAGATTCCCAGGAACCTTGTAAATCTGAAGCCCAGTTGTATAACTCGCACGCTTTTTTGCAGTCCTCACCCTCTACTGCATTACAGTTGACCTGTGCAATAGTATTGGTGTACACTATAAGTAACAAAAAGCTAAGGTAATACCTCTGAAACTTGTCCATTTTCAATTTTATAGGTTAAATACTGATAATAGTCTATTTTTAAACCCTTTACCTCTTTTGGCATCCAGCCATTGAGTGATTTTGTGAATTTTAAAAGTTTATTTTCTAATTCTTCATCCAGGATAGTATCTTTCAATTCTGAATCCATATGTTTCAGCCTGAACCATCCTGTCTTTCCCTCACAATTTACTAAAAATCTAACGGTAACATAACCATTAATCTCCTTTTCAGTGTATATATTTTCTTTTTTTAGTTTTTCAACAATAGCGATTTTCTCTCCTTTATAATCAACCGGCTGTTGTCCGTGATAATACTGAAAACTGAAAGGTCTATTTTTACCTGCTCCGCATTTTTTAAAACCAGCATCATCCAGTTTTTCATTAAATATAGCATCACCTACAGTATCTGGATATCTCCCTGTATTTTTCTCTGTCTGACACGAGATCAGAACAAAGGAAAATAGTGTAAAAAGGTAAACCGCTTTTATCAAAACCTCAATTTATTCCGTGATTCTTCCTAAAAGCGTGCCTTGGGTGTTATCATACACAAAAACGTCCACAATGTCACCTATTTTCTGTCCTTCCAGTTTATCAAAGACACAGACTGCATTCTGGGAATTTCTTCCTTTCCATTGGTTTTTATTCTTCTTGGAAATTCCTTCGATTAGAATTTGGTGCACTCTTCCAACATAAGATACCATTCTTTTTCTGGAAAGCTCTCCTTGCAGGGCAATAACCTCAGCAAGACGTCTCTGCTTCACATCAGCCGGAATATTATCTTCCATTTTCTTGTGCGCAGGTGTTCCCGGCCTTTCTGAATAGGCGAACATATAACCGTAGTCATATTCCACTTCTTTCATCAGACTTAATGTATCCTGATGATCTTCCTCTGTTTCGTTACAGAATCCTACAATCATATCCTGAGAAAAAGCTACTTCAGGAACAATTTCCTTTGCTTTTCTAATGAGCTCAAGATATTCTTCGCGCGTATGCTGTCTGTTCATGGCTTCAAGCATATTATTGCTTCCACTTTGTACAGGAAGGTGTACATATTTACAGATATTATCGTGCTTGGCCATCATTCTGAACACATCCAGACTCATATCCTGAGGATTAGATGTGGAGAATCTGATTCTCATTTCAGGAATAGCCTTGGCTACTAAATCAAGCAATTGAGCAAAGTTAACTGCTGTAGCTTTCTGCATTTCAGATGCCTTGGCAAAGTCTTTTTTAGGACCTCCCCCATACCATAGGTAAGAGTCTACGTTTTGACCTAAAAGGGTAATTTCTTTATATCCGCTATTGGCCAGATCTTTACACTCATCTATGATGGAGTGTGGATCACGGCTTCTTTCTCTTCCCCTGGTAAAGGGAACCACACAGAATGTACACATATTATCACACCCTCTGGTGATGGTAACAAAAGCTGTAACTCCATTTCCTCCTAAACGTACCGGATTAATATCTGCATAAGTTTCTTCTTTTGATAGAATTACATTGATAGCGTCTCTTCCATCATCTGTTTCTTTCAAAAGATTAGGCAAGTCTCTATAAGCATCCGGGCCTACAACAAGATCTACCAATTGTTCTTCTTCTAAGAATTTGGTTTTTAATCTTTCCGCCATACACCCCAGAACTCCAACCGTCATGTTAGGTTTTTCTTTCTTAAGGTTTTTGAACTGGGAAAGACGCATTCTTACTGTTTGCTCTGCCTTTTCACGAATGGAGCATGTATTCAACAGGATCAAATCTGCTTCTTCAACTTTCATCGTAGTATTATATCCCTGTTCATTAAGAATGGATGCAACAATTTCAGAGTCAGAGAAATTCATCTGACAACCATAGCTTTCTAAAAACAGTTTTTTAGAATTCTCAGGTCTTTCAGCAATAGCAAAAGCTTCACCCTGTTTTGTCTCGTCTATATATTTTTCCTGCACGATAATCAATTTAAGGTTCGGTATTTAAAATTCAGGCGAATTATTCCGGGAATTTTAATCTACGAACAGATAAGTTTGCAAAGATACAAAATATTGTGACAGAATGTCAGGGCTATCTTACAGTAAAATTTATTGAAAAATATAACAACAATGCAATCCTTTATTTATTGGGATATTTTATATACCTCGAGGGATTCTAAGGCCTTTTGTATGGTTTGTTTTACAATTAAAAAGACTGTTAATCTCCATGATCAAAATGATCTGATGTAAAATCAATTTTAATGATTTTCTTGGAAACCGCAGGCCTCCCGTCTTTCATTGCTGGCGTCCATTTCTTTTTTACCTTCTTAATAGCAAAACGCATATCATCAATAAACATTTCGCTGTTCTTTACTTTTGGTAAAACATCAAGATTTTCAACCCTGCCGGCTGTATTTACATCAAATACAAAAACAAATTTTCCGTTGACTGCATATTTCTTAAGATCAATATAAGAGTATATCATTTGTAAAAACTCTTTGGTGAAAGCTTCATCACCACCAGGAAATTCTGCATTTTGATAAGTTTCTGCATGATCATTCTTAGTCTTGAATTCTTGTGAGTATCCCATAAAACTAAAAAATAAGAACAGGAATAAAAAATATTTTTTCATCATAATGTGCATTACATATCTACAGATAAGGAAGAGAAGTTCATTCTTACTCTCATTTCAGATTTTACAGGTTGTCCATTACAGGTTGCAGGGTTCCAGGGTTTCTTAATTCTTCTTACTACATACTGCATATCATCAAAGAAAGCCTCACTGTGAAGAACTTTTGGAGAGCCAACCGCATCAATAACTTTTCCTTTATCATCTATAATTAGTGAAAATGTAAAATCACCACTCAACGTATAAAAGTCTGCATTCAGATAAGTATACATATATTTACTCAATATGCTCTTATACACTGAAGCTCCTCCCTCGAAAGAAGCCGGCTTAAAATCATTACATTTAGCAGCAACCTGTAAGAATGGTTCTTTAATATCTATTTTAAAAAGATTTTTATTATTTTCTACAATAAAGGAATCATCTCTATCTTCAAGCTCCTGGGCAAATGCAAAGTTTGCCACACAAAGAGCAAAAAATACAAGTATCGTTCTCATATCGAATTTTATTCTTAATTTATTGAACAAAGGTAAATATTTAGAGGTCTTATAAAAAAGAAAAACTTCATACGAATATGAAGTTTTAAGAGTATTTACGCCTAAAAGGCTATCATGAGCATGTTATAACATCCCCTTGATATGTTTGTAATTTGATTTCACGGTTTCAAGAACCTCATCCATTTTTCCGCCGAGCATTAGCTGCGCCATAGATTTGGTCATTCCCAGCACCTGATTAAATTCAATTTTTGGAGGAAGCGCCAGCGCATTAGGATTGGTGAAGATATTCAGCAGGTAAGGACCATTATGATCTAAGCATTCCTTAATAGCAGTTTCTACATCTTCTGGCTTGTGTACATTTTTCCCTGGATATCCCATCGCTTGGGCCACCAATGCAAAATCCGGATTAATCATATCTGTTTCATTGTCTGGCATCCCTCCTACTTCCATTTCCAATTTTACCATTCCGAGGGTTCTGTTATTAAAGACAATTAATTTTATGGGTAATTTGTATTGAAAAATTGTAGCCATATCACCTAATAACATAGACAGTCCGCCATCTCCACACATGGCAATAATCTGTTTATCAGGATGCGCCAAAGAAGCCCCTATTGCCATTGGCATTGCATTAGCCATAGACCCATGATTAAAGGAACCTAGCATCTTTCTTTCTCCGGTTCCAGTAATAAATCTGGCTCCCCAAACACAACACATCCCTGTATCTACGGTAAAAATAGCGTCTTTTTTGGCCAGTCGATCCAAAGTGTGTGCTACATATTCCGGCTGAATGGCATCTTCTTTCCCAAAATCCTTGACATATTCGAGTTGATTTTCCTTGACCTTTTCATAAAACGCCAGCTGCTCGTTCAGGAAGTCAAGGTCAGTTTTTTCTTTTAGCAAGGGAAGCAAAGCCATGATTGTTTGCTTAATATCACCTGCAAGTCCCATTTCAAGCTTAGCCCTTCTCCCTAATCTTTCAGGACTTTCATCTATCTGAACAATTTTATTTTTTACAGGCATGAATTTTTGATATGGAAAATCGGTTCCAAGAAGAACAACTACGTCAGCCTCGTGCATGGCGTGATAGGCAGAAGGGAAACCCAACAATCCTGTAAGTCCAATTTCATTCGCATTGTTAGGCTGAATGGCCATTTTTCCACGAAATGAATATCCAACGGGAGCTTTTAATAGCTTAGATAATTCTATAACCTCTGCACTGGCCTCAGATGCACCTATCCCGCAATAAAGGGTTACTTTCTTATTTTCATTGATAAGCGCTGCCAAGCTATTCAACTCATCGTCTGATGGCCTGATAACCGGATTGGTCTTAAATATTTGAGCGGAAGTGGACGCCTCTTCTGCATCAAGCTCGGAAACATCACCAGGAAGGCCTATCACAGCAACTCCCTTTTTTGAAATGGCATGCTGAATGGCTGTCTGAATTGTTCTTTGTACTTGTTCAGGACGTGTAATCATCTGATTATAATAGCTGCAGTCATCAAAAAGCTTTATGGTATTCGTTTCCTGAAAATAATCCATTCCCATTTCATCACTAGGAATTGTAGAGGCAATAACCAACATCGGAATATGTGATCTGTGGGCTTCATATACTCCATTGATAAGATGAACATGCCCGGGGCCACAACTTCCGGCACATACCGCAAAGCCGTCAAGTTCAGCTTCTGCCGCTGCTGCATAGGCCCCCACTTCTTCGTGTCGTACATGAATCCATTGGATACTGCTTTTCTTGACCGCAATATTAAGATGATTGAGACTGTCTCCTGTTACTGCATAAATTCTTTTCACACCCGCATTTTCGAGCATTTCAACAATTTGCTCTGCTATATTTTTAGCCATAATTAATAGATTTGGTGATTATTTTCTCTTTATAAAGAATGATAATAAGAGGATGTAAATCCCTCTAATCCTATCAAATTTAGCTAATTAATTGGAACTTCCAGACAGTTTTAGTATTAAAACTTTGTTATTTTTTATTGAAATCCGGATCATGTTAAAAGTTTACAACAGTCTATTGTATTCTATTTAAAAACAAATCGGCCGCCCATAAGGGCGGCCGATTCAATATTATTATTTGAAATAGCTTAAACAACCACTTCAATCTGGTTTCTCAATAGGTCTTCAAACTCGTCTCTTTTACGAATCAGGAGAGCTTTTCCATCAAGGAATAAAACTTCTGCAGGCTTTAATCTTGAATTGAAGTTTGAACTCATTTCAAAACCGTAAGCTCCGGCATTATGGAATGCTAGAATATCTCCTTCTCTTACTTCATTTAATTTTCTGTCCCATGCAAACGTATCTGTTTCGCAGATATTTCCCACTACGGTATAAATTCTTTCAGCTCCTTTTGGATTAGATAAATTCTCAATCATATGGTAAGAATCATAAAACATAGGACGAATCAAGTGATTAAATCCGGAATTCACTCCCACGAAAACAGTGGCTGTAGTTTGCTTGATTACATTAGCTTTCACTAATAAATATCCGCTTTTTCCAACCAGGAATTTCCCCGGCTCGAACCATAGTTCGAATTTCTTCCCTGTAGTTTTTGAAAACTCAGAAATTACTTTTTCTACTTTTTTGCCTAATGTTCTAACATCAGTTTCTTCTTCACTATCCTGATAAGGAATTTTGAAGCCGCTTCCCATATCCAGATACTTCAGGTTAGGGAAATGCTCAGAAAGCTCCAGCATAATCTCCAAAGCCTGTAGAAATACATCCGGATCCTTGATTTCACTTCCCGTATGCATGTGAAGTCCTTCAACATTCAGGTTTGTACTTTTCATCACTCTTTCAATGTGACGAACCTGGTGAATAGAAATCCCGAACTTACTGTCGATATGCCCCGTTGAAATTTTATAGTTACCTCCGGCAAAAATATGCGGGTTGATTCTTACTAAGATTGGATAAGTGTTTCCGTATTTATTCCCAAATTGCTCAAGAATAGAAATGTTATCAATGTTTATATGAACTCCGAAAGTCATTGCTTCCTCTATTTCAGCTAAGTCAACACAATTTGGAGTAAATAATATTTTTTCTTTCGAAAATCCCGCCTTTAATCCAAGCTTAACTTCGTTAATAGATACACAATCCAAAGAAGCACCCAGGTTCTTGACATACTTAAGGATATTGATGTTTGTCAAAGCCTTCGCTGCATAGAAGAACTTAGTATGTTTTAAAAAAGAAGATGTGAGTTTTTCGTATTGAACTTTGATGGACTCAGCATCATAAACATACACTGGTGTGCCAAACTCATTGGCAATCTTTAATAATTCTTTTGAATTCATAATTTCATTTTAACATAAAAAAAGGCAGATCTTTCGAAAAAAGAGCCTGCCACATTGATTATTTTTTATGCAAGACAAGTCTTTTAAATATTCCAAACCTTAGAGAACTTTACAGTTCCCTTTTTTCCAGTTTTATTTTGTTTAAAATTTTGCATTGCTTCTATTTAATTTTTGCAAAAATACCATTTATTTTTTATTTCAAGAAAAATGATTTGAAAACCACCTTCTTAATAAAAGTTTGTAACGTTTAAATTTCTCTATTATTTTGGCAACGGTAAGGTCTCAAAATCTCCACGAAGAAGTGCTAATTGCAGTTCATTGTTCAAATCAACGGAAGATAAAGGGAGGTCAATTTTCAGTTTAGCCAGCTTACTTAACGTCTGAATCTGCGTAAATAAATCATAAAAACCAAAGGACATAACCTTTCCGTTTTCAATAATTAAAAATAATTTTTCACCTAATTTTCTTCCTGTACCCAACCAGAGTTCATTTCTTTTTCTAAACTCTATTTTTTGCTTTAATACAGCTACATCATTATATTCTTCTATAGCACCGATAAACTGAACCGCTTTTGTTCCCTGAGTAAATGATCTGAATTTGAGAATAGGCTTTTCCGTTTTATTAAGTATATTTTTTTCAACAACATATTTATTGTTTCTGAAATACAGCCCAAAAGGTAAAACTTCTTTTTTCTTAATGTTCTTGGAGTTAAGAATCAGTTTTGCAATAATATCTGTTCCGGTAAGCTCAAAATTAATCTGTTCTACACTTTTCTGGATCTGTTCCCATTTTTTTGATTTGGAATTAAAAACCTTTTTTGAAAACTTATTGATATCCTGCGCATAATCAGAAAAGATAATTCTTCCTGACTCGTCCTGAAAATAGACAAAACCTTTATCATTAGGAAGATCCTGTGTAAGTTCCTTAATCTTATTGATATAGGTCTTGGCATTGGTTTCATCATGTTGCTTCTGAATAATTTCGTTTTCAGTATCCTTTGATATCAAAAGCTTGAACAGCTCCAAGGTTGCCCTGGCATCCCCATCAGCTCGGTGATGGTTAGTCAATGGAATTCCTAGTGACTTCACAAGTTTACCCAATGAGTAGCTTACTTCATCCGGTATCAATTTTTTCGCCAATGGAATTGTATCTAAAGTATTGATTTTAAAATCATAACCTAGCCGATTGAACGACTGACGAAGCATCCTGTAATCAAAATCAATATTATGTCCTACAAGTGTTGTATTTTCTGTGATTTCGATTACTCTTTTTGCTATTTCGTGAAACTTTGGAGCCGTTTTTACCATTTTAGGGGTAATGTTGGTTAGTTTCTGTACAAAGGGAGTAATATCGCCCTCAGGATTGACAAGGGATATAAACTGGTCAGTAATTTTCTGACCATCGTATCTGTAGATGGCAATATCTATAATGCATTCATGTCTATAACCTGCACCATTACTTTCTATATCTATAATCGAATACATTGTTTTCCCTTTAACTGCTATTTCAAATTTATTAAAATCCTAATTTCTTTACCGTGAGAAACTTTCCTCATGGGTGAAGATAACCTGCTAAAATAACAAAAAATATATCAAATCATAGCAGGTCATCATAGATTATACATCAGAACTATCTTCTTCTACCTCCCAAGCCAAACATTCCAAGAATTGCTTTTGCTCCTTCACGCATTAGCGTATTTGTAAAAGTTCTTCCTGCCGAACTCTGTAGCACCTGTTCAAACATTCCCGGCTCTTCTTTTACGGGTCTTGTCCTTTGAGTAGATGTAGGGTTTTGGGCAGCCTGTTCCATTCTGTTGGTTAATATTTCATAGGCAGATTCCCTGTCTATTGGCTCTTCGTACTTTGCTACCAAAGCCGATTGTGCAGTCAGTTCTGAAATCTCAGCCTCACTAAGAACATCCATTCTGGATTCTGGTGAGATAAGATAAGTATGAACCAATGGTGTTGGGATTCCCTTTTCATCCAAGGCCGTTACAAAAGCTTCTCCAATTCCCAGATTCTGAATAAGACTGGAAGCATTGTAGTACTCCGTAATAGGATAGTTCTCTACTGCCTTGGAAATTTCTTTTTTATCTTTTGCGGTAAACCCTCTAAGGGCGTGCTGAATCTTCAACCCTAATTGTGACAGCACATTTTCTGGGACATCACCCGGAATTTGTGTAATAAAATAGATCCCCACTCCTTTGGAACGAATCAGCTTTACCATGGTTTCAATCTGCGAAAGAAGAGCCTTTGATGCTTCATCAAAAAGTAAGTGAGCCTCATCTATAAATAACACTAATTTTGGCTTTCCGCTATCTCCTTCTTCAGGGAATGTCATATAAATTTCCGCAAAAAGTGAAAGCATAAATGTAGAAAACAACTGCGGTTTGTTCTGAATGTCTGCCACCCTTAAGATATTCACGACTCCTTTTCCGTCTCTTGTTTCCAGCAGGTCCTGAACATCAAAGCTTAATTCTCCAAAGAAATCCGCAGCTCCTTGCTGTTCCAAAGCAACAATAGACCTTAGAATTGCGCCTAAGGAAGCCGGTGCTATTGAGCCGTAGTTGGCTGCAAGCTCAGCTTTTCCCTGAGCATTATCTGTTACATATTGCAATACTTTCTTCAGATCATTCAGATCAATCAATGGAAGCCCTTTATCGTCACAATACTTGAAGACAATAGACATGATACTTTGCTGCGTATCGTTAAGTTCAAGGATCTTACTTAATAAAACAGGACCGAACTCTGTTACCGTAGCTCTCAGCTTCACTCCCTTTCCTCCTGAAATGCTCATCAACTCTACAGGAAATCCCTGTGGAGTATAAGGAAGCTGGGTTTTCGCATATCGTTCCTCAATAATGGAGTTCATCTGGCCTGCTTCAGCAATTCCGGAGAAATCTCCCTTGATATCCAATACCAGAGATGGGATTCCCGCATGAGAAAGCTGTTCTGCAAATACCTGTAATGTTTTGGTCTTACCGGTTCCGGTAGCTCCGGCAATAAGACCGTGGCGGTTGATTGTTTTCAAAGGAATGGTTACATTCACTTCAGAAACAACTTCGCCGTCCAGCATTCCTTTTCCTAATATAATGTGCTCTCCCTTGGGTGTGTATTTAGTATTTAATTCTTCAATAAATTGTGCTTTGTCTGCCATTTGATCAATTTTTTAAACTTATAAATATAAAAGTTTTTATAAAACATTTAATGATATTTCCCATCGAACTTCCATTAATAGCTTGGGGAAAGAGTTTTGCCACAGTTTAAGCAAATTTCAAACCATGACTAAAAAAACCAAAAATCATCTCATATCAGAATATTTTCCATAAATCAAACATGATAAAAAACAGCATTTATACATTAGCATTATGTAAGGCATTCTTTTTGCTGAAAAACAGGGAACATTAAACAATCGTTTAACACGGTATTGAAAGAAACTATCAATGGGATTTAACATTTCATTTAGAATTTATCTAATACTTTGTATCTTTAACTATTAAAAAAATATCCAATGAAAATTGAACAAATATATACGGGCTGTCTGGCTCAGGGTGCCTATTATATTGTATCAGAAAATGAAGCTGTCATCATTGATCCGCTAAGAGAGGTAAAACCTTACCTGGATCGTCTGGAAAAGGACAATGTCACTTTAAAATATATTTTTGAAACCCATTTCCATGCAGATTTTGTTTCCGGACATTTGGATCTGAGTAAGAAAACAGGAGCTCCTATTGTGTATGGCCCCACTGCAGCACCTGAATTTGAAGCTATTATCGCAGAAGACAATCAGGTTTTTGAGATTGGAAAAGTAAAAATCAAAGTATTGCACACTCCTGGTCACACCATGGAAAGCAGCACCTACCTATTAATTGACGAAAACGGTATAGAAACTGCTATTTTCACAGGAGACACCTTATTTTTAGGAGATGTGGGAAGACCGGATCTTGCCCAAAAGGCTACAAACCTTACCCAGGAAGACCTTGCAGGAATTCTTTATGACAGTCTTCAGAACAAAATTATGCCATTGGATGACAGCATTACTGTTTATCCTGCCCATGGCGCAGGTTCTGCATGTGGAAAAAATATGCAAAAAGAAACGGTAGACATTTTAGGAAATCAAAAAAGAACAAATTACGCACTTAACCAGCCAGACAAAACATCTTTCATTAAGGAAGTACTTGACGGGTTAACTGCTCCCCCTAAATACTTCGGAATGAATGTGGCCATGAACAAAAATGGTTATGAAAGTCTGGATGTAGTTATGAACAAAGGATTACACCCTATTTCTCCTGAAGATTTTGAAGCATTGGCAGAAGAATCTGGCGCTTTAATCCTGGATACAAGAGGTGCTGCAGAATTCCATAAAGGTTTTGTTCCCAATGCCATCAATATTGGATTAAAGGGTGATTTCGCTCCTTGGGTAGGAACTCTTATTGTAGATGTAAAGCATCCTTTATTACTGATAACAGATGAAGGCACTGAAGAAGAGGTGATTATCAGATTAAGCAGAGTAGGCTTTGACAATGTAGTTGGATATCTGGAAGGAGGCTTTGAAGCATGGAAAAATGCCGGTAAGGAGATAGATGAAGTAAAAAGAATCTCTCCAGCTGAATTTGCAGAGCAGTTTACAGCAGATTCAACAGTAATTGATGTAAGAAAGCTAACAGAGTATTCTGCAGAACATATCGATAATGCCTACAACAGACCTTTGGACTCGATAAGCGATTGGGCTCGTAATCTTGACAGCTCCGAACATTTCTTTCTTCACTGTGCGGGAGGATATAGAAGCATGATTGCAGCAAGCATCCTTAATTCACACGGAATCAGAAACTTTACTGAAATCGAAGGTGGCTTTAATGGGATCAAAAAAACAGAAAAACTTCCCACTACGGATTTTGTATGTCAATCCAAAACGTCTTAGGCTTATGAAAATTAAATTTTTCGGATTTGCCCTAGCATCTATTTTTATGCTAAGTGCCTGTAAAACAAATCACAAAGCAGAAGTTCCTAAAGCCAGCATCAAGGAAGTGGTAACCAGTTCAGATGTAACATTGGTAGATGTGAGGATTCCAGAACAATACGCTGCGGGAACTGCGAAGAATGCCATTAATATTCCTTTGGCTGAAATTCAGAACAACATTGAAACTCTTAAAGGTAAAAAAGTTGTTGTTTTCTGTAATAAGGGAGTACAGGCAGATCAAGCGATGGAAATTTTAAAGAAAAACGGTGTGGAGGCCTATGATGGAACGAGTTGGAAGAATGTAAAGGGCATCCAGGACCAAGCTGATAAAAAGTAAATTAATAACCCAAGATTATGTCACAAAAATTTCAGGAAATCATCAATTCCGATAGACCTGTACTTATTGATTTTTTTGCTACATGGTGCCAACCTTGTAAGGTTCAGTCATCAGTTTTAAATACGGTAAAGGAAAATATTGGCGAAGGAGCCAGAATTATAAAGGTAGATGTAGATCAATACCCTGCTCTGGCAGCACAATATGGCGTTCGAGGGGTTCCTACTTTGGCGATCTTTAAAGAGGGAGAACTTCTTTGGAAAGAAAGCGGAGTACATGATGTCAATACATTGACTCAGCTTCTACAGCAATATACTTAAAGTTAAAAATAAGGCTGGGTTTTGGTAAAACTCAGCCTTATTTTTTGTTTATTTTCATGAATGGATTGAAAAACTATCGCGATCATTTAAAAACTGGAAGTGTTTTCTAAAATCTTTCAGTTCATTCATATCCAGTTCTGCTGACACAATATTTCCGTTTTTATGTGAGATTTCTCTTCCATCCGCAAAAAAGCAATGAGAACTTTCCTGATACAACAAGTTATTTCCATCCGTTCCTATTCTATTTAACCCAAAAGTAAAAGACAGATTTTCAATAGCCCTTGCTTTTAAAAGGTGCTCCCATGCCCCTACTCTTTTCTCAGGCCAGTTTGCAACATATAGAATGGTATCATAGTCATCATTATTCCTTGCAAACACGGGAAAACGAAGATCATAACAGACCTGAAGCAAGAACCTTACTCCATTATATTCAACAATTACTCTCTTTTTACCAGGAGTATATACTTTGTCTTCACCAGAAAAAGAAAACAAATGTCTTTTATCGTAAAAGGACACTTCACCATCTGGTTTTATAAAGTACATTCTATTATAGAAATTGCCATTTTCCTCTACCGGAGCACTTCCACAGAAAGCCGCATTTTTCTCTTTTGAGATTTTTTTTAAAAACTCAAGGGATTCCTCATTTCTATCAGAGACTTCTGCCGCATCCATACAGAACCCTGTTGAGAACATTTCAGGAAGAAGAAACAGATCGGCTTCAAGGTTTTGAAGTTCTTTCTCTATTATTTTAAAATTTTCAGCTTTATTTTTCCAGACAATATCCAAATTGAGTCCTACAATCTTCATTTTTTTATTTTTAAATTATTTCAATATCTGCTTTATAAAAATACGCCTTTTATATTTATCCGGGAAAGAGGAATCGTATTTCTTAATATTTATTAAAGTCTGCTATTTTTTTAAGTATTCAATATCTTTCGGTTTCATTTTTGATGCAGCTAATTTTTATTAATATCATTAAACATTAAAAAATTTATGAAGAAATTGGTTTTTATGATGATGATATTCTTTTTCGGGGCCACAGCTAATGCTCAGGCTTGGACAGGAAAAGGAGATCAAAAGGTTCAGCTGGGTTTAAGTGCTTGGGGATACGGAACTGGTATAACAGGAACCTACGACTACGGCCTTAATAAGCTTATATCAGTAGGAGCTGGTCTTAACGGTTATTTTAGCAACTACAAAAATAATGATAAAGACAATCGTGTGTTTGTTTTTGGGAGGCTAAATTTTCACCTGCAAGAAGCCCTGAATTTACCTGCCAAATGGGATGTTTACCCCGGTGTTGATGTAGGAGTAGTAGGAAAAGACTTTGGAATAGGTGCCCATATTGGTGCACGCTACTTCTTTACTGAAAGAATTGGTGTATTTGCAGAGGTGGGTAACAACGGAAGCCTAGGTGTTTCATTCAATTTATAATCAAATAGTCCTTAAATATGACAAAGCTTCTCGTTTCGGGAAGCTTTTTTGTTTGGCATAGTTTTGATAATTGTTACCTTTGCAAATTAAAATCTAAAATCTATTAATGGAAATAGCAATCAAACTCTTTCAGTTCATTCTGAGTATCTCTATACTGGTAGTTCTTCATGAGCTTGGGCACTTCTTACCGGCCATATGGTTTAAAACAAGAGCCGAAAAATTCTTCCTTTTCTTTGATCCTTATTTTTCAATTTTCTCAATGAAGAAAATCAACGGAAAATGGAAGTATAAATTCTTCTCTCAGAACCTCCCGGATACTGAAGTAAAAGAGGTAAACGGAAAGAAGGAAGAAGTTCCTATCGATATATCTAAACTTCCAGATACTGACTGGAGAAAGTATCCTGAACAAACTAAATACGGAATTGGATGGCTTCCTTTCGGAGGTTATGTAAAAATTGCCGGAATGGTGGATGAAAGTATGGATATTGCTCAAATGAAAAAACCGGCTGAATCATGGGAATTCAGATCCAAACCGGCTTGGCAAAGACTTATCATCATGTTAGGTGGTGTTACGGTAAACTTTTTCCTTGCGTGGTTAATCTTCTCTGCATTAGTTGGAAAGAATGGAGAAACCATCTTTGAAGCAGATAAAATTACAACTCCTCTTCATTATACAGAAGCTGCCAAGAAAATGGGCTTCCAGGATGGAGACAAAATATTAAAAGTTGACGGAAAAGTTCAAAAGGACTTCAAGAAACTGGCATTAGACGTTTTATTAAGTGATGAAATCACGGTTTCAAGAAATGGGAAAGAAGTTACTTTCCCTACCAATGATGATGGAAAGGTATTGGCTTTTCATGATTCAGAACCAAGATCATTCTTAACACCGAGAATGACTCCAATTGTTGATACTATTGTCACAAAGTCAACAATTGATGCAGGGTTAAAGGTTGGTGATAAAATACTTGCCATCAACGGAACTCCTATTAGTTATTATGATGAACTTAAGCCTTTAGTAATTCCAAATGCTGGAAAAGTAGTTGATTTTAAGGTATCAAGAAACAACCAGATTGAAGATCTAAAGATTCCTGTTTCCAAAGAGGGAACCATCGGAATTCTTTCTTTTAAGGAAATTCAAAAATATATGGTTCATAGCGACTATGGTTTCTTTAGTTCCATTAAAAGAGGATTTACCCTTACTATTGAAAGTTTAACCTATCAGATTAAGCAGTTTAAATTAATTTTCAACAAGAAAGTTCAGGGATACAAAAAAGTAGGTGGGCCTATTGCCATCGTAAAGAATATGCCTGTAAATAAAGATGCATCAGGTCATGTTTCAATTGACTGGACGGCATTCTGGGGCTTTACGGCAATGTTCTCTGTATGGTTGGCATTCCTAAACCTTATTCCTATTCCGGGACTTGATGGTGGGCATGTTATATTTACGCTGTATGAGATGATTGTAGGAAAGCCTGTACCTCAAAAAGTATTGGAAAATGCTCAAATGGTTGGTGTGATTTTCTTACTAGGTTTAATGTTACTGATCTTCGGAAGCGATATATTTAAGTGGCTTTCAGGAACTTTATAATTTTTTGAAAAATATTTCTTAAAAATATTTGTAGGGTATAAATATTCGTCCTATATTTGCACCACTTAAAACAAAGGACATTCCTCCTTAGCTCAGTTGGTTAGAGCATCTGACTGTTAATCAGAGGGTCGCTGGTTCGAGCCCAGCAGGAGGAGCAAACCATCACATTTATGTGATGGTTTTTTCGTTTATAACCATTTGATAAACAAAACTACCACCATATAAAAACGGGTTCGAGAAAGACTTCCGCGCAACATTTGGTTTACAAAGCGTAAGTAAGTGGTCCGGAAAAAGTGAAACAACTTATTTTGCAGGTAAAAGAATTAGATCCTGACAGGCACGTGTATATAATTATCTTGGAGATATAGAGAAGTATCCAATGGGAATAAACGGAAGGAAGTTTAAATTTTATATCATCAAAATTATTTTTCCACCTACTTCGAATTTTCAAATCTAAATATCCTTCAATTCAAATGTTTCGAGCCTTGCAAGGGGCTACAAATCAACCTACCCCACTAATTACCATTACATATTGATTCGAATCGGGTTATTAGGATGTAGAAGAGTTATCTGATGTAGTAATTCCTGTTTGTGTCATTCTGTTTTTTAATAGTTAATAAGTTCTAATAATTTTTCGCAGTTCCGGAAGAATAAATTGATTCTTATTGAAAATCAAATCCACTTATTGATAATTTTTCTGCCGTACTTGCACTATCGGCATATTTAAGTTTTTTATTTGGTGAGGATCTTATGGCATCCTTATAAGTTTGGTAATTTTTTTCTTTTTTGACCGTAGATATTACCAGATTAATGAAAATAAATGCCCTAGAGTCATTTTCATTATATTTCTAATATTTATTCCGTAATTCCGAATAGAAATCCTGTACTTGCAAAAATGAAGTTAGGAAAAATGCTTTTATTTTTCTGATCATTTGTGTGTTTATAAAAGTAATTAAGAAAAAATGATAATTAAATTAAATACAGTGAAATTAATTGTCTTGCTTTTCAAAAACACTAACAATTTATTAATTAATAGGTTAATAAATATAGATGTAAAAATTTATAAATTTTCACATCCATATTTATAAATCCGCCTACAACTTTTTGTATTTATCGCTCGGTCGTTTTACATTAGCAATACAAATAATCGAAAATTTGCAGGCATGAAGTTTTGTAAAAAATCACACATCAATGAAATAGTTAAATAATAGTTTAAAAAAGATCCAAACCCAACTAAGGCTACTTAAACTATGTTAAACTTATCAATGGCTTAAAAGAATTAACAACACAATTATGGAAAAAGACCCTTACTGTCAATTTTGACTGCAATATGTGCTATTGTAATAATTTACACCTCATTGGAAGGAACTACAAACCGGTAATTTGGGGACAGTTTCCTTTCATTCCTATACCACTTACAGTTATGATCTAGATTCACTCATTGTGATTTCACAAAACATGAATGAAAAAGCATTGGTTATTATGAGTCGACTATTTAATAAACCTTTTACAAACAGGAACATCTTACTTTCTATCAAGTATTAGAATACTCAAGGCGAATGGATTACAGGATGATGCAAAACTTTACACCCTACAACCAGTATCATTAAACCCACGAATAGTAAATGTAAATTTTTCAAAAAAAAACATTTTTGAACTGCTATAAAAGCAAGCTTGGAAAATTGAACCATTAAACAAAACAAAATTTTCAGAAAATGAAAAAGTAATAATCTTTGGTGTATTGGGAATTCAACCTGTTATTTTCGGTACATTTTATTGTTTTTTTCAAAAAATTAACCAAACTGATGAAAGCAACGAATTGAGCAAGCAAATACTTAAATTAATTAAAAATTTATTTTATAGAGAGTCAACTGAAAGTTATCCTTACTAATCGCAGGAAACAAATGGGGGCAAAAAATATTTTTTGCTTGATGAAGACGCTCCAATCACATACAACAACGCCAAAAGAAATGAAGAACTGGGAACAAATACCGATTTCCAAAATGAAGAAATCAATGGTTTAGTAATGGTTCGAACTGGTTCAAAGTCTTATCGACTAAATTCACAAATTCGTACTGAAACCTCATTTTTTAGCATAGAAAATTATCAAAAAGGCGGAATCCGAAAAGCCAAAGAGTAGGAAAAAATAAAAAACAGTAGAATGACAAAGAAAAATTTTATTCTTAAGACCATTACTGCAATTTCCTGTATTGCATTTGGTCAGGTTTTTTCCCGAACAGTCACAGAAATCGATTTTGGAGAAAAAGCAGTCGCTTCGAGCTTTTATAAACTTGTAATCCCACCAGTTTATGATTTAGACTCAAACATTGAAATCACTCAAACGGTAAACGAGAAGGGAGCTGTTGTGATTAAAGGAAACTTTATAAAACCAATCACTACGGATGATGTGAAGATTATCATTAAATACAAAGATAACTTAGGCAACTGGGTTAGTGTTTGGTGCAAAACATTTACTGCAGGAACCGAATATAATCAATACCTTGACGCAAAATTTGAATTGCCAGCATCAACGGTAAGTTTACGAAATTTGAAGATTGAATTAAATTCCAACGGCAATCTCACGAATTGGCAATCTATTTCTTGGAACAAATCGGTAAGCCATTATAAGCAATCCGATTATACCACCAATAATTGTGCGTTGGATGAAAATGAGTATACAATATTATTTACCCCTAAAAAAAGTGAAACAGTATCATTAAACCCTAACGGAACCGTTTCTAGCATAAAAGATAGGGTAACATCTCAGCATTTGGCCAAGAAATTAGATAACATTGCATTGTCTATTCTTGGTAATGGTACAATTGACAATACAAATGTTAATGGACCAGCTGTCAAAATTGAAAACCCAAACAATCTTACTACGATTGCAAGCTCTCAAAAGTATATCTATCAGGGTAGTGACACAAGTCCATGGGAATATTCTTATCACGACCCCGTTTATATGTTTGCTGGCAAATTTTCAAATGCTGGTTTTTTCATTAATTTCAGTAATTGGTTTATGACCGAAGAATGGGGTGGAGAACAAGCAGGAAGAGGATATTTAGATTTTAACAATCCAAATGCCTTAGTTAATCGATATTTTAATCTTTACAATTATATTACCGAAAAACTAACCGATGTTATTGCAGATCAAGAACCTGTAGTGATTGTTATAAGTGAAGTAACAGGCTTAAGAGTGTATAAAGAAAATGGACAATATATTTCCCTTAATGCAATAAGTAATTATAATACTACTAATGATTATGGATATCCACCACTTTATGAAAAAGACAGAGGTCCTGGCTCTGAAAATTTTTCATTGAGTAACACTTCAAAAGCTACATTATACGGAATTGGAGCCATTAGAAATAAAAAAGTAACTGCTAGTTGGAATGGAACCTCTAGGCCTTTATCAGAAATAGAAGCAGAGATCAAAAAATTTATAAAATATGTAGGGGTTTTTGGAAGCTCTACAGCTTATGATTATACCGATTGCTCTAGCAATTGTCTTATGATTAATACAGGAGCACAGCCTGATAATGCTATCCAAGACTGGACAAAAGCACCCAATACTTATATTTTTGACATAGAAAAAGATAAAAGTAAGAAAGGATTGCTAATACCAGTAAAAAAAGCATATGCAATGTGGAAAGATAATTCTAATGCTGATTTTTCTTTTAATAATCCTATAAACAGTACTGATGTTAAAGCTTACTTGTATTGGGAAGATAAAGCAGGTTTAGTAATGTCTGGAACTGGTTATGAATTAGCAATTAGAGGTACAGGAGAAAATGCGGAAATAGAAGTTCCTATTGATATTACTAAAGGAAAAGGTAATGCAGTGGTTTCTTTAAATGCATTTAATCCTACAGCCAATGATTATGAAGTGAAGTGGAGTTGGCATATTTGGGTTACAGATGACCCTACTGCTAATGGCTCTACTTTCAGACAAGGTTTTGAAACAAGAGTAGATAATACTCCAATCCCAAATGAAGAGTGGCAATGGATGAACAGAAATTTAGGAGCTACAAATACTGAGTTCTTAGGAAACGATTCTAATAAATCAGTAGGACTTATGTACCAATGGGGAAGAAAAGATCCTATTCCGCCATTAGCTCACAAAGACGGCTCTACTTATTTTATTAATGGAAAAGCAGGCAAGTATAATGCGGCTGATTTTGGAGAACTCTCATATCAAGCTACCCCAAAAACAGGTTGGATTTTAAGGAATAATATAATTGGACACGAGAATATAGTGAACAACCTAAAATATTCTGTAAATAATCCGTTGAAAATAATTACTTATGCCGGATGGAATGGTTATGATAATACCGATTATGGAACTTGGTTTTCGGATGTACAATATAAGTTTTTAGGAACTAGTGAACATAATAGAGTTTCTTGGGATCTTTGGTCAGACAACAGAAAAGGATTATATTCTAATGGGCGAAAAGCTTCTGATCGTGGCGCAAGTGCAACTCAAGAAGATCGTTTAATAGAAGCAGACAGCAAATCATATGAGCTGAAATCACCCTATGATCCTTGCCCTAATGGCTGGAGAATCCCATCTCATTATGCAGGCAGTTTAGGAAGCAATTTTGGAAATAACATGAGCCCT
The DNA here is from genome assembly GCF_003815775.1 of Chryseobacterium joostei. Lineage (NCBI taxonomy): Bacteria > Pseudomonadati > Bacteroidota > Flavobacteriia > Flavobacteriales > Weeksellaceae > Chryseobacterium > Chryseobacterium joostei. The sequence goes on from NZ_CP033926.1 coordinate 3,028,846, forward strand.
TGGGGAAGATTAAATAGCGGTGCAGATGATGATTTAAGTGATAATTCTAAATTCAAATACACTACAGTTAATCCTGTTTTAAGTAATGTAAAAGTATATCCTCAAATTGGGTTTGATTTTACGAATCAAAAAAATCAATCTGATCCAAACTATAATAGAAATATTGGATATTTCCCAATTACAGGAGCGTACGTGTTTTTAGGACCTAATGAAAAAGTAGATTATGTATCTAGTTTTAACAGAATGGGTTATATTAACTGGAGATCAACAGGAAACTTACCAACAGCAACCTATTCTCCCTGGAATGGAATAAGAGGAGTAGGAATTGTAAGTGACTTTTTAAATGATTACACTGGCAAGATGTTATTTGCAGTTAACCAAACTTCAATGACTAAAGGAGCTAGTACATGTAGATGTATAGCAGATCCTAATAAACAAATTATTGATGCTAATCAAGGGTTTGCCACTCGTTATCTTGAGGGGAATAATGTAGTAGCAGATGCCACAACATTGAAAGAATGGGCAAAAGAACCTCACAGTTTTATAGCCTATACCAATACAACTAATCCTGATGACAGAATTGTAAAAATAAAGCTAAAAAAAGCAATTGCAATGGATATACTCTACCTTAATGGAGGGAGCAATAGAACTTTCAGAGAAGGAACTAAAAATACGCCAAGTATTGTATGGACAACAGATAGAAATTTAATCAGTAAAATGGAAATATATCCTAATCCTAATAATATTGACGAAAATAGCGAACTTTGGATTACTTTAAAACCAAATGCAATGGGTAACGCAGTGGTTGCTTTTCATAGGGGAAATTCCGGACAATGGCTTAACTCTAAGATGCAGGATCCTGTGGTTTGGAGCTGGCATATCTGGGCCCCTAGATCTACTGTTAATGACTTACCAAAATATGTGACGGAAGAAAATTCAAATGTGGCGGCGGATAACGGAATGATAATACCAAATACAAGCGGACACATTGTAAATCCTACAAAAAGCGGAGTTGCACCTATGGAAACTATTTTTATGGATAGAGATTTAGGAGCTTTAGAAAATCTTCCAGTAGATATTAATACACCTGATAGAACAGAATCTAATATCAAAACTCACTTTGCAAGTGGATTGCATTACCAGTGGGGTAGAAAAGATCCTTTGCCAACTTTCTATTTTAACGGTGGTACACTCTACAGATGTTCTACCTGTACCGCTGCTCCAAACGTTATTTACAACGACCCATCTTATCAAGTGTTTAGACAGATAGCAGCCACGAATATTGATGGTACTATAAATTTAACAAGTTATTCAGCAGGAATCTCAGATGCTAACTTTAGAGATAAAACAGCAAGTGGTTATTCCAGAGAGTATAACACCTATAAGCAGGAAGCTGGGGTTTCCCCAACTGATACTCCAAGTGAGAAAACAAGAAAGATTCTAAAGTATTCTATAGAAAATCCTTTTTACTTTCTATTTCATAATACATCTTTAGATAATAATCCTTCACTTACAACACCTACCGAGGTTGGTTTTGAAGAAATTGTATATAATTCTGCAGATGCTAGATTTGCAAAACAGAATAGAAATGTGGCTAATGCCCAAGTAAAAGATTGGATTTCTGATGAAAAAGAAATGATGCCAGAAAGATGGGGACATAATACAGAAAAATCACCATTTGACCCTTGTCCTAATGGCTATAGAATCCCTGATACTACTATGGCTGGTTTATTTGGATTCAACCAAGGCTCATCACCCTGGTTTTATAATAAAGGACTTGCTAATGTTAATGGGCCTAATAATACTCCTCCAAACCTAACAACATACGGAATTGGACAAGGTGTTATAGCACAATTAAAAGGAGCTAGTAATAACTCAGTTGGTGAGATTAAATATCCTGGCTATATGCTTGCTAACTCCGCCAGTGTTGCCTATTATGGTTACGATCCATCTGTGACATACTCAAGGTTTAATAGTTATTGGGGATGGGTATTTAACTTCAATGGGTCTAAGTATAACATTGGAAATATTCCTACAAGTGGAATTAGAGGACTTTTTGGCGGAAGTGGATGGATACCAAAATCAATTGGGACATCTACAAATACAACGCCAACATTTGCTACTTCTACTGGGCTATGGACAGCATCATTAGGAGACCTAAATTCAGGTTGGGCCATTGCACTTAGAATTCAATCACCATCTGCTGGTTATATAGGAAGTGTAGCTTCTGGCACCGGAGTTTATCCTCAAGCTGCTATGTCTTGTCGTTGTGCAAAAGATGGGCCTAGATATCTGGGTGTCCCCGTAACAAACAATACAGGAAAACAGGCGGCTAATGCTTTTGCTAAAAAAGAAGTTGAGCAAAAAGTACAATCTGATAAACTTGTAGTGTATCCAAATCCTGTAAGCACGATATTATATATTGATGCAAAAGATACTAAAGACTATTATTATCAAATTTATAATATGTCCGGACAGCTAGTAAAAACCGGAAAATTTGAAAATAAGCAGACTGATGTTTCTTCTTTACTTTCAGGAGCATATTTAATAAGAATTAATGATTCTGATTCTGTTGTTAAAATAATCAAAAAATAAAATGACGATATATTTGAACAACTAGTTTTTCTCATACTTTTATCCAAGATTTGGATGAAGTTTGAAATTTTAACCACGCTCTTGGGCGTGGTTTTTTTATGGCTCCCTCTATTAATCATTCAAAAAGACTGAGTTTCGAGACACGGTTAAGTTTCATTAGGATGGAAGCTTTCTTTCTTGGGTTCTTCATAGGTTTTCTCACTTAGGAATATCCATGTTTCCATCATGTTTGTACCAGATAGGTTGACATCGTCACCACTCGTTAGGTTTACGCCATAGAAACTACTCCATAACGAATTGCCTTTCCCAAGATGGAACGGATGTACCACGTTTTGTGCTTACTCTCATATTCATGTATTTTGAGGATAGAAATTTCTCTATTAGAAATTTGTTTGGGTCTTCGTTTGAAGCATGGTCCGACTAAAGATTTGCTAAAGACTAACTTCCGGTCGCTTCTTAGTCAAAATAAATATTGTCTCTTTGAAATCATCAAAAAAAGCTTTTTTTAGCAATGGAAAAATCATCAGAAAAATTTTTAATCTGATTAACAAAAACATTTAGGTTGGCTTTAATGATCTTTCGGGAAGAGTTTCATTTTAGATTCCTAAAGCATAGCAGGATTTGATATTCATGTGATACTTTTTGTATCTGTGTTTTTAGCAAAATATTATAATCTTAAAAATCATTATTTCGAATATTTAAATTCAAAACCAATGCGTTTCGAGCTTTGTAAGCGGTCGAAAATCAAATTAATTCACCGAATATTATCACTAATTGGTTCGAGGTGGCTTTAATAGAAAGAGCAAAAAAAAGAATTACAGAAATGTAGATCTTTTTTTATGTATATACCTTACAGCCTCTCTTTTTACATTAAATGATAAACAAGATTACTTATTTGTTCTTGCCCTAAGCAACCATCCCTATTATGGCAACAATAGTATTAGATAATAGGACACAAAAGTTAAGCCCATACAAAATAGGAATTCGAAATTTTAAATCAAGATTGACAAGCTCAATGAAGTAATGTTATTTCGTTTGATAGCACGAACAGTATTGTCTCAAATTTTTTAGACAATTCAAACTACTCTATTTTGTTTAAATAGAAAGCCTTTATTTTGAGGGGGACAAACCGTAAAAAAACTTCTCAAAGGATAAAAAGGTAATTTTTAAAGCCTATCATTTAACCATTGTGAAATTTTATGTAATTTTAATTTATTGAAAAATAAATCGATAGCAATTTTCATTAAATATTAAGAGATAAAAACTTGCTTGGTACGGATATTCATATTATATTTGCACCACTTAAAACAAAGGACATTCCTCCTTAGCTCAGTTGGTTAGAGCATCTGACTGTTAATCAGAGGGTCGCTGGTTCGAGCCCAGCAGGAGGAGCAAAAAGACTTACAGAAATGTAGGTCTTTTTCATTTTAAGGCCCTTGGCAAACCCACGACTTCTGATAAAAACATTACCCCCACAAAAACAATTGTCCTTATATAAATTCCACACATTTGAAATAATACATTTTTGCTAAATATCCTCTCAAATTTCCTATTTCATTTTGCCATAAAAAGGTCATTACCTGGTGAAATATACCCTAAATATATAGACTTTTCACGTCTTCATTAAACACCTGATTCTTTATATTTTAAACCTAAAAATTTACTGTCGATTTTTTATCATTTTGTAGTACTATTTTCGTTAAATTTGCCGTTTTACATAGAAGAGTAAAAATATTTTACTTTTTTATATATTTTTTAAAAAACTGCATACTTTTTGTTTGTGCTAATTGCCTGAAGAAACGAATGATGTTAAACAATAACTCCAAAAAACACTACTTTTTATTTTTTTTCTTGACTATTACTAGTTTAGTATGTGCCCAAAACAGAGCCAGCGGTAAGATTGTTGACGAAAAAAGTAATAAAGAACTCAGCAAAGTTGATATCTTCATCAACGATAACAAAACACCTACCCTTACAACAACCTCTGGAAGCTTTACCGTTCAGTCTGACAGTCTTATTCATAAACTAAAGTTTTCCAGAAAAAATTACACTCCGGAAACACTGGAAATTACACCTGAAAATGCAGAAAATATTTTCGTTCAGCTTTCTCAGGCCAAAGTAAGCAGTATTCAGGAGGTGGTTATTCAGGCGGGGAAAACCAAATACAAAAACAAAAAGGAAAATCCCGCATATGCCATCATGCAAAAAGTATGGGCACAAAAAAGAAATAACGGGTTAGAAAAATTTGATACTTATTCTTACAAGGAATACGAGAAGATTGAATATGACCTCAACAACATAGACAGTGCGTTTATGAAGAAAAAGATCTTTAATAAGCTCGACTTCATATTCACCTATGCAGATTCTACAGCAAGTGGCAGACTTGGACTTCCGATATTCCTAAATGAGGCGGTCTATGAAAACTATGGTAAAAACAAGCCCAGTATAGACAGCAAAAGAACTTTGGTTGCCCAAAAAACTTCTGGTTTTCAAGATAACCAGGTGATTACCGTTTCAGCAAAGAACCTATATCGGGATATCAATATTTACGACAATACCTTAAATTACTTCGATATAGGATTTCAAAGTCCTGCCGGAACAGATGGATTCGGAACTTACGATTATAGTTTAGTTGACACCATTTCTATTCGAGGAGAAAAAGCCTTTCAAATAAGGTATCAACCTAAAAGAAAAGATGTACTGGCATTCCAGGGAAACCTTTATATAGATACGGACACCTATGCTGTAATAGGAGCTACTTTAAAGTCAACACAAAAAATCAATGTTAACTTTATTAATAGCGTTTATACTCAATTGGAATATGACAATCCCGATGAGACCACATTCCTGCCTAAAAAGCTTGTTACTGAGTTTGAAATGAGTCCTTTTTCGAAAAAGAAAGGATCTAAAAGTATTATTGCTAAGAGATCTGTTGATTATTCTAATTATGAATTCAATAAGCCTCTGGATCCAACTGTATTTAAACGAAAAGAGGAAGAATACGAGGATAAGTTTACCAATAAAGATGATGCTTATTGGACCAAGGCAAGACCTGATACCTTATCAAAATCTGAACAAGGAGTTTATCAAATGTTGGACCAGCTACAACAGACCCCGAAATTCAACAGAATGGTAAAACTGTTTGAAACCCTTGGTTCTCGTTACTACAATGCCTTTAAAGGGATTGATATTGGCCCTATTTTCTCAATATACGGAAGAAACGATGTAGAAGGAGACAGAATAAGATTAGGGGCAAGGACGTATTTTGGTTTGAATGACCCTTGGAGGGTTCAGTTTTATACCGCCTATGGATTTAAGGATCACCAGGTAAAATATGGGGTTGAAGCAAGATACATGTTCAATAGGCTCAACAGATTTATGATTGGTGCCGGAACAAGTAGAGATATTGTTCAGCTTGGAGGGCAACTGACCTCAGGTGATGGTGTTGCATCCCGTTCTCTATCTTCAAGTACTTTTTTTGCAAGAGGAGAAAACATTTCTTTAAGTTCTGTAAATCAAACCAGTGTTTTTGCTGCTATTGAACCTTGGAAGAATATCCAAATAAGGGTAGATGGAGTAATGCAGAGCATTAAATCTGCCATTCCTGAGAAATTCAACCTTATGTATTATCAGGATGGTCAATTGAGAAAAACTGTGAATGATTCCCATGTCACCATAAGCATAATCGCTAAACCAGGGGCAAAATTCTCTCAAACCGGTATAGACAGATACCAAGCTCGAAATTTGGCACCTACGATTGTTTTAAGATATACAAGAGGTATTGAAGGGCTTTTCAATGCAGACTTTAACTATAACAAGCTTCAGTTTATGTTTTCTAAGCCTTTCTTAATTGGAACCATTGGAAAAACGGTGGTAAACTTTGAAGCCGGAAAGAACTTTAATACAGTTCCTTTGGCATTGCAGAATATCATTCCTGCAAACCTTTCATATGGCTTAGTTCCAAATTCATTCTCTCAGCTTAACTATTATGAGTTTGTGACGGATGCCTATACTACACTTCATTTAGAGCACCATTTTAATGGTAAGATACTTTCTTATATCCCGTTGATAAAAAAACTGAAGTTTAGAGAAGTAGCCTTTATCAGAGCAGCGTATGGAACTTTAAGCGATGCCTCTAAGGCCATTAATGTCGAGGGATTTAAATATTCTGCTCCTAATGAGCACATCTACTACGAATATGGATTCGGAATCGAAAACATCGGTATTGGTAACCTTAGATTATTTAGAGTAGATTTCAACTGGAGAGGCAATTACCTTGACAGACCTAACGTTTCAAAATTTGGTGTTAAAGCCGGAATCCAGGTAGGATTCTAAATAAATATAAATATGATGATGGGCGGCTTCTTCGAAGCCGCCCATTCTATTTTCAAATCTCATCCAACATATATCTTAATAATAGAACTTTCGAATATTATATTAATAGCTTGGAGAACATTATAAATTTTAGCAGTTACAAGGCATAGGATCAATAACAGCATTTAAGCAGTGTTGTTGCTGCCACGCGGTCAATCCACACCACTCTACACACGTCGTTGCCAGAAAATCAGGACAACTATAATCATTTCCTGCTTTGAGTGATTTCAACTATTTTTTGGTTATTTTTTTAAGATTTTCATATGAATAGATGTTAGGTGATGAGTCATTAAATACACTCACAAGGCTCTTCAAAAACATTTGAGGGACAATGCATTTTTTGCCAAGTAGTCCATCTGCACCAAGACATACAAGAATTAGCTGGTAGCGGACATGTTCCCGCTCCTCCATTAATTGCTTTTAAATTTTTCTTTGTTAGTTTTTTTAGATTTTTCATAGATATTTTGTTTTAATTTGTTGCCTACTCTATATGCTTTTCGGCTTACGCAAGTAATTTGTTATTTGATAGTTAACAAATATATACATTTTTCACCGATGAATGAAAATTATAAAAAAAATCCTATATATCTATTGAAAACAAAAAAGCCTCGGTAAATACCGAGGCTTTAATCTTTATAAAACGCTTAAAATTATGCGTTTGGTTCTACAGATACGAAAGATCTGTTGTTTGCTTTCTTTCTGAAAACTACTTTACCATCTACTAATGCAAACAAAGTGTGGTCTTTACCGATACCAACGTTATCACCTGGGTGGTGTTGAGTACCTCTTTGTCTAACAATAATATTTCCGGCAATAGCTGCTTGTCCTCCGAAAATCTTCACACCTAATCTTTTAGAGTGAGACTCTCTACCGTTCTTGGAACTACCGACTCCTTTCTTGTGTGCCATTTTATTACTGGATTATTTATTAAGTGCTTTAAATTGATCGATATTCTTAATGATAGCAGCATCTACTTCTTCATGAGTAAGAATATTCTTTTCTAATTCAACTTTAACTGCTTTACCTAAAGTAATCAAAGTTTCTCTGTTCTCTTTAGACTGAGACAAGTTGTTTTTCTTTAAGTGGTAGTTCAGCTCGTGATCTTCACCAAAGTTAACAGTTGCGTGGTCAGAAAGAACCTCTGCTTTCACAGTTTCTTTTTTAGCAGCTTTCTTAGCTCCACCTTCAAAACCTGTAATACCAGTGATTACGATTTGAGTTAAAGATTGTCTGTGACCGTTTTTCACTTTGTAACCTTTTCTTCTTTTCTTTTTGAAAACGATTACTTTATCAGCTTTTACGTGGTCTAGGATCTCTGCTTCCACAGTGATACCGCTTACAGCTGGGGCGCCTACAGTGATTGCTCCGTTTACAGTAAGAAGAACTTTATCGAAAGAAACTTTTCCTCCTTTATCTCCTTTTAAACGGTTTACAAACAACTTCTGGTCTTGCTCAACTTTGTATTGAAGCCCTGCTATTTCTACAATTGCAAACATTGTTTATAAAATTTTTAGTTATTTCGAGGTGCAAATATACAATTAAATTTCTAAATAGCTTACAATCAAAGCAATGTTTTTTTAATAAAAAACAAATTCACTATGTTTTGAATAATTTTTCATAATAATGTGCTCATATATAAGAGATAATTTTATAACTTCGTTTCACCAACTAATTATTATATGAAAAGAAACTTTAATCTCTGCTTACTAGCAGGCGCCATTGCTGGATCATTTCTGACAGCATGTAGTGATGACAAAATGGAAGACACCGCTCTACCACAACAAGAAACACTTAGTGCAAAGGTTGAACAACCTAGTGAACTTGAAAAAGTATGTTACTACGTAGACAACAATTGGAGTAACAATTCAGTATTAGTGACAGGGCTTCAAAACTCAACAGACACTAATTTTATGAATTCTCAAATGACTAAAATTGCAAGCTTATGGGGAAGAAGCAATCCTACGCTGAGATTTGTGAATGACCCATCCAATTTCAATTCAACGTATAATGCGATTTCCTATTCTACAGGAAAGATCTACTATGGCTATGCGATCTATTATGATGCAAAGGCTAAAGGCGGAGATATCGTAAACGCAATGATCCTAGCCCATGAATATGGCCACCAACTACAATACATCTTCGGGCTTCCGTCTATAACAGAAAATACAGCAAGACCTAATGAATTGGAAGCAGATGGATTTGCAGGATACTATCTTAGAAGACCAAATGGCTACAACAAAACCAATTTCTCTGAGATTGCAGCAGCCTATGAATTCGCACAAAGCATTGGAGATTATCAAACATCAAGCCCTGGACATCACGGAACCCCTGCACAAAGAAGATCTGCGGTTCGTTTAGGTTTCCTTTTGGGACAATATGATCTAAATGCTTCAAATTTTGACTATAACTTTTTCTACTACTATCAAGGAGTTCTAAATGGAACTTATAAAGTAGCGAAAAACACTGTTAACCCTGAAATTGATGCTTACATGAGCCAGTATATAGATGAATTAAGAAAAATTCAGTCTGGTGAAATTTCTGCGGAAGAATTTAAGCATCTTCAATAATCGAAACATTCATTTTAGCATATTTAAGAAAGGAGGTAGACGAGCATGTTCTGCCTCTTTTTATTTGATTTGAAAAATAACAGAAGTTTATTTACTTTTGAGCCATATCCCATAATAATGAACAGAGACCTCTATATTGACTTCGCAAAAGGATTGGCTACGCTTTCCATCATCTTTATCCATACAGCTTTTTGGTCGGGCCAGTTTTATATCCCTGCGGAAGTAAGGGTATTTTCCCTTGTTTTTGATGTAGCTCTCTTCTATGCATTAAGCGGAATCACATCAGGTGCAAATATTGAGAAAACCTTTTACAGACTATTGAAACTACAGATCACGTATATGATCTTTGTAACATTTCTTTTCTTTTTAGATTACTTCTTTAAGGTTTTTGGTCTGACTTTCTTTTCCTTGGAATGGCTACAGAATTTTTACTCAACCTTTGGATCAAAATACTCTGCCACTGAAATATCAACAATGCCTCAATGGCAAAATCTTGGCAATTGGTATCTCCACCAATATACCAACGCAGATACATTTCCGGTGGTCATGGGAAGCTTTTGGTACCTGAAAGTTTATTTTATTCTAACCGTTTTTGGTGTATTAATCCTAAGATTTTTCCCAAGGCATATTAACTGGTTCATTGGCCTTTGCATTGGTCTTACGCTATTATTTAATATATTCCCTGAATACTATCCGGCCGGACAGGTAGGCTATGTAGCATTTTATCTTGCTGTATTTCTAATTGGAAACAAAATGCGTGGAAAAAAAATTCCCACTAAAGCAATTCCTGTTTTATATGCTCTTGTTGCCATTGCATTAACATGGATGTTTTGGTACTACGGAAATGAAATTTTCTACAAGATCAATAAGAATAAATTCCCACCTAAAATCCCTTATATCATATGGGCACAATTCTCATTGGTTACCTTATTTGTTCTATACAACAGATTAAAGATCACTAAGGAAAACTTCATCACCTACATTGGTAAAAATGCTATTTTCTTTTATTTTGCTCAAGGAATAAGCTCTTCATTGGTTTATTTTCTCGTAGTTCCATTAAAGGAAAATATGCCTTGGTGGCTTTTGATGGTACTAATTTATATCATTAATATCACTCTGGCATTCATCATTTCTACAGGGTTAAAAAAAGTAGACACCCTGGGTTGGAATATTTTGGAATTCCTAAGAAGAAAGACAGCTTCTTAACATTTTACCTATCAAATTGAAATAAAGTCCTACTTTTTAATTCAATTTGTTTTAAATTTACAAAAATTTTACAACATGTTTAAGTTGAAACTTCCTACCGATCCAAGGTGGGCAAACATTGCAGAAGGAAACATAGAAGAAATTTTAACGGATCATGCTTGGTGCGAGCAAAAGGCAGCTACCAATGCGATTGGTCTCATCACAATGCTTCCAGAATACCCGGAGATCGTTACAGAGCTACTTGCCATTGCACAGGAAGAGCTGGATCACTTCAATCAGGTTCATGAGATTATTAAGAAAAGAGGCTATACTTTCGGAAGAGCTAGAAAGGATGACTATGTAAATGAATTGGCAAGATTTATCATTCAGGGAAGCAGAGAGGATTTAATTGTAGACAAAATGTTATTTGCTGCTATGATTGAAGCCAGAAGTTGTGAAAGATTCAAGGTTCTTACAGAAAACATTAAGGACGAAGAGCTTAAGGTTTTTTACAAGGAACTCATGATCTCTGAAGCTAATCATTATACTACTTTCATTGGATTTGCAAGACAGCTTGGAGATCCGGAAAAAGTAAATGAACGTTGGGATGCATGGCTAGAATATGAAGCCAACATCATTAAATCCTATGGCAATAAAGAAACGATACACGGTTAACATATAAATAGTAAAAAATAAACGTTGAAGAAACCAAGCTTTGAAAGTATTACCAATTTTTTTCTGAAAAACTTTTTTCAGGGATTGGTTATTATTGGACCTATTGGACTGACCATTTTTGTCATCTGGTACATTGTCAGCGCTATTGACAATCTTGTCCCTTCGCTTGCAAAACAGGTCCCAGGTCTTGTTTTCGTCTCAACTATATTATTTACTGCTATTTTAGGATTTCTGGGGAATAAATTTGTGGTAGGAAGATTTTTCTTCGATACCATGGATAGTTTATTAGAAAAGACTCCTGGAGTAAAGCACATTTATACTCCAACTAAAGACGTCATGTCTTCATTTGTGGGTGACAAGAAAAAATTCAACGATCCTGTATGGGTAAAAACCAACGAAAATCCGGAGATCTGGAGAATCGGTTTTTTAACCCAAAAAGAAATGTCGGACGTTGAAAAGCATAATTACGTTGCGGTATATTTACCCCACTCGTACGCAATTTCAGGGTGGGTAATTGTTACTGAAGAAAAAAACATCAAACCTGTAGTGGGAATGACAGCAGCGTCTGCAATGAAGTTTGCAGTAAGCGGTGGTGTAGCAGGATTCCATTCTGATGAAAATATATTTAAGGCTCCAGAGTAAGCTCTGCCATCTTATCTATACTTTGATGAATTTGAAAATTATTTTCAAATAAATTTTCTTTACATACAATTTAAAACATAATTAACTCATGAAATTACCGTACGCGGAGCCTTTCCGCATTAAAATGGTGGAAGAAATCTATCAATCCACCAGAGAAGAAAGAGAGCAGTGGCTTAAAGAAGCCAATTATAACCTTTTCAATTTAAAATCTTCACAAGTATATATCGATCTTTTAACAGATTCAGGAACGGGAGCAATGTCTGACAGACAATGGGCAGCCTTGATGACCGGAGATGAAAGCTATGCTGGATCACGTTCTTTTGAACAATTACAGAATACTGTTGAAAGAATTACCGGATTCAAATATCTATTACCAACCCATCAGGGAAGAGCTGCTGAAAATGTTCTTTTCTCTGTATTGGTAAAAGAAGGAAATGTAGTTCCGGGTAACTCTCACTTCGATACCACAAAGGGACACATTGAAATCAGAAAGGCACATGCCATTGACTGTACAATAGATGAAGCTTTTGATATTAATGACCTACATCCATTCAAAGGAAACATTAACCTTGAAAAGCTGGAGGAAGTATATAAAAGTCACCCTAAGGAAAACATCCCTTTCTGCCTGATTACCATTACGTGTAATTCTTCAGGAGGCCAGCCTGTTTCTTTGGAAAATATGAAGGTCGTAAAAGAACTTTCTGACCAATATGGAATTCCTGTCTTCTTTGATTCTGCAAGATTTGCGGAAAATGCCTATTTCATTAAGAAAAGAGAACAAGGTCAGGAAAACAGAAGTATCAAGGAAATTTGTAAGGAAATCTTCTCCTATGGTGACGGTATGACGATGAGTTCTAAAAAGGACGGATTGGTAAACATCGGCGGATTTATTGCTCTAAACAGTGAGGAAATCTTCAGAAAAGCATCCAATTTTACCATCATTTATGAAGGTTTTATTACCTATGGCGGAATGGCAGGAAGAGACATGGCTGCATTGGCCGTAGGTCTTGATGAGGCAACTGAGTTCGCTTATCTTGAAAGCAGAATATCTCAGGTTGAATACCTTGGTAATAAATTAATTGAATATGGAATTCCTGTTCAAAAACCAATTGGGGGACATGCTGTTTTCATTGATTCATTAAATTTTCTTCCGAATGTTTCCCGTGAGGAATATCCTGCACAGACATTGGGTCTTGAAATTTATAAGGAAGCTGGAATCAGAACTGTTGAAATCGGAACATTATTAGCAGACAGGGATCCGCAAACAAGACAAAACCGCTATCCAAAACTAGAATTGGTACGTCTTGCCATTCCTAGAAGAACCTATACTAATAATCATATGAACTATATTGCAGCAGCTATAAAGAACGTATATGAAAGACGTGAAGAAATAGCTAAAGGCTATAAAATTACCTGGGAACCAGACATTTTAAGACACTTTACTGTTCAGCTTGAAAAAGCATAATGATAAAAAGCAAAACCGGAATTTTTTTCCGGTTTTTTTATCTTAAAACGATATGGTAAATAGATTCTCATGACCTCATCTTCTGAATAGTCATCATCTTCAAAATATTGCTTTAAATCATTTTTTTGCCATCTTATGCTTTCCATCTAACATTTCAATAATCCGCAGTCAAAATAATTTATTTTTTCAAAATAGTGAATGTTTTTACTTTAATTTTGTACCGACCTAAATGCAGATAAAAAAATAACTTAAACACTAACCTGAAAAAAACTGTTATTCCGAAAATGAACAAAATTGCTGTCGTGGGCGCTGGTATTTCCGGCTTAAGCATGGCGAATTATCTCGAGAAACATAAGATAGACTACCACATCTATGAAAGAAGAAAAAAAGAGGATCTTGCCGGTCATGGCTTTCTCATTCCACAAGAGGGAATTGAATACCTAACACAGATTATTGATCCCGATCTTCTTTTTGAGCATGGAAGTTTTCTCAAAAAATATATACAATATTCCCATACAGGAAAGATACTGGCAGAGAAAGACCTCAACAATGTTTTTGCAATTTCAAGACATTCATTGATTAATCTTTTATCGAGGAATATTTCTCCGGAGAAAATAACATATGAAAAAACAGTAATTCCTTGCGATCGGCAAAAAGGAAGCCTGAAGCAGCCGGACGGAAATTATATTGAAGCTGACATTGCTATTATCTCTGATGGCTCCAGAAGTCGCATCAGAAAAAGTCTCTTTAAAGATGAAAAGATGAGAACAGTAAGAGAAAATGAGGTTGTCAACATTATTCAGGATAAGGAAATAGCAAATAGCATAGAGAATGACTTTATGAAATTCCACCATGATCAGGGAGGACTTACTTTTGGAATCCTTAAGCTTTCTCATGACACCATTCTCTGGTATTCTCAATTTGATAATGAAATATACCAGATCAGTGAATGTTCTTCCCATAACTTAAAGAAGTACATGCTTGAGGTTTTTGAAGATTGGCATCCATTAGTATCATCAATCATACAAAAATCCAGTTACGAAAACGTACATTTATGGTGTGTATATGAATTGGAAGAACTCAATCCTTTTCATACAGATAACATTGTATTCATTGGTGATGCAGCACACCCTCTTATACCATTTACAAGCCAGGGTGTAACCTCAGCACTAAAGGATTCTCACGTATTAACTAAACACTTAGTTGAAGAAAATAATATAACCGAAGCTTTTAAGAAATATGAAGCAGAAAGAAAGCCGGAAATAGAAACCCACATCAAGAATGGCAGAACTTTACTAAATCAGTTTCTCCTCCCAATAGACCAACATACAGATAATATTTTACCTATATCTTATAAATAAAATGTTTACTAATAACGATATCAACTTTGAAGCATTAAAAAGAAAAGCCTACAATGGAAGATGGGCTACACTTGAAGACGGAATTATTCCCTTAACTGCCGCTGATCCGGATTTCAGGACAGCTCCGGAAATAGAGCAGGGAATCATTGAATATATTAAAGATGGCTATTTAAGCTACGGTCCATTTTCAGGGCTTCCGGAATTTAAAAAAAGTGTTGCAGACCATTTTAATCAGGAAAAGCACGGAACATTTTCTCCTGAAAACGTTCTTGCTGTAAACAGTGCAGCACAGGGAATGTTTCTGATTGCATCCTATGTTTTGCAACCTGGTGACGAGGCTATTATCCTTGATCCTGTAGATTTCTTGTTTAAAAAATCTGTGGAAACAGCTGGTGGTATCGTCAGGCTATGTCCTGTTGATACCACAACCGGAGAGATTGATTTTGAAAAACTTGTTTCATTAATTACTCAAAAAACCAAACTTATCAGCATATGCAATCCACATAATCCGCTTGGTAAGGTTTATTCTAAAGAAATATTGAAAAAGGTTTCTGAAATTGCTTCTTCTCATGATGTATGGGTAATGAGCGACGAAATCTGGAGTGATATTATTTATGATAATAAAGATTTTCATACCTATTCATCCGTTTCTGATGAAGCAAAGAGAAAGAGCTTTACTGTTTATGGATTTTCAAAATCATTTGGAATTGCAGGGCTAAGGATTGGTGCAGTTCTGTGTAATGATCAGGAAATTCTTGAGGACTTTATAGAGAAATCAAATTTTAATTCTACCATAGAAGGTGTTTCTACCTTATCACAAATTGCAGGAAGTGTGGCGTTGGAAAAAGCAAAGCCCTGGTACAAAGATTTTTTGAATCACCTGCAGCATAATCGTGATCTTGCCTTTAAAATACTGAGCCGCTCAGAAATCGTAACTCCCAACTTTCCTGAAGCCACTTTCGTATTATTCCCGAAGATTGAAAACGGAATGTCTAGCGACCAATTTACACAACATGTTTTACAGCAAGGAAAAGTAGCCATTGTTCCCGGATCAGAAAGATGGTTCGGAAAAGGCGCAGAAGGACATATCAGAATCTGCTTCTCTACTTCACAGGAAATTTTAGAAGAAGGACTTAATAGAATCATTACCAGCTTTTAAAATTTATAATTTTCATTAAAACACGCTAATTGATTGCTATTTTTCTTCCATTCATTAAAAATGATACAGAATTAAGATATCCATAACAATTAATCAATTTTAATAATGATTTAAAAATAAATATTGATAATTTTGAGTTAACCACCACACAAAATTATCAATATGAAGGTAAAATACATAAGCATCATTTTTCTCAGCGCTTCCACTCTATCGTATGCACAACAGGTAAAAGATACCCTTGCAAAAGAATC
Source organism: Chryseobacterium joostei (assembly GCF_003815775.1). Taxonomy (NCBI): domain Bacteria; kingdom Pseudomonadati; phylum Bacteroidota; class Flavobacteriia; order Flavobacteriales; family Weeksellaceae; genus Chryseobacterium; species Chryseobacterium joostei. The sequence continues at coordinate 3,045,120 of NZ_CP033926.1, forward strand.
AAAAATAGAAGAAGTAGCCATTACCGGAAGCCGGAACAAAAAAAGAACGGTTATCAATACTCCCGTACCTATTGATGTTATTGATATCAAACAGGTAAGCCAAGCGACGGGACAGGTTGAAGTAAACCAACTTTTACAATTTGCTGCCCCCTCTTTTAATTCTAATAAACAGTCGGGGTCAGACGGTGCTGATGCGGTAGACCCTGCTACATTACGAGGGTTAGGCCCAGATCAAACGCTTCTTTTACTCAATGGAAAAAGATACCATCAATCTTCATTAATCAACCTTTTTGGAACCAAGGGAAGAGGAAATACAGGATACGACATGAATACCATCCCGATTGGAGCCATTAAAAGAGTGGAAGTTCTGCGTGATGGAGCTTCTGCCCAATATGGATCTGATGCCATAGCGGGGGTAATCAATGTTATTCTTAATGATAGGAATAAGGGCTTTGAGGGAAATGCTTTTTATGGAATGAACCTTTTTAAAAGTCCCGGAAACAATGATATTGTATCTGATCATAAAGTAGACGGGATGACCTTTAACTTCAATGGAAATCTGGGAACAAAAATAGGATCAAAGGGAGGCTTTGGAAACTTCACGGCAGAATTCATCAATAAAGATTATGCGATAAGAAATGCTAATCCTGACATTTACAATCAACCGTCATTGGCACCCAGACAGCGTTTTGGAGATGCAAAGGCTCAAAATGTTTACTTTTTCGGAAACATTGAACTGCCATTATCTGATGGACTTACTTTCTATTCCCGTCAAGGATTTTCACATAGAAATACCAAGGCTTATGCGTGGACCAGAACAGCTGATGCAGATGGAAATATCCCTGAAATCTATCCCACAGGCTTCAATCCGATTGAAAATACCAGCATTACAGACTTCACATTTGATAACGGCTTAAAATTTAAAGTTGCCAACTGGGACGTTGATTTTTACAATGCATTTGGTAATAATAGATTTACCTATGATATTAATAACACCGTCAATGCCACTCTAGGAGCAAAATCTCCTACAAATTTTTATGCAGGCGGACATTCATTGCTGCAAAATACGACAGGCTTTAACACCGTAAGACAGTTTAAGGTATTGGAAGGGCTTAATATTGCCTTTGGTTCGGAATTCAGATATGAAAAATTTGAAATCATCAAAGGAGAAGAAGCTTCTTACACCATGTATGATATCAATGGGAACCCTGTAACATCCAGTACCCCTGAAAGTTTACTTGTTAAAAACCCTTTAAGTGGTGAGGTAAGACCGGGAGGCTCACAGGGATTCCCCGGCTATTCTACAGACATTGGTAAGAGCAGAAATAATTTTGCAGCTTATGTAGATACCGAACTGGATATTACAAAAAAATGGATGATCAGTATAGCCGGAAGATTTGAGAATTACAATGACTTTGGAAGTACTCTAAACGGTAAATTCGCCACACGATACGCAATTACTCCACAATTGGCTTTCCGTGGATCTGTTTCTACCGGTTTTAGAGCACCCTCTCTTGCTCAGAAATATTACGCTCAGCAGTTTACCAATTTCCAGGGCGGTAAACTGGTAACCATTCAATTGGCTTCTAATGACAGTGACTTGGCAAACAGAGTAGGAATTGATCAGCTAAAACAGGAAACATCTGTCAACGGAAGTGCAGGATTTACTTTTAATACAGGAAAATTCACAGCAACAGTAGATGGTTATTATATCAGTGTAAAAAACAGAATCGTGCTTACAGGAAATTTTTCAAGGGATGAGCTTCCTCTTAGTGTTCAAGCTGATTATCCATACATTGATCAGGCACAGTTCTTTTCCAATGCCATCGACACTCGAACAAAAGGAATTGATGTTATCCTAAGCTACAATGAGACTTTAAGCGCTGGAAAACTGACTGCCACTTTAGCAGGAAATTACAATAATATGGAAATCACGAAAGTGAATACTTCAAAGCAACTGGCAGGAAAAGAAGATATTTATTTAAGCCAAAGAGAAAGAGGGTTTATTCTTGCATCTGCTCCTAAGACGAAGATCAATCTAAATCTTAACTACAAGATCAGTAGATTCAATGTCAATCTACAGCTTGTGAGGTTTGATAAAGTTACATTGATCGGATATGATGATGCAGAACAGGTTTATAACCCTAAAGTGACATCCGATATCTCTTTTGGGTATGAGTTTTCTAAGAATCTTAACTTAACACTGGGAAGCAAAAATGTATTCAACAGATATCCAACACTGCAAACAACGCAGGTAACTACAGGAAACACAGAATCAGGAGGAATTTTTGATCCTGTACAGATGGGATTTGCAGGAAGACAGGTCTTTGCAAGACTTAATTTTAAGTTTTAAACAAAACGGAAGAGCGTTCTTTTCCTAGATTTTATAAAAAACTCCTGAAGCTATTTTCAGGAGTTTTTATTTTATTTTTTTGAAATTCTATACAATTTTCCGCTATCTGTTACTGCATATAGATTACCATCCATTCCGTTCAGTACATCTCTAAAGCGTTCATTTTGATCCGTGAGAAGACGTTCCTCTCCCACAACCTTATTATCTTTCATTACGATTCTATTAATATGCTCACCGCTTAGGCATCCTACGAGAAGATTTCCTTTCCATTCATCAATATTTCCCGTGTAGAAAGTAACACCACTGGGAGAAATTACAGGATCCCAATAATAAACCGGTTGCTCTGTACCTTTTCTTTGGGTAATGCCCTGCCCTACTTTATCTCCGGAATATTCAATACCATAGGTTACATCGCCCCAGCCATAGTTTTTTCCAGGCTCAATAAGGTTAATTTCATCTCCACCTCTAGGACCCATTTCTACATCCCAAAGATTCCCTTGGGGATCTATCGCCAAACCTTGGGGATTTCGGACTCCATAAGCATAGATTTCAGGCTTATATCCTTGCTTTCCGATAAATGGATTACCCGGCGCTGGCATTCCATCTTTTGTAATTTTTATTATTTTGCCTAAATAATTATCTGTTTTTTGAGCATACACCCTCGTTTCTTTATCTGATCTCTCTCCTGTACTTACAAACAAATTTCCATCTTTATCAAAAACCAGTCTGCTTCCGTAATGCTTGTCTCCATCATAGGAAGGTTCTGCACGGAAAATTACCTTAACCTCCGAAATAGCTTTAAGATCTGCAGAAAGCTTCCCTTTAGCCACAGAAGTCAAATTTCCCTTACCAAAAGGTTCTGAAAAACTAAAATAAATAATATTATTCGTATTGAAATCAGGATCAAGTGCTACATCCAGCATTCCACCCTGACCTTTGGAATCTACTTTTGGAAAGCCATCAATTTTAGAAACCTGCTTACCATCTTTTGAAACAACATTCATATAACCTCTTTTATCGGTAATAAGAAAACGTCCGTCCGGTAAATTGATAATCCCCCAAGGCTTCCCGAGATCTTTATTCAATACCTCTACTTTATAGGGAGTAGTTGTTTTCACTGCCTTAATTCTTGTCTGCCCTTTGAATGCAGGCTCATATTCAGAATTTGGTCTTCCCGTTTCTACACTACCATCATTTCCAATTTGCTGTGCGTTTGCCTGACTCTCTTTACATGAAGATAAAATCAGAAAAATGCTCATTGCCGGAATATAAAATTGACTGATTTTCATAATATTACGATTAGGTTATGTAAAGTGAATGGAAAAATAATGCCATAAAATTTGTGTAATTAAATTTTTATTCTACATTTGTAGAACAAATTATAACATTGTAGAATGAAAGAAATTAAATTAACTGATTCTGAAAAAGTTATCATGGATATTTTATGGGAGAAAAAGAAAATCTTCATGAAAGACATCCTTGAAACCTATCCGGAGCCTAAACCGGCTGCTACCACAGTAGCAACCCTATTGAAAAGAATGCAAAACAAAGAACTTGTAGGCTATAAATTATATGGAAATTCTCGCGAATACTACCCGTTGGTAGAGAAAAGAGAATATTTCAAGGAAGAAATGACTTCCATGATTGATCGTTTTTTCAACAGTTCTGTGACGCAGTTTGCATCATTTTTTACATCCAACGCAAAACTTAGTCAAAAACAATTGAAAGAGCTTCGTGATATTATAGATGAACAAATAAAAGAGTAGCCATGTTAACTGCTATATTAAAAATAATATTGTGTTCATCACTTTTCATAGCAATATATTATCTGTTTTTGGAAAAAGAGAAAATATATAGGTTTAATCGTTTCTACTTATTAAGTTCACTAATTTTCTCCTATATAATCCCTTTTATAACCATCACAGTGCAATCAGCTCAAGTGAAAAATAATCCACAATTAATCATTGAGGAAACAGCACAACAAATAGTTTTAAGTCAAGGGGATCGGATAGATTTTAATTGGATAAATATTTTATGGCTTTTGTACGCAATGATTACTCTATTTCTCTTTATAAAAAGTATTCTTGCCATCATAAAAATTCAAAGAATACAGGGAGAAAAGAGAAGTTATTATCATTACAATATTGTACTGACAGAAAAGAATACTTCCCCATTTAGCTTTTGGGGGACCATTTATATAGGAAAGAAGTATGTGAAAAATAATATCATTGATCCAAGGATTTTCCTTCATGAAAAAAGCCATCTTGATCAAAAACATAGTATAGACCTTGCCATTGTACAACTCATAAACATCTTCACCTGGTTCAATCCTACTCTTTTCCTCTATAAGAAAGCAATAGTTACCAATCACGAATTTTTAGCAGATGAAGCTGTATTACACAATAAATTCAGTATTAAAGAATACCAGAATCTGATTCTTGAAGAAATACAAAACAGCCAGAATCTTCCCCTTACCCATTCATTTAATTTTAACAATACCAAAAAACGATTTATTATGATGAAAGCAAAAAAAACAAAATTTAGTCTGTTACGAAAAACAGCCGGAATCACGGCACTGGCAGTAGCAACAATCCTATTTTCAGAAAGGATTTATGCAAATAATTCTGTAAAGAACGAAAGACATCAACAAGAAAACCATATAACCGCCCCAGAATATAGGAAAGAAGATTCAAAACCTATTTCTGATACCATATCTCCAAGAAAAAATACTCAAATAAAAGACAACACAAATATTATTCCGGCGCAATATCCGGACGGATTGATGAGTTTGCGAACTAAGGTAAGTAAGATTATGGATACCGGTGCACTTGAACCCCTGAATGGGACAATAACAGCCACAGCCTATCTCCATATAGATGATCTCGGAAAAATGACCAATGTAACTGTATCAGGAAATAATGAGACTTTCAACAAGGAATTTCTTAAAACGGTTACAGCAATCAGCAACGAAACAGCCTGGAAACCTGCTACAAAAGATGGAAAAGCAATAGCATCAGTATTAAAACTACCCGCAACAATGACTTTTATTCGACCATAACACAAAGCGCTTTTCTAGCGCTTTTTTCATATACTGAATTTCTCATTTCTCGTTAAAAACCCATTGTCTGAAAAAAAACAAAGTTGATGTACCCTAATTATTTCTTTCGTATTTTTGTTGTATACATTCTTTTCTTATGGATTTTAAGCTTCAATCAGAATATAAACCTACAGGAGATCAGCCTCTTGCCATCGAAAAACTTACTGAAGGAATAGAGATTGGTGAAAAGTACCAAACTCTTCTTGGGGTAACAGGATCCGGAAAAACCTTTACCGTAGCGAATGTTGTTCAAAATGTTCAACGTCCCACCTTGGTTTTGGCTCATAATAAAACTTTGGCCGCCCAGCTTTTTATGGAGTTTAAGGAATTCTTTCCGGAAAACGCTGTAGAATATTTTGTCAGCTACTATGATTACTATCAGCCGGAAGCCTATATCGCAACAACCGGAACCTATATTGAAAAGGACCTAAGCATCAACGAAGAGGTTGAAAAGCTGCGTCTTTCTGCAACAGCCAGCCTACTTTCAGGGAGGAGAGATGTTTTGATTGTAGCCTCTGTTTCATGTATTTATGGTATCGGAAATCCAACAGAATTCCACAAGTCCTTAATCTCAATTGCTATTGGAGACAAGGTAACAAGAACTGCCCTTCTTCATTCTTTGGTTAATGCTTTATATGCAAGAACGTTAAACGAGTTTCAAAGAGGGACCTTTCGTGTAAAAGGAGATGTAATTGATGTTTTTCCTGCCTATGCAGACAATGCTATCAGAGTTCAGTTCTTTGGAGATGAAATTGAAAAAATACAAAGCTTTGATCCAGTAACAGGAAATGTAGATTCCAGTTTTGATCAGATACAGATTTACCCTGCGAATCTTTTCGTAACATCAAAGGATACATTAAATGGAGCGATTAAACATATTCAGGATGATATGGTAAAGCAGGTTGATTTCTTCAGCTCTATCGGAAAGCCTCTGGAAGCCAAAAGACTTCAGGAAAGAACTGAACTGGATCTTGAGATGATCAAAGAGCTGGGATACTGTTCAGGAATTGAGAATTATTCCAGATATCTTGACGGCAGACTTCCGGGAACAAGACCTTTCTGTCTGATTGATTATTTCCCAAAGGATTTCTTAATGGTTATTGATGAAAGCCACGTAACGGTACCTCAGGTCCACGCCATGTACGGCGGAGACCGAAGCAGAAAAGAATCTTTGGTAGAGTATGGCTTCAGGCTTCCTGCAGCTATGGATAACAGACCTTTAAAATTTGAAGAGTTTGAAGGGATACAAAATCAGGTTATCTATGTTTCCGCTACTCCAGCTGATTATGAACTGGAAAAAACCGGTGGAGCCTATATTGAACAGATCATTCGTCCTACAGGATTGTTGGATCCTATCATTGAGGTAAGACCCTCTTTGAACCAGATTGATGATTTAATGGAAGAAATTCAAAAGAGATCTGATGCTGACGAAAGGGTTTTAGTGACCACCTTAACGAAGAAAATGGCTGAAGAACTTACCAAATACTTCGTAAAATTCGGAATCAGGACAAGATATATTCACTCTGATGTAGAAACTCTGGAACGTATTCAAATTATGCAGGATCTACGTTTAGGGCTTTTTGATGTATTGATTGGAGTCAATCTACTAAGAGAAGGGCTGGATCTACCAGAAGTTTCATTAGTTGCTATTTTGGATGCAGACAAGGAGGGAATGTTGAGAAGCCGAAGATCAATGATTCAGACGGTAGGACGTGCAGCAAGAAATATTAACGGAAAAGCCATCATGTATGCAGACAAGATTACCAAATCTATGCAGGCAACACTGGACGAAACGGAATACAGGCGTGCCAAGCAAATGCAATATAATAAAGATCATAACCAAAAACCACAAGCCTTAAATAAAAAGATATCTGAAAACCTTGTCGGAAGAAGCAAAGACTTCCCGGATGAAAAATACACTCAAAAGGAAATTATGCAAAAGGTAGCAGAAACAAAAGCTACTTATACAGGAAAAGATATTGAAAAAATGATCGAACAGAAACAAAAAGAAATGGAAGCTGCAGCTAAAAGTCTTGACTTTATAAAAGCTGCCAAACTAAGGGATGAAATTGCAGCCCTGAAAGCTTAATTGAACCATAAAAATATTGGACAACATTCTTAATGCTGTCTCCTAAAATCGTAATGTACTATTCTGCATTACGATTTTTTTGTTAAGATTTTGATGTTTACATTTTAGACATTCACCCGAAAACCACTCCTAACAAACATACAAAACATTTTCTATAAAAAAGATGTAGTCACTCTGTAGTTATTCATAAATGTAATCGTAGTTGTTCTGTAGTTAATAAAAATAGTTTCATCAGCATTTCATATGCAAATTTGTAAATAGAAAACTACAACATCAATCAGAAAAAATTGAATATGATTCCTCCTAAATATCGTCTGAGACAATGTATAAATTATGAATAACAAACAATTATAAAGTACAACAAAAAACATCAATTATGAAAAAGAAATTATTAATTGCAGCTAGTCTGTTCTTTCTGCAAACTACCAATGCCCAGGTCTCTGGGATCGAATGGCAAAAATCTTATGGAAATTATAACGCAAATGACATCTATATGAATGTTCATGGGAATGCTTCCAGAAATGGGCTGTTCTTTACCCAAAACTACGAAGTCTATCCGTCCCCGCAATATGGGATTCTTTCAAAAACAACCCCTGCAGGAATATTGTTATGGAATAAAGAGTTTTCGCAGACCAATGTAGAGCATGCTACAAAAATATATGATATACAACCTACAGCCGGAGGCTACGTATTAGCAGGTGGAATCGTTCCGACAAGCAACAATGACTCCTTTGCAAAACAGGGACGAATGATAAAAGTTGATGAGAACGGAAATAAACTTTGGACCAAAAATTATCCGGTATCAGCAGGATGGGATTTTATCTCTATGACTAAAGTTATAGCTACACAGGACAATGGCTTTCTTCTAGGAGGAATAATATATAAAAGTACTGATGATTCTAATTTTTTTATATTGAAAACCGATGCAGATGGAAACGAACAATGGCGGAAAACTTTTGGTGGAAGTAAATGGGATTTTTTAGATGACATAGCGTTAAACGCCGAAGGCAACTTTTATCTTTCCGGAAGAACCAATTCTATAGACGGCGATGTAAGTAACGGAGGAAATGTGACCAGCTCGTATGCAACTTGGGCTATCAAAGTGTCTTCAACAGGAACTCTCTTATGGGAGAATGCTTTTGACGGAGCTTCCCATGATTATCCTTATGTAAGAATTACTGATACGGCAGATAATGGTTGTGCTTTGATTTATATGCAAACCAAAAACGATACATTCGGGGTAGAGATTACCAAATTCCACTCCAATGGCCTTTTACATTGGCAGAATGATTATACTCCATATTCTGATTTCTGGAATGACCTGAATATTATAAAATCCACCAATGGCCAGATTGTCTTTGGAAGTGGAGGCATTTTTATAAAAGGACTCAACCTGAACGGAAATATTTTGTGGGGATGGCAAAACCCTGATACAACATATGCTCTTCGTAATGGAGAGCTTGTGCAGACTCCGGATAATGGGTATTTATTTACAGGAAAAAATGTAAATGAAAGCAAGATAGGCGCCATCAAACTTGCTCCCTATGCAGTATTATCCATACAAGAGGGTACAAGTTCTGTCGAAAATGAGGTCTACCCCAACCCATCCAACGGAAACTTCGTAATCAATTCAAAAAACGGGAAAATTTCATCAATAAAGGTTAGTGATGTGAGCGGAAAAATTGTTTATACAGAAACCTTGACAGCTTCCAAACATCAATTTAATCTGGAAAACCATTTACCAGAGGGAGTTTATTTTGTAGAAGTACTTTTTGAAAATAAAAAGAAAGAAACGAAAAAAATAATTATTAAAGAGTCGAGGTAACTTTTCCATTATAGAACTAGAAAAAGAAATCTCTGAAATAAGCTTTTTTAGTATGCTCATTTCAGAGATATTTCATTGAATCTGAAAGTGATAAATATTGTTAATACTTTATACCATCATTATCATTTTATAATCCATTTCTCACCGCAGCTCTGATAGGTATAAGCAGATCCATCAAACCATTTAATTTGATCTCGTAAACGGTTGCCAGCTGCATTCCCAATTTTCCTTTAGGCATTCCATTTCTGTGAAACCATTCAAGGTAGCTAATCGGGAGATCTACTAAGATCGTTCCCTCATATTTACCAAATGGCATTTTAAAAACACAAATTTCCTTTAATATTTCCGGATTTATTCCCTCCACATTTATATAATTAAATTAATTTATTCTCTATATTTTCCTCATTGGGCAATTCCAGATCAGGATGCACTTCTTTGTCCGAAAATTCATTCCTATACACCTGTATCAAAAGAAGGGTAAGCGAGATCAGAATAGGCCCAAAAATAAGCCCCATAAAGCCAAACAGATTCATTCCCATAATAATTCCGAATACAGTATTGAGTGGATGGATGTTCTCCAGTTTCTTCAGAAGAGTAAAACGAAGCAGATTATCCGTAAGTCCTACAACTACGACGCAATAAATAGCTAGCCCTACTCCTTGTACAGTATTTCCCTCTGCAATCATAAAGATACAGACCGGAACATAAATGATTGCCGTCCCAACAACAGGAATAACCGATGCCGCCGCCGTTAAGGCAAAAAGCAGGATAGCCCCGGGCGCTCCAAATATAAGATAACCTATAAGCGCTACAATCCCCTGCCCAACTGCAACAACAGGAATCCCGATAGCATTGGCCATAATCAGTTTTCTCATTTTATCGCCAATTAATGAGATGTTGGATCTCTTTAATGGTGCCGAAGTCGTAAGAATTCTTTCAAATAACCTTGGTTTATCCAGCATAAAGTAAAGAATAAAATACATGGACATCACGACAGTAAGAGTATTGAAAGTACCACTAACTGCTGAAGTTGAAAACTTCCCTACAGAATCTTTCAACTTGTTCATATTTTCCTTACTCAGAATATCAAAACCTGTTTTGGAATAAATATAGGAATGTATCTTATCTAAAAATACATTAAACTTAGCCATATAGGCTTGTGCATTTCCTAATTTATCAATGATAAGATCTGCAATAAAATAAATTGGTAAAATCAGAACAATAAGACTGGCAAACATTAATGCAAATGCCGCAAGAGAAGATTTCCATTTTTTTTCTTCCTGAAGATAAAAGTTATACTTTCGGCAGACAACATAAATGGTAATAGCCCCTAAAACCGATGGGATAAATAAGGCCAGATTAAAGCAGATCAATCCTGCCAATATCAAAATAATGGCCAGCAGGGCGACTTGCTTTATGGCAACACTGCTTATCTGATTATCTTTATTCATCGTAAATGGTTTTATATTTTATGGCTGCTTAAACATTATTTGTCTTGGCTTTCCAAGGTAAGCACAATACGTGGAATACATGACAATCATAATAAACGGAGCCGTTAAAATAAGCCCGATTCCACAAAGAAAGATTCCCGCAAATGAAATTAATACTCCTAAAAGACCTGTTGCCAGAAAAGTTCCATAATTTTCTTTTGCAATATTAAAAGACTTAGATAAAGCATCTATAGCCGAAGCATTTTCAAATAAAAGAATAGGATATCCAATTAATAGAAGAGGATACACGAAAATAATAGGCAGCACACATAATGCCAGGGCAACAGAAGAAATAAGCCACGTAAGTAAGCTATAAATAAGAATATTTACAAAATTCTGACGGTATCCAATAAAAAGGTCAGAAAACTCAATAGGGTTCTTAGTATTGTATTTATTTACTATGTAGATCAAACCGACATATAAAGGAGACAATAAAAGACCGAAAAGACTGGAAGCTCCCATATACAATGGAAGTCCCGGAGTGCTCCAGTAATTAAAGTTCCCTCCAGACTCTCTCATTTCTTCCACCATTGAAGCAGAATCAATTCCGAAGATAAGCTGGATGATATATCCACCCAACATATAAACGATCATAGCAACCACAGCGTAGCCCAAAACCCCTTTATACATTTCGAAAGCGTGAGAAATAATTGACCCCGTTTCCCTGTTTGGGGCAGAGCCTTGTTGATCAAATTCGTTAAATTCAGACATAGTTTAAATATTTTATGATTTTACCAAATTTAACTTTTTTTGACAAAAAAACATATTAAACACAGTTGAAATTTACTTTTTCTCAGAAAAAACTGTTTTATATAATGAATAGATCATCGCATTCCAGAAAGGAAATGTAAATAGTCCTCCTACTAAAAACAGGGTGAATCCCAGATATTTAAATAAGAAAGCCACAAATACACACACCATTATTTCTATAAAGTACATCTTGAGTGCCTTAAAGTTTAAAGAAATGGCTTCAAAGATTCTTTTATCAGTAAAAAACATTAATGGAGCAACAAATACAGTCATCGCAACCCAAATCACGGCCAATAATACAGTAGGAACCGTCAGTCTGTAGATCATAAACCAGAAAAGGTAATAACCAAGATATTTAAAAAAGTTAAGCCCATTGTATCCTACGAACAGATCTCCCAGCACAATCTTTTCCTGAAGATCAAGTTTTCTGAATATCTGAAACAATCCAAGATTTAAGGGATATAAAAATGCTGTAGTCCCCCAAATCGCCAGTGTAAACATTTGATAATTCTCTGTAGCACTTAATTGGGATATTTTTTCCATATAGGCTTTCGTGCCTTCGTTAAGTGCTTCTGTTAACACTTGATTTTGTTCCCATATTTCATATTTGACTCCGAAGAAATATAGGGAAGTAAGAAATATTCCAAAAAAGATTATTGAAAACATTAACTGGAAAACTAATGTCTTATTCCAATAATAAAAAGCCTGCTTCAGTATAAAATCTATTCCCGGTTTCTGAGGATATTTGCTCTGCATCATAAAAATTTTATGCAAAAGTAAACATCAATAATTATTTTTGCTGAATGTTTTCAATGAATCATCAAAAATTTATAGAAATGGACGAGCTTTCTCTTAAGAAGGTTCCCTATTTTTTCGTTATCGACTTCCTTTCAGAAAATGTAGAAATATATCCAGAAAATGAAATTAAAAAATCAGGCTTAATTATTGATTTTCAGAACTTTTCAACCATAGAAGAAGTACCTGAATTAAATAAAAAAATAGCTTGGAAATCCTTTCCGGAGACTTTGGAAAGCTTCAAAAAAGGCTTTGATAAGGTTCAAAAAAATATTCGCCTTGGAAATTCATATCTTGTAAATTATACCCGGAAAACCGAAATTGAGACCAATTTAGACCTAAAAGAAATTTTTTATCACTCAGATGCCAAGTATAAGGTATTTTATAAAGATTTTTTTGTATTTTTTTCTCCTGAAACTTTTGTGAAGATTGTAGACAACAAAATCTTAACTTATCCAATGAAGGGCACCATTGATGCCTCGCTGGAAAATGCCTCTGAGATTTTGAAGAATGACAAAAAGGAAAAAGCAGAGCATTATACCGTGGTAGACCTCCTTCGCAATGATTTGAGCATGGTTGCTGATGATGTACATGTTGAACAATTTCAGCAAATTGACTTCATCAAAACTAGGCAAAAGGATCTATATGCGATGAGTTCTGAAATTTCAGGAATTGTAAAGCCTGAATTTGACGGAAAAATAGGAAGTATTATGCAAAAGCTTCTTCCTGCCGGTTCTATTTTGGGCGCTCCAAAACCTAAAACACTGGAAATAATTCTGGATGCAGAAGGATATGACAGAGGATACTATACAGGGGTTTGTGGCTGGTTTGATGGTAAAAACGTAGACAGCTGTGTAATGATACGCTTTATAGAAAAAGAGGGTGATAAGCTCTACTTCAAAAGCGGAGGCGGTATAACGCACATGAGTAAATTAGAAGACGAATATCAGGAAATGAAAAATAAAATCTATGTCCCAATTCATTGAAAGCATTAAAGTAGAAGATCAGGAAATTTTTCTATTAGAACTCCATCAAAAACGTGTCAATCAAACATTTTCCAACTTTGGAAAAGAAGACTCTATTGACCTGTCCAAAATCTACAAAAATCTACAACATGATGAAGACGGACTTTTTAAGTTAAGAATTTCCTATGACATGGATAAAAGGATAAAAACTCAGATGATTCCCTATGCTATCCCGGAAATACATGACTTTCAACTGGTGGAAAACAACAGCTTCGATTATTCCTTCAAGTTTGAAGACCGTAAGGAACTGGATAAAATGAAAATGAAGTCTAAGGCTGAGGAAATTATCATTGTAAAAAACAATCATATCACCGATACTTCATTTTCCAATCTATTATTCTTAAAAGGCAAGGAGTGGCTTACTCCCACTACTTATCTGCTAAATGGAGTACAAAGACAACACCTTTTAAAACAGAAAAAAATAAAAGAGGCTGAAATTACCTTACAGAATATAAAGCAATTCAGCCACTTTCAACTCATCAATGCCTTAAATGATTTTGATGATATGTTTATTTACCCTATTGATAGAATTATTAATCTGCCAGGGAATGAAGAATATCTTGATCTTTAGTTTTCTTTCATGAAATTAAAGTAAGCTTTCTGCACATCTGCACTATTTTTACCATATGTATTTACTTCCAGAATTTTTGGTAATACATCCGGCTTGAAAAAATTCTCCAATACCCTGTCTAAAGTCAAATCATCTTCTACTCTAATATAGGAAAACCCGAAATGTTTTGCCAAATGTTCAGCATTTTTACGGTGTTTTGTAGCGATAAATTCATCCAGCGTATTGGGGTTTGCATTTCCTGGGCCTGGAATAATTTTAAAGATATTACCCTCTCCATTATTGAAGATGATAATTCTTACAAATGGGGGGATATATTGGTTCCAAAGACCGTTGATATCATAAAAGAAGCTCAGGTCTCCCGTAATCAACAAGGTTGGATTTGCATTTTTGATCGCAAAGCCCATTGCTGTAGATGTTGAACCGTCAATTCCACTGGTTCCGCGATTACAGTACATCTTTCTTTTACCAAAATCAAACAACTGCGCATATCTGATGGCAGAAGAATTGGCAAAATGAATATTATAATTTTCTGGAACCGTTTGTGATGCTTTATTGAAAAAATAAAAATCTGAAAACTCAACTGTATTTAAAAACTGCTGGTGTTTAGCATCTTTCTTATCTCTTAGTACATCCCAAAGATTAAAATAAGGTCTAGGCTCCAGATTAATGAATTTCAATAATTTGGAGAAGAAAACTTCGGGTTTTACCTCTACTTTCTCTGTTAATGAGAAATAAGTATCTGGCTGCCAAACTTCGTCCAAATGCCAATGTTGCTTTGGTCTGGCACTTCTAAGAAACTGTTTAACTTTCTTGGAAACCACATTTTGCCCCACTGTAATTAATAAATCCGGAGCATATTTTTTATAATCCTCTTCTGTAAAATTGAAGATATAGCGGTCTATATGTCTGAAAAACTTTTCGTGGTAAAGATTGGAATTGGCTTCACTTAACACAACCACCGAATGGTTTTTCACCAATTGTGTCAACTGATTTTCCAATTCAGGGCTGTAGTCCCTGGTTCCCACCAATATCATAATTCTTTGAGAGGTATGCCATTCTGCAATCAGATTGGATGGAACCTCATATTCCTTATGTCTGATCGTTTTTTCAACGGTAGGGAAAGGAGGAAGTTCTGAAACCAATTCATACAAAGGTTCTTCCAATGGTATATTAATATGTACCGGCCCCTGCTTTTCAAAGCAAAGTTCGATCGCCTTTTTAATCGTATCAAAATTAATATCTTCTGCGTTCTCCTTACTGTCTTCCAAAAGCTGGAAATCACCGTAAGAGTGCTGATGAAAAACATCCTTCTGTCTGATCGTCTGACCATCAAAAATATCAACAAAATCCGTTGGCCTGTCAGCTGTCAGTACTAAAAGTGGAATATTTTGGTAAAATGCTTCTGTAACAGCAGGATAGTAATTAACTACCGCAGATCCGCTTGTACAGGTAATTGC
The DNA here is from genome assembly GCF_003815775.1 of Chryseobacterium joostei. Taxonomy (NCBI): domain Bacteria; kingdom Pseudomonadati; phylum Bacteroidota; class Flavobacteriia; order Flavobacteriales; family Weeksellaceae; genus Chryseobacterium; species Chryseobacterium joostei. The sequence continues at coordinate 3,060,572 of NZ_CP033926.1, forward strand.
GACCGGTTTTTTTTCACTTTTTGCCATTCCCATTGCAACAAAAGCAGCACTTCTTTCGTCTACAATGCTATAACAATTAAAACTATCCACTTCTGAAAAGTGAATCGCCAAAGGAGCATTCCTTGATCCCGGTGAAATTACAATGTCTGCAATTCCATACTGCTGAAGAAGATGTGCAAGTATTTGGATACTTCTCTTGGAAGAATATTTTTTCATACAGCAAATTTAACTTATAAATAATGATTTTAAAATCATTTAAATTAAAAAATATGTAATTTTGCTATTCGTAAATTTCTAAAAATGGACAAAATACCTAGTGTAGACCTGCGTGATTTCCTTTCGGGCAACCCGGAACGCAAACAGAAATTTGTAAATGAAATCGGAAAAGCTTATGAAGAAATTGGTTTTGTAGCCTTAAAAGGCCACTTTCTTGATGACAACCTAGTAGATGATTTGTATGAAGAGGTTAAAAACTTTTTTGAACAACCAGTGGAAACTAAAAAGAAGTATGAAATTCCAGGAATTGGTGGACAAAGAGGTTATGTAGGATTTGGTAAAGAGACTGCAAAAGGTTTCAAAAAAGGAGACCTAAAAGAATTTTGGCACTTTGGGCAGTATGTGTCTGATGATTCAAAATACAAAGCTGAGTACCCAGACAATGTAATCGTTGAAGAACTTCCGAAGTTCAACGAAGTTGGTAAAGAGGCATTCCAAATGCTTGAGAAAACAGGACAGTATGTTCTGAGAGCATTAGCATTGCACCTTGGACTAGATGAGTTCTATTTTGACGACAAGATCGCTGAAGGAAACTCAATTCTAAGACCTATTCACTATCCACCAATCACAGAAGAACCAGATGATGCTGTAAGAGCAGCTGCTCATGGAGATATCAACCTTATCACTCTTTTAATGGGAGCACAGGGTAAAGGGCTTCAGGTTCAAAACCACAACGGTGAATGGATTGATGCGATTGCAGAACCGGATGAATTGATGATCAATGTTGGAGATATGCTTTCAAGACATACCAATAACAAATTGAAATCTACAATCCACAGAGTGGTAAACCCACCAAGAGAGATGTGGACAACCTCAAGATATTCAATTCCTTTCTTTATGCACCCAATCAGTGCTATGTCTTTAAATGCTCTTGAAAACTGTGTAGACGAAAACAACCCAAAATTGTACGAAGATACAACAGCAGGAGAATTCTTACATGAAAGACTTATTGAGCTGGGATTAATTAAGAAATAATAAATAAATTAATCTATAGTAGTCAATAATTGATCATCTACTGGTAACAGTCTGATTAATTATTGACTATTTTTTTATTATATACACTATATAGAAACTCTTTCAACAAGATATATAAGTAATACTTTTTCTTCCTTTTATCTAAATCCTTCTTTCTATAAATTTTCACTTTTACAAATTTCAAAAAATATTAGGTTTAATTAAAAATATTTTGATTAATTTTATTTTACCATCAAATTTTTAATTAAATCAATATGAAAAATCTAAAAAAACTAAGAAAAGATCAATTAAAAGGTATTAACGGAGCAGGAATTCAACTTCCTGAACCAGAATTCTGTATGTATTATTGCAATGGGACTATAGTTTGTGCAACTTGTAGTAATGACTTCAAATGTCCCGACATAAACAGTCAAATGTAAAATAAAGCTAATTACTACCTAAGAAAATAACCACTCATTCCCGAGTGGTTATTTTAATAAAGCCTAGCTTTATTCACTATACTTAACAATTTATAGCAGCCTTGTAAGCCTGCTTAAATTTCCTTAATTCTAAATCTCAATATCAAAAGTCTATCCATTCTAGTATATAGCTTTAAAACGGCTTATATTCATCAATATTTCAAAGTAACAGAAAGAGATAATAGTATCTTTTTTCTCGTAATATAATTCTTCATAAGGCCCTAATGAGCAATTACTAAATAATCAATGAGGATAATGAATAATAAAGATGGTAGCAATTCAAACTATATGATTCAATAGAAGTGGGCTTTAGCCCGCTTTCCTATGGTATGGCACAAAAAAAGTCTCATACACTACTGTATGAGACTTTTAAAAATAAAATAAAAACTGGCGGCGGCCTACTCTCCCGCGTTAGCAGTACCATCGGCGCTGGTGGGCTTAACTTCTGTGTTCGGAATGGGAACAGGTGAGCCCCACCGCTAAAACCACCCTAAAGGCTGTATATAAGGTTGCAGGTTAGAGGCAAAGGGATGCAGGCTTATCCTGCTTCCTAATAGCCAACATCTGCTACCTGGTTTATATTCGATAAAAACCTTCACAAAGAGGTAACCTTGCTGCACTTCCGTGCGCCATATTAGGCTATAAATCTACGGGTAATTAGTACTACTCGGCTATGACATTACTGTCTTTACACCTGTAGCCTATCAACGTCGTCATCTCCAACGACCCTTAAAAGATGTCTCATCTTGAGGCGAGTTTCGCACTTATATGCCTTCAGTGCTTATCTCTTCCAAACGTAGCTACTCAGCGGTGCACCTGGCGGTACAACTGATACACCAGAGGTTTGTTCAATTCGGTCCTCTCGTACTAGAATCAAGCCCTCTCAAACATCTAACGCCCGCAATAGATAGAGACCGAACTGTCTCACGACGTTCTGAACCCAGCTCGCGTGCCACTTTAATGGGCGAACAGCCCAACCCTTGGGACCTTCTCCAGCCCCAGGATGTGACGAGCCGACATCGAGGTGCCGAACCTCCCCGTCGATGTGAGCTCTTGGGGGAGACTAGCCTGTTATCCCCGGAGTACCTTTTATCCTATGAGCGATGGCCCTTCCATACGGAACCACCGGATCACTATGTCCTGCTTTCGCACCTGATCGACTTGTAGGTCTCACAGTCAAGCACCCTTATGCCATTACACTCTACGCACGGTTACCAAGCGTGCTGAGGGTACCTTTGAAAGCCTCCGTTACTCTTTTGGAGGCGACCACCCCAGTCAAACTACCCACCACGCAATGTCCTTCTAAAAGAAGTTAGGCTCCAAGTAAGTAAAGGGTGGTATTTCAACGTCGGCTCCACAGACACTAGCGTGCCCGCTTCAAAGCCTCCCACCTATCCTACACATTACTTACTCAAAGTCAATACGAAGTTATAGTAAAGGTTCACAGGGTCTTTTCGTCCCATTGCGGGTACTCGGCATCTTCACCGAGACTACAATTTCACAGAGCTCATGGTTGAGACAGTGCCCAGATCGTTACACCATTCGTGCAGGTCGGAACTTACCCGACAAGGAATTTCGCTACCTTAGGACCGTTATAGTTACGGCCGCCGTTTACTGGGGCTTCAGTCAATGCCTTCGGTTTAACCCTAAGCACCTTCCTTAACCTTCCAGCACCGGGCAGGTGTCAGACCCTATACTGCATCTTTCGATTTTGCAGAGTCCTGTGTTTTTGATAAACAGTCGCCTGGGCCTCTTTACTGCGGCCACCATTGCTGATGGCGTCTCTTCTCCCGAAGTTACGAGACTATTTTGCCTAGTTCCTTAACCATGATTCACTCTAGCACCTTAGGATTCTCTCCTCGACTACCTGTGTCGGTTTTGGTACGGGTTGCTTCACTTCGGCTTTTCTTGGAAGCACTTTCCCTGCAGCAGCTTCGCCCGAAGGCTAGGCCTTGACTATTCCGTCAGTCTCCAGCAGGTACGGCACTCCGTCCCCTTTTTAGTGTGAGCAAGTATGGGAATATTAACCCATTGTCCATCCACTACCCCTTTCGGGTTCGCGTTAGGTCCCGACTAACCCTCAGCTGATTAGCATGGCTGAGGAAACCTTAGTCTTTCGGTGAGCGGGTTTCTCGCCCGCTTTATCGTTACTTATGCCTACATTTTCTTTTCTATCCGCTCCACAATACCTCACAGTACTGCTTCGGCGCAAATAGAATGCTCTCCTACCAGATGTACTATAAAGTACAAATCCATAGCTTCGGTAATATGTTTATGCCCGATTATTATCCATGCCGGACCGCTCGACTAGTGAGCTGTTACGCACTCTTTAAATGAATGGCTGCTTCCAAGCCAACATCCTAGCTGTCAATGCAGTCCAACCGCGTTGCTTCAACTTAACATATATTTGGGGACCTTAGCTGTTGGTCTGGGTTCTTTCCCTCTCGGACATGGACCTTAGCACCCATGCCCTCACTGCCGTAGAACATTTATTAGCATTCGGAGTTTGTCAGGAATTGGTAGGTGGTGAAACCCCCGCATCCAATCAGTAGCTCTACCTCTAATAAACTTATATACGACGCTGCACCTAAATGCATTTCGGAGAGTACGAGCTATCTCCCAGTTTGATTGGCCTTTCACCCCTACCCACAGGTCATCCGAAGACTTTTCAACGTCAACCGGTTCGGTCCTCCACTCTGTGTTACCAGAGCTTCAACCTGCCCATGGGTAGATCACAAGGTTTCGCGTCTAATCCTACTAACTAAGCGCCCTATTCAGACTCGCTTTCGCTCCGGCTCCGGTACTTAATACCTTAACCTCGCTAGTAAAATTAACTCGTAGGCTCATTATGCAAAAGGCACGCCGTCACACCATATAGGTGCTCCGACCGCTTGTAGGCGTACGGTTTCAGGTTCTATTTCACCCTTCTATTCGAAGTGCTTTTCACCTTTCCTTCACAGTACTTGTTCACTATCGGTCTTTCAGGAGTATTTAGCCTTGGAGGATGGTCCCCCCATATTCAGACAGGATTTCACGTGTCCCGCCCTACTCATTTATCACTTAAATATGCCTTTCATATACGGGGCTATCACCCTCTACGGCCGTTCTTTCCAGAACGTTCTATTAAACATAAATTAGCTTTTGGGCTAATCCGCTTTCGCTCGCCACTACTTACGGAATCTCTTCGATTTCTTTTCCTCCGGGTACTTAGATGTTTCAGTTCTCCGGGTTTGCTCTCCAATAAATTGGAGTGACTGGTCTTCAACCAGACGGGTTGCCCCATTCGGACATCTGCGGATCAATTCGTGTGTGCCAATCCCCGCAGCTTTTCGCAGCTTACCACGTCCTTCTTCGCCTCTGAAAGCCTAGGCATCCGCCATACGCCCTTAACGATTTCTTTCCTAATAATTATATTAGTTCAGTATTTTTTGATAAATTCTCATTTATCGATATTTTTATAAACTCGGCACTCGAAAGTGCTCGGTTATCTCTTTGTGATGTCTTTACCGTTAATGTCAATGATCTTAATGTCTTCTTGTCCGTCTGATGAACAGATATTGTTTTTGGCTCTATCCGTAACTTTTAAATCAAACTTCCAAAACTGTGGAGAATAAGGGAGTCGAACCCTTGACCTCCTGCGTGCAAGGCAGGCGCTCTAGCCAGCTGAGCTAATTCCCCCTCTAGTAGACTTCAGATGTCAGATTACAGACTTTAGACCTAAATGTCTGACGTCTCATATCTGATGTCTTCCCGTCTTATAATTAGTAGTCTCGGGCAGGCTCGAACTGCCGACCTCTACATTATCAGTGTAGCGCTCTAACCAGCTGAGCTACGAGACTTTGTTATGGTAGTGAGTGATGTGTAAAAGGAAATTCCCAATTCATACATTCACTTCCCAATCTCTTTCCCTAATACTAATTTCTAGTGGGTTTTGTATTTTATATATATATCAACCAAATAAAAAACTAAAGCTTCTCTTTAAGCAAGTGCGTGTATCTTGCGATACTAATTTTGTTTATCGTCCAAAGACGCTCTAAAATGAGATGTTCCAGCCGCACCTTCCGGTACGGCTACCTTGTTACGACTTAGCCCTAGTTACCTGTTTTACCCTAGGCAGCTCCTGTTACGGTCACCGACTTCAGGTACCCCAGACTTCCATGGCTTGACGGGCGGTGTGTACAAGGCCCGGGAACGTATTCACCGCGCCATGGCTGATGCGCGATTACTAGCGATTCCAGCTTCATAGAGTCGAGTTGCAGACTCCAATCCGAACTGAGACCAGCTTTCGAGATTTGCATCACGTCACCGTGTAGCTGCCCTCTGTACTGGCCATTGTATTACGTGTGTGGCCCAAGGCGTAAGGGCCGTGATGATTTGACGTCATCCCCACCTTCCTCTCTACTTGCGTAGGCAGTCTCACTAGAGTCCCCAACTTAATGATGGCAACTAGTGACAGGGGTTGCGCTCGTTGCAGGACTTAACCTAACACCTCACGGCACGAGCTGACGACAACCATGCAGCACCTTGAAAAATGTCCGAAGAAAAGCCTATTTCTAAGCCTGTCATTTCCCATTTAAGCCTTGGTAAGGTTCCTCGCGTATCATCGAATTAAACCACATAATCCACCGCTTGTGCGGGCCCCCGTCAATTCCTTTGAGTTTCATTCTTGCGAACGTACTCCCCAGGTGGCTAACTTATCACTTTCGCTTAGTCTCTGAATCCGAAAACCCAAAAACGAGTTAGCATCGTTTACGGCGTGGACTACCAGGGTATCTAATCCTGTTCGCTCCCCACGCTTTCGTCCATCAGCGTCAGTTGTTGCTTAGTAACCTGCCTTCGCAATTGGTGTTCTAAGTAATATCTATGCATTTCACCGCTACACTACTTATTCCAGCTACTTCAACAACACTCAAGACCTGCAGTATCAATGGCAGTTTCACAGTTAAGCTGTGAGATTTCACCACTGACTTACAGATCCGCCTACGGACCCTTTAAACCCAATAAATCCGGATAACGCTTGCACCCTCCGTATTACCGCGGCTGCTGGCACGGAGTTAGCCGGTGCTTATTCGTATAGTACCTTCAGCTTCCCTCACGAGGAAAGGTTTATCCCTATACAAAAGAAGTTTACAACCCATAGGGCCGTCGTCCTTCACGCGGGATGGCTGGATCAGGCTCTCACCCATTGTCCAATATTCCTCACTGCTGCCTCCCGTAGGAGTCTGGTCCGTGTCTCAGTACCAGTGTGGGGGATCACCCTCTCAGGCCCCCTAAGGATCGTTGACTTGGTGAGCCGTTACCTCACCAACTATCTAATCCTGCGCGTGCCCATCTCTATCCACCGGAGTTTTCAATAAAAAACGATGCCGTTTCTTATATTATGGGGTATTAATCTTCCTTTCGAAAGGCTATCCCCCAGATAAAGGCAGGTTGCACACGTGTTCCGCACCCGTGCGCCGCTCTCAAGATCCCGAAGAATCTCTACCGCTCGGCTTGCATGTGTTAGGCCTCCCGCTAGCGTTCATCCTGAGCCAGGATCAAACTCTCCATTGTATGTTTGTCTGACTCACTCAAAGTTTTGACGCTTTAGTTTTTCCTTACTTGGTTGTTATATTGTATGTCAATGATCTTTATATCTTCCGCTTTTTAATGAAGCACTCTTCTCTGTCAGTGGCGCTCCATATTTGCGAGTGCAAAAGTAAAACTTTATTTTGTAATGACCAAATGTTTCTGAAATAAATTTAAAGTTTTTTAAGTAACCCTAAACCCTATCCTAAACCTTAGTCATCCCTACTCCTGCGCTCCCGTTTTATTGGGACTGCAAAGATACAAACTCTTTTTTATCTCGCAAGTTTTATTGACTAAAACTTGAAAGTTTTTTTTTCGCCTGTCTCTCTCGTAGTGTATAATGTTTATGCCCATCAAAGGGCTCTCTGCGCTACTGAATGTACTCTCGTTTTCAGTGGGGCAAAGATAGAAACTTATACCATACCCCGCAAGATTATTTAACATAAAGTTAAACCATGCGACTTAATTGTGGAAAATTACTATATCTAATCAAATGATAAAGAGCTATTTATAATATATCATATAGTTATCCACAATAATGGGGAGTAAATATTTACAATAATGAAGGAAGCTAGATGGTAGCCCATGGTCGTCTTCCATAGCTTCAATATTTAACTATACGTGCTATTGCGGGGTTGGGGAAAGCATAAGATGTACGGCAGGAATCAAGTGGATTTATGAATAAAATGATTGCAATCATTTTTCATAGGGACTTCTACATGAGAAGTGATGATAATAAATAATTAAGGTGTGAATATTTTATGGTAAGGAAAAAACTGACTTTCTGTAAAGGGTGGAGTAAAGACATTAACAGAAGCCGGATCCATATAATGAATAAAATAGATTGGCAATCACAATGGATAATATCATCCCTCAGATTCTGGTAGCCATTGATAAGAAATAGCCAGGATATTTAATAATACCTACGAGGTATCCTATGAAATAGTGGGGCTATCATATTAATAATAAAAGAAACAAGGGTTGGGATCTGGGAAATATAAATATTGAACCGTAGGCAAGTTTGGCGCACTCGGTGCCTGATGGTAAAGTAATCAAGGTAAAGGTATCACCAAATCTATGGTTTATACCGGTAAAATGGATTATGCCAAAAATCAGCAGGTGGATAAATAAAGTTTGCCCGTCTATGACTTAGCTCCGGAAGCAATTTGTAGTTTAAATACTGCTTTCTACAAGAGGCCTGGTATTATTTCCTATTGAGAGTCCTTAGGGATTACAGCAATGGGAAGCCATTCATCATAAGTAATGGATAATGAGTAATGGTTGGAGGCTTCTCAATAGTCAATGGAAGGGGGCTAGCCCCAAGCATATGATTCAGCATTAGTGCATAGTTACAGTATTGCAGATCAAATGAACGTTTACATGTTGCTTATGCCTGTGCTTAGTGGATTGGCTTGGGTTCCCTTTGTGTGTGTGTATGGATAAGGTATGGGTATGGGCTCTAGTTCGTTTGTCCATTTTTATGGTATGGCACAAAAAAAAGTCTCATACACTACTGTATGAGACTTTTAAAAATAAAATAAAAACTGGCGGCGGCCTACTCTCCCGCGTTAGCAGTACCATCGGCGCTGGTGGGCTTAACTTCTGTGTTCGGAATGGGAACAGGTGAGCCCCACCGCTAAAACCACCCTAAAGGCTGTATATAAGGTTGCAGGTTAGAGGCAAAGGGATGCAGGCTTATCCTGCTTCCTAATAGCCAACATCTGCTACCTGGTTTATATTCGATAAAAACCTTCACAAAGAGGTAACCTTGCTGCACTTCCGTGCGCCATATTAGGCTATAAATCTACGGGTAATTAGTACTACTCGGCTATGACATTACTGTCTTTACACCTGTAGCCTATCAACGTCGTCATCTCCAACGACCCTTAAAAGATGTCTCATCTTGAGGCGAGTTTCGCACTTATATGCCTTCAGTGCTTATCTCTTCCAAACGTAGCTACTCAGCGGTGCACCTGGCGGTACAACTGATACACCAGAGGTTTGTTCAATTCGGTCCTCTCGTACTAGAATCAAGCCCTCTCAAACATCTAACGCCCGCAATAGATAGAGACCGAACTGTCTCACGACGTTCTGAACCCAGCTCGCGTGCCACTTTAATGGGCGAACAGCCCAACCCTTGGGACCTTCTCCAGCCCCAGGATGTGACGAGCCGACATCGAGGTGCCGAACCTCCCCGTCGATGTGAGCTCTTGGGGGAGACTAGCCTGTTATCCCCGGAGTACCTTTTATCCTATGAGCGATGGCCCTTCCATACGGAACCACCGGATCACTATGTCCTGCTTTCGCACCTGATCGACTTGTAGGTCTCACAGTCAAGCACCCTTATGCCATTACACTCTACGCACGGTTACCAAGCGTGCTGAGGGTACCTTTGAAAGCCTCCGTTACTCTTTTGGAGGCGACCACCCCAGTCAAACTACCCACCACGCAATGTCCTTCTAAAAGAAGTTAGGCTCCAAGTAAGTAAAGGGTGGTATTTCAACGTCGGCTCCACAGACACTAGCGTGCCCGCTTCAAAGCCTCCCACCTATCCTACACATTACTTACTCAAAGTCAATACGAAGTTATAGTAAAGGTTCACAGGGTCTTTTCGTCCCATTGCGGGTACTCGGCATCTTCACCGAGACTACAATTTCACAGAGCTCATGGTTGAGACAGTGCCCAGATCGTTACACCATTCGTGCAGGTCGGAACTTACCCGACAAGGAATTTCGCTACCTTAGGACCGTTATAGTTACGGCCGCCGTTTACTGGGGCTTCAGTCAATGCCTTCGGTTTAACCCTAAGCACCTTCCTTAACCTTCCAGCACCGGGCAGGTGTCAGACCCTATACTGCATCTTTCGATTTTGCAGAGTCCTGTGTTTTTGATAAACAGTCGCCTGGGCCTCTTTACTGCGGCCACCATTGCTGATGGCGTCTCTTCTCCCGAAGTTACGAGACTATTTTGCCTAGTTCCTTAACCATGATTCACTCTAGCACCTTAGGATTCTCTCCTCGACTACCTGTGTCGGTTTTGGTACGGGTTGCTTCACTTCGGCTTTTCTTGGAAGCACTTTCCCTGCAGCAGCTTCGCCCGAAGGCTAGGCCTTGACTATTCCGTCAGTCTCCAGCAGGTACGGCACTCCGTCCCCTTTTTAGTGTGAGCAAGTATGGGAATATTAACCCATTGTCCATCCACTACCCCTTTCGGGTTCGCGTTAGGTCCCGACTAACCCTCAGCTGATTAGCATGGCTGAGGAAACCTTAGTCTTTCGGTGAGCGGGTTTCTCGCCCGCTTTATCGTTACTTATGCCTACATTTTCTTTTCTATCCGCTCCACAATACCTCACAGTACTGCTTCGGCGCAAATAGAATGCTCTCCTACCAGATGTACTATAAAGTACAAATCCATAGCTTCGGTAATATGTTTATGCCCGATTATTATCCATGCCGGACCGCTCGACTAGTGAGCTGTTACGCACTCTTTAAATGAATGGCTGCTTCCAAGCCAACATCCTAGCTGTCAATGCAGTCCAACCGCGTTGCTTCAACTTAACATATATTTGGGGACCTTAGCTGTTGGTCTGGGTTCTTTCCCTCTCGGACATGGACCTTAGCACCCATGCCCTCACTGCCGTAGAACATTTATTAGCATTCGGAGTTTGTCAGGAATTGGTAGGTGGTGAAACCCCCGCATCCAATCAGTAGCTCTACCTCTAATAAACTTATATACGACGCTGCACCTAAATGCATTTCGGAGAGTACGAGCTATCTCCCAGTTTGATTGGCCTTTCACCCCTACCCACAGGTCATCCGAAGACTTTTCAACGTCAACCGGTTCGGTCCTCCACTCTGTGTTACCAGAGCTTCAACCTGCCCATGGGTAGATCACAAGGTTTCGCGTCTAATCCTACTAACTAAGCGCCCTATTCAGACTCGCTTTCGCTCCGGCTCCGGTACTTAATACCTTAACCTCGCTAGTAAAATTAACTCGTAGGCTCATTATGCAAAAGGCACGCCGTCACACCATATAGGTGCTCCGACCGCTTGTAGGCGTACGGTTTCAGGTTCTATTTCACCCTTCTATTCGAAGTGCTTTTCACCTTTCCTTCACAGTACTTGTTCACTATCGGTCTTTCAGGAGTATTTAGCCTTGGAGGATGGTCCCCCATATTCAGACAGGATTTCACGTGTCCCGCCCTACTCATTTATCACTTAAATATGCCTTTCATATACGGGGCTATCACCCTCTACGGCCGTTCTTTCCAGAACGTTCTATTAAACATAAATTAGCTTTTGGGCTAATCCGCTTTCGCTCGCCACTACTTACGGAATCTCTTCGATTTCTTTTCCTCCGGGTACTTAGATGTTTCAGTTCTCCGGGTTTGCTCTCCAATAAATTGGAGTGACTGGTCTTCAACCAGACGGGTTGCCCCATTCGGACATCTGCGGATCAATTCGTGTGTGCCAATCCCCGCAGCTTTTCGCAGCTTACCACGTCCTTCTTCGCCTCTGAAAGCCTAGGCATCCGCCATACGCCCTTAACGATTTCTTTCCTAATAATTATATTAGTTCAGTATTTTTTGATAAATTCTCATTTATCGATATTTTTATAAACTCGGCACTCGAAAGTGCTCGGTTATCTCTTTGTGATGTCTTTACCGTTAATGTCAATGATCTTAATGTCTTCTTGTCCGTCTGATGAACAGATATTGTTTTTGGCTCTATCCGTAACTTTTAAATCAAACTTCCAAAACTGTGGAGAATAAGGGAGTCGAACCCTTGACCTCCTGCGTGCAAGGCAGGCGCTCTAGCCAGCTGAGCTAATTCCCCCTCTAGTAGACTTCAGATGTCAGATTACAGACTTTAGACCTAAATGTCTGACGTCTCATATCTGATGTCTTCCCGTCTTATAATTAGTAGTCTCGGGCAGGCTCGAACTGCCGACCTCTACATTATCAGTGTAGCGCTCTAACCAGCTGAGCTACGAGACTTTGTTATGGTAGTGAGTGATGTGTAAAAGGAAATTCCCAATTCATACATTCACTTCCCAATCTCTTTCCCTAATACTAATTTCTAGTGGGTTTTGTATTTTATATATATATCAACCAAATAAAAAACTAAAGCTTCTCTTTAAGCAAGTGCGTGTATCTTGCGATACTAATTTTGTTTATCGTCCAAAGACGCTCTAAAATGAGATGTTCCAGCCGCACCTTCCGGTACGGCTACCTTGTTACGACTTAGCCCTAGTTACCTGTTTTACCCTAGGCAGCTCCTGTTACGGTCACCGACTTCAGGTACCCCAGACTTCCATGGCTTGACGGGCGGTGTGTACAAGGCCCGGGAACGTATTCACCGCGCCATGGCTGATGCGCGATTACTAGCGATTCCAGCTTCATAGAGTCGAGTTGCAGACTCCAATCCGAACTGAGACCAGCTTTCGAGATTTGCATCACGTCACCGTGTAGCTGCCCTCTGTACTGGCCATTGTATTACGTGTGTGGCCCAAGGCGTAAGGGCCGTGATGATTTGACGTCATCCCCACCTTCCTCTCTACTTGCGTAGGCAGTCTCACTAGAGTCCCCAACTTAATGATGGCAACTAGTGACAGGGGTTGCGCTCGTTGCAGGACTTAACCTAACACCTCACGGCACGAGCTGACGACAACCATGCAGCACCTTGAAAAATGTCCGAAGAAAAGCCTATTTCTAAGCCTGTCATTTCCCATTTAAGCCTTGGTAAGGTTCCTCGCGTATCATCGAATTAAACCACATAATCCACCGCTTGTGCGGGCCCCCGTCAATTCCTTTGAGTTTCATTCTTGCGAACGTACTCCCCAGGTGGCTAACTTATCACTTTCGCTTAGTCTCTGAATCCGAAAACCCAAAAACGAGTTAGCATCGTTTACGGCGTGGACTACCAGGGTATCTAATCCTGTTCGCTCCCCACGCTTTCGTCCATCAGCGTCAGTTGTTGCTTAGTAACCTGCCTTCGCAATTGGTGTTCTAAGTAATATCTATGCATTTCACCGCTACACTACTTATTCCAGCTACTTCAACAACACTCAAGACCTGCAGTATCAATGGCAGTTTCACAGTTAAGCTGTGAGATTTCACCACTGACTTACAGATCCGCCTACGGACCCTTTAAACCCAATAAATCCGGATAACGCTTGCACCCTCCGTATTACCGCGGCTGCTGGCACGGAGTTAGCCGGTGCTTATTCGTATAGTACCTTCAGCTTCCCTCACGAGGAAAGGTTTATCCCTATACAAAAGAAGTTTACAACCCATAGGGCCGTCGTCCTTCACGCGGGATGGCTGGATCAGGCTCTCACCCATTGTCCAATATTCCTCACTGCTGCCTCCCGTAGGAGTCTGGTCCGTGTCTCAGTACCAGTGTGGGGGATCACCCTCTCAGGCCCCCTAAGGATCGTTGACTTGGTGAGCCGTTACCTCACCAACTATCTAATCCTGCGCGTGCCCATCTCTATCCACCGGAGTTTTCAATAAAAAACGATGCCGTTTCTTATATTATGGGGTATTAATCTTCCTTTCGAAAGGCTATCCCCCAGATAAAGGCAGGTTGCACACGTGTTCCGCACCCGTGCGCCGCTCTCAAGATCCCGAAGAATCTCTACCGCTCGGCTTGCATGTGTTAGGCCTCCCGCTAGCGTTCATCCTGAGCCAGGATCAAACTCTCCATTGTATGTTTGTCTGACTCACTCAAAGTTTTGACGCTTTAGTTTTTCCTTACTTGGTTGTTATATTGTATGTCAATGATCTTTATATCTTCCGCTTTTTAATGAAGCACTCTTCTCTGTCAGTGGCGCTCCATATTTGCGAGTGCAAAAGTAAAACTTTATTTTGTAATGACCAAATGTTTCTGAAATAAATTTAAAGTTTTTTAAGTAACCCTAAACTTTATCCTAAACCTCAATCAACCTACTCCTGCGCTCCCGTTTTATCGGGACTGCAAAGATACAAACTCTTTTTTATCCCGCAAGTTTTAGTGACTAAAACTTGAAAGTTTTTTTTTCGCCTGTCTCTCTCGTAGTGTATAATGTTTATGTCCATCCAAGGGCTCTCTGCGCTACTGAATGTACTCTCGTTTTCAGTGGGGCAAAGATAGAAACTTATACCATACCCCGCAAGATTATTTAACATAAAGTTCATATTTGCATCCCTTTTTTCCATAAGCCCCTGGAATGCAGGGACAAAAATTTTAAACAAATGTTTGGAAGAGGGGGAGCAAGCGTGGGAGGGTTGGAGGGCGGGAGGGCAAGTGGGGAGAAATGGGGGGATTTGCAGTCATTATATAAGGGATGGGGAATAGGTAATGGGTAATGGGTAATGGAAGATATCCTATTATAGTATATAAGGAGGTTGGTAATAATCCCTCTCCTACTTCTCGGGATGCCGTTTTTATTTTTTAGGCGGGACTAGGGCCAAATTTGACGGGGATTTTATATTAGCATGGATTAAAGCTCATCCCCAGTGAATAGGTGTAGGCAGGAGATGGATTTTTGTGGAAGACCTCCCACTAGCCCTGATAGGAATGGTTACCCCACAGCACGCAGTGGAAAGGCGTCCGGCCTGGGCATTGGAATACAGTGAGCGAGGAGTAAAAATGGAGAGCAGGAAAAAGCTACTAAAAAAAACACTAATGATAAAGAGTGAGGAATATGTGAACCTTTTATTCCTATTATATATCATATAGGTACAAGTTCATTATTGGAAAATGGAAATTAATCGAACAATCTCAGTTGCTGATCTCGTGTCCCTGTAAAATTGACAGTGGAAAGCTTAGGGAATTCTTTTCCATCAAAAAATTTCTTTCTCCCTATTTTAAAGGTTGTATGAATCATGTCTGCAATATTCCCCTCTCCTCTTTGTCTTTCAAAATATCTTTTATCTCCAAGCTTTCCTCCACGCATGGATCGGATCAGGTTGAGTACTTTTTGTGACCTATCTGGAAAATGAGATTCTATCCAATTAACAAAAACAGGTTCTACGGTATCGTTTAACCGAACTATGGTATATCCGAAACTTAAAGCTCCCGCATCCGCAATCGTTTTAAGAATCGTTAAAGGTTCGTCACTGTTGAGTCCCGGAATGATAGGTGCTACCATGACATGTACGGGAATTTTATTTTCAGTGAGAATTTCTATGGCTTTTAGTTTATTTTTTGCGGAACTTGTTCTTGGTTCCATTTTCCTCCTTAAGTCTTCATTAATAGTAGGAATACTTAATGAAACAGAAACAAGGTTTTGCTCCGCCATTGGTTTTAAAATATCCAAATCCCGTAAGACCATTGCATTTTTTGTCAGAATATTGACAGGATGTCTGTAATCAAGACAAACCTGCAGTAGTTTTCTGGTGATTTCAAATTGTCTTTCAGCGGGCTGATAGCAGTCTGTATTGCCTGACAGTAGAATTGGCGCCGCTTTATGTCCTCTTTTTTGAAAAAATTTTTCCAATAATTCAGGAGCATTTTTCTTCACCATGATCTTTCTTTCAAAATCAATTCCTGCGCTATAGCCCCAATATTCATGCGTAGGTCTTGCAAAACAGTAGGAACAACCATGTTCACACCCTTGATAAGGATTCATGGAATATTCCATTGGAAGATCTTCACTTTTAACCTGATTAACAATCGTTTTCGGAAAAACTTCGGTAAAAGTAGTCTTTGTGGTTTCGAAATCTTCATCTTCAGGCTCATAGGTATACCTGTCGAAACGATTGACTACGTTCCGCTGAGCCCCTTGTCCTTTTATGAAGTTTTCGTTTTTCATTGTGATGTAAAATTAAAATGGAATTCCTGTAAAATAATGAACTTTAACATTAAAGTTTTCCACAAAAAAATCCAACACTTTCAAAAGCGTTGGATTAAACATAATTAAATATATTTTTTTACTACTTCAGCGCATAAAATTCCACTCCGTGTGTTTCATCGTCGTGGTTCTTTTCATCAAAGTGTCTGTGATAGTCCGAATAGGTATCACTATATTTTTTGTCTTTTTTCGTTAATATCTTTTTTAATCCTATTAAGCTTAATACTGCCAAAAGACCAACTCCTCCTGCCAGTAAAACTCCAACTTCTTTTTTCATATTTTCTTTGATTTATTATTGTTACCATTGCAAAAAGTGTACCTATTTTATTTTTCTGAATTATAAATTTTGTTAACATTAACCTCTATTTTCAAGAAAACTCTAATCCATTATTTTTCTTATCTTTAGAAAAGCAATGGTTTAATTATTGTACTTATCAACAAAAATATTATTATGGAAAATTCAGAAAACAGCGATAGAATGACAACCTTAAGCCAGGTTATGCAAACGCTCTCTGAGAGGGGGATTAAGAGAGAATTCAGAATGAATGAGAACTGTGAAATGAAATTTGAAAATTCTGACAAAGTCTACCAACCCTCTGAATTGGTGATCTTAAAAACCTATCGTTTTGAAGGGGACAGTAATCCCGATGACAATGCTGTGTTATATGTATTAAAAGACAGCGAAGGAAACCGTGGAATGATCATTGATTCCTATGGTGCAGACAGCAATTATCCTGGTGAAAAGTTTGATGAATTCCTGAGAAACATTCCTGTTTTGGATAGTGATGAATTCAATTATTAAATAAAGAATACAAATATTAATTTTTTAAACCATTAAGGCTGTTTTGGTTAAAAAACAAAATTCAATCTCATATTAACAATTGACATGATAAGTTAAGGATTAATACATTTTAATGGTTTAAAAGATTATTTTGCTTCGTCTTTCTTTTTAAATATTTTATTGAAAAATCCTTTCTTTTTCTCATCTCCTGTCGGAGTATTCGGGGTGGATTCTTTATCCTTTGAATCTTTTATTTCTTTTTTAATCTCTTTTACCGATTGCTTCATTTCCTTTACTGAAGATACCGCATTCTTTACTTTTGCTTCCGTTTTTTCCACATTTTTTCCAATCAGAGTTTTCTTTAACCCTTGTTCAATTCCTTTCCAAAATAGATTAAAAAATGATTTTGTAGGGTCACGTTCTACGTTTTCCACAGAAACGGATTCTGGGAAGCTGCCCGAATTTGATTTTAAGAAGACATTCGCAACAGCAGTTAAAAAGCCTTTTTTCTCGTGATTATGCTTGTTTAAAACAGCAATCTTTAAGTCTTTATGCTTTAAGTTGAATGTTCCATGTAAACCGGCCGGATTTCCTTTAAAATTAAAAAGCATTTCCTGAATAGTTCCGGCAGTAGCCGTTACATGAAGATAAGGCCTGATAAATGGATTGATCCCATTCATCGGAAGATTAGTGGTTTTACCTGAAATAGCAAAATTATCATTTTGATCTGCAACATCAAAGCTCCAGTTGACGGAAAGTGGCGACATATTCATGAATGAGCAATTAATCTTAATATCAACCTTAGTAGGCTTTCCTTTTGCCTTGGCAGAGTTCAGATTTTTGACATTCATATTAAAGTTGCTGAACGTTAGCTTCCCCGGCCCCATACTTTCTGGTGTATCTTCCTCATAAACTAGAATAGAGTTTTTCAGGTCCAGGTTATTAATATTCATAGGGATTTTAATGGATCTAAGCATCTTTGAATACAAAGCCTTCACCTTTGGGTCGTCTTTAGGAATCTTGCTTCTGAAAATATTGGCATTTGCAGATTGAATTGTAACATGAGAAGCATTGATGGATTTATTGTTCGAAAACAGATCCCAATCTCCCTCAGCGTTTACTTGTGCCATTTTTAAATCATACAAATCTCTTTCTACAGGTATCATTTTGATAAACTGAGCTCTCGAAACGAGAGGCTTCATTGCAAAATTATTGATCTGGACCTTATTTTTATTCAATTTTAAAAGACCAAGACTGATGTTGTAAAACTGTGTCTTATAAGCAAAATTACGGGTGGTTAGAAAATAATCCTTTACCTTAAAAGAAAGACCCTGATTATTGGCTTTTGGTACTATTTCAATACCATTTACCGTAGCATTCAGATCATGGAATGCCAATGGTTCTTTTCCTTTATCATAAATAAGATTTGAATTTTTTAATGAAGTCTTTCTTATGATAACAGATCCTATGATCCCTGAATCAACATTTTTCTTCTGCTTATTTTCTCCCGCCTTAATCGTTCCGTTTAGATTTTCAACAAGAAAATCCTTGATATCCAGATTCAGCTTTTTATTGATGAATTCAAGTTTATTAATATTAAAGGCAACGTGATTAGATTTTAAATCCAGTGTTGTTTTTCCATTAGCAACAGCATTTGGAGAGAATGAAATATTCCTAAGCTCCCCATTGGCAGGCTTCAACGCAATACTTCCAACGGTAATGTTCTGGTGATTGGAATATGTAATATCCTTTCCTGAAAAAGTAAAATCCTTATATCCTATTGGAATAACCTGTTCTGAGGTTTCTTTGTTAAATACCAGCTTATTGATATTCAAATTCAGGGTACCAGCAGATAAAAGCCTGCTGCCATCGGGTTTATTGACTTGAGCAATAGCATTTTTCAGTCTTATATTCTCTAAATTAATCTCAAAATTTAATGGTTTCTCTGTTTTTTTAGCTTTTTTTACTCCGGTATTATAAACGTTAACAAGAGGATTTTGGAAGTCTGCATCTGCCAAAGAAATTTTATTTTTACTTAAGGTCACATCCTTGAAGTTCATTTCAGGAATAGAAAACTCAAACAGCTGAGTTTTTTTAGGATAATATTTCTTAAACTGATCAAAGGACAGAAGTGGTATCAGCTTTAAATTTTTAACTGACATTTGTCCGTCAGCCGTATTGATGGACCCGATAGTAATAGCATATACATTATCTGGCCTAAAGAAGAAGCTTTCTCCTTTTATGCTGTATTTATCAAAGACAATAGGCAATTTATTCTCCACAGACTCTTCCGTCATCTGTAGATTTTCTACAAATAGATTAAGTTTCTGTACAGAGAGTAACTTCTGTTTGGTATGTCTGAAAATAGCTACAGACCCATCATTTATCCTTATATTTTCGAATAAAAACGGATTCTTTTTCTTACCTGTTTTACGATCAAGAGGCTGAGCCAGAATTACATTCAGATTGGGTTTTGCAAGCAAGAGATCTGAAGAGCTTATTTTTTTGTTGAAAATAGCATCATAAATTCCGAAGCGGCTAATCTTTAAAGTATCAATAGTCCCCTGAAGACCTAAAACACTGGTATTTTGTGGATCTTTACTATTCACAGAAATTCCTGTTGCAAGGATATTGCCTGTTCCCAGATCCACATCCAGATTTTTATAGGAAACCTTATATTCTGTATTGTTCTTTATATAGTTTGGAAGCTGGGTTTTCAGCCACATATTCAGTCCAAAATTAGCAGCAAGAAGCAATCCTGCCAGAATTCCGAAACTTATTAATAGTCGTTTAACCCATTTTTTCATACTGTGATTTGGTTTAATCTATGTTAAATTAAGATCAATTCTTTATCGCCAATTCAATTACATAGCCCTCATGTCCTCTTACATTGATGAAGTTTCCGCCATCAAATCCAAGATACTGACCTTTAATACCAACAAGCTTTCCTGTAAACTCAGGTTTTTTATCTAAGGTAAATGAAGTTACCTTTTCCGGCTTTTCAAAAGGATAATCAAATTTCCACACTTCTTCTCCCTCACTATAGAACTTTTGAAAATCTTCAGGAAAATATTCTTTAATCTTCTGTCTAAAATCTGCAAGATCTAGCTCTCCCTCAAAGTCATCCTGAAGCATTTTTCTCCAGTTTGTTTTATCCTGTAAATGATCCTTTAGCGCAACTTCTATCATCCCTGCTTCATAACGGTTTTCTGTTCTTGCAATGGGTAATGCAAAGGTTGCTCCCTGATCAATCCATCTTGTTGGGATCTGAGTATTTCTGGTTACTCCCACCTTTACATCACCAGTATAAGCCAGGTAAACGGTGTGGGGCTGAAGCTGAATTTGTTTTTCAACCTCCAGATCACGCTCTGCCACTCCTAAATGTGCTGTGGAAAGCTCCGGCCGGATAATGGTATCACTTGCATAAGGGCTTTCAAAAAAGCAACTCTTGCAGAATCCCATTCTGTAAATAGGTTTATTCTCACCACAATTTACACACTGGAAGCCGACATGTTTAATGCTTAACTCCTTTCCAAACAGCTCATTCATGTGGATCAAATCCCCAGAAAGATTGAGATAATATTGGATGGGTTTTCCATCGTAGCTTGTCATTTTTAATATTTGCCCTTGAAACTGCATATTATATTTATATTACTTTTTTACGTAAATTTAATGATTATATTTTTCAAAAAGTAAAATTTATATTTTTGTATAAATAAAACCACAGATGATTTATCTTATAACAGGAGGCAGCGGGTTCATCGGTTCCCATTTAATTGAACGATTATTAAGAAATGGACATTCTGTCATAAACATTGACAATTTTGATGATTTCTACAACTAT
Organism: Chryseobacterium joostei; assembly: GCF_003815775.1. NCBI lineage: Bacteria > Pseudomonadati > Bacteroidota > Flavobacteriia > Flavobacteriales > Weeksellaceae > Chryseobacterium > Chryseobacterium joostei. The sequence continues at coordinate 3,081,308 of NZ_CP033926.1, forward strand.
CAGATAAAAATTAAAAACACTTTAGAGTCAATTGATAAAATTTCGGATTTTGAGTTCTCTGACAAAGAGACTGATATCCAGCACCTAGTTTCCCTCTCTCACGCTCACAATTATACCCTTTATTATCAGGACATTAGAGATAAAAAAGGACTTGAAAATATTTTCAAAAGCCATTCTATCGACATGGTGATCCATCTGGCAGCATTAGCCGGCGTTCGCCCTTCTATCGAAAGACCTTTGGAATATGAAGAAGTGAATGTTCGCGGCACTATGAACCTTTGGGAACTGTGTAAGGATTTTAACATTAAAAAATTCATTTGTGCTTCTTCATCAAGTGTTTATGGCAATAATGAAAAGACGCCTTTTGCAGAAACAGATAATGTAGACAACCCTATTTCTCCTTATGCTGCGACCAAGAAATGTGGAGAAATTCTGGGACATGTATATCATGAGCTTTATCATATTGATATGATCCAGCTAAGATTTTTTACAGTATATGGGCCAAGGCAACGCCCTGATCTTGCCATACACAAATTCACTCAACTTATTTCTGAAGGAATGGAAATCCCTTTCTACGGAAATGGAAATACAGCAAGAGATTACACCTATATTGATGATATTATTGATGGCATCACCAAGTCTATTCTTTATCTGGAAAAGAATTCTGACGTCTATGAAATTCTTAATCTGGGAGAAAATCAAGTCATCACCTTAAACGACATGGTTGCCACCATAGAAAATGTCATGAACATGACTGCTGTCAGAAAAAATCTGCCAATGCAGCCGGGTGATGTCACAAAAACCAATGCAGATATTACCAAAGCAAAGGCTTTAATAGGCTATGAACCCTCCACAGACTTCCAAAATGGCATAAAAAAATTTGTGGAATGGTTTTTGAGAAAACGACATTAAGTAAATTACTGACATGGCTGCCATGCAGTTGGTGACAGTCATTTATAAGAAAAAATTATAAAAAGAATTGAAAATCAAGTATAAAAAAGTTTATTATACAACCTATTTTTATACTTTTGCAAAAAATTAGAAAATTATGTACTGGACATTAGAATTAGCTTCATATCTAAGTGACGCACCTTGGCCAATGACAAAAGCAGAGCTTATTGACTACGCAATCAGAACTGGTGCTCCTATGGAAGTAGTTGAAAACCTTCAGGCAATCGAAGATGAAGGAGAAATTTATGAATCTATTGAGGAAGTTTGGAGTGACTATCCTACGGACGAAGATTTCCTTTGGAACGAGGACGAATATTAATAAAGCGATAAGCTTTAGGCTGCGTGCTTAGAGCTTTTTTGCCCTTTTTATATATTAACTTACACGATAAGCGTGTCATTTAAAACGCTTAAAGCATCTTGCATTAAGCATAAAGCAAAAAATTTATGAGTTTTTTAAACAAAGTTCTTAAAGGGTTTTTGGGAGACAAAAAAGCGCAGGACCTAAAAGAAGTAAAAAAAGTTGTAACAAAAATCAAGGCTGTAGAACCAAACATCCAACAATTGTCGGATGATGGTTTGAGACAAAAAACTGCTGAGTTTAAAGAGAATATAAAATCTGCAACCAGTAAGATCACAGCTCAAATAGAACAGATTAAAGAGCAGATAAAAAACTCAACAAACGTTGACGAGAAAGAAGCTCTTTTCTCAACAATTGAGTCTTTAAAGAAAGAATCATACGAAATTGAAGAAAAAGTCCTGGTTCAGGTTCTTCCGGAAGCTTTTGCATTGATCAAAGAAACGGCAAGAAGATGGGCTCAGAATGGAGAAATCCGTGTAACTGCAAGTGACTGGGATAGAGAACTTGCTGCTGCAGGGAAAGATTTCGTTGAAATTCAAGGAGACACAGCTGTTTGGAAAAACTCATGGGACGCTGCCGGAACTCCTGTAGTTTGGGATATGGTCCACTATGACGTTCAGTTTATCGGAGGTATTATTCTTCACGGTGGTAAAATTGCCGAGATGGCAACTGGTGAAGGTAAAACTTTAGTAGGAACACTACCTATTTACTTAAATTCACTTCCCGAAAGAGGGGTTCACGTTGTAACAGTGAATGACTACCTTGCAAAAAGAGACTCCGCGTGGATGGGACCTCTTTATCAGTTCCATGGGATGTCTATTGACTGTATTGACAACCACCAGCCGAACTCAGACGGAAGAAGAAAAGCATACAACTCAGATATTACTTATGGAACCAACAATGAATTTGGTTTCGATTATTTGAGAGATAACATGGTGACTTCACCTACCGAATTGGTACAAAGAGAATTGAACTTTGCTATCGTAGACGAGGTGGATTCTGTATTGGTAGATGATGCAAGAACACCGTTAATTATTTCCGGTCCGGTTCCTCAAGGAGACAGACAGGAGTTTGATGTTCTGAAACCTTCTATCGACAGAATTGTTGACGTTCAGAAAAAAACAGTTTCTGCAATCTTCAATGAAGCGAAAAAATTAATCGCTGCAGGAAACACTAAAGAAGGAGGATTCAAATTGCTTCAGGCTTACAGAGGTCTTCCTAAAAACAGACAATTAATCAAATTCTTATCGGAAAGCGGAAACAGAGCATTGCTTCAGAAAGTTGAGGCGCAATACATGCAGGATAACAACCGTGATATGCCGATTGTAGATAAGGATCTATACTTCGTGATTGAAGAAAAGAACAATCAGGTTGACCTTACAGACAAAGGTGTTGAATACATGTCTCAGGGTAACTCTGATGCTAACTTCTTCGTTCTTCCTGATATTGGGACTGAAATTGCTGAAGTAGAAGCTAAAAACTTATCTAAAGAAGAGGAATTCGAGGCTAAAGAAAGACTTTTCTCTGATTTTGCTGAAAAATCAGAACGTGTTCATACCATGAGCCAGCTATTGAAAGCTTATACATTATTTGAAAAAGATGATGAATATGTAGTTATCGATGGTGAGGTAAAAATTGTTGATGAGCAAACAGGACGTATCATGGAGGGACGTCGTTATTCAGACGGTCTTCATCAGGCTATTGAAGCTAAGGAAAATGTAAAGATTGAGGCAGCAACGCAAACTTTTGCAACCGTTACTCTTCAGAACTACTTCCGTATGTACAATAAGCTTGCGGGGATGACGGGTACTGCTGAAACAGAGGCAGGTGAGCTTTGGGAAATCTACAAATTAGATGTTGTGGTAATTCCAACCAACCGTCCTATTTTAAGAAATGACAAACAAGATTTAGTTTTCAAAACTAATAGAGAAAAATATAACGCTGTAATTGAGGAAATTGAAAGATTAACTGCAGCAAAAAGACCTGTACTGGTAGGTACAACCTCTGTTGAAATTTCTCAGTTGCTTTCAAAGGCACTTCAATTAAGAAAAATTCCGCACCAGGTACTGAACGCGAAGCTTCACAAGAAAGAAGCTGAGATTGTTGCAGGAGCAGGACAGCCGGGGGTTGTAACTATTGCAACCAACATGGCGGGTCGTGGTACGGATATTAAGCTTTCTAAGGAGGTAAAAGAAGCGGGAGGTCTTGCCATTATCGGTACAGAAAGACACGATTCAAGACGTGTTGACAGACAGTTGAGAGGTAGAGCAGGACGTCAGGGAGATCCTGGAAGTTCTCAATTCTATGTTTCTCTTGAAGATAACCTGATGCGTTTATTCGGTTCTGAAAGAATTGCTAAAATGATGGACAGAATGGGTCATAAGGAAGGTGAAGTCATTCAGCATTCTATGATCAGCAAGTCTATTGAAAGAGCTCAGAAAAAAGTAGAGGAAAACAACTTCGGAACAAGAAAGAGACTTCTTGAGTATGATGACGTAATGAACAAGCAGCGTGACGTAATCTACAAGAGAAGAAAGAATGCCCTATTCGGGGACCACTTGAAATATGATATTACAAACATGATTTTCGATGTTGCTAATTCTATCGTTGCGAAAGGAAAAGCTACTGGAAATTATAAGGATTTTGAATACGAAATCATTAAAACATTCACAATGGAATCTCCGGTTTCCCAGAGTGATTTTAATAATAAAACAGTTCAGGATTTAACTAACATCTTATTCAACGCCGCTCAGGAAGATTATAAAATGAAGTTGAACCTATTAAAGGAAAAATCATTCCCAATCATTGAGAATGTTTACCAAAATCAAGGTTCGATGTTTAAGATGATCCAGGTCCCTTTCACAGACGGGCACAAAACAATGACTATTGTTGCTGATTTGAAAGAAGCATACGATACTCAATGTGAAAGCTTAATCAATGATTTTGAAAAGAACATCACTTTATCAATCATTGATGAAAACTGGAAGCTTCACCTTCGTGAAATGGATGACCTAAGAAGATCTTCTCAAGGTGCTGTTTATGAGCAAAAAGATCCACTTGTTATCTACAAACAGGAATCTTTCCACTTATTCAGCGAAATGATGGATAAATTGAACAAAGAAATTGTTTCTTTCTTATACAAAGGAGAAATTCCAGCGTAAGAAACAATTAGTGATATAATAAAAAAACCGCTCTGGCATTGCCAGAGCGGTTTTTTGTTATTCAGTATATACTATTTTCATGATAAATATCAAACATATTATTTATTTAGAATACTTAAAAATAATATATTTGCAAAAAATTTGCCTTTCATGAAAAATGTACTGATCTATGCTTCAATGCTTGGTCCAATATTGCCCCTCGCTCAGGAAAAGGATTCTACCCATACCAGAAGCATTGAAGAAGTAGTTGTCATTAACTCATACATAAAAAAGGATCGTGAATATTCAAATAAAATGCATCTAAAGGCTATTGAAAACCCACAACCTTTTTCAAGCATAGATAATCAATACCTTGGAGACCTTTACTTATAAACTCTAAACTGTTACAATAATTTACTACCCTTATATAAACAATGAAAAAACTGACGATAGGAGCTGCATTATTAACTTCCATGTTAATTTTTGCTCAGGAAAAAGACACGATTAAATCTAATGATATTGAAGAAGTAGTTGTCAACGGAAGATATTATCAAAAATATAAACTGAATGAAGTTTCCGGATCATTAAGAATCCAAACTCCAATTATAGAGCTTCCGCAAAACGTACAATCCATCAGTTCACAAATTTTGGCAGATCAGATTACATTGAATATGTCTGAAGGAATTGTACGAAATGTCAGCGGAGCCAGAAAAGTAGAACATTGGGATAATGTATATTCCAATGTATTTATGAGAGGAGCCGGAATTGCTACTTATATGAATGGAATGAATGTGTCTTCCACATGGGGACCAATAAATCCTGATGCATCTATTATTGACAGGGTAGAATTCGTAAAAGGACCTGCCGGGTTTATGGGTTCAATGGGAGATCCTGCCGGGTTTTATAATGTTGTAACAAAAAAACCAACCGGAAAATTTGCAAATAGTGTACGCTTTACAACGGGCAGCTATAATCTTTTTAGAGGAGAAGCAGATTTAGATGGTGTTCTTATTAAGGATGGTGTTTTAGACTATCGTTTAAACTTAATGGGAAGTTCTAATAAATCATGGGTAGAAAATGATAAAACAAGCAAAATAATTGTTGCCCCGTCTATCACTTTCAGACCTACGAAAACAACAACCTTTACAGCTCAGTATAATTACCAATATCTGAAGTTCAATCAACCTGGAGCCTATCTGATGTCAAATGACGGATACGCTTCTTTAAATGTCCACACTAACTTTAATGATCCTAATTTTAAAAAGACTGAGGTAAAAGATCAGAGTTTATTTTTAAGTTTAGACCAAAAGCTATTTAAAGATTGGGTATGGAGTACACAGTATTCTTATATGGATCTTAATTATGACGGAGGTTCTTGGTGGGGAACATTTGACCCTAATAACAAAGATATTTTAAACAGAACGTTAAGTAATTGGCAAGCAAAAGGTAAAAACCACATTTTCCAAACCTACGTAAGAGGATCCCTTAATACAGGAAATATTGTTCATAAAATAATTGCAGGGTTTGACTACGGTGATAGAAAATATAATGCAGACTTCTCTTCTTTTCAAGGGAAATTCCCAATTAATATTTACAATGTTCACTATGGAGTTGATCCCTCTACTCTTCCCACTTCAGACTTCTATAGCTTAAATACTTCGGCACCATTTTACAATGATCAAGGAGTAAAATACACTTCATATTATGCTCAGGATCAGATTGAAATGTTTAACAACAAGCTAAGAATAACATTAGCAGGAAGATATACAAGCGGAAAGACCTATGCCGGATATCCTAACCTTGGAGAAGTAAAACCCGATACAGCAGGAGAATTTACCCCAAGAGTAGGTGTGAGTTATTCTATAATGAAAGATTTTTCTGTTTATGGAATATATGATAAGACATTCGTTCCACAATCTGGAACAGGAATCAAGCAGACTACAATTACAGATCCTTTCAGAGGTCAAAATATAGAATTTGGATTGAAAAAAGATTGGTTCGGAGGAAAATGGAATACCACTTTTGCAGTATATGAAATAAGAAGAAAAAATATTCTTGTGAATGGTAATAAAGACCTAAACGAAGGAAACCCTTTTCAGATCGCTACAGGAGAGCAAAGAGCCCGAGGTTTTGAAACAGACATCAAAGGAGAAATCGTAAAGGGATTGAATATTGTCATCAATTATGCCTATACAGATGCTAAAACAGTGAAAGACACGGATGTTTCAAGAATAGGTGTACAGTCACCCGGAAATGCTAAAAATGTTCAAAATACTTGGATCAGCTACAGATTTGAAAACGGAACATTAAAAGGGTTTGGAATTTCAGCAGGATATCAATATCAGGGAGGAAGACAATCATGGTTTGGAGTAGACGCCACGAAAGATCAAAGCCTGCCAGATTATTTTGACACGAACTTTGGAGTTTCCTATGTTGCAAAAAAATTCGACATCAATCTACTTCTTAACAATACCCTGAATAGAAAGCTGTATAGCGGATACAGAGGTGATGGAGGTGAGTATGCATGGATATACAATGCCCCACGTAACTGGAGATTATCAATTGGATATAAATTCTAAAAAATAAAGGTTAACCCTCTCGGGGGTTAACTTTTTGCTATGAAAAATAAACGTCATCATAAAAAGAAAGTTTCTCCAACAAAGAAATGGTTTGCCAAACTGCATTTGTGGTTTGGTTTGTCCGTTGGTATCATTGTGTTTATAGTCTCACTTTCAGGGACTTTATATGTTTTTAAGGATGAAATACAGAATAGTATACGCAAAGAAGCCATTTATCTGAAAAAAGAGGATATCGGAACAAAGCCACTATCTATTAATCTTCTTCGTGAAAAAGTATCGCTGGAACTTAATGAAAAGTATCCTGTAAATGCTGTAGAAATTCCTTTGGATAAAACCAGGTCCTACCAGTTTCAGTACTATGAAAAAAGCAAAAAGGGATGGAACTATTTTCAGCAGGTACTCATCAACAAGCAGGTCTACGTGAATCAGTATACCGGGCAAATTCTTGCAGTCTACGATGAAAAATATGATGTATTCAATATTCTGAAATATATCCACTGGGGACTTCTGCTCAATTCAGAATGGGGTCCATATACCGTAGGAATTCCAACCATTCTTTTTATCGTTATGCTGATTACAGGAATCATTTTATGGTGGCCTAAAAATAAAAATGCCAGAAAAGGACGTTTTTGGTTCAATTGGGAAAATGTAAAAAACTGGAAGCGTAAAAACTATGATCTTCACAACATACTAGGATTCTATGCATCATTTATTGCTCTTCTTTTAAGTATAACCGGGATTTATTTTGCATATCCCTACGTAAAAAATACGTTTACATTCGCATTATCCGGATCATGGGAACTTCCAAAGGAAAAAGAAAAAAAATCTCCGGACTCTTTGATGGCAAAGAATGAAGCTGTTTTTGATCTGGCTGCGGCACAGACTGAAAAATTGTATGCAAAATCATCCAGCTTCAGAATTACTCTAAACGGAAAGAATAAAAAAGGAAAAGAACTGAAAAACCTTCCAGTAACAGTTTATGGACTGGATGGAAGATACAGTGAAAGAAACATTCTGACATTTGACAAATACTCCGGAAAATTATTAGCCAATAAACCTCATCACAAACTCAATACTGCTGAGAAATACTCCAACGCCAATTATGATATCCATACCGGATCCTACTTCGGAATCATTGGAAAAATTATATGGTTTATAGCCGGCCTCATCTGTACATCACTCCCTGTAACCGGATTCCTGGTTTGGTGGGGAAAAAGAAAGAAACAAGGAAAGAAAATATAATGAAAAAAGTGCTTTTATCAGCTGCCTGCTTAGGAACTACTAGCGTTTTTGCTCAGGTAAAAGATACTCTACAAACTAAAAATGTAGACGAGGTTGTCATGACTGCCTCCAGAAAAAAAGAAAACATAAAAGAAGTTCCAAGCTCTATTACAATCGTAGGAGAAAAGCAGATTCAGTCCCAATTGACGGTCAATTCAGATATCACGAGTATCTTACAATATACTGTTCCCAGTTTAGGAACCAATTCCGGGCAAACGTCCAATACAGGCCAGACTTTAAGAGGACGTCAAGTATTGGTTTTAATTGATGGAGTTCCACAATCTACCCCACTTCGAAACGGGGCAAGAGATTTAAGGGTAATTGATCCATCAGCTATTGAAAGAGTTGAAGTCATCAAAGGGGCCTCTTCTATTTATGGAAACGGTGCAGACGGTGGTATCATCAATTATATTACAAAAAGAAATAAAACTGATAAAAAGATTTCAGGAATCTCTCAGATTGGGTTTACAGGACAAAACTCCGGTGGAACTTTGGGGGCAAGAGCCAGCCAGCTTTTAACCGGAAAAATGAACAGGTTTGATTATGCCATTTCATTAGCCTATGAAAGAACTGGCTATATGAAAGATGCCAATAAAGTCTATCTAAGCCCTACCTACAGTACCGCAAAGATGGATAACTACAATGGAATGTTAAAGTTAGGCTATGACATTAATGATAATCAAAGGGTTGAAGCTTCTTATATTGGTTACTCTTCAAAATCAAATCTGGATTTAGGATTAAAAACAGGAAAATACGGTGTCACTCCTACCATTGGTGAGGGAGAAGGAAAAAGCCTAGAGACCACTCCTCAGGGAACTCCAAGAAACCACAATATCAGAGTAAGCTATGATAATAAGAATTTATTCACCGGAACTTCATTAAACGTTAATCTTTACTATCAGGATTTTAAAACAGTGTATGGATATAGTGATACCTTTTTTAATGGTGGTCAATCCAATGTTCTTTCAAAAAAAGCAGGTGCCAGATTTAATCTTGATACACAGCTTTGGAATTCTCAAAACTCACAGGGAGAAATCATCTATGGAGCTGACATTCTGAATGATGAAACCGTACAAAAGCTGGAAGACGGACGTTTTTGGACTCCCAATATGAGTATGACCAATATTGCCCCTTTCTTATTAGCTAAAATTGACCTGTTCAAAAAATTAACCATCAAAGGAGGTCTTCGCTACGAAAATATTAAGGTAAATGTTGATGATTTCAATACACTTTCTGTGATTAAAAATGACGGAACATTTACACAAAGTATTCCGGTAGCAGGAGGAAAATTAAGCTATAATGCACTCGTAGGAAATATTGGACTTCGTTATAATATTGAGCCTTACATTAACCTTTTCGGAAGTTTTTCACAGGCGTATTCCATTAATGAATTAGGAAGAATCCTAAGAACCTCAACCTCTGAAACCATTAAGAATCTGGAAACGAAACCAATCATTGTAAACAATTATGAATTGGGTGCAACAGGACAAATTTCCAACTGGCTTAATTATGAACTAACTTCTTATGTGAGTACCTCTAAGCTTGGAGCAACGTTTGTTCAAAGTGCAGACAGAGCTTTAACCATTAAAAGGGCTCCGGAAATTATCTATGGAGTAGAAGGATTTTTACATTTCACTCCTGTCAAATGGCTTCAGTTTGGGGGGAGCTACAGTTGGATGGAAGGGATTACTTCTCCTGATGATAATGACAATTATTCAGCTAAAATTAACAACAGTAGAATTTCTGCACCAAAGGTCCTTGCCTATTTACAGGTAAAACCAGTGCCGGAGCTTTTCATTGGTATTGATATGCTTCACTCTTTCAAACAGGATAGATTTACTCCTAATGCAAAAACAGGACAGTATACCTATGGAGAAGGATTTGTTCCCGACTATACAGTTTTTAATGTGAAAGTAAGCTGTGAAGTCTACAAAAACTGGAAAGTCTCCTTGGGTATAGAAAACTTTTTTAATAGATTATATCAGCCATCTATTGCATGGTGGTCTGCAAGAGACAGTGAATTCATCAACTCCCTTGGGAAAAGAGGAACCCTTATTGTTGAATATAAATTTTAATTAAACTAAATAAAAAGTAAAGCATATCTTTGCTTTACTTTTTACTGCAATATGAAGAAAAATCATCATAAAAAGAAACCCGGATTCTTTAAAAAATGGTCTGCCAAACTGCATTTGTGGTTCGGGCTGGGAATAGGATTTTTAATTTTTATTATTTCCATTACCGGAGCATTGTATGTTTTTAAGGATGAAGTAGAGAACATTACCCGAAAAGATGTTATCTATCACCACGAGCAAAATATTGATCAGAAAGAAATCCTTCCCATCAGGGTTATGGAAAAGGCCGTTGCTGATCAGGTAAAGGAGAAATATCCGATTCATTGGGTCAATATTCCCATCGATAAAAAAATGTCCTATATGTTCTTCTGGTATGAACATAATACGGACGCCTGGAATTACTTTGATGAGTTTCCTGTTTATAAGCAAGCCTATGTAAATCCTTATACCGGAAAGGTGTTACGGGTTTATGATGAGAAAAACGGGTTCTTCAATATTGTAAAAATGATTCACTGGAGCTATCTTTTAAAACAGGACTGGGGGACATATGTAGTGGGAATTCCCGTTATCATCTTTATCATCATGCTGATTTCCGGGATTATTCTATGGTGGCCCAAAAATAAGGCAGCAAGAAAGCAGCGTTTTTCTTTTAAATGGAAAAACATTAAAAGCTGGAAAAGAAAGAACTATGATCTTCACAATGTATTAGGTTTTTATGCTTCAATTTTCGCGCTTATCTTTTCCATTACCGGATTGTTTTATGCATTCTTTGTTGTACAGGCAATGATCTATGTTCTATTCTCCGGAGGGGAAACAAAATACCCTGACTTCTCCCACATCAAAACAAAGGCCCCTATAGAACTGAGAACAGAAACAACTCTGGATAAGATCATCAATACTGTTAAAGAAAAGTATCCTGATTCTTATGGTTTTGCCATCGATTTAGGACATGAGCATATGGATGACCATGAACATCCTAATTTTGAAGTGTATGTAAAGCATCTTACCTACTCGTATCACAAGAGCAGCAGCCTGATTTTTGACGAAAATTCCGGAGAACTACTACACACCCATGATCCTAAGGACAAAAATTTTGGTGAAAAGGTAGTGAATGCCAATTATGACATTCATGTAGGCGCTATTTTAGGTCTTCCTACCAAAATCATTGCTTTTATTGTAAGTATTATCTGTGCCTCTCTTCCCGTAACTGGATTTATGATCTGGTGGGGAAGAAAAAAGAAAAAAACACCAAAACCAGTTTAACATATTAAATAAAACCCAGTTAATAATCTATTAATACAATCTTTTTTATAATTTTAGCCCCTAGAATTTAATAATAGAAATGTCATTAATAGATTTATCAAAACAAGTTGCCCTTGGAGTTGACATCGGCGGAACCAATACTAAGTTCGGAATTGTAAACCACCGTGGAGAAGTTCTGGATAAAGGAAACCTTAAAACCGATGCCTATGATAAAGTAGAGGATTTTATCGATGCATTGTATGAACATGTTGCTCCCTTGATGGAAAAACATGGTACAGAAAAGCACTTCGACGGAATTGGTGTAGGCGCACCCAATGCAAACTATTACAAAGGAACTATAGAGCTAGCTCCTAACCTGCCCTGGAAAGGTGTTATTCCTTTTGCTGAGCTAATGACGGCAAAATTCAATTTGCCTTGTACTGTAACCAATGATGCTAATGCTGCAGCCTTGGGAGAAATGCTTTTCGGAGCTGCCCGTGGAATGAAAGACTTTATCATGATTACTCTGGGAACAGGAGTTGGCAGCGGAATCATCGCCAACGGAAACCTCATCTATGGACATGACGGTTTTGCAGGAGAACTGGGACACACTATTGTAAAGCCGGGCGGAAGAAAGCACTGGAGTACAGGATCCGAAGGAAGCCTGGAAGCCTATGCATCTGCAACAGGAATTACCATCACTGCTAAAAAAATGAGAGCAGAGTTTCCAGAATCTATGCTGAATCAATATCCTGAAGACGAAATTAATTCTAAAACAGTGTATGAATGCGCTATGAAAGAAGACCCAATTGCTATTGAGGTTTTCAGATATACTGGGCAAAAATTAGGTGAAGCATTAGCCAACTTTGTAATGTTTTCTTCACCGCAGGCCATTCTTTTATTTGGAGGAGTGATCAAGGCTGGAGATTTTATCCTAAAGCCTGCCAAACTTCATATGGAGAGAAACCTTCTTCCTATCTTTAGAAATAAAGTACAATTAGTGTTCAGTGAACTTGACGAAGCAGATGCTGCTATTCTTGGAGCAAGTGCTTTAGTTTGGGAAAAATAGCTGAAGACTTTTTTAAATAATATAAAGCATCCTTTTTAGGGTGCTTTCTTTTTTTTCCGCAGATTACACAGGTTGCCACAGACGAGTATTCTTTATTTTTCTTATGATTATTTGTGTTTAAAATCATTTGTCACATCTATCATTGCAATTTGAGTTTACGACATAAAATCATGTTCAAATGAAAAAGTTTTTCATACTTTTGATCAGCTTTTTCTGTGTTTGGAAAAGATCATACAACAATATAATTACCAAAAATGGACAACAATAATTTAGAACAGATTACTTTCGGAGGTGGATGCTTCTGGTGTGTAGAAAGCTGTTTCAATCTGCTGAAAGGAGTACAATCTGCTATTTCAGGATATTCAGGCGGGCATAAGGATAATCCTACTTATCAGGAAGTTTGTACAGGAGAAACAGGACATGCAGAAGTGGTGCAAATTACTTATGATCCTGCTGTTATTTCTTATGAACAACTGATGGATGTATTTTTCTTTCTTCACGACCCTACTCAACTTAACAGACAGGGGAATGATATTGGAACTCAATACCGTTCTGTAATTTATTATAAAGATGATGCTGAGAAAGCAAAAGCTGAAGAAGCGATCAAAGTATCTCAGGAATCAGGAAGATGGGCTGGTACCTATGTAACGGAATTAACTCAATTCGAAAAATTCTGGCCTGCTGAACAATATCATCAGGGATATTATAATGAAAACCCTACACAACCCTACTGTAGTGCAGTAGTAGGTCCTAAGATCCAAAAATTTAAAAAGCATTTTGGAGAGCTGGAAATGCTGAATGCAGAGTAATACAACAATCAAGTATAAAGCGAAAGAATTCTTTCGCTTTTTTTATTGAGCATATTTTTGAATAATATAAACTGTTGAAGCCCTTAATTCCCGTCCATTATCCGGATCTACACCATCCATTGTAAAAAACTCTACATTCCCATTGAATTTTGAGTACCATGTCTTTCCCAATGCATTATATACCGTAAGGGTATCTTTTCTTGTGATCCTTTTAAAATACCTCAATTGTACCGTATCCTTAGGAACAGGATTCCGTTGGGGATTCTTATCCTCACAATCCATCAACTTATACTCATTGTCATCCCAAAACATACAATTTTGCTCGTTGGCAAGCCCCCCAAAAAAACTTAATGGCGTACTGCTATTCTTACTTTTGCTTCCTGCAGAGTAATTTCCAATCAAAACACTTCCAATAAGGAAAATTCCAACAATCCCCAATCCATTTTGCTTTACAAATTCCGGCATCTTGAAATGCTGTTCATTTGTTATATTGATAATAATATTAGACAGCTTTTCTGTTAAAGACTCCTCATCTTCATCCACTTTTATTTTCACCGTTGTTTTATTGGCATCTTCATCATGCTTTACAAATGTTCTGGAGAAATCAAGAAAGTCTGTACAGCCTAAATACTGACTAAGTTTATCAAGAATTAAAACATCTTTTATATCAGGATCTCTATTATCACGTATGGATGCATTATGATATCTGACAAACGATCTTTCGTTAATCATAAATTTTAAGCTCTCCTCAAAATAATTAGAGAGTGCAGAAGATAGACCACTCTTTGTACTTGTCGCCGGAAAGTCTTTTTGTGCTTTCTTAAACACCTCATGAATTAGTAGTTTTTTCTTGGTCATATATAGTTTTTTCGGTCATTACAAAATAGGTGATTCCTAATCATACCACATTACGGATTCCCATAAAGCCTCCCGTGTCCATTCCCTGTCCTTCAAAGTCCAAAACGTGACTAACACCTGCGTCACGCTTTGTCGCATCTTTGCTTCAGAAATCAGTGACAAACAAAACATTACAAAAACAAATTTACAAAACTGATTTCAAAATCACCAGATAAAACGGAGGTAAAACTCCGGGTTGGGAAGCAGATGTTTCTCCTCCGTTTTTGAAGGTTCACTTCCCAAAAATTTAGAAGCGCTTCAAATTTTTTACTCGTGTAGCTCTACCTGTGATCAGTTTCGCCGGCAACTACAGAAATGCTCAATTTTTAAATTTTTAAGAAGATGATTCAATTCATATTAATGTTACTAGGCTTAACATTCACCAATAATAACGCAGATACAACAACTCATAATAATCAAGATTCTGGTACAGTAACAACCTATTCAACAGTACCACTTACTCCGGATGATGGAGGACCTGTAGGAGGGGAAACAGAACAAACTCCGCCTCCAAGAAAGTAAATAGCAAAGCGAAAGAAATTCTTTCGCTTTTTTTATTATTTTTGAAAGAAAACCGTGAAAAACTTTATTCACATCATATTCATCCTTGTCCTTTGCTCCTGCCATAGAAAAGAAATCTCAAAAGTGGACAGGGCAACCTATGACAAAGCCTATGATTTTTATGATGCTTCACAAAGTGACAGTGCTTTCACCTACTTCAATAAAGCAAAGGACGAATTGATTGAGAAAGGATATCATTCATTTGCAGGAAATTGCCTGGTCATTATGGGAATTATTCAATGTGAAAAAGGAGATTACTATGGCAGTCAGGAAACAGCTTTATCTGCAATTAAGTACTTAGATGAAAAAAAGGACTCTGCCGAACTTTCAGCAAACTATAATAATTTAGGGATAGCATCACAAAAACTTAATGAATATGAAAAGGCAATTGTATTTCATGATAATGCAGCTAAGTTCTCTACAGATATTAGAAACAAGCTGGCACAAGTCAATAATAAGGCGGTATCTTATTACTCTTTAAAAAAATATGATTCTGCAATAAATATTCTGAATAGAGCCTTATTGTCGTCTGATCTAAAAAAATATCCAACAACTTATTACAGAATATATGATAATTTAGCATATACTCGATTTTTGAAAAACAAGAATTATAATGTTGAACAAGAATTATTTAAAGCTCTTACAATCCGAGACAGTATAAATGATATTACAGGATTAAATGCCAGTTATTTCCATTTATCAGATTTTTTTGAAAATCGCGATCCTCAGAAAGCTTTATTCTACGCAAATAAAATGCTTGATGTTTCTTCAAAAACTCAAAACGCTGATGGAAAATTAGCTGCTTTGCAAAAAATAATTCTTCTAGAAACTCCGGAAAACACCAAAATATTCTTCAAAAAATATCAGGATTTGGATGACAGCTTACAAATAGCCCGCAACAAATCTAAAAGCCAGTTTGCTCTTGAAAGGTTTGGCTCTGAGCAGCTAAAGGTGAAAAACGCAAAAAATGAAGTCGAAATTTTTAAAAGAAATATAGGCTTAGGAGCATTATCCATTATTTTAGTCGGAGGTTTTTTCTACTATAAAAGAAGAAAGAAAAGACTACAAAAAGAAAACGAGTTAAAAATAAAAGAAAACGAGCTCAAGATCTCGAAAAAGGTTCATGATGTGGTGGCCAACGGAATTTACCAGGTAATGACCAAAATTGAGAACCAGGAACATTTTGATAGGGATAAAGCCCTTGATGAACTGGAATTTGTATATGAAAAATCCCGTGATATTTCTTATGACAAAACTGATTCTAATGACAAGACTGAGTTTCATGAAAAAATATCAGGTCTTATTGGTTCTTTTAAAAATGACACTGTAAAAACCTTTCTGGCAGGAAATAGTCCAAATATATGGAGTGATGTGAATGACTCTACCCAAAACGAAGTTTATCAGGTAATCCGTGAGCTTTTGGTGAATATGAAAAAACACAGCCAAGCTACTCTTGTCGCCTTTAAGTTTGAGAGGAATAACAACCTTATACAGATTCAGTACACAGATAATGGAGTTGGAATTCCGGGAGAGATTATTCATAAAAATGGGTTAACAAATACGGTTTCCCGTATTGAAAAAATTAAGGGTACCGTTATTTTTGACACTAAAACCGAAAAGGGACTGAAAGTGTACATTTCATTTCCCACTTCTTAAAAAAGAAAAAAGAATGTTCAAAAAAATTTTAATAGCCGAAGACCACGAAAGCAGCAGTATTTCTGTTCAAAAAACACTTGAAGACCTTAATATTTCCAATGTAGATTATGTTTACTATTGTGATGATGCATTAGGAAGGGTTCAAAAATCCATCCGCGAAAAAGACCTTTACGACTTATTAATTACTGATCTTGAATATGAAGAAGATCATCGTGAGCAAAATATTAAAGACGGCAAAGAACTTATTAGGGCTATTAAGGAAATCCATCCTTCACTGAAAACTATAGTTTTTTCTGCGGAACACAAATCTGGTGTTATAGATTCCCTTTTTAAAGAGTATGGAATCAATGGTTTCGTTCGTAAGGCAAGAAATGACTCTAAAGAACTGAAAAAAGCCATCGCATCTGTTTATGACAATAAAAACTATCTTTCTCTTGATCTTAGACAGGATGTAAAACAGTTGAACAGCTATGAATTTACAGAATATGATATTATTCTTGTTTCGCTTCTTTCACAGGGAGTACTTCAAAAGAATATTCCTACGTATCTCCAAAATAATAATATCAAACCCAACAGCCTAAGCAGCGTAGAGAAAAAGCTGAATAGTCTGAAAGAAGAGCTTCAGATTACAAGCAATGAACAACTTGTTGCTTTTTGTAAAGATTTGGGACTTATTTAGTCCATTAAAAAGATATTTGTATACTTTTGTCAGAATAAGAAAACTAATATCTTTAAAAACACAAGGAAATGTCACAGGAAGACTCTTTACTTAATGATAACCTTAAGGGGATTAACAATAATATCAATCACCTTAATAACAATCTGAATTCTTTCAACTCTCAATTAGGAAATATCAATTCTGAAATAGGTAACATTAATAACCAGCAGCAAGCTCTGGATGGGAGGATGAATGATATGTCCGGTATTATTGATGATTTTATCAAAGCTGATAAAGAAAAAAGAGAGCTTCAGCTTGCTGAAAACATGCAGGAAAGCTTAAAGCAGGACCTTAGCAACAAATTCGGTTATTATGAAGAGATCAGAAGAACCGTCTTGGGTATTTTGCAAGCTGTAGACAGTGGAATTGTAAGGCATGAGATCATGCAGGACGCCGCTGAAAGCTTAATGATAAAAACGCCCAATTACTGGCTGGCTCCTGCAATGGTTGCTATTGTTGCCTGGGTTCGAGATGATCGTGAAGATACTGAAAAAGCACTGAATGAGGCATTAAGGAGAGATGATTATAAGACAACACTGTTCTTCATGCTTCTTATGAGAAGACTAGGTAGAGATGAGGCCTGCCATCAATGGGTACAAAGGTATTTGATGCATCAGGACCCATATCGTCTTGACCGTGAATTTGTGATGGTTCTGGAGGCAGCCGCAACCGGATCATTTCCCCAAGCTTCCCGAGAGCTGATTATTTCTACTGTAGATGGATGGCTTAACCTTTTAACACAAACGGATCAGTATATTAATGAGCAGAAAAATGAATGGCTTAAATTCTTCCAGTCTAAAGGCCGTTTAGATCATAAAGAGTATCCATTTCTTGAGAAATACTGTACCAATTGGGCAGATCTTAAGTCTTCTATGAAAAAAGTGAAGCTTCATCAGTTTCTGATTTCTTATATTAAAAATATACTCAACTCTCCTGTTGATGAGTCAAAAACATCAAAAAATCAGTTAGATGAGATTCTGTCATTACTGATTACTAATTTTGATGATGAAGAGTTTGAATTACAAAAGAAGATAAAACTCAATCAGCTGATTATAGATCAAAAAAGGGATAAAAGATCTGCAAAGCCTGATTATTCTGCTCAGGAGAAAGCTTTTGAAGAAAAAACAAACTTTCTTCAGATGCTTACCAACGTAGCTTTTATTCCGGAATTGGCAGGAGGAACACATGCTACCCAACCTTTGGCAGTAGCCATAAGCAGCCCTTGGATTGTGGAGGCTCACGAGGCCTACACAGCAGAGTACAAAATGAATACTGTTACCACCGCAGATTTAACTATTGAAAATTATAAAATATCTTCAGATAGCACCGATGAAGCAGAGCAGATGAAAGTACACGGAGAATATTGGGATAAGATTTTAAAAGATGAGGTAAAGAAAGCTTCATCCGGCAACGGCTGTATCGTTGCAATAACGATCCCCTTTTACGCATTTGGTCTATTTTGTTATCTAACCAATCCAAAGGCTTATATTCTTAGTTATATTATTTTTTCCGTATGTACTGGATTTCTGGCATTAATGTTTTGGGCCGGAAGTTCAAATAAAGCAGATGCAAGAAGAAAAGTTAATGAATCCCGTATAAAGTCCGATGAAGCATTAAGAGGATGCCTTACAGAACTGAAAGACTTCAAAGCAGAATACGATAGGGAAGACGCAAAAGCTTCAGAAGTAAAAACAATGCTTCAATCTATTCGAGCTGAAGAGTTTTTAGCTAATTCAAGAACTACATCATAACCACAAACACTCAATAAGATGAGCAATCCGGAAAATAACACCGAAAACAATAAAGAAATAAAGAAAGAAGACAAACAACCTGAAAGTACCCCAAGAAAGGATAAACAAAATGCAAAGTTCCCAGATTGGGATATTCTTCCTCCTAATCAGATCGTAAAACCCAAATCATAACTAGAGATTATTCAATTGTAATATATAATCTTTACTTCTACCCTATAAACCTTTCAAGTTTTTGAAAGGTTTTTTGTTTTACGGTTTCCCGTAAGGAATAACCTTTAAAGGGCTATACTTTTGACCCATAAATAAGAACAATTATGGGAAAATTTGTTATCACCAGAAGAATAAATAATGAATATCAATTCAATCTTAGGGCTAAAAACGGAGAAATTATTCTTACCAGCGAGGGCTATGTTCAAAAAGCATCTTGCCATAAAGGAATAGAGTCTGTAAGACTTAATTCTCAGGAAGACTCAAGGTATGACAGAAGAGTAGCCGTCAATAATAAAGACTATTTTGTTCTGAAAGCCAGAAACGGGGAAATTATTGGTAAAAGCCAGTTGTATAGCTCGAACACCGCAATGGAAAATGGAATTTCTTCTGTAAAAACCAATGCTCCTGAGGCAGAAATAATTGATGAAACCCTTTAAAATTAAAACCATGGATCTTAAAATTAAACTTGAGCAATTACAACAGAAAGTTGTAGGATTAAAAGATCAGATTGCTACCGAAGAAGCGACTAAAAACGCATTTGTAATGCCATTTATTCAGATTCTTGGGTATGATATATTTAACCCTACAGAAGTTGTTCCTGAACATGTATGTGACATCGGAACCAAAAAAGGAGAAAAGGTAGACTATGTGATCAAAAACAATGACGAACCTATTTTTATTATAGAATGCAAGCACTGGAAAGAGAATGCGGATGCCCACAATTCTCAACTTCACAGATATTACCACGTTTCTAAGACTAGGTTTGGAGTTCTTACCAATGGTATTGTTTATAATTTCTATACAGATCTTGAAAAGCCCAACATTATGGATGAAAAACCCTTTTTCACCATCGATATTGAAGACTTAAAAGACAGCTCTATCAAAATACTTGAAAGCTTTACAAAAAAGGACTATAACCTCGAAAGCATTCTTGATTCTGCGGAAGCTTTAAAATACATTAAGGCAATAAGAAAAGAATTTGAGAAAGAAATAGAAACACCATCTGATGAAATTGTAAAACTTTTGGTGAGTAGGTTTTTTGAAAAGCCTATAACAGCGAACAGAATGATTTCCTTTAAGGAGTATACCAAAAAAGCCCTTACCACTTCCATCAATGAATCGATAAGTTTCAGGCTTAAATCTGCCTTGAGCATTAATGAGCAAATTGAAAAACAGGATGAGGACGTAAAAACATCCCAGCCTATTGATGAAAACAACGATTCTAAAATTGTTACCACCGAAGAAGAGCTTGAAGGATTCCAAATTGTAAAAGCCATCATGAGAGAAAAGGTTCCTGCAGCACGCATTGCCTATAGAGATACACTCTCCTACTTTGGAATTTTATTGGATGATAACAATAGAAAACCATTATGCAGGCTTCATTTCAATACAGCCAATAAATACATTGAAACCTTTCATAACGGAAAAGATTCCGGAGAAAAAGTATTGCTTAATAACCTAGATGAAATATACCATTTCAGAGAGGCACTTCATAAAACACTTGAAAACTATTAACTAACCATGAATCTACTCATATCTATACTATTCTTCTGTTTTTTTGAGGGTATTTCAAGTTCTTCTCTATTATGGATAACAAAAGAAAGTGACCATCATGGTGGAAAATGTACTGGCTCTACCTATTGCACTGCCTGTTCCAATTGCTCTAGATGTGGGCATTGTTCAGGTGGAGGAACCTGCGGTGTATGTAAAAGTAATTTTTCACCAACAACTATACCATCTAAACGTAGCCCATCAAAGAAATCTAGCTCTAGAAGCAAGTCTGACTCTTATTATAAACCCAATAGTAAGGGTAGCTCTACAAAAATTCCAAAGTCTTCCATTGAAGATTTAAGTATTAATCTTACCTTAAATAGTATTATCATTTCCAATCGTGCTACAAAAATTTTTGAAAAACAATCTTTTAAATCAAAAATAATAGAAACAGTATCGAAAAATACTTCTTTAATCAAAATTTCAAAAAATAGTTCATGGTATAAAGTAAAAGTACAAAAGTCAGGAAAAGTAGGATATATAAATAGCAATGACATCCAATAACTAAAAAACAAAATAATATGAACTTAAAACAATTTTTAAACGAAGAGCAAGATCCAAAAGCAGTAGAAAGGATTTTAGAAAAAATCAACAGCCTTCTGACATCACAGGAATTTGTAGAATATATTGCAGTTCAAAAAAAACCTGTAATGAACTTTTCTCCCGACTGTATTGCACTTACCAACAGACGGATTATTTTCTGCAGACCTAAAACATTTGGTTTGTCCATGGATTTTCAGGATTATAGTTGGGTGGATGTTGCAGATTGTCACATTAAGGAAAGTGTTTTTGGAGCTACATTTTTCATGAAAACAATAAGAGGGCTTACCAATATGATGGACTATCTCCCTAAAAACCAAGCTAGAAAACTCTATCAATTTGCTCAGGAAATTGAGGAACAAATGAGAGGCCTAAGAAGAGAAAAAGAGCTTGAAACTCGAAGAGCTTCTGCAGGTGGGGTCACTGTAAACAATGCTACACCAATTATTGCCCAACATCAGCAATTTCAACATCAGCAAAAACCACTTTTAATAGAAAATGAAGATCCTTTTGCTCTTTTACAAAAGTTAAAAGGTTTAATGGAAAATGGAATAATTTCCACAAATGAGTTTGAAGAAAAAAAGAATGAAATTTTATCAAGAGTTTAAGCCATGAAGTCAAAATTTACAGCCACTATACTTGCTTTGTTTTTAGGAGGATTGGGCATCCATAGATTTTATTTGGGACAAAACATTAAAGGCATTTTATATCTTTTATTTTTTTGGACTTTTGTTCCTGCATTGATTGCTTTTTTTGATTTCTTAATTTTTATAACAATGTCTGAAGAGCGTTTCAATTACAAATACAATCTTCAAACTGGATTTTAAAATAAAGGATCTTAATAGATATCATTCTTTAATAGTTTTGTTGACTTATCTTATTATAAAAAACACTCAACATATATAACAAAAAAGGTAGTTCAGCTGAACTACCTTTTTTTATCTTTTTATCATTTCCGTATGCGGAATATCGTCTTCTAAGTATTTGTTTCCGGTATCTTCAAAACCAAATCCAGTATAGAATCTCAATAGATAATCCTGTGCTGATATTCTGATTTCAGAAGTACGAAAGCGATTTTCTATTGTTTCTACAGCATATTGTATTAATTGTTTTCCCAAGCTTTTACCCCTAGCCTTTTCAGTGGTCAGAACTCTTCCAATAGAGGTTTCATCATATTTTATTCCCTTATTGAAAATACGGCAATAGGCAAGAACCTCACCATTTTCTTCAGCCCAGATGTGAACCGCTTTCTGATCATAGTTATCCAGATCAGGATAAGGACAATTCTGCTCAATAACAAAAACATCTATACGAGCTTTCAATATTGAATACAGCTCCGGAACGGTAAACTCATCAAAGGTTTTTATTTTCCAGATAATATTACTGCTCATCGAAGCTTACACTATTTTGAGTTAAAAAGTCGTTCGTCTTTTCTATGAAGTTCAGAATCTCATCACCACCCGTTTTCTTTTCCGCTGAGGTAATATACAGCTCAGGAAGGTCTTCCCATGTCTTATGAAGTTCTGTCTTATAATTTTCAAAGTTTTTAATAATTTCACTCGGTTTTAACTTATCTGACTTTGTAAAGACTATTGAAAAAGGAACTCCACTTTCTCCACACCATTGGATGAACTCCAGATCAATTTTCTGCGGATTGTGTCTAGAATCTACCAACACAAAAAGGTTCACCAGATTTCTTCTGTTCAGAATATAATTCGTAATCAACTTTTCAAAGTCTTTTCGAATGGACTTTGAAACCTTTGCATATCCATATCCGGGTAAATCAGTAAGGTACCAGTTTTCATTCACTAGAAAATGATTGATCAGCTGAGTTTTTCCCGGAGTTCCCGAAGTTTTAGCCAAATCTTTATGATTCATCATTGCATTGATCAGCGAAGACTTTCCTACATTAGATCTTCCGATAAAAGCATATTCAGGCATAGTAGGTTCCGGACAATCCTGCCATTTTCCACTACTTTTTACGAACGTTGCTGTCTTAATAACCATTTTGAAAATATTTTAGAAAAATAAACCACTAAGAAAAGCTCTTAATGGTCATTTATTATGTATTTAAACTTTATCTTTTATCCAGTTGTACAGGATTTCATTGAAATCATCCGGTTTCTCCATCATGGCAGCATGGCCACAGTGATCAATCCAGAATAAATCTGAATTAGGAATAAACTTATGCATGTCTTCCGCTACTTCCGGAGGAGTTACATTATCCTGTTTTCCCCAAATCAGACAGGTAGGAGTCAAAATCTTAGGAAGATCATTCAGCATGTTGTGCTTAATGGCACTTCTTGCTAACATTACCGTTTTTATTCCTTTCATCCTATCATTTACCACCCCAAAAACTTCATCTACAAGATCTTCAGTAGCCACTTTAGGATCATAGAAAACCTCTTCAGTTTTCTTTCTTATGTAAGACTTATCGTTTTTCCTTGGAAAGCTATCTCCAAAAGTTCTTTCATATAAACCAGAACTTCCAGTCAAAACAAGATTCTTTACCAAATCCGGTCTTGCCAACGTAAGAATAAGTCCCACGTGTCCTCCCATCGAGTTTCCTACAATCGTTACAGGGCCAGAAATATGGCTCTCTATAAACTTGATGATATATTTTGCTAAAGTGGTAAGATTCGTATTGAGTACTGGCAAATCGTAGATTGGCAGCTGAGGAACATAAACCTTATACCCTCTCTCCGAAAAAAAATCTACCATCTTATCGAAATTGCTCAAACCACCCATTAACCCGTGCAACAGCACTAATGGATGTCCTTCCCCTGCCTCTATATAGGAGTATTTCTTTTCTTTTTTTGTACTAAATATCATAAAACGCCTTAATAAAGCCTTGCAAAAATACAAATTAAACCTCAAAAATATTTTGATTACCCTAATTTAAGATAAAAATAATACAATATTCTCCTTTTTAACTTTTTTTTTAAAAACCGCTTTACTATGGCTTAAATAACAGTTTTAACAACCCCTTACATATCAGCAAATTACATTCTTGGAATTCAATCTTTAATAAAACTTATTAACATTGAGTCAAAAAGTGGGAAAAAGTGGGAAATTTTGGAAATTATTATATAAATTTGTCCCAAATGAAAAATTTCATTGGAACATATGAGTGTAAAATTGACGACAAAGGCCGCCTAAAAGTTCCCTCATCTTTAATCAAACAGATGGAAAACTTCGAGGACAAAGCATTTGTAGTCAAAAGATCTGTGTTCCAACCTTGTCTGGAGGTCTATCCAATGAATGCATGGGATAAACTTATGGGCAAAATTAATAAACTGAACAGGTTCATTAAAAAGAATGCTGATTTCATACGAATGTTTACGGCAGGAGTAAAAACAGTAGAATTGGACAACGCAGGAAGATTACAGATTTCCAAAGACTTAATGAGTTTTGCAAATCTTCAGAAAGATACGGTAATCACCAGCGCAGGAGAACTTTTCGAAATTTGGGATAAAGAAGCCTACGAAAAAGTGATCTCCACCAATGAAACCGATTTTGCCAGCCTTGCCGAGGATGTGATGGGCTCTTTCGATGAAGAATAAGCGGTATCAGTTATTAAGATTATATTAAACAAAAAACACAATTAAGCATGTATCATAACCCCGTTTTGTTGAAGCAGAGTGTTGATGATTTGGTAACGAATCCTGACGGAATATATGTGGACTGCACCTTTGGGGGTGGCGGACACTCGAGGGAGATTTTGAGCAGACTTTCTGATAAAGGAAGATTGTTCAGCTTTGACCAGGATCTCGATGCGCTTAAAAATACAATTGATGACCCTAGGTTTACATTGGTAAATCAGAATTTCAGATTTCTGGAAAACTCATTACTAATGTATGGAGCACCTCAGGTGGATGGCGTTTTGGCTGACCTTGGAGTTTCATCTCATCAGTTTGATGAGGCAGACAGAGGTTTCTCTACAAGAAGCAACGCTCCTTTGGATATGAGAATGAATGTGATGCAGAGCCTTGATGCCAAAAGAGTGATTAATGAATATGGAGAGGAAGAGCTTGCAGATATCTTTTATCACTACGGAGAATTAAGGGAAGCAAGAAAATTGGCAAGAGAAATTGCTCATCATAGAAAAACAAAAACTATAGAAACCACAGAGGATTTAAAAAAGCTTTTTAGCTATATTCCTCCTCACAAGGTTAATAAATTCTATGCTCAGCTTTTTCAGGCGGTAAGAATAGAAGTAAACCAGGAGCTTGAAGTGTTAAAGGAAATGCTTCTTCAGGCTTACAATGTTTTAAAACCTGAAGGAAGATTGGTAGTAATTTCTTATCATTCCTTAGAGGACCGATTGGTAAAAAGATTCCTGAAAAACGGAATGTTTGAGGGAGAGCCGACAAGAGATATCTACGGAAATTATAAAAAGGCATTTGAATTGATAAAGAGTAAAGCGATTATCCCCGATGATAAGGAAATTGAAGAAAACTCAAGAGCAAGAAGTGCAAAAATGAGAACCGGAATAAAATTATAAAGCAACAGTGAATTCACTGCAAAGCAAATTGAAATAAAATTGGCAAAAAGAACAACAAATCGCCCACAGAAGAGACTCACTTTTATAGACATTATAAAAGGAAACTTTCTGAATCGTGATGAGATCAAAATACATTACAGGTATTTTCTCTTGTTGTTTATCTTGATGATGGCCATGATTTATAGTAATCACCTCGTCAACAAGAAAATTAGAATTGTAAACGCCTTAAAGGAAGAAACAGAAGAATATAAATCGAGAAACGCTTACGCTCAAAGTAAGCTGATCAAGGTAAAAATGGAATCAGAGCTGGGGAAAGAGGTTGCCCGGGACTCATTAATGACCCTGGAAAACCATCCTCATAAATTGCTAATAAAACTGGACAGTACAGATGCAAAAGCAAAATGAATACGACAATAAGCGTAAAAAAACTTTACGATGGGGCTACCTCTTTGCAGTGGTAGCTTTGTGCGTGTTTGTAATGTTCCTGGCAAGGATTGTAATTCTTCAGAATACCAATGTTCAGGAGATTAAGGATGATTACATTAATAAAAACTATCGTGAAGCCACTTTAAAGGCTGCCCGTGGTAATTTATTCGCTTCAGATGGATCCATTTTGGCAACAACCGTGATGCGCTACGACATCTATCTTGACTTCAAAACGATGAAAGATACGATCTACAGCAACAACATCGGGGCTTTAACGGATTCTTTGAGTAAAATGTTCGGAAAATCCAGAGGAGAGTTCAGACAAAAATTTGACGAACAGAAGAAAAAGAAAAACCAATACTATACCTTAGTAAAAGGACTTGATTTTGATCAATACGACAGAATCCGAAAGTTTCCAATCTTCAAAAGAGGTAAAAATAAAGGGGGGTTCATTGTTGACAGAAACTACAAAAGAGAACTTGCTACCTCAGAAATTGGAGCAGGAACCATTGGTATAGACAACGGAGAGCTTAGATCCGGTCTGGAGGGGGCTTTTTCAAAGTATTTAACCGGTACTGACGGAAAAAGATTAGAACAGAGAATCAATTCTTCACAATGGAAGCCTATTGACTTTTGGAAAGTTCAGGAACCTGTGGATGGAGAAGATGTATACACTACCTTAGACCTTAGAATTCAAGATATTGCACACTCTGCACTGGAGAAACAACTGATTCATTACGAAGCAAAACACGGTACCGTAATCGTTATGGAAGTTGAAACCGGAAAGGTGCGCGCTTTGGTTAATCTAAGAAGAACAGAAGATGGCGAATACGAAGACTCTTACAACTATGCCTTAAAAGACAACATTGAACCGGGATCCACATTCAAGACTATTTCTCTGTTAGCAGCAATGGATGATGGTTTCATCGATGAAAATACAACCGTAAATGTAGGAAATGGCGTTTGGACGTATGCCAAGCAGAGAATTTCTGACGGTCACGGCGGTGGAACTTATGACATCAGTGATGTATTGGCTAAATCCAGTAACGTAGGAACCTCCAAGCTGATTACAAAATATTATGCAGAGAAACCACAGATCTTCCTTGACCATTTAAAGCGTTGGAAATTATTCGACAAAATGGACATCGAACTTCCGGGAATTACAAAACCTAAGATTCTAACTCCTGAAAATAAAAGATGGAACGCCGCTACACTGGCTTCTATCTCTTATGGTTACTCCTCAAACGTTAACCTATTACAGCTAACAACGTTCTACAACGGAGTTGCCAATGGAGGTAAAATGCTTAAGCCATTATTCATCGATAAAATCATGAAAGACGGAAAGGTAATGTACAATGCAAAGCCTGAAGTTATGGTAAACAAAATGGCCTCAGAAAAAGCCATTAAAATGATGACAAGCGCCTTAACCAAGGCTGTAGAAAAAGGAACAGGACGAAGCATCTTCACACCCAACCTGAAAATGGCAGGAAAAACAGGAACTGCAAGGTTTGAATACTGGCTTCCTGGCCCAATGAAGTACCGCGCATCATTTGCAGGATTTTATCCCGCAGATGCTCCAAAATATACTTGCTATGTAATGGTAAGCGAACCTAATACATCAATAGGATTCTATGGAGGACCGGTAGCAGCGCCGGTATTTAAGGAAATTGCAGGAAAAACATTCCTGAAAACTCCTCAGAATATTGAAAAAGAAATGCTTGTAGACAAAAAGGTAAACCTTAGCAAAATGGTTGAGCCGAATGTGAAAGTAGCAGTTAATAACAAGCAGATGCCTAGTGTAGTAGGGTTAATCGGGAAAAATGTTATTCCACAATTGGAAAACCTAGGCTACCGAGTTGACTACAAGGGAGTTGGAAGAATAAAAGAACAATTCCCGTTGGAAGGCACTACCATCAGTAAAAACCAGAGAATATATTTATCTCTGCAAAATTAAAAATTAGAAGAACCCGTCCCAAAAGGGCGATTTAACAAAAATAGGACGAAATCCTATTGATAAAAATGACAGTAACAGAATTAGTAAACAGAATTCCAGTAGTAGAAATTCACGGTGATAGTAACCGTGAGGTTTCTGAATTGGTATTCGACAGCAGAAAGGTTTCGGAGAACTCTCTTTACATCGCCATGAGAGGTACGGTTGTGGATGGACATACATTCATAGCATCCTCTATTGAAAAAGGAGCAACAACCATTGTATGTGAAGAATTTCCTGAAACATTAGCAGAAAACGTAACCTATGTAAAGGTAAAAGACTCTGCTAAGACATTAGGCCACCTTGCTTCCAACTTCTACGGAAATCCGTCTCAGAAACTTAAGCTGATAGGAGTTACAGGAACCAACGGAAAGACCTCTGTCTCTACTCTGCTTTTTGATGTTTTCACCAATCTGGGCTACCCTTCTGCGTTACTTTCAACTGTTGAAATCAGAATCGGGGAAGAAATTATTCCGGCAACCCACACCACTCCGGATGTGATTACCATCAACAAAATCTTAGCTGAAGCTGTTGAAAAAGGTTGTGAATTTGCCTTCATGGAAGTAAGCTCTCATGGAATTGCTCAAAACAGAATTGAAGGACTTCACTTCAAGGTAGCAGGCTTTACAAACCTTACCCACGATCATTTAGATTATCATAAAACCTTTGAAGAATATTTAAAAACAAAGAAAAGATTCTTCGATGGACTGGAAGATACAGCCGTTGCCATCACCAATCTAGATGACAAGAACGGAAATGTCATGCTTCAAAACACAAAGGCTAAAAAGAAGTCTTATGCTTTGAAAACGATGGCGGATTACCATGGAAAACTACTGGAAGTTGATTTCAACGGAATGTTGGTGAATTTCAATGGAAAAGAACTTTGGACAACATTGACAGGTAAATTCAATGTTTACAACTTATTATTGGTCTTCGGAATTGCTGCTGAGCTAGGATTTGAACAAGATGAAATTCTTCAGGCTATCAGTAAGCTGAAAAGAGTTTCGGGAAGATTTGAGACATTCAAGTCAGACGGAGGAATTTTCTTTATTGTAGATTATGCCCACACTCCGGATGCGTTGGAAAACATTCTGGATAGCATTAATGATATCAGAACAAAAAACGAAAGATTAATAACAGTTTTCGGATGCGGAGGAGACAGAGATCACTCCAAAAGACCTGAAATGGGAAATATTGCCACTAAAAAATCAACTTTGGCTATCATCACTTCAGATAATCCGAGAACAGAAGATCCCGCACAAATTATTAAGGAGATTGAAGCGGGGGTTGAACCTCAAAACTTCAGCAAATACACTTCAATTCCGGACAGAAAAGAAGCCATAAAAATGGCCATAAAGTTTGCAGAACCTAAAGATATTGTTCTCGTAGCCGGAAAAGGCCACGAAACTTATCAGGAGATAAATGGTGTAAAACATCATTTTGATGACAAAGAGACAATCAATGAGCTTTGGAGATTAATGTCTAAATAGATTGAAAGATTAAACTCATTTAAAGATTTAAATTAAAAAGAAACATGCTATACTATCTATACGAATATCTAACCGACCATGGAATTCACGTTCCGGGATTAGGAATGTTGAAATACATCTCCTTCCGTGCCGGAATGGCTGTACTGTTCTCTTTAATTATTGCTCTTGTCTACGGTAAAAGAGTAATCAATTACCTTAGAACAAAGCAGATGGGTGAATTAGTACGTGACCTTGGATTAGACGGACAGAAGCAAAAAGAAGGAACTCCTACCATGGGAGGTCTTATCATCATTTTGGCAACCATTATTCCGGTATTGCTGTTTACAAGAATCGCCAATGTCTATATCGTATTGTTACTTGTTTCCATGTTTTGGATGGGGGCTATTGGATTTTTGGATGATTATTTAAAGAAAATCAAGAAAAATAAAGACGGACTTAGTGGTAAGTTTAAAATAGTAGGACAAGTTGGTTTAGGCTTAATTGTCGGAATTACAATGTATTTCCACCCGGATATCACCGTTAAAAGAAAGTATGCAGATGCAAAGGTGGTGAACAGAAACAATGTAGAGCAAAACTTTATGCCTACAGAAAAAATTACCGTTTCCACCGTTCCATTCGCAAAGAACAATGAATTTGATTATAGCGGAATACTGTTTTGGATGAATGAAAAAGATGCCCACGAATGGGCATGGATTGTCTTTATACCCATAGTTATCTTCATTGTAACAGCTGTTTCAAATGGAGCCAATATCACCGATGGAATAGATGGCCTCGCCGCAGGAACCAGTGCCATTATACTGCTCACCCTCGCCCTCTTTGCCTATCTTTCCGGGAACATCATCTTTGCAGATTATCTGAATATCATGTTCCTTCCGAATATGGGAGAAACCACCATTTTTGCAGTTGCCATGGTGGGTGCTGTGATTGGATTCTTTTGGTACAATACCTATCCTGCTCAGGTTTTCATGGGAGATACGGGAAGCTTAATGCTGGGAGGAGTAATTGCTGTTTTAGCAATTATTTTAAGAAAAGAACTGTTGATTCCTGTTTTATGCGGAATCTTCTTAATTGAAAACCTATCCGTAATGCTACAGGTTATCGTTTTCAAATACAGAAAAAGAAAATACGGGTTGGAATATGCCCAAAACAATAGATTATTCAAAATGTCACCATTACACCACCATTATCAGAAAGACGGATTTCACGAAAGTAAAATCGTTAACAGAATGATTATCATAGGAGTAATACTGGCAATTGTTTGTCTGATCACACTAAAAATGAGATAATTTTTGTAAAAAGTAGAAAGTACTGATGTAAGGACACCAAACGCATTGTACGTTTTACATTTTACATTTTACAAAAAAGATTAAATATGAAAATAGTTGTTTTAGGAGGAGGAGAAAGCGGATGTGGAGCTGCTTATTTGGCAAAAAAGAAAGGTCTGGAAGTATTTCTTTCAGATAAAGGAGCCATTAAGGATAACTATAAACAGTTTCTTGCAGAAAATGAAATTGAATTTGAAGAAGGAAACCACGACGAAGAAAGAATCTTAAATGCAGATTGGATTGTAAAAAGCCCGGGAATTCCAAAAAAGGCTGAAATTATCTATAAAATTCATGAGAAAGGAATAAGACTTTCCTCAGAAATTGAATTTGCCTCTGAATTTACAGACGCAAAGATTATTGCCATCACAGGAAGCAACGGAAAAACAACGACCACTTCCCTGATCTACTACATCCTGAAAAACGACGGGTTAAATGTAGGTTTAGGAGGAAATATAGGATACAGCTTTGCAAAACAGGTTGCAGATGAAAACCACGAATATTATGTTTTGGAAGTAAGTTCTTTCCAATTAGATGATATTCAGAATTTCAGACCTTATATCTCTTTATTGTTGAACCTATCTCAGGATCACCTGGATCAGTACAACTACAACTATGAAGAATATGCCTTGGCAAAGTTCAGAATAACTGAAAACCAAGAGAATGACAATTTCTTCATCTACAACAAAGATGACGAAATGAGCAAAAACCTTCTTGAGAAGCTGGAAATAAAAGCGAAAATGATCCCCTTCTCTACAAAAGAAAAGCTGGAAGAAGGAGGTTTTGTCAACGAAGATCAAATTGTGGTAAAAATGAAGGATGAATTCTCAATGAAAGTTGAAGAATTATCCTTACTTGGAAACCATAATGTAGCTAATAGCCTAGCAGCTTCAATAGCTGGTAAAATACTGAAAATCAACAATGAAAGCATTAGACATTCCCTAATGACTTTTCAGGCAGTAGAACACAGGCTGGAGTTTGTAACTGAAATAGAGGGTGTTAAATACATCAACGACAGTAAGGCTACCAATGTGAATGCAACATATTATGCCCTGGAAAGCATGAAAACCCCAACCGTATGGATTGTGGGTGGATTAGATAAAGGAAATGACTATACAGAAATAGAGGATTTAGTTAAAAGAAAAGTAAAGGCAATTGTTTGCCTGGGAATTGACAATAAAAAGATTATAGATTTCTTCAAAGGAAAAAAGGAATTTATTTATGATACCTCCAGCATGGAAGAAGCCGTGAAAATATCCAAATCATTGGCTAAAAATGGCGAAACTGTTTTACTATCACCATGTTGTGCAAGCTTTGATTTATTCAAAAGCTATGAAGACAGAGGGCGTCAGTTTAAAGAACAAGTATTAAAATAAAATGTCGGATGTAAAAAGTACATTTTACTTTGTACATCATACATCAATACAAAAAATATGGACGAGCAGAACACAGAAAGCAGAGTTGAATTTCTAAAGGGCGATAAAGTACTTTGGATGGTCATTCTTGTGATCTCCATTTTCTCTATTTTCCCTGTTTATTCTGCAAGTTCAAATCTGGAATATATTGTTAATAACGGAACCACTACAGGCCACGTTATTAAGCATATGTTCTTTGTAGTCTTAGGGTTAGGAATCATGAGACTCGTAGGAACCGTAAAATATGAATACATCGGAAAGCTCAGCAGTATTCTGCTTGGCCTTATGATCGTTTTATTGGTTGTTACCATGTTTACCGGACAAACAATTGATGGAGCCAGTGCTTCCAGATGGCTGAAGATTCCGGGAACACCAATCTCTTTCCAGCCATCGTCTTTTGCATTCCTGATGCTAATCATCTATTTGTGTAGATATTTAACCAAAAAGATCACAAGAGAAAGGCTTCCTATAGAGAACATCATGTATATCTTTGGGCCTATTCTTCTCGTATTTGTTCTGGTTGCAAAAGATAACGGATCTACAGCATTAATGATCTTAATGGTTTCCGTGATTGTTCTAGTTATAGGACAGCTTCACTGGAAATACATTGCAGGCTTCATTTCTGCCTCGTTTATAGCCATTATATTGTTCTTACTAATCGCATTGAATACCAATATGATTGGTGGAAACCGTGTTCATACATGGATGAGCCGTATTGAAACCTTTACATCAAGCAAGGCAAAATCAGCAGATACCGATGATGAAAGCGTAAAAGCCAAGAATTATCAGGTAATGCAGGCCAAGGCAGCCATCGTTCACGGTGGGATTACCGGAATGGGACCTGGAAAAAGTGCATTAAAGCAAATGCTTCCTCAGTCTGCTTCCGACTTTATCTTCGCCGTAATTGTAGAAGAATATGGAGTAATCGGAGCAGCTTTTTTGATCAGTCTCTATCTGATCATGATGATACGGATTGTAATGATCGCCAGTAAAATGCCGGCATTCTTCGGATCCTTGCTCGTGCTCAGTCTCGGGGTAATGATCTTTATACAACTGGCGGTAAATATTGCCGTTGCTGTTAATCTGATCCCGGTAACAGGACAGCCTTTACCATTAATCAGTTACGGAGGAACCTCCATGCTGGTAACTTATTTACAGTTAGGAATTATCTTAAATATAAGCTCAAGAATTCAAATTTATGATGAAGAAGGAATGGGTAAAAAACAAAGTATAGCAGAAATAAACGATATCGCATAACCAAAAAGTAGGACAGAGTCCCATTAATTTAAATGAGCAAAAAACTAAAAATATTATTATCAGGCGGAGGAACAGGAGGACATATCTTCCCTGCCATCGCTATCGCGGATGAAATCAAGAAAAGATTTCCTGATGCAGAATTTTTGTTCATTGGAGCCAACGGAAAAATGGAAATGGAAAAAGTTCCTCAGGCTGGCTACAAAATAGAAGGAATAGATATCGCCGGAATCGACAGAGGAAACATGTTATCCAATTTGGGATTACCTTTCAAGATTTTGAAAAGTTTATCAAAGTCCAAAAAGATCATTAAAAACTTTGCTCCGGATTTTGCTGTTGGAACAGGTGGTTTTGCAAGTGGACCGGCTTTGTATGAGGCAAGTAAATTGGGCATTCCAATTTTTATTCAGGAACAGAACGCCCATGCGGGAGTAACCAATAAAATCCTAAGTAAAAAAGCAAAAGCTGTTTTTACAGCCTATCCAAAAGTAGAAGGTTTTCCAGCAGAAAAAATTAAGTTTCTGGGTAATCCTATTCGTGAAAACATTATTTCAGGAATGCAGGAAACCATTCAGGCAAAGGAAAAAATGGGATTAAATAAAGACAAGCTTACGATTCTTTCTGTAGGTGGATCTTTAGGATCCAGAACATTGAATAATGCCTGGAAGTCTCATTTAAAGGATATTTTAGACAAAAATTATCAGCTTATCTGGCAAACAGGAAAGCTTGATTATCAAGATATTTTAGAAGAAACAAAAGATACAGAAACCAGAAATATTCAGATCCTTGAATTTATCAAAGACATGGAACTGGCCTATTCTGCTGCAGATATCATCGTTTCAAGAGCCGGAGCCATAGCCATTTCAGAATTGGCTGTAGCACAAAAACCGGTATTATTGGTTCCTTTCCCTTTTGCAGCGGAAGATCACCAAACCAAAAACGCCATGAATCTGGTTGAAAAAAATGCAGCCAGAATGGTAAAAGACTCTGAAATGCAGGAAAAATTCTGGAATACATTATCAGAAATCTGCGAAAAAGAAAGTGTAAGAAAGGAAATGTCCGACAATCTGAAATATTTTGCCAAGCCAAATGCTGCAAAAGAGATTGTAGATGAGATATTTAAATTAATGTAAAAAGTAAAATTGTAAAAAATATTAATGAAAATCATCAATACTTTTTACATGAATACATCAATACAAGGAAAAGAATGAGCAATTTAGAAACATATCAAAATTTTTACTTCGTTGGAATCGGAGGTATCGGAATGAGTGCATTAGCGCGTTATTTCCACGCATCCGGAAAAAATGTATTGGGCTACGATAAAACCAATACCAAGCTTACTCAAAATCTAATGAACGAAGGAATTGATATTGTTTTCGAAGATCTTATTGACGAAAAAATCACTTCTCTTCAAAAAGAAAATACATTGATAATCTACACGCCGGCTATCAAAACGCTTGGAATTTTAGACTACTTCAATGAAAATCAGTTTGAGATCTTAAAACGCGCAAAAGTTTTAGGGTTAATCACAGAAAACACAGACTGTATTGCTATAGCAGGAACCCACGGAAAGACAACAACATCTACACTGGTTTCCCACTTATGTAAAGAAGCTAACTTACCGTTCTCATGTTTTTTGGGAGGTATTTCAGAGAACTTTAAATCAAACTTCCTATACAACGGCTCCACCTACTCCGTAGTAGAAGCAGATGAGTATGACAGAAGCTTCCTGAACCTTTCTCCGGACTGGGCAGTAGTAACTTCTACCGATGCAGACCATTTGGATATTTATGGTGATAAGAACCATATTGAAGAGGGCTTCAGACAATTTGCAGCACTAGTTCCGGAAGATAAAAAGTTATTTGTAAGAAAAGGAGTTGAAATCGGCAGAGGGCATCAAACCTACGCCGTGAATGAAAAGGCAGACTATTACTCAGATAACCTGCGTATGGATCATGATAAGATTTATTTTGACTTCCATACTCCCACAGAAACAATAAAAGATTTTGTTTGGGAAATACCTGGGATTCATAATGTAGAAAATGCAACAGTAGCATTAGCTATTTTACACAATTTGGGCGCAGATTTTGATACGCTGAAAAAGGCAATTGCCAATTTTAAAGGAATTAAGAGAAGATATACCAAACATATTTACGAAAACGGTAAAATTTATATTGATGACTACGCTCATCATCCAACGGAAATTAATGCCGTAGTGGGTTCTATCAAGACTTTTTATCCTGATAAAAAATTATTGGTTGTTTTCCAGCCCCATTTGTTCAGTAGAACAAGAGATTTTGCGGATGGATTTGCAGAAAGCCTAAGCAAGGCTGAAGAACTGATTTTACTGGATATCTATCCGGCAAGAGAGCTTCAGGGGAACTTTGAAGGAATTACTTCAAGTTGGTTATTGGAAAAAGTAACATTAGATAAAAAAGAAGTATCGAATTTATCCGATGCTTTTGAAAAAATAAAAGAAAAAGATTTTGACATCCTCCTTACAGTAGGTGCAGGAAACATTGATACCCTGTATGACCCTATTTGTGAATGGATTGAGAAAATTTGAATATAAACGCAATGCTCGCAAAGAAAAATATAAAATCGTTCGCAAAGGCGTTTCACTTAGCAAATGAGAAAACAAATTATATAAGTTATAGCCCTCGCTGACTGAAACGCCCTCGCGAACGGAAAAATAAACAGATTGCTTTGCGATCATAGCGTTAAACAAAAAACACAAAATGTATGATAGAAAATGAAATTTCAGAGATTGTTTTCAGTGCTGGAATGAAAATACATCGTACGCTTGGAATTGGACTTTATGAAAATGTATATGAAGAGTGCTTAGTTTATGAACTAAAAAATAGAGGATTGAATGTAGAAAGTCAAAAAAACATTGACATTGAATATGAAGAATTAAAGATATCTAAAGCGTTCAGAGTAGATTTATTAGTTGAAAACAAATTAATAATTGAAATAAAAGCAGTTCAGGAGATTAATGATTATCATTTTTTTCACCTTTTAAATTATTTAAGAATAACAAACATAAAACTCGGAATGATTTTGAACTTTCATTCAATGTTATTCAAAAATGGAGTAAAACGAGTTGTAAATAAATTGTAAAAATAATAATGTATTTACGTATTCATGAATACATTTTACATAAATACATGAATACAAAGAATGTATGAAAAATAAGTACAGAATATTAAAAATTGTTGTCACAGTAATCATCCTAGGATTGTTGCTGAGTTTCTCATTGAAGAGATTCGGCCGCCAGCAGATTACTGACAATAAGATTTCTGTAAAAATGAATGAAAAAACTCCGGTTTACTTTGTTGATGAAAAAGATATCAGAGAGATTGTAAAAAAGGAAAACCCATCTGGAAAAGTTGGGGAGCTTAATATTCCCGCATTAGAAAAAAAGATCAATTCACTTCCTGCCGTAGACAGTGCGAATGTCTACTTAAACTTAAACGGAAAGTTGAATCTGGATATCAAGCAGAGAGTTCCTGTTTTCAGACTCAATAAAGATGGAAAAGATTTCTATGTAGATGAGAAAGGAGTTGAATTTCCTATTTCAAAAACATATTCGCATCCATGTATGCTGGTTACAGGAGATGTACGGCCGGATGAATATGAGAAACTGGCAGAATTGGTCGGAAAAATTGACAAAGATGATTTCAGCAAGAAATTCTTTATTGGAATTTCAAAATATAAAGAAAGCTACAATCTTCTGACAAGCGAAGGAAATTACCGAGTAGAGATTGGAGATTTAGATAATATTGATTTTAAAGTAAAAGGATTTAAAACCTTTGTAGAAAAATATCTGGTATATCAGGATCCTCAAAAGTACAATATGGTTTCTGTAAAATATCAAAACCAGATTGTAACCACCCTAAACCCTTATTTCAAGGAAAACGACAGTATCCTGAAAGCAGGGAAACAGGAATTGGCTAAAGTTCCTACCTCAATGGCAACCACAAAAAAACAGGAAGCCAAGCCAAAGGCAACAGAAATAAAAAAAACAAATACAGCTTCGGCAAAACCGAAAGAAAGCGCAAAACCGAAAACACAACAAAAGGAAATAAAAAAAACAGATAAAAAAACAACGGCCCCGGCACAGTCCAAGCCAAAGCCGAAATCAAAGGTGAAAATAGAATAATTCAGCACAAAGTAGGACTCAGTCCTAATTATAGAAAAAGTAGAAAAAAATCAAATCGATATAAAAAATGGAAAATCAAGAGTATTCAGTAGGTCTGGACATCGGGACAACAAAGATAGTCGCGATTGTCGGAAGAAGGAATGCACACGGGAAAATAGAAGTTCTCGGTGTAGGAAAAGCTAAAAGTCTTGGTGTTCATAAAGGTATTGTGAATAATATTTCACAAACTATTAATTCAATCAAGGCCGCAGTTTCCGAAGCACAATCCAGTGCTGGAGTTCCTATCCGCAAAGTTACGGTAGGTATTGCTGGAAAACACATTCGTTCTCTGCAGCATTCCGATTATATTATGCGTGAACATCCGGATAAGTTTATTACAGATGATGACATTGAAGCATTAAAAGATCAGGTCAAGAAGCTCGTTATGCTTCCTGGAGAAGAAATTATCCATGTACTTCCACAAGAATATAAAGTAGATTCCGAAGGTGAAATTCAAGAGCCTGTAGGAATGCACGGTAAACGTTTAGAAGCTAACTTCCATGTTGTAGTTGGGCAGATGGGAAGCATCAGAAATATAGCAAGATGCGTTCGTGAAGCCGGGCTAGAAATGGAGGCCCTTACTTTGGAGCCATTAGCATCTTCCGAAGCCGTTCTTACCAAAGAAGAAAAAGAAGCAGGAGTAGCAATTGTAGATATTGGTGGTGGTACCACAGATATTGCTATCTTTAAAGATAATATCATCCGTCATACCTGTGTTATCCCTTATGGAGGCGGAATTATTACCGAAGATATCAAAGAAGGTTGTTCTATTATTGAAAAACATGCAGAACAATTGAAAGTAAAATTCGGTTCGGCTGTGCCAGAATTAGAAAAAGACAGTACTTTTGTAACAATTCCGGGGCTTCACGGCCGTCCAGATAAAGAAATTTCTTTAAAAACCCTTGCTCAGATCATCAACGCAAGAGTAGAAGAAGTTTTGGAAATGGTTAACACAGAATTGAAAGCCTATGGAGCTTTTGAGCAAAAGAAAAAACTGATTGCAGGAATCGTTTTGACTGGTGGTGGTTCAAACCTGAAACATCTACGTCAGTTAGCCAATTATACAACAGGTTTTGATAGCAGAATCGGTTTTGCAAACGAATATATTGCCAACGATAAGAATCAGTACCTGAAAGGCCCTGAATTTGCTACCTCTATTGGGTTACTAATGGAGAGTTTAAAGATCAGAGATAAGAGGCTGAATATAGATGAAGAAGTGGAACCAGTGGTAAATGAGCAGCCTAAACCTGAGACAACATCCGTACAGGCAGAAACTGTTCAGCCAATTCAGCAGGCAGTACCCGTTCAGGAACAACCCGTTTCCGATCAGAAACAGGAAAATAGAAGAGCGAAATTGACCTTTGGACAATCGCTTATGGAAAAAGTAAAAAAATTCTTTGAAGAAGTAGAATAAAGTATAAATGATAGATGATAACGGATAATTGACTTATCCACCTTCACTCATCATTCATCAATTGTTAAAAGTATAGTTATGGAAAATATAGGTACACAAGGATTTTCATTTGATCTACCAAAAGGGAATTCATCCATCATAAAAGTAATCGGTGTAGGAGGCGGTGGTAACAACGCCCTAAAGCACATGTACGAAAAAGGAATTCATGGAGTTGACTTCGTGGTATGTAATACAGATGCTCAAACTCTAGATAATAACCCCGTTGCCAATAAAGTTCAGTTAGGAACTTCCATCACGGAAGGTCTTGGAGCTGGTGCAGATCCTGAAGTAGGAGAAAAATCTGCAATCGAAAGTATTGAAGATATCAAGGCAGCTATGGGACAGAACACGAAAATGGTGTTCATCACTGCCGGAATGGGTGGTGGTACCGGTACCGGAGCAGCTCCTGTCATTGCTAAAGTAGCAAAGGATATGGGAATACTGACTGTGGGAATCGTTACAGTTCCTTTCAGCTTCGAAGGAAAAAGAAGACTGGAACAGGCAGAAAACGGTCTGGAAAAATTAAAAAACAACGTTGATTCATTAATTGTAATCAATAACGATAAATTAAGACAGCAATTCGGAAACCTTGGATTTAAGCAAGGATTCTCAAAAGCAGATGAAGTCTTAGCCAATGCTGCCAAAGGTATGGCAGAGGTTATTACGGGTTACTTTGATGTAAACATTGACTTTAGAGATGCTAAATCTGTACTTCAGAACTCTGGTACTGCACTAATGTCTACAGGAACAGCTTCAGGCGAAAACAAAGCAGAAGAGGCAGTAAGAAAGGCCCTTGATTCTCCATTGCTGAATGACAATAAAATTACAGGTGCCAAAAACGTACTATTGCTAATCAGAAGTGGTGCAGAAGAGGTAACAATGGACGAAATTGGTATCATCATGGACCACATCCAGAAAGAAGCAGGAAATACTGCAGACATCATTTTTGGAGTAGGTGCTGATGAGGAATTAGGAGATGCAGTAAGTGTACTTGTTATTGCTACAGGATTCTCTAATGACAATAAGAAATTCTCTGGTCCTACAGAGAAAATCAGAATCAGTCTTAATGACAGTTTTGAAGCTCCAAAATCCTCTCCCTTTAAAACAAGAGAAGAAAGAGCATCAACTCCTGAAGCAACACATGATTTCGGAGGAAAAAACCTTTTCAGATTAGATGACGAAGACCATGATACTCCCAAGTTCAATATGAAGTCTACTGAAAAAAAAATGATTATTGAAGAAGAGGAAATCAGAACGGAAATAAAATTCTTTGATAAAGAGGAAAATACAGTAAACACACCTGAACAGGAATGGAGAAATGAAGACGAAGATGGTCAGGATGCTTTCAGCCTATTCTCTATTGATGAAGAAGACGAAGATCCAAACGACCTGGAAATTCAGTCTTTCTCATTTGATTTTGAAAATAAAAAGGATGAGCCTCAATCAGGGAATACATTCAACAATTCAGCTTCACAAGAAAAACCTGTTGAATTCAGCTTCTTTGTGAATGAACCTGTTAGAAATGAGCCAAAGACAGATTTTGGGCAGCCTAAAGCCGAGTTTAGTGCTCCGGTAAGCGCTGTTGTAGAGCCTACTCAAAAGATAGAGACATTCTACCAAAAAGAGGAGCCTAGAACTGAAACAAGGCCTGCTTTTGAAACCAGAACAGAAATCGAAACCCCAAAAACTGAAGAATCTGAGTTCACATTCGTGAATAAAACGATTGATCAGGACAGGGTAATAGAAAGAAGAAATAAACTAAAAGAATTCAATTCCCGTTATCAAAGCTTTGACAGCACAAGTGAATTCGAGTCTATTCCTGCTTTCAAAAGAAAAAATATTTCGATTGACGGAACCAATGCATCAGACCAGAATATCAACACTTATATGTCTGACAACAATGGTTCTATGCAGATCAGAGAAAATAGATTCTTGAATAAAGACGTAGACTAAAATAATGTAACAATGTACCAATCAAATACTGTAACAAATCTGTTCATTTTATAATTGGTACATTGATATACTGTTACATTGGTAAATTAATTAAAATGAGTTTAGAAAATATAATAAGCGACGCAATAAAAACAGCAATGAGAGAAAAGGACAGAGTTGCCTTGGATTCTCTGCGTGCTGTAAAGTCCCAAATTCTTCTTTTAAAAACTGAAGCCAGAGGTGCTGAAGTTTCTGCAGAACAGGAAATTGCTATTCTTCAGAGAATGATTAAGCAACGTAAAGACTCTTTTGAACAGTTCTCTGCTCAAGGGAGACAAGACCTTGCTGAAGTAGAAGAAGCTCAAATGAAAGTAATTGAGAAGTTTTTACCAAAACAACTTTCAGCAGAAGAATTAGAAACAGAAATTAAAACCATAATTTCTGACACCGGCGCTGAATCCATTAAGGATTTAGGAAAGGTAATGGGAGCAGCCTCAAAGGCATTAGCCGGAAAATCTGACGGAAAAAGTATTTCCGAGATGGTTAAGAAACTCCTTTCATAA
The DNA here is from genome assembly GCF_003815775.1 of Chryseobacterium joostei. NCBI lineage: Bacteria > Pseudomonadati > Bacteroidota > Flavobacteriia > Flavobacteriales > Weeksellaceae > Chryseobacterium > Chryseobacterium joostei. Next base: position 3,123,243 of record NZ_CP033926.1, read on the forward strand.
TGCGATCCGGGTTTCGGGTTTTGGAGTAGTTCCAAATCTCGCAAACACGTATCTCATACCCCAACTAAGGATATACAACCTTTGCATATCGATTTGATTAAAGAAGCCCGGGACTTTTGAGTCTCGGGCTTCATTTTTGTGGATATTCCAGTGTGTTATTCTGTTTTGAATAAATTTGAAAAAAAAGATAGCTTATTACCCTATTCGAGTAGATAATAAGTGGCTGATTGCTTGAGGGAAAGCCTTAAATGTTTTTTTCATGGTCGTTTGTTTTTCAGAATCATTTCAAATTTAATAATTATATTTTATTATTCCTAATTTTAATTCACATTTTTATGAATATTATTAAATTATTAATATTCAATTAATTTTATATTGACTAATCCATTGATAGTTTTTATGTATTGAACAAACGTAAAGAAATGTTTAACTTTGTAGCGATAAAAAAAACAAAATATATGTACCCAACAGATTTAGTAATGCCTATGAAGGCTGAACTTACAGATAAAGGTTTTCAAGATTTAACATCTCCTGCACAGGTAGAAGAGGCGTTAAAGCAGTCTGGAACTACATTATTGGTTATTAACTCCGTATGCGGATGTGCTGCGGGAGCTGCAAGACCAGGAGTAGTTTACTCTTTGACTGGAGATAAAAAACCTGATCATTTAACAACTGTGTTTGCAGGATTTGATACAGAAGCTGTAGTTGAGGCAAGAAAACACCTTGCTCCATTTCCTCCAAGCTCACCTTGTGTAGCGCTTTTCAAGGATGGTGAATTGGTTCACATGTTGGAAAGACACCACATCGAAGGAAACCCTGCGGGAGCTATTGCAGCAAACCTTCAGGCTGCTTATGACGAGTACTGTTAATAAACAATAAACTCAATATTAAACCGTTACAAAATTTGTAACGGTTTTTTTATTTAACATTACAAAAAAATTCTCTAAACATTCAAATATCATTATATTTGTTGGAATGGCAACCAAGGCACTTTTCAATACTGTGGTCAACTGGTTCATCCGTCAAAGGATAGACCAGATTCAAAATTTCATGGATCATCCCATTGAAACACAGAAAGGTATATTGTTTTCTCAACTGTTTCATGCAGAGGATACAGAATATGGCAAACTGCATGGATTCAACTCTATTTCAAGCTATCAGGATTTTAAAAATAAGGTCCCTATCGTTACCTATGAAGATTTTGAACCTTATATTGAAAGGGCGCGCCAGGGTCACAAGGATGTCAGCTGGCCGGGACTGATTAAACATTTTGCTAAATCATCGGGAACAACCAATGCAAGAAGCAAGTTTATTCCTATTTCAGCAGAAAGTCTTGAATATTGTCACATGAAGGCTGGAAAAGACATGGTTTCCATTTATGCAAACAACCATCCTGAAAATCAGCTTTTTAATTATAAAAATTTACGTCTCGGCGGAAGTTCGGAACTGTATGCTGATTTTAACACAAAATTTGGCGACTTATCTGCTATTTTAATTGATAACCTCCCATTTTGGGTAGAAATAACCACCACCCCAAGCAAGAAAGTTTCTTTGATGGGAGAATGGGAAAGCAAACTGAAAGCAATTACCTCGGAAGTAAAAAATGAGGATGTAGGAAGTATTTTGGGAGTTCCTAGCTGGATGATGGTTCTTTTACAGCGCGTATTAAAGGAAACCAGCGTAGGAAGTATTTCTGAGCTGTGGCCTAATTTGGAGGTCTTTTTCCACGGTGGAATCAGCTTTAAGCCCTATAAGGAACAATACAAGCAGATTATCGGAAAAAACATCAATTACTACGAAATTTACAATGCATCTGAGGGATTCTTTGGAATACAGGACAGATCCAATAGTGATGAGATGCTTCTGATGTTGGATTATGGGATATTCTACGAGTTTATACCAATGGATCAGTTTCATTTCTCAGATCCAAAGGTAGTAAGTCTGGAGGATGTGGAAATTGGGAAAAACTACGCTATGGTTATCACTACCAACGGCGGACTATGGAGATACCTAATCGGAGATACAGTTATCTTTACATCCACAAACCCTTTCAGGATAAAAATAACAGGAAGAACCAAGCATTATATCAATGCTTTTGGGGAAGAGCTAATGATTAATAACGTAGAATCTGCTCTTTCAAAGGCGTGTGAAAATACAGGCGCCCAGATTACAGACTTTACCGGCGCTCCGGTCTTTATGAAAAATAATGAAGGGGGTGCTCACGAATGGATCTTTGAATTCAGTCAATATCCGGATAATCTCGATAAATTTATTGATGCTTTTGATCAGCACCTAAAGACCATTAATTCGGATTACGAAGCAAAAAGATACAACAATATGACCCTTAAAAGGCCTATTGTACATATTGCAAAAGATAATTTGTTCTATCACTGGCTTGAATCCAAAGGAAAACTTGGAGGACAGAACAAGGTACCAAGGTTAAGTAATGACAGGGAGTATATAGAACCGCTGTTAGAACTTAATAAGTCAAATTAAAGTCTTAAAAAGCGTTTACTTCCATTTTTATTGATAGAGTACGCTAAAAATAAAACCCGCAGTTAAAATTTAACTGCGGGTTTCTCTTATTTGCTTAAGTCTTCTTTTAATTTTTTAGCTGCATCTTCTACTTTTGCAGCTCCTTTTCTTGCGGCGTCTTTTGCGTCTTTCCCAGCTTCCTGAGCTCCGCTTTTAATATCTTTCCCTACCTTGTTGGCTTCAGTTTTAATGTCCTGCCCCGCTTTGTTAAGATCCTGTTTGGTTTTATCTGCAGTGGCATCAATTTTATCTTTAGCTTTCTGGGCCGCATTGTCAATCTTATTTCCAGCCTGATCTAACTTCTCATCTACATTTTTCTTAGCTTCATTTACTTTTGCTGAGTCAACGATGTGAGGAGATGTTTCTGAAACCGTCGTGGTTGTGGTAGTAACTGATCCGTCAGCACTTTCTACCTGTTCTGTTTTTGTTGTTGATTTTGTACAAGCAACAGTGAATATAGAAATCACTACTGCTGCTAGAATTTGTTTTTTCATATTGTATATTTTAGGAATGTTTTTTATTCTGTTTTGGTTTCATTTACCGGAGCGGTTTCTGAAGTTTTCTTCTTCTTTTCCGCATCTGTTTTTTTCTTTTCTTCCTCTGCTTTCTGTTTATTCTCCTTTTCAAGTTCAGTCTTAAGCTTTTTTTCTTCTTCCTGAGCCTTTTTAACCTGTTTTACAGAGTCTAGATATTGTGGCGAAGACATTTTGATCTTACGGGCAATATCCACTGAAACAGCGCCTGTTGAAAAGGAATCAACTGCTGTGGTATCATAACGCATTTTAATTTCCTGTTCAGCATTAATATCAGGCGTCTCTTTCTTTGAACACGCTGTGATAAGAATGGTAAAAATAAAAATTGCAGGCAGTAAATTTTTCATGGAACTAATTTAGCAGAAATTCTGCAATTACAGGATAATGATCCGACAATTTCACAGATTGATCTACTTTATAACTCAGGGGAATGATAGATTTTGAGCTGAAGATATAATCAATCCTTAAAGGAACTTTATAATCATGAAAGCTACTCGCACTACCCTTTCCGGCCGTTAAAAAGGCGTCCTGAAGATCTTTCCCAAGGCTATAATATTCGTAGGAATTGGGAACAGAGTTAAAATCTCCTGCTAAAATTACAGGATAAGGAGAAAAATCAATAACCTTTCTGATCTTTTTGATCTGATCTTCGTGAGCCTGAAACGTAGGAATCATACGGGAAAGAAGAGTTGAAACATTTCCTATTCCCAAACTCTCCAATTTTGTAAACATCGTTTTGTGAAGTCGGAACGGTTCCAGATAAACATTCACAATTCTTATAATCTTTCCGTTAATATCCACATCTGCATAGAAAGAGTTTCCTCTAGAATTATCTTCAATGATTTCAGCCTGTCTTAAAATTTTATGTTTTGTTTTAAGAATTACCGATGGGTATTTTACGAGATCCTGTCTTAAGGCACGGTTAGTATCCTTTTCCTGAACCAGAATAATGTCCGGATCCTGTTCTTTAATATAATTTTTAACCTTATCCCATCCATAGTCCCCATATTTCACATTAAAGGTTAAAACCTTGATATCTCGTATTGTCTTTACATTTTCTGTTTTGGGAGAAAAATTAATCCATCGTCTTATTGGATTGTAAAAAACCAAGGTACCTAAGGCAAAGGCGATTGCAATTCTTTGTTTTTTAAAAGCCCAGATTAGGGTAAGAAGTAAATGCGCCAGTATCAGATAAGGAAAACCAAGAGAAAGAAGATTAAGATTCCCCAAAAGGTTAGGTGGAACCCATGCATTTCCCAGAGTGCATAAGAGCAAAACGGCAACGGCAATATGTATAAATAGTAATATCTGATTCGACTTCATGAAAAAACGGTCTTGGTACGGATTTTTTTAAGCAAAAACCCTACCAAGCAGTCAAACATTAACTATTTTTATGATTATTTGTCGTTTATTGAAATCTTTGAAATTACCGGATAATGATCTGAAAGACTGACAGAACGGTCAACGACATAGGAAACAGCCTTTAATGATTTTGAAGAAAAAACATAGTCTATCCTTATCGGAAACTTATAATCGTGAAAGCTGGTTGCGCTTCCTCTTCCTGCAGTTAAAAATGCATCTTCAAGCCCCTCTGATAAATGATAATACTCATAAGAATTGGGAACGGAATTGAAATCTCCTGCTACAATAACCGGATATGGAGAATTATCAATAGATTCCCTGATTAATCCTACCTGATCCTGATGCTTTTTAAAGGTTGGAATAAGCCTTTTTACAACATCCTTTACTTTTTGCTCATTAGCATCTGAGGACCCATTAAGCTTAACCATATCTTTTTCGAACTTAAATGGATGAAGATATACATCAATAAATCTATACGTTTTACCTTTTATTTCAATATCTGCCTGTATTCCACTAGGTAAATCAATGCTTTCATCTGCTGAGTAGATCAATTTATTATTTAAAAGCTTATGTTTTGTCAGAATCGTTAAAAATCCATTTGTAGTGGTTCTATGATAACCTTTTAACAATGGATATTCCATTCCTGCGTCTTCCTGCAGAAAAATAACATCTGCATTTTGAGCTGCTAAATAATTTTGTATTGATTCTTTCCCGAGGGTTCCTCCTTTAACATTAAAAGAAACCATTTTTATATCTCCGTCTTCTTTTTTATCTGAAGAATAATTAACCCATCGTTTTACCGGGTTTATAAAAGCCAGTCCGGCAAACATAAATACGAAAGCTCTTTTTTTCCAACTGAAAACCCAGAAAATCGTTAGTATAATATAGGAAATGATCAGAATTGGAAAGCCCAGTGAAAGCAAATTAAACCACGGAAATATCTTAGGCGGAATATAAGCATTCAATAAGGTTCCCAACAACAGAAAAAGGATTCCCAGATGCAGGATCAAAAGTATAAGTCTGAAAATCTTCACAAAAATGAATTAATTGAATCTATATAAATGTTTCTTCCAAATTCTTGCTAAAATCCAGCCTACCAAAGCTCCACCAACGTGAGCCAGATGAGCAATTCCCCCTCCATTACCGGAAATTCCAAGGTATACTGAAACAATAATTACAATAGGCATCAGGTATTTTACCTTTATGGGAATCGGAATAAACATCATCATAATTTTGGAGTCAGGGTATAATGTTGCAAAAGCAGCCACTACTCCAAAGATTGCTCCGGAAGCACCAACCATAGGTGTTGCCACAATGTCTTTTAAGCTTTCTAATAATTCTTTCTGCTTAAGGATTGAAGCCGCATTTCCGCTAAATTCTACACTCGCACCGGAAAGATAAGCTCCAATATTGAAGCCGAGTTCCTGCAACCCATTGGAAATCTGTTGAACTTCAACAAAGTTCCAAAGATTAAAAAGGAAAAAAGCCCCTAATCCACTTAAAAAATACATGATCAAATACTTTCTGTCACCCAGTGTTTGCTCCAAAATCGGCCCAAAACTATATAATGTCAGCATATTAAATAAAATATGCATAATACTACCATGCATGAACATATGGGTAATGATCTGCCAAGAATGAAAATAGGGAGAAAAAGGATAAAAACCGGCAAGATAACCGATAATCTGATTTTCCATTAAAGAGGTAACAATAAATACTATAACATTGATAATGATAATATTTCTTGTAATTGGTGGTATATTGTTAAACATGTTTTTTAAAATTTATTTTTAAAATCATTAAACGGAACCTCGTAGAAACATCTTTTCCCATCTGGTAAAAACTCCGGGAAACCTAATGCTGTAAAATCCTTGATAACTTGTTCCGCATCTTTTTTATAAATAAAGTCAAATCTTGACTTCGACTGCATTTTACTCCATTGATTATGGTAATAATCCATAAATTCTTCTTCTGTTTTATATTCCAGGATTTCAAAAAGGTTCTCAAGAAACTTCATTGCCTGCGTTTCTTTTAATCCTTCAGGAAGAGAATCTATCCTCAGCACACTTTCATGAGCAATTTTCATCTCAAACCCAAGCTCTGGAAGATATTTTTTGATAGATTGATATTTATTTTTCTCTATCTCATTCATATGATACTCCAAGGAAAACAAGAGTGCATGGCTATTTGTATTTGATTTTCTGGTTGATTTATTGTTTTCAGAAACCAATAACCTATGCATTCTTCCAAGATCCAGCATGAGAGTCATGTCGCCTTTATTGAAAAGCCAATATCCGTTGGGAAGCCTCATCAGGTCTTCGTCAAAATCCTCATCTTCAAACAAATTGATTTTTGAAGGTTCGGCAGTAATATTCTGATGATACATTTCCGTAAGGTTTTGAATTTCTTCCGGACGCACATTTCTTTCTTCCAAAAACGGGTTATAGTCTTTGTCTACAATGATCTCAGGCATTTTTATAACACCACTTCCACCACCATTTCCTTTGCTGGGAATCGGCTTATTCATCATTTCATCCAACTCTGGATCTCTATCGAAATCAAGGCTTGGAGAAACATTATAAATCCCTAAAGATCTTTTGATTGTAGATCTAAGTAAAGCGAAAATAAGGTGCTCATCTTCAAATTTTACTTCTGTTTTCTGTGGATGAATATTCACATCAATTTTTTCCGGATCAAGCTCCAGAAAAAGGAAAAATGACGGAACATATCCCGGTAAAAGTAGTCCCTCAAATGCTTCCTGAACTGCTTTGTTGAAATATGGGCTCCTGAAATACCTTCCGTTTACAAAAAGGAACTGTTCTCCTCTGGCTTTCTTCGATCCTTCAGGTTTAGCAACAAATCCGTGAAGCTTACACCAGATAATATCTTCTTTTATAGGAATCAAAAGTGGTTGTAGTTTTCTTCCAAAAACATCCACAATACGTTGCATCTGACTTCCTTTTCTTAGCCTGAAAACAGGTTCATCATCATGAAACAGAGAGAATTCAAGCCCCTCATGCGCCAATGCAACACGTTGAAATTCATCAATTACGTGTCTGAATTCAATATTATTATTTTTAAGGAATTTTCTTCTTGCAGGAACATTATAGAAGAGATTCTTTACCAGAAAGTTTGATCCTTCTGCTGTCTGAACCGGGTCCTGAAACTGGAAAACACCCCCTTCAATGTAAATGTTGGTTCCAATAGAGGAGTCTTTCTGCTTTGTTCTCAGCTCAACCTGTGAAACCGCAGCAATGGAAGCCAAAGCTTCTCCACGAAACCCCTTGGTTGCAATCTTAAAGATATCTTCTGTTCCTCTGATCTTGGACGTAGCATGCCTTTCAAATGCCAGTCTGGCATCTGTTTCGGACATCCCTTTTCCGTCGTCCACCACCTGTATGAGGTTTTTCCCGGAATCTCTGATGATCAATTCAATTTTCGTTGCATCTGCATCTATAGCATTTTCCAAAAGTTCTTTCACGATGGATGCAGGTCTCTGCACCACCTCTCCCGCTGCAATTTGGTTCGCTACATGATCCGGTAAAAGCTGAATAATATCTGACATAAAAACGTAAATCAACTTACAAAAATAGTCAATGAAAACGGGAATTAAAACATTAAAACCGTGAATTAATATTTAATTATCAACATTTCAACAATACTCCTTTTTACAAATCCCGTTCCAAACCATTCATCACCGTTGTTTTTCAAATAGAACAACCCCCTATTGTTTTATACCAATAGAGGATTGATTCACAGCTAGTTTATACAAAAAATAATAGTGAAAAATATTTCACCCGATATTTAGTCTTCGAAAGCGAGTTTCCTCTTTTCCTTTCTTTTAGGGATTCCATGGATTTTTTCATACAGAAAAGCTAAAAGATTAGGCTTTCTGTAAATCCTGTTGTATCTGTACTTTGTGTTAAAGTGTCGTACATGAATTTTATAGGCATCATATCCGATAACGATCAGAAGACATACACTTATTACATAGAATACTCTGAATTCCAGATAGTAATATGTTAATCCTGAGAAAACAGCACCTAAAACATAGGCAAGCATGATACTCAATAATAGTTTAGCTCTTCCGATCAGTTCTCCGTTTCGTCTGTATTTCTTTTGAGTAAACATAGAGACGAGAATTCCCAGGTCGGTTGTTGTTCCGGTAAGGTGGGTTGTTTTAACCGAGAAGTTCGAGATACTGGCCGTTAAGCCATTCTGTAATCCTGTTGCAAAAAGCATCAGAGCCACAAGATATTCTGTTTCTTCCAATGTTTTCTGGTAATAAAACTGTCCGTATACTCCCACAAAGAGTAGACATATTATTTCCAGTACAATCGGCATGGAGTGGGCAAAGTATTTACTTTTCTTATTAAAGTTGATGACTATAAAGTTGGACAGGAAACTTCCGAAGAAGAATAAGAAAATCCATCCTCCAACTACTGCCACCTGTGTCCAGTTGCCTTTACTTATTTCTGCTGCTAAAATGGCGTAGTGTCCTGTTACATTGGACGTAAAAGAAAGAAATATGAGTAGGGATGCTATATTTATAGTACCTGCCGTAAATGCAGTCAGCGTCCCCAACCTGATATTGTCTCCCAGTGTCCTGCTGTTACTATAATTTCTTAACATTGTTTTACTTTTTTTAAATTGTTTTGTACTTTTAAACCTCTACAAAGATCTCAGCCAGTCTTCCTCTTTCCGGAAGTCTTTCTCTAGCCCCAACTGCTATTTCATGGGATTTCAGATCTTTGCACTTTTTGATATAAGGGATAATATCAAACTTACCTTTGCCCTTGCTTTTGATGGATGAAGAATAGTATGCTTCCTCAATATTTTCAGCTTTCACATACTGGTTAAATGTTCTCTGGAAGCTTCCTGTGAAAATATCGCAGATGATTTTATTAACCAGATGCGGATATTTATTCTTTATGATCCCAAAGGCATCACAGAACTCTGCAGGTCTTATCTTATTGAAGATTGTGGTTTTCGTATTGAACAAAAGGTCTCTGATAGAATCTCCCGAATCATATCCTGAGGTCAAAAGAATATTATATTGATTCTGATCCCCGGATGCATCTTTTTCCTTTAGTACTTTTTTTAATATGTTTAATGACTCAAGAGAGTAATCTGTTGCAATTAAAATTGTTTTAGCCATGTTCTTATTATTTTGTTTTGTGTTGATCTTTTTTGATGATACAAAACTAAAGTGGCCAAATTAGAAGTTCTTTGGAACGGAATTAAAATGTCATTAAAGAGATTAAAATGAGATTAGAAAATTGTTAATGGAAATTAATATAGGTAAGATTGTAGAGGGAAGAAATTGCAAACTCTCATCCTCACATTAGGTATTCTCCCTCTGTGTACTGTAGAAGTTTGGAAAGCGCATTTGCACCGTTGTTCCTTGGTTTTCATGTGAACTTACGATCAATTCTCCGTGATGCATTCGTACAATGTTTCTTGCCAATGGAAGCCCGATTCCATAGCCCTCGTAGTTGTTGGTATTGGATGCTCTGAAGAAAGGGTCGTAAATTTTGTTCATTTCCTCCTGAGGAATTCCGATACCATTGTCCTTTACAATAATATAGACATCCGTATCTGTAGCTCCGAGAGAAACTTTTACCTGCTGGAAATTGGAATACTTACAACCATTACTGATAATATTGGCAACAGCAAGGTGTAGAAGCTGTTCGTTTCCTTGTACTTTCAGTTTTTTAGGATTATCGGGAAGCATACTGATATCCAGATAGATATTGTTCCTGGAGTCAATTTTTCTCAGGGTTTCAATAACATCCCAAAGCAGCTGATCTATTCTTACCTTATCCATTTTTTGGATCTTGCCATCAAAACCGGTTTGGGCAATCATTAGTAAGGCTTTGATTTTTTTATCAAGCTTTTCGGCTTCATCCAGAATGATTTCCAAAGTTTCCTTATATTCTTCAGGTGTTCTGCTGATTGAAAGTGCCACGTCTGCTTCACCCATAATGGAAGTTAAAGGTGTTCTCAGCTCATGAGAGACGTTTCCAATCAGGTGATTTTGGGTTTCAAAAGAGGTTTCAATCCTGTTCAGCATACCATTAAAGGTATCTACAAGCTCGTTCAGCTCCTTATTATCAGGCTGTGCTTCTAATCGAAGGTGAAGATTTTCTGAACTTATTTCCTTTACCTTTCCTGTAATCTTTAAAATAGGCCTAAAGAGGGTCTTCGAGAGATAAAAAGAAAATATCATACTGAAGAACAGCGAAAGCACAATACATGTAAGCAGTGTTCTTTTCAAGAATCCAAGATAATAGATTACGTAATGGTTCTTGGCAGAAGCAATAGCAATATAATCTTTATCATCATACTTAAAGCTCTGACCAATATAGTAGAATTCTTTGTCGTTATAATTGTCCTCTCCTTTTCTGACAATATTTTTGAAAAAATAATCCGGAATATGAACCTCCTGGGAGATTTTTCTGAAATTGGAGTCTGCAGGAACCGCAAAGACATAGTCTTTTTCCATAGGAAGCTCCTCGTCATTCAGGCTGTTGAGAATATAATTTTCGGGAAGATCAAGATGATCCTTACTTTTTTCAATCTGAACAATGGTAGTTGTACGGATCTTTAGCAGCTCATAAAACCTCTGATGTGAAAAATTAACAATTGAAAAGTAAACCAAACCACTGAACAGTAAAATAATGGCGGTAAAAACCAACATTAAAAGCACCATCGTTTTGGTCTGATTTGTAATCACTTTGTTAAACATTCATTACGCTTTTTTCAATACATAACCCATTCCTATTACCGTATGGATCAATTTATTATCATCCTGACTATCTAATTTTTTCCTTAAATAGTTCACATAAACATCTACCACATTGGTTCCCAATTCGTAGTTTACGCCCCATACTGCATCCAGAATTTCAGCTCTGGAAATCACCTTTTCGGGGTTATTAAGGAAATAGAGCAAAAGTTTATATTCAGTAGAGGTAAGGGTAATTTCCTCTCCACCACGGGTAACTTTTTTGGTATAATCATTTACAGTAAGATCAGAAAACTGAAATACGTGTTCGTTATCCGGCTCCGGTTCAGCTATTTCCTGTGGCCCATTATTGTGGCTTCTTCTCAAAAGAGACTTTACGCGGGCTACTAATTCAATAAACTTAAATGGCTTTACCAGATAATCATCACCACCACTCTCCAATCCAAGAACAATATTTTCTGAAGTTCCCAGGGCTGTTAAAAATAAAATGGGAACACTCTGATTGGTTTTTCTGATTTCCTTACAAACATCCAGCCCATTCATTTCCGGTAGCATAATATCTAAAATTACCAAATCGAAATCGTTCGCTTGTACCAATTGTACACCGGTACGCCCATCAAAAGCAACAGAAATTTCATATCCGTTTTCCTGCAGTCCTTTTTTAATAAAAGAAACTACGCTGGTTTCGTCTTCGATAAGAATAATTTTTTTCATGAAATGAAATAAGGAGTTTTACAAAAATAAGGAAATTTTATTGGGAAAGCGAAAAGGCTATTATTCAAATCTGCGATTTTACCTCTTTGCATTTTAATCTTAAACCTCAACAATAATTTTAAATGAATTGATACTGCACACCATACAACCTATATAGAATAGTATTACCTTTGCCTTTCATATAATGACGAAAATAATTTAGGTTAAATTGAATACAGCATGAATGACTTTTTAATAGGTATCGGTAAGAGATTAAAGGATATTAGAAAAAAGAATAATTTAACCATTAATGAACTGGCTTTCAAAGCCAATGTAAGTAACGGGCTTGTTTCCCGTATCGAAAACGGCAGAACCATTCCCTCTCTTCCTGTTTTACTTGATCTTATTCAGTCTCTGGAAATTGATGCAAGCTACTTCTTTGAAGGCGTTGAGAAAAAGTCCAATGCAAAATTCATTTATGTTCCCAAGGAAAACCAGCAGCTTATAGAAAAAGAAGTGGAAGCCGAAGGATTCAAGTATATGCATATCTTCAGTAAAAGTCTTCACTCTTTAGGATTTGAAGCCGTATTGCTTACTCTTGAACCCAACTCTAAAAGAGAAAAGGTGATTACTGATGCCTGGGAGTTTAAATATATCCTGAAAGGAGAGGTAAAATACATCATTGATAACGAAGAAATTATCTTAAAAGAGGGAGATTCTCTTTATTTCAATGGTAAATTTCCACACGTTCCTGTAAGCATCAGTAATGAAAGCTGTGTAATGCTTGTTCTTTATTTTTACACTGCATAAATTCTATAGACAGCCCATTTATTTTTATCCTTTATTTTCTAAAAAGTTTACAAATAGTAAACTTTTGAATTTCCCGTTATGCTTAAAATTAACGCTATGTTAATGACAAAAGTTCTTTTTACAGAAAAAATCCACATAATAACATTCTATCAAAATTACTTTATAATCCCTTTAAATAAAGGATTTTTTGATAACACGTAACTTCCTTTTTCTACTTTTCGAATCATTTTCAGAGTAAGAAATGAGTAACAAATCCCCATAATTTATTAAACAATACTTAACACGAAATATTTATATATATTAAAATTATTAGCTTGTTTTGCATAAAAAATTTAATATATGTAAAAATGAAAACAAATTTAGAGAAATTACTTACCCTTGTTTTTGTCTGTTTTATCATTTTTGTTTCAGCACAAAAGCAGTTAATTATAGGAACTGTTCTTGATGACAGCCAACCGCTTCCCGGTGCAACCGTTAAAATAAAAGGTTTATCGAAGAGCATCACCACAGACATTGATGGAAAATTTACAATCAATGACATTAAAGACGGCCAATACAGTCTACAGATCAGCTACATTGGTTACGAATCTTCAGATGTTGATATTGACTTAAAATCCGGAGCCACTATAGATCTGGGAACCATAAGATTATCACAACCAAGAAAAAATCTTGATGAAGTTGTAGTAACCGGAACCCTAAAAAACACAGAAGCTAGAGCTTTAAATCTACAGAAGAATGCCATTAACATCACCAACGTCATCGCATCAGATGGTATCGGGAAACTTCCGGACAGAAATGCAGCAGAGACCGTACAACGTGTACAGGGCGTATCCATTGAAAGAGATCAGGGCGAGGGAAGGTTTGTTTCCTTAAGAGGGCTTCCTCCTTTCTGGGCCTCCACTACAATTAACGGAAACAGGCTGCCAACTGCTGAAGAGGAAACAACATCCAGGGCTACAGCTTTTGATTTTTTCCCTACAGAGCTGATTTCTTATGTGCATGTAAACAAATCTTTTACGCCTGATATGGAAGCTGATGGAATTGGTGGCGGTGTTAACTTTATTATCAAGACACCACCCATGAAAACTGAGTTTAAAGCCACATTAGGAAGTGGTTACAACGCCAAAGCAGATAAAGGAGTTTATAATCTTGGCTTGTTATATGGCGGAAGAACAAAGGATAAAAAATTCGGGTATCTTTTTAATTTTGCTCATTTCATCAGAAACTGGTCTACTGATAACTTCGAAGCAAGAAGAAGTGGTGACGAGGGCGTTTTCAGGTTAGAGCTTCGTGATTATAACGGCGTTAGAAAGACAACAGGAATCAATGCTGCTTTTGAGTATGTCCTTTCTCCGAAAAACACTTTCTATCTAAAAGGAATGTATGGAACCCTTTCTGATGATGAAACCCATTATAAGCACAGAATCAGATTCGATAAATTCAGTTCTGCCAATAATACGGCGAGAGTAGAGCTTCAAAATATTCACAACTTACTGATCACAGAACTTACTTCAGTTTCATTGGGTGGTATTCATAGTTTAAGTAAGGGAAAAATTGACTGGGATCTTTCTTATTATGACAATCGATTCAAGTATGGAAACATTCCTGATAAGCAGAATAACTCTTATTATGTAATCAAATATACTCAGTCAGGAGTAGGAATAAACCCTGATTATATTTCCGATCACGGAAATGGGCCAAGAGCCTACTGGAAAGCAGATGGCGGAAAATTAGATTATAAAAACCCGGATGCCTTATTTGGGTTCTACAGCGATCCTAATTTCAAAATGGATGCTACTAAAATGAGATTTACAGATCTTGAATTCTATAAGGTTTTTGTAGAAGAAAAGGACAAAATCGTTGCTGCTTTTAATCATGAAATCAATACTTCCGACAAACTTACCTTAAAATATGGGTTAAAGTATAGGGATAAGGAACGTAATGCAAGGTTCTCTGATATTTTCTACAACTGGAGCAATGGAACAGCTCCTCTTTTATCCGATTATGGACAATATATTACTACACAAGCAAACGGGCCAAAATATTTAAGCGAAATGAACGCCCATATCGGGAACTCTTTTGGGCCGGTACTATCTACTTCCGGAATGAATCAGTTTTGGTACCAGAATCAGGGAAATCTAAAGATCAACACTGCTGATTCTGAAGCATTAGAATACAATAAGGCGTTAGGAAGAAACTTTGATGTTTTTGAAAAACATGCCGATGCATACGGAATGGCAACCTATAAACTGAATGATAAGATTACTCTTTTAGGTGGTGTCAGATTATCCAATACCAACACAAAAGTAAAAGGATATAATGTAATTGATGATGTTCTTACGCCTGTGGAGCACACTAAAAATTATCTTGCTGTTTTACCAATGCTTCATTTAAAATATACCTTAAATGATAAAGCCAACCTCCGATTTGCCGCTACGAGAACGTTTTCAAGACCTAATTTCGGAGATCTGACCCCTGGAGGAACTTATATTGAAGCAGACAATGAATTCAAAGGTGGAAATCCGGATCTTAATCCTACTTATTCTTTAAATTTTGACCTGATGGGAGAATACTATTTCTCAAATGTGGGTATTCTGAGTGGTGGAGTTTTCTATAAATCCATTACAGACCCCATCTTTCAGGATTCATTTACCGGAAGCTATAATGGGATGAACGGAGTACAGTTTTCGGCTCCCAATAACGGAAAAGCAGCATGGTTGGGAGGAGTTGAGCTAGGCATCAATAAAAGATTTGACTTTTTGCCAGGTTTCCTTCAATATTTCGGGGCACAGGTGAATGCCACCTTTATGACTTCAGAAATGGAAAAACCAAGCGGAAGAAAAGTAAAACTTCCTTACCAAGCCAAGGAATTGTATAACGTACAGCTATTCTTTGAGAAAAAGGGATTCAATGCAAGACTTGCTTACAACTATAAAGGAAAGTATGCAGTGGAATATGCTGAGGAAGACCTGAATGATTCTTACTACGGGAAATACAGCAATCTGGACTTTGGAGGATCTTATCAGTTTACCAAGTTCCTGACGCTATATGCAGATGTCAACAATATTCTGAACAAACCCTTGATCTATCACTTCGGTAAAAACGAAGACCGCCCTGAGCAGGTGGAATATTATGGAGTAAGATTTAATCTTGGAATAAAACTGAACTTCTAAACCACAACAATGGCCAAAACCATCAATAAAAAAACAATAGTAACGCTGAAAGCTGCCTTTGCTGCTTTCGGTGTTTACTTCTGCATGTATGGATTTCGAAAGCCCTTTACTGTAGCCTCCTTTGAAAGTCTTTCTTATTTTGGGGTCGATTATAAAATATTAATTATTATTGCTCAGGCAGTGGGCTATTTTATTTCGAAATTCATTGGGATCAAATTCATTTCAGAATTAAAGCCACAAAAAAGGATTCGATATTTATTTATATTCATTGCTGTGGCTGAGCTTGCCCTGCTAGGATTTGCAGTAGTTCCCGCTCCTTATAATATTCTCTTTATGTTCATTAATGGTATTCCGTTGGGAATGATCTGGGGAATTGTTTTTTCATACATTGAGGGGCGTAAAACAACTGAAATTATCGGATTGTTTTTATGCTCAAGTTTTGTAATTTCTTCAGGATTTACAAAGTCTGTAGGAAAGTTTTTGATGGATACATTTTCTATTTCGGAATTCTGGATGCCTTTTTCTGCCGGGCTGATCTTTATTGTTCCATTACTTATTTTCGGAATGCTTTTGGAAAAAATCCCTCAGCCCACAGAAGAAGATATTTTGCTTAAAAGTAAAAGGGAACCCCTTAACGGAAAAGGCAGAAAGGCGCTTATTTATCAGTTTTTCATTCCAATCGTATGTGTTATTTTTCTTTATATCTGCTTAACGATTTTAAGAGATTTCAGAGATAACTTCAACCGTGAGATCTGGGATGGGTTGCATTTCACTTTTGACAGTTCTATCTTCACCTTAACGGAAATTCCAATTGCAGCAATGGTATTATTAATCCTAAGCTTCATGGTAAGGGTTAAAAACAATAAAAGGGCATTTGCCTATTATCACTACATTCTTTTTGCGGGAATTCTTACCGTAGGACTTTCAACCTATCTGTTTCAGCAAAACTTATTATCTCCTTTTCTGTGGATGACTATTTCAGGCTTTGGGATGTATATCTGTTATATTCCTTTTAACGGAATTTATTTTGACAGGATGATTGCCGCCTTTGATATTAAGGGTAATGTAGGATTCCTGATCTATATTGTAGATTCCTTTGGATATCTTGGAAGTGTTTTGATTCTGTTGTACAAGAATTTTGGTTCTGCCCAGACTTCATGGCTTAGCTTTTATATTACCTTAAATTATATCATAACATTCACTGTTTTAATCCTTTCGGTCATTGCATTTCTTTCTTTCAGAAAAAAGTCAAAACCGAAATCAAACTCTAATCAATTCATCAATTTCGATACTTCGAAAATCTTATAAACTATAGTACAATGACAACAAAATTTGATTTACTCGTTGTGGGAGGCGGAATTCTTGGAACATTCCATGCTTATCATGCCCTGAAGAAAAATCTTAAAGTAGCCATCCTTGAAAGAAATGCTGTACCTCAAGGTGCAACGGTAAGAAACTTCGGACAGGTAGTACCTTCTGGGATGGATCTTAAATGGCAAAACTTTGGAAGAGAAAGTCTTGAAATATATAATGAACTTCATACCCAGGCAGATCTTACCATCAGAAAAAACGGTTCCATATACATTGCTTCCAATGATGAAGAGCTTCAGTTGATTGAAGAGCTGTATGAAATCAACAGAAACAATGACTATGAATCTGTTTTATTATCCAAAAATGACTGCATCAAGAAATTTGACGGCCTTCGTTCAGACTATTGCAAAGGAGGTCTTTTCTTTCCACAGGAGCTTTCTGTAGATTCTGCTGATATGATTGTAAAGCTTCACAAGCTTTTACAGGAAAAAATGGGACTACAGATCTTCTATAATACTACCATTTCTGAAACTCATGAAGATAACCAAAAGTGTATAGCCACAGCAACGGATGGAACTGAATTCACCGCTTCAAAAATCATTATCTGCGGCGGTCATGAATTTAAAACATTATATCCTAATGTATTCAATGAAAGTGATCTGGAAGTAAGTAAGCTTCAAATGCTTCAGACAAAACCACAGGGGATTTATTCTCTCCAGGGAAATATTCTTACAGGTCTTTCCATCAGAAGGTATGAAGCATTTGGGGAATGTCCATCTTTCCAAAAGATCAAATCTTTGGAAAATCCTAATTCGTTTGAAAAAAGGTATGGTGTTCATATTTTATTCAAGCAGGCATTGGACGGATCTATCATTCTTGGGGATTCTCATGAATACGCAGATGCCAAAAATGCAGATGACCTTGGCTATGATCTTAATATGGAAATTGATGAGTTTATGATCCATGAAGCCAGGAAAATCATTGATCTTCCAACATATGAAATTCAGAGAAGATGGTTTGGGGTGTATTCTCAGTGCAAAACGAAAGATATCTTTGAGCACAGCCCATCTCCTAATGTTCACATCGTAACGGGTATAGGAGGAAAAGGAATGACGGGAAGCGGAGGCTTCTCCAAGTTTAATATTGAAAAAATCTACGCATAAATTTAAATGAAAAATATAGAATTACTGGTTCTGGATATGGCCGGAACAACAATTGACGAGGACAATGTAGTATACAAAACATTGACAAATGCTGTAAATGACTATGGTTATGAGGTAAGTTTGGATAAAGTATTATCTACCTGTGCCGGTATGGAGAAACTGGAAGCCATCACAAGCCTGCTAAGGGAAATTAACGGTAATGAAGAAGATGCTCCAGCTATTTTTGAGAATTTTTCATCTCAGCTCAAGGAGTCTTATAGAAATCTTGAGGTAAAACCGATCAACGGGACAGAGGATTTTCTTCTTAAAATGAAAGCTAAGAATAAAAAAATAGTGTTAAATACGGGGTATACTTCTGAGATTGCCCATCAGCTTTTAAACAAATTAAACTGGATGGAAAATATCCATTTTGATGCACTTATTACTGCAGATGATGTTTTGGAAAGCCGCCCAAGCCCAGAAATGATTCATCTTGCCATGAAAAAATTCAATATTACTGAAGCTGATAAAGTTTTAAAGGCCGGAGATTCTGTCATTGATGTTGAAGAAGGTAAAAATGCAGGCTGTGGGCTTACCATTGCAGTGCTTTCTGGAGCACAGAGCAGAACAGAATTGGAAAAGGCTGAGCCTGACTATATTTTGAAAACCATTTCTGAGGCTGAAAATATTCTTTAAAATTTCTTTTTCAACTACTAATGGCACAGATCTGTATTTGTGCCATTGGTGTTTTTAGCTCATGCTTACCGGTATAATCTTCAGAGAAACAGGAACTTTTTAATTATCAATTAATTAATTTTCAGTTCACACATGTTTACAAATAGTAAATTAATTTTACAATAGTTAAAAATAAATTACTATTTGTAAACTTTTATGTTTTAAAACCTTTTTACCCCATGAAAACAAAACTATTCTCAATGGCTGTTGTAATGAGCTGCTTCCTTGGAGCGCAAACCAAGAAAGTCCTTTTTATTGGTATTGATGGATGCCGCGCAGACGTTATGATGTCTACCCCTACTCCCAACATCCAAAACCTCATCAATCAATCTATTTATTCTCTTGACGGGCTTTGTGCCTCTACCACATGGAGCGGAAACGGCTGGAGTACGATGCTTACGGGTGTATGGCATACCAAGCACAATGTTCAGGATAATAGTTTTACTAATCCTAATTACATCAATTATCCGGATTTTATGACAAGAGCGGAAGCTTACAATCCTAATCTTAGAACAATTTCTTTGGCAAACTGGGCACCCATTAATGATAAGATTGTAAAAAGTGCTGATGTAAAGACTAATCTGGCAACAGATCTTGCAGTAAAAAATGCCGCGGTAAGCGCTTTACAGAATGATAATCCTGATATTCTTTTTGTGGATTTTGATGATGTAGATCATGCGGGGCACTCCTATGGCTTTTCTTCTTCTGTTCCTCAATATGTTTCTTCTATTCAAACCACGGATTCTTATATTGGCGAGATCGTGAATGCTATGAAAAACAGAGCTACTTAAAGTAACGAGGACTGGCTCGTTGTTTTAACTACAGATCACGGTGCCATAGAAAGTTCTCACGGTGGCGGAAACCTTTCTGAGCGAAATATTTTTACCGTTTATTCCAATCCCGGATTTACTCCTCAGCAGATCAGCAAAACGATTATTGAATCCAATAAAACCTTTAACCAGCTTAATTTTCCGGCAGGAACTTATGCGAAACCAAACAATCAGGCCCCTTTTAATTTCGGATCCAATCAGGACTTTACGATTGAATTTTGGGTAAAACCTAACGCAGCCTACACGGGTGATCCGGTAATGATAGGTAATAAAAATTGGGCAAATGGAAAAAACAAAGGAATTATCTTCTCAGGATATACCGGACAAAACTTTAAAATGAATATAGGAGACGGAACTAACAGAATTGATCTGGTAGGCGGAAAAGTGGAAACGAACAAATGGAAGCATATTGCGGCCAGCTTTGACAGAGATGGGCTGGTAACTTTATATGAAGATGGTGTTCCTGTAACTTTTGCTAAAATGAATACCATCGGAAATATTGATTCCGGACTTCCTTTAACATTAAACCAAGACGGAACCAATACCTATGGAATAAACCTTGCTGCTTCCTACAAAGACATCAGAATCTGGAAATCTGCTCTTCCAGGGAATGTAATCGTTAATTGGGCAAATCAGGAGATTACATCCTCACATCCTTATTACGCTCAGCTTCTTTCCAATTGGAAATGCAATGAAACATCCGGAAATACTCTGACAGACTCTAGCTCCAATGCAAATAATATGACCATAACAGGATCTCCTGCTTATAATGATAATACTACAGGCAATTTTAAAATCTATGACTATACCTCAACAACCAGAGAAACAGATCATTTTCCAACGGTCTTGAACTGGCTTTGCATTCCGGTTTCCTCTTCATGGGGAATAGATGGAGTAAACAGGATTCCTGAATGTTCCAACGGAAGTTTAGCCACCAAAGAAGCCCAAAAAACAGTTGATGATTTTAAGGTTTATCCCAACCCTGCTTCTACCCAAATTGGTATTCTTTATAAGTCTTTAGATAAAGAAGTGAAAGCAGAAATTATTGATACGAAAGGGTCTCTTATTTCTTCAAGAAATTTAAAATCTTCCAATGGTCTTTTTGATGAGAAAATAAATATTGAAAATATTCCGGCAGGAGTATACTTTATTAGGCTCAGCGGGACTAAGAATTCCCAGACAAAGACTTTTGTAAAGAAGTAAAATAGTAAAGCAATTAGATTAATTTTTGATATTAGAACAAGGATATTACTATCCGAGTTCTAATATTTTTTATTTCAACTAAGCTTTAAGATCTAGCTCCATTTGTACATCTACCCTATCATATCCGGGATTAGTGATCGGCATATGTCTGAAGCCTAGTTTTTCATAGAGTTTTATGGCAGGAACTAAGACAGAATTAGTTTCCAAAAATACTTTCTCTGCTTTTAGCTCTTTTGCTTTCTCTACTAAGGCATTACCTAATAGATATCCGATTTTCTTCCCTTGTGCTTTAGGGCTTACCGCCATTTTTGAAAGCTCAAAAGTAAGGGGCTCATCTTTGGCCTTTACCAGAGCACATGTTCCCACCGCTTCACCATTGAGCAATGCAAACCCAATATGTCCTCCTTTATTTAAAATTTGTTCTTCAGGATTATCCAGAAGCTTATAATCGCTCGCCTCCATCACAAAGAATGTTTTGATCCATTCTTCATTTAAAGCCTTAAAAGCTCCCTTATATTGGGGTTCGTAAGCTATAATTTTTACTTCATTATTAATATCATTCATCTCTATTGGTTTATTAAATTCTGTTTTTTATCATTTTACCCAATTTCTCAAGATCACTTTCTACACGGTCCGTCCATTCCAGAGCATAATTCAGACGCATACAGTTTTGGTACTGATTATACTGTGAAAACATTCTTCCGGGAGCAAAATTTACCTTTTGGCTAACTGCTTCATCGTAAAGATCTTCTGTACAGATTCTTTTATCTAGCTCCAGCCACAACATAAACCCTCCTTTTGGTTCTGAAATCTTAGTATTGTCAGGAAAATACTGGGTAACCGACTTTTGAATCTGAAGATAGTTCGCATAAAGCTTTTTCCTGAACATCCTTAAGTGATGATCATACCGCCCATGTTCAAGAAAATCAGCTATTACATCCGAAAACAGAGACGGGCTGGAAACGGTTTGAACCAATTTCTGACGGATAATCTTTTCCTTAAACTTTCCGGGAGCAACCCATCCAACCCTATATCCTGGAGCCAACGTCTTAGAAACTGACCCTACCCACATCACAATACCTGCTTCATCATAAAATTTACACGGCTTTGGTCTTCCGGCTCCGAAATAGATGTTTCCATACACATCATCTTCTACCAAGGGAACATTATGTTCGGTGAGCATTCTTACTAATTCTTTCTTGTTCTCGTCAGGCATTTGAAAACCCAGTGGATTATTGTAATTAACCACAAAGCAACAGGCAGATAGCTTTGGAAGAACCTTTTTCAATTCATCCAGGTCAACTCCCGTAATTGGATGGGTTGGAATCTCCACCGCTTTCAATCCCAACAGCTGAATAGCCTGAAGAATCCCGAAATAAACCGGACTTTCCACCGCTACGGAGTCTCCGGGTTGTGTAACGGCCATCAGACAGTTATACACCCCGTTCATAGCTCCCGAGGTGATGACCAGATCCTTTTCTGTAATTTTCCCCTCCATCACAATGGACCATTTGGCTATTTCCCTGCGAAGCTGTTCATTCCCTTGTACGGGTTCATAATTCGTTCCACTGTCACTTTTCCTCTTTATTACATCAATCATGCATTTCTTCATCTTGGCTACAGGAAGAAGACTTTTCCCCGGAATCCCCAATGCAAATTGCGTCACATCTGTTCCTCCAATGGTTCCGAATACTTTCCCGATAAGATCTTCAGGAGTATTCTTTCCCTCAGAAATTTTCATTTTAGCCACAGAGGGCAATGCTAACTTACGTTGTGAGGTTTGGCTTACAAAATATCCGTATTTTGGGCGTGATTCTACCAGAGAACGACTTTCAAGCTCCATATATGCTTGTTTTACAGTATTTAAACTAACATTATACAACTTTTGAGCACTCCTTAAGGAAGGCAGCCTGTCTCCAAACTGCAACGTCTCACTTTTGATCTGTTCGGTGACAGAATTGGCTATTTTAAGGTAAAGGACATCTTTGGGCATGAATCACAGTTTTAAGTAAATGTACAATTTTATCCCTGTTTTTCTAAGGATTAAGCCAGTTTATCATTCCATTAATACTGCTTTTTAGTTGTCTGGGATCTCTAAAATTAGGGGTATTATTTTTTCTAAAATAGTTCTCTACTCGCGCTATAAAACTTTTCTTTTCTGATTCTTTTATCTCTTTTTTATCATAGATCTTAAAGTCTATTTTACCTTCCTCATCTATGATAAGGCTGGCAAATGAAGTAATCTTATTTTCTTTTTTAGCTAAAAGAAAAGGAATCCCAAAATCAGGGCTTACTTTCTGACTATCTAGGCTTTGTAAAAATATATCTTTAAGCGCCAACATGTCTGAAATATAGACCTCAGCATATTGAAGTGATTCCGGATGTTGAATATTGGTTTCCATAGTATTCTGCTTTACTCAAACAAAATTATGGAGTATTAAAGCTTGGATACAGATACAGAAGAATAGAATATTATGGATACAGATAGATATAGAACCATTTATAATTATCAATCAATTGTCGGAATGCAAATATTTTAAGCATTCCTATATGATTTTTTATATTTGCAAAAATTATTAGACAAAAAATGAGTTTCTTTGGAACTAACATTAAGAAAATAAGACAAGTTAAAGGACTGAGCCAAAAAGCTTTTGCTGATTTACTTGACTTAAACAGAGGAGTGATAAGCTCATATGAAGAGGAACGTGCAGAGCCAAAGATTGAAACGATATTAAAGGTAGCCAGCCACTTTAGTCTTGATCTTGATAAGCTATTGACTGAAACTCTGGAAACAGATCAATTACTCAATGTTTCAGGCATGGATCAACTAAGTCTTTTTCCAGAAACTACTATTAATGAAAGGAATGAGGAGTCATCATTACAGGATAATAATTCCAAAAACCACAGTGTTCTGCAAAAAATATTAGCATCCGTAGATCTGATCTATGAATTTACAACAGAAAACCCATTGCTTCCTCAATACAATTACGGAGATATCTTATTTCTGAATAAGGCTGATCTTAAAATTGATCCAACCTATAATCTATTGGTTTATACTGATGGTAATTTACAATATGCCTCCCGTACAGATAAACAGAACCTTTATAAAATTGTAGGACAGGTTTCAATCTCTGAAAAAAATATTTTCACAGATATTTTTAAGAGGCTAGAAAAATTAGAAAGGAAAGAGTGAAAAGTTGTTTATACATGGTTATAAATTTTAGTTCATATTGTAAACTCTTATCAATTCTTCCTTAATCCCTCTAAAATCTAAGTCATAATCCAGATTTTGAGATAGGCCTGTATTGATAACATAGATCAAAGATTCTTTTCTGTACAGAAACTCTCCTTGATTAAGGGATTTTTCAATATTACTGGTCTTGGCAAGCAGGCAAACGAGCTGATAGTCTCTGTTAATAGCATCCGTTTTATTACCCGGATGGGCCTTTGCATAATGCTGTGTAGGGGTGAGCTTAATTAAGTTTTCAAGATAGTGAGCCAGGGATGGAAATTTAGACTTGGGGAAAATATGATGTACCTGAGTAGCTTCACCATTCCCCCATTGATCCTTAATTTCACTTTCCTTGTACATTTTACGAATTATTTTCATCGCTTTTTGAATCAAATAATCAGAGTAGGCTCCATTTTGATTCATTAACAATGATTCATGCTCTTCTATCGCTTCGTTTCTTGAAATATTTTTGTTTTTCCCAACATCCCTCCAATTGGGACGATTATACATCAGATCGGTATAGTAGAATTGATTAGGGGATATTCTTCCCTTGGCAGCTCCTTGAATGTTATTCTCACATGCATATACATTCAGAATCTTTGGAAAAATTCTATTAACTTCAGTTTCTCCATTGATGGCAGTATTGCCAATCATAAATCTTTGGAACCTTTCTTTAAGTTCTGCAAAGTCATTATTTGTAACGGATTTATCCAAGCACCTATCCTTGAAAGCATCAAAATATCTGATCTGTCCGCTGTCCGATAGTACTTTTATAAGATAATGATATAGAAAGATATAGGCATTCCTTTCTTTCATCGCTATAAACTCAAGAATTACCTGATTATTAATGCTGTAAAGGTTTCTTTTACCATCTTTACGCATCCTCAGAACATTTGCATAGGCTAGTGTTCTTAAAGGTTGTGAGGTAAATTTATCATATTCCTGTCTGGTTGTTTCATTCCCTGCGTCCGGTTTATTAAAGATTGCTTTTACATTATGATTAAAGTAATCGTCATTCCAGATATCATCCTTAGTAAATTCAATATCTCTGTCTGCAACAAAATTAAGGACACAGTCTGCTATAATGCAAAGTACATCAGGAGTTACCTTTTGATCCATGAATCTGGCATCTTTTGACTTTCTGACATCAAAATCAAAGCAAGCAAAAAAATCAGTAAATAATTCAATCATATCAATAAGTCATTGAATGGTTTTAGCAATGATGTGGGAACAGGTGATGCAGGAAATGGATATCTTCCTCCATACGGACGATCATAAGTGGGAAGATACTGATCTGTGATGATCTTAGTCTCCAAATATCCCAATGGATACCAAACTTCTGGAATCTCCCGAATAAACAACCCAAAAATGACCAAGTCATATTTTGATAGCAGATCGAATTGTCCTTTGTTAATTAAGCGTCTTCCATACGCTTTATCATCATTTATTTCTTTTGATAAAATCTTTCGGGCAAATCCTTCCGGAACTGTTTCTGTTTTTACATCAATGCGTTTACCGTTTACTATAATATCATAGCTGTCTATGGTCAGATAGTTTTCCCGTATATTCTGTTTCCAGTCTTGATGTAAGGCTGTAGAACAAGCAAATTCTCCCCAAAAACCCAATTCATCTCTTTCTTCCGAACTCAGATGTTCTACTTCAAAATGATGCTTTATAAAGGCATCCCTTTTTTGAGCTTCAATTTTAGCCTGAGCTTTCATCTCATCTGATATCAGTACTTTGATCATTCCATGGTTTTTAAAAGACCAAAGAAAAATACGGAATTATTGTCAATATTCAAGGAGCGGGTACCATAATTTCGGGCCACTCTATAAAATTTTTCGAATTCTTTTGTTCCGTAATATTCCAGATCGGTTTCCGTTGGCATCCTGCTTCCATTTTTTAATGTTAACAAAGCAACAGATCCGTCTGCAATAGTATTTTTAGGCAAAAAACTTGCTCTTGGATAATAGGTTAGGTTGGGAACCATCACTACTCCATCCTTATTTAAGTATTTGGAAACAGCCAACTTCTCGGCATCATCAATATAGCTGTCATAGTTATCAATTTCTATGATCTGGTTGGTTCCAACATTTCTGGACTTTAAAACCCTGTATTTACCACTCTCTTTTGTTAACAGCTTGGTGATCTGTCTGTCTCTGAAGCTCTGAAAAATATCAAACTTCATTTTATTAAAAATCTGGTCAAATTCTTCATTTCTATACAACAGCCAGTAGGGAAACTGAGCAGAAAATAAATAGTCTTTTTTGCTCTCCTTTACCGTTTCTGTAATATAACTTTCAATTAAAATAGTCTCAGAAATCTTTTTTGCCGATGTTTCAAGCAAAAAGCTGATGGTTTCTATTTTAACTCCTTTAAATCCCTTTTCTCCGTAGTCACAAATCTTCAAAAGATTTTGTTCCTTTAATATTTCACGGGTCATATTAAATTCAGGAGCATTAATAAGGCTTTTAGGAACAATTAATGATACGAATTTTCCAATTGTAATGGCCTTTTCAATAAAGAAAGAAAACAGATTATTCGTTTCTTTATTTTGAGATTGCCCTTTATATGTTGCCAGCAATTCCTGACTATTGGTAAGCTTTTTATAGGGTGGATTTCCTACTACAAGATCATACTTTACATCAAACTGATGAGTCAGAAAGTCGGCATTGATAAAGTTAAACTTAAACTTCTTCGGTAGCTTCAAGTGGCTCAAAATTTCCTTTAAAACCACAAAAGAGTTCCCGTCAATATCTACAAGGTCAAAAATAACCTCGTCCTTATCTTCGTATTTTTCAACAAGAAGCGGAATGAAGTTTCCAATTCCGACAGACGGTTCCAAAATCCTTATCTTTTTCTTGCCTTTAAACTCAGGAAGATCCTTTACTACCGTGAAAGCAATATCTTTTCTTGTGAAAAATGCAGCATTTTCCTGACGGCTTGAGTTGGCATATTCAGCAATCTGATAGATATTTTCAAGCCCGAATTTTTTGAAATCAGACTGTATTAAAGAAATCAGATTCTCTGTTATATGCAGTTCTTCTTTTTTAATAATTGTATTGAGTTCTGTTGCCGAAAGAAATTTTTGCCCAACAACGTCCTTAATTCTCTTGGCAATATTAGCAAAAACCCCTGTAGGAACTGCCTCTCCTATACAATGTCTGATATTAAGTTCTTCTTTCTTCAAAAACTTTTTCTGCTCTTCAACATCTAATTCATCCAATGTTTCCACAGATACATTGGTCCATGCAAAATTCTCCGGAATACTCATCATCAGCATCAGTTCTCTGATACTGAAAACTCTGTTCTCAGAGGGATGAACGGTATTCTGGCTGGCTAAAATATCATTTCTTGTATGAACACACGGTCCTTCTCTGTCCCAGTACCAGCGGGCATATTTATCTCCATTCTTGCTTTTATTGAAAACAATTTCACCATCCTTTATCTGATGAGGAATCCTTTCCTTTTCTTCATTTTGAAAGGCAGATTCACCCTCTTTTAATTTTTCAATCCAGGGAAGCATCTTTACGTCATACTCTCTGAATGAATGAAAAATATCATTTTCAGAAATAGCTCCCATTTTATTAAGTTTTTCCAGACCTGTAAAGAGTTCTCTTAATGTTTTAGGTTTCTGCTTTTGAGGAAAAATATCAAACGGACTTATATTTTGCAAGTCTTTTCGGACACCAATTACCAAGGTTCTTGTTCTGCTTGAATTGGCCCCGTAATCCTTGAAATTGATTACTTTAGATAAAATATTATAGTGTCCGCCAAGGTTTTGTATAATAGCTTCACCAATAGTTTTCTCTAATCCGTCTGTATCTGTACAAGTTGTTGTTAAAAAAGCTCTTACATTTTCAAAGACAAAAAACCTTGGATTAACCTTTTTTGTAATCTTGATGGATTCAACCACTAATGAATTTCGCCCTAATTCATCATTCTTTTTATGATTGGCAACAGACATTCCCTGGCAGGGAGGTGTTGCGATAATAATATCGGGTTCAGAAATATGATGCTTCTTTTTCCACATATCTATTTCTGTAAATAATTGACTTTGAACTTTTTCAGAAGTTATATCTCCATCCAAATATCCAGTTTCATATTTGCATTTTTGATTGTGCTCCTGAATCTTTAAACGTTTTGAAAGCAGCTCATTTGTCGCGATACATTCAAATCCATTTTCTTTAAACCCAAAACAACCTACTCCTGCACTGCTGAATAAACTAATATAAGTTAGTGGCTTTTTCATCGTTTAGAATTCTATTTCGGTTTGTTTTACGTTCATATTCCTCATGTAATTAATCTTTTCCTTGGCCACATTCAAAGCCTCAGGCAAGCAATTGTATTTAAACATTTTTTTTGCAAATTGATCTCCAAAATATTCCACTTTCAATTTTTCAATATCAAGATTAAAAACATCAGCCAACTTTTCCAATCGTCTTTCGTCAAAATCTCTTTTTCCGTTTTCAATTTTACTTAGGTTTGCAGAATCAAGCTCAAGTCTTGCTGCAAGCTGCGTTAAGGTCAAATGATTATTGGTCCTTAACTCTCTGATATATTCACCGAACATTACTTTCATGGACTTGTCAATTTTAACTTGTCAATTATTGACAAATGTAATGCTTTTACACTTAAAATCGATTCTTTTTTTGTTCTGTTTTGTATCAAAATAATGATGGAAAATAACCTGAATTTAATAGAGAAAAGTATCTGAGGAATCAACAATCTTGCTATATAGATTTTCAAGACTTTGCTTTCTACAATTGCTTCGGAGCGAACACTCCCAAACCACAATGGTTTTGATTTTCTGAGACAAAAGAATCATTTCATTTCTATAATCTCTATCTTTTGTTTTCTGGGTCTTTTTGCTCCACCAGGTCCTATTTGTCTTGGGCAATATAAAAAGACTGCAATTTTCATGACCATGCCAAAAACACCCTCTAACTTCTACCACAATGCCATATCTTGCCAAGTAAATATCAGGTTTTCCTGCTAATTTATTGGGATGTAAACTATATCGCAACCCTTTTGAATGCAGAAATCTTCGTACTAAAAGCTCAGGCTTTGTATCCCTCCCTTTAATCATACTCATGATATAGCTTCTTGAGTTACTTTCGTTTGGATTTGCCATGACCTAAAATTATTTTGCTATTGTGTCACAATAAAATTACTACAATTCTATAAATCAATGTATGTTGGGAATTATTTTCTGAAAAACATAAAAGAAACAGTATTTCTAATCTAATAAAAGATAAAAATAGTACCCGTTTTTAAAACAAAAAACCCTCCGTAATAAATACAGAGGGTTTTAGTACCCCAGACGGGACTTGAACCCGTACATCCGAAGATACAGGATTTTAAGTCCTGCGTGTCTACCAATTCCACCACCAGGGCTGGTGAGGGCAAAAAAAATAGGATCTGAAGAAATCCTACTTTTTTTTGTGTGCGGATGAAGGGACTCGAACCCCCACGCCTCACGGCACCAGATCCTAAGTCTGGCGTGGCTACCAATTACACCACATCCGCTGGTTATATTGATCTGCTTTCACAGATACAATCTATAATTCTTACAAATATAAGAATATTTTTTAATTTAAAGAACTCTATACTCTCTATAAAAACAAAAAACCCTCCGTAACGAAAATACAGAGGGCTTTGTACCCCGGGCGGGACTTGAACCCGCACGCCAAAAGAGGCACAGGATTTTAAGTCCTGCGTGTCTACCAGTTCCACCACCAGGGCAGGTGTGGAGCGAAAAACGGGATTCGAACCCGCGACCCCAACCTTGGCAAGGTTGTGCTCTACCAGCTGAGCTATTTTCGCATAGTGCGGATGAAGGGACTCGAACCCCCACGCCTCACGGCACCAGATCCTAAGTCTGGCATGGCTACCAATTACACCACATCCGCTGGTTTTTTTATATTGTAAGTTTTAAAGAGCTTGCTTCGTTTTTGTGAGTGCAAATATAGGACAATTTCCTTTACCTCCAAACTTTTTCGGAAAAAAAATTAAAATTTCTACATTTTTCACCTATGGCACCTAATATTACATTTCATTTTCTTACTTTTACAACGTTAATAATTACAATATGGAATTACAAGGAACGGTAAAGAAACTTTCTGAAACTCAAACATTTGCAAGCGGGTTTCAAAAAAGAGAATTGGTTATTTTAACTCAGGAACAGTATCCACAGCCGATAAACATAGAATTTTTGTCTGATAAGATCAGTTTATTAGATAACCTTAGAGAAGGTGAAAATGTAAAGATAGGAATCAACATCAGAGGAAGAGAATGGGTTTCTCCACAAGGTGAAACTAAGTACTTCAATTCTATTACAGGGTGGAGAGTAGAGAAAGTTTTAGACAATGGATCTGAGCCTACACAGGCAATGCCTCAGCAGTCAGCTTCTCCTGTTTCTAATGAGAATCCGTTTGCCGGAGATGATGACGACGATTTACCTTTTTAATTAAAGAATAAAGATCAAATATAAATCCTACTTTATTAAGTGGGATTTTTTTGCTAAAAGATGGTCCGACTAGACGAAAACGAGATTTCATTTCCTGATCCTGAACTGTATGACGGTCATGATGGACTTATTGCCTACGGAGGCGATTTGTCTGTGGAACGCATATGGTTTGCTTATCAATTGGGGATTTTTCCCTGGTACAATCCAGGAGAAGAAATTCTATGGTGGAGCCCGGATCCAAGATTTATTTTGCTCCCTGACGAGATCAAGGTTTCAAAATCGATGAGAAAGATAATGAATAGAAACATTTTCACCTTTTCTGAGAACCAAAATTTCAGGGAAGTGATTAAAAATTGTCAGCAATCTCACCGAAAGGGGCAATCAGGGACATGGCTTTCTGATGAATTGATGAATTCTTTCATTAAACTTCATGAATATGGATTGGCCAAAAGTATTGAAGTGTGGCAGGATGGTGAATTGGTTGGTGGATTTTATGGTTTACAAATCGGAAATGTATTCTGTGGAGAAAGCATGTTTGCAAAGGTAAGCAATGCTTCAAAGGCAGGATTTATTCATTTTGTGGAAAGCAACAAAGATCAGATTGAATTAATTGACTGCCAGTCTCATACTGAGCACTTGGAAAGCTTGGGTGCTAAAATGATTCCTAAAAAAGAATTTTTAAAAATCCTACACGAAAACAATGAACGCAGATAAAGAAAAATGGCTTCTTCTGGTTATCCTTAGTATTATCTGGGGATCTTCTTTTATCTTAATCAAAAAATCGCTGGAACATTTTAATCCGTTTCAGGTAGGATCATTAAGGGTTCTTATTGCCGGCATCATCTTGCTTCCTATAGCTATTGCCAATTATAAGCTTTTTCCGAAAAAACATTTAAAGTGGCTTATTTTAGCTGCATTTACTGGGAATTTCATCCCAATGTTCCTGTTTCCTATCGCTGAAACGGAGATAAGTAGCAGCATTGCAGGGATTATCAACTCTATGATGCCCATTTTTGTAATTATCGTTGGGGCATTGGTTTGGAAGTTTGAAACTACTAAGAAACAAATTGTGGGAACATTAATAAGTTTCACGGGGGTTTGTATTCTCGCCTTTGGGGGTGGTGACAGTGGAGAACTTAAGATAATACCGATTTTACTTCTCTTATTGGCAACTTTATGCTATGCCCTAAGTACCACAACGGTAAAATCCAAACTTATGGAAGTCTCTTCCACGGTTTTATCTGCATTTGTATTTTCATTTGTTTTGTTTTTCCCATCTATTATAGCCCTTACCAGCACGGGATTCTTTTCTGAATTTACTTTCTCAAGAGATAATTTGATAGGATTAATGTTTGTGAGCTTATTGTCTGTATTCGGAACAGGACTCGCTATGATGATGAATTACCGTTTATTGAAAGTTTCTACACCTCTTTTTGCCTCTACGGTCACTTTGGTTATGCCAATTGTTGCAATTATCTGGGGAATTATTGATGGTGAAAAGCTAACCTATATACAATTTATAGGTGCCGGTATCATCATTGCTGGATTAATATTTTTAAGGACTAATCAAAAAAAATAGAATTATATCAAATATCATTTTCAATAAAAAAAACCTGCATTTCTGCAGGTTTTTTTTATTATTTTAGATTAAATCTAGTTCTTTTTCTTCACTTTGGCTGTCTTAACCTTTTTCACCTCATCCTTGATGAACGGATATTTTTTCTGCATATCCTTAGCAAGAGAAGGGTCAAGCTCCAAAGCTTTCTGAAGAGATTCTACTCCTTTATCCTGTTGCTTTAGGTTGAAAAAACAGTTGCTTAACTGATAAAACAATTCCGCTCTGTGATGGCTCTTTACTGCAGCATTCAAAACTGTTACGGCTTCTTCATATTCACCCACAAGCATCAATACTTCAGAATAGGCATACCAGTTATAAAACCTTGACGGCTCCGCACTGACCAATTTTTTAAGACAGGAAAGGCTTTCTTCAAATTTTCCTGAATCAATGAATAAAAATGCCAATCTTTTTTGATAATCAAGGTTGTCTTCATTCAATTGGGTGGCTTCTTTAGCAAAATGTAGCGCCTCTGTCATCCCACCCATTTCTTCATACAGGTATGATTGCTCCATCATCGCAAGGTAAAACTGTGGGTCTTCTCTTAACGATTTCTGGAAAGCATTTAAGGCTACAATAGGTTGCTTTAGTGCTTTATTACATAATCCAATCTTATAAAAAGTAAATGCCTTGGTATATTCAAGTTCAAGCATTTCTTCATAAGTTTCGATTGCTTTTTGATACTGTCCCAGGGCTTCATAACAAGCTGCTTTATTGGCATAAACTCCTACAGAATTTGAATTGATGGCTATTAAATAGTCATATCCTCTTATTGATTCTTCGTAGTTTTTTCTATTGAAATAGAACTGCCCATATTCAAACCATGCAATCTCGGAATAAGGGAAATCATCTAAATATTCATTAAGAAAGGCAATAGCCTCCTCACTCTTGTTCAGGTCACTGAAGCACACCATGGAATTTTCAAGGGCATATTCGTCGGAAGGATCTTCCTTCAATGCTTTTCTATAGTGCTTAAGAGCGTTAAAGGGATCTCCAAGATTCACATATTCATCCGCAATAAAGTTGTGAAGAAAATTTTCTTCTTCTTCTAAGGTCAAAGCTTTCTTGCAGATTTCAATGGATTTTCTGGGATTTCCCAGGTTCGAATAATACTTGGCGTAGCATACCAAAAAGTCTGTATTCTCCATAGAAGAACCTTTTAACTCGTTGATAAGGTCTTTCGCCGTATTATACTCTTCCCATTCCAAAAGAATCTCAAGCTTTTTAATCTTGATATCCAATGAATTAGGATGAAGCTTAAGTCCATAATTAACAGCCATATCGGCGTAATTAAAATCACCAAGCTCCAAATAATAAACAATGATATCTTCTAACTCTTCTGTATCGAAGTAGAATTCGTCATTGTTTTCCATCATTTCCTCGAACTTTTTTACAAGTTCATTTCCAAAATACTCTTCCAATAGTGTCCTCTTTGTCGGCCCGATGCCTGAAGTTACTTACAGACCCCGGCAAACGTTTAATTAATAATACATCTGAAACTGATATTCAAATATTTATGCAAAGTTGCGATTTTTTTTTGAATTAACCATTTCATAAATTTCTATTATAAAAATAGTAAAAAAAGAAAACCAATAAAAGGATTGTGGATAAAAAAATGGAAATTGGGGTTAAATTCTTACCACAAGCCTTTTTCCGGTTTGTATCTCTGTATTCCACGCAGCTTCGATATTTTTAATATCAACCTCTTCTGTTTCTATTTTAATGTTTCCCTCTATGGCCGCCTGAAACATTTCCGGGATGATTTCTGAAAATAAAAGGGCAGATTCTTCTTTGGTCCAGCTTCCCAACCCTGATCCTGAAATTTGAATATCGGTTCCTCTAAGGATTTGTGAAGACAATTGAATGGTATCTCCGCTCATTCCTCCTATCGTAACCAGCTTTGTCTTATGAGAAAATGTTCCATCACCTTTAAATGCAGATAAAATAATCTCCACAGAATGTCCCCAGATATAATCCAGCACAATGTCTATAGGTGTTTCATTGTGAATCTTTTTTATTTTTTCTTTAAAGTCTTCATCACTTAGCTGCAGGGATATAGCCTCATCAGCTCCCAATTCCTGAAGTTCCTTCAGGGATTTTTCATTTCTTCCGGTAGCAATAATTTTTTTAGCACCATAAAGTTTTGCAATCTGCACGGCTATTCTACCAGTAATTCCTGTTGCTCCGTTTACTAATACAACATCTCCGGGTTGTATTCTTGCCTTGAACTTTAGAGCCATTGCAGATCCCATAACGGCGTTTGGCAATGCTGCAGCTGTAGAAAAGTCTAATTCTTCAGGAATTTCAACCATCATTTTCTTATCTGCAACCGCTTTCTCTGCAACGGTTCCTTTTTTACTAAAAAAATAAACTTTTGAACCATTTTCCAAGTATCCCACTCCATCAGACCCTACAATAGTTGGTTGATGTGTTTTATTTTCGGCAGAGTAATGCTTTCCACCGGCTCTTGCCTTATCAAGGTTTTTGATGGATGCTGCCTTTACGGATACCAGAACTTCATTCTCCTGTATTCCCTTCGGTTCCGCAAAATCTGCATATTGGGGGATTTGTCCTTTTTCAAATACGACTGCTGCTTTCATTATCTTAATTTTTATGCAAAATTATTTCCGGAAAGACCTGAAAAGCGATAACATTTGTTATCAGTTTTAAAAGCAATACGAAAGTCGGAACTTATCAAGCCCTATCAATAGACGTAATAAATTCTTTGTATGCCTTGTATTATAAAAGGTTTTCTTTCAGAATTTTGCTTTTTATTCTGCTTAGATGTACCGTTGTAATCCCAAGATAGGAAGCAATATAATGCTGGGGAACCCTTTTGATGATTTCGGGTTTTGCTTTAACGAGATTAAGATATCGCTGCAGTGGAGTATCCTTGATGAATGAAAAGAAATGCTTCATATAATCGAATATCCTTTCAAAAAGAGCATCCATGAATAGGGTTCTAAGTTCCGGATTATCATAAACCTCTTCCAGAAAGGCCTCTACATCGGGCTTCTTGATTTTATACAGAATACAGGGTTCTATTGTTTCAAAGGAAACCATGCTGGGAAGACCCTTTTTAAAGCTTTCCAAAGAAGAAAACATAGTGTTTTCCAGAAAGAACTGAAATGTCACATCCTTACCATCATTATTATACCAGGCTCTTATGATTCCTTTCTCTATATAAAAAGCATTATATGAAACCTCTCCCTCGTGTAAAAGCAGGGTTTTAGCAGGAACTTCCATTCTTTCAAAACTTCCTAAAAACTTTCTCCATTTTTCCTTTGGGAAAGGGGACTTGTTCTTGATGTGCTCAAACATTTTGGTATAAAAAAAGAACGGAGCTTTATGGGTTCCGTTCTTATGATTTATTTAAATTAAACTTTTAATCTTGGCAATGATATCGTCTCCTAATTTATCAGCCTCTTCCTGAGATTTAGCTTCTGTATAAATTCTGATGATTGGCTCTGTATTGGATTTTCTAAGGTGAACCCAATTGTTTTCAAAGTCTATTTTAACACCATCTACAGTAGAAACCTCTTCATTTTGGTATTCCTGTTCCATTTTGCTTAAAATAGCATCTACATCAATTTCCGGTGTCAGTTCTATTTTCTTTTTACCCATGAAATAGCTTGGATATCCTGCTCTTAGTTCAGAAACTGTTTTATTTTCCTTAGCTAAATGAGTTAAGAATAGGGCTACACCTACTAAAGAGTCTCTTCCGTAGTGTAATTCCGGATAAATAATACCTCCGTTGCCTTCACCTCCAATTACTGCATTTTTCTCTTTCATTAGGGTCACTACATTTACTTCTCCTACAGCGCTTGCAAAGTATTCTGAGTTATGTGACTGTGCCACGTCTCTCAAGGCACGGCTTGAAGAAAGGTTAGAGACTGCCACTCCGTTTTTATGTTTTAGCAAGTAATCTGCAACTGCGACCAATGTATATTCTTCTCCGAACATTTCTCCCTTTTCATCAATTAGGGCCAATCTGTCTACATCCGGGTCTACAACTATTCCAAGGTCTGCATTTTCTTTTTTAACCAATTCACAGATGTCTCCCAAATGTTCTTTTAAAGGCTCTGGGTTGTGAGGGAAGTGACCTGTTGGTTCACAGTATAATTTAATGGTCTCACAGCCTAATTTATCCAATAGCATTGGAATTGCAATACCTCCTGTAGAGTTTACAGCATCCAGTACTACCTTGAAGTTTTTTGCTTTAATGGCTTCAACATCTACCATTGGCAAATCAAGAATCTGCTGAATATGGATATCAAAGGCATCTTCTCTTGTTTCGTACTTCCCAAGGTTGTCTACCTCTGCATAATTGAAGTCTTCGCTTTCTGCAAGAGCAAGAACATCAGCTCCGTTTTCCCCACTGATGAATTCTCCTTTTTCGTTTAAAAGCTTAAGGGCATTCCATTGTTTTGGGTTGTGAGATGCTGTAAGGATAATTCCTCCGTCAGCATTCAATTCAGGTACCATTATCTCAACGGTTGGTGTTGTAGAAAGGCCTAAATCTATCACGTTAATTCCTAATCCCTGCAATGTTGCAGTAACCAGGGAAGAAACCATTTGACCAGAGATTCTTGCATCTCTTCCTATGATAAGAGTGAGGTCTTTTTTATTTTTATTGTTCTGAAGCCAGGTTCCGAATGCGGATGCAAATTTTACCACATCCAGCGGTGTAAGATTATCATTAACTCTTCCGCCAATGGTTCCGCGAATTCCTGAAATAGATTTTATTAACGACATTATGTTTTTTATTTCTTATTGTTAGTATTATAATTTGTCCGAAACAAAGATACTTAAAAAGATTTTCAACTTATAAAACAGGAATCTTTTTTTGAATTTTGTCATAGGTGTTCTTTACCACCCTGGGAGGAGCAAAACGATATCCAATATAGAGTAATCCATACATATTATTGTTTTCTACAGCCTGATTTTTTGTTTGATTATAGGTATAGGCACTGAAGTTCATTTTTCCGCCAAATAAAAATCGATCCGTGTTATATCCCACATGAAGCCCCCCCTCCATTCTCAATGTTAAATATTGTGCATTTACTCTTGAATTATCCTCCTGAGCATCCCGATAGGTTGAAAATTTCCCACCAAGCCCAAGGGCAAGATAGGGCGACATATTTACATTCTTCCCGAGCACCCAATTGTAGAAGTAGCCGATATTCCCACCAATTTTATACTGTGTTTCTTTAACTTTTTTGTCATCTACCTTATTTCTGAGAACAGTAAGGTCATAATCTAGAAACGGAACCCAGCTTCCGGAGCTTTTACTCTGCCATTCCCCCTGGGTATAGATACTTTTTGCCAAAAATTTTTATTAAGAATATAGGATGTAGAGCCTCCAAAACTCTGTACTCTTAAGTCTGGAAACTGCATATAAGGATCACCCTCTTTCCAACCGGGAAAGAGGTCCTGCATGTTTTCAATATAAAACCCCTTAACGTTTTTATAATAAAGAGTCTGAATAAATCTTTTGGGGAATAATCTGAAACTAAAGTCTGTATAGGAACTGTTTCCCTTTAATTCGTTGTCCTTGTTATCTGAAAAAAACTTAGGCGCAAACGATGGGTTGCACTTATGATTTTATAGTCAACAGATAAGGAAACCTTTGTTTTATTGTTGATTGTAAATATTTGCTGCTTTTCTTTTCCCTCCTCTCCCTCTGAGAAAATAAAGCTTTCAATATTGGTATCCAGATTGGCACGAATCATTACCTGATCTGCGTAAGACTTGATATTAGTAGTATCTTTTTGTGCATTTACCAGAATGGCAAATAAAAAAAATAATAATGCAAGTACTGTTCTTGGAACGCTCAAACTGAATATTTTAAATTAAAAAAATGAAATTACCACATTTTTTTCAATTATCCGTTGAATATTATGTTAAGAACAGCCACAGTCTTTATCGCAATTTGTTCTTTTGGAACTGAATTT
This sequence comes from Chryseobacterium joostei, assembly GCF_003815775.1. NCBI lineage: Bacteria > Pseudomonadati > Bacteroidota > Flavobacteriia > Flavobacteriales > Weeksellaceae > Chryseobacterium > Chryseobacterium joostei. The sequence continues at coordinate 3,161,585 of NZ_CP033926.1, forward strand.
CTTTGGAGCAAAGTTCTTTTTAAATACCTTGAATAGGGAGAAACACGCAAAAGCTACAATTAATGCAATAAGTACGTACTGAAAAATTAATGAAGAATCCATTACTTTAAAATTTGATATACTATCATCGACACAAAATATGCCAAACCTGTCATCATAGCCACCTGAAAGCCTGTCCATTTCCAGCTTTTGGTTTCTCTATAGACTACTGCCAGTGTAGAAATACACTGCATTGCAAATGCATAGAACAGAAGAACTGAGATGCCTGTTGCAAAGCTGAAGACCTTCTCTCCATTTGGCTTCACATCTCGTCTCATTTTATCAATCACTTTTACTTCAGGAGCATCATCTTCAAGGCTATAAAGTGTTGACATTGTTCCTACAAATACCTCTCTTGCCACGAAACTTGTAAGAATCCCTACTCCCATTTTCCAGTCGTATCCCAATGGAGCAATTACCGGTTCAATTCCTTTACCCATTTTGGCAAGGTAAGAGTGGTCTAGCTCTACATTTGTGGCTACCAATTCGTTTGGATTTTGTTTTGGTCCAAAATAGCTTAAAAACCAAATAATAATACTTACGATGAAGATAATTTTACCCGCTCCGGTGATGAAGTCCCATACTTTACCCAAAACCATTTTAAAGTCATAGCCAAAAAGTGGTTTTTTATAAGCAGGAAGATCCATTACCAAATATGTTTTTCCTTTGTCTTTAATAAATCCCTTAAGAATTGCTGCAGAAAGTAATGCCACTAAAAAGCCCAGCAAATACATTCCCATCAATACAAGTGCCTTATATTTGATACCCAGGAAAGTTCCTTCAGAAATGATTAATCCAATAATGATACTATACACCGGAAGTCTAGCTGAACACGTCATGAACGGCGTTACCAATATTGTCAGTAATCTTTCTTTAACGTTTTCAATATTCCTTGTAGAAATTACTGCCGGAATTGCACAAGCAGTTCCTGAAACAAGGGGAACGATACTTTTTCCGTTAAGTCCAAATGGGCGAAGAAGTCTATCCATAAGGAAAACAACCCTTGCCATATATCCTGAATCCTCCAATAAGTAAAGGAAATATAATAAAATTCCGATTTGTGGTGCAAACACTACAATTCCTCCTATTCCCGGCACAATTCCGTTGGAAATTAAGGAATTGACGGGTCCTTCCGGAAGATGTTCATTGGTAAAGGCAGCAAGCCATGAGAAAGACTCCTCAATCCAGTTCATTGGATATTCTGCAAGGAAGAAAACACTTTGGAAAATTACCAATAGGATGGCTAAGAAAACAATGTAACCCCAGAACTTATGAACTAAAACCCTATCCAGTTTTTCCGTTAGCAATTCTTTGAACTGCGGCTTCTTGGAAATTACATTCTGTAATATTTTATCAACATTTTGGTATCTCCTAACGGTTTCCTGAACCTGTAATCTTTTAGGAACCAAACTTTTAGCATCAGATTCATTGATCTGTTCCATTACAGACCCTATCTTTCCAAGATCTGTTCCTAATGAAAGGCTCATCCATGCTTTATATTCATTATCCAGCCCTTTATGAGAAGTTAGTTTCTGGATGAAATCTCTGTGTTCGGCCGGCGTTTCAAAAGAAAGTTTATCTGTTTTTACAAATTCATTGTTATAAACAGCGTCTCTTACTTCTTTAATGCCAATTTGTTCTTTTGCATTGGTTTGAATGATCTTAATTCCTAATGCTTCAGAAAACTTTTGAATGTCTATGGTAATTCCTCTTCGTTCTGCCTGATCTATCTGATTCACAATCAAAATCATTGGAATTCCAAGATCCTGAATCTGCTGAAATAAAAGAAGCCCCCTTTTTAGGCTTAATGCCTCAAGAATATAAACAACTCCTGCATAGTTTTTCTGCTCGTCAATAAGGTATTTTGAAAAAATAGCCTCATCTTCTGAACTTGGATATACACTATAAGAACCCGGAAGGTCAACAACCTCAACGTCCTCATTTTTATAGGCGTAATTTCCCGAATGACTTGCAACGGTAACACCTGCATAGTTCCCGGTTTTCTGCTTTTTGTTACAAAGTGCATTAAAAACCGTTGACTTCCCTACATTAGGATTCCCAACTAAAAGTATTTGTTTTTTCTTGTTTGCCTGCATTAATTCAATTCTTCAACAATGATATAATCTCCTTCTTCCTCACGAAGAGCAATCCGGCTTTTCTCTGCTCCAAATTCTACATACATTGGCCCATTGAACGGAGCCTGGTACAAAATCCTGAATACAGTCTCCGGAAGGAGGCCCATTTCAATGATTTTATTGGGCATTTTCAGATGGTCATTATCATATCCCAATATCTTTCCCATTTTGTTCTTAGGAAATCCACTTAATTTATGTAATTCGTTCTCTTTCAAAGCCTAAATTTTTGTCTTGCAAATATACGCTATTTAAATTTAATCTAAATAACGATTGCTCATAAAAGAAATCAACCCAAATACATTACTGTATCTGGGTTGACTCGAAATATAATTTAGTTGATATGAATGCTTATTTTTTCTTTTTATCTGAAGCAGGTTGCTCTTTTTCGATAGGATTATCGTTGGCATTATAAAACTCCTTGTATTGCTTTTCCTGTTTCTTCATCATGTCTCCCAGTGTTCCGTCCATTCCTGGAATTGTTTTAGACATCATGTCCTGTGTCATCATTGGGCGTACAGAAGCAAATGGATCTTTTTTGAAATCATTAAATGTTTTTTCAAATTTTTCTTTTGATAATTCATTTACTTTTCCTCCGGAGGCTCCCATCAAGCTTTCAATGTAGGAAAACTCTGTATAATCTTTTACTTTTTTATTCCCTTGCAATACCCAAGAATAGTTTTTATCTGCGTCTTCAATCTTTACAATTAAGCCCGGAAGTCCTGAAAATTTATACGGCCCATCCTGAAAAGGGATATCTGTACTAAACCATGCCGTCCATTTTCTTCCTCCAAACTCTGTAGTTGCCTTTTGAGTATTATATTCTCCAATCTTTTGCTTATCGCTAAGAATATTCCAGTTGAACTTTAAATCTTCACTGTAACCAATATTACTTGGTGTAAAACCATTAGCAATTTTGTCTACATACTGAACTTTCATGCTTGGATAGGCCTTATATATTCTTGCAGAAATTTTGGGGGTTTTAAGTGACTTGCTAAGGTCTTTCATCATCCCGGCTTTCTTCATGGCTTCTATTTCAACTTTCATGATAGAATCCTGTGCTATTACGGTATAATCCTGATAAACTGATCGATTTTTATCTGTAATGTCTAAGATTGTAATTACCTTATCTAGTTTTGTAGAATCTTTTTTAGGTTTAAAAGTCAGTTCATAAAAGAATCGGTTAGCCATTTCTTTGGTATCCTGAGCACCAGCAAAAGCAAAAAGAGTGATAAGAAATACTGAAAATAACTTTTTCATTTTCCAAGTTTTATTAATTAGTAATAGGTTATGGAGTTTTGTTACAGTTTTTTTCAATTTTCTTTCACAGATTAGAGCAAAACCTTAAAAATTATGATTCTGTTAAAACATTTTCAGGGGTAAAAGTTTTAACTTTAACTTTCTCAAAAACAAAATATTATGGACACTTTATCACAATTTAAAAATGAGCTGGAGACGGAATATCAAACCACCAGAAAATTCTTTGAAACATATCCTGACGGAAAAAATGAGTATGCCCCTCATGAAAAAAGCATGAAACTGATGCCTCTTGCCACTCATATTGCTGAAATCTTTGAATGGCCTAATACGATGCTCAAAACCTCTGATCTGGATTTTGGAAAAGGTGATTATCAACCCAAGAAGCTTTCTACTAAAGATGATCTTTTACAGGCTCTTGACCAAAATTTCAAATCAGGTAAGGAGGCCCTTGAAAATGCCAATGAAAATGACCTTAATGGAACCTGGGCACTGAAAAACAATGGACAGGAACTGGCAAAATGGACAAAATATGAATCGATTCGTCATGCATTAAATCAAATTACTCATCACAGAGCACAGCTAGGCGTTTATTACAGGCTAAATGACATTCCTTTGCCGGGAAGTTATGGGCCCTCTGCCGATTATCAAGGCTTCTAATACATCAATATATCTCAATAAAAAACCAATCCCTAGGGATTGGTTTTTACTTTATTTAAAATTGAATTTTACGCTAAACATAACCTGACTTGGGCGAAGCTGCATTGTTGTTTGGATAATTGTTGCATCTCCTACACTGATTTTTTCAAATACTTTTCTGTTGGCAATATTCATCCACTTTAATTCAAAGTCAACTTTTTTCTTAGTCCAGCTAAATTGGTATGAAACATCAAAAAAACCATTATTTAGTTTTGTATCTCCCAATTTTGAATTGATTTGATCCCAGTAAAAACCTATTGTATGGCTTTCCAGTGGATAGAAGAATACATTCAAATTGTGTGTGTAACCCTCTGTTTTCCCTAAATTGTTTTGAATAACTCCGTTAGACTGCTTATTCCATGATTTTGTCATGTTGAAATCTACACTCATCCATGAGAAATAGGTATTGTTGAATTTAAACCCTAATGAATTTGCATCATTTTTAGTGTTAAGATCCTGCTCATTTCTTCTGGATTCGGATTTTGAATTGGTATTACTAAATGATAGGGAAGCATTTGTTTTAAATTTTGGAAAATACTTTCCAATTTCTGCATAATAGCTATTGCTTGTTCTTTTATTCTCACGTTCAATATATTCTATAACGCTAAAACCTAATTCGTTTACGGCACTGGATGCCAATAAATTATTTTTAGCATCACTTAATCTATACCCCACATTAAAGAAAAGATTATTAAGTGGGTTTCTGTATTCCAGCCTTACCCCTGCATTTTTTGTAGTCGTCTGGGGGATTGGATTTTTAGGATTCATCACATTAAATCCTCCTGGACTTGTCAGAATATATCCGGCATAAGCAGTCTGTATATCTCCAAAATTATTGTTGATACCTCCGCTCATACTTGCCTTAAAGAAAGAAGCAAAAGAATATTGAGCAAAAATATTGGGTGTAAAGGTTACTTTACTTAAAGACTTTGAAACGTTTCTGAACTCGTCTTCTGCTTTTATATTATTAAAGTTTACAGGAAAGCTGGAAAATAAGCTCCATGCTTCTGATTTATAATTAATTCCAACAGAAGCCGATGGATTAACTCTTGTGAATTTTAAATCATTTTCATAGGCCGGAGTACTGAAATCCGGAGAGTTACTAATTGTACTTCCATCAAAATTGGTTGTCAGCTTATCTGTAGAAAAATCAATTCCCACTTGTGGCGTGAAAGTCCAGCCTTTTGTAGAAAAACTAATGTTTGCTGAATGGGATGTATCTAAACTTTTAATTCTGAAACTTTGTAAAGCGTTAGATCCCGGTGTGAACTTAATGGTAGTAAAATCTTTGCTTCCAGGTTCTTTATATGGAAATTGTAAGTAGCTAGCAGGAGAAATTTCCAGAACTTGTTTATCGTTTTGGTAACTCACATATGATTTGAAATTAACCATTTTCTCTTTCCAAGGGATAATTGTACTCAAAGAGTTTTGAAACGATGTCGTTGGTGACTGTAAAACTTCATTTCCAAATCTGTAGCCAATTTTATCATTTCTTTCAGCAAAAGCTCTGTCTCCATTCCAAAACTGAGAAAATGTAGTGGTATTTTTAAAGAATCCTTTTTTAGCATTTTTAGTAAAAATCAATTCTCCTTTTAGCTTATCAGTATAGAAATTATTCAGAAATCTGGTATTATATTGCGTTCCTTGTTGAAGGTCTGTAGTAACACTGTTTGACTCTCTTTCTACCGCATTATTAGTATAGTTGGCATTGGCCTTAAGCTCCCATTCTTTTTTCTTGTCAATATTGGTAAGGTAATTGGCAGAAAGATAATGTACACTATTCAGCAAGTACCTTTTTACAGGAAGATTGGGGGCTTCAGCATTTTCTACACTTAGCCAGTTATTTTGAGAGATATTTGATCTTTTCCCTTCCCATCCGCTTCCAAAAGCCAGAATGTTTCCCTCATTTTCTACCTGCTCACCCATGTTATTCGTTTTATAATTGACTACCCACTGGCTTTTCTGTCCAAAAAACATGGGCGTCAATTTTACATTCCAAAGCCATGAATCTCCAAAACCGGTTCCGACCTCTCCTCTACCGGTCATGGTTACGGAGTTTTTAAGCTTTATATTGATTGCTGCCTGATCTGAAGGCACTTTATCCTGAAGAATTTTTACCGGTTGATGGTTTTCAAGGACCTCCACCTTTTGTACAGCATCTTTCGGAAGTGAGTTGTTAATGGTTCCATAACCTCCCTCCATAAGGTCTTTCCCGTTCACATAAAATTTGTTGATGGCATTTCCTTGGTAAAGAATGGTTCCATCTGTATTGACTTCAATTCCGGGGATTTTTTTCATTACATCTGCCAGGGTTCTGTCATTTTTACTATTGAATGCCTTTAGATCATAAGAGATGGTATCTCCTCTTGCTGTAATCATTTTGGTTTTCAACTGTACTTCCTTTATTTCTGTAGCCTCAGACTGCATTTTAAAATTCAGAACCTGATCACTATTTCCAACCTGTTTTGTAAGAGGTTTTTGGTTGAATGCTTTTACCTTAAGGTCCACATTGGGTTCTGGAGAAGTAAAAGTCACCTTGTATTCTCCTTTAGAATTGGTAATTCCATAGGCAAGAATGGCATCTTTACCAGGCTCTTCAATGGTCACACTGGCACTTGGTATAGCTACCCCGTCGTCATCAGTAATTTTTCCTGAAACGGTTTTCTGTGCAAATGTAAACACAGTAAAAAAAAGCATCAGAAATAGGGAAATATTTTTTTTCATATTTACTATTTGATTAATTAGTTAATCATTGTGGTTTTTCGTTACACTTTTTTAAAGATGTATTTTATTCTTGAAAGTTAAATCATATCACTAAAAGCATCGTTATACTTTTGATTTTATTAAGGATAGAAAGGATCCTTACTTTTAGATTTGAAAAAAAATGTCCTTTTTTTTCTTCAAAATCACTATATGTTGAATAATTAAATACATAACACTCACATTATCAACGCTTAAATTAATTATAAAAAAAAGCTATTTTTATTTTCAAATTAAAAAATGTTTTGTTAATCTGAAATATTTAAAATTTAAATTAAAAATATCTCTACACTTATTGAATTAATATAATTCTACAATCATTAGTTCTTCATTTTATGAACTTTATCTGCATCCTTTCTGTTAAGTAAAATCTATATACTAGTGTCTGAGTAGATTTCTATTCATTAAATATGTTTTTACCTCGTACTATTGTTACAAAGGATTTCTGTTGATATTTATATAAGAAAAACGGCTTTTACCTCACAGAATAAAAAAATAATTATTTTAATTAATTCTAAATAATAAATTTAAGGCAATGTATATATTAAAAAAAGCTTAAATCTGGGTTCGTAAATAATTATTTAATAATTTTGTAACATAAAATTTACAAAATGGGAATTAATTTAAAGCCTATAGATATTGTAGATGATATTTCTAAAGAAGAATTCTACGAAAAATATCTAAAGCCAAGAAGGCCCGTTGTCATCAAGAATATGGCAAAAAACTGGCCGGCTTACCAAAAATGGACGATGGAATACATGAAAGAGGTCGTAGGAGATGTGGAGGTTCCATTATATGACAGTTCAAAGGCAGATCCCTCTGCTCCCATCAATGCTTCTGCAGCCAAAATGAAATTCGGTGATTATATAGATCTTATCCAGCGTGAACCTACTGATCTGAGAATTTTCCTGTTCGACCCCATAAAATATGCTCCAAAACTTCTGGAAGATTATATTTCTCCCAAAAAATTAATGGGAGGATTCCTTGATAAGTATCCTAATATGTTTTTTGGAGGAAAAGGATCCGTTACGTTCTTGCATTTTGACATAGATATGGCGCATATTTTTCATACTCACTTTAATGGAAGAAAGCACGTTCTTCTTTTTGACTATAAATGGAAAGAGAGACTATATCAAATTCCCTATGCTACCTATGCTCTTGAGGATTATGATATTGAAAATCCTGATCTTACAAAATTTCCTGCATTGGATGGTGTAGAGGGTATTGAATGCTTCCTTGAGCATGGAGATACATTGTTTATGCCTACAGGATGGTGGCACTGGATGAAGTATCTGGATGGTTCTTTCTCCATTTCATTACGAGCGTGGGACAAATCATGGGCAGTAAAGGCACATTCTTTATGGAACCTTACTGTACAGCGTAAATTTGATGATATTATGAAATCCAATTTCAGAAAGAAATATATGGACTGGAAAGAAAAGGTGGCCATCAAAAGGGCGGAGATCGCTCTAAAAAGAGGCTTGCCAAAATAACTAAAAAGACGTTTCATTTGAAACGTCTTTTTAGTTTACCACATGATTTACAACACATTACAACACTCTATAAACAGGATACTGCCTAAAGGTTTTTTCTTCAAAATAAGGAGAATGTCTGTATACCCAATCCAGCTGTGATTCTCCATCTTCAGATAGTTTTTTATCTGATTTTTTGGCTTCTTCAAAGGCTTCTTTTAGCTTTTTATCATTTTTCAATAGTTCTGCAGCGGTATCTTCAAAAATATAGGCTGAATAATATTCTTTCTGGGCCAAAATTCCATCAAAAAAGTTCCAGTTAAAAAAAGAGTCTAGTGCCTCAGGCTCAAGGGTTTCAATAATATATTTTACACCTGGCTGATCTGTGGAAACCATGTAATCCCCTGTAGTAAATATTCTATTTTTAGAAACTTTGTCAACTGTGGTTTCATAATGCAGATAATGTCCCTCGTAAGGATTTTTTACTGTTTTAAAATCTCTGATCTTATAGGATTCTACTAAAACTGTACTGTCTTTTTGAATGGGTTTCATCTGAATTCCGTTTCTTTTGAATTCCTCAATAATTCTGTACTGTGACTGTGGAATTATATAGTATTTGGGAATGGTAATATATCCTGTAGGAACAGCCGTAGTAAAGAGTTTTATGTTCTTTGTAAAGGGCTTGTTTCTGTCATAATACAGTCTTGGTTTTCCGGAAATTTCACTGGGTTTATATTTTCCTTCATACCCTTTAAAATCCATCGTCGTAAACTTGGTAGAATCGATTTTCCAACGGATTCCGTATTGTTTTCCTGCCTGATATTGTTTTAGATTATCCAAACGAAATTGCTTTATTTTCTGGTAATCCTTATCTAAATTCTGCAGATTAACCAGCATGTACTTGTAGGTAGCATCTACTCTTTTGTCATAGGGTTTCAGCATATGCGTTTCAGGAACGGTACCCAACGAGTTGAACAGAGTTGTATACCCCGTAGAATATCTCGGAGAGTCTTCGAAGGAAGCAAAACCAACTTCAGGAACATCGCCGTGGATGTTTACATAGGGGGTACTTTCATATCCCAATTTCTTCATATCATCAAGGTTTTTGGCTTGATAGTCATTATAAAAATAGGCGCCAAGAACCTCTCCTAAACGTTCCTTAAATGTTGAGATATAAGTAAATGTATATTGATAGTCTGCTCCGTTACTTACGTGGTTATCAATAAAGACATCAGGTTTTAACCATTGATAAATTTCCTGAAAGCTTCTGGCATTTTTAGAGTCTGCCTTAATGAAGTCTCTGTTCAGGTCGTAGTTTCTTGCATTTCCCCTAAAACCATATTGTTCCGGTCCGTTCTGATTGGCTCTGGAATGGGATCCTCTATTCAGCATTCCGCTGACATTGTAAGCAGAAATAGCAGCTATAACAAAGTTTTGTGGGGTCTTAATCTTCTTGGTTGCCAGATCACGCATCAACATCATAGTTGCATCAATTCCGTCGGGTTCTCCGGGATGGATTCCGTTATTGACAAAGAGAATCGCTTTATTTTTCCTTAATTTATCAATATTTTTTTCCGGAAAAGGATTATAAACGACAACGTAAATGGATTTTCCGTTATCATCTTCTCCCTTTTTAAGATATTGAATGGTATTAAAATTTTTGGCTAAATTTTCATAATAAGAATTCATCTCATCATAGGTAACGGTTTGGTTACCATTTCCTTTTTCAAAAGGGGTCTGAAATGTTTTCTGAGCAAAAAGTAGAGACGAACTCAGCGTAAGCAGGAGGTATTTCAGTTTCATTGACGTATTATTTTCAGGATTTAAAATTAGTCAATATGAAGTTGTCAAAAAAAGTAAAATGATAAAAAGGTAAAACTGTTGCATAAAATAAAAAACCTCATCGGTTTTGAAAACGCATGAGGCTTATTTAAAATCATTGATTTCTTCCTTTTTCATCAGGATATAGGGATGGAAGCGGATCACTTTGCCAGAATTCTCTAGTGTCTATGTCCATTATGGATAAGGATCCTGTGAAAGCTGCTCCGGTATCCATATTCCAGACATTGGCTTTGTTAGTTGGTATTTTACTTCCAATATCCAGTGTTGGGGTATGCCCGATAAATATTTCCCTGAATAAAAGCAGTCTTTTGGGGTATAATTCAGAATTTCTTTCTAATTTTTTATCCATTGCTACTGCTGTTTCCCAAAGGGTTCTGTCCCAACGATAGTTGCTGGAATACACTTCTTTCTCAGGACCGTGCATGGAAGCATATCCCGCATGAATAAACAATCGGTTCTGATCATCCACATGATAGCTTTTCATCCTTTCAAAGAATTCAAGGTGATTATCCAGCTCTTCCTGCTCATACTCTGCATAGCTTTCTACTGTACTTTTTCCACCATTAAAAAGCCACATATCAGGATTTTGTCCCAATGCCAGCCAATCTTCGCACCAGGCATCATGATTTCCCTTGATGAAAATACATTCCTGCTTTTGAGAAAGATCTATTAGAAACTGAATAATCCGGGAAGATTCACTCCAGCCATCTACATAGTCTCCAAGGAAGATCAATTTATCATTTGGAGTAACCTCAGCACGTTCAAAAATCTGCTGCAATGCCTTAAATCCTCCGTGTATATCACCTATTACTAAAGTTCTGTTCATCTTTTTATATTTCACTTATCATTTGACGGGAAGCTACATTTTTTATGGTTTCAATCAGCGTTTTTATTCCTCTTATTTTGATATATATTTTGAATCTACAAACTCCGTCAGCCATACGCCATTTGCTGATTGATAAAAGAACAGCCCATCTTCATGCATTTTCCCGGTTCTGATGGTCAGAATAACGGGTTTTCCGTGTCTCATCCCTACCTTTGTTGCGGTCTCTTTATCAGCACTTAAGTGCACGTGTTGACGATTTCTTTTTTCGATTCCTTTTTCTAAAATGGAAGAAATATTGGTTTCTGCAGTTCCATGATAAAGAAATTCAGGCGGTTGCAATGCTTCTAGGGCCAGATCTATATCGATAGAATGTCCCTGACTGGCTCTGATTTTGGTTTTATCATCATTGAAAGCAAACCTTTTTTTATTATTGGTTTCCACTACCTCATCCAGTTCCTCCAAGGTAAAATGCATTCTTTTTTTAGCTGATTTTGTTCTCAGCTCTTCTACATCTGCCCAGCCGTTTTCATCCAGCTTTAGTCCTATACTTTCAGGTTGGTGCCTTAGAATAAGGCTTAAAAATTTACTTATTTTCTTTGTTTCTATTTCGTTCATGGTTATTTTTTATAATTAGCAATTATAATATTCGGGGGCGAACGTCACTGCTATTCCTGTTATTTTTGATATTTCCTCTGCATATTTATCAAAGGTATGAACTTCGCCTTCAGAAATCTCATAGAATTTTCCATGTGATAAACCAACGGAAAGAAATGCCCTTCCCGATCCTTTTGCAGGAAGCATATTCTGAATTTCAAACCCTTTAATATCAGTCAAAATAAATAATTTACTTCTTTTGCTATCTGAAAATCCTAACAAATTATTCTTTTGATCCACCCAAAGCAACATTTTATTATTTAATATTTTCAGGATTTCACTAGGCGTTTTGAATAAATAATCGTCTGAATCCTTTACACCGATATAGTCAATTTCAATGTATTTATCAACCTCAACTTTTCCGTTGTACTCGGGTAAGCTTCCTTCAGGAAATTTCTTCAAATCTACTTTCTCTTTTTTGCAAAAAAGGTTTGATATTGTTTGTATTAAGGTTTTCATTGTTATATGGAATATTTATGTTTATCAGGCAAGGTTTACCAGTTTATCAAATAACAGTTTCATTCCTTTTGTTGCGGGTTCTTTCATCACTACGGCTCTCTGCCCGTAGCCAAAGCCTGTTTCGTTGGGATTGATAACAATTAAAAGGCAATCATCCTTGATATCATGAATCAGTCCAGCTGCAGGATAAACCTGCAATGAAGTTCCAATAACCACTAAGATATCCGAATCTTTTACAAGATCTCTCGCCGCCTGATACAAAGGAACATCTTCCCCAAACCAGACAATAAAAGGTCTTAACTGTGCGCCGTCTTCGGCTTTGTCACCTAAACTGATATCTCCTTTTTGTTCATAAATCAGGCTTTTATTATTAGATGAGCAAGACTTGAACAACTCACCATGAATGTGAAGAATATTGGTGGAGCCTGCTCTTTCGTGCAGATCATCTATATTTTGGGTAATAATCTGAACCTCAAAATATTTTTCCAGTTCTGCCAGCAATTGATGTGCCTCATTAGGTTCTACTTCATGAAGCTGACGTCTTCTTTGGTTGTAAAATTCCAAAACCATTTCTCTATTTCTTCTCCACCCTTCCGGACTTGCCACATCCGTTACTTTATGATTTTCCCAGAGACCATCTCCATCCCTGAATGTTTGTATTCCACTTTCGGCACTGATTCCAGCTCCGCTTAATATGGTTAGTTTTTTCATTGGTTTAATCTAATAATTTTTTGTAAATCATTTTATGCCAAATTGAGTTTTCTATTTAATTCTTCATCCTCAAATAATAATGAATTTTCCTCTGGCATAATCAGGTTATCCAAGTCATCATTCAAAACAAAATTATATTGTTCTTTTACAAAATCTGAAATATCTTCAATTAAAAGAATATCTTCCTTAGCAAAAGAATGGATAAGTTCATTTCTCAAACCAATCTGTATAGCTCTTCTTTCTAATTTATTTCCATGGGGATCATGATCTGGGTCCCATTGTAACCTTGCAGAAGACTCTTTCACTTGATCTTGCCATTCTTCTCTTGATATTCCAAGATTAGTATTGTAGGATGAGTATACCGCACTTTCAAGATATTTTTTAAAAGCACTCAGCTTTAGATGAATTGCCAATACACACTCCTGTCCTTCTTTTGCTCCCCAACCATTGCGATACATCATCCAAAGGAAATTTGGTTTTATCCAAGTCATTCTTTCCATGCTAAATCCGCCACCAAAATATTGATTTTTAGTCGCAAATTTGCCTATCTCTTTTTTATATGACTGATATACTATGATCTTCTCATCGTCATATTGTGCCATGATATGATGCCCTTTTTGAGGCCAATTAGACAACTGTTCTTTATAATTTTTCAATTTAATTTTCATTGTGTGTGTTTTTTCCACGAACGCACAAATTTTTTCATTGGTACATTCCTGAGTATTATTTTAAAATGTTGATCAATTCAACTATTTCGTTATTTTCTGATCTTTTAAATTCTTTCCCGATAAAGACCTTTATCACTTCAATATTTCCTACAATAGCTTCATTAAATGTTTTTAGCTCCTCAGAGGGAATCCACAATTCATTATGATTTTTTGCGCCTACATTCTGCGCAGGATATTGATAAGCAATTTCTTCTAAAACTTCAAAACGGGTCACAAAGCCAAGATAGTTTCCAGATTCATCTCTGGTATTCCATTTCTCAGCAATTTCAGAGGCATAAGCTTCATCCAAAACAGGATAGAAAATAGGTTGCCATTCTAACCTTGGTGGGAAGCTTTTATATCCACTGTCTATAATCAGAATCATTTCTTTTTCTCCTACCGGTCTATATAATGTTTTTGTTTTCATGTTTATTTTTCTATCATTAAATATAAAAGAAATGCTTTTATTCTTGGGATATTTCCTTTTTCAGGAATTAAAAAATTTGTTTAAAATCCTTTGCATAAGGAGAATATGATCCGTAAACAGTATTAAACTTCATTTCCAGCTTATCAATTTTAAATTCTTCATCCATCTGATCTAAACAGGTTACAACAAGATTCTTTTTCGTTGGGCAGATATAAGCTCCATCCAATTTCAAGGCATAATTCAATAAATTGTAATCTAAATCCCCAAACCGAAGTTCTTTCTGATATTCATTAAAAGTACAGGTTTCTTCTTGGTTGTTTTTTAAAATGATCTCCTTTTCATTGCTCATCCAGCCATTTCCGTGGCGTGTCACATAGCTTCTTGTCACATAAAACATTTCTACTTCTTCAATCTTAAGCAGATTACAAATCTCATAGGCGTTTTTTGAGGTGGTGTGAGCGTAGGTTACATTCGGGAAAACACCATGATCCATATCGAGTAAAACACCCTGACTTCCCTCAAAAATGAGATTTTCAAAAGATTTCAGATAGTTATAATCATCAATTTTCCAATCTATCTGATCAATGGCTTCTAAAAAGGACTTTAGCTGTTCTTTTATCTGATCTTCTTCCATAAAGCCATAGTAATAAGCAATTCCTTTCAGTTTTTCAATCAACATCTGTCTTGAAGCAATAAGATCAATGGCAAATAGTTTATAAGGGCTTTCGTGTCTTTTCATGGTGGCTCCTATTCCTTTACCACAGGTCCCGTGCTCCAGATTTTTTGAATTTGTCCTATTTTGCCAGACATCAAAAGGAGTGGTTACCTTGGCTAATGGGTGAATATGAAGCTCTATGTTTCCTTTTTTTGCCTTTAATTCCTCTCTTTCATTCAGTAAAAATGTAGGATAAATGGTACAATGTTCGGTAAAATAAGAGGGTAATCCTCGAAGTGCTCCGCTTGCAAAGCTGGAATGAACGTGTTTCTGATCATCAATCATGACCGTATGAGCAGCCTGCTGCCCTCCTGAAAACCTTATTACCACGGAATTTTGATTCTGAGAAGCCAAAAAATCCGTTGTTATTCCTTTTCCTTCATCACCGAAACCCAATCCTATAACTATTTGCGCTTTTTTCATAATCTAAAGCATTTCAACGTTGTCTAATCCTTCTATATCTGTTGTTCTAAAGGTTTTATCCTTATATTTTTCACAGATAATTTTTTTAATAACATTCGGAATTTCTCTATGGTCTTCTATTGATATACAGTTTTGTCCCAATAATTCTTTCCAATCTCTGTTTGCTCTTAGTGCCTGATCGGAATGGAGAACATTAATGTGATAAACCTCGTATCGTTTTTTTACTTCCTCCAGTAATTCATAATGTGTGTAGGTTTGCTGTCCGGATCCCATAATCTCCCGAATGGCAGATGCTGGAAGTACTTTAAGGCAAGGTTCATCTCCTACCGTGAATAGCAATCCTTTTTGGTTTCTTTTTTCAAAAGCATCTGTTCTGGTGTGGAAAGCTGCAAAATACCAGGCCAACAGGTAGCTCTCACCCGCATTTCCACCGCCTCCGGATTCAATGTAGGTTCGGGTAAGCCACATATCCAATTCTTCATCACCTGATTCGAACTGACCTACCTGTAATGGATAGCTGTCACATTCATGATCGCCGATTCCCAGGAAAAGCAGTGCCGGATCCGGAACTCCACCCTGAATAATTCCACCCATCAGTTTAGGCAAGCCCTCCCTGATCAGTTCATGTGGAATATGTCCCATGCTTCCGGTTACATCCAATCCAAGAATAATCGGAACCGAGTTTGGATGTACCTCAGAATCTCTGGATTCTCTGAAAGCAATTCCGTGAGGAATCATTGTTGTATGTGCCATTCTTTTGGCGTTCTGTGTGAAAATTTCCCCCGCAGATTTTGTTCCGTAACCTGCTCTGCTTGCTCTGTCATAACGAGCCTCTATATCGTATCTTGTACTTCCCATGACTAAAATGTTTTTCCAAATAAATATTCAAATCGCTTTTGGGTAACTTCGAGTTGGATATTTAGATTTCTGATTGTTAATGATAATTCCATGTCTTTCTGAACGAATGCTTCGGGATTAAAATCCACAAAAGTCAAACTGTTTCTATCCAAAGGGCTGATATCAATAAGCCCCTCCTGCTCGCGCTCAAGTCTTTTTATTTTCAACTCGAGATCTTCAACCCTGCGCCTATAAATCAATTCTGAATCTTCTCCGATTGTTCTTGCACGGTCTTCTCTGATCTGGTCATTATTTCTTTGTAATGATTCGATAAATCTTGGTTTTAATTCATCTTCCATACTTGATTGTTTTTTTGTGTTATTATTACGCTAATTAAAAAAGACATAGCTATGCATTATTCCTGCATTAAGTTCTTTACTTTTTACGGGAATACATTACGTCTGTTCTCAAAACATACTTCAAACCACTGATTAGTGTTTTTCCTTCGTGTCTTAAAGGGTGATAAAAGATTAATGCTGTTCCTTTTTTAGGGGCTACCGTAAACAAGTTTTCAAATTCTGTTTCTCCACCCTCAAAGTCATCATTCAGATAGATCAAAAATGTGTAGAAGCTTTTCTCCTTTTCATTTCTTATATAACTTCCGTCCCTATGCATTTTGAATTGCTGTCCCGTCGAGTATTTGTATACCCTGAACATTTCATTGAAATTCAGAAGAGCAAAGTCTTCATGATCTTGTGGAAGAAATTCAGCCGCTTTTTTGAAAAGTTCTTCTGCCAGATTATTATCAAAAATCATCAGTCGGTTATTATTTCTGATCCCTTTACTCATAAGCTGCCTCCCTCCAACATTAATCTTAGCTTCTTCAAAAACCTTTTCGTGTGACAAAGCTATATAATCATTGCATTCAGCTTCTGTGAGAAAATCCTCAATCAGAAATATTTGTGGGTGCAATTCTATTTTTTCCATGATTACTATTTTGTGGTTGGTTATTGTGTTTTTACCCTCTCAATTCATCCCTTACTTCCATCAGAGCAAATCCTAAAAGGTTTTCTCCGTTCCATAGCAACGGGTTTTCTGCTCTTGAATCTGTTTCCAGCATTCCTATTCCCCATATTTTATCATAAGGACTGGCTTCTACAAGTATTTTATCATTGGTAGATAAAAGAAAGTCTTTAAATTTTTTGTTTTGAGAGAATTTTAAAAGATTGCCTTTTCTCACAATTTCATATTTATGTTCGTCCCAAATTTTCGGATCGAAGTTCTTTACCTTTCTACCCAGACTTTTTACCTGATTGGGAGTAGCCGCCTGCAATATTTCTTCCAGGGTTTCATTATCATTAAATAATCTTGCTTTTCCGGCCATCATATAATGTTCCGCAGTTTTATAAATGATTCCGTTTTCTTCAAATCTTCCTAAAAACCATTGGCTAAAGCATGACTTGGTAATTTCATCTTTAACAGTGTGTCCCCAGAAAAACAGGAACTTAATTCTTTCTTTCCTCTGAAATCTGTCTTTAATATTTTGTATCGTGTAATTCATTATGTGTTATTTTTACACAAATTTAAAGGATTATTATTTTCCCAACCAAATTTATTTGCGTTATATTTACACTAATAAACATAAGGTACTGATTTACAGTGAATAAATTTTAATCCAAAAAAAAATAAAGTGATAAAATATTTATATAAATAACAAGAATTAAATAGATTTTGGCTGAAGACAATGTAATGTATATTTATAAAAAAAAACGGGCTTTAGCCCGTTCCTATTGAATACCATTTGTATGGTATTATGAATCTTTTAAATAAACCTATTTGATTTCAAAGTAGAATCCTTCTTCTTCAAGTTCCTTATATTTCTCCTGATTGAATGTGAAAAGCTTTCCTGGTCTTCCGCTCCCCTCTTTTTTAACGTTATTGGTTTCATTAAGCAATCCATAGCTCATTATTTTTTTACGGAAGTTTCTTCGGTCTATTTCCTGTCCTACAATTGTTTTGTAAAGGTTTTCAAGATCCGAGAAAGGAAATTCTTCATTGAGAAGATTGAAACCGATTGGCTGGTATTGAATTTTTGTACGGAGTCTTTTTAAGGCAATATCAATAATCGTTTTATGATCAAAGGCAACCGATGGAAGCTTGTTGATACTGAACCATTGTGCATCATCCGCATCAGAATCTGCAAACAGTTCATGGTAAGATGGGTTTACAAGCCCCAGATAAGCCACAGAAACCACTCTATTTCGTGGATCGCGACCTACGTTGCCAAATGTGTAGAGTTGTTCTAAAAAATCAGGCTTAATGCCAGCTTCTTCATGCAGCTCTCTTTTCACGGCATCATCCAGATTTTCATCATCTAGAACCAATCCTCCGGGAAGCGCCCATCCTCCTTTAAAAGGCTCAATATTTCTTTTGATGAGAAGTATTTGCAGGTCTTTCTTATCAAAGTAGCCGAAAATAACAGCATCTACAGCCACTTTTATATCTTGTAATTTTTTAGGAGACTCCATAAATTAATTTGCGTTACGAATACACAAAGTTACGATTTATCAGAAGAATAAAAAATTTTTTCATCTATAATAAAAGTCCTTACCTTTAAGTTATCATTATAACCAACTTAAAATTAAACATTTATGAAAAATTTATTAGCAATCATCACGATTGGTTTTTTACTTATCTCATGTGAAAAAGGAAAAACCTCTAGCTCTGAAAATTCGGAGAAAAAAGATTCTATGACTTCAGCTTCTGAATGGAAGCCTGTAGATTCTGCTACTGCAACGAAAGCATGGATGGAGTTTGCAACCCCGGGTGACATGCACAAAATGCTAGCCAAATTTGATGGAAATTGGACTGGTGCTACCAGTATGTGGATGGACGATAGCGGAAAGGCAACTACCAGTACTTCTGAATGCACCAATAAAATGATTTTTGAAGGCCGCTATCAGGTAAGCAATTACAAAGGAAATTTCATGGGAATGCCATTTGAAGGAATGAGCATTATGGGATACGATAATTCCAAAAAAAAGTTTGTAAGTACTTGGATAGACAATATGGGAACGGGCTTAATGCACGCGGAAGGTGACTGGAACCCAACTAAGAAATCAATTGATTTTAGAGGTAAAATGACAGACCCCAGCCAGCCGGGAAAAGAATGTGAAGTAAGGGAGGTCTATACTTTTACTGATGACAATAACCATACCTTGGAAATGTATGGTCCTAATCCTAAAACAGGAAAAGAAATGAAAACAATGGAAATAAAATTCACTCGTAAAAAATAAAATAAAAAACCCGCATCCATGGATGCGGGTTTTTATATTTAATCATTAAGCTTTAATACAGCCATAAATGCAGATTGCGGTACTTCTACCCTTCCTATCTGCTTCATTTTCTTCTTACCTTCTTTCTGCTTTTCCAATAGCTTACGCTTTCTGGAAATATCTCCTCCGTAACATTTTGCCGTAACGTCTTTTCTTAGTGCCTTAATGGTTTCTCTTGCGATAACTTTAGTTCCTAAAGCTGCTTGAACAGCAATATCAAACTGTTGTCTCGGGATCAGCTCACGAAGTTTTTCACACATCCTTTTACCGATATAGTAAGCATTACTGTCGTGAATTAGTGATGAAAGAGCATCTACCATATCACCATTGATCAGGATATCCATTTTTACAAGTTTGGAAGCTCTAAATCCGATTGGATGATAATCGAATGATGCATATCCTTTAGAGATTGATTTTAATCTGTCATAGAAGTCAAAAACAACTTCAGCCAAAGGCATATTGAAGATCAATTCTACTCTTTCTGATGTTAAATAACTTTGATTAACGATCTCACCTCTTTTTTCAATACATAGAGTCATTACTGCTCCTACAAAGTCAGATTTTGTAATGATAGATGCCTTAATGAATGGCTCTTCTACTCTATCCATTGTTGATGGATCCATCATTTCTGATGGGTTATTGATCAAGATTGGAACTTCAGGTTCTTTTTTAGTATATCCGAAGTAAGAAACGTTAGGTACCGTTGTGATTACGTTCATATTGAACTCTCTATCAAGACGTTCCTGAACAATCTCCATGTGAAGCATTCCTAAGAATCCGCAACGGAATCCAAAACCAAGAGCTGCAGAACTTTCCGGTTCGAAAACAAGGGAAGCATCATTCAATCTTAATTTCTCCAAGGAGAATCTTAGTTCTTCAAAATCCTCAGAATCAATTGGATAAATACCAGCAAATACCATTGGCTTCACTTCCTCAAATCCGTCGATTGGGCCAGCAGCAGGTTTGTCAAACGAAGTAATCGTATCTCCTACTTTTACTTCACGAGCATCTTTAATACCGGAAACCAGATATCCTACATCTCCACACTGAACACTTTTCTTTGGAACCTGCTTCAACTTTAAGGTACCTACCTCATCTGCTCCATATTCTTTACCGGTAGCAAAGAATTTAATTTTTTCATTTTTAGTAATGCTTCCGTTTACCACCTTGAAATAGGCTTCAATTCCTCTAAATGGATTGTAAACAGAGTCAAAAATCAAAGCCTGAAGTGGACCGTCAGGATCTCCTACAGGTGCAGGAATTCTATCTACGATCTGCTCTAATAAATGGTGAACTCCCTCTCCTGTTTTTCCTGAAACTCTTAATACATCTTCATATTCGCAACCAATCAGGTTCATGATCTCATCGGTTACTTCTTCAGGATTTGCGGATGGAAGGTCAATTTTATTTAAAATCGGAATGATTGTTAAATCATTTTCCAGGGCCAAATATAAATTACTGATCGTTTGTGCCTGAATACTCTGTGCAGCATCTACAATAAGAAGCGCTCCTTCACAGGCAGCAATGGAACGGGAAACCTCATAAGAGAAGTCAACGTGCCCCGGTGTATCAATCAGGTTTAAGATATATTTTTCGCCTTTATATTCATAATCCATTTGGATCGCATGAGATTTAATAGTAATCCCACGTTCTTTTTCCAAATCCATATCATCAAGCGTCTGAGACTGTAGTTCTCTTTGGGTAACTGTATTCGTATACTCCAAAAGACGGTCTGCCAAGGTACTTTTACCGTGGTCGATATGAGCGATTATGCAAAAATTTCGTATGTTTTTCATTTAAGAATCTTGTAATTTGCAAAGATAAAAAAAAGAGAGAGATTATTGTCTTTCATCATCTTATTGTATCAATTTATTTAAATTTTCGTCAGAAATGTCATATTCTCCAGTGAGAGGATCAATGTAAATTTCTTTCACAGCATCATTATTTGTTCTATCTGTTGCTATACTTTGTATTAATACTCCCGCCAAACCCATCATGGCAAAAGGACTTACTTGTGCTGAAAAAATATCAGCAGGTTTAGACAATAAATAAAATCCATTTTCATTTCTATTTAATTCTAAAAACCTTTCAGATACTTTTTTATAAGCTTTTCCATTTTCTACGTAAGCAAACATTTTAGAGGCAGAAATTTTCCTCTTTTTACCATCTTTCTCTGCTATAGCTCTTACAACACCTCCACCATGGTCGTTTTTTTCCAGAACAAAATTTCCATCTTCAGGAATTTGCTTAAAAAACGATATATGGTCCAGATACACTCCATCTTTAAGAGTTTCTGTTTTAAAGATTTTGTAGTTATTTTTAATATAACCCTCATAGTCTGAAACCTCATTAATGGTTAAAATATCCACATTTGGCTTTTTATTATAGGTTAATGAAAGAAAACCGGAGAAAATATGGTGAATATTTTTAACCATAATATCGGAGACATTTTTACCACTGAAGGCAAAAACAGTATCCTTTTTATACAAAAAATGATATTCGTCTCTTTCTTTTGCAAAAGCTTGTACTGAGAAATCAATGGTCCCAAAATCTCTTGTCCCTCCCGACTCTTTTACAGATAGCTTTAACTCTTTTAAAACTAAAATCAGTTCTTGTTTTCCTCCTTTATAGTTGCTTTTACGATACCAATTTCCTAAATCGTCATTGGGTGAAGTTTCAAAAACAACTTCTCTGGTTTCTTTATGATCATCAAAAGGGAGAATTCCGATCGTCTTATCTATTCTCTGGTCTATAACGTGTAATGCAATGTATTCATTTTCCCCATTATTAGGGATACTTCCCTTCAACTTTATAATTTCCTTGTTCTGAGCGAAAGCGATTATTGTGATGCAAATAAGTACAATTTGTAATATCTTCTTCATGATACCGGTTTCCGCAAAAGTATGAATTTAAATCAAACGGCTCCCACAAAAAAATCTGTGAGAGCCGTCCAACATTAAAAAAATAAACTATTATGGGTTCTGTTTAGGTCCCACAGCATTATTGTTTCCGTGAGGTTTTCTTTCATTCATTTTATCCCGCATCATACCCTCAGACTGAAACAGCTTCAGAACTTTCTGGCAGGGAATTACCTGTTGCATTTTTTCTGCATATTTCTTTCTGTTATCCAGAAGCTTTTGTCCTATTTCAAAGCTTTGCTGTAATTTTGCCTTAGCTTCATCATCTGATAAAGTTTCAGGATTAAAGCCTGGGTCAAACTGACTTTTTATCTGTTTCTGACTGTCCAGATACTCGTTATAAAGCTGTGTAAATTCTGCTTTATCACCGGCATCAACATTCAAATTATCCATGATCATATTGTTCCTGAATTTCTTAAGGAGCTCCTTTCTTTCTTCAGGAGAGAGATTGTTGATGACTTCCTTTCTTTGTTTAGGGTCCATCTTTTTCCAATCATAATCATTGATTTGAGCATTAAAGCCAAAACCATAAATAATAAAAAACGTCAATATTATCTTTTTCATCTTTCTTTATTAGTTATATAAATCCAAATAAACGTCCTGAGTTGAGTTACTTGCCAATTCTGCAATTTCAGAATTGGAAAATGAATCCAGATATTCATTCATTCTGTTTTCTTCTTTTTTCACTACAGCTTTCACGGGTTTTTTTGATACTGTTTCTTTTCCACTTCCGTTTTCAGCGTTGGTGGAAAAATCTACATTATTCTTCTGATTTACAAATGTTTGATTATTACTTTCCACTGAAGTTAAATCTGCTTTCAATGTTTCATAGGCAATTTCACCCTCAGTTTTAGGTTCTCCTTTGTTTACAGCATATGTTTCTTTTGAATTCAATCCTTTATCTGCTGAATCATTATTATAATTAAAAACAAATGTTATCCCAAAGATTAAAGCCAGTGATGCAGCTACAGCATACATCCAGTTTAGCTTAAAGACAGGCTCTTTCTTCTCTGTCTTTATATCATTCAAAACATTCTCCTGAATATTTTCAAACAAATTATCAGGGACTTTGTAAATGTTTTTACGTTCTAATTTTTCTATGTCGAACTCTTTCATCTTTGTTTTCTCAAAAATTATCTTTCGTAATTTTTTTTAATATACTCTTCTATTTTCTGCTTGGCATAATGATAATTGGTCTTTAATGTCCCTACAGACATATCTACAATTTTTGAAATTTCCTCATAGGGCAAATCATCATAATACCGCATCATAAATACCAGTTTCTGCTTTTCGGGCAGGCTTTGTATAGCGTTCTGAAGCAAAATTTGTATTTCTTCGGCATCATCATCAGTATTGTCTGCAACAAGATTTTGCATGTGATATTCCGGATCTTCATCAGTCTTCTGCATTTTCTTCATTTTATTAACCTGCTGCAGGGCTTCATTGGTAGCAATTCTGTACAGCCAGGTATACAACTGGCTATCGTTCTTGAACTGATGAAAATTCTGATAAGCTTTAATAAAAGTTTCCTGCAAAGTATCCTGGGCAAGATCCCCGTCCACAATAATTCTTCTTATGTGCCAGTACAATCTGCTTTGATAGGCATCCATCAAGGCACGGACACCTTTATCCTGGGTCCGTGGATTCTGCATCAACGAAATAATTTCCGCGTCCTTAATCTTCATAAGATGCCTTTCACTGTTTTGGATTACAAAAATAACTGAAAGTTAAATTAATTATTCAATTTTCAGTTTAAATATTAAAAATAATATGAGACACTTACGCAATAAACGTGCCTATATTTATCTTCATGGCTTCTGTACTCATCTTCCTTTCCCGACTCAGCTTAAAATCCTATATTTGTTAGATGCAAATTGTAATTATCGGTTCCGGAAATGTTGCCTATCACATGGCAAAAGCTTTCACATTGAAAGGGATTTCTCTGGCCCAGATTTTTGGCAGGAACGAAAAAGAATTAAATAAGATTTCTGAAGAATTAAGTATTCCGTATTCCACAGAACATTTGGAAGACGCTGATCTTTATATCATCTGTGTAAGTGATAATTCTGTAGAGCAAGTATCAAAAATCATTACTAAAAAAGATTGTTTGGTGGCTCATACCTCAGGTTCCCTTCCCAAGGAAGTTCTGATTGGTGAATACAGAAAATCAAGTTTTTATCCCTTGCAGACCTTTTCAAAATCAAAAGAACTGGAATATGAAAAAATTCCGTTTTTTATTGAAACCGAGAATAAGGCGGATCAGAAAACTCTTGTTGAACTTGCTTCGAGAGTTTCAAAAAATGTAATGGAAAGCAATCATGAAAAAAGGAAATACATTCATTTGACAGCCGTTTTTGCCTGCAATTTTGTGAATCATCTTTTTTCAAGGGCGAAAGAAATTTCGGATTCTCAGGAAATTCCGTTTGATTATTTTTTACCGCTGATTGATGAAACAATTCAGAAGATTCACGAAATAGAACCTAAAATGGCCCAAACCGGACCCGCAGTGAGAAATGATCTAAGGGTTTTAGAGTTACATGAGCAGTTAATAAAAAACGAAGAGAGTCTTGATATTTACAAGACAATGAATCATTCTATTCAAAAAATGTATGAGTTATAAAGAGAAATTAAAGGATATTAAGGCATTTGTATTTGATGTAGACGGAGTTTTTACAGACGGAAGTGTTTATCTGATGCCCGGAGGAAATATGTGCAGAGTAATGAATGTTCTGGACGGATATGCAGTAGTTAAAGCATTAAAAAACAATTATTTAATAGGTGTAATCACTGGTGGAAATGATGAAATGGTAAAACACAGGATCAATTATCTTGGAATTCAGGATTATTACCCGAAATCTCATAACAAGATAGAGGATTTTGAAGATTTTAAAAAGAAGTACAACCTTAAAAATGAGGAGATTCTAACGATGGGTGATGATCTTCCGGATATCCACATTATGGAAAGTTCTGCGATTGCAGCGTGTCCTGAAAATGCTGTTCCTGAGGTAAAGGGAGTATCGGATTACATTTCTCCTAAAAAAGGAGGAAGTGGTGCTGTACGTGATGTGATAGAACAGGTAATGAAGGTTCAGGGAAACTGGCATGATGATAACACTCAATCTGTATAATCTTTATTTATGAAATTACTTTTAGCATCACAATCACCAAGAAGAAAGGAACTTCTTTCCAGCCTTGGTTTTGAATTTGAAGTTGTAAAAATTGACTGTGAGGAAATTCTTCCTGAATATATTAAAATAGAAGAAGCTGCCGCGTATTTATCTGAACTAAAAGCAGATGCATTCAGAGGCTTAACTAATGACGAAGTTCTACTAACCGCAGATACGGTAGTAGCCATTGATAATCAGGTTCTTGGAAAACCCAAGGATGAAGCAGATGCTTTCAATATGCTTCGCAGCCTTTCAGGGAAAATCCATCAGGTGTATACCGGAATTACTATTAAAACTGCCAATAAAACCTTTACCGAAACGGATGTAGCAGATGTAACACTGGATGACATTAGTGATGATGAAATAAACTATTACATTCAAAAGTACAAGCCTTTTGATAAAGCCGGCAGCTATGGCATTCAGGAATGGCTTGGAATGGCAAAAATCAGTAAAATGACAGGAAGCTTTTACACCATTATGGGTCTTCCTACTCATCTTGTATATAAAATTTTGAAAGAAACCTCAATGATTTAAAAAGCTATGAGGTTCCTGACCCCGATAAAGATGAAATAAAATATTTCAGAAAGAAATATAAATATTATTCATTATAAAATTTTATTATTTTTACAAAATCATCAAACTGCTGATAATAAAAAGCAAATTAGCGAGTTATATTGAATAATGAAAAAGAATATATTGTTCCTTTTAGTAATCTGTCTCGTTGCTTCCTGTGCTACCAAAACAAAAAAGCCGGAACAACGATCAAAACTATTAAAAGGATTTTCCACATATTACAATACTCTATTTAATGCCAAAGATGCATTGAACAGTGAGTTTACCGCCCGAGATAAAGGACATAAGGATAATTTTTATGCTCCCTATATTCCTATCCTTACTTTTGAAGATCAGCCTTTAGGAAGTGATCTTGGCCAATCAACCGCTTTTGCTGAGAATTCCATGAAAATGGCTGAAGTAGCCAACAGATCTTCATCAAGAGGTAATTCGGGGCCACCTGCCATGCAGGGACCACCGGGAGGACCTGGCCAAAATAACCCTGATGAAAGTCAGAATAAGGGTGCTACGACATTAGAAATTGCTGAAGCTAAGGCTCTAAAAGCAATCAACAAATATTCTGTAACCCGAAACGGTGAAGAAAAAAACAAGCAGATTTTTGATGCCTATATGATTCTTGCACAGTCAAGAATTTATCAGAATAAGCCTCTACAGGCCATGGATGCCCTCAATTATGTTTTCACTCATATGAAGGATGACAAAAGGGTTCCTTTGGCAAGAATTTATCAGGGAGTCGCTTATGATAAAGTCAAAGATTATCACAGAGCCCATGAAACTTTTGCCAAACTAAAGGGCGAGGATATTAGTAAAACTTATGCAAAGCTGTTAAGTATTTATTATGCTGAATCCCTTTTGGATGCTGGTAAAAAAGAAGAGGCATCCAAGGAACTTGATCTTGCTTTTGAACTGAATTCCAACAGAAAACTGAAAAGTAGAATTGCCTACCTGAGAGGTCAGGTTCTTGAAAACTTAGGTCAAAATGATAAGGCCAGAGAAAGTTATACTGCTGCCTACAAGTATTCCAGTGATTTTGAATTTGAAGTAAAATCTCAAATTGCCATTGCCAAGACTTTTAATGGTAAGGGAGATTATAATGGGGCTAAAAACTATCTGGAAGGAATCAGTAAAAAGGGAACTTATGGCTCCAGAAAGAACGAATTTTACTATGCTTTGGGTCTAATGGCCAATAAAGCAGGAAAAAAAGACGAAGCACAGCAATTTTTCAGAAAATCTTTATTTGAAAAGGTTTCTGATCCACAAATCCGTGGGTTGGCTTATTATGAGATAGGGAAAAGCTATCTGGATAAGAATGACTATATCGGAGCCGGTAGTTATTATGATTCTGCACTTGCAGTAATGACTTATGAGCCATCAAAAATCCTATTGAAGGATCAGTCTGAATACATCAAAAAGATCTCCAAAAACTACTACCTGATCAAGAAGAATGACAGTATTCTTTCTTTGGCTAAAATGGATGATGCACAGAAAACAGATTTTTTCTCAAAGCATATTGCAAAATTAAAGCTCAAGGAAGAAAAGGATGAACTAGAAAGAAAACGTGCTGAGAGAATTAAAGGCTTTGATACCGGAGATTATAACGCTAATTCAATTTTTGCCAATAATAATTCCAATGCTTTTGAGGATTTTGGGGTAACTACGAAAGGTTTTTATTTCAATAATACCGGAACTGTGAGTAAGGGAACATCTTCGTTTAAGCAGGTTTGGGGTGACAGAGCTCTTTCGGATAACTGGCGTTTCTCCAAAAAGATGGCTTCTATTGAGGATATGAAGAATGAAGCTCTTGGGGTAACTTCAGCTCCTAATCCAAGACGTTTTGAACCGAGCTATTATATTGAACAGATCCCTACTGACCAAGGCAAATTAAGCCAGTTAAAAAAGGACAGAGATACGGCTTCCTTAGGACTTGGTATCATGTATCAGAACTATTTTACCAATACTCCCCTAGCTACCAAAACTCTTTATGATCTTGTAGATGTAAAACCTGAAGAAAAGGTAATGCTCCAGGCGTTGTATGAGATATTTGCCATGAATTATGAGAAAAATCCTCAGGCATCAGACAGGGCAAAACAAATTCTTTTGACTGATTATCCTTACACTTCCTATGCAGAGTTTGCAAGAAATCCTAAAAATGTTTCTTTCGTAAAATCAACGGAAGATGTTGAGAATGAATATAAAAGAGCATATGCACTTTATGAATTGGAAAAGTTTGGAGAAAGCAGACAAGTTATTGATCAGACTCTTCAAAAATTCCCAAAAGATGCATTGGTTCCAAAATTATATCTATTAAATGCTTTTAATGCAGGAAAATCCAGCGGAAAGGAGGTAATGATCCTTCAGCTTGAGCAGATCGCTTTAAACTACTCTAAAACTCCGGAAGGGATAAGAGCCAAGGAAATGCTTAACTACCTGAAAAGTGAACTAAGCTTCCAGGCTACTGACAATAAAGGAAATCCTGTGTTGCAACAGCCAACCTCCCCTGTTCAATCTGGTAACCCGGTTAATGATTCCCAACAAATGATTAATCAAGGAGAAAAAAAACAAGGAGGGGTAAATAATTCGCAAAATTTCGAATTAACACCGCCTCAACAAAATACTCCCAATAATGTCCAACAGCAGAAAAATAGCATCGGAAGTCCAAATGGTACAGTAAAATCAAATGTCCCTCCGGGAGGACCACAATAAAAATAAAAAAGCGAAGATTTACTCTTCGCTTTTCTTTTTCTTTACCCCATGGAAATCCTTGAGATAGAAAGGCTCAAAATAAGCCATATCTTCAAACTCCTTGTTGTTTATCTTTTCCAGCGTCTTTTTGATAAGGTATTGTGCAGATGGATAGATATTCTCGTTAAAATCTGCATCAGGAAGATTTAAAATATCTTTAGCTTTCTTTGCTCCATCTCCTACAAATATTACTTTTTTATCCCTGAATTCTTCAAAAGAGGTCTCATCTAAGATTTTCGCCTCGGTAGCGGAGACTTCTTTTCCCGTAGAACCGTCATAAACGGCCGTATAAACCTCCATTCTCCTTGCATCAATCAAAGGCACTATAAAGTCATAGTTATGTCCTAAAAATGGCTCTATCATGCTTTCAAGAGAATTTATGGCAATAAAAGGAACTTTCAGTCCGTAGCAGAACCCCTTTGCAGAGGCTGCACCAATTCTAAGGCCTGTATAAGACCCTGGTCCTTTTCCCAGAGAAACGGCTTCAATGTCTTTAAGTGAAATTCCAGCCCCTTCCAATGCCCATTCTACATAGGTATGAAGACTTTCAGATTGTTTATAGTTTTCAGAAACCTCTTCGCAGAGACACAGTAGTTTATCGTCGTCGGATACAGCTACTGAACAGTTTTTAGATGATGTTTCGAGATATAGGATTTTCATTGTATCATTTTAAGCTAAACTGCAAAATTGCAAAATTGCAAAATCGCTTTTAATATTCTGCAAATTTACTCCATTATTTTGAGACTACTTTCTATAGATTGTTCTTGGTTCAGCCTGTGCACTTGGATAAATAGTCATATCTGCAATAGTAACATGTTTTGGAGCATTTACACAATAAGCAATGGCATCTGCAATATCCTCAGCTTTCAGTGCATCATAGCCGGCATACACGTTAGCAGCCTTTTCATTATCTCCCTTGAACCTGATTAATGAGAAATCTGTCTCAACTGCTCCCGGCTGAATATTGGTCACCTTGATTCCAAATTCGGTAAGTTCCAGTCTCATTCCTTCTGAAATAACATCTACCGCTTTTTTGGTAGCACAATACACTACTCCATTGGCATAGGTTTGTCTTGCTGCTACAGAACTAATATTCACAATATGACCTAAATTTTTAGTTTTCATAGATGGAATGATCATTTTGGAAACATACAATAATCCTTTTACATTTCCATCGATCATAGAATCCCAGTCATCAGTCTTTCCTGAAGAGAGCGGATCAAGCCCATGAGCATTCCCTGCATTATTGATCAGAACATCAATGTCTTTCCATTCTTCAGGAAGAGAATTGATCGCGCTTTCAACCTCCTCAAGATTCCTTACATCAAACCTTAAACTAAATATTTCGGTATATTGAGAAAGCTCAGTATCTAAAGATTTAAGTACTTCATCTCTTCTTCCGCAAATGATGATTCTGTTTCCTTGTTTTGCCAGAAGTTCTGCTGTGGATTTACCTATTCCGGAAGTGGCACCTGTGATTAATATTGTCTTCATAAAATTGTTTATTACATGTATGAATATAGAACTTTACTCATGGTATGATATTGATACATTCACACATTATTTTATTGATTTACTAATTTGCATCCAACGCCTGAAAAGCATCGGGTATATGGTCAATAATTAAGTTTCTTTTTTCATCGGGAAGAACGGAGATAATATCAAATCTTACTTCGTTATCTTTATCAAATTCTTCCATATAGTGATTGGCTGCAGAAACAATTGATTTGATCTTGGTTTTGGTAACAGCTTCCTGAGGCAGCATAAATGCGTCCGTAGATCTGGCCTTGACTTCAACAATGATTATTAAATCATTTTTTTCAGCAATAATATCAATCTCAGCTTTCTGAAACCTGAAATTTCTGGCTATAACTTTATAGCCACTTTTTTGAAGATAATCAGCAGCCATATCCTCTGCTATTTTTCCAAAGTCATTATGATCAGCCATATCTTTTATTTAAGTATATCAGAGTGGGAGAGTGCTACTATCTAGAATTCAATCTTCACCTTAGTATGCACTTTCATCTTAACTTTTCCTCCGATAATAAGGGGTCTGTTGTCCTTTATGTGGCCATTTGGGAATGCTAATACTACAGGGAATTTATATTTTGAAATTCTCTCGGAGATCAGTTTATAGGCAAATTCGTCAAAGCTTTCTTCATAGCTTTTGTTCTCTTTTTCATCACCCATATTGGTCATTCCACCGATAATAAGTCCTTTGATTTTTTTGAAGACACCCGCCAGCTCCAAGCTCATGATCATACGATCCAGCGCATAAAAGTTTTCTCCGATATCTTCAATGAACAAAATTTTATCTTTGAAGTCAAATGAGTATTTGGTTCCTAAAAGGGCGTAAACAAGAGCTAAATTCCCTCCAACCAATTCTCCCTCAATAATACCTTTTGTATTTAATTGATGAGATTTTAGGCTATAATCAGGCGTTTTCCCTTTTAAAATATCAAAAATTAAATCATAGCTTTCTTCGGTAACTCCGAAGCTTGATGTTTTAATGGTCTGCCCATGAATGGAGGCAAAACCTTTTTTCAATAGATAACTTTGGATAACAGTATTATCGGAATAACCGATATACCATTTTGGATTTTCTGTGAAATTTTTCAACTTCAGATGCTGAATGAGATGCTGGCATCCATAACCGCCTCTGGAAGCCCAGATTGCTCCAATTTCCTTATCATTTAAGGCCCAGTTGATATCTTTTATTCTTTCCTTTTCTGTTCCTGCATAATTGTAGCCGTTGGCAAATTTTGTGTAAAGATGTTCTCCTAAAACAGGTTCAAATCCTTTACTTTTAATCAATTTTATGCCCTTTTCAAGTTGAGAGGCATCTACGGCTCCGGCAGGGGAGATAACAGCTATTTTTGCCCCTTTTTTAAGAGGTTTTGGAAAGATTATTTTTTTCATTTTGTTTTTTGATATTTTACTTCTTTTTTCTCTGCTTCTTCCAATTGTCTTTCAAACTGATTAAACTTCTTGAAGCTTTGTAGGAAAATAAAGAAACTGAATATAATAAGAATACAGCCAACAACTCTTCTGATCTGGTTGGCCAGTTTTTGTGTCAATTTATCGTGAAACTGCTTGGCGAGAAATATTTTAGCGAGGTCAATAGAAAGATAGGTCGCTAGTACTATTCCTATGTATAAAATAAAACTGCTGGTGTCCGGATATTGATTCCTTACGGAAATTACCGTTACCAGCCAGAAAAGGATCACGCCAACATTTAAAAGATTAAAGAAAAAGCCATTAAAAAAGGTCTTAAAATAGTTTTGACCAATGATTCTTTCTTCACCAGGCATATGCATTTTGGTCTTTGTGACGAGCATTACAATACCATAAACAAAAATAAGTATGGAAGTAATTCTATAGAACCCGGGATGCTTGTCAATTAAAGTTACAATATCCGTACTGGCATAATATGCAGCTACAATACATAATAAATCTGCAGTAATAACGCCAAGATCCAATGATAAGGCATGCTTTGGGCCTCTGGAGAAGCTGGTTTCTATGAGCAGGAAGAAAATAGGTCCTATAAAAACCAGACTCAGCATGAATCCTAATATGACGGCAGATAGTACAAGTTCAAGCATTTAATATATTTTAAAATGAAAAAATTCATTCCGTTTTATACAAAGTTATACTTTATGATTTAATTATTCAATAAAGTTGTGATATATCAATTGTATTTGACACGAGTCGGGAAAAAGATTTTTCTAAGAAAATAAGCTATAGATGGGAAATAGGGAAGTCACCAAAGTATACACAAGCAACTAAAAACTCACTTTTATGATTTTTAATAGGTCCTAAAAATAAAAGAGATCATTCCTATTAGGGAACAATCTCATTTTATTGTTATATCTTGATTATTGATACTAGTTAACCACCTTAAAGTCCAATTGCTTTTGAATCAAATTAGCCTTTACAACCTTAATTTGAACCTGATCTCCTAATTGATACCTATTTCCGTGTCTGTTTCCGTATACAGCATGGGTTTTTGCATCATACGTATAAGAATCATCCACTAAGTCTCTTAATTTGATCAAACCTTCAGCACCATTTTCAGGAATTTCTACCCAGAATCCAAATTCAGCAACACCGGAAATTACTCCTGTGAAAGTTTCACCAAGATGTTTTTCCATAAATTTAACCTGCATATACTTAATGGAATCTCTCTCAGCATCTGCTGCCAGTCTTTCCATAGCACTACAATGCTTAGCTTTTTCTTCCAATTCAGGCTTAGCCGGAGATTTCCCTCCATCCAGATAATGCTGAAGAAGACGATGTGCCAATAAATCCGGATAACGACGGATAGGAGAGGTGAAGTGGCTATAGTACTCAAAACCTAACCCATAGTGACCTATTGGTTCTGTAGAATACACGGCTTTACTCATACTTCTCATCGCCAGTGTTTCAATCATATTTTCTTCGCCTTTTCCTTTTACATCATGAAGAAGTTTATTCAAAGATTCTGCAACTTTCTTGGTATTGGCAAGGTCCATTTTATATCCGAATGTGGAAACAAAGTCTCTTAAAGCTTCCAGTTTCGCTGGATCCGGATCATCGTGAACTCTATAAATAAATGTATTATTAGTGATCTCTCTTTTCTTTGTTAGGGATACAAACTCAGATACTTTTTTATTGGCTAAAAGCATAAATTCCTCGATCAGGTGATTGGAATCCTTGCTTATTTTAAAATAAACCCCAATTGGTTCATTATTTTCATCCAGATTGAATCTTACCTCGCTTCTGTCAAATGTAATTGCACCTTTTCTGATACGTTCATTACGCATGATCTTAGCAAGTTTATCAAGGGTATTGATTTCTTCAGCCAGATCTCCCTCACCAGTTTCAATACGCTCCTGAGCTTCCTCATAGGTAAATCTTCTGTCTGAGTGAATCACTGTTCTTCCAAACCATTGTTTTTGAATCTCAGCCTCATCATTCAATTCAAAAACTGCAGAGAATGTATATTTATCTTCGTTTGGACGAAGAGAGCAAACATCATTACTCAATACTTCCGGTAGCATGGGAACAACTCTGTCTACAAGGTAAACTGAAGTAGCTCTCTTATATGCTTCATCATCCAAGATCGTTCCCGGAACCACATAATGAGATACATCGGCAATGTGAACACCAATTTCCCAGTTTCCGTTTTCTAGTTTTCTCATGGATAAGGCATCATCAAAGTCCTTCGCATCCTTAGGGTCAATGGTAAATGTGCATATGTCACGCATATCCCAACGCTTTGCCACTTCATCATCAGTAATGCTTCTGTCAATCTTATCTGCATCAGCCTCTACCTCTGGTGGAAACTCATATGGTAAACCATATTCTGCAAGAATAGAGTGGATCTCTGTTTCATGTTCCCCCGGAGCACCCAATACCTGTAGGATTTCACCTTCAGGATTTTTATCTCCCGGTTTCCATTCCGTCATCTTCACAATTACCTTGTCTCCATCTTCAACATTATTGAACTTATCTTTTGGAATAAAGATATCTGTATTGATAGATTTTTTATCACAAACTACAAACCCGAAATCCTTGTGAGCAACCTTTTGAAAAGTTCCTACAAACTCCGTTCTTGTTCTTTCCAAAACTTCCAAAACAGAGCCTTCCAATTTTTTTCCTTTATAATGATAAGTTATAATAAGAACCTTATCTCCCTGTAAAGCATCCTTTACATTTTTAGCGTGAATGAAGACGTCGTTTTCCATTCCCTCAACATTTACGTAAGCATTTCCGCTCTGGTTAAAATCAATAATCCCAGTTAATGTTCCTGCAATTTTCATGTTTACGATATACTTTCCTTTTTCCACTTCCTTGATCTTTTCAGAGCCCTGAAGTTTATGCAAAGCCTGGATCACAAGTTCTCTTTGTCTTGGATTCTTGTATTCTATTCCGTCCGAAATCTGCTTATAATTATAAATTTTTGATGCATTTGCATTCATGAAACGTAGGATCAATCTTCCGATTTCCATGAGTTTCAAATCATTTTTATGACTTATATATTTTCTTTTTTTTGACATTTAATTTTCTTTTTTAATTCGTTTTTTACTTCCTCCCTAAGTCAGAAGCCAATCTTTTTTAAAGATTGAATTTAATATGAGATAAGTTACCATCTCTATTGGTAAACATTTCAGTTACCCTCTTTCATTGATTATAAATCATGACCATATTCTGATCGAATATAAGTATTATCAATGGTAACTTTTCAATATTCTATTCTTTACTTAATATATAACATTTTCATATTTCAAATTCATCCATTCGGGTGAGCTTTGTTGTGAAAATGATTCTACACTTTTTTAAGAATTCTTCACTATTATTTAATAAGCCTGGAAACAGCAAGCCACAAAAAACAATACTACAGATATTCTTTTTTTCATCAAACCTTAATGTTTAATTCAACCTTATTTTTCTAAATCTACTTAATAACGGAAGCTTTAGTTTTGTATAAATTTAATACAAATATCGAGAAGAAAAGAGAAAAACCTTCTATTTAATATGTTTTAATATTATAAAGGTTCTGGAGAAGAATAGAGTATAACTTCTATTGAACACTGCAAATGTACGAATAAAAAATAAATAAGGCCTGTAATTCAAATTACAAGCCCTAGTATATTTAGCAAACAGCAATTTTATCAACCCTGTTTTGGTGTCTTCCACCTTCGAAATCTGTAGAAAGAAATTTATCTACAATTTCAATTGCCAGTTCCTTTGATATAAACCTTGCCGGCATGGAAATCATATTCGCATCATTATGCAGTCTTGCCAATGTTGCAATCTCCGGCATCCAGCAAAGCGCGCATCTAATCTTCTGATGTTTGTTAGCAGTGATCTGAACGCCATTTCCGCTTCCACAGATCAAAATTCCAAGCTCATTTTCTCCGTTTTCCACAGAGGTTGCAGCAGGGTGAACAAAGTCTGGATAATCCACACTGTTTGTGGAGAACGTTCCAAAATCCTGAACTTCAAATTGTTCTGAAAGGTAGTTCTTAACAATCTCCTTATATTCATAGCCTGCATGGTCCGCTGCGATAGCAATTTTTCTTTTCATAATACTCTTATTAAGCTTTTTTAGATTTTATTTCCTTACAAAGGTAAGAATAATAACAATTCGTGTTAGTAAACCGTGAGTTAATTGTGAAAAGGTATGTTAATAACTGTGGAAAACTTTTTTCAACTTTCTATTTTTAAAGATAAATTTATTTCGTAATAGAAAATCCTTCCGAAAGTTTTCACCACAACTTTCCAGATCTTTTCTCAAGCTATCCCCAGATTTCTCCATAATAAAATAACTAATAATGATTTCTTGACAAAGTTATCAACAATTGTGAATAAGTGTCTGAATATGCAGGTTTATAGCTATTTACATTGTGAGTTAAATATGAATTGGATACCAGTTGAATATTATCAATTTTTAGCTAAAAACTTATCCCCGATACTAACAATACACAACAACAACTACATTATTCTTTTTTTTAAAGAGAGAAGAAATGTTGATTAATGGGTGATTGGGTTCGGGGAAAGTTTTTGAAAACTTTTATTTTAATCAATCTGTTGAAAAAGTTTAAAACCTTACATTTGTGAAACGAAAATCCAAAGAAATTTATGGAATTGCCTCTGCCGAAATTTGCTGAAAAGCTGTTACAGCTGAGTTGGCGGTTCCAGGCGATCTTAGAAAAAAATAAATCTAAATATAAAAATGAAAACAATTAACGACTTCAATTTTAAAGATAAGAAAGCTCTTGTAAGAGTTGATTTCAATGTTCCACAGGATGACCAGCTGAAGGTAACTGACAATACCAGAATTGTTGCAGTGAAGCCAACGGTAGAGAAAATCCTTAAAGATGGCGGCTCTGTTATCTTAATGACACACCTTGGAAGACCAAAAGGAGAGGTTAAGGATGAGTTTTCTCTAAAGCACATCCTAGGGGAAGTTTCCAGTGTTCTTGGTCAGGAAGTGAAGTTCGTTGATGAGTGTATTGGGGAAAAGGCTGAAAAAGCAGCTTCTGAGCTTAAGCCTGGTGAAATTCTATTATTGGAAAATGTACGTTTTCACAATGAAGAGGAGAAAGGTGATGAAGGTTTTGCTGAGCAGCTTTCTAAATTGGGGGATGCTTATGTAAATGATGCTTTCGGAACAGCACACAGGGCTCATGCTTCAACAGCTGTAATTGCGAAATTCTTTAATTCAACTAAATTCTTCGGTTTACTGATGGCTAAAGAACTTCAAGCAATCGATAAAGTTTTGAAAAGTGGTGAGAAACCTATCACTGCAATCTTAGGTGGATCTAAGGTTTCAACTAAGATTACCATTATAGAAAACATTCTTCCGGCAGTAGATAATTTGATTATTGGAGGTGGAATGGCTTTCACATTTATTAAGGCTCTGGGAGGTAAAATTGGAAATTCATTAGTAGAAGAAGATAAGATTCCTTTAGCTCTTGAAATCTTAGGTAAAGCAAAAGAACATAAAGTTAAGATTTATCTTCCTTCTGATGCCATCATCGCTGAAAGTTTCAGTAATGATGTTGAAAGAAAAGAAGCAGATATTTATGCAATTCCCGAAGGATGGATGGGATTGGATGCAGGCCACAAATCAAGAGATCAGTTTAATGATGTATTATTAAATTCAAGAACAATTCTTTGGAATGGTCCAATTGGAGTTTTTGAAATGTCACATTTTGCTGGAGGAACTGTTGCACTTGGTGACAGTATTGCTGAAGCTACAAGATTAGGTGCTTTCTCTTTAGTTGGAGGAGGAGACAGTGTTGCTTTTGTTAAG
This sequence comes from Chryseobacterium joostei, assembly GCF_003815775.1. Lineage (NCBI taxonomy): Bacteria > Pseudomonadati > Bacteroidota > Flavobacteriia > Flavobacteriales > Weeksellaceae > Chryseobacterium > Chryseobacterium joostei. The sequence continues at coordinate 3,199,080 of NZ_CP033926.1, forward strand.
CAGTTTGGATATGCTGATAAAGTAAGCTATGTTTCTACCGGAGGTGGAGCAATGCTTGAAAGTCTTGAGGGACTTGAGCTTCCTGGAGTAGCTGCTATCAACAATTAAATAAGAAATTAAGATCTATATTTTAAAGCCTGCTAATTATATTAGCAGGCTTTTTTATGCTTGAAATTCTATTGAGAAATCCTGAATTGATCATGGTTTTTATCATTTTTAGATATAACCTTAGGTTATACTAAATATACTTGATTCATTGATAGAAAGTTATATTATAACAAGCTTTTTAATACGAAAAATGATCATTTTAATTTCAAATTTTGAATAGAATTCTATTTTTTTTTAGGAGTAAAAATTAAATCTTTTTTTCTTTCTGAATATTTTTTATACGTCAAGTTTTGACGCTGGCAGGAAATACATTTGCAGTATCAAATTAAAATATTATGATGTATACAAATGAATTTTTCGCAGTAGGAAATACAGCTCCTAATGATGATCTTGTACAGCTAATTGACAGTTTTACAGGAGAGAATGTTAACTTTAGAAAAGTAAGTACTTGGATTGATGGGCAAGCTCTTGGTGTGAATGATCCCAGAGTATTGAGTGATGAGATTATTTATCGATCAAGGGGTAGTGAATACTATGTAAACACGGTAGTTTTTTCTTCAAAAAGAGTTTATGTTACAACTTTTGGAGTAGTATCGGATTTACGTTTTGATCAAAGATCTTCTGTACAAAAAGCGATTAATATTTGCTCAGAACTCAGGTTAAAGCTTGTTTTTCCAAACGGTTATTTTCTTATTAATTCATATACTGACGATATTAAATTAAGAGGGGCACATAGTAATATCCTTGAGCTTAAATCTAATTTGGATATTGAGTTTGAAGAATACAGTGTCATTCAATTGGGAACTTATTTTGATAATAAAAATTTTGTTTTATTTTCAGGTTTTAATCATGAAGAATCGAATATGTTAACACCTATATCCAATATTACACTTAAAGGAAAGGGAACAATCGACTTCAATGGAAATTTGTCACAGATTAGAGGAAAAGATAGAAATCGCATTATTAGAAGATTTGGTTTTGAAGGAGGTAATTGTACTAATGTTCTTATAGATGGGCTACATTGGGTAAATGGAGATCTAAGTAATTGTATTGGAACTGGTTGGGCTGAAAATGGCAATAAATTTATAATTCAAAATTGTATTTTTGAGGAGTTAACTAAAAGTCATGAAGAATCTAACTATGACCATTCTACAATCTACGGAAATGCTAATTTTTTAACTGTTCACAATAATATATTTATAGGGAATGAACAGATGAAATTAGTTGGATGTGCATGTGAGATTCATGGCAGCAATGCATCATTCTCAAATAATAAAATATACAACTATTTGAGAATGAATTTTGTAGTAGGGAATATTGGTGAAAAAGGAAGTGTTTCAGATATTTCAATTTCAGATAATATTGCAGAGGTTACGAGTGGTGGAGTGTATATATGGCCAAATTCGAAAGCAAGTGTATCAAACTTATTAATTTCTTCAAATAACATTAAACATATACATGTTCCAGGAAAGGATATGTGGTATAATGGAACTCAATGCCTCTTTATTATTCAAGGAAAAGGTGGCGATTGTAAAAGGATTACGGTTCGTAATAATGTTTCTCATATTTTGTATACTAACGGTAATTATTCCAGATATGCTGCTGGTATTGCTAGTAATGTTGAATCATTAGAAATATGTGATAATCATTTTATTGGACATTCTTTAGGAATTTCATTTGATTTAGATCATGACGAACTTAATCCTGTTTTAAGTGAATACTCATTTATTAAAATTTCAGGTAATAATTTTACTTCTTCATCTAAATTAGTTACAATTGAGGCGAGAAAATTAAATTATTGTTTAATTGCTAACAATTCTACTGTTCTTGATAATAGCTCTATGGAGAACTTAATTGAGATCAACAGTGATATTATTCAATCTACAACAGTAAGAGATAATATTTATATTTCAAACCAGCCAAAAGTTGAGTTTACACCTTCTTCAGTATTCTTGGCTGATCCATCCAATAAAGCTAAGTATGTTCTGTCCCTAGTCAGTACACCTGTACCTAGTATTAATGGTGGGGCATCAGCTTTTATTAGTCCTGTACTTTCAAGTAGCCACAAGAGGGTAGGGGGGATGTACACAATTCAGCCAACTTATCCATTTCCTGAACTTTTCTTCAATGCCCATACTTTTGGTGCCGGAGGAACTTCGGATGTGAAATTTAAAGTTGATAACATGACATCAACCATTTTTTCAGGAAATCCAAATTTAGTTAGTAACTTGATTGTTAACTTATAAAACCAGGGCCGGAATTATTCCGGTCTTTATTTTTTTGAGCTTGAAAATTGATATTCATAAATGCTTTAAAAGTCAAAAAACTAAATATTTCCGAGTATTTGTATGCTCAATAAGAAATAAAGCTTGAAATGATAGTTTCTATGTGTTTTTTTTCTTTTGAAATTGTTTTTTTGATTTTTTGAATAATTGTTTATTTTCTAAATTTATCCCGATCTAAAAAGTACTAAATATTTTTCATGTGAAAATAGAGTAGGAGTGGAAATGCAAAATTTGATTATTTAGAAATCTAATTTTCTATTTTGAATTTTTATGAATAAATTTTTAAATAAATCTGTGATGCATTCTTTTATAAAAATAAAAACTCAGGAGTAATTATCCTGAGTTTTTTATATTTTTTGATGAAAATACTGAAATTTGGCTTTCAGAAACGGCTTAAAAATCGATTTTCTATCTTTTTTCGATAATATATATCAAACTTGAAAATTCGCTCGAAAAAAGGGCTTTTATGTTCGAAATCGTTCCGTAGATTGTAGCTTTTAGCCAAAATAGAGGTGATTTTTTATATTTTTCGCTGAGCATGGAGATATAATAGGAATCCAGGACCAATGGTTTTATCTTTCTCATTTTCCAGTCTGATTTTTTTGAAATCAAATTTTCCATTCCATTTTTTGAAAAATGGTAGACGTGTCTTGGGACGTCATAGGCTGCCCAATATTCCTTGTAATGTTTTGCATCGTAAGAAGTAGGATTGGGTACTGCAATAATAAGAAGTCCTTTTTCTTTTAATTTCCCGTGAAAAGCATTGAGCATTTCATCCTGATTCTCGATGTGTTCAAATACATGCCAAAGCGTAATAGCATCTAAACTGTTTTCCTCAATTTTATTGATATCATCCAGAATTTTTGCCTTTGCTATTTTTCCTTGTGCAGCATTTCTTGCATCTGCATCGGGTTCAAAACCGAATGTTTCAAAATCATTCTCTATATATCTTACAAATTCTCCTGCGCCACATCCATAGTCTAGTACTTTTGATCCCTTTTTAATTCTGTCAACAAGAATATTTTTTTTGTATTGTAAATTGAAAGACTGAAGAAATTTGTAAAGCTTTTCTTTCAAGCTTCCGGAATCCTGATGATGGGAAATATAATCTTCGCTTTCGTAGTATTTGGAAATATTGGATGGGATAGGGGAGGTTTTATATACTCCTTTCGTTTCTGTTTCCTTAATTTCAAATATTTCCTGTGAAAGAAAATGATCTTTTATTTTCATTGAATTCGCTATCTGTTATATTTAAAAAATTAAGATATTTAGAGATATATTGCAGGCTCATAAATACCTTAATTTCTGCTTTATTTATTTTAATGTTTCACGTGAAACATTTCTTTTTTAACGTCCTAAATACACTAATAAAACGTTAATATCAGCCGGAGAAACCCCGCTTATTCTTCCTGCTTGTGCAATAGTCTTGGGACGAACGTTGGACATCTTCTGTTTTGCTTCTGCAGAAAGGCTTGAAAGCTTCATATAATCAAAGTCTTCAGGAATTTTAATATTTTCTAAACGATTAAGTTTAGCCACATTTTCCTTTTCTTTCTCAATATAGCCTCTATACTTGATATTAATTTGTGCTTGCTCTCTTACTTCATCATTATATTGACTAGAAATTTCTTTAATGAAATCAATTTCATCTAATTTTTCTAATGTAATGTTGGGTCTTGTAAGAATTTGAGCTGCTCTATAGGCTTGGTCTACAGGATTACTTTCTACAGATTCTAAAATAGGGTTGATAACACCTGGTTTTAAAGAAGTTTCTTTAAGGAATTCTTCAAGTGATTGACTGTCAGTTATTTTAGCTTCTACTTTTCTTAATCTTTCCTCTTTTGCAAGTCCTAGGTTATAAGCTTTTTCAGTTAACCTGATATCAGCGTTATCTTGTCTTAAAAGAAGTCTGTATTCTGCACGTGAAGTAAACATTCTGTAAGGTTCTTCAGTTCCCTTTGTAATCAGGTCATCTATCAATACTCCAATATAGGCTTCATCTCTATTAAGGATAAAGTCTCCTTTCTCATGAACTTTATTGTGTGCGTTGATTCCGGCGATTAAACCTTGGCCTGCCGCTTCTTCGTATCCTGTGGTTCCATTGATCTGTCCTGCGAAATATAAATTGTCAATTAATTTTGTTTCCAGGGTATGCTTCAATTGGGTAGGAGGGAAGTAGTCATATTCAATAGCATAACCTGGGCGGAAAACTTTTACATTTTCAAATCCTGGAATATGTCTCATGGCTTTGATCTGTACATCCTCAGGAAGAGAAGAACTAAATCCGTTTACATAGATCTCTACAGTTTTCCATCCTTCCGGTTCTACGAAAAGCTGGTGTCTGTTTCTTTCTGCGAAACGATTAATTTTATCTTCAATACTTGGGCAGTATCTTGGGCCTAAACTTTGGATGGTACCATTAAACATTGGACTTCTATCGAAGCCTTCACGAAGGATATCATGAACCGTTTCGTTGGTATAAACAATATGGCAGCTTAATTGTTTTGTTAATTTCGGAGTATCAAGATAGCTAAACTTTTGAGGATTTTCATCTCCTTTCTGTTCTTCCATTTTAGAATAATCCAAACTTCTTCCGTCTACTCTTGGTGGAGTACCCGTCTTCATTCTTCCTGCTTCGAAACCTAAAGTGACCAATTGTTCGGTAATACCAAACGCTCTAGGTTCACCCATTCTTCCTCCTCCTAATTGTTTATCTCCAACGTGAATTAATCCGTTAAGAAAAGTTCCGTTGGTAAGAACTACAGATTTTCCTTTGATTTCAATTCCTAAAGAACTGATGACTCCGGTTACTTTATTGTTCTCTACAATTAGCTGTTTCACCATATCCTGAAAGAAATCAAGATTGGGAGTATTCTCTAATGCAAGTCGCCATTCTTCCGCGAAAAGCATTCTATCATTTTGGGTTCTTGGGGACCACATGGCAGGACCTTTTGAAAGATTCAGCATCTTGAATTGTATTGCTGATTTGTCTGCTACAATTCCGGAATATCCTCCCATTGCATCAATCTCTCTTACGATCTGTCCTTTTGCGATTCCACCCATTGCGGGGTTGCAACTCATCTGTCCGATGGTCTGCATATTCATTGTAATCAATAGGGTTTTTGAACCCAGGTTGGCTGCTGCTGCTGCTGCTTCACATCCTGCGTGTCCTGCACCTACTACGATCACATCATATATTTCTGAAATCATTTTTATCTCGCTTGTTTAAGCTTTAAACCTTATCTATATTACCAATGTTTCACGTGAAACATTTTTGGAGAATGAACTCTAGGTAAACTTATATTGTTACTAGAATAGAGTACTTTAGATATGGGACTTTAAGTGATTGTTCAATTTCAATTCTTTAAATCCCTGTATTTCGCTAAGTACAAATCTTCCATTCTCCGCATCTCTTTTTCTTCCTCTTCCGTCTTGTCTTTGTAGCCTGCAAGGTGTAAAATACCATGGGCTAAAACCCTTCTTAATTCTTCTTCAGGATCTCGGGAAAGGGTAGAGGCGTTATCAGAAATGCGCTGCAAAGATACGAAAATCTCAGCGCTTATTGTCTTGCCTTTTACATAATCAAAAGTGATGATATCGGTATAATAATCATGCTGTAAATAATCCTGATTAATCTTCAATAGATATTCATCATCACAGAAAATGTAATTGATTTCTCCTAGTTTTTTTCCTTCTGAAAGAATAAGATCTTCCAGCCATTTTTTGTAATCTGTGTTTACCGACTCTGGTAAATTTTCGTAAAAGAATTGTATCATTGTATTAAAACCAGTGTCCTAAAATAACACTGAATATGCCTTTTTGATTGTTTTTTAGTGAGTGGCTGAAGTTTACTTTAATCTGCCCGAAAGGAGATTTATATCCAGCCGTAAGCCCAACTGAACTAAAATTTACTTTAACTGCATCTTCAAATTTAATATCATTTGAAAGGTTGGCAAAGGTAAAGTTTCCGCTGATAAAATAGTTCTTATTGAATTTGAACTGAAGATCATTGGATGCCAATATCACATTATTTGTATGCAACTGTGCAAAATAGAATCCTCCAAAGCTTTTGAAATTAATAATATTTTGTTCGAAAAGTCCTCCCAGTCTATATTGATAATAGGTAGGAAGATGCTCTCCAAGCGTTACACCTCCAAATAAGTTAAGACGGTAGGTAAACTGTTTACCAAGTGGAATATTTACCTTCAAATCTGCCTTTATCTGAACGATTCTTCTCTCTACTTCAGATTTTAAAAGGTCAATTACCTTTCCTTCTGCAGCAAAGTAAACTCCTTTTGTTGGAAATTCCTTATCATCCTGAGTATCGGTCTTCAGAAATACATAAGGATTTAAAAAACGGCTATAACGCCTGTTTTCGCCATTAATTTCAGCTCTGAAGTAGTCATGGCTAATACCACCGCCAATGGCGAATTTATCTTTCCAAATAGACTGTATATAAGCTTCATTTCTGGCCCATTCCCATTTGTCGATAACATAATTATCTGCATTCTTCAGATCAAAGCTCATTCCAGAAGAATAAATACCAAATCCGGGAATATATCCGTTATCAATAAAATAGTTTACATAATATCTGAGCTTGTCACCCACAATTACATCTACAGAAAGGTTAGAGTTTTTGAATAAAAGTCTCTTTGCAGAGTAGTTTAATAGCAATCCAGTTTTAAAAACTTCATCATAATGCAATCCAAATCTTAAGAAATGTCGGGCGTCATCTTCCGTTACATAAAGCTTTAGATAATTGGCATCATTCTCCTGAACGATATCATAGTTGATGAATTTGTAATTATTTGTTGCAACAAGCTTATCAATCATCTTATTGATACTGCCATAGGTTTGTAAAGAGGGTAGGCGCAGTCCCATTTTCCCAAGCGTATAGTTTTTGCCAAAGATTTTGCTTCCTTCAATGGAGATGCTGTCTATCTTATATACATTGGAATATATTGGATTTACGCGCTGTCTAAGACGGTCAAATGGACGTTTGGGTAATTGATCGAGAACCTGAGTATATTTTAAACCTTCTACGTAGCCACTGTCAAGGATTTTTTTCTTGTCATCATAGCTTGTGGCAGACATTCCTTTAAGGTTAGGCTTAATATTGATATCCGTATACTGATATTGTTTTTTTGTATCCCTTTTTATTCCAAAGTCAATAACCTGATTCAGAATTGAAATAATATTGTTTAAATCCTCTCTTTTTGAAAGATCCTGGTTAAGATCCACTCCGATAACGACATCAATTCCTTTGTCTTTTAACGGCTTTGAGGGATAGTTTACCGTCATAGCTCCATCAATATAAATACTGTCCCCTATTTTAATAGGATCCATTAAAGAAGGGAAAGCAGAACTCGCCATTATAGATTGTACCAGATCTCCCTTTTCAAAGATTTGCATATTTCCACTTTCAAGGTTGGTAGCAACACATAAAAAAGGGATTGGCATTTTTGAAAAGTCCTCAATATTGGAAACATTTTTGAAAAGTTCCTTTAGAAGATAAACATTTCTCTGGCCTGTACTGATAGAGGAGGGAAGTGTAATTTTTCCATTTTTCAATGGAATAGATAAAAGATATTTGTCCACAGACTTATTGAAGAAACTTGCTTCCTGTCTTGATTTTGGATCCATGATTAAGGAATAGAAATCTGTATCCATAACGATTTTTTCTATTTCCTTTCCGGAATATCCGGAAGCATATAGACCACCAACGATGGCTCCCATGCTTGTTCCGGCAATATAATCCACCTTTACTCCCAAAGAATCTAATACCTTTAGTACTCCGACATGTGAAAAACCTTTGGCACCACCACCGGCTAGCGATAGTCCTATTTTGGGGTTCTTCGGAATTACTAAGTCTTTTTTTACCTGAGAGTTGAACAATAGCAATTGGAATACGAAAAGAAGAATCAGGAGTTTTCTCATAGTTAATCTTTTATATAAATCCGTTTCACCCGAGGTGAAATGGAAGTTAATACTTCATAGGTTATAGTTTTGCAGTAGCCTGCGAATTCTTTTAAACTTGGTTGGGCATTGAAGACCGTTACAGTATCTCCTTCCTTTACGTGAGGAGCATTTTCTACGTTAATCATCATCATGTCCATGCAGATATTTCCAACAATGGGTACCAATGTCTTATTGACTCCCAAGTGGCCTACCTGATTTCCAATCAATCTTGGAATACCATCAGCATATCCAACAGGGATCGTTGCAATCTTAGTCTTATGATCTGCCTTATATTTTCTGCTGTAGCCTACAGATTCTCCACTTTCAACCATAGAAATCTGAGAGATAACTGTTTTAAAACTTACAACAGATTGTAATTGTTTCTGTATTTCACTGTCTGGTGACTCTCCAAGCATTCCAATACCAATTCTCACCATATCATGCTGATGATCCGTATAGCTTGTAATTCCAGATGAATTTAAAATATGTCGGATAGGAGCGTAGCCTAATTTTTCAGTTAAATAACTAGAGTTTTTTTCAAAAACCTCCAGCTGCTTTAAAGTAAATTCTTTCTCTTCAGGCATGTCTGAGGAAGATAGGTGACTGAACATACTTTGAACTTTAAGATTTTTCTGGCTTAAAATCTCGCTTAATTGGTCCAGCTCAAAGTCTTTAAATCCAAGACGATGCATTCCCGTTTCCAGTTTGATGTGGATAGGGTACTTTTTATCATATCCGGATTTTTGTACCGCTTCATAGAAAAGCTCCAATACCCTGAAACTGTAAATTTCAGGTTCCAGATTATATTCAATGATTGTTTGATAACTGTGCTGCTCAGGGTTCATCACAATAATAGGAGTGGTGATCCCTTTTTTACGAAGCTCAACACCTTCATCAGCATAAGCCACCCCAAGATAATCGATATGGTGGTGCTGTAGAAATTCTGATACCTCATAGCTGCCAAGTCCATAAGCATTAGCTTTCACCATGGCCATCATTTTGGTACCGGGCTTTAGTAATGATTTATGGTAATTGATATTATGAAGAATAGCATTCAGATTAACTTCCAGAACCGTATCGTGTTTTCTGAGTTCAAGAATATCTTTAAGCTTCTCTATTTCAAATTTTCTCGCTCCTTTTAGAAGGATGATTTGATTTTCTATTTCAGAAAGGTGTTTACTTTCAATAAGTTCCTTAGTGTCTATGAAAGTATAAGTTTTAGACTTAAATAATTCACTGGATTTTGAAATTTCATCACCAATTAAGAAGACAGAATCAAAATGCTGATCATTCACCAATTCGGAAACTTCTTCATAGAGTTCCTGAGAATTAGTATTCACTCCTAAAATATCCGTTAAAACCAATGACTTTTTAGGTTTATTGTATTCATTTAAAAATTGCAGGGCAGTTTTCAAAGAATCGAGGTCAAGGTTAAATGAATCATTGATGACAATATTGCCCTTAATTCCTTCGATGGCTTCAAGCCTCATTTCAACGGCCTTTAAAAGGTTGATTTTTTCAACGATCTTTTTATTTTCGATTCCTAGCTCCTTAAGAACGGCGATAAGCGCTGTAGCATTAGTTAACGTCGCTTCGTCTCTTTGGTGGGCAGGAAAACTGATTTCTTCACCAAAATATTCCACAATGATGTTTTCATCCTTGGAAATATTGTTTTTGATGAAGACCTGATTTCCTTCTTTAAATCCGTAAGAGATTAATTTCTTATCTGAATATAAATTTTTGATTTTTTCATCTACCAAAGGATGGTCATCATTATAAATGATCACTTCAGAATCCTTAAAAAGTCTGATCTTATCATCTATCAATTCTTCCTCAGAAGAAAAGTTGGCAGCATGGGCAGTTCCTATGTGGGTTAACAATCCGATTTGTGGATGGAAAATGTTTTCAAGTTTTTCCATTTCATGCGGCTTGGAAATTCCTACCTCAAAAATTCCCAGTTGATGAGATTCGTTAATTTGAAGTAAGGAAAGAGGGAGCCCAATTTGAGAATTAAAACTCTTTGGACTTTTTACAGTAGGAAACTCATTCCATAAACATTGATAAAGCCATTCCTTTACAATGGTTTTACCATTACTTCCAGTAATTCCAATAGATCGCAAATGAGAATTTTCAAAGTGATACTTTGCTAATTGCTGAAGAAAATCCACGGAATTTTTAACAATAATCCAGGTTACATTTTCAAACTGTGGATATTGATGTTCGGAAATAATGATATTGATTCCTCTATCAATGGCAGATTCAATGAACTTTTCACCAGAATTTTTATGGGTATTAATGGCAATAAACGCAGTATTCTTAGTTGAATAAATAATCCTGCTGTCATAAGCTATGTTTTTAACCATTAAATTATTGTCTCCAATAACCTGTGAATTGGTGATATCTGCAATTTGATGTACTGTATAGTTCATTGGTGCCCTTTCTGCTTTATTTTTGGCGAAACCGCAAAAATGCAAAGAAGTTAGAAAAGCTTATTTCTCCCTTTTTGAAATTTTACAAAATTGCTTTTTCGTTTTTCATTTATTAATATTCTGTGAATGTATTTTACCGGCTACAATATTTTATAGCTTTTTTGCAATTTTAATTTTTATATGTACTACTTCCTTTTAGAAAGTACTTCATCAATAAATACACGGCGGCTTACTGCTTCGTAGCTTTCAGTCTCTCCCAATTCTACCAGATCATCTCCTTGAGAAGTTCTCATAGAATAGTTAGCGAGATTACCTGTTCTCTTGCAAATAGCATGCACTTTTGTTACGTACTCTGCCGTAGCCATAAGATTAGGCATTGGCCCAAAGGGGCGTCCCAAAAAGTCCATGTCCAATCCTGCAACAACTACTCTTACGCCGCTATTGGCCAGTTGATTAGCAATCTCAACAATACTTTCATCAAAAAACTGAGCTTCATCTATCCCTACTACATCACAATTGGATGCCAGCAGAAGAATTTCATTCGGGTTCTCTACTGCACTGCTGCGTATTTTATTCTGATTATGAGAAACTACATCTTCCTCAGAATACCGGATATCCAGTTTCGGTTTAAAAATTTCCACATTTTGTCCTGCCATTTCAGCTCTCCGTAATCTTCGGATCAACTCCTCGGTTTTACCCGAAAACATAGAGCCACAAATCACTTCCATCCAACCACTTTGTTTGGAATGATTAATTGTATTTTCTAAAAACATTTGTTAAATTAGCCGTATATTTTCAAAATCAAAAGTAAGCAATTTTAATAAGAATCTTATTATGCAAAATATCCAAGATTTAAAGGAAAAAATTTTTTTTGAATCCAAGAATATCATTGATAATCTGGACAAAATAAATAATGTAGACGAGTTACTTTCCAAGCAAGATCTTGTAGATGAGCTTGCTAACAGGATTTCTTTTTTGAAACTGCTGGAAAAAAACATTGAATATTTCATAGCAGACGAACAAGTTAAATATTCGGACAATCATTCCAATTCTTTTGCTTCAGGAGAACAGGAACATCATGATTCCGGTAATGAAGTAACGGAGGAGGAAGCGATTTTTAATAATGAGCTAAATGAAATTGATGAGCACGAAAATGACAATTTTATTGTCGGATCCGATGAAGAAGAAGTTGTTTTCAATAGTCAATTGAATGAGATTGATGAAAATGAACATTCCATTGCTCCGGATGCAATTCTGAGTTTTGTAGACGAAGAGAAAATTCTTTCAGATGCTAAACCTGATTCAGATGAGGATATTAATGAAGATATGTTTAGTGATGACGTTACAGAAGAAGAGGCAATATTCAACAATCAACTGAATGAAATAGACGTTGATGATGAATCCGAAGAAAAAAATGATGTGGATTACGCTGCAGTAAATGAACCTAAAGAAAACAAGGTAGTTACTGAAACAATTCCAAGTATTTTCGACACCGAAATGCTTGATGATGAAATGCTGATTGAGGAAAATGAAGAGCAATTTACCACTTCAAATATATCATTAGAACAAGGAGAACTGGTAACAGAAACTTCTAACGTTGAAAATATTCTGAGTGATATTAAAAATGATCATTCTGAACAAGAAACTAAGGAAGAAAATGTTCTTGCAGAAGTTTATGACCGAAGAAAAATTGTTGAAATAGACAAACCTGTTCCTGAAGAAACAGAAAGACATCCTTCTGATGAAAGTTTTGAAAACTTAGATGAATATCATCAGGAGAAAAAAATAAAATTAGCCAATATCAAAGGGTTGAAAGCTGTTCAATCCCTCTTTGACGATGATCCGCTGGAAAGAGAATTTCCAATGGAAAGCCAAACTACATTTGTAAAGGAAGACACAGGGAGTGTTGTAAAATCTAATATTCCTACCCATTTTATGGAAGCTGAAAAGCAGAAACCAGAGTTTAAATTGGATTTGAATGATAGAATTGCCTTTTCAAAAATGCTGTTTGGTGGAAGTCAGGCAGACCTTAATGAAACGGTAGCCTATCTGAACCAATTCAAAACACTGGAGGAAGCCAAGGAATATCTGAGTGACCTTTACTATGAAAGAAAATGGAATGGAGTGGATGAATATGCTCAGAGACTTTGGATATTGGTGGAAAATAAATTCTTATAATTTTGAGCGGAATCTTATATTTTGTTCCTACACCCGTTGGGAACCTTGAAGATATGACCTTCAGAGCAGTAAATGTTCTTAAGGAAGTTGATTATATTTTATGTGAAGACACCAGAACTTCTGGAATACTTTTAAAGCATTTTGAAATCTCTAAGCCTTTAAAATCCTATCATTTACATAATGAACATCAGGCAACAGAGAAAGTGATTACAGACCTTAAAAACGGTCAGAATATTGCAATTATTACTGATGCCGGAACCCCTGGAATTTCTGATCCTGGATATTTGCTGGCGAAAGCAGGAGCAGATAACAATATAGAAATGATCTGTCTTCCCGGAGCAACTGCACTTATTCCGGCCCTGGTGGTTTCCGGGCTTCCCAATAATGAATTTTTGTTTGCAGGATTTTTGCCCCAGAAAAAAGGAAGACAAACCAAACTTAAACAGCTTGCAGAAGAGAAAAAAACAATTGTCCTTTATGAAAGCCCACATAAGATCAATACCACATTGGAACAGATCAAGGAATTTTTTGGTGAAGAAACAAAGGCCAGCTTAAGCCGTGAGATCTCCAAGAAATTTGAAGAAACTAAACGTGGGACTATCAATGAATTAATTGAATTTTCCAAGAGTAAAACTTTAAAAGGAGAGATCGTTCTTATTGTCAATAATTCTATTTAAACTTTAATTGAAAAAACTAATTTTTGTATTGTGTTCCGCAGTTTGTATGGCGCAGACTAACCAATACACGAAGATTATCCTTTCCAAAAAAATCGGTAAGGAGGTAAGCTCATATTCAGATGGATTTGGAACGGTGTATGACCCTGTTTCCAAAAAGGGAGGAATTGTAGATGCATTAGGAACCATAACCTTTGAATCACCCTACAAAGGTGGAATTTCACATATTTTCGAAAAAAGATTTATTCTTTACTCAGAAGAATCCAATAACAAGAGAAGATCTGCTATTATTGATGAAAAAGGGCATGAACTTGTTCCTTTGGACGACCATGAATTCAATACTCCTTGGTGGAGCAGGGAGCGTATTATTTCTTCCAAACAGGGAAAGGAGGCGGTTTATGATTACAATGGAAAGCAGATAATTCCTTATTCAGATAAAATTAGGTTTGCAGGAAAAGACAGATTCTTTGTTTTGAAAGATAAAAAATGGTTTTTGTATGACTTTAATGGTAAGCAAACCAGTGATCGCGAATTTAAAGACGACTATAACTTTGAAAATGGTAAAGCCCTTATCATCAATGAAGAAAATCAGAGTGAAATTATAGGAAAGGATGGGCAGACATTGCATAAGTTTTCAAAGAAGATTGATAATATTAATGCATATCCATTTTTAATTACAAAAAATAATTCCACCGGAAAATACGGGTTGATTGATACTGATGAAAACGTCATTGCTGATGAAGTTTTTAATGACATCACCCCAGAATACTTTGGTAAGAAAGAATATATTTATCTTAAAAAGAAGAATAAAATAACTGTTTTTTCTAAAAAGAATCGACAATTATACCCCAGCAATTTTGAATACCTTACTCCTTTATTGAAAGACCTTTTAAGTGTCTACAATGATAAATCAAAGAAATATGGTATCGTTGATCTTCAGGGAAGTTTGATATTGCCTAATGAGTATGATTTTATTAGAGATTTTACCATTTCCGGAAAGGATTTTATTTACCTTAAAAAAGGAAGTGAGGAACAGCTTCTTAATAACGACCTTAAAAACGTTTTGAATGAAGGAGATCAGATTCTTGGCTTTTATCCCGAGAGTTTGATTATTAGTAATAAAGATAAGTATTATAAATTTTCAGTGACATCCCAATCTAGAGTTGAACTCAAAGGAATTGATTTCGTTAAAGCTCAGGATATTGGATATTTTAACATCCTTAATGAATACTCAAAGCCGCTTGTATGTAAGAATACCAGCAATCTTTATGGTGTTCTGGATGGAAAGGGAACGGAAATTGTACCATTTGTTTATGAAGATATTATTCCATTTGAATATTTTGAAAATGAATTTGTTGTAAAGAAAGATAACAAATATGGAGTTCTAAATTTTCAGAATGAGCCGTTAACAGAGATTATTTATGACTCTTACTTTTGGATGAAAGAAGTATTGAAAGTGAGCAAAGATAAAAAATCAGATTTCATTTATTTCACCAGATTTAGAAATAATTCTGTTGAACTTTAATATAATTGCAAAAAAACACATAAAAAAGTTCAGTATTTTAATGAATTAAATGTGTTGAATAACAATTTATAATATCTTTGCAAACCGTTTAATTCCGGAAAGGAATTATGAATACTAATTGAGTCAGCAATCACATGCTGAACGTGTTATAAAGAAAATAATTGTCAATAGATATGAAAATATTAGAAGGAAAAGTAGCACTAATTACCGGAGCTACAAGAGGAATCGGAAAGGGGATCGCTGAAATGTTTGCTCAGCAAGGGGCAAAAGTAGCATTTACCTATGCCGGCTCTGTAGACAAAGCTAAAGAATTAGAGGCAGCTTTAAGTTCTGTAACCCAAATTAAAGGATACCAGTCTGACGCATCAGATTATGATGCAGCTCAAAAACTAGTAGAAGATGTAATGGAGGAGTTTGGAAAGATTGATATTTTGGTAAACAATGCAGGAATTACAAAAGATAACCTGTTATTGAGAATGTCCAAGGACGATTGGGATAAAGTAATCAAGGTAAACCTGGATTCAGTTTTTAACCTTACAAAAGCGGTAATTAAGCCGATGATGAAGGCAAAGTCAGGATCTATCATTAATATGACTTCAGTAGTTGGAGTAAAAGGAAATGCAGGACAAGCTAACTATGCTGCTTCTAAGGCTGGAGTAATTGGATTTACGAAGTCTGTGGCATTGGAGCTAGGATCAAGAAACATCAGATGTAATGCAATTGCTCCTGGATTTATTGAAACTGAAATGACAGCTGTTCTGGATGAAAAAACAGTTCAGGGATGGAGAGATGGCGTTCCAATGAAAAGAGGAGGACAGCCGGAAGACATCGCGAATGCTTGTGTATTCTTCGGAAGTGATATGTCAGCCTATATTACCGGACAAACATTAAATGTAGATGGCGGAATGCTAACTTAAAAAATAGAAAGAGGCTATACAATATGTGTAGCCTCTTTTTTTATTTCTATTTTAATTAAAAACCTGATTTTCCTGTTCCTGAACCCTTATAAAAGTAGTTCTTTTGGAAAGTTCTTTAAGTTTGGACGCCCCTACATAGGTACAGGTAGATCGCACTCCTCCTAAAATATCCTTTACTGTTTCTGCAACAGGCCCTTTATAAGCCACCTTAACCGTTTTTCCTTCAGAAGCACGGTATTCGGCTACCCCTCCGGAATGTTTATCCATAGCCGTTTTAGAACTCATCCCGTAGAATGAGCGGTATTTTTTACCATTTTCTTCAATCATTTCGCCACCACTTTCATCATGACCGGCGAACATTCCACCCAGCATAACGAAATCTGCACCACCACCAAAGGCCTTGGCAACATCTCCCGGAACCTTACAGCCTCCATCTGCAATGATATGACCTCCCAATCCGTGGGCTGCATCAGCACACTCAATAATAGCTGAAAGTTGAGGATAGCCTACCCCTGTTTTTACACGGGTTGTACACACTGACCCGGGACCAATCCCAACTTTGATGATATCTGCTCCCACCAAAAGAAGTTCTTCCACCATTTCTCCGGTCACCACATTTCCGGCAATGATAATCTTATCCGGAAAATTAGCCCTTGCGGTCTTCACAAATTGAACAAAATGCTCTGAATATCCATTGGCAACATCTATACAGAGAAACTCTATTTTTGGATGCTTTTCAAGGATTAAGCGAATCTTCTCTTCATCCGCTTTTCCTGTTCCGGTACTTAAAGCAATATATTGATGAATGCTTTCGGGCTGGCTTTGCAGAAACTGGTCCCATTCTTCGGGAGTATAATGTTTGTGTACAGCTGTGATAATTTTATCCTTAGCCAGCTCTACGGCCATTTCAAAGGTTCCTACGGTATCCATATTAGCCGCAATAATAGGGACGCCGCTCCATTTCTTTTTAGTGTGCTTGAAAATAAATTCCCTTTCCAGATTTACTTCTGAACGGGATTTTAATGTGGAACGTTTAGGGCGGAACATTACATCCTTAAACCCTAGTTTTATATCATATTCTATACGCATTTGGTATTTATTTATCAGAATAAAGGTAGTAAATAATCTGAAATAGACTATTTTTGAGGATATGGATTTTCCTGTTACTTTTCACATTTTCGGCAAAGAGGTTTTACTGCATCCGATAACAGAATCTTTAGGGATTTTTGTCGGAATGCGTTATTATACTTTTTTAAAAAGAAAAGATGAAGAAAAATTCAGCAGTGTAAATTCTTTACTGATTCTTATTGCCGCCACTTTTGGTGCATTAATCGGTTCTCATGTAATTGGTTCCTTGGAAAGACCGGACGACCTAATGAAAGCTCCTGATATATGGATGTATATTTGGTTAAACAATACCATTGTCGGCGGATTAGCCGGAGGTCTTATAGGTGTTGAAGTCATGAAAAAGATTATTGGCAAAAAAGAAAGTACAGGCGACAGAATGGTATATCCTTTAATTTTGGCAATGTTTATCGGCAGAATCGGGTGTTTTTTTACAGGAGTATATGAAGAAACTTATGGATTACCTACCAATTCAATTTTCGGGATGGATTTGGGAGATCATATGAAAAGACATCCCGTTGCTTTATATGAAATGATATTTTTAGCAATCTTATTTTTAGCTTTAAAATACTTTCAGAAGAATTATACTTACAAATCCGGGGTGCTTTTCCAGGGTTTTATGCTTTTTTATTTTTCTTTCAGATTCTTTCTGGATTTTATCAAACCAAAATATAATGTCGTATTTAATTTGAGTACCATACAAATCGTGTGCTTTTTAATGATCATTTACTATATTTATCTATTGAAAAAAAACAAACATGAAATTATTAGAAGTAGGTAATTTTGGAGAAGATCTTGCCGGATTGGGATTAATTTTCCTTTTTATAGGTCTCGTTGTATTTGCTATTTCAATATTAGTTGCCTTTATTTTAGGAATTATGACTGCTTCTAATACCGAAAAGAAATACAATTTTAAACCAGCTTTGATAGGAATTCTTGTCGGAGTATTAATTTTTATTGCAGGAGGCTGCATTTGTGGTTTTAACTTATAAAAGAATAGTATGCCCATAAGAAATTATACCTATTACGATTACACGATCAGTCTTTGCCCGGAATGCCTGAAAAGAGTAGGAGCGAAAATCATTATTGAAGATGAAGCAGTTTTTATGACCAAAAGATGCCCTGATCATGGATTCTTTAAAACCAAGATTGCTTCCGATGTTCATTACTATAAAAATATCAGAAACTATAACAAAGCTTCGGAAATGCCTCATCATTTCGGGACTGATGTAGAATACGGATGTCCTTATGACTGTGGACTTTGTGTAGATCACGAACAGCATAGCTGTCTGTCAATTGTTGAGGTTACAGACCGCTGCAATCTCACTTGTCCGACATGTTATGCGATGTCTTCACCTCATTACGGAAGTCATAGAAGCTTGGAGGAAATTGAAGCGATGTTTGATATTATTGTGAAAAATGAAGGTGAGCCGGATGTTGTACAGATCAGTGGCGGAGAACCGACCATTCATCCGGAATTTTTCAAGATTATGGATATTGCAAAGTCAAAACCGATCAAACACCTTATGCTCAATACAAATGGGGTAAGAATTGCCAATGATCCCGGTTTTGCAGAAAAATTGGCAACCTATGCACCGGAATTTGAAATTTATCTTCAGTTTGATTCCTTTAAACCTGAAGTTTTACAGGATTTTAGGGGAAAAGATTTAACAGATGTGCGTATGAAAGCATTGGAGAAATTGAATGCATTAAATCTTTCTACAACATTGGTTATTGTTCTTCAAAAAGATAAAAATATTGACGAGATAGGAAAGATTATTGATTTTGCCTTAAAACAGAAATGTGTTAGAGGAATCACTTTTCAGCCTGTTGAAATTGCAGGACGAAACCGTGAAGATTCTGCTCACGAAAAAATTACATTGACAGAAGTAAGACAGGAAATTTTAAACCAGTTTCCGTTGCTGAATTCTGATGATATTATTCCTGTTCCGTGTAATCCGGATGCTTTGGCAATGGGATATATTCTGAAACTGGAAGGCGAAACAATTCCTTTAACAAGATATATTAATCCTGCTGATTTACTGAACAATGAAACTCGGAATACTATTGTTTACGAACAGGATACAGGATTGCAGATGCAGCTTCTTGATATTTTCAGCACAGGAATTTCCGTAGATAAAGTAAAACCTAAAGTAAACCAGTTACTTTGCTGTCTGCCTGAAATTTCTGCTCCGGATCTTGATTATGATAATCTTTTCAGAATTATTATTATGAATTTTATGGATGCTCATGATTTTGATGTTCGGGCTGTGAAAAAGTCGTGTGTTCACATTGTCAATAAAGACCTGAAACTAATTCCATTTGAAACCATGAACCTTTTCTACCGTGATGATAAGAAAAGCTATTTGGAAGAATTAAGAAAAGAAGATAGAGTATTGTTTTAATGCTGAGGCGTTGTCTATTTCTACAACAGGGTTTCCTTTCAAATAGAGTGGAAGTCTCTCTATTTAATTCAATGATTAACAAATCTGTTGTTTTATAGCATCTTATTTTTAGCTACATTTGATGGGTGAAAATTCTTTTTGTTCAATTCTCAAAATGAACAGATTGCACGCATTTGTATTAAAAAAAATTAAAATAATATATGGAAAGACCACTTATTCTGGTTACTAATGATGATGGGATTACAGCACCAGGTATCAGAAACCTTGTCAATTTTATGAATGAAATCGGAGAAGTAATTGTTGTAGCTCCAAACTCTCCCCAAAGTGGAAAAGGCCACGCTATCACTATTAATTCTACTCTAAGTTACGAAGAAGTAACTCTAGAGGGTCCACAGGTTGATTTTTCCTGTAGTGGAACTCCTGTAGACTGTGTAAAAATGGCTCTTGATAAAATTTTAACAAGAAGACCGGATATCGTAGTTTCCGGAATTAATCACGGAGCAAACTCGTCTATCAATGTAATCTATTCAGGAACAATGTCTGCTGCTGTAGAAGCTGGTGTAGAGGGAATTCCTGCCATTGGATTTTCATTGTTGGATTTCAGCTGGGAAGCAGATTTTACTCAGGCTAAAGAATTTATTCAGAATATAGTAAGAAGAACATTAGAAAACCCAATGCCAAAGGGAATTGTTCTGAATGTAAATATTCCGAAACTTCCTAAAGAGGAAATAAAAGGAGTAAAAGTTTGTAAGCAGGCTAATGCTAAATGGGAAGAAAGCTTTGATGAAAGAGTAAACCCACACGGAAAAAAATATTACTGGTTAACCGGTTATTTCAATAATATGGATGATTCTGAGGATGCTGATGAAACAGCTTTGGCCAACGGATATATCTCGATTGTACCTGTTAAGTTTGACCTTACAGCATATGAATATATGAAGAAGTTGGAGGAAGTGATGGTTTTTGATACCGTAAAGGATGCTAAATAGGCTTTTTAAAAAACATTGATTTCATAAACATACTTAGGGTAGGAAATGGTTTTTTCCTGCCCTTTTCTTTCAATGTCAATAAATTCAATGCTTTCTCAAAGAATGATACCTAGCTGATGAAAGCAGTTTCACTTTTTTACCCTATATTTAAGTTGACGGTTTTTGCAATAAAAAAAGACGCACATCTATTGAATAAAAAATCTTAAATCTATACGATATTTGTAAATAAGGTATTAAATTTGATAGTTTGTAACAGTCTGCTAATTATTGCTACTCATTACAATACTTATATTTTTAAAATTATAAATAAAGACAGTTTATGTGGAAAAATTTCAAACTGAATAAATTTTTACTACTGATTCCATTAACCAGTCTAATGTTTTGCTTCAACTCGCCAAAGAACGATGATGAAAAGATGCAGACAATAATGGTGAGCGTAAAAAATACCCTTTCTTACCTGCACTATAGTCCAAAAACTATTAATGATGCCTATTCAAAGGATGTTTATAAGCACTATTTTGAATTAGTAGATCCTGCAAAAAGATATTTCCTTCAATCTGATATGGATGAATTTGGCAAGCATGAAACCAAGCTTGATGATTATATCAACCAGGGAGATCTTACATTCTATAAGCTTACCATAGATAGACTTTACCAGAGAGTAGACGAAATTGATAAGATTACACAGGATATTTTCAGTAAGCCGCTTAATCTTCAGGAAGACGAAACACTTATTCTAGAGCCAAAACTTAAAAAGGTACCTGCCAACAAGCAGGAACAGTACAATGAGTGGAAAAAGTTCATCAAATACAATATCCTTCAGGAAATTGAATCTATGAACAGTAAGGAAGAAGCTCAAAAAGAAAAGAAAGATTCAGTTCAGAAGTACAAATTACAGGATACGATCAAGTTTAAGCCTCTTACTCAGGATGAAAAGATCAAAAAAGCTACAGATGAAGTAAAAGATCTTGTAAAGGATACGTTTACAAGATTCAAAAAGAGAAAGAAAATGGATTGGTTTACAGTGTATATGAATGCATATACTGAAGTATTTGATCCACACACCAACTATTATTCTCCAAAAGATAAAGAAGATTTTGATACCCAGTTTACCGGAAAAGTAATAGGTATTGGAGCTTTAATCCAGGAGAAAAAAGGAAATCTTTATCTGGGTGCACTTACAATTGGTGCTCCGGCATGGAAATCCAAGCAGCTTTCCGAGGGTGATAAGATTCTAAAAGTAAAATCTAAGCCGAAAGATGATGCTGTAAATGTAGTAGGAATGCTTTCTGATGAAGCAGTAAGATTAATCCGAGGAGAAAAAGGAACACCAGTTACCTTAACGGTTCAGAAAAAAGACGGTACCATAAAAGATGTAACCATGATCCGTGAGGAAGTTGCCATTGAAGATACTTTTGCAAGAAGTATTGTAGTGAATGCTCCTAATGGAAAAAAATATGGGTTTATTAATCTTCCAAGCTTTAATGCAGATTTTGAGAACTCTAAAGGAAGAAATGCTTCGGATGATATTAAAAATGAAATCGTTAAGCTTAAAGCTCAGAATATTGAAGGAATTGTCCTGGACCTTAGAAATAATGGTGGAGGTTCCCTAACAGAAGTAGGAGATATTATGGGACTTTTCATGGATGCCGGACCCTATGTACAGGTAAAGGATGGAAATGGAAAAATACAGACGCTAAAGAATAAAAACGAAACTCCAATCTGGACAGGTCCTTTAGTGATTATGCAAAACGAATTATCTGCTTCAGCTTCTGAGATCTTGGCAGGAGTAATGCAGGATTATGGAAGAGCAATGATCATAGGATCTCCACAATCTTTTGGGAAAGGTACAGTACAGACTTTTGTTGACCTGAACAGATTCCTGAATACTGAGGACGATTTTGGATCTTTAAAACTAACCATTCAGAAATTCTATAGAATTACAGGAGAATCTACGCAGAGAAAAGGAATTGTTTCAGATATCCAGATGAAAGACTTTTTTACCTATGCAGAAGTAGGAGAGAGATATGATGATTATGCCCTGGCTTGGGATAAAATTCCGGCGACCAAATTTGAGAAACTGAACTTCTTTAATATTCAGGCTCTTGAAAAGGCAAGCGCAGGCAGAATGGCTAAAAACAATAATTATCAGTTACTGCTAGAATCAGCTCAATGGAGAGAAAAATTAGATAAAGAAGAAAGCATCACCTTGAATATCAATAAATTCAATGAAGTGATGAAACATAGAAAATCTCAGATTGAAAAATTTAAGGTACTGACTAAGTTTGAAAACGGACTTCAGTTTATCATGTATCCAAGTGAGGTTGAAAGAGAGAAAAAAGATGAAGCGTTCAAGAAAAAATCTGAAATGTGGATCAAGAACCTTAAAAAGGATCTTTACCTGCAGGAAGCAATGAATATTGTTTCAGATATGGGAACAAAATCATAAACATAAAAAAACCGCTAATGAAAATTAGCGGTTTTTTTATTGAATAAAAAGATTACTTAATTTCTACACATCCCACTCTTCCTCCGGCATTTCCCGTAGGCTGAGTATGGAAATCATCGGCAGCCGCATGTACAATTAGCCCTTTTCCAATAATATTCTTAGAGTCATCTGTACAACCAAGACACCATTTATCCGTCTTGAATGTAAGTGTTGCAGTTCCGCTTTGGTCAGCAACCAAATTTCCTATATCTCCCATATGGAAATGTTCAGCGCCCCATTTTCCGTGATCGTTCTTGGATGGGTTCCAGTGTCCGCCTGTAGAGGTTCCGTCTGCAGCAGAACAATCTCCTTTTTCATGAATGTGTACAGCATGTATTCCAGGGGTAAGGTTCGTTATGTCCAGCTTCATGATGACATCATTTCCTTGTTGGGTAAACTTTGCTGTTCCGCCTGTCTGTGTTCCGCTTTTGGCATTTACGCTGTACGTTTTTGTAGTTCCGCAAGAAACGGCAAAAAGTGCACATCCCGCCAATAATGCTAATGTTTGTACTTTCATTTTTAAATGATTTATAATGATTTTATGATAAATTTAAAAAAGATTTTCCAGAACCCTTTATGATTTCAGTCTTTTTTCGGAAAGTCTTATTATTCAAAATTGCAATACACCTTGTTTTATCCTCTAAACCTGTTGGTTGGGCACCAAGATAATTATTTTTAAATGAGGTTAAAAGAAAGCCTGAAAAAGAGCAATAAAAGACAAATGATACCTATTTCAGATCAATAACTTTGTAGATTAATATCCTGAAGTGAAAGAATATAAAAAAAGAATTGTAAAAACAATTCAATACATTGATGAAAATCTTGATGCAGATCTCTCTCTGGAAAAAATTGCAGAGATCAGTGCCTATTCACCATTTCATTTTCACAGAATATTTAAGCTTGTTACAGGAGAAACACTTCAAAGTTATATTACGAGGAAAAAAATAGAAAAGAGTGCCTTTTTTCTTGCCGTAAATAAGAAGGTAGAGATTAAGGAAATCTACCTTGACTTTGGATTCTCAAACCATTCTGTTTTCAGCAAAACATTTAAAAAATATTATGGGCTGCCTCCATCAGAATTTCGTAGAACAGCTCCCGAAGTATTTCACAAGATTTTACAAACACAGAGCAAGAATGGACAAATTGATACCGTTTTCAGCCAATACATTTGCACTATTGAAAACCTATTAAATTGGACAGCAATGAATTTAAAAATCGAAGTAAAAGAAATGCCGAAAATGAATCTGGCAGCCGTAATGAGCCTTGGGATTACCCAGGTGGAATCTTCTTACAATGTATTGATAGATTGGGCGAAAAGTAAGAATCTATTTCCCCGCGAAAATGTTAAAATGATCTCAGTGTATCATGACAGCTTCAAGGTAACCCCTCCGGATAAGGTAAGAATTCATGCCTGTATCCTTTTGGACGAAAAGCCGGAAGAAGAACTAAAGGGTGAAGTTTTTTCAGAAACCATAGAAGCCGGAAGATTTATTGTAGGTACCGGAGAAGTAACCCTCCATGACTTTGAACAGTGCTGGGTATCATTGTTTTTGTGGATGAATGAGCATCATCATTCCATGAGAAGAACATTCCCGTTTGAAATCTATCATTCCAACTTTAAAGAACATCCTGAAGGAAAAATGATCGTAGATTTTTGTATTCCGATTCATTAATTTCCCATTCGGTAACAAAAGAATACCTTTCAGTAATATTTTTTTACAGAAAGGTATTTATCGTATTATTTTTGATCCAGAAAACAATAGCCATGAAAGCACAAGCTCATAAAATATTCTTTCTTATTGCCCTCCTCTCTTTTGCAATAGGATATTCTCAGATAAAGGTGTCGGGGAAAGTGACATTTAAAAATAAAGGAATACATGAGGTAAATGTCACATTAAAAGATACCTATGACGGAGCAACAACGGATGCACAAGGAAATTTTTCCTTTGAAACCTCAGAGAAAGGAAGTCATGTTTTAACTTTTACCCACCCGAAATATGAAGAGATTAACAAAACTATTATTATTGATAATCAGGATATTTCATTAGGGAATATTGAAATTAAAGAACAGGTAAGTGAGATTGATGCTATAGTGGTTTCTGCAGGTTCCATTGAAGCGAGTGATAAGAAAAGAGCAAGCGCTTTACTCACACCCACGGATATTTATACCATCGCAGGAGCCGATGCTCAGGTTTCCTCCGCATTAAACTATCTTCCCGGGGTCCAGAAAGTAGGAGGAACGGAGGGGGTTTTTATCAGAGGAGGTACTGGAACAGAAGCGAAAATATTCATGGATGGAATTTTAATCAACAATTATTTCTCCAATTCAGTAGCAGGAATAGCAGGAAGAGATCAGTTTAATACCTCTATTTTTAAAGGGAATGTATTTTCAAGTGGTGGTTATTCTGCTTTATACGGGCAGGCTCTTTCCGGAGCATTATTGTTGGAAAGTGTTGATTTACCGGACCAGACTTCCTATGATGTTTCAGTTTCACCAATTTTTCTTGGTGGCGGATTTCAAAAATTAACCAATGACAATAGGCATTCTTATGGTGTTTCTTTGAATTATTCAGATTTAAACCTAATGCAGAAAGTATTCAATTATAATACAAACTTCGTAGACTCTCCCAAAGGACTGAATGGCAACTTTAATTTTAGAATTAAAACAAAATCAGGCGGATTCATAAAATACTACGGAATGTATACCGGTAATAATATGGGGGTGAAATCAGAAAGTCTGGAACCCGGAAGTGATTTTTCTCTCGTAAGATTGAAAGGAAAAAGTACCTACCATAATTTGACCTTTAGACAGAAATTCGGAAAATACCTGCTGAATGTGGGAACTTCATATGCATTTAACAGATCAGACCTTAATTTTTCTACAGAAACCAACAATGTAGAATCAGAAAGAACCAGATTGCTTACAGATGGAAACTATATCAACCTTAAGGCTGTTCTTGAAAGAAAAATCAATAGAATCAGCGCTATCAGAGGAGGTTTTGAGTTGAATAATGCCGATGAAAAATTGAACTTTGAAGATGTTCGTAAGCATTATAGAGATCTAATTTCCTCAGCATTTGTAGAAACAGATCTTGGATTCAGCAATGCATTATCAGCAAAAATAGGCGTGAGGGCAGAGAATTCATCTTATTTGGGAAAGAATAATTTTGCACCCCGATTTGCTCTGGCATACCGTTTAGCAAAGAACTGGACATCATCATTAGCTTATGGAATTTTCTACCAAAACCCAGAAAGCAAATACATTAATGGGCCTGCTAATTTAGGATTTCAGAAATCGGAACACTATGTTCTTCAGGTGCAAAGAAGTTCTGAGGGAAGATCACTACGTCTGGAGGCTTTCTACAAAAAATATGATCAGTTGATCAAAACCTATAACATCATTCCGGGGAAAGATCAGCAACAGCAGGTACAAACAGCCTTAAACAATGATGGTTACGGCTACGCAAAAGGAGTAGAAGTATTCTGGAGAGATAACAATAAAACCTTTAAAAATATTGATTATTGGATTACTTACTCTTATCTGGATACCAAAAGGGATTTTCTTAATTATCCGGTAAGTATGAAGCCTAACTTTGCTGCAGAGCATACATTATCGGTAGTGGTTAAAAGATTTATTCCGGAATGGAAAGTGGGAGCCAACCTATCTTATTTGTACACAAAAGGACGACCTTACTACGACATTGCATCAAGATGGGAAGACGGAAAAGCAGTTAATTATACTAGAAATGAGGGGCAATTAAAAGATTATAACAGTCTTAATCTCAGCTTTAATTACCTGCCCAATATCGGAAAGAAAGATGCAAAGGTGTTTCCCATATTTGTTTTGAGTGTTTCCAATATTTTAGGGTCAAAAAATGTGTATGGATATAATTTTTCAACAGATGGGTCCAGAAGTTCAGCTGTTTTACCCCCGGTAAATACCTTTGTATTTGTTGGTGCATTTTTCATCTTTGGAGTAGATAAAACAGAGGATGTAATCAACAGTAATTTATAAAAACATATCTTCGAAAAAACAATACAACTAACTTTTTAAAATTAATATAATGAAAAAATACATTTTAAGCTTTGCTTTAGTTTTGATGAGCTTAACGGCTTTTGCTCAGTCAGATTATGAAAAAATTATGTCTGAAAAGATAGGGAAGATAGAAGCCTGTAAAACAACAGAGGAATTCCAGGCGCTGGCAAATGATTTTCAGAGAATAGGAAGTAAAGAAAGCGGACAATGGCTTCCGTCATACTACGCTGCTTTTTCCTACATTCAAAAAGGACGAATCATGATGAGGGATGGTAATATGCAGGAGCTGGATGGCGTTGCAGCACAGGCTGAAAAATATCTAGGGACAGCACAGAATCTTGCCGGAGCAGACAATGCAGAGATTCATTTGTTAAAAAAAATGGCTTATTCCCTAAGAATGATGGTTAATCCACAACAACGTTTTATGACAGATGGTGTAAGAGCATCTGAAGAGCTTAGCAGAGCAGAGAAACTGGATCCTACCAACCCAAGAATTGCTCTTATTAAGGCAGAGGATACTTATTTTACGCCAGAACAGTTTGGAGGGAGTAAAACCAAGGGAATAGAAATGTTTAAGGAGGCAATTGCAAAATTTAATGCTTACAAACCTAAAACCGCTTTAGATCCGAACTGGGGAAGAGGAGAAGCGGAGTATTTCATGAGTTTGTCTGCAGAAAAGGGTAGGTAATGAATTGATTTTCATTTTTCTACAGGTTATAAATAGCAAATGACATCAGTTATTACAGATTAAAGTAAATCGGCTGCCTCAAAATGAGGCAGCCGATTTTATACTTTAAACTATTTGAATATTAGCATGCAAAAACAGAGCATCTTCCAAATTGGTTTCTGCACATGTTCCATCCGCATCCATCATCTTCAAATGGATCTTTTATCATTAATCCTCCTCCGACTTTCTTTTGCTCGTCTCTGGTCAATTTTTTTAGTTCTTTTAACTTGGTTTGTTTTTTCATTTTAGTTTGTTTTTTTGATGTTTCCTACTCTTTAAGCTTTTCGGATAACGCTAATTTGTATTTCCCTAAATTAGGATAAATATTGGAATAAACAAAATTATTTTCATTAAAATGTTTATTTTTTAATGGATAACATGGATAAATGGTTGATTTTTGTAATGAATTGTTAATTTTAATTATTGAAATAAACCTAGTATTTGAAAGTCTTTTTCGATCATGACTTCAAATACCATTCAGAAACGAAAAGCTACTATTCAGTAAGAAATAATTTTACATACCTTTAATAAAAGCTAATTTTGAACCAAGAAAATGAATCATGAAACGCAAGGAAATTATAACACTATTTTGGGTATCACTCATAGTCTCTATGTTTTTCTTTTTTGCCTTTACATCAGAGAAAAGTATAGAGAGCTTTGTACTTACCATACTTATTTCCCTGCTCTATACTGTGGCATTGGGAGGTGGAAATGGGTTCCTCAACAGTTTTCTCAATAAAAGATTTCCATGGTCTGAAGAAACAACCAAAAGAGCGGTAATAAGTATTATTTCCATTGTTATAGCTAACATTGTATTGGTTTATTTGTGTAACTATATCAATTTTGTGTTGATTCAGAAAGCAAGTACTACCGAGGAGTTTTTCTCAGGAAAATATAACCTTGCCAATTGGTTTACCATCAATATTGCATTGCTTATTTCAGCATTCCTGCATGCAAAGGGATTTATGGAAGAGCTGAAGAAAACTTCCAGAAAAGAAGTGGTAGAACAGAAGCTTATTGCCAAATCTGCAAACGCACAATTTGAAAGCCTTAAGAACCAATTGGATCCTCATTTCCTTTTTAATTCTTTAAATGTTTTAAGTTCCCTGATTGACGAAAATCCGCAGCAGGCACAAAAGTTTACAGCTTCAATGTCAAAGATTTATCGTTATGTACTTGAACAGAAAGATAAAGAACTGGTAACCGTAGAGGATGAAATAGAATTTGCAAAAACCTATTGTGATCTTTTAAAAACAAGATTTGAAGATAGTGTAGATTTTAACTTTGATGTTAAAAAAGAAGACTACCGGAAATATGTAGTACCATTATCCTTACAGCTTCTGTTGGAAAACTGTATCAAGCATAATTTTGCGACTTCTTCAAAACCTTTGGTTATAAGAATATTTTCAGAGGGAGATATCCTTTGCATTGAGAATAATTTACAGGTAAGAGAACAAATTAAGGAGAGCTCAGGAATTGGATTATCCAATATTGTACAGCGTTATTCACTGCTTACCAAGCGAAATGTTTTTATAGAAAAATCCGAGGATTATTTTAAAGTAAAGCTTCCAATGCTTGCGGATAAACCTAATATTGTCAGCACAAAACCCAATGATGATTATAAAGCTTACAAAAAAGCGCAAAAGAGAGTAAAGGAAATAAGAGGATTCTATAGCAATTTGATCTCTTATTGCATCGTTATTCCCTTTTTGATTTTTATCAATCTTTTTACAGGAAGCCGAAGTCATTGGTTTTGGTTCCCGGTATTTGGTTGGGGAATTGGTTTGGCGTCCCATGCTTTTAAGGTATTTGGGGTAGGAGAATCCTGGCAGGAAAAAAAGATTCGTGAAATTATGGACAAACAAAAAAATAGAAACGATGGAAACATTTGACGAAGATGATATTCAATATCAGAAAGCAAAACGCCAGGTAGAACGGCTAAGAGGGTTTTATAGCCATCTTTTCATCTATATTATCATCAATCTGGTGATCGTTTATTACAATTATACCCACTTAAAACCCGGAGAAAGCTATTTTCAGTTTAAAAACTTTTTTACAGCAACGTTTTGGGGTATTGGGATTTTAGCACATGCTGCAGTAGTTTTCGTTTCCAAAGCCAGTTATCTACAGAAATGGGAAGAGAGAAAGATCCGTGAGCTGATGGAAAAAGAGAAGAAGGAGTAATAGAGCCTTAAATCGACAGAATCATAGATAAGCTTATTGCTAAAAAGCAATCTTTTGTAAAAGTATGCTAGTAAGCCTTTCGGAATTTTACCTTTTTCACACTAAAAAATCACGATATGACTCCCTTACAAATACTGTTCTCTATTTCCATGGCTGTATGGTTCCTTAGTGAATTTCTTTACAAAAACATCTTGAAATCCAATAAAGAAGATAGAAAAGACAAGGATAAATCCACGCTTAATATCCTATGGCTGGCCATTCCGTTTTCTATTGCAGCCGCAATCACAATTTCTAATTTGTCTACACTGCCAATTACCAGGGAAAAATGGATTTTGTATGTAGGAGAAGCACTTATTCTCATCGGTATTATCCTCAGATTTATAATCATCAGGTCTTTAGGTAAATATTTTACTGTGGATGTTACTATCAGACAGGATCATAAGATAAAGAAAGAGGGTTTCTACAAATATCTGAGACATCCATCTTATGCCTTTTCTTTGCTTACTTCACTTGGCCTGGGATTATATTTAAATAACTGGTTGTCATTACTATTTGCTTTTGTTCCTCCGTTTTTAGCTTTTGCCTATAGAATTAAAATTGAAGAGCAAGCTCTATTAGAGCAGTTTGGGCAAGAATATATTGAATACCGAAAAACGACAAAAAAACTAATCCCTTTTATTTATTAAAAACCGTGTCTGGCTCCGTTAATCTGATGTTTTTACCATTCGGGAAGCATAAACTACCATTCGGTAATATAAAATTGATTTGAGGCCCTTTTCCATCATACCTTTGATTCAAGAAAAAAACAAATTAACTCTTAAATCAAAAATAGTATGGAAACTTTTAGCAAAGAAACAACCGCTTATGAAAGAGCCTCAAAAAGAGTAAAAGAATTAAAAGAATTCTATGGAAATCTTACTTCTTTCTGTATCGTAATTCCCTTTCTAGCCTTATTGAATATTATCACAGCACCCGGATATTTATGGTTTTTATGGCCAATGTTAGGCTGGGGAATAGGAATCGCTTTTCATGCAGTCAATATATTTGGAATTGGAAAAAACTGGGAAGAAAAGAAAATTAAGGAGCTGATGGATCAGGAAAGAGGAAAAACAAAAACTTTATAATAACTTTTAAAAACAATATCATGGATTATAATAGAGCACACAACAGGGTTCAACAATTGAAAAAATTCTATAAAAACCTTATGTGGTTTGGAATTATTGCAGCAATCATTATCGGGAATGATCTTATTAAGAACGGGATGCATTATAATATATTGAGCGGACATTTGATATTAACTATCTGGGCAATTTTTCTCACCATAAAAGCATTTTCTCTGTTTGTTTTTGATGACTCGTGGGAAAATGAAATCATGAATAAGGAGCTTAAAAAAGATAAAAAGCCAATAGATCTTTAAAACCTCCTGTTTTTTATCTAATTTTATTTCCAAAATTCTAAAACTAAAACTGTAAACTCAATGATCAAAACGGTTATTATCGAAGACGAAAAACCAGCTTCAAGGAAATTAGAAAGAATGTTAAGTAACTTTCCTGAAATTGAAGTGGTTACTAAAATAGAATCAGTAGAGGAGGGAGTAGCCTGGTTTTCTGAGAACGAACATCCTCAGCTGATCTTTTCTGACATTGTTCTGGGAGACGGATTGTCATTCGATATCTTTGAAAAGGTACCTACCAAAGGGTTTATCATTTATACAACTGCATTTGATCAATACACGTTAAAGGCCTTTAAACTAAATAGTATAGACTATCTTCTGAAACCAATCCTTGAAGAAGATCTTGCAGGCGCTGTAGAAAAATTTAAGTCATTTATTCCGGCAAACGATGTTATTGGTTCGCAGGATATCAAGCAGCTGATCAGGAAAGAAAAATCTACCCTTTCCAGAGTTTTGGTGAAGATTGGGTATAATCTGAAAATTGTTCAGGCACAGGAAATAAGTTGTTTTTTCAGTGAAAATAAGATTGTCTATTTACAAACAGAAGATC
This sequence comes from Chryseobacterium joostei, assembly GCF_003815775.1. Lineage (NCBI taxonomy): Bacteria > Pseudomonadati > Bacteroidota > Flavobacteriia > Flavobacteriales > Weeksellaceae > Chryseobacterium > Chryseobacterium joostei. The sequence goes on from NZ_CP033926.1 coordinate 3,231,111, forward strand.
GTACCTATCCATCAGATTTTACGCTGGATGAATTGGAGGATCTTTTGGATGAGAAGAAATTCTTCCGTGTCAACAGACAGTTTATCATCAATTCAGACTACATAAAAAATATTCATACATCGCCTTATTACAAAGTAGACCTTGAATTTCAGCCGCAGGAAGAAATTACGGTAAGCAGAGATCGTGTAAAGGATTTCAAAGACTGGCTTGTAAGCTAAACCATCAATACAATAACCTCAAAAAACAATACCATGGACCTTTTACTACTACTTTTTAAGCTTTTTCTCTCTATTTTTTACCCCTGATTATTATCGGGTGTAAAAATCACTGGCAGACTTCATCACTGTATGAAAGGCTTCAGTTACTTCCGTCTTGTGCTTATGAGCCAGAGGGAAAGGAACCATGTGCGAGTAATCAAAAGGGAAATCCTTTATTTCAACATCCACATTGATGTTTCGATAGCCTCCCTGCAGGGTATTTAAAGCCTCCATTGGTGGAGCAACACTATCTTTTTCCAGTACAAAAGCCTTCACTTGAGATTGGATCTCAGAGATTCTTTCCTCTCTTTCCTTTTGAAAATAATTATATCGGAGCATTTTTTTGAACCAGCTTTCCTGGGGATGAAGGGTTTCATCCTGATAATGCTTCAGTCTGTTATCAAACTTAAAATCTGAACTTAATAACTCAGTGAAAACGGACTGCATTTTAATCGTGGCCTGAGAATCCATGATGTATTTTGAGATAGGAAACATCCTGTCAATGGTCATTCCTCCACAAAAACAGAACACCTTGGATTTGGTGAAGAATCCATATGGATCAGCCATTTTAATAATCATGGAAAGAAATGAACCTATAGAATATCCAAACAGGTCCAGACTCGCGTCCGGAGATATGCTTTTGATCTTATTGGCTTTAATCTCCTTTACCACTTCAATAATATCAGAATAGGTCTGTAATCCCGACCAAAAGATTCTTTGCGGATGAGCTTCCAGTCTTGAGCTTATCGCAGCATTTACATAGGAAAAATGAGTGTTTTCCGGATACTTTTCCTTTCTGAACTTTACAATTTCCATCATGTGATGACGATCACTCCAAATGGCTTCCGCGCGGTCCATATGAAAGGCTATGGGAAACAGAATAACAGCCTTATGCGTTTTTTGAGCCAGTTCATAAGCCCAGGGAAGATATTTATCCCATTTTTTTTCATTCAGGCCATGAAAGAAAATAATGTATCCATTCGCAGTTTCTACATCGGCTCTTTTGAGAATATAATATTCAAATTTTTTATTACATTCTATATCAAAATCCTTAATGTCTATGGAGGGTTGATGATACATTAAATAATCGCTTTCATTGATTTTAAGCGATTGATGGTGCTTTGGGCAGGCCAGATTTTCAGAGCCGTGAAGTAAATCCGATACCTTAGATTCAAAGGGGATAGATTCAATGGTTATATTTAAATCCTTGATCTCCACAATCTCTTTTTTGGAATCAAAATGATCTTTCAAAACTTCATATAATTCATAATATTCCATAACAAGATAATTGGGGGTTCATCATTAAAACAATTAAGGTAGGTAATTATTATGGTAAAGTGCTGATTTTAAAAGCTTAAAAGTATTCTAGACATAGGAGAAATAAAAAGAAACCCGAAACAGAATTGTTTCGGGGTAGATATGGTGAATAGATATTGATGTTTATTTCTTGTCTTTTTGCTCAGTTTTGGTGCCGTATTTTTTTACCAGTACCGAGGTAAGTGCTACCAAAGCAATACATAAGAGAAGGTTTGATTTCTCAGGATGATAAATCTCCTGGTAAATATTATAGCCTAAAAGGATAGATACAATAATGATCAGAACATTGTTGGCTTCTGCATACTGGTTGTCTGGGGTTGAAGTTTTCATAATGATGTTTTATTTATTCAGTAAGTATGGCGATTTAAAATACGTTACAGATAAATTTCAAAAAACTTTATCTCTTCTTTCAAAAGATACATTCAGTAATACAAAATCAAAATGATAATGAGCTTACATCTGAAGAATTATACTCGCAACTATCTGTAATCAATTCTGTTAGATTCAGTGTCTTCAAGTTGTTTGATAATAGATTCCGGGATCTCATCACTATCGATGGGAAGGCTGATGGAGTCGGAAATAAAGTTTTTTCTGTCTGCTTTCTGAAAGATTTCAAATAAGGCAATAGGTTCCTGATTAAAACTGATACAAGTACTGATGAAGTGAAGCTCATGAAGCTTATAATCCGGATTCTTAAGTTTTTCTTTGATATCTTTTATTCTCGAGATAAAATGCCTCTGTCTGATAAATGTATTGCTATTCATGATAATAAAGACATAATCGGAATAGGCTGTTACTTTTCCAAAATATTTATGATGGTCACCACCGCTTCTTTCAATAAAATACTCTCCTGTAGTTTCAGACTTATAGATTTCCATGGCAGAGCGCCACATCCTGTTCTCTTTAGCCTGTGTAGGGTTCTCAGGAAGATTTCTGTTGTAGGAATACCAACAACCTACTAAGCGATCCAATAACGTGGTATTCAGCTTCACATTATTCATATCAATCTTAAGATCATTAAAATTGAATGCTTCGGTATTGGAATTAATAAAATCAATGTAATTCGAGTACCCCAAAACCCTGACAATCAGACTTAATTTTGCCAGATTTGGCCTGCTTAAGACTGCATTTTCATTTTGGTGGAACTTTTTTAATTTATTGATAATCAGGTGTTCATAAAGGTAATTTGAACCCAGAAGATCCGGATTCTTTTTTATCCCTTTCTCAGCATGATCATTGGCAATAAGATCATTAAGCTCTGCACAGATGTAGGACCATTCTGTTTTGGTAACGTCTTCCCAATGGTTTTTCTTTAAAAATTGACGGCCTAAGAAGTTCATCAATTTCTCAAGGTGTAGAATATCTTCTTTTTTCATCTGTTATTATATTTTTACAAGACTAATTTAAGATTTTTATCAGACTAAAGAATACTATAGAAAGACTTTTATATTGTAAAATCCATTGATATTTGAGTAGAAAAACAAAAGTTAGAACAATGGAAACAAGAATGTTATTAAAAGATGAGTCCCTTTGGAACAGAATTCAGGGATTTTCACTGGACGCTCCGGATGCTGATTTTCCTTTTTCGAGAAAACTGGCAAAAGAAGAAAACTGGAGCCTTGATTTTGCCCGAAAAGCCATAGAAGAATATAAAAGATTTGTTTATCTCTGCTGTGTTCTTCCCAATGGTGCTTCACCAAGCAAAATAGTAGATAAGGTATGGCATATGCATCTGATCTATACCCAAAACTATTGGGAGGAATTTTGCCCGAATATTCTAAAAAAACCTTTGCATCACCATCCATCGAAGGGAGGATTTAATGAAAACACTAAGCATCAGCATTGGTTTACAAGTACCTTAAAAAGTTACAAAGAGATTTTTCTCACAGAAGCACCTAAGGAAATCTGGCACGAACAGGAAGGGGTTTATGGTAAGGATAACTGGTGGAGAAGAATACGGCTAATTCCATTTTTTGGACTTCTTTTAATGTTATCGTCCTGTATTGGTGAGATTATAAGTACAATAACATCTATAGTTTTTACCTTGCTGGGAATTTTTGCTTTTGGAATTGTTATTTCTCTACTCCAGAATACAAGTGGTAAAAAGAATAAAGATTCCGGATCAAGTTGTGGAGGAAGCAGTGACAGTGGAGGAGGTTGTAGCGGAGGAAGCAGTTGTGGCGGTGGGGGAAGCTGCGGAGGTGGATGTGGAGGTTGTGGAGGTGGCTGTGGTGGATAAAAATGAATACCTATGAAAAAGATAATCATTCACTCAGTTTCAGTAGTGATAAGTTTTATATGGCTTATCAAAACATGCCAGACTCTTAATCCGTTTACGCTGAAAGGGGCCGGATTTCTGAAGTTTTATTTACTCCTTTTACTTGGGTTTTATTTTTCAATTTTTATTTTGAAATTATTAAAGGAAACCATTTCGAAAACCACTCTTTATTTTATGTTGCTCATCTTCGTGTGGGGAGTCATAAAATTAATAAGGGGAATACTATTAGGAAAACCTGTTGGGTTTTTGGTAATGATTTTAATTGTGGAATGTGTTGTAATGCTATTATTTATGTTATTCCATGTAAAGAATAAAATTAAGAATTAGCATCAAAAACAAACCCGAAACAAAAACTGCTTCGGGCTTTATATAAATTGTTGAAATTAATTATTTTCCTGATTATCCTTTACTTTTTTATGTCCATATTTTCGAACCATAATAGAGGTTAGTACTACTAAAATAAGGCTTATTCCAATGTTTGAATTATCGGGATGAACAATTGCCTGATAAAGATTATAGCCAAAAACAGCGGATACTAAAGCGATCAGGATATTGTTGGCATAAGCATATTGGTTTGTTGAAGTTTTCATAATGATATTTTTTATTGTTATTTATCCAGTAAGTATGACAATTCAACATACGTTACAAAAAAAATCAAAAATATCTTTAATTAAAAACAAACTTCAAAATAGGCTCTACGAAATCACTCCGCTTCCGATCAGTTCATCATCAATATACCATGATGCAAACTGTCCCTCAGCAATGGCTGACTGTGGCTCTTCAAATTCAACGTAAAAACCATCTTCAAACTGATAGAGAGTGGCTTTCTGTAAAGACTGTCTGTATCTGAATCTTGCCAATACCTCCATAGACTCACCATTGTTCAGTTTCATGTCTTCACGAACCCAGTGCAATTCAGAATTGTCAATTTTTAAAGCTTTTTTATAAAGACCAGGGAATTGATTTCCTTCTCCTACAAAAATAATATTGTTTTCCATGTCTCTGGATACGATAAAGCAGCTTTCTTTATGTCCGCCAATACCAAGTCCTCTACTTTGTCCGATGGTGAAAAACTGAGCACCTTGATGCTTTCCGATTACCTTTCCGTCGGTCTTTTTATAGTTGATTTTTCTTGAAAGAAATTCAAGTTCCTCTTTCTTTGAAGAGAATTCAGGTTTTTCTTCTGCAAATAATGGTGAATCTTTGAAAATCTCAACAATTTCACCTTCATTCGGCTTAAGCTGTTGTTGTAAGAACTGTGGAAGGCTTACTTTTCCAATGAAGCACAATCCCTGAGAATCCTTTTTATCTGCCGTTACCAGGCCTATTTCTTTCGCAATCTCTCTTACCTGGGGCTTTGTAAGCTCTCCAATCGGGAATAGGGCTTTAGATAGCTGATCCTGGCTTAGCTGGCAAAGAAAATAAGATTGATCCTTATTGTTATCTTTTCCGGCTAAAAGATGAAAGATTTCCTTTCCGTTTTCATCAATAGTGGAGTCTACTCTTGCATAATGTCCCGTAGCCACTTTATCAGCACCTAAAGACATTGCTGTTTTCATAAAGACATCGAATTTTACTTCTCTGTTACACAAAACATCAGGGTTGGGAGTTCTTCCTTTTTGATACTCATCGAACATGTAATCTACAATACGTTCTTTGTAAAGGTCACTCATATCTATAACCTGGAAAGGAATACCCAACTTCTGGGCAACCATCAGGGCATCATTACTGTCCTCAATCCAAGGACACTCATCTTCTAATGTTACGGAAGCATCATTCCAGTTTCTCATAAACAGGGCAACTACTTCATGACCTTGTTGTTGTAACAAATATGCTGTAACACTTGAATCTACACCTCCGGAGAGGCCTACTACTACTTTCATTTTATTTCAATTTTACGAAACTCTTAACGGGAGTTCTTAGTTTGACCCGGCAAAAATACAACTAAAAAAATTCGTAAAAAAACCATAATTTTAAACATTGATAAAAACGATAGTAGTATAAAAGATACTGTTAATGAAGTTTTCAATGGAGAGATGAGGGTGAAAATGATGATGATTTATAAATATCCTTAAACAAAATAAAATATTTACATATGAAAAAGTTTATTATTTCAATGGTGCTGATGATCTCAGGATCAGTTTTTTCCCAGGTTTCTATAGGCGCTCCGGTGCAAGAAAACAGCAAATGGACTTTTGGAGGAGGAATAGGTTTGGGGTTTGGAAGTAATAGTTCGTTTTATCTGCAGGCTTCTCCAAGATTAGGATACCGCCTTACCGAAGATCTTGAAGCGGGAGCCGTGGGAAGTGTTTCATGGCAGACTTCAGACTATTATAGATCCACGATGTTTGGAATAGGACCTTTTGTTAATTATTATATTGCACGCTCGTTTTATTTAAGTGCAAACTTCCAGCATTATTTCATCAATTATAATGATAAGTATTACGATTACAAGTACAACAGAGAAGAAAATGCATTATACCTTGGTGGAGGTTACATGCAGAGAATAGGGAATAACTCCTTTATGCAGATAGGATTAATGTATAATGTGCTTTGGAAAGAAAATTCAAGTGTATTTTCAAATGGCTTGGTTCCCAATATAGGTTTTGTTGTAGGGCTTTAATCATTAATCTACGGAAAAACCTTGCAGCTTAAATATAATCTCGCAGATTTTCCCAGATTATGAAGATACCTATTTAGAATACCATTAAAAATAAAAAGCACCGGAAACTTTCCGGTGCTTTTCTATTGAAATTAAATTGTTTATTTATTAAGGTTGAGATGACTTCTCAGCTGCGGATGATTTCTTTGGCTTTGAAGTTTTTCCCACCAATCCGTCTTTTGCTTCATTAAGCTCAAGAACTACGGTTTCTCCTTCGTTCAATTGTTTGTTTACCAGCATTTCTGCCAATAAATCTTCAATGTATTTCTGGATGGCTCTCTTCAGAGGTCTTGCACCAAAATCTTTATCCCATCCTTTTTCAGAAATAAAGTCTTTTGCTTCTTCAGTTAATTCTACTTTATAACCTAGTTTTTCAAGTCTGCTGTAAAGTTTGTTCAGTTCAATATCAATGATTTTCTTGATATCATCCTGTACAAGAGAGTTGAAGATCACAATATCATCAATTCTGTTTAAGAATTCCGGAGCAAATGCTTTTTTAAGGGCATTTTCAATAGTGCTTCTTGCTCTTGAGTCTGACGTTGTCTTTTTAGCTGAAGTTCCGAATCCTACACCATCTCCGAAATCTTTAAGATCTCTTGTTCCAATGTTGGAAGTAAGAATGATAATTGTATTTCTAAAGTCTATTTTTCTACCTAAGCTATCTGTAACGTGCCCTTCATCAAGGATTTGTAACAGGATATTAAATACATCCGGGTGGGCTTTTTCAATCTCATCCAAAAGAACCACGGCATAAGGCTTTCTTCTTACAGCTTCGGTTAACTGACCACCTTCTTCGTATCCAACATATCCTGGAGGCGCTCCAACCAATCTTGAAACTGCAAATTTCTCCATGTATTCACTCATGTCGATTCGGATCAGAGATTCATCAGATTCAAAAAGTTCTCTCGCCATTACTTTTGCAAGCTCGGTTTTACCTACCCCTGTTGTTCCAAGGAAGATAAATGTACCGATTGGGCGGTTAGGATCCTTAAGTCCGGCTCTGTTTCTTTGAATAGCCTTAACCACTTTTTTCACAGCATCTTCCTGACCGATAACCTTTCCGTTCAGTTTTTCATCCATCTGAGCTAATTTATCAAGCTCGTTTTTGCCAACTTTCGTTACAGGCACTCCGCTCATCATAGAAACCACTTCTGCTACACTTTCTTCACTTACGGTTTCTTTTTTCTCCTTAACATCTTTATCCCATTTTTCCTGAGCAGCATTTAGTTCCATCTGAAGACGTTCTTCCTCATCCTTCAGCTTTCTTGCTTCAAGATAATCCTGAGCTTTTACCGCTTTTTGCTTCAATTCCTTGATATCTTCAATTTTCTTTTCAAAATCAATGATCTCAGTAGGAACTTTCATGTTTTTAATATAAACTCTGGAACCTGCTTCGTCCATGGCATCAATAGCCTTATCCGGTAGGAAACGGTCTGTAATATATCTTGATGTCAAATTGACACACGCATTAATTGCCTCAGGAGTATAAATTACATTGTGGTGTTCTTCATACTTATCCTTAATTTGGTTCAAAATCTGAATGGTCTCCTCAATAGAAGTAGGTTCCACCATTACTTTCTGGAATCTTCTTTCTAAAGCTCCGTCTTTTTCAATGTACTGGCGATATTCATCCAGAGTTGTAGCCCCGATGCATTGAATTTCACCTCTTGCCAAGGCTGGTTTGAACATGTTGGATGCATCCAGACTTCCTGTAGAACTTCCTGCACCTACAATGGTGTGAAGCTCATCAATGAATAAGATGACATCTCTGTTTTTCTCCAACTCAGTCATGATGGCCTTCATTCTTTCCTCAAACTGACCACGGTATTTAGTTCCTGCTACTAAACTAGCAAGGTCTAATGTGATAACACGCTTTCCGTAAAGAACTCTTGAAACTTTCTTCTGTTGGATTCTCAATGCTAATCCTTCTGCAATCGCAGATTTACCAACTCCCGGCTCCCCGATAAGAAGCGGATTGTTCTTTTTTCTACGTGATAGGATCTGAGAAACTCTCTCAATTTCTTTTTCACGACCAATTACAGGGTCCAATTTTCCATCTCTAGCCAGGGAAGTTAAGTCTCTACCAAAGTTATCCAAAGTTGGAGTTTTGCTTTTTGCAGAGCCTAGATTTCCTGTAGGCTTTCTCATTTGCTCAAAATCTTCTCTTTCATCATCATCATCATAAGCACTCATTTGTGGTGATTGCCCGGAATTTTTAAGCATAGTTTGGTACTCTTTTGAAACACCCTCATAGTCGATGTCATAAGCTCCCAAAATATTTGAAGTAGGGTCCTCATATTTATAAAGAATACCTAAAAGCAGGTGAACGGTATTAATTTCATTGCTTTTGTACTGGCGGCATTCTAGCTCTGCACGTTTAATAGCATGATCTGCCATTTTGGTGAAAGAAATATTGGTAACCTCCTCAGAAATAGGATTAAGACTTGCTGTATTTAGAGTTTCAATTTTTCTTCTGATTTGTGTTAAATCCGCATTAAGGTTTTGAAGGATTTCTTTTGCAGAGTTTTCCGTTTTTATAATACCTAAAAGTAGATGTTCTGTATTGAGAAATTCACTTTTCAGCCTTTTAGCTTCGCTTTTGCTTTGTTTGAACACTTGGCTCAAACCTTGTGAAAACTTATAATCCATAATATATCTCATTAGAATAAAGGCAACATTACCATTTATTCATTATCTAAATTACAAATATTTTACCAAAAATCAATTAATGACTTTATGGCAGAAAAAATTTTATTATCTTATTGAAAATGATTAAGTTTGTTATTCTTAAAATTTCCCCATGAATCCTGAATTAACTACTTACATCGGATACTCAGCCTCAGTTTTTATCGTACTGAGTTTCATATTGAAAGATGTAAGAAAAATCAGAATTGTTAATATGATCGGCTGTATTTGCTTTGTCATTTATGGTTTCTTTAGCGGACCTTTATGGCCGGTTATCATTCCAAACGGACTTATTTGCTTTATTCAGGTGTATCATTTACTGCTTGGAAAGAAGGAGTAATGAAGAAAAAAATAATAACATCTGCTTTCAGTAATTTGTATACAGACCAGCGTATTGAAAAGGTTTGTCAGACTTTGCATGAAAATGGATATACTATTGAACTAATTGGAAATGACTGGAAAGGAGCTGAAAAAATGCAGCGTCCTTATTCTTTTTCAAGGATCCACATCATTTCAAAAAGCTTAAAAACAGCCTATTTTGAATTTAACTGGAAATTATATCATGAATTAAAAAGAAAGGCAGACAAGAATACTATTCTTCATGCCAATGATATCGATGCTCTGTTACCAAATTATCTTATTGCTAAAAAGCTGAATATTCCTCTTGTTTTTGACAGTCATGAAATTTTTTCAGAAATGCCTGCAGTTCAGGGCAAAATGTCACAAAAATTATGGCGGTATGTCGAAAGAACAGTCATTCCAAAACTTACATGGATGATTACTGCGAGTGGAAGCTATGCAAAATGGTTTCAAAAAACATATGGAATTCATGCGGTTGTGGTTCAAAACGCACCAAGAAAAATGAATTTTGACTTCGAAATTCCTGAAAATAATCCTAAAATACTTTTATACCAGGGAGCTATCAATCCTTTTAGAGGTATTGATAAAGTGATTATGGCAATGCATCATTTAAATAATGTAGTGCTAAAAATAGCAGGAGACGGCCCAAGAAAAGAAGAGTATGAAAATTTAGTGATTCAAGAAAAACTTCAGGATAAAGTTCAGTTTTTGGGAAAATTAATGCCCGAGGATTTGAGAAAGGTTACAATAACTGCTGATTGTGGGATGAGCATTGAGGAAAACGGAGGAGACAGCTATCTCTATTCATTACCAAATAAGGTTTTAGATTGTATTCAGGCACGCGTTCCTTTGATCCTGTCAAATATTCCTGAATTGCAAAATATTAAAAATCAGTTTGATGTAGGGGAAATAATCCCTGATCATCGGCCAAAAAATATTGCCGCTGCGGTTGAAAAAGTCTTAAATAAAGGACGAAAGAACTATCTGGAAGAACTTGAAAAAGCTTCAAAAGCTCTTTGCTGGGATAATGAGGAAATAAAATTACTGGAAGTTTTTAATAAAGCGTCCCAATAAAATAAATTCAATCAGGAGGTCCTGGTTATGGTACATAGATGATTTTTTTATATTCTATAGACTAATCTTTTATCTTAAAATCTTAAAAGTCTAAAATTAATTATCTTTGCACAAAGAAATTTGTGAAAAATGACCATTAAAGAAAAACAGCAGGAAATAATCGACGAATTTGCGTTTCTTGACGACTGGGAGCAGAAATATGAATATATTATTGATCTTGGAAAGGAATTAAAAGGGCTTTCGGAGGAGAAGAAAATAGATGAAAACCTGATTAAAGGCTGCCAAAGTAAAGTATGGATTGATGCTGAATTTAAAGAAGGAAAGCTTTTCTTTAATGCAGATTCTGATGGAATTTTGCCAAAAGGCATTGTTTCACTTTTAGTGAGCATTTATAGTGGGCATTCTACTCAGGAGATCTTGGATTCTGATTTTGAATTTATTTCAGAGATCGGATTACAGGAATTTCTTTCGCCATCCAGAGCAAATGGGCTGATGGCAATGACAAAACAAATTAAATTTTATGCAGTTGCCTACCAACTGAAATCATAACCGTGACCAGAATTTTAGCATATCGTTTCTCTGCATTTGGAGATGTTGCAATGACTGTTCCTGTTTTCAGGGAGTTTTTGGAGCAAAATCCTGATGTGGAAATTATTATGGTCTCCAGAAAAAATTTTGAAGCCTTATTTTCTGGTATTCCCAATGTTACATTTAAAGGAATTGATCTTGATGATTATAAAGGATTCTTTGGATTAAGAAAATTGAGTAATGAATTGGTTAAGGAATTTAATCCAGACTGTGTTGCCAATCTTCATGATGTGATCAGAACTAAAATTCTGGACAGGATTTACAGAAGAAAAGGATTAAAGGTTTTTAAAATCAATAAGGGAAAGGAAGAAAAAGAACATCTTACGGATGTCTGGAATTTGGATAAAGTTCAATTGAAAAAAACGGTTGAACGGTATGCTGATGTTTTCAGGGAAATGGGATTTAAAGTAGAACTTTCTCATCAACTTAGACCTCTTCCGGGGCCTAAATCAGGAATTGGCTTTGCTCCTTTTGCTCAGCACAAAGGAAAAATGCTTCCCCTGGAAAAATCTTTTGAACTGGCTAGAATCCTGGCTCAAAAACATACAGTGTATTTTTTTGGAGGAGGAAAAAAGGAAACCGAAACCCTTGAGGAATGGGAGCGTCAAATCCCAAATACCAAAAGTCTTTCCGGAAGATTAAGCCTCATGGAAGAGCTTAATAAAATTTCTGAACTGGAAATAATGATTTCAATGGATTCTGCTAATATGCATCTGGCAAGTCTTGTAGGGACAAGGTGTATCTCAATATGGGGAGCAACACATCCTTATGCTGGATTTTTAGGATTCGGACAGAGTGAAGATGATGTCATTCAGGTGAAGGATCTAAGCTGCAGGCCATGCTCTGTTTTCGGTGATAAAGAATGCTATAGAGGAGATTGGGCGTGTCTGGAGGAGTTTAATATTCAGAAAGTAGTACAGGCTGTTAATCTTTAAAAATAACCTTTATCATCTCTTGTGCTTTAGATTCGTCAGAATGGGTTTGTTCCAAAACTTTTTTTCTACGTTCACTTCCGGTATAATTCTTTTCTGCAATATCAATAATATGTTGTCGGATTTCCTGTATGCTAGCGCCATAGAGACACAAATCTTTTAGTGATTTGTCATCCGTAATGTTTTGATTGATAATAACAAATCGGCTGTTATAGAGTGAGTTAAAAAGCTTTACCTTGGTCCCGGAATTCTGAAAAGACAGTAAAATATTGGCATGGGCATCTTCTAGAAGATGATATAGATTTTCATTGGTTTCAATAGGAACCAGATCTATATTTTCAACAGCATTGATTTTCTTTTTAAGGTCATCTGAGGCTCGATCTGAGGCTACAACTAGCTTGTATTCAGAAAGACCCTTGAACAGCTCAATTACTTCATCTAATGCCTTTTTATTGTCCGAAATACTCAGGTCTCCATGAAAAAGGAAATAAGCGCCTTTCTTGTCAAGATTCTTTACCGTCTGATTTCCATGAAAAATATGAATGAGCTTTGCGTTTCCTGAATAATTTTCTGTCTCTCGATATTCCTTTTCAGAAAGACAAAATACAGACTCGAACTCTTGTAAATACTTTTTTTGATAGCTTTTATATTTGATAGCTTCAATCTTATAAATGATCTTTTTAAAAATATTCTTTTCCGAAAATGAGATTCCTTTGTAATATTCGGCTTCATTGTTGTGAAGTCTCAGATACAGGGGATGTTCCTTGCTTTTTAATTGAGTAAGGAGGCTGGTGGTTTGTAAGCCTTCAAAAAGAATAGGGGCTTTAATTTTCGCAAGATTATTAATCAGAATGTCAGAATTCCTTATTGCGGCAGCAAATGGCATAAATGAGAGATAAAGAAACGGATTTTTTTTCTTTTGATAAAAGAATACATTTTCTGTAATATCTGTAATCTCCGGATCTGTTTTTTCAGGGATTTGGTTCACAAAACAGTGCAGATGAATCTTTACTCCAAGATCTGATAAAGCCTTGATTTTGTAATAAACATCTATAACGCCACCATATGAAGGAGGGTAGGGGTAATTAAATGATATGACATGAAGAGCTTTCAATGGTATTAACTATTAATCTATAGGGAGGCAAAGGTAAAGAAATCCCATGGAATCTTTTCCTAATTTAAAGTAAGGTTAATATGTAGATAGGTTTGAGAAATATATAAATAAAAAGCAGGTATTATAATTGGGTTATTTATTAAACCATTTGTTAAGCCTTCTTTTCGTTCGGTCAAAAGCAACTTGTTCCCAAATTACCTCAAACCCATTCCAAAATACTCTAATTTGATTGCCATTTTCTCTATAGAATACAAATTTTAAATCTTTATGTTGTACAAATACATTATTTACATTAGATGACTCAGACAGGTACTTAGAATTATTTTCTCTCACTTTTTCTAGTCTTTCTAAGACGTTTTTTGCTTCTTCTAAAGGTAAGTATCTAAAGGCGTAGGCATTTCCAAAATATCCGTTTTCATCTCGGTTTTCTCCAAAGAATGCCAATAAAAGACCTCTTTCATTAATTTCATCACAATTGAAAGCTATGGAAATAAGACCTCCACTATCGTCCGAGGCTAAACTTTCTGTTTCAAATTTTATTTCTTTATTACCTGCGTCTCCAATTATTTTATTAATAATAAACTCTTTGGATCTAAATTGAGAAATAGTTTTTGCGGTTTCCTTTTTAGCGGCATTTGCAGCTATAAAAGTAAGTGTGGTTGCGGCGGCTACTCCTACAGCTAAAGCAGCATTGTTTTTTTGCGCATTTGTTGTAACTCCATAACAGATAAGTAATGGAAGTAATAGTTTTTTCATGGTTTTAATTTTTAGTTTTATAAAACTAAAAATTAAAAAGGATTTATACAAAATAAAAGTAAAGACTAAGGAATATATCTAAAACAAAAAAATCTCCCAGTTTCCTGAGAGATTTTGTGGGCCCTGAGGGATTCGAACCCCCGACCCTCTGGGTGTAAACCAGATGCTCTGAACCAACTGAGCTAAGAGCCCGATATTTTTTTTAAAGGTTTCGTTTCCTTTCTGTGGGTCCTGAGGGATTCGAACCCCCGACCCTCTGGGTGTAAACCAGATGCTCTGAACCAACTGAGCTAAGAACCCTCTAGACTTGTTCTCTTGTTTAGAGTGGTGCAAATATACGACTTATTTAGATATCTCCAAATTTTTTTCTAAAAAATCTCCCACAACAAAGTTACTTCCGCCAATAAAAATCATTTCTTCTTTTGTACATTGTTCTTTTGCAGATAGATACGCTTCCTGTACAGAATCAAAAATTTTATAAAAAATTTTTGATTCTTGGAGTAGGTTTTCATAATCTTCGGGGTGTCTTCCCCTGTTGATGGATGGTTTAGCAAAATAAAACTCAGAATTTTTAGGAAGCAATCCCATCACTTCATCTATATTTTTGTCATTTACAAACCCTAAAATAACATGCTTATGCTTATCAATAGAATTTAATTGTGAAAAAACATACTCAAGGCCTGCCTGATTGTGTCCCGTATCACAAATGGTAAGAGGATCTTTTGAAAATTCAAACCAGCGACCAATGAATCCCGTATTTTTATGAACATTCAGTAAACCATTTTCCAAATCCTTGTCTGTAATGTTTACATGTAGTTTTCTTAATTCTTGAACAATTGCAAGGACGACACGGATGTTTTTTCGCTGATAATTTCCTTTCAAATCAGAACTAAGATCTGTATTAAGTAGAGTAGCATCTATAAAATGTGCCTGTTCAGCAGTAGCTTTTTTCCTGATGATATCTTTTACAACCTCAGTTTCATCTCCTGAAATAATGGGGGTATTATGTTTAATGATACCCGCTTTCTCTGCTGCAATTTCCTCAATGGTATCTCCCAATATGTTTTGATGATCAAGCTGAACGTTCGTTATTGCAGAAATCAAGGGGGTTATGATGTTTGTTGAGTCCAGTCTTCCGCCTAGGCCAACCTCAATAATGGCAAAATCCACTTGTTGCTGATAAAAATACTCAAAAGCCATGATGGTTGTAAATTCAAAAAAAGAAGGACGGATCTCTTCCGGAATGTTTTTAAGCTTTTGAACAAAGTCAAAGACAAATTCCTTATTGCAGTTTTTTCCATTCACTTTAATTCGCTCAGTAAAATCTATAAGGTGAGGAGAATTATACAAACCTACTTTATAGCCCGCTTCCTGAAGAACTGAAGCCAGCATATTACTTGAAGACCCCTTTCCGTTGGTTCCACCTACATGAATACACTTGATTTTCTCCTGAGGATTTCCAAAGAAAGCACAAAGCTTGGTAATATTATCTAGTCCTGGTTTGTAGGCTTTTTGTCCATCTATCTGATAGTTGGGCATCTGTACAAAAAGCCAATCAATAGCTGCTTGGTATTGTTCATTTGTCATGCTACAAAATTCTCAAAAGTTTTATGAAAATGAAACAATTTTTTTCAATCTGTAACTTTTTTATATTTACTTCGTCTAATAGGGAAAAATCTTAGTATGAAATCGCTGTGATTTGTAAGGATAATTACCGATAAAAATAATACGATTCCATACGACCATTAAAAACAAATAAACATCTACATAATATGAAAAAAGTTTGGATTATCGTTTTTGGACTAAGTTGTCTGGGGCTAAGTGCTCAGAAGAAATGGTCCTTAAAAGAATGCGTAAGCTATGCAGTGGAGCATAATCTTCAGGTTATCCAAAATCAATATACCAAGCAAAACCAAGAATACAACCTTAAAGCAGCTAAAAAAGATTATTTGCCTTCTGTATCGGGGAGTATGATGAATGGTGTGAGCTTTGGACAAGGATCATTAGGAGCAGGAAGTTATAGAAACGATAGATTCAATAACAGTGTTGGGGTAAGTGCTGATGTTTTGGTTTACAATAATGGAAGATTAGAGAAGAATGTAAGAAAGCTCCAGTTTGATGTAGAGGCAAGCCAATACGATATTGAAGCAATCAAAAATGATATTTCTGTACAAATTGCCCAGCAATATTTAACTGCTTTATTAAACAAAGAAATTGTTAAGATTTCTCAAAGTGCTGTAGAAAATGCTAAAAAGCAATATGACAGAGCAAAAATAACAACCCAGGTTGGAACTACTGCTCAGACGGTGCTGGCAGAATCTGAAGCAGCATTAGCCAGAGAAAAACAAAATCTTAAAACGGCAGAAGTTAACGTAGGAAGAGCTTTGTTCGCTATTGCTCAACTTTTACAGCTTGAAGACTATAAGGATTTTGATGTGGAAAATGTAGATGTTTCTGACGTATTAGAGTCACAGCTGGTAACCGTTGACGAGGTTCTTACAAAAGCTTATGATTTGCAGCCACAAATAAAAGCAGCCGAAAGCAGAATAAGATCTGCCGAAGCACAAACCGAGATAAGTAAAACGGCATTTTGGCCTACATTAACTGCTAGTGCTGGTCTTAATACATTCTACAATAAATCATTTAATGTTCCACCAGGTATTGTGCAGGGAACTTTTTTTGAGCAATATAATGATCAGTTTGGGCAAAGTGTAGCGCTGTCACTTAATATTCCTATCTTCAATAAAGGAAAGACAAAATTACAGGTTGAGCAGTCTAAGTTAAATGAAAGCGTTAGTAAAATTGCCCTTGAACAGCAGAAACAAACGGTAAGACAAAACATACAGAAAGCTCAGTTTGATGCTGATGCCAATTATGAAACATATCTTGCTGCAGTAGAAGCAGAAAAGAGCTCTAGGCTGGCTCTAGATTTTGCTGATAAAAGCTATGCTGCAGGAAAAACAACCATTTACGATGTTAACGTTGCAAGAAATAATTATGCAAATGCACAGGGATCAGTAGCCCAGGCCAAATATAATTATCTTTTCAGTCTTAAATTATTGAATTTCTATGCGGGAATTCCATTAAGTTTGTAAAATGCCTATTCAATCATTAGAAAAATATTTACCACAAAATACACTTAAATATTTAAGAATTTGGTTTTCAGACTACTATATTCATATAAAGGTCACTAGGAACAGAAATTCTAAACTGGGAGATTATAGAAAACTTCCAGATAATTCTCATGAAATTACGGTAAACTCAACGCTTACCCCACCACTTTTTTTCTTTGTGCTTACCCATGAGCTGGCCCATTTAATTGCTTTTGAAAAGTATGGAAGAAGAATTTCTCCCCATGGTAATGAGTGGAAAGAAACTTTTAGAAATATGCTTATTGAAAGCCTGGAAGTTTATGAGGAAGATCTGAGGCCCATTATCGTAAAGTTTTCAAAATCACCAAAGGCGAATTTTATGGCTAGCCCTGATCTGGTAAGATATTTTCATACTGAAAAACAAGATGATAGCCTACGTTTTATTGAAGAGCTTCAGAAAGGTGAATTTTTTATATATCGCAACGAAAAGTATTTATTAGAAGGTCTGATTAAAAAAAACTATCTTTGTAAGAACCTGGCTACTGGAAGAAAGTATTCTTTTAAGCCGTTAGCAAGGGTAGAAAAATGTAGCTAAGAATGTTAAAATCAGATAGATACTGTGTGATAATGGCAGGAGGGATCGGTAGCCGATTCTGGCCGATGAGTACGCAGAAATTCCCCAAACAGTTTCAGGATATTCTAGGTACCGGACGTACGATGATTCAGCAGACGTATGACAGAATCAGTAAGGTAATTCCTAAGGAGCAGATATTCGTGATTACGAATAAAGAATACGTAGCGCTTTCTCACCAACAGCTTCCGGAACTTCCGGAGGAGAATATTGTGGGGGAACCTTTGATGAAAAATACGGCAGCCTGTAATCTTTACATGGCTAATAAGATTGCTGAAATTAACCCTAATGCCACGATGATTGTTCTTCCGGCAGACCACCTGATCCTGAAAGAAGACGTTTTTCTGGAAAAAGTGGAGCTGGCGTTTGATCTGGCTTCTAAACATGATTACCTGGTTACACTCGGAATTACCCCTACAAGACCCGATACAGGCTATGGATATATTCAATTTGTAGAAAAGAAAAACTCAGAATATTTTAAGGTAAAAACATTTACAGAAAAGCCTATTCTTGAGCTGGCTCAAAGTTTTCTCGAAAGTGGAGATTTTCTTTGGAATGCAGGTATATTTATCTGGAATATGAAAAGTATTCACCATGCATTTGAAACGTATCTTCCCGAAATGACACAGCACTTTATGGCTTGTGAGTATAACTCGGAAAAGGAAAATAACTGCATAGAAACAATTTATCCTAAAGTTCAAAAAATTTCTATTGATAATGGGATTCTGGAAAAAGCTAAAAATGTATATGTAATTCCGTCAGATTTAGGATGGAGCGATCTGGGAACCTGGACCTCTGTGTATGAAAATACAGAAAAAGATAAGGATGGTAATGCTGTGAAATTAAGGCACTTACTTACTTATAACTCAAAGGGGAATATTATCCGTTTAAGAAACAATAACAAGGCTGTTATTATTGACGGGCTTGAAAATTATATTGTAGTTGATACAGACAAGGCGCTTCTGATTTGTCCAAGAGATAACGATCAGCTGATCAAAGACTACGTTCTTGATTTAAAGAACTTCAAGAAAGGCGATAAGTTTATGTAATATTTGGTATCTTTTATGCTGATTTTTAAGCTATGATTAAAATTGCATTCCGATTAACGACTTTTATATGTATGTTTTGGGCAATTCTGGGATATTCTCAGGAGAAGAAGAAATTTTCAAGTATTCCAAATATTCTACAGAGAATAAGTCCCGATGATAAGGTAGATTCTTGGACATTAGTTTACAATAGCTATGGGAAAGGTGAGGAAATAAAGATTTCCGGAGGAAAAATGAGCTATATCCCTCAATTCTCAGGGTTTAATCTGTTTCCCAGTGAAGACAGCTTTTATTATATAGCCTATTCTTTAGGAGGAAAGATAAATTACGTTCTTGATGTAGAAGCTTTAAAGAAGTTTGTCGGAAAAATTGATACCCCCCAGGAAGCCGCTATTTTATTGGCTTCAGACGGTTATATCGTTGACGAAGAATTTAAGGATCTTGCAGGAAACTACCACGAGGATCAATCCAATTATTATCTGGATCTTGGAAAAGTGACCTCAAGGGAATGTCCTTACCAGAAAACACATTATACTTTAACAGTAAATAAGGCTACGGGGCTTGTTTCCAATGTAAAGGACAACGGTACCTATATTGAGCTTTACAATAAAAAATGTGCTAATAATCCGAGACTTTTAAAAATCGAAAAAAAGGAAGAACCAAAGAAAGATGAGCCTAAAAAAACAACCAAACGCAGATAAGATTTACGAAACTGAACGTTTAATTCTTCGTCCTATGTCACCAGAAGACAGGGATTTCGTTTTTGAACTTTACAACGCACCAAAATTTATCCAATATATTGGTGATCGTAATATTAAAACAATTGAAGATGCAGAAAACTATATCAGAAACAGGTTTATGCCACAGATCGAAAGATTGGGGTATGGAAATTATCTTTTGATTACCAAAGAGGAAAATAAGAAAATAGGAGCAGTTGGTATCTTTGAAAGAGAAGGTCTGGATATTGTAGATATAGGATATTCTCTTTTGGAAGAATTTGAAGGAAAAGGATACGCCTATGAAGCCGCCCAAAAGGTTAAATCTATTGGTATGGATGACTTTGAGCTGCCAAAGATATCAGCAATCATTTCAAAGGATAACGTTTCTTCCCAGAAGCTGATTGAAAAATTAGGTCTGAAGTTTCAGAAACACGTTACACTTCCCGGAGAGAGGGAAGAACTGAATTATTACGAAACAGAGTAAAAATAAGCTTACAATATAAATAAATCCACAAATAGCACGATTGTCTGTTTGTGGATTTATTCTTTTTATTCGTGTTAAGAAACTACCCTTCTAAAATTTGCTCAGCGGCTGTTTTTGAAGTTACTTTTTCAATAACCCTTGTGCAAATTCCCTTTTCATCAAAAATAAAAGTAGTTCTTACAATTCCCATATAGGTCTTACCAAATGTCTTTTTCTCTTTCCAAACACCAAATTTCTCAATAATATCACGGTTTTCATCAGCGATAAGATCATAAGGAAAAGCAAATTTGCTGTGAAAGTTTTTTTGCTTCTTGATAGAATCTCCGCTCACCCCCAATAGCTGGAATCCTGCTTTTTCAAGCATAGAATAATTATCACTTAGATTGCAGGCCTCTACAGTACATGTTGGAGTACTGGCTTGCGGATAAAAGAATACAACAAGTTTTTTTCCGATGAGTTTGGACGAAGCTATTGCCTCTCCATCCTGATTTATTCCTTCAAATTCAGGTAATTTGTCTCCAACTTTCAGCATAATGATTTAATTTTGTTCAAATTTAAGGGTAAAATGACAAAAAAGCAAAGGGCTGAACTCGTTCAGATAGAACTGGATAAATTATATCCTACCACACCTATTCCGTTGGATCATACCGACGAGTATACATTGATGGTTGCTGTAGCACTTTCTGCACAAACCACAGATAAAAAGGTGAATGAGGTTACCCCAAATCTTTTCGAGGTGGCCGGAACTCCACAGAGAATGGCCAGACTGGAGGAGTTTCAAATCAAAGAATTAATTAAAGAAATAGGATTATCCAATACAAAAGCCAAGAACCTAAAGAGAATGGCTGAACTTTTATTGGAAAGACATAATGGTATCGTTCCGCAGACTTACGAAGAATTAGAGGCGCTTCCGGGGGTGGGACACAAAACGGCTTCAGTAGTAATGAGCCAGGGTTTTGGATTTCCCGCATTTCCGGTGGATACCCACATTCATCGTCTGATGACACAATGGAAGCTTACTTCCGGTAAAAATGTTGTGGAAACCGAGCGTGATGCAAAAAAACTCTTCCCAGAGGAGGTATGGAATAAGCTTCATCTTCAGATTATTTTCTACGGTAGAGAATATTCTCCTGCAAGAGGTAAGGGTGATAAGGACTTTATTACCAAAATGATGTTTGAGAAGTAAAGAGATCTACTTTCTAGCCTTATTTACAAAGTCTATGTTGCGAATCTGTATAGATAACTGTTGATATAAAACGGATGCCAGTTCAATACTGACATCCTTATTTTTATCTTCATAGGTGAGAGTATATGATTCGTAGCCATTGATCATGATACAGATTTTACAGATGTTTTCTATTAAAAAAGCTTCATAATTTATATGATACTCTTCACATATACTTAAAAAAGATTGATATACATTCTGTGTATTAATTTTTGCATGAATAGTATTGACGACCATGGTATTACAACCTTCATTATTTTGAAATCGGAGAACCTTGTTTTCAAAATTTATTTTATTGATATTAGGGGTAAATGGATTATTCATGATGCAAATCTAATAACCTCCTATGATAATTAATCTGACCCAAATGATAATCCAGATGAGCAATAAGGTGAATCAGGAAGAAATCGGTTGTCATTTTATCTTCAAAAACAACCAGTGGATACTCTTCTTTTAGAGCTTCTTCAGGAAGCTGACTTAATACTGAATCAACGATTATTGTTGTTGCCTCAATTTTTTCAATAAGCTCGGCTTTTGGAATATCCTTTAATGAAAATTCCAGCTCACGATGCCTTACATAGCCCGTGTTTCCCAGCTGTGCTCCTATAAAATGGCTGAGGTTCCCAACTAAATGGAGACAAAGATTTCCTGCAGAATTGGAGATGTTTTTATCTGTTTTCCAAAGGTTTTCTTCATGTTGATAAGCCTCAATTTCAGCTTTTAGCTTGTTTAAATCTCTGTTGTAAAGAGAACGTAAAGATTCTATGATCATGGTAACTGAATTTTCAATTAATTATATGGGTTATTATATGATTGGATATGACGAATTTTTATCTTTCTTACGAAGAAATTAATCTTGTTAAAATTATAAAAATTAGGTAACCATTTACATGGTTTTAGAAATAAAAAATGAGGCAACTATTCAATTGCCCCACTTACATTTTAATTGATATTAATTATTTCTGTTTTTTAGCCCAAAGTTCCATCTTTCTGTTTAAAACTTCCAGCGGAAGGCATCCCTGGCTTAGAACTTCATCATGGAAGCTGGCAAGATTAAATTTCTTTCCAAGCTCTTTCTGATACTTCTCTCTTAGTTCACGGATTCTTAAAGACCCTATTTTATATCCTAAAGCCTGTCCAGGCATTGCCATATATCTTTCTACTTCAGCCACTGCAGCACCCTCATCATAAGAAATATTGCTTAGGAAATACTTAATGGCTTCTTCTCTGCTCATTTTTCCTGTGTGCAAACCTGTATCCACAACTAATCTTACTGCTCTCAGCATCTGATCGCTTAGATATCCCATTTTTTGGTAAGGATCTGTGTACAGTCCAAACTCAGGCCCTAAAGTCTCACAGTAATGCGCCCATCCTTCACCATAAGCTCCAAACCATCCGAATCTCATGAATTTAGGAAGTTTTGTATTCTCTTGTTGTAGAGAAACCTGATAATGATGTCCAGGGATAGCCTCATGTAAGAAAAGAGATTCCATTCCGGAAGTTACATTGAATTTGGCAGGATCAGGAATCGGAACATAGAAAATACCTGGTCTTTTTCCATCAGGAGTTCCAGGGATATATTCTGCACTTGCACTGGCTTCTCTGAACTTCTCTGTCTGTCTGATCTCAAACTTTGTTTTAGGTGTTACATTAAACATCGTTTTCAGCTTTGGAGTAATTTTAGTAAGGATACTGTTGAATCCATCTAAAACTTCCTTGGAAGTCTTATAAGCCATCGCTTTTTGATCCGTTTTCACAAAAGTGATAAATTCCTCAAGCGTTCCGGAAAAACCTACTTGTTGTTTCACTTTTTCCATTTCTGCACGAAGCATAGCGACTTGTTGAAGTCCGATCTTATTGATTTCCTCAGGGGATTTCTTCGTTGTAGTCCAGCTTTTTACATAATAGCTGTAAATTTCATTTCCATTAGGAAGACTATTGTATCCATCAGTATCTCGTCCCTTTGGTAAATATTCTTTTTCCAAAAATGTTCCCATTTTGGTATAGGCAGGAATGATTTTTTTTGTGATGGCATCTTTGTAAAGAGCAGAAAATTTATCTTTCTGAGCCTGAGTAAAGTCTTTTGGAAAATTCTTAACAGGTCCATAGAAAATGTTCTTATCCATATCGGAAGATGTGATTTCCTCAGATTTCATTTGAGGAATCATTTTGATAATCAGTTTCTTAGGAAGAATTACCTTGTTGTTAATCCCCTCACGGAAATTATCTGTAGCAGCATCCATCCATTCCGGGAATTTTTCCATTCTTTTTAACCAGTCACTGTAGTCTTTTTCAGTTTTAAAAGGCTGACTTCCCTGTCCACTTCCAAATAAAGGAAAGCTTAAAGGAAGACCACCAAACTGTGTGAAAGGAATATATTCAGGATGATAGGCATGAGCCTCAATTTTATCTTTTAAAGTATAATCCAAAACATCATATACCACCTTGTCATCATCAGAAAGAGCTTTATAGTCTACACTTTCCAGTTGTTTCTGTACTGAGTTGTAGAAAGCAATCTCTCCCGAGATAAAATCCTTGTCGATATTGATGGGAAGTTGATCATTGTATCTCAGGTCTCCCTGAGAAGTAGCATCTAATGGGTATAGTTTAAGATACTGTTCATAATAGTTGGATGCAATAGAATCCAGATTGGTAGGAGTCACCTTGGTAAGGGGAGAATCGGTTTTTTTGCACGAGGCAAGACCAATCAACAATCCTAGTCCCAGAATACTTTTAGATAAAATATTTTTCATTTTCAGAATCTTTATGAAACAAAAATAAGTATTATTGGGTGATTCCTATCATTGTACCGATCGATTTTAAAAAAAATATTTTTCAAAATCCTTTTCACTTTAAATCAATTTTTTATCTTTGTTGAAAACGTTTAACAATCATATTATTACAGTTCTTTTTTTAAGAAATAATGAAAGGGATTTTAAAAATTTACCATCCGGAAGAAACGCTAAAGTACAATATCAGAAACACTTATTGTAAAGCGGTTTACAGCAACCAACAACATTTTTTAGAGGTTGAAATTATAACGGATGACGGGTTGGATCATGTAGATGATGATTCATTACAGTACAATTTTCCTCAGCTTTCACTTGAGGTCTTCGATTTTCCTATTGACTCTGGAGAGATAGAAGGAAAAACTATTACAATCAATGACTCTGACGACGAAACCTATACGGAAGTAGACCTGTTCGACGATGAAGATGCGTATATCTATGATAATGAGCTTATTTTTGAGAAGAACGAGGAAGGAGAACTTCAGGTAATCTGGAAAGGTACCATTGATGATTTCTATACCGGATCAGATACACCGATTCCTTTTAGATTAAAATGTGAATTCGGACAAGACGATATTGAGGTAGACGAAGACTAAGAACGGTCTCAATCTTTTTAATAAAATCAAATTTCTTTTCAAAATCTCTTTTGGAAAGAAATTTGCTGTTTACCAATTCTAACAAAATTTAAGTTGTTTTTAAGCAATTTTTAAGATATCAATTCATAATATTCCACTACATTTGTCGTTGAAACTTTAATAAAATTCACATTTAATGCTGTTAACGGAACTTTCTCAGATTTTATTTGCACAGATTGCTACACCCGCTGTTGCCACAGACAATTTAGAATTTTCATTTTGGAAAATCATGTTCCATGGAGGAGCTTTCGCTAAAATAGTGATGGGGACTGTATTGGTGCTTGGAGTGTTTTCCTTATACCTGTTTTTTGAAAGATTCTTCTTTATCAAGAGATTAACTTCAAAGACCGATTCTAATTTCATGAATAATATTGAAGATTTTATCAAAGAAGGAAAGATAGAAGCAGCAGCAGATTATTGTAAAACACAGAATTCTCCTGAGGGTAGAATCCTTGAAAAAGGAATCTCAAGATTAGGGCGCCCTGTTTCTGATATTGTAAGTGCTATGGAATCCCAGGCTCAGGTAGAAGTTGCCAATATGGAAAAAAACCTGAACCTTTTGGCTGTAGTACCAAGTATTGCTCCGATGTTAGGGCTTTTAGGAACTGTAATCGGGATGATTATTGCTTTCTTTAATTTATCTCATGCAACGGGATCTTTCTCGCCAAAAACACTTTCGGAAGGTATTTATACTGCGTTAGGACAAACGGCGGTGGGTCTTGCGGTGGCAATTCCTGCAAATTTCTGTTATAATATTCTTTTAACAAAAATTGACAAGTTTGTATTAAAGGCTCAGAATATGTCAGGTGAATTTTTAGACCTTATCAACAAACCTTTATAAATCTTTCTTATGAAATCGCTCTGAGAAAAGTTCTTTTAGGGAATTATTAATGAAGCGATTCCATCTGACCCTTAAAAATATTAGAATAAACAGATGAAAATTCAGAGAAGAAATAAAGCGAACCCGGAGTTCAGTTTAGCAGCGATGACAGATGTTATCCTGTTGATGCTGATCTTCTTTATGATTACATCATCTGCGGCCAATCAGAGCGCAATAGATGTGAATCTTCCGAAAGCCGGAGCCGTTGATGATAATATTCCGAATCCTTTGACGGTGAGCATTAAGCCGGATGGTTCATATTTTGTAGATGATAACCCGGTGAATAAAGGAGAATTGGAACAGATTATTGTTGATAAGCTAACCAGTCAGACAAATAAGTCTTTCACGATCAGAGCAGACGAAAATACCATGCATAAAGATGTAGTGTTTGCTATGGAAATCGCTGAAAAACATAAATTTAACATTGCGATTGCAACGGTTAAGGATAAATAATAAATAGTAAGAATCATTTTTTAGATGAGAAGCTATACAGCAAACAAAAACGAGGAAAACCGCGACAGGATAAAGAGTGCAATACTCTCTATTCTTATTTGGTGTGCCATTTTGCTTTTTGTTTTTTTATATAAATTAAAACCTGAACTGGATAAAGATCCGGAAGTTATTACTACCATGTTGGTGAACTTCGGAGACAACAGGAACGGAAAAGGTATTGAAGAACCTGCTGAGCAACCCGGAAGTTTAGCCGCTGCGACAGAAGAGGTGACACCAGAGCCTGTAGAAACTCCAGTTACAGAAACAAAGACAGTGGTAAAGCCAGAACCCGTCCCTGTACCTGAGCCAAAGAAAATTGAGGCAAAGGAAAAGGTAATCACTGGAAATAATTTAAAAAATACAGTTCCTAAAAAGGAGGAAGCCAAAAAGACGGAAAAAAAGGAAGCAACCAGTACAGCAGCTTCTAAGAATACTAAAAAAGCAGGAGCAACCACTGCCAATTCTAAAACAGGAAATGGTGACGGAAAAGGGAATGCGGCTATTGGAAATTTGATTAAAGGAAGAGGAACAAAAGCTGGAAGCCAAGGAACAGGAGATGGAATTGGTAATGCAGGAGATCCCCTGGGTGGTGACGGAAATGGAGATAGTAAGGTAGGAATTGACAGAAAGCTTGTTGGATATATTCCGGGGACGATGGGACGAGGAGGATCACAGCCCTCTCACAGCTGTACAGCAAGTGGATCCATTACAATTGCATACACCGTAGATAAAGCCGGAAATGTGGTTTCAGCAAGAAGATCAGGCGGAGTTTCGGATCCTTGCGTATCATCTACATCCGTATCCTGGGTTAAGAAGTATGTAAAAGCAGAAAAAGCCAATACATCTTCCACCGGATCTTATAAAATTACATTCTAAAAATATAAAAGCACTTTATTCAAGTGCTTTTTTTAATTCGTTAATTCTATTGATAATGGGAAGAGCAAAGATTCCACTGGTTTGCAGATATTGCTCATAGAACGTTTTTGCTTTATCCTGAAAGTCTTTATTTTGATCTTCTCTGCTCTTAAAGTAGAATAGATTCCCCAACATTTCATAATAGTCTTTATGATCTCTTTCCTGCCTTTCGTTGACAATGGCAATTATTTCTTCCTTAGTCTTGGAGGAAATCTCTGTAAAGCTCATCTTGAAAATATCTCTCATTAAGGTATCAAAATCCAGCTCTTTCTGCATTAAGCTTTCTTCAGGTTTATCCAGAATAAGCTTTTCTAATGCTTGAGTCAATTGGCGGATAAGCCTTAGTGTGAATTCTTTATCTGTAATCATAGTGGGGTAATTTTGTTGCTAGTTGCTAGTTGCTAGTTGCTAGTTGCTAGTTGCTAGTTTGGGTTATGTGTGCCAGCTTAATTGAACGTATTTTATAAAGTTATTGATTTTTCCTCCTAAGAGTTTATATTGCTCTGTTTTTTCTTTGAAGTTTAAATTTAATTCAGGATAAAGCCTGTTGATTTTTGACAAGTGGCATATCGTTTCATCACAGCTTGCTTGAGAATAAGTGAGAAATCTTATAAAATCACCTTTGTAATTGTTTCTTCCATAGCCTTCTGCAATGTTTGTGACAACGGAGTCGGCAGATCGTCTTAATTGGCTGCCTAACTCATACAATTCATAGTGGGGTAGCTTGAGTGATAACGAATGTGTTTCAATAAACAACTCAAAAGCAATATTATAAATATCAAGTTTCTCGTAGCTCATTAATATCTTTTTTAACGATTAAAAAAACCAGCAACTGCCAACTTGCAACTTTTTATTATTAAGCAAAAAATAAATAAGCCAACGCTATTGCAGTAATAACACCCACCAAATCGGCTAGTAGCATAGCGATTACCGTATATCGGGTGTTCTTTATGGCAACGGCCCCAAAGTATACTGCGATCACATAAAACGTGGTGTCTGAGCTTCCCTGAAGAACTGCGGCTAATTTTCCCTGGAAACTATCTGCTCCGAAAGTTGCCATCGTATCAACCATCATTCCTCTTGCTCCGGAACCGGATAAAGGTTTGATTAAGGCTGTTGGAAGTCCGTCTACAAATCTTGGATCCAGGTGAGCTGCATTGGCAACCCATTTCATTCCATCAATAATAACATCAAAAACACCGGAAGTTCTTAAAAGTGAAATAGCGATCAGCATTCCAACTAAATAAGGAATAATCTTTACACAGGTAGTAAACCCCTCTTTAGCCCCCTCAATAAAGGCGTCAAAAACGTTGATCTTCTTATAAACGGCTCCAAGTATGATGGCAAGGAAAATAAAAAGAATAAGACCGTTGCTTAATATCTTGCTGAAATCATCAAGTTCATCCTTGCTCAATTGTACCAAATACACCACCAATAATCCGATAATTGCTGAGATTCCACCTACATAGGCAATAACCACAGGACGGAGAAGATTAATCTTTTGATATAAAGAAACAATAATCATTGCGGCTAGGGTCGCCGCAAAAGTAGCGATCATACACGGCAGGAAAATATCAGTAGGAGTTTTTGAACCCATAGAAGCCCTGATGGCAATGATAGATACAGGAATCAACGTCATTCCGCCTGCGTGGAGACAAAGAAACATAATCTGTGAGTTGCTGGCTGTATCTTTGTTAGGGTTAAGGGTCTGGAGGCTTTCCATAGCCTTTAATCCAAATGGTGTTGCCGCATTATCCAGTCCAAGAAGATTGGCGCTGAAGTTCATCAGCATATGGCCAAATGCCGGGTGATTTTTAGGAATATCCGGAAATAATTTGGAGAAAAAAGGTTGAATAAACCTGCTTAAAAGATTAATTCCTCCTGCTTTTTCAGCAATACTCATGAAACCCATGAAGAGTGTCATGAT
Source organism: Chryseobacterium joostei (assembly GCF_003815775.1). NCBI lineage: Bacteria > Pseudomonadati > Bacteroidota > Flavobacteriia > Flavobacteriales > Weeksellaceae > Chryseobacterium > Chryseobacterium joostei. Next base: position 3,259,969 of record NZ_CP033926.1, read on the forward strand.
TCCAATTAATCCAATACAGATTTTTACAGCTGTTTCTGAGGTTCCGATAACACCATCTGCTTCCTGAACTCGATAAACGCTTACATTCTGCTTTAGTGAATCTGTTTTATAATGAATTCTGCTGTCTGCAAAATCATTCTTTTTCATCAGGCTGTCCTTTACAATAGGAGAGAGGGTGGTCATGGGTTGTGATGCAATTTTCACCGTATCACCGCCTTTTCCTACCACCATATCATTGAAAATGGTTTTGTAATGGCTTGACGAAATGTATTTTATACTGGCAATGGTAATGGCGATAATAATAAAAGCCGACCAAATTCTGCTGAGAACCATTCGATTGATTTAATTGTTTAAACTTATCAAAAATACTTTAAACTGCAAAAGGCACAAAAAAATAAAACACTTAAGCTTTTGAAAATATTTAATTTTCATCCAGTGTGTGCTTTTTATGAAGTGTAATATTAATCTTATTTTAGTGTTCTAAAGTCTTATTTTGAATAGCATTTTGTAGTTGAAATAAACGCATTTACTCTTCCAGATAAACGAGATGTCCCTCAAAATCATCATCCAGATTTTTCAAGACTTTGGCATCATCCATTTTTTTGATTAATCCATCCACAAAGAAGCTTTTTTCAAAAAACTGACGGTGAATTCCTGGCAGAAGTTCCATAAAGTAATCCATTCCAACTTTATTGTTATGAAGATCCATTTTGGTTTCTAAAGGCTGATTGGGAAATAACTCTTCATGCATATCCGTTATTTTCTTACAGAAATCCAATGCTTTTTTAGGGGATGAAACCTTGCTGCAATACATAATAATAAAACAGCACCAAAGTGCGTGCCTGAAAGCGTTTCCTATCCCATTATTGGATGCTGTTGCAGGAAATCTTTTCTGTGCTATTGTGAATGCTTTTACGGTGGCATGAAAGCTGAGGATTGCGAAAAGAGGATGTGGAAGAATAAGCGATAAAAGACGGATAATCTTTTTAAAGCTCATGCTTCGGATGGTATTGAAAAATATCTTGAAAGTCCTCATAAATAAAAATCTCTCCCCAATTAGAGAGAGATTGTAATGTTTTTGTTACAGAAATTATGCTTTTACAGCTAATAAATTAACTGTTTTTGCAACAACATCCTGAATTTCAGTTCTTTTTACGATGAAGTCTACAAATCCTTTTTCCTGTAGGAATTCAGATGTCTGGAATCCTTCCGGTAAATCTCTACCGATAGTTTCACGAATTACTCTTGGTCCTGCAAAACCGATCAAGGCTTTTGGTTCAGCCATGATGATATCAGCTGTCATAGCAAAAGAAGCTGTGATTCCACCAAAAGTAGGGTCACAAAGGTAAGCGATATACAAAAGTCCCGCTTCTGAAAGCTGAGCAAGTTTAGCCTGTACTTTAGCTAACTGCATTAGGGAATAAGTTGCTTCCTGCATTCTAGCTCCTCCAGACTGGCAAATGATCATGTACGGAAGTTTGTGTTTGATACAGTAATCCACCGCTCTTCTGATCTTTTCTCCCATTACAGAGCCTAAAGAACCTCCAATAAAAGCAAAATCCATACAAGAAACCACCATTTCAGTTCCTTTTACAGTTCCTACAGCATTTCTGATAGAGTCTGTAAGCTTTGTCTTTGCCTTTACCTCTTTTAAACGGTCTTTATAGGCCTTTGTATCCTTAAAGTTTAAGATATCAATACTTTCAACATGGGCATCCAGTTCAGTAAATTTACCGCCGTCGAAAAGGATATCAAAAAATTCCGCACTTCCTATTCTCACATGAAATCCATCTTCAGGAGAAACATAGTTATTTCTCTTTAATTCATCGTGTTCCACAACTTTTCCAGAAGGAGTCTGATGCCAAAGGCCTTTAGGAACATCCTTTTTTTCATCAGTAGAGGTGGTAATGTTTTTTGCTTTTCTTTTAAACCAGTCGAATGCCATTTTGTATTGTATTAATGTACAGTGTATAATGTAAAATGTATAAAAAACAAAGACCAATTACTTTGCGCTTTATACATTTTACTTTTTACAAATTTTATTTTAAAGTATCTATATTATTTAAATCTTCAAATGCTTTCACCAATCTTGTAGAGAATGTTTCCTCACCTTTTCTTACCCAAACTCTTGGGTCATAGAATTTTTTGTTAGGTTTTTCTTCTCCTTCAGGGTTTCCGATTTGAGCTCTTAAATAATCAATATTGTTTACCATATAATCTCTCACTCCTTCTGTGTATGCAAACTGAAGGTCAGTATCGATATTCATTTTGATTACTCCGTAGTCAATTGCTTCTCTGATCTCTTCCAAAGTAGATCCTGAACCTCCGTGGAATACAAAGTTTACCGGCTTAGCGGCCGTTCCGAATTTCTCCTGAACATATTTCTGAGAATTGTCAAGGATTTTTGGAGTAAGAACCACATTTCCTGGCTTGTAAACTCCGTGTACGTTACCGAATGCAGCAGCAATTGTAAAGTTGTCAGAAATAGCTCTTAATTTTTCATAAGTATAAGCTACATCCTCTGGTTGAGTATATAATTTAGAGTTATCAACGTCTGAGTTGTCCACACCATCTTCTTCACCACCAGTTACCCCGATTTCTACTTCAAGAGTCATCTGAAGTTTAGCCATTCTTTCAAAATATTTAGCTGAAACCTCGATGTTTTCCTCTAAAGGCTCTTCAGAAAGATCTAGCATGTGAGAAGAGTAAAGAGATTTGCCTGTCTGCTTGAAGAATTCTTCGTTAGCATCCATTAATCCGTCGATCCAAGGAAGTAATTTCTTTGCACAGTGATCCGTGTGTAGAATTACTGTTGCTCCGTAAGCTTCAGCAAGAGTGTGAATATGTTTTGCCCCCGCAATAGCTCCTAAGATTGCAGACTTTTGTCCGTCGTTGCTTAATCCTTTTCCTGCATTGAAAGCAGCTCCACCATTTGAAAACTGGATAATTACAGGAGAGTTTAATTTCGCTGCAGTTTCCATCACAGCGTTTACATTGCTTGATCCAATTACGTTTACTGCAGGTAGTGCAAACTTGTTTTCTTTAGCATACTGAAAAATATCAGTAACTAACTGACCTGTGGCAACTCCTGCCGGAAAAATTCTGCTCATGTTTTACTTTTTATTATAAATTTATTAGGTGTTTAATTTCGTGTAAAGGTAATCATTTTTAAGAAATCATTAATTTCTTTTGTCTCGTCCCCAAAGTAGCTTCTGACGGATGGTTTCGTAGAAACTCAAATTGTTGGGCTGCACCAAAAGAAGCTGAAAATCGGCTTTCTTGATGATGATTTCCTTATCTGTTTCAATGTGTATCAATCTAGAGTCTAAGGAAAGAGAGTATTGTGGTACCCGGCTTTCAACTCTGAATTTTATTTCTACCTTGTCATTTACCACTAAAGGCCTTACGTTCAGATTGTGAGGAGCAATAGGAGTGATGACGAAGTTTTCGTTATTGGGTGAAATGATAGGTCCTCCACAACTTAAAGAGTAGGCAGTAGAACCTGTTGGTGTTGAAATAATTACTCCGTCTCCCCAGAATACATTTAAAAATTCATTATTAATGTAAGAATCTACCGTGATCATGGAGGTTGTTTCCTTTCTAGACACAGTTACATCATTCAATGCATAAGGGAAAAATCCTTCCAGATTTGGAGAAACCACTTCAATTACAGAGCGGCGGCTTGTTTTTACATCTCCTTTTAGGATAGAATCCAACTCTTTAAAGGCTTCTTCTTTAGTGAAAAAGGCAAGAAATCCTAATCTTCCGGTATTTACACCTACTACTGGGATTTCAAGATCTTCAATAAACGTTAAGGAGTTTACAATGGTCCCATCTCCACCAAAAGTAAAGAAAAGGTCTACCTCCTTGTCTACAAGATCCTGTTTACTGTTGAATGTTTCGAAGATTTTCGAAAATTGAAGAGCTTCAGCCATTTCATCATACAGAACAGATTTTACACCTCTGGTTTCAAGTTCAGAGATAAACTTGCTTAGATATAAAAAAGTATCAAGATCTTTTTTCTGAGAATATATAGCTGCCTTCATGTTATATTTCTATGAATTTTTGGAAAAAACCAAATCGGTCCTTAAAAAGGTCGGTTTTCTCATCAGAATAATATTTTTCAACAATTCTGTAGTCATACCGGTCAAACGTTGCGTCTATCGAGGCCAGGTTTTCATTGCTGATCTTTATGGTCACGTGAATTACCTCTTCAGACATAAAGCTGATGAAGCCTCCATAAAATTTCGAGTTATTACTCTCCACAATATTGGCAATCTCCGTCATTGAATATTTTCTGGCAGGAACTTCCACAGTAAGAATGGCTCCTGATTCTGAAAATAAAGGATAACGGGAAAGGTCCTGGAAAATATCCTCACAGGTAATATAGCCCAGATACTTTTCATTCTTGTTGATCACCGGGATCACATTAGAATTGAATGTATAAAAAAGGCGTATACTATCCATGATGTTATTATCCTCCAGAATGGCAAACCGCTCAATCTGATGATCAAGATCTTTCAAGGTTCCTCCGTCTTCTTCATATAAAAAGTCCTTGGCAAGGGCTCCATAGAAGTGATGAGATTTCTTGATGAATACATGAGAATATCCGAAATCTTCCAATGTATTTCTGGCCGACTCGATGGAGTCCGACAGGTTAAAACATGGGAAATCTTTTGAGATATAGTCCTTGATAAACATTGTGCTAATTTATAAAAAATTAAATGAAACTTTTTCTGAAAACATGATTTTTTTTAAGATCTAACAAAAAAAATGACGCCAAAATTTGTTTGTAAGGAAAAAAAAAGTACCTTTGTCGCCTTTCATTTTTACTTTTTATTAGATTTATTTCAAACTGCACTGTCTACTAATGACATATGCAGTTTTTTTATTTTAGGGCCTTTGCAAACTCCCACATCACAATTCCACCACATACACTTACGTTAAGAGAATGTTTGGTTCCAAGCTGCGGAATTTCTAAGAATACATCAATATTAGGCAGTACTTCATCACTTATTCCTTCTACTTCATTTCCTAAGACTAGGGCATATTTTTTCGATTTATCAATCGTGAAGTCTGTGATCATTTGGCTGCTTGTCGTTTGCTCAATACCGATCACTTCATAGCCTTTGCTTTTCAGATCAGAGATGGCATTATTTGTGTCCTCTTCATGAGACCAGTCTACACTTTCTGTTGCGCCCAGTGCAGCCTTGTGAATTTCACGATGAGGAGGTTGCGGAGTAATTCCACAAAGGATTATTTTTTCAATTAAAAAGGCATCTGCCGTTCTGAAAGCTGCACCTACATTGTGCATACTTCGGATATTGTCTAAAATGATGACCAACGGAATTTTTTCAACTTTCTTAAATGTTTCAACATCTATTCTGTTAAGTTCTTCCAATTTTAGTTTCTGTACCAATGTATTATTTTGTTGAGATTAATTTTCCGTCTTTATAGACCTCTGTTTTTTCAATGCTTCCGTTTTCACAGTAGTAGATTATAGTGCCGCTGTGGTTACCGTTGGCTAATTCTATTTTCCGATGACAAGAGCATTTTCATAATTGTCAATCTGGTTTCTCCATGAAGCTTTGCAAAATTCCATTAAAGCTATTGTCGTGGATATTTTTATTTCAAAAATAGTAAAATACTTACTATTTACAAACCTATTTTAAGAGGCTTTATGCATGAGCAAAAAAGCATAAAACTGGCAATAAACTAAAAGAAAAGGATCTTTAAAAGCCTTCTTTATTATTTTTTACCCATAATCTGATGAACATTTTTCTCAATATTCTGAGCGATTGTTTCCATTGGAATATCATTTTCATCATTATTGAAAGGGTCTTCAATTTCTTCAGCAATAAGTTCCAGACTCATCAGAACGTAATATACAAAAACGGTAAGAGGTATCATGAAAAGCCCGATGGTAATAACGTAGGCAATGGGCAACGCAAATACATACAGAATAATAAACTTTTTAATAAATGAAGAATATGAATAGGGAATAGGAGTGTTCTTAATTCTTTCACAACCTCCGCATACCTCCAGAAAACCAGAAAGCTGACTGTCTAAATATAACATTTCAACCTCAGTGATTTTTCCTTCTTTCTTTAATTGGTTAAGTTTATGGGTTAAAAGAATAATAATTTCACTGGGACCGTGGTTCTTTAATGTTTTCTCAATTTCAGAATAATCTTCGTCCAGTGCCAAACGGGTAGATTCTTTAGAAAGATGCTTGGCTAAAAAATGAGGGAAATACTTTAAATATCTTGCAATTTGTTCTGCATCCTGACGATGATCTCCAAGAATAGCATTGATCTTTATGGCAAAATTTCGGGTATCATTAACTAATTTTCCCCAAAGCTTCCTTCCTTCCCACCATCTGTCATAGGCCGTATTGGTCCGGAAAACCAATAAAAGGGAAAGCACAAAACCCAGCAGAGAGTGAATCATTCCCACATTACTGATCCCGGATTTTGAAGTAAGATGAAGATATTCTACTTCCAAATATTCAATTCCCCAAGAGTATAGTCCTACAAGGATCATGCTTGGAAAAAGAATTTTTAAAGTATCGCTTTTGTGTAAGCTGAAAAGGATCTTAAGGAAATGCTTAGTATTGTAGACTCTCATAAATTCGCTTAATAACACAAATATAAATTTTTCATTTGAGCTCTGCTTTATAGAAAGCCTTAAAATTATTTTAAAATCTGGGTGACATAAAATTTTTATTTCATGCAAGAATTTGTAAGAAAGGGGTTTTACTCTCCTCTCTTAAAGTTTCTGCAGTTTTCAAAAAAACACTATTTTTATTTCGCCTAAAATACAAAATACATGATCCTCGAAAACGTAGATGTTGTAAATGATATCAGTAAAGAAGATTTTCAGAAAAATTATTTCAAGAAGCATAAGCCTCTTTTAATTAAGAACTTTGCTAGCCGCTGGGATGCTTTTAACAAATGGAATCTGGCTTACATCCGAGAGAAAGCGGGTGATCAGGATGTTCCGTTATATGACAATAAGCCCGCAGATGCAGCCAAAAGTACTGATGCTCCGGTAGCCAATATGAAGATGAAGGATTATATTGATACAATAAAGAGTAAGCCATCAGATCTTCGTATTTTTTTCTACATTATTACAGACAGGCTTCCTGAGTTGCTGAAAAATTTCACCTATCCGGATCTGGGAATGAAGTTCTTCAAAAGACTTCCTACTTTATTCTTTGGAGGAAGTGAAGCTCATGTTCTGATGCATTATGATGTGGATCTAGGGGATTTTATGCATATTCATTTTGAGGGTAAAAAGAGGATTCTTTTATTTGATCAGGAGCAGTCACCATTTCTGTATAAAGTTCCCTTATCCGTTCATACCATTTATGATCTGGATTATGAAAATCCTGATTATGAAAAATTTCCGGCGCTCAAATACGCAAAAGGATATGAAATTTTTATGGAGCATGGGGATGCACTTTTTATTCCGGGAGCATTCTGGCATTTCAACAGATATATAGAGCCTGGTTTTTCACTGTCATTAAGAGCGCTTCCGAATAAGCCGGCTGTTTTTGCCAATATGTTGTATCATGTTTTTATCATGAGGTATACAGATAAGATTATGCGTAAGCTTTTTAAGGCTAAATGGGTGAAATATAAGCAAGAATGGGCCTATAAAAAAAGCTCAGAAGCATTAGCTCAGCATTTGAAATCTGAGAAATAACGTCTTATTTATTAATCAGTCCAAAGAGTTTAGCATCCACAAATTTTCCTTTTTCAAAAAAGTAATCTCTCATGGTTCCTTCTTCCTGAAAGTTGAGAGATGAGAGTAGTTTTTCTGAGGAGATATTTGCCGGATCAATAAATGCATCTACACGGTGTAGCCTCATACTTTCGAAGCCAAATGTGAGAATAGGAAGTATGGCTTCTTTCATAAAAGATTTTTGCCAGTATAAAGGATTAAGTTCATATCCAATCTCTGCTTTGAAATGCTCATGATACCAGTTGTGATAGCCACAGGTACCAATTACTTTCTTTTCAGATTTCAGTTCCAGAGCCCATCGAAAGCCTTTTCCTTTCTCAAATTCACTGTTGAAATGTTGAATGATGTTTTCCGCATCCTCCAGAGTTTTGAAGGTTTCAAGGTCATAATATTCCATAACTTTATCCTGAGAAAAATACTCAAAAACATCCTTTGAGTCATTCAGGGTAAGCTGTCGCAAAATAAGTCTTTCAGTTTCTAGAACAGGAAATTCCATGGATTTGATTTTATGGTGAAAATACAATTAATTCCTGATAGGGAAAAGTGTATTCAATGATAAACCATCAAACAATTCTGTAACCCTGAATTTATTTTTCTAAATTTGGGGTTCATTTTTTACTATGGCAAAATCGAAGAAGGAAACTCCACTAATGACCCAGTATAATACCATCAAGGGTAAATATCCTGATGCACTTTTACTTTTCAGAGTAGGGGACTTTTATGAAACTTTTGGGCAGGATGCCGTGAGAACATCTCAGATTTTAGGAATTGTTCTTACCAAAAGAGCAAACGGAGACGGACACATCGAGTTGGCCGGATTTCCACATCATTCTGTAGATTCTTACTTGCCAAAATTGGTAAGAGCAGGCATGAGAGTGGCTATCTGCGATCAGCTGGAAGACCCGAAAATGGTGAAAGGGATTGTGAAAAGAGGGGTTACGGAATTGGTAACTCCGGGGGTAACGTTCAATGATCAGGTCCTAAATTCTAAAAAGAACAACTTCCTGCTTTCTTTGCATAAGGAAAAAGAGAAATATGGGATTGCATTAGTAGATGTCTCTACCGGTGAGTTCCTGGTGAGTGAGGGAAATCTCGAAAAACTGCTGCATATTGTCAATACCTTTGATCCAAGTGAGATTATTTTCCAGAGAAGTGTACAGATTCCTGAACAGATTAAGAATAAAAATGCCTTTAAGCTTGAAGACTGGGCTTTTCAATACAATTTTGCCTACGAAAAGTTAACAAGCCATTTCAAAACTAATTCTTTAAAGGGGTTTGGAATTGAAAATTTACCATTGGCGATTACTGCGGCCGGTGCTATTTTCGCGTATCTCGTGGAAGATACCCATCATAATCTTCTTGCCCATATTACCAAGCTTCAGGTTATTCCTCAGGAAGACTACCTGATGATGGATAATTTTACATTAAGAAACCTGGAAATCGTTTACCCAAGCAATCCGCAAGGGAAATCACTTCTGGATATCATTGATAAGACCTCTACTCCAATGGGAGGGAGGCTATTGAGAAGAAGAATTATTCTTCCTCTGAAATCTGTGGATGAAATTGCAAGAAGGCTTTCACTGATTGATTTTTTGAATGAAAAAGATGCTCTTAAATATGAAATAGCACAGCTGTTAAGATCAATTTCTGATCTTGACCGATTGATGGGAAAACTGGCAGCAGAAAAAATTTCACCAAAAGAATTGGGATATTTGCGCCAAAGTTTAATTAACATCCATAAAATCAAGGCTTTATTGCATCCTCATGCTGATGTGATGGCATGGCTTGAACCATTATTTGATCTTGAAGAGCTTATCAAATTCCTGCAAAATCATCTTAATGAAGAACTTCCGGTAAATATTGCCAAGGGTAATGTCATCAAGAATGATGTTTCTGAAGAACTGGACAGATTGAGAAATCTCCAGAGCAAAGGCCGTGGATTTCTGGATGAAATGTGTCAAAGAGAAATCGAAAGAACAGGAATTTCAAGTCTTAAAATAGATTTTAACAACGTTTTTGGATATTATATTGAAGTTCGAAACACTCACAAAGATAAAGTTCCGAGTGATTGGCTAAGAAAGCAGACCCTTGTGAATGCTGAACGATATATTACAGAGGAGCTAAAAGAATATGAAAGCCAGATTCTAGGCGCCGAAGAAAAAATTGGTGTTCTGGAAAGTAAGCTGTACAGAGATGTATGTGCTGAAACAATGGTTTATATAGATCAAATTCAAGGGAACTCTAATATCATAGCACAATTGGATGTAGCTGCTGGATTATCCGAACTAGCTGTTTCAGAGAGTTATACAAAACCTATTTTGAATGATGGATATGCCATTGATCTAAAGGAAGCAAGACACCCGATCATTGAAAATGCTCTTCCATTGGGAGAAAAATATATCCCGAATGATATCTTTTTAGATAAAGATTCTCAGCAGATCATTATGGTTACAGGACCAAACATGGCCGGTAAGTCGGCAATTCTGCGTCAGACGGCTATTGTGTGCCTTTTGGCTCAGATTGGTAGCTTTGTGCCTGCGAAACATGCAGAGATCGGATTATTGGATAAGATATTTACAAGAGTGGGAGCCACAGATAATATTTCAGCAGGTGAATCCACATTCATGGTGGAAATGAACGAGGCGGCTAACATTCTGAATAATATTTCTGAACGAAGCCTTATCCTTCTGGATGAGATTGGCCGTGGAACGTCTACTTATGACGGAGTTTCCATTGCATGGGCCATTGCAGAATATCTTCACCAGCATCCTACACAGGCGAAAACCTTATTTGCCACTCATTATCATGAGTTAAATGAAATGACTGTGAATTTTGAGCGAGTGAAGAACTTTCACGTATCCATTCAGGAAAACAAAGGGAATATTATTTTCTTAAGAAAGTTGGTTCCCGGGGGTAGTGAGCATAGTTTCGGTATTCATGTTGCAAAACTGGCGGGTATGCCTGCGAAAGTGGTGAACAGAGCAAACGAAATCCTTAAAACCCTTGAAGCCAGCAGAACGCAGGGAAATAATGGGACATCTGAAAGTATTAAAAGGGTAACTGAAGAAAATATGCAGCTTTCTTTCTTCCAGCTGGATGACCCCGTTTTGGAGAATATCCGTGAAGAACTTACGAAGATTGACATTAATACCTTAACACCTATAGAAGCTTTAATGAAGCTGAATGCCATAAAAAAAATGATTGGAAAATAATCCAATCATTTTTCTTTTAATAAGGTTGAAAAATAGCTAGCAACAGTATCCGTTTTTTCCAACAGGACCTATAATAAGGAAATGGCCTACTCCTCGAAGTTTACATAAACCTTCTGCACAGTTGGCAGCACCTCCATTAATTTCTTTCAGCTCGCTTTTGGTAAGTTTGCGTTTCTGACTACTTAACTTTTTCATATGATTTTGAATTTGGTTACAGATGTCTTTTAGCAACAAGGCCCATCCTGAATACCCGGAACTCCTGATTTTTCTATTCCGGTCTTCATATCTGTACAGCTTATTACTCGAGGGCAGACAGGTCTAAGACCGCCGCTGATCTCTTTTAATTCCTTTTTGGAAAGCTTTCTTTGTGGTAGAGTTGACTTTTTCATAGTAGTTTTAATTTTCTGATTGTCAGATATTAATAAATTATTGTCTATTAGCAGCAATAGCCATTTCTGTCCATAAGGCCTAGTTGTACCTCATTAGACCCTCTTTCCATACAGAATCCGTCCATACAGATATCTGGTCCGCCACCTCCGCTAATTTTTTTTAATGCTTTTTTTGACAGTTTCTTTTGTTGAATGTTTAATTTTTTCATGGTATCTTTTGTTTTGGTTGATTTTAATTAGATTAACAGCAGTATCCATCTTCTCCTATAAGACCTCGTACCAGTTCATCAGATCCGGGAACCATACAGAATCCCCTTAGGCAGAATACTCTGTTTCCGCCATTAATTTCCTTTAATTCTTGTTTTGTTAATTTTCTTTGTTGAATGTTTGATTTTTTCATGATAATTTTAGTTTGGTTGTAAGCTAATTTACATATTATTTTGAATAATTCAATAGGTGGTGAATGAAAATTATACAATAATTAAACATTATTAACAAACTTTAACATATTGATAATCATAGAGAAAGAATGCATTTGGTAAATTTGAGTATGAAGAATTTAATAAGAATATTGACCATCTTTTTGTTCTGCACGGTTTATAAAGCGCAGCAGACTGAGGTTTCTGTCGTCAAATATGAAGACCTTGAAAAAAGGATTCAACAGGAAAAGGATAAATTTCTGGTCGTTAATTTCTGGGCAACAACCTGCGCTCCGTGTGTGAAAGAATTACCACACTTTATGGAAGTCAATAATAAATTTGCCGGAAACCCTAAGTTTAAGATGATTCTGATTTCATTGGACAGATTGGTAGATAAGGAGAGGGTTTTAAAATTTATAAAGAATAAAAATCTGACGGCTGAGGTTCTTCTGCTGGATGATATCAAAAGAATGAACACCTGGATTCCAAGGTTTGAAAAGGATTGGGATGGAAATATTCCGGTAACCCTCTTCTATAAGAATGGAGAAAAAGTATTTTTCAATGACGGAGAAATGAGCAAGGAAGACCTTGATAAAACAATTAGTGAAAATTTACAATAAATAATATTATGAAAAATCTGAAAATTTTAATGTCGGCATTTATCGTTGGTTTGGGCTTGTTGAGCTTTACAACAACAGATCATGATAAAAATAAACCTCAAAAAGAAAAGACGGCCGCTGTAAAAGGCTATGAAGTGGGGGATGAGGCTGCTGATTTTAAGCTTAAAAATATTGATGGAAAGATGGTTTCCCTAAGTGATTTTAAGACGGCAAAAGGGTTTATCATTATCTTTACATGCAACCATTGCCCTTATGCAAAAAAGTATGAAGACCGAATTGTAGAGCTTGATAAAAAATATAAAGACCAAGGGTACCCAGTTATTGCTATCAACCCAAATGATCCAAATGTACAGCCTGAAGACGGTTATAAACAGATGATTGACAGAGCGAAACAGAAAGGGTTTACTTTCCCGTACTTAGTGGATGAGGGACAAAAAATTTATCCTCAATACGGAGCAACAAAAACACCTCATGTCTTTGTATTGCAAAAGGAAAACGGAAAAAATATCGTAAAATATATAGGAGCTATTGACAATAACTACGATAACCCAAATGACATATCTGAATATTATGCTCAGGATGCGGTAAATGCGTTGATAAAAGGAGAGCCTGTAAAAATGACAAAAACTGTTGCCATAGGGTGTACAATAAAGGTAAAGAAATAATATATTTGCTAAAATAATAATCGGTGTTTTTCTAAATGCCGATTTTTTATGCCTTAATTTTTAAGATCAAAAACAATAATGATGAAATTACAATTTAGCCTGAAATACTTCCTGATATCGATCTTCATTTTTCTTATAGAAGTTTTAATTGCCACCAAGCTGAAGGATGTTTCCTTTGTGCGGGCCTATCTTGGCGATGTCATTGTCGTTATTCTTCTTTATACCTTGGTGAAAAGTTTTTTCAGGGTAGATAACCAAAAGCTTATTGGGGGGATTCTAATTTTTTCCTGTATGGTGGAGTTTGCACAATACTTCAATATTGCAGAAAAATTAGGCTTCCGAGAGGGAAGCCTAATGTATATCGTTATCGGAAATTCTTTTTCCTGGATAGATATTCTGTGTTATGCAGCAGGGTGTCTGTTAATCTACATTTTCGTAAAGATGACAGAAAATAAAACTACACCTGCCAATTCCTGATTTCTGCAACCTACAACCCATAACCCATAACCTAACACTTATCTTCCAAAACTATCATATTTATCCTCTGCATACTTGATAAAACGGTTCAGTAAAGCTACATTTTCCTTTTCCATGGGAGAAAGTTCATTGTCAACATTTCCTGAAACAGGAATATACCAATCCGTCTGTTCAAAGAAATTTCTGTAGGTTTCCTTTTTAAAGGAATAACCATGTCTTGCAAATACAGAATTTTTGATGATCTCAAGATCCAGTTTTCTTAGATTTTTAATCTCCTTTTCATTCAGTTTTTGCTTGGATGCATTAAGCTTGAATACCGCATCGGAAGCCACCCTGTTTTTGGATGTAGTATAACTCTCTGTTTTTCCTTCACTATCGGTATATTTCTCTACAAAATCCTTAGGATTTGTCCAGTCTACCAGATTAGAATCCGGATCCAGCATGAAATTAGGATTGTAAACAAACTCTTTTTTGGTAAGCTTAAGGGTTTTCAAAGGAGACTTTACCGCGGTCTTATTAAATGCATTCCACTTTCCGGTTAAGCTGTCACCATTCAATTTTACCTCAAATCTTCCATCTGTTTTATCATTTCCCGGCTCATCCAGCACAAAGGATTTTGAAGATTCGTTGAAGATTCCTCTGATAGGACGCTGATTTCCATTCACAATACTTTGTCCGTAAACACTGTCCTTTGTAATTCTGTTGATTTTCAGCGAGATTCTTTTGTAGACGCTTCCCTCATATTCTGAACCATCAGATTCATCAATCATTTTTTCCATACCGGCAAAATCGCCAGTGTAGATTCCGTAGTATTCTTGATGAACTTCCGGAATGATAACAGAATCTTTTTTTGCAGTTAGGGAATCATTTCCTGATCCGTTGGTTTTCCCATCTTTTTTACAGCCTACCAACGAAAGAGTAAGCAGGGAAATAAGAGTGTAATTTAAAATTTTCATATATGTTTTTTTGTAATTAAGTATTCAATTAAAAGGAGATTAGGAATCCAGCCCAGCCATGCTATGATTTGGTAGACATCCATGGGATTGGGATGAAATAAATATACAATAATAACTTTCCACATCCTTAATGTGATGGCAGATAAAGTAAGCGCAAAGCTTCTCCACATCCATTGTTTATGCTCTGTAAACCTTTTTTGCCTGGCCAATTGATAAGCCTTATAAGTGGAAAACCACCATAAAAAGCCTAAAATAACGAAGGAAACCTTTGAAAAGATTCCTCCATTAGCAAAGAATCCCATGTAAATTCCGGATGGAGCAGAAAAAATAAGGACGAGGAAGATATACATCTTTCCCATGTTTCTGTGAAGATTTTTTAAACAAAAATCTTTCCTTATAATGGCGATAAACCCCGAAAGCAATACAAAAATACTTGTATAAACATGGGTATAAAAGAAACCAAGGTATTCTGGTCTATGCTGAACCTCTGTCTGTTTAATCATCAGAAAGCTAACATTAGGATCCAGCGGAATATATTCGAGGGTTATTGTAAGCATCAGCCAAAAGAAATACCCAAATCCTATGATAAGTAGGATTTTTAAAAAGGTCAATGTATTTCTTTTGACAGAAAGCATTGTCTGTTAATCAAAGGTTATAGTAAGAGGAAAACTATAATAGCTGCGGACAATACGATCCTTGGATTCTGCTGGTTTCCATTGGGCTTTCAAAGATTTTATCGCTCTTTCTGTCTCTTTATTGAAATCGGCATTATCTCCAGTTACTATGATGTCTTCTATTTTGCCTTTGATATTAACTATAAACTTTGCTTTCGCAGTGATTATTCCTTGCCCTTTTATTTTTTTCATCCTTATTTTATCAGCAATATCTTTTCGAAGTGCCATCCATCCTCCGGGATATTCTGCAGATTTTGTGTCTTTCGAGAAAACAGGCTCTTCATGCTGATCTTTGACCGGTAGAATTTCAGTTTCCTTTACCTGAGAAAACGCGAGCCCAAATCCAAGAAATAAAATGAATGCTAGTGTTTTTTTCATGTTTTAGTTTTTATTAAAAGTAGTGTTTTTTTATAAATTGTTGAGATCCTGGGCAATCAGCCACCCCTCACTCCAGCAAGCCTGAAAATTAAAACCTCCCGTTACCGCATCAATATTCAAAACCTCTCCGGCAACATAAAAATTAGGAAGTAATTTTGAAGACATATTTTTAAAGTTAATTTCCTTTAAATCAACACCTCCAGCCGTTACAAATTCATCCTTAAATGTTGATTTTCCGGTTACCTGAAACTTTTTCGCACAAAGGTTTTCCAGAATTTTCTGCATTTCCTTTCCTGAAATATTGGCAACCTGCTTGTTGAGGTCAACCTTTGAAATCTCCAGAATTTTCTGCCAGAATCTGTTTGTGATATCAAATATCTTGGATTGCCCGACAGTCTTTTTAGGATTGTTTTGTTTGAATTTCTGAAAGGTTTCTTCTGCCTCATCCACATCTATTGAAATAAAGTTAACCTCAATTTCAAAATTGTATTTAACCTTGGCAAGGCTTATCGCTTCCCATGCAGAAATTTTCAAGACAGCCGGCCCGGAAAGTCCCCAGTGGGTAATCAGCAAAGGACCGCTTTCTTCTGTCTTCAGTTTAGGAATTGAAATACCTGCGTTTTCAAAACTTGTTCCCGGAAGATCTTTTAGCAAATCATCCTTGATATTAAAAGTAAAAAGAGAAGGAACAAGGTCTATGATCTTATGTCCCAGATTTTCAATCATTTTTAAAGATTTGGGAGAGCTTCCGGTTGTATACACAATATAATCTGCTTCAAAGTCCCCGGAATTAGTTCTTACGATGTACTTTTCATCCAGTTTTTCAATCTCCTTTACGGCACATTTTGTTTTTACGGTAACATTTTTCTTTTGAGTTTCATTCAAAAAAGTATTGATGATAGTTTGTGAAGAATTGCTTTCAGGGAAAGTTCTGTTGTCATTTTCTATTTTCAACGGAACATTACGCTGATCAAACCATTCCATCGTATCTCCCGGCTGGAATTTGGTGAAAACACTTAATAATTCCTTGTTTCCACGCGGGTAAAACTGAACAAGTTCCCTTGGATCAAAGCATGCGTGGGTAACATTGCAGCGTCCGCCTCCGGAAATCTTTACTTTCTGAAGAACATCAGAGTTCTGTTCTAAAATCGTAATTGTATATTTCTTTTCGTCAAGGTTCGATGCGCAGAAAAAGCCTGCAGCCCCGCCTCCGATTATGATGATCTGTTTCATGTATATGTAATCCTATGCTGAAGATTATTTTTTCAAAAGTACAATTTTTATAAACCATCTTATTTGAGTATTTTTGAAGATTATAATTTTAATTATACCAAAAACGATTTTCATATGATTTTCTACCATAAATTTGAAGTGAGATGGAGTGATCTTGATGCCAATAAGCATTTGGCTAATTCATCCTATGTACAGTATTGTGCACAAGCCAGAATGGCTTTCATGACCAAAGAGAAAATGGGGGTTACCCAATTGAGCAGATGGGGAATTGGTCCGGTAATTCTGCATGAGAGATATTCTTTCTTCAAGGAGATCTATGCAGATCAGATCGTAATTGTAAGTGTAGAAATAGACGGTTGTTCAGAAGATTCTTCTATCTATCGTTTCGTACACAAATTCTATACACCGGATGGCATACACTGTGCTACAGCAGAAGCTACAGGGGTATGGATCGATATGATGCTTAGAAAAATGACGACTCCACCAGACGATGTAGTGGAGGCAATGAATAAATATAAAAGCCCGGAAACGGTGGTGCTTTCAAAAGAGGATTTTAAAAAGCTTCCTTTCCACCCACAAAATATTGATCCGGCAGAATTGACAAATTAATTCAAAATTTAAAGTTCAGGGTTCAATGTTATGAAAGACCTTTGGGTTATTAATGCATTTTACATTGGACATTGTACAAAAAAGAAATTTTATGTTTGAAGATAAATCACAGGAGCTTACGCCCATTTCAAAACTAGGAGAATTCGGTCTTATTAAGCATTTGACGGAGCATTTTCCATTATCCAATGAGTCTTCGGAGCTTGGAGTAGGAGATGATGCGGCAGTTGTTAATCCTGGCAATAAAAAAGTGGTTCTTACGACAGATGTTTTGGCGGAGGGTGTGCATTTTAACCTTGGTTACGTTCCATTAAAACATCTTGGTTACAAGGCGGTGGTAGTAAACCTTAGTGATATTGCTGCAATGAATGCCGTTCCTACACAGATTTTAGTTTCTCTGGCTGTTTCCAATCGTTTTCCAGTTGAAGCTTTAGAAGAAATTTATTCAGGAATTCAGGCAGCATGTGCAAGATACAAAGTTGACCTTATTGGAGGGGATACAACGAGTTCTAACGCAGGGTTGGTGATGAGTATTACTGCTGTAGGAATTGAAACTGACGAAAATATTGTCAAAAGAAGCGGAGCAAAGCCAAATGATCTTCTTGTAGTTACAGGAGATCTTGGAGGAGCCTATATGGGACTTCAGATTCTGGAAAGAGAGCATGCAGTTTATCTTGCAGATCCAAATATGCAGCCGGAAATGGAAGGCTATGACTATATCCTTGAGAGACAATTGAAGCCTGAAGCAAGAACAGATGTTAAAAATATTTTAGAAGAGTTGGATATTAGACCAACTTCTATGATTGATATTTCAGACGGCTTAGCTTCCGAGATTCTTCACCTTTCCGATCAGTCAAAAGTAGGATTTAGATTGTATGAAGAGAAAATTCCTTTAGATAATCTAACGATCTCTACAGCAGATGAAATGAACTTAAATCCTGTAATGACTGCATTAAGCGGAGGAGAAGATTATGAATTATTATTCACTATTTCACCCAATGACTTTGATAAAATTAAAAATCATCCGGACTTTACCATTATAGGACATGCCGTTGAAAAAGAAGATGGAAACTTTATGGTAGCAAGAGGATCAAACCAGCTGGTAGCGCTAACCGCTCAGGGATGGGATGCTTTTTTAAATCAATAAAATAAAAATTATATTTAATTTTAAATATTGTAAGAAAACCGCAGCACTTTTTTTGCTGTGGTTTTTGTTTATAGCTAAATAATTTAGTAATGATTACGCCAGAAAAAGAGATTCCGGTTCATCACCTGACTTCTGAAGAATTTCAGATGAGTACTCTGACTGATGCAGGTCCAGAGAACTTTCATGATGTTCACCGACATAATTTTTTTGAAATCATCTGGTTTATGGAAGTGTATGAAAACAGCCGATTAGAATTGGATTTTGAAAGGTATAAACTCGAGAACAATCAAATCTGTATCATTGCGCCGGGGCAGGCATTCAACATGAAATTAGAAGGAGAGAAGGGGTATGCCATGGCAATAAGTAGGGAAATTTTCAACGAAGCCTGTACCATAGAATCGGTGCTTACGGGAGGAGAGCTGCCCTTTTTTTTAAATCCCCAAAATGAAAAAACCTGCAGAACAATTATAGCATTGATGGAGCAGGAATATAAAACAACCGCAAGAACAGAACTCTTAAAGGCTTATCTGAAAGCGTTTTGTATCATCATCGGAGAACAAATTATTCCTCAGGAACCTTTATTGAATGACCGTCAGCGTATTCAGCAACTGGTAAAACTAATTGAGGAAAATTATATTACCCAAAAAAACACATCCTTTTATGCTGAACATTTAAAAATCAGTACCCATCACCTTAATGATATTGTTCGTTTGTTAAGAGCAACAACTGTGAAGAAAATGATTGCCCAAAGACTTATTCTCGAAGCCAAAAGAGAACTTAGTTTTGGAGCTTTATCCATTAAAGAGGTTGCTTTCAAGCTTGGTTTTAACGATACTTCATATTTTTCCCGATTTTTCAAGAAACATACCGGTCAAAACCCCGATTATTTTAAAAATAAAGAAAAAGAGTAATCTTCAATATGTACAATAATATTGATTTGAATTAATGGTTTTTGTTTATTTTTTATTTTAAAATCTTCAGTTTGTCCTGTTATTTCTTCAGTTCTGTTATTGAAACGCCTGCTTTTTTGGAGGACCTTTGCACCCCATGAAAACCCCATGAGTAGATTGTTTAATAATTAATACTATTTATGAAAAACCTAGGTGTCGTTATTTTTATTTTAGCCTTGCTTAATACGTTGGAATCGTTGAGTATAGACCTATATTTACCAGCATTCCCAAGTATGGCTCAAATTTTTCAGACGGATATCGGGCACATACAAATCTCCATCTCTGTATTTTTTGCAGGATTTGCCATTGGACAGCTTTTATGGGGGCCTTTATCAGATCATAAAGGAAGAAAACCGATGCTGTATTGTGGGCTGCTATTGTTTATTGTAGGAGCAATAGGAATCTATTTTACAAAAAATATCTATATGCTATGGGCCATGCGATTTCTACAGGCATTTGGAGGAAGTGCCGGAATTGTGATAGGAAGAGCCATCATTATAGATCTGTATGATAAACAAAAATCCGTAGCTATATTTTCCCAACAATCCCAGATCAGCGGAGTAGCACCTATTGTGGCACCTTTGCTGGGGAGTGTATTCCTTAAATTTTGGGGATGGAACAGTTCTTTTGCTTTCCTGGTAATATTGGGTTTTATAACATTGATTCTAGTATATAAATGTGTTCCTGAAACCAATGCGAGACTTCTATCCAAAGACAATGATGTTGTGGAGGAAAAAATAAACCTCATGGAACAGCTTAAAACAATTCTTGCGAACAGAGACTTTGTGAACAATACGATGATTGGAAGCATTGCTTTTGCTTCCCTGATTATTTATATTTCCAATGCTCCGTTTCTGTTTATGGAACTGCATGGTTTTTCCAGTGAAGTCTTCGGGTTTATATTCGCTTTCAATTCTGTGGCTTTAATCTTGGCGGCTTACATTACTCCAAGGCTGATCAAGAGGTTTGAAGAAACCAGAATTAAGTTCTGGGCCACTGTTGTTTTATTATCTTCCTGCTGTCTTCATATCCTGGTTTCAATGTATCAGCTGTCTGTTGGGTTGGAAATTGTATTGTTGCATATCTCGCTATTAGCCATAGGAATTTTATTCCCGATTACCTCTGCTCATGCCTTGTCACCATTTAAGGAGGGACGTGGCACAGCAGCAGCATTAATGGGTTTTATGCAACTAATGGTAACCTTTGTAATCTCAGGAATTGTAGGATTAATGGAAGCAGATTCAATCATCCCGATGGTGGTTACAAGAGCCTTAATAGGATTAATTGCCGTATGGTTTGGCTATCGTTCATTGAAACGAATCAAAGCATTTGCATAAGAAAAAGCAGGGTATATTAAGGTAGTTTTCAAAATAAGATCCTGTTACTATTCCTGTTGGTCATCATAGACCTACACTTAATCAAGTAATTTTTGAAAAAAATAGCCAAAAGGTTCTCTTTGCATAAAATTTAGAATATGAAAAGAAACCTTTTGACGGCTTTTTGCTGCCTATTGCCGTTAGGATATTTGATCAATGCACAGACGGGAATATCTGCAGAATTGAAGACAGAATACACACCCTTCTCCAACTATATTCGTCCGGAAGATAGTGTTAAAACCAACTCTAAGAGTGATTTTAAAAGAGTAAACCTGAATTTGAGTATTCCATTGTCTATCAAAAAGGACAATAATGGAAAGGTTAAAGCATGGTCTATGCTTCTCAGCGGATCCTATGCAAGGATATCACATAAAAACTACGAAACCCCGTTATTTCCGAGTGAAATGTTGAATGCTCAGGTTGGGCTGCAACACATAAGACCCTTAGGAAAGAAATGGAGTATGATGATGATGGCTTCAGTAGGATTGTATACCGATCTGGAAAGAATCAGTTCAGATGATATATTGGGACAAGGAGGAGTGTTGTTTATCAGACATTTTAATCCAAACCTTGCCTTAGGAGGAGGGCCAGTGCTTACAACAGCCTTTGGAACGCCAATGGTTTTGCCATGGATTTATTTTGATTGGAAAACCAACGGAAAGGTCAAGTTCAAGATTAACTTCCCTGAAGGAGCAGAGGCAGGATATCAATTTTCAGATGCCCTTACCCTAAAGGCAGTAGTGAACCTCAGTGGAATGTCAGTAGAAAGAAATAAGGACGGAAAATCTATGATGTTTGGTTATCAGCAGATTACGGCAGGTCTAAGACCGGAAATAAAGATCAATGATAAATTGAGCCTCGGTATTACAGGTGGATCAACTTTACTGAGAAACTTCAGTGAGAGTGAGCGAAAAATCTCAAGCATTTTTAAAGACAAAAAAATAGCAGATCCCAAGTTTACCAGTACATTCTATGCTGCCCTTGCAATACGCTGGAATTTACCTTAATAAAAAGGCTGGAGGAAAGAAGTGTGTGATCTTCAGATTACTACAATTTCTCTCTTCCAGCCCTTATTTTTTCCTTTATTTACTAATCAACTTCTTATACACTACCTGATTGAGCAATTCTTCTTTTCGGGTGCGGGAGATAGGAAGCTCTATCTTATTAATGAATAAACGCCCTCCGGAAATCATGTCAATATGGGTGATGTTGATTAAAAATGACTTATGAATCCTGAAGAAATGATCGGTGGGCAAGGATTCTTCAATAGCCTTCATGGTTTGATGGATGACCAGGAATTTATCCTTAAAATGAAGCTTGGTATAGTTCTGCATGCTTTCAACAAATAAAATATCTACCCAGGAAATCTTGATGAACGTATCAGATTGTCTTACATACAGAAAAGGATCATCCAAAGGCGTATTCTTTCTTAATTTTTCATTGATAATAAACTGTTGCTGAGCTTTATTCACTGCCTGATAAAAACGATTAAAGGCAATAGGCTTTAAAAGATAGTCGGCTACCTGTAGCCGAAATCCCTCCAATGCATATTCTGAATAAGCTGTTGTAAGGATACATAAAGGTGGATTTTCAAGCTGTTCCAAAAACTCAAGACCACTAAGGTAAGGCATATTGATATCCAGAAAAAGAAGATCTATTTCACTTTCCTTTACCTTGGTATCTGCCTCCAGTGCGGTGGCACACACTCCCTCCACGGATAAAAAATCAATCTGATCTGCCAATTCCTTAAGATGGAACCTTGCCAGTGGCTCATCATCTACAATCAGACATTTCATTTTAGGAATCATATTACTCATTTTTTTCAGAGAGTTTTAAGGTTAAAGTTACTTTATAAACAAGACCATCAGATTCAATTTTCAGGTCATGAGAATCCGGATATTGTAGTTTTAATCGTTTTTTTACATTTTGAAGACCAATTCCGCCGGCTCCGTCTTTCTTTTTGTACATGGCCACGTCAGAATAAGAATTTTCTACATAAAAAGAGAGATTTCCGGCTTCCTCCTTATAATTGATTTTAATGTAGCCTTTATGTCCCGGAAGCCTGCAAACATATTTAAAGGCGTTTTCAATAAAAGGAACCAAAAGTAAGGGAGCAATAAAAGCCTTTTTGCTTCCGATTTCCCAGGTTGACTTTACATCCAGCTCATTTCCCCACCTTAGCTTTTCCACCTCAACAAGATTTTGAAGATATTCAATTTCCTTATCCAGCGGAACCAGATTTTGATTGCAATGATACAGCTGATACCGCAGAATATCTGAAAACTTCATCAGTAAAAAATCGGCAAGCTCCGTATCGCGTTTCATCAGGATATGAATATGATTAAGGATATTGAATACCACATGCGGATTGATCTGATCCTGAAGAAGCTTAAGCTGATTTTCAAGATGGGCCTGCTGAAGGAGGATATGATCTCGCTCTATTCTTCCGTGTTCCTTATAGAATTTGATGCCACAGGCAGAGCCATTGATCAAAAAAGAGGCGGGTAAAGACATGTAAAAGCCCTTCCATAAAAAGGGAATGTGATCCCAAAATTTTGAAGGGAGCTGTCTTTTTGGAGAAACCTCGAGATATGTGAAAATAACAGAAAAAATGATACTCAAAAGAAAAATAACCATTACTGTCTGGATCAGAAACCTTTTCATTTTTTTTGCCCGTAAAGCTTTTGGGAGAAGTTTATTGGTTAAAAAATGGGTAAACATAAAAGAACTGATAGCAATGATAACAGCTTGAATGCTTGCGAGGTATTTGTCTGTGTCGGTTTGGAAATTGCACCATAATACAATCGTAAAAACAAGCCAGAAAATAAAGGTGAATATGTGTTCTCTTAAAACAAATGATTTTGTCATAGAAGCTTAAAATAATTTAATAAAAAAATAGAAACTGCAGAGCCGCAGTTTCTAATGAGTAAAGATAATTTAAGTTTTTAGAATAGAAAATAACCTATCCCAAGACTAAAACTATGTGGCTTGGATTTAAATTCCTTGCTGATGTTTGAAAGCCCGGTTTCATATCTCAGATCTACCGTAAAGTTCTTATAATCTACACCCACACCTCCTGTGACACCAATATTGGATTTATCAAAATTTTTAAAACCCTCCTGAAAAGCCTGTGAGCTGGATACTTTATTATTAAATGCATAGCTGTAGACTCCGCCGGCAAATACTCTTACATTAAAATCATCTGTATTTACCAGTTTATAACCAATGACCACTGGGATATCAATGGCATTCCAAGTAAGTTTTGCAGAACCACCGTCTTTTGTATCGTAGGATGTTTTTCTTTTGTTGAATAGAGCCTCTCCTTGTACATACAGGCTTCCAATGTCTAATCTTGTCATTACCCCTGCCTGATAACCGAAACCGTATTTCCCTTCCAAGGAAGAAGATTCCGTTGAGGTTTTTGTAAAATTTGCACCTCCCTTTACTCCAATATGAAAAGCAGGTGTTTGTTGTGCATGCGTTTCAATGGAGCAGGTAATACATAAAAATAATGAGCTGAGTGCCAAAAATTGTTGTTTCATAAATTGATTACTATTAAAAATTTGATGCAAAACAACGACTCTGGCAAGGATCATAAAATTTTATTTGACGAATGGCAATGGGATATTGATGAGTTGTAGATATGGAAAGAAAGGAAATTAAAGGTTTTTGTATTCATCCATAAGAATGAATAACCATGGAGAAATAATTGTAAATAATCACTAAATTCGAAGTATCTTGTCCTTATTAGGACAGGAGTTTATTCCAAAATTGATATGGCGAAAAAGAAAAATTATCTAAGCACTATTATGGTAATTGGGCTAATCATTTTAGGCTATTTAGGACTGAAGATTGCCCAAAAGTATAGTTTCAATAAGGAATATGAAAGTACATATAATGGAATTATCCTAACTCAAAAGCCCGGGTCCAGAGGTTTTGATGATTTATATTTATCAACAGGAAGCATCATGCACTTAGCTTTTTATGAAGGATGGGTGAAGGAAGTTTCATTGGTTGGAGATTCTTTGAGTAAGGATAAAAACTCCAGGGAAACAAGGATATATAAGAAAGATGAAAACAAGAAATACCAATATTATAAGTCCTTGGATATGATTTCCGATTAAAAGAAAACCCCAGTAGGGTGTACTGGGGTTTTTTCTTATTTTTTGAATGTTAAAACCAAAGGAATCGAAATCATGGATGATACAGGTTTTCCATTGCTTTCTGCAGGTTTCCACTTGCCATTCTCTCTGATACGGTAGAAAGCAGCTTCAATAAATGCATTTACATCGTCATTATTTCCCTTTACCTGAGCATTAAGCGCATTTCCCTTTGAATCTACTACAAAGCTTAAGGTTGCTTTATAAGAATCTGAAGTATAGTTTAAGAAAGTAAGATCTACAGCCTCATACAATGACTTTTGAAAAGCTGCTTTTCCGCCCTCGTATTCAGCTTCCTTGCTCACCTTTGTTTTAATAGGCGGGTCATTGGCTAATGCTTTCTTTTCGTCTTCAGAAATTTTCTCAAGGGCATTTTTATAGGATGTTATTTTATCTTCAGTAAGAAGCCACTCTAGCTTAGTTCTTAAATCATTAGGCTTAGGATATTTGTTATACAGGGCCTTTTTCTTTCTTTCATATTTAGAGTCTGCTTTCTCAAATCCCGAAACCTGGGCACTTCCGAAAGCAAACGAAAATATAAATGCTAATGCTAGGAGTTTATTCATCTCAATTAGGCTTTTACAATATTAATAATTACTCCGGTTGCCTTTTCCATACTTTCCAGGGCTACATATTCGTAAGGTCCGTGGAAGTTAATTCCTCCGGCAAAGATATTCGGGCAAGGAAGACCCATATAAGAAAGCTGTGCGCCATCTGTACCTCCTCTGATGGCCTTAATCTTAGGCTCAATACCAGCTTCAGTCATTGCCTTGGCAGCAAGATCTACAATGTGCATTTTGCCCTCGAATTGCTGCTTCATATTTCTGTACTGCTCCTTGATTTCTACCTCAGCAGTTCCTTCACCATGTTTTTGGTTAAATTCGGCAACCTTTTCCTCCAAGAATTTCTTTCTTGCCTCATATTTATCAGCGTCATGGTCACGAATGATATATTGAAGTTTAGCCTCTGAAATATCAGCGGTAACATCCATTAAGTGATAGAAACCATCAAACCCTTTTGTGGTAGTCGGCGTTTCGTTGGCAGGAAGCATCTGGATAAACTCAGCAGCTAATAATGCAGCATTTACCATTTTACCGTAAGCATAACCTGGGTGTACGCTTAATCCGTGGATTTTTACCACAGCTCCCGCAGCATTGAAGTTCTCATATTCCAATTCTCCAACTTCTCCACCGTCCATAGTATAGGCCCATTCAGCACCAAATTTAGCTACATCAAACTTGTGTGCACCTCTTCCGATTTCTTCATCAGGAGTAAATCCTACAGCAATTCTTCCATGCTTAATCTCAGGGTGTGCAATCAGATATTCGGCAGCCGTTACAATTTCTGCACAACCAGCCTTGTCATCAGCACCAAGAAGAGTAGTCCCGTCTGTTGTGATTAACGTCTGACCAATATATTTTTTTAGACTTTCAAATTTTGAAGAAGATAATGTGAATCCGGTAGTCTGGTTCAGTAGAAGATCATTTCCGTCATAATTTTCCCAAACCTGAGGTTTTACATTTTCTCCGTTGAAGTCCGGTGATGTATCATAGTGTGAAATGAACCCAATTGTAGGTCTGTTATCATTTTCCAGGTTAGATGGAACATAGCCCATAATATACCCGTTTTCATCAATTGAAACATCTTCCAGACCGATCGTTTTCAGCTCTTCTGTAATGTAATTGGCAATATCCCACTGGCGAGGAGTAGAAGGAGTAGCCTCACTTTCTGCATCACTGGTTGAATATATTTTTACATAGCTAAGAAAACGGTTCAGTAATTTCTCTTTCCATAATGGATTGAATTCTATTGTACTCATCAGATTGATCATAAATTTTAACAAAGTTAGCAAATTTGGCGCTCAGAATACGTTATTTGCGACTGAATATCAATTATTGAAATTATAAATCAGATATAAATATTTGAAAATCAAAATAGTGTTAGATTTGTATGTACAGTATACGAACTAGTTTAGTTTTATTATATTTGAGAAAATCAAAAAGTAAAAATGTTTCTTACCGAATGTCCTAGAGATGCCATGCAGGGATGGGGAGAGTTTATCCCTACCAGTAAAAAAATAGATTATATCAACTCCTTAATGGATGTTGGCTTTGATGTATTGGATTGTCTGAGCTTTGTATCTCCAAAAGCAATTCCACAGATGGCTGACTCTGATGAGGTGGCTGAAAATATTGATAAATCCCGTTCCAAGACAAAAGTTTCTGCCATTATTGGAAACTATAGAGGAGCTGAAAAAGCGTTGAAACATGAGTCGGTGGATATTCTTGGATTTCCATTCTCTATTTCTGAAACCTTTCAGCATAGAAATACCAATAAAAGTCAGGAAGAGGCTTTTGATGAAATCATTAAAATGCTGGAATTGGTAAAAAGTGAAGGAAAACAACTAAATATTTACTTCTCCATGGCTTTTGGAAACCCTTATGGTGAAATGTGGAAGTGGGAAGATGTAGACCAATGGGCACAAAGATTTTCGGACATTGGTGTAAAAGATATTCTGCTTTCTGACACAACAGGAGTGGCAACACCGGAAACAATTGCTCTTTTATTTGAAAAAATCCCATCAAAATACCCTGAGATTAACTTCGGAGGACACTTTCATAATCGTTATGAGGAATCTTATTCAAAATTAAAAGCGGCCTACGACAAAGGTTGCAGAAGATTTGACAGTGCAATCAAGGGTATTGGAGGATGTCCCATGGCCAAGGATGATCTTGTAGGAAATATGCCTACGGAACAGGTGATTAATTTTATGAGTGTTGAAAAAGCAGACCATAAACTGAATCTGCTGAATTTTGAAAGCTCTTATAACAAGGCTAAGGATATTTTTCATTTTTAAATAGTTATAAAAAATAAAAAAATCAATAGGAGCGGGCTTTAGCCCGCTTTACTATATTAATATACACATGGCTTTAGCCAAAATTTAATTAAAATCAAACCAAAAATTAATACAATGTCTCCAATAATTTCATCATCCGAGTTAAAGAAAAATTTTTCAGAAAACCTCATCATCATTGATGCAAGAGTCGGAAAAGATATCAAGCAAAGCTACCTGGAAAAGCACATTAAAGGAGCAAGATTCATTGATCTGGATAAAGATCTGGCTGAGATAGGAGAAAATGCCGCTTTTGGAGGAAGACACCCGCTTCCAAGTATTGAAAAATTTGCAACAACTCTTTCAAATCTTGGAATAGCTGAAAGTTCCCACATTGTTATTTATGATGATAAAAACGGTTCTAATGCAGCTGCAAGAGCCTGGTGGATGCTAAGATCCTTTGGGTTGGAAAACGTACAGGTTCTTAGTGGAGGAATACAGTCTGCCGAAAAGGAAAGCATAGAATTTTCATCAGGAGAAGAAATATTTGAAAAAGCTCCATTGATTAAAAAAGAGGATTGGATATTTCCAATTTCAAGCCTTGAAGAGGTTGAAAGTCAATTGAAAAGTAATTCCTCTACAGTTATTGATGTAAGGGATGCCTATAGATACAGAGGAGAATCTGAGCCTATTGATTTGGTTGCAGGGCATATTCCGGGAGCTATCAATATTCCTTTTTCTGAAAATCTTGATGAAAATGGATTGTTCTTAAGCCCTGAAATTTTAAAAGAAAAATATCACGAATTACTGAAGAATAATCCTGAAAATCTGATTATTCATTGTGGATCCGGAGTTACGGCATGTCATACTATTTTAGCAATGGATTATGCAGGATTTCCAATACCGAAACTATATGTAGGCTCATGGAGCGAATGGAGCAGGAGAGAGGGAAAAGAAATAGCAAAAGAAATTTAAAATAAACCCTAAGTTCTTGGTTTTAATGATACAAAAAAGGATGTCATAACCTGACATCCTTTTTATTTGAGTATACTATTGAACAATAGTATTTTTCTTTTTAGAAAATACCGAAATTTTATAGCATTCCTAGTTCAAACTTAGCTTCTTCACTCATCATGTCCTTATTCCAGCTCGGTTCAAAAGTAAGTTCTAAATCAACACTCTTTACATTCTCTACTTCTGCTACCTTGTCCTTTACTTCCTGAGGAAGAGTCTCTGCCACGGGGCAGTTAGGAGTAGTAAGTGTCATTATAATTTTTACGTCAGCATCATCGGAGATCTGTACATCATAAATAAGCCCTAATTCGTAAATATCTACCGGAATTTCGGGGTCATATACGGTTTTTAGCACGCTGATGATTTCCTCACCAATGTCAGCAATTTGATCGTCTGTAAATTTCATTTTTTAATCTAGATTGATATTCCTTTTCAACAAATCTTCCTGACGCATACGTCGGAAAATATTTGCCAAAGTTAAGACATCTTTTTCACAATAGTCAACAATTCGCTGCAAGTCTTTTTCTATGTAGTAAATTGATGAAACCATTGAGCCGTCGATATCATCCTTTGGAGTAGGAATACCAAAGACATGAGCCAATAATTCTAATGATACAAAACTTTTATAATCCCCAAACTTCCACAGTTCCATGGTATCTATATGAGGAACCTCCCAAGGTTTTTTTCCAAACATTTGGAACGGTGCGGGAGGCTGCATTCCATTGATGAGGTATCTTCTGGCAATCCATGGGAAGTCAAATTCTTTTCCATTGTGCGCACAGAGAATTACATTATGAAGCCTCGGGCTGTTGAAGACTTCTCCAAATTCCTGAAGCATCTTTTTTTCATCATGTCCTGAGAAGCTTTTAATTTTAAGAGTTTCATTCTTTTCAAGCATTCCGATGGTGATGCAGATGATTTTTCCAAATTCCGCCATAATTCCGGCCCTGTCATAGAATTCTTCTGCAGAAATATCTTCCTTTCTCTGGAATTTTGTTTTTTTGTCCCAGAGATACTGCTCGGTTTCTGATAATTCGTCCCAGGATCCAGCCTGTGGAACGGTCTCTATATCAAGGAATAAGATTCTTTCTAATGGTATGTTCTGTATCATGTGTGTTTTTTATTTGCTATCCTACCTGCATTCCGTTTTTTGTGGGCAATGAGGGACTTAAAAGGGTGACATCTTTTTTGTCTTCTCCATATAATCCTAAGACCAAGCATTCACTAAAAAAGTTGGCAATCTGTTTTTTAGGGAAATTGACAACTGCTAAAATTTGTTTTCCCACCAGTTCTTCTTTTTCATAAAGAGAAGTGATCTGAGCTGCGGATTTTCTGATTCCCAGATCTCCAAAGTCTATTTCCAGCTGATAAGACGGGTTTCTTGCCTTTTCAAAATCATTTACTGAAAGGATGGTTCCACATCTGATGTCTATTTTTTCAAAATCTGCCCAAGTGATGTCTGGTTTTGTGGTCATGGTAATGCGTTAATTAAATGTTCTACTTCTGTTTTCTGTTCTTCATATTTTTGTTGTAAGACTGAGTTTTCACCCATTCTTTTATAATATTCCAAAGCCTTGTTTCCAAAGAATTTTTTATGAAAATCTGAAACCTCAGGGACCTTTGGGAAAACCTTATGAAAAAGCATCTCGTAATAGGCCTGAAACTCTCTTTCATTTTTGTCTTCGATCACCTGTCCGGGAGCCTTTTGTCTTACGTGAAGCATTTCGTGGGCTACCATATTCAGGACAAGATTCAGGTCAAAATCAAATAAATTTCTGGGAATCATTACGGTTTGTGGCCCGCCCAATTCTCCCTCTGCTGTAAGAAGCATTGAGGTGGGAGAAAGCTCTTCCCTGAATCCAAAACCCGCAAAATTTTCATGTTCCAGATTAAAGGAGTGAATCAGATACTTTGCGGCATCCAAAATCTGGTTATGTTCCTTGTAGGCATCAAGGTGTAGATGGATTTGCTCGAAATTCATTGGGAATATGTTTTATAACAAATGTATTAAAATATTGAGAATATTAGTAATGTTTATAGAGGTGACAAATAGAGAATGATTAAATAATTTTTAAATCCTACAATTGTATCCGTCCAATTAAAAAAATCTGTGTCTGTGCTTATTCATGTTATCTTCCGAAATTTACTTAAGATAAATATATAATAATAGACGCATGAAAATCACAATAGTAGGTTATAAAAAAGAAGCGAGACTTTCTCAGGGAGTGGCGAATGATGAAGATACAGAACTCATTAATTTTTTAAAAGGCAAAGGGTTGGACGTTGTTCCCACAATCTGGAATGATGAAAATGTAAACTGGAGCAGTTTTGATGTGGCAATTATTAAATCTCCGTGGGACTACCATAACCATTTAGAAGAGTTTTTGGACTGGCTGGAACGTGTTGAGGATCTGGGTGTTAAAGTTTTAAACCCCGTAGAAATTATTACGTGGAACAGTGATAAACATTATCTCAAGGATATTTCTGAAAAGGGGCTTCCTGTAATTCCGGCAGAATATCTGGACAAAGATTCATCTTTTGATAATCATTTTTTTGATCTTTTTAAAACCGATAAATTGGTGGTAAAACCTTGCGTAAGTGCAGGGGCACAAAATACGATCACAGTCAGTAAGGATAATTTTAATGAGCGATCCACAGAAATTGAACAGCTTCTGAAAGAGCAGGATTATATGGTACAACCATTTGTGGAGGAAATTAAAAATGGAGAATGGTCGTTCCTGTTTTTCAATGGAAAATATAGCCACTGTTCTTTAAAAACTCCTAAAGAAGGTGATTTCAGAGTGCAGCACTATCATGGCGGAAGCATTAGCTATCCAGCCCCAGAGCCGCTGCATGTAGAACAGGCAGGAGCTTATTTAAAAAGCCTGCCACAATCAACACTTTATGCAAGAGTGGATGGTGTTTTAATTAATAATTCATTTTATTTAATGGAATTAGAGCTGATAGAACCCTATTTATTTTTGAATGAAGATCATCACCTATTGGAAAACTATTATGAAGCATTAATGGAACTGGTTTCTTAAAAAAAGACTTGCCAATTTCCGTTTGAAGTGTTTTTCTATTGAAGAACTACTTCATAATTTCAAATTTCATTATAGGCATCACAGGTGTATCATCTGCTGGATCGGTACTGCTTAAAAAAGTCAATCCCTCACTTGTTGCTTTTAAGATAAAACCGTTTTGGGGATAAACTGATTTTGGATTATTATTTTTTACCATATAGGTTATAGTTCCTGAAGTAATATCTTCATTCATCTTACATTTAATTTCCTTAATGATAAAGTTGGTTATTGTCTTTTCTTGTTTATTCGGTTTCTGAACATTGGTAATGATGGTGGATTGAAGCGGATCTATGATTATTTCGGATGGAATATACATTTCAAAATTGTTCTTAGCTAAAACAATTTTATCTGAAACCAGCCTCATCTTTTGCATACATTGCTTGCTGATATCTTTCTGTAATTTAAAATTTTGGGCTGATAATGAGCATCCAATAAATAAAACGAAAATAATAAGATATCTATGAGAAAGAAAAAGATGGGACATAATGGTTATTGTTGTTAATTAAAATATATTCATAGAAGCCTCTTTGCTCCGTTAGCAATAATATGAAATTAAAATAAAAATAGGACCGAAAATCTATTTCGGTCCTATTAAACAAGATTAAGTGTAAAATTTAGCCTTTAAAGGCAAAAAGGATAATTCAAAAGTGTACAGATTTTTATTGATTCTTAATCTATGTTTAAAGGAATTGATAATAAAGGCACTTTATTTTTGTACGCCATGATGGCGGTTTTGCTTCGGTGAAAAAGAGACTCCACAAGGTTGTATCTGTAAGGGATCATGGTAAGCAGATCAGCATTGGTAAGCTTAACTTCTTCTTCGATGGCTTTGATGATTTCCATAGACTGGGTCATTTTAAAACTGTACTTAATATCGTCCATGTTGTATCCCGAATTTAAGTCGATGTCTTCAATGACTTCTGTAAAATCCT
Organism: Chryseobacterium joostei; assembly: GCF_003815775.1. Lineage (NCBI taxonomy): Bacteria > Pseudomonadati > Bacteroidota > Flavobacteriia > Flavobacteriales > Weeksellaceae > Chryseobacterium > Chryseobacterium joostei. The sequence goes on from NZ_CP033926.1 coordinate 3,292,839, forward strand.
CCAGACTTTCGCTTACATTGAATACCTCTATCTCGGAACTGAATTCACTGATGAAATAATAAATATCATTCATGGCAGACCAGGTCATGGACTTGTGGTTATCATAAGCAAAAAGAATTTTTCGGATGCCTGTATATTCTATATGCCCGGGAACAATCAATATAGGGGTTTTTATCCTGTGGATGGCTTTCGTTACTGTATTTCCCAATAGCCTTTGCTCAAGCGTTTTTTCTGCCATTCCCATAACAATGAAATCGCCCTTGGTGGTTTGTATACAATTATTAAGCTCTTCAATAAAGTTTCCTGAGGCCAGATAATATTCTGTTTCTATATTGTATAATGTACTGATTGTTTTTGCCTTATCAGCAAGTTTTATTTGATTTTTAAGGGTTTGTTCATAAAAAAAATCAGTAGAAACCTGGGCATTCAAAGCATGAATGGAAATGCTCTGTAAGTTGAACAGAACGACCTTATATTGGTTCTCCTTAGCTATGGAGGCCGCATAATGAGTGGCATTTTCAGCTTCCTGAAAAAAATCTGTGCAGACAATTATAGTTTTCATTGTACCGGATTTGATACTGCAAAACTAAGGCGGGATGCCTTTCTATCTCATTAAAAATATGGTGACATTGCATAAAGTGATGATGAAATGTATTTTTCTGGTGATGAAACGTTGGCTTCCATTTGAACCTTTCTATTGTATGTTTCAGGTCGCGTTTTGGCGGTCTCGTTCAAAATAGGCCATTCCTTTCTAAAATCTATTTCTATATTTACACTCACAAAGTCTCGGATATGAGTAGGGTTTCGACCATTAGAAAAAATATAGTACGGAGTAAAAAAATACTTTCTGCAATGAAAAGGAGGCTGGTGATCTGGGCTGTAGCTGTCATTGCTTTTTGTGGCTTTTCTTATCTGATTGACCCCTTTGATCCCGTTTGGCAAGGATACTTAGAGACTCCGTTGCAAATGGTAATTGAAGATGCCCTTTGGGTACTTCTTTTTTCGGTAATCATCTCAGAGGTTAGTATATTCATAGATTTGACCCTTAATAAGTTACTTCCTTGGAAAGATCGTACGATAAAGCGATTACTAATCCAGGGGTTTCTTCAGATTGTAGGAAGTGTCCTGATCGTTATGATCATTAATGCTATTGTAGATTGTACCTCAGACAACTTGCCGGAAATGGATTCCAGAAAAGAATATACATTATTAGGGCAATGGGTAGCCACCAATATTGTGATATCCCTTATCATCAGTGGATTTAACACGGTGGATTATTTACTTCAAAACTGGAAAAAAACAGCCGTAGAAGCTGCCCAGCATAAAGTAAGGGCTTCCAAGCATAAGCAGGCAGCAATGGCCGCAGAACTTCAGGCACTTAAGCTACAGATAGACCCGCATTTTATCTTTAATAATCTCAGTGTTTTGTCGGAACTTATTTTGGAAGACCAGCAATTGGGGTATGAATATTCAGAAAAATTTGCAAGAGTATATCGATATCTTCTGGTGAATTCCAAAAAAGACATCATTGTCGTAGAAGAGGAACTAAAGTTTTTGGATTCTTATATTTTCCTGATTGAAAAAAGAATTGGTGAGGGAGTAATATTTAAAATTGATATTCAGGATAAGTACAGATCTATGTACACCCTTCCATTATCCCTACAGTTATTGGTTGAAAATGCAATAAAGCACAACCAAACCTCAAAGGCAAATCCACTGGAGATTCATGTATATACAAATTCTATCGGCGAACTGGTTGTTTCCAATACGTTTTTACCACTGATTAATAAGCCGGATTCCTCAGGAGTTGGCCTTACCAATATCATCACAAGATATGAGATTCTGGGGTACACAAAACCGATAATAGAAAAAACTGAAGATAAATTTATTGTAAAACTTCCATTGATATGAAGATTAATAAAATTTTAATAGTCGAGGATGAAAGGCCCAATGCAGATAGGCTGAAAAGACTATTGCTAAAGCTAAGACCCCATATTGAAATATTGTCCGTAGAAGATTCAATTACATCTACGGTAAACTGGTTGGAAAACAATGTGGTGCCGGATGTTATTATGATGGATGTTCGTCTGGCAGATGGGTTAAGTTTTGAGATCTTTAATAAACATGAAATTAAAAGTGCAGTAATATTCACAACAGCCTATGATGAATATGCGGTACAGGCTTTTAAATATAACAGCATCGATTATCTTTTAAAACCTATAGATGAAGAAGAGTTGGATGCCGCTCTCAAGCGCTACGAAACCTTTATGGAATCTGTTCCCGTAGTAGGCTCAGCAATAGAGGGCTTACTCAATTATATCCAGCCGAAAGATTATAGAAAACGTTTTCTCATTACACACCGTGATGGCTATAAAACGGTTTTAGCAGAAGACATTTTATACTTTTATACAGAACTGGGAATGAGTAAGGCAATGCTAAATACAGGTATTGTAGAGAATATTCCGCAAACATTGGAAGAGCTTGAAAAACAACTGGATCCGAAATTCTTTTTCAGGGCAAACAGACAATTTATAATCCATATAGATTCTGTAAAACAGATCTTCAATCACTTTAATGGTAAGCTTAAACTGGAACTCAGAAAACAACCGGAAATGGAAGTTATCGTAAGCAGAGAAAAAGCATCCATATTCAAATCCTGGATGGATTATTAGTTAGAAAATAAACATACATTATATAAAAAGCTGTCTTATTAAGGCAGCTTTTATCTTTTCCATACGTAAGCAAAAAGCGCTATTTAATGGTTCTGAATAGAGTGAAAAGCTCCCTTTCCTTTCATTTTTGGTATCATACGCTTCACCTGCGATTAATTACGTTTCACCAGATTTTTAGATGAATATCCCTATTATATGAATTTATTTTGCTGTTGTAAAATTTAAAATCAAATGTTATGAATTACAGAAAAGGATATCTGGCACTTTCACTTACAGCAGCAGTAATACTGTACTCCTGTGGTTCTGGGAACGGTCAGGAAAATGCCCAACAGCAGCCGGCACTTCCTACCGACTTTATCCAGGTGAAATCCGGAAATGCAGATGTTTCTACGGGATACCCGGGAAGTATAGAGGGACAGGATAATGTAGACATTAAGGCTCAGGTAACAGGATACCTGGAAGCTGTATATATAAAAGAGGGACAATACGTGAGCAAGGGGCAAACCTTATTTAGGATTAACCCATCCGTATATAATGAGCAGGTTAATACCAATGAAGCTGCATTAAAAGCCGCATTAGCTTCTCAGGAAACAGCAAGACTAGAAGTTGAAAAATTAAGACCATTGGTAGAAGGAAAAGTTGTTTCCGATATGCAGCTGAAGACAGCACAGGCAAGTCTTAAGGCCGCATCAGCACAAGTGGCACAAGCACAGTCTTCATTGGGTTCCTCAAAGATCAATGCGAACTTTACCTATATCAAGGCACCGGTGAGCGGATACATAGGAAGAATCCCGAACAGGGTAGGAAACCTCATCAGTCCGTCTGACCCGTCTCCATTAACAACGCTTTCAAACATCAGTAGTGTAAATGTTTACTTCTCAATGAACGAAGCAGACTTTATTGCCCATAGCAGAGCTGCAGCTTCAGGTGGAAGTGTAGACAACGTAGAACTTGTTTTAGCAGACGGATCCACCTACTCATTCAAAGGAAAGCTGGAAAATGCCAGTGGAAACTTTGATAAAAATACAGGAAGTATTCAGATGAAAGCAGTTTTCCAAAATCCTGATAAGTTGCTAAGATCAGGAGGAACCGCCAGAGTGATGCTTCACAATGCATTGGATGGGGTTGTCAGGCTTCCAAAGACTTCGGTAAAGGATATTCAGGATAAATTCTTTGTCTATAAACTTGAAGGTAAAGATAAAGTGAAGATGACTCAGATTGAAGTATCAGGAAGCACATCTCAGGATTACTTTGTAAAAAATGGAGTGAATGCAGGAGATAAAATTGCAATCAATAGGATAGATGCCCTTACAGATGGGGCTCCGGTTGCAGCTAAAGTGATTCCTTCAAAATAATTTTATAATCATTCTTAGAAAATTCGAAAATGTTAAAAAAGATAATAGATCGTCCGGTACTGGCGACAGTAATATCCCTTATTATTGTCATTTTGGGGATCATAGGACTGAACCAGCTGGCAGTTACCAGATTTCCGGATATTTCTCCACCCACTATTACGGTTTCCGGTTCTTATCCGGGAGGAAACAGTGAAACGGTCATTCGTTCCGTGGTAACTCCGTTAGAAGAACAAATTAATGGAGTGGAAGACATGAGCTACATGAAATCCACAGCAAGTAATGATGGAACATTTACAATCTCTGTTATATTCAAGCAAGGAGTCAATGCCGATCAGGCAGCAGTCAATGTTCAGAACAGAGTACAGCAGGCCACTCCGATACTGCCTCAGGAGGTGGTAAGGATGGGATTAACAACCTCCAAGCAGCAGAACAGTATGGTATTGATTTTCAATATTTATACTGAAGACAATAAACTGTATGACGAAACCTTTCTTCAGAACTATGCCAATATCAACCTTATCCCGCAGATCAAAAGGGTAAAAGGAGTAGGACAGGCACAGATTTTCGGAGTTAAGGATTATTCCATGAGAATTTGGCTTAATCCACAGAAGATGTCCTCTTATGGGCTTGAACCGTCAGATGTTTCCAATGCTATTGCAGATCACAGTTTAGAATCTGCTCCCGGTAAATTGGGTGAAGAATCTGATGCCGCTTTGGAATATGTTATCAGATATAAAGGGAAAAAGAATAAACCGGAACAATACGAAAATATCGTTGTTAAAAATGATGGCAGCAATGTAATCAGGCTTAAAGATGTGGCCCGTGTAGAATTTGGATCCATCAATAACAGTGGAGATAACCTTTCCAATGGTAAAAATGCGGTTACGGTGGCCATTATGCAGACTACAGGATCCAATGCCAATGAAATTGAAATCGGAGTAAATAAAGCTATTGATCAATTATCGAAGTCATTTCCTCCTGGGATAAAATACACCAAGGTAATGAGCACCAAGGAAAGACTGGATGAAGCAACAGGACAAGTAAAATCTACCCTGATAGAAGCATTTATCCTAGTATTTATTGTGGTATTTATCTTTTTACAGGATTTCAGATCTACCATTATTCCTGCAATTGCAGTGCCTGTAGCCATTATTGGTACATTCTTCTTCCTTTTGGTATTAGGATTCACCATCAATGTATTGACATTGTTTGCCCTTGTACTGGCCATTGGGATTGTCGTCGATGATGCCATTGTAGTAGTGGAAGCCGTTCACAGTAATATGGAAGGAACAGACCTTTCAGGACGAGATGCCACCCACAAGGCGATGAGTGAAATTACAGGAGCTGTTATTTCAATTACGCTGGTAATGTCTGCGGTATTCATTCCTATCGGGTTTATGTCAGGTTCGGCAGGATTATTTTATAAGCAGTTTGCCTATACATTAGCCATTGCCATTATTATTTCAGCAGTGAATGCCCTTACTTTAACACCGGCTTTATGTGCTGTATTTTTGAAAAACCATCATGCAGAAGAAAGCGGAAAACCAAAAGGTTTCGGGCAAAGATTTGCCGTTGCATTTAACGCAGGATTTAGTAACATGACAGACCGTTATGCAAAAGGAGTACGATTTTTAATTGGACGCAAATGGATCGCAGCAGGTTTGGTAGCAGGGATTATAGGATTGTCAGCATGGCTTATGACAAGTACAACCAAGAGTTTTGTTCCAATGGAAGATGACGGATTCTTTATCTATTCATTAAGTATGCCGCCAGGAACGGGATTAACAAAAACGACTGAGGTTTCCAATAAGATCAATGCCATTTTAAAAACAGTAGACGCTGTTGAGGAAAATACATCCATTACAGGATTCAACCTGTTGAGTAACAGTGCGGGACCAGCCTATGCCATGGGGTTTGTAAAATTAAAACCTAAAAAGGAAAGGGGTAGCGTTCAGGATATTGACGAAATCATGAATATCGTTAATGGAAAGTTGTCTGTAATCAAAGAAGGAAGTGTTATGAGTTTCAGAATGCCGCCGGTAGAAGGATATGGGGTGACAAATGATGCCGAGATTGTTCTTCAGGATCGTATGGGTAGAGATCCACAGGTTCTTAAGGCAAAGGCAGATGATGTAATTGGGCAGTTAATGCAGGTTCCGGAAGTTGCCTACGCCTATACCATGTTTAGGGCAGATTATCCTCAGTTGGAGCTTGAAGTAAATGAAGATAAAGCGAAGCAGTTAGGAGTAAGCATTGCTAATTTATTGGGAACAGTACAGACCTATTTCTCAGGAGATCAGTCTCAGAACTTCTCAAGATTCGGAAAGTTCTATAGAGTAAATATAAAGGCTGACGGTGTTTTCAGAATGGATGAGCAGGCGTTCAATGATATTTTTGTCAAGAATAATAAAGGCGAAATGGTTCCCGCCAATACCTTAATCACTTTGAAAAAAGTATATGGTCCAGAATCCGTTCAGCGATATAATCTTTACAATTCTCTTAATATCAACGTGGTACCGAAACCAGGAATCAGTAATGGAGCCTTGATGGATAAAATTGAACCTACATTGAATAAACTTCCATCCGACTACAGTTATGAATGGACAGGATTAAGTTTGGAAGAGAAATCAGCAGGAAGTCAGACTGTTGTCATTCTGGGATTATGTTTACTTTTCGTTTATCTGCTTCTTGCAGCCCAGTACGAAAGTTATATTCTTCCTTTGGCAGTAATGCTTTCCATCCCAACAGGAATTGTAGGAGCCTTCCTTGGAATAAAAGCGATAGGACTGGATAATAACATCTATGTACAGGTAGGATTAATCATGCTTATTGGTCTACTGGCCAAGAATGCAATCCTTATTGTAGAATTTGCTGTCCAAAGAAGAAAATCAGGACTTTCCATTCTAGATTCAGCATTGGAGGGAGCAAAGGCAAGGCTGCGCCCCATCATTATGACCTCACTGGCCTTTATTGTAGGGATGATTCCATTGATGATCTCTACCGGAGGAATGGCTTCAGGAAATAAATCCATCAGTGTAAGTGCTGCAATAGGAATGTTGAGCGGAGTTGTTCTGGGAGTATTTGTAATTCCTGTACTGTATATGTTCTTCCAATATCTGGATGAAAAATTTTCATCCAAAAAGAAGTATCCCGTAATCCAAAATCAATTGACAAATGAAAATATTTAATATAAAGAATTTCCTTATTTCAGGCGCAATGGCATCAGTACTGGTGTCCTGCGCCGTAGGGAAATCCTATACAAGAACAGATCTTCAGGTGCCGGAAACCTATAGAGAATCTGTGCAGGTAACAGGAGATACAATGGTGCTTCCATGGAAGACTTTCTTTAAGGATCCTAAGTTGATTGGCTTAATAGATAAAGCCTTAACACGAAATAACGAAGTGAATGTTGCCCTGAAAAACATAGAACAACTGAATCTTGTCTACAAACAGGCCAAGTTATCCCTAATGCCTACTTTGGACTTCACTGCTGGAGCCAACCGTAGCTGGGCATCCACAAATACCCTTAACGGATCGCTGAATGAGCAGTTTGTAGGAACCAAGTATATGGATGACTTTAGTGCGGCCCTAAGACTTTCATGGGAAATTGATATCTGGGGGAAAGCCAAGATGCAGAAAGAATCTGCTGCTGCAGAGTATTTTGCCCAAAAGGAAAATCTAAATGCTGTAAAAAGCAGGATTATTGTTCAGGTAGCACAGGCTTATTATAGCCTGATAAGCTTAGATGAGCAGTTGAAAATTGCAGAACAGAATATTGAATTAAGCAACAATACCCTTAAAATGATGGATCTTCAGTTTAAGGCAGGGCAGATTAATTCATTGGCTGTGCAGCAGTCTGAAGCGCAGAAAAAGACTGCTGAACTATTGATTCCGTTGGCCAAGCAGAATATTTCCGTTCAGGAAAATGCACTGAGCATCCTTTGTGGAGAATATCCAGCTAAAATTGAAAGAGAAGGAAATCTGAAAATGATGATTCCTGAAAATAAACTTTTACAGGGTCTTCCCGCTCAGCTGTTAAGCCGAAGACCGGATCTAAAAGTAGCAGAATTTAATGTCATCAGTCTGAATGCAAAAACAGGATTGGCCAAAGCTGCGATGTACCCAAGTATCAGCCTGAGCCCACAGATTGGTGTGAATTCCAATAAATTTAGTTCATGGTTTGATATCCCGGGATCTATTACCAAGGCAGTTGCAGCAAATCTTGCCGCTCCTATTTTTCAGAAAAAAGAATTAAAAACAGCTTATGAAACGGCTTTAATTGAACAGGAAAAAGCAGCAATTAACTTTAAACAATCAGTAATGACTGCTGTTGGAGAAGTTTCTGATGCCATGGCAAAGTCTCAGGGTTCATCAGAAAGACTACAGCTTTTAGAACAGAGAACGGCTATTTTAGATAAAGGCATCAATGATGCACTAAAGCTGTATAAAAGCGGAATGGCAACCTATCTGGAAGTCATCACAGCCCAGAACAATAAGCTTCAGAATGATCTGGAGGCCATTAATGTTACCCTTGAAAGATTAAATGCTGAGGTTGACCTTTACAGGGCGCTTGGCGGTGGGGCAGAATAACATTTAAATAATGAATCATAAAAGGAAGTTGTACCATGCAGCTTCCTTTTTTCATTAAATCAAACTTTAAAATATAATATTGAGAAGTATTTTTGCTTTTTGTTTGAAAAATTTTCTTTGAGAGTGATTTTTTTACACTCATTAAATCATATAGTTATAAAAAAATCTGCTTTTTTTAAAAAAACACATGCAAGATTTTTGAAAAAGAGGGTTTATATCAATGAGTACTCGAAATAATTAATGTTTAATGAAAAAAATAATGTAATGAAGAAATTTACAGTATCTCAATTTTTGATAGCCATTTTACTTGTATTCACAGGTTTCACTTTCTACTCATGTAATAATGACGGCCCGGAAATTCCGCCGGTAAAGCTGGATGATGTTAAAGGAAATTATAAAGGGAGACTGATTACCATACAGGGAAATGTAAAAACAGAAAAAATAAAGGATTTTAAAGTAAAAAAAGATACCATTGCCTTTGCAGAGTTTCCGGTAGATGAAATTGTGAAAACAGTAGTAAAGGATCCGGTAAAGGCAGAAGTGGCAATAAAAGCAATGGGAAAAGTGAAGTATGATCTTAAATATACAGCCTCGGTAAATACTTCCATTAATGCAGTAGAACTGCTTTTTGCGCCCAAGGTAATGGAAATCCTTATCCCTGTGGATGGAGTGACCAAAAAGACAGAAGTTATATTGGTAGCAAAGCAGAAAGGATTTTATGTAGGTTTGGACGGATCGTTGAGATTTGCCCTGATAGCAGATAAGATTACCGTAGATGGTACAGTACTAGCCCCTTATGAAGCTATTAATTATAATTTTCCATTCTGTGTGAAGATGTAATGAATAGTTACTACTATAAATGGATTGCATTTATAAGATGCAATCTATTTTTGCTTTAAAATTTTAATCAATATATCGGATACTGGAGCAGTACATGGAAGAAAGTAAAGAACAGATTTTGGTAAAGCGCCTTCTGCAAAAGGAGGAAGCCGCCTGGAAAGAGCTTTTTGGAGCTTTTTCCGGTAATCTGACCTATGTATGTTCCCGATATGTGTCTGAAAGAGAGGATGTGCATGATGTCCTCCAAAACAGTTTTATCAAAATGTTCCGCTCGATAGAATCTTTTGAATATAGAGGAGGTGGTTCTTTGAAAGCCTGGATAACCCGGATTACAGTAAATGAATCCTTAAAGTACATCAAGCAGAAAGGAGACTTTAAATCAACTGTTGAGGTAGATGATCTTCCCGACCTTCCCAATGAAGAGGAACCAGATTTTGAGGAAATTCCAAAGGCTGATATTATGGAAATCATCCGGTCACTTCCGGATGGATACCGAACAGTCTTTAATCTGTATGTATTTGAACAAAAGAGTCATAAGGAAATTGCATTGTTGTTGGGAATTGCAGAAAACTCTTCTGCCTCACAGTTTCATCGTGCAAAAGGGCTGCTTGTTCAGAAAATAAAAGAGTTTAAAATGTCAAAAAAAGCACAATATGAATAACGAATGGCTCAATACCCTGCGAAGCAGAATGGAAGACCATGAAGAGGGTGTTCCGGACGGGTTGTGGGATGACATTAGGGATGAATTGTTCTTAGAAGAAGAGAACAAGATCATGGCTGGTGTTGCTCCGGTAGTCAATGATGAGGTGGAAAAAGAAAAAGGAGGTGAAAATGCAGGATATAAATCCTTGTTTTATCGTATTGGAGGGATTGCAGCGGCGGCGGCTTTGGTTTTTATGATCGTGAAGATATTGCCACAAGAGGATAATAACAAGACTTTTTCAAAGAATCATCCCGATTTAAATAAGGGAGCCGATAGAAATTCAGTTTTAAAAGATTCAGAAGATCAGGAAGATAATAATGTTGAGGGAAAGCCTATCATGGGTAATCCTCTTGTTCAAAATAATTTTAACGGAATAAGCTCAGAGAAAAGCATATCTACGATAAATCCTGAAGATATAGGGAGAAAGGAGACCGTAAATAATGAAGAATCTCAGGTAATTATACACAATACTGATAGCGTAGAACCTTTCCGACAGGAGAATAAAGCTTCATCAGCTTTGCCTTTGGCGAATGAAACGATAAAGGCTCAGATTGATGAAAAGGAAACAGATGAGGGTCTTTTTAAAAGGGAAAAAATAGAAGAAAAATATGCTGATCATAAGAAAAATAAGGCTTTAAAATCTCATAAAGATAAATCCTGGATGCTGAGCATGCTTACAGGCAATGCTTCTTCCAATTCTGCGGAACAACAGTTCCCCGGATATGCCTCTATGGATGGAAAACCCATGAATATTGAAGCAGTGTGGAGTGCCTCCGAGTATGTGGATGATCCTTTGACGGAAATATTACTGGCCAACCAGAGTAAGCCTGTAGAAGCAAGAATACGGCATAAGGTTCCTGTAACATTCGGATTATCACTTTATTATAATTTGGGCAAAAGATGGGGCATAGGAACGGGGCTGAACTACACAAAACTAGCTTCTGAGCTTCATTCAGGAACTAATGCTAATTATATTAAAGGAAATCAGACTGTTCATTATATAGGAATTCCGGTTCAGGTCAATTACAATGTGATTCAGAAAGGAAAATTTACAGGATATGTAACAGGAGGTGCTTTGGTGGAGAAACAGGTAGCGGGAAGCATTACAACCACCTATGTAGTGGATGATGAAGTAAAAGAGACTTCTAAGGAAAGTATTGATCACAAGCCTCTTCAGTTTTCGGTGAATACGGCTGTGGGACTTCAGTTAAAAGTCATCAACCGATTGGGAATCTATGCAGAGCCGGGAATAGGATATCATTTTAAGGATGACAATTCTCCCAATACAATCTATAAGGAAAAACCTTTGCATTTTAATGTGAAATTTGGAATCAGATTATTGATTGATTAGAGCACTAATAGCTCCTTACCAAGGACATCAAACTTAAATGTCAACATATGAAAACAAAACTAATTTTTTTAACGTTTTTATTGTTCAGTTTTCTGAATCTAAAAGCGCAATGTAATCCTACCATTACCAGTCCCAGACTTGGTGCTATATTTTCAGAGAAGATTCTGTTCTGCGAGGGAGAAGATGAGGTGCTTTCTACACAAACCTTTAGTACCTACCAATGGTACAAGCAGGAATGGACGTGGCAGACTCCCAATAATAACCCCTGGGTTGCCATTCCCGGAGCTACCTCACAACAATTAACCATTAATGGAGGAGATCAGCTGTTTTACTTCAAGGTAAAAGTTACCGATGGTGATTGTGCAGCCGAAAGTCCGGCAGTGATGGCAGATGGCTATATGTATGGCCTTCCGGCTATGATCTCTACATTTATCCCCGGAACTTATGAAATTACAGATACAGGAGAAGCTAATATCTGTGAAGGAGCTTCGGTAACGTTTGAAAACGTATTTCCTGTAGTGTACGGAACCCATACCTGGTTTAAATGCGTTCCCTCTACATCTGCTCCGTTTACAGGAGACCCATGTGTTATTCCTGGTGCAATAGGAGATACCTATAAGGCAGAAAAGAGTGGGAAATATGGCTTCTATGCTTGTACAGAATACTGTCCTAATCAATGCCAAATGTTAGATCCGTTTTCATTTGTACAGCTGAACTTTGGTAATTGGCCTTTCTGTGGAGATCTGGGTACAGGAGAAATCAAACTGAAAAGTAATGCACTTAATATATACCCAAACCCCACAGCACAATTCCTTTATATTGGAAAAGAATCAGAGGTATATAAGGAGATTACGATCATAGATATGTCCGGAAAACTGGTTCTGAAGAAAAATGATCACCAATATAAGCAACCTGTTGATGTAAGTCATTTGGTTCCGGGAAATTATATCATTGTTTCCAAAAGTAAAAATGGAGAAGTCTATAGAAATAAATTTATAAAAAAATAGGATTAAATAATCTTTTCGTTAGTTTTTAATAATGGTTTGAACGGCACATAATTTTGTGCCGTTTTTTTTTGTGATGATAATAGCTTTTTCACTCTATACATTTTTAAGTTATTGATAATACGTCAATTTTTGGCGTGCCACAGGAATATATTTATAAAACCTTAATTATTAAATATTAAAAAATGAATTGTATAGAATTAAATGATCCGTTCACAGGAGAATGGACCTCTTTTTTAGAAACAACGGAAACATATAATGGTAATCTGATTACAGATATTATGTGTGAGAAGAACGGTGAAATGTATAAGAAAATCAATAACAAATACTACCGTAGGATAATTCACGATGGGAAAATTAATGTGAAATGGTTTGGAGCTTTAGGAAATGGAATCAATGATGAAGCCATTTATTTTAATAAAGCATTGGAATTTATCGCTGATATTGGTGGTGGAACTCTATTTGTCCCTGCCGGAAAATACAAATTGAGCCATGTGGATTGTTTAACTAAAAAATACTCAAATATTACCATATTGGCATATGACGCTGAGTTTATTCAACATTTGGGTACTCAAATTCAATTTCCTAACCCTACTCCAAAGGATCCAAATGGTATACTTAAGACATACGGAAGGTACAGAGCAGCAGATGGGATGTTTGTGTTTGATGCTCAGGTCTCTAACCAGACCGATGATTCCAACTCCATTAAGAATATTAAGTTTATAGGAGCTAAGTTTAGTGGTAATGTTAATGAAAAAGGTTTTGATGAATTACTTCATCTGGTTTGTATGCATGGTGTTTCTAATGTGACTTTTGAATATTGTTCTTTTGTGGGCTTTATGGGAGATGGAGTAGCCGTTTGTAGAGGACTAAAGGAAGAAGAGAAAGGTGTTATCATCAGAGATGCTTATAATAGAGATGTTAATTTTTACAAATGTAATTTTGATGGGGTAAATAATGATAACAGACAGGGAATCTCTTTATACTACTGTGATGGATTCAGTATTGATTTCTGCAATTTTGAAAATATTTGCAGACCCGATATGATAGGAGCTGTTGATATAGAACCTGATACAGACAATACGATTTCAAGAAGAGGAGTGATTTCAAACTGCAGTTTTAGAAAGATTGGAGGGGCTAACGGGGCGGTTACTTTATTTTTGAGAAATTATAAAGGGACAGTAGAAAAAATTTCTCATTTAGGATATATTATTGATAATTGTGATTTTCAAGATGTGCTAGCTCCTTTGTCTGTAATAGGGAATGATATTTTTATGACGAAGACTTCAAACTATGGAGTGATATTCAAGAATAACAGAATCCTTAATACAGAAGGTGTTGGAGATTTAAGAAAAGCATATGGTGTATTATTCTATAACAATTTCTTCAAAAATGTGACTTCAGAAACCATGACGGTAATACGTGCTGATGGAGGTAAAAATATAACTTTTGAGAAAAACACTTTTGATAATTTCAAAAATCCGGATGGACTGGCATTTGTTGGAACTACTAAAAATATAAATCTCATTGAGAATCAATTTTTTAACTTCTCAGGTACATTTCTTACGATTAACGATCCCCATGGAATTGGAAAAATTGTAGAAAATGAATTTATATCTTCAGCAATCAATGTTCAATTTCCATTGGTTACTTCTTCTTCAGCAACTCCTGAAAAGCTTATCACCAGCATGGTAAAAGACAATGTTTATGGTCCCAATATTTCACCTGTAAACTTGTATTATTTCGTTAATGGAAATAATAATCCTACACTCGACAGTATTACTCCCAACAAGGTAATGTATGGCGAAAGTCAATCTCAGATGACAGGAACGATGCCAACAGGTTTTGTGGGAGACCCAACTGCTATAGTAAAAATGTCTCGTGAGAATATAGCGGACAATTACTACCCTCATGTGTATCAGACTTTATATCCATCTCCTAATAATCATGGTAAAATTTGGAGAAGACAAGCTATGAATCAAACAACCTGGGGAAGTTTTATTGAAATTTCATAACCATAACAGGAAAAATTTCACATAGATAGTATATAGATCTTTCGGATTAATTTCCGGAAGATTTTTTTTGTTTATTCTTTAATAAATTTGATTTTTAGAATATTATCAATTTAAATAAGTGTTTTTCAAAATGAAATATTAATTACATTTACCTCAAAAACACACCATGCTGATCAAAATTTATGGCAGCGCCATTCATGGAGTTGCTGCACAGACGATAACTATTGAAGTAAATGTGGATACCGGAGGAGTAGGGTACCACTTGGTTGGGCTTCCCGATAATGCCATTAAAGAAAGCAGTTACCGGATTTCTGCTGCATTGAAAAATGTGGGGTACAAAATCCCGGGAAAGAAAATCACCATTAATATGGCTCCGGCTGACCTTAGAAAAGAAGGATCTGCCTATGACCTCAGTATTGCGATTGGTATTCTGGCGGCATCAGATCAAATCTTGGCTGAAGAAATTCAGAATTACATTATTATGGGAGAACTTTCTCTGGACGGAAGTTTGCAGCCTATAAAAGGTGTTTTGCCTATTGCCATACAGGCCAGGGAAGAAGGATTTAAAGGAATTATTCTTCCCATACAAAATGCAAGGGAGGCTGCCATTGTTAATGATTTGGATATATATGGTGCAGAAAATATTAAGGAGGTCATCGATTTTTTTAATGAAGGAAAACCCATTGAAAAAGTTATTCTGGATACAAGAAAAGAATTTCATGAAAAGATTAACGATTTTCCATTTGATTTTTCTGAAGTGAAAGGACAGGAAACAGCAAAAAGAGCAATGGAAGTTGCTGCTGCCGGCGGACACAATATCATTTTGATTGGTCCTCCGGGAAGTGGTAAAACAATGTTAGCCAAAAGGGTTCCCAGTATTTTACCTCCATTGACGCTGAAAGAGGCTTTAGAGACCACAAAAATACATTCTGTAGCAGGCAAAATAGGCACGGAGGCATCATTAATGACTGTTCGTCCCTATAGATCACCTCATCACACAATTTCTGACGTGGCGTTGGTGGGTGGTGGAAGCTATCCTCAGCCGGGAGAAATTTCTCTTGCTCATAATGGGGTATTATTTCTTGATGAAATGCCAGAATTTAAGCGAACAGTACTGGAAGTAATGAGACAACCCCTAGAGGATCGGGAAGTCACCATTTCAAGAGCAAGGTTTACGGTAAATTATCCGGCAAATTTTATGCTTGTGGCTTCCATGAATCCCAGTCCCAGTGGATTTTTTCCGGATGATCCTAACAATACATCTTCTGTTTACGAAATGCAGCGCTACATGAATAAGCTTTCCGGACCATTGCTGGATAGGATAGACATTCATATTGAAGTCCAGAAAGTAGAATTTGAGCAGCTTTCCGAGAAGAGAAAAGGCGAAAAAAGTAAGGATATAAGAGAAAGAGTACAAAAAGCAAGAGAAATTCAAAATGAGAGATATAAAAATCTTACGATCAGTAGTAATGCCCAGATCGGGCCCAAAGAAATTGAAGCATTTTGTGATTTGGACGAAACATCTTTCAGCCTTATAAAACTGGCAATGGAAAAGCTGAATCTTTCTGCCAGAGCATATGATAGGATTTTAAAAGTATCCCGCACCATTGCGGATCTTGAAGAATCTGACAAAATCCTTTCTCATCACGTTTCCGAAGCCATACAATACAGAAGCCTAGACCGAGAGTTTTGGAATGCTTAGTAAAAATAATGCTTATCAATTCTTTGAAGCTAAAAAAACCAGACAAAAATTAGTCTGGTTTCTTTTATTTCTATTACAAGTTTAATTTACTGTCACTTTAATCACGTTTTGTACAGCAGGAATAGGATATTGAGTTCCAACCTTTGAAATAACCATCGTTTCACTTTGTGGAGTTCCTCCGAATAAAGCCTGACGGTTTCCTGCTCCGGGATATTGGTCTACTCCGGTGCCGGAATCGAATAAAGCTGTTTTAGAACTAAGATCACCCTTTACAGTAGCATCAATATTTACCTCATTGGAATAAAACCAATCATTGGAAAAACCAAACATGGTAACATAAGCAATCTTATCACCTGGATCTGCCTTGAAATTAGTCATGATCTTACTGCCCGGTGAAACAGGAGCATTTCCGGCAACGTAAATTCCTTTAATACCCGGGAAAGATTGTAAGCTGCTTTGAAGTTTACTGACATTTCCAAACTGTGCAATTTCTTTTAACCCCATTCCATTATCTATTTTTCCTAATTCATAAATTGGATTTTTATCCCCGCGATAAATTACGACCAAAGCCGGTGATAATCCTGTCATAATCCCTGTATTTGTATTAAGCTTTACTTTCATCTTATCAATATTTCCCATTTGGGCTATATCTGTAATTTCAGGATTGGATAAAGAGTTGGGAGTAAAGAACGGAGCGCTATTCAGCAGTTGAGAGCCATTGTAATTGGAAACAGCCCAAACACCGGGAGAGAAAGGCGTTTCATTTGCTGTCCCGCCAGAAGTATTGGTAATGGTTAAAGTAAACTCAGACGTTATCTCATTGTAATTAAGGTTAAGTTTCATCAGCTGTGAGGCATTGATATTAGGAACCTGGGTGATAGGTTTGCTTTCGGTTTGTCCTGTTACATTATCTTTCGTTCCGTTATCCCATAGCAATACGCTTGAAGAGACATCTCCGGTGATGGCTTTTCCATTGGTATCAAACAACTTTATTCCCGGCTGCTGAGAGGCAAAGAACCAATCTTTGGAAAGTCCATACATAGTAGCAAACATCAAAGATTGAGCTTTTCCTGCACTGAATTTAATAGATACAGATTGGCCCGGCATAATGACGGGAGCCGTTCCTGTTCCCTGAAAACTTCCGCTTTCTACAAAATCTTTAGGAGTAACAACATTTTCAAAACTGATGGTTCTTTGAGTAGACATGTCCATCATGTTATTATCCGAATCGCTGCAGGATGAAAGAGTAAATGCTGTCATAATTCCAGCTGCACATACTGTCATTTTAAAAAAGGTCTTTTTCATAAAAATAATTTTTTATAGTTGAAAGTATAGTCGCACGCTTTTAAAAATCCTGACAAAAAAGATTAAATACTTTTTAGAATAATGAAAACCAGATTGTTCAAGGAGATTTTATTTTGTAAATAATACGTCGAGTTTTGTCGTCGTATCGAGAGATATTTGCTTCAGAATAAAAAAAGATATAGGTCATTTTTTATTAAATCAATAATCGGAATATTATTAAATGAGTGATTTTATTGTATTAGCAAAGGATTTTGTGGCTAATGAAAGTGCAGTAGTAGATATTAAACCATTCGGGTTTGGAAGTACGTTAGTCTTTCAAAATAAGACAGGGCAACTGGCAAAGTTCCTCTGGCAATCCAATGATGTAGAAAAGAAAGGTTATTTTAAAGAAGTAATGAATGATCTTGGAGTAAAAATAGCCCATTACGACGGATTCATAACTGTTACAAATGGTGGTGGAGGGCAGCACTTAGAAGTTGAACTTTTAGGCTGATGATGAATAAAAATGCATTAAATCCCCTTTTTTCCATCCAAAATCATTTGAATCATTTTAATTTTTCGGGCTTCCCTGGTTTCGTTTTTTTTCGCCTCCTCAATCCATCGGATATACTCCTTTTTGTGGGTATAGCTCATTTTATCGAATAATTCTTTTGCTTGGGGATTTTCATTAAAAATAAGGGCTATATCATTGGCAATATCAACCACACGTTCTTCTTTATCTTCAATAAGACAAACGGAAACCTCATCTCCAAAGGTTTTTCCGAGTTGTTTTCTGACTTCCTGCGTTAGTCCCAGAATGTGGCAATCAGACTTCATTTTGGCCAAACTTCCACGGTATTCAATCTTATTGTCAAATGTAGCCTTAATCTTTACTTGTCCCTTTGTATGAAATAGTTCTTCCGTAGAGAAAGGAAATTCTACAAATGCAGCATTCATTTCTCCATTTTGCTTAATAACAGCAGTGAATTTTATAGGTGAATTCATGATCAATATTTTGCTATAAAAATAAAAAAACCGTGAAAGTAAATTTCACGGTTTCAAAAATATATCAAATGAGATTATTTTTTCTTTGTTTTCTTAGGTGTTGCTGTAGTACCTGAGTTTTTAGTTTTTGTATCAGCCGGAGTATTTTCATCTCTTACAAGCTTTAATTCATCAACTAATCTTCTTGCACCCGCATACTTGTCAATTGTCCAAAGAACAAAACGAACATCCACGTTGATTGTTTTCTGCCATTCAGGCTCGAATACGATATCTCCGCTTAATGCTTCGCTGTTTCCGTCAAATGCAATACCGATAAGGTTTCCATCTCCGTCAATTACCGGAGAACCAGAGTTACCACCTGTAATATCATTGTTAGAAAGGAAGTTTACAGGCATATAACCTTTAGCATCAGCGTACTGTCCGAAATCTTTAAGGTTGTAAAGATCAATCACTCTTTGAGGAAGATCAAACTCTTCGTCACCTTTCTTGTATTTTCCAACAAGACCAGACATATCAGTATAATAGTTATCAGTAACTCCGAAGTAGTTTCTGTCAGTTCTGATAGGAAGTTTATCTACAGTACCGTAAGTTAATCTCATAGTAGAGTTAGCATCCGGGTAAAATTTCTTTTCAGGCATAGCTTTTACTAGACCAGCTAAGAATAGACGGCTGTTTTTTGCAAAATTATCATCTACTTTAACGAATCTTTCATTGCTCATTTTCTGGTCTGCCGCAATACCGTTAGCCGCTTTCCAAAGTGGATCAGCATCAAGCTTTAATGCATCAGGATTCAATAAAAAGTTAGTAGCAGAAGTCTTATTAGCAAAGATTGAAGAATAAGCAAGGTTAGAAACAGTTTTTGCATCTAAACCTAAAATAGTAGCAGAAGCCACATCTTTGTTTACTCTTGCCTGATAAAGGCTAGTCATTGCAGCAAGCATTTCTCCCTCTAAAGATGGGCTGAAAGTTTCGTAAGCAGCTTTAATAGCAGCTTCTGTTTTTGCTTTCATTGCCAATCTTCCCTGCATATCCTGAGCAGCATAAGCCTTAAGCACAGAACCTACATTTAGAGCTAGAGAAGTATACTTTGCATTTCTTGAGAACTGAGCAGCATAGTTTTTTTCAACATTTCTGTCAGAAGTTTGCTTGTAGTAAGCTCCAATTTCTTCTAAAACACCATCATACATAGTGTTTCCTGGCATTGCTGCCCACGCTTTGAACGTTTCCTCTATTTTTTTCTTATCAGTAATTGTTCCGTTTTTCTCTACGGCATCAATTGTTCCTTGTCTGTTTTTCCAATAGTTAGCTACAGAAGCATATTGAGAAGCATAGTTAAGTTGAGTTGCCTTATCCTTATCCATGTATTTCTTCATCACATCCATAGCAGTCTTAGAAGCCTCAACCCAAGCCGGGTAGTCTTTGTTTACCATTTGCTGAATTCCGTAAGAAGTCAGGTAACGGTTTGTTCTTCCAGGATATCCTAAGATCATTGAGAAATCACCAGGCTTAATTCCTTTAAGAGAAACCGGCAGGAAGTGCTTAGGCTTCAAAGGAGTATTGCTCGGAGAATATTCAGCAGGATTTCCTGCAGCGTCAGCATATACTCTGAATACTGTGAAATCTGCAGTATGTCTTGGCCATTCCCAGTTATCAGTATCACCACCGAATTTTCCTAAAGAGGAAGGTGGAGCACCTACTAATCTGATGTCTTTGTAGTCTTGGTATACGAAATAATAAAATTCGTTTCCATTAAAGAAATCTTTTACAACTACAGTGTATTTTCCGTTCTCAGAGTTTTCTTTCTGAATTGCGCTTGTTTCAGCATCAATAACAGCTTTTCTCTCTGCTCCCGTCATATTGTTGTTTAGCTTGGAAGTGATTCTTTGAGTAGCATCATCCATTCTCACTAAAAATCTTACGTAAAGATCTTTTGCGTTGAATTCGTCTTTCTGTTTCGTTGCCCAGAAACCATTTTTTAAATAGTCTTTCTCTGGAGTAGAAGCAGCAGCAACCGCACCATAACCGCAGTGGTGGTTCGTGAATAAAAGTCCTTTATCAGAAACAATTTCACCTGTACAGAAACCACCGAAGCTTACGATAGCATCCTTTAAGCTAGAATTATTTACTGAATAAATTTCCTCAGGCGTTAGGTGTAGACCCTCTTTTTGCATATCAACACCGTTAAGTCTTTTGATGAGCATTAGCAGCCACATCCCCTCATCCGCCCTCATTTGAGCAAAGCCCAATAAGAAAGTGAATAGTAGAAATAGTCTTTTCATTTTATAAAAAAATTTTTGTGTCGCTAATTTACTAATTTTTACGAGATTCTGTCCCGGATTGGTATGAAAATGGGATGATAATCCGCATGAAAAAGATACTATTATCCCTTTTTGCAGTTTTATTTTTAGGACTTGCTTTAAATTGTTCCGCAGTACCCGATAAAAATCCTTATCTCCAAAGACAATGGATGATGATTTCTTTCGGCGGATTTTCCAAAGAAGAATTAGTTGCCAATAAAGCTGAAGTTAATTTAACAGGCAAGATGGAAAATGGTGAAATTCAAGGGAGTGCCTTTATGGGATGTAACCGGATGTCATTTACTTTCGAATTTAAAAAAGACGGAAAAGTGAAAATTTCTCAAGGAGTAAGCACAATGAAAGCCTGTCAGAATATGAGTCTGGAAGCTTCTTTTCAGAAGAAATTGGAAACCATGACAAAATACACAATTGAGGGGCATTTTCTTACGCTGTCTGATGATAATGGAAACTCCATGAAGTTTGTTGCGGCAGATTGGGATTAATGTTTCGGGGTCGAAATATAAAAGTCCGCTGTATAGCGGACTTCTTTTTGGTTTGAAAAATCTAGTTTGGTTATTAGCTTTTTGGGTTATTAGTTTTTGAGAGGTCACTAGTTTTTGGGAATAGTTTTTTTATTTCCTTGAGGGTTGCTGTATTGGGGAACCCAATCATTGTATTATTTGTGTTCCTAGAATTTTTTATTATGATTTACCTGTCTGTTGGGAATGGTTTTTTTTATGTCTTCAAGACTTGCTGTATTGGGAAGTAGCTGTCCTGAACCATTTCTTACGACGGCCTGTTAGCTCATTTTTTCTGGAGCCTGACAAAGTCCCATAAAGAGACCAAACAGGATTCCAAACAATAATAATATTTTTGCATAAATAACAGTTTTTAAATTACTAGTTGGAAATCATTTTCCATATGGATTTTGGGAAGACTAAATTACTCCCATTCATAATCGAATAATAGAAAAATAGACCAACGACAGAAATAATCGACCAATGACAATTTGTGAATTATTATAGAAGTTCAATGGGTTGTTAAGGCTTAAAGAAAGAGAGATTGTCCTTATAGGCTCTGCCGATAGGAAGCTTGATGTGGTGTGTCAATTCTATTTCATGGCAATTTTTTCCACGGATGAGATGGCGGGGTACAGCGTAGCTTCTATGTATTCTCACAAAAGAATCAAAAAAGCTTTTATGAAGAAGGTTACCTAAGGAATCCAGAATACAGTGTTTTTTTTCAAGGGTGATGATTCGGGTATAATCCTTTAATGCCTCCAGATAAAGGATGTCTGTTTTTCTAACCTGAAAAATATTTCCGCTTTCCTTTAGGTTAATGAAGTCCTGTCCCAGAATGGCATCATAGCATTCACATTTCTCTTTAACTTTAAAAAAGTCAAAAAGCTTTTGCATGGAATAGTGAAAACGTTCCGTGGTTAAAGGTTTTGTAATAAAATCAAGGGTGTCTATTTCAAAAACGCAGGCTGCCAGTTCGGGATGTGAGCTTACGAAGATGCAAGCGGGAACTTTATGGGCTAGTTTTCTGAGTTCCAGACCACTCATTCCCTTTAAATTGGTCTCAGTGATGAGAAGGTCAATGGGAAGTTCAAGATAGGGTATTGCCCTTTCAGCCGAATCGAAAGATGCGACAATTTCTATGTTCTCGTACTGTTTGATATAGTGATGAAGAACCAGTCTGTCCAGTTCATCATCATCAATAATCATACATCTAATATGGGTAATCATGATCTTCTGGATATTAGTTTTTTAATTCAAATGTTTAAAAATCAGAAAATTGCTATATAAAGTTATTATTTTTTTATAAAACAATAGGGGTTAACCTTAAATTTATATTAAAAAATGTTATTAAATAAAAATTGATTTTGTTTTTTTTCTGAAAAATATTATCTTGTAAAAATCATAAACATAGACAGAACTTAATGTTAGAAAAGAAAGAACATAATTATGAGAAAGCAGTCTTGGTGGGTATTATTACTCAAAATCAAGACGAAGAAAAACTGGTTGAGTACATGGATGAACTGGAGTTTTTGGCTTTCACTGCTGGAGCAACTGTAGAAAAACGCTTCACACAAAAATTAACACAGCCTGATTCCAAAACCTTTATTGGGAGCGGAAAAGCACTCGAAATAAAAGAATACGTAAAAGAAAACGAAATAGGAACGGTAATTTTTGACGATGAACTTTCTCCTTCGCAGCTTAAAAACCTGGAAAGAGAAATGGAAGTTAAAATTTTGGATCGTACCAATCTTATTCTTGACATTTTTGCACAACGAGCGCAAACTTCTTATGCGAGAACTCAGGTAGAATTAGCTCAATATCAGTATCTTTTGCCTCGATTGACCAGAATGTGGACTCACTTGGAGCGTCAAAAAGGGGGGATCGGGATGAGAGGTCCCGGGGAAACGGAAATTGAGACTGACCGTCGTATTATTCGTGACAGAATCACTTTATTGAAAGATAAATTAAAGACTATTGACAAACAAATGGCCACTCAGCGTAACAATCGCGGAAAGGTTGTTCGTGCAGCTTTGGTAGGGTATACCAATGTTGGAAAATCTACTTTGATGAATTCTCTTTCAAAATCTGAGGTTTTTGCCGAAAATAAATTATTTGCAACGCTTGATACTACTGTACGAAAAGTGGTGATTGGAAACCTGCCATTTTTGCTTACCGATACTGTAGGATTTATCAGAAAATTACCTACCCAATTGGTAGAGTCATTTAAATCTACGTTAGATGAGGTTCGTGAAGCAGATCTTCTGATTCATGTGGTAGATATTTCCCATGAAAGTTTTGAAGACCACATCGCTTCTGTTAATCAGATTTTAATGGATATCAACGCCCATCAGAAACCAATGATCATGGTGTTCAATAAAATTGATGATTTCAGCTATGAGAAGAAGGATGAAGATGATTTGACACCTAGTTCAAAGAAAAATATTTCTCTTGAAGAATGGAAAAAAACATGGATGGCAAAATCCAAGTATCCTACGGTTTTCATATCTGCGCTTACAAAGGAAAACTTCCCGGAAATGAAAAAGATGATCTATGATGAGGTCATGAAAATCCATATTTCAAGATTTCCTTACAACGATTTCCTTTTCGAGTATTTTGATGACGAAGAGGAAGAAGAAAACAACAATTAATGAAATATTACTTTTTTCTTTTATTCATGATGTTTTCGGTTTTTGGGTTCAGCCAGAAATCAAAAGTGGATTTTAAAGCTATCGAGAAAAGTTTCAATAATTCTGATTCTCCGTACAAGTATGAGAAACTTATTTTTAAGTACAAAGGCTATCCAAAGTCTCTGGACAGTATAGAAGCTCAATATCTTTATTACGGAAGAAATTTCAGGACTGATAAAGTAACTACTTCAGACGAGGCTTTCGCAAGTCTGGCAGAAGCCTTTAAGCAAAACAACTTCGAAGAATGCATCAAGCAGGGAAAGACTTTGTATGATAAAGATCCTACGAATCTGGATATCCTGCTGATTCTTCTCAGGGCATACGATTCTGTAAAGGATGGAAATAATTTTATGCACCACCTAAGCCAGTTCCGGTCACTTGCGGATGGAATAAAAAGCTCAGGAGATGGGAAGTCTGAAAAGACGGCCTATCTGGTAAATTCTGTAGGAGATGAATATATCTTGCTGAATATTCTGAATATAGGAAAGGATTATACAAGAGGATCAAAACCATCTAAAGACGGAATGTTTGATGTGTGGGAAAAGGAGGGGCAGAAAATCTATATTAAGGTCCTTTATTTAGATATTTAGAACTACAAATTAATTAAAAAATACTTAGTGGAATTATATTATTCATTTTCAGCATTAATCGTACTAGCATCCATATTTGCCTATCTTAATTACAGATTCTTAAAACTTCCCAGTACCATCGGAATTATGGTGATTGCCATTGTGGTTTCCATTTTCCTGGTTATGTTTGGAGAAACGGTACTTCCAAGAACATTCGGACATCTTAATAATCTGATGGAAAGTATTGATTTTACAGAGATTCTGATGGGGGCCATGTTGAACTTTCTTCTCTTTGCAGGAGGAATTCATATTAACATTAATGACCTTAAAGAACAGTTCAGACCCGTACTGATATTTTCCACCGTTGGAGTTGTCATTTCAACTTTTGTGGTAGGTTTCGGTATGTTTTATCTGTTGCCTTATTTAGGAGTGAATCTGCCTTTTATCTACTGTCTGGTTTTTGGAGCTTTGATTTCGCCTACTGATCCGGTGGCGGTATTAAGTGTGCTGAAGCAGGCTAAGGTTTCCAAATCTCTGGAAACAAAAGTAGCAGGAGAATCGCTTTTCAATGATGGTATGGCAGTTGTGGTCTTTACAGTAGTTCTTCAGCTGGCGGTAGGAAAAGAAGTGGATCTGGGTGTTGAAAGTATTGGACTGCTTTTACTTAAAGAAGCTGGTGGAGGTATTCTACTAGGGGTTTTACTGGGTTGGGTTACCTCAAGGCTTATGCGCGAAGTGGATGATTATATTATATCTGTATTAGTGACTCTTTCTGTTGTAATGGGTGGTTATCTTATTGCAAGACAGATGCATATTTCTGGACCATTAACGATGGTAGCAGCGGGATTATTCATGGGGAATTTCAATAGAAGTTTCAAAATGAAGTCCGTGACCCAAGATTATCTGATTAAATTCTGGGAATTGATTGACGAAATTCTGAATGCCGTGTTATTCTTGTTTATAGGATTTGAACTTTTGATGATTAAAGATCTGAAACACTTTATGATTCCTGGAGTATTGGCTATTGCTGTAGTTCTTTTTGCAAGGTTTATTTCAATCTGGGGACCTACGAAGTTTACATCCCTAAGAAGAAGCTTTAGCCCGCAAACCGTGAAAGTATTAGTTTGGGGAGGAATTCGAGGAGGAGTTTCCATAGCACTGGCAATGTCTATTCCTAAGAGTGAGTACAGTGAAATTATTCTAAGTATCACTTATTGTGTAGTTGTATTCTCAATTATTGTTCAGGGGCTTACCATTGCTAAGGTGGCAAATCCCAATAAAATTGCCAAGGAAGAGGAGGAGCAGGAAAACATTGCTCTGGAAGAGAAAGCTTAATGTGTTGATAGTAAAAAATTAACAACAATTCAAAATGAGCAGCATTGTTAAAGAAATAAAGGAGGCATTAGCCGTTTTATCCATACCTGAAAAAGCAGAATTCTTTCCAAGGTTTTTCAAAACAGGAAAAGGAGAATATGGTGAAGGAGACTTGTTTCTGGGAGTGAAAGTTCCTGATCAGAGAGCCGTAGCCAAGGAATACTACTCAAGACTCAATTTAGAAGAATTGAGTGAATTGCTTTCTTCAAAATATCATGAACATAGGCTGACAGCTCTTTTCATGCTCATCTCGAAGTTTGAGAAAACAAAAGAGAATACTATAAAAGATGAAGTTGTAAAATTTTATCTTAATCACCTTAAATATGTTAACAATTGGGATTTAGTAGATTCCAGCTGCTATAAGATTTTAGGAAGATATGCCTTTGAAAATAAGAAAGAAAGCATTTTGAGGGACCTTTCAGAAGCAGAGGAGATGTGGCATAAGAGAATTGCTGTGGTAGGAACAATGCATTACGTGAAAAAGGGATCTTATGACCTTACCAAGGAATTTGTAACCAGAAACCTAAAGCATTCCCATGACCTGATGCATAAAGCAAATGGGTGGCTGCTTCGGGAAATGGGAAACAAAAATGAAAAAGAACTAATCAGTTATCTGAATATATATTATAAGGAAATACCGAGAACATGCCTGCGATATGCCATAGAA
This sequence comes from Chryseobacterium joostei, assembly GCF_003815775.1. Taxonomy (NCBI): domain Bacteria; kingdom Pseudomonadati; phylum Bacteroidota; class Flavobacteriia; order Flavobacteriales; family Weeksellaceae; genus Chryseobacterium; species Chryseobacterium joostei. The sequence continues at coordinate 3,319,475 of NZ_CP033926.1, forward strand.
AAGCTGGATGAAGAAGTAAGGCAGGATTATTTAAAAGGGCGTATTTAAAAATAAAAGCCCCAGTAGTATCATTTCACTTCTTGAAAAACTAGCTGAAAACAGCTATTTATGTCCAAAAAATCAAAGATTGTAAGAGTTTAAGACCGAAATTGAGTAATTTTGCTGCCTTAAGCCCAATCATGAAAAATATTCTTAAGTTATGTCTTCTGTTTCTACCCTTATTATTCCTGACAAGCTGTTTTGATATTCTGGATAAGATTAATCTAAAAGCTGACGGAACAGGAGAATATACTGTTATTCTTAATGCGAGTAAAAGCAAAACAAGACTTGCTTCAATTTCAAAAATGGAAACCATTAATGGAAAAAAGGTTCCTAAAAAGTCAGAAATTGAAAATAAAATTAATGAAGCCTCTAAAATTTTCAAAGCAACACCAGGAATCAGTAATGTTAAAACCTCTGTGGATTTTGATAATTACATCATCAAGCTGAGTTGTAATTTTAAGAAAATTGAAAATATCAATGCCGGGCTAGAGAAGTTGAAGGCCCAGAATATGCTGGGTAAAATGATTCCAACACAGATCTACAGTCAGAATCTTGAAAAAAAGGTGTTGACGAGAAATAAAGTGAATACATTCAAAACGGATTACGACAAGATGAGCAAGGCAGACAAAGAAGTTTTTAATGGTGCCACATATACTTCCGTAATGCAATTCGAAAGCACGGTAAAATCCCAGACAAATAGCGCTTATATGCTTTCTCCAAATAAAAAAGCAGTAAAAATGGACGCTGATATCTTAGATGTAATTCTTCAGAAAAAACAATTACAAAACACAATTCTTTTCCAATAAATTTCTAACATTCCACCATGAAATCTATCGTATTAAAAACACAAATAATTTTTTTATTACTCTTTGGCTTTACCATAGCTTTGGCTCAAAATAGTATGAAAGTCCCAAATGACGCTATATTTTATATGGAAGTCAATGGGAAACAGCTTAATAATAAAATCAACTGGAACAAACTAAATCCTTTATTGAATGAATTAAGTAAAAAAAGCAAAGAAAAGCTTTCATGGTCAGATTATTCCAAAACAGGAATCAAGTATGATGCTGTTCAATATCACTATGCTAGTTTTAATGATTCTATTAAGACCTACAACACGCATTTTATCATTGATAATAAAGAAAAGTTTCAGGAGTTTATTAATTCTGTAAAGAGAAAAGGGCAGGAGGTATCAAAGAGAAATAACTATTCTTACGTAGATATCAATGATGATATTTTTATTGCATGGAATGGGAGCCGTGCGGCGCTTAGCATGATAAGTTATACGAAGCCTTATAATGGTCTTTGGGCTGCGGAAGCTGTTGCAGACAGTGCAGTAGTAGCTATAGACAGCGTTGCAGTAGCAGTAGATGCCGTAGATGCTTATGCAGATGAGCCGGAAAAACCGTTTGATTATAAAGACGAAATAAAGAGCCTGAAAGAAGATATTCAATACCTGAAAGAAAGCATCAAAGATAACAATCGGGAAATCGCAAGAATTCAGAAAGACATCAAATACCTGCAAAAACATCATAAATATCCTAAAGAAAAAGAGAATGTTTTAACTCCGGAACAAGAAGAGGGAGAAGAAAGCTATGGCTCGGAGTATGAAGATGCCGAATCAGAAAAGGCTTACCAAAAAGAGCAGGATTCTATTCGCAGAGAAAACTTCAAGATTGTAAAAAAATATGCTGAAGATCATTTTGACAAATATTTCAGCTCTAACCTGGAAGTGGAAGCCTCTAAAGAAATGTTGACTTTCAGAGATGCGAATTCTGACGTTTTCGTTTATACAGATTATGGAAGAATCGTTAATGACGGAATCTACGGTAAAATGATGAATCGCTACGATTTTGGACAGGTTTTCCAGAAAATGTACAACTCAAATTCTGCATATAACCTGTATTTTGATAATGACAAAGTAAAGCTGATCAATAATTATCAGCACAAGAATACCGAGATTCAGAAAAATATTGCTTCAATTTACAAAGGCAAGAAAAATAAAAAGCTGCTGGAACTCATCAATGAAAAAAGCGTTGGTTACTATGCAGTTAATGTAAGTGGTGGTAAATGTTTTGATTTGATGTACAGCCTTCTTCAGGATTCTGGAGACAGTGACAGTAAGTACAAAAAAGAGATGGAACTAATCATGGAGACCATGAAAATTGTTCTGGATGAAGAAGCTATTGCTAAAATTGCACCAGGAAACGGAATCTTCGTTTTAAATGAACTGAAATCCAAAAAAGTAGAATATACGGATTACGAATACGATGAGGATTATAATGAAAAGGAAGTAAAGAAAACCAAAGATGTAGCGGTTCCTAACTTTACGTTCGCTTTTGCAACGGAAAATGAAGGCTACTGGAAACGTATTTTTAATCTATTGATAACTAATAAAAAGCTGGCTAAAAAATTTACAAAAACAGGCGAGTTTTACTCTTTTAAAGAAAACGAAAAGACAGCAGGATACCTTGACCAATTGTTCTTTACAATAAAAGACGGTATTGTATATATAATGAGCTCTACAGAAAATATTCTTCCTACAACTCAATCTGATATTTCTAAAAAATGGGCAAAAGACTCTTCAAAATATCCTTTATCAGGAAGACTTGATCTGCAGAAGCTTTTAATTGGTTTAGATAAAGAGTTTAAAAGTCCTTCGGAAAGAAAAACATTGGATTTGTTTAGAAAAAATGTAGGTGAACTGTATTATAAAACTGAAGTAAAAGGAGAGAGCATACAAACAGAAATGAATTATAACATTAAAAATTCTTCTGAAAACAGTCTGATGTATTTCTTTGATCTGTTTAATGAGATTTTTAAAATAAAAGATTCGGAAAAAAAACCACAGATATTGTAGATGAATAAAAAGAAAGTTATTGCCTCGTTTATTCTGTTACTGGCTGTTACGGCTTATTTTGTGCTTTTTTATAAGGATAAGAAGCTCAGGTTCATTCCTGAAAATGCTGATGCCGTTGTTTTAATAGATGTAAAGAATCTGACGAGGCAATATATTTTCAGCCTGATCACCACCCCTTCACAATGGGGGAGTAAAACGAAAGGAAAAAGCTCAGCTTCTTTGAGAGAATCGGGGATCATAATCCCGGATTTTTTACAAATTTTCCACCTTAAAGGGACTGGGGTTTCAGATTGGTACAGTGTCCTAGAACTTAAGGATTCACAGAAATTTATTGCATTTTTAAAACAGCAAAAGTTTACCGATAAAGGGAAGAATGTTTTTCAAAAAGATCGTGTCTTTCTTAGTATAGAAGGTGAGAAATGTATTGTAGGGACTTCCTATTCGGGTTTTGGGGCCATAAACAAGCAGATTTTTCAGGATTCACCAAAAAATATTTTAAATGCAGATCAGTTTACTCAAAATACCACAGGGAGTGTTTCTTTTCTTTCAGGGCAGAAAATCCAAAATTTTTCTATTGAGCTAAAAGATGATGAAATTGAAATAAAAAACAATTCAAATCTGCAATTTTTAAATACCATTGCTTCAAAAATTCAGAAAGGGAATCAATTTCTGGAGCTGGAACTAGACAAGGAAAACATCAGAAACTTTACCCGTTTTTTCAATAAAAACATTGCGGACTCCTCGCAATTTACTTCCTTAAAGGCCGCCTCAAATCTCGAACAGATAAATGACACCATTATCAGCTATGAATATGATGATAATTTCAATGAAGTTGAAAAGAAGAGCTTTCAAAAAATTACTCAACCGAATTACATCATTGACATCAAAAGTGATGATCCCAATAGAACATGGGAATATTTCCAGTCTAAAAAATGGATCAATGAAGAAAACCAATTCACAGCAATCCCTTTCTTGCCAAACGAAATCAGCCGAAATAGTAAAGGGATTATTATAAAATCAACCAGAAAGCCAGTATCACTATCTTCCCCGCAAAAAGAAAATTACATTCTCATCAGAAATAGTACTTTATTGTATTCTTCTTTGAAAACATTGAGTAACACCGAGAAAAAGATCATTTCTGACATCGATTACGTGTTGTATGTTAATAAATCAAAAGATTATTGGATGAAAATAAAAGCAAAAAATGGAGAATTACCCTTAATTTTACGATGGTAAGTTTAAAAACCGGATAAAATCATCGTTAATGGCTCTATCAGATATCGCATTGCTCAAAACCTTTACTCATTATTTTTTACATCTTGTTTTTCCTGTCTTTATTGCATTGGTTTTTTATCGTAAAAATTGGAAAAAAGCGTATTTTATTCTTCTTGCCACCATGTTGGTAGATCTGGACCATCTTTTTGCCAATCCGATCTTTGATCCGTCAAGAGAAAGTATAGGTTTTCATTTTTTACATTCTTATTACGCCATTGCGGTGTATTTTTTGCTGCTGTTCTTTAAAGGAAATATAAGAATTATAGGAATCGGGCTTCTGTTTCATATGTTCACAGATTATCAGGACTTTAATTTCTGGCCTCATTAAAATATTATTAATATTTTCTTTTAATATTTCAAAAGTTATAGATTTTTTGTATTTTGTAGTCGCTTTATGAAACTTAGAGAACTTTTACATTATACCTATATTTTTCCTATCCTTGCTGTAGGGTACTACTTTTCCGGACTGATGGGAAGTGACGTTATTCATGATGTTATTGCCGGGATTTTACTTATTGGAAGCGTTTTATCGGCAGTGCATCATGCCGAAGTAGTTGCTCATAAAGTAGGGGAACCATTTGGTACCATTATTTTGGCGCTTTGTATCACCATTATTGAAGTTGCGCTTATCATCTCGCTGATGGTGGCCGGCGGAGATCAGGCGATCACGCTGGCAAGAGATACCGTTTTTGCCGCTGTTATGCTTATTCTTAACGGAATTTTAGGAATCTGTATTCTGGTAGGTGGCGTTAAATATCATGAACAGTTCTTTGCAAGAACTTCTGCCACCACTTATCTGGTGAGTATTGTTTCAATCCTTATCCTTACTTTGGTCCTTCCTAATTTTACATCAAGCGTCAATGGACCTTTCTATAATGAAGCCCAGCTTATTTTTATATCCATTGCCTGTCTTGTAATCTATGGTGTTTTCCTGATGGTACAGACCTTGCGCCACAGAAGCTATTTTATAGTTCCTGACGAACATCCTGAAGAACATTATATACCTACGTTAACTAAAACCCTTATAAGCTTTGTCTTTTTGGTGGTTTGCTTGGTTATTGTAGTTCTTATGGCAAAAGGTTTATCCGGAACCATTGAAGATATGGTACGAAGTCTGGGAGCACCAAAATCGCTTGTAGGAGTTATTATTGCTGCTGTAGTTCTTCTTCCGGAGGGTGTTGCAGCCATTAGAGCAGCAAGAAGTAATCAGATTCAGTCTAGCTTAAATCTGGCACTAGGGTCAGCGCTTGCAAGTATTGGGCTTACCATTCCTGCAGTATCTACCGTTTGCATCATGTATGATATTCCTTTGGTTTTAGGATTGGATAAAAAAGATGTAATTTTGCTTTCCTTATCTGTATTTATTGTAATGCTTTCCTTGAGCCGTGGAAAAACCAATATCCTTTATGGAACAGTTCTATTGGTGAACCTGGCAGCCTATATATTTACGGTGATTGTCCCTTAAAAGGTGAATTCACAAAGAATTTAAATTCTAAGAATAATGCTGTTTAATACGCTTTATCACATTTTTCAGATGGTTAAATAACAAAAAAGACCTACAATCTTTGTTCTGATTGTAAGCCCCTTTTTTATAGACTGTATATTACTGTTAATCTTGAATTTCCCAAAGCTCTCCTTCTCCCTGATAGCCATTTTGCAGCCACATTTTATCAAATGCATGGCTAAGCGTTTTACCGACTTCTTTACCATAGCAGTTAAAAGAAACTTTATTAGGGCTATGTACTTTCATTTCCCATTCTTCTCCTTCTCCCTGAATGCCTTTCTGAAGCCATAATTTATCAAAAGCATGACTTAAGTATAATCCATTCTCTTTGCTAATGCATTTTAGTGCGACTCTATTATTTGATAATTCTTCAAGAATAAAGACCTCGCCTAATCCCTGAATACCGTTTTGAAGGAAAACATTTCCATTTCCATGGCTTAAGAATTTTCCTTTTTCTTTTCCTTGAGCTTGTAATAATACTACTGTAGCTGTTTTTACGTTTTCTTTAATGAGTTCCATGATTTCTGAGTTTTTTAGTTTCCTACTCTAATTGCTTTTCGGATACCGCAATCAAAATTTGGTTTTAAGACGTCTTGAATAATTTTGATAAGGTAAAGGTAGAGATTAAAAATAGTTTTCGAATCAGTAGAAATACTTAAAAATCAGTTATTTGTGAAAGTAACGGAATGGTGAAATATTTTATTTTTTTTGATTATTGATGGACGTTTCCAACTTTTAATTAGAAATAAGCTGTGGGTTAGTGATCAAAAAATTTTAAAAATTTCAGATGAAAAGATGCATAAATTTGAGTGATAATTTTTGAAAAGGGGATAGTATTGAATGTAGCAGAGGTTATAATAGAAAACCTGTTGTATTTCCAAATATATTATGTGTTTTGCTAAAGTCTTCTGGCTAATTCCATTTTAAAAGCCATCAATTTGGCAATGTTTTCAGATTTATAAATCGCCATGTCTGCATTTTCACCTACAAAATTCTCTTCAATGGTGGTTCTCCATAGTTCCAGCCATCGGTCGAAGTGCTTTTGCTCCATCGCCTGAATTTCATTGATTGGAAAATGAACCCCCATAGGGTTGCCTTTATAACTCATCTGGCCAAAAAGAATAGATTCCCAAAAAGAATACATCTTGGGAAGATGTTTGTCCCAATCTACCTTGGCAACATCATTAAAAAAGAAACCAATGGTTTCATCCTTTATTACCTTTGTATAAAATGAATTGACAAGATGTTCAATGTCTTCTCTTGATTCCAGCTTTTTCATGATTCAAATGTACTGCAAAATCAAATTGAATAAGTAATGATTCGATTGATAAAATTCATGAAAACAATATTTTATCTTTGCATTTAGAATAGAGCAAAAGTCAAGGATAAAACTTTCTATTCTGATTAAACTATTAAAAAACAAATGATATAAAGATGGCAAGAGGATTCAGAAAAAAAATCCGTCAGAAAAATACTGAGAACAGTGGGTTTGGAAGCAATGCCTCAGGGAGATTCATCAATAAGGATGGGCTTCCAAATGTGAAGAGAACAGGCGTAAATGTTTTCAACAGGTTGAGCTGGTACCATACCATGCTGAATTTGTCGTCATTTCGCTTTATTTCTTATCTGGTCGTTGCTTATATCCTCATTAATCTTGTATTTGCAATGATCTATTACCTCATCGGGGTAGAGCATCTTACAGGAATAGACAAGAGTGATCCACTGAATGAGTTTATTGATGTGTTCTTTTTCAGCTCACAGACCTTTACTACAGTTGGCTATGGAAGAATTGCTCCGGTTGGTTTTATGGCGAGTTTGGTAGCTACTTTTGAAGCTTTTCTAGGATTGCTTACCTTTGCCATTGCAACGGGACTTTTCTATGGGAGATTTTCAAGACCAAGGGCTTATTTAAGATTTTCTGATATAGCAGTGGTAGCCCCTTTTCAGGATTCTACCGCTTTAATGTTCAGATTAGCTCCTTATAAAAATAATGCACTTACGGACGCCGATGTCATTGTATCTACGGCTATTGAAGTGATTGAAAATGATGTTCCCAAGAGTAATTTTTACAGACTGGATACTCATTTAAGCAAAATAAACACCTTAGCTCTGAATTGGACCGTTGTTCATAAAATTGATGAAAATTCCCCGTTTTATGGGTTTTCAGAGAATGATTTTAATAATATTGATATTGAAATTATTGTACAGATACGTGCATTTGATGAAGTTTTTTCAAATACGGTAGTTCAAAGATCATCCTATGTTACAGGTGAGATTGTTTATGGTGCAAAATTTGTCCCGATGTATTATCCTAATAAAGGTAATCTTGCCACCATTTTAGATTTGGATAAGATCAATGAACATCAGAAAGCAGAACTTCCTGTTCAGGCAGGAAATAAAGAATAAATGAATTTAGATTTTTATAAAAAGCAGGCTTTACAAAAGCAGAAAGAACATAAAAAGTTTTTGGATGGATTAAAGAAAAAACCACCCAAAAATCTTGATTATGTTGTGCAGGAAACCCATGATGAAGTTTTTGAAGAAATAGACTGTTTACAGTGTGCGAATTGCTGTAAAACAACAGGACCTCTTTATACAGAAAAGGATATTGAACGTATCTCCAAGCATCTTCGTATGAAGTCCGCTGATTTTGAAGCTAAGTTTTTAAGGGTAGATGAAGATGATGACAAAGTATTGCAGAACCTTCCCTGTTTTTTCCTCAATAATGACAATACCTGTTCTATCTATGAAGTAAGACCAAAGGCCTGCAGAGAATATCCGCATACAGATCGTAAAAAAATTTATCAGATCAATCATTTGATGCTGAAGAATACGGTAATCTGTCCGGCGGCCTTTGTATTTGTAGAGAAAATGATGAAGAATATAGCCAAATAAAGGCTTATTAATGGTGTGTTGATAGGATATGTTTTTACACTTAGTAGTAAAATTCGGGACTCAATATTGTTTTGCAAAATCCTCTTAAATAATTATAAAGTCCGTTAAATAAAATACTTACACATAATTTTATAAATGATGGCTCGTTTACTTTAAACAATCATTTAAATATTACATTATGAAAAAGTTAATTTTAACGGCGGCATTTACATTAGTCGGAGTAATCGCAGTATCAGCCCAAACAGACACGAAGAAGCCTACTGAAACCACGACTAATACCCAAACAACAACCCAAAATCCACCTCAAAAAGCTGAAGCCACAACAGAATGGAATACGTCTTCTACAACAAGTGGACAAAGTACAACAACGGGATCCTCCACAGCAAGTCCGGTAGCTGAAGCAACTACAAGCACGGGAACAGCAACGGAACCAACTACACCTGCAGAAGCTACAAAACAAGAAAAGAAATCTAAAAAGAAAAAGTGATCGTACTTTAGTAAACTCTAGTCGGAATCCTGAAATCTTGTATTTCAGGATTTTTTTTGCCCGATTTCTTCCTTTTTGAAGTCTACAATTCTATTAACCAAATCCAAAGGAATATTTTCATTGATAGGAAACTGTACAGCTCCCTTAGAAAATTTGTAGTTTCTTTCCTTAAAATCCTTTTCAAAATTTCTGATTCCCTCAGCGCCGGGATAGAATCCGATGTGTTTTTTATACCCTGCAAAATAAACCAGAGGTTTACCCATATATTTGAAAGCAGGCATTTGATATCCAATATATTCCTCAAGGTCCGATACCCGAGAGTGAATGGACCTTCTTAGCTCAAGAAGCTTTTCCTGAACATCTATCGGGAACATAAGGATGTATTCGTCAATATCTTTAAAGGTATTTTTCATTATTATAAAAATAAAAAAAGTGCTGCATATAGCAGCACTTTCTCCTTTCACTTTTTACTTTTTTCCCATTATCCCGGGAACAGGCTATATCAAAAAAGGTCGGGAGTTTTTCCCAACCTTTGTTTTTTCATGTTACACAACTCCTTGAGCCAACATTGCTTCTGCTACTTTTACGAAGCCTGCAATATTTGCACCTTTTACGTAGTTTACATAGCCGTCTTCGTCTTTTCCGTAGTCTCTACAAGCTTTGTGGATACCGATCATGATCTCCTTTAATCTTGCATCTACCTCTTCAGAAGTCCAGTTAAGACGGATAGAGTTTTGCGTCATCTCTAAACCTGATGTTGCAACACCTCCAGCATTGGAAGCCTTACCAGGAGAGAATAATACTTTATTGTCTAAGAAATAGTTAATAGCGTCTAGTGTAGAAGGCATGTTAGCTGCTTCAGTTACACAAACACATCCGTTTTCAACTAATTTTCTTGCATTATCTAAATCTAATTCGTTTTGAGTCGCAGATGGGAATGCTACATCACATTTTACTTCCCAAGGACGTTTTCCAGCGTGGAATTCAGCAGATGGATATTTTTTAGCATAGTCCTCAGCTCTGTTGTTTCCAGAAGCTCTAAGCTCTAATAAATAATCAATCTTTTCTCCGCTGATACCATCTTTATCATAGATGTATCCATCAGGACCAGAAAGAGTTACTACTTTTGCTCCAAGCTCAGTTGCCTTTTTGATAACTCCCCAAGCTACGTTTCCGAAACCTGATACAGTTACTATTTTCCCTTGGAAGTTCTCTCCAATTGTTTTAAGCATTTGCTCAGCGAAGTATACCACTCCGTATCCTGTAGCTTCAGGACGGATTAATGAACCTCCGTAAGCAAGACCTTTTCCTGTAAGAACTCCGGTAAATTCATTTCTGATTTTCTTGTACTGTCCAAATAAATATCCGATTTCTCTAGCTCCTACACCAATATCTCCTGCAGGGACGTCTGTTTCAGGACCAATGTGCTTACATAATTCTGTCATGAAAGCCTGGCAGAAACGCATTACTTCCATGTCAGATTTTCCTTGTGGATCGAAATCTGAACCTCCTTTACCACCACCCATTGGAAGAGTAGTTAAAGAGTTTTTAAACACTTGTTCGAAAGCTAAGAACTTAAGAACTGATAAGTTTACCGTAGGATGGAAACGGATTCCTCCTTTGTATGGACCAATAGCAGAGTTCATTTGAATTCTGAAGCCTCTGTTAACCTGAATCTCTCCTTTATCATCAACCCATGGAACTCTGAAAATAATAATTCTTTCAGCTTCAGCCATTCTTTCAAGCAGCTTCATTCCTGTATATTCTTTTCTCGTAGCAATGAATGGAATTACAGTTACGGCAACTTCTTTTACAGCCTGTAAGAATTCCGGTTCATTAGGATTTTTTGCTTCAATTTTTGCAATAAACTCTTGGATTTTCTGGTCAATATTATATTGTTCCATATATTAAGGTTGAATATTATTGTCAACAAATTTAATTTTTTTTTCAAGATTCACAACACTCTATTTCAACATTGTTAAAAATTAAATAATAATGTTTCGGAATATTATTAAATTGATAATTAATGATCAAATTTTATTAAAAATGAAATGTTATGTATGAAATAATGCAATATTAAGAAATCATTAATTCTTAATTTGCAATAAATTGTCTCCCGGAAAATGATTTTACTTTCCCCAAAAGTTCCAATTCTAAAATTATTGGTAAAATTTTATGAGAAGGAATATCGATTTTCTGTCCCAAATCATCCAAAGAAATCTGCGGATTCTCTTTAATACTTTGATAAATAAATTTTTGATTTTCAGTTAATTGTATTAAAGTCTCGCTATAGGGAAACAACTCTTCAATTTTTTCCTGAGGATTGTTCAGGCCAAGCATATTGATGAGATCTTTTACGGTTGAAATAGCGGTTGCTTTATTGTGGAAAATCAATTGATTACAGCCCTGGCTGCAGACGTCTGTAATTTTCCCAGGAAGAGCAAAAACATCTCTGTTATAATCATTGGCAAAGGCTGCTGTACTCACAGATCCTCCTCCAAAACCAGTCTCTACAACTATAGTGGATGAGGAAATTCCAGCCACAATTCTGTTTCTCTGAATAAAGTTTTCCCGATCCGGCTTTCTTGATGAATTGAATTCTGTTAATAAAGCCCCTCCTTCCTGTACTATTTTTTCAGAAAGTTTTCTGTTTTTTGCCGGGTATAAAAACTGAAATCCATGGGCGAGAACGGCTATGGTTGGCTTTTGGTGACGAATAGATTGTTCATGAACTTCCTTGTCTATCCCTAAAGCTAAACCGCTCACAGATGCATATGCTGCAGATTGGGTTGCCCCGAAAAAATCCTCAATAAATTGTTGGCCATAAGTTGTCATGTTTCGGGTGCCTACAATACTTAGTTTTTGAAGTGAGTCGTTGATGTTTCCTTTTTGATATAGAATAGCCGGTGCATCCATACATTCATTAAGGAGAGTGGGGGCTTCTCCCAGGTGTCTTAGCTTAATCTGAATAGCATTCCTTTCGCAAAACTCAAGCTCTCTTTCTGCAAACTTCAGATGTTCTTCATTTCCAATGTCAGAAACAGTCTTAAGTCCCATTCCATCCAATTTTTTATACTCTTTCTTACCTCTTTTCCATGCTTCCTGAGCACTTCCAAAATTTCGGATAAGTTTGTGGAAATTGATGTCGCCAATATGGCTGCATTCGCGTAGGGCAATTGCGTAAAAATATTCTTCGGAAATCATGTGTGTTTTTTATCAAATGTAGTAAATTAAGTTTTATTTTCTTCTTAATTCATCCAAATGATCCCAAATATCGTCTCTTTTTTTATAGGGTAATTCCAGAAAATCATCGGGATGGTTTTCCTTGTATTCCTGCCACAATTTATCGTCTTTTTCACTATAATAATTAGGGAATTCCCAAATGAATCTTTTCTTTTTTTCACCTACATTCTTAAAAATAAAGGCAATAATGCTTCCCACTAATGCTCCGGAAAGGTGAGCCTGCCATGAAATTTTACTTGGCTCCTGCATATTATAGAAAAGCTCCTCAGGAAGCATTCCCCAAACCAAACTGCCATAATATAGTACAACCAGCATTGAAATGGTAAGAAGCTTTGTATTCCACTTGAATACCCCACTAAAAAAGAGGAAGAAAGCAAGAACATAGACTACGCCGCTGGCTCCAATGGTACAGGTATACATATACTCGCCGGTCATGATGTCAATAGGAGGAAGAAGCCACACCAAAAATCCTGTTGCAATCCATCCTGTAATAAAAACCTTGTTAGCCACCATTGGATAAAATTGGTACAGCAAAAACATCAATGCAGCGATTGGAATGGAGTTCCCAATAATATGATCGATATTTCCATGTAATAATGGCGAAGTAAATATCCCAAGCAGCCCTTCAGGGACCAATGGAATGATGGCTCCGAAGCAACTTCCAAAAAAGCCCTGCATTTGTAAAAAATATCCGAACCACATTGCAGAAAGCATCAGCAAGGGGTATATAATTGCTTTTTTGGAGATTACATTTTTAAACATGAGGGTTGTACGTCAAATCAAAAGCCAAGGATAAATTTCGGAAAATTTGTCGATGAATAGGTTGCTACCTCTCTGATTTTAAGACAAAAGGTATCAATTTTAACTTTTACGTCTATTATTTGGCATCAATTTTATTGAAGTATCTTGTTGCTAAGGGATTAAACTTTAATGAAATTAGATACTTTAAGGCTAAATTTACCTTTAAAAAAAATTATATTAATATTTTTGCATTGAAAATTATTTAGAGTAATGAAGAAGTTTTTACTTATTCTTTCCTCTTTTGTGGGGATTTATGCCAGTGCGCAGGAAGAATTAAAAAAGGATTCCGTGAAAGCAGACACGGTAAAATACTGGTCAGTATTAGGAAAAAATACCTTGATGATTAATCAGGCTGCCTTTTCAAATTGGGTAGGAGGGGGAGCCAATAACGTTGGTTGGCTTGCCGGTATCAATTATAATATCACCTATGAAAAAGATAATGATCTTTGGGAGAACATTATTATTCTTGGATACGGCCAGAATGATACCAAAGGGCAAGGAATAAGAAAAACCCAGGACGTTATTAATGTTTCTACCAACTATGGGCGAAAGTTTTCCAAAAGCTGGTATTTATCCTTAGGTGCGGGTTTACAGTCTCAGTTTGCCGCAGGATATGAAGATGGAAATAATCCCGAAGCAAAGAAAATTTCGAACTTTATGGCGCCTGGTTACGTTAACGTCGGTATGGGTATCACTTATAGGCCTAATGATGATCTGACGGTGACTTTGCGTCCTACCAATGCCAGGTGGACTTTTGTAATGGATAAAGAACTTCAATTTGCCGGAAGTTATGGTTTGAAAAATGACGGGGATTCTTCATTATTGCAGTTCGGTTTCTTGGGAACAGCCATATATAAGCTGAAAATAATGGAAGATATTTATTTGACAAATACGGCTTCGGTCTTTTCCAATTATCTGGATCGTCCGGATAGATTGGCGCTGGCTTATGGAGCTCTTTTGAATTTAAAAGTGAATAAGTATATTTCTTCTAATATTACTTTGGATCTTTTGTATGATCATAATCAGATCGCAAAAACCCAGCTAAAGCAAACATTAGGAATTGGTTTTGCTTATACTTTGGACAATGGGGTAAAGCGATCTGAGCGGAAAGACAGCCAATGGTGGATAAAAAAATAAATAAGGTTACAAATACTATATTTTAATTAAAAAGTGCTTCAGTTATGGGGTGCTTTTTATTTTTATTTTAAGTTGGTTTAAGTTTGGAGTTTAAAATCACGCTTTTTAAAATGCTAAATTTCATTGTGTTATAAAGAATATTTTTCTATTATTAAATTCATTTTAAAGTGAATTTTAATCAGGCATAAATTATTATTTATACATTTGTAGGAAATCGTTAATTATGAAAAAAGTTTTATTGATCGCTTCTATTTCTTTTGGAGCTTTTGCAATGGCTCAAGAGACTAAAACGGATGCTCCCGCAACAGATACCGTTAAAGCTTGGTCTATTCAAGGACAAAACACATTAATGCTTAATCAGGCGGCTTTTTCCAATTGGGTAGGAGGTGGAGCCAACAACGTAGGATGGCTTGCCGGTGTTAATTATAACCTGACTTATGAAAAAAATAAGGATCTTTGGGAAAATATCATTATTCTAGGGTACGGACAAAACAATACACAAGGAACAGGAGTAAGAAAAACGCAGGATGTAATTAATCTTTCTACAAACTATGGTAGAGAGTTTGCTAAAAACTGGTATCTCTCTGGAGGAGTAGGTTTTCAAACCCAGTTTGCTCCAGGGTATGAAGATGGTAATAATCCTGATGCAAAGAAAATTTCAAACTTTATGGCCCCAGGTTACCTAAATGTAGGGCTAGGGGTTACCTATCGTCCAAATGATAATTTTACAGTGACTATGCGTCCTGCAAATGCTAGATGGACTTTTGTTTTGGATAAGGATCTTCAGAAAGCGGGTACTTATGGCCTTAAAAATGATGGTGATTCTTCTCTTTTCCAGTTCGGTTTCTTGGGAACCGCGATGTATAAGTTGAAAATCATGGAGAATATCAGCCTACTTAATACCGCTTCTGTCTTCTCAAACTATCTGGATCATCCTGATAGATTGGTTCTTGGATATAGCGGAGTTTTAAGCATGAAGATCAATAAATACATTTCTACGAATGTAACTCTGGACTTATTGTATGACCACAACCAGATCTGGAAAACACAGTTGAAACAAACTCTAGGAGTAGGTTTGGCTTATAACATTGATAATGGAAAGAAACGTTCAGATAATAAGGATAACCAAAGTTGGTTTAAGAAATAAATGTCAATATCATAACAATAAAAAAGCACTTCATTTTGAAGTGCTTTTGTGTATCAATATATATAATTTTTAAAACTCTATATCTACTTCTAATTTCTCAGCCAATAGCTTTGAAATTTTCTCTTTTAAAGGCTCAATATCGATATTCTGCATCGCGTCATTGGCAAATGCATATAAAAGTAATGCCTGAGCTTTTTTCTTTGAGATTCCTCTAGCTCTAAGATAGAACAAGGCATCTTCATTCAGCTGACCTACGGTACACCCATGAGAACACTTCACATCATCAGCAAAAATCTCCAATTGAGGTTTGGTATCAATGCTTGCTCCCTCACTTAGTAAAACGTTGTTATTCTGCTGATATGCATTCGTTTTTTGAGCTATTTTATCAACAAAAACCTTTCCGTTGAATACACCATGTGCATTTCCGTCAAAGATTCCTTTATAGTTTTGATAACTTTCACAGTTCGGGAAGTTGTGGTGAACTGCTGTATGATGATCAACCAACTGATCTTTTCCAATAATAGTAATACCATTCATGAATGAATTGATATTTGATCCATTATGAATGAAATCCAGGTTGTTTCTTACCAGTTTACCTCCGAAAGAGAAAGTATTTACAGTGGCTAAGCTGTCTTTCTCCTGTCTTGCAAAAGTACTGTCGATAAGGTATGATGTATTGTTATCATTCTGAAGCTTATGCCAATCAGCCTTTGCGTTAGGATAAGCGAAGATCTCGGTCACCGAGTTTGTCAATACATAAGTACTGTCAAAGTTATGGTGGCTTTCAATCACTTCTACTTTTGCCCCATCTTCTACGATCAATAAATTTCTCGTGTTGTAGAATGTATTTTCCTCTTGGTTTTGAGAAATATAGAAAACATGGATTGGTTTTTCAATCACCACATTTTTAGGAACTTTCAAGAAGAAACCATATTTGCAGTATGCAAGGTTTAAATTAGTGAAAGCTTGTTCTTTGGAAGCAATTGTATTGAAATATTTTTCAAAAACCTCTTTATGCTTATCATCATTCAATGCATAATTGAATGAAAGGAACTCTACATTTTCAATAGAAACCTTTGAAAGCTCTTTGTGAAGCTTACCGTTTACAAAAACAATCCAATCGAAATTTTCCTCACCCAGATGCAATTGATCGAACTGCTCCTTGGTGATGTTATGGTGCTCATTCGGAAAGAAATTATAATTTTTTTCCGTGATCTCCTTTAGATTGGTATATTTATATTCTTCGTCTTTCTTTGTCGGAAAACCAAGTTTCTCAAACTTTTGAAGAGCAGTTTTTCTATCATCATCCAGAAATCTGTGACGAAGACTCTCCAAAAACTCATTATGGTTTTCTATAATTTGTTCTTTTAATGCCATTACTGGTATATCTGTGGTTTGCACCATTTTTTCTTTTTATTTGAACTAAAATATTGTCATTCCAAGGAACAAGGAATCCAAATTTTTAATATTAGAGACTCTTTATTTTCCTCCGCTTCACTCAGAATGACAGCGAAAAATTTTTGATCTCCGAAATAATCGATTTCCTTCTTAGTTAAGAAGCCAGTCGTACCCTTTTTCTTCAAGCTCTAATGCTAAAGATTTATCACCTGTTTTGATGATTTTTCCGTTGGCAAGAACGTGAACGAAGTCAGGTTGGATATAGTTAAGCAATCTTTGATAGTGGGTAATCAAAAGAACTGCATTTCCTTCATTTTTAAAGTGATTTACTCCATCTGCAACGATTCTTAAAGCGTCGATATCTAATCCTGAATCTGTTTCATCAAGGATTGCTAATTTAGGATTAAGCATCATCATCTGGAATATTTCGTTTCTTTTCTTTTCACCTCCGGAGAATCCCTCGTTCAATGATCTAGAAAGGAAATCTTTTTTGATTCCTAGTTTTTCAGACTTCTCGCGGATTAATGCAAGCATTTCTTTTGCCGGCATTTCTGATAATCCGTTTGCTTTTCTTGTTTCGTTTAAAGCAGCTTTGATAAAGTTCGTTACAGAAACTCCCGGAATTTCCACTGGATACTGGAAAGAAAGGAAGATTCCCTTATGTGCTCTGTCTTCCGGAGCATCTTCGCTGATGTCTTCTCCTTCGAAAAGGATTTCTCCACCAGTTACTTCGTAATCTTCTTTTCCTGCAATAACAGAAGAAAGAGTGGATTTCCCTGCTCCGTTCGGCCCCATGATAGCGTGAACTTCGCCCGGCTTTATTTCAAGATTAATACCCTTTAATATTTCTGCGCCATCTTCAATTTTGGCGTGAAGGTTTTTAATTTCTAACATTTTATTTGCTTAAACAAATTATTTTTGAATTCTATATACTAAACTTTCAGGTTGACCAGGAACATCATCAAGTGTCCCAATTTGTGTCATGCCTGCCTTTTCCAAAACTTTAACAGAAGCTATATTGCTGGGACGGACAATGGCGAATATTTCGTCTTTATTGTCTTCATTAAACCCAAAATCTATAGTTTTCTTTGTGAATTCTGTTGCGTATCCCTTCCCCCATGCCTCGGAAGCAAAACGATAGCCTAAATTCAATTTTTCTTCTTCTCCGTAGAATTTATAGCTTACTCCTCCAAAACCTATTATATTTTCTGGACTGTTCTTTTCAACAATGGCCCAGCTTCCAAAGTTATGCTTTTCCCAATGATCAAGCATTCTTGCAAATGTGATTTCTGCTTTTTCAAAACTCATTGGTCCACCTGGATTATGAATATTGGTTTGAGGGTCATGATTAATTTCAAAGAATCTTTCAAAATCTTCTTCTGTAGGTTTCCTTAAAATTAATCTTTCTGTAGCTATCATATTGTTTTATCCAACTGAGCCTTCTAATGAAATTTCCAATAGTTTTTGTGCTTCAATAGCAAATTCCATCGGAAGCTTATTTAAAACTTCTTTACTGAAACCATTTACGATTAAAGCAATTGCTCTTTCCGTATCAATCCCTCTTTGGTTACAGTAGAAAATTTGATCTTCTCCAATTTTTGAAGTGGTTGCTTCATGTTCCAATTGTGCAGTAGGATCTTTAATCTCAATATACGGGAATGTGTGCGCTCCACACTCGTTACCCATCAATAAAGAGTCACACTGGGAGAAGTTTCTGGCTCCTTTTGCAGAAGGCATTACTTTTACCAATCCTCTGTATGAGTTTTGTGATTTTCCTGCAGAAATACCTTTTGAAATGATCGTTGACTTGGTATTTTTTCCAATGTGGATCATTTTAGTACCTGTATCTGCATACTGGTGATTGTTGGTTACTGCAATAGAGTAAAACTCACCAATTGAATTGTCACCTTTAAGGATACAAGATGGATATTTCCATGTTACAGCAGAACCTGTTTCAACCTGAGTCCATGAGATTTTTGCATTTTTTTCGCAAAGTCCTCTTTTCGTCACAAAATTGAATACACCTCCTTTTCCTTCTTCATTACCTGGATACCAGTTCTGTACAGTTGAATATTTAATTTCTGCATTGTCAAGAGCAATCAGTTCCACCACTGCTGCGTGAAGCTGGTTTTCATCTCTTGAAGGTGCTGTACATCCTTCAAGGTAAGAAACATAACTACCTTCATCTGCAATTACAAGAGTTCTTTCAAACTGTCCTGTACCTGCTTGGTTAATACGGAAGTAAGTAGAAAGTTCCATTGGGCATTTTACCCCTTTTGGAATATAGCAGAAACTTCCGTCAGAAAATACTGCGGAATTTAATGCTGCATAGAAATTATCTCCTCTAGGAACTACTTTTCCAAGGTATTTTCTTACTAAATCTGGGTGATTCTTAATAGCCTCAGAGATTGAACAGAAAATAATTCCTTTTTCTGCCAAGGTATCCTGGAAAGTTGTTTTCACAGAAACTGAGTCTATTACGATATCTACGGCTACCCCTGAAAGTCTTTTTTGTTCCTCAATATTAATCCCTAGCTTTTCGAAGGTTTTCAATAATTCCGGATCTACCTGATCTAGGCTTTCTAGTTCAGGTTTAGACTTTGGTGCTGCGTAGTAACGGATAGCTTGAAAATCCGGCTTTTCATACTTGATGTTTGCCCAGTTAGGCTCAACCATTTTCAACCAGATTTTGAAAGATTCTAAACGCCATTCGGTCATCCATTCCGGCTCTTCTTTTTTAGCAGAGATGGCACGGACGATATCCTCATTTAAACCAATTGGGAAATCTTCATAATCAATTTTGGTTTCCCAACCGAATTCATATTTTTTATTTTCTAGATCGACTCTTAAATCGTCTTCAGTATATTTACTCATTATTATTTTTTAGATTTCAGATTTTAGATTTCAAGGCTCAGAAATAAGTCTGAATCCAGGAATCTGGTATCTTATGTCTTTTCTCTAAAGACTAAATGACTCTCCACATCCACATGTTCTGGATGCGTTCGGGTTGTTGAAAACAAACCCCTTTCCGTTCAATCCTCCTGAGTATTCAAGAGTGGTTCCTGCTAAATAGAGGATGGATTTTTTATCTATAATAATTTTGATGTTATTATCTTCAAAAATCTGATCTGTGTCTGTTTTTTGGTTATCAAACTTTAAAACATACTCTAAACCAGAGCATCCGCCGCTTTTCACCCCAACTCTTATATAATCTTCAGCAGGGTTAAAACCATCTTCCGTCATAAGTTGGATGGCTTTTTCCTTTGCATAGTCTGATACTTTTATCATTGTATTTATTTAGAATGATTTAATGACGCAAAAATACGAACAAAAATCAGGATATAAAAATCAGCATTTTTATTTTATCGATTTTTATCATTGATGAGTTTAACCTTGGTAATGTTTTGAAATCCAAAACATAAATAGACTTAGAATGAAAAAAATAGGTATTATCGCGCTGGCGCTCTTTATACAGCAGGTTTCCGCACAGACGAACAGATTTGTATATCAGGTAACAATGAAGCCGGATGCTGAAAATAAAACTGATATTAAAACAGAAAATACATATCTTGATATTTCTCAGGAGAAATCAATTTTTTACTCTGAAAACAGAATTAAAAGGGATTCCATTATGCAGAAAGCTTTTCAAGGCGGTGGTGGAAGAGGAAATATCAACAGGGATCAGATGGAAAGTTTAAGAACCAACATCAATTATTCTGTGGAAAAAGATAAGACGAATCAAAAGACTTATTTTAAAGATAGAATAGGACGTGATATTTATTCTTATGAAGAAGATAGACCATTGGCGTGGAAAATTTCCTCAGAAACAACTAAACTAGGAGAGTATAAGGTTCAAAAAGCTGAAACGGATTTTGCAGGAAGAAAATGGACGGCATGGTTTACTACAGACCTGCCTTATCAGGATGGACCTTATAAATTTGGAGGATTGCCGGGTTTAATTGTAAAAGTGGAAGATGATAAAGGAGATTATTCTTTTGATTTAATGAAGAATTACAAGATTGCGGAGCTTCCAACATTAAATCAGTTTGGAAATACTTTGAAAGTAAAAAGAACAGATTTTATTAAGCAACAGCAAAAATTTAAAACTGACCCAATGTCATTTATGAATCAAGGTGGTGGGCCTGGTGGAATGGCTGCTGTTACAAGAATTGGTGGAGGAAGAGGCCAAGGAGGAGGGAATCAAGATCCTGCTGATATGAGAAAACGAATGGAGGGGAGAGTAAAAGAGGAAGCCAAGAAGAATACGAATCCAATTGAATTACAATAAATAAAAATAGGCTGTCTCACTTTTGAGGCAGCCTATTTTTTGTATTTCTAAAGCTTTTAAAAACTAATTATTTTAAAAGTTGGTTGAAAGTATCTCCTTGTCTGATATCTCCGGTATTATATCCTTTCATGAACCATTCCTTACGTTGTGCTGAAGATCCATGGGTAAAGCTTTCCTGATTAACATATCCTTGTGCTCTTTTTTGAATATTGTCATCACCCACTGCTTCTGCTGCATCTATTGCAGACTGAATATCTCCGGGTTCAAGAATCTGTTTGGAATCATTTGTACGTCTGGCCCAAACTCCGGCATAAAAATCTGCCTGTAATTCTGTAGCAACCGATACCTTGTTCATTTCTGTCTCCGAATATCTTCCGCTTCTTCTAAGGGCGTCTACTTTTTGCGTAGTCCCCAGAAGTGTCTGCACATGGTGTCCTATTTCATGAGCAAGGACATAGGCTACTGTAAATTCAGTGACTTTGGCTCCAAATCTCTGTTGAAGTTCATTAAAGAAACTCATATCCATATAAACTTTCTGGTCAGCAGGGCAATAAAAAGGTCCCATTGCAGACTGAGCAGTTCCACAAGCTGATTGTGTTGTCTCTTCAAAAAGGACTACAGCGGGTCTGGTATAGGTCATACCATTTTCCTTAAAGACTTGGTTCCAGGTTTGGTCATTCCATGTGGTCATCATGTCTACCATATCACCGATTTTTTTCTCATCGGCAGTAAGTTCTCTTTTTTCACCGGATCCTCCTGAGGTTTGTATGCTGCCGGAATTCAGTATACCGGAAGGATCACCTCCCAAAAAGAATACAATTGCAGCTATAATTAAAGTTCCGAGACCACCGCCTACAATCATACCGCCACCTCCGCCTCCGGAGCCTCTGCGATCTTCAACGTTTCCGCCTCTGTCGTCTGTCCATCTCATAGTAATATCTTTTTTGTGAATTTAAATATTTTAAGTTAATCTATAAAAATTATTAGAACAAAATGTCTAGA
This sequence comes from Chryseobacterium joostei, assembly GCF_003815775.1. Taxonomy (NCBI): domain Bacteria; kingdom Pseudomonadati; phylum Bacteroidota; class Flavobacteriia; order Flavobacteriales; family Weeksellaceae; genus Chryseobacterium; species Chryseobacterium joostei. The sequence continues at coordinate 3,341,554 of NZ_CP033926.1, forward strand.
TTTTTATCGGTTAAGCTGTTTGGTTTTCAGCCAATAAGAAGTAGATTGATATGCTGAAATAGCATCATCTACCAGCTTTTGATCTGTATTTTTTAATAGCTTTTCATCATAATAAAGCTTAAACTCAGGAGCCAAAGTGCTTTTTTCCAGTTCTAAAGAGTATTGTTTTGCCTTTTTTACTGGTGAAATGATTGTTAAACGACCATCCTTTACAAATCCTAAATCCTGATAAGTAGCAATATAAGCCTTAGGCTGGAACTCTTTTTTGAAAACATCCTGCCCTAAGAATTTAGACTGGTAATTGAAGTTCAATAATCCAAAAAGAGTAGGCATTACATCAATCTGTGACATTAATGCATCAAATTTCTGAGGCTGGATATATCCTTCCGAAAAGATCATAGCAGGAATTCTATATTTATCCATTGGAAGCTCCGTTTTTCCGGCGCTGGATGCACAGTGATCTGCAATGATCACAAAGACTGTGTTTTTATACCAATCCTGCTTTTTGGCCATATCAAAGAACAACTTTAGAGAGTAGTCTGTATATTTTACACCTCCTTCACGGGATTTTGCGGTTCCCGGGATATCAATTCTTCCATCAGGGTAAGTGAATGGTCTGTGATTAGAAACAGTCATCCAGTGATTAAAGAATGGTTTTCCGGATTTTGCTTCAGCATTCATCACCTGAATTGCTTTTCTGGCCATATCTTCATCAGCAACTCCCCAAACGTTCGCGAAAGTAATTTCTTCCGGCTTAAAGTTATTTCTGTCTACAATTCCATAGCCATTTCCTCCGAAAAAGTCCTGCATATTATCGAAATAGCTGTATCCGCCATACAGGAATTTAACATCATATCCTTTTGATTTGAATACATTTCCTGTTGTGAATTTATTTTTGTTGTCATCTCTTTTAATAATGCTTTCTCCGGCTGTAGGAGGGATGCAGAGCGTTAAAGCTTCCAGTCCGCGTACGGTTCTGTTTCCTGTAGCATAAAGATTGGTAAACATTAATGACTTTTCAGCAAGACTGTCCAGAAAAGGGGTGATCTTCTGAGTATTTCCATAATGCTCCATAAAATCAGCAGAAAGACTTTCGATGGAAATCAGAACTACATTTTTCTTCGCTTCAGGTTGCTCAGCTACAATATTCCTTGACAATGTCTGCTGTGGATATTGGCTTAGGAAGTTTTTTTCAGCCTGTTGCTGATTAAGTTGTGAATAAAACTGGAAATAATCCAGCTCATTATGGGTAAAAGCCCAGTAGAACTTAGGAAGTCCGTTGGCTTCAATTTCATCGGCAAAAACATTGTCAGATTTAATCTGCATTAGTGATGGAAGCGCCAAGAAACTTAATCCACAAAGGAGAATAAAGGATCCCAGCAGAATCATCTTTTGCTTAAAGTTGGGTAAATCCAGCAATTCATCCTTTGTTTTTTTATAAATAAACCAAGTAATGGTAAGGGTTACGATAAGGATGGCAGAGAATAAAGGAACTACAGGATAGCTTTCCATGATATTTCCAATAACCTCGTTGGTATAAATCAGATAATCTACTGCTATGAAGTTGTAACGAACTCCAAATTCATTGTAGAAGAAGTATTCACTTACTCCATTGAAAATGATGAGCAGAACATATAAAAGTAATGTGATGAAGTATAAAACATTACGTATCTTAATTCTCTGAGTAGGTAAGAAAAGCATTAATCCGAATAAAAATGTTTTTATTCCAACAAAGGTTAATGCTACTTCTGTTACAGAACCTCCATATTGTTTGAAGATATTGTTCGGAACAAGCCAGATATATAAAAAGAATAAGACGAATGCCCCAAATATAGTATACCCATAAGGTTTTTTATATTTTGAATTGGAAAGAAACAAGAAGTAGAGCGCAAGAATTGCACTGGCCAGAATGAATACAAGAATATCATTCACCAGCCCTACTAAAAGTACCTTGACAATTTCGAAAAATCCAAAACTAGCGGTAGTAATAGGATGAAAAAAGAATACGGTTCTTATTATCAATGAAATAATAAGATAAAAAACTCCTAAATATAGGAACGGTTTTACTTTTTTTAAAAACATGTATTGACTGTCTATATTAGTTTTCACAAAGATAGTTTTTGTGTAGAACTTTTAATATAAAAAAATCAAAACATAGCTTTTATTAATAAGATTTATGAGTTTTTTTAATCAGAATGAGGGCGTCAATTGAGATGAATGACCTTTGCCAAATAGTTCAACAAAAAAGGACTATTAAAAAATAGTCCTTGTGTATTGTTAAGGTGTGCAAAGGTTAAGGGTGTCCAAAACCGATATTTCCTTTTTTATCAGATAATTTCTTTTTGAAATCAATCATTCTTAATGCTGTTACTGCTGCTTCAACACCTTTGTTTCCAAGATCACCACCGCTTCTTGCGATAGACTGCTCTTTTGTATCATCTGTAAGTACACAGAAAATAGTAGGAGTGTCTGTCATAATGTTACAATCCTTAATTCCTTGTGCTACTGCGGAACATACATAATCGAAGTGAGGGGTTTCTCCACGAATTACACATCCGATAGAGATCACAGCGTCATATTTTCTTTCTTTGCAAAGCTGCATGCTTGCATAGTTTAATTCAAAAGCTCCGGGAACAGGGAAAAGTTTAATATTTTCAGGTTTTACCCCTTCTTTCTCAAGGATTTCCAAAGCTGCATCACGAAGATTGTACGTTACAAAATCATTCCACTCAGAAAAAACAATGCCGATAGAAAAATCTTCGGCATTAGTTATATGAAGTGGCTTGTAATCGGAAAGATTAACTGTTGCCATTTTTTAATAATATTTAGTCATTTCAATATAAGAATCAGACATTCCGTTGTCGTAGTCCTGATATTTCTCGTCAATTACAGAGAAGTATTTTTTAGCTTCTGCATTTTTCTTTAATCCTAATGCTACGATACCTGCTTTTCTTGTGAAGAAGTAAGTAGTATACGGATCATCAGATGCAGTCGCTGCTTTGTCTAATAATGATAAAGCTTCATCATTTTTGTTCAATCCTGATTTTGCGTCTGCCATAGCACCATATTTCATGGCTACTAAAGTTTTGTTGTCAGAAGAGAATTTATCTAAAAGATCGTAAGCTTCCTGGAATTTTCCTTCCTTGAATTTTAATAGACCAGCATTGTAAGATGCAAGCTGACCAATGCTTGTTCCAGAATATTCGTTATATGTACCTACAAAACCTGGGTTTGCAGCAGATTTCCCACCTAAAGCCTCTTTTTCTTTACCGTCTGTAAGGTTTTTCTGAGCAGCAAGGAAACTTTTCACAGCTTCAGCGTTTTTAGGAGCAACTACAAATTGTTTGTAGGCGAAGAATCCTAAAACCCCTAAAATCAAAGCTCCAAATACAACGCCTAGTGGCTTTGAGTATTTTTCAACAAATCTTTCAGTGTTTAAAGCTTCTCTGTCAAGGTCTTTAAAGAACTCAACCGTTTCTTTACCTTCTTGCTCGTTTTGAGCACTCTTTCCCAATTTTGCCATAAGTTTTTAAAAATTGAAATGCAAATTTAATTGTTTCTGAGAGATTTACAAAATACTTTGTTGGTATTATTATATAAATGTTGTGAAATTACCGTAAAAAAGCTTCAGCTCTGCTCAGGCTGACATTTCTAAAACGATTTGTTTTGTAACGATTGTCATGCTGAGCAGAGCCGAAGTGTATATTTATTTAAATCTTAATATTCCAGGATATGGTAAACGTCTGCACCAAATTTCTTTAGTCTTTCATCTCCATTCAAGCCTTTCAGACCAATCAGGAAACTGAATTGAGAAACAATAGCTCCTTGTTTTTCTACTAATTTAGCAGCAGCTTCTGTAGTTCCGCCTGTTGCTAAAAGATCATCGTGAATAAGGATTCTTTGCCCTTTTTTGATTTGTCCTTCACGGGTTTCTATTTCAGCACTTCCGTATTCCAAATCATATTTTTCTGAAATGATAGGTGGAGGAAGCTTTCCTGCTTTTCTAATTAAGATAAACGGAACCTCCAAAGCAACGGCAATAGCAATTCCGAATAGGTAACCGCGACTTTCTATTCCGCAAACTGCATCTACTTTACCTTTACTGAAAGCGGCAAGGTCTGCAATAACATCTTCGTAAAGTTTTGGATCTAAAAAGATGGGCGAAATATCCTTGAATTGTATTCCGGGAATCGGAAAGTCTGGGATATTTTCAATTGTTTCTTCTAGTTTTTTGATCAGTTCTGCTGAAGCCATTTATGGGTTTATTTTATAGCTGGAAATTTTCCAGTCTCCGTTTACATTTTTAAGTCCGAAAGTTACTTTTAAGGATGTTGTTTTACCATTCTTATCGGTAACATCATAGGTAGCGTTTACACTGGCTCCGTTAGGATTGGATGCACTTGTAGTAATGTTTTTTACACTTACATTTTTTACAGCCCCAAAACCAGAGTTTGGATTAGAGAAAGACTCGTAGCTTCCCCAGCTTGGGTTACTGGATGTTTCATAAGCTGCCTTTAAATTTTGAGAGCTTACGCTGTTTAAGAATTTGCTTACTGTATTTTTAGGATCTGCAGCCGGTTGTTTTGGTGTTGCGGGAGCTGCAGGAGTCGTTGTAGCGCCTGGTTCCGTTGTAGTAGGTATTGTTGCAGAAGGATTATTTGGATCCACTACTGCACTTGGCTGCTGTGTTACAGCTGTTGTATCAGTTTTAGGAACTGCAGGAACCTTTAAGGCAGCAGCATTTACATCCAATCCAATTTTAGACATTTTGAAAGTCTTTGCAGTGGTTTTTACCGAAACAGTGATGTCAATTTTATTATCTACAACTTTTGAAGCCGGAATAGAGGAGAATTTAAGGTTGAATCCCTTAAAGTTATTATCCTGCATCAGGTTTTTAGCGGTAGAAAGTCTTACTCCATTGCTGAATACCTCTAATGTAGCTTCCAGACCAGCACCCGTGAATGATACAGGATTTCCTGCAGCATCTACAAGTCTAGGTACAATTTGGATGGCTGTAGGTGCACCGTTTCCATCATCTCCGGTTGGTCTTGTATTAAGGCTTAATGCTCCGGCTTTTACATCATTAGGGTCACTTTCCTTAGCTTTATCATCTCCAAAGATGTTCATTTCTCCAAGAGATGGTGGGTCTGTACTTACCCATTCTATTCCGTTTTTCTGTGCAACTTCGTCAGCCAGTGTCATAATTTCAGGAACTTTCTTCCCGTTGATCAGTTTTCCAAGAGCTTTTAGCTCATTTACATCTCCATCTGCTTCTACGCCGAATGTTTTAAGGATATAAAGAGCTTCATTAAACTTAATCTGCTTAATGGTAGGTAGGCTAGAAGTCATATCATTAATACTTGACTGCAGCGTTTTAGTATTCGTAGCATCTACATGATCTTTCTTACATGCTGTAAAAAGCAACAGACTGAAAACAAGTAGAAAAGAAAACTTTTTCATTTTTATTTGGTTTGTTGCAAATTTAGTAAAACCTTTATTAATAGTAGATTTTATTTTTTGTTTTGTTTTTCCTGCAAATTACCCTTGAAAAAGCTGCTAAAGATGGTCTGCATATTAGGGAATGAAGGGTCTTGCCAGTATTGAGTTTTATAATTGCTTATTTCCGTATTGAATTTTACACTTTCCATCTTATTTTCATTGCTAAAACTGATTTCTTTGGTGTAGAAGTTTTCATAGGTAATAACTTGATTATAGTCTTTCTCGCTTTTATGTTTTAGCTTAATAAATTCTATTTCATTAAATTCAAGAAGGTCCTTGAGGGTTTTCTGAGAATTTTTTTCAAAAGCAATATTTTGAATACCTCTTAAATCAAAAAAACGGAATCCAAATAATGCAAATTCTTTTTTCTGAAGATATTCTCCTGTAAATTCTATTTCATCTTTTGAAGTCCCTTTAAGCTCTTTAATTCTTGTATTCTTCTTTTTAAATTCTTCAAGGTTGCCTACTTTTTTTAGTTTAGGAGGATTCAGTGAGCTTCCGTAGTCCCAGCTTGCTGTTTGTTTTTTTTCCTCTTTTGGATCATTCAATCTGTAAATTCTGTATTGTTCAATATTTGTACTTTTTAATTTCTTTGTTTTATTATCAAAAATATAAGTGATAATGCCATCAGCATAGCCGTTCAATTTATTGTTGACCGTGACATAGGAGTTAAAATTTCCTTTTATTAAAATGTATTTCGCGGGTTTATTATTTTTGATAACAATGGTTTCAATCTCCTTTACCTGATCATTGATTTTGATAATGGGTTGCTCAAAGTCTGAATAGGATAGGGTAGCAACGGGAAAGTTATTATAAACCAGTTGAAACTTTTCCTGTGAGGGAATTAATGATTGTTTATCAATCTTCCCATCAATATCAGAATAAGCGAGTATACTTCCATCCTTGTCAAAAACCGAAACTTTAGGGAGAGGCTTATTACTTTTTTCGGAAATGAAAGTAATGGTCTGTGCATTGGTAAAGATGGAGATCAAACTAAAAATAATGTAGAACATGTAAATTCTTTTCATAGAAGGACTTTATTTGGTGTTAAAGAATAAGACAGTTTTTAATATGAGGATGAAAAATGACTTTTCTAAAAGACAATTATTCACATCATGGCATAAAAAAAGACTGATTGTTTAACAATCAGTCTTTTCTCTTTTTATTTTGTTACAAGTCCTTAGAAAGGATACTCATAAATTTCAGATTCGTGTAAGTATGGGTTTCCTGTAGGAATCAGCTTCAATTTAGATAAAGCGGAAAGAACAGTAAACATAAACAATCCAACTACGAATAGAAGAGCTCCCAGGATTAATATAAATACTTCAGGAGTTTTCCAGTATGGTCCTACCGTTCCTGGCATTACCATGTTGAAGTAATCTAAGATGTGTCCTAAGATAACTACTACAGCCATTACTGTTACTACTTTGTAGTTTCTCTTGATGCTGCTACTTACTAATACCAATAGTGGTAATAAGAAGTTTACAATCAGCATTGGTAAGAATGTAGTACCATAGTGTTGGAATCTTCCAAAGAAGTAGTTAACCTCTTCCGGAACGTTTGCATACCAATAAAGCATGAACTGAGCAAACCATGTATATGTCCAAAGCATACTTGTAGCGAAAAGGAATACTCCTAAATCGTGTAAGTGGTTGTCATTGAACTGTGGTAAATAACCATTTTTCTTAAGATAAACACTTAATAAAATGATTACAGCAATACCACTTGAAAGGCAGCTAACCATTGAATACCAGATATACATTGTAGAATACCAGTGAGGGTCAATAGACATCAACCAGTCCCAAGCCCAAGCAGCAGAAGCAAATCCGAAGAATGCGATATATCCTACTGCCCATCTGTAAAGCATTTGATACTCAACTTTAGATTTAGTATCGTCTACTTTTTTAGACTGAGCTTTAAGTTTCCATGCGAAGAAAGAAGCACCTACTACATAGATGATCGTTCTGATAGCATAGAAAGGTATGTTTAAGAATCTTTTCTTTTCGAATAAAATTACGTCAAAGTGTGCAGATTCAGGATTCGTTAATTCCGGATCCATCCAGTGGAATAGGTGGCCATTGTGAGTGATATTTAAGATCATCATAATAACCAGAATAGCACCTCCGTAAGGAATATAAGAAGCAATAGCTTCCATTACTCTTGTAATAATAATTGGCCAACCAGCGTGGGCAGCATGCTGAATACAGTAAAAAAACAATACAGCACAGCTTACTCCAAAGAAGAACACAGCTACAAAGTGTAGCGATGCCAAAGGCTGGTTGTGGACTTGCATGGTAGCATGCTCTAGGTGAGCAGCATGGTCCTGCGGTCCAACCATTTCACTTGAGTGTGTAGGAGCGTCATGTCCAGAAGCATGAACAGCTTCCATCATGTGTTCTATTTGCTCAGTAGAAAGTCCTTTGTTCATAAAGAAACCAATACCAAACAGAACTAAACCTACAACAAGAAGTATGATAGAAGTTGATTTTAATTTTGGTGAAAAACTATACATTTCTTTTCTTATTTTTTAGTTTCGGTAGTCGTTTCAGTTGCTGGTGCCGCCGCTGTAGCTGCTGCCGGTGCTGCTGCTCCTTTTTTGAAAGCACTCATCACATACATAGCCACTCTCCATCTATCTCCTGCGTTCAATTGTCCCGCATAAGATCCCATTGCATTTCTACCGTTTGTTAATACATAATGAACAGATCCTACAGTAAGCTCTCTATCAGCATAGTTAGGTACTCCAGAGAATGCTCCTGTTTGTACAATTGGACCTTGTCCATCACCTCCTGTTCCGTGACATGCAGCACAAGTGTGGTCAAATAATACTTTTCCTCTTTCTAGATCCTTAGCTGCATTAGCCGGATTTAGAGGAGAAGCTGTCAGTTTTTTAGAAGCTTCATACCCTGCGTTGTACTCGTCAACATTCTTTGGTAATAAGCTTTCTTCAAAAACTCCATCTTTATTTTGAGGAACAGATCCTTCTACTGGAGTAAGACCTGTTGCACCATTATTTTTAACAAAAGCAGGAATTTCGTTTTCATGATCTGAATAAGCATCCTGAGCTTTCATCAATGGATCATAAGCTACCGGAAAATACATATCCGGGAAATATACCAATGGAGTGTTCTCCTTTGGTCCGCAAGAGTTAAGTAAAACTGTTGTTAAACCTAAAACTGCTGTAATTCTTAATACGTTCTTTTTCATTTTAAGCGTCTTTAACAGTTATTTCTTCAACTCCAGTTTCAATTAGCAACTGCTTTACAGATTCTACATCTTCAGTTACGAATTCCATCATGAATTTATCATCAGTAGTTCTTGGATCAGGATTCTGAGCTGGAGCTCCCGGATACATTTTGTTTCTAACTAAGAAAGTTAAAGACATCATGTGAGCTGCACAGAATACCATTAATTCAAACATTGGAACTACGAACGCAGGCATATTGTGTGCCCAGTCAAAAGCTGGTTTTCCACCAATATTCTGTGGCCAGTCATGATTCATTACATACCAAGTTACAGTAGCACCAATAGTAACACCATAAAGAGCATATAAGAATGCGGCATCAGAAATTCTAGTTTTCTTTAACCCTAAAGCCTTGTCTAGTCCGTGAACCGGAAACGGAGTATAAACCTCGTTTATTGCGATTCCTTTATCGTTGAATGCCTTAACGCCGTTCATTAAATCGTCGTCGTCAGCATAAAGTCCGTATACAATTTTAGTGGTGCTCATCTCCTTCTTTTGCTTTATAAGTTTCACCTGAGATTTTCAAAATCGATTTTAATTCAGCCTGTGCAATTACAGGGAATGTTCTTGCATATAATAAGAATAATACAGAGAAGAATCCGATAGTTCCTAAGTATACACCCACATCAATGATCGTTGGCTTAAACATTGTCCAAGATCCTGGTAAGTAGTCTCTAGAAAGGTTGATAACGATGATATCAAAACGCTCAAACCACATACCGATGTTAATGATCAATGCAACAATGAATGTCCAGATAATGTTCGTTCTAGCTTTTTTGAACCAGAAAGAAGCAGGAACCACAAGGTTACAGATGATCAATGACCAGAATGCCCACCAGTAAGGTCCTACTGCAGCACCTGGAGAAAGGTAAGTAAAGTCTTCAAATCTTGATCCGGAATACCATCCGATAAAATATTCAGTAGCATAAGCTACAGTTACCATACCACCTGTAAGAACGATTACGATGTTCATAATTTCGATATGATACATTGTGATATATTCTTCTAAGTGACAAACTTTTCTAGCAATCAACAATAGAGTCTGTACCATTGCGAATCCTGAGAAGATCGCACCAGCTACGAAGTAAGGAGGGTAGATTGTAGAGTGCCATCCTTTAATAACTGAAGTTGCGAAGTCAAAAGATACCGTTGTGTGTACCGAGAATACAAGTGGAGTTGCTAAACCTGCAAGAACCAAAGAAAGTTCTTCGAATCTTTGCCAGTGTTTTGCTTTACCACCCCATCCGAATGCTAGGAATGTATAGATTTTCTTCGTCCATGGAGTCTTAGCTCTATCTCTGATCATTGCAAAGTCAGGGATAAGTCCCATGAACCAGAATACAGTTGATACTGAGAAATACGTAGAGATCGCAAATACGTCCCAAAGTAGAGGAGAGTTAAAGTTCCCCCAAAGAGAACCGAATTGGTTTGGCAAAGGGAATACCCAATATCCAACCCAAACTCTACCCATGTGGATTACAGGGAAGATTGCTGCCTGCACAACCGCAAAGATCGTCATCGCCTCTGCAGATCTGTTTACAGACATTCTCCATCTCTGTCTAAATAATAATAATACTGCGGAGATTAGGGTCCCGGCGTGACCGATACCTACCCACCATACGAAGTTGGTAATATCCCAACCCCAGTTAATAGTTCTGTTAAGCCCCCATGCTCCAATACCTGTTCCGATAGTATAAGCGATACAGCCGAATCCGTAGATGAATAGAACTAAGGCTGCATATAATGAGATCCACCATAATTTACCTGCTCTTTCTTCGATAGGTCGTGCAATATCTTCTGTGATATCGTGATAAGTTTTGTGACCAATAATTAGAGGTTCCCTTATCGGAGCTTCGTAATGTCCTGACATTTTTTACCTATTTATTATTTAAACTTTATTTTTCTACTCTGTTTCTTACTTTAGTGTGATAGAACACGTTTGGTTTTGTTCCGATCTCCTCTAGTAAATAATATCTTCTGTTAGAAGCATAGCGCTCTCTAATTTCAGATTCTTTATCATTCATGTCTCCAAATGTCATTGCTCCAGTAGAACAAGCTTTAGAACAAGCAGTCTGGAATTCACCATCCTTCACTTTTCTTCCCTCTTTCTTAGCCTCAAGAATAGTATTCTGAGTCATTTGGATACACATTGAACATTTCTCCATTACCCCTCTAGTTCTTACAACTACGTCTGGGTTAAGTACCATTCTTCCTAAATCGTTGTTCATGTTGAAATCGAACTTATCATTTAGGTTATAAGTAAACCAGTTGAAACGTCTTACTTTGTATGGACAGTTGTTTGCACAATATCTTGTACCGATACATCTGTTGTAAGCCATATGGTTTTGACCTTGCTTACCATGTGAAGTAGCCGCTACAGGACATACAGTTTCACAAGGAGCGTGGTTACAGTGCTGACACATTACTGGTTGGAAGATTACATCCGGATTGTCTGCAGGGTGGTTTAATGCACCTCCGTCTCCGAAAGCAGTACCATACAATTCTGGTACAGCCATTCCTTCTTTCAATCCTTCGTATACTTCTACTTTTTGTCTTGAAGAATAGTAACGGTCAATTCTTAACCAATACATATCTCTAGACATTCTTACTTCTTCTTTTCCTACTACAGGAACGTTGTTTTCTGCCTGACAAGCAATGATACAAGCTCCACAACCTGTACATGAGTTCAAGTCGATAGATAAGTTGAAGTGAGGTCCATCTGTATCGTCGAAAGCATCCCAAAGGTCAATTTTTCTTGCTGGAAGAGCTCCACTGATTGTGTGGTATTCCAAAGGCTTATTCCATCCTTTGTGCTCATCATCGAAAGGTACGTTGATGAATTCAGCTAAAGGAACTTCTTTAGCAATCTCGTAACGTCCCATCAGAGTATTCTGAAGCTGGATACCTGCAAATTCATGATCTTCTCCAGTTTTTTCGATTTTCACCCCTGAAACAACAAGGTTAGAACCATCGAATAATGGATAAGCATTTACACCTGTATCTGCAGTAGCCCCTGAGTTTTTCTTACCATAACCAAGTGCAAGACCTACAGATCCTTCTGCCTGACCAGGTTGAATAAATACAGGAACATCTTTTATTGTTACTCCATTTACAGTAAGGTTTACGATAGAACCATCTAACTGCATTCTTGCATTAAGATCATTTTCAATCGCAAATTTCTCTGCATCTTTAGGAGAAATCGTCAAGTAGTTATCCCAAGACATTCTTGTCAATGGATCTGGTAATTCCTGCAACCAAGGGTTGTTTGCCTGAGTTCCGTCTCCCATTGAAGTCTTAGTATATAATACCAATTCTAATTCAGAAGCTTTGAAGTTTCCTAGTTCAGCAACAGCCTGTGCAGCATTTCCACCTGCATAAGATAATGTTGTTGAGTTAGTAGAAGCATTGATACCGTTATATAATGCTTTGTTGAAAGAAGTACCCCCTAAGATAGAAGCTGAATTAGCTTTTAAATAATCGTAGTAGTTATTAGCAGCATTATTTTTACCATTCTTCCAAACCAATAGAGATTCTTCAATCTGTCTTGATTTGTAGATTTTCTGGATTGTAGGCTGCATTAGTGAATATACGCCAGTCTGTGGTTCGATATCTCCCCAAGACTCTAACCAGTTAGCAACCGGAATAACAGCCTTAGCTGCTTTGTACATTTCATTTTTCTTATCAGCTACAGCAACTACATAAGGAACTTTTGATAAAGATTTTTTGAAATCTTCTCCTTTCGGGTGAGAGTAAATAGGGTCTACATTATTAGCGATTAATACACCAACTTGTCCACCGTTTACCCAACCTAGGAATTCCTGATATCTTGCACCGTTGAATTCTTTTAAGAAGTTTGCTTTGCCTGTGAAAGCTACTGATCCTAATTTTTGATTGATTAAGTGTGCTAAAACCTGTGCTCCTTTAGAACCATCAGCAAAAACAACAGCTTTGCTTCCTTTTGCTTTCAATTCGTTTGCAATTTCAGTTGCAGTCTTATCAGAAGTACCACCACCTACGATTGCATTGTAAACCTCAACTAAAGTTTTGTTTACAGCACTTGGCTTTAATCTGTATCTTGAGTCAGCGTTAGCACCAGTTAATGACATGTTAGATTCTACCTGAATGTGTCTCAACATGGTTGCACTTGGTTTTCTAGCCGCTGCGTAAGAAGACTCTAAGCTTGAAGCGTTATAATCTCCTAAGAAATCAGCCTGGAAAGAAACCACCAATTCAGAACCTTTAAGGTCATAGATTGGCAATGCTCTCTGTCCGAATACTTCCTGAGCAGCATCCAAAGCTGCAGAATAAGGGAAAGCATCATAAGTTACTAATTCTGCTGTAGGATATTTAGCTTTGAATTCAGCGAATAACTTTTTGAAAGTAGGTGAAGCAAAAGAGTGGGATAAAACCACAATCTTTTTGCCTGACGCTTTAGCTTCTTCCAAACCTTTAATAACAAAACTGTCTACTTTATCGAAAGTTTCGTCTTTACCGTCTAGTTTAGGCTGCTTTACTTTATCGTTATCATAAAGAGAAAGAACACTTGCCTGAGCTCTTGCGTTAGTTTTACCTAAATCACCACCAGCCGGGTTTGGTTCAATCTTGATTGGTCTACCTTCACGAGTTTTTACTAAAACACTAGCAAAGTCGAACCCATCAAAATATGTTGAAGCGTAATAGTTCGGGGTTCCTGGAATAATATCATGCGGCTTTACCACATAAGGAATCGTTTTAATTACCGGAGCTTCACAGGCAGCAAGAGTTACCGCTGCTGTAGAGAATCCTAGTAATTTTAAGAAATCTCTTCTTGAAGTACTAGAACCATTCTGTTCAGCATCTCCAAGGAAATCTTCTACCGGAATTTCTTCCTGGAACTCTTTAAGAGCCAGCTTACCATTTAAAGCTGGATCTTTAAGTTCATGAATACTTCTGAATTGTATTTTGTTTGAAGCCATTTATACTTCTAATTTTTTAGTTATTAATAATGACATTTACCACACTCAAGACCTCCAATTGCATCTACAGTGATCTTACCTCCATCTTGTGGATATTGTTTTTTCAACTTGTCGTGTAGATTCTTGAAGTACTCTTTATTATAACCGTTGTTCATATCGATTTCAGTCGTTCTGTGACATTCGATACACCATCCCATCGTAAAGTCATTAGCCATTTGAACAACATTCATTGTATCAATTTTTCCGTGACAAGCCTTACATACAACATCAATTTTGTTGTTAGGATTCTTTTTGTTGAAAGAATTGATGATCGCTTGTTCACCTGCTACTACGTGCTGAGAGTGGTTAAAGTAAACGAAGTCTGGCATGTTGTGGATTCTTGTCCATTCAACCGGTTGTGTTTTTCCTGTATACTGTTGTTTAGCAGGATCCCAACCTGTTGCTGCGTAGATCTTCTGGATTTCTCCATCATAGAATGCCTTGTCTTTTCCTGGCTCCATGTAGTGATCTGCGTTGTATTCAGAAATTGTTCTGTGACAGTTCATACAAACGTTCATAGAAGGAATCTCAGATACTTTTCCGTATTTAGCACTAGAGTGACATAATTGACAGTCAATTTTCTGTTCTCCAGCGTGGATTTTGTGAGAGAAGTAGATAGGCTGCTCAGGTTTGTATCCTTTGTAAACCCCGATCCACATTAACCAGTTCCATACTCCGTAAGCAGCAAGAATAGCAAGAATAGCTATTAATCCTTTTCCTACATAGTGGAACTTCTCATACATTTCCTTAAACGAACGAACTCTCGTTTCGTTAAGCCCGGATAGTTCGTCAGATTGGCCTAGCTTCACTAATTGTCTTAGTTTCACCAAAATCCAAACTAATAAACCAGCGATGGCTAAAAGGGAAATGATTACAATGTTTGTTGTGCTTTTGTCTGCAGGAGCTGTCGCTTCAGCGCCAGGTGCAGGAGTTGCTTCCGTCTTTTTCTCTTCCGGAGCTGGTGGATTAGTTGTGAAAGCTAAAATGTCGTCAATATCCTTATCTGTAAGATTTGGAAAGACCTGCATTTCAGTCTTGTTAAACTTTTCAAAAATCTCATTAGCGTATTTATCCCCCGAAGCTCTAAGAGCTTTGTTGTCTTTGATCCACTTGTGAAGCCAATCTTTGTCTACACCACCCTCTGTCTTTACTCGCTCTACAACTCCTTTTAATGGGGGTCCTACAACTTGTTTGTCCAGTGCGTGACATGCAGTACAATTCGCTTTGAAAAGTTTCTCTCCGTTTTTAGGATCGCCGTCTTGCCCGTAAAATGAAGCACTGGTTGATAGCAATAAGCCTATTGCGATCAACGTTTTTTTATAATGCTTTCTCCAACTAATCATTTAAATTATCTTATGTTAGTAAATTATTGAACATATCAATTCCGCAAAAATAATATTTTTAACAGAAATTTAACGGCATATAGAAAGGGGAAAATATCATTTACGTTTAATTTGTATTGATTCTAAATAACTGGTTTGGTATAGTTTTTTAATTTGTATAAATTTGCGCAAACAAGTTTAAATGAGAAATTTGATTAAAATATTTTCGATATTATCATTATTTGGTTTTTATAGTATTGAAGCACAGCAGGTTGTTAAAAAAGATACGCTTTCGGGAACGGAGCTAATCATCACTATGGATTCTAAAATAAATGCTGCCTTGGAAGGAGTTGAAGGCAAATGTTCAAAAGTTGCCGTTAATAATCCGACTAAGGATTACAACAATAATGATGGTAATATTTCTACAGGCATCAGTACGAAACCTCCAAAGATTTATGTGCCGAATAGGGAATTGACCAATGCTGAGATTTGTAAGAAAAATCCTCGTATTTTAGGGTATAAAATTCAGATTACAACAGTTAAAAGCAATGAAGAAGCTAATGAGGTTAAATCTTATTTCAGAAAGAGATTTCCTAACCTTAAAGTGGAAACGGATGCTTCTTTAAGACCTAACTATAAGATCCTAGCTGGAAGTTATTTTACAAAGCAGAGTGCTGCCAGTGATCTTTCAAAAATTAGAGAATACTTCAAGTCTGCCGTTGCTGTACAGTATAGAATTTTCTGTGCAGAAGCTAAGTAGAATTTTAAGATATAAATATAAAAAAGCTGAGAATTTTCTCAGCTTTTTTTATTTGTAATAGGTCTCCAAAAACCAAAAAAACTCTGACATTCTAAACCAATTATTGATGATAAGATAGGTGAATAATATGCTAACCGTAAGGGTTAAAAATGCTGTCATTTTTGGTGATGATCTGTATGCATAAAATAACCAGCCAATAAGCAACGGATAAACGAAAACAAAGTGTCCGCCGTAGATATATGAAGTATGAAGACCAAACCTCATTATGCAATGGATGAAGATGTCAAACAAAAATGAAAGGGCAATTATTTGAACCCATTTATTTTTAAAATTCTTAAGATAACTCCAACTTATCAATATCAATAATACAGCAATAAAAACATAAGAAAATGGGGAGGAATAAAGATCCATATACAATGCCTTAAAATCAAAGCCTTTCATGTTATGTTTGTCGGAAATTGTAAAGCTTGGAAACAAAATATTTCCTCCAAAAAAGAAAGACATGATCATGTCCCAGGTGGGCATAGATTCAACATTGGAGAACTTTTCATACTGTTGGTTGGTTTTTGAAAAAATGTTTTGATACTTAAAATCAATCCTGTTTAGATAAAGCAGGATGTAGATAACCATAGCAATTGTTCCTCTTATAATAGCATTTCCTATTTTTTTCCAATTCCTAAAAAGATTTTTTTCAAAGAATATCGGGATAAAAACCTTTACAAGGTTGGTAATGGTAAGTCCGCCAATGGTAATTGCTGCCAATGATAGTGCTGAGACTGGTATTTTTTCTTCTTTTTTGAGTTTTATGGCTGCATAATAATTATAAAGAGAAAGTAAAAATAGGGTATACGTGAAGTTCTCTGGTGTAAACGATAAAATGATATTTGTAGAAAATGCTCCAAAGAAGAATGTAATCAAAAGACTGAAGGTAAGTGGAAGTCTGATGATGTTCTTCAGGTATTTAAAAATCTGAACTATATTCAGGGTAATGATGATATTGCTGAGCCAAGCCAGTGTAAGCCTGAAAGTCATATCCATTTTTCCACCAGAAACAAATAATGAAAATTCCCTAATCCAGTTGAAGAAATAATAGGATAGAGGATGTCTTTCAAAACTGCCGCCAGTAAGCAATATAGATTTATTGTCGAAACTAAAGTAGGCATCCCATGGAATTCTACTGTCGAAAATGATTCTATAATGGATTGCAATATATGATCCCAGAGTCCCATAGCAAGTAATGAAGAATAGGAAAACTGCAAGTTCAGTATATGAGGATGGGAAAACCAACCTTAGAAAATGAATGAATTTTGTTTTGATAATAGACACGTGTCGTATTTTTTGCAAAAGTAAAATAAAAAACCACCAAAGCTGGTGGTTTTTATCAATATTGTTTTTTAACTAAGAACTACAGGAAAGAGTAGAACATCCCGTTGTGTCATCATAGCCGGATGGTCTTTTGGTAGAAAATTCAGGAAATATTTCCTCGTAAGGATTTTCAAGAGCCTTGGTAAGTTTTTGTAGCATTTCTGTATTGCCGCTGCTTATTTCTTCAATGCATTCGTAAAGCAGATAATTTCTGAGTGTGAACTTTGGATTAGATTTTTCCATCAATTTCTGGGAATCTTCTCTTGAAATTGAGTTGAGTTTTAATCGGGACTCATAATTTTCAATGAAATTTTTAAGTTTTCCAAGCTTTTCTTCGTTCAAAAAGGTGTAGGAAACCTTACTAAAGTGTTCTTTTAGGTCTAAGTCTGCTGTTATTTTTTCCAGTTGATTGAAAAATAAGGTGTAATCAAGTTCAAGTTCCTGCATTAATCCTTGCCAATTGGTGAAAAACTCTTCATCCTCTTTTTTAAGCTCATCGAATCCGAACTTTTTGCAAAGCATTGTATCATGAGCCTCCCAGAAATAAGTGCCATATTTGTTTAAGGTGTCTTCTAAAAACTTTTCATCCTTTATTAATGGGTGCAATGCATTGGCAAGCTGCCAAAGGTTCCATTGGGAAATCTGTCCTTGTTTTCCAAAAGCATATCTTCTTCCAGGTAGATCCGTTGTATTTGGAGTGAAATTCAGATCATATTCATCCATCATGGAATAAGGTCCATAATCGATGGTTAGTCCTAAAATCGACATATTGTCTGTATTCATCACACCATGTACAAATCCAACGCGGAACCATTCAACCATAAGATTTGCTGTACGGGTACAAATATTTTCAAAAAAGTCCTTATATTTTTGATTTTCCGAAGATGTGATCTCAGGAAAATAATTTTCAATAGTAAAATCTAGAAGATCCTGTAGTGTTTTATATTCTTGCTGAGCAGACACTAGTTCAAAATGACCAAAACGCAGGAAGCTTTCGGAAGTTCTTATGACAACGGCTCCCTTTTCCAGCTGTGGATTTCCATTATACATGATATCACGAACAACCTCTTCTCCAGTAAATGCCAAACTTAATGCTCTTGTTGTATGAACTCCCAAATGATACATTGCTTCACTCATCAGGTATTCTCGTACAGAGGATCTCAGTACAGCTCTTCCATCTGCATGTCTGGAGTAAGGTGTTGCGCCGGCTCCTTTCCATTGGATTTCTGTTTTTTTGCCGGAATCATTAAGGATTTCACCTGCAAGGATGGCTCTTCCGTCTCCAAGTTGTCCGGCCCAGTTTCCAAATTGATGCCCTGCATAGGCAGTAGCATAGGTTTGAACGTTTTCAGGGAGGTCATTTCCTACAAGAAAATTCAGGTCTTTCTCTTCATACTTTCCTAATCCTATTTCTTCTGAAAGGACATTGTTAAAAGCAATTAATTGAGGGCGATCAAAACCGGCAGGCTTGATGGTCGAAAATAGAACCTTAGGAGTATTTCTTTGCATGGTATTGTTAGAAAAATCTCCAGGGAATTTCTTGATGAAAGGTTGTCTGATGCTTTCGATATTCATGCTTCAAAGGTATTAATTATAAAAGAAAAGACCTTTCAAATTATTGAAAGGTCTTATGTATTTCTAAAAGAGAATTTATTTATTAAAATCTACCTCATCATTGGAATGGAGATTTTCATTAATATTTTCTTCTTTCTTTTCTGTAGGTTTCTTAGGAGTAGGATCTGCCGGTCTCGGATTTTTGATCTCGTCGATGGTCTGAAGACTTCCGTCATCTCCGTATCCGCCACTGAGTCCTTTAAGGTTAGAGCATCCGTCTTTCCAGTCTGATGGCTTGGTGAATTTGTCATCAGGTGTAATACCTAAACTCTTATCCGCCCATACTTTCTTCATGAAGATCGCCCAGATTGGTAATGCCATCTTTGCACCCTGACCTTCTCCTGTTCCAAAGAAGTGGGTTGCTCTGTCTTCCCATCCAACCCAAGCTCCGGTTGCTAATTTTGGTGTAATTCCCATAAACCAACCATCGGAGTTGTTCTGTGTAGTACCTGTTTTAGCTGCAATTTCAACTGCTTTTGAGATTCCTCTTCTTCCAAGTTCTCCTGATGCAGTACCATATTGTGCAACACCTTTCATCAATTCGATCATTGTGTATGCATATAATGGATTCATTACTTCTTTAGGCTCTACATTTACTTCCTTAATTACTCTACCATTGGCATCTTCAATTCTCCAGATCATTTCCGGCTTATTGTGGTTACCGTAGTTTGCGAAAGTACTGTAGGCACCTAGCATCTCATAGATGGTAATATCTGATGAACCCAGGGCAATGGTATTGTTTCTAGGAATGTCTTCTGTAACTCCCAAGTCTCTGGCAGTTTGAATAACAGCATCTACTCCGGTCATTTCGATAAGTCTTGCTGCAATCGGGTTTTGAGAGTGTGCTAAACCATCTTTTAAAGTAAGCATTCCACCTCTTCCCGGTACGTGCCATCCGTTGTGATCATAAGTTCCGTTAGAAACAGTTGAACAAGGAGTCATTCCAAGTTTCATAATAGCGGTTGCATATACGAAAGGCTTGAATGTGGATCCTACCTGTCTCTTACCTTGCTTGATGTGGTCATACTGGAAGTGCTGCCAATCGATACCACCTACCCATGCCTTGATTTCTCCGGTTCCTGGAACCATAGACATTAATCCGGCCTGTGCAATTTGCTTATGATATCGGATAGAATCCCAAGGTGACATTTCCACCTCTTCTTCTCCGTTCCAAGTAAATCTTGAAGTTTTGATAGGCTTCTTGAATTCCATCATGATTGAATCCTCAGGCATTCCGTCTGCTTTTAGAAGCTTGTATCTTCCTGTTCTCTTCATGGCCTGAAGCATTACATCCTTAATTTGTTTGTCATTAAGGTAGTAGAAAGGTCTGTTCTTTCTTCCTCTTTGTTCTGCATCAAATCTTTTCTGAAGATCAGTTAAGTGTTCCTTGATAGCCTCTTCTGCATACTTCTGCATTTTAGAATCAAGGGTAACATAGATTTTTAATCCGTCTTTATAAAGATTTAGTTTCTTTCCTGTTTCTTTTTCATGAGTTTCAAGATATTTATCAATCTCTTTTCTCAGATAGAACTTATAATAGGCAGAATATCCGTCTGTAATACTTTTAATAGGGTGGAAATCTACTTCTACAGGAGTGTTGATCGCCTTTTGGTAGGTTTCTTCATTGATGTATCCTGTTTTCTGCATTTGATCCAATACAACATTCCTTCTTTCCTTTGCTCTTTCAGGATATCTGTAAGGGTTGTTTTTTCTTGGGTTTTCAAGCATAGCCACAAAAGTAGCAGCCTCAGGCAATGTAAGCTCTGATGTTTTTTTGTTAAAATATACTCTGGAAGCCATTTCAACACCATTGGCATTGAAAAGGAAGTCAAATTTGTTAAAGTAAAGCGTAATGATCTCTTCCTTGGTATATCTTTTTTCAAGACTTACGGCTACAACCCATTCCTTTAATTTTTGGAAAGCTCTTTCAAATTTATTTTGAGAAGCATTTCCTGTGAAAAGAAGCTTGGCAAGCTGTTGAGTAATGGTAGAACCACCTCCACGGCCCCCTCCGTAAGCAACGGCTCTGGCAATAGAGTATAGGTCAATTCCTGAGTGTTCCTTGAAACGCTCATCCTCTTTGGCTTGCAGTGCATAGATAAGATAAGGAGGGAGATCCTTATAAACAATAGGTTGGGTTTTTTCTTTTTCAAACTTACCTAACGTTACCCCATCTGAGGAAATAATTTCAGAAGCGACAAAGATGTCCGGATTTTCAAGTTCCTTTACATCTGGCATTTCTCCAAGAAAGCCTTGGGAAACCGCAAAGAAAAGTCCTGAAATTCCTAAAACTACCGCAATGAGTCCAATCCAAATAAATGAGACCCATTTTTTCCAAGAGGTATCTTTCTTTTTTTTAGGAGGCAGGGGAAAAGTTTTCCCTCTGTTTCCTGCATTTTTATTGTTTTCTTCCATTTATGGTTACGGTTTTAGCCGTTTCTATTTTTATCCCAATGTCCTCAATTCCCGGAAGGTTATCATTTCTCATCGCTTGTGTAAGACCAATTTGATATTTTCCTTTTCCTGGAAACCTGTAATTTAATTTATATTGAAACAATGTTTCCTTTGTGTCACCAAAGCCTGTACCAAGCCATTCTCCGTTTGGTTTTGCCAGAACATAATTTAAGGTGTCAATTTCCTTTTTTTTGTTCTGTAGATTAGTGAAATTCACAATAAACCTTATATTACTGTAAGGGTAATTGTTGTTATTTCTTACGACAAATATAATATTTTTAGGATTCTGCGGATCTGAAATTTCAAGATTAAATTTTTGCTCACTTTTCTTATTCCATTTGTTGTCAACGGAATTCATTATAGTGTCTTCTCCTGAAGAAGAATTACAACTAAAGAAAAGGATAAGGGAAAATAATCCTAAAATTTTACGCATCTTTATCTTTTTTTGGAGGATATTTCTTTTTAAATTTTTTCTTGTTTGGGTTGCTTTGCGTGTTTTGCTCTGCATTTGGAGTAGCCTCACTTTTTACTTTTTCCACTGGCACTTTTTGTTGAGGCTGTGGCTTTTGTTGTCTAGGTTGGTTTCCGGAATTTGCACTAGGATTTTCAGTTCTTACAGGTTTGTCAGATCTTTCAGGCCTTTCTTGTCTCTCAGGTCTGTTTTTCTTCTGTCCTTGTTGTCCCTGTCCTTGGTTGTTGCTTGGCTTATTCTGGTTACTCCTGTTATTTCTATTGTTTCTGTTTTTCTTTTCGAAACGGTCTACACTATTCTCCTGAATCAAATCAATAGTCTGAACTGATGTTTCGGGCTGTTTTAAATCTTCTAAAGGAAGGATTTTTTCTCCTCTTTTATTTTTAGAAATCAGCTTTTTAACAAGATCAATATCAAAATCATACCATGCAATAGAATGATCTACATAGGCAAACCACATTTTCTTTTTGAAAACATCTATTTTGATACAGAATGCTCTTCCTTTTTCAGTATCCAGTGTTGTTGAAGAAGAAGGGAAGTGGCTTAATGCATCTAAATAACTATCAAGTTCATAGTTTAAACAACATTTAAGTTTACCACACTGTCCTGCAAGTTTCTGAGGATTAATGCTTAGCTGTTGGTATCTAGCTACATTGGTGTTTACAGATCTGAAATCTGTAAGCCATGTTGAACAACAAAGTTCACGTCCGCAAGAGCCAATTCCACCTACTTTTGCGGCTTCCTGTCTGAACCCGATCTGCTTCATGTCAATCTTGGTTCTGAAAGATCCAGCATAGTCTTTAATTAACTGTCTGAAGTCTATCCTGTTGTCTGCAGTGTAATAAAATGTGATCTTTGAAGAATCACCCTGATATTCTACATCAGTAACTTTCATTTCAAGGCCTAATCTTTGAGCAATTTTTCTTGCCTCAAGCTTTACGCCGTCTTCTTTTTTTCTTGCTTCCTGCCATACCTCAAGATCCTTTTGGTTGGCCTGTCTGTATATTTTAAGTGCCAATTCTTCAGAAAACTTTTTCTTTTTCATCTGAATTTTTACTAATTCTCCCGTAAGGCTTACAACGCCTACATCGTGTCCCGGACTAGATTCTACTGTAACTACACTACCTATATGTAAAGGAATATTATTTACATTTTTATAAAACGATTTCCTGTCATTTTTAAACCTAACTTCTACAAAATCACACCTGTTTGATGTAGGATTGTTGATGTTAGAAAGCCAGTCAAAAACACTTAATTTATAACTATTCCCGCAGGTATTTACACTTTCACAACCAGTTGCGGTTTTTTTAGGGCCGCAAGAATGTGCAGAATCGCCGGATGTTTTACATCCACAACTCATATTACTATTATTTATAATCTTGCAAATTTATGTATTTTTATCTTTATGCAATTCTAAAATACTTAAATAACCTGAATTCAGATAAAACATTTCTATATTTTAACATGGAAAGGAAGCTGGAAGCAGAAAGAATAAAGCTCTAATGGGGCTAGATGGATCGCTTTTTTTATGATTGTAAAAGCTAGATGCACTTTATACTTAATGAATTTTTAAAATTAACATTCCCACCGATTGTATTCAATTTTCTGTCTTTACTTTTATCACAGCTCTGGTTTTTTTTCTTTTGTTAAACATTTGTTTAATATTAAACGAGGTCTTATGTGTTTCTTAATATATTTTTTAAACTACTATAAACTATAGCTTTGTAGCTTATTATGTGTAGAATGTTATTTTAAACATAGTTTTCTTTTGATGTATTGTTTAAAATATTGGGAAATGTTAACAGTTGTATTCAAAATAATTTTATATTTGGATTATATAATAATAGTCTATGAAAAAAATATTAGTATCAACTGCTTTATTGGCGGGCGTTCTATCTTACGCAGGAGGCTTTAGAGTTTCTTTGCAAGGGGTAAAACAATTGGCAATGGCGCATACTAGTGCTCATGCCGAAGATGCGAGTGTGACATTTTTTAACCCAGCGGGTATGTCATTTATCCCTTCCAAACTGAGTGTTGTGGCAGGAGGATTTGGTGCAAGTAATAAAGTTACTTTTCAAAACTTCAATACTTTACAAAGTGCAGAGACGGATAATCCTATAGGGACTCCATTCTATGCGGCGATTACTTATAGACCAATAGAGAAACTTACCGTAGGTCTTAGTGTAACAACGCCTTTTGGGAGTACAATCAAATGGCCTGAAAACTGGGAAGGCAGGGAGTTGGTGCAGAAATTGGAACTGAAAAGCTTCTACTTCCAGCCAATGGTCTCTGTGAAACTTGCTCCTTGGGTGTCTTTTGGTGCCAGCTATATCTATGCAAAAGGAAAAGTAGATTGGGATAAAGCGGTAACGCAATTTGATGGTAAGGTTAATATTAATGACAATAATGCAAGCGGACACGGATATGGATTTGGTTTCTATTTCAGACCCGATCCTAAATTAGATGTGAGTATTGCCTACCGTTCAGCAATAGATATGAAAGCTAAAAAAGGAACAGCTACGTTCCAGTTCCCGTCACAGTCTGTTTATACACAGTTGAAATTGAATGCAGCGGGACAAGATGGCTTCTCTGCAGTTCTTCCATTGGTGGAAGAATATACAATCGGTTTAACTTATAAACTGACGCCGAAATGGTTGGTTTCTGCAGACTTTAACTATCATGGATGGGAAAGATACAGCAAGCTTACTTTAGATTTTGACAATGCCCCTATTGGGAATAATCCATCGGATGCAACTATTCTTACAAATCCTAAGAATTTCAAAAACTCCAAAACATTCAGATTGGGAACTCAATATGCGTTCACAGATATGATATACGGACGTTTGGGAGCTTATTATGATGAAGCACCTTATACTACAGACAACTTTATCCCGGAAACGCCTTCGTATGATACCTATGTGGTTACAGGAGGGGTAGGTTTCAAGCTGAAGCAGTTCGGAATCGATGTAGCTGGTGGATATGCAATGCCTCAGTACAGAAAGGTAAACAATGTTAATATAGGGCTTAACGGACAGTCAAAAGCAACAGCTTTCTACTTTGGTCTAGGTTTCTCTTATAATCCATTTTAATTTTAGAAGACTATGAAAAAAATTATAATATCGACAATTGCAGTTTCTGCACTTCTTTTTACAGTAACAAGCTGTAATACGGATTTCGATACGGATGTGAAAGATATCCAGGTAACAAAAGGTGATGCAGACTTTACTAAATATATTTCTTTAGGAAACTCATTGACTGCTGGTTATAGAGACGGAGCGCTTTATAGTAGCGGTCAGAGTGAGTCTTATCCAAGTATGATTGCTGGGCAAATGCAGTTCGCTGGTGGAGGAGCTTTTAAACAACCTATGATGCCTAATGATACTGGAGGTTTTACCAATTTGTTTAATCCAGTAACGGGAGATTTTGCAGGTAAATACGTGCTAAGTGTGGTAAGTGGTGCTTTAACTCCGGGGCCAACAGCTCCAGGTGCAGCATTAGATAATGTTTCTGCAGGAGGTCCTTACCAGAATATGGGAGTTCCTGGTGCAAGAGTGGCTCATTTAATAGCTCCGGGATATGGAAATCCTGCAGGTTTGGGAACTACACCTGCTACCGCTAATCCATATTTCGTAAGATTCGCATCATCAACAACAACTTCAGTAGTAGAAGATGCATTGAAGCAGAACCCTACTTTTGTCTCTTTATGGATAGGAAACAATGATGTTTTATTATATGCAACTTCAGGAGGTGCTGATCCAAATGTTCCGATTACACCGGTAGAAGGTGCTGTAGGAGTAGGATTCAGTAATACCTATGCTTATTTAGTAGATAAATTATTCCCGGCTGGAACAACAAGAAAAGGAGTCATTGCTAACATTCCAACAGTTACTAATGTTCCTTACTTTACAAGAGTTCCTGCTATGCCTCTTACAGGTTTGACGGATGCTCAGGTAACTCAGCTGAATTCAGGATACGCACAGTATAATGCAGGATTACTTCAGGCTAAGACTCTGGGAGCGATCAATGATGCAGAATATCAGAAAAGATTAATTAAATTCACTGCAGGTGCAGCAGTTAACGGAGCTGTAATTGTAGACAAAGACTTGGTGACAGTTCCGGGGCTTCCAAAATACAGACAAACTACAAGCAGAGATTTAATTCTTTTACCAGCAAGTAAAGTTCTTACTCCACAGGCTGGGGGAGGTACTTCTGTACCATTAGAAGATAAACTTGTACTTACTGAAGCTGAGACTGCAAAAGTGCTTACCGCTACTGCTGGATATAATGCTGCTATTAAAAAGGCTGCAGCAGACAAAGGTCTTGCTTTTGTAGATATGGATGCTAAAATGATGGAGCTGAATTCTAAATCAGGAATTGTTTGGGATGGAGTGAAATATACTGCAACATTCGTTACAGGAGGTGCTTTCTCCCTTGATGGAGTTCACCTTACAGGTAGAGGATATGCTATTGTTGCCAATGAATTTATCAAAACAATTAATGGTAAATATAAGTCAACATTACCACAGGTAGATCCGAACAAATATTCAGGAGTTAAATTCCCTTAATAATTGATAAAATAAAAACTTAGAAACCACAGGAGTAATTCTTGTGGTTTTTTTTTAAATTTGCAAAATCTTTTAAAAAGTAAAAATGGCCGATCAGTTAAGTTATCTATTTTGTACAAGAACCAGCAGGGACTTGGCAGAGAAAATTGCCCAGAGTTATGGGAAAGAATTAGGAAAAATCAACTTTCAGGAGTTCAGCGACGGAGAATTTGAGCCTGTTTTGGACGAATCTGTAAGAGGTGGAAGGGTTTTCCTAATTGGATCTACGTTCCCACCTGCAGACAATCTTTTAGAGCTTCTTCTAATGATTGATGCAGCAAAAAGAGCTTCTGCAAAGAGCATTACCGTTGTAATTCCTTACTTCGGACTTGCTAGACAGGACAGAAAAGACAAACCAAGAGCGCCAATTGGTGCTAAGTTAGTTGCAAACCTTCTTACAGCAGCGGGAGCAACAAGAGTGATGACAATGGATCTTCACGCAGACCAGATCCAGGGGTTTTTCGAAATTCCGGTAGATCATCTTTATGCTTCTTCTATTTTTGTTGATTATATTAAATCCTTAAATCTTGACAACCTTACCATTGCTTCTCCGGATATGGGAGGTGCAAAAAGAGCGAAAAACTATGCAGGTCACCTAGGTGCAGAGGTAGTAATTGCTTATAAGGAAAGAAAAAAGGCAAACGTTGTAGAAGAAATGTTCCTTATCGGGGATGTAACAGGTAAAAACGTAATCCTTATTGATGATATGATTGATACTGCAGGAACACTTTGTAAGGCTGCGGATATCTTGATGGAGAAAGGAGCAAAAACAGTAAGAGCAATGGCTACTCACGGAGTACTTTCAGGAAAAGCTTACGAGAATATTGAGAACTCAAAATTGTTGGAAGTTATTGTAACTGACTCAATTCCTGTTAAAAATAATTTGTCATCTAAAATAAAAGTGCTATCTTGCGCCCCGTTATTTGCAGATGTTATGACCATGGTTCATGAGCATAGATCAATTAGTAGTAAATTTGTTATTTAATTGATTTTTAGCAAATTACAAAACAAAATTAGAACAAATTTTTAAATTTTTATAAATGAAATCTATTACAATTCAAGGTACAAAAAGAGAAAGCGTGGGCAAAAAGTCTACAAAAGCTTTACGTGATGCTGAATTAGTTCCTTGTGTTGTTTATGGAGGTGGCGCACCATTGAACTTCTCTGCTGAAGAGAAAGCTTTCAAAGGTTTAGTATACACTCCTGAAGCACACACGGTATCTATTGAAGTTGATGGTCAAACAATTCCAGCAGTTCTTCAAGATATTCAGTTCCACCCAATTACGGACAAAATTCTTCACGTAGACTTCTATCAATTATCTGACGATAAGCCAGTTATTATGGAGGTTCCTGTAAGAATCACTGGACGTTCTAAAGGTGTTGTAGCTGGTGGTGTTTTACGTCAGTCTTTCAGAAAACTAAAAGTAAAAGCTATTCCTGCTAACTTGCCAGATGAGATCGTTGTAGATGTTACTCCATTAAGAATCGGTAACAAACTTTACATCGGTGGTATCAAAACTACAGGATATTCTTTCGTTCACCCAGACAACGCAGTAGTAGTTGCTGTTAAGATGTCTAGAAATGCAATGAAGGGAGGTGCTGCTGCAATGGATGATGAGGATGAAGAAGAAGCTGAAGAAGTGGCTACTCAATCTCCTGATGTTCCAACAACAGAAGAAAAATCTGCAGAATAAGACTTACTTATTTAAAGAATATAAAAAACCTGTCAATTTATTGGCAGGTTTTTTTGTGTCGTTAATAGCAAAAAAGTAAAGAAAAGTGAGAGAAGATATAATCAAATTTGTCTTTTTTTCTATTTTGTTATTTTACTTTATCAGCTTTATTAGCCCTTAATCATTGAGTATTTCTATGAACTGACAAGTATCAGTAGCCAACCGGATGCCTCCTTTCAGAAAAAAAGCCGTAAATTTGAAGAGTTCTAAATAAGGACGTTTTAATTTAAAAAATAAATAAATGTTTGACATTCAGGAAATAAGAAGCCAGTTTTCTATATTGGACAGAGAAGTGAATGGTAAGCCGCTGGTTTATCTGGACAATGCAGCTACATCTCAAAAGCCAAATTCGGTTTTAGAAGTCTGTCACGCATATTATACAGAACTTAATGCCAATGTTCACAGAGGAATTCACACATTAAGCCAATTGGCAACAGAAGAAATGGAGCTTTCCAGAAGAAAGATTCAGAAATTCATCAATGCTGAACATGATTTTGAAGTAATCTTTACCAAGGGAACAACAGAAGGGTTGAACCTCATCGCTTATATTCTAACACAAAAATTACAAAAAGACGATGAGATCATTATTTCATACCTGGAGCACCACTCCAATATTGTTCCTTGGCAAATGCTGTGTGAAAGAACAGGTGCAAAACTTCGTGTAATTCCTATTGATGAAAATGGAATTTTGCAGTTGGATTACCTTGATCAGTTCTTAAGTGAAAAAACAAAGGTTGTTTCTGTAAATCAGGTTTCCAATGCATTAGGAATTGTGAACCCTATTGAAGAAATTATTGCAAAGACGAGAAAGAATTCAGATGCCTATATCGTTATTGATGGTGCTCAGTCTGCTCCTCATTTTAGTATTGATGTCCAAAAGCTGGATTGTGATTTCTTTGTTTTTTCAGGTCATAAAATGTATGCTCCAATGGGAACAGGTATTTTATACGGAAAACGTGAAATATTGGAAGCTTTACCACCATTTCACGGGGGAGGAGAGATGATTGCCACATGTTCTTTCGATGGAACAACTTATGCGGGTCTGCCATTTAAGTATGAAGCAGGAACTCCCAATGTAGGTGGAAATATCGCGTTAGGAGCAGCCGTTGATTTTATGGAAAGAATCGGGCGTCAAAATATCCAGAATCATGAAAATGCTTTGCTGGAATATGCTCAAAGACAGCTTTTAGAAATAGAGGGTATTAAAATCTATGGTGAAAAGGCTCATAGAACAGGAGTTGTTTCCTTTAATCTTGAGGGAGTAGGAATTTCATCTGATGTAGGAATGATCCTGGATAAAATGGGTATTGCTGTAAGAACAGGACATCATTGTACACAACCCATTATGAACTTTTTTAATATTGCTGGAACGGTAAGAGCAAGCTTTGCAGTGTATAATACCTTTGAAGAAATCGATATTCTGGTTGAAGGAGTTAAAAAAGCACAAAGAATGCTGAGCTAGTAATTAAGCAAATAATCAAAAATATAAAAAGCCCTGTCAGTAATGATAGGGCTTTATTATGATCTTAAACTTTCAGCGTGAAAGTTAATTTTTTTTAAAGATTAGGTTTCCAGTCAACAACTGCTCTGATGAATGCCTCAGCATTTTCAACAGGAACATTTGGAAGGATTCCGTGGCCAAGGTTTGCAATATATCTATCCTTTCCGAAACGGTTAATCATTTCATTTACCATTTTCTTAATGGTTTCAGGTGTTGAATGTAACCTTGCAGGGTCAAAGTTTCCTTGTAATGTCATCGTGTGGTTAGTAAGTGTTCTTGCGAATTCTGGCTTAATGGTCCAGTCAACACCAAGAGCAGAAGCCTTAGACATCGTCATTTCTTCCAATGCAAACCAACATCCTTTTCCAAATACTACAACATGAGTAAGAGGGCTTAGTGCTTCAACAATCTGATTGATATACTGCCAAGAAAATTCCTGATAATCAGTTGGAGAAAGCATTCCTCCCCAAGAATCGAATATCTGCACAGCAGAAACTCCTTTTTCTACTTTTCTCTTTAAATAAGCAATAGTAGTATCTGTGATCTTCTGAAGTAATAAATGAGCCGCCTCAGGCTGTTGGAAGCAGAATGACTTTGCAATATCAAAAGCCTTGCTTCCTTTTCCTTCTACACAATAGCAAAGAATCGTCCAAGGAGAACCTGCAAAACCAATCAATGGAATTTCATTATCTAGTTTCTGAAGAGTCAGTTCAATAGCATCAAAAACGTATCCTAAAGTATCATTCACATCCGGAGTTTCAATATTCTGAACCTGTTCCATTGTTCTGATTGGAGTATCCAACCATGGTCCAACAGATTCTTTCATTTTGAAATCAATCCCCATCGCCTGTGGAACCACCAAAATATCTGAAAACAGAATCGCAGCGTCCAAAGGAAATCTGCGGATAGGCTGCATGGTAATTTCAGCTGCAAGTTCAGGAGTCTGACATCTTGTAAAGAAATCATACTTATCTCTTAAGGCAATGAATTCCGGCAGATATCTTCCAGCCTGCCTCATCATCCAGACAGGAGGTCTTTCAACGGTTTCTCCGCGAAGTGCTTTTAAATATAGGTCGTTTTTTATCATAATCTATTTAAAGTAACATTACCTTCCAATTCGGTAACAAATATTTTAAAATTTTCCTCCCATTTCGTTCCTGATCAATTCAAAAATTGAGGTCAGTGTATTTTCTTCGGAAGTAAAAATTCTTTCTTGGGTGTAATTCCTCAATTCTCCGGATGTGGTTTCCCCAATTGAAAACAACTTCATATCCTTTAAGGAATTTTGCTTTGCAAAACTACGAACTCCGCTTGGACTAAAAAATACTGCAGCATGATATTTTTCAGGTATTAACGGATTGGTTTCCTCTGTGTTGTAGATCGTAATTTTTTTATACTTAATATTTTGTAGAGGAAGATCATTGTCCAGAACATTAATGGCAAGGTTGCCACAAAAATGGAGGAACTTTTCGTGCTGACAGTTTCCAATAATAAATTGGGATAACATTTCAGCGTTTTTCAATACCTTGAATGTTCCAAAGCCATTTTTCCTTAAAGCTCTCTTGGTTTTTTCACCAACGCAGTAAATCTTATTATAATTTTTTGCCGTAAAATCTTCATTGGGCTTGAAGCGGTTTTTGAAAAACGCAGCCACACCATTCACGCTGGTAAAAATCAGGGAATAGTTTTTAAGATCAAAAGGGCTAATTATAATAGGTTTGGTCTTGATTACCTCAACACAATCAACCGAAATATCCTCTCCTAATTCTTTGGATATAATCAATTGGTCTATATTTTTGGTAAATAAGATTTTCATATTTCTGCTAAGTAAAGATGAATGGGATGCTAAAGGAAACTTAAAATAATCCTTAGATCTGGCTTTTAATTTCTGCCATTAATTCTTTTCCGCCGTTTTCCAGAACAACCTTTGCAAATTTTTCACCAAAGTTCTCTGATGAATTGTATTCAAAGTTCTCATCAATGGCGATGCAGTTTTTACCATCCAAAGAACAAAGTGCTGCCGTAAAGCGGATCTGATCCCCGATGATTTCTGCAAATGCCCCGATAGGTGCGGTACAACCTCCTTCTAATGTGCTTAGGAAATTTCTTTCTATTTCTACACAGACCTGTGTAGGCTCATGGTTGATTTGTCTTAGAATTTCATTGATTTCCGGTTTGTCCGAATGTCCAGCAACAGCAATCACACCCTGAGATGGAGCTGGGGTCATTATCGGAAGCATTTCGTAATCAATTTCCATTTTCATTCTTTTGATTCCTGCCAAAGATAGAATGGTAGCATCAAAATTTCCATCTTCAAGCTTTTGAAGACGAGTTTGAATATTTCCACGAATGTCTGAGAACTCCGTGGTAGGGTAATGTCTTAACCAGAATGCTCTTCTTCTCAAGCTGCTGGTTGCCAGTTTCAGCTCATGAAGCTCTTTATTTCTTGCAGATTCCTTTCTGATTAGGATATCCTGAGGATAATCTCTTTCCAGGTAAGCAATCATCTCAACGTTTTGAGGTAACTGAGTAGGGACATCCTTTAAAGAATGAACAGCAATATCTATTTCGTCGTTGAGTAATGCCACATCAAGATCTCTTGTGAAAACACCGGTGATTCCCAGTGAATACAATGGCTGGTTAAGGTTCTTATCGCCAGAAGAAACGATAGGAACAATCTCTGTTAAATAATTGTTGTTCTGAAGGTGCCTCGCAACCTCTCTTGCCTGCCAAAGTGCAAGTGCGGAATTTCTTGTTCCGATTCTAATGCTTTTCATTGAATTCGTTGTTTGGTTGTTCAACTAATATTTCGTGCATTAATTTACTAATTTCTTCGGCTTTTAAAGGATTGTCGATGATATATTTTGCAAAACGGTTGGTGATCTTCTGTATCATTTTGTCCGAAAGTTCCATGTCC
Source organism: Chryseobacterium joostei (assembly GCF_003815775.1). Classification (NCBI taxonomy): domain Bacteria; kingdom Pseudomonadati; phylum Bacteroidota; class Flavobacteriia; order Flavobacteriales; family Weeksellaceae; genus Chryseobacterium; species Chryseobacterium joostei. The sequence continues at coordinate 3,374,033 of NZ_CP033926.1, forward strand.
GTAATGTCTATATATTTATTCTTCTTATAGAAATTATGCATCTCATTGCGTTCCATGTTCTTTAAAACGGCCTTGAAATGATGAATATTTGGTGCTAGTTTTCTCTTTTTTTCCCACTCAATGAAGTCTTTCATCAACTCCTTGATGATCTTTTCCGCTTTTGGGATTTCTTTTTCCCGCTGCTGGATCGTTTCCTGGATTTGTTTTGAAAGTTCATCAACATCAATTAAAGTTACATTTTCATTTTCCGTTACATTTTTTTCAACGTTATGCGGAATAGAAAGATCAATAACTAACGTTTCCTTTCCATTAGGGAAGTGAGATTGGTTGATAATCGGGTGCTTGGCCCCGGTTGCCACGATGAGGATATCTGTATTTTTTAATTCCTTGTCAAAATCAGAATAATCAACATGAGGAATATTATATTTCTGGGAAATCTTTTCAGCTTTCTCCTGAGTTCTGTTTGCTATTTTAATTTTAGGCTGGAAGACATGTTTTACCAGATTTTCAACGGTATTTTGTCCAATTTCACCTACCCCTAAAAGAAGAATGTTCTTTTCAGTAATTCTCTTTTGGCTGTTTAAAATATAATGTACTGCAGCATAGGAAACGGAAGCCGCACCATTAGAAATGCCGGTTTCATTTTTAATTCTTTTCGAAATCTGTATCGCTGCATTAATAGCCCTTTCCAGATATGGGTTAGAATTTTGTCTCTCTTTTTTGAAGCGGCTGTATGCTTTCTTTATCTGACCGATAATTTCAAAATCTCCGATAATCTGGCTTTCAAGACCGGCAGCTACTCTGAAAAGGTGTATGAGTGCCTCTTCTTTAGTAAGAATATTAGCAAACTGAAGAAAATCTGTAATGTTAACTCCAATGGTTTTGCAGTATTCTTCTGCCACTAAAAGATAATTGGGAGAGGTGGTGTAAATTTCAGTCCTGTTACATGTGGAGACCACAAATGCATCCCCAAGATCTTCCTGATGGACCCGGGAAACGAAGTTTTTGATGTTTTCATCAAAAAATGCAAACTTTCCTCTAGTTTCTACATCGGCCTTTTCGTAGCTGATGGAAAGCACGGCAAAATTCGATGTTCGATGGATGTTGGAATACTGTAACATAAGCAGTCGCAAATTTACGATTTTTTTAATTAATCAGCCCCTGATAGTGTATATGATAATTATCGTAAAAAACTATAAAAGGTTTATAGAAAAAATGTAAGAGGATAGAATGGTAAAAAGGCAGATAGGTTGTGTGATTTTTTATGCTTATTGTCTTCTTTATCATGTTAATCGCAAATTTCCAACCTTATACAGAATTTAAGCTTCTTTGCTTCCGTATTTTTCAGGCATCCTTTTTGCTATCTTAATATTTTACTATTTAACCTTTTTGCCTTTCAATTTCCCTCATTAATTTTAGTTTAACTCAAACTCTGTAATTATCTAGACAGAAAGTTAATAAAGAATTATAAATTTTAATAAAATTTTAACCAAATAATGTTGGTGGGAAATTTCTTTAGTAGTGTTAAATTTATATCTTTGTAATCTTAAAATCAGAAGAAAAATATGAGTTTATTTGATATGTTTACGCAAGAAATTGCGATAGACCTAGGAACAGCTAATACCCTTATCATCCATAATAATAAGATTGTTATAGATCAACCGTCAATTGTCGCAATTGAACGTTCTACGGGTAAACCCATTGCTGTAGGTGAACAGGCTAAGCATATGCAAGGTAAAACTCACGAGGATATCAAGACGATCCGTCCTTTGAAAGATGGTGTTATTGCAGATTTCCACGCTTCTGAACACATGATTAAGGAATTTATCAAAAAAATTCCTGGAATCAAGGGTAAATTTATACAGCCTGCATTAAGAATTGTAATCTGTATTCCTTCTGGTATCACTGAAGTTGAAAAAAGAGCGGTAAGAGATTCTGCTCAAAAAGTAAATGCTAAAGAAGTGAGATTGATCTATGAGCCAATGGCAGCTGCTATAGGAGTTGGGATTGACGTACAGAAACCTGAGGGGAACATGATTATTGATATAGGTGGAGGTACTACTGAAATTGCTGTAGTAGCTTTAGGTGGTATTGTATGTGACAAATCTGTAAAAATTGCAGGAGACGTATTTACAAATGATATTGCTTATTACTTAAGAACCCACCATAACCTTTATATTGGGGAAAGAACTGCTGAAAGAATCAAAATTGAAGTAGGTTCTGCAGTGGAAGATCTTGATGTAGACATCGAGGACATCCCGGTACAAGGTAGAGACCTTATTACAGGTAAGCCTAAAGAAATTATGGTTGGATACAAGGAAATTGCACGTGCATTAGACAAGTCTATCATTAGAATTGAAGATGCTGTAATGGAAACCCTTTCTCTTACTCCACCGGAATTGGCTGCTGATATCTACAAAACAGGTATTTATCTTGCAGGAGGAGGAGCATTGCTAAGAGGTCTTGCAGACAGAATCCACAAAAAGACAGGTCTTCCTGTATTTGTAGCGGAAGATCCGTTGAGAGCCGTAGTTCGTGGAACAGGTATTGCCCTTAAGAATATGGATAAATTCAATTTCTTAATTAAATAATTTTAACTTTTTACGACTTTATATCTGAATGGGATTTTTGCTGAGACTATTTTCGAAGAACACACTTTTTGTCTTCTTTATATTCCTGCAAATTATTGCTCTGGTTTTGATATTCACCAGAAATGCCATGCAGAAATCCTGGATAGCAGGCCAAACGGCTGCTTTTAACTCCTGGGTTTCCGGATATATTGATGAAGGAGTTTCTTATCTGAAGCTAAAACAGATCAATGAAGATCTTGTAGTTCAGAATAAAGCCCTTATGACAGAACTTTATGGAAAAGACGGAGCGAAAAAACCTGTCTTCAGAAGAGTTCATGATACCATTGGTGGTGGGCAAATCTATACTTTTGTTGACGGAGAAATTGTTTTTAACAGTATCAACAGAAGAAATAATTACTTTACAATCAACCGTGGAAAAAGAGATGGTGTATTTCCTCAAATGGGAATAATGGGACCTAGAGGAATTGCGGGGATTGTGATTAATTCTACAGATAGCTATGCACTCGTTCAATCTGTATTGAGTGTAAACAAAATCAGAATTAATGCAGCACTCAAAAATTCAGGGTACTTCGGTACCTTAACATGGAACGGAGATAATTCCAGGGTGATGCACCTTGCGGATATTCCTAAATATGTTGCATTAAAAATAGGTGATACGGTTGTTACAGACGGAAAGTCGGCAATCTTCCCGAAAGGGGTTACCATTGGTACTATTGCCGGTTATTCTGTGGATAATAAAACAGGATTCTGGGATATCTCAGTTGAACTGAGTGAAAAAATGGGGGCATTGAATAAAGTGTTTGTAGTAAAGAATCTTAAAAAAGCAGAAGTGCAAAAGATTCAGGATACTATGCAAGCTGTAATAAAGAAAGAAAATGATTAGCAGGACTTTATTTACCGACATATTGATCATGATTTTTCTTGTTGCATTACAGGTATTTGTATTGAACAGGATTACTCTTTTCGGGAAATATACTCCGGTATTATATCCTGTATTTGTCATGTTTTATCCTTTCTTTAGAAACAAATTTCAGTTTCTGGCATTAAGCTTTTTAATGGGGTTGGCTATTGATGGATTCTTGTATTCATGGGGAATCAATGCCTTTGCAACAACGTTGATTGCTTATTTTAGAACATTGATATTCAGGACTTCCACGGATACTTCCACAGACTTTTTTTCTTTTCAGTCCCTTCAATGGGCGCAGTTTTTGCTGTTTTTATTTTCAAGTATTTTTCTGCACCAGCTTCTAGTACAGTATATTGAGTTCTTTAAGTTTAGCAGATTTTTTGAAATATTATTTAATGTGTTGGTAACAAGTGTTATTTCATTTATCTTTATCGTCATCTACGCATTAATATTTAAAATCAAACAAAAAGTTTGAACACACGTTATTTAAAAATTTTTTCCATCCTTGTTGTAATCGCTCTTATTTTTGTAGCGAGGCTTGCTTATTTGCAGTTGTTTACAGATCGCTATGCATTAAATGCAGCCAATACCTCCATTAAAACAGAATATGTTATTCCGCAACGTGGGGTTATTTTTGACAGGAATGGTAAAATCATGGTAGGAAACCAGCCTGCCTATGAAATTTCCTTTACCCAAGCCTTGATGAAGCCAGATTTTGATACGTTAGGCTTTTGTGGCTTGATGAAGATCAGTAAAGCTGATTTTATCAAAAAGATTGATTTCATTAAAAAAGAAAAATACTATTCCAAGCTGACCCCAATGACTTTCATTAAGGACCTCAGCAGAGAAGATATAGCAAGAGTTCAGGAAATTATTTTTAAGTATCCTGCTTTTAATATTGTTTCAAGACCTCAGCGTCAATATGAAGTCTCCACATCCGGAAATCTTTTGGGGTATACCAGCGAGGTGAACGAAAGAGATATTAAAAAAGATTCCTTATACTATTTACCTGGAGATTTTATCGGGAAAACAGGAGTGGAAAAATCTTACGAAAAAGAACTTCGTGGAGTAAAAGGAGTGAAATACATTCAAAAAGATATCAGGCTCCGAAATATTGGTTCCTATAAAAACGGATCTTTGGATAAAGATGTGATTACAGGTAAAGATATTACCTTAACCATTGATTATGATCTTCAGAGAACAGCTGAAGAAATGTTGGTAAACAAGCACGGCGCTATTGTAGCTTTAGATCCTAATAATGGAGAAGTATTAGTGGCGGCAACAGGACCGGATATTGATCCGAATCTTTTCACCGGACCCTACAAATCAAAAAATTTATATGCTCTGTCAAAAGATACGCTTTATGAGAATAAACCGACTTTTGATCGTTCTTTACAGGCGGGATATCCTCCGGGGTCAACTTTCAAATTGCTGACAGCCCTAGCTGCAATGCAGATGGGGGTAATGGATGAAAAAACTATTTTTCCTTGTGGAGGAGGATTTTTCTATAAAGGTAAAAGAATTAAAGGGCATGGTGGAGCTGATCCATTAATTCCTTCAATTCAGGTATCCAGTAACTGTTTTTTCACCTACGCATTTATTGCAATAATCAAAAAATATCCAGGAAATCCTTCAAAAGGTGTTGATGAGTGGAAAAAGATCATGAGCAGCTTTGGAGTTGGAGAGTTTTTAAATAATGATTTTGCTGTGGGGGCAAAGGGAAGAATACCTTCAGGAGATTTTTATGAGAAAAGGTTTAAAGCCATCATGAAAGCAAGTGGTTCCCAGAGAACTGATTTTAAAAACTGGGATGAGATGTCAACCGGAGCTATTTATAATGGGATGGGGCAGGGAGATGTTTTGGTAACTCCTATTCAACTTGCGAATTATGTGGCCGCTATTGCTAATAAAGGTTGGTATTATACGCCTCATATCGTAAAAGGAATTGACGGAAAGGCAAATCCTGATCCAAGATTTAAGGTTAAGCATAAAACTTTGGTTGATCCAAAACATTTTGAACCTGTTTTAAAAGGTATGGAAGCCGTAGTTTTGAGAGGAACGGCAAGAGGGTTAAAATCCAACGACTTTACACAATTAGCAAAAACAGGTACCGCACAGGTTCCACAAGGAAAGGATAATTCCATCTTTGTATTGATTGCTCCGGCTGATAAACCCAAAATTGTTGTGGTTGCAGTAATGGAGCATGCGGGATTTGGAGCTACATGGGCTGGTCCAGCGTGTACAGTGATTGCTGAAAAATATATTACGGGTGATTTGAAAAGAGAAAATCTGTATAAAAAAATGATTACTTCGAGTTTCATGCCGGAATATAAAAGACAATGGATTGCAGATTTGAAGCGTAAAGGACTTTATAAAGATCCTAAACCGGATTCAATTAAGCAAAAAAGAATAAAGGATAGTCTGGACTTGGTTAAGCAACAAAAAGCCAAGCTTCAAAAGAAGATACAAGAGGAAACTAAAAATAATAAAGCTGCTAAAAAACCTGCCAAGCAATGAAATGGACTGAAGGAATAGATAAACTGGGCCTTGGGCTGTATTTCCTGCTTTGCATTTTTGCCATTGCAAATATTTACAGTGTTGACCAGAAATTAGGAGAAAAGCAGTTGGTTTTCTTCTGTATATCGGTATTTGTAGGTCTTATCATATTTGTAGGACGAAGTAAGTTCTTCGAGAATATGTCAGGGATTATTTATATTGGTGGCGTTCTCTTGTTAATAGGTCTTTTCCCTTTTGGAAAGGAAATACTGGGTCAAAAGAACTGGTATAAGTTCGGAAGCTTTACCATGCAGCCTGTAGAATTTGCAAAAATAGGTACGGCCTTGATGCTTGCAAATTATGTTTCGGGACCTGATTTTAATCTTAAAAACAGGAAGTCCTTATTAACGGCTTTGGCGGTTATTGGTATTCCAGCTGTAGTAGTATTGGCCATTCCTGATGTTGGATCAATGCTTGTATTTATTGCATTTTTCATTGCTTTATATAGAGAGGGGCTTAGTGGAATGTTGTTTGGCGTAGGCTTTATCTTTGCGGGAGTTTTCCTTATTTCCTTGGCAATACCTCCGGTTTACGTGGCTGTGGCCGTTTTGGTAATAGCCGGTGTTTTGATTGCCATGAACTACCATAGAATGTCCTGGGATGTGATTTCTATTTCAGGAATTACGGGATCTATTCTTTTGCTTTGTGGGTTGGCATTTGGCTCACCTTTTATCTTAGAAAAACTTCCCAAGCACCAGAGAGAAAGAATTGAGGTTCTTTACAAAGGTGAAAAGGCATTTAGGGATACTTCAGGATACAACTTGTTATATTCCAAAACTGCAATTGGCTCCGGAGGACTTTGGGGAAAAGGATATCGTGAAGGATCTGTTACCCAAGGGAAATTTGTTCCTGAGCAGGAAACCGATTATATATTCTGTACAGTAGGAGAGGAATGGGGATTCATGGGAAGTGCTATTCTTATTTTGTGCTACATGGTTTATATTGGCCGAATCTATTATCTGGCTGAAAAACAGAAGTCCACCTTTAATCGTGTATTTGGATATTGCTTTGCTTCGATCCTGCTGATGCACTTTTCAATCAATTTAGGAATGGTTATGGGGCTTTTCCCGACAGTAGGGATTCCTCTTCCGTATTTCAGTTATGGGGGTAGTTCTTTGTTGGCATTCTCAATGATGACCTTTATTTTCTTTAAACTTAATTATTCAGACAAAAACAGCTTAGTATAGGTACTATCTTTAAGTAATTGAAAAAACCTATTCTTATTTTTTTAAATCTGCCCAATCCGCAGACTGTGAAGTTGTACCCATATACCATTATATTTTTATGAAAGAAGCCTATGTTTTAGATCAAAACTTTGAAAATATAGATTGTTCTCAATTAGAAAAAGGAGAATACGAAAATTGTACTTTTAGAAATTGTAATTTCGAATACATCAACCTATCAGGTTTTAGTTTTACTGACTGCGAGTTTATAGAATGCAATCTTAGCATGGCAAAACTTATAAGTACAGCCTTTTGGGAGGTGAATTTTAAAGAATGTAAAATGTTTGGTCTAGAGTTTAGTAATTGCAATGAATTTGGGATGTCATTTACATTTGAGTGTTGTTCGCTGAATAATTCCATATTTTATCAGACTTCAATTAAGAAAACCGTTTTCAAAAACTCTAGATTGATTGAAGTTGATTTCACTGAATGTGACTTATCAAATGCAATCATTAGTAACTGCGATTTGTCTGGTGCTGTTTTCGATAGTACAAACCTTGAAAAGACAGATTTGAGGACGTCGTTCAATTATTCAATAGATCCGGCTTTAAACAGGCTTAAAAAGGCCAGGTTTTCGCTTTCTGAAGTATATGGTCTGTTATATAAGCTCGATATAGAAATAGATAAAAATAGCTGAGATAAAGAACTTGGATTTTAGAAACCCATACCCTTTAAATATATTAGATTATTTATTCAGGTATTTAGATAGAGTAGATAAAAAAGCCATCAGGATCTGATGGCTTCATTATTTAAATCAATTATTTATAAAATTAAAAATTTGCTGGTGTAGCTGGAGTAGTTGACGCTAGGTTGTTATAAGCTTCTCCTTCTTCGTTGATAACTCTTTTTGCGAATCTGTATTTAGGGCCCCAATAAGAATCATTCAGTGAAGAGATCATTACTCCCTTTGATGTAGCTGCGTGGATGAATTTTACTTCTCCATCTTCAGTAACACTTTCTACAATACCTACGTGAGAAATTCTTCTTCCATGAGAAAAGAAAATTAAGTCTCCTTTCTGTAGGCTTTCTTTTTCAATTCTTTCTCCCTCCTGAGCCTGAGATGCTGCTACTCTTGGTAAGCTAAGACCTGCTGCAGCTCCGAATACAGAAAGAACAAAAGCCGAACAATCTATACCTCTTCTTGTAGTTCCTCCATATCTGTAAGGAGTTCCAAGGTATGTTTCAGCTTCAGTAAGGATACCGTCAATGGTTTTATTATATCTGACTGCTTTTGCAATCTCAGAATTCTTAATGGCTTTTTTAGCGCTAGCTATAGATGCTGCCTTTTCAGCAAGAAAAGAATCAATAAGCTTTTGCTTATCCAGCTCCATTTTTTTGTTATCAATAGAAGCTAGTTTGGCATCTGTTTTGTATTCTTTAGCGTAAGTTGCTGGTTTTGAAACTACATAATTAGTAGCACACGATTGCAATGATACTGTAGTAACTATAGCAACTAAATAAGACAAAACTCTTTTCTTCATATATATTTGATTAACCGTGTTAAAAGGAATATTTATTTCCAAAAGCAATACAAAAGTAGAGATTCCGAGCAAAAGACCCCTGATATGATAATTGTCAGGATCTTATTTTAACACTATTTAACATATTATTTGCTTATGTTAAAGAAAAATAAACCGCAACAGCCTATTTTTGGTGAGTCTGCGGTTTTTTTTATTAAGATTCTTTAACAAACAATATCGATTTTCTTCTATAATTCGGCATTTAAGATTTGAAACTCCAATTTTTCAGGTTGTTAACAAAACAAAAAAATTCCCCGGAAAACCGAGGAATTTAAACTAATATGGAACTTTACAGATGTTATTTTGTAAACAACATTTCTCTGTATTTTGTCAGCGGCCAAAGCTCATCGTCTACCATCATCTCAAGAGCATCAGAAGCTTCTCTGATTCCATCGAATAAAGGCTTAACATTGTTGCAATAGCTTTCTGCCTGCTTTTGGCTGTCTGATATGCTTTTTGTTGTTTCTCTGGCTTTAAGAAGATCTTCAACGCCAAGTTTGATTTTAGAAACATTTTCAGAAATGCTTGTAATTAAACTCATTTGTTCTTTTGCCAATGGTTTAAAATCTTTATCTCCGAAGATTTCTTTAAGACCTTTTACGTTTTCAATTAATCTGTTCTGATAATTTAAAGCAGAAGGAATGATGTGGTTTCTTGCGATATCACTTAATACTCTTGCTTCAATATCAATAACGGTAGAGTATTTCTCTAATTTAATTTCGTTTCTTGCTTCAACTTCTCTATGGTTGAAAATTCCCATTTCTTCATATAAATCCAAGAATTTCTTATCCATCTCCTGCTTAAGAGCTTCAGGAGTTGTTTTAAGGTTATTCAGTCCTCTTTTTTCAGCTTCTTTTGCCCAGTCATCAGAATACCCGTCACCTTCAAACATAATGTTTTTACATTGCTTGATGTATTCTCTTAATACATTAAATATAGCTTCATCTTTCTTAAGGCCTGTTTCAACTAAAGCATCAACTTCTTTCTTGAAATCATTTAATTGTTTTGCCGCGATGGTATTCATTACGGTCATAGACTCTGCACAGTTTGCAGAAGATCCTACTGCTCTGATTTCAAATTTATTTCCTGTAAATGCAAATGGAGAAGTTCTGTTTCTGTCCGTGTTATCCAATAGGATTTCAGGTATTTTTCCAACTACATTTAATTTTAATTCTGTTTTTTCTTCCGGAGATAATTTCCCGTTAGTTACTTTTTCAAGTTCTTCCAAAACGCTGAACAACTGAGTTCCGATGAATACGGAGATAATTGCAGGCGGAGCTTCATTGGCACCTAGTCTGTGATCGTTGCTCGCTGAGGCAATACTTGCTCTTAAAAGGTCTGCATATTCGTGAACAGCTTTAATTGTATTCACGAAGAATGTTAAGAACTGTAGGTTTTTCTTTGGATTCTTTCCTGGGCTTAAAAGGTTTTCTCCTGTGTCTGTAGCTAAAGACCAGTTATTGTGCTTTCCGCTTCCGTTTACTCCTGCGAATGGTTTTTCGTGGAATAGAATGTGGAAGTGGTGCTTGTGAGCTACTCTTGCCATGATGTCCATCAATAAAGAGTTGTGGTCTACAGCAACGTTTACTTCTTCAAACATTGGTGCAAGCTCAAATTGGTTAGGTGCTACCTCGTTGTGTCTTGTTGTTGCAGGAATGCCCAATTTCATACATTCGATTTCCAACTCCTTCATGAAGTTCATTACCCTTGTTGGGATAGAACCGAAGTAATGGTCATCTAACTGCTGTCCTTTTGCAGGAGAGTGTCCCAATAATGTTTTACCTGTTAAAACAAGATCCGGACGTGATTGGTATAATGCTGAATCAACAAGGAAATATTCTTGTTCCCAACCTAAGGTAGGGGTTACTTTCGTTACGTTTTTATCAAAATACTGCATTACGCTGGTTGCGGCTTCATCTACAGCATTCAAAGCTCTTAATAAAGGTGCCTTGTAGTCTAAAGTTTCACCAGTATAAGAAATGAAGATGGAAGGAATACATAATGTAGTTCCCATAATGAAAGCAGGGGATGTAGGGTCCCAAGCTGTATAACCTCTTGCCTCGAAAGTGTTTCTGATTCCTCCGTTAGGGAAAGATGATGCATCCGGCTCCTGTTGGATCAGCATGTTTCCACTGAATCTTTCAATAGCTCTACCTCCTTCAATAGGTGTAAAGAAAGAATCGTGCTTTTCTGCAGTTGTCCCTGTCAAAGGCTGAAACCAGTGAGTGTAGTGAGTTACTCCTTTGCTCATAGCCCAGTCTTTCATCGCCACAGCTACCTGGTCTGCGATATGTCTTTGGATCTTAGTGCCTTTTTTAATGGCATCCATGATAGAACCGAATGCTTCTTTTGTTAAATATTCTCTCATCGTTTCTTCCGAGAAAACATTTTTACAGAATAGTTCCGATAGTTTTGCAGGAATTTCAACAGAGTTATCTTTTCTGAAATCCTTAAATGGTAGGGTTTCTAATGCTTTGAATCTTAAGGTTGACATATTTGGGTGATTTTTTACAGGGCAAATTTACAAAAAAAATAAATCGAAAATATTTTACCCCTAATTTTTTTAGGGGTATTTGTAATTTTAACTAAAATTTAAACAATGGTTTTACTTTTTTGAGAGGGGTAAATTGGAATTGAGACTTATTGTTACGAAATATTAAAATGAAAAATAGCATTGAGCATTGCCGGAAATACAGTGTTGGAGGTTTTCTATGTATGGATGATGTGCTTTCTAAAAATAACCATATTAAGTATAATTGTTATTACTAGACATATAACAGTTATGGTATTTGAACCATAGCCTTCATTACAAAACTGCATAAAAATAGGATACGTTAAAGCTAATGATAGGATATAGCTTATGTAGAACTTCTGAAAGTACAGATTGATCAGATACATTGTTATCATTGATATAATGACTAATCCCCCGATTCCGTCCAATATCCCGAATAATCCTATTATGGTGCTTCTCAATATCAGTAGGAGGATGTCGTTACGAAAAATACCATCATCAGTCTTGCCTTCTTTTATGATTAAAAATATAATCAGCAGTAAAAAATAAATTAAAATATGACATATCCATACTTTCCCAAAAAGGGGAATATTATTTAATCTGCCTTTCATCAGGTTAAATGCCTTTGATATTGTCATGTTACTCTCCAAATTGAATTTATTTTTTAACCTCAGCCATAAAACTTTATGCTTGTATAAATATAAGATTAAAACCGTAATATTCATTTCATATTAAAATAAAGAAGAAGATCATTATATCTTAAAATAATACTGTCTATTTATGGGTTTTAAACAACTGAATTAAAAGATAGTTAAAATAAGTTGAGCGGAGATTTTGTATATTTGTGTGAAATTTATTTTATGACAAATTCTAGAGCAAGAGAAACTACAGAGGCTATTGAAAGGTTATACATCTCTATGAGACATTTATTTTATAGAGGGTTTTTCAAGCCAGGAGGGGTTTCAGGAGAAAGTATCAGAAGTTTGTTAAAGACGATCAATCCGGAAATTTATGGTACCATGAATATTCCAAACAAATTGGAACTGGACGGGTTGATGTATGTTTTAGACAGACTTCCTGAGGGGATTGAAGAATGTGCTTTTATTCATCTTACATCAGATGAAGGGTTTGATAAAGGAAGTTTCGAACCTATTGTTCCAAAGAAAAGAAGAAGAAACTGCTATAGAATAGACGAACACCAGATGAATATTGAGGTTCTTTTGGGCCGTTCCGAAATTTATGACATTCTTACCCACCTTACATTCCTATTTATAGAAGCGGATAAAATCCGTAATCTGGCTTTCATCCAAGATGAAAACTGGAAACCAATCCGTGCCTTTAAAATTATTGAAGAGGTAGTGAAAGGTGAGAAGAAATTCAGCAGAAAAGAAAAAGAAGTGGCACTTATTCATCTTTCTTCTTTAATAGGAAGATCCTTTGATGAAACGTTAAGAGCTTACAATACTTTTGGTGATGATGATAATCCTGACCGTTTATTCAAAATTATCTACAACCTGGGAAAGGTAAGTCTTGAAGATGCAAAAGGCGCAAGAGAAAGAGAAATTCATTTCAGTGCTATATTAAAAGAAAGAGTAGGACATCACTATTTTGGTGAGAAATGGGCAAACAAAGTGAAAGAGGTTTTATTTGAAAATAATCTTCATATGCGTCCATTACATATTATTTCTGCCAATATGCACTCAGTGAAAAATGTGCTGTATGCGAATGAAGCTCTTAAAAAGAAGCATCATAATGAGGTAGACTATAAGCTGTATGAAGAAATTTCAAATAAAAAAGAACTTCGCGACAAGGTATTAAAGTATGCCTTGGACGAGGGAATGATTCATATTGCTGATAAAAGCGGAAGTAATATTGATGTTCAGATCATCGATCTTAGTAAGACTGATCTGAAAAATACTCCATTTGCTGACTGCAAGTTCTCAGGAGATGATGTAGTGATGGTTTTCGACTACGCATTCGGAGAGCAGGCTTTCGAGGTAATGGATGAGTTACTGAAGCCTTTTGAGCAGAAAGGAGAAATATACATGATGCACGTGAAGTCTGTTTCCATTATGGGGAAAGCAGGAATTCTTACCGGTGCAAAAGGAGATATTATGATCCCTACTTCTCATATTTTTGAAGGAACTGCAGATAACTATCCTTTTGAGAACGCATTAAAGCTTGATGATTTCAATGACGACGAACTAAAGGCTTTTGAAGGTCCGATGATCACTGTTTTAGGAACATCACTTCAGAATAAGGATATTCTTTCTTACTTTATGAACACTTCATGGAAAGCCATTGGTCTTGAAATGGAAGGCGCACATTACCAAAAAGCCATTCAGGTAGCATCCAAGATCAGACATCACATTTCACCGGATCTGTTTGTTTGCTATGCATATTATGCTTCGGATAATCCTTTGGAAACAGGAAGTACATTGTCTTCAGGAGGATTAGGCCTTACAGGAGTGAAGCCAACATACCTGATCACATTGAGAATTCTTGAAAAGATCCTAAGAAGTTCGAAAAAAGAAGCTTCTTCTAAAAAATAATTGTAGTTTTAAAATTACAAGATTAGCCTCAGGTGTATTTGCATCTGAGGTTTTTTGTGTGTAAGAAATTTACTCTATTGATCATCAAAAATCTCCTTTAACATTTGAAATAAAAATCAATCTAAAACCATATTCAACAGAATAAAACCTCCGGATAACTCCTGTTTGAGGTTTTTATTTAAAATAACTACCTTTAGAAAAAATAAAATTTTAAATGAGAAAATCGGCTGCAATCATTTTTGCGTTTATCATTTCACAATTTCATGCTCAGCAAGGATCTTATTATCAGCAGGCTGCGAAATACAAGATGGATATTGATGTTAACGCTGAAAAATTTACCTATCAGGGAAAACAAACCTTAGAATACACCAACAATTCTCCGGATGAGCTGAATGTGGTTTATTTCCACTTGTATTGGAATGCTTTCAAGCGTAATTCGATGATGGATCAAAGGGTGGCTTCCCAAGGAAAAAATGGTGACTCAAGATTGCAAAAAGACGGGATCTCAAGATTGTCTTCTATTCCAAAAGATCAGGAGGGCGCTCAAAATATTCACTGGATCAAGCAAAATGGCAAGGATCTGAAGTTTGAAGTTCAGGAAACCATAATGAAGGTGTATCTGGCAGAGCCTATCAAGCCAAATTCTACAACAACTTTTACAATGGATTGGGATGCGGTAATTCCTGAGCAGATTAGAAGAAGCGGAAGAAATAACAGAGAAGGTGTAGATATGACCATGACGCAATGGTACCCAAAAATTGCTGAATATGATTATGATGGCTGGGCAACATTCGATTACATGGGAAGAGAATTCCATGCACCGTTTTCAGATTTTGATGTCAATATTAAGATCAATAAAGATTATGTAGTAGGAGCAGGAGGGATTCTTGAAAATCCAGCTGATGTAAAAGGATATGACGCTAACGCAAAAATAAAGGCAGAGAAAGATAAAAAAGTAACCTGGAAATGGACAGCTAAGAATATTCTTGACTTTGCATGGAGTGCAGACAGGGACTATTCTGTAGAAAGCTTTAACGTTCCGGATGGACCGAAAGTATATTTAGTATATCAGAAAAATGATAAGACTAAAGTTTGGAGCGAGGCACCCTCTTATATCACAAAGTATTTCCAGATCATGAATTCTCATTTCGGAAAATATGTGTATCCTACCTATGCATTTATTCAAGGAGGTGATGGAGGAATGGAGTATGGAATGTGTACGATGATTCTTGGAGAGGCTAAAAATATTAAAGATTTAATGGGGCTTATGGCTCATGAAGGAGCACACTCATGGTATCAGCAGATGCTTGCCACCAATGAATCTGTACGTCCATGGATGGATGAGGGTTTTACAAGCTACGCAGAGGGGTATACAATGCACCAGCTATTTCCTGAAGAACTTCCAAATCCTTTTGCTAAAACCATAGAAGCCTACAGAAACTTCATTAAAAAAGGAATTGAAGAACCTGCAGTTTGGTTAGGAGACCACCATGATAACGGAACGGCTTATACTTATTCTACTTATGTGAAAGGAGAGTTGTATCTGGTACAGTTAGGATACATTATGGGGGAGCAAAACCTTGCAGAAACCCTAAAGCAATATTATGATCAATGGAGCATGAAGCATCCTTCAGATAGAGATTTTCTTCATATTGCCCAAAAAGTTTCCGGGATGGATCTGAAGTGGTTCCACAATTACTGGATCAATACTACCAAGACAATAGATTATGGAATTAAGGATGTAAAGTACGATGAAAAATCTACTACAATTACCCTTGTGAATAATGGTCAGGTTCCAATGCCAATTGATTTCAGTGTAATGACAACAGACAAAAAGATTGTTACGTATCAGATTCCATTGAACATGACGCATACGTGGAAAGAAAAGGATATTTATGGTGATTTTAAAACAATGCCTTATTGGCCTTGGACACAGAAAGAATATACCATCACTGTTCCTTATACAAAATCTCAATTATCCGTTTTGGGAATTGATTTCAGCCAAAGAATTGCAGATGTAAACATGGCGGATAATTTTGTAGAAGTAAAATAAAAAGATAAACATATAGATAAAAGGAGTATTTGCAAATACTCCTTTTATTTTTTTATAAATTTGAAGCTCAAATTTTTTCAAATCATAGCCTGTTAAAATATAAATGAATTCAATTGTAATAAATGTAGGGAACAGCAATATCAGATTCGGCCTTTTTAATGGTGATAATTGTGATATTTCCTGGGTGATCAATACGAAACCTTACAGAACAGCGGATGAGCTGTATGTACAAATGCTGATGCTTTATCAGACCTATAAAATTGATCCAAAGGAAATAAATAAAGTGATCATAGGATCGGTAGTTCCTCAGCTTACCAAAGTGATGAGTTCAGGGATCAAAAAGATTCACGGAGTTAATCCGGTTATTGTTGACAGAGGAACTCCATCAGGGGTACAGGCAAAATCAAAGCAGATGGGAACGGATATTTATGCCAATCTTGTTGCCGCTCACAATTTGTACCCAGGCAGAAAAAAAATTGTTATCGACTTTGGAACGGCTCTTACAGCAAGCTGTGTAACGGAAACAGGAGAAACACTTGGAGTTATTATCGCTCCGGGAATTGTAACCTCCTTAAACTCTCTGATCAATCAAACAGCCCAGCTTCCAGATATAGAACTTAAAAAACCAAAAACTGTTTTAGGACTGGATACCGTAACTTGTATGCAGAGTGGAATGGTGTATGGATTTTTGGGAATGGTAGAGGGGTTTATTGATCGTATTAATGAAGAGGTAAATGACGACTGTTTCGTGGTTGCAACAGGAGGGGTCTCTCATGTTTATAAGCCTTTAACAGATAAAATCCATGTGATGGATAGGCTACATACCCTAAAAGGGCTTTATTTTCTTGGAAAAGACCTATAAACTTAAATCAGGTCCGAACCTTAACTTTAACCTTGAGTAATATGAAAGAATTAAATGAGTTTCCGATCATAGAAACCGAAAGGCTCATTCTCTCACAGTTGGAAGAGGCGGATATTCCTTTTATCGTGGAGTATCTTCAGCACAGAATTTATTCAGATTTGACGTCTAATATTCCTTATCCTTATACGGAAGATGATGCCAGGTTCTGGTTAAAGATGTCCAAGGACGCCTTTGAAAATAATAGTGGCTATACTTTTGGGATTCGTAATAAAGAAAATCAACTTATTGGGGCCATCGGATTGCATGACAGAGATGATGATAAAGCTGAATTGGGATATTGGATAGGAATGCCTTATTGGAATAAAGGATATGTCACCGAGGCAGCAAGAGCTATTGTAGATTTTGGATTTAAGGAATTGAATTTCAATAAAATATTTGCTACTCACTTTCTTCATAATCCTGCTTCCGGAAAGATTATGGAAAAGATAGGAATGGAGAGAGAAGCTATATTAAAACAGGAAATAAAGAAAGACGGAGAATATCTGGATCTTGCTCTGTATTCTATTTTCAAGGAATAATTTCTTCTTAAAAATATAAAAACAGCCTTTAAGGCTGTTTTTTTTGTTTAGCATGGTTGGCATTCATGTCCGGGATTAGGGTATACCCATCCTCCACAGCAATCAGGAATAGGCTGTAGCAAACACCCGATCCTTGTTTTTCCTGTTTCAGGATCTTTATAAAGGCATTGGCCTACTCCCACACTTCCGTTAATTTTGGAAGCTTCTTTTCTCGTTAATTTTTTCATATTGATTGAGTTTGGTTGTATTCAAATTTAGGTAATTATTTGATTACTTGCGTGTTGTTTGTTCAATATGTAGTGGCGAAAATTATCTTTTACTTTTAAAAAAGGATTTAACAATGGCAGAACATTCGTTTTCCATAATGCCTGTAATAATTTCTGTTTTAGGATGTAGGGAAAGATGCTTATTGATAAAGCCTCTCTGCTCATCTCTGGCACCAATAACCACCTTTGAGATCTGTGACCAGGAGAGTGCTCCGGAGCACATTACACAAGGCTCCATTGTTACGTATAATGTACAGTCTTTTAAGTATTTGCCTCCAAGAAAGTTGGCTGCTGAAGTTATTGCCTGCATTTCAGCGTGAGCGGTAACATCATTTAATGTTTCAGTAAGGTTGTGTGCTCTTGCAATAATTCGGTTATTGGAAACCACAATACATCCGATAGGGACCTCATCTTTCTCCAAGGCTGTTTCTGCTTCCTGCAAAGCCATTTTCATGTAATATTCGTCAGTAAACATTTTAATCGAAATTTAAATTGAAAAATAAAATAAAAAAGAATACTTCTTCATTAATCTGAAATAGTTAACGTTAAGGGAATTCTGAAACGAAACCTTTCCGGGTCACCTTTAACAAGGGCAGGAGAAAACTTTTCAGTAATAGAATACAGTGCAATCTCTGCCTGTCTGTTGAAAGTGAAATTATCACCTTGAGCGTGAACATTGCTGATGCTTCCGTCCTTTTCTACAATAAAGACAACATCTGTTTTTACGGTTTTAGCATCAGAATTAACGCCATCCACGTAAAGCAGGTTGGCAACTTCCTGTCTCAGCGTATTCATTCCTCCAGGATAATCAGCAATCTTTTCTACATTGGCGGGTTTATCAGTAGGATTTTGAGAGATTCCACCTATTGTTTTCAAGGTCTGAAGGTCTTCTATATTTCTTACTTTTAGCAAAGCCCCGATTAAAGCAGTGTTCTCAATACTATCCATTTTTTTCATGAAAAAAAGAAAGTCCCCCTTGATTGCTTCTTTTTTGAAAGTATTGCTTTCTGCATCAAATTTTTTCTTGAACTCCTTATTCAGCATACCTCTGTGCTGGTTGTAGTAGTTTTTTACAAGCCGAAATTCTTCTTTCTGCTGTGATAAGCAAAATGAAGAAATAATACAGCAAATGCAAATGAATATAGTTCTCAATAAGGATATATTTATGTAAATATAATCAAAAAATATGAGAATTATTTATGATCTGTTAGCTCTCAAGATATCGGTTTAATGATTCCTGAAGATGGTTGCGAATGTCATCAACTAAACATTTAGGTTCTAGAACCGTTACCTCTTTCCCATAAGAAAGAATTTCCTGCATAAAGTCATAGGTAGGGTGAAGAAAGAACTCAAAATAGATTTCTTCCGGAGTTTCCTTGGTTTCTTTTTGTGATTGGTGAAGCGGAAAACTTCTGATATATTCTCCCTGATGACGGCTGCATTTTAATATAATATTCTGAGGCTTTTGTTCTGCCAGATTCATCACTCCGAAAGCATTTTTAAAATGCTCCTTGAAATTATATTTGTATTTTTCTCTGAATTGGTTCTTTGCTACATCCAGATAATTGATTCTGTCCAGTCCAAATGACTTTAGAATTTTGTCCTTGGTATCAATGGCGATGAGGTACCATCTGTCTTTAGATTCTTTTAAAGCCAGAGGGTGTACCTTTCTGGAAGTCATTAGTTTGTTTTTGTAATTGTAGTGTTCAAAAGATACTACTCTTTTATTACGAATAGCGAAGAACAGATCGTAAAAATGCTCTACACCGGTTGGTTTTCTACTTTCAAAGAAAATAAAGTCGGAAAAGTTGGGATGAAGATTCAGGGCATTGCTTACCTGAAAAGATTCCAATAGCTTTTGGTTGTATTCATCCACTTCCATGATAGGGCGGCTCTCAATATAATAACGGTTGTCACCCTTTTTTTTGTTGTGAATAGAAAGGTTAAAAAGATCCGAAATTTCACGAATATCCCTCTGCAAGGTACGAATAGAGTAGCTCTTGATTCCAGCATCCTGGAATTCGAAGGAGTTTAAAAGATAGTCCTCCAGCTGAGAATAAGTAGCCGGAGAACTTTCTAGTCTTTTAATAATTAAGGCATATCGTGTCAGATAAAAATCTTTCTTCATTCGGATATATTTATGTTTACAGTGTTACTTACAGTTATTAATAGGGTATGAAACACAGGTGTTTCATGGTAAAGTTTTGTAAGACAAATATATGCTCTTAATGCGACAAAACTTGTCGTGTTTTATTTTTTTGAAGAAACAATATTGAAAATTAATATCATTATATCTTCCATAATCTGACATATTTTATAGTTCTTCTTCGTCTTCCCATTCCTCAGCATAGCCATGTTTTGTTGAAGTAAAAAGGACTTCTCCTTTTTCAGCATCTACAATAACAAATTGAAGAATGGGCTCCGGGTATCCTTCAATCTTATTTTTCTCTTGAAGCAAGAAACTCAAAAGATTCATTGTTATATAAAAGTGAACCTCCAATTTCCTCAAATTCTTTTTGAAACTTTTCTCGTAATTTTAAAGAATATTGGATGGCTTCAAGGTATTATAGCCTTGTTTTTGGGGTGGTTGTAGGCTGTTCTGCTTTTGGGTGGGTTTTATTAGTGTTTTTATGATTATTTTAAACACAGCTCTGGCTGTTCAGCATCTTGTGATGGTGATTCAAAGGATTCGAGAATAATAGTAATGAGACTGTTGGTGTGTAGTATAGAATGACTGAACAGCAGCAGAACGTGTTGTGTTTAAAAGTATATATTAAATTGTGTCTTCTTCCAGAACATCGTCTTCAAAGTCTGTTCTGAAGAAGTTTTCAATGTCATTGAGATAGTTTTCATAGTCCATCTCTGCATTTTCGATGTCGCTCCACTCTATGGTGTAGAGATCTTCATCGAAGATTGTATCTGTGTTGTGAGTTGGCGTTTCCATGTTTTTTGTGATAAGGTGTTGGTTATATTTTGAACATATTTTGAGTTGTTCAGCATTGATAAATGTTGAAATCAAAGGCTTTTAAAGTTTTTGTTGATTGTTATTTTGTGGCTTTGTTTATACTACCAAAAGTAGTGGTGGGAAGCGACAAAACTTGACGTATTAAAAAAATATTTTTCTAGGTAATGATATAATCTTTTTAGCTTATATTGGGTATTTATAAGCTTAAAAACTTATATTTTGTTTTTGATGAGCTTCTGAACAATTTGATTCAATGTTTCTCTGTTATCATCAATATAGCTTAATCCTGCCTGTATCAGGTTTTCAATATTAGAGCGTCTTACATTATCCATAGCGGGAGAGGCATTTTTCAAGGATGGATTGAGGCGGTAATAGTTTTTCTGGTTTCTCAATCCTAAGGTCTGAAACATCTGACCCAGCTGATAATCCACCGTTTCTGCGTTGGCAGACATTAAGATATCAATGATAGGATTTACCCAGCCTATTTTCCCGGCCTTTTCCAGTCTTTTAAAAGAATAAGGGCGGGCTTCAATTCCTGTTCCGATAGAAATGATAATCATATCATTAACTCCCGGATGGTTGGCTTTCTGATGGTTTTTTAAAACCTCAGCAAAAGGGATTTTTCTAGCCTCTGCATAAGCACAAAGAGCAGGGTTGTTTGCAAACATACCCCCATCAATCAAGCTGAAGATTTGTCCGTACATAGATTTAATCTGCACAGGACTAAAATAGGTGGGTGCTGCTGATGTGGCTCTGCAAACATCTTTTACGTAAAAATTATCTGTGCTAAGATGAGCTTCCCAGGAATTGAAAAGCTTTGCACGTCTGTTCTCTATATCATAACTTGTTATTAAACATGGTTTTATTAATTCCTTTAATTCTAAATTTCCAAAAAAGTCATTTAGGTTTTTCTGAAGCGCTTCCTGCGAAATCCTCTCATTCAACAATCCAAATGGATTAACCAGTTTTTCCCAAAAGGAAACCTGGAAGATATCACCGCCCTTTTCAGCATACAATTCCAAACCTTTCTGAATGGAATATTTTGCTTTACGAACTTCATCAGGACAAAGAATAATAGATGCAATCAGACCTCCTGTGCTGCTGCCTGCTACCAAATCAAAATAATCCCCAAGCTTGGCACTTGGTTTATCATAATACTGGAGCTGTTCTTCTATGTAGCGTAGAATAATACAGGTAATAATTCCTCTTATTCCGCCTCCGTCCAAAGAAAGAATGGTTGTCTTTTTCATGTGATATTTTTAATTGTTTTTTTTTTGAAGAATACAGACAAATTTTAATTAGGAAATTAGCTGTTTACCAAATCTGTTATTGAGCTTAATGCCTGAATTTCATTGCCTTTTTAGTTGTTTTCTTGTAAATCAAAGATAGGACGGAGAAGCGACAGAACTTGTCGTGTTTTAATTAATTTCAATTAAAAAATGACATAATTTTGTTCATCTTTTGGCATCTTTAAAAGCTTTCTCCAGCTAATTTTTATATGTCCTTTTTTCGATGAAATACTCTTTTTTTCAAAGTGGGGAAGGTCTTTGAATGTTTTCCAGTTTCCGCCCCAATCCCAACCATGTCTGGCAAAAACCTTTACACATTCGTCCCAGTCGGCAATTTTATCATTATCCCAGTCTTTTACCGTATCCCAACTTGCGGTTTTTCCGTCAATCATCAGGCAAATATCTATAGCAAGCCCATAGTTATGAATACTTTGTCCGGCTTTGGCATTGGTCACCTTTTTCCCGGAAGTAATTCTTCCTATGGCATAGAGCTTTTCCTGTTCCTCAAAAGACCTTAATCCTTGGGTGATTCTTATTTTGGCTCTTCCGGTAAGAGCTTCGTCACACTCCTTGATAATTTGTTTCACTTCATCTCTTACCAGCGGGTGAAGTTTCTGAATTCTTTCTGATGTTACTTTGTCCATAATCTTTATCTTTTAAAGCAAAATTAGTAGGGGAAAGCGACAAAAATTGACGTGTTTTAATTAAAAACGGAAAGAAAAATAGAAGTATAGAAAAATGTTTTTGAAAACAAAACTATAATGATAATGCGACAAAATATGTCGTATTTAAAAATATCATTCATTTGTTTTTCAGTGTGTTAAATCTAATGTTAATTCCGGCTTAAAAGATTATTTTGTTCTTTAAAAACAATAATTTTGCATAGATAATTCAAGATACATCATGTATGCACTGGTAGATTGTAATAATTTTTTTGTTTCCTGTGAAAGGACTCTGGATCCTGCACTTGAGGGCAAACCCGTTGTGGTTCTTTCCAACAACGACGGATGTGTTGTATCCCGAAGTAAGGAAGCGAAAGACCTGGGTATTCCCATGGCTGCCCCGGCCTTCAAATACAAGGAGCTTTTCAAGCAGCATGATGTAAAAAGCTTTTCAGCGAAATTTGAGCTGTATAATTACAAAAGCCAGCAAGTTATTAATATTGCCAGCTCTTATGTTTTGGATTATGAGGTGTATAGTATTGATGAACTTTTTCTCGAT
This sequence comes from Chryseobacterium joostei, assembly GCF_003815775.1. Taxonomy (NCBI): domain Bacteria; kingdom Pseudomonadati; phylum Bacteroidota; class Flavobacteriia; order Flavobacteriales; family Weeksellaceae; genus Chryseobacterium; species Chryseobacterium joostei. The sequence continues at coordinate 3,397,128 of NZ_CP033926.1, forward strand.
TTAACGGGGTTTAAGTACATTGATATTTATGATTATTGTTTTAAAATTAAGGAAGAAATTGATGAAAAAGAAAACATTCCTGTAAGCATAGGAGTTGCACCTAGTAAAACCTTGTGTAAGGTTGCCAATAGAATTGTAAAGGATTTTCCGGAACAATTTAATGGGGTTTATATCATGGATACTCCTGAGAAAATTGAAAAAGCTTTGAAATGGCTTAATATAGGTGATGTATGGGGAATAGGTAGAAAGCTGGCTGTAAAGATGAATGACAGTGGGGTTTATAAGGCATGGGATCTTCTTCAGAAACCGGAAGCTTGGGTTAGAAAAATAATGGGAATTCATGGAATAAGAATGATCAATGAGTTGAAAGGAATTCGTCAGCTGGAATTAGATGCTCCATCACCCAAAAAGTCTATTGCCGTTACCCGAAGCTTTATGCAAATGCTTACAAATAAGGAAGACATCCGAGAGCGCATAGAAACCTTTGGAATGTATTGTTCGGAAAGGCTACGCAGGCAAAATACCTGTTGCAGGATGATAACGGTGTTTGTACAAACCAATAGGTTTAGAAAAGATCTTCCTGAATATAGAAATGGAATGACCCAAATTCTTCCCAATCCCACCAATTCCTCCATTTTAATAGGAAGAGTTGTAAATGAACTGTTTGAAGCCATCTACAAGGATGGGTTTCATTATAAAAGGGCCGGCGTTATGGTAAATGACTTTGTTCCTGAAGATCAAAGACAGATCAGTCTTTTCGAAGAAGATACCCAAAATCAACATCTTCCTGTGATGAAAGCAATGGACGCCATGAACAGAAAATACGGGAAAGATAAAGTGCGTCTGGGAAGTATGAGCGGTGAGAATACTTTTGGCCGTACGCAGCTGTCTCCTGAATATGAAGCTTTCTTAAAAAATAATACTTTACCTGAAGCTAACTTTAGGTTCCATTAGGAGTTCAAGATTTGTATTGAGAAACCATCCTTTCAAAAATTCTGAAAAAAATAGGGCTTTATTTCTTTAAATATATCAAAATACCGAATTTTGATATTGTAAAACAATGTGTTAACTTGCTTTAAATCAGGGTTTTTTATTGTTTTTAGCTTGTGGGGCTATTGTGTAAGACATCCTTTTGGATTTATCTTTGAAACAGAAATTCTACACATTTTAAAACCACAAATTACATGAAAAATTTAAATTATCTGGTAAAGGGGATTCTGGTCTCAGGATGTCTTTCTTTTAATTTTACAAACGCACAGGTAGGAATTAATACAGCTAATCCTCAGGCAATGCTCCATGTGGATGGGGGGAAAGATAACCCTGCATCTGGAAATATAACCTCTGTACAGGCTGCCAATGATATGGTGATTACTTCTTCTGGTGAGATGGGAATAGGAACATTGTCTCCGGCAGTAAAGATAGATGCCCGCTCCACTGATAATACGGATAATTCGATTGGTATTGGTGAGACTTCCCAAGCTGCTTCTGTAGCAGGAGGTGGGGCTGTAAGATATAATCCCTTAAATGGTGGGAAAATGCAATATTCAGATGGAGTAGTGTGGCAGGATCTTATTTCTACTCCTACCAAAGCTGTTGTAGTGGCTAATATAGAGGCCGCTAGTTTTGCCATTAAAATTCCTTATCAAGTTTCTACAGGCATTCTGGGATGGAACGAAATTACCGATCCTACAGGCGATTTTACCCCGGCCACAGGAACTTTTACAGCACCAAGAACAGGAGTTTATCTGGTATCCTTTACGTATGATTTTGTGAGAATCCCTATTGAATCCGGATATTTTTCTGAAGCGAGATATGTAGTGAACGGAAATGCTACTGTTAAGAAGTGTGTAAAATCATTTTCCAATATTTCAAAACAGGCTCAGGTAGCAGGCTCATGCGTTGCAGGAGTGCAACTGAACAAAGGAGATACGCTTCAACCACAAATCTATCAGTCAGTGTACAACGGAAGTTTGAGTTTACGAACAAACACTTCGTCTTCAAGTAATGACTATGGCTTTGTAAATATTTCAATATTAGAACAATAACACATTTTGATATGATAAAAAAATTAATACCCATCCTAATCATTTTCGGAGGTTTAGAGATTAACGCACAGGTAGGTATAAATACAACCTCGCCTGAAAGGGTGCTTCATGTGGACGGACAAAAAAATACTTCTGCTTCAGTACCCTCTACTTATTATGATGATGTAGTGATAACTTCTAGCGGTAATATGGGAGTGGGAACAAAATCTCCTAAAACAAGGCTGGACTTAAGATCAAAGGAAAATGTAAATGCAATTGGTGTTGGAGGGACTTCCCAGACTGCAACCGCAGCAAAATCAGGAGCGGTGAGGTATAATTCTGGCACCCAAGACCTAAGTTATTCTAATGGTACATCTTGGGTTACCCTGGCTCACAAGGCTTCAAATGACTTTGTAGACGCTGAAAATGCATCTGGGCAAAGCTTTAGCAATAGCACACAGACTACTATTAAGGGCTGGACGAAGAAAACTGATGTGAACAGCAGCTTTAATGCGGGAACCGGAACATTTATCGCTTCAAAAACAGGGGTTTATGTTGTCTCTTTTGTATTTTCATTGGCTTCCGGAAGTGTGGCAAACGACTCACGGTATGAAACCCTGATTCAGACAAATTCTACTTCTACTGCTACCAATACGGTTTTCAAGTGCGTAGGGAGCTATCCAGGAAATAATACCATTGGGAATCGTATTGCCGGAAACTGTTCAGGAATCTTTAACCTCATCAAAGGAGATAATATTACGGTAAGCCTGAACCAAAAACTAGGCAGCACAAAAACTCTGGATGCAGATGCAACCCTTACTTCTTTAAGTATTTTCGGATTATAAAAAAATTAATGATGAAAAAGAACTGTTTACTGATTTTGATGACATTAGGTTTCAATTGTGCATTTTCACAAGTTGGAATCAATACTCCAAATCCACAAGGCATTTTGCATATTGATGGAAAGGCGGATAATCCCGTTTCGGGAACACTTTTTACTCCTGTTCAACAAAGTAATGATATCCTGATTAATAGCGACGGAAGAGTAGGAGTGGGTACTCATAGTCCTGCTGTAAAAGTAGATGCCAGAAACTCTGGAAATGGTGCTGTTGGCTTTGGAACATCTTCACTGACGGCAGCAGCAGCAGACGAGGGGGCTGTCCGTTATAATAATGGAATGGAATACTCCAACGGAAAAGAGTGGCTGCCATTACTTACAGCACAGCCGACAAATAATAAGATCATTGTGATTGCAGCCAAGACCAATAATAATGTAAAACTGGGTACTCCCGCCATACCTACAGTAAATGCAGGTTTGCAAAACAGAGCCAGTAATTATCTGGTAGATTGGGCAAAGACCTTTGAAAGTAATTCCGGTACAAGCTTTAATGCATCTACAGGAGTTTTTACAGCACCCAGAAATGGGGTTTATGTAGCTTCTTTCACTACAGATCTTGCACCGCTTGCCATTAATTATACTACGGATGTTTTAAATCCGATTCAGATAGAGGCGATCTGGCAACTGTATGATAATACAACAGGATTGCTCGTCACCAATATTGTAAATACAGTAAAGTGTGTGAATACAATGTCTTCGAATAGTTTAACCAATATTGATGCAGGAAGTAACTGTACGGCATCATTCTATATGACTACAGGACAAAGACTAATGCCTTATATCTGGTTTAACTTAAATAATTCAAATACTGCCAATTTTTCATTAAATAATACGGGCGGGTATAACAACCTTACCATTGCAGAGCAGTAATTTATGTAACCTCTCCAAGAGTTTTAATAAAGGCTGACGGATGTAGTCCTGTGATTCTTTTAAACTCAATGGAAAAGGCGCTGTGAGAAGAATAACCCGTAATTTCAGCAAGGTGATTAATCTTGTATTTTCGATATTGCGGGTCATTTTTTAGTTGATTTACAATATAGTTGATCCTAAGATGATTGATATACTGATTGAAGTTGAGGTTCTTATGCTTTCTTATAACCGCTGAAAGATACTTCGTATTTATATTAAGGGTATTGGCTAGGTTATAGCGTGAAATATTCTTGCTGTTAAATTGAAGACTCTCTTCAAAGTTTTTTAATCCCGTTAAAATATTTTCTTCTGCTTCAGCGGAAATTTTTACTTCCGCCCGAGTATTGCTGTGTTGAGGCTGGGGTTCCTCAGAAACTTCACTGGAATCCTCTTCATAGGCAGGAAGAGCAACCCCTTCTCTATATATTCTGGCAACTGTTTCTTTATGTTTTTTTCTAAGGCGAATACTATTAAAAATACCCGCACCCAATATCAGAACCATTACAAGACAAACAATAAGTAACCCTTTTGAAAATCTATGACTTTTGTTAAGTTCCTTGTCAAAATTTTCCTCTTTTTTTGAAAGTGTTTTATTGATCGCTATTGCTTTGTTGTAGGAAATACTGTCTTTCAGTTTTAGATTTTCAACTTTATATTTTTGAATATTGGATGAGTCGTGAAGCTGGGTATAGGCCGTTTCAAGATTTTTTGTAACTTCTATTTTCTTTTCATTAAAACCATACTTATTGACAATAGCCAATGCCTGCTGATAATACAAAACGGCACTGTCCGGTTTATTTTGCTTAAAGAATGAAAACCCGATATCATTAAGAATATTGGATTTAAGATAATGGTTGTTATCGTCTATCAGGGTGAGAGCCTGTATAAAATAAGATTTTGCTTCCTTGAATTTTTTTACCTCAGATAAACTGTACCCCATATTGGTATAGGCTGAGATCAATAGTTCGTTTCGCCGGGGTATATTTTTGATCTTTCTGAATTCCTGAATAGCATTTTTGGAGTAAAGTTCTTTTTCCTTGTACTGATTTTCATTGAGGAGAATCAGAAAAGAATTATAAATCATTCCTTTCAGTTCATGTCCTTCATCTGTATTATTATTTTTGACTTCGGCCAATGCCTTTTGTAGATTTCTAGAAGATTCTTCTAAAAGTCCCAACTTTGCATATTGTGTGCCCTGCATTCTGTAGGCAAGGGCTTTTCCTATAGCATAATTATTTTGTATGGAAGTCTTCAGTGTTTTTTCGGAAAAGTCAAGACTGCTCTTTGCATCTGATCTTAAATAGCTGTTGTATGACTTTAAATAATAAGCCTTGGCAAGATATTCTGTCAAGTTTCTTCTTTGTGCGGAGTCTATAATTGTATTGAGAACAATTTCTGAACTGTCCGGATTTTTTGAAGAAAGTCCTCGTGCATATTTATACTGTCTCTCAAAATCAAATGTTTGAGAAAATGAATATGTCGAAATAATGAGGAAGAAAAAGAACGTAATTTTTTTCTTCATTGTGTGTTGTGTTTATTTTTTTTCGTACTTCCAGTTTCTGCCCTTGCCCTCTTCAATCCATTCCAAAGCCTGTTCCATTCTTTTGTTTCTGGTAGCTTCTGTTTTAGCTTCAGTAAGCCACGTGATGTATTCCTTTCTGAAAGAGGGAGATGCTTTTTCAAAGAAACCTAATGCCTTTGAATTATCGTTTAAAGCTGCCTGAAAATAATCAGGAATCTCCATTTCTGTTTTGGATGGGGCTGCTTTTTTCATGGTAACTCCCATATCCGTAAGTTCCATGGCTTCCAAGATCGCTTTTTTAAGCTGAGGTTTTGAAGGGAGATCTTCCGTTTTTGTAATTTTTCCCAGACTGAACATGGAATTCTTTTCAATATCATGAGTAATTTCCTGCATAGTTTTCATCTCTTTCTCCAGCCAGAATCCAAAGGTGCAATGTTGCTTAAAAGAGGCCATTGCACAAAGATTTTTCCCTTTGTAGATAAAGTGAGGAAAGCTCCACTTCATGGCTTCCTCTGCATCTGGACAGTATTCATGAACGGTTTCCCGAATGTAGTGAAGAATAGGCTTCGCGAAATCCTGTGATTTTTCAATGTAAGAATCTATTTTTGAGCTGTATTTTTCCATGTTTTCTATTGAAATAACGATATGGTTTCATTGACAAGGAATTTTACCTGATCCGGTCTTCCTCTGTCATTTTTAGGATTATTAGCATAGCTTCCGGTCTTTACAATAACCATATTGTGCTCCGGAATCATAATGATATACTGCCCCTGAAGACCTAAAAAATAATAATGTTTGATAGGATTGTCGTGATTAATCCAAAGTCCCATTCCATAGATGTTTTCAGATTTTTCTGTAGGGGTTCTCATCTGCTCAATAAAATCAGAATTAAGGATCTGTTGATCACCTACCTTACCATCATCCAGAAATAATTGGCCCAGTTTTGCAAAGTCCCTTGCATTAGAATGGATACAGCAATATGTTTTTTCCATTCCATAATTGTCCGTACTCCATTTTGCATTTTGTTCCATTCCCAGCGGAACCCAGAATTTTTCAGATAAATAGGTTGCCAAGGGTTGCTTTAAAGCCTTTTTTAGAGCAAAGCCAAGAAGTTGTGTCGCTCCGCTTTGATATTCAAATCTTGTTCCCGGAACTTCCTTGAATTTTCTTGAAAATACAGCTTTTACAAGACTTTTTCCATAGTAGGCTTTGGCGTTAGGAAGAAACGGACTGTTATAGTTTTCATCCCAGTCAAGACCGGCTTCCATTTGAGCCAGATTTTTGAGAGTGACTGTATTTCCAAATGATTTTTCCTTAAATTCAGCATAAAAGTCAGAAACCTTTTCGTCAATATTATGAATGATCCTTTCTTCCAATGCTTTCCCTAAAAGCATAACGGTAACAGCTTTGGCCATGGAAAAGGAATTGGTTTGCGAAAGCTGATTATAACCATCCCAATATTGTTCATGAAGAATTTTCCCATTCCTTATTACCACAAAAGCGGCTGCTTTAGAATGTTTTAAATCTTCGACTAAATGTTTAGGTAATTCTTTTTTATTGTAATCAGAATCTTCTTCCCATAGTCTAGGCTCTTCTGTAGCAATAGGATTGCTTGGAAACAGGTTTCCGTCATCAATATAGGCACTTGATTTTCCCTTAAGGTAGGTTTTGGAAATGCCACTAAATAAATAATCGTATCCCAAAAAGTAAGCTGCTGCCGCTCCGGCTACTGCCCCGCCTATCATGTACTTTAATATTCTCATTTTTCGTCAATGGGTCTCTAACAAATTTAAACAATTTGAGACTTAAAAATAATAAAATAAGATAGAAGTACTGAAAATAAAAAAGCCCTGATTTCTCAAGGCTTTTATTCTATATTTTAGAAAGTAAATTTCTGAAGTTGGTCTTCTCATCAATGATTCTTCTCAACTCTGAAACCGGAACTCTTTCCTGCTTCATCGTATCTCTGTCTCTTATTGTTACTGTATGATCCGTTAGAGAGTCGTGGTCAATGGTAATACAGTAAGGAGTACCGATGGCATCCTGTCTTCTGTATCGTTTTCCGATGGCATCTTTCTCTTCGTAGAATAAGTTGAAATCATATTTCAGGTCATTGAAGATTTTCTCAGCATACTCAGCAAGCCCATCTTTTTTCATCAATGGAAGGATTGCTGCTTTAATTGGAGCAATAGCAGGAGGTAAAGATAATACTGTTCTTTCTGAACCGTCTTCCAATACTTCATCTCTTAAACAATGAGAGAAAATAGAAAGGAATAATCTGTCTAAACCTACTGAAGTTTCCACTACATAAGGAACATAGTTTTCGTTTCTTTCAGGATCGAAGAACTGAAGCTTTCTTCCTGAGAACTCCTCGTGAGCCTTTAAGTCGAAATCCGTTCTTGAGTGAATTCCTTCCAATTCTTTAAATCCGAATGGGAAATTGAATTCAATATCTGCTGCTGCATTCGCATAGTGAGCCAGTTTTTCATGGTCATGGAATCTGTAATTTTCATTACCTAACCCTAAAGCTAAGTGCCAGTTCAGACGTTTCTGCTTCCATTGCTCGTAGAATTCAAGTTCTGTTCCCGGAGCAACGAAGAATTGCATTTCCATCTGTTCAAATTCACGCATTCTGAAGATAAACTGTCTTGCAACAATCTCATTTCTAAATGCCTTACCAATCTGTGCAATACCGAAAGGAAGTTTGTGACGTGAAGTTTTCTGTACATTCAGGAAGTTAACAAAAATACCCTGTGCTGTTTCAGGTCTTAGGTAAAGATCCATTGCAGAATCAGCAGAAGCCCCTAGTTTTGTTCCGAACATCAGGTTGAACTGTCTTACTTCCGTCCAGTTTTTAGAACCTGTATCAGGATCTGCAATTTCTAATTCTTCAATTAAAGATTTTACATCAGCAAGGTCTTCATTTTCCAGAGATTTTGCCAGTCTTGAAAGAATAGCCTCTCTTTTTGCTCTGTATTCCAAAATTTTTGGATTGGTAGCCACAAACTGATCTTTATCAAAAGCATCACCGAATCTCTTCGCAGCTTTTTCAATCTCCTTATTCTCTTTATCTTCAATCTTAGCACAATAATCTTCCACCAAAACGTCTGCTCTGAAACGTTTCTTAGAATCTTTATTATCAATCAATGGATCGTTGAAAGCGTCTACGTGGCCTGATGCCTTCCATGTTGTTGGGTGCATAAGGATCGCCGAGTCAATGCCGACAATATTTTCGTTAAGCTGTACCATAGCTTTCCACCAATATTGTTTGATATTGTTTTTTAATTCGGCACCGTTCTGTCCATAATCATAAACAGCGGATAAACCATCATAGATCTCACTTGATGGGAAAATAAACCCATATTCTTTAGCGTGAGAAATTACTTTCTTGAAAACATCTTCTTGCTTTGCCATAATTTTTTTAACGTCTGATGTGCAAAAATATGAATTTGGATTCCAAAATCATGAAATTCCATAAAAAAAGCAGTAAATAAAAGTTCAAAAATTTACATTTTTATTTTAAGGAGCCGGGAACCTGCTTTCCGCTGTATCTTTTTCACTTTGCTTGGGCCACCACAAAAAAGGATGTCGCTGCAATCAGGGCTAGATCGGTTGAAAATTTCTATTTTTGCCCCATGTTAGAAATTCTTTATCGGGACGAACATCTTATTGCCATCAATAAACCAAGCGGATTATTGGTTCATAAATCTTACTATGCAGGAGAGGCGGATACCTACGCCATTCAGGAATTGAGAGATCAGATCGGGCAGTATGTTTATCCTGCGCATCGTTTGGACCGAAAAACTTCTGGTGTCTTGTTGTTTACTTTAGATAAAGATTCATTGAGAGTGATGAACGATCAATTTGCGACACGAAAAGTTGAGAAAAAATATTTAGTCATTGTTCGTGGCTGGACGAAGGAGGAAGAAACAATTGATTATGATTTGATTAATGAAGATGAAATTCAGCAGAATGCCATTACCTATTATCATCGTTTACAGACTTCAGAAATAGATTTAGCTTTTGGAAAACATCAGACTTCCCGATACTGTTTGGTAGAAGCCATTCCGGAAACAGGTAGGATGCATCAGCTGAGAAAGCATTTTAAACATATTTTACACCCCATTTTGGGCTGTCGTCCTTATGGATGTAATAAACAGAATAAACTTTGGCTGGAAACTTTTAATATGAAAAAAATGATGCTTCACGCTCATCAATTAATCTTCGATCATCCTGTTACCAACGAAAGAATAACACTGAATGCCAAGGTAAACGAAGAGTTCAAAAGAGTAGGAGATATTTTGAACCTCGATTTAAGTTCATATTCTTGATGCTTATTGCATAGATGTACTTTATAGATAGTATTTATAAAACATTTTGATAAAATATCATAGGTAAATCGATGGTTAATTTTAAAATGAGTAATTTTGTAAAACTTTTTTTCAATGTACAAAAGCATCATCAGACCTATTCTTTTCAAATTTGACCCGGAAGATGTTCATCACTTTACTTTTTCGGTGCTCAAGAATTTTGGATTTCTTACTAAATTATTTTTCCCTAAACCCATTGAGGACAAGCGCCTGGAAAGAGAAGTTTTCGGATTAAAATTTAAAAATCCTGTAGGATTGGCTGCTGGTTTCGATAAAAATGCAGTTTTATTTAATGAATTGGGTGACCTAGGTTTCGGATTTGTAGAAATCGGGACGGTAACTCCAAAAGCCCAGGCAGGAAATCCTAGGAAGAGATTGTTCCGTCTTATTGAAGATGGCGGAATCATCAACAGAATGGGATTCAACAATGATGGACTTGAAGCTGCTATTGAAAAGCTGAAATCCAACAAAGGAAAAATAATCATCGGCGGAAACATAGGAAAAAACACTAATACAAGCCCTGAAAACTATACCCAGGATTATCTGGACTGTTTTGAAGGTCTTCATCCTCATGTAGACTATTTTGTCTTGAATGTAAGCTGCCCGAATGTGGGAAGCCACGCTAAACTGGAAGATGTAGAATATCTGAGAGAGCTGATTACAGAAGTGAAAAAAATCAACCAATCAAAAACGGTACAGAAACCTATATTACTGAAAATTGCTCCAGATCTTAATAACAATCAATTGGATGAAATTGTTGAGCTTATTGCAGAAACAAAAATTGATGGAGTGATTGTTTCCAATACATCTGTAAACAGAGAGGGTTTAAAAACTTCATCGGAAGTTTTGGAACAAATAGGAAATGGTGGTCTAAGTGGAAAGCCTATTCGTGAAAGAAGTACAAAAATGATCAAGTACCTTTCCGATAAAAGTAACAGAGCATTTCCAATTATTGGAGTAGGAGGGATTCACTCTGCAAAGGATGCCATTGAAAAATTAGATGCGGGTGCAAGTTTAATTCAACTGTATACCGGATTTATTTACGAAGGCCCGGAATTGATTAACGAAATTAATCAGGAGCTTTTGAAAAGAGCAAGCAGATTACCTAGATAAGATAAAGTAAAAGAGTTCATTTTTGGACTCTTTTTTTATTTTGACTTTACAATGAGAGCATTTTTCACATCAACGGTAAGGGTGTGGGCTGGTAAAGAATCGGATTTACCCACTTTAAGCTGTATCATTTTTCCATCTTTTGATTTTGTTTCAACCGTATCATATATATTTTCCAGACAGCTTTCGGTAAGGAACTCCTCATATCGTTTGTAATTCCAGTCTTTGGTAAAATAGAGAATCCTATATCCTTTTTCTCCCTCACTGGCTCCGCATCTTCCACAGGCATTAAAATTCGAGGAATGTTCAAAGTACAATAAAACCCGATTTCCTTTTTCTCCGGAAACATATGAAATCAATTCATTTCCACCATGTTGATTGATGAAGTCAAAAGTGTTGATCTTTTTATTATTAGGTAGGATCAGATAGTTGTTATATCGGTAGATCATGTCATTACCGGTGAATAATTGGGCTGGCAGCACTTTATTTCCTAGATGAAATTTTCCTGAAATAGGATTATCCTTAGTTTGATCTTCTCCAAATATGATGGATTCTTTTGGATTGAGGTTTTGTGCAATTTCAGCGATCTTTTCCACTTTCTGCGGTGAAGTGATTTGTTCTTTGAGCTTTGACGAATTTTGTTTATGCTTGGTTCCGAAATTGTATAAAGCCAGTTTACCATAATCATAAATTCCGGTAAGAGGAAGTTTCTTCTGATACTTATCGTAATAATACCAGCCCTCCACAAAATACTGATACAGGCTACAATCTGCAATACCGGCATAATGAAGCTGCATGGTGATAGGAACACCTGCAATTTCTCCCTTGAAGAGTTGTGAAGAATCTGTAACCTTTCTTAATTCAACTTTTTGACAGAAAAGAATAGTAAAGGTGAGGGATAATAATAACGTAAGGATTTTTTTCATGGTTAAGGGACTGTGTTTTTAAAGGAAGAAGTTGGCAATGGTATAGATAATTAACCCTACCAGACCTCCCACCAATGTACCGTTTACACGGATAAACTGAAGATCTTTTCCTACTTCCAGCTCCAGCTTTTCACTTAGCTCCTTACCCTGCCAGTTTCCTACGGTATTACTGATAAGACTTCCGAATTGATGGGTATTTTTCAGAATGTATTTGTAGGCTGTTACACGAACCCAGTGATCAATCTTGTTTTGAAGATTTTCATCTGTCTTTAAGTTTTGTGAAAACTCGTTGAGGTTATTCAACAGATAGTTTTTCAATGCCGAATGATCTTCCTGCAATTCTTTCATCAATGTTTTCTTGATGGAAACCCAAATGTCATTGGAATATTCATCAAGTTTATCATTCTTCAGAAGACCATTTTTGATTGTCTTGAACTCTTCATCCCATTTTGGATCTTCCTTAAGGTCTGTAGAAAATTCATGAATTTTTTGAGTGATTAATGCTCTTACTTCATGTTCCTGATTTTCTTCAATTTCCCTAAAGAAATCAGATAAGCCATCTGTAATTTTATCTGCAATTTTATTATCAACAAAGGATGGAATGAACGAGTAACTTCCTTTCTTTACCCGATCCTGAATCATTTCATCATTTTCAATAATATACTCCTTGATCTGTTTAGACAGGTTGGTAATGATTCTCTGATGATCATTCTTTTCCAGAATATAATGGATTCCGTTTCCTACCACTTTATTGAGCTTAATGTCATCAGTCATATCAGATACTTTTTTACTGATAAACTGGCTTACTGTAGAGTCATCAAGTTTATTGAGGATGTCAAGAACAATATCTGCGAGATTTTTGACAAGAATATTCTGATTTTTTTGCTTTCCAAGCCACTCGCCTACAAAGTTGGAAATCTTTATCTTTTGAATGTAGGGACGTATATTCTGAGGCGAAAGAAAATTACTGACAACGAAGCTACCCAGATTATCCCCTAATCTTTGTTTACTGTTTTCAATCAGATTCGTATGAGGAATGGGCAAGCCTAATGGATGGCGAAACAGAGCTGTTACAGCAAACCAATCGGCTAGGGCACCTACCATGGCTGCTTCAGCAAAAGCGCGTACATAACCAACCCAATGAGAGGGATTGGACTTCTGTAATATGGTTGTAACAATGAAAATAAGGGCCATCAGAACAAATAGACCTGTGGCAAAAGCCTTATATTTTCTAAGCTGTTTTCTTTTTGCTTCGTCATTCATATTCTCAAATTTACTAAATTTGGTTATGAAACTGTTTAATCTTTATAAAAGCTTTAAACACTTTAGGTAACCTAAATGTTTTTAAATCTTGCAGTTCAACTTTAAGAGTTAAAATTTACGATGAAATTCTTAGTTTCAATCATTATATTAATTTTTCTGCAGGGATGTACGCAGAAACAACAACCCATTAAAACCACTTCTATGGAAAATACAGAAGCAAAAAACAATCCATACTATTCAAGAACCGATACTACAAAGCTGAATATCTCCAATGACGAATGGAAGAAAATTCTGGCTCCCGATCTTTATGCTATTGCGAGAGAAGCCGCAACAGAAAGAGCATTTACAGGAAAGTATAATGAATTCGATGAGGTAGGAGATTACTATTGTGCCGTTTGTGGAAACCATTTATTCCGTTCCACTTCAAAATTTGCTAGCAGCTGTGGTTGGCCAAGTTTCTTTGAAGCGGATAAGGAAGGGGTGTATTACAAAAGAGATCAAACCTACGGAATGGAGAGGGTAGAAGTTCTTTGTAAAAGATGCGATTCTCATTTGGGACATGTTTTTGATGATGGTCCAAAGCCTACCGGATTAAGATATTGCATGAATTCCGTAAGTCTGGAATTTGTTTCGGACTCACAACAATAAAATCATATTATCCATTTACTATGGGAGAGGAGAGTCTGGAAAACAGAAAACAAGTCTGGGTCGCTCTGTCAGAACTCTATCTTGATACTGAGCTTCAGGAGTCAGATTTCACGTATATGGCAAAAATTCTCTTTGAAAGCTCTTTTACTTTTGATGAAATAAAACGAATTGACCAATATGAAGTTTTTCCGGTCCTCTTTTCAAATCTATTAAGCCCGGCAGGAGAATGGGCAGGGTTTAATGAGCCGATATTGGTTAAAAATATTATGAAATGGATCGAAACAAGAAGTAAGCTGGATATTTTCGCTGTTAAATGTATTTATCTTTTCTATGGTAAGATAAATAGGAGTTATTGGAAAAGAATAGAAGAGATTTATAATCAGATAGATGGAGAAAGTCACCGTTAAAGTTTCTTAAATTGAGTTAAACTTTGTGGAGTTATAACTGGCTGGTAATTATGTTTTTATAATTTTGCTCCACTAATTTGGAATTAATATATTATTGAATGAATGGATTTTATGGCGTATTAGGCCTTATTTACATGGTGACGACATCATTCTATCTTTCTCCAAGAACGGCGGTAAAGAATGAAAATGTAATCACGACAAAAACTGAAAGAGTAACTGACACGAAATCTGAGAAGAATGCAGCTGTTGTATCTTCGTCAGAAGCATTATACAATTCAATTATATTTGAACCTGAACACGAACTGAACTACGAAGTATTCTCTAAGGCATTAACAGGATTTGAAAATCTAAAGAAAGCCGGATTGCTTACCAAGGACTCGCATTTATTGACTATCTGCGATTTTTCTATGTCTTCCAATATGAAAAGACTTTGGGTAATAGACCTTGATGACAAAAAAGTAGTATTCAACTCATTGGTTGCCCACGGAAAAAATACAGGCGAAGAATTTGCTACGAATTTTTCTAACACGGAAAGTTCGCGGCAGAGCAGCATGGGATTTTATATCACAGATGCAACCTATCAGGGTGATAACGGATATTCACTGAAGTTACTGGGAATGGATAAAGGATTTAATGATGCAGCCTATAGAAGAGCAATTGTAATGCATGGTGCAGATTATGTAAGCGATGAATTTGCAGCTACACACAAAAGAATCGGAAGAAGCTGGGGATGTCCGGCAATACCAAGGGAGCTGACACAATCTATGATCAATACAATAAAAGGAAGAAATTTACTATTTATTTATTATCCTGATCAGAATTATCTTTCCTCTTCGGAATGGTTAAAATCATAAGTATGAAAAGCGGTCAGATTTGACTGCTTTTTTATTTGTCAGATAATTCATAAACTTTGTCATTACAAAGAAATTTCAAGTTACAAATCTTATAGTATCCACAGCATCGGTAAGGAAAAATAAAAAATCCCTGTGCGGAAACACGGGGATTACAAATTATCTTTATTTCAGGATTATCTGAACTTCTTGAATACTAAAGTGGCATTATGCCCTCCAAAGCCAAAGGCATTACTCAGTGCAAAATTGATATCTTTCTCTTTTGCTTCCCCAAAAACAATATTAATATCTTTCGGAATGTTCTCATCAATATGATGTAGATTAATAGTAGGAGGAATAATACCATTTTGAATAGCCTTAATGGAAAGAATAGCTTCAACAGCTCCGGCAGCGCCCAATAGGTGCCCGGTCATAGACTTTGTAGCACTAATATCAAGGTTTTTACTTCCTTTAAAAGCATTGTTAATTGCTTTTAATTCAACCAGATCTCCCAGTGGTGTTGAAGTGGCATGTGGATTAATATAATCTATATCTTCCATGTTCACACCGGCTTCTTTTACAGCGATCTGCATTGCTTTAATGGCCCCAATACCGTCAGGATGAGGTGCTGTCATGTGATAGGCATCTGCCGTCATGGCTGCTCCCGCTAATTCAGCATAGATTTTTGCCCCTCTTGCTTTTGCGTGTTCATACTCTTCCAGAATTAAAGCTCCCGCTCCTTCACCCATTACAAATCCGTCTCTTTCTGCATCATAAGGACGGCTGGCTGTGGTAACATCATCATTTCTTGTAGACATTGCCTTCATAATAGAGAATCCTCCAATAGATGCAGGGGTAATAGCAGCTTCAGAGCCACCACTTACGATTACTTTAGCCTTTCCAAGACGGATGTAATTGAAGGCGTCCATTATTGCTGTATTTCCTGTTGCACAAGCCGAAACTGTTGTATAATTGATTCCCTGAAGCCCATATTTCATGGAAATCATTCCGGAAGCCATGTTGGCAATAAACTTAGGTACAAAAAACGGATTAAAGCGTGGTGTTCCATCTCCTTGTGCGAAATCCATTACCTCCTTTTCAAAAGTCCACATTCCGCCTTGTCCTGTTCCCCAGATCACACCTGTGTCAAATGGGTCCATATTTTCAAGCTCCAGACCGGAATCTTTTAATGCCTCCGCAGAAGCGTACATTGCATATTGTGTAAAAAGATCACTTCTTTTAATTTCATTGTGGGTAAGGTGTACCTTTGGGTCAAAACCTTTTACCTCACAGGCAAAGTGTACCTTAAACTTTTCTGAATCGAAATGAGTAATTAACCCTGCTCCGCTAGCTCCGTTAATACTGTTTTGCCAAAAATCTTCGACATTATTTCCCAGGGGAGTCACTGCTCCCAAGCCTGTAATGACAACTCTTTTCATATTTAGTTATTAATTTTAAACAGATTAGATTTTCATGTGGTAAACCCGATTTACCCATGCTTCATTTTCACTTCTTTCTTTTATCATTTGGGTTTTCGTTTGCAATATTATCATTTTTCTTTCGCTACAGACGAATAATTAGACATATTATTTATAGCATAACGAAATAATTTTAGATAAAAGAGAGTACTTTTATTATTGTAAACTACTTTTCTATGATCATGGTTACTCCTTGACCTCGAGCGGCACAGATCGAAATAAATCCTTTTCCATTGCCTTTTTCATTCAGAAGTTTCGCTAATGTTGCGATGATTCTACCACCCGTTGCTGCAAAAGGATGAGCTGCTGCAAGGCTGCCTCCTTTTACGTTCAGTTTATTTCTGTCAATTTTTCCAAGAGCTTTTTCCAATCCGAACTGCTTCGCAAGATCATCATTTTCCCAGATTTTGATGGTGGCTAAGACCTGTGCGGCAAAGGCTTCATGAATTTCGTAGTAATCAAAGTCTCCCAGATTCATATTGGCTTTCTTCAACATTCTTTCAGCGGCGAAAACAGGTGCGAGTAATAGATTTTGCTGATTCTCCACATATTCTATTCCTGCCAGTTCTGAGAATGTAATATAAGCCAGAATAGGTAAGTTATTTGCTTTTGCCCAATCCTCACTTGCCAGCAAAACAGCAGAAGCCCCATCGGTAAATGGAGTGGAGTTTCCGGCGGTTAAAGTTCCGTTCTGTTTATCAAAGGCCGGTTTTAATTGAGATAGCTTTTCAAGGCTGGTGTCACGGCGTAGATTGTTGTCTTTCTCTAAACCAAATGCCGGCGTGATCATATCATCAAAAAATCCCTCATCATATGCTTTTGCCATATTTTGGTGGCTTTTAAAGGCAAGTTCATCCTGATCTTCTCTTGAAATTTTATAATATTTAGCCGTAATCTCAGTATGTCCTCCCATTACCAAACCTGTCTTGGGTTCCTGTCCTTTGTAAGGAATAGGCATCCAGTCTTTCAGTCTGGGACTTAGCAAGTACTTTAATTTTCCAAATGCAGATTTTTCCTTGTTGACATTCAAGAGGGCTTTTCTTAATCGGGGTGAAGATTCAAAAGGAATATTGCTCATCGCTTCTACGCCACAGGCGATTCCGCTTTCTATCTGTCCCAATGCAATTTTGTTTCCAATGTAAATGGCTGCCTCAATACCCGTATCGCAGGCTTGCTGAAGATCACAGGCTGGTGTGGCAGGATCTAGTGAGGTATTCATTACCGTTTCTCTGATGAGGTTACTCTCAGAAATATGTTTAATAACTGCTCCGCCTGCAACCTCTCCAAGTAATTTCCCTTTGAGCTGGTGACGGTCTATCAAGCCATTAATAGCTACGAGCAAGAGATCCTGATTCCCTTTTTCTGAATAGGCTGTATTCATTCTGGCAAATGGGATTCTATTGTATCCTACAATTGCCACTTTTTTTGTTTCCATATTTTGAAATTTATGATGGAAGAATAGTTAATTCATGATCGATCATTCTTTTGATCTTATCCAAAGCTTGATTCAGGTATTTTTCATCATCCATAGTCTTGGAGAGTAAAATGCCTCCCTCGATCAGCATAACAAATAGAGATGCATATTCTTCTGCATTCATCAATGTATTCAATTCACCATTTTTTTGTCCCTGAATGATCACTTTTGTAATTTTTTCTGTCCATAATGAGAAAGACATTTGGACATGCTTTTTCAGAGCCGGAAATGAATCATCTGCTTCTGTTGCCGCATTCATCAATGGGCATCCGCCATTTGAGAATACAGAGCGCCAGTTTTTCCTGTAAAAATCGACAAAGGCATGAAGTTTTTCCTTTGAAGTTGAATATTGATCTCCAAGAGAATGACTCATTATTTTGCTTAAAAGGCCTGCATTGTACTTATACACCTCAATAGCCACCTGATCCTTATTCTCAAAGTTTCCATAAATGCTACCCTTGGTAAGCCCTGTTGCCTGAGTAATATCTGACAATGATGTGGAAATATAGCCTTTTGTATTGAATAAAGTTGCGGTTTTCTCGATGATAAATTGCTTTGTCTTTTCTGCCTTTGACATTTTAAGTATCTAATTTTAATGCAAATATACAAAAATATACCACTTGGTATATTTTGTTTTAAAAATTAAGTCTGAATCCTGATAAGCATTCAGACTTACTATATTGTTTATATTGAATGTTTAGACTAAAGTAGCATTCAATGTAATTTCAAAATTGAAAGCGGCACTTACAGGGCATCCTTCTTCTGCTATTTTAGCATACTTTTGAAATTCCTCCTCTGAAATTCCGGGAACCTTTGCCGTTAAAGTCAGCTCAGATTTTGTGATTTTCCCAATGTTTGGATCGAGAGTGATGACAGAAGTGGTTTTCAGTTCTTCCGGATTGTAGCCTGCCTGTGATAATTCTGTATCCAACTTCATGGTAAAGCATCCTGCATGGGCTGCAGCAAGCAATTCCTCCGGATTGGTTCCTACTCCATCTGCAAAACGGCTGTTGAAAGAATATTGAGTCTGATTTAAAGTTGTACTTTGGGTAGTAATATGTCCTTTACCTTCTTTAATAGTACCGTTCCAAACGGCTGTTGCGTTACGTCTCATAATGTTTGTTTTTGTTTAATATTGTTTGATTTTGATGTTACAAAGATAGGTCGGTGGGTCAGTTGAATTCAATAGATAAAAAGGCTTAAATATTGTACTTTTTTCCCGATGAGTAATTTTTCTTGAAATTTGTGGGTGTACTTCCTATTTTATGGGTAAAAAGGCGATTGAAATAGGCAGGATCTTCATATCCTAAATCGTAAGCAATTTCCTTAACGGGTTTATCTGTGTAAAAAAGTAACCTTTTTGCCTCTAATAAAATTCTGTTGATGATAAACTGATTGGGAGATTCCAGGTTTAAACTTTTAAACTTATGGGTTAAGGTTTTGGGTGCTATGTGAAGCAGTTCGGCATAATCTGAAACATTATGCTTTTCTCTGAAATGAATTTCCAGATGTCTGCTGAAGTCTCTGAAAATATCAAGCTCACTGCCTGGTATTTTTATCGTATCATTATCTAGATTCTGTTTTTTCCATTTTCTGGTAGCCTTAATGATGATCTGTTTCACATAGGTTCTGATCATTTCTTCTGCGGAAGAATCCCTCCACTCAAGTTCATCTTTGATGTTTTGGAATAATCCTTTAATCATTATTGTTTCAGATTGATCAAGTTCAACGAAAGGAATCTCAAATACATTATGAAAAAGAAGACCATCACAGGCTACTTCCTTATCATGAATCTGAATGCAGTAAAAATCACGGTTATAGTGGAGAAGCATAGATTCTTCTTTTCCTTTTTCTATGTTTAGGTGCTGGGTGGTGAGAAAAAATAGGGACGGTTTTTTGGTCTTATACCGGTTAAAGTCTACTGTAAGTTCATACCCCGACGGAATGAAAAATACTTTGATGTCTGATCTGAACAGATTTCCGTTGAAGTTCCCCAAATTTTCTTCAGAAAATATTTCCAGCCCAAGTCTTTTATAATGATCTTCAAAAATAAGTGGTTGCAACATACTTTAACTTTAGTCTAAAGATACAAAAAAGCATGATTTCTAATAGATTAAATTAAAGAAACCTAGGTTTTGTAAGTAGAATATCGAATCGGAATGAAAAAAAATGGAAATATGTTTTTAGATTGGTATTATTTTATCAATTTTACAAGAACTTGTACCGCGATTTATATATTAACCTTTTTTCAAAACGGCCTGCATGAATGAATTAGAAAATATTCTGAGAGAAATAACTCCACTATCTCCTGAGGACAGTTTTCTGGTGTTTGACAGGATTAAGGCTTCATTTGATTTTCCTTATCATTACCATCCGGAAATTGAAATTAACTTTGTGTACAAGGGAAAAGGGTACCGCAGGATGATTGGAGATCACACGGGCGAAATCGGAAATATAGAATTGGTATTGGTAGGTCCTAATCTACCGCATTGCTGGGCCAATTACAAGTGCAAAAACAGAAAAACTCACGAGATTACCATTCAGTTCAATCAGGACTTTTTTAATCAGTCGATGATGCAGAAAAATATCCTGAAACCAATTAATAATCTGATGAAAGATTCAATCAGGGGAATTCTTTTTTCTACTGAAACTGCTGAAAAACTAAAAGATTCGTTTCTTAATCTCTCCAAGATGAACAGTTTTGAATCTTTCATAGAAATTATGAAGATCCTTAATGAATTGGCAGTTGCAGAAGATAAAATACTACTGTCATCTTACAGTATAGAGCTTGAAACTTTTGGTGATAATGATAAAATGAAGATTGTTCACGATTTTGTTCATAAGAATTTTGAAAATAAAATAACTTTGGATAATGTAGCATCTCTGATCAATATGAGTAATGTAACGTTCAACCGTTTTATTAAAAAGAGAACGGGAAAAACTTTTATCAATTATCTTAATGAAATACGAATCAGCTATGCGGCACGCTGGCTGATGGAAAAGAATCTTACTGTCTTTGAAATCGCTTTTGAGGCTGGTTTTAATAACATTGCCAATTTCAACAAGGTCTTCAAATCTATCAAAAAAACAACGCCTACAGAATTTAAAGAACAGTTTAAAGGCGTTAAAAAAATTGAATAATTTTACGTTAAAATTTGATGCCCCAGTGGTGTCAGTTTTCTTTGTTTTTTTAAGATTTTAAACAGAATATTTCGTTTTTTTTCAATAAAATACGAAGATAAATCCTCTTTTTTTGATTGGTAGGATGGTGTTTTATTTTACTGACAATAAGGGCGTTATTTGCTTTTTTCTAAAGGTTCTGAAAAAATAATATCGTTTTATGATAAAATAGTATTATATCAGACTGGCTACAAAATTTAGATTTGTCAATGTGAATTAAATCTTAACAAAACTTTAAATTATTTAATACATAAGAGGTGAAAAATTATCAAAAGAATAATATTTTTTTCTGTATTGAAATATAAAGTAATGTCATTGATTCTCAATTAAATCTAACTAATCTAAACCTTATGAGAAAAGCAGTTATACCGGTTCTATTTGTTTTTTCCCTTTCTGCAACTGCACAGGAAAGAAAAGCGGCCGACACTACTAAGACAACCGATATTCAGGAGGTCGTAGTCACCTCTTTGGGGATAAAAAGGCAGGCCCGCTCTCTTACTTACTCCAGTCAGCAGATTGGAGGAGATGAGCTTACAGAAGTGAAAACGCCCAATCTTTTAAATGCCGTTAACGGAAAAGTTTCCAATGTACAGATCAATAGGACCAATGGTGTAGGAAGCTCCGTAAGGGTAATTATGAGAGGTAATAAATCTGTAAACAACGCCCAGCCACTATATGTGATTGATGGAATTCCCATCATTAATGGAACAGGGAAGTCTGCAGATATTGGGCAGTATTCCAATATGCCTGATCCGGGAGATGTTTTAAGCTCAATAAACCCTGATGATATTGAAAGCATGAATTTCCTGAAGGGTGCTTCTGCTTCTGCATTGTATGGATCTGCCGGAGGAAATGGCGCTATTTTGATTACCACTAAAAAAGGACGTGCAGGTAAAAGCTCAATCACATACAGTTCCAGTCTTACAGTAGACAGGGCCTATAGTCTTCCAAAACTGCAGCACAGTTATTTATCTTATGATCCATCAGTTGCAGGTCAGGCTCCTGGTCAATCTACCGAGAGCTGGGGAGCAAAAGGAGAATCTAAGGATTATCTTAAAGATTTTCTGCAGACAGGTACTACATGGGTGAATAGCCTTTCTTTCCAGTCAGGAAATGAAAGATCAACCAGTTATTTCTCCATTGGGAATACAACCAATAAGGGAGTGGTTCCGATGTCTTATTTTGATCAATACAATATCTCTTTCAGAAATTCAAGTAAGTTTCTGGATGATAAACTGACATTAGATGCCAATTTTATTGGTTCCTTGCAGGAAAGTAAGAACAGACAGACTCCGGGAGCGTCTTTTTCTCCTTTAACAAGTTTGTACTGGTTACCAAGAGGGGTAAATTTTGATCAATATGGACCAGATAATTATTCTTATTTAGATAAAACCAGATTTTTACCAGCTCAAAACTGGTGGGAAGTAAATCCGGACGGAAGTTTCAAAGGAAATCCGGTAACGCAGAATCCTTATTGGATCTTAAACAGAAATCCGGTTACTGTAAACAACAAGAATGCCTATGGAGCACTTGCTCTATCTTATCAGATCAATCCATGGTTGTCTGCAAGAGTGAGAGGTAACTATAGCTGGAATATATCTGATAGCCAGCGTGATATTGCTGCTTTTTCTGCACCTAGTTTACTGGCGAATGGTGTTAATGGCAGAATGCTTAAAAATATCTATGAAAACTCTTCTACTTATGGAGATGTTTTATTGATTGGTAGCCCTAAAATAAGTGAATCTATCTCCTTAGATTTTACGGTAGGAGGAAGCATCAATACAACAAGAAACAAGATAACGCAAATTGACAATGCTTATCTGGCAAACCCTAACCTTTTTACGTTGAATAACCTTCAGTGGAGTACAAATAGAGCACCTGGAGACGGATATCATCATACTTATACCAATATGAAAAAGCAGGTGCAGTCTTTCTTTGCAAGTGCTTCTGTAGGGTACAAGAATATGTTCTATGTGGATATGACTTTCAGAAACGACTGGGATTCTACTTTAGCTTTAACCGGAAGAACGGGATTTGACTATGAGTCTGTAGGAGTGAATGCGATATTGTCGTCTGTCTTCAAACTTCCGGAAGTTATTAATTTCTGGAAAGTAAGAGGCTCCTATGCAACTGTAGGATTGGGATTGCCAACCAATATTTCCAATGCGATGGTTGAATACAGTAAAGGATACACTTATGGTGTAGATGCAGGAACGCTTGTATATCCTAAAAGTTCATTCGCTACAGGTGTTGGCTTTGAAGCTTTACTCCCAAAACCGGAGCTTAATAAAACTTTTGAAGCAGGGACTGAAGTAAGAATGTTGGGTAACAAATTGAGTTTTGATATCACTTATTACAACTCGAATACGAGCAATCAGTTGTTGGAAACTACCATTCCGTCATATTTAGGAGGTTTGATTCCTGGATCATACTATATCAATGCGGGAAAAATCCGTAATACAGGTTTTGAATCTTCCTTATCTTATAAAGTTTTCAGCTCGGAAAAATTCGGATGGACAGCTACTGTGAATGCATCAGCAAATAAAAATAAGATTGTTGAATTATTACCAACAAGTTTGAATATTTCTCAGGAACTTCCTTTCTCATTAACAGGAGGAGGAGAGTATACTAAACTTAAATTGGGCGGATCTTTCGGAGATCTGTATGGAATTAAGTTTAAAAGAGATGATCAGGGACGTATTTTAGTGAATGAAAAAGGTGTTCCATTAGCTGAAACTACTGTTTCTTATCTTGGAAACCCGAACCCTAAGTTTATTATGGGCTTTAATAACTCATTTAACATCGGTAAGCTTGGAGTTTCTTTCCTTATTGATGGTAAATTCGGAGGTAAAGTTCTTTCCCTTACAGAGAAAGCCAATGATGTGTTTGGGGTAAGCCAGGCTACTGCTGATGCAAGAGATGCAGGAGGAGTATCTATTCCAAATGCAGTATATGCGCCGGGAACTCCTAATGCCGGGCAGGCTTATACAGGGACTACCAATGCAAAAGATTACTATAAAGCAGTTGGTACTACAGAAGGGTTTGGAAAAGGAGTTGATGAAGCCTATTTGTATAGCGCTACAACGGTACGTTTACGTCAGGCTTCTGTTTCTTATACCTTTGATATCAATTCAAGATATATGAGAAATGCAACGGTAAGTTTAGTGGGAACCAATTTATTTTTCTTCTACAAAAAAGCACCGTTTGATCCTGAGCAGGTATCAGGAAACACTCCTGGAGGAGTGGGGGTAGACTCATTTGGACTACCACTTACCCGATCTATCGGATTATCATTAAAAGCTAACTTCTAACTTTTACAACTAAGAAAATGAAAATCAATACTATTAAAACATTGGTATTCGGAGCTGCTGTTCTGTTTTCTGCATCAGGATGTACCAATGACTTTGAACAATATAATCAGGAAAAACTGGGAGGACCAGAAAATTTTTACGCAGATTTTATTGCTATTGTTAACCCAATGAAATCTATACAAAGGGGGCTGCAGGCAGATTATCAGCTTTATCCTAACCTTAGTGCAGACATGTACAGTGGAATGTTCAGTACGGCAACCCAGTTTAATGGCGGGGTAAATAACCTTACCTATTCTATGATGGATGGATGGAACAACAGAATTATTGCCAGACAGCAGGACATCTTCAATTATTCTATCATTATTGATAATGCTGCTAAAGGGAATTATGCAGGAGTAGATTTTACCGGAACATTTGCGGTTAAAAAAATTCTGAAAGTTATTACGGCAGCAAGAGTTTCAGACAATCATGGTCCTCTGGTGTACAGTAAATATGAAAAACCTAATCCTAACGGAGTTACTGATTTTGATTCCCAGCAGGATGCTTACAATTATTTTATTGCTGATCTTACTTCAGCGATTACAGATTTACAAAAAATAGCCGCTACTCCGACAACACAGAATGTAGAAGATAAAACTTCGTTAAAAAGTGCTGATTTGGTGTACGGTGGAAATATGACTCAATGGGCAAAGCTTGCCAATTCATTGAAGTTGAGGTTAGCTATGAGAATGAGTTATGCTGATCCTGCTAAATCAAAGCAATATGCTGAAGAAGCATTGGCTTCATCTGCAGGATTGATTACTGATAATGCTGATAATGCATTGATTAGTGTAGGACAGTCTGAATTAAGTTTTATTATCTATTCTTGGGGAGATTGTTTGATAGGTGCGCCTTTAATGGCTTACATGAATGGTTATAATGATCCAAGACTTTCTGCATACGCTATTCCAGCAAAAGACTTAGATGTTCAGGGAAAATATATAGGTGTACGTCAGGGAATTGATTTATTAAATGGAAAATCAACCTATGGTGCATTCTCACAACCACAAGCAAAATCAGCAGCAGGAGATTATTTCTCTGCAACAGATGGTAAAATGAAATTATTTACAGCCGCAGAAGCATGGTTCCTAAAAGCAGAAGCAGCGCTGAGAGGATATGCCGGAGCCGGAGATATTAAAGCCAATTATACAACCGGAGTTCAGCAATCTTTTGGTGAATGGGGGAAAAGTGCAGAAGTGGGAAGTTATCTTGCCAATACAACAGCTACGGAAGCTCCTTATGTTGATCCAAAAAATGCCGCCAATAACATAGAGGCCGGAAATCCTCAGTTAAGTACCATTACCATCGCATGGAATGACGGTGATACTAACGAAAGAAAACTGGAAAGAATCATTACCCAAAAATGGCTGTCTCTTTATCCGAATGGACCTGAAGCATGGGCGGAGCAAAGAAGAACAGGATACCCTATTCTGTTTAAGGTAAGAAAAAATGACAGTGGAGGATTGATTAGCACAGACGCAATGATTAGAAGAATCCCTTTCACTATTGATACTAAAATTTCGTTGTACAACTACCAGCAGGCTTCACAAATGCTGAATGGACCAGATACTGGCGGAACCAAGTTATGGTGGGATAAAAAATAAAAATTAATCAACATCACTCAACAATACAGAGGCATCTCAGAACTCAGAATTATCTGATAGATTTATTCGGGCAGGAGTGTACAAACTCCGAAAAATTTATAGTTTCGTTTCAACCCGGGATAAATTTTTGAGATGCTCTCTTTTTCTTTAGAATCTTATTTTTTAATATGGGAAAAAACAACTCCGGAACCCGTCGGATTCAACCTATTCTTTGGATATCCACATTATATTTTGCAATGGGCGTTCCCTTTGTAACCATTAATGCGGTTTCAGGAATTATGTATAAAGATATGGGCATTTCAGATTCAAAAATTACATTCTGGACCGCTCTTATTATGTTTTCATGGACGTTGAAGCCTCTTTGGAGTCCTTTTTTGGAGATATATAAAACCAAAAAATTCTTTGTTGTTGCCGCCCAGTTTGCTATCGGAATTCTGTTTGCCCTGATTGCATTAAGCTTGCCTCTGCCTGGTTTTTTTAAATACAGTATTGCTCTTTTTGCCGTCATTGCATTTTGTGGAGCAACCCATGATGTAGTGGCAGACGGAACGTATATTGGTTTTCTTACCAATAAAGAACAGGCAAAATATATTGGTTGGCAGGGTGCTTTCTATAATCTGGCTAAAATTATCAGCAGTGGAGCATTGGTCTACTTTGCCGGATTTTTAGAGAAAACAAAAGGAGTTACCCGTGCATGGATGATCATTATGGTAATCTATGCGCTCCTCTTTTTTGTATTGGCCATTTATCATTATTTGATTCTTCCAAAAGAGGATAAACAGGACCGTCAGAAAGATGAAAAGACAGCCGGAAATGTCCGTAAAGAACTGCTGGAAGTTATTACCTCATTCTTTACCAAAAAAAACATTCTGTGGTCTGTGTTATTCATTATCCTGTACCGCTTTGCAGAGGGATTTGCCATTAAGATAGCGCCTTTGTTTTTTAAGGCACCAAGAACTTCAGGCGGATTAGGATTATCTACCTCAGATATTGGACTTATATATGGAACCTATGGTTCAGCAGCATTCATTTTAGGATCAGTCCTTGCCGGATATTTTATTTCAGCTCGCGGATTGAAGAAATCTTTGATATGGCTGTGCTGTGCATTCAATATTCCATTTGTGGTATATGCACTGTTGGCTTATTATCAGCCGGTAGATCTTTTTCCCGTAGGAATTGCGGTAGTAGTAGAATATTTTGGTTATGGGTTTGGGTTTGTAGGACTGATGCTGTATATGATGCAGCAGATTGCCCCCGGAAAACATAAAACTGCCCATTATGCCTTTGCAACAGGTATCATGAATCTTGGAGTAATGATTCCCGGAATGTTTAGTGGGATGATTAGTGACTGGATCGGATATAAGATGTTCTTTATCTGGGTGCTGTTTGCTACCATTCCGGCATTTCTTGTGACCTTATGGGTCCCTTTCCCTTATTCAGAAAATCAGAAAGAAGAATAAATCAATTAGTAAACAAATTTAAATATAAAAGTAAAAAATACTTTATGACAGCTCAATCAGTAATGATCCCTTGGCAGGATCGCCCGGAAGGTTGTAATGATATCATGTGGAGGTTTTCCGAAAACCCGATCATTAACAGATATGCGATACCGACATCTAATAGTATATTCAATAGCGCAGTGATTCCTTTTGAGGATGGGTTTGCAGGGGTGTTCCGTTGTGATAACAAAGCGGTGCAGATGAATATTTTTGCAGGGTTCAGTAAAGACGGAATCAATTGGGATATCAATCATGATCCTATTGTAATGCAGGCAGGAAATACCGACATGATTGAATCTGATTACAAATATGATCCTCGTGTTACTTTCATAGAAGATCGTTATTGGATTACTTGGTGCAACGGATATAACGGGCCTACTATCGGGATTGGATATACGTTTGACTTTAAGGAGTTTTTCCAGTGCGAAAATGCATTTCTTCCATTCAATAGAAACGGAGTGCTTTTCCCGGAAAAAATCAATGGTAAATACGCCATGTTGAGCCGTCCGAGTGATAATGGCCATACCCCTTTTGGAGATATTTATATCAGTTATAGTCCTGATATGAAATATTGGGGAGAACATCGTTGTGTAATGAAAGTAACCCCTTTTGAAGACAGTGCATGGCAGTGTACAAAGATTGGAGGTGGGCCGGTTCCCATTAAGACAGAAGAAGGATGGTTGCTATTCTATCATGGAGTGATCAATACATGCAGAGGTTTCAGATATTCAATGGGAGCAGCTTTGCTTGACCTTGAAGACCCAACAAAAGTATTATACAGGACAAAGCCTTATTTATTGGCTCCGGCAGAAGTATATGAATTGACAGGGGATGTTCCCAATGTGGTTTTCCCTTGTGCAGCATTAACGGAAGGTGACAAGGTAACGGTATATTACGGTGCTGCCGATACTGTAGTGGCTATTGCCTTTGGGTATATTTCAGAAATTATTGATTTTATGAAAAAGAATTCAATCTAAATAATATAAAAATTTTAAAAATATGTTGAACAGTTTAATTTCTCTCCTTTTTGGGATTTTTATTATGGTTTTCATATTTTTAAACCAACTTTTAAATTAAAAAAAATTCCGACCTCTCTTATCATGAAAAAAGAATTGCTTATCTGTCTTTTTACAGCCTTGATTTCTACCGCCAATGCCCAGCAAAATAAAAATGACGTTTTATCCTGGGTAGATCCTTTCATTGGAACAGGAGGACATGGTCATACATTTCCGGGAGCGACCACTCCGTTTGGAATGATTCAGCTAAGCCCGGATCAGAATACCAAAAGTGGGGATTGGGATTGGTGTTCAGGATACCACTACAGCAGTAAAACCATTATGGGGTTCAGTCATAATCACCTTAGTGGAACAGGATGGGCAGATCTTGGAGATATTCTGGTGATGCCTACGGTGGGACAGATAAAAATGGTTCCGGGATCAGAAGATAAGCCTGAAACAGGTTATCGTTCAACTTTCAGTCATGATAAGGAAACCGCTGCGCCGGGATATTATTCCGTAATGCTTGATAGCTATGGAGTTAAAGCAGAACTTACTGCCTCTCCAAGAGTGGGATTCCATAAATATACATTCCCAAAAAGTGATGAGGCCAATATCATTATCGACCCTACCAATAAAATCTTCGGCAATATTTACCATACACTGGTAAGCATTGAGGGGAACAATAAAATAAAAGGATATTGCTACAGTAATGGATGGGGTGGTAAACGATTTGCCTATTTCGTAATGGAATTCTCCAAACCGTTCAAATCCTACGGAGTGTATGCTGAGGGAAAAGTGAGGAATAACGAAAAAATAGCCCTTGCTAAAGATGCCAAAGCCTTTGTGAGATTCTCTACAGAAGACAGCGAAAGCATTGAAGTAAAAGTGTCTTTATCTCCGGTAAGCACAGAAAATGCACAGGAGAACTTTGATACAGAAGCAAAGAATGTAGATTTTGCAAAGGCGAAAGAAACAGCTCAAAAAACATGGAGAGATCTAATCGGTAGATTTCAGGTAACAGGAGGTACGGATAGTCAGAGAAAAATCTTCTACACAGGAGTTTATCATACATTCATTGCACCTAATCTTTATATGGATGTTAATGGAGATTATGTAGCCGCTCAGGAAAATATGAATACCAAGTGGTTTACCAACTACAGTACCTATTCGTATTGGGACGGGTTTAGGGCAACGCATCCATTGCTTACCATTATGGACCAGAAGCATACTAAGGAATTTGCCAATTCTTTAATTAGCAGATATACGGATCGTAAAGATCATATGCCAATCTGGGAGCTATGTGGATATGACAACTTTTGTATGTTGGGCTATCACAGTACATCGGTAATTTGGGACGCCATCTCTAAGGGAGTACCCGGTATTGATGCCGAAAAAGCCTTTGCAGCGATGAAAGATGCTTCTCTTACTGATAAAATGAGCAGTAGCGATGGAGGTGGAGGCCTTAATGATTATATCAAGCTTGGCTATACACCTTCAGAAAATGGAGCTTCTGTTTCTGCAACGTTAGAGTATTCCTATGATGACTGGTGTATTCAGCAACTGGCAGAAAAACTAGGCAAAAAAGATGAAGCTGAGGTTTACAGAAAACGTTCCATGAACTTCCTGAATACATTCAACAAAGAGAATAATCATTTCTGGCCAAGACAAAAAGACGGGAAATTCTTAGCAAATTTCGCTTTGAACGACTGGAAGAAGCTTCAGCCACACTGGGTTTCCGGAAATATATGGGCCTATGATTTCTTTGTTCCACATCAGATTGATGAAATGATGAATCTGTACGGAGGTAAAAAAGGTTTTGAAGAAAAACTGGATAAAACCTTTACAGAAGCACTTAACATGGAGGGCGAACAGCATGTTGATATCTCCGGATTCATCGGGTCTTTAGGATTTGGAGATGAGCCGGGACACCATGTTCCTTATTTGTATAACTATGCAGGAAGCCCGTACAAGACACAGAAAATGGTAAAATATATCCGTGACAATATGTATGCAGCCAAGCCGGACGGAATTGTCAATAACGAAGATTGTGGACAAATGTCAGCCTGGTATATTTTCTCATCATTAGGATTTTATCCTGTAACGCCCGGGAAACCAGTCTATGCAATCGGTGCTCCTCAGTTTCCGAAAGCTTCTTTACAATTGGAAAATGGGAAGACATTTACGGTGATTGCAGACAAAATATCAGATAAAAATATCTATGTACAGAAGATGTTCCTTAACGGAAAAGAGTATAAAAGCTGGGAACTGAACCATACTGACATCATGAATGGTGGTGAACTTAGATTTGTAATGGGAAGTAAACCTGTAAAATAAGACTAATAAAAATAAACGAAACAAAAGTATCAATGGAAAGGAGAGATTTTATTAAAACAAGTGCATTGGCAGGAGCCGGATTGCTGTTTACTCAAAATGTTTTTGCAAAAAACCTGATCGTAGAGGGTTTTCCTATTGTCCGTGTTCCTAAAGCTAAAAGACATTTTACCAGTGAATCCGTAGAAGGTGCCATCGCAGCCTTTAAAAAGAAAGTTAAAAATAAAGAACTAAGCTGGCTCTTTGAAAACTGCTTTCCTAATACATTAGATACTACTGTTTTTTACACTGAAACCAATGGTGTTCCAGATACCTACGTGATTACGGGAGATATTGATGCCATGTGGCTTCGTGATAGTTCTGCTCAGGTTTTTCCTTATTTGCAGTTCTCTAAAAAGGATGAAAAGCTTCATAAGCTTATCTCCGGGGTAATTCATAAGCAGACAACATTCATCCTGAAAGACCCTTATGCCAATGCATTCTACAATGATGATCAAAAAATAAGCAAATGGAAAGAATATGATCACACAGATATGAAGCCGGGAACCCATGAAAGAAAATGGGAGATCGACTCACTATGTTATCCTATCCGTCTGGCTTATCATTTCTGGAAAACAACAGGCGATACAAAACCTTTTGATGACAACTGGTTGCAGGGGATCAAACTTACTTTGCAGACTTTTATAGAACAGCAGAGAAAAAAAGACTTAGGTCCTTACAAATTTGAACGTACAACATCTTGGGCTACTGATGGAGTTCCTATGGGTGGGTATGGCTATCCAACAAAGCCGGTAGGTCTTATCAGTTCTATGTTTCGTCCAAGTGATGATGCTACAATCTATGGTTTTTTGATTCCTTCCAATTTATTTGCAGTAGTAAGCTTACGTCAGGCTGCAGAAATGGTTTCCCAGATAAAAAATGAAAAAACATTGGCTCAGCAACTGACCAGCCTTGCCGATGAGGTAGATGCAGCCATCAAAAAATACGGAATTTATAATCATCCTGAATATGGGAAAATATATGCTTTTGAAGTCAATGGTTTCGGGAGCTATAACCTGATGGATGATGCGAATTGCCCAAGCCTGTTAGGTTTACCTTATCTGGATGCTGTGAAATCTGATGACCCGGTTTATTTGAATACAAGAAAATTCGTTTGGTCAGAAAATAACCCGTTCTTTTTCAAAGGGAAGTTAGCCGAGGGAATAGGTGGTCCGCACATTGGGCTTGATATGATCTGGCCAATGAGTATCATTATGAAAGCGCTCACTACAAAAGACAAAGGTGAGATCAGGTGGTGTATAGATACTTTACAGAAAACTCATGGAGGAACAGGCTTTATGCATGAATCTTTCCATAAAGACAATGACAAGAAATTTACCAGAGAATGGTTTGCATGGTCAAATACATTGTTTGGAGAATTGCTATGGAAAACCTTTAATGAAAACCCAGAACTGCTAGTATAATTTTCTATTTCATATCGCTCTTATTTTGAGGTGTTTTTCTTTAAAAAGAAGAATGCTAGGGGAGTTCCATATCAAAATTTAACACAAAACATCACCAAAATTTATAGTAATGAAAAAAAAATCCATCTTTACCGCGCTGACTGCCATCATGCTTCAGTGTGGTTCCCAGCTTAATGCACAACAGCTGAATCCTACAGGAATATGCTATGTGGAAGTGAACAATAACAACCTCCTGAATGCAGGAGCGTACAAACTGCAAACATCGAACAGCTATCTGTTCAATGTGGTAAATATTTTTGCGGCCAATATTAATTATGATACCAGCCGTGGCAGAGCCTATCTCTATTCTAATAATAATGTAACCAAGGTTCTTACCAATGCAGATACCTACATCAAACCGCTCCAGCAGAAAGGAATGAAAGTAGTATTGACCATTCTGGGAAATCATCAGGGAGCAGGAATTTGTAATTTTCCTACCCGTGAGGCGGCAAAAGACTTTGCATTACAGCTTGCCAACACAGTTAATACTTACGGTCTGGATGGGATTGATTTTGATGATGAATATTCCGAGTATGGGCAAAACGGAACAGGACAGCCCAATGATAGTTCTTTTGTAATGCTTGTTCAGGAGTTAAAAGCATTGCTTCCGGATAAAATAATTTCATTCTATTATTACGGACCTGCGGCTTCAAGACTTTCATGGAACGGTGCCAGAGTGGGAGATTACGTCAACTACAGCTGGAATGCGATGTACGGAACATTTTCTGCTCCCAACGTACCTCCCCTTACCAAAGCACAGATTTCTCCGGCAGCAGTATGGATGGGGAATACTTCCAATTCCACAACCACCAGTCTGGCAACTCAGACTAAAAATGGCGGCTATGGAGTATTCATGTGGTATGACCTTCACGGAACCAATGAAACAGCACAGCTTTCAGCAGGAACACAGACCTTATACGGACAGCCAACTGTGTTAAGCGGCACTCTACAATCCTGGACACAGGGTACAAATTGTGATGCTCCCATTGGACTATATACGAGCAACCTTACAGGTACAAGCGCAAAGCTGAACTGGTCTTATGTAGGTACCAATACTTATGACATCGATTATAAACCGGCTTCCTCTACAACATGGACGAATGCAGCATCAGCTCTTAATTCTACTTCCGTAACGATTTCAGGATTAACTGCCAATACCGAATATGACTGGAGAATCAGAACCAACTGCAGTGTAAAAAGTGCTTATATGTTTGCTCCAAGATTTAACAGTGGATCAGGAACAACAACTCCTACAGGCTCTTATTCTCTTTCTCTGGACGGAAGCACTGAATCAGGCACTGCCGGAAACCTTACTCTGAGTGGTTCGGCGTTATCTTTTGAGGGCTGGATTAAACCTTCATCTTTCAAATCAGCATCTCCATATATTTCTTCAATTATGGGAACGGAAGTAAGCGACAGTAATTCTGCATTCTTACGATTAGGAGACGCTGGTCTGGCAAATAATAAGCTTCAGTTTGTTGTAAGTATTAACAATGTACAGCAAAAACTAGCCTCAGCTACAGCTTTGAATGCCAATACATGGTATCATGTTGCTGCAACCTACGATGGATCTGCGATGAAACTTTACATCAACGGTGTTTTGGATGCAAGCAAAGCACAAACTGGAAGTGTGAATTCAAACGGAGCATTCAATGTGGGATACTTATACAATACTTCCCGAAACTTCAATGGTAAAGTAGATGAGGTTAGAGTCTGGAAACGGGCACTAAGCCAGACGGAAATCAGTCAGAATATGTGTAACGTATCAGTTCCTGCTTCCTCTCTTTCTGCATACTGGAAATTTAACGAAGGAAGCGGTTCTACGGTTCAGGATAGTTCAGGAAACGGAGCGAGCTTAACATTAACCGGGGTGGATTCCTCCAACTGGGGAACGGATCTGCCTTGTACAGCAGGAACTTCAAAATTAGCAAGAAATGCAGGAGAAATCAATGTGAAGAATCAGATAAAGCTATATCCGAATCCGGTAAACAAATCTTCATCCCTTACAGTTACTGTGCCTGATGAATACAACAGAGGAAAACTAACGATTTATAACTTTAATGGAAAGGCCGTAGATGTAAAATCACTGAATGCAGGTGATAACTTATATGAACTGACCAGACTTGGAGAAGGAAATTATATTCTTCAGTTTGAGTCTAAGGATGGAAGCCTGAAACAGACAGAACAATTAATGGTAAAATAAAAAAAACGGGTCATTGGGCTTAGTCCCAATGACTTTTTCTACTATAAAATTAATATACTATGAGAAAAAAATCCTTTTTTATTCCTTTAATGGCTCTGATGCTTCAATCGGCTCCATTGCTTAAGGCGCAGCAGCTTAATCCCTTAGGAGTGTGCTATGTAGAAGTAAACAACAATAATATGCTGAATGCAGGTTCCTATACTTTGCAGAATTCAAACAAACAGCTTTTTGATGTTGCTATTATTTTTGCGGCCAATATCAACTATGATGTTTCCAAAAGCAGAGCATACATCTCAAATAACAACAACGTTACCAAGGTTTTGAACGATGTGAATACCTATGTAAAGCCTTTACAGCAAAAGGGGATAAAGGTATTATTAGATATTTTAGGAAACCATCAAGGGGCTGGTATTTCTAATTTTCCAAACCGTGAAGCAGCAAAAGACTTCGCTTTACAAGTGGCGAATACGGTGTATACTTATGGGCTGGATGGAGTGGATCTGGATGATGAATACGCAGGATACGGAAATAACGGAACAGGACAGCCTAATAGCAGTTCTTTTGTCATGCTGTTACAGGAACTTAAGGCTGCAATGCCAGATAAGCTGATCACATTTTATTATTATGGTCCTGCCACATCAAGGCAGAGTTATAACGGAGATCAGGCAGGAAACTATATCAATTATAGCTGGAATGCAATGTATGGTACCTACAGTGTTCCGAATGTTCCTCCATTGGATAAAACCAAGCTTTCTCCGGCAGCAATCTGGGTACAGAACTCAAACTCTGGTTCTACATCTGCCTCTACACTGGCTTCTTTAGCAACCAGTACAAAAACAGATGGCTATGGAGTTTTCATGTGGTATGATCTGGGATTAGCCGATGTTGCCAATTATCTGAGCACAGGTTCCAATATTCTTTATAATGAAAATACCCAGTTAAGCGGGCAACTATATACCTGGGCTCAGGGACAAGCCTGTGATCCGCCATTAGGACTGGAAGTTACCAATGTAACAGGTACTTCTGCTAAATTGAACTGGACCTCCAATGGGACCCAAACCTATAATATTGATTATAAACCGGCTAATTCAACAGTTTGGACCAATGCCGCCACAAACTACTCAGGAAGTAATGTAGTAGTCAATAGCCTGAATCTGAATACAGACTATGACTGGAGAATACAATCCAACTGCTCTCCAACATTAACAAGTACTTATCTGTTTGCTCCAAGATTCAATTCCGGAAACGGATGTGCAGCTCCTTCAGGGCTGGTATCAGGAAGTTATCTTGGAAATACTACACAGCTATCATGGAGTGCAGGTACAGCATCTTCTTATACATTGCAATACAAACCAGCAGCGGGATCAACATGGACTGTAGTACAGAATATTACATCCAATAATTATTCATTGCAAAATCTGACTCCCAACACAAGCTATGTGTGGAAAGTACAGGCCGTATGTGATGGAGGAACTACAAGCACCTATTCAGGGGACGGTACATTCAACAGTGGGTTAGCACCTGTTACAAGCCCCGGTCCGAGATCACTTTCCTTTAATGGAAGTACAAATTATCTGAATGCGGGGCAATTTAACCTGAATGGAAATGCCTTAACATTCGAAGGATGGGTAAAAGTAAATTCATTTAAAACAGCTTTCCCTTATATTTCGTCCGTAATGGGTATCGAAGTGGGAGACAGCAACTCCGCTATGCTAAGATTTGGTGATGGAAACCTGCCAAGTAACAAGCTTCAGTTCATATTAAGTTTTGGGTCTTCTCAGATAAAACTGAATAGCAACGCCACATTTAATACAAATACCTGGTATCATATTGCTGCAACGTATGATGGTGCTTCCATGAAGATGTACATCAATGGTACCTTGGATTCAAGTGTAGCAGCAACAGGTAATTTTACAGCAAACGGTATTCTTTATCTGGGTAGAAATTATGATAACTCACGTGCCATTAATGGTTCTCTTGATGAATTTAGAGTTTGGAAAAGAGCATTGACAGCTCAGGAGATCCTGGATAATAAATGTAATGTTGCTTCGAACTCTGCAAGTCTGGAAGCCAACTGGAAAATGGATGAAGGAAGTGGAATTGCGGCCTTGGATTCTACTCCAAATACACATTTTGCAACACTTGTGAATATGACTGATACTAACTGGAAAACAGATGTGCCTTGTGATCCGCTTCTATCTGTGAGAGATCTTGATGCGGTGAAAGAAAACGGTGTCTATCCAAATCCTGTAAAAAAAGGGAATGACATTCATTTCACAATCAATGGCAGCTCTACTGCTGAGGTTTTGTTGTATGATTCTACAGGAAAAGTAATCAAAAAGCAGAATATTAATCAAAATAATAATACAGTGAATACGCAGGATTTAATTAGTGGTACTTATATTTACAAAATTACATCCTCAAACAATAAAATATTATCATCAGGTAAAGTAATCATCAGGTAAGGTTGAGATATTCAGATTGTTATCTGTAAATAAAATAAAGCTGTAAACAGGCAGATAAGTTGTATATTCTTGTTTGTCTGTTTTTTCAGTAAGAGAGAATTACTAGAAGTTAAAATTAAAAATAATGCAGAATATAGTAGGAATCGATATTGGAGGGTCACATATTACGCTGGCTCAGGTAAATCCTGAAAAACGTGAAATTATTGCTTCAACTTATGTAAGGGAACATGTTAATTCCTTTGATGAGAAAGAAGTTATTTTTTCTGCGTGGGTTTCAGCCATTGAAAAAGGAGCTCATGATCTGGCAAAAAAGGATCTTTTAATAGGCATTGCAATGCCCGGACCTTTTGATTACGAAAACGGAGTCTCTTTGATGCAACAAGGAAAATTCATCGATATGTATCAGATAAATATCAAAGAAGAACTGGCAAAAAGACTATCCATTTCACAGAATCAGATTCATTTTGTAAATGATGCGGCAGCCTTTATGGAAGGGGAAGTGTTTGGGGGTTGTGTACAGGATTTTAAAAGAATTTTTGGTGTGACACTCGGTACAGGGCTTGGAACCACTTTTTACAACGGAGAAATAGCGACCGATGAAGATTTGTGGGATTCCCCTTTTAAAGATTCTATCTGCGAAGACTATCTGGCAACACGTTGGTTTGTCAACTACTATGCAGAATTAACCGGTGAACAAATCTCAGGAACCAAGGATCTATTGGATAAACCTGTAGAAATACGAACCAAAATATTTGATGAATATGCGGACTCCTTTTCCGGATTCATTGTAAACTACGTAGATGAATATAAACCGGAAGTTTTAGTTATAGGAGGAAATATTGCAAAAGCTTATCCTTATTTTGAGGAAAGATTTCTTCATAATTTAAAAAAGAATAATATTAATTTGCAGGTCAGAATCTCAGCTATTTTTGAAGATGCAGCCATTCTGGGAGCTGCCAGCTATGCATTAAAAAAGAGTATATAAATTAATAAACGAAATGATACAATGAAGTCTATATTTTCTACTTTCTTTCTCGTAGTACAGGCTTTGGCTTTCGGTCAGAATCTATCTCCTGTAGATTATGTAAACCCATTGATGGGAACCCAGTCTAAACCTTCTTTATCCAACGGAAATACCTATCCGGCGGTCGGACTTCCGTGGGGAATGAATATCTGGACCCCTCAAACCGGTAAAATGGGCGATGGATGGGCTTATAGCTACGATGCAGATAAAATAAACGGATTCAAGCAAACGCATCAGCCCTCTCCCTGGATGAATGACTACGGCGCATTTGCCATAATGCCGGGTGTGGGCAAACCGAAATTCAAAGAAGAAGACAGGGCGAGCTGGTTCAGTCATAAAGCTGAAGTTACAACCCCTTATTTTTACAGTGTCTACTTGGCAGATATCAATGTAACCACCGAGTTTACACCAACAGAAAGAGCTTCTTTCTTTAAATTTGATTTTCCAAAAACAGACAGCGCCTATGTAGTTATTGATGCACTAAACAAAGGCTCATACATTAAAATTTTGCCTAAGGAAAGAAAAATTCTGGGATATACAACCCGATATTCTACCGGGAAGTATGATAATTTTAAAAACTATTTTGTAGTTCAGTTTGATAAAGACTTTGAACTGACAAAAACCTGGAAAGATGATAAATTCATCAATGATCAGTTGGAAATCACCAGCGATCATACAGGAGCAGTAGTAGGTTTTAAACTGAAAAATAAAGAAGCTGTTTATGCAAAAGTGGCCTCTTCATTCATAAGCTTCGAGCAGGCAGAACTTAACCTTAAAAGAGAAATCGGAGGAAGAAACTTTGATCAGGTAAAAACAGATGCCAAAAATATCTGGAATAATACATTGGGAAAAATAGAAGTAAAAGGAGGTACAGATCAACAAATGAGAACCTTTTATTCCTCTTTGTACAGGACATTATTTTTTCCACAAAAACTATATGAAATTGATGCCCAGAACAAAGTAAAGCACTGGAGTCCTTACAACGGTAAAATAGCAGATGGAAAAATGTTTGCAGGAACAGGTTTCTGGGATACTTTCAGAGCTTTATACCCTTTCCTGAACTTGGTATACCCAAGCATCAATGTAGAAATGCAGGAAGGATTGGCTAATGCTTATAAAGAGGGTGGATTTCTGCCAGAATGGAGCAGCCCGGGATATTCAAATATCATGATTGGAAATAATTCTGCATCCGTAGTAGCAGATGCCTATATAAAGGGACTTCGTGGATACGATGTGGAAACCCTTTGGCAGGCTGTAAAGCATGGAGCGAACAACGAAGGACCTATAGAAGCAGTTGGCCGTGCAGGAGTAGAGTACTACAATACATTAGGCTATGTTCCTTATGATGTAAAAATCAA
Organism: Chryseobacterium joostei; assembly: GCF_003815775.1. Taxonomy (NCBI): domain Bacteria; kingdom Pseudomonadati; phylum Bacteroidota; class Flavobacteriia; order Flavobacteriales; family Weeksellaceae; genus Chryseobacterium; species Chryseobacterium joostei. The sequence continues at coordinate 3,436,501 of NZ_CP033926.1, forward strand.
TGAGAATGCAGCCAGAACATTGGAATATGCTTACGATGACTTTTCTATTTATCAATTAGGAAAAGCATTGGGAAAACCCGCTTCAGAAATTGATATTTACAAAAAAAGAGCGTATAATTACAAAAATCTGTTTGATAAGGAAACAGGGTTGATGCGCGGTAAAAATAAAGATGGAAACTTCCAGAAACCTTTCAACCCTTTCAAATGGGGAGATGCTTTCACAGAGGGAAACAGCTGGCACTATACTTGGTCTGTTTTTCAGGATATTGACGGACTGGCAACGCTGATGGGAGGTAAAAAGAAATTTGAAGCCAAACTGGATGAGGTGTTTTCACTGCCACCGGTTTTTGATGACAGCTATTATGGAGGAGTAATCCACGAGATCAGAGAAATGCAGATTATGAACATGGGACAGTATGCCCACGGAAATCAGCCGATTCAGCATATGATTTATCTTTACAATTACGCAGGAGCTCCTTATAAAACGCAATATTGGACAAGGCAGGTTATGAATAAATTATATCATGCCACTCCGGACGGATATTGTGGAGACGAAGATAACGGACAGACTTCTGCATGGTACATTTTCTCTGCATTAGGCTTTTACCCTGTAACGCCGGCAACAGATCAGTATGTACTGGGAGCACCATTATTTAAAGAAGCTACCATCCATCTGGAAAATGGGAAGAAAATTGAAATAAAAGCTCCGGAAAATAATGCTGAAAATCTATATGTAAAGTCTTTGAACGTTAATCAGCAACCTTATTCCAAAAATTGGATCAGCCATAAAGAACTGATGAAAGGAACGGTTTTAGACTTTAAAATGGATAGTAAGCCGAATAAAGACAGAGGATCACAGGAAAAAGACTTTCCGTATTCCATGTCAAAAGAAGAATCAAGTAAATAAATTTTTAATTTAGAAATACAAGCTGTATGAGTACAGAAAAAAAAGAAATATTCGATAGAGTAGAAGAAATGTTGCACACACAAGGTTTTAATATTGCAGCAAAAGATGACACAAGGCCATGGGGCGGGTTTTTCGTTATTGATGAAACGCAGGCACAGGATTTTGCAAATCAATATTTTGACGGAATTGATGTGGAAAACCTGAGAATAGGAGGGAAGTTAAGCCCCAAAATTCTTATTGTGGCTCCGGAAGCAAGATTAAGCTGGCAGTATCATCACAGAAGAGCCGAGATCTGGCAGGTTGTAGAGGGAACGGTAGGAATTAAACGCAGTATGACAGATGAAGAAGGAGAGGTTGGAGAATACAAGCCTCAAGATCAGGTAAAACTTCAAAAAGGCGAAAGACATAGGTTGATAGGCCTGGCAGATTGGGGTGTAGTAGCCGAAATCTGGCAGCATACCGATGCATCTAACCCTTCAGATGAAGATGATATTGTAAGAGTACAGGATGACTTTGGAAGATAAGTAGAAATAAAAAAACAGCATCAATTTGATGCTGTTTTTTTATTTCTCTCAGAGAAAAATAAGTTTGTGGTATCTTATAGATTTTAGAACGTTACGTCCAATCCTACATAGAAATTTGCTTTCATAATTGGAGCATATACCATTCCGCCATCAAAATAATTTCCAAAAGGATTTTTAAAATCAATGATTGCATTTTTCTGATAGTAAGAAGTCAGGTTTTCTCCCCCTACATACGCTCTAAGCTTCTTGTTGAAGTTCTTTGATATCTGTGCATTAAGGACAGCATATGAATTAGAATAAGCCGGCAGCTGAAACTCTGTAGGGTTGCTTGACATATCAGGAAGTCTTTGTTTTCCTACCCAGTTTAAAGTCGTATCAAAACTCCAGAATCCGCCCTTATCATTTTTATTGGTGGAATAGGCCAGATTTACAAAACCTCTGTGCTTCGCCATAAAAGGAACCTCTCTTCTTCCGTCAATATAATCCGCCTGTACATCGTAATATTTATAAGCCAGTCTTACATCAAAGTTTTTGAAAGGCGTAAAGTCCCATTGGGTCTGGAAAGAGTTGGCAAAAGATTTTCCTTCAAGATTATAGAACGTTAATTGTTGAGGAGATCTGTCCAGATCTACCAATACCTGATCCTGGAAATCGGTTCTGAAAAAGTCTGCAATAATGGTTGATTTTCTTCCGAAAAGCTTAAATTCCTGCTGTAGACTCGCTCCGTAGTTCCATGCAATCTCAGGCTTTAATCCGTAGATATTTCCACCATTTGGTAAAATATTAATCGTTCTGTTCGATGCAAAATATTGCTGGCTTTCAGCAAATACATTCGCTGTTCTGAATCCTCTTCCCGCAGAAAGTCTCAAAATAGTCTGTGGTGTAAAGTCGTACTTAAAGTTAACTCTTGGTGTGAACTGAGTTCCTGCCAGATTATGAAAGTCAACTCTGGTTCCTGCTACTAAAGTATATTTTAATCCTGTTAAAGTATATTCAGCGAAGATTCCGGGAACAATTTCATTTCTCTTAATGTCATCCATTAAGTAATTTTCCTCATACCCGTCATATAAAAAGCTTGCCCCTGCTTTATACTTATGGTTTGTATTTCCAAGGATACTTTCAAAGATTAAATTGGAATAATAAGTATGTTGTTTCCCCGCATAATTTCTCAATCCAAAGAAACTGTCCTGCTGATGATATACATATTGGTTCATCCAGCCAATACTTTGGTAAGGCTTTCCTTTGAAAACATATCCTGTTTTATTCCAAACCTGAAATCTTGAAATGTCAATTCCAACACCATAGGCAGGTTGCTTATCCTGAGCCAGTTTTTTATCAAAATTAGTTTGTCCTGCGGTTCTCTCATCTCTGATGAAGTTGATCCCAAAATGAGAGCCAAATCCCGACTTTTCCAAATCATTGTAATTAAGGAGATAGGCCGCATTAATTTGAGTTCCCTTTGGTCTGTCAAGAAAACCATCGTGATTCATGTCCGTATTTCCAAAAGTTCCATTTCCGTGAAGAAGGAATGTCTGCGACCATTTATCGTTGATAGGAGATACACTGGTGATATTAGCTTCCGCTCTTCCATTAAAATCAGAAAAAAGATTCAGTGATGTTTCCGGAGTCTTTGCGTTTTTCAAAAGCTCAGTGTTGATCTGTCCTGTAATACTTTCATAACCATTAGTTACCGTACTTCCTCCCTTTGTTAACTGGATACTTTCAATCCATCTTCCGGGAATGAAATTCAACCCATAAGCTGAAGCCAGTCCTCTGATCTCAGGCAGCTGTTCCTTGGTTAAACTGGTGTACTTTTGATCCAGACCAAGCATTTTCAACTGTTTTGTCCCTGTTACAGCATTACTGAACGAAACGTCTACAGTGGCATTGGTTTCAAAACTTTCAGATAAGTTACAACAAGCAGCTTTTAATAGCTCCTTTTTATCAATATTAAAGACAAGTCCAGCCTCCTTCTTACTTAAAGAAGTTGCAGCCTTGGAGCCTGTAACAACAACACCGTCAATATTCTTCTCCTGTTTGCTGTGGGTGTCATTATCAGACGGAGTAGAGTGGTCTTTATGATCTTCATGTTTTGTTTCTTCCTCATAATGTACCTTTGGATTAGCTTCTCCAAAAGTGAAATCCCTGTCGTACAGGCAACATCCCGGAAGCCCATTGTAAGTGGCATCAGAAGTCTTATATTTTTCATTGTCGTGCCCAGCATCGGCAATTGCCTTTAAAATTTGATCTGATGAGGTTTTAGATGGGTTAAAATTTAAAGTAACCGTCTGCTTTTCTGCGTTCCAGTCTGCTGAGTCTGCTCCCGCGCCTTTAGCTGCTTTTTCAATTCTGGCTTTACATGAAGCACAATTTCCTCTTACGTAGAACTCATTGTCCTTTTTAGCATGATGTTCATGAGCTTCAGCTGCTTTAGGTTGAAGATCTCTTTCATAAAGACAACATCCCGGAAGACTTTCATACGTTTCATCGGGAGCCTTGAATTTTTCATTGTCGTGTCCCGCCTCTGCAACCTTTTTTAAGATTTCGTCTGCTGAAACATTGTTTGTTTCTAATGTTAATGTTTGAAGATCAATAGAGTATATCGCAGTTTTTGCTCCAGCTTTTTTGGCTGCTCCTTCAATTCTTGTTTTGCACATTTCACAGTTCCCTTTTACCTTGAACTGATTTTTTGAAAGATTTTGAGCGGATATAAATTGAGTAAATAAGAATAATGCACCAAGTATAAACCTGGAAATATATAATTTCATTTTGTTTAAAGTTTAGATTAAGTAAAAACGGTTCATTATATCATATAACGAACACATAATGTTTTAATTAACCTATTTTGGGCGGTTGCCAGATCTCCTTTAAACGGTCCGAAAGGTATGGATCTGAATACTGGAACTGTGGATTCTTATTCGCTTTGTAATAAGAAAGTTCCAAACGTAGATTTTTTGAAAATGGAGTCTCAATAAAGGTACAGCAAACAACACATGATGAACAGCAATCATCACTACATGATTTTTTAGAATCATTTTTGCCATCTTTTTTTGAGGAATGATTTTTACAGCAGTCACTCTTTTTAGATTCTGCCTTACAGCAGGTATCCTGCATAGATTGAGCGTAGAAGCTGTCCTTAGGAACCAAGAAAATTCCCAAACAAAATACTATTGCAAGTAGATGAAACAGCTTCATGTCTGCAAAAATACAAAATTTATGGTAATGGATCACCAACTTTTAGAGAACAACTGTGCCAAGGTTCGCCGTGAGCAGGGTTTAGCTTTGGTTTTTCTCCCATGGCAATATTTTGTGCCGCCGGAGCTGGGGCAGGAGAGGTTTGTACTACATTTTGAACAGGTTGTGGAGCCGGAGCAGCCTTACTGTTCAAGGGTTGTCCTACAGGAATGTCACATCGGTGTCCCGGTTGTCCGTGTGGAGGATTCATTCCGGGTGCGGTTTTAATCTGTTTTCCGCTATTATTATCAATTGTTACTTTTCCCGGAGACATTGAATTTGGATCAATCTGAATGGTATTACTATTTCCAGTATTCACAGTTTGTGCAACAGGAGTAGCCGCTGGCTGTCCACTCAAAGGTTGTCCTACAGGGATATCGCAACGGTGTCCCGGTTGTCCGTGAGCAGGATTCATTCCTGCAGCAGTTGCTATGGGAGCTGGGTTAGAGACGGATTGAATTCCAGCCTGATCCATCAGTGAAGCCTTGGGCGTGTTATTGATTGCTACAGACGATGGCTGCGAGCCCGCTTCTTCTTTTAAATAAGTTGCTTTCTCATCCTTTTTACAAGAGACAGCTAATATTGATACAGAGATCAAACCTAAAAACGTATTCTTCATATCCTAGATTGGGTATGAAACAAAATTAGCAAAACATTTTCAATTGTTTTGCTAATTTTATATTTATAATCCGATTTTTAGATTAATTTTTCACAAGAAGTCTAAATCCTTCACCGTGAACGTTGATAATTTCCAATCCTTCATCGTCTTTTAATAACTTACGAAGCTTAGCAATATAAACGTCCATACTTCTTGCCGTAAAGTAATTTTCCTTTTTCCAGATCTTTCTTAGAGCAAGATCTCTAGGCATGAAGTCGTTTCTATGAATGCAAAGAAGTTTTAATAATTCGTTTTCTTTTGGAGAAAGTTTGTATTCTTTATCACCTACTTTCAGTTGTCTCAACATAGAGTCGAAGAAGATATTACTAATCTTAAATTGCTCCTGTTCTTCATTTTCCAATGTAGAGCTTCTTTGAAGAATAGCCTTGATTTTGTATAAAAGAAGTTCAGTATCAAAAGGTTTTGTGATGTAATCATCAGCTCCCAGCTGATATCCTTTCAGAATATCCTCTCTCATATTTCTTGCCGTAAGGAATATAATAGGGGTATTTTTATCAATCTTTTTTACATCTTCCGCCAATGAAAATCCGTCTTTCTTAGGCATCATCACGTCAAATATGCAGATATCGAATTCGTTTTCCGTAAATTCCTTAAGTCCTTGCTCTCCATCTGTTGCCAGGGTAACTTCAAAATTATTGATTGTTAAATAATCTTTAAGCACCGCTCCAAAACTCTGATCGTCCTCTACTAATAATATTCTGTTGCTCATAATTTTAATAATTAATAATTAACAATTAAGAATGAACTTTCTCACTCTCTCTTCCTATATTTTGTTTTTTGGTTTTTATTTTATAATTAATCAATGAGGTAAAGTGTTTATTACCATTGATTCTTTCATTTTTAGCTCATTGGAAGCTTTATCGTAAATGTGCTTCCTTGTCCTTTATTAGATTCTACTAGAATCTGCCCCTTATGGAGTTCCACAATCTTTTTAACGTAGGAAAGACCTAAGCCCTGTCCTTTTACATTATGAATGTTTCCTGTTTCTTCCCTGAAGAATTTCTCAAATATTTTTGTCTTATTCTGGGTATCCATTCCCATTCCCTTGTCCGAGATCTCGATGATATACCAATGTCCTTCGTTTCTTGTTTCTACATGAATTTCAGGAGCCTCAGGAGAATACTTGTTGGCATTATCTAATAGGTTCACTAGCATATTTGAGATGTGGAATTCATCAATCTTAAAATTATAATGAGTCGCATTAAATTCTTGGGTTAAAGAACCATTTCTCTGCTGTACAATAAGGTTAAAAGATTCCGTTGTTCTCTTAATCAATTCCCTTACGTTGGTTTCTCTTAGGAATAATTCTACCTCATTTCTTTCAAGCTTGGACATGTTCAGAACATTTTCCACCTGCTTTTTCATTCTTAAGTTTTCCTGCTTGATCAATTCGGAATAATATTTTACTTTATCCGGATTGGTTGCAATCTTATCATTAGCCAGAGAATCCGTTGCTACAGAAATAGTTGCCAATGGCGTCTTGAATTCATGAGACATATTATTGATGAAATCCGTCTTCACTTCTGCAAGCTTTTTCTGTCTCATCATATAATTGATGGAGATGATATAAATTCCAAGAATGGTAAGTAAGGAAAGGAAGGTCCCCAATAACATGGGCCAGTTGTTCATAGCCAAAGAATATTCCTTTTTAGGGAATACCAATGCAAGACTGTATAATGTGTTTTTTTTGTCTGTAAAAAGAGGAAAGCTATACGTATTACTATCTTTTTTCTCTTTATAGGCTTTATTAACAATGCTTGTTAATTTGCTATTTCTATCAAGGACTCCGTATCCGAATTTTGCGGTAATCCCTCTTATTCTCAGTTCCTTGGTGATGACAGAATCAAGAACGGTAGCGTCAACTCTTTTGGTGATGGGAAGATTGTTTCCGTAAACCTTTACAAATTCTTTCATGGAATAGTCACCCGTTTCTATATCCTGGTTAATATCTGTAGTAAGAAGTTCACGGTTTGTGGTATCTCTCTTTATTTTATAGGCAGCTTCGTCCGTATATAAAGTAGTCAGTTTTATAGAGTCTCCTTTCTTAGAGATAGGAAGCTGTGTTTTTTCAATAATGTTCTTGGAGTAAATAATCTGTCTTTGGGTTCCGGAGTCTTCAACCTGTTGAATGGTGGTTAAAGAAGGCTGTTTACTGTTAGCAAGAATATTATTTCTGAAATTTTTATAATCCTGATTTAAATATTTTTCAGCTTCAATTTCTTCAATACTTTTTGAAGTACTTTCCAAAACAGCATACACTTTATTTGAAAAATCCTGTTCCAGTACACCGTAATAGCCTTTCAGCCAATAAAATTGGAGCGTCACAAAGACAATCAGTGAAATTGTCATAAACACCGAAATTATTGGGATGAATTTGTTATTCATTATTTAATTATATATGTTTTGGAAAAATGAATGTTAAAATTAATTGTTTTAAGACTACGTAAACAAAAAACGAGCCAAAAAATTATGTTTTTTTTCTTAAAAGAGTGTTTTTTAACAATTATTTATGAATTATTGTTTACTTGTCATATGAAAAGTCCTTTCTATAAATAAAGACTTAACTTTATTAAAAATAATTAATTATGGAATCTAGTATCATTTTCAACAAAGATTTTGACTCGAATAGCGTTTATGTAATGAAAGTTTACAACGCTGATGTTTCAACGGTATGGAACTATTTTACCCAATCCGAATTATTGGATCAATGGTGGGGACCCAAGCCATGGAGATGTGAAACTTTAGATCAGGATTTTAAAGAAGGTGGCATCTGGCTCTATTCAATGGTAGGACCGAACGGAGAAAAAGCTTATGCCCAATTCAAATATGGTGAGATCATGGAGCATAGAAGCGTGGATTGGACAAGTGCCTTTTGCGATGAAAAGGGAAATATAAATGAAGATTTCTCAGGATCAAAATGGCTGGTAGGCTTTACGGGAGTAGAAGAGGGGGTAAAAATAACGATTAACATTCATTATCAATCTCAGGAAATAATGAAAAAAATCTTGGAAATGGGGTTTGAAGAAGGACTTAAAATGGGACTGAATCAGCTGGAGGGAATTTTAGATCATCATTAGAAAAATAGTAGGTTAATTTTGTACTAATAAAATAGAGTGCTCCAATTGGAACACTCTATTTATTAAAATATGGAATAAAAATGTTTTGCTATTTCTTATTTTAACATTAATTTATAATTTTTCTATGCTAATGAAAGTTCCGTCTGTGGGAACTATTTTATAGACGTCAGCAACGGTAAGTATTGAAATACCTCCTGAGACCTGAACCTTAAGCTGATCTCCTTTGTCAAACATTGCCAAAAACTCCATAGTTCCTACTCGGTTGGCTCCGGCAGTAATTAAAATGGCTTCATTTAAGGATACATCATTTCGGGCAAGCACACTGCCATTTTTTAAAGCCCTGAATGAAATAACAGGCGGACTTACGTGGATTCCTGAAGTTTTTACCTTTAAACTGATCAATACCCTGTAAAATCCTGATTCTTTGAATGTGAAATTATTGAAGTTGCTATTTACCGTTCCCTGTGGATCAATAATGCCTAATTTATCTCCATCCAAAGTATTGTTGTAAAATCCGAAAGGGACGTCTTTTTCTCCACAACCAATAAGTATACAGGCTACAGAGGGGAAATTATTTTCCGGTGTGGCAGGGTTCATGCTGGCGCGGGTTGTTCTTCCGCCGTTTTCATAAAAAGTAGGTTTCCATTTTTCACCATCATAAACAACCACTCTTTGTATGTCTTTTCTATACATGATCATTCCCTGCATCGTAGGGTCATTGCTAAAGCGATCCGGATCACTGGCATTATATAAAGGTAATTCTGTTTCATTATTTACTGTTGGGATCATCATTCCCTTGGATTTTGCAGCATTGTCTTCATTATTTACAACACTAAACATGGAGTTTGCGCTTGGGTTGGCAGCGCTGCCAAGAGTGACTTGTGAGAAAGCTGTACCGGCCAAAGCCATAAGTACTGAGATGTATATTTTTTTCATCATTTTAGTTCAGTTTTTCTATATATAAATAGGTATCCTTATCACTCATTTTAAACGTTACACCGGTTCCTACGTTTAGTCCGGTGTCTGCCTGAATACCGGCTCTCAAACGAATTTGATCTCCTGCATGCAGATATTTGGTAGTAGAAAAGCTGTTTATTGAATTTGAGCTTCCCCCGGTTACCAGCAGCCCATACAATAAAAAGCTGTTTTCATGAATTTTTTGCCATCCTTCTCCTACGGCATTTACATAAAGAGCCTGAAGGGATACAATAGTGGCTGCATTTCCTACAGAAAGTCCGCCGGCGCTGCTCGTTTTAACGGAAGGGTTAATCCTGTAGAATCCACTTGCGGGAATGGTGATTTCTCCATTGGCATTGACGGTTAATCCTAAATTATTTATATTATTTCGGTCAAAATCATTTAAAATATTAAACTGTAAGGTAGGTCGTCCCGTAATCCCCAGTACATTGGCAACAGTCTGATCGGTTGAGTTTGATCCTAGAATGCTCAGGTTCTTATAATTTTTAATACTTCTTTCTGTGGCTGCAATCCATCTGTAGCCATCGTACTTTACGACATCCTTTATTTCCTTGCTATAAAATATCAATCCATTATCTGTAGGATTATTCTCGTATAAATCTGGATGAGCAGCATTATAATTGGGTAGTTCGGTGTGGTTTTCAACAACCGGCAGCATTATTCCCTTGGTATTGTGCTCTATCTGTAAAGCTGCTCTTGGATGAACAGCTTCAGGTCTGTTACCTATTTTTACCTGGGCATATCCAGGATATCCCATAGTTGTTAATATAAAAACGTTGAGTGTAATAACTTTTTTAATCATTTTAATCACTTACTTTGGTAAACATTATTTCTCTTGGATAATATTGGGCAATGTTTGTATTGGCAGCTGCAGTCAGCGTAACCACTACAGATACTGTTGCCAAAGGAGAATGTATTCTGGAAACAATGTAATCTCCCGGATTTAGACGAATTCTGGTTGTGGTGAATGCCGCTGTATTCGTATCGCCACCTATTCCAAGAATACCATAATAATCTGGAAAGAAAGTAGTTAATTTAACTTCATTGTGGCTTCCGTCGGTTTGTTTCAGATATGCTCTTAGCTGGTATTGTGGTCCGCTTGTTAATGAGACGGCTCCTCCTGTTTTGGAGGGTATATTTAAATAAATGTCATAAACACCTGCTTCATTTACGACAAACTTAGCATTATCGAAGCTTTTGTTGCCATAAATTCCTCCTCCTGGTACCACTGCAGCTTCCCTTGTGATATTGAGGTTATTGTAAGATTGTTGCCCATCTACCGGAGCGCTGAATCCAATGCCTACATGCCTGCCACATCCAAGAAGAACACATACCACGCTGGTTTCTTCATCAGCTGTAGATAAAAATCTGGATTGTTTCATTTTGAAGTCTGAAGCTGTAGGTTCATTGCTCCATTTGGCTCCGTCATAAGAGTAAAATGTGGAATGTGTTTTTTCGAACATCATCATTCCTGTCATTTCAGGATCAGAAGTGGAGGGAGTATACAACGGAAGATTTTCCGGTGCAGAGACTTCAGGAAGCATCATGCCTAGGTTTTTCCTTTCATGTTTTCCGTCTACCTGTAAAATAGCCTTATTGTGAATTTCGACAGTCGGATTTTTTGAAATACCTACTTGTGAAAAACTTAAGTTAACGAGGAGCAACATCAAAGAAGTGCTGATTTTTTTCATGGTTTTGATTTCTATTTAAATTTTAATCTGTTTTATCCAGAATAATTTTTATCGAAATACATAGTTTTTTCAGTTTTAGTTTTTGTGGTTTTTATTCAAAATTTTATCTCTCCAGGTTCGGGTCTGAACTGGATTTATCATTTGTTGTCTTTTTTTTCAAGCCTATCATTAAAAAAGCATGGAAAAATTGACCATAATATTCTGAGGGAAATTGATCATAGTACTTGATCAAAAGAACGTGGTATGGACCTGTCTAAAGTACAAATCTAATGTAATATCAGCCAATCAAATTATGAAATATTGTAGGTGAGACATTTAATCTTTAGGGAATAAAATGGCAATGTTTTGGTAATGAATTGATTTAAATTTTTAATTATAATTTATTTTTTAAATAATATTTTTAATTAACAGTTTAATTTTGTTTAAAAAAAATAGAGATAAGTTTTGGCTCATCTCTATTGTGTCAATAAAATTTATTATTTAGGTTGATTTTGATAATTATTACAGTATTTTATTATCAAATATTTAAATTATTGCATTTTCAGGTTAAATTAGTTCTTCCTCCTGAAAATATTGAATAATCGCCTTTTTCATAAGCAAGCTCTGCTCATTAGGCCTTAGTTCAGGAAGTTCTTCCATTTTTTCGAATTGTGGCCACCCATCTTCATAGTGGGTGAATTTATAATACCCGAAAGGTTCAAGTAGCCTGCATACCGCAATGTGAATCAGGTTTACCTTGTCTTCCTTTGTGTACTTTTGTTGCCCGCTTCCCAGTTCCTGTAATCCTATTAGAAACAAAAGAGTTTCAATGGGAGGGTTCTTCTCTGTCTGAAAGTTGTCTTCGAAGAACTGTTCTATTTTTTTCCAATATTCAGATTCGTTCATATGATGATATCTGCCATTTTCTAATGACAATATATTTTTTAATTATTATTTTATTTCTTATCAATCTTCAACAGGAAAGCATATTCTAATGCATCTTCTTTCAATGATTCAAACCTTCCGCTTGCACCTCCGTGCCCTGAGCTCATGTCTGTTTTAAAGACTAAAATATTATGATCTGTTTTTACCTCTCTCAATTTGGCTGTCCATTTTGCCGGCTCCCAATATTGTACCTGGGAATCGTGGAATCCTGTAGTGATTAGCATGTGCGGATAATCTTTGGCCTCTACATTGTCATAAGGTGAATATTCTTTCATATAATGATAATACTCCTTGTCATTTGGGTTTCCCCATTCATCATACTCTCCGGTTGTTAAAGGGATCGTGTCATCCAGCATAGTGGTAACAACGTCCACAAAAGGAACCTGTGCTACAATTCCGTTGAATAATTGTGGCTCGTAATTCACAACAGCTCCTACCAACAGGCCTCCTGCACTTCCACCCATTGCATATAAATGTTTAGAAGAAGTGTAGTTTTCTTTTATTAAGTGTTTTCCTGCATCGATAAAGTCGAAGAATGTATTTTTCTTAGACAGCATTTTTCCATCCTCATACCATTCTCTACCCAGATATTCTCCTCCTCGGATGTGAGCTATGGCATAGATGAATCCACGATCCAGAATTGATAATCTTACATTAGAGAAACTTGCGTCTACAGTATGTCCGTAACTTCCATATCCGTATAAAAGAAGTGGTGTGTCGGCAGATTTCTTTGTGTCCTTATGATAAACAAGAGAAATGGAGACCTTTGTTTTTCCGTCTCTGGAATCTGCCCATATTCTTTCTGAGATATAGTTTTCAGGAATGAAGTTTCCGCCTAAAACTTCCTGTTGTTTAAGAAGTTCTGTGGTATTGTCCCTCATGTTGTACTCATAAGTGGAACTTGGCTGTGTTAATGAGGTGTAGCCATAACGTAAAACCTCTGTATCAAACTCCAGGTTGATTCCTATATAAGTAGTGTAGGTAGGATCAGAGAATGGTAAATAGTGAGACTCCTGCGTTTTTTCATCAATTATCTTGATTTGTAGTAGTCCTTTCTCTCTTTCCTCAAGAACTAAATAGTCTCTAAAGATTTCAAAGCCTTCCAATAGAACTTCTGCACGGTGAGGGATTACATCCACCCAGTTTTCCATGCCACAGTTGTCAATCTTTGTTTTTACGATTTTAAAATTCGTAGCATCGTCAGCATTGGTAATGATATAGAATTCATCTTCATAATGTTCCACAGAATATTCAAGATCATCTATTCTTGGCTGAATCACTTTCCAATCTGCAAATACATTATCAGAAGGGATGAAGTGATGCTCGTCAGAAATGGTGCTTGAACTTGCGATGAAAATATATTGTAAAGATTTTGTCTTAAAGACGTTCACATCAAATGTTTCATCTTTCTCATGGAAGATCAGAACATCCTCAGACGAATCTGTTCCCAGTTGGTGTCTGTACACCTGGAATGCACGGAGGCTTTTGTCCTTTCTGATATAAAAAACATGTTGGTTATCATTAGCCCAAACTGCTTTTCCTGTTGTATTCTCTATTTTATCCTGAAGAATTTCACCGGTTTTTAAATTCTTGAAATTTAAAGTATAAATTCTTCTGCCTACATTGTCTGAAGAAAAAGAGGCTAATTCATTATTAGGGCTTACTGCTACACTGCCAACCTCAAAGAATTCCTCGCCCTCAGCTAAAAGATTTACATCAAGTACAATTTCTTCCGGGTTATCAAGGCTTTTGTATTTTCTGCAGAAGATAGGATATTCTTTGCCTTCTTCGTAGCGTACAATGTACCAGTATTCATTAAAGATATAAGGAAGAGATTCGTCATCTTTTTTATAACGTGCCTTCATTTCCTCAAAAAGTTGCTCCTGAAGTTCTTCCGTATCTTTCATAATGAATTCTTCGTAAGCGTTTTCTTCTTCAAGATATTTGATGACTTCGGGATTTTCTCTTTCATTAAGCCAGAAGTAGTTGTCTATTCTTCTGTCGCCGTGAGTTTCTAGTATTTTTTCTATTTTTTTTGCCTGTGGAGCTTTCATCCGGATATTTTAATTTTTAATGTTCTACGCAATTTTCTTTTTTTTTAATGTTTTTGCATAGACATTTCATTCAATGTTAATTCTTGTTCAAATTTAGGTAAAAAAAAACCATCTTTCCTTTATTGAAAAGATGGTTGAGTTTATTTTTTGTATTAAAGACTACTTATGAAGCGCTTTAATATACTTTTCCAGTGCCATTGTCATGGATGGTGTTTCCTTTGTAGGAGCCATTAGATCTACCTTTAATCCTGCTTCTTCAGCAGCGGCCAGAGTAGTGTTTCCGAAAACCCCGATCTTTGTTTCATCCTGCTTAAAGTCTGGGAAATTCTGTTGTAAAGACTTAATTCCTTGCGGGCTAAAGAAAATTAACATATCATAATCCTTAATGGTAATGTCTGTCAGGTCGCTGCATACAGTACGGTACATGATTGCTCTTGTCCATTCTATATTTGCAGAATCTAAAGTTTTTACAATATCCGGACTTAAAACATCTGAAGATGGCAACAGATATTTTTCAGTTGGAAACTTTTTGAAAAGAGGAAGTAGATCCGAGAAGTTTTTCTCCCCAAAGCTGATTTTTCTTTTTCTGTACACAATATGCTTTTGAAGGTAGTTGGCTATTGCTTCCGACTGACAGATATATCTCATTGTATCCGGAACTGCAAAACGCAGTTCTTCCGCTAGTCTGAAGTAATGGTCAATCGCATTTTTACTGGTAAAAATGATTCCAGTATATTGCGTCAGATCTATTTTCTGTGTTCTGAGCTCTTTATTGTCAACCCCTTCGACGTGGATAAATGGACGGAAATCAATCTTTATTTTTTCCTTCTTCGCTATATCCAAATATGGAGAAGACTCACTAGGCGCTGGTTGAGAAACCAATATAGACTTTATTCTCATCATTGACATTTATTAAAAAAATAACAACTTCCAAAGCAGTAATAATGGTGCGATTTGGAGCGTGCAAATATACAAAAATTTATAATACCATTTCTCAGGAAGAATCTTGTTCTTGTGAAATAAATAGAAAAAAACTTTGAAAATGAATACAAAAGAAAAGAAGAAGAAATAGTAAGAAAATATTTTATTTCTGTCTATAGGGAAGTAATAATGGGTAATGCACAGAATTATCAATAAAAAAGACAGGATAAAATAAAATTTTGTAGAGGTAAAATAAAAAACAGTCCATTTTTTTCCATCCCCTATACTTTGATAAAATAAAAAGCCTAATGCTGATCTCAGCACATAAAAAAAGATCACTACCAATAAGGTATATCCAAATTTATTAAGCTGATACCCCAAAAGATGCAGGTCGGCAATATATTTCGGTACTATAGGAATATATTGTGAGATGAGCACAGACAGGGTAAGGGTAATCACACACGAGGTAATGATCCAGCTAGGCAGGTTATTACTGGCATCAAAATATTTTTGAAGCAAAAAATCCTTAAGGCTTGCATCTCTTTCTATAATGTTCATCATAAAAACATATAAAAATATACAGCCTATTAATATAAAGACCACCCAGTCATTATTCTCGGGTATTCTTACGTGATTGATGAAGTTTTGTGATGATGGCAAATCTTAAGTTTTTTTTATTTTTTATTTAATGATCAATAACACAACTTGGCATGGATTTTCTTTATCGCTTCATCCGTGGTATTTATGCTAAAGTATACTTCCTTATCGATTGTAGATGATATGCAGGACTGTTTCATAAAGTCTTAATATCATCATATAATCTGTGAGAAATATTTTTGCAAAATTATAGATTATTTTGTATAAAATAAAAAGGTTAAATAAACTATCTTTGCAAACTGAAATGAAAAAACTCGTCATTATCCCAACGTATAACGAAAAGGAAAATATTGAAAATATTATTTCCGCGGTTTTTGCATTGGAGGATGACTTTCATATTTTAGTAGTGGATGATTCTTCTCCGGATGGAACAGCGGAAGTTGTAAAGGAATTGCAGAAGAAAAACCCACACTATCTTCATCTGTCAATAAGGCACATTAAAGATGGTTTGGGAAAGGCATATATTCATGGGTTTAAATGGGCCATAGAAAACAAATATGACTACATTTTTGAAATGGATGCCGATTTTTCACACAATCCGAATGACTTACCAAAACTTTTTGAAGCCTGCAAGAATGCAGATATGGCTATTGGTTCCCGTTATTCAAAAGGAGTGAATGTGGTAAACTGGCCAATGGGGAGAGTATTGCTTTCCTATTTTGCTTCAAAATATGTAAGATTTGTTTTGGGACTTCCTATTCATGATACTACAGCTGGTTTTGTGTGCTTTTCAAGGAAAGTACTGGAAGATATCGGATTAGACAATGTAAGATTGAAAGGATATGGATTTCAGATAGAAATGAAGTTCAGAGCCTACAAAAAAAGTTTCAAAATTGTAGAAGTTCCTATTATATTTACTAACCGAATTTTAGGAGAAAGCAAAATGAATGGCGGGATTATCCATGAAGCTGTTTTTGGGGTGTTAAACTTAAAATGGAAATCAATCATCAATAGATTATGAAACAAAGCATGACCATGATGAAACAACTGATCCTTATTTTTGTTCTACTGGGGCTGTCCTCATGCAGTGATTATATCGATAAGCCTAAAAATCTTATTGATAAAGATGTGATGACAGATATTCTCGTTGATCTTACCATCAATGATCAGGCAATATTTATGTATCAGGATAAAAACATGGAAGCAGGCACAAGATTCGTCTTGAAAGCGCACAATGTAAAACCTGATGATTTCACGGAAAGCTTTAAATACTACGTTATTAAAGAAGAAATGGAGGGAATAGCGAATGATGCCCAGGAAATTTTGCTTAAAAAAGATCCTAAGGCAAAAAAATATATAGAGGACAAGAAAAAGCAGAATGGAGGACTGATGCCTTTTGTAAAATAAATAATGATGAAGCGGGTTCTTCCCGAAGAATGATTAACCGCTGCTGGCGGTGAATTTAAAAAATATACGGATGAAATTTTTTAATATAGAAAAAACCTCTGAAGGAAAAGCAAGGGCAGGGGAGATTACTACGGATCATGGAAAGATCCAAACTCCTATTTTTATGCCAGTGGGAACTGTTGCAAGTGTAAAAACAGTTCATCAGAGAGAATTAAAAGAAGACATTAAGGCCCAAATTATTTTGGGTAATACCTATCACCTTTACCTTCGTCCCGGTATGGAAACCATGCAGGATGCAGGAGGTCTGCATAAGTTTATGAATTGGGATCTTCCAATTCTTACAGACTCAGGAGGTTTTCAGGTTTTTTCATTGGCAAGCAACAGAAAAATGACAGAGGAAGGGGCTAGATTCAAGTCTCATATTGACGGAAGCTACCACATGTTTTCTCCGGAAAGATCTATGGAAATTCAAAGACAGATCGGAGCAGACATCTTCATGGCTTTTGATGAATGTACACCTTATCCTTGTGAATATAATCAGGCTAAATCATCAATGGAACTTACACACCGTTGGTTGAAAAGATGCATCGACTGGACCAATGATAATCCCGAGTTATATGGTCACAAACAACGACTTTTCCCTATTGTACAGGGATCTACCTATTCTGATCTAAGAAAAATATCTGCAGAGGTGATTTCTGAGGCTGGAGCTGAAGGAAATGCCATAGGTGGTCTTTCCGTAGGTGAGCCGGAAGAAGAAATGTACAGAATTACTGATGAAGTAACTGATATTCTTCCAAAAGAAAAGCCAAGATATCTGATGGGCGTAGGAACTCCTTGGAATATTTTGGAATCCATTGGATTAGGAATTGATATGATGGATTGCGTAATGCCTACAAGAAACGCGAGAAATGCTATGC
The DNA here is from genome assembly GCF_003815775.1 of Chryseobacterium joostei. NCBI lineage: Bacteria > Pseudomonadati > Bacteroidota > Flavobacteriia > Flavobacteriales > Weeksellaceae > Chryseobacterium > Chryseobacterium joostei. The sequence continues at coordinate 3,454,414 of NZ_CP033926.1, forward strand.
TTTTCACTTGGCAGGGCGTGATGAACCTTAAAAATGAGAAATGGAAGCGCGATTTTTCGCCTCTTGACGAATTTGGAACCAGCTTTGTAGACCGAGAATATTCAAAAGCGTATCTTCGTCACTTATTTGTATCCAAAGAATATCTGGCAAAACAGATTGCTTCAATTCATAACCTTGCATTTTATCTTGACTTGGTTAAGGTGGGAAGAGAGCACATCCTAGCCGGAGACTTCTACGAATGGAAAAACTCTGTAGTACCGGTTCTTAGACAAAGACTGTAAAAGAATTATGCTTAAAATTGTAGACAGATATATCATTAAAAAATACCTTGGAACTTTCAGTTTCATGCTAGTGCTATTGTCTATAGTGGTGCTTGTCATAGATGTACAGCAAAAGATCCCAAGGATAGAAAATGCAAAGGCGCTTGATCCAAAGCTTGATCTGGTGTATTTCCTGATTCATTTTTACCCTTTCTGGATCGTTAACCTTGTGGTGACATTCCTTTCCATTCTGGTGTTTATTACCGTTATTTACTTCACCTCAAGAATGGCCAATAATACGGAAATTGTAGCCATTATTAGTAGTGGAGCCAGTTTCCATAGGTTTTCAAAGCCTTATCTTTATACTTCAATCCTGATTGCACTGGTGGCAATGCTGGTATATCATATGGTTCTTCCTTGGGCTAATATCAAGAAAAACGAATTAGAGGCTTACACCTATAACGCGGCCAATAAAGAAAAAATTCTGGGGACAGCCCCTGCTTCCTCACAGCTTAGTAAAACGGAATATATTTTCGTAGACTCCTGGAATAAGAGAGAAAAAAGAGGATCCAGCTTTGTTTATCAGAAGTTTGATAAAGACAGAAGAATGGTGTACGAACTGAAAGCTGGTGATGTATATTGGGATAATACCAAAAAGCAGTTTGTTTTAAATAACTATCTTGAAAAAACTATCAATAAAGATAATACCGAAAAGTTAGGTAGTGGAATAGAGCTTAGGAAAAATTATGGACACTCACCAGAAGAACTTTTTCCCAACGAGCTTTTAGGACAAAACAAAACCACCCCTGAGCTGTTAAAATTTATTGAAAGAGAAAAAGCAAGAGGAAACAGTAACCTGAATTCTTATCTGAACGAGCTTCACCAAAGAACCTCAATGCCTGTTTCCATCATTATTCTTACCTTTTTAGCACTATCACTCTCTTCCCAAAAGAAAAGAGGAGGACTGGGAATCAACCTTGCGATAGGGATTTCACTGGCCTTTCTCTTTGTATTCTCCTTTGAAGCATTGAAGGTAGTGTCAGAAAATAAAAGTTTATCCCCGGCCTTGGCCATGTGGTTGCCGAATCTGGTGTTTCTTCCGCTTACCCTTTATCTTTATATCAAAAGAGCGAATCAGTAGAGAAGTTTTACTTCTTTATGGTAGAAAGAGCGCATTCCGTCCTCCAGTTCTATCCAAAGTTCACCTTTGTCATCTGCATTTCGGATGATGCCATTTTGGCGTTCTTTTTCAATCTCAAAGACTGATATCATGTCTTTTCTGAAAAGGTTCTTGTTGAAGCTTTCTAAAATTTCCTGGTCAGATGGAATGTTTTTCAGTTTTTCACATAAGAATTCATGAAAATTCAATGTAAGATCTTCAAGGTCAAATTCCAGCCCTGTCTGCGTTAGAAGCGATCCTGCATTGGATATTGCTTCAAATTTATCCTGAAGAACGTTGATACCCGTTCCGATAATAAAATAATTATTTTGATTAATTTTTTTCTTTTCAATCAAAATCCCGACGATTTTTTTACCTTTAAGGATAATATCATTCGGCCACTTGATCTTTACGTCATAATCAGCCAAATTGGCAAGGTAATCCCTGACAATAATTGCGGTATAATAATTGAATATAAAGTCGGAGCACAGAATGTTGTGAGTATTCACTGCCAGCGTATACGCCAGGTTTTTTCCGGCAGTTTGAGTCCATACATTTCCATACTGTCCACGGCCTTTTGTTTGGTTGAAAGTATGAAGTCCAATAAAATCTGAATTTTCATAAAGTAAAAACTTTGATATTTCGTCATTAGTAGAAGAACATTCTTTTAGGTAGAATAGTTGACTCATTTAAGAAAACTTTAAGACATTAAGGGGGTAAAAGTAAGGTTAAAGTAAAGAAAAAACAATAAATTTGCAGATTATAGTATATTTTTAATGAATAAAACAGCAGAAAAACAAGCACTAATAGATAAAATCGTTGAAGCTCTTCAAGATATAAAGGCAGAAGATATTATGATCTTCGACCTTTCTAAAATTGAAAACTCAGTAGCGGAAACGTTCGTAATATGTAGCGGAAACTCAAATACACAGGTGGCAGCATTAGCAGGAGGTGTAGAGAAGAAAGTAAGAAACGACTTGAAAGATAGACCTTGGCATGTAGAGGGAACAGAAAATGCAATGTGGGTACTAATGGATTATGTTTCAGTAGTCGTTCATATATTTCAAAAAGATGTACGTGAGTACTACGATATAGAAGAGCTTTGGAATGACGCAGTCATTACCAAAATTGAAAATGAATTTTAAAATCTTAAAAAGTATAAATGAATAATAAAGGATTCAACTGGTTCTTTCCTATTGCAATCATAGCTCTTTTGCTATTCTTTGGCTCCAATTTTCTAGGAGGAGATACTGCAAAATCTATTGATGAAGATGGTTTCTTTAGAGAAATGCAGGCGGGGAAAGTCCAAAATATAATTATATACAAAGACATAGAAAAAGCTGATGTTTTTCTTACCAAAGAAGCAAAATCAGCTATGGTCTCTAAAACCGCTAAGGAAAACAACCCGCTTTCAGCATTTGAAATGGCTCCTAAAGCAGATTACTCTGTGAAATATGGAGATCTTCAGCTTTTCCTTCAAAAATTTGAGCAGGTTAAAGCTACTAATCCAGCTATTAAAACAGCGAAGGACTATGGAACAGGTAAAAGCCCGTTCGCAGATATTCTTGTGTCTGCATTAATTTGGATTGCTATTTTAGGATTGTTCTATTTCCTTCTTTTCAGAAAGATGGGAGGTGGTGGAGGTCCTGGTGGACAAATCTTCTCAATCGGAAAATCAAAGGCTAAGCTTTTTGACGAAAAAGAAAGAATTCAGGTAACATTTAAAGATGTTGCAGGATTAGAAGGGGCTAAAGAAGAAGTTCAGGAAGTTGTAGATTTCTTGAAGAACTCTGAAAAATACACAAAGCTTGGTGGTAAAATCCCTAAAGGTGTACTTTTGGTAGGGCCTCCGGGAACAGGTAAAACCTTATTGGCAAAAGCTGTTGCAGGTGAAGCTAAGGTTCCTTTCTTTTCACTTTCAGGATCTGACTTTGTGGAAATGTTCGTTGGAGTAGGTGCTTCAAGAGTAAGAGACCTTTTTGCTCAGGCAAAAGCAAAATCTCCGGCCATTATCTTTATCGATGAGATTGATGCTATTGGACGTGCAAGAGGGAAAAATAATTTCTCTGGTGGAAACGATGAAAGAGAAAATACATTGAACCAGCTTCTTACTGAAATGGATGGCTTCGGAACAGATGTAAATGTAATTGTAATGGCTGCAACCAACAGAGCGGATATCCTTGATAAAGCTTTAATGAGAGCAGGACGTTTCGATCGTTCCATTTATGTGGATCTTCCGGAATTACATGAAAGAAAAGAAATTTTTGATGTTCATTTGAAGAAAATCAAGCTTGATGATAATGTTGACAGAGACTTCTTGGCAAAACAAACTCCAGGATTCAGTGGGGCAGATATTGCTAACGTTTGTAATGAAGCAGCATTAATCGCAGCAAGATATAATCATACTTCTGTTACAAAACAGGATTTCCTAGATGCTGTAGACAGAATCATCGGAGGTCTTGAAAAGAAAAATATGGCAATTAAGCCATCTGAGAAAAGAAGAGTGGCTTATCATGAAGCTGGTCATGCTACAATTTCTTGGTTGGTAGAACATGCATCTCCACTTTTAAAAGTAACGATTGTTCCAAGAGGACGTTCTCTGGGTGCTGCATGGTATCTTCCGGAAGAAAGACAGCTTACCACTACAGAGCAGATGTTGGATGAAATGTGTGCAACCTTAGGAGGTAGAGCCGCAGAGCAAGTGATCTTCAACAATATTTCAACAGGAGCACTTTCTGATTTGGAAACTGTAACGAAGAGAGCTCAGGCAATGGTTACCATCTATGGATTAAGCCCGAATATTGGTAATATTTCTTACTATGATAGCTCAGGTCAGTCTGAATATAATTTTGGGAAACCTTACTCTGAAGAAACAGCTACTAAAATTGATGTAGAGATTAAAGCAATCATCGAAAATCAATATGAGAGAGCAGTAAGAATTCTTACAGAAAATAAGGATAAACTTGATGCTTTAGCCAATAAGCTTTTAGAAAAAGAAGTTATCTTCCGTGAAGATTTAGAAGAAATTTTCGGAAAGAGAGCATGGGATCCTGAATTGACAGAGAAACCAGTTACTAATACTATTCCTGAAAAAGTGGTATTGGAAACTCCTCAGATAAAAGAAAAAGAGGAAGAAAGTGAAATACAGGCTCCAGAAAGCCCAACACAGCTTTAATACTCTAAAAATAGAATAATTTAAAACCTGACAATCTCAAAATTGTCAGGTTTTTTCATATTTAAAGAGATATTTTGGAATCTATTGTAATTTATTTTCTATTTTTGTATAAAGTTGACTAAAAATAGATTAAGTTGAATTTATTCAAGAGGATTGTAAGCAAACTTACCAACCAGCCTGAGGAAGAGGACAAACAGAGCCTGGAGAAGCTTGGAGATTCGCTGAAAAATGCGGATCTTGACTATAAGTTTGCGCAATTATTTACGCATTCGGGGGGATTTTTTAATTATTGTGCAGATGAAGCGGAGGCTCTACAAACTTTAAATCAAATTATCAAGATAGAAGGTATTGGCAACCTTTTCTGTTGGGATAAGGAACTTCAAAACTTCTTGAACGTTGTGAAGTCTTCCTATACTTCAGAATTGCAGACATCCAATGACGCAGCATTCATCACTTGTGAATACCTGATTGCATATGATGGGAGAATTATGCTTTCCCACAATAATATTCTTCATTATCATTCTTCAAGGCTACCGGATAAGATTATCATCATAGCTAATGTTTCACAGATTGTAAACAACCTGAATGATGCCATGGGGAAAATAAAAAGAAACGGAAATATCAAGAACCTTACTTCCATAAGCGGCAGCCAGTCGAAAATGGATAGTTCTTCGAATTCCAATACAAAATTGTTTTTACTGCTGCTTGAAGATTAAGCACCCACATCTAAATTTTAAATTTTGGACAAAAATCTCATTCAAAGAACCATTTCAGGTCTCGTTTATGTAGCTGTTATTATTCTTTGCTCGACTCCGTTAGGAGCACAACTCATCAATAACATTTTTCCTGGTCTTATTCAGCAACAATATCTTTATTATGGCTTGATAAGCCTTTTACTGATTGTAGGTACCTGGGAGTGTGTGAAAATTATGAAATTTGGTAAAGGATATGAAAAATGGGTAGTGTATCCATTGGTTATTTTTATCTTCTACGTCTTTTCGAAAAGATACTTCCATCACGATTTCTTTTTTGATTTTAGATTAAGTGAAATACTGGCACTTGCGCTCATTGCCATTGCTGTAGTTACTTTATTTAAATTTCCTAACGAATTATACTACGACAGCGGAAAATTGATTTTTACGGTCATTTATGTGGCTCTTCCGTTCAGTTTTGCACTAGGGTTACCAAAGTTCTCGAGCTATAATGATACCTTCACTTTGGAGGTTCTTTTCCTATTTGTGCTGATCTGGAGTAGTGATACCTTTGCGTATCTCGTTGGAAAGTTCTTTGGAAAACATAAAATGGCTCCTAAAATTTCCCCTAAAAAAACTTGGGAAGGATATATAGGCGGTGTGGTGTTAACGTTGGTTTTATCATACTTTATAGAGCATTATCAGCCGGAACTTCGTGGAAACTGGATGGTGGTAGGATTTTTAGTGGCTGCCTTTGCTCCGTTAGGAGATTTAGTAGAGAGCCAACTGAAGAGAACCTTTGGCGTAAAAGACAGTGGAAACATCATTCCGGGACATGGTGGAGTTTTAGATAGGCTGGATAGTTTCATAATCTGTGTTCCTGTCGTATATTTGTACTTTATTTTAGAAAAATTTATATAGTCTCATGAAATTACATAGAGAATCAAAAGGAACCATTACTGTAGCAACCATACTTTTTATTGTATTGGGAGCTTTAGCGATTTACTTCCTTAAAATATGGTCCTTGTTGATCATCATGCCTTTGTTGGTTATTTACTGTCTGGTATTCTGGTTTTTCAGAGTTCCAAATCGTTCTATTCTTGACCACAAGGAAAACGTAATAGCTCCGGTTGACGGAAAAGTGGTAATGATTAAGGAAGTGGAAGAAAATGAGTTCGTAAAAGGAAAAGCGATTCAGGTTTCTATCTTCATGTCTCCACTGAACGTACATATTTGTAGATATCCGGTTACCGGAAAGGTGGTTTACAAAAAATACCATCCGGGGAAATATCTGGTAGCATGGCATGAAAAGTCTTCTACAGAGAATGAAAGAACTACGGTAGCTGTTGAAACTTTAACCAACCATAAAGTTGTTTTCAGACAGATTGCAGGATATGTGGCTAGAAGAATCGTATTCTATTGTAATGAGGGCGATCAGGCAAAAGCCGGACATGAGTTTGGATTTATTAAATTCGGTTCAAGAATGGACGTTTTCCTGCCTTTGGATACGGAAATCGTTTGTAAGATCGGAGACATTACTAAAGGAGGTTTAGATGTCATTGCTAAATTGAAAGATTAAGATTTATAATTATTATACTAAAGACTGTTCTGAAAAGAGCAGTCTTTTTTGTTTTATATAATAAATTATTTTATCAATTTAGATTCAAATTGAACAGAATCTTCCTGCTATTTGCCATTATCTATTACTTAATATATTGCTTTATTTCCTCCAGCAGGCTCAATATAAATTCTACGGGAAGATCCTCTTCAATATCAATTAATAGAATCTTAAACTTTTTTCTTCCGTCTTGGGTCAGCTCAGGGTAATCCAGTTTATCACCATGGTAAAAACTGATGTAATGCTTTTTATATTTTTTGCTGTAATAAAAATAACACAGCATTTTCTTTTTGTACTTTATAAAGGGAAGTCCGAAGCTTAAGGTTTCAGTAATATGTTCTGTATCAGATGCCAGAATTTTTTCACGCAAAAATAAAAGAGTACTTCTTTCAGGTTCTTGAATTCTGTAGAAATACTCTTGTATGGGGTTCATTTTAAAATGATTTAGAAGATTGTTTTAGTCGAAGTTCTGAAGCTCCACAAGCTTGTTATACATGCCTTTTTTAGCAATAAGATCATGGTGGGTTCCTTGTTCTACAATGGTTCCTTTTTCCATTACTACAATCCAGTCTGCTTTTTGGATGGTTGAAAGTCGGTGAGCAATAACAAGTGAAGTTCTGTTTTCCATCATTTTTTCCAGGGCGTCCTGTACAAATCTTTCAGATTCTGTGTCCAACGCTGAAGTTGCTTCATCCAAAATCATAATTGGAGGATTCTTTAATACGGCTCTTGCAATGGAAACCCTTTGCTTCTGGCCTCCGGAAAGCTTATTTCCATCATCCCCGATATTGGTGTCATACCCCTCAGAAAGACCTGAAATGAAATCGTCTGCATTGGCTATTTTAGCAGCAGCAATTACTTCTTCCCTGGTAGCATCAGGTTTACCCATCAGGATGTTGTTATACACAGAATCATTGAATAATACAGATTCCTGTGTTACCATTCCCAGAAGTTGGCGGTATTCTTTTAATTTTAAGTGCTTGATATCTGTTCCGTCAATTAGGATTTCCCCCTCAGAAACGTCATAGAATCTTGCTAAAAGGTTGGCAATAGTTGTTTTTCCACTTCCACTTTGTCCTACCAATGCCACGGTTTTACCTTTTGGAATCGTTAGGTTAAAGTTCTTAAGAATCAGATTGGCTTTATCGTAATAGAATCCAATATTCTTGAACTCAATATTATTCTGAAGAGTTGAGATAGAAACAGGTTCTGCAATCTCATCTATTTTTACATCAGCATCCAGAATGTCCAGTACTCTTTTCAGAGAAGCTTCTCCTTTCTGTACATTGGAGATGGATGTTGATAAACTCTTTGCAGGCGGCAAAATCTGGAAGAACATTCCAAGGAATACAAGGAAGTCAGCAGGTGATATGCTTTGTTCAACAATAATTTGTTTTCCTCCATACCAAGCAATGATTAAGAAAGTAATGGACCCTAAAAATTCGCTCATTGGCGATGCCAGTTCTTTCTTTTTACCTAGATTAATTGAGCTTGAGATCCATTTGTTCATGGATAGCATGAAGCGGTTATCCATGATCTTTTCAGCATTAAAGATTTTAATGACTTTAGAAGATTTTAAGGTCTCATCTACAATAGAAAATATAGTTCCCAGTTCGTGCTGGGCTTCATGAGAGTCTTTTTTAAGACTTTTCCCGATCAAGGCAATCATTGTTCCCATTACCGGAAGAACCAATAAGGAGAAAAGTGTCATTTCTGCACTTAAAAAGAATAAAGTAACCAATGTACTGATTAACATGAAAGGAGCGTTAATCAATTCTATTAAACTTCCCAGAATACCTCCTTCCACTTCACCTACATCATTAGACATACGAGACATCATATCTCCTTTTCTGCTTTCCGTAAAAAATGAAACAGGTAAGGATAGTATTTTTCTATACATTGCACCACGAAGATCCTTAGTGACTCCTACACGATAATTGATCAATAACAAAGATCCAAAATATCTGAAAGCATTTCTTAAAAAGAACATGAAAGCCGTAATAATACACAGCCATGCAAGAACGGTAAGAGAACCGTGGTCTTTTACTAATGCCTGTACATAATAATTGGAGTATTCTTTTATATAAGTAAAGAAGTCTGTGATATCACCGGAATATACAGGTGCTGTTTCATACTTCTCAGGTTTAATAGTGCCAAAAAGCATTCCTAAAACCGGTAAAATAGTTCCCAGGGAAGCAATTTGAAATACGGAGTACAGGATATTGAAAAATAAACTTCCGTAAATATATTTTTGATGGGGCCTCGCGAACCTCAGAATTTTTTTATACTCGTTCATTCAATGAAAAAATTGGATAGCAAAATTACGTAAAATTAAAAGATAAGACGTTCTTAATCCTATTTTACTTTAATTAATATGTTCCTTAAAAACCCACTTTGTTACAACTGAAATGTATTACATATAATTTTATATGTTAAATACTAGAATAGATCTGATCTCAGAAAGAGACAGTAAAAAATAAAAACCGCTTCAATAGCGGTTTTATGAGGTAATTTATATGAATTAAAATTTCACCTGATCATTATATTTTGGAGCAAAGTTTTTAGGACTTAACTTATCCAGTGTTTTTCCAAAATTATTGATAATCTGAGTCATGTTACCAATATCCACAATGCTCATGTCATCCTTTTCTTGATGATAATGAGTTGCCTTAGACATGTCAACCGTTGAAAATGAATGGGCAATGATTTTCTTTTTTACAAAACTTACATTATCTGAACGATAAAATAATTGTTGTTCAGAATAAGGATCAGCATTAATCTTCAATCCGTTCACTGCATTTTTATTGAACAGCTCATCAAGGTCTGAAAACCCGTCTCCTGTCATATATAAAGCATTTTTTCCCCATTGGGATTCTGTAGCTACCATTTCAAAATTGAAAAGGGCAGTCATATTATTATAAATCTTATCAAGGTTTTTGTCTTTAGAAATAGCTCTTGATCCAAGCATTCCTTTCTCTTCACCATTGAAGGCCATAAAAACCATTGAAAACTCAGGTGTTTTATTTTTAAAATAATCGGAAATGCCTGTCAGAGCTGTAATTCCGCTGGCGTCATCATCAGCGCCATTATAAATATTATCTTCACTGCTGTTGCTGGTTCCAATGTGATCAAAATGTCCTGAAAAAGCTAAGTTTTTCTCTGACTTGCCTTTTTTTATACCACACACATTGTAGGCTGTTTTTCCTTTATAGTCAAAAGGAATCAAATAAGAATTTCCGGTACAATACTCAAGATTATTTTCCTTGAAAATTGATGCTATATAATTGGCTGCCTTGTCATTTTCAGGAGTTCCGATTTCACGGCCCTTCATTTCATCAGATGCCAGAGTTGAAATTATGGTTTTTACCCTTTCTTGTGATACTTCCTGTGCAAAAGTACAGATGGAGAAAAGTGATAGAGTGAGATAAGTAATTTTTTTCATTGCTTTACAGTTAATTATATGATCTGTCGTGTACTTTATAAAAAAGTTGCATGAATATATATAAATAAATTAAATAATTCTTTGAAGCTTTTTCTAACCTTGATGAATAGGCAAAAAAAAACAGCTCCAAAAAGGAACTGTTCTTACTCAAAAAATCGTTGTAAGGCTATCGAAGTCTGTCTACAGATTTTACGAGCCTCTCATCTTTGCGGATATATACGTTTGCAATAAGCAGACATATTACCGCGATCAATGGGAAAATCGGCTCAATACCCTTCTCAGGAAATTGAATTCCTCCGGATAAGTTTAGTAACCAGTACGCCAATACACCAATCAACAAAGCGTTTATAATGATGCTGATGGTATTCAGCAAAATTTGTCTTTTTCGGTTTTTGAAACTAAAAATACTTAATGCCCCAATAATTACAAGGACTATGCATCCTATATTTAATACGGGAATACTGTCAGAAATGACCGCATCCTGTCCTGTTATAAAAAGGAAAACAGCAGATAAAACTGCTAGTAAAGTCCATATGGTTTGTATTCTCTGTAACATTGAATATTAAATTCTTGGCAAAAATAACATAAATTTTGCACAATTCAAAAATAAGTGTAGATTTGCATTATACAATGTACTTGAAAACAAAAGTCACCGGACTTACTTTTCTTACTCACAATTAATTACATTTTTACATTAAATATGTTTAACATAGAAACGTTAAGGTCAAAATCCGTAACGGAACTGACTAAAATCTTAAAGGATTTAGGCGTTAAGGTCGCAAGAAACAGCAACGAAAATGATAAAATCTTTGCAATTCTTGATTTTCAGGCTTCCAACCCTAAAGTGTCAAAAGATTATTTCAACGCCACGGAAACCAGCACCAATACTGAAGAAGCTACTGCAGAAAAAACTGCAAAGGCTCCGGTAAAAAAAGCTGCCACAAAAAAAGCTCCAGCAAAACCGAGAGTTACTGCAAAAGCACCGACAGAAACAATAGAAGAAGAAAAAGTAGAGGACAAAACGCCGGTTGCTGAAGAAATAAAAGCTGAAGAGCCTAAAGCGGAAACAGTTCTGGCAACAGAAGAAGTATCTTCCGCAACCAATTCAGCTAAAAAGAAAAGAAAGAGAGTTCCACCTACTAATACAGGTAACACCGAAATCTCTCAGGAGAAACCAGAAGCTCCTAAAAACACAGAATCTCAAGAGCCTGCTCAGGCGGAAGAAAAGCCAAACAATCCTCAACAACAACAGGCTAACAGGTCTCAAAAAGGACACAATCACCCGCAGAACAGCGGAAACCAACATAAAAATCAAAATCAACACCAAAATCCTAATCAAAATCAGAACAGACATTCTGAAAAGACAGAGGAGCATGCTGACCATAAAAAAGAATTTAGTTTCGATGGAATGGTAAGTATTGAAGGGGTGCTTGAAATATTACCTGATAACTATGGATTCCTGCGTTCTTCAGATTTTAGCTATATCTCCTCTCCAGATGATGTGTATGTTTCTACAGCACAAATCAGAAACTTTGGTTTAAAAACCGGAGATACAGTTAAAGGAATTGTAAGATTGCCTAAAGAGGGTGAAAAATATTTTTCATTATTAAAACCTACGGAAGTTAACGGACGTGATCTTGCGTTTATTAAGGATCGTGTTGCATTTGAATATCTTACGCCACTTTTCCCGGAAGAAAAATTCAACCTTGCAGGAAGCGAATCTACGGTTTCTACAAGAATTGTGGATTTATTTGCTCCAATTGGTAAGGGACAAAGAGCAATGATTGTTGCACAGCCTAAAACAGGTAAAACAATGTTGCTTAAAGATATTGCTAATTCTATTGCAGCCAACCACCCGGAAGTATACATGATGGTTCTTTTGATCGATGAACGTCCGGAAGAGGTTACTGATATGGAAAGAAGTGTAAATGCAGAAGTTATTGCCTCTACATTTGACGAAGCAGCTGAAAAACACGTGAAAGTAGCGAACCTTGTTCTTGCAAAAGCACAGAGAATGGTTGAATGCGGACACGATGTTGTTATTCTATTAGACTCTATCACGAGATTAGCAAGAGCTTACAATACAGTAACACCTGCATCTGGTAAGGTTCTTTCTGGTGGGGTAGATGCAAACGCACTTCACAAACCAAAGAGATTCTTTGGAGCAGCAAGAAAAATTGAGGGGGGAGGTTCCCTTACCATTATAGCAACAGCTCTTATTGATACAGGTTCTAAAATGGACGAAGTAATCTTTGAAGAATTCAAGGGTACGGGTAACATGGAACTTCAATTAGACAGAAAAATTGCTAACAGAAGAATTTATCCTGCTATTGATCTGGTTACATCCAGTACGCGTAGAGATGATCTTCTTCTTGATGAGTTGACTTCTAAGAGAATGTGGATTCTGAGAAAATATCTTTCTGAAATGAATCCTGTAGAAGCAATGGAATTTGTAGATAAGAACATCAGAGGAACTCTTAATAATGAGGAATTCCTGATGTCTATGAATAAATAAATTTAATTATTGTTAAAGTAGAAAGCGCGAATCTCTGGATTCGTGCTTTTTATTTTGAAAGCTTAAATGTTTGAGAATAAAAAATATTTAAAATTTAATTCATTCTAAATCAATGTGTCAATGTTAAAGATTTATTAAAGTAATGCCCAATCTTTGATAATAGCTTAAATATTGGCTAATTTTGGGTTATAACATTAAAAATAAAGATTATGTCATTTGAATTACCAAAACTAGGATATGCATATGATGCATTAGAACCAACTATCGATGCAAAAACTATGGAGATCCATTATACAAAGCATCACCAAGCGTATATTGACAATTTAAATAAAGCAATAGAAGGAACTGACTTAGCAGGGAAAACGATCGAGGAGATCTGCCAGACAGGAACTGATAAGCCAGCTGTAAGAAACAATGGTGGAGGACACTTCAACCACTCTTTATTCTGGGTAATTTTAACTCCAGGAGGAAGCAAGGAGCCGGTAGGAAACGTAAAAGCTGCTATTGAAAACTATGGAGGTCTTGAAAAATTCAAAGCTGATTTTTCTGATGCTGCTAAAACAAGATTCGGTTCAGGATGGGCTTGGTTGGTAAAGAATGCTGACGGTTCAGTATCTGTTTCTTCTACTCCAAACCAGGATAACCCATTAATGCCTGTAGCAGACGTTAAAGGAACTCCGGTTTTAGGATTAGATGTTTGGGAGCATGCTTATTACTTAAACTACCAAAACAGAAGACCTGATTACGTTTCTGCATTCTTCGATGTAGTAAACTGGGATAAGGTAGAAGAATTATTCAACAAATAATTTTCAACTATTATAAAAATAAAAGGTTCAGAATTTTCTGAACCTTTTTTCGTATGAATGCTTTTAAAATTTATCTTTTAATTACTTTCTGTGTAAAGACTTCATTTCCTGAACTTACTTTTACAATGTATGTATTAGATGGCAGTGAATGAATATTAACAGCCACTTCCTTTTCATTACTGAAAGACTTTTCAAGAACAATCTTACCATTGATGTCATTAACCTGTACTGATCCTGAACGTACTTTATCAAGCGATACTACAAATACGCCATTATTCGGGTTGGGTGAAACCTGAATGTTTTTCTGCTGAATTTGTTCTTTAAGCATAGATTTCGTGTTGTTAGGATCTGCATTAAGATCAATACGGTAATATTTATCTGAAGGTTTGATCATTTTAGCAGGGATAGCAACCGGAGGAGTATCTATCTTTAAGTTCCCGGTACAGTACATAAAGTCATATGGTAAATAACTAAGATTGTTTTCAGCATGAATTCCCTCATTATTCCCTCCTAAAGAGTACACCATCTCAACGATGAATTTATATTGCCCTGAAGGTGGGTTGGTTAAGTCTGACTGATTGATGGTAAACTCAAACTCATTAGGGTTAGGGAAATTAACTGCCGAAGAGGTTGGGTATACTGTACTTGTTGCTATGTCTAAAAGAGATATCTCAAAGTTGACGATATTTGCGCCCATAGGGATGGCATAGTTTCCATTTACATGTAACGGGAAGCTTGTCACTTCTTTGCAAGAACGCACTTGGTAAGTAAATTCAAGGCTTCCTGTGTTCATTTTGCATATACTATTACTTAAATCAGTTATTTCAGTATTGGTTAAAGTAAAATTGGTCTTATTCAAATAAAATCTAGGAAGTAGATTATGATCCGGATCATCATTGTATTGTTCAATAGGTCCGTTATATGAGCCTCCGCGGCTCGCGATGTTGGCAGCTGCTTCTATATAGGGTGAATAGTCACTTACATGCACTACAATAAACTTTGCATTTCTGTCCATTTTAAATTTTGTAAAGGCTGCAAAAGCATTATCCTCATGCAGTCCGTTTGGAGGAGTGAAGTTAACCAAATAAGAACCACTGCTCAGATTACCATTGGCTCTTTCGCCATCAGAGAACAAGACGATTACTAACGGTCTCTCACGATGTTTGTCCAATGTTTTTTGATTACTTACAATATCAGGATTAGGGTAGTGATCAAGAGCAGATCCTATTAAATTCACTGCATCATGGAAATGATCGCCGTTTTTTAATCTTCTTGAGAACGTTTGAGCTGTTGCCAGATCATTGGTGAAATTAGATTCTATATAGATTCTTGGAACAGAAGGAGTCATGTCCTTATAGTCGGTTCCATAATGTACTACAGAAACCCGATTGTCGCGATTGCATTTTAAAACCTGCTCCATAAGTTTCATGGTGGAAACGGTCATTTGATTAAAAGCTACATCACTGATAGAGCCACTATTGTCTAGACAGAAAATAATATCACTTCCTGATTGTGAGTAGAGTGGTTTCCAGGATAGTAAAATTGAAAATAAGATAAGCTTAAATGTATTTTTCATAATTTACAGATTTTAATAATGTTAATTAATGAATTGATTTAAAGCTTTATCCGGTATTTGGATTTTTAGAATAGGTGAAAATGAGGGCATGGGTAAAAAGCACGCCATAAGTAATGAGTGTTTCATGGTTTTAATTTTTGTTATTAGGTTATTATTCACTGAAAAATCATAATTCAGTGATATACAAATATAATTAAAACCCAGTCTAATATTTAAATTATTTTTAGTTATTAGCTTATTTCAAAATTTATATCTCTGTTTATTATGCTTTTTATTAATAAATATAATGCGGGTGCCTTTTGATAGATTATCAATTTAGTAATAATATTAAAATAAAAAAGCACTCTGATTAGAGTGCTTTTCTGTATTTATTTTTTTATGTATTCTTTCTGAATTACAGAAACCGCTGGGAAGTGGTCACTGTATCCACCAGTAAATCTGTCTCCGTCCCAAGAACGTAACGGGTATCCTTTCCATTGTCCTTCCTTGTTTACCAAATAAGCCGGAGCGTAGATCTCAGCTTTATATATGCTATAGGTAGGGGTTATTTTTTCTGGAGAATAAAGGTTTCTTGAAACAATGATCTGGTCAAATAAGTTCGGAGCATCTCTATAAGCTAAAGAAGCTACACCTGCTTTATATAATTTATACATTAAGTTATAATAAGGAGTCTTGTCAGACAGTTCACTTGGATCACCCACTGCAGCTAAGTGTTTCTTTAAGCTTGGGCTTACCGGATCATCATTGTAGTCACCCATTGAGAATAACTTAATTCCTGGATTTTCAGCGGTTACCTTGTCCATTTCACTTTTCAGGACAGTAGCGGCAGTATTTCTTTTTGCAAGGGAAATAGCTTCTCCACCTCTTCTGGATGGCCAGTGGTTCATAAAGATCCCTACTTTTTCCCCATCCAATAAACCTATCGCAATGACAATATCTCTGGTATATTCTCTTTTTCCGTTTTCATCATAAATTTTGATTTCCTTTTTGTAAGAATCCAAAACTGAAAATCTTCCTTTCTGATAAATAATGGCTACATCAATTCCTCTTGAATCATAAGAATTGAAATGTACAATTCCATAATTGCTTTTTGCCAATGCCGGCTGCTTGATAAGATCTTCAATAACCTGTCTGTTTTCAACCTCAATCAATCCGCAGATTGCAGGATTGTCATTGGTGTATTGTCTTCCAAGTTCTGATATAACCTTAGCTTCATTCGCTAATTTTTGGTTATAATACTTTGAGCCCCATCTTTTAGGGCTGTTGACTGTAAAGTCTTCAGATAAGAATTGTTTTCTGATTACTTTTTTTCCAATCAATAGATCATCACTCCATTCTCCTTTATAATCTTCTGTTGTTTCAAGATATTTCAGGGAATCCACGGGTACACTTCTGTGAAATTTAGGATTGGAACGAGGTAGTGTTCCATCAATATAATCTGCAGAAGGAATTGTATCCCAAAGGTTTTCTACGTTTAGGAATGCGACAGCTGCTCTTTTTACCTGCTTCTGCTGTGAGAAAGCGGAACCAAAGCAAAACAAAGCGGCAATGATTAAATATTTTTTCATATTCTTAGTATATTCAAAAAATTGAGGGGGTAAAATTACTAATTTTATATAAGAATAAAGATTAAAATGATCTGAGTTTAGTTTAAGAAAAGGTTAAGAATGAGTTGAAATGCCCAATAAAAGGTGCTGGAGGGTGTTGTTTAGTTATAGATTGGATTTTATTCACTATTAAGAAATGGGCTGTTTCCTATGAGATTCACAATTTCTATTGTGATTGTTTTGTTGCTTTCGTAAGATGATCTTTCATTTTTTGTGATTGATTAAAAATTGTACTTTTTTTTAGGATAATGGTGGTAGGTTAAGAAAAATTAATAGAATAAATAACTAAAAATGTTTGAGTTAATGAAAATAGTCCTAAATTTGTTGCCCCTTAAATAAAGAAGGAGTTAAAAATAAGTTTATTATGATTAAAAAACTATCCCTAATCTCTTTGTTTACGTTAATGCCTGCTTCTTTTTACTTTGCGCAAACTACTGTTTACGCGTATGTTAAAGATCAGGATGGTAAGCCTTTAGAGAAAGCAGAAGTAGATCTAGCACAGTCCGGGAACGATGCAGCCGCGGATAAAATTGGGTACTTCCAGTTTGTGGATTTAAAACCTGGCCATTATCTTATCACAGTAACAAAACCAAACTTTGAGTCAAAGATCCTAGAGTTTGATGTAGCTGCGGATGAGAAGAGAAAAGATTTAGGTGTTATTACACTTAATTACAATTTAGGATCAGACGCAGGAGTAATAGTTATTGATGACTCAGCAAATGATACTGAAGATGGAGGCTCATCTATGCAGCCTACTGTAGGACTTTTAAGCTCAGGAAGAGATGCTTTCCAAAATGTTTCCGCGTTTGAACTAGGTGCTTACTGGTTCAGACCAAGAGGAGTAGACAACAGATTTGAGGATGTAATGTTTAATGGTGTTTCCATGTCTAAAAATGATGATGGAAAAGTAGACTTCAATAACTGGGGTGGTCTTAATGATGTAACAAGATACCCTTACGAAAATGTAGATAACATCACTCCTTCAGAATATACTTTTGGTAATTTAGGAGGTGCTGTTTATTATAATACAAGAGCTTCCAGCTATAGAAAGCAGACTTCACTGGCTTATTCATTTACCAACAGAAGTTACCTGCACAGAGCTATTGCTACCTATTCTTCAGGTCTTACCAAAAATGGTTGGGCATTTACGTTCTCTGCAAGTAGAAGATGGGGGGATAGAGCAATCCTTGACGGGGTTTATCAGGACGCCTACGCTTATTTCGCGTCTATCGAGAAGAAATTCAGTGACAGACACTCTATTAACTTAACTGCTTTTGGTTCTCCTACTTACAGAGCTTCCAACTCACCAAATACCCAAGAGGTGTATGACATCATGGGGAAAAACTATAACTCATACTGGGGATGGCAGGATGGAGAAAAAAGAAACTCCAGAATCAGAAATGTGTATGAGCCGGTATTTATGTTGACAGATTACCTGAAAATTGGTAAAAACTCAAACTGGATCAATACGGTTTCCTATCAGTTTGGTAGCGATGCTAGAAGTAGATTAGACTGGTTCCACGCTGCAGATCCAAACCCTACATATTACAGAAAATTACCAAGCTTTGGTCTTTTGACTGCTGATGAATTCAGAGCACAGGCACAGATCAACTGGAATGATCTATACAATACTAATCGTCTTAACCTAACCAATATGGATGGAACTGCAAGAGGAGCTTCCTATACATTGGTAGATGATGTAAATAAAGATAAAACCTTAAACATTGCATCACACTTTGATACAAGACTTAAGGATAACTGGAAATTGAATATTAACTTCAATTATCAGAACTTAAAATCAGATAACTTTAGAAGAATTAATGACTTATTAGGGGCTAACTACGCCAATAACCTGAATGCTTTCAATAATGATACTCAATACAATGTTGATGATCCCAACACACAGGTTAGGGTGGGAGACAGAACTCAATATTCTTATGAGTTAACAAGAAACCATTATTCATTAAACGTTTCTTCCGAAGTTGATTTCAACAAGTGGAATGTGGTAGCTTCCATCTTCTCTTCATATTCTGAAGCTTACAGAGACGGGAAATTTAGAAATGCAATATTTTTGGATAACTCAAAAGGAAAGAGTGCTATTTATAATGCATTGGATGCAGGACTTAAAGGTAAAATTACCTACAAAATCAACGGGAAGAACTTTATTGTTTATAACGGAGCATTATTTAGCCTGGCACCAACCCTTAATGAGATCTTCATTAACCCAAGAATGGGAGATTTCTTAACTCCAGGAGTTAAAAATCAGGTGATTAACTCTAATGACATCAGCTATATCATGAGAGGTCAGATTCTAAAGCTTAGAATATCCGGATACTATACTACAATTAGTAACTCAACAGAGATTTCAAGATATTACTTAGCTGTTTCTTCTAATAATACAGGATCATACAACACACTGGTTAATGAGGCTATGAGTGGTGCAGACAAGAGATATCTTGGTGCAGAACTAGGATTTGACCTAAAGGTTACACCTACACTTAACGCAGTTGGGGTAGCAAGTGTTGGACAATATAAATTTACAAATACTCCTCAGGTATATACATTTGATGATCTTAACGGATTCAGAAGCTATGGTACTGCTAATATTAAGGACTATAAGGTAGCAGGAACTCCACAAAAAGCATTCTCTTTAGGATTGAAGTATAACTCTCCTAAATACTGGTGGGTTGGAGCATCTGCAAACTACCTGATGGATCAGTATCTTGATTTCTCAGCAATCAATAAAACAGCTGCAATGTATACTGTTCCAGGTACAGGAGGTCTTCTTTATGATGGTGTTACACCAGAGCTTATTCAGGAGCTTACGGCACAGAAGAAATTTGATGATCAATTTATGTTGAATGCTAACGCAGGTAAGTCTTTCCAATTCGGAAAGTATAGAGTAGGTGTGAGTGTTTCAGTAAATAATATTTTAAATAACAGAAATTATGTAACAGGTGGATTCGAACAAGGAAGATACTCAAACTTCCCGGATGCTCTTGCAGAATACCAAAGAGGTACTCCTTATTTCGGACCAAAACTTTGGTATGACAGAGGAAGAACTTTCTTTACTAATGTTTATTTAAGATTCTAATAACGACGACTATAATGAAAAAATATAATTCAGTTTTAAAATATATTTTTATCGCAGCAGCTTCTCTATTGGTAACGGTAGGATGTGTGCATGATGATAAATATGATCAGCCTAACCTTGATGGGTATGACTGTGCAGACAAACAGGGAGTTGCAGTGCCATTTGCTGATGTAAAGGCAAAATTTCAAAATAATACAGTGTATACATTCCCTAAGGATGAAACTCCGAACAATGAAGCAGATGATCTTTATATGGTAGGATATGTTTCTTCTACGGATGAAACAGGTAACGTTTACAAAACAATCTATATTCAGGATGCACTTGCAAACCCTACACATGGTTTTACCATCAGTGTAGATATGGTAAGCAGCTATACAAAATTTCCTCAGGGATCTAAGGTATATGTAAAGCTTAATGGTCTTTCAGTAGGTACTTACGGTGGAGTTGTGCAGTTAGGGGTGAAAACAGGAGCTGAATCAGCTGCTAATGGAGTATCCAGAATCCCGGAAAAATCAGTTCCAGGTATTATCTTCAGATCATGTACAACAAGAGGAGAAATTACACCAAAGGTTTTAACTCTTGCTGAGCTTAAAAATAATGAAAACCTAATCGGTTGTCTTGTTCAGTTGAATGAGGTTGAATTTGATAGTAAGGCCCTATGTTCAAACTTTGCTCCTAACGGTCAAACTGTAGATAGAGGAATTGGACAAGGATGGAATGAATCAAGCAGTACATACGTTAATACGGCAGTAGTAAGAAACAGTGGATTTGCTTCATTTGCAAACCAAACTCTTCCTGCAGGAAAAGGAACTCTTAAAGGAATTTACAGTAAGTTCCAGTCAGGTTCTACTACCACTTACCAATTCTACCTTAACAAGGTATCAGACCTTGATATGGAAGGTGGACCGTTAGATGCTAATGGGAAAGACAAACACTTCCCTCGTTTAGATAAACTACAGGAAAATCCTTGTAGATTCAGTGCTACAAATCTTACCGCTAAAACAGTATCAGATATTAAGCAACTTGCAGGGGCATTAGCTCCAAACGGATTGGTACAGATTACAGGAGATTTCTACTTGAAAGCTCAGATCACTGCTAATGATGAAACAGGAAACCTATTTAAGTATCTATATGTAGAAGATGCAACAGGAGGAATCAAGGTAAATATCAACAAGACTGATTTATTCCTTGATGGAAGATTCAAAGTAGGAAAAGACCTTAATATTAAATTAAAAGGGTTATATATCAGAAACGTTGCAGGTGAGCTTCAGATTGGATCTAATGATTCAAGCTCTGCTATTGGATACAGAATTAAAGAAGAAGATGTGTATAAATCTCTATTTGATTCAAACGCTCCGGCAAGAACAGTGGTAGCTACTGAAAGATCAATCTCTCAAATAACAACTGCTGATGTAGGAAGATGGATTAAAATTAAAGACCTGGAATTCATTAATGGTGATTTAGGAAAAACATATGCAGACGGATCAGCTCTTTCAAACAGAACGTTAGAAGACTGTTCAGGAAAAACAATTACACTGAGAACCAGCGGACGTGCTATCTTTGGGATCAAAGCAGCAAGTGCAATTGAGGTTGCAGGTGGAAAAGGAGATGTGTATGCTATCCTAAGTGTATTCAATGGTACTTACCAACTATGGATTACACAGCTTACAGACCTTAATCTGAATAACCCTAGATGTGATGGAAGCGTTTATACTCCTCTTCCGCTTCTTTACAGTGATGATTTTGCAGCAGGAGGTTTCAGCTCAGACTGGACCGTTGTAAACAAGGTGGGACCAAACCAATTCTGGGGAACATCTAACCAAGGAAACGGAACAAACTATTACGCAATGATGAATGGTAATGCAGGTGGTGCTGGTAATAACTTTGCGAACGAAGACTGGCTAATCTCTAAAGCAGTAAGCTTAGTTGGAAAATCTAAAGGAATAGTAACCTTTACTACTGACGTAAGATACGCAGGGAATACATTACAGGTGTTTGCTACAGATAACTATACAGGAGACGTAGCAACAACCAATTGGACTGCACTTCCGGCAAATCTGGATACCAACTCAAATGCATTTGGAGACTGGGTAAGTTCTGGAAATGTTGACTTAAGTGCTTTCTTAGGTAAAAATGTAAGAATTGCATTCAAATATACATCTACAACATCTGCTGCGGCAACATGGGAGATAGATGACTTCAAAATCAAAGGACAATAATTATTGTTTTTATAAAATTAAAACCGGTTCGTGAGAACCGGTTTTTTTATTGGTTTAAGACTATATATGAAAGAATCTATAGAAGAAAATATCAGTATAGAACTGTCTTTTGTAGCTGAATTCCTGAATGAATATATGGCCATATAATAAGAGATGAGGTTTATATTAAATATTGAAATATAGCAGTGTTTTCAGACTATATAAATACTCTCTTAGGTAGATGGACATTATGCTTAGTCTGATGACAACAAAAAACCACCGCATCAGCAGTGGTTTTATATTTTAAAAATTATTCTTTTAAAAAGATACCTCATTTACCTCTTTTCCTCTTTGGAAGTTCATCGTTTTCTGACTGCCTTTGTAGGCAATGTTTACGAGGTTAATCTGCTTAGGAAAAGCACTTAGGAGGATCGTGTTCTTAATTTTTAAGGTACTGATATCTGAAACACCTCCGGTTTCAAAATATACCCATACAGTTTCTCCGCTTATCTGACTTACGGTGAAAGTAATTGTTTTGGGAGCACCATTGACAAATACATCAAAATTATTGTTCACATATTTTTTCACTTCTGCTTCAAATCCGGCTGTGTTCGGGTTGATTTTAATAGCATCAGAGATATGGCTTGTATTCATTTTTGTGGTAAACTTCAATGTCTTGCTTCCATCAATATAATCCACCTTGGTCATTGAAGAGAAAAAGTCTACATACATAAAACTCATTAACACAAAAAATGTTAAAATTCCTGATATATATAAAAGTTTTTTCATCTTAATTAATAGATTTACAATCATACTTGCTAGTTATAGTTCACAAATAATATGCCAATTAGAAATTTACATTCACAGAATACTTATCATAAAAAGCTTTAATGTGTGCTACTGCCTCATCAGCAGTGTCTACCACTCTGTAAAGATCCAAATCATCTTCTGCAATCATACTTTCTTTTAAGAGTGTTGCTTTGAACCAATCCAGTAATCCACCCCAAAATTCACTTCCTACCAATACAATTGGAAACTTACCAATTTTGTTGGTTTGAATCAGCGTCATCGCTTCCGTCAGTTCATCCAAAGTACCAAAACCTCCGGGCATAACCACGAAGCCTTGAGAATATTTTACAAACATTACCTTTCTCACGAAAAAGTAATCGAAATTCATAGAATAAGACTTGTTGATATAAGGATTGAAATGCTGCTCAAAAGGAAGGTCAATATTAAGTCCGATTGATTTTCCGTTGGCATTGAAAGCCCCTTTATTTCCTGCTTCCATGATTCCTGGGCCACCTCCGGTAATAATTCCGAAGCCTAGTTTTGTAATCTTTTCAGCAATTTCTACGGCCATTTCATAGTATTTATTATCAGGTTTCAGACGTGCTGAACCGAATATAGAAACACAAGGGCCAATTTTTGCCAGCTTTTCATAGCCATCCACAAACTCAGCCATGATCTTGAAGACCATCCAGCTGTCTTTGGTAACGGTTTCGTCCCAAGTTTTTTGTCTGAAACTGTCGTGTAGCTTTATTTCGTTCATATCAAATTCCGGATTTACTAAACTTTCATCCCTCGTTCCATCAATTCCCATTACAAAATTTATTTAAAATGTTTTTCGGCTTCTATTACAGATTCTGGTCTTCCGACATCTATAAGAAGACTGTCATGTACAAAACCGTGGATATGTTCGGTCTGCATAAGATCCAGGTATTCTTCCATAACAGAAAATTTGCCTTTTCTTTTTATTTTTTCAAAGATGGCAGGGTTGATACAATGAACACCACTGAAAGCAAGAGCCTTAAATCCTTTGTTGAATTCTGCAAGCCTTTGCTCTCCTGTCTGTACATTCAGCCAACCTCTTAAAACCATGTCATCATTGAAAAGAAGTTTTCTCGAACTTTCACGGTCCGAAACTGCTAAAGTAGCAAAATCTTTTATCTTTTTATGATATTCTACCAAAGCATTGATGTTTATATTGGTTAAAATATCAGCATTCATGATTAGAAAATCTTCTCCATGATCAAGGAATTTTCTAGCAAAAATTAAGCCGCCTCCGGTTTCCAGTAATTCGCTGGTTTCATCCGAAATTTCAATGTTGCATCCGAAGTTATCATTTTTATTCAAAAAATCAACAATCTGATCTCCAAAATGATGGATGTTAATCACAAAGTCTTTTATACCAAAACCTTTCAGATACTTGATGTTTCTCTCCAAAAGCGGAACATCATTCACCTTTGCCAGTGCTTTAGGGTGATGATCTGTAAACGGTTTAAGTCTGGTGCCTTTTCCTGCGGCGAAAATTAGAGCTTTCATATAGTATGAGTAATATGTGATGAGTATTGAGTTTAAAATAAGTATAATATTACCTAAGGCTCATTACTGATTACTAATGTTAAGTTGTGGTTGTTCATCGTGATGGATGGTTACTTTCGTTCCGTTCGGGTATTTTTCCTTGATGAATTCAGCAATTTTTATTGCAGAATATACAGATCTGTGCTGCCCGCCTGTGCATCCGAAATTGATCTGTAAATTTTCAAAACCTCTTTCAAGGTAATCGTCAATATTGATAGATACGAGAGACTTTATCAGCTCTAAAAATTTAGGCATTTCAGTTTTTGTTTCAAGATATTCCTGAACCCCAATATCGTTTCCGGTTTGAATTTTATATTCTTCAATTCTTCCTGGGTTTAGAATTCCCCTGCAGTCGAAGGCAAAACCTCCTCCGTTTCCTGAATCATCCTTAGGAATTCCTCCCTTCTTGTACGAAAAACTGTGTATGTCGATGTGTAGCATTTTCTTTATTATTTTTTTACTTTAAAATAGTATCAATTTTTTGTTTCGCTTTATCCGTATCTAATTGTTGAATCAGCTTAAAAAGTTCAGGATAATGATCCATTCCTTCCCAGGAAGAAGCGAACAGAGTGATGTTTTTAATTCCTTTTTCAAGGCTAGCCATAAAATGTTGCTTCCTTTGAATCAAGCCTCTGAAGCCATAGGCTCCTAGTACCTGAAGAAATCTCATCATCTGAATGGGCTTAACCGATTTTTTTAGTTGAGCTTGGGTTTCTTGGTTTTCAAATAATTGAATGTAGAAATCAAGCATTTCATTTTTGAAGTCTTCAGGGAAATCTGCCTTGGCCTGAAAAAGAAAAGAAATGACATCATACATTAAAGGACCTTTCATTGCTGATTGATAATCGATGAATGAAACCTCATTTTTCTCATTCACCATGATGTTTCTTGCCTGGAAGTCACGGATCATGATTCCTTTAGGTTCCAGGTTTTCTACAAGCGAAGCGATTTTTTTAAATTCTTTCAGTAGGGTAGACTTGTTGTATTCCAGCTCAAGAACATCAGCTACAAAATTTTTGAAGTAATAGAGATCATGAATGATTGGCAGTTCATCATAACTTTCATATTCAAATGTCTTGGAGAAATCAATTTTCCCTTGGGTTTTCATCTGTAATTGGAAAAGTTTTTCCAGGGTTTGCTGTACCAATGAAGTTGCCTCTGGTGAAACATTCTGCTTTGTAATTACCTCCGAAAGGGTTTTATCGCCCAAAAATTCCTGTATATACTTTTTCCTGTCATCCGAAATAGATAGTATGGCAGGTGTATTAAGGTTTAATTCTGAGAATACCTGAGAATAATACAGAAAGCTTTCATTTTCCGGAATATTTTCGTTGTAGGTAATGATATACTTTTCAGTAGGGGTTATGGCCAGAAAATTTACCCTCGCAGAACCGCTTTGGGCTAGTGTGATGAATTCAGTGGATTTCTTACCAAGATGGTTTTCAAAAAATCTTTTTGCGTTTTCAGAAGTCATAATATGGAAACAAATATACTAATTTAACATGAGTTGGAAATAAAGGATACAGATAGTTTTAGGATAGCCTTGAAAAGAAACAAGAGATAAATTACGATTATCTGAACTGATTTGCATTTCACAAATTTTTAAGAATTTTTTTTATAATTTATCACTCAATAGTGGATTTTATTATCCTGTAACTGGCTTTCTCTCTTATGTTTGAAGTTTTTTACTTTGGACTCAGATTATTACAGTCTAATTTTTATCTTTGCAGTATGCTAAAGGACTTTAAGCCGGTATTGGGTATTTTACTTCGCTTCATCATTATTTACTTGGTGTTGCTTTTTGCATATCAATTTTATCTGAATGCTAATGAGGATTTTGGTTTGGATCCTTTTTCAAGAATAATTGCTGAGCAGGTGAGTGCTGTACAGAATGTTATCGCGTATCCAACAAAGCTTTATGATGATGTTAAAAATGAACAGGTTTGGTTCTATGTAAAGAATCAGTATGTAACAAGAATGGTAGAGGGGTGCAATGCGATTTCTGTTATCATTTTGTTTGTATCTTTTATTTTTGCTTTTTATAAAGGTTCAAAGACGTTTGTTTTTGTAGGGACAAGCTTGGTTTTACTTTATATTATGAACCTTTTAAGGATCGTAGGGCTGAACATTGTGATGGTGGACCATAAAGAGTATGGAAAAATGTTTCATGACTTTGTTTTTCCGGCTGTTATCTATGGAAGTGTGGTGATACTTTGGCTTGTTTGGATTAAATTTTTTGCTTTAAAACATGAAAATTCTTAATTGGCTTTTAGTTATTTCCGGGATCTGTGGATTGATAGGAATAAGAGTATTAGAGGAAAAGCTTTTCTATGATCCTTTTCTGGGATATTTTCATGAAGCCAATAAAAATATTGAGTTTCCCATATTTGAATGGGGGAAATTAATTCTGGGTCATTTGTTTAGGTTTCTTCTTAACCTGATGTTTTCCTGTTTGATTATTCAGGGATTATTTAAAAACAGACAATGGACAATACAGGGGGCTATGATGATGATCATTATTTTTGTAATTTCCCTATCCATATATTTGTATTGTATTCATAACCATTTTGAAATAGGATATCTTTTTTCATTCTATATGAGAAGATTTGTGATACAACCTTTGATTATATTATTGATCATTCCGATGTTTTATTATAGAAAGCAGATGCTGGAAAAAGAGTCTGGAAACAAGGAAAGCTGAAAAAGCAAGTAATGTTGACATTTAATCACATTTTCGCTTTTTCAGCTCTCTTTATTTTCTTTGCCTTTAGATTACTCTGCAGTATGCTTATCTATACTGGTTACATTCTCAGGAGTCCATTCCACACGTTTCACGAAGTCTTTTTCCCGAACAGAGCATTCTTTGATCTGACAAACGGAGCATGATATTGGCTTACAATCATCCATATGGAAGTTAAACTCAATACTACGCTTAATATTTTTTGCCAAAAGAAGAATGACTTTTTCCATTTCATTATGCGCATCACGCAGGCTGTAATACCAAGGAAGGGTAATGTGGGCATCAATATGAAGAGAAGCTCCAAATTGCTGAATTTTCATGTTGTGTACATCAATCCATTCTGTTTTTCTGTTTTCTTCGAGGATTCTGATGATCTGGTTTAATATTTCCGGATCCTGTTCATCCATAATACCGCTTAACGATTTACGAACGATTTTGTAGCCTACAAAGATGATATAAAGCCCAAAAATTAAAGCGACAGCAGAGTCTAGCCAATAGATTTTTGTAAAATATACAATCACTAAGCTTATGACTACACCAAGGGTTGTAATGGTGTCGGATTGCAGGTGCTTTCCGGAAGAAATTAGGACCAGAGAATTTTCTCTTTCTCCTTTTTTTATGGAAATATAGCCCAAAAGGTAATTGATAACAGCTGTAGCTGCAATAATCCATATTCCTAAATCGATCTTGCTGAGGGTCTTTCCTACAATAAGGCTGTGGATTCCCTCATAAATAATCATAATACCTGCAATGGCTATCAGGGCTCCTTCAATACTAGAAGTAACAAATTCTACTTTACCGTGTCCATATGGGTGATCATCATCCTTAGGCTTTGCTGCAAGGTGAAGAGAATAAAGTCCCATGAATGCACTGATGACATTCACGATACTTTCCATGGCGTCGGAGAACACAGCATCGGAATTGGTTAATTTCCATGCAATGATTTTTCCGATAAAAAGGATTACGCCAAATGCCGCAATGATCTTTTGGAATCCTATCTTGTCTTTATGGGTGTTTTTCGGGATATTCATAAAGTGTTTGATAAAAAAAAGAATCTCAATTTTGAGACTCTTTTTTATTTTGTTAGTTTATACTAAGTTGTTTGCTACAAGGTATTCTGCAATTTGTACAGCGTTTGTTGCGGCTCCTTTCCTTAGGTTATCTGCTACGATCCAAAGGTTGAGCGTTTTGGGCTGTGACAGATCTCGTCTTATTCTTCCTACGAAGACCTCGTCTTTTCCTTCCAGATAGAAAGGCATTGGGTAGTGGTTGTTTTTAACATCATCCATTACCACAACTCCTGGAGTTTCAGATAATATCTTTCTTACTTCATCCAGCTCAAATTCGTTTTCAAATTCGATGTTTACACTTTCTGAGTGACCTCCCTGAACAGGAACTCTTACTGCTGTTGCAGTCAGGTTGAATGTATCATCACCTAGGATTTTCTTAGGCTCTTTCATCAACTTGATTTCTTCTTTAGTATAATCATCATCTGCAAATACATCACAATGAGGTAATGCATTCTTGAAGATTTGATATGGATATACCTTTGCGATAGAGTCATCGCCATTGATTTCTCCGTTTAATTGATCTACTGCCGCTTTACCTGTTCCTGTTACAGATTGGTAAGTGGAAACGATCACTCTTTTTAAATCATATTTTTTGTTCAAAGGTCCTAAAACCATTACCAATTGAATGGTAGAACAATTCGGATTTGCAATAATTTTGTCTTCTTTGGTCAATACATCAGCATTGATTTCCGGAACAACCAGTTTTTTGTCAGGATCCATTCTCCAAGCTGAAGAATTGTCTATAACAGTTGTTCCTACTTCTGCAAACAAAGGAGCAAACTCAAGGGAAGTAGAACCTCCTGCAGAGAAGATCGCAATATCCGGTTTGGCAGCTATAGCGTCTTTCATGCTTACAATAGTAAATTCCTTCTGTTTATACTTCACCTTCTTACCTACAGATTTTTCAGATGCTACTGGAATTAATTCTGTTATAGGGAAGTTTCTCTCCTCCAAAACTTTAAGCATAACTTGTCCAACCATTCCTGTTGAACCTACTACAGCTACTTTCATTGATTTAATTAAAAATTTAAGATTAAACTATTTATAAATTATAACGCATATAATTTCTTTATCTTTTTTAAGCTCCAAAGACTTTTACCCAAGGGAACGCGAATGCAAATAATGCTACTGCGATTAATCCCATAATGGTAATGCCTAGGGAAATCGTATCGTTTGATTTTACTTTTTTGTTAACTATTGTCATTAATACTGCTGCAATAAGCATAGAAAATGGATGTTCAACATATTGGAATCTTAATGCTGAATTTTTCATTACTTCTCCCATATTTAAGCCTCCAGTAAAAGTAGTAATCAACATAATGATTCCTATTAAAAACTGAACGTGGAAGAAGATCATTGTGAAAAGGGTAGTTTTCTTTAAAAACTTGTTCACTTTCCCACTGAAACCGAACATAGTAGCCAAAAGTGCAATAATAAATAATGCCACCAAAAGAAGTTCAAGATACCCGAATCCTTTGTGGGCATTTTTCAAAATTCCGTAAAAATCCATATTTTCTATTTTTTTGTACACAAAGATAACAAAAATCCCGGCTCAAAGCCGGGATTCATATTTATAAAATCTAATATTGTGATAATTAGAAGTTGAATGATAGCGTTGCAGTCCAAGTTCTACCGAATCCGAAGAATACCTGGTTAGAAGTATCTAATCCTTTGTAGAAGTTTTTAGGATTGTTGATATAAGCATCATATTGTTGCTGAGCCGTAGCTGTAGGCGTAGCTGTGAAATCACCTACCGTTTTAATATGGTTACTTGTATTAGATTCTGCAATGTAAGTTGTATCAAACAAGTTATATACATTTCCTCTAATTGTAAAGAATTGCTTACTGTTTAGGTTAATTTTATAAGAAAGACCTAAATCAAATAAATTAAAGCTTGGTAATTTTAGAGTTCCTCTGTCAGCAGCAGCCTGAGATCTAAAGTTGAAAGCATCTAAGCTTGCATATAGATTGTTAGTATTTCTCCATGTAGCATCAAAGCTTAGGTTTTTAACAGGTCTTACTGTAACACCTAATGAAGCTGTCATTTGAGCGGCATCACCTACTTTTACTTTATCTAAGTATAGAGTTGTTTCATTACTTGTGCTTCCAGGGAAGTTAAGAGGTAAGTTTGTGCTATCTTCAAAAAGAGCTGCAGTTGCATTTCCTTTGTAGTACCAATCTCCAACAGAGAACATACCATTAACTGTTAATAGTTTGTTCAGGTTATAGCTAGCATCTACTTCTATACCCATGTGAACTTCGTTTAGTCCGTTCATCTCTACATAACCAGTTTTTCCAGCTATAACATCTCTTACCCCAGTTCTTCTAAGGTATCTGTCATCCCAAGAAGTTCTGTATAGGTTAACGTTAGCATTGAAGCTTGATGATCTGAATCCGTACCCTAGCTCAGCACCAAATATTTTTTCGTTGGTAAGGTCTGCAGAAACGATGTTTTCATTACTTCTATATACAGCATTGAAGAAAGGTTGTTTCTCATAGTAACCAACATTCCCGAAAACGTTGTGTTGTTCGTTGATGTTATAGTTAACACCTGCCTTAATGTTATATCCGAAAAGGTTTTTGAATCCTGTTTTAGTATTCATGATTTCTCCTTTTTTAGACTTAGAAACCCCATCGATAATGAAGTTGTCAATTCTTTGGAAAGCCTGGTTGGAAACTGATCCCTGAACGAATGCAGAGATTTTATCGTTAGTATATTCGAACTGACCGAAAGCTCCGTACCAAAGTACTTCACCATCATTACTGTAGCCAATTCTGTTGTTCATGTCATCAATCTTACCTCCAAATGGATTCCAGCTTGATTCTGGTTTAGATACAGCTGTTACCAAGTTAGGCGGGATGTTTTTGTTATTTTTATCAAGATATCCGCTTGCTCCTAATAGATCAGTTACTACTTGATAGTGGTATCCATAGTAATATCTTGTGTCAATACCCGCAGAGAACTTAAAATTATCATTAATTGTATGGTTGAAGCTTGAAATTAAACCAAACCAGTTGTGTGAATTGATAGATGCATTTCTGATAAGAACACCTTTGTCCGGCGTAGAAGCACGGTTAGCAGCATAGATATCTGCAAAATTATATAGACCTGTAGTTTGATCTCTAAAAGAGTTAAGGTTTTTCCCATTCACAGTACCTGTTGTGTTTGTTCCACCTCCTCTACCGAAAGAACCATACAATACAGTATTAAGTTTTGACTTCTCACTAATTGTCCAGTCCCAGTTTAATGACATTACTGGTTTGTGGTAGTAGTTTACTCTTGTTCCATATTCTTTTCCATCAACATATCCCCAGTCTGAGTTGTATCTTCTGTTTGGAGTTCCATCATTATCAGGATTGAATTTTATGTAATCTCCAATAGTAATTGCGTATGATCTTTGGTTGTGCCATTGTGGTGCACCAGTAATTGTAAATTGAAATTCATGGCTACCTCCTGGTTTTTTATATCCTACAGCGAAATAGTAGTTGTACCCTTCGAACTTAGTTCCATCAGCATACATAGATCCTGCAGTTCTGGACATTAAGAAAGAAGATGCCCATCCTTTTTCAGATCTTCCTGTATTGTAAGCGAAAAGAGACTTTACATAGTCATTGTTCCCTACTGCTAAAGATACAATACCACCTTGTTTTTTATCAGCTGCTCTTGTAAGAATGTTTACAGTTCCTCCTACAGATGCGATAGCTAATTTAGAAGAACCAAGACCTCTCTGTACCTGCATCGCAGAAGTTACATCAGATAGTCCTGCCCAGTTTGACCAGTAAACTGATCCTCCTTCCATATCGTTTACAGGCATACCGTTTACCATTACGGCAATATTGTTTTGGTTAAATCCTCTAATATTTAATTTAGAGTCTCCAAAACCACCACCACCTTTAGTAGCATAAACTGATGGTGTCGTGTTCAAGATCTCAGGGAATTCCTGATTTCCTAATCTTTCAACAATTTGTGCTTCCTTAATTGTTGAAACTGCTACTGGCGTCTTTCTATCTTTAGCGATATCGGCAACACCAGTTATTACAACTTGTTCAATGTCAGTAGACTTTGATTTTACTGTGTCCTGAACCTGTTGAGCATAATAGACGCTAGCTGTAGATAATGTGATTACTGCAGATAACATCGATTTGTTGATTAATTTCATAATCGTTAGTAATAATTAGATTTAATTTTCTGCAAAATTCGCGAAATTAATTTTAACTATTATTAACTCAATGTTAATTTTTAATCAGTCTTAATAATATTAACCGTCTGATTGTCAGTAAAATGGGTAAAAAGCAACATTTTACATGAAAAAAGTCATGTTATTGAATTTTTAACAAAGTGGGGGTGTTTTTATTAAAAATTCAATGCTATTTCACTGCTTTGAGACTCAAATCGATATTCTCAGCCGAGTGTGTAAGGGCACCTACAGAGATAAATGTAACTCCTGTAGAAGCAATTTCTTTAAGCATGTCACGGGTAATTCCACCTGAAGCTTCAGACTCGCAAGAACCATTAATCATCTTTACTGCCTGTCTCATAGTCTTTACATCCATATTATCAAGCATAATTCTGTCAACTTTTGCATTGATGGCTTCCTGAACTTCTTCAAGATTTCTTGTCTCAACTTCGATTTTTAACTTTTTCTTGCTTTTTTTAACATAATCTTTTGCCATTTTTACAGCATTAGTGATGCTTCCGTTGTAGTCGATGTGGTTATCTTTAAGCATAATCATATCATAAAGACCATATCTGTGATTGGTTCCGCCGCCAATGGCAACCGCCCATTTTTCACATATTCTAAAATTCGGAGTGGTTTTTCTGGTATCTAAAAGCTTTGTTTTTGTACCAATTAATCTGGTATCCCAATCATGAGTAAGTGTTGCAATTCCGCTCATTCTCTGCATACAGTTAAGAACAAGTCTTTCAGTAGAAAGTATGGATCTGGCACTTCCCGTTACAATAAGGGCTATGTCTCCCACTTTTGCTGTATCACCATCTTTAAGAAAAGTTTCAACTTTTAAATTTTTGTCAAAAGTTGTGAATATAATTTCTGCAAGCTCCACACCTGCTAAAATACAATCCTGTTTCACCAAAAGCTTTGCACTTTGCACCAGATCCTTTGGAATGGTGGAAAGGGTAGAGTGATCTCCATCCTGAATATCTTCTTCTAGGGCATTGTTTATAAAAGTTTTTAATGCTTTATCGGTAACGTAGCTTGGTTTTTTCATTATTATATATTTTAGACTAGGTCTTTATTATAAAATGCTCCCTTATTCTCTGTCATTTCCATAGATTGGGTAATGATGAGGTGGGCAACAGTGGTAAGATTTCTTAACTCTGATAATTGTGGGGAAAGGATAGAGTAGTGGTAAATTTCATCAACGGCAGCTGCAATTTCCTGATGCTTTTGCAGGGCCATATTCAGACGTCGGTTACTTCTTACAATACCCACAAGGTCACTCATCATTTCCTGAAGCTGTTTTCTAAGGTAGCTGACAATGACCATTTCATCCATGATCTTCATTCCTTCTTCATCCCATTCCGGAACGGCTTTCAGGTCGTCAAAGTTGAATTTATTTTCATTTAATAAGGACATCGTTTTCATGGCAGCATTATGTCCGAACACCAATCCTTCAAGTAAAGAGTTTGAAGCAAGTCTGTTGGCGCCATGTAATCCTGAGTTGGTGCATTCTCCTACGGCAAATAGATTTCTGATGGAGGATTGCCCGTCTCTGTCTACCTCAATTCCTCCCATTAAGTAATGACAGGCAGGAACTACAGGGATTAGTTGAGTGAATGGATCAATTCCTTCATCTTTGCACTTCTTGTAAATATTTGGAAAGTGTTCTAAGAATTTTTCATGATTCATTTCCTTACAATCTAAGCCGACAAATTCGTCTCCGGTAATTTTCATTTCGGCGTCGATAGCTCTTGCAACAATATCTCTAGATGCTAATTCTTCACGCTCATCATATTTGTGCATGAATTTTTCGCCTCTTTTTGTTCTTAATTTTGCTCCGTCTCCACGTACTGCTTCTGAGATTAAGAACAACATTCCATCCATTTTGCTGTACAAAGCTGTTGGGTGAAACTGATAATACTGCATGTTGGAAACCTTTCCCTTTGCTCTGGCTACAAAAGCGATTCCGTCTCCGGTGGCAATGGTAGGATTGGTTGTGTTTTTATAAACATGCCCGGCGCCTCCTGTAGCAACCAGTGTTATTTTAGAAGTAATTTTTTTGATTGTTTTGGATTTTTCATCCAATATATAAGCACCGTAGCAGTGAATGTCTCCTTCGTTAAGTTCTTTTCCGGGAACATGGTGTTGGGTAATGATATCAATTACATAATGATGATCAAGGATTTCAATATTAGGGCTGCTTTTGGCTGTTTCCAATAAAGCTCTTTCAATTTCAAATCCGGTGATGTCTTTATGGTGAACAATTCTGTTTTCGGTATGGCCTCCTTCTCTTCCCAGGGCAAATTTTCCGTTCTTCATATCGAACTGAGCACCCCATTCCACAATTTCGTTGAATCTTGCCGGGGCTTCCCTTACTACCATTTCTACGACATCACGTTTGTTTTCTCCGTCACCGGCACGCATCGTATCATCAATATGTTTTTGAAAATTGTCATTCTGAAAGTCTGTCACTACGGCAAGTCCGCCCTGTGCATATTTCGTATTGCTTTCGTCTTCGTCAGATTTTGTTACGATGATGATTTTGGCATCAGGGAGTTGTTCAGAAACTTTAATGGCATAGGAAAGTCCGGAAATACCGGAACCGATTACTAATACATCCGCTTTTATCATATGCTTGCTTTAGGTACAATCGTTTAATATTAAATAAATTTAAACAATTTTTCGTTTGGTTTTCTTACTTTTTTCATGTGCTGAAAATGGTCTTCCTCAGAACGGTAGCCTAAAGCGAGGGTAACGGTTACTTTTTCTGTCTCGGAGTGTACATTCAGAATTTCTTCTATCAAGTCCTGTCGAAAGCCTTCCATCGGGCAAGAATCTATATTCTCTATAGCTGCGGCATACATAAGATTGGCCAATACTATATAAGACTGTTTCTCTGCCCAGTTGAAAATTTCATCCTGTGTTTTTTGATTGATATGTTGATTGATGCTGTTTTTAAACGGGTCAAGAGTTTCCAAAGGAGTTTCCCTTACTGCAGAAATATGATTAAAATATCCATGGATATAATTCTCTTCTATTGTTTTCTTTGAAATAATGACCACAAGATGAGAGCAAGTTGAAATCTGAGATGGGTTATAAAAAGCAGGAATCAACTTCTGCTTCATTTCTTCACTTTCAACAACAATAATTTTATAAGGTTGAAGTCCCAATGAGCTGGCAGATAGTTTTCCCGACTCAAGAATGTTATGAAGAGTTTCCTGAGGAATGATTTGATTATTAAATTTTTTCACAGAATATCTTCTGCTTAAAGCTTCCAAATAATTCATAGGACAAATTTAAGGATTGAATATGAATAAAAAGTCTTTTAAATGAAATATATCCTTTTAATTAATACAAAAAATCACCCCGAATAACGAAGTGATTCTGCTAATATAAATAAGAAAGTGATTATTCTCTGTTTTTTACAACAATCCAGCCGGAGAATTTTACCGGAGTGATCTTTTTATTATTTTCATTCCATGCAACAGAATACCAATAATTTCCGGTAGGAACTCTTCTTCCGTTGGCTGTTCCGTTCCATCTGTATCCGTTGGCTTTATCTGCTCTGAAAATCTGTACACCATATCGGTCGTAGATATTAACTTCCAGATTTTGCTTCACAGCCAAGGCAGAATAATCAATAATGTCATTAATACCATCATCGTTAGGGGTAATTACATTGATTAGATTAGGAACTGTAATGTTGATTTCAATAGGTTCGCAATTGTAGCTGTCCTTTACAAATACCTTTGCCTCACCTCTCACAACATTGGAGAATACATTGGAGTCCTGCCAGTGAACATTATCCATTGAATACTGATAAGGAGATGTTCCTCCATTTACATATACCGTCACTGTTCCCCCTGAAATGTCAATGTTGGAAACTACAGGATGTTCGGATGGGTAAATATTTACTGTTTGTGTGGTAACACACTCTCCGGTTTTAAGTTTTACCCAGTAGGTACCCACTCCAATATTTTTGATTATCTGTGTTGTTGCTCCTGTGCTCCATAGATAGCTGCTGAATCCAGGTCCTGCATCTAATGTTGTTTTGCCTGTCATACAAATGGTTTGGTTTTGTAAGACTTTTGATAAAACAGGAGCTAATACAGTTAATTTAACTTTAGCTATTGCATAACAGCCGTTTGAGTTAAATACTTTTACATAAACAACACCGTTAGGTGCAATGTAGTTAGCGGCATTGGTTATTTCATTGGTGTTGTTAACAGCATCCGTTAAAGATGGATAATATTTTTTTGTTATTCCCACAGGGGTAGGTGTAACGGCGGCGGATGTAAGATCAAAAGAAGCTGTTGAAGGGTTGCTTTCAATAAAGCATGATCTTAGTTCTCTATCATTCACAGTAACAACAGGATGAATGTTTAGGGTGATCTTAGAAGTGCTTACACATCCCTGTGAAGTGGTTACCCTTACATATATGGTAGCAGGCCCTGATGCATAAGCATTGGGATTGGTAATCTGATTGGTTCCTGCATTAAGGTCGTATAAGGTTGGGTAAAACTCCTTGGTTGTTCCAGCCAGGGTAGTTACTGCTGCGGTATTAAGATCAAATGTGGCTGTTCCTGCATTATTGTTGTTACATCCGATAAGGCTTGCGTCACTGGCAGCAAATGGAGTTGGATTAAGTTGTATAATACCATCTCCATTGTCGCAAAGAGTTGAGGTAGGATCTTTAATAACTACTTTAATCGTCGTGTTTCCTGAATATTGAAAGCTGGAAGGGTTAGCAATAGGAGTGGCAACACCTAATATATAATAGGTGAAAAGGTAATTTCCAGGGTTGTTTACAAATTGAGAATTATAGGATGTAAGATCCACTGTACCGTTTCCTGTAGTAGGATTGGTGCATACAAAAGGAGTAATGGTGTTATTTAAAATAGGAACTTTATCTACAAATACCTTGGCGTTTTTGATGGAATGTCTTGCGCTGGCACCTCCCGTTGCTGCAGAAAATCCAAAATATCCCTGCGTCATTCCGACGGCATTTCCTGATGGGGCAAAAGATTGATCTACAATGAGCACACCGTCTATTCTGATTTTGATGATCCAGTTGGTAGGATTGCTGAGGTCTGTTTCTCCATTTACCTCTACATGCTTATAAGTGTCTCCTACGAAAGGTTGGGTAGAGTAGAGATCCGGAGAATGGAATGAGCTTCCGGGAGTATTGTTGTATTCTATATTGTTACCGGCAGTATTATTGGTGCCGTATAAAAGGTGTACCTTGCTCATTTGACCCTCTGTAGTATTGTTGAAAATATCAAAGCCAACCATTAATCCAGAGGCGTTCGATGGAATTCCCAAGCCACCTCCGGATACGAATCCTGTGGGAGGGTTGGCGAGGTACCAGAAAGTAAATCCGTCTCCTCTTCCGAATTGCGTGGTTCCGTTTCCGTCAATTCTAAAGTCGAATTCCACTTTCCATTTATCACAATAGCTAAGGGTGATGGGTGTGGAGAGCTTAATAGCTCCATATCGGCTGGTTTGGTCTGTGGTGAGTCTAATGAAATCTCCGCTTACAGCAGCATCTGAAACAAGATCCCATCCTGTAGTGTTTACAGGATTTCCGGCAAGCTGATACGTTTGCGAAAATAATTTTCCAGGGAGGCATGATAAGGCAGCCAACAAAAAAAAGAGTATATTTTTTTTCATAATGGAAAGATTGTGAAGTTGTTATTTGTATTAAAATGTTAAAATATAATCATTGAGCTTCTTTCTTTTATAAATGATGTATTCCTGAGATTGTCTATTCTCTGTTTTTTACCAATACCCAGCCGGAATATTTAGTTTCAGTATTGTTTTTATTGTCTTCATTCCAAGAAATGGTGTACCAATAAGTTCCTGTCGGAACTCTTTTTCCGTAAGCCATTCCGTCCCATGTGAAATTTCTTATTTTGCCTGCCTCATGAATTTTATTTCCATATCTGTCATACACTACAAATAGTAAATTCCTTTTGTAAGCCAATGCAGAATAGTCTATTTGATCATTGATATTGTCTCCGTTTGGAGTAATCACGTTGATGAGATTAGGTACCGTAATTTGTACTTCAACAGGAACGCAGTTGTAGAAATCTTTCACGAAAACCTTTACTTCTCCTCTGGCTAAACCGGTAAAAGTGTTTGAGATTTGCCATGTTGATCCATTTAAGGAGTATTGATAAGGAGCTGTTCCACCAGCAACATTTACCGTAATGGTGTTGTTATGGATATCAATACTTGAAACAACAGGATTAGGAGATGGTAATACCTTTACAATTTGAGTTGTAATACAGTTTCCTGTTTTAAGCTTTACCCAATAGGTTCCTACTCCTACATCTTTAATAGAGGGCGTTGTAGCTCCCGTGCTCCAGGTGTATTCACTGAAGCCATGACCTGCGTCCAGATCTGTTTTCTCTTCAATGCAAATGGTTTTGTCTTTCAGAATTGAAGATTTAACAGGAAGAAGTACAACAAGATTAATTTTAGCAATGGTAAAGCATCCATTGGTATCAGTTACCTTGGCATATATTGCAGTACTTGTTGAGGTATATTGAAGAGTATTGGAAATCTCATTGGTTCCGTTAATAGCATTTTCTACAGAAGTATAGTACTTTTTGGTGACACCGGTTGTTAATGAAGTTATATCTGCAGTGGTTAAATTGAATATAGCATTGGAGATATTATCTTCAATAAAACAGGATTGTAGAGTTGCTTCTTTTACAGGAGTTTCAGGGTAAAAAGTAAGGCTGATTTTTGCTGTGCCTGTACATCCTTGTGGGGTGGTTACTTTAACATAAACGTTTCCGGGAGCAGAAAGATAGTTATCAGGATACAGGATTTCATTAGTTCCTGCATTCAAGTCATTAAGCGTTTTATAATATTTTTTAGTAACACCCGGTACGCTGGTTACATTAGCTGAGGTTAGATTGAAAGTGGCTGTTCCTGCCTTGTTGTTATTACATTCGGTAAGAGTTTTATCTTCTGCCTTGAATGCCGCCAGTACAAGCTGAATCTTTCCATCAGGATTATCACAAAGTATTCCGGCATTATCTTTAATAACGACAGTAACTGTTGTATTGGCATTAAACTGATAGCTGGCAGGGCTGCTAATAGGAGTAGAGCTACCTAAAGGATAATAAGTGAATGTATAATTTCCAGGGTTGCTTACAAACTGAGAATTAAAGCTCGTTAAATTCACATTTCCATATCCTGTAGTAGGATTGGGGCAAAATGATTGAGTCGTTGAAGTTTGTAAAATAGGAACCTTGTCAGTATATATTTTTACATTTTTAATGGAGTTTCTTGCTGAAGCCCCTCCAGTAGAAGCTGAAAACCCAAAATATCCCTGAGTCATTGTTGTGGCACCTCCTGATGGTGCAAATGATTGAGAAGTAATTGTATTACCATCTATTTTTACCGTTATAATCCAGTTGGTAGGGGTAGCGGGATCAATTTGACCTGTTACTTCTACATGTTTATAAGTATCTCCTATAAAAGATTGTGTAGTGTTAAGATCCGCCGAGTGGAATGAACTCCCTGTGGTGTTGAAAAACTCAATGTTGTTCGTATCTGTTGTATTGGGAACTACGCCATAGGCAATGTGTACCTTGCTCATTTGCGAGCTT
The DNA here is from genome assembly GCF_003815775.1 of Chryseobacterium joostei. NCBI lineage: Bacteria > Pseudomonadati > Bacteroidota > Flavobacteriia > Flavobacteriales > Weeksellaceae > Chryseobacterium > Chryseobacterium joostei. The sequence continues at coordinate 3,494,530 of NZ_CP033926.1, forward strand.
GTGGTATTGTTGTAAATGTCAAACCCCACCATGAGACCTATGGCATTTTGTGGGATTCCCAGCCCAGATCCCTGTTGGCTGGTAATAGGAGGGTTGGCTAAGTACCAAAAAGCAAAACCGTCTCCTTTTCCAAATCCGGGTATGCCGTTTCCGTTAATTCTAAAATCAAATTCTACTTTCCATTTGTCACAATATTTTAAATTGATGGGATCATTTAACTTTATTGCTCCCGAACTGTTTCCTACATCATCAGTCAACATGACAAAATCTCCGCTTGTAGTGGCGGAAGGTACTACAGTCCATCCTGTAGTATTAATAGGTGTTCCGGTCAGTTGATAGGTCTGTGCGGAAAAATTTTCGGATAGGCAGAATAAAAGAATTGAAAAATAAAACAATAAATTTTTATTCATTTAACTGGGATTTAGGATGAAGTAAAGATATTAAATCCTAGTTGAAAAATATGTATTTAATGTTAATTTTGTTAAAAAAATTAATTATTATTCATTAAACAGTATTTCTTGTGATGAAATAATGAATGTTATAGGGCAAATTTTTGAATTGTGTTAATTGATTAAAAGAGAGAATTGTTGTCTAATCCTTCAAAATAAGTATCAATATCAAGATCAGGAGAATTGGCTGCAGCAACGGCTAGTTTATCACAAAGTTCATTTTCAAAATGCCCGGCATGCCCCTTTACCCAATGCATTGTAGGGGTATGCTTGTTGTAGAGTTCAATAAATTTTTTCCAGAGATCTGGGTTTTTTACATTTTTCCAACCTCTTTTAATCCATCCTGTGATCCAGTTTTGGTTTACGGCATCTGCAACATATTTACTATCTGTGTACACATGAATATCATTTTCTGCAGACTTCAGTTTTTCCATTGCTGTAATCACTGCAAGGAGCTCCATTCTGTTATTGGTGGTCTTTCTAAAACCCTTTGAAAACGTTTTTTGGTAGTTTTTTTCAGGAACACGCATGAGAATTCCATATCCGCCTTTTCCGGGATTTCCACTACAAGCACCATCGGTGTAAATTTCGATTCTCAAACTTAATTATATAAAAATTGAATTATCTTTAATAGAGCCACAAGACTACAAATGTCTTAATGCCGATTACAATGTCCTGATTTTAAAGTCTTAAAATGGGAAATCATCATCATCATCAAAATCATTCATAGATGACCCGGAAAGTTTTGAGCTGTCCGGAAGATCAAATGCTGCTCCTGGCTGGATGGTTGTTTTAATCTTATCAAAGCCGCTTGGCTCACCGAAGTTGGATGGGTATCCGCCTCCTGCATTACTATCAAAGGCAGCCTCAATATCACCAAATTTTGCAAAATGCTTTAGGAAAGATAATCTGACATCTGCTGTTGCACCATTTCTGTGTTTTGCAATAATCAATTCGGCCTGGTTTTCTGTAGATGTTTCCTGCCCTTCATCATCATTATCCCAAACAGTAATTTTATAATATTCCGGTCTAAAGATAAAGGATACAATATCGGCATCCTGCTCAATTGCTCCGGATTCCCTTAGATCTGAAAGCTGAGGTCTTTTTCCCGGGCGGGTTTCTACACTTCGCGATAGCTGGGAAAGTGCAATTACCGGTACGTTAAGTTCTTTTGCAATTGCCTTTAATGAACGTGAAATCATGGAGATTTCCTGTTCACGGTTTCCAACTCCTTTTCCACTGCTTCCTGCTGTCATCAGCTGGAGATAATCGACCATGATAAGCCTTACGCCGTGCTGCATTACCAGTCTTCGGCACTTTGCACGGAAGTCAAATATGGAAAGAGAAGGGGTTTCGTCAATATATAAAGGTGCGTTTTCCAACTCAGATACGTTGGAGAAAAGTCTTTGCCATTCTTCATCATCCAAGGTTCCTTTACGAAGTTTTTCAGATGAAATCTTTGTTTCGGACGCAATCATCCTTGTGATAAGCTGTACAGATGCCATCTCGAGCGAGAATAGAGCCATAGGGATTTGATGTCCCACTGCAATATTCCTTGCCATGGAAAGAAGGAATGCTGTTTTACCCATCGCCGGACGTGCTGCAATAATGATAAGGTCAGAATTTTGCCATCCACCGGTTTCTTTGTCTATATCTCTGAATCCTGATGGAACCCCTGAGATTCCCTCTTTGTCCTTTAGAGATTTGATGGTGTCGATGGCTTGTTTTACCAATGAGTTTGCTGTATCAAAACCTTTCTTAATGGTTCCGTTAGTGATCTCAAAAAAAGATTGTTCGGCCTTGTCCAGAAGTTCAAAAACGTCCGTTGATTCTTTATAGGAAGAGTCAATTACATTTGCGGAAACATTAATAAGACTTCTTAAAATATATTTTTCAAGAATTACACGTACATGGTATTCAATATGGGCAGATGAACTTACCCCCATGGTAAGATCAATAATATAGTGATCACCACCTGCCTGGCTTAGTTTGTCATCTTTCTTTAAATCCTGAATGACAGTCATTAAGTCTACAGGATGGTTCCCTTCATAAAGCTTTAATATGGTAGAGAAAATGACCTGGTGTCTGGGATCATAAAATACTTCTGGGGTAAGAAGGTCAATGGAATGGTCAAGACCTTTTTTGTCAATCAAAAAAGTTCCTACGACAAGTCTTTCAAAATCCACTGCATTAGGAGGCATTTTTCCATCCGCAATAGATAGCTCTTTTGCAAAGTTTCCGTGGGTAAGGGATGATAATGTTTCTTTCTGCGCCATAGTGCAAAGATAGTTTATTTACAAAATATTAAAAAAATAGTATTCAACAAATTATTAGCACTTGTTTAGAAAATGCGGTAAATAGGAGATTGATAATGTTGATAAAAAAAATCACCCCAAACGGGATGATTTTTTATTCTATGATAGAAAGCTTACTCTTTATTTTTTACCAATACCCATCCTGAGTATTTTGTTTCGGTATTATTCTTGTCATTTTCATTCCAAGAAATTGTATACCAGTAAGTTCCTGTTGATATTTTTTTGCCGGATGCGGTTCCGTCCCAAGTGTAATTTCTTATCTTATTGGCTTCATAAAGCTTGTTTCCGTATCTATCGTATACAATAAATATAAGGTTTTTCTTGTAAGATAGAGCTGAATAGTCAATTACATCATTAATGTTATCTCCGTTTGGAGTAATGGCATTAATTAAGTTAGGAACTGTAACAGTAACCTGAATAGGCGTACAGTTGTAAGAATCTTTCAAATATGCTGTGTTTTCTCCTCTCGGTAATCCTTTAAAGGAATTAGAATCCTGCCATGTTGTTCCATCAATAGAATATTTGTAAGGGGGTACACCTCCTGTAGCAGTAATGGTGAAGCTGTTATTGCTGATTTCAATATTGGAAATAACAGGTTGTAGACTAGGACGTACTTTTACTTCCTGAGTTGTGAAGCATCTTCCTGTCTGAAGCTTTACCCAATATGTACCTACAGGAACATTACTAATAGATTGTGATGTTTCGCCGGTACTCCATTCATAACTGCTAAATCCAGGTCCTGCATCCAATGTTGTTTTACTGTCTGGACAAATAGTTTTATCCTTTAAAACAGTTGATTTTACTGGTGCCAGAACTTTTAAGGTGATTTGGGCAATAGAGTAGCATTGTTGTGCATTGTTAACTCTTACATACACTACAGTGCTTTCTGAAAGGTAAGTCGTTGGATTTGAAATTGGATTGGTTTCGTCTTTCGCATCAGCTATCGTTTTGTAGTATTTTATTACCGTTCCTGTTGGTTCCGGATTCGGTACTCCTATAGATGCTTTTGTAAGGTTGAATGTAGAACGCGTAATGTCATTTTCAATATAACAGTTCTCAATTTGTGCATCTTTTAGTATAACCGTTGGGTGGAACTTTAACAGAATGGTAGTTGTTGCCGTACATCCAAATGAAGAAATTACTTTCACATATACCGTTTTTTCCGTAGAAATATAATTGGTAGGAGTTGTAATCTCATTGGTGTTTGCATTCAGGTCCGCTTGAGTAGGATAGTATTTAATAGTGGCTCCTGTACCTGTGAATACATTGGCTGTCGTAAGATCAAATGCTGCAGTACCTGCATAGTTATTATTACATGAAAATAAAGTAGAGGCTGCATTAGCCTTTATACTTGCATCTACAAACTTAAATTTACCTGTAATGAAGCAGCCATTGGCCGGGTTGTTAGCATTATTTGGATCATGATATACAATTCTGTAATAATATGTTTTAACTCCATCTACGGTTTCAATCGTAAGAGGATTATCTCCTGTAAGAACATCATTGGTATTCTTATGATAAGTTACTTGGAAGTCAGAACTATTTCCGTTGATGATTCCTGCGGTAAGAGTTGAAAAGTTAAATTGTGTAGGAAGCCCGCACACCATTACTTTACTTGGGTCAGCTACATCAGCTGCAGGAACTCCAGGAGTGATGAATGGGAACGGAGCCAAAACAGGATCATTAAATGCTGAACTTAAACTAGCAGTACCTGTCCAGATCATGGAGAATCCATTAGGGGATTTATCCCAGTTGTCAATGATCAAATAGTAGGTTTCACCAGGTAAAACATTCAGGTAAGGACACCATTTACCAGTATTCATACTGTTAGTAGCGCCTGGAGGAAAGGTAGGGAATACTGCGGGCGGGGCCATGGCAATATCCAGTCCTGTATCTCCTTTAGCACCGTCGTAGTTGCATCTTATTGGCTGTACAAAAACATGGTTGGCATCCTGTAAAGAAGCGCATCCATTGGCAGTTGGTCCATATATAGCAAAGTCATAATCGTCTCCGGGGTCATTGGGTTTAATGGTGAATGCAAGTGTTCCTGGCGTTGAAACAGTGAAAGTATACCAAACGGAATACTTTTCATTACTTCCCAGGCATCCGCCATTATCTTTAAGGATTTCTACAATATTTCCTACTCCGGAAGGGGTGTAGGAAATGTCAGAGTTTCCACAGATGGGAATTGCTGAAACACAGTCTGATTGCGAGTAAATGCTCTGTGTTATGAGTAAAATAAAAAAGAGTAATATTTTTTTCATTGTTAAAATGATTTTTGTGAAACAAAATTAAGAGAAATATATTTTTTTTATCATTTTTTGTAGAGAAAAAGCCGCCAAAAGCGGCTTTTTCGGTTTATGTTTTAGGAATTATTCTCTGTTTTTTACAATAATCCATCCTGAGAATTTGAAAGGAGTGTTCTTTTTGTCATTCTCATTCCATGTTAAAGAGTACCAGTAGGTGCCGGTAGGTATCTTTTTACCAGCAATAGTCCCATCCCATTTGTATCCATTGGATTTGTCAGCTTGGTGAATTTTCACACCATATCTGTCAAAAATATTGAATACCAGATTTTGTTTGTCGGCAATTGCAGAATAATCTAATACATCATTTACTCCGTCTCCGTTTGGTGTAATAATGTTGATCAAATTAGGAACCAGTACGGAAACTACAATAGGATCACAATCATAAGCATCTTTTACATATACCTTGTAACTGCCTCTTGCAATATTGTTAAATACATTAGAATCCTGCCATATAATATTATCTATGGAATATTTGTAATCAGGGGCGCCGCCAATAACATTTACAGTTAATGTAGTGTTTGATACATCAATGCTCGTTATTACTGGTTGCTCAGAAGGATAGATTTTTACAGTTTGAGTTGTAATACATTCTCCTGTTTTAAGTTTTACCCAGTAAGTTCCCACTCCAACGTCTTTAATTATCTGAGTAGTAGCACCAGTGCTCCATTCATAACTTTTGAATCCAGGTCCTGCATCCAGAGTCGTTTTGTCTTCTACACAAATGATTTTGTCTTTCAGTACAGTAGATTTTACAGGAGGAATTACCGTTAGATTAATCTTAACAACGGTATAGCATCCTCTGCTATCGCCCACTCTCACATATACAACACCAGTTGGTGCAATGTAAGTTGTAGGATTTAAAATTTCATTCGTAATATCTACAGCATCAATTAATGATGGGAAATATCTTTTTGTAGTACCAGCCGTTGGTGTTACAACCGCAGCGTTTTCTAAGTTAAACAAAGCTGTAGAAGGGTTTGTTTCTATGAAGCATTCCCTCATGGAGGCATCTTTTGCAATAACTATTGGGTGAAATTTAAGGGTAATTTCAGCAGTGTCTACACATCCATATTGAGAAGTTACTTTTACAAATATTTTTCCTTCTGCTGAAACAAACTGATAAATTGAAGTAATCTCATTTGTTCCTGCGTTCAGGTCATACATTGTAGGGTAATATTTTTTTGTAGCAGTAGGGTCTGCAAAAACATCTGCTGTAGTAAGGTCAAAAACAGCTGTTCCTGCATTATTGTTGTTACACATGGTTAGCGTAGCGTCCTTTGCTACAATGGTTCCGTCCTTGAACTTAAACTTACCGGTTTGCCTACATTTATTTATCGGATTATTGGCATCAACAGGATCTGTATAGCTGATGCTGTAATAATATTCCGTTGTTATACCTACGCTAAGAGGGGTTGTAATAGGATTATTCGCTGTTAAAGCATCATTTTGATTATGGTGATAAGTAACCGTGAAGTTAGGGTTTCCATTGATGATTCCTGCTGATAAAGATGAAAAGTCAAAAAGCGCAGGATTACTACAGATAGGAACTTCTCTCGGGTCTGCAGGGGTTGCTCCGGCAACTCCAGGAGGAATGAATGGGTGGGGCTGTATGTTTGGATCTGTAAATGGAGATGCTAAAGTAGCGGTTCCTCCCCATTTCATGATGAAACCATTCGCGGATTCACTATGGTTGTTTACGATGAGATAATAAGTTTCTCCGGGTAATACATCCATATATTTTGCCCATCTGTCTCCGCCTACAGGATCACACAAGTCTGTAGCAGTCATATTAAGGCCGGTAATTCCACTTGTTACAGCATAGGATCCACGGACTGGAGTACCTCGGCTGGCACATGATTTATTAGGGCCAAATACTCCAAAGTCATAGTCATTGCCCAGGTCATTGGGAACAATTTCAAAAGTAAGAGTTCCTCCTGTAGCAATGGTAAAGGAGTACCATACTGAGTATCTTTCATTACTAAGACAGCCTCCAATGGTTTCCAGGGTATCACCATGGCCATTGGGGGTGTACGAAATAGTTGTGTTTCCACATACTGCCATTGCCGTTGAACAATCTGATTGTGCATATGCAATATGTGAAAATATTATTAAGAAAATGAGTAGTATTTTTTTCATAGGAGAATGTTTAAAACAAATATTAAAACTATGATTGTTAAAAGAGCAATGTGTATTTTTAATCCTGAAGAGATAATTTATATGCCGTTATAAAATATTATTCTTCTGATCGAAACATCATGGTCTCTATTAGGCTTAGTGCTCTATTAGCTGATTGCCCCAGTTTGGAGAACCAGCAGAAGGATCTTTAAATTCACTTATTGCCGTTTGGTGCAATTTTATAGCTTCAATTTTGTTGTTGGAAAGTTCAGCTATTTCAGCTTTTAGAAGTGTAAGTCTTGGGTTGTTCTTTAGTTGAGAGTCTGCTTTTGTCATATATCCGATAGCTGTTTTCAAATCCTTTTGAGGGTCTGTAGAAGCTACTATTCTGATTTTTTGTATATGAATAAGCCCCAGAAGAGTATTAATTTCTCCATTGTTTTTTTCGGAAGCGAGTGCTTGTATTGCAAATTTTTTTGCCAGTTCATTCGATTCAGCAATGGGTATGTTTGTTGTATTTTTTAATAAATACTGAGCTTTGGAATACATTGCCACTGCAGCATAGTAGTTAGCTTTCCATTTTTCTGAAGTTTTAGTTTCCGAAAATATAGTAAAGAGAGTATCGTAGTCACCGTCTGTCTTGGCATCATTGAGTTGCTGGACGGACTGCTGTAAAGCTTGATCTGAAAAAGTCTGAGCACTTACCCAAAAACCAGTCACGAAAAAGCCTAAAATAAATAAAAGTTTATTCATAAAGGGGATATTTGTAGCAAATATAAAAAATTATTAACGTTAAATTAAAGATTTTGAGATATATTTAATGAATGTGCCATGTTGTTTTTTGATATTGCATTTTTTGTTTAATGTTAAATTATATGGAGATCGTAATAATAATAACGCTTTGATTTTAAATTGCGTATAAATGAAGGAAAATATTTTTAATAAATAGGTATAAATATAAAATGAGAATAGAAAAATATTCTATTCTCATTTTAAGTATATCGAATTTAGGTCGGTGTCTTGCTATTTTTGTATTTGGTTAATAATGAACTTGTTAATATTGCATTTTTCTTAGCTTAGGATTGGTGCTTCCTACCGCAAGAGCAACAAGAACAGTCATGCATCCTCCAAATACTACAGACCGTACTACACCTAATAACTTGGCCATAACTCCACTCTCAAACTGTCCCATTTCATTACTGGACATAATGAAAATTGAGTTCACACTCAGAACTCGTCCTCTTATATGATCCGGTGTTTTTAACTGCACAATGGTTCCCCTGATTACCACAGAAATTCCGTCCAGCATTCCGCTTATTACAAGGAACATAAAAGAAATCCAATAAAGCTTAGATAGCCCAAATCCAATAATGCAGATTCCAAATCCGGTAACTACGGCAAGAAGTATTTTTCCCTGATTTTTTCGTAAAGGTACGATGGATAAAAGAGTGATGATACACATAGAACCTATATCAGAAGCAGCATTTAGCAGTCCAAAGCCTTCAGCGCCTGACTTTAAAATGTCAGTAGCAAATACAGGAATCATGGCTACCGCACCTCCAAAGAGTACAGCAAACATATCCAGACATAAAGCTCCAAGAATTTCTTTCGTTTTAAAAATATAGGAAATCCCCTCACGCATACTCTCCACAACATTTACATCTTCCTTTTTATGTTCAGAATATTGTTTGTTTAGCTGCCAGAAAAATAGAGAAGCCACAAATATGAGGGATAAAATAACCACCAGTGTCCATTGTACTCCAAAATATCCAATCAAGATTCCTCCTAGTGCATGTCCGCATACAGAAGATATCAGGAAAGTAGCTTGGTTTAAGGTAACGGCATTAGGCAGATTTTCTTTCTTTACGATCTTTGGAATCATAGAAGGAACAATAGGACCAATAAAGGCTCTGGCAATTCCGGTGAAAAATATCACACCATAAATAAAATAGGTAATCTGATGGCCTGTGAAATGCATTTCTACATTAAGGAAAGCTGGAATAAGCAAAAGCCCAATTAGAAAAATATAAGCGTAGTTACAGATAAGCAACAGCCTCTTTTTTTCATTCATATCAATAACGTGGCCGGCATACAAGGCACAGCTTACGGCAGGAATTACCTCAGATAGCCCGATAAGGCCTATGGAAAAGGGATCTTTTGTTAATTGATACACCCACCATCCCAATAATGTGGCAAGCATTCTGAAAGCTAAAACAATAAAAAATCTTCCCGTTAGAAGATTTCTGAATTCAATATTTTGTAATGTTTTTAGGGGGGTAAAGGAAATCATGAACAAAAATAGCCCTAAAAATTTATTTAGGGCTATTTATATGTGGTTTTTTAAAAGATATAGTAAATACCTTTTGAAAGATAATATCTATTTTAGTCTGCTCTTGAAGAACTGATCACAATGGCTGCAACTCCTGCTGCACCAATGATGGCCGCACCTGTTGCAATTCTAGCTTTTCTTTGGTCTTTTACTGCTGCTACTTTTGCTTTAGGAATGGTTACTACTGTACTGTCTTTTTTTCCGGCTGTACCTACAAGGTTATCTCCAACAATATTTCTGAATAGTATTTTCTGTTTAGGAGATCCGTCTTTCATGGTAACCTTATATATTTTTCCAGCTTCCAGATTAGAATAATTATTTTTAGAAACATCCTCGCTGTATTTTGTAGTAGCACAAGATGTAATAACAAATAAAGACGTTAATAGAGATGATTTCAACAGTACAGATGCTTTCATTATTTTCTTTTAGTTTTTCAAATTTATAATTTTTTTCGAATATACGTTTTTGGAATTGAAAAAATATCTTTAAAATTTGTAAATTTCTAAGATATTTGCAACATTTCTGTCATTGGCCAATCTTGGAGTCTTATTCTGACCTCCCAACTTTCCCTGGGATTTTGCATACTCATGGAATGCATTTTTCTTAAGCCTTGTAATCTTAAGTTTCTGTAAAATATTTCCAGAGATCAGATCGTCATAATACGTATTTCTGTTTCTAAGCTGAAGATCCAGTTCATCTCGGAATACTTCCAGATTTTCAGGATCCTTTTCAAACTCTATAAGCCATTCGTGATAGGGAAGTCCCTCACTTGGGTTCACCTGTGGAGCAAGATGGAACTCCGTAATCTGTGCCGGGTATTTTTCAAGAGTTGCTTTCATGGCCTCCTCAACTTCAAAGGCGATTACATGTTCTCCAAACGCTGAGGTAAAGTGCTTTGTTCTGCCGCTTACCAATACCCTGTGCGGATTTTTATCAATAAATCGGACAACATCACCAATGGAATAGGCCCATAATCCGGAATTGGTTGTAAGAATCAACGCATAGTCCTTGTTAAGTTCAATATCCTTTAGGGTCAATCTTGTTGCACCAGGTTTTCCATACTCTTCCAAGGGGATAAATTCATAAAATATACCGTGGTTGGTCAAGAGTAGAAGCCCTTCCTTAGTGTAATCATCCTGAAAAGCAAAGAACCCTTCAGAAGCCGGAAAAGTCTGAATAATATCTACACTGCCCCCCAGTAAGTCCTCCATTTTATCGCGGTAAGGTTCATAATTAACCCCTCCGGTAACAAGAAGCTGTAGATTAGGGAATAGTTGTTTGATCTTTTTTCCATGTTTTTCAGTAAGCTTTTCAAAATACATAATAAGCCATGGCGGAATTCCTGAGATCAGTGTCATGTTTTCATGCTCGGTTTCCTCAATTATTTTGTCTACTTTGGCTTCCCAGTCTTCCATGATATTAGTTTCCCAGCTTGGTAAGCGATTTTTTTGCAGGTAATTAGGAATATGATGGGCTACAATACCAGATAATCTTCCTGTTTTTATCCCGAAAACTTCTTCTAATTCAGGACTTCCCTGTAGGAAAATCATTTTTCCGTTAACGAAGTCTGCATTGTTTTTTTTGCTGATATAGTGGAAAAGTGCACTTTGAGCTCCCGCAATTTGAAAGGGCATCCCTTCTTTAGAGATAGGAATGTACTTAGACCCTGAAGTAGTTCCGGAGGTTTTGGCAAAATATTCAGGTGTTTCTGTCCAGAGAATATTGGCCTGTCCTTTTTTTACTCTTTCAATGTAAGGTTTCAGATCTTCATAATCCGCAACGGGAACGCTGTCCTGAAATTCTTTTACAGAGTGAATATTCTTAAAATCATGCTCACGTCCAAAAAGTGTTTTTTGAGCCGTAGATACAAGAGAAATCAATAAATCCTCCTGGTTTTTTTCTGCGTTTTTTTTGAATTCCTCTGTCTTTTGGACATGTTTTTTTGCCCAAATAAGCGCTGCATTTTTCTTGAAGAAGTTTAACATGTGTCAAATTTATAAATAAGTATAGAATTTGGAACCATTTTTATAAAACATGGCATAAAAAAAACCGATGAACTTGTTCATCGGTTTCTCGAAATTTGATTATGAAAATAACAACTATATGTTAATGTTATGCTTATTTGTTTACTTTATATCTTTTATCTGGTGTACCGTCTTTTTTCAGATGTTTATTGTCTTTATATCTCTTGTCCGGAGTACCATCTTTTTTCATTTTAGCAGCAGGTTGCGCTGGCTTAGCCGGTTTTGCTTCTGCTGGTTTTACAGTCTTCATTTCAGCTGGTTTTGCAGCTTTTGCCTCAACTGGTTTTGCAGGTTTCATTACTTTTGCCGGTTGATGAGCCGTAGTACTTGTAGCGGGAGCAGTCTGCTGGGCAGTAGCAAGTCCTAATCCTAAGATTAATGACATTGCAGATAATAATTTTTTCATAAGAATTACGATTTGTTTTTGTTGATTAAAGATATACAAAAAGCAGGCTAAAAAAATTGGATTTTTAAACTTAACTAAAGTTTATTACAGCTTAAAAAAAAATTAAAGAACCATCCGAAATATAAAAAGCCTGCTTTCAGAAATGAAAGCAGGCCTTTGTGTATTAAATAGTTTGTTTAGCGGGTACAGTTGGCTGTCCAGGTCTTACCATCCTTAATATATAAAATCTTCAATGTATTATTGTCAATTCTAATGTAGGAAGTTGCGGTAGAACCTATCATCACAAGAGTGTTGTCTCCCTTTTGTTCAAATTCAATTCCATTCAGATCAGGAATGCTGTTTGAAAATGCAAAATTGTACTTGGTACCACTGGCGATTTTTGTTACGAAAACACTCCCGTTATCAGTACTGATGTTGGTAGAGCCTCCGTCGTTGTAAGAAACACTTCCTTTGTACGTTCCTGCGAAAAAGTCGTTGTTGGTAGGGTCATCATCCCTGCTGCACGACGAAAACGATGATGCTGTGAAAATCAACAGCATAAGAATTCCTAAGATTTTAATTGCTTTTTTCATAATACTATTCTCTTTAATGTTCGGTAGGCTTAAAAAGCCAAACATTATGCCATGAGAAAATATTCGGGTTATTTTAACAGGTAATTAAATAAATTAGCAAAAAATTAAGATTTAGACAGCCTAAGTTGTTCATTTTAAATTTGAAAGTCAACCCGTTTTTATTGAAAGAAAAAAATATTCTTACCTTTGTCATAGCGTAAACGGTTTCGGAAAACTCCCGAAATCGCTTTTGTCGTTTTATACCATTACAATTTATGCAGTTAAAATCCATCAACGAAAAGTTTCTTCCTGATCTATTGCAAAAAGAATTTGGAAAAGAGATTTTTAGCCATTTAGAAAATAATCAGCATATTGCTGTGAAAGGAAGTGCCGGATCTTCAGTATCCGTCTTTGTAGCTGAACTTTTTTTGGTTCAGAAAAAACATATTCTTTATTTGGTAGATGATAAGGAAGATGCATTATATGCCAATACAGAAATGGAAGACCTGCTTGGAAAAGAAAAGGTACTTTATTTTCCGGCAACCCATCTTGAACCTTATCAGGTAGAGAAAACACAGAATGCCAATTTGGTTTTAAGGACTGAGGTTTTGAATAAAATCAATTCCGGGAGATCTCCAAAGGTTATTGTAGCTTATGCCGGAGCCTTATCTGAAAAGGTATTAAAGAAAGAAGATTTCAAGGCAATTTCTCATCATATAAAGGTAGGTGACCAGCTGGATTTTGATTTTGTTGATGAATTGCTCAACCACTATCACTTTCAGCAGGCTGATTTTGTTTCTGAACCGGGGGAATTCTCTGTAAGAGGAGGAATTGTGGATGTATTTTCTTATTCCTATGAAAAGCCATACAGGATTACTTTCTTTGGTAATGAGGTGGAAAGCATTAAAACATTTGATATTGAAACCCAACTTTCAGTAGATAAGGTCAAGGATTTTCAATTGGTTTCCAACATGAATTTTTCTGTAACCGGAAGTAGAGTGTCGTTACTGCAGCTTCTACCTAAGGAAAGCTATGTTGTTTCCAGGAATGGAATGGTAGGGATGCAGAAGATCAGAACATTCTACGAAAAATCCCTTGAAAAATATGATACCTTAAATAAGGATATTGCACATAGAGCGCCACAAGAACTTTTTATTTCCGATCAGGAGTTTTTATTTGATTATAAAAAATTTAAGACAATTGATTTTGGAAATGCAGCTATTGAGGGCTTAAAAGATATTGCAGAAGTTAAAATGGAACAGCTTCCACAGCCATCTTTCCATAAAAACTTTGAACTCCTTATTGAAGACATAGAAGAAAAACAAAATGAAGGGTTTGATACCTGGATTTCTTTTTCAACGGAGAAGCAGAAAGAAAGGCTGGAATCTATCTTCGAAGAACTTGAACATGAACTTCCTTTTAAAAGCTTCAAATCCGAGCTGCATGAAGGATTCGTGGACAATGGACATAAGCTTTTGGTATATACGGATCACCAAATTTTTGATCGTTATCAAAGGTATAAGGCAAAAAATACTTTTGCAAAGTCAGAACAACTTACCCTAAAGGATTTGATGTCTTTAAAGATTGGTGATTATATTGCCCATATCGATCATGGAATCGGTAAGTTTATGGGGTTGGTAAAAGTAAATAATGATGGCAAAATTCAGGAATGTTTTAAGCTAACCTATAAAAATGGAGACCTATTATATGTAAGTATTCATTCCCTGCATAAGATTTCCAAATATAATGGGCCTGATGGACGAGAAATTGTATTGAGTAAATTAGGTTCTCCAACATGGAAGACCTTAAAACAAAAAACAAAGGCTAAGGTAAAGCAAATTGCATTTGACCTTATCAGATTATACGCTGAAAGAAAAACCGCCAAAGGTTTTGCTTATACACCGGATTCATATTTGCAGAATGAGCTGGAGGCAAGCTTTATTTATGAGGATACCCCTGACCAGGAAAAAGCAACCATTGATGTGAAAAAAGATATGGAAGCTGATACTGTAATGGACAGGTTAGTTTGTGGTGACGTGGGTTTTGGTAAAACAGAAGTAGCAATCCGTGCTGCCTTTAAAGCTGCTACAGATGGAAAACAGGTTGCGGTATTAGTACCAACAACTATTTTGGCATTTCAACATTACAGAAGTTTTAAAGAAAGACTTAAGGACTTTCCGGTAAATGTTTCCTATGTCAACAGATTCAGAACTGCCAAGCAGAAATCTGAAACTCTGGATAACCTTAAAAACGGAAAGGTGGACATTATTATTGGGACCCATCAATTGGCAAGCAGTTCAGTTAAATTTAAAGACTTAGGATTGTTAATTATTGATGAAGAACATAAGTTCGGAGTTTCTGTGAAAGATAAGCTGAAGACCCTTAAAAGTAATGTAGATACACTTACATTAACAGCAACACCAATCCCCAGAACACTGCAGTTTTCATTAATGGCTGCAAGAGACTTGTCTGTAATCAAGACTCCACCACCAAACAGACAGCCTGTAGATACCCAGTTGATCGGATTCAGTGAAGAAATTCTTCGTGATGCTGTTTCTTATGAACTTCAAAGGGACGGACAGGTTTATTTTATCAATAATAGAATTGAAAACCTGAAAGATATTGCAGGGCTTATTCAGCGCTTGGTTCCGGATGCAAGGGTGATTACAGGACATGGGCAGATGGAAGGAAAACAACTTGAGAAGAATGTACTGGATTTTATGGAAGGAAAGTATGACGTTCTTGTTTCCACCACCATTGTAGAGAGTGGAGTAGACGTTCCGAATGCCAATACGATTTTCATCAATGATGCCCAAAGATTCGGAATGGCGGATCTGCACCAGATGAGAGGAAGAGTGGGGCGAAGTAATAGAAAAGCTTTTTGCTACCTTATTACCCCGCCTTATGATATGATGACTTCTGATGCCAGAAAACGTTTGGAGGCAATTGAACAGTTTTCTGATTTGGGAAGTGGCTTTCAGATTGCAATGAAAGATCTTGAGATTCGTGGTGCGGGAGATTTATTAGGAGCAGAACAAAGTGGATTTATCAATGAAATGGGGTTTGAAACCTATCAGAAACTAATGCAGGAGGCACTTGAGGAATTGAAAGATGATGCTGATTTTGAAAGTCTGTTTGAAAATGAAGAAGACAGGCAGAAGCTTTTCAAATCTGTGAAAGATGTCAATATTGATACAGATTTAGAATTGATGTTGCCGGATTTCTATATTTCCAATACTGAGGAAAGGCTGTTGCTGTATCAGAAACTTGCTGAAATTAATAATGAAAACGATCTGCATAAGTTCGAACTTGAATTAATTGACCGTTTTGGAGCGTTGCCTAAGGAGGCTGTAAACTTATTAAAGAGTGTTTCCTTGAAATGGCTTGCAGCAGACATTGGTTTTGAGAAGATTGTTATGAAGAATGGCGTGTTTCTGGGATATTTCCCGGGTAACCCTCAGGATAAGTTTTATCAGACAGATCGATTTAGGCATATCATTAATTATTTAACTCGCAACCCAGCAGAAGCTCAGCTTAAGGAAAAATCTGGTAAAGATGGAAATCAGCTTATGATGAGAAAAGAAAGAGTGAAAAATGTAGATGAAGTCAATGTTTTATTAAAAGCTATAATTGAACATAATTAAAGTATATTTTTCTGCAAACCATAAAAAAGCATATAAAATTTTAAGTTTTTATATGTTTTTTTGTGATTGTTATCAGTTTTTTCTCTAAGAATACTCATGCTTAAGAGAATTAACCCCTTTTTAACACGGTGAAAATCACCTTTCAATGACTAAAAAAAGTTTCTAATACTCGGCACAGTAAGGGCTTGGGGACTTTTTTTGTTCGAAGAAAAAAATAAAAGTAGAGTTATGTAGAAATAATTCTACTTTTTTGTGTGATTAATTCTATGTTGTAATGTGTTTATTTCTATAGGTTTAAGTATACGTAACTGGAATTTTATGGACTTCAATTTGTACCTTTGCAGTCCTTATTATGAAAAAAATTATATTTTGTTGCGCGGCTGGACTTCTATCTTTCTATGCTAACGCACAGGTGGGAATCGGTACTGATAAACCAAAATCAATGCTCGATGTAAATGGTAAAACCACCTTAAGAAAAGAACTTAGAGTAGGCGGGTCTTCAACTCAGGCAGGAAATGCAGGTTTGAATGGCCAGGTTTTGGTTTCCCAAGGAGAGGGGCAGGCTCCTATCTGGAAATCATTGAATGTATCCTTTATGGAAGAGGGACAGTATAAATTGATTAATTCATATCTGTCGTCAGATCAAACGGGTATTATATCTCTTTCTAATGGCGTTGCGGGTGATGGTATCTATACAAATAATGTTGGAGATGATATCGCAGACACAAGCAAAGGAAAATGGGCTAAAATTACAGGTCTTGAAAATAGTTTTACCATCAAGAATGGAAAAAACAGACTTACCTATCAGTTTCAGACTGGGATTGAAATGAAGGCACCTGTATCTACAACTTCACAAAACATAAGATTTGCTTGTGGCGTTTTCAGAAATGGTAAGCTGGTTGCGGTACGTCCGGACAGAGTAGCTTCCAATAATAACGATGCCAAAGGCGGTCTTCAGGATTATATTTTCACTCTTAATTATACAGAACTTGATGTTCCGGTAGGATTACACAAAATTGAAATTGGATGTAGAAAGATTACTACCTCAAGCTCTCTTTCTCAATTTGCAATTGGACGTGATGTTCAGTCTTCCAATGGTGCATCCAATGCATTTACTCTGGAATCTACCATGAAGATGGATGTCATTGAATATGTAAGTTATAAAACCAATAATTAAGTGATGAAAAAAATATTATCAACCTTATTTCTTGCCTCGGGCTTGCTATTGTCAGCTCAGGTTGGAATCAATACTGATTCTCCGAAAGCAAAAATTGATGTAAACGGAGATTTGAACCTAAGACAAAAAATTGTTGTACTCAATACTACCGATAATAGCCTTTCTCAAGGAAATAATGATCAGTTACTGGTTTCTCAGGGGGAAGGTTTTGCTCCAATATGGAAAACACTTCGTATTCCTGAATATGAACCTAATAAATTTTATTTGATATTCAATAACTCTTTTTCAGACAAGGTGGGAATTATATTTGCATCCAGTGATGAAGTAAGTTCAACGACTTCTAAGGCTGCTACATTTGTGAAGGGGGCTGATATTAGCAGTTTGAAAGGATTTAAAAAAATTGCAGGACTGTCACAGGATATTAGTGTTTTCAGTACAGAGAGTAAGGCTTATTTTCAGTTTGAAACTGTGGTGCAGGCGGATTTCTCTACCGTTTCTGCGAATGCTGATGATACTTCGATAGACTATGCATGCGGTATTTTTGTAGACAATAAATTGATCAATCTTAGACAGAGAAACTTAAAGGCAATCAACTCTTCTTTTCCTTTCCTTACCCATAATCAAATTGGTATTGTAGAGAATCTTCCCAAGGGAAATCATAAAGTAGATGTGGCGTGCTCAAGATTGGCTTCCTATGGAGAAACTCTTAGAAAGCTATCCATTGGAACAAATACCAGTACAAACATTAACGATTTCATTTCTCAATCATCCCTAAAGGTAGATGTATATGAGGTTCCACAAGTATTTAACCCGATAATAGTAAATTAAAAACCAATTATGAAAAAAATATTTTTTGTTCAATTTTTATTGTTTATCGGATTTGCAAGCGCTCAAGTGGGTATTAATACAGCTAATCCTGTCAATATACTTGATGTGAACGGAGACATTAATGTCAGAAAAGAATTAAGAACCGGAGGTACTAATAATTTAAAAGGATCATCGGGGCTAGCTGGAGATATTTTTCACAATAATACTGATTTGCCGGCCAATGATTGGAAGGCGGTCAAAATTGCTGATGGGATGGGAAGTATGTCTTTATTTTCTATCAATACTGTTGCGGATAAAACAGGAGTTTCTTTCTCAGGAAATAACGGGCAATCTGTTCCTTATTATGAGGGAAATTCCATAAACGGATGGACTGTAATTCCTTCGGCTTCAGATACTTTTTCTGTTACCAATGGTAATAATAAGGTGACATTCTCATTTCAGACAACAGTGCAAAAAACAGGAAATAATTCTGCAAGTTTTGCATGCGGTGTTTTTGTAGATGATACGCTTAGAGCTGTAAGAACAGAGGTGTTATTAGGAGAAAGTGGAGCCTATAAAATTTTTAACCTTAACGCTACATTAGCTAACCTTACTCCTCAAAATCAATATAAAGTTAAAGTTGCCTGCATAAAAAGAGCAATTTCGGGTAATACACTGGGTATTGGAAGAGCTGTGGATGCAACATTCCTAAACAGTGATATGTCACAGTCTGTATTAACAACATCTGTACTTCAGCCGTATTAATTTTGGGACTTATATAATAAATCAGAATCTAAAAACGTTATGTTTTTAGATTTTTTTGTTTATTAACGCTGTTCTTTGTGAATTTGTAAGGATAAAGTACTACTTCTTGTTGAAAATTGAATTATATTTGAGCAAGTTAAAAATTTTTTATGGTAAAAAACTATTTTCTTAAAATGTTTGCCGGTATTGCTCTTTTTGGATTGCTGGCTTCATGTAATACAACACAGGATCCCACAGAGTCAATACCGAACCCTGACGATGGGCCCGCTGTACCAAAAATTCTTGCAAAGGTTATGATGGATACAAGCCTTTATGAAGAATATGTGTCAACCAGTAAAGGCGTTTTGGAGCAAACTCTATTTAAAGATGAGAAAGCGAGTAATACCTATTATACAGGTACATTAACCTATACGGATGACCCTGGTGATAATACAAAAAAGAATATCACCAAAGTTAAGTTTGTAAGTCCTGCCACTGCAAGCCTTAGTTATAGTTTTGATATTGTGCCGGGTGAAAAAGGTAAAATTTCTTCAGCATCATGTACTGCAACAGGTGCAACGCCTGCGCTTTCTCATTTAAGTGATTATGCTTTTACTTACGATGCAACAGATAAGCTTACTAAAATTCTTGAAAAAAGAAAAGAAGGAGGAATATCTGCCTATAATAAGTTTATAGAATATACTTTTGTTTATTCAGGAGATAATATTTCTCAGGCTGTTTGCAAAAAAGGGATACTTGATATCAATGGTGCACCTGAAATGACAACTGCTGTGAAGACTACCTATAGTTTTCAAAATTATGATTCAAAGAAAAGCGCATTTTCTTTGCTTCCTAAGAACTATTTTATAGTACGAAGCTTAATGGATCCTACTAATTTCTATAAGATGTCTCCGAATAATCCTACGTCAATGTATTTTGATATGCCACCTCCAACTCCATCTGTTAATACGGGTCAGAGTTATTCTTATGATAATCAAGGATATCCTATGGCAGAAAAAAATCAGAAATTTACATTTACCTATAAAAATTTATAGGTATAGATATAATTATTAATCTTATCAGAATATAAATAATAATATAATTTTTATGCAAAAAAAAATTATATTTGTCAAAAAAATAATCAATTACCTGAAAATGAAACAAATTTTCTATTTTATCTTATTAATTGCAGGCTTTTCTTCAATACATTCCTGCAAAAATTTATTAGATGAAGACGGGAATCCTTTATTGGATCTGAATAATACAGGAGGTCTGAATGGCCCCAGAGCATTATATAGAGAAATTACAGCTAAGGATACCCTTGCAGAATATCATTATAGCGGGCTTCTTGTTAGCAAAGTAATCACAGACAGTGCATCTATTACAGATATTATGTATAGTGGTGATAAAATAAGCCAGATTAGCTTTAATGGTTTCCTAGATCTTGATGGAAATGGAAAGCTTGACAAGGATAGTGTATCTTATACTCAGTTGTTTAATTATGGAAACAACAGCAAGTTACAAACGATCTCTGAGAACCGTTCTATTTTTAGAAGAACACCACCTGTTCTACCAACAGATCCTCCTGGACCGCAAACATTATTACGTAAAGAAAAGTCTCTTTACAGAATAGTATACAACCCTGCAACTGCAAAACTGGACTCTATCGATATGAAGAATGGGGTGGAAGTGACAGGAACTCCGTTTGCATTTACAAATTACTCCAAAACGGCTTATTCTTATACTGGGGATAATGTGTCTAAGGTTATAAGACATTATGGACTTGTCAATAATGCACCTAATAAAAAATACAGCTATGAGTATTATGCGTATGATGATCAGATCAGTCCGTTCACATTATTACCACAAGCCTATAAGATTTCAAGATTGTTATCTACTATAATCAACGATAAAGAAAGTCTTATTCTATCTCCAAATAACCCGAAAAGATGGTCGGTTACTGATTTAACAGTGCCTATTCCTGTTCCGGTTGTAAAGAGTACTAATTATGCATATGATCTGCAGACCTATATGACAAAAGGATATGGTGTTAACTATATCTATAAACCACAATAGAATAGTTTTTTAACAATATTTAAACTCAATCTTCCTAAGGTTGAGTTTTTTATTTTTTATCCCTTAATTTTGCAAAAAATTTCTGATGAAATATTTAATAGTTGGGCTGGGGAATAAAGGCTCAGAATATGAAAATACACGACATAATATAGGATTTAAAGTTGCAGAGAAAATAGCTGAAGCACTTGAGGTATCATTTAATACCGCTAACTTCGGCTGGATGGCAGAGGGAAAGTACAAGGGCAGAAAAGTTTTTGTCCTTAAGCCGGATACCTATATGAATCTTTCAGGAAATGCTGTAAGGTACTGGATGCAGAAAGAAAATATTCCTTTGGAGAATGTCTTGATTGTGACGGATGATTTGGCCCTTCCTTTCGGAACATTGAGAATGAAGGGGAAAGGCTCTGATGCAGGTCATAATGGGCTTAAAAATATCAATGAAGTGTTACAAACTCAAAACTATGCACGACTTCGTTTTGGAATCTCTGCAGACTTTTCTGCAGGCCGACAGGTAGATTATGTGTTGGGAACCTGGAACGAAGAAGAAACCGAAAAGCTTTCCGAGAGAATTGAGACTTTTTCAAAAGCCAGTCTCTCTTTTGTTTTTGCAGGAATCAGCAATACAATGTCAGCTTTCAATGGTAAATAAAGCACAAGCTTGTTAGTCTAATAAAATGTTTTTATAAAAGATAATCGAATTTCAATTTGAATAAATAAAAAAGGCCATCGGATTTCCGATGGCCTTCTGACGTGCTTTAAAAATTAATTTCCAATCAATTTATCTGAGCGATGCTCTATTTTATCTATTATTTTTTTTGTAACTAGCTGAAATGAAATGATGTTATAACCAGCTTACAGCGCCTGTCTCAACATCGTAATTTGCTCCAACGATTTTAATCTTACCGTCTTCTTCAAGCTTTTTAAGAGTTGAACTCTGTCTGCGGATGTCTTCAATTGCACTTCTTACGTTCTGCTGATTAAGCCTTTCCAAAAGTGAACTGTTTTTTGATGAACGCTCTTCATTTTCTTCAATCACTTCATTGATGATGGGATCAAAATGATTGATCAGGTGATTTAGATTATCCATTCCCAGTCCTTCAATTTGTGCAGCATCAAGACCTCCTTTTAAAGCACCACATTTCGTGTGCCCTAAAACTACGATCAGTTTAGAACCCGCAACGTTACATCCGAATTCCATTGAACCAAGAATATCCTGATTAACAAAATTACCGGCAATTCTGATACTGAAAACATCTCCCAACCCCTGATCAAAAATAAGTTCTGCAGAAGTACGGCTGTCTATACAGCTTAAAACCACAGCAAAAGGCCACTGTCCTTCGCGGGTCGCGTTTACCTGCTCCAGAAGATCTCTGTTTGCTTTAAGGTTATTTACAAACCTTTGGTTTCCTTCTTTTAAAAAGTTTAATGCTTTTTCAGGGGTAATTGATGACTGGGTTTCGTATGTATGTGCTTTCATATAATTTAATTGTTTTTCGAATTTTAAATTTTAAAATAGTTGATGATAAGTGAGCTTACATAGCTCTTTTGTGGGTAATCAAGATGTGAGAATCTTCACTTCTTTCATAATCCCTGTACGAGGTTTTAAAGCCTAAGAGCTCTACATTAATATCCTCTTCCTTAGCTCGGATATTGGCAAAATCCTGGATCATTTCCAATACATCTGTTGCAATATATGATGTTTCTCTTGCATCAATGATTACATTGGAATTAGGCTTAATGTTCTTCAATGTTTTTTTGATGGCTGCCTTGTTTAAGAATGAAACTTCTTCAGCCAGTTTGATTTTAATTCCATCGGCATCATCCAGCTTTTCTCGGCTTAAATAATAAGCTCTTTTCATATTTCCCTGAAGAATGTAGAAAATAGAGATGGCAAGACCAATTCCAACTCCTTTTAACAAGTCTGTTGCTACAACTGCCACAACTGTTGCTACAAATGGTACAAACTGGAATTTTCCAAGATGCCAGAAATGTTTGAATGTAGCAGGCTTAGCCAGTTTATATCCCACCAAAATTAATACTGCAGCAAGAGTTGCCAGTGGTATTAGGTTTAGGATGAAAGGAATGGTAAGTACACATACCAGTAGAAGAACTCCATGGATCATGGCTGATGACTTGGAGGTAGCACCTGCATTGGCATTGGCAGAGCTTCTTACCACTACGGACGTCATAGGAAGCCCTCCGATGAATGAACTTATAAGGTTTCCTATTCCCTGCGCTTTAAGCTCAAGGTTGGTATCTGTAATTCTTCTTTGCTTATCTAGCCTGTCCGATGCTTCAATACACAGTAAGGTTTCAATAGAAGCTACAATGGCAATAGTTGCTCCCACGATCCATACTTTAGGATTAGTGAATCCTCCGAAGTCAGGCATTACAATCAGGTTTTTGAAATCCGCCAAAGACTGTGGTACCGGTAGAGATACTAAGTGCTCTGTACCAATAGCCAATGCACTTCCCGAAAATTTGAATGCCTCGTTTAAAAGGATTCCGGCAACTACGGCAACCAATGCTCCGGGAAGCATTTTCAATCTTCTAAGACCTGGTATTCTGTCCCATGCAATAAGGATACCTACAGATACTGCTGTGACAATAATTGCTCCGGGATGAACAGCTCCAAACAACTCTGTGAAATAATTAAAATTAATTCCATTGCTGAAAAGAGACTGATTTCCTTCATAATCTTTATCAAATCCCAATGCATGAGGAATCTGTTTTAGAATAATAATGATACCAATGGCTGCAAGCATTCCCTCAATAACGTTATTTGGGAAATAATTGGAAATACTACCTGCTCTAACGAATCCCAAAATTAATTGCATTAATCCAGCAATAATCCCGGCACAAAGAAACAGTTCAAATGCTCCAAGATCAGTGATTGCGGTAAGAACAATAGCAGTAAGACCGGCAGCCGGTCCTGAAACCGAAAT
Source organism: Chryseobacterium joostei (assembly GCF_003815775.1). Taxonomy (NCBI): domain Bacteria; kingdom Pseudomonadati; phylum Bacteroidota; class Flavobacteriia; order Flavobacteriales; family Weeksellaceae; genus Chryseobacterium; species Chryseobacterium joostei. The sequence goes on from NZ_CP033926.1 coordinate 3,518,421, forward strand.
ATTTGAATTACTAAGAAATCCTACTACAAGACCTCCTACAATTCCAGAAATAATTCCGGATAAAGGCGGTGCTCCCGAAGCTAGGGCGATTCCTAAGCACAGGGGAAGCGCTACTAAGAATACAACGAGCCCGGAAGGGAAATTCTCCTTGATTCCTCCTAATAATGATGTTTTTTTCATGATATTTTTGAAAATATTATAACCGATTGATCTATTCCTAAATAATCAATTATAAAAGATTGGAAAATTAATTTTAAAGCACGTACATGCTGCTCAGTGCCGGAAAACGGCATGAACAAGTGTACAAAATAATCTAATTATACTTAAAAATTAAGCTTCCGGAGGCGGAGAAAATATAGTGAGTAAAGGTGATAGGTGAAAAGAATCATCTACCAGTATAAAAGACATCCCCTGAAGATCAGGTTCAGAAAATTTCAGATAATCGAACACATCCAAAGGTTTTGGAAGGGTCTTTTCATAAACAATAAATGAGGATGGATGAGAATGTGGCTCTTCTTCATTGATTATTATATTCGTTCTCAGAATATCCCAGCCTGCAACCGCAGCAATGCTTGGCAGCGCTGTAAAATTCAGAAAAAACGTTAATACAATAATGCTCCAGAATTTCATTTTACATTCTTTTTAGAAAGACTATTTTGTCTTTCTGCTCATTACCCAATCAGAACTTGTAAGGTTATAGATCTTTTGGATGTCTTTTAAGATTTTCTCAAAATCAATTTCCAAATCAATAATTTTACCTGTTCTAAGGTCAAATACCCAGCCGTGTACAATAGGTTGTTCTTCTAAGATATACCTTTCCTGTACGCAGGCCATTTTTATTACGTTGATACACTGCTCCTGAACATTAAGTTCTACAAGCCTGTCATAACGCTTATCTTCATCTTCAATAGAATCAAGCTCAGCTTGGTGCAATCTGTAAACATCACGAATATTTCTCAACCATGGATTTAATAATCCTAAATCCTGAGGAGTCATCGCTGCTTTTACACCACCGCAGTTGTAGTGTCCACATACTACAATGTGCTTTACTTTAAGATGTTCTACAGCATATTGAATAACCGCTGTGGAGCTCATGTCTAAAGTATTAACAACATTAGCTATGTTTCTGTGAACGAAAACCTCTCCCGGTTTTGCACCCATCAATTCTTCTGCTGTTGCTCTGCTGTCTGAACATCCGATATACAGATAGTCAGGATGCTGAGTTTTTGCCAGCTCATGGAAGAAATTCGGATCTTCTGAAACTTTAGATTCTACCCATTTCCTATTATTTTCGAAAATAACTTCGTACGATTGTGACATAATTTTAAAAATTTAAAAAAGGTTTATAATTATTTATTTCGTTTAAATTATTTTCAAAATCAATAGACTAAATCAATAATTGTGCAAAAATATACTTTTTGCAGAAAAATCACTTACTTTTAACAAAGTTTAATATTAAAATATGCTTAAAATCATATCTAATATTCCGATATACTTTGCCTTAGAGTACATGTTAGCTATTCGATAATCCAAACGTTTAAAATCTAAGATAAAATTACGAAGTATAAATTATAATTTGATATTTGAACATTAAAATTTTTTTAAATTTTTAAATTCTTCAGAAGAATCGCAGATTATCATGTTCAAAATAAATTATCATTTGCTGTAGAAAAATGAATAAATTAAGGCCTTGATTTTAACCCTATACTATCAATGGATGATTTCGATCTGGGAATATTTTATTGGGCAGGAATTTTTATTGCCTGCTTTTCATCTTTTCTGGTATTGGGAAAGAAACAAAAGAGAACACCAGATTTTCTTTTGGCAATTTGGTTTCTAATTATAGGGATTCATCTTGTTTTTTTTGTATTGCTTCGTTCAGGAGGTTACGTAAAGTTTCCTTATCTGATTGGATTTGAACTTCCTTTTCCATTCATGCATGGCCCGATGCTGTATCTGTATATTTTGAGTGTGACGGGCAGAAAGATGAGCTGGAAGATCTGGTTGCTCCATTGTATGCCTGTTCTAATGATTTATATGGTGTTACTTCAATTTTTAATGTTGCCTCCTCATGAAAGGATGTTGGTTTATCAGAATAGGGGTAAAGGATATGAAGTATTAAGTGATGTTCTTAAATTTTCAATGATCCTGTCCGGAATAGTATACGTAGGGTTAAGTCTCCTTGCAGTCAGAAAATACAAGAAAAAAATTTCCAATCAATACTCCAATACTGAAAAAATTAACCTGAATTGGTCATATTATCTGATTACGGGGATTGCCTTAATATGGATTGCTGTTATCATAAGGAACGACATTCTTATTTTTTCTATGGTTGTGCTGTTTATTCTGGTAGCAGCTTATTTTGGGATCAGTCGTGTGGGTATTTTAGATTTACCTGTTGTGGCTGATGGAGCAGATGAAAAGGAACCTGATCATGAAGTGGTAAAGTATCAGAAGAATTCTCCCGGAGATGATGTTATACAAGCCATCTATGAAAGACTTGTTTATAAGATGAATCATGAAAATCTGTATAAAGATTCGGATTTGAATCTGAATCATGTTGCACAGCTGCTGGATGTTCATCCTAACATATTATCTCAGACCATTAACTCAATAGAGAATAAAAACTTTTATGATTATATCAACCGGCAACGGATTGAAGAGTTTAAAAGAATAGCAACGCTTCCCGAAAATCAAAAGTACACGATTCTATCATTAGCCTTTGAAAGTGGGTTCAATTCCAAGACCTCATTTAACCGGAATTTTAAAAAATATATGAATTGTTCGCCAAGAGAGTTTCTAAAAAGCCAAAATCTTACCTTGGAAGAGTAAGTGTCGGATAATAAGTGATATAATATTTGTTTCATCTTTCATTTTGGAACAGTTGAGCCTTTCTTTATGCTCATTTTTGCTGGAAAATTAATCAACTGTCATGAAGAAACTCCTATTTGCTGTCATCTGTATTTTTGCATTGCTTATTGGTGCATATCCTTTAATTTATGTTTTTGTTGAACATAAATATACTTTTTTAGGCTCTAAATCTCCTGAGATACTTCATAATCTGATCTGGAGAATTGCCTTTTTTGCTCATATCATTTTTGGCGGAATTTCTCTCTTTATAGGTTGGCGCCAGTTTGGGAGTAAATTCAGGAATAAATACATCAGAATACACAGAAGTATTGGACGGCTCTATGTAGTTTCGGTACTGATAAGTTCTGTTTCTGCCATTTACATGGGATTTTATGCCAATGGAGGAATTGTATCGTGTGTTGGGTTTATTCTCCTAGGTGCTATTTGGCTGATTACAACGTCGGTAGCAGTTGTACAGATCAGCATGGGAAATGTGGTAAAGCACCAGCAATTTATGATTTACAGTTATGCGTGTACCTTTGCTGCGGTAACATTAAGAATTTGGCTTCCCGTTTTAAAGAGTATTACTCATGATCCGGATAATTCATACATTATTGTAGCTTGGTTATGCTGGATTCCTAATGTATTGGTGGCTTATTTTATTAATAAAAAGAACCCTACAACCCATTAAACCTTATTGTTGATATAGCCGTTTGTTGCTTCTGCCGTAGGGTAGATCTTTCCGGGATTTCCCATGACCATAGAATCGCCGGGAACATCAAAATTTACATAGGCATTGGGAGCAATAAGTACATTGTTGCCAATCTTTACATTTCCCACAATAACGGCGTTGGGACCTATCCATACTTCATCACCAATAACAGGGAACCCTTCATTTTTTCCACGGTTCTGTTGGCCTATGGTAACTCCCTGAGCAATATTGCAGTTTTTTCCGATTTTAGTTTTAGGATTAATAACAAGTGCGCCCCAGTGTCCTAGGTACAACCCTTCTCCAATTTCAGTTTCAGGGTAAATCTGGAAGCCGTATTTTATTTGATAATGCCTTAAAATTAACCGCCAGAATATTCCTGGAATAGATTTTTTCTGGTATTTCTGGGCTTTTCTGAAAATATAAATATAATGAAGATTGGGATTGATACATTTTTTCCAAATCCCAACAGTAGAAAGCCATTGGCCTTTTTCCCTGTAAAAATCTTTCTGTATTATCGTGTAATCCTGCATGGCAAATATTTTATACTTTATCTATAATTTCCTGAAGGTGTGCTACCGATTTCTCCAATACAAACGGAAGATCTGTACGGGATACTTCATGTTCATATTGAGCGGAAAGTTCCGGATGGGTAAGGAATTTTTTCATACCCTCATAAATTCCGTCCTCTGAATTTGGAGTAATAATACCTAATTTTCCATCCTGTAGCAAGTCTCTGATCCCCGAAACATCCGTAGAAACTACAGGTTTATTCAGAATAAGAGCCTCAGCAATAATGGTAGGGAATCCCTCGTGTCGGGAAGACATCACATAAAAGTCTGATTTTTTAAGGTATGGGTAAGGGTTGCTTCGGAATCCCAGCATTTTTACGGTTTCCTGAAGTCCCAATTGATTCAATTTTCCATGAATGTTTTCAAAGTCATACCCGTCACCAATAATGATGATCTGATGTTTTAAGCCTTCATCCATTAATTTTTTATGAACGTCAAGAAGTCTGTCGTAGCCTTTCTGCGGATATACGGTTCCAATAGTAACAAAGGTTGGAAGATCTTTAGAAAAAGGAAAATCATTGATCTCCATGTCTGCCTTTTGTAAGGTATCCTCTTTATCTATGGGATTAAAGATCTTAATGACGGCTTGTTTTTCTTTTTCGCTGTGAGCCAGCTTTTGCATTTCTTCCTTTAGCTTGTTGGAAATAACAAGTATCCTGTCAAACTTGAAAAGCTGTTGGATCACGTCCGGAGTATATTCTTTCAGGTTGAAAATATCATTCTGAATCCAGATGATCTTTTTGGAGTTTTTTTGAGGACTGGATAAAAGCTCTTTATACATCCCATGAATGGCCGCTATTTCTACATCGTATTTTTTATTTTTTAAAATAAACTTGTAGAGAAGAGATGGAAACAAAAGAAACATTTTTTGGTAAAGTACCCTGAATGCTTTTACAGGAATCTCATGAGGTCTGTTGGTTGTAATCATTTCTCCTTTCAGAAGATAATGTAAATTAACCCATGACGGAACTTCCTTAATGTACATTCCTGTATAGAGATTAATTAATAAATCAACTTCATATTTGTCTTCAGGAAGGTTTTTAAGGAAATTGATCAAAACCTTTTCTGCACCTCCATGGCGCAGTGAACCAATACGTATAAGAATTTTTTTCTTCATTCAGGAGAATCTTTATATTTTATGAAATGCTGTCTAAAAACGGATAATATAGGTTATTGCAGGAGGGTATCCCATTCCTCTAATATAGCTTCTTTTCTCCATTTTTTTGATTCTTCAAAAGAGGATCTCATAAGATTAGCCAGCCGTTCATCATCATGAATTAATAATTCAAGTTTTTCTGCAAACATTTTTCTATCATGTAAAGGTATTAAAAAACCATTTTTGTCATTAATAATATCTGCCGGTCCAAATTCGCAATCATAGGAAATAATAGCATTACTACAGAACATGGCTTCCACAAGAACCAATCCGAATGCCTCACTTAATGAACTAAAGATAAATATCTTTGATTTTTTTAATAGCTCTGCAACTTCTTCAGGTGCTTTAGGACCTAATAGGAAAACGCTACTCTCTAGTTTGTTATCTCTAATGTAAGCCGCAATGTTATCTCTTTCGGATCCTTCACCAATGATCTGGAGCTTCCAGTCAGATGGTCTAGGAGTATCCTTGAAAATCTTCACCAGTTCTATTGCATTTTTGGTTTTATCCAGCCTGCCGGCAAAGCTGATGATATTCTCTTTTTCATGGATAGGGGTAAAAGTAAGGTCTTCATAAATTCCATCCGAAAGATTGGGGATGAAAAAAGTAGTGTTCAACTTTTCATAATACTCCACAGATGGTTTATTGATGCTAACAATAGATTTTAATTTTCGATAATTCTTTCTTAGCATTTTATCATAGATCATTCCACCTACCCGAAATGAAGAGTGCTCCCAGGCAATGGTTTTTTTGCTAACTTCCTTATCAAAAGAGAGCATGGTTGCCAGTTTATACCAACAGGTAACAATGGTAGTATAATTGTGATGATTTTCTTTAATCCAGTCCCGGAATACCCTATAGGAACCCCAGTCATAAAGATAAGAGTAAGCAGTATGTATTTTAGGAGCAGAACTGTATTTTTCTCTGATATGTATTGCAAACTGAGAATACTTATCTCCAAATGAATTTATATAATGCTTTTTAATCTTAGGATTGACAGTATAAAAATCGTCATGAGGGGCCATTAGAAAAAGGATTTCAATGGTATATCCCCGATCTGCTAAATTAGAGGTAATATTAGTCAGAACTTTTGCTACACCACCAATTTTAATATTTTGATAGTATACAAATAAAATTCTTTTATTCATTTGTGGTTTTTAGTTCATCATTATGTTTGACACAAAAGTATAAAAAAATAAAGTTTCTGTTCTGAATTAGTGTGAATTTATTATTAAACACAAGAAATTTCGAAAAACAAACATACTGTTTTATAAGAGCTAGATCTTATAAATTTATTTTATTCTTCTTGCTTTTTTGTATTTGTGTGGAAGATTGGCTTTAATGTATTCATCAAGTTTCTTGCGGTCTTTTTCCAGTTCTCTTGGATATTCCGGGTTGTTTTTTAAAACAATGTCTCCATAATCTTCAATGGTACAAAGGAATTGAGCAGGGTTGCCAATAAATACAGTATTATCCGGCATAGATTGTGATAAAACAGAATTGGCTCCCAGTATACAGTTGTTTCCAATCTGTACATCCTGAGTAATAACACAATTAATCCCGATTGTACAGTTATTGCCAATTTTAATTCTTCCAAGAATCCTGGCATCTTCATACCCGGGAAGCTTTCTCAGTAGAGTGGTGGTTCCGCCATGGTTAACAAATCTTACCCCTGCAGCAATATTAACGTCATCACCAATTTCAATAAGATAAGGCTCCGTCCCAAAATAGATTTTGTCCGGCATATTGAAATTTTTCCCTACTTTCATACCATGATATTTTGCTGCCTCTAAACTGGCTTTGTTTAAAAAGGTATGATAGACGGAATGTATTTTGAGTACTATTCGGTATATGAATATCATTATTGTAAATTTGTTTTTTACTTTTGCAAAGAAAAAGAATTTATATGATAAAAGTTTCCAAAATAGAATATTATTTGCCGGAGCTGGTTCTTACCAACGAGGATTTGGAAAAAGAGTTCCCTGAATGGAGTTCCGAAAGGATCCAGGAAAAAGTAGGCATCTCACAACGCCACATCTCAGCAGAAAATGAAACGGTATTAGACCTTGCCGTAAAATCATCAGAAAAACTTTTCGAGAGCTATGACAGAGAAAAAATAGACTTTATTCTCTTCTGTACCCAAAGTCCGGACTATTTTCTTCCCACTACGGCTTGTATTTTGCAAGATAAGCTTGAGCTGAGAAAAAATATAGGTGCCATGGATTTTAATTTGGGATGTTCCGGATTTGTTTATGGGCTGGCATTTGCTAAGGGGCTGATTGCAGGAGGAATTGCCAAAAGTATTCTGCTGATAACCTCAGAAACCTATACAAAGCACATCAATCCAAAAGATAAAGGAAACCGGAGTATATTCGGGGATGCATCTGCTTCAGCTATTATAGAAAAAGCCGAAAATGGAACAGATTATAAGTTCTGTCTGGGAACGGATGGAAGCGGTGCCGAAAACCTTATTGTAAAAAAAGGAGCTTTCAGAACAGATTTTGAATTGAATCCTGAGAATGAGTTTGAACCGGAAAACTTGTACATGAACGGACCTGAGATTTTTAATTTTACAATTGAAAATATTCCTGGTCTGGTAAAAGAAACCATGGAAGTGAATGGTCTGACAATGGATGATATAGACCATTTTGTTTTTCATCAGGCTAATTCTTTCATGCTGAATTATTTAAGAAAGAAAACCAAAATACCTGCAGAAAAGTTCTATATTGATATGGAAAAAACGGGGAATACCGTTTCTGCAACCATTCCAATTGCATTGAAAAATATGATGGATAAAGGAATGTTAAAAGAAGGCGATAAAATTCTGGTAGCAGGATTTGGCGTTGGATATTCCTGGGGCGCCACAATATTGGAAATTTAATTATAAACATCATAAAATAAAAAATATATGAAGACATCCGTTTTTTTAGAAAAGTTACAAGAAGAATTGGAAGAAGATCAAGCTCTTACATTAGACACAAACCTTAAGGAACTTGAAAGCTATGATTCCATCAGTTTACTTTCTGTTATTGCTTTTGTAGATGAAAATTTCAATAAAAAGATTGATACAAAACATTTTAAAGACGTTCAGACTGTGGCAGATCTTGTAAATATTATTGGTAAAGAAAACTTTGAAGATTAATGAATCAGTTTTCATTAAAAGATAAAAATATTCTTATTACAGGGGCTTCTTCCGGAATCGGGAGAAGCTGTTCTGTAGAATGCAGCAAGAGTGGAGCAAGCCTTATTTTGATTGCAAGGAATGAAGAAGAGCTTCAGAAAACAATCTCCATGCTGGCTCCGGAAGCCAAGGCTGAAACCATTATTGCAGATATTGCACAATGTGAAAACCTTGAGGAGCTAATTGCTGAAAAAGTTTCAGAAATAGGAAAAATTTCCGGATTTATTCACTGTGCGGGAGTAGAAAAAACACTTCCATTAAAAAAGCATACTCCACAGCTCTATCATGATATTTTTGCAGTTAATGTGATTGCCGGTTTTGAAATAGCCAAGATTTTATCCCTTAAAAAATATAAAACCGAAACTTCTAGTTTTGTGTTTATTTCCTCTGTAGCAGGCATGGTGGGTGAAATTGGGAAGGCTGCTTACTCCTCCAGTAAAGGTGCCGTTATTTCCGGTGCACGTTCTATGGCCATGGAGCTTTCGAGGAGCAATGTCCGTGTCAACAGTATCAGCCCAGCTATGGTGAATACACCTATTTTGGAAAAGATGTTTGAAAATATTGGTGAAGAAGCTGCCGAGGAAATTCTTAAAAAACACCCTCTGGGAATTGGAAAACCTGAAGATGTTGCCAATGCCTGTATTTTCTTACTTTCTGATGCTGCAAGATGGATTACGGGTTCAAATTTGGTGGTAGACGGTGGATATTCGGCGCAGTAGCTATTTTGTATAAAGGTCCTCAATAATCCCTTCAACAGCATTGAAGATTTTTTGATTATCAAACTGATCTTCTATCGTTTCAAGGTTTTTTCTGATCTTGGAAATAAGTTCTTGGTCCGTTAGAAAAGCTTTCATTGCTTCATACATTTCATGGGTATCATAATTGATGAGGTATCCTGTTTCCCTATCTTTTACCATGACCCCTACATCACCGGTGTCGGTGGCAATAATTGGTGTTTGAAGAATCAAAGCTTCAGCAACTACAAGAGGCCATGCTTCTGATTCGGAGGATAAAATGAAATAATCCGCCTTTTTAATATATGGGTAAGGATTCATCCTGTTACCAGTTAAAATAAAAGTGTCCTGAACATTATTGATACGAATCTGCTCCGTAAGGTTTTTCATTTCCTCTCCATTACCTACAACAACAACACTGTGATGAAAGCCCTCATCAATCAATTTTTTGTGGGCATCAATGAGTTTATGATAACCTTTTCTGGTATGAAGACGTCCTACAGAAACGAAAACAGGTCCCTGAGGAAAATCGTCTATCTTTTCCCCGGCTTTCTTTTTAATTTCTTCAATAGGAATAGCATTAATCACAACACTTTCTGCAGGGTATGGCAAATCAGGATATGACTGATGCATAATGTCTTTAATCTTTTGAGAACAATAGATCATATGATCAAATTGAGGAAAGTTTTTAAGAATATCCGGAACCAGTGGCTGCATACCCGGAACATTAATTTCAGAGTGAAACCATCCAATTTTTTTTGAAGCTCGATTGCTGGAATTGATCACAGATGAGAAAGCAGCATAGGTAGGAGCAATCTCAATATCAAATTTTTTATTTCCCAGGATACGGTCAGATACCTTGTGGTCTTTTAAGGCTCGTGAAAGCTTCATTCTTCGGCGGATAAGCTGAAGCTTATGAATAAGAGCGTTTTGTGAGAAACTTTCCTTTCCCTCAGTTAAATATACCTTTTTTATGTGTTTTGGAAATTCATCCCGTAGTTCTCCCTGATTCAGGTTCAGGCAAACGGTAATGTCAAACTTTTCAGGATTAAGATTGTTGAGCATACTCAATATAACCTTTTCCACACCTCCCATTTCCATCGAGCGGTGCCTGAAAAGAACCTGTATTTTCTTATTTTCTGACATTATCTGAACAGTTTTTGTAAAGCAATAATTATTTTTTTCTTTATCCTATAGCCAATACCATGCTGATATTCCAAAAGGGAAAAAATTTCCTGATGATTGGTATACTTTTCCGGAATTTTTTTTCCATTGATGCTTGTGAGGTTTCTTCTTTTCATTGTAGCGAAAACCACCTGAGCAAAGTAATCATAAGATCTTCCCTTGTTATCATTTTGAGAAATCCCACCGGAATGGGCTCTGTAAAGATAGTTAGTGTCATCAATGAAATAAACATCACCCTTTTCGTACATCTTCAGATATAAATCCTGATCCTCAGCGATTCTTAATTCGGGGTTCATTTTTTCTGTCTGTTCATAAACATCCTTTCGGAATGTTGTAAAATGACCAATCTGAATAGGGTAATTGAAGAAGTATGGATCCTTGTTTCTTACCTGCATTGCCGATTTGTAAGGGGCAATTGGTTTAAGATCCTTATCGCAACCCATAAAACGGGAATAGGTGAGTACCACATTTTTTTTGTGTTCAAAAACGTGCATCGCCTTTTCGATGGCTGTAGGAAGAATAGCGTCATCAGGATCTACAAATCCACAAACCTCACCTGTAGCCAGTTCTATAAGCCTGCTTTTAGTAACTCCTACACCACTGTTTTTTTCGTTTTCAAAAAATCTGAATCTCTCATCTCCTGCAATGATGGCTTTCACCTGATCTCTTTCGGTTTCTGAAGAGGCGTCATCTACAATAACGGCTTCCCAGTTCTGGTAGGTCTGCTGAAGCAGAGAGCTGTAGCAATCCCTGAACAGTACCGCGTTGTTGTAGTGGGCTATAAGTACAGAAAACTTCATATTCATTTAAAAGAGTATTGAGGGGTTAATTTCTGACCGTAAAGTTCAATATTTTTATCAGTAAATACATCAATGATTACTGATGGATGTCTCAGAAAGGATGTTGGAAGAAAATTGTTCATTGAAACTGGGATCTTGATGGTAAAATGGCCCTTTTCATAAAGAGGATATGGCCTTATTTTTTTTCACTTGAGTTACACAAATATAATCTGTTTTTATATTAAATGAAAAAAAAATCTTTATTTTTGCTCTATTAAAGGCAACACAGTGAGTGAAATAACAAGAGTTCTCAAAACATTTATCGGGTATCTGAAAAGGCCCGACCTTTATCCGGAACTGGGTAGAAAAATTATTAAAAATACGGTTAACAGAGGCAATGCATTCAAGGGAAAGGAAAAAACCAATTCCTGGGCAGCCGAAAGAGCGGTAACACAGAAAGAAGCTGTTTCAAAGCTTTTTGGACTTGAGATAGAGGCTTTCCGTAGCAATTATCAGGAAATTTTAGCAACAGCAGCGCAAAAGGAGAAAGACTGTCCCGTAAAAATGGGTGGCCCCGGTGCTTTGGAACTTATTTACTATGCCTGCGAATTTACGAATGCTAAACATGTCGTAGAAACAGGAGTTGCTTATGGATGGTCTTCATTAGCTACGCTTTTATCATTAGTAAAAAGAAACGGAACATTATATAGTTCAGATATGCCTTACCTTGCACAGGATGGCGATCAATATGTAGGATATGTAGTTCCTGAAATCCTTAAGACGGGTTGGAAGCTATTCCGTTTTGCGGATAAGGAATCTCTACCGAAGATATTTTCAGAAAATGCTACGTTCGATGTTCTTCACTATGATTCTGATAAGAGTTATAACGGAAGAATGTGGGCTTATGATGAGCTTTACAAACATCTGAGAAAAGGAGGTGTTTTCATTAGTGATGATATCGGAGATAACTCTGCCTATCAGGATTTCTGTGAAAAAAATAATATAGAAACCACAGTTGTAGAATACGAAGGAAAATATATTGGTGTTTTTATTAAATAGCTTGTAAAACAGGATAATTATTTCTCTTTTTATAATATCCGCTTAATTAAAATATTGATAGGCTTTCCTATAGTTGAAGATTTCTGGATGAAAAAAATGTTTAAATAAAAACTTATAACACGACTGTTTAGCAGTTTATATGAAGATAAGCCAGATTACATTTACCAGGTTTCTTGCCGCTATGGCAATTGTCATTTCCCATTTCAATAAAGATCTGTTTTTATATAACATTGATTATATTTCAAATATCTTTCTGAGAGCCAATGTTGGAGTAAGTTACTTCTTCATTCTTTCGGGTTTTATTATGATTGTAGCCTATCACAAAAAAGATAGAATTGGATACTTTGATTATTATAAAAACAGATTTGCAAGGATCTATCCGCTATATGTAGTAGGGCTTTTGCTTTATCTGGTTACAAGATATTACAACTTCAGTATTTACAAAGGGTTTTTATATCTGTTTGGGCTTCAGAGTTGGGTTCCGGGTGAAGCCATGATCCTTAATTTTCCCGGGTGGTCTATTTCTGTAGAGTTTTTATTTTATCTGATATTTCCTTTGCTGTACAATTATTTTTATTCCAAGGGAAATAAGAGTATCTGGGTGGTAACCATCATTATCTGGATTATTACTCAGGTTTTCTGCAACCTTTATGCAGATTCATCCTATTATAAAGGACCTCATACGGAAAGTCATGAGCTGCTGTATTATTTCCCTCTGATGCATATTAATGAGTTTTTAGTAGGAAATCTTGCAGGATTATATTTTGTGAAAAATTCTGGACAGAAGAATTTTGATATTCCGGTGATTATCATTTTTGCTGCCATTTTAGTATCCTTAATTTTTGTTCCTCTTTTTTATCATGATGGTTTGATGGCGCTTCTTTTTATTCCGCTTATTATTTTAATCTCACGGAATAACGGAACATTAACGAAGTTATTTTCATTAAAACCTTTGGAATATTTGGGAGAGGCAAGCTATGCTGTATATATTACCCATATTCCTATTTTATATATACTTAGAGAAATATTGAAAGAATACCATCTTGATATCAACACTATATTTGGAATTTATATCATTGTTCTTATTATGACTTCCATTTTGTTTTATCAATTTATAGAAAAACCATTGAGAGATTATCTGAAAAAGCTGAATATCAGATAAAAATCTTTACTTTTGTAATAAAGCAACACAATTTTAGAAATGAAAAGAGTTTCCCACACCTACGTGTCGAGTGAAAATTCGATATACCTTATCTATAAAGAGAATAATAAAAAAAAACTGACTGTATCTGTAGATTGTACATCTATATTTTAAATCAATAAAAAATAGTTATGTACAAAACATTTTCAAAACCAATTGCTTAGCCGTTGAAACAACAACGCTTTACTCAGTTTAATCTGAGAAAAGAACTGCATTGGGATTGAAACTTTAGAGCCGTAAGGAAGTATAAGGCTATTAACAAATTCTAAAGACACAGTATGTTATTCAATTCAATAGGATTTCTCATTTTTCTGCCAATAGTATTTTGTCTCTATTGGTTTGTATTCAATAAAAAATTCCAGCATCAGAACAGGTTGTTATTGTTGGCCAGTTTTTATTTTTATGCCTGTTGGGACTGGAGGTTTCTCTTTTTACTCATGTTTTCCATAGGACTGGATTATTTATCCGGTATTAAAATTGAGAATAGCCGAAGTAATCGGGAAGCCAAATTCTGGCTTACCTTAAGTATTGTAATCAATCTTGGCTTTTTAGGTTTTTTCAAATATTATAATTTCTTTGTTGACAGTTTCGCGGAACTTTTGGGCGGTTTTGGATTCAAGGTGAATGTGTGGCTTATCAATATTATTCTTCCGGTAGGTATTTCTTTCTATACATTCCATGGACTGTCCTATGTGATTGACGTTTATAAAAAAAGAATAAAAGCAGAAAGAAACTTTACAGATTATGCCGTTTTTGTAAGTTATTTTCCTCTTCTTGTAGCGGGTCCCATAGAAAGAGCTACCCATCTTTTACCTCAAATACAAAGGAAAAGAATTTTCAATTATGAACAGGCCGTAGACGGGATGCGCCAGATCCTGTGGGGATTTTTCAAGAAAATGGTAATTGCGGATACCTGTGCACCTCTGGTAAATGAGATCTTTACCAATTACCAAACAGAAAGTCCTGTAAATCTTGCAATAGGTGCTGTTTTATTTGCTTTTCAGATCTATGGTGACTTTTCTGGATATTCTGATATAGCATTGGGGGTTTCAAGATTGTTTGGAATTGAACTGCTAAAGAACTTCGCTTTTCCCTATTTCTCAAGAGACATAGCAGAGTTTTGGAGAAGATGGCATATTTCACTTTCCTCATGGTTTAGAGATTACCTGTATATTCCCTTGGGAGGAAGCAAAGGAGGGCTTCTGATGAAGATCAGGAATACATTTATTATCTTTCTTGTTTCAGGGTTCTGGCATGGTGCCAATTGGACATTTATTATCTGGGGTGGCCTGAATGCTTTATACTTTATGCCGCTGCTGATTATGAATAAAAACCGTCAGAACATGGAGGTTGCAGCGCAGGGAAAGATATTACCATCATTTAAGGAATGTTTTCAGATTCTAATCACATTTTTAGTGACCTGTATCGCATGGATATTTTTCAGAGCAGAATCTGTCTCACAGGCTTGTCATTATATTGGCAGAATTTTTAGCCGAGAACTTTTTTCCCTACCACCTACCTTGCCAATCAAGGCATTGGCGTTGATCATATTCATGCTCTTTATAGAATGGATCAACAGAGAAAGATTTCATGGCTTGGAAATTAAAAGATTTCATCCGTGGATGAGACGTGTTTTTTATCTTATAGTTATTTACATTATTCTCCGATATGCCAATTTCGGGAATAATGAATTCATTTATTTTCAGTTTTAGCATGAAAAAGTTTTTAATTAAAATAGTCCCTTATTTTGTTGCAGTACTTATTGTATTGGCCATACTCGGATCTTATGCAGATGGAAATACAGATGATAACTATATGCATTTTGCTGTTAAAAAGCCCCAGAATATTATTTTAGGAGACTCTCGTGGCTCTCAGGCAATTGTATCCGGAATTTTAAAAAATAAACTTTCTACAGATTTTGATAATTTTTCCCTGAATATTGTGCAATCTCCCTATGGACAGGTTTATTTTAAAGCTTTAAAAAGAAAATTAGATCCCGAAACTAAGAATGGTATTTTTATTTTAACGGTAAACCCATGGAGTGTATCCTTGAGTAAGAGTATTAAGAAAGAAAAAGATTTCCCTGAAGAACATTCTCCACTAAACGATATGCACTTTTATGATTGGTCTCCCAATTATGAATATTTATTGAAGCACTATACAAGAAGTTGGTTTAAAATTTATACGGAACGAGCGGAGGTAGGAAGGTCAAATACCTTTCTTCACAATGATGGCTGGCTGGAAGTAAATATAGACATGAATGCAGACTCTGTAGCAATGAGAACTCATCAGAAAACAATGTTTTATAATGATCTGGCAAATGTTGTGGAACTTTCACCAGAGCGTCTAAAAGCTTTTAATGAAATCATCAATTATCTGAGGACAAAGGGCTCTGTTTATATTGTCCGAATTCCAACCTCTAAAAATCTTACCGCCATTGAAAATAAAAAATATCCTCATTTTAGTAAATTATTGCAGGATATTGCACATCAACAAAATATAAGGGTGTTTGACTTTTCGAAAAATTATGCAGATTATGATTATACAGATGGAAACCATATGTATAAAGAGTCTGGAAAGAAGCTTACTTCCCAGATTGCAGACTCTATCATAGCCAGTAGGAAAAAATAAAATAATTGAATGGTGGTGTACCTATTTCAGTTCCCCAAACATATTGATGTTAGAATAAGTTACCCCTGAAATTAATATTATAAATTCCCGATCGTATACTTTTATAATCTTTTAAAAAATATTTTAAGATCATTTTCCACTTTTTTGACGTTGTGGAGTTAGCAATCTGAAAGCTTCTGTACATTCTCAAAATATGGAGCCTTACATTTTCAGGAATAGTGGTTTCATTTTCAGCCCAATCATTTACCTCTTTCCATAAAAGAACACGAGTTGTTGCCGGGTTTATTTTTTTAGAATCCACCTGTGTAATTCTATTATCTTCATGTACCCCTCTTATGGCCACTGCCTTATCCAAAATTCCGGGATAAAGATTAAGGTAATAAGAGAGCCTGAATAAAAACTCTGTATCCTGATGGAGCCTTAGGCTGGCTTTGAATAGGATATCCATTTTTTTCATCAGGGAATCCTTACGTATTGTTAATGCATCAATACTAAAAAGCCCAAAGCTTCCTAACATGTAAATTTGACCAAGAAAAACGTCCTTGGGATCATGTCTTTTATAGACTGTAGTTAGCCTGTCTCCAAATAACTGATAGTATTGTTGTTTTGCTTTTTCAGTATAATAGTGTACGCCAAGTGCGCCGTAGACACCCTCTACTTCAGGTCGTTTAAAGAGTTCCTTTTCAGCATCAAATCTATTGGGAAGATAATAATCATCAGCATCTAAAAATGAAATGAAATCTCCTGTAGATTTTTCTATTCCCAGATTCCTCGTAGGGCCAGCACCGTGGTTTCCTTTGTCGGGATGTTGATACAGCTTTACCCTGTCATATTGTTCGGCAAGTTGTTCACATACCTGCAATGCTTGATCAGGAGATTTATCCTCTATCAGAATGACTTCATGTACTTCATCAAACTGAAGGGCCGATAACACAGCTTGGGATACGAATTTTTCAGCATTGTAAACGGGAATGATTACTGAGATTTTCATGTTTTTATCAACTTAATTTTTTAAATCATTTGTGTGTTTAAAAGTCCTGCAATATAATCAATTATAAAGACTTATGCCTGAATTTTTTTACATATAAAAGTAGATATATTTTCCTTTGGTTTATGGGTCAAAAATTAGCTGAATAGGACCTATTCAGCTAATTTTAGCAGAGAAACTGATGTGTTTTCTTCCCTATTCTTATTTAAAGTTACGAATTTATAATTTAAATTTTTATGAAATCAGCGAATATCTGAAATTGATATTATACAATCCCGATCTTATACTTTTATAATCGGTAAACAGGTATTTAATAATCATACCCCATTTTTTTAACAAAGGAGCCTTGGCAATTTCAAAGCTGCGATGCATTCTTTTGATATGGAGTTTGATGTCTTCAGAAATATTGTTCTCCGTTTGTGACCATAGCTTCACTTCATTCCAAAGTAATGCCCGGGAGAATGCCGGATCTATGACACGAAGATCCACTTTTGTTATTCTGTTGTTTTCATGTACTCCTCTTATGGCAATAGCTTCATCTAAAATTCCGGGATAAAGATCCAGATAATAAGAAAGACGAAACAAAAACTCGGTGTCTTCATGAAGCCTTAAGTGTGGTTTGAATAAAGGTTTCATTTTTTTTATTAAAGACTCTCTTCGAACCGTTAAAGTATCAATGCTGAAAAGCCCAAAACTTCCCAGCATATGTAACTGTCCGGGAAATACATCCTTAGGATCATATTTTTTATAGACGGTGGTTAATCTGTCTCCAAATAACTGATAATACTGTTGTTTTGCTTTTTCAGAATAATACTGTACTCCGAGAGCACCGTAAACACCTTCTACATCGGGGTTTTTAAATAGTTTTTTTTCAGCTTCGAACCTATTGGGTAGGAAATAGTCGTCTGCATCTAAAAAAGCTATAAAGTCACCTGTTGACTTTTCTATGCCTAAATTTCTACTTGGGCTTGCCCCGTGATTTTTTTTATCAGGATGTTGGTAAAGTTTTACTTTTTCATGTTTTTCAGCGAGCTGCCGGCATACCGCCAATGCATTGTCCGGGGAATTATCTTCAATTAGAATAATTTCGTACACGTCCTCCAACTGAAGAGCTGAGTCTACTGCCTGGGAAACATATTTTTCTGCATTATAAACGGGAATAACTACTGAGATTCTCATTTTCATTTCTCCTTTTTACAATAAATTTAGAATTATAATTGTGTTTTATTTAGTACCTTTTGAATTACGAAATTTAAGCTTTTAATTTTAGTTTTACATACTAAGTATAGTTTTTTTCCATAAAATAGTATACAAACATTACTGGAGTAATTATAATGTAGATTTTAAGTGTAAATTATTTTTTTTGAAAATTTAAAAACGCTATAAAATCTCACTGTAGGGAAAAATATACTATTGATTTATCCCCTGGAATAAATGTTTTAAGTGGGTGGATTGTAGAAATTAATAAAATTAATTTCTATGAATGGGTATAAGTGAACCTATATTTTGTTCTTAATATATTGGGGTTTTTAAGAATGGTAACCAATAAATCTACGGTTTTTGAAAGCCCTTTTTTTGTTGAAAGTTCAAATGCTTTTTTCTGAAGATAAATGTGCTGTGAGGCATCTTTTTCCAGCGTTAAAGTTTTGGACCATTCGTACAGGGAATTCCAGAAGAGGAATTGTCGCTGGTTGTATTGTGGGGAATATTTTACAATTTTTGTAATCCTGTTATCATCATGCATTCCTCTTATGGCAACCGGCTGATCTATGATGCCGGATTTCAGATGACAATGATGGGCAAGCTTCATGATAAAGTCGGAATCCTGATGAAGTCGGAGAGCTTCATTGAATCTTAATTTGCTGGATTCAAGGGAAGACCTTCGGATGGTAAGGGCATCAAGCGTAAAAAAAGAACCAAATATTTTTTGGGTAAGCCCCAATAAACCTCTAAAAACCTCATTTCCCTCTGCAGGATAATTAACAGTTAACAGGTAGTTGTCATTAATATTGGAAAGAAATTCTTCTTTCCCTTTCTCAGTCAGATATTCAGTGCCAATGGCATTGAAAACACCATCTGTCTTTGGATTTTTAAACAATTCTTTTTCAGCGGTAAATCTGTTAGGAAGAAAATAGTCATCTGCATCCAAAAAGGCAATGAAATCTCCAGTTACTTTTTCTAGCCCTAGATTTCTGCTGGCACCAGCACCATGGTTTTCTTGATCAGGATGTTGAAAAAGTTTTACCTGATCATATTTCTGAGCAAGCTCTTGGCAAATCTGAAGAGCATTATCTGGTGATTTATCTTCTACCAGAATAACCTCAAATACTTCATCAAGTTGTAAGGCGGATTCTACAGCTTTTGATACATATTTTTCTGCATTGTAAACAGGAATAATTACTGAAATCTTCATTTTCATTTATTGTAATAAGTGAAACGATACTTGGTCTTTAATATTTCCGGGTTTTTTAGAACTTCACCCAAAATATTGCAATATTTGACAAATCCTTTTTTTAAGGAAAGATCAAATGATTTATAAATTAAATAAATCCTTTTTCTTGACTCGGAGGGAATTTGATTATCGGAAGCCCAGCTATTCAGGGAATTCCATAAAAGAAATTGCCTTTGATTGTATTGAGGAGAGTATTTTATAATCTTGGTGATCCTGTTATTGTCATGAACACCTCTTATAGCAACAGCCTTATCTATACAACCCGTCTTTAAATGACAATGGTAAGCCAGCTTGATAATGAATTCCGTATCCTGATGTACCCGAAGATCCTTATTAAATCTGATATGATGAGGTTCCAGAGATTCTTTTCTTATGGTAAGGGAATTGAGGTGGAAAGATGTACCGAAAGTTTTAGTTGTTAAGCCTAGAAGGCCTTTAAATATTTCTTCTCCCTCCGCCGGATAATTAACGGTGCTGAGTGATGTCTCCTTAAATTTGGATTCAAATTCTTCTTTCCCTTTCTCTGTTAAATACTCAGTACCAATGGCATTAAAAACACCATCTATCTTTGAGTCTTTGAAGATTTCCTTTTCAGCATCAAATCTATTGGGTAGGTAATAGTCATCTGCATCCAGAAATGCAATGAAATTACTTGTGGCTTTTTCAATGCCCAGATTTCTTGCCGCTCCTGCACCATGATTTCCCTGGTCAGGATGTTGAAATAATTTTACCTTAGGGGTTTCACTACTTAGTTGCTGACAAATTTCCAGTGAGTTATCTGTAGATTTATCTTCAATTAAGATAACTTCTTTTACTTCATCAAATTGTGCAGCAGACTGCACAGCCTTTTCCAGAAACTCAGCTGCATTGTATACAGGTATGATAACAGAGATGTGAAGCATTACAATACAGATTTGTTATTATCTGCCCATAAGGCAAGCTGTAAAAGGTTCCAGTGTCTTTCATCCTTATCAAGGAAATTTTGAGCAGCCTTAAAGTCAATATAATTGAAAACCTTATGATTGGGATCTTTTAATAAGTCATTTGAAAAGTTCATCAGATTATCTTCTTCAAACCAGCTTTTTACTCCAAGGCCAAACCCTTGTTTATGTCGGTTTCTGATGGTTTCAGTCCAATAAGATCCCATTGCCTCCCGAAGAATGATTTTGTCATTGTTATCATTCAATTTCAATTGATCTGGCAGCTGTATACAGAACTCTGCAAAATCAAGATCCAGAAATGGAGTTCTTACTTCCAGAGAGTTGGCCATAGCCATTCTGTCGGACTTTACCATCATATTGGCAGGAACATAGTTTTCAAGATCTACTCTCATAATATCATTAAGAGAATCAGGATTGGGCGTAAAACTATAGGTTTGCAGATAATCGGAAGATACTCCCAGAAGATTGCGTTCCTTTTTATTGAACGCATTTCTTACATCATTCAGGTGAAAATCCATAATGGATGAAAACTCCATGTTTTTCTGGGTAAGAAATGAAGTAGGTTTCAGCTGTTGATATAGTTTTAGCCCAAACTGAGCAATTATATTTTTATAACTGAAATGCTTCTTTAATTTATTTTCAACAGTATAGAAATGATAGCCCCCAAACAGTTCATCTCCTACATCTCCTGATAATACTACGGTAAGATTCTTTTTGGCTGCTCTGCAGATTTCATAATGTGGGATAAATGAGGCATCCGCAAAAGGCTCGTCAAAGAATGGCGATATTTTTAAAAGAGAGGAGACAAGATCAGATTTCTGCTCATGAACCTCTATATGATTGGTTTTGTATTTGTCAGCAATTTCTTTTGCATATTTCAGTTCGTTGTCCTTGTGGTCATACCCAAAGCTGATAGTAGTCTGGTGGGGTAGAAATTCATCTACCAATGCTACAACGGAAGAGGAATCTAATCCTCCGCTCAGAAAACTTCCTACTTCTACGTCGGCAATAAGCTGTTTTTTAACTGCATTTTTCAACAGATACAAAAATTCTTCCTTAGCGTCGGAAAGGCCAATCACTCTGTCTTTTGCAGGTAAGCTGTAATAGCGTGATATTGTGAAATTGCCATCTTTCCAGATCAGTTGATGTGCTGGTGGAAGGGTAAATATATTGCTGTAAATACTTTGACTGGAACTTACATATCCGTATTGTAGATAGTGGGAGAGTGCCTCGGAACTTACTTTAGGCTGAATAAGCCCGGAAGCCAGAATTGCCTTAATTTCTGATGCGAAAATAAATTCATTGTTTTTGCCAATGGCATAGTAAAAAGGCTTTTCCCCAAAACGGTCTCTGGCACAGAATAGTTGTTGCTTCTGGTTATCCCAGATAGCAAATGCAAACATACCCGGCAGATCATGAATGAGGTTTTCCTGTTTTCTCTGGTACATGGCGAGAATAACTTCCGTGTCAGAGCTTCCGTGGTAAGGGTATTCGCCGTAATGTTTTTTTATATCCTGATAGCCGTAGATTTCACCATTGAGAACAATACATTCATTTTTTGTATTGGAAAACATAGGTTGTTTCCCATTTTCAGATAGGTCTATAATGGAAAGCCTACGATGGCCTAGTGCAGCATTGTCATAAAACTCATGGTGTGAAGAATCTGGTCCGCGGTGGATCAGTGAGTCTGTCATTTTTTGAATCTCTTCCTGATAATTTCTGGCATTACTGCCTATAATTCCCGCTATTCCACACATAATATTTTATTTTTCATCATTAATTTTCAAATTTTGTATGAGCTAATTTACGACAGATTCAGAAAAGTAGGGCCTGCCTGAATTAATTGATTTCGTAAACTGCTTAATTTTTCACTATCTCTTGTGATTTTTTTATATTTCAAAGACAATTCCTTGTATTTTCCAATGTTTCCTGTCATCAGGTTTTTAAACATACTTTGTTTTAACGACTTCTTTTCCAGTTGTAAACCGTTAGGGAAATTCGGGTTTAGAGTGTTGATTTCAATACGAACATCTTCGTATTTATTGAAGTCTATTTTATGAAGAAGCTGCACTCCGTCATGTACAACTTTACTGCCTGGAACAAGAAGTACTTTTTTTTGTTGGAAATGAACCCTGTTTACATATTCGTCATCTTCACCATAATGGAAAAAGTAAGGATTGAAGCCTCCAATTGTTTCTATTGTTTTCTTGGGTAAAAGCCAATGAGCAGCATTTACAAAATGAATTTCGTAATAAGGTTTCAGGGTCTGAAAGTACAGATCTGAGATCATCCTTGTTTTTTCGTAATTCTTTGCGATATATTGATCCAGGAAAATGTCGAGGTATTTTTCTGTACCATCCACATGAATGGGGCTTATAATTCCAATTTCATCCTTGTTGGGGTGATTGTTATAAACTTCCAGCATTTTTTCCATGCTGTTTTCGTATAGCCATGCGTCCTGATTCATCAGATAAAAAAAATCGGCGCCGTCTTTATATGCTTTTTCAATTCCAATATTATTGGCCTTTCCAAAACCAAGGTTGGATTCGGATTGGGTAAAGTCTACTTCAGGAAAATGGTGTTGAATATACTCCTGAGTACCGTCTGTAGATCCGTTATCTATAACGAAGCACTTTACAGGAACAGAAGATTTCCTTAGGCTGCTAAAGCATCTTTCTGCCCATTTCATGGCATTGTAGGTAATAATAATAATATGAATCTTCGACATTTTTTATCTTAATATTTTCATTGGGAAATAAAGTTGGCCATAATTTTAAAGCAAATTAGTGATTCTAAAATAGAAAAAATAGTATACGCGCTTAAGAAGGCCATCAAATTCCGGAAAGACTAAAAATCCCTGGGTCATAAGCATCATTTTCCAGGAAAGGTTAAATAGTATTACCAGCCCTGCTATCATTTCCTGCTTCTTGGTAAGCACTAATTTTTGCTCTATGGCTATAAATATGGTGAGCAGAGAGAAAAAGATATTAGTCCATCTTCCCCAATCTAAGGCCATATAAAATAATGGAACAAGAAAAAGAATTTGTATTACAAGAAATATTGTATTGATTTTAACCTTATTGAACCTACTGTAAATGTAAAATGTTAATGCCCCAAGCAAGATGCTTATACCATAGGTTTGATAATCATATAAGTGAGATTTGTAATGGTTTAGGACATTATAATTGGGATCATAATCAAAAATTCCCATCTCATTAAGGACTAATCCATGAGCTTTAAAGAATGATATAGTATTTTCTGTCCTTAAGTTAATTCCAAACTTATAAAGAATGAACATGATAATAACCGATGGGAGAAACTGGTAGAGTAGTATTCTCTTTATTTTATCAAGTGGCGAACCATTATTTTTCATAAAGTAAGCCATACCTACAAAAGGTAAATAAAAAAATGCGGCTTCATGGGTGAGAAGGGCAATGATGATAAAAAAGGTAATGCTAAGGTCCTTAATAATAACTTTAGAACGAAGACGTAGGATATATATCAGGTAAAGTAGAAAGAATAATATCTCTTTTCTTGTAGCAATGTTAGGATCTTTAAACATCATTCCAAAGCCCACCGGAAGTAATATAAGAACAATAGTAAGCAGGTTGTTTTTTTCTTTTCGGAAGAGTTGTATCAACAGGAAGAAAAGAACCGTGTATAAGAGAAATACAAATGCAAATACAATGTATTCAAGCTGAATATTGGTAAGTTCATTGATCCATATGAATAGAGTTCCGAAAAGTCCTCTACGCTTAAAACCTCCATCCTGATAATTGATAATCCATTCTCCAAAACACCATCCTCCCTTTTGCGTTACAATCAAAAAGTATGAAGTTTTGATACTTATACAATAATAAATGATTAATATTAAGCTGATTATGTAGTTGATTATTTTTGTTTTCATACTTATTATCCAAGCCTGAGTTGAGTATTTATATATCCTTTAAAAAATTTTGAAATAGAAAAAATAGTAAAGTTTTTTAATGAAAGCGTCAAGTGCCGGAAAAGTTATAAAGCCAGCCGTAAAGAGCAGCATCGTCCATAATGAATTGAATAGGATTAAAGCAATGGCAATCATATTTTCTTTTGCCGTACTGATCAATTGTCTTTCACCTGCTATGAAGATGGTTAATAAAGTAAAGAAAATATTAATCCATCTTCCCCAGTCATAGGCAATGTAAAATAAGGGAATCAGGAAAATGAACTGAATCATCAGAAACCTTTTACTGATACTTATCTTGTTAAATTTACAATATATAAAAAAGGTAAGGGAGGCAAAAAACAAACTTATGAGGTAGGTTTGATAGCCGTATAAATGGGACTTGTAAAAATTCAGGACATTATATTGAGGATCGTAGCCGTAAATTCCTTTAAGAACTAGATCCAGTCCGTGATTTTTCAGAAACAACAAAGAGTTTTCTGTACTTATGCTATAGCCAAATTTATAAAGCAGTAACATGACAACCACTGCAGGAGCAAGATGGTAAAGCAATATTTTCTTTAATTTGATAGAAGTTGCTGAACCATCTTTTACAAAGTAGGTGAAACTTACAAAAGGGATATAGAAAAATGCCGCTTCATGATTAAGAATCGCAGCAATAATAAAAAATGTGACAATCAGATCTTTTACCACCTTTTTTGATTCAAGGCATAAAAAATAAATCAGATACAAAACAAAAATGAAGATTTCCTTTTTTGCAATGATCGTAGGATCTTTTAAAATCATCCCCAATCCTGCCGGAAGCAAAAGAATACTTATGGTAAGCAGTGTATTTTTTTTCTGAACAAAAAGCTGTATCAGAAGAGAAAAAAACAAGGCATACAGGATAGATACAAATGCAAATACAATGTATTCAAGCTGAATATTGGTAAGTTCATTGATCCATATGAATAGAGTTCCGAAAAGTCCTCTACGCTTAAAACCTCCATCCTGATAATTGATAATCCATTCTCCAAAACACCATCCTCCCTTTTGCGTTACAATCAAAAAGTATGAAGTTTTGATACTTATACAATAATAAATGATTAATATTAAGCTGATTATGTAGTTGATTATTTTTGTTTTCATACTTATTATCCAAGCCTGAGTTGAGTATTTATATATCCTTTAAAAAATTTTGAAATAGAAAAAATAGTAAAGTTTTTTAATGAAAGCGTCAAGTGCCGGAAAAGTTATAAAGCCAGCCGTAAAGAGCAGCATCGTCCATAATGAATTGAATAGGATTAAAGCAATGGCAATCATATTTTCTTTTGCCGTACTGATCAATTGTCTTTCACCTGCTATGAAGATGGTTAATAAAGTAAAGAAAATATTAATCCATCTTCCCCAGTCATAGGCAATGTAAAATAAGGGAATCAGGAAAATGAACTGAATCATCAGAAACCTTTTACTGATACTTATCTTGTTAAATTTACAATATATAAAAAAGGTAAGGGAGGCAAAAAACAAACTTATGAGGTAGGTTTGATAGCCGTATAAATGGGACTTGTAAAAATTCAGGACATTATATTGAGGATCGTAGCCGTAAATTCCTTTAAGAACTAGATCCAGTCCGTGATTTTTCAGAAACAACAAAGAGTTTTCTGTACTTATGCTATAGCCAAATTTATAAAGCAGTAACATGACAACCACTGCAGGAGCAAGATGGTAAAGCAATATTTTCTTTAATTTGATAGAAGTTGCTGAACCATCTTTTACAAAGTAGGTGAAACTTACAAAAGGGATATAGAAAAATGCCGCTTCATGATTAAGAATCGCAGCAATAATAAAAAATGTGACAATCAGATCTTTTACCACCTTTTTTGATTCAAGGCATAAAAAATAAATCAGATACAAAACAAAAATGAAGATTTCCTTTTTTGCAATGATCGTAGGATCTTTTAAAATCATCCCCAATCCTGCCGGAAGCAAAAGAATACTTATGGTAAGCAGTGTATTTTTTTTCTGAACAAAAAGCTGTATCAGAAGAGAAAAAAACAAGGCATACAGGATAGATACAAATGCAAATACAATAAACTGAAGCGGGATTTTGGTAAGTTCATTGATAAAGATGAACAGCGTGCCGAAAAGCCCCCTGCGCTTGAATCCTCCATCCTGATAATTAATCAGCCACTCACCAAGGTACCAGCCATTTTTGTAGAAGACAATCTGAAGATAGCTGCTTTGAATACAGATCCAATAGTAAATGATAAATATTGAACCAATTATGTAATTGATTATTTTTGTTTTCATATACCTCTTGATTGGTTATTAAGTTGGATTTTTTAATATTTACTTTAATCAATAAATACCTTTTTAAAAGTATCCATTACGGGATGAGGTAGAAACTTTTCATATAATTCCTTTGCAGACAAAGTGAGATCTGAATCCAGAATAATATCCTGAAGTTCTTTACCGTCCTGGTAGTAGTAAGCCTGATCTTTCATATGGCTGATATGGGCTTTCTCAGGAGGGTTGGCAAAAGCAATTACAGGCTTTCCCATAATGGCAAATTCTGCAACAGTAATTCCGAATGTTTCTCCTCTTTCGCGGGCATGAAGTAAAGCATCACAAGTATTGATAAACTTCTGTTTCATGATAATATCCGAGCTTGGAGGTAAAAATATAATATTGGATGGAGCAGATTTCCACCATTTCTTTTTGATAAAAGGATCCACCCCCATGAAGATAAAATAGATATCTTTATACTTAGAAGCTATTTTTTCAATCGTCTTTTGGGCAAAAAGAATATTAAAGCTAATGTGTCCGCCATAATATCCAAATACTTTTGCTTTTGGGGGAATATTTAGTTCTGCTCTCAGATCCTGATTGGTTTGAGATTCAAAATTAACCATGTGGGGTACGTAGGGATATTTTGAACCGGTCATTGCTTCACTTAGCCACTCAGAAACATAAGCATAAACATCACCATGAGGTTCAAAATGGGTAAAAACACTGTGTATTGCAGTTTTACATTCCTTGGAATCTATACCGTCCACATATCCGTTTTTAATGGCATAAAAAAGATCTACATTATTTTCACGAATCAGCTGATCTACTTCCTTGAAGTCAGAGTAGCCATGCACACGAAAACGTTTTTCAAACTTTTCAATTCCCAATGGATGATTGGTCTTTGAATTTTTATTGTAAACAATTATAGATTCATTTCCCAGATATCTTTCATTGAAATCTGCATAATCATATACTGCGATGGAAGTCCCTCTGTAGTTGAGTTCATCCTCATGGAAAAGAATTTTCATCTTAGTTGTGTTATTTAAATTTATTTTTCAGTCTACCTAATATTTTCTGAAAGATGGTTTTCTTCGGATATTTGGTAAGATCATTGTGCATAAAAAGTCCTTCTCCCTGCGCAATTTTGAAATTCTGTTTTACCCACCACGCTGCAATATTTCTTTCAAGAGAAGCTGTTTCCCCTGAAAAAGGAATAATGGTTTCCAGCAGGAATTTCTTTCTGACAAGATAAGGATTATTGGTCCAGTTGGCCCAACGTGAGGTTGTGATAAAAAATGTTCCCTGCTTTTGTATCTTATCGGGAAATTCTGTCGCAGGATCCAGCCAATGTAAGGATTCTAAAAGATGAGGTGAGGTACATTCATGCCAGTCGTCATAATAGTTCAGTTCATTTCCCTTGTGCCTTATTGATATCAGGGGATATCCCGGATTTTCTCTGCTTCGGTAACGGATTACATCAAATCCGTTGTCAAGCATTTCCAGTCCGCTTTTAAGTTGTGTAAATATGGTCTTTTGGTTTTCAATAAGCTCCCAGTCATGTTCCAGAAAGAGAATGTTGTCACAAACTGCATTTTCTGCAAGCATTTTCATTCCTTTCCCGATTCCAATATTATCTTGTAGCCCAATATATTTGATCTTATACTGATCTGCCAGCTTTTTATCCTCTTCATTTACTTCCTGAAAAAGAATGACAATATCCTCGGTCATGTTCAGAAGACCGAATTTACTGTAGGATTTAAGCGTGTTTTTCAGTGTTTTTCCCGTTTTCCAGGAAAGAATGCAGATACTTATGGGTAATTTTTCCATATTTATTGAGGTCTAAAGATTAAGGAACGGATGCTGTGCCGTCTTAGATGTTTTTCTGGCAGCCTCTATTTCTTTAAATTTTTTAGAAAAATACTGATACTGTTCCATATAAAACTTATACTCACTTATATTTCCTTTAGCTCCCATTTTAAGTGCAAAAGATAGGAGGGCGGTCTTTTCCCTTTTGGTATCATAACCATAGTTGAGGTCAAGGTATTTTGTTTCCCTTTGCATGATCATGGACAGCCTTTTATTCTTTAATAGTTCGGCCTTATCATTAGGCTCTTTTTTGTAAAACGATTGTACAGTATCATGTACGACCTTACTTTGGGTGCATACCACTGTTTTCAGCCCGAAATAAATGATTCGGTTTACATATTCGTAATCTTCGGCACCATGAAAGAAATAAGGATTGAAGCCTCCTATTTTTTCAATAATATTCCTTGGGATACACCAGTGTGCAGCATTCACAAAGCTTATTTCGTAGTATTCTTTTGCTTCTCCAAAATAAATATCAGAAAGCATTCTGTTATTTCTCAGGTCCTTGGCCAAATAATTTTCAAAGTGAAGATCCAGTTTTCTTTCACTTCCGTCAAGGTGCATGGGGCTTAGAATCCCAATTTTACTGTTGTCCGGATGATTGCTGTATACCTCCAATATTTTTTGAAAACTGTCAGAGTAAATCCATGCATCCTGATTCATCAGATAGAAGAAATCTGCTCCTGCTTTGTAGGCTTTTTCAATTCCAAGATTATTGGCTTTTCCAAAACCTAGATTTTCCGATGCCTGAATGAAGTCTACTTCTGGGAAATGGGTTTTTATATATTCCTGTGTGCCATCTGTAGAGCCGTTGTCTATGGTAATACATTTAACAGGAAGAGAAGGACTTCTTAAACTGGTAAAGCATTTCTCTGCCCATTTCATGGCATTGTAAGTCACAATAATAACGTAGATAGTAGCCATTTTAGATATACTTTTGGGTTAGATTTTCCAAATAATCCTCAGGACTTATTTTGGAGAAAAATGTAATGATATCTTCATCAAAATCTACTTTATAGAAATCCCCTTCATCCGCTTCTGAATAAAGCCCTTTCTTGTTGGCCTTTTTTTCAATGGAACTAATTATTTCCTTTAAATCATAATAATAAGGATAAGAGATATTGATCACTTTATTGCCTGCTTCCAAGCCATACGAATTTATGAACTTTGAAATATCTTCAATATCCAGAAGTAGTCTTCTAGCTTTAAGATGCAGAGTAAATTGATTATGGTTGGCAATCTGTGTTTTGAGAAAATTAAAAAGTGTATTCGGATTTCCTCCTTGCCCAACAATGTTTCCGATCCTAAGGATTAGATAATGATCAACATTGTTTTCTATATACTGTTCAATTTCTTTTTTATGAACTACATAGGGGCTGTTTTGTTTGGATTGATCGAGAATACTGAGGGTTGAAAAATAGACTAATTTCTTTTCTTTATTTTCTGCACACGTATTCTTTAAAAGTGAAAACTCTCTTTCAAATTCTGAAGCTCGTGTCTCTAACGAATTTGAAACTCCGGAAGCGAAGAAGAGGATCTCTCTTGAATCTGCAGTTTTTAATGAGTTAGCGACAAGTCCTGTGCCTATAATCATAATGTTTTTAAGTGTTTTTTTATTTTGCTATAAATTTATTATAAATGGTAAGAATAAGAAGTTGGGTTGGGAACAATTTCTTTCTTAGTATTACCTTTTATACTTTTTCCAGATTGAAGCTAGTTTTTTATGAATCTTTAATCCTAGCTGTCTGTTGGTCTGCTTAAGTTCTTCACTAACTTTATTGGTTTCTGTAAACCAGTGCTCAAACAGCTGAATTTTATTATGGATAATCTTTTTTGATGATTGCTTTTTCTCAATACAATTCAGAATTGCTATTTCAAATGCCAGAGAAGCTTCTTCCCAATTGTACCATTCTTTAGCAGTTTGTAAGGCATTTTTCTTTAGCGTTTCCAGTTTCTGTGGATTGTCTTTTAAACTATTAATGTATTTAAGAATTCTTGCATCATCATTCATTTCAGCAATAAGCGAATTAAATTCATGCTTCATATATTCCTCGTGTCCTGTTACATTATATGTGATAGCTGTACCTCCACAATGGAACATTTCCAAAGGGGGGCCAAACATGCCTTCCACAGTACTGAGTTTTACTAATACATCACAAGAGCGGTAAATTTTCTGTGTTTCATGCGTTGGGATGTTAGAGAATACTCTATCTACCCCTTCGTAATTCTGAATAGGTGAATTAGTCAAAAGCCAAATTTCATCTGCTTTGGACTTTTTACAAATCTCAATAGTTTTTGGAACATTCTTAAAACTACTCTGAATATTTCCTTCAATTAAGACTCTCAGTTTTCCACTTTCTTTAGGAGCATGAGATTCTCCAACTGCAGAATAGTTTTCTTTGCGAATTCCGTTGAGGACAAGCTCTGAATCTATATCGTAGTTGTTTTTAATGTACTTTTGAATCCAGCTGGCCTCTGTAATTACATTGAGTCCTAAAAGATAAGTGGATTCTGCAGCATTTTGATTATTAAAATCACTATCGGGATAGAATTTAGATTCTACAGACTGATTAAAATAAAGATAATGATCTGCATTGAGATGTAGAAGTCCGTAGCAGGTACGCCAGAATGTTGCAATGAGTACATCAAAATGAGTCTTTTCAGCTTCTTTTAAAGCAAGTCTGGGTAATTTTTGGATTCCATCAAACCAGAAGAGTTCCTCATCCTTAACAACGGTGTCAAAAATAAGTACCAGTTCAAAAGTTCCTCTTTTATAGATATGAGAAAGATGTTCAAAAATAACATTATTACCTCCTGAAAGGGAGGGGGAGGCAAGGATTCCTATTTTTAATTTTTTTTTCATCATATTCTCGTTTTTTGTTCTGTTCCTTGGTGGATAATGTTAGAACAGTTTATTTGCTATTTTGTAGAGGAAAGGAGGGACGTTATTTTGAATACTAAAAATAAGTCTTTTTAAGTGAAATGGATAAGCCTGGTATGCACTGAAGAATTCTTCCGGAAGTTTTTTTCTTTCCAGATAATACTTTTGGGCTATGCTATTTACGCTCCCTTTTGAAATTCCTTTTTTATCAAACATCATCTGAAGGAAAGCGGCCTCTCTTTCAATTCTTTCTGCTTTTAATTTGGAAATGTTTTCGTCATGCAGTCGATAATACGCCAGTTTTTCAGGAATATAGGTAATTAAATACCTTTCACTGATCTTTAGCCAACGGTAATAATCTTCTACGATAAATTGAGTGTCATATTTACCGGTTTCTCTGATTACCTCTGTCTTTGCCAATACAGTTAAAGCAGCAATTCTATTCCCTTTTAATAGCTCATCCTTAAAAATCCTTGGATCTTTTTTTCCCATGGCGTCATAATCTGCAATATCCTCAATGATCTGGCTGTCATTATTTATCGCATAAGTGTCTGAAAAAGACATCCCATATTCATTTCCCAGACCCTCAAGGGCGGAGACTGATTTTTCAATGGATTCCGGATGTAGAAAATCATCAGCAGCAATAATCTTTATATATTTTCCCTTGGTAAGTTCAACACACTCGTTAAGCATTGTGGGCAATCCCGTATTTTGAGTGTGAAAGTTTTTTTCTGCAGGGTAATTGTTTTCTTTTAACCACTCTTCAAAAACTTCTACCGAATGATCAGGAGAAGCATCATCACCCACAATTAATTGGATGTTTTTGTAGGTTTGATTTTTTATACTGTCCAGATTTTCTTTTATAAACCTGGAGTGATTATAGGAAACTACAACAATAGTTACTAATGGTTGTTCCATTTAAAAGCTGTTTACCGTTTTAATGATCATTTGTATTTCTTCTTCTTCTAAAACAGAGGAAATAGGAAGACTTAAAACTTCTGCATGAATTTTTTCACTTATAGGGAAAGAAAGTTCTTTCCACTCCTTATATGCCTCTTGCTGGTGAGGAGGAATAGGATAGTGGATAATGGTTTGTATCCCTTGTTCTGTAAGGTAAGCCTGAAGCTCATCTCTTTTTGCTGTTCTGATAACGAAGACATGCCATACATGTTCATTCTCATTTTCAGGATTTTCAGGAAGAATGATATTGGGGTTTTTGATTTCTTCAATAAACCTTTTAGCTATAATTCTTCTTGTATTGTTCTCCTCGTCAATATGCTTAAGCTTAACATCTAAAACAGCTGCCTGTAGCTCATCTAATCTGGAGTTTAAGCCTTTATAAATGTTTACATATTTTTGGTTAGATCCATAGTTTGCCAAAGCTCTGATGGTTTTTCCCAAATCATCATCGTTGGTCGTTACGGCGCCACCATCACCTAGTGCTCCCAAGTTTTTTCCGGGATAAAAGCTGAATCCTGCAGCATCTCCCAGATTTCCTGATTTTATATCATTCCATTCTGCTCCGATAGCCTGAGCATTATCTTCAATGATTTTTAAACTATGTTTTTCTGCAATTTCTTTAAGCTGATCGGAAAAAACAACTCTTCCCTGAAGATGAACAATAAGAATACCTTTTGTTTTTGAAGTAATTTTTTCTTCAATTTTAGAAATATCAATATTGTAGGTGTTAAGTTCGGGTTCTACCAATACCGGTACTAAACCGTTGTCTGAAACTGCTAATATAGATGCGATATACGTATTGGAGGGAACAATGATTTCGTCTCCTGCTTTCATTATCCCTAGTTCTATGTAGGCACGAAGAATAAGACGCAACGCATCTAGTCCGTTAGCTACACCAATAGCATGTTTTGTTCCTATATATTGGGCTAAATTGGTTTCAAAACTTTTATTTCTTTCTCCTTGAAGATACCATCCGGAACGGAATGTCTGTAATAAGGCTTCTTCTGTTTCTTGTTGGTATTGTAAGTTTATTTTTTGAAGATCTAAAAATTTAATCATTTCTTTTTATTTTAAACATGTTACGTATATTTCAGTACAATGGTGAGGATACTTTTCCTCCTAATTTATAAAATCTTTCCATCATAGTTTCACTTCAATTATTTTCAATTTGCCCATTTGAAATAGGTTTAAAGAAAATATCGCTTTCATCCATTATTTCATAATCCGCTTTTGGAATGTCATCTTTTAAAGTATTCAAATTGTATATCTTGGTAGTGTTCAAATTCAATTCATATTTGTTTTTTAATAATCCCATTTGTCTATTGATAGCTTAGCATTGGGAAAGAAATTTTAAAATATTCCATTATCGGATAACCACGAATAAAAAAGCATTAAAACTTCAATAAGATTTTCAATATGCTCCGGATAGTATCAAACTTTTTATATGTTTTAAACTCTTTAAAATATAAGTTATGTTTTGTAGTTTTTTGGATAATCAGAAGCTGATTTAACAAACCTTTAGAGCTTTCAACCAAATCCAGAGTCGAAAAGTCATTTACTAAATATTTGGTTAAATATCCAAGTGAAAGTCCTAATTCTAGAACTGACTCTCCTTTGAAATAAAGTTTTAAACTTAAATAATTCAATTAACTTAAAATCAAAGTTAAGAAAAGGTCTGTTATAGAATTGTGCCGAATCTTGGACTTTATTTTTATAACTTTCTATTTGTAATTTTGTCTATGTTTAAATCCAGAACAGTATTTATGATAATATCTGGTTGATAGGGGAGTAAACTTTTTTTACTTAGAAAACCAGAAAGAACAGCAGCTGTTCTGATTCCTAATAATTTGCCTGTTTGAATATCTTTTCCTGTATCTCCAATAAACCAGTCTTCAGGAGTTATCTCTACTGTATCTTTAATTAAACTATGTTTTTCCTGTTGCTGTTGAGTTACTAAAACTTTCGTAAAAATATTTTCCCAGCCGAATGATTTTATTTGTGAGAGAGCGGTGCTTTCCGATTGGCGAGCAGTTACAACAAATAGAGAATGATTTTTAGATAAGCGCATGAGTAAGTCTACTATACCTTCAAAAGGAGTATCTAATTGTAACCATTTTTCTAGTTCAATTTCCGACATCCATTTTTTTTCAAAATTATTGTACTGCTCGTTAGAATAGTTAAATTTTGAAAGTAGAATTTCTTTATGACTTATTTTATCACGCTTTAAGTCCCAATATTGATGAAATGACAATTCAGAATTGAGAACTAATGACTGGAATAGTTGATATAGCCTTGGTCGAGAATCTATTAAAGTACCATCAAGGTCAAAAAAAATATTCATATTATTTTTTATTTTTTTTCATGTACTCAAACTCTTCTTTTAGCCCCTTTTCTAAAGAAGTTTCTTTTTGTAACAAGAAAGTATTCATTTTTGAACTATCAAATACAAAGTCTTTTCCTTTTTTTTCAACAGCTATTTTTTCTATCGTTATATCCTTGTTGGAAATTAGTTTTATTGTATTCACCAAATCATTGATAGAAATAGCACGGCTTCCGACTAAGTTTATGACTCCTACATCTTTCAGGTAAATAGACTCTGCAATAGCTTTAACAATATCTTTAATATAAATAAAAGAGCGTAATTCTTCTCCTGTACCCCAAATCTGAACAGGCTTTTCTGCTAAAATATTATGAATTGTTATTGGAATTATTTTCTGATAAGCCTCTTCTCCCGGACCATAGACATGACCTATTCTTAAAATCTGAACAGATTTATTATTTTCTTTCCCCCAACTTTCTACCATCTTTTCTGAATATAGCTTAGAATGGCCATATAGTGAAGTCGGTTTTTCTAAAGTACACTCAGAAATAATTTCCTCATTATCATAGACGTCAAGTGTACTAAGGTAAATGAATTTTTTTAGATAAGGCAAGGAGGCATTTAATAATTTATCTGTATTGAATATATTTGAATTAGATGATTGAATGTTATTTGCTTCACTCCCTTTTTTGGGTGTGAAAGCTCCCGCATGAATTATTGTTTCAATATTTTGAAATCCGTTTTTTAAGAAAAAATCGCTTTCAAACTGATAGTTGTTGTGTAACAAATATCTACATTCTGTTATAGGTTGAGAGGTTAAGCATACTATATTATCTCTACCATATTTTTCAATCAGCAGTGAAAGTAAATGCTTTCCTATAAATCCCGAAGCTCCAGTTAAAAGTAACATTTACAAATTTTTTATTAGTTGTTGTATCTGAATGTTTTTTATTAATTTGGGTTGAGTATCCATACCTCTTAACCACAATAACCCATCTTGCAATGGATTTATTTTTTTATTCAATTGGGGAAATTCATTATATAAAGCAATATCTTTAAATATTTCAGGCATGTTTAATCCCGCTTCTGTAAAAAATAATACTGTTGTAAAGAATCTTGAAATATTTATTTCTGTAGGATTAGGAATGCCATTTTTGTCATAGGCCATATCTACCCCAAAAATTCCATGAGGTTTATCCGAAACAGCCTTTATAGTAGCTATTGATATTCTGTCTACTTCAGGATCTGAATATGTCTGACCTACTTTTGTGACACCTGTAACACCAGAAACAGTTCTATTCCCATGAGTCCATCCTTTTCTTAATCTTGTTTGAGCTACTACTAATTCACCTTCATGCCAAATAGAGAGCCATGTTACCGTATCTGGTGTTAGCATTTCAGCAGCAACAAAGTCTCCCCAGCCATTATATCTTTCGATCCATCCTTTTGCAAAAGAAAAGTCATTTGTGGGCAGCGCTCCTTTGCCTCCTCCTCCAATAGATGAAGCTCTTAGCCATATGTTACCATTTTTGTCACCCAAATCTGAAAAAGCTTTTTTTAGATCTTCTTCATTATTAATCAGGATATTTTCTGGAACTGTTACACCAGCTTCCCTACATTTTAAATAGGTTTTATATTTATGTACACAAGTATCTATAACATCATGAGATGGCATAAACGTCTTGGTACCAGTAGAATGAATATGTTCTCTGATCATAGAGGCATGATAAATCTCTAAATCATTTTGAAAATGTATTAAATCAGGTTTTTCCTGATTCAATATTTGTAATAATGATGCTTTATAATCAGGTTGATTGGCATAAGGTATATAAGAGACTTCATGAGCATTGGATAGTATAAGGTCTGTAGGTTCACTGCCCATGCCGATTATTCTTTCTTTTTTTGAGCTTTTAAGAAGTGAGTTTATTACACCTTCAGATGGTGCACCTCCTGCACCTGCAATTAATATTTTAGTCATTCTATGAGTTTTTGAAATTCATGATAATCCCTTATATAATCGTCTTCACTATATGGCAAAGACGCTAAACATAAAAGTACAGCATTGTGTGAAAATTTTATATCTCTCCAAATTAATTCAGGGATATATAATCCTTTGGTAGGATGATCTAAAACAAAGGCTTCCTTATTTCCATCTTCATCTTCAGTGTTAAAGGTTATTATTCCTGATACCGCAAAGATGACCTGTTGAAGTTTTTTATGAGCGTGCCCTCCACGGGTCACGTCTTGTGGCGTATAATAAGTCCAGTAAACACGTTGTATATCAAAAGGGATGTTCTTTTGT
Source organism: Chryseobacterium joostei (assembly GCF_003815775.1). Lineage (NCBI taxonomy): Bacteria > Pseudomonadati > Bacteroidota > Flavobacteriia > Flavobacteriales > Weeksellaceae > Chryseobacterium > Chryseobacterium joostei. Next base: position 3,555,402 of record NZ_CP033926.1, read on the forward strand.
ACCTCGGCTATTGTGATATAGCCTAATTCTGAAGAACCTATTTTATCAAAAATAATAATATTTGGTTTGCTTTTTTCCATTAACATATTTTAAAAAGTGTTCAACAATACTTTATGCTACAAAAACAGTCGAATTTAGGGCTTTTCTAAAGAGTAAACCCATTAAAGTAATGTTTTGGGGTTAAAAATATTACTTTAATATTCGGGAGTTATATATTGTTAAACGATTATGAAGATAATAAAATTATAGAATTATCTTATTTTATAATCAAATTCAGGTCTAATAATACCAGGAAGGACACTAATATTATCGCCTAATTTAACGTTCTCAACCTCAAAACCAACAATTTCATTGGCAATAAAAAGAGGGATTTTCTGATCCTGCCCGAACATGAGCTTGAAATAATAATTACCTGTATTGAGTAAATGAGCTGGTATTTCAAATTCTACTTCATATTCTTTTCTTTGAGAACTATTGTTTTTTGCAATAAAGGCCCCTGTATGAAAGACAACAGCCTCTTCATAGGTTCTTAGTTCAAAAGTAGTATCCAGATTAATATTTTCTTTATAGTTATAAAATCTTAAGCGGATTTTTACTCCGGATTCAATATCTAGGAAGTCGCCTTGAGCCGGAGTTGCAGAGAACTCTAAAATTCGGATGTTTTCATTTCCTATCGCTGTTTCTAGAGAGCCATTATGAATGTAGCTACTTTGTCTTTCAGAATTTTTCTGATATTCAATGATTGTGTTTTGAATATCGCCGTTGTAAATAAGTTCCCCCTGGTTAAGAAGAATGCCTTTTTGACAAAGTTCTTTTATTGCGGTCATATTATGACTTACGAAAAGAATAGTTCTTCCTTGTCCTTTGGTAACATCGTCCATTTTACCAAGGCATTTTTTCTGAAAATCAGCATCTCCTACTGCAAGAACTTCATCTACAATAAGAATTTCAGATTCCAGGTGGGCAGCAACGGCAAAAGCAAGACGTACATACATTCCTGATGAGTATCTTTTTACAGGGGTGTCAATATATCTTTCAACACCTGAAAAATCTACAATTTCATCAAATTTACGCTTGATCTCCTTTCTGGTCATTCCAAGAATGGCTCCATTTAGAAATACATTTTCGCGTCCTGTCATTTCAGGATGAAAGCCTGTTCCCACCTCTAAAAGAGAGGCAATTCTTCCGTTGGTATATATTTTTCCCGTTGTAGGCTTAGTTACTTTACTTAAAAGCTTTAGTAAGGTTGATTTTCCAGCTCCATTTCTACCTATAATTCCTACTGCGTCACCTTGTTCTATTTCAAAATTAATATCCCGAAGTGACCACACATAATCGGAATTTCCCTTAGAAGCCCTGTCATTGGTTTCACCAATTTTTAAATAGGGATCTTCTTTGCCTCTTACTTTATACCAAAGCCTGTTGAGATCATGAGACAGGGTTCCTGTTCCAACCTCACCCAAACGATACTGTTTTGATATGTTTTCTGCTTTTAAAGCTAGCATGTTTTTACTGTTTTAAATTTTTTATTCAAGTGTTTTATGTCAAACTATACAGTGTCCATAAATGTTTTCTCCACCTTGTTAAAGGTAACGACTCCAATAACAAGCAGGATCAGAATAATAATGGTACTTACAACCAGCATTACAGGAGAAAAATCTCCTACTCCTAACCAACCGTACTTGAAGCATTCAAAAATACCTGTTAATGGATTAAATTTTGCCAGTTTTTTGAAATATCCCGGAAGCATAGATACGGGATAGATAACAGGAGTAGCATACATATATAAGGTTATCCCGAATGCTAATAACATACTTAGATCCTTATATTTTGTAGTAAGAGCTGAAAATATCATTCCAACTCCTAATGCAAATAAGGCCATAAGGATTAGCAGAAGGGGAGTAGCTAAAATCCACCAGTTTGGAGAAATTTCGTTATTAAAGAAATAATATGCCCAGACAATAAAAAATAAGATGAACTGAACACTTAAACGCATCAGATTTGAGATCACAATTGAAAGTGGGGTAACTAATCTTGGGAAATATACTTTACCAAAGATATTAGCATTTCCCGTAAATGTAGCTGTTGTACCCAGTAGGGCGCCAGAGAAATAATTCCACAAAGTTACACCTGAAAGATAAAATACTATACCAGGAGCCCCATCCGTAGATAGTTTGGCAAACTTCCCAAAAATAATCAGATAGGTAATAGTTGTAAAGATAGGATTAATAAAAAACCAAATCGGCCCTAAAATGGTTTGCTTGAAACTAGATATAAAATCTCTCTTTACAAACATGTAAATAAGATCCTTATATCTCCAGACCTCTCTGAGTTTTAAGTCAAATAAAGAATGATCTGCTTCAATCGTTTCTGTCCACTTTTGTTGTGGTTCATTCATTTGTGTAAGTTTTTTGCAAATTTATAATAATTAATTCTTACCGGATTTTTTAGTTTGTAAATAATCATTCATATAAAACTAAAAAATAACAACTAATATATTGATATTTGTTTTTATGAACAAAAACTATTGGCCATAAAGCCAATAGTTTGTAAGATTTATAAATTATGTGGTTATTTACCTACGAGTTGCTTCAGGTATTCTCCATAGCCACTTTTCCCATACTTTGCTGCAGTTTCCAATAATTTCTCCTCGTTGATAAATTTATTTCTGAAAGCAATTTCTTCAATACATCCAATTTTGAAACCTTGTCTTTTTTCAATCACGCTCACAAATTCGGAAGCGTCATGAAGAGAATCAAAAGTTCCGGTATCCAGCCATGCTGTTCCTCTGTCCAAGACACCTACTTCAAGTTTTCCGTTTTTTAGATAAACGTTGTTGATGTCAGTAATTTCAAGCTCTCCTCTTGCAGATGGCTGTATGTTTTTGGCAATTTCTACGACATCATTGTCATAAAAATATAATCCCGGAACAGCGTAGTTCGACTTAGGTTTCAAAGGTTTTTCTTCAATAGAAACAGCTTTGAAATTCTCATCAAACTCTACTACACCATATCTTTCTGGATCTGCTACGTGGTAAGCGAAAACGACACCTCCGCTTGGGTTAGTTTTGTTTTTTAGTAAGGTACCCATTTCAGAACCATAGAAGATATTGTCACCTAAAACAAGTGCTGCAGGATCATTACCAATAAACTGGTCTCCAAGAATGAAAGCTTGAGCTAAACCATCCGGGCTAGGTTGTACAACATATTCTATATTACAACCGATTTGAGAACCATCACCTAAAAGTTTGATGAATCCCTCCTGGTCATGTGGAGTGGTAATGATCAAAATATCCTTAATTCCTGCCAAAAGCAATGTGGAGAGTGGATAGTAAATCATAGGTTTGTCATAAACAGGCATTAGCTGCTTGCTTACAGCAATTGTTAGAGGGTAAAGTCTTGTTCCGGATCCTCCGGCTAATATTATTCCTTTCATCTTTTTATTATTTTATATTCTCTATTGCATAGTCCATCTGATTTTTAATATTCAAATCAATGGTAGGTGTCATTAAAAGTGCAGAGTTGCCCCTTGATAATTTGCCTCCTATACTCTTATGGAACTTAATCAACTCTTTTAGATTTTTTTCTGATATAAAAGAGAATGAACTATATAATGAAATTTTAAAATCATCAAAATTAAAGTTATTGATGATTGAATTGGCCTGTTTCTTTGTAAGCAGTTCCTTTGGCGGATCTACATTATAATCAAACATTTTGAGTTCGAGATACTCTTTAGCATAATTGATCAATGCTTCCTTGTACTGAGAAGCTTCTATAAATTCATCAATCAACTTTTGTTGAGACAAATTTGACATTGCAGGAGGCGGAGGGGGAAACTCCTGAGCCGCGGCAAAAGAAGAGAATACTACAAAAAACAATGAAACAATATACTTCATTATGTTATTTTAGTTGTATTGGTTTTCGTAATACTTCTGATAATCTCCACTGGTCACATTCTCTAACCATTCTTTGTTTTCAAGATACCAATCAATGGTTTTTCCTAATCCTTCTTCGAAAGTTACTGATGGCTTCCATCCTAAATCTTTATTAAGTTTAGTAGCGTCAATAGCATAACGTTTGTCATGGCCCGGTCTGTCCTTTACAAAAGTGATTAGCTTTTCAGAATGTCCTTCAGGTTTACCAAGCTTAGCATCCATTTGTTTGATAAGTTCTTTTACCAAATCAATATTCTGCCACTCATTGAACCCTCCGATATTATATGTTTCACCGGTTTTTGCTTCATTGAAGATCTGATGAATCGCTCTGGCGTGATCAATTACAAATAACCAGTCTCTGGTATATTTTCCATCACCGTAGATTGGCAAAGGTCTTTCATTGATAATATTGGAGATGCAAAGTGGAATTAGTTTTTCCGGAAAGTGATTGGGGCCATAATTGTTTGAACAGTTTGAAACAATGAATGGCATCCCGTATGTATTCCCGTATGCTCTTACCAAGTGGTCAGATGCTGCTTTAGATGCGGAATATGGAGATTGTGGATCATAAGAAGTTGTTTCAAGGAAAAAACCGGTTTCCCCTAGACTTCCATATACTTCATCTGTAGAAACATGATAGAATAGGTTTGTTCTTTTCTCATCCGGGAATCTTCCGTGGGTATGGTCAGGATTTAATGTCCAAAATTCCTTACATAGATTAAGAAGGTTGGCTGTTCCATTTACATTCGTATTGATAAAAGCCATTGGATCTGTAATGCTTCTGTCAACGTGGCTTTCTGCTGCCAAATGAATAACAGCGTCAGGATTATATTTTTCAAAGACCTTTCTTAATTCTTCAGGTTTTGTAATGTCAGCTTTTTCGAAAACATAATTAGGTTCATTTTCAATGTCCTTCAGGTTTTCAAGATTTCCGGCGTAGGTTAATGCATCAAGGTTGATGATTGTCATGTTCGGATTGTTTTTTACAAATTCTCTTACAACATGAGATCCAATAAATCCGGCTCCCCCTGTAATGATTACATTATTCATTTTTTGTACTTTTATAATTGTGAGTGTGTAATTTAATAATTGTTTTTAGTCTTTCTAAACTAAAAATACTTCCTTTCGAAACGATATTAACGTCATCATATAGCTCTGCCGTATCTTTGTCCCGTAATATATTTTTATTCAAAAGTACGGATTCAAAAAGTCCTATTTGTTTTAATTGGTCAATATTTACAAAATAATGTCCGGGTCTTTCTCCTTTGCTGCCATAATTCTTTATATAATAAGTTATAAAAGGGCTAGCCAAACCAACCGGATCTATGAAGTAAGTATTTCGACTCTCTGGAAGCAATGGTGTATGGAGCATCTGTACATTGTTGCTAATGGATGTCACATCTTTTATCGGTTTATTATAGATGAAGTTTATGTTTGAAAACTTTTCTGTATAATATTCCCTTTCGTTCGTTAAAATAAAATGTCCTTTTACATATTTATCTGCATATAGCTTTACTACCGGAGGAAAGAAAAACATAAGGGCAAATAAGATCAATGAAAATGCAGATACTTTGATGAAATTTTTTTTATAAACCCGGATTTCTTTTGTTGAGATAAATTCTATAATTGAAATGATGGAAATAGGTACTAAAATAGTAAACAGTCTTCCAAACATATAATCACGTACCAGGAATATATAAATAAGATAGAAGATAATCCCAAGAAATATTTTTTTATTAGTAAAATATGAACTGTATAGCCCCAAAGCTATTAGCAGAAACATAGGTTTACTTTCGAATATGTTTTCCTTATAATAAAATAGGGATTGGTAAATATTGAAATTATTGGTTTTAAGATAAAAGCTATTAGGAAAGATACTTCCAAAATAAAAAAAAGAAAATGCCAACCAGCTCAATATTATAATACACATTGTTATAAATCCTTTTGTGAATTTATGCTTGTAGAAATAATAGAGTATCGTAGGACAAACTATTAGAAAAAAATCATATCGGGTGAGGAAAACTAAAGCAACAGCAATGGGAAGTAGAAAAACCGATTTTGGGTTCTCCTCGTTCATGCTTAGTATCGTAAACCATGCTATAACCGAATATGATAATGAATTTTCTAGGCCGCTGGTACTGAAATCAATATAGAATTTTGAAGCTAATAATAAACCAAAACTAAATAGCAATATAAAGATTTTTTCAGGCTTACTTGTTGTAGTTTTTAAATATAAATATCTCAATATCATTGTAATTGATGTTATTGAGAATATCATATTAATGATAATAGGAATGTTAAATATTTTATTGTCTGAAATATGAAATACATTAAATAATAAATCAAAAATGTAGGTGAGGGGAATAGATACGATAGTAAAAAGAGGAGACGTTGAAACATATGTTCTTTCTCCTAAATTCCAGACTAATCCCAATCCATTCAAAACATTGTATGATTGGTATGTAACTGAAAGTCCATCTGAGGAAACCCATTTGGAATAATATATCAAACTAAAATAAATCAGTCCTAAGCCAGCAATAAGCCAAAATTTGAAATCTTTTACAATTGGCATAATTTAGGAAATCGTTTTTCTACCTATACTCTTATAATAAAATCCATTTTGTTGCGGGATTTCTAGCGGATACATATTTCTTCCGTCAAAAATTACTTTATTTTTCATCTTCTTAGCTATGAGTTCAAAATTAGGATTTTTAAACTCAGGCCATTCTGTAGATATAAATAAAGCGTCTGCATCTTCCAGTGCATCATACATACCTTTAGCATATTGTATTTTATCACCAAGAAGTTTTTTTACATTATTTTCTGCAACAGCATCATAGGCTACAATTTCTGCGCCTTTTTCTAATAAGAGGGCAATATTATCTAAAGAAGAAGCCTCTCTGATATCATCTGTATTGGCTTTGAACGCAAGTCCCCACATGGCAATCTTCTTTCCTTTGATGTTTCCTCCAAAGTATTTTTCAATTTCTGCAACAAGAATTACTTTCTGTGCAGTATTTACATTTTCTGTAGCTTCAAGGATCTGGAAATTAAAATCTTCCTGTTTTCCGGACTTAATAAGTGCCTTTACATCCTTCGGGAAACAGCTTCCACCGTATCCAATACCTGGAAACAGGAATCTGTGTCCAATTCTGTCATCGCTTCCCATTCCTAATCTTACCTTATCTACATCGGCGCCTACCTTTTCACAGTAATTTGCAATTTCGTTCATAAAGGTAATTTTTACAGCTAAAAATGAATTAGCGGCATATTTTGTAAGTTCAGATGATTTCTCATCCATAAAGATAATAGGAATTCCTATATTGGTAAATGGCTGATAAATTTTAGCCATAATGTCTTTTGCTTTCTCAGAACTGGCTCCAACAACTACTCTTGAGGGGTTCATAGAGTCTTCAACAGCGAATCCTTCTCTTAAAAATTCAGGATTTGAAACAACATCAAAAGGGATGTCGGTTTTAGAGGATATCGCTTCTCTTACCTTGTCTGCAGTTCCTACAGGTACTGTGCTTTTATTCACAATAACCTTATACTCTGTCATCATCTCACCTATATTATTGGAAACCTGAAGCACATAAGATAAATCCGCAGATCCGTCCTCTCCCGGAGGAGTTGGTAATGCTAAATAGATCACCTCACTTTTGTCTAAGGCTTCTTTAAGATTGGTGGTGAAGAATAGTCTTTCAGATTGGATGTTTCTAAGGAACATCTCTTCAAGGTTCGGCTCGTATATGGGAACAATGCCGTTTTTCATACCCTCTACTTTTTTTTCATCAATATCAACACAGTATACTGAATTGCCAAGTTCTGCTAAGGTAGTTCCTGTAACTAACCCTACATAACCTGTTCCTACAATCGTTATATTCAAAATGTTTGGTTTTTTAAATTCAAAGGCAAAAATAATAAAAATACTTTCACTTGCTCTTTTAATTTATCGTAAATGAAATTCACGCTATTTACTTGATAATAAGATAATTTTGCATTTTTAGAAAAAAGACGTATATTTGCATTGGATTTACGGAAAAAATGGGAAGGCTTCGGAAGAAAGCCTTTTTTCGTACTGGTAAATCAAGATAAAAATTTATGGAGTTTAGAAAAAGAATTGAAGAATTATTAAATGAATTCCTTGAGACCAGAGAAGATCTGTTTCTTATTGATCTTAAGTTCTCTGCAGGGGATGACATTACAGTGATTTTAGATGGTGACAACGGTGTTTCATTGCAGGATTGCCTTGATGCAAGCCGTGCGGTAGAATTCAATATGGATCGTGAAGAACATGACTTTAGCCTTCAGGTAATGTCTGCAGGATTAAGTGAGCCATTGTCTACTCCAAGACAGTTTAGAAAAAATTTAGGAAGAGAGATTGAAGTGATGCTGGAAGATGCTTCTAAAATTGAGGGAGAGCTGTCAAAGGCAGATGAAGATAAGATCACACTTGTTTTACGTTACCGCAAACCGAAAGAAGTCGGAAAAGGGAAAGTAGACGTGGAGGAGGAAAAGGAAATTCCTTACTCTGAGATCAAAAAAGCATTAGTAGTAATTAAATTTTAAAAAAGAAAAAAGAATAGATGGATAATATAGCGTTGATTGAATCCTTTGGTGATTTTAAAGACGAAAAGGGGATCAGTAAGATTGATCTTATGGCAATTATTGAGGATTCACTGAAGACACTTTTGAGAAAAAGATTTGATTCAGATGACCACTTTGACGTGATTGTAAACCCGGATAAAGGAGATTTTCAGATATTTTTAAATAAAACGATTGTTGAAGACGAAATGTCTGAAGACGATGACCTGGAAATTGAAATTTCTGAAGCAAAGAAAATTGACCCTACCTTCGAAGTAGGTGAAGACTTTACCATGGAAATTCCTGTTGCTCAGTTAGGAAGAAGAAATATTCTTACCCTGAAGCAGATCTTGGCTACAAAACTTCAGGAGCATAACAATGCAATGCTGTATGAGCAATTTAGAGATAAAATTGGTGAAATTGTTGTTGGGGAAATCCACCATATCCGTCATAAGCATGTGATCTTGTTAGACGACGAAGGAAACGAATTTATTTTACCAAAAGAAAACCAGATCCCATCTGACTTCTTTAAAAAGGGTGAGAATATCAGAGCTATTGTTGAAACAGTAGACTTTAAAGGTTCAAAACCACAGATTATTATTTCCAGAACTGCACCTAAGTTCCTTGAGAAGTTATTAGAGCTGGAAATCCCTGAAATTCAGGACGGAACCATTATCCTGAAAAAGGTAGTGAGAATTCCTGGTGAAAAGGCGAAGATTGCAGTAGATGCTTACGATGACAGAATTGATCCTGTAGGAGCCTGTGTAGGAGTAAAAGGATCCAGAATTCATGGGGTTGTAAGAGAGTTGAGAAATGAAAACATCGATGTCATTCAGTGGTCTAAAAACCCTGAGATTTTGGTGAAGAGAGCTTTAGGAAACGTTACCGTTAATAAAATTGATATCAACGAAGAGCAAAACTACGCGTTAGTATATACTCCTGTTGAAGAGATTTCTAAAGTAATTGGAAAACAAGGACAGAATATTAGACTGGCTTCTTGGTTGTCAGGATATGAAATTGATGTATACAGAGAATCCAGCGAGGATGACGATGTTGAATTGAGAGAATTTAATGACGATATCGAGCAGTGGATTTTGGATGAGTTTAAGAAAGTAGGACTTACAACTGCAAAATCAGTATTAGATAAAGAAACTGAAAGTCTTCTAAATATGGTTGACCTTGAAGAAGAAACTATCGAGGATGTTAAACGTATTCTGAGAGAAGAATTTGAAGATTAAGATGTAAAATAAATCTTAATAAACAGTAAAAAGGAAATACTTTAATTTTAAAAATTAAAAAATAGTAAATAATATAGATGCCAAAAATTAGATTAAATAAAGCGGTTAAGGAATTCAACATTTCGATGTCCAGATTAGTAGAATTTTTACAATCGAAGGGTATCGTGGTTGAAAGCAATCCTAACGCTCAATTGGAAGAATCGGCATATTCTGCATTGGAAGCTGAGTTTGCTAAAGATGGCGAACAAAGAAAAGCTTCCCATGAGGTGGTGATCACTAAAGTTCCGGAAGAAAAACTGGAAATTGAAGAAAAGAAAACCCCTGAAGTAATAAGAGCTAAAGCAAATAAACCAGAAACTAAAATTTTAGGTAAGATAGATCTAGAACCTAGCAAGCCCGAAGTTGAAGAGGCTCCTACAGCTCCTGTGGCTCCTGTAGCTCCTGTAGCGAAACCGGTTGAAGAAAAGAAAGAAGAAATAGTGAAAGAAGAACCGGAAGTAAAGGCAGCTCCTGAAAAGCAGGAATTTAAAGTTTTAGATAAAATTGATTTGTCTCAAATAGAATCTAGAAATAGACCTGTGAAAAAAGACAAACCAAAAGTAGAGGAGAAAAAAGAAGAAATAAAATCTGTGGAACCAGTGAAAGAAACTCCCAAACCTGTCGTTACTGAAGAGAAAAAAGTAGAAGCTCCAAAAGTAGAAGCTGAACCAGAATCTCAGGAACCTCAGAAAATCGAGACAGTTTATCAAAAACTTGACGGTCCTAAGATTGTTGGAGAAAAGATTGACTTAACTCAGTTTGCACCAAAACCAGGTTCTGGAGCAAAAAAGAAAAGAAAAAGAATTGAAAAACCTGGAGGCCAGAATAATAACCAACAAGGCCAAGGGAATAACCAAAACTCCGGAAATAACAACCAAGGAGGTGGTCAAGGTGGAAACCGTCCTCACAACAATGGTGGTCAAGGTGGTCAAGGAAACCGTCCTCAAGGGCAAGGTGGCCAAGGAAACCGTCCACAAGGTCAGGGAGGTCAAGGTGGAAACCGTTTTGGAAACAATAACCAAAACCGTCCAGGCGGTCAAGGTGGTGGATTTAAGAAAGGTGGTCAAAATAACAGACCTGGTCAAAGAGTTATGCCAGTTGAATTAACTGACGAACAAGTTAAAAACCAGATCAAGGAAACACTAGAAAAACTTACCAATAAAGGGGGTAAATCTAAATCTGCAAAACACAGAAAAGATAAGAGAACTTATCGTAGAGAACAAGATGAGCGTCAGCAGGAGCTTGAAGCACAAGACAGAACTCTAAAAGTTACAGAATTTATTACAGTAGGTGAATTAGCGAGCTTAATGAACGTTTCACCAACAGAAGTAATTTCTGCATGTTTCTCACTTGGGGTAATGGTTACCATGAACCAAAGATTAGAAGCTGATACCTTATTATTAGTAGCAGATGAATTTGGTTATAAAATTGAATTCTCAGATGCTGATCTTGAAGAAAGCGATAGCGAAGAAGAAATCGATAACGAAGAGGATCTTGTATCAAGAGCTCCAATTGTAACGGTAATGGGTCACGTTGACCACGGTAAAACTTCATTGCTTGACTACATCAGAAAAACAAATGTAATTGCTGGTGAATCCGGAGGAATTACACAGCATATTGGTGCTTATAACGTGAAGCTTGAAAACGGACAGAGAATTACTTTCTTAGATACTCCTGGTCACGAAGCGTTTACAGCGATGAGAGCCAGAGGTGCTCAAATCACGGATATTGCAATTATTGTGATTGCTGCCGATGATGATGTAATGCCACAAACTAGAGAAGCAATCTCCCACGCACAGGCTGCTGGCGTACCAATGATTATTGCTTTAAACAAGGTAGATAGACCAACTGCAAATCCTGATAATATTCGTCAGCAACTTTCAGGAATGAATATCCTGGTGGAAGAATGGGGTGGAAATGTTCAGGCGCAGGAAATTTCTGCGAAATTTGGTAACAATATGGATGTTCTATTGGAAAAAGTATTGCTTCAGGCAGAAATGCTTGATTTGAAAGCTAACCCTGATAGAAACGCTCAAGGTGTTGTTATTGAAGCTTCACTAGATAAAGGTAGAGGATATGTTGCCACAATGTTAGTACAAACAGGTACTTTAAGAGTAGGGGATTATGTTGTTGCTGGTAAAAACCACGGTAAGGTAAAAGCAATGCTTGATGAAAGAGGTAGAAACCTTACAGAAGCAGGTCCATCTATTCCTGTAACTATTTTAGGATTAGACGGAGCGCCTACAGCGGGTGATAAGTTTAAAGTATATGAAGATGAGAGTGAAGCTAAAACTATTGCCAATAAGAGAGAGCAACTTCAGAGAGAACTTTCAATCAGAACTAAGAAACATACTACACTTGAAGAATTAGGTAGAAGAATTGCCTTAGGTGATTTCAAAGAATTGAACATTATCTTGAAAGGTGACGTGGATGGTTCTGTTGAAGCACTATCTGATCAATTACAAAGATTATCTACTGCAGAAATTAACGTAAATATTCTTCATAAAGGAGTAGGTCAGATTACTGAATCTGATGTTAACTTAGCTGCTGCTTCAGATGCAATTATTATTGGATTTAACGTAAGAGCTGGTGGTAACGCTAAAGAGCTTGCTGATAGAGAAGAGATTGAGATCAGAAACTATTCTGTAATCTATGCTGCTATCGAAGAAGTAAAAGAAGCTATGGAGGGAATGCTTTCTCCTGAGATTAAAGAACAAGTAATCGGTAATGTTGAGATCAGAGAGGTATTTAAAATCTCTAAAGTCGGAACAATTGCAGGATGTATGGTTCTTACAGGAAAAGTAGCGAGAAACTCTAAAGTAAGAGTGTTGAGAGATGGTATCGTGAAGTTTGACGGAGAGCTGGAAAGCTTGAAGCGTTTCAAAGATGATGTAAAAGAAGTAACTAAAGGTTACGAATGTGGTCTGAATCTGAAAGGCTATAACGATATTGAAGTCGGAGATATTCTTGAAGTTTACGAAGAAGTAGCTGTTAAGAAAAAACTGAAATAATTTAATTCAGATAAATTATAAAAGCCGTCCCATTGGGACGGCTTTTTTGTGTATTTTTTTTGAAAAATTTCTTTCTTAATATGATGCTTACTCTTAAGAGTTTGTCTTGTTGATTAAAAAATTCTTAAGTTTTTTTCTTTGGAAATTTATTTTGGTTTATGGATTTTCTTATTAGCGTATAGGTGTCGAATTTTTCAATCTTTGCAAGTTTTTGAGATAATATTGAAGTTAATTATTCCCTTTTAAGGGAATGTGTTTTGTGTCTAAAATTGGTACTTTAAGAGGCTTTTTTAAGATAAAAAAAAGATACTTGTTAAAATTTGGGTATATATCGATAAGCAATTTTGGAAATTGGGTTGATATTTTACTTGGATATAGTTAGTTCGTTGAAAATTAGCACTATTATAATTTAGATTTATTATAAATAATTTTTTATCGACTGATTATTAAGTGTTAAAATAAGTGTTTTTAAGGGGTAATTTTAAATTTTGTTAAATTTAAATCGTTAAAAATTACGAATTCTTCTATATATAGGGCTGTTGGCCTATCGGATTGTGAACAAAAGCACCAAATGTATAGGTAAAAAATTTGCTAGTGTTAATATTTATTAACATATTTGCCTCTAAAATATATTAAAATTTGTTAATATGAATGTTAAACTACGTGTATTATCTGCAGGAGTTTTGTTCTTTATGGGAGGACAGACGTTGCTGGCACAAAAAAAAGCTAATGATACAATTCCTGAAAAAACAAAGGAAATTGATGAAGTAGTCGTTGTTGCTTTCGGAACTCAAAAGAAGCAATCTATTGCAGGATCTGTTGCAAAAATCGATGCTAAAGAACTAGCTAATGTTCAATCGAGTAACATGATCACTTCACTATCTGGTAAAGTAGGTGGGGTACAGATTACTACGAATTCAGGACAACCTGGGGATCCACCACAGGTTAGATTTAGAGGTCTAGGATCTTTATCTTCTTCAAATAACCCTCTTTATGTAGTGGATGGTATGCCTTTTAACGGGAATATCAGTGCATTAAATAATAATGATATTGAAAGTATCACTTTCTTAAAGGATGCATCTGCTAACGCATTGTACGGTAGTAGAGGAGCAAACGGGGTTGTAATGATTACAACTAAGAAAGGGAAAAAAGGAAAAATGAATGTTACTTTTGATACAAAATTCGGGGTGAACTCGAGAGCTGTAAAAGAGTACGATTTAATAACAGACCCAGGAGAGTTTTATCAGGTTTATTTTGAGAGACTTAGAATAACCAATATGGCTCAGGGAATGAACTATGCAGATGCATCTGCTGCTGCTGCTGCTGATCTTATTGATGGTGATGAAGGACTACGTTATAATGCTTATAATGTACCTGGAGATCAATTAATTGACCCTGTAACAGGAAAGCTTAACCCAAATGCTAAACTTTTATATCAAGATGATTGGCAAAAAGAAATGTTTAAGCCAAACACTAGACAGGAATATAATGTTAGCATTCAGGCAGGATCTGATAAGCTTAACACTTATTTCTCAATGGGATATCTGAATGATCAAGGTTTCTTATTGAATTCAGGATTTAAGAGATTTACAGGACGTTCAAAGGTTGATTATCAGATTACAGATAAATTAAAATTAAGTACTTCATTCAACTATACTAGAGCTGATCAAGTTGCTCCAAACTCTCAGTCAGGAAACTCTCAATATTCTAACTTAATTGGATGGGGAAGAAATATCGCTCCTATTTATCCAATCTGGGCGAGAAATGCTGATGGTAGTTTAAAATATACTAGAGAGGGTGATGTAATGTACGACTTTGGTCATCCAGGTAACGTTAATGGTATGGGATTAATGAGACCTTATGGAGGAGGATTAAACGCTTATGCTAAGGCTCAATTAGACCAAATCAGAAATATTGAAGATAATATTAATGGTAGAGCTAGTTTGTCTTGGGATTTCTTTGACGGATTCAATTTTACATATAACTTCGGTATAGATATCTTAAATGGTAACTATAGCGGTTATGGTAACCCTCTAGGTGGTGACTATGTAGGTTATAATGGACAAGTTAGATCTTCCACTTCATTCGAACAAACATTTAATAACCAACAGTTATTGTCTTGGAAAAAGAACTTCGGGAAGCATAATCTTGATATCATGATTGGTCATGAAAATAATGATTATACTGCAAAGATGCTTTCCGGAACAAGAACGAACTTGGTAATCCCTGGCTTGAATAACGTAAGTAACGGTTCAAGATTCTCTGATCTGAATGGTTATAATGACTACTATAATGTTGAAGGTTTCTTATCCAGAGTGAATTATGGATATGACAATAAATACTTTGTTAATGCCAGCTTCAGAAGAGATGGTTCTTCAGTATTCAGCCCTGAAAACAGATGGGGGAACTTCTTCGGTTTAGGAGGTGCATGGATGGTATCTAATGAAGACTTCTTAAAAGGTAACAAAGCTATAACAAGTTTAAAACTTAAGGCAAGTTACGGGGAGCAAGGAAACGACGCTTTGTTCTATCCATCTTCAGTAAATATCAACCACAGAAGCTATTTTGGATACGCAAGAAACTATAAGGCTTACCAATCTCAATGGGAAAACATCCCTGATGCAAGTGGTAATATTTCCATTGTACAGGTGTATGTAGGAAATGAGGATATCAAATGGGAAACTTCTAAGAACTTTAATACAGGATTTGAGCTAGAATTATTCAATAGAGTTAATATTGATGTTGAATATTTCCAAAGAAAAGTTCAGGATCTTCTATTTAACTTCCCGCTACAATTATCTACAGGTACAGGTTTCCAAACAAGAAACATTGGAGATATGCAGAACACTGGGGTTGAATTGAATATTTCAGCTGATATCATCAAAGGAGAAGACTTTAACTGGTCAGTTTTTGGAAATGGTACTTATTATAAAAATAAGGTTACTTATCTACCAAATTCATTTACTTCAGGACTTTTCAAATTTGATGAGGGTAAAGAGGCGTATACTTACTATATGAGAAAATTTGCAGGAGTAAATGCTGCTAATGGAAATGGTATATGGTACGTTGATACTTTTGATGCAAGTGGTAATGTTACAGGACAAACAACTACTGAGAACTATGCGGCTGCTACTCTTTATTCACTAGATAAATCTGCAAACCCTAAATATTACGGAGGATTTGGAACTAAAGTAGGATACAAAGGAATTAATCTTTCTGTGAATTTTGGGTACCAATTCGGTGGATACATGTATGATGCTACTTATGCAGGAATGCTACAGTCTAGATCATCAGGTGACGTTACCAACTTCCACAAGGATATCTATAACACATGGACTCCTAATAATACTAATGCTTCAATGCCGGCTGTTGACAGACAGAGACAAAATAACATGGCAACTTCTGATCTATTCTTGATCAAATCAGATTATATAAGTTTAGAGGATGCTTCTATTACTTATGATCTTAGCAAGAATCTATTACCAGAAGGAATTTCAGGAGTTACTTTTGGGGTATTTGGTACTAACCTAGCTCTTTGGTCAAAAAGAAAAGGAATGGATCCACGTTTGACGAACTTAGGTAGTTCATTGGCAACCAATGGTACATCTATGAACAAATATGGAGCTCAAAGAACAATCTCTTTTGGTTTAACAGTTAAATTTTAATTAAAATGAAAAAAATATTCGGAATACTATTTTGTTCCACTATCATATTGACAGGGTGTAGCAAAGATTATTTGGACACTGATTTGAAATCAACGATTAATCAGGAGCAAATTGACTCATCACCAGCGGCTTTACAAGGACTTGTAAATGGAGTGTATACCAGTCTTCATACCTATGGTTTGTCAGAATCTTCTACTCATGAAGCTTGGGGACATAAAGCTGTGCTTTCAGCAATGGATATGATGTCCAATGATATGTTGAATAACAGAGCTAGCTGGTTCAGCGCCTTTTATAACTATACGGGAAGAATCCAAACAAGTGTTAGAACAACGATGATTTGGAATACATATTTTCAACAAATCAGAGCTATTAATACTGTAATTGCATCAATTGAAAAAACTGGGGTTACTCCTCAAAACAAAGCAATCTACGGTCAGGCATTAGCTCTAAGAGGATATATGCATTTCATGTTGGCTCGTGTTTTTGGACCAACCTATGTAGGACATTTAAATGCAGATTGTATTCCTGTTTATACTGAAGTTACTTTAGTAGGGAAAACTCGTTCTAATGTAGATACTGTATACAAACAAATCGTTAAGGATCTTACTTCTTCATTGCCTTATTTAGTTGGTTATACCAGAGAGAACAAGGAGAAAGTTGATACTCGTGTAGCAAAGGCATTCCTTGCAGAGGTTTACTTAGAAATGGGAAATTACGCTGGTGCGGCTACAATGGCTCACGATGCTAGAACAGGTATTACCCAACCAACACAAGCACAATGGCTTGACGGATTTTACGATCTTGAAGCGAGTCCAGATGCTATCTGGGGAGGAATTATCTCGGAAGCTACTACATCTTTCGTAGCAAGTTTCTTTGCACACTTTGATAATACTGATCCAAACGGATATGCTGTTGTTTTCAATAAGTTAATTGATAGGAGATTATATGATGCAATGCCTGCAACTGACTATAGAAAAAAAGCTTTCCAGTCTGCTAATAATGCTGCTCCTTATAATGGAGTAGACGGTGTAAGCTTACCTAAGTATGCCAGTCTTAAATTTATTGATAAATCAATAGGCCAAGGAGGAGACTACATTTACATGAGAGCTTCAGAAATGTATTATATTGAAGCTGAAGGTTTAGCAAAATCAGGTAATGAGGCAGGAGCAAAAGCTGTTTTAGCTGAAATTACTCAATTGAGAAACCCTGCTTATACTGTAACAGCATCAGGTTCTGCACTAATTGATGAGATTATTCTACAAAAGAGAATCGAGTTATGGGGTGAAGGATATGCTTGGACTGATATGAAGAGATTAGGAGTAGGTCTATTAAGAGACTATCCAGGAACTAACCATAATCTTGCTGCAGGTAGAATAAATATTCCGGCTGGAGATTTAAGATTTACTTTCCAAGTTCCTCAAGCGGAAATTTTAGCTAATCCAAATGTTACACAAAACCCTTAATAGGTTAGTTTAATATTCATAATACTAAATAGGCTGTCTCACTTTCGAGACAGCCTATTTTATTTACTATTATTTCTTATTTTTGCTGTACAATAATGAATAATGAAGTATATACTTTTCATAATCACTCTTTTTAGCTTTGCTGCCAAGGCACAAGTTGTAAATACAACAGATACAAACAAGTCTAAGCAATCAGGAGATACCCTAGTCATAGATTCAGGTAAGAAAGATTCCTTAAAGATCTTTAAACCTACCATCAACGACTATCAATTTCAAACCCAGTTTTCAGAAAAGAAAGTTTTTGATACGGTGATGACTTTTGATAAAACCCTTATCTTTTCACAATACAATAATACCGATAACTTTGGAAGAGTACAGCCTGCTAATATTGGAGCAGGATTTAATCCATTGGTATTTGAAGTAAATGCTGAACAGAATCTTTCCTTGTTGCCATCCAATAAATCTTACATGATTCTTGGGGCTAATGAGGTAAAATATTATGATGTAAAAACACCTACTGCTACATTTATCTATCATAATGCCATGAGAAATGGAGCAGCTTTACAATCTACCTATACCCAAAATATTGGGAAAAGATTCAACTTTGCCCTTGAATACATGGGACTTCGTTCACAGGGATTGTATAGAAATTCATTATCAGCGAATAATAATACCCTATTCTCGGGACATTATATTTCTAAAAGTGGTAATTATGAACTTTTCGCCCACTATCTTCATCAAAACGTAAACAATCAGGAAAGTGGTGGTATTACTGAAGATAATCTTTTTCAAGAGGGAGCTAGTGATTATAAAAACAGACAGAATGCTCAGGTAAATTTAGCATCAAGTAGTTCACAATACGCTTATAGAAGGTACTATTTGAGCCATCAGTTTACGCCATTCAATGCAGAAAAGTTTCCTTTCAGCATCAGACATACAATGTCTCATCAGGGAAATAAGTACTATTATAATCAAGGAGCATTGGAAACTTATTGGTATGATCTGCCTACGGAACTAGTCAACGGTTTTCCATTGACTACAAAAAAATACTCCAGTAACTTTAGTAATACAGTAAGCTTAGTTTTTAACAATGAAAAATTCAAGCTAGATGCCGGAGTTCGTTACCAGACAATTAAGTTGGGAATAAGAGATGTTGTTTCCTTTAACGGAGTTCCTTTTCCTGAAGAGCTTAAGGAAAGCAGAATTGGGGCTGTAGGAAATCTACAGGTAAAACTGTGGGATAAAGTTCAGTTGAATTCATTTTTAGAGTTTTCCAACGGAAGTCAGTTTAAGAGTTTTCTTAAAACAACAAACAATCTGAAATTTGAGCCGATAAAAGATTACTTTGTTAATGCAAAAGTGAATTTCCAAAGTGCTTATCCATCATTCAACTACTTATTAAATACTTCGGTTTACAACAATTTTAATTACTATCTTGAAAATGCAAAGAATCAATCTGTGATGGAAATTGGAGGAAGTGTTAATCTGAAATGGTTCAAGACACAAATCTTTGCCAACTACTTCAGAATTGATAATTATACTTATCTTGATAACGATGCTAAACCTGGATTTGGAGCTACACCAAAACAAAGTGAAAGCTCAGTCAATATCTCTCAGATCGGGGGAGATGCAACATTCAGTTATGGTAAATTTCATTTGAATACAAGATTACATTTCCAAAATGTAATGACTAATAAAAATTTGTTACCGATGCCAAGTTTTATCGGAAGAGCTAATTTCTTCTACCAAACACAAGCATTTAAAAAGGCAGCTGAAATTCAGGCAGGGCTTAAAGTGTATTACTTCTCTAAATTTGCTTCAAGAGATTATTCACCAATCCTTAATGAATACATCCTTCCCAATGCAGATTCATTCTCAATCGGAGGGCAGCCAATTGTTGACCTATATATTAATATGAAAGTTAAGAAGATGTTCTTTTTCATAGAAGGTCAGCAAGTTGGAACCTTTATTTCTAATAACAAAGCATATGCGTTCCCACATTATCCGGTGTATGATTTCAGATTGAATATTGGGATTGTGTGGTATATGTTCAACTAAAAATTATACAAGTTGAAAACAATCAATAAAATATCATTTAACGATATAGAAAGCATACCTCAATTGGTAAAGGATTTTTTGAATCAAAAAATTGAGGGTTTTGAAAATAATACATTCTCTTTAGATCACTTTAGGCAGCAAATCCATCTGAAAAAAGATTCTTTTTCATCAGAGCAAAGGGATGTTTTATTTGATGTGTTTGAAAGGCAATTGTCAGAACTAACCCTTTCTTCAAAACAGAAAGAGAATCTGGGAAATCTTAAGTTACCAAATACATTTACGATCACAACAGGACATCAGCTAAATCTCTTCTCAGGACCTGTTTTCTTTGTTTACAAAATTTTGCAGACCATTAAGACATGTGTCTATCTGAAAGAAAATTTTCCGGATTTCAACTTTGTGCCAATTTATTGGATGGCGTCTGAGGACCATGATTTTGTGGAAATTAACCACTTCAAGACCGAGAATAATTACTACGAAACTAACGAGATATCCGGTGGTCCAGTAGGTAGAATTCAAATTAATGACACCTATTTTATTTCAGAATTTGAAAAAGAATTCAAGGATTCGGTTTTTGGAACTGAATTGATCTTAATGATGAAAGAGGCCTATAAAGTTGGAAATACTTTAACGCAAGCCATCAAAATATTGGTCAACCGTCTTTTTTCCGAGTTTGGACTTTTGATATTAGATGGAGATTCGAGAGAGCTTAAAGAAAAGATCAAAGATGTTTTTAAAGATGAATTGCTTCAGTTCAGTTTGCAAAAAACGTCAAAAAATAAAGTAGATTTCCTGACAGAAAAATACGGAAAGGTCCAGGTAAACCCTCGTGATATCAATCTTTTTTATCTTTCTGAAACAAGGGACAGAATTGATTTTAATGGGCAGAAATATATTATTGTAGATACAAATATCCAGTTTACAGAAGAAGAAATCATCAGAGAGTTGGAAAATCATCCTGAAAGATTCAGTCCAAATGCCTTAATGCGTCCGGTATATCAGGAGAAAGTATTACCAAACCTAGCTTATATTGGAGGAAATGCAGAAATTATGTACTGGCTGGAATTGAAAGATTATTTTTCAAAAATTAAGATTCCGTTCCCAATCCTGATCCCAAGAAATTCTATGCTTTTCCTAAAGGAGAAAACATTAGGGAAAATTGAGAAGCTTGATCTTAAAATTGAAGATTTTTTCCAAAACTTTACCGTAATTACCAATCATAAAATTTTAAAGGATAATCCTGTTTTAAAATTGCTGGAAGAAAAAGAAGAGCTTTTAATTAACAATTTTGCTCAGCTAAAAGTTTCTGCGGAATCCACAGAAAAATCCTTTGGAAATATGGTGAAGGCAGAAGAAGTAAGACAGTTGAAATCTTTTAAAAGAATGAAAAAACGTCTGCTTCATGCTGAAAAAATAAAACAAAATGAATTGCTGGAAAGACTTGAAAATTTGTTTTTAGATGTACACCCATCTAAAACCTGGCAGGAAAGAGTCTACAACTTTAGTGTATTCTTTTCAGACTACGGCTATTCGTGGCTTGAAAATTGTTTGGAAGAGATGGTGGTTCAAGATTCCAAATTAATAATTGTTGCCATTTAATTTTAAAGAAGTATTTTTGTAAATTATAATTATCTAATATGATAAAGAGGTTTTTTATTCTATCCAGTTTATTTATGGTTTTGGGAGTTTCAGCCCAGAAATCACATACGGTTGTACAAGGTGATAACCCTTACAACATTGCAAAAAAGTATGGAATAACAGTAGATGAATTGCTGAAGCTAAACCCAAAGCATAAAGATGGCAAACTGGCTATTGGAGATGTTTTAACCATTAAGACAGATAAAACAACAACTCCGGTTGTTACCAAGGCAGTCGTTGCTGAAAAGGTAAACCATACTGCAGGTACATCAGTTGGTAAAATTATTTTACAGCCTAAGCAAACAATCTACGGAATTACAAAACAGTACCGAATCTCTGAAACCGATTTAAGAAAGTTGAATCCTGAATTGGATTCTCACATGAAAATTGGCGATGAGATTACATTACCTCTTGCAAGCATAAAAAAATATGGTGGAGATCAGCAGGCTGTAGTTGCTACAAAACCTGTAGAAACTCCTGTTGAAAAAACAGTAACAGCTACACCTGCTGCTACCGAAGGAGAAGCTTATGTGATTCAGGCTAAGGATAATTATTACAGAATTACAAAACAATTTGGTATTAGCCAACAGGATCTTTTTGCTTTAAATCCAGGTTTGGAAGAGAAAGGATTAAAGCCTGGTGATACCATTAAAATAAAAAAATCAAATACCAATACAGCTACCGTTACTGAACCTGCTGCTAATCCAAAAGAAAAAATGGATTCAGGAAACGAAAAATCATCAACTCCTTCCAATGTGGTTGTAGGAGATGATTATGTAACTTACACTGTTCAGCAAGGTGATACTGTATTTTCAATCGTAAATAAATTTGGAGTTTCAATCGATGAATTGATTGCGTTGAACCCAGATCTTTCACATGGATTAAAGACGGGAATGGTTTTGAAAATCAAAAAACTGGATGCTGCATATGTTAAGAAAAATGGAGAGGTCCTAAGCGTAGTATTAATGCTTCCTTTCGGATACAGCACAAATGAAACGCAATATAGAGGAATGGCTCTTGACTTTTTGACGGGTGCCAAATTAGCCATTGAGAGAAATGCAAGAGGAGGACAGAAACTAGATATAAAAATCGTAGATTCAGGAAACGAAGCTTCTTTCAAAAATTCTCTAACACAGATCAATCCTGATAATACAGACCTTATTATTGGTCCATTCTTTAAGTCAAATGTAATTGATGTTCTAGATTTTACTAAAAATCAAAAAATTCCAGTAGTAGCACCATTTGCTAATACACCGGAATTGTACAACTATAGCAACCTGATTATTGTTGAAACAAATAATCAGACCTATGCAGACAAAATTGTAGAAGAAGTAAAAGCAGTATATTCAGATCAAAAAATATATGTAGTGGCAGATGCTAAAAAAGAAAATGCAAACTACATTAAGGCTGGTCTTGAAAAAGCTGTAAAGAATCCTAATATTGTTATTGTTAATTCTCCGGCAGATATTCAGCTGGACCAGAATATGATGACTGGGCAATCTGCTCCGGTTATTGCTATTTTGGCAAATGATGATATGGGAGATGCTTTTGCAAACAAAATCACAGTTCTTTCTAAAGAAGTACAGGGAGTAAAGGCTTTCAGTATGTTCTATGCTCCGATTTTTGAAAAGAAAGTGGATGAATTAAGCCAGGCTAGCTTGGTGTATCTGATGGATAGAAAAATCAATACAGATGGTAACTTTGAAAAGGAAATTTTAGCAGCCTATAAAAGTAAATACTGCAAAACACCTCCAAAATATGCCATCGTAGGTTTTGATGTTGTTAATGATATGTTGACAAGAGAAAATAAAAAAGGAGAGATTTTTAAGCAGATGAATAAAGTTCAGACTCAGTTGGCAACGAAATTTGAGTTTGTAAAATCAAAAGCTAATGGAGCTTATGTAAACACTGGTTACAGGGTAATTAGGTTAGTTCCTTAAATGATATACTTCATAAAAAGGAATATTGTTAACATTATAGCTATATTTGCATAATATTTAATTCAATACATGAAAGCACTTGTATTTCCAGGTCAAGGTTCTCAGTTCATAGGAATGGGAAAAGAATTGTATGATTCCAGAAAAGATATTAAAGATCTGATGGAATCTGCTAATGAAATTTTAGGTTTCGACATTCTTTCCATTATGTTTAACGGAACAGATGCAGATCTAAAGAAAACAGAGGTTACCCAGCCTTCAATTTTTATACATTCAGTAGCAGCATTAAAAGCAGTAAATGGCCTTGGGGCTGAAATGGTAGCAGGCCATTCCCTAGGAGAATTCTCTGCATTAGTAGCCAATGGCGTTTTATCTTTTGATGATGGTTTGAAGTTAGTATCTGAAAGAGCTAAGGCTATGCAGGATGCTTGTGATGCGAATCCAAGCTCTATGGCAGCTATTTTAGGATTGGAAGATGCTAAGGTTGAAGAAATCTGTGCTCAGATCAGTGGGGTAGTGGTTCCTGCAAACTATAATTGTCCGGGACAATTGGTAATTTCAGGTGAAACTTCTGCAGTAGAAGAAGCTTGCGCTAAACTAAAAGAAGCAGGAGCAAAAAGAGCCTTATTATTACCGGTAAATGGAGCGTTCCATTCACCATTGATGCAGCCAGCACAAGAAAGATTGGCCGCTGCCATTGAGAACACGAAGTTCAGAAAAGCAACAATTCCTGTCTATCAGAATATCACTACTACAGCGGTAACAAACCCTGATGAGATTAAGCAAAATCTTATTGCTCAGCTTACAGGTCCTGTAAAATGGACACAGTCTGTTCAAAATATGATCAAAGATGGTGCTTCTAACTTTGTAGAAGTTGGCCCAGGAAAAACCCTTCAGGGATTAATCAAGAAAATTGATGGATCAGTAGATGCTGCTTCTGCTATCTAATTAAGAAAAATATGAACGCGATATTTTCACCGGGAAAGCTTATGCTTACTTCAGAATATTTCGCAATCGATGGAGCTCTTGTCTTAGCGGTACCTACCAAGCTGGGACAAGAGTTTTTTTTTGACGAAAAAGATGATGAAAGATCTCTGATTTTTTGGCAAGCTCTCCATCAAGATAAACATTGGTTAACCGCTGTCATAGATTATAAAAAATGGCAGATTCTGGAAACCAATATTCCATCAAGCGCTGAATTTATCTTAAAAACATTAAAGAATGTTCAGCAGCTTTCTACTACCAAATTCAAAAACAATCTTACCTACCATTTAAAGACAAATCTTCAGTTTCCTGCTGATTTCGGCCTTGGAAGCAGTTCTACTTTAATGAACAACCTTGCAGAATGGGCTGAAATAGATCCTTTTCACTTAAATACCATCAGTTTGGGAGGCAGCGGATACGATATTGCCGTTGCAAAGGAGAAATCTGCCATTCTTTTTCAAAGCAAGCCTGAGATTAAGGTTGAAAAGGTAAACTTTAATCCTTCCTTTAAAAATGAATTGATTTTTATCCACTTAAATCAAAAGCAAGATAGCAGAGAAGGAATCAATCTTTACAAATCCAAAATTAAGTCTCCGGAACTCGTTAACGAATTTTCAGATATCACAAAGAAAATTTTATTATGCGATGAATTGGAAAAATTTTCTGAATTAATGATGATTCATGAGCGTAAAATTGCTGATTTTCTTGAAATTTCCACAGTTAAAGAAAAAATATTCTCAGACTGTCCTTCTTTCGTCAAAAGTTTGGGCGCTTGGGGTGGAGATTTTGTGATGAGTGCCAAATTTGGGGGCTTTAAAGACTATTTTTGGGAGAAAGGTTTTACCACCATTTTTGAATGGTCAAATATAATTGATTTATAATCAATATTTTACGACACTCTTTTTTTATTTGCCATTCTGACTTATATCAGTATATTTAAACCACCTTTAACAAATAATTAATATTATTTTTGTTGAATTCAATAAAGAAATAGAAAATATAAGTAAAATGAAAAACACTAAAATCATCCAGGATTTAGAGAAATTAGGGATTAAAGGAAACTATGAAGTAGTGTATAATCCTTCGTACGAAGAATTATATCAAGCTGAAGTTTCTCCTGAAAATCAGGGATTTGAGAAAGCTGAACTTACAGAATCTGGCGCGGTATCAGTAAAAACAGGAATTTTCACAGGTCGTTCACCTAAAGACAGATATATTGTTCAGGATGATGTTACAAGAGATACAATTTTCTGGGATGGTAAAGTAAACTTGCCAACTACTACAGAAATTTTTGCGTCTTGTAAAGAACTAGTGCTGGACCAACTTGCTGATGCAAAGAAAATTTATGTTGTAGATGCTTTCTGTGGTACAAATGCAGATACAAGACTTAAAGTAAGATTTATCGTTGAAGTAGCATGGCAGGCGCATTTTGTTACTAATATGTTTATCCGTCCTTCTCATTATGAGCTGGAAAGCTTTGGAGAGCCTGATTTCACTGTAATCAATGGTTCTAAAACAACAAACCCGAACTGGGAAGCTCAAGGATTGAACTCTGAAAACTTCGTTATGTTCAACCTTACTGAAAAATTACAGATCATCGGAGGTACTTGGTACGGAGGTGAAATGAAGAAGGGAATGTTCGCAATGATGAACTATTATCTTCCATTAAAAGGTATGGCTTCAATGCACTGTTCTGCAAACGTAGGAGAAAAAGGTGATGTTGCTTTATTCTTTGGTCTTTCTGGTACTGGAAAAACTACTTTATCTGCGGATCCAAAGAGATATCTTATCGGTGACGATGAGCATGGATGGGATAATAACGGAGTATTCAACTACGAAGGAGGATGCTACGCTAAAGTTATTGATCTTTCAGAAGAAAAAGAACCGGATATCTTTAGAGCAATCAAAAGAGATGCACTTCTTGAAAACGTTGTCATCAACAATGGAGTAGCAGATTATACAGACGGATCTATTACTGAAAATACAAGAGTTTCTTATCCAATCTATCATATCAATAAAATTGTATTACCATCTAAGGCTGGTCATGCTAAGAAGATCGTTTATCTTTCAGCAGATGCATTCGGAGTACTTCCTCCAGTTTCCATCTTGAATGAAGATCAGGCTCAATATCACTTCCTTTGCGGCTATACATCTAAATTAGCTGGAACTGAAAGAGGAATTACAGAACCTCAGCCATCTTTCTCACCTGCATTTGGTGAAGCGTTCCTTACCTTACACCCAACAATGTACTCTAAAACCTTGATTGGTAAGATGAAAGAGCACGGAGCTAAGGCTTACTTAGTGAATACAGGTTGGAATGGTACAGGAAAGAGAATTTCTTTAAAAGATACAAGAGCAATCATTGATGCAATCATTGACGGATCTATTGATAATGCTCCTAAAACTCAGGTTCCAATTATGAATCTTGAAATTCCTACTGAACTTCCAAACGTTTCTGCAGGTATCCTAGATCCTAGAGAAACTTATGAAAATGCTTCTGACTGGGAAGAAAAAGCAAAAGATCTTGCTTCAAGATATATCAAGAACTTTGAACAGTATTGTGATACTGAAGAGGGTAAAAGATTAATCCCTTCAGGACCTCAACTACAGGAGCAAACAATCTAATAGCATTGTTTATATAGATAAAAAAGCCTCATCATTGATGAGGCTTTTTTGATTTTTCAGGCAGATTATACAAATTTTGCGAACAATATTTTATGCATATAAAGTTATAATATTCAGTAACATTTTGTGAATCCTTTCAATCCTTTATTTGATTTACTTTAAACTTAATAAAGCCAACCTGTATCCATCCATTCCAAATCCGGACAAAACCGCATCAGTATTAGCTGCAGTTACAGATTTTTGTCTGAATTCTTCTCTTTTGTAAATATTACTGATGTGAACCTCAATCTTAGGTTTGCGAATGTTCTTTAAACAATCAGCTATCGCATAAGAATAATGAGTAAATGCTCCGGGATTGATCACTACGGCATCGAAATCATCCTCCTGAAGTCTATTGATGATTTCTCCTTCAATATTAGACTGGTAATATTTTAATTCGTGAGAATGAAACTCAGATTTTAAATTCTCCAAATAAGCTTCCATGGAAACTGTGCCATAGATTTCAGGTTCTCTTGTGCCTAGAAGATTTAAATTAGGCCCGTTTATAATCAAAACTTTCATTCTATAAAATTAAAAAGTTTTTTTAATTAAAGCTTAAAAATTCTGTAAGTCTTTGATTTTTGCCAATTGAATTATATTTAATGATATTTGTCATATTTAAAAAATTGATAATTTTTGCAACTCCTTATTTTAATGGCTTTTAATATAATCTTATGTTAATTTTTGAAAATTTATCATGAAAAAATAATAAGTCTACTTGTTTTGTAGACTAAAAGTTTATAGCTTTGCAACCATATTTCGATCGGCTTATAAAGAAAGATGGAGGGAACTGACCCTGTGAAATCTTGACAACCTGCTTCGTGTAAGGTGTTACATTCAGCCTTTAAAGGAAAAATAAGCATTTGGTTTATCGTATTTATCGATGCCCTTTGCTGACTTTTCTGCAAAGGGTAAAATTTTAATATATGATAAATAAAATTGATTATGATTAATAAAAATTTAATTAATTCTAAAGTTTGGATTCCACCGGTTGCTGCATTTTTCTTGGGAATTGTCAGCGTAAGTGCGCAGAATTCCAAGCCGAAAAAAGATACACTTAAAGAAAAGGAGATTGATGAAGTAGTGGTGGTAGCCTATGGAAAAGCTAAAAGAAACAGCTATACCGGTTCTGTGGCAACTCTTTCTGGGGATAAGATCAATAACAGACCTATCACCAATATTACAAAAGCATTGGATGGGCAGATTGCCGGAGTTCAGACTACAGGAGCTTCAGGACAACCGGGAGCGTTATCTACTATTCGAATCCGAGGAATTGGTTCGGTAAGTGCTTCCAGTGATCCCTTATTTGTTGTTGACGGAATTCCTTTTGACGGAAATATAAATGCAATAAGCCCTAATGACATAGAATCCATCAGTGTTTTAAAAGATGCTACAGCAAGTGCATTATATGGTTCAAGAGGTGCGAACGGGATTATCATCATTACAACAAAATCCGGTAAAAAAGGAGAATCAAAAGTTAATCTTAATATTAGTCAGGGATTTTCTGGAAGAGCCGTAAAAGATTACGAACAGGTGAATACAGACCAGTATTTTCAATTATACTGGGAAGCTATGAGAAACGGATATCAGTCCGATAAAGTGAATGCACAGCAGGCAGGGCAGATGGCAACGGATAATATTGTTTCAGCTCTGGGAATTAACCCGTATGGAGTTAATTATTCAAAGCCTGTAGGAACAGACGGGAAATTATTGCCGGGAGCAACTCCTTTATGGAATGATGACTGGAGGGATATTTTGCAAAGAGTAGCTTCCAGAAATCAGGTGGATCTGGATATTAGTGGTGGAAGTGAAAAAAGTAACTATTTCTTTTCATTGGGGTATCTTGATGATAAAGGAATGGCCATTGAGTCTGGGTTTAAAAGATACAATACCAGATTAAAGATTAATTCTGAGGTGAAAAAATGGTTGAATGTTGGGGTGAATTTAAGTTACACAAATAGCCTTCAGCAGGCTCCAACCTCTTCGGATTCCAAGGCTAGTAACATTATCAATGCTGCGAGATTTGTTCCATCATTTTATCCTTACTATGAAAGAAATGCAGACGGATCTTATGTACTTGATGCTGATGGAAACAGAATTTATGATTTCGGAAAATACAGACCTACTGTAGCTCTTCAGAATCAAAATGCTGCAGCAAGTCTCCCTTTAGATAAAAATGAAAATAAAGAAGATAACTTTTCGGGGAAAGGGTTCATGGAGTTTACATTCTTTCCGGAATTGAAGTTCAAAACCAGCTTTTCTGTTGATTTAGTTAACTATAACGGACATTATTATACCAATCCGCTTCTTGGACAAGGAATTGATACTGGAGGTTCGGTGACGAAATCCAATACAAGAACGCTTTCTTATACTACGAGTAATATTCTGACCTACGATAAGAAATTTGGAAAGCACCACATTAATGTTCTAGCAGGACAGGAATTTTATAAATATGATTATCAGACTATTTCCGGGACAAGAAACCGTTTTGGCTTACCATATTACTATGAGCCGGATGCCGCTTCTTTATTGGTAGATTTTGGTGGAAACAGTGATAAATTAAGCCTGTTAAGTTACCTTGGAAAAGTTGAATATGATTTTAATAATACCTATTTCCTATCGGCTTCAGGTAGGGCAGATGGTTCTTCAAGATTCAGTAAAGATAACAGATGGGGAAGATTCTGGTCTGTAGGTGCTTCATGGAAAATTTCGAATGAAGAGTTTATCAAAAATCTGAATTTCTTCAACCAGTTAACGCTACGTGCGAGTTATGGAGGACAAGGAAATGATAAATTATTGAGACCCAATGGACAGCCGCTTTATTACGCTTATCAGGAATTATACAAAACCTTTAATCTGGGTGGAGAATCTGGAACAACACTGGAGAAAACAGGTACGCCGGATCTAAAATGGGAAACCAATCTCAACTTAAACGTAGGATTAGAGTTTGCCATTTTGAATAACAGAATTAAAGGAAATATCGAATATTTTAAAAGAGAAAGCCAGGATCTTCTGTTCAACGTACCGGTTGCTCCGTCTATAGGAATCAGTGATTATCCTGCGAATATCGGAACAATACAGAATACAGGTTTTGAACTTTCATTATTCACCACACCCGTTAGAACGGATAATTTTCAGTGGAATGTAGATGTTAATCTGAGTACTTTAAATAATAAAATAACCAAATTACCTAAAGGACCTCTTGTTGTAGGACAAACCAAGATGCTGAGAGAGGGAGGTTCCGTATATGACTTTTATATCCAGGAATGGGCGGGTGTAGATCCTAGTAACGGAAATCCGTTATGGAAAACAATTTCTCAAGATGCCAATGGAAATATAGTTGAGGGAACAACTTCTGAATACGCAAAGGCAACAAAAATATTGCAGGGTTCTGCATTACCTAAGCTAACGGGAGGGGTTAATACAAGTATTGCCTATAAGAACTTTGATTTTTCGGCATTGCTGACGTTTAAGATTGGTGGAAAAATCTTAGATACAGATTACACTTCTGTTTTGCATAACGGAAGCTCTGGAGGACGTGCATGGGGTGTTGAAATGTTGAACAGATGGACCCCGGAAAATACCAACACAGATGTTCCTGCCTTAAGTACAAGAACAAATAACTGGACTTCAAACTCTACAAGATTTTTATACTCTGGAACTTATGCAAGACTTAAAAATGTGAGTTTAGGATATACACTTCCGTCAGATTATTTTGAAAAAATAGGGCTTAAGAAATTCAGAATTTATGTTCAGGCAGAGAATCTTCTGACATTCTATAAGCACAAGGGAATGGATCCTGAGCAGGCATTAGATGGTACAACGTACTATAGATATCCTGCGATGAGAACCATTACATTTGGTCTTCAGGCAACTCTTTAATCTTTAAAATTGAAACAATGAAAAAATTAAAATATGTATCTCTTGCTCTAATAGGATTATGGTCGCTAACAAGCTGTGAAAGTGAATTGGATACGGCTCCAACTGATCAGGCTAATAGTGTAGAGGTTTTTAAAACAGCAGAAAATGCTGAAACAGTTATCAACGGAACCTGGGCGAAATTTAACAATGATGGGACCACTTTTGCTAATATTGGATATTCAACTGTTTTAAGAGCAAGTGATGCTATGGGGAGTGATGTTGCAGTGCTTACCAATAAATATGGTTTCGCCTCTACTTATGGTTTTACGGAAATGGTCAACAATACATTAGGTCGGCCGTTGTTTATCTGGACCATGCTTTATTCCACCATCAATAATATGAATAATGTTATTGCAAGAATAGACGGAACAGAGGGTAGCCAGGAAAAAAAGGATCAGGTGAAAGGCCAGGCAAAAGCATTACGTGCTTTTTGTTATCTAAATATTGCAAGCTTTTACCAATTCAGTTACCTTAAGGATAAAACGGCTTTAACGGCTCCTATTTATACAGAACCATCATCTACAAGTACAGGAGGAAAGAAAAAATCCAGTCTGGAAGATATTTATGCTTTAATTAAAAGTGATCTTACAGATGCCGATAATTTATTGAAAAACTATACGAGAAATAATAAAGATAAAATCAACCGAAACGTAGTAAACGGAATTTTAGCAAGGGTTTATCTGAATACAGGGGAATGGAGCAAAGCTTCTGCTGCGGCAAAAATTGCAAAAGAAGGATTTACGTTAATGGCTCCGGAAAAGTATAAGGAAGGTTTTAATGATATTAACAATGTAGAGTGGATCTGGGGGCATGCACAAACTCAGGAACAATCAGACGCGAGTTATGCATTCCACTACTTGGATGTATCTTCATCAGGAAGTTATTATTACAGTTTTATGGCGGATCCTTTCTTTAAAAATTTGTTTGATACCAATGATATCAGATCCCAGTTATTCTCATGGGATGGTCTTCCGGCAAGAGAGGGATTGCTGAGATATGCTAAATTTAAATTTAAACCTAATCTTATTGCAGATATTGTCTATATGAGAGCTGCTGAGATGTACCTGATTGAAGCAGAATCAGAAGCGAGAAACGGAAATCCGGCACAGGCAGTAGCAATTTTAAATCAATTGAGATCAGCAAGAAATGCTAATGTATATAGCGGACCACTTGCACAGAATGATGTGGTGAATGAAATCTTGATCGAGAGAAGAAAAGAATTATTTGGAGAAGGATTTGCACTTTCAGATATTATCAGAACACAGGGAACAGTGGAAAGAAAACCGTTTGTAGATGCGGATGGAAAGCCTATCAAAGTTCAGATAACAACACCAAACGGAACTATAAAAACGGTTGATGGTAGAGGTCATTCAATCTTTGATCTTCCTAATAAGAAAGCATTTACTCCGAACAGTAATTATTATTTATTCAGCATTCCACAGAAAGAAATTGAAAATAATCCCAATTTATAATTACAGTCCATAATTAGATTTGATTTTTTAAACCACCGCTTTTGCGGTGGTTTTTTATTTTATAAAAAATAATATGCCTACCTCATTTTGAGGTAGGCATATCTTATCTTAATAGTTTACTTTTTATAAAACTTCCAATAAAAAGTTGTTTTATATATGCTAGAAGAATTTATACTGGCTTCAATTTTATTTTCAATCTTAATAAAATCAGAATTTTCATTATTTGCACAATTTATTGAATCAAAATTATCTTTTAGAGAATCAAATGTAATAGTTGATTTATGTACAATTATGTTGTTTTGAAAATAGCAATCACTCATTTCTGATTTTAATGATTTATGTAATTGATTAATATCATTTAAATCTTGTTGAGTAAATCTTATATAAATTTTTATATTCTTAACAATACCATTGAGACTATCATCAGAATATTGCTTATACTCGTAAATGCCTAATGAGCTATTATATATACTTTCTTCTCGAATTATTCCAGACTCATAATAATCAGCTGTATGATATATAAAATTAGAAGCTTCCTTTTTTTGAGCTTTACATGATTGAAAAAAGAAGAGCAAAATTAAAATAAAATTGTATTTTTTCATAAATAATTATCTTTTATATCCGAGGAGTATGACGTTAAGGGATTAAAAAGACTATTTCGTTTTGAAATAGTCTTTTTGTTAATTATCTGGTATAATTTAACTTTGAGTAATCGTTTTGTACTTGAGCTCTCCCCGTTAATATTACCACTCTAATTTACAAACAGGCCTCTTTCCATTCTCCATCACATTTATTTTTCCAATCTTTTGGAAAATTTTTGCTATTCTGTAAATCTTGAGATATAATTTCAAAAACTTGTTTATGCCATAAGCCGTTATGTTTATAATAATAGAAAGGATTATTAGTAAACTTTTTTATGCTATCACCAATACTTACCATCTCTACTTTATTCAAAAAAATCAAAGTATCTTTTTGGCCTATTTTTATCTTGGCATGGGAAAGAACTCCTTTTCGAACTTCTACTTTTTCTATAATTATACCTTGAAAACTATATTTAATATTATGGATAATCCACTTTTGATTTGGATTGCTATTATAGATAAATAAACCTATTAAACAGAGAATGGATGCTAAGAATAATAAAAGCTTAATATTACGATACATTTTAAAATATTTTTTTCATAATACTCATCTTTTGTATCTGAGGAGAATAATTTTAAGGGGTTAAATATCATCCTATTTTCCGATAAATTCATTAGGGTATTTTAATTTATATGTTGGTAGAATAAGCTCATACAATTTAGATTCTATTTTATTATATTTTTCTTTATCCTCCCAATCAATATTACATGGCAGACTTTCTGTGGGTTTGTTTTTATTAAAACTGATTGTTGAACTTGATATAATTTCATTGTCATTAGCAAATACACAATTTTGCAAGCTTTTAGGTTGTAATTTTAAATATAAATCATAAATTTCTTTAATATTTTTTTTGGTTAGATTCACAATAATGCTTTTAGTTTTATATCCATCAGAATTATGTAGTTGTTTTACTTCATAAATACCGGTTTTACTATCATAAGATCTAACTTCATCAATTGCTTTATTATCATATAGAATATCTCTATATGTCAGGCGAAGTTCATCTTTTTTTTGCGCAATGCAGCTTTGATAATTAATGATATACAAAGTCAAAAATAAAGTTTTTAATATTACGTTTTTATTTTCCATAATACATAAATCGGTTAAATACTGGTAAAAGTTTATTATAAGCTTTATCAACTATACTTCGAGAAATTTGATTTAATTCATTATACCTTCTTGCAATAATTGATGGTTTAGTATAAAAGGTATTATATGATCTCCTTAATTTAGATATAAGATTCTTATCTGCATATACATGTTCTAATTTAGCCATAGATAAATGTTCACTAGTGTCTTTGTTTATCTGTATATCATACAATCCTATTTTTTGAGAATAGGCATGGCCTGTTTCGTGTACCATTGTTGCGGCTAGAAGGTCTTTATTTTGAGCTGTTATAGGTGCGTATACAATATTGGATTTACCTGTCCAAAAATTTTTTGGTGTAGTATATGCATATACTTTGCTACCATCTCCTGGATATATATATCCATCAGATCCACCAAACCCAATTTTATCTGTACCGACACCAAATTCCTTGATTTCAGCATTAGTGAAATTGTCATTTCTCATTTCTGTTATGTTTTCTTGCATCGTTTCTCTGCTTATATCGATATCATATGTTGGGTCAGATGAACTAGCATCCGTTGCTGTTGTTTTATATTTAATTTTATTATAGCCATTAGCATAATAACTAATAGTATAGCTAATTCCAGCTACAGCACCACCAATAACAGCACTTGTTGCTAATCCTTTCAAGAAGTTATCTCCGTTAATTAATGCAGTAATCCCTCCAATGGTACCGCCTGAAAGAGCTCCTACACCTACGGTTGCCCACAAGCCCCCTGCACTAAACACTTGTCCTATTCCTGCCGAGACCGCTCCTGTAAGAGCTCCCACTAAGACCGCTTTTGTAAATCCTCCCAATGACCAGTTATTATAAAAAGTAGCCTGTACCGCATACATAGCAATGCTTATGGCTGCACCAATTAATGCACCAGTTCCAATAGCAACTGCATGAGCCGCCACCCACGCAATTATTGGAGCAAAAAAAACAAACTCTCCATTCGGATCATTAAACATCAACGGATTGTTCATTACATATCCGTATTTGTTATAATTCTGGGTATTGGTAGGATCCTGAATGTTTTCATCTGCATTGAGGAACCTTCTTAATAGAGGATCATATAATCTACCATTCATATGGATGATGCCTACTTCCATAAAATGCTCATGGGAAGTATAGCCTCTTTCCAATGATAGACCTCCGGTATTTACAATTTCTTTTATCTTGTCTGCATTCGTTTCTACAGGACCATTACCTATCTGAAGATGCGTGAAGTTACCCCAAGCATCAAAGTGTCTCTGTTCCAGTTTATTTCCTGCTTCATCACTGATAGCTAAGATACTTCCGATATAATCTTTATGCAAGAATTTATAAGAACCACTGCTCTCGTTATAGTCTTTTAAATATACAATATTACTATCATAAGGCGTTCCACCAATATACAAAATATGTTTCTCATTACCAGTTGTATTATTTTTTATGATTTCAAAACTACCATCTTCACTGTAATACTTTGTCAATTTTCCTTCCTTGTCATTTCCAAAATTCCCACCATAAGTAACTTTCTGCCTCATGGCTGTTAATCCATATTGAAATGCCACATCTCCTTTTTCTCCATCAATGAATACTGGGTCATTATTTTCATTGTAAGTGATACTTTGGATCAAATCATTGTTGTAATTCTGAACTCCTGCGGTATTCAGGGTCATTCCTG
This sequence comes from Chryseobacterium joostei, assembly GCF_003815775.1. Classification (NCBI taxonomy): domain Bacteria; kingdom Pseudomonadati; phylum Bacteroidota; class Flavobacteriia; order Flavobacteriales; family Weeksellaceae; genus Chryseobacterium; species Chryseobacterium joostei. The sequence continues at coordinate 3,591,433 of NZ_CP033926.1, forward strand.
TTGCCTGATAAATTTTTGCCGGATTGTCAAATTTGATCTTTCCAAGCTGGTCATTTTCCAGAATTCTTCCTTTGATATCATATACATTACGATTCGTTGAAGGCTTTACACCTGTTACCGGATTGGTCCAGTTAATCAAACGATTATTATCATCATAATCAAACGATTCTGTGATATTGAAATCTCCTCCGGTTGTTCTGCTTTTTAGTTCATTTTTAATAGCATCAAATGAGTAGGATAATTGCAGAATGGAGGGTTTAATAGCAGATGAATGGTTAATAGTAGCCAGGAACCCATTGTTGTCATATGTATTATTGATATCAACAGCTCCAAGCTTGGTTTTAAGTACCTGTCCTTTTGCATTGGTTTCATTAAGCTGCCAAAGAAGCTTACCGGAATTTTTATCCTTTACTTGATACAGTTCACCGTTCCATGCGCTGTATACATTTTCTATTAATATTTTAGTTAATATGCCTGATGAATAGAGCTGTTTTTCATAAGAAATCACTCTTGCCTTATCATCATAAGTTATTCCTTTCTGAATAAAATATTTACCATTTCCACTTTCTGATGATGAAAGCACTCTCCCCTGAGGATCAAAGGTTACATTCGAACTATAAGCATTTCCTTTGGAAGTTCCGGATTTAGAAATCAATCTTCCTTTATCATCATATTTGAAAGTAATGGTCTTGTTGGTTGCTTGCCCTCCATCTGTTGCAGAAAGTTCTTTTTGAGAAATAAGCTGTCCAAGATTATTATAAGTGTATTCTTTAGTTCCTTTGGGACTTATTATTTTTTTAGGCTGTCCAAAACCATCATATTCATATTTATAAACTCCATTGGAAGGATCATTAAATTCTGATTTTCTACCCCAAACATCATATTGTGTGGTTACAATATTTTCTGCATATTGAGCTTTGATCTGTTCCCCTGCTGCGTTATAAAAGAACTGTATAATTCCCCCTTTATCGGTGGTAGAAATTGTATTTCCTAAGGCATCTGAGGTTTTAACAGTTGTTCTTCCATAGCCATTCAATTCTTTCACCGTTGTTGTTAAACCGGAAACAGAAGTCTCCATTTGTTTACCATTAAATGCATTGACGGTTATTTTAGCCGGAAATACAGAATCATCATATGCAATGGTATTCCATTGATTAGCAGCTTGTCCCTCGAAATAGGGTTCAGATTCTTTTACTTTTCTTCCTAAAATATCATATTGGGTTTCTTTAGAAATATACTGTCCTTGTCCAAATGCTTTGGAAGATATTTTATATTCTTGGCCCAATCTATTGGTATACTTTTTAGCGATGTTGCCATCTGGTTCATATCCTGTAACAATCCTGTTGGAATTATCATCTTTTTCATATTGATAGGTGGTTGTTCCTTCTAAATTGGTTTTAGATTTTGAAAGCTTACCCCAATGATCATATGTATTTTCCTGTATATTTCCTAGAGGATCTGTAAGCTTCTTTATCTGGCCCCAATCATCGTATTCAATGTGGGTCTCTAGCCCCAGGTTATCTGTTTTCTTTATCACAAATATTCCTTTCGGGTCATAGGTTGTTTTTACAGTTTGGATTTGAGAATCTATACTATTTTTGGTCTCTTTTTGAATGGTGTTTCCAAAACTGTCATAATTATAAGTTACTTGTAGCCAACCTGTATTATCTCTATTCCAATTTTTTTGATTTTTCAGGAGATTATTTTCATATGTATATTCTTCTTTACTAGACTTTGTGTCACCATAAGCTTGTACTACATCTGTTTTAGATTTAGGACGTCCTATATAATAATCTGCTCCGTTACCAGATGGATTATAAATATATTCGAATGTAGAAGTGGTTATTCCATACCCATTATTGATCTTAGAAACACTTTGGCTAGGAAGATAATATGCTCCATAGGTAACACTGCTTTCGGTGGTAGTACCAGTTAAAAAATCTTTGGTCTTTGTACTTTTAGGAACTATTACTGTAACTACTTTTGGTTTGTCAGTGTCAACAACAGAGGTAACAGCCTGATTATTGACTAATTTATCTGTTTCATAAGTTGTAGATTTCAGACTTAGAAGCTGAGTGTTACTTTCAGAAAGATCAGTAGGAAAAACTTTAGTTTCATCGGTTGTTCTGATAGACCATTCTTTCACAGGTAGTCCTTCATTCAATGGATCTGTTTCTACGCCATTCCAAATTTTAGTATTTTCTAATCCATTGGCATACCAGGAAGAACGAGCTGTTTGATTATACCCCATTAGTCCTCTTCCTTGCATATGTCCAGTCATTCCTCTATACCTGAAATCTTGCTTCTTTCCTTCTTGTCTCAGTTGTGATACCGCAAAGGATTGATCAGACCTGTTTAAAGAAAAATAGGGGTAATATTCCTTTTTAGTTTTTTTATAAAAATTAGGATTAATTGTATTATCAGGAATTATTTCAGAATAATCTATATATGTAGTAACTTCACCTTGAGTGATAGACTGAATACGTGATAATTCTGCTAAGGAAGTTTGGGATTTATATTTATGAACTCTCGCATTTTTAAATAGAAAGATATCGTAGTAGCTATTGTTAGATTTGATTGGAATACTTAAAGGCTGAAATAGCTCATAATCCCCTCCTGGAACAGTATAAGAAGGACTTGTTGTATTTAAACCCAGAATGAAATTAGTTCCCCCATTGGCTTGCATTGTTTTAACTTCATATTGTAAGACTCTAAATTGTGCATTTCCGTTACCATTCACATATCCTACTGTATTTTTAGAATATATGAAAGTAATATCAGATTTTCCATCTTTGTTGATATCAGATATAGAATAGTAATGATGATCCATTAAAGACCATGTGTTGGGATTAGAGGGTTTTCTATATTTTAAAAAATTCGTTTTTAAAACATTTTCAAATCCTTTTTCTGTTCCTATATAAAATCTCCAGTTATCTGCATCCTGGGTATCTGTTATAGGAATAGTAAAGTCCAGATTTCCATCTCCATTGAAGTCTCCAAACATTATTGGAGTTTCGGGTGCCTTAGCCTCTTTTAAACTATCAGAGAATCTAATTTTCTTTAGATATTGATTGGGTGCAGTTTTAACAAATTCAAATATGGTATATGCACTATTAGATACATTGATAATGTCAACTTTACCATCATGATCAATATCTACATATCTTTGATCTGTATATAAACTTTCATCAATGCCGGAATTAACGGTATATTGAGAAACAGGATTGTTAGTATTTTTCAGATCTATAATAAAATTACCTAGAAGATTTGTACTACATATTGTTTCTATGCATTTAATGGGCACAACTGCTTTATCATCATTACTTACATTTAAATTAAGTGGCGGCTCAATGCAGTCTGGATTAGATACAGTAATACATTTTTTTAGGTTTAATGAAATAAATACATCTGATATTCCATCTCCATTAATATCTCCTTCATTTAAATTACTAGCATACAAGGTACATTTTTCACCTGCGTTAGTACAGTTGGATAAATCATATACTTGCTTTTCAAATACCTTAACGAAAATATTATCTCTGAAAATATAACCAACAACTTTACCATTTTCATATTGAACAATTCCATTTCCATTATGGACCTGTCCTTCTTCATCTATTAACGTATTAACAACTTTAGCATCAAAATTAAAAGTTTTCCCTGTTGAAATATCTGAGTATGCATCATTAAAAGCTCCAAGTTTTACTGTTCCATCAGCCATAACGAAATCCGGGTAAGAATCTCCATTAAAGTCTCCAGTAAACTTAATATTATTAAAATTGTCCTTATTATAAGGTAGAACACCATCATAATCTATTTGAGATCCCACAAAATTAGGATAGGAAAATGTAATGGGATTAGCAGCCTGTCCTTTACTATTATATTCTGTAATCTTATCTAAAAACTGATAATTAGTTCCGTTTTTTGAATAGTTAACAGAATATTTTCTAAATAAATTCCCGTTTGAATTTACTTTAATTTCGGATAAAAGGTTACTCTGAGAATATTCCAGTCCTTGTACATAGGACTGTTCTATTAAGTCTCTGTTAACATAAATAAATTCAATTGAGTTAAAATGAGGTTTATTTAAACTTTCATTTCCCCCCCCAAGCAATATTGGATATTCTTGAAACTCCACCTCTTGGAGGTCTTAATCCCCACGTCCCTGTTTCTGAACTAATATTGTCATGAGCATACTTATATGTAATATAATTCCCTTGAGCATCTTTCCATTTGGTAATATTATAGTCGAGTGCTGGGGTTGTTCCTATTTCTCCTGTAAAATTATCAAGAAATGTTTTTTCATATTTAGCTTGTGATCCATCTTCAAAAGTTACCTCCCAATAGTCAGGACCGGAAATTCCCAGAATATTTCCTAAAGATTTGATTTTAATGTTAGAATATTTTTCGGTATAATACTCAGCTCCGTCTTTACCATATTCTCCGGATTTTAAGATTAATCTCTGACCATTGAAACTGTAATAATCAGAAGAGTCTATTTGTGCTTTTTTTGCATCTCCATCTTTTTCTACATTTCTTCCGGTTCTTGAAATAGATGTAACTCCAACAATATTCCAGCCATACCCTGCTAATCCATTATTTGAGCCACTAATATAGGTGAGATTTACCTGTGGAGCCACGTTTTTAACCCCAGGAGGTAAAGTAATGGGTAAAGTAAATTGTAATTGTCCGGCTCCATTTACTTCTATATTTCCTTTGGTATCGTGAAAACTCTGACCGTCAGGAGTAGAGGTTCCAGTTGGATTACTTGCCCCAGCTTGGGAGTCTGTTGGTCCTCCACCTGGATTCTCTGTAGCAGGACCTATTTTTGCTATAAAGGGATTCGAAGCATCCGATTTAGCATGAAATCCTTGGGCAAGAACTACCGTTTGCGGATCCTGAACCGTACGTGTTGTAGTTTCTGCCTGGTACAGTATGGTTTGTGAAAAAACCATTACTGAACACAAGGATAATATCAATGATGAAATAAATTTCATATTTGTATTGGTTATTTTATAAGTGATAATTAAATTAATAAAGACTGTTAAATACTGGTAAGAGCAAAGAAAACTCCTTCAATGCCTTTACATTTTTCTTTTACTCTTTATCTTTTGGTGACATTTCTGGCAAAGACCCTTCCATCTTTTAACGTAAAGCGTAGAATATAAATCCCCCAATCATAACCGGTCATATTGATTTTAAGCTGACGGTTTAATCCAGGAATATTCTGTTGCTGGAATTTCCAATGAACGGTATTGTGCTGGTAGAGAGAAACCGATTCTATTAATCCATCCACTTCTTCAGTCCAGTCAATCGTAAGATAATCATTCACAGGAACCGGATAGAGTCTGATCTGTTTCCAGAAAGTCGTTTCATCCATAGTAGGAGCCTGTTTGGTAATGGCTGCTGTTTTGGACTGTTCCTCCACTTTTGTTTCTTTTAGGATTTGATTTTCTACGTTTTTACCCGCAGTGTTAGTTCCTCTGTATCGTTGGTTTCCTGCTTCATCATATTTGAAGTAGACTTCAGTTTGTGAGAAACCTAAAAATCCAATGAACAGGGAAAACAGAGAAAGTAATTTTCTTTTCATGGGTGTTTATTTTTTGGTAGAAATTAATTGCTGTACTTGTTCTCTAAGTTCTTTAATCTCTTCAGATTGAGATTTGAGCTGCTTGTTTTGTTCAATAGAGTAAAGAGTTAATTCTTCTATTTTCTCCAAAAGTTTAGCATCCATTTCACCTAGATTAATCCCGTCTTTTTCCACTTCTTTTGCGGATGGAATATTGGGTAAATGTCCTTTTTCAGAAATATGTTTTTCTACTTCTTCCAAAGATCTAAGTTTATAATCTTTTTTAAACACGTAGTCTGCCCAACCGTTGCTTGATGGATTTTCAACTTTTATCTTTTCAGCCTTGATTCCATCTTTGACAAATAATCTGTATTCGTTACAGTCACTGCATCCGGAAAGCGCCGTGTTCATTGATGTTCCGATAAGGACTTTTCCGTTTGCTCTTACTGAAAATAAAGGCTTTGCCCAATCACCTGAGAAAAGAGGAGCAGAGAGAGTTAATAGTCCAACATCATTAGGCTGGTATTTATCATAAACAAACCATGCTAAGTCAACCCCTGCATTAAGATTAGGAAGTAAATTACTTATCTGGAAAGCATCAGCATTAGCATTTGAGTGAAATTGTGCTCTACCATAAGTTTTGAAAGCTATATTAGGATCCACTACAGGGCCTCCTATTGCTACACTACCTGTAGAACTGATTTTCATTCTTTCAGTATTATTGGTTTTGAATGCTAAATCCTGATTGTCTGTAGTTCCAATAAAGTTGTTTGAAGAGTTTGTACCTGCGTTTCCTATTGTGTTCCAGCTTTGTGCAAAAATACTGGACGCAGTGATAGTACAAACCAATAGTAATGTTCGTTTCATATATAAATTAAATTTGTTTTGAAATTGAAATAAATGAGAATATTTCTTTAGGAAGAGTGAATTGTTTTATCACTTTAAAATGGTTATTTAAGTTTTTGCAAAGATACTGAATGATATATTTGTTGCTGTTAATAGACTTTATTATAGTATCTTAAGTGTATTTAGGTATTTGTGAAATTGTGAAATATAATAAATCTATTGATTGAGAATATTGTATTATTTGACAATAAAGGACTCATGCTTTAAAAAGTATTTTTTCTTTTTTTAAATTAATATTTTTAATGATTTTTATCATGTATTTAAAATTGAAACTTTACCCATTTTAGAAAAAAACTTTACCTTTGTCACAATGAACTTGTTAAGATGGATATTGGCAATTTATTTCATGGCGTTATCATTGATGCCCTGTGAAGACGTGTCTCATCTTTCATCAGACTCAGGAGATAAAAAGATTTCATTAAACATCCAGGGAGTTCATTCAACAGAAAAGGGCGATATTTGTTCACCGCTTTGTGCTTGCAGCTGTTGTCAGATCACGGTTTCAGCATTTAAGATGGACCCTTTGTTGGAAATTCCGGAGCAGATTCCTGCTTATTTTTCAAAGAAAATCTTATTTCATAAAAACGATTTTGCCTACCAGGTGTATGATCACGTCTGGCAGCCCCCTAAAATTTAATTTTATTGATTTTTAGAAAGTTATCTTTCTAAACGTGTTTGAAACTTTGCAATACTATTGCAGAGGTTTTCAGGATATTTTTGCTGCAGTATTACGCTGTACGCAATGTATTTTCAATAAAAATTAAATATAAATCGTGTTAGATAAAATCATAAAATTTAGTATCAAAAACAAGATTGTTATTGGTATTATGACCCTGATACTGATCATCTGGGGAACCTGGAGTGCCACAAAATTGCCCATAGATGCAGTACCGGATATTACAAACAATCAGGTGCAAATCATTACCGCTTGTCCTACATTGGCTGGGCAGGAAGTAGAGCAGTTAGTCACCTTTCCCATTGAGCAAAGTATCGCAAATGTTCCGGATATTCAGGAAACAAGAAGTATTTCAAGATTCGGACTTTCTGTAATTACAGTGGTTTTCAAGGAAGATGTAAACATTTACTTTGCCAGACAGCTTATTAGTGAGCAATTAAAAAATGCAGTAGAGGAAATTCCGAAAGGAGTGGGTACTCCTGAATTAGCTCCCGTAAGTACAGGTCTTGGAGAAGTATATCAGTATATTCTTCATCCGAAAAAAGGAAGCGAAAAGAAATACAATGCCAAGGAATTAAGAACCATGCAGGATTGGATTGTCCGCAGACAGCTTAACGGAACTCCGGGAGTTGCGGAAATCAACAGTTTTGGGGGAGAATTAAAGCAATATGAAGTAGCTATTGATCCCAATCGTTTAAAGGCGATGGGAACCAGTATTACTGAAATATTTACAGCCCTTGAAAAGAATAATCAAAATACAGGTGGAGCTTATATTGATAAAAAGCCCAACGCTTATTTTATCCGTGGAATAGGACTTGTCACTTCCCTGGAAGACATCAGGAATATTGCCGTTAAAAATGAAACAGGAAGCGTTCCGATTTTTATAAAAGATGTTGCTGATGTTCGCTTAGGAAGCGCTGTACGGTATGGAGCATTAACCTATGACGGAAAAGTAGATGCCGTGGGTGGAGTAGTGATGATGCTAAAGGGAGCAAACAGCAATGAAGTTGTTGGTAATATCAAGGCGAAGATTCCTACCATTCAGAAATCGCTTCCGGATGATGTTGTAATAGAGCCGTTTTTAGATAGAACGGATTTAGTTGACAGGGCTATTAGTACCGTTCAGAAAAATCTGATTGAGGGGGCGTTGATCGTTATCTTCGTTCTTGTTGTTTTTCTTGGAAACCTTAGAGCAGGGCTTATTGTTGCCTCTGCCATTCCGCTTTCCTTATTATTTGCATTGGGAATGATGAATGTCTTCGGAGTGAGTGCCAATCTGATGAGCCTTGGGGCAATAGACTTCGGGTTGATTGTGGACGGAGCTGTGATTATCGTAGAAGCAACCTTGCACCATCTGGGACTAAGGAAATCAATGAGGACTTTAACACAGTCTGAAATGGACGAAGAAGTTTTCTTGTCTGCATCAAAGATTAGAAGCAGTGCAGCATTCGGGGAAATCATCATCCTGATTGTATATATTCCGATCCTTACCTTAGCAGGTGTAGAAGGGAAAATGTTCACACCAATGGCAAAAACAGTAGGATTTGCAATTCTTGGAGCTTTGATCCTGTCATTAACCTACATCCCGATGATGAGTGCCTTGTTCTTATCCAAAAAAATATCACACAAGGAAACTTTTTCAGATAAAATGATGAATCGTCTTCAGAAAATTTATCAGCCATTATTGCAGAAAGCAATCAAAGTAAAATATATTGTTGTTTCAGCAACAGTAGCGGTTTTTGTAATCTCAGCATTTACCTTTAAAAATATGGGTGGTGAGTTTATACCACAATTGCAGGAGGGAGATTTTGCATTTCACTGTATTTTACCACAGGGAAGTTCCTTGAGCCAAAGTATAGAAACCTCCATGCAGGCCTCCAGAATCATCAAGCAATTTGATGAGGTGAAAATGGTAGTAGGGAAAACAGGATCTGCTGAGGTGCCTACAGACCCGATGCCGCCAGAAGCAACCGATATGATTGTTGTACTAAAACCACAAAGCGAATGGAAAACTAAAAAATCCTACAACGAATTGGCAGATGAAATCAGTGAAAAACTGGAAACAATTCCTGGGGTATTCTTCGAGAAAAACCAGCCTATTCAGATGCGTTTTAATGAACTGATGACAGGGATCAGACAGGATGTTGCAGTGAAAATCTTCGGGGAAAACCTAGATTCATTGGCCGTGTATGCTGATAAAGTTGGAAAGATCATTCAGACTGTAGATGGGGCTACGGCTCCTCAGATTGAAAGAGTAAGCGGTCTTCCGCAGATCAATGTGCAGTATGACAGAACAAGAATTGCTAATTACGGATTAAATATAGAAGATGTCAACAATGCGGTAAGTACTGCTTTTGCAGGAAAAGCTGCGGGACAGGTTTTTGAAAATGAAAGACGTTTTGATCTGGTAGTACGTTTGGACAGTCTTCACAGAACAGATATTTCAGATGTGAATAACCTGATGATTACCTCAGGTACAGGAGCACAGATTCCATTGTCGCAGGTTGCCAATGTGAGCTATAAGCTTGGTCCTGCCCAAATCAGTCGTGAACAGGGAAAACGTAGAATTGTAATCGGATTCAATGTAAAAGGTAGAGATGTGGAAAGTGTAGTAAAGGACATTCAGGCAAAACTGGATAAGGTAAAATTACCATCCGGATACTACTTTACCTATGGCGGGCAGTTTGAGAATCTACAGGAAGCAAGCAAACGTCTGATGATTGCTGTTCCAATATCACTGCTTCTTATTTTTATGCTATTGTATTTTACATTCCGTTCATTCAAGCAGGCTGCATTAATTTTTACAGCTATTCCCATGAGTGCCATCGGAGGTATTTTTGCCTTGATTATAAGAGATATGCCATTCAGTATCAGTGCCGGAATCGGATTTATTGCTCTCTTTGGAGTAGCGGTTCTTAACGGAATCGTATTGATAGGAACCTTTAATCAATTGGAAAAAGATGGCGAGACAGATATTTTAAAACGTGTTTTTGAAGGAACAAAAACAAGATTGAGACCCGTTTTGATGACGGCCACTGTAGCATCACTGGGATTCTTACCCATGGCGATTTCTACAGGAGCGGGTGCGGAAGTACAAAAACCTTTGGCAACAGTAGTTATTGGAGGATTGGTATCGGCAACATTCCTTACATTATTCGTTCTACCCATGCTGTACATTATTTTTAATACAAAGATTTTGAAAAGAAAAAATAACCAGACTGGATCATTTACAATCATTCTTGTTTTAGGACTAATGATGATGGGACATACCTTTAAAGCTCAAACCCGACCCATATCCGTGGAAGAGGCTGTGCAAATGGCGATGAATAATAATTTAACGCTACAGTCTAAGGACTTAAGCATAAAATCTGCAGAAGCTTTAAGACCTACGGTAAAGGAACTTCCCAAATTAAGCTTTGATGCTCAGCTGGGCCAATATAACAGCCCAAAATTCGACCAGTCTTTTGCTATTTCACAAAGCATTCCTTTTCCCACATTGTTTAAGGCAAGAAAGGAGCTCATTAATGAAAATATTAAGAGTAAGCAGATTGATAAAGAAGTTACAGCCAACGAGCTTGTTAAAGATGTTCGGACCTATTATTACCAGATTGAATATCTTCAGTATAATAAAGAAAAGCTGACCAGTCTGGCTGGTTTTTATGAAGAATTTATCAGAATTGCAACAGTAAGATTTAAAGCTGGTGACATCAAAAAGATCGAAATCAATACAGCAGAAACCCAAAAGGGAGAAATAGACCTTTTACTGAGACAAAATGAAGTATTTCTGAATAATGCCTATAAAAATTTAAAAACACTCCTGAATACTTCAGAAAACCTGGAAGTCCCATTCAAAACAGATTATGAACCTTTAAAGGCAGAAAATGTATTGGATAGTGCGGTGGTAGCCAATAACCCTACAGTAAAGGCTTTTTATCATGAAATGGAAATTGCGGAGAAGAATAAAAAGGTAGAAAAGGCCCTCGGTTTACCGGATTTCAGCCTGGGATATACAAACCAATCATTAATAGGATTCCATACCATAAACGGACAAGAAAATTTCTATGATTCCGGGAAGCGTTTTCAATCAGCAACGGTAGGAGTGGCAATACCTTTGACATTTGGTGCTACAAAGGCAAGAATGCAGGCTTTAGAATATGATAAACAGGTGGCAGAAACTAACGCGAGAATGCAGAAAAAACAACTTTCTGCCCAGTTGGAAAATGCATTTAATCAATATCAGCAGGATACGCAGCAGTATGATTACTATACCAATCAGGCGCTGCCTAATGCCGAGAAAATTGTAAAGGCAGCTCAATTAGGATATAAAACAGGGGAAATTTCCTATGTAGAATATCTTTTTGCCTTACAGACAGCTACCAATATTCAATTAAAATATCTGGAATCCATCCAGCAGGTGAATCAATCTGTAGTTATCATTAATTCAATCATTAACAAATAATATGAAGTCGCTATTAACAGAAAATTCACCAATGAAGATGATGGCATACGATTTTAGAAAAAATAAATATTCACATATGAAACTCAAATATAATATCATATCTCTTGTATTAATCTCTCTGGTGGTAATAAGCTGTGGAAAAAAAGAATCTACAGAAGAAAAAGCACCGGAAAAAACAGAACAGAAAGAGAAAGCACATGAAGAAGTACCTGAAACTATTGCCTCATTAACAGAAGAGCAGATGAAGTCGGTAGGAGTGGATTTGGGATCGGTAGAAATGAAAGAGCTTACCTCAACCATCAAAGCAAATGGCCTTTTGAGTGTGCCGAACAGTAATAAGGCAACCATTACTTCTCTATATGGCGGAATTATTAAAACAATAAATATCCAGGTTGGAAGTATTGTGAAAAAAGGACAGGTTATCGCAACCATTGCCAATCCTGAATATATACAGCTTCAGGAAGATTATCTGACTACCAATAGCAGGATTGCCTATGCTGAACAGGAATTCAGAAGACAAAGGGAGCTTTTCGATAATGATGCAGGCGCAAAAAAGAATCTTCAAAGTGCAGATGCAGAATTGAAGACCTTAAGAACCAAAAGAGCCTCCCTTTTGAAACAGCTTCAAATGATGGGAATAAACCCGGGAAGTGTAAACAATGGTAACATGAAGTCAGGTTTGGTAATCACAGCTCCGATCAGTGGAACAATTAGTAGTATTACAGCACAGATAGGAAGTTATGTAGATATTTCATCCCCTGTTGCTACAGTAATTGATAATGGTTCCATCCATCTGGATCTTCAGGTATTTGAAAAAGATCTTCCCAAAATGAGGGTAGGGCAGATTGTTCATTTTAAACTGACCAATAATCCCGAAACAGAATATGATGCAAAGATTTACAGCATTGGATCTTCCTTTGAAAACGAAAGCAAGACCATTTCAATGCACTGCGAAGTGATAGGAAATAAATCAGGGCTGATTGACGGGATGAACATTACAGGACTGGTAAGCCTTGATAAAAGTACAACGCCTGCAGTTCCTACCGAAGCCATCGTAGAAGCAGACGGAAAATACTATGTCTTTGTACAAACTGATAAAAAGGTAGAAGAAGAGCATGACGAAAAAGGAAAACCACATCCGAAGACCCTGAATTTTGAAAAAATGGAAGTAGTAAAAGGAACTTCAGACATGGGATACACCGCCATTACATCTATTGGACAAATTCCGGATAATGCCAAAATTGTTGTAAAAGGAGCCTTTTTTGTAAATGCCAAGCTCGTGAATTCAGGAGAACATGAACATTAATGAAAGTCTTTAAAACCAATGAAATGTCGATTTTTATACTTAAATTAGAGCTGTTTACGGAATAGTTTTTATTGAAGTAAAACGACTGAGGGAAAGCAAAGTGTATCTTATAAAATTTAATACTTGCCCAACTATGTTATTAAACAAAAAAATATCAGTCTGGTATTTCATCCGTGAAATAAAATCTCAAATTCTGTTTATCGGAATATTCGCCGTGGTTATTGGACTTTTGGACATGCTGCCGTGGTTTCAAAAAATTTCACTTCCACTGAACATTCCTGCACTTTTAGGAACTGCGGTTTCATTATTGCTGGCGTTCAGAACCTCACAGTCCTATGAACGCTGGTGGGAAGCCAGAACGGTGTGGGGAGCCATTGTGAATGATTCCAGAACATTGGTGAGATTGGTCAATCAGTTTTTACCTGAGGGAGATAAAAATATCAGAGCCATTGCAGAAAGACAGATCATCTGGACTTATGCATTGGGAGAATCTTTGAGAAAGCTGCCTTTTTCTGATAAAGTTCAAAAATATTTGGATGAAAACAAGATCAGTGCGGTTAATATTCCTAATGCACTTCTAGATGCTCATTCCAAACAGCTGAGGGAAATTGCTGCTTCAAAAGGGCTTACAGATTTCCAGCAGATGCAACTGAATGATATGGTTACAAGGCTTTGTGACAGTATGGGAAAATGTGAAAGATTAAAAAACACCGTTTTTCCGAGGTCTTACAGTGTTTTAGTGCATATCCTGATCTATGTGTTTGCCGCTATATTGCCATTTGGACTGGATGATTCACAGCTGACGGTAGAGATTATGATTACTTTTCTGGTTCCAATAGTGTTTATTACGATAGAAAAAACATCTATCATTATGCAGGATCCATTCGAAAATGGCCCGGTGGATACTCCTGTGACTTCTCTTGCGCAAACTATAGAAATCAATATCAGACAAATGATTGGGGAGCAAAATGTTCCTTTAAAAAAAGAAAATTCATCCTATTATGAAATGTAATTAATCCAGCAGATATGGAAACCAAAACACAAACACAACTTCCCTCTGCAGGGAGCAGACATAAAAAAAAACTCCTGATTGTACTATGCCTTAGTGGCACCTATCTCATTGCTGAGGTGATAGGAGGGCTTGTTACCAATAGCCTTGCCTTATTAGCCGATGCAGCACATATGCTGACGGATGTTGTAGGGTTATTGTTGGCATTTATTGCCATAAAAATAGGTGAGAAAAAAGCAGACCCTTCCAGAACCTACGGATATTACCGTACAGAAATACTGGCAGCAGTTATTAATGCAGTGGTGCTGTTAGGAATTTCAATATATGTTCTCTTTGAAGCATATCGACGTTTTCAGGATCCACCGGAAGTACAGAGTAAATCTATGCTGATTGTGGCAGGGATAGGGCTGGTAGTAAACATTGTAGGAATGATGATTCTAAGAAAAGATTCAGAGGGAAGTCTTAATATGAAGGGAGCCTATTTTGAAGTTCTTTCAGATATGTTAACTTCTGTAGGAGTAATGATTGCCGGAGTTATTATGTGGACAACAGGCTGGTATTATGCCGATCCGTTGATTTCTGCAGCCATTGGCCTTTTAATATTTCCAAGGACGTGGAGACTCTTGAAAGAAGCAATCAACGTATTATTAGAAGGAACTCCAAATGATGTAGACATCCATGAGCTGCGCAAATCGCTGGAGCAAACACAGGGGGTAAAAAACGTTCATGATCTTCATGTATGGTCTTTAACATCAAGTGTGAATGCAATGAGTGCCCACATTGTGAAAGAAGAAACATATCCACAGAATCAATTATTAAAAACATTAACAGAAAAAACGGTGGAGAACTTTAAAATAAGTCATACCACTTTTCAGATAGAAGAAGAGGGTTACGAAGAAAATGAAGTCCATCTGTAAATTTTAAATTGTTGAAAATGAAAAAAGATATAGAAAATAAGCTCATTGATAAAAATACCAAACCCACCAGTATGAGGATTCTGGTATACGATTTTCTAAGCTCACAGGACGCAGCAATGTCTCTCTCTGAAATAGAAAATCACTTTGATAATGCAGACCGAATTACCATTTACAGAACATTAAAAACCTTTGAAGAAAAAGGAATTGTTCACAGCATACAGGAAAATACAACCACAAAATACAAGTTATGCGATGACGATTGTGATGAGAAAACCCATAAGGACTGGCATCTTCATTTCTATTGCAAAATATGTAAACAAACGACATGTAAAGAGGATATTTCCTTTCCCGAAAATATTCAGACCAATTTCAGGATTGATGAAATAAGGCTTTTTGCTAAAGGAATATGTGAAAACTGTCTTGAAAGTTTGCAATAGCATTGCATCCGTCTCACCATTAAATTTGTATAAAAATATCAGTTATGGAAAAGTGCTGTAGTACAACCCCAGAAAAAATAGAACCAAAAGGACACAATCATAATCATTCAGAAGGAGATGGACATGACCATGACGGGCATGATCATTCCCATGATTCCGGAGATCAGACGATCTTTCAGATGTTTCTGCCGGCCATCATATCCTTTGTGATCCTATTATTAGGAATTGCTTTTGACAATTATATACAACCGGCATGGTTTACAGGCTGGGTAAGGTTAGTATGGTTTCTGGCAGCCTATATTCCTGTGGGATTTCCGGTATTAAAAGATGCCTATAAAAGTATTATTAAAGGAGATGTATTCTCAGAATTCTTTCTGATGAGCATTGCTACTATTGGAGCTTTTGCCATTGCAGAATATCCTGAGGGAGTTGCAGTAATGCTTTTTTATGCCGTAGGAGAAGTTTTTCAATCTATGGCGGTAACCAGAGCAAAAGGAAATATAAAAGCCTTACTGGATCAGCGTCCCGATGAGGTAACGATTATGGAAAGTAATCAGCCTAAAACCATTAAAGCCAAAGAAACCAAAGTAGGGAATATCATCCAGTTGAAGCCCGGAGAAAAACTGGCATTGGACGGGGAATTACTTTCGGATTCGGCATCATTCAATACAGCTGCTTTAACAGGAGAAAGTAAACCGGACACCAAAAATAAAGGTGAAGTTGTATTGGCAGGGATGATCAATATGAACAGTATAGCCCTTGTTAAGGTAACTACGGCTTATGAAGACAGTAAATTAAGTAAAATCTTAGAACTGGTTCAGAATGCAACTGCTCAAAAGGCTCCTACTGAGTTGTTCATCAGAAAATTTGCTAAGGTTTATACGCCGATTGTAGTTTTTCTTGCCATAGGAATTTGTTTCCTGCCCTATTTCATTGTCAATGATTATCAGTTCAGAGACTGGTTGTACAGAGCATTAATTTTCCTTGTAATTTCTTGTCCTTGTGCATTGGTAATTTCCATTCCGTTGGGATATTTCGGAGGAATCGGAGCTGCCAGCAGAAACGGAATTTTATTTAAAGGAAGTAACTTCCTGGACAGCATTGCTGAGATTCAAAATGTTGTGATGGATAAAACGGGAACGATGACTGAAGGAGTCTTCAAAGTTCAGAAAGTAAGCATTATCTCCGAATTTAATAAAGATGAAATCCTTCAATTAGTCAATGTGCTGGAAAGCAAAAGCACACACCCTGTGGCAACCGCCATTCACAACTATGTAGGAGATATTAATTATTCCATTCCGCTGGAAAATGTAGAGGAAATTGCAGGACATGGATTAAAAGCTGCAGTTAACGGAAAAGAACTTTTGGTAGGAAACTTCAAGTTAATGGATAAATTCAATATCCAATACGATATTAACCATGCTAATATTGTGTACACCCTTATCGCAGTAGCTTACGATAAAAGATTTGCAGGGTATATCACTATTGCCGACAGTATAAAAGAAGATGCAAAAGAAACAGTTGATAATCTTCACAAAATGGGCGTAAAAGCCACAATGTTGAGTGGCGATAAAGGAACCGTTGTAAAATATGTTGCAGACCAACTTGGTATCGACAATGCTTTTGGAGATCTTTTACCGGAAGATAAAGTAAATAAGGTAAAAGAGATTAAGGCAAAAAATCAAACAGTAGCTTTTGTAGGAGACGGTGTTAATGATGCACCCGTAGTTGCTTTAAGTGATGTAGGAATCGCTATGGGTGGTTTAGGAAGTGACGCCACCATTGAAACGGCAGATGTAGTTATTCAGGATGATAAGCCGAGCAAGATTCCAATGGCTATCAATATTGGAAAGCAAACGAAAAAGATCGTTTGGCAGAATATTATTCTGGCCTTTGCTGTAAAAGCAGTGGTTTTAGTACTTGGAGCCGGAGGTCTTGCAACCATGTGGGAAGCTGTATTTGCAGATGTTGGAGTAGCGCTGTTAGCTATTTTAAATGCGGTAAGAATTCAGAGAATGAAGTTCTAGAAAGTAAATAATAACACAACTAAATTATATTAATAAAGGCTCTGCTGTTTTCAGTGGAGCTTTTTTAGTGAATTGTTTCCAACCAAAAATATCAGCTTATTCCGCAAAATCTGCGAGATAAAAATTACCAAAAAATCCTTGCGCCTTACCACAGAATTTTTTTTAAAAAAACTTTGCATCCTGGCAAATTTCCAAACAAAAATATCAGCTTAATCCGCAAAATTCGCGAGATGAAAATTACCAAAAAATCTTTTAATTTTATCGGAGATAAAATCCTTGCGTCTTACCACAGAGTTTAAAAAAAAAACTTAGCGTCCTGGCGAATTTCCAACCTAGAAATATCAGCTTAATGCGCAAAATCCGCGAGAGATAAAAATTACAAAACAATAAAAACCATCAATGACATTCATCATAAATAGAGCATAAAACAATTTCGAAATAGTATATTTGTAACACAAAACTGAAGAGTTGAAGGTATTCATTTCCATATTTATCATTTTTACAGTTGCAATACGCCCTGTTTTGCCACTGGTAAACTATGTGGTAAACTATGATTATATTGTAAATAATCTTTGTGAAAACAGAGAAATTCCTCAATCTACCTGTAAAGGAAAATGCTATGTAGAAAAAGAACTGGCTAAAACAGAAAAGCAATCCAATAGTTCACAAACTATAAAGATTGCGGGGCTGGATGTTTTTCTTTCCAACGATATCCTTTCCTTTTTGGGTCAAAAAGACTTTGAACAGCTGGTGGAAAATCCAGGTTCAGAGTATCTTGACTTTCATTCTTCAGATTATTTTTTCAGGATATTTCATCCTCCACTCATTTAATTTTAATATAAACTAAAATTTTAGTTTTATAACTGGCAATATCTTACCCATTTAAATAGACAGGATAATTTTAAATAAAATCATTGTGTCTTTTTACGTTGTAATCCAATGAGCTTCAATAGTGATTTTGTTAAAGTTTGGATTTTTTTCAAGATGCATTGCTTAGTGTTATACCTTTATTCAATAATATTAATTTCAATTTAACATTAAAATGAAATCTCCATTTATTTTGGCGGCATTGCTGTCAATATCATTGCTATCCTGTGCAAAAGAACCTCAGGTGAAGCATAAAAACAATATGAGTTCTTCCAAGGAAAATATAAAAAATGTACAGGTAGTGAACGAAGAAGATCCTATATGTCATATGAAAACGGCGGAATTTTTGAAAGATACTGCGGTATATAAAAATAAGACGTACGGTTTCTGTAGTTCTTATTGTAAAGATGAATTCAAGAAAAATCCTGAAAGTTATGCCCAAAAATAAACAGACTAATAACAAGAGCAAGGTTATCATCCCGATTGCAGTTATAGCGTTATTGTTTCTGGGAATAGGCATAGGAATGGGGTATTTCAAGAAGAATCTGTATACGGTAATGCCGGTTCCTAATTTTGAACTGACAGACCAAAACAGTAAAAAGATTACGAATAAGGATATGCTTGGAAAAGTATACTTGGTAGAGTTTTTCTTCAGCAAATGTCCCACCATCTGTCCTGTGATGAATACCAATATGAAGGCTATTCAAAACCAGATCAATGATCCTAACTTCGGAATTATTTCCATTAGCATTGATCCGGAAAATGATACTCCGGAAGCCTTAAAAGAACATGCTCAAAGAATTGGGGCGAAATCTCCGAACTGGCATTTCCTGACGGGTGACAGAACCTATATCGGTAATCTTGCAGATAAATTCAATATTTATGTAGGAGATAAAGAGGATGAAAGCGAAAGTTTAAATCATAGCGGAATGATTGCCCTGGTGGATCAGGACGGAAACATCCGATGCAGATACAACAAGGAAAATATGCCGATCCTATATTATTCAGGATTAAATTATGAAGATCCGGAGGGGAAAACTCCGAAGCTAATCGGAAAATATCACCCTGACAGAGAAATTTTGATAGAAGATATCAAGAAGCTTTTAAAGTAAGTAGCGGAAGCATAGGGCTTCCATTTAACAAAAAAATATTGTTTAACCATACAACAAAATGTTATGAAGATTTTGAAAATTGCTGCTTTAGGAGCAGTATTTGCGGCTCAGTTTACAATGGCCCAATTTAAGCAGACACCTCTGCCATATGCTTATAATGCATTGGAGGGTTCTATAGATGCACAAACAATGGAGATCCATTATTCTAAACACGGAGCAGCCTATGCCGCTAACCTGAATAAGGCCATTGCAGGAACACCACAGGAAAAGGAAACCTTGATTCAGATTCTTTCTGAAACATCCAAGTTAAGTCCTGCAGTAAGAAATAATGCAGGTGGACATTACAACCACGAGCTTTTCTGGACTATCCTTACACCGGAAAAAAATAGCCAGCCATCAGCAAAATTAGCAAAGGCAATTAATGAAACCTTTGGAAGCATGGATGCCTTTAAGGAAAAAATGAGTAAAGCCGGAGCAGATCGTTTCGGGTCAGGATGGGCTTGGCTTTCTGTGGATAAAACTGGAAAACTGTTTGTTTCTTCAACGCCAAATCAAGATAATCCTTTAATGGATATTGTAGAAGAGAAAGGAACTCCAATTTTAGGAATTGATGTTTGGGAACATGCTTACTACCTGAAGTATCAGAACAAAAGAGCAGATTATCTTTCTGCAATCTGGAATGTATTGAACTGGAAAGAAGTGAGCAAAAGATATGAAGAAGCTTTAAACAAAAAATAACTTCATGAAAATATTTTACGGCATACTTTTTACCCTTTATATGGTGTTCAGACCTCTGATACCACTGGTAGAGTATGCTGTAAATTATAATTATATTGTTGATACCTTATGTATTAACAAAAGCAAGCCGGAAGTTCACTGTAACGGAAAATGTTACTTGAGCAAGGAGCTGGCTAAAGCCAATGATAATGCAGAGTCTACACCATTCAGTAAGGTGAAGAATTCAGGACAGAAAATTCTTGATATTTATATTCTTCCTGATATTACAGAGGTTACTATCACAGAAAAAATCCCATTTTTCAATTTCAATTTTATCTATAAAACAGAATATTCTTTTCTGTTTCTGAAACACATTTTCAAACCCCCGGTTTTTTAAGTTAAACTATCACTATTCAACTACAAAAGTCACAGAAGCTTATTTAAATTAAAAATCAAAGATTTTTAAAAAACTTAAGTGTTCTTATGATGCATAAAGCCTATCACTTAATAAACTTAAGGGTAAGAACTTTTGTGTCTTTTGTGGTAAAAAAAGAATGTTTTTACATTCAAAAATTATAATTCAACTTAAAAAATCAACAATGAAAATTTATAAATTTTTATCACTATTCTTTATTGCCCTTACCTTATTTTCTTTTTCATCATGCAGCAGCAGGGATGATGATAATCCGCAGGATACTACCCCCGGAACTCTTCAGATCAAATTTGAAAACGGATTTAATAATCTTGGGGATATTGTCCTGAACCAAACCGTACAAACCTCTTCTCAGGGGCAAAAACATAATTTTTCGACCTTAAAGTACGTCATCAGCAACATTACCCTGATTGATGAAAATGGGAATGAATTCAAATACAACGAAAATAACCCTGATAAAGGAGCATTTATAATAGATCAGGCAGATGCCGTAGCAGGAATTATTTATTTAAATCTTAACGAAATCCCGAAAAATAATTATAAGAAAATAAAATTTGGATTGGGAATCAGTCAAAATGCATATCTATTAGGAATGGACGGTCAGGCTGAATTCTGGAACAGAGCGAAACAAAAAGGGATGTCATGGTCATGGGCTGCAGGCTATGTCTTTGTAAAATTAGAAGGGAAATACGGAACAGGTTCGGCAACCACCGAATTTATGAACCATACAGGAAATATGGGGAAAGTTGCGGAGAATAACACTCCTGATCTGTACAGAGAAATTACATTGAATCTTCCTACAACAGCAAGAGTAAATGGTAAAATAAGACCATCCATTCATATTTTGGCAGATTTAAACCAATTTTTAAGCGGAGATAAGTCATTAACTCTTACGGAGGCTAATGCAATGATGATGGGTTCAAGCCAGCATTTGGTGGATGTTACCAACAATCTTACAAAAATGTTTAAGGTAGATCATGTACACAATGACTAATTTTTTCATAAAAACAGTACTGGCTCTGGGGATTATTCTCCTGAGCTGTACTTCTTGTTCGGATGAGGTGATGCAGCCGCTTGATAAAAATGAAGCATATGATCTGAGGTTTCCATCTTATTTTCCGGAAATGACTTTTGATAAATCTGCCAATCCGGTTACCAAAAATGGAGTAGAACTGGGTAGAAAATTGTTCTATGAGGGAAGACTTTCCAGAAATAATACCATTTCCTGTGGCTTTTGTCATATTCAGGAAAATGCTTTTACCCATCACGGACATACGGTAAGCCACGGTGTTGATGATAGGATAGGAATTAGAAATGTGCCCCCCATTCAGAATATGGCATTTCTCAAAAGGTATATGTGGGATGGGGTGATTCATAATTTAAATGAACAACCCATTATCCCGATGACGGATGTGAATGAAATGGATAGCTCTATGCCGGAAGCTATTTCCAAAATAAAAGATGATCCGAAGTATAAAAAACTATTCAGTGCAGCCTATGGAGATGAAAATGTAACAGGCGAAAGGATCTTAAAGGCATTATCACAATTTATGGCATCAATGATTTCTGCCGATTCCAAGTATGACAGATTCAAGCAAGGAAAAGAAAGTCTCACTTCTGAAGAATCTCAGGGAATGGCTTTATTCAATCAGAAATGTGCGTCTTGCCATAGCGGAGGATTGTTTACTGATGAAAGCTTTAGAAATACAGGAATGTATTACAATAATCAATTTAAAGATGCAGGTCTTCATCGAGTAACCCTGAATCAGAATGACTGGATGAAATTCCGGGTACCCAGCTTGAGAAATGTGGAGTATACAGCTCCTTATATGCATGACGGAAGATTTTATACGTTAGAAGCAGTCCTTAATTTTTACTCAGACAACGTAGAAGATAATCCTAATCTGGATCCGCAACTGAAACAGAATAATCACATTGGAATTGCCATGAACAGTCAGGAAAAGCAATTGATTATTACCTTTCTGAAAACCTTATCCGATAAAGGTTTTATCACCAATCCAAAATTCGCAGAATAATTTAAATACAGACATGAAGAAGATCATTTTAATCATAAGTATGGTCCTGTTTACAATGGGCCAGGCAAAAACAATCAGGGACAGCGCTGATATTTCACAGAATAATTTTAGGACAATAGATTTTGATGACGATTGTGATGCCTGCGGTTGTGCTGCAGGAAACGGTTCATCAGGTTTTGAATCCTTATTGAATCCACAATTTATAGGAATTAAATACTTTGCGCAGCATTACAAAGCAAAGGAAAATTTATTTGTAAAGGACTTGACACAGGATCAGTATTTCAATACCTTACAGATTTGGGGAAAGATACCATTAACCCAAAAACTGAGTGTATATGCAAGTTTGCCATTCCATTTTCATGAGAAGAAAACAATGCAGGGTGATATCAGGATCAATGGAATAGGAGATTTAAATCTGATGGGAATTTATAAGCTTTTTAATTCTAAGGATAGTTTTCATCAGCTAAGTGGAGGATTAGGAGTGAAAATTCCTTTGGGGAAGTTTGATGAAAAAGGAATCTCAGGGGTTAACCCGAGCTTTCAGTTGGGAACTGGAAGCTGGGATTATCAGGCAGCGCTGAACTATAAATTTCAAAAGAATAAAATTGCAGTATTGATTAATACAGATTACACCATAAAAACGGAAAATAAAAAGAACTATCGTTTCGGAAACCAATGGAACTATGCTGCTACAGGGTTCTATCAGATTGCAGGAAATGAAAAAACTATTTTTTCTGCAAAAGCAGGGGTACAGGGAGAAGTATATGCTCAAAACAAACAGTTTGATGAAGCCTTACCTAATACGGCCGGAAGTGCTTTATATGGAAAACTGGGATTTGAGGCCTCTTATAAAAGATTCAGTCTGGGAAGTGAAATCATGCTGCCGGCTTATACTCACCTTGCCGGAGGAGATATTGAAGCGAAATCACGTTTCAGTGTTTTTGTGAATATTGGAATATAATTTTTACAGAAAGCAAAAAGAGCTGAGAAGATATTGCTTTCTATTTTCTTCAAAGTTTAATTTTTAGAGTCTATTCTCCTCAATGTATTCTAAAAATTAAACTTTGTTTTTTTAATCATCTTATATTTAAAATCAAATTTCAAAGTCATTTATTTATGATATTGTAAATCATTTTGTTATTTAGGTCTATATATTAATAATTGTTTATCTTTGCCGAAATTTGGTGAGCCCTAAAAAGCTCTTAAAAGGGAATCCGGTGAAAATCCGGAACAGACCCGCTGCTGTAAGCTCCACACCAAAGTTTTTGAAGAATATATCCACTGCTTTTTTAATGGGAAGGATTTCAAAAATGGAGTAAGTCAGAAGACCTGCCAGAAAATATAAACGTTTGACGCTTTCGTGGAATAAAGCTTAGGACAACAATGATTTTGTGCAGTAACAGCTGTGCCTTATCGTTGCTTTCTTATATCTATCCATTAGCGTTATCATTATTCCTGAATGAGCTAATGGGGCCAAAACCGACTACATCTCAATTTCATAAGGTTGTTTTCACAGTATTCGTGTTAACATCTCAATTCTTGTTTTCCCAAACGAAGAAAAAAGACAGCATTAAGGAAGAAACCATTAAGGTTGTCAATATTTACAAAAAGAACTTTAAAGAAATACTTCCTGCTCAGATCTTGCAGGGGGAAGAGCTTGAAAGGCTGAACAGTCACTCTGTGGCAGATGCTTTACGGTATTTCTCAGGAGTCCAGATCAAGGACTATGGAGGAATGGGTGGTTTGAAGACCATTAATATCCGAAGTATGGGAAGCCAGCACGTAGGAGTTTTCTATGATGGAATTCAATTGGGGAATGCTCAAAATGGAGTCGTAGATTTAGGAAGATATTCCTTGGATGATCTGGAAGAGATTTCATTATACAACGGGCAAAAGAGTGAGATCTTCCAGCCCGCAAAGGATTTTGGATCATCGGGATCTATTTATTTACAGCCCAAGACCCCTGTTTTTACAGGAACCAGAAAGACTAATCTGGTCATTAGAGCCAAAAGTGCTTCCATCGATTTATTTAACCCCTCTTTCCGTTTAGAACAAAAGATTTCAAAAAGAATTTCTGCAAGCGTTAGTGCCGAGTTTCTGCAAAGTGATGGACTTTACAAATTTCGTTATACCAGAAAATATCCTAATGGGGAAACCGCTACCGATACAATTGCTAAAAGATATGACTCTGATATTAAGGCAAAACGTTTTGAAACATCCGTTAATGGTACTTTAAATAACGGAAGCTGGAATATACGTGGTTACGGTTATATTTCAGATCGTGGTATTCCGGCGCCTATTGTAAAATACCGCTTTAAGGCAAGAGGAGCGAGAATGCTTGATGAAAACTATTTTGTACAGGCCAATTTTAGAAAGAAACTATTTCCAAAGTTTGAAACCCAGCTTAAGGCGAAATTTGCCTACGATTATACTCATTTCAATGACACTGTACTGGCTCAGACTGTTAAAAGTTCAATCAATACTTACATTCAAAGGGAAGTGTATCTTTCTTCTTCCAATTTATATTCTATTAATTCTAATTGGGATGTAAGTTTAAGTGGAGATTTTCAGTATAATAATCTGAATGCTGATTTAACAAATTTTACGTATCCTACCCGTTATACTACACTTGTAGCATTGGCTACCACTTATCAGTGGAACAGATTAAAGTTTCTGGGAAGCCTCTTGGGTACCTTTACCTTTGAGGAAGTAAGAAGAAATAAAAGACCAGATGACAGGAGAGAATGGACTCCGGCTCTATTTATGAGCTATCAGCCTGCTGCCATTCCGGAGCTTACCCTTAGAGCTTTCTATAAAAAGATTTTCAGACTGCCAACTTTTAATGACCTGTATTACACCAATATCGGAAGTACCTATCTGGAACCCGAATTTACCTTTCAGCATGACATCGGGTTTACCTATCAGAAAAAATATAATAATTCTTTACTAAAGTCATTTTATGTGAAAGTAGACGGATATTATAACAGAGTTAAGGATAAGATTGTTGCAGTACCTACTGTGAATATGTTTCGCTGGATGATGGTTAACCTTGGAAGAGTTGAAATCATTGGAGCAGATGTAAATGTTCAGGCAGAAATGATGCTGGGAAAGGTAAAGCTGAAGCCGTTACTATCCTATACTTATCAAAGTGCCAAGGATAAGACAGATAAAGGATGGGGAATCATTCCAGGAGATACCTTTTATGGCCAGCAAATTCCTTATACCCCTTGGCATAGCGGATCTTTTACCATGATGGCTGACTATAAGGATTGGGGATTTAATTATAGTATGATCTACGTAGGAAAGCGCTATGACGGCCAGATGGATAATATTCAATACAATTTTGTTCAGCCTTGGTACACCCATGATCTTTCCGTTCAGAAAAAATTGAGTCTGGCCGGGCACCCATTTAAGATTAACCTTGAAATGAATAATGTTTTTAATCAGTACTATGATGTTGTACAGAATTATCCTATGCCGGGAAGAAACTTTAGACTCACTTTAAACTTCACCTTATGAGAAAACTGAATATCTTTTTTTTACTTTTTGCATTGGTCTCTCTTGTAGCTTGCCGTACGGATGAAATAGTGATCCCGATGGAGGTGGTGGATGGTCTTGCTCCTCCTGAAAATACAGCCATAAAAGGGTTCTATGTATTGAATGAAGGGAACATGGGAAGTAACAAATGTACATTGGATTTTTTTGATTATACCACAGGAACGTACTACAGGAATATCTATGCAGAAATTAATCCCAATGTTTTAAAAGAATTGGGAGATGTGGGAAATGACATTAAAATCTATGGGGGTAAGCTATACATTGTGGTCAACGTTTCTAACACCATTGAAGTTCTTGATGCCAAAACAGCCAAGCGCATAAAATCAATTCATTTGCAGAACTGCAGATACTTAGCATTCAATAATGGAAAAGCTTATGCCAGCAGCTATGTGGGTCCTGTAGACATCAATCCCAATGCACCTAAGGGAAAAGTAGTGGAAATTGATACTGCATCTCTTGCCATCCAACGAGAAGTAACCGTAGGATATCAGCCTGAGGAAATGGAAATCGTAGGTAATAAGCTGTTTGTAGCCAATTCAGGAGGATATATGGTTCCCAACTATGACAGAACAGTTTCCGTTATAGACTTAAACAACTTTACAGAAACCAAAAAGATTGATGTTGCTATTAATCTTCATCGTCTTAAAAAAGATAACTATGGAGATTTGTATGTAAGCTCAAGAGGAGATTACTATGATGTTCCTTCCAATTTATATTTGCTAGATGCTTCTACAGGAGCAATAAAAAAAGACTTTCACCTTGCTGTCAATGAAATGACAATCGTTAATGACAAGCTCTATTTCTACGGAAACGAATTCAATTACAATACCCATACCTATAAGAAAACATTCGGAATCATTGATGTAAAGACCGAGCAGATTATTGCCAACAGAATTGTTGATCCGGAGTATGAAGCCATCATTAAAACTCCTTACGGAATTGCTGTAAACCCTATCACCGAAGATATTTACATTACTGATGCAAGAAATTATGTATCGATGGGATATGTGTATTGCTTTGATAAAAACGGACATTTTAAATGGAAAACAGAGGGTGGAAATATCCCTGCCCATTTCGCTTTTCTATATAAATAATAAAACTGAGAGACATGAACAAAAGAACTGCTAATTATTTAAAAACCGGAGCCTTATCACTTCTTTTTGTAGGAATCATAGCTTCCTGTAAGCATGATGATAATGAATTTTCCTTTAACGGGTTAGATGACTCCTACACCATTGAGCGCTTTAAAGTACTGAATATTCCCACCAATATTTCAGGAAGTTTTACCTGGAGCATTAATGATTCTATTATTTCCAACAACTCAGAATTGGAATTCATCAGTGCAAAAGCAGATGCCTTTCCTTTAACATTAAAGATCGGACATAATGGTGAGGAAAAAGTATATCATTCTAAAATCGTTGTGACCAAGGAAACAGGAACATTAAGTAAATACATTGCCAAGGTACTTGATTTTCGTCCGGCTGTAGGGCAGTTCATGAATGAAATCCCTGAATATGTTCAAGGTAACACCTCTGCAGATATGCTTCAAAAAGCTAGCGCTTCTCTTGTGGGTTCCAATTCTACAATGTTAAGTCTTGGAGGCTTCGGAGGATATGTAGTATTTGGATTTGATCATACCATACCCAATTTAAACGGAAGAGATTTTAAGATTCTGGGAAATGCATTCTTTGGAAATGCCTCCAATGATCCCCGTTCAGGAAGCTGTGAGCCGGGAATTATTATGGTTGCCTACGACAGAAACAAAAACGGAAAACCCGATGACAATGAATGGTATGAAATTGCAGGAAGTGAATATTTTAAAAATACGACAACAAAGGATTACAGCATAACCTATTTCAAGCCCAACGAAAATAAAGTTCCTGTTCCTGGAAATGATGGCTGGCAGACCGATATCGAATACATCAAATGGCAGGATAATCTTGGGAATAGCGGGTTTAAAACTAAGAATACATTCCACGCACAAAGCTACTATCCTTTGTGGTTTTCAGATGCTTCCTACGGATTTACAGGAACTAGGCTTAAAGATAATTTTTATGATCAAAGCGGGACTGGAACGTATTGGGTAGGGAAATCATATGACTTTGGATATGCTGATAATGCTCCCAATACGGATGAAGCTTCCAATATTGATATCTCGTGGGCTGTTGACCGTAACGGAAGATATGTGAAATTACCGGGAATTGATTTTGTAAGAGTGCATACAGGAATCAATCAGGAAGCCGGATGGCTGGGTGAAGTTTCCACGGAAGTTGCCGGAGCCTACGATCTACATTATAAAAAATAATTCAACGAAATAATTTAAATTAATAAAAAATGAAAAAGTTTTACATTTTTATCATGCTTTTTCTGTTTGCATTGTTCACGAATGCTCAGATGAAAGTACAGGGTGTACCCCGAAATGATCTTTCAGGGAATAATCAGTTAAATACCATTAATAATACAACGACTACGCTCAGTTTTTCTGATGTGCAGTACTGGGTAGGAACAGGTTCCAATCAGGCTGCATTTGTTGTACAGTGGAATGATAGCAAAAATCCTGATGCCTTGGTATGGGGATTTAAATGGGACGGAAATGCTACCGGAGAAGATATGCTTAAGGCTATTGCAAAGGCAGACCATAGGTTTTATACATTATTATATCAGGGGACTCAGTTTGGAACCGCAATAGGAGGGATTGGCTTTGACCTGAACGGACAGAACAGCAGAGCTCTTATTAAAGGAGGAAATGCTACCTATCCACTATATCCGTTAGATGGTATTGTAAACACTACAGCTTATGATTTTGATGAGTATGTAGCTCAGGATACTAATGATCATTGGAATGCGGGATGGTATAATGGCTTCTGGTCATACTGGGTAAAAGATCCTACAGATGCAGACTTTGGTTTTTCAGGAGTAGGAGCTACGTCACGTGTGCTTCAAAATGGTTCATGGGATGTATGGAATTATAGCCCTATGTCAGGATCATTCCCAATTTCTTCTACAATGACACCTGTTTCTCCTTACGTAAGTTCTACAAACTTTACCAATGGATTCTTTATGGTAAATGAAGAGTGGTACGGACATACAAACGGTTCTGTTAACTTTATTGATAATAACGGACAGATCACTAATCGCGTTTACAGTAATGCGAATAACAATCATGCTTTCGGAGCCACTACACAATTCGGAACAATCTATGGAGATAAATTTTACTTTGTATCCAAGCAGGCTGCTGATGCAGGAGATGCACAATATACACCCGGTGGTAGATTGGTCATTGCCAATGCACAAACCATGCAGAAAATTGCAGGATTCAATGATATCGGAGGTGGAGATGGAAGATCTTTTCTGGGAGTGAACGAACACAAGGGGTATATTGGTGCTTCCAATGGAATTTTTTTATTTAATATTGATAATCTGCAGGTGGGAAGCCTCATAACCGGAACAGGTGGAGGAAGTCAGTATGCGGGGCAGATTGGGAACATGATCCGTACTTCAAAATATGTTTTTGCAGTGAAGCAGGGTGCAGGTATTTTAGTGATCGATCCTAATACCGATACTTTAGTAAATACAATTGCTGGGCCTTTTATTTCTATTGCTCAGGCAAAAGATGGAAGCGTTTGGGCAATTCAGAAGCAGAAATTAGCCAACATCAATCCAGCAACTCTTGCAGTACAATATTATAATATCCCTACTACAACATACTCAGATTCATGGGGCGCTTGGAATGCAGGAAGCTTTACAGCAAGTAATACAGAAAATACTTTATATTGGATTAAAGGCGGAAGCGGATTTGTTGCAGGAAATCAAATTGTTAAATTTGACGTTACCACAAAAGGATTTAACGAGGCATTTATTACACTTCCAGGGCAAACAGGAACCTATAAGCAGATTCCTTACGGAGCAGCATTGCGTGTAAATCCATCCACCGGAAATCTTATCCTGAATACCACAGAAAGCGGATTTGGTGCCCATTTTCAAAAAAACTGGATCCACACATTTGATGCTACTGGTAATTTGATTAATACCAGAACACTGGATGATTATTATTGGTTCCCATCATTAGCAGTATTCCCGGATAATACAGCTCCAACTGTAAGCAATACTTTCCCGACACAGTTAACAGCCTCAAGTGCGACTTCCATTGATCTGAAAACAATGGTTTCTGACGAAGATAGTTTTGGGTCATCTATTATTAAATCTGTGAAATCAAACAGTAATCCTACAGTTGTTTCTGCAGAAATTAATGCCAATGAAGAACTGGTAATTACACCAATTACTTCTGGAACAGCTAATATTGTAATTAGTTTCAATTCTAATGGTAAGGTTATTGACAAAACACTTACAGTAAATAGTAATGCGGCTACTTTAGCAACTGCTGAGGTGAAGAAACTTGAATTTGGTATTTATCCGAATCCGGTTACAGACATCCTTTATATCAAAACACAGGAAAAAGTAATCAATATAGCAATATATGATGCTTCCGGTAAATTGGTTAACACACAGTTCAGCAATGGACAAGTAAATGTAAGCATGTTACCAAAAGGAATGTATATGCTGAAAGCAGTAACTGATAAAGCGGTGTATCAGCAAAAACTAATTAAAAATTAATTTTAGCATAGCTAATTTTGTTTCATTTAGCCCTGGCCAATTTTGGCCGGGGCTTTTTTATAAAATAATAATTAATCAACAATATGATGTAGAGTAATCTTATTTAATCAAGAGTAATTTATATAACAATGCTTAATTATTATATCCCTTTTAATCAGTATAAATAAAGAACTATTGAGAAGTAAATTATCATCAAGCTTGTCTGATGTAGGTATAAAATAAAAACGGCTGACTTAAAAAAGCCAGCCGTTTCCAGGGTTTAAAATTTTATTTAATCAAGATCTTCTTAGAATAAGTTTCTCCTTTCTTGGTCTGAACGGTCATGATGTAGATGCCTTCAGGCTGGTTGGTTTGAAAAGTGTTTGAATTCAGCTTAGTACGGAATACTTCTTTTCCTGAAGTATTAACAAGGGTAACCTCCGAACCTTCCAGTGGAAGATTTTTATCAAGAGTGACCTGTCCGTTTTGGCTGTGGGCACGTAAGCTGATAAATGGATCCTTATATTGGTATCCATAGTATACTCTAAGTTCACCTCCTAAATTAAGTAAACCGGAATTCACATTTATTTTAATTCGGTCATAAGGCTTGTTCATCGTAAGTTCAATCTCACCTTTGCTTGGATCTGTGTCTCCTAGCTTAAGAATGTCATTGCTTAGATTTTGGTAATCATTATTTGAAACTTCTCCATTAAATGTTTCAATAGATACACCTCCCAATACTTGTGCAGATAAAGGAGTTCCATTTGACCCGATACCTATTACCAGCTTATTGGTATAAGCACTATTTGGGAAAATTAAGGTTTGTTCAGTACGGGCTAGCAAGCCTATTGAAACCTGCAGAACAGAATAATCATTCTCATTGCTTCCTACAGCATTTTGAGGATTTACTACGCCACAGCCTATGCAGATACCAAGAACTTGATTCGTCTGGCTGCTGGCATAATACTTTACAATCTGTGCAAAAGACATGGAGTTCATTAAGAACAAAAATAGGGCTGACATCGCTGCTTTTATAGCATGCTGTCTCACTAATAAATTGGTTTTCATATGTTGATATTTTAAGATTTTTAGTTTTTTGTAAATTTACATATAAAATGATTATGTTGATTATTTTATTTCTATTTTTTGTGATTTATTAATATTTGGTTTTTATAACTATAATTTTTTGAATTAGAAATAATATGTTTTATAATTTGATTTTCCCTGTGATTAAGCATAAAAAAAACGGCAGCCTTATAAAGATTGCCGTTTTTGTTTTCTGAGAATTATTTAATAATAATTTTTTTAGAATATGTTTTTCCTTCCTTGGTCTGAACGGTCATGAAGTAAACCCCTTCAGGCTGATTAGATTCAAAGGTTTTGGATCTTAATTTGGAACGATGCACTTCTTTTCCTGAAGTATTCGTTAAAGCAATTTCTGCCCCTTCTAATGAAATATTGGCATCAAGAGTAACCTGTCCGTTCTGGCTGTGTGCCATTATGCTAATCAATGGATCCTGATAGGCATAATAAATTCTGAATCCACCACCAAGGCTTAGTACTCCTCCTGTTAAGCCTATTCTTATTCCATCATAAGGTTTGGCCGGCTTGAATTCTACCGTACCTCTGTTTGGGGTAGCTCCTAGCTTAAGGAGACTTATGTCTATCGTTCTACGGTCTTCGTTAGAAGTACCTCCATTCATTGTTTCAAGAGTAACACCACTTAAAAGCTGTACAGATAATGGAATATTGTCTGTTCCGATTCCTACAACCAATCTTGTATCCGATCTAAGATCGGGAAAAATTAAAGTCTGCTGGATTCCTCCTAATAGAGCTGTTCCCAGTACCATTGTAGAATAATCATCTTCGTTACCCCCAATGGCATTGAGCGGGTTGTCTACACGGCATCCCAGACATGCTACTCCAAATACGCCTGAGCTTTGAGCGTGAGCGTAAATTCTATCTTGTCCAAATGATAAAGCTTGCATTGAAAATAAAAATAAAGTGACTAACGCAGCTTTAAAAGAGGAGAAATTTCCCAAAAGTAAATTAAATTTCATGTTATTTATTTTTTTAATGAATAGTTTTATTCAAATTTAAGCATTTAACGGAAGAGTAAGAAATAATATTTCCATTTGTGGTGATTTTTAAGGTGGAATTAATATTGCTGAATAAAATGGTTTGAAACCTAATGTAAAGGTTAAAGATTATTGTGGAGAATAAAGGAATTGATTATCGGTGGTTTGCTAGGGAAGTATTTGTCCGGGTATTTCAAAGTATAAAGGATATCCGATAAAGGGAGTAGTAAAAGTGAGGTTGTATATCTTTATAAAAGATCAATGATGATGAAGCTTTGTATGAAAAAGATAAATAGAGGAGGGTATAGAAACAAAAAAAAGGATTTCCGAAAAAATCCTTTTTGTAGCCCGTAGGGGAATCGAACCCCTCTTACCAGAATGAAAATCTGAGGTCCTAACCGATAGACGAACGGGCCCTCTATCTTCCATTACCGAGGTAATGTGTTAGTTTTTGTTTTTATAAGTATCAACTCTTAATCTTGTAGCCCGTAGGGGAATCGAACCCCTCTTACCAGAATGAAAATCTGAGGTCCTAACCGATAGACGAACGGGCCGGTTAGATTTTTTATTTAAAATAATAGCTTTTCTA
The DNA here is from genome assembly GCF_003815775.1 of Chryseobacterium joostei. Lineage (NCBI taxonomy): Bacteria > Pseudomonadati > Bacteroidota > Flavobacteriia > Flavobacteriales > Weeksellaceae > Chryseobacterium > Chryseobacterium joostei. Next base: position 3,624,722 of record NZ_CP033926.1, read on the forward strand.
CTTTTTCTTTAAAAAACCACTGATGTTATACAGTGGTTTTTAAAGATTTAAGTAGCCCGTAGGGGAATCGAACCCCTCTTACCAGAATGAAAATCTGAGGTCCTAACCGATAGACGAACGGGCCAGCTATATTTTTACGCTAATTTATTAACGTGCTTTGTTAATTTGCTTTTTAAGTTAGCTGCTTTGTTTTTGTGGATAATATTTTTCTTAGCTAATTTATCCAATAAAGCGATAACTTTTGGCAACTGTTCTGTAGCTGCAGCTTTGTTCTCCTCATTTCTTAAGGTCTTCAATGCTGTTCTAGCAGTCTTGTGATAATATCTGTTACGAAGTCTTCTAGTTTCGTTTTGTCTAATTCTCTTTAGAGCTGATTTATGATTTGCCATATCGTTTAAATGTGAGTGCAAAACTATAAACTTTTTCTTTAACTACCAAATTTATTTTGAAAATTTTTAATTTTCTTCTGAAAGGTACTTTCTAAGCTTATCTATTGCTTGTTCTATTTTTAAATTTTCCTGTTCTTTTTCTATTTTTTTGATCGTATTTCCAAGCATGATCAGTGCGTTGTTCCATTCCCCAGTTGTATTGGTGAAAGTGAGTTCGTCTATTGTTACTTCAAAAGCAACCCTTTCTCCAGTCCTGTAAAGTCTGAAACTTATTTTATCATCCCTGCCTGTAATCCCTTCTTCATTGATTTGTAAATCGTAACTTTTTGGGTTAGAGTGGACTTTTTTAAAAAGCAATTTTGCTTCTTGTATTTTTAAATCCGGCATGATATCAAATTTGGTAGCCTATAGGGGAATCGAACCCCTGTTGCAAGAATGAAAATCTTGAGTCCTTACCACTAGACGAATAGGCCAAATTTTGAGGTTGCAAAAGTAATAATTAACTTTTAAACCTCAAAATTATTTTTTTAAATTATTTATATACTTTTTGTATCACTGTGTTTTTGATGCCCTTAGCTTCAACTTCTTTTTGAAGCTTTACAGCATCTTCCAACGTATATACCTTTCCGTAGGTGTAATAGAAAACCCCATTGTCTTTTTCTCTTTCCACATCTTTCAGGTTTTGAAGGATGTATGAATTTCCGTTTAATTTTTCACCAGTGTATACTTCGAGGGTATAATAACCCATGCTTATTTTTTGGTTTGGCATGAACCCTACTGCAAAGGCATTTCTAAATCCGGCGTCTTTGGCGCTTTTTAGATTAATGTCTTTTACAGAAGCCATATTGGTTACCGCGTAGTAATACTTGTATTGTCCGTTTTCCTTAAGGGTTAGAATATAGCTTAATCCTTTCAGGGCAGGGTCATTCTCGTTATATTTAGTAGGAGAACTCATCAATAGTATTCTGAAATCATTTTTCAGCGGAGTTTCAGCCGGTTTTTCCGGTTCTTGTTTTCTGGAGGTAAAAGATGACCCTCCGGATTTTCTGTCAACCGCTTTTTTATAATCAATGATGGCATTGTAAATACTTTCTGCTATTTCACTCTGGCCTTTTTCGGAAGCTATATAGTGACTTTCCTCCGGGTGATTAATAAAACCAGTTTCTATCAGTACAGATGGCATGGCATTCATACGTAGAACGTGAAGGTTCTTTTGAAATACCCCTCTTGAAGATCTTTTGTCCTTATTCACAAAATTATCCTCTACCAATCCTCCCAAAAGAAGACTGGACTCAAGATATTTACTTTGTTGAAGCTTTAATGCAATGAGAGACTCCGGAGATTCAGGATTGTAGGATCCGAAGATCTGCTTATCCTTTTCATCCAGAAAGATCACGTCATTTTCTCTTTTTGCAACCTCAAGATTTTCGTTGTTTTGGTTAGGTCCCTGTACATAAGTTTCTGTTCCATAGGCTGTAGGTCTCGCTGAAGAGTTACAGTGAATGGATACAAATAAATCGGCCTTACTTCTGTTGGCAAGATTGGTTCTGTCTGAGAGAGACGGGTATTCATCTATCTTACGGGTATAGATAACCTTGAAGTCCCTGTTTTTTTCAAGCATTGCCCCCACCTTTAGGGTAATGGCAAGCGTAATGTCTTTTTCTGCTATTCTTCCAATGTCCGAATAGGACCTGTTAGCCCCATGATCACTTCCTCCATGTCCGGCATCCAAAACGATTGTAAATTTCTTTTGAGAGAAAAAAAAGTTACTCATTAGAATAAGGAGAAATGATAAAATTATTTTAAAATTTTGTTTGTGCATCTTACAGTTATAAAAATTATATTAATTTTGGGCCTTAATTATATATAATAAAATTGGCCAAAACCGTCCTCAAAAATATATTACAAATTTTAATTATCCTAATTTTTAACAATTTTTTAGCACAAAAAACGCCTGAGAAATTGCCTAAAAATGCGGTTAATGATACTATTTCCAAAAAGGATACCATAGTTGTAAAAAAAGAAGCTTTAGATGATATACTTCATACAAAAGCAGATGATCAACGAAGAGATATCCCCAAGAAAATGACATTCCTTAACAAGAATGCCCAGGTAAAATACCAGGATATGCAGATTGATGCAGATTATATTTCTATTGATGATAATAAAAATCTGATCTATGCCAGGGGGAAACAAGACTCTTTAGGAAAAATAATAGAACCTGTAATCACTACCCAGGCAGGGAAGAAATATGAAACCAACGAGTTTAGTTATAATACAAAAACCAAACAGGCTATCGCTTTCAATGCCAGAACGGAGGAAAGTGAAGGGGTAATTATAGCGCAAAAAACAAAAAAATATAATGATTCTGTGTTTGCAATGCGTAAAGCAGACTATACTACAGATGAATATTTTTTAAAGAAAAAAGATACGGCTGCGGATTATTTTATGAGAGCTTACAATATCAAGCTTATCAAAACCAAAAATAAATCTCAGATCGTTACCGGACCTATTCAGATGTTTATAGAACAGGTTCCTACACCTCTATATCTGCCATTTGCCATCTTACCGTTTTCTGATAAAAGAGCGGCAGGTATTCTTATCCCAAGTTTTGGGGAAAGAGAAGATGTAGGTTTCTTCCTAAATGGAATAGGCTATTACCAGCCGATTGGTGAACATTTTGACCTTAAAGTTCTTGCTGACATTTATACCAAAGGAAGCTGGAACCTGCGTCCTCAGGTGAACTATCAGAAGAAATACCGCTATTCAGGAACCTTTAATGCAGATGTTGGAACAATGGTAAGAGGAATCAAGGGATTGGATGATTATAATAAAAACAGTACCTATAGAATTAACTGGAGCCATGCACAGGATGTTAAAGCGAACCCTTTCCTTACGTTTAGTGCACAGGTGGATATCGTAAGTACGAAGTTTTATAACAATACACTTAACAACAGTAATATTTTCAACCAGAATGTCCTGAATACTCAGCAGAACTCTACGGTAACTCTTACCAAAAGGTTTTTGAAGCTTCCGGTTACTATTACAGGGACGGCATCATATTCTCAGAATTTTGCAACAGGTTCTTCCGATCTTCGTTTGCCACAAATGAACGTAGCGGTTAATCAGTTTTATCTGTTTAAATCAAAAACGGGAGTGAGACAGGGACTTCTTGAAAATATTACGGTAAATACTGGTTTCAATCTTACCAACTTTGTAAGCACTCAGGAAAATGAATTGTTTAAAAAGGAAATGTGGGATAAAATGCAGACGGGTCTTAAGAACAATATTGCGTTGGCTACCAATACTACATTGGCGAAGTATTTTACTTTCAGTTTAAGTGCAAATATTGACAATGGTTTAACGACAAAAACACTTAACAGATATTATGATCCTATAAAGAATGTTACAGTGGATGAGATCAATAAAAACTTCACAGGATATTCTACTTTCTCTACAACAGCCAGTCTTCAGACAACGCTTTATGGGATGATGAAGTTCAAAAAAGGATCTGCTGTAGAGGCAATAAGACATATGATGACTCCAAGTATTGGATTTACATATGCTCCGGATTTTTCAAGTCCTAACTTCGGATATTATAGAAATTACTATAATGCAACAGGTGCTATTACTCCATATTCCATTTTTGAAAAAGGGATCATAGGAAGCCCGTCAAGTGGTATGGTAGGAGCATTAGGTTTTAGTATCGGGAATAATATCGAAATGAAGGTAAAGTCTAAAAGCGACTCAACTGGTGTGAAGAAGATCAAGATCTTTGAATCCCTAAACCTTACAGGGAGCTATAACTTTGCTGCAAAAACTCACCCTTGGTCTATTTTCACCATCAATGGGCAGTCTTCTTTCTTTAATAACAAACTTACAGTAAATACAAGTCTTTCCCTTGAACCTTATAAAATTGAGTTTTTACCAGGACAGGATACCGGAATCAGAACTGAGCAATTCGGACATTTCGGAGTACAGGGATTCAATGTTCAGTTATCTTATCCTTTGAGCAGCGAAATTTTTGGAGAAAAGAAAGATTATGCTAAAAAGTATTCCATGAAAGGAGAGATTCGAAATGAAAATTATTATTTTGATGATGATCACTATGCTCATTTCGATCAAGCCTGGACTTTGAATGTTAATGCGAATTATGCTTATTCAAAAGGTCTTAGCCGATTTGGTAGCAAAATTGCATCCATTGGTCTTGACGGAAGTATTAAGCTTACCCCATATTGGAACATCAATGGCAGTACCCACTATGATTTGGTGACCAAAGAATTGGCATACACAAGGATTGGTTTTTCAAGAGATCAGCGAAGTTTTACCATTAATTTTAACTGGGTGCCATTCGGGCAATATAAAGTGTATGACTTCTTTATTGGGATCAAAGCCAATATCTTAAGCGATGCATTGAAGTATAAAGACCGAAGCTTTACGCAGCCAAATTCACCTTTCTAATATCAGATTGGCATTTGTGAATATAAATTTTATATTTGCAAGCAAAATAAAATCTAATGAAATCGGCTGGAAAGGAAAAAATGAAGAGGGCGATTCCATATGGCATTAAAAAAATAAATATCCACATATGAAACAAATAATCAACACAGTTAATGCACCTGCAGCAATCGGGCCTTATTCACAAGCTAATATGGCGAATGGAGTGTTATATATCTCCGGACAGATTCCTGTAGATCCTGCAACTGGTAAATTGGTAGAGGGAATTGAAAAAGAAACACATCAGGTAATGAAAAACCTTGAGGCAATTCTTACTGAAGCTGGAATGACTTTCAAAAATGTTGTAAAGGCAACAATTTTCCTTAAAAGTATGGATGATTTTGCTGTAATGAATGATATTTATGCTTCTTATTTAGATGCAGAAAGCTATCCTGCTCGTGAAACAGTACAGGTTTCTTGTCTGCCTAAAAATGTGGATATCGAAATTTCTATGATTGCACATCAGGATTAATGAATTTTATAAGAAATACAATTGCGGTGTTGGTAGGCCTTGGTATTGCGGGGCTTATTATTACTCTTGGTATAAGAGTTTTTCCGCAATGGGTAACTTTTGAGGCCTTTGCTCCATTTGAGCATTGGCAAAGGTTTCTTTTCAGTATGAAAGATGATAAGGCCTTTTTTGGCTTCCTGTTATTTATTTCCGGATTAGGAACTACCATTGGAGGTGTAGCAACGGCAATCATCGTTAAATATGCCAAGGTAGCCTATGCTATTCTTATCGGCTTTATTATGCTTTTCATTGCGATGTTGGATGTGATTATATTTCCTTATCATCCTACATTCTATAAGATTTCTATCTTCCTTACCTTTTTCCCGTTTTCCTGGATTGGTGGTAAGATTGTAGAAGTGATCTATGAACGGAATAAGAAGAAAAGAATCGCTGAAAAAATGAATAAACCTAAATAAAAATAACAAAAAACGCTGCAAATATTTGCAGCGTTTTTTGTTGATATGAAAATAATTATTGTTTAGTTTTGATTAAGGCATTTTAAATCCTTTAGTATAAATTCTTCCGTAGTCATCTACAAATTTTATCTGTACATTTCCTTGGTATTTATCCAGGATATTTTCTACATCTTTCTGTGAATTCACCGGTTTACCATTGACTTCAATGATAATATAGTTGTCTACAATTCCGATTTTCGCCATTTCACTACCCTCTGAAACATTCTTAGCAACTACACCGCTGTTTAAGCCATATTCTGTCTTGAATCTCTCATTAAGAGGGTTGAATTCGGCACCAATCTTTTCTGCAATACTAAGATCTGCCTTTGTTCTGGTAGAAGTACCTCCTTTCTGGTCTCTAAGAGTTACACTTGTTGTGGATTCTTTACCATTTCTTGAATAAGTTACCTGTACCTTATCACCAGGACGTTTGCTTCCGATAGACATTGACAGGTCAGCAAAATCTGTAATATCATAGCTGTCTATTTTAGTAATGATATCACCCTTTTTAAGGCCTGCATCTTCTGCACCGCTATTATCACCAAATCCTGTTACATATACTCCTGAGCCAGACTTAAGATTAGTCTTGTACTGTTTATTGTATGCTGCTACTAGCTGATCATTGGAAAGATCTAAAGACTGAACTCCAAGGAATCCTCTTTGTACAATACCAAACTTCTTGATATCCTCAACAATTTTTCTTGCTAAGTTAGCTGGAACGGCAAATCCGTATCCTTGATAATATCCTGTAGTAGACTGAATGGCCGAGTTGATCCCAATAAGTTCACCATTCGTGTTTACCAATGCACCACCAGAGTTACCCGGGTTAATCGCGGCATCTGTTTGGATAAAGCTTTCAATTGGATTAGCAGCCTTTCCTTGGCTTCCTAAGATTCCGATACCTCTTCCTTTAGCAGAAACAATTCCTGCTGTTACGGTAGAGTTTAATCCCAGCGGGTTTCCAACTGCAAGTACCCATTGTCCTACATCAATATTGTCTGAGTTTGCAAAGTTTAGGTAAGGAAGTCCCTTTTCTTCAATCTTTAATAAAGAAATATCAGTATTAGGATCAGTACCAACTAAGGTTGCTATATATGATTTTTTGTTGCTCAGGACAACTTCCAGTTTATTGGCACCCGCTACAACGTGGTTATTCGAGATGATATAACCGTCAGGAGAGATGATAACACCAGAACCCATCCCTGAAGGCATGTTGTCCGGAGCCTGCTGTTGCTTTTGCCTTTGCTGGCCTCTTCCTCCAAAAGGATCTCCGAAGAAATAGTCAAATAGATCCTGCTCAGATGCTCTGTTTGCAGTTCTACTTTGATAATTTTTAATCGTAACTACAGCAGGAACGGTTGTCTTTGCCGCCTTTACAAAGTCATCACCTACCGCTCCGGTATTCATTCCGGCAAATGTTGCCGTAGGTGCGGATGTTGTGAAAAAAGATTGATCTCCGTTGTTGGAGGTATGTCCAAAATATTGTATAGCTCCAACGGTAGTAGCTCCTGAAATTACTCCGACTACTGCAAATGGTAATAGTTTTTTTAAAGTACTCTTCATTGTATATCTTTCTTGTTTATTAATTAATTTCTTATTAATGTTTTTGAGTAAACAAATTTAATGTTAAATAAGTAAGCAATTAGTATGCTATGTTTCAATTTTAACTAAAATTTAACGGCTATTATGTCATTTTGTACATTATGTCATAATTGTTAACACGATAGTTAACAAAAATTAAAAAAATATTAAAGAAAATGATACATCATCATATAATCTAACAGTGTAATGTAAAAGAGTATAGTATAGAAAAATCAATGCCATTGTGGTGTTTTCGTAATCAATTATTACTCATCGTGCAAAGTTCCATTAATCGAGCTTTTTGAATTGTGATTATGTCTAAGAAATGCAATTAATTGAAAAATTACTATCTTTGCGAAAATATTTTTCTCACTTAAAACGTTTATAGCATGCAACTGTATAACACCTTAAGCGCAGAAGAAAGAGCTCAACTTATTGATGAAGCTGGTAAGGATCGTCTTACTTTGTCTTTCTATGCGTATGCCAAAATTGAAGATCCCAAAAAATTTCGCGACGAATTATTTATAGCCTGGAACGCCATTGATGCCCTAGGTCGTATTTATGTTGCACATGAGGGAATAAATGCTCAGATGAGTGTTCCTGCAGATCAATTTGAGGATTTTCGTAATACGCTGGAAGTTTATGACTTCATGAAAGGGATTCGTCTAAATGTAGCAGTAGATCAGGACAATCATTCTTTTTTAAAGTTAACCATAAAAGTTAGAAATAAAATTGTTGCTGATGGTTTGAATGACGAAACTTTTGATGTTACCAATAAGGGAATTCACTTAAAAGCTCAGGAATTTAATAATATGCTAGAGGATCCCAACACGATTGTAGTTGATTTTAGAAATCACTACGAGAGTGAAGTAGGGCACTTTGAGGGAGCTATTACTCCTGATGTTGAAAATTTTAGAGAAAGTCTACCGATCATTAATGATCAACTGCAAGATTTTAAAGAAGATAAAAACCTGTTAATGTATTGTACCGGTGGAATCCGTTGTGAAAAGGCCAGTGCTTACTTTAAACACCAAGGTTTTAAGAACGTTTTCCAGTTAGAAGGTGGAATCATTGAATATACCCGTCAAATTAAGGAAGAAGGAATAGAAAGTAAATTTATTGGTAAAAACTTCGTATTTGACCACCGTTTAGGTGAAAGAATTACCGACGATATTATTTCCCAATGTCATCAATGTGGAAAGCCTTGTGACAATCACACCAATTGTGCTAATGATGCGTGTCATTTATTATTTATTCAATGTGATGAATGTAAAGCCGCAATGGAAAATACTTGTTCTACTGAATGTTTGGAAACAATACACTTACCACTAGAAGAGCAGGTTCGATTAAGAAAAGGATTACAGGTTGGAAATAAAGTGTTCAGAAAAGGAAAATCTGATGCTCTGAAATTTAAAAATTCAGGAGGTTTATCAACCCAGCCTTTAGGAAAAGCTACGAAAGCTGAGACAAAGGATATTCGCCAGAAAATAAAAGTTAAAAAGACATTCATTGGAAAGGCTGAACATTATTATTCAAAATCAAAGATTGCACAGTTTTTAATTGAAAACAAAGAACTTTCTATAGGTGATAAAGTTTTGATTTCAGGACCAACTACAGGAGAGCAGGAGGTTACAATTACCCAGATTTATGTAAACGGAGGTCCTTGTGAAATAGCAAATGTAGGGGATCAGATTACTTTTGAACTTCCATTTAGAGTTCGTTTGTCTGATAAATTATATAAAATTGCGCAAGCTGAAAATGCATAAGAGTATGCTAAAAGCAGAACTTAGAAAAAAATATATACAAAAAAGAAAAGCCTTGTCTTCTGATGAGGCTTTCTTGTTATCTGAAAAGATTTTTGAAAATTTCATTCATTATTTCAATCCAAAAGAGGGAGAGAAAGTACATGTTTTTATTCCGATTTTGTCCAGAATGGAAATTGATACCCAAATCTTCATTCAGTATTTTTTATCACATAATATCCGCGTATTTGTGCCTAAAATTGTCGGAGATAAGCTCATCAATATAGAAATTTTTGAAGATACATTATTTGAAACCAACAGTTGGGGGATTTCAGAACCTGTTTCCAATGAGGATTCCCAGGAAAATGATTATCATTATGTGATTACCCCTCTTTTATATTGTGATGAAAAAGGAAATAGGGTAGGATATGGAAAGGGATTCTATGATGGTCTTTTTCAGAGGATGTCATCAGTGACAAAAAAAATCGGAGTCAATTACTTTGACCCCGATGAATGTATTGATGATGTCTGGGAAAATGATATTCCGCTAGACTATTTGGTTACTCCTACAGAAGTACTGTCTTTTTTAATGGGTTTGGAATAAAAATCTAAAAAATAAAACTTAAATTCCTTTTTAAGCTTGGACGTAGACAGTAATATGTACTGTGCGTTCTTCTCAAAATTTCCTAATGACTTATTCTTGCCGTCAAAATACTCTACATTGAACCTCGCGTAATCCAGTGTGTCTTTTTTATAGAATTCTTTGTAGACATTCAAGTTGTTTACTTTCACGGATTTTACTTTCAGACTGTCCAATTCTGTCAATAGCCTTTTAAATGTTAAAGAGTCTGGTTTGTGGAAGTAGCTTTCCATCTGTGAATAAATTACAGTATCTATTTCCGTATTTCTGTTTCCGGATAAATATAAGGTAGAAAGGTCAAGAAGTTCCTGAACTTTTTGTTTAGTGATGGAGTTAATCGCCTGCATGCTGTCCATTTGTACAGCAGGATAGCTTTTTGCATTGTTGCTGTTTCGTAGTTTGTCCAGGTCGCTTACCTCTGTTTTTTTATTATTACAGGCAACAAATAAAGTAAGAAGTACCGCGAAAATTAAAAAGTTATTTATTCTTTTCATCTGTGGTGGTAATTTTAAATTTAATGGATACAATTTTGCCATTGTTATCCTTTTTCATTTCTATTACATTCAGGTTTTTCAGTGAAGTAGTAGGAGTGGTTACAAGGGTGATGTACTTTTGTTTGTCAAGTCTTTCAATTCCATAGGTGTCATTGTCATATACCTGAGATATAATGGCATTGTTGCTAATCAGGTTTTCCAGCTGATTTCTTTTCTGCTTGATAAGGGCTACCTGTTCTTCAGGATTTCCGCCTTTAATGTCTTTTATGGAGAAATAATAGACCGCCATCTTGTAATCATCCGGTTTTAGTTCTATCTTTTCTTCTTCAGGGGCATTTTCCAGGCTTCTGTTTACTTCTAAAGGCTCATAGAAAGGAGCACTGATGCGCATTTTTAAATTCTTATCCTTAGTTGAATAAGAAAAACAATCACCAGGCTTTATTTTATACATCAAAGGAGATTCATTTTCCTTAACAACCATAATTTCTAATGTATTGATTACGGAAACTCCTCTGTCCTTATCAATAAAGCAATACTTATAACTTTTTGAAAAAATTACATCTTTAAATCCTAGCAGACCGGTAATGGTAATTAAAACGGAAGTAATAAGTGCCCAAGCATTCTTTTTGAAGAAATTTTTCTTAGGTGGTGGTGTTGAAAATTCAGTTTCATTATTTTTTGTAACGGATTTGTTAACTTGTTGAATTTCAGTTATTGATTTTTGTAAATCAACATTTTCAGGGGTCTTGGGTTCAGTTTTTCTAGGTTGAAACTCATTTTTTGGAAGTTCGGGAGCTGAAGCTACTGTTTTTTCTAATTCATCAATTTCTTCTTCATCCAGATTTTCATTTTCCAGTAATAATTCCCCAGCAAAAAGATGCTGTTTCTTGAATTCGTACCAAGAGTCGTAACCCGCATAAATACTCAATAAATTGAGCATATCTATCCTTGGTAATTTTGTGACCGGTGAATTTTTGAAATAGGTATAAAATGACTTTTCACTGATGTTACCTTTCGCTTTTTTGCGTAGGTCTTCCTGAAAATATATGATATCTATACCCTTCCACTTGGATATGTCATCCTGTGAAGGGGTATATTCTTTTAAATATTGACCCTGAACGTCCTTTTTTAGCTGTTCAAAGTGTAATAAATCTAAATCTGTCAATTTTTTTAAAAATAATTAAATTGTTGATTATCAGCTATATTCTTTTGTAAAACTATTTTACAAAGGTATTACAATTATTTTTCATAAACAAATTTCCTAACTGCTCTACCTTTGTCTTGTTCAAATAACAGAACAGAAGAAAATTTTATAAAACAATATTAACAAAATTAAATTTAATTTATTATGAAAAAGTCATTATTCGTAGCTGCTATCGCTGCAATCTCTCTAGTTGCTTGTAAAAAAACTGACGCTACTGCTACTGAAGGTACAACTGATTCTGCTGCTGCTAACGTAGCTGATTCTGCTGCTGTAGTTTCTGATTCTGCTGCTAAAGTTGTTGATTCTGCTGCAACTACTGCTGTAGAAGCTACTAAAGATGCTGCTGCTGCTACTACTGCTGCTGGAACTGAAGTTGCTAAAGATGCTGCTAAAGGAGCTGCTGACGCTGCTAAAGGAGCTGCTGATGCTGCTAAAGGAGCTGCTGACGCTGCTAAAGATGCTGCAAAAGACGCTGCTAAGAAATAATTTTAGCCTAGCTTAAAAATAAAAGAACCGTTTCACTCAGTGAGACGGTTTTTTTATGTTTTACTATCACAAACAATAAGATGATACCTAATAGTCTTAAAGTATCATATCATCTTAATGGTTTTAGGTCTTCTATCCTTTCTTCTGTTTTAAGGATTCATAGCAAGTAATAGCTACAGCATTACTCAGATTTAGGGAGTCAATACTTCCTGCCATAGGAATCAGCGTATTTTTCCCTTTTCCAATCCAGAAATCACTTAACCCGGAATGTTCTGTACCAAATAGTACAGCAGAACGCTGCGTGAAATCTCTTTTATAAAGATCTTCAGCACTTTCGTCCATCAATGTTGTGTAAATGTTGAAGTTGTTTTTTTGCAGGAATGCTAATGTTTCGTCATTTTCCGCCTGATAAACCTCCATTCCAAAAAGACAGCCCACGCTGGACCTGATCACATTGGGGTTATAGAAATCTGTTTTACCATCTGCAACAATCAGTGCATCAATACCAAAAGCTTCGCAACTTCTTAAAATTGCACCAAGATTACCTGGTTTTTCAACGCCTTCAACTATAATAACTGTTGAGTTATCCTTGGGAATGTATGATGAAAGAGGTATTTCTTTGGCTTGATATATTCCGATAATTCCCTCAGAGCTTCCCCTGTACGCTATTTTTTCATAAACTTTGTCGCTTACATAATGAATTTTTCCATCAGGAATGGTTTCCTTAAAGATATTTTCACAGATAAAGAATTCTAATGGTTCAAAGTTGTATTGTACAGCTCTTTCATTCTCTTGCTGTCCTTCTACGACAAAAACCTTTGATTTTTTACGGAACCTGTTGTCAGTAAGTAGCTTAGTGACATTTTTTATTTTTTCGTTTTGAAAACTTTCTATCAACATTTCGCAAAATTATGCAAAATTTATGATTGAACTTCTGTGCTTTTTATAAAAAGACTTCTCCATGTGATTTGAAAAGGGATTTTATTTTTTCTTTTATGATATATAATGATGCCTATGATTAAAAATATGGATAGAAATTTATAGAGATTTCCATAAAGGTTTCCGGCAACATTTTCCGAAACCTGAAAGATTTCCCAATAGAGATTCATGAGACAATGGAGAAATACGGCACACCAGAGATTAAAATTCTGTTCAAAGTATACCCAGGCAAAAAATATAGATCCCAAAAATGTAATGGCAAATATTTCAATAAGCTCCGTAGTTTTTTGGCTTTGGTATAAATGAACCTGCGCAAATAGTAATGATCCCAGTAATACAGATGATAAAAATCCGAGTTTTGTGAATCTTAACAATGTTCCAATGAGAAATGCTCTGAAGATTATCTCTTCAAAAAATGCTGAAGAAATAGTATTGATGAACAAAGATTCAGTGTTTATTGTACTGTTTATTTTAAAATGTCTGCAATATCCAATCAGCATGGGTAATGTACCGATAAAAGCTAATGCAAAGCCTTTAATGATGGATTTATCCAAAGAAAATAAGTTAAGAATATTCATTTTAGGAAACAAAACCTTTAATGTTATTACCAATGGGATTAAGGTCACCGCATAAGCAATAATATGGGCAACAGCTTTGCTGTGAAAAAGGTTCTTTGAGAATTGCTGTATGTTTTTAAAACAAAATAAATCAAAGAAGTAATAAATGGTAAACCCCAGAATAAAGATTAAAAAGAAGCGAATGTTTTTGCTCATGTCAGTTATTTTTGAGCAAAAATGTTGCTTTCCGTAAAGAGAATCAAATGAATGTGATGAATGTCAAGGAATAGTGACGAACAACAAGTCTTTAACTTTTAGATTGTTGTAATTGAGGAATAATGTCTGAGATAAAACTTCTTGAAACCGGAATCTCAAAGTCGATTTCAGGGAGAATTAATTTATAGCCCTGAGCATTTCCTTTAAGGTTTTTTACTTTTTTCAGATTAACAATAAAAGAGCGATGGCATTTTTTAATGGAATCTGTTTCCACTTGTGATAAAACATTGGATAAGCTTATTCGGAGCAAATTTTTTTTTATTGTATTGTTTTCTAAAAAGTATAAAGTGCAGTAGTTCTCCATGGATTGAGCACACAGGAAATCTTCTTCAGCAATTGCCAACTCAATATTATTACTGGTAATTGTCAGAATTTTTTCTTTGGAATTTTCAATGTTTCCTATGAGTTGAGGAACAATATCCCGTGCAATATTTTCATGAATATTTTTTAAATAAATATATCTTGACAATATATAGATAGTGGAAATGGGAATGCCTACTGCTAAAGAGTAGAGCAACATATAGCCATAATTTTCAAGGCTAAGTTCTACATGACTTATAAATAATGTATTGTAAAGGTAGGAAAAGATGGACCCAAGTACTAAAATGACAAATATTTTCAAGAGTTCAGAGCCGATATTCCAATCTTTGAATCTGAAAACAAAGAGGCTTGAAATAAAAAAGGCTGCTCCAAAAATAAGAGTGTACGGAAAAAGAATAAAGTATTTGTAAGGATGATGATAGTTCTCTGTACCAAAAGGCTGAAAAATAATCAGGAAAAGATAAACCAAAATTCCTGCTGCCATGGAAGAGATCAATATCTCTTTTACCGATTTGGATTTTGGATATGAATAAGGTACAAGGGAAAACATATCTGTTGTTTTTATCAAATTTTAATTTCCTTTACACTGTATTTCAGTAGAATTGTATTTTTTATTCTATTAAATTAGTGTTGTCGATAAGGCTTTGAGGCAAGTCTTTTTTGTTTTTGATTCCCAATGATTTCAGTTTTTGAGTTTGAATGACAAGATTGTCATTTCCGGTATAAAGCTGTTTGTAGGCATCATTGTAAACATTTTTGGCGAGATCAATATTTCTCCCCACTTTTTCAAGGTTATCCACAAATCCCACAAACTTATCATACAGTTTAGCGCCACGCTCTGCAATTTCCAAAGCATTTTTGTTTTGATATTCACGTTTCCAAAGATCCGCGATCAGTTTTAGGGACGTGATCAGGTTGCTTGGGTTCAAGAGAAGAATTCTTCTGTCGTAGGCATAGTTCCAAAGGTTTTGGTCTGCCTGCATGGCTGCAATATAAGCAGGCTCACTTGGGATAAACATCATGACAAAGTCCAGAGATTTTCCATAATCATCATACGCTTTTTGGCTAAGCTGCATGATATGGTTTTTGATAGAGCCTAAATGTTGATTAAGCTTCATCATATAAATATCCTGATCTGTTTCATCTACCAGCTCAGTAAATGCAGTAAGGGAAACCTTGGAATCAATGATGACATTTCTTTCATCCGGATATTTTACAACGGCATCCGGACGCATTTTTTTTCCTGAGAATTCAGAAAATAGAGCTTTGTTGTCTTCATCGCGAAGTTCATGTTCCAGAAAATATTCTCTGCCTTTTACCAACCCTGATTTTTCAAGGATGCTTTCCAGAATCATTTCGCCCCAGTTTCCTTGGGTTTTACTTTCACCTTTCAAGGCTCTGGTTAATTTTTTTGCATCTTCAGAAATCTGTTGGTTCAGTTCTGCAAGTTCTTTTACTTTTTCAGCAAGGGAGAAACGTTCTTTGTTTTCCTTTTCATAGGCTTCATTAACCCTGTTTTTTAAGTCAGTAATTTTTTCCTGAAATGGATCAAGGATATTTTTTAAATTATTTTGATTTAAAGTAGTGAACTTCTCAGCCTTTTCCTCAAGGATTTTATTCGCCAGATTTTCAAACTGAAGTTTGGATTCATCTTGTATTTTTGTGATTTCTTCTTTTTGGGTAGAAAGAGATTTTTGGAGGCTTTCATTTTGTGCAGAAAGCTCAGCATTTTTAGCAAAGAATTCCTGTTTCTCGGCGATAAGCGTTTCTATTTGAAAATCCTGTTTTAAATTCAATTGCTTTTGTTCCTGAAACTGTGTATTCAAAGATGAATGTTGGGCAGAGATCTTGGCAAATTCATTTTTCAGATCGTTCAAAAGATCCTGCTGTTGTATATTTAGTTCCTTTTCCTTGGTAAGATTTTGATTCAGTTCCTGAACTTTCAAACCTGAGTTTTCCAGATCCGACTTGTTTTTAATGTGTAAGGTGTTTAGCTCATCATAAGAACTTCTTGAAACCGTAGACGATTTCAATGCAAAATATAAAATAATGGCTCCCAATAATCCGCCGGCAATACATCCAATAATTAAATATGTCATCTCCATTTCTCAAAATTATGAAAAAAGGCTGGAAGTTGTTATTGATTAATTTCCAAATGGGATTGCAGTTATTATTTTAATGCCTAGAAAAACTTTCGCTTCTTGTTTCTGGCTTCCTTTCTTCAACCATAATCCCTATATTTATGGGAAATTTCAGAAATATTATGAATATCTTATTGGTAGAGGACGATCAAAGAATTAGCAGTTTCCTGTTGAAAGGGCTTTCTGAGGCCGGCCATAATATGACACTTGCTGATTCCGGGGAAAAAGCCAGAGAAATTCTTCATACCTATGATTTTGATATTATACTGATGGATATAATGCTTCCGGGGTTGGATGGTATGCAGCTTACTCAGATCATCAGGTTTAAGGGAAATTATACTCCAATTTTAGTGTTAAGTGCACTGAACAGTCCGGATGATAAAATTAAGATGCTGGATTTGGGAGCAGATGACTACTTATCCAAGCCTTTTCATTTTGAAGAGCTGATCTCCAGGATTAAAGCTTTAACTAGACGTAATAAATTAAGTTATCAAAAGGAAGATCAATATTTATCATGCGGTACGATTATAATTGATACGGATCTTCACAAGGTAACCCAAAATGAGAAAGAAATTGAATTTTCTCCTACAGAATATAAGCTTTTTACTTTTTTGATGGAAAATAAAAATAAGGTATTGAGCAGAACCCAGATTCTACATAATGTTTGGGGAATAGATTTTGACAGTACTACAAATGTGGTGGATGTATACATTTCCTATGTTCGTAATAAAATTGATGAAACAGAACAGAAGATTATCCATACCGTAAAGGGAACAGGATATTTAATTAAAGACTGAAATGACTCTTAGAAACAGGTTTACGCTTATTTCCAGCCTTTCGTTTGGTATTGTTTCTATCATCACATCTGCGGTGATATTTTTTGCCTATTATGACAGTACGAAGATCTTTTATTTTGAAAAGCTTAGAAATACAGCGCTTATTTCAGCTATTTATTATCTTGAAAAGGATGAACTTCCCAAGAACAGGCATGCCCAGATTAAACAAGAATATAATCATCTTATTCAAAATAATAGGGTAGCAGTTTATAATCAGAATAATCAGGTTACGTTTGGCCACAATCTGAATGACAAGAATATTAAGCCCATTCATTTACAGGCTGCCAGAAACAATAAGGGAACCCAATTTATGTCTGGTAATGAGTTCTATTATGGTATTTTTTACCCGGATAATCAGGGAGACTTTGTTGTTTTTGTAAAATCACCTAATGATTCATTTCAATCACAGATCTGGCGACTTGCCATTATTATGGTTTCTGTGCTTATTATCGGCTTGCTTGCTATTTATTTTTTAAGCAGATATCTTTCAAAGGTTGTATACAAACCAATTTCCAATGTGGTAGAGCGGATTAACAAAGTAGATTACAATAATATTTCTACAGCTATTACCTCTACCAATACCAATGATGAGATTGAAGACCTGATCAAATCTTATAATAAATTATTGGGCCGTATTTCTGAAAATGTCCTGTTACAACAGAACTTTATCAATTATGTGTCTCATGAGTTTAAAACTCCTTTAGCTGCAATTTCTGGAAATCTGGAAGTATTTGCCCAAAGGGACCGAACTCCGGAAGAATATAAAAAGGTGGCCAAGGAATCACTGGAGAATGTTTTTGAAATTGAAAACATCCTCAATAATCTTCTTCTAATGTCCGGAATGACGAAGCTTGAAGCCTCTCATAAACAGGTAAGGGTAGATGAGCTGATCTGGAAAATTTATGAAAAACTAGAACCTAAGGCAAAAGAAAAGCAATCTACTCTTAAAGTAGAGCTCCAGGTTACAAAACCAGCTTTGCTGGAGTTTCCCGGAAATGAGACTCTTTTATATTTGGCGCTATATAATATTGTAGAAAATGCCATTAAGTATTCTCAGGATCATCCTATTGTTATCAATTTATCAGAAAAAGATAGCAAGTTGAATATAGAGGTAAAAGATCAGGGTAAGGGTATTCATTCTGATGACCTTTCAAAGATCACAGAAACTTTTTACAGGGGACAAAATGTAGAGAATGTGAAAGGAAGTGGGATTGGATTGTCATTATCCCAAAGTATTTTTGATCATCATCATATCCTGATGAAGATTACTTCTAGTGTAAATGTTGGAACGAGTGTTGTTCTCGAATTTCCTGTTCATTCCTGATTTTTCTCTCGCAGATTTTACTGATTGAGTTGATTCATAATCATTCGGCTTTAGCCAAAACATAATTAATCAAATACAATTTCCCGGAATAAAAATCATTCTAATCAAACTCTAATGTTGAACTAATTGAATTTTAATTTCACTCGAAATTGCCTCTAATGTTAGAAAAATAATTTTGTGGTCTTAAATAAGAGACCTTGAAGAAAATTTTTTTTACACTATTTTATATTCATTGTTTCAGTTTCTTTTCAGCACAGATTTCAGATACTCTGAAAATTGACAGAAAGGAAGCTGAAACGATTTTTCTTGCCCATAACCTTGATCTCATTGCTCAAAAACTTGAAATTTCCCAGGCAGAGGCAAGGGCTGTTCAGGCTAAATACTGGCCCAATCCTAAATTAAGCATCAGTGAAGTTAACTTGTGGAGAACTTATGATATTGAAGAGCAGCCTGCATTGATTGGAAACTGGGGAAAAAATACACAGATTTCCGCAGAAATAGAGCAGGTAATTCAGACCGCCGGAAAAAGAAGAAAAAATATTGAATTGCAGAAAATTGAAGTTGAGGGAGAAAAATATGAATTGCAGGAAGTATTGCGTGAACTCAAAAAAACGTTGAGGAATACAATCACTGAAATTTTATTCAATCAGGAACAACAAAAGATCTATCAGGGTCAGATTGCATCCATTGAAAAATTAACAAAGTCTTATCACAACCAATTAAATCTGGGAAATATCAGCAAGGCAGAATATGTTCGTTTAAAGGCCCAGGAAATTGAATTCAAGAAAAAGCTTGTTTCATTGAAGCAGGAAATTGAAGATCAGCAAGTGGAACTGAAATCTTTACTGATGATTCCGTCCCATTCTTACCTTGTTATTTCAGATTCATTTACAATGCCGGAAAAACAACTTTCGGAAATAGAATTGACGCAATGGCTGGAAAAGGCAAAGGAAAACCGCCCGGATATTTTGATTTCGAAAAATAAAGAAAAGCATGCTTCCAAGAATCTGGAAATTCAAAATGCAATGAAGACTCCCGATGTAGCTGTTTCCATAGGTTATGACCGTGGGGGAAATATTATGAAAGACTTTATTGGATTAGGTATTTCAGTTGATCTTCCAATTTTCGACAGAAATAAAGGAAACATTCAGGAAGCTAAGCTTGAAATAGAGAAAAGCAAGAATGAAACCCGAAAAAGCATGATGAAATCTGAGAATGAAATTGTCTCCGTTTTCAGAAACTATATCCGTACCCAGGAAGTTTCTGAGGAAATTGATGATGCTTATGAAGCTACATTAGATGGTTTGCTGGTGAGCCACGAGAAAAACTTTAGGCTAAGAAATATCAGCATGCTTGAGTACATGGATTTTCTGGATACCTACATCGGCAATAAAATGATCATACTGGATACTAAAAAGGAACTTAATCAATACTACGAAAACCTGCAATATGTTGTAGGACAAGATTTATAAGATGTAAACCTGTCATTGAAACATCCCATCAAATAAGGATACCAGTGATACTTATCCATTACCTTATAAAAAATACAAACATCTACTTATGAAAATGAATACTACCCAATACATAGTAATATATCTGTCTGCCCTGGTTACGCTTACAGGCTGTAAAGATCAAAAGCAGGACAAGGAAGCAGAGAAAACATATTGTATCAGCAAGGAACTAAAAAAAGATATTAAACTGGCTAAGGCAGAAATGCTTCCCATAGAAGAAAGTATTACCCTTACCGGAGAAGTGGAGAGCAATTCTGATAAAACAGTTCCCTTTGTAAGTCTTGTAGATGGAGTGGTTACAGATACCTATTTTTCTTTGGGTGACTACGTGAAAAAAGGACAAACTCTGGCTAGTGTAAAAAGTACAGCGGTTAACGAAATGCAGGATGATACTCAAACACTACAAGCGCAATTAGCTGTAGCTAAAAGAAAACTGGCATCTGTAGAAGCCATGTATAAAGACGATATCGCTTCCCAAAAAGATCTTCAGGAAGCCAGAGCTGAAGTAACCATATTGCAGTCCAATATTTCCAAGACTCAAAAAAATATGCAGCTGTATTCTGCGGGGGGAAGTACCATTCAGATAAAGGCTCCTGCAGACGGATATGTTATTAATAAAAATATTTCCAAGGGAATGCCGGTTACCGCCGGTGGAGATCAGCTTTTTACTATTTCCAATTTGGATAAGGTTTGGGTAATGGCGAATGTATATGCAACCAATATGAGGCATGTGTACGTAGACCAACCTGTTGTGGTAAAGACACTGGCTTATCCTGATGATAGTTTTTCGGGGAAAATCAACAATATCTCACAGGTATTTAATGAAAATGAAAGGGTATTGAAAGCCAAGATTATTATGGATAATAACGGGATGAAGCTAAGACCGGGAATGTCTGCGGATGTTGTTCTGCCTGTTAATTCTCAAAATAAAAATGCATTGGCTATTCCTGCGAAGGCGTTGATCTTTGACAATAACCAAAGTTATGTAGTGGTGTATAAAAAAGACTGTGAACTGGAGATCAGACCTGTAACGGAAGTTGCTTCCAACAGCCAGCATATTTATGTAGAAGGAAACTTAAAGCAGGGAGAAAATGTAATTGCCTCTAATGGGTTACTGATCTATGAGAACCTGAAAAATCAATTAAATAAGTCTACCAAGTAATGCGAAAATTTGTACAGAATATAGTTTCCTTTTCGTTAAAAAATTCACTGATTGTTCTTTTAGGGACTTTTCTTTTGCTGGCAGGAGGAATCTATTCCTATATACACACTCCTATTGAGGCGTTTCCGGATGTTACCAATACAAGGGTAAGGGTCATTACCCAATGGCCGGGAAGAAGTGCTGAAGAAATAGAAAAATTTGTGACACTTCCGATTTCCAAGGAGATGAATGCGATCCCGAATAAAACCTCGGTACGTTCTATTTCTTTATTTGGATTATCTGTAGTTACGGTGATTTTTGATGATCATGTTAATGATTTTTATGCCCAGCAATATGCTTCCAATAAATTAGGAAATGTAAATCTCCCCGGTGGTGCAGAATATAGCATTGAGCCTCCATCCGGAGCTACCGGTGAAATTTACCGGTATATTATCAAAAGTAAGCTACCTATTAAAGAAGTTACGGCCATTCAGGATTGGGTGGTAGAAAGAGAACTATTGGCAGTTCCGGGAGTAGCTGATGTAGTAAGTTTTGGTGGAGAAGAAAAAACATATGAAATAAAAATTAATCCTACAGAATTACACAATTACGACCTTTCCCCCCTGGATGTGTATGAAGCAGTTTCGAAGAGTAATATTAATGTAGGCGGAGATGTAGTGGCAAAAGGAGATCAGGCTTATGTAGTGCGGGGGATTGGTCTTTTAGAGAAAAAAGAAGATATTGAAAACATTCAGATTGAGGTAAAAGGTTCTACCCCTATTTTGGTAAAGCACGTTGCTGAAGTAAAGGTTTCTGCAAAACCAAGACTGGGGCAGGTAGGATACAACAAAGAAAATGATGTTGTAGAAGGAATTGTGATTATGCTTCGTGGTGAAAACCCAAGTGAAGTGATTGCAAGACTTAAAGACAGAATAGAACAGCTGAATGGCGGAGAATTGCCGGGAGATGTTCAGATTGTTCCTATTATCGACCGCACAGAACTGGTAAATACAACCGTTCATACCGTTTCCAAGAACCTGATTGAGGGAGTAGTTTTAGTTTCCATTATCGTATTCATATTCCTGTATAACTGGAGAACAACGTTTATTGTTGCTTCTGTAATTCCGCTGGCTTTCCTTTTTGCAATCATTATGCTGAAAATTCAGGGGCTTCCGGCAAATTTAATTTCCATGGGAGCACTTGACTTTGGATTGCTGCTGGAGGGAACCTTAGTCATCGTAGAACATGTATTTGTCGCCCTCGAACTTAAAGCCAAAAAAATAGGGCTGCGGAGATTTAATAAGATATCAAAGCTGGGAATCATTAAGAAAAGCGCAGGAAGTGTGGCAAGTTATATTTTCTTTGCCCTATTGATCCTGATTGTTGCCCTGATGCCAATCTTCTCATTCCAGAAGGTAGAAGGCAAAATGTTCTCTCCTCTGGCATTTACACTCGGTTATGCTTTGTTGGGATCATTGATTTTGAGTTTGACGTATGTTCCGGCAATGTGTAAGCTTTTATTAACCAAAAATATTGAAGAAAAAGAAAACTTTATTTCAAGGTTCTTCAGAGTAAATATTTACAGAATCTACGAGTTTAGTATTCACCATAAAAAAGGATTTATTATTGGTTTTATAACATTGCTTGCTGTTTGTGGATGGAGGTTTTCAAACTACGGGTCAGAATTTTTACCCAAACTGAATGAAGGGGCAATCTATGTACGTGCAACACTTCCCAATAGTGTAAATCTTGATGAGTCTGTACGATTGACCAAAGAGATGAAGGAGATTTTGATGAAGTACGATGAAGTGAAATTTGTGATGACCCAAACCGGTCGCCCCAATGACGGAACGGATCCCACAGGATTCTTTAATATTGAATTTAATATTCAGCTTAAACCTGAAAAGGAATGGAAGAAAAAAATATCCAAAGAAGAACTTCTTGAGGAAATGAGAGTTTCCCTTGAAAAATATCCGGGAATCAATTTCGGTTTTAGCCAGCCGATTCAGGATAACGTGGAAGAATATGTTGCCGGGGTAAAAGCTCCGTTGGTTATTAAAATATTTGGAAATGATTTATTCGAGCTTGAGAATTATGCCAATCAGGTAGCTAATTCTATCAGAACTGTTCCGGGAATTTCAGATGTAAATGTCTTTAAAAATATAGGACTTCCGGAACTGAGAATACAGCTTCATGATTCTAAAATGGCAAAGTATGGCGTTTCTACAGCAGATGCACAGGCTGTAATTGAAATGACGATTGGAGGACAGGCTGCAACCAAGTTCTATGAAGAAGAAAGAATGTTTGACGTGATGCTTAGGTTTGAAAAAGAATACCGCGATACTCCGGAAAAAATGGGAAATATTTTGATTCCTACTCAGGATAATAAAAAAGTACCGTTGAAAGAAATTGCTACCATAGATTATCATACCGGTCCATCCTTTATTTACCGTGAAGGAAACAGCAGATATATTGGTGTAGGGTTCAATATTGAAGGACGTGATCTGGGAAGCACCATTGAAGAAGCCAAGATTAAGGTGGATAAAGAGGTGAAGCTTCCAAAGAATCATAAAATGACCTGGGCCGGAGAATTTGAAAGTAAAGAAAGAGCTGCAAAACAGTTGGCAATGGTAGTTCCGATTTCCCTTGTTCTTATTCTGATGCTTTTGTATTTCAACTTTGGAAACCTAAAAGATACACTGATCTCTTCCATTACCTTGGCCTTTGCATTTATTGGAGGATTTTTATCCCTGTGGTTTACAGGCACCATCTTTGGAATTTCGGCAGGTATTGGCTTCATTATCCTTTTCGGAGTGGCTACCATTGACGGGATTGTTCTGATTGGGGTAATGAAAGAAAATCTGCAAAACAGAATGTCCCTTAAAGAATCAATTTCAGAGGGGGTTAAAAGCAGAATTCGTCCTGTAGTGATGATTGCATTGATGGGATCAATGGGACTTCTTCCTGCGGCAATGTCAAACGGAATGGGTTCTGAAATTCAAAAACCTTTAGCCATTATGATTGTAGGCGGACTTATCATCTGTATGCTGTTGTCATTTACAATATTACCGATTGTATTTCATTATGCCTATCGTAAAAAGCATAAGGAAACAATATAGTTTCTTTTTTATTTGTTCATTATTTGGTCGGGATCCGTGAGGAAGATCCCGACCTTTTTATTTTGATTTAAACCGTTTTTGTTGATTCCAATATTTCGATATTTTTTATCACATCACCACTTTCACACTTTTTAAGTTCCTTGAGAAGAGTAGGAGTGAGGATTCTGGGGCTCACAATTTGGGTGGCAATCTTTGCTGCTGCATAATCTACAATATTGATAACCGATTCTCTGAGGAAATTTGGAGTGCTTGATGCAATTACTGCCGTTGCCCATGAGGTTTCTCTCGCTCTGGATATCGCAAAATCCAATATGGCATTATCTTTTCCATTAGAAAGCTGATCAATAAGATCCACGGGATAACATATTTTACTCAAAGAATCCTGAACTTTCTGGTTGATAGATGCAATAACATTATTAATGTTCTCAAAGTCCCTTTTTAAAGGATTTATTTTCCGGTAAGGCATAATGGAGGCTGCTGAAATTCCCAAATCCAGATTGATGTGGGCATTCATGCCAAGGAAGATATGCTGTAGAATTAACAGGTCTTTATTTTTGGTTGCTTCAAAGGCCAGATACCATGAGTTTGTACATTTCTTTCCTTTGCTGTAATTTTCCCATGCTTCAAGATATCTTTGTGCGAAAGCAATATCAAGCATTGTCATTCTTGGATTATCCTCAAACTTTTTCTGCTGAATTCCTTTTAAAACCTGTGCCGTCATAATACGGTAAGTACAGGCGAAATATCCTGCTGTGCTTTTATTTTCCTTGCACCAGATAATAATAGCATCCAGTTTTTGTAAAACTTCCTCAATGGTTTTCATGGTGGTTTTTTGTTTACTTAAAGATAATAAAAACCGATGATCAGTGGTGTATTACTTTGAAAACGAGTGTAATAATTTTTTTTATAATGAAAAAGTGAGCCGGAAAGCTCACTTTATGTATTGTTCATCAGATTATGGAGTGATTTCAATGGGACCAGGGAAAGGTTCAAGAACCAGTGGTTTGCACATTGCAGCCGGCTGGCATGTTCCCCCCATGCATATAAAATTAGTCATTGTGGTTGAGCCGTCAGGACATCTGATCATGCCTTCACCATGGCATCCTCCGGGACATTCTGGCAGATATAAATACCCGCCGAATACATCTTTCAGTTCTGTTCTCGAAAGTTTTGATACATTAATTTTTTTCATGGAATTAATTTTTAATTATGGTATTGTTTGCAAACTACTCACAATTAGATTGATAAGTGGAATAGCTAATAAGCTAAAATAATTAAATTAATTCATTAAAAAAAGAAATATTTGTTGATATTTTTATGTTGTTTGTATGTAATTATATGAAATTTAATTGATTAAAAAATAAATTGTATATTTATTTCCATATAAAGAGAGATAGTAAAGAGAAATCCGAAAATCTTTAAGAGTAGGAAATTAAACTAAACAAAATTAATCATGAAAAATTTAAAAAGCTTAAACAGAAAAGAGTTGAAAACTGTTTTGGGAGGTGCAGCATTAGCTTGTGAAACTCCTGTAGATGGAGGTTGTTCTGCAGGATACACATTCTGTAGTAATCCTTATTGCTGTTATCCACCAAGAAAACCGTATATCTGTTTTGATTAATAAAAAAATCCCTCAACTGAGGGATTTCTATTTCTAAGGATTTTCTTTTGAAATTTCCTCATGGTGCTTAAGGTATAAAGGCAGTGCCGCCGATCCATACCAAGGGAAGATTTCATAACTGAAAACTCCGGCCTGAACTGCAGGATCAGTTTTTACCCATTGCTCAGCTTCTTCTTTAGATTTTGTATTGAAAATAAACATTCCACGGTAGTTTTCCTTATTCTTTTCCAGAAAAGGTCCAGCCACGATAATCTTACCCTCATTTGCTAGTTTACCAATGTTGGTCATATGTCCTTTCATCAAAGTACTCATTTGAGTTTTGTCTTCAATTTTTGCAGAACCAGTTGTCAGCATTACAATGGTGTAAGCTTTCATGCCATATTGGTCTGCACCAAGAGAAGTGGCTAGTTCTTGATTGAATTTAGCCTTTTCGGTTTTCTTTTCCTGTGCAAAGTAAAGTGTTGAGGTGAGGAGGGATGCGATAAGTAATGTTTTTGATATCATATTGCTTTGTTTTGATAAATATAATAAAAACCCTATAAATTTCTGAAATGTGAATTTCAAATGATGTTATGAAACAAAAAAACCTCGATGGTTACGAGGTTATATTTAATAGTCTTAATGAGGTTACATTAATCTTTTATTCTTAAAAATTCTTTAGCAAGCTCAATCATTTTTGGATCACCGGTATATTTTCCATGTTCATCAGAAAGTTTTACGGTAGGAATCCATTCTTTATTGGGAGCCTGAACTCCGATAAGCTTCATAACAATGTTCATAGGTTTTAATCCTACATCATTCGTAAGATTGGTTCCTATTCCAAAAGAAATTCCGATTTTTCCTCTGCAATAATTGGTGATTTCTTCTACCTTTTCAAGATTTAGGGCATCAGAGAAAATGATGTATTTAAACATCGGATTGATGCCGTTTCTTTGATAATGAGCGATCGTCTTATCTGCAAATTCTAATGCATCACCACTGTCATGACGCACTCCATCAAAAAGCTTGGCAAATTTCTTATCAAACTGCTGGAAGAAAACATCGGTAGTATATGTATCTGATAGTGCTACTCCAAGATCTCCTCTGTAAACATCCACCCAATGTTCCAACGCCATTTCATTGGCCATTTTGAAACCATATTCGGCTGCGTGGAACATAAACCATTCATGAGCATGTGTTCCAATAGGCTTTACACCGTACTTCATGGCAAAGTGTACGTTTGAACTTCCTATAAATGTGGATTCTTTTTTCTTTGTCAAAGCCTCCATTACAAGATTTTGTACTTTATAGGAATGCCTTCTTCTTGTCCCAAATTCTGCAAATGTAACTCCAAGTCTGCCCAGAGATTCTGCCTTTTCAATGGTTTTGCTCATAACAACTTCATTAGAATCCCTTTCCATATGGTTCATTTCATAATGAAGCTCACTGATGAGTGCCAATAGAGGAACTTCCCAAAGGATGGTTCTGTACCAAAGCCCTTCAACGGTTACGGACAGATCACCTCCTTCCTGATGAATCTTTACTTCAGATGGGTCATAATGATAGCCCTCCAGAAAATCCAGGTAAGGAAGGTCAATATAAGGGCAGGTTCTTGCCATGAATTTCTTCTCTTCCTTAGTCAGCTTCAATTCAGCCATTTTATTGACTGCCTCTTTTAAGGCTGCATCAAACCCATCCGGAAAGTGATGTTTCCCTCTGTTGATGAATTCATATTTTACAATAGAACCAGGGAATAATTTTACCACGGCATTTTGCATGGTTATTTTATAGAAATCGTTATCTAGAATAGAGTTGAGTCTTACGTCGTTCATAATATGTGTAATTTTAACGCAAATATAAAAATAAAAAATAAAATCGCCTAAATGTAAGGCGATTTTTTTGAAATATTTCGATGATCTATATCGGTTATTTTCCTAAATAGGAATTGTACATCCAAACTTCTTTCTCCTGCTCCGTGATATAGTCGCTCATCTGAGAGTTTGTACCCTCGTCACCTGCTTCATCTGTAATATCTAAAAGCTCTCTCTGAAGATCAAGTACAACCTTGAATGAATTTAAGATTTGCTCAACACTTTTGTTTCCATCACTTACTTCTTTGCTTTCCTGAATAGTTGCTACTTTTAAATAATCAGAGTAGTTGTGTGCCGGGGTAGCTCCTAAAGTAAGTATTCTTTCGGCAATCTCGTCAATCTTTAGAACAAGACTGTTGTACAATTCCTCAAACTTCGGGTGAAGCGTAAAGAACTGATCTCCTTTGATATTCCAGTGTGAACCTCTTGTATTCTGATAAAATACAGAGTAGTTAGCTAACAGTACATTTAACTTTTCTGCTATTTTCTTGCAGTCGGCTTCTTTAAGGCCAATAATACTAGCGTTTTTCATATGTATATATTTATTTTTTATGGGTTACATTCTAATTGCTGTCCTCATTCCTGTTATTGGGTATGAAGTTGTGATAATAGCAATTTTATGGGCTTATTATTTATATATCTCAAATTTACGAAATTTCATGCCGAACTCCCTTGCTTATTGATAGATGATAACTATAAGAAAATTTTTTAAAATAGTTTGGAAGTATTAATATTGCAAATAATGAAAAGCTTCCTGACAACTACTGTATTATTTTTTGGAATGTGTATGATATACACGTTCTTAATGCTTTCGGAAACTGAGAATTACTTTACTTATCTATTGGATGATGCTTATATCCATCTTGCAATAGCAAAAAATCTTGCCTTTCATGGAGTGTGGGGTGTAACGAAGTATGCCTTTTCTTCTACCTCGTCTTCACCTATTTTCACAGTGGTTTTAAGTGGGCTAATTTATATATTGGGAGATCATGAGCTTATCCCTTTAGCTTTTAATGTCGTATGTGCCTTTTTCACCATATATTTTCTGAATAAATATTATGCTGATTACTTCAGTAAATCTAAACTCATCGTATTGAGCAGTCTTTTCACGTTGCTTTTTACTTCTGTTGCCCTGCTTATTTTCTCGGGAATGGAGCATGTGATGCAGGTGCTGGTAGTAGTTGTAAATGTTCTATGCTTTGAAAGATGGCTGAGGTCTGCGTGCAAAGATTCTTATTATTTGGGTTGGTTTTATGGTACCCTTGTTTTGCTTGGGTTGATTAGGTTTGACAGTATGTTCTATTTTCTGTCAATTGCCTTTGCTTTTCTACTGTTGAAAAGATGGAAGCACATAATCTTGGTATTGGCATTTGGCTTTATCCCTATTTTGATTTTTGGATACTTTAATTTTCAGGAAACAGGGTATTTCTTTCCTAATTCAGTTGTTGTAAAGGGTGCCAAGTTTGACTTTTCCGGTAATTATTTCAAACAGGCAGCAAGTATATTGTTTAATAAATTTTTCAATAATCGTTATTTTTACTTTGCAGGTTTACTGCCATTGTTAATTTCTGCATTTTTAATTGTAAAGGATATTAAAAAGGGTTTGAACTTTCAAAAAATTATAAAACAAAATTTTCTTATTATCGTTTGGTGCATCACATTATTTCTACATGTGACTTTCAGCCAGTTGACTAAAATATACAGATATGAAGCTTATATATTGATAGGCTTTGCCATGGCTATTATTCCGAGGCTTGGGTTTGTTTTTGAACAACGAAGCTTTCTGTTAAAGGAAAATAGGGTTATTTCTTCATTGGTTTTATTATCGTGCTTAACTTTACTTTTGAAAATAGGAATCGTTAGTTATCTGATTGTGGTTGGAAGTAGAAATATCTATGAACAACAGATGCAGTCCGCCAGATTTCTAAAGAAATATTACAACGAGTCTAAGGTGGTGGCTAACGATATCGGCGCGATCTGTTATTTTACCGATATCCATCTATTGGATTTTGAAGGATTGGGATCAAAGGAAGTGATGCCTTTTAGAAAAAGAATAATAGGAATAGATGATCAATTTGAAAAATTCTTAACGGAATATACAATTAAAAATAACTACCAGCTTGCAATAGCATATGAAGAATGGCTGGAGGGACATACCCCAAAAAACTGGAAAAAAGTTGCTGTTTTAACAATCAGTGGAAGCAGTGCCATGCTGGGGAGAGATCATTTGTATATTTACTCCATCAATCCCAAAATTCATAATGTTTTAAAAGAGCAGGTGAGAAA
Organism: Chryseobacterium joostei; assembly: GCF_003815775.1. Taxonomy (NCBI): domain Bacteria; kingdom Pseudomonadati; phylum Bacteroidota; class Flavobacteriia; order Flavobacteriales; family Weeksellaceae; genus Chryseobacterium; species Chryseobacterium joostei. The sequence goes on from NZ_CP033926.1 coordinate 3,654,643, forward strand.
CTTTAACTGGAACAAAAAAGTTACTGTTACCATTATAGAATAATGTTTTGACAGGTATTTCCAGTTAAGAAAATCTTACTACTCTCTTAAGGCCTGAACTTAATTTCTTAAGGAATAGATAATAATTTATTAATAAACCCTCAGTGTCCGTTTTCTAGCTTTGCACTTTAAATCTATAAAAAAGTAAAAAAGCTATGAAGAAGATCTTCTTGTATTTCAGTTTGTTGTTTTCAATACTTTCATGCAGTAGTAATGATACAGAAGCACAAACAAAAACCGAGGAAAAATACCAAACTAAAAATGTAGTTCTGCTGGTTGTAGACGGACCTCGTATTTCAGAAACATGGGAAGCCGCTAATAAAGAGAATATACCTAATAGAGTAAGTTTGTTGAGCCAAGGTGTTTTTATCAGTAATTTCAGAAACAACGGAACCACCAATACCAATCCGGGTCATAGTGCCATGTGTTCGGGAGTGTATGAAAATATTAAAAATAACGGTACCGAGTTGCCTGGGTTTCCATCTGTAATGCAACAATGGCTAAAATATACCGGAGCAGAAAAGACAAAGGCTTGGGTTATTGCTTCCAAGGATAAGTTAGAAGTATTAAATAACTGTAAACTTGAAGAATGGAATGGAAAGTTTCAGCCAAGTGTAGATTGTGGAGTAAGCGGTAATGGTTCAGGATATCGAGCTGATGCTGTAACAATAGCTAATACAAAGGAAGTAATGAAGAAGTATAGCCCAAATGTGATGGTGATTAATCTTAAGGATGTAGACTCTTATGGACATTCTAATAACTGGAACGAGTATATTAAGGCTATAAAAACTACTGATGCTTCCATTAAGGAGATCTGGGAGTATATCCAGTCGCTTCCTGCCTATAAGGATAAAACAACTCTGATTGTTTCTAACGATCACGGAAGACATCTGGATGCCAATGGAGGTTTTGCAGAACATGGAGATGACTGTGCAGGATGCAGGCATATTGAGTTTTTTGCAATAGGGCCGGATTTTAAAAAGAATACAACCATCAGCACAGGGAATTACGAACAGATTGATATTGCCAGTACAATGGCTGAACTTTTAGGAATACCTAAACAATACATGAAAGGAAAAGTAATAAAGGATGCCTTTAAATAAATTTTAATTTTTTAATGTCAATTTTCATGATCCAAAAATGATTGAATAATATAAAATTCATCGTGGTTTCAGATCGTTATGGAAAACAAATAGGAAAAAAAGATAAGAAATAAAATTACATAACTGCTTGTCAATTAAAAAAATATTATTATTTTTGCACCCTAAAATAAAAAGCAATTAAATGCCTACTATTCAACAATTAGTAAGAAAAGGAAGAGCCACGCTTGCCAAGAAGAGCAAATCGGCTGCCCTTGATTCTTGTCCACAAAGACGTGGTGTATGTACGAGAGTATATACTACTACACCTAAGAAACCTAACTCTGCACTTAGAAAAGTTGCAAGGGTAAGACTTTCTAACGGTAAAGAAGTTAACGCCTATATCCCGGGCGAAGGACATAATCTTCAAGAGCACTCGATAGTATTGGTTAGAGGCGGAAGGGTGAAAGACCTACCGGGAGTACGTTACCACATCGTAAGAGGTGCTTTAGACACAGCTGGTGTAAATGGAAGAACTCAGAGAAGATCTAAGTACGGAGCTAAGAGACCTAAACCAGGACAAGCAGCTGCTGCTCCTGCAAAAGGAAAGAAAAAATAATCATTAAATAAGGTACAAAAGCAATGAGAAAGACAAAAGCGAAAAAAAGACCGTTGTTACCAGATCCGAAATTTAATGATCAATTGGTAACGAGATTCGTAAACAACTTAATGCTTGACGGTAAGAAGTCAATCGCATTCAAAATTTTCTATGATGCATTAGATATCGTAGAAACTAAAAAAGGAGAAACTGAGAAAACTGCACTTGAAATCTGGAAAGATGCATTAACAAACGTTATGCCTCACGTAGAAGTACGTTCTAGAAGAGTAGGTGGAGCTAACTTCCAGATTCCTATGCCAATCAGAGCTGATAGAAAAATTTCTATGGCAATGAAATGGTTAATTAGCTACTCTAAAAAGAGAAATGATAAGTCTATGGCTTTGAAATTAGCTAATGAAGTTGTAGCAGCTTCAAGAGAAGAAGGTGCAGCTTTCAAAAAGAAATCTGATACTCACAAAATGGCGGAAGCTAACAAAGCTTTCTCACACTTCAAATTCTAATCTGAAATGGGAAGAGATCTTAAATTCACAAGAAATATTGGTATTGCTGCTCACATTGATGCAGGTAAAACTACCACTACAGAAAGAATTCTATTCTATACAGGTGTTAACCACAAAATTGGTGAAGTTCACGATGGTGCTTCTACAATGGACTGGATGGAGCAGGAAGCAGAAAGAGGTATTACCATTACTTCAGCTGCAACTACTTGTTCTTGGAACTTTCCAACGGATCAAGGAAAACCTGTTGCAGATACTAAACCTTACCACTTCAACATCATTGATACACCGGGACACGTTGACTTTACAGTAGAGGTAAACAGATCTCTTAGAGTATTGGATGGATTGGTATTCCTATTCTCTGCAGTAGATGGAGTAGAGCCTCAGTCTGAAACAAACTGGAGACTTGCTGACAACTACAAAGTAGCGAGAATGGGATTCGTAAACAAAATGGACAGACAAGGTGCTGACTTCCTTAACGTGGTAAACCAGGTTAAAGAAATGTTAGGATCTAACGCAGTTCCAATCGTTTTACCAATCGGTGCTGAAGAAGATTTCAAAGGTGTAGTTGACTTAATTAAAAACAGAGCTATCATTTGGGATGAAGCAGGACAAGGAGCTACTTTCGAGGTAGTGCCAATTCCTGAAGACATGAAAGCTGAAGTTCTTGAATACAGAGAGAAATTGGTAGAAGCTGTTTCTGAGTATGACGAAACTTTAATGGAGAAATTCTTTGAAGATCCGGATTCAATTACAGAAGAAGAAATCAATGCTGCATTGAGAGCTGCTACTATCGATTTATCTATTATCCCAATGACTTGTGGTTCTTCATTCAAGAACAAAGGAGTACAGTTTATGTTGGATGCAGTATGTAAATACTTGCCTTCTCCATTGGATAAAGATGACATCAAAGGTACTGACCCAAGAACTGATGCTGAAATTACAAGAAAACCATCTGTAGATGAGCCTTTCGCAGCATTAGCATTTAAGATTGCTACTGACCCGTTCGTGGGAAGATTAGCATTCTTTAGAGCTTACTCTGGAAGACTAGATGCAGGTTCTTATATCTTGAACACCCGTTCAGGAGATAAAGAAAGAATCTCAAGAATCTATCAGATGCACGCTAACAAGCAAAACCCAGTAGAATATATTGAAGCTGGTGATATTGGTGCAGCGGTAGGTTTCAAATCTATCAAAACTGGTGATACTATGTGTGATGAGAAAAACCCAATCGTTCTTGAATCGATGGTTTTCCCTGATCCGGTAATTGGTATCGCTGTTGAGCCTAAAACTAAAGCTGACCAAGATAAAATGGGTAATGCTTTAGCTAAATTGGCTGAAGAAGATCCTACGTTTACTGTTAGAACTGACGAAGCTTCTGGACAAACGATTATCTCTGGTATGGGTGAGCTTCACTTGGATATCATTGTTGACCGTATGAAGAGAGAATTCAAAGTTGAAGTAAACCAAGGACAACCTCAGGTAGAGTACAAAGAAAACTTAACAAAAGTTGCTAACCACAGAGAAGTTTACAAAAAACAATCTGGTGGTAAAGGTAAATTTGCTGACATTGTATTTGAACTAGGACCTGCTGACGAAGGTAAAATTGGTTTAGAATTCATCAATGAGATCAAAGGTGGTAACGTTCCTAGAGAATTTGTTCCTGCAATTGAAAAAGGCTTTAAAGCTGCAATGAAAAACGGTCCTTTGGCTGGTTTCGAAGTTGAAGGTATTAAAGTTGTTCTTAAAGACGGATCTTTCCACGCGGTGGATTCTGATGCTCTTTCCTTTGAAATGGCTGCTAAATTAGGATTTAAAGAAGCGGGACGTGCTGCTAAGCCAGTAATTATGGAGCCTATTATGAAACTGGAAGTTGTAACTCCAGAAGAATACATGGGTAACATCATTGGTGACCTTAACAAGAGAAGAGGTACAATCAGTGGACAAGAAGAAAAGAACGGTGCTGTTGTTATCAAAGGTTCAGTTCCACTTTCTGAAATGTTTGGTTATGTTACTACTCTAAGAACACTTTCATCAGGAAGAGCTACTTCTTCTATGGAATTAGAGAAGTACCAAGCTACTCCACAAAACGTTGCTGAAGAAATCATAGCTAAAGCAAAAGGTTAATTTTTAAATTAAAGAAATGTCACAAAGAATCAGAATAAAACTAAAATCTTACGATTATAACTTGGTAGACAAGTCTGCTGAGAAAATCGTAAAAACGGTAAAGGCTACTGGTGCTGTTGTAAACGGTCCAATTCCATTGCCAACGAACAAGAGAATCTTCACAGTGTTGAGATCTCCGCACGTAAACAAGAAAGCAAGAGAGCAGTTCCAATTATCAGCTCACAAGAGACTAATGGATATCTACTCTTCTTCTTCTAAAACTGTTGATGCTCTAATGAAATTAGAGTTACCAAGCGGTGTAGACGTTGAAATTAAAGTGTGATAATTGCATACTTTGCAATAATTATAGAATCCGTTCCTTTTTAGGAACGGATTTTTTATGCATATAATTAATCAGAAACTTTACTTTTTTAATTTAATTTTTTACAATCATATGCTTTCTTATGAAGATATAACCTAATGATTAATAGATCCTGTTGGTATATTTTTATAATAAAGATGTAATGATTAATAATCTGGTAATGATTATTCTTTTTCAAGTGACATATGTCAGTTTGATTTGTTTATTTAGAATTATTAAAAATAATAAATTTGCAAAAAATTATCAGATGAATAAAGTAGTATCCTTTTCTCTGCTATTATTAGGTGGGGTTCTTGCCAATGCACAGAAGACAAACGATTCAATCAAGCATAAAAAAATTGAAGAAGTAGAACTTTTTGGTGAAAGAAAAAAACAGCCGGAAGGTCTTGAAGCTATTACAAGACTCCCATTGAAGCCCAGAGACCAGATCCAAAGCATCTCCGTAATTTCTTATAAAGTAATTGAAGATTTGGGTGGACTGACAGTAACAGATGTTGCTAAAAATGTTCCGGGAGTTACTCAGTTTGGTAGTTATGGTGGTATCAGAGAAAGTATGTCTATTAGAGGATACAGAGGAGTACCTGTTTTGAAAAACGGAGTTCAGATGGATTCTGACTTCCGTACAGGGGCAATGCTTACCGATATGCAGGGAGTAGAAAGTATTCAGGTGATAAAAGGATCTGCTGCCGTTACACAAGGTATCGGTGATGGTCTTGGTTCCGCAGGTGGGGTAATAAACGTAGTGACAAAAGTTCCTAAATTTATTAATCAGACAAATGTAGGTTTCAGATATGGAAGCTGGGACTTCTACAGACCAACAGTTGACTTCCAGAGAGTATTAGATTCTCAAGGAAAAGTAGCAGTAAGATTAAATGCTGCTTACCAAAGTAATAATAGTTTCAGAAGATTTGTTAATACAGATCGTATCTATGTAAATCCATCTATTGCAATCCGTCCGGACGATAAAACTGAAATTGTTGTGGAGATGGATTATATGCACAATAATACCACTCCGGATAGAGGAACAATAAACCTTGCAAAAGGAGATGTTGAGGCAATTTATAAAATACCTGGAAGAAAATTCCTTGGTTTTTCTACAGATAATGCAAAAATTGAAACATTTAATTTCTCAACTACAGCTACAAGAAAGCTTACTGAGAAGTTAAAATTAAGAGCTGCCTTTATGAGCTCTTCTTACCAGTCTGAAATCGTTGGAGCAGCATTAGCTCCTTTAAAGAGAGATAATCCAACTGAATACCGTAATAGAACATTAACCAGGTCTGATAGAGAGGATTTGAATAAAGTATTTCAATTTGACTTCATAGGAGCAGATGTGATGACCGGATTTATGAAACATACTTTTCAGGTAGGTTTCGATTGGAAAGAATCTAACGTTACAACAACTTCATATAAAGCCGAAAATGTTGATCAAATTAATGTTTTAAATGAAATTAACAATATTCTTCCTACTGGGGTTGAGATAAAAACATCTACTGCTAGCTCTGTTAATACGGTGGCTCCAACAATGGGATTAATGGCACAGGATGTTATTACTTTCAATAAATATTTAAAAGCTCATTTAGGACTTCGTTACAGCAGATTGATTGGTTCTGATAAAGAAAAAGACTTTGCTTGGAACCCGTCATTTGGAATTATGGTTTCTCCAATTGAAAACATGAATATTTTTGGTTCCTATACAAGCACTACTTCTTTAAGAAATTCTAACAATCAGTTAGCTACAGGAGGTACCGTTGGTGGATCAACTACTAAACAGTGGGAAGCAGGGATCAAATCAGACTGGCTTAATGAAAGATTAAGATTCAATGTTACTTACTTTAATATCTACACCGATAACCTTTCATACGAACTTTTGGGAAGCAATGGTCAGGGGATAGGAAAATATGCTTTTGCCGGAGAACTGAAAAGACAAGGAGTAGAGGTTGAATTAATCGGTAAAATACTACCTAATCTTCAGGTTATGACAGGATGGGCATATGTAGATGCACAGTATCAGGACAGTCCTTCATTTGTAAATGGTTCAGCGCCGATAAACACGCCGAAGCATACTGCAAATGCCTGGTTAAATTATAAATTTAATACAGGAGCTTTAACTGGGTTTGACATAGGGGCCGGTATTTATTATGTAGGAACCAGACCTGTTGATGATTATAAACTTGATGTAATATTAGATAATGGTCACGTGAACGGAACACAACCTGGTGAAAGACCATTTAACATGCCTGACTATACTACTGTTGATGCTCAGATAGGATATACATTCAAAAATGGAGTAGGATTAAGAGGGTTCTTCAATAATATCTTTGATTCAGTAGGATATAACTCTTACTTCAGAGGTGGATATATTGATCAAATTCAGCCTAGAAACTTTGCTGTACAGGTAAACTATAAATTCTAATCAACAAAATCATCAATTATGAAAAGTGTAAAAACAGTAATCTTAGCATTAGTTCTTGGAGCAATTACTCTATCATGTTCAGGAGATAAGAAGAAAGGTGTAGATTATAATCAATTCAAAACAGAAGTAAAGCTTACTCCCGAGCAGGAAAAAAGTTTTGATGAAATTACGACAAAGTACCAGCAATTACAGGAGCAGAACTTTCAGGCTGCAAAAGCTCAGGGTGGGAATATGGACCGTGTTGCTTTGGGTATTAAAGGTGAGGAACTGAGAGCGCAACAGGCTATTGAAATGGCTAAAGTATTGGATGTTCCACAAATGGAAAAATTCAATAAGTTTGTTGATGAAAATTCCAGAAAAAGACCAAGATATGACAATGCTTTATTAGAGAAAATAAAAGCAGAAGCTCAACTTTCTGAAGATGAATTCAAGATGGTAAATGCTGCGAATGATGCCTTTGAAAAAGCATTCAATGATGCTCACGATGTATATCATGGGAATAATGATCTAGCTAAGAAATACTGGGAAAAATTTGATGCCCAAAGAAAAGCTGCCATCCAAAAGGCATTAACTCCGGAACACTTTACAAAATTTGAGGAGATTGTAAAAGATGTTCAGTTTAAAGGAAGAAAATAACCGATATTAATACTGGTTTAAGCTGGAAGTAATCTTTCCTTAAATTCGTATTAACTTTTTAATTTATTCATATCAATTTAAAAACATTAAGACGGCAAAACTGTCTTAATGTTTTTGCTATTATAACAAAAATGAAAACATTGTTTAAAAGCCTTTACAGGAAAAGACGGAAGAATGAATCGGTCATTAAATATGTAATGTGGATCATCCATCTTTGGTTGGGACTTTTATCAAGTATTATTGTTTTTGTGGTATGTCTTACAGGGTGTCTTTATGCCTTTAAAAACCAGATTACTGATTTTAGTAACAGAGATAAGGTGTATATCACTTCGTCATCCAAACAGGTTAAAAGTACAGACCAGATTCAGGCTGAACTTTTAAATGACGGTAAGGAATTAACCTCCTTACTGATGCCTGATGATGCGGGAAGAAGCTACGTGGTAGGTTACCGAGAAAAGCAATTGGATAAAGCTACTTATTATAACCAATATACAGGTGAAATCCTTGGGCAGGCAGATGTGGGGTCAAGCCGTTTCTTTGAAATTGTTCTTGATATTCACAGAAATCTGATGATGGGAAATGTGGGGCGTCAGATATTGGGAGCTGGTATATTGATGTTTTGTGTACTGCTGATTTCAGGTTTAATACTTTGGTTACCTAAAAAACTAAAGTTCCTGAAGCAAGGACTAACTGTAATGTTCAAGGCAAAATTCCAAAGACTTAACTACGATCTGCATAACACACTCGGATTTTATACTTTCATGATGCTTTTCTTTATTGCCGTTACTGGGTTGTATGTAACTTATCCGTGGGTAAAGAATGGTCTTATTGTAAGCTTGGGAGGATCATCCATCGATAATATTTCAAAAGATAAAGACAGTGCAGATGATGCTTTCGGAGGACTTTTAGAAGATATGCTTCAGAAGCAGGATGAAAAGAAAAACCTTAAAAACTCAGAATCGGCATCCATCGATAAGATTTTAAAATTAGCAGACCAGCACCTTCCATATACCGCTACAACCAGTATTGAGCTTCCCAACAAGGAAAATCCACGATATGTAGTGATAAAAACCAATAGGCAAAACTTTTTGGGAATGATGCTTCCTGATGAAGTAACCTTTGATAAAACTGGAGTTTTTAAAACAAAGGAGCTGTTTTCTGATAAACCGTTAAACAAGCAATTCACGGCATTGGCTAAACCTCTGCATACAGGAGAAATTATGGGTTTGCCAAGTATTATTCTGTATTTCATAGTCTCTCTTATTGGCTGCTCTTTACCTATTACGGGTTTTCTGATCTGGTGGCATAGATTCCGAAAGATGAAATAGGAGGGTAGGTACCTGGTATTTGAGCCTACATCCTGATTTTAAATATTTCTTTCATTCGTTCAGGTTAATTTTATACATTTATTATATAAAATAACCCTATTATGGACCATCAAAATAAAAATCTTTTTGAAAAATTTTCAAACTGGGCTGTAGGATTTACCGGAAGCCCCAATGCTTTTTTAGGAGCGATGGCTATCGTAGTGGCTTGGGCATTTTCCGGGCCTTTTTTTGATTATTCGGAAACTTGGCAGCTTGTTATCAATACCGGAACTACAATCATTACCTTTTTAATGGTTTTTCTTATTCAGAAAGCGCAGAATAAAGATTCAAAAGCCACACAGATTAAACTGAATGAACTCATTGCTGCTCATGAGAAAGCCAGCAATAGAATTGTAGATATTGAAGAGCTTACAGAAAAAGAATTGGATCAGCTTCACCGCTATTATGAAAACCTGGCCCAGTTTGCCAGGAAAGATGCTGATATTCATACGTCTCATTCCATTGATGCTGCAAAAAGAAATCAGGACTATAAGCATGATTTTTTCAGAGAGAAGCATGAAGAATGGCTAAAGAAGCAAGAACAAAAAAAGGAATCTAAGTGATTCCTTTTTTATTTGATATATAATAAACTTGTCTTGAGTTTTACCTGAAATTTCAGATATAACTTCTTTACATTATCTTTTCATAAAGTAGCTAAAATAACTACAGCTTCCCATAAGGTTTTTAGCTGCTTCAGTATCAGAATACTGAGTTTTTAACTGTGCAAAGTAAGTTCTGTATTTCTGATTTTTAAGATTATCCATTTCTTTCTGGCGAGCATCTTCTTTTTCAGACCACTTTGGATCAGAGTAATCGAAATCTTTCTGTGCTTTTGCTTCGTACTGATAGTATTTACCCTGCTCAGCACTTGCCATTTGGAAAAGTATTCTTGCTTTTTCCTCCTTATTGTTTGAAAGCTTAAGTGCCTTTTGATAATAATTGATAGCCAAATCAAAGTTATCCGGTTCAATATAAGAAGTATCAAGGAAGTTTTTGTAATAATACTTGTACGGGTTACTGTTATTCGTATTCCAGAAGTAGTATTTTCCGCCGTTGCTGTTGTCAATATCCATTACAAACAGTTGTCGGTAATATCCTAAAATAGAAGTGTTATACAATAGGTTTCCGATAAGCTGATTAGCTTTTGCTGCTTTTTCATCATTTCCGGTTCCTATTTTCTTAAGCTGGATAAGGACATCGGTAAGTTCAAGCTTATTCATAGTATTTTTAATGAAAGGGAAGTCTGCATAATTTTCAGCTTTCATACTTTCAGCATCCGGACTTTGGAAGCTTTCCCATACATTATGCCCGAAAACCAGATTGGAAATATTATTAAAACCATTATACTCGGTAGGGGTATATTGTTTCTGAGTAATAGTTTGTCCGTTGTTTTCCGTCCAGTCATAATTTACTCTTGGTATTCCTGCAAATTTCTGAGCTTTTTCATAGTACGATTTAGCCTTGTCGAAGTCTGCAAGTCTCATAGCCCTGTCACCATAAATAGTATTAAAGAAAGCGTCAATGTTTCCTACACTGTCCATGTTCTTGGCGATGATCTGCTGTTCAAACTGTGACTTATTAGGTTTTCTGTAAAATTCTTCAACACTCTTTACCAGATTAGAATTCGGATTGTATTGAAGATCAGAAAGTTTGTTGTTCATCAGGAAAGATTTTCCGTCCTCACCCTGAAGGAAATAGCGGTTGGCCATCACATCCTTAAGGAAGTCTGCAGTAGACGGAACATCTCCATAATAGTCATAATCATTAACATTGGCGGTGTCCTTTTTTACTTCTTTTTCCACAAAATATTCAGCATAATCTTTCATTAAATGATCTTCATAGGCTGCATCTACTTTAGGCTGGGAAACAATATCATTAAGAACTTTCATTCTTTTAATTTCCTCCAGATATTCAGGATTGGTAGTTTTGATGTCGTTAAGAATCTCAGTACTTTCCTTATAGTCTTTCTTTAAAAACTTAAGGTATGCATCTGCAATCTGCCAATATTCATCTTTTGATTTTTCCTTGGTTTTTGCGGTGAATTTTTCCAGATCATCCAGATAGTCTTTGGTCGTTTGGTCATAACCTTCATATCCGGTTGTATAAAAAGGAATTCTATTTGGATTATTTAGTAATTCATCATCACTTTGATCAGCTTTCTTTCCATCACCTGTTTTATCAGAAGATGATCCTCCAAAAAGATTTTTAAAGAATCGAACAATCTTCTGCCAGAAAGAAATTTTTTCTTCTTTTACTTCTGTTGTAGCTTTATCTGCAGGAGTATCTTTTGAGGTTTTGGTTTCAGTATTTCCTGTGTGTACAGATACCTTCCCCAAAGAGGATGACGTATAGTAATAAGTAGGAAGATAACTTCTCTCCAGTTCATTAATGCTTCTTACGGCCATTACTTTCAGAATCTCAGAATCAGGATTGATGTCAAACATCTTTTCCATGATAGGAATCGGATTATTGAAGTCTTCATATCCTAAAAGGAAATAAGCCATGTTCTTTTCCTCATTCGTATTTGCTCTCTTCATGATATTACTGAAAGAGGCTGTATCCGAAAGCTTCATAGAAATAAATGCAGATTCCTTACGATCCTTACTGTTCATGAATACCTGGAAGAAATTCCAGTTAGCATCACCGTTCATTTCCAATCCCCTTTGAGCTCCCGCTAGCTGGTCCAGTGCCATAAAGTAAACCGTACCTTTTAGCTTAATGGGTTCTATATAGGTTTTGAAAGCTTGTACCGCAGAATCATAGTTTCTTGTATAATGATTCAAACGTACAAGCTGGTATCCGTAACGTTGCTTGATCTCAGGATTTCTGGCAGCATTGTACAAAGATGTAAGAGCGGCGATTGTTTTATTGTAATCAAGAGAAGTTGCATCTTTCTTGCTTTCATTTCTGCTATAAGAATAGAAAGAGTTTTCGGTTTCAACATAATTGATGCTCATGTAAGGCTCCAAGTACTTGGCTTCAATTAGATAATCAATCCCCTCTTTATATTTCTGATAAAAACCGGTTCCCAGTTTTTGTAAAAGGGGTTGGGTTGGGGTGCCGTTCTTTAAAGCATTCAGATCATTCATGCTTAATTTATATACAAGATTTTGAGTCTCCGCATAAGTAAGCTGATTGTTGAAGAATTTTTTCCATGCTTCAACATTGTCATCAGGAATCAGAGACGGGTTGTATCCGCCAAAGAATCTGCTGGAGTAGGTATGCAGAAAAGGCAGGTAAGATTTATCCTTGATAATACTTTGTGTAAAAAGATTGAAGTATTCATAATCAGGATCCGACCATGCACAGGCATCAGAATTCGTGTAGAAAAGAGATACAACCGCAAGTGAAAGAATGTATTTTTTCATAGGGTGTGTAGTGTTTTTATAATTTTATATAGTTGTTTGTAGTGTTGGTGCGGGCAGAAAATAATTTAGCTTAATGAGGCTTTTTATGATCTGCCTTAATCTGTAAAAGATTTAAAATTTTCGATCTAATACAAATTTACTATCTAATTGATAATAAATAATATTAAAATGTGGGATTTTTTTCTCAAGGAAATTCGTGACATCTTCCAGTTGTTCCTTGGAAATTTCTTCCACCTTTATTTTAAAACCTTTATTAAGATAGTTTCCGAAGTAGAAGCCGTCTTTCATTATTTCAACTTCATGATCAGAGATTTTCTTAAAATTAGGGTTTTCAAGATCCTTTTTAGATAAGGCATTGATCAGTCTGTGCTTGTCAAGATGATTGGTAACAATCCCCCATGAATAAATAGGCAGTGCTACCTCAATTTTTTTGATGGGATAATCTTCCATTTTTGAAAGATAACTTTTTAGAATATGTACATCCAGAATTGAGTTTTTATCGGACTTTTCCAATGGTGAGGAAGTCGAGTAGCACATCAGGTACACTTTTTCTACCGGCGGAATTCCGGTTTGCTTTTTATCCTTAACCTGATGAAGGCGTAACGTACAAGTGATTTCTTTTCCGGATACCTTTTTAAGTTCTTTTAAAAATTTAAAATAATCATCCCTTGTTCCCGCGGTCCAGTCACAGTCAATCTGAATTTCATTATTGATTTTCAAATGATATTCTTGAGACTTCTTTTGAACTAATTGATGAATACTTTCTGCGAGAAATTTAATTTCCTCCGAAGAAATACCCAGCAAAGTCTGATTGGTGATGAAAACTGTCGGTACAATCTGTTTATTGGATTCAAAACTCTTGTCTTTTGTAATGACAGCAACGGGCTGAAACTTCCCTCCAACTTTGTCAACATCAAAAAAGCGTGTATATAAATAGGGGACAGAAGCCTGATCCAGTGTTTTTTTCTCCTCCTGATCCAATTTCAAATTGGTCTTCCAGTAATAAAACGTGTAAGGATGATTTTCTTTCTTGCTGCATGAAGCCATCAGAAAGAATAGCAGTAAAATTCTTAAAATTTTCATTGATATAAAATACTCTTGCAATCACAATATGGTTTGGCCGAGTGTCAGATTGTTATTGATACAGCTCACTTTCACAGGTGCAGGTTTCTTTGTCTATGCTTTCGCTGGAGGAACAACAACCCTCAAGGTTTTGAATGTTTCCTTTTTCATCTGTAAGATAAATTTTGTTTTTATCAAGCTTTACAAAAAAGGTTTCGTCAAACTTTTTAAATACAACTTTCATTACCTTGTTGGGAACGTATTTGCCTGCATTTATTTCCTCTTTGGTTTCCTTTCCGTTGGCCTGATTCACCTGGACGTATCCAAAATGTACATCGCCATTTTTTTTCATATCCACATAATAATGAGGAGTGCCGGTACCACTATATCCTTTTAGAATATCAAAACTTCTGTGTCCGGTAAATGGGGTCTTTGTCTGTGCTAAAGCGAACATACTGATGCACAAGATGGCTAAACTGAAAATCTTTTTCATAGTTTTTTTTCAAAATTAGGAATATTTACCAAACCGGGAAGCCGTAAAAACCCTGATATTGACTTTTATTGATAACAAAAACCGCCCCAAAAGGAGCGGTATTTATATAATTTAGTTAAAGCTAGATTAAAAAACTGTTGCGGCAAGTTGAATTCTCGCATACTTATTAGACGGGTTCCACATCGCCATCATAGAAACGGGAAGACTATAATGATCTGTGATCTTTAATACTTTTCCTGCTTTTACTCCTACATTAACAATGTCAAAATTGTTTTTTCCATTTCCGTACAAGAAGGTGTTTCCATTGAGTGAAAATCCGGCTCCTACAAAAGCATCCAGATTCACTTTCTGTCCGCTTATTACAGGGTAACTTGCCTGAATGTAGGTGGAATATCTGTTCTTTTTATAGCTTCCGTCAGCTTCCAGAATAACTTCTCCTGCATTGGCGCCTCCATAAAGCATAATATCTGCCTCAATATTAATCGGGAATAACGGTCCGAATGTATAATTGGTTCTTAAATCGATGATATGAGCTGTTCTCCTTTGTGAATAACTAAAGATGTCATCGGCAGCAACGGCTGTATTGATGTTTCTTGAGTTGTAAAGATCCCATAATCCAATATAAAAACGTCCGTTAGAATATTGAACATAGTAATTGATCTCTTTGTAATGGGTGTTGTCTTTGTCATCTGCCAGTGCAGAAGCTCCCCAAATACCCACTTTCCATTTCTTTTCCGCATCCACAGCGTACGAAAGATTACCCATTACAACCGGTTTGTCTGTAATAATCAAACCTCTCCATAAATGGTTGTTTTGAATATTGGCTGTAAAATCCAGTCTGCTTTCTTTCGTTTCCTTAGGATCACTGCTTTCCTGAGAAAATAATTTTCCTGTACCTAGAAGTAGGAGGAAGATTCCTTTTAGTATTTTCATCACTTATACTTTTTATTTTAAAATCATCAATAGTAAAGCGGCAATTACAGCACCTATAATAGGGCCTATTACAGGAATCCATGCATAGCTCCAGTCACTGCTTCCTTTTATCGGAAGAATGGCGTGCATAATTCTTGGGGCAAGATCTCTGGCTGGGTTGATGGCATATCCTGTAGTTCCTCCTAAGGAAAGTCCTATCACCCAAACAAGAAATGTAACGGGAATAGCTCCTACAGTACCAAGTCCAACTTTTGCATTAGGATCCGCTTGTAAAGCTATACTCGGATCTGAGAAGTGGAAAATCACAAATACCAGTACAAATGTTCCGATAATTTCACTGATAAGATTGGATGAAACCTTTCTGATAGCAGGGCCTGTACTGAAACAAGCCAGCTTTGCTCCCTCATCCTCCGTAATGGCAAAATGATCTTTATGGAATAACCATACCAGAAATGCACCCAGCATTCCGCCAATCATTTGAGCAGCGATGTAAGAAGGTACTAAATCCCAGGAGAACTTTCCTGCAGCAGCAAGGCCAATGGTTACCGCTGGATTTAAATGAGCTCCACTTACAGGGCCTGCAACGGTTACCCCGACAAAAACGGCTAACGCCCAAGCAGTGGTAATAACAATCCATCCGGAATTATTTCCTTTGGTATCTTTCAAGACAACATTGGCTACAACACCGTTGCCTAACAATATAAGAAGCATCGTTCCGATCACTTCTGCGATAAATGGAGTCATATATGAGTTTTTAAGGTCAGTGAGTTAATCTTCTATCCAGCTTTGAGCACGAGATACCGCTTTAGTCCAAAAGTGAATCATGGTATCTACTTTTTCCTTTTCCAATTGAGGGTGGAAATCTTTATCTACAATCCATTGTTCCTGAATTTCATCAATGTTTTTCCAGAATCCTACAGCAAGACCTGCAAGGTATGCGGCTCCTAAAGCTGTTGTTTCCAGAGTTTTTGGTCTGGTAATTTTAAATCCGAAAAGATCAGATTGTATCTGCATCAATAGGTTGCTTGCTGAAGCTCCGCCATCTACTCTTAGTTCAAGGCTTGCTCTTCCGGAATCAGCTTCCATAGATTTTACAATATCATATACCTGAAATGCAATTCCTTCAAGGGTAGCTCTTGCGATATGGCCATCAGTAGTTCCACGGGTAATTCCGACAATAGTTCCACGTGCATACTGATCCCAATGAGGAGCACCTAAGCCTGTAAGGGCAGGGACGAAGTAAACTCCACCATTGTCTTCAACAGAAGCAGCAAGATCATTTACTTCCTCAGAAGAATGAATAAGCTTAAGCCCGTCTCTCAGCCATTGAATAGCTGCTCCTCCTACAAATACACTTCCTTCCAGAGCATAGTTGACTTCTCCATTGATTTTCCATGCAACGGTTGTCAAAAGGTTGTTCTTTGAGGCAACGGCTTCTTTTCCGGTGTTCATTAATAAGAAGCATCCTGTTCCGTATGTATTTTTTACCATTCCGGGAGAAGTACACATTTGTCCAAACAAGGCTGCCTGCTGGTCACCTGCAATACCCGCAATCGGAATTTTTGTAGAAAATAGAGTAGTAGCTGTTTCTCCGTATACCTCACTACTTTGTTTTACCTCAGGAAGAATGGCTCTAGGAATATTGAATAGCTCCAATAAATCATTGTCCCATTCCAAAGTATGAATATTCAGAAGCATTGTTCTGCTGGCATTGGAAACATCAGTGATGAACATTTTCCCGCGGGTTAGCTTCCATACAAGCCATGTATCAACAGTTCCAAAACATAATTTTCCGGCTTCAGCCTTTTCTCTGGCACCATCTACATTATCAAGGATCCATTTCAGCTTAGTTGCCGAGAAGTAAGCATCAAGAATAAGTCCCGTTTTTTCTTTTATAATTTCTGCATGCCCCTGTTCTTTGAGTTCATCGCAGTATTTTGAAGTTCTTCGATCTTGCCAAACAATGGCATTATAAATAGGTTCGCCGGATTCTTTATCCCAAACAATAGTTGTTTCACGTTGGTTGGTAATACCAATTGCAGCTACTTCCAATCCGGAAATACCAGCCTTGGCAATACTTTCTGCAGCTACAGAAATTTGTGAAGACCAGATTTCGTTCGGGTCATGTTCTACCCAGCCCGGAGTAGGAAATATTTGTCTGAAATCTTTTTGAGATACGTATTTTATTTCTCCGCTGTGATTGAATAGAATCGCTCTGGAGGAAGTAGTTCCCTGATCTAAAGCGAGTATTAATTTTTCATTCATATTATGATTAATTAAGGTTGATAACTTTAGGTGAATAAGGTGTTAATAAATATCCTTTTGCTAGTTCGATGAATTCGTTTTCCTGCTGCGTTGCCCAGTCTTCAGAATATCCTTTTTCTTCTGCAATAATTCTTGCAACGTTATGTGCGCTGTCTATAGCTGCTCTGGCATCAAGGAATAGTAAACGTGCTCTTCTTGCTAAAACGTCTTCAATAGTTTCTGCCATTTCATTTCTTACGGCCCATACTACCTCCGCAACTGTGAAAGGATGATCAGGGTGTATTTTTTGTAAAAAACGTGGGTTGCTTTCCTGTAAGGCTTTTATAGCAGGAATGTCAGATCCGTATACGTACAAATGATTGCTTCTGTCTACCTGTTCAGGTTTTACATTTCCATGGATGGACATATGTTCTGTTTTAGAGATGGTATTGCACAGTTTATGTACCTGTATTGCTTTGTCAATAGTATCTTCTGCCATTTTACGGTAAGTAGTCCACTTTCCTCCAATGATGGAAATTAATCCGGTTTCAGATGCAATGACTTTGTGGCTTCGGGAAACCTCTTTCGTACTTTTGCTACCATCCTTAGGAGCAGCAAGAGGACGAAGTCCGGCAAAGACGGATTTTACATCTTCACGGGTCGGTTTTTTAGACAAATATTGTCTTGCTGTATTTAATACAAAGTTGATCTCTTCTTCTAAGGCACGCGGCTCAAAGCTTTCATCCTTTAGAAGCGTATCAGTAGTTCCTACCAAAGCTCTGTCATGCCAAGGCACAACAAATAAAACCCTTCCATCTGATGTTTTTGGAATCATGATGGCGTCATCACTTTTCAGGAAAGATTTATCCAACACTAGGTGAATTCCCTGGCTTGGTACCACAAGTTTACCATGCTTAGGATTGTTCATGTTAAGAATGTCATTCGTGAACACACCTGTAGCATTAATGACAACTTTTGCGTGAATCTGATATTGCTGTTTTGAGAATTGATCCTCTGCAACCACACCGATAATTTTGTCAGCATCGTTTTTTAGAAGATTGACAACCTTTACATAGTTCACTGCACTTCCGCCTTTCTCTATAATAGTTTGGGTTAAATTAACTGCAAGTCTGGCGTCGTCAAACTGTCCGTCCTGGTAAACAACACCACTTACTAAATGGTTTTGTTCAATAGTTGGTAGCTTTTCAACAGTTTTAGACTTACCGATATATTTCGTTTTACCCAAGCTTAATTTTCCTGCAAGGAAATCATAAACAGAAAGACCTATCTTATAATAGATTCCTCCCCACCAGGTATAATTTGGAATAATGAAAGATTGGTTTTTTACAATATGTGCTGCATTTTTCGCCAATAGACCTCTTTCTTTTAAGGCTTCTTTCACTAATCTGACATCTCCCTGTGCTAAATATCTTACTCCACCATGTACCAACTTGGTGCTTCTGCTAGATGTTGCTTTCGCAAAATCATGAGATTCAAGCAATAAGGTTTTGAATCCTCTGCTTACTGCATCTAATGCTGAGCCTAAACCACTGGCTCCCCCTCCGATGACAATAAAGTCCCATTCTTTTACATTGGTTAATTTACTAAGTTCTTCGTTTCGTTTCA
This sequence comes from Chryseobacterium joostei, assembly GCF_003815775.1. Lineage (NCBI taxonomy): Bacteria > Pseudomonadati > Bacteroidota > Flavobacteriia > Flavobacteriales > Weeksellaceae > Chryseobacterium > Chryseobacterium joostei. Next base: position 3,673,510 of record NZ_CP033926.1, read on the forward strand.
TAAATGTTTCGTTTATGTTTCGTTTTCAAATATATAAATTAAAAATGAAAGCAAAAAGAAAATAAATGAAATTTTAAGATGTGGAAAAAAAGCGGTATTTTTGATCAAACGAATAAAATGGAGAAGCTAATCCCCAGACATGATGCAATATTAAAAGAACTTGATGAAAAAGGGCATGTTCTTGTTCAGGATCTATGTGAAAAACTGAATGTATCTTCGGTTACGATCCGAAAGGATCTGAATTTTCTTGAAAGTATAGGGCTTCTTTTCAGAAATCATGGAGGTGCCAGCAAACAGCTAAGGTATGCCTATGAAAAAAATGTGGTGGAAAAAGAAAGTATTAATGTGGAAGCAAAACAAGCCATTGCAAAGGCTGCACTTTCTTTGATTCAGGAAAATGACTGTATCATATTGGCTTCCGGAACTACAATGCACTATCTTGCCAGAATGCTGGTGAATTTTGGACCACTTACGGTGCTAACTTCTTCGCTTAGGGTAGCTATTGAACTTTGCAATAATCCTAACATTAATATTATCCAATTGGGAGGCGAGGTTAGGAAAAGCTCTACCTCAATAGTAGGATCAATATCAGAAGGAATTCTTAGGCAGTTTTCCTGTAATAAACTTTTTCTGGGTGTAGACGGAATAGATGTAGAATTTGGTATTAGTACTTCCAATGCTGCAGAAGCACATTTGAATCAGGTGATGATGGAATGTGCAGATCAGACTATTATTCTGGCAGATTCATCAAAGTTAAATAAGAAAGGATTCGGTAAAATTGCATTATTGGATCAGGTAGATTATCTGATTACGGATGATGGTATTTCTGTTGAAGAACATATAAAATTGGAAGAAGTTGGAGTTAATGTTATCAAATAACCATTAATATTGGAATTGAATAATGTTTGCTGAAAATAAATATTTATATTTTATGTTAAATGTTTATTTATTTTTCATTAATTGGTGATTTTCTTTGTTGAAAATTTGGCTATTTGTCTTTTTTTTAATTACTTAGTAAAACTAAAACAAAAAATATTACCATGAAAAAATTATTCTTAATGGCAACAATTATGGTTGCTGGTTCAATGAGTGCAAACACTATTTCATCAGAAACTGAAATCTTAGAAGAAAACACAACTGTGGCTAAAGTTGAAGCTGCCGCTGCGTATGGCTGTGTACCTACAACCCTTTCTTGTGGAATCACAGGAATGGCTTGTGGAGAAACGATTGCTGATGTAATTGATATCGCTATTATAGCAGATGATATACTGTGTGGAAATTAATTAATATTAATCAATACAAACTATAAGAGAGGATTTGATATCCTCTTTTATGGTTTAATGTAGATACTTTTTTATGCAAAAACAATTTATAGCGTCAGTGCTGTTTTTCTTTTTATGCACGATGGGGAATGGGTTCTATGGCCAAAAGAATGTTGATATAGATGTAGTGAAATCTCAATATGTTTATTTATTGACCAATCAGCGCGATTCCTTGGATGTTGAAAATAAAAGCGAGGAATACTTTATATTGCAGAGAGGGAAAGAGAAGTCACAATTCATGAGTTTGAACTCTTATAAAAGAGATTCTGTTGCTGCTGGTTTGGTTAACAATAGTGTAAGGACGTCAACATTGGACTTGACAAACATTCCAAAGACCAATTTTACTTACCGAATCATTAAGGATCCTGCCAAAAACAAAATTGACTATTACGATAAAATAATCAGAATGGATTTTTCGTATGAAGAGAATCCTGGGTTTAATTGGAAGATCACCAGTGAAAAAAAGAATATTGGAACCTTAAAATGCCAGGCTGCCATTCTTAGTTATGCCGGGCGTAATTATAAAGCTTGGTTTACTAATGATATTCCTGTGTCGGATGGCCCGTATAAGTTTTATGGATTGCCGGGGTTGATTGTTGAAATGGAAGATGATAAAAAGCATTATAAGTTTGAATTATTGAGCTATAAAAATTTTGCTGATGAAAAACCGTTGTGGATTTCAGAGAAAAGGATGAATGGAAAAAAAGTTCCTAAAGCTGATTTCTATAAAGGATTAAAAAATAGTCAGGAGAACCTGGTTCAGGAAATGGCTAAAAGTGGATTTAAGCTTGACGCCGGTGCGGAAAGTTTAGTGAAAGATAAATTGAAAAAAAGAAATAATCCCATAGAATTGATTCCTTAATATATTAGGATGTCAGAAATACAAAGCTTTATGATTTCATAAAGCTTTTGCTTTTTTTTAGTATCTGGTGACATTTAATATTGCTTACTGTAAAATATTTTTTTTGATGCCTCTATTATTTCTTGATAGGTTGGGTTTGTCTTAAAAATAAATGGCAATTTTTATAAAAATGTGTAAATGGTTAAAAATCAAAATATTTTAGTCAAAATATTTGTCAGTAATAAAATTATTCGTAGATTTGCACACTCATTTTAGGAGCGTAGTATGCCTATATCAAAAGTAGAAATTACTTCAGACTTCCGAAAAATGGGGATAAATAAAGGATAAATTTTATTATAATATAAACAATGTCAGGTATTATTGGTAAAAAAATCGGTATGACTTCTTTGTTTAACGAAGACGGGAAAAACATTCCTTGTACAGTTATTCAAGCTGGTCCATGCTCGATTTTACAGGTCAGAACCTTAGAAAAAGACGGTTATACAGCTGTTCAATTAGGTTTCGATGACAAGAGTGAAAAGAACGTTGGTAAAGCGTTAGCTGGCCATTTTAAAAAGGCTGGTTCTGCTCCTAAAGCTAAATTAGTAGAATTCCATGATGGGTTCTCAGATGCGAAAGTAGGAGAAGAAGTAAAAGTTGATTTATTCATCGAAGGTGAATATGTTGACGTAACAGGAACTTCAAAAGGTAAAGGCTTCCAGGGTGTTGTTAAAAGACACGGATTTGGAGGTGTAATGCAGGCAACTCATGGTCAGCACAACAGACTTAGAGCTCCAGGTTCTATCGGTGCTGGTTCAGACCCTTCAAGAGTATTCAAAGGGATGAGAATGGCTGGAAGAATGGGAGGTGAGCAGGTAACTGTTCAAAACCTTCAAGTGTTAAAAGTTGATCAAGAACAAAATCTTTTAGTAGTAAAAGGTGCTGTTCCGGGAGCTAAAAATTCTTATGTAATTATCAGAAAATGGAACTAGTAGTATTAAATACATCAGGAAAAGAGACCGGAAGAAAAGTAACTCTAGACGAAACAGTATTCGGAATTGAGCCAAATCAGCACGCGGTTTACTTAGAAGTTAAACAGTACCTTGCTGCACAAAGACAAGGGACTCATAAAGCAAAAGAAAGAAGCGAAATTACAGCTTCTACTAAAAAGCTTAAGAAGCAAAAAGGATCAGGATCTGCTAGATATGGTGATATCAAATCTCCAACTTTCAGAGGTGGAGGTAGAGTATTTGGACCAAAACCAAGAGACTACAGATTCAAATTGAACAAAGCTCTTAAGAGATTAGCTAAGAAATCTGTTTTATCTCAGAAAATGAGAGACAACAGCATTAAAGTTTTAGAAGATTTGAGCTTTGGTGCTCCTAAGACTAAAGATTTCATCAATGTATTAAATGCATTGGAACTTAACGGTAAAAAATCTTTATTCGTTCTTCCTGAAGCTAACAAGAATGTGTATTTATCTTCAAGAAACTTACCTAAAACTAAAGTAATGAACTTCAACGAAATTAGTTCTTACGATCTAGTAAACGCAGGTGAGATTATTTTCTTCGAAGGTGCAGTTGAAAAATTCCAGGAAAATTTAAAGAAATAAGTCATGTCTATTATTATTAAACCAGTTATTTCAGAAAAGGCTAATTACCTTACAGATTTAAGAGGTTCTTATTCTTTCTTAGTTGAACCTAAGGCGAATAAAATCCAGATTAAAAAAGCTGTTGAAGCAGCTTACGGTGTAAAAGTAGCAGACGTTAACACAATGATTTATGCTCCGAAGGTTTCTTCAAAATACACTAAAAAAGGTCTTCAAGTAGGAAAGACAAACAAATTGAAAAAAGCGGTAATCAAACTTGCTGAAGGTGAGGTTATCGATATTTTTGCTGTAAATTAATTATTAATTATAAATAATAGTAATGTCTGTTAGAAAATTAAAACCTATCACCCCGGGACAGAGATTCAGAATTGTAAACAATTTTGAAGAAATTACTACCAACAAACCAGAGAAATCTCTAACAGTTGGTATTAGTAAGTCAGGTGGACGTAACCAAACTGGTAAAATGACCATGCGTTACACCGGAGGTGGACACAAAAAGAAATACAGAATTATTGACTTCAAAAGAAACAAAGCAAACGTTGAAGCAACTGTAAAAACTGTAGAGTACGATCCAAACAGAACTGCATTTATCGCTTTATTAGAGTATGCTGATGGAGAGAAGAGATATATCATCGCTCCAAACGGTATCAAGGTTGATCAGAAAGTAATTTCTGGTGAAAGCGTAGAACCAAATGTAGGGAATGCAATGAAATTGAAAAACATTCCATTAGGTACTGTTATTTCTTGTGTTGAAATGAAGCCTGGTCAAGGTGCTATTTTAGCAAGAAGTGCTGGTTCTTCAGCTCAATTAACTTCTAGAGATGGTAAATATGCAATCATCAAATTGCCTTCAGGAGAATCAAGAATGATCCTTACTGAATGTTATGCAATGATTGGATCTGTTTCTAACTCAGATCATCAGTTAACTGTATCAGGTAAGGCTGGTAGAAGCAGATGGTTAGGTAGAAGACCAAGAACAAGAGCAGTTGTAATGAACCCAGTAGATCACCCAATGGGAGGTGGTGAAGGACGTTCTTCAGGAGGTCACCCAAGATCTAGAAATGGTATGCCTGCTAAAGGTTACAAAACCAGAAAGAAAAATAAAGCGTCTAACCGTCATATCATATCTAAACGTAAATAATTATGGCAAGATCACTTAAAAAAGGACCATTCATTCATCATACTTTAGATAAGAAGGTTCAGACAAACATAGAGTCTGGTAAGAAGACAGTTATCAAAACTTGGTCTAGAGCATCAATGATCTCTCCGGACTTCGTAGGACAAACTATTGCAGTACACAACGGGAAATCTTTTATCCCTGTTTATGTTACAGAAAACATGGTTGGTCACAAGCTAGGCGAATTTTCTCCAACAAGATCTTTCAGAGGTCATGGTGGTAACAAAAACAAAGGAAGTAGATAATCATGGGATCAAGAAAAAGAGAAAGTGCATTAGCACGTAAATTGACAAACCAAGATGTAGTAAAAGCAATCCACAATGATTGCCCATCTTCTCCAAGAAAAATGAGATTAGTAGCTGATATCATTAGAGGAGAGCAAGTAGATAAAGCTTTATACATTCTAAAATATTCTAAAAAAGACGCATCTAACAAGTTAGAAAAAGTATTGCTTTCAGCAATGGCTAACTGGCAGACTAAAAACGAAGGTGCTGATATTGAAGAAGCAAACCTTATCGTTAAAGAAATTTTTGTAGACAGTGCAAGACAATTGAAGAGACTAAGACCAGCTCCACAAGGTAGAGGGTATAGAATCAGAAAAAGATCAAACCACATTACATTAATCTTAGGTAAAAAAGAAAATTAATCAAGGTATGGGACAGAAGACAAATCCAATTGGTAATAGATTAGGTATCATCAGAGGATGGGATTCTAACTGGTTTGGTGGAAACGATTATGGAGACAGAATCGCTGAAGACTACAAAATCAGAAGATACCTTGAGGCTAGATTATCTAAAGGTGGTATTTCAAAAATTTATATTGAAAGAACATTAAAATTAGTAACAGTTACAATCACTACTGCTAGACCGGGACTTATCATCGGTAAAGGAGGTCAGGAAGTTGATAAATTGAAAGAAGAATTGAAGAAACTTACAGGTAAGGATATTCAAATCAATATTTTCGAAATCAAAAGACCTGAATTAGATGCTGTACTAGTTGCTGATAGTATTTCTAAGCAAATTGAAAACAGAATCTCTTACAGAAGAGCTGTTAAAATGGCAATGGCAAGTACTATGAGAATGGGTGCTGAAGGTATCAAAGTTCAAATCTCTGGTAGATTGAACGGAGCTGAAATGGCAAGATCAGAATCTTTCAAAGACGGAAGAATTCCATTGTCAACTTTCAGAGCTGATATCGATTATCACTGGGCAGAAGCTCACACTACTTACGGTAGACTAGGTGTAAAAGTTTGGATCATGAAAGGTGAAGTTTACGGTAAAAGAGAACTTTCTCCACTAGTGGGACAACAGAAAAAAGGAGGTCAGTCAGATAGAGGAAACAGAGGTGGAGACAGAGACAACAGAAGACCTAGAAAAAACAACAACAATAACAATAATAATTAAAATTTTAGATTAGAAATTTTGAATTTTAAATTACCGTTACTTTTTTAAAATTAAAAAAAATCTAAAATCTAAAATCTAAAATCTAAAATTTAGAAATTATGTTACAACCAAAAAGAACCAAATTCCGTAGAGTTCACAAGATGAAGATGAAGGGGAATGCCCAAAGAGGTAGTCAACTTGCTTACGGAACTTTTGGGATCAAAGCTACGGAAGGAGCTTGGATCACTGCAAGACAAATTGAAGCAGCTCGTATTGCTGCTACAAGATATATGAAGAGAGAAGGTCAACTATGGATCAAAATCTTCCCAGATAAGCCAATTACTAAGAAACCAGCGGAAGTACGTATGGGTAAAGGTAAGGGTGCTGTTGAATATTGGGTGGCTGTAGTAAAACCAGGTAAAATTATGTTCGAAATCGGAGGTGTATCTTACGATATCGCTAAGGAAGCTTTAAGACTTGCTGCACAAAAATTACCAGTAGTTACTAAATTCATCGTTGCTAACGATTTTGTTAAACCTCTATAATCTTTGAATACAATGAAAAATGCTGATATTAAAAATTTAAGCGCGGGTGATATTCAAGCTCAATTAACTGAAGCAAAAGCTCAATATTCTAAATTGAAATTGGCTCATGCAATCAGCCCAATTGAAAACCCGATTCAAATCAAAGATTTGAGAAGAACAATCGCAAGACTAAACACTGAGTTAACTAACAAACAATAATTTCATTTTACAATGGATAGAAATTTAAGAAAAGAAAGAATCGGAGTGGTTTCCAGCAATAAAATGGAAAAAACTATTGTTGTTAGTGAAACTACAAGAGTAAAGCACCCGATGTACGGTAAATTCGTTTTGAAAACAAAAAAATATACTGCACACGACGAGAACAACGAATGCACAGAAGGTGATACAGTTCTTATCCAAGAAACTAGACCTATGAGCAAGAGCAAGAGATGGAGATTAGTAAGAATCATTGAAAAAGCTAAGTAATAATGTTACAAACAGAATCAAGATTAAAAGTTGCTGATAACACAGGTGCAAAAGAAGTACTAGTTATCAGAGTTCTGGGAGGAACCAGAAGAAGATATGCTTCAGTTGGTGATAAAATCGTTGTTACTATCAAGGATTCTACACCATCAGGAAACGCTAAAAAAGGTCAGGTATCTAAAGCTGTAGTAGTAAGAACTAAAAAAGCAGTAAGAAGAAAAGATGGTTCATACATCAAGTTCGACGACAATGCTTGTGTATTACTAAACGCAGCGGGAGAAATGAGAGGAACTCGTGTTTTCGGACCAGTTGCTCGTGAGTTGAGAGACAAAGAATATATGAAAATCATTTCATTAGCTCCTGAAGTACTTTAATTTTTAAAATTTTTTAAAGAAATGTCAAAGTTAAAAATAAAAAGAGGAGATAACGTAATCATTACTACTGGTAAGAAAGATATCAAAGGTAAAACTGGTGAAGTTATTGAAGTGATCAAGAAAGAAGGTAGAGACCCTAGAGTAATTGTTGCAGGACTTAACATCGTTAAAAAACACGTTAAGCCTTCAGCTTCAAATCCTCAAGGAGGAATTACTGAAAAGGAAGCTTCTATTCATATCTCAAACGTAGCTTTAGTTGGTAAAGACGGAAAAGCTATCAAAATCGGTTACAAAATCGAAGGAGATACGAAAGTAAGAATCAACAAAAAAACGGGTGAAACTTTATAATTTAAATTAACACATGGAATTTATAGCAAGACCCAAAAAAATATATAAAGAGCAAATTGTTCCTGCAATGATGGAAGAATTTGGGTACAAGTCAATCATGCAAGTACCTAGATTAGAGAAAATCGTTATTTCGCAAGGTTTAGGAGATGCTACTGCAGATAAGAAAATTATTGATTATGCTGTAGAAGAATTAACTAACATTACAGGTCAGAAAGCAGTAGGTACAATCTCTAAGAAAGATGAAGCTGCATTCAAACTTAGAAAAGGAATGCCTGTAGGAGCAAAAGTAACATTGAGAGCTCAGAGAATGTATGAGTTCTTAGACAGACTTACTTCTTCTGCTTTACCACGTATCAGAGATTTCTCTGGTATCAAAGCAGATGGTTTCGATGGTAGAGGTAACTACAACTTAGGTATTACTGAGCAAATTATCTTCCCTGAAATCGTAATTGACAAAGTGAAAAAAATCCAAGGGATGGACATCACTTTCGTTACAACTGCGAAGACAGATAAAGAAGCTAAAGCATTATTAACTCACTTCGGTTTACCATTTAAAAAGAACTAAGAAATGGCTAAAGAATCAATGAAAGCGCGTGAGCGCAAAAGAGAAGCACTTGTTGCTAAATACGCTGACAAAAGAAAAGCTTTAAAAGAAGCAGGTGATTACGAAGGACTTCAAAAATTACCTAAAAATGCTTCTCCTGTAAGATTACACAACAGATGTAAACTAACAGGTAGACCAAGAGGATACATGAGAACGTTTGGACTTTCCAGAGTAACTTTCAGAGAAATGGCAAACAACGGTCTTATCCCAGGTGTAAGAAAAGCTAGTTGGTAACAATTACAAATTAATCCGGACAATTAAGTTGTTCAGATACTAAAGATAAAAATATCAGACCTAAGAATTTCTGAAGTCTGATATTTTATTCTTCAAGTCTTTACAATACTGATTGTCTATAACCAATAATTTTATAAAAGAAAAATGGTAACAGATCCAATTTCAGATTTCCTAACAAGAGTAAGGAACGCACAAAGCGCAGGCCACAAAGTGGTGGAAATTCCTGCATCGAAAATCAAAAAGGAGATTACTAAGATCTTATTTGATCAAGGGTATATCTTAAACTACAAGTTTGAAGATAACGCTGTTCAAGGAGTGATCAAAATCGCTTTAAAGTACGATAAGCAAACTAGCAAACCTGCTATTAAGTCTATTCAAAGAGCTTCTAGACCAGGTTTGAGACAGTACAAAGGTTCTACTGAACTTCCAAGAGTACTAAACGGTTTGGGTATTTCTATCATCTCTACTTCTAAAGGAGTAATGACTGACAAGAAAGCTAGAGAAGAGAAAGTAGGCGGTGAAGTAATCTGCTATGTTTATTAATTTTTAATCAGAGGAAAATGTCAAGAATTGGTAAAGCAATTATAACAATTCCAGCTGGAGTTACAGTCACTGAAAATAACGGTGTAGTAACTGTAAAAGGAGCTAAAGGAGAACTTTCTCAGGAGCTTACAGCAGGAATTACTTTAGAACAGAAAGATGGTGAACTTAATGTAAACAGACCATCTGATTCTAAACAACACAAAGCGCTTCACGGTTTATACAGAGCGTTGATCGCCAACATGATCGTAGGTGTATCAGAAGGTTTCGAAAAGAAACTAGAACTAGTAGGGGTAGGATACAGAGCTTCTCACACAGGTCAAAAACTTGAGTTAGCGTTAGGATTCTCTCACGGTATTGTATTAGAACTTCCAAATGAAGTAAAAATTGATACATTGACTGAAAAAGGTAAAAACCCAATTATTACTTTAGCGTCTCACGACAAGCAACTTCTAGGAATGGTTACTGCAAAGATCCGTTCTTTCAGAAAGCCTGAGCCATACAAAGGAAAAGGTGTAAGATTCGTAGGAGAAATTGTTAGACGTAAAGCTGGTAAATCTGCTTAATAAATTATAAGTATTATGGCATTAAGTAAATTAGAAAAAAGAATAAGAATCAAAAGAAGAGTAAGAGGGAAAATCTCTGGATCTTCTGAATTGCCAAGATTATCTGTATACAAAAGTAATAAGGAAATTTACGCTCAGTTAATCGACGATAAAAATGGTAAAACTTTAGCATCAGCTTCTTCTAGAGAGAAAGGTGTAGACGCTAAAGGTACTAAGACTGAAGTTTCCGCTGCTGTTGGTAAGGCTATTGCTGCCAAAGCTATCGCTGCAGGAATCGAAAGTATTGTATTTGACAGAAACGGTTTCGTTTACCACGGTAGAGTGAAAGCTTTAGCTGATGGTGCGAGAGAAGGTGGACTTAAATTCTAATCATTAAATTTCGGAAAATATGTTAGGACTAGATAATATAGAAAGAGTAAAACCGGGAGGATTAGAATTAAAAGATCGTCTCGTAGCTGTTAACAGAGTAACAAAAGTAACTAAAGGGGGTAGAGCTTTCGGATTTTCTGCTATTGTTGTAGTAGGTAACGAAGAAGGTGTTATCGGTTTCGGTTTAGGAAAATCTAAAGAGGTTGCTTCTGCAATTGCTAAAGCAGTTGAAGACGCTAAGAAAAACCTTGTGAAAGTTCCTGTAATGAACCACACTATTCCTCACCAAACTACTGCTAGATACGGTGGTGCAGATATCTTCTTAAGACCTGCTTCTCACGGTACAGGACTTATCGCCGGTGGTGCGGTAAGAGCGGTATTGGAATCAGCTGGTATTCACGATATCCTTTCAAAATCTAAAGGATCTTCTAACCCTCACAACGTGGTGAAAGCTACTTTCAAAGCGTTATTGGATATCAGAAGACCTGAAGAGATCGCTAGAATGAGAGGAGTTTCTCTAAGTAAAGTGTTTAACGGTTAATAATAAAACAATGGCAACAATTAAAGTAAAACAAGTAAGAAGCGCTATTGGTAGAACAAAAACCCAAAAGAGAACGCTTGAAGCATTAGGATTAAAAAAACTTCACCAAGTTGTAGAACATGAAGCGACTCCTTCTATCTTAGGAATGATCGCTGCAGTAGGACACTTACTTGAAGTTCAAAAATAATTTTATAAAAGAGAAATTAAAATGAATTTAAATAACATACAACCTGCTGCAGGATCTACTTTCAACTCAAAGAGAATTGGTAGAGGTCAAGGTAGCGGAAAAGGAGGTACTTCAACAAAAGGACACAAAGGTCAGAAAGCTAGAGCTGGTTATTCTCAGAAAATCGGTTTCGAAGGTGGACAGATGCCTTTACAAAGAAGATTACCTAAATTCGGATTCAAAAACGTAAACAGAAAAGAGTTTAGAGGAGTTAACCTTGACACTATTCAAACTTTAATCGAGAACAAATCCATCACTGGAGATATCACGAAAGAAGTTTTAGTAGCAAACGGGATAGTTTCTAAAAACGAATTAGTGAAAATTATGGGTAGAGGAGAATTGAAATCTGCGGTTTCAATCTCTGCTGACAAGTTCACTAAATCTGCTGAAGAGCTTATTGCTAAGGCAGGTGGAAAAGCAATTACCTTATAATACTTACTAATGAAAGAATTTATACAAACACTTAAAAATATATGGAGCCTAAAGGAGTTAAGAGATAAAATTCTCTTTACGTTAGGTATTATCCTTGTGTATAGATTCGCATCTTATATCTCACTTCCCGCAATTAATCTTGCAGAGGTGGGAGATCTCTTAGAGCATTATAAAAATCAAGGCGGTAACAAGCAAGGAGCAGGTCTCCTTGGCTTGCTTTCGTCGTTTACGGGGGGGGCTTTCAGCCACGCTTCCGTAATGGCGTTGGGTATCATGCCTTATATTTCTGCTTCTATTATTGTTCAGTTGATGGGGATGGCTATTCCTTATCTTCAGAAGCTTCAGAAAGATGGAGAGTCAGGTAGAAATACATTGAACCAAATTACAAGATGGTTAACGATTGGAGTTTGTCTGGTACAGGCACCTTCTTACTTAACTTCTATTACTCAATTATTCTTACCATATGCTCAGTTCCAATCTGCATATTTTGTAGAACCAAATTCAATTATGTTCTGGTTACCAAGTATTGTTATCTTGGTAGGAGGTTCAGTATTTGCAATGTGGTTAGGTGAAAAGATTACCGATAAGGGAATCGGAAATGGTATCTCTATACTTATTATGGTGGGGATCCTTTCAAGATTACCTGAGGCATTCGTACAGGAGATGGCCGTGCAGAACGGAAAAGGAGGAATGGGATCTATCATGATCCTTATTGAAGTATTATTCTGGATGTTAGTTGTTCTTTTAGCCGTGATTTTATCAGTGGCTGTTAGAAAAATTCCAATTCAGTATGTAAGCAGAGCTCAAGCAAGAGGAGGTGTAAACAAAAATCTTATGCAGGGAGCAAGACAATGGATTCCATTGAAAGTAAATGCTGCTGGTGTAATGCCGATTATCTTTGCTCAGGCATTGATGTTCGTACCAGGATTATTAACAAAATTCGATGAGTCTAATACCTTTCTTGCAGGTTTCAAAAATGTTTTTAGCTGGCAATACAATGTATTGTTTGCGCTATTAATTATTATCTTCTCATTTTTCTATACTGCAATTACAATTCCGGTAAACCAAATGGCTGATGACTTGAAGAGAAATGGAGGTTTAGTACCAAAAGTAAGACCCGGAAAAGAGACCGCTGATTATTTAGATGATATTTTATCAAAAATTACCTTGCCAGGTGCAATTTTTTTATCTATCTTTGCAGTCCTTCCTGCAATTGTGCATGGAAGCTTTGTTCAGACAGATGCGTTTGCCTTATTTTTCGGGGGAACGTCGCTATTAATCATGGTGGGTGTAATTTTAGATACAGTTCAACAGATTAATACATATCTGCTGAACCATCATTATGATGGCTTAATGCAGTCTAAATTATCAAGAACGACTGGATATTAATTTATGGCGAAACAAAAACATATCGAACAAGACGGCGTTATTACGGAAGCACTTTCGAACGCCCAGTTCCGTGTAGAGCTGGAGAATGGGCATATACTTATCGCTCATATTTCCGGTAAAATGAGAATGCATTATATTAAACTTTTACCTGGTGATAAGGTAAAATTAGAAATGTCTCCCTATGATTTAACAAAAGGGAGAATCACATTTAGATACTAAACAACTAGCCAAATGGAATACACATTCCATTTGGCATTTGTTAAAAAATAAATACTATCAAAATGAAAGTAAGAGCATCAATTAAAAAAAGAAGCGCTGATTGCAAAATTGTACGCAGAAAAGGTGTACTGTTCGTAATCAACAAGAAGAACCCAAAATTTAAACAAAGACAAGGTTAACATTAAATTATGGCGAGAATTGCAGGTATTGATTTACCAAAAAACAAAAGAGGTGTTATCGGTTTAACTTACATCTATGGAGTAGGAAGAAATACTTCTTCTGAAATCCTTAAAGCTGCCGGTATCAGCGAAGACAAGAAAGTCAACGAATGGAATGACGATGAATTGGCTGCAATCAGAACATATATCTCTGAAAACGTAAAAGTAGAAGGAGAATTAAGATCTGAAGTGCAATTGAACATCAAGAGATTGATGGACATAGGATGCCAACGAGGAATACGTCACAGACTAGGATTACCTTTAAGAGGCCAGAGAACGAAAAACAACTCTAGAACCCGAAAAGGAAAGAGAAAAACTGTTGCTAACAAGAAAAAAGCTAGTAAATAATCGTTAGGAATTATGGCAAAACAAACTAAAGTAGTTAAAAAAAGAAAAGTAAAAGTTGAAGCTATTGGTGAAGCACATATTCAAGCTTCTTTCAATAACATCATCATTTCTTTAACAAATAAAAACGGAGAGGTTATCTCTTGGGCTTCTGCCGGTAAAATGGGTTTCAGAGGTTCTAAAAAGAATACTCCATTTGCTGCTCAAATGGCAGCTGAAAATTGCTCTGCTGTAGCTCACGAAGCTGGTTTAAGAAGAGTAAAGGTGTTTGTAAAAGGTCCAGGTGCAGGTAGAGAATCTGCTATCAGATCTATTCACAATTCAGGTATTGAAGTAAGTGAAATCGTTGATGTGACTCCTATGCCGCACAATGGATGTAGACCACCAAAAAGAAGAAGAGTTTAATTTTTAGAATTTACCCCATTATGGCAAGATATATTGGACCTAAAACTAAGATTGCTAGAAAGTTTGGTGCTGCAATCTACGGAGATGATAAAAACTTCGAAAAGAGAAAAAACCAACCGCCAGGACAACACGGTCCTAACAAGAGAAGAGGTGCTAAAAAATCAGAATATGCAGTTCAGTTAGCTGAAAAACAAAAAGCTAAATATACTTACGGTATTTTAGAAAGACAGTTTGCTAATTTATTTGAAAAAGCACACAGAAGTAAAGGTGTAACAGGGGAAGTTCTATTACAACTTTGTGAATCAAGATTGGATAACGTTGTATATAGATTAGGTTTTGCTAAAACTAGATCTGGTGCAAGACAATTGGTTTCTCACAGACACATCACTGTGAACGGAGAAATCCTTAACATCCCTTCTTATTTGGTAAAAGCTGGTGATGTAATCACTGTAAGAGAAAAGTCTAAGTCTCTTGAGGTTGTTACCAACGCATTGGCTTCTAAGTCAAACTATGAGTGGTTACAATTCAACGATGAGAAGAAAGAAGGTACTTTCATTTCTGCTCCTGAAAGAATCCAAATTCCGGAGGACATTAAGGAGAACCTTATCGTCGAACTTTACTCTAAATAATTTTTTAATCAAATTTTTGCTCAACCCAATAATATGGCAATTTTACAATTCATAAAACCCGATAAAGTAATTTTACTTAACTCTGATGAATTTAAAGGTCAATTCGAATTCAGACCTTTAGAACCAGGTTTCGGGCTTACAATCGGTAATGCTTTGAGAAGAGTGTTGCTTTCTTCTCTGGAAGGATACGCTATTTCATCTATCAAAATAGAAGGTGTAGAGCACGAATTTTCAACTATTCCAGGAGTAATCGAAGACGTTACCGAAATTATTCTTAACCTTAAGCAGGTTAGATTAAAAGCTTCAGCAGAAGGCCAGGCTAACGAGCAGGTTGTTGCTAAAGTTTCAGGTCAAACGATTATTACTGCTGGTGATTTAGGAAAATCGATCAACGGATTTGAGGTCTTAAACCCGGATTTAGTGATTTGTAACCTAAATAGTGATGTAACTTTCGAAATTACTTTCAATATTGAAAAAGGTAGAGGGTATGTTCCTTCGGAACAAAATAAGTCAAACAATGCACCTGTAGGTACTATTGCTATTGACTCTATTTTTACACCGATCAAGAAAGTACAATACAGCATTGAAAATTATCGTGTAGAGCAAAAAACAGACTACGAAAAACTTGTATTAGATATAGAAACTGATGGGTCTATTAGCCCTCAGAATGCTTTAACAGAAGCTTCTAAGATATTAATTTATCACTTCATGTTATTCTCTGATGAGAGAATAACGCTTGAAACTGAAGCAGTAAAAGCATCTATCCAATACGATGAAGAGACACTTCACACAAGACAACTTCTTAAGTCTAAATTAGCAGATATGGATCTTTCAGTAAGAGCCCTTAACTGTCTAAAAGCGGCTGAAGTAGAAACTCTTGGAGAGCTTGTTTCTTACAGTAAGTCTGATTTGATGAAATTCAGAAATTTTGGTAAAAAATCTTTGACAGAACTAGAAGAATTAGTGCATTCAAAAGGTCTTAACTTCGGTTTCGACGTTGCAAAATATAAGTTAGACGCTGATAAATAATTAATAATGAGACACGGTAAAAAATTCAATCACTTAGGAAGAACAGCTTCTCACAGAAGTGCTTTACTTTCTAATATGGCTTGTTCTCTAATTGAGCATAAAAGAATCAACACTACTGTAGCTAAAGCTAAAGCTTTAAGAGTATATGTTGAGCCTCTATTAACAAAAGCAAAAGAAGATACTACACATAACAGAAGAGTAGTATTCTCTTACCTTCAAAATAAATTTGCGGTTGCTGAATTATTCAGAACTGTAGCTCCAAAAATCGCTGAAAGAAACGGTGGTTATACAAGAATCATTAAGACAGGTTTCAGACCAGGTGATGCTGCTGATACTGCTCTTATCGAATTAGTAGATTTCAACGAGCTTTACAACCCTAATGCTGAAGAGAAAAAAGCTACAAGAAGAAGCAGAAGATCTACGCCAGCTAAAGCAGCAGTTGTTGCTGATGCTCCTGTAGTAGAAGAAAAAGTAGAAGAAGCTAAAGCTGACACTACTGAAGAAAAAACTGAAGAATAATATTCATTCAGATATAAAATGAAAACCATCCAGATTCTGGATGGTTTTTTGTTTTTAGATATAACTAGCTTTTTATATTTTCGTTCTTTTCAGTTCAATAATATTATTTCCTTGCTCAAGATGAAGGCTATCTCCTTTTACTCTTGCAGTCATGTCATCCTTCTTGTAGATGGTTTCCTCTCCTTTAGTTTCAGTTTTAGGAAGAGTAAATGTTTTTTTGTTGCTGGTAATAGCTACTGTACTTTCTTTTGGATCATTTTTGAATACTACCTTTACCAAGGTTCCGTCTGTAGCTTTATAGACAAAATCCGTTTTTTCAATTTTCTTCCCGTTTACATCTACTGTAGATGAGCTTTGGGTTACAGAATCAATTTTTCCATTGTTATCAGTAACCAGTGTTTCCGAACTGTCTGTTTTGATCACACTTTTGTTTCCGCTTTCACTTTTTTTACAGCTTGTAAGTAGTAAGGCAGAAGCTGAAACTGCTATTAAAAGTCCTTTTTTCATAATGGTTATTTTTTTATGTACCGAATATAAGTTTTTCTTCCTAAGATGAAGAATTTAATTATTTTAATGAAATCAAAAAGTAAACCAACAGTGTTGATTTTACATTTAAAAATTACATGAAAATGAAAGGATAACTGTAATTTTTTATATTGAATCTTTACGCGATTAGAATTTACAAAATTAACTAAAATTTAACTCTGAATTTGTCCGAAAAGATCGATGCGAAATGCCCCTTTAAAGTTTAATTTTGATTAAATTTGTGTAAACTAAAAAAAATAAAAAATGAGTGCAATTTCTTACATAGAAGCAAGACAAATTTTAGATTCCAGAGGTAATCCTACCATTGAAGTAGATGTATTTACAGAAAGTGGAGCAATGGGGCGTGCAGCTGTACCTTCAGGAGCATCTACCGGAGAACACGAAGCTGTAGAACTACGTGACGGTGGTTCAGAATACCAAGGAAAGGGAGTTCTGAAGGCTGTTGAAAATGTAAAAGAAATAATTGCTGAAAATTTAGTTGGACAGCCGGTTTTTGAACAAAACTATATCGATCAGATTATGATTGATCTTGATGGAACGGCTAACAAAGGAAATCTTGGTGCTAATGCAATTCTTGGTGTTTCTTTAGCAGTAGCAAAAGCTGCAGCTGCAGAATTGGGAATGCCATTATATAAATATGTAGGTGGTGTAAATGCAAATACACTTCCTGTTCCTATGATGAATGTAATTAATGGTGGTTCTCACTCTGACGCGCCTATTGCATTCCAGGAATTTATGATTATGCCGGTAAAGGCAGATTCTTTCTCTCATGCTTTAAGAAAAGGTACTGAAATTTTCCACAACCTAAAATCAATCCTTAAAGGAAGAGGTCTTTCTACAGCGGTAGGAGATGAGGGAGGTTTTGCTCCAACATTCAACGGAACTGAAGATGCTTTGGATACTTTACTTCAGGCAATTGAAAAGGCAGGTTATAAGCCAGGTGATGATATCATGTTGGCGTTAGATTGTGCTGCTTCAGAATTCTATAAAGACGGAACTTACGATTACAGAAAATTTGAGGGTGATAAAGGAGCTCACAGATCAAGAGAAGAGCAGGTTTCTTACCTTGCAGAATTGGCTGCTAAATATCCTATCATCTCTATTGAAGACGGTATGCAGGAAGACGACTGGGAAGGTTGGAAAATGTTAACTGATAAAATCGGTGACAGAGTACAATTGGTAGGTGATGATTTATTTGTGACTAATGTTGACAGATTATCAAGAGGAGTAAAAGAAGGTATTGCTAATTCAATCCTTGTAAAAGTAAACCAAATTGGTTCTCTTTCTGAAACAATGGCAGCAGTACAAATGGCTCAGAACAATAAATTCACTTCAGTAATGTCTCACAGATCAGGAGAAACTGAAGATGCTACCATTGCTGATTTAGCAGTAGCTATGAACTGTGGACAAATCAAAACAGGTTCTGCTTCAAGATCAGACAGAATGGCGAAATACAACCAGTTGTTGAGAATTGAAGAAGCACTAGGTGAAACTGCAATTTTCCCAGGTTTAGAAGCATTTAAAATTAAAAGATAATTGAATTTATAAATAACGGCAAGCGATAATTTTTGTTTGCCGTATTTTATGGAAAGTAGTATATTTAAAAAAAAATAAATAATGTCAGACAACAAAGTAATATTGAATTACGACGGTAATTCATATGAATATCCTATCGTGGATAGTACTATCGGAGACAGAGGGATTGATATTTCAAAATTAAGAGACCAGACAGGTTTAATCACTCTGGATTTAGGTTACAAAAATACGGGAGCTACTATTAGCGACATCACTTACTTAGACGGAGATAAAGGAGAATTATTCTACAGAGGTTATCCAATCGAGCAGATTGCTGAGAAATCTAACTTCACGGAAGTAATGTATCTTTTATTACATGGAGAATTACCTACTCAGGATCAATTTACTTCTTTCGACAACAACATTAAAAAATATAACTTCATCGCAGATGAGATGAAAAAGATCATTGATGTTTTTCCTCGTTCTGCTCACCCTATGGGAGTTTTGTCTTCTATGACTTCTGCTTTGACAGCTTTCAACCCGAAAGCAGTTAACGTAAATTCTAAAGAAGAAATGGATCATGCTGCTGAGCTAATGATCGCTAAGTTCTCTCACCTTTGTGCTTGGACTTACAGAAAAACTCAAGGTTTACCATTAAACCACGGAGATAACAACCTAAACTACGTAGAAAACTTCTACAAAATGGCATTCAGATTACCAAACGCTGATTTCGAAATCGATCCGGTAGTAGTAGGTGCTTTAGATAAATTATTAATTCTTCATGCTGACCACGAGCAAAACTGTTCTACTTCTACAGTAAGAATGGTAGGTTCTGCTCATACTGGTCTTTTCGCTTCAATCTCTGCTGGGGTATCTGCACTTTGGGGACCACTTCACGGTGGAGCTAACCAGGCTGTAATCGAAATGCTTGAATTAATTGAAAAAGATGGTGGTGATGTATCTAAATATGTTGCTAAGGCTAAAGATAAAAACGATAGCTTCCGTCTAATGGGATTCGGACACAGAGTTTACAAAAACTTCGATCCAAGAGCAAAAATCATCAAGAAAGCTGCTGACGATATCCTTACTGCACTTGGTATTCAGGATAAAGCTCTTGACATTGCAATGCAGCTAGAAAGAGTAGCACTTGAGGATGAGTACTTCATTGAAAGAAAATTATATCCAAACGTAGACTTCTATTCAGGTATTATCTACAGAGCATTAGGAATTCCTACAGAAATGTTTACAGTAATGTTTGCATTAGGAAGACTTCCAGGATGGATTTCTCAGTGGAAAGAAATGAGATTAAAAGGAGACCCAATCGGAAGACCAAGACAGGTTTACCAAGGTGCTCAAGAAAGAAACTATATCGATATTGCAAGCAGATAACATTTGCTTTTATCATAACAAAATCCCAAAGCGTGCTTTGGGATTTTTTGTTGTTTATCCAACATTTTTTTTGATAAAATCTGCATATGTCTGATATTAAATAAATTATTAAATTTACTTTTGTAGAGTATAGGTTTTCGGTAATGCCAGATGATCGGTGTTTATTAATGAAAGAACCTAAAGGCCTTTGCTAAAAATCATGCATCAACGTGATTTTGCAGCTATTCGTATAACTTTTGGTTTAATATAAAAAATAACAGACAATGACTTTTGGGCAACAGATGCTATTTTTCTTCAGTGCAGTGGGAGCTTTCAATGGGCTTTTGCTTGGGATTTATCTGTTATTTATCAAGAAACTGAAAAACATTCCCGATTTTTTTCTGGGGATTCTTCTCCTTATGCTAAGCTTACGAGTAGGAATTTCTGTGTGTATTTATTTTTATCCGGATGTACCGAGAATTATTCCACACTTAGGACTCTCAGCATTATTTTTTACAGGTCCTGCGCTTTATTACTATGTAAAGACTTCCTTTCAGAATAATCATTTTGATTTTAAGAACTGCCGGAGGGTATTTGGAATACTGACGCTTATTTTGGGAGCTGTGGGATTATTGTATTTATTCTTTCCCCTTACATGGGATCAATATTTTGGAACCTTTATTTACACAGTCTGGTCGATATTTATATTTCTTACGGTTTATCAATATTATATTCTATTAAAGCAAGGCCAGAAAAGCTTCAATAAGTTTCTTCTTCCTGTTTTGATAAGTAATGTGATTATCTTTTTAACCTATCAATTAATTTCTACGGGCTGGGTACAGATCTATTGTGCAGGAGGAAGCCTGGTATTTTCATTTGTACTCTATGCTAATTTTTTGACTTTATTCAATAAAAAGTATCAGACAGAATCAGTAAAAGAAGCTCACAAATATTCAAATAAAAAAATCTCAGGAGAGCAGGCCAATAGTTTTGTAACTAAGCTGGAGAAGTTAATGGATTCCGAAGAACTCTATAAGAATCCCAACCTAAAGTTGAGTGATCTTGCTTTTAAAATGAATATGTCTGCGCATCAGCTTTCTCAATTGTTGAATGATAATTTAGGGAAAAGTTTTTCTACCTACATTAATGAATACAGAATCCATGAAGCGTGCGAGAAAATAGATAGAGGCTCTTATTTAAAGATCGAAGAGATTGGTTACGAGGTAGGCTTTAATTCTAAGTCTACATTTTTCTCAACATTCAAAAAAATAAAAAATACCACACCGCTTTTGTACAGACAATCTCAAGCGCTGTCTGAGAATAGTTTTCAGAGTTCTAATTTATAATTTCGTACTGCGGAATTTTAACTTCAAAACCTTTTTTCTTTAGTAAGCTAATACTTTTGGTTTCATAAAATATAAAATTTATGACCATCAAACTATGGCTACTTTTGTTGCTGCTATTTATTTCATTTTTTGGAAAAGCTCAGAACGTTGTAAAAGAAAAAACATCAGATTCTTTAATTGTACCAACCTCTAAAACTACCACTATTTCAGAAGTGGTTATTCAGGCTGTACCTAGGAACCTAAAGTTGAATGACGGAAATATGGTGATGACTGTTTCCGGTAATAAAGATTTCAAAACATCAACCAATCTTCTCGATGTCCTTCGAAGAACACCCGGAGTTACCATAGACCAGGAAGACGGGATTTTTATTGGGGGAAGAGTGGCGCCGGCAATATTCATCAACGGGAAACCGATTGTGATGAGCACTCAGGAATTACAGGCTTATTTGCGATCATTACCACCTGAGATGGTAGAATCAATAGAAGTTAATACCAATCCGTCTTCAAAGTATGATGCAGAATTTAAAGGAATTATTGATATTAAGTTTAAAAAAAATACCAACCTTGGCTGGAATGGAAACTATAATGGAAATCTGTATGTAAATAAGTTTAGTTCGCGGGAAAATTCTTTGAACCTAACACATAATACAGAAAAGATTGCCTACACCTTACAAACAGGATATAATGATGGCATTTCAACGTATCGTTATAATGCATTACAAAGGTTAGCCAATACCAATGTCATGCGAACGGCTATCCAGCAGAAAGATTACGGAACTGTCTTTAGTATTCAGGCGGGGGCAGACTTCAGACTGAATGATGAAAATAGGGTAGGATTAAATCTAAGAGGTAATTTCAGGGAAAACAACCGTTTGCGCTCAGGGTCATTATATACTACGGATAAAAATGAAACCCAGCTTGTTTTTAATACAGAAAGCGAAAACCCAATAGATTATTCACAGAATAATTATGGCATTACGGGTGACTATTCTTTTCAAAATAAAAACTTTAAATTGAGCTTTTTAGGGAATTATCTTTCCGTAAAAAATAAGCAGCAGGATGATTTTATTAACAGGGATAAACCTTCTTCTGAATTATTGTCCTACTGGAAGTCCGATCTCTTCAACAAAATTGATATTTATACAGGTCAGATAGATGCCTCTCAGAAAATTGGAAGCGCAGATATAGAAGCCGGCTTTAAATACAGTCATTCGATTACCAATAATAATATCAGATATGATACCTTGTCTGTAAAGAACCAGTTTATATTTGACCCTACAAGAAGTAATGTTTTCACCTACAAAGAGAAAATAATGGCGGGTTATCTGGCGTACAGGCAAAAATTTGAAAAACTTCAGATCAATGCAGGGATAAGAGTTGAAAATACACAGAGTATTTCAGATGCAGTGAGCTCTGCTGTTTCAAGAAATTATCTTGAATGGCTGCCATCTTTTAGTGCAAGCTATTCTTTTAATAAATCTAATGAATTGTCTTTTTCCTATAGCAGAAAAATAACAAGACCCGTTTTCTCACAACTTAATCCTTTTCGCTTTTATTTCAGTCCTTTGAATTACTGGATAGGAAATCCGTATTTGTTACCCTCTTTTACCACTCAGTTCAAAACAACCTACCGGTATAAAAACTGGATCACAAGCTTCACTATCGGAAAAGAAAAAGATGTTATGACCCGCTATCCTCTGTACAATCCTGAAACCAATGTCCTTGAATATCTTGGGACAAATCTTCCTTATCGAAATTTTGCTTCCCTTGAGACAAGTTTCCCTTTAAAAGTAACAAAATGGTGGAATATCACCAGTCAATTTGCAGGATACTACAATTATGAATTCAGGCCTTATCTTGATGAAATTTTTGCATTGAAGATTTATAATTATGAAATAAGAGTAAACCAGGTCTTTACTTTACCCAAAGGATTTACTCTTAATCTGTTTACAAATTATGAATCTAAAACAGGAAACAGTCTCTATATTATCAAGCCGCGTTACACTGTAGATCTGTCTGTTCAGAAGTCATGGTTTGACAATAAACTGAATACAAAGCTTGGATATAATAATATTTTTGATTCCTACGATCAGCGTTTAGAATTCAGGCATAAACAGATTATGGATAATAGACTTACACACTGGTGGGATAGCAGTAGGCTGATAATTTCATTGAGCTATAATTTTGGAAGTTCAAAATATCAGGCAAAAGAAATTCAGAAGACCGAAGAAGAGAACAGAACAAGATAAAAAAACCTGCTTAAAAAAGCAGGTTATTTCATTTTATGGGCACATACATCTGTCACACGTCCAGATGAAACATTTTCCTGTTACGTCATCCCATTCGCAGCATCTTCTGCCGGCTATTGCTCCTCCCATAACAGATTTTTGTTGATCTCTTCCTAGTTTTTGTGCGTTTTTCAGCACTGGATTGTTCTTGTTCATGACTTTGTTTTTTGATGTTAATAGTTAAGTTTTAATATCTATAATTTCGCGAAAATTATATCACTAATATAGGAAATTAAATAATATGATTATCTGTTTTTTTGTTCTTATGTAGATGGAAAATAGTAAGTTGTAGACATTTTTGGAGCTATTCACTACAGTTGGCTGAACAGACAAGGAAATTTTGTTGAGGAGGGATGATTTTGGAAATCGAATTTAGCGCATAAAATAATCCAAAAGTTTTATAGGTAGAGACCTTTACTTATATTTGTAGTATTGCATAAATCTTTATGAGACTAAACATTAAAAACGAAACGGGTAGGCTGAAGTCAGTAGTTCTAGGCCAGCCTAATTCATTGGGACCGGTTCCCACGCTAGAGGAAAGTTATGACGCCAAGTCATATTACTCAATCGAACACAATATATATCCTAAAGAACAGGATATTATCAATGAAATGAACGCTTTTGAAGCGGTCTTAAAAAAGTATGATGTAGAAGTACTGCGTCCTAGCATCATCGAAGACTACAATCAGGTTTTTTCAAGAGATGTAGCTTTTGTTATTGATGACAAGATGATTATTTCTAATGTAATTGCAGATAGAGCAGATGAGCAGGAAGCTTATAAAAGTGTTTTTGAAAAAGTAGCTTGGAGAAAGATAATCAACCTTCCGGAAACTGCCCATATTGAGGGAGGGGACGTAATTGTATGGAATGACTTCCTCTTCATCGGAACTTGCTTCAGTGAAGATTATAGAAACTATAAAACGGCAAGAACCAACGAATATGCCATTGAAATCTTAAAAGAATATTTTCCGAAGAAAAGAATCATTGATCTTGAATTAAAGAAAAATGACAAAATTCCATTCGAAGGAATTCTACATTTGGACTGTACTTTCAATCCAATAGGAGAAGATAAATGCATCATTTATAAAAACGGATTCGTTGATGAAAGTGATTACCGCTTAATCATCGATATTTTCGGAGAGGAAAACTGCTTCCATATCAATGATGAAGAAATGTTTGAAATGTTCCCGAATATCTTTTCTATTTCTCCTGAAATAGTGGTTTCGGACAAAACATTTACAAGAATGAACAACCATCTAAGAAACGAATGGGGAATGACTGTAGAAGAAATCCCTTACAGAGAAATCTCTAAAATGGGAGGTTTGTTGAGATGTTCTACAATGCCGCTTGTGAGAGAATAATTAAGTTGTAGAGTAATAGAGTAATAGAGTAATAGAGTAATAGAGTAATAGAGTGGGAGAGTAGGTAGTAAAGTTGAAGGAAAGGAGTGATTTTTTTTAACCTCAAATAATTGAGCAATGTCAACGATTAAATTTCATCAGGATTTAAAAGTTTTTCAGAAATCTTTTCAGACGGCACAACATATTTATGAACTCTCAAAGTCTTTTCCAAAAGAAGAGCTTTATTCTCTTACAGACCAAATAAGAAGATCATCAAGATCTGTAACTGCAAACATCAGTGAAGCTTGGGAAAAAGGAGATATGAAAAATCCTTTATTGCTAAGCTTACAGACTCCGAGGGAGAAGCAAGAGAAACCCAAACATGGCTTCAATTTGCTTATGCTTGCAGCTATATAAATGAAGATCAGTATAATAATTTGCACAATCAGTATAACCAAATAATAGGGATGTTAATCAATATGATGAGTCAGTCAGAAAAATGGTGTTCATTTTCATCACTCAATAAAGAGGACAAAAATGGATAACCTCATTGATGTACTCCCAAACACTTATACACAAACACCCTCAAACTAAAAAAAGCATGCAGACAACAGATACCGTATTAATGATAGAGCCGATTGCATTCGGTTACAACGCAGAAACTGCGAAAAATAATTACTTTCAGGTAGAACAAACAGGTTCCGATATTCAGTCAAAGGCACTGGCCGAGTTCAATACCTTCGTTGGAAAACTTAGAGGTAAAGGAATTAATGTAATTACTATAAAAGATACACTAGATCCACATACACCGGATTCTATTTTTCCAAATAACTGGGTAAGCTTTCATAAAGATGGAAAAGTAGTTTTATACCCGATGTTTGCTTCTAACAGAAGAGTAGAAAGAAGGGATGACATTATTGAAAGCATCAAGAATCAGGGATTTGAAGTTGCTGAAATTGATGATTGGTCGTTTTCTGAAACACAAGGACATTTTCTGGAAGGAACAGGAAGTATGATTTTCGACCACGATAATAAGATAGCTTATGGTTCTGTCTCTTTGAGGTTAGATGAAAATCTGTTCAGAGAATTCTGCGAAAAATATGGTTTTACACCAATAGTTTTCCACTCGTATCAGACAGTGGGTAAAGAAAGACTTCCTATCTATCATACCAATGTAATGATGTGTGTGGCAGATCAATTTGTTGTTATCTGTCTTGATTGTATTGATGATGAGCTGGAAAGAGAAAAGGTAATTGAAACCATTAAAAATTCCGGGAAAGAAGTCATTGAAATTTCAGAAGAGCAGATGCAGCAGTTTGCAGGAAATATGCTTCAGGTTCAGAACAAAGATGGTGAAAGATTTTTAGTGATGAGCCAGACCGCTTACCAGTCTCTAACTCATGAACATATTGCCGCTATTGAAAAATACTGTGAGATTATTTACTCAGATCTTAATACCATAGAGGTAAATGGAGGCGGAAGTGCAAGATGTATGCTTGCCGAGGTTTTTCTTCCAAAAAAATAATATATTTACGAAAAAATTAATTGAACCCATTATCAAATAAAGGTTTACATATTCTTCTGACTTTGGAAACAGAGTCAGAAGATTTGTTATTGGACAGCAAGAGATTTCTTGCATTCACAGAAGATATTCTGAAAACAAAAGAAGTAGAAATTGTAGGGATTACCAACCATATTTTTGAGAATCAAAGCTTCACTTCGGCAGTTTGTCTTAAAGAGTCACATCTTTGTATTCATACGTGGCCAGAGTTTAAGCAACTTACTTTTGATGTATTCTTATGTAACTATACACAGGACAATACAGAAAAGGTAGAACAAATTGCTGATGAGGTGGTTCAATATTTTAAAGCTAATACCATTCAAAAACACAAAATTTACAGATAAAAATGGATCACATTTGTCCCATTTGCCGAACCAATAATAATGATATGGCAATTGAGTTTGCCATTGAAGAATTTATCTGCAGCCATTGTAATACCCTTGTTGGAGTAAAAAATATTACCCAAAAGAAAGATATTAAAAAGCCTGTAGAGAACGTTGTTTTGGAAGTAGGGCGTAAAGGTACGCTCTATGGTACAGACTATTGGGTGATTAATATTGTCATCAAAAAATACGGTTCGGATACTTTCTGGCGGGAATATGCGCTGAAAGATAAAGCCGGTAATAATGTTTATCTAAGTGAAAGCGACGGACATTGGGTTTTTCTTCGTCAATTAGAAGTCGCCTTTAAAGAATCTAAGTTCCATGCTGAATTGGACGGACGTAAATACAGATGGTACGAAACCACACCATGTACAACATATGCTGCTGCTGGGTATTTTGAAGATAAACTGAATTTTGGCCTGGCCAACTATAAAGAATATGTAAATGGTACAGAAATGATCTCTCGGGAGCAGTACGGAAAATCATCACAGTTCTTTAAGGGAAATCATATTTCAAGATCTACAGTAAGAAAAGCATTTGGAATAAAAAACATGCCCTATAAAAGCGGAATAGGGATTGTTCAGCCTTTTCCTTATAATGTAAGACAATGCACCAATATTATGGCGATTACGGCATTGCTGATATGTCTGCTGCAATTGTATGTGGTAACTTCCAGAAGCAATCAGACCGTTTTTGAACAAAATATAAACTTTGCTGATGTAAATGATAAAGAGCTGGTGAGTAAAAGCTTCAGCTTTTCAGGCGGTTCTGCACCCTTAAAAATACATCTTTTTTCAGATGTGAATAACTCCTGGGCGAATGTAGGAATAGGTCTTGTTAATGAGAAAACCAATGAAGTGACCTACGCTACCAAGGATATTGAACAATATTCAGGCTTTGAAGGAGGAGAAAGCTGGAGTGAGGGAAGCCAGACAGAGGACTTCAATATGTGCGGTATTCCTCAGGGAACATACCATTTTTTGATCTCAGCGGAAAAAGAGGGGGGAATAACAGATCCTTTCAAATCAGGTTACCGACCTGAGAATGGGGATTTCTCAATTATTCAAAATGAAACCGGAGCTTTCTTTATGCAAAATGATAAAGATAAAAGCATTAGCACTTATACAGACAGAGTAGCACTTGAAAATGACATCATATTAAAAATCGGTCTTCAAAACAATGTAAAAGAGCTCGGTAAGCTGGATTCTATCCTTGTTAATATGGTCCCTAATTATGGCTACCCAGGCAATAGTGAACAAAATGCGAACGTAAAGATCAAAGCTACCTGGCTGCCTGTTTCTTTCTGGAACTTCGGGATTGTACTTTTTTGCCTATTGCTATTTGCAGGATTGAGCTATTTGGCCCGACGTATCTTTGAGGGAAGCAAATGGAGTAACAGTTCCAATTCACCTTATCCTATTAATTAAGCATGGAAAGAATAATCAATTATATCAGAAATAATTGGCAATTGTTTGCCATCGGAAGCCTATTCCTGGGCTGGTTTGTTTATATGACTTTTACAGGGAATCAGTTTTGTGACTGTGCCAAAACGGAAAACTACCGCGACGGAACCACGAGAAGCCATTCCAGAGCAGGATTTTACAGATATTATCACAAATAAAAAATATATAACTATGGACAACATTAATGTATTACCTATATTCAATTCAGTTCTTTATTCATTCTTAGGAATTGCTATTTTATTGTTATGTTATTTTATCATCGAGAAATTAACTCCCGAGAAAACATGGCATGAGATCGCTCAAAATAAAAATATAGCACTGGCTATTGTTTTTGGAGCCTTTATTATCGGTATTTCAATGATTATAAGCGCTGCAATTCATGGATAAGAAGAGGATTCCTCTTGAGCTGCTTTTATTGTTTTCAGTATTTGTCATTGCTACATGTGGATTGATTTATGAATTGGTGGCCGGAGCCTTGGCGAGCTATCTTTTAGGAGACTCTGTAAAGCAGTTTTCTTTCATCATCGGCGTGTATCTATTTTCAATGGGAGTAGGTTCCTATTTTGCAAAATTTATCAAAGGAAACTTGATTGATAAGTTTGTGGAAATTGAAATTCTGGTAGGAATTGTAGGAGGAATAAGTTCTGTGGTATTATTCATACTTTTCAATACGCTGGCCCATTTTGAAGCAGTTCTGTATCTCTTTGTCTTTTTTACAGGATCTTTGGTAGGAGTAGAAATTCCGCTTTTAATGAATATTTTAAAAGACAGGGTTCAGTTTAAAGATTTAGTATCCAATGTTTTTGCCTTCGATTATATCGGGGCTTTACTGGCATCCATTCTTTTTCCTTTGGTGTTAATTCCCAACCTTGGAATTGTAAAAACTCCATTATTCTTTGGGCTAATCAATATTTCCATTGCAATATTCCTATGTTTTTATCTCACAAAAGAACTTTCAAAACCCATTTCCCTAAAGGTAAAATCAATTGGAGCATTTGTATTTCTTTTGGGGCTTTTCATTTTTTCAGATAAGATTTTATCATACTCAGAAGAAAAGCTGTACGGTGAAAATATTGTCTATACAAAAAGTTCTCCCTATCAAAGGATTGTTTTAACAAGAAATAACCGTGAATTCAGGCTGTATTTAAATAACAACTTGCAGTTCTCTTCCACAGATGAATACCGTTATCATGAAGCATTGGTTCATCCGGCAATGTCTATGGCCAAAAACATTGATAACGTTCTGATTTTGGGTGGAGGTGATGGTTTTGCTGTTCGTGAAGTATTGAAATATAAGGAGGTGAAGAAAGTTACCCTTGTAGATCTTGATGGTGAAATGACACAGTTTTTCAAAACCAATGAGACCATGCGAAAGCTGAACCAAAATTCCTTATCCAGTTCTAAAGTAGAAGTTATTAACAAGGATGCTTATATTTGGGTAAAGGAGAATAAAAAGAAATTTGACGTCATTATCATAGACTTTCCGGATCCATCGAATTATAGTTTGGGGAAACTTTATTCTCTGCAATTTTACAAAGAACTTGAAAGATTAACCACTCCGGACACGAAAATTGTAGTACAGACTACTTCTCCTTATTTTGCACCAAAGTCTTTCTGGTGTATTGAGAAAACAATCAATCAGATTTTTCCCTTTACATCGGCATATCATACCTATGTTCCTTCGTTTGGAGAATGGGGATTTTCAATGGCTTCATTTGAACCGATAAATAATAAGATCTACAGGCAGCTTCCCAATTTAAGATACTACGATTATGATTTTTCACAAATGTCCTACTTTAACAAGGATATGAAAGTAAAAGATGTAGAAATTAACCGTCTGGATAACCAGATACTAGTCCGTTATTTTGATGAAGAGTGGGGAAAAGTTCAGTAGAAAGGATTTTCTAAAGACAGTAATGTTAGGGAGTATGATGCTTCCTTTTCTGCAATATTGTGGAAAGAAAGTAAAAACTCTGTTGCTGAAGATTACGGGAACCAATCATATTTTGGGGCATAGATTATGGGCTAAGGATTTTCCACAATCTACAGAAGTTATCCACACCCAATATCTTATTGTGGGTGGTGGGATCTCTGGGCTTTCTGCATGCAGGTTTTTTAGTCAAAATAATGAACATGATTATCTTCTTCTGGAAATGGAGGATCATTTGGGAGGAAACTCTTCAAACGGGCAGAATGCATTTTCAAAATTTCCATTGGGAGCACATTATCTGCCTTTACCGAATAAAGAAAATACTGAGATTATCGAGTTTCTGAAAGAATGTGGAATCTGCCAGGGAATAGAAGACAATGGAGAACCTATTCTGGACGAATATCAGATGACTTTTCCACAGCAGGAAAGATTGTTCTATAAAAACTCGTGGCAGAATGATGTTGTTCCACAAAAAGGAATATCAGTAGAAATACAAAATGAGCTGAACCGTTTTTTTACCATGATGAACGATTTCCGTCAAAAAAAAGACACTCTTGGAAATTATTGGTTTGCCATTCCTGTTCATGATTCCAGTAGAGAAGATGAGGTTATAAAGCTTGAAAAAACTCTTTTTAAAGATTGGCTTCATGAACATCATTTTCAGTCAGAAGAACTTTTGTGGTTATTGGATTATTCCTGCAGGGATGATTACGGCTTGGGGATAGACTATGTTTCAGCCTGGGCGGGAATTCATTATTTCGCGGGAAGAAAAAATAACTGGAGTACAAAATATAAGGATCAGGTATTTACCTGGCCAGAGGGTAATGCAAGACTCACTCAGCATTTTTCAAAATATATTAAAGAAAAATCTTTAACTAAGCATTTAGTTTTTGATGTTAAAATAAATGATAAGGTTGAGGTACAGTGCTTTGATAATTCTCAAAAGAAAACAAAAACAATTATTGCAGAAAAGGTTTTGTTTGCCACACCTCAATTTGTCAACGAAAGAATTTTAAATAATAGGAATGTAAAATCATTTCAATATGTTCCGTGGCTTTTGACAACCATTACCTTGAAGAACGAATTTGGAGGAGATGAAGAGCTTGCATGGGATAACGTGATTTATGGTTCTTCCGGGCTAGGATATATTTATGACCAGCATCAGAATATTAATCAGGTTTTGGGAGAAAAGGTGATTACGTATTACAAAAGCTTCTCTACAAATGATTGTAAAAAGGCCAGAAAGAAGTTATATTCAATGAAAGAACCTGAACTTAAAACTTTAGTTTTAGAAGATCTGAAGAAAGCACATCCGCTTATAGAGGACTTTATTCTTGAAATGCAGTTTCATAAAATCGGACACGCGATGATAGCTCCGGTTCCCAATCAAATTTTCGGTGAAAATACCAGACTTACCAAGGAATCTATTGATGGAAAGATCTTCTTTGCCCATTCTGATCTTTCAGGAATATCTATTTTTGAAGAAGCCTTTTATCAGGGAATAAGAACAGCAAAGCAAATGATATGAAACAGCCTTGGATTCATAATGCAAAAATAGATTGGTGGTTTATTCTATCCCCACCTTTTGTGGTATTGTTGATTATTTTTCTTTTCCAGAAACAAATTCAGGGATTAGAAAATAGCTATTCCTTTTACACATGGCTTCTTTTGATTGTTTTTGTAGATGTTGCCCATGTATATTCAACCTTATTTAAGACCTATTTTGTAAAAGATGAGGTTCAGAAAAGGAAGTTGCTGTATTTCGGGATTCCCGTGATAAGCTGGTGTCTGGGAATTGCTTTATTCCAGTTTGGAAGCCTTACATTTTGGTCGGTACTGGCTTTGATTGCCGTCTTTCATTTTATCCGCCAGCAATATGGGTTTATGAGAATCTATGCCCGCTTTGAGCCTAATAACTGGCAGAAGAAAATAGATGAGGTGGCCGTATATGCTGCTACAATTTTCCCAATGTTGTATTGGTTCAAAACACCTCGTGCATTTACCTGGTTTGTTAATAATGAATTTGACTGGCTTAACAACTTGCCCGATTATATTGATTTTATTACTGTTCTGTATGTAGGGATAGTAATAATCTGGCTTGGAAAAACCATTTTTGAAGCCATAAAAACAAAGAGTATCAACATTCCTAAAACAGCTCTCATCATCGGAACCTATCTTTCCTGGTATTTCGGGATTGTCTATTTTAATAATGATCTGATTTTTACTTTCCTGAATGTTGTATCCCATGGGATCCCTTATATTGCTCTCATCTATATTCGTGAAATAAAGCAAAAGGATAATCATCAGCTGAACTGGATGCTAATCTTTAAATCGGCCTGGGGAATATTTTTATTTGTAGGGGTAATTTTAGGTTTTGCCTTTCTTGAGGAATTTCTGTGGGAAACCTTGGTTTGGAATGAGCACTTTTCAATGGACTTTAGTATTCCAGAAAATACATTACAATTTTTAGTTCCATTGCTAGTGGTTCCACAGCTAACTCATTATCTTTTGGATGGCTTTATTTGGAGAAAACCAAAAAAAGTTAGCTAACTTTGTTGGAATCTTTAAAATCTAAAAATGAGACAATATATTCTGTCATTAGCAATTTTTCTTGGAATAATTGTAGGAGCTCAGCAGAAAACATTTTGTAATCCGATCAACATAGATTATGGGTATACTCCTTTTGAAGTTTTTTCAAAACAAGGGAAACACCGTGCTACAGCAGATCCGGTGATTGTTAATTTTAAAAATAAGCTGTTTCTTTTTTCTACAAACCAGGAAGGATATTGGTACAGTGATGATATGTTGGACTGGAAGTTTGTAAAAAGAAAATTTCTCAGAGATAATAAATATATTCATGATCTTAATGCCCCGGCTGTCTGGGCTATGAAAGATACTCTATATGTTTATGGTTCTACCTGGGAACAGGATTTTCCAATCTGGAAAAGTACAAATCCAACTAAAGATGACTGGAAAATTGCAGTAGATACTTTAAAAGTAGGCGCATGGGATCCGGCATTCCACTATGATGAAGATAAGAATAAATTATATCTATATTGGGGTTCAAGTAATGAATGGCCTTTGCTGGGAACAGAAGTGAAAGTGAAAAATCTTCAGTCTGAAGGTTTCGTAAAACCAATTCTAAAACTAAAACCTGAAGACCACGGATGGGAGCGTTTCGGAGAATACAATGATAATGTTTTTCTCCAGCCTTTTGTAGAAGGAGCGTGGATGACAAAACATAACGGGAAATACTATATGCAGTATGGTGCTCCGGCAACAGAATTCAGCGGATATTCCGATGGAGTATACGTAAGCAAAAGTCCTTTGGAGGGTTTCGAATATCAGCAGCATAATCCATTCTCTTATAAACCGGGAGGTTTTGCAAGGGGAGCCGGTCATGGAGCAACTTTTGAAGACAATTATAAAAACTGGTGGCACGTTTCCACGATATTTATTTCTACCAAAAATAATTTTGAAAGAAGGCTGGGCATCTGGCCGGCAGGTTTTGATAAAGATGATGTGATGTATTGTAATACGGCTTATGGTGATTATCCTACTTACCTTCCGCAGTATGCACAAGGGAAAGACTTTACAAAAGGTCTTTTTGCCGGATGGATGTTATTGAATTATAATAAACCGGTTCAGGTTTCATCTACTTTAGGGGGATATCAGCCCAATTATGCTGTAGATGAAGATATCAAGTCCTATTGGAGTGCCAAAACAGGAAATTCCGGAGAATGGTTCCAAACGGATTTGGGTGAAGTTTCCACAATCAATGCCATTCAGATCAATTATGCAGATCAGGATGCAGAGTTCATGGGGAAAACCTTAGGGAAAATGCATCAATATAAAATCTATGGCTCTAATGATGGCAAGAAGTGGAATGTGATTGTGGATAAAAGCAAGAATACAAAAGATGTTCCTCACGATTATGTTGAGCTTGAGCAGCCTGCAAAAGCCCGTTTCCTTAAAATGGAAAATCTTACAATGCCCACAGGAAAATTTGCATTAAGTGGCTTCAGAGTGTTTGGAAAAGGAGCTGGGAAACAGCCTGCAAAAGTGGAAGGTTTTGTGCCTTTAAGAGCTGATCCAAAAAAGTATGGAGAAAGAAGAAGTGTCTGGATGAAATGGCAGCAGAATCCTGAGGCGGATGGCTATGTAATCTATTGGGGGAAATCTCCTGATAAAATGTATGGAAGCATTATGGTATACGGAAAGAATGAATATTTCTTTACAGGAGCAGACAGAACAGATTCTTACTACTTCCAGATTGAAGCATTCAACTCCAATGGTGTTTCAGAAAGAACAGCAGTCGCAAAATCCGAGTAAATTAAATTAAAAGATAAATAATAACACGTTTTGAAAAATCAGAACGTGTTATTTTTTGTCTGTCTTTTTAAGAAAAGCTTCAATCTTATCAATAAGAAAAGTATTGTTTGGTGATTTATCCCAATCCAAATGTCCACCATTGAATTCATAGGACTCATTGATGATATTATGTTTATTTAAAACTGAATCCAGAATCTTCTTTTGAGTCATAGGAATGACACGGTCCGTTTTTCCATAATAAGAAAGAGTAGGGGCAGATGTATTCTTTATCCAATGAACCGGACTGGCAAAATGAACGGCTGAGATACCTTTTGTAAGGATTTTGGGATCTACTAAATGTTGCTCTACAAAGGAATATTCTTGATATGTTTTAAAACCTGGATCAGATAAATCGGTCGGTCCTACGATGTTAATCACAGCCTTTACATCTTTACCAGAATCAAATTTATAAGCATACAGCATGGATAGATGTCCACCGGCACTATTTCCCATGAGGATTATCCTTGGGTTATTCTTCAGTTTTCTTTTTAAAAAATTAATTACATTTTTAATATCATCAGTTTGATTAGGAATGCCATATTGTGTTTGAGAAGCGTTTCGATAATTAATGTTAGCAAAAATATGATCAGGAAACTTTTGCATCATAGAGAGGGTAAAGAAAGTAAGTTGAGACTTGTCTCCACTACGCCAACCGCCTCCATGAATGATAATAAAGACATCTCTTTTCTCCGTAGATTTTTTATGAGGGATATAAAGATCCATTACTTGCTCAGAATCATTCCCATAATGAATGTTTTCCTCTTTATCAAAGGTGATGCTATTCCCTATTGTGATCTTTTTTTCCTTGCAACTGGCCAATAGAAAGTATAAGCAAAGACTTAAAAGAATAAAGGCTGACTTTCTTTTCATACCTATAAAGATAGAAAACCTGTTGAAAGATCAACAGGTTTCCGTGGAATATAATTGAGTTGAATATGAAGAAAGGTTGTTTTACTTTGTTCTGCTCTTGATAGAATCGGAAGCCCCCTCAATGTCTCTTACCTTTTTCAGTTTTTTGTTTCCGAAGTTGTAAGTAAGACTTACCGTTAAGCTTCTTGGGTATTGATTCTGGTGAATATAATTTTTGTTTCCATTGTCTTGGATATCATCAATGACTACAATATTGGTTCTTAAGACATCATTTACATTCACTGCAAAAGTCCAGTCGTTCCAGTTTTTCTTGATGCTAAGATCTAAGCTTGATAAACCTCGTAGCATACCCAGTTCTATCTGTTGCTTGTCTATGTAGAAAAAGTTAACCCCAAAGAACCATGTTTTCGCTTTATCAAGACGGATCGTATTGTTAGTTTGGATCAAAATACTGGTAGAGTTTGTCTTATTGATGTAGGTTACAAATTCTCCTTTCTCATTTCTAAAACGGTCCCCGGTAGTGGGATCCATATCCAGACTTCCATTGTTTCTGTTATGTTGAACTCCGATACTGAAATTTGTAGTCCAGTATTGTTTGAAGAATGATTTCTGGATTCCTACCATGGCAGACATTTCCTGCTTATCTCCAAAATTGGTTCTGATGTATCTTAAGGCAAGATTTTCTCCTAGCTCTCCATTAGGCTTCTCGGGATAGCCTTGTAACGGAACCTGAGTGATGGCATCTTTAATATAAGAATGGTTTAAAACTACAAAATAAGAGTTTTTATACATATAAGTCAGTTCCTGATTGTAAGTAGACGAAGCCTTTACAAAAGGGTTGTTTTGAGTATAATTGTCATCAGTCAGCTTATTTACTACCGGATTTATTTCCCAGAAACTAGGTCTTTTCATTCTGCTTGAAAAGGAATAGGAGATATTGTTTTTATCGTTGATAGCATAATTAAGACTCATATAGGGAAGGAGATTATTATAGTTTCTTTCAATCCTTTTAAGCGTTTCTGTTGGTGGGTTGTCTGAAGTACCTAAGCTATTGGTAATCTCATATCTCGCCCCAATTTTCCCTGAAAATTTATCTGAAAACTTCTTTTCAGCAGTTACATAAAAACCATAAATGTTCTCATCATAAATAAAGTGGTTAGGTGCTAATTTTGGGGCTTTTTCAGGATCAATAAAATAAGTGTCACTTTTAGTATCATTATCCGTTTTGGTTTTGTTATAATTTCCACCTACAGAAATAGTAAGGTCATTTTTAAATTTCTGGATGTAATCTACCATTCCGGAGAAATTGTTAATGATCTGCGGAAGGTCCTGAAACATCTGAATAGATTTTGCTCCTAAATTTCTGTTGATATCAGATTTATAGGTGATATTGTCTGTAAACTGAAATCTTTTATAATTCAGATAAGCTGCATTTACATTCAGTTTACTTCCCAATGAGTCTGTTTTTAATTCATAGTTTAAGTTAAGAGAGTTATTATAGCTTCTAGAATCCTCTTTGTTTTTAGACCATGTATAATTAGTCCCATCTTTATTAATAATTGTATTAAAAAGGCTTACTGTAGAATTATAGCTCTTGTTAGCCCAGGTATTCCAGGATAAAGCTAAGTTGCTGTTGTCATTCAACTGGTAATCAATGTTCAGATAACCACCAATATTTTTGTTTGGATCATTGATATCACCGGTTGATTCATTCGAAGCGCTATCACTACTGTTTCTTAAAGTATAGGTTTGCGCCTGAATATTTTCCCCGCCGCTGAGGTTAGCACTAATTCCCAGCTTATCTTTTCTATAGTTGGCAGAGAAACTTGCCTGGCTGGCGTTATATTTACTTTGAGTATTGGAGAACCTCATGTTCCCGTTAAGGCCATCACTCATTTTTTTCTTTAAAACAATGTTGATGATTCCATCAGAAGATTCCACCTGAAACTCACTTCCCGGAACGGTAATTACCTCAATTTTCTGAATGTTCTCTGCCGGAGTATTTTTAAGGAATTGTGCCAGTGATTCAGCATCCATATTAGATTTTCTTCCGTTGATGTAAATTAATACATTGTTTTTCCCCGCAATTTTTAATGTTTTATCATCAGTGGAAGATAATAATGGTGTTTGTTTCAGAAGATCAAAAGTAGTATTTCCCTTTGCTACAGGAGAAGCCGCAACATCATATACAAAGCGGTCGCTTTGCTTTTTGAATACCTGTTTGGTGATGGTTACCCCTTCTATATTTTTAGTTTTTGCCGTGTCTGATTTCTTTTCCTGAGCAAAGGCGCAGGTACCGAATATGACAGCTATTGACAAAAGTATACGTTTCATGTTTGTTTTTTTAAGAGTGGTTAAGTGAGATAAGTTTTTATAGATTAGGTTCTTGATTTTACAGCATCATTAGCTGATTTCATTTCCCTTGCTTTTTTCAGTTTCTGATTTCCAAAATTATAGGTTACCCCAACGCTAAATAATCTTGGATAATTGAAATTGGTTACGTTGTTATAACTTCCGTGTGGTTGTACTCCTTCAATTTTATAGAAATTCTGATTGAAAACATCATATAGTTCTACCAACACGGTCCAGTCTCCGACTATTTTTTTTATGCTAAAATCCAGGCTTTGTCTTACTCCCATCATTCCACCTTCTGTGGCAGCTCTACTGGCTATGAAATAATTAACTCCCAAGAACCAATCCTTTTTGGAAGAAAGGCGGATGTTATTATTAAGCGTAGCGCTCATATTGTAGTTTTTAATATCAAGAACATAGGCTTCCAATTCTTCTGTTTCCCCAGGCTCCGGTATAGAGGTAGGATCCTTTGTTACACTACCGTTGAATGTTGTATATCCAAGGTTGACAGAGTAATTGGTGGTCCAGATATCTTTAAACCAGGATTTGTTCATTCCTAATGTTAATCCTAATTCTCTGCTGTTGCCATAGTTGGTTCTTATATATCGCAGAAACTTTATTTTTTCTGTAAAAGGATTTCCGTTTTCATCCACTTTAGATCGGGTTAAAGTTCCTCTTAATGGAAGCTGGCTTGAAGCATCGTCTATCATTGTAAAACTAAGATTGGCATAAAATGCATTCTTGTACATATAATTAAGCTCCTGATTGTAGAACTTTGAAGCCAATATAAAAGGGTTATTCTGCGTATAGTTGGTAGGAGTGAAGTACATTCTTGATGGGTTCAGTTCCCAGAATCTTGGTCTTCTGATTCTGCTGGAGAATGTATAACTTAAATTATGATCAGAACTGATGGCGTAGTTTAGGTTTAGATAAGGTAACAGGTTGTTGTAATTTCTTTCAAATCCTGTTTTTCCAAGAATATCTCCCGTACTTTTAGTCATTTCATATCGAAGTCCTGCTTTTCCGGAAATTTTTTCAGTAAGCTTTCTTTCATAATTGATGTAGGCTCCCAGAATTTGTTCCTTATAAATGAAGTGATTGGTTTGTGCTGGATTATCAACGAAATTGGTTCCATTAAAAACATCCTGTCTGGTATCATTATCGGTGTTGGTATGATTGTAACTAACTCCCATCAGCCATGTTGCACCCTTAGCCGTCTTTTTTAAATAATCAATATTGGCAGCATAGTTATTAATGATCTGTGGTACTGATTGATGTAAAGCTGAATACTTGTTGTTCTCATCCTCATACAATGGAAAACTTTCATTAAAACTCACTTTATCCCTGTTGAACCACAAATAGGAAACATTGGATGTAAGTTTACTTCCCAAAGAGTCAGTCTTTATTTCATAATTTAAATTAAAAGAATGATTTCTTGTTTGTGCATTTTCATTATTAATCGTTCTGTTTGTTAAAACTCCATCTTGCCAGTTCATCATCTCTAGTACAGAGTTGAAGCTTTTATTGTATCTCATATTGTAAGATAGTCCCAAACTCTGCTTTTTGTTGATCTCATAATCAAGATTAATACCTCCTCCATAGTTATTATTAGGGTCAGCATTGTAACCATAAGACTCATTTCTGAACGTAGGATCTCCGTTGGATAATCTGTATTTTTCTCTGTCCGTCCAGCTTCCTATTCTTACATTTGAGTTTCCGGACCATTTTCCTTGTCTGAAGTTGAATGATGCCCCAGCCGAGGGATTATTATAATAACCATGTTCATTCTGCATTTTCATAGTTCCATTGTAGCCATTGTTTCTGCTCTTTTTCATAACAATATTGATAACTCCTTCCTTAGATTCAACCTGAAATTCACTTCCCGGAACAGTAATTACCTCAATTTTCTGAATATCTTCTGATGGAGTAGACTTTAGCATTTCAATCAATGCTTCAGCATCCATATTCGTTTTTTTATTGTTGATATAGATAACAGCATCTGATTTACCCAAAATCTTCAATGTTTTTCCATCTACACTAGAGATCATTGGAGTTTGCTTTAGCAGAGTAAACGTATTAGTTCCCTTAGCAATAGGAGAGGATGCCACATCATACACCAAACGGTCACCTTGTTTTTTGAAAACCTGCTTCTTGATATTTACTGCATCAATAGCATTCACTTTTACACTGTCTTTTTTCTGCTGGGCAGTAACAAATCCACTGAAAAATAGGGCTGCAATAAGAATTTGAGTTTTCATGATTGTTATTTTTTAATTGTTAATAGCTTGTATGGTTTGTTATTTTACATTACAAAGATATGTAATAAATTTAGTATCATGCAATACAAAGTACTTAAAAATGTTTTTAAATTGCTATAACTAATTGATTATCAGTGTGTAAAATTTTAAATTAAATTATTGATTGTTTGACCTTTCTGTATAATAAGACAACTGTAACAATAATTTTGTTACAGCAAAACATGAAATTTTATGAAAAAATAAATTATTCTCTGTCGAACTTAGCCAGTTTTTTATCAACCCAAATGGTTGCAAATGGGAAAAACGCAGCTAATAAAGCGAAAACAAAATCTTCATCATCCCAATTATAAATTTTTCTTGAAGGAAGGCAGAGTATAAGATAAAGGGTGAAAAATAACCCGTGTAAACTACCAATAACGCTGATGAAGATAATAGAGTATAAATTTTCATCATAGCGGATCCAAATCATCGCAACACAGTACAACAAAAGACATGAAATAGCTTCTGCAAGACATATCTGCTTAAACCATTTGATAACTTTTTCCTGAGAATATTTTGAGAAAAATTTTTCGATGAAGTCCATTTCTTAAGGTATGAGGTGAGAGTTAAAAGTAAGAGTCTTTCTCTGGCTTTTTGTTTTGTCCTCTCATTTCTGATTGGCAAAATTACTTATAAAAATTACTTCCATCCAAATATTCAAAAACTTCAGGTGGCAGCATAGGTCTTACATTCTTACCATCTTTAATCATGGTACGGATTTCAGTAGCGGAAAGTTCTATCACAGGAGCTTTTATCAGAGATATATTCTCATGCTGAAGATATTCCGAATCTTTCTTTTCCCCATCAAATACCCTTGGATAAACAATAATATGATGGTTCTTGATAAGTGTATCAGAATTTTTCCATTTGTGAAGACTTCCTAGATTATCCTCACCCATAATCAGGCTAAAGGAATAATCAGGATGTTTTTCATGAAGATAGGTAAGGGTATCGATCGTATAGCTTGGCTGTGGAAGAGAAAACTCAACATTGGAAGCACGCATATTCGGATAGTTTTTTACAGCAAGCTGTACCATATCCAGTCTATTATGATCTTTCAATAAAGATTTCTTATCCTTAAACGGGTTTTGTGGACTTACTACAAACCACAACTCATCCATATCAGAATTCTCAAGAATATAATTGGCCAAAATAAGATGTCCAATGTGTATTGGATTAAAAGATCCGAAGAATAGACCGATTTTTTTCATTTTTTTAGGTAGTAGGTAACAGTACTTTAGAATATAAACAGAGAATAAGGTTTTTTAGGCTTACGGAATTTCATATTTGTTATGATATACCTGCAACCTAAATCCTACAACCTTTTATTCTCTAAATTTCACATCCTTTATATTAAGATAATGAGTTACATTGCCTTTCCAGTGATTTTCCTCCAGAGTAAAAGCAATATCAAAATTTTTATTTTTAAAATCCTCTACAAATTGTCCCAGTTTAAAGCCGACACATTCAATATTTCGTCCCGTAGATTCCTGCTTGATATAGAACTTCATATGGTTGTTATCTTTTCCCATAGTCTTCACATATCCTGATAATTTTTGATCAGTTAATGTAAAAATAGGTTTCATATTATGAGGTCCGAAAGGGGCAAGTTTTCTGTGAAAATTAATAAATTCCCTGTTGATTTCATCAATCTTAATTTCAGAATCAATCGTGATGGATGGTTCCTTTTGGTGTTCCTTGATCTTCTCAGAAACAATTTTTTCAAATTTTTCCTTGAATGCCTCAAACTTATCTTTCTCCATAGAAAGTCCAGCAGCAGCATGATGTCCACCGAACTTAAGAAAATATTCTGAGCACATATCTAGAGCTTCATGAACGTCAAAGTCTGAAACCGATCTTGCAGAAGCTACCATCTCACCGTTATTACCGTCTGTAAAGACCAGCGTTGGTTTATAATAAGTTTCGATAAGCCTTGAAGCTACAATACCAATGACTCCTTTATTCCATTCAGGATGATAAACAATAGTGGAGTGCTTTGTTTCCTGCTGAGATTCCATAATTTGATTCAAGGCAGAAAGAGTGGAGTTCATATCCAGTTCACGCCTTTCATCGTTAAGGTTCATGATGTCATGAACAATTTGGTGGGCATGCTTTAGATTATCAGAAACCATAAGTTCCACAGCGGCTTTACCATGTGAAATTCTTCCTGCAGCGTTTATTTTAGGAGCAATTTCAAATACAATGTTTGAAATTTCAAAATGAGAAAGCTTATCCTCTGGAATCAATAGTCTTAATCCAAGATTCCTTGTCTTTCTAAGGGTTTTCAGTCCCATTTTAGCAAGAACCCTGTTTTCACCAGTCATCGAAACAATATCTGCAGCAATGGATATTGCCAAAAGATCCGTTAGCTCAAATAATTCAGCATCCGGAAGCTTATAGATAGTATTCAACCCCTGACAAAGCTTAAAGCCGACACCACATCCGGAAAGTTCCTTAAATGGATATCTACAGTCACTTCTCTTAGGATCAAGTACAGCTGCTGCATTGGGAATCTCGTCACCAGGAAGGTGGTGATCACAAATGATAAAGTCAATATCAAGACTGGAGGCATAATTGATCATGTCAAGAGCCTTGATTCCACAGTCAAGAGCAATGATTAATGAAAAACCATTCTCCTTTGCAAAATCAATCCCTTCTGTGGAAATCCCATATCCCTCAGAATTTCTGTCCGGAATATAATAATCCAAATATTTTTTCTCAACAATTTTGCTGAGGTAAAGGTACATTAAGGCTACTGCTGTAGTTCCATCTACATCATAATCACCATATATCAATATTTTTTCGCCATTTTCAATTGCAGTGGCAATGCGCTCTACAGCTTTTTGCATATCTGCCATTAAAAACGGACTGTGTATATCGTTAAGGTTTGGTTTGAAAAATTCTCTCGCCTTTTGATAATTGTCAATTCCTCTTAGAACGAGAATTTTAGATTCAAAAGTACCAAAACCAAGCGACGAACTTAGTCCGTCCACAATTTCCTCATCGGGTTCGGGCTTATAAATCCATTTTTGACTCATTTCACAAAAATAAGGAAAAAAGTTCTAAAAGCCTCTTTAAAAATCAGCAAATTAGATTTAAAAAAACAGCAGGAATAAGTCTAATAAAACTCGTACTTATTTGTGAAAATAACGGTTGAATCTATTTTTCCGTTCTTTTCTAAAGTCATCTTTACAGGAATATTATACCCATCCAAATCATATTTTTCAAATGTCTTTTCATTGTTATTCTGGGTAAAACTGTCATCAAAAATCAATGTTTTTCCAAAATATTTTCTTTTCTGATCAAATTGATATTCAGTATTAACCGTTTCGATGATAGTGAATTTATTTTCAGGATATTCTGTTGTGGTTTGCTTTAAATTCTTTTCCTCATCATATTCTTTTGCGATCTTTTTATTGTCTTTATACTCAATAAAATAAGAGTTGTCATAATAGATTTTACCCTGATCTAAAACAGTCTTTGACATCAATTGATTTGAGTCGTTAAATTGATACACAACATGGAAATCATGACTTGAAGGTTGTTTCTTAGGGAATGCTTTTACTAGTTTTTTATTAAAATCATATTCAAAAACATAGGAACTTTTATTCTTTTTATTATTCAGCTTCAGAATATTTTTATCCTTGTCAAAATCTTCAGCTTTTAGTAAGTTTTCAATATATCTCCAGGCATTTTCATTGCCTCCGGTTATTGGAATTCCTGTGCTATTTACAAGGATTATATTTCCTACAGCGTCATAATGATATTCATTTGAACTGGCTCCGGTATTAGAATGTAGGATAAGGGTTTTGACTGGCTGGTTTTTATCATTGTAAAGATTTCTTTCAATAATGGTTAAGTATTTTCCGCTCCAGTTTTCACTTACATATTGTCGATAATATTTATAAATCAAATTTCCATTTTTATCATACTCTAAAATGTTAAGGTATTCACCATTGCTTTTCTGCTCAAGTCTTTTTAAGTTTTTTGGATAGGTTGATGAGGTGAAGTTCACATTAAAGGGTAAGTTGTATGTATTAGAGGTCATCATTACATCTTCATAATCAGGCATATTAAATTTTATTTTTTCCTGCCCTGCGAATAAAGAAAAGAAGAATATAGTAAAAAGGTAAATGGCTTTCATTTTTGCCTCTAAAATTAAAAAAATAGAGTGTACTTTTTTAACCTTATTATTGTTGAA
This sequence comes from Chryseobacterium joostei, assembly GCF_003815775.1. Classification (NCBI taxonomy): domain Bacteria; kingdom Pseudomonadati; phylum Bacteroidota; class Flavobacteriia; order Flavobacteriales; family Weeksellaceae; genus Chryseobacterium; species Chryseobacterium joostei. Next base: position 3,717,666 of record NZ_CP033926.1, read on the forward strand.
AAATGGTTATCTTCGTCCTCCAAATTTAAATGACTATGAAAAAAATTATCGTATGCCTTTCACTTTTAGGGGCAGTGAATTCGATCAATGCTCAAAAAATTAATCTTGGTAAGGCTGCCGGAATAGTTTCAAATGGAGCTAAGGCCCTAACTTTTACCAACGAGGATGCCGTTAAATTATCCAAAGAATCAGTAGATTGGATGGATAAAAACAATGCAGTAGCAGGACCAAAAGATCCATATACTGTAAGACTGAACAAACTGTTTGGAAAACACAAATCTCAAGACGGCCTAAACCTGAACTATAAAGTTTATAAAGTAAAAGATATCAATGCTTTTGCTTGTGCAGACGGAAGTGTACGTGTATTTTCATCCTTAATGGATATTATGACAGATAATGAGCTGTTAGCTGTTATCGGTCACGAGATTGGCCACGTAAAAAATGAGGATACAAAAGATGCCATGAAATCTGCTTATCTAAAAGCAGCGGCATTAGATGCGGCTTCATCGGCTTCCAACGCAGTAGCTACTCTTAATGATAGCCAGGTTGGTAAGATGGCCAATGCATTTTTAGATGCTTCTCACAGTAAGAAACAGGAGTCTGAAGCAGATACTTATTCATACGACTTCATGAAGGCTAATAAATATGATGTAGTAGGAGCTTATACAGCTTTCAAAAAACTAGCATTGCTTTCACAGGGAAGTACACAGACAGGTTTTGAGAAAATGTTCAACTCTCACCCGGATAGTGAGAAAAGAGCACAGGCAATCAAGAAAAGAGCTGAAAAAGACGGATTATGGAAAGATCCGGGAACTGTTGCTCTTCCAACTGCAAAACTTACAAAATAATTATTTTATTTATTGTTTAAAAGAAAAAACCTCAAAGCATTGCTTTGAGGTTTTTTTATTTTATTCCGTATTCAGATCAGATTAAGAATACATTTTTTCTCTTAATTCTTTTATCTTTTTATCTGCAAGGTATTCGTCATAAGTCATCTCTCTGTCGATGATTCCGCTAGGAGTCAGTTCAATGATTCTGTTACAGACAGTTGAAAGCATTTCGTGGTCATGAGATGCCAATAAAAGATTTCCTTTAAAGTTAGACAACGAGTTGTTCAAAGTCGTAATACTTTCAAGGTCTAGGTGGTTGGTAGGTTCATCTAATAAAAGAACGTTAGCTTTCTGAAGCATCATTCTACTGAACATACATCTCATTTTTTCACCTCCGGAAAGTACTGTACAAGATTTCAACGCTTCATCACCTGAGAAAAGCATTCTTCCTAAGAATCCTCTTACAAATTCTTCATGACGCTCTTCATCATTCTTAGTGAATTGTCTTAACCAATCAACCAAACTTTGATCTTCCTGGAAGAATTTTGTATTGTCTAAAGGCATGTGAGATTGGTTTGTAGTAACTCCCCAAGCAACATTTCCTTTATCTGCTTCAACATTTCCTGCTAATATTTCAAAAAACTCAGTGATAGCTAAAGAGTTTTTGGAAAGTACAGCTACTTTATCTCCTTTTTTAAGATTTAAATCTATATTAGAAAATAATAGTTCACCGTCTTTAGTTTTTTCAAGACCTTTTACATCCAAGATTTGATCTCCCGCTTCTCTTTCCATTTCGAAAATAATAGCAGGGTATCTTCTTGAAGATGGTTTAATATCGTCAATGTTTAATTTGTCGATCATTTTCTTTCTTGCTGTAGCTTGTTTTGCCTTAGCAACGTTGGAACTAAATCTAGCGATGAAGTCCTGAAGTTCTTTTTTCTTTTCTTCAGCTTTCTTATTTGCCTGAGCTCTTTGTCTTGTAGCTAGCTGAGAAGCCTGATACCAGAAAGAGTAGTTACCTGTATAAAGATTAAGCTTAGCATAATCTAAATCTCCAATGTGAGTACAAACCGTATCAAGGAAGTGACGGTCGTGAGATACTACAATTACAGTGTTTTCGTAGTCAGCAAGGAAATCCTCTAACCAAGAGATTGTATCAATGTCAAGGTCATTGGTAGGTTCATCCAGAATCAATACATCAGGATTTCCGAAAAGAGCCTGAGCCAAAAGAACCTTTACTTTGTCCTTGTTCTCAAGTTCACTCATCATTTGCCAATGCATATCATCTTTAACACCTACATTTGAAAGCATGGTTTGTGCATCAGATTCAGCAGTCCATCCTCCCATTTCATCATAGATTACACCTAGTTCACCGGCTTTAATTCCGTCTTCATCAGAGAAATCTTCTTTTGCGTATAACGCATCCATTTCCTCCTTTATCTCAAATAATTTTTTGTTACCTCTTAAAACAGCTTCAAGAACAGTATACTGATCATAAGCAAAGTGATCCTGCTCCAAAACTGACATTCTTTTTCCTGGTTCCAAAGATACGTGCCCTGTTGTCGGATCCTGCTTTCCTGTTAATATTTTAAGGAATGTAGACTTTCCTGCACCGTTTGCTCCGATAATCCCGTAGCAGTTTCCTTTGGTAAACATAATATTTACCTCGTCAAAAAGAACTCTTTTCCCGAATTGTAAAGATAAGTTAGATACTGTTAACATATAGTTTTGTAAATTTGGCGCAAAAATACGAAAAGAATTTGGGTATTTTGTAATATTATAATAGTCAAGTTTTTAAATGTATCGTATTTTTTATATATTTCATTAACGAAATTTTAAAATGATGAAGATTGAAAAAACAGTTAGTATATTAAATAAAAGGGCCCGCTTTGAATATGAGATTATTGAAGAATACGAAGCCGGAATGGTTTTAACGGGTACGGAAATAAAATCTTTACGTTCCTCTAAAGCATCCATCACAGAATCGTTCTGTCAGTTTATTGATGGGGAATTATACATTATAAATATGATGATTGATGAGTACAAATTAGGAACTTTTTACAATCATAAGACAAAAAGGGAACGGAAATTGCTCTTGCACAAAAAAGAATTACTGAAACTTGAAAAAAAGTTAAAGGATGCAGGGAACACTATTATACCCCTAAAGTTATATATCACGGATAGAGGTAAAGCAAAAGTGCTGATAGCGCTTGGTAGAGGGAAAAAACTTTTCGATAAAAGGGAGGCCATAAAAGATAGAGAAAATAAAAGGAACCTGGACAGAATATTAAAGAAAAGTTAAAAATCATTTGAAAAACTTTGTATATAAAGAAAAATTATATTTATTTTGCATTATCAATTATTTAATCATTTAATTCTATGAAAAATCTAAAATTAGGAATTTCAGCATTGGCGCTTACTGTTGCCTCTACTGTCTTTGCCCAGACTACCAACAACCCGTGGTTAATCGGAGTTGGTGCTCATGCGGAAAATCACAAGGCAGCACAGACAGGATTCAGTAACACGTTCTCTGCTAATAATTTAACGAAGAGAATGTTCAATTTGAACAACTTCTCTATTACACCTCCGTTATCTAAGTTAACAGTTGCTAGAAACATTGGTAAAGGTTTAGTTATTGACTGGCAAACTTCTGTTGGTAATGTTGAAAACAAAAGATTCAACATGGGGAAAGAATTTTTCCTAATGACAGGTATTGGTTTCCAGGCGAAAGCTGCAGGTCTTTTATGGAACGAGGAGTCTTGGTTTGATCCTTACTTAAGAGTTGGTGCCAACTACTTAAGACATGATTACACTAGTCTTGCTTTCCCAAGAAATGACTACAAAGGAGAATCTGTTCCTAACGGAAAAGATGGTAACGAGAATGGTAAAGCTAATCACTTTACTGTATCTACAGGTGCTGGTGCTAACTTTTGGGTAACTAAGAACTTCGGTCTTGGTATTCAAGGTGACTATGTATCAACTCCAGGTGATAAATCTACAGTTGCTAACTTCTGGCAAGCTTCCGCATCTATCTTATTTAGATTCGGAAACAGAGATAGAGATAAGGATGGTATCTTAGATAAAGATGACCTTTGTCCAGATACACCAGGTTTACCAGAATTCCAAGGATGTCCTGATACTGACGGAGATGGAGTTCCAGATAAAGACGATCAGTGTCCAGATGTAGCTGGTCCAGTTGAAAACAACGGTTGTCCTTGGCCAGATACTGATGGTGATGGTGTTATCGATAAAGATGATGCTTGTCCTACAGTAGCAGGTCCTGCTGAAAACAACGGTTGTCCTTGGCCAGACACAGACGGTGACGGTATCTTAGATAAAGATGATGCTTGTCCTACTGTTCCAGGTCTTCCAGAATACAACGGATGTCCTAAGCCTAAGACTAAAACTGCTGAAGAAGTTGAAACTACATTCAAGAGTGTATTCTTTGACTTCAACAAAGCTTCAATCAAAGCTGAGTCTAAAGGAGCATTAGATAGAGCTGCTGAAATCATTAAGAAAGATGGAGGTCACTATCTATTAGAAGGTAGAACTGATGCTAAAGGTGCTGCTGCTTACAACTTGAAATTATCTAGAGAAAGAGCTGCTTCTGTAGTTGCTGCTTTAGATGCAAGAGGTGTAGATGCTGACGCTCTTAAATCAGTAGGTGTAGGTGCTACTAAAGCTACTGTTCCTGCTAAAGCTACAGATGCTGAAAGACAAGTTGACAGAAAAGTAGTTGTAAAAGCTATTGAAAACGATGCTGAGTGGAATGCAATCGCTAAGAAAGATTACGCTGATGCTCCAGTTAAGAAAGCTGTTAAAAAATCAACTAAAAAAGCTCCAGCTAAGAAAAAAGCTGCTGCTAAAAAGAAAAAATAATTAATTTTTCTAAATAATGAATACCTCCATTTATTGGAGGTATTTTTTTTTTGTGGACTTTTAAGTAATTTTGTTGAAAATTTTAAAAAATAAAATGGGAAGAGCATTTGAATATAGAAAAGCTTCTAAAATGGCCAGATGGGATAAAATGGCCAAAACATTCTCTAAAATAGGTAAGGATATTGCATTAGCAGTAAAAGCTGGTGGAGTAGATCCTGAAGCCAATCCTGCATTGAGAAGATGTATCCAGAACGCGAAAGGGGCTAATATGCCTAAGGATAATGTTGAAAGAGCAATTAAAAAAGCCAGCGGTGCTGATGCTGAAAACTATGAAGAAGTTACCTATGAAGGTTACGGACAGGGTGGTGTTGCTTTTTTTGTAGAATGTACTACAAATAATACAACAAGAACTGTAGCCAACGTAAGAGCTGTTTTTAACAAGTTTGACGGTAATCTTGGAAAGAATGGGGAACTAGCATTTATTTTCGACAGAAAAGGTATTTTCACAATCGATTTGGCTCAAATCAAAATGGATTGGGATGACTTTGAAATGGAAATGATTGATGGTGGTGCAGAGGATGTAGAAAAAGACGAGGAAGAAGTAATGATTACAACTGCTTTTGAAGACTTTGGTTCATTATCTCATAAGCTAGATGAACTTGGTATTGAGGCAAAGAGTGCAGAATTACAAAGAATTCCAAACAATACAAAAGAAGTAAACGAAGAACAGTTCAAAGCAAATATGAAAATGCTTGAGCGTTTCGAAGAGGACGATGATGTTCAGAACGTTTACCACAACATGGAAATCACAGAAGAGTTGATGAACTCTATATAAAAAATAATATAGCATTCATATACAGTTAACTTTCAATTAGTTTCTTTGTATAAAACTATGAAATGCCTTGACATACTTTTTTATATCATAAAAAGCATTGAGGCGTTTCATTCGGCAAAATAAAAAAGCTGAAAATATACGGATGAAAAGAAACGTTGAATTAGTTGTCATATCGGATGTTCATTTGGGAACTTATGGATGTAAGGCTAAAGAATTACTGAGGTATCTTAATTCTATTCAGCCCAAAATTTTGGTTTTGAATGGCGATATTATCGATATCTGGCAGTTCAAAAAGTCTTACTTCCCTAAACCTCATTTGAAAGTGATCAGAAAGATTCTTTCATTTGCTACCAAGAATACAGATGTTTACTATATTACAGGTAACCACGATGAGATGTTTCGTAAGTTTACCGATTTTGAACTTGGGAAGCTTAAGGTTTGTAATAAAATTTGTCTGACTATTGATCAGAAGAAAACCTGGATTTTTCATGGTGATGTTTTCGATGCATCAGTTCAGCATTCCAAATGGATTGCCAAGCTTGGTGGAAAGGGATATGATCTTTTAATCATCATCAATAATGTTGTGAACTGGTTTTTGGAAAAAATGGGTAAGGAAAAATACTCTTTTTCAAAAAAAATCAAAAACAATGTGAAGAAAGCGGTAAAGTATATTGGAGACTTTGAATTAACTGCTTCTGAACTAGCAATAGACAATCATTATGATTATGTTGTTTGTGGACATATTCACCAGCCGCAGATTAGAGAGGTTGTTAATAAAAAAGGATCTTGTACTTATCTGAATTCCGGAGACTGGATTGAAAATCTGTCTGCGCTGGAATACAATGATAAGGAATGGAAGATCTTTTACTATGATGAACATAAACACTTACTGAAAGATGATGAAACAGAGGAAATTCCGGAGATGGATAATTCTGCACTTTTAAAAATAGTAACTAATTTTACCTAAATGAAGATCTTGTATGCATTTCAAGGTACTGGAAATGGCCATGTGGCCAGAGCGCAGGAAATTATTCCAATTCTCAAAAAACATGCTTCGGTTGACACGCTGATTAGCGGACATCAATCGCAATTAAAGGCTGATTTCGACATTAACTTCCAACACAGAGGTATTTCTCTTCTGTATAACAAAACAGGCGGTTTATCCTATCGCAAAACATTTACTGATAATAAGTTTATTGAGGCCGCCAAAACGATAAAGGATCTTGAACTTTCAAAATATGATCTGATCATTAATGATTATGAACCTTTAACCGGATGGGCTTCTAAGCTGAAAAAGCTTCCGATGATAGAATTAAGTCATCAGGCATCAATGAGTTTTTCTGAAACTCCAAAACCTAAAAAGAAAGATTTTCTGGGTGAAATGATTTTGAAATATTATGTTCCCAGCGAAAGAAAAATAGGTTTTCACTTTGAAAATTATCATCCACAGATTAAGAAACCTGTAATCCGCAAAAAGATCAGAAGCCTCAACCCTTATAAAAAAGGGTATTATCTTGTTTATCTTCCAAGTTTTGCAGATGAAAATATCATTAAGGTTCTAAGGAAAATTCCTGTGGAGTGGAAGGTATTCTCAAAATATAGCAAAGTACAGGTTAAAGTGAAAAATGTTGAAGTATTTCCTATTGATGAAATACAGTACTTAAAATACTTTGAAGGATGTGAGGGTATTTTGTGCAATGCAGGTTTTGAGACTCCCGCTGAAGCCCTTTTCATGGATAAGAAACTCTTTGTAATTCCTATCCATAATCAGTATGAACAGGAATGCAATGCATGTGCCTTAGACAAAATGGGAATTCCAAATTCCAAGGTTTTAAATCTGCAGGAAATTATGGAGTGGGTAGCTTCCGATCATCATTTGGATGTGGATTATCCCAATGACATTGAAGATATTCTGCTGAATGAAGTTTTAATTCTTTAAAAAAATATCTTCTACATCGCTCATTCTCGCCATAACGGATCTTGCGTAAGAACAGTGAGGGTAAACTTTCCAGTTGTTTTCTCTTGCAAATCTGATGGCTTCTTCCACTAAGTATTTTCCCATTCCTCTGCCTTCAAACTCAGGGTGAACAAGTACAAAAGAAATAATCAACTTGTGATCTTCTGGAAAAATGGTATAGGTCAATCTTCCAACTTCTTTTACTTCGTTATTAAGGGTAAGAAACCCACCGTTTCCGGATCTATTGTTTTCAAAATTCATAATTTAAGGCTTTACTGTTAATAAATATACGAAATTGTGAGTAATAAATGATGGCTTATTTTGTTGTCTTTTTTACTCATTTAAGAAGTGAAATTAACCATTGATCGTTTTATATTCATTAATTATCTTTCCCAGTGTAATAGTTGTAATCTTTAATAATGACATTAATAAACTGTTTCTCTGTCATTTTTGTAGGATCTATTTCCAGCTTCAGAATACTTTTAATCTTGTCAGAAAGTTTACGAATGATTTGTCGGTCATCTATTTTTAAAGCCTTGGTATAGTTATCCTTGATAATTCTCATGTCATTATCACTCAGGGCAATAACCTGTGGGAATGATGGTATATAATCTTCATGAATATTTTCCAAAATGGTGTGGGAAATATTGATGTTATTCTTAAGTGAAATTACAGCAGTTCCGGAAGCGATATCTCCTAACCGCTGATTGTTTTTGGAAACAATCATTGAAGTTAGACCTACGACCCCTGCAAAAGATACATCTACCAGCCTGAATACCCAACGGATCAAATAATCTCCAAAACCCGCCTGATAGCCATCAATTTTTACGACCCTTATCTTCATTAGTTTTTTACCCGGCGTTTGCCCTTCCATTAAGCTTTCCAAAACAACAGGATAAATGTAGGTGGGGAATGTAAGAATAATGTATACAGCCATAACGGACCATTGATCAAGACCATTTAGCAGATACCCCAAATCAAAGACATTGAAGAACAGATAAAGCACTATAATCACATAGGCAACCCTTATCAGAAGATCAATAATGAAGGCGAGCATTCTTTCTCCTACACTTGCAGTATTAAAGTTAATATTTACATTTTGTGAGGTATTTATCGCAATTTGAGACATATTTTTTATTATTTTAGCCTTACAATTATGAGAGAAGTTTATTTCATTAAACAAAATAAAGAAAAATGGTTGGGAATAGAACAGGTTATTGATGGGAAAATAAAAAAAAATCCTGATGACCTGTCTTCACTGTATATTAACCTGATCAATGATCTTTCTTTTGCACAGACTTACTATCCCAAAAGTAATACCACTGTTTATCTGAATCACTTATCTTCCCAGATCTTTCAAAAAATCTATAAAACGAAAAGAGTAGAGGAGAACAGACTGGTTTATTTCTTTAAAACTGAGGTTCCGTTGTTGGTATATCAGTACAGAAGATATCTGCTGTATGCTTTTTTGTTTTTTATCCTTTTTACTTCGATAGGAGTGCTTTCTGCCATGTATGATAAGGACTTTGTTAATATCATTCTTGGAGAAAGCTATGTAAACGAAACCATTGAAAATATTAAAAATAATAATGCAGTAGGAGTTTACCAGAGTGGAACTACATGGGGAACTACAATAGGAATTATTTTCAATAACATTAAAGTAGGAGCCAAATTATATATGTATGGAGTGGCCGGAGGTGTGGGGACTCTATTTGCTTTGCTATCCAATAGTGTAATGGTGGGATCCTTTCAATATTTTTTCTATGATTATGGTGCATTGAAAGACAGCGCAAGAGGAATCTGGCTTCATGGGGTATTTGAAATCTTTTCCATGGTGGTAGAAGCGATGTGCGGATTGATTCTCGGAGCTTCTATTTTATTTCCAAAAACTTTGTCAAGATTTAACTCCTTTAAAAAAGGATTTAAAGATTCTTTCAAAATATTTTTAAGCACCATTCCATTCACGATCTGTGCGGGAATCATCGAGGGGTATGTAACAAGACATGCCTTAAAGATGCCCTTGATTTTAAACCTTGTGATTATTTTCGGTTCATTGGCCATTGTAATATTTTACTATCTTGTGTATCCGTCTATTGTGAATAAAAAAACTAATAAACACACCAATGATACAATTTTATAAAAAAAGAGATTTTGGAGCCTTCATTAGTGACAGCTTCAACTTTTTCAAGGTATACGGAAAGAATTATTTTAAAAACTATCTTTTGATCAATGGATTGCTGTTGATCTTAATGGTTACTGTCTTTATTTTTGGTTATAGAGAACTTTTTTCACAGATTTTCGGATCAAATTTAGATGGTGATTCCTATTACTTTGAACAATATTTCTCTAATAATGCAGGAATGCTGATTGGGGTAGGAATATTAACATTTTTGCTTTGTATGATTCTGGCAATTGTTAATTACCTATATCCCGTTTTCTATCTGAAAAGAATTGCACAGGGAGCAGAAAAAATAAAAACGGATGAAATCCTAGATGATTTTAAGAAGAATTTAGGGAGAATTGCCAAGCTATGCCTAGGGATGGCTTTTATTGTAATTCCGTTGGCATTATTTATTGTCGCTTTTTCCTATATTCTGATATTTATTATTATTGGATTTTTCCTAATAGTACTTGTTTATCCAACCCTATTTAACGTGATTACATTTCTGATGTATGATTATTTTAATTCAGGGAGAGGTTTTTGGGAAAGCCTGAGTTACTCCATACGATCACAGTTTTCTTATCCTAATGGGAGTGAAAAGTCTCCCTATTGGAAATACTGGGCTGCAGCATTTATTATGTTTATCATGATATCCATTGCCAGCTCTATTTTTACTTATGTTCCTATGATCTTTGTGTATGGATCGGTTCTTACCTCTGCTCCGGATGGAAATTTTGAACAGAATCCTTTTACAGGAACTGTAGGAATTGTTTTCTTTGTCTTTTATGGAATTTCAATGCTGCTTTCATTCTTGCTTTCCAATCTGTTGTATGTAAACGCAGGATTCATGTATTATGACAGCAGAACAGATCTTCACCAGAAAGTAGAACTTGAAGAAATAGACACGATTGGAATCAATGAATAGATTTTTAATTTTTATACTGCTTTTCTTCTCTCTTGGTTTTTTTAAGGCTCAGGATGATGGCTCTGCGGATGATTATTTGGGTGATTCTCTTTACACAACAGGTCATTACCATAATATGCTTCGTGCAGATTCTGTACTGATGAAGCAACCGGTTACAGAAAACACGGTGTATCCAAAAGAATTTAAGGAAAATATTCCCTCAAGATATAAAGGAAATGAGTTTGATTATTCAGTATCAAAACCCAGAGAATCTTTCTGGCAAAAATTATTGAGAAAGATCGACCGTATTTTGCAAGGTATTTTCGGGGAGACCGTTTTTGCTAAATCTTCCGAGTTTACACTTGCAATTGTTCGTCTTTTTGCCATCCTTTTGGTAGGGTTTCTACTTTATTTTATTATTAAGTATGTTCTTGGTAAAGACGGAAGCTTTATTTTCGGTAAAAAGAATAAAAAGCTGAATCTGAATGTGGAGGAATTGCATGAAAACATTCATGAAATTAATTTCCCTGAAAGTATTGCAAATTTTGAACGTGCAGGAGACTATCGTTCAGCAGTTCGTTATCAATTTCTATTCGCTCTCAAAAAATTAAGTGATAAGAAACTAATCAACTGGAATCCTGAGAAAACCAATAAGGATTATGTGGCAGAATTAAAAGCTCCGAATCTTAAAAATGAATTTTCCGATTTATCCTACATTTTTGATTATGTCTGGTATGGAGAATTCAATATTGAAGAAGAGAGCTATCAGAAATTTAAAAATCAGTATCAGGCATTTAAACCATAATCTAACCCACCATGAATAAGACTTTCAGAATATATGCTGTAATCTTCATCGTTGTGATGGTTATTTTGGCATTGCTTGAAGTTAATAAAAAAGAAACCACCAACTGGCGTAAAAATTTTGACACCAATGAAAAGTCTCCTTTTGGCCTGTTTGTTTTTAATAATGAAGCCAAGGATCTTTTTAAGAACAATCTGAAGAAGATTGATCAGGCTCCTTATGAATACTACAGTCAGTACAAAAAAAACAACCACAATATTGTTGTTATTGAAAATGATATTGATGGTGAATCCTGGAAGAAAATTCTGGATCAGGTATCAAAAGGCTCAGATGCATTATTGATTGTGAGCCGGATGCCTAAGGAAATTTCAGATAGCATCGGGTTTTATGATTCGGAGATTTCCTTTGAAGAACAGAATGTCTTGAAACTTACCGATACAAAATATCAGAATGATTTTATTAAATTGGATAAATTTCCGTCTGGTAGAGGATTTTCATTCATTAAACCTAACGTTGAAGTACTCGGGAAAACGGTAGAAGACAAAAATACAGATCAAGCCAACTTTATTAAGGTGAAGTTTGGAAAGGGGAATATATATGCTCATAGCGAACCACTTTTTCTTACCAATTATTATCTGTTGAAACCCGGAAGTGTAAAGTATACACAAGATGTATTTTCTTATCTTCAGGACAGGGAAACCCTTTGGTTTGTGGAGAGCAGTACGAAATCTTCAAGTTTCTTTATGAGATTTGTACTGGGAAATCCAGCTTTGAAGTACGCCTGGTGGGTATTTCTGGGTGGATTGATCCTTTTCATCTTCTTTAATGCCAAGAGAAAACAAAGAATTGTCCCTGTCATAGAACCATTGCGAAATACATCGTTAGATTTTGTAAAAAGCATTGGAAATCTTTATCTTCAGGAAGGAGATTTTCATGATATGATGGCCAAAAAAGCCCAATATTTCCTGAATAAGGTAAGAATGGATTTTCTTATTGATACCCAGAATTTAGATGATGAATTTGCCAAAAAGCTGCAGTTAAAGACCGGAAAAACAATGGAAATGATTAATGAAGCAATTCATCTTATCAAAAAAGGGCAGGATCCCTATTCCAGTGTGATGAAAGAAGATCTGGTAAGAATGAATAAGCTCCTTGATGAAATATTAAAATAAGAGCATCCTAACAGGATGATTTAATAAAAGATAGAATGAGTTCTATCGAAAAACCAAAGATAAAAATTATGGAAAACTTTGATAACGAAAATATAGAAAATCAAACTTCTATAAACCTTAATAAAAACGAAGATCAGTTTCAGTCCCGTATTGATATGATTGAGCTTCGTGCAAGTCTGGATAAAGTAAAAGCCGAAATAGGCAAGGTGATTGTAGGACAGGAAAGCATGATAGAACATCTGTTGGCAGCATTGCTTTCTAATGGCCATGTACTGATTGAAGGAGTTCCAGGAGTAGCCAAAACAATTACAGCTAAGCTATTGGCAAAGACCATTGACGTAGGTTTCAGCAGAATTCAGTTTACACCGGATCTGATGCCTTCCGATATTTTAGGGACTTCAATATTCAATGTGAAAAACTCAGAATTTGAATTTAAAAAAGGACCTATTTTCTCCAATTTTATATTAATTGATGAGATCAACAGATCACCGGCGAAAACACAGGCTGCATTGTTTGAAGTAATGGAAGAAAGGCAGATTACGATGGATGGTACCCGTTACATTATGGAGGAACCTTTCCTGGTTGTAGCTACACAGAACCCTATAGAGCATGAGGGAACATACAGGCTTCCTGAAGCTCAGCTTGACCGTTTTCTATTCAAAATTAATGTAGGGTATCCTAATCTTGAACAGGAAATTACCATTATTAAGAACCAGCACGAAAGCAAAAAAGAAGATAAAACAGAGGGTGTAAACAAAGTAATTACTGCAGAGCAACTGAAAGGGTATCAGCATTTGGTAAAAGAAATCATTGTAGAGGCTCAGTTGATGGAATATATTGCTAAAATTATCATTAACACCAGAGAAAATCAATTCTTATATCTGGGGGCTTCACCAAGAGCATCCTTGGCACTGCTTACGGCTTCCAAAGCTTTTGCAGCATTAAGAGGAAGAGATTTTGTAACTCCCGAAGATATCAAGGAAGCAAGTTATGCTGTGTTAAGGCATAGAGTAATCGTTTCTCCGGAAAGAGAAATGGAAGGTCTAACTGCTGATGAAATTATCCGTCAAATTTTAGAAGGAATAGAAATTCCTAGATAGGTAGTAGATAATAGGTGGTGGGTAGCAGGTGATAGAGAGTGAATGCTTAAATTATTACATATGGCAAATTTTAAAGAGCTTTTAGTTTGGCAGAAATCTATTGATTTTGTTACTGACATTTATAGAGCGACAGAGCTTTTTCCTAAGAGTGAAATTTATGGATTGATTTCGCAAATAAGAAGAGCAGCTGTTTCCATACCATCTAATATTGCTGAAGGAAATTCAAGAAGAAGTTGTGCTGAAATTGAAACACAGTTGACCATTTGCAAAAACCTTAATTTATTAAATGAAGAAAGTTATTTAAAATTAAATCAGGGAATTATTGAAATTACTAAAATGTTGAATGGTTTAATTAACTCCTTACAATAATAATGAAAGAGATAAAGTTAATAAGGGGCCACCTAAAACCTATAACCTCCTACCCACCACCTAAACAATGAAAAACTTATACATTAATACACGTTTCTTCTTTACACTTATCGGAGTGGGGGTACTGTATGTTCTTGCATTTTTCTTTCCGGGGTTGATATGGGTTGCCCATATTGTACTGCTACTCTGTTTTCTTGCCGTCATGGTAGATTATTTGCTGATTTTTAATCAAAAAAAAGCTTTACAGGCACAGAGGATTTTACCGGAAAAATTGTCCAATGGTGATGAAAATTTTGTAAAGATTGATATTAAAAATAATTACAGCTTTAAGATCACCACTAAAATTATCGATGAAATTCCGTTTCAATTTCAGAAAAGAGATTTCCTGATTGAAAAACAGATTAACCCAGGAGCAAATACTTTCTTTCAATATACGCTGGAACCTAAGGAAAGAGGACAATATCATTTCGGAAGTCTGAATATTTATGCTTCATCACCGCTGGGATTTGTCTCAAAAAGATTTAACTTTCAGAAAGATGCAATGCTTGCGTCTTATCCATCCTTTGTTCATCTCAGAAAATATGAGTTGATGGCTTTACAGAGCGAATTTTTGTTAGGCGGAATCAAGAAAGTGAGAAAGCTGGGACATACGATGGAATTTGAACAGATTAAGGAATATGTTCCCGGAGACGACATCAGAACAATTAACTGGAAGGCTACATCCAAGGCTAATCGGTTAATGGTCAATCAGTTTCAGGATGAAAAATCACAGCGTATTTTTATGCTGATTGATAAGGGACGAACCATGAAGATGCCTTTTAACGGATTAAGTTTATTGGATTATTCCATCAATGCTACCATGGCGCTGTCTCATATTATTTTAAGAAAAGGAGATAGAGCAGGGATGATGACATTCTCAAAAAAAGCTGAAAATAAAATTGCAGCGGAGAATAAATCAGGGCAATTGAAAAAAATATCAGAGGCACTTTATAATATTAAAACAGATTTCTTTGAAAGTGATTTCAACCGTTTGTATCAGGATGTGAAATACTCTCTCAACCAGAGAAGTCTGATTCTGCTGTTTACCAACTTTGAAACGTTGGACGGATTGAACCGACAGTTGAAATATCTTCGTGGAATTGCAAAGAATCACCTGTTGGTAGTGGTGTTTTTCAAGAACTCAGAATTACAGACCATGATTAACAAGAATCCTGAAAATATGCAGGAAATCTATGATGAAATTGTAGCCGAAAAATTTGAATTTGAAAAGAAACTCATCATTCAGGAGCTTCGTAAGTATGGAATCTATACCGTATATACCCTTCCGGAAAATTTGAATATCGATGTTATCAATAAGTATTTGGAGATAAAAGCGAGAGGAATTTTATAAAATATTTTAAATTACAAATCAAAAAATAAAATGGAACTAAAAGAAAAGGCAGGTGCACTTTTGAAAATAGCTGCATTAAATGAAGGGGCAAAAGAATATATTCTTAACAATCCTGAGCTCTTTAAACTCTTACTGAAAGCAGCTAAAAGATATATAGGAGGAGAAAAAATGGAAGAAGCTATTGTTACTGCTAAAAGAATTAATGCTAAAGGACTTCCAACTTCACTAGAGTTTATGGGGGAAAGTACCCGTTCTGTGGAAGAATCAGAATTGGTAACTCAACATTTCACTAATTTGATTAATAAAGTGAAAGAAGAGAATATTAATTCTATCATTTCTTTGGATTTATCTCATATAGGTCTTGCAATTGATAAGGATCTCGCTTATAATAATTTAGTGTTATTAGCAGAATCAGCTTATAAAAAAGATATTGAAATAGTGATTAGCGCAGAGGGAATTGATAGAACTGATAATATTATTAATACCTTTTGTAAAATATCGCCTGATTTTCCCAATGTAGGAATTACCCTTCAGGCTTATTTAAACCGTACTCCAAAAGACCTTGAACGAATATTGAATGAAACACAAGGGAAAATAAGAATTGTAAAAGGGGCTTTTGCTGTTCCTTCAGGACATGCTGTAGAGAGAGGAAAACATTTAGACGACCTATACATTAAATATATTGAAACACTTTTCCTTAAAAACAGAAGGTGTTCTATTGCTACCCATCATAATATAGTTCAAAATAGAGTTAAAGAGCTCATTGAACAATATGATATTCCAAAATCTAAGTATGAATTTGAAATGTTACTGGGAATACAGGAAGATCTGTTGAATGAAATGTATAAAGAAGGTTACCCATGCCGGCAGTATATAGTGTATGGTGATGAATGGTATTTGTACCTGTGTAACCGAATTGCAGAAAATCCGGATAATCTTTTTCAGGCTATGGTTGATATCATGTCTTAGCCCCAAGGTTTAATCCCCAAAGTTTTTTATATTTGAATGAAAATATAAAAAATCCTGAAATATAAATCCGTACAATGAAAATTACACTGAACAGAATAAACGACGACTTTTTATTTGAATGTACAAACGCTCAAGGAAATTCTATCCTTTTGGATAATACTTCCCAGCCGGGAGCTAAAGGAGTTTCTCCAATGGAGAGTGTACTGATGGCAGTAGCAGGATGCAGCGGAATAGATGTGGTTTCTATTCTGAAGAAGCAGCGTCAGGAAATTAAAAGTTTTCAGGCAGAAGTAGAAGGAGAGAGAGTACAGGTAGATGACGCCAAGCCTTTTAAGTCAATCAATGTAAAATTTCTTTTAGAGGGAGAGATTGATCCTAAAAAAGCTCAAAAGGCAGCAGAACTGTCTTTTGAAAAATATTGTTCTGTATCAAAAACTTTAGAGCCTAATGTAGAAATAGGATATGAAGTCTTCGTTAACGGAGAAAAAATTTAATCTCTGATATAAAAATAGAAAAAGCCGGATAATTTATCCGGCTTTTTTATTACTCATTACCTATTATTCATTGTTTATTAAAAGGTAAGTCTGGGTTTTATCAACTTTGCTACGGTGGCAGTCCATCCTGTCTGGTGGGAAGCACCTACGCCACGTCCGTTATCCCCATGGAAATATTCAAAGAATGTAATATAATCCTTAAAATGCTCATCGTAATTGAACTTTGGGTTTCCTCCATTAAAAGCACGTTGCCCATGTTCATCCTTTAAGAAAATAGAACAAAGTCTTTTGCTTATGTTTTGAGCTACTTCATCAAGGTTTTTCTTTTCACCACTTCCGGTTGGAAGTTCTACTTTCAGACTGTTTCCATAATAATAATGGAAACGCTGTAAACTTTCTACAATCAGAAAATTAATAGGGAACCAGATGGGTCCACGCCAGTTGCTGTTTCCTCCAAACATTCGGCTGTCGCTTTCTGCAGGAGTATAGTAAACCATATTTTCATTCCCATGTACAGAAAATACAAACGGGTTTTCTTCATATACCTTAGACATGGCACGGATTCCATAAGAACTTAAAAATTCCTTTTCATCAAGCATTCTGGTTAAAACCTTTGTCAGTCTATTTTTACGAAGAATACTCATCAGGTGTTTTCTCCCTTGCCCTTCCTCATCCCAGTGGGAGACAAGTTTGGTGAGTTCCGGCTTATTTTTCAAGATCCATTCCATTCTGGTTTTGAAGTTGGGCATCTTTTCAAGCAGTCTGTGATCAACAATTTCTACTGCAAACAATGGAATTAATCCAACAATACTTCTCAATCTTAAAGAAACACTATTTCCGTTTCCAAGCTGGAGAACATCATAGAAGAAACCATCTTCCTCATTCCATAGCCCTTTTGTTCCTTCACCCAGATTTTCCATTGCCTCAGCGATATAAAGATAGTGCTCAAAGAATTTGATGGCCATATCTTCATACACCTGATAATATTGAGCAAGTTCCATGGCAATACGCATCATGTTTAATGCATACATGGCCATCCAGCTTGTTCCATCTGCCTGCTCAAGATGCTGACCATCCTGTAAAACCATGTTTCTATCAAAGGCACCAATATTATCCAGCCCAAGGAAACCACCACCGAAAATATTATTTCCGTTTTTATCCTTTCTGTTCACCCACCATGTAAAGTTCAGAAGAAGTTTTTGGAATACTTTCTCCAAAAACAACAAATCGGGTTTGCCGTTATTTTTCTCATCAATCTTAAAAACCCTGAAGCAGGACCATGCATGTACAGGAGGATTCACATCACTCATATTCCATTCATAGGCAGGAAGTTGTCCGTTAGGATGCATATACCATTCCTTGGTAAGAAGTAAAAGCTGTCCTTTGGCAAATTCTGCATCAATGATGGATAAAGGAACACAATGGAATGCCAGATCCCAGGTTGCGTACCAAGGATATTCCCACTTATCAGGCATGGAAATAATATCTTTATTGTGAAGATGATTCCATTCCGTATTTCTTACATATTCATTAAAGTTTCTGGGAGCCTCAAAATTAGGATCACCTTTCAGCCACTTCCCGATATTGTAGTGATAAAACTGCTTATTCCAAAGAAGTCCGGCAAAAGCCTGCCTTTGAACATTCTTTTCATCTTCATTGGTTGTATCGTTTTGAACTTCGCTATAAAACTCTTCAGTTTCAGCTATTCTGGTTCTGAATATTTCATCAAAATTTTCAAAAGGTTCATCACTTTCATTAGGACATAATCTGAATTCAAAAACCTTGGATTGCCCGCCTCCGATAAATTCATCAATCAGAAAAGACGCCTTGGTGCCTCTTTTTTCAGGATTTACTGTATTACTTTGATGAATAATAAAATCATTGATCCCATCTTTAAAGTAGGAGTTTTCTGCTTGGGGCGTTCCATATAACTTTGGAGTATTGGTTTCATTATCACAAAATATACTTTGAGCATTTGAATTTCTTGAATACAACTTTTTAATGGAAATGCTATCGTGTCCAATATCAATACTTCCATCATGGGAAGCATTCATCTGTGCTTTATAAGTGTTATAGCCCCATTTCCAGTTATTTCTGAACCAGGCAGTAGGCGCCACTACAATGGGAGCGTCGTTTTGGCTTCGGTTGCAAATAGTAACTCTGGCCAGAATATCATTGTGATCAGCCTTGCAGTATTCAATGAAGATGTCAAAATACTCATCATGGTCAAAGATTCCCGTATCGAAGATCTCATATTCCGGTTCCTGTTTACTGCGTCGTCCATTTTCGGCAACTAGATCATCGTACGGAAATTCATTAATAGGATATTTGTAAACCATCTTCATATAGCTATGAGTAGGCGTATTATCCAAATAATAGAAGATTTCCTTGATATCTTCGCCGTGATTTCCCTGTGGATTACTCAATCCAAAGAAACGCTCCTTTACAATTTTATCTCTTTTATTCCAGAATGAAAAAGCAAAGCAGAATAATTGCTTTACATCGGAAATTCCGGCAATACCTTCTTCTCCCCAACGGTAT
This sequence comes from Chryseobacterium joostei, assembly GCF_003815775.1. NCBI lineage: Bacteria > Pseudomonadati > Bacteroidota > Flavobacteriia > Flavobacteriales > Weeksellaceae > Chryseobacterium > Chryseobacterium joostei. The sequence continues at coordinate 3,737,069 of NZ_CP033926.1, forward strand.
GTATAACTTTCAGCATTATCATGATTGGTATAGTTCCATGCATTTCCATTGGTGCTGTAGTCTTCACGTACATTTCCCCATTGCCGGTTGCTTACATAAGGTCCCCAGTTTTTCCATTTGGTATCTTGTAATCTTTCTTTTTCGGCGATCATATATCATCATTTTCCATACGAAGTTAGTTTTTTTGCAAAATAATTCCAATTCCCTCCATCTGAATAATTATTAATATGGTCTTGAAAGACTTGTGTTTAAGGGCTTTTTTAAATATTAAATTAATTTTTTTTTGATTTTAAAAGAAAAGAACTACCTTTGCATCATTCGTTCATTCAAATATTGAAAATGTTATCAAGAAAGGTTGAGGGATTAGACCCTATGAAACCTTAGCAACCCTTTGCGCAAGCAAAGAAGGTGCTACGTTCTACCAAAATTATTTTGGACAGATAACTTACTGAAGTTCTTTTCAGCCATTTCTTGTGGCATTTTCAATTGTATTAAAATAATAATATAATAGAATTGAAAACAGAACTAAACTATATTAATCTTTCGTATCAAACCTATTCCCAAAAGGAATACAATATCTCGTTAAGCTATGAGCTTTTCGGGAAAGACCTGTTTACAGCACCTGTTATTCTAATTAATCATGCCTTAACCGGAAATTCAAACGTATCCGGAGAGAAAGGATGGTGGAAGCAGCTGGTAGGAGAAAATCAGATCGTTGATACAAATAAATATACTGTTCTGTGTTTCAACATCCCCGGAAACGGATATGATCATTTTTTAATTGAAGATTATGAAAACTTCACCCCATCAGATATAGCCAATATATTTCTGAAAGGGCTGGAAGCTTTACATATCAAAAAACTATATGCCATTATTGGTGGCTCTCTTGGTGGAGGAATTGCATGGGAAATGCTTGCAAAGCAGCCTAAGCTTGCGGAAATCTTTATTCCTATAGCATGCGATTACAGAACTCACGATTGGCTTCATGCGCAATGTCTGGTTCAGAAATTTTTATTGAATGATAAAGAAGAACCATTACAAAAAGCAAGAATTCATGCCATGTTGTGTTATAGAACTCCAGAATCTCTTAACGATAGATTTCAAAATAAGTACAATCAGGAAAAGCAACGCTTAGAATCAGAAGACTGGTTGGTTTATCATGGCAATGCATTAAACGAAAGGTTTAGTTTACAAGCATACAGGCTAATGAACCATCTGCTGATGAATATTAATGCTGATGAAGCCGCGCTGGAGAAAATAGAAGCACGAATGCACATGATCTCCGTAGATACAGACTTATTCTTTCCTGCTTCTGAAATCCGAATGTGTTTTGAGAACTTAAAAAAGAAAAAAGAGAATATTTCTTATCACGAGATCCAATCTATGCAGGGGCACGATGCCTTCCTAATGGAATATCAACAATTAAATAATATCATAAAAAACATTTTATAGAGTAATGAAAAATGCTAACGAAATAAAATTTTTAAAGAACAGATCAATCGTCAAATTTGAAGGAGAAGATTTCCTGGGAGAAATCGGTATTGACGGACGAATTTTTAAAGCGCTTACTTTAGCGCGTATCAGTGTAGGAGTAATCTCTCAGCAAGCCATAGAAAACGGAATTTCTATTTTGGTTCAGGAAAATGACGCAGAAAAAGCAGTCGCTTGTCTTATAGATGAATTTGAAGCAGAAAGAAAATCAGGAAAAGTATCACAAATCTATAGTATTAATAATGTTTCTGTCATTGGGTTTGTAGCAGAAGACTTCAATAAAGTTTTTGCTGAACTGGCCAGAAACAACGTTTTCCCATTGCTTTTAAACCAAGTAGCAGGAGAAAACAGAGTGAATATTGTGGTGACTTCTTCACAGGACGAAAAAACAAAAAACATCATAGAATCTGAAATCTTCAAAAAACCAAAGCCCGTTCATCTTGCAATCATTGGTCATGGTAACGTGGGAAAAACTTTGATAGAACAGGTTCTGGAATCTTCAGAAGAAATTAAAAGACGTAAAAAAATAGATTTAAAGGTTGTTGCAGTAGCTAACTCTAAGAAAATTGCCTTCAACAAGAAGGGTTTTGATGCTAACTGGGCAGAAGAGGTTTTAACTGCAGAACACCCATCAAGCGTTCAGGAGTTGATTAATTTCTCTAATGAAAATCAATTGGAAAACCTGATTGTTGTGGATAACACAGCAAGTAAGGACTTTGTTAAGAACTATCATGCTTTGGCAGAAAACGGGTTTGATTTAGTCTCTTCCAACAAAATCTTCAACACACTTCCTATCGAGGAATATAGAAAACTAAGATATACGTTAAGCAAAAATAACAGACGTTATCTGTATGAAACCAATGTAGGAGCGGGGCTTCCGTTAATTGATACCATCAAATTATTACACCTTTCAGGAGAAAATATCACAAGAATTAAAGGTGTATTCTCCGGAACATTGAGTTATGTTTTCAATAATTTTTCTTTGAGAAATGATAAATTCTCAACGATCATCAATGAAGCTCTGGAAAAAGGGTATACAGAACCGGATCCAAGAGAAGACTTGTCAGGAAATGATGTGGCTAGAAAACTATTGATTTTAGCAAGAGAGCTGGATCTAATCAACGAATTCGACGATATCAATATTCAAAATCTGGTTCCGGAAAGCTTACTTTCAGTTTCAAAACCAGAATTCCTTTCCAGGCTTGAAGAACTGGATGAAGAATATCAAAAAATTAAAGAAAATCAGGAGCCTGATCATGTATTGAGATATGTTGGTGATTTACACGGTGACTTACAGAAAGACAAAGGTGAGCTGGATGTAAAACTGATTTCTGTACCTGCCACTTCAGCTTTAGGACAGTTGAAAGGTTCAGATTCCATCTTTGAGATTTATACAGAAAGCTATGGGGAAAACCCAATTGTAATTATGGGAGCCGGAGCCGGAGCACAGGTAACTGCAAGAGGAGTATTCGGAGATATTTTAAGAGTAAGTGAAACGAAATAATAATGTACCAATATAACAATGTATCAGTTTACCAATAATGGTTATTGTCATTCTGAGCACAGATGATAAATCTGCGAACGCAGTTCAGAAGAATCTGATTGTTACATTATTAGACTGCTACATTGTTACATTAATTAAAACTATATGGAAAATTTTGAAACATCAGCAATAAGAACCCAGACTGAAAGATCTCAGTTTGATGAGCACTCTACACCATTATATCTTACATCCAGTTTTATTTTTCAGGATGCCGAGGATATGAGAGCCAGCTTTGCTGAAGAAAAACCTAAGAACTTATACAGCCGCTTTTCCAATCCTAATGTAACTGAGTTTACAGATAAAATTGCAAAAATGGAGGGTGCAGAAGCAGGATATGCATTTGCTACAGGTATGGCAGCCATCTATTCAACGTTTGCAGCTTTATTGAATGCAGGAGATCATATCGTAAGCTGCCAGTCAGTTTTTGGATCTACACATACTTTGTTTACCAAGTATTTCCCGAAATGGAATATTGAAACTACCTATTTCAAAGCTGGAGATGCAGAGAATGTTGAAAAATATATTAAGCCTAATACAAAGATCTTATATCTTGAAACGCCTACCAATCCGGCTATAGAAATTCTTGATTTAGAGTTTTTCGGGCAGATTGCAAAAAAACATAACCTGATATTTATTGTAGATAACTGTTTTGCAACACCTTATCTTCAGCAGCCAATTAAATATGGTGCAGATGTTGTTGTGCATTCTGCAACGAAGTTGATTGACGGACAGGGAAGAGTGTTGGGAGGAATAGCAGTAGGTAAAGAGGACCTGATCAGAGAGATCTATCTTTTCGCAAGAAATACAGGACCTGCGTTGTCTCCTTTTAATGCATGGGTATTATCAAAAAGCTTAGAAACATTGGCTATCCGTGTAGAAAAACACTGTGAAAATGCCTTGAAAGTTGCTGAGTTTTTAGAAAGCCATCCTAACGTAGAATTGGTGAAATATCCATTCCTGAAATCTCACCCAAGCTATGAAGTAGCCAAGAAACAAATGAAGCTTGGAGGAAATATTGTTGCCTTTGAAATTAAAGGCGGAATAGAAGGCGGAAGAAATTTCCTGGATAAGATAAAAATGTGTTCCCTTTCTGCTAACCTTGGTGATACAAGAACGATCGTTACACATCCCGCATCCACCACGCACTCCAAATTGTCAGATGAAGAAAGAAACGAGGTAGGAATTACAGCAGGATTGGTTCGTTGCTCTGTAGGATTAGAAAATGTAGAGGATATCATTGCAGATTTAAAACAGGCTTTAGACTAGTTGAAAGATTATAGTTGACAATTGATACATAGATGATGAGTAGAGACTGTACAGAACTAGAAGCTTGGATGGAAGGGAAAAAGCTGGTGAGCCTGGCTTATATTTTGACCACAAGCTTTCCTAAGAAAGAATTATCAGGTTTAGCCAATCAGGTAAGAAGAATTGCGACTTCAGTTCCATTAAATATAGCTGAAGGATACGAAAGAAGAACTTCTAAGGACGATGCATTACAATTTCTGCATACTGCTCAAGAGTCTCTCTGTGAATTGGAAACTAAATTTTGTATCGCTTTAGATCAGAAATATGTATCTAAGGTGAATTTTGAAATGATCAGTAAAAAAATTCACTTGTCTAAAAAATTGACGAGCGGATTTATAAATTATTACAAAAAGACAGAAAATGAAAAATTCAGAACAATTATATAAAGCTTTATCCGAAAGAATTTTAATTCTCGATGGGGCAATGGGAACAATGCTTCAGAGATATAAGTTTGAGGAAGAAGATTACCGTGGTGAGCGTTTCAAAGACTGGGAACATCCGGTAAAGGGAAATAATGACTTACTTTCCCTTACACAGCCTCACGCCATTGAAGAAGTTCACAAAAAATATCTGGAAGCAGATGCAGATATCATTGAAACCAATACATTCTCCGGAACTACAATTGCCATGGCCGATTATCACATGGAAGATCTGGTATATGAACTGAACTACGAGTCTGCAAAGATTGCCAGAAAAGCCTGTGATGAATATACAGCCAAAAATCCTGATAAGCCGAGATTCGTAGCAGGATCTATCGGGCCTACAAACAGAACGGCAAGCTTAAGCCCGGATGTAAATGATCCTGGATATAGAGCCATAACATTCGAAGAACTGAGAGTTGCCTACAGACAACAATGTGAAGCATTATTAGATGGAGGTTCAGATATTCTGTTAGTAGAAACCATCTTCGATACATTGAATGCTAAAGCAGCTTTGTTTGCAATAGATGAATTACAGGAAGAAAGAGGAATAAAAATTCCGATCATGGTTTCAGGAACCATTACCGATGCTTCAGGGAGAACGTTGAGCGGTCAGACAGCAGATGCTTTCCTGATCTCGGTTTCCCACTTGAATTTGTTAAGCGTTGGATTCAACTGTGCACTGGGAGCAGATCAGCTGACACCTTATCTGGAAACATTGGCCCATAATTCAGAATTTTATATTTCAGCGTATCCAAATGCCGGTTTACCCAATGCTTTCGGAAAATATGATGAAACTCCGGAAGACATGGCCAGACAGATCAAGGAATATGTGGAAAAAGGATTAATCAATATTATCGGAGGCTGTTGTGGTACCACGCCGGAACATATCAAAGCGATTGCTGATCTGGTGAAAAATTATCCGCCAAGAAAATTGAAAGAATTTGTGTGATTTGATAGATTTTTTTAATTAAAATCAATAATGTGGGCTAAATTATAAATATTAACTTTAAATAAATCATAAAGTCTATTATAATGGAAAAGCCGATTTATTTAAAAGATTCAGATGATATAAAACTCTTTAATGAACTGAGAAAGAAGGTGAACCAGCGAGTAGAAGCAATTCCTGAAAACAGGGATATCTATATTCAGATAAAAGCAGTGATTTTACCCCTTATCTATGTCGGTTTATATTTCGTAGCGATTCTTAATGCAGAGAAGCAATGGGTTTATATATTGAGTTTTGTGTTAATGGGAATTTCATTGGTTTTGATTTATTTAAACTTAATTCATGAAGCAGCCCATAACAATATCTATAAAAGCAAAAGGCTGAATGGGTTGGTATTGCACATTTTTGATTTTATAGGAGCCAATTCCTATATCTGGAAAAAAAGACATATCGCAAGCCACCATGCTTATCCTAATGTAGATGGATGGGATACAGATATTGAGCAGAGTGGTTTACTTTTAATAGTACCATGGATAAAGGCAAAAGGAGTTCAGAAGTATCAGCATAGGTTTTTCTTTTTAGTATATCCGTTGTATTTATTCAACTGGATGTTCATAAGAGACTTTAGAGACTTCTTTGACAAGGAAAGAGTGATTTTAAAAACCCAGGGAAGAATACCTGTTATGGAGAAAGTAAAAATGGTGAGTTATAAACTGTTTTACTTTTTTTATCAGATTGTGGTTCCTGTATTGTTCTTTAAAGTATCAATTGGTTTGGTTTTAGGAGCTTGGTTTTTACAGGTGATTGCAGCAAGCATTTTTGCACTGTTTGTTTTATTGCCTCTGCATCCGCTTCCTGACAATGCTTTTCCAAAATTGGATAAAGATAATGGGCTTCCATTTAGCTGGCTGCGTCATCAATTGGAAGTAACGAATGATTTAAAAGAAAATAACTGGTTGGTAAGAAATGTATTAGGGAACTTTAATTTTCATGTGGCTCATCATCTTTTTCCCAATTACAGTTATATGTATTACAATGAGATCACAGAAGAAATAGAAGAATTTGCTAAAGAACACCACTTGGCATACAAACGATTTCCGTTGTTAACCGCTTTAGGTAAGCACAGGGATTTATTGAGGCAGAACGCAAACAATGCCTATTATATTTTAGAAGAATAAAATAGATGAAGTATTTAAGATTATCAGGCCTTGAGCCTCTTATCATAACGCCGGAGAGTAATTTCATCAATGTTGGTGAAAGAACTAACGTTGCCGGTTCCAAAAAGTTTTTAAGACTAATTAAAGAGGAGAAATTCTCTGAAGCATTAGACATTGCCCGCCATCAGGTAGAAGGAGGGGCACAGATTCTTGATGTCAATTTTGATGATGGATTGATTGATGGAAAAGCATCCATGATTAAATTCCTGAACTTAATTGCCTCAGAACCGGATATCGCAAGGATTCCTATCATGGTAGACTCTTCCAAATGGGAAATTTTGGAGGCTGGTCTTCAGGTGGCCCAGGGGAAATGCGTGGTAAACTCCATCAGTTTAAAAGAAGGAGAAGAAGAATTTATCAAGCATGCAAAAGCAATCAAAAGATATGGAGCTGCAGTTATTGTAATGGCATTTGATGAGGTGGGGCAAGCTGACAATCTTGAACGAAGAATAGAAATTTCAAAACGTTCCTATGATATTTTGGTCAACGAAATCGGTTTTCCGGCAGAAGATATCATTTTTGACTTAAATATCTTCCCGGTTGCAACAGGTATGGATGAGCATAGAAGAAATGCCATCGAATTTATCGAAGCAACCCGATGGGTAAGACAGAATCTTCCTTATGTCTCTGTGAGTGGGGGAGTAAGTAATGTTTCTTTCTCATTTCGTGGAAACGATACGGTAAGAGAAGCCATGCACTCGGTATTTCTTTATCATGCCATTCAGGCAGGGATGAATATCGGTATTGTAAACCCTGCGATGCTGGAGGTTTATGATGAAATTAATAAAGAGCTTTTAGAGCTTGTAGAAGATGTAATTCTTGATAAAAGGGAAGATGCTACGGAAAGGCTTCTCGATTATTCTGAAAAACATAAATCAGTCAAAAAAGAAAAGGCTGAAGACCTCGAATGGAGAAACAATCCATTACAGGAAAGAATTACCTATGCTCTGGTAAAAGGTATTGACCGCTTTATCGAAGAAGATGTAGAAGAAGCCAGACAATTGGCAGAAAGACCACTTCATGTCATAGAAATTAATCTGATGACTGGAATGGGAGTGGTAGGAGATTTATTTGGAAGTGGAAAAATGTTTTTACCACAGGTAGTGAAGTCTGCAAGAGTAATGAAAAAAGCAGTGGCTTATTTACAGCCTTACATTGAAGCTGAAAAAGACGGAACAAGACCTGCCAATGGAAAAATCTTAATGGCTACTGTAAAAGGAGACGTTCATGATATCGGTAAAAATATTGTGAGCGTTGTTTTGGGTTGCAACAACTATGAAATTGTTGACCTTGGAGTAATGGTACCTGCGGAAAAGATTATTCAGACAGCCATTGCAGAAAAAGTAGACGTGATCGGATTAAGCGGATTGATTACACCAAGTCTAGATGAAATGGTGTACATCGCATCAGAATTAGAAAGACAAAATTTAAATTTTCCTTTATTAATCGGTGGTGCAACAACTTCAAAAGCACATACCGCCGTGAAAATTGATTTAAAATATAAAAATGCAGTCGTTCACGTGAATGATGCTTCCAGAGCTGTAAACGTGGTAAGCTCATTGTTGGGAGACAGAAATAAAGAATATGTTTCCGACTTGAAGAGTGATTATTCGGACTTCAGGGAGAAATTCCTGAACAGACAGGTGGATAAAGACTATGTTTCCATTCAGGAAGCAAGAGAAAACCATTTTAAAATTGATTGGGAAAACGAAGATATTTTCACACCAAATAATTTGGGAATAACAATAGTTGAAAATCAGGATCTGAATGAACTTCTTCCTTTCATCGACTGGTCACCGTTTTTCAGAAGTTGGGATCTCCACGGGAAATATCCAAATATTTTAGAAGATGAGGTAGTAGGAGTACAGGCAAAAGAACTTTTCAAAGATGCTCAGGTTATTTTAAAGAGAATTTTAGATGAAAAACTCTTAACGGCAAAAGCCATCTTCGGAATTTTTAAAGCCAATGCCAATGAAACGGATGATATCCTAATTTTTGATGAAAATAATAATGAACAAGCCAAATTTTTAACCTTAAGACAGCAGGCTCAAAGATCAAAAGGAAAAGACTATCTGGCATTAAGCGATTTCATAGCACCACAAAGCTCCGGCAAAACCGATTATGTAGGTGCATTTTGTGTAACTACCGGTTTCGGAACGGATGAATTATCCGCCGAATATGAAAAAGCACATGATGATTATAACTCCATCATGGTAAAAGCCCTGGCAGACCGTTTCGCCGAAGCTTATGCTGAATTTTTACACAAAAAGGTAAGAACAGAATATTGGGGCTATGCTAATCAGGAAAGTTTAAGCAATGAAGAGTTAATTGCCGAACAATATAAAGGAATTCGCCCTGCACCAGGTTATCCGGCATGCCCGGACCACTTAGAAAAGAAAACAATCTGGGATCTTTTAAAAGTAGAAGAAAATATAGGCGTTTACCTTACGGAAAGCTTAGCAATGTTCCCAACGGCATCCGTTTCCGGATATTATTTTGGGAGCCCGCATGCTAAGTATTTCGGGTTAGGAAAAATTACAGAAGATCAGCTAAAGGATTATGCAGAAAGAAGAGGTTGTAGCATCCAGGAAGCGAGAAAATGGTTGTCACCAAATTTAGCAGATTAAAATAGACATGAAGATAACAACTAAACTATTGCCGATAATTCTCAATATTCTCAGTATTTGTGTCCTGTTGGTATTGCTTTTCCAGAATGCGGCTTTTCTATTGAGCCCTTCTTTTGATAAATTTGTTTTTAATTCAGACTATTTTATCAACTATACTTCCGGGTTTATAAAAAGAGGGTTAGATGGGCAACTTATTTATGCCATTACAGCATATACGGGGTTTTCTCCTATCAATATTCTACGTGTACTTTATCTTATATTTTTTGTATCACTGTCGGGTATTGTTATTAATATTTTGTACAGATCTAAAATATCTTTATTTTATATTTTTTCTCCATTTTTGTTCTTATTCCCTTTTGTTTACTTCCAATTATATCATATTTCAAAAGATGTTGAGGTGCTTCTAATAGCCTATATAGTACTGTATCTTTTTATAAATGGTAAGTCTAAATGGCTATTGAATATTGCCTTGTCTTTAGGGATTCTGGCGCATGAATCAATATTCATTTTCTTGTTTTTCCCGCTTTTACTCATTCAGTTATTTTATATTGGTAAAGGGAGCGTGGTACAGAAACTTTTAAATTTTGGTATATCCTTGGCGCCTTCCATTATCATATTTTTACTGATATTTCTGAAATTTAACGGCTTATCAAATAACATCCAGATTATTTATGATTCATGGAAGCCTTATAGTACCTATTTACAGGATGTACATTTCAATTCAGGATTATTTGACGGAAGGCCAAGACTGATCTCAGATATAATTAAAGAATCCTATAATATGATTGGTTTAGGACTACTTATTGGGATCAACTTTGTATTTATAACAGCAGGGGCTTACCTCTATTCCCGTCAGAATTTTCTCGTATTGCTGGGGATTGCATTACTTCAGATCATTCCGGTTGTCATCCTTTGTGCTGTAGCTTCTGATTTTGGAAGATGGTTCTTTTTGTCTAACTCTATTTTGTTATTTTCTATGTTCTTACTTCAAGGAAAAGTGCCGTCAGTGAATTTCTCTTGGGGGAGTGGCCACTTTATTATGCGAACCTATGAAATGCTATCATTTCCGATGGTTTGTATCCTTTTTGTGTTGGGAGGAATGCCTTATTTAGGTTTTAATATCTATAGGTATTTCTATTCAAACCCAATTAGAATAATTCTTGACTGGCTTTAGTATTTAATTGAAGCATAGAAAATTAAAATTTTAAAATTTAATAAATGAAAATTACAGATCATATAAAAAATGCAAATGGAAAAACCTTATTCTCCTTAGAAGTGGTTCCGCCACAAAAAGGGATAGGTATTGAAGATCTCTATACAAACATAGATCCGTTGATGGAGTTCAAACCACCATTCATTGATGTAACTACTTCAAGAGAAGAATATATCTATCTAGACAAAGGAAATGGTTTGATGGAGCGCCGTATCACAAGAATGCGTCCGGGAACACTGGGAATTTGTGCTGCCATTCAACATAAATATAATGTAGATACAGTTCCACACTTACTTTGCGGAGGTTTTACCAAAGAAGAAACCGAATATCTTCTGGTAGACTGTATGTACCTTGGGATTGATAATGTAATGGCGCTGAGAGGGGATGCTATGAAAGGGCACCAGTATTTTGAGCCTACACAAGGAGGACATGCCAGCGCAATGGATCTTGTTAACCAGATTAATGATCTTGGAAGAGGGAAATATCTCCACAATGAAGAGCAGGTTTGTGATGAACTTAATAAATTCTGCATTGGGGTAGCAGGGTATCCGGAGAAACATATGGAAGCCCCATCCATGAACTATGATTTAAAATGGCTGAAGCAAAAAGTAGATGCCGGAGCAGATTATATTGTGACCCAAATGTTTTTTGATAATAAAAAGTATATTGAATTCGTTCAGAAAGCAAGAGAAATGGGAATTACAGTTCCAATCATTCCGGGAATTAAACCCATTGCTACAAAAAAACATTTGAAAATTCTTCCTCAGGTATTCAAGATAGATCTTCCGGAAGAACTGATTACTGAAGTTGAAAATGCTAAAAACAATGAAGCCGTAAAGCAAATTGGAATAGAGTGGTCTATTGCCCAATGTAAGGAACTTCTTGATTTTGGAGTTCCTGTTCTACACTTTTACTCTATGGGGAAAAGTGATAATATAAAGAGTATTGCTTGTGAATTGTTTTAAATTGCCTGTTCGGGTTGTTTTTAGGAGGTTTTACAATTATTAGTTGTAAAATAATCTATTTAAAATGTGTATAAAATAAGTATAAAACAGTACTTTTGTTCAGACATTTTTCAGACATTTTTAAAATGGAAATAGAAATCAAACTAGACAAAGTAAAGTTAAGGAAAAAAGGGCATCCTATTATTATTAGTATTTTTGTGAGCAAAAGTGACAGGCAATACCCAGTTACTGGCTACTATTCAATGCCTGAAGATTGGAATGAGAAGAAAAATATTCCAAAGATTTCTCATCCGTTGTATTATGGATTAATGGAATTCATTCATAAAACTAATATCAAAATAAATAGGATTCTTGAAAGGAGATATTTAATGTCTTCCGAAGAGATAAAAAATTTTATATTGAATGATAACCCAGATTCTTTGGTTAAATTTTGGAAGAAGTATGCCGATGAAATAAGAAAAAATGGAAGTGAAAGCAACGCAATAGTATATGAAAATAGGTTAAAGGCTTTGACTTCTTTTAAATCCGATGTTCTTTTTAAAGAAGTCACATATGATTTTTTGGTAAAGTATAAAGAGTTCCATTTTTCAAAAAAAACTAAATCAGGTAAAAAAAGGGTTTCAAATAATACCATGACATTGTATTTAAAAACAATGAAATCAGTAATAAAAGAAGCAAAAAAAAGACGGCTTTATGTTCCGGAAGATTCTTACGATCCTTTTGATGGGACTTATCCAAAATCAACGCCAACTATAGACAAATATCTTGCTATAGAAGAAATGAGAACAATCATCAAATTTAACTATAAGCATAAATTTTACGATTTCTTCATCCTTTGTTTTCTGCTTGGTGGCATAGATTATATTGATCTAAAAAACTTAACTTATGATCATGTAAAAAATGGAAGAGTTGTTTTTGAGAGGTTTAAAGGCGGGACCCATGAAATAATCAATAATTATATATTTCCTCATACATGGGTTATTTTAGAAAAATACAAAGACGATAGCGGTTACCTAGTCCCAATTCACCAATTAGAAAAAGAAAGATTTCAGTTTAGAGACTCATATATGCACAAAATAAGAAGATGGATTAAAAGCATAGGCATTGAGTCTTATGTGTCGACAAAAACACCACGATATACTTTTATTAACATTGGCAAGCAATTATTATTAAGCCGGGATATAATTATGGAATTAACGGGGCATTCACACGGTGATGTACATTCTATTTATGAGGGTAAGTATCCTGACCACGTAAAAGATGAAGTGCATAGAAAAATAATTGATGCCGTTTTCTTAGATTGGATTAATGAAATAAAATAATAAAAAAGGTCCCGTTTGGGGCTTTTTTTTTCATTTATTGTTTATTTCGTGCGATTTAAGCATTATCTATTTATTCGTTTTGTTCTTCCGCTTGTTCTGTGTTCTACTACATTATATAAGAATGATACCTCATGAAGATTAAGTGTGAAATCTTTATACTTGCCATCTGTATTCAATGAATGACATACAATTTCTCCAGTTTCCACATTGTGATTGGTTATTTCTTTAAGCATTATGCCTTTTGTTCCGTGTGCAATAATGAAATCATAATCTTTATAATGTAGCTTGTACTGCCATAGATCTCGTTTTATTTCTCTTCCTATTACTATATCACCAGAGTAATAATATGGCTCCATACTGTCACCATCAATCTCAAAGGCCATATATTTACCCTTGTATTCTTTATCTGCTTCAACCAATACCACTGGTAGATCTTTTAAATAATCATCTGCATAATAGCTATCTGTATAGCCAGCTCTGGCTTTGTTTGTAACCAATCTTACTTCTATATGTGACGGATATGTCTTAGGCTTTAGGTTGGATTCGATAGTATAATCGGCAAAGTCGCTAAGATTGATATCTAGTTTATTTTCAATAGTTGTAATAAAGTTGTCGGGAGGTTGTAGTTTTTTATTCATGTACTTGCTTACATTTCCTTTATCAGCTCCAGTTATATCAACGATATCCTTGTTTCGTAACTTTCTTATTATGACTAAGTTATAAAACCCTATTATTTTTTCTTCTAAAGTTAATTGATCCATTTATTTAGAATGTTTATAAATTACAACATAATTACAACAAATTGAATAAAAGTTGTTTTTGTTGTAAAAAAGTTGTTATATTTGTTATCAGATAACAGCATGCAAATATAAACAAAAGAAATGTTTATAAAAATGTGGAAATCCCTGAAAATATTTAAAACATATTACTTATGAAAAGAATTGAAGTTGGTAATTATTTAGACAATAATCTTACTGAGTTACTAAGTAAGAACACGACATTGAAAGATGCTGCCAATATTGGAGCGGAGACTAACATTAGTTCTTCATTAATTCTAAAGGTTAAGAATGGAACGTCGAGAGTCACTGAAATGAACAAAAAGGCTATTGATAAGCTGCTCGTTATTGCTTACCAAAATATTGAGGCAAACGAGAAAGAAGCTAAGAAGAACAAAAGAACTTTGAAAACGATATTAGACTGCATTTAAAATGGATAATACAGTATTGATTCCAGATGGATATGTTCTTGTGCCTGTAGCCTGGGCTGAAAAATACTTTAATAAATCATTTTGGTCAGAAATACAAGAACCTAATATTAATGAAGTGGCTGAATATCTAGGAATAGGCATTGAAAAAATAAAAAAAGACTTAAGAAATATAGATTGTCCTCTTAGGAAATCGGAAAAAAGCAGATCCGGTAGAGGCAATAAAACAAAGTTTCATAAGTGGTCAGTAGAAGAATATAAGGTTTGGTTAAGAAATAAATAAATAAATAAACCACCTGTTGGCGCAGATGGCAATTAATAATCAAAAAAAGTTTTGAATTTATGAGTACAAATGTAAAGCAAAAATTACCAAACGTCCAAATAAAAGGACCAGAAATATCAAAAAAAAGAGCTGAGAAGATAGCAAGAAACATTAATGCTATGAATACGGACTATCAAAGACTGGATGATAGAAGATCATGGAGATTTTGGAAAAATTTAGAAAGTGTATTGAGAAAGAAAATTTCATCCCTTTCGATTAATGATATTGAAGTTATAAAACCATTATTGAATCCAGTAGAAGCAGAATTCTTTAACTTAAATTGATATGAAAATAGCATTAAACTTAATTCTATTCGTAAATACTATTTACGTGTTGATCTGTTCAGAAAACCAAGATGCATCAGTATTCTTTTTTCCGGTTTTCATTTATGTGGTTTTCGGATTTCTAAGATTTTGCCACAAAGATTTTTCTAAATACCTAAATACTCCAAATCATGAAAAAAATACATAGAAAAAGAAGTTGGAAAAAAATAATTATTGATAATAAAAAGGATAATCTAACCCATACAAGGCAAATCCATGATGCAACCTTATTTCAAGAATGGTTTGCAAAAATGGGAGGATTGATTGAAAGTGATGATATGGAAAAAGTAATTGAAAAATTCAAGTAAGATGGGAGTAAGTAAAGAACAATTACAGAAATTAAAAGAACCTTTCCCATTGAAATGGCGTGTTAAGGGCCTGCTTCCAGATAATCAAATGATTTTAATTGGATATATAGACGCAAGACAAGTTCAGGATAGACTTGATGCTGTTTTAGGAGCCGAAAACTGGCAAGATGATTATTTTGAAATAAAAAACAAACAATTCTGTAGAATCGGTATTAAAATCGAAGATGAATGGGTTTGGAAAGCAGATTCAGGCTCAGAATCTTATTTAGATGCAAGTAAAGGAGAAACTTCCGATAGTCTTAAACGTGCTGCAGTTCATTGGGGTATCAATAGAGATTCTTATGAACTTGGAGAAATAATAATCAAATGTAAAATAGAAAATGGAATTCCGGCCCCTTGTGATCAAGCTGGTAATATTTTGAAAGGCAAAGATCTTTTGGAAGCTTGTAAAATAATATCCAAAGAAAAAGAATCAGAATTGATTTTTGACAAAACAGTTTTACCTACAAATCAAGATCCAATTAAAAGAGGAAGAACTTCCAAGAAACCTAAAATTATTTTACCATGAGCATTTATAAAACATATTCTCCTGAACAATTAGAAGAACTCAGTAGTAATTATATAATAAAATCATGGTCATTTTCTAAGGTTGCCCAATTTTCAAGAAATGAAAAAGGTTTTGAAATGATCCATATTTATGGATATAATACAAAAAAAAGTGCGACAACTCTTTCCGGAAACGCTTATCATGAAATTAGCCACTATTGGAAAGCAAAACAAAAAGGAATTACTCTTAGTTTGCCTGAATTAGAAAAAATAGCATTTGAATACATTGATAACATAGATGCTAATAAGTGGAAAATACAGAAAACTACACCAACAATAGCGGAGGCTAAAAAGAAATGTACCAAAACAACCACAGCACTTTTAAATAATTTCTACCAAGAAAAAGAAGTTTATGAAGATCATATACATAAAGTTCTAGATGTTGAGATTCGATTTACTGATTATTTAACAATTAATGGTGTTGATATTCCTATACCATGTACTGTAATTATTGATTTGGTTATTGAAGATCACGACGGCAAAATAATAATTATTGATCATAAAAGCAGAAATGCGTTTTCATCAGAAGAAGAATTGTCTCTTTCAATTGGCAAACAAGCTATGACATATGTAAAGGCTTATGAAGCATATACTGGAGTCATTGTAGATGAAGTTTGGTTTTGTGAGAACAAGTATTCAAAAAATCAACAAGGAGGCTCACAATTAAACATGTTCAGAGTGATTCTAGATAATGACACTAGAAGACTATATGAGGCTTTGCTTTATGAGCCTCTTAAAAGAATGATAGAAGCTGTTTCAGATCCTGATTATGTCTATTTAATAAATGACTCTGACAACTTAATAGACCGAGCAGAATTATATGAATTCTGGGCAAAAACTTTAATAGCTGAAATCAACGAATTTGATATTGATGAAATTGAAGTCAATAAAGATTTGGTTGAGAAAAGACTTAGAAAAATTAGAGATTCTTCTACAAAATCAATTACACCAAAAGTTATTAAGCAGTTCAAAACAAACGCTGCATCATTTATTAAATACGATTTAAGCACAACGGATATGAAACCACAGGAAAAAGTAGAGCATATATTGAAAACTTTCGGAATTCAAACAGAAGTAGCACATACATTTAACGGGTTCTCTTCTAATACTTTCTTGCTTGATGTGTCTGCGGGGACTAAAATAGCATCAATTCAAGGCCATAAGCTTGATATTGCAAATGCTTTAAATGTAGCAAATGTAAGAATCCCTAAAGATTTAAAAGTACACGATGGCAAGTCTTACTTACAAATAGAAACTGCAAAAAAACGTGATAGGGATCTGTTATGGGATGCGAAAGAATTGATAGGCCAAAAAATACCAATTGGTAAGGATAATTTTGAACAAACTCTTTATTGGGATCTTGATAAGCAATCTACACCTTTTTTACTAGTATGTGGTGCTTCTGGATCAGGAAAATCAGCGGAATTAATAAGTATAATTGAATATGCTAGATTAATTCCTGAGGTTGATCAAATAATTATACTAGATCCTAAATATGAATTTTTAGATTATTCATCTATAGAAAAAGTGGAGGTATATAATGAAATCATATCTATTGAGACTAAGGTTCAGAACCTTGTAGAAGAGATGAATTTACTTATAAAAAATGGTAAACAGAAAAAAATACTTATTGTATTTGATGAATTTGCTGACGCTGTCGCCTCTTCTAGAAAAGGAAAGGATCTAGATATTCATGATATGGTCCAAATTGGAAATTATAGACCTACTAAGGGGCCTCTTGGCTTTCCTATTCCTGGTGCCCCAAAATTCCAAAGGCAGAAAGTTGGGGAACTGAAAAGCCTTGAAGAAAATATGCGAATTATCAAACAAAAAGGCAGATCAGTTGGATTTAGAGGGGTTGATGCTACGCAAAGAGCATCTGCGAAAGTGATTACTGGGGATGCTAAAGTAAATTATTCTTTAATGATTTGTTTCAGGGTTCCAAAAGAAATTGATAGTAGAGTTGTTATAGATGATGCTGGAGCTGAAACACTGGCAGGAATGGGAGACGGTCTTCTTAAGACACCAGAATCTTCAGATTTAATAAGATTCCAATCATTTTATAAACCTAAAGAAATTACAACATGATCAATAGTACAATTAAACCAAAGAAAGGGCAATGTATAGATTGTCCTCCAGGTACACCGGATCAATACATTACAGCTAGAAGATGTAAAGCATTTCACTATAAACTGCATAAAAGTAAGGAATGGCTGAAAAAATCAAATGATAAAAAAGAAACAGTAGTTAAAAAGCCAATTGCAAAGTTTTCTCCTAAAAGAAAGAAAGAAAACAGACAATACACGATTAAAAGACTTCAGTTTTTAGATCAACCAGAAAACCAAAGATGTTTTATTGATGGCTGCAATAATAGAGCAGATACAATTGAACACACCGCGGGACGTTGGGGATCAAATTACTTGGATGAATCAACTTGGAAGCCTTGCTGTAATTTTCACAATCTGGAATTAGAACGCAATTCAGAATTATCTGAAAAGTATCAGGTAAGTAAAATATCAGGAAAACAAAAAATAATCAAAAGATAATTTTAATGGATTTAAATAACGGCTTCTTCTTAGGGAAAGATAATTCTGGGTTCATAATATGGAATCAAAAAGAAGTTAAAAGGCTTATGTCTAAAGATTTTAAAGAGGCTGTTATAGAATCAAAATTATTAACTAAAAACGTCAACAAAAATGGCAAATAGAGTGATTAAAATAGTGATGGAGGATGGAAGCTCCTTTGGTTACGAAGAAAAGACTATAAACCAATTTTTGAAGCAGGAAAAAAATGAGGCATGGGCAAGAAAGTGGTTTGAAAGTCAACATAAAGACTGGCAAAAACAGGCTGTGAGATATTTCGATTTCGACCTAGAAGACTTCGCAAAGGAAGAGTATGATTTAATTGATTCTAATGATCAAAACGAAATAGGGGACTTTAGCGATTCGGACTTACTTGAAGAGATGTATAACAGAGGAATTCTTCCAGAGACTACTGAACTTCAAAATCCAAATATTACCAATGAGGATTTCGTTAGTAGACTCATTAATATTATTAACAGAGGTGATGATAATGAAATAGAAAACACTTTGGCTTATTTAGAGTTTAAATACAAAATATCATGAAAACATTTCCCGCGAATATAAGAGTTAGGGGATTCACTGCTCAGGATAATGCTAATAGATACAAGCTACATAGGCAGATAAGAAAGAAAGATGTCAATTGTAAAATATTTGCAAAAAGCAGAACGATAACAATTCCACTAGGAGAAGAAAACATAAATCCCTTATTGATGGAATTGGTTAATAAATATGGATATAAAATACAAGTGGAAGCATTTACAATAAATAACAATGGAATTAATCGGAACAATTAAAAACATAGGTCCAGTTCAAAACTTCGCATCTGGATTTCAAAAAAGAGAATTTATTTTAGTCACTGAGGAACAATATCCTCAAACATTACTAATTGAAATAACAGCTGATAGAATAGACCTTTTAGATCACTTTAAACCCTCAGATATAGTAAGAGTCGGAATTAATATAAAAGGTAAAGAATGGACCTCCCCAGGAGGCGATGTTAAATATTTTACATCTCTTTCAGCATGGAAAGTAACACATAAAATTTTATCCAATTCAGCAACATAAAAAATAACCAAAATAAAAATATCAGCACATAAAGTAGGTAACAAGATAAACGGGGAATTTCTAATGATTTTTAAGGATTATATCACGAAGCAATTACCACAGGAATATGAGGTCACAAAAATAGACCAAGTTGATTTTTTAAACAAATCCATCAATTTCTTTAATGAAAAAGAAGACTTTGTATTTGAAGAATTCACTAATGAAGTTTTTTCCAGTAAGGACATAATTGAAAGCTTTGAAAATTATAAAACCGATTATGAACAAGATATGCAGGTTAATATCTCCGAAAGCTTCGAAATTAATTCTTCTGCTGTAAAAAAAATAAAGAGACACTTCAAGAGCGTGATCAAATTAGATCAGAATTTTCAAATTCATATTCACGGAGATCAAAAATTTTTAAAACAAGGGGAAGATGAAACGGGAAAATTTTATCAACTCTATTTTAACAAGGAAAAGTAAAAACACATTAATAAAATGGCAGAAAATAAAAAATCATTCGTCGCATACTGTGACTGGGAAAATCAATTAAATCTTCTGTCAGATGATGAAGCAGGTAAATTATTCAGGCACCTGTTAGCTTATGTTAATGATAAAAACCCCCAATTCTCAGATGAAGAAAGAGTGTTAAAAATGGCGTTTGAACCTATAAGACTTCAGTTAAAAAGAGATCTTGACAAATATGAGGAAGTTAAAAAGAAACGATCTGAAGCAGGGAGAAATGGGGGATTAAAAAGTGGAGAATCAAGAAGCAAAACAAAACAAACTAAACCAAAAGAAGCAAATGCTTCATTTGGTTACAAAAACGAAGCAAACGAAGCTGTTAATGATAATGTTACTGTTAATGTAAATGATAATGTTATTCTTTTAAAAAAAGAAACAAAAGAAGAAAATATAATAAAAAAAAATCCTGAGGAATTATTTGATATACCACCGGAAAAAGAAAAAAGAAAAAAAGCTCCGCAAAAAAAAGAAACAGTCAATAATTCAGAACCAGGTATAAAGATTTTCTTTTTTAAAAAAGCTTTGATTGAATATGGGTTTGATGATGAAGCTTTGGTTGATCATTTTATTGCAGTCAGGAAAAAGAAAAATTTAGTCAATACAGAAGTTGCTTTTAAAAATTTTATCAGGGAGATAGAAAAAACAGGAAAGGATAAAAATGAGGTGTTCAGAATAGTCACTCAAAAACAATGGGGAGGATTTGAAGCAAAATGGCTGAATAATTTAAGTTATGAACAAACGAACAGTTTCAAAACAAAATCAAACGGAAATGGGCTTAGACAATCAGTTGAAAGATAAAGGAAGACCTGAGTTAGTTAAAACCGTAAAGGATTTATTAGCTAACAAAACAGAGAATGAACTTTTTTCAAAAGAAAAAATAAGAGAAAAGCCAGTTCTGACAAAAACAATAGAATATTTATTGATTAATAATCCGGATCATCCAGTTGCTCAAAAATACAAGGAGTTGCTGATTAAGTATGAGAATGATTTTGATAAAATGATTGATTCTTTGCCTAAAAATAAAGAGATCGTTCTTCCGGATTTAAAACCTATTAAGGCAGATAGTTTATATAATCTCTTCAAAATAAATTTTCCTTTTGTTAATGGGAAAGAATTTGATGAAACTGCCAATAATGGAGAGTCAAAAATATTGGCTTATTCGCTAATCGCATATTTTTTAAAAAGAAAGTCATTCTACAATATCCCATTATTAAGTAAAAAAAGTATTCCTAGCCTAAGTAAAGGAATAGCAATAATCGGAGAGCCTGGAATAGGCAAAACAGGAATTTTAAAAACGTTTTATGAAATATTTAAATACGGTTCTGAAAACCCTCTAATTATAAAGGATATTGATGGTAATGATCAACTTTTAAGAAGATACAATCTAAAGTTTAAATATAACTCGGTAGATGAAGTAGTAAGACTTTATGAGGCTGCAAATAGGCATAGCAAAGATGCTGATCGTGATTATCATTTATCCCTTTTTTACAGAAGATTTGAGTTAGGGTTTAATGCTTTTGATGATTTATTGTCTGAGGATTTGGCTAAAAATTATGGAAGTGTGGATATTATGAAGAAGATTCTAAGTGAAAGGTATGTCAATAAATCCCCTGGAATTCTTACTATGAATTATTATGGTCAAGATGTTACAACTACCCTAAATGAATTTAAAGCCAGATATGGAGACAGATTATATGATAGATTCTTTGAGTCGTATAACATTATCGAACTTCAAGGAGTTACGCTTAGAAAATAACGAGCTTAAAAAAGCTCAGTCATTGGCTTCTTTCAAAGAAGTGTATCAAAATAATAGAAAGAAAAAATCAAGTTCCTACAACTTTAAACAAAAATTAAAATGAAACCAAAGATAGCACTCATATTACTTGATGAAAACGATCTTCTGAACCTTATTTGTGAGAAAAACAATATAAACAGAGAAGAAGCATCAATGAATATAAATTACGTTGAAAATAATCATGATATACCCGGTTCATGGATTGTGCAAGTACAGGCTCCGGAAATCAAAAACATTGATAAGAAGTCAAAAATTATACTACTACCGATAAATCAAATAACATGAAAACAAAATTTAAAAAAGTATCGGTAAGTGAAAGACTACCAGAAAAAGAGGGATGGCAAATTGTTGAAAGAGAAAATACAAATGTGGTATCATCCTATTTTCATGGACAAATACAAAAATTTAGCCATGATGATGCTAATTATTGGTTAGAAGAGGTCCCAGATATGGAAGAGGAAATGAGGGATCTTATTGAAAGATTTGTCGCAATCACAGCTTTAGGAGAAAAAGCGCCTGACTATCTAGTACACGATGGAGAAAATCTACTAACAAAACTAAAACAACAATCATGAACAGAGAAATAAAATTTAGAGGTCATAGAATTGACGATGAAGGAATTGTGTATGGACACTTAGTAATTGACCCAAAAGGTAATTATAGAATATACTTTAAGCCATTTTCAGATGCTACAAGCAATACTTTCTTTTTAGTAAAACCCGAAACCGTCGGTCAGTACACAGGCCTCAATGACAAAAACGGAGTAGAGATATATGAGGGGGATATTCTTGATGAAGATGGATTTTTATTCCAAGTTATTTATGATGTTCAAAATGCCAAATTTAAACTAAAACATATTGGTCCATATCAATATCCAGAATGGAACAGAGGAATTAGAATGAATATCATCGGTAACATTCACGAAAACCCAGAACTACTAAATCCAAAGTCATGAGCCACCAAGAGAAACAAGAGATATTCGACGAATATTTCAAATCAATTAACAGAGTAAATGTAGACTGTTTTTTAGCTTCATTCGGAGTACATGAGATGTTGAGATCAAACTTAATCAAACACATTTTCGCAGCCTGCGATTTAGTCCAAGAGGAACAGCAGAAGAGAATAGCGGATAAAGCTTTAATGAGACACGATTATAATGACTTAAATAATCTTGAGGCTGGAAGATCTCAGAAAAGATTTATTGCTTCAGGATTAACATATTATAATGTCGACAAATCATCAATTATTAACCCAGAAAACCTTATCAAGTGAGTAATGAAATAAAATTACTTAAAGGTGACTGTCTTGAATTGCTAAAATCAATACCTGATAATTCAGTTGATTTAGTATTAACAGATCCACCATATGGCACAACGCAATGTAAATGGGATGTTATTATTCCTTTTGAAAAAATGTGGAATGAGTTAGATAGGATAATTAAGGCCGATGGAGCAATACTTATTTTTGGCGCCGAACCCTTTAGTAGCCTTTTACGATCTTCTAACTTAAAAATGTACAAGTATGATTGGATATGGGATAAAATCAAAGGAACGGGATTTCTTAATGCAAAAAGACAACCGATGAGAAACCATGAGATAGTGTCCGTATTCTATAAAAAACAATGTTTTTACAACCCACAAAAAACAACTGGACATTCAAGAAAAGTTAGCAGTGCTAGAAGTAAAGAGAATAGTATTAAAACAGATGTTTACAATGATCACGGATTAACTTCTTATGATTCTACAGAGCGTTATCCGAGAAGTATTCAGGTATTTTCTACAGATGTTCAAAAAAGTGCCTTACATCCTAATCAAAAGCCTGTACATCTTTTAGAATATCTAATAAAAACCTATTCGAGGGAAAATGAAACAGTTTTAGACTTTACAATGGGTAGCGGTTCTACTGGTGTTGCCTGTATTAATACTAATAGAAAATTCATAGGTGTTGAAAAAGATGAAAAATACTTTTCAATAGCAAAAGAAAGAATTGAAAATATTCTCCAAAAACATATAGGCTTATGAACCAATTAACAGAACTAACAGCCGATATACGGGAGAAGCTTCCGAGGCTGACAACTGTACAAGAGTACATGATGAATGATGGGTCTAAAATGAAGTTTGGTGAGGATTATCCTGTTGTAATTACTGACATTATGGAGTATCTAGGAATTAAGTCGGTCGAATTTGCATTCACTCATAATGGATTCTATGCTTATGATGATGAACTGGAGGTATGGGGCGACTTTATTCCGATTGAATTACACT
The DNA here is from genome assembly GCF_003815775.1 of Chryseobacterium joostei. Lineage (NCBI taxonomy): Bacteria > Pseudomonadati > Bacteroidota > Flavobacteriia > Flavobacteriales > Weeksellaceae > Chryseobacterium > Chryseobacterium joostei. Next base: position 3,761,090 of record NZ_CP033926.1, read on the forward strand.
CGCCTTTCCTAAAGGACCAATCCCCTGAACTTATCACTTTTTTACATGGATTGATTAAAAACTACTAAAACCATATTAAATGAAACAAATTGAATTAGATTTAAATAAAAGACTCCTTGTAGTGGAGTATGAAACAGAAGAAATGAAAACTGCAATTGAATTTGCAACTAGTGGAGCCACGCATAAAATAAACAATCAAAAAGTAAAATTCATCTGCAAAGGCTCAGAACTTACTGAGGACATTGCAAAGGGATTTCTGCATCAATCTATTCATACTAAACTATTCGCGCATTATGTCAAAGGTATTCCTGTAAATACATATTGTTATAAATCTTATTTAGACTCATTCATTTCCGCCATAGAGTCGAAAGGCTACCATTGGGGAGAGAATCCGATTGAAAAACCTATTAAAGATCAAACCCACTGTGCTAAATGGCAGAAAAAAGCTTTTAATCAAAAGTTTGACAAATATAAAGAAGCCGAATCCCGCACATTCAACCCTGAAAAAACTCTAATTTTTGAAATAATTTAACAATGACAAACGAAGATAAATTAAGAATATACGCTGCGTATCTGCCGTATGGGTTGAAAGGAAATTTACTACCACAAACACATGAAGTTGAAATGACAGGTATTTACTTAGATGATTATAATATGCATGAAATTTACATAAAGCCATCAGGATGCTATGTTATGTCTAGGTTTAAGCCAATTATTTATCCTTTAGATTTTTTAACAAAAGAGATAGAGCATGAGGGGGAAAGGTTTGTTCCCATTCATAAACTAAGAAAATACTGTATAGAGGTGATGGGGGCTAAAGATTATGATACTGATATAGGAATTGATAAACTTATTAAAGGTTGGGAGGTTCAATATTGGCCAAAGCTGTTCATAGATATACTCTTAAAATGGCACTTCAATGTCTTCAACTTGCCAGAAGACCAGTTTATCAACAAAACAAATTTAAAATCATGAATATAGAAAAAATAATGATCGATGATTACTCTTTCTATTTAGAAGACTATGGAGAAAATAAAGGAAAAGTATTTGTTACTGGTTGGGACAACGATGAAAATTACAGTTATTATTGGTCAGCTATGGGGATGGATTTAAAATCATTTCTTAAAAGAACTAATAATAGTTACTTCATTGGAAAGTTAATGTCCCGGGAGCAACAGGAAATATTTTCTTCTAAAAATACTGGTAAAAACATCAGAAAAGTTTGGAAAGAAGAAATAATGAAATGGTATGAGCATCAAGCTTTCCAGAAAGACTTTAGAGAAAAGCTTAATTCATTTCTTGATAATATAATTAACCAGAATCATTTTATTTATGAGTTTGATGGTTTTATAGGCAGTTTAGATTTTTATTTAATTGAAGATAGATATGAAAGAGAGCGTATTGAATCTGATATTAAAGATATTCTACAAAGCGAGTGTTGGCATTTAATAGAAACTGAAATTTCCCCTTTATACAAAAAATTAAGCAAAGCATTTGACAAACTTAAAAAGCAACTTTAACAAACAAATAAATTATTACAATGGAAAAACCAAAATCAATTACATGGAAAGAATTAAAAGAATTTGTGAATTCTATTCCGGAAGATCAATTGGAGAAAAAAGCATCAGTAATGGATGGTGACGAATCTCCAGCAAGAGATCTTTATGAGCCATTTTTTACAGTCAACGATTTTTATATCAATAAACAAGACTACGAAGATTGTGGAACACTTGACGAATTAAAAGATCTACATGGAGAAGACTTCGTTCAAGATGACTATTTATTAAACACAAAAAAAGGCACAGCTTTTCTGTGGATGAATTAACCCCGTGCCATCTTAGGGTGGCACTTTAAAACTAAATTATGGAAAAGAAAGATAAAATACAATGTGAAAAAGAGTTTCTGGAACATTTTAAAATGACACGTGACGATTTAACAATATTATGGAGGTGGTTTTTAGAATATGGAATGACAAGGGGGCAGAATGAAAACTTACCTCACCAATGTAGGGCTAATCACTATTTTTTGCAAGAAATCTGTCAATATTATAAAGTTGATTGGAAAGGATGGAATAAAAGATTGACCCCTGAGTTAAAGGTGCTTGTTACTAATATGTATCCTCAATTAATGACTAACAATGATAATTTTGAATGGTTATGATAGCACCACAAGAACTAAGAATAGGAAATTGGATTTACGATGATGATGGAATTTTATGTAAGATCATAGGATTTCAACCATTTGAACATTCTATTAGATGTGATGAAGAAGAGGGTTGTTTAATACTTATTGACATTTATAGACCTGATAGTACTATATCATCGGGATGGCAATGTGATTCAAATACCGTAAAGCCCATAGATCTAACAGAAGAGTGGCTGATTAAGTTTGGGTTTACAAGACAGCCTTGGGGACTAGTGATAGGAAAGATTTTATTTAAAGATAAAAATCACGAATGTAAAGAATTGACATTGGAAGTTGGCAACGGTTTTAGAACAACGGTTACATACGTACATCAACTTCAGAACCTTTTTCACTCATTAACTGGGGAAGAGCTAACAATAAAAGAATAATATGGAAACGCTTCTTTAATTCCGGAAACCCGTAATAACAAACAATCCTACTTAATTAAATTTGAATTATGAAAGAGTTTGATGATTTGGAAATAGCAGAGATTATTATGTGGGCTATCGTGGCTACGTACTCAATATATTTGATTTTATAAGTATCTTTACTCCATGGAAGAAATAGAAGAAAAATTCATGGAACTTGTTAGAGAGAAACACAAGAAATCCGGTGGTGCCAATGGAATTAGTTTGTACAATTTAAATAAATCTTTGAATCCTCCAGAAAATGTAAATCTTCAAGAAATAATGGAAAGGCTAATTCAAGAAAAGAAAATAGCATATCTGTATCCACTCAACGGAATAACAATCACATTGCCAAGATAAAACCCCTGCAAAACAGGGGTTATTTTAGAGTTCAGAAATTGATTTTAAACTTGATAAACAATAAGACTTTAACTTATTAAAATCATCTGTTATAAATTTATTTGATTTTCTTTGCCTTAATTTGTCGTATACTGTAGACTGGCTTTTGCCTACTATTTCAGCTATTTTCTCCGCAGAAATTCCAAACATATCAATTATATAAATTGATTTTTCGTGGTCTGTCATCTAAATTACTTTTATATATTTGCACTGATTTTAGAAGTTAAACGCTAAAATTATTTTGATTTAAGCCCTCAATTAAGAGGGCTTTTTTAGATATTATCAAAAGCAATAACGCTATCAATTACTTCTTGTTGATTTGGCTCATCACTAAACCATTTAATCACAACCCAATCAGTTTCAGGATTATTAGGCAGTACGTTAAATGCATACACTATGTGCTTATTATCAACTGGGTTATTTTCGTTTTTGTGCCATACATGATAACTGTCAGCCTCTTCTTTTGTGAGTCTATTTTTCTTTTTTGCTTCATCTATTGATAGCACTTCAATTTTAATTTTTTTACCATTGTTTTCAGTTGTGTAGGTTTTCATAATTGATATTTTTATTGTTAATATATAAAATTATTTTGATTTAGAAAGATCTCATTTTTTGATTGTACATCCAAACAGGAGCGCATCCATTAACTACCATTGATTTTGGAAACCAAAGTAGGTTTTTTCTTCCGTAAAATTTAGGGCTTGCAGAAGTAACACCGTCAGCAGTGTAAACTTCAATAGCTACAGCTTTTTCAGTTTCTTTTACAATTTTTAAGCTAATATAAGCGGCATTTTCTTTAGCGAATTTCCAAGCTTTAATAAGTGCTGAAGATAAATCCATTGCGTATTCTTTAATCATCTTCCAAGCTGATTTAAATACTACTGATTTGTTGATTGTTGTTTTCATGATGTTTGATTTTAATTGTTAAACTTTCTTGTTATTTTGATACTGTAAAGATACAATTAAATTTTGAATCACCAAATATATTAGGTGAGATTATAGTAATTTAAACTGATTCTAAATAAATAAAAAATATTAAAAAGTATTCCATATTATCCAGTATAAAAAAAGCGGGAATTAACCCGCCGTTTTAAATTCTCTTTGCTTTCTAACTTGTATTGTACCTGGCGTTCTTAGTGAACTTGCCGCGTGTGTTACCTGCAATACTTCGTATATAGCTCTGTTTGTTACATAATATTCTCCTTTCATTGGTGGAGTGATGAAGCAGTCAGTTGCAACAAATTCTTTAGTGTCATAGTCTGTGAAGATGAATTCACGTTCTAACCTAGTAGCTATAGAAGATTTGTGGCCATCAATTAAATCATGAAGTTCATTAACAATTTCTTCTTTTGAATTAAGATTAAAAAGATCTAATAGGCTTTTTTTAAATGATTTCATATTGTTTGTTTTTGTTGATACAAATATATGCATTAAATGTAAATAATTTAGAATTAAATTACATTTAGCGCTAATTTGTAATGATTATAAATTAGCGTAAAGTGTAAATTAATTTTAATATATCGGCTTTATATGTTATTTTTGTGTTATATATTATAATATGCAATTGAGAATTAAAGAAGTCGCAAAAAGAAAGGGCTATACAATGGTAAGACTTTCTGAAATACTTAAGTTAGATGCCACTACCATGAGTAGATATAATAGTGGGACTGTAGAGCCTCCTTTATCCAGATTGGAGCAGATAGCAAAAGAGCTTGATTGTGAAATTGTAGAGTTGCTACCAGTAGGTGAAAAGTTTGGTCATTGGGAAATTAACGGAGAATGGTTAGGTATAAGAAAAAAATGACCATACTACAATTTTAACGAATAAATTTTTGATAAAAGTCTTCTTAATTGGGGCTTTTATTTTTTTTTTTCAAATTTTGAACAATATGAAAAACAAATTGTTTGTCTAATTCATTTAACATTTGTACATTTGTAATATAAGTTAGAATTTACTTTAAGTAAGTATGTTTAACTTATTGAAAATGTAAGTTATGTGGATTTAATAATTCTATATAAATGTAAATGAAGCATGGTTATGAATATATAGTTTTATTTTAATGAAGTTGATTAATCTATTTTACACCAAGCACAGATGATGAGTGCGGTCGGGGTTGTGAGTTGGTTAGATGAGGGAGGGTGCTTGGTTTGTTTTTACAAAGGTGTCGAATTCGACAGGTTTGATTTAATGCAGTAGGAACTATTTTTTTCATATTAATATTTTGTGATTTGGTGTCCCGCTGCTGTAATAGGTAGCGAGTTTTTTAATTTAAGGAGTATGGAGACAAAAGAAAAAATAATTGAAAGAATTGCAAAGAGTACTGGGCAATATTACGGAAAAGTAGAAGCTGATGTAAATTCAGTAATAAGTACGAATGCATCTCAAACTTTAAAGGAGCTAAGTGATGAGATGCGAAACATTAAAATTAGTTTTCCACCATATAGAAGAGGAGGATCAAACTACACTAAACCTAAGAACCGAAAGAAAAAACCTAAATACTAAACTAATATTCTATGGCAGAGGGAGTAGGCATAAGTAATACGCTAAACAGAGGCATTAATGATTTACCTGGTGAAATATGGGAGGATGTTCCGGGTTACAATGGTAAGTATCAAGTATCACAATATTCAAGGGTTAAAAGCCTAATTAAAAAGAATCCAGTAATACTAAAAAAATCATTATCAGACGGTAAGCATAAAGTAGTTTTAATTGGTAAGTATGGGAGACTTATATCTGAATGTGTGGACCGCCTTTGTGCCAGTGTTCATTTAAGACCGCCTTTAGAGAATGAAGTAATTTGTCATAAAGACGGAAATAAATTAAATACTATCGTTGGTAATCTTAAGTGGATCACATGGCAAGAATCAAGGCAAAAAACCATTTTACATTATAGATCACGAAACATTAGGTTTAATTCGGGCAGCGAAAACGGAAGAGCAGTGATAAATGAAGCTATTGCAAGAGGTATAAGAGAAGAAAGGAATAAAGGGTTCACTTATTCTCAGATAGCGTTAAAATACAAGGTTTCTGTAGGTATAGTACAAAGGGTTGTTCAAAACAGAACATGGAAAACACACTAAACAATCATGGCGTATTCAGAAGAGAGAAAGGATAAGATCTTCAAAAAGATTATATCAGAGATAGCAGATAAGGGAAAATCTCTAAGAGCTGTGTTAAGAGAAAAAGGAATGCCATCTTCAAGTACATTCTTCATTTGGTTAGAAGATGATGAATCTAAATCGAAACAATACGCGCGAGCGGTTGAAGTCCGTGCAGAGGGTATTTTTGATGAAATAATTGACATTGCAGAAAATAGTGAAAAAGATCAAACTCCATTTACCGGAATCAATGTAATAAAGAGAGATACTTTAAGGATAGACGCTCGTAAATGGATGCTTAGTAAAATGATGCCTAAAAAATATGGTGATAAGCTTGATATAACCTCTGATGGTGATAAGGTTTCCGGATCTATTCCTTTGGTTCTGGAAGATGGACGTTCTTATGAAGATTTGATTAAGGAGCTTAAAACAGATGAAGAGAGTTAAGTACGGTATAACGGAGGTTTTTTTGAAGCATGATTTATACGCTTCCATGAGGATACGTCTATTCGATAAGGATGGACGTGTTTTTATAGATAGTGGTGACGAGGCATTACCTACAAACGTATTTACCAGAATTCCTGCACAGAAATGGCTCGCAAACAATCTAATGACTTACGAGTCAGATTTGTTTTATGCTTATTGTAGTAAAGAAGATTACGGGGCTTTTCCAAGGTATAAGTATATAATTCACGAGGGATCTTCCAGAAGTTCTAAGAGTTGGAGTTTAGAAGAATGGGTATTAAGAGAGGCAGAAGATAATCCTAATTTGCACATAAACATATGGAGGGATTCAAGAGAGGCTCTTACTGATACTATTTGGAAAGATTTTAGGAAGCTTATTCCGTTGTCTGGAAGAAAGATGCGGATGAATAGAAATACGACTCCTATCGTATTTAAAAACGGTTCAATCATTTCGCCAAAAGGAGCAGATCAAACAAACGCTCACGGAACTACACAGGATATAGCATGGTTAAATGAGCCTTATAAAATTGGGGAGGATGAATTTGATCAAATAGATCAGCGTTCCAACCAGGTTATAATAGACATTAACCCAATTGGCTTATCATGGGCCGAGAAGCTCGTAAAGAATCCAAGATGTAAAGTAATTTACTCTACGTTTAGAAATAATCCATTTTGTCCGGCTGGCCAGAAAATGAAGATATTAGGTTATGAGCCTTGGGAATCCGGATCATATGAGGTTATTGATGGTAAGATAATGTATAAAGGTAAAGTAGTTACTGATACTAATCAACCGCCGGTACACAAGATAAACAAAGAGCGAAAAACTATTAATAAATACAAATGGATAGTTTACGGGCTTGGTTTAAAGGCTGAAAACCCTAGAAGAATACATCATAACTTCCATCCAATCACAAGGGAGTTTTACGATAGTCTTGATTTAATGGAGTTCATGGGGCTTGATTATGGATCTTCTTCACCGTCTGCATTGGTTAAGATTAAGTATGATGGAGATAGAACATTCTACATACTTCCATGCCTTTACAGGCCTATGAATAAAATGAGGAATCCTTTAGGTGAAGAATTGATTGCTGCAGGTGCTGTAGTTGGAAATAAATCTATTGGTTGGGCTGATAGTTCTGATAATGATCCCGGAAGTGATATGCCTTTAACAAATGGACTTAGAAAGAATTATAATCTAAATCTATTCAAGACGAATAAACCAACATATAAAGCGAGGTTCGATTTTATGAGTAATTGTATTTTCTATTACGTAGAAGATGCTGGACTAGACGACAAGGAAAATGGCTATGATGAAAAAGGGAAATTTGAATATGAGCTAGAAAGATACCAATGGGAGTATATAAACAATGTTCCAACCGGAAAGCCTTTAAAGAAAGATGATCACCATATGAACGCTACTGAGTACGGAGTTTGGGGGATTAAAGAATACTATGATATACAATTATAATCAATAACAGATAAATTATGAGTAATAAAAAGAGAATCAGCAACAAAAGAAAGAGAATTGATGAAAAAGCTTATTCAAAACGACTTAAGTTAGCTTGTCAATTAATGATTGAAATTCAAAGAAACGCTACAAATTCACTAAGAGGATTAGCTTTATTAGTTTCATCGTATTCCATTGGGGGATTGATACCAAATAGTTTAGGTCGTGAGAAGATGGCAGATTCTCATGGGGATGAAATTATTATTCCTAAATTTGAAGTGAGACGACATCCATACCACTTGGATTCACATAAACTAATACAATAAATATAGCCACTGTTAACGCAGTGGTTTTTTTGTTTATAAAGTATCCTCATAAGAACCACAATGACCAGTATTTATTTTTGTTTCAAAATGAGGTTTGGTGGGTTTATTAAGAACTGTTGACAATGCAATTAAATCATGGGGAAAGAGTATTTTTTCCTCATATGAGCGATTAAATGACGGTACTCATGCTTATCATTTTGAACGTGAAGACTTCTTAAGTTATTTGGGTATAGGAAATCCTTACTATACACCATGTGAAAACCTTAAATCATATTATTTTGAATGCTTCTTTCTTGCCGATTGTATAGACATCTATGTTGATACTTGTAATAGGGTTAGAATTATGGAAGTAGATAGTAAAGGAAATGAAGTTGTAGGCTCTGAATATGTATCATTCTTGAATGAGCCAAACGGACTACAGAACATATCCGAATTCATCAGCGAGATGGTTATTAATACGCTTACTACGGGAATGTCAATACAGTATGGTAATTTCTTCAAGAATGGCAATCTAAAATCTGGAGCACAATTATTCAATGTAGATTTCAATAGACTTTCATTGCCTCGTGTAAAGAACCCATATCTACTAACCAATAAAGCTATTGGGGAATTAGTGGTAAAAGAGAAGTTGGAGGGTGTCGAGGAAAGACTTTTAAGCCTATATGAATTAGCATACTTCTACGATAGGGTTCCAAAGCATGGATTCGCAGAGAAAGGATTTAATAGTAAGAATTTCTTTAACCCTACTTCTAGAATATTTCCTTTAATATCAAACTTACACACGCTTATAGCAGCACAAGAAACAATGGCTTATCTAAGTACAAGCCCTGTTAATTCTGTTTTGACTAAAGAGAAAAGCGATCATGCTCCAACGGCTGACGACCAAAAGGCAGATGCTGAAACTAAATTAAGCGGACGCGGAAAGTATGGAGCCGGAAGAGGTAAGATCGGAGATATAATTGTTACCAACTTACCATATAAGAAGCTTGATCTGACTAGAGATAATAAGAAGCTTCAAAATGTGGAAATGCAGATTAATTCAAAGGATAATATAAGAACTCGGTTTTCTATTCCTAAGGATTACTTTGGAGATTCTACTTATGAGAATAAACAGACTTCTGAAGCCAGATTTACATTAGGTCCGGCTAAAACAATAACAGATAATTTCCTGAATACATTAACCAATAAAAGTCCTGAATACTTTAAAAGGAAAGGCACTAGGCTTATTGGATCATATGATCATGTAGAAGCTGTAATTGAAACAACTAAAAAGGAAAAGAATGATGGTTTGAAAAGCCGTGTTGAAGCTATATCAGGGTGTTTAGATGCTTTTGAAAAATATAAGTTAGTATTTCCTGGAATATCATACGACCAGTTTTTAATTAAAAATCAATTAACAGATTTCTTTAAACAGAACTAAGATGAGAGCGAAAAGTTTAAAAGCTATTAATAAAGCATTGGAGGGAAAGAATATAGATCCAGTTTTAAAAGCTGATCTGGAAAAGAAGCGAGAAATACTTTCAAAAAATAAAGTTGTAAAGAAATGATAGTAGTAAAAGAATTTCCAAACAAGCAATTTGTTGATAAGGAAGAACTATTTAAGTCCCTTTCTTCAAATAAAGAATTGCTTAAATCTCAGAAGAAGTTACAAATTAAAGAAACAGATTCTATCGCTTATTCTTTTGCTGTCAATGAAAAGAATGAGGCTATTAAAACAGGAGAAATTAACGTTGAAGAAATCAATGTTCTTAACGTTAAAATTGTTGTTAACTCATGTAACATTTTTGACTCACATTCTGATGTATCAGTAGATAGTAGTTGGAATAGAACTGTAAAGAACGCAAAGAGGGTTCTTCTACTGGAAGCTCATAAAGCACAATTTGATAAAATCATTTCTGATGAAATAGAATTGAAAGTTGAGTCTATTAGTTGGAAAGATTTAGGCTTTGAATATGACGGGAAAACCGAATGCTTGGTTTTCTACGCTAAAATAAGAAAAGACCGTAACCCTTTCATGTTTGAACAATACGCAAAGGGATATGTAAAAGAACATTCTGCAGGCTTAAGATATATTCAAATTGATTTAGCTATCAATTCAGAAGCAGAATGGAATAAAGAAGAAAAAGAGGTGTGGGATAAGTACTACCCTAAAATTGCAAACAAGGAAGATGTTGATCAATATGGTTACTTCTGGGCTGTAATAGAACAGCAGATAAGAGAGGGAAGTGCTGTAGTTTTCGGATCTAACTTCGCGACACCTACTATGTCAGTTGAACCCGTTACAGACACTTCAACAAAAACGGACCCGGTTACATCCACTCCACCAAGTGAAACAAAAACAATTACTAATCTAAACCTATTTATTTAAAATGGATTTTAAGTACAAAACAGTAGCGGAAATTAACGCTATGTCACCTGATGAGCAGGAAAAATATCTGGCTGACAAGAAAACACATGAAGATAAGGTTGCTAAAGATCAAGTTGACAAAACTGTAACTGAAGCATTGAAGCCTTTATTGGCAAGTCAAGATAAAACCAATGAGAGCTTGACTACAATTACACAAGAAGTCAATGCTATCACGGAAGCAATGAAATCTCGTGTTAGTTCTGAAATGAAAGGATTTCTACATACGGTTATTAAAGAAAATCATGAAGCTATTGTAAAGAACTTCAAGGAAAAAGGATCAGCTGAATTCCTTATTGAGAAAGTTCCGGCAATGCACATGACTAATAACGGTACCGTAAGCAATATTGCGGGATTAAATATGCCTACAGGTCCTTTTGAAATTGATAACGAAATTGCAATGATTAGGGTTCCTGAGAACTTTATTCTTACAGTTATCAGAAATACTCAAAGAGCAAAAGTTCCAGAGTATTTAATGAAAAAACAACAGGTTCCAGGTGATGGAGCTGTTGCTACAGTTGAAGAGGGTGCTGTAAAACCTTTATTGCAATATAAATTTCAAAACACTTCTACCAAAAGAAAAAAATACGCTGGACGTATTGAATGGACTGAAGAATTTGAAATGGATTTTGAAGCTCTTTTGGATGCAATCATTGATATGCTTGAAAGAGATGTACTAACAGCATGGCAGGATGGTATTATTGATATTATAGAAGCAAATGCTACATCTTACATCGGGTCTTCATTAGATGCAACGCTTCCGAATCCTGATAATGGACTAGCAATCATTGCAGCAATGCAGCAAATTAAAGTCCTTGGATTTGCGCCAGAAACAGTATTAATGAATCCTGTTGATATTGACGCAGCTATCTATACGCAGGATAAGAATGGTAATCTTCAATTGAAGCCATATATCGATGCTTCGGGTAATAGGATTGCCGGAGTTAGATTAGTTCCATCTTTAAAAATTGATGCAGGACAGGCTATTGTGGGAGAGTTTAGTATTTATAAAGAAATCCATACAGGTTTTATCTTCAGAAGAGGACAGTATAATGAACAATTCATCGAAAACGAATATACGGCCGTAGGTGAGGTATTTTCAATTCTTAATGCAGCACCTGCTGAATATCCTGGAATTATAAAACTAAATCTAGCAACGGTTAAGGCAGCTTTAAAATCAGCTTAATAATAAAAATACTAGAATATGTCAGCTAAATTAAAACAAGAAGAAAGCAAGGAGGTTAAAGGGGAAAAAGTATCCTTTAGTTCGGCAAGTGATTACATGGCTATTAAGCTAAATGGTCAAGATGGGAAACCACAGGGAGAAACATTTGTAGAGCATAAGATTTTTGCTAAGAAATTAATCGCCTCAAAAAAAGCGACTGAGGACAAGGATGCTAAAATTGAGTTTTCAGCTTCAAATACTCAAATTCTTAAAGATTAATTATGAGCCTAATAGATAGTACATACTTCGTTGATTCCAATATGATTGCGAACGTCAATGAACCAGACCCGAACTCAAAAACGGAGAATGTTCTTGATCTTATGATTAAGAGGGGGGAGAAGTCTGTACTGTCTTTTGCTTTTGGATTAGAAATGTGGGATGATTTCAAACAATACATTACAAATGGAATTGACCCAAATACCCCACAAAAATATAAAGACATAATCAATGGCAAGCATTATGAAAAAGATGGTAAAAAATGCTATTGGAATGGCTTGATTCAAGAGGATACAAAGGAAAGTCTTTTGGCTGATTATGTCTATTGTGAGTACCATAATGATAATGTTACCCAAACAGTAGGAGTTGGAGAAGTTGCCATTGATAATAAAGTGGGGGACAGGACTTCAATGATTCCAAAAATCACAAAGGTATGGAACCGATTTATTACAAAGTTACATGATGGAGTAAGGTCTTTTCCTGCCGGATATACAATAGAGGGAAATCCATATTGGATAATTAAGGGGTGTAGGGATTACTACGGTATTTACCCAAAACATGGAGAAGTATCCCTTATGCAATTCCTATTTGACAATAAGGATAAGTATCCTTTGTTTGATCAGAATTATAGACGCTTTGGAGAATTTAGAAACGAGTTTGGAATATGATAAACCATAACACTCTTTTATATCGGGTATTAGATCGTACAATCAAAGTCAAATTCCAGAACAATGAATTTGTAGCCAATTATACAGAGGGAGATTTGTTTGAACTAGTTGCAAAACTTAATGATTCAGCCACAAAATACCCGATTATTTGGCTTCAAACAGGATATACAGTAGAAAGAAGAAAGCAGGAAGAGAAGACTAAAATGATAGGCTGTAAATTCTTTCTTATCACATTGGGAAGTAGAACTGATAGATATAAAAAAAGGTTTGAAAGTACATATGACAATGTACTGTATCCTCTTTTATCTAAAATTGATAAAGTCTTTGATAAATCAAAAGGAATTACAGCTTCAGATGTTGATTCTTATATGGTGTTTCCACTTAATGACATTGCAAAAGATGAAAACGGGAAACAAATACCAGAACTAACAGCTATTACAGAGATATGGGATGCTGTATTATTTGAGACGGATATAACAATTTCAAATAGCTGTTTCCCTGAATTATTAATTAAATAAAAATAAAAATAATGTTAAAAATTAAAAAATGTAGTGTAGCGGATATGGTTGCCAGAGTAGGTGGTCTATTTTGCGATGAAGAACAAATTACCGGAATTATTTTAGCAGATAGAAAAGTAAGGTTTGATCCGTCAACATTCACTAAAACAATCCTGGATGATTTTATCCAAAAAGATTCAATTATTGGAACATTAAAATTCTTTTCGGCTGAAGATGCTGACGTTGATCCAACATTTACAGATTCTCCAATTGGTGAGAGTACTAAACAAAACCTAGGTATTAAAAAATGGAACCTAACCTTTAATAAAGGTAATTGTTTTCAAAATGAATTGCAAAAGCTTGATAAAAGTGAAAGGTATTCAATATTCCTAGTATTTACTGATGGATCAATTCTAGGTCAGTACATGAATGATGGAAAAATCAAAGGCTTTAATGTAAGGTTGTTCACCGGAATCAAAAAAGTAAAGACGGCTGCTGAGGGTGGAGGTTCCACGTTAAGAGTTGATCTTATGGCTGATGCTATGAAATATTGGCAAGGAAAGTCTGCACTGGTAGAAAGCGAAGAAATTGACTTCACAGAATTAAATCCTGTGGCTGGTGTTTCTGTGGATATTGTTTCACCATTAATAGCTGCTGGAACTAAAACTAAAGTTAGGGTTTCAAATATGTGTGCAAATAGTCCAGTTACAGGATTAACAGCTCCTTTGAACTGGAAGTTAAAAAGAAACGGATCATTAGAGTCTATCACTGCCATTAGCGAGATTAATGGTGAGTATGAGTTTACGCATGCAGCATTACTTGCAAATGATAAAGTTTCATTTGAAATTAATGAGGGAGGTTATCCTGTTTATATTCTTGATACTGACTACTACGCTGGTAAATCAATCGAAGAAAAAGTTTCTGCATAATGAAGTACACAGTTGGTAAATATGTAATTGTGCCAGAAAAACCTTTTTCATCAATGGATAAGGCTGTACAATACATTCAAGGAGCATATCCAGAATTGGACAAAGAAACGATTGATAAATATTTATATCCCAAAATTAAAGAGGATGGCGATAATAAATCCACAAACTCTATTGAAAAGGGTGAAGCTAGCCAAGACGTTGACTCCAAAAATAGTACAACAGGCTCTAAGGGAATCAAGTCTTCCGTTAATAAACCAGGATAACTTATTACGAGGTAAAACGAGCGATGGGGGCAGAATGCCCCTATACTCTCGTAAATACAGGCGTGGTAACTTGTATTATCGAGCCTATAAAATGAGATCCAATCCTTTAAATAAGGGTAGATGGGATTTGCTTCACTTTTGGAATAAAAAGTACAATGGACTTTTTTACAGAAGTATTAAGGCAAAGGTAAATTTGAAAGAAGTAAAGTTTACCACAGACTACAGTCCTATGTACATGAGGGACATATACGCTATCATCAATAAACAAAGGATCATAGGTATAACAAAACAGCAAATGTTAGAAGCTCAGATTCGCAATAAGCCCAAAGTGAGAAAACAGATAGATAATATCATTAATAACGGAAGAATTAGATAATGTGTAATTGTAGCAAGCCTATTACAAAGACAGAATGCCAGATATTAAGGAAGTATGCAGAAGATCCTGAATCTAGAAACTTCATATATCATGTTTTTGATGATGAACGAGGCTTGGCTTTGGCTCAGATTCTCAAAGGGGAAAATCCTAACCAAATAGCAGCTATCAATGGCTTTTTAGGTTCAGATGGATTAGTTGAGTGGTATTATGTAAAAGAACACCCCTGTTTATATGAAAACGAAAAAAACGAAGAAAAATAATAAAGTAAAGTTTTACCAAGACAGTAAAGAACTCCCCTTTTGGAACTATAAAAGAATAGTACAGACAGGGGATTTTTTATACATGGTAAAAGGTTATGAATTTGGAGATGAAATAATCATAGATAAAGAAGAATTGGAAAATAAGTTTGATTCAATTCTCCAGGACTATGTTTTATCTCAAAATTCTAAAAACGAGGAAATAACTAATTATTGCAACTATTTGATTGCAATTAATGAGATTAGAAAGCTTGAAATAATTGTAGAGATAATTGATAGGATTACCGAATCCAATGAAAAAAAGAAGTCTCTAGGGATTGAGCCGGATTACTCCATTGTAAAAGAATTATTACAAAAAGTAAAGGTTCAAAAAAGTGATGATATTTCCATTCAAAGACAAAAGGTTTTAGACAAAATTCAGAAGTACAAAAACCAAGCTGAAAAATCAAAATTGGCAATTGAAAACGCTGAGAATGATAATTCTTCAGATTATGATATTGATGAACAATATATCGGTGTCTGTCTTGGATTAGAAATGCATGTTGATCCAAAGCTTATTTCACTTTATGAATATGGAGTAATGGTTAAAATGTTAGTAAGTAAAGTAGAAACTATAAATAAATCAAACCAAAATGCCAGATAAATTAGCCGTCATTCAGGGGGAGGCTTCCGTAAAGGAACTTAATGATATTGATAATGCGACTAAAGAACTTGTATCTTCATTTAATTCGCTTTTGTCAATAACGGAAGCTATAAATAAGCAATTTCAATCAGGAAAGCCAAAAGATTATGCTTCTGGACTTAAGCAATTAAATACCCTTACTAAAGATTATGCAGTAATTGAAAAAGAGCTTGCTAACATTAAATTGAAATTAGCCCAGATAGAGACTCAAGAGACAAAAACTATCACCGAGCAGAATAGAGCGAGAAAAGAAGCGGCTAATGCTGTAATAGCTGAAGTGAAAGCGGAGAGGGTCCAACAACAGCAATCACAAGCAAGTGCAAGTGCTTATCAAAGAGTTTCTCAAGAAGCTAATAAATTAAAAAGACAAGCAAAGGACCTTGAAGCAGAAATGCTTTTACTAACAAGGGACTTTAGGATGGGGCTGATCACCCAAGAAAAGTACAGTCAAGAATTAGCCATACTACAAGGTCGTTTCTCAGTAACAGTACAAAGAGCCAGAGAATTAGATGCTGAACTTAAGCGTATAGATGCCAATGTTGGAGATAGGCAAAGAAATGTAGGTAACTATCAACAGGCTGCAATGTCAGGAGTGAAGCAGTTAGAGACACAAATAAAGTCAATGATTGCTATGTATGTGGGATTTCAGGCTGTTATTAGTGGGGCTGGAAAACTGATGCATAATAATTATGAACTATCAGACACTCTAGTAGATTTACAAATTCGTTTGAACGGAAACAAAAAAGCAGCTGATGAATTATTTGAATCCCTTAAAAATATTGACACAAGGACCAGTCTTGGAGAGCTTGTTAATACAGCTGCAATTGTAGCAAAAAAAGGAGTTGCCAAGGAAGAAATTGAGGGGATTACAAAGGCTTTAGATGATTACTTTATTGTTGCAGGAAAAGAAGCCGGAAATAGAGAAGAGGGTACAGCATCGATTATCAAGCTTATATCCATCTTCAACCATGATAAGCATATTACAGCGGAAAGGGTAACGGAAATCGGAACAGCACTTGTTAAGCTTCAAAATTCCGGGGTAGCAACCGGTTCTAAAATGATCGATGTAGCAGAAAGGATTGGAGCAATTAGGGGAATTACGGGCGTTACACTTCCCCAAGTATTAGGTTTTGCTGCAGCAATTGAACAACTAGGACAAAAAAGCGAGGTTGCAGGTACGGCTGGTATGCAAATTTTAACAAAGGTTCTTTCAGATATGCCAAAGTATGCTAAAATGGCAAATGTATCTGTAGAAGAGCTTAGAAAGGCTTATAGTGAAAATCCATTTGAAGCTGTTGTTATGGTTGCTGAGGGAGTTCTTAAAAGTGGAGATTTTGAGAAAATATCTCAGGACCTTGAAGAAGTTGGTGTTAGAGGGGCTAGAGTAAAAGGGGTATTGGGGGATATTGCCGGAAACGCTGATTTTGTTAGAAAGAGAATAAAGGATGCAGGTTTAGCAATCAATGAAACCGGATATTTATCAGAAACAGCCGCTTTAAAACAAGAAAACTATGCTGCAACTGTAGACAAGATTAAAAAGGAATTTGAGTTAATAGGAAACTCAAAAGGCTTCATGAACTTCTTAAAGGGATCATCTAATTTATTGATGAATCTAATTAAGATTGTTACAGCTATTCCTTTTGGCTTAGTAATTACCGGAATCACCTTAGTTACTGCTGCATGGGCTTATTATAAAGGGGTTGCTATTCAAGCAGCTATTGCAACTGCTTGGAATAACTCACAAACACTTTTAGGTACAATCAGAAACAGGGCTGCGAGTCTTGGTCTTCTTGGAGAAGCTGAAGCAATGAGAGCGCACACAGTATCTACCAATTTGAATACCGCTGCAAGGACCTTAAATATAGTGAGTCTAGAAAGTCAAATTGCACAAGAAGTATCTGCTATTGCGGCATTAGAGGCTCAAATAGCAGTAACAGAAGCTGAGGTGATCGCAAAAAGACAACAAATAGCCGCCCGTGAAGCTCATATTATCGCATTGGAAGCCGAAATTATTGCGCAAAGAGAAGCGACAGTTGCAACAACCGGATTAAATGCTGCAACTAAAGCATCTCCCTTAGGAATGGTGTTGGGAGTACTTGCCTTAGCCATCCCATTACTAATCATGTATGCTGAAAAAACTGAAAAAGTAGCAATAAAAACAAGAAGCGCAGCTGATAATCAAAAGGATCTTAATGACGCAATGAGTAAAGGAGCGAAAAACGCGGGTGATGAAGCTTTTGAACTGGATAATCTTTATAGAAAAGCAACAGATGTAAATGCTGCAACAAAAGATCGAAACGCAGCTGTACAGAAGTTAAAAGATTTATTCCCGTCATACTTTGGAAAAATAGATCAAGAAATTATCAAAAATGGCAAGGCTGAAGCCAGTTATATAAGTCTTAAAAATGCCATTGTAGCAGCTTCAAGAGCGGAAGCTATTAAAGACAAATTAAAAGGAAGAGAATCTGAAAGGTTATCTCAGGAAGAAGCAATAAGAAGAAAATTAGCATCTGAGCTTGAAAATAGGAAGAAGTTGAAGCTTCAAAGTGATCTTGGAATTGATGAAACGACAACCATAGACAATGGTGATGGTAAGGAAATTTTCATCAAAAAAGATAGTAAAAAACTATTAGAAGCCAGCACTGTTAGAGCTTATAACTTGATTAAACAGCTTGGTAATAATAGAAAAAAATACAATAATGAAGATAAAATATTACTGGATCAATTAGAGATTGATCTAAAGGCTTCCGAAAAATATAGGGAGGATAAGGCGAATTTGCTAGGAAAGTTTGCAAGGAACGAAGAAGATCCTAAAAAAGAAAAGAAAGAAAAAAAATATACCGGAGCCAGCATAACGGGAGAACAAAAAGACGCTGTTAATATAGCTCAATCTGAAAAAGACGGAGAAATAGCGAGCCAAAAGGAAAAGCTATTAAGATTAGAAATTTCTCAAAAAGAATATTGGGAAGAGTATATAAAAATATTCCAGAAATACCGAGACAAAATATCATCATTTCTAAAAGGTGGTAATGCAAAAGAAAAACAGATAGAAGCTTCTGTTAGAAGAAGAGCTGTGGAGGAACTAGAAAAAGCAAATAAAGAGCTTTACGACTATGAAAAAAAGAATCTAGAAGAATCTTTCAAAATGAAGTCTAATTCACTTGAAAGACAATCAAAGGAACTAGAAAACGCTGATTACTTAAGTGAAAGCGACCGACTAAATAAATTAATAGAAATTGATAGTCAGATAATTTCTGAGTTAAATAATTACTATGATGAACAGTTAAACTTAGCTAAAAATGCTGCTCAAGAGACTATTGAGTTAGAACGCAAACGAGATGAAGAGATTGGAAAAGTTGTTGATCAAAGATTTGAAAGAACAAAATCACTTTTTGAAGCAACTAAAAAGGATTTAGAAAAGCAAGCAGAATTCAATAATTCATTTGAAAGGCTGAGTGATGAAGAGCAGAAGAGCTTAATAATTTCTAATAAAAAATTATCAAATCAAGAAAGAGAATATAGACTTCAATTATTAGAGATCAATAATCAGATCAAGCAGAATAATTTAAAGATTGAAGAACTTAAAGTATTAAAACAGCAGTATGAAACGAAAATAGCTATTGCTACAGTCGGGGGGATAGTTAACCCGGAAGATGTCAAAAACGTTGCAGATCTTGAAGCGAACATTAAAGGTTTGGTTAACGCTAATGAAGAGCTTAACAATCAAGGAAAAGATTTAGTTTCTGAAAGAACCAGGGGAATTAGAGAGGCTGTAAGTTCCGGTTTAAAAAATCTTGGATTTGAACACATAGCAGATGCATATGATGCTACTATGGAGCGTTTGAAAGGGAAAACGGCCGATTGGAAAGACTATGCCGTTATGGCTGTTGCTGCTGTTCTTGATTCATTAACATCTCTTAATACAGCTCAGAAAGAAAAAACTATTGCAGCCTTAGACGAACAATTAAAATACTCTCAACAAACAACAGAACAAGAAGTAGGGTTTATAAATAGTCGATTAGAAGCCCTGAATAACCTAGAAGATCTAACCGCAGAACAAATTACTGAAAGAAACAGACTCGAAGATGAAGCTAGAACATATCAGGAACAGCAAAGACAAAGAGAAAAGTTAATTGAAACTCAAAAGGCAAGGGCCGAACAAAAAGCAGCTGCACAACAGGCTTTGATTAATGGTGCTTTGGCTGCTACTATGACACTTGCTCAAATGGGATTCATTGCAGGGGCCATACCTGCAGCCCTTGCATTAGGTTTTGGTATTGCTCAATCAGTGGCTATAATGTCCAAAGACCCAGTTCCAAAGTATTGGATGGGTAGACAAGGTGGTAAGGCAGAATTTGCTATCAAGGATGAAATGGGAGCCGAAATACACACGGATAAAAATGATAATATCATTTCATTAGGATCGAATAAAGGGCCATCTAAAACCTGGTTAAATGAGGGAGATAAAATCTATACTGCCTTTGAATCAAAAAGGATTTTGGGGGCAATGGGGCCTGATGCAAAGATAGGCAGGAATCTATTTAGACGGGCTACAGAACAAAGTCTAACCGCTCCAAGAGTAACGGTTGTGAATAATAATGTTGATAATTCAGATGCTATTGCAGATAAGATTGGGAAGCGTTTTGATAAGTCATTAGCAAGATATGACAAGCCTGTAATTGAAAAAAGGAACGGTAAAATAATTCGTTACAGAGGGGCGGATCACGGGGTTGAAATTGGAGAATACAACTTAAAAACATTAGAAGAAAAATACTATGATACCTATTAAGCATATACTATACGAAGACGGGGTAAAGGAGATATTTAAAATTATTGTTCCTAATGGAGCCTATCAGGGTGAATATATTATTAGTAAACCTGAGGGCTGGGATGATACTGACTCAGTAGTGAATATTGATGAAGAGTTATTCTTTGTCAAGGATTTTATTATTGGAGAAAACGTCAAATTAAAATTTTATCAGTATGCTGATACGGTAGCCTATAATGTTCTTTCAAATGTTTACAAAGAACAGGCAGGAGACGGAAGAATTATATTTAAATGGATTGGTGTTAAAGATGGTATTGAATATGATCTTTTGAAAGATAATTTTGAAGTAAATCTCAATAAGTATTCAACCTCTTTTGACAACTCAATGCTTAAAATAGAAATTGAATTAGCCAAGAGCGAAGCACAAAATAAATTATTCAATCGCGATGATGTGAGTGTTGATATTTTCGGAACAAAGGATTTGGATGAAAACGCCATTGATCCAGTGGAAACTTTTGAAACAGGATATAAAAAAGGGGCAATTAAGCAATCTAATTTCTATACTTGGGACATTTCACAAAACGTTATACTGAATGCATATAGAACTGATCATTTTTTTTCATTTGTAAGATCAAGTGATTATCAGCTAGGTGATAATACTAACGAGTATGCAGGATTTAAGTATTCTTTTGATATAAGAATCGACCAGGGACCTTTTATTCACACAAGTATTACTTTAAAAACAATTAAGGTTGAAATTAGCAATATGCATGTTATTTGTCAGAGAGCTGATTTGAATTTCCCAAACGTATGGTTGGTTGCAGTTATAAAAAACGGCAATACCCTTGTTTCAACACAAAACCTTATAAAAGGAGAACAGATTCCGGATGGGTTAGGATATAGTGCAGAATTCAAAATTGGAAATAAAATATTTGAACTTTCAAATCCATCAAATTTAGCTGCTGGTCAAAGTCTATCATTTGCATTTATGACCGATAACGTAGATGATAAATTTCGTGCGCTTTCCGTCCTTACTAATACAAGTATTGAGATTTCTACCAATCTTGAATATCCAATGGTGAAGACAAGGGGAGTGAGAATTATTGACGCTGTAAAGCAAGTGGTGAAAAACTATACCGCTTCAGGTTTGGGGGTGATCAGTAATTATATTGGTCCCGGAGGAACTTACTATAATACTTCTATTTCAACGGGGGTTTATTTAAGGGGTTTACCAGATATTTATACGGCTGGTCAAAAAATAAAAACCTCATTAAAATCTATTTTTACGGATGGCCTGGCGAAATTATTAGTCCTAGGGTATGACATAATAAATAACGATGTAGTAATAGAAGATATAAAGTATTTTTTTAAGGATCATAAAGTTTATGATTTATCGGAGAAAAAATATATACAGGAGGAATTTAAAATTGAGAACGATAAAGATGTAGTTTTTAATACGATGCTTTTCGGATCAAAGAAGTATTCCAAGAATGTTAAGGATGATATTCAAAACTTCATTACATCATCAGAATTAAGTACACCTATTAAAAGTGCTAAAAATAAATTTGACAAGCAAACTGACCTTATTATTGACGAGTATAAAATACAGGAATTAATAGAAGATAAAAGCTCTTCTACTAATGAAAATGATGACGATTTGGTTTTGATTGACCTGATTAATAAAACTAATTACTGGGATACCGGGGTTTTTGACAATTGCATTCATACCAATAAAAATGGCAAATTAGTGCTTACATGTGTATCTACTCCATTTGATACAACAATGATGACTGTAGGGTATGCTGTTGAGATTTTAGAGGGGTTAAATATAGGGACTCACTATATCATTGAGATAAAAGGATCTGAAATAGTTTTAGATACTAACTCAGCCATTCAGACTGGAACAATAGACACTCCAATCAGATATTTAATTCCAACACTTACAAAAAATAGAGTAATTGCAGATAGCTTTATTGATATAAATTGGGTTAGGAATCCAGAAACGTCAACAAATTCAAGGCATAACCCAAAGTATCACATGGCAAGGTGGTTTCAGTGGTTTGGAAGTGGATTGAACAAAAAGCTTGATTCTGAAATCATAAAGGTCACTAACTATAAGAACAATGATAAGGCGCAAATGGAAACTAATTCAAGTGATTTATCTAATGAGCTTACAGGAATTGTTATTGTGGGTGAAAATGAAACTATAGGAAGATTAAGAGATTATTCAAGTCCATTATTTTCAGGTGATAAAATTGAAATATCATTTTTAGATGTGACTTTTAATGAATTTATAACCATGTATGAAAGCTGGAGATATGGAATAGGAAATAGGATGGATAGTAGAGGCTATTTTACCTTAAATACTCCTATGGGTTTATTAAATGCCTATCCATTTGGCGATGGTGCCTTATCTCATAATAGGAAAACAAATGTATTAAGTTTTAAAGGCAAGATAAAGGGTTAATAAGCTTACTACAACAACATTTAACTATCCTCATAAGAACCACAATAGCTATATTTTACTTTTGTTTATGCATCACGAGTTTTGGTATCATAGTCCGGTCAGATTCTACAGAACGATGGAGGAATTGGAAGACCTTAGTAATCCGCAAAATGCGCAATATTACGGACATGAAAACCCATATCCATTACAATTTAATCTGTATCACAGATTTCCTATTCCAAATTATAAAAATGAGGTTCCCAACGAGCCTCTAGTTTTATGGATTATTGGAGATGAAAAAAAAATAGTACCCTCTGTTACAAAGGTTGTTAACGGAAAATTACAAGCTATCACATTTATTTGTTTTGAAGAAATACAAGGTCATTTTGAATTGAGAACCGAGTCCGGAGTAGTATTATACTATTCTAATTGTATTCAATTCATGGATAGTACAGACTTTAATGGCCGCCAATTTATCAGAATAGCAACAAGAGCAAATTTTAACAAAAATCTATTTATCTGGGAAGATGAAAAACATGATTGGCTCGTAACCAATTTGCCAGCCTATAACCTGGGAACATTTGAAATTGATGAGGACTTTTCTTCACAAAGGACAGGAGACAAAGGAGGTTCTATAAATACTACAGCATGGTTAGAAGAAAGGGTTAGCTATAACTTCTATTTACATGGAGATAATAATATACTTTCATTTATAACCATCCATTCGCTGAATAAGGATCTGTACATAGATGGGACAAGGAGAACCCGGCGTGAAAAGCCAGAGGTTGGAGAATATTCTTCTGAAATGGTAATGAAGTTTTCTAATCAAAAAGACGAAAAAGGACTCAATATAACAATTAATGAAGAGGATATATTCAGTGACGTAATGACAACGGTACTATCGAATAATGCAAAAACAGTGATATATGCTGTAGATAATAAGAATACGGCTATCCAAGTAAAATAATAATAAAATGGTAATAACTAAAGAAATAGCTGCTCAGTTAGGTTTAACAGAAGTTCAAGCAGATACCATCAATAATATGTTTGCATTTGTCAAGTTTAAGACAATAAGCGAACTTCAAGAAGCTTCTGATCCTTTTAATGGGTATTTTCCTATTGATAAGGGAGGGGGAGAATTAGAAAAAATAAAGGCATCGGTTTTTTATCAAATAATTGGAAATGTGGCTAAGCCCATATCTCCAAGTGATCCGGCTCCAACAACAATTGGATGGTATAAGCCACAAATTACATCTAATTTGGATAAACCGTCGGATCCAAATAGTACCGCTGATTATGGAGAAAAGTATCCTAATGCAGGAAATCTAAGGGCAAAGTCAGGATATGATACCTTGTTTTATTTTTCCGGGACGAATTGGAAAAAGACGGAAACTAAATTTCCAGGGGATTCAGCTAAAAAAGTATTTGATCCAACAAATGACAATGATCCCGCGACTATGAAAGCCACCTCTGGTAGGTATGATAAATTGCTAGAGGCCAACAAGGGTTTTTTAAACCAAAATACTAGTGAGCCTATTGATAAAATTGTACTGACGACAAGTAATGCGGTGTATGGCGGGAAGTTTTTATTAGCAAATGGAGGCATATTCACTAACGTAGAATATCCGTTTTTAGGTGTAATTACTGATTATCCAGTCGGCAATTCAACAACTTTAAGGGTTAAAAATATATTCAATACTCAACCAGGTAATCAGTATGCTGCTGTTTTGGCTAAAAAACAAAATGGAGCCGTTACCGTTTTACTTCCGTGGACTGATCCGTTTGTCGAGGGAGAACGCATATATGATGTATCTGAGTATAGTACAGTATCTATACAAGTTAGAAACGACAAGCCATTTCCTACCATAGAGCTTCTTACCTATCCTAAAGAAACTATTGATATAAGACAGTTTATTGAGGAAAGGGAGGTTAAAGATACGTTTACATATTATTTAGAAGATTTTGGGGCTGAAAGATTAAATCCTAATAATCCGGATGCAGGTAAAGACTGTACACAAGCGTTTAGAGATTGTATATCGGCAATTTTTGCAGATGAGAATATACGTTATGCTAGAATCATTCTTAAAGGAATGTACAGACTTGGTGGAGAAATGATTCAGGACGGAAATCTGTGGTCGCAGATAAATTTCCCAACTATTCAATATTCTACAACAATGAAGATTAAGAATATAGCTATAGAGGGGATTTTCCAGCCTGTTTGGGAAGAACAAGGAATTATTGAAATGCCAGTCAGTTATAATGCGTGTGGTTTCTACTCATCATTATATAATCAGCCTACAGCAAACAGATTTAATTGTGTTTTGAATTTAGGTAGGGGAAAAGTTGGATCTACATTTGGAGAATTTAACAATATAAACTGCTGGATGGATAATGTTATGGTAATATGCCGAAGCCATGATGAATCAGGTAATCCAGTTAGTAATACTATGTCAGGTATATTTGCTGGAAATAACACAAACTTTAACTTTGGCAAAATATGCTGTAGAACATCAGTTCCAGTTGTTAAGTCTGTAGAGCCTAATTCAACAACAGTGGGTCTATTTCTTCCAAAAGCTAACAATCACGCTTCTATAGTGGGGAATTATGCGAGATGCATGGGGTTTGGGACAGGTCTGTATGCTACTGAACATGCACAGATTAATATTTTTGTTGGGGTAGGAAATGTCGTAGGCATATATTGCCAACATTTTTATCCCATCACAATAAATACAATCACGTTGGAATGCAATAAAAAGCCAATATTGTTAGACAAAAACGCTTACTTAAATGCGTGGGTTTACCAAGGGGAACGGGTTAATGACAGTTCTAAATGGTACGCTAATACAAAGGATTTTTACCAAGAATCTGGATTGTCAAAGGTAAACATAGGCCAGTTTATAGTCCACAATGAGGGGGGAGTTGCGGTTGAGGGGTTATGGGATCCTGGAGTATCTATGAAGATTATGTCTGATGAATGGGGTAGATCATTTCAGCCATTGCCAGTATGGTCGGCTTTGCCATCAAATCCAGTTAAAGGCCTATCCGGTATATTCAATGATGAAAATTACATATACGTAAATGGGTGGAAGAAATCAACATTAACAAGTATTTAATGATTTAAAAATAAAATCTAAATATACTTAAGTAAATCATTAAAAATGAATGGAAAATATAAACTACAATATCAGCGAAATACTTGCAGTAATCTTTTCGGTGCTGATTGGATCGGGAGCTTACATTTCCTTTGTTTACATAAAAAACAAGCAAAACATAAGCGCATCATACATTATTGCGGTTCTGCTTATAAATCTTTGCTTGACTTATGTGGCGTCGGAATTGCTAAAGGCTTTCAATTGGAGTCAGTGGCGTTCTCCATCGCTTCCTATGGTAGCGTTTGCCGGACAATACTTGACGGACTGGTTAGACAAGAGGTATTTCAAAATATTCGATACAGCAGCCAAAAGAGCTGGAATTAAATTAGACGATGATGAACCTAATATTAAAAAATCCGAAGAAAATGAAGATCAATAAAGACCTTTTATCTGCATTTCTTGTAGTACTACTCGTATCG
The DNA here is from genome assembly GCF_003815775.1 of Chryseobacterium joostei. Lineage (NCBI taxonomy): Bacteria > Pseudomonadati > Bacteroidota > Flavobacteriia > Flavobacteriales > Weeksellaceae > Chryseobacterium > Chryseobacterium joostei. The sequence continues at coordinate 3,787,719 of NZ_CP033926.1, forward strand.
GCCTTTGCCTATACAGTCGTAAAGGAGAGTAGCGATAGAGAACTAATGGAGATCCGAAAGATACAGGAAAACCAAAGAGTTGAAAAATACCAATCCGAATTAAGAGAAAACGCAGCAAATCAAAAACGTGATTCTTTTAAAAATATACTGCAACAACAAAATATCGGGATTGGAATATTGAGTGATAATTTTAAGAATATAAATAATAGTATTCTTAATATGAGAACCGAATACGATAAAAATTTCAATGAACTAAAAAGCACACAAAATGAAAGCGATCACATTAATTCTGCTTCTATTAACGAGCAATTTGATTTTATCTCAAAATACAAGTACAAGGAATATTCCGGAGGGACAAATCCCTGAAGTATACAAGGGACTTAAGCAAAACGAATATCTAAAAATTAGACTTCAGAAAACTGAATATGCACTTTATGGCGCTAATCAGATAATTAATGAACAAGATAAAGCGATTGCTGTTAGCAAGAGTTTATTAACCGCAAAAGATGAAGCCCTGGGAACTATAGTGGAAATCTCTAAGCAAGATAAAATTATTGCCGAAGAAAGGGAAAAACAATTAAATATTGATATTTCTTATTTACAGAATCAAATGGAAATAGTAAAAAAAGAAGCTGAAAGTAATCAAAGAAAAAGATTCTGGAACGGAGTAAAAATAGGTGGAGTATCAGTTGCCGTTTTGGGAGTTGCCGGTTTAATTTGGTTTAATAATAGATAAAAAGAAATGACAGCATTAGAGTTATCAAAAAAATATAAAACGCTTCTCAATAAAAACGTAATTAATACACCGTTGAGGTTAGCTCACTTTTTTGCACAAGCAGACCATGAGAGCGGTTTAAAGCCAAAAACTGAAAGCCTTAATTATTCTGTAGAGGGTCTTTTATCTACCTTTGGAAAGGATAGAATAACAAATACACAGGCCTATGATTATGGAAGAAGTGTAAATCATCCTGCTGATCAAATGGCTATTGCAAACATCGTCTATGGAGGAACATGGGGCCGCGATAATCTTGGAAATATTACACCTGGAGATGGTTGGAAATACCGAGGCCGTGGAATTTTTCAAATTACAGGAAGATCAAATTACTTGCAACTGACAAATTATGCAAAAAGTAAAGGTTTGGATGTTAATTATCTGGAAAATCCAGATCTTCTATTAAATGAATCAGATTCAATTATTGCTTCAATATGGTATTGGAATAGCAGGGGGCTTAATAATTTTGCAGATCAAGATGATATTTTTTCTGTTTCCAAAATTATAAATATTGGAAGCCTTAAAAAGAAAGGAACTCCTAAAGGATTAAAAGAGAGAGAAAGTAATCTGAAGTATTATAAAACCATTTTTAAATAAACATTCCCCACAGAGTAGTGGGGATTATTTATATTATTTTAAAGCTTTTGAAATATTATTTTTGTATTGGTTAGCCCCATATTGAGTAAGGTGATTGGTATCATAAACAAATGGAGTGCCATCTTCAGATACCTTATTAACATTATAATTAAGTAATTCTATATATCTAGATCCTAATCTTTTTTTAAGATATGAGTTAGCAGAATTAACATTTCTATCTGCAAAAAATTGATTTCGATGAACAATCCCATATTGTTGATTAATATAATATTGCGTTGGGTAATCGATATAATATGTGGGAGTTTGGCCAAGGTACAACGTTTTAGTTTTTTGTTTTTTAAAATATTTTTCAGTAAAATCAATTTTATTTTCAAGATCAGATTGCTCATAAGCACTATAATTAGAACTTATTATAACTAAATCAATGTTGTTTTTATTTTCTGGAAAATATATTTTATAGAAATAATTGAAAAACTCTTTTGGACCTGAAAAGTCAGAAACTCCATAAATCATTGGATAAGTACCTTCTGCATTAATCTGCATTAGTTCATATCCGGAATCTTTAACTATATCTTTTAATGTTTCAAAGAACATTCCTGCGTGACTATCTCCAAGTAGAATTATATATTTTTTTTCAGGTTCTATATTTATTTTATTTAAGTTGTAATTTTTAAAATTATCGGTGCTTTTAAAATAATTTTCATTAAATCCATATTGATTAATGGCATCATTGCTTGATTTATAATTGCTTGTTGCCCAAACTAGTTTAGCTGTTTTATCGTCGAATATACTATTTTCTTTAATTTTTGAAAATGAGAATGAAATAGCGAATAATATGATACTAGATAATATTATAGTAAATGTCTTTTTGTTGTAGTTTTTTTTCTCAATTATATAATATGATATAGTAGAAAAAATAAGAGAAATCCCAATGAATAGTAACTTATGTCTAAACCTATCATTTATCGAAAAAAATACACTTAAAACGTAAAATGGCCAGTGCCATAAGTATAATGAGTAGGAGATATTTCCAAAAAATGAAATGATTTTATTTTCGAATATTTTCCAATCAACATTTAAAATTAATATTGCTGCTGTAGATATAACAGGTACAATAGTTAATGGAGACGGCCACAATACTTCATGACTATTAATTAAAAATATAGACGCTAAAATTAGCAACAGTGAAGCTATAACAAGAATATTTTTATTTCTTTCCGATATTCTTTTTGATATTCCAGCAAATAAATATGCCAGGCCTCCAAACATCATTTCCCAAGCTCGTGTATAAAACATGTAGAATGAATAAGATTGATTGTGATACAGCATAGAAGAAAATGACAATACCATTATTACAATGAAAAATAAATTAAATGCATTTCTTCTGTTTAAAAATATTGGTCTTAAAAAAAGCAGAATAATTGGATAAATCAAATAGAACTGCCACTCTACAGATAGCGACCATGTATGTAATAAATAATTAAATTGAGATTTATTATTAAAGTAGCCTGAATTTAAGTAGTAATAAATATTTGAAAAAAATAGACTACTTGAGAAAAATGATCTCATATAAATCAGAAACTGTGTAGGAATTAGAAAGTAAATTACTGGTGCAAAAAATGTAATCATGACTAATAATGCAGGCAGTATTCTGTTAATTCTTTTTTTTAGATAATTCCAATAAGTAAATGTATTAGTTTTAAATTCGGATAAAATAATTCTAGTCATTAAATATCCAGAAATTACAAAAAAAATATCAACGCCTATAAATCCTCCTTTAAAAAAAGAAAATTTAAAATGATACAGCAAAACAGATATAACTGAGACTGCTCGTAGAAAAGATATGTCATTACGGAACTTCATGTTATCATTTTTGTTTTCACAAAAGTAAGAATTAAACCCCATTTTTCGATGGGGTTTAATAAATTGGTTTTAAAATTTATTTTGCAATACACAATACTTTTTATTCGAGTTTAATTTTACCTGTATATTCAAATCTAATTTGGTAAGCAGTATTTTTATCTTTAGTGATTAGATGTAATTTCAGATAAATTTCAGATTATTATATTTTTAAAAATGTAAATAGTTGTAAATTAATAATTTATATATTTGTTAATTTTACTCTATGGGGAAAAGTGATAATATTAAAAAAGTAGCCGGAGAGCTATTCTAATAAAAGTACCAAAAATGAAGGAAACCCTGTGAATGTTCACAGGGTTTTATTTTTTTATTGATTTAAAAAGTTGACCAATTTAACCAGATCTTCTTCTTTATTCAGTTTAATAGAGTTTGATTTAAAGAATGCTTCTATAGCTTCTTTTTTTTCAGGGAAGAATAACAGAATATCTTTCTCCTTTTTAGTTTTTCTAATCAATCCTTTTGTTGTTTTAATATAATAAACAGGATCCAGTGTTCTAAAGAATGCAGCTTTCTCCGATGCGTAGGAATTAGCTGCAGGAACAACATCGTTAAATTTAGTCTTTACTTTTTTATAAAGGGTGTTGCTTCCATGAACGAGTTCAAAAAAGTAACCGCTTAGTTCATCATTGGTGTCTAATAATACAATGGTACTTTTAGGTGAAGCAATTTCAATTCTGGAAAACTTTTCCTCTTTAGGAAGTACCAGAGGTTTTCCGTCTTTCTGAAACTCAACTTCATCCAGATAACTGTTATACCTTACAGCTGCTTTTTCATAGTTGTCTGAAATTTTTGCAAGCTGAAATTCAGTATTGTAATAAGGGGAACCAATAATCTCATCATATTTTAATGATCTCCCTGAGTTTTCAGATTGTACTCCAAATACAGCATGATCTCCTCCAAGGCTATTCACCGAAAGAGTACTTGAATAACCAGATTTATAACCGCTTGGGGTGAAGTTTTGTGAATAAGTGATACTAAAAGATATTAATAAAATACTAATAATAACTTTTTTCATTTTATATAGTTTATTTTAATTTTTTTCAAAAAATACAAATCCTATTCTTCCATGAGTGAAAGAATGAGATATCCAGAACAAAGAACAGCTTAATTATAAATAGGGATGTCTTTCAAACGTTTTATTTCTGTCAAACAAATACCGGTAAGTAGCCAGTTTTCTGGTTACGGTTGTATCAAGAGTTTCTGCAATCTTGACCATTTTTGGATTAAAATCACCAATCCACTGAAGCTCAGTAACCTTGAAGTCAGTATGTTTTCTTAAGTGCTGGGTGCCTTCCCAGATCATATAGCCATCAATTCCTTTTCTTTGCCATTCAGGAACCACTCCAAAGACAAGGCCTACCATTTTTTCATTCTTTTTAAACTGTTTCAAAAAGAGCAGTTTAAGCTTTTGAAAAATTCCAAACTTACCGTTGAGGTATTTAAACCATTGATTCAGATCCGGAATATTGATCCACATGGCAATAGGTGTTTCATTTTCATAAACAAACCAGGAGATATGTTCATTAATAATAGGCTTCATTGTATTGAACATTTTCAGGACCTTAGCCTCTTCTAATTGCTTTCCTTCTCCATGAGAAGCCCATGCCTTATTATAAACTTCTGTAAAGTCTTTCGCAAACTTTTCAAGGTTATTCTTTTTCATCGGCTGGGCAGAAATAGCAGGATTTCTTTTGTTCCTTTCATAGGCGATTGTAAAAACCCTTGAAACTTCAGTAAAAATAGGTCTCGTAAAGCAAAGCTGTTCAAAATAAACTTTTAAACCATAGTTCTCAAAAAGTTCCTTGTAGTAAGGGAAATTGTAATTCATTCCAAATAATGGCTCCTCAAAGCCTTCAATCAAAAGCCCCCAGAATTTATCCCGTTCACCAAAGTTAATAGGCCCGTCCATAGCTTCCATTCCTCTTTGCTGAAGCCAGTTTTTACAATGATCAAAAATGAAATTAGCAGTGGGCTGATCATTGATGCAGTCAAAAAAACCGAAACCTCCCGTTGGTTGATCCTGTTCATAGCATTTGTTGATAAAAACAGCCACTTTCCCCACTGTTTTATGATCTTTTTTAAACAAAAATCTTTTACACTCCCCACCCTTGAAGAATTTGTTCTTTTCAGGGTTAAAAATCTCCTCAATGTGGTTGTCTAAAGGCCGTATATAATTTTTGTCGTGTTGATAAAGTTGTGTCGGGAATACTAGAAATTCCTTTTTCTGGTGTTGGTTTTGTACTTCTTCGACAATAATCATATGTTTTCTAATCAGAGTGGGTTATAAAAGATAACGTTTTTCATTCAATTGAAATCGATGAAACAATATTATCCGTATTTTTGCTGCAAATTAAATAAAAATGGTTGATTTTACTGATAACGACGATGATATTTTCACTGGAAAAGAACATACGCCTATAAGGAAAGATGCTTTTGATAAATCGCCACAGGAAAAAATAGAAAAAATTACTGAGCTTTTTGGAGAGATAATGGAAACATTAGGGTTAGATATGACTGATGACTCTCTAAAAGACTCTCCGAAGCGTGTTGCCAAAATGTATGTGAATGAGATTTTCGGAGGACTTCTTCCTGAAAACAAACCGGGAATTTCTACATTTTCAAATAAATATAAATACCGCCAGATGCTGGTGGAAAAAGATATTACTGTATATTCTTTTTGTGAACACCACTTTTTGCCAATTATAGGAAGAGCACACGTTGCTTACATCTCAAACGGAGAAGTGATTGGTCTTTCAAAGATCAACAGAATTGTGGATTATTATGCAAAAAGGCCACAAGTTCAGGAAAGACTGACGATGCAGATTGTAGATGCCTTGAAAGAAGCGTTGGGAACAAAAGACGTTGCCTGTATCATTGATGCAAAACATCTTTGTGTAAATTGCAGAGGAATTAAAGATACCGCAAGTTCTACCATTACAGCAGAACTGAGTGGTATATTCAGAACAAACCCAATTACAAGGCAGGAATTCTTACACTACGTAGGAAGCCATGCTAAACTAGATTATTAGTAATGAACTATCAGATCCTTAAGAATATTGTAGATGCTGAGCTTCAGAGATTTCAAACAATTTCTGAAGAAGAATGGGCATATAAGGCTACACCGGAGAAATGGTCTAAAAAAGAAATTATAGGCCACCTTTGTGATAGTGCTTTTACAAATATCCGTAGATTTGTAGTAACTCAATATAAAGAGAACGAGAATATTGTATATGATCAGAATGCTTGGGTAAAAGCTCAGAACTATCAGAATGTTCCAACTTCAGAGCTGATTACCCTTTGGAAATCTTTGAATTATCAGATTGTTCATGTAGTAGAAAATATTCCTGATGAAGCTTTACAGAAGACTTGTGATACAACCAAAACAGAACCTCGGGTCTTTACACTGGAATTCATCATTAAGGATTACGTAGATCATTTGCAGCATCACTTAGAAACTATTTAATTATGATACAATTTAAAAAAGTTTCAGATAAAATTTTTATTGCAACAATTATTTGTTGTAGTCAAATTATTTTGACTAATTTTTAAAACTTAATTATTTGAATCTTTGAACAAAAAAAAATGCAATTAAAAATCTATAACTCGCTTACAGCGGAAAAAGAAATATTCAAACCTATTTTAGACGGAAATGTTGGAATGTACGTCTGCGGACCTACAGTGTATAGTAATGTACACTTAGGAAACGTAAGAACTTTCCTTTCATTCGATTTTATCTACCGTACCTTAATGCATTTAGGGTATAAAGTAAGATATGTAAGAAATATTACCGATGCAGGACACCTTACTGATGATGGAAATGTTGATAACGACAGATTCGTAAAACAAACCCGACTTGAAAAGTTGGAGCCAATGGAAATCGTACAAAAATATACTGTTGATTTTCATAAAGTTTTAGATATGTTCAATCTGCTTCCACCAAACATTGAGCCTACTGCAACAGGTCATATCGTAGAACAAATAGAGCTTACACAAAAATTAATAGAAAGAGGCTTTGCCTATGAAAGCAACGGTTCGGTATACTTTGATGTATTAGAATACAACAAAAGAGGATTGAACTATGGTGAACTTTCAAAACGTAATATAGAAGAACTTTTCGCAAATACCCGTGACCTTGACGGACAGGGAGAAAAGAAAAATCCTCAGGACTTTGCCCTTTGGAAAAAAGCATCCCCAGCCCACATTATGAGATGGAATTCCCCTTGGGGAGAAGGTTTCCCTGGATGGCATCTTGAGTGTACAGCAATGAGTACTAAATATTTAGGTGAAACTTTTGATATTCACGGAGGAGGAATGGATTTGAAATTCCCACACCATGAATGTGAGATCGCACAAGGGAAAGCTTGCAATGATGCAGCTCCGGTAAACTATTGGATGCATGCTAACATGCTGACAATGAATTCTCAACGCATGAGTAAGTCTACAGGAAATTACATTCTTCCAATGCAATTGGTTACAGGAGATAATGATTTCTTTGAAAAACCTTTCCATCCGTCAATCGTGCGTTTCTGTTTCCTACAGGCACATTATAGAAGTGTTTTGGATATTTCCAATGATGCCATGATTGCCAGTGAGAAAGGATTTATCAGATTAATGGAAGCTGTGAAAGTATTGAATTCAATCACTGCTAATGATGAGAAGCCATCAGGTTTCAGCCTTGCAGACTGGAAGAATAAATGTTATGAAGCCTTAACGGATGATTTCAATTCTCCAATCTTAATTGCTCATCTATTTGAAGCAGTGAAATACATCTTTGCTTTAAACGATGACAAAGAGACCATCTCAACAGTAGATCTTGAAGATTTAAAATCTACCTTAAATGCCTTTATCTTTGATGTACTAGGACTACAGAATATAGAAGAAAATAACAATGAGAAGCTAGACCAGACATTGAAGGTTTTGATTGAGCTTAGAAATCAGGCAAGAAAATCCAAGAACTTCGACCTCTCAGACCAGATCAGAGACAAGCTGCTAGCTGAAGGTATTGAATTAAAAGACGGAAGAGACGGAACATCTTATGTTCTGAGCTAAAAATATAAACTTTGGTTTTATCATGATTCCGTAAGGATCCCATATTTAGGATTCTTACGGAATTTTTTTATTTACGATCAAAAGATAAACCTATATATAATAGAACAGCTCCGATTGTTTGTGATAAGTCCAGTAATCATATCTATTAGTAGCTTTTTCCTGCTCTCCATTTTTACTCCTCGCTCACTGTATTCCAATGCCCAGGCCGGACGCCTTTCCACTGCGTGCTGTGGGGTAACCATTCCTATCAGGGCTAGTGGGAGGTCTTCCACAAAAATCCATCTCCTGCCTACACCTATTCACTGGGGATGAGCTTTAATCCATGCTAATATAAAATCCCCGTCAAATTTGGCCCTAGTCCCGCCTAAAAAATAAAAACGGCATCCCGAGAAGTAGGAGAGGGATTATTACCAACCTCCTTATATACTATAATAGGATATCTTCCATTACCCATTACCCATTACCTATTCCCCATCCCTTATATAATGACTGCAAATCCCCCCATTTCTCCCCACTTGCCCTCCCGCCCTCCAACCCTCCCACGCTTGCTCCCCCTCTTCCAAACATTTGTTTAAAATTTTTGTCCCTGCATTCCAGGGGCTTATGGAAAAAAGGGATGCAAATATGAACTTTATGTTAAATAATCTTGCGGGGTATGGTATAAGTTTCTATCTTTGCCCCACTGAAAACGAGAGTACATTCAGTAGCGCAGAGAGCCCTTGGATGGACATAAACATTATACACTACGAGAGAGACAGGCGAAAAAAAAACTTTCAAGTTTTAGTCACTAAAACTTGCGGGATAAAAAAGAGTTTGTATCTTTGCAGTCCCGATAAAACGGGAGCGCAGGAGTAGGTTGATTGAGGTTTAGGATAAAGTTTAGGGTTACTTAAAAAACTTTAAATTTATTTCAGAAACATTTGGTCATTACAAAATAAAGTTTTACTTTTGCACTCGCAAATATGGAGCGCCACTGACAGAGAAGAGTGCTTCATTAAAAAGCGGAAGATATAAAGATCATTGACATACAATATAACAACCAAGTAAGGAAAAACTAAAGCGTCAAAACTTTGAGTGAGTCAGACAAACATACAATGGAGAGTTTGATCCTGGCTCAGGATGAACGCTAGCGGGAGGCCTAACACATGCAAGCCGAGCGGTAGAGATTCTTCGGGATCTTGAGAGCGGCGCACGGGTGCGGAACACGTGTGCAACCTGCCTTTATCTGGGGGATAGCCTTTCGAAAGGAAGATTAATACCCCATAATATAAGAAACGGCATCGTTTTTTATTGAAAACTCCGGTGGATAGAGATGGGCACGCGCAGGATTAGATAGTTGGTGAGGTAACGGCTCACCAAGTCAACGATCCTTAGGGGGCCTGAGAGGGTGATCCCCCACACTGGTACTGAGACACGGACCAGACTCCTACGGGAGGCAGCAGTGAGGAATATTGGACAATGGGTGAGAGCCTGATCCAGCCATCCCGCGTGAAGGACGACGGCCCTATGGGTTGTAAACTTCTTTTGTATAGGGATAAACCTTTCCTCGTGAGGGAAGCTGAAGGTACTATACGAATAAGCACCGGCTAACTCCGTGCCAGCAGCCGCGGTAATACGGAGGGTGCAAGCGTTATCCGGATTTATTGGGTTTAAAGGGTCCGTAGGCGGATCTGTAAGTCAGTGGTGAAATCTCACAGCTTAACTGTGAAACTGCCATTGATACTGCAGGTCTTGAGTGTTGTTGAAGTAGCTGGAATAAGTAGTGTAGCGGTGAAATGCATAGATATTACTTAGAACACCAATTGCGAAGGCAGGTTACTAAGCAACAACTGACGCTGATGGACGAAAGCGTGGGGAGCGAACAGGATTAGATACCCTGGTAGTCCACGCCGTAAACGATGCTAACTCGTTTTTGGGTTTTCGGATTCAGAGACTAAGCGAAAGTGATAAGTTAGCCACCTGGGGAGTACGTTCGCAAGAATGAAACTCAAAGGAATTGACGGGGGCCCGCACAAGCGGTGGATTATGTGGTTTAATTCGATGATACGCGAGGAACCTTACCAAGGCTTAAATGGGAAATGACAGGCTTAGAAATAGGCTTTTCTTCGGACATTTTTCAAGGTGCTGCATGGTTGTCGTCAGCTCGTGCCGTGAGGTGTTAGGTTAAGTCCTGCAACGAGCGCAACCCCTGTCACTAGTTGCCATCATTAAGTTGGGGACTCTAGTGAGACTGCCTACGCAAGTAGAGAGGAAGGTGGGGATGACGTCAAATCATCACGGCCCTTACGCCTTGGGCCACACACGTAATACAATGGCCAGTACAGAGGGCAGCTACACGGTGACGTGATGCAAATCTCGAAAGCTGGTCTCAGTTCGGATTGGAGTCTGCAACTCGACTCTATGAAGCTGGAATCGCTAGTAATCGCGCATCAGCCATGGCGCGGTGAATACGTTCCCGGGCCTTGTACACACCGCCCGTCAAGCCATGGAAGTCTGGGGTACCTGAAGTCGGTGACCGTAACAGGAGCTGCCTAGGGTAAAACAGGTAACTAGGGCTAAGTCGTAACAAGGTAGCCGTACCGGAAGGTGCGGCTGGAACATCTCATTTTAGAGCGTCTTTGGACGATAAACAAAATTAGTATCGCAAGATACACGCACTTGCTTAAAGAGAAGCTTTAGTTTTTTATTTGGTTGATATATATATAAAATACAAAACCCACTAGAAATTAGTATTAGGGAAAGAGATTGGGAAGTGAATGTATGAATTGGGAATTTCCTTTTACACATCACTCACTACCATAACAAAGTCTCGTAGCTCAGCTGGTTAGAGCGCTACACTGATAATGTAGAGGTCGGCAGTTCGAGCCTGCCCGAGACTACTAATTATAAGACGGGAAGACATCAGATATGAGACGTCAGACATTTAGGTCTAAAGTCTGTAATCTGACATCTGAAGTCTACTAGAGGGGGAATTAGCTCAGCTGGCTAGAGCGCCTGCCTTGCACGCAGGAGGTCAAGGGTTCGACTCCCTTATTCTCCACAGTTTTGGAAGTTTGATTTAAAAGTTACGGATAGAGCCAAAAACAATATCTGTTCATCAGACGGACAAGAAGACATTAAGATCATTGACATTAACGGTAAAGACATCACAAAGAGATAACCGAGCACTTTCGAGTGCCGAGTTTATAAAAATATCGATAAATGAGAATTTATCAAAAAATACTGAACTAATATAATTATTAGGAAAGAAATCGTTAAGGGCGTATGGCGGATGCCTAGGCTTTCAGAGGCGAAGAAGGACGTGGTAAGCTGCGAAAAGCTGCGGGGATTGGCACACACGAATTGATCCGCAGATGTCCGAATGGGGCAACCCGTCTGGTTGAAGACCAGTCACTCCAATTTATTGGAGAGCAAACCCGGAGAACTGAAACATCTAAGTACCCGGAGGAAAAGAAATCGAAGAGATTCCGTAAGTAGTGGCGAGCGAAAGCGGATTAGCCCAAAAGCTAATTTATGTTTAATAGAACGTTCTGGAAAGAACGGCCGTAGAGGGTGATAGCCCCGTATATGAAAGGCATATTTAAGTGATAAATGAGTAGGGCGGGACACGTGAAATCCTGTCTGAATATGGGGGGACCATCCTCCAAGGCTAAATACTCCTGAAAGACCGATAGTGAACAAGTACTGTGAAGGAAAGGTGAAAAGCACTTCGAATAGAAGGGTGAAATAGAACCTGAAACCGTACGCCTACAAGCGGTCGGAGCACCTATATGGTGTGACGGCGTGCCTTTTGCATAATGAGCCTACGAGTTAATTTTACTAGCGAGGTTAAGGTATTAAGTACCGGAGCCGGAGCGAAAGCGAGTCTGAATAGGGCGCTTAGTTAGTAGGATTAGACGCGAAACCTTGTGATCTACCCATGGGCAGGTTGAAGCTCTGGTAACACAGAGTGGAGGACCGAACCGGTTGACGTTGAAAAGTCTTCGGATGACCTGTGGGTAGGGGTGAAAGGCCAATCAAACTGGGAGATAGCTCGTACTCTCCGAAATGCATTTAGGTGCAGCGTCGTATATAAGTTTATTAGAGGTAGAGCTACTGATTGGATGCGGGGGTTTCACCACCTACCAATTCCTGACAAACTCCGAATGCTAATAAATGTTCTACGGCAGTGAGGGCATGGGTGCTAAGGTCCATGTCCGAGAGGGAAAGAACCCAGACCAACAGCTAAGGTCCCCAAATATATGTTAAGTTGAAGCAACGCGGTTGGACTGCATTGACAGCTAGGATGTTGGCTTGGAAGCAGCCATTCATTTAAAGAGTGCGTAACAGCTCACTAGTCGAGCGGTCCGGCATGGATAATAATCGGGCATAAACATATTACCGAAGCTATGGATTTGTACTTTATAGTACATCTGGTAGGAGAGCATTCTATTTGCGCCGAAGCAGTACTGTGAGGTATTGTGGAGCGGATAGAAAAGAAAATGTAGGCATAAGTAACGATAAAGCGGGCGAGAAACCCGCTCACCGAAAGACTAAGGTTTCCTCAGCCATGCTAATCAGCTGAGGGTTAGTCGGGACCTAACGCGAACCCGAAAGGGGTAGTGGATGGACAATGGGTTAATATTCCCATACTTGCTCACACTAAAAAGGGGACGGAGTGCCGTACCTGCTGGAGACTGACGGAATAGTCAAGGCCTAGCCTTCGGGCGAAGCTGCTGCAGGGAAAGTGCTTCCAAGAAAAGCCGAAGTGAAGCAACCCGTACCAAAACCGACACAGGTAGTCGAGGAGAGAATCCTAAGGTGCTAGAGTGAATCATGGTTAAGGAACTAGGCAAAATAGTCTCGTAACTTCGGGAGAAGAGACGCCATCAGCAATGGTGGCCGCAGTAAAGAGGCCCAGGCGACTGTTTATCAAAAACACAGGACTCTGCAAAATCGAAAGATGCAGTATAGGGTCTGACACCTGCCCGGTGCTGGAAGGTTAAGGAAGGTGCTTAGGGTTAAACCGAAGGCATTGACTGAAGCCCCAGTAAACGGCGGCCGTAACTATAACGGTCCTAAGGTAGCGAAATTCCTTGTCGGGTAAGTTCCGACCTGCACGAATGGTGTAACGATCTGGGCACTGTCTCAACCATGAGCTCTGTGAAATTGTAGTCTCGGTGAAGATGCCGAGTACCCGCAATGGGACGAAAAGACCCTGTGAACCTTTACTATAACTTCGTATTGACTTTGAGTAAGTAATGTGTAGGATAGGTGGGAGGCTTTGAAGCGGGCACGCTAGTGTCTGTGGAGCCGACGTTGAAATACCACCCTTTACTTACTTGGAGCCTAACTTCTTTTAGAAGGACATTGCGTGGTGGGTAGTTTGACTGGGGTGGTCGCCTCCAAAAGAGTAACGGAGGCTTTCAAAGGTACCCTCAGCACGCTTGGTAACCGTGCGTAGAGTGTAATGGCATAAGGGTGCTTGACTGTGAGACCTACAAGTCGATCAGGTGCGAAAGCAGGACATAGTGATCCGGTGGTTCCGTATGGAAGGGCCATCGCTCATAGGATAAAAGGTACTCCGGGGATAACAGGCTAGTCTCCCCCAAGAGCTCACATCGACGGGGAGGTTCGGCACCTCGATGTCGGCTCGTCACATCCTGGGGCTGGAGAAGGTCCCAAGGGTTGGGCTGTTCGCCCATTAAAGTGGCACGCGAGCTGGGTTCAGAACGTCGTGAGACAGTTCGGTCTCTATCTATTGCGGGCGTTAGATGTTTGAGAGGGCTTGATTCTAGTACGAGAGGACCGAATTGAACAAACCTCTGGTGTATCAGTTGTACCGCCAGGTGCACCGCTGAGTAGCTACGTTTGGAAGAGATAAGCACTGAAGGCATATAAGTGCGAAACTCGCCTCAAGATGAGACATCTTTTAAGGGTCGTTGGAGATGACGACGTTGATAGGCTACAGGTGTAAAGACAGTAATGTCATAGCCGAGTAGTACTAATTACCCGTAGATTTATAGCCTAATATGGCGCACGGAAGTGCAGCAAGGTTACCTCTTTGTGAAGGTTTTTATCGAATATAAACCAGGTAGCAGATGTTGGCTATTAGGAAGCAGGATAAGCCTGCATCCCTTTGCCTCTAACCTGCAACCTTATATACAGCCTTTAGGGTGGTTTTAGCGGTGGGGCTCACCTGTTCCCATTCCGAACACAGAAGTTAAGCCCACCAGCGCCGATGGTACTGCTAACGCGGGAGAGTAGGCCGCCGCCAGTTTTTATTTTATTTTTAAAAGTCTCATACAGTAGTGTATGAGACTTTTTTTTGTGCCATACCATAAAAATGGACAAACGAACTAGAGCCCATACCCATACCTTATCCATACAAATACCCAATAGATAACCAGGCCAAAATAACAACCGATCATTCTTAAAAAAAGCGGGCTAAAGCCCACTTCTAATTGAATGGATATGATTTGGATTGATATTTATTATAATAGTAACATTTAGATTAATCTGTTGTGAATTTTATCTAAATTATAAAGAATATTTGTTTTTTAATTTACAAATTGTGTAACTTAGTTATGTCAAATTGATTACGAATATAAAAATAAGTATTATGAAAAAACATTTATTCCCTTTGTTTTTATTGTTTTTGGGTATTAATATCCATGCACAGCAGGATTTTTTTGCCATTACAGGAAAAGATACTCCCGGTATTAATTTCAACGATTTCCGTGCTATGGATGCTGTAAATGCTACCTCCGGTGAGAAAATTTTTACAGCGGAATCTTCTTCCAAAATATTTTCGCAGGCTAGAAAAGGCTCTGTGGCTGAAAATAAAAACTCATTTAATAATTCACAGGCCGTAACTATGGCCGCACTGGCATATGATTTTTCTAATAATAATCTGGTGTATATGCCTATGTTTTCTTCTAATATCTATGTTTTAAACCCTCAGACTAAGGAAATTACATTAGTGGAGAATAATGTAGCCAGAGTGTCTTCATGTGATATTAATTCTCATATTACAAGAATGACAGCAGGTTATGATGGAAATATTTATGCAGTCAATAATGCTGGAACACAGCTTTTACAGATGAGTAAAAAAGGAGGACAATATGTTGTTAACGATTTGGGAATTATTAAAGATGATCCTTCGAACGGAAAGAACTCTTTTACAGCAATAGAAACTGGTTTTGGTGGAGATATGATTGCTGATGTGGATAATAATTTTTATATTTTTTCAGCTTCAGGAAATGTGTTTAAGGTTTCTGTTAAAGATCTAAGCGCAAAGTTTGTGGGTAAAATTGCAGGTATTCCGGATAACTATTCTGTAAATGGTTCTGCTGTGAATGCCCAAGGTAAAGTAGTAATTGCAAGTGCTAAAGGTGCTCCTTTATATGAAGTTGACCTGAAGAGTTTACAGGCAAAGCAACTTCCTGGTGAGCAGAATCTTCATATTTATGACCTGGCAAGTAAATACTTTGCGAATGATAAAAAGAGTTCTTCTAGTATTATTACTAATCTGGAGATTTATCCGACTAAGGTTGATGAGCATTTTATCAATGTTCATCTTAGCAACAAAAACGTTAAAGGCAACCTAAAGCTAACTATTTTCGATTTATCCGGTAAAAATGTAATGAATGAAAGCCTATCTGTTAAAGATGGTTCTTTGGATCAGAAAGTTTACCTCAGAGGACTGATTAATGGTGCTTATATTGTAAGTATTGCTGATGAATCAGGAAAAATATTACTAACTAAGAAAATCTTGGTAGCAGAATAATTGATTAAAAAAATATATCAAAAAACTTGACTTATGATAGAACCTTTTCAATAGTATTGGGAAGGTTTTTTAATGATTATTTGATATTCAAGAAGTTTTATTTTTCGATATTATAATGTACTTTTATAAAAAAATATAGATGAAGCTATACTTTAATGTAGGATATATTGTAAAGGCTGGAGAAAATCTGCAACTTGTTATAAGTGAAGAAGGGACTGTAGCTCATATCCATACTATGTTTTGTGCAGAGAATGGTTTATGGAGATGTGAGGTTGATTATTTTTCAAGATCCATTTCTTATCAATACAGAGTTGTGAATGAAAAAGGAAATGTTTTAAGAGAAGAATTTGTTTCACATCATCTTAATTTTCCACACAATTATAAGGAGTTTGTCATTTTTGATGAATGGAATAATAAAAACTTTCCGGAGAATTACCTAAACAATAAAATCCTTTACAACAAGCTGCATGACTTTGTTCCTGAAAAATCGACTGTTTTAAAAAAGCATACTCATTTATTTAGAATAGAGGCTCCAATATATAATCCTGACTGGAGAATCGTCCTGTTTGGAAATACTGCTTCATTAGGAAATTGGGATTATGGAAAGGTAATTCCTTTATTTCAGACAGACTTTGGAATCTGGGAAACTTCTGTTGAAATTCCGGAAAATGAATTGATTCAATTTAAATATTGTATTTACGACAGAAAAGAAAACAGGGTGATTGATGTGGAAACTGGTGATAATAGATTTACCATTGCCAATCCGGTTGAAGATGTTCTACAGATTGTTTCCAATCATTATTTTAGATTTAAAGGCTATCAAATGTATCATGATGCCGGAGTGGCTGTTCCTGTATTTTCTTTAAGAAGCGAAGATGGTTTTGGAGTAGGAGAGTTTACAGATATTAAAAAACTGGCAGATTGGACAAAGGAAACGAACCTTGGTATTATCCAGATTCTTCCCATTAATGATACAACAGCAAATTATTCCTGGACAGATTCATATCCTTATGCAGCAGTATCTGTTTATGCTTTGCATCCACAATATATTTCATTGGAAAAACTTGATTTTTCTTTACCGAAAGAATTAGTTAATGAGTATCAGCTTGAAAAACAGAACTTAAATACCCTCGACCTGATTGATTATGAAAAAGTGATTGCAGGTAAATGGAAGTATCTAAAAGCAATTTTCTATGCTGAAAAAGATAAAATCTATAAGGATAGAAACTTTAAGAAATTTATAAAAGACAATGAATATTGGCTTGTTCCTTATGCTGCATTCTGTGTGTTAAGAGACAAATACAACACCCCGAATTTCAATGAGTGGAAAACACATAAAAAATATATTGCTGGAAAGATCGCACAGTTTTTTACCACGAAAAGTAAGGACTATGATATCTCAATGCTTCATGCCTGGGTACAGTATCAGCTTCATGTACAATTAAAAGATGCAGTCGACTATACTCATAAACTGGGAGTTTCTTTAAAAGGAGACCTGCCAATTGGAATTTATAGATATTCTGTAGAAGCCTGGACTGAACCGGAATTATTTGGAATGGATTTCCAGGCCGGGGCACCACCTGATCAGTTTACTGAACTTGGTCAAAACTGGGAATTCCCAACGTATAACTGGGAAGCCATGAAAGAAGATGACTATAGATGGTGGAAAAACAGATTCAAAGCTTTGGAGCAATATTTCGATGCTATGAGGATTGATCATATTCTAGGTTTCTTCAGAATCTGGAGAATGCCAATTTCTGCCGTACAAGGGATTTTAGGGTACTTTTATCCGGCTGTTCCTATTGTCTTGGATGAATTTAAGGCTTGGCAGATTCCGTTTAAATTTGACAGGTATTGTAAGCCATTTATCAACAATGAAATTTTATGGGATTATTTTGGAGGGGATAGCGTGAAAGCCCTTGAATTTATGGATCATAATGAGGATGGTACCTATTCATTGAAAGAAGAATTTGATACTCAAAGGAAATTGGTAAACTTCTTTAAGAAAAAACCATATGGTGATATTGAAGACCAATTGATCTCCCTTTGTGCCAATGTTTTATTCTTAACAGAGGAAAGAAATGGAGAGACGGTTTATCATCCAAGATTTAATGTTTATAATACAGAGTCTTACAAATATTTGTCAGAACAGGAACAGAAAAGTATCTATGATCTGTACCACGATTATTTCTTCAGAAGACAGGATCATCTTTGGCAGGAAAAGGCTATGGAAAAACTTCCTGTTATCCTGAATGCTACCAAGATGCTCATCTGCGGAGAAGATCTGGGAATGGTTCCTGCATGTGTACCGGCTGTGATGGATGAGTTGGCTATTATTGCCTTAAAGGTTCAACGTATGCCTGCCGAAAATATTCCATTCTATGATCCGAGATATGCAAATTATATGAATGTAGTTACCGCCTCTTCTCATGATAGCTCAACCTTGAGACAATGGTGGAAAGAAGATTCAGCTTTAACTCAAAGATATTTTAACCAGCAACTCATCCAGTATGGGAAAGCCCCCGTGGAATTGACTCCGGATCTGGCAGAGATTATTATGAAGCAGCATTTGTATAACGAATCTATGCTGGCTATTTTCCCGATTCAGGAGTTTCTTGCAACGGATTCGAAGCTTTCCAATAAGAAAATGGATAATGAAAGGATTAATAATCCTGCTGTTTTTCCTCATTATTGGCGCTATAGGATGCATCTAAAGCTGGAAGATCTGAAAGAACAAAAATTATTTAATAAGAAAATTGCTCACTGGATAAAAGATAGTGGCAGGATGTAAATTTAACAATTGATTATCAATTAGTTAATAATATTTTAAAAGAAGTTTAATCTAAGGATTTAACTTCTTTTTTTTATTTGTATCAAAAAGATAGAATTAAGATATTCTGTTATATACTAACCAATTAACGACAATAGAGATGAAAAAAATATTTTTGGGATTAGCTTTTGGGTTGGGCGTTTTGACGTCTGCTCAGCAGTATCCGAATAATGGTTGGGGAGATGATGGTTATTATCAGAATGGTAATGGCTATTACAATGATGAAGATGACAGAAATTACTTCCCTGATGATTATTATTACAACTATCCTCAGGATTATTATCCAAGTGATTATTATCAGAATTATTATAACGATTATAGAAGTAGTATCATTAATGTTGACTGGAACGGTTTCTTTGTACAAAGCAGATTAAATCGTTGGCAGGTTGATCAGATTATCAGATTGAATAACCTATATGCCAGTTTTTCAGCTTGGGATAATTTCTATCGATATAATCCAGATAGATGGTATTATGATAGGTTTTATGCTCTGGAAAGAATTATGGGGCCAAGAGTATTTGTAGTTTTCCAAAATAACTACTACCGTGGCAGCAGTCCTATTGTATACTTCCAGAATTACAGAAGAACATATTATGTACCGAGATACAATGTAATGCCAAGATATAGAAATGTAAACATTAATATTTACAGAGTAGATCGATCAAGGTTTAGAAGAACCGATAATCCTACTTTTGATATCATCAGAAGCAGCTCCAGATCCAATAACGGATTTAGAAATAATGGATTCGAAAACAATGGTTCGGGAAATGGAGGCTTCCGCAGACAGGATAATAATGGAAGAAATGAAAATTCTGGCTTTAGAAACGAGAATACCGGAGGTTTTAGAGGAAACAATGATAGTGGTGGATTCAGAGGAGGAAACTCAGAAAGAAGTGGAGGTTTTAGGGGTAACAATGGAGGAGGCTTTAGAGGAAATACCGAAACAAGAAGAGAAACAGCTCCTGCTCCATCCAGAGAGAATAATGGTGGCTTTAGAGGAAATAGTGGTGGTTTTAGACAAGAGTCAAAAAGCCAGGGCCCAAGCCAGCAAAGCCGTGGTAATAGCGGAGGCTTCAGAGGGAGTTTAGTAAGGAATTAATTTTCATATATTATATTTAAGTGGTGTGAAGGACAGGTTTTTATAATCTGTCCTTTTTTATTTAACTTTTTTGATTATTATTTGTTAAAATTTAACATTATTTATGAATGTGTTAATTTAACTTCTCTTTTGTTTCATAATCAAAAAGATATAATAACAATTAATTAAATTTTTAAAAGATGAAAAAATTAGTTTTAGCAATAGCATTTATCGGAATGGGAAGTTTTGCAATGGCACAACAGACAACTTCACAAGACAGAGAAACAAGAAGAGCTGAAATGCAGCAAAAAATGCAACAAAAGGAGCAGGAACATTTAGCACAGATGCAAAAAGACCTTAATCTTAACCAATCTCAAGTAGCTCAGGTAAAGGCATTACACGAAAAAAGAAAAGCTGAAATGAAAGCTGAGTTTGAAAAAAATAAAGACATGAGACAGGCTAAAATGGATGAGATGAAAGCTAAAAGAGCGCAAATGGATGCTGACATGAAAAAAATACTTACCCCTGAACAATATGATAAATGGCAGGTTGACAGAAAAGCTAAAATGGAGCAGAAGAGAATGGCTATGAAAGATAAAAGAATGATGAAAAAGCATATGAATACAGCTACTCCTGAAGTAAAATAACTCTCTGTAATTTTGATTTTTTAATGTATAAAGGATGGATATTTTTCCATCCTTTTTGTATTAATTTTCCGTAAAACTTTTGATTTCGGGCTTTTATTCCCTATTTTTGAATATAAATTTAATACTTATGGTTAGCGAAAAAATTGCAAAATTAATTAACGAACAAATTGCCCACGAACAATACGCCGCTCAATATTATCTTTCAATGTCTGCATGGTTTTCCGGAAAAGATCTGGATGGGATTGCCAACTACTTCAGAGTACAAAGCAAGGAAGAGCTAATGCACGCAGATAAAATGTTTGATTATTTGAATGATGTAGGTGGAGAAATTATCATCGGAGAAATTGCAAAACCTCCACATGAGTTTGAAAGCGCAACGGATATTTTCGAGAAAGCATTGGCACATGAGAAGATAGTAACTAAAAGTATTTTCAATATTGTAAAGAATGCCAATGAAGAAGGAGATTTTGCAACTACTTCTTTCATGCAGTGGTTTATTAATGAGCAGGTAGAAGAAGAGGCAAGCGCTTCTCAGTACGTTACAAAGATCAAAATGGTTTGTGATAACCCATCTGCATTATATCTTTTTGACCAGGAATTGTCGCAGAGAGTATTTACTCCGGATCCAACTGCTTAAGCTGAAAAGTTTTCAACAATATAAAAACCACTATTCAATAGAATGGTGGTTTTTTGTTTCTATGGAAGTTCAGAATAATTTCAACCTAGCTTTATTCAATCCCTTTAATTGCCTGCGCACTATTGATCGTAAACAATGCGAAAACTGAAATGATTGATAGTAAGTATAAAAAAGATAAAAGGATTAACTCTTTTCCGCGTGAATTTTCTTTCCAGATAAAGTATGCCTGTGTGAATAAAAGAAAAGGATATACTAAAGTAATTATAGAAAATAACACAAAAAGATAGGTCATTATCAATGAGAATATTCCCTGCAGATTAGTTATTTCTATATTTCGGTTAAAAGAAGCGTGCGCAGAGGTATTCCAATAATAAATAACGGTCAAAATAATAAATAGAGTGAAGCCTGTTATTTGAATGTTGAGTAATATTCTCCAGTTTTTTATAATGTAATTTTTCATAGCCTTGGTAGGATTTAAGCTTTAGAAAACTTACTTCTTCTGTCTTTTTCTCTGGATTCGAATAGCAGAAATAAAAGTTATAGCACCTATTATAATACTTAAGAATAAAGCCTTTACTACGTTTTCAATGGGCATATACCTATGGCCATCGGGTGTTATCGGCGGATCCATATAATCTGCAATATTATAAACGGCTACTGATGAGAATGCCATCATAAGAACACTTATGACAAAAGAGATAAAATATATTTTCATGGTTACCTGAAATCTCTTTATCAGCCCCAATATATAACTGGGCTGATGTTATATAGAATAAAAATAAACAATCCTTTTTTATTTTAAGTATTTTTTACCTTAATTTTATACTATGTTTTAATAACATGGGTTGAAATTTATAGGTAAATGATTTGAGTTTTAAGAACTTTTTTACCCAGTCTTTCGAGAATGTTTTTATAACCTTGTACCTGAGCTACGTCTTTATCTTTACGTTCTCCGGTTTTAAAATCAACAATGATATAACCCTCTTCACTTTTTAATATACGGTCAGGTCTTGAAATATGACTTTCTCCATTTTCAGAGATCATGATATCTTTCTCATTGATAACCTCCCATTTTTCATCGAAAAATTCAGCATAGGTCTTCACAATATCTTCCAGAGTAACTTGAATTTCGTTCTTCTCCTCCAGAGTAATTAAGCCCTCCAACGCATAACCCTCCAAAACCTTATTGATATCCTTTTGGGTATTGATCTTTGATAAAAGCTCGTGAACGAAAAGCCCGATCCTCACTTTTTCATTCCTTACCTGATAGTTCTTGGATGGGGTAGCAATCTTTATGGAAGTACTGTTTTCATTTACATTCTTCAGATTTTGAATATTCTGTGTCTTAAAAGATGAACTTTTAGTCTTTGAATGCTTCTTCAGCATATCAGGATTTATTTCATACAGATCAAATTCATCAGCATTCTCTGTATTTTTTGTCTGAATAAATTCTAACAACTCAAGATTGTTGGATGTTTTGTTAGCTTTTTGAAGATAGAAGAATAGCTGTTCAACAGGTCTGGTAGTAGCTACATACTGCAAGCATAATCTGTCAATTAAATTCTTATAGGAATTTTTTTTGTTAAAACTTTGAATCTGTTCGTCATAAACCTCCAGATTTTTACTGAACTGATTAATGTTTACGGATTTTAAAGCAGAGCTTTCACTTGTCTCAAACCAATTGGTAAACTCACTATCCCTGTTTTTGTTCATCATAGGAATAAAAACAATAGGAAATTCCAGCCCCTTTGACTTGTGGATGGTCATGATCTGGATGGCATCAATGTTTTCCGAAGCCTGAATAGTGTAGGAAGAAGCTTCTTCATCCCAATACTTTAAAAATTCCTTTGTACTTGCCCCCGCGTTTTGGGTAAAGTTGAAAAGCATTTCCAAAAAGTTGAGTAAGAAATCCGTTTCCTTATTTTCTACAGAGAATTCATTGATATAATACTCTATAAAATTGTATAAATTAAATCTAGGAAAATTATCCTGCTTAAGCTGTAGCGAATATTTCTGCTGAATAAACTGAAGAATTTCCTCATGTCCCTCCACATCCAGAATTTCTTTCATATCAAGGGTAAAATCTGCCATATGAATTTTGCCCAGCGTATTCAGATGATACATCATCATGATAAGGCAGGGTTTATTCTTGGGATTGATTTCCCATCTTAAAAATTCAATAACAGCTTTCAGCGTATTGGAAAGTTCAAGAGTAAGGCCTTTGTCGGAAATTGTCTTGATATTGGTTTCCTCACCATGATAGTTAACCTTTAAGTTTCCTAGCTTTTGAGAGTAACTGAAAATATCAAAGTTTCCACGGCAAAGGATTGTAATATCAGAGAACTTGAAACCATTATCCAGGCATTCCTGAATATCTTTTTGCATCCTTTCAGAAGTATCATCATAAAACTCGTCGTTGGTAAGATTCTCAATGAGGTTAACCTTTACCCGTCCATCAATCTTTGACTTTGGTGTTTGCTCAGCATCTGTTCCAAAGATATTCTTATGCTCTTCTTCCAGATCTCTGGAATGATACTGATACAGTTCATTATTAAACTGTACAATATTTTTTGCGCTTCTCCAGTTATCCTTTAAAACAAGAAGATCAGCTTCCTTAGGAGAAAATTCCTTTTTGTTGATAATATCCAGCATCAGTTTGCTTTCTCCCCCTCGGAATCTGTAGATACTCTGCTTAGGGTCTCCCACCAAAGTAAATGAAGTATTTTCTGTAGAAACACTGTGATCCCTTAACGGAACAAAATTCTGCCACTGAAGCTCAGAAGTATCCTGAAATTCATCAAAGAAATAATGCTGAAACTGTGAGCCTACCTTTTCATAAATAAACGCTGAAGGTTCATTCTTCAGATTTTCATTGATCAGGATATTAAATTTGGATAACAGAACAAGATCATTTTCTTCCTCAATCTTTTTAAGCTCATCCTGAATATCCTTATTAACCTTTAAAGGAAGCAAAGCAGATAGAACCTTTTCTTTCTTCTGGGTTTCAATATATAAAAGAATAAGCTGCATCCTGTTCTCAATAAGCTGATCCAGAACCTCAAAAATTTCAGTTTCCTTGTGCTTTGATTTTGATGAAGCACCCTTTCTGTAATTGTTGACTACAGACTCTTCTAAAGTTGTCGGAAAAGGAAAACTTGCTCTTTTCTGTTGATAAAAATCAATGACCTTTGTAAAGAAACCTCCGATACCGTTTTTCCCTTGGGCAAAATCTTCAATCTCGATATTTCTGGATTTGAATAATTCAATGGAGGATGCAGCCAACTCTGCAGCTTGCTTCTTATTAAGAACAATCTCTTTACGAAGTGTATTCTTGATATCCTCATAATTGGCATCATCAAAACTATCATTATTTTTCAGATGTTCGTAATGAATATCCTTTACAAATTCCTTTGCAGAATCATACAGGTTTTTGTTAAGATTGATTCTTTCATTGTTCTCAAGACTATAATCCACATAATCCATGAAAGAATTGGAGATCGTTTCATTTTCCCCGATCTGATCTAACATTTTATCCACAGCCTCAATCAAAAACGGTTCAGCTTCAATTTCCAGATTAAAATTTTTGGCTAATCCAAGTTCATAGGAAAAGCTTCTTACCAATCTTGAATTAAAGCGGTCAATCGTTCCAATATTCAATGTAGAGTAGTTATGAAGAATATGGTCCAAAAGCCTTTTAGAGCGAAGATGAAGTTCATCAATTGTGATCTTCAGACCTTGTTCCTCAAAAGCTTTCTGCATGTTTTTAAGATCAGGATTTCCTGCATAATCACTGGCGGAGAAGTTTCCCAACCATGTCAAAATTCTTTCCTTCATCTCATTCGCTGCCTTATTGGTAAAGGTCAGGGCGAGAATATTCCTGATCGATTGCTGTTGATTAGGATAGCGGAGACAGATCATCAGAAGTCTCTGAACCAGGGCGTAAGTTTTCCCGGATCCTGCGGAAGCATTGATGACTGTATAAGAATTTTGCATTGTTAAAAGAGAATTGAGACTGCAAGTTAGCTAAAATTTAAAATAAACTTTAACAATTCAATGGAGCTATTTAACAGTTTCGACAGCAAAAATTAGCAAAGGCCTGAAAGAAAATATTAAAAGGCGTTAACTGTGGTTAAATTTATGGTAATATTTAAAAATAATTTTAGCTTTGCTTTATTAAAAACAATCCGTGAAATTTAAACTATTCTTTCTTTTAACCTTTATCTTTTTCATTCATACCCATGCCCAAAGCTATATCTTCGGAAAGATTATTTCTGAAGGAGGTTCAGATATGCAGGACGTTAATGTTATCAACATCAGAACAGATGAAATGGTCCTTTCAAATGGAGACGGACATTTTATGATCTCCGGTAGGACAGGTGATGAACTTCGCTTTATAAAGGCAGGCTATGAAAGGGTAATAAAAAAGATCTCCCAAGAAAATGTACAAACTCCAATGGAGGTTAGTCTTGTACGGCAGACCATTCAGATTCCTGAAGTGGAAGTGAAGCAAGGGCTTACCGGAAACTTAAAAATAGATTCAAGAAATTATAACAAGCCTAAAAAGGTTGAAAAACTAAGCAAGGAGATAGATTCTTATATTGCACAAAAGTCAGATCCAAGAATACTGGCAGCAAGACCTGGAGAATTTGTTCAACCGAAAGGTGAAGGATTTTCTATTGGAAAAGTTAAAAATAAATGGGATGACATTGATTTGATGAGCTATATCAAAGCAAGCTTAGGTGAAGAATATTTTACGAACCTTAAAATAGAAAAACCACTCATTGATCATTTTATTTCCTATGTTTTGGCTGGTGGTTTTGAAAGAAAAAAGATTTTGAAATACGGATTCTGTAGTGATGCTGATTTATATAGATTCCAGCGTTTTGTACTGACAAGAAT
Source organism: Chryseobacterium joostei (assembly GCF_003815775.1). Lineage (NCBI taxonomy): Bacteria > Pseudomonadati > Bacteroidota > Flavobacteriia > Flavobacteriales > Weeksellaceae > Chryseobacterium > Chryseobacterium joostei. The sequence goes on from NZ_CP033926.1 coordinate 3,813,916, forward strand.
TTCAACCTATCGTACACCAGAGGCTCAAAAGTAATCTGTGAAAGCCATAATTTTAAATAAAACAAAGCAGTTAATATCTGCATACTAATTGAAACATAAAGCCATAAATATTAAAAATGAAGATTGGAAAAAAGTTTTTCTTTTCATTGTTTTTCTATGCAGTAATGTTTTGTTTTCTCAGCAAACAGTAACGGGGAGGACTATTGATGATAATGGAGATAACCTAAGCGGAGTTATTGTTGTTAACATTTCCACGGATAAAAAAACACTTTCCAATTCACTAGGAATGTTCTCTATTGATGCCAACCCCAATGATGAATTAAGGTTTGTAAAGGAAGACTTCAAAAGAGTTTCCCGAAGAGTGCTTCAAAACGGAATTAATTCAGAATTGTTGATAACACTTTTTCAGATTCCCAAAGATGTTGGAGAAGTAAAAATTGTAAAGAAACTTTCCGGAGATCTGGAGCAGGATTCCAGAATTGTAGCAAAAGTGGATAAAGGTGAGCAGGTAAGAAATGCTGTTGGGCTTCCGCAACCTGTAGGTAAAATGAGGGAGACACCAGCAGAAGTGAAAAGCGTTCTTTTACCAATACTCTTGGGAAATCTCAATGTTCAGGGGGTTTATGATCTTGTGAGCGGTAAAGCAAGAAAGCAGAAAAGACAATACAGGTACGATGATTTGCAGGAACATATTATGTGGGTTAGGAAAAGAGTAGAGGATGAATATTTTACCAACGCAGGAATTCCGGTAGACAGAATTTCAGAATTTATAGAATTTTCATTTGCTGTAAAACCTCAGGTTCGTACCTATGTAAAAGCAAGAAATTTATCCGGTGTCATGCTGCGAATGGAGGAAACAATCCCACTTTTTATAGAAAGACTAAAGAACAGCCATCAATAAACTTTAAATTTTTCACATCAATAATTTCCAGTTTCTCATTTATGTTAAAAAATCTTAAAATAGTGGAATGGAAATTGATGTAATATTCTCATAACCAAAAACAAATTCACAAATTATTATGAATAAAAACATTATTGCCGTGGCTGTGGGAGCCTTAGGCTTTGTGCTTGGTCTGGGCCTATTGGGCAATTCTATTAAGAACAGAAATAAATCTGAAAATACGATTTCTGTTACGGGCTTAGGTACAAAACAATTTACCTCCGACCTGATCACTTGGTCCGGTAGTTTTTCCAAAAATAATATCGACTTAAAATCAGCTTACGATGAGTTGGCATTAGACAGAAAGGTAATCAATGATTATCTGCTTTCCAAAGGGATAAAGCAGAGTGAAATTGTATTTTCATCCGTAGATATCCAAAAGCAGTTCAGAAGCTATAACGATGCCAATGGGAATTATGTACAGGGCGAATTCTCAGGTTACAATCTTACTCAAAAGGTTTCCATTGAAAGTAAAGAGGTAGCTAAAATTGAAAATCTATCCAGAAATATTACAGAAATTATTAACAGAGGAATTGAGTTTACATCTTCTTCACCTGCTTATTTTTATACTAAACTGGCTACTGTAAAGCAGGAAATGATTGCAAGCGCGACAAAGGATGCTAAAGAAAGAGCAGAGAAAATTGCAGAAAATTCAGGAAGCAGCCTTGGGAATCTTAAAAAAGCAACGATGGGGGTTATCCAGATCACAGAACCAAATTCAAATGAAGATTATTCGTATGGTGGAACATTTAATACTTCCTCCAAAGAAAAAGAAGCAAATATTACGATAAAGCTTGAGTATGAAGTAAACTAATGAAAGCAGAAATTTTTATTTACGATAAAAAAAATAACGCCGGATACTTTCCGGCGTTTTATATTTAAGGATAAACAATATCACAAATTTCTTTTTTAAGCTCCTCTACATTATCAGGAGAATAATTGGCAAGTAACCATAAATTTAGGGATTGTTTTCCCTCGCCATAACTTGGCTGTACATGGGTGGTATCAATCAGACTAAAGCTATTTCTCTGGTAAAAAGAATAACGTCTTTTAGCATCTTCATTCAAATCCTCAGGCTCAATTTCCAGGATAATTCTAGGATAGTTTTCCAGTAAGTGTCCTATGATATGAGATCCTAGTTTTTTACTTCTGAAAGCCTCAAACACTTCAAAATGTTCCACAAAAACAAAGGAGCTTAATTCCCATAAGATGAGGTATCCAATAGGTTCAGATTCATGTACTACGGACATGAATTTTACTTTCGGATTTGAAAATAAATCTAAAAACTGTTCCTTATCTCTTTGTTCGTCCACAGGAAACGTGCTGATATAAGAAGAATAGATTTCCTGAACTCTATAATCCTCAGCAGAAGTAATCGGTAAAAATTCCATAATTATAAATCAAAGACGCTTGGTCTTCTTGTGATAAAAATATCTTTAATCCACAAAGTGAATGCCAAACCCAAATAAATCAGAAAGAAAAAACCGGCTGTGGCAAAAGTAGAGTAGATGAAGAAAATCCTTAATTTGGATACAGGAATTCCCAGCTTAGCACCTGTTCTCGTAAGAACACCAAACCATTCTCTTTCCATTTTATGACGGATATTACTCAGCATTTCAAGATTCTTTTAAAAGTTTAAATCCAATACTGCAAGTTAAGCAATTTTTTTCGTCACATGAATTTTTATGGTGGTAAATCAGGCTCTGGCTCTCCATGGCATTGGTGATAGGTACCCCGAGATTTTTCCATCCTTGGATGATCGAATTCTTTTCAGGAGAAATATTTCTGTAGAATGTTATGATCTTATCGGCGATTTCTTCACTGTAATATTTGTGATAGGTATACTTTAAAGGAAGAATTGAGTTTAAAATAAGAAGATCAATAAAATCCTTACTTAAAGTCTTAGGCTGAACTTTTGAAATAACACCAAAATTAAAATGGCAATCCCAATACTCGGAAGCTTTTACTGACTTAAAAATATCATACAGTTCATCCACACTTTCAGCATCCATTATCTTTGAAAATAAATTCTGTTGTTGATAAAGATTTGCAAGTTGGGACAAACGGACTGTAGGGAAATTAGGTGGGCGTAATCTTAAAAACTTAGGTCTGAATTTTAAATCTGAGATATTGAACTTTGCCCGAATAAACTCGAATTCCCGCTTCCAGATCTTCGTTTGTCCGTCTTCAGGATGATCCAGCCAACCGGAAATTCCAAATAATAAGGCTTCAAGCTGTAATGTATTTTGGCGGATTTTATTAATAATGCTATAGTCAATACTTTCTGCAATCTGTCGAAAGATATGGGAATTTACTTTTAATCCGAAAGAATAAGCAAGACTATGAAATAAAACGGCCTCAAAATTATTTTTATATAGGATTAAACTTTCCTCGAGTTCCAACGATTTTTCTTCTAGTTTTTTCAAAATATTCCCCTCATGAAAATTAACAGGAACTTTTTCTTTGCTGAAAATATTCTCACAGGCAATAAACTGTTTACCATTGATGAGGCTGTCATACTTTCCAAGAATATTCTCATCGATATAGTTCTTCAGTTCCAGGGTAGGAACTTTTTTCTCGATAAGTACATTAATATCTGTATCATGTTGAAAAACGACATGAAGAATGATGTTTTGATAATTGGGGTCTTGAGAGTGATTATGGAAAATCCAGTCGGAAGTACGAACGTGCAGTTCTATATTTCCGACCAGAACCAAGCCGTTAATTTTAATTTTAGCATTCAGAAAATCAGGACCTGCATCCTTATTCCATGTTCCGAATTGTATAATTTCAACGGAATTCCCTTCAATATCCTTGAAGTCAAAATATTTGAAAATCTTATAGTTCCAAAGATATTGAAGTAGTTTTTCCGTCATAAGTGTGACGTAAATATAATAGAAATATTATACTTTCGTCAGCTCATTCTTAAAATTTTCTATGGTTGTTCTATACATTTTCTCATAGATAGGAAGAATGTTTTTCAAATCGAATTTTATCGCCTGATCTTTCGCATTTTGCTTCATTTTGGCTAAAAGTTCTTCATTGCTCAAAAGTTTGATCGTGTAGTTACTCATGGCTTCCACATTTCCAATCTCTGCAAGATATCCTGTTTCTCCCTGAATATTTACCTCAGGAATTCCACCCGCATTTGAGCTGATTACCGGTGTATAAGCTGCCATGGCTTCCAAGGCTGCCAGACCGAAGCTTTCCTGTTCCGATGGAAGAAGGAATACATCTGAAAGTTGCAAGATCTTATAAAGATCATTCACCTTACCTAAAAGACGGATTTTTGAGATAAGATCCGGGTTTTCTTCAAGGAATTGGTTTACTTTTTCCATATCCGGGCCTTCACCGATGATGATAAGCTTAGATTTCACCTTTTTTTCTACATTCTTAAAGATCTGCAATACTTCCTCCACACGTTTTACAGGACGAAGGTTAGATACATGGATTAATATTTTCTCATCCGGATTCGCAAACTGTGTTCGTTGACATTCAGAACAGTCATCAAATTCAGAATTATCAATAAAGTTGGTAATCACCTGGATTTCCTTTTTAATATTAAAAAACTGAAGGGTATCTTTTTTCAGACTTTCAGAAACGGAAGTAATGGCATCAGATTGATTGATAGAAAATTCTACTGCGTGTTTATAGCTTGGATGTTGCCCTACAAGCGTAATATCTGTACCATGTAACGTGGTAACCAAAGGAATGTCATTATTGTCTTCTTGTAGCATTTGCTTGGCTGTAAAGGCCGCATATGCATAAGGAATGGCATAATGTGCGTGAAGCAGATCCAGTTTATAAAGATTAACAACCCTGTAGATCATTGAACTTAGCGCAATATCATATGGCTGATACTGGAAAAGCGGGTAAGTTTGAACATTTACCCTGTGAAAGAAAATATTGGGGTTGGTAATGTCTAATCTTGCAGGAAGGGCAGAACTTATGAAGTGTACTTCATATCCTTTGTTAGCAAGGGACATTCCCAGTTCTGTTGCTACAATTCCGCTTCCACCATAGGTAGGATAGCAAAGTATGCCTATTTTCATTAGATTATTGTTGTTTTGATGTTGTATTATTTGGTATTCATGGAAGAAGTAGCATTTAGGTCTATACCCATTCCTGCTTTTAACTGGTCATTAACCAATACAGGAAGCTTCCCCCAGATTTTTGTTTTTCCGTTTAAGGCATCAGCTGTAGCATTCATGGAATCATCATTGTTTTCATAAGAAACAAGAACTGTTGAAACCTTGGAGATATCAATATCTTTTAGAGCATAAGCGCTTCCGAAGACATTAAGAATTACATTTTGATTTTTAGTTAGATCAGAAAGAACTTTCTTAGATTCGGCTGATACTTTATAAGGCTTGTAAGCTGTAGAATTATCTTTGTGGAAACCTACAATTACTGTAGAGCCTGCTGGGATAGTACTAATTTCGCTAGCTTTTTTAATCATAACATTTGAACCTAGTCTGTTGGCAAAAGTTTGATATGGGGCTTCTTCCAAAGGAACATAGTAAATCTGTTTTCCAGAAATAGGAAGAAGTTTTTTATCATCCTTTATTAAAGTTAGTGCATTGGCATAAAGATTCTGTACCAATGTTTTATGAGAATCATTATTCAGATCGGCATTGATGTTCTCAGTATTTTTTGGTGTGTATTGAGTAAGTCCAAGGAAATATTTTGTTAATAAAATTTTCTTTACACTTTCCTCTACCCTGGATTGAGAAATTTCTTTGGTATCTATTGCTTTCTGAATTAGTTTTTTCCCTTCAGAAACACCTTGTGAAAAAAGCATAATATCATTTCCGGCTTTAAATGCAAGGGCATCTAATTCTCCCGGCTTATATTTGTTCGCTACAGCTCCCATATTTAAAGCATCAGTAATGATTAAGCCTTTATAACCCAGCTTATCTTTCAATAATCCGGTAATGATATTTTTAGAAACAGAAGCAGGGATGCCTTTTCCGGATTCTAAACTCGGAACATATAAGTGGGCAACCATTACGCCACCAATTCCTTTATCCATTAAAGCTTTGAAAGGGGCCAATTCTATTGAATTAAGTCGGTCCAGATTATGAGAAACCACCGGAAGATCAAGATGCGAGTCTGTACTGGTGTCACCATGACCCGGGAAATGCTTGATGGCTGCTAATATATTATTGTCCTGAAGACCATTAGAGTAGGATAGGGCAGAGTTTATTACATTGCTCACCTCAGACCCGAAACTCCTGTTACCGATAATAGGGTTATTAGGATTTGTATTTACATCCACTACCGGAGCAAAGTCCCAGTTAATACCCATTCTGTGGCAATCCTCAGCTATTTTAGCAGACATTTGATAAACCAGGTTTTTATCCTGAATGGCTCCCAATGTCATAGCCCAAGGAAACTTATGAGCCGTTGCAATTCTCTGGAATATTCCCCATTCAGCATCCATACCTATCATTAATGGAACCTTAGATTTCTGTTGAAATTCGTTGACCAGATTAATTTCCCTTGCTGCATCGTCCTGCATTAAGATCAGACCTCCAATTTTATCATTTACAACAATGTTTCTAACCTGGTTAATATAGTCTTCTCCTTTATTGGTATAAAGTGCAACAATAAAAAGCTGTCCTAATTTTTCATCCTGAGAAAGATTTTTGTATGTTTTATCCACCCATTGCTGAGCTTTTTTCAGATCTTCTTTGGATGCATTTTTAGGCTGATACTGGGCATTAGCCTTAGGACTTATTAATGCAACAATAAAGAGTGAAGTATATAATAATTTCTTCATGACTTTTTGAATAAGAACAAAAATACAATTAAAAAAATTGACGAAAACAAAGTTTTTGAAATTTTTGGTATATGATTTGAATAAGCAATATAAATAATAACTAAACATTTATAAAAATGAAAAAAATTCTTCCACTTATATTACTTGCTGGTGTTGGTTTTCTATCTTATAGTTGCGATAATAGTAGCAACGATCCGGTAGTAGTGCCTAATCCAGTAGATCACGATACATTCCCTATCATGATGGATGCGCCTGGATCATTTACAGCAGCAAACAATTATGCATTAACAGCAGATATTAATATTGAAACTACTGATGTTGTTTTAGTATATAGAAGAGCAGGAAATGCATGGCAGCAAATACCAAAAACAGTATATGTAGACCCCGCAACTTCTCCTTCACCAAGAAGATTTGAATATAATTTTGTTTTCAGTAATAAAGAAGTTCAAGTAAGAATTGAAAACCAAAATTTTATTTTATCAACTTTAAATACGGACCAAGCTAATGATTTCTTAAATAATCAAACTTTTAGAATTGTTTTGGTTCCTGCTGATCCTCAAAAAAATAAATCAGCAAAAATTGCTAATGTTGACTTAAGTGATTACAATGCGGTGGTAAATTATTATAACCTTGATGCATCTAAGATCAAAACAATTAGCACACACTAATTAAGAAAATATCTTTTCAGTTTTTTATAATTAAAAAAGTCCCGGGAGAAATCTTCCGGGGCTTTTGATTTTTATGAATAATAGTTTATAGATGATGAGGAAATCTGAACTATTTATTTTTCTGTCTCCGTAAGGTCTAAATAAAGCTGTCCTTGCACTTTCTGATGAAATTAAGATTACTAGTTGTCCAATAAGAAAGAAGCTTTAAAAGATCCATTTAATGATGAAAAAAATTATAAATTGAAATGTATTCACTTTTATAGATGGCTATGTGATTTCAAAAGTTCATTCCAATAAAAAAAGCTTCAGAATTTCTGAAGCTTTTATTTTATCTAGTTATCATTGTCATCAAGAAGATGGCCAAAGAAATCTTTTTTTGTTTGCAGATAGCCTTTGCTTATTTCATTGGCTGGTATCTGTAGTGGTATTCTTGCGTTAAGATGAATATTGCTGTCTACCACATATTTTACCTTTTCAGGATTGTTGGTAAGCAGATTGATATCTTTTACATCCAGTAGATTCAGAATCTCAATTGCTACTCCAAAGTTTCTGTCATCAGCAGGTAAACCCAATTCAAGATTGGCTTGTACCGTATCAAGACCTTTTTCCTGGAGTGAATAGGCCTTAAGCTTATTGATGATACCAATATTTCTACCTTCCTGACGGAGATAAACAATAATTCCTCCATTTTCGTGGGTATATTTCATTGCAGCATCCAATTGTTGGCCGCATTCGCATTTTTTTGAATGGAAAACTTCTCCGGTAATACATTCCGAATGAAAACGAACATTTACAGGTTTAGAGAAATCTGTATTTTCTGCAACGATGGCCATATGAGGCATCCAGTCGTTTTCATTTTCAGAGAAAGCAATCATTCGGAAACTGCCGTGCTCTGTAGGAACATTGGCTTCCGCCTGAATTTTAATCATTGATAGTTCAATTAGTTTTTAACTTCCTGGTAAAGCATCTTCAATAACAGAAATATTAGTTTTTAATCGAACCAAGTATCTGTTGAGAACTTCGTCATCATCTTTTTCAAGACTTTGTCTTTGCTTTTGAATTTTTTTGTATGATTTTTCGAAGCTTTTAAGTGCCCTGCTCTTACCTGTAGAATTATTGGCATCAATAGCATATAAATAATTCTGAAGACTGTACTTCAAGCTTGTTATCTCATCATTCAATCCATTGTTCTTAAACTTAGGGAAAGTTGAGATTATATTTGAAATTTCAGAAGCATTTACATTTTCCTTGATATTGATATTAAAGCTCTTTTTTGAGCCTCTATCAGAATCAGAGCCTTTTGTGTCACTATAAAAGTTATTTGACAGCGGAGAAAGGTTAAGCTTTTCCGTTGCGCAGGAAGATGTTAATATTATTAGTACTCCAAAAAAAACTAGTCTTTTCATTTTTGTTGCCCTTTTTGATAAAGGATTGGGTTAAGACTTTCATCGTTATACATTTTCATTTGTTTGTATACTTTCATCTTAACGTTACCGTTTTCAATATCAGCAAGCAACTGATTTATAGAAGTTGTTAGGTCTTCTTTCTGAGTAAGCAGTACGTCCAGTTTTGCCTGGCAGTTATTTCTGTGTTCTTCAGAAGCAGATTCCCTATTGGCTTCTAATGACATGTGATAAACCTTTAATGCAAGAATTGATAATCTATCCACTGCCCAAGCGGGAGTTTCTGTATTTATCTTTGCGTCAGGTTTAGGAGTTATATTTTCAAACTTAGTAAGGAACCAACTGTCAATATATTCTACCAAATCAGTTCTTTTCTGATTGGAGGCGTCTATTGTTCTCTTCAGTTGAAGAGCTTCAGCCGGATCGATATTTTCATCTCTAATTATATCTTCCAAATGCCATTGAACGGTATCAATCCAGTTCTTTGCATACAAAATTCGTTCCAAACTATCTTTTTCGAACGGGTTATTAATTAGAGTGTTAACATCATCAGACACGTGATAGTCTTCAATACATTGATTGAAGACTGTCCATGCAGTTTCAGTGAATTTCATGAATTCTAAGGAATTTTAGTTGCTGGAAGAATTGTTGTTTGTTGTAGAAGACGATTTATTTTCAGAACCTGGTTTGTCTTCTTCTTTTACCGCATCTTTAAATTCTTTGATTCCTGAACCAACTCCTCTCATTAGTTCCGGAATTTTCTTTCCTCCGAAAAGTAGTACTAAAAGTATCGCTACGATTAGGATATGTTGCCAAGATAAGGCAAGTATTGTTAGTGTATTCATCTCTTAAAATTTTTACAAAGTTACACTTTTTTTAATATGCAATCCAACCTAGTGGATCAACTGGTGTACTTCCGTTCCATACTTGGAAATCAAGGGTATAGGCCCCGTCGAAATCTTGTGCTACGGTTCCTACTGGAGTGCCGGAAGAGACCTGTTGTCCTTTAGAAACACTCACACTTCCCAGATTGGAATAAATTGTAAAGTAGCTTCCATGTTTAATGATGACTGTTTTTGTGCCGTCGTTATTGGCTAATACAGAAGAAACTGATCCTGGATACACAGATTTTGCACGTGTACCTGATGGTACAGAAATTTTTATCCCGTTATTTTCTTCGGTAATATTTTTGAAAACCGGGTGTGGCTGTCTTCCAAAACGGTGAGTGATCTGCCCGGCTCTGTCTGTAGGATAACCTAATCTTCCTCTGTTTTCTGCAAAGCTATTTCCAGATGATGTAGAAACGCCATAATTGGTCATGGCTTTAGTTTCTGCAGCTTTTTTATCTTCTTCTTTTCTCTTGGTAAGGGCTGCTTCTGCTGCTCTTGCCGCCGTTAGTTTATCAGCTGCTTCTCTGGCTTTTACTGCCGCTTCATCAGATGCTTTTTTAGCAGCTAGTTTTCTGGCTTCGTCTTTTGCACTGGCTTCTGCTCGTGCAGCTTCTTCATTACGTTTTCTTTCTTCTTCAGCTCTTCTTGCTGCAAGTTCAGCAGCTTTTTTAGCTTCCGCTTCCGCTATTTTTCTTTCTCTTTCAAGTGCCTCAGCTCTTGCTTTAGCTTCCGCTTCAATTCTTGCTTTTTCTCTTTCTGCTGCTATTTTAGCTAGACGTATTTTTTCCGCTTCTGCCTTTCTTCTTGCTTCTTCTTCAGCCTTTGCTATTCTGATTTCCTCAGCAATAATAGCTCTGATCTGGCCTTCAAGAGCTTTAGACTGAACCTGCTTTTGTTTAAGTTCAGCAGTAAGCTTAGATTCATTCTTTTTAAAATCAGCTACCAGTTGTTCTTTCTGTGCTCTCTCTGTATTGATTGTCGCTAAGTCTTTCTGTTGGTTTATCAAAAGGTTTTCTTTCTCCTTTACAGAATTTTGTTTCTGTGTAATGGATTTTTTGATTTGATTGGCAGCATCAGAAATTTCTGCCGCTTTTTTATCTTGATAATCAGAATATTGCTTTAAATATTGTACTCTTCGAATAGCTTCTCCCAAATTTTTAGACGAAAGAATGAAGGTTACTTTATTTTGTACCCCTTTGTTTTTGTAGGCATTTACCAGAACCTCGGCGTAATTCTTTCTAAGCACAGCCAATTCTTTATTCTGACGGTTGATTTCAAGCTGGCGCAAATAGATATCATCCTCAATAAATCTCTTTTCTTTTTGAGTGTTATTGTAGACTTTTTCTCTTAAGACTAGCTTTTGATTAACGTTGGTAAGATAGGCAATGGAAAGTTTAGATTCGCTTCTGGTTTTAGCTAAATCTGTATTTATTTGGGCAATTTGTTTTTTAAGTTCGGCATTCTGCTTCTGCAGCTGTTCTTTGTTCTGCTGTCCTTGGTGCAGTCCAAACATAAGAACACCTATTAAAAAGCTAAATTTTTTAATCATTTAATCTCAATTTTCTTATAACTGGATGGTACAGAATAGGGTGTTTCCATCCTCGAAAAGTCAAATTTCGTGTTTTCCAGTAAAATCTGACTAGATTTTGAGCCTTTTATAATTATTTTAACATTTTGGGGAAGGCGTATTCCGTTGTATTCATTCCAATCACTGTAAGATATTTCCAGTTCATCCGGCGATAAAACATCCTTTAGATTGACACTTAAAAGATCATAGTTGGTGTCATACTGAAGAGCAATTTTATACTCTCTTGTTTTTTCATCGGTTACAATTTTCTGGTTCACATTGGAAACCATTTTATAACCCTGCGCGTTCTGAGTTAGGGTAAATTGGGAATCGCTGATCTTTACAAAAGTTCTTCCCAATAGAATTTTTTCCAGTGATTTATAGTCAATAAAGTTGACATTCAGTAGGTTGTTAAGATAGTCAAAATCAGAATCTATATAGGTTTTACTGGTTTTATCCTGTCCCTTTATTCCATCTGGTGTTGCAATTCCTCTTGCTACATTAAGAAATAGAGCCCTTAGATTCATCCAGACCTTTTTATCATTTTCAATGTAGATGGTAGCATCGAGTGTTGGAACGAAGCTGCCTGTTTCTACACGGACTTTGCTGTCGATTTTTATTTGCTCAAACTTTGGCGGGATCAATACATGTTCGTAAAAGGTAAGTTTATCTCTCACCGGTTGGTTTACGTCTTTTGGATTTTTGTTGTCCTCTGCGGTTGTAATACTATCCTTTGTGCTGCCCGTATCATTTTTAATAGCATTACGGGTTTTACAGGATGATAAGGCAAGAAGCAATAAAAGGAGTGGGATCCAATTTTTCATGTATTTATCTTTTTCAATTAAAAGTACGGAGCAATATTAACGCCAAACCACACAAAACGTTTTGTGTGGTTTGATTATATCTTGTTTAAGTTAAATAATTTCTGACTTTGCTTATTTAGATAGGAAATCTAAAACCGAGTAATCTCCTAGGGAAATTTCTCTGGCAACCCCAAAATACTGTGCAGAATTACCAATCATAGAGTTGGATAGATTACCATGATTGATTCTTGTATTTTCCTGGATCAGAGAGTTTTCAATATTAGAGTTTACAACAGTTGTATTGTTTCCTAACGAAACTCCAGGTCCTACCTTAGAATTAGAGATCTTTACATTCTCTCCAATGAAGCATGGTGGGATAATTAATGAGTTTTCAATTACAGCTGATGCCGGGAAATGAGTCATTTCTTCTCTTTCGTATTCAAGGATTTTACTGTTGGTTTCTACAGTAGCATTTTTGTTACCACAGTCCATCCAGTCATTTACTTTTCCTAGAGTAAACTTGGCCCCTTTTGCTCTTAAGTTTTCAAGTGCTGTAGTTAATTGATATTCTCCTCCATTTTTAATATCATTTTCCATGATATAATTAATTTCGTCCATTAGCTTTTCAGCACTGTTGAAATAATAGATACCAATAATGGCAAGATCTGAAACGAAATTCTGTGGTTTTTCAACGAAATCTGTGATGAAACCATAGTTGTCTAATTTTACTACTCCGAATGCGGATGGATCTTCCACGCTTTTCACCCAGATTACTCCGTCTGAATTTTTATCCAGTTGGAAATCTGCACGGAAAAGAGTGTCGGCAAATGCAATCACCACATCTCCCTGCATAGATTGTTCAGCACATTTGATGGCGTGTGCTGTTCCAAGAGGGTCATTCTGATAATATATGCTTCCTTTTGCTCCTAGTTTCTCGGCAATCTGAATAAGAGATTTTTCAATCTCAGCTCCAAAATCTCCAATGATAAAAGCTACCTCTTCAATTTTTTCTCCTGCAACTTTAGCAATATCCTCCACTAATCTCTGTACGATAGGTTTTCCTGCGATAGGAATAAGTGGCTTGGGAACTGTAAGTGTATGTGGACGTAATCTGGAACCACGTCCAGCCATTGGAACAATAATTTTCATAGATGATATAAAGATGTTTTTTTGTTTAAATGTAGGTTATTTTTTTATTAAATATAATAAATTAAACGTTTCTCAAAAACGTAATACTTATCATATCTAATGATTCTGTTTACTATTTTTTAGGCTTAATAGTTATCAAAAGAGAGACCAATTTTAGTTTTTTCTGATTCTTGATAGAATCATGTTTTTTTCAGAATAAATCAAAATTCCTACAAATATTAAAAATAATAAATTACTGGTAAGAATATTATAGTTGAAATATTTTACAATGATAAAACTAAAAACTCCCAGCAATATGAGGAAGAAAGACATTTTCTTCATTCTGTATGGGATAGGGTAATATTTTTGACCTAGTATATAAGATATAATCATCATGATGACATAGGCTCCGAAAGTTGCCCATGCAGAACCAATCATACTGTGATAATAGCTTAATGCCAAGTAGTTTAAAGCAATATTGATACCTGCTCCAATCCATGAGATAATAGTCCCGACACTTGTTCTGTCTGTAACTTTATACCATGTGGAAAAGTTATAATATATTCCGAAGCAAAGATTTGCAACAACAATAATCGGGATGATATCTATTGCAATCCAATAAGATTTGTTAGGGATAAATACTTCTTTCAGCCAGGAGATATTCGCAATGATTCCCAAGGCAACCGCACAGGCGAAAAAAGCGAAGTATTCTGCAACTTTAGCATAAGTTTTCTTGGCATCACCCTTGTCCATTTGCTTAAAGAAGAAAGGCTCAATACCCATTCGGTAAGCTGTTACAAATAATGTCATTAGTACTGCCAGTTTATAACAGCCTCCATAGGCTCCGGCCTGTACGTCTGAAATATGATTCCTCTGGATTGATTTATCAAAATTTTCATTAACCATAAAAGCAAGACCTGCCAGCATGAGCGGGAATGAATACTTGATCATACGGCTAAATAAAGAAGTTACAAATTGGAATCTTACTTTCAATATAATAGGGAGTAATAGTAAAAAGCCTAAGGCACTTCCTGCTAAATTACTGAAGAAAGGATAATCTACACTTTGATCCAAACCAAAACTTCTGGATATATTTTCCGGGATCCAAAAGAATAAAGCTGCTGTAAAAACGGCTTGGAATATGGCTTGAACAACTCTTACTGCAGAATATTTAATAGGTTTATTATGAAAACGGAGCCATGCAAAAGGGATTACTAGCAAATTGTCGAAAAAGGCAATTAAAGCAAACCACTTAATGTATTCAGGATTGTTATGATATCCTAGATAATCAGCAATAGGCTGATTGAATAAATAGCATAACGCGAGAAATACAGTGGAAGTTGAGAACAAAAACCAAAACGATGTGTTGAAAGTTTTTTTCTCATTGTTATCTTCAGCAGAAAACCGAAAATAAGCTGTTTCAAAACCGAATGAAAGTATAATATTAACAAATGAAATCCATGCGTAAAGTTGCGTGAAAATCGCAAAACCTTCATTGGGAATTTTGTATATCAAAAGTGGATTAAGGATGAATAGGATAATTCTTGGTGCTATAGCCCCTACTCCATAAATGATTGTTTGCCCTAATAGTTTCTTATACAATTCGAAAAATTTTATGCAAATGTAAATATTTAGAAATTGATTTATTGCGAGTGATATTAAAATTCATCCATAAACCTTAATTTTGCTATTTATAGAAGCTAGATATTAGAAGTTAGAATTTAGTAATTCCATTTTTAACTTAAAAAATTCTCTAGTTTCTAGTATCTAATCTATAATTTCTAAAAAGTAAAATGAAAACCCTTATCCAAAACGTAAACATCGTAAACGAAGGAAAAGTCTTTGAGAGCGATATCTTAATAGAAAATGACTTAATTTCTAAAATAGGTTCAGGTATTGCTGAAAGTGCAGATCAAATCATTGACGGTTCCGGAAAATATCTTCTTCCGGGAGTAATTGATGACCAGGTGCATTTTCGTGATCCGGGCTTAACCCATAAAGGGGATATTGAAACTGAATCAAGATCAGCTATTGCCGGAGGGGTAACCAGCTTTATCGATCAGCCTAATACTGTTCCGAATGCTGTTACTCAGGAATTATTAGCAGACAAGTACGAAATAGCTTCTCATAAAGCTTATGCTAACTATGGTTTTATGATGGGAGGAACCAATGATAATCTTGAGGAGGTTTTAAAAACAAATCCTAGAAATGTTCCGGGAATTAAATTATTCCTAGGTTCATCTACAGGAAATATGTTGGTTGACAATCCTGAAACATTGGAAAATATTTTCAACAATACCAAAATGCTGATTGCAGTTCATTGTGAAGATGAGGCAACCATCAGAGCGAATACCCAAAAATACATGGATGAATATGGTGAAGATATCCCGGTTAAGTTTCATCACCTGATCAGAAGTGAAGAAGCTTGCTATAAATCTTCTTCCAAGGCCATTGAACTGGCTCAGAAAACAGGAGCAAGACTTCACGTTTTCCATCTTTCAACTGCTAAGGAAATGGAACTTTTCAGAAATGATATTCCTTTGAAAGATAAAAAGATTACTGCTGAGGTTTGTGTTCATCATTTAACATTTACCAATGAGGACTACGAAACAAAAGGAGGTTTAATCAAGTGGAATCCTGCTGTAAAAACACAAAAAGATAAAGATGCTCTGTGGGAAGCGCTTCTTGATGACAGAATTGACGTAATTGCTACAGACCATGCGCCACATACTGCTGAAGAAAAACAGAATGTATATACAAAATGCCCGTCAGGAGCACCATTGGTACAACATTCATTAGTTGTGATGCTGGAAAACTATAAGAATGGTAAAATTTCTCTGGAAAAAATTGTTGAAAAGATGTGTCATAACCCTGCTATTCTTTTCAGAGTAGAGAAAAGAGGATTTGTAAAAGAGGGATATAAAGCAGATCTTGTTTTGGTAGATTTAGATGAAGACTGGATTGTTTCCAAAGATAATTTACTTTACAAATGTGGTTGGAGTCCGTTGGAAGGGATGAATTTCCATTCTAAGGTTACCCATACTTTTGTAAATGGACATTTGGTATATGATAATGGGAAAATTGCAGAAGAGAAATTCGGAGAAAGATTACTTTTTGAAGCGAGAGATTAATAGTAAAATTGTAAAAAACATATTGAATACTATAAATTCAATAGGAGCGGGCTTTAGCCCGCTCTCGTTATTTATAGATCTTCCATTGGCTTTAGCCAAAACTTATTTTTAGCTCTCGCAGATCTGGGAGATTACGCAAATTTTAAAACTCAATCATCTGCTAAATCCGCAAAATCTGCGAGAATATTTTACTTCTTCGCTTTGCTTCCCATATAGAAAGTGAGCTTCCCTCCAGTCATAATTTCAGAATGCTTCAATGTGAAATTTTTAATCTCTTTTCCATTGAGAAGAACCTTTTGAACATAGACATTTTTAGGACCTTGATTTACGGCTTCAATTTCAAAGGTTTTTCCGTTTTCCAGGTTTAAAACAGCATGATCAATAGCAGGGCTTCCGATTGAATAATCTTCAGAGCCTGGTGCAACAGGATAAAAACCAAGTGAACTCAAAATATACCACGCACTCATTTGCCCGGTATCATCATTTCCACCCAATCCATCAGGAGTTGCCTTGTATTGCATTTCAAGAATGTGACGGATCTGTGATTGGGTTTTCCAGGGTTGTCCTGCCCAGTTATAAAGATAGGCTACATGATGTGCAGGTTCATTTCCGTGAACATATCCACCAATGATTCCCTCTCTTGTAATATCTTCAGTATCTGCAAAAAACTCGTCGGATAAATGCATGGAAAATAGTTCATCCAGTTTTGAAGCAAATTTCTTTTTACCTCCCATCAGCTGAATAAGCTCGTCAGGGTTTTGAGGAACAAAGAAACTGTAGTTCCATGAGTTTCCTTCAATAAAACCTTGTCCGTGGGTGCTCAGTACATCAAAATCCTTTTTGAAGCTTCCATCCGCCAGCCTTGGACGCATGAACCCTATTGTTTTGTCAAAATTATTCTTCCAGTTTTCAGAACGCTTGATAAACTGATTGTAAATTTCTGTTTCTCCCAAATATTTTGCCAATTGAGCAATAGCCCAGTCGTCATAAGCATACTCTAAGGTGTTTGAAACTGAAGTTCCACTTTTTTCAGCGGGAATATAACCTAGATCAATGTATTGCCCGATGCCTTCATAATCTCTTTTGTTGGCCGTTTCTATACAGGCTTTCAGCGCTTCTTTAGGATCACCGTTATAATTTCCTTTGATAATGGCGTCTGCGACAACACTTACACTATGATAACCACTCATACACCAGTTGTCATTGGCATAATGTGACCAAATCGGTAACATTTTCATGGAAAATTGATCGTAGTGGGCCATCATTGATCTCACCATGTCATTATTTCTCTTGGGCTGGATGATATTAAAGAAAGGATGTAGGGCTCTATATGTATCCCATAAAGAGAATGTAGTATAATTGGTAAAACCGTTTGCTTTATGGACATTTTGATCCAAGCCTTTGTACTCTCCGTTAGCATCCATATAAACCGTAGGGTTGATAAAGGTATGATATATGGCCGTATAAAAATTGGTTTTTTCTGTTTCGGAACCTTTGATGACAATTTTATTTAATTCCTTGTTCCAGTTTTCCTGTGCCAGTGCTTTCACCTGATCAAAAGATAAATTTTCGGTTTCCTTCTCAAGGTTTTCCATGGCATTGGCTTGACTTACTGGTGAGATCGCAAGTTTAACTTCAATTGCCTCATTTTCCTGAGTGTCAAAATCAAAATACATTTTCAGATTCTTACCGGCGATTTCCGGAAAGTTTTTGGTTTGATCAAATTTTCTCCAAAATCCTTTATAGACTTGCTTTTCATCATAATTTTTCTGGCCATAAGACTTGAATGGCTTTGAAAATTTCATTGCAAAATAAACGGTTCTGGTTCTTGCCCAGCCATTAGTTTGTCGATATCCTGTGATAGTATTGCCATTTTCTACACGAACGTAGGTCCAGACGTTTTTTCCATCATAGTTGTAAATACCTGCCATCATATCCAAAATAATATGGGACTGATCAGATTTTGGAAAGGTATAACGATGAACGCCAACCCTTGTTGTTGCCGTTAATTCTGCAAGAATATTATGATCATCAAGTTTTACTTTGTAGTATCCGGCTTCTGCCGTTTCATTTTGGTGGGTAAATTTACTTCTGTAGCCATTTTCCGGATGGGAAGCCGTTCCGGGATTAAGTTGGAGCTTTCCAGCGGTAGGCATGATAAGAAAATCTCCCAAATCCGAATGTCCAGTACCGCTAAAGTGAGTAGAACTAAAGCCTACAATGGTTTTGTCTTCGTAACGGTATCCTGCGCAATATTTATAAACCTCACCATTATATTTTCCGTTAAGCTCATAGGAAATACTATCTGTTTCGGGGCTTAACTGAACTGCTCCAAAGGGTACTGTAGCACCTGGATAGGTGTGTCCCATTTTTTCAGTTCCAATAAGAGGATTGACATATTGTATTAATTTTTCAAATTTTTGAGCTTTATAATGTAAGCTGAAAAATAAAAGAAACAGAAAAGCAGTTGTTCTGTGATTTTTCATTAATGATCGGTTTTCAAAGATTAAAATTAATTAAAATCATCATTTACTGATTTATTTTAGACAAAATTTGTTTAGTATTTATTCTTTTCAGAAAAGCGGAAACCTATTCCATGCAGGTTTTCGATCAGTATATTTTGTTCATCAGCCAGAACTTTTCGTAATCTGGAAATAAATACATCCAGACTTCGCCCCATAAAATAGTCATCATCGCCCCAAATAGCTTTCAGGATATCCTGTCTTTTCAGAACTGTATTTTTATGACGGATAAAATATAAAAGCAGTTCCGATTCTCTTTGGGTAAGGCTAATGGTATGGGTCGTATCCTGTAAAGTATAGTTTTTAGGATCAAAGTCATATTTCCCGACCTTATAGTTTGAGGAATGAGTGTTGGTTTTCTTTGAACGTTTCAGGAAAACTTCAATTTTCAGAATCAGTTCTTCTATGCTGAATGGTTTTACCAGATAGTCATCGGCTCCAATTTTAAGCCCTTTGATACGGTCTTCCTTTAAAGCTTTTGCTGAAATAAAAATAATAGGAATATCAGAGTTTTTACTACGGATTTGCTCGGCCACTTCAAACCCGTTCAGTTCGGGCATCATAATATCCAAAAGGCAGATATCAAAACCTTGGCTGTTGAAAGCTTCAAGTGCAGATTTTCCATCCGAATAGCAGTTGATGTCATAATAAGTTTCCAGGCTGTCCTGTATCAGGAAAGCGATGGTTTCGTCATCTTCCGCATATAAAATTTTAGATTTCTCCATACATATTCAATTTAAAACGGGAAAAAGAGAGTGGTGGTAATTCCTGTATCTGCATTGTTCTCAACGGAAATTCTCCAGTTATGCTGCTGAACAACTTTCTTTACGTAAAATAATCCTAGTCCAAAACCATTAACCTCCTCACTTCTTTTTGTATTTACTCTGTAAAACTTTTCAAAAATATGAGGAATGTTTTTAGCAGGAATACCGATCCCATTATCTTTAAACTTTAAATATAAACCTTTTGAATCTTTATAGGATGAAATGACAATAGCCGGCTTGGTTTCACAATACTTAATAGAATTATCTAAAATGTTATAAATGATATTCGTAAAATGAAATTCATCAGCCATTATTGAAGTACTGTTATCAATCTCTATTTGGATGCTGAGGTCTTTGTCCTTTTGTAGCATAGCATCGGCAATCTCCTGAATAAAAGGAAGGAGGATGATTTTTTGAGGCTTTAATGACATTCCCGAAGCATCATTTTTAGCAAGATTCAATATCTTTTCAATGTGGCTGTTAAGCTTGTAGCTTTGATCGATAATGATAGAAGTATAGGTTTGCAGTTTAGTGTTTTCCTTTACTGCTTCCTGTTTGTTAAGCGCTTCTGATGCTAACAGAATTGAAGATAAAGGAGTTTTAAACTCATGCGTCATATTATTAATGAAATCACGCTGCAGCTCCGAGAATTTTTTCTGCTGAATGATTGTATATATGGAATACACATACACCAAAAGAATGATGATAAGGGCAAATGTAAGCAAATACCAGAATCTTAATGAGCTGATCAGATACGTGGTTTTATCAGGAAAACGTATGGAAAAATAATAGATCAGGTTTTTATGTTTTGGAAAATTGATCACCTTGTTACTTGGACTTTCCTGATGGGTAGTCATATATTTTCCATAAATCATTTTATCACTGTGGCAGTTGTACAGCGCATATACATAATCGGTATTGATTTGAAAACGGGTGAATTCTGTTTTCAGATAATACTCAAGAACTACAGGATGGAATTCATTATTAATATTAACCACATAATAATCATTGGCAATATTCTGTACAGGGTTTTCAGTAAAAGAATTTTTCCCTCCGGATAACTTTTCTGCGACCTCCATTAAGGCAATATTTACTTTTTGATCGAATTTCTTATCTTCAAGATTATAAGCCTGGCGGGTCCACATCAGCTGAGCTATTAAAATTCCAATAATAGCTATAAACCCCAGCGTAATGATGATATTGAGTTTTTTGATTTTCATTTTCCGGAACAATATTATCCAAAAATATCTATTAATCTTTTATCATTAACAACTTGTTAACAAATGTTTGATAGCAGTTAACAAGTTGTATGGCTCATCTGCTTTACATTTGTTATATCATAAAGAGAATAACAGTTCCCTTTATTATTTCTAACTATTAAAATTTATACTCATGAAAAAATTAAAGATTACAGCACTTTTAGCAGTTTTAGCTTTCTCTCCATTTTACGCCAATGTATTTTCAGGTGAAGCTTCTTCAATCGTAAAGATGGTTGCTGATGCTATCAAATGGAAATCAGAATCTATAGATGTAGGAAATATTCCTCAGGGGAAACCAAAAATCATCAGATTTGAATTTACCAATACAAGTTCAAAACCAATTATTATCCAAAATGTTGCTCCTTCATGTGGATGTACAACCGCAGATTATACTAAAACTCCTATTCAGCCGGGAAAAAAAGGATTTGTAGAAGCTAGTTACAATGCTGCAGCGGCAGGCCCGTTTATGAAAACGGTAAACGTTACAACGAGCGAAAGCAAAACTCCTAAAACACTTTCTTTTAAAGGAACAGTTACTTCATAACTCATATTTCAATATTAATTAAAAGCCGTTTCATCATCTGTGAAACGGCTTTTTTCTTATTACTATCTCCTGCATAATTTTAAAAGATGACAGGAAGAATAATTATATTAAATTTACATACAAAGTATCATTGATTTTCTATGGGAATCTTTTACAGCCTGTAGAATTTATATTATATATTTATTAAAATAATTAAATTATGAGCATGTATACACAACCAATGTTGCGCGAAGGTGCACTAAAAGATAAAGTAGCAATCGTAACCGGAGGCGGAAGCGGTCTTGGGAAAGCAATGACTAAATATTTCCTTGAACTGGGTGCCAATGTGGTAATTACTTCCAGAAATCTGGAAAAACTACAGGCTGCAGCAAAAGAACTGGAAGATGAAACAGGTGGAAAAGTTCTTTGCGTTGCGTGTGATGTAAGAAACTGGGATGAGGTGGAAGCCATGAAAGAAGCTACCTTAAAGGAGTTCGGTAAAATTGATATTCTATTAAACAATGCTGCAGGAAACTTTATTTCTCCAACAGAAAAGTTAACGCATTCTGCCTTTGATTCTATTTTGGATATTGTTTTAAAAGGAACGAAAAACTGTACCCTTTCTGTAGGAAAACATTGGATAGATTCTAAAACACCAGGAACAGTGCTTAATATTGTAACGACATATGCATGGACGGGGTCGGCTTATGTAGTACCATCTGCCTGTGCAAAAGCAGGGGTTTTGGCAATGACAAGATCTTTGGCGGTAGAATGGGCAAAGTATGGTATTCGTTTCAATGCAATTGCTCCGGGACCTTTCCCTACAAAAGGAGCCTGGGACAGACTTCTTCCGGGAGATCTTCAGGAAAAATTTGATATGAAGAAAAAAGTTCCTTTGAGAAGAGTAGGGGAGCATCAGGAGCTGGCTAACCTTGCCGCTTACCTTGTTTCAGATTATTCAGCGTATATGAATGGGGAAGTGGTAACTATTGATGGTGGCGAATGGCTTCAGGGAGCAGGAGAGTTTAATATGCTTGAAGCAATCCCAAGTGAAATGTGGGATGCATTGGAGGCCATGATTAAATCAAAGAAATCAAACTAGATTAAAGTAAGGTTTTTAGTACCTGCAATAATTTAACAATATAATGATGTAAATAAGACTTCTCTGTGACAGGGAAGTCTTATTTTTGTCTCAAATTGATAAAATAGACTATGAATTTCAGATTTTCAATCGTATTCCTTATGCTTTTTGCATTGGGATTTTCGCAGGACCTTACAGTGATGAGTTTTAATATCAGGCTTAATGTCGCATCTGATAAGGAAAATGCATGGCCGGAAAGAAAACAGGATGTTTCCGATTTACTGACTTATTATCACCCTGATTATTTTGGAGTTCAGGAAGCGCTTCCTGAACAAATGAAAGACATCAAAAGCGGATTAAAAAACTACGATTATATTGGCGTGGGAAGAGATGATGGCAAGGAAAAAGGAGAGTTTTCTGCTGTTTTTTATGATACTAACAGATTAGACGTTGTAAAATCAGGGACGTTCTGGTTATCAGAAACTCCTGAAAAACCATCAAAAGGCTGGGATGCTGCTTTGAATAGAATCTGCACCTATGCCATCTTCAAGGATAAAAAGTCAAAGAAAGAATTTCTTGCCATGAATATTCACTTCGATCATATTGGAAATGTAGCAAGAGTGAAATCCTCTGAACTTATTCTGAAAAAAATCAAGGAACTTAATCCAGGAAATCTGCCGGTAACATTAAGCGGAGACTTTAACCTTACAGATGATACAGAACCTGTTAAGATTCTTTCCCAAAATATGAAAGATACTTTTTATCATTCGGAGACCAAACATTATGGACCTGTAGGAACTTTTACGGCCTTTAATGTAAATGAAGTTCCAAAAGAAAGAATTGACTATATTTTTACAAAGGACTTTAAGATAAAATCTCACCGACACATTAATGACAGAAGAGAGAATCTCCTTTATCCGTCGGATCATTTTCCGGTGATTGTGGATCTTTCCTTTTAAGATTAATTTGTTGGGAAATCAACTTCAAATCCAATTCCTCTCAGCGATTGGATTTTTACTTCCGGGTCGTTGCTGAAATATTTCCTCAATCTGCTGATAAATACATCCAGACTTCTTCCTGTAAAATAATCATTGGTTTCCCAAAGGTTATCAAGAATGTTATCTCTTGTTATCATGGAATGATTGTGCTTCAGTAAATATAAAAGAAGTTCCTGCTCCCGAACCGTGAGGCGTACATTTCCGTCGGGATGAGACAGTGAAAGTTTCTGAGTGTCCAGTAAATATTGCCCGATTTTTATTTGAATTTCAGTAATTGGAGGAGAAATTCTTTTCAAAATGTTTTTAATCCTTAGAACCAGTTCTTCCGGATCACATGGTTTGGCAATATAATCATCCGCACCTATTTTCAATCCGGTTAACCTATCGATCTTCTGATTTTTAGCCGTTAAAAATAAAATGGGAAAATTATTTTTCTCCTTGAGGATCATTTTGGCAAGAGAAAAGCCGTCGATATTAGGCATCATTACATCTAAAATAGCGATCTGAAAAGGGAAGTCTGAGGAAAGAAGTTCAACAACATCTTCGGGGTTCTGAAACCAGCTGACCTCAAAATCTTCTAGTTCAAGATATTGCTTAAGGATCATTCCGAAATCCGGATCATCTTCTGCTAATAGGATCTTAGTTTTCATAGGGAATGGTTATTTTAAAAGTACTTCCGGCTCCAGGCTTACTGGAAACATCTATTTTACCGCTATAGGTTGTAATTATTTTTTTTACAAAATAAAGTCCGAGCCCAAGCCCCTTACTGTTGTGGATGTTATTGGACTGTATTCTGTAGAATTTTTCAAAAATGTTTGTTAGTTCCTTGCTTTCCATGCCTTGGCCATTATCAGAAATTTCAATATTCAGATTTTGGGTAGAGGTATCGGTATTTATTTTCACAAAGGATGCTCCATATTTGATGCTGTTTTCACAAAGGTTTTTAATGACAGTCTCCATTAGGTTTTTATCAAAGGGCAGTTTTTCTGAGACTTTATTTTCAACTTTAAAATCTATTTGAGGATATGTAAAAGCCAGATCCTGAATGAAAAAATCCCAGTCTTTAGGCTCTATGGCAACTACCTCATCGGGTATTTCATCTTTATGGAGCTGTATCATTAGACTTTCAAGTCGGGCAATCTGCCTGTCAATAAGCGGAAGCGTTTCTGAATTCCAGCCTTTTTTTAAAGTCTTGGAAGCTATTTTTAATGTAGCAATCGGAGTCTTAAACTCATGGGAAATATTATCCACAACGGTGTGGAGAACTTCTACCTGTTTCTGCTGGCGGGCTAGATTTTTAACGGTGAAAATATAAAGTAAGAGCACACTTGCGAGGATGGCGGCACAGCATATGGTGAGCAGAGCAAGCTCTTTAAATATGATGGTTTTGATATTTAAAATCTCGAAACCGGTATTGCTTTTCAGAAGAAAAGAGTCATTTCGGCCGGGAGTGTTATCATTAGTCGTGGATTTTGATGTAGTTTCCCATTTACTTGTATTGGAGATTTTAGGATTGGAAACTTTGTTTCGGGTTTCATACAGGGTGATTGGCTGATCAATCAGGCGGGTGCTGTCAGGGGTATAAATGATGGAAATGTATTCTGTTTTCGTAGCAATTTCATAACCTTCTTTTTTAAAACTTGCATCTACGTAGTCGCTGAGATACTTTTCATTTTCCTTTCTGTTTTTATTAAAGTACTCCAGAAAATCTTTTTTACTGATCTTTTTATCAAGATATCGAATTAAGATTTTCTGAATGGTATCATCTGTTCTACTTTTGATACCACCCAGATCTTCCAGTCTGTCGGTATAGTTGGTAAGTCTTGCATGAACATCTCTGTAGATCTCGCGTTCCTTTACCTGATATGTCTTGTACATAAAATAAGCCTGTATTCCTAACAGAAGAAGGAACAGGGTAGCGAAAAGAGCAATAAGGTTTTTACTTTTGGAAATCATTGATAACAAAGATAAAGATTTAACCATTTTATTGGCGTTGTATTTTGCTATTAACCTTTCATTAACCTGATTTTTCGAGTTCAGATTTTTCCTTTTAAAGGAGAAAAAGACGTTAACCCATCATTAACCTTTCGTTAACCGAAATTCTCCTGTTCAATATGGAATTTTGCTCCGTAAAACAAGAATAGCTATTGTTTTTCCTCATTCTTTAAAAATATAATCATGAACAAAATTATTCTTTTTCTGTGTTTTCCGATGTTGGTATTGGCCCAGAAACAAAAACTTGCGGGAACAGTTGTGAACACTGAGAATGAAAAAATTTCAGCAGCACAAATAGAGCTGTACGATTCGCAGGATAAATTAATCCAGGAGCTGAAAACGGATGCTAAAGGTGGGTTTATCTTGGAGGATATTCCTGAACAGAATATTAAACTTGTTGTAAAAAATGAAGGGTATTCTTTATTTGAAAAGAAGCTGGATCTGGAAAAACCAGAAGCTTTACAAATCATTCTTAAAAAAGAATCCCAAGAGATTGGAGAGGTTGTAATGACCAAGCGAAAACCATTGGTAAAACGAAAAGTAGACCGACTGGAGTTTAATGTGGAAAACAGTAACATTTCATCATTGAATGCATGGGAAATTTTGAAAAATACACCTGGTGTTACAGCCAATAATAATGTACTCGCTGTGAAAGGCAGTACAGGAATTTTGGTAACCATTAATGATAAAAAAGTCATGCTGACGGGTGATGAACTCAAAAATCTTTTGGAAAATACTCAGGGAGATGAGGTGAAGTCTGTGGAAGTAATTACCAACCCACCCGCAAAATATGAAGCTTCTGGAAGTTCGGTCCTGAACATTATTATGAAGAAGAACAAGATTGAGGGCTATCGTGGTATTGTGTCTTCAAAATATGTTCAGACCCAATATGCAAAGGCTGTTTTTGGGCTGTCTCAATATTATAAAAAGGATAAATTTTCCATTATGGGAAGCTATTATAAAGGAATGGGAACCTACTACCGAGAGGGATTAGACTATGTTAATTATCCCGAAAGCCAGACCAGATGGATGAGTACAATGAATAGAAAGGATAAAAACACTAACCAGAATACCCTGAATTTTAATGTAGAATATGAATTGGACAGCTTGACCAATCTAAGCCTCAACTATTCAGGGTATTTTTCTCCAAAGTCTTATGGAACGTATGATGTGCCTACATTGATTTACAATAATCAGGATGTTGTTGAGTCTGATTATAGAACACTAAACGACCATCACTCTCGCTCCATTAATAATTCAGTCAGTTTTCAGATAGACAGGAAATTGAATAAAAAGAGCAGTCTGTCATGGATCAATTATTTTACAGGAAATAATGCCAGTAAATATCAGAATGTAGTTACACACCTAAACTTTGCGGGAGAGCCGCCAAGAGAAGATAATTTCATGACCCAAAATAAAGCAGATGTACAATTGTATTCTACTCAGGTAGATTATCAATGGAAAGGAGAGAAGTTGGAATTTGAATCCGGAACAAAATATAGTTTCGTGAAAACAAACAGCAAACTAGATTTTTCTGATAATCAAAATGGAGTATTAGAATACAGACCAGAGAAAAGCAGTATTTTTGATTACAAGGAGCATAATTTTGCTCTGTATTCCTCACTTTCTTACAATATCGGAAAATGGAATTTTAAAGGTGGGCTTCGTGCAGAAATGACAGATCTTGAGGGGATAGTTTCAGAGCCATATGATCAAAACAAAAATAATTACTGGAGCTTTTTTCCTACTTTTTATGCACAATATACTACAGAAAATAAGCAGGAGTTTGGGTTCTCTTATGGAAAACGCATCAGCAGGCCATCCTATTCATGGTTGAATCCGGCAAAATCTTATTATAACCTCTTTTCATACTATCAGGGTGACCCGCAATTAAAAGCAACCATTACTCATAATCTAAATCTAACCTATTCATGGAAAAACTGGAATCTGGATTTATACTATCGCAAGGAACAATTCCCATCTATGGAGATCTCATATCAGGAGCCGGAGACCAATAGTGTGATCTATCATTTTACAAATATAGAAAAGGGAGAGGCTTTCGGTTTAAACTTATATAAAAACTTTCAGGTGAAGCCTTGGTGGAATATCATTCTATCCGAAAACCTGGAACACAATGAAAATTATTTCAAAGGGGTTGATGGAATGCTGTACAAGAACAAGGTTTGGAACTGGGAATCCAGTATTTCCACAAGCTTCACTTTAGATAAGAACAGTGACTGGAAAATGGAAGTGGGACATCGTTATTATTCTCCATCAATACAGGGAACCTTCAGGATTTCCAGTGCATGGTCTGCTTATTTTGTGATGAACCGGAAATTCCTTAATAAAAAACTGGAAGCAAGTTTAATCGTTAGTGATATTTTCAGAACAACAGGTCAAAAGATTGTTACCAAATATGCCAATCAGGATAATTACTTTAGGGACTATACAGATACCCAGGGTTTTACTCTTTCATTAAAATTCAACTTTGGGAACCAGTCTGTGAAAAATGCCAAGACCATAAAAAAGACATCAGAACAGGATCGACTTTAGGATAATTTAAATAAAAACCCAATTATCATAAAACATTATTACAAAAGAAATTACCACCCAGTGTCACATTTTCGTTATTTTTGATACCTATCTTTAAAAAAGATCATTATGAAGAGAATTTTTTCCGGAGTGCTGGTGGTTGTTTCGTTGCTACAGTTGTCTGCTCAGGAGCTGTATATGCCGAGAAATATTAAAAAAGCCTATGAAAATGGGACCCGTGATATTTCCGGAGCGCCGGGTAAGAACTATTGGCAAAATAAAGGAATTTACAATGTTGAAGTAAAAGTGGATGCCGGTACAAAGGTAGTTTCCGGAAAAGAAACGATTGTTTATACAAACAACAGTCCGGATAATCTCAATGAATTGGCGATACGATTCGTTAATAATCTACACAAGCCACAATCACCAAGATCTGGGTCGGTTTCCAGTGATTTTTTGTCCTCAGGACTTAAGATTAAATCATTTGTTGTCAATGGTGAAAAATATGATATCAACAGCGATGATTGGGGAACTGTTGAAAAAGTAAAACTAAAATCAGAATTAAAATCAAAGTCAAAAGCTGAGGTTAAGATCGAATGGGAATACCCACTTTCTGTACAGAGTGGGAGAGAAGGGCAAATTGATCCTGAAACATTCTATGTAGCCTATTCTTTTCCAAGAATTTCTGTATATGATGACTACAACGGATGGGACATGCTCCCCCATTCTGACAGACAGGAATTTTATAATGATTTTAATGACTACAGCTTTGCTATCACAGCACCAAAAAACTATGTGGTGTGGGCAACCGGAGATTTTTTAAATCCTGAAGCTGTACTTCAGCCTGAATATTTGAAAAGATATAAAGCTTCATTAAAGAGCGATAAGGTAATGCATATTGCTACAGAACAAGAAATGAAGTCGGGTAAAGTTACCCAGCAGAATAAATGGAATGTATGGAAGTTCAAAGCCAATCATATTACAGATTTTTGCTTTGCCCTAAGTAATCATTATGTATGGGATGCTGCAAGTGTTCAGTTGAAAACAAAAAGAGCGAGTGTGCAATCAGGATATAAAGCCGGAGCAAAGGATTTTGAGCAGTATGTAGATTGGATGCGCTATAATCTGGATTGGTTTTCCAAAAAATGGCCGGGCGTAGAATACCCTTATAATGTAATGACGGCTATTCAGGGGTATGCTGATATGGAATATCCAATGATGATTAATGATTCCAGTATTCCGGATAACTTACAGGATGCCAGACTTACTGCAGATCATGAAATTGCCCATACTTATTTCCCTTTCTATATGGGGATTAACGAAACGAGGTATGCATTTATGGATGAAGGATGGGCGACTACCTTGGAGTATTTAATTGGAATTGATGAAAATGGTGAGGCTGCTGCAAAGGAATTTTATAAAAACTTTCGGGTGAAAAAGTGGATTAATGATCCATCAGCAGAACAGGATCAGCCTATTATTACAATGAGTACACAGGTAAGTGGTTCAGGCTACGGAAACAATTCTTACGTAAAGTCATCCTTATCCTACCTTGCATTGAAGGATTATCTTGGTGATGAATTGTTCAAAAAAGCATTACACCATTATATGGATAACTGGAACGGAAAACATCCTGTTCCTTGGGATTACTTTAATTCTATGAATACAGGTTCCGAAAAAAATCTAAACTGGTTTTTTCACAATTGGTTTTATACCAATAATTATATTGATTTAAAAGTTGCCGGAGCATCACAGATGAATGACTTGCTTACTGTGAATGTAGCGAATGTAGGAGGTTTTGCCATTCCATTTGATGCTATTCTAACCTATGAAGATGGGAGTACTGAAAAACTTCATTTTTCACCATCGGTTTGGGAAAAAGATCAAAAACTGACAGATCTTGTGATTCCTATTAAGAAAAAAGTAAAATCGGTATCCTTGGATGGAGATCTTTTCATGGATTATACACCGGGAGATAACAATAAAACCTTATAAAAGTAAAAGCCTTCAAATCTGAAGGCTTTTTATTTTTAAAAATAGGCGGTCAATCTTAAACCAAGGGTAACGTAATTTATTTTTTCCTTGGCTATCATATGATTGAGTTCCTCGTTCAGTTCTTCGTTCTCCTGTATGGCATCACTAAAACGATAACGGATGGTAGATTTGATCTCGTTGTAATCGGTATAGAAAGTTAGTCCTAATCCTGGGTTAAATTTGTAAGTTATAGAAGCACCGGTATTCCAACGGAAAGCAGGTTTGGGTTTGTATCGTGCGATTTCGAGTTGATGGTTGGGACTGTCTATGCTGTCACTTTTGATAAATACTTTTCCACTGGCAGTAGCAGAGTATCCAGCAGTTGCTTTTAAGGTAAGTTGCCATTTATCCGAAAACTCATGTGAGAAATAAGGACCTATTCCTGCTCCCAGAAAGCCTAGAGACTGTGTTATAATTTCGTGTTCTCCATAGTTATCCCCATCATCAAGGTTTACTTTCATAGGTTTTATAGGGAAGCTGCTGAAGCTAAAGTCACCACCTACACCCCATTTTTTTGAAAAGAAATAAGCACCTTCAAGCCCTCCTTCAAAACCAATTTGCTTCTTGTCGTCAAGCTCTGATTCTTTTAAAAAGTTTGTGGTGCCAAAGGTTGTACCAAGTTTTATTGCCAGGAAAGAAGGGTAATCGTTCCCTTGTATTCTGGACAGCATACTTAAGTTATCTCCTTTATTTTTATATATTTTATCTATAAAGAAATATCCTAGCTCCGTAGAAATAATACCGATTCCGGCTCCGGCCAGAATATCAGGGAGCCAATGTCTGTTGTTGAGGTTTCTACCAAGCCCTGTAAGTGTTGCTGATCCGTATCCTGCAATACTATAAGCTGGGTTTACCATACCATACTCTTTGTGTAGGAAGCTGGCGTTGGTGAAGGCCATAGCAGCATGCCCCGATGGGAATGAATTATTTTTAGAGCCGTCTGGGCGTTCGACTTTTGCGGTGTATTTAATGGAGTTCACAAGGATTCCCATGATCACTAAACTAGCTCCATAGGACAAGGTTGCTCTTCCTAGATTATTTCTTCCCTTTACGCCCCCTAGTTTCAATCCGTAAACAGCTACAGCTGGGGCATATTGAAGGTAATCGTCATATTTTACCTTAAAGGCAGGTAAGTAGCGGTTACGAACTTCACGGATGTTCTCCTTTTCTCCCCAAGTTGCTGCGGCAGCTGCAAAAAGTAGTGTAGGCGCAACTGATTTTTTCACCCATTCTTTCTTCAAAAATGGTGTTTTTTCCTGGATTGAAGTATTTGAATTAAGTAAAGCAATGTCTTCCTTAAGATTTCTAGATTGAACAGTGTCCTGTGCTTTGTAACTATGTAATTGTAATAGTATACCCGATGCTAGGGCCAATTTTTTCATCCTTGTGGTCCTTAAATTTAAATTGCGTAAAAATATTAAAAAAATCTATCCCAAATGCGGAATAGATTTTAAATATTATTTAAATGGTGTGATTTATTAGTAAACTCTTAATCCTGATCTTGCGCCAGAAGAAGCTGTTACAGATTGCATTTTTGTTTTTTGCCCTGCAGTAAACATATATAATGAATTGTCATCTGAGTAATCCATATAATTCATAAACATAACAGATCTTTTTACCCCGTAGCAAGTATTGTAAAGCGGATATGTTGGTTTACCTGTATTAGCTGTTGTTTGAGTAGGAGTATCTGCAATTAAGTCATCACCACATGTGGTGTCTCCCCAAATATGTCTAAGACCTAAATAATGTCCTACTTCATGTGTTGCTGTTCTTCCTAAGTTGAAAGGAGCAGATGTTCCGGTTTTACCAAAGAATGGAGCGGCAATAACTACACCGTCTTTCCACGTACCAGCGTCTTCTGGGAAAGTAGCATAACCTAAGATTTCTCCTTGAGTATCCGGCATGCTGCCTACTACCCAAATATTAAAGTAGTTGGTAGGGTTGGTAGCATCAATTCCTCCTGTAGAGGCTTTCTTCATGGTGTTGTTCGTTCTGTCAGACTTACTCCATGATGTTTTGGTTGTGGTTTTTCTTATGGTATTTACCAATCTGAACTTCACTTTTACATCACCGGCTTTTACAGCCTGAAACTCAGTTGGGATGCTTGAAACATCACTGTTTGTTCCACTATAGTCGGCGTTTAGTATTGCAATTTGCTCTGCAATTCTGGCATCTGAAACATTTTGTGCTGCTGTTTTGTAGATTACATTTACTATTACAGGAATTTCAACTGTACCATCTGCAAGTACTTTTCCTAGTGCTAAGTTATTGGCAAATCTTTCAGCATTAGCATCTATTTCTGCAACTTTTTGTCTCAATGCAGGATCTTTTTCCAAGGCTTCCTGTCTCATGTCCTCTGATGGACAATTCCTTTTTAGCGCAGAAGTAGATGAGATTTCCTTATCTGCCGAAGTTTCATTTTGATTAGTTACACTGTCGTTGTTACACGCAGACATAAAGCCCAATGCAAGGACTCCAAATAATAATCTTTTCATATCTTTTATTTTGGTTTGAGGATGTGAAATTATATTATTTAAAATTGATATGCAAATTATTTTCTAATTTATTTGAATTATTCTTATTTAATGAATGGTTTTATTGATTATAAATTGGTTTTAACCGGTTTATATTGAGTTTTAACTAATTTTAATGATTGAATTATTTATTTCACATTTAAGTGTATTTTTAAATGTATACAATTAAGTGATTTTGTGTTTTTGTAGAATTTTTTTAATGTAAAATTTTAATTGGCAAAGCCGTTTTTAATGGCAAAAACTGCCAGTCCTACACGCGTCTTTAAATCAAGCTTATCGCAAAGCTGATCCCTGTAGCTTTCAACAGTTCTGGGGCTGCAGCACATTCTGTCTGCAATTTCTTTGTAGCTAAGCTCTGTGACGGTATATTTCAGGAATTCTTTTTCGCGGTCAGAAATCTTTACTGTGATTTCTGCTTCCTGATCTTTATTGAAATTGGAAAATATAATTTTTGAAGCCCATTCCGGGTAAAAGAAACCATCAGTATCCAACCTTGTAAGCGCTGTTTCCAGATCCTTTGGATGAGTGTTTTTTAAGAGATATCCTTTTGCTCCATTTTTGATCATTTTAATCACACTGTTATCATCTCCCTGCATGCTGAGCGCCATTACCTTAATATTGGGATGGTGCTTGGCAAGCCACGCGGCTGTTTCAAAACCGTCCATTATTGGCATACTGATATCTAAAAGGATAATATCAGGAATTGGGTTTCCCTCTTCAAATTTTTGAATCAGGTCTTTTCCATTTTCACATACATAAATTACTTCGAACTCATTAAAGTTATCAATAATCCCTTCAAGAGCCTTGGCAATAAGGATGTGATCGTCAACAATTACAATAGATTTTTTCATGGTTGTTTTTTTAAGGTGATATTAAGGAGCGTTCCTTTGTGATCCTGGCTTTCAAGTTTAAAATCGGCACCTATAATTTGTGCCCTGTTTTTCATGTTTGTAAGACCAATTCCATTGGATTTTGTATGGGCGGTATCAAATCCGATTCCGTCATCATGAATGTTGAGCTCCCATAGGATGTCTTCAGAAGTATTTAAACTGATAAAAATATTCTTGCATTGAGAATGTTTTATACTGTTCTGAATAAATTCCTGTGTGATTCTGAGAAGAACATTTTTATGAACGAAGCCTAGATCAAGTTGATTAAAATTATGTTCAAAAGTGATCTTGCACTTTTTTAAGGAATTGGTATTATCAACCTCTTCCTGAATTAAAGTTACAATTTCCTTTTGATTGATATTATCATCGGTCAATGTCTTCGAAAGGCTTCGGAGGTCTTGCAGAGATTGGTTGATGATTTGTGATACCTGATCAATTCTTTCGCTTGCTTCAGGAACTTTATTTTCATAAAGCATCTGTTGAACATATAAACTTACCAAGGTCAGCTTTTGACCAATATTATCATGAAGCTCACGTCCGATTTGTTGCATGGTAGCCTGCTGGATCTCCAGTTGGGTAGCCAGAAGTTCTCTTTGATGAATTTCGTTTTTCATTTCAATTTCATTCAGATACTCCTTTTTACGTTGTCTGTAGTTTCTTATGTAGATGGCTACAGCAACAACAAACATTAAAAAAAATGTGTTGAAAAGAATGATCGTAATTAAAAGCTCTGTTTTCCCCATATGAATGAACTTGCAAATAAAAGATACATTACAGCTCCTGAAATCTGGAAATAAGCAAAGTATAAGTCCCAAATATTTCTATATTCCCAAAGAAGCGACATAAATGTCATAAATGGAAGGGTTCCAATATAAAAGAGTGTTATTCCCAGATTGATATAGAACATTTTGTTTGTACTGAACTTTAAAATTTCAGACGAATTTACCTGCTTATAGTATTCCATAATAACAAGTACCATTAAAAATAGGCATCCAAAAGTATAATTAAAGGAATATACTACTTTGTTATTTGAAAAGAATAAAGCATTGGGAATGAATGACAAGAGATAGATGGCGGCAAAAATGTAAAATAGAGTTGTTTTTTTTAGTGATTTTTTGGCGTACAACCAATAAAAAAAGATAAATTGTAATGGCATAACAAAATAATTGTAAAACTTAACTCTATCTATATGAAGAGGTTTTTCAGCCCATTTTACAGCAGATTCACACAAAAAAATAGCAATAAGATATAATGCCAAATACTTCCAATATTGTTTTTTTACGCGGTTAAAATAAATAAGAGAAGTTAAAGCAGCAATTCCTTCCCCAACATACATGAATTGTAAGAAAAACTTTTGGAACTCAGTCATTGTTTATTAGTAGTATAAAATATTTTACAGCAAGATTAGTACTTTTGTGTTTTAGGGTTGCCTGGAGGGGTTAGGGTTCCTTGGTTTTCTCCCATATCTCCGTCATCATCTTTCGGCGCTACGCCGCGTGCGCTTAATGCTAAATTTTGTTGTGTTAATGAATTGAAGTCATAATCCAGTTTTTCTCCCTCTTCACTTTCTTTTTTCAGTGTTGGAATCATCACCAATGTATGTCTTTCAGAATATTCCTGAGGAACAGGGTGGTTCTCCATAATGTCCCAGTTCTCAACTTTTGGATAGGCAGCATAATAAAATCTGATTCCCAAATCTTCTTCAGTGCACTCAGGATTTATTTTGCTGGCTTCTTTTTCTATCAATGCAATGAAGCTTTTCAGTTTAGGAAGGTCAAACCAAA
Source organism: Chryseobacterium joostei (assembly GCF_003815775.1). Classification (NCBI taxonomy): domain Bacteria; kingdom Pseudomonadati; phylum Bacteroidota; class Flavobacteriia; order Flavobacteriales; family Weeksellaceae; genus Chryseobacterium; species Chryseobacterium joostei. The sequence continues at coordinate 3,849,144 of NZ_CP033926.1, forward strand.
TGGAATGTGCATCTTCTATTCCTAAAGCATCATTAATGGCAGTCAGGTGGTTTTGACGATAATTGTCAATAAGAGCTTTAATCAGAGTATTTGACATTGCTCCTGATCTTTGTTGATCTTTTTCGTTAGTAGATTCTGTATTCATAACTTAGTTTTATCATGGAATATCCATATTGCTGCAAATTTCGTAAAAAATCTGAAAGAAAAACGATTATTAAATAGGGAATTATACCGTTATTTTTACCGTGTTTTTACGGATTGTGTATGAATAATTTTATATTCAGGAAAACGAAGCTATGATAAGTTCATAAAAAAAACCGGAGAAAATCTCCGGCTTCATTTAGATGCATCCATATTTTTTAGGATCCCTGCAAACCAATCCTGCTGTACAGCAAAGGCCGGTAGGGCAGTTCCAGTTCTCGTCACACATAATTAAAGCAGAAGCCACCCCGCCATCAATGTTCTTCAATTCGTTTCTTTTTAACTTTTTCATACTGATTTTGTTTTAGTTATTAATTTGTTTGGATAATAAATATAATAATATTTCACGACATTTGGATAATTGTGAAAAAATAAGTGCTGAAGATTTCTCTACAGCACTTACTTACAAAAATTAATGTATATGAAAAAAACTACTTTCTTATTTTATTGTTCAGTTGGTCTGAAAACCAATCCGGTTTCTACAAAGTAATCCAGAGTGATTCTGTCACCGTCATTTACATTTCCTGCAAGGATTTCTTTAGACAGCTTATTTAATACTTCCTGTTGGATTACTCTTTTTAGAGGTCTTGCTCCAAAAGCAGGATCATAGCCTTTGTCCATTAGATAATCTACAGCATCCTGAGTGAAAGTCATGATAATGTTACGTTTTGCCAACATATCATTGAATCCTCTCAATTGATACTGAACGATTTTTCCAATTTCTTTTTTTCGTAAAGGTTGGAACAATACCACTTCATCAATTCTGTTTAAGAATTCCGGACGTAGGGTTTGTTTTAAAAGATCAAAAACTTCATCCTTCGTTTTATCCACAATGGCATCCTGATTCTCGTCAGTGATATTTTCAAAATTCTCCTGAATAAGATGTGAACCTAAATTCGAAGTCATAATAATGATTGAGTTTTTGAAATTCACAACACGACCTTTATTATCCGTTAAACGACCATCATCCAAAACCTGAAGCAATGTGTTGAAAACATCAGGGTGGGCTTTTTCAATCTCATCTAAAAGCACTACAGAATAAGGTCTTCTTCTTACTGCTTCAGTTAATTGTCCCCCTTCATCATATCCCACATATCCCGGAGGAGCACCTACCAATCTTGAAACACTATGGCGTTCCTGATACTCACTCATATCAATTCTGGTCATATTGTTCTCATCATCAAATAAGAACTCTGCCAATGCCTTTGCAAGCTCAGTTTTACCAACTCCTGTTGTTCCAAGGAATAGGAATGATCCGATGGGTTTTTTATCATCACTCAATCCGGCTCTGTTTCTTCTGATAGCATCAGCTACAGCGCCAATAGCTTCATCCTGTCCTACAACTCTGTGGTGAAGTTCAGATTCCAGATTCAATAATTTGTCTCTTTCTGATTGCAATAGCTTGGTTACAGGAATACCTGTCCATTTTGCAATTACCTCAGAGATATTATCAGAAGTTACTTCCTCTTTAATAAGCTCGTTCTGATGATTTTGCATTTCAATTTCAAGCTTTTCAAGCTGGTCCTCTTTTTCACGAAGTTTTCCATACTGGATTTCCGCTACTTTAGCATAATCTCCAGTTCTGGAAGCTCTTTCCGCCTCCAATTTCAGAGATTCGATATCTTTTTTGATCTGGGTAAGATCTTCACTTTTTTGCTTTTCTTTCAACCATTTTGCATTAATCTCGTTTCTCTCTTCAGAAATCTTCGAAATATCTTCCTTTAAATGGTCAATTTTAGTTTGGTTGCCCTCTCTTGAAATAGCGGCCAATTCAATTTCCAACTGCATTAATCTTCTGTCCAGAACATCAAGCTCTTCCGGTTTTGAATTGATCTCCATTCTCAATTTAGCCGAAGCTTCATCAATAAGGTCAATCGCCTTGTCCGGTAAAAATCTGTCCGAAATATATCTTTGAGACATTTCCACGGCAGCAATGATTGCTTCATCCTTGATTCTTACTTTGTGGTGAGCCTCATATTTATCCTTAATTCCACGGAGAATTGAAATTGCAGATTCAGTATCCGGTTCTTCTACCATTACTTTCTGAAAACGTCTTTCCAATGCTTTGTCCTTTTCAAAATACTTTTGGTATTCATTTAAGGTTGTTGCGCCAATGGCTCTCAATTCACCTCTTGCTAGGGCTGGTTTCAAAATATTGGCAGCATCCATTGCTCCATCGCCTCCTCCGGCACCTACCAGAGTGTGAATCTCATCAATGAAAAGAATAATCTGTCCGTCAGATTTGATGACTTCATTCACTACAGATTTCAGACGCTCCTCAAACTCACCTTTGTATTTTGCACCAGCGATTAAGGCTCCCATATCCAATGAATATAAAGTTTTATCCATTAGATTCTCAGGAATATCACCACTGATAATTCTGTGGGCAATTCCTTCAGCAATTGCTGTTTTACCTACACCAGGCTCTCCGATAAGGATAGGGTTATTTTTTGTTCTTCTGGAAAGAATCTGTAGAACTCTTCGGATTTCTTCATCACGCCCGATTACAGGATCCAGTTTTCCTTCAGCTGCTAGCTCGTTAAAGTTTTTAGCATATTTATTTAAGGATTGATAAGTCTCTTCTGAACTTGCAGAGGTTGCCTTACTTCCTTTTCTTAATTCTTTAATCCCCCCTTCCAATAGTTTTTTGGTTACTCCCATGTCTTTCAACATTTGAGAAACTTCCGAACTGGTTTCAATAAGGGCTAACCATAAGTGCTCAATCGTTACAAATTCATCACCCATTTTTTTGGCGATGTTGGGTGCATCCAGCAATACTTTATTTGCCGATTGAGATAGATAAATATTTCCTCCCTGTACTTTAGGAAGCTTTTCTAAATTTTCACGATTTCGCTCTCTTACTAAGCTGGCATCAGCTTCAGATTTCTTTAGTAGGAAAGGCGATATATTCTCATCTACCTGAAAAATACCTTCAAGTAAATGTTGAGGTTCAATACTTTGATTGCCGAATTCCATTGCAACTTGTTGTGCTGCCTGGATGGCTTCTTGTGATTTTACAGTATATTGGTTTAAGTTCATATTTTATATATTTTTGGTAATGATTTGTTCAAAGTTTAGCTTTAAAAAACATCAAGAAACTAAATTTTCAGGCCCAGTTTCTTAATGCCATCAATTATTTAATCATTTATTCGATGACTGTATCGCAAAAACTGTTCAATTATTAAATTTACAAAAAAAATGGACAAAATTTCCGAATTCACTATTTTTAACGTAAAATTAACTTGACAAAATTTCCGATTCTTGAAATTTTCCTTTGAAATTCATGAACAAATAGTCAGATTTGAAAAAACAACCTCGGAACCTACATTTGTAAATGATCAGATTTGTTTAATCACTATGTTAAATTTCAACTTTTTATTAACAGAATAACTACTTTTGCATTTTTACAGATGGAACTTAAAGAAAAACAAAGGAAAATATTAGACGTAGCAGTAGAGCTTTTCAAGGAGAAAGGCTATATGGGAAGCTCAGTAAGAGATTTGGCTACGAAGCTTAATATCAAGGCAGCATCATTGTATGCACATATTCGTTCAAAGGAAGAAATTCTGGAGTGGGTATGTTTTGGTATTGCGCAGGAGTTTTTTGATGAGCTTCAGGAAGTGAAAAATACGGATGTTGTTCCAAGAGAAAAATTAGATTTATTTTTGGATAAACATTTATCAGTTGTTCTTAAAAATCGTGATGTTACCCATATCTATTCTGTGGAATGGAGGCATCTTGAAGAAAGACTTCCCGAATTTGTAGAATTAAGAAAAAATTATCAACAAGAAGTTGAGGCATTAATTTCTGAAATTTACAAAGCTGAAAACTGGGAACTAAAGTCACCATCATTTACCACGAGATTCATTCTTCATACCCTTAACAACTCCTATTTTTGGTTCAAGAGAAGCAGCGATTCTACCGATAAAATTACGGATGAGATAAGGGAAAAAATACTTTTTGGCTTACTCGGAAATCAAAAATCATAGTCTTTGACAAAAAGAAATCATTAATACATATTTCATCGTACTTTATACAAAAGTATGGTGGTTTAGCTTGTGTTTTATTATTTAGAATCATTCAAAATATGACGAAAATCATAAAAATTTTGCCAGCTACCAAAATCTTTTTAAATTTACACCTAACAAATGTTAGTTAGTTTTATGGATTTTTCAGTTGAATATCTGGAGCTGGGGCAGTTGAGACAGCTTCAATCTGACCGGTTGATTAATTTAATCGGTTATCTAGGAGAGAAATCAGAGTTTTATAAAAGAAAACTTGATGAATTGGAAATATCTCCCAATGATATAAGGTCGATTGCAGATATCACGAAGCTTCCGATTACTTACAAACAGGATTTAAGAGATAATTATCCGTTTGGTTTATTTACCGTTCCAAAAAGTGAGCTTCAGAGAATTCACTGCTCAAGCGGAACAACGGGAAAACCAACGGTGGTGGGATATACTAAGGAAGATGTAGATCTTTTTAGTGAAGTGGTAGCAAGATCTTTACACGCTGCAGGAGCCAGACCGGGAATGCAGTTGCATAACGCGTATGGTTATGGAATTTTCACAGGGGGGCTAGGTCTTCATTATGGTGCAGAAATGCTGGGAATGAGTGTTCTTCCTATTTCCGGAGGAATGACTGCGAGACAGGTGGATTTGATTCTGGATTTTAAACCTGAAGTGATTTGTTGCTCACCATCTTATGCTTTAACCATTGCTGATGAGTTTGCTAATAGAGGAATCTCGGCAGATGAAATTAGTCTTAAATATGCGGTGTTAGGATCAGAACCTTGGACGGAGATCATTAGAGGGCATATTGAGGAAAGATTGGGAGTGCATGCAACCAATATCTATGGTTTAAGTGAAATTATTGGCCCTGGAGTTTCCATGGAGGATTTTGAAGAGAAAGGAGGTTCTTACATCTGGGAAGATCATTTCTATCCTGAAATTTTAGATCCAATTACCAAGCAACCGGTTCCTTTTGGAGAAGAAGGAGTTTTGGTGATTACTACCTTAACGAAAAAAGCCATGCCACTTCTACGTTACTGGACTAATGACATTACAAGCCTTTATTACGATGAAAATGCCAAAAGAACAATGGTGAAAATGAAACCGATTGTTGGCAGAGCAGATGATATGCTGATCGTAAGAGGAGTGAATGTTTATCCAAGCCAGATTGAAGAAGCATTCTCCCATGTAAAAGGAGTGGTTCCTAATTACTATTTGACTCCGATTGAAAAAGAACAAATGTGTGTAGCTTTAGATATTGATGTAGAAATTGCGGATGATCTTGTAAGCACTCAAAAAATAGAAGCAAATACCGATGATTATTTTAATTTTGTCGGAAGCTTCGGAAAAAATATAGAAAACGAAATCAAAAAACGGGTAGGGATCACCACAAAAGTGAAAATTCATACCCAGGACAGCTTGCCGAAGTGCGAAGGTGGAAAAATTAATAGAATACTAAAAAAATAATGAACTCATTTTATAAACTTAAAACTGTAAAAGTTCAGAAAGATACTTCCGAAGCCGTGAGTGTAGCGGTAGAAATTCCGGAGGAACTGAAAGACAAGTTCAGGTTCAAACAAGGGCAGTATCTGAATTTCCGAATGATGATCAACGGAAATGAAGAAAGACGTTCCTATTCTATCTGCAATGCTCCAAGCGAAAAGAGTAATACGCTGGAGGTTCTGGTAAAATTACTGGAAGGTGGAAAAGTATCAGGATATTTCAATGAGCATCTTCATATGGATGAAATCCTGGAAGTAATGCCTCCAATGGGCGGTTTTAATACTTCTTATCACCCGACAAACGTAAAAACGTATGTTGGCCTGGCGGCAGGAAGCGGTATCACTCCGGTTTTATCCAATATTAAAGAAAGTCTTTATCAGGAGCCTAACAGTAATGCGTATCTGTTTTACAGCAACAGAAGTATGAATCATATTTTGAGAAAGGCTGAAATTGATAAGTTGGTAGAACATTTCAACGGAAGACTTAAAGTGGTATATCTCGTAAGTAGAGAAAAACATGAGGATCCTGTTTTTGAAGGAAGAATTTCTCCGGAAAAATTAGATCAGCTGTTTGAAAGATATACAGATATTGATGTAAAAGAAGCTACCTATTTCATTTGTGGACCTTCAGAAATGATTAAAGGGATTGCTGATTATCTGAAAAAGGATAAAAAAGTGCCTGCAATTCAGGTTTTATTTGAATACTTCACTGCTCCGGATGAAGAAAATACAGAGGAGATGAGTGATGAATTCAAAGCAATTGCCAATATTGAAAGTATGGTAACGGTAATCATTGATGATGATGAATATTCGTTCCACCTTAATTCCAAAAAAGAGAGTATCTTAGATAAAGCATTGAAAGACAATCTTCCTGTGCCTTTTGCTTGCAAAGGAGGAGTTTGTTGTACGTGTAAGGCAGAGGTTTTGGAGGGAGAAGTTTTCATGGAGAAAAACTATGCGCTTACCGAAGATGAAGTAGCCAGAGGCTTCGTTCTTACCTGTCAATGTCACCCGACAACGAATGTGGTGATGCTTAATTATGATGTTTAAAAAATTAATGTAACAATATAACAATTTACCAGTGTAACAATCATTGGTACATTGGTAAACTGATACATTGCTAAATTGAAAAAATTATGGACTTAGAAAAATTTGTTCAATACGTTCACGACGAAAATAAAGTAGAACCAAAAGATGTAATGCCTGATGATTACAGAAAATTATTGGTTCGTCAAATTTCGCAGCATGCACATTCTGAGATTGTCGGGATGTTGCCGGAAGCAAACTGGATTTCCAGAGCTCCTTCATTGAGAAGAAAAATGGCTCTTTTGGCTAAGGTTCAGGATGAAGCAGGACATGGCTTATATTTATACTCTGCAACAGAAACGTTAGGAAACGGAACGATCAGAGCAGATAGAGATGCCACTTATGAAGATATGCTGGAAGGGAAAGCCAAGTATTCAAGTATATTTAATTACCCTACATTAAGCTGGGCAGATATTGGTGCCATCGGCTGGTTGGTAGACGGTGCCGCTATCATGAATCAGGTAATGCTGATGGGGAATTCTTATGGCCCTTATTCAAGAGCGATGGTGAAAATCTGTAAAGAAGAGTCCTTTCACCAAAGACAAGGATATGAAATTCTTATGGCACTTTGCCGTGGTACAAAACAACAGAAAGAAATGGCACAGGCTTCGTTAAATCGTTTCTGGTGGCCGGCTTTAATGATGTTTGGACCTAATGATGACAGTTCACCAAACTCTAAAATCTCTATGAATTATAGAGTAAAAAGAGAAAGTAATGACAGTCTTCGTCAGAGATTCATTGACGTTACCGTTTCTCAGGCAGAATTCTTAGGATTAACAATTCCTGATAAAGATCTGAAATGGAATGAGGAAAGACAACACTACGATTTTGGAGAACTTCCTTGGGATGAATTCATGGAAATCTTAAAAGGAAATGGACCTTGTAATAAAAAGCGTATCGAAACGAAGAGAAAAGCGCAAAGAGAAAATTCTTGGGTAAAAGAAGCAGCTGCAGCTTTTGCAGAAAAACAACAAAAAGAAGTAATATAATAAGGTAACAATATACCAATGTAAAAATGTAACAATCAATTTGTCATTCTTAGTAAAGCGAAGAATTTCATTGATAAACTGGTACATTGATACATTGTTTAATTAATTTGACTATGGCAAATTTAGATATGTGGGAAGTGTTTATTCAAACTAAACCGGGATTATCTCACAAACACGTTGGAATAGTACAGGCACCAACAGCAGAAATGGCTTTGCAAAATGCAAGAGACGTTTATACGAGAAGAAAAGAGGGTACCTCAGTTTGGGTAGTTCCAAGTAAATATATTGTGACTTCAGAAGGAGTAGACAAGGAAGCTTTCTTCGATCCGGCTGATGACAAATTGTACCGTCACCCGACTTTCTATGATATTCCAAACGATGTAAAAAATATGTAGAAAATTGTATTAATGTAAAACGTATTAAAGTAAAATTACAGCTTCTTTGAACGGTTCTTTTACAAATCATTAATACATTTTTCATTGAGTCATTTTACAAAAAGTAAAAAAATGAACCCATTATATAATTATTTATTAAAACTAGCAGACGACAGTTTCATTATGGGACAGCGTTTGTCTGCATGGTGCGGTGAAGGTCCTTATCTGGAGGAAGATATTGCATTAACGAACATTGCTTTGGATGAACTTGGACAGGCTAACAACTTTTACGTTTATGCTTCCAGGGTGATTGATAACGGCAAAAGTGAGGATGATTTGGCTTTCCTAAGATACGAACATGAATATCTAAATGCACACTGGGTAGAACTTCCCAATGAAGATTATGCACAAACTATTTTGAAAGTGTATGTTTTTGCAGTCTATCAAAAGCTGATGTATGAAGCATTATCTAATTCTGCTAATGAAGAACTTTCTGCAATTGCTCAGAAATCTTTGAAAGAAGTAAGATATCACTATACCCATGCTGCATCCTGGATGAAAATTTTTGCTCAGGGAACAGAAGAAAGCAAAACTCGTTTAGAAAAAGCAATTGAAGATATCTGGGAATATACAAAAGGATTATTCGCAAAAGTAGACGGAGAAGATGATTTAGCTATTTTAAATATCGTTCCTAATGTTGATGAGTTATACAAAGACTTCGTTGCCATTACAGAGAAAGACTTTCAGGATTTTGGATTAGAATATCCAGCGAATCCGTTTATGCAGCCAAAATCAAGAACAGGATATCATACAGAATATTTTGGATTTATTCTTTGTGAACTTCAGTATATGCAGAGAGCGTATCCGGGATGTACATGGTAGAAAAAATGAGGTAAATCTCAGATAATAATGAACGATTTATTAAACTTATTAAAAACAATCCCAGATCCGGAAATTCCGGTCATTGATATTGTGGAATTAGGGATCGTAAGAGACGCACAAATCACAGGTGAAAATACTTGTGAAGTAATAATTACGCCTACTTATTCCGCTTGTCCTGCAATGTTCACCATTGAAGAGGATATTATCAAAATGATGAAAGAGAATGGATGGGATGCAAAGGTGGTGACCAAAATGTTTCCTATCTGGACAACAGACTGGTTGACGGATGAAGCAAGAGAAAAACTTAGGGTTTACGGGATCACGCCTCCTGAAAAAGGAGCAGACGAACATCATATCGGAAAACCGAAAAAATGTCCACGTTGCGGTTCTGAGCATACCAAACAGATCAGCAGATTCGGGTCTACCTTGTGTAAGGCTTCTTATCAATGCTTAGACTGTCTGGAGCCGTTTGATTATTTTAAATGCCATTAAGAAATGTAGCAATCTAGTAATATGACAATCTAATCACACCAATAATGCATAGCATTGAAATATTCGCACTCTAATTGGTAAATTGTTACATTGTTATACTGTTAAATTATTATATTTATCTGAACTTAAATAGATGTTTTTATGTATACACAACTCGATATTGAATCGCATTTTGACGGGAAGCTCAAAATAGCATATCTTAATCAGCCTGAAACAATGAATGCTCTTACAAAGCCTGCTTTGGCAGACTTGAGAGATTTTGTGAAAGAATGCAGTAATGATGAAACTGTAAGATGTGTTGCCATTTCCGGAAGAGGAAGAGCGTTTTGCTCCGGTCAGAATTTGGATGAAGCTTTCGTGACTGGTAAAGAGCACCATGATCAGGATATCATCAGAAAAATTGTGGTAGATTACTACAATCCGTTGGTTACCGAAGTTACTCGTTGTAAAAAGCCGGTTATTGCATTGGTAAACGGCCCAGCAGTAGGTGCAGGTGCTATGTTAGCATTAATCTGCGACTTTGTATTGGCAAACAACAAAGCCTATTTTTCACAGGCGTTTTCAAATATCGGTTTGATTCCTGATACAGGAGGAACTTATTTCTTACCGAAACTTTTAGGTAGACAATTAGCGAATTATTTAGCCTTCACAGGTAAAAAATTATCTGCCGAAGAATCTAAATCTTACGGTCTTGTTGCTGAGGTTTTCAGCGAAGAAGAATTCGGACCAAAATCAATGGAGATTCTTGAGAAAATGGCAAACATGCCAACAGCAGCCCTTAAACTGACGAAAAAAGCTTTTGCTCAATCTTATACAAACACTTTGAAAGAGCAGTTGGAACTTGAAGGAGATCTACAGCAGGAAGCTGCAGAAACAGAAGACTTCCTGGAGGGAGTAAATGCCTTTTTACAGAAAAGAAAACCTAATTATAAAGGAAAATAAAAAAATTGTACAATGTAGAAAGTAAAATGTACAGTTAAATGCTTTTTACATTGTACATTTTACATTGTACAAAAATGAAGAATATTGGAATTATTGGGGCAGGAACCATGGGCGTTGGAATTGCTCAGGTGGCTGCAACAGCAGGATGCAAGGTCGTTTTATTTGACGCCAATGCTCCACAAATAGATAAAGCACTTTCAGGCTTAGAGAAAACACTTCAAAAACTTGCCGAAAAAGGCAAGATTTCTCAGGAAAAAGCTACAGAAATCAGAAACAATATTGCTAAAGGTGAAACCCTGCAGGATTTAAAAGATTCTGATCTGGTTATTGAAGCAATCATTGAGAATAAAGACATCAAAACCAAGGTTTTTACAGAACTTGAAACCTATGTATCTGAAAACTGTATCATTGGTTCCAATACATCATCCATTTCCATCACCTCTCTTGGTGCAGAATTAAAGAAACCGGAGCGTTTCATCGGAATTCACTTCTTCAATCCGGCTCCTTTGATGCCGTTAGTGGAAGTAATTCCCTCTTTATTAACAGAAAAAACGTTAGCAGAAAAAATCTACAACCTCATGAAAGACTGGGGGAAAACACCTGTTTTTGCTAAGGATATTCCAGGATTTATTGTTAACAGAATTGCCCGCCCTTATTACGGTGAAGGATTAAGGATTGTTGAAGAAAACATTGCAACACCGGAACAGGTAGATGAAGCAATGAAAACCCTTGGAAACTTCAAAATGGGACCTTTTGAATTAATGGACCTTATTGGAGTTGACGTTAACTTTGCTGTAACAACTACTGTTTACAAAGATTATTTCTACGATCCGAAATACAAACCATCTCTATTGCAACAGAGAATGTCTGAGGCAAAACTTCACGGAAGAAAAACAGGAAGAGGTTTTTATGACTATAATGAAGGAGCGGTAAAACCTGAAGCCCAAAAAGATGATGCTCTTTATCAGCAGATTTTTTTAAGAATCATTTCAATGTTGATTAATGAAGCTGTAGAAGCTAAAAGATTAGGCGTTGCAAATGATGATGATATCGAATTGGCAATGCAGAAAGGTGTAAATTATCCAAAAGGATTATTAAGCTGGGGAAAAGAAATCGGATATTCAAAAATCTCTGAAACGCTGCAGAATCTTTACGAAGAATATCAGGAAGAAAGGTACAGACAAAGCCCTTTGCTTCGTAAACTATAAAATGTACCAATGTATCAGTTTACCAATATTATAACGGAGCTACGCTGAGCTTGTCAAAGTATGATATTGGTAAACTGATAGATGGCTAAATAGTTACATTAAAAAATGAATATAGAAGAATTCAGGGATGAATTGGAGGTAAGGCTTTCCATTGAAAAGCAGTATTTAACTCAGGAAGCAGCATCTATTGATGAATCAGAAAGGCTTGAACTACTCGGAAAGTTTAATGAGAAATATAAGGAGCTGATCAAAAGATTAGCCAATGAAAGTGGAATTGATTTAAATGCATCTTATCTCTCGGAAAATTTATCAGAATCAGAAGATCTTTCATACGAGCAGATTATTCTGGGTAAAACGATGAATGTGTACGACAGATTATCTGATGAGCTATATGAAGAAATAACAAACCTATAGAAATGAATCCAAGACAAGTTGCAGATTATATGTTCAATCAGGATTATTTTTCCCAATGGATGAATATCAAAATGATTGAAGTAAAAGAAAATTATTGCCTGATAGAAATGCCCATCAAAAAGGATATGATCAATGGGCTTAAAACAGTTCACGGAGGTGTTACGTTTGCTTTTGCTGACTCTGCGCTGGCATTTTCCTCCAACAATACGGGAAATGCCGCCGTAGCCTTGAATTGTATCATCAATTTTACCAAGGCAGGAAAAGAGGGTGATACTTTCAGGGCAGAAAGTATCTTGGTAAATGATACAAGAAAAACAGCTGTTTATGACATTAAAATCACCAATCAAAATGATGAGCTGATTGCAAAATTTGTCGGAACAGTCTATAAAATCGGAAAGAAAGTAATAGATCTTTAGGCTCAATGTCGTAATGTAATCATTTACTGATCTAATAATTGGTAAATAAAATTACGGCTAAAAAAGTAGAAGAAACAAAATATTGGCTCTATCTCTGTAAGCATTCTAAAAGCTATCATTTTCAATGAAAGATGCAGAGATTTGAAAAGGTATATATCAAATATTAAGTACAAGTTTAAATAAAAATCAATAACCAATATGACAATGTATCGATAATTGTTACACTGTTAGATTGCTAAATTGTTACATTAAAATCATTATGAACAACGTATACATCATAGACTATGTAAGAACTCCTATTTCAAAACTACAAGGAGGACTATCAGAAGTAAGAGCCGATGATTTGGCCGCCATTGTTATCAAAGAAGTGGTGGCAAGAAACCCTGAAGTTCCTGTTGAGGAAATTGAGGATGTTATTTTCGGATGTGCAAACCAAGCAGGTGAAGATAACAGAAACGTAGCCAGAATGGGACTTTTATTAGCTGGGCTTCCTTATAAGATTGGAGGTGAAACGGTAAATAGACTTTGTGCTTCAGGAATGTCTGCCGTTGCTAATGCATTCCGTTCCATTGCAGCAGGAGAAGGAGAAATATATATTGCAGGTGGAGTAGAACACATGACGCGTTCTCCTTACGTGATGTCAAAACCAAGCGCAGCTTTCGGAAGAGACAGTCAGATGTATGATACAACTTTCGGATGGCGTTTTGTGAACCCGAAAATGAAAGAAATGTATGGTGTTGATGGTATGGGTGAAACTGCAGAGAACCTTGCTGATATGCATCAGATCAACAGAGAGGATCAGGATAAATTTGCCTTATGGTCTCAGCAAAAAGCAACAAAAGCTCAGGAAAATGGAAGACTGGCTGAAGAAATTGTAAAAGTTGAAATCCCACAAAGAAAAGGAGATCCTATCGTTTTTGAAAAAGACGAATTTATTAAGCCAACTTCATCAATGGAAGTATTAGGAAAACTTCGTCCGGCTTTCAGAAAAGAAGGAACGGTAACTGCCGGAAATGCTTCAGGAATGAATGACGGAGCAGCAGCCTTGATTCTTGCAAGTGAAGAAGCTGTAAAAAAATATGGACTAAAACCTAAGGCTAAGATTTTAGGATCTTCAGTAGCGGGTGTAGAACCTAGAATCATGGGAATTGGACCGGTAGAAGCTACACAAAAGCTTTTAAAAAGATTAAACCTTTCCCTTGATGATATGGATGTCATCGAGTTAAACGAAGCCTTTGCTGCACAAGCTTTAGCAGTAACAAGAAGCTTAGGTTTACAGGATGATGATACAAGAATAAATCCAAATGGTGGAGCTATTGCTATCGGTCACCCACTAGGGGTTTCCGGTGCAAGAATTATTGGTTCAGCAGCCATGGAGCTTCAGAAACAAGATAAGAAATATGCATTATGTACCCTTTGTATCGGTGTCGGACAAGGATATGCAATGGTTATTGAAAAAGTATAATTTTTTAAATAATGTAACGTATTTATTGCTAGACTGGTAAACTGATACATTGTTACATTAATTAAGATACATTATTAAATAAAATTTTTAACAAGAATTTTTATGAACATCTATTCATATCACGGTATCCGTCCTATTATAAAATCTTCTGCCTATATCCATCCACAAGCCGTTATAATCGGAAATGTGGAAATTGGTGAGGAAGTCTATATCGGCCCTAATGCAGTTATCCGTGGTGACTGGGGGAAAATTATCATTAAAGATGGAGCTAACGTTCAGGAAAATTGTACCCTGCATGTTTTCCCCAATATAGAAACAATTCTGGAAGAATCTGCACATATTGGTCATGGAGCGATCATTCACTCCGGTCACATTGGAAAAAATTGCTTAATCGGAATGAACTCTGTGGTGATGGACAAGGCATACATTGGTGACGAAAGCATTGTTGGTGCATTGGCTTTTGTGCCCGCCAACTTTAGATGTGAACCCAGAAAACTGATTGTAGGAAGCCCTGCAAAGGTTATCCGTGATGTTTCCGATGAAATGATTCATTGGAAGACTGAGGGAACAAAGTTATATCAGGAATTGGCAAGAGAAGGAAAAGAAGCAATATTACCTTGTGAGCCATTTACAGAATATGTACAGCAAACTCCTACGAAAGTGGTAGATTACAGTATCTGGGATGATATAAAATAATAACTATAAAATTAAACATGATAAAGAAAGCTTTCATATTATGCAGTATTCTGTTTGCTGTTAACTTTACAGTGTCAGCACAGACAGAAACAACAAAACCACTTACCATTGGTGAAGTAAGGACGTTAAAATCCAAGGTTTTAAATGAAGAAAGAACATTGAATATTTATCTTCCTCAAGGATTTGATAAAACAAAATCCTATCCTGTTATTTATCTTCTGGATGGAAGTATGAACGAAGATTTTATCCATGTTTCGGGATTGGTGCAGTTCTTTAATCAAATGTATTCGATGCCTGCAACAATTGTAGTGGGAATTGCGAATATAGACAGAAAAAGAGATTTCACATTCCATACAGATCTAAAGGATTTACAAAAAGATTACCCTACAACAGGACATTCAGACAAGTTCATCACTTTTCTTGAAAAAGAATTAAAACCCTACATAGAAACCCAGTTCAAAACAACAGATAAATATTTGTTTGGTCAATCATTGGGCGGGCTTCTGGCAACGGAAATTCTATTGAAAAAACCTGAAATGTTCAATAACTACTTCATCATTAGCCCAAGTTTATGGTGGGACGATGAAAGTTTATTAAAACAAGCTCCTCAATTACTTTCAAAATCTCCGGATACTAAAAAGTTCGTTTATGTTTCTGTAGGAAAAGGAGAGCATCCGGTAATGGTAAAAGATGCCGAAGCCTGGTATGATGTTCTTAAAAAATCCAATAAGAAAAACTGGACAATTGAATATAAAATGATGGAAACAGACAACCATGCAACCATTCTTCACAGAAGTTTATATGAAGGATTGGTGAAGAAGTTTCCCTATCAGGAACCGAAATAAATGTAACAATATAACAATGTAAAAATCTAACAATTATATTATTTAATGTTACCCTGAACGAAGTAAGAATCTCATGGGTAGATTGTTAAATTGATGCATTGATAAATTAAAGTATAAAATATTTTATGGAAAAACTAAAAAACTATATCTACGGACAATGGGTAGAGGGAACCGGAGCAGGAATTCCTTTATACAATGCCGTAACAGGAGAACAGGTAGCAGTTTCCGATACAGAGGGACTAAACTTTCAACAGGCTCTAGATTATGGTAGAACTGTAGGATATAAAAACCTTTCTTCTATGACTTTCTATGATCGTGGAGAAATGTTGAAAAAAGTAGCGCTTTACCTACTGGAAAGAAAGAAAAAATATTACGAATTATCTTATAAAACAGGAGCTACACATGTTGATTCATGGGTGGATATTGAAGGAGGTTTCGGAACTTTCTTTACCTATTCAGGATTGGCGAAGAGAATGCTTCCTAATACCCCGTTTTGGGTAGATGGCGATACTCAGAAGATTTCTGCAAACGGAACCCATTTGGGAACTCACATTTTAACACCAAGTGAAGGAGTTTCTGTACAGATTAATGCCTACAACTTTCCTGTTTGGGGAATGTTAGAAAAGTTATCCACATCATTGTTAGCAGGAGTACCATCCATTGTAAAGCCATCACCTTTTGGCTCTTACCTTACCAATGTGGTATTTCAGGATATGATTGAAAGTGGAGTATTACCCGAGGGCGCTGTACAATTAGTGTGCGGAGAGCCTGGAAATATTCTGGATTATGTTCAGGATGGAGATTCTGTATTGTTTACAGGTTCTGCCACTACAGGAAGAAAGCTAAAGTCTCTTCCATCCGTTGCAGGAAATGCAGTTCGTTTCAATATGGAAGCAGATTCCCTGAATTGTTCAATCCTTGGATTAGAAGCAAAGCCGGGAACTCCTGAGTTTGATTTATTCATCAAAGAAGTTCGTAACGAAATGACCACAAAAGCAGGTCAGAAATGTACGGCCATCAGAAGAATTATTGTTCCTGAACATTTAATTGGTGATGTTCAGAGCGCTCTATCAAAAGCTTTAGACCAAACAAAAATAGGAAACCCATTAAGCAGAGAAACAAGAATGGGATCTTTGGTGGGAAGACAGCAATATGAAGAGGTTTTAAGAAAAGTAAACATTTTAAAATCAGAAACAGAGCTTGTATACGATGGAAAACATGAACTTGTAGATGCATCCTATGAAAACGGAGCATTTATGAGTCCTAAGTTATTCTTGAATGACAAGCCTTTTGAAAAAAATATCTCTCATGATGTAGAAGCTTTCGGACCGGTATCTACATTAATGCCTTACAAAGATGCTGAAGAAGCAGCTGCACTGGCAAAAAGAGGAAAAGGAAGCTTGGTAGGATCCATCATTTCTCATGATGAAAACTTTATTGCAGAAACATCATGGAAAATGGCTTCCCAACACGGAAGAATCTTTGTGTTGAACAGAGATAACGCCAAGGAAAGTACCGGACACGGTTCGCCACTTCCGACATTAATGCACGGAGGGCCTGGTAGAGCAGGAGGCGGTGAAGAAATGGGTGGTTTAAGCGGCCTACATTTCTTCCTGCAAAAAACAGCTATTCAGGGATCTCCGGATGTTCTGAAAGCAATTACCAAGATCTATCAGCAAGGGGCAGAGAAGAAGTTTTCAGACAAGCATCCTTTCCAGAAATACTTTGAGGAAGTTGAAGTGGGAGACTCTTTAGAAACAGCAGGAAGAACCGTTACCGATGCAGATATCGTGAACTTCTCCAATGTTTCGTGGGATCATTTCTATGCTCATACCGATGCGACAAGCTTAACGGGAACAATCTTTGATAAAACAGTTGCTCACGGATACTTTATTCTTTCAGCTGCGGCAGGATTATTTGTTTCCGGTAAAAAAGGACCTGTTATTGCTAATTATGGATTAGAAGAATGTAGTTTCTTCAAACCGGTATATGCAGGTGACACCATTACGGTTTATCTGACAGCAAAAGAGAAAATAAACAGAGGAGTAAAAGGAAGAAATATCCCTTCAGGAGTTGTAAAATGGTTAGTTGAGGTTGTAAACCAAAGAGATGAGGTAGTTTGTGTAGCTACTATCTTAACATTGGTGGCAAAGCAATCTCCTTTCATTGATCTGAGTGTGAAGAATGTTCAAAAGATCCTAAACGGATTAACGGAAAAAACTCCTGCATTATGGGGTAAAATGTCTCCACAGCAAATGATCGAGCACCTTGAACAAGGGGTATTGGTAAGTTTAGGAGAACCTGAAGCTGAGAAATGCTTTACTCCGGAAGAGAATATTGAAAAATATCAGGATTCTCTTTACAACCACCGAAAAATGCCAAAAGATTTTATCGCTCCGTTTTTACCACAGGATGGTTCACTTCCGGAACCTGTATACAAGAATCTGGATGCTGCAAAACAGTCATTCATTGATAATCTGAAAAGATTTGTGGTTTATTACAAAGAAAATCCGCAGGCAGAACATCTGAACTTTGTATTTGGAAAACTGAACAAGGAAATGTGGGAGCTGATGCACAAAAAGCATTTTACCCATCATTTTGAACAGTTTGGATTAATTTAATTCAAAATAAAAATAGAAGAAAGCAGCATTTTAGAAATAATTTGCTGCTTTTTTATATGATGGAATGGGAACTTTCATCATATCAATTAATTATAAAGCTTTTAATTAAAAAATAGTAACTTTAATAGGCGAAATCCGAAAAGCATATAGAGTAGGAGAGAATATCAAAACTAATGACTATGAAAAACTTAAAAAAACTTTCAAGAAATGAATTGAGATCTCTTAAAGGAGGCGGCCCAGTCTGGTCCTGTACTCCTCATTCTTGTCCTCCGGGAGTATGTTGTATCCCCGGAAGATGGCCAGACCTTGCAGCAGCATGTGTAATATGTGCAGGTTCTTAGTGTACCCAATTTTAACTAGTAACAATACATAAAGCAGCATTTCATCAGATTTGCTGCTTTGTTTTAATAATCTTTTGTTAAAAGCCTCCGCTATATTTCACGGCTTTATATTTATTCATTACTTTCAGGATTAAAATCAATTCAAAAAAATATTGAACAATGGACGACAACTGGATGCAAAAATGGGAAGAAGTAAAAAATACTCTTATATCTCCTGTAGATATTGAAACGTATTTTACTTCAGAGGAAATTATGGATCAGAAGATGGAAGTGATGGAAATAGGAAATGTTTCCCTGCCATCAGGAAAAGTAATTGTAAGAGATCCGCTTGTGTATTTAAATGCAAAGGAGAAGCCCTATTTTGTGGATGTGCCTAAAGGAAATTTTCCGGTATCAATTGCCGTGGTAAAGCTAGAGGACTGGGGTGATCGATATGCAGCTGTAAAAGTAGAGTTTACAAAAGAAGAACCAGTTATCTACAGAGAAGCATTAATCGGAATAGAAGAACTTGACGGAACCAATGAGGGAGAATTTTTTGGATTTACCGTAGATGCCGGTTTAGCATGTGTTGCAGACCCGGAAGTAGTTCCATATGTAGAAAAATTTATTTCAGAGCTGGATGTAGACAATATTTATGATGATTATTTTGCAGAACTTTTTGCAAAAAACTATAAAGAAAACCCTGCAAACCAAAGAGATCTTGGAGACTGGATTAATTGGACGGTTCCCAATACAGAATATCAGATCCCCATATTTGCAAGTGGAGTAGGAGATGGAATATATCCCGTTTACTTTGCTTACGATGAGCAGGATAACATATGTGGACTTTATATTCACTTTATCGATATAGAATTGGAGCTATCCGAAGAGGAAGAATATGATGAAGATGAAGACGATGATTCTTCAGATCAGCCTGATAACTTTGTTTTTCTAAAATAAATCTACATAGATGAATAAAACTTTTGCAAATCAGGTTATCACTTTCAATGAAAATCTGAGCTATTCAGGAGATCTTCCCGATGGTTTTGAGGTATTGAACCCCTATATGAATAATCCGGAAACGCTGGAGGTTATGCAAAAGTTTTATCACAAATACTATAATGATTCCAACAAAAGAAAATTCATCATTGGAATTAACCCCAGCCGTCATGGTGCAGGAGTTACAGGTGTTCCGTTTACCGATACGAAAAGGCTGGAAAGCGTTTGTGGAATAAAAATGAAGTCTGTCCATACCCACGAAGTTTCCTCTGTTTTTATGTATGACATGATTGAAGATTATGGTGGTGCAGACCTGTTTTACAAAGATATTTATATCAATTCACCTTTCCCGCTGGCTATTGTAAGAAAAACAAAGAATGGATGGCTCAATGCCAATTATTATGACGATAAAGAATTGTTTGCAGCAGTAAAGGACTTTATGATAGATTCCTTAAAGAAACATATCAGCCTGAATCTGGATACTTCAGAGGTTTTCATTTTGGGTAAAAAGAATGCAGAATTTATTTCAAAACTCAATAAGGAAGCAAAATTGTTTGATACAATGACTGTTTTGGAGCATCCCAGATACATCCAGCAGTACAAGTCTAAAGAAAAGCAACTCTATATAGATAAATACATTGTAGCATTAAAAACAAAACCCTTAAACATTAGTTAAGGGAATTGTCATTTATGAATTAGAATCTTTATGGGGAACAAGCACTTATGTGTGATTTCTTAATATTAGTTTTTAATAAGTTTAGTAGATTCATTGGGCGTTTTGATGTAATAAACTCCTTTTGGAAATTCTGAAACATCAATTTTATTTATGCCTTTCTGGGTTTGAATGCTTTTCAGCAGTTTACCATCCTGACCATAAATTTTGGCTTCTGTACCCTTTTCTGTTGTTAAAGAAAGTGGGCCATTGGTTGGATTAGGGTAAATAGTAAAGGCTTTTTGAGAAACTTTGGTTTCAGATGTGCCCAGTACTACACCGCTGTCTTTTACCCATGTAAAGGCATCCAATCCAATGTAATAAAAATTTCCGCCTAAGGTTAATCTTAGCTCATCTATAATGATGTTTGAATAATTTATTCCATTCAGATTAGTAAGATCAATGAGAGTATAGCCGTTGGTAGTGCCTAAGGATGTTGCAAAGTTATTGCTTTTTATAGCATTAAACTTTGTAATTCCACTCAGTCTTCCAGTTACAGTAAGCGTACCCGTAGTATTCTGATTGTTGTATTGGTTTGCTACATAGACCCAAAATTTATTTGCCTTAAACAAATTTGAAGTGGTTCTTATACTGAAAGATGGGTTGGCAACACCTACACCTAGAGTATTATCAATGTATCTGTTGTCAGCAGTTGTACCATTCCATCCTGTTCCTGGGAAATTAACAACTTCAAACGTAGATACATAGGAGGTAATATTAAATATAACCCCATTGTCTGTAAAGCTGTGGCTTCCGGAAGATTCTGTTTCAAATTGCTCTGTACTAGTCTGCCCAAATGACAAAATTGAAATGAGCAGACTACAAATGGTTAAAAAAGTAGTGCTTTTCATGATTTTTGATTTAAATTAGGTTATGGTTATTGTCCAAAATATTAATCTCGTGGAGGATAAATTCCTTCCACACAGATGATATAGTTCAATCCAAGATAAGGAGGCATATTATTCATAGGAAGATTCTGCCCGATAAAAGTAATGGACTTACTATTGATTGCGGTATCAGGATCAGCATCTATAAAACTTGGAACAGGTGTAAAGACTCTTCCGTTCGGTGTTCCTGTAATAGCCACAGATGATGATGCAGTAGGAGTTACACTGTTAGCATTTTGGTTGGCAACTTTAAATTGAAAGCCTGCCCCAATGCTCGGAAGATTTGATGCTAAAATAGTAGTTTGGGTTGTTCCTGCTACAACTCCCAATGGATAGTTTTCGTTCGAAGATACGGCTCCTGCTCCCAAAGCCATTTTCCCTTTAAGGTTGGGAAGAGCAAATGTTGTTCTCCCATCACCACCGTATGTGGTGCCTAAAATAGAAAAAACTGCTGAGTAGTTAGCAATACTAAGTAATCTCCCATCACAGAACATCCATCCTCTTGGTGCAAAATTTCCTGCAAATAACTTAATGATTCCAATGTATTCGTCCATAGTAAATAGTTTTAATCTTTAATTGTTTATTTCTTAGTCCAAAGGAACAACTAATAGAAAAGCAGCACTAGAGTAGAAAATACCAAATTGAGCATTCCGTATTTCTACGTATAATGATTTATAGACTCCTTGCATCTATCTTCCATATTCATTTCCAATAATGTTCGTCTTTAAACATTTTCTATTGAATTTACCTCGCTTAAGTTTCTCTAAAAGCACTGTATTTAGTATTTTTGTAAGAATCCAATAAAAATAAAAATGAACGAATTTGTAGCATCAGAAATTAAAAATAATATTGCCGAAATCACTTTCGGAACCCCAAAAAGCAATGCTCTTCCGGGAGCAATTTTAGAAAAACTGGCTCAAACCATTTTAGAAGAAGGAGCTAAGGATGAGGTAAAGGCTATTTTAGTAAAAAGTGAAGGCGAAAAAGCGTTCTGTGCAGGAGCAAGTTTTGACGAGCTTCTGGCAATTGAAGAATTGGAAGCTTCTACAAAGTTTTTCGGTGGTTTTGCAAAAGTTCTTAATGCCATGAGAAATTGCGGAAAAATAGTTGTGGTAAGAGTTCAGGGAAAAACCACAGGAGGTGGAGTAGGTATTGCTTGTGGTGCAGATTACTGCTTTGCAACAAAAGATTCTGCATTAGCACTTACAGAGATCAACCTAGGAATAGGGCCTTTTGTAATTGGGCCTTATGTAGAAAGAAAAATTGGGAAATCACAATTCTCCGCAATGGCAATTGATGCAGACTTTAGATCTGCTGAATGGGCAGAACAGCATAATGTTTATCATTCCGTTTCAGAGAATATTCAGGAAATGGATGAGAAACTGGAGAAATTCTTACAGACATTGGCATCTAGAAGCAGTGATGCATTAGCGTTAATCAAAAAAGTTTCCTGGGAAGGAACAGATCACTTTAATGAATTGATGCCAGCAAGGATCCACATGAGTGCAAGCCTTATTCTGGAAGATTCTGCCAAGAAGAACATTGAAGCTATCAAAGAAAGACTGAGAGCAAAATAATAACAGATTGTTTTAAAATATTCAGCCGTTGACTCGTTCAGCGGCTTTTTTTTGTAAGTATATAACAAGTAAATATACCTTTAATACTGGTTTTACAAAGGATTCCCCTGAAGCAAATAAACGATCAGTGTAAATATTTGAAAAAAATATTTGTTGAGTCAAAAAAAATTATAACTTTGTAATTCAAAGTTCTTTTTATGGATCTAAAAAATTATCACGAAGACTTATCCCATATCCGCTCCATGATGGAGCGGTCCTCCAGATTTATTTCATTGAGTGGTTTATCCGGAGTTGCTGCCGGAGTGGTTGCACTTTTGGGAGCCGGATATGCATATTATGCGATGGAGAGTAAGAAAGTGAGCTATATAAACGGAGCCGGACTTACTTTTACCCCTGACTTAGTTCAGGAACTGGTATTCACCGGGCTTGTAGTTTTGGTAATGGCGGTTTTTTGCGGGTATATTTTTACAGCCAATAAAAGCAAAAAGAAAGGGCTGAAGATCTGGGATGCCACTACAAAGCGACTTTTAGTTACCTTTGCAGTCCCTTTAGCAGCCGGGGGAATCTTCTGTTCGGCACTTATTTTCCATCATTTAATAGTATGGGTTGCACCAACAACCTTGGTTTTCTATGGATTAGGTTTGATAAGCGCTGAAAGGTATACATTACCAGATGTAAAATATCTGGGATATTGTGAAGTAGCCCTAGGATTATTTTCCCTGTTTTTTCTAGGTTGGGGGCTTGTATTTTGGTCAGTCGGTTTTGGTGTTTTGCACATCGTTTACGGATTGATCATGCACAGAAAATATAAATAAAAATTAACTTTGCAGTTCCTTAGGTTCCTATTCATAGTAATCTGTTCCTAATATCTGCTACCTATTACTATTATGATCAAGATCAGTCAACTCAATAAAGAATTTGAAAGCCGTGTAAGGTTGGGCATTATGTCCGTTCTTATGGTCAACGACTGGGTTGATTTTTCTGAAATGAAAACATTACTGGAAATTACAGATGGGAATTTAGCCAGTCATAGCAATGCGTTGGAGAAAGCGGGGTATATTGAAGTGAAGAAAGAATTTGTAGGTAAGAAGCCTAAAACATCTTATCGAGTCACCCAAAACGGGAGGCAGGCATTTACCGATCATTTGGATGCACTGGAAAAATTATTGGGACGCTAGTCCTATATTTTTTTGAAAATTAACTTTGTAATTCAAAGTTCTTTGTTTTAAAATTAACTATTATAAATTAATATGACAGAACAAAACATTTTAAACTTGGGAAAAACAATATTCGGGTTGTTTTTCCTGGCAGGGAATATTTGCCTTTTTGGATATATGATAACCAAGGATTTTGATTTTGCCGATTCTGGTTTTATACTGCTTTTTTATGGGGCAATTTTCAACCTTTTTATTTTATCAGGACTGCTGATCTACGGTGAAATTGATAAGGCTAAGCGTAAAGTATGCTATCAGTCTGCAGGTTTTCTTTTGATCAATATCCCTGTTGCCATTCTTTACGCCATAATAGGATTGAATATCATCTAAATAAATACACTATGAAAAAAATACGCGTTCAGTTTCTGCTTTTTGTGTATGATAAAACCCAAAAATTATACAGAAAATACTTTAAAAAGAAAAAGAGACAATGGCAGTTTAATGAAAGACAGCTGTTGGAGTTTCAGGAAGATTCACTGGGACGAAAGCTTGGCGAATTCTATCATAAGCACGGATTTTCAATGATTCCCAAGATGGAAAACCACGATGTTCATCACTTGATTACGGGTTGTGGAACCAATTTCGAAGATGAAATTGCCATGCAATATCTCTTGCTGGGAAACGGAAAACTGAACGCCCATCTATTGGCAGCTATTGTTTTGGGAACATTTATCCTGCCTGAATATGTGAAAATTTATATCAAGGCCTATAAGAAAGGACAAAACATGAGAGAATTTCATCAGTGGGATTTTGAAAGCTTATTGTGGCAGAACTTTGATCATCTGAAAGACTTTATTCAACAGAAAGATACCGTTATACTCCATTAAAATATCCATATGGAAAATATTAAATTCAGTTCAGCAGGGAAATATACATTTCTTATATCCTTTGTATTGGGAACATTATTGTTTCTGACGTTTCTGATCGTTCGTAATGAATTTCTTTTACTGATTGGCTTTGCCTATGTGGGTATTGCTATAATGGTAAATACAATCATTCTTTTGTATGAACTAGGAATCTACCTTAATGATGTTTCTGGAGAAAAATCTGCCGGAAACTCAGCGCTTCTCTTGCTTTTAAATATTCCCATTGCTTCAATATATCTTCTCATTCTTTTTAATTTTTGATAATTACTTAATTCTTTAAAACATGAAAACACATCATTATATATTTCTCACAACAGCCCTATTTGTCATTCTGTTCTACGATCAGGACTTAGGGCTGAATCTTGGGATCCTCGGAATTCTGTATGCAGTTTTGACCTTTTTTAAAACAGTTGAAAAAAATAAAACCAGAACATTCTACATCCTTACGGTTACAAGTATTCTCTCAAGTATAGCCTTTGCATGGTATGGAGACTTTCCATCCTTTCTGGCCGTTGTAAGCTCACTTCTTTTGCTTGCCTATAAATCGAAAAACAGAAGAATGAAAATCCTTCTTCTCATTCCGGTCTTTGTTGTGAACAGCTGTACTTCAATCTGTAGAATTTTTATGCTGGACGATTGGCTTCCCAAAGGAAATGTTTCAGGGGTGTGGCAAAAAATAATGGCTTTCGTTCTGATTCCATTATTGCTTTTATCCGTTTTCTTTGGAATTTATGCAGCAGGCAGTGACCTCTTTGCTGCCTTGTTTACAGATTATGAGCTTGATCTTAATCTTTGGCAGGTGTTCTGCCTTACCGTTTTAGGGTTTTTCATTGCCTTTAATTACTGGAACTACGCTGTTGAAAAGCTCATCTATAAAAACAATCAATTTCTGGATAACGACTTTCAAAAAGATGTTCAGGCTCCAAAGGCAACCTACTCATTCCTTGATCTTGATGCTGAAAGAATAAGTGGAATTGTATCTTTCTTTTCACTGAATATTTTATTGGTTTTCTTTATCGGAACTTACAATTATGAACAGTTTTATGAAGCTTCCAAAACACCGGTTCAGCTATCTGAGGAAACCCATGAAAGGGTAAATGCCGTGATCCTCTCTATAGTAATGGCTATTTTGGTGATTATGTTTTACTTTAAATCCGGTTTTAACTTTGATCCTAAAGCAAAACTGATGAAAACCCTGGCCAAGATCTGGATCTTCCTTAATGCTGTTCTAATATTATCCGCAGCGGTAAAAAACTATGAATACATTGTTAATTATGCCTTTACCTATAAAAGACTTGGTGTCTTTGCATTTTTGCTTCTATCCTTGATTGGGCTTGGGCTTACCTTTATTAAAATTCAAAAAAGAAAACGAAATGCATTTCTTTTCAATACAATGGTTTGGTATTTTTATGTGATAATTTTAGTTTGCAGTTATTTCAATTGGGGCGGTTTTATTACTTCACAGAATATGAAGCGTAAAGACTTTGCGGTTAATTACCATTTCGGTTCAGTCAACTTTAGTGAAAAGAATCTTTTAAAATATGCAGAAGAAAAAAATAATTTGAAGCTTAAAAAAAATCTGCAGAATAAGATTAAAAGCGAAAAGGCGAAAACCTTTCTTTCAAAGATTGGTTATTATGAAACCATCAAATAACAGCAATGCACTATGAAAAATTTAATCGAATCTCAAAGGTTTAAAGTAAATGTTCTGCTTATCCTCATGACCTTATTTTGCTTAAGCCTCTCCATTTTCAGATATTATATCAGTGATACAAAAGTGTTTTTCTTTCTTAACTGGAATTTATTTCTGGCATGGATTCCTCTGTTGCTAAGCTCCATTATTTTAGCATTTAATATTAATGGTAAACTATCCCTCGCCTTTATTATTATAGTATGGATTTTATTTTTCCCCAATTCACCTTATATCCTTACCGATCTTTTTCATTTAAAGGCAAGAAACGCCATTCCTATCTGGTATGATCTGATTGTAATACTTTCGTATGCATGGACGGGGTTGATCTGTGGATTTATAAGTCTTAGTGATATTGAAAAACTGCTCTCCTGCTATACTAAGGATAGAACTATCAACGGAATTGTAATAGTATTTCTCTTTATGAGCAGTTTTGGAGTCTATCTGGGAAGATTTTTGAGATGGAACAGTTGGGATGTTCTCAATAATCCTTTTGGGCTTTTTAATGATATTGTGATAAGGTTTATCTATCCTTTGGAATATACAAAAACTTGGGGCGTAACTCTTTTAATGGGAATAATGCTCAATTTTATGTATTTCACATTTAAACTGGTTAAAAATAATAATGAAAAGACTGTATAAATCAAAAAAAGGAGACATTAAAAAAGAGTTGGAACAATTTTCGCACTTAAAAAGGACTTAACAGAATGCTGTATCCACATTCTTAAAATTAATTATTATGAAAAAAAGCTTATTGTTAATTCCATTGATTATCATTTCATGTAAAAAGGATCCCGCTGTAACAGATGTACCCCAAAAGGATTCTGCAGTGGTAACAGAATTGCCGGATTCAGTTTATAAGACAGATTCAGCAGTATTGAGAAAAAGAGACTCAATTATTAACAATGCTCCTGCTACCAAGGAAGTTCTACGTAAAGGAGTGATGAGAAATGAAAAAGAGGGACAAATTGTAAGAACAGCAGATGCTTCCCAGCTTCCGTTTACATTAGGTGAAGAGTTTACTAAAGATGATCAGGAACTTGTGTTGAAGCTTACCAATTTTGATCAGCCAAATATAAAAGCAAAAATTTCAACGAAAGAAAAAGAATTTAACATCAGGTTTAATCAGATTAAACTTCCCAACGGAAACTATGATGGGCCTTTCGGAAGAGACATTACCTACGAAGTTCCGGGAAAAGGAGAGGTTTGGTTGATTATCGGGAAAAGTAATATGGCTTCAGGGAACACCAAGGGGCATTTTACAGTAAGTATAGAATAGGATTAACCAATTTGGTACAGTTTCTGCAAACTATACTCAAAGTTTAAATTTAATATTATGAAAAATATAGTTCTAACAGCAATGGCCGCCTCAGCTGTACTTGTAAGTTGCGGAACCGTACAGTCGCTGGTTCAAAATACGTTTCCATACACAGCTAATGTTTTAGTTTCCACAGGGGTCCCTGCTGACAAGGAGGTTTCTTCTACAGCAACTGCTACCAATGTACAAACGTGGTTCGGAGGAAATAATAATGCAAAGATCAAGGATGTAAGAATTTCTGAGGCTAAGATCTCTGTAGCTTCTCCATCAGGAGGGAATTTAAGTGCATTTAAGTCTGTAAAAATATATGTTTCATCTAATGGAACAGGAGAGAGGCTTATTGCATCACGTTCCAATATGTCCAATAATTCTTCCAGCCTAAATCTGGATTTGAATGATACAGGATTTTTGGATGAAATTGTAAAAAGCTCAGGATTGACCGTAAGAACTGTTTATGAACTGAAGAGTCAAACAACTTCAGACATGAACATTAAAGTAGCCCTTAACTTCAGCAGTGTTCCTGCGAAGTAATTTTATAAATGTTTATTAAAAGAAAACACCTTTCAGCGTGCTGAAAGGTGTTTTTGTTTACATTATAGTTTTGTGAATTTTTCAACCACTCTTCTTTGTCCCTCATTAATATTGATGATGTACTGGCCTGCAGGCAGATGAGAAATACTAATCTTTTCATCTGACGAAACAGTGCTTTTTATAACTGATCTTCCATACATATTGAAGATTTCAATATCCAGTTTTTTATTTTCAATATTTTGAATGGCAATAGAGCTGCTAGACGGGTTCGGATAGATTTTTACCTCTAATGGAGATAGTGTTTTCACCGGAGATACAAATTTACTTTCCAATTGTAATATAGCATTTCTTACATTCGGAAGCGGTCCTATCTTTTTATTAACATCTGTACCGCCCTGAGGGATTCCTGTAGATACCAAAAGATTTTTCATGGCAGCCGGACTCAGGTATTGTCCTGTAGTCTGACGATAAAAAGACTGAACCAATACTGCTGCAGAAGCTACCGTAGGAGTTGCAGAGCTTGTTCCACTGAAATAATTGTAAGTTCTGTTGTTATCATTGTCATATTTCTGGTAAGAACCATATCCTGCTGCCAAAACACTGCTTCCCCATCCCTGTACATCAACTCTGCTTCCAAACGTACTGAAGCTTTGTTTAGAATGGGTAGTATTAGGGGTTCCGGCCCCTACAATAATGGCCCCGCTGTTCCCTCTGGCTCTATATGCTGCATAAAAAGGGTCATCCAAGTCCTGATTTCCATTACCAGCTGCCGCAACGATGATAATCCCTGAATCTGTAGCCGCTTTGGTAAGATCCCAAATCACGCTGTCGTACTCAGCAGGGCAATATTGACCGTCTTTTCCACCCGTCTGCATTTCATACAAAATGATGTCTCCGGCCTGAGAAGCATTGATGGATCTGCTTACTGCTGATGCTCTGTTGTAGCCAACAGTTGTCCATTCCATATATCCCTTTATTTCTGAAGCATTGTAAACAGCACCCGTAAGACCGATATTATCCTTTATAGATCCTAAAATACTTACCACAGCTGTTCCGTGATCTCTGTAGTTGTTATTTGATAATCCTGAATTAGGTGTATATCCGGGTTCCAATTGTATAGAATTTTGATTGGACAGCATTTCATGAGTTTTATAAAAACCATACTCCACATCACGGATTCTGATGTTTTGTCCTGTAATTCCTCGTGACCATGCATACTTTGCATTGATTCCGGGGTTGTCATTCAGGTAAGTTTGCAGGCTTTCAAGATCGGGAGTTGCTACAAACATATTCACTACTGGAGGTTCAATGGGGGTACCGCTCATTACAGATACATATTCTATTTCAGGAAATCTTTCTAAGGTTTGAATAAGCTTTTGAGATGTTTCATCATTCTTCAGATGAAAATTCGCTTTAAATATTCTTTTCAGTTTTTGAACAGACTCTCCGGAATTTCCATTCATTTTACTGCTTTCCATCATTTCATTAATTTTTTTGTCATTAAAGTCAAGGTCATAGGTAAATGAAATTCCGTTTTCTCTGGCAAATTTTTCCAGATCCGAATTTTTGCTGAATGCTGCTTTTTCAGACTCAATATCCTTGGAAAAGCAAACGTAAATTACATCACTTTGATGATTACGGTCAGATGGTACCTGACCAAAAGAGAAGAAGAAACAAAACACTAACAGTGTAGAAAAATTAAATTTTGTTTTCATAATATTTTTGTTAAATGGTTGAGAATAAGTTTGGATAATCTCAAAATTAATAATAAAATAAAAACAAATCACATTTTTGTGAATTTATTTTTCAATCTCTGTATTTTAGCTTTTCCCAGATGATTTATTTGAATTTAAAAAAGATAAATGAGAAAATTTTTAGTGATTTTATGACAAAAAAATACCTTTCAACATTAT
This sequence comes from Chryseobacterium joostei, assembly GCF_003815775.1. Taxonomy (NCBI): domain Bacteria; kingdom Pseudomonadati; phylum Bacteroidota; class Flavobacteriia; order Flavobacteriales; family Weeksellaceae; genus Chryseobacterium; species Chryseobacterium joostei. The sequence continues at coordinate 3,879,317 of NZ_CP033926.1, forward strand.
TGAAAGGTATTTTTGGGTTTAGAAAAAATGAAGATGTAATCTTACAAATCATCAAACCAATCTTCTTTATTTTTATGATAAAAAATCTGCTTTTTATTCATGATTTTATATTCAATTCCAATGCTGTCTTTATTAGCACTAACGAGCTTTGCTTCCTGAATAGACTCGTTTCGTTCATCACTTGAGATATCAATTGAAGGACGTTGTATAACCTTTTCCAAAACTTCTACATAAGGAGTTTTACTGATTCTTTTTTCAAAAATACCTTTCTGTTGATAGATTGCTATTTGCGGCTTAGATAATGCTCCGGGACGATGTCTCTCAATTCGGTACTCATCATTAAGCGAAATCCTTTGATAGCTGTCAATAGTTGAAAAATAACTGAGAAGAGCAAAGAAAGGAATCATCATGGGCAGAATACTCAAAATAATCCCAGCTACCAAAAGACCAAAATAAGCTTTAATCGCTTTTTTCTTCCAAAGTTTGATGATGATAAAGACTGTCATTGCCAGCCATAGCCATCCGATGATTTTATCGGTGTAATATCCTCTGTAACTGTATTGATTAAAATTTAAAACAACTTCACTCAGGAAAATTAAAGTCATCACCAGATAAGTGATCACTATATTTCTGTTTTTCATTTTGTCTAATTAACTTTTTGTAATGGAATCCATAATGATGGTAACTGGCCCGTCATTGATCAATGAAACCTTCATATCCGCTCCGAAAATACCGCTTTCAGTTTTAAGACCAGACTTTGCTATTTCTTCTTTAAAATAATCAAATAATGGAATGGCCTTATCAGGTTTGGCCGCTTTAATGAAAGAAGGGCGGTTGCCTTTTTTGTAATCTGCAATCAAAGTAAACTGGCTAATGCACAGAATCTCTCCTGAGATATCTTTCACCGAAAGATTGAGTTTGTCATCTTCATCACCAAAGATCCTGAGGTTTACTACTTTTTGTACCAGCCAGTCAGCATCTGTCTTTTCATCATTCTCATCAATACCTACCAGCAGCATTAAGCCTTTACCAATTTCACCAACTATTTTTCCGTCTACTTTTACGCTGGCTTCTGAGACTCTTTGTATAACGATTTTCATTTTAGTAATAAATATTTAAAACCTTGGTTACAGGATCAAAATTATAAGGATATGTTTTTGGAGGAAGAGATGTTTTGGAACCTGACTGAGGTTCACCGGTTCTTAAGATCCATCTTGTATTGTCCTTGGGGCATAAAATTGCAATATTGTCTTTTACCTCAAGGGTCGTATTGTTGTCAGGACATAGATGAGGTGCATTTCTATCATAGACTTTGAATCCATTCCCAACACGTACAACGATCAGTCCTCTGGTTCCGGCCTGCTGTTCGTTCACATACACCCAGCCATTATCATAGGTCAGGGCATTGTATGCAGGGAGGTTTAAATTAAGCGTAACGTTAATAGGGTTGCTGGGGAAACAGCTTACTGTATCTTCTCTGCTTCCGCATGAATTTACAGATAAATTACTGAAAATCAATAAAATGAAAATAGATAGTATCGAAAAAGTTTTTTTCATTTCAATTTAAATTTTTATATATTTGTAAAAATTAAACGATTATAACACGTAAAACATTGTCCGGCAAATGTCGGATTATTTTTTTATACTAAAACTAAATTTTGAAAATTATGGCAAGCTATGTAACAAAGGAGGGCCTAGAGAAAATGAAAGCTGAGCTGGAACAGTTAGAAACTGTGGAGAGACCAAAAATCACTCAGCAGATCGCAGAGGCAAGAGACAAAGGAGATTTGTCTGAAAATGCAGAGTACGATGCGGCTAAAGAGGCTCAGGGGATGCTTGAAATGAGAATTTCTAAGCTGAAGGATGTTATCTCAACTTCTAAGATTATAGACGAAAGCCAATTAGATACTTCAAAAGTTTCAATCTTAACAACAGTGAAACTTAAAAATAATGCGACTAAACAAGAGCAGGTATTTAAATTGGTACCGGATAACGAAAGTGACCTTAAAACAGGGAAAATTTCTGTAAACACACCGATCGCAAAAGGTTTGTTAGGAAAAGCTATTGGCGAAACTGCAGAAATTACCTTACCAAACGGTAATAAGCTTTCATTCGAAGTATTAGACATCTCTTTATAGTCTGATACACGTTTTTTATTTCTAACTTCTAATATATAACCTCTAACTTCTGATAAATGAGCACTATATTCACAAAAATCATCAATGGCGAAATTCCCTCCTATAAAATTGCAGAGGATGAAAACTTTATCGCATTTTTAGACGCAATGCCTTTGGTGAAAGGACATACCTTAGTAGTTCCTAAAAAAGAAGTGGATTTGATTTTTGATCTTGAAAGTGAAGAATACAAAAACCTTTGGGGATTTACCCAAGAGGTAGCCAAGAAGATCAAAACTGCAATTCCATGTGTAAGAGTTGGAGTAGCGGTTGTAGGACTTGAAGTTCCTCATGCCCACATTCATCTTATTCCTTTAAACCAGGTGGAGGACATGAACTTTAGAAATGAAAGATTAAAATTAACGAACGAAGAATATACAGAGATTCAAAACTCAATTATTAATTCTTAAAAACACAGAAAATCGTAAAAAAGAAATTTTTTACGATTTTCTTTAACATATACATATATTATTATCTCATATGAATTCAAACCAGTGTTCTTTCTGCGGCAGAAAAAGAAGTGAAGTACAGATGTTGATTTCCGGGCAGAACGGTTTTATTTGTGAAAATTGTATAGAGCAGGCGCATACTATAGTTAAAGATAGTGCGTCCAAATCAGGATATTCACCTGCAGACAATATGGAAGATCTTAAAAAACCAAAAGAAATTAAGGTATTTCTGGACCAATACGTGATTGGTCAGGACCAAGCAAAGAAACAGCTTTCAATTGCTGTATACAACCATTATAAAAGATTGCTTCATGCCCAGGATGAAAACAGGGAAGTAGAGCTTGAAAAGTCAAATATCATCATGATAGGAGAGACGGGGACCGGAAAAACCCTGTTGGCAAAAACTATTGCCAGAGAACTTAATGTTCCTTTCTGTATTGTGGATGCCACTATTTTAACAGAAGCCGGCTATGTAGGAGAAGATGTTGAAAGTATCCTTTCAAGACTATTGATGGTAGCAGACTATGACGTGGAAAAGGCAGAAAAAGGAATTGTCTTTATTGACGAAATTGATAAAATTGCCAGAAAATCTGATAACCCTAGCATTACAAGAGATGTTTCCGGAGAAGGAGTACAGCAGGGATTACTGAAATTATTGGAGGGAAGTATTGTAAACGTTCCGCCGCAGGGAGGAAGAAAGCATCCTGACCAAAAGTATATTCAGGTAAATACTCAAAACATTCTGTTTATTGCAGGAGGTGCTTTTGATGGTATTAAGGAAATCATCGAAAGAAGAATGAATAAGCAGGCGATTGGCTTCAGTTCTGAAAAGATCAATAAAACGGATGAAGAAGAATATGTATTAACAAATATTAATGCAGTCGATCTTCGTTCTTTCGGGTTAATTCCTGAACTTTTAGGAAGATTTCCAATCATTACTTATCTCGATAAGCTTACGAAAGAAACGTTAGTGAGAATTATGAAAGAGCCTAAAAACTCAATCGTAAATCAATTTGTGGAACTTTTCAAAATGGATGGCACAGATTTGGTTATTACAGACGGTGCAATTGAAAGAATTGTAGAAGAAACTATCGAAAAAGGATTAGGAGCAAGAGGTCTAAGAGGGACCACTGAGAAAGTCTTGGAAGACTATATGTTTTCAATCGGAGAGGAGAAAAAGATTGTCTTAACAGAAGATAATATTTTGATTAATAGATAAAAATGTTTTTTTTTTAAAGAAAAATATAATACCTTTGCGGGTGAAGATTGTATTAACACACAAATAATTTATACAATGAGAAAAAGTTTATTTGCTATAGGTCTTTTAGCAATTAGTTACTCTGTTCAGGCGCAGATACTATGTCATGTTGACACTAATGCTAATATGTATGTGAGCGAAGGCACCCTAGTTTATAGCGGTGGAGGTGTACAAACAAGAGGTAATGGCCTTTTGGACGTGCATGGAAATATCATGGTTGTAGGATCTGGTACGGACGCTTTTAAAACAATCGATGCTGGCGGAGGTGATAAAACCGATGGCGGAAACATTGTTTTAAGACTAAATACCCCTGCTACTTATGCGAGTTCCACGTATGGTCAGTTGTATATCGATGGATTATCCCAGTCCAATGTCACGGGTATTGTAAGTAAAGAATACTTGACTGATAAACAAGGTACAGGCAATTACTTCCAACAGATTGCCCTTCCTTTCTTTGGAAAGGCCTACAATTCATTATCAACAGAATTAGGTAAAACATTTGGTACAGTAAGAGATATCCAAAATACTAATAATGTAAACAATGATTTGATTTTGCAATGGAATAACCTCCAAGCTAAATCTGACCATGTTACAAGTTTAGCAAGTACAACAAGCAACGGTACAGGATATTATATGTTAGGTTCTAGAAATAATAACCTAAACTTAAATGTTCCACCAACTCCTGCTTCTGTATATACGTTGAACGGAAGACCATATGCGCCGCTAGCTTCTGTATCTTTACAGAATGGTGGAAATGTATATTTCGGTCCTAACGGTAATGGAGCAAATAGTTATGGGGAAGCTTATAACTCTTACCTTCAAGATCAGTTCGATCTCCCTAATGGAGCATGGAGCCCAACGTATGGTAAAAATATTTACCAATTTGGAAATCCATTTTTAACAAATTTAGATCTTTCAAAGATTGGTTTTATTGAAAACGGAACAGTTACAGATGGTAATAATGTTAGTAACATCATGGGTATTGAATATACTTCAGGGAATGTGGTTACTTTAGCCAATGGGTATACCTACACTACTGGTGCATTAACGCAAACGTTTAATTTAGATGGAACGCCTGTTGGAGATATTGGATTACTTATTAAACCTATGCAGCCATTTATTATAAAGCTTAGAGATAACTCAGCGCAGACTCTGAACTTTAACACCCTTAGACGTTTCAAGAATTCAGTAAGAGCTAATGGAACTGACTATAATGTAAATGCTGCAAGAGTTAGCAATAAATCAAACAGCGCAAGTGTTAAACAGCTTGGTGTTATTGGTCTTGATGCAAGCGGTAACGAAATTGCACGAACTTATTATGTAGTTTCTCCTACAGCAACTACAGGACACCAGATTTCTATTGCAACTACGGTTCAGGCTGCTGCAAGTTCAGCAAGTCCAATCGGAACATTCGAAGAAGCTTTAAATGGTGGATATGATCCTAACTACAATGCCAAATACTGGTTATACATTAATGAGGCCAGTGAAAGTAATTTCTTAGGAAAAGATATATTGCTATATAACTTTGATTATAGTAAGCCAGATAAAAAAATTGTTTCTTACAAATTTGAAATTAGAGAAAATGCTGAGCTGATCCCGGCCGGAGTACATAACTTGTCTTCAGGAATTGGATTCTTCTATAAGGCCTCTAATGGAACAGTACAAGAAGCAAAGCAGGGAGATGTTATTCCTGTAAGTTCAAAGTCATATAATTTATATTATGGAGCACCTGATAGAGGTTCTCTTGCAACTAAGGAAACAGAAACGCTTTCCAGAACGATGGTTGTTTACAACCCTGCAATTAGTAATTATATAGTTAGATTTGATCCAGATTGGAGAAAAGCAGATATTGAAGTTTATGATATGAGTGGTAAGCTTATTATCTCTAAAAAATCAGTTGATGCATCTAGGGATTTCGTAATTGAGCTAGACGGTTCAGTGAAGAGTTCTTACATTGTAAAAGTGGTTTCGGATAAAGGAGTAATAGTTAACACCAAAATCTTAAAATAAAAATTAATATGAAAACTATAAATAAACTAGTATTTGCGTTTTTTCTTTTTGCCACATTTTTGGCAAAGGCAGATATAGATGATATGCCAGTTCCAGGTGGAGGAGGTACCGGAGGACACGGTACCGGAGGAGCACCATCATCACCAATTGATATGTACGTATATTTACTTTCTATTGTAGCATTTGCATTCATTGCATACTATACAAAGAAGTATAAAAGCGTAAAAGCATAAAATTTTATTAAAATAATATCAAACTCTCTGATTAGTCAGAGAGTTTTTTTATTTTTACTCTATGAAAAAGGTTTATACACTATCTGCAGTTTTAGCTGCATTTGCTCTGCAGGCTCAGTTTACAGTTACGGTTCAGGCCTCCGCAGATTTTAAAGATCAGGATGCTATTCTATATACATTAAATGGTTCAAAAGATATTATTGTTACTAAAGAACAAAGCAAGAACAATACATGGACCTTTAAATATCCAAACCACTATATGGGGATGATGAAAGTTTATTTCCCCGGAACAAATAATACAATTAGTTTTATTTCTGAAAACAAGAATGTAAATCTTAAGCTTGAAACTCAGAATAATAAAGTTAAGGAGATTGTTTATTTGGATGAAGCCAATGATCTGATGAGTAAGCAGCAAGAGGGTTCACAAAAGAAAGAACTTATTCTGCCAGCTTTAGCCCAGATCAAAGAATATTATAAAGACAATACAGAATTTGGAAAAGCATTGAAATTGGAGATTGACAGACTTTCAGGGAAAGCTAGTTCAATTGATGAAGCAAAGCACCCATTCATTTCTTATTATAATACCAATTACAGTAAGTTTCTTTCTGCCCCTGTAGATTCTGCTAAAAAGGTAGATCAGGAAGAAATTATCAACTTTTTGGATAAGTCCAATGATATGCTGGAAAGTTCATCATTGCTGAGACCAGTATTGGTGTCTTATTTAAACTCTGGAGGTAACGCAAATGTTGGAGCTTCAGTTGATAAGCTTTTAGACCGTTTAAAGGTAGAGACGCCAAGAGGACAGACTGTATTATCTGAGCTTATAGACATCTTTGATGTATATGACATGGATGAGTTTAAAAATAAATATTTAAGCCAGGCCAAGAACCTTAAATGTACCATTAATGACAGACTTGCTTCTACCTTAAAATCTAATGCTAATGTGGAGATGGGAGCTGTTTTTCCTAATTATAAGTTTCAGTCAGCTACGAACACTACTGCTAAATCACTTCATGATATAAAAGCAGATAAAAAGGTTATTATTTTCTGGTCATCCACATGTTCACATTGTGAAAGTGAGCTTCCAAAGCTATTGGAAAAATACAATGATTTAAAAACAAAAAATATACAGGTTGTTGCTTTCTCTTTAGATGTTGACAAAAACTCTTATACCAGCAAGATTGCGGCATTTCCTTGGATCAATGATTCAGAATTGAGAGGATGGAATAGTAATTATGTAGATACCTACAATATTCATGCAACACCAACGTATTTTATTTTAGATGCTAACAATAAGATAATCAGCAAACCAGATCATGTTGGTGATGTTTTAGAGTATTTTAAGTTAAAATAATTTTGGAGGTAAAGAAATATTTTCTATATTTGCACCACCAAAAAGGAGGCGAGGTAGCTCAGTCGGTTAGAGCGCAGGATTCATAACCCTGAGGTCACGGGTTCAATTCCCGTCTTCGCTACAGTATTAAACCGCAATGCATTGATTATCAATGGTTGCGGTTTTTAATTTGTATGGTAAATGTACAGTAAATATTTTTAGGCTATTTTATTTTCTTCTAGTTGTGTAAATAAAATTGTGGAGTTAAGAGAATTTTATAAAATTATTTGATGTTTAATATTTCTTCCTATAATTCCCGAGCCTTAAGACAATTTAAATCCAAAATAAACTGTATTGCATCAAGAAATATTTATAATAAAATTTCGAGAAATAAATATTTAAAATTTGCTAGAATTGCTTTTAGATTATATCAGGAATATCTATTAATACTTATAAAAAAAACCTCAATTTGAGGTTTTTTATTTGTTATCTGTTAAATGATGCTTTTGTTCTAGGAATTTGGATACATTCCTTTTATCTACTACAACATTATTATTACAATCATGTTTGAGGATTCTTTTTTTTAAAAATTTTCCATAAGAGTCAGATTCACTAGGCTCCCAATAGACTTGAGTTATACAATCACCTAACATACTCTTAACAGAACTATATTTTTTTTCTGCAAATTTATCCTGTAACTGACTTTTTAAATAAAAATCAAATGCTTCATTTATAATTGTATTTAATTTAACGCCTCTCTCTACCGAAGTAGTAAATAACCTTTCATGAATTTCAGGTGAAGTTCTGACATTGAAAATACCTTTATATTCTTTTTTGATAGGCATTTCATTCTCTTCACACATTTTAATATAATCTTCAACCGCAGTGATAAAATTTTTGGCGAATTCTTCTGCGTTCTCAGCTTCATACATAACAAGACCATTTACTCCTATTAGTTTACCAAAAAACATTGTAGTTTCTTGATCGAACTCTACTGTTCCCTTGATGTCTTTATGTTCAAGCATAGTTCTTTAAATTAAGTTATTGTTTTCTAATTCTTCTATTACTGCTTTTATTTGATAGTGTTTTAAAATATCTGGATTATGTGGTTTATGTAACATTATTACACTCTCAATAGTTTTATTCAAAAATGATACCGCACTTCCAGATGTCCCACCTTTATTATTTTCTTCATATCCTAAAGATATTAATAAAGACTTTAGTTCTGAGTATTCAAAATCTTTCGGTTTTGATTTTAATCTAGTGATAAGTTTATCTTTTTTCGACATCTCATTTTTAATACTTATACAAATGTAACTATTTTTTAGTTACAAAAAAATAAATATATTTGTAAAAAAATTATGATTAGACTATTAGCATTATATAGATCACACATTTCTGCTTCTGTAACATTTATCTTAATATCATTTTTTTTCAATTTATCAATTACTTTTTATACTACAGCAGATAATTATAGTAATGAAAGCCTAATAGCTCTAAAACAAAAAAGATTAAACTATTTGGACTCCTTAGATTTTAATTTAGAAAAGAATAATTCCTTACTGCAAAAAATGGTTTCTTTCAAAACAAAATCGGATAGTTTAAGAGAGGCTTCTGAGAAAAGAGGAATAATTATACTCAAATCTTTGAACTCTTATTTAAATAATAATTATCCCAAAGATTCATTAAAATATTTTTTAAACAAAGTCAATGAAATTAAGCGCGATCTTCCATTTGAAATCGGTATTCTAAAAGCTTATAATGATATCGATCTTAGAGAAAGAAAATCTCAATACACGGCACAATTGAATTTACTTTTATCAGAATACGAAATTGTAAAAGATTTGAGCTTATATTATAAGAAAAAACTAAAGAGAAATAATGCAACGGATAAAAAAATGGAATCTTTTATAATTGACCAAACAGCTTATGATAATTATATAAAAGATTCCCTTTATATCATAAAATTTGATGATTCTGTTCAAAGAAAATATAAAATAGAATTTAAAAATTATGAAAATTCAATTGATGAATATGGATGGAAGGCAAAATTATATACATTTCTGTGGATCTTTTGCGCTTGTATAACTCTGATTTTATTGATAATCTCATTTTTCTTGAAATTCTTCAAACAATAATATTTAAAGTGTGCTATAACAAATCTTAATTTTATTAGGACTGATATCCTAGTAGCTTTCTGATCTGATAGAAGAATCTTTCAATTAACCTTAGATCCTGAGTTACGATCTCCGCACTACCCCTAAGTTCTTTATCAAAGGTAAGCGTTTTATTATAGCTTGTCTTTAATCCTTTAGGCAATACCACATCTACATAGTAGTTTCCTTTATCATCAGGAATAAGGGAAATGTTCTGAACTTTTCCTTCGATGATACCATATTCCTGAAAACGATAATTATCTAATTTGATCAATACCTTTTCGCCAGCTACAATCTTTCCTGAGTTTACTGTAGGAACAGACATTCTGCCTACTAATTTCTCTTTATTGCTTGGCAGGATAGATACGATAGGCTCTCCGGCTTTTACAAACTGATTTTCACCAAAAAATTGCTGAAAACTGGCAATACCATCTGTGGATGAAATGACAAGATAGTTTTGTTCCCATTGCTTTAAGGCTTTTCGAAGCTGTTCAAAAAGCTGTAGCGTTTGTGCAGAGTATGTAATCTTTTCTTTTTCATTGTTAATAACCGTTACACTTTTGGTTTTATTAATATTGGAAATGCCTTCTTCTGCTTGAGAGATAGAAATATTAAGGTTTTCAAGATTTTGTTGAGCCTGAAGATATTTGATTTTCTCATTTTCAAGTTCCATCGCAGAAATTACTCCCTGGTTGAAAAGTTCCTGAGATCTGTTGAAGTTCTTTCTGCTCAAATCATATTTTACTGATTCCAGGTTCTTCTGTTGCCTTAAGGTAGCCATTCTTATTTTATACTCAGAAATACTTTGATTGCTGGCTAAGCTTTCCGGAGCATACGGCTGTAACCTTGTGAAAAGTTCTTCATCCTGAAAAGCTTTTGCAAAGCTGTTGTATTCGCCCTGTAGCTCTCCAAGTTTATATCTTGATGCCTGTGCAAGAGGAAAAGAATTTAGTTGATTGGGAGAAATAGAATCCACAATCTTCTTCAGCTCTAAAATATCTTTATAATTGGCTGCTGACTGCATTACGATCAATACATCATGTTTTTTTACTTGCTGATGGTCCTTGATAAATATTTTTTCAATTTTGGTTCCAATTCTAGCCTCTATTTTCTCAGGTGGATTTTGGGAGGTTACAATAATGGGAGCCGGTACAAATTCCGGATACTTTATGACGTAGCTCATCACAAAAATAAGTAGGATGATGATGAAAATCATTGTATTTCCCCAGCGTATCATCCAATGGGGTGGCTGGGTAAGAATATCCTGTACGCTTTCGGAGCGAAGTTCAATATTGTCTAAAATGTCTTGTTTCATTTTTTTAGAATAAAATTTCCAGGGAGATTAAAATTTTAATAAGCAGGTATTAATTTCCTAGTTCGAGCTGGTTTTTAACCAATCTGTAATACTCACCTCGTAGATCAACCAGATCTGCATGGCTGCCTTCTTCTACAACCTTACCTTTATCCAATACAATGATCTTATCGGCATGTTTTACTGTAGAAAGTCTGTGAGCAATAACAACTGCTGTTTTACCCTTGAAGAATTGTTCAAGGTTCTCCATAATGATTTTTTCGTTATTAGCATCCAATGCGGATGTAGCTTCGTCAAACAAAATATATTCCGGAGACTTGTAAACTGCTCTTGCTATAAAGAGTCTTTGCTTTTGTCCACCACTTACTCCAACACCTTCATTTCCGATCTTTGTATTGTAACTTAAAGGGAGGGTTTCTATAAATTCTCTGATGTTTGCAATTTCTACTGCACGTCTTAATTTTGACTTATCAATATGGTCCTCACCGATGGCAATATTATTAGCTATCGTATCATTGAATACATAGCCCTCCTGCATTACTACGCCGCAATGATCTCTCCAGAATCTTGGGGAAATATTCTTTAGATTAGTACTCCCGATTTTAATTTCTCCCTGATCAGGATCATAAAACTTCATCAAAAGTTTTAACAGGGTTGTTTTTCCACTTCCGCTGGCTCCTACAATCGCTGTAGTTTGTCGGTAGGGGATAGAAAGGTTTAGATTTTCAAAAACAGGAACATCGGATCCAATATATCTGAAAGACATATCCTTAATTTCAATATCTCTATGTGGAATTTCCGTAGCGTATTGTTCGTTTTTATCTTCTTCGTCCTCCTTATCATGGATTTCACCAAGTCTTTCAAGGGAAATTTTAGCATCCTGAGTTTGCTTGATAAAGTCGATCAACTGTAAAAGTGGGCTATTTAGCTGTCCAATTATATATTGTACAGAAAGCATCATCCCTAGGGTTAGATTTCCACTTAAAACTAGTTTTGCAGAAAGGAAACTCACGAGGATATCTTTCATCTGGTTGATGAAGTTTCCTCCTACAGATTGCCATTGCTCTAGGGAGAGAGATTTTATTCTTATTTTAAATAATTTTACCTGAAGAAATTCCCAATCCCATCGTTTTTGCTTTTCTGCATTATGCATTTTGATTTCCTGCATACCGTTGATAAGCTCAATAACTTTACTTTGCTCCTGAGAAACCTGAGAGAATCTTTTATAGTCAAGTTCCTTTCTTTTTTTCAGGAAGAAGCTAATCCATCCGATATACATTGCTGCTCCTACAAGATAAACAATGAAAAGCCTATAGTCATACAGCAAAAGTACAATACTGAAGATAATAAGGTTGACCATTGAAAACAGGGTATTCAATGAAGAACTTGTAAGAAGTTGTTCTATTCTGTGGTGGTCATTAATCCTCTGCATGATATCTCCCGTCATCCTTGTATCAAAAAAGCTTATAGGAAGTTTCATCAGCTTAATGAAGAAATCGGAAATGATTGAGATATTAATTCTGGCGGAAAGGTGGAGAAGAATCCAGCTTCGGATGACTTCAATACCCATTCTTCCGAAAAATAGCATAATCTGAGCAAGAAGCACTAAATAGATAAAGTTAATATCCTGGTTTTGTATCCCAACATCTACAATGCTTTGGGTAAGAAACGGGAAAACCAATGACAGTAAACTTCCGGCCAATAGTCCTACAGCGAGTTGTATAACAAGAGATTTGTATTTAAGAAGATATTTTGAGAGAAAAGAAAAGCTTGCCTTACTTTCCTCATTATCAAATTCAGTCTGGAAGAATGCTGGCGTAGTTTCCAGAATAAGAGCAATACCTTCCTCTGTATTTTCATTGGCATTCTCTCCGATCCAGGATTTGATGAATTCTTCCTGGTTGTAGGTAATAAGGCCATAGCTGGGATCTGAGATATAGATCTTGTTATTTTTATCGGTTTTATAAACAACAACAAAATGGTTTTTATTCCAATGTACGATACAAGGTAGAGGGACTTCTTCCACAAGGGTTTTAAAGTCAATTTGGACTCCTAATGAGCGGAATCCTAGATTTTCTGCAGCATCACTTAGCCCAAGGAGGCTGCTTCCCTCACGAGTTGTTTCAGAAAGGGCACGAATCTGTTGTAGTGAGATGCTTTTACCGTAATATTTACTTACAATTCTAAGACAGGTAGGGCCACAATCTTTAGTGTCTGGTTGCTTATAAAAAGGAAATTTTTTCAAAACTAATAATCATTATAAAATGTCGTCATATTCTGACGACATTTTTACTTTATTCAATATTATAATTCAATGAAATGGCTCTGGCTAGTAGTAGCACCATTTGTTACATGCGTTGATAGCTCCTTCTTTGGGTGGGTTTATTTTGGATTCGCAATAGCTTGCTTCACTCTGAATTCTTGCGCATTCCTCAGTAATACCACCTTTCAGTGTTCTTAGATTCTCTCTTGAAAGTCTTTTTAGATTTTTCATAATAAATAGTTTTTGGTTTTTCCTACTCTTTTATTAGCTTTTCGGAGATCGCTTTTATTTTTCCTAAGATAGTGAAATTTTCGAATTGCTGATATCCATTACTAAAAGTCTTCATCTTCTATTAATTCATCAACAAAGAATACAATATCTTCACGATCATACTTTTCAGGGTACTGATATCCGTTGATAACAAAAACAGGGGTGAAGTTGAGACCGGCATTGCTGTTTTCTGTAGACATACCAATTAATGCATTCAGATTTTCAGATGTAGGAACTCCTCCTGACAAGATGTTGATTTTTCCTTCATCTTTTGTTTCAAACCATTCTTCTACAGCATTCAGGAAGTCTTTTTCTGTTTTATTATTGTAGATGTGTGCTAAATCTGAGATTAATCGGGTGTATTTTTCGTCTGCTCTTTCCGGGATATAGTTGAATCTCATCTGCAGAGAAATATCATCAGGGTACTTTTCTAAAAGATTTTCCACCAATTTATGAGCATCTTTACAGAACCCACAGTAGGGATTGGAAACGATAGAAATACGAAGTCTTGCATCCTTTTTACCTACAGAAAAAGTATGGGTATCCTGAAATTCTATTTTCTCCTTTTGCAATAACTGATCTTTAAACAATTCATAATTTCTTTTGAATCTAAGGTTTTTCGCATTGGACTTTTGAAGCTCCTCTTTCTGTTCCAATATGGAATTGAAGTAAATAACTGTTGAGAAAATCAGTACCCATAAAATTACGATGAGCAAAAGTGTTCCGATTTCAAATGGAAGATTTTGAAAGAAAAAACTGGTGATGGCCAATTGACCGATTAAGATGGAGATAATTAAAAGACAAACTCTACAGAAAGCTTTTTCAACAAAAGCCTGAATATACAGAGAGTAGCCAATAGCCAATATTGAAACGATCGTAAATCCTTTTACAATATAGGCGGTTCCCGGTAAGAATAGTCCTAATACAGAAAGTCCTGTAAAATAAATTAGCGAAAAATCAGAAAATTTTAAACCTAAAATACTGGTTTTGTCCTGTTTTATAATTTTATCGCAGGCATTAACGGTTTGGGTAGCGGTGGGGACACCACATATACTTCCAATTACAGTAGAACTATTTCCGAATTTTTGATTAAATATTTCCAACGAGATATAAACTCCTGCCAGTGAAAGAAGATTAAAAATAGCTTCGTATATCTGCAGGCTTAGAAGTGAATAAATAAGAATTATAGCGAAAATAGCATATAGAATCGGTGTGAAGTTAAATGCCAATTTATTGTCTGCCTTTTCTGCCTTTTCAAACAGAAGAACAAAATTTGTTGATTTGTTGTAAAGCTCTTCCTGGTTAAGTGTTTTAGTCTTTTCTGAGTAAACTGAGTAACTATTTCCTGATTTCTTTACTAAAGAGAAAGAATTTTCTACAATGGCGATGAATTCTTCAGGAAGCTCATTCCAATATTCCTTGTCTAATTCATATGCATCATTTTTTACTCCCATAAAATTCAAAGTATCGCTAAATGCCAGTGCAGATGGGTAATTGGGATGGGAATTAAACTGGAAGACGAACTCCTGTTTATCAAGTTTTAAGTAGTTAATTAGTTTGTCAAAAATCATATTAATATTTTTATCTAAAATACACAGATGTTTTAAATAAACAAAAAAATTTTTCTTTTATTAGTGAGATATATACGGTAGTTGATAGATTTGATTTGACTTTCAATATTTTATTTTGCTGTATCTGGCTCAAAAAATATTTTTGTTGGCTATAGAATATATCTTACATTATAAAATGGTGTGCGCATTAGTTCCATTTTCCCACAGATGTATATTTAAAGTTTTCATGGTTAAAAGTTTACATTCATTTTAGCGCATCTGCGGGAGTAAAAGGAACTATATGATGGTATATAGCTGATGATCTGGTGAAGGATCAGTATAAATTCTCTTGTTTGCATGAGTTCCATTTTCCCACAGATGTATATTTAAAGTTTTCATGGTTAAAGTGTTGACATTCATTTTAGCGCATCTGCGGGAGTAAAAGGAACTATATGATAGTATATAGCTGATGATCTGGTGAAGGATCAGTATAAATTCTCTTGTTTGCATTAGTTCCATTTTCCCACAGATGTATATTTAAAGTTTTCATGGTTAAAGTGTTGACATTCATTTTAGTGCATCTGTGGGAGTAAAAGGAACTATATGGTAGTATAGTTAATGATCTGGTGGAGGATCAATATAATTTCAATGTTATTGTAAATATGTTTTATTTTATGAGACTTTCCATATGATAATGCTTAATGGCTTTTTGCTTCAATGGATTTTTTGTCCAGTCTTCCCATACTCCTGTATAGGGATCATATCCGCATTTTAACGGTTTTGAAATATCAAGTCCTTCTTTATTCGTCATATTTCTTTCTGTAAAGGCCCTGCAGTCTGTACAGACATAGCGGAATTCACAATCTTTGCAGCTTTCAATATGGTCTTTTGTGAGATTCCAGTATTTTTTGAAACCAGGTTTTGCCAAGGCATCTTCAAGACTTGAGGTATGGATGTTTTCAAAGCTTTCCGGCATTAAGGGACAATTTTTAATATTCCCGTTGATATCAATACCGATTTTCTTGTTTAGACAGGAATTATGATTAATGGCCTCCAATACTTTTGAGAGATTAGTATTGAAATATTTAAGGTTTACCTTACCGCAAGCGGATATTTGAATATTTTCATGGTTAAAGTTTATGGTAAACCTAAATATTTCATTGTTCTTAAAAGGTTGTTTTTTGCAGTTATAAAAAATAAGACTATCAATTCTTGAAGTAGTTTGGTTCAGAACTTGAAAAAAAGATTTATCTAAGCCCTCATGAAAAGGTGCATATATTTCAATACTTTCTAAAACTGAGTCTTTAAATTTATTATCAATATTCTGATACTCTTCCATTGAAAATTCTCTGGTACTGTAAATCACCAAATATTTAACACCCAGATTATCAATAGAAAGTTTTATTTTGTCAAGAGTGAGTAGGTCATTAATTTCTATAAAAATATTAGATATGTCACTATGGTCTTGAAATCTATGAGAAAGTGGAGGGAAATTTTTGTCCCAACCATTTTCGGTAATAAAACCATACTCTTCTTCCAGTAAGAAACCTAAATATTCGTTTATAATTTCTTGAGATTCATCATCATAATTTTTAACAAGATCTTCAAGAGAATTTACTTTCAATTCTTCAATCAGCTCATACAGTTCTAAAGGATACAGTTCTGATATATTCCTCTGAAGATCAGAAATAAGTATCCTGGTAGCTCCCTTTGTTATGGTAATATTACTGAATAGGTTAAAATATCTCATATCAATCTTGTCAAACATTTATAAGGTTTTAGCTTCACATAGAAATCTGTTTGGTATTTTTTACAGGAAACCGTTATATTAGGATGTTTTTTCTCGCGGCTTTTATTTTTTATAACATCAATATATTTAAAAGTAAGAGGCAGTTTTTGCTTTTCTTTGGTCATGAAGTTCTTTTTCATAGGTAATCTGCTATTTCTTTTTCTAATGAGTAATTACAGGTCACAGATGGTCCCAAAAATTGTCCTACAGTATTAATTTCCAGAAAGTAATGCTTATCTCCACTTTTAATAAAATCCAGAGAACCACAATTCAGATCCAAAGATTGCATGAGTAGACACACTTTTTCTTCAATATCTTTTGGAAGATCATAGGGGACTTTCCTGGTAGGTTTTTTATCATTGTATTTTCTGAAATCAATCTTGGTTTGTTCATTATTTTGGGAAAATATTGCTGTTGACCAGATCTTTCTATTTAGATAGAAACTCCTGATTTCAAAATCTTTTTCAATTTTTTCCTGAAAGAATGTGATAAAAAAGTCTTCATTTTCAGTCTCCCTAACAACAGTTGTATACATCATACCACTGGAATCCTTGATGATATTTTCCATTCTTGGGTTTCCTCCAATTGTTTTGATGATAGTCTTATCTAGAACTACATCATCTGTATTACTTGCCAGAAAATAAGAGGGAACATCCAAGCCTATTTTTTGTGCTTGTTCAAGAACAAGTAATTTATTAACATCACTATTGCTTTCCTTGTTTATATGTTTTTTTGATTCTAGTGTCTTTTTGATATAATCTTCCAGCCAATGCTGGTATTCATTCATATTAATATTGATAGATTCATTTTTGTACTGTACGTGCCTAAAGTTCAGACCTCCTCTTCTGTACCATACGCTAGTAATCTCGTCAATAAAAAAACAGTTTCTGTGACTTTCGATATAAATCCGTTTTTCCTTTGTCTTAATATCAAAAACTTCATCCTCATTAACGCGAATAAAGCTTTTACCCATTTTTAACAGCCACTTTATAACTTCGGTTGTAGTGATTTCGTGATTTTGAGAGATAATCAGTATCATTTTTCCTTTTTATTCTTTTTAGCAAAATCTTTAATGATAGCTTGGGCGTGCTGTATGCTAGGTAATCCTATACTTTTACGGTTACGATTGACAGTAATAGTGTCTTTTATATTTTCATAACCTTGATATACTCCATATGTATAGGGTTGCTTATGGTGTATATTATTTCGGTCTATCATTGCTGCATAATCCCGGGGAGGACAATCACCAGATTTTATATATTCTAGTATTTTGGCTTTAAAATATGGCTGATACTCGTCGTAATCAGCCATATGAAGTAACACTGGTCCTGATGGCATAAAAAAATCCCCATTCCACAAACCTATTTTCTGTATACTGGGAAAGCCATCATTCTCAAACATCCATTTTAATAGCTTAGCATTTTTTTCATCATTCTTGAAAATATCCAAACTGTTGCCACTTCTACGGCTATCTTGATCACGTTTGAAAGCAACAGTAAAAGAATCAATCAGTTTTTGATTAAGATTTTTTTTCCATTGAGCAACTGTTTGCTCAACTTCAAGGCTGTCTATTCCATATTTTTGATAGAGCCAGTAAAAATCTTTGTTTTTTTTATGATAAGGAGCAATCAGGGTTATTAGTTTTTTCAGATTTTTTTTGCCCCCAAAGTTTATATCTTTTTTGTCTGCAAGTATGATATAATTGGTAAATTCTTCAATACGATCCTGATTCTTAGGAGGATATTTCCTGAATAGTTTTTTGTATTCCTTAATAGTAACAAGAGTGTCTTTTTGTAGACGGTATATGCTGTCAATTTCGTTAACCCTGTTATAATAGTTGACATAGTTTAAGCTTCTGTTTTTACATGCAGAAAAAATAAAAAAAATGACCACTAGAATATAGGAAGAAGAGTTCCAAATCTTATTTCTCATAAATTTTCCTAGTTGTGGCTAAAATTAATGTTTTGAAACTTTATCAATACGAGTAACTCACTTGACTGTCATAAAAAGTAGAATAAATAGAGGGATTACCCCTCTATTATTACTGGATATTAATCTAAGCTTGTATCTATTTTTAAGGTACTTATACGTTTTCCATCTTTCCAAGTTTCTTTATCATAACAAGTCGAACCGCAATCTGTTTCCACATAGCTATAGTCTCCGGCTCCCTGGATAGCTTTTAAATCAGTTCTTTGTAATTTTTTGTTTTCCATTGAAGAAAAGTTTCCCTTTAGTCCTTTTAGATTTTTCATTTTTTTAATTTTTAAAATTAATATTTTGCCATTTGTATTCCCTGGCTTGGGAGTTGCTGATCAGCTTTTGGTATTTATGTTTTTGTACTGTACACATACAAAAAATAAATCTTGTGTTTTTACCTGAAGCAAACATACAGAGGCTATGATAAATAAAAAAACAAAAGGTCTAAGGATTTATAAATTTGGATATAAATTTATAAATAAAATGAATTGTAAGGTTTTGTAAATCAGTGTTTTTTGTTTGTTATTTGTTTTTCGATCTCTTTTATATAGATGGAGGGCGTGGTCCCTGTTTTTTTCTTAAATGCCATATAAAAAGCCTGTACACTATTATATCCAATCTCTTCGGAAATTGCCGGTAATTTGTAAGAACGAAACTTTTTATCATGTACCAGACGATTGAGTGTATAATCAATTCGAAGATCATTAATATAGGAAGTAAAGTTCTTTTCTTTGTAAACATTAATTACTTCAGACAGGTAAGAAGTATTGGTGTTGATGTTTTTTGCCAACTTTCCTAAGGTAATTCCTTTTGTAAGATACTGTTCTTTATTTTCAAACTTTTTTAAGGCCTCCAGAATAAGTTCAATCGCCTCTTGAGGAAGTGACTTGGACTGTTTATTATCTGATTCGGTGGTGTCCGTCACTTCAATTAATTCGAATGGCTTACCAATTGTAGATTTATATTCATTGGAAAAGGAGGTTGGTGTTAAATCTGTATTTTCTTCTTCGGATGATGTATTTGCAATGTTGTATGGAGCTGTTTTATTTTCTTCTACCGCACGTATAAGATCCTGGGCAATCTTTCTATGTCTTTTTTCAGCCTTTCTGGCTTTGAAAAATAAAATTAAAGCAGTAATAAGCAATAAACTTAAGGAACCAATTAATGTATAAAATAAATATTTTTTTACTCGTAGGTTTTGAATGATGGCCTGCTTCTCTGCTAAAAGTTTTGGGGTATCATACTTTCTCTGAATCTCTTTTGAAAGGTACCAGTACTCGGAATCTAAGACTTTGTCTATTGCTAAAAAACGATCAATATAATATAGCTGTTTTTGTTTATCTTCTTTTGTTTTATAATAATCTATAAGATAGGTATATACTTCTCGTTGTTCAGGGAATGTGTAATTATTTTTTTTCGCAATAGAGTCTACTTTTACAAAATTTTCTACAGCTTTTTCCTTTTGTTGTAGTCCTGCATAAGCCTGTGCCACATAGAAAAATGAATACGTTATATCTCTTGTGTCACCATTTTTCAGAAAAAACTGTTTACTATTCTGGGAAGATTCAGCTGCTGCTTGAAATTTACCCATTTTTAAATTATAAAAAGTTAAAAGTGATAAATATTGATGATATTTATAGGGATCTGCATTCTTAAAAGTCTGTAAGCCCTCAGTAATTAATATTTTAGCCGAATCCATTTTATTGATTTCAATATAAGTATCGGCTAAGTTGGTTCTTATCTTTTCTATTTCATTTTCATTCAGATAATTGGCATTTACTAAATAGTATCTTAATACTTTTGCGGCTTCTGCATGCTTTCCTACATAGCTATTTAGGTATGCAATATTCGTTTCTGCCAGTGCAATTTGTCTTTTATTCCCTTTTTGCTTGGCATACTTTAAACCTATTATATAATTATCTAATGCCTGTTTTTGATTATCATACTTAAAAAAAATATTAGCTCTTAATAGATAAATACGGGCGGGATATACATTATCGGAAATCTTTTTGGCAACCAAAGCCATGCTGTCAATATACTTAAAAGCATTTTCCTTATTGGCGTTGATACACTTATAAGCATATGCCTCAGCAATTTGAGGATTGTTTTTTTCTTTTTTGGCCTTATGCAAATAATACTCTGCTACTAGTCCTGCTTCAGCAGATTTGCCCTGATAATTATAATCGTAAAATTTATTTTCCAAGTCTAAATAAGAGGATCCCTTAAGGGAATCGTTTATAGGAGTAGAGTGTGCATTGGTAATGCCAAATACGATACAAAATAGAAGTTGGAGATATTTCATTTCCTTGTCTTGTGCTTTATTCACCTGTACAAAAATAAAACTTATTTCTTAGAATAGTGAGATTGATTTTGTTAAGTACAACGTTTGAGGATATAGCTTATTTATATCTCACTTACCCCTAATGATTTGTAAATTATCAGAAATATTTGATTGGTTTTAGAAAAATATTGTTTTATTTGCAAATACGATTATTAAATTTTTTATTATGAAAAAAGCAAAACAAACTGAAAAAAAAATATCTCTAAAAAAATTACAAATCACTAAAATTAATAATCCAGGAAAAATTTTTGGTGGGACTAAAGCAGTTTTTGCAGCAGAAGACTGTGAGGATATTGATAATGGTAGCAAACCGAGAACAGGACATGATACGGGAAGATAATAAGTTTTTTTAAAATGAATAAATTACTTTCTATTATTACCCTTTTTTTCTTAAAATTGGGGGCACAGAATGCTCCTTCCTTTCCCGTTACAGATAAATATTTCGGGACTAATATTGTGGATCCCTATAGGAATCTTGAAGATCTTCGGGATTTGAAAACGACATCATGGATGAAATTGCAAACAGAGAAAGCGGATGCTATTCTAAATACACTTTCAAACCGTGATTATTATGCAAAAAAGAGATTAGTTCTAGACCAAAGGCAGGGATATATTGTATCTGATTTAAAAATTACAGCCAATGACAGATATTTCTACCTGAAGAAAGCAGCTGATGAAAAAATAGCAAAAGTATATTATAAAGATGGTCTTAATGGGGAGGAAGAGCTACTATATGACCCAACTAACTTAAAGGATAATTCTCTTAGTTCTATCTATGGTTATTCAGTAAATCTAATAAGTCCCAGTTGGGATGGGAATAAACTTGCAATATCTGTTGCTGAAAAAGGAAAAGAAGTTTCTCAGATTATTGTAATGGATGTTTCCAGCAGAAAAATCTATCCTGAAATTATATCGCAAACTAATCCCTCTTCTGTCGGAGGAATAAAATGGCTAGAAGATAATACAGGTTTCTTCTATATCTATTACCCTGTTATTGATATTACGTCTGATTTGTTTTCTAGTAATACAGAATCTGTTCTTTATAAAATAGGAGAGGATCCAAACAGAAGAAATGTTGTTTTTTCCAATATCAATAACCCCGATTTAAAAATAAGTGCCGAAAAGTTTCCTGCTATATTAGTTTTTAATTCTGATGATCCTTATTATATTGGAATATTGGTAGACGTAGAAGATAATAGAAAGACGTTTGTCATCAAAAAAGAAGACTTATTAAATGGGAAAAAAAACTGGACTTCGTTATACAATAAGGAAGATAAAGTATTTTATATAAGATTGGCAGGAGAAGAAGTTATTTTCTTATCAGGATATAATTCTCCAAATTTTAAGCTTTGTAAAACAACCGTTAAACAGTCTGATTTTAGAAATCCAAAGATTTTAGTTCCTGAAAAGAAAGATGAAGTTATTAAAAATTATGCAATAACTAAAGATGGTATTTACTTTACGACTACAAAAAATGGTGTAGAGGCAAAGCTTTATTTATATAAAGACGGAAAGGAAATACCAATAACATTACCTTATGTTTTTGGAAATATTAGTTTGCAGTCTAAAGGGAAAAATTTTTCAGACCTATGGATAACTTGCTCCGGATGGCTAAATGAGGAACAGAGATTCAAGTATAATTTAAAAGAGAATCATTTTATTCCTGAAAACCTTACACCTATCATTGAATACCCTGAATTTAAAGATATTATTGTAGAAGAATTAACAGTAAAATCAAGAGATAATGAGGATATCCCCTTATCACTAATTTATAATAAAAGCTCTCTCAAGAAAGATGGTACAGCTCCTACTTTAATAGATGCTTACGGAGCATATGGGATCTCAAGAAGCCCTTTTTTTGCTAAAAGTTATTTACTATGGGCAAATCAAGGAGGTGTTGTAGCTGTTGCTCATGTAAGAGGTGGAGGCGAAAAAGGAGAGGAGTGGCACCTGGGAGGCTATAAAGAAACAAAACCTAATTCCTGGAAAGATCTAATTGATTGTACAGAATATTTAATAAAAGAAAAGTACACATCAAAAGATAAAACAGCCATTTGGGGAACCAGTGCGGGTGGAATTACAGTAGGCAGAGCAATGACGGAAAGACCAGATCTATTTAAAGCTGCTATTGTTGAAGTAGGAATGACAAATATGCTTAGATTTGAAAATACACCCAATGGAGAAGGAAATATAAAAGAATTCGGTACAGCTAAAAATCCAGAAGAATTTAAAAACCTATTGGAAATGGATGCTTATCATCATATTAAAAAAGGTACAAAATATCCTGCTACTTTAATAACCGGAGGAATTAATGATAATAGAGTGATTGTATGGCAACCCACTAAATTTGCTGCCAAATTAATGGCTGGTAATGCTTCAAGTAATCCTGTTTTATTAAAAATAGACTATGAGGGTGGCCATGGAAATAATATTCCTATGGAACAACGATATGCCAGTTTAGGTGATATATTTGCTTTTGCTTTCTGGCAATTGGGACACCCTGATTATCAGCCTAAAGAAAATCTTAAAAAATAAAATGTCTCGTTTTCCCTATCAGTTCTTTGATCAGTATATTTTCCGTTCCTCATTATTTCCTTTTAAGGAATTTATAGAAAATGCTGATAATGAGAAGTTTTCAGATGAAGACCTGAAAAAGATATGTTCTGATCCTGTTTTCCTTGAAGCTGTTTATCTGGCTTCTCCCTATTTACATGGAGAAATAGAAAAATGGATGAGGGTAGGAGAATCTCTATCAGCAAAGAAAGAAGAGAAACTGAGACAGACTATTTTGAAATATTATAATCGGATGAGTACCAGGTGTACACCATTCGGTTTATTTGCAGGAGTTGGATTGGGCGTTTTTGATGATAGCGTTCATGATGAATTTAACCGAAAATGGGTACGAGATACAAAACTGGATATGCACTTTCTGGTGGCATTATCTCAAAGCTTGGTAAAAATACCGGAAATACATAAAAAGATACTATATTTTCCCAATACAAGTATTTATACTGTAGGACGAAGAATTCGGTATGTAGAGTATGAATATATTGAAGGGAAAAGACAATATATAATTTCATCAATTTACAGATCACAGGAGCTGGATGAAGTTTTGGATATAGCCAAAAGCGGAAAAACATCAGACGAACTTATACAGATTTTGAGCCGAGCAGAAATTACGCAAGCCGATGCCGTAGACTTTATCAATGAACTTATTGAAAATCAAATTTTGGTAAGTCAATTGGAACCCAATGTTTCCGGAGACGATTTTTTGAATATCATGATTAGAATCTTAACGGAGCTGGGAGTAGAAAAGGAGGTGAATATTCTGAAATCCATACAAAGAAAGCTTGAAGAGCTGGATGAAAATATAGGTAATTCAACTCAACTGTATAATGAAGCTGAAGAGTTGATGCGTTCTTTTAATATCGACTATGAAAAGAAATTTCTGTTTCAAACTGATTTGTACTTTAAAAATACATTTAAGCTTCCCATACACTGGAAAAAAGAAGTAAAGAAAGCAATAGCCTTTTTTAATAAAATCAACACCGCCGGTAAAGAATCAGATTTTGAAAAGTTCAAGAAAGCCTTTCGTGAAAAATTTGATACAAAAGAAGTCCCGCTTGCCTATGTTATGGATACAGAAATTGGGATAGGTTACAGGCAGGGACACACTGTGAAAGC
The DNA here is from genome assembly GCF_003815775.1 of Chryseobacterium joostei. Taxonomy (NCBI): domain Bacteria; kingdom Pseudomonadati; phylum Bacteroidota; class Flavobacteriia; order Flavobacteriales; family Weeksellaceae; genus Chryseobacterium; species Chryseobacterium joostei. The sequence continues at coordinate 3,904,116 of NZ_CP033926.1, forward strand.
TTTACATCCTTATTTGGACGATCTTATTATTCCTCAGGTAAAAGAGAAGAAAAAGCTGCAAATTACTTTGAATCCTGTACAGGTTATGCTAAACAGTAAAATTCAAGATTGTTTACAGGAAAACCAGTGCTGTATTGAACTTTTTGATGACGATCTTAAAGATTTTGAAGAAAATTGGACTGACTTGCCGGACACTTTATCATTTATGGCTGAAATATTTTCAGATAAAGAACAGGAAAAACTACATCTCTACCGAGGAGGCGGAAGCACTGCTGCAGAACTATCAGCCAGATTTTGTTCTGAGAAATCAAATATCAATCATTTTACAAAAAGTATAGCTGAGAAAGAAAAAGAACTCAATCCAGATATTATATTAGCAGAAATAGTTCATCTTCCTGAGGCAAGGATAGGGAATATCATTCGCCGTCCATTACTGAGGGATTATGAAATTCCTTATCTGGCTGCTTCTGTATTATCGGAAGAAAAGCAAATTGCTATAGATGATCTGTATATTTCTCTCAAAAATGACAGGATCATTTTACGTTCTCAAAAGCATAATAAAGAAGTAAGGCCCTATCTTACGAATGCACATAATTATTCAGTAGATTCATTGCCGGTTTATCATTTCCTTTCTGACCTCTATTTTCAGACTCATTGTTCAGATCTTGGGTTTGACTGGGGGAGCCTTGCACGTATCTATCATTTTTTACCCAGGGTTGAGTATAAAAATATTATTCTGAGTAAAGCAAGATGGCGGATCAGAAAAGAAGATGTGAGTCTGCTTTTGTCAAAAACTGAAAATAGAGAATTGTTTTTATCCACATTTAAAATTTGGAGAGATAAAAGAAAGATACCCCAATGGGTACAATTGATAAAACTGGATAATACACAGTTATTAAATCTGGAAAACTATGATTCTGTAAAACTATTCATGGATACTATAGAAACAAAGAAATCAGTAATTATTGAAGAATTTCTTCATCACGAAAAGAATGATTTTGCGTATCAGTTTGTATTTTCTCTTTATAAAAACCAATAAATGATGAATGTTACAAGAGAATTTATTCCGGGAAGTGAATGGCTGTATATTAAAATCTATACGGGGATCAAAACAGCAGATATTATTCTGGAAGAAGCTGTAAAGCCATTGTTGCAGAACTTTCAGCAGGAGAAATTGATAAAGAAATGGTTTTTTATACGTTACAATGATCCCAGGTCCCATCTTCGTGTTCGTTTTGAACTCTCAGATTCTTCTCATTTCAATAAAATATTTACCTTAATTAATGAATACTTAAAGGAATATATTAATTCCGGAGAAATTTCAGGAATTATATTGGATACCTATCAACGCGAGATTGAGAGATATGGAAAAGATACTATTGGGCAGGCTGAGTTTTTATTCTGGAAAAGCAGCAGCAATATCTTGAATGAGTATCTCCATTTTGATGATGAAGATAAAATAATTATATCTCTTTTTTATATTGATACCCTGTTGGAATGTATTGGTTTGGAGTCTTTTGTGAAATTAGATTGGGTGAAAAAAGATAACTTAGCATTCAAACATGAATTCAATGCAGATAAAAAACTGAACAGCCAGCTGGATAAAAAATACAGAACATTTATTTTGAAGTATTCTGAATTTTTACAATCGGATGATTATATGACTTTCAGAAACAATATCATTACAGAGCTCCGCGAGTCTGAAAAAGAGTTGAAGTATATCATGGAGTATTATCAGGGTTCTGTTCATGATTTTTTTCAAAGTATATTCCATATGCACATTAACAGGATGTTTATATCGAATCAGCGGTTGTTTGAAATGGTTATTTATGATTATCTATTCCGATATTATAAATCACTCGTTTTTAAAAATAATCTACAATTATAAAAGATATTTTTTGCTTCAGGTAAAAAACAGTTTTGCTTTGCACTGCAATATTTGCTCAAACCGTCAGTTTGAAAGGCGATGGAATAAAAACCTAGTCTTTCTATCAATTTTTGATAAGCATGAAAGGTATCTTATGTTTCTTGTCCTGAATTAAAAAATAGCTTTGTTTATAGAGAATTCTTAAGGTTTAAATAGTAGACATATTTTCAATTAAAATCTTAATAACTCTAATTTTCTACTTATATAAAATATGGGATAACTGGAATGTTTTATATTTAAACAATTGTTTGATTTTGTATAAAATTAATAGCTTAACTACAATTTAGTTATTATTTTACTACCTGATGCTAAGCTTGATTGTAATTCATATTATTGTTGTTTAAACTCAAAAAAACTTAAAAAATCATAAAGTTTTCATAAAGTTTTAAAAAAGAAATAAAATGTTTTTGTATTTATAAAATATGTCGTACTTTTACATCGCCTTGAATGAGGGAACAAGTCAAGGTAATAAATTTTTTTTCATCATTTGTGTTTTTAGAATCGTATCGCCTGATACGATTCTTTTTTTGTTTATTTTTCGTAGTTCAAAAGGAGGTCTATAAAGTAGGAATAGGTAACAGAACCTTCCTGTTGATTACTCTGTAAGAACAGATTATTGGTGAACCCAAAGAACTCATCAAGCCATCCCTGATGTCTAAAAATGAAGCTCCTTTCATAGGAACGATCTCTTTTCATGGCAGGAGAGTAGTTCTTAATCACAGATTTTACAAATTCAGGATCTTCATCCACAATAAACCGTAAAAGACTTTTTAAGGTAAAATACTCCGTACTGTATCTCAAATCCAGATTCGTGGAATTTACCCCCATCAGATAGCCCACAAAATTAGCTTCCTGCTCCCGGGCAAACCCAAGTTGGTGAGAACTTTCATGAGCTGTTGTAAAAGGGATAAAAGTAGAGGGCAGTTCAGAATTGTATTGCGCTTCTGCTGTAAAAGGATTATAGTAGCCTAAAATACCAGTATAGCTCATTATATTTTTAAATAAACTATGCTTTATGGAAAGAACCTGTGGTGCTTTTTTATCTGAAATATTTAACGGAAGCTTAGTTTGCTGTCTTAATATTTCCTGCTGTACAGATTTCAGATCAGTAACAACGAATATTCCATTATGATCTTCATGCACAGATTGTCGGGTTGTTTTGCACTTTTCAAGATAATGCAGTGCCAGTCTTTTTGCTTTTCCTATTTCGGGCTTTTCCTGACTTGAAAGTTTATGGATGATGGGCGTCTGAAAGTAGAGCATTCCCCAGAAAATCTGATAGGTAAAGTAAAAGATATTCACGATTATCAGGATCCTGATAATGGATGTATTTCTGTTCTTCTTCTTAAATGAGGTAATAAGGCTGTATAAAAGGATAATTCCCAGTAATACATAGATAATGTCCCCAATGGAAAACGGAAGCCAGCTAAACAGCCTTTGGTGAGGTTCTTTCTGAAACTCAAAGAACCATTCAAAAAAGGCAATCATCATGCGAGACTTTGAGAAGCAGTAAAACAAAAGAAATTGGGCAAGTAATAAACCTGCCCAAAACCTCTTCTTCTTATATATGTGTAGTATATTTTTAGTGAGCACCTTCGGATTCTAAAACGTCAACGTTAATACCTTGTCTAAATAAAGATTTTTTTGCCAAATAAGCAAATAAAGTAATGTACACAAAGCATAATACAGGAATCACGTAAGAGTTATGAATTCCGATAATATCAGAAAGCTTACCCTGAAGTGGCGGAATAATACCCCCTCCCAAAATCATCATTACTAAGAATGCAGATCCCTGAGCCGTATATTTTCCTAATCCGGTAATTGCTAATGTAAAAATGGATGGCCACATGATACTGCATGCAAGACCTCCGGAAAGGAAAGCATAGATGGCAACATTTCCTGTAGTCAATAATCCTGTAATCATGGCTGCAGTTCCAAATAATCCGAAGATAATCAACGTTACAGCAGGCTTGTTTTTACTGATTAAGAATAATACAACCTGAATGGCTACACAAATAGCATAGAAATACAGGTGAGACATATCTTTTTGCGCAATCGTATTGATACCAATAATCACTGAAAAAGCAATAAAAGGAACAATGATAGTAGCAATGGTTTGTTGTTGCTTATTTAGGTTAAAAACAGCAATAGCACCTGTCCATCTTCCGATCATCAAACTTCCCCAATACATGGAAATATAAGGAGCAAGATCAGAGGACTGGTGTCCGCCAAATTCCGGCAGGCTTAAAAGTTCTCCCAGGTTACTTCCAATAGCCACTTCCACACCTACATAGGCAAGAATGGCAATCATCCCAAGAACAAGCTGCGGATATTTCATGGCACCCCAGCCTTCAGCGTTTTTCTTTGCACTTGAATTAGCAAATACAAGACAAGCAATTACAGCAAGCAAAGCACCTCCAAGATAAAGCATTCTCTTTTTCTCTAATGGATGCTTGATGGTTTCCAGCTCTGTCTTTGTTTTAACAATTTGTGCCTGGTAGGCATCAATAGTTGCAGCGTTGGTTTCCTTTTTTACATTGCTTTCCAATGTTGTTATTTGATGACTTAAAGTTTCAATACTTTTAGCTTCTTCAGAGTTATAGCTGCTAAATACAGGAATAAAGAAAAGAATAACAAGGGCAGTCATTGCCACAAGTGTTTTCCTTGCCTTACCAGCTTTTTCCATAGGTTCAGTAGAGATACCATCAGGAAGTTTCTTTGAAAAATAAAAGATCCCGGCAGCTATTAAGAACAATGCTCCTACCGCAGTATAAAGCAAGATTACTTTATCAAGTGCCAGATGTTTGATTTGATCATCATCTACTGTAGCAGTGGTTCCAAAAAGAGCCAGCCCAACAATAATAGGCCCGATGGATGTACCAAACGAGTTAATTCCTCCTGCAAGATTCTGTCGGCTTGCACCGGTTTTAGGGTCTCCTAGCAGAACTGCAAAAGGGTTTGCGGCGGTTTGCTGGATAGAAAAGCCCAGTGCTACCACAAATAAACCTATAAGCATTCCATAATATACATTGCTTTTAACGGCAATAATCATGATGGCTGCACCGAGGGCAGAGAGTAGTAGCCCGTAGACAATACTCTTTTTATATCCCCACTTACCAATAATATCAATTCCTTTTATGGTACTGAATATGAAAAGCAATAATGCTCCCAGGAAATAAGCGGTATAAAATGCAAAATCTATTAACTGAGACTGAAACTGGTCAAGAGAAAAATAGTTTTTACAAAAAGGGATGAAGATACTATTGCCGGCAGCAATAAAACCCCAGAAAAAAAATACAAGTACAAGTGTGTACAATGCCGGGTAATTAGTCGGCTGGTTGGTTTTTGACATATTTTATTGAAAATTTCGCAAACAAATATAGCTATTTCTTTTAAATGGAATGCTCTATCAAGGTTTTTTTAATTACTTGATAAGCTTCTGCCTTTGAGTCTTTTGGAGAAGCTGTAGGCTCTATAATTCCATTGAAATAGACCTTTACTCTTCCTGGGTAGCCCTTAGAGTTTTCAAAAGGAAACATTTCCTTAAGTCCTATAAAAGTGTAAACGGCGATAGGGGAGTTGTGTTTTGAAGACAGCATAAATGCACCATCTTTAAATTCATCCAAAATAATGGATGTATCGTCAGGTACTCCTCCTTCGGGGAAAATAGCAATACTGTTGCCTTCTTCCATTTTCTCGGCACATCTTCGGTATACATCAGCACGGCTTCTGGCACTGGATCTGTCTACCATCACACATATCCTTTTATAAATCGTTCCGAAGATAGGAATCTTAACCAGTTCCATCTTGCCTACAAAACAAATAGGATGATCCGGAAACATAATGCAGGTAAGCATAATATCCATAATGGAAGTGTGATTAGAAATGAAAACATACTCTTTATTTTTATCTTTTTCCTCTTGGGATAGCTTGATGAGATCATATCTGAAACCCATGCCGTAAAACATACCGAAGCACCAAAGTCTGATGAACTTGTAAGCATATTTATAATGCTTTTTGCTGAAAGATAAAATATAGACAGGGATTCCTAGGGTAATTGTTAAAACAAATGCTAACAACAACAGCCAAAATCGCCACAGATAATTTAAAATTTTTGTCACAGTTTAACCGTTAAAAATTACTTTCTTCTTTACCGAATAATTAAGAATGGAAACCAATAGAATTGCAGCAATCTTACTGATCATTTCCGGACTCAAGGTATAAAAAAATAAATTGATATTATCCTTAAATATGAAACTGTAAAATATCTGGAAGAAGCCTAAGCTAAGCAATGTTGAAATAAAAGATACCATCATAAAGTAAGCGAACTCTCTTCTCTTGGAATGTTTTCCTCTTTCAAAAACAAACCAGATGCTCAGGAAGTAATTGGTGATGATCCCACAGCTGGTGGAGAAAATGTTGCTTAAAGGATAGTGAATACCATGAAAATCGGTTTCGCTTTCAAAGAAGTGAGGGAGGTAGGTGCTGAATATCTTGAAGCTGCCAATTTCAACGATAGCACTTAGTCCTCCTGCAACGATGAAGAACAAAACCTGTTTCTGGCGTATAAGTATTTCTTTCATTTAATTAATATAAAACCTGAAAATATCTTACATATTGTATTGATGATTAGAATGTTTCATAAGCAAAACAATTCTTAATCGAACATTTCCCGTGTATTAATAATGCTTTTCAGTCATTCATCGTTGGGATACCTTACAATATGGATATGCAAATTTATAACTATATGTTAAACACTGAAAAAAGTTGTTAAAATATTTTTTTAAATAAAAATTATTTCTAATTTTAATCAACAGAATGATGTTACTATAACCTGATAATAAATTCATTTTCAAATCCTTGTGATAATGGTTTTTTCTATCTTGTAATGCGTGGTTGAAAGCATACTACTCCAACATTTTACGGTTTAATCGATAATAATATTTGTATGAAACGTCAAAACAAATACAGAAAATTCCAGCTTCAACAGAAAAATATTGAGGCTTTGGAGAAAGAAAACTCCCGCTTCAAACGAGTGTATTCTGAATATGAAAATATGTCCAATGAACTTTGGAATCTTGAAAACTCCAATGGAGAACCTGTGCCCGATGATTTCATCAATGCCATGGTACTACAGGCCTCTTATCTGGAGGATGAAATAGAAGACTGGCTTCTGCAATTCAATGAAGAGAAAACCAAGATAAAGCAATAATGATTTTAGACAGCTTTCAGGTTGTTTTTAAATGCTAATTGAAGATAAATTCATAATTTAGCCCTCTTAAATTAAAATCTAAAATATGGTTGCTATTGTAGATAGTGGTTCTACTAAATCGGATTGGGTAATTCTTGATGACTTTAAGAAAGTTTTTTTGAAAACTGAAACCATCGGCTTCAATCCGAATTTTATCAACAGAGAACTTATCGCTCCGGAAATACAGAAAAACAGCAACCTTATATTGGTCAAAAATTCAATTACCAAAGTTTTTTTCTATGGTTCTGGATGTGGTGTGAAAAAAAACTGCGAAACCATAGAAGAGGAACTTAAAAAAGTATTTGGAAAAGCTGAAATTATTGTAAAAGAAGATCTTATGGCCGCTGCATATGCTGCATATAGCGGGAAACCAGCTATTGTATGTATACTGGGTACCGGATCAAACTCCTGTTATTTTGATGGTGAGAACCTGAAGATAGAATTACCATCCCTTGGATTCCTGATTGGAGATGAGGGTAGCGGAAGTGCGATCGGAAAGCAGTTGGTACGAAGATATTTTATGAAAAAACTACCTGCAGATCTTCATAGTGAATTTGAGGCAGATTACCAGCTTACCATAGAAGATGCATTGAAAAACATGTATCACTCTCCAAGACCCAATGCTTATTTAGCGAATTTCAATAAATTTGTTATCGAAAGAAAGGATCATCCTTACTTTAAGAACATGGTTTTCGAGGAAATGAAAAGTTTCTTTGAATATCAGGTTCTCCCTTACCAGGAAGCAAAGGATGCTGAGATCAATTTCATTGGCTCCATTGCTTATTATTACGAAAATATTCTACGTTCTGTAGCAGCAGAACTTAATTTAAATGTGGGACATGTAGTTCAGAAACCAATTGAAAGTTTAGTAGATTACCACATTAAATATATACTCTAACAAAAAATAAAACCTATGTCAAGTAACAACAATCGCGACGAAAAGAATTTTAGTCAGGCCGCGTTAGATTATCATAAAGCAGAACCTAAAGGAAAAATAGAAGTTATACCATCCAAGCCACACTCCTCCCAAAGAGACTTGTCATTGGCATATTCTCCGGGAGTAGCAGTTCCTTGTATGGAAATCCACGACAAGCCAGAAACGGTATACGATTATACAGGAAAAGGAAACTTGGTTGCTGTAATTTCTAATGGTACAGCTGTACTTGGACTAGGAGATATTGGTGCAGAAGCTTCAAAGCCAGTGATGGAAGGAAAGGGGCTTTTGTTCAAGATTTTTGCAGATATCAACGTTTTTGATATTGAAATCGATGAAAAGGATCCGGATAAATTTATTGAAATCGTGAAAGGTATTGCTCCAACATTTGGAGGAATTAACCTTGAAGATATCAAGGCTCCTGAAGCATTTTATATAGAACAAAAACTAAAGGAAGAATTAAATATTCCTTTGATGCATGATGACCAGCATGGAACAGCAATTATTTCTGCAGCAGCATTAATCAACTCATTACAAATCGCCAATAAAAAAATTGACGAGGTAAAGATGGTGGTAAATGGTGCGGGAGCAGCAGCAATTGCATGTACAAAGCTTTATATTTCATTAGGATTGAAAAAAGAAAACGTCCTGATGTGCGACAGTAAGGGGGTAATTAATCATAAGAGAGAAAACCTTACTCCTGAAAAATTAGACTTTATTGCCCAAACAGATATTGAAACATTAGAAGATGCTGTAAAAGGATCCGATGTTTTTGTGGGATTATCTAAAGGAAACGTGATGACTCCGGAGATGCTGCAGAGCATGAACGAGAACCCTATCGTATTTGCCTTGGCTAACCCAGATCCTGAAATTGCTTACGATTTAGCTCTTGCAACCCGTAAGGATGTAATCATGGCAACAGGAAGAAGTGATTATCCTAACCAGGTAAATAATGTATTAGGATTCCCATATATTTTCCGTGGGGCATTGGATGTTCAGGCTACAGGAATTAATGAAGAAATGAAATTGGCAGCTGTACACGCTATTGCAGATTTGGCAAAAGAACCGGTACCGGAAGCTGTAATTTTAGCATACAATGTTCAGAGCTTACAATTCGGAAGAGAGTATTTCATTCCAAAACCATTTGATAACAGATTGATCACTAAAGTATCAAGTGCTGTTGCAAAAGCAGCTATGGAAAGTGGTGTTGCAAGAAAAAATATTGCAGACTTTGAAGAGTATGAGCACCAGCTTCTAGACAGAATGGGAAGAGATGAAAGATTGGTGAGAATGATGCAAAGCCGTGCAAAATCCAATCCGAAGAGAATTACCCTTGGAAATGCTGAAGAATATAATGTATTAAAGGCGGCTCAGATTCTTTACGAAGAAGGAATTGCCTTCCCAAGTCTTTTAGGAGACAAAAAATACATCAAGGAACAAATGGAACGCTACGGAATTAACCTGGATGTTCCAATCATTGATCCAAGTGATGATGATCAGAAAGAAAACAGAAAAAAATACAGAGAAACCCTTTGGAAACTTCGTCAGAGAAAAGGAATGAACGAGTACAAGGCAAAGAGATATGTTCGTCAGAGAGACTATTTCGGACCTTTAATGCTTAAGCATGGAGATACTGATGGTCTTATCGTGGGATTCTCTAAAAACTATACATCGGTATTACGTCCTATTTTAGAAGTTATTGAAAAAGATAAAGGAGTAGACAAAGTAGCAGCAATGATGATGATCTTATCTGAAAAGAAACCTATTTTCTTCGCAGATACATCCATCAATCAGAACCCTACCTCTGAAGATCTTGTGAATATTGCTAAAATGGCAGAATTTACAGTAAAATCTTTTGCTATTGAACCTAGAATTGCAATGCTTGGCTTTGAAAACTTTGCAGCAATCTCTGAGACTTCTAAAAAAGTAGCTAAAGCAGTGAGTATTCTTCACGAGAAATATCCTAAAATGATTGTAGATGGTGAAATTCAACCGGATTTTGCAATGAATGCAGATCATTTAAGTGATTATCCTTTCTCAAAATTAGGCACAACTCCGGCAAACACATTCATCTTCCCGAATCTGGAAAGTGCAAACTTATCCTACAAAATCTTAAGAGGAATGAAAGTAGCGCAGGTTATCGGGCCGATCCTAATGGGATTAAAACAGCCGGTACATGTTCTTCAGATGCGTTCAAGCGTAGATGAGATCGTAAACCTTGCTACCATTGCTGTACTTGATGCTCAGAGAAGAGAAAAAAAGTAATTAATTACTGAATATCAGTAGATTATTGATGCTTGTAAGATACACTTGCATTAATGAATATATAACAAAAGACTCCAGATTTTTGGAGTCTTTTGCTTTTCTGTTAATTCTTTGAATTTATATTTAAAATTTAAGTTAAAAACCATTCGCACGTGAAATGAAAATATTAATTAGTTTAAATTACTATATTTGGGAGTTTTAAAAATTAATAATGATATTTTCTTTACAAGGCACCGTTCAGGAATTGACACCTACCTACGCAGTAATCAATGTACAAGGAGTTGGTTACTATGTAGGTATCAGTCTGATGACCTCACAAACACTGGCTTTAAATCAACAAACTTTTTTATTCACTCAGCAAATTATCCGTGAAGATGCTCATCTTCTGTTCGGTTTTAACACTCGTTCAGAAAAAGAAATGTTCAATCTGTTAATAAGCGTTAATGGAGTAGGGGCTGTTTCTGCGCTTATTTTGCTGTCCACTCTAAGTTTGGATGAGATTGCTTCGGCTATTCTTTCCGGTAATGGTACACTGATTCAGAAAGCCAAGGGAATTGGGGCAAAAACAGCAGAAAGAATTATTGTAGATCTTAAAGATAAAGTACAGAAATTCAGTGGTCCGGCAGAGAATATTTCATTGCTGGTAGATAATAAAATCAAGGAAGAATCGTTATCTGCATTAGAAGTTTTAGGAATTCCTAAACGTACGAGCGAAAAGATGGCGGATAAGATTTTAAAACAAAATCCAAGTATCTCGGTTGAAGAATTGGTTAAACAAATTTTAAAAAACATTTAACATTTGGTGGCGAATAATAAGCATCTTAACATATTTTTGTTCCTATCGTTCCTGTTTATGTCTGTCAGTGCCTTTGCACAGCAGGTAAAAGACACGGCGATCATAAGAAAACAATATGAAGTGGCAGACCCTACAAGGTACGAGGCCTATTACGATATAAAGACCGGGATGTACTATGTATATCCTAAAATTGGAAATACAATTACCGGTCCTCCTACTGCCATGTCTCCGGAAGAGTATAAAGAATATATGCTCGCTACCCAGACCAAGGCATACTATAAGGAAAAATCGGAAAAATATAATCTCCTTTTCAGAAAAGACAAATCTGATGCCAGAAAGAAGGGACTCATCCCATCTCTGATGATCAATAATAAATTGTTTGAAACCATATTCGGTGGAAACAAAATTGAGATCATTCCTTCAGGGTATGCATCCATTGACTTCGCAGGACTTTACCAGAAAATAGATAACCCGCTGATCCTTCCACAGAACAGGACCAGCTTTACTTTTGATATAGACCAGAGAATTCAGCTGGGATTATTGGGTAAAGTGGGAGAGAACCTTCAGTTGAAGGCCAATTATGATACCCAAAGTGGTTTCGCGTTTGAAAACAGAATGAACCTCGTTTGGCAGGCAAAAGGAAGCTGGAAAGATCTTCAAAGTAAAGGCCTTGGAAATGTAGATAAACCTAACGAAGGAGGAGAAGATAAAATCATAAAAAGAGTTGAATTTGGTAACGTAAACATGCCACTTTCTACAAGCTTGATTCGTGGTTCGCAATCATTGTTTGGGGTAAAGACAGAATTTCAGTTGGGTAAAACCTTTGGAACTGTTGTTCTTTCCCAGCAACAAGGTGAAGCCAGAAATATTGTAGTACAGGGTGGTGGTGTAATGAACAACTTTAAAGTAAATGCCAATGACTATGAAGAGAATCAGCACTACTTTTTAGGACACTACTTTTTGGATAAGTATGATAATGCCTTACTTAATTATCCACAGATCAATTCCACCATTAATATTACCAGACTAGAAGTTTGGGTATTGGATCAGGGGAATAGTAACCTGGCGTACCAAAAGAGTATTATCGGGATCAGAGACTTGGGAGAAGGAGGAGGATCATTACCAGACAACTCTCTAAATGATTTGTATAATGAAGTTTCAACCACCGCAGGAACCAGAGAGGCAGGTAAGAATTATGATGCTGTTTTTCAGGGAAAGACTTTTCCGGGAAGTACAGAACCCTATAGAAATGGTGAACACTATATCTTTAATACCAAAGCTAGAAAACTAAACTCTAACGAATATATATTTCAACCACAGCTAGGATATCTTTCATTAAATCAAAAACTGAATGATCAGCAGCTTTTGGCTGTTTCTTATTCATATACAGTAAATGGAAGCAGTAAAGTATACAAAGTAGGGGAATTCTCTGAAGAAAGCCCTGTTTTGATCACTAAAGTACTAAGAGTAAATAACAGTGTAGACCCGGCTTCTCCAATGTGGAAGCTAATGATGAAGAATATTTATTCTTTGGATGCCGGTCAGGTTTCTCCAGACGGATTTATTCTTAACGTATATTATAGAGATCAGAAGACCGGAGGTAAGGTAAATTATCTTCCGGATGTGCCGGCTGTTAAAGATCAAAACTTATTGAAGCTATTGAACTGGGACCGTCTTAATGTGAATGGAGACATTCAGAATAATAAAGACGGAACAAAAGGAGACGGTATCTTTGACTTTGTCAACGGGGTTACAGTCAGGCCCGAAAATGGACGAATCATCTTTACCAAGGTACAGCCTTTTGGTGACTATATGCAGAGTTTGGTAGGGAATGATCCCAAGTATGTTTTCCATGATTTGTATGATAAAATAAAACAACCGGCAAACCAAACTACCATTCCTCAATGGTATACCATAGAAGGCCGTTATAAAGGAGTTCAGGGACAAGGGATTTCCCTAGGCGCTGTAAACGTTCCACAGGGATCTGTAAAGGTTTCTGCAAATGGAGTACAGCTTTCTGAAGGAGTAGACTATACGGTAGACTACATGCTGGGAACGGTGACGATCATTAATGAAAATGTAAAACAGTCCGGACAGGCAATCAATATCTCACTAGAAAACCAATTGACATTTAATACCCAGAGAAAAAGATTCTTGGGATTAAATTTAGAAAGAAGATTTAATGAGAACTTTATTTTAGGCGGAACAGTAATCAACTATTCAGAATCTCCGCTTACCCAGAAAGTAAATTTTGGGCAGGAAGCTGTTAATAACACCATGGCTGGGATCAACTTGATGTATAACAATCAGGCTCCTTTCCTAACCAGGTTTACGGATAAACTACCATTAGTGAAAACTGAGGCTCCATCCAACATCAACTTTAAGATGGAAGGGGCATACCTTATTCCGGGATTGAATAAAGCTACCAATAACCAATCTTATATTGATGACTTTGAGCAGACAACTTCTAAGATCTCTTTAAAAGAACCGGCAGCATGGAGCTTAGCTTCAAGACCAGAAAAAAACACATTACCACCTTTCAATATACCGCCAGCTAGTGATGAGCTAACGAGCGGTTATGGAAGAGGACTGTTATCATGGTATAACATTGACCCAAGATTCTGGGGAGTGGGAGGTAAGGCTCCAACAGGAATTACTCCACAGTCAGTATCCAACCACGCTTCAAGAAGAGTTCAGTACTCTGAAATTTATAATAATAGAGATTTTGTAGCAGGAGAGCAAACCTATACAAATACATTCGATATATCCTATTTCCCAGGTGAAAAAGGACCTTACAACGTGAATCCGGGAACGGAACAGGCAGACAGCAGATGGGCTGGTATTATGAGACCTATCAGCGTTCCGAACTTTGTAAGCTCAAACATTGAGTATGTAGAATTCTGGATGATGGACCCTTATGCAGATGGTAATAAATTGGGAACCAATGCAAGACTTTTGTTACACTTAGGAAATGTATCTGAAGATATTCTTAAGGATGGAAAAATGTTGTATGAAAATGGTCTTCCTGAACCAGGATCATCACCATCTACCACCACTTCAACCTGGGGAGTACAACCAAAGCAACCACCTATTTTATATGCATTCTCTACTGAAGGAGAGGGCAGAAAATCACAGGACGTTGGGTATGATGGGTTAAGTTCAGACCAGGAAGCAATGAGATTCGGAAATACATTCGTAAACCCGGTAACAAATATTGTTGACCCTGCGGTGGATGACTTTGTATTTTATTTGTCTGATAAATTTACAGGAAGCCAGGCTGCTTCTCTTGTGCAACGATACAAGTATTTCAGAAACCCGGACGGGAACTCAGAAGCAAACTCTTTAAATGTTTCTTCACAGACTCCTGATGCAGAAGATATCAACAGAGATTATAATCTGGATCAAATTGAAAACTACAACCAGTATGAAGTGAAGCTTGATCAACCAAGTTTAGCATTAGGAGTTAATAATATTGTTGATGTAAAAACAGTAAAAGGAGCTTTCCAGAACGGACAGTCTGCTGATGTAAAATGGTACTTGTTCAGAATACCTGTTTCTCAGTACGATCCAGTGGAAGGTTCTCATAACCCAACTGTGCTTAACAATGTAAGATTTGCAAGGCTAATGTTAGCAGGATTTGAAAATACTTCAACCTTGAGATTTGGTACTATGGATCTTGTAAGATCAGACTGGAGAAAATATCCTAAAAATCTTGCTACTTTTTCAAATGCAGAATCAGAACCATCTCCGGATGAGGGCGCAGCAGATGATACTGAGATTGGAAAACTAGAGGTAGGAAGTGTAAATATAGAAGAAAATGCATTTAATCAACCTCCATACGTATTGCCTCCGGGAATAGACAGACAGGTGTTGAGTGGAAATGCAGGAGCACAGAGACAGAACGAAGCTTCATTATATATGAAAGCTAATGCTCTTGCTGTAGGTAAGGCAAAAGGAGTATTTAAAAATACTACCCTGGATATGAGAAGATATAAAAAGCTTAAACTTTTTGTACATGCTCATGATCCTGCAAACCGAGATGTAAATGTTGGGCAAATGGATAAAAGAACAAAGTTCTTCATTCGTTTTGGAAATGATGCTACAGATAACTATTATGAATATGAAGCATCTTTGAAATTAACATCAGCTACTTCAACAGCTCCAATGGAAATTTGGCCATTTGAAAATGAAGTGAATCTTGACATCCAGAATTTTGTGGATGCCAAGATCAGAAGAGATAAACTATATTCTAATAGAATTACAGAAAGATTCCTTGATCCTACTTTTGCAGAAGGAGATAACTTTAAAAGAATCTATATTAAGGGACGTCCAAGTTTAGGGAATGTAACAACCATTATGATCGGTATTAAGAATGGAGTAGCTAGAGGTGAATCAGGTACACCAATAGATAGAATTCTTTGGGTAAATGAAATTCGTCTTTCTGAAATTGAAAATGATGGCGGGTATGCCGGAAATGCAAGCTTAAACTTCAACCTTGGAGATTTTGCTACCGTTAATACCAATGCATCCTATACTTCAGTTGGATTTGGAAATATTGATTCAAAACCGGCAGAAAGAAATCAGTCTACCCAATCAGCATTTAGCATTAATACTGCAGTTAATGTAGATAAGTTACTTCCGGAAAAAACAGGAGTGAAAATTCCTTTAAATTATTCCTATTCACAAACCATTGAAGATCCTAAGTACAATCCTTTGGATACCGATGTTGAATTTAGTAAGGCACCGAACAGAGAGCAACTTAAAAAAGTAGCAAGAACGTATACACAGCAAAGAAGTATTGGAGTTGTGAATATGCGTAAAGAAAGAGTAAATCAGAATAAAAAACCTAAGTTCTATGATATTGAAAACGTTTCGGTAACTGCGGTGTATAACGATGACTATTTCAGAGATATTTATACCAAGAGAAACTACAGACAGTACCTTAGAGGGTATATTGATTATAACTACACTTTCAAGCCATGGGTTTTGAAGCCTTTCAACAAAATGATTAGTGATACTGCGAAATCAACGAAGTACCTAAGATGGGTGAAAGAATTCAATATCAATCCTATCCCGACAAGACTATCTTTCAGAACTGAAATTGACAGAAACTACAATGAACTCGAGTTCAGAAATATTGAAGCTATTTTAGGTGGTAATGCCGGCGGTGATATGGAGGCTATCAAAAACAGAAACTTCTACTTTGGATGGCAGTATGGGTTAGGGTTCAACTTTACAAAATCATTAAAGCTTGAAATTAATTCATCAACCAGAACGCTTAATGATAACATGGATGTTAATATGATGGATAGCAAATCCATTTTCGGAAATGTATTCAGATCGGGTAGACCGGTATTGTATAACCATAGAGCACAGCTGAATTATAAGCTGCCGTTCCAGTATCTTCCGTATTTGGATTTCATTGATGCAGAAATTGGCTATGGATTCACTTATAACTGGAACGCTAGATCTACAGCACTCCTTGCAAGTCCTGAAGGAAGCTTAGGGTCTATAGGTCAAAATACCAATGTTATTCAGGCAACAGCAACAGCAGATATCCCTAAGTTCTTTGGACAGTTTAACTATTTTAAAAATATTAATACCAAGCTTCAGAAACGTAAGCAGGAAATGGATTCCCTGAACAATGTGTATACGAAGCAATGGGAAAAGAACAGATACAGATATAAGAGCTATAAATTCAAAAATAAGCTTACCGTACTTCAAAGTGCAGCATTCTTCCTGACTTCATTCAAGCAGTTGGATGTGAGCTATACAGAAAACAATGGTACAGTACTTCCGGGATTATTATCCGCTCCAAACTGGTATGGCTCTGGCCAGACATTAGGAGGACCTACCATCGGATTCCTGTTAGGATCTCAGGCAGATATCAGAAGAACAGTAATGGAAAATGGTTGGGTGAGTGGCTCTAATTTTATGACGGATCCATATGTAAGAATGTCAACCAAGGAATTGAGGGCCAATCTACAGATGATGCCAATGAATGATTTCAGAATTGATTTTAACGTGTTGCATAACTTTAACAGCAACTTCTCGCATACAGGGTTTAATTATACCAATGGAGGAGTTCCGGATACTGGTTTTACATTCGCTACAGATATGGTAACCTATTCCAATTCTGCGATACTTCTTAGTTCATCATTTAAGGATGGGCAGGCAGTTTATCAGGCAATCAGAGAGAATGCAAGAGCAATGTCATTACAATTGGGAGGACCAAATGCAGAAATAGATAACAACGGATTTGCTAAGCACTACAGTATAGCCAATGCCTATGTTTTAATACCAGCATTTAGAGCAGCCCTTGAAGGAAAATCCATTACACCAATGGGTAATCCTAAAAAATCAGGAATGCCATTACCAAACTGGAGAATTACTTATTCAGGATTAAAAAATATTCCAATAATCAGTGGGCAGTTTACGAAGTTTGACATCCTGCATGGGTATACAGCAACCTATACCGCAACAGGAATTCAAAGTAATATAGACTATCACGGAAACCCAAATGGTTACTACCAGATAATAGATGATGCAGGGACGAAGAGTGAGGGAGATAAAATAAATCCTTACACTTTTGCGCAGGTCGGATACGTAGAATCCTTCTCACCACTTATCGGAGTAGATGTTACCATGAGAAACAATATGCAGTTCGGGTTACAGTACAACAAAAACAGAATGATGGTACTGGGATTGGTGAACCATACACTAACAGAAGATTCCAACTCAGAATATGTAGTAAGATTAGGGTACATCGTCCGAAACTTCAGACTGGGAACAGCTAACATAAGAGGAAGAGGAACCAGAGGAAAAGGAAGCGATCTTAACATTAGAGGAGATATTTCACTAAGAGACAGTAAAACCTCTATTATGAATATCCTGCTGAATGATTCGCAAATAACAGGAGGGCAGAGACTTTTAAACATCAAACTTTCTGCAGACTATAACGTCTCCGAAAACTTGAACCTGAGAGTCTTCTACGAACAAATGACCTCAAAGTATAAAATCTCAACAGCATTCCCGCTGTCTACGATTAGAGCAGGTATCTCCGCAACATTTACATTCGGTGACTCCGGAGGCGGATTCTAGAAATGATATAAACTTAAAAGTCCTTCAGTTTTGAAGGACTTTTTTCATATCCAATATTTGAAGCTAGTATAATTTTGAATACATTTGTACAAAATAAAAATTAAAAAATGAACACACCATCAGAATTAAAGTACACGAAAGATCACGAATGGATTAAGATCGAGGGAAATGTTGCTACAATCGGTATTACAGACTTCGCTCAGGGAGAACTTGGAGACATCGTATACGTAGATGTAGATACAGTGGATGATGACCTTAATGGCGGAGACGTTTTCGGAAGTGTAGAAGCAGTAAAAACTGTTTCAGATTTATTCTTACCTATTTCAGGAAAAGTTATTGAATTCAACTCAGAATTAGAAGACCAGCCTGAACTGTTAAATACAGATCCTTATGGAAACGGATGGATCATCAAGTTAGAACTTGCTGACGGTGCAGATCAGTCTGAATTGCTTTCTGCAGAAGATTACCAAGCAATCATTGGATAAGATTTCAAAAATATTTAGTAAGATATTGCCCATTTATTGGGCATTTCTTACTTATATGCTTCTCAAGCCAGGAGAAGAGAACCATGAGTACTGGTTCATGTTCAGCGGTATCGATAAGGTTTTGCACTTAGGAATATTTGCAGCCCTTGGCTTTTCTTTCATTGCCGCATTCCCCCGAATAAAATTTTCTTACTTCTTTCAGATCATCCTTATATATGCATTCCTTACTGAAATACTACAGGAAGAGATGGGGCTAGGAAGATCCATGGAAACATTGGATATCGTTGCCGATACCATTGGCTGCCTTATCGGTTACTTTACCTATAGGATATTAGTTAAACGTTTTCTCTGATTATCTCGTTGAAGAAGATGAACTTTTTATCATCGCATTCACATTCTCCCACACCCACACTTTTTTACCTTTAAACCCTAAAATTTATTAGGAGCTTTTTCCTGCTCTCCATTTTTACTCCTCGCTCCCAGGCTCCCCACCGCTTGGATCCATCATCATTCCACTGCGTGCTGTGGGGTAACCATTCCTATCAGGGCTAGGGATGAGGTCCTCCACGAAAATCCATCTCCTGCCTACACCTATTCACTGGTGATGGGCTTTAGCCAAAACCTATAGAAAACACCCTGTTTCCTAAAAACCCCCATTTATATACTATATAGGATATATTCCATTACCCATTACCCATCCCTTATATAATGACTGCAAATGCCCCCGTTTCTCCCCACTTGCCCTCCCGCCCTCCAACCCTCCCACGCTTGCTCCCCCTCTTCCAAACATTTGTTTAAAATTTTTTGTCCCTGCATTCCAGGGGCTTATGGAAAAAAGGGAAGCAAATATGAACTTTATGTTAAATAATCTTGCGGGGTATGGTATAAGTTTCTATCTTTGCCCCACTGAAAACGAGAGTACATTCAGTAGCGCAGAGAGCCCTTTGATGGGCATAAACATTATACACTACGAGAGAGACAGGCGAAAAAAAAACTTTCAAGTTTTAGTCAATAAAACTTGCGAGATAAAAAAGAGTTTGTATCTTTGCAGTCCCAATAAAACGGGAGCGCAGGAGTAGGGATGACTAAGGTTTAGGATAGGGTTTAGGGTTACTTAAAAAACTTTAAATTTATTTCAGAAACATTTGGTCATTACAAAATAAAGTTTTACTTTTGCACTCGCAAATATGGAGCGCCACTGACAGAGAAGAGTGCTTCATTAAAAAGCGGAAGATATAAAGATCATTGACATACAATATAACAACCAAGTAAGGAAAAACTAAAGCGTCAAAACTTTGAGTGAGTCAGACAAACATACAATGGAGAGTTTGATCCTGGCTCAGGATGAACGCTAGCGGGAGGCCTAACACATGCAAGCCGAGCGGTAGAGATTCTTCGGGATCTTGAGAGCGGCGCACGGGTGCGGAACACGTGTGCAACCTGCCTTTATCTGGGGGATAGCCTTTCGAAAGGAAGATTAATACCCCATAATATAAGAAACGGCATCGTTTTTTATTGAAAACTCCGGTGGATAGAGATGGGCACGCGCAGGATTAGATAGTTGGTGAGGTAACGGCTCACCAAGTCAACGATCCTTAGGGGGCCTGAGAGGGTGATCCCCCACACTGGTACTGAGACACGGACCAGACTCCTACGGGAGGCAGCAGTGAGGAATATTGGACAATGGGTGAGAGCCTGATCCAGCCATCCCGCGTGAAGGACGACGGCCCTATGGGTTGTAAACTTCTTTTGTATAGGGATAAACCTTTCCTCGTGAGGGAAGCTGAAGGTACTATACGAATAAGCACCGGCTAACTCCGTGCCAGCAGCCGCGGTAATACGGAGGGTGCAAGCGTTATCCGGATTTATTGGGTTTAAAGGGTCCGTAGGCGGATCTGTAAGTCAGTGGTGAAATCTCACAGCTTAACTGTGAAACTGCCATTGATACTGCAGGTCTTGAGTGTTGTTGAAGTAGCTGGAATAAGTAGTGTAGCGGTGAAATGCATAGATATTACTTAGAACACCAATTGCGAAGGCAGGTTACTAAGCAACAACTGACGCTGATGGACGAAAGCGTGGGGAGCGAACAGGATTAGATACCCTGGTAGTCCACGCCGTAAACGATGCTAACTCGTTTTTGGGTTTTCGGATTCAGAGACTAAGCGAAAGTGATAAGTTAGCCACCTGGGGAGTACGTTCGCAAGAATGAAACTCAAAGGAATTGACGGGGGCCCGCACAAGCGGTGGATTATGTGGTTTAATTCGATGATACGCGAGGAACCTTACCAAGGCTTAAATGGGAAATGACAGGCTTAGAAATAGGCTTTTCTTCGGACATTTTTCAAGGTGCTGCATGGTTGTCGTCAGCTCGTGCCGTGAGGTGTTAGGTTAAGTCCTGCAACGAGCGCAACCCCTGTCACTAGTTGCCATCATTAAGTTGGGGACTCTAGTGAGACTGCCTACGCAAGTAGAGAGGAAGGTGGGGATGACGTCAAATCATCACGGCCCTTACGCCTTGGGCCACACACGTAATACAATGGCCAGTACAGAGGGCAGCTACACGGTGACGTGATGCAAATCTCGAAAGCTGGTCTCAGTTCGGATTGGAGTCTGCAACTCGACTCTATGAAGCTGGAATCGCTAGTAATCGCGCATCAGCCATGGCGCGGTGAATACGTTCCCGGGCCTTGTACACACCGCCCGTCAAGCCATGGAAGTCTGGGGTACCTGAAGTCGGTGACCGTAACAGGAGCTGCCTAGGGTAAAACAGGTAACTAGGGCTAAGTCGTAACAAGGTAGCCGTACCGGAAGGTGCGGCTGGAACATCTCATTTTAGAGCGTCTTTGGACGATAAACAAAATTAGTATCGCAAGATACAAGCACTTGCTTAAAGAGAAGCTTTAGTTTTTTATTTGGTTGATATATATATAAAATACAAAACCCACTAGAAATTAGTATTAGGGAAAGAGATTGGGAAGTGAATGTATGAATTGGGAATTTCCTTTTACACATCACTCACTACCATAACAAAGTCTCGTAGCTCAGCTGGTTAGAGCGCTACACTGATAATGTAGAGGTCGGCAGTTCGAGCCTGCCCGAGACTACTAATTATAAGACGGGAAGACATCAGATATGAGACGTCAGACATTTAGGTCTAAAGTCTGTAATCTGACATCTGAAGTCTACTAGAGGGGGAATTAGCTCAGCTGGCTAGAGCGCCTGCCTTGCACGCAGGAGGTCAAGGGTTCGACTCCCTTATTCTCCACAGTTTTGGAAGTTTGATTTAAAAGTTACGGATAGAGCCAAAAACAATATCTGTTCATCAGACGGACAAGAAGACATTAAGATCATTGACATTAACGGTAAAGACATCACAAAGAGATAACCGAGCACTTTCGAGTGCCGAGTTTATAAAAATATCGATAAATGAGAATTTATCAAAAAATACTGAACTAATATAATTATTAGGAAAGAAATCGTTAAGGGCGTATGGCGGATGCCTAGGCTTTCAGAGGCGAAGAAGGACGTGGTAAGCTGCGAAAAGCTGCGGGGATTGGCACACACGAATTGATCCGCAGATGTCCGAATGGGGCAACCCGTCTGGTTGAAGACCAGTCACTCCAATTTATTGGAGAGCAAACCCGGAGAACTGAAACATCTAAGTACCCGGAGGAAAAGAAATCGAAGAGATTCCGTAAGTAGTGGCGAGCGAAAGCGGATTAGCCCAAAAGCTAATTTATGTTTAATAGAACGTTCTGGAAAGAACGGCCGTAGAGGGTGATAGCCCCGTATATGAAAGGCATATTTAAGTGATAAATGAGTAGGGCGGGACACGTGAAATCCTGTCTGAATATGGGGGGACCATCCTCCAAGGCTAAATACTCCTGAAAGACCGATAGTGAACAAGTACTGTGAAGGAAAGGTGAAAAGCACTTCGAATAGAAGGGTGAAATAGAACCTGAAACCGTACGCCTACAAGCGGTCGGAGCACCTATATGGTGTGACGGCGTGCCTTTTGCATAATGAGCCTACGAGTTAATTTTACTAGCGAGGTTAAGGTATTAAGTACCGGAGCCGGAGCGAAAGCGAGTCTGAATAGGGCGCTTAGTTAGTAGGATTAGACGCGAAACCTTGTGATCTACCCATGGGCAGGTTGAAGCTCTGGTAACACAGAGTGGAGGACCGAACCGGTTGACGTTGAAAAGTCTTCGGATGACCTGTGGGTAGGGGTGAAAGGCCAATCAAACTGGGAGATAGCTCGTACTCTCCGAAATGCATTTAGGTGCAGCGTCGTATATAAGTTTATTAGAGGTAGAGCTACTGATTGGATGCGGGGGTTTCACCACCTACCAATTCCTGACAAACTCCGAATGCTAATAAATGTTCTACGGCAGTGAGGGCATGGGTGCTAAGGTCCATGTCCGAGAGGGAAAGAACCCAGACCAACAGCTAAGGTCCCCAAATATATGTTAAGTTGAAGCAACGCGGTTGGACTGCATTGACAGCTAGGATGTTGGCTTGGAAGCAGCCATTCATTTAAAGAGTGCGTAACAGCTCACTAGTCGAGCGGTCCGGCATGGATAATAATCGGGCATAAACATATTACCGAAGCTATGGATTTGTACTTTATAGTACATCTGGTAGGAGAGCATTCTATTTGCGCCGAAGCAGTACTGTGAGGTATTGTGGAGCGGATAGAAAAGAAAATGTAGGCATAAGTAACGATAAAGCGGGCGAGAAACCCGCTCACCGAAAGACTAAGGTTTCCTCAGCCATGCTAATCAGCTGAGGGTTAGTCGGGACCTAACGCGAACCCGAAAGGGGTAGTGGATGGACAATGGGTTAATATTCCCATACTTGCTCACACTAAAAAGGGGACGGAGTGCCGTACCTGCTGGAGACTGACGGAATAGTCAAGGCCTAGCCTTCGGGCGAAGCTGCTGCAGGGAAAGTGCTTCCAAGAAAAGCCGAAGTGAAGCAACCCGTACCAAAACCGACACAGGTAGTCGAGGAGAGAATCCTAAGGTGCTAGAGTGAATCATGGTTAAGGAACTAGGCAAAATAGTCTCGTAACTTCGGGAGAAGAGACGCCATCAGCAATGGTGGCCGCAGTAAAGAGGCCCAGGCGACTGTTTATCAAAAACACAGGACTCTGCAAAATCGAAAGATGCAGTATAGGGTCTGACACCTGCCCGGTGCTGGAAGGTTAAGGAAGGTGCTTAGGGTTAAACCGAAGGCATTGACTGAAGCCCCAGTAAACGGCGGCCGTAACTATAACGGTCCTAAGGTAGCGAAATTCCTTGTCGGGTAAGTTCCGACCTGCACGAATGGTGTAACGATCTGGGCACTGTCTCAACCATGAGCTCTGTGAAATTGTAGTCTCGGTGAAGATGCCGAGTACCCGCAATGGGACGAAAAGACCCTGTGAACCTTTACTATAACTTCGTATTGACTTTGAGTAAGTAATGTGTAGGATAGGTGGGAGGCTTTGAAGCGGGCACGCTAGTGTCTGTGGAGCCGACGTTGAAATACCACCCTTTACTTACTTGGAGCCTAACTTCTTTTAGAAGGACATTGCGTGGTGGGTAGTTTGACTGGGGTGGTCGCCTCCAAAAGAGTAACGGAGGCTTTCAAAGGTACCCTCAGCACGCTTGGTAACCGTGCGTAGAGTGTAATGGCATAAGGGTGCTTGACTGTGAGACCTACAAGTCGATCAGGTGCGAAAGCAGGACATAGTGATCCGGTGGTTCCGTATGGAAGGGCCATCGCTCATAGGATAAAAGGTACTCCGGGGATAACAGGCTAGTCTCCCCAAGAGCTCACATCGACGGGGAGGTTCGGCACCTCGATGTCGGCTCGTCACATCCTGGGGCTGGAGAAGGTCCCAAGGGTTGGGCTGTTCGCCCATTAAAGTGGCACGCGAGCTGGGTTCAGAACGTCGTGAGACAGTTCGGTCTCTATCTATTGCGGGCGTTAGATGTTTGAGAGGGCTTGATTCTAGTACGAGAGGACCGAATTGAACAAACCTCTGGTGTATCAGTTGTACCGCCAGGTGCACCGCTGAGTAGCTACGTTTGGAAGAGATAAGCACTGAAGGCATATAAGTGCGAAACTCGCCTCAAGATGAGACATCTTTTAAGGGTCGTTGGAGATGACGACGTTGATAGGCTACAGGTGTAAAGACAGTAATGTCATAGCCGAGTAGTACTAATTACCCGTAGATTTATAGCCTAATATGGCGCACGGAAGTGCAGCAAGGTTACCTCTTTGTGAAGGTTTTTATCGAATATAAACCAGGTAGCAGATGTTGGCTATTAGGAAGCAGGATAAGCCTGCATCCCTTTGCCTCTAACCTGCAACCTTATATACAGCCTTTAGGGTGGTTTTAGCGGTGGGGCTCACCTGTTCCCATTCCGAACACAGAAGTTAAGCCCACCAGCGCCGATGGTACTGCTAACGCGGGAGAGTAGGCCGCCGCCAGTTTTTATTTTATTTTTAAAAGTCTCATACAGTAGTGTATGAGACTTTTTTTTGTGCCATACCATAAAAATGGACAAACGAACTAGAGCCCATACCCATACCTTATCCATACACACACACAAAGGGAACCCAAGCCAATCCACTAAGCACAGGCATAAGCAACATGTAAACGTTCATTTGATCTGCAATACTGTAACTATGCACTAATGCTGAATCATATGCTTGGGGCTAGCCCCCTTCCATTGACTATTGAGAAGCCTCCAACCATTACTCATTATCCATTACTTATGATGAATGGCTTCCCATTGCTGTAATCCCTAAGGACTCTCAATAGGAAATAATACCAGGCCTCTTGTAGAAAGCAGTATTTAAACTACAAATTGCTTCCGGAGCTAAGTCATAGACGGGCAAACTTTATTTATCCACCTGCTGATTTTTGGCATAATCCATTTTACCGGTATAAACCATAGATTTGGTGATACCTTTACCTTGATTACTTTACCATCAGGCACCGAGTGCGCCAAACTTGCCTACGGTTCAATATTTATATTTCCCAGATCCCAACCCTTGTTTCTTTTATTATTAATATGATAGCCCCACTATTTCATAGGATACCTCGTAGGTATTATTAAATATCCTGGCTATTTCTTATCAATGGCTACCAGAATCTGAGGGATGATATTATCCATTGTGATTGCCAATCTATTTTATTCATTATATGGATCCGGCTTCTGTTAATGTCTTTACTCCACCCTTTACAGAAAGTCAGTTTTTTCCTTACCATAAAATATTCACACCTTAATTATTTATTATCATCACTTCTCATGTAGAAGTCCCTATGAAAAATGATTGCAATCATTTTATTCATAAATCCACTTGATTCCTGCCGTACATCTTATGCTTTCCCCAACCCCGCAATAGCACGTATAGTTAAATATTGAAGCTATGGAAGACGACCATGGGCTACCATCTAGCTTCCTTCATTATTGTAAATATTTACTCCCCATTATTGTGGATAACTATATGATATATTATAAATAGCTCTTTATCATTTGATTAGATATAGTAATTTTCCACAATTAAGTCGCATGGTTTAACTTTATGTTAAATAATCTTGCGGGGTATGGTATAAGTTTCTATCTTTGCCCCACTGAAAACGAGAGTACATTCAGTAGCGCAGAGAGCCCTTTGATGGGCATAAACATTATACACTACGAGAGAGACAGGCGAAAAAAAAACTTTCAAGTTTTAGTCAATAAAACTTGCGAGATAAAAAAGAGTTTGTATCTTTGCAGTCCCAATAAAACGGGAGCGCAGGAGTAGGGATGACTAAGGTTTAGGATAGGGTTTAGGGTTACTTAAAAAACTTTAAATTTATTTCAGAAACATTTGGTCATTACAAAATAAAGTTTTACTTTTGCACTCGCAAATATGGAGCGCCACTGACAGAGAAGAGTGCTTCATTAAAAAGCGGAAGATATAAAGATCATTGACATACAATATAACAACCAAGTAAGGAAAAACTAAAGCGTCAAAACTTTGAGTGAGTCAGACAAACATACAATGGAGAGTTTGATCCTGGCTCAGGATGAACGCTAGCGGGAGGCCTAACACATGCAAGCCGAGCGGTAGAGATTCTTCGGGATCTTGAGAGCGGCGCACGGGTGCGGAACACGTGTGCAACCTGCCTTTATCTGGGGGATAGCCTTTCGAAAGGAAGATTAATACCCCATAATATAAGAAACGGCATCGTTTTTTATTGAAAACTCCGGTGGATAGAGATGGGCACGCGCAGGATTAGATAGTTGGTGAGGTAACGGCTCACCAAGTCAACGATCCTTAGGGGGCCTGAGAGGGTGATCCCCCACACTGGTACTGAGACACGGACCAGACTCCTACGGGAGGCAGCAGTGAGGAATATTGGACAATGGGTGAGAGCCTGATCCAGCCATCCCGCGTGAAGGACGACGGCCCTATGGGTTGTAAACTTCTTTTGTATAGGGATAAACCTTTCCTCGTGAGGGAAGCTGAAGGTACTATACGAATAAGCACCGGCTAACTCCGTGCCAGCAGCCGCGGTAATACGGAGGGTGCAAGCGTTATCCGGATTTATTGGGTTTAAAGGGTCCGTAGGCGGATCTGTAAGTCAGTGGTGAAATCTCACAGCTTAACTGTGAAACTGCCATTGATACTGCAGGTCTTGAGTGTTGTTGAAGTAGCTGGAATAAGTAGTGTAGCGGTGAAATGCA
This sequence comes from Chryseobacterium joostei, assembly GCF_003815775.1. Lineage (NCBI taxonomy): Bacteria > Pseudomonadati > Bacteroidota > Flavobacteriia > Flavobacteriales > Weeksellaceae > Chryseobacterium > Chryseobacterium joostei. The sequence goes on from NZ_CP033926.1 coordinate 3,931,604, forward strand.
TAGATATTACTTAGAACACCAATTGCGAAGGCAGGTTACTAAGCAACAACTGACGCTGATGGACGAAAGCGTGGGGAGCGAACAGGATTAGATACCCTGGTAGTCCACGCCGTAAACGATGCTAACTCGTTTTTGGGTTTTCGGATTCAGAGACTAAGCGAAAGTGATAAGTTAGCCACCTGGGGAGTACGTTCGCAAGAATGAAACTCAAAGGAATTGACGGGGGCCCGCACAAGCGGTGGATTATGTGGTTTAATTCGATGATACGCGAGGAACCTTACCAAGGCTTAAATGGGAAATGACAGGCTTAGAAATAGGCTTTTCTTCGGACATTTTTCAAGGTGCTGCATGGTTGTCGTCAGCTCGTGCCGTGAGGTGTTAGGTTAAGTCCTGCAACGAGCGCAACCCCTGTCACTAGTTGCCATCATTAAGTTGGGGACTCTAGTGAGACTGCCTACGCAAGTAGAGAGGAAGGTGGGGATGACGTCAAATCATCACGGCCCTTACGCCTTGGGCCACACACGTAATACAATGGCCAGTACAGAGGGCAGCTACACGGTGACGTGATGCAAATCTCGAAAGCTGGTCTCAGTTCGGATTGGAGTCTGCAACTCGACTCTATGAAGCTGGAATCGCTAGTAATCGCGCATCAGCCATGGCGCGGTGAATACGTTCCCGGGCCTTGTACACACCGCCCGTCAAGCCATGGAAGTCTGGGGTACCTGAAGTCGGTGACCGTAACAGGAGCTGCCTAGGGTAAAACAGGTAACTAGGGCTAAGTCGTAACAAGGTAGCCGTACCGGAAGGTGCGGCTGGAACATCTCATTTTAGAGCGTCTTTGGACGATAAACAAAATTAGTATCGCAAGATACACGCACTTGCTTAAAGAGAAGCTTTAGTTTTTTATTTGGTTGATATATATATAAAATACAAAACCCACTAGAAATTAGTATTAGGGAAAGAGATTGGGAAGTGAATGTATGAATTGGGAATTTCCTTTTACACATCACTCACTACCATAACAAAGTCTCGTAGCTCAGCTGGTTAGAGCGCTACACTGATAATGTAGAGGTCGGCAGTTCGAGCCTGCCCGAGACTACTAATTATAAGACGGGAAGACATCAGATATGAGACGTCAGACATTTAGGTCTAAAGTCTGTAATCTGACATCTGAAGTCTACTAGAGGGGGAATTAGCTCAGCTGGCTAGAGCGCCTGCCTTGCACGCAGGAGGTCAAGGGTTCGACTCCCTTATTCTCCACAGTTTTGGAAGTTTGATTTAAAAGTTACGGATAGAGCCAAAAACAATATCTGTTCATCAGACGGACAAGAAGACATTAAGATCATTGACATTAACGGTAAAGACATCACAAAGAGATAACCGAGCACTTTCGAGTGCCGAGTTTATAAAAATATCGATAAATGAGAATTTATCAAAAAATACTGAACTAATATAATTATTAGGAAAGAAATCGTTAAGGGCGTATGGCGGATGCCTAGGCTTTCAGAGGCGAAGAAGGACGTGGTAAGCTGCGAAAAGCTGCGGGGATTGGCACACACGAATTGATCCGCAGATGTCCGAATGGGGCAACCCGTCTGGTTGAAGACCAGTCACTCCAATTTATTGGAGAGCAAACCCGGAGAACTGAAACATCTAAGTACCCGGAGGAAAAGAAATCGAAGAGATTCCGTAAGTAGTGGCGAGCGAAAGCGGATTAGCCCAAAAGCTAATTTATGTTTAATAGAACGTTCTGGAAAGAACGGCCGTAGAGGGTGATAGCCCCGTATATGAAAGGCATATTTAAGTGATAAATGAGTAGGGCGGGACACGTGAAATCCTGTCTGAATATGGGGGGACCATCCTCCAAGGCTAAATACTCCTGAAAGACCGATAGTGAACAAGTACTGTGAAGGAAAGGTGAAAAGCACTTCGAATAGAAGGGTGAAATAGAACCTGAAACCGTACGCCTACAAGCGGTCGGAGCACCTATATGGTGTGACGGCGTGCCTTTTGCATAATGAGCCTACGAGTTAATTTTACTAGCGAGGTTAAGGTATTAAGTACCGGAGCCGGAGCGAAAGCGAGTCTGAATAGGGCGCTTAGTTAGTAGGATTAGACGCGAAACCTTGTGATCTACCCATGGGCAGGTTGAAGCTCTGGTAACACAGAGTGGAGGACCGAACCGGTTGACGTTGAAAAGTCTTCGGATGACCTGTGGGTAGGGGTGAAAGGCCAATCAAACTGGGAGATAGCTCGTACTCTCCGAAATGCATTTAGGTGCAGCGTCGTATATAAGTTTATTAGAGGTAGAGCTACTGATTGGATGCGGGGGTTTCACCACCTACCAATTCCTGACAAACTCCGAATGCTAATAAATGTTCTACGGCAGTGAGGGCATGGGTGCTAAGGTCCATGTCCGAGAGGGAAAGAACCCAGACCAACAGCTAAGGTCCCCAAATATATGTTAAGTTGAAGCAACGCGGTTGGACTGCATTGACAGCTAGGATGTTGGCTTGGAAGCAGCCATTCATTTAAAGAGTGCGTAACAGCTCACTAGTCGAGCGGTCCGGCATGGATAATAATCGGGCATAAACATATTACCGAAGCTATGGATTTGTACTTTATAGTACATCTGGTAGGAGAGCATTCTATTTGCGCCGAAGCAGTACTGTGAGGTATTGTGGAGCGGATAGAAAAGAAAATGTAGGCATAAGTAACGATAAAGCGGGCGAGAAACCCGCTCACCGAAAGACTAAGGTTTCCTCAGCCATGCTAATCAGCTGAGGGTTAGTCGGGACCTAACGCGAACCCGAAAGGGGTAGTGGATGGACAATGGGTTAATATTCCCATACTTGCTCACACTAAAAAGGGGACGGAGTGCCGTACCTGCTGGAGACTGACGGAATAGTCAAGGCCTAGCCTTCGGGCGAAGCTGCTGCAGGGAAAGTGCTTCCAAGAAAAGCCGAAGTGAAGCAACCCGTACCAAAACCGACACAGGTAGTCGAGGAGAGAATCCTAAGGTGCTAGAGTGAATCATGGTTAAGGAACTAGGCAAAATAGTCTCGTAACTTCGGGAGAAGAGACGCCATCAGCAATGGTGGCCGCAGTAAAGAGGCCCAGGCGACTGTTTATCAAAAACACAGGACTCTGCAAAATCGAAAGATGCAGTATAGGGTCTGACACCTGCCCGGTGCTGGAAGGTTAAGGAAGGTGCTTAGGGTTAAACCGAAGGCATTGACTGAAGCCCCAGTAAACGGCGGCCGTAACTATAACGGTCCTAAGGTAGCGAAATTCCTTGTCGGGTAAGTTCCGACCTGCACGAATGGTGTAACGATCTGGGCACTGTCTCAACCATGAGCTCTGTGAAATTGTAGTCTCGGTGAAGATGCCGAGTACCCGCAATGGGACGAAAAGACCCTGTGAACCTTTACTATAACTTCGTATTGACTTTGAGTAAGTAATGTGTAGGATAGGTGGGAGGCTTTGAAGCGGGCACGCTAGTGTCTGTGGAGCCGACGTTGAAATACCACCCTTTACTTACTTGGAGCCTAACTTCTTTTAGAAGGACATTGCGTGGTGGGTAGTTTGACTGGGGTGGTCGCCTCCAAAAGAGTAACGGAGGCTTTCAAAGGTACCCTCAGCACGCTTGGTAACCGTGCGTAGAGTGTAATGGCATAAGGGTGCTTGACTGTGAGACCTACAAGTCGATCAGGTGCGAAAGCAGGACATAGTGATCCGGTGGTTCCGTATGGAAGGGCCATCGCTCATAGGATAAAAGGTACTCCGGGGATAACAGGCTAGTCTCCCCCAAGAGCTCACATCGACGGGGAGGTTCGGCACCTCGATGTCGGCTCGTCACATCCTGGGGCTGGAGAAGGTCCCAAGGGTTGGGCTGTTCGCCCATTAAAGTGGCACGCGAGCTGGGTTCAGAACGTCGTGAGACAGTTCGGTCTCTATCTATTGCGGGCGTTAGATGTTTGAGAGGGCTTGATTCTAGTACGAGAGGACCGAATTGAACAAACCTCTGGTGTATCAGTTGTACCGCCAGGTGCACCGCTGAGTAGCTACGTTTGGAAGAGATAAGCACTGAAGGCATATAAGTGCGAAACTCGCCTCAAGATGAGACATCTTTTAAGGGTCGTTGGAGATGACGACGTTGATAGGCTACAGGTGTAAAGACAGTAATGTCATAGCCGAGTAGTACTAATTACCCGTAGATTTATAGCCTAATATGGCGCACGGAAGTGCAGCAAGGTTACCTCTTTGTGAAGGTTTTTATCGAATATAAACCAGGTAGCAGATGTTGGCTATTAGGAAGCAGGATAAGCCTGCATCCCTTTGCCTCTAACCTGCAACCTTATATACAGCCTTTAGGGTGGTTTTAGCGGTGGGGCTCACCTGTTCCCATTCCGAACACAGAAGTTAAGCCCACCAGCGCCGATGGTACTGCTAACGCGGGAGAGTAGGCCGCCGCCAGTTTTTATTTTATTTTTAAAAGTCTCATACAGTAGTGTATGAGACTTTTTTTTGTGCCATACCATAAAAATGGACAAACGAACTAGCGCCCACTTCTATTGGATGATATGATTGGGATCCCAATCATTACTCATTATACCATTTATTCATTGCCTATCACTAGCCCCGATAGAAACGGTTACCCCACAGCAGGACGGCAGATAGGGACAGGGAATGGAAAGGCTGTGGAGCGTGGAGTATAAGTGGATAGCGGGATAAAGCTTCTGATCATACTTTACCTACTTGTTGTCAATTTTATTTACGAACTTAAAAAGTGGAAGTTTTCATATAATAACAAAGACGGCTATCTCAAAACTGAGATAGCCGTCTTTTTATTTATAAATTGATTAATCAGACTTGAATTACTCCTAAATTGAATTTCTCTGTAATAGGAGAGTGGTTAGCAGCTTCTATTCCCATAGAAATCCATTTTCTAGTATCTGCAGGGTTTATGATGGCATCAGTCCATAATCTAGCTGCTGCATAGGTAGATTCAGTTTGTTTTTGGTATTTCTTTGTAATACTGTTCAGAATTTCATTGTGTTCTTCTTCTGAAATTTCTTTACCTTGTTTTTTCAGTGTTGATTCCTGAATTTGTGCCAATACTTTTGCGGCCTGAGCTCCTCCCATTACTGCCAGGTCCGCCCAAGGCCATGCAACAATAAGTCTAGGATCATAGGCTTTTCCACACATAGCATAGTTTCCGGCACCGTAAGAGTTTCCTGTAATAATGGTGAATTTAGGAACAACAGAGTTGGAAACGGCATTTACCATTTTAGCACCATCCTTGATGATTCCACCGTGTTCTGACTTTGACCCTACCATGAATCCGGTAACATCCTGTAGGAAAATTAAAGGGATTTTTCTTTGATTACAGTTGGCAATGAATCGGGTTGCCTTATCTGCAGAATCGGAATAGATTACCCCTCCAAACTGCATTTCTCCCTTACCACTTTTAACCAGTTTTCTCTGATTGGCTACAATCCCTACAGACCAGCCATCTACTCTTGCTGTAGCACAAATAATACTCTTACCATAGTCTGGCTTGTATTCTTCGTATTCAGAGTTATCTACAATACATTTAATAATTTCATAGGTATCATATTGCTCAGCTCTTGAAACCGGCATAATCCCGAAAATATTGTCTGGACTTTCTTTTGGTGGGAAACTTTCTATTCTATCAAAACCTGCTTTTTCAGTGCTTCCGATAGATTTCATGATATTTTTGATTCTATTAAGAGCATCTTTATCGTCTTTAGCCTTGTAATCGGTAACTCCTGAGATAGAGCAGTGTGTAGTAGCTCCTCCAAGAGTTTCATTATCGATGCTTTCTCCAATGGCTGCCTTTACAAGGTAACTTCCGGCAAGGAAAATAGAGCCTGTTTTATCCACAATCATGGCTTCATCACTCATAATAGGAAGATAAGCTCCTCCAGCCACACAGCTACCCATTACGGCAGAGATTTGAATAATTCCCATGGAACTCATCTTGGCATTATTCCTGAAGATTCTTCCAAAGTGTTCTTTATCCGGGAAAATTTCATCCTGCATTGGAAGATAAACTCCTGCAGAGTCTACCAAATAAATGATTGGAAGCTTATTTTCCATAGCAATTTCTTGTGCTCTCAGGTTTTTCTTTCCTGTAATTGGAAACCAGGCGCCAGCTTTTACAGAGGCATCATTGGCTACAACAATACACTGTCTTCCGGAAACATATCCAATAACAATGACAACACCTCCACTAGGGCACCCTCCATGCTCTTCATACATTTCATAGCCTGCAAATGCTCCAATTTCTATGGAATCTGAACCTTTATCAAGAAGATAGTCTATTCTTTCTCTTGCAGTCATTTTTCCCTCATCACGAAGCTTTTGTAGCCTCTTTTCACCGCCTCCTTTTTTGATCTCGGCAAGCAAGCGATTTATCTCTGATAATTTTAATCTGTTCTGATCTTCTCGTTTGTTGAATTCGATGTCCATAGAATTTTCAATTTTTTACGCTTAAAGATACTATTTTTATGAGGAATATGAATTGGAAGTAAAACAAGTGTTTAATAGTTTGGTTATTAGTAAATTGTGAAATTTTTAACAAAAAAATATTTTCAAATAATTTATATTTTTTCTAACTTTACATAAGAGTAAGAGCGGAGATATTCTCTGCAAAATACTCTGTTCCTAGTTTATTTTTTTAATAGTTTATTATTTGAAGGCCCTGAAAGTTTAACCAATTTTCAGGGTTTTTTTGTTATTGTCGAGTGCTTCTAGTAATATTTTCTATATTCTAAAATAGTAAGATCGGTATGAGGGTTTTTGTACTTTGTATATTTTTTAACTGGATTAAATCCGAGTTTTTCCGGAATTTTTTTGCTGGCTATATTTTCTTCATCTACAGGATATAGAATATATTTAAAAGTAAAATTATTTTCCAGAAATTCAATGAGAGCCTTTATGATTTCAGTTCCTAATCCATTCCCTTGAGAGTTCTTTTTTAACCATAATCCCAGCTCAATAGATTCTGCTGTTATATTATGAATCCCACAGCATCCAATAAAATCACCATTTGCATCCAGAGCAACCATTACCAGATCAGTATTTTGCAATAAGGTTCTTTTTGATTTTTCAACGAAGGTGACAATATCCTGTCTATTACCTTCTGGATTAAACGGCATATATCTAGTGACATCACTTGTGAAATATTTTAAAATATCATCTATATATGATTCTTCAACAGGCTGTAGGGTGAGACGTTCAGTTTTGATTTTTATATTTGGATTTAATATCATATTCTTAAAAGAAAAGGTAATGTTTTTTTCTCTATTGAACTCTTTTTTCAGAAAATTAATAGAATAGCTCATCCATTAGAAAGAAAAACAAATAAAAAACTTTATTTATCACTTTTTTATTAATGTAAATTTATATTTTTTGTAAGATTTATAAAAGTCTATGTGTAAATTTGCATGTTAAAATTTAAAAGAAGATAGGACATGCAAAAATTAGCACTTTTCAGATTGCACTTAATAGTATTTTTATGGGGATTCACTGCAATTTTAGGAAAACTGATTCATGCCAATGCTCAGATTCTGGTATTTTACAGAATGCTCTTTGCTGCTATCTTTCTTTTTGTATTTATTAGGGTGTATAAAAAGGAAAGTATAAAGGTTTCTAAAAAAATATTCTTTCAGCTTGCGGCTATAGGTCTTGCAATGGCGCTCCATTGGTATTGTTTCTTTTATTCCATTAAGGTTTCAAATGTTTCTATTGCATTAAGCTGTCTGTCTTTATCTACTCTTTTTGCATCGATATTAGAACCTATTATTTTTAAAAGAAAGATCGATGTATCGGAAGTAGTAATGGGAACAGTGATTGTTGCCTGTATCTTATTGATCTTTAAAACAGAATTTCATTTTAAGGAGGGGATTATATATGGAATTCTCTGCGCGGTCTTTGGAACTATTTTTTCTGTTTTCAATGGTAAAATGTTCGGTAAGACAAGTTCCGGGAACATTATTTTTTATGAAATTTTCTGTGGTTGGTTCATTTTAATGTTATTTTATCTGTTCTCAGGTCAAATTTTTCAGATGAATGAAATAAACTATAGAGATTTGGCGTTAATATGCTTGTTGGCCAGTGTTTTTACTGCTTTTCCGATGCTGGAATCAGTGAAGTTAATGAAGTATATATCGCCCTTTACTCTAATTTTAACAGTTAATTTGGAACCTGTTTACGGAATTATACTAGCTTTTTTTATCTTTGGGGAATCAGAACATATGAGCCCTATATTTTATATTGCTTCAGCTGTTATGATCCTGGCAATCATTGTAAATGGATTAATGAAAGCCAGAAAAACAAAAAAACTTTAACTAGCATCAATTTTTATGATGAAAAAATATTTTTTACTTGCATTTTCACTGCTCTTTGGGCTGTCTCAATCCCAGATTATCAGGAAATATTCCAATGAATTCTTAAATATCGGAGCCGGTGCACGAGGACTGGCAATGGGTGGAGCTGTTATTTCCAATCAGGATGATGTATACTCACCGATGTGGAACCCGGCAGGTTTAATGTCTATTGAAAAAGACTGGCAAGGAGCTGCAATGCACGCAGAATACTTTGAATCTATTGCTAAATATGATTATCTGGCCTATGCTAAGGTATTGGAAGAGGGGGTATTTGGGGTTTCTGTAGTGAGACTTGGAGTAGATAATATTTTGAACACTACCCAGATGATTGATTCTGAAGGGAATATTGATTATGATAAGATCACAAAATTCTCTCAATCTGATTATGCTGCCATACTTTCTTATGCATTCCGACCTGGAGGAAATCCAAACCTGGATGTAGGGGTGAATGCAAAAATTGTTTACAGAAATGTAGGGAAATTTGCCAACGGATATGGCTTTGGATTTGATGTAGGAGCTATCTATAAAGGAGAGAATGGATGGAAATTCGGTGGAATGGTAAGGGATATTACAACTACAGTTAACTTTTGGAGTATTAATCAAAAGGAATTATCAACGGTTGTGAATGGGGAAGAATTTAACCCGGCACCAAAGGATAAAATGGAACTTACTATGCCTAAACTTAATGTAGGGGCAAGTAAACTGTTTGAAATTAACAGCAGCGTCTATGTATTACCGGAAGCGGGAATTAATGTTGATTTTGCAAAAACAGCCTCATTAATTTCTACAGATTTTGCAAGTATAAGTCCTTATGCGGGAGCAGAACTTGGGTATCAGAAAATGATCTTTGTGAGATTGGGTATCAACAGATTTCAATCTATTACAGATATAGAGGATTTAAAGAGGAAAGTTTCATTCCAGCCTAGTGCAGGTATTGGGATCAGATATAGAGGACTTACATTGGATTATGCTATTACCAATTCAGGAATAGGTGGTTCTAATTTCTATTCTAATTTCTTCTCACTTAAACTGGATATGGGAGCATTCAGAAATGATTAAAATGACAAAAATGAAAAAAATATCGATATTGTTGTTGGCGGTATGCTCAACGGCTATTTTTGGACAGAATGTTTCAGACTATAAATACATATCTGTTCCGGTAAAATTCCAGACATTCAAAAACAATAGCTATGGTTTGGAAGCTTATTTATCAAAAGCTTTAAAAAACAAAAGTTATGTGGTTTTGCCTGCAAGTGTAGACCAATGGCCATCAGAAGCTAAAGATAACTCTTGTAATGTGGTGAATGCTGATGTTTTAAATGATAAAAGTTTATTTACAAACAAAGTAATATTGCAATTTAAGGATTGTAATAATAAAGTTATTCTTGAATCTAAAGGACGTTCTGACATAAAAGAATTTGAAGAAGGCTTTCCTGATGCATTAAAGCAAGCATTGGTAAAAGTAGGTGTTTCTAGTCCAAAAGCTATGCTTCCGGCTCAGGCACAATCTTCAAATGTAACCCATACTGTTCAGACCTCTTCTTCTGAAACAACAACAGCTTCTTCTTCGGTTTCAACTACTACAAGTAACTATTCTAATGGTAAATCAGATTTGCAGAAAATACAAATTGATGCCAATCAGTTTATTTTAGCGAAATCAGGAAGTTCTGTACCATTTGCTGTTTTTAAGACAACATCCAAAAAAGATGTATTTATTGTAAAAATGGCTGACGGGAACACTACTATTGGGTATTTTGAAAACGGAAATATTGTGATTGATATTCCGCAGGCTGATGGTAGATATTCTAAGGAAGTATTTGCAGGGAAATAGATATAATATTTTACTCAATTAAAATAAAATAAGCTCTTGAAAAAGAGCTTATTCTTTTTGAATATGTTGATGTGTTTTTTCTCTTTTTTAAGACATGTACAGTTTACTTCAACTGTTGTCATGTAATTATGGAAGCCATCAGTAATGAGAAAACTTGCATTTAGAATAAAGGATATTACCAATGGGTGTTATAAATGGTAAATTTATAAAATGAGAATTATTTTCACGGTATTATTGTTCTTGATTAATAATACTAATTTACGAAAAAAATATAAATAATACTATTATTTAATGTAAATTTTAAAATTATTTACATTTTGTTGTTTTTTATTTGTTTTTTTAAGGATTTTTAAGGGTTTGTATCTCTTGTTGGGGAAATAGAGGTTGAGTGAAAAATCAATACTAAAAGTTCAATTATTTGTGAATAATTCATTAGCGTAATGTAGCTGATTAGCTATTTGCATTGAAGAACTCCCAGATCACCTTAGCTTTACTTTTTCCTAAAATCTCCTCCAAAGTTTCCAAATTAGACTCTTTAATTCGTTTAACGGACTTTAGCTTGGATAGTAATAACTCAATGGTCTTTTCTCCTACACCTGGAATTTCTTCCAATTCAGATTTTATGGTAGAATTTTTTCTTCTGGTTCTGTGATGCTTTACTCCAAAACGGTGAGCCTCATCCCGCACTCTTTGCAGAATCTTTAAGGTTTCAGATTTTTTATCAAGATACAATGGGATAGGATCTTCCGGGAAGAAGATTTCTTCTAGTCTTTTGGCAATACCTACAATAGTGATTTTCCCATAAAGACCAAGCAACCTTAAGCTCTTTACAGCCGATGATAGCTGTCCTTTTCCTCCATCAATAAGAATGAGCTGTGGTAGATTTTCGCCCTCATCCAGCATTCTTTTGTAACGACGGTAGATCACTTCTTCCATGGTGGCAAAGTCATTGGGACCCTCCACCGTTTTAGGATGGAAAATTCTATAATCTGCCTTACTTGGTTTACCATCTTTAAAAACTACACAGGCAGAAACAGGGTTCGTTCCTTGAATATTTGAGTTATCAAAACCCTCAATATGTCTTGGTTCCACGGGCATTCTGAGAAGCTTCTGCATTTCAGCCATGATTCGGTTGGTATGTCTTTCCGGATCAATGATCTGAACCTGCTTTAGTTTTTCCAGACGATATTCCTTTGCGTTCTTTTCTGAAAGTTCCACAATTCTCTTTTTGTCTCCAACCTTAGGAACAATAAGCTTCACATTCGGAATTTCTACGGAGAGGTGGAAAGGGAGAAGAACTTCCTTTGAATCGGAGGAAAATTTCTGCCGAATTTCAATCAGGGCTTCTTCCATTATATCTTCATCTGTTTCTTCCAGAATTTTTTTGATCTCTGTGGTAAAGCTCTGAATAATATTTCCATTTCTTATCTTAAAGAAGTTGATGTAGGCAGCAGTTTCATCGCTGGTCATTCCAAATACATCTACATCATCAATATTGGGATTTACAACGGTATTTTTGGCCTGATAATCTTCCAGAATATCCAACCTTTCCTTAATGATCTGGGCTTCTTCAAACTTAAGGTCAGAAGCCTGTTTCATCATTTGATTGACAAGATACTCCTTAGCCTTTCGGAAGTCTCCTTTAATGATCCCACGGATGGCATCTATTTTCTCATCATAGTCCTCCTTGCTTTCAAGATCCTCGCAGGGGCCTTCGCAGTTTTTGATATGATATTCCAGACAAACCTTATATTTTCCCTCGGAAATTTTGTTGGCAGCAAGATTCAGGTTGCAGGTTCTGAGTTTATAAATATGTTTAATGGTATCCAGTAAGATCTTTGCAGGACGTACCTTTGCATAAGGTCCATAATATTCGGAACCGTCTTTAATTTTATTTCTGGTAAGAAAAATTCTGGGAAAATCTTCATTTTTGATGCAAATCCAAGGATAGGTTTTATCATCTTTCAACATTACGTTATAAAACGGCTGATGTTCCTTGATCAGATTGTTTTCCAGTAAAAGAGCATCATACTCGCTGTTCACAATGGTGGTTTCCAGACGTTGGATCTTACCAACCATTATTTTGATTCTGTACCCAGATAAATTTTTATTGAAGTAGGAAAGAACCCTCTTCTTTAAATTTTTCGCCTTTCCGACATACAAGAGTTGTTCGTTTTTGTCATAATAACGATAAACACCGGGTTCAGATGGTAAAGTTTTAAGCTGTAATTCTAAAGAAGGATTCATATAACAAAATTAAGGAAACTTTCCCTATTAAAAAGCAGAAAACCTGTAGTAAGATCTACAGGCTTTAATTTATATATTTAAGTAGTTTTATCCGTTTGTCATTGCAGTGTATTCACTTACAAGAAAGCTGAAATAATCCCATTCAACAGAATTTTTAGGATACTTTTTTACAAATTCTGAATTATCACCAAAAAGAAAATCATAGTTATCCTCAAAATCATCCTTGTGAAGCCACATAATTTTGTCTCCTTTCTTCACATAATAAGACTTGATAACTCCGCCGCCAAGCTGTGGAGATCCCATTACAGAAAATCCGGTCGTTTCTTTAGCTCTTGGATCATGGTATACAGAAATAATATCATCGAAACCAGGGTTGATGACCTGCATTAGGAATTCCTTTTCATCTTTCTTATTCTTTAAAGACACTGTTTGGTTCACAAAATAAATTCTGTCGTTATTAGTACTTTTCGTTAGTTTCTTGGTACTGTAATTTCTGATGTTCCCCATGTACTTTGAAACCTTCATAATTTTTTCTCCATTACTTGGGTAAACATACATTTCACTAATCTGATCCGCACTAAATTTTGTAGTCTTCTTGGTAATACTGTCTTTGATGGCTACCTCATAAATTTGCCCCTTTTTTGTTTCGATGCTGTTACAGAAACCCTTGTGGGAAGTTCCATCTTTTAGAGTAATGGTTGATGTTTTTTTAGGGGATGGAGTATTAAAACCTTCATTGAAGAGATACATCTCCATTTTTTTGATGTCTTCTTTGGAATATTTTACTTTCTGTGCGAAAGTTGTGGTAGCTGTAATGCATAAAGCAAGCAGTAATGTTTTCAGTCTCATGTATTATTGTTTTTAATTTCGGGGCTAAAAATAGTAAATTAATTTACTTCTTTTCATAAAAAGATAGAACGATGAAATTTAGTTTCTCTAGTTATGGTTAAATGCGTAATTTTAAGAAAATTTTTTAGAAATGATATACGGAGTAGATGTCTTTACTTTCCATGATGTTCTGGAAATATGCAAAAAGCCAAATAAAGCTAAGCTTAATAAAGCGGCAAAAGAACAAATTTTAAAATCTCAGAGAAACGTACAGAAAATAGTAGAATCCGACAGATGTGTATATGGGATCAATACAGGATTCGGGCCATTGTGCGATACTAAAATATCGGCTGATGAAACAGCCCAGTTACAGTATAACCTTATTATTTCTCATGCAGTAGGGGTAGGAAAGCCAATTGAAAAGGAACTTTCCAAGATTATGATGATTGCTAAGGTTCATGCATTGTCAAAAGGATTTTCAGGAGTTTCCCTGGAAGTTATTGAAAGAATGATTCTGATGCTTGAAAAAGACATCATTCCAGTTGTTCCTGAGCAGGGGTCTGTAGGGGCTTCCGGAGATTTGGCACCTCTGGCACACCTTGTACTTCCTTTGTTAGGCTTAGGACAGGTTTGGGAAGGTGATAAAGTTTCCAATACGATGGAAGTATTGGAAAAACATAATCTTGAGGCATTGGTTTTAGGACCAAAAGAAGGACTAGGGCTCATCAACGGAACACAGTTTATTCTGGCTCATGCCATAAAAGGACTTGAAAAATTTGAATACTTATTAGACCTTGCAGATGTAACTGCAGCAATGAGTATTGAAGCATATAGAGGTTCTGCAAGTCCGTTCAAAAAAGAACTTCATGAGATCAGACCTTTTGCGGGAAGTAAGAAAGTAGCAGCAAGAATGCTGAAGTTCCTAAAAGGATCAGAAAATATGCAGGCTCACGAAGATTGTGAGAGAGTTCAGGATCCTTATTCCATGAGATGTGTACCACAGGTTCACGGGGCAAGTAGAAATTCTTTTGAACATCTGAAAGGAATGGCAGAAACAGAATTGAACTCTGTAACAGACAACCCAATTGTATTAAGTGCTGAAGAATCTATTTCCGGAGGAAATTTCCACGGACAGTTAATGGCTTTGCCTTTAGACTATGCAACATTGGCCGCAGCAGAACTTGGAAATATTTCAGACAGAAGAAGCTATTTATTATTGGAAGGGAAATATGGTCTTCCAAGATTATTGACGGAAAGCTCAGGGTTAAACTCAGGATTCATGATTCCTCAGTACACTTCTGCAGCGTTGGTTACTGAAAACAAAACATTGTGCTTCCCGGCATCTGCAGATTCTATTCCAACCAGTTTAGGACAAGAAGATCATGTTTCCATGGGAAGTATCTCCGGGAGAAAGTTCAATCAGGTTCTTGGAAACCTTGTCAATATTCTATCTGTAGAATTGATGTTTGCAGCACAAGGACTTGAATTCAGAAGACCAGCAAAATGCTCTAAATTGATTGAAGAAAACTACACTATTCTTCGTTCTAAGGTTGCTAAACTTGAAGACGACAGATTGATCGGACAGGATATGCTTGCCATTGCGGAGCTTATCAATGAAAGAAAGTTTGTTGTAAACTAATCAAAAATAAAATGAAAGCTTCCGAAAGGAAGCTTTTTTGTTTACTATTATATATTAAACTTTAATTAAAAATATGAACTTACATAGAACAGATTCTAATCATCCTGATTTTCAAAACCTGGTAAAGCACCTTGATGCAAGCCTTGCAGAACATAATGGAGATGACCATGCATTCTTTGATCAGTTTAATAAAATTGATACAATTAAAAACTGTATTGTAATTTACATTGATGAAGTTCCGGCTGCTTGTGGGGCTTTCAAAGAGTTTTCAGAGGATGCTGTTGAGATTAAAAGGATGTTTACAAATCCGAAATTCAGGAAAAGAGGACTAGGAACCACTATCGTAAAGGAACTGGAAAACTGGGCAAAAGAACTGGGTTATAAAAAAGCAGTATTGGAAACATCTCAGGATCTTAATAATGCCATTTCAGTTTATGAAAAAAGCGGATTTCATAAGATCCCTAATTATGGTCAATATATAGGTGTTGATAGCAGTGTATGTTTTGAAAAGGTGTTAAGTTAAAAAGTTCGAGATTCAATATAAAAGTTAATAGAATTAGTAGTACTGTTAACTGCAGCATTATTTTCAGTGGAGGAGTGGTAAATTGAAGATTAGTCGGAGTGGTGCTATCACCATTTTCTTTTCCATTTTACAAATAATATATAAAGTACAAAGGGTTGATTTCTAACAGCTAATTAATATTCACATAATGCTAAATTCATTTTTTTTAAAGCTGTAATTCCCGTTAAAGTGTTATATTGTGGCTCCAACCAAAATTATAACATATGAAAAAAAGTGTATTCTTCTTGGCATTATTTCTTGCCCTAAACTCTTGTACCAGAGATGAAATTCAAAATGGAAATCCTAATACTGAAGTAACTCAGAAAGGTCCATTGACAGAAAAACAGATTAATGAAAGAATCAACCAAGCCATTAAAACTGATGGAACTTTCAATTGGAAAAATGAATCTGATCATTTCCTTTGGAGTGCTGTTTTTCATGGAAACAGAATGGTATCAGTAGGGTTTGGTTCATCCAAGGATGATTTTGATAGAAGTAAATCTGCGGACAATCAGGCAATGGAAAATGAAATTTTATCTGTCATCAAAAAATATGAAGGAGTGGACACTGCAAGATTCCTCCTTACTTCGGATAAATATCTCAATCAGATGGATGTCATTATTGACAAGGAAGAAACTTTAGCAGCTCTTCGTCAAATGAAAACCATCCGTTATGTGGAGCCGGCAGATTATCACTATTTTGAAAATGAAGCCAAGTTTAATACAACAGGAAGATCTTCTGGCAGTGGTTCTTCGGGGTGTGGTTTCTCATCTGCAACCCTAAGTGCAGTAGATTACACTTCTACCACTCCAAGTGCAAAAATTCCATGGGCATTTACAAAACATAGTATTCCTGAGGCGTGGAGCTACAGTACCGGAGCAGGAGTAACGATAGGTCTTATTGATACCGGAGTTTCCCCTGAACAAACCTTACTGGGGGGCAGCTTTAATAACGGAGCTTCATCAGGAAGAACAATCAGTAAAGTTGGGGCCTATAATTCTGACGGTTCAGCAGATCAGTGCGGGCATGGAACAAAAATGGCTTCTGTAATGACAGCACCAAGAAATAACGTAGGATTGCCTGTAGGAGTAGCTTATAATGCTAACTTAATTGCCTACCGTGCTGCTGAGAATGTTGTACTAGAGACTTCCAGCGAGCAGAATGGAGTGAAAACTGCATTTACGGATCTGGGTAATAATACCAATGTAAAGATCATTTCCATGTCAATGGGACATATTTTTTCTGTAGGTAAAATTGAAGACGGAGTGAAGTATGCCTATGCGAGAGGAAAATTAATTTTCTGTGCAGGTGGAACTTCTACCAGCTTTACCAATTTTGTAGGTGTTATTTTCCCTGCATCAATGTCAGAAACACAGGCAATAACAGGAGTGAAAGAGGGAACCTCCAATCAGAAGTGTGATGTTTGCCACTCTGGAAGCCAAATTGATTTTACATTCCAAATGGAGAGAGCATCAGGAAGTACGGTTCCGGTTTTAAGCTATTATAACGGACAGGCAGATTATGTAGGTGGTTCTTCAGTGGCTACAGCAGCTACAGCAGGAATTGCAGCCTTAGTTTGGGCTAAAAATCCATCATGGACAAGAGATCAGGTCCTTAATAAAATGAGACAGGCGGCTACTTACTATCCGAATGTTAATTCAAGCTATGGGTATGGAAATATTAATGTTTTAAAAGCAGTACAATAACCATATTCCAATACAAAAGAAAAGGAAATATCTCCACTGAGGTATTTCCTTTTTTATTTTTCAGAAAAATATTTCTTTGAGTTTCTTAGCCAATTCTTACGCTTGTCATGCTAAGAGAACCACCAATAAGTTCATCGTTGAATAACGTGAGTTCCTCAGATTTATCCTTTAATCCTAAAGTGTAGAGCAATGGCAGATAATGATCAGGTGTAGGAATAGCATATTGCAATGATGTTCCTTGCTTCTGATAGTCAATAATACTCTGAAAATTACCATCCAAAAGCCAGTTATTGGTTTTTTCTCTGGCTTCTATTGCCCAGTCCCAGCCGGCGCCCACCGTATTGATGTTTTTCCAATCAATTAAACGTAGATTGTGGACAATATTTCCGCTTCCGATGATTAAAATACCTTTTTCACGAAGTTTATTCAACTTCTTTGCCAGATCATAGTGATACTGAGACGGCTTTGTATAATCAATACTTAACTGGATTACCGGGATATCTGCATCAGGGTACATATGCTTGATGACAGACCATGCGCCATGATCAAGCCCCCAGTTATGATCTTCTTCCACATCTATAGGAAGCAAAAGTTCAGCAGTTTCCCTGGCTAATTCCGGATTTCCGGGAGCAGGGTATTGTACATCAAACAGCTCCTTAGGAAAACCATAAAAATCATGAATCGTTTTAGGCATTTCCATAGCCGTTACAAAAGTTCCCTGCGTATACCAATGCGCAGAAATACAAAGAATAGCATTCGGTTTTGTAATTTCACTTGCCGCATTTCGAAATCCTTGTACAAACTGGTTTTCTTCAATGGCATTCATGGGAGAGCCATGTCCAAGGAATAAAACGGGCATTCTTTGAGTATTTTTAAAGCCTTCGCTTATGTTTTGCAGATCGTTGAGATTCATAAATTGCTTAATTAATAAAAAAATAAAAGGTTCAAGGTTTTAGTAAAAAATCCCTGAACCTTTCAAAAAGTTATGTTACAAATTATACTTGCTTTACAAACTGTAATTCGCCAGCAATTTTTACATCATCACTCACCATTACACCTCCTGCTTCAAGAGCTGCATTCCAGTTAAGTCCAAAGTCTTTTCTGCTGATTTTCCCTTCAAAAGAAAAACCTGCTTTTGTATTTCCCCATGGGTCCACATTTATTCCTCCGAAGTCAACATCCAATGTCACTGGTTTTGTAATTCCATTGATGGTAAGGTTTCCTACAACCTCATCATTTAATTTCTGAGATTCAAAAGTAATCGTTGGGTGAGCTTCAGCATTGAAGAACTCTGCAGACTTTAAGTGGTTATCTCTGTCTGTATTATTAGTGAATACAGAATCAGTCTGGATGGTTGCAGTAGTTTTTGCATTTGCGAAAAATTCATCTTCAGCCTCAATTTCAGCAGTGAAAGTTCTGAAGCTTCCTTTTACGTTAGAAATCATCATGTGTTTTACTTTGAAAGTAATTTCACTATGCGTTGGGTCTAGGTTCCATTTTGTTGCCATTGTATTTTGTATTTTTTGTTATTATTAATGATGCAAATTTAGAACAGAGAGCATATACAAGTCATTGATATAGGATAAGAAATGCATGTAAGCTTTCAATTTCATCCAACTTTAACCTTTTTAGAAGCTTTTTCCCGCTATCCACTCATACTCCTCACGCCAATCCCTCCAACATCTAAACCCTTTCAAATCCAATGCATGTTGCGGGGTAACCGTTACTATCGGGGCTGGGATCTTTCTCATTATTACAATTCCCGTACCCTAAAAACGCTCTTGTAGATCAATTTTTGTGTCTTCATATTTATCCAATAATCTTCACAAAATTCTAGTATTAAGGTAAGAAATAATTTTTATCAATTCATTAATCGTATTTTATGAATGTTTTATTTTAACGTTTCTTAACGGATGATTTTTATTTCTTATTTTTGATGGATTCAATTTTATACAATGAAATTACATAAATTTTCTTTATTGATGCTTGTTGTGGGCAGTTCAGCATTTGCCCAGACACAGAAATTTACGATGGCGGAGGCTGTAAATGGGATGAGAACCAACCTTGCCGTGAAAAATATTTCACAATTTTCATGGTCTGCAGACGGAAAATCTTACATTCAGGCAGTAAAAGGTGGATATCTGGCAACAGACTTAAAAACAAACAAACAAGACACCTTGGTATCCCTAACACAACTGAACAGACAGTTTATAAACGATAAGTTGAAAACTGTTCCACCAATCAAGTTTACGGGAACATCCAATGGATATTTCAACACTGGTGGGAAAATGTTCTGGATAGAAAAATCAGGAAACGACTGGAAAGTAAAGAATTCAGTGGTGGTAGATCAGGATGCTGCCAATGTGAAAATGTTTGGTGATGGGCAGACTTTTGCCTTTACAGTAAAGAATAATTTATTTGTGAATAAAAACGGCAAAACCATTGCGGTAACCAATGAAGCCAATGAAAATATAATCAGTGGTCAGGCCGTTCACAGAAACGAATTCGGAATTGATACAGGAATTTTCCCTGCTCCAAATTCTGAAAGTGTAGCTTTCTACAAAATGGATCAGACGATGGTAGCAGATTACCCGATTATTGATTGGTCTGTAACGCCAGCCGTTAATCATAACATGAAGTACCCAATGGCTGGGCAGGCTTCACATCAGGTAACATTAGGGGTTTTCAATATCAAAACTCAGGCAACCACTTTTCTAAAGGTTGAGGGTGAGAAAGATCAATATCTAACGGCTATCACATGGAGTCCTGATTCAAAATATATCTTTGTAGGTGTATTAAACAGAGGCCAGAATCACATGAAAATGAACCAATATGATGCTGCTACCGGAACATTGGTGAAAACATTATTTGAAGAAACAGACAGCAAGTATGTTGAGCCACAACATCCGCTTACATTCTTCCCTAATTCAAATACCGATTTCATCTGGCAAAGTCAGAGAACAGGATACAATCATTTGTTCCATTACAATCTGGATAAAGGATTGGTCGCTCAAATTACAAAAGGAGACTGGTTAGTAACCGATATCTTAGGATTCAACGATAAGAAAAAGGAAATTTATTTTACTTCAACAAAAGAAACTCCTTTAGAAAGACATTTATATAGAATTAACTGGACGAATTTCAAAATGCAGAGACTTGACAGCAGTGAAGGGATGCACACCGGAGTTCTAAGCAGTGATGGGAACCATTTATATGATGTTTACAGTAATGCAAATTCTCCGAGAGTAGGAGATATCATCAATACAACAAATTTAAAATCTACAAATATTCTTACTTCTGAAAATCCATTAAAGAACTATCAGAGACCGGAAATTAAAAATGTAGAATTAAAAGCTGATGATGGAACACCATTATACGGTAAAGTGATCCTGCCAACGAATTTTGATCCTAATAAAAAATATCCAACCATTGTTTATCTGTACAACGGACCGCACTTACAGTTAATCACGAACAGCTTCCCGGCTTCCGGAAACCTTTGGTACGAATACATGGCTCAAAACGGATATATCATCTTTACAATGGATGGAAGAGGTTCTTCCAACCGTGGGATGAAGTTTGAACAAGCCGTTTTCAGAAATTTGGGAACAACAGAAATGAATGACCAAATGAAAGGGGTAGACTACCTGAAATCTCTTCCATATGTAGATGCAGAAAGAATGGGAATCCATGGATGGAGTTTCGGAGGATTTATGACAACAAGCTTTATGCTTCGTAAGCCTGATGTATTTAAGGTAGGTGTTGCCGGTGGACCGGTAATTGACTGGAGCATGTACGAGATTATGTACGGTGAAAGATATATGGATACGCCACAGGAAAACCCACAAGGGTATGCTGCAGCTAATCTTCTGGATAAAGTTCAGAACCTGAAAGGTAAATTATTGATGATTCACGGTGCACAAGATGATGTAGTGGTATGGCAGCATTCCATAAAATTCATCAAGTCTGCAGTTGATAATGGCGTTCAGTTAGATTACTTTGCATATCCTGGACACCCCCACAATGTTATCGGAAAAGACAGAGTTCACCTGATGCAGAAAATCACAGATTACTTTAATCTGTATCTTAAAAAATAATAGAAAAATCCAGCCGGAACGGCTGGATTTTTTGTTTTTGCTAATCTTTTTGGAAAGCGCAAAGACACAAAATTATTAAATAGGTTATGTTGTAAGGAGCAAAGATTTTATCGCAGATAAGATTTTATAATCCTAATACTATAAGAACTAATCTTTGCTGAAAATCTTCGATTTTCTTGCGCCTTAAAAACAATATGAAAATAAAAAATATCTGCGCCTTTGCATTTACCAACAAATAGCATCATTTATATAAACTAGTACTTCCGTTCTTAACAAACATCAATGTTTTTGATTTTTCATAGTGGTAATTTTGTATCACTAAAATCAACAATATGGAATTAGGAATAGGAATGTTCGGAGACTTGGCTTTAGACCAGTCAACCGGAAAATATAGAGATGCAGGAACCAAGATTCATGAAATATTGGAACAGGTAAAATTAATGGATGAGGTAGGAATTGATGTCTTTGCCATGGGAGAGCATCACCGTCCGGATTATGCAGTTTCATCGCCTGAAATGGTATTGGCAGCAGCAGCAAGCATTACAAAAAATATAAAACTGGCAAGCGGTGTTACCGTATTAAGTTCATCAGAACCAGTAAAAGTTTATGAAGATTTCTCAACACTGGATCTGATTTCCAATGGAAGAGCAGAAATATTTGTAGGACGCGGAAGCTTTATTGAATCATTTCCATTATATGGGTATTCATTAAACGATTACGAAGCACTTTTTGACGAGAAACTAGAATTGTTATTGAAGATCAATACCGAAGAAAATGTAACCTGGTCTGGGAAACTTCGCGCACCAATGGAAAACCAAACCGTTTATCCAAGAGCAAAGAACAACGGGAAAATTTCTATTTGGAGAGCTGTTGGAGGAACTCCGCAATCGGTTTTAAGTGCGGCCCAATTAGGGATGCCCTTAGTGGTAGCAATCATTGGTGGAATGCCTATTCAGTTTAAAAATCTAATCGAATTTTATAAACAGGAATACCAAAAAGCGGGGCATGATGTGTCCAAAATGCAAATTGCCATTCACTCCCATACCTTTGTGAGTAATGATCAAAATGTGGTAGATGGATACTTTAATAACTATAAATCCCAGATGGATAGGATAGGAGCTTCCAGAGGTTGGGCACCTTACACCAAAATGCAGTATGATGGAGGAAGAAGTAAAGATGGCGCATTATTTATCGGTAGTCCGGCTGAAGTAGCAGATAAAATTGCTTACATGAAAGAAATTTTCGGAATCACCAGATTTATTGGACATATGGATATTGGAGATCCTGCTCATGATATCATGATGAATTCCATTGAGTTATTTGGAAATGAAGTAAAACCAATGATACAGGGATTGTAAGAGAACCTGATGTATTTAATCACAAAAGTCACAAAAGTTTTTTAAAATAAAGACCTTTGTGACTTTTGTTCTTTTAAAATTGACGATTATACAATCTCAATTAAGCTTCCTCTTTCCTCATCCTTTACAATATTCAAGGCAGTAGGAATCTTTTCTTTAAGCTCTTCAACGTGAGAAATAATTCCCACAATTCTATTTTCCTTCATCAGATTTGTAAGGGTTTCAAATACGATATTAACTGATTCAGTGTCCTGCGTTCCGAAGCCCTCATCAATAAAAAAGAAGTTCTTATCTGCCTGTGCATTGGATTGAACACTTTCTGCCAATGCTAATGCCAGACTTAATGATACCTGAAAAGCCTGTCCTCCCGAAAGTGTTTTTACACTTCTGCTTCTGCCTTCGTTAAGGTAGTCAACAATCTCAAAATCATTATTTTCATTAAGTTGTAGACTCAGTTGGTTTCTCGTCATCCTATGGAATCGAACATTGGCATGATCACACAATTGTCTCAGATAAATGGAAGAAACATATTGTACAAAACCGGCTCCCTTGAAGAGATTCATCATCAGCTTTAGATTTTCAGAACGTTTTTGAAGCTTTGCCAGATCTTTCAGTAGATCTTCTTTTTTCTTGAATTCCTTTTCCAAACGCTCTTTTTCGGCAGTCATGGTGACAACGGAATCATTGATTTTCTTCAGCTCACTCTGAGTTTCTCCAAACTGTTTTTCAACCAAAGAAAAATGCTCATCATCAAAAGAAAGGCCTTTAAGTTTCAGTTCCAGACTTTCAATCATTTTCTTTAAGGCTTCAAAATCAATTTTAAACTGTTGAATTTTAGCCCTTACTTCCTGAATGTTAATTTCGAGTTGCAAAAGAAGTTCAACCTCCTTAAAATCTGCGAAGTTTTGTTCACTTAAAGCTATGTTAATGGCATTCTGATTCTCAGAAACCTCTTTTTCAAGTGCTGCAATCTGCTTTTCTGATTGGCTGACAATGGTTTTTTGCTCTGCCAGTTTAGGAGCAAGATCCTTTTCCTGTTGAGATGCCTTTTGATATTGCTGTTCTGTTTCACTATTGGATTGGGCTAACTTCTGATAGGTTTCTTCAACCTCTGCTACTGTTTTTTGTTCATAGGCATTCCATTCCAGAATTTTCAGATTAGAACGGCTGATATTAATCTGTTCCTGTTTCGTTACTTCCTCAAGCTTGAAAGTTTCCAAGGCATTTTTATATTTTTCTAAAACCTTGTTTTCCTTTTCTAAAGTTTCACGTTCTAGGGCAATATTCTTGTCAATCTCTTCAATCTTTTTTTCCAAAGCAAATGAATCCGAACGTTTTTTTTCGAAATCATCTTCCTGATCCGGATTGAATTGTTTCCAAATAAAATGCTGAACATGTTCCTCAATATCCTTTTGGAGCTGATGTAGATTTTTTTGTTCAGCGAGAAGTTGTTCCTCAAAAATCTTTTTCTTGTCAAGAATTTTTTCAATTTCAGTTTCCTGCTGTTGAAGCTTTAAGATCTCTTTTTCAACAGTCAATATTTTTTCCTGAATTTCCAGTAGCTCAGTATTTACATCATGAAATTCCACAATATGCGGGTGCTCCTGAGAACCACAAAGAGGGCAGGCTTCTCCATCATGAAGTTCACTAGCAAAGCGGGAAAGTTCCTTTTGAATCTTTAAATGATCCAGTTTTTGAGAAAATTCCTTTTTATTGACTTCCAGTGTTTGTCTTCTCGCATTGAAATCTTCCTTAAAGTTTTCCTGAAGTGAAAATGGCTTTAATTCTTCCGAGATTAATTGTATCTGTTTCTGATGCTTTTCAATCTTTTCAACCTGATCCTGTTGTGATTTTTTGAAGTTCTTTTGTTGAATAAACCAGCTTCCTACATTGGAAAGCAAAGCCGCATCAAGTCTTTGTCCTTTTAAAACATCAATATTTTTAGAAAGCTCAGTAATCCTTTTTTGAATGGCTTCTTTATTAGCATTTACTTCTGCTACTTTCTCAGAACCCTTTTGAGTTCTCTCATTAAGGATCTTGATTTCCTCAGAAAATTTCAAAATCTGTATGATAAGATTAAGATCGTTTTCCTGTATTCTGGACTGTTCCAAAGCTTTGAACTTAGGCTCCAAAGCAGAGAGCTGCTCCTTTATAGTATTAAAAGTAACTTCAGTCTCCTGTAAGGTCTTTATTTGGCTTTCTCTTTCACTTCTTTTTTCAATAATTCCTTTTGAAAGCCTGTTTTTCTCAGTAATTAAGGGATTGAAAATTCTGAAAGTACGATCATACAACTCAGCTTGTGCTTCCAGGGAATCTATTTGAGGCTTCTGTTCAAAGAGTTGGTTGAAGTTTTCTTTATTTTGTTTTAAACTTTCAAAGTCAGTTTTTAAGTTCTTTAATTGTTGATAAGTCTGGGAAACCTTTTCAAAGTTTTGGTTGGCTTGATTCAGATTTTTTTGTTCCTCTACCAAAAGTTCTTGCTGAAGCTGAATTTTTTCTTCACTGATATCTTCATATCCTTTCAGTTGGCCCTCAAGTTGATCCAATTCCGATCTGTTTCTTGCATGTAAAGCTGAAACATTATTCTGAAGATCATAACGTTGCAGACTGAAGATTTCCTTCATCATATTCGTTCTGTCTGCAGCACCCAATTCCAGAAATTCCTTGAACTGGCCTTGTGGAATAATGATGGTTCGCTTAAAATTTGAATAGCTTAAACCAATTATGGTTTCCGCGTTGGAGTGATCCAAAGGAATCCATTTTCCATTAATGTTCTCATAGAACGTAACTGAATAAGGCTTTACATCTTCAAATTTTTTAGAATTTCGTCTAAAATCTCTCGTAGCACGAAACAGTTTATTTTCATAATTAATAAAATCAAATTCTATGTAAGAACTGTTTGATTTTAAATTCATCATGTTGTAAGCTCTTTTATCACGCATATTCAAGCGCTCAGTTTCACCATATAAAGCAAAAGAAATAGCTTCAAGAACTGATGATTTTCCGGAGCCTACCGCACCAAAAATACCGAATAACCCAGCATCCGTAAGATTTCTGAAATCAATAGTCTGGCGTTCCTGATAAGAATACAGACCTTCAATTGTTAGTTGAATAGGAATCATGGCTTAGGTATTTAAAATTTCGTTAAACAAATTCATTAATTCTTCATTGGCTCCCTGACCATTATTTTTCGATTTAAAATAATCCTTGAACAAGGTTTCTATATCCTGATTTAAATTGATTTCTTGGCTCACTTCCTCACCAGATTCCCGATTTTTGACCTTTGGAATCAGGTGAACAATTCCATTATGGGACTGATAGATTAATTTTCTTTCATCGGCCGTTAAGAACGTTTCACTCTCTAATGTCAGTTCAATAAATGTATTTGGATTTTCCTGCAGCCACTGAACCGTTTCTTCAACAGAGGTGAATGTTTTTCTTACCAAGGTTCTTCCATTTTTCAAGGCGATCTTTTCATAGGAAACTGCTTTTCCCGGTTCTGCGTTGATAATGGAAATATATTTTGTCTGTCCCGCTTCACTAAAACTGTAGCATAGAGGAGAGGAAGAATAAATGACAGGCTTTTCCTTTGTTCCTATATTCTGAAAGCCATGCAAATGTCCTAAAGCAGTATATTGAATCTGCTCAGGAATGCTGTCCGAATAAATAAGATCTGCATTTCCAATTTTAATCGGTTTTTCACCCTCAGGTTCTTCCAGTATTACACTTCCTTTCTTATTCATGTAAAGATGTGCCGTAAGAAGATTGATTCCGGCTTCGTCACAAAATTCATCTGCAAGGTTTTTCCAGGTTTGAGAAAGTACCTTATTGATCTCCTCTTCCTTATTCTCTCCAAAATATTCTTTTAAACGGATTTCATTGGCGTAAGGGGTATGAAGTATTCTCACCGGAAAATCTAGATTTTTGATCTCTATTTCGATAAAACCCTCTTTTGAATTTATAATTTTAAAATATTCAGTTCCAAAGGGAGCAATCTCTGCCTTAGGATGTCCTATTAAAATAATTCCGCATTCCCTGGCCAAAGGATCTGGGGCATTGATGAGGTTGGGAGAATCGTGATTTCCGGAAATAGCAATCACAGGACGTTTACCATTTTGTGATAAACGTTTCAGGGTTTTATAGAAAAGTTCAACCGCTTCAACTGCGGGGTTGAAATTATCAAAAAGATCACCGGCAATAAGAATAAGGTCAACATTTTCTTCATCAGCAATCATAATGATCTCCTCCATTACTGAAACTTGTTCTTCCAGTCGGGAGAATCGGTCCAGTCGTTTTCCTAAATGCCAGTCGGCAGTGTGTAGAATTTTCATAAAAAATTGATCATTATGTATTATCGCTTTCTTTTGCTTTGAAATCTTCCAGAATCTGTTTTAAACGTGCTTTCCTTTCTGCTTCTGCATTTTGTATTTTACGTTTTTTCTGATCAATTTGCTTCTTGTTTTTCTTTCTGTTTGCGTCGTTATTTTTGCTCATATTGGTTTGTGACGAATAATTTTTCACTAGTAAAAATAGCTTCATCAAAAATAAGAAACAAAAACACAAGGTTGAACATATATTAATCATTCAATTTATAACCAGAATAAATCTTTCCCAGGTAGAATTATTTTATTAGTATTTTTGATGAAAATTAATATCCATGAAATTTTTTTTAACATTTTTATTTGCACTGTTAGGTGTATGCATCAATGCTCAGAATCTTGAAAAACTATCAGAGAAAGTAACAGAAGAAGGTATTGCATTGTATCGTAGTGAAATGGCTAGCTGGTACGGAACAGATATATTAAGAGAAAATTATAAAAACATGGAAAATATAGGAGGATATTTCTCATATTTAGACGATGTTCCTAAGTGTATTTTCTTCTCCAAACAGAATAAAGTGATTGCAACAATTTCTTTTCCTACCAATTATGATCCTAAAAATGCAAAAGTAGATTTGTCAGAAAGAGATTTCACTCCTGTTGAGACGGATTATTTTACAATCAGACAGAAAGCCCTTACCAGAATAAACAATGATACAATTTTTAATCGATATAATAATACAAACTTTAATTTGGTACCTATCATTAAAAAAAACTCTAAAAAGGTATATGTTTTAACCGGAGCTTCTGTAAATAATGTAGTCATTTTTGGAAATGACTATCTATTGACTTTTAATAATAAAAATGAGGTAGAAAGTATTGAAAAATTACATAAAGGAATAATTGTACACAATATAGGTGATGGTAGTATAGGAGCAGATGAAGGTGGAGTACATTCTCATGTTTTGGATAACTGGCAGCAAATTACTCCAACTGATATTTGTACACTTATGTTATATCAAAAACATACTGGATGGGAAACATAT
The DNA here is from genome assembly GCF_003815775.1 of Chryseobacterium joostei. Lineage (NCBI taxonomy): Bacteria > Pseudomonadati > Bacteroidota > Flavobacteriia > Flavobacteriales > Weeksellaceae > Chryseobacterium > Chryseobacterium joostei. The sequence continues at coordinate 3,959,648 of NZ_CP033926.1, forward strand.
ACCACGGTTTCTAAAAAATATGCGAGTATTTGGAACAATAAATCTAACAAGGCATTTATAATGAAAACTGAAAACTTTAAGAAGATAGCAAATTATCAATTAGAGAAAAATAAAAAATCAGAAAATAAAAAAACTCAAGATTCAAATAAATAAAGATTAATAATGGAACAACAGTCCAAAGATCCTCTACACGGAAAAAGACTCGATGCCATCCTTGAAGAATTGGTAGAATACTACGAAGGATTTGAGAAACTGGGCGAGCAAATCAATATAAAATGTTTCACAGACAACCCGAGTATCAATTCGTCATTGAAGTTTTTACGAAAAACAGATTGGGCAAGGGCAAAAGTTGAAAGTTTGTATTTGTATGTTTTAAGACAGAAAAAAAGAGAAGAATCAAAAAACAGGAAGTAGTTTGTTTAAGATTATTCTTTAAACGTATTTCCGTAAACCAATTCTATCAAAAATAGTATATTTGTGGTGTTAATCGTAAAAAAAATTACGACAAAAAAAAGAAAATATGACAATTGAAAACAATCACGTTGTAGCTGTAAAGTATATCCTTCACACAATCGAAGCAGATGGAAGTAAAGTTCTTGTAGAAGAAACAACAGCTGAAAATCCATTCACATTTTTGTATGGTGTAGGAATGATGATTCCAAAGTTTGAACAAAATATCCATGGTTTGAAAGCTGGTGATAAAGTAGATTTTACTATTCATCCTGAAGAAGCTTATGGTGAAAGACAACCGGATGCTATGACGCAATTGCCGATTGATATGTTCAAGGAATCAGGAATTCCTCCAATCGGAGCTATTTTACCTTTATCTGATAATGAGGGGAATAACTTTCAGGCATTTGTGGTAGAAGTAACTCCAGAATTTGTGGTAGCAGACTTTAATCACCCAATGGCAGGTAAAGTTTTAGATTTCCAGGTAGAAGTTTTAAACACACGTCCGGCGACAGAAGAAGAATTATCACACGGTCATTCTCACGGAATTGACGGTACAGACGCTCACTAAAAAATAATATAAATGTCCGATTTTTTCGGACATTTTTTTGCAATATCAATTGTTCTTATACATTTTAAGACAAAAAATAAACCACAGAACTTCTGTGGTTTATTTTTTTATAAGGTTATTATAAGAATAATGTATTATTCCGCATCATATTCCGTAACGTCAATAAACGTAAGAAACCATTTTGCTCCAATCTTGGTCATAATAAAACGGAATCCGTTAATAGGTGCCTTTTCCTTACTATTCTCTGCAAGCGTTACTCCAACCACATTTTCAGGATTAGAATTGATCTTAAAAATTTCCTGATCCTTTACCGAGTACTGTGATAAAAAATGATCAGCATAATCATTCACTGCATTAGAGCTGAACTGAACAAATAATCCTTCTTTTACCCACTTTTTTTTCTTCAGGTCATATGCAAAATTAGTATCAAACTGAATAGGAAATTGATTTCTGATGTTCCATGATTTTTGAATGTATCCCAAAGACATGTTGAAGTCCATATCTTCATTTAAAACAAAGCCCAAATCACCACCACTTTTGTAAAGGATGCCTAAGCCATATGTTTTATCTACATATTTGTTGATAAGATCACCATTTTTAGTCTGGAAACCCTTTAAAATATCAGTAACGGCCTGAGAAATCTGTTTTTTGTCATCAGCAGTTTGTGCACTCACGAAACTGAAGCTGCAGAACAGCAGCAATAATGTGTAAATAATGTTCTTTTTCATCATATTAATCTAAAAATTCACCTGAAACATAGTACCAGCGTTCATGCATTTTCTGAAAGATAGAAAATTCGTGGTGGATCTGTGGATGTCCGTCCTGATCAGTATAATAAGCCTTAAATTCTACCTGGTTTAGGGCAGGAGTCTGGATGATTTCCAGTTTTGTCCATTCATTAATTTCTCCCCACTCCTGAAGATCCCGCTTATTATGATATTTTCGTTTTCCGGGAAGTGTGGTTTCCATTAAATATTCTCCATTTGGAATTGCAAAAGCCGAAAATCTGGAACGCATCAATGCTTCTGCGGTGGGAGCATGCTTTTCTCCTGTGTGATACGGCTTACAGCATTCTTCGTAGGGTTTTCCTGAACAGCAGGGACAATTCATTTTTTTTATTTAAAATTTTGATCTACAAAAATAGTGATTATCGATAGAAGAGGCCTTTAACCTATTTGAAAAAATAAATAAAAATTTTTAACCAAAACTTTTCTCCATCTATCAGATTTTGCAGATGGCTTGTTCATTCATTATTATCAACAAAATACTGTAGAAACATAAAAAAAGAAGCACTCTTAAAAGAATGCTTCTCATTGAATTATTTTATAAAACCTCTGCTTCTTAATAAAGGTTTGATATCCGGATCGTGTCCTGTGAAATCTCTGAATGCCTGATTAAGGTCTACTGAATTTCCTACAGAAAGAATATATTTTCTGAAACGGTCTCCATTTTCTCTGGTTAAACCGCCATTGTTTTTGATCCATTCCCATGCATCGTTATCCAATGTTTCAGACCATAGGTAAGCATAATATCCTGCTGAATATCCGCCTCCCCAAATGTGAGCAAAATAAGGAGTATGGTATCTTGGCGGAACTGTTGCTAATGTAAATCCGTGGTTAGTTAAGGATTGCTTTTCGAAATCTAAAACAGGAATAAATTGGCTCTCATTCGTTACAGAATGCCAATCCATATCCAATGCTGCAGCTGAAACTAATTCCGTAGTCATATACCCTTGGTTAAAAGTGGCTGCTTTTTTAATTTTATCTACTAAAGCTTGTGGAATAGGTTGTTTTGTTTCGTAATGAACAGCATAATTCTTCATAACAACAGGATCTAAAGCCCAGTGCTCATTAATCTGAGATGGGAACTCAACAAAGTCCCTAGGTACGTTAGTTCCTGAAAGTGATGGATATTTCTGGCTTGCAAACATTCCGTGGATGGAGTGACCAAATTCATGGAAAATGGTTGAAACATCATCATAACTAATTAAAGATGGTTTTCCAGGAGCAGGTTTCTGATAATTATAACAGTTTACAATTACAGGTTTTGTTCCCATTAAATAAGACTGCTCTACGAAGTTACTCATCCAGGCACCCCCGTTTTTAGAATCTCTTGTGTAGAAATCCAGATAATAGATTGCGATAGATTTTCCATCATGATCGAAAACCTCATACGTAACTACATCCGGATGATAAACAGGAAGATCTGTTCTTTTTTTGAATGTCAGTCCATAGAATTTTTCAGCAGCAAAGAAAACTCCTTTTTCAAGAACGGTAGTAATTTCAAAATAAGGCTTTATTTCACTCTCATCCAGGTCAAATTTCGCTTTTCTTACTTGTTCAGCATAGAAATTCCAGTCCCAAGGTTCTACCTTGAAACCTCCTTTTTGTTGATCAATAAGATCCTGAATATCTTTTGCTTCGCGTTTAGCTGTTTCTACTGCCGGAGTTGCCACCTGGTTCATTAGTTTAGTAGCAGCTTCAGGAGTTTTTGCCATTTGGTCCTGAAGTTTCCATTCAGCAAAATTCTTTTTACCTAAGATCTGAGCCTTTTTAAGTCTAAGCTTAGCCAGTTTTTCAATGGTTTCTCTGGTATCGCTGGCATCTCCTTTTTCAGCTCTTGTCCATGAAGCCTTGAACAACTTTTCTCTGGTTGCTCTGTTTTTCAGGTTTTGTAAAAGAGGTTGCTGTGTAGTATTTTGCAGAGCAAGAAGATATTTTCCTGGTTGTCCTGCTGTTTTAGCATCAGCTGCAGCCGCTGCAATTTCGTCCGCAGAAAGTCCGTCCAATTCTTTTGCATCAGAGAAGAATACCCCTCCTTGCTTTCTTGCTTCCAATAACTTATTGGCATATTGCGTAGAAAGAGAAGCTAGTTCCTGATTGAGTTGCTTTAATTTTTCCTTATCTGCAGCAGAAAGATTAGCTCCTGCAATTTCAAAGTTTTGTTTATAGTATTGTACTAATCTTTTACTTTCAGAATCCAGCCCGTCTTCCTTGATGGATTTGATTCTTTTATAAAGATTTTCATTCAGGTACATCTTATCAGAATGCCCGGCAAAAATAGGAGCATATTCTTCATCCAAGGCCTGTAAAGTAGGGTTGGTATTTGCACTTGTCAGATTAGAAAAGACAATCTGTGCTCTTCTTAGCACTTCTCCGCTTTTTTCCAACGCTACAATTGTGTTTTCAAAAGTAGGAGCCGCCGGATTGTTGGCGATTTTTTCAATTTCAGCAGAGTGCTGTTTTAATCCAAAATCAAAGGCAGGTTTGAAATGTTCGTTTTTAATTTTATCAAACTCCGGAGTTTCATACTGAAGCTTGCTTTTCTTCATAAAAGGATTTGAAGATAAAGATGGATCAGGGGCAGGAAGTTCCTGTTGAGTATCGGTCTGTTTCATTGTAGTACAAGATTGATTGAACGCCAAGGCAGAAATTAATAATACCGATGAAATATTCTTCATAAAATAGTTGTTATTAAAGTATAAAGATATTAAAAACTTGCTTCACAGAAGATATTTTGCCTGATGTATTTAAGAAAATGGAGTAATGAATGCTTGTTTCTAAATTCAAATTGTACAGAATTATAGTATTTCTCAGACTAATGTAATATTTTTCATAATTTAGTTGTCATTAATTATATATCAAGAAAAATAATCTATAAAAGAAATAAATATGAAAAAAAGGACTCTTTTTATTTTATCTGCCTTCGTGGTATTAGCCTCATGTAATGAAAGACATGAGAAGAAGAACAGAGAAAAAAGCGGCTGGGTAGAAAAAGTAATCAATACAGAAAGTGGGCCGATACAGCAGAAAGAATTCAATGGAGATTTTGACGAAATTCAAGTTTCCCAAGCTATAGATGCAGAAATTATAAAATCCGAAACAGAGAAAGTAGTGATCTCAGCACCTCAAAATATTATCAACGAGATTCTTGTAGATAATAATGGTGGAAAGCTTCATATTCATTATAAATCCGGAATCAGAGTGATGAATGTTCATAAGGTTACGGCTAAGATTTATACTAAGGATTTTACAAAACTAATTGCAGAGTCAGCGGCAAGCATTAGTGTAAAAGATAAATTTACCCAAGAGAAAACCACGGTTGAAGTATCAAGTGCAGGGAGTATTTCTGGAGATATGGAAGCTAACGATTTTAATATTAATGCAGGCAGCAGCAGTAACTTTAGTGGAAAAGTATGGGCTGTAAACCTGGGGATCGAATCTTCATCAGGGTCAAGTATTGATATTTCGGGAAAAGCTAAGCATGCAGATATCAATTCTTCTTCTGGCAGTAGTATCTCAGCCAGAGATGTAATTGCAGATAATGTGGAAGCTGAGGCATCCAGTGGAGCAAGCATTCAGATAAGTGCTGTTTCTTCGGTGAGAGCAGAAGCATCCTCAGGAGGGAGTGTAGATGTCAGCAAAAAAGGAGAGCTTAAGAATATCACCAAGGATGAAAGCAGTGGTGGAAGTGTAAATATTCAATAAATTAATCATGGGATTCTTCCTCATCTTCTTCATCGGTGGATGAGGATCCTTCCCAATTTTTGTTATCAAAATTAAGATTGTCATAAGCCAATAATTCCTCTTCACGCTGGAGGATTTCTTTTGTAGTAAATAAAGCAATATCATCGTCTTCCTTTATTTTTGCCAACTTTCTTATGGAAGCTTTATCTATGGCCATAAACCTTTGCCCAAGGCGTCTTGCAGCATATTTTCTCATGCCGGTCTCATGGAGTACGTCCACGGCCATATCCACAGCAGTTCCTAAAGTTTCCCTATAAATATGATTGATGCCGTTGTTCAGATACTCATAGGCATCAATTCTGTTTTTTGCTCTTACAAATATCTTTACTTCAGGATAATGCTCACGAACAAGCTCTGCTATGAACATATTATCACCGGAATCATCAAGGCATAAAACCAAAATCTCAGCATCCTCAATTCCTGCAGCCCTTAAAATGGGAATTCTTGTAGCATCACCATAATAAACCTTGAAACCATAACTTCTCAACAACTTTACACGGTCCGAGTCTCTGTCCAAAACAGTTGCTGAAATTTTATTAGCCTTTAAAAGCCGCCCCACAGTACTGCCAAAATGCCCAAAACCTACAATAATGATCTTCTTTTGGCTTACATCACTATCCAGAATATTATAATCGTTTTCTCCTTCAGGAATTTCCTTGATGAACTTTGGAGTAATAAATCTATCATTAATGATGAGAAGAATAGGGGTGACGCACATCGTAATGGCAGTAACAGCCATAAGTTGTGCATTCAGCTCAGGGCCTAAAAGATAAAGGTCTGAAGCATAATTAATCAGTACAAACGCAAATTCCCCGACCTGCGATAGTGCAAATGCATAGAACAGACTTTGCGGGGTATCTATTCTGAAAAACTTTCCGATGGAGTATAAAACCACAAACTTTACAGTCAATACAGCAAATACAGTACTGAAAATAAATAAGGGATCTTTTTGAATAATATTAAAATTAATAGTTGAGCCAACACTAACGAAAAACACAGCCAATAATAACCCTTTAAAAGGATTGATCTGCGCTTCAAGCTCATGTCGGAACTCACTGTTAGCAAGCATTACCCCGGCCAGGAAAGCTCCTAGCGCAGGAGATAAACCAATGACGATCATCAGCTCAGATACCCCAATAACCAAAAATAAAGAAGAAGCTGTAAGTAGTTCTGCCATTCCTGATTTTGAAACATAGCGTAGAAAAGGTACAAATACATACCTGCCTAACAGAATCAATAAGGCAACTCCCAAGATTACAGTTCCGGCCTGAAGCCATTCCGGAAGTTTTTGTATCAGGATCTGAATTTCATTGTCATGATGCTTAGCTTTATAATTAGCAATGATTGGAAGTATAGCCAAAATTGGAATTACTGAAATATCCTGAAATAGCAGGGTAGAGAACGATGCTTCTCCAGCCGTTGTCTTAAAGTTATTTTTCTCCTGTAAAGTCTGCAATACAATAGCCGTGGAAGATAGAGCAAAACACATAGCCACAGCAATGGCTTTATCTAACCTCCAACCTACACTGATGAATACCACAAACAATAATGAAATGGTGAGGAGCATCTGCGTGAGTCCCAATCCCATTATTTTCTTTCGCATTTCCCAGAACTTTCTAGGTTCCAGTTCCAGTCCCACAATAAATAAGAGCATAATAACACCAAACTCACTGGCGTGCATAATGTCATTTACATTATTTCCTGTAAGCCTCAGTACATAGGGACCAATAATGATTCCCCCTAAAATATAACCAATTACAGAACTCAACCCGAATTTTCTTGCCAGTGGAACCATAATAATGGCTACACCAAGAAAAAGTAGTGTGTTCATCGCTAAGCTAGACTCCATATGCTATTGATTGAGTAGTTCTGTAAACTCTTTTTTATGTAAAATAATGTCTTTTTTAGACAACTTATTGGCTTCGTAAACAATCTTGATGTGTTTGATGTCTGCCTTGAAAACCTTTAATGAGACAATCAAACCACTAATGAGTTCATCAACTGAATATTGATAGGTTCCGTCTTTACTAAAAGATCTTTCCTTTCCTCCGGTTGTTACCAGAATGTAGACTTCCTTATTTTCCAGGGGATTTACTTTTCCCGGTTGTAGCCAATCGCGGTCAAAGACTTCATCAATCCATAATCTTAATAAAGGAGGCATTCCAAACCATATCAGTGGGAATTGAAAGACAAATCGTTCATAGTTGGCCAAACGTTTTCTTTCTCTGAAGGCAGCAATATGAAAATCAGGATATTCTTCATAAAGATCTCGTAGAGTATAATGCTGATGACGAACGTAGAAATTGATAAGCTCTACATTAGAATTGGAGTGCTCCAGGTAAGGGTGTGCAAATACAACCAGCGTCTTCTTCATAATCCTGTTTTCAGTAAATATACTGAAAAAATAATGAATAAAAGGTAGGTTTTGTGTGGATTTATTAATTTTTTAATACGTGAATGTTGATTTAATATCAATTAAAATCAAAGAAATGATGTTATTTTAAGTTTTTAAATAAAAAATCAGGTCATTGAGACCTGATCTATTTTATATATGATTATAATTCTTATAAGATTACCATCCGCCGGAAGCACCTCCGCCGCCGAAGCTTCCGCCTCCGCCGAAGCCGCCAAAACCACCGCCTCCGCCACCGGAACTTCCACCACCAAAGCCTCCGCCTCCAAAACTGCCAGGGAATGGGAAGAAGCCGCCAGGATAGTTTCTGCGTCCTTTGCGTGTAATAATTACATCGTCGTCGTCGTCATAATTTCCACCGCTGCCACCACCACCACGATTACTGAAAAGAATGGCAATAATGATGAAAATAACAAAGGCAATAATGACAATTTTAAGAGCACTTCCATCACCGGAAGGAGCTGTAGTGGCTTCAGGCTTGAATTTTCCCTGAACTGCCTCCATAATGGCTGAGGTACCCCGGTTAATACCATCGTACCAGAGACCTTTCTTAAAATTAGGCGTAACAATATAATCCAGAATCTGGCCTGCTACTGATGCTGTAAGATACTGTTCCACGGCTCTTCCTTGCTGAATAGACATTGTTCTGTCTTCCGTTGCTACAAGAAAGACCACTCCGTTATCTACTCCTTTTTTTCCGATTTTCCATCGCTCACCAAACATCGTTGCCAGAAAATTAATATCATCTCCTTTGGTGGATTTGATGATAATAACTTCAATCTCTGTTGAGGTAGAATCTGCAAATTTGATCAGTTTGTTGTTAAGCGCATCCTTTTCCTGTTGAGAAAGCAGACCTGCTTCATCAAAAATAGGGTATAGAACAGCCGGTTTTTCAGGAATGGTATATTGTGCTGATACAAAAGTGTAAAAGCATATCAATAAAAATGAAAATACTATTTTAAGAGAACGTAATTTCATTCGGGAGTTGGTTTGGGTTTTCTCCTTCTACAGGAAAATATTTCTTTAGTTCAAGGCCTGTTTCCAGAATGGCACTTTGTAATGCCTTATAATAGTTACCTTTGGCAAATTCAGCAGTGATATAGTCATGCAGATGGTTCCAATAGGATTGATTTACTTTCTCATGAATTCCGGAATCCCCAATAATAGTCAGGTATTTCTGTTCGAAATTGATATAAAAAAGCACAGCATTTCTATCAGTAGTTTTGTTCATACAGAGTTCCCTGAAAACTTCAAATGCTGTTTTTGCAAGATTGCTTTCAGTATTAGAGTCAATATGTACCCTGATCTCTCCTGTAGAGTGATCTTCTGCTGACTGAATCGCTTCCACAAGGGAAGCGATCTGTTGATTTGTAAGGTGATTACCCATTATTTGAATACTTCAGGTGCCTTTTGAGCTCCTGCTTCAGCTTTGAAATAAGGTTTTTCTTTAAAATTGGTGAAATTCGCCAAAATGTTATTTGGGAAAGTCTTGATAGAGGTGTTGTAAGTCTTTGCAGCATCGTTATAATATACAGTCTCTGTTCTGATGCTGTTTTCAATAGCAGTATACTCTCTTTGGAAGTTAATGTACTGTTGATCAGCTTTCAGGTTAGGATAAGACTCTACTACAGCCATCAATCTGCTTAATGCGCCTGATAATTCCCCCTGTGCAGCTTGGAACTTTGCAATATCAGCATCTGTCATATTGGTAGGATCCACATTGATGGAAGTTGCTTTGGAACGTGCTTCAACCACCTGTGTTAAAGTTTCCTGCTCAAATTTTGAATAAGACTTTACTGTTCTTTCCAAATTAGGAATAAGATTCGCTCTTTTCTGATACACAGTCTCTACGTTGGACCATTTTGCGTTAACAGTCTGTTCTTTGTCTACAAAGCTATTATATCCGCTTTTTCCCCAAAAGAATAGGACTGCAACAATAATAAGGAGGGCAATACCAATTGTTCCGGCGCCCAAACATCCTTTATTTTTCATAGTTTATTTTTTTTTAATTTTTTGTGCTAATCAAATATACAAATTATGTGCTAATTTTGTAGAAAATTATATTTGAATGACAACAATAGTGGTTGCAATGGGAGAGAAGAACGAAATTGGTTTTGAGAACCAGTTGCTTTGGCATCTTCCTAAAGATTTAAAACATTTTAAAGACCTTACTTCGGGACATCCGATTATTATGGGAAGAAAGACGTATGAGAGCATTGGGAAGCCACTTCCTAACCGTACGAATATTGTTGTTTCAAGAAGAAAAGACTGGTTTGAGGAAGGAATCCTTATTGTGGGAAGCCTTAAGGAAGCTATGAAATTTGCTAAAAAGATTGATGAAGATGTTTTTGTTATTGGCGGGGGGAAAATCTATGAACAAACAATGGAAATTGTGGATAAACTTGAAGTTACTTTGGTAAAGACAGAGCTGAAAGCAGATACATTCTTTCCTAAAATAGATGGAAAAATCTGGAAAAAAACAAGTGAAGTATGTCATGAAAAGGACGAGAAAAATGAGTATGACTTCTGCTTCCAGACGTTTGAAAAAATTAAGAGCGAATAGTTATGAGAATTCTAGCCTCTAACCTCTAGCTTCTAACCTCTAATTTTTTTATCTTTGCACTTCTAAAATTTAATAATGAATAAATACATAAAAATTGCAGTAGCAGCACTTCTTATCCTTTTAGGACTTTATATGATGATTTTCACAAGAAATCTTGGTTGGGGAATTGTTATTTTCCTTTTGGCTGCATTTCCAATTTTACTTTTCTTTAAAAATGAGTATATCCTTTTGGCTTTCTGGCAATTGAGAAAGCAGAATATGGAAAAAGCTGCGGAATGGTTAACAAAAATTACCAATTATAAAACACAGCTTCACCAATCTCAATATGGATATTTCCATTATTTATTAGGATTAACACAAGCTCAGGATCACCCAACAAAGGTAGAGCCATTAATGAAAAAAGCTTTGGAATATGGCTTGAATATGAAGCATGACAGGGCTATGGCTACTTTAAATCTTGCAGCAGCAGCTATTTCTAAAGGAAGAAGACAGGAAGGACAGAAACTATTGGAAGAAGCAAAAAGATTAGATAGTGCAGGTATGATGACGGATCAGATCAAAATGATGAAAGATCAGCTGAAAATGCCAACAATGCAGAAGCATATGCACAATCCTAATATGAGACAAAGAGGAAGATTCTAGGAAATATCCGATATCAATATAAAAGCCTTGAAAATTATTCAGGGCTTTCTTTTTTTATTGGGAGTGGCGGAGGTGGCGAAGTCTTAAATGAACTTACATTTCCGAGTTCTGATCATAGCCATAAAATTTAGGCATCTGCCAGTGGTATTTCACCGCGAGTGTTCTGATAGCAACAATAAGTAAGATCGTAAAAATCTGTATAAAAGTGTATGATAGTGGAGTGTACTTTGTCATTAATAAAAAGGCAGCACCTCCCACAATACATGCAGTGGCATAAATTTCCTTTCTAAAGATCAATGGAATCCTGTTAAGCAATATATCCCGAATAATCCCTCCAAAACATCCGGTAATGGTTCCCAGCCCAATACATATTAAAGGATGGATACCAACATTCAATCCTTTTTGTACACCAATGATGGTGAAAAGGCCCAATCCGAAGCTGTCGAAAATAAATAAAGTTACTTTAAAATTCTTTTCAAGAGATTTGAATACCATTGAAAAGATACTGGTGACCAGAATCAGGGCACACATCAAAAGATCATGCATCCAGAATACAGGGATATCCAGAAGAAGATCCCTTACAGTTCCTCCTCCCACAGAAGTTACAAAGGCAATAATAAGTACACCAAACGGATCAAGGCGCTTCTGCATGGCTGCAAAGCTTCCTGACATGGAAAACGCAATGGTTCCAAGTACTTCTATGGCAAAATTGAACTGTTCGTGCATATGTTATAAATGATAATTGAGGAATAATTTTTTGCTTAAGCAAATTCTTGGCCATTTTATCAATTATCAATTATCGCTTATCAATTATTATTTTGCTTATTTTTCTACTCTCACCGAGTCTGGAACCATAAGTTCGTATTCTCCGCCATGGGTAATGATTTCCCTTACGATACTGCTGCTGATAAAGGATTTTCCGGATGACGTTAATAAGAATACTGTTTCCAGTTTCTTGTGAGCAAGGGTTCTGTTGGTATGGGCAATGGCTTTTTCAAATTCAAAATCTGCCGGGTTTCTTAGTCCTCTGATAATGTATTGGGCATTTTTTTCAAAGCAATAGTCCACGGTAAGACCCTCAAATGAGTCTACTTCTACATTGGGGAATTCTGCCACGGAGTTTTGGATAAATTCCATTCTTTTTTCAAGAGGAAACATATATTTCTTCTGGGAATTTTGTCCAATGGCAATAATTAATTTATCAAAAAGCGGGGCTGCTCTTTCTATAATATCGTAGTGTCCTAAAGTAATGGGATCAAATGATCCTGGGAAAACAGCAATTTTCATGTGGTACGAGTTATAATTTTGAGTTATAAATTTTAGACTATGAATTATGACTTTATTCAGTTTCTAATATCTAGTCCCTAATTTTTAACGTCTATTATCTATTTTCTTTTATTTAAGGCTTTTTCAACTTCATTTCCGCAAAGATCCATGATGGAAATTCCATAATGTTTCGCCTGCTGGGGAAGAATACTGGCAGGAGAGAATCCCGGGTTGGTATTCATTTCAAGCATGTAGGGAATACCATTCATTAGGATATATTCACTTCGTGAGAAACCGCTCATTCCAATGGAGTTGTAAGCTCTTTTAGCAATTTCTTCAACTCTTTTTGTTGTTTCAGCATCAATTCTTGCAGGGGTAATTTCTTCAGAAGCTCCTTCATATTTAGCTTCATAATCGAAAAATTCATTGGTTGGAACAATTTCAGTAATTCCTAGAACAATAGTTTCTCCTTTGAAATCGATAACACCTACGGAAACCTCCATACCATCCAGGAAACTTTCGATCAAGATTTCATTATCTTCCTTAAAAGCAATTTCTGTAGCAGCAATTAATTCAGATTTTTCCTTAACCTTGGTAATTCCCAATGAAGAGCCTGACTGGTTAGGTTTTACAAATAAAGGAAGTTTTAATTCTTCTACAATTTTATCAACATTGATGTCTTCTCCTTTTCTTAAATAAATGCTTTTTGCAGAAGGAATTCCATATTTTGATAATACAGCAAGTGTATCTTTTTTATTGAAAGTAAGGGCGCTCTGGTAGAAGTCACATCCTGTATATTTTTGTCCTATTGCGTCCCAGTAAGCCTGTAGAATACCATTTTCACCAGGTGTACCATGGATGATATTAAAGCAAACATCAAAGTTTAATGTTTCGCCATTGTCTAAAGCGACAGAAAAATCTCCTTTATTGATCGGGTATTTTTTATCATTCTCTCCTAAAAAATACCATTCGTCTTTAAGGACCACTACTTTATATACGTCGTACAGATTTCTGTCTAAAGAATCATAGATTAACTGTCCGCTTTTTAAGGATACAACATATTCATCAGAATAGCCTCCCATTACAACGGCAACACTTTTTTTGTTCATAACCATATAGTATCAATTAAGGCAAATTTAAACATTTTATGTAATGCAATATGGGAAATCCGTAAATTTTAAGATCAAAAATGAATTGTGTTAAATAAAAAGCACATTCTAAAATTATTAGCTATATTTGCCGTTGTAATTAAAGTATTTTTAAGTATGCTTAAATCACTTTTCAGTTGGAAAGTTTTATTGAATTTAGTAGTAGCCATCGGTGTTTTCGTTGGGCTTGTTTGGCTTACGTTTCGCTGGTTGGAATACCATACTAATCACGGTCAGGAAATCCCTGTTCCTAATGTTGTTAATAAATCTGTACATGATGCCGTTAAAATATTAGATGATACTGGTTTGGAATATGAAGTAGATAGTGCGACTTATGATCCGAAATACAGACCATTTCAGGTTCTTCAGATTTATCCTGCACCGGGTTCCCGTGTAAAGGACGGAAGAACGGTGCGTCTTAAGGTGAACCCTAGAACATGGGCTCAAATTGCCGTTCCGGATGTAATTAACAAGTATTCAGGGCTTGCATTCCAGAGATTGGATCAGGTGGGTCTTAAAATTGGAGATACCATTTATGAGCCTAGTATTCAGAAAGATGCTCTTTTAAGAATTCTATATAAAGGAAATGCCGTAAATCCGGGAGCTCGCTTACCTCGATTCTCTGTTATTGATGTCGTTGTAGGGTCAGGGCCAATGAGAAATATTTCAATTCCTAATGTTGTAGGACTTTCTGTAAAAGAAGCAAGAGCGGTCATTACGAAGAGTATGTTTGAAGTAGGATTGGTAGAACATGAAGATGGTGGTAAAGATGAATCTGATATCATTTATTATCAAGATCCTAGTTCGGGAGATGTTCGTGACCAAGGAATGCAAATTGATCTTTGGGCAAGTAAAAAGACGCCGGCAGAATTAAGAGCCAAGATAGAACAGCTGAACTCTATTTATCGTATGAAAGTAGATACATCTTTGCCTCCGGTACGATATGAAGAAGTTCATAATGAACCAAACTACGACGCTCCGGTTATACCTGCGGCACCAAGAAGAGAAACTCCTAAGCCAGAGGTACCGAAAACAGAGACCCCTAAACCTCAGACGACAACTCCAAAACCTGCTACAGGTTCAGGAACAGAGAAGCCAAAAGCTTCCACAACTCCCTCGTCTACAGGAAGTACAGCTAAACCTGCTGCTTCTACAACTACAGGTCAACAACCTGCACAAAAGCCAAAAGCAAAAAAGGTAGTTGTAGAATAATTTCAGATTAATATAAAAAATACAGGCTTCAACTGCAAAATGTTGAGGCCTTTTGTGTAAAAAAATAAAAACAATGTCAGAAGATAACGAAGATTTTTTAGATGAAGAATTGCTGGATTCCAATAGTATTGAGAATATCGATATAGATGAGGAAAATAAAGGATTATATGAACATCTTAATATCACTGTTGACCCTAAACAGGACCCATTAAGAATTGATAAGTTTCTTTTAATATACAGACAGAATTCTTCAAGGAATAAAATTTCACAGACCTGTAGGGCTGGAAACGTTATAGTCAACGGAACAGCAGTAAAGCAGAATTATCGCGTAAAACCAGGGGACCAAATCTCAGTATTGCTTACCCATCCTCCTCGTGAAAATGTTATTATTCCACAGGATATTCCTGTAAATATCGTCTATGAAGATGATGATTTGGTAGTCGTAGATAAGGAGCCAGGAATGGTGGTGCATCCCGGACACGGAAACTGGGATGGAACATTGGTAAATGCTTTGGCTTACCATTTTGAAAAGAATGGTGCAAAGTCTGATCTTGACAGGGTAGGACTTGTTCACAGGATTGATAAGGATACTTCCGGACTTTTGGTCATTGCTAAAAATGAATATGCATTAAGTTTCTTGGCAAAACAGTTTTTCAACAGAACTACGAAAAGGCTATACTGGGCTTTTGTGTGGGGAAACCTTAATGAGGATGAAGGAACCATAAGAGGACATGTGGGAAGACATCCCAAAAATAGAATGCAGATGTCTGTTTATGAAGACGGAAGCCAAGGGAAGCATGCTGTTACCCACTACAAGGTGCTAGAAAGGTTCAAGTACATGACATGGGTAGAGTGTAAGTTGGAAACGGGAAGAACGCATCAGATCAGGGCGCATTTCAAGCATATTGGGCATACATTGTTTAATGACGAAAGATATGAGGGGCATACTCCGCTAAGAGGAGTGAACATTCCAAAATATAAACAGTTTATAAAAAATGTTTTTGAAATTTTACCAAGACATGCTTTGCACGCACATACCCTAGGATTTATACACCCAACAACAAAAAAGGAATTATATTTTGAAAGCCCAATGCCCAAAGATATGACGGATGCCGTAAAAAAATGGAGAAATTATTTAGAAAACTAAAAATATATTGAGATTTTTTTTATATTTGTTGAATTGAAATCAAGATTTGTTATGAGAAAACTATATGCTATCGTATGTTTAGCTCTTTTGTCAAATGCATACAAAGCACAAGAATCACTACCATATTATCAACAGTATCTTTTGGATGGTGATTTCCTGTTCAACCCAGCTCAGTACGGTAAAACAGACTACGTACAGCTCAATGCCATTTATCAAAAGCAATTTTCAAAATTCAGCGAATCCCCAAACGTACAATCAGTGGGAATCAATGCAAACATATTCGATAGAGTAGGTGCCGGTCTAACAGTATTCAGAGACAGTAATGGAGCAGAGTCTTCAGGAGGTGTTACAGCTGGTGCTTCATATTTTATTCCTCTAAGTAGTGAGGGAGATAGAAAAGATCAGTTCTCCTTTGGTACAAGTGTAAGTTTGTATAATAGAAATTTTGATTATTCTAAAATTAATGTTGAAGAGCAGGGTGACCCATTAGTAAGAGGTGAAGAAAGTAATATCTTCATGGCTTATGCTAATTTCGGTTTGGCTGCTACTTATAAAAACCTTTTTGGAGGGGTATCTGTAAATGATATTGCACTAGGTAATGATAAGCCAATTGTAAATGGATACGAGCCGTCTCCAATTAAATTCTTCCTAAACTTAGGATATAACTGGCACATTGCCGATAATATCATGCTGACACCTGCAGCAATGATCAACCTGAATACCAACTCAACAAGAGTAATGGATTATAACCTAATGGCTACATTCTCAAACGAGATCAATGCATTCTCTTTTGGGGTAAGCTATAGAGCTGCTCAGAATAGATTTGACAGCCAACAATTAGAAATTGCTCCTATTGTTAAAGTAAGATTCAATAAATTTATGATTGGGGCTACTTATAACCTTGGATTGTCTGATATTCAGAAATATGGAGGAAACAGCTTCATGATTGGTCTTGGTTATAACTTCGATAACTTTATTAATGTTAGAGGATATAGATATTAATCAATTTAATTTAAATAAATTTGAGCTCTGAATTTTTCAGGGTTTTTTTATGATATATATTCACATTCCGTTCTGTAAACAAAAATGCAGCTATTGTAATTTTCACTTTTCCACTTCCTTGAATTTTAAGGACGAAATGCTCAATGCAATGAAAGCTGAAATAAAGCTTAGAAAAGATGAATTACAGAACAAGAGTCTGAAATCCTTATATTTTGGAGGCGGAACTCCTTCCATTCTTTCGGTGGATGAGATCAATTCCTTAATTGATGAGGTTTTACGTTACTTTAGTTTTGAAAAAGATATTGAAATTACACTGGAAGCCAACCCCGATGATCTGGATAAGGCATTTTTAAAACAATTGTCAGGCACTCCGGTCAACCGTTTATCTATCGGAACCCAAAGCTTTTTTGAAGAAGATCTGAAACTGATGAACCGTGCTCATACAGCTTCAGAGGCAGAGGGCTCTATTAAGCGTGCGCAGGATTTCGGTTTTGAAAATCTAAGTATAGATTTAATTTACGGTTCACCTACCTCCAACCTTGAAATCTGGAAAGAAAATTTAAACAAAACTATTGCACTGGAAGTTCCTCATATCTCTTCCTACGCATTAACCGTTGAGCCTAAAACAGCCTTGGAAAACTGGATATCTAAGGGAAAAGTTAAAAGTCCAAGGGAAGAAGAGCAAAACAGGGAGTTTTATTACCTGTCAGACTTTTTAAAAGATAACGGTTTTGAACATTATGAAGTTTCCAACTTTGCAAAGCCAGGATTTTACTCCAGGCACAACTCCGCATATTGGAAGTATCAGGAATACTTGGGAGTAGGTCCTTCAGCACATTCCTACAACGGATTTGATGTAAGAAGCTGGAATGTGGCCAATAATCAGCAATATATTAAAAAGCTTAATGCAAAACTTCTGGCCAAGGAAGAGGAAATTCTTTCTTTGGAAGATCAGTTTAATGAAATGATCATGATTGGGCTACGAACAATCTGGGGAGTTGATCTGAAAAGCTTAAAAGATAAATTTAACGACAGATTTCTTGAGCATTTTCAAAATGAAATTAGACAGAAAATGAACGAGGGGATTTTAATTATTGAAGATAATAACTTAAAAATTCCTGAAAAGCATTGGTTTATGGCAGATGGAATTGCTTCTGATTTATTTATGGTTTAATAGCTTTAAAAAAGAGCTGATTTTAGAATAAATAAACTCGTTAAACTCAAATTTTGAATCTAAAATCTTCGTATTTTTGTATAAAATTTCAGTTCATTTGAAAACTAAAAAACAAGATTACTCGCATCTTTCATCCAGCCAGCCTATCGGAATCTTTGATAGTGGAGTAGGAGGACTTACTGTAGCTAAAGAAATCAAAAGACTTCTTCCCCATGAAGACCTTATTTATTTTGGAGATACAAAGCACCTTCCCTATGGTGAAAAATCGAAGGAAGCGATTATAGAATATTCTACAAAAATTACTAATTTCCTGCTGGAGCAGAACTGTAAAGCAATTGTAATTGCCTGTAATACGGCTACGGCAAATGCTTTAAACGAAGTTATGCAGTCTGTTGCAGGTAAAGTTCCGGTAATTGACGTTATTAATCCCGTTGCTGAAAAAGTATCCTATGAGATTCATAACAATGTAGGGGTTATTGCGACCAAGGCAACGGTGAATTCTGGTCTTTATAAAAAGAGCATCAGAAAGCATAATAAGTGGATTAAGGTTGATGAATTGGCAACTCCATTGTTGGTTCCTGCCATTGAAGAAGGTTTCAAGAACCACCCTATTACTCATGCTATTATTTATAATTATTTGAGTAACAGTAAGCTGAAAAACATTGAAACCTTAATTCTAGGTTGTACCCATTATCCTCTTTTAATAGATGAAATAAAACAATATTACGGAAACAGAGTCCGGGTTATTGACTCCCCTAATATTGTGGCTAATCATTTGAAGATTATTCTGGATAAGTACCATCTTCTTAATGATAATAATACGGCTCCGAATTACCATTTTTATCTTTCAGATATTACGAAGAACTTTGAAAAGATCTCCAAGAAATTCTTCGGTAAAACAATTGATTTAGAACTAAAAGTATTATAAAATAAAAAGTCTGCCTCATATAGAAGCAGACTTTTTTCTTTATAAATTATTATTGTAAGAATAGTGAAGCTATTTCAATACACAGTGTGCCAATCAATTTGTGACATTCGTGTTTAGAAATTAAGCTTCCAGAATCACTTTTTCAGCTTTTAATCTTGTCTTTGGATTGAATTTCGGCTGATTGGCATCTGTCTCTGTTTTTTCTCCAATAGCCACTGCAAAAAGAGTTTCGTATTTTTCATTGTTTAAGATGGTATCATACTGGTCTGGCTCAATTCCCTCCATAGGGGTAGAGTCTATCCCCATATCAGCACATGCAGAAAGCAATATTCCTAATGATAAATAAACCTGATGGCCTAACCAGGCTTTAACTTCAGCCTCTCCTTTAGGCTTTACTCTGTTTTTGTAGTAATTTACATTGCCTTCAGGAAGACTTTCCTCAATCTGTTTTTCAAAATCTTCAGGATTTTTAATAACCTGAAAAATAATCAGGTGACTGCAATCCAATACTTTTTCTTTGTTTATAAAAGAAGACTCAGCAAGCTTTGTCTTCAATTCGCCACGGCTTACAAAAATAAAGTTCCATGGTTGGCTGTTGATTGAAGATGGACTCAGGTTAAGGATTTCTTTTAATTGAGAAATTTGTTCATCACTGATATTTCCCTGTGGGTTATACTTTTTTACAGTATACCTTGTTTTCATTTTGTTTAAAAAGTTCATAATTTTATACTATCATTTTTATAGTTACAAAATTAATTTAAGTTTATTAACTTTGCAATAACGGTAAAAAATGATAGTATAAAATGTATACCATAGACAACAAAAATTATCCTTGCTGTACCAGTGTTACCATGAGGTTTATAGGAGGAAAGTGGAAAGCTGTAATTTTATATCATCTCATTGATGGTGCAAAGCGATATAATGAATTAAGAAAGGTGATTCCTACTATTACGGAAAGAACATTGAGCCTTCAGCTTAAACAGATGGAGGAAGATAATATTATAGATAGGAAAGTGTTTACAGAGAAACCTCCTTTAATGGTAGAATATACATTAACGGACTTTGGCAGGACTTTGCTGCCGGTTTTAGAAGAAATTACAAAATGGGGAAAAACAGCTCCTGAAATATCAAAAAAAATAATCAGGAATTAAAGCTCCTGATTATCTTCTTTATTTGGATTGAAAAAGCTGAAACTCACGTTTCCGTATTTTCTTGTATCTACCAGATTGGGATGTTCCAGTTTCATTCTGCTTTGGTGTTCTACAATAAGAACTCCGTTTTCCTTTAGGTATTTATTATTTAAAACCAGGGAAATCAATTCATAGTATTTTTTTTCCTCCATCTCGAAAGGAGCGTCCGAAAATACAATCTCAAAGGATTTCTTATTTCTGAATTTCTTCAGCCAGTCAAATACATCACCTCTTTGTACATTGATCTGAAGAGACATGTCTAACTCAGAAGCTGTAGTGTTTATAAAGGACGTGTGCTTTGGGTTCATTTCTACAGAAGTTACATTCTGACACCCTCTGGAAGCAAACTCGAAAGTAATAGAACCGATTCCGGCAAAAAGATCAAGCACAGCAATCGACTGCATGTCGTATTTGTTTTCCAGAATGCTGAATAAAGCTTCCTTGGCAAAATCTGTGGTTGGCCTTACATCAAAGTTTTTTGGGGCGGCAATTTTTTTGGCTTTCCATTTGCCTGATATTATTCTGAACATGTTGTATTAGGGTTTAGGTAATAGATTATAGGTAGCAATAGTTATATCCAGGATCTGAGTCCTTTTATCTGCGACCTGTAATCTAGTTAAGTATAAAATTCTTGTTGGGAATATTGTCAAAAACAATTTTCAGATTTTTCACAAATTTCTGAAGCTCTGAAATAAAGGTCTCATTTTCCGTAGTTTCACCATAGGCATAAAAGTTGGTTTCATTAATACCAAAGCCTATTTTGCTTAATGTAAACATGATGAAGTAAAGAAAGTCAACTTCAGAGTTTACATCCAGGTTGTTGTAAAGTATGATCTTTTTATTGTCAATGGCAAAAAATTCACATTGATTATGATAAAGGTTGATATGAATCTCCTTATTATTCTTATTGTTAATTGAGCTTAAAAATTTTTCTCCGGAGAAGTTAAAGTGTACCGGTATAGCCAGTTCCTTTATTTTTTTGTAATAATTCTTTGGGAAAGTGTAATAAAACTGAATATTAAATTTTTTGTTGATGGAAAGCATCAATTCTTCTTTCTCCTTATCTGTAGGAGCATTGAAAGAAATTAAGTCAAATCCCGCATCGTGGTCAGAAAAACCTTCCGGCATCAGGGTAAAATGATTCCATGCAGAAATTACCTGTATTTCATCAAATCGCTGTTTGATAAGAACTTCATCCAGTTTTTCCTCAATAAGGTTGGCAGGGGTTTCTTCAGTAACAAAATAAGACTTTTCCTCCAGAATGCTTTTGTTTTTCACAATCTGGTAGATCAATCCGTCTTTGGTAAAAAGTAAATTAAGTACGTTCATATTTCAATTGCTGCAAATTTAGTGAAATTCTACCATTACCGCACCCGATTGATGGTGAAGTATTTCCTTATTATAAAAATCAATATTAACCTGGCTTTCTAAAACATCCCGAACCATCCTCTGAAGGATTCCATCACCAATTCCGTGAACAATCTCCAGTCTCTTCAGGTTATTTCTTCTGCAAAATTCCAATACCTCGATCAATTTTTCCTTTTGAATAAACAATCTTTCAAAACTGTCATAATCACTAGGATTCTTTACCAAATTATGAAAATGAAGGTCCAAAACCAAATGATTTTTCTGATGTTTTTTAGAAATAATCTTTTTAGGCTCTGCCTTTCTTACCACTCTGATGTTTTCGTAAAGATCTCTATCCTTGGGAACCAGCTTTTCTTTGGGATATTGATGGGTAAAGCCGTATTCATCCTTAAAAACCACAATATTTCCCTTCACGGAAGTTACAACCCCGCCTAAATTCTCGTCCACTACAGAAACGGTATCCCCAATTTTCATACTATTTAAAACCTATTCGCTCTCTTTAGCAAATGATAAACCAATCCTTTGGTTTCATTAAAATAAGATGAGCCTATTTAATCTTTGTCACTTTATATCAAGAAAGCTGTTAAACTCTCGGTCCCAATTCAATAATCTCGAGATCCTTAATTTCGTCACCATCTACCACAAAACGCATCATTGTCCTCATCTTATGCCAGCCTTGTTTTCCGCAGGCTCCGGGATTTAGGTGAAGAAGATTATTCTTCTCATCATACATGGCTTTTAAAATATGGGAATGTCCTGAAATAAATAATTTCGGGGTTTTCTCAGTAATTTCTTTTTTGGTAAGTGGAGTATATTTTCCGGGATAACCACCGATGTGAATCATCAGAACTTCCAGCTTTTCACAGAAAAAACGATTTACTTCAGGAAACTCAGAACGTATCTTGGCATTATCAATATTTCCGTAGACGCCTTTTAATGGTTTAACTTTTTCCAGCTGTTCTATAACATCTATGCTTCCAAAGTCACCACAATGCCACACTTCATCTGCCTGTGATGCATACTCTAAAATTCGATCGTCGATATAGGAGTGAGAATCGGAAAGAAGTAGTATCTTTGTCATTATCTAAGGGTTCTTTCAGTGATATTTTCATCGTATTTGTCTTTAAATACAGCAACACGTTCAGAGTTCAGCTCTCCATCGTGATTGATGACTCTTTCTTTTAGCAGCCATCTTACCAGTTTTTCCATTCCTTTTTTAGAATTCATGAAGTTGGCAATTTTAGCCATATCTGTAGATTCTATTTTGGTTTTTTCAGTCAGGAAGTTGAGGATAAAATAATCATCACTTACATATCTAGGTGTTTCATTATCCATGTATTTGTACAGCAAAACCTCTTCATCATCTTTCATTGAAAAGAATGAGTACTGGGCTGCATTGATTTTTTCTGCTTTCAGAATTTGCTTTCCATCCAGAAGAACCTTATCATCTTTGATGGTTACATCCTGAGAAAAATAGAAATTACAACTTATCATCAATAAAATGAAAGCTAATAATCTGTGTATTGCCATTGTAATGCTTTTAGACTGCAAATATAAAGAAGCTTTAGTAAAAACCTATTTTGACGGGTTCAGATAATTACCCGAAACATTTCATCAGACTAGTAAGAAATGTCCTTTGTTCTGCGTATGGAATCCAGTTTCTTTTCAATATCTGCACTGAAAACTTTCTTTAATTTCAGTTCACTCCCAATAAGCCTTGAAATGGTAAAAGTACCATTCATACTATTATTGGATGGGAAAACGATGGCAATTGAAGAATCTGAAACTTTTTTCCAGCTTCCACTGTAACGTTCAAATTTTGAAGCTTTATTAGGGAAATCTTCCGTAGCATCATATCCGTTGGCAGACTTGCTTAAATTTCCTATGACTTTTCCATTCTTATTGAATTTTAAACCAGGGCTTTTAGTATCAAAAACATCCTGTGTTTCATAAGTGTAAATATAAGTGTCGAGCTTTTTCAATTTCCAGGTTTGTAAAAGTAACGGGTTAGAAGTTTTATCCTGACTCTTAACGAAACCGACTGCAAAAACTGATAATATTAGGATCCCAATAGATTTTTTCATGAATAATAACTGATTATTGGGAAATGTAAGTAAACTTTTAACATTGACAAAATTAACATCATCTAATATTTACTAAATTTGGGAAAATTAAAAAATAATGAAGCAGAAACTTTCTTATTTCATTTTTCTTTTAACCTTAGGATTAGCGAATGCACAGGTTGAAGAAAAAAAACTGGATGAACTGATCCAAAATACTCTGAAAACCTTTGACGTTCCGGGAATGTCGGTGGGAATTGTAAAAGATGGAAAAGTGACCTATTCCAAAGGGTTTGGAGTACGTTCACTCACCACCAAGCAGCCCATGGATGATAATACACTGGTAGGAATTGCTTCCAATTCTAAAGGTTTTACCTGTGTGGCATTAGCAATTCTGGCAGATGAGGGAAAACTGAACTGGGATGATAAGGTTTCCAAATATATTCCTGAGTTTCAGATGTACGATCCGTATGTTTCACAAAATGTAACGATAAAGGATCTTATTACGCATAGAGCGGGATTGGGATTGGGACAAGGAGACCTGATGTTTTTTCCGGAAGGAGGAAATTTAACGGTTAATGACATTGTTCATAATGTAAGATATCTAAAGCCTGAAAATCCTTTCAGAACTACACTGGACTATAACAATATCATGTTTGTTGTTGCCGGGGAAGTGATCCACAGGGTTTCCGGATTAAGCTGGGCAGAGTTTATAGAACAAAAAATCATGAAACCTGTAGGGATGACTTCCAGCTTTGGAAGTTACAACAGAGCGAAAGCTTCTGCCAATAAAATTGATGCTCATGCTCCCGTAGACGGAAAAGCCATTGCAGTTCCCCACGATTGGAATGAAACAGCTAATGCTGCCGGAGGAATTATGAGTAACATCAAGGATATGACAACCTGGGCAGAATGTCTGTTGAATAACTTTACTACTAAAGATGGTAAGAAACTGGTTTCTGATAAGAATGTTCAACAACTTTGGAGTCTGCAGATTCCTGATAGGGTTGCAGCAAAGAATCCATATGATACGAGTTTTTACGGATATGGTTTAGGATGGTTTTTAAGTGATGTGAAAGGACACAAGCAGGTACAACATACAGGAGGCCTTATCGGTACGGTAACACAGTTTACTTTAATTCCTGATCTTAAACTGGGAATTGTTGTCTTGACTAATCAACAGTCAGGGGCAGCTTTCAATACCATTACGAATACGGTAAAAGATTCTTACCTTGGAGTGGCAGACAGAAACTGGCTGAAAACGTATGGTGAAAGAATGTCTAAAATGAATGTGGAATTTGAAAAACAAAAGAAAGAAGCATTTACAAAATCAGAAGCATTCAAAAAAGAAAAAACACTTCAGCCAAAAGCTGAACAGTTTACAGGAACATATAATGATGTTTGGTTCGGTGATGTAGAAATTACTCAGCAGGGAAGTGCTTACAGAATTTCATGTAAAAATTCACCGAGATTGAAAGGAGAATTGCTTCCATATTCCAATAATTCATTTATTATTAAGTGGGATGACAGAAGCTATGATGCTGATGCCTATATTATTTTTAGTTATGATGAGAATGGAAAAGCACAATCTGCAAAATTAAAGGCTATTTCGGATGTGACGGATTTCAGCTTTGATTTTGATGATCTGGATCTGAAGAAGAAATAATCAAATATTTATTATTATAATTCAATAGGAACGGGCTTTAGCCCGTTCTTTTTGTTATGATATAATAGAATGAATCTTCTCCTTTTTCTGACACGAAAAAAAGAAAATAAATAGTGTTACATAGAGAGTTATTAAGCTGAACTTATATTTTTCCAGGTTCATAAAAGAACAAAAGTTTCTTTTTGGCTCCATCAAATTCGGACCAGGATTCACAATCTACTTCGAAACCGGCAACACCACAGGTGGGAAAGTGAAAAATATCTTCAGAAATGGAATTGGCAAAATTGGAAATTCCATTGTTGTGGGAGAAAAGAGCAACCGTACTTAGGTTGTCATCCAGGTCATAGATTACAGATTCAAAATTTCTTTCCGAGGGATTATATAGTTTTTCATCAGTAGAACACTCCAGCTGATAGGTCTGGTTAAAAATCTTACAGGTATTCAGGGCACGCACTGCCGGGCTTGATACAAAATGATCAATGGAAATATTATTATGTTTTAGGAATCTGGACATGTTCATAGCATCCTCCAAACCTTTGTCTGCCAAGGGTCTGTCAAAGTCCTCCGTTTCTTCCGGCCAGTCGCTTTTTGCATGTCTTACGAGGATGAGTCTTTTCATATATCTGTTTTTTTGGAAGATTAAAATTATAAAAAAAATTATGGAATAAAACATGATTTATATAAAAAAACTGCGTTATGAATAAAATCAGTAAATTTTACTAAATTTGCAGACTTATGGGACAAATCCTTGCAATAGACTACGGAAAGGCTCGTTGTGGCATAGCTATAACAGACGATATGCAGATTATAGCCAGTGGGCTGGAGACTGTAGAGAACCGCATTTTAATGGAATTTTTGAAAAAATATTTCAATGAAAATAAGGTAGATGAAGTAGTAATTGGGCTTCCCATAGATTTGAGAGGAAATATTTCTGAAGTGGAAACCGATATTTTAAAATTCATTGAAGAATTTAAGAAAGAATTTTCGGATATTGCAGTTCACCGTTTTGATGAAAGATTTACTTCAAAGATGGCATCATTCTTTATTTCCCAAAGTGGAAAAACTAAGAAGAAAAGACAGGAAAAAGGATTAATAGATAAAGTAAGTGCAACCATCATATTGCAGAATTTTTTAGAACAAAGATTAAGATGATTTTACCGATAAGAGCTTTTGGGGATCCTGTTTTGAGAAAAGTGGGAAAAGATATAGATAAAGACTATCCCGAATTACAGGAACTGATAGAAAATATGTTTGAAACGATGTACAGCGCCAATGGCATAGGTCTTGCAGCGCCTCAGATCGGTTTGGATATTCGTATGTTTGTAATAGATGTGACGCCTCTTGCAGAAGATGAGGATTATGAAGATATCAAGGACGAGCTGGCACAATTCAAAAAGGTATTCATTAATGCTACCATTCTGGAAGAATCCGGTGAAGAGTGGAAGTTTAATGAAGGCTGTCTGTCTATTCCGGATGTAAGAGAAGATGTGAAAAGAAAAGGAACAATCGTTATTGAATATTATGACGAAAATTTTGTAAAACATACAGAAACTTTTTCCGATATTAGAGCCCGCGTAATTCAACATGAATACGATCACATTGAAGGAGTTCTGTTTACTGATCACTTAAGTGCTTTGAAGAAGAAACTGGTAAAAGGAAAACTTACGAAGATCTCTCAGGGTGATGTAAGCATTGGTTACAAAATGAGATTTCCAAAATAATTTAAACAAGGATTAAAAAGAAATAATAATAAGCAATAGGCTATATGCTGATTGCAAAATTTACAAAAAATAAAATTATGCTGTTAGAAAAAATAATTTCAATTTCTGGAAAACCAGGACTTTACAAATTAGTTTCTCAATTAAGAAACGGATTCATCATTGAAGATGTTACCAACAAGAAAAAAGTAAGCATCGGTAACTCTAGCCAGGTAAGCTTATTGGATAATATTGCAATGTTTACATTTGATAAAGAAGTTCCTTTGTTTGAAGTTTTTGAAAATGTTGCTAAAAACAATGATTATAAGCAAACTATTTCTCACAAGGCTTCTGATTCAGAATTGAAAGAATTTATGTTAGCTTCTCTTCCTAATTATGATACGGAAAGAGTATATGCATCTGACATCAAGAAACTGGCTCAGTGGTACAATATTCTTCACAAAGCAGGATATATCACTCCTGATAGCTTTGTAAAAGCAGAGGCAGAAACTTTAGATGGTGAGCCTGCAGAAGAAGTAAGCATCGAGAAAGAAGCTAAAAAAGCTGCTCCAAAAGCAGAAAAACCTGCAACACCAAAAGTAAAGGCTACTTCAGCTGCAAAAGCGGCTCCGAAAAGCACACACACTAAAAAAGGATAATTCATTTTTGAATTAAAGATATAAGCCTTGTTAAGAATTTTCTTGACAAGGTTTTTTTTGTTTATTGAATAAGTGAATCAAAAAATTAAAAACTCAAATGATAAATCATAGTTGATGGTTATTATAAAGGTTCAAATCATACCATACAGCCTTGCTCCTTTACTATAAACTTTCAACTTCAAGGGTTGCGGTAGAGTGAAAATAACCCTTACATTTGTATAAGATTGAATTTGCAGCTACATATGAATACGAAACAGGAGAAACTAGAAGCATTCGGAAGATTATTGGATATTATGGATGATCTTCGTGAGAAATGTCCATGGGATCAAAAGCAGACCTTGCAATCTCTTCGGCATCTTACACTTGAAGAAACCTATGAGCTTTCTGATGCCATTTTGCAGGACGATTTACAGGAAATAAAAAAAGAATTGGGTGATGTTCTTCTTCACTTGGTTTTCTATTCTAAAATAGGTTCTGAAAAAGGAAGCTTTGATATTGCAGACGTTATTAATTCTCTTAATGAAAAACTTATTTTCCGTCACCCTCATATCTACGGAGATACTGAAGTGAAAGATGAAGAAGAAGTAAAGCAGAACTGGGAAAAACTAAAGTTAAAGGAAGGAAACAAATCTATTTTAGGAGGTGTTCCGAAAAGCCTGCCAAGTTTAGTAAAAGCCTATAGAATACAGGATAAGGTAAAAGGTATTGGCTTTGAATTTCATGATGCAGAAGATGCCTGGAAAAAAGTAGATGAGGAAATCCAGGAATTTCATGCTGAAACAGATCTGGATAAAAAAGAGCAAGAGCTGGGAGATGTGTTTTTCTCATTGATAAATTATGCAAGGATTTCAGGAATTAATCCGGATTCTGCTTTAGAAAGAACCAATCTGAAGTTTATTTCAAGGTTTCAAAAGATGGAAAATATTGCCCGTGAGCAGGATTTAAATCTTGCTGATATGTCTCTGGAAGAAATGGATGTTCTTTGGGAAAAAGCAAAACACTTATCATAGTACCCCAATTGGAACAATTAATGCTTCTTATTTTTAGTTTAAATTAAAAAACAACACAATGCTAAGACTTCTTATGTTACCCACCTTATTTCTATTGAGCTGTAATCCTAAGGCTCAGAATTCACCAGTGAAAGGTGATGATTTAAACCCTCAGTTTTCTTTACCTAAAAAGTTAAAGGAAGTTTCTGGTATTACTTTATCGAAAGATAAAAAGACGATGTGGGTGATAGAGGACAGAGGAAATAAGAATGCCATATATGGATTAAGTGACAAAGGAGAAATGCTTGCCAAGGTACCGGTAGAAAATGCTGAAAATACAGATTGGGAAGATATTATATCAGATGCGCAGGGAAATATTTATATCGGAGATTTTGGAAATAATGATAATAACAGACGTGATCTAGCCATTTTAAAAACAGACCTGAAAGACGCTGCTCAAAAAACAACAAAGGTTGTTCAGACTACAAAGTTTCATTACGAGGGACAGACAGAGTTTCCACCAAAAAAATCAAATCTATTGTATGACTGTGAAGCTTTTGTAGAAATGGATGGTAACTTCTACCTTTTTACAAAGAACAGAAGTAAAGGTTTTGACGGAACATTCCTGGTATTTAAAGTCCCAAATAAAGAAGGTGATTTTGAAGCTAAACTGATCGGGAAATTAAAACTTCAGGGAGGTTATAATGATGCAGCTATTACGTCAGCTACCATTAATAGCACCAAAGATAAAATTGTATTATTGACGCATAAAAATGTTCAT
The DNA here is from genome assembly GCF_003815775.1 of Chryseobacterium joostei. Classification (NCBI taxonomy): domain Bacteria; kingdom Pseudomonadati; phylum Bacteroidota; class Flavobacteriia; order Flavobacteriales; family Weeksellaceae; genus Chryseobacterium; species Chryseobacterium joostei. Next base: position 3,989,100 of record NZ_CP033926.1, read on the forward strand.
GTTCTTACCGGTTTTACACCCGATGATTTCAATGCAGCTAAGATCCAAAAGATTTCTTTAAACCATAATTCTCAAAAAGAAGCCATCGTTTTTCAAGATGATAAAACATTGATAATTGCAGATGAGAAAGGCAAAAATGAGGGTGGAAATGTCTATCAGTTTTCTGTTCAGCCATAAAATCTTATACTTGCTGCCATTACTAATTAACCATGAAAAAAATATTTTACTTTCTACTGGGTGTTTTTCTGCTATCTTGTAGCGGGAGCAATGATGATGTAGTAGATGATATGGTTCTGGAGCATGCCTTACAGCCCGAAAAGGCTTATGTAAATTATTTTGAGGATCCTTTTTCTTATATTATGAGCTCTAGTTATTATCAGTTTACATATAAAGATAATAATCTAATGCAAATATCTGAGTTTTCGGGATCATATTTAACTTCCAAGATCTCTTTGTCTTACAGTAATACACAAATAAAGGTATCAAGTGATTCATACGGTTCTGATTATCTCCTTTATAGTGTTTCTAATAATAAACCTTTAAAATTAGATTGTTATTTAAATGGAAAGCTTTATTATACACAATATTATATATATGAACAAGGAATGATAAAAGTTCTTAAAGAATTTGCAGAGTGGTATGATAAAGAGCTTACAACTTATTATTTTGATATTGAACATAATCTTACTAAGAGTGAAGTTGTAAAAATAAGCTATGGTGTGGAAAAGTCTTTAGATACCTATATTTATTCAAATTTTGATAAAGCCCAAAATCCATATAAAAGCTTGTGGATGCTTGATAATCTGAGATTTATTAATCTGGATGATAATCTTATTTTTGCGAAAAGTTTGTCTTTCAATAATTTTAAAAGAATAGAACATACTTTTAAAGATTTGGTTAAAGATCAAAACTCATACACAGAAACTCATGAATATAATTACAAATACGATTCAAACGGGCAGGTCCTACTATACCACCCATTATAAATTAAAAAATCCACAGATACTTTCTGTGGATTTTTTTTGAATAATATAGAAATGTAAATGAGGTTATATTTGTTATGGAGTAAGATAGGAAATATGGATATTTCCACTTGATATCCTGAAGTCCTGTGTATAGCGACAACGTATTCTGAAAGTATCTCCCGGATTAAAAAAATTGATGGAAGATAAATTATGGTTCAGCCCCGTGGTGCGCTCTCCGTGACCGGTGGATATGCCAGCAAGCGTAGTTTGGCTGGGTGATACTCTTTGAATATAGGAGTTTGCTGTTCCAGCTGTTTGTCCAGACGGATTTAGATTCAAGTCATAGGTAACATAAGGAACAATATTGTAAAATCCGGCCTTAACTACTGTAAATAGTCCCGTTCCGGAATTGTAGGTTAAATAAGCATTGTCAATTTTATTGCTTACATTGAAGATGTAGGTTTGTGAATAATTTTCGTGAGTATTCACCGGAGTGGTATGAGTTCCTGTATAGCTTCCACTGGCAGGGCTGATGTCTGTTTTATTCCCAACATAAATTACTTTTAAGAAATTTTCAGATTCTATACTTTTCCATACCGGCGCATTTCCCGTTCCGGTTGACATTAAAAACTCACCTCTGTTCCCGGAATTTCCTTTGGTATTGGCATTTCCTCCCACATTGATGTCCTTTACAACTTGAAGAGAACCATTAACGTGTAATGAATGTTGTGGTGTTGGGGTTTGTATCCCTACTTGTGCAATTGTGTTTATAGATATAGCGAATAACGCCATATATAATAGCTTCTTTTTCATCTAGTTGTTGATTTTTTTGAAATAATTTTAAACAAATATAATTTCTTTTTAAAACATCTGATTTTCTTAAATCAATAAGTATATTGCTGTATGAGTGTGCTAATTCTATAATACAAAAAATATGGTCTTTATTTAAAAACCATATTTGTGTTATTTCTGAAAAATGTTGATTAAAAAGTGGAATTATTAAATTTTATTTAAATTAGATTTTATTCTTAAATTTAAATATTTTAATCGTAATGAGTTGATTTTTAAATATAAATTAGTTAAAAATGAATTTTATTTTTGAATGTAAAAATTAGAGTTAATTTATTTCTTTTGTGAGTCGATCTTTCTAAAATTTCATGCCTATTCCTGCAGAAACCCTTCCGCCATCTGCTCCATAGAAATAGTTTAGTCTTGCAGACATCATTTCTACGATGCTGAGCCAAACTCCGGCACCAACAGATTGATGCCATTTTCTTGAGTATTCATTGTCATTCCAGACACGGCCAACATCATAACCTACAAGGATTCCCATGTTGGCAGGAACAATATTATTTCTTATTCTTCCAAAATCCCATCGTATTTCAGAGTTGTTGATAAAGTATGATCTTCCAGAAAATCTTTCATTTCTAAATGCTCTCATACCATTATTACCACCAATGGCAGCGGCCTGATAGAATTCAAAGTTATGATTGTTAATCCACATCGCATTACTGGAGTTGGCAAACACAAAGATTCCTTTTTTATCAATTCTGTGGTCAATCGCTAGTTTTCCCCTTACAGTAAGGAAATTTTTGTTGAAATTAGAGAAAGTAGCTTTCCAGTCAGCATTCAACATAAATTCCATTCCAAGAGTAGGAAAGGCCACATTATCTGCATTTTTATAGCTGAATGTATAATTGGCTCCTAAAAACTGCTGACTATTGAAGACCTCTGGTCGTACATCCGGAGATTGGTTGATAAATCGACCGTCCTTTCTCTGTACTTTATTATCTTCAAAAGTAAGCTGGATCTGATGGCTGAAGTTCATCCAGTTTTTCTTGGTAATTGAAGGAGCTACACTAAACTTGGAAATTCTTGCCCTATTGTACTCTCTTTCTGTATCCTCCTTATCATATGGGCTTTCATTGGAAAGACCAAAGAAGTTTTGGGAAAATCTAGGAGTAGTATAAGATGCATCCAGATTGAAATCCCATCCGGAAATAGCTTTCTTGAAGACTCCTTTATAAGTAAGGCTGAATCCCGCAGTAGCAGTATAAAAATTAGCCTTTAAGCTATGCTTTTGAGTAAAAGGATCACGGATGAAGTTGTTCACTGTATAATTGGCCAGCATTCCTATGATGACTCCATCATCCGGGTTATAATCTGCATTGGGATAGCCGGCCACAGAGTTATACTTAGGATGCTTATAATTGTAGGTATTTATTTCGTAATCGTCAGAAATATTCTTCGTTGCATTACTGGCCTTATATGTATTCTTTTGAGATAGAAAATCATAAATCTTTACCTTTCTTCCATCTTCTACTTTATATACATCATGGTTGTAGCCGCCAATCAGCCTGATATTCATTCGAGGTCGCCCGGTTCCCACTACTTCATAGATGTCATCATCCTCCAAGCCATAAATCCACAGTTCCTTTGTTTTGGAATCATGATAGGTTTTTTCGAAAACGAGCTTGTTCTTATCCTTGTTTTTGCCTAATTCATATTGCTGCACCTGTACGGTATGTCCTTTTTTGGTAATAACAAATTTATCAGGATTTACAGTTCCTGCTAAAGAAACTTTTTCCTGTAATATGTTATAATATTCCGATGCGTAGCCTTGCAGCTTAGTCTTTCGTATCTTTAGTTTTCTTTCAATATCAGCAATGGTATCATCCTGTACTTCTTTGGGAAGATTGTGGAAGGCATCATCAATATCTGCATCCGTTAAATGTTCCTGGATGTACTTTGCCTGTGTTTCCCATTCTTCCTGTGTAGATCCCTTTAAAAAGACAAGATCCATTGGATAAGGTTCCATATTTACCCATTTTACACTACTGATATCCTCAGTAAATGTTTTCATGTGGCGGATTGCAGGAACATTCATGATAAGTTTGAACGCAGCTCCGTCATATTTACTGAAAGCCTGGTCCCTGTCTTTTGGGATAGGTTTGTAAATAATTTTGTCTCCATCCTCATATTCCGCCCATTTCCATTGATCGGAATGTCTGTCCCAGTCACCAATGAGCATATCAAAAAGTCTTGCCCTGATGTAAGATTCTTTGTCTACAGAATATTTGGAACTTTTGCTAAGGTTTTTTAATACATCATCCGTAGAAAGAATATCCTTTGCATTATTCAGATAAGTCAATGTTTTTGGATCCGAAGAAAAACGTTCTTCAATCATGTACATTTCATCACCGTAGTTGAGATTATATTTATCTAATGCCTGTTGCTTAGGGATATAGTATAATTTTGGATTACTGTGTATAATATTAAGTTTATCAGCCATATTTCCCACTGAAAATGGGGTAAATGGATGATTCGTGGTGTAGAAGTCTAATAAGAATTTTTCTGGAAAAGTATTGGTAAGCTCTTCGCCAAAAGTACTCTTTGTAAAAGCCATATTGTTAAGGAAACGCACGGCACTTTTTTTCACACCACGCATTACAAACTCCTGCCCATCTTTGGCTTTTAATCTTAAGCTATTGGATTGATTTCCGCCACCTTCCCTAAACGGGATAAAACCACCATTTAACTCAGAAAGATTGGCTGTTGGGGCTTCAATAGGAATTCCATAATACTTTCTGTAATGTTCTCCCCACAACCATCGGTAAAATTTCCCTTTTTGAGTAAGTTGTACAGGGTAAATGCTGGAAGAGATGGTAGATGGAAATGTATTGGGGAAATTATTCACAAATACATCCGGCTTAGAAACTACAGAGATCTGGGTTAATTTTTTTAACTGATCATTTTGTGTAGAGAAATATTCAACATCCGTACTTTGGTCCTTTCTGATATTTAAAACCGCAAAACCATTACCGCCATAAGAAAAATCAGTATGCTCAGTTATGGTAGACGGATCCACCTTAGAGCCTGCGCCACTAATAATCTGTCTGATATTCCCATCTTCATGATATTGTAGATTATGATCATGCCCAGAAACGAAAATAATATTTTCCTTATCCTGAACAAGACTTTTTAATCGGTTGGCAAGATCTGCATAATGTTGGTTGTTGAGGTCTGCCGGACTTATTCCGGAAGAACTTCTAAGTATATTGATAACACTGGTTATAACAGGTACCGGAACTTTACTTTTAAAAGGAAATAGGTGTGATTTGGCAGAGTGAAAGCCTGCGTGGGTTCCACTGCTTATAACAGGATGGTGCAGCGCTACAATAATTCTTTTACCCTGGTTTTTAATAATAAGATCCTTAAATTCCGTGAAGAAATCTTCGCGGGTCTTGATATTGCAGTTTTTATTGATTCCCGGGTAATTATCCCAGTTGGCAATCACCCATTCCGTATCAATAGCGATTAATTTAATATCCTTGGATATGTTGATATCATCAATTGGGCATCCGTTTTTAGGGAGGAAAGATTTTTTATCGTCAAAATACTTTTTTACAATTGCTTCCTGAGCGTTCAATCCGTCCAATCCGTCCAATCCGCTATACCAATCATGATTTCCTGGGATTACTAAGGTTTTTCCCTTAAAATTTTTAGTGATGGCAAGCTGATTTTCCAGTTTTTGTTTTGCTAACTCATAATCTTTATCCGTTTCCTTAGGCATTCCGTTGGGGTAGATATTATCTCCCAGAAAGATTAGCATAGAGTTATTATTTGCTGAGTCCAGTTTGCCTTTAAGGAGGTTCAGTGTTTTTTGGGCCTGAGGTTCATCTGCATTTCCGGCATCTCCAATGAGGAAAACCTTAAAGTCATTTTCAGATTTTATGTCAGAATCTTTTACTTCAAATAAGTTTTTGCCTTTTTGTACGTTATATGTTGCGCAGGAATATAACACTCCGGCGGACATTACTGTTCGTAAAACAATAGAAGTATTTTTTAGATGAGTTTTAAAGGATAAATTCATAAATTTACATTAACAAAAATTCAGGAATGAGCATTCTACACAAAGCTAAAAATTATGTTGAAATCTTATTCAAAGATAAGTTATCTTCGGTATATTTTTATCATAATTTTATCCATACTGCCTATACTGTTAATAAGGCAGAGGAAATCATGAAAAATACTCCTGTTTCTGAAGAGGATCAGGAGAAAGTACTTGTGGCACTTTGGTTTCATGATACTGGCTATATAGAATGTGCCATGAATCATGAAGAAAGAAGTGTAGAGATCATGAAAAACTTTCTGCATGAGGAAAATTATCCGGAAAACTATATCGCAGAGGTAGAAAAACTGATATTGGCAACTAAGATTAACCATGAACCTCAAGGGCTATTGGAAAAAATTGTAAAAGATGCTGACTTCAGCCACTTTGCGGGCCATGATTACAATGATATTTCTGATGCTTTAAGAAAAGAATGGGAGCTTACCAATGTAAGATGCTTTTCTAATGATGAATGGAATGCCGGAAATCTTGATATGTTGAAGAACAAACACACCTTTTATACAGACTATGCTAAGGAAAACTGGGAACCTTTAAAAAAGAAAAATATCAAAAAAATTGAAAAAAAACTTGTAAAAGAGGAAGAGAAAAAAGATAATTCTGAGGGAAAGAAAGAAAAAGAAAAATCAGACAGAAGTGTAGATACATTATTCAGGGTGACACTCAATAATCATACAAGGCTGAGTGATATTGCGGATAGTAAAGCCAATATTCTTTTATCTGTAAATGCGATCATTATTTCAGTCTGTCTTTCTGTATTGGTCCCAAAGCTGGATGCCCCGAAAAATTCGCACCTGATTCTTCCAAGTTTTATACTGTTGTTATCCAGTGTTCTTACCATCATATTTGCCATCCTGTCTACAAAACCAAACGTAACAAAGACAACATTTACTACCCAGGATGTTACCAATAGAAAGGTGAATCTGCTGTTCTTTGGAAACTTTCAGCAAATGCTTTTTGATGACTATCATAATGCAATGAAAGATCTGATCAAGGATAGGGATTATATTTATGATTCTATGGTGAAGGATCTGTATTATCTGGGAAAGGTTCTCGACAGAAAGTATAAGCTTTTATCCATTACGTATAAAATATTTATGGCCGGAATTATTATTTCGGTGCTGTCATTTGGCTTTGCTTTCCTTAGTCTTTAATAAAAAATAAAATACAATGATTGTCAGACAACGTACGAATTGGCTGAAAATGTTATTTATATGGAGGGGTTCTGTGTTGAAGAAAATAGTAGTTCAGCTTATTATCATTAGTCTGTTTTCTCTGGCAATCTATTATTTCAAAGGAAAAATCTTTGATTATAAGGTACACCTTAATCCTACCATCTTTACATTGATTGGGTTGGCTTTGGCCATTTTCATGGGATTTTGTAACTCCGCTAGCTATGATCGGTTTTGGGAGGGAAGAAAACTTTGGGGGCTTCTTGTCATCGAAACAAGATCATTGACAAGACAAATTTTATCTCTGGTAAACGATTCTGCTCCGGAAGCCAAAGAAGAAAAACAGAAGATCATTAAGCTGATTTCAGCTTTTTGCTGGTCCCTGAATTATCAATTGAGAGATAAATCCGGAACAGAGCATTTATCAAGACTGTTATCTCCGGAACAAATAGATCAGTTGAAGAATAAAAAGTTCATTCCAAGCATTATCTTGGGATTCATTGCCGATTGGTTGAATGAGCAGAATAAAAAAGGAAATATAGATACCATTGTAATGACTTCCATGGATCATCAGCTGAGCCAGTTTTCTAATATTTCCGGAGGCTGCGAAAGGATCTACAATACACCATTACCATTTGCTTATAGTATTTTGTTGCACCGTACAGTTTATCTCTACTGTTTCTGGCTTCCTTTTGGACTGGTAGATTCATTGGGCTGGATGATGCCTTTAATTGTTTTACTGATAAGCTATACCTTTATTGCGCTGGACGCCATTATACAGGAGATTGGTGAACCTTTTGGGGAAGAGGAAAATGACCTTGCCCTTAATAGTATCTGCCGTACCATTGAGTTCTCTATTTTTGAACAAGCAGAAATCCCACAAGGAGCGTTAAAAAAGCCCGATTCTTATTTTATAGATTAATGCTGTTCGATATTCTTTAAAAAATCAATTACATCCCTTTATAACTATTCTTTATTCCATTTGGTATAAAGAATTGATTTTTGTTGCTTTCTAAGCATTACTTCTATCAAACGATAAGCCGTAAATGCTACAAGAATTACTAATATTATATTCTTCATATTTGATTATAAAAATTAAAATTTCATTCAATCCAGATCAAAATGAGTATAAAAAAGCACAAAAAAGTCTAAATTTAAAATTACATCACTTATTTTAGAATTATTGGGTATTTGTAATATATTTATACCCAATAAAACACAGCAATATTTTCTGAAAATATTTGTAGGAAGTATTATAGAAATTATATACCAGTTAACTCAAAAAACAATGTCATAAATAATGAAGGCTATATTACTTTTTTTTATTTTTTCATCTTCCTTTTTCTATTCCCAAATCATTAAAGATACAGTGTTAGGAAAACCTAAGTCTGTGAAAGAATTTGTAATTTTTCTAAATGAGTCTGGCCCATTTAATTTTATGAAAGGAGATGATGAATACGGGCATGCAACAATCATGAAGCCTAAAAACTTAAGATTAAGCATGAAACGATCATGGTTTGAAACAGATTTCTGCAGATACATAAATAATGAAACATATTATGATAAAAATAGAAATATTATAAAAGAGACATGGTATTACAAATCTGGAGAGATCGTTGAAGATTATGTTTACACATATGATGATTTGAATAGACTAATGTTAGAAAAATCTAAGAATAAATACTCAGAGAAAACTTCTCGTTATTTTTATAATGGGAAGAATAAAAATGTAAAGTTTAAAGAGCATTATTCTAAATGGAAAGATGAACCCGTGAAAAGATATTTTAATAATATAGAAAATATTAAGCCTTTGTTTATAACTAAGTACGATACATTGTCAAATACGGATAGTATTTTTGCGATTACAAATAATATTTGGAAAGGAGTAGGAGATGGATCCTATACAAGAAGTAACGACACTATTTATCACAAAAAATTAAATTGTGTAAAATTTTATGATAATAAATATAGGATTGTTGAAGAGAAATTTTTCAATTATGAGGATGATCTTAAAAACAAGAAAATATATCTAAACGGACATTTAAAATATGAATATGACAGCTATGGTAATATAATAAAAAAGACAAATGTTGATGATGGAAAATTTTATTCTTATATGATGTCTGATAGTGGAAAAATAATTAAAGAAGAAAAAAAAGATAGCTTTGGGAAGACGAGCTATACAGTTTACAATTATACTAAGGACCAAAAGTTAGAAAGGGAGACAAGTTACTATAATGATAATGTTTCTTTGGATATACGGTTTGAATATAAAGATAACTATATAACCAAAGTATTTTATCTAGATAAATTTGGGCAGCAGAATAAAATAGAACCAACAGTAATCACTTTCAAATATGTTTTTGACAAAAAGAATAATTGGACAGAAATTATTAAAAATGTAGATGGAAAAGATTTGTATAAGTGGATTCGAAAAATTGAATACTACTAGAATAAAAATTGTACATTAGAAAGCTGTCAGATTAATTCTAAACCAAAGAAACCCTCAGCGCCAGTAACCCTGTAATCCCCTGAAGATCTTCCACCTTTAGGAACTCTACATTATGCTGTAAGATATTTTTCTTTTGTAGTCTCGAGATGTATTCTAAGTATTCTTTCTGGTTTTCCATTCCGAAGTAGACGATGGTGATCTTCCCGGGAGCTGTGATTCGTTCTGAAGAATCTTTTACATGGGCTTTGTCCAGACGTTTTTTTATAATTTCATAATAGGAATTGTAGGCGCCATCTACATCAAAGCGCTTTTCATCCATTCTGAAACGGATATCTATTTTCTCATTATAAACGAAGATCAGAGAGGCAATATCTAAAGAAATAGGAAGATTCTGTTTAAAAGTCTGGAACTCAAGCTCCATTTTACAGATGGTCTTCAGCTGCCAGTATCTTAATTTGTGTACAACTTTTGAAGTATAATGCAGTTCAGGTGCAATATTATGACCTATGTACAGATTATGCTCTACACCATCAGACTTGAATCTTTCATAGTAATGTGGAAAAATCTGCTGGGCCTTAATTTGGTTTTCATCCAGCATATCCGCAAACTTTCTGTTGAGAAGCATTATAGAATCGTCCAGTTTTTTTCTGTGATTATAGAACAGATCTGTTTGGGGACGTACCTGTAAAAAATAATCCTTGATCTTTGACTTTACTTCTCGGGATGATCTCACCTCCAGCTTGGCCTGTAAAAAAGGATGAATTTCTTCTCTCAATAATCTCTGAAAACGTTGTTCTGTATCCGCTTTGATCTCATTGTTCAGTTCATTCTCAAAAACATCAAGAGCTAACGTGAATTTTTCTGAATCAGAATTTGTTAGGGCCAAAATATCAATTAACCATTCAATTTGTTGGTTGAGATCCAGAAGCATTAAGTTAAAACGTTTTTCAGAAGAAGAACGAATATCTGATACTCCAAATAAAGGAGTTAGGTTTTTAAAAGAAATTTGCTTTAAAGTATATATTTTTTTCCCTAGTGATGCTGTAAAATATTTTTCAGCCTCATTCCGGAACTTCCATACCACACTATCGTGGATGGAGGTATACTCACGCTGGATGATAGCTTCTATCTGATAATTTTTCTCAAAATAGAATCTGTTCAGAGAGAAGAGGATCATGTCTGAAAAAAACTCCATTTTTTTGAGTTTTAAACCATTAAAACTGCCGGCAATAGAAGAGGTAAATTCCATGATTGCAAGCAGGTCATTGTCTTTCATGATAGGAATTACCATGAAGCTATTGACATTATTATCCTTTAGAATATTAAAAGAAGGAAGCTGCCTTATATTCTCATCCAGGTTGTTCACATTGGAAACAACAATGGGTTTTGAATCATGACTTATATTATTGAATGTATTTATTCTGGTTTCTTCATCAAAAGTATTGATCCAGAAATCAAGAATATGATTGGTTAGTAAGCTTTCATAGATAGGAAGATTATCCAGTTTTTGCTCTTTCTTATTGAAAGTCATGAGTCCAAAGTTGAGGTCTGCCACATCAAAATAAGACTTAAAAATTTCAGTCAGATTTTCATTAGGATTTAAATCTTCGGGGTCAATTTCTATCATGCTTGACTTCAGATCAGACAAAGCTACCTCAGAAGTGCAATCTACCAGTGAAATAATGGTAAAGCCTTTCAGTACCCAAGACTGCGAAGGGAAATATTTTTTCCACAGCTTAAAATCATCCAGATTTTCTAAAAGCATATCCAGAATATCATCAGAAGGAATTTTTGCTTCTTCTGTAGGATAAATTTCAGTGAAATCTGAATTTACAGTAATCTTATAATGCTTCATGATTCCCTGTTTATTGGGAATGTCATAATAGAAAGGGATGGTACTTTTAATATCTTTTTTAAAGTAAGTCTGAAGAATCAAACAGCAGCAGAACACATAAAACTCATTGTCAGTAATGTTTCTGAGTTCTATTTCAAAATCTTTTCCTGCATCTTTAAGAATTCCTTTAAATCTTTCGGTATAATTGAAGGTGATGTTGGAAAGAGGAATGCTTGCGGCTTTTATTTCATTGTTGGTAAGTCCTGTAGGAAAGAGGTCGGCAAGAAGCAATCTGATGAGGTCTTCATTTTTTTCCAAAAGACTGATGTCCTGAAAACCATCTTTCAGCTCTTTAAAATTCTTTGTTCTGTCAATTAAGGATTCAGCATAATTGACTCTATATTCCAAGCGGTCATTGTAGCGGATATGCTCCAACACATCCAAATATTTTTTGAATGATATATAAACCTGAAAGGGAGAGTCTTTTTTGTAAAGATTGGCCAACTGCTGAAATTTAGAGTAAAGTTATGAAAAAAACATCATTTCCAAATGTAGTCTTTTACAGGAAGAATTGGCTTTGTAAGGGTATTTTATTTCAAGTTTTTATATGTTTTTTGAAATATGTATATCATTATTTGTTGTTTGCTATTTTTTCTCTATTTATTGCTTTCTTTTTTATGAATAAGTATATCAATAAAAAAACCTTTCAGATCAACTGAAAGGTTTTTAATATAGTGTAGATAACTTTTTATAATCCGAATATTCCTGCAAACAGATCCGGGAAAACTCCCAGTGCGATAATTGTTACGATGACAACTACTGCAACAATATTGTAAGTAATGGTTACTTTTTCTGAAGACTTGAATGTAGACTCCTTAAAGAAGAACATTGCAATAATCAGTCTTAAATAGTAAGCAATAGATAAGGCAGAACCCAATACTGCTACCAATACTAAGAATGCCGCTCCGTTCATTGCTTGAGAGAATAAGGCAAATTTCCCCATGAAACCAGCGGTTAACGGAACTCCTGCCATTGAAAGCATAGAGATTGCTGCTACTGTAGCTAATAGGGGTTCAGTTTTAGCCAATCCTTTGAAAGCTCCGAAAGATGTTTCTCTCTTTAATTTCTCTACCCAGATTAAGCACATGAAAACACCTACTGTAGATAAGGCATATGCAAATAAATAAAAGGCCAGGTTATAAGTAGAAAGGCTAGTCATTCCGAAGAATACCAATCCTATGTATCCTGCATGAGAAACTGAAGAGTAAGCCAACATTCTTTTTGCATTTGTCTGAGCAAGACCCATAACGTTTGCTAAAAGTAATGTAATGATTAAGAATACTCCTAAAACATTAATCCATTCGTGAGTAACTCCTGCAAATCCAATGGTCATTAATCTGAATAAAGCAAAAAATCCTGAGATCTTTACTACACTCGCCATGAAAGCCGTGATTAATGAAGGAGAACCTGCATATACATCAGGGCTCCACATGTGGAAAGGTGCTAAGGCTACTTTGAATGCCAATGCACAAAGAATTAATAATACACCTAGAATAAACATTACATTGGTAGCGTTTGCCACTCCAAAGTCATGAATTTTATAGAGATCAAAACTTCCTGCACTTCCGTAGATGAACGCAATACCGAAAAGTAAGAAACCTGTCGCGAATGCACCCATTAAGAAATACTTGATTGAAGCTTCGTTTGATCTTAAATCAGTTTTGTTGGCACCGGCCATTACATATAATGGGATAGAAAGAATCTCAACACCTAAGAACATCGTTACCAAGTTCTGGTATCCAAAAAGAATAATTCCTCCAATTAATGCAAATAGCATCAATGCGTATAATTCTGACTGGTGGCTTCTGTGGTTGCTGAATGCAAAACCTCCCAGAAAGAATAACAATAATGTGGTTACAATTGATATTTTAGTGAATAATGCGGTATTGGCACTGTATTCATACATATGCTTGTATTGATCGAAGAACGAACATTCAGGCATAAAGCTTACATACAATGCGATGATTAGTCCCAAAATCCCAATGTATCTTGCGAATTTTCCTTGCTCGAAAACTCCTGAAAATAACGCAATAACTGCCGTTAGGAAAACAATAATTAAAACACTCATAATATAGATTTGAGATGTGAGATTTGAAGTTTAAAGTACCAGGTTCAAAGTTTAGGGTTTAAAGTTTCAGGTTTAGTTTCCTGTCTATAATCTCTTTGCCTTTTATCTTTTACTCTTCTCTAACCTCTTAATTTTTTAATTTTTAAATCTTTTAATTTTTAGTTGGCCATCGCCGTGTAGATAAACTTCACTGAACTACTCACCATGTCGATTACCGGTTGTGGGAAAATACCAAGTAAGATCACAAAAACCGCTAAACTTGCCAATACAGAAAATTCTACACCTGATAAATCTTTTGCTGTACTTAAAACCTCTGCATTTCCTTCTCCAAACATTGCCTTTCCGTAGAATCTCAATAAGTATACTGCACAAAGAATTACCGTAAGACCAGCAATTACTGCTGCTGTTCCGTTAAAATCATATACTGATTTCAAAAGAATAAATTCTCCGATAAATCCATTGGTTAATGGAACTCCCATTGAACCTAATATAATGATCAAGAATAATACAGCAAACTTAGGAGCAACTTTTGCTAAACCACCCATTTGTCTGATGTCTCTTGATTTAAATCTCTTGTATAAAATATCACAACAGTAGAATAATCCTACCACGTTGATACCGTGAGCAAATGTCTGTACCAAAGCTCCTTCAGCACCTTCCACATTGAAAGTTCCTCTTAAAGTAACTACTGCAGAAGCGAAGATACCTGCTACCATCAATCCTACGTGAGAGAAAGATGAATAAGCGATGATTCTCTTCATATCTGTTTGGATAATTGCAATCAATGCACCGTGAACAATTCCTACGATGGCAAGGATGATAACAATCTGTCCTGAAATTCCTGCAATAGGAAGTGGAGTAATTGGAAGTAAATAACGCATTAGACCATAAACTGCCATCTTAAGCATAATACCGGATAGCAACATCGATCCTTGAGTAGGAGAGTAGGTATAGGTATCAGGCTGCCAGGTATGGAAAGGGAATACCGGTAGTTTCACTGCAAATGCAAAGAAGATAAACCAGAATACCACAGTCTGCTGTGTTTCGTTCAGTTGTGCATTATATAGATCTGTTAAAGCGAATGATGCAGAGTGGTTGTACACATAGATCAATCCGGCTAACATAAACAAAGATCCAACGAATGTATATACGAAGAACTTCGTAGTGAATTCAAACCTTTTATTCTCTTGTCCCCAAAGTCCGGCAATAAACCAAATTGGAATCAATGTTACTTCCCAGAAAATGTAGAACAACAATCCGTCTAAAGAAGTAAATACTCCTACAAGACCGAATTGCATCAACAGAATCAGTCCATAGAATGTATTTCTGTAGTTTACACTTTCATTGAAAGAAGATAAAATGATGATGGGCACCAAAATATTAGTCAGCAATAAAAGAAGCATACTCATCCCATCGATACCGAAGTGAAGAGAACTCTTCATAAATTGTGACCAGGGATAATTGATTTCGTGCTGCAATACGCTGTCTACCGTCGGAGTAAAATCAAAATCCGATAGTATATAGAACGTAAGGAGCATTTGGACCAATGCAATTCCCAGTGCCAAATATTTGCTGGAATTACTCTTCCATGCAAAAACTAATCCCGAACCTACTAGAGGTAATAGTAATAATGTTAATAATAAACAAGACATTATTATTGTAATAAAAAGTTAACAATTAATATAATTCCCACCGCTAAAGACATGATAAGGATATATGTCTCTACATTTCCGTTCTGTACACGCTTCATAGCTTTTCCGCTGTCTTCAGCACCATCACCTACAAAGTTTACAAAACGGTCTAAGATACCCTTATCAAACATTTTCCCTCCGCGTCCTAATCCTTCAACAGTTTTTACAATCAATGCGTTGTAAAGTTCGTCAACGTATAATTTCTTAGCAGAAAGCTTTTCCCATCCGGTATAGCTTTCTTCTGCAATAGCCATTTTTTTCTTCTTCACGTAGGTATTTCTAACGATAAACCATACAGAGAAGAACATAAGTACTGTAGCAGCTAATAAGATCATTTCAGTATTGAAAGGTACTCCTGAAAGAGTAGCTTCCATCTGGCTGTAGCTTTGTTCCGTAAGAACAGGCTTTAACCATTCCATCAGTTTAGCATAGTGGCCGTGACCGATGAAGTGTGGCAGGTTGATGAAACCTCCAACTACAGAAAGGATTGCCAATACGATCAATGGTAATGTCATATTAGTTGGGCTTTCGTGTAAGTGGTGTTTTTGTTCTTCAGTACCTCTAAATTCTCCATGGAAAGTAAGATAGTACAGTCTGAACATATACGTTGCAGTCATTGCCGCTAAAACAAATAAGATTACCCAATAGATTGGATTTTTAGCGAAAGCTGCTACTAAAATTTCGTCTTTAGAGATCATCCCTGAAAGTAAAGGGAAACCTGAGATGGCTAATGTTCCGATAAGGAATGTAGCGTGTGTAAGAGGAATATATTTTTTAAGACCTCCCATAAAACGCATATCCTGCTCGTTACTCATTGCGTGGATTACAGAACCTGCACCCAAGAATAATAAAGCTTTGAAGAATGCATGCGTCATTACGTGGAACATTGCTGTTGTATACGCTCCAAGACCTAAAGCGATGAACATAAACCCAAGTTGTGAAACTGTAGAGTATGCCAATACTTTTTTGATATCGTTTTGACGAAGTGCATAGAATCCTGCTAAAGCTGCAGTTAAGAATCCGATTAATAAAATTCCACCCTGTACTGTTGGGGCTAAAGTAAATAAGAAATTTGATCTTACTACCAAGTATATCCCTGCAGTTACCATCGTTGCTGCGTGGATTAACGCTGATACAGGAGTTGGTCCAGCCATCGCGTCCGGTAACCAAGTATATAATGGAACCTGAGCAGATTTACCGGTAGCACCGATGAATAAACTCGCTGTGATAAAGATAATCACTGTTCCGTCTAATTCAAATTTTGAAGCATTTTCTGCTACTGAAAGGTAATCTACAGCATTGGTTTGAGCAGCAATCATAAAGATACCGATCAATAATGCCAAGTCACCAATTCTGTTCATGATGAAAGCTTTTCTTGCCGCTTTACCGTATTCTTCGTTGGTATACCAGAATCCGATCAACAGGTAAGAACAAAGACCTACACCTTCCCATCCGATGAATAGGATAAGGTAGTTGCTTCCCATCACCAAAAGTAACATTGAGAAGATGAAAAGATTCAGGTAAGTAAAAAACTTATAAAATCCTTTATCATGACTCATATATCCGATAGAGTATAAGTGGATCAGTGAACCGATACCCGTAATGATCATCACCATCATTAATGAAAGCTGATCAATCTGGAATCCAAAATTAATTTGTACCCCATTTACTCTAAACCATTCAAAAGCTTTTACGATTACAGGCTGGCTTTCAGAATTGAAATTCATGAAAAGACTTACAGCGATACAGAAAGATCCGAATACTGCTGCCGTTGCCAAAGAGCCTACCAATATTTTTGGAAGATTTTTCCCAAATAAACCGTTAATAAGAAACCCTAAAAGTGGTAAAAGTACTATTGCATATACTAAATTCTCCATTCTTATCCTCTTAATTTATTAAATATACTCACATCTACAGAACGGGTATTTCTATACAGCATAGCAATAATTGCCAGACCTACCGCTACTTCAGCAGCAGCAACCACCATAATGAAGAACACTAAAAGTTGTCCGTCTCCGTTACCTTTGTATGCTGAAAAAGCAGCCAATAAAAGGTTTACAGAATTAAGCATAAGCTCTACACAGCCCAGAATCACAATAGCATTTTTTCTAAGCAATACGCCCATCACTCCTAAGCAGAATAATACTGAACAAAGGATAATGAAGTAGTTCAAAGGGATGCTTTGTATAAATGTATTTACTTCTCCCATAATTTTATAAATCTTTTTTACCGATTAATACCGCGCCTACAATACCTGCTAAAATCAGGATGGAAGCAAGCTCAAACGGTAAAACATATTCATTAAACAAAAGTCTACCCAGATTTTTAGTAAGACCTACACCTCTGTCTACATTCTCCACTACAATGTGGTTATCTTGTACTCCTCTGAATACTCCTAAAACTCCTAATAAAAGAAGACCTGCTGTAAAAACTCCAACAAACTTTAAAGTATTGTTCTTCTTACTTTCGTCTCCTTTATTAAGGTTAAGCATCATTAAGATGTAAAGGAAAAGTACCATGATGGCACCTGCGTACACTATAATCTGGATGATTGCAAGGAACTGGGCATTCAAAAGAATGTACATTCCCGCAATTGAAAACATCGTTACAATTAATGACAAAATAGCATAGAGAGGATTTCTTGCAAATACAAAATAAATTGCACTAGCCACTGCTAAAAACGCCACCAAGAAAAATAAAAACTGATCCATTATTTTACCGCATTTTTTTGTTTCTCGGATTGTCTTGTCGTGATATCAATCCTTTCATTTATTTTTTCAACTAATTTATCTTTTCCATAGATGAAAGAACCTCTGTTGGTTTCTACGTCTACCAGTCTGTCTGTAAGATAGATGGCAGATTTAGGACAAGCTTCTTCACACATTCCGCAGAAAATACATCTTAGCATATTGATTTCATATACTGAAGCATATTTTTCTTCTCTGTAAAGTCCTTTTTCCTCTTTGGTTCTTTCAGCAGCAGTCATCGTAATGGCTTCTGCAGGACAAGCTACCGCACAAAGTCCGCAAGCTGTACATCTTTCTCTGCCTTCCTCGTCTCTTTTCAAAACGTGCTGACCTCTCCAGATGGTAGTTCTTGGCTTCTGTACTTCCGGATACGAATATACTGCGGGAGCACCCTTTATCACGGTTCTTACAGCATGCTTAAATGTAATCCCCATTCCTGTAAAAATTGCAGGTAGGTAGATTTTTTCAGCAAGGGTCATTTCTTTATTGGAAACAACTTTTGATCTGTTTGTAAGTTTCATTTAATTATAGATATTAGATGTTAGACGTTAGATTTTAGACTAATCCTGTCTGTTATCTTAATTATTTAATATTGATGATTGAATATGATAGGCTAAAGATAAAGCTTTGATTTCATTATCAAATTCTCAAATTAGCTCATTTTCAAAATTTCTAGTTTGCAAATGCTAAAATTACAGCTCCTGTAATTAATAGGTTTACCAATGCCATAGGAATCAATGTTTTCCATCCTAAGTGCATTAACTGGTCATATCTGAATCTTGGAAGCGTCCATCTGATCCACATGAAGATCAAAATTCCGACTACAGTCTTCGTTAAGAATGCTACGATACTTAAGATTCCTGCAATGTTTTCTCCCCAGTTCTGAGTTACCCATTCAATCCCAGGATAGTTGTATCCTCCGAAGAAAAGTACCACCATGAAAGCATTAGAGATAAACATGTTCACGTATTCACCAAACATATATAAACCTAACTTCATGGAAGAGTATTCTGTAGAGTATCCTGTTACCAATTCAGATTCACACTCAGGTAAATCGAAAGGGTGTCTGTTTGTTTCTGCTAAAGCAGCTACAAAGAATACAAGGAAGGCAATTGGCTGATAGAAAATATTCCAGTTCATACCAGAACCCCAGGGAATTACTCCCCACAATTTTCCGGTAGTCTGGCTTTCAGTAATTTCTTTTAAGTCTAAACTTCCAGACATCATAATGATAGAAAGAAGTGCAAGTCCCATTGCCAATTCATAAGAAATCATCTGAGAAGAAGCACGGATAGCACCTAATAATGAATATTTGTTGTTTGAGGCCCAACCTCCGATCATGATTCCGTAAACACCAATTGAAGCCATTCCGATGATGAAAAGTACACCAACATCAATGTTAGCAACCTGAAGATCAAAAGAAGTACCTGCAATATTTAAACTTTTACCCCAAGGAATAACAGCTCCCGTAATCAATGAAATAAACATTACCAAAGCAGGTCCTAATACGAAAAGGAATTTTTCTGCATTGGCAGGGGTGAAGTCTTCTTTAAAGAAAAACTTCCCACCATCAGCAAGAGGCTGTAATAGTCCGAAAGGTCCGGCTCTGTTAGGACCAATTCTATCCTGCATGATTGATGCAACTTTTCTTTCTGCCCAGGTAGAGTAGGCTGCAATCGTTAACGATAGCAAGAAAAGTGCTAATACAAGTATAAGTTTAAATGTAAGTAAATCCATTTTTTTGTTATAGATGTTAGATATTAGAAGTTAGAAATTAGAAAGTCTGTGATCTAATGTCTGAAATCTGATGTCTTTTAATTAAAATTATTTTTCGTCTTTTTCACTGATTTCTTTAGCCATAGGATTGTCTAAAACTCTTAGTTCATCCTTAGGTTTTTCGTAGTGGTTCAATGAAATTACAGAGTGTCTGTCGATATGTCTAGGACTTTCGATGTTCCAATCTGATAATGCTTTTCTTTCGAAACGACATGTATCGCAGATGAATTCTTCTACTTCACCCCATTGGTCTTTTCTTGCAGTTACTCTTACAATTTCATCCCCTTTCATCCAAACTACAGCTTTTCCTGAACACTTATCACATTTACAAGAAGCATTCATTGGTTTTGTGAACCAAACTCTGCTTGCAAAACGAGCCGTTCTGTCTGTTAATGCTCCTACCGGACAAACGTCAATAACGTTTCCGATGAAGTCATTATCTAAAGCTTTATTTAAATAGGTTGAAATTTCAGCGTGATCTCCTCTGAAAAGAATACCGTGTTCTCTTGTTTCTGTAAGTTGGTTTGCAGTTAATACACATCTTGCACAAAGAATACAACGGTTCATGTTCAATTTGATGTTCGGTCCAAGATCATCAGCTTCGTAAGTATTTCTTTCGAATTCTGTTCTTGTACTATCCACACCATGTTCATATCCTAAATCCTGAAGATGACATTCTCCTGCTTGATCACAGATAGGGCAGTCTAGCGGGTGATTTACCAATAAAAATTCGGTAACCGCTTTTCTTCCTTCCTGAGCTTTCTCAGAAGTAAGGTTTTTTACTTCCATACCGTCCATTACATTAGTTCTGCAGCTAGCGACTAATTTTGGCATAGGACGCGGATCAGCTTCAGATCCTTTAGAAACTTCTACAAGACAAGTTCTACATCTTCCTCCACTAGTCTCTAATTTGCTGTAATAGCACATAGCAGGAGGTACAGATTTACCACCAATTTGTCTTGCAGCTTCCAAAATGGAAGTACCAGGCATCACTTCGGTAGTCTGTCCGTCTATAGTTATTTTGAATTTTTTAACTTCTTCGCTCATATGATATGCTTTAAGCTTTATGCGTTAAGCAATAGGCTTTGTTATTTATATTTCTTTGTATTAAATGTATATCCAATTCCTGCTAGAACTTGTCCGAAAACAAAATCCTGGCGTGCTTTATCAGGCTTGTTATTTAATGTAGTTTTAATATCCCACATATTAATATAACCGGCTTTTCCCTCTACTCTAAGCATCCAGTTTTTCCAGAAAACTAAGTTAAGGCTGGATCTGATATCGGTTCCCATCCCTGCAACGTGAAAACGGTCACTTCTTTCAT
Organism: Chryseobacterium joostei; assembly: GCF_003815775.1. Classification (NCBI taxonomy): domain Bacteria; kingdom Pseudomonadati; phylum Bacteroidota; class Flavobacteriia; order Flavobacteriales; family Weeksellaceae; genus Chryseobacterium; species Chryseobacterium joostei. Next base: position 4,010,098 of record NZ_CP033926.1, read on the forward strand.
TTCCAAAAAGTTTTACATTACTTTTCGGAAACATAAACCCGATCCCGGCTCCGTAAGACCATACTAAATCTATATTTTTCTTATGAATAAGATTTTTGTATTTCTCAAGACCTAAATTTTCATAATTTAATCCGTCTGTATGTTCAAAAGTAAGGAACTTCTCATCTGCCAGGTTTACCTGTCCGTTTTGTACCATTGCGGCATATTCAGGATCTGAAATATGTCCTTTAAAGTTAACAGTTTGATTTTGATCCATCACATATTTCATGTGATCAATTCCTAAAACAAGTGCTAAATTATCTTTAATAAAATATCCTATTCTGAAATTATACTGCGTTACGGTAAACCAACTTGGATCGAAATAAACGATTCCAAATTTTGTAGGCCTGTCTTGTGCCGTTACATTATTCAATTGAAAATCGTATCCGTTTCCAGTAAAGTGGATATCAGAATTACTATAAGCAGCTCTGTTCCAGCCATAAAAAACGAAAACCTGACCTTTCTTACTTAATGGATTAGGCTTTTCCTTTTTTTCAGCTTTAATCTGCTGTTTCTCACTCGCTACATATGATAAATCCTCTTCAACGGATCTATTATAGTCTGCAGTATCTGTTTTCTTATTTTGTGCAAATACAAAATTCGACATCATTAAACCAACAACTAATAACTTCTTCATTTTAACTAAGCATTTTTTTCAACAGCCGGAATAGGATCTGCATAATGTGCTAGTCCGTAGTTTTGAGTCTGAGATAACTCAGGGTTTTTCACGTGCCACTCAAATTCATCTCTGAAGTGACGAATTGCTGCTGCAACCGGCCAAGCTGCTGCATCGCCCAATGGACAAATAGTGTTTCCCTCGATTTTTCTCTGGATATCCCAAAGTAGATCGATATCTTCCATCTTACCTTCTCCTTTCTCTATTTTCTTTAGGATCTTGTGCATCCATCCCGTTCCTTCACGGCAAGGTGTACACTGGCCACAACTTTCATGGTGATAGAATCTCGCCAAGGTCATGGTATGTTCTACGATACACTGGTCTTCATCCAAAACGATGAAACCTCCTGATCCCATCATGGTTCCGGTAGCAAAACCACCATCAGCCAATGATTCATAGTTCATATATCTAGGCTCTCCGTTTACCGTTCTCAGCAATAGATTAGCTGGAACAATAGGAACGGAACTTCCTCCAGGAATACAAGCCTTTAATTTTTTTCCGTCTTTAATACCACCACAATATTCATCAGAGTAGATGAACTCTTCTACAGTGATCGTCATATCAATTTCGTATACCCCCGGTTTGTTGATGTTTCCACAAGCAGAAATCAATTTCGTACCTGTAGATCTTCCCACTCCGATTTTAGCATACTCAGCACCTGTAATATCAATGATTGGAACAATTGCTGCAATAGATTCAACGTTGTTTACCACTGTTGGCCTTTCCCAAAGTCCTTTTACAGCCGGGAATGGTGGTTTTAATCTTGGGTTTCCTCTTTTTCCTTCAAGGGATTCAAGCAATGCAGTTTCTTCCCCGCAGATATATGCTCCACCTCCTCTCTGTACATAGATTTCAAGATCGAAACCAGTTCCTAAAATGTTTTTACCTAAAAATCCTGCCGCTTTAGCTTCTTCAATAGCTTCTTCAAGGATATCCGGAATCCATGAATATTCTCCACGGATGTAGATATAAGAAACATTCGAACCTAAACAGTAAGATGAGATCAGCATTCCCTCGATCAATAGGTGAGGAAGGAACTCCATCAGATATCTGTCCTTGAATGTTCCAGGCTCAGACTCATCAGCATTTACTACAAGGTGTCTTGGTACCCCTTCTGGTTTTGCCAAAAAGCTCCATTTCATCCCTGTTGGGAATCCAGCTCCACCACGTCCTCTTAGTCCTGAAGCTTTTACTTCTTCAAGAATTTCGTCCGGAGTCATCTTCAAGGCTTTCTCAGCTGCAGTATAACCTCCCTGTTTACGGTAAGTTTCAAAGTAGCGGATACCTTCTATATGTACGTCTTTAAGTAAAAGTTTTTTACTCATTGTTTATTATGCTTTTAGCTATTGGCTTATCGCTTTTAGCTTTTTTGTATTTATTTTAAAAATTAACTGATTTGAAATCCCCAAATCTGGGATTTTAAACCATTATTAGTCTAAAGCAAGTTGTCCCTGTCTGCAAAGATCAAGGATTTCGTCTACTTTTTCTATCGTTAAATTTTCATGGAAGAATTTACCTAGCTGTAGCATCGGTGCATATCCACAAGCTCCAAGACATTCAGCTGGCTTTAATGTGAACATACCGTCTTCAGTAGTTTCTCCATCCTTAATGTTCAGTTTGGTTCTGATATGGTCAAGGATTTTTTCGCTTCCACAAACCATGCAAGGTCCTGTTCTGCAAACTTCCAAAACATATTTACCCACCGGCTTCATATTAAACATCGTATAGAAAGTAGCCACTTCATATACCTCAATTGGTTGGATACTTAATAGTTCTGCAACATAATCCATCACAGGAACATCTAACCATCCTCCGAATTCTTTCTGTGCTAAGTGAAGTACAGGAAGAAGGGCAGACTTTTGTCTTCCTTCAGGGTATCTTGCGATAATTTTGTGTACCTGTGCTAAACTTTCCGGTTTAAAAGCTATTGTTTCGCTCATTTTTTTAAATGTATTATTGTACAACGTACAATGTACTAATGACTTATTTATTCGATCATTGTAAAATCATGAATACATTTTACAATGGTACTTTTTACAATTGTTATGCGTCTAATTCTCCCGCAATAATATTCATACTACACATCGTTACAATGGCATCCGAAATTACAGAACCTGTAATCATTTCAGGGTATGCCTGATAGTAGATGAAACATGGTCTTCTGAAGTGAAGTCTGTAAGGGCTTCTTCCTCCATCACTCACAAGATAGAAACCTAATTCTCCGTTTCCTCCCTCTACAGCATGGTAAACTTCTCCTTTTGGTACATCTGTTTCTCCCATTACAATTTTGAAATGGTAGATCAATGCTTCCATTTTACTGTAAACATCTGCCTTTTCAGGAAGATAGAAATCAGGAACATCCGCGTGGAATGGTCCTTCCGGAAGATTTTCGTATGCTTGTTTGATAATTTTAAGTGATTCCCAGATTTCTTGTTGACGAACCATGAAACGGTCGTAAGTATCTCCTGAAGTTCCTACAGGAATAATAAAGTCGAAATCTTCGTATGATGAATAAGGCTCTGCAACTCTTACATCATAATCTACACCTGCTGCACGTAGGTTGGGACCAGTGAAACCATAGCTTAATGCTCTTTCGGCAGAAATTGCTCCTGTACCGATGGTTCTGTCCATAAAGATTCTGTTTCTTTCTAATAAAGTACAGAATTCTTTAAATCTTGCAGGGAATGTTTTTAAGAAGTCTTGTAATAACTCATGGAATTTTGGAGTGAAATCTCTTTCAAATCCTCCAATTCTTCCCATATTGGTCGTCATCCTTGCTCCGCAGATCTGCTCATACATATCATAAATACGCTCTCTTTCGATGAACATATATGTAAGACCTGTAATTGCTCCTGAGTCCATTCCGGTTACCCCATTACAAATCAGGTGGTCACCAATTCTGGCAAGCTCCATTAAGATAACACGCATATAGTCTACACGCTTTGGAACTTTAACGCCGATTAGCTTCTCAACTGTCATGTGCCAGCCCAAATTGTTGATTGGTGCAGAACAGTAATTCATACGGTCCGTAAGAGTAGTGATCTGAGAATAGTTTCTTCTTTCAGAAATTTTCTCAAATGCTCTGTGAATATATCCTACCGTCTGCTCTGCATGAAGAATTCTTTCCCCGTCCATCGTTAAGATATTCTGGAAAATCCCGTGAGTAGCAGGGTGGGTAGGTCCTAAATTGAGGGTGTATAATTGTCCGTCAATCTGTTCCTTACTTTCGTATTGGTTTAGTATATTAGATAATGAGTTATCTTTCATAATGATTGCTTTTAGCTATTTGCTTCTGGCTATTGGCTAGATACCATTGGCCATTCGCTTTTTATCTTCCGAACATATTATCATTCTTGTCGGTTCTTGTACCGTCTTCCAGTCGATATTCTTTCAACATTGGGTGGTATCCAAGATCTTCCATATTCAGGATAGGTCTAAGATCAGGATGTCCTTTAAACTTAATCCCATAGAAATCATACGTTTCTCTTTCCATCCAGTTAGCTCCTGCATATAATTCAACAAGAGAATCCACTTCAATATTTTCTCTGGACATAAAGATTTTCAGACGTAATCTGAAATTAGCCATCATATTATGTAAATGGTAAACTACACCTATTTCCTTTTCCGGAAACTCAGGATAGTGAATTCCACAAACATCAGTAAGGAAATTGATTTCCAAAGATGAATCTTTAAGATAATGAATGATCTTCTTGATATCTTCTTTTTTCACTTCAATAGTCAGCATTCCATACGGCTCTGAACTTGAAATAACAGATTCCGGAAATTCTCTGGTAATTGCTTCTAATACAAATTCGTTTGTCATTTCCGTTTAGTTGCTTATGTTGTAAGAATCTAGTAATTTCTGATATTCAGGCATGTCTCTTCTTCTGATGCTTTCGCTTTCTGCAAGAGCCTGTACCTGCATTACCCCTTCAATAATTTGTTCTGGTCTTGGAGGACATCCAGGAACGTAAACGTCCACCGGAATGATCTTATCTATTCCCTGAAGAACAGAATAAGTATCAAAAATACCACCACTGGAAGCACAAGCTCCAACAGCTACTACCCATTTCGGTTCAGCCATTTGAGTATAAACTTCTTTAAGGACCGGTCCTAATTTTTTTGATATAGTTCCGCAAACCATCAGCATATCTGCTTGTCTTGGAGAGAAAGAGTTTCTTTCCATACCAAATCTTGAAGCATCATAAGTAGGGTTCAGGGTAGCCATAAACTCAATACCACAACAAGAGGTAGCAAAAGGCAATGGCCAAAGTGAAAACTTTCTTGCCATACCGATTACACTGCTCAGTTTTGTTGCGAAAAACCCTTCCCCTTCATATCCTTCGGGAGCAGGTGCATCTGTTCTTATTACTGGTTTTTTATCTGACATCTTGTAGATGATTTTAAATTTTAGATTTTGAATTAAAATTTTGGATGATTTTTCTAAGAAATCCTCTTTTGAAGAATTGCGATCCAAAATCCATCATTCACAATTCGTAATTTTACTTTTATTTATCCCAATCTAAGGCACCACGCTTCCATACATAGAAAAACGCCACGAAGAAGATCGCAACGAATGTAAGTACAGCCAGGAATCCTTCCATGCCGAATTCTCTGAAGTTTACCGCATATGGATAAAAGAATACGATTTCAATATCGAATAGTACGAACAATACCGCAGTCAGGAAGTACTTGATAGAAAACGGTGTTCTTGCATTTCCCTCACTAGGAACCCCACATTCCCAGCTTTGGTTTTTTACAGAATCTCCTTTTTTCTGCTTTGGACCTAGGAAATGTGCTCCAAGTAAAGAAACAGCTACGAATGCTACTGCTACACCTGCCTGGATAAGGATTGGAATATAACTTTCAGGTAAATTCATTTTTGCATTATTATCTCAATTTGCAAATTTAGCGAATAAACAAGAAAGGGTGAAATTTATCAGCTTAAAAGTCGGCTGAAAATGTGGAAAAATTACAATTTAGAATCAATAAAAATAACAAATTATTTCTTCATTTTTTTTAAAAGAGAATATGCCATGAATGAGATATATCCAAAAAGAAGACTGGCAAAAATAATGTTGATCACAGTATTGGTTCTGTCATCCTGTGATTGTAGGAAGAAATTATAAATGATAAATCCTGCGATTAAAATAGCAAAGATGATAAGCTGTAGTTTCATAGCGTAAATATAGAGAATTTAAAGATTTAATGGTTGCTGGATAATGAAAATGAAAGCATTACCCCATGCTCATTATTTATTGCTCATCATTTATCATCAATGAATAGGTTCTTCTTCTTTTATGATTTACAGGATTGTAATCCTGCCATAGAACCTGTACACTTTTGTTTTCTTCCAGTTCAGGATTGGTTTCTGCGAAATTAATTCCCATGCTTGTAAATCGTACAAAAATTTCCTTAAAGATAATAGCTGTTACGCCACGTCTCTGATATTCGGGATGAATACCTATAAGGTAAAAGTTCGCACGATCATTTTTCTTGCTTGCCTGTAGAAAATGCCACCATCCGAAAGGGAATAATTTTCCTTTTGACTTTTGTAAAGCCTTAGAGTAAGAGGGCATGGTAATAGCAAAAGAAACCAGTTGCTGGTTTTCATCCACTACACATATTACATAATTTTTGTCAATAAGAGGGAAGTATTTCTCTTTGTAGGTTTTGATCTGTTCGTCCGAAATTGGAGTATAGGTAGAAAGATGTTTGTAAGTTTCATCCAATAACTTGAACATGGGTTCTACATAAGGGAGGATTTCTTCCTTTGATTTGAATTTTAGAACGCTTAGTTTATATTTTTGAGCAATCAGCCCACTGAATTTTTCTACTTTTTCAGGAAGTACTTTTGGGAAATTCATTTCATACTCTACCCATTCTTTTTCTTTTACTAATCCTAGGTTTTCAAGATGTTCAGGGTAATAGGAGTGATTGTAAATTCCAATCATTGTTGCCAGTTTATCAAATCCCATTGTCAGCATACCTGCCTTGTCAAGATTGGTGAACCCCATTGGGCCCTCAATTTTGTCAATTTTATGTTCTTTGGCGTAATCAATTGCTGTTTGAATTAAAGCCTTTGAAACCTCAGTATCATCAATGAAATCTATCCAGCCAAATCGCACCTTTTTAATGCCTAATTCTTTTTCTTCCTTATGATTAATAATTACAGCAATTCTTCCAACTACCTTATTGTCTTTTATGGCCAGAAATTGTTTGGATTCGGAATAATCTAACGCCGGATTTTCTTTTGCATCCCAAATTTTCATTTCATCTTTAATAAAGGATGGAACGTAGTACGGATTATTTTTATATAAATCCATCGGAAATCTTACGAATTGCTTGAGCTGACCAGCTGTTTTTACTTCAATAATTGAAATTGTAGACATGTTTTTTGAGGTAATTTAAGGACAAATATAAATAATAATATCGGATACTTTGGCACAGTTTTTATATCATTATGGTTAAAAATTGAACACAAAATCTATATAAAATGGCGGGTTATTATATCATTATTGTTATTTCAATGCTGGTGAGCTGGTGGGTTTCATCAAGGTTGAAATCAAAATTTGAATATTATTCCAATGTACATCTGCGAAACGGCCTTTCGGGGAAAGAAGTAGCAGAAAAAATGTTGAGAGATAACGGGATTAATGATGTTCAGGTAATATCAGTTCCCGGACAGTTAACGGATCACTATAATCCAGGAGATAAAACAGTAAACCTTTCCGAAGGAGTATATATGCAGAGAAATGCAGCTGCAGCAGCTGTAGCTGCTCACGAATGCGGACATGCCGTACAACATGCAAGAGGATATTCAATGTTGAACCTACGTTCTAAATTGGTTCCTATTGTGAACATAAGTTCCAATCTGATGCAGTTTGTCTTAATTGCAGGTATCGCAGTAATGGCAGCTTCAAGAACAATTGAAAATCCAAATGGTAATACAACTGTTTTAGCGATTGGGGTAGCAATGTTTGCAGTAACAACTCTTTTTGCATTTGTAACGTTACCGGTAGAATACGATGCAAGTAACCGAGCGATGAAATGGCTTAAGGATACAGGAACTGTAACTGCTGAAGAATTTGTAGGGGTTCAGGATAGTTTAAAATGGGCAGCTAGAACTTATGTGGTAGCAGCCTTAGGATCTTTGGCTCAACTTCTTTACTGGGGATCTTTACTTCTCGGAGGAAGAAGAGACTAATCTTTAAGATTAAATGAAATATATAGCATCTCAGATTGTTTTCTGGGATGTTTTTTTGTTTAATAATGTGAATGAAATGTTCCATTAGAAGAATATTAAATATAAAATTCAGCTATGGATAAGTTTTAAGCTTTCCTTATAATTATGGAGAGGTCATTAATCATTAAATTCAAATGATACGTGTTGCATTTCGGATAATTTTTCTGAAATGCCTTCTCTTTGTGCGAGTTTTAATGAAGCTGTAAGGATACAGTTCTCATTGGCATCAAAATTAAGAACCTTAGCATCAAATTTTGAAAGGAGCGTGAAGATTGTATTCTGCTGATTAAAATTGAACTGTATTTCAATTTCTGTTTCCAGTTCTCTTGTGATAATGCTGGCTTCTTCAAGGGTTATCTTTGCTGATTCTTTGTAGGTTTTTACCAACCCGGAAACACCCAGCTTGGTTCCGCCATAGTAACGCACTACTATAACCAGTACGTTGGTAACTTCATTGGCCAGTAGCTGGTTGTAGATGGGAAGTCCTGCACTTCCTGAAGGTTCTCCGTCGTCATTCGCTCTGTAGTTTTCTCCACTTAAACCCATTCTGAAAGCATAACAATGATGGGTTGCCTTTGGATGTTCTCCTCTAACCTTTTCTAAAGCAGCTTTTAACTCTTTTTCATTGTTAACAGGGTAGGCAAATCCGATAAATTTGCTTCCTTTTTCTTTTAACAACGTATTTTCTATGGGGTTTTCTATGGTTTTGTATTCAAACATTTACTCTCAGCAGTTAGTTTTGCAAATTTAAAACTTTAGCATTCACTATCCATGTGTATTCGTGAAAAAGTACTTTAATAAAAAAAGAGCGGAAACGCTCTTTTGATTTGTATATATTAAAATAGTCTAGCAAGGAAAACTTCCATCTACCCAAGGTGGTGGGCAGCTCATGCTGGATGGAGTAGGGCAGCAATGTTGCCATGCAGGTGGATAATATGAACAACATTTAGGGGCTATACCTCCTTGTACTTTTTTTAAACCTTGTCTTGAAACTTTCTTTATGTTTTTCATGGTAATATTTTTTGGTATAACTAATATAAAGAAATTATTTCATGTTCGGGTGATAAAATGCTTTATTTTGATTTAAAAAAAGAAATGGTATTATCCCTGTAGTTTTCTGTTTTGCAGGCTGTATGGTTAAATTTGGGGGCTTTTGTGCCATTTTCTAGTTTGAGATTTTCATTTTTAATGATAATGGCTTCATCCCAAAGATCAGCATCAATAAATTGTTGTAATGTAAAACGGCCGCCTTCAATAATAACGGATTGTATTTGTTCTCTGTATAAAGCTTCCATTAAACTTGTAAGAAAATTTTCTTTTCCTATTTTAATGAATTGGATATTGTTTTCAGTTTCTTCTTTGATGGTATTTAAAACCAGTGTTTTTGCTTCATTATTGTAAATCTTAAAGTGCTGAGGAACTTTTAAGTCGAAATCAATTAAGATTCTGGTTGGGTTTGTTCCCTCAACATTTCTTACAGTTAAGCTTGGATTATCATGTAATGCAGTTTGTGTTCCTACTAAAATGGCATGCTCATCAGCTCTTAATTGGTGAACAAACTGATTGACCAAAGCGTTTGATATGGAAGTAGGCTTAAAATCTTTGTCTAAAAACCCGTCACCCGACTCTGCCCATTTTAAAATAATATAAGGTCTTTTCTTTTCATGATAAGTGAAGAATCTTTTATTTAACTCAATGCATTCTTGTTCAAGGATTCCTGAAACAGCTTCAATCCCTGCATCCTGAATGATTTTTTTTCCTTTTCCGTTAACCTTGTCATGGGAGTCCATAGCTCCAATGACTACTTTTTTAAAGCCAAGTTCTTTAATCTTTAAAGCACAAGGTGGCGTTTTTCCGTAGTGAGCACAGGGTTCCAATGAAACATAGATGGTTGACTCAGGAATCAGGCTCTTATTTTCAACAGAGTTGATAGCATTGATTTCAGCGTGTGGTTCTCCTGCTTTATGATGATATCCTTCGCCAATAATTTCTCCATTGTGTACAATTACACTTCCTACAAGTGGGTTAGGGTAGGTTTTGCCTAGAGCTTTTTGGGCCAGCTCAATGCATCTTTTAATATATAATTCGTCGTTGTTCATGTTTGTAAAAAGAAAAAGCGAAGACAAATTGCTTTGCTCCGCCTTTATTTATTGTATTAAGGTTTATTCTCCGGCAATGATGCTGTGGAGATTCTGCTTTAATGTTTCCAGATGAGCTTTCTTTTCATCAATGGTGTTGTAAGTATCTCTTAAAAGAGGATTTTCCCTTGATGGTTTGTTGAAGAAAGATAGGTTGTTTTCCAGTTTTACAATTTCTCCTTCAAGATCAGATATTTGGTTTTTGATCTTTCTAGCCTTGTCAGTAAGTTGGTTTTCAGATAAACCTTCTTCTTTCAGTTCAAGTTCATTGATCTTATTGATCTTTAATTTTTCTCTTAAAGTCTTGTTGAACTCTGTATTAATTGAAATTTTATCTCTAGGAACTTTCCCGATATTATTCCAGGATGTCTTAATTTGTTCAATTTTTTCAATACTTCCTTCTTCGTTGGAGACTGTTTTTAATTCTTCAAGAAGAGCTTTTTTATTTTTATAGTTCTCTTTCCAGTTATCTGTGGAAGTGTTGCTCTTTTCTCTGTAATTATTGAAGAAGGCGTTACATGCATCACGGAATTCATCCCAGATTTTATTAGTCATGCTCTTTGGAACATGGCCAACCTTTTTCCAGTCTTCCTGAAGTTTTTTGAATAATGGAACAGAGATATCCCACTCTTCATTGCTCTGGTTGTCCTGAGCAGTTTGTATTAATTTAAGCTTTTCTTCCAGGTTAGCTTGCTGAGAACCTTTTAAAGACTTGTAATAGTTGTTTTTTGTGGTATTGAAGCCTCTAAGTGTTGTTTTGAAATCATTCCAGTTTTGGTTGGAAAGTTTTCTTGGAACACTTCCTGTTTTCAAAAACTCAGAACGTAAATCCTCCACTTTTTTAATGGCGTTTTGCCAGTAGTTGTGGTTAGGTGTTTCTGCAGGTTCAGAAAGTTTCTTGATTTCAGCAATAATTTCGTTCTTTTTCTCAAGATTTGCACCTTGCTCTTTTTCTATGGATGCTGAAAGTTCAGATTTTCTTTCATGAATTTTATTGGAAATTTCCTTGAATTCTTCCCAAGTTTTTTCACGGAATTCTTCTGCTACAGGTTCAGCTTCTTCTTTCCAAAGCTTATGAAGATATTGAAGTTCATTTAAAGCTTTCTGAATGACAGGTTCATTTTCCAGTTCCTGAGCACGGGCAATGATGTGCTGTCTTTTTTCAAGATTATGGCTGTATTCCTGTTCTAAGAATTCTTTATTAAGATCCAGCATCTGATAAAATTGATTCAGGTGGTGGAAATAGTTATTGTTAAGGATTTTAAACTCAGATTTAGCAACCTGTCCGGCTTTTGACCACTCTTCTTTGATCTCACGAATGGATTTAAAAAGATTAGTTCCCGGTTCAGAGTTGGTATAAAGGTTTTTTAATCTTTCAATAATGCTTTGACGGTGTTCAAGATTTTTTTTCTGCTCTTCTTCCTGTCCTTTCTGGAAGTTGTCATGCTTTTCTCTAAAAATATTGACCAAAGCAGAAAATTTAGTCTGTGACGGGTGCTCATAACTAAAGTTTTCAGGAGCATTTCCTGCATCTACATACTCATGCTTTTTATCTTCCACTTCATCATGGATGTAATGACTTGCTTTTTCTTTTAACTGATTGAATCTTTTGAAATTTTCACCAGCATTTTGAGTGTTGATGATTGTTTCCATTTCCTTTAAGGCATCAGTCAGGGAGATTTCAACTTCTTCATGTTCTTCCAGGTGTTCTGCATCATCTTCATGGGTGGGTGCATCATGAGAAACGGTGTTCTCTAATGTCTCCTGAGATACGTCATTAGGATTTTTCTTTTCTTCGTTTTCAGAAAGATTGTTTTCTGTAGTCATAGCAAATCTTTTATGTGAGTGGCGTTAATATCCTTTGAATATAACTGTAAGGCCAATTAAAGTACTAATTTATGTTATTTTTTTTGAAAATTCCAAATTTCCCAAGCTTTTTCTGCTTGCTGCTCAAGCATATAATAACCGTTTACTGTTTTTGCTCCTTTTTCAGAGGCATTAATGATAAATTGGGTGTAGTTTGGATTGTATATTAAATCGATAACCAAATGCTCGGAAGAAAGCGCGTCAAAAGGGAATTTCAGACAATCTTTAACATTTGGAAATGTCCCTACTGGCGTACATTGAACAATAATTTTATGCTCCTGAACGGTTTCCGTATCAAGGTTTTCAAAATTTGTTTCAGAGTTTCTTGTAATCGTTTTGGATGGGATATTGTGTTTATCCAGTACATATTTTACTGCCTTTGCAGCTCCTCCGTTACCTAGAATCAAAGCTTTGTCCTGTGCATTTTTTTTGTGCAGAAAAAGTGTTTTTTCGAAGCCGAAAGCGTCCGTATTGTATCCTGTTTTTTTACCATTTTGAATTAAAACGCAGTTTACAGCTCCTATTTTTTCAGCTTCATCACTCAATTCATCAAGGTAGCTGATGATTTGTTCTTTGTAAGGGATCGTAACATTGAATCCTAAAAGTTCCGGTGAAGAAAAAAGGTTTTCCACTTCATTAATTTCATTCAGGTCAAAAATATCATAGGAAAAGTCTTTAAGCATAAGCTTTTGAAACTTATTTTCGAAGAATTTTTTAGAAAAGGAATAGGAAATATTACGTCCTATTAATCCTAATTTTTTATTGGAATCCATATGATCAAAATTAAAAAAAAAGACCGGATAAATCCGGCCTTTAGTTTGAAATATTTTGTAATAATTATTCTACGATGAATTTGGTAGAGAAATTATCTGTTTTTAGGATGTATGTTCCTTTTACCAAACCTTTTAGATTAATCTTGTTTGAGTTTTTGAAAGGATTTGCAATCACTTCAATCACTTTTCCTGAAAGGTCATAGATTTCTGCTTTTACAATTTTGCTAAGATTCTCTCCTTTTACGAATAGTTCGTTGTTTTTTACCGGGTTAGGGTAGATGGTGAAGTCTGACTTGTTTTTTGCTGTTTCATTGGTTCCTAATGATCCATTGTAACATGTCCAGGTTAAGTCATCCAGAGCAGGTCTGTCTTCTGTAGATGAATTGGTAAGCTTAATAGTAATGTTTCCACTTACATTAATGTTGTTAATTGTAGTAGTTTTTACTGTTGCGCTATAAGGAATAGTTCCTACATTCACATCATTAATAAAAACATTTATATTTCCAGCATTTCCATTGAATTTTAATTGAGTAGTTAAGGTAAGGCTTTGGATTCCTCCTGAAATTACTGAACTTGTTAAAGTACCATTTCTAATTGTAATTGCTTTGCCGTTGATGGTTTGATCAATTCTTGCATCTGTTGCAGTCCAAGTTATATTATTGTTGGTCCATACTCTTGTATTATAAGCAGGGTTGGTAGATGTAGGAATATTAGCGAAGTCTTCTGTTCCACAGTTTCCTCCTCCTGTAGCCGGCCCATCAAGAGTTATTCCTATTGCTGAATTACTTTGTGGTGAATTATTTGCAAAAGCATCTCTGGCAATTACGTAGAATGTATATGATGTAAGTGGAGATAACCCTGTCACGGTAGCAGTTGTAGATGTACCTGATACTGTAGTTTTCAATGTTCCATTTACATAGATATCATAAGCTGTTACACCAATGTTATCTGTTGCCGCAGTCCAGCTTAATGAGATAGAGTTTGAAGTAGGTGTATTGGTAGCTAAATTGGTAGGAGCTGTAGGAGCTTGGTTGTCAACTACAGGAGTTCCCCAAATCAACTCAGCATAGGCCGAGTTATCTATAAAAGGATTTCTGTTCCCTTGAAATGTATATGCTGCATTATTTCTAGCTGTTTCAGCATCGGATACAGGATCCATGGCATTCCAGGCTAAAAGCTGCTGAAGTTCCCAATCCTGAAGACCCGGGAAAGCTGATCCTCCAAGCATATCTCCGGAAGAGAAGCCTGCAAGTTGTGTTTCATATCTTGTTACAAAATAAAAAATCATTCTTGCAACATCTCCTTTGAATGCATCAATAGGTTCAAATACAATTCCTGAATATCCTGGAGAAACTGAATTTCCTAATTTAGAACCATTCTGTGAAGTGTAAGAAGGTGTATTTCCTACTTTTCCGAAAGGGTAGTTAGATCTCATACCATTTACTTTACCATCTGTAGCGCGGATAAAGTGGATATCAGACTTCATAGGAAATGCTTCATTGAATAAACTTTGGGGAACAATGTGCTCTCTGTTATAGCATTGTCCTTCAGTACTATATTGTCCACATTGGGTGGTTCCTACATTGAAATTATAAGGATCAGGTCCATTAGGATTTTCAGAGTAGATGTCTAATATGGTTCCATCATTTTCATACGTTGTATCACGATCAGTTGTGAAATAGGCGGTCCATAGGCCAGAATAGCCTTTATCTTGGTGTCCTTCTTTAATGATTGTTCTTAGGGCTGTTTTAAGAGGAGCTCCTGTTAAACCCACTGCAGGGGCATAATAACCGGGAGGAGCTTGTGCAATTGCGTTGATAAATGCAAAGCTTAATAAGAAAAAAGATAAAATTCGTTTCATTTCTTTAAAATTGGGCCGTAAAGGTACAAAAAAACGAAACCGTAATGGATTAATTTAACGAAATACGTAAGTATTGTATATTAATTTTTTGTAATATGCTCTTTGCTGATCTTTGAAAAGAACCATGAAATAGCAAATCCAAATAGGGAAGCAGTAAGCGCTACGATTAAATAATTTTTGCCTACTATTTTTACCGGGAAAGGCAATACTTCATTTGCTCTGAAGAATTCTGTGTAGAGTTGGAAATAGCATAAGGCCGTTCCAAGCATCAATCCGGTAATTACTCCGGAAACAACAATAAGAATTCCGGTATAGAAATAGGTCATTCTCAGATGACTTAAAGGGAAACCTAATGAAATAAGTGATTTTGCCTGTTCTTTTTTATCAAGCTGTAAAATAATGATGGCTCCTGCAAGATTAAATGTGGTGATGAATATTACCAGTGCAAAGATCAGGTAGATAAACATCTTTTCAGTATTAATCATTTTCCAGAAAGCGGCATTCTCTTCTTCCTTTGTTTTTATTTCAATACTTTTTCCAAAAGAAGAAAGCAGACTTTGCTTTACTGCATCTGCGTTTTCCGGATTTTTTAACTTAATAACAATTTGATATGCTGATTTTTTTGGAAGGCTTAATAATTCTTCGGTAAGTTCAATAGGAGAGATGATATAATTGTCCAGTTGATCTTTTCCAGGGAAAACACCTGTTACCAGAATATCTCTTTTATTGTAAATATCCTCTTCCTTGTTGATAATTCCGGTTCCGGCTTTCGGCATAAATACCGTCGCATAATGATTGGTAGAATCAACAGGAATTGATAATCTGTTATCCAGACTATTTTCCATCAAGACTTCATTAGAATACTTGAAGCTTGGGTAAGTTCCATAGAATACATCTTTATTGATGGGGTTTACCTTGGTATAAGCAGAATCTACACCTCTTAAATAGGCAATATCCCCTTTCCCGTTAAAATTGATGTATACCTTTTCTTCAATAATACGGGAATAGTTAAGGATTTCTTTATTATTATTGCTTAAAACCTTACTAACCTGATCAAAGTTTTTAATGGTTTTTCCTGATGAGCTTTTTAAGGTTAGATCTGCATGAAGATTAGAAATAAGGTCTTTATTCAAATCTTCAAGACCTGAGAAAACGGAAATAATCACGAACATTGCAGCCACAGCAACCGTCATGGCACCTACTGCCAGCCACGTAATGAACGTAACAGCGGTACTGCCTTTTTTTGCCAAAAGGTATCTGGATGCTATGTAAAATGCAATATTCTTCAAGATCTACAAAACAGGATTGTCACCTTCGCCTCTTAATTCTCTTTCTAATTTTTCAACATCATCAAGAGCAGTGTCAAGATAAAAGTTAAGTTGTGGTATAATACGTACCTGTTTTGCCATTTTCTGACCAATGAAATTTCTATATTGAGGCTTGTTTTCCTCTATTTCTTTCATTACAGCAGAACGGAATTCCTGTGGGAAAATGCTTAAATAAATTTTAGCAATACCCAAATCTGCCGTTACCTTTACATCTGAAACGGATACTAATATACTTTGCTTACTCTCTGAAGCCTGTTTACGGAAAAGCTCTGCGAAGTCTTCCTGAATAATTTGTGCTACTTTTCTTTGTCTGTTACTTTCCATAATTTATGCAAATTTAGTACTTTTGTTTGAATTGATACTTTGAAATTCAGCCGGAGTATCAAATTTACGATTTAATTATATTTATTACTATTTATGAAGCTAGAACATATTGGTATTGCCGTAAAGTCTTTGGGGATCTCTGATGAGCTTTTTACCAAATTATTAGGAAAAGAATCCTACAAAAAAGAAACTGTTGAAAGAGAGGGCGTGGTAACGTCTTTTTACGAAACAGGAGAAAGTAAAATTGAATTATTGGAAGCCAGTAATCCCGAAAGCCCCATCTCAAAATTCATCGAAAAAAAGGGTGAAGGTATCCATCATTTAGCTTTTGGAGTAAAAAATATTGTAGAAGAAGTAAAAAGATTAAAAAAAGAAGGATTTCAGTTTATCTCTGAAGAGCCTAAAGAAGGTGCTGATAACAAATTAGTTGTATTCCTACATCCGAAGTCTACAAACGGTGTGTTGGTAGAACTTTGCCAAGAAAAGCAATAAAAAATTTTGTAGTGAAATAATTTTTACTATTTTTGCAAACACAAAATTTAACCAAGTTTTGAGGTCCTATAGCTCAGTTGGTTAGAGCACCTGACTCATAATCAGGTGGTCCCTGGTTCGAGCCCAGGTGGGACCACATAAAATCAACCACTTACAGTAATGTGAGTGGTTTTTTATTATATATAAAATATAAAATTCCCTTGCAGCTAAATTAAACCTCTTTGAAAACAGATTTTCATAAGTTCTGAAGTGTTCTTTGATTGCATTTTTTCCAGGATGTTTTTTCTATGAGTACGGACGGTGTAAAAGGAAATGTTTAATATTTTTGAAATTTCTGATGCAGAAAGACCTTTTGTAATGAAGTTTAAAATTTCTAACTCTCTCTTTGTAAGAGTTTCCTGTTCTTTCTCTTTCGATTCTTTGCTATAGTGCATTTGATGAAAATCACTACGGTTACCAATTCCGGAAACTAATACAGTGTAAGGATTTTCCTTTACAAGATGCTGGATATTAGTGTGTATATTAACTGCTTGCAATAGCTTTCCTTCTTTACTTTTTAATGTATGTATTGATTGATGATGAAACATTTCGTAATGCTCTGTTTCTATTTTCATCCGAAAGCAATAGCTGCTTTTCAATTGAGTTTGGTGTTCCCATCCAATTTCCTGCATTTTTTCAATGGTCATTTTTTCAGCTTCCATTACAAACTCAATATCATCGGGGTGAATAAGATCTATAACTTCCTTTAAATGCTTGGGGTACTTTTTCAAGCCATGCATGGTCAAAATACTTTCATGATGATTGGTTAGTGTACTGTCTGCAATATTTAAAACATAATAATAAAAATTTCCAATACAGAACATTTCAGCAATCAGTCGTTTTATAGGGGGAGCTTTCAGAGATTGCTTCTCATTATGCATAGCATTAGGATATTGATCCCATACTTGCTGGAGCGGATGTTGATTATTCATTTTCAGGTCATTTAGTTTTTTATAAAGATAGTTAAAGTATGTTAAAAATACAACAATTGTTGTATTGTGAAGAGCCTCTTATTTGTGGAATTTTGAAATAAAATACGAAGTACTTGTATGAGGCCTTTTGCAATAATTCGAAAGGCAACTATCTAAAACTAAAACCAAAAACTCAAAATTATGTCAACAAAAATTTCAAAAATTCCGAAGTTCGGCGATAATGGAAAACATGTAGCCGTGTTACAGCAAATTCTAACAAATTTAGGTTTTGGGAGTACTGTACAAGAAATTGATGGTGGCTTTGGTCCCAAAACAAAGAATGCAATACTGGCATTTCAGAAATCAAATGGAATAGCAGCAACAGGTACAATTGATAGTACCACTCAACATGCGCTTAATCTGGAACTGGATGAAGATCTCTATTCCTATAACCTTTCATTTTTAGAGGGAATCAATAGAGATAAACAAATGACTCCGCTAGAGGGACAAGAATATTTAAATGGAATGATTGCATTATGTACAAATTTAGAACAGGTGTCCCAAGCTAAAACCGAAGCTCACAAAGAAGCTCCGGTGAATGCAGAATGTGCCACTACCTGTTCTACTTTTCTGGAATATGCCTTTAGAAATGCAGGATTGGATTCAAAATCAATATTGTTTAACGACCATACAAAGTATTATCCTACTCATAATGTTGAAATAATGTTGTATCGTTTGGGTTTTAAATATTATCTGAAAAAGGAATATAAAACACAGAAAGGAGCAGTAGGAGTCATGGCGAGAGGGAAATTCTATGAAACCTTTGATCATACATTTCATATTTATGTAATCTTAGAAGAAGAAAACGAATTGTATGATAAAAAAATGGATAACGGAAAGTATGGGGTGGTTTATACAGAGGATGATGTGAAAGTAGCAACTCGCGGATTTTGGCTACCAGACGGTATTTTACCAGCACCTCGGAATCCTGTGGCTGTGCCTGCCGCCATTACTGCGACTCAAGAACATGAAGAAGATATACTTGGTAATACAGAAGAACTCCCTGTTAAATTTAAAACCTTGGAGAATATTCCATCTTATGAATGGAGAGAATCCAATTTGATTTCGTTTACAAGCGGTATGAGAATAGATGCAGATGGTTCACCAAGAGCTTATCACAGAGACAGTTCTCTGGCATTAGATTATCTGGGAAATGCTGGACATTCCGGTAAATGGTGGGCACTGGCAACAGATAATAAACAAGAATCCGGAAATCCATTGATTCAGAAAAATACCGATCCGGCACCAGGGTATTATATATCAATGACTTCTCTTCAGGATAGAACGAAGAATTATAGCGACCCCAATAGGTATGTAAATTCAGAGACAATACCCTACATTGTTTTACCGGGTGGGTTTTCTGACGATTTTTCTCTGGGTGATATTGCATTGGTGATTAATAAAGATAACAACAAACAATGTTTTGCCATTTTTGCTGATCACGGTCCCAAAGGTAAATTAGGTGAGGGGTCTGTTTATCTTGCAAAACAATTGGGAATTAACGGCAGTGCCAAATCCGGAGGTAAAGATTCTAACGTTCAGTATATTTTGATTAAAAATTCAGGGAATGGAACCGTTTTAACCAATGAAGAAATCCAGCAAATAGGAGCTGAAAAACTTCATATGGATGGAATGAATAAAATTGCAGACTATCGTTTTCCCACCAACAATAAAAAGGAAATTGCCCTTAGACTTGCAGAAACTATTGGACAAAGAAAGGCACTTGAGAGATTGTTTAATTTCAAAAATGCTCAAGGAAGTCATGCTAATTTTTGGGCTATTGTTGATTTTAATAAGCCAAGCTCAGAAGAGCGACTATTTATTTTTAATTTAATTGATGAAAGCTTTAAAAAATACTTAGTTGCTCATGGTAAAAACTCAGGAGATAAATATGCTAAAACCTTTTCAAACGTAAATGGGTCTAACTGTTCAAGCCTTGGTGTTTACAAAACGGGGGAAACTTATATCGGGAAACATGGAAAATCATTACGGATAGATGGTTTGGAAAGCTCAAATTCTAATGTTCGGGAAAGAGCTATTGTTATTCATAGTGCAGATTATGTAGTTCCCAATTTTGAAAATACCGGACGTGCAGGACGTTCTGAGGGGTGTTTTGCTGTTCATCCATCTGTTTCCAATGAAGTGATTGAAAACCTGAAAGAAGGGTCCTACTTTTTAGCATGGTATCAGGGAGATTAGAATAATATATGAGTTTAAAATACTTTAATAGACTAAAAACCACTCACATCTCTGTAAGTGGTTTTTTATATTTCTATGCCTGATCAGTATGGGCCATATCCAAATGTTTCTAGTTTTGATACATAGGATCAAAAAAGTATCATTAATAATAAATAGTTCGGTATTTCTCTTGTAAATTTTAATTTTTAAAGAAAATATCGCATTAAACAAGTGTTTAAAAAAAGTGTAAGAATTAATTAAAATACAGTTAACAGCATTCTACAATAGATACCGTTGTTTTGCAGAAAAAATAATGATGGAAAACAACAACCAGTTCAACAGAAGAAGGTTTCTCAAAAATTCACTATTGGCAGCAGGAGGAATCTTCATTGCTCCTTTAATTGAAAGCTGTAGTGATGATTTTACAGAGAACAGTAACATCCCGAATGATCTTAAAAATACAGGATTTGAATCTGGTGTAGCAAGTTTTGATCCTACAGCAACGGGAGTGATTATCTGGACAAGATATTCTGTAGGTACCGATGCTGAAATTATCTGGGAAATAAGCAGAAACAGTAACTTTTCTGAGGTAATAAGAAAAGGACAAGCCAATGCTTCATCAGTCAATGATTTTACGATAGCAGTGGATGTACAAAACATTCCATCCAACACAAAATATTACTATAGATTCTATAACTATAAAACAAAGGAAAGCAGCGTAATAGGAGAAACCCTTACATTGCCTTCCAAAACAGATTCTGTAAACGAGGTGAAAATGGCTGTGGTATCATGTTCCAACTTTCCTGCAGGACTTTTCAATGTTTACGGGGCGATTGTTCAATCTGAAGCAGATGTAGTGGTACATCTTGGTGATTATATTTATGAATATGCTCCGGGGCAGTACGGAACCAATCCTTACACCAACCAACTTGGCAGAGCACATAAACCAGCTAAGGAAATCCTTAACCTGAGTGATTACAGAGAAAGATACAGACAGTACAGGAGCGATAAAAATCTTCAGCTTCTTCACCAGAAAAAACCTTTCATCTGTGTATGGGATGATCATGAGTTTGCCAATGATACTTATAAATCCGGTGCAGAAAACCATCAGCCTAATGAAGGAGATTTTCAGGCAAGAAAAATGGCTGCATTTCAGGCGTATAGCGAATATATTCCCCTGAAAACAGGAAAAGATCTAAGGATTTACAGAAGTTTTACCTTCGGAAATATTGTATCCCTTTACATGATGGATACGAGAGTAATTGCAAGAGATAAACAAATGGAGTATTCAGATTATCTGGATAACGCGGGGAACTTTGATCAGATAAAGTTTAAAGCAGATTTTTTAAGTACAAACAGAAAACTGATAGGAAGCGAGCAGATGACATGGCTGGGATCTCAGATCAATTCTGATACTGCAAAATGGAAAGTTTTGGGACAACAAATTCTAATGACGAAAATGATGGTTCCTGCAGAGCTTCTGATGCTATTGAACCAAATTCTTGCAGAAATAAAACAATACGGAAGTGCACAACCCGCAACAATGCAGGCGCTTCAGACTACAATTACCCAACTGATTGTTCTTAAAACAAGATACAAGCAGCAGGATCCAACACTTACTCTGCAGGAAATTGCAAGAATTACAACTACCTTACCTTATAATTTAGATGCGTGGGATGGATACTTTATGGAAAGAGAACAGCTATATTCAATTCTGGCAGGGAAAAAAGTGATAGTATTGGCTGGTGATACCCATAATGCATGGTTAGGAAAACTTACCAATGCTCAGGGTAATTTTATTGGAACCGAATTAGCATGCAGCTCCGTTTCCTCTCCCGGGCTTGAAGGATATCTTGGTATCACCTCCGATCCTACCAAGGCAATAGAATTGGCTCAGGCATTTTCATTGCTTATAGATGATTTAGATTATGCCAACCTTTACAAAAGAGGATATCTTCATGTAAAGTTTACCTCTGGAAGCTCTATGGCAGAGTGGAGGTTTGTAGATAATGTAATCTCTGAAACCTATAATGTTACAACCGAAAAAACATATACAATCTCATAGTTTCAAAAAGAACATATCTTATTTTCAATTTTGTATAAGAGCTGCAGTTATCCCTGTAGCTCTTTTTATTTTACCAATTTTTTTGTATCTTGAACATATGCAAGAGGATAAAGGAAAAGAGTTTTTACCGTTAGTTTCTAAGCCATGGTTCTTCATGACATGGGTGACCCGATTTTTCGCAGTACTTTTATTATTGGTGATGTTTTTGGTGATTTTAGCTTTACCAGCTATCATTTGTGGGCAGTTAACATGGTTTATTATAGTGGTTATACTGTATTATCCTGTTTTAGGATTTTTGCTTTACCGTTTTTTTCTTTATCAAAAAAAAATCAGAAAGAGAATAGTCAAAAGAATTGTGGTTGATGACAAGGGGGTACATTATGAAAGAGCAGATGGAACAATGGATGAGGTTCTTTACAGCAATTTAAAAGAATACTCCTTTTCAGATCAATATGATGTAGGTGTCAGCCCAAGAAACAAACAGTATATGCTGAAAGTGAATGACGGTGGCCGTATAGCAGATGTTGATTTTGATGGAATGGATGCCGGCTACTATTATTACTTTACCAATCTGAGAGCCTTGCGTAGAAAGTATATCCAGGGAATTGTATACTTCAGACCAGATCTACGTATAAATCCTTTTGTTTTTGATGTATACTATATCAATCCTGTGGATTTTACTTTCGATTGGAAAACCTACTGGATTAGTTTACTGAAAGTAGGGGGAATATTGATAATTTTAACCTTAGGGAGTGCTTTTTTATTGTATAAATTAGTGAGCTAATCTCTACAATAAACTAAAGAACAATTTTTTGTGTAATAAAAGTAATAGGTATCTTCTTTCTGGATTTTAACCATTTTTTAAAGTAAAAGACACTCTGATTCGTTCTGAAAATTAAAATCATATTCTTATATTTATTTTCTATTAAGACTTATTAACCAGATAGAAGCTGAGATCGTTTCTCAAAAAAAATATAATTTGGTTTAGAAATTAATTGAAAAACAAATGGTAGAAAATTTTATTTATTACTTAGGGCTGGTACTGGTGATTATTAGTGCCATTATGCTGGCCAATCGTTTAAAAGTGGCATATCCCATTATTTTGGTTGTTGCCGGTTTGCTCATCAGTTTTATTCCTGGTTTGCCAACGATAAAAATAGATCCCGAGCTTATCTTTATTATTTTCTTACCCCCGCTATTGTATGAAGCTGCCTTTGCCGTTTCATGGAAAGAAATCTGGAAACTGAGGCGGATCATTACAAGTTTTGCTTTTATTGTAGTATTTCTTACAGCAATATCTGTAGCTTTTATAGCCAATTCCTTTATTCCCGGGTTTTCATTGGCATTGGGTTTTGTACTGGGAGGAATTGTTTCCCCGCCGGATGCCGTGAGTGCCGGAGCCATTTTAAAGTTTGTAAAAGTTCCAAAGAATGCATCTACCGTTTTGGAGGGCGAAAGTTTGTTCAACGATGCTTCTTCACTGATCATCTTTCGGTTTGCAATGGTAGCCGTAGCTACGGGACAGTTTGTATGGCAAGAAGCTGCATTAAGCTTTGGCTGGATGGTATTTGGAGGCTTGGGAATAGGAGTTGTGCTGGCTTTTATCTTTTTAAAAATTGAAAAAATATTTCCTACCGATGTCAATATGGACGCTATTCTCAGTCTGGTAGCTCCGTATGTAATGTATATTGCTGCGGAAGAAGTACATGCTTCAGGGGTGTTGGCGGTTGTAAGTGGCGGGTTGTTTCTTTCCATAAGAAGACATGAAATTTTCAGAACATCAGAATCCAGATTAAGGGGCTCCAATGTTTGGGAAAGCTTTGTATTTCTGATTAACGGAATTGTCTTTTTATTGATAGGATTGGATCTTCCTGAAATTATGATAGGCTTAGATAAGGAGGGAATAAGTTTATCTGAAGCTGTTGGCTACGGTCTACTGGTTACAGCAGTACTGATTATTGTTCGTTTTCTTGCTTCATTTGGAGCTGTTCTCGTTACATTAATTATGCGGAATTTCATAGATGTTGCAGATAGAGATCCGGGAATGAAAGCTCCCATACTAATGGGTTGGACAGGGATGCGTGGAGTGGTTTCACTGGCGGCGGCTCTATCCATTCCTGTAGTGATGGAAAATGGACAGCCTTTTCCACATCGTGATCTGATCCTGTTTATAACCTTTGTCGTGATTCTGGTTACCCTTATCGTTCAGGGATTAACCTTACCTGCACTCATTCAGAAACTTAATCTGTCAGATTCCAACGGAGGATATATATCTGAAGAAGAATCAGAAAACTTCCTACGAAAGGGAATGCGCCGTGTAGCCATCAGCTACCTTAATGAAAATTATAAAGAAAGGAGAAATGAAAATGAGTATTTCAATAATTTGATGGACCGTTGGGAGCAGGAAGATCGAGATGATTCCGTTCATAAAGTATCTGATGAGGTCAAGGAAATTTACTTCAAAACATTGGAACAACAACGCATCTGGCTTCGGGAAGAAAACAGACGCAATCCGAACATTGATGAAGAATATATAAGACATTATTTAACAAGGCTGGATCTGGAAGAAGAAAGGCTCAGAATGTAAAAAATACAAGAAATGAATTTAGTAAAACAACTCGGGCAGTTTCCCGATGATAAAAGAAAAGACTATTTCAGTACACTTTCCAATTATGCCAATGGAAAATTTCAGAATATACTCACTACTCCTCCTTTATTAGAGGGAGAAAGTATGACCAAGGCATTGTTTCACAGCCTCTGTAAAGTAGAAAATACTTCACCAAGAACGGAGCTTCCGTTTGTAGTAACAGACCTGAAAAATATAGCTTCCGAAGAAAACGTACTCATCTGGTTTGGGCACAGTTCTTATTTCATGCAGATTGATGGCAAAAAGTTTTTAGTAGATCCTGTTTTCAGTGGAAATGCATCCCCAATGCCTGGATCTATAAAGGCATTTCAGGGAGCAGATTATTACAAACCGGAACATATACCGGAGATAGACTTTCTCCTTATTTCTCACGATCATTGGGATCATTTGGACTATAAAACCGTTCAGGCTTTAAAGGATAAGGTTACTACTGTAATTTGTGGTCTGGGAACAGGCCAGCACTTTGAATATTGGGGTTGGGAGCCGGAAAAGATCATTGAAAAAAACTGGTGGGATAGTATAGATATTGCGGATGGCTTTAAAATTACACTTACACCGGCAAGACATTTTTCCGGAAGACTATTGAACCGAAATATCTCACTTTGGACCTCCTTTGTTTTGAAAACCCCCACCAAGAATCTCTTTTTAGGCGGAGACAGTGGCTATGGAAATCATTTTACAGAGATAGGAGATAAATACGGACCTTTTGATTTAGCAGTAATGGAATGTGGGCAGTACAACGAGAAGTGGCCGTACATCCATACTTTGCCCGATCAGCTTATTGGGGAAATACAGGAATTAAAAGCGAAAAACTTTATTCCGGTACATCATTCAAAATTCAAATTAGCCCAGCATGCATGGTTTGAACCTGTGGAACTAGCAGCTAAAAATGCAGAAGAAAATCAGCAGCCAATTACTTTGCCTTTGATGGGTGAAAAAGTAGATTTGAATCAATTAGGAAAGACAACTTGGAAGAAATGGTGGGAAGATTATAAGTAAGAAAAAAATCTTTGTTGGGTTAATATAAAGATTCCCATAAAAATAAAACCTGCTCATTATTGAGCAGGTTTTCCTTATTATCAAAAAAAATAATCACTACTGAGGCTCGTTATGACTCACCTTAGTATGAATGATGTCGTAAAATACTGCCGGATTTGTTGCATCAGGAGTAATTCTATAGGTAAACGTAGTTTCGTTCAAAAGAAGAATATCCACAACACGGGTGAAAGTAACATTACCGTTATTATCTAAACCAACAAGGGTTCTTTTCTTTCCGTCAGGAGAGATAGACCATGTTCCCTGAGATCTCAATACATTGTTTAACCCGAAGATTTTGAAAGTACCGTTGGCTTTAAAGTAAGAGTATCCTACATAGCCAGCCACACTGGCATCGTTTAAAGCTACATTATTTCCGCTTTTATCTTTAGCTCCCGTAGTTTCCCAAGGGGTAGAAGCTAATGTTAGCTGTCCGTTACTGGGTTCAGCATGAGAAGTCTTCGTATGGATGATGTCATAATATACAGATGGATCAGCTGCATTAGGGCGAATTCTGTAAGTGAATTCATTTTTATTTAAAACCAAGATCTCAACATCACGCGTGAAGATGGTAGAGCCATCCGGATTCAAGGCTGCAATGGTTCTTGTCTTTCCCTGAGGATCTACAGACCAAGTTCCTCTGGATCTTAATACATCAGTCAGGCTGTAAATGGCAAACTTTCCGTCTGCTTTGAAGTAAGCAAAACCTACATAACCAGCTACACTGGCATCAGCTAATGCTACATTATTACCGTTCTTATCCTTAGCTCCGGTAGTTTCCCATGGAGTAGAAGACAGAACCTGTGAGGGAGTCTGCTGTTCAACAACAATTTCAGCATCATCATTAGAGCATGATACGAAAGAAGCAGATAAAAGAACTGCCGCAGACAGATAACATAGTTTTTTCAGTGTATTCATAAGGGTATTTTTTAAGTCTTTGCAAACTTATCCCGAATAAACATCAATACATTGTATAAAATATCTCTTTTGTTGTAGAATATATAACAGACGGTATACAATGAAGGTGAATTGATATTACCAACCTGTTACCAATAGATTTCTCGCCGCTTTCTCACTGCATTTCTGATATTTGGAATAGGCCAACGCAGCCTTACTTCTGATCTGTTCCCCAGATTCATTATTTACATATCCGGCTAATGCATCATGAAGAATATAAGCTTCCGGAGCCATAAGGTGGCTGGTCCATACCAAAGGATTGGCTTTGGTTTCCTTTAACAAAGGAGAGAAGAATTTTTTACTGTAACAAGCCAGAATGATGCAGTCTCGTGTTTTTCCATCCGTGTTTTTAAAAGACTCAGACAATTGAAAATCCATTAATCCATCATGTCCTATGTAAGAAACCAGACTTGAATTTCCATAAATACCGATACTGGTATTATTAACACGAACAATATCTTTCATCTGTCCCGAACTGCTGTAGAGAAAATCCTTTGTGCAGTTTTTGATATATTGTCCATCATAGGCATCAGCTACCAAATAATAGTTTTTCTTGGTGACATGTTGAAAAACAAGCCTCTCCATCCTTATCGAATCCTTTTTTTCAGACTTTAAAAATTTCCAGTCCTTACTTTTTTTAAAATACGTACGAACTCCATAGCCTGCTCCCCAATATAAATTTTGATCAGGATCCTGGCCATTTCCTATTTTTTCAGGAACAGGAACAATTCCCTGATATTTATTGTCGCACAAAGCTACAAGAACATGAATCGTTTTCGTATCCTTGTTAAAGTTGTCAACATTCTTCAGTTTTTCCTTTGATGCATTTCCAGATAAGTGAGTCTTGTTTGTAGACCGTTCTTTACCCTTGTTTTCACAGTTCATAAAACATAATCCTAAAGAAATTAACAGTAAGAAAAGCGAAACCTGATTTTGAATCTTCATCATTCTGTGCATTTTCCTTAAAAGTACAATAAACGATCAGTACAATACAATTATTTATCGAAGTTTTGTATGAAAATTTTCCAAAATAGATACTATTCAAACTGAAAATAAGTAGATTTTCAAAAACTTAAGTGTACTTCTCTAACTCGTATTTTTATGGTTGAAATTAATCTCCACTTCACAACAAAACTCTATTTTTGAGTATGAATAACAGAAACCGCGGAAAAAATACTGGTGACGACAACTTATTCGGTTCAGAAAAACAGATCAGCAAGCTGAAACTGGCGGTTCAGGATATGCAGTATTTGCTAACGAGAGGGTATGCAGAAAAAGCATCTTCTGAACTTGTAGGAAACAGATATAGGCTAAAAACAAGACAGATACAGGTGTTACGGGGTGCCTCAGCTTCTGATATACAAATTCATAATAGAAAACTAAAGCAACTAAATGTTCCTGATCTAAAGGATAAAACCATTTATCTTGATGGCTTCAATGTCCTGATTTTATTGGAAAGTTTATTGTCTGACGCCTACATTTTTGAGGGTGCTGATGGTTGTTTTCGAGATCTTTCCGGGGTTCATGGGACCTATAAAAGAGTAAATCAAACTTTAAAAGCGATAGAACTTGTTGCCGGATTCTTTCAAAAAAATCTAGTTCAGAAATTGGTTTGGGTTTTTGATCAACCCGTCTCCAACAGCGGAAGAATTAAACAAATTATTCTCGATTTTGCTTTGGAAAACAAACTCAATTGGGAAGCTGAATTACAATACAATCCGGATAAATTTCTGGCAGAAAGTTCAGAAATAATCATTTCATCAGATGCATGGATATTAGATCATTGCAAAGAATGGTTCAATCTTATTGGGTATTTGATTCAAGAAGAAAAACTGTCTGTTAATCTGATCAAAACAAGATAAAAAATGAGTTTATTTAACAAATATATTCCCCTGATTTCAGATTCGTGGAAAGAAAAATATCAGGGTATTTTAAAAGAAGAGCATCTGAAAAGCCTGGAGGAAAATATAAGGAAGTATAAAAATGATGCTTTAGAATGGGACTTCCCATATTTTAATGAAGAAATAACAATAAACAGAGCATGTAGTTTTGATAAGTTGATCAATATCTTCGGGGCTACAGATTCTGATGAGGTCATGGCAAAACATCTGGAAGCCATTCCGTTTGAAGACTGGCTTATTGTTTTGGGGCAAAGGCTTACTTCAGCGAGCATTCGTGATGAAAATGCAATTCCTCCTCTTCAGAATGTATTAATTGATGCCTGTAAGGAACCTTTTAACAATGAAATTACGATTGCCCAACGAGCCTGGGAAAAGCATACCGGAAGAATAGAAGATCATTTCTGGGGTGAAGTCAAGGGAAATAATCAACAGAAACAGGAGAAAGTAATGCAGAAAATCCATTATATTCTTGAAAATAAAACATGGTGGAACGTCTTCTTTCATTATAAACACGGACTTGTCTTTGAAGTAAGGGAAAAGCAGGGACACGGAATCCGATGGAGTCACGGAGGAAAAAAGCTGATTGGCTTTCTGGAAAAATTTATCAATGAACAATATTAACTACGCAAAAAGATCGCGCTCTTGGTTCGTAATTTTGCAGCCATGGAAAATGACCAGAGATCAGCATCACATGATCACTATAGATTCTTAAGCGTTAATTGAAAATAATTTAACTTACGCTTTATAAAACCTAATCACATCTTATGAAATATATTTTACTTTCCACTTTGGTTCTGTTTTCATGTAAAGGAAAAGAAGATAAGAAAACCATTGAAAAAAAGGATTCAATAGCAGTCGTAAAAACCAAGGAGTCTGTACCACAAGAAAATTTTGATGTCCTTAAAGTGCTGCTGGATGAAGAAGTAGGCAGAGAAAAGCCTGAAGAAATAGACTATAAAAACTACACGGTTTCTTTCAAAAATGATGATGATCCGTATACGGTAACCTATCAGAAAATAGCTTCTGATGATTTTAATAATGACGGGATCATGGATTATATTGTGGAAAGGAACTCAGAGGGAATGTTGGGTGGAAACGCCAATACCAACTCAGAAATTCTGTATATCATCACAGGAAAAGATCATAAAATTAGTCAAAGACATGAGATACAGGCATCCGCTCCCTTTTCATATAATGTTGTGGATGGATTATCTTATGAAGGCGGAAAGTTGAAAGCTTCAGCAATGCAAAACTACCGTTCCTATAATAAACCCATAGATAGTTTGGAATCTACAGAACTCTCCTTTGTTTACAAGGATGGAAATGTCTATGAAGAATCCTATCTCAACAGCTGTGCTTTGGCAAAATGGAAAAATAAAAAGATCTTCAATTCAGCTACCGAACACCGAAGAAGTATAGACAGACATAATTATACGGAAACAGTTGAGGACAAATACACATCAGACGGATTTAAAGCTTCCGCAGAGCTTTCGGGATGTGATAATTTGGAGATTATTTTTGAAGGAAACTATAAAATAAAAGAGATAAACCAAAAATCCATTGAGGAAAAGAGAAAACAGTTTTTGAGCTTTTTGGTTAAAAATACAAGTGTTCAGAAAGACCTTTCCGTAATTCAGAACTATTATCTTACGCATCAGCCCTCTGAAGAATCTGTCGCTGTAGGAAATCTTTCATTCTATATTTTCACTCATAAAAATAAAGGCGAAGTCAGCTTCCGACTTGTCATGACCGAAAATAATAATCCAAAACAAGAAGAAAACTGGGACATTGTAACCCGGAAAAAATAATATTTATAAACAAATTTAAAAAAATGAATACATACATTGATATTGGTATCAATCTGACCAATAAACAATTCTATAATGAACACGAAGAAATTATCAACCGAGCCCTCGACAATGGGGTAGATCATATGATCCTAACAGGAACAAGTGTTCGTGGAAGTAAGGAATCCGCCGAAATCGCAGAAGACTATCCTGATATTTTATTTTCAACAGCAGGAATTCACCCTCATGATGCCAAATCTTTTCATAATGAAAGCATCAACGAGTTGAGAAAACTATTGAAGCAGGATCATGTAATTTCCGTTGGAGAATGCGGACTGGATTTTGATCGAGATTTTTCTCCAAGACCCATACAGGAAAAATGCTACAAAGCACATTTAGAATTAGCTATTGAAGTAAATAAACCTCTTTTTCTTCATGAAAGATCAGCCTTTAAAAGATTTAATGATATTACCGATGAATATCTTTCTAGGCTTCCGAAAGCTATTGTTCACTGCTTTACCGGAACATTGGATGAAGCTAAAACATATCTGGATAAAGGCTTTTACTTAGGATTTACCGGAGCCATCAGTGATGAGAAAAGATTTAAACATCTGGAAGATGTTATTAAATATGTTCCTCTCGACAGAATGATGATTGAAACAGATGCTCCTTTCATGCTGCCGAAGAATATGCCAAGAATGCAGAACAGAAGGAACGAACCCTCGTTTTTACCTTATGTTGCGCAAACCATTGCCCATCTGAAGAAAATGAGTATTTCTGAGGTTGCAGATGAAACCACAGAAGTTGCCAGAAATTTTTTCAAGCTATAAAAAAGAGCTCTACTGATAAAGTAAAGCTCTTTTTTTATAGCAAAATTGCTAATATGTTATTGAAAAGTGAGAGGTAAATAAGCAAATCGCTTGTTCTCCCTTTTACTTTCTTATAAACTCTTAATTGCTGATTCTAGCGCCAGTTCCATCATTGGTTTCAAGGCAGTTTCTCTTTCGTCAGCAGAGATCTTCTCATGAGTCGGGATAATATCTGTTACCGTAAGGATAGTAGCTGCATTTTTACCTAAATGCTGAGCATTGGCAAATAATCCGAAAGCTTCCATTTCTACTGCAGGGCAGTTGTATTTTGTGGCAATCTCAGGAGTGTTAGGATCTTTTCTGTAGAAAATATCACTACTGTGGATATTGATCGCCTTAGCATGTAATGATAGCTCATTAGAAGTTTCATTGATGGTATTGAAAATATTTCCCTGGTGAGGAAGAATTTCATCCTCAATTCCCCATGCATATTTGGCATAAGTACTTTCGCTGGCAGCATTTTCAATATTTAAAATATCAAAAAGCTTAAGATCAGTATTGTACGCCCCACAAGTTCCGATTCTGATGATTGTATCTACTTCATACTCTGTAAACAACTCGAAAGAATAAATTCCGATACTTGGGAAACCCATTCCACTAGCACCTACAGTGATCTCCTTACCTTTGTAAAGTCCTGTATAATAAAATATTCCTCTGGTTTTGCTTACCAGTTTTGCATTTTCTAAATAATTTTCAGCAATATACTGTGCACGAAGCGGATCCCCCGGCTGCAATACTACTTTGGCAATTTCTCCTTTTTTTGCACTGATGTGAATACTCATAATTTTATTTTGACTGGCACAAATATAATAACTTTTATATTGATCATATCATTGCAGGGATGGAAACAACAGAGCAATTTCAGATGGCTGCAATGCATAAAATATTATCAATAAATGCTTTAAACACGATTGTATATAAAGTATATTGAAAATGTCACATTCTGTAAAGTCAAAACTGAATATAGCCAATACAGAACAAGAATAGAATAACACAGAGCAAGTGTCACACGATGTGACCCCGCTAATTTTGCTGCATTCAATAGTATTAAAATAAAAAAATGAAAATAGAACATATTGCTATTTGGGTGAAAGACCTTGAACAGTCCAGGGAATTTTATCAGAAGTATTTTGGAGCTGTATCCAATGAAAAATATCATAATCCTGTTAAAAACTTTGAATCCTATTTTTTAAGCTTTGATAATGGCTGTAGAATAGAAATTATGACCAGACCAGACATCAGAAAAACCGAAAACTCCTACCAATCTCAACAGTTTGGAATCATACATCTGGCATTTTCCACAGGAAGTAAAGAAAAAGTGGATGAACTTACCGAGACGTTGAGAAAAGACGGATATACAGTGGCTGGAGAACCACGTACTACAGGAGACGGCTATTACGAAAGCGTTATCCTGGATCCGGAAAATAATATTATTGAAATTGTTGCCTAAAACCATTGAGAGATACCATTTCAAAACTTTAGAGATTTCTTACTTTAAGGTTTTTTATTTTAAAATTAAAAAGATTCAGTATTTAACATTAATCCCCGAATTAAAATTTCATTCTCAACGAAATAGTTTTATTTTTGTTAGATGATGGAAACCAAATCACTGTTTTTGGATACGATCTTTCTACTCAGAAAGAATGAATGTATAACCCTTTTCTCAAACTTGCAGGAAATTTCCCTAGAAGAAGAGACAGAGGCAGGTGATTATTTTGAAACAGAATTTGAAAAAGAAAGACTCGAGTTCTTATCAGATCAGTTAGTTTGTGATAAAACAACAGCAGTCTGGGCATCAAAAGTTCTGTATCATAGCGCACAGTTGTATCTTATAAGAGAAAACACAGCAAAAGATCTTGAAAACCTCATCCCAAGGTTTCAGGGAACAAAAAATGTTTCCTCCATATTGTCAGCAGATTTATCATTAAGGTTTTTGCCCGAAGTGGTTACTGCCTTGAATTCCGTAGATCCTGAAGATACTCTGATTACACTTCTTGAAGATATCCTCACAGAATTTCACTACTCAGGAATCGGATATGATCTTCATCTGAAACATGTGAACTGGGAAGAAGAACTGAAAGACAAAACCTACCGGAAATTGTATCTGGAAAGAATTGTTGACAAAAGAGATTATAAACTGGCGGAAATTCCGTTCATCAATAAACTGCTCATTGCAGAATTTGGGATGCATAAAGATGCATTTTGGAGAGAATTAAAAATAATAACCGAAGAAAATCAATGACTCAGAATATCAATAAACTCAATACTGTTCTAAACTACGTAAAAGACACTTTCGTAGGTAAAAATGATGTAGTAGACCTATTGGGAATCTGTCTTTTGGCAAGAGAGAATGCCTTTTTGTATGGCCCTCCGGGAACCGCAAAATCAGCCATTGTAAGAACATTGTCAAAAACGGTAAAAGACGGAAAAAACTTTGAATATTTATTAACCCGTTTTACAGAACCCAATGAGATTTTTGGTCCATTTGACATCAGAAAACTAAAAGAAGGAGAACTTCTGACCAATACTGAGGGGATGATGCCTGAAGCCTCCTTGGTTTTTCTGGATGAGATCTTCAATGCCAATTCCGCTATTCTGAACTCATTGCTGATGGCATTGAACGAAAAGATTTTCAAAAGAGGAAAAGAAACAAAACACTTACCGGCTTTAATGTTTGTCGGAGCAAGTAACGTTCTTCCGGAAGATGAAGCCCTAAATGCTTTATTTGACCGTTTTCTAGTGAGAATAAATGTAGATTACGTGAATCCTGAATTATTACAACAGGTTCTTTTGGCAGGAAGAAAATTAGAAAATGAAGAAGAAACTGAAGTTCCCGAAATTCATGCCGATGAGGTAAGAGAATTGCAAAATCTTTGCAGAACAGTAGATCTTAAGCCCATTTATGAAGTTTACCTGAATACCATCATGAGTTTAAGAAATACAGGAATTGCCATTTCGGATCGTAGAGCAGTGAAGCTTCAAAACCTTATTGCAGCAAGCGCTCTGATCTGTGGAAGAAATGAAGCTGTTCTTTCTGATCTTTGGGTTTTAAAACACATCTGGGATACAGAAGAACAAATTGAAATTCTTGAAGGGATTATCAACAGAACCATAGAGAAAGACGATCATCCAAATTCTCATCCTCAGGCCATGCAGAATAAAACACCCAATCCGGAAGAGGTGATGAAAGATGTGAAAATTCTTGTGGATAAATGGAATGAAGGAATGTTGAGCTTTGAAGAGCAAAACGTGATCAAGGATAAACTAAGATACCTACAAACTCGCTGTGACTGGATTAGAAATCCTGAACAAAAGCAATATATTCAGCAGGAAATTGAAAGCTTATGGCAGAAAATTCTTCAAACAATATAAAAGAATTCTGGGCAGAAATTCCCCGTACTGATGAAGACTTTCTTGGCTCTATAAGAGATTGGAAGAATATTCAGATTGCTGTGGATGATGAAACGATATGGCTCAAAGGCTTTACCGATGAACAAGCTGCTTCTTCAGAAATACATCAGTTACCCAACTTTTTGCTGTACGAGCTGCGTGATGGTCTTTTATTTAAAAAAGAAGCATTGGTTCCCAGTAAGAAAATGAGAACAGCCTTGCTTTGGATGCCTATAGATAAAGCATTACGCCTCAATTTTCCGATTTCTAACAATAACTATTTCGGAATTAGTGAAAAAGTTCAGATTAGGTTAATGGAAAGCGACGAAGAACATCCTGTAATTGCCTTGCTGTGCAAAATAGCAGATATTAAGGACCGTATTGCAGCAATACCCAAATTCAGGTTGGAAAAAATAGAGTGGGTTGTAATTGGGGATAAAGCTCTTTTTTTAGGAATACCCTTATTAAGCTTGCCAGGAAAAACCTTTTGGTTAAAGGACAATCACCTGTTGCCATCAGGGTTTGATTTTGAATTTAAAAACCTGAGTTTGCCTTTGCAGGAAAAATATAATAAAGAACTAGATGGATGGCTTCTATGGGATGAAAAAGGGAATTACCTTTCACTTAAGAAAATAGATTTCCGGGACCTGTCCGTAAGCTCATTCCGTCTTACTGAAAAATCAAGAGAATGGAACTAAAGGCCTATTTCCAGTCCTATGAAAACTATTTTTGGGAATGGAAAACCGATGAAGATATTCCCGGAGATTCCGGATATAATGATAATAACCTCATTTCTGTACCGGGAGTGGGAGCTATTGCCTATAGGCCCTACATTATTGAGATTTTAAAAGAGCTTCAGCCACAGGGTTGGCCCCCGTTCGGAGCTTTGTTGATGGTTTTGTATGCCATGCAGGATGGATACATCAACTTTGCAGGTCCCTTAAGACATACCACAAAACTTTATAGTGTTGGAAACTTTGAATTCAATGCTGAAAAAGAAATTGAATTTTTAGAAAAAATAAAGGCTCTTCCTCCAATCTATAAGCAAAAGCAGAACAAGATTATTCTCTTGCAGACTTTGTTTAAAAGTGGACACAACAGAACCTCATCCACAACTGCTGAAGCAATTCTGAAAGTTTATTATAAAAGACCACAGGAGCTTGTCTATAGTGCAGATCAACAGCATGCAGGACCATCTACTTTGAATAAGGATCTTGCTGCCATGGATCTTAACAAAAGGTTTCCAACCACACAATCCATTATTGATGCAATGAAAGGGTTTATGGAAGAGCCGGAACTGGATGATAAAGTGATAGAGGAAGAAGCCACAGCAGATACAAATAAGGATTTTATCAGGGAATTGATTGAACAACCAAAGACATTTCAGGTGGGAAGCCTTATCAAAAGAATTTGGAGCGGACTGAAGATCCCCATGCGTCACCTTTCTCCGGGAGAACAGCCGATAGGGGGAATTTCTGATATAACCAATAAAGGTGATTTTCACAGAATGCTTTTGTCGGAATTTGCCAATGAAGATGATGTATTCATGAATCGGGTAGCCAATAATGAAGCACTGTACATTCAAAGGGAAATACCCCCTGAAGAAAATATCTTCGAAAGAATAATTCTGATTGATACTTCCTTGAGAAACTGGGGTACACCAAAAGTGTTAGCCTTTGCATCGGCTATTGCTGTGATCAAGCATCCGAATGCACATTCTGAATGCCGGGTTTTTGCATTGGGGCAGGCAGGAATTCCAATTTCCCTGAATAAAGTTGAGGATGTTATTGAAAACCTTAATCAGGTGAGCCCAATTTTGGAAGTTTCAGAAGCTTTGGAGAAATTTTTTATTGAAGAGCGTACTGAGAAAGATATAGAAGTATTTTTCATTACCCATGAGGAAAATATTGCTGACGAAAAAGTTCAAAAAGTCATCCATCAGCACAGAGACAGACTTAAATTTTTGGTGACAACCAGTTCAGAGGGGGAAATCAACTTTTATAAACATCATAAAGGAGCAAGAAAACATATTCAGAAAATAAAACTTCCGCTTCAGGAATTGTGGGCAAACCCGCCACAACAAAAAACAGCAGGAATTAATTTGGATGGAAAGAAAACAGAACTGCCACTGAATTATCCAATTTTATACCCAACACCGGTTAATAAAATTGCACAGTTTCTATACGAGGGCGAATTTTTTATACTGAGCTCTAAAAAACAACTGCTGAAAACTTACCTTTCTGACAATTATTATGACAGACATTATTACGAATATTATAAAACCTATCATGGCTGTGAAATTTTGTTTGAAAATATCTCTGTAAAACCCACAGGAAGGTTTGCTTTGGCGAAAAATAGACAACAGCATTTTATCCTTTGCCAGTACCAGCCGGCCAAAAAATTAATATCAAAACTTAATTTAAATACAAAAGAATATTCTGAGCAAAATGTTACCGGACTTAATATTCCGGATTCTTATAATCTGATTTATTTTGGGAAGAGTTTTTATCTTCATCAATTTGCCAATCCTTTATTGTATAAAATAAATATAGAGGGAAATATTTCGGTTGAAACAATTTCCGGAAAGGATAAAGAAATAGAAAAGAACAATGCAAAAGCGGAAGCCGAAGTGGCTAAGCTGAGCCAAACCGGACTTAAAATTATCAACAGTTTTAATAAAATAGGAATTAATAGTCAGAATAATCTGGTTTTTTCAGGATGTGAAATAAGCAGTGTGTATGATAATACATTGAGCCTGTACAAAAATAGATTTGAAATAAAAATTTTTGCAGAGCAGAACAGAAACAAATTTACCTTTCCCGACGGCAGCGAAGTCATTGCAGATTACCGTGGGATGCTAACTTTCAGAAGTAGCAATAAAGGAATAGACGAATTTTATATGCCGGCTACATCGTATGGCTTTCTTTCTCTGGCTACCTATACAGAATTTAGTGGACCAGAATATTATCTTCCGGAACATACTTTACAGAAAGTAAGAACCGTAGAGGAAATGTATTTCCAATACTTAAGACCATTTATAGATCAGATTTTGGATTATGGAGCTTAGAATTAAACCTTTCCCGAAAAATAATTATCCTAAAAAAGGGCTTTTAATCAAAGGCTCTTCACCTGTGATATGGCTTCAGGAAATGGAAACACTTGGGATTAATCTCAATCAGGTAAAATCCTATGCTATTCCGGCAGATCTTCCCAATGTGCTGTATGGATGTTTTCTGGTTTTTAACGATCATGCCCCACAGGAAATTGGTAAGAATGCTTATTTTCAATGTGTGGATAATAAATTTTTTATTCCTGAAAACACAACGTTTTATCCGAAAATAAATCCTGAGGACTGGGAACTGGTAACTTCAGATTTTCTCATTATGCATCCTGACTTTGGATTGGTAAAACTATCAGAACAGATAGATTGGGTTGCATTGATTCAGGAACCGGGAAATAGTACGGAAATAGTCAGAAAACCATCGAATGGAGTTAAAATTCCTCACCAGATAGAAAGCTTTATGGTTGAAATGGATGATGAAAAAATGCTTGAAGCTTTACAGAAACCTCAGACGGAAGAAGAATGGATGAATAACCTGCCTTTTGATATGAAAAAAGTAATGGCAGGGAATAAAAAAGAGATTGAAAAATACTTAGAATATATTGAGAAATATCCTGAAAGAGCAGTAGAATTAGGTGTTCCTTTAGATATCATGGGGACATCCCGAGGCGATGGAACCGGAAAATTTACCTGGCTGGAAGGATTGTTTGGGGGAAATTCTGGTGATAAACAAGAAAGTAGGGGAACCCGAAATTTTCGCAGAATATTCTGGGCTGTTATTGTGATTGCCATTGTTTTAAAAATAGCGCTTCCATCAGATAAAAAAGAATCTGAACAGGAAGAAAACGTTGAGTCTTCAGGGAAAATTGTAACAGATGCTGTAAAAGCACCATCAGATATGATAGCCTTTCAGTCAGGCATCACGGAAATAGATCAAAAGATTGATTCTATATACCAACAGAAAAGAAAAGGACTGTCCAACGAACTTCTTAATGCAGGAATGCTGGAGGGGCAGACAGAAAAAGCAAAAGAGGAATATAAAAAGAAAGGCGGAAGAGAGGTAAGTGAAATAGGGCACGATATTCAAAAGCTTAACGGTAAGGAACAACAAAGCAGGGATTCCCTCAAAACAATTTATAAAAAGAAAATAACAAGGCATATTGAAGAAAGAAGCGAAGACCTGAAACGTAAAATTTCAGACTCTCTTAAACAATATACCAAAGGAAAACCAGTGAATGGAGACGTAGTAAAATACCTTTTAAAGAAAAGACAGGTATTGATGGAAGACTCTTTAGGAAAGCTTTATGGAACTATTGATCTTGTAGATATGCAGCCACCATCACCTATAAAAGATTCAAAGGTAAAAGGAGTTGAGTCAGGAGATAGCCCTTTGAAAAAAGACACCCCTGTTTCAGATATTCTGTACATGGTGATCCTGATGATTGCAGCAGTGGGACTATATTCTTTTCTGTTTAAAAATAAATCCCTGAATCTTGGTGGCGATAATGTGCCGGGTTGGGTAAAGTTCCTTTTGACTGCGATACTTCTTGCCATGTTGGTATATCTGTTCTATCCATTGGTGAAAATGTTTGGTTACAACTGGTTTGTGTGGGTATTGGTGATCTGTGTGATATTACTTCTCTACTGTTTATTCAGAGATGATAAAACCATTTTAAACTCCGAAGATGATGAATAAGCAGAAATTTATAGACAAATTTATGGCAGCCTTTGTGCTGTTGGCCATGTTCAAGATCATCGGAATTGTTGCACAGCTGTTCCATGAAAGTTTCTGGAGTGTTATCGGAACCTTGATTATTTTCCTGATCATAGCCTTTATTATTTTTATGGTTATTGCTGCCCTAAAAGATAAAGAACAGAACGAACAGAATTCAAGAAGAAAAGCTGCCGGTGGAGGGAATTTCTATCTGGAAACCTCCTTGTTTGACAGGATCAGAAGTAAATATGAAGAACTTGCTGAAAAATACATAGCAGAAAAAGATTATAAAAAAGCTGCAAAAGTCTATATGAACTTGCTTCAGGACAATTACAGAGGAGCAAAGACATTAGAAAACGGGGAATTCTATAACGAAGCCGCCGCAGTATATCTTAAAAAATTAAAAAATAAATCAGACGCAGCAACCTGCTATGAAAAAGCAAAGCAATACAAAAAAGCAATAGATCTTTACAAGGAAATGGAGCAGAAAGAAAAAGTAGGAGATCTTTATAAAGAAATCAATGATCTTAAAAACGCCCATACCTATTACCAGATGGTTGCAGATGATTATACAACCAATAAACAAATGGTAAAGGCTTCCCTTGTCTATCGTAAGAAAATGGAAAAAACAGACGAGGCTCAAAAGATACTGTTAAAAGGTTGGGAAGAAGACAAAGATGCATTCAACTGTCTGAATAACTATTTTGCTAATATTTTTGATCTTAAAAAACTGGAAACAGAAATACAGGAGCTATATGCAAAAACTCCGGCCTACAAAAAGATCATCTATCTTGATGCTCTAAAACATGAGTTTAAAAAAGATCCGAAACTACAGACCACTATCAGAAACATAGCCTATGAGATCATAGCTGAAAAAGTAGGAACCCGCTCAGAAATTGTAAATGAACTGAAATATTTTAATCCCGATGATGAGGTGATTCTAAAAGATATTTCGAGATTCAAGACAGGAAGAAATAAAATGTTCAGGAACTAAAGTATAAAAAATAATATGGATAATACTGCTAAATATCTTCATTTTAGATATGATAACAAAGATCCCTTTGAGATTGTACAGGAAATAATATCAAAAGGAAGATTACCATTGTTTGCAATAAAAGAAATTATGGAAAAGTTTCCTGCTTTTTCATTGATAGATGCTAAAGAAGTTGTAATTATTGCCACTTCAGAATATAAAAGTCTATATGATTATCAAGGAAATTTATTCACAGAGCTTGAAAAACTGAGTGAAGTAATGAAATAAAATTTTGTGTTTAAAAAAAGTACTATGTAATCATTAAAAAAACAATCACAGAACTTCATTTTATTACTCAGTCTTGTGAAAATTATTAAATAATATCAAAAAAGATTTATCTTTGCGCCAGAAAATTATGACAATACAAAGAGCACATATCAATGCAGAACTATGCGAAAGCCCATCAAAACTGGGATTATTCGGATATGATTTGATGATATGGAATGAGGCGAAATGTGCTGACTTTGGAAATTATTTACTGTAAACTCGTAAAAAATTAATCAAAATACTACAAAAACGCCTCGAAAAATCGAGGCGTTTTTTGTTTTTTAGGTCAGAAATTATTTAGAATGAAAAAAAATAACCATAAACATGAAAATTTTTCAATTAACAATGAAACCTTAATACGATAAAATAGAGTGATAAGCAACCCGGTGAGAGACAGTCATTTAGGTATTTAAGATATCCGCAAAATATTGCGGACAGAAACTGTTTACTCTAAAATCCAGATTTAACTAACTGATTTTCAGTAGTTTAATTTGAAAATTTATTTGTGAGTTTCGAAAATTCATATTTACTTTGCAACCGAAAATTGAAAGCAACAGGTTTTCAGGATTCAACAAAAATAATTTAAAGACAAAACAAAAATAAAATGAAACAATTGCCTAACATATTTAATCAATATTCAGAACTATTCGGACAAGAGCCGGCAGGAGCTGTGTGTGTTTATGATAGCAGAATTGTGGATAAAAGGTGCTTATATACGTGGGTCAGTTAATGATCTTTCACGTCAAAATATACCAAGCGCCTCCCAAAAAGAGGCGCTTTTTTTATGGTTCCGTAGCTCAACCGGATAGAGCATGGGTTTTCTAAACCCAGGGTTAGAGGTTCGAATCCTCTCGGAATCACAGCATATAAGGTCTATTGAGGTAATGGCTAACCTGCCCGACTGTCTCTTGGGCACTGCGAGTTCGATTCTCGCATAGACCGCAAAGATTCATGGAAATTTCAGCTCCGACTGTCTCTCGGAAAAGAATGTTGAAGTGGATCTGCAAAACTGGAAAGATAACGGTGGTTGTTTACCCGTCTTGGACGCGGGAGGTCGCAAGTTCGAATCTTGCTTTCCAGACAAAATACAAATGAAGTTAATTGTTTCAGGAGAAAAGTAAAAGTTTGTCAAGAGCAGAAGATCTTTACGCCAAAACACGAAAATACAGACAAGCTTTTTCTTATCTCAATAAAGAACAATTAGAATTAAAAAATATCATTTATAAAATTTTAGGTAAAAATAAAGTTTGTCAAGCGCAGAAGGTCTTATATCAAACAAAAAATTAGGACAGGCTTTATTTTTTTAATGAAAACTAAATAAAAATGATGGTTCGCCGAAGTGGAAGAGTCGGGGCGGTCTGCAAAACCGTTGCTTAAGCTGAGTGGGTTTGAATCCCATAGCCATCTCTATGATAGAGCTTAGATGTTAATAAACTTTAGAAAAACATCGCTCTTATGAAGATTATCCTTTATTAGAAAAGAAAATGTCTGTCAAGAGCAGAAGATCTTTAGTTAAACATTTAAAGACAGACCTTTTCTTTTTAAAACAGGAAAAGAGCATTAGGGCAGATTGTGTATTAATCATTGCTAATTGCTCATAAATAAGGAAGTACGCCGAAGTTGGAGAGTCGGGGCAGACTGTAAATCTGTTGCTTTATTGCTGAGTAGGTTCGAATCCTACTACTTCCACCAAACCGCTGATAATGTAATGGCAGCATGCAGGAAATGTACTCTTGTTGTTTAGGTTCGATTCCTAGTCAGTTGGTTTTTAATAGCTCTATTCGTCTAACGGCTAGGACGCCTGCCTTTCGAGCAGAAAATAAGGGTTCGATTCCCTTATAGAGTACAGGATGTGAATGAACTGGTCAATATTGAATTGATTATAACCATGAAAGTTCAAATTTGAAAATACATTGGCCAGTCACCATTCACCGAAAAATAGGAAAAGAGAAAGGTTTGTCGAGCGCAGAAGATCTTTACAAACAAAAACAGGCATAGTTTATAGTAGACAGAGCTTTCTCAAACCTAATTTATGATAAATGATGAGTACAAGGTGATTTTAATATTATCAATTACTCATAAAAACTGCGGGAATGGTGGAATGGTATACACTCTTGATTTAGGATCAAGCTTTTGGGGGTTCGAATCCCTCTTCCCGTACCAAAGTATCAATTATAATAGGGAAGAGTGGTGTAGAAGGTCTGCACGCTAGTCTGAAAAACTAGAGGTACAGGTTCAATTCCTGTCTGTTCCGCAAAAAAAAATAAAAGTAAAGACGTAGAGGTTAGAACACAACCTCTAGGAAATCAATTATAAAACTATCAATTATAAATATGTAGAAAAATGGAAACGCAACAACAAACATGGCAGAATATGAATGGGAAAATTTTCCAACACTCTATCACACAGCTGGTAGAAGAAGCCATCATTCGCGAACAGGCAAACGGACACCGTCTGAAAGTATGTGTGGGATCAGACTCTCACGTATACGGAGAAGCCATTAATTATGCTACGGCAGTAGTGTTTATTCGTGAGGGAAAAGGAGCGTTTACCTTTATTAGAAAAGAAAGAGAAATACAGAGTATCAGTATCAAGGAGCGAATGCTGAATGAAGTCAACAAATCCGTTGAAATTGCATACGCCATCTGCTCTGTGTTGGACAATTATGGTGTGGAAATGGAGGTACACGCAGACATTAATACAGACCCAGACTTTAAGTCCAATGCAGCATTAGGAGATGCCATGGGATACATTCTGGGAATGGGATATGTGTTTAAGGCAAAACCCTTTGCTTTCGCCAGTTCCAACTGTGCTGATATGATGGTTTAATTTTCTAAATAATAACTATAAAAAGTAATCAAAATATTGAATATTTACTTTTTCAATTAAAAACTAACAACATGACTCATAATAGAATAGCCGTTATCGGTTTACACGAACATGAATATGAATATATAAGACAACATTACGAAGGCCTCATGATCTGGCACCAATCCATTCCTAAGATAAAAATAATTGACGGAATATTATATGTTGAAAAAGCTCAGGGAGTTGGAATGCTTCCGGTTGATAAGGTTATTTATCACGGAATTTTTGAAGATGATCTGGATTTTATTTCAGGATTAGCCCTGTGGAATGGTCCATGTTTTCCAAACGCCTACGGAATGCTTGAATGCAGATTGAAAATTCCTTGTCTGATTAAGGCAATGAAGTATTCAAAATTTAATTCCCAAAGAGGATTTATCTCTGCAGATACCTATATAAATACGAATTCTGAGTTGGTAGCCAAATGGGGAAACTGGCATTGTGGAGAAAACAAACATAAGTTTACAGGAAGTTGGGAAAGTACAGAAAACAGTGTCTTGGAACCTTATTTTGAAGGCGAAGCCGTAAGAATTTTAAACATTGGCGAAAAATCCTGGCAGATTAAACTTGAAGGAGAAACATGGTTAAAATCCATTCATCCCGATAATGCCCAGTTTACAGAAATTGATACAGAACTTTTACAGGATACATTAATGTTGAAAGATAAAATTGGAATGGATGTCATCGCTAATGATTACATCGTTCAAAAAGATGGGACCAAGCATTTACTGGAGATTAATCATATCCCCAATATCACAAGATTTGAAGAAGTAAGATTGCATTTTCTTGAAACTGTTGTGGATTGGATTCATGAAGACTAGCTAAAGCTTAATAATCAAAAAATAAGGCAATGAAAATGACAAAAAGATTATTATTTCTGGATGATATACGATATCCGATTGAGGCTTATCATTATACCAAACAGGATATTTTCCTGAGAGAAGAT
The DNA here is from genome assembly GCF_003815775.1 of Chryseobacterium joostei. Classification (NCBI taxonomy): domain Bacteria; kingdom Pseudomonadati; phylum Bacteroidota; class Flavobacteriia; order Flavobacteriales; family Weeksellaceae; genus Chryseobacterium; species Chryseobacterium joostei. The sequence continues at coordinate 4,054,566 of NZ_CP033926.1, forward strand.
TGGCATATAGTTCGGAACTACGAGCAGTTTGTCAATAGAATTTTGGAAAAAGGACTTCCTGAAATGATCTCTTTTGACCACGATCTTGCCGATATGCATTATCTGAAACAGGATTCTCAGGAATTTATTGAAAAAACAGGCTACGATTGTGCAAAATGGCTGGTAGAATATTGTATGGATAACTATTTAGGACTACCGAAATTCTATTGCCACTCCATGAATCCCGTAGGGAAGAAGAATATTGAGAGCCTTTTAAAAAACTTTAAAAACTAAAAAAATGATTTTCAAAACATATAACTCTATAGAAAACGCTTACCAGGCCCGCATGATCGATCAGATCAGGTTGCAGGGTTTTGGGGATGAGGTTTTCATCGTGCAGGAAAAAGTTCATGGAGCTAATTTCTCTTTCTTTACCGATGGAAAGGAAATTAAGATCGCAAAAAGGACAGCTTTTATTGAAAAAGATGAAAAATTCTATAATGCACATCAGATGTTGGAACGCTACAAAAAAAATGTAATTGAGGTGTTTCAAAAAGTGAAAACAATGCACCCGAATGTGGAAACTGTAGTCATCTACGGTGAGTTATTCGGTGGCGGTTACAACCACAAAGAAGTAGAACCCGTAAAAGGTGCCGTGAGAGTACAAAAAGGTATTGAATATGCACCTTACAATGAATTCTATGCCTTCGATATTAAGTTGAATGGGGTTACTTATTTGGATACAGATATTGTTAATCAAATTTTCGAGAAAACCGGATTTTTCTATGCTAAAACCTTATTTCAAGGGACTTTAGAAGAGGCTTTGAGGTTTCCGAATGTTTTCAATTCTAAAATTCCAGCTTGGTTGGGATTACCGGAATTGAATAATATGTGTGAAGGAACCATTATAAAGACTTTAAAAACCAAATATTTTGGGAATGGTGCAAGAGTCATTCTAAAAAATAAGAATGAAAAGTGGATCGAAAAATCTAAAATGGTTAAAAAGCAAGGGAAAACAATTCAGAAGCAAATTGTTTTTGGAGAAACAGCCCAAAATATTTGGGAAGAAATCCAAAGGTATGTGACTGCAAATCGTTTGAATAATGTTGTGAGCAAAATTGGTGAATTCGAACCCAAAATGATGGGGAAGATCATTGGTCTTTTTGCACAGGATATTTTAGAGGATTTTGAAAAGGATTTTCCATCAGTTTTCACTACAATAGAAAAAGAAGAACAGAAAAGGATCAACAAAAAGTTGAATACTTTGGTTATAGATTTTATAAAAGAAGAGTTAATGACTCTTAAAGTTTAGTTTCGGTAATTCATTATCGAAACTTTTTTACGTGTAAATTCAACCATAAAAGTCCAAAGAAATTTTGACAAAACGGTTTTTAAAAAGAAAAAAATGTTACAAGCAGAAATAAAAAGTCTTTTAAAAGAAGACATCAGTATATTAATAAAAGTTCCCAATTCAGGAAAGCATTATGTATGTGATTGTGGTGAAGCAAGCTTATTGACAGTGAAGGAGGCACAGTCTGTGTCAGCAATATTCATCAGCCATACACATATTGATCACTTTGCGAACTTTGACGGGATTTTCAGACATCAAATTGGAAGTGGAGAAAAAGTGGTCATCTGTGGACCGAAGAATATTCATCAACAAGTTGAAGCAAGGTTAAAATCCTACACATGGAATTTAATAGATGAAAATGCCATTGAATATGAAATCAGGGAAATTGTTTCCAAGGAAGAAATTAATGTTTATACACTCCATCCACCTTACTGGAATACAGAATTCATAAAGACTCAGAATTTTCTTTTTGAAGATGAATGTGTGAATGTTGATTTTGCCATTCTTGATCATAAAACAGATTCCATTGCTTATCTGTTTAAAGAAAGAGATACCATTACTTTTCATGAAGAAGCTTCCGGCTTCAGAAAAGGAAAATGGATCAGCGAGTTAAAAATAGCTTTCGAAAACAATGATCCGGATCAGCAAATTGAGATAGAAGATACAATATACAAGGCGTCGGAATTATTCCATCTACTCACAAAAAATGAGGGATATAAGTTGGGCGTAATTATGGATCATGCTGTAGATGAAAGAAACTATGAAAAGATGAGAACTGTTTTTACAGAAGCTGATAAGGTATACATCGAAACATTTTATAAAGATCTCGATCAGGAATTTGCCAAACTCAATTATCACAGTTTTGCATCTGCATCAGGAAAAATCATGAATGAATGCAAGGTGAAAGAAGCCATCCCGATCCACTTTTCAAGAAGATATACGGAAAGTGATCAACAGGAAATTGAAACTGCTTTTTATAAAGCATTTCGAGAAAGTTAATTTAAAATATTTATTAACAAACAACAATTAAAAAAATGAAACCTAATATATTTTTTACAGCAGACCATCATTTTGGTCATGAAAATATTATAAAATTTTCCGAAAGGCCCTTTGAGTCTCCGGAACATATGAATGAAGAGCTAATCAAAAGATGGAACGAGAAAGTCGGAGTCGGAGATACCGTTTATCATTTAGGTGATTTCAGCTTAGGAAAACCTGATTTTACAAAAGAAATTTTGGATCAATTAAACGGAAATATCCACTTAATCAAAGGAAATCATGAAGGAGCAGCATTAACTTATCCTAAACGATTTGCCTCCATCAGAGATTATCACGAATTGAAAATAGACGACCCGGAGAATAATAACGGAAAACAGAAAATAATTCTTTTCCATTACTCAATGCGTACCTGGAACGGTTCACACCGTGGAGTATGGCAGTTATACGGGCATTCACACGGGACTTTACCTGATGATGAAATGGCGTTAAGCTTTGATGTTGGAGTGGATTGCCACGATTTTTACCCGATTTCCTACGAAGAAGTAAAGGAAATTATGAAAAGGAAAAAGTGGACGCCTCCATTCGGACCGCGAGAATAATATTACAGGAAAGTTGTAAAGTATAAGAGTGTTAGAATTTAAATTTTACGGTCTAACCTCTTTACTGTACAACATCCATTTTATAAAACCATGAAAACAACCAATGAAATATTAATTGTCGATTTGGAAGCTACCTGTTGGGAAAACGACAGGATTCCAATCGGACAAAAAGTCGATATTATAGAAATAGGGATTTGCAAACTGGATCTGATATCCAATGCTATTTCCCAAAAGCAAAGCATCTACATTATTCCTGAAAGATCAGAGATCAATAAATTCTGTACAAAACTCACAAGAATTACTCCGCAATTAATCGAAGAAAAAGGAATCTATTTCGAAGAAGCCTGTGAAAAGATCAGAGATGAGTACCATTCTGCCTTACTTACATGGGCGGGATATGGAAACTTCGACAGGGAGCAGATCATTGAACAATGTGACTGGCTTGGAACAGAAAGTCCCTTTTCAGAACAATATTTGAACGTGATGTATGAATTCAAAAGACATTTCAGACTACATAAATCAATAGGACTTAAAAGAGCCTTGGATTATCTGACGATGGATTTTGAAGGAAATCATCACAGTGGAGCCGATGATGCTTATAATACCGCTAAGGTCTTAAGTAAGATTTTAGCATAATTTAAAATTTAAAACAAGTGAAAACAACAGAAAATATATTAATTATAGATCTTGAAGCCACGTGTTGGGATAACCGCCCGCCCAGAGGTCAGGAAAGCGAGATCATTGAAATAGGAGTTTGTATCATGAATGCAAAAACCGGAAAGATCTCTAAAAATGAGGGAATCTTAATCAAGCCTCAGTATTCAAAGGTAAGCCCTTTCTGTACAGAGCTTACAACGCTTACACAGAGTTTGCTGGATAATGAAGGCATTATGCTGGATGATGCTTTTGATATTTTAAGAGCAGAATATGACTCCGAGGAATTAACTTGGGCAAGTTATGGAAACTATGACCTGAATATGCTTAAGGATCAGGCCAGAAGATTTTACACAGATTATCCGATGGGCGATGACCATATTAATGTGAAAACATTATTTGGAGAATTGCATCCAACAGTAAGAAAAAGTGTAGGAATGCAGAGAGCCTTGAATGAACTGGGCTTTAAGCTGGATGGTACCCATCACAGAGGAGTAGATGATGCCAGAAATATTGCAAAGATTCTGCACTGGTGCCTGAAGAATTATTAAAAGATAAGGTAGACTCAATACTATCATGATGATGGACTCTCTGCAAAGGGAGTCTTTTTTATTTTGATATTGACAATTGATTTTAATTTTTATGATTTAAATTTGATAAAACTTTTTATTCATTGGAGGTACTTGTTGAATTACTTGAAAATACCAACAGAAGCGTGTTTTTGACAGGGAAAGCAGGAACGGGGAAGACTACTTTCCTAAATGATTTTGTGAAAAAGACCCGCAAAAAACATATCATTGTTGCGCCTACAGGTATTGCAGCCATTAATGCTGGCGGGGTAACCATTCATTCGTTATTTGGAATTCCGTTCCGAACCTTTGTGCCTACTACAGAACACATTGATCCTAATTTGGCAATGAATATTAATGAACTCTTCCCTCATTTTAAATATCGAAAAGATAAGCTGGACTTGTTTCGCGAGATAGAACTCATTATTATTGATGAGGTTTCTATGCTAAGAGCTGATCTGCTGGATATTTTGGATCATTCCTTGAGGCGTGTAAGAAGAAATCAATTTCCATTTGGAGGAGCACAATTGCTGTTGATTGGAGATTTATACCAACTACCACCGGTTGTCAAAGATGATTCGGAAAAGATATTGTCAAAATATTATCAGACCCCATTTTTCTTTTCTGCACAGGCATTACAAAATATTCCCTTAATAACGGTAGAATTAACAAAAGTTTACAGACAGCAAAACAAAGAATTTCTTGGGATTCTTGAGGCAGTTCGGCACGCAGATATTCGTAATATTGATTTTGAAAAATTGAACTCCCGATATAAACCGGACTTTGAACCTGAAAATGAAGCTTACATCCATCTTTGCTCCCATAATCGTATTGCTGATCATATTAATCAGAAAAAACTGAGAGAGTTGCAAGAAGCCTCTCAATTTTATAAAGCCACTGTTATTGGAGAATTTAAAGAAACCCAATACCCCAATGATGAAATTATTGAATTGAAAGTAGGTTCTCAAATCATGTTCATTAGAAATGATTCATCTCCTGAAAAAAAATTCTACAATGGCAAACTCGCAAAAATTTCCTGCCTAGAAGAAGATCTTATAAAGGCCGTATTCGAAGAATCTGGAGTAGAATTTACACTTACAAAAGAAGTCTGGGAACAAAAGAAATATACTCTCGACGCTGATAAGAATATAAAAACAGAAGTATTGGGAAGCTTTGAGCAATATCCGATACGTTTAGCCTGGGCGGTCACCATTCATAAAAGTCAGGGACTTACATTTGACCGCGTTATCATTGATGCCGGAAGATCCTTTGCCAGTGGACAGGTATATGTGGCATTAAGCCGATGCAGAACCTTGGAGGGCATTGTTCTGAAATCTAAAATTACCCCGGAAGCTATATTTTGTGATTCCAGAATTGAAAAATTTCAGGATTCAACCAACGCTAATGATATATTAGAGAAGCTTCTTGAGAAAGATAAATATAGTTTTACACTTCTTAAAGTTCAGATGAAAATAGATGCAAGCTGGTTAAAAGATTTTGTGATAAATTGGATAGCTGAAGAAGTATCGGATGAAAAAATAAAAAAACAGGCAGAAAATTTTACAATAGAAAGCGAAAAACTTTTCTATATATCCGAAAAATTCAAAAAGATCATTCATCAGAAAACGCTGGGCTTTATAGCCGGAACAATCCCGTGGACTGAGATTGAAGATAAATGTAAAGGTGCTGTAAACTTCTTTTATAAAAAGGTAGCAGAAGATTTTTTATTGCCTTTAAAAGAGCTTTATTCGGAAACGATAAATAGAAAAGGACTTAAAAAATTTAACGAAGAAACTAAAATATTCCTCTATGATCTTGAAGATTATCTTGAAAAGCTGAAAGAATGCGGTCTTTTGGAAGTTCCTTTATTTGATAAAACACTGGAAGTAGACACTTCTGTAGTTGTTATGAAAAAACCTACTCATTTGATTACATTTCAACTATTTGAAGAGGGAATGCCTCCTTTTGAAATTGCAGAAAAGAGAAACCTTGCCCTATCAACAGTATACAGACATTTGGCGAAAATGGGATTAACTGAAGTAGAAAAGACTTTTAAAATGTAATAGCCTGTAATATTGCTGGTTTTCAAGAGTTTTTCTATTTATTGAATCATAAATATCGGAAGGAACAATTGAGTCTTAACAAATAGAAATTAAGCAAATATTTTAACACATATATCTTCAAACAGGGAATTGTTATTATTAATTTAAAATAAGAAATAGAAGTACTTTCAATACCTTAATTTTTTGTTAAAAAATTCACATTTTGGGGATAATTTACTGTCTGTCAATCAATTTTTGTTATTTTAGCCGGTAAGAATAAATTTATGCTTATTGAGGAGGAGTTTAGGGCAATATATTTAAACTATAAAATAAAGGAAATTGTTCCGTTTCTTAAAAAGCTTACACAAAAAGATAAAAAAGAAGTCGCTTCCATTTTAAAAAATAATATTAATAAAGAATGGGGGCACAACAATATTTCTGTGTTAGCTACTTTGGTATGTTCTAAAACGAAGAATGAATATGAAAAGATAGGCCCGGGATATTATTCCATGCCCGTTAATCTTATTGATGAAATCTTTGAAACTTACGTTCCGGAATGGATTGGTGAAAGCCTTCTATTTTTAAGTAATTTTGAATATATAAAGGTATTGGAGTGGGAACAGAAAGGCTATTTAAAGCTAAATGATAATATAAGTGCTTCATTACTTTCCTCTTCATTAGCCTCAAATCATACTTTGGAAGAAATTCTTTTTACTTATCCGGTTACCATAGATTCTCATATCTGGCTTTTATTTGAGTATGAATCTGATATAACTTATCATTCTCATGGCAGGAACTGGAAAGAAATATTGAAAACCCTTGTTCAGGATAATAAAATTACACGCAGTAAGGTTTTAAAATCTAGCATTAGTGCCATTAATCTCAATTTTTCAAAAGATCATAACACTTGGTTTCTGGAGCTTTTTACCTATCTTGTACCAACCGACAAGGAGATTATAGCACTGCAGGAAGAATTATTTGTTGTTTTTCATTCCGTGCAACATTCGCTATTTCCCGGAATACTAAAAATAGTCAGCCTGGCAATCACACAGAATGATTTTAAAACTGAAGAATTTCTACAGGCTACAGCATCATTGATGACCCTTACAACAAAAAATGTTGTGAATGCTCTGCTTCAGATCTTAGAAAAAATAGCCAAGAACAGTAAACCTCTTCATGAAGAGATTTGCATTCTCCTAATGCCTGTTTTTTTGAATAAAGACAAAGCACTTCAGACAAAGGGTGCAAAGATTCTTGCCAAATATGGTGATCCAAATTCTGTGAAAATACAGAACGAACTGATGTTGTATACAGGATCCATTCTTTCTGATGCACAAACCTTGCTGGAAAACTTCTTGGTAGAAAATGAAATTCCACAGAAAGCTACAGTCAAGGATTATGAAACAGTTTCATGGCATTTATCACAGCCTATTGCCCTTATTGAAACAGTAGATGACTTTATATTTTTGGCCTCCCAGATATTCAATAACAATGAAACCTATCATTTTGATTTGTTTTTAGATGCCTTGGTGAGATTTAATGATGACTTTAAAGAAGAGCATTTTAATAAACTTGAACCAGCCTTTAAAGCTGCACTCAAGAGAAAAGAAGCAGAAGGACTTCATCATTTATGGGCTACCTTTCTGATTAATTATGGTCTATTAAAACAGAAAAAAAAGTTACAGGTTTTGGGAGAAGCACGCCTTGGCTTTCCAACCCTTGAAAATTGGAGTGAAAAGAAAACCCCTTTTGTTTTCAAGGCATACCATCAGTTTTTGTTAGGCATATTTGAATTATTAAAACAAAATAAAAAGCTTCCGGTTCTTTCAGTTCCGGATCATACGCCGTGCTGGATTACAATTCATTCCCTTGTTGATAAGTTGAGAATCTATCAACAACATAATGAGCAGCCCATTCCTTTTGATTGGCAAATTGCAATGCTTCGTGCTAAAAAAGAAAACCTAGAACAGGCAGAGCAGTATGCAAAAGAACAGCTCAATGAAAAATATTTTGAGCTTTTAAAACCTGTTTTTGATCAAAACAATTTCAAAGATCAATATAAAAAGGAATTTTTGGAAGGAAACTTTGATTGGGAACTAGGTTACAGGAAAGTTTATAAGTGGAATACTACAGAAGAAATTCCACAACTATTGATATCTGTTGAAATCCAAAAAGAACTTTCCGAAAATGCGACTTTTTTGGATCATTTATTCAACTCCTATCATGGTGTTTATGATAATGACCTGATTTATATTTTGTATTTTGCTCCTTATTTTTCAGGCCCTGTTGTGGCGAAGAAATACAATAAAGATTTGTCAAGCTCTGTTTATCAGTATGATATAAAAGGGAGTGTAGTATTTCTTGATGCATGGATGAAGCTGAATCTACCTTTCCAGCCTGTACATTATTTATTCCTCTCTGCAGGACTGTTTAATAAAGATAAGACTTTCTCTGGTATGGCTTTTGAAGTCTTAGTAAACAAGGCGGTTTCGGAGGATTTCGGAGTACGGGAACTAGGCGTATTGATTGGTAAAAAGATCAATTTTGAATGGGCACCCGTAAAACGATTTACAGATGGTTTGTCAGGGTTTATCAATTTGAGTACCAGTCATAACCAAGCTTTTGAGAAATTGCTGATTTCCATTCTTTCAGCGATTGAAAAACCAGTTTTTAACCTTAAAAAGCTTTTAGAGCTTTACTATGAACTGCTTAACCAAAATCAAACCAAGGTCGATAAAACGATTATCAGTTTGCTTATAGAGTGGGAAAAAGAGAATAACCTGAAAAAAATTATACATCAAATTAAAAACCAATGAAAGAAAGACTCTATGAAATTCTTAATGAGGAAAAAATACATGAGATTATCCCTTTTTTGAAACAGCTAAGTGCAGAAGAAAAGAAGACATTAGTGCCTACGATAAAGAAAATGGGGCGTGAGATCAGTAAGATTGTCATGACCAAAAATTCTTATCATACCGCAGGATCTGTAAATCAACACTCAATTATTGATATTGCTTCATTTGTTTGCATGGATCAGAAAAACTTCGGTAAAAATTACTGGAGCCTTTTCCGAAACATTGAACAGACAGAGCAAATATTGGAGTGGGGGTGCCCGGACTGGTTTTCAGACTTTATCAATGATTCTATAGATGCTGAATTTACCGCATTTAATTATCAGCATATTTTAGGATGGACAGAAAGAGGCTATGTGCAGCCTAAACCTGAATTGCTGGGACATCACTTAAGTAATTATCCCTCTAATCTGGACCATCATCCGGAAACACTCAGTACTCACTTCTGGTATTTATGTGAATATCCATCCAAATCGTTGCCGTTCCGCAAAGAATGGTTTCCATTGGTACAAAAGCTTATTACAGAACAAAAAGTAGATAGAAAAAGATTCCTAAAAGAATGTCTTTTGGCGTCTAACAGAAACTTTAATAAGAATGTAACCGGCTGGTTTATGGATGCTTTTACCGCATTAAAGCCAACCGAAGAAGAATTGGTGGAACTTCAGGATGAGTTGCTTGCCGGATTAACGTCTGCGCAGTCTAAGGCAGTCAATACCATTCTTATACATTTGAAGAAATTAGTAGAATTACCTGCTTTTAAAAGTGATGAATTTTCACACTATCTTCCCAACTTACTGAGTTCAGAAATTAAAACAGTAGTTATTGCAGGCTTGGCTTTAACAGAAAAAATATTCCAGCACAAAAAGCTTGATCCCGAAATGTTGGGAATAGCTTTAAGTACTGCATTTGTAAGTAAAGATGATAGTATACAGTCGAAAGCAGCAAAAATTATTCTGAAATATATCCCAGCATCTGAAAATATAAAGGAGGCACTTTCTCATTATTCGGATAATATATTGAGTAATGTACGTCCTGTTTTAGCTAAATATATTGAAGACAAACAACAGGAGCTTGATGCCATAGCTTCAGAAAGAATATTACTGACGGCAAAGGAAAATAAAATCAAAGAGCTTGAAAGTTTTGAGGATTTAATGTTTTTCCTGCCATTAGCAATAGAAGACCCATACAGCTATCACTGTGATATTGCCTTGGATGGATTGATGCGCTTTGCTAATAAAAACGATGCCGAGTCTGTTAAATTAATAGAACCTGTATTTCTAAAAGCCTGTAAAACAATTGCCAGATGGGAAGTTCCCTATTTGAATGTTCTTCTGTGCAATCTGATTATAAATTACGGATTAAGTTTATTGGAAAAATATCCAATTCAGCTTAAAAATCTGGAGAAAATATATCATAAGACCTGTGAAGATGAAGCTTCAAGAGAGATTTATTCAAATTATCTTAAAAAACTAGGTCCAATAGAAAAAGTTGGAACAAAGGATCCTGTTACAAAAGCTTTCAAGGAGATGGCCGTATATATTTCTCAAAAGATAAAATCCGGAGAAAATATTCCCCTGTTATTTACAGTAACTCATACCCCTTGTTGGATTTCTCCCGTTAGTCTGGTAGAAAGATTAGAAGCCTATCAAAACAAAAATATTGAGCCCAATCATTTGGATATGCAGCTGGCATTGCAACGTTGTGCTCTGGACGATACTTCGGAAGCTTTGCAGTTGGTTGAGAAAAGATTAAAAGGTGAGTATAAAGAGCTGTTACTTTTCTTCTTTGGTAAAAACGAAAAACCAAAAGGAGAACTTATCCATTCATCATGGTGGATGACGGCCGGTATTACACGTTCACCGGAAACTGTTTTTAAGGAATTTAGTAGTTTCGGATATGATGATATTCCGGTAGAATTCCTTTCGGGAGCCTATCAATGGAAAACAATTGACAGCAAGAAAAATTCATATTATCCTGTGGAGTTGAACATTGTTATTCCAAAATATCATCTTGAAAAAAGAAAAGAGCCTTTGTTTCTGGAGTTTTTTATTGCTGAACAAAAAGAACTTTCCGAAATTCCTGCAATGATGTGGTGCTTTCCGAATACACCGGCAAATACCTTGGCAAAAGTAATCAGAAACTGCCTTTTCTATTCGGGTATTGCTGAAGTTTATGAAAGAAACCTGGTTTTAAATACAGCACAGGCTTTTTATCAGATCAAAAGACCTCTGGATGAAATGGGTTATCTGTTTTTAGGAACCATCTTTTTGGATGGAGATAAAACCATCAGAGGAACTGCTGCTGAAATCTGGCTGGAACATGTTTCTCATCAAATGATGGATAATGCACAGCTAGGTAAGGTAATTGGTCTGCATGAAAAACTTGAGTGGGCGCCTGTTAAAAGATTAACAGACCTTATCCAGCATCATATGCTTAACGTAAGCAAAAACCATAACGTTGCTCTGGAAGAGTTGATATCCGGTATACTGCTTCAGATGGAAAATCCGGTTACCAATTTGAAGAAATTACTGGAAGTTTATCATGAGGTATTGGCTTTAAATCAATCGGAGGCGAAAGGAAATATAATAGAAAAACTGAACAGCTGGAAAGAAAATTCGAGCCTGAAAAAAATCTGCAATCTTCTTCTAAAAAAATAAATTATGGAAGATATGCTTACTTACAATTATTCCAGATCATCTGCACTGGTAAAGAAAGATGCTCTGGAAGAACTGTTTCTCTCCAAATATAGCGAGATACAGAAAAATACCGATGTTCCCTGCTTTTTCTGGGGGAACGTAGGACAACCTTTTATTTTGGCCCGTTGCCTAATTACACTTTCCAATATTGTAAAGTCAAGCTTTAATCTGTCACCATTTCAGATGGCATTGCTCAAAGATCCTATTGTGACCGCCGGAAATGAGAGGTTGCGATTTGAAGGCTTTTCTCATTGCGCAGGAGTGTATGCACGAGTGGATGTTCTTCCGGATGGATTGGATGGGGAGTTTTTGGAAAACGGAACTACAAATGTAGATTTTAATCAACCCATGATAACCGCCCTTGGAAGTATTCGCCCCAATGAAAAAATTATGCTTTCTGTTGGTGACAAAGAATTCGGGTTATATAAAGAAGAAAAAAAAGTAGTGGAAAGAAAGGTTCCATTGCCTACAAAATGGATTAAGGGCTTAGGAACAGTACAGATATACCTGTCTGAATCACAAAAGCAACATAGTTTTAATAAGATACAAACTCAGCAGCTATTCAGAGGAATGCCGAAAGGGACAGTAAAGTCAGACTATTATCTTATCGTAAGAGGAAATAAACCGATGTTTTCTCCTGTAAAATCTGCTGATGCTGTCTGCATTGGAGGACTTCACAGGTTAAGACTATTGGAACCATTGCTTCCTTATATAGATCATATGCAGGTATTTCCGCATCCTAATATGCAGTCTACCACCTGGCAGCTTTATATGGGAAATATAAAATTTAGTTTTTCCCTGTCAAGAGAGAGCTGGAGAGGGTTTTCAGGAGAAGGGGCTGTTTTGGATAGTCTTACAACAGAAGTATCAGATGAATGGATTGATGCTCTGGACAAATATGCCTACGCTAACCAATCATTCAATGCAATGGTTCTAGCACTAGAGGAAAACATTAGCCTGAATAAAGCAGATAATATTACAGGAAGATTGGCTTCAATGGGATTGTTGGGATATGATCTTGACGATAATGAGTTCTTCTACCGCAGATTGCCCTTTAAGCTAAGCCGTATCTTAGAATTAAATCCACGTATGAAGAATGCTGAAAAACTGATTGAAGATGGAAAAGTTGAGATTTTAAGCAATCATAAAGAAAGAACAGAAGCCAGGGTACAAGGCACAGGAGTACACCATACCGTAATTATTGAAGACGAAAAGGAGCGTTGTACCTGCGAATGGTTCAGTAAATATCAAGGCGAAAGAGGTCCTTGTAAACACGTGCTTGCAGTGAAGAAACTTGTAAATAGTTAATAATAGAAATGTTGATAAGCGCAGAGGCGTAAAGAAAATGCTTGCGATTCTTAGAATCTATTGCGTCTTTGCGATTACCAACATATTAGGCACTATACTTCTTGATTAGCTTTGTGTCTGTTTTATCCATTCCTCATATGCCAAAACACCTAATTCAGGTTTTCCATCGCCCTCCAAAATAGAAATAAACTCAAGCTGGTTACCATCAGGATCATTGAAATAGATGGCCAGTGCAGGCATCCAGGCAAATACCATAGGTTCAATGCTTCCGTTTTTCAAAAAGTTATATGGCTTTAGATTCTTATTTTCCAAAAACTTCACAGAATAGTTTAAAATATCTTCTTTACTGCTGGAGAAAGCAAAATGTCTGGGTTGAAGATTCTCTTTTTGCTCCCACAATCCTAGCATAAACTCTTTCTCTTCTCCAATCCATAAAAATGCTATAGGTCTTGTTCCATCTCTATGAGCCAGCCTCAATCCCAATACTTCTGTATAAAATTGAATGGCTTTTTCCAAATCACTTACCTGAACATGAGTTTCGTATAATCCTTTAATCATAGCTTTAATTTTAATGAAGACAAAGCTAGAGAACACATGTGTAAAAACCGGAGATTACCGATTTCTTTATTTGAAATGAATGATAGAAGCTTTAAATGAATGATGTTGCTGTTCAATATTAATTTATAGTTCCAATATTTAATAAGAGTGGACTTTAGCCCCCTTAAAAAAAATCGTCTTCATCTGGCTTCAGCCAAAATCTTATTTTAAAATATATTTCTCACATTTTTCTTAAAATAAAAAATAAAATTTTCACAGAAAATAAACTACGCAAAATGATTGCGTAATACTGTTTTTACTTTGCATCAGAAATCAGAGAGGAAGTAATAATCCTTTCAATGTTTAACAAAAAAAACAGTAACTCATGAAATTTAATTTTTTGAAAAAAGAAAACAAAGTAGTCTTGAACTATGAGGGAGCAAAAGCATATGTGATGACCCCTGCAGAAGAATTGTATAGTGCTGTGGTTACAACAGGGCTTTCTAATATTACTTATGAAAAAGGGAATGAGAGATTGGAGAGAATACAGTCTCTGATTAAGAAAAATGATCCCGAATTTGTAGCAAAACTAGCTGTGTATGCTAGAAAAGATATGTACTTGCGTTCCATTCCATTGGTTTTGGCTACAGAGCTGGCAAGAGAAGCTTCAGGCTCAGACCTGGTAAGCAAAACAGTGGATGGAGTTGTTCAAAGAGCTGATGAAATCACAGAACTGCTGGCTTATTACCAGCTTGCCAATGAAAGAACAGAAACAAAAAAACTGAACAGGCTATCTAAGCAAATTCAGAAAGGATTGATAAAGTCATTCAATAAGTTTGACGAATACCAGTTTGCAAAATATAACAGGAAAGGAGAAGTAACATTGAAAGATGCCTTATTCCTGGTACACCCAAAAGCTAAGAATGAGAACCAGCAAACCATTTTTAATAAAATTGCAGGTGATGTGTTAGAAGTTCCTTACACGTGGGAAGTTGAGCTTTCTGTGCTGGGACAGAAAAAATATACTGATCAAGAAGAAAGAGAACAGGCTTTCAAAATCAAATGGGAAGAATTGATCTTCAGCAATAAACTAGGATACATGGCAACCCTGCGAAACCTAAGAAATATTCTGGAGGCAGAAGTATCAGCAGATGCAATGAATAAAATTTGTCGTTATCTGGCTGATGAAAAAGCGGTTATTCATTCAAAGCAGTTGCCGTTCAGATTTCTGGCAGCATACAGGGAATTGAAAACCATTGATTCACCTTATTTGTCTTCTGTACTGGAAGCATTGGAAAATGCAGTTGTGGTAAGTGCTCAGAATATCAAAGGCTTTGGCTTCAATACTTCTGTGGTTATTGCAGCTGATGTCTCAGGTTCAATGCAGAAAAAGGTTTCTCCAAAAAGTAAAATCTTGCTGTATGACATTGGTTTGTTGATGTCAATGATCTTACAGTCACAATGCAAAAATGTAGTAACAGGGATGTTCGGTGATCGTTGGTTACGGGTTC
The DNA here is from genome assembly GCF_003815775.1 of Chryseobacterium joostei. Taxonomy (NCBI): domain Bacteria; kingdom Pseudomonadati; phylum Bacteroidota; class Flavobacteriia; order Flavobacteriales; family Weeksellaceae; genus Chryseobacterium; species Chryseobacterium joostei. Next base: position 4,069,663 of record NZ_CP033926.1, read on the forward strand.
CAATGCCTAAAAATGGAATCCTAAGAAATGTAGATGCATTCTATAAGCGTGAAGGTGAAGTGGGGTATTCTACCAACGGTTATCTGGTCATCGAAGATTTGATTAAAAGACGGGAAAAAGTGGAAAAAGTAATGCTGTTCACAGATACCCAAATGTGGGATAGCTCTGGAAACAAACATTCATTTGAAGATTCCTGGAATAGATATAAGGCCATAGCTCCTGATGCAAAACTGTATATTTTTGACTTGGCTGGCTATGGAAGACAGCCGATTGATATCAAAAGAAATGATGTATACCTTATTGCAGGTTGGTCAGATAAAATCTTCGATGTATTGAATGCTTTGGAAGATCAGAAATCTGCAATAGAAATGATTGAAAAAGTAGTGCTGTAAAAGGCACTGCTTTTAATTTGAGCAGAATATTATTACTAAGTTTTAATGTAAAATATAACTACGTAAAAAGATTGCGTACCTGCAATTTAATTTTGCAGTATAAATATTACTGGTGCCGTTAGAAAGACATACTTCGATTCCAAAACAGACAGAGTCTTTCACCAGATTGCCCGGTAGCTAACCAATGCCGTTGATAAGAGTTTCATCGTCAACTTTTAATTGAATATCATTTACTCTTATCATTTTATTGCTTGGTTTTTAATAAAAATAACTACGTAAAAATAATGCGCAGTAAGTATATAAATTGGTAACCATAAAACTAATAACTATAAATAACCATAAAAAACAAGTGTCGTAAAATAGAGTTACTTCTTAAGGGACGGTAATATAGGTTCGAATCCTGTTCTGCAACAGCAGATAGTAGAAATGGTAATACCCCGTATTGATCTCTGTTTGATTTAATTACCTTGTTTAAATCATATCAAGTGTCGTTTTGGAATCATACTTCGATTACACGTCATCAGGTCGCAGGTTCAATTCCTGTCATTCTTGTTGTAAACGGGATGTAGCTCAGATGGTAGAGCAGATGGAAAAGAAAGATTCCTCCATTTTTACCTTGATAATTTATAAAAGAGTGCCGTAGAAAAGGCTTACTTCGGTAAATCTTATGATATTGGTTCAACTCCAAAACAGATCATGAAAATGATCTGGCGAGTCTTTTCAATCTTTTGCCTCTTTTAAAAAAAATAATAACAATGAATATACCAAGTAACCTGACTGAATTCCTATACTGGGTCAAGGAACGTACAGAAAAACTTTGGTCTGTGGATGATGAAAATTGTCCTAAAGGATTTTATGGTGCCAAATGGCAGGGGCTTTCTAAAGAACAGATTGATCAAGTTGAAAAAAAATATAACATCAGGTTTATCCCTGAGCATAAAGAATTTTTAAAAATTCTTCATACGATTGACAAAAAAGAAATTTTTGAATATGAGGATGATGGAGAACTGATTACAGAAGAACGTAATTTCTTTTATAATTGGCTTGCTGATGAAAAAGAAGTTTTAGAAATAATAAAAAGTTCATATAGTTGGATGAAGTACGATGCGGATGAGGATAGCCAGGTTTGGCTTAGTTCATGGGGGATAAAGCCTGCATCTTTGGAAAAGAGAATAGAAATTTTTGAAGAATGGTTTTCTCATGTTCCAGCTCTTTTACCTTTGACAGGACTCCGATATATTGTAAGTGATGAAAACCTTAAATGGAAGCCTGTTATTTCTTTAGGATCTTCTGATATTATTGTTATGGGTTGGGATTTAAGAACTTATTTATTAAATGAATTAAGTAACTATCTTGATATTCATATTGATGTATTTGATGAAGAAGACCAAATGTTTTACCCTGAACTTATTGATGAGGTAAAGAATATATTTGATGAAAATTTTAAGTATGATCAAACCAAAGATATTCCTTATCTGAAAGAAAGGATTCTCTATTTGTCTTCTGGATGGAGTAGTTTTGGTTTAAGCTATTATCCTGAAAATGCAGGAATTCATCCTATTGTTAAAACTGAGATGTCTGAAGAAGAAAAATAAACTATAATCAAGTGTCGTCTTAGAATCATACTTCGAGATTGAATAAACATTGGGTCGCAGGTTCGAATCCTGCCTTTTCCCTCGAAAAGGAGAGGTAGCTCAGCAGGTAGAGCAAATGCACAGAAGATTCTGAAAAATATTACCTTGATTTGTATAAAGAGTGCCGTAAAAAAGACTTACTTCGGTTTAATTTGGTTCGACTCCAGAAAGTCATGAAAATGATTTTGTAAAAGTCTTTTTGAACTTAGCCTCTTTTTTATTAAAAAAAAAATAAGTGCCGTAGAATAGTGTTACTTCGATCATCACGACGGGGACACGGGTTCGAGTCCTGTCTCTTCCACAACAAAAAGCACAATTATTATAGGAAGAGTAGCTCAGTTGGTAGAGCACGACATCACTTTTTGCTTGTTGCCTTGTTTTATTATAAGTGTCGTTAGAAAAAGCTTCATCGTCACGCAATTTGGGGAGGAATAGCGAAGTCGGTAACTTCGGCAAGGTTATCCGGTTCGACTCCGGCAAGTGTAGCCCCGTGCTTTTTCTTGTTGTTACCTTTACAAAAAAGCCGATATATTATTTATCGGCTTTTTTTATTGGATCTTTAAGCTCTTCCTCAAACATGAGTTTCCATTTTGTAAGAGTAGTTCTGCTTATTTTATATTTTTTAGACATATAACTGGTAGAATGGCCATGTTTCTTTTGATACTGAAGAAGCTTAATCATTGTTTTCTTGTCATAGGTCTTAAGTTTTTGATTATTTTTTTGGCCTTCTCTGGATGGTTTGAAAAGTCTGTCATTGAACTTAAGCACATCTTCACTAGTATCCAGCTTGCCAAGAAGTTCTTTAATCTTTGGATCTTTTAATTTTTCCGGATATTCTAGCGTAAGCATATCCTGGTAAATCTTTTTATAGTTGGGACGCATTTCTTGTCAGTTTATCCGTTCATATTATCACTTTTCTGAAGCCATCTGTGAAGAGTACTTTTAGGAATAGAGTATTCTTTAATCACTTCGCTCTGTGTCATTTCACCGGAAAGAATTCTTTTCATAATAAATTCTTTAATTTCCTGAGTGTAAATATTTTTTCTGAAATAAGGGATTTTATCCGATTTTTGCTGATTTTTATTAACTGCTGCGGGTGGTGCATATAGAATCAGATGTGAGCTGTAAAGTCTGAAAAAATCATATTCCAATAATTTACTCCACCTTAAAAGAAGATCCGTATCTATTGATTTGCTATTGTACATTTTTTCAACAGCATTTTCATCTCTCCCCAGAAACTTACATATTCTCTCTACTGTTATTTCGCTTTCATCAACTCTCTCCTTAATAAACTTTCCAATATGGATTTCTTTGTATAACATTTTTATTTAATATTATCTATTTATTAAAACTTATGCATGAGAAAACACAAAATAGGCAATATATATTATCACATATTACAGAATATAATTCACTTAAATTTGAAGTTGAAAAAGGGTAGGTGATTACTCAAGGATGTAGGATACCATAAATAAAAACCGTAAAATTTTTAAAACTGATAAGGATAGCTTAATATCTTAAAAAAAGGTGTGAGCGTTGTCACTTTAGTGTACCTTTAGGTATATTGCTTATTCTCAATGGGTTTATAACTCTTCTTCTTTTTCAAACTTCTTTTTTCGACCATCTGTGTAAATAATATATAACCTATTAAAGCTTCTCTATGCAATTTTATTTACGCTAAGCTTTTATTTATTGTATGATTGTATGTGTATTGACAACCAGTTTTTTATGCTTTGAATATTGTGTTTAGTACCTAATAATCTGCTTAATTGCTTTCAAATTTAAACAAAAATAAGAAGCTATGTTAGAAAGGAATATAAAAAAGTTTATTTATGGGCGTATTTTAAGTAAAATTAACATATTATGTAAACTAATGTGTGAATTATTATAAAGATAAAATGATGATGAAAGAAGAAAGATAAAAAATTGTATACCATTAACCAAGTATATACCTTTGCCGTTCAATGAAAAATACCATAAGCTTATTCGATTTTTCGAAGAAAATTAATTATAAAAATGAATTGCTGGCAGGCTTTACCGTAGCCATGACGATGATTCCGGAATCCCTGTCATTTGCAATACTGGCAGGGCTTTCTCCACTTACAGGATTGTATGCTGCTTTTCTGATGGGATTGGTAACAGCTATTTTAGGTGGACGTCCCGGAATGGTTTCCGGAGGTGCAGGAGCTACCATAGTTGTGCTGATTGCCCTTATAAAATCCCACGGAATAGATTATCTTTTTGCCACTGTAGCGCTGGCTGGAATTCTTCAGATGCTGGTGGGTATTTTTAAGTTAGGAAAATTTGTAAGACTCATTCCACAACCGGTTATGTATGGCTTTTTGAACGGATTGGCGGTCATTATTTTTATGGCTCAGGTGGAACAATTTAAAATTACAGACAGCAATGGAGTAGTAGGCTGGCTTCAGGGTACTTCATTGTATATTATGGCAGGCTTAACGGCTCTTACCATTGCCGTAGTCTATTTTTTCCCTAAGCTTACTAAAGCTGTTCCTGCATCCCTGGTGGCAATTATCGTAATATTTGCCGTGGTTTTAGGCTTTAATATCCCCACAAAAACAGTGGCGGATATTGCTCATATCAGCGGTAGTCTTCCAAGTTTTCATATTCCGCAGGTTCCTTTTTCCATTGATACCTTACAGATTATTTTTCCTTACGCACTTATCATGGCAGGCGTAGGTCTTATTGAATCTCTGTTGACGCTGTCTATGGTAGATGAAATTACCAATTCAAAGGGAAATGCAAATAAAGAATCAGTAGCCCAGGGATTGGCCAATATTACCAACGGTTTTTTCGGTGGAATGGGTGGTTGTGCCATGGTTGCCCAAACATTAGTGAATCTTAATGCAGGTTCCAGGGCAAGGCTGTCGGGAATTATAGCTTCCATTATGATTTTAATGATTATTCTGTTCGGAGCACCAATTATTGAAAGAATTCCGATGGCAGCATTGGTGGGAGTGATGATGATGGTTGCCATAAGTACCTTTCAGTGGGTTTCCATCAGAATTGTGAATAAAATGCCAAAGTCAGATATATTTGTCGGAATTACCGTAGCCCTTATTACTGTTGTTTTGCATAACCTGGCCTTAGCAGTGCTGGTAGGAGTCATTATCTCAGCCTTGGTTTTTGCTTGGGATAACGCCAAAAGAATTAGAGCAAAAAGATATACTGATAAAAATGGAATAAAGCATTACGAAATATATGGTCCGTTGTTTTTTGGTTCAGCTACAGCTTTTGCAGATAAGTTCGATCCAATGAATGATCCGGATGAGGTGATGATAGATTTTAAAGAAAGCCGTATTGTGGATATGAGTGCCATTGATGCTTTGGATAAACTGTCCAAACGCTACAAGCAGCAAGGAAAAACACTTTTCCTTCGCCATCTCAGTGAAGACTGCCGTAAAATGCTGAAAAATGCCGAAGCCGTAGTAGAAGTTAATATACAGGAAGATCCTACATATAAGGTAATGCCGGAAAAATAGAAGATCAAAATCTACAATAATTAAACAAGGATCATAATTCATTTTATGGTCCTTGTTTTTGCTTCATGCTTCTTCAAATCATAAAATATCTTAAAACAGAAAACTAAAGTTATTCATTTATGATAAAAATTTTATCTTTGGGAAGAATAGAAAATTAAACACTTGTTGATGATTAAAAATTTTTAAATCTTTTTCAAGAAAGCTAAATAAAACTTTTAACTTAAAACATATTGAAAACAGATATCGACATTCATAACCACTGTCATTTTTCCTTTGACCTGTGGCTCACCCTAATCAAATCTCATCCTGAATTTAAAACAAAAAGAGTTGAGCTGTTCTCCTCATTTTTTAATATAGATAAGTCTATAGATGAAGTTGCAAAAACCGTAAAATACTATGATGATCTTTGCAATACCATTAATGAGGTTACAGGAGGAAATATAGATACTTTTGAAATTTATCTTATGATCCTAGGATCATTGAATGTAGATATAAAGCTTTTAAACAAAGAAAAGCTGAATGAGTTTTATGTAAAAAGTGAAGAACTGTTCTTAGAATATAAGCCGGTTGTTATATTTGAAAATATCCATGATTTTTTTGATGAAATTAAAAATCAAGGTAAGACAATTAATATTCTAAGCAATACAGGGTTTATCAAAGGAACAACAATGCGAAAGTTTTTGATTCATGAAAACCTGGATCAGTACATAGATTTTCACATTTATTCTGACGAGATGAACTGTTCCAAACCGAATCCGCTTATTTTTCAGGAAGTGAAGAATAACATTAAGGATCAGGACTTGCCAATGAGCCAGATTTTACATATCGGAGACAATCCGGTTGCTGACTATAAAGGGGCAACAGACTTCGGTTTCAGTGCATATTTACTTAAAAACTAAAAATAAACATGAATAAAAGATACAGCTTACACCACATTCATTCGGCAGATGAGTTTACATTCTCACCTGCGGAATACAGCTATTTTAAGTATGGCGATAAGTCGTATGCTGAAAAATTTGCAAAAGAATTATTCGAGGGATTTATTTCCGAAAATGAAGAACTTTTACTCACAGGTAAAGAAATTGTAGTGCTTCCAAGCCCGTATATGGCTATTCCTACTGCATCCAACTTTCTATGTTTTTACTTTAAAAAGCATCTGGATTTTTATCTGTTTCAGAAAGGGCATAAGTCCAGTATTTTATCAAAAATCAACCGAAATCATACCTATATTACAGATTATGGAAACCTTAATTTTGAGGATCGCAAAAATCTGATATCTAATGATACTTATTATATTGACAAGGACTTTTTACGAGGAAAACTTTGTATTTTTATAGATGATATAAAAATTACGGGAAGTCATGAATATACAGTACACAAAATCCTGGATGAATATGATGTGAAGGCAGATTTTATGTTCCTGTATTATGCAGAACTGATGAATTTTGAGCTTGATCCTAAAATTGAAAACTTTTTCAACTATTATGCTGTGAAAAACGTAAGACACATCACAGAGGTAATGAATAAACCAAGTTTTGAGTTTAATACAAGAATCGTAAAATATATTTTAGGCCTGGATTCAAGTAATTTTGACTATCTTACGTCTAAAGTAAAAAAGGGACAGATGGACCTCCTCTTGGAGCTGGCCATCAGTAACAATTATCATTTAATAAAAGAATATAAAAATAACATCAATACATTAACACAAACGGAATTATATTATGGCTATTAACTTACAAAAAGGACAAAGAGAAAATATTAACGCACCTAAATTCACTGTAGGTTTAGGATGGGATATCAATAATACTTCTACAGGAACCGGTTTCGATCTTGATGCATCTTTATTTTTGTTGGGTGACGACAAAAAATTAGTTTCAGATAACCACTTTATTTTTTATAACAACCTTGAATCTCCGGACAAATCAGTGATTCATACAGGAGATAACCTTACAGGTGAGGGAGCTGGAGATGATGAGCAAATCAAAATTGATCTTACAAAAATTGATGATGCTATCAAGGAAATTACAGTAGTAGTAACCATCCATGAAGCAGATGCAAGAAAGCAGAATTTTGGACAGGTTAGAAATTCTTTTATCAGAATCTTCAATACCGATACAAATGAAGAAATCTTAAAATATGAATTGGATGAAGATTTCTCAATCGAAACTGCAGTAGAATTCGGAAGAATCTACAACAGAAATGGAGAATGGAAATTTGAAGCTGTAGGGGCTGGTCAAAGAGACGGCCTTGACAAATTTGTATCAATTTATCAGAAGTAATCATCATGGATAATCAAGAAAATCAACCAATGGATCCTCTTGGGTCAATTGAACCTCTTAAAACATTTGAGCCTGCTCCAATGGCTACCCCGAACATGCCTGTTCAAAATGCAGCACCGGCGGTTCTGGTAGACAGAGACGGAAATGTAAACCTGGCTCAGATGAAGTCAGAAGAACGCCAGAAATATGAAGTTCTTGCGAACTCTATTGATGAAGCTAATCCGGGATCTATTGTAAACTTCGGAGCAGAACTTCAGAAAACTTTAACCAACCAGAGTGATAGCTTCTTAGGAAATGTAAGAAGATCAAACTCAGGAGAAGTAGGCGGACTTATTAATGATTTATTGGTAGAGCTTAACTATGTAGACGTAGATGAGCTTCACGGAAATAAAGTTAAAAGCTTCCTGAGCAAGTTACCTTTCATGAAGAAAGTAATTACTCAGGTGGAAAATTTGTTTGCGAAATATGATAAAATTATCAATAATATTGAGCAAATTTCTTATAAGGTAAATGCAGGAATCATTACTTCTACAAAGGATAATGCTGTTCTACAGACTATTTTTGAAAGTAATGTGAACTCCATTAAGCAGATCGAAGATCTTGTGATTGCAGGAAATATAAGAATGGAAAGAGCAGCGGTAGAGCTTGCAGAAATGGAAGCCAATCCTCAAAGTTTCCAGGATTATCAGATTGCAGATAAAAGAGATTTCATTGCAAGACTAGACAGAAGAATGGCTGATCTTAAGGTAGTACGTGTTATCATGATGCAGTCGCTTCCACAGATCAGATTGGTACAGAATAATAACGTTTCTATTGCAGAAAAAGCACAGACAATTCTTACCACAACTCTTCCTGTATGGAAAAACCAGCTTTCTCTTGCCGTTGCCATGTACAGACAGCAGCAAAATATTGAAATCCAGCAGAAAGTATCTGCTACTACAGAAGAAATCTTAAGAAAGAATGCAGAACGTCTTGGTCAGAACTCTGTAAATGTAGCCAGAGCCAATGAGCAAACAATTGTATCTGTAGAAACATTGAGAGAAACAACTTCAATGTTAATCAATACTTTAAATGAGGTGAAACAGATCCAGAAACAAGGAGCAGATAACAGAAGAAAACTTGATCAGGATCTTCAGACATTAGAGCATGAATTAAAAGCGAATGTCAGAGGTTAATTTATAGGATACTAAGGTGGAGGGAGATGCAGCAACCATATTGTCACAAAGCAAAAGAAGGTTAACAAGACTTAAACTTCTGGCTAATTTTTTTGAACATATTGACATAATATCCATTTACATCAAAACAGATATTATCCACAATTTGTTCCAGGAAAATGCGGCCTTGGATTACAATAAACTGGAGCTTTTCCACCTGCAGTATACCGACAGCCTCATTGAACTGCTTACTAAAATTAAAAGGCAGAAAGAAAATGACATGTTGACGGTCATTAATGAAATCGACATCAACAAAAAATATATTTCAGGTTTTGAAGAAAGACGGGTAGATAGTTTTCAGACCGACAGGAAAATGTACAGTGGTGTATTTTCTCAACATCTTAAAAATTTGTATAAAGACCTTACAGAAGATATTTTTACGGTCAATTGGGATAATGTACTGTATTTTCATAAGAAATATGCTCAGGAATTTTACAGAACAAGTGCAGATGAATCTCTGCTGAAGACTGGAGCTTTTCCGGCGTATCAGTATAAAGATTATTCCATTGAAAGAAAACTATTGGGAAGATTGAATATACAGGGATTTAAAGTCCGTTTTGTTTGTGGTTACCTCATCGGAATCCATGAATACGAGCTTTTCAAGATCTTTCAGTCTGATGATTATTTTATTTTTGATATCGATGATAAAAAGCTTTATCTTTTCGACAAGGAATTGGATAAGCTTGATATCTCTGAAAATCAATCGAATCAGAGTGCTATTATCGATCAGCTTAAAACAAAAAATGAGCAGCTGGAAAATAGCATGAATGAAAGAAAACGAAATCTGCCCATAGAAGTAGAGGGCGTTTTGAAAGACTATATCCGAAACCTGGAAAATATAGATATTATGAGCAAAATATTCGCCTTTGATGAAGAAACAAATATTCTGCGTGCAATGCTTAATTTGAATTTGAATAACAACTAAACATAAAAAGATGGCTATCAACTTACAAAAAGGTCAGAGAATCAACCTTAAAAAAGAAAACGGAGCTGAGCTTTCCCAAGCTTGTGTAGGAATCAACTGGGGAGCAATTGAAAAAAAAGGCCTTTTCGGAACTAAAAAAGAAGCAGTAGACTTGGATGGAAGCTGTATTTTATATGACTCCAACAAAAATGTTACAGAGGTAATCTACTTTGGAAATCTGAAATCCAGAAACGGATCAGTAAGACACAGTGGGGACGACCTTACAGGAGATGTAAATGGTGATGATGGATTAGATAATGAAGTAATTACAGTAGATTTCAGTAACCTGGAGCCTAATGTAGATCATGTTGCATTGGTGCTTAACAGCTATCAGGGGCAGGATTTCGGAACAATTCCTTTTGCTTCTATCCGTATTTATGAGGGAACTCCTACAAACGTAAGAGAAGTTTTCGCTAAATATGATATTGCAAATGATGCTTCTTTTAAAGGTCACGTTGCCATGGTAATGGGAGTGTTTTATAGAAGAAACGGAGAATGGAAATTCAATGCTATCGGAGATCCTACAGCGGATAGAAAGCTTGAGCAAACGATCCAAACAGTACAGATGAATTATTTATAATCATTTATAAATCAGAAAAGTAAATAAAATAGCAATATTTGTACTCAGTACATCTATTGCTTTTATCATATAATAACATAACTCAAGTGGAACATCAAAGTATTTTAGAACTGCACCCTGGCTTGGTGTGGGGATTTGCGATAACAGTTGTTATCATGCTACTCCTGGACTTAGGAGTCTTCAACAAAAAAAGTCATGAAGTATCTTCCAAGGAGGCTACCATTTGGTCTATCGTATGGATCTCACTTTCAATGGTATTCTCAGGAGTCGTGTATTGGGTTTTCAATACAGACGGAACCCCCGAGAGTCATGCATTGGCAATAGAGAAATTTACACAGTATCAGGCTGCCTACTGGATAGAGAAAGCTCTTTCTGTGGATAACCTCTTTGTATTTATCCTTGTTTTCGGGTTCTTTAAGGTTCCGAAATTTCTCCACCATAAGGTCCTTTTCTGGGGTATCATTGGTGCGTTGATTTTCAGAGCAATATTTATTTTTGCCGGAGTAGGACTTATTAACCTTACTTATCTTCCTGAAATGAATATCTTCGGAGAAGCAGTAAAAATTAACGTGGTAATGGCCTTGTTCGGTTTATTTCTTGTGTATGCAGGAATCAAATCATGGGGTGACGGTGGCGATGATGAGGACGAGGATTATAGCAATACAGCCGGAGCCAGATTGATTAAAAGCTTCTGGAAAGTTTCAGATAACTATGATGGAGATAAATTCTTCACGATTCAAAACGGTATCAAGATGGCAACCCCTCTTTTGGTAGTAGTTGGTGTTATCGAATTTACAGACGTTCTTTTTGCGGTAGATTCTATCCCTGCGATTTTTGCAATCTCAAATGACCCGTTCATACTTTATACATCGAATATCTTTGCGATTTTAGGACTTAGATCATTGTATTTCCTATTGGCTAATTTTATTCATATGTTCAGCAAACTTCCATATGGTTTGGCTATTATCTTGTCATTCATTGGAGTTAAAATGCTTATTGCACCTTGGATCCATATCCCCTCACCTGTTTCTTTAGGAATTGTAGGAGGTGTATTGGTAATCTCGGTTCTTTTATCTATCATCTTCCCTGAAAAAGAAGAAGAGAAGAAAGAAGAATTGGAAGAAAAGTAATCTTATTTTTTAGAATATATAAAAGCCTCCGGAATTTATTTCTGGAGGCTTTTTTGTTCACTAATTTTTTGAAAAAACGCAAAGGCACTAAAGATTAATATTGTTTTTAATGTACAGAAAATCAAAAATTTACAGCAAAACTGCTTATTAATTATTTGCATTATTCAGAATTATATTATTAGCTGTATTAAATTTTATCGGAGATAAAATCTTTGCGCCTTAGATATGTGATATCTATAAAAATTTAGCGTCTTTGCGTTTTTCAACATCTCATTCCAACTTTCCAAAATAAAAAATCAAAATAAAATAGACAGACTTGTCTGTATGTTGTTTTTTTTCATACATTTGTTCCATAAAAGGAAGCAACATGAAATCTCCAAAAGAAAGAATAATAGAAACCACATTTCAATTGTTTGCCAGACAGGGTTATAACTCTACCGGAATCAACCAGATTATCTCTGAAGCAGAAGTAGCCAAAGCCAGCTTCTATCAGCATTTTAAATCCAAAGAAGATTTGTGTGTAGAATTTTTGAAGGTGAGACATGAATATTGGTTCAATGAACTCAATAACTTCTTAGCAAAAGAAAAAGATTCAAAATCTAAAATCATCAAAGCTTTCGATTTTCTGATTTATATGAATGAAAAAGAAAATTTCAGAGGTTGCAGTTTCCTTAATATTTTATCAGAGATTCCTACAGATAACATTAAAATCCTAAATGTGATCCAATCCCACAAAGCTGATCTTAGAAATTATTTTTTAGAAATACTAAATGATGATGTGCTTTCTGATCATATTTATATGCTTTTTGAAAGCAGTATCATAGAAAGCCAGCTTTTCAAATCCAACGAGTTGATAGAAAAGTCCAGAAAAATAATCACCAATTTAATACAATAAACAATGGAACAGAAACATCCGCTTCCTCCTTTTACCCTTGAAACGGCAAAGGAAAAGATTCAAATGGCAGAAGATGCCTGGAACAGTCAGGATCCCGAAAAGGTTTCAAAAGCATATACCATTAATAGTGAATGGAGAAACAGGGACATATTCGTTAACGGAAGAGAAGAGATTGTAAGCTTTCTTCAAAAAAAATGGGAAAAAGAACTTCATTATAGGCTTAAAAAAGAATACTGGGCACACACAGAGAACCGAATTGCAGTTCGTTTTGAATATGAATATCAAACCAAAGACGGCAACTGGTTCAGAGCCTACGGAAATGAAAACTGGGAGTTTGATGAAAACGGTTTGATGGCGAAAAGATATGCAAGTATCAATGATTTGGCTATCAAAGAAGAAGACCGAAAATTCAAATAAAAGAGTAAAGACTGTTGCAATGACAGTCTTTTTTATTGTTATTTCTAGCAATTATTCAGTTTACAATTCACTTTTCTTTCCATGCAGAAGTTTATTAATTTTTCGTCTTGTCTGCACAGATACCTTATATGCTTCATCACGAAGTTTCTGTATTTTTCCAACAGGTTGAAAGATCGCTTTACTTTCAAACGGATTGAATGAAAGAAGCTCATTACTGCAGTCGCGCGGATCCAGTAAAGAATCCTTATCTATTTTTACTTCCCCGATTTTAATGAAAGGCGAATTTTTCCATTCCACATTCAAATTATTGATAGGCTGGTCTTTCAAATCATAACAAAGCTGAATCAAGACATCCGCCGTGAAATTATTATTTTGGAAATAATTTTTTAAAGCCTTTTTTGTATTTTGTTTCTTTCCGATATTTTTATCTACTGACTTTGGGCTTAGTTTTATTTTCATCATATGATCTCCCAAACGATAAGCACCTACAGAGTGGTAATCAAAAGAAAGAATAAAGTCATTCTTTTTGCTGAGCAGCTTTAATCCATTTTTGATAAAGGAACCCGTTAAAATAGATGGAACCACTTTGATTATTTGAGTAACCAAAGGAAATAGACTGCTCCATTTTTTAATGTAAAAATGATTGATGGCAGTAAATAGTTTTAAAAAGATGGAAACGGAATTAACAGGGAACAAGGGAAAATTAACCAGCGGATAATTGGACAACAAATTATTGTTCTCATCCCTTATCTGTACGGCAAATCCGTAGGCTGGAATATCCTTTTTGGAATTTTTAACCTTCAATTGAGCATTGGAAAACCTTATGATCAGATCAAATTTTTCTTTATCAAAAAATGGATGTAATGATTCCGGAATTCCCGGATCTATCCAGAATGTTCCCTTTGCTACTGCATAGGTCTTTGCATGAGCATTTCTGGTAGCATAATTAACATCACTTATAGAAGAGGATTGCTCAACAAAATCTGCAATCGACTTTTTATTGATCTCCAGAAGTATTTTTTCCTCTTCATTAAGCTCGTCGAACTTCTTGTTATATTTTATTGGATTTGGCATTTAGTTTTTAAATTCAATTATAACACCAAGTTTCGGAATCTGTGTTAAGAGATTATTACAATTATTTGAATTTTAATGAAAGACAGGAGTGAAATAATAAAATTAAACTTAGTATAGATATCGGATATCAACTAATTGAATGTTTAAGTAGTTGAATTCTAATACTTCCCGTTTCTTGCTTCCTATTTCCGGTAACAAATCTTATCTTTGTAAAAAATTATAATATGGGAGTAGCAGATATGTTATTTAAACGTAAAAAAGAATTAGCAGAAAAAAACCTTAATGATGGTAAGGAATATATGGAAGAGTATGGTAAGAGAGAAAGCGTGGTACAATTACCTAGCGGCTTACAATACGAAATCATTACTGAAGGTGACGGGGCAAAGCCAGGACCTAAATCTACAGTAAAATGCCACTATCATGGAACTACTATTTCAGGTAAGGTTTTCGATAGCTCTGTAAAAAGAGGAACACCGGCATCTTTTCCTTTAAACAGAGTAATTAGCGGATGGACAGAAGCTCTTCAGTTAATGTCTGTTGGTAGCAAGTGGAGATTAATCATTCCTCCGCACCTAGCTTATGGAGATCAGGAAATCAGCAAAGAAATAGGTCCAAACAGTACGCTTGTTTTTGAAGTTGAGTTGCTAGGAATTAAATAATCCGGCTTAAAAATAGATTAAAAATTTACCTGAATTCAGGTAAATTTTTTTATTTGTACTATATTCGTATTGGTAAATTGTAATGCAGCAGATTGACGATTTTAAATAATTTCCCAACTGATACACAAAAATAGATTGAATGAAAAAACTTTTTTATCTTTTTATTGTTCTCGGTCTGCTTACTTCTTGTGTTTCCAAGAAGAATCAGATGATTCAGCAGAATATATTAACCCTTAAAGACAGCTATTGTAAGGCTCCTTTTAAATATAATTACAGCAACAGGGTACCATCCCACAATTCAGATTCTATTTTACTGGCCAATAAGGAATTGAAAGCAATGTTTTCTGACCAAAGTATTCTAATCCTGAATGCACTGGATAATTTGGATGAGGTTCATGACATTATGGATCTTAAAAAGGATTCATCCTTAGCTTCTCAGGTTAAAGTTTTGCAGCTTAAGACTAAGATAAATAGTAAAATTACCATTGCCCTTACAGAATTGGATGCAGTAGCCGCAGAATTTGACTGCGAAGGAGAAAGGGTAGCCCAAATAGGAAACTATGTAGATAATCTTAATTCTTCAAGAAATAACAAATTGATCTTATATTCAATCATTGCAGGGGCCGCAGCTTCCATAGCCGGTGGAATTGTAAAAGATGAGGGCTGGAGCAATGCCATTGATATCAGTGGAGGGGTTCTTGGAGCAGGGTTTGGTTTGGCAACACTTAATCCAAAAGGAAAAAAAGTAGAATTTATCCATCAACGAAACCTTTTGAGAGATATTTGGAGAGAAAAGCTGGAGTCTCCGAACTTTCCACCTTTCATCTGGTATATGTATACAGAGAAGAAATTTTCCAATAGAGAAGAGCGTTCCATTATCGGAAATATGAAAGAAAGATGGCTTCATTATCAATTTGATGATGATAAAATTAAGGCCGATCAGTCTGTTATTTTTAGTGATGGAGGTTATTACAGGGCAGATGATCTTCATAATAGGGCTGCAATGCTTAATCAGATGCAGTCTGCAACAAGAACCATCAATCAAAATATCAACTATTTACTGCTGGATTTGGATAAATTAATCCTTTAAGAAAAAATTAACTGTAATAATATTTGTTACATTTAAAAATTTGTTTACCTTTGCAATGTAATTACAATGAATAATACAAGATTTGCTACGGCAGTACATATCATGACCTTATTGGCAAAAAGTCCTCAGGAATTTCTCACTTCTGAATGGATTGCCGGTAGTATCAATGTAAACCCTGTTATTGTTCGTAAGGAGATCAGCGTATTGAGAGAAGCAGGCATGATTGTTAGCAGACAAGGAAAAGTAGGAGGAACTCAACTTGCAAAGAGTGCTGATGCAATTACTATTTCCGAGATTTATAGAGCCGTAAAGAATACAGAGGTTTTAGGAAAGAAAAATCAAAATCCTAATCCTGCCTGTAGCGTTGGAAAAGAAATTAATACTCATTTAAATACATTATTTGAAGAAACTGATCAATTGGTTATAAAATTTTTAGGAGATAAGTCATTACAAGAATTCACGGACCAATTCGAATAAAATTTTTTTAACTATAAATGTAACAATATTTATTACAATTTAATTTAAAAATAAAACATTATGAAAAAAGTAGCAGTAATCGGTGCAACCGGATTTGTAGGATCACACATCGTAAAAGAATTAGCAGACAGAGGGTATGCTGTAGAAGCTTTAGTAAGAGATGCATCTAAAGTACAAACACAAGACAATGTGACAGCAAAAAGCGTTGATGTAAACAATGTAACAGAATTAGCAGATGCTTTGAAAGGAAATGATGCTGTTATCAGTGCTTTCAATGCAGGATGGACTAACCCTAATCTTTACAATGATTTTCTGAACGGATCTGAAAACATCGAAAAAGCAGTAGAAACATCAGGAGTAAAAAGATTAATCGTAGTAGGAGGGGCAGGAAGCCTTTATACACCAGATAATGTGCAAATTGTAGACACACCAGACTTCCCGGACGCTTACAAGCCTGGAGCAACTGCAGCAAGAGATTACTTAAACAAGATCAAGGAAAATAATACATTGGACTGGACTTTCTTTAGCCCTGCTGTGGAAATGAACCAAGCTAACGTAGGTGAAAGAACGGCACAATACAGAACTTCATTAGAAACACCTGTATTTGATGAAAACGGAAGAAGCCGTCTTTCTGTAGAAGATGTAGCAGTAGTTTTGGTTGACGAATTGGAACAGAACAACCACATCCGTGAACGTTTTACAGCAGCTTATTAATTTAAAAGAACAAAAATGTTAAAAAGAAAATTATTATCACTCATCGCTATTTTAGGGTTCATAAGCATATTCGCAGGTAACCTTAAGGTGAAAGTCTATAACCCCGGAACCAAGGCAATTTTTCCAATTACTTCCACCATTATTTATGGAGATAAAGATGCCATGCTTATTGACGCTCAGTTTCAGAAGCAATATGCCGAGCAGTTGGTAAAAGAAATAAAGGCAACAGGGAAAAACCTGAAAACTGTTTTTATTTCTCACAGTGATCCTGATTTCTATTTTGGACTGGATGTGATTAAAAAAGCATTTCCAAACGTAAGAATTATTTCTACAGCACAAACGGCTTATCTTATTTCTGCTTCAAAGGACGATAAACTTGCTGTGTGGAAACCACAGTTGAAAGCAGACGCACCATCAGAAATTATTATTCCGGAAGCAGTAACTTCTATTCCTGATCTTGAGGGAAATAAAATTGAAATCAAGCAAAATTCTGAGGATCCGGCACACAGCTTTCTTTGGATTCCATCTATCAAAACAGTGGCTGGAGGAATTTCAGTTTCTGTAGATTCACATCTTTGGATGGCAGATACCCAGAATGTAAAGGCGATTGACCAATGGATTTGGCAAATTGATGCAATGAAGACCTTAAAACCTGAACAGGTGGTTCCATCGCACTTTGCAAAACAATCTCTGTCTCCGGCATCTTTAGATTTTGTAAAAGGTTACCTTGAAAACTATAAGAAAGCTGTTACAGAAAATAAAACCTCATCTGCAATTGTAGATTTTATGGTGAAACAATACCCGAATCTTCCCGGAAAAGATGAGTTGGGAATGGGAGCAAAAGTATTTCTGGGAGAAATGAACTGGGATTTAAAATCACCATATCCTGCAATAGGTAAAAAAGTAGAAGTTGATTTTGGAGCTGTAAAATTCCTTTTGGATTTTAAAGATAACAAAACAATGACATTTACCGGAACAGCAGGGAGTTCAAAAAATAGCACAGACACAGTAGAATATACAGCTGTGGAAGTGGCAAAGAATGTGTTTATGGTGTATTGGCATGAACCTCATTTAGGATTCAATGTTACCCATATTCAGGATTACAACAAAAATATAGTGTATTCTAATATTGCTGGTCCGGATGGTACATTTACCCATCCGAAAGGAACAATCAAGATTTTACAGTAAAAAGTATTGTAGCATACAATCTGTAAGAGAATAAAATAGGCTGTCTTAAAAGTGAGACAGCCTATTTTATTTTATAGATTCATAAATAACTTCGGATTCACCGGAGTATTATTCTTGTGTACTTCATAATGGAGATGGGGACCTGTAGAACGTCCTGAGTTTCCGGATTTTGCAATCACCTGACCTACTTTTACCTTATCGTTCACTTTAGAAACAAGCTGTGATAAATGTCCGTAAAGAGTAGCTAACCCATTTCCATGAGAAACAATGACACAATTTCCGTAACCCCCTTTTTGTCCTGAGAAAATGATTGTTCCCGCAGCAGCAGCTCTTACATCAGAGCCAAAAGCTACAGCAATATCCAGCCCTTTGTGGAACTGCATCTGATCTGCTTCAGCAGGAGCGTTATTTCTTTCAACAGGAGCAGACTTAGAGGCTGCGGTACTGGCAATAGTTTTTAAAGTAGAGCCAGAAGTGCTGGACGTAGAAGCAACTGGAGCTGCTTTTGGAGTTACCATTACCTTTACTTCTCTCTTATTTCCATAGCTGTCGGTAAGCTCAACAATTTTTTCAACAGGTTCAGCTTTTACTTCTGGTTTAGGAGCAGCCGGAGCTGCAGCTTTTGTTTCCGTTGCAGCACCCGTTTTTACAGACGCATAAACAGTTCGGAATGGTATAGGATTTTTTCTTATTCCAAAATTAGAGGAAATATATCCATCTGTTGGCATTCCCAAGGGAACCTGCATCAGTTTTTTCTGTAGATCCATCAGATACTGGCTGTATCGGTTGGCTTGCTTAGAAAGATAGATGGAATTGGCAATACTGTCTTGATCAAGCATCATTAGCTTTTCATTCGAAATGTCCTTAGATTTAAGGAAAGAGTTTAGTTGAGCAACAGTTTGATCTACCAGGGTAAGATCTGTTTTCATCTTTAGATAATCTACACTGTCTTTTTCAGTGTTTATTTTTACAAGGTTTACTTCATAATTTTTATCATCCCTTTCAGAGAAGAGTTTCGCAATAAAGACGCCTTGTGCAAAAACTACTAGCAAAAGTCCTCCCAGGAGAATGTTTACGTTCTTCTTGCTGCTTAGAAATTTTTTCATATTTCTTTTCTTAGAATTATTTAAAACGGTTTTGAAGCTGCAAATTTAATTAAAAATAAGTTTTGTGAGTTATTATTAATTAAAATTCAGTTTTTTCTGTATCTAACGTTGAATTAGATATTTAATTGTGTTGATGCGTTATTTTTTTCAGAAAATGGTTTTTGTCATTGCTTTAGGCATCCCATTAAATCTTTGTTTAATATATTTGCAGTTCACAATCCAATTATGGCTAAAAAGAAAACAAATTCAGAATCTTCGAATCCAAAAAAGACTAAAAAGGACATTTCTGTAGGGGTAGTAGGAAGCGGAAGTTTTGCAACCGCTATCGTAAAAATGCTTGTTGAAAACTGTAAAGTAGTGCATTGGTGCGTAAGAAGTGAGTTCGTAAAGGGAGCAATTGAACTTCGTGGGCATAACCCAACTTACCTTACCGCTGCTACTTTTAACCTTAAAAGCTTAAAGCTGACAACGGATATCAATGAATTGGTTTCTGCCTGTGACGTCATTGTTTTGGCAACACCATCCATCTACCTGTCTGATACAATGGATAAAATGACCTGCGATTATTCTGATAAAATGTTTATTTCTGCAATTAAAGGAATTATCCCTAAGGTTAATGATGTGGTGGCGCATTATCTGCGTGATGAATTTAAGATTGGTTTCAGAAATCAGGCGGTTATTGCAGGCCCGTGTCATGCAGAAGAAGTAGCTATGGAAAGACTTTCATATCTTACAATTGCTACTGTGGAAGATGAAATCGCAGAAAAACTGGAAGAAGTCTTCAGTTCAGATTTTATCAAAGTACAAACCAGTAAAGATATTCTTGGAAACGAATATAGTGCGATTCTTAAAAATATCTTTGCAATAGGAGCAGGAATAGCAAGCGGATTAGGATATGGAGATAACTTTACAGCAGTTTTCGTTTCCAATGCAATCCGTGAAATGGAAACGTTCCTGGAAGCCATTTATGAAGCTCCAAGAGATGTGAATGAAAGTGCTTATTTAGGAGACCTTTTAGTAACAGCCTATTCACTGTTCTCAAGAAATAGAAACCTTGGGAACCTCATCGGAAAAGGATATACTGTGAAATCTGCAATCCAGTCTATGAACATGGTGGCAGAAGGATATTATGCTGCAGATTCAATCTACAAAACAGCAAAACAAAAGAACCTTAAATTGCCAATTATTGACACCGTATATGCTATCCTTTATGAAGGAAAAAGTGCTGAAAAGCAATTTAAAAAACTAACAGCAAAATTGAATTAAAAAAATAAGGCTTTAATCACTAAAACCTTATTTCAGAATATTGTAAATCTAAGCTTAGGCACTCCGGTGCTTAAGCTTTTTTATTGGCTCATTTTGGTAATCAGAAGGGCTAAAGATGATCTTACGTTAAGATTACTTGCTGTAAACCCGTTTCCTGTATCAAATTCAAACTTTTGTTTGATAGTTGTAGGAGCTGTTAGTTTTATAAAATAACTTCCCTGGAAAAAAGTAAAAGAACTTGATAATTGACACATTCTATTCACTTCCGTAATTACTGTTCCGGTTGCGGCATTAGTAAGATAAGACCTTGTACACGTAAAGTTTTGAGAAAGATATTGTGTATTAGCTGTACCGTTATTGTTGTTCGCATTGCTGGAATCTACAGAATATCGGATAATATATGTACCAGCCGGTAATGTAATGGTAGAGGTGTCTGCTCCCAAAGAAGCTCCTGTAATTTTATTGGAGGCTACAGTAAAACTGGTTAATGTATTATTAGTACTTCCGGTAGGAATTAGGATGCTTGGGCTAATGATCAGCGACATATTTTGAGGCTCAGAACCTGAAAGAATTATACGCTGCCATTGATCTCTTATCCAGATATAATACCCTTTAGGAAAAGGGGAAGCTCCTCCGCTGTTATAAATAATGAGGCCGTCTGTAGGATTGGTAATTGGAGATGAAGTGCTGTTGAGGACAATAAGATCATATTGAGGAAAAAGAACCCCTTTATTGGATGAATTGATGTCCAGAACACTGCTTGCATTGGGAGTGTTTGTGTTAATACCTACCTGTGCGTATGCGTTTGTGCAGAAAAGTAGGATAAAAAGACAAGCGGTATAGATATATGTTTTCATTTTTCAATAGATTATTGGTTAAGAGCTGATCTTTGGATGTCAATCTTTGCGTTGGTGATAATAATCTCCCCATTATTTGGAGTTGTTCCTCCGGCTCCCGATTGATAGGTTCCACCTGCATCATGGGCAATGGCTGGAACTAAAATGATGGGAGTAGCTGAAGTAGCAACAAAAGAAAAGCTCAGATTTAAAGTATGCGTTTTATTACTGGCTATCGATTGTGCATTGATGCTAATTGTTTTCCCATACTGGTTCCCATTTGACGGATCTATAAGCTTTACTAGATATTGGTGCAAATGAACAGGTGTTCCGCCAATTCCGGCTGTGGAGCTTTCAATGGCAGTTCTTATGTTTAAACATAGATTAACGAGGTAACCACTGTTTCCAGGAAGAGTAATTATTCCATTAGAATTGTTATATAAGGCGCCAATGTCATTTGATACAACTGTAAAAGCGGCATCATTGAAATTTTTGTACGTTCCGTTGGCAAAACCTCCTAATATATTATAATCAGTAGTTCGCTGAAGCATCATATAGCTTACAAGATTATAAGTGTCAGCCAGCTGAGTCCATCGGTTGTTTTTCCAAATATAGAAACCAGGGCTAATTGAGTTTCCCTTGTTGTATACTACCAGTCCCTCAGCAGGATTATTCACCGGAGAAGTATTACTCAATATATCTACAATGTCTACCTTTGGAAGAAGAACACCCTTATTCGTAGATTGAGATACTTCCAAAACAGCTGAGCTATTAACAGTAGTTTTCCCAATAGCAACCTGTGCATATATTATTTGCGCTATGATTAATAATAGCAGGGTATATATTCTTTTCATACGTTGATGTTTTTAAAGTTGGGATATTTTAATATAAGATCCTGTAGGAATTACATTCACTAAATCATAGAAAGTGCTGTTTTGCATTCTTCCTAATCGCAGTCTTAGTCCCCCTATAATATTTGCATTGGCATTGGCGGGTACACTATAATAGTATGACCAAGTTGCCAGGTGATTGGTATTCACTTTGGAAACAATAGGAACTTCTTTTCTTGTATTGGCCCCCCCGGTAAAAGTATTGGTCGTGTTGTTATAGGTATCGTTGGTAAAATCTATAAAATATCCCATCAAATAATAAGTACTGCCTGTAAGAGGAGCTGTTCCTCCCTGTCCAGCGGGACTTTCCTGAGGAGAGTTTAGATTAAGATTTACCTCTACCAGATAATTTCCTTGTGGAAGAACTAAAGAATAGCCTCCTAAAGAAGTATTTTGTACCACTTTAAAGCCATTAATGTTAGAAACACCTGAAATTGCTGGTGGATTAACCATTAATAGAGCATTGGTACCTGCTACAGCATTGTCTAATACAGATAATGATCCTGTAAAATCCAAATAAGCTACCTTGGGTGTATTTTCTGCATCAATAGTGCTTTGCCATTGATTGGGAGTAGTGGCAGTACTAAAAATATGCAGTGCCTTGTTGTTACTGTTACTTCCTCCGTTAAATCCTATAAGACCATTAGCCGGTGAAGCTACTGGAGAGGTAGTACTCGTCAGATTGGCAATATTAAGGTTGGGGAGCAGTAAGCCTTTATTTCCTCCTGATATGGTTATTTCCGGAGAGGTGGTGTATCCGCTTCCTCCGTTATTAACCGTAATACCTGTTACAGATCCGTTGGTAAGAGTTGCTGTAGCGCGGGCCTTAGAGCCTCCGTTTACTATTGAGCCACCTCCGTAAAAATTAATAGTTGGTGGAGTTGTATAACCACTTCCGCCATTAGTGATGGTAACACCGGTTACGGCACCTCCTGATATAGTAGCGGTAGCGGTAGCCGGAACTCCATTAAAGTTCTCAATATGCAGAATTGCACTGGGGTATGGTGTAGACGTGTTGATTCCTACACTTCCGCTTTGGGCTAATGCCATGGTAGCGAAAAATGTACTAACGAAGTTAATAATTTTCATCTTTACTATGTTTATAAGATAATTTTAATTAAATACCTAGTGGAATATGTATTAAATCAATTGAAAGGTACGTAAAAAAAATGACCGTTTTATGGTTTTTGTGTAGAATTATATCTACAAAATTAATTATTTTTCAATAAAAAGTGATATTTAATGTATATTATATAATATTTTTCACGTATTGTTGATAAAATATATTCTCGTAAATAGCTATGGCTAAAGTATTTATTATAATAAACTTAAATTTTTATAAAATTAAGATATTGAAATAAAGTTTAATTAGTTACCATTCAGTGAATTAAAAATATATATTATTTTAATTTTTTTTAATAATATCATATATCATCAATCATTTCAATGATGCTTTATTGAAAATTTCGATGGTTTTTTGTTGTGTACTAAAGAAGTGTTTTTGCCGGAAAAAATAACGTGTTAAAATCGTTAAACGCGTTCCTCTTTTTAAAACTTTTCCCGAAATTTGAAGTAAAATTTAAAATTATGTCACAATCGCTTACAAGCAGAACACCGAAACCTAAATACGACGTTGTACTGATAGGGGGCGGAATCATGAGTGCCACGCTAGCCACGCTGCTCCATGAATTTGATCCAAATCTTGAAATTGCTATCTTCGAAAGACTTGGAAGATTTGCCAAGGAAAGTACAGCAGCATGGAACAACGCCGGAACAGGGCACTCCGCATTTTGTGAGCTAAATTATACGCCTGAAAAGCCTGACGGAAGCATTGATATTAAGAAAGCAGAAAGTATTGCTGAGCAGTTTGAAATTTCAAAGCAGTTTTGGGCCTATTTGCTAAGCAAAGGTTATATTCAGGATCCAAAGGATTTTATCAATTCCTGCCCACATATGAGCTTGGTATTTGGTGAAAAAGATGCCGAATATCTTAAAAAACGTTATGATAAAATGTCTGAATCTGTCCTTTTCTCAGGAATGGAATTTTCTTCAGATCATGAGAAACTGAGAGAATGGATTCCTTTGGTAATGAGCAAAAGAAATAAATCTGAAGTAATGGCTGCTACCAAAATGGACATGGGGACGGATGTGAATTTCGGGACATTGACCAGAAAAATGGGTAGACATCTGCTTGAGGATTCTAATGTTGAGGTTTTCCTATACCATGAAGTGAAGGATATTGATCCAAAGGAAAATGGGAAATGGGAAATGAAGGTGAAAGATAGAATTAATAACCACAAGCAAGAGGTTACTGCAGATTTTGTATTCATTGGAGCTGGGGGATATGCACTTCAGTTATTGGATAGCTCGGATATTAAGGAGAGTGAAGGATATGGAGGTTTCCCTGTTTCAGGACAGTGGTTGGTAACTCATAATCAGGAGCTGGTAGAGAAGCATCAGGCCAAAGTATATACACAGGCAACAGTGGACGCTCCGCCAATGTCAGTTCCACACCTTGATCTTAGAATCATTGATGGTAAAAAAGCGCTTCTTTTCGGACCTTTTGCCGGATTTTCTACAAAGTTCCTGAAAGAAGGAAGTTATCTTGACTTACCTGAAAGTGTGAATACCAAAAACTTAAAATCTTTATTTGGTGCGTGGTGGCATAATATTCCACTGACTAAATACCTTATCCAGCAGGTTGCGATGACTAAGTCTCAAAGAATGCAGCATTTGAGAGAATTTATCAAGGATGCCAATGAAAATGATTGGGAATTGAAAGTAGCAGGGCAAAGAGTTCAGGTTATCAAAAAAGATGAAAAAGAAGGAGGAAAGCTGGAGTTCGGAACTGAAGTAGTTGTTAACAAAAGCGGTACTATCGCCTCTTTACTGGGAGCGTCACCGGGAGCTTCAACAGCAGTATATGCAATGCTGGATGTTCTTGAAAAATGTTTCCCTGAGAAACTGAATGGAGAATGGAAAGAGAAGCTGCTTGAAATGGTTCCATCATATGGACAAAAGTTGGCAGAAAATCCTGAACTTACTGAAAAGGTAAGAAATTATACAAAAGAAAAGCTAGAATTAGAATACTAACAACAGTAATGAGCAATGGATAGATATACTTATTCATTGCTTATTATTTATTACTTATAAAAAGGTGGAAGAAGTCATTATTAAACCGGTTATTGCAAAGGAACTCCTGGAATCTCTTCAGGCAAAAACAGAAGAGGAGAGGCAGGTGATTGTACACTGCTGCTTTCCGGCATCGCCATTTTTAGGAAACCTGATCAGGATTTGGCATTCAACCTATCTTTTTGATAATCAGTCTGAGCATAGAAGCAAAATGATTCATGCGGAGAATATTTCAATTTCTCCTTATTGGACACCCGTTCCGTTTATGAAGGACTTTTGGTTTACCCTTATATTTTCAGGACTTCCGAAAGACTGTAAAAGTTTTGATCTAAAAGAAGTTATTCCTGAGGAGGGAGGCTTTTTTGTGGAATCTATTAAAAGAAATTCTTCTGACGTCTATCGTGTAAAAATATCAGAATCCTATTAAGTCATGAAAAGAAGAGAAGAAAAGCTGGAGCAGATCATCCAATGGGCAGAGAGGAATCCGGATATCCGTGCTGTTCTTCTGACAAGCTCATTGGTCAATCCGTATGCTCCTGTGGATAACTTCAGTGATCTTGATGTGGAGCTGGTTTTTGAGAACAGAAATGCCTACGAAGTTAATAACGAATGGATCCGTCTTTTTGGAGAACCAATTTCCATGATAGAGGAAAATGACACCGTTTTTGATGGAAAACATGCCATGAAAATGGTGTTGTATAAAGACCATGTAAAGGTGGATTTTAAACTTTATCAGGTATCAGAGTTTTGTGAAGAAGTTAAAGAGGAAAGGCTTCCGGAAGACTGGGACCTTGGATATAAGGTTTTGGTGGATAAAGATGGCCTAACTAAAGACTTGAAGGCGCCAACCTATCAAACCATCATGATTCATAAACCTACTGAACAAGATTTTAAACAATTGTTCAATGATTTTTGGTGGGATGCAACCTATGTGGCAAAATGCCTTAAACGTGGAGATATTTTTTATGCTAAGTTCATGTCTGAGAATATTTTACGGACAGATTATTTGGTTCCTTTAATTGAATGGTATATTGCGAGTTCCCATGGCTGGAACAATATCATGACCAATAAACATGGGAGATTGTTCAAAAAATATCTTTCTACCGAGATGTGGAATAGGGTAGAGGCCACTTTTTCCGGAAGTAATATTGAAGAAAATTGGCAGGCCCTGTTTGCCTGCGCAGATTTTGTGCATGAGCTAGGAACTGATTTAGCTGAGAAACTTAATTTTACATATCCCGCCCAACTTGAAATGGATATCCGAAACTATCTTACCGAAGTAAAAACAATGTCTTAGCTCTAGGCAAATTCATTCTGTTTAATTAGGTTTTCAATACAATACTCTGCAATAGCTGTAATGGTTACGAATGGATTTACTCCAATTGTTCCGGGAATAAGCGATCCATCCAAAACATACAGATGGTCATGATCCCTTAGTTTTCCAAATTCATTGGTAGCTTCACCCAATACACATCCGCCAAGTGGATGATAGCAGATATCCGCTCCAAAGCCATTGTTGAACAGAAAATGACTTCTGGTGCCACCATTGGCCTTATTCATTTTTCTGACAAAGTATTTGGCGTTTTGCCTCATGTTGACCGTGTTGCTTTCATCCCAATTCAATTTCAGCATTTGGGTGGCTTTATCATAGGCTACTTCTCCTTTTTTATCTACTCTGTTGATTAACAAATATAAAGCTGTTGCAACATCCATTCCCATAGGTAAGGGTGCAATTTCTGTAAAAAAAGGATGTTCCTTGTCATCCCAGTTATCGATTCCGCCCACAGGAATTGTAGATTGTTTTGATCCTGTTCCTCCGGATAATGGTTTTACCCAGTTTCTTCCGGTCATGAAATTACCATTGTTACCCCAATTTTTTCCTATTTTCTCATGTATCGGAAGATTATTTACAGCATTGGACCGTAGAAGAAGCTGTAAGGTTCCCATGGTTCCTGCTGAAAGAATCAATTTTTTACAATGAAAAACTTTATCAGTGATTACATTTCCGGAGGTGTCAATTTGCTGAGCATTTAATGTATAGCTTTTATCGTCATTAAGTTTAATATGATCCACTTTATGCAGGTCAAGGATTTCAAGGTTTCCTGTGTCCATAGCTTTTTTAAGGTAGGTTTTGTCTAAACTGTTTTTGCCATGGTTATTTCCATAAATCACCTCTGTATTCAGGGCTGAGCGGGGAACTTCATTACGGAATTCCTTTTCCATATACTTAAAGTCATATACATTAGGAACCCGCATCGTTTTAAAGCCTGCCTTATGGGCCTCTTCTTCACCTACTCTTGTAAATTTGTAATAAGGGCAGTCCTTTAAGAACTGCTCATCAATGACATTTACCTTGAGTTCTTCCCGTACCAAAGGAAAGTAATGATTGTAAAATCTTTCAGCATCCAGATTGGGGAAAACTTCTTTAAAGTAATCTTCTTTAGGAGTTACGGCCATACCTCCGTTTACCAATGAGCCTCCACCAACGCCTCTTCCAACCCAGATATTGATATTATCGAAGTCCAATCGGTCAAGTGTTCCGGTAAAGGGAGTTAAAGAAAAGATATTCATGAAAGGAGCAATGGTTTTCTTTTTCAGCCATGCTGAACTTTTTCCGGGTTTTAAAAGATTGGAAAACGGAATTCCTGCTTTCTCCCAGTTAAGGCCCATTTCCAATAGAACAACTTTTTTTCCGGCCTCACAAAGTCGTAAGGCAGAAACTGCACCTCCATAGCCACTTCCAATGATAATGATAGGGGCTTCCACAATTTCTTTTATGGTATTTGTTCTTCGTTCCGCAGCTTGAAAAAGATTGGATTGAAGAAAATAAAAACCGGAAATAGCCAGTACACTTGTCTTAATGAATTCCTTTCTGTTCATGGGCTTTGGTTCTCAAAAATTATGCTAGATTAAAGGGAATATATTTTATTTAAAACAGATTATGCTTTTTTATTACAATTTTAACTTTTGATCCCCTCAAAAATTCATAGTTTTACTTATAATTTTAAAGTTCATGAAAAAATATATATTGATCTTCTTACTTCTACCTTTATTGGCTTTTTCTCAAAAAATGGTCTCGCAGGAAGTAATGGATGTTAAGAAATTTCAGAAAGATCTTGATACTGAATATCTGGATCCTAAAACCACGCCTTTACGTGGGGATAATTTTACAAACTTTAAAGGACACCCTTTCTTTCCATTTGATATGAAATACAGGGTGACTGCAAAATTTGTTAAAACAAAAAGAGCCAAGCCTTTTGAGTTGCCTACTTCTTCAGGTAAAACAAAATCCTACAAGGAGTATGGAAAAGCAATCTTTGAATTGGATGGGAAGCCTTATACTCTAACTTTATATCAAAGTCTGGACCTGATTAAACAGGAAAAATATAAAGATTATCTTTTCCTTCCATTTAGAGATGCTACCAATGAAAAGGAAACCTATGGTGGTGGAAAATACATGGATCTTAAAATTCCGAAAGGAAATACTATTCTTTTAGATTTTAATCAATCCTATCAACCGTTTTGCGCTTATAATGCCTATGATTACAACTGTCCCATTGTTCCCGAGGAGAATAAACTTCCGGTGGAAATACGCGCCGGAGTAATGTATGAAGATATCTATCATCACTAATTATGATCAGGTTAGAATTCTTTAAGCAAGAAGACTTCTCAAAGGTTAACTATGGCTTGGATGAGAATCAGTTACGCTTTACTGCAACGGCAGAACAGGCTTTGCAAAATATCGAAAAAAGGGATGATAATGATGCATTCCCTATTACAATTCTGGAAGATGGAATTCCTGTAGGTTTTTTTGTTCTTGATTTTGGAAAAGATAAATTTGAGCTAACGGATAATACAAGCGCCGTTTTGATAAGGTCTTTATCTGTGAATCCTGAAATGCAGGGGAAAGGAGTAGGCAAGGAGGCTATGATGCAGGTGGATGATTTTGTGAGAACACATTTTAAGGATTGTAGTGAGATTGTCTTGGCCGTCAACCAGAAAAATGAATTGGCTTATCATATTTATCTTAAGGCAGGGTATATTTATGATGGAAAAACCAGAATTGGAAGAAGCGGACGTCAATATCTGATGCATAAAAAAGTTTAATAAAAAAATAATCAGGTTAGAATTCTCTTTTAAACTATTCAAATATCTGCTGTATAACTTCTAATGACGTTGGGTTTTTAAAGTCAGAGATATGGTAATGGTAATATACCAAAAGACTATCCAGAAAATCTTTTCTTAAGGAAGAATGAATTTTTGTTGCGTAAAGGTTCTCAGTACAAAGCACATTTTTCCAGATCGCTGAAATCTCTTCACCAAACAATTGGTGAGTCGGAGTAGTGGAAAAAGTTCCGGTTTCCGGATCTAAAAAATTACCTTCATTCATTAAAGGCGCAACACCCTGAATCTTTAATATCACCATTAAAAAAAGCAAATGCGACTGGTAGTTTTTATTTTCCAGCTCTTCTATGAATTTTTCTATGCTAAGGAAGATATTTGGATTTTTATTTTCAAGTCTAAGGATTTGGTTCAGAAAATCTGAAATAAAGAATATAACGGTATTTGCTCTTATATCTGCATCAACATCACAGTTTTTTACCAGCTCAAATTTTGAAATAGACTGTATTCCATTTCCTCTTACAGGATTAATAGAAAAGGTAAGTTTATTTAATGGCTGTAGGAGGGCTTTCTTTTTATTTCTTTTGGAATATATTCCTTTCAGGAAATAGGTCTGAAAACCATCCTCTTCTGTAAAACAATGCAGTACAGCATCATTTTCTCCATATTTGATGAATGATAGTAAAAAACCGTTTTGTGAATTCATTAATTAACTACTCCTATTTTGGCTGTAGCTTTATCAGAGCCATCCTCATTGGTCATCAGTACAAAGTAAATTCCTGATGCAACTCTGGTTCCTTTCTGATTATTAAGATCCCATTCATAATATCCTCCTCGAGCGACAGCTGAGTGTACTACATTTCCTGCAGCGTCAGTGATTCTTATGTTTGTTTTTTCTGCTAGGCCTTTAATGGTAACTTTTCCTTTGAAGTTAGAGTAAACAACAGGGTTAGGGTAAACTACAACATCCCCGAAATTAGCATTTACATCAGAAACATCACTTTGATAGGTTACAATACCTTGATAGGTCACAAAATATACTTTACCAGTCTTCTTATCTACTTTTATATCTGTAACACTATTGGTTGGTAGGGGAGAGTTTTCTCTCGTAAAGTGTTTTATTGTTTTTTGACCATCAGAAGATAGATAATAAACACCACCTCCTTCTACGGAAACCCATTTGTAATCTCCGCCATCTACTTCAACCTGTAAAATGTGAGAATCTCTGAAAAGTTCTTCTCCAAGTCCATTTTGCTCTATTATTATAGGATTAACCTGAGGGGCCGGAGTTTTTATTTCTGAGGCTGCATTAGATAATATCCTTAAGCCACTGTCTGTACCAATCCATGCATCACCGGATTTATCAATAGCTACAGATACAGTTCCGTTGGAGTTTCCGGCAAACCCGTTTGATTCTTTTAAGATATAGTCATTGTCGTCGGAAATATTAAGGGCATCCTTATAATCGCATACCCAAAAGGCATTAGCTCTTGATAGAGGGATCCATAACATATTTTCATAAACGATTGGTTTCTGTATTCCCAGGGTTTTAAAAGAAAGTTCCTTAGTGATAAAATCATCTTTAGCTTTGTCATACATAGCTAGAATTGGCGCGCCATTTTCACCATAGGCAATAGATACAAAAATATTGCTTTTAGAGTCAGTTGTAATACCCACAGCACGTCTGTAATATGGAGTAGCCTGTAGGTTATAGTATTTTACAAAGTCAAAGTCCTTATTCCCTGCATTATATTTCATTTTATAAACTCCCTGACCAAACATGGTATAATTTGTGAAAAATATCTCATTATTATCAAAAGGACTTATTACAGCATCTAGTACATTTATATTTCCTAATTTATTAAAGTATGATGAGTAAAGCCATTCTGTACCATTGAAATAGTAGAATCCTGGTTTTTGAGGAATTTCTACTGGGAAATTATATCTGTCAGCTCTTGCTCCGCTGGATACAAGAAGTTGATTATTGTCGTAAAGATTTATCTTATGTGCAAAATTGAAATTAGGGCCTGATGGTTTATAGGTTGTATTACCTTCGTCTTTTATTCCGGAGAACGTTGTTCCACCAAATATTTTTCCGTTGGCAATAATAGATGTATTACACTTTTCGCCAAAATCTATGGCGTTAGAGTAGGTTCCATTGATTCCAAAAGTATATACCCTGCTATCAGTAACTACAATACTGTTAGAGTTTACTACCACATCATTGATGTTTCCAAAGCTGGTAGGAAGCTGCATGGGAGTACCATTATTATAGATAAAAGCTGCGGTAGCCGATGAAAATACTAATTCAGATTCAGAATCAATATGTCTAAATGCTCCGGGAATTTCTGTGGTCCAGGTAGAAAATACAGGGAACGTGGTATTCAGTTCGTGGCTTTTTAAACCTGTGTTTGTTACAGAATATACCTTGTTTCCGAAAATGGTAGCTTCGTTACTTGCTTCATAAACCCCTGCAGTTAAGAAAAATGATGAGTCACCAAATTCTTTCTTTTTTATATTGAATATAGAAACACCATAACCTACTGAAATAACAGCCTGATCTCCTGTGATAGAGATATGGTTGATTTTTTTGTTCCCATTATAGCCTGCAGCAATAGGAATATCAACGATATATTTGATTTCATTAGGAGTAATGACATCCATAGAGCCGTTTTCATAACCAATCACTCCTATCTTACTTTTGGGATCATAATCAAATGCAGTGATTCCTACATTATGCAGACCATTAACCTTAGATAACTTCGTAATTTCTCCTGTTGATATTGTATAATAGAAGATCCCGTTTTCTGTTGCAGCTATTATTTTTCCATTGTCTTCCTTCATGGCTAAGACATTATTATAGGAAAAGAGATCTGCCCATTTTTTTGATGAAATGACCTGAGCTTTTGTAAACTGCAGGGATGCTAAAATACCAAGAGAAATTAAAGAGAGTTTTTTCATATTATGCTATTATGCTGCTGTCAATTGCCTGATTATTCCAGGAGATATGCTTTACGTTTTTGTTTGTATCAAAATAAAAATCAATTCTACCCAAAAGAAGACCTGCCCAGCCCACCTGATTAACAAGTACATTTTTGCCCTGTCTGTTGGTAAACGTTTGAGGTTCCGGTAGAAATGTATGTGTGTGGCCACCTAAGATAATATCAATATTTTCTGTACTAGCTGCTAAAATTTTATCACTTATCTTACTAGGTTCATCCTTATAATCATACCCAATGTGTGAAAGACAAATGACAAGATCGCATTTCTGTTCATTTTTCAAAAAGTTTGAATAATGCTGTGCTACATCAATTGGATTAGAATAAACCGTTTCGCCATATTGTTTCTTACCCACAAGGCCATCCAGTTGAATTCCAACACCGAAGATTCCTACTTTTATTCCATTCTTATTAAAAATCTTATAGGGTGAGGTTTTCCCGTCCAAAATGGTATTTTTAAAATCATAATTGGAGCAGATAAAAGGAAATTGTGCATTAGGAAGAACCTTTAAAAATCCCTCAAGCCCATTATCAAAGTCATGATTTCCCATGGTGGAAGCATCATACTTCATCATGGACATTAATTTGAATTCCAGTTCTCCACCAAAGAAATTAAAATAAGGAGTTCCCTGGAAAATATCTCCCGAATCAAGAAGTAAAACATTACTTTCCTGATTTCTGATTTGCTGAATTAAGCTTGCCCTTCTTGCAAAACCTCCCTGATTGGGATTCTTTGTATAACTTGCATCAAAAGGTTCTATTCTGCTATGCTGGTCATTAGTATGAAGAATGGTCAGTTTATTGGTGGACTTTAAGTCAAGAATGTTTAATTCTTCCGCCATCATCATATTGGGAGCCAAAGCCATTGCTAAAGATCCACCACCTATTGCTTTTAAAAAACTTTTTCTATCCATTACTTTTTACCAATAAAATTTAAACGAACATCTGTAGCAGGAACTATTTCAGGATTTTTCTTGAAATATTCAATATATAGATCTCTAAGTTTCACTCCCGTTGGGATTGCTTCTCCTTTCCCAAAGAACTTCATATTATCACCTCCCAAAGCAAGATAGTCTGAAGTCGCAATATAGTAGTCTTTGTTCGGATCTATTGTTTTTCCGTTAACTAAAGATTGGGTTAATTGTCCGTTTTTTGTTTCAATATATAAGTGAGAAACAGGGTTGTTTACCTGTGTTTTTGCATAATATTCAAAAAGTCCGGGTAAATCAGCACCTTTCATTTTCACAATAATCAATTCATTTTCAAAAGGCATTACTTCAAAAACATTTTTCAGCATAATGTCCCCTTTTCCAATAGTAGTACGAATTCCTCCGATATTGATTAAGGCTGCATCTACATTTTGCTTAAGATTAGCCTTTGTCCATTGATCTCCTCCTTCCAAAGTATAATCAGCTAAAAGATTCCCCAGATTGCTGTTATCTCCCTGTTTTGTAAGATCTACACTGGTATGAGAAATCTTTTGGTTCATTTCTTTATCCAGTTTTTGCTTATAGGGTTCAATAAACTTTACAAACTCCTCATCATTTTTTAGCTCATTATTAATAGAAATATTTTTCTGGGGCTTTACATTCGCAAGCTGCGATGTAGACGCCGTTTTGCATGCAGTAAGCGTTGCCAGAGCAATTCCTAGTAACAAGAATTTATTTTTCATAATATCTTTTAGTATATGCAAATATAACTATATGTATAATAAAACATTATTATTTATTATAAATTCTTAGTGTAAATGATTAAATTTGACGAAAATAATTCGAACAGATGAGCATTTTAAAAGGAGTAGGTGTTGCATTGGTAACACCCTTTAATGAAGATTTATCCGTTGACTTCGATAGTTTAACAAAACTTGTTGAATACAATATTGAAAACGGAACCAATTATTTGGTAGTATTAGGAACAACGGCTGAGGCCGCAACGCTTTCTGATGATGAGAAGAAACAGGTAATTGAGCATATCATTAAGGTGAATAATAAACGTCTTCCTCTTGTATTGGGAATAGGCGGAAACAATACTCTTGAGGTCAAGAAACAGATAGAAGAAGCAGATCTTTCTGCATTTGATGCTGTACTTTCTGTATCTCCATATTATAATAAACCTAATCAGGAGGGTCTTTACCAACACTATAAAGCGCTGGCTTCTACAGGAAAAAATATTATTATATACAATGTTCCGTCGAGAACGGGACAGAATGTTGATGCGGATACTACCATTCGTCTTGCAAAAGAATTCCCGAATCTTTTTATGATTAAGGAGGCAGCACCAAATATCTTACAATATTTTGATATCCTTAGAAAGAAGCCTGAAGGGTTCTCATTGGTTTCAGGAGATGATGAATATACACTTCCTGTTACTTTGGCAGGTGGAAATGGGGTAATTTCTGTGATCGGGCAAGGGTATCCAAAAGAATTTTCTACCATGGTACAATTGGCATTTGACGGAAAGGTAAAAGAAGCCTATGAGATTCACAACAAATTGGTTGAGATCACACGTCTTATTTTTGCAGAAGGAAATCCTTGTGGTATCAAAGTAGTGTTGGCTGAAAAGGGAATTATTAAGAACTATCTGAGACTTCCGTTGGTTCCTGCATCAGAGGGGCTATATGCTAAAATTAAAGCTGAAATGTCAAAGATTTAATTGATGAAATCGTTAATAACTGATTTTAATGTCAATTTGAAATTCACTTATGTGATAAAATTGATGATTTACAATTAACAAAATATAATTAAGTGAAAGGCTTCGGCTTTTCACTTTTTTTAATCATAATAGGAAAAATATGAAATTAACAAAAGCAACCGAAGACAACGTCACCTTAATTCAGGATCTTGCACGCAGAAGCTGGAAGAACGCCTATGCAGACATCCTTTCTGATGACCAAATGGAGTATATGCTTTCCGAAATGTATTCTAATACTGAACTTGAAAGCCAGCTCCAAAATCCCAATTATCACTATTACCTGATTTTGGATGAGGATAATGATTCCTATGAAGGATTTATTGGATACGAACACAATTATGAAGACAAAACGACAAAACTACATCGCATTTACTTGATTCCGGAAAGCAAAGGAAAAGGATTAGGAAAATTAGCACTTCAGTTTTTAAATGAAAAAGTTTCTGAAAACGGAAACGAAAGAATTATCCTGAATGTGAATAAACATAATGCAGCTAAAAAATTCTACGAATCCCAAGGATACAGGGTTTATGACGAGGGAGTATTTGATATTGGGAATGGGTTTGTGATGGATGATTTCTTAATGGAATTTCTAATTCACGATTAATTGACTTAAAATTCTGTAACTTTATCCTGTAATTCTATAACAAGTGATTTCTTTTTTTGATTCATCTTTGTCTCAGAACCAAATCACTTATAACAATACATTCATATGCTTGGTTTTGAGCTTATTTAGCTTTTTATCAGTATATTTTTTTCATCCTTAGTGTTTAAATTCCTGTATTAAAGAATACAGGAGTTTTTTGTTGTAGGGGTAAAGTTAAAAAAATATGGCGCTATTTCACTTTTACTTGAAATAAATTATTATATTTACTAAAAAAATAGGCTTACTAATACTAGGATGAAAATGTACGTTAAATTTGATTTCAATGCCCTCTGTAAGAAGGTGTTGGACGAAAAACTGAAAGAGCATGGGTTGAAATACCGTTTGCTGAATTTCGGTGAGGTAGAGTTCTATGAACCCTTTACGCAGGAACAACATAGTCTTTTTAAGAAAAACCTTGAAGATTATGGTATTGAGATCATTGAAAGCCAAAAAACGGCTTTAGTACAGAAAATAAAAGATGTAATTGTAGAGCTTGTCTTTTCTGAAGAGATTATTCCTGTAAAGGCATCCATTTATATTTCTGAAAAACTGAATCACAGCTATGGATACCTTTCTAACCTATTTTCAGAGGTTGCTTATACTTCCATAGAAAACTTTATCATCCTCCAGAAAATAGAACATGCCAAGGCATTGATTATAAGAAATAAGCAAAGCCTTACGGAAATAGCCCATAAACTGAACTACTCCAGTGTAGCCCATCTAAGTACACAGTTTAAAAATACAACAGGAATTACACCCTCTCAGTTTCAAAAAATTATAGGAAAAAGAAGAAGAGCCCAAAGTGTGGAAACAAACCCTAAAATGCAGTATGAATAAAGAATTTCTGAACGTAATAGTAACAGATAACGATGAAAACACCTTAATTTTTTTTAAAAACATATTTAAAGAGCTTAAAATCTCAATAAAAACTCAATGTTTTTGTAATGGAAAAGACTTGATGGAGTATCTCAATAACAATGATGCGGTTGTCCCTGAAATAGTTTTTATGAAATACAATATTCCCGAAAAGAATAGTCTGGAATGTATGGATGAAATAAAGAAGCAGGAGAAATTCAGTAATATGGTGACAACAGTTTATTATGATCAAATTAGTGAAAATGAAATAGAAGATATTTTCGTAAAAGGAACTAATATTTGTATGAAGAAACCGTCCGATTTTGAAAGTCTGAAAAAGGTGCTTACAGATGTTATTACGATCAATTGGCAGTATCATACTTCAGGGTTGAATAAAGAAAATTTTATTCTTAAAGTATGATCAATAAATAGTTTCGGCATCTTCACTTTAAAGAAATGGAATGGTATTTATTGCATACTATTCACAAATAAGTGAGAATTTTATAATTAATAATTGAAATAATATAAAATAAAATTCAGTTAATATCCGGACATTTGTAAATATAAATTCAGTGACACAAATTTGACTATATACCTCAAGATACAGATGAATGAAGAGTAATTGTTTCTACAGAAAATATATAAATCACGATGTTAGTTAACAAAATGAATTATATTAATTTCCAATTTTAAAGCATAGAAGATCTTTAAACAAAACGGTACAATCATGAAAACTTGAAGTAGTTGGAGATATTTTTATTCGTTTCATTCCCTCATCTCCACCTAAACACAGTTAGTTTTTATAATAAGCAAGTTGGAAAAATAATTCATTTTGTTTTTTATAATTTATTTTAATAGTTCTGGCTTAATCTTTATCTTATTCAAATAATATATAGATATTTTCACACCACACACCACATCACAAAATATTAAGGCCAAACTATTAAAATAAATTTTTTAAGCAAGTCAAAAGTAATTTCTTCTAAATAACAGTTTTATAAGGGGACCGCAGGAAAATATTTTCTGCGGTTTTTTTATGAAATCTTACTCCATTTATTTTTTCCTTTGTAGTACCTGATGTAATAATTCTTGATAATCAGGTTGTCTGGTCTAGCCAACATAGGATCTGCTTCCAGAATTTTATCTACAGTATTTTTTGTTGTCTTAATGATGGCAGAATCTTTCACAAGATCTAACCTCTTGAAATCTACAACACCACTTTGCTGTGTTCCCAGGATATCTCCCGGGCCGCGAAGTTGCATATCCACCTCAGAAATTTTAAAACCATCATTCGTCTCTGTCATAGTTTTGATGCGGGTTCTGCTTTCCTTGGATAATTTATCTGAGGTCATCAAAATACAATAACTCTGTTCTGCACCTCTTCCCACACGGCCTCTAAGCTGATGAAGCTGTGAAAGACCAAACCTTTCAGAACTTTCAATCACCATGACAGAAGCATTGGGAACATTTACACCTACTTCAATAACAGTGGTAGCTACCATAATTTCTGCTTTTCCTGAGGCGAAATAAGCCATGGCAGCATCCTTTTCATCCGGTTTCATTTTTCCATGGAGCATGGTAACATTGTAATCTGAGAAAAAGTCCATGACATGTTCAAGGCCTTCCATTAGATTTTTGTAATCCAGTGTTTCAGATTCTTCAATCAGCGGATATACAAAGTAAATCTGTCTTCCTTTCTTTATTTCATCCCTACAGAAGTTATAAACATAAAGTCTGTCTTTTTCACGTCTGTGAGCCGTGATAATAGGCTTTCTTCCTACCGGCATCTCATCAATTACAGAAACATCAAGATCAGAATAAAAACTCATGGCCAATGTCCTTGGAATAGGAGTGGCAGTCATTACCAGAATATGCGGTGGAATCTTATTCTTGGCCCAAAGTTTTGCCCTTTGTACTACCCCAAACCTGTGCTGCTCATCTATAATAGCCAGCCCAAGATTCTTAAACTTTACCTTATCCTCTAAAACAGCATGAGTTCCTACAAGAATGGAAAGTGTACCATTTTCAA
Organism: Chryseobacterium joostei; assembly: GCF_003815775.1. Lineage (NCBI taxonomy): Bacteria > Pseudomonadati > Bacteroidota > Flavobacteriia > Flavobacteriales > Weeksellaceae > Chryseobacterium > Chryseobacterium joostei. The sequence goes on from NZ_CP033926.1 coordinate 4,108,442, forward strand.
GTTCCTCATGAATAATTCTTCTCTCTGCAGCCTTAGTAGAGCCCGTCAAAAGCCTAATATTGATTCCTGTTTTCTCCAGTAAATCTTTAATTCCATTGTAGTGCTGCTGGGCAAGAATTTCTGTAGGTGCCATCATACAGCTCTGAAAACCATTATCCATGGCAATAAGCATTGTCAATAATGCCACCATTGTTTTTCCGGAGCCTACATCTCCCTGTAGAAGCCTGTTCATTTGAATCGGCCTTTTCATATCCATTCGGATTTCCTTTAAAACCCTCTTTTGTGCATTAGTCAGTTCAAAAGGAAGATGATGTTCATAAAAATCATTAAAATGATCTCCTATAACGGGAAAGGGATTGCCGAATGACTGAGTTTTATGATGAAGCTTTTTTAAGCCATATCCTAGTTGGAAAAAGAATGATTCTTCAAATTTCAGCCTGAAATCTGCCTTATCAAAATGCTCCATGTCTTTAGGGAAATGTACATTGAGAACAGCATGTTGCCTCGACATAAACTTGAATGTTTTCATTAAGTATTCAGGGAAATTTTCTTCAATCAGATTAGGAATTTCCTTACAAATATTTCTCAATGCATTTTGAAAAAATCTTTGGCCTAACCCTCTTTTCGTAAGTTTTTCAGAACTTGGATAAATGGGCTTTAAACGTAGATCCCCTTCTTTGTTTTCCTCAGCCTCTATTTCAGGATGTGGCATAGAAAACTGTCGATTGAAAACATTGATCTTTCCAAAAATATAAACATCGCGGTTAATGGGAAGCTGCTCTTTCAACCATTTTGAATACTGGAACCAAACAAGATCCATACTGCCCGTATCATCATTGAATTTGGCAGATAATCTTTTGGTCTTTCCTGTTTGAATTTCCTGAACCTGGGTAATTCTTCCCTTCAATTGGATTTCCTGACTCGTTTCTTCCTGAAGCTGGGAAACTTTATAGACTTTACTTTTATCCAGATAACGGATAGGATAGAAGTTGAGCATATCTTCTACAGTGGATAATCCTAACACACTTTTGATGAGTTTGGCTCTTTCCGGACCTATCCCTTTTACGTATTCTATGGAAGTATCTAAAGTCATTTTTTATTTTGAAACTCGAATTTTGAGAGTCGAATTTAGAATGAGAAAAATAAAGTCTCGAATTTCGGTAAAATAAAAAAGACTTCCAAAAAAAATTGAAAGTCTTAAGTTTGTTTATAGGTATTAATCCGAAATTGGATTGTCTGTTAATCTTTAATTTTAGATTTGAATTTTTTCTGATAATCTTCCCATTGTTCTCTGGTACGAATCTTTTTAAAGAGATCCTTTGAGATCAGTTCCAGATAAGGTTCCAGTTCCTTGGCAGATAATTCCCCTTGAAGAATAGTGATAGGATCACCATGTTCATCCAGGAATACAGTACTTGGGACTGCTCCTACATTCATATACTGGGTAAACTCATGCAGGGAGTTTCTTCCTTTTTTATGTTCTGTATTAGGATTGGAAAATGTTCTTCCAAAAATTTCAACTGTATTTTTTTCTTCAGCATTGAATTTTACAGGATAATAATTCTCATTTAAAATTTGGGCAATAACAGGATGTCCATATGTTTTTTTGTCCATGATTTTACATGGGCCGCACCAGTCTGCATAAAAATCAATAAGAATTTTCTTGGGATTTTCTTTTTGAGCCTTCAGTGCTTCTTCAATGGTCATCCATTTCACCTGTGCAAAACTAAAGTTTAATAGGAGTAAGAGAACTATGCTTAAAATTTTTTTCATAATTTGATATTTATATAAAAATAAGCATAATTACTTATTCTTTATTTTACCTCCTGCATTAATTTTTTCACATACGGTGATATCAAAATTAATACCACTCCGGCAATTACAGCGTACAATCCCAATTGTTTATATCCATCAGTATAAGTGATAAGTTCATCATAATTGGTAGACCCCTTTTTTGCTGTTGCAAGACTTGCTCCAATAATACCAGCAACGTATTGTCCATAAGCTGATGCCAGGAACCACATCCCCATCATCATTCCCTGAAGATTTTTTGTGGATAGCTTGGTCATAATGGATAATCCAATAGGAGAGAGGCAAAGTTCTCCAAGGGTGATAATTAATAATGCCAATGTGAAGAAATTCAATGAAGTGATTCCTTGAAGATCTGCAAATAAACGGGTTGCGAATAAAACATAATATCCTAATCCCAGGAAAATAAATCCTAATCCGAATTTAATGATGGTATTCGGTTCAATTTTTCTTTTATTCAACCAAATCCAAAGAAGTCCGATTAATGGAGCAAGGAAAATGATGAAAAATGCACCTCCTGAATTATTAACCCCGTTGGGATCTAATCCAAAAAGGTCTTTGTTTAGGTTTTTTGCTGCAAAAATGCTTAAAGAACCTCCACTTTGCTCATAAATTCCCCAGAATATAATTGAGAAAATAATGAAAACTAAGGCTGCCCAAAGTTTCTTACGCTCTGCAGCTGTTACCTTAGACATTTCATAGAATAAATAGATTAATGTTAATGGTCCAATAGTCCACATAAAATAATCGGTATATTCTGTTTTAGCTACCATGGTCATGATAATTGGAACAAAAACCAGAGATAAAACATATACTCCGTATTCTTTCCATTTTGGAATGGGTGCTGATTTTGTTTCTGCTAAAGGATGTCCCGGCTGAAGTCCAATTGTACCTAATGTTCTTTGAGTAAAGACAAAATTGATCAAACTGATGACCATTACGATTGAAGCTAATCCGAATGCAATATGCCATCTCATTTCTTCAGCGATGATATTACTTAAAAATTCACCTTTACCAATCGCAATACAAAGATATCCTCCTAATAGCGCACCAAGATTAATTCCTGCATAAAAAAGTGAAAATCCGGCATCTGCTCTTGAATCATTTGGCTTGTAAAGCTGGCCTACCATGGATGAAATATTCGGTTTGAAGAAACCTGTTCCCACTACGGTAAATGCAATCCCCAGAAAAAAGTATTTGTGTGGATCTGTAGCCAGAATTAAGCTTCCGACAATCATCAGAAGTCCACCCCAGAAAAGGGATTTTCTGAAACCTAGAATTTTATCTGCAAAAAGTCCACCTATAAAGGTAAAGGCATATACGAAGGCCTGCGTGGCTCCATATTGAAGGTTAGCTTCTTTTTCATGGAAGTTTAGCTGGGAGATCATGAAGAATACCAGCATACCGCGCATTCCGTAGAAACAGAAACGTTCCCACATTTCAGAGAAAAAAAGACTCCAGATTTGTCTAGGGTATTTTCCTTTGAAATTTTGTATTTCATCTAAAGTTAAGCTCATAATGATATATGATTGTTTTAATTAAGGGTTTTTATTATCCTGATCCAGTTCAAAACGAATTCTGTCCTGATCGATGATTTATTTTTAATTCTTATTTTTTTTGGAGGTACAGCAGATATTTGCTGGTGAATATTTTTAGAGGACAGAGTGCTTATCTTTTCCAGAATATAACCGAGCTCTGTCTTTGTCTGCACTTTATATTATCCTGAGTTGAAAGCAATCAATAATGAGCCATCCGCCATCTTAAAAATTTTTTCACGCGATTGCCTAATAATTTCCTTTACGGATTGGAATAAAGAATCTTCGGGAATTTTCATCATACGAAAATAAAAAAAACCTCTGACTTAGCAGAGGTTTTATTCATATTTTGTTAATGCAATTAGTTTACACCGTGCATCATTTTCTTTAAGATAGGTGAAAGTAAGCCTAAGATTACAGACGCAATACCACAAAGTACAACGAATACCATGAAGAATTCAAATAAGTTGTGAATTTCAAATCCTACAAAAGTAGGGTTATGTAATGGTAGCTGAGCTTTTTCAAATGCAGCAACCTGTTCAGTAGTTAAAGTTACTTTTTTATCCAAAACATCCTGTAGGTTTACTCCAATTTCCTGTGCTTTTTTAAATTTATCACCTGTTGCAGGGATAAGTGCTCCTAATGAACCTGCCAAGGCATATCCTGCAGCATTAGAGATAAAGAAAACACCATATAATAATGAAGCGAATCTTTTTGGAGCTAATTTACCCACCAATGATAATCCGATTGGAGATAAACAAAGCTCACCACAAGTTTGGATGAAGTATAAAAGCATTAGCCATTTGATTGCTAATAAACCTGAACTTCCAAGATCTTTTACATTGTGTGCAATGATGAAATAAGAAAGAGCAATTACAGCAAGACCAATAGCTTGTTTAAGAGGAGATACAGGTTCTTTTCCGTTCGCTCTTAATTTATCCCACATTAAACTGAAAGGAAAAGCTAGTAAAACTACGAAAATACCATTGAAGATCTGAACCATTGAAGGTGGCATATTCCATCCGAAAATGTTTCTGTCTGTCTGGTTATCTGCAATGAATGTTAATGAAGATCCTGCCTGTTCGAAAGCCGCCCAGAAAAAGATAATGAAGAACGAAACGATATAGATTACCCAGATTCTTTGTCTTTCAATTTTATTTTCTGCAGAAGACATAATCAGGAATGCTAGGGAAATACCTGCTGCGTAGATGAATGGATAGATGATTCCTTTAATCATTTGTCCCATTTCCACTGAGTTAAATCCAAGTTCTCCTACCAATAAGTATCTGAATACAAAGAAAAGAACAACAAATATACCTACTGTAGCTGCCAAGAAACCACCTGAGAATTTTGCTGTTTGAGATTCTCCCTCTTCAAAATCTGCAGTTGAGTTATTTTTTGGAAGTCCACCAATAGGTCTTCCTTCCGGTGTTACTACATATTTGTTTTTAAGGATAAAGAATGTTACAGTTCCAATTACCATTGCAATTGAAGCCGCTAAGAAACCCCATTTGAACGCGAAAATATCTCTTACTCCGGTTGTAGCATCTTTTACATCTCCTACATATGGACAGATAAATTGACCTAAAAATGCTCCAATATTAATCCCCATATAGAAAATAGTGAAAGCAGAATCCAGTTTAGATTTCTCCTGTTTTGGATAAAGACTTCCTACCATTGAGGAAATATTTGGCTTAAAGAATCCATTACCAAAAATAATAACGAATAAAGCCAGCCACATAATAAGTTTAGCACTTCCAATGTCTGCGGAGAAAGTAGAGGCACTAATAAATAATAAAAACTGACCAATCGCCATTAAAGATCCTCCAACGATGATCGCAAATCTGTTTCCAATATATTTATCAGCAATAAATCCTCCCAAAAGAGGTGTTAAATAACATAACGCTAGAAATCCACCATAGATGATCGCCGCATCAGCTTCTTTTATCAATAAGGAATTTACCATAAAGAGCGTCAAAAGTGCTCTCATTCCATAAAAGTTGAAACGCTCCCACATTTCCGTGCCGAACAGAACCCATAACCCTTTCGGATGTCTGGAGCTCTTATTCTCTACAAATTCATCCGGTTTCGGACTCAATGCTTCAATATTATCCATTTCTATTGTTAATTTTTGTTAAGACTGACAAATATAGTTTATTTTGGGTTTTTGGCAAGGTTTTAATTTTATTTTTAAATAAAAAAGCTGCGGAACCATTCCGCAGCTTGTTATTCGTTATAATAGTAAGGATTAGTGTCCTTTTTCTTTCATAATTTTATTCAATCTTTTTAACATTGAAAGGCCTAATAATGTAGCAAATATTAACAAAGCGAAATTGACAAGGAAATAATTCGTTTTGTTTTCGTAGCTATACCAAGTACTCGCCAGAATTCCCGAAAGTTTATTACCCACAGAATTCGCAAGGAAAAATCCACCCATCATTAAGGCTGTAATTCTAGCAGGAGAAAGCTTAGAAACGAAGGAAAGTCCCATTGGAGAAAGACATAATTCCCCAATTGTAATGACTCCGTAACTGGCTACCAGCCATAAAGGAGAGACTTTTATTGACCCGTTTTCTCCGGCCATTACTGCTAAAACCATGACAAGACATGATAATCCTGAAATGAAGAGTCCTAAAACAATCTTGGTTGGCGTTAAAGGTTCTTTTCCTTTTCTTCTTAACAGCGCCCAGAATCCAACTATAACAGGAGTGAGTGCAATTACCCAGAATGGATTAATGGATTGGAATAATTCGGTATTGTATAGATATACCTTATTTTCAGGATTTTTCTCTAGAACAGCACGCTGCTCAGGAGAAATGTTTTTAAAGTAAACATCTTTTCCGGTTTCTTTTTTGGTATCTCCGTTGTCATCCTTTTGAGATCGGAACTGATTATCATAAACTGGAGTTTCTTTGTCTTCGTAGCTCTTACCCTCCACCATATAAATACCTTCCAAGGGTTTTTCAAGAGAAGCAGGAACACTTCTGTCTGTATAATAATTAGCCCATCTTGTTAATGCAGTACCATTCTGCTTGAAGACTGCCCAGAAGAACATACTGATCAGGAATACAGAAAGTAATGCACCAATAGATGCTTTTTCATCAGGCTTAGCTTTAAAGTAAAGTGAAGCATAAAAATAAATAACAGGAATACATGCAAAAATAAAGGCATCTGTACTGTCGCTTCCAAAGATGTTATTAGGTATAAACCAACCAATTCCTCCAGCTACGATAGCAGGAACAAATACTTTAAGCATAATTTCAGAAAGTTTTGTGTCTCCTTCCTGTACAGGCTTCATTTGTGCTGCATGGATATAGTGTTTTCTTCCGATCGTAAAAATAACCATACCAATCAGCATTCCAACTCCGGCAGTAATGAAAGCTTCACCCCAACCGAATTTATTACGCATAAATGCAGCAATAATGTTACAGATAAATGCCCCAATGTTGATTCCCATATAGAAAATATTGTATCCGGAATCTTTGTTGGCTTTATAAGGTTCTTCAGAATAAAGGTTTCCTAAAAGAGTAGAAATGGTAGGCTTAAAGAAACCGTTTCCAATAATAATTAATGCAAGGGAAGCATAAAATAAAGGTAAATCCTTGAAAACACCCATTCCTATATATCCGGCAGCCATTAAGAAACCTCCAAGATAAATAGATTTAATATATCCTAAAACTCTGTCTGCCAGAAAACCACCAATAAATGGCGTAAGGTATGTTAGTGCAATATAAGTTCCAAAAATATCGTCAGCAGTTTTGTCAGGTAATCCCAGACCACCTTTCATTCCGGTAGGCTCTATCACATACAAAACAAAGATTCCAAGAATCAGGTAGTACCCGAAACGCTCCCACATTTCTGTAAAAAAGAGAAAAGGCAGCCCTTTAGGATGTTTAGTCTTCATATATTCAAATTTCAATTCCCCCAAAAATAAGTTTTTAATTTCAATTGATAAAATAAATAATAAAGAGGTAAATGATTAATGAAATAAATAAAAATCCCTTTCAAAAAATTGAAAGGGATGTATCATTTTAATCGGCGATATGATTATAAGTTACTCAGGATAAAATCTGTCATTTTCTGATACAGCTGTGGCCTGGTTTGTCCACCATAGATTCCGTGGTTTTTATCTGGATAAGCCATGAAATCAAACTGTTTTTTATTTTGAATCAAAGCTTCAGATAATTCCATAGAGTTTTGGAAATGTACATTATCATCAGCAGTTCCGTGGATTAGGAGGAATTTTCCTTTCAATAAATTGGCGTATTCAGTAGGAGAGTTTTTGTCATATCCATCAGGGTTTTCCTGAGGCGTTCTCATGAATCTTTCCGTGTATACTGAGTCATAATATCTCCAGTTGGTTACGGGAGCTACTGCTATACCCATTTTGAAAACATCGGCACCCTTTGTCATTGCTAAACTGGTCATGTAGCCACCAAAGCTCCATCCGAACATTCCGATTCTTCCTTTATCAATATAAGATTGGTTTCCGAACCATTTTGCTGCTGTGATCTGGTCTTCAATTTCATATTTTCCAAGGTTCATATACGTAACTTTCTTGTATTTTGCTCCTTTATAACCAGTTCCACGCCCATCTACACAAGCAACAATATACCCTTTTTGTACAAGGTGATTGAACCACATGGCATTACCATTGTCCCAAGAGTTAGCAACCTGTTGAGACCCCGGACCAGAATACTGGAACATAAATAATGGATACTTTTTGTTAGGATCAAAATTTTTAGGCTTCATTACCCATGCATTCATTTGATCACCTACCGCATTAGGAATGGTAATGAATTCCTTTTCAACAAAATTATCAGACTTTAATTTCTGAAGCTGATCATTGTTATTTTGAAGTTCCTTTACTGTTTTCCCACTTCCATCTTTTAAAACATAGGTATATGGTTTTGCCGCAGTAGAAGATGTTTCAATGAAATAATTATAGTTTTTGCTGAAATTGGCAGAATTATTTCCCTCAGCATTAGAAATAAGCTGAGACTTGCCACTTTCGATATTTACTTTAGAAACAACCTTATTGATGCTTCCTTTTTCTGTAGTCTGAACATAAATTTCTTTGGATTTTGGATTGAATCCATAGTAATCTGTTACCTCCCAGTTTCCTTTAGTAATCTGTTTCTTTAGTTTGCCATCCTTGTCATACCAATATAAATGACGATTTCCGTCTCTCTCGGAAGCCCAAAGGAAAGAATCATCCTCAAGGAACTCCATTGTTGGGCTGTCTGTATCAATCCATTTATCATCTGTTTCAGTAAATAATTTCTGAACACCCCCTGTTTTAGTATTTACCTTTAAAATATCTGAAGCATTTTGAATTCTTTCGGAAGTAATCAAAACAACCTCATCAGGCTTTGCGGTTTGCAAAACATTAGGAATGTAATAATTTTTGAATGAACCCAGATTCAACTGCATCGTTTTTCCAGTATCTAGACGGTATAATTGTGCAGAAACTATTGAGTTCTTTTCTCCTGCTTTAGGATATTTATAACGCATTTCTCCCGGATAAAGATTTTTTCCGTAGATAGGAATATAAATCTCAGGAACCTGGCTTTCATCAGATTTTACAAATACAATGGCATCTGAATTTTTAGTCCATTCATACTGTCTTGCATGCCCAAACTCTTCTTCATACACCCAGTCTGCCAAGCCATTGATGATTGCATTTTTCTTCCCGTCATTACTTATTTGTGTAATTTTTCCGGAATTCAGATCCTGAAAGAATAGATTATTATCTGAAATGAAAGCAATTTTTGTTGCATCAGGTGAGAATCTTGGCTCCTGTACAGGTTTTCCATCATTTAGACTCATTACCTTTCCGGATTTTAAATCTTTCACTTCAAATTTTCCCAGAAAAGAATGTCTGTAGATAGGATGACTTTCTTTAAGCAAAAGGATCTTGGATTCATCATCAGAAAATTCATAGCTTTCAAAGTTTCCGTCTACAATATTTCCCTCCTTTTGAGATGTTTTATAAGAATACTTTGCAATTCCTGTTGGTTCAATAACCAGGTAATTTTCACCGCTTTTCATGGAAGTAATCCCGGCAATGCCTTTGCCACGATAATATCCTGAATATATTTTATCTAAAGTAATTTCCTGTGCAGACACATTATGAAATGCAGCAGCTATAGTAAGAGTTAAAAGTATTTTTTTCATTTCTAATTTTAATGATTCCAAATTTAATAATTCTTACTTACATAGCAATATAAAACAAAGATCAGAACACTAGGTCCTGATCTTGTATGCTAATTTGCTACATGAACTGTCCCTGGATCTCCTGTCTCCGGTGGATAATATCCCTCGGTAGCACAGGTTGGATAAGAAGAATTACACGGAACTTCCTCTGTTCCTCCAATCCACCAGATTCTTAGCTTACAGGTTACCCCATCTACACATCTTCTCATCCCCGGTAAAACTCCGCCATTTACTTCCTTTAATTGTACTCTTGAAATTTTTTTGAAATTTTTCATGGTAAATATTTTTTTATTAGTAACCCTAAGCTAAGTAAAAAATTCATTGAATAGTGAAATTTTAAAAAAAAGATAATTTGGCAGAAAAATTGAATGTATATAATTACAAATCAAATCAAAAATAATAATTATGGAAACGAATGCATACAACCAGAAACTGAACCGCTATGTATTGAACGACCAAATTGTCTATACAGGTTTTTCCAGTTTTGATGATGCCACAGAATATGCTCACAAGAAAGGTGGAATATTGGTGGAAGTGGGGTTTAAGGGCGGTAACGATAACCCTGAGATTATGGATGAAGCTGGGTTGATAGAAAAAAAACTTCATTACTATGTGTATGCAGGCGATGAATACAAGTTTATCCACTCATCTGATCCCGGATTTAGAAAATATGCAGAAGAACTGCAGAAAATTAAGGCAAAGAATGATAAAACAAGTCCCGATGAAAGATATTTTGCCAATTTTGAAATTGAGAATATAGAAGATCCAATCATTGTGATCAAAAATGACCATTTTGAATCGGTAACATCAAGAGAGCGTTCAAAGTATTTGAAACATGCCAAAGTTTATGAATTAGGGGTATCCCTGCCAAAATCTTAAAAAAAATATCATGAGCAAGACAAAATATTCAGATAAAGCTCAGGACAAAGTAGGAGAAGTGATGCACGAATTCAAGGAGGGAAAGTTGAAATCTTCTTCCGGAAAGAAAGTGACAAGCAGAAAACAAGCTATTGCTATCGGTATTTCTGAAGCAAGAGAAGAGGGATTGAAAGTGCCTCCAAAGAAAAAAAGTAAATAATTTCAATAAAAAAATGCCCGCAAAATTTTGCAGGCATTTTTTTATTGAAAAGCAAATAATCTAATTTGTAAACACTAAAAAAATAGATATAGGTGATTGCTTTTGTATCGTTGCTTTACTTTCTTGCTATTCAGCTTGATTATAAAGTATTCTATAATATTCATCAGCCATTCTATCACTATTGAACTGTTCTTTTACATCGTTCATAGCATTCTGCTGAATCTTTCTCCACTGATCAGGATTGTCATAATAGGATGGGAGAATTTCGTTTTCAAGGATTTCATATAATTTGTTCAAATCATAGTTGTCCTGTTCATAAATGCTCATATTCAGATAATCTGCCTTTGGTACAACAAATGAATTTTCTCCATGCTTTGCAAACTCAGGAATCCAGCCATCATCTGTGGATAAGTTAACGGAGCCATTCATCGCGGCAGTCATTCCTGAAGTTCCTGAAGCTTCCCTTGGAACTCTTGGGTTATTTAGCCATAGATCAGAACCTTGCTTTAATGATTTACTTAAAGAAAGCTCATAGCCTGTAAGAACAGCCATGTTTTTGTGATTTTTACTTTCTTCGACTAAGAGGTTGAAAGTAGAAATCGCAGAATAATCCATTGGGTAAGGTTTTCCAGCCCAAATAATTTGCACCGGATATTTGGGATTGTTCAGAAGTCTGTAGAATCTGTCTTTGTCATGTAAGAGAAGATCTGCACGTTTGTAACCTGCGAATCTTCTGGCCCAGACAATGGTGAAAACATTGGGGTTGAATAAATTTCCGGTTTGGTCAGCTACAATGCTGAACAATTTTTTCTTCAAATGCTTTTTACGATAGTCAAAAACAGTATCATCGTTTTCATCCTTTGCATTGTAAAGAGGTTTATCGGCCCAATATTTAAATTCCTGTGCATTGGTGATGGATGTAATCTCGCAGATTCCGGGGTATTTATTCCACATCGCTCGGGAAACTACACCGTGAAGCTGTGAAACACCATTGGCTATTCTTGCCATTTTAAGGGCACAAAGAGAGTGGTTGAAACGTTCATCCTCAATACCTTCAATGCTTTTTACCTCATCCATACTATATCCGGAGAAATAAGACATGTCATAGCATAGTTTAAAATTATGCTTTTCATTTCCTGCCTCTTCAGGAGTGTGGGTGGTGAAAACCAGTTTCTCTTTAACCTTATTCAGGTCCCCATTATATTTTTTTAACAGATAAAATGCTGCGGGAAGTCCGTGGGCTTCATTCAGATGATAAACATCTCTTTCAATGTTCATTTCATCCAGTAATTTTGCTCCTCCTTTTCCTAGCAGAATATATTGAGCCAGTTTTGTGGATTCATTGGCATCATATAATTTGTGACAGATTGTTTTGGAAACATGATCGTTTTCAGGAACATCCGTAGAAAGAAAAAACATAGGTGCTGTATTGAAAATTTCAGGATCAAGGTACCAAACCTTTACCCAAACAGGTGCACTGTGGATTTCGATTTGAAATTTTATTCCTGTATCTTCAAGAAAACTGTACATTTTTCTCGTCCATACTGGTTGCAGGGTTTGATCATGATTTCTTGCCTGGTCATAGTAACCGAATTTCCAAAGAATACCGATTCCGATAAGATCCTGCTTTAGGTTATAAGCGCTTCTCATATGAGATCCTGCCAGAAAACCAAGTCCTCCTGAATATATTTTTAATACCTGCTCAAGGGCAAATTCCATTGAAAAATAAGCGGTTCTTTTTGAATATTGGGGATTGATGTGGTAGGGTATTTTAAAATTCCTGAAATCCATAAATACTGATTTGTGTTAGAAGAAGCAAAGGTATTGATTATGAAAATAAACTTTACATTAATTAATAGATAAATTAATTTTAAAAGTAGGTGTTGAATAGTTTTTTTACTTATCTTTAAGAGTGTAAAATTTTGATTATCAAAAACTTTTAACGGTGAGGGCCAATGGCTGCATGTGTTCTAATTAAATAAAAAAATCACACATGAAAAAGACATTTTCTGAGGAAGATCTGATCAAGAATCTGAGTTTGTATTACCTGAACAGGCATTTGAAAAAAAAGCCCATAGAAAAGTATCACCGTACCATAGATGAATCTCCGCTTCATGATCGTGAAAAATATAGAAAAAAATCAGAGATTCTTCTTCTCAACTCTTTTATGCATCATTTCCCCGAAGTGAAATTTGAAAACTTTACCTGCGAGAGTCCCGACTTTATCGCAAAGCTAAACGACAAAAAAATCGGAATAGAGTTGACTGAAGTTATCAACCATCTGGAAATGAAAAAAGTGGAAAGCACTTTGAATAAAATGTTCCGTCAGGCAGAAATATTATTAGAACAAGAAGACACCACGAAATATCGTGGTGTTTATTTTTTAGAATTCCATCCCAATATAAAGTTTGATCATATAGAGGAGCAGGAAGAAAATATTATCAGTATTTATAAAAGCATTAAAAAAAATAAAGGAATAGGATGTGTGAAAAGTGTGAGAAAATCCTTTCATCGAAGAAATGTCTTTATTACCCACGAATACAGCATGAATCTTTTTGATGAATTATGTTCCGAGAAAATTCTGGAACTTATCGAAAAGAAAAATGAAAAGTTTCCTTACTACGATACTTCTGTAGATGAATGCTGGCTGGTGATTGTTTCAGACATGAACTCCATTGCTTCCCGATATACCTTTATTCAGGATAAGGAGCATTTGAATGAAGTGAAAAGTCCTTTTCATAAAATCTTTCATCTTGAAAACCTTTGTGGGAACATTACAAGTATAAAATAAGTTAAATTCATTATATTATTAGTAATAAATTTATGTATTGATTTAAAATATTTCAAAATTATTTGAATTTTATTGTTTGTTATTAAATTATAGGTATATTTGGTATGGGTTGGGTATTTGCCTGACTGTTAACTGATTCAACCATAAAAACTATATATCTATGAGAAAAACTTTACTTTTTATTCTTCTATGTATATCCCATACCTTTTATTCTCAGGCAGATTGTGCATCGGCACTGGCTGTTTGTGGTAACTCAAATATTACATATAGTCCATCAGGTTATGGTACCATCAAGGAATTGGTGAATTCAGGGAGCTGCTTGGATGCAACGGGTGAGCATAATTCGATTTGGTATAAAATTACAATTGCTAATGGAGGAACCCTTACCTTTGATTTGGTTCCGAATAATCCGGATGCCGATTATGACTGGGCAATTTTTGGTCCCAATGTAAACTGTGGAAGTTTAGGAGCGCCTATACGTTGTAATGCAGCAACGGTGATAGGACCCGGACCTGCTACAGGATTGAATATGACAAGTACCATTACAAATGCCTTAGGAGGATCACTAACGCCTTATTGTAAATATTTGGATGTTTTACCGGGACAAACTTATTATTTATTTATCGATAACTGGGTGAGCAGTACAAGCAGTACAACGGCACCATTTTCTTTGACATGGGGAGGAACGGCAACATTGGCGTCACCATTTACAGACCCAAATATTCAGACTTATCCTTTTATTCCTCCAGGGGTTTCTCCAGCTAATCCTTCAGACCCAAGAGAGGTTGTTATTTGTTCTAGCTCGGTTCTGTTTGATTTTTCTACATTATCACCGGGCATTATAAATGGTAATCAACATTTTAGTGTAAGCTATCATACCACTCAAAATGATGCCTTAACCGGGAATAATCCTATTACAACTCCAATAACAGTAAACACAACTACGGTTTTCTATTACAGTATTAGTTATACGGATGCTGCTAATCCCGGTAATCCGCTCAATAAGTGTAAGCAGGTTGGAAAGTTTAAATTCAAAGATGGCTCCATCACGGTTAAAAATGCAACTTTAACCGAGTGTAACAATAATAATGCGGGAACGGCATTATTTGACCTGACAACTGCTGATGTTATTGGTATTCCAAATGTGACGAAGAAATATTATCACACGATGGCAGATCTCAATGCTGGGACCAATGAGATTACAACACCTACAGCTTTTGTTTCGGCTGAGGGAACCATTTATGTGAAAGTGATCTCTGAGTTTGGATGCTTTTCAGTGGCTAAGATTACTTTAAAATTTCATCCTGTAGTGGTTGTAAATGAAACTACTCTTAGATCCTGTTTTATTGAAACTAATTCTGCTACAGCATCATTTAATCTTATCAATGCTTCAGTGACAGGTCCGCAAAATACAGTGAAAAAGTATTATCCATCTCTTTCTGATGCAATTAATCAAACCAATGAAATTCCAACTCCTGCCAATTATATAGCTCCGAATGGAGTAGTATATGTAAGAGTTTTAAACGCTCAAGGTTGTTATGCTATAGCCAAGATTACCTTAGTGGTAATTCCGCCAGTATATTCTGCTATCCTTAAAGATAAAATTATTTGTGCTGAAGATAAGACGATATTGGATGCTGGGCCAGGATTCAAAAGTTATGAGTGGAGTACCGGTGCTACAACCCAGACCATTAATGTAGGAATTGGAGTGTATTGGGTAAAACTTAAAACTGGAGAATGTGTGACTACCCAAACTGTGAAAGTGATAGCATCTGAACAGCCGGTTGTTTCCAGCATTGATATTACAAATAGTTCAGTAACAGTATCGGTAATAGGAGGAAATCCGGCTTACAAATACTCTCTGGATAATATTGTTTGGCAGGATTCCAATGTTTTCAGCAACCTTCCAAGAGGAGATTATAAAATATTTGTAAAGGATGCTTACGACTGTGATCCTATTGTAGTTGAAATTGTTGTGCCGAATTTAATTAATGTTATTACTCCCAACGCAGATGGAATCAATGATGTCATCGATTACTCTGCATTAGGCGGAAAACAAAACCTCATCATCAATGTTTTTGACAGATATGGAACAAAAATTCATCAGGCAGATAAGCTTAATGGCTATAAATGGGACGGAACTGTTGCTGGTAGGAGAGTGCCTACAGGAACCTATTGGTATTCCGTATTATGGAATGAAAATGACAAGAAAAGCACACCTGTTAAATTTACAGGCTGGGTACTAGTTAAAAATAGGGAATAATTATCTGTTATAAATATTATACATAGATAAAACCACTTCAGAAGAGGTGGTTTTTATCTATACTTTTTTTACATTAGTTATTGAAAATAGAAAGAATGAAAGACCTTTTTGTAAAACGCTTTGAGTATTATAAATCTCTTGGTGATAAAACATTTAGCCAGTTATCTGATGAACAGATCTTCTGGCAGTATAATGAAGAAAGTAATTCCATAGCGGTAGTTGTAAAGCATGTTGCAGGAAATATGCTGTCGAGATGGACTAACTTTTTGACTGAAGATGGAGAGAAATCCTGGCGCCATCGTGATGAAGAGTTTGTAAGCGCATTTAAAACAAAAGCTGAAGTTATTGAATATTGGGAAAAAGGCTGGGCATGTTTTTTTAATGCCTTAGATCAGATTAATGATGAAAATCTTTACACAATAATTCAGATAAGAGGAGAGTCGCATCCTGTTATTGACGCTGTTTTTCGGCAGTTGGCTCACTATCCTTACCACATCGGACAGATTATTTATATTGCGAAAATGATAAAAAATAATGACTGGAACACCCTTTCCATTGCTAGAAACAAATCCCAGGAGTTTAATAATGAAATGAAAAGTAAATTTTCAGGTGGAGAACCAGATTCCAATTCATCGCCGGTTTGCTTTCAAAACAGTCCGGAAGTAAGGGATGAATATAAACAATAGATTGAATCAATCTTGGATTATTATTAAAATTACTATCTTTGCACCCATAAAATTCAGGAGTAACAAATGTCTACTTTTCACAGAACTGCCGCGTTTCATACACTTGGCTGCAAATTAAACTTTGCAGAAACATCTACTATTGCCCGTCAATTAACAGATGCAGGTTATGATAAGGTAAGCTTTGATGAAAGAGCAAATATCTATGTAATCAATACATGTTCGGTAACAGAAAATGCTGACCGTGAGTGTAAGCTGCATGTAAAGAGAGCAATGAAGGCTAATCCAGAGGGATTGGTTGTTATTGTAGGCTGCTATGCACAGTTGAAGCCTGAAGAAATTTCACAGATTGAGGGAGTTGATCTTGTTTTGGGAGCTAAAGAAAAATTCAATATTCTAAGCTACCTTGACGATTTAGAGAAAACTGACAATGAAGGAATTGTTCATTCATGTGAGATTGAAGAAACTGATTTCTTTATCGGAAGCTATTCTATCGGTGACAGAACAAGAGCTTTTCTGAAAGTTCAGGATGGATGTGACTATAAGTGTACTTATTGTACCATTCCATTGGCAAGAGGAATTTCTCGTTCAGATACTATTGAAAATGTTCTGAGAAATGCTACAGAAATTGCAGCTAAAGATATCAAGGAAATTGTACTTACCGGTGTAAACATTGGTGATTATGGTAAAGGTGAGTTCGGTAACAAAAGACACGAACATACTTTTCTTGATCTAATTTCTGAACTGGATAAAGTAGACGGAATCGAAAGAATCCGGATCTCTTCCATTGAACCTAACCTTTTAAAGGATGAAAGTATAGAGCTGGTTTCTAAAAGCAGAAGCTTTGTTCCGCATTTTCATATTCCTTTACAGTCTGGATGCGATGATTTATTGAAAAAAATGAAGCGTCGTTACCTTACTAAGCTATATAATGATAGAGTAAACAAAATCCGTGAGGTAATGCCTGACGCAGCCATTGGTGTGGATGTGATTGTAGGATTTCCAGGAGAAACAGAGGAGAAATTTATGGAAACCTATAATTTCCTTAATAATCTTCCAATTACCTATCTTCACGTATTTACTTATTCTGAAAGAGAAAATACGGAAGCTTCAGAAATGGGTGATGTTGTTCCTATTCCAGAAAGAAAAAAACGTAATAAAATGCTTAGAATTCTTTCTGAAAAGAAAAAAATGGCATTTTATCAGACGCAGCTAGGAAAAACGCTTCCTGTACTTTGGGAGCATGAAAATAAAGACGGGAAAATGTTTGGCTTCACAGAAAATTATGTGAGAGTTCAGAAAGACTTTGATCCTGCATTCGTCAATCAAATCGAATTTCTAAATTTAGAAAAAATCCTGTCAGATGGCACAGTTTCTGTGCAATCTTCTTACCAAAACTTTTTAGCAAAAGCATAGGCTCTTTGCAAAATTTCCACTAAATTTATTTTTAACTTTAAATACTACATTCATGAGAGATAAGTTTTTATCTTGGGGAATTGTATTAGTACTTGCTACATGGGCTGTAGCATTACTAATCAGAGCGCATTATTGGATACCTACGCTGTTATCCGCAATCTATGCATTGGGTGTTTACAATGCTTACCAATCGAAACATGCTATTTTGAGGAACTTCCCTGTGCTGGGGTACTTCAGGTATTTTTTCGAAAGTATTTCACCGGAAATGCAGCAATATTTCATAGAAAGGGAGACCGATGGGAAGCCTTTTCCAAGAAATCAGCGTTCTGCAGTATACAGACGTGCTAAAAACTTAAGTGATACGGTTGCTTTTGGTACACAGCTGGAAGTTAATCATAGAAAATATGAGGGAATTAAGCATTCAATTTATGCTAAATCTCCTTCAGAAGAGCTACCAAGAGTTTGGGTAGGGGGAGAGCAATGTACACAGCCTTACCATGCATCACTGTTTAATATTTCAGCAATGAGTTTTGGAGCTTTGAGTGACAGAGCACAGATTTCATTGAATAGAGGAGCAAAAAAAGGGAATTTTTATCATAATACAGGAGAAGGAGGAATTTCACCTTACCACATGGAAGGAGGAGATTTATGCTGGCAGATTGGAACAGGATACTTTGGATGTCGTGATGATGAGGGGAAATTTAATCCTGAATTATTTGCAAAATATTCTACACTTCCTAATGTGAAAATGGTAGAAATCAAATTATCACAAGGAGCAAAACCGGGGCATGGAGGAGTACTTCCAGGGGTTAAAAACACTCCGGAAATTGCTGCAATTCGTCACGTAACACCTGGTATGACCGTTATTTCACCACCATCTCATACTTCTTTTTCTGATGCGGCCGGATTATTAAGGTTTGTACAGGAGCTAAGAGAACTTTCAGGAGGAAAACCAGTTGGGTTTAAGCTTTGTATTGGTGATACAAAAGAATTTGAGGATATCTGTGTACAAATGAATGTACTGAAGATTTACCCTGATTTTATTACTATTGATGGAGCAGAAGGAGGAACAGGTGCAGCACCACCTGAATTCTCAGATGGAGTAGGGATGCCTTTGGAGCCAGCCTTGATATTTGTAAACAGAACATTGAACAATTATAACCTTAGACATAAATTAAGAGTTATTGCCAGTGGTAAAGTTCTTACGAGTTTAGATATCTTAAGAGCGGTTGCTATGGGAGCAGATATGTGTAACAATGCAAGAGGATTTATGTTCTCTTTAGGATGTATTCAGGCATTAAGATGTAATTCAAACAACTGTCCTACGGGAGTTGCAACACAGGATAAAATGCTTATTAAAGGACTTGATGTGACGGACAAGGCGGAAAGGGTGTATCACTTCCATAAAAACACACTTCATACCTGCAATGAGCTAATTGCTGCAGCCGGAAGAAGTTCCTATGAAGAAGTAGATGCAACAATGTTTATGAGAGGAGATGAATTCGACCATCTTGCAGACCTATATTTCCCGGATATTTTAGGAAATGTAAAGCAAAAAGCAAGATCTTAATAACAGAATAAATAAAGCTGTCTTAAGCAGATGATTTAAAACATAAAAAAATCAGAATAGCATATTGTCTATTCTGATTTTTTTGCTTTACAAATAAGATCTTGTGAACTAGAATTATGATATAATAAAGATGAGGTTCTTACAGGTTTTCGGCTCATAAAGTGAGATTTTAAGATCTTAATCAACCCTCTTTATATAAAGTTCTTGAAAACGTTTATAAATAAAAAACCGCCTGTGGTAGGCGGTTTTTTATTTGTTTATATTTTTTAGTCTTGATCTGGAGTTCTCGTTTTACTTCCATAGATTTGGAAATTGAAAACAAAAGACTTATTTCTATAAGTTTGCCCTAGATATTGATAATGAGCATTTCTTGCAAAAGCTGCTTTTGATGGCACAATGATTACCCCTTGTAAGTTATAAGGAGTTTCACTTGGTAAATCATTAAAAGAACTGAATTTTTGCAATGCTTCCTTAAATCCTGCTATTTCATAATAACCGGGTTGCTGTGCTGCTGTAGTGGTCGCTTTATCTAACACACTTTTTTTAACGTGATAATACATTGGATCTATCAAAGGAAGAGTACTTCCATCTATGGTATTTAGAAATGCAGATTTTGCTGTAAATACTACACTTCCATTGTTATCAGCAGCTAGGTAAGAATAACCTCTACCCATTATTTTAATAATATTCCCTTCTAAGATTGGTTGAGCGTCAGTTGGAGCTGGTTGTGCACCATTTCTCATGATATAAATTGTTCCTGAAGGAAGCCTTTTAACGTCTAGTGCAGATAATTTCTTTTCCTTATCATCAGCAGTATCGGTAGCACTGAAAGGTTTTATATTTCCTTGTACATCAAGATAATTTTCATCCATAAATTTATTAATAGCCTGTTCATCATAGCTATTCTGGACGTTGATGTCTTCCGGCTCTACATAATAATCCAATTCATCATCTTTTTTACATGCAGAAAAACACAAAGATCCCGCAAGGATATATAAAAATATTTTTTTCATTTCAAAAAACTTTAATTACTTTACAAATAATATAACGGCAAAAGTATAAAAAATTATGAGAATAGATAAATTTTTGTGGAGCATTCGTTTTTATAAGACTAGAAATATTGCGTCAGAGGAGATTAAAAAGAATAGGGTTTCCATAGGAACCTCTGCCGTAAAGTCATCTAAGGAGGTAAAAGAAGGAGATGTTATTAAGATCCGCAAGAATCAAATTGATTATAAAATAAAAGTGATTCAGATCCCTAAAAGCAGAATTGGGGCAAAATTAGTTCCAATGCATATACAGGATGTAACAGATAAGGAACAATATGAACTTCTGAAACTTCGCAAAATGTCACAGGATTATTACAGAAATAAAGGAGAGGGAAGACCTACGAAAAAGGACAGGAGAGATATGGATGACTATGTAGGTAATGATATCGCCGCAGACTTTACAGATTGGGATGATTTCTTCGGAGAAACTGCTGATGATACCGAAAGTGAAGATTAAAATTAAAATAAAAAAGCTCTAGTGATAGAGCTTTTCTATTATTTCTTTTACAATGTCGTCCGGTTCTCTGGCATCTGTGCCGATGCTGAACTGAGCTTTACTGTAAAATTGATTTCTTTCAAATAGATGTTTGGCTATGAATTCCGGTAGATCTTCATCTGAAATATTGGCAATGATTGGCCTTTTTTCTTTCTGTTTGGAAAGCCTCTCAACCAAAGTTCCCACAGAAGCTCTTAGAAATATACTCTTAGAGTTATGATTGATGATCTCCATATTGTTATAATATACTGGAGTTCCTCCGCCAAGGCTTAAAACTACATTTTCCTCAGAAGCCAATATTTCTTCAAGGGCTTCTCTTTCAAGCTTTCTAAAGTAAATTTCCCCCTTTTTTTCGAATATTTCAGGAATGGTTAATTTACTCTTTCTGGAAATCTCTTTATCAAGATCGATCAGTTTAAAATCTATTTTTTCGCTTAATATTTTGGAAATGTGAGATTTGCCACACCCCATGTATCCAATTAGTGAAATTATCATGAATTTTTTTTAAACAAATTTGCGAAAAAGTTTTGAGATAAAGAAAAAAGTCATATCTTTGCACCACTTAAAACAAGGGGCATTACTTAAATGAAAACTTGTTAGGTAAGTGGCCGACTCGGTAGCTCAGCTGGTAGAGCAATACACTTTTAATGTATGGGTCCTGGGTTCGAATCCCAGCCGGGTCACTAGCAATAAAATTACGATACCTGTAGTTTTGTTGCCTGCGTGGTGAAATTGGTAGACACGCCATCTTGAGGGGGTGGTTTCCTAAGGATGTGCTGGTTCGAGTCCAGTCGCAGGCACTGCAAAGAAAATTTTATAATTATAGTGAAAACAATTTCATTTTAATTGTGGCCGACTCGGTAGCTCAGCTGGTAGAGCAATACACTTTTAATGTATGGGTCCTGGGTTCGAATCCCAGCCGGGTCACAAGTTTACTGAAAAGTAAATTTTTTTCATATTAATATTTTGTGATTTGGTGTTTCAAAGGTCTCTTTCAAGAGGCCTTTGATTTTTGTATTAATAATCAATTCTAAAAAAATATGAGTGATATTAGTATTATTGATGAAGAATTAGCGTGGATGATTGTTGCAGTATTATTGTCTGCCGGAATTTTCTTTGTGATTTTTTTATATCATATAATTCGTGCCTATATAAAATCCAATAAAGAAAAAGTAAAATTTAAAGATACCAGATCATATGGTTATATTTTAGGAGGTGGTTCTATCATCGGCTTTGAATTTTTTTGTCTACTATTTCTTGAAGCAAAAAGTGAGATTATTAAAAATATTGCAACAGGAATCTTTTCTGTGGTATTGTTTTTTTCTCCCATAATTATTTGGTTAATTGGTTCTTATTACAATAAATCAAAAAAACTCTGACGTTACCATCAGAGTTCTTGTTTTATAAAGTATATATGGATTGTTATACTAATCCAAATGCATATTATCAATTAATCTTACTCCATCCACAACCACTACAATAAAGGCTCTGAAATTTCTGTCTTTATAGAAGAAATCAGTTTCCTGTAAAGTATTTTCATCCGCAATTAGGAAGTATTCAAGTTGCATTCCTTGTTGTTCGTCAAAAATATCTTCTACACGTTCCTTAATTTCGGGTATTGTAACAGTTCGGAACCAGTCATTTACTTTATTTAAAGTTTCATAAATGATTTTTGAGGCCTCTTTTCTATCTTCATGAAGCCTTTGGTTCCTTGAGCTTAATGCCAGTCCGTTTTCTGCTCTGTAAATAGAAACTCCTTTTATTTTAACAGGAATATGTTTCTTGTCAACCATTTTTCTGATAATGGCAAGTTGCTGAAAGTCCTTTTCACCAAAGTAAGCAACATCCGGCTGTATTTGTCTGAAAAGCTCTTCTACAACTGTTCCTACACCGTCAAAGTGTCCCGGTCTGGATTTCCCTTCCATTTCATTTTCCAATCCATCAAAGTCATAATGCTGGCTTTCTGCCTTTTCAGGGTAAATATCTGTCACTTCCGGGATATAGACAGCATCTACAAGTCCGGAGTTTTCCAGGATTAAAATATCCCTGTTAATGTCTCTTGGGTACTTTTCAAGATCCTCAGGATTGTTGAATTGGGTCGGATTTACAAAAATTGAAGAAATAACAAGGTCATTCTCCTTTTTTGCTTCTTCATACAGGGAAAGATGCCCCTTGTGCAGAGCTCCCATCGTAGGGGCGAAGCCAATTTTTTTCCCCATTTCCTTCTGTCTTTCAATGAAGTCCTGAAGGATTTTCCTGTTTTTTATAACTTCCATAGTTTATTTTAATACTTATTCAAAAATACTAAAAATATCATATAATAAAGTGTGTTTTTAATAGTTTGGGAAAGGGAAATTTCGTAAAAAAATGTTAATTAAAATAATGTTGGATGTTTTTTTGTAATTTTGCACATTAAAGCATTTTTACAAAAACTAGATAGAAAATTTATGCCGAATCAAAAAATACTGTACATTACGACAGAGATGTATCCATACCAAGAAGACACGAATATGGCTGCTGTTGTAAACAAAATGGCACTTAAGATGCACAATGAAGGCAATGATGTAAGAGTTTTTATGCCAAGATTTGGACAAATAAGTGAGAGAAAATTCCAACTTCATGAGGTGATCCGTCTTTCGGGGATGAACATTATTATCAATGACCTGGATCAGCCTCTAATCATTAAAGTAGCGTCTCTTCCGGGGGAAAGACTGCAGGTTTACTTTATTGATAACGAAGAATACTTCAAAAGAAAGCAATACTATTTTGATGATGAGGGAACGCCTTTCGACGATAACGACGAAAGAGCTATTTTCTTTGCCAGAGGGGTTATTGAAACAATCAAGAAGCTGAATTGGGTTCCGGACGTGATCCATTTAAATGGATGGATGTCTTCTTTTGTTCCAATTTATCTTAAGACTTACTACGAATCAGATACTTACTTCAAGGATGCTAAAATTGTTCTTTCCCTATACAATGAGAAAGATGCAGACCTTGATAAAAAGATTGATGAAAAGCTAAAGTTCGATAATATTTCAGGATTAAAAGCGTTAGATAATCCAACAATCAAAAGTTTTGTTATCGAAAGTATGAACTATGTAGATGCCGTTGTAAAAGGAGATGAATTTCTGGATGAAGACCTTGATAAGGCTTTTAACGAAACGACGATCCAAAAGTCGGAGTATCTTGACGTAGATTCTATAAATCAACTTTATTAAAAACACATTTTTAATGACTCATAATCTTAAAAAGACTTTCGCCATACTTTCATTGGCGATTTTCGGAAGTGCAATTCTTTATAATTGTGAACCAGATCCAGATTCTCTTGGTGAGCAACTCTTTAATAAAGATGCAGCAAAGGGTGAAGAAGTTTCATATCCTATTATTGCTTATAATATTAATAATAATGACACTGTAAGAAGTGATGCTTCTAAGCTTATTACCGGATTAAGTGGAACAGGAGTGGCTTTAAGTGCCGGGGTTCTTGGTTCTTTTACAGAAAGCCAGTTTGGAATGCAGAAAGCATCTTATGTTACCCAACTGAGAATGCCTGTAGATAATTTTGACTTCAACGGGGATAATGCTAAAATAGACTCTGTGGTACTGGTAGTAAGACCTCCGGCTAATACTATGGATGATACTTATTATATTGCCGATTCTATAAAGGCACCTGGAGCATATGACAAAAATGACTTTATGGTGGGTACGGAAACGGTTCCGGTTTCTATCGAAAAGAAATCTTACCCTGTTCGTAAATATGGTAAAATAGGTGGGGCTTCTAAATCCATGACGATTAATGTACATGAAGTTACTACATTTTTAGATACCAATAATGAATCATTTCAGCGTTCTAATGCAAATATTAGTACTGGTGAATTGTTAGGATCTGCTGTTTTTGATGGAAACGTAAGTACGGTAACTGTTACAAAAAAATCTGATAATTCTAATTTGTTTACCGGAAATCTTGGATTCAGAATTAAATTAAGCAATACAGATTTCTTCAAAACCCATATTATAGATAAAAAAGGAAAACCTGAACTTCAGGATGCTTCCAACTTTACCAGATACTTTAAAGGGATTAAGCTTTCTGTACAGGAAACTGATAGATATCTTTTCCAGTTCTCACCAGATGATATGGAATTGATCATGTATTATAAATATGATAAGACTGAAAACGGTGTAGCATCAAGGCCACAAACAACGCTTAAGTTTAACCTAGGAAACCTGAATGCTCATATTGGTCAATATGAATATGACAGAACAACATCTAAAGTGAAAGATGTATTGAATGCAATCAATAAGACTGATGGTGATCCAAAACTTTATGTTCAGGGAATGGGAGGTCCATCAATAGGACTTCAGATTCCTGATCAGACAATTAATAAGCTTAAAGAATTATTTGCAAAAGATAAAATAGGTATTGTAGGTGCTAAAATTAGGATGTATGCAGATCCTTTAACCTGGAAAAATACACATTCTGTAGATGGAGACCGCAAATTTACATTGGTACCACTGGTACTTAAAGATGGTAAACTTGATTATTCAAATTTAAGTTTTTCATCAGATGTAGTGGCTGGACTTAATATGTATATTTATGGTAAGAAAACAGATACAACTCCTGAATACTACGACTTCGTAGTGACAAAGACATTGAAGAATATTGTTGAAAGGCCAGCTACTGCTACTGCGGCGGAGTTGGAAAATAGACCATTGCTTGTTAACTTGGGAACTTTTGTGAAAAATTCACAAGGAGCGGCAGCTGGTGCTAAATTTACCACAAGAGCAATCGATATGAACAGAGCTATTTTTGTAGGAAGTGATGCTTCGAATGCCAATAAAATTCAGTTGATGGTTACCTATGCAACAAAGAAAATAAATTAAAACACAATAAAACACTAGACAAAAAATATGTGCGGAATAGTAGGATATACAGGTTTTCAAGATGCTTATGAGATCGTAATTAACGGTCTTAGAAGATTGGAATACAGAGGATATGACAGTGCAGGAATTGTTTTAGAAGGTTCAGACAATAAGTTTGAAGTACAAAAAACAAAAGGGAAGGTAGAGGATTTGGTGAATATTTCGAAAGAATTGAAAGGAACAGCCAAAATTGGTATGGGACACACCCGTTGGGCAACTCACGGAGTTCCTAGTGATAGAAACTCTCACCCACATTTGTCAAATAATGGAAAAATAGCACTTGTACATAATGGTATTATTGAAAATTATGATACCATTAAGAAAATGCTGGCCGAAAAAGGATTTACTTTCCAATCTGAAACAGATACTGAAGTATTGGTAAACCTGGTTCAGTATTTTATGGATCTTAATCCTGAGATTGATTTTCCAACAGCAGTAAGATATGCGTTGAACGAAGTATATGGAGCATATGCCATTACAGTTCTTCATGAGGATTATCCTGGAGTTTTGGTTGTAGGAAGATTAGGTTCTCCTTTAGCAATCGGTATTGGAGATAAAGAATATTTTATTGCTTCTGATGCTTCTCCTTTCGTAGAGTTTACAAAAGAAGCAATCTACCTTGAAGAAGGCCATATGGCGACTATATCTCTGGAAAACGGAGTAGATATCAGAACAATTAATGAAAATTCTAAAATTGAGCCTGAAATTCAAGAGCTTAAGTTAAGCTTAGAGCAAATTGAAAAAGGTGGATATGAGCATTTCATGCTTAAAGAAATCTTTGAACAGCCTAAGTCTATCCACGATACGATGAGAGGAAGACTTCTTGTAGATGAGGGAATTATCAAGATGGCTGGAATCTGGGATCATTTAGAAAGATTCAAGAATGCTAATAGAATCACAATTATAGCATGTGGTACATCATGGCATGCGGGACTTATTGGAGAATACTTGATTGAAGAGTATGCTAGAATCCCGGTTGAAGTAGAATATGCTTCAGAATTCAGATACAGAAACCCTATCATTACAGATAAAGACGTTGTAATTGCAATTTCTCAATCAGGAGAAACAGCGGATACAATGGCTGCTTTAAAATTAGCAAAAGAAAAAGGTGCATTTATATATGGTATATGTAACGTGGTGGATTCTTCCATTGCAAGAATTACAGATGCTGGTTCATATACGCATGCAGGTCCTGAAATTGGAGTTGCTTCTACAAAAGCATTTACAGCACAGCTTACGATCCTTACCCTAATTGCTTTCAAGCTAGGTAAGCACAACGGAAATCTGGGTAATGCTGAATTTATGAGCTTAATTGCTGAACTGGATGCTATTCCTAAGAAGATTGAAGAAGTATTAGCTACAACTCATGAACTAACTCAGGAAATTGCAAAAGACTTCGTGAAGGCAACAAATTTCCTTTATTTAGGAAGAGGATACAACTATCCTGCAGCATTAGAAGGAGCTTTGAAATTAAAAGAAATTTCTTACATCCACGCTGAAGGATATCCGGCTGCTGAAATGAAGCATGGTCCTATTGCCTTAATTGATGAAAATATGCCAATTGTTATTATAGCACCTAAAAAAGGACACTATGATAAGATTGTGAGTAATGTTCAGGAAATTAAAGCAAGAAAAGGAAAAGTTATCGCTGTCGTTAATAAAGGTGACCGTCAGGTTAGCGAAATGGCAGATTATGTTATTGAAATTCCGGAAACATCAGAATGTTTCTCTCCTATAGTAGCGTCAGTACCTTTACAGTTGCTTGCTTATTACATAGCAGTATATAGAGGTGCAAACGTAGATCAGCCGAGAAACCTAGCGAAATCTGTGACTGTGGAATAAAAAGTAGTTGTAAATAAAATAAATTTAGATTTCTTCCGTTATTTCAAAAAAAATCTTAAAAGTTTCTTAAAAAAATTATATATTTACGGCTTAATTATAAAAATTAACATGAAAAGGATATTTCTTTTATTATTGTCTGCGTCGGTAGCATCGGTATCTTGTTCTGGTGGTGGCAGCTCTTCTGTAGGGAAGCCAGGAACAAAAGGAGAATTGATACCAAGAGAAAAAACAAAATCATTTGTTGCGGAAAGACCATACGGAATGGTTGCAATTCCTGCAGGTTCATTTGTTGCTGGTCTGGCAGATCAGGATCCAACAAATACACCTGAAAAAGCAGCATTGAAGACTGTTACTGTTTCTTCTTTCTTCATGGATGAAGCAGAAACTACCAATTCAGAATACAGGGTATTCATCAACTATGTAAGAGACTCTATTGCGAGAACTCTACTTGCTGAAGCTGCCGGAGAAGGTGGTGATGAAGGAGGGCGTAAAGGAGCTAGCATAGGAGACTATGCATACCTTGCTAAGAAAGAAGAAAACTTAACACCTTATCAAGAATATATGGAAGGCCAGGGTGGCCGAGAAGACGGAAGCTATGATGCAAGCAAAAGATTAGACTGGAAAATTCCTCTACACTGGAGCACATCAAAATATCCGGACGTAGAATACGCGGAAGTTTTAGAATCTCTGTATCTACCTGCTTCTTCAAGAATCGGAAATGAAAGAATTTTAGATGTAAGTAAACTTAAGTATACTTACCGTTGGGGAGATATGGATGCTGCACTTGCAGATAATGAAAGAGGAGCCAATTACCTAAAGAGTCAAAGTATTGCGATTTATCCTGATACGACTGTTTGGGTAAAGGATTTCCACTTTGCTTACAATGAGCCATTATTCGAACAATATTTCTGGCACAAGGCTTACAAAGACTACCCGGTAGTTGGGGTAACCTGGGATCAGGCAAGAGCTTACTGTAACTTCAGATCTAAATTGAAAACAGATTACAACGAAAGTTTAAAAAGAAAAAAACAAAGACCATTGCAGTTCCGTCTTCCTACCGAAATAGAATGGGAATATGCTGCAAGAGGAGGAATGCAAAATGCTACTTACCCTTGGGGAGGTCCATATCTAATGGATGATAGAGGTTGCTACCTGGCAAACTTTAAACCGAAGAGAGGTAACTACATGGAAGACGAGAAAAAAGGTACTTATACATATACAGCTCCAGTTAAGAAATTTAAGAAAAATGGATTTGGGTTATTTGATATGGCTGGAAACGTTTCTGAATGGACAGAATCTGCATACAACAATTCTTCATATGGATTCTCTTCTACATTAAATCCTTCTACTAAAGATAAAAAGGATACTAAGAAATCTGTAAGAGGTGGATCTTGGAAAGATATAGGATATGCGTTAATGACGGGGGCCAGAGATTGGGAAAGAAAAGATTCAGCAAGAAGCTATATCGGATTTAGAACTGTACAGGATATTCCTGAAGCAGCTGTTAAGCCAAGAAGAGTTAACAGATAATAAACCAGACAATTATTTTTCAATAACAATTTTATTTAACATTAAAAAAACTAACTCAATATGTTTAAGACTAAAGATGCTTGGATGAATTTCTTCTATTCATTCGGTGCTGCAATTGTAATTCTTGGAGCTTGGCTTAAAATTACTCACATTACCCTGGGACCAATTAACGGTAATATCGCTCTTACTGTAGGGCTTATTACAGAGGCGATTATCTTTATTATTTTCGCATTTGACCCACCAAAATCTGAGGAGTCTTATGCTTGGGAAAATGTTTATCCTGAATTATTGGATAAGCATGCTAACCCAAACCCATTACATTCTAACGTATCTTCTAGAAATAACAACGCTGCAGCTCAATTTGCTGAATTAGAAAACTCTCTTTCTACCAAATTAGATAAAATGCTTGAAGACGCTAGATTAGATGTTCAGTTATTCGAAAGATTAAGAACAGGAATCGATAAATTTTCAAGTTCTGTAGATCAAATTAACCAAACTGTAGACGTTTCTGCTTCTACTCATAAATATAATGATCAGTTGAACAAGGCTGCTCAGCATATGGAAAGTATGAATGCATTATATGCTATGCAATTGGAAAGTGGAAAGAAGCAAGCTGAATTTGCAACTAAATATGTTTCAGATATGCAAAAATCTGTAGAGCATTCTGAGAAATTCAATCAAGAGCTACAAGGTTTAACGTCTAATCTTAATAACTTAAATAGAGTTTATGGTGGTATGCTAACTGCTATGAAATCTTAATTCCTAACCATTACTTAAACTACTTAATCAACAAACAAAGAAAAGAGAATGGCACAAGGAAAACAGACCCCTCGTCAGAAGATGATCAACCTAATGTATTTGGTGTTCATCGCGATGATGGCCCTAAATATTGATGCAGAGATCATCAGATCATATTATGATTCTACCAGAGCGTTAAATGATACAAGAACTTTAACAGAAAAAAAGAACGAAAAGATTTTTGAAAGAACGCTGGAAGCTAAGGCTCAGCAGGTTCCGGATACCTACGCAAAACCTTGGGAAGACTACAAAGTATTGAAGACTAAGATTGATGTATTGGTAAAATCTGCTCAGGATATCAAAGACTTGTTAAAGAAACAATCTGAGTTTCATGACAAAGATCCTAAAACAGGAAAAGAGATAGATGTAAGTGAAAACTTTGCTGCATTGAATAACAATGAAGCAACCACTGAATACTTCTTTAAAGAAGGAGATGAAAATGCACCATCAAAAAATGCTACAGACCTAAAAGCTAAAATTGATGATGTAAGAAATTACATTAATGCTACTTTTGGTAAAAATCCTCAACTTAATGACCTAGTTGAGAGAGCGAATAAGTCTCTTATTGCAGAGTATCCTAAAGGAAAATCTCCAAATGACAAGACTTGGTTCCAAAATAAATTTTATCATCAGCCATTAATTGCTGCAATTTCTAACTTGGAGATTATCCAAAATGATGCCAGAAACGTTCAGTCTGATGCATTGGCATTATTGCTACAAGAAAAAGTAGATGCTAGCATCAAGTTTACAAGCTATGAGCCAATTGTTTCTGGTCCTACAGATATCCAAGCGGGTAAACAGGCAGAAATAAAAGTAATGTTGGGTAACTACTCCAATAGTAACAAGATTAAGATTTCTGGCGTAAGCAAGGATGAGAATGGTAAAGGTACCATTGCAATTTCAGGTTCTGGAATTGGTGAACATAAACTAGGTGGTACAATTACTTTAACAGATGCTACAGGTAAGGCGCAAGTTTTCCCTTGGACACATACCTATAATGTAATCGCAGGCCCTAGAGAAGTAAAACTTGAAAAAGGATTATTACTTTCTGCTGATAAAATGAATGTAATGTATAGAGGACTTGAGAACCCTGTTTCAGGATCAATCTTAGGTGCAGACAATTCTAAACTTTCATTATCAGCTCCGGGAGCTAGTGTAAGAAATACAGGACCTGGTAAATGGATTGTGAAGCCTTCAACAGGTACTACAGTGAAATTGACATTATCTGGAGTAGATCCACACGGTAAATCTGTATCTCAGGTATTTGAATATAGAATTAAGAATGTTCCGCCACCTCAAGGTCAGATGAGAGGTCAGAATGTATTGTCCATGCCGGCAACTTCTATTCCTAATCAATCTGTACAGGCAGCGATTCCTGATTTTGACTTCCCGGTTTCATTCAATGTAACTCAGTTCATGGTAAGAGTACCTGGTAGAGCCGCATTATTGATCCACGGAAATTCATTAAATGAAGCTGCAGGATTAATCAAGAACCTAAGATCTGGAGACGTAGTTTCTATCTTCGATATTAAAGCAACAGCTCAAGGTTTGGAAGGACAACAGATTAAAAACATTACTCCTATAATTATTAATGTTCAATAGGACTAAAATTGTAATTTATTATGAAAAAATATATTAGCACCCTTTTAGTATTAGTTTCGGGATTTGCATTTTCCCAAACTATTCTGAACGCTTCTTCTCCAGAAGAGTTTAGACAGATGAGAGCGGAGAATAAACAAAAAGTTGGTGATACTATTATTGATAAAACAGTAAAACCTCTTGAATATGGATTTGTTGAAGATAAGGACATTCTTAAGAGTATGTTTGTTTGGGAAATCATTGATATGAATGACAAGATTAATCAGCCATTCTATTATGACAATCCGGACGGTCTTCTTTCTACACCTACAAGATCTCTATATCAGTTACTGTTAGATGCAGCTTTAACCGGTAAAATTGAGCAGGTGTATGATGATGAAAACTTTACTGTGAAACTTTCACCTGAAGGAATACAGAAAAGATTAGAGAATGTGAGAATCAATGATGCCGCAATCGATATCTTAAACTCAGGAAGACAATTAACTGAACAAGAGAAGAAAGAATATACCGACGTATTTAAAACGACTACTGATAAAGTAAAAGTTCTTAAAATAATGGGTATGTGGTTCGTAGATAAGAGAGACGGACAAATGAAATACAGACCTCTTGGTATTGCAGCTATGGGACCAGATCCAGCAGTACAAGGAGTTATAGGACCAGATGGTAAGCCAATTGCAAGCAATGACGAGCTTATTGACCTATTCTGGATTTTCTATCCGAATGCAAGAGATATTTTGGCAAACAATTATGTTTTCAATAGAAAAAACTCTTCTGCAGACCTTTCTTTCGATGATATTATCAATGCAAGAAGATTCTCTTCTGTCATTTATAAATCTTCAGGCGGTTTAGGAGATGGTACTATTAAGGATTATATCCCTAAAGATGCTGATGATCAGCTAGAGGAAAGCAACAGAATCAAGTCGCAGATCCTTGAAATGGAAAATGATATGTGGAATTACTAGATTTCACTTGATATTTATATAAAACCTGAGTATTTTTACTCAGGTTTTTTTATTATGAAAAATGTAGATTATATTATTGTAGGAGATGGGTATGCCGGACTCTTTTTTGCACACCAGTTAATTAAGAATAACAAGTCATTTGTGATCTATTCTGAAGAGAGGAAAAGTGCCTCTCTGGTTTCTGCGGGGATTATTAATCCCGTTGTTCTTAAGAAGTTTACCACATTCTGGAAAGCACAGGAGCAAATAGATTTTCTTAAAGACAGTCTTAAGGAAATTGAGTCATATACTGGAGAGAATTACCTCATCAATGCTCCAATACACAGAATTTTCCATGATGAGAATGAACAGAAGCTTTGGCTTAAGAAATCAGGAAATGAAGAATTATCAAATTTTTTGGATCAAAAATTTGAGTCTTTAAACATAGTAAAAAATGATTTTCAGACCGGAAAGGTGAATCAGTCTGCCAGATTGAATGTAAGTGGATTTTTCGCAGGTTTATTCAGTTATTTTGAAAAAAATGCCTTTTTGATGAAAGAAAAATTCGAGTATGATAAACTTGACCCATCCGAATCTTCTTATAAAGACTTCAGCTTCAAAAATATTATTTTTTGTGAGGGAATGGGAGTGAAAAATAATCCATACTTTTCTGAAATTTCTGTGAATGCAAATAAAGGTCATCATATAAAAGTCAAGCTTTCTCAGCCAATTCCCGAGAATATAACGATTAAGAAGAAACATTTTCTCTTCCCGACAGGAAATGGTATCCATTTCTATGGCGGAACCTATGACAGAGAGCAGCTTCATCATCATATTGATGACTCTGCGGTTGCTCAATTGGTGAAAGGACTTTCAGAATTTTATCCCTACGATTTTGAAGTGGAGGAGGCTAACTTTGGTTTCAGACCCACTGTAAAAGATAGAAGACCAATTATAGGAAGACACGAAACTTTTAATAATTTGTATGTATTTAACGGATTGGGGGCACGAGGAATATTGAATGGCTGCTATTTTTCAAGGGATTTATTCCGTTTTGTAGAAGAAAATATTCCGCTGCACGATGAAGTTTCATGGAATAGATTTAAGTAACTACATTAGTTCTGAAGAAATTCATTTTTTCAAAAATATAGCTTATGAATGAAAACCTACTGGGAATAATAGCAGGAATACTGACTTCCGTATCCATGATTCCGCAACTTGTAAAGGTGATCAGGGAAAAAAATGTAGAAGAGATATCCTTGCTTATGCTTTTGGTGCTTATTTCCGGGCTATCATTGTGGGTTTGGTATGGCTTTATGAAGGATGAATTGCCTATTATTATATCAAATTCATTTGCTGTATTGGTTAATATATGTCTTCTGATTTGCTATATTATATACAGTAAAAAAGCATAAAATATTTCATACCCTATAAAAAAAGACGCCCTATAGAAATAAGGCGTCTTTATATTTTTATTGTAAAAGGATACAATTATTCAAGAACAAATTTAGCTAAAGGAGCCATTCTTGCTTTGTTTAAAGTTAATGTATTCCCGTTAACAGAATAGTTGTCTGCAGCAAGAATTGCTTTTGTAAACTGGTTTTCAATATCCAGATCTTCACAAGCCATCATGGTAGACATTCCTTGGTTGAATTTAATTCTCATGATTTCAGGCTTGATTTCAAAAGTACCTCCCAAACCATTACATCCTGCATGACCTTCATATCTCATTCCGTCCATGTTAAGTTTGAACGAAGGATTGTTTTTTGGATTTTTCAATTTGATCGGCTGGCCATTAAGCTCCGTTAATTTCCATGTTTTTCCTGTAATATCAGTTGTAGCAGGCTTCTTTGCAGTTTGAGTCTGGCAAGAAACTAGAAATACAGCTAGGAAAAGAGCGGATAAATAATAATATAAGCTTTTCATAAATTTTTAATTTTAAATATTATGTTTTGTTCCTATGCTAATACGATGCCATTTTTGCAGGTCCTGATTCTTTTTTTGCCTGTTTAAGATGGAAGAGCACCATATCTACATTCTTCTTTAAAAAAGTTATATTGCCTTTAATTTCAGAGTATTGATACTCTTCATTGGAGGCCGTATACTCAGGCAAAGCATCACTTTTTTTAAGGTCATAAGTTTTACCGTTTAAATGTACGGTAGCTGTATTTTTAGAACGATTGATGGTTACTTCTATTTTTTCTCCATAGCTGTCAACATATACATCTTTTGAAATGTCATCTGTATTTTCAGGATTAACGGAAGTAATTTGTTCAGCTTCTTTTCCGGGATGTTTACACGCTGTTGAGGAAAGAACTGCCAACCCCAAAAGGATTGTTGATAATAATTTTTTCATAGTGATAAGTGATTTTAAAGTGTTTCATGAATTATGGTGTTAATACTATATAAAAATACAAATATTTTTACTAATTATATGTTAATTTTACATAAACTAACATTATGTTTAAATAAAGGAGCTGTTTGTCACCTTTTTAAGACATTATTCAGAAAACGAAAAGTAATTATTAAGATAAAAAGTTTGAAATTGAAATAGTTAATTCGGAATTTTTAACAGTTTTATTTTCAATAGGAAAAAGGATAGTTTATTCATTGTTCATTTGTGGTTTAAATTTTCGGCAAAAGTAATTTAAATATCATAGAATGCCAATAGGGTTTTGTAAATAATTGAAAATCATGATAAAAATTAGCTTTGTGTGTTTGCGTTTTCCCGAGATGAAGAATTAATTCGGAATAAAATTTTAATATACCTGAGAAAAGAACCGGATTACATCACTATTACAAAATCTTCCGTGTGGAAGCTGTAGAAGAGAAAGTACATTGAATTTTGCTTCGCTATTTATTGTATAGTATTATCTTTTATAAATACCTGAAATAAGGTTAGAAATAATTAATGGGTTTTTATTTAAGGTTAAATTGTAGTGTGAAATACTATTAAATATGTTCTTATAAAAATTTCAATTACACTTAATAAAATTGATGAATGCTAAAAAATAGCCATTGAAAAATTAATAAAATTTTGATTTCAGGTTATTTAAAGAAGCGTTAAATTTTGTTAATCTATTATGATGATATCATAATCTAAGTGTACATTTGCCACTTCAAAATGAGAAACTTTATAGTATATTTTTTAACAGGTCTTTTTCTGCTCTTTGTAGTGGAAAGCAGACTTAACGTTAAAACACTTCGAAATGACTACTCTGGTCATGTTTCTCATCATATGCCCAAAAGAGCCAACCGTCTGAATCAAACCTATGAAAAACTTTCGGTTCAGCAGATGGCAGATAATGTAGACAATTCTAGTCTGGAACTTACTGAGAATGATTTTCAACTGTCTGATGTATTTCAGGCAATTGTTGTTTTTGCAGGTGTTTTCAGTTTGATCTATATTTTTGGGTTAAAAAACAAAAAACGGTTTAATCCGGATATTCACGGTTTTATTTTTGGTCTTGCTACCAAAAGGTTTATTCTGATCCGTTCCATTAGAATTTAAAAATTCATTTTTTCCATTTATTTTCTGCCTGACCTCAGGTGGGGAGGTTTCACGCTGTGTTTGCTGGTAATCATCACATCGTATTATCTTCTATTACCATTTCTATTTCAAAACATTAACGATTTATATAAACTCTAGAATTATGATAAAAAGAGTTACCTCAGGCATTGCACTGAGTATCCTGTTACTTGCTGTTAGTTGCAACAAGAAAAAGGAAGAAAAAGAAGAAGTAACAACCTATCCGGTAACTTCACCGGTAGTGATGGATACTGTGATTAACAAAGAATATGTAGCTCAGATCCAATCTGTAAAGAACATTGAGGTTCGGGCACAGGAGAAAGGTTTTCTTGAGAAAATCTTTGTAGACGAAGGGCAGTATGTTCAGGCCGGACAAACCTTATTCCGCATTATGCCAAAACTGTATCAGGCTGAGTTACTAAAGGCAAAAGCTGAAGTAGAGCAAGCCTCCATTGAGCTGAAAAATGCAAGTACATTAGCTGGAAACAATATTGTTTCTAAAAATGAAAAAGCAATGGCAAAAGCTAAACTGGATGCAGCCAATGCAGAAATGAAACTGGCACAAATTCACCTGTCTTTTACAGATATCAAGGCTCCGTTCTCCGGAATAATCAATAGAATTCCTTTAAAGCTTGGAAGCTTGGTGGATGAAGGTGATCTTTTAACTTCATTATCAGATAATACAAGTATCTATACGTATTTCAACGTTTCTGAACCTGAATACTTGAGTTATCAAACCCATGCAGCAGACAGAGGAAGCAATCAGGTTTCCTTGATTACCGCTAATGGAGAAACCTATTCACAAAAAGGAGAGATCCAGACTATTGAAGGAGAATTTGACAATGAAACAGGGAATATTGCTTTCCGTGCAAAATTTCCCAATCCGGATAAACTCTTGAGAAACGGTGAAACCGGAAAGGTTCAGATGACCATGCCGGTTCACAATGCATTGATCATTCCGCAGAAAGCAACCTATGAAATCCAGGATCAGAAATATGTATTTGTGATAGACAAAAACGGAGTAGCAAAATCCCGAAATATAAAAATTGGCTATGAACTTCAGGATTTGTATGTGGTAAGCTCTGGTATTTCAAAAGGAGATCAAATTCTTTTGGAGGGTGTTCAGAAAGTGAAGGATGATCAGAAAGTGAAAACAAAATTCCAGGATCCTAAAAAAGTTCTTCAATCATTGAAATTAAAAGCAGAGTAATGGTCTCTAAAGTGAAGTAGTATGTTTAAGAAATTCATCCGCAGACCTGTTCTGTCTATTGTAATCTCATTGATTATTGTGTTTTTAGGGATCTTGTCATTGGTAAAACTTCCGGTGACCCAGTTCCCATCTATTTCTCCACCTAAGGTAAACATCACCGCAGAATACCCTGGAGCCAACAACGAATTATTGATTAAATCTGTTGTTATTCCATTAGAAAGAGGGTTAAACGGTGTTCCGGGCATGAAGTACATGACCTCGGATGCCGGTAATGATGGAGAAGCTTCTATTCAGGTAGTATTTGACTTGGGAACAGATCCCAACGTAGCTGCCGTAAACGTTCAAAACCGTGTATCTTCAGTAGTAAATAAATTACCACCGCTGGTAGTTCGTGAAGGGGTGAAAATTACCCGTGAAGAACCGAATATGTTGATGTACATTAACCTGTACAGTGACGATCCTAAAGCCGATCAGAAATTCCTGTTCAATTATGCAGATATCAATGTGATGTCCGAATTGAGAAGGGTAAGTGGGGTTGGTTTTGCCGATATCCTTGGAACCCGTGAATATGCAATGCGTATCTGGCTTAAGCCGGACAGACTGACTGCCTACAATATTTCAGCTGATGAAGTAATGGAGTCCCTGAATGAACAAAGTTTGGAAGCATCTCCGGGTAAAACGGGAGAAAGTTCTGGAAAACGTTCGCAGTCTTTTGAATACGTACTAAAGTATCCGGGTCGTTTTAATAATGAAAAAGATTATGGAAATATCATTCTAAGGGCAAAGCCTGATGGTGAGTCTATACGTTTGAAAGATGTTGCAGATATTGAATTCGGAAGTTCAATGTATGATATTTATTCTACGTTGAATGGTAAACCTTCTGCTGCAATCACTGTAAAACAGTCTTATGGATCCAATGCGAGTGACGTTATCAAAAATGTAAAAACTTTAATGGCAGAACTGGAAAAAAATAATTTTCCAAAAGGGATGCATTATGATATCAGCTATGATGTTTCCAGATTCCTTGATGCCTCAATGGAAAAGGTTATACATACTTTATTTGAAGCCTTTATATTGGTAGCAATTGTTGTATTTCTTTTTCTTGGAGACTGGCGTTCGACATTAATTCCGGCACTGGCAGTTCCGGTGTCATTAGTAGGAACCTTTGCGATAATGTCAGCTTTCGGAATTACGCTAAATATGATATCACTCTTCGCCTTAGTAATGGCGATTGGGGTAGTTGTAGATGATGCCATTGTTGTAATAGAAGCAGTTCATGCCAAGATGGAGGAAAAGCATCTCTCTCCATTAAAGGCCACGGAAGAAGCAATGCACGAGATCAGTGGGGCAATTATTGCAATTACGTTGGTAATGGCATCTGTATTTATCCCGATTGCATTCATGTCCGGACCAGTGGGAGTATTTTATCGTCAGTTTTCTATTACGATGGCTTCCTCCATTATCTTATCAGGAGTTGTAGCCCTTACGCTTACACCGGCATTATGTGCTTTAATCCTGAGAAATAATCATGGGAAAGCAAAAAAGAAAACACTGATAAGTATTTTCCTAGATAAGTTCAATAACCTATTTACAAAAGGTGCCGGAAAATATGAGAAAATGCTTAATAAAACGGTTACGAAAAAAACGATTACGTTACCATTGTTACTGGCATTTTGTGCATGTACTTATTTCTTGAGTAACTCCCTTCCTTCAGGATTTATTCCGGCAGAAGATCAGGGAATGATTTATGCAATTATTCAGACGCCTCCGGGATCTACTTTGGAAAGAACCAATCAGATTGCTAAGGAGCTTTTAAGAGAATCTGAAGATGTTGATGGGGTACAGTCTGTTTCTTCTCTTGCAGGATACGAGATTCTTACAGAGGGTACAGGATCTAACTCAGGAACCTGTCTGATCAACCTTAAAAGTTGGGAAGAACGTAAGGAGTCTGCAGCGGAGATCATTGAAAAACTGGAAGAAAAAGCTAAAAATATTCCGGGAGCCAATATTGAATTTTTCCAGCCACCATCCATTCCTGGGTATGGTGCTGCAGGAGGGTTTGAGTTACGTTTACTGGATAAAGCAGGAAGCGGCGATTACCATAAAATGGAACAGGTAAGTAATGACTTTGTTAAAGAATTGAAGAAACGACCGGAGCTAGGATCTGCATTTACATTTTATTCAGCCAGTTTTCCACAATATATGCTTAAGGTAGATAATGATCTTGCAGAACAAAAAGGAGTAACAATTGCAAAGGCGATGGATAATTTATCAACATTGATAGGTTCCAACTATGAGACCAGCTTTATCCGTTTCGACAGGCCATACAAGGTAATTGTTCAGGCAGGTCCACAATATCGTGCGTTACCTACTGATCTTTTAAAATTATATGTTAAAAATGATAAGGATCAAATGGTACCTTATTCGGACTTCATGCATCTTGAAAAAGTATATGGTTTATCAGAAATCACAAGGCACAATATGTATAATTCAGCAGAGGTGAGTGGAACTCCGGCGCCGGGATATAGTAGTGGTCAGGCAATTCAAGCCATTAAGGAAGTTGCAGATAAAACACTCCCAAGAGGATTTGGTATTGACTGGGCAGGTATTTCCAAAGATGAAGTAAGCCGTGGAAACGAAGCCGTATTTATATTCCTGGTGTGTTTAGGGTTTGTATATCTGATTCTTTCTGCGCAGTATGAGAGTTTTATTCTTCCGTTACCGGTAATTTTATCCTTACCTACGGGTATTTTCGGAGCATTTTTATGCTTGAAGCTTCTAGGATTGGAGAATAATATCTATGCACAGGTGGCTATGGTTATGCTTATCGGGCTTTTGGGTAAGAATGCCGTATTGATCGTAGAATTTGCTGTACAGAAAAAAGCAGAAGAGGGAATTCCGGTTGCAAAAGCTGCTATAGAGGGAGCTGCTATCCGTTTCCGTCCGATCTTGATGACTTCCTTTGCCTTTGTTGCGGGATTGATTCCTTTGGTTATTGCAACAGGCCCTGGAGCCGTAGGAAATAGAACCATTGGTACAGCAGCAGCAGGAGGGATGTTGATAGGTACGGTCTTCGGGTTGATGATTATTCCGGGATTGTATTACATCTTTGGAACCATTGCTGAAAAGTCGAGACTGGCAAAATATGAAGAGGAAAATCCTTTAACAGAACAAACTGAACCTTATGAACATGATGGAAAATTTGAAGACTAAAAATATAATAGCTGCCATTGCCTTATCTCTTGTTTTAGCAAGTTGTAAGGCTCCAATGGCTACAGTCATAAAAGATGAAGTTAAGACCAATATACCTCAAAACTTCAATCAGGAAGAACAACAAGACGCCAATAATAACAGTGGAACAACCCCTTGGAGACAGTTTTTTACCGATCCAAACCTGGTAAGCCTTATTGAAACAGCTTTAAAGAACAATCAGGAGCTACTTATCACTCTTCAGGAAATTGAAATTGCCAAGAGTGGAGTTTTAGCTAAAAAGGGCCGATTAAGCCCAACTGTTTCAGCAGGGATAGGTGCCGGATTGAAAAAAGCAGGACGTTATACCAGTGAAGGAGCCGGGGATGCTACTACAGAGATAGAACCAGGAAGAGAAATGCCTGATCCACTAGGTAATTTCGGTGGCGGATTAATGGCCAATTGGGAAGTTGATATCTGGAAGAAACTGAGAACAGAAAAGGAATCAGCGGTTGCTCACTATCTTTCTACAGTAGAAGGTAAAAACTTTGTGTTGTCTAATCTTATTGAGGAAGTTGCAGATAATTATTATGAATTATTGGCTCTAGATAATCAATTGGATATCATACAGCAATATATTAAGCTTCAGCAAAGAGCCTTGGAGATTTCCAAGATTCAGAAAGAGGCTGCAGCTGCAACAGAGCTGGCTGTGAAGAAATTTGAAGCAGAACTGGCAAAGTCCAAGGCTTCAGAATATACCATTCGTCAGCAGATTACGGAAAAGGAGAATGAGATCAATGCTTTATTGGGAAGATATCCACAACCGATTATCAGAACAAAGGAGAACTTCATGTCTACTATTCCGCCGACTGTATATACCGGGATTCCGTCACAATTATTGGCCAATCGTCCTGATATTAAGGAGGCAGAATTGGAACTAAAATCTTCAAAACTGGATGTTGAAGCAGCGAGAAAAGAGTTTTATCCTTCCCTGGAAATCTCCGCAACACTAGGGTTGGAAGCATTCAAGCCATCTTATTTAGTAAAAATGCCTGAGTCTATAGCCTATAATCTGGTTGGAGAACTGGCAGGACCGCTTATTAATAAAAGTGCTATTAAAGCCAACTTCCAGACTGCGGATGCAAAACAGATACAAGCATTGTACGAATATGATAAAACTATTCTGAATGCTTATTTGGATGTAGCCAATCTAATGTCTAAGATCAAAAATATAGATCAGTATTATCAATTAAAATCTCAGGAGACAAAAGCCCTGGATCAGTCCATTGATATTGCCAATCAATTATTCAGAAACTCCAGAGCAGATTATCTTGAAGTTCTTTTGAACCAAAGAGATGCACTGGATGCCAAAATGGAGCTTATAGAAGCCAAACAAAAACAGCTAAGCACTGTGGTGGATATCTACAAGAGTCTGGGTGGCGGCTGGAAATAAAGAAATATCATAATTCAGTCAATAAACAGTTAATGTTTTGGGGTCAATTCTTCGGAGTTGGCCCCTTTTGTTATTGTATACTTTGCTATGATGGCTGTAAGTTAAAAGAGAAAGAGAATGATTTTAATTCTAAACAAAGGCTAGGATCCCTCCAATTCAAAAAATACAGTAAATAGACTGGGAAAATTTTATATCAGAACACGTCTTGGTTAATACTTATATACTCATGCTTTAATAATTATAATTTTTTTATACCAAAAAATATAACACGACGAGTTTTGACGTTGGTCACAAATACTTTTGTATTGTAATAAAAATACAACAACTATGACCACATTTTTTCAAACACTCGATTGCTTCATCAAGAAGAAGAAATCACAAATTCTAAAACTTACCAACACATTAATTAACCAATTTTTAAAATCACATTGACGATGATAAGTGATGCTATTCACATTACAATACCAATGTATTTTATGTAACCAACTACACAAAAAAAATATGAAACAACACAAAAACACCAAATTTTTAACTATACAATGTACCTGCGTTTCTTGCAGAGATTACATTTAAATTTTGATAATAACACAATGAAGTTATTACAAAAACAATCTTCAATGAATTCTAAAATTTGGAATTTATTGAATCACACCAAATTTTAATTTTTAATATTTAAAAAATATGTCAGTAAATATTAAATCACCCACTTCTTATTTTTTTACTGAGTTATCCTTTAGTCAGGGAGCAGGAGATAAGAGTTTTGGTGAGCTCAATGCAAATGAATTCCAGATAACAACCAGCTTTCCTGGAGCGCTTAAAGCGTATGCTGTAACAGATGGAGTTCTATTTTTTGCCAGGCATGGCAGTACAAATGATAAAGTTAATATCCTATTAAAACCTTCCACACCAGTTGACCTCGGTGTTAAAGTTAAATATTTCGTTTACAGAGGAGTTAATGCAAGTGATTTATTTAAGACAGTGAATGGAAAAGTTCAGCTTAATGATTCTAGCAGCTTAGAATATTTAAATACTTTTTGGCAGGAGTATATAAGCTTTTATGGATCAAATTCAGAATTTACAGCAGATAAAATCGGGTATTTATCAGATACTTCTTCTGGATCTTCTTCTGAAATTATTAAAAAATTTTTCCCAAAAGATTCTCATAATTTAGTACGTGTAAAAGCAGGTACTCATATAGGTAACTTTTTCAGTGGTTCTGGAGGGTTTGAAATTGTAGTAGATGAAGGTGACTTTTCCCAGAAAAAATCTGATACCGGATTAGAATTTGATTTGAAGTTTGCTACCGCAACCTCTTGTACATTGAAATTGAATGGTTCTAATTCTTTACCTGATGTTTTTGGAGGAAATGAAAATTCAAATATTGATGCTAAAATTTTCCGGGAGAATATTTTTAAATTTTTAGATCCTGCAGCTTTTTATGGTTCACACGTAACAAATAATGCACCTAATGGTAATACAGGAAGTATTTGTATAGGAGGTACCGGTACATCTTATTCTACAATGGATGACATTTATAACAATTTTGTTAAAAAGTTTAAAAACAATCTTAAGACCTACTTTTACGTTAAAGGAAATGATAATAGGAGTTTAAATTTTTATAATTCAGACAATATATTGAAAGTAAATGGTACCGATTATAATTTAAGTACTTTAAATTGGCCTATTATTGTTCTTCCGTTACCTTACTGCAATATAGAATTTGCAAATGTTGTTCCCAATGATTCATTTTTCAGTACCACTTTTTTATCAAGCAGCAGCAGTTTTTCTGTGCCTCAAAAAAGCTACTTTTTTTCAAAAATTGTGTCGAATTATGTATGTAATTTACCATTTGTTAATTCTTCAGGAAATAAGATTTTTAGTAGTTTCACCTATTTGGTTTACAATAAACCTACCAGCCCGCTTGACTCCTTTTTTGGTCCTGTAAATTTGGAATCTGTTTTTGAGAGAGAGGATTATACAAGTAATCAAGGATCAATAGTAAACAACCTAAGACCTGTACTGATAAAAGAAGGGAGTAATATAGGAATTTATAAGAGTAAACTTGTTTTGGAAGGATACTTAGCAGATACAAACCCAACAAACATACCAACAGATCCTACAGTTTTGTCCAAAACTCTTAGAACTTATATCCTTTTGCCTCAGGAATCTACCATTTCATTATCAGATGTAAGCAAAGGAGGACTTAATGCCAGATACTATACTGCTGTAAATGATGCTGAGAGCTATTGTAAAACAATATATGAGAAAGGTAACATATGGAAAGGTAAGATACGTGATGTTCAGGACGTTAATGCATTATTGTATAGGAGAAAAGATAATGATGATGATAATGCTCCTATTTATCAATTAGGAATTT
The DNA here is from genome assembly GCF_003815775.1 of Chryseobacterium joostei. Taxonomy (NCBI): domain Bacteria; kingdom Pseudomonadati; phylum Bacteroidota; class Flavobacteriia; order Flavobacteriales; family Weeksellaceae; genus Chryseobacterium; species Chryseobacterium joostei. The sequence goes on from NZ_CP033926.1 coordinate 4,152,736, forward strand.
CACAGGCAGATTATAAGAAAATGGTGGATGAAGTTTATACTATAGATGATAAGGCAACAAATTTAACTTTCCATTTTGAGAATGAAGTAACTGATGCCAAAAGTTCATTTTATAAGTATGATCTGAAAGTAAAATTTGATAATAAAAATGGAGAACGTAAACAAACAATAAAATACGTTACAGTATATACTATTGATGGTTGTTTCTTCTTTAGCAAGGATTATTCTGATAATTTTAAATTCTTCGAAGAGTTTGCCAATATTGCAGTAGATTTTTTACCCATAAATCTGTCGTCTTATAATTTTGGATATGAATGTGGTTTTGATTTTATCGGCTTTGAGGGTAGAGAAAAATACTACGATGTTATAGGGAAATATTATAATAAATCTACAGGACAACTTGATAATATAGATGTTTCCAATGGAATCGATTATCAATTTAGAAATAATAAACTAAACTATTTTAAGCTCTTAAGTAAAAACTATAATCATAAACCTTCAAATTGGAGACATTCAGGAACTGATTTCGCTTTTCATACAGATTCATTTATAACTCTTTATCCTGGGAAAGAGACCACTGTAAAGTTGAAATTTACAAAATCTCAGAATCCATCGAAGCTGTATATAAAGTATAATAAGAAATATGTAGCTATAAATAATTCTACTGCAACCCCCTCATCAGATGATGAATTTGCAGAATTTGAAATCCCAGCTACAAACTATACTACCATCAATACAAATTATACGATAAAAATAAAGTCTTTACAGGCTTCAAACGTAGACATTCCTATTGAAGTGTTTGCAGTAGAGGGAAGTAAAAAACTGTTGGCAGGAAAATGTTGGTTATTGAAAAATTCGGAAGCTTATATACTTAAAACCATCTTGGTAAATGTTCAAACAAATACAACAGGAACAGTGAAAAGTGGTTTGCCAAGTACAGATTTGGTTCAATCGAAGTCAATACTCAATAATTTTTTAAATCAAGCTTTTCTGAAAGTAAAAGATGGAGATACTACTAAATATCTTAATTTAGACTTAACAAATGATCCGGGCTTTAAAGTTGCAGGTACTAATGTGGGATCTTATTTAACGCCTTATACAGATAGTGGTATTACCTATTATGCCGTAAAGGATACGGAGGATGTATTTGCCCATTGTATGACAAAATTAAAAGATGAGAATCCGGGTATTAAGATAGATGACTTTTTGGTTTTATTTTTCTTTGACGAGCCTGGAGGAACTGATGGAGGAACTGCCGGAATTGCTGATAAAATAAGTGGCTATAGAGGAGCTAGGATTTATAGGCATGGATTGAAAAGAAATACTATTGCTCATGAGGCATTACATTCCATTGCTTTATATCATAGCTTTGATAATGATGGCGAGTATACTTTCCGAATAACTTGGTTAGTTTTGGGATCAATAATTCCTAGTCCATCACCAGTGCCTACAGATAATGTTATGGACTATTTTCAATTCAAGCCTACAGATGAAGATAAATTAAGAAAATTTATTTGGAAATGGCAAATGAATAAAATTTGGAAAATGAATTACAATAATAACAAACTAATTAAAGACACATAGAAATATGAGAAATTTTTTATTGATACCTTTTTTGTGTATTTATATCTTTTCATCAGGACAAGAGTATAAATCAATTAGAAATATTACTGGTCAAAACTGTTCTGAAATAGCTTTTGAAGAATATCAGACTATTAAAGAGCAATATTTACAGCATTTGCAAAAAAATCTGGAGTCAGTTATTAATAGAAATAACAACTTTTACATTAAAAGCAAACTGGATAGTGTTATGGCTGCTAAAAGTATAAAAGATCTGGCAGATCTTAATCTGGAAGATCAGAAGTACAGGTATCAATTTAATTTCAAATATAAAAACTATAATGTCTATGGAAGATCACCATCTTCAACAGCAAGTAATTTATATTCTTTAGATATTTTAAGAAATAATAAACATCTGGAAACGGTAGACTTCCTTACTGATGGAGGGTTCACTGTTGAAATCTATGCCAATAGATACAAAATGCAGGAAATTTATTCTGCAAAACCTGGAAAGTGTACTTATTCTATAATGGACACCTACATGAGTAATGTACTTGTTGGAAATAGTTTAATAGATAATGGACAGGAGATTGTATTTACAGACTGGGATAAAAAGTTTAAAATTTCTGACGACATTCTATTAAAAATGTTACCTCGTTTATTCCCGCAAGCTATTCAGATACAAAAACAGAATGTTAAAAATATGCTTGGCAAGGATATGGGTTCAGGAGCGATTCTCAGTAATGATGATTTAAAAGTCGCCTACCAATATTTAGATCAGATTTCGAAAAATTTCAATAATGATTTTAAAGATTATAAAAAGTCCATACAGTTTGAAAAGCTTATTAGCAATAATAATACTCCAATCTGGAAAATTACGTATGGAATAGTTATTATTTTGAATGGGAATACTGGTAAAATACTAAGTGTGTATAATAAGTAAAAATTATATATGGACAAATATTTCACCAATAAAACAATCAAAGTAATATTCTATAATTCTTCTTGAAGAATTATAGCACTAAATAATAAAATATTAATAAATTATGCCAACCACAATAATACAAAAACCCTATTATCCAAAGCTATCAAATTTAATTAGCTTTAATAATTTACCGACGGGTTTAGATTTTGTTTCAAGTTTATCTCAGGATATTTTTTCTAATTTATATTATAAAAATTATCAGGCAAGTGTAAGTCCTTCGGGAGAGAGTGCTTTTTATAGCATGAGTCTTGTTGCAAAAAAGAGAATAGAATTTGATTTAGTCTATGGTTTAAAGTTTATACTAAACAAAGATCACCAAGATAATACAATTTCTTCCTTTCCTGTCACACTTCAATACAATTGGCCAATCATTGGCTATCTATCAAGATTTAATCTCAATAATTTTTCATTCTCACCAAAAGAAATTTTTAAGGTAGCCTTAATTTCACTTAATCTAACAGAGAGTGATGTAATTAATCAAGCCATTAATGTTTTCGTTAATACTACAGGTGATCCTGTTAATAAATTTGTTGATGATTTGAATGCTGAATTGAGCGGTTTAATTTCGTCTCCAATTCCTTATCCAAGTTCTGATAATAGAATTGAGGAATTAATTAGCTCTATTAATACAGCATATGGAGAAGGTGCAGCTTTAGCGGCCTTTGCAACATATATTGTAAGTAATATAAATAGTTTTAATCCCAAAGAAAGACTAAAATCTTTCTTTAAGAATATCTTACCAGAAGATATTGATGAATATATCAGAAGTATCATTACACCTAGTGCAAAGATTACCCTTGAAACATCCGCATCCATCGAATTCCCAAGAAATATCCTGAAGCCTTGGACTACTAATAGCAGTGGCGAATTAATACCAGATCCAACTCCGGATGCTAAAACCTATTTCAACTTTGCAAAAGCGGTGCTTTATGCAGATACTGTTTCAGGAATCGGATATGATGTAGATATTGCAGGATCATTAGGCCCAAGCACATATTCTGAAATTGGGAATACAGGATTACTGGTTCAGCTGGACAGACTGAAGCTGGATTTAAGTAAAACAAAAAATATCCCTGAAGCAGATGCCTACGGATATTCACCAGATTTTACAGGAGTTTATGCAAGAGCTGTCTCTGTAACATTCCCACCAAAATGGTTCTACGATGAAACTAACCCACCAAGCAGCTCAAGTGCAACACTAAGACTGGGAGGTTATGACATGCTTGTAGGAACAGGAGGTGTTTCCGGAACTATTATGCTGGAATCTGTTCCTGTGGCTCATCAGGGAGGTGGTTTTGAATACTACAACGATAAGTTTGCATTCAGTTATCCCGTGTCATTATACAATAAGGATGCGACTACAGGAGAAATTGGTTTAGTAACAGCCAATAATTATGCAGAGTTGAAAACTATCTTACAAGGTTTAAAAGCAGCTTCAGATGCACCATTTGCATTTAAGTTTCCGCTTTCTCTGACACCTCTGGCACAGGCAGATCCAATTGTTTTTAACAACGGTGCCAATTACCAGAATTATTTATCCACTTTAAATGGTAATAATGCCATGATGTGGAAAAGGTTAGGTGGAAAGAATGGATTTCAGGTAGGTTTCAAATCCTTTGATGTCACATTGAACAAGAATTCAGTGGTTTCATCCAATATTAAAGGAGGTTTGATTATTCCTAAATTCACCTATCCTACAGATATGCCTGTTGTAGGCGGACAGCCAGTTCAGCTTGAAGTGGCGGGTCATATCGAAGCCGACGGAGATTTTCGTCTTACAGCCGCTACTGCTCCACCTTTTCCTGTACAGCTAGGGAATGTTATGAAACTGCATTTAAGCTCTGTTGAACTCGGAAAAGAGGACAATAAGTTTTATATTGGCGCTGCTGCAGACATTGAATTCTTGGGAACTTTTGGTGAACTTTTAAAAGGCCAAAAACTAAGTATTTCCGCATTAAGGATCTACAGCGACGGGCATATTGATTTCCGCGTAAACGGAGGAAATATGGTTCTTCCAAAACCAATTAAAATTCCACTTGGACCTACGGAAATTTCAGTTACTGCTATTCACTTCGGTTCTCATGAAAGAGAAAGAAAAGGAGTGATGCGTAAATACAACTACTTCGGATTTGACGGAGGAGTAAGTATCGGAGTAGCAGGAATTGATGCCCGTGGAGACGGAATTAAATATTACTATACAACTGATAATAATGAAAATGATCCTCAAAAAGATCCGGATTCTTATCTTCATATTCAGACGATCCATATTGATATGGTTATTCCGGCTAACTCAAGTGACCCGAATGTGGCGATCAAAGGATGGCTGTCTATTCCAGAGCCGGGAGCATTCCAGGAGTATAAAGGTGGAGTAAGCCTTAAAGTTAAAAACCCTAGAATTGCAGGAGGTGTAAACATGCGTTTAGCTCCGAAGTATCCTGCGTTCCTGATTGATGCCAATATTGAACTTCCGAATCCAATTGCATTAGGACCGGTATCTATTTACGGCTTCCGTGGATTATTAGGATATCGTTATGTTGCTGAAAAAGCAGCCATTAATATGACTTCTCAAAATACCTGGTATGAATACTATACAGCTCCGGAAAGAGGAGTAGGTGTTGAGAAATTTAGTGGTCCGGATAAAACGGAGAAATACAATTTCCCATTCTCTTTAGGAGTTGGAGCATTACTTGGGGATACCATGGCCAACGGAAATATTATTTCAGCCAATGCTATGTTATTATTATCACTTCCATCCATGGTTATGGTGGATGCGAGAATGAAGCTTCTGGCAAAAAGAGTTAATTTCCAGGATGATCCACCATTCTTTGCGTTCTTCATTTTTGGAGATAATTCATTGGAATTCGGGTTTGGTGCAGACTATAAATTCCCTGAAAGTTCAGGAGATATTATTAAACTGTACGCAGAAATTCAGGCAGGTTTCTTCTTTAATAATCCATCAGCATGGTACATTAACTTTGGAACACAGCAGAAGCCAATTCAGGCCAAACTATTAAAGGATCTCTTTACACTGAAAGCATTCCTGATGATTTCCGGAAAAGGAATTCAGGCCGGTGCAAGAGGAGAATTCAGGTTTGACAGAAAATTCGGCCCTGTGAGTATCTTTGTTTTAGCCTATCTGGAATTAGGTGGAAAAATCAGTTTCCAGAAACCTCAGATGGGTGCTTATTTTGAAGCGGGATTAGTGATTGATATCAATGTGAAGATCTTCCGTATTTATGCGGCGGTAACCATTCTTCTCGCAGTAGAATCACCAAAACCGTTCCTGATCTACGGAGCATTTACGGTCGCATTTAAGTTGAAGATTCTGTTCTTTAAGATCAGCTTCTCTGCAAAACTGGAACTGAAATGGGAATTTAATAAAGAAGTGGACAGAACTCCGGTGAAGCCATTTACAGAAATCCCGGGTCAGGAAGATAGTCTGGTGAAAGGAATCAGTATGTTAACCAATGAAACATTTGATCTTCAGAGAGCAAGTACTACAATGTACCCTGATGTTTCAACTATTAAAAAAGTAGTACCTCTTGATACCTATATTGATATTAAGACAACAAAAGGATTGCTTCCGATAGCAGCAACAAGTGCTACCATTGGTGGATTTACCAATCCTGCAGCCAATTCTACTGATATGATTCCGCCGGATAAAGTAATGAAAGGCCTGGAACTAAGACAGGTAAAACACCAGTATACATTAGAAGCCATTGAAATTATGGCCAATGATGGAACTTCAGGCTGGAAGAAGTATGATCCGTTCAAAGCAATGGAACCTGGCAACCTGGCATTAGATAACCTGAGAGTAGGACAATGGCAGAAAAAAGATAATCAGTACAATGCGATCAGATTATTGGGTATGACCCCATTCTCTTATACAGAGCAGGGAAATGCCGGATGGTTTATTCCTGAACAATACGGAATAATGCCATCTACATTATTCTGTCAGGGGCAAACTATCCAAGATTCAACGTCTGATTTCCTTGAGAAACCTTTGAATACATTGTATTATGCTTCTTCATCCAACTTCTTCCAAAGTGAAGGTGCTTCTTACCAGATTGCCGGGGATGTACAATATACAGTAGATCCAAATGGAAATCCTGTTATGCAGGGGGATCATGCAAAAGTTTCAGATGAAGCAAATAACCATGGTTTTGCACAGTCATTATTGTTTAAAAATCATTCTCCGCTTACGATCATGCTGCCAAATCCGGCTGCCAAGATCAAACTGAAGTTGAGTACATACAGCACAGGGGTAACCGTGTCTTATTACACTCCTTTGATTGATTTAACCAATACGCAGTCCTTTGTACAATATGATGTTCAGCAAGAGTATTATTCAAAACAGGATCTTGAGGCTCCAATCTCACCTTCAGTTATTCCGGTAGGTGGAATTACAAAAATTGTAATCACTCCGGATTCGGTGGATAACGATGAGGTTAACCTTATTCTGCAACAGATGGCAGAACTTATGAGCCAGGGGTACCAAATAGCTCTACAACAAGGTGGTGTAGTAGGTACTGTATCCCCAAGTAATCCTGAGCTATATACTGAGCTTGAAAGAAAACTGGAAAAACTACAATCCAGAGGTTGCGAAGGTGTTGCAAAGGAAAAGTATGAGGAAGCTTGCTCATTGTATCCTAAGATGGTTGAAATGTATAATAATTATTTCTTCACATCATTTGATAGAAGAGGTGGAAGTGTACTTTTAGATGTAGATTTTATCAGAAGAAATCTTGATGCAGGTATTTATCAGTCAATATTGGAAACATTAAGAGGCAGCTGGATCCCAACTCTGGCGTATGAACTAAATGTTGAACAGTATGGAGCATTGTTAGAAGATCTTATAGGTAGTATCAATGTAAGTAATCCTGACCAACAGGTAGTTATTGGTTATTTTGATCGTTTAAAAGACAAACTGAAGCAGATTAATAACTTATTGCTATACATGAACCCGTGCGAAGATTCTGTACTATGTAATCTGAGTGCCTATCTTTCACAGAAAGAATTCGGAATATTTAATGATAAGCCACCTCGTTCCGAAACTCCTTTATATTCAGCTTATAGAGAGTTTATTAGTAATAATCCTTCTTATGAATATCTGAATAAAATTTTAGAGAGACAAATCAATACAATTGTAGCCATTAGGTTTATGGGATGGTCAGGGTATGCCATGTATAGCGGAGATTTCGATACTGCATGTGAAGACATGATCTCTATTTTAAGAGATCTAGGAAACTGTTCCAGTCAGAAAAAATGTTTCACACTATTCCATGAAGTAAGTTGGTTATCTGTGGAAGATCATTTTTACAATGTGAATATTCCTTCTCTGGCAGCTGTTACAACGGAGACACAAGCAGCAGTAAATGCAATTACAAGGTCTATTCAGCCAGTATGGAGACCAGATACGGGATATTATGTGAAGTTTACATTAAAGGATACTGTAGATAACGGACAAGCTCCGTCGCAGTCATTAAGCTATGCTTATGCATTCCGTACAGCAGGACCTTTAGGCTTCTTCCATTTAGATAAGGATTCTACCTATGGGGAAATTAAGATTAAAGATTCTACCAATGTTATAGAAGATACCATCGGAAGAATCCGTGATAAAGACGGAAATCTGCTTCCTGTTGTTGCGGGAGAAGAACTTACTCCGCATCCGGATTTATACCCTCATACATCATTGAGACCTTATATTGATTATGAACGTTCCTATCCAAATGCAGATGGAAATATAGTAAGTGCCAAACCATTATTCTATAATGATGAAACAACGAAAGTATCAATGTACTTTACATCTAGCTATGTTTCCAAATTATTGGACGGATGGGATGAGTATAATGGAATGAAAAAATTAGGAGGTTCTATGAAGATCCTTATCAAGGATCCTGTAGAAGATATTACTCTTGTGAATCCACCAAGACTGTTTTCTGATGAAACCACTGTAATAACTAACCCTGCTAATATCGCTCAGACTATTGAAAATTGGGCAGTAGATCCTAGCCCGGCAATTCCACCAGTAATGCAGCAATACTTTAGTATGTTGAATAATGGACAAAACTGTACCGGAATTGTGAATATGGAACCTCCAAAATCTGTGTATCGTACCATTAAGTTTAAAGGGCTGAAACCTCAAAAACTTTATACAGCACAGGTTATGAACTTCTATTGGGGAAAAAATAACAATGTAGATGTTACCAATATGACCGAGGAAATTAAACAGAAATATGCGAAAGAAGTTCACAAGTTTGTATTCCAGACTTCCCGTTATGCAGACTTTGCAGAACAGGTTAACAGCTGCTTCATTAAGTATAAAGATGCAAATGGTGCTGAGCAGACAAAACAAGCAGTTTATAGCATTGGAAAAGCTTTAACATCAGAAAAGCTTAAGGCTGCCTGGGCAATTGTTCAAGCAGATCCAAAGAAAATCTGTGACAATCCTTTAAGCCAGTCTATTGCAATGCAGTATCAGCATCCGTTTGACAGAATCGTTCAGGGATTATTTGGAATTACTCCACAGGAAGATGCACCTACAAATGAGTTCAATAAAATTATTGATACTACAACAGGAAATGTAGTGGCTATTCTTGTCAGAAACCCAGAGCCATTCAACCACCCTAGAATTCCTATTGAGGCTGTTAGCAGAAATGTAGCTTTAGATCTGGACGGAATGGTTGAAGTTCTTAAAGAGGTAGGTGTAGGATTGAAACCTGAAAGAGATATGAACTATTCAATGATCTATTCAAAAGATTATTCACAGGTTCTTATCATGAATGCAGAACAGCATATTGCAGAAACAAATATGATGTTCCAGTTTATCTATAAAACATGGAATGGTGGTGAATACAAGCTGGCAGATAAAATTAAAGTAGAAAATATCAAAATAAACTAATAGAAATGTCTTTCAATATAAATAATAAAAAAGCATCTTCAGGAATTCTTCCTGTTACTAACCCTCTTGTACAATCCAACTGCCTGTATCTACAGGCGGCTGGGTCCAAGGGAGAAGAAAGTACTTCAGGTATTCACCTAAGATGGACCCTAAAAGGGCAGTTAACAGAGCATTTACCAAAAGGAGACCACCATGCAGGTCCGCCTAAAGGATTTAACAAGCAAAATGACTACGTCAATGTTTATAGAACCAGATACGAACCTCAGGTAAGAGAACTTTATCTTACAAATCAGCCAACCACGGTTATTGATTCCGAAGGATTGTGGTTATATGGTAATAGTGAAGACGGGATGTTCCGTGTATACTTCAGAAATAAAAACAAATATAACGAGGTAAGAAACCAAACGGATCCTTTTTCAAATCCTATGGGGTTTCTAGAGCAGTATGGAAGTAATCTTATTGAGGTAGAATCCAATCAGAAATTGTTCTTTGCAACACAGCTTACATCCAGTAATAATGGGGTTGCCAAAACAGAAGTACTTTCTGTAGAAACCAATCTTGCAGGGCTTTCTAAAAATGTAACTTTCAGAAGGACTATCTCAGACTTTTCACAAAAAATCTTTGCAGAAAACGGAAGAAGTATTCGTTTTATTCCAACAGCAACAATTATTACCAAGATTAGTTTTGAGTTCTATGAAGATATTATTTTCAAAAGAAACTGGGAACAAATCGGAAAATTTGGACTTTCCGTGGATGATGGAGAGGTTTTACGTAGACTAGAACCTAATCCGGATAGACCTGTTCATGCAGTCTGGGCCAGATATAACGATGATGAATTTGTAAATATCAGAAACTATGAGACAAAATGGGGACATATGCCTGATCAAGGAAATACCATCAGAGATTCTGTTAAAAGGTATATAGATCTTAGCCAGAATCCGGATAATCCTTTAGCCATTGATCAATATTATTCTACTGATAACCCTGACGATTCAACCCCTTTGGAGTTCTCTCATTTCAATAATCTTCAGATGGCGGCATTAGACTATCACGTAGCAAGAATGCTTGGGTTAGGGCATTTGGATTTAAGAGACGAAGTTTACGATGGAAGTCAGTATCTGTATATTGCCCATTATGAAACTCTTGTAGATCTGAAAACAGGTGAGCCATCAACTAAAATTGATCACCTCTCAATGTCATTGCCAACTTCCTTAGAAGATCAGCGTCTGTCTCTTCCCGTTCGTTTAAAAGCACCGGTTCCGGGAATGGTTTCAGCAGACCCTACAGCGGGAACTACTATGAGCAGCCTTACCGATGCAGATGGATATACCCATGACGGTACAGGAAGATATTTAAGCCTGATGATTGAAGAGCTAACTCCGGATGAGCCGGCAAACAGCCCGTTTTATTACTCGACTCAAGAGTTTGATATGTCCAAATTCACCTATCCCGTATCCGTAGGAATTGAATATAAAACTAAAGGAGACACGAAATGGAATCTGCCTGAATTACCAAACGATCCTAATTTCCTGAATGTATATTCAAATGGAGATGAAGCACATAACGAAACGGTAGCCATTGCTATCCCGGATTTTGGAAACCCTGCATTTGTACATAAAGAAACAAAATCAGGAATCCATATGTATGGTTCTTATGGTGTTAACTGGTTCTCAAGAGCAAAGTCTTCACCCATTATCCAGCAGATCGAATCAAAAATTAAGCCTGTCAATACACTATTGCCTCCATCCAGTATCAGTGCGTTCCTAATACAGGAAGAGCTGCCAATATTGCTTACCTCACAGAATGAGCAGGATATGTATAAACTAAATCCGGCGACTGATAAGACTTTGGTAAGGCTTACTATGGAGTATGATGCTTCACAGGATATTATTTCCTACCAAAAAGCAATTAACGGAGTGGATCTATCTACCTTTAATCCTTTGCCGGATAATGAGGAGTTATTTGCAGATAAAATTGAAGTTTTCTATCGTCCTGAAGCATTAAAGCAGGTTTTTGGAATGATTGATACGGTAACGGATCTGCCAGGAAATCCTCTGATTTCTGTAATTAAAACCAAGGCTTTACCATTAGCCAGTGCCGGATTAGTAGATCCTGGAGTTATCCAGAGTGTGACCCCAACGATTCCTGGATCAGCTTTTCCTAATTATATTGGAGGAATTTTTACCGTAGGTACAGATGATTATATTATCCATAATATTGTGCCAGGTTCAAGTCCGGACTTTCCGATTTTTCATATTCTGAAAATGCAGATTGGAAATGCATTCGGACAAAATACCCCGATTCCTTTTGATCCTGCGAACTTCTTAGTGCCAAGTGCCAATGTATCTTTCATGGTAGCTGAGAATATGCAAAATACAAGTTCATGGGGAGCCGTAAACCCTCATTCTCTTAAAATTCAGATTGGAGATAACTGGCCGATTCATACAGAAGAAGTTACCATTGAATCAGGACAGGCACCGGATATTACCTACAATACATACTACAGGAAATTTAGAGGTATTAAAAAGAATGCAACCATCACGAGGGTTAACGAACCGGGAGTTCCATTTACAGGACTATATGAATTTAATTTCCCTGGATATACCTTGAATAAGCATCCTCAATTTTCTGATATTCCAGGTAAAGACAGTGTACAATGGTATAGAGGAAGTCTTCGTGTTTCTGCTGTAGGACAGCAGGGAGCTGAGAAAAGAATACTTAAGGTGATTCGTATTGATAATATTGGAAGCGGTGATTTAAGAGTTTTTGCTTTAGACGAATCCCATAGTGATACAAATCCTCTGCAGCCTGATGTTCCAAGAACAGAAGAAGTGAATTTCTATCCAGGGTACAGAGCTTATCTTCACTACAATGCACCATGTCGTTTGACCAAGGATCATGTGATTCCTCAAGACCCGGATGTGTTAGAAAAATACAGCATTTTCGGAGCCAGAGCCATAGACAATACCTATGTCGGATATAATTCGAGAATTTCTATTCCAACCATGATGTTTGGAAGAAGAATTGAAGCTCCTGCAACTCCACAGGCACCTTTGGGATCTAAGTATGCAACCAGACCGGATTATTTCGGACGTTCATCTTATGCATTTACAACGCAGTTTAATCACAGACCATTCAGTGTAATGTATCTTCGTAGTAACGACGATATTTTATTGAGTTCATTGTATAATTATACCGCCGATAATCAGGTTCCGGCTGAGAATTCTATAGAATTTATCAGAGAAAAAAACAGTGATGAATTCTTTAATTCAAGACTTCTGGAATTGGCCAATGCAGAATATGACCACTCTACAAAGCTCTTCAAAAAGTATAATGGATTTGGATTTCCGCTTCCCGATAATGAAGATTTATTCAAGAATATCAACTTGTTTATTAAAGACCATAATAAACATTTTCAGGAGAATATCAGCCCTGTAACTCCACCTCAGATGACTAATCTGGAATATGAAATTATCCCGAAACATCCAAGTGGAAAATATGGTAAAGTAACATTCTATGATTTTATTAAACAAACCATTCAGAATTCATATGTTCCATTAACGGAAATTCCAATTCTGTACCAGCATATTAAAGGAGGAGAATATCAGCCTATTCCAAAAGCACAGGTAATCAGGGCCAAAAACGGGGCATATCTTAACCCTACCTCTCCGGATTTCGATATGGCACCAATGATGAAAGTGGTAGGAAATAATAAAACAACGTTTGTAGATTTTACATTAGACGGTGCTTCTACAAGTGTTTATTTCTACTCTGTAAAAGAAGTCAATGCACAGCTTGTACAGGGAGAAATGAGTACAGCGGTAGGACCTGTAAAAATGGTCAATTCATTCCCATTAAAAACACCGGAAATTAAAAGTGTAATTCCTGTTTTACAAGATGAAGAACTGGGTATTTCACCAAAAATGCAGGTTACAATTAATTCCTACAAGAAAATTTATAATGTTAAGAAAGCAAAACTTTATCGTGCCCTTACCATGCAGGATGCTGTTTCTGTAAGAACAATGAAGCTTGTAAAAGAGCTGGATTTGGAAGCTGCAGGTGTTTTGAATGATAAAGTATGGACATTGGAAGATGATTTTGCAGATTTACTGGAAGTACCATTCAGTGATCCGTTATACTATCGTGTAACTGTTGAAGCTGAGGTAGAATATGCAGAAGCAAACTATACCGGAAATCCTCAATCTGATGTTGTTGTAACAGAATATGCTCCGTCTGAAGCATCCAAGATTATGGTGACTACGATTACGGAAAATGTGTTGCCAAAATCTCCTTTCATGCAATATAAAGGGACTTTTGGAAGACAGGGGTTAAGTAATGTAACATTTACATGGGCTAGAATGGCCTATAAAGCAAAATACCATGTTTATAAAATGTCTGAGCAAGGAAATTGGAGAAAGATAAAAACTCTGGAAGATAATAGTTCTGGATTGAAAGCCTCAATTAAACTAGCATTAAAGGATACTAATTGGGGTTCAGGCTCTCTAGGTTACTATGATGAACAGGGAAATATATTGGCTCATCATTTTAAAGTTGTTACAGAAAACACCTCAGGGATGTTTAGTAAGGATGAAAATATTTTAACCATAGGTAGAGGATTTTAATTGTATTTAAAAACATCTACATAGCAAGTAGCTATAACGGGGAGTATCATCGGGTACTCCTCGTTTTATTTTTATTGACTTAAGAAATGAATATTTTATTTCTTTAACTTTGTTGTTTCCCGTGACTATGGAAATAACATCAACAAATAAAATGTAATTATGTCAATTACAAGCGACGATCAGCTAATCGGAATGCAGAAAGTAGGTGAAGCCGTTGCTTACAGGCTATATGACGCAGTATGAACATACAATTGTAGTGACAGGCGGAAAACCAATCATTCTGACCCAAATGAATGATATTTTGAATTAATATGCTACTGATTTAAATAAATATAATCCCTTTCTAAATCTAGAAAGGGATTATTTGTTTACATAAAATAAAGTATAGACTAAACAGATTTTTAATTGCATTGTAATATTGAAAAGCCCGGTTTTAAAATTGTTAAAAATCAAATACTTTACTATATTTATACAATCAAACCACATCACAAAACCTCTCTGCCATGAAAAAAGTTCTTTTATCCATTCTGGGTATTCTTATTATTCTTGCTGCCATACTCCTGATCAAGACTTACACCTATCCTTTTAAGAAAAATACATCCGGATCCGGCGAGGAATGGAAACCTGTAAAAAATGATTCAGCAGTCATGCGCTTGTCAGGAGGAATAAAGATTCCAACTGTTTCTACAGGGAGTTTGGGAGAATTTAATTACGCCCCTTTTGGTCAGTTTAAAGAATATCTAAAAAATTCCTATCCTTTGGTATACCAGAATACAGAATATGTTGAAGTAAATCAGTACGGTTTAGTTTATAGACTTAAGGGAAGTAATACGAAGTTGGAACCCATTTTATTTCTGTCCCATATGGATGTAGTTCCTCCTGGAGATGCCGATATAAAAAATAATGAGGAAAATGTTTTCAGACCCGATGACAAACCATCCGAACCTGTTGCCAAAGTTGCTGAAGATTGGGATTATGCCCCTTTTTCAGGTGCTGTTGCTAATGGAAGAATTTATGGTAGAGGAGCCATAGATATGAAAGGTATGCTTTTTTCCTTAATGGAATCCATGAATAATTTGATTAAAAATAAACAAATTCCACAACGCGATATTTACCTTGCTTTTGGTTTTGATGAAGAAGTAGGCGGGCAGAAAGGAGCCATACAGATTGCAGATTATTTTAAGAAAAAAGGGCTGAAGTTTGATGCTGTATATGATGAGGGCGGATTAATCATGAGAAAAGGAAACGTAGCAGGGGTAGATGCAGACGTTGCTGTAGTAGGTTGTGCAGAAAAAGGTTTTCTTTCCGCAAAAATAAAAGTAAAGGGGCTAGGTGGGCATTCCTCTATGCCTCCAATGGAAAGTGCCATTGGTAAGGCTGCTGTGATTATGCAACGGCTGGAAGATGATCAGATGAAACCTGTCATCACCCCATTAATCAAAGAATTTTTTAATAATATTGGAGGAGCCATGCCATTTACGACCAGATTGGCATTGGCTAATCAATGGCTTTTAAAACCCGTGCTTATCTCACAACTCACCAAAAACAATACAACCAATGCATTGGTAAGAACCACAACAGCTTTAACGATGATGAAAGGCAGCGACGGAACCAATGTACTTTCTCCCGAAGTAGAATTTGTCGTTAATTTCAGACTTTTACCTGGCAATACGGTGAAAGATGTTCGCGAGCATATTGCAAAGGCAACCAAGGGCTTTGACGTAGAAGTAGAAGAGATTGATAATACGAGAGAAGCCTCCGCAGTATCTCCTACCAATACAAAGGCATTCAAATTAATAGAAGCGGGAGTGAAGGTGATTCATCCCGGAGCCATCGTATCTCCTTACCTTACCATGGCCGGTACAGATGCCGGTAAATATGAAATTGTAAGTAAAAATGTCTACAGATTTATGCCTATTAAAATCAACAGTTCGGAGCAGCAGAGTATTCACAGTACCAACGAATATCTAAGCATTGAAAATTATCTGAAAATGATCCATTATTTTGAGTATCTGATGAAAAACTATGATAAGTAAGTTGTTGTAGAACTTAAGATTCAGCATCCGAATTATGAACGAATGAAGATTAATTCTTTACACTTCATTACATTTCACAAGAAAAATATATTGCGTCAAGTTTTGTCGCATTAGCGTAATAGCTTTGTCATATCAAAATTACAGAGCTATGGAATTGCCGTTTTACTTAAACTTTAAAGACTTTGAAAGAAATTATTATGATAACCTTGAAAAATGGTTTGAAGAATATTATAATACAAATGAAACAGACTATCTGAAAGCTCTTGTAGCTTTATATAGCCCTTATCTGTACTACAACTTTACAGAGAATAGGCTAAAGGCAGATGCTTTCATTGAAATTAAAGACTGTTTTTTTCCTTATCATGAGAGAATTGGCATCTCTTTCTGTGCTGATTGCGAAAAAGAAAATTCTTCCAAAAAGGGACTAAACCAAATATTTGAATTTAAAAATATTTCGATGATGGAATATGCGCAGCATATTTTGGATAAAGTCAACAAGTATTGTTCAAAAAATAATACTGCTTTAAACGGAAATAGAAATATTCTGGATTACATCAATGATCATCATATCGTCACATCCGTAGAGGGGGTAGGATATTGTATCAGCTACAATCGTCACCAGAAAGTAATTCCATTTTTAAAAGCATATCTGCCATATTACGGGCAGACCGTGAATATGGAGACTTACAAGGACTTTATTTTTTCCATTGTTGATATTGCTGAGTTTATTGATCAGAAATTGAAGACAGTACGGGCATTTGAACATTCTATTTACCATCAGTCAAGAGCTGAAGCAAAATTCAAGGTACAGATGAGCCGTCAGTTTCTCACCTTATGTAACTAAAATTTTACACCAAACATTCATACTTAATTATATTGTGGAAAACCTTGTATTTTCCAAGCAAAATCCCGATCAGAAATGGCCGGGATTTTTATATTCATTATATAATTACTTTTTATAAGGAATATTCCAGATCAGATCTGCAGCCAGATAATGCACACCACCTTTGTGAATACTGTTGCTGTCCCGAATCAGATTATCCATATATCCGATGTCTACAGTAAAAGGGGAATGAGGGATATTAAACATATAATAAGCAGAAAGACGCATTTCCCGATATCCAAAAGAATTCCAGTGCTGTTCCGGTTCATTAAGATGACTCACAGAAAACAGAGCTTCAGCACTTATGGCCAGCTTTTGATTATTTGTTTGAGATAAATTGTAAGTCAACTGGCTTTTGATACGGGTTCTTAATTGAAAATCCTCTTCCACCTTATGAAAATCTGCATCAAAGAACTTTCTGAATTCCTGTCGGACAGTATTTTTGAGTTTAAATTTCTTTCCAAGATTAAAAGTATAGGCATATCGTCCGTAGATCCTGAATTCCTGTTCAGTATTTTCTTTTTCATAAGGAGCATCACTTTCATATTGAGGTTGTCTTCTGTAGCTGATGGCATAGCTGTATTGCTGATGAGGGGCAAAGGAATTGTAAACCTCATGATTTAATACAAAAATGGCTTGTTTTGAAAACAGATTATTATTATCCGGACTACTTTTCCGCCCTATGGCAATATAGCTCATTGTTTGCTTTTTTCCCAAGGAATCCAGTTCACGCTTTACTCCAAAGGCAGACCAGAAAGCTGTATTGGCATCTCCCAGACCTGGAGGACTAATCTGTGCATTGACTACACTTCCCATACAACCTAATATACCAAAAATTACAAGAACTTTCCTTAAACTGAACATATCAGATAGCTGCTTTACTATAAATGTTAAAACTTGTAAAACCATAAGATTGGATAAGGATAACGGAGATATCGCTTGAGAATATTTGATCATAACAAATTTAGATGCTTTATGTATTGAGTAATTATTGAAACACAATCAATACTGTTTAAAAACAAGACAAAAGTAAAGGGTGATTTAGGATAGATTTAGGAATAATAAAAAACTGATTATAATATTTAATAATATAAGTGCTTAGATAGATCCTATAAAAATAGAATTGTTGATAACTTGTTAGTAAAATGTGAATAACCAATTATACGTTTCAATATATATGCTTTAATCAAGCTTATAGAGCCTGTTTTAAACAATGTGATAACAATAAAACAAAATGAATTAACTGGCTCAATAATGTGATTTTAAGATTTTATTTAGAATAATTTAAATTAATATTGTGAGGGAATTTACTATTCCTTTATTTTGCACCTTTATTTATAATTATTTTAAATAAGGCTGAAAAAATGATACAATCATGTAAGAATGAGCTTCCAACGAAGCCAATGCTTCATGTCAAAGAAGCAGAGCAGGAGGGCGCTTTAACAGGTAAAATGATACAATGGGGTAAGCCATTTCTGATTTTTTTCTTTTCCCTGATAAGTTTAACAAAAATATATGCACAGGATATACAAAGTGGGATAGCAGGTAGAGTAAATATGGTGGATGGGCAACCCCTGAGGGCTATATCAGTTTCGCTATTGGAGGCAAATCGCCAAACGTTGACGGATGATGAGGGAAACTATAGCTTTACTAATGTGAATGCAGGAACATACACTGTAAAATTACAAATTTTAGGATCTAAAGAAGTACGTATTCCGGTTGAGGTGAAAACTGGTGAAATTACAACATTGGATTATCAACTCACCAAGGAAAATATTCAGGCAATACAGGAAGTGGTAATCATGAAAAATACCAATAGGTTTTCTAAGAAAGAAAGCGGATTTGTGGCAAGATTACCCTTAAAGAATCTGGAAAATCCACAAGTGTACAATACAGTAACCAAGGAGCTTTTTCAAGAGCAGGTCGCTGTAGATCTTGGAAGTATATCTAAAAATGTACCCGGTGCGGGAGTTCCTATGATAGCCAATCAAGGAAGAGTTACATTTCGTTCACGAGGATTTGAAACAGAGCCTAACGCCAGAAATGGAGTGGCGGGAGCTGCATTTTCAGTTATTGATCCTGTTAATTTAGAACGCATAGAAGCTATTAAAGGACCTTCAGCAACTTTATTCGGGAAAAGTGTTGCCAGCAGCTATGGTGGGGTTTACAATCGTGTTACTAAAAAACCTTATAATGATTTTGGGGGTGAAATTGGCTATGTTGGTGGTAGCTGGAGTTATAATAGATTAACGGTGGATGTAAACACTCCAATTAATAAAGACAGAACTGCTCTTTTTCGTCTTAATGCAGCGGGAACGTTTGAAAAGAGTTTTCAGGACCTAGGTTTTACCAATTCATTGGCTATTGCCCCGAGTTTTTCTTATCAAATCAACGATCGTATGTCGCTTCTTTTGGATGTAGAGTTTAATCAGGCAAAAGGAACCTCGGTAGTACGTTTTAATCCTTATACAGGAGGTAATAAAACCCAGTCTATTGCAGACATGAAGTTTCCTTACTATAAAAATTTCCTAGGTGATGACCTTGCCTATGAAACACAAATGATGAACATTTTTGCCCAGTTAAATTATAAGGTTTCAGAAAGCTGGACTTCCCAGACGATTATGTCTCGTGCAAGATCAACAATTAATGGCTATATTTCTGCTATAAACGGTAAAACAGACTCTACTGCAAGTGCTCAGGTGATGGTGGGGACTACATCGTTTATAGCGACCAATCTACAACAGAACTTTATCGGAGATTTTCATATCGGACGTTTTAGAAACAGAATGGTTGTAGGATTAGATTATTATAACAACTCTAATCATTTTGACCGATACCATACCAATACAAAGGTGTTTAATTTCGTTCATCCGTCAGCAGACTTTAGAGTAAACCGTAATATCATTGATGCTCTTACGGCAACTTCAGCATTCAGAAAAGAGAATAACGGTGATAATACCTATGCAGCATACGTATCAAATGTCTTTAATGTGACCGATCAGCTTATGGTAATGGCCAGTTTGAGGGTAGACAGGTTTCAATTTAAGGGAGTTTATGATATTACTACCGGTGAAATAAAAGGAGGTTTAAGTAATAGTGGAGCACAATCGGGGCCTTACGGGCAAACCGCTTTTTCTCCAAAGCTAGGGATTGTCTATGAAATATTGAAGAATAAAGTTTCATTGTTTGGAAACTATATGAATGGTTTTAATAATGTAAGTGGAGTAGATATTAATGGAAACTCATTTAAGCCTGAATATGCCAATCAGCTGGAATTTGGAGTAAAAGCAGATATCTTCAATCACAAACTTATAGGAACATTAAGCTATTATAACATTCGTGTTGATAATATACTAAGAACGAATCCTGATGATATCAATTATTCTATCCAGAACGGAACTCAATTGAGTAAGGGAATAGAAGCAGAACTAACGGCTAATCCTTTTGAAGGATTAAATATTGTTGCAGGGTATGCCTATAACGATAGTAAGTTTACGAATGCAAACCCTTCTGTTAACGGGTTGAGACCTGCCTTATCCGGTCCTGCTAGTATGCTTAATTTTTGGGTCAGCTACCGAATTCCACAAGGTAAATTAAAAGGCCTTGGAATAGGTGGTGGTGGAAATATGGGATCTTCATCCTATCAGACAAATACACAAACAGCCAAAGTGATTATACCATCTTATAAAATGTTTGATCTGGGTATTTTCTATGATCAGCCAAAATATAGAGTAGGATTGAAGTTTGATAATATTACCAATGAAAAAGCTTGGTCAGTGAGATTAACACCACAAGCTCCATCACGTTTTCTGGGAAGTGTTTCTTTGAAATTCTAAAATAAATCTTCAAGTGTAGCCATATAAAAAATCCCGGACTCAATAATCTGGGATTTTTATTTTATATCATTGTATTCAATTGATCCAAAGACAAAAATTATTACGGTAACGTATTTTGACATAGAAATTCCCCTGAAATATTCCCTGGGTAGTATCATGCCAATAATATTTCCTCAAAGTTTTCTATCTTAATAGAATAAGAAACTCCTTTATTCGGAGGTAATGGATCACGTAAAAATACTTTACCACATTCCACTTTTTCCAGTACTACTGCATGACCTTTAAACAGCTATATGCCAATAATCACAACTGCTTTATCTCCGTCTTCTAATTGCAGGAAATGATACAAGAATCCCTTAAAATAATTTTTGGACTAATAAACTCAAAACTCAATCAAAACGAGAAGCAAGAGCAGAATGAAAAAGCAATTGACTTTCTGATGCAAGAAATTTTATAGTAATGGTTATTATATGGCTAGAAATCTTGAAATTATTTTAAATCAAAACATTAAATTTTTCATCATTCAAATTTTGGATAAAGTAAGAAGGTGTAACTCCATTTACTTTTTTGAAAGCTGTAACAAATACCTGAGGTGAAGAATATCCGCATACTTCTGCCAGATAAGAGATTTTGTATTCTCTGTACTTTGGTTCGTCGTATAACTTTTGAGAAATATATCTTATTCTTAGAGAATTAGTATAATCATTGAAAGTTTGCGATCTGTTATTTTTAATAATCTCTGATGCATATTTTACATTTGTATCCAGTCGGCTTGCAAGGATACTAATTGAAAAGTCATTTTTTAGATATCTTTTTGATTTTTCGAAAATAGCTAATTCTTTTAATAGACGATTCTCTGTTGATTTAGATATTATCGTTTTTGAATTGGCTACAGTAGGTTCTGGTTCAGAAGCAATGGTGTAATCATTTTCGCTTTCATCATCTTCAATCTCTTCAACAGGAAAAACCGGCGCATGATTTTTAAGTTGTTCAATAACTTTTTCATAATCCTTACGAAGAAGTCTATTTTTTCTCCTCGATAAGATGATCATAATGATAATGGCAGCAATAACAATTATTGCTATAATACTGATAATAGTGTATTCTTTTTCATCACTTTCCTGGTGCTGGTTATTTATATTTTTTATGATATTTTTAGTGACAGCATCAGCCTCTTTTTTTTGTACAAATGTTAGCGAGTCTTTAAGAGAATTATACTTGTGCATATAGTCTTTTGATCTTTCTTTTTCTCCCATCTCCATATAGGAAGACATAAGGAACTCAAAAGATTCTACCCGGTCAGAAGGGCTGTTAAACGTTTTTTCCAGTTCTAATGCACGATTTGCATAATCAATTGACTTTTGATACTCTTTTTTTTCTAAAAATAACCAACTGATCTGATTGAGCATTGTTATTTTATTACTAAGAGAGACATTATATTTTTTATCTTCATAAAATTTCAATCCTTCAAATAAATATTTTTGAGCCTTATCTAAATTTTCTTTAGCTGCATCTGAATGTTCCAAATAAAAAATACCAAGACGCATATTGGTAAATGCCAACTGGTCATATTTCAAATTCTTAGGAACAGATATACTATTATCACTTATTTTTTTTCCGATATTAAGGCTTTTATTAAGATAATAAGCTATGGAATCATCATATATTTTACTTTCATACCTTTTGTGGTTTTCATAAACTCCGGTAATGTTTTCATATAATAATGATAATGTATAATATTTTGTATTGACATCTTTAAGTTCTTGGGCGCTATTTATTGCAGACTTATAGTCTTTTAAACCTTCGCTATCAAGTCCCAAAAAAGTTAAAGCCAATGCCATTTTACGATACATATTAGAAATAAGACCTTCTTCATCTTTGGAATTTTTTGTTATCTTTTTTAACTGGTTTCCCAGGCTTACAACGTCCTTGTATCTATTTTGGTAAGAATAAATACTCATCAACTGTACTCCGGCTTGTAAAGTTCCGAAATTGTATTCCAGTCTTTCAGATTGTGATTTTACTTCCAGTAATGCTTTTTCCTTTTCAGCTAGACTTTTAGTATGATCATTCATACTTTGGGCAATCTTGTTATTTTTTTCATTGATCTCGTCCGTTTGTGGATTGCCAACGATTCTTGTAATTTGCCCATAAAAAGAGATGAAAATAATAAGTGTTAAAAAAAAGGAAATATTTTTTTTCATTTATAAGGAATTTATGCTGTGATATTTATAATTCTATTGAGGATTTATTTGTAAAAATTATTTAATACTTTAAAATATGCAAAGATAATTTAGAAACTTAGATTTTGTTTACATCGTAAATATATAATCATGTTTTTTTACAAAATTTTATTCTAAGGAATTATTTATTTAATATATAGATTTCTAATAGCTGAAAATTAGCAATTAAATAGATATTCTAGTGTTTTATTTTTCTGAATTTTCATTATTATAAAAGATTACAAATTTGATATTCTTAACAGCAATTTTTACGGTCACAAAGATGTAAATGAAATTTTTATAAACAACAATTTTCTTAATTTGAAATATTAAAAATTCGGAATTTTTGTCAATGTTCTTTTTTTATCAAATGATTCTTTCCTATCTATTACTCAACACATAATTGTCTGAAAAGAGACTGATAAGCACGTATTTTAATAAACTTCCAAATTAAATATTTAAAGACTATTTTATCGATTAAAATAGCAGAATTATATTTGAATATTTCTACAGTTTTTCCATTTGATTTTAATTTTAAATAACTTAAAATCAATATTTTATTATTTTAAATTTCAATAGTTAAATAGTGATTAATTTGATCTAAGTTTTTCGGAATTCTTGCTATAGATCGGTTGTGTTTTGTGCTTTGTTAGCATAATATTGTAAAACCTATTGGGCTCAAACGATTCTAATAACACACATGATAAAATGAAAACACGAATGAGTGAGAAATTCAAAGAAAGATCTTCCCTTGCTACAAAGGGGAGATTCTTTCTTTTTTTTATTTCAGTCATTTCTTGGTGTGAACCTTTAAACGCAACCATCCCTGATAATATTGCAACTGAAAAAATTATTGAGGCAGATTCTCTCAGGCTTGTTAATGATATTCAGGAGGATAATACGGTCAAAATCTACGTAACAGATGATGCCCAATTTATCAATTTAGATAATTTAACTACTACACCAATTGTTATCGTTAAAATCGATACTAAAAAAGAAATCTCGAAAAAAAATAAAAAAGAGAAGGTAAAAAGTAGTACAAAAGATAAAAGAATTATAAAGAAGTCTGTACAAAAATCACCTTCGGTTCATCAATTCTATTTCACCAATCCCCAGGATAAAGAATTTACCCATTTTGATGTTGGGCTGGGTAAAGCAGTGGTGACAACTACTCAGCAGCTCAAATTATTTTCAGTCAATAAACTTTTCGTTTTAAACTTAATACTTTTCGTAACCATATACTTGGTGTGTTTTTTCAAAGAAAACACTTTTTTTATATCAATTATCGGTAAAAATTTTCAGCGACCGCCACCTTATTTTTCCATTCAATTATTTTAAAGAAAAAGGACATAATTAATATAAACAAAAAATTTATTAGTTATCGTCCCTCTGTTACTTCGCAGCTTTTTTGTTCCCAAATAAGAAGCACGGAAATACAAAAAATAATAATTAAATAATTAAACAATGAGAAAAATATTAACTTTCTTAATAGCGGTATCATCGCCATTACTACTATTTGGACAATCGCCGGGAGGAGTCATTCCGGCAGCCTGGTACAAAGCAGACGCTGGTGTGTATTCCAACGCAGGTACAACTGCCGCAGTAGATAATGCCACTGTTCAGCAGTGGAATGACCAGATGGGAACAGGGTACAATCTTGCCCAGGTAACCGCCGGGCAAAGACCAATCTTCTCTAACCAGAGTACGCTGGCTAACTTTAATCCGACTGTATCCTTTAATGCTGACTTTATGACAGCAGACCCCGGGAGCGGAAATGCTATTATAAACCGTGCTCAGGGAAGTATCTATATTACCGGTAAAATGAATGCAATTGGTGCTGCAGGACTGGCAGGATTTGATGCCACTATGGATTATCCCGGATTGCACACCTCTCAGGCTTCCCCGAATGACAAACTGTTGTTTTATACGGCAGGAAGTGGCTATACTACTAATTCTACCAATTCGTTTACGGCCACAAAAGCTTTCGTTGCAGGTTCTTCATGGCTGAATGGTGGTGGAACTCCAGGTTCCAACGTATTGGCTAAAGTATGGCTGGACGGTAACGAAAATATTTACAACAATACGGACGGAAATGTTAATGTAGGTAATCTTACTCGTATCTTCAGAATAGGTGGTGATAGCAACTGGGGCAGTCTTAACGGGCAGCTCAATGAGACGATTATATTTGCAAATCCTCTATCCGCTTCAGAAAAAGCCCGTGTAGATTCTTATTTATCTGTTAAATGGGGAACTACCTTGCTGAGCAGCTATGTGAATTCTACCGGCACTACAGTTTGGAATTACGATGCGGCTTACCAAAACAATATTCTAGGTATCGGAAGAGATAACAATAGTGCTTTATACCAGAGGCAATCACGAAGCGAGAACCCGAACCAGAAATTGATTATTGGTGCAGGAAATTCTTTGGCAAACACCAATGCTGCAAATACCAATACACTAACAGACGGACAATTCCTTATTGTGGGTGATAATGGTTTGAAGCAAACTCTTACAACACCTTTGGCTTATACCGGTGGTGCTAACGGAGATGTTAATTACCGTTTTGAATCAATTTGGAAAGCTCAAAATACGGGAACTGTAGGAACAGTAACCGTTGCATGGCCTAAAGGGGTGAACAACTTGTATCTTGTACAGTCTACCGATGCGGCTTTTGACGGAACAGATACCTTTACCCCAATGGCAACGGAAGTTACCGTAAACGGTGTGGTGTACAACACTGCTACTGTTACATTAGGAAACGGACAGTATTTTACTTTTGCAGGATATATGTATGCCCCGGGAGGAGTGCTTTCAGCAGCTTGGTATCGTGCCGATGCAGCGGTTTACTCAGATGCTGGAACAACTTCAGCTGCTGACAATACTACCGTTCAACAATGGGATGAATTTAATAATAAACCTTTCCCTTTAACTCAGGCAGCAGCGGCACAAAAACCGACCTTCTCTAATCAGAGCACACTGGCTAACTTCAATCCTACCGTAACCTTTATATCTGCAGGACACGGAACAGGACAAGGTGGTTTTATGGCGGCAGATCCGGGAAGCGGAAATGAAATTATAAACCGTACACAGGGAAGTATTTATACCTCTGGTAAAATGAATACCCTTGGTGCAGCAGGATTAGCTGGTTTTGATGCCAGTATGAATTATCCTGGACTGCATATTTCCAACAATGCAACCACAGATAAGTTATTGTTTTTTAGTGGAGGTACTTACAACACATTATCTACCAATTTGTTTGCTTCCCAAAAGCCTTTCGTGGCTGGTTCTTCTTGGTTAAATGGGGGTGGAACTCCGACTACTAACGCATTGACTAAAGTATGGCTTGATGGTAATGAAAATATTTACAACAATACATCCTCAAATATTAACACTGGTAATACGCTTCGTATCTTCAGAATCGGTCGTGACACCGATTGGGGAAGCCACGATGGTCAGCTGAATGAAACAATTGTGTTTGAAAACCCTCTTTCTGCTTCAGAAAAAGCCCGTGTAGATTCTTATTTATCCGTTAAATGGGGATCAACATTGATTGGGGATTATGTAAACTCTGGCAGCACTGTGGTATGGAATACTTCTGCTACCTATCAGAATAATATTTTAGGTATTGCAAGAGATAATATTTCTGCTCTGTATCAGAAACAATCCCGAAGCGAAAACCCGAATCAGAAATTGATTATCGGTGCAGGAAATTCTTTGGCAAACACCAATGCTGCAAATACCAATACGCTAACAGACGGGCAATTCCTTATTGTAGGTGATAATGGTTTGAAGCAAGGACTATATACACCATTATCTTATACAGCGGGTTCTAACGGAGCAACCAATTTCCGTTTCGAATCTGTATGGAAAGTACAGAATACAGGAACTGTAGGAAATGTAACTGTGGCATGGCCTAAAGGAATTAAAAACCTGTATCTGGTACAGTCTTCGGATCAAACTTTTGCAGGTGGTAATACTTATACACCAATGACTACGGAAGTTACCGTAAATGGTGTTGTGTACAATACAGCCAATGTAACCTTAGCAAACGGGCAGTTCTTCACCTTTGCAGGATACCAGCATGCTCCGGGAGGAGTGCTTTCTTCACTTTGGTACAGAGCCGATAAAGGAGTAACTCCGGTAGCTGGTGCAGTAACAACCTGGACAGATTATTCTGTGGGTCAGGTACCTGTTGTATCTGCATTATCAAGCACTACTTCAGCGCCAACCTCAGTGAATGGAACAGGGCTTAACCTGAACTTTAATCCGGGGATTACATTCGTGCCGGCAAATGCTCTAGGAAATTCATCTGTACTGAATGCTGTTTCCAGTACCAATTATTCAATATACACAAGCACTACACCGGTTACAGGCTCGGGCTATGACAGAGTTGTAGGGTTAAATTATTCGGGACTTACTGGAGGAAATAAGTATGACAGTCCGGCGATTGAAGCCGTTTATATTAACATGAGGGACAATGCAGGAGGTTCCCATATTAATGCACCTGTTGCACCTGTTGTGGCTCAGTACGCGCAGTTAAGCAATACATCGATTGTAAGAAACAGCTTTACCAACAACCAATTCCAGAGAGCTCTGAACGGTGCGGCAGTTATTTCTACGATGACGATGACTCCTACTCTTACCACATGGCCAGATGGAGGAATTGTAATGGGAAGAAATGTAAATGATGGTGGTGATGACAATGGTGTTGGAATGACCATGTCCGAAACCATCGTATTCGATAAAGCACTTACGGTAAATG
Organism: Chryseobacterium joostei; assembly: GCF_003815775.1. Classification (NCBI taxonomy): domain Bacteria; kingdom Pseudomonadati; phylum Bacteroidota; class Flavobacteriia; order Flavobacteriales; family Weeksellaceae; genus Chryseobacterium; species Chryseobacterium joostei. The sequence goes on from NZ_CP033926.1 coordinate 4,180,542, forward strand.
AAATCAACAGGGTAGACTCTTATTTAGCAATAAAAGGAGGAATTACCCTGGATATTGCTAATACTCCAAACTATCTTAGCAGTAACTCTATTCCTGTATGGACATCCGGAAACAATACAGGGTATAACAACAATATCTTTGGTATTGCAAATGATAAATTATCTGACCTGAACCAAATGCAGTCCAATAGCATCAATTCAGGACAAAAATTGATTATCGGTGCAGGAAATTCTTTAGCCAATACCAATGCAGCGAATACCAATACGCTAACAGACGGGCAATTCCTTCTGGTAGGAGATAATGGTCTGAAGCAAAGCCTTGCTATACCATTAGCTTATACAGCGGGTTCTAACGGAGCAACCAACTTCCGTTTCGAATCTGTCTGGAAAGCTCAAAATACGGGAACTGTAGGAAACGTAACGGTAGCATGGCCAAAAGGAGTGAAAAACCTGTATCTGGTACAGTCTGCAAACGCTACATTTGCAAGTGGCAACACTTTCACACCAATGACTACAGAAGTTACCGTAAATGGTGTGGTGTACAACACAGCTAACGTAACTTTAGCGGACGGGCAATTCTTCACCTTTGCAGGCTTAGGATATGCACCAGGAGGGGTTACCAACGGTCTTTCTTATTGGTACAGAGCTGACGTAGATGCTGCAAACACAGGCGCAGCAACAGATGTAACTACCTGGAAAGACGTATGGAACGGAACTACCGTTGCACAGCTGGGAACCAATCCTTTACCGAAGTATGTAACCGGTACTTCTACTTATTTCAACTTTAACCCTGGTATTAATTTCACAGCAGGAACACAATCACTTGGTAACTATACTGTAAGAACCTTTTCTGCTGATTCTTATGATGTATTTACATTTACTAAGGAAGGAATGGCGAGTGGGGGATCTTTCTCAAGTATCTTCAGATCGGCAGTAGACAATGCTTTTCTGGATGGAGGTTTACGCAGATGGGATGGTTTGGGTATTCAGATGGATAATTACATAGAAAGACTTTCCAATACCGGAGGAAACACAGATACCGGCTTATCACTTCCTGCCGGAACTTTTTCTACTACGATTCCTAGTATTATGTACCACACGTTTACGGCGCTTACAACCACAAAGGCTCTTAACGGTGCAGCGAACTTTGCAACGACAAACCATGCAGGTACAGGAGTACGAAACCTTAATGGTGGACATTTGTTTGGTGATTCCCGATTTTCGTTAAGTACTACCAGCGATAACCGTGGATTTATAGGGCATCTTGGAGAAACCATCATCTACGGAGCCGGTAATATTACAGCAACCGAACGCAGAAGAGTAGATTCTTATTTAGCTATTAAATACGGTATCACGATGGGGCGTGTAAATACAGATCATTATCTGGATGCGAACGGAACATTGGTATGGAACGGAGGAAGCAATACTACCTACAACAACAACATCTTTGGTGTGGCAAGAGAAGACATTGGTCTTTTTGAGCAGAAAGTTTCTAAATCTGTCAATGCAGGAACGATACTTACCGTGGCTACCACTAATGATTTTGTTTTACCAAATCTTGATGCTTCACGTACAAGTTTTGCGACTGATAAAACGTATTTCCTATTGGGAGATAACAACAATGTGACTACTACAACTGTGGATGTTACAGTAGGTACAAATACCTATAAGAGAATTCAGAGAGCTTGGATGGCGCAGGAGAAAGATGCCGATGCAGGTTCTTTATTCTTTGAAGCAGATCTTGCTGCTTATAATCTTGCAATATCAGACATAGTAGGTAAGGTAGTAATGTTAGTATCAGATGATGCTAATTTTACAACCAATGTACAAGTAATAAACCCTGTGTCTAATAGTAGCGGAAAGTATATCTATAACCAAAATATCGCAGATGGAAAATATATTACATTTGCCGCGTATTGGTTTGATACAGACGGAGATGGAGTGACAGATGCGTGTGATCTTGATAATGATAATGATGGGATTCTTGATGTAAATGAAAAAAGTTGTGCACTTACAGGGCAAACCATTAGAATAGGATATATCCCAAATTCAAGAGATCTTTCTTCTGATAATGGATATACTTTTGATGGACAGTATATGAATAATTCCGGAGCATTAAAGTTAACTAATCCTGCTAACTTCGGCCCTGCCGGAACTGTGAAAGCAACTATTGTTTTGGTAAATATGGGAACTGCACCAATTACTAAAGCTATTATCAACTCGTTAAATCTGAATGCGATATTTCTTGGAGGTATTGAAGATGAAGTTTCGTCTTCTTATCTGTCAGCATCTGAGTTTGATGCAATTAAAGATTGGTCAGATGATTCGTTGAACAATTTGGTTGTTGCTACACAATTACAAGCTGAACAATGGGGACGAGCCATAGCAGTCACATCGCTGTCAAACACACATACTCCTACATCATATGGAAGCCAAACGTCCATTTTTAATGGTCCTTTTGGCAATATTACTTCATATAATCAAGATGCGAGCAAACAATGGTTTTTTATTAATCCAGCAACTGCTTGCAATACAGGGGCATTAGCTGTATATGGTGGTAATGCTGCTAGACCTGAAATGTATATTGACGGAACTTACAATGATTTAATGATCTCTGGAGTTAATATTTTGACTACAAAAGGTGGGGTTACAGCGGGTAATGCTATTACTTCAACTAATGACAAACTTTTTGCCAATATCTTTGCTTTTGTGGCTCAGCAATCGGCTTGTAGTAATAAAGATACGGACGGAGATGGTATTCCGGATTATCATGACCTGGATTCTGACGGAGACGGCTGTCCTGATGCTATAGAGGGTGCAGGAGGCTTTACTACGACTAATCTTGTGAACTCTTCTATGCCGGGAGGTAATACCGGAGCGGGGTATACCGGAACAGCAGGTCCTGTTATTCAAAATCTGGGTAATACAGTAGGCAATACCTCTACAACAATGGGGGTACCTACTATTGCAGGAACAGGTCAGGCAATAGGAAGCTCTCAAAATGCTTCTGTTTCAAACTGTATTTTGCCATATTGCTACAAACCGGGTATTACAGCGGGTACCGCATTAGATACCAAGGTAGGGATCACTGCTCTTAGCCGAGCGGGATTAAATTCTGATAACTGGCCAATGGTAAGAAAAGGCGGCTGGCTTGCTTTGGAATCCAAAACCAAAGGCTTTGTACCAAACAGGGTAGCGTTCTCAGGAGCCAATCCTGTGGGGATTGCACCTGCTAACTTCGTAGAAGGGATGATGGTGTATGACACGACCAACAAATGTATGAAGATGTATACTTCTCAGGATAACGGAGTTACTTTCGGATGGTATTGTATAACAACACCAACTTGTCCGGATTAATAAAAGTAAACAAGAGGTTGAGAGCATCAATTCTCAGCCTCTTTTTAACCATTTTAAAACAAAAGCAATGAAAAAAACAATAGCATTATTAGCTGTTTCTCTGTCAGCTTTTCAGGTGCAGGCTCAGTTGGCGGTAGGGAAATCTGCCGTTACCAACAATTCGGTTTCCTTAGAGTTTTCCAATACAGAAAACAGAGGACTTGTTCTTCCGTATAATATCAACAAATCAGGGATTACTGAAAACGGAACGATGATCTATGATACCACAGACCATAAGGTAAAATATCTGAAAGACAATGCCTGGTTTGATTTTAGTGTGGATACCTCCGGTACTTCGGATCTAAGCATTCAGGGAGCAGATAAGACCGAACAGCCTGGAGCAAAGGTTGCGATCTATAGTACAGGAAGCACCAACACTACATCGGGAATTCTTGTATTAGAAGATACTAATAAAGCAATGATACTTCCTAAGGTGGCAAGTCCGCATCTCAATATCATCAATCCCGCTCCGGGAATGATGGCGTACGATACCACAAAAAGACAGCTTGCCGTATATAATGGCACTGTATGGTCTTTCTGGAAACCATAAGAACATAAGAACATATAAATAATTATTTAATGAGAAGATATCTTCGGCAGTCTGAGCATGCAAAATGTTCATCCAAATTTTTATCCTGAATGCAAAGCTGCCGGAGAATTTTTTCTCACGAACTACTCTTATAAAACACAAAACACACAAAAAACACAAAAACAAATAAAAATTATGACGAATTATATCTTTTATAACACACCCCTCTTTTCTTTCATCTGATTATATATCGATCAGTATTTCCCAGTAGAAGTAGAAAAATACACCTGGCTTTATCAATCAGTTTGATGATGCCTGAAGACTTAAACCTAAAATTTATCTATAAACATTTCAGAATCAGAAAATTTACCCTGGTTTGAAATGTTTATAGGTTACAATCTATCTTTTAATAATTAAAAACAAAAACTTTATGATGAAGAAAAAACTGAAGCATTCACTGGAAGAGCTTCTGAAAAAACCGAAAACTGCCATTCTATGACCAGAAAAGGCAGCTTGCTTTGGAGTACAAAACCAAAGGTTTTGTACCGAACAGAGTAGCATTCTAAGGGCTAATCCCGTGGGAATTGCACCTGCCAACTTTGTAGAAAGGATGATGGTATATGGTATACGATACCCCAACAAATGTATGAAGATGTACACCCTGAAAGAAAGTGATGCTTCTACGGCTTAGCATTGTATCACTATATAGATTTGTACTGATTAATCATTTAACAAACCCAACAGGTTACAATATCCATCCCGAGAAACGAGTTCGCTAAAAGAGATGTTTCGACACCGCTGCGTTCTGCTCAACATGACAAAGGAACTTCTAAAAAGGAATGCATTATCATCTTGAGTATTGTCTGAAGGTCAATGAACGAAGTCGAAGGATCTCAACATAAAGAAAAGATGAGATGGTTCCTTCAGTCTGTATCAAGCCTGTTGAATATAGAAAATCAATAGCAAACAAAATTTAACACATAAACAAAATGAAAAAAAATATTATCATTTTAGCAACATTATTAATGTCTGGTATTGCATTCTCGCAGGTGGGTATCAATACGGACATACCAAAAGCTACATTGGATGTTGTAGGAAAAGCAACAGATACCAGTTCGTTAGACGGTATCATTGCACCACGGCTTACTGGCGACCAGTTGAGAGCCAAAACCTATACCACAGACCAGACAGGAACCCTGGTATATGTAACCACCGCAGACACGGCACCCGCAGGACAAACCGTAAATGTAACCAGTATTGGTTATTTCTATTTTGACGGTGCTGTATGGCAGAACGTTAGCAACGGTGCAGCAGCTCCTGTAAATATCTACAATGCTAATGGTTCTTTAACGGGATCAGGAAGTTCTCGTAATTTGACCCTTAATGGTAAAGAACTAAATTTCATAGGAACGAATCAAAGAACTTCTTGGAGGACGGATGGTGTTTTATATCAGGAAAATCTTCAAAGTTCAGGAGGAGAGGGAGCAATAGTTATTACAGGCGGGAGCAGCTCTAATTTATACCTGCAACAGTTTAGAAATGGTCCGGCTCAAATTCAGGCTGCTTTCAACTCTACTGTTCTGGATATAGGAACAAATGGTTCTACAGCATCGGCTCCGTTGACAATAAGCACAAGCGCAGGAGGAGGTGCTTTGGCGACAGAAAAAATGCGTGTTACAGGCGAAGGAAACGTGGGTATCAATACTATCGCACCAACCGAAAAATTAGACAACAACGGCATCACAAGATTGAGAAATCTCCCAACAGATGGTACTACTAATGCTATTTATACACAAAGTAATGGAGCCGCTTCTGCCACACAAAACCAAACCTTTACCGCAACCAGAACTGTCGTTGCTGATGCCAATGGAGTTTTAGGAACTGTCGCAGGTTTGCCGGCAACTCCTATAAATATTTACAATGCAAACGGCACCCTTACAACAAACAGAACCGTAACCACCAATAGCAATTCTCTGTCGTTTACAGGCAATGGAAATACTGTGATGATAAGTAATTCAGGAACTATGGCTAGTATTTCTGCAAACGGTACCGGAAGAGGTAATTTGACTGTTACTGGAGGGAATTCTATAGTGGATGTTTTTGCAGATAATAATGGTGTCGGACAGATTATTGCTCGGGGAACGGGAAATAGAGGATTAGATATAGGCAGTAGTTATACTACACAACCTGCTCATGTTAGATTTTTGACTTCACCAGGAAGCAATGTGCCCGGAACAGAAAGAATGCGCATTACACCAACAGGAAACATTGGTATCAACACCTCATTACCTCAAGCCAGACTACACGTCGTAAAAGCAGCATCCGATCTTACACCGGCAATTATAGAGGGGTGTAATGAATATGCAGATAACGCCGCAGCCACCAGTGCGGGTTTGCCTGTGGGTGGATTGTACAGAACATCAACCGGAGTGTTGATGGTAAGGTATTAAAAATAGCCACCCAATTCCGATCCAATGAAATGGGGTACGAAGGACGAGGTGGTTAAAACAATAATCTTTAAAAGATTTCAAATCCTTGAAAAATTAAAATAACAAACAATATAGAACAATTAAGTAGAACACAAATGTAATTTCAAAAATGATGAAAAGAAAAGTAATCGTGTCTCACAGGGCTGATCCTCCGGGGCACGCCATGATGATTGAGTCCTGCTGCCTGTACAAATACCGGGGGCAAAACACTAAGCACGATATGATATTTCAAAAATTAAAAACAAATGTATGATGAAAAAAACGAAAACAAAACTAACATTTAAACAGACAAAAAGTCTCTTTTTTGTCCTGTTGCTCTTTCTGAGAAACGGGATAATTAGCAAGGTAAAGAACTACAATATAAATGTAGCATTTTTGCCGGTATTCTTATTGTTTTTTGGAAGCCTCGGTGCCCAGACAATAAGAGTCTTGGACGTACAACTCACCGCATCGAGAGGTGCCGGAGCAGTGCAAAGCTATAATCTCGGAGGATCTTACATGACCAATGCCAAAGCAAAGCTGGCTTGTACAAATTTGTTTGGCATATCGGGCACTGTGACGCATCCCATTACGGTAACTACCGCTGCAGGTACATTAGGCAGTATCAATGCTGCTCTTTTAGCCAATTATGATGTTGTATTTATGGCTGCTCTGGTTGAAGGTTTTGCTACCAATTATTATACCCCTGCCGAGATAGATGCGCTGAAAGTATGGAGCAGAGACCCTCACCACGTTATTATTAGTGCTGAGCAACAAATGAATCAATACTTCACCAACTCAATGGGACTCAGTATCATCAATGGGAATACCGACCCTACCACTGTCGATGCCGGTGGAATAGACTCCACAACGACAAAGCTCTTTAGCGGTATCTTTGGGACACCAACATCGGCCGGTATTAGCCAGGGGGGATCTGCTCAGGGATATTTCACGGCTCCTTGCGGGGTTTGGAGTGTGGCAAAGAATGCTGTAGGAAACTCTACTATTGTCATCAATAATTACAATGATGTACTCTTAGGAGATGGTGATTTCTTCTCCATTATTAGTACTACAGGCGGCGTTTCCAGTGGTTGCGGTATCAATTCTAATACAGATAAAGTCTGGCTCAACCTTTGGGCATGGGCTGCAGACCAGGTGATTAACGGGAGTAGTTCTTCTTCCTATATCAGCTCGGCTGTACCGCCTACGCTTACATTACTTAATCCTATGCCAACTTCTTCTACCAATACAGGACAAATACAATCTACTATACCGACAGGCTACACGCTTGTGGGATGGCAGACCAGCACCGATTCGGGAAGTACATGGACATCTTTAGGAAGTACTGCCAATCCGTATACATATACCAATGCTGCCAATGGGCAGATGTACCAGGCAATATGGAGTGGTGGATCCGGCTGTCCTAATACTTATTCTAATATATTGACCATTACAATCAGCCGTTGTGTAAACGGATGTAACCCGAACACCTTTGTAAACAGCTCTGACCCCAATACCATAGAGTATGACAATGTCGTCTCAGCTGTTACTACCCTGGCAAAAACTGACAACGGTACATTTACAATCTGGGGACAGGGGGCTAGCCCGGCCGGGGGCAGTCTCTTAGCACCGACAGCGATAACGCCTGCGAATGGATATAGCTATACCGGGACACCTTTAAAAGCAACAACAGGAAGTTTTGTAGATTATTCTACTCCGGGATTTATTTACTATTATGCTCAAAGTGCTTTATTAACCACTAATGGGCTGTATCTTTGGGGTTCTCCTAATAGATTAGTGAGCTCGTCCATTAAAAATACCGCTGCTTTTGGCAAGATCACGGTAAATGGCAAAGCAGATGGCCTACCAGCAGGTGTAACACCTAATGATGTGAAAATGATGTTTGGCTCTCACCAGACTTTGGGTATTGTAACCTGCAGTGGTGATGCTTGGGTATTATCTTTCGGAGGATCTAAAAATGGAGATGGCACCGTACAGAATGCCGCAAACAATGTGATTTGGCACCGTGTAAAAACATCGGCTACAACAGATCTTAACGGTGTAGTGGCTATGCGTGGTAATGCTTTGGCGTTGTTTGCCTTAACTTCTGATGGTAAGTTATATACATGGGGTACAGGAACTTATCTGGGAGATGGAACTGCTGCTGCCAACAGAACCTATGCGACAGAAGTGGTTGTACCGGCTGGCGTTACCCCAAAAACGATAGGGATGACAATGGGAACAGCAACATCCCAGCCCTATTATCTACTGGCTACCGATGGAAGACTCTTTTCTATGGGTGAGAATAGCAGTAGACAATTGGGAGATGGTACTACCGCAGACAAAACTACCTGGGCACAGCCGCAAAAAATGACCGATCAGTATGGGCAGGGTACGGGACCATTGGTGAACATCGCATGGATTTCACCCAATGAACATACTGCTGATAATGATACAAATACTAAAGCTGGTATTAACGTACTGACCAATGATAAAAAACTATGGGGTTGGGGACTTGGTCGTTTAATTGGGGGGACCTCATTCACAACCTACTATGACCCTGTTTATATGCCGGGCAACAGCACTAATGCCAACGGAATGAAAGTGACCGATGAGATCATTATGGTAGAAACTGGGGGAGACTACGCTTTAAACTACAAAAAGAACTCAGACAAGTTTGGCTTTGTAGGATTATCTGTCTACAATAAAGGAGATGGTTCTAATACAATTCAAGTTGTTCCTGTTTATGCTTATGATACTGCCGTTTTGATGACATGTGGTGCAGAGATTGGTCCTGCTGTACAAGACCTACAGGTCTGCAATGGCACTACAGCCAACCTTAATAATGCCAACTTAGCCGCTACCCCAAGTGAGGTAGAATGGCACGCTACCAATGATGCCAGCAGCCCTGTAATCACCAATATTACTGCGGTAGCACCAGGTACTTACTATGCATTTTATACCGTAGCATCCGGTAAGCAAAGAGTAGCAGGCTCTGCAGCTATAGTAACAGGAGTCGTATGTTGTTCTACAGGTAATTGTAACCCAAATACCTTTGTAAATGCCGTAGACCCTAATACCATAGAGTATGATAATATGGTATCTGGTTACCACTCTACAATAGTAAAAGAAGCTAACGGAACTTTTAAAGCTTGGGGACAGGAAACTTCTCCTAATGGAACTGGAGATTTGCTTTCTCCTACAGCAATAACTTCTGCTAATGGCTTTAGCTATATAGGGACTCCTTTAAGAGCAACTGTTGGAAGCGGTTTTGGTGGTGCTACTATTAATCATCAATATGCATTGCTCACTACAGATGGATTGTATGTTTGGGGATTTGCCAATATGTTGATAAGCTCTTCTATTAAAAACACCAGTGCCTTTGGCAAAATCACGGTAAATGGCAAAGCTGATGGTTTACCAGCCGGTGTAATACCTCAACAAGTCAAGGCGATGTTCGGATCTTACGGAACATTAGCTATTGTCACCTGTAGTGGCGAGGCTTGGGTATTGTCTACAACAGGTAACAAAAATGGAGACGGAACAGCACAGGATGCTACCAATAATGTGATTTGGCACCGTGTAAAAACAGCAGCAGCAGGCAATCCAACCCTTGACAATGTGGTTGCTATGCGAGGTACTGCCAATGCTTTGTTTGCTTTAACTTCAGATGGTAGTCTCTATACCTGGGGCACGGGTACCTATATCAACAGCGGAGCCGCTGCCAACAGAACTTATGCCACTCAAGTATCTGCACCAGGAATAACTCCTAAAATGATAGGGATGACCGAAGCTATAGCTGCCCAAAGTTATTATCTATTAGCGACCAATGGCAAGCTATATGCAATGGGAGACAACTCAGACCGTCAGCTTGGCGATGGTACCACAACAACAAGAACTTCTTGGGTACAACCGCAAAAAATGACCAATCAGTCTGGACAGGGGGTAGGTGTGCTGGAAAATATTGCATGGATCTCTCCTAATGAGCATTCTAATTATCCTTTTTCTAATAGCACAGGATCTATTAATGTTTTGACCAATGATAAAAAGCAATGGGCTTGGGGTAGTAATGATGAATATATGATTGGGGGTGCAGCATATAACGGCAATTATGATCCAATGTATATGCCGGGGAACAGTGCCGCAGTTAACGGAATGAAATTGACCGATGAGATCATTGCTGTAGAAACAGGCGGTCATACTTCAATAAACGTCAAAAAAGGCGAGAACAAATTTGGGTATGTAGGTCACAGAACCAATGGTAGTATGGGTGATGGAAGCAGTGCTAATAGTAATGCTACTACTTACACTTACAGTACCGGTACTGTTTCTATATGTGGTGCAGATACTTCAGGTTTCTGCTACAAACCGGGCATTACAGCGGGTACCGCATTAGATACCAAGGTAGGAATCACTGCTCTTAGCCGAGCGGGATTAAATTCTGATAACTGGCCAATGGTAAGAAAAGGCGGCTGGCTTGCTTTGGAATCCAAAACCAAAGGCTTTGTACCAAACAGGGTAGCGTTCTCAGGAGCCAATCCTGTGGGGATTGCACCTGCTAACTTCGTAGAAGGGATGATGGTGTATGACACGACCAACAAATGTATGAAGATGTATACTTCTCAGGATAACGGAGTTACTTTCGGATGGTATTGTATAACAACACCAACTTGTCCGGATTAATAAAAGTAAACAAGAGGTTGAGAGCATCAATTCTCAGCCTCTTTTTAACCATTTTAAAACAAAAGCAATGAAAAAAACAATAGCATTATTAGCTGTTTCTCTGTCAGCTTTTCAGGTGCAGGCTCAGTTGGCGGTAGGGAAATCTGCCGTTACCAACAATTCGGTTTCCTTAGAGTTTTCCAATACAGAAAACAGAGGACTTGTTCTTCCGTATAATATCAACAAATCAGGGATTACTGAAAACGGAACGATGATCTATGATACCACAGACCATAAGGTAAAATATCTGAAAGACAATGCCTGGTTTGATTTTAGTGTGGATACCTCCGGTACTTCGGATCTAAGCATTCAGGGAGCAGATAAGACCGAACAGCCTGGAGCAAAGGTTGCGATCTATAGTACAGGAAGCACCAACACTACATCGGGAATTCTTGTATTAGAAGATACTAATAAAGCAATGATACTTCCTAAGGTGGCAAGTCCGCATCTCAATATCATCAATCCCGCTCCGGGAATGATGGCGTATGATACCACAAAAAGACAGCTTGCCGTATATAATGGCACTGTATGGTCTTTCTGGAAACCATAATTAAATTTTTGATAATAAAGAGCCTTTTTATTAAGTAATACTTTACTTAGTAAAAGGCTCTTATTTAAAACAGAAAAGAATGGAATAAAACTATTTTTTATAAACACACAAAAAACACAAAAACAAATAAAAATTATGACGAATTATATCTTTTATAACACGTCCCTCTTTCCTTTCATCTGATTATACATCGATCTGTATTTCCCAATAGAAGTAGAAAAATAAACTTGGCTTTATCAATCAGTTTGATGGTGCCTAAGGAGTTGAGCATAAGATTTACCTATAAGTATTTCTTAATCATATAGTTGTGTTGATTCTGGAATGTTTGTAGGTTACTATATATCTTTTTGATAACTAAAAACAAAATCTTTATGATGAAGAAACATCCGAAGCAATCACTGGAAGAGCTTCTGAAAAAACGAAAACTGTTATTAATAATATTGCTCTTTCTGGGCAATATCATAACACAAGCACAATGCGTGTCAGGCTGTAACCCGAATACTTATGTAAATGCCGTAGACCCTAATACCATAGAGTATGATAATTTCGTCGCAGGAGTTTCTACCATAGCAAAAACTGACAACGGTAAATTTACTGTTTGGGGACAAGGGGCTAACCCGAACTGAGTAGGTGGGGCGCGCTAGGAACCAGTTTATTGGCACCAACAGAGATAACACCGGCGAATGGTTTTAATTATACAGGAACTTATCTTGGCGATGGAACTGCCGTTGCCAACAGAACCTATGCAACTGAAGCAACTGTGCCGGCTGGCGTTACCCCAAAAACGATAAGGATGACAATGGGAACAACAACATCCCAGCCCTATTATCTACTGGCTACCGATGGGAGACTCTTTTCTATGGGTGAGAATAGCAATAGACAATTGGGAGATGGTACTACCGCAGACAAAACTACCTGGGTACAGCCGCAAAAATGACCGATCAGTATGGGCAGGGTACGGGACCATTGGTGAACATCGCATGGATTTCACCCAATGAACATGCTCATGATAATAGTACGGTTCCTAAAGCCGGTGTTAACGTACTGAACAATGATAAAAAACTATGGGGCTGGGGACTTGGTCGTATAATTGGTGGTTCGTCCACAACAACTTACTATGACCCTGTTATATGCCGGGCAACAGTACAAATGCTAACGGAATGAAAATGACCGATGAAATCATTATGGTAGAAACAGGGTATGGGTTCTCTGTAAACTACAAAAAAGGCTCAGACAAGTTTGGCTTTGTAGGAACCTCTATCCATACTAAAGGGGATGGCATTGAAACCTTCCGAAGTTTCTCTACTTACGTATATGATACCGCTGTTTTGATATGAATTTAAAAGATTTAGAATCTTTCTGCCTTTTTTAAGAGAAGTCTGAAATAGCAATATGTAAGAGGGGGCTTTTTTGGGGTATTTCTTTTTTGAAATCCCAATCTTTTGCAAATAAAAAATATTGAGTAAAAAAGCACTTTCTATCTTTTGCAGATACATATATAAAGCCTTAACGGATGTTCACCACTTTTTAAAGTAGTTTTTGGTATCTAAGTAAAATCTTATTTTCATGGAAATTCTATTGTGTAAAAGTGGACTAAATTATCAATATTTTGTACTCAATAAAACAAATCAGAAAAATAAAATATGCAAATGTTATAAAAAAAAAGCGCTGATAATCAGCGCTTTTTTTTGCAGAGAGGAAGGGATTCGAACCCTCGATACAGTTACCCGTATACTACCTTTCCAGGGTAGCTCCTTCAACCACTCGGACACCTCTCTTTTTGAGATTGCAAAAATAGGATATTTTATTTAAATACCAAATTTTTAGTGCATTTTTTCAGCAGTAATTTCTCCGCAAAGGCTTTTGGTAAAGTTATCCGCGAAACTTCCGGAGTAATTAGGGTTATCTATCAGGTGCATAGCTTTGGTAATGGCCGTCTCTGCAGTCATATCTCTACCGCTAATGGCTCCTATTCTTGAAAAAATGTTACTGTTCTCATATTTTCCGAAAGAGATACCTCCTGAAATACATTGACTTACCACCACGATTTCAGTACCGTTATTTCTGATTTCCTGAAGCGTTTCCTGTGTTTTAGAACTACTGAAGATCGTTCCTGAACCAAAAACCTGGAGAATAAGAACCTTCATTTTAGGAATTTCTCTAAAGTGGCTTAAATGCATACCCGGAAAAATTCTCCAGAATAAAATATCCTCGGAAATATGTTCATCCACGTGAAACTCTACGTCAGGATCACAACGGAAGAGATTATCCTTGATAATATTTAAATGAACCCCGGATTGTCCTAAAATAGGATAGTTGGGACTTGAATAGGCATCAAAATACTCCGCAGAATACTTCAGTGTTCTGTTACCACGTAATAATTTATATTCGAAATAAATGGCAACCTCCTGAATAACCGCTTCATCATTCTCATAAAGACTTGCATAGTAAAGGCTGGTCAGAAGATTTTCCTTGGCATCCGTTCTCAGATCACCAATAGGAAGCTGGGAACCGGTCATGATCACTGGCTTTCTTAAACCTTTTAACATGAAGCTTAGTGCCGAAGCAGTATAAGACATTGTATCTGTTCCGTGAAGAATCAGGAAACCATCATAGTCATTATAATTTTTTAGAATATAGTTGGCGATTACTCTCCATTCCTCAGGCCCCATATCCGAAGAGTCCAGTGGTTTTGCAAAGGGATGTACGAAAACTTCACATTCCATAAGCTTCATTTCAGGCATCTTTTCAAAGATATTACCAAAATCAAAGGCACGTAGACTACCGGTTTCATAATCTTTTTCCATACCGATGGTTCCTCCGGTATAGATGAGCAGGACTTTTCGCTTCATGTACTATTTTTAATTAAGAATTAGGCCCCAATTAGGCTTCATACTCCAAAATTACGTTAATTTGCAAAGATTTGAAAATGAATGAAAGATTTAGCACAAACTTTTGAATATTTAAAACAGTTTTTAACAGAGGAACGATTGGCAAAGATTGAACATTTCTCCAAGGAAAGTTCTGATTTTGTGCTTCCTGTGATGGATGATGTATACCAGTTCAGAAATGCAGCGGCTATCATAAGATCAGTGGAAGCCTGTGCTTTCCATAAGGTAGTTGCCATGGAGGAAGAGAATGTTTTCAATCCCAATCTTACGGTTACTAAAGGGGCAGAAACATGGGTTGAAGTTGAAAAAATGCCTAAGAATATTGCCTCTCTGCAGAATATTAAGGACAGAGGATATAAAATTTTGGCTGTATCCCTCGAAAAAAATGCAGTAATGCTTCCTGAATATGAAATTACAGAACCTATAGCCCTTGTTTTCGGAACTGAACAGGCAGGAGTTTCTGAAGAAGTAATTGATTTTGCTGATGAGACACTGGCTATTCCTATGTTTGGCTTTACAAGAAGCTATAATGTTTCCGTGGCAGCAGGAATTTGTATGTATGAACTGAAACAGAAACTTCTTAAATCAAATATTGATTATAAGCTTAATGAACAAAAGCTTTTGGAAATGCAAGTCCGATGGGCAGTAAACTCCATCAGTAGCGGAAAGGAGATTTATGCAAAATATTTAGCCGAACAAAATATACTTTAGATTCATGAAAAAATACACCAAATATTTATTCATTTTTTCTTTCATCATGTCTTTAATAAGTCTTGTTATGGGAGAAATTGGAAGAAAGGAAATATATCCCTTTGCCAGCTGGAAGTTGTTTACAGTGCCTTGCGGGGGAGAAGAATTTGGGCAGAGGTATAAGCTTTACGGAGTTAAAAATGGCGATACCTTAAGAATTTTAAATACCAATACAAAACATTATACGGATAATGATATGGATGGTATTATCAATGCCTATGGAGGAGAGATAGATCAAAATAATGACAGGAACGGGAATATGAAAAAGCTTCTTATTTTTGCTAAAGATGCCCTGCCGGAGTTTCAAGGGTATCTATTATACAAGGAGAAATATAGGCCTATAGAAGTGGATGAGAAAAAGATGAATATTACTAAAACATTTATTACCAAACTCTAATGAAATACGCTCAGCTTACTGTATTCAATTATAAAATTGCTTACTATGCCATAAGAATATTTGGTTTGTATTGGTTGGTAGCTCAATATGGGAGGTTTGCTGAACTTACGGGAAGACCAAAGGAACTGTATGAACCTGCTTTGTGGATTCAGAAAATGATGTTTCCGGAGTATCCGGGTGCGCCGCTTTTCATAGGGCTTTTAGTAGCTTGTGGAATATGCATCGCGGCTTCGCTTATCAAACAATCTTATATACTTAATGTGCTGATATTTTTACTGATTACAGTCATTAATCTTCCTATATCTGCAAACTTTGGAATCCGCCATACCAATCATCTCATTATACTTGGCTTTTTCCTGAGTATCTTTCTGCTTCCGAAGAATCTTGATGAAAAAGATTATAAACAGGTACAGTATTTTTATCTTGGATTGTTAATTACATACAGTCTGGCTGGGATGAGTAAGTTTTTAGGAACTGCAAAAAATATTCTTAAACACACCGATAAACTGCTGTGGATAGACAAAGATGCCGCAAAGTTAAATACCTATGAAAACTATCTGATGGCAGACAGAGTAGTACCGGAATGGATAAAGCAGGTCTATACTTATGATAATTTCTGGGTGGTACTGACTGTAATGGGAATTGGGCTTCAGTTTCTTTGTTTTGCAGGAGCCTTTAATAGAAAATTGCTTACCTTTTTTATGCTGTTCATCATTATATTCCATTTATACACCTACGAATTTGTTCTTGCGGGTGCCCTGAATCTTATCCCTTTTGTGATTGCTGCATTTTTCCCTTATCATATTTTTAAACGTAACAATCAGTCATTGGGAGTATGAAAAAAATAGTGTTCTTCATTGGAATGATCTTAATGAGCTGTGGTAAAAAAGCAACAGCCGAAAAAGAAAATATGGCTAATGAAAACATTATTAGTAAACCCTTACAAGTGGAAGAGGATGTAGATACAGCAACCATCCCGTTTTCAAAAACCCTAAGAGGAAATGGGTACGTTTATACACTTGAAGGAATAAAAAGATCCAATGAAACCATTGATTTTAAATCCATCGGAATATTTGATAAGGAAGTTCTCCATCAAAAAATTATTGTTGATACCATTTCGGTTTTAAATGAGGGAGAAGCCTTTTTTAGCGTTAATCAGGATATTAATTTTGACGGATTAAACGATATAGAACTTGTTAATCAGGCAGGAAACTATACTTCATCATCCAGCTTTTGGCTTTATAACAAAAATATAAGAAAGTATGAATACTATAAGCCATTGGATACCATCATTAATCCTAAAATAGATCCGGTGAAAAAGAATATCGTTTCTGATTATCACATTGGGCCTACAGATACCTACTTCAAGGTTTATGCCTGGGAAAAAGGAAAATTGGTTCTTCAAAGCGTCCAAATTAATGATGACCAGGGGGAAACCTATCAGTATAGAAAAAATGGTAAATGGATTACAGAATAATCATATATTATCCACCTTTTTCAAAATAAGTTTTATATCATATTATAATAATTCCAGGCTGCGACAAATACACCGGCAGTTTCAGTTCTCAGTCTCTGATTACCTAATGACACAGCCTTGATTTTATTCTCAGCCAGAAATGAAATTTCCTTTTCAGAAAAATCACCTTCAGGGCCAATTAAGAAAGTAACCTGTTCCAGTGACGGAATATTTTTAAGATCTATTCTTTCCAGGTTTTCATGACAGTGTGCTACAAAAGTATTTTCAGGATCAATATTTTTCAGGAAATCAGGTAGTTTTATAGCATCATTAATAACCGGAAAATGGAACCTTAAACTCTGCTTTGATGCAGCAATAGCCTGCTTTCTGATTTTGTCTATATTGATGTTCTTACGCTCTGTTTTTTCCGTCACAATAATACTGATCTCAGAAATCCCCATCTCTACAGCCTTTTCTACAAAAAATTCTATACGGTCAATGTTCTTCGTTGGAGCAATAGCAATATGAAGTCTGGGATTAAAGTCTGGGAGGTCTTCCTTAATTTCAGCTACTTCAATGCTCGCTTTCTTTCCCTCTATAATAAGTTTTCCGGAAGCAAGTTTCCCTTTCCCATCAGTCACATGAATTTCTTCTCCATCTTTCATGCGAAGAACCTTTACCATATGTTGTTGCTCATCATCGTTGATAATAACTTGTTGATGAGCTATTTCTCCATAAAATAATTTCATATATCCTGAGTTAAAAATGCAACTCCTGTTTTGATGGTTGTGTATACATCGTTATCACAGTCCCGATAAGAGCACATGAATATTTCTTCTATCCAACTGTTATTAACGAAAATCAGATTTAAGTATTCCTGCTTTCTCAGGTTGTTTTTGATCGATAAATAATCTCCCTCTTTTGGAGTGTAGGGAAAACTAAAAGGATGCTCAGAATTTATTGATTTTAAAATTTCTTCTTTTACATCCTGAATATATCCTTTTTCAGAACTGGATGGGAAATAATCTAAAGAATCCTCTGAGTGCTCATTTTTTCCTGTAATTGTTTCTAATATCCAGTAATATTTTGAGTTCTTTTTAGAGTGTGTTCCCAGTAATTTTTCTTCTAAGAGTATTTTCATAAATCATATTTTGCAGTTGCTGAAGTTCTCAAATCTGTAAATTCTCCTCTTTCAAACTTCAGTTGTGCAACCATGGCAATCATGGCAGCATTGTCAGTAGTATATTCAAATTTTGGAATGTAAATACTCCAATCAAGTCTTTCCTTGTTATCTTCCATGGCTTTTCTAAGAGCAGAGTTGGCAGATACTCCACCGGCAATGGCAACTTCCCTGATGTTGAGTTCCCTGGCAGCCTTTTCCAGCTTGTTCATTAAGATCTCAATGATGCATTTTTGTACCGAAGCACAAAGATCGTTGAGGTTTTCCTTAATGAAATCAGGATTTTTTCTAACTTCTTTTTGAATGAAATATAAAACAGAAGTTTTAATACCACTGAAAGAATAGTCGAAGTTTTCCAACTTCGGTTTGTTGAATTTAAAAGCATCAGGATTTCCTTCCTTTGCAAGCCTGTCAATAATAGGTCCTGCAGGGTAATCCAGATCAAAGATCTTTCCGATCTTGTCGAAAGCTTCTCCTGCGGCATCATCAATTGTTTTTCCGATGATTTCCATATCAAAATAGTCCTTTACCAATACAATCATGGTATGTCCACCACTTACGGTAAGACAAAGAAAAGGAAAAGTAGGCGGCATAGGATTTGCATCTTCGATGAAATGGGCCAAAATATGGGCTTGAAGGTGATTAACTTCAATTAACGGAACGTTGAGGCTCATAGCCAATGACTTAGCAAATGATGTTCCTACAAGAAGAGATCCCAAAAGTCCGGGACCGCGTGTAAATCCTATAGCAGAGATTGCATTTTGTTGTATATTTGCTTTGGTAAAAGATTTTTCAACAACGGGGATTATATTTTGTTGATGGGCTCGCGAAGCCAATTCAGGCACTACACCTCCATATTCTTTATGGATGGCCTGATTCGCAGCAATGTTTGAAAGAATAGAATTCCCCTTGATGATAGCTGCTGAGGTGTCGTCGCAAGACGATTCAATACCTAAAATTATAGAGTCGCTCATAATAATGGCAAAGTTAGAGAATAATAACGAGAATGAGAATAAAAAATCCGTAACTGAAAACCTAGGTGATCAGGTACAGAAGACTGTGGAAAATGTAGAGGGCAAGGTTCGGGAAACCGTTAAAGAAGCATCTGAGCTAGCTTCAGATGCAATTAATCATCCCATAGAAACAGCAGAAGAGTTTGGGAAACAGGCTATAAAAGATGTGACCAGCTACAGCTGGTGGGCAAAGCTTTTGCTGATTCTTTTTTGGTTGGGTATTGTTCTGGTAGGAGGAGTACTGGTTGCAGTTAACCTTCCGGTGACCAAGCAATGGGCGGCAGATCAGGCATTAAAACTTGTAAACAATGACTTTAAGTCCGGATTTTCTACGGAAAGTGTAGATGTGAATTATTTCGGAAATGTAACGATAAAAGGGTTAAAAGTAAAAGATTATAAAGGATTAGATTTTATCCAAGCGCGTGAATTTCGTGCGGATTCAGACTGGATATCTCTGGCTGTGAATGCTATTTCAGGAAAAAGTAATTCTTTAAGCTTTAATTCCCTGACACTTGTTAATGCAGACATAAAAGTCATTACGTATAAAGGAGACAGTATCTCCAATTTTGTCAGATTTACAGAACTCTTTGATGATGGGAAAAAAAGAGATCCCAAAAAACCTCCCTTTCAATTAAACTCAAGAGTACAGATTCTTGATTCCAAGGTTTCTATTATTAATGAAAACTCTTCGGGAGATCATGGAAAATGGCTTACTGCAACAAATTTTAACTTAAAGGCACCCAACGTTAAGGTGAATGGACCCAATGTTTCGGCGCTTATTAATAATATGTCCTTTGTGACTTCCAGATGGGGGAAATCCCATATCGTTGATACCTTTTCAACAGAATTATCCTTAACCAAGCAATTTTTATCCCTAAAAGACCTTACTTTAAATACAGATCATACATTACTTCAGGGAGATATTAAATTCAATCTTCATGATGGTTCATGGGCAGACTTCGCAGATAAGGTTCGTTGGGATATGAATATACAACAGGGAAGTCAGGTAAGCGGGTATGATATCAGCTATTTTGTGACGAACTGGGATAATTTCAAGCCATTTAACCTTGCTGGAAAAATGACGGGGCCGTTAAATAAATTTCATCTGGAAGACTTCCTGATCAGAAATCCTGATGTGAATATCGCTACAAAAACGATGAAGGTAGACAATCTTCTGAACGGGCATTTTTCCATCGAAACAAAAGATCTTTCTACAGACTTTACCTACAAGGACTTAAAAGCAATGATGCCTACTTTTATCTCCAGCAAGATGAAGAATTTTGCTGATGATTTCGGAAAGTTAAAATATAACGGAACAGCAAAGGTAAATCCGGACCAAATCTATGTGGATAACGGAAATCTGATGACAGGGATTGGGCAGGCAAAAATTTCCAAACTTTCTTTAACAGGGTATAGCACTGCAATGCCAAAATATTCAGGATATCTTGATGTAAAAGATTTAAATACCTCTGTAATCACAAAAAATAAAACAGTAGGTTTAATCTCCGGAAAATTTGATCTGAATGGGCAGAGCTTTGATGTGAATACAATGCGTCTTACCACCAAATCCCAGATTGCCAGCATTGAGATTATGGATAAGGTTATCAATAATCTATATCTTGATGGATTATTGGATCATAAAAAATATAACGGGCTTATTACGGTTAATGATGAACAGGCAAAAGCTACCATCAAGGGACTGATAGATTTCAGTACTTCTAAGGTGGCAATGGATGTAAATGCGGATGTTACCCATCTGAACATGAATTATTTTACCAATAAACCAGGAAGCCAGATTGTAAGCGGTCAGGTGGAAGGTAAAATGTCTATGTCATCCATTAATGACCTTACATTAGATGTTAATGCCAATAATCTGCACTTTGCAACAGCCACCCAGAAATATGATATCCCTAACGCTAAAGTAAAGACCTTCATTGAAGCCGGAGGACGTGTGATAGATGTAGATGCACCTGGTGCTGCTACAGGTAAAATCTCCGGTAAGTATAGCCTTGCTGATCTGGCAGGAATGGTAGAGAATGGAGTAGGAAGAATACTGGTGGGCCCACCACCAAGAAAACTATACAGAGGACAGAATTTCGCCATGAAGTTTGATGTACAACAAGGATTGGTTAATTATTTCTTGCCCGAATTGAAGCTGCCTCATGGAGCATTGGTAGAAGGAGAGTATGATGGGAACTCCAATAACCTGATCCTGAATCTTGATGCATCAGCTTTAAAATATATCATGACAAAAGAGGAAGAGATTACAGATGCAGATAAAGCCTTGGCATCCTCTAATCCTGACTATAAAATTAATGATCGGAAGAATATTAATAAAGATAGTGCCTCGGTAGATAGCGTTAAGATAAGAATAAATACAGCTAATCTCGATCAGCAGTTGTATGCCAGAATTAACAGATTGGAATATAATAAGAATATTATTAAGGATTTTGAGCTTAAAGGGAATAATGAAAATGGAAATACGCTTCATCTGGCAACTGTATTTAAACACGGAAGCCCAGATGATGAACTGAATGAAAACCTTAAAGAATATGCCATTAATGTGGACCAGTCTACAGATGCTGCAGGTGATTATGTATTTAGATTTGAACCTACTGAAGTCAAATTCAATGAAGTTACGTGGGCGATAGATACTAGTCCGGAGCTTAATCATTCTATTACCTATAGAAAGAAAACCGCAGATTTTGACATTCGCAATCTGAGGGTTTATTCTGATAAAAGTGCCTTATTTATTAAGGAAGCACAATTTAAATCGGCCAAGGATTTTTATTTAGATGCTGATATCAGTGATTTTGCCATAGAAAAGCTGCTGGAAATGCAGTCCGGAGGAAATGGCATGAATATACAAGGGCTTGCTAACGGAAGTGTGAAGATCAAAATGGATAAAAGCACTTTACAGCCATTGGTAGATCTTACCGTGGATGATATTAAGATGAATGGTAATGAAATGGGGGATATCTCTATTTCTGCCACCAATGGATTCTCTCTGAATGTATATGATATTGATGTTAAAGTTCATTCAGCAGGAGTGCTTGGAAACAATAGTCTGAATCTTACAGGTACGGTTAATAACAATACCGCTTCTCCAACTATTGATCTGACAGCAGAAATGAGAGACTTTGACTTATCATTTACACAGCAGTTTGTTCAGACCATTTTTGGAAATCTTAGAGGTAAGGCAACCGGAGATCTTAAGATTAATGGGAAGCTTCGTAACCTTGACTACAATGGAGATATAGCCTTAAAGGATTTTGGATTAAAGCTTCTCTTTACGGGAGTAGATTATTCATTTGACGACACAGTAATACAGCTAACCAAAGGGTTGGCTATCCTCAATAATATCGAAGTTCATGACGGTAGATCAAACTCCAAGGGGAATATTTCTGGGGCGATCCAGTTTGAAACACTTTCTTCAATGGGGGTATCTCTCGTAATGAGGGCAGACAACCTGTTGATGCTTAATACAACTCAAAAGGACTTTGACCTGTTTTGGGGAAGAGTATATGGACAGGGAGATCTTTATGTGGATGGACCGGTTTCAGGGCTAAGTATTACAACGCCTAATATGAAAGCTCTTAACGGAAGTACTTTCACCTTTAATTCCAGTTCTACCTCCAATGTAGAAGAATTCAAGATGCTGAGGTTCCTGAAAGAAGGAAAAGATGGTTTGGTAACTCTGGAAGAAAAGAAAAAGACAGGTGCCAATATGAATATTGATTTTAATTTGGCTGTAGATAAAGGAACCACCGTAAATGTACTTGTGGGTGATGATGTAGGAAATATTACGGTAAAGGGAGTTGCAGATCCTCTGAAATTCCAGATGAACAGACAAGGAAACATCGCCATGAGCGGAACATATAAGGTAGATAACGGAACATTTGTTTCCAAGGCAATCCTTAACAAGACTTTCCAGATTGAAAAGAATAGTAGTATCAGATGGGATGGTGACGCTATGAAGCCGGCACTTGATATTACAGCCAACTATGTAAGAATGGTTTCTAATGCGGGAGAGTATCTGAGTATGGGGAAACTTCAGCCTATCAGTATTATGTTGCAGGCCAACATTACCGAATCTTTGATGGATCCTAAAGTGGAACTGAACCTTACAGCAATGGATGTTTCCAGCCAGGTAAGAGAAACACTGGCTGCTAAAATGAGCCAGGAGGGAGAAAAAGTACTTCAGTTTGGTTCCGTTCTTCTTTTAAGTACATTTAATGTGTCCAACACAGGTGGGGTAGATGTAAATGTAGGGAACGTAGCCGAATCGTCAGGATATAATATGCTTCTAAAGCAGTTGGGGTCCGTTCTTAATACCATGAGTAATGAATTCCAGATTGACCTGAATTATGTAAAAGGTGACCAGAACTCAAACATTGGAGACAGGGCTAATGCGGGGCTTAGCGTGGCTGTCTCACCTAGGATAAATATTAAAACCGGACTAGGAATTCCATTGTCTAAAACCGACGCCAATAGCAGCGGAGCACAAAATAATTATCTTTCCGGTGAGGGATCTATAGAATATGACCTTTCCAAGAAAAATGATGGTACTTTGGTTCTACGAGGGTATTCCAAGCCTACAAACATCGGTATGATAAGTACAAACGGAGCTGCTAATCAAGCTTATGGAGTAGGAGTTATGTGGAGTAAAAGCTTCAATTCTTTGTTTAAAAAGAAGAAAAAAGATAAAAAAACCGTTACGGACAAAGCAGAAATAAAAACAGATTCTATAAAATCACATGCTAAATAATCAGAATATTTTAATGATTTTTATCATCCGTGTTAATTATTGTTAATATTTGATATATATTTTTTAGTTAAATTATTTTTCGTAAATTTGCAAAAAATACATAGATTTTTTAAAGAAATTGTAATTTAACTAATATGAACTATCAACTGGACGAAATAGACAAGAAGATTCTTGATTTCTTAGTAGAAAACACAAGAATGCCTTTTACTGAAATTGCAAAGCAGATGGACGTTTCTGCTGGAACAATTCACGTAAGAGTGAAAAAGATGGAAGATGCAGGTATTATTTTGGGATCATCTCTTAACATCGATTATGGTAAGCTGGACTACCACTTTACAGCTTTCATCGGAATCCTTTTGACAAAATCAAACCGTACTCAAGAAGTATTGAAAGAATTGTCAACTATTCCTAACGTAATCGAGGCAAGTGTTATTTCCGGAAAATATAATATTTTCTGTAAAGTAAGAGCAAAGAATACAGATGATGCCAAAAGAATTATTTATCAGATTGATGATATTCAGGATGTAATGAGAACTGAAAGTATGATTTCCATGGAAGAATACCTAAGTGACAAAAATAGACTGATCAACGCTATCTCTATTTAATTCAAATTTTAAACGAATAACTATAAAAGAACTTATGAAATCTCTCATAAGTTCTTTATTTTTGTACCTATGGAAGAATACACGTATTTTGACGAAGATCCGAAGAAAGGATGGGGGTTTGTACTGGCATTTGCTGCCTTGATGTTGTTTACAGTAATGGGACTGGGAATAGATGTTGATGAGTATATTCAGCATGAATTCCTTGATATTCCAAAGTGGTATTTTTATATTATCTTCTCCATTGATGTGCTGATGATGCTGGGTCTGATCCTGATGTTTTTCTATAAAAAAATAGGAATTATTATGTTTCCGGCTCTATTGGTATTGCATTTTTTCATGCATAATTACTACTTATCAACGTTTTTATATACAGACGTTACCAACCTTTTCCTTTTTACAGGTTTTGGAATGCTGGCGATTATTCCGAAGTGGAAGTTTTTTAAATAAGAAATAAAGAAAATACTATAGGCTGTAGGAATGGATAGCTTTCTGTTTTAGCGGATTGTTACTCCATTCTTCCCACTCATTGGTATAGGGATTATAGCCACATTTCAGAGGCTTTGAAAGGTCTAGTCCATTCGGGGCATAATGAGAGCTTTCCGTATAGGCTCTGCAGTCTGTGCAGATGTATCTGAACTCACAGTCCTTGCAAACTTCTATATGATCCTTGGTGATGTTCCAGTATTTTTTAAAATCTGGGTGTTGTAATGCTTCTTCTAGGCTTACATTCCTGATGTTCCCGAAGCTTTCCTGCATTAAGGGACAGTTTTTAATATGGCTATCCTTATCAATTCCTATTTTTTTATGGAGACAAGAATTGTGGTTAATAGCTTCCAGTACTTTTGGAAGATTCGTATTGAAATATTTCATGTCTACTTTTCCACAAGAAGATATCTTTAGGTGGTCTTCCACAAAGTTTAGGGTAAACCTGAATTCATCCTTGGTTTTGAAAGATTCCTTAGGACAATTATAAAAAATGACATTGTATATCCTCTCAGTTCCTTGGTTGAGGTTTTGCATGAATGTGTCGTTTATTTCTTCATAAAATGGAGAGAATATTTCAATTCCTGAGAGTACAGAAGATTTAAATACTTTGTCAATATATATGAAATCTTCTACTGTAAATGATTTTGAACTGTAAATAACCAAATGTTTAATTTCTAGATTCTCTATTGAAATTTTGAGTTGATCCAGCATACTAATATCTGCTATTTCTATAAAAATATCTGTTATCACACTCGGCTCAGAATATTCATGAGATAAGGCAGGAAAATCTTTATCCCAGCCATTCTCTGTAATAAACCCATATTCATTCTCCAGCAGTATATCCAGATATTCCTGAGCGATCTTTTTTGATTCTTCATCATACATTCCTAAAACCTCTTCAATGGAAAGGTTTTTTAATTCCTCAATCATTTCATTAAATTCTAATGGATATAACTCAGAAATATTTCTCTGCAGGTCGGAGATTAATATTCTGCCTGCACCCTTTGTAATCAGTATTGTAGAAAATAAATTAAAATACCTCATAATAAACGATTTAAAGATTTTACAGGTTTTTCTCTTATGTAGAAATCTGTTTGATATTTTTCACATGTTACAAAATAGATAATATCGTTTTTCTGTTTCAATTTTTGATCCTCAAAAACCTCTATATGCTTAAATGTTAGAGGCAGCTTATTTTTTTCTTTAACTTTTATCTTCATAAATAATCAGCTATTTCTTTGTCCAGCGAATAGTTACATGCA
This sequence comes from Chryseobacterium joostei, assembly GCF_003815775.1. Taxonomy (NCBI): domain Bacteria; kingdom Pseudomonadati; phylum Bacteroidota; class Flavobacteriia; order Flavobacteriales; family Weeksellaceae; genus Chryseobacterium; species Chryseobacterium joostei. Next base: position 4,207,014 of record NZ_CP033926.1, read on the forward strand.
TATGACATCCCTAGAAACTGACCAATGGTATTTACTTCCAGGAAATAAAACCGGCCGTTCTTTCCCTTTATAAAATCCAGGGAACCACAATTGAGATCAAGAGAAAGCATCAGTAGATGAATTTTCTCCTCAATTTCACGGGAAAGTTGATAAGGAATATTTCTGTTGGGCTTTGTTAAATTATACTTTCTGAAATCTGTTTTCGTCTGTTCATCATTTTGAGAAAAGATGGCCATAGACCAGCATTTTCCGTTGAGGTAAAATGTCCGGATTTCAAAATTTTTTTCAATTTTCTCCTGAAAAAAAGTAATAAAGAAACTGGACCTTTCTTTCTTTTGAACAACTGTTGTATACATAATGCCATTCAAATCTGTATCTATTGAATCTAATATTGGATTTCCTGCAATTGTTTTAATAATAGTATCACCCAATAGAATAGTGTCTGTATGGTCTGCCAAAAAATACTTGGGAACGTCCAATCCTATTTTCTGTGCTTGTTCCAACACCAAAAGCTTATTGATATCACTATTGCTTTCCTTATTAATGTGTTTTTTAGATTCCAGGGTTTTTCGTACATAGTCTTCCAGCCAGTGCTGTACCTCATTCATATGGGCATTTACTGCTTGGTTTTCATATCTCAGACGTTTTATTTTTAATCTTCCTCTTCTGTACCATACGCTCGAAATATCTTCCAGAAAAAAAGAATTTCTGTTACTCTCCAAAAAAATACTTTTATTGATCACTTTAATTTCAAAGACTTCATTCTCATGTACACGGATAAATTTTTTATCCATTTTCAGAAGCCATTTGATGATTTTAACAGTAGTTCTTTCGCTGTTATTGGAAATAATAAGAATCATTTCTTTAAATAATCTTTTGTGATTTTTGAAGCATGCTTAAAGCTGGGTAAACCTATGCTTTTTCTGTTACGGTTTACTTTTACAGAGTCTATCACTGCATCATAGCTGGGATATATTCCGTACACCATTCCTTTTTTGCTTATCTGAAGACTATACCTGTCTACCATGTTGGCGTAATCCCGGGGGACACAGTCTCCAGATTTGATATATTCTAACATTTTTGTTTTTAAATAAGAATACTCTTCAGCATCTACCATATGACTGAATAGGGGATGCATTGGCATGAATACACCATTATTCCCAATAAGCCCTATTTTTTGCAGTGATGGGTAGCCGTAGTTATCAAAGGTCCATTTTATTAATTGAGCGTTTATTTTATCATTTTTAATCATTATTTGAGGGTTTTTCCTGCCTTCTGCCTGATCCCTTATGAAAGCAATGGTAAAAGAATCCACTAATCTTTTATTCAACCCTTTTTTCCAGTCGGTAATTTTTTGCTTTACCTCACTGCTATCTATTCCGTATTTTTGGTATAAGCCAAAATACTTTTTATAGGAACCCTCATAGGGAGCAAGCAAGGGAATAAGTTTATAAAGGCTTTTTTTTCCACCAAAACTTTGATGATACTTTTCAGCAAGTGTGATGTAGGTTTCATATTCCTTAATACGCTCCTGATTTTTTGGGCTGTATCTTTTGAATAACTTTCTGTATTGCTTTATAGCTTCTTCAGGCTGATTAGCCATTCTATAAATACTGTCAATTTCATTTACCCTATTGTAATAAACTATGTAATTATGGTTTTTGCTTTTACAGGATAAAATGAGGATACCTGCCAAAAGCAGATATAGAGTGGATGTCATGAGGCATGGTTTTAATTGTACTTTTCTTTCCATCTGTATCGTCAATTTATTATAAGAGTTTTCTCTTGTATATTCAAATATAAAAGGAGGATTGCTCCTCCCCTTACAAGTGATTAGACTAATATGTTTTAGCAAATTTCTAATGTTGATACATACTCATGATCTAGATAGGTTTCTTTGTCATAGCATTCTCCACGATTAGTAACTACATAGTTTACTGCTGTACCGTCTCCTCCTTTAATCATTTGAAGATTTTTCATTTTTTTGTTTTCTAAAGAAGAGAAGTTTCTCTTCATTCCAATTAATTTTTTCATGTTAATAAATTTTTTAATTTAATAAATCATTTGTGCCATAGAATTCCCTGGCATTGGGTTAATACTCCGCATATTTATTTTGTACTGTACACATACAATCTAAATAGAAGATTATTTTATCAACGTTGATGTTTCAAAACTAAAAATAATTAGATCACTTTAGCGTGATCTAATTTGCAGATTGTATGTAGATTTCTTTGTTTTTTGCAGTGAAATTTTTACAAAAATGTACATCCTTATCTTAAGGAATTTGTAAAAGAATTTAATAAAAAGGAAATGTTTTTGATCAAAGCAAAATGGATTATCTCATTGTATATAAATGAAATATTATTCAAATGGGATAGAGCTGTAATATTTTCTATTGTACACAATATTGGATTTTGTCTAATGTGCATCAAAGCCAGATAATTTATCTAAAAAAGAAAATTGAGATACCAGTAAAAAGTAATATAAAATTTTTGATTTTTGTCTTTAGAAAAAAGTTACTACAATGTATATGCTTAATTAGAAAATACACTTTGAAAAAATACATCCAAAGCTGTATTTTCATCCAATCCAAACTTTTTTTTCAGTCTGTATTTCGTCATTCTTACACTTTTAGGCTCTACACTTAGAAGATTGGCTATCTGTTTGGTATCCATTCCAAGGTAGACGTAGGCACAGTATTTTAGATCCAAGGGAGTAAGTTTTTGTTTTGCCCTGTCATTAATATTCTTAAAGAAGTCGGGATGCAGCTCCTGAATGGTGAATTTAATCCTTTCAAAGTCATTATCTACACGATTTTCCTCCTTTACAACCGTATGAATATTGACGTCGGCATCGGATAATTTTGTTTGAAGCAGTTGAAGAACCTCATTCTTATGTTGAATATGAAGCTGGCTAGCCAACACCTCACTTTGAAGCTTTTGCTGTTGTAAAGTAAGTAATTCCTGTTCCGCTTTTAATCTGGCTTGTTCTTCTGCCTGTAGCTTTACCTGAATTTCGGCATCATGCTTTTCTGTATTCAGTTTTTTCTCTCTTTCTATGGAGTATCTCAATTTGTAATGATAGGACCTGAACATAAAAAATGCTCCGATTAAACCTATAATTCCTAATCCAATATATAAAAGCTTTTCTTTCTTTAAACTGGAAGTTTTTTCTGTAAGAACTTTCAGCTCAGATTCCCTTTTTTTAGTTTGGTACTGTGCTTCCAGTCTTTTTGTAGTTTCTGCCTGTCCCTCATTATAAAGAAGATTGTTGTACTCTGTTACCTTGGTTTGGTACTCGTAAGCTTTTTGATAGTTTTTTTGCTTTACGTACAGTTTTGCAAGATCAGATACTATATTAATCATGACGTGATAATATACAGGCTGTTGTGTAAGAAGAATTTGTTCCGCTTTTAAAAGATATTGCTCAGATAAAGTATCGTTTTGGTCCCGACTGGCAAGGTTACTCAAAATTCCGAGAGCGCCTGCCTGAAGACTTTGGTTATAGGTAGTATGCTTTGTAAGGGTTAAGATTTCATTAGCCTTATCCTGAATTTCCTTTCGGATTTCCGGAGTGATGGTTGGGTAGCTTAGATAGTAGTTGGCAAGATTAAGAAGGGCCATGGCATGAGCATGGGCCGAAACATGCCCCGGAAACTGATCATAAAGAGCAACAGCTTTTTTACACATTTCTATAACAAGTTTCAGGTCCTTTATATTACCGGTTTTATCATAACGGAATGAGTAGCAGACTGCCAATGCAGAATAGGATGAACTCAGCATATTTTTATTTCCGGATTTTTGAGCAAGCTCTACTGCTTTTTGTGCATATTTCGTTGCGTTTTCAGCATCATTCAGTTCAGAATAAATTCCATATAAAAGATAATTGAGCTTTGCGGTCAGGAGAATCTCTGAGGGTTGTTTTTCAACCGATGGAAGAGTGTTTTGGATAAGTTTAATGGTATTTTCAGAGTTTCCTAAAGTATTATTATAATAGATGTTCAAGTAAGCAGCATATAAAGGGGCTATTTTATCATTGGTTTTATGAGCAGCTGTATTGGCAGCATCCATGATCTGGGGAACCTTGTTGTATTCGGATCGATTGAGTTTGATAATGCCGTCCTGAACCAGTGCCTTTACTTCTTCAGTATAATTGCGTTCATTTTTAGCCAGTTTTAGTTGCTGTTGAACATATTTTTCTGCAGTAGAATATTGGTCACTGACTCTGTAGTATTCTGTAAGTTCATTATAGATTTTAAATTTTTCGGCAACTGAAATATTGTCTTTGCTCAATTGGTTTTTAAGATCATCAAAGAAAGTATTCTGTGCCGGACACAGAGCAGATAGGAAAAAGATAAAGTATAAAAAAGAGTACTTCAGTTTCATAAGGTGAAAGTACAAAAATCGCAGATATTCATCAATTGCTATTACAAAAAAATGAAATTTTAATTATTATGTAATTTACTGTTATACAGGTTTTTATTTTGAATTGTAGACATTTTGTAGACGCTTGTTTTTTGAGTTGAGGTTGTTTTGTAGTAGCATAAAAAATTGAAGAGGAGTTATTCTGTTGCAATTTTGACTCATTAACAAAACGAGAAATATTAACTAAAAATTGAATTATTATGGACAATAAAACATTATCTATCGTATCGTACATTACCGTTTTCGGATGGCTAGTTTCCTTTATTTTGGGAAAAGAAAAACCTAACAGCCTTTTGAAGTATCATTTGAAGCAGTCTTTAGGATTGGTAATTTTTTCCATTGCTTTATCTATTATCATCAACATTTTATTTATCGTTACCAACCTGGAAATTTTAGGGATATTGGGGTTTTTACCTTTGATACTTGCCATTGTTGGAATTATTAATGCCGCCAATGAAATAGAAAAACCTTTACCTATAATTGGAAAAATGTTTGAAGATAAATTTTCATTTATAGGATAATAAGTTTTCTGAATGATTATGGAAAATTTTAAACATTTAAAAAAAGAGAATGAGGGCTATTGCGTAAAGCAATATATCTCATTTCCACAAATTCTTATCTTGCTGTGGGTTTTCATTTCAATAATAGTGATCCTGTATACCGGTTATTTGAAGACCGGAATTGTTATACTGATCTTTTCATTGATATTGACGGTGATTTCTTTTATTCCACCTAAGATTTATTTTGATCCAATCTCCAGACAACTTATTATTAAGAACTCAGGATTGAACAGCCGAAAGGGAATCTATAACTTAACTGAATTTGAGGGATTTGAATTGCAAACATTTCGATATGGAATTATTCCTTTGGGGTGTAATCTGTACGCCAATTTTAAAAATGTATCTCGGTTTAAGCGTCCGGTAGTCTCCCAGTCTTTTAGGAAGAAAACCATGCAAGAGGTTGTAAATGAACTGGAAGATCTTAATAAAATGTATATTTAAACACCTATTTAACTTTTAATATTAGATTATGAAAAAATCATTGATTGTTGTAGGAATGCTTGTTCTTACTTTTTCTGCTGTATCTTGTGATAAGCTGGAAAAAATTAAAGAAAAGCTTTCTCAGAATGATACCGGATATGTAGATCCTTTTAGTGTTAATTCAGGGGATGAGAACAGGGATATTATTTCTTTTAACAATAAAATGGTGAAGATGGATGATGCCCACTCAGAATTTATTAAAAACTTTCAGAATTCATTGATGCAGATGGATGAATATGTAAAGAGTGCAGCCGCAAATCCACAATATCCCGGTGTCTCTCCAATATTTACGCCTACTGTAATGATGTGGGCAGGGCAGGAGGTAAAGGCTCCCAATGTCTTGGGAAAAAATTTTCAGGTACTTGTTGATAGGATGAAAGACACAGCCTCACAGCTACAGACATTAAAGAAAGAACTTGAAGTGTACAATGATGCCGAAGATTGGAAAGACGACAAGGGAAAGAAAGTCACTGAAATTAGTGAAAAGGCAAAAAAACTTATTCAGGAAAATCGTAATTCAGCCAATGAATTGTTTACAAAACTTACCCCAAGGGCTGGCAAGGCAGAGGTGGAAGTCCTTAAGGATCATCCATTGAAAGAGCAGATTATCCAATCAAGAGAAACGATGGAGCTGGCTCAGAAAATCGTTGATGAATCCTATGATATTACAGATCTGAATGCCTATAAGCAAAAATTTTCCCAGCAATACATACAGATGGAAAAGCTATACACACGAAATGTTGATGAAAAAATTCCATCATCTGAAGAGCAAAAAGAGAAAAGTTATATAGCTTTTAATAATTCTGTTAATGATTTTCTTGGTAAAATGAGAATTGTGCAACGCAGTCTGAACGAAAATAGCAAAGAACTTAATAATGATCTTGATGATCTTGAAAGGGAAGCGGGTTTTGTTTTGGACCGTTACAACAATTTTGTAGACTGATTTACTAACAATTAAAAATTAATATTATGAAAAAAATATTGGGAATTATTCTCATTATTATAGGTTTTTGCCTTGTAGTGGTTATTAAAATAGGACCATCCAGAGAAACTTCCTGGTTGTTCAAATACGGAGAATTGGCTCCCATGCTTGCTGGGGCTGCTATTTTGATTCCCGGATGGATACTATATAATAAAAATAGGTAGTCATAATCGTGAATCTGGCTATACCTTTATAGAATATAATGTTCTGATTCAAAAGGATAGGCGTACTTTTACCGCCCATTTTAAAAAAGAGGAGGAATATGGATTTTGATATTTTAAAACAGCAAATAGAAACAGCTGCGAAAAATGCTTTTTTAGAAATGTATAAAAAGCACGGTACTGAAGATATCTACAGTTTTGCATTGTACAGTGATGAGGGAGCAATGACGGTATGCCCATCTTCCAATACTCTGGAAGCTCTTCAGAATATTGATGAAGATGATGCTGTATATTATAAATATGAACCAGCGGAATGGGCATACGAAATGCAAGGGGCAAATGACGAATTCAATAATATTTGTACCCAATTAAGACAAGAACTGGATAGAAATGAAGATAATGATGAATGGTTTAATGAATTTCAGGGTAAGCTTTATTCTACATGTATCGAAGTATTGGAAAAACTGAAAAATGAGAATTTCTTCAAGAATATTACAGGCAAGAATATTTTCCTGATTTTTACCGTTTCAGATTATGAATTTGAAAAACAAGATCTGAAAGATATTATTATCAGACTTAATGATAATGAATATAAAGGTGAATATCTGGAGTGGATGGAAACCTGGGGCAATTAAAAATATGAGATAAAAAAACACATTTCAATATATAATAATATGAAGCAAGATAAAATAATTGTCTCAGAGACATCTCACAATAGCAGTGATCCCTATGATTTGATTCTCTCTAATATTTCTGTTGTAAATCTCCTAAACGAAGAGGGTATTGATGAAGAAAATATGCATGAGGATGCGGTAATAAGCTACTATGTTGATTACTACCTGGCACAATATTCAAACGGAAACTTTTCTCAGTTTGTCTGGAATTCAGGATGGTCACCAGAGCTTAACAAGACCATTGAAGAAGGCTTGGCGAAAATGGGGGCAAAAAAACACCTTGAGCTATTTCAGGAGCAATGCTTAAAAGTAGAGCAATTGGAAGAGGGAGAACTTGAAAAGTATTTTAAAAGCCAATACTTTGGCCCCAATAAAACCCGAGATAAATTAAAAAATAGTTCATTTTTTAGCCTGGAGGAAGACCTGATAGAATTACATTCCCAATGGCTGAAAAATCATCCGGATCTGAAAGTTTTACCTATTGAAGAAATGTTTTCGGAATTAGAAAAATTGGTAGGCCGAAAAATAGACAGATAAATTAAAATTTTAAATATTTTCAGATTATGAGCTGGTTGAACCGGAGTTTCTTGAGTGCTGGAAAAATTCATCAGAACAGACAAATGTGAAAATAGATGCTTATTTTTCTATTCACGATACTTATTTCAAAACAGATCTTAATAGATTGAAAACGATTAGTGAAGATAAAATTGCGAGTCGTTATCAGTAAAGGCCAATCCCTTAATAGAACAAAAAATACCCAATCAAAAATATAAAACCAATCTATTATGAGTTCATATAAATTTTATAAAAAAGAAGGAAACCAGTACATCTTTAAAAATCAACCAGTATTTATTACTGTACTTTCTATTCTTCTGCTTGCATTTGCAGCTTTTATTTTTAATAATGTCAGAATCTTAAGCCTTATTGTTATTGCAACGGTTGTTCTTATTATTATCAATTTCTTTACGAAGAAGTTCATTATTGATATGGATAGAAAAACAATTACCGGAAAGCATACCATTTTTGTTCCTTCTAAAACTTATAATATTCAGGATTTTACTAATTTTGATGTGCTGTCAACCAAATATTTGGGCTTATTTACCACAAATGTGATACTTTCTATTTACTTCGAAGTAGATGGTAAAGAAAAACATCTTACCATAGGGCAGGCTCTGAATCAAAGAGGGATCCAAAAGATGGTGAATGAGACAGAGGATATCATGAACATCAACGAACCGGGTAATGAACGTAACAGACCGGTATAAATTTGAGGAAAACGGAAGTGAAATAAGCTTTATGCCCAATTACAACTTCCTGAGAACTTTGTTGTGGTGGCTGGCATTGGGGGTAATCGCCTTTATGGTGATCATCTATTACTTTATGGATAAAATGTCCGGAGCCAACTTTAAAATCGTTTTTGGAATATGGGTGATCTATATGATATACTTGCTTTTTGACCTTTTCTTTAAAGTACCTGTGAAGTATATCTTTGACAAATCCCAGAAATGTATTTATAAAAAAAGATTTATTGCCATGAAGATCATGGACTTTGATGAAATGACCTATTTCATTAGTGATGAAAGTGGAGCATATCATTATGCCATCGGAAAGAAGCGAAATCAGTTTGTGAAAAATTACAGAATCAGTAATTACTTTTCGGGTTCTAAGGCTTCAATCAGAAGAGAAGAGGAATACATAAAGGAAATATTATGTCCTGTTCTGATTGCCGTAGGAATTCCACTGAATCAATCTGATCAATAATAAGCAAGTAGGATAGGAACTACAACCATGGCAATTATAAGTACAACCATTACCCTTCACTTGAGAGGTAGCAAATCAAAGATTTGAGGTAGTGGTTAAATTCTTAAACAAAACCCCGGCTGTTTCAAAGAAACAGCCGGGGTTTATATGATTAGGCTAATTGATTACGCTAAAATTCTCTTTACAGCTTCTTTCACTGCTTCAGCATCAATTTTATACTTTTTCATCAATTCAGCTGGCGTTGCAGATTCTCCGAAAGTATCATTTACTGCTACAAACTCTTGTCTTGTAGGTCTTTTTCTTGCAAGCATTCCTGCAACAGACTCACCTAAACCACCAAGGTAGTTGTGTTCTTCAGCAGTTACAATTTTACCTGTTTTTTCAACAGACTTTAAAATGATCTCTTCATCAAGAGGCTTAATAGTGTGGATATTGATCACTTCACAAGAAATACCTTCTTTCTCAAGCTCATCAGCAGCTACAAGAGATTCCCAAACAAGGTGTCCTGTTGCAACAATAGTTACATCTGTACCTTCCTGAAGCAGGATTCCTTTTCCAATTTCAAAAGGCATATCTTCAGGCATGAATACAGGAACAGTTGGTCTACCGAATCTTAAATATACAGGACCATCGTGATCAGCAATAGCAAGAGTTGCTGCTTTTGTCTGGTTGTAGTCACAAGGGTTGATTACCGTCATACCAGGAAGCATTTTCATCATACCGATATCTTCCAATACCTGGTGAGTAGCCCCATCTTCTCCTAAAGTAAGACCTGCGTGAGATGCGCAGATTTTTACATTCTTACCAGAATAAGCAATAGATTGACGAATCTGGTCATATACTCTAGAAGTAGAGAAGTTAGCAAAAGTACCTGTAAAAGGAATTTTTCCTGTGATGCTAAGACCTGCAGCAAGTCCCATCATGTTTGCTTCTGCAATACCCACCTGATAGAATCTTTCAGGAGCCTTCTCAATGAATTTTTCCATTTTCAAAGAACCGATAAGGTCTGCACAAAGTGCTACTACATTAGGGTTTTTGTCAGCAAGTTCCGCTAATCCGGCTCCAAATCCTGAACGAGTGTCCTTTTTTTCTGTATATGTATATTTCATTTTTATTTTTATTAATCGAGATTGTTTAAGATATTAGTAGTCAGCAGGAGCTTCTAAATACAATTGCTTGAATGCTGTTTCCAATTGCTCATCATTTGGAGCTTTACCATGCCAAGCGTGAGATCCCATCATAAAGTCTACTCCGGCACCCATTTCTGTATGAAGAATAATTGCAACTGGTTTTCCTTTTCCTGTTTCTGTTTTTGCTCTCTCAAGGATACCAATTACAGCTTCAAGATCGTTACCGTTTTTCTCTTCCAAAACAATCCATCCGAAAGCTTCAAGTTTAGCATGAAGATTTCCTAGGCTTAGTACGTCATCAGTATCTCCATCAATTTGACGTCCGTTGTAGTCAATTGTAGAAATGATGTTGTCTACTTTTTTAGCAGCAGCATACATTAATGCTTCCCAGATTTGACCTTCCTGAAGCTCACCATCTCCGTGAAGAGAATAAACAAGAGACTGATCTCCATCCAATTTTTTACCTTCAGCTACACCAAGAGCTACAGAAAGTCCTTGTCCTAGAGAACCTGAAGCGATTCTGATTCCTGGAAGACCTTCGTGAGTAGTAGGGTGCCCCTGTAATCTTGAATCAAGCTTTCTGAAAGTGCTTAATTCAGCTACCGGGAAGAAGTCAAATCTTGCCAAAGTAGAGTAGAATACCGGTGAAATGTGCCCGTTTGATAGATAAAAATGATCTTCATTTTTCCCCTCCATAGTGAAAGGAAGATTATAGTTCATTACCTTTCCGTAAAGTGCTGTGAAGTACTCTGTACAACCTAAGCTTCCGCCCGGGTGTCCTGAATTTACAGCGTGAACCATTCTTAAAATGTCTCTTCTGATCTGCGTAGTAAGAGATTTTAACTCTTCAATACTTTTACTCATTATATCTGATTTATTTGCACGCGAATTTACAATTTTTTACTGGCTTATGGAAATGCAAAAATCCGGATCTAAAAACCCGGATTTTTACTAATTTGAATATTTTCCTGCTTTTAACAGCCTTCGTTAAGGTAAACTGAAATTTCAGTAACAATATTATTAACAAATTTAAAGCTTAATTGTGTTCCAGCCTGCCTGTCTTCCAGATTAAAATATCCGGCATTCTTCACAGGTTTGCCATTGTCATCCCAATCCTCATTCACACTGAAGTTAGGATAATTTCTATAGGCATTAATAAGGTCATCCTTTGTGCTGCCTACCCCAATTCCGCTCTTGGTTTTAAATTTTTTACTGCTTGTTGTGATGTAGGTAATAGACGGAACACTTGGATTGGCTTCATTGATATAATTATCATAAATATCAAGCTGAATAGTCTCGCCTGTATATTTTACAATAGTTTTTTTCTCTCCGTCTGAATTCTTCAGTTTAATTCCAGCAATTTTTTCAGCTTCAGCTTTTGGCATAAAAACCTTATACGACCCAATTCTTAAAGTAGAGACTTCAAAGTTTTCCTGAGCCTTCATAAAGCCAAAGGCCAAAACGAAAACGAAAAATGAAATAATTTTTTTCATGGTTTTTTATTTTTGTTGATTGTATTCATTAAACAATCCTTAGGTGCTGCTTGTTTTTCACCAGCCATAAGCCGATGAATGTAAGCAATCCGTTAAGAACAATTAGCTCAACTCCAATTCTGTAGTCTGTATAATTGGTAACCGCAAAGTTGATAAAGTAAGTTATTATTGGAGCCAAAATGGTAACAGTAAGTATAGAATACTTCTTGGAAATCTGAAACTTGGTGAAAATTCCAAAGGCAAACAGTCCCAGAAGCGGTCCATAAGTATATCCGGCAATCTCCATAATCAGATAAACAATAGATTTATCATTTAATGCCTTGAAAACCATGATCAGGATAAAGAAAACCACAGTAAAGGTCAAGTGTACCTTCATACGAAGACGTTTTTTCTCTTTTTCAGTTTTGGTTTTATCTTCATTAAGGTTTAATAAATCTACACAATATGAGCTTGTCACAGCAGTTAATGCACCATCAGCAGATGGAAATAATGCTGAAATTAATCCGATAATAAAAATAACGGAAATGGTCATCGGGAAATATCCTTGAAGGGATAAGGCTGGAAAAAGATCATCTCCCATGATGTTTTTAATATTACCTGCAGCATCTTTGAAACCAAAAATATTACTCACAGGATCAGTTCCTGTTGTTCCGTATTCTGCGCCATGTTGCAGGGCAAAAAGATAGAGTAGGCCTCCTAAGAATAAGAAAGCCAAATTAACCAAAAGAAGTGTTCCTGCAAAGGTTAGCATATTTTTCTTTGAATTCTTAAGGTTATCCACAGAAATGTTTTTCTGCATCATTTCCTGATCCAATCCTGTCATGGCGATGGTAATAAAGATTCCCCCCAGAATTGTTTTTAGGAAAAATGTCTTGGAATTTGGATCAAAATTAATGAAATGAGTATAATTTTTCTGTTCCAAAATGGTATATGCCTCACCAAAAGATAAGTTTAGATTGGATAGAATGTAAACAATACAGGCTACCAAACTGATGATCATAAAAGAAGTTTGTAAAGTATCTGTAATGACAATGGTTTTTACTCCACCCTCGAAAGTATAGAGAAGTACCATCAGCAGAAGTACAAGGGAAGTTACCCAAAATGGAACTCCAAGACCTTCCAGCAGGAATATCTGCAAAACATTGACAACCAGATATAATCTCGCAGTAGCTCCAATGGCTCTGGAAATAATAAAGAATATGGAACCAATCTTATGCGCCTCTACATTGAATCTTCTTCCTAAGTAAGTATAAATAGAGGTTAGATTCATCTTATAATACAGGGGAAGCAATATGGCAGCAACAATAAAATAGCCGATGAAAAAGCCAATCACCATCATATAATATTCAAAGCCGCCGTAGATATACTCAGAGCCGGTCATTTTTCCGACTGTTCCCGGAACTGAAATAAAGGTCACTCCACTTAAGCTGGTTCCTATCATCCCGAATGCAACGAGCCACCATTTACTCTTTTTGTTACCAATAAAAAATGACTGATTATCAGAGTTTCGGCTGGTGAAATAAGAAATCACCAAAAGGCCGATAAAGTAGATAAATACAAATAGCAAAAGGATAGTTCCTGGATTCATGCTTAATTTTTAAATTTTAGCAAATATATAAAAAAGAACCATCGTGAATACTGAATTTACCCTAGAGTCCATTTTTATAGACCAGACCATATCAATCACGTAAGGGAAAATAGGGAAAATGTACTGTTTCTAAGTTTAATTTTAAAAGAAAAACCTTCCAGATCTATAGTCTAAAAGGTTTGTATTGTAAGGGTGGAAAGTAGTGATTAATTCACCAAAACATCCTGAAGTTCCTCACTTTTCTGGAAACTAGCCTTAGCAAAAGGACAGAGAGGAATAATCTTCTTCCCGTTCTTTCTGGCAAAAGCTACAGCAGCCAAAAGCATTTCCTTACCTACACCTTTTCCGTTGTAGGCTTCTTCCACCTCGGTATGGTCTATAATAAATCTTTCTTCTCCTGCCCAGGTATATGTCATCATTCCTGCGCGTCTTCCATCTATGAAAGCTTCAAAACTTCCGTGTTTCTCGTCGTTGTTTTGTTTTACTTCGATCATATTTTATGAGAATTTAGTTAGTATTTCTATATCGTTTGTTAATATTTTATGAACAGGACAGGCGTCTGCGATGGTGTGCAGTCTTTTCATCTGCTCATCATCCAGAATTCCTTCAAAACTGATGTTTCTGCTAAAAATAGCTCTTTTGGTTAACGGGAAATTTTCGAGTTCCACTTCTACGTTGATGTTTTCCACATCCCATTCTTTTCTTTCAATGTACATTCTAAGGGTTGCTGCCGTACAGCTTGCCAAGGATGTTGCCAGAATTTCCATGGGATTGAACCCCTTATTCTGTCCGCCTTTATCTATAGGTTCATCAGTAATGATGGTGTTTTCACCGGCTGTTACCTCAGTATAATATTTTGTTTTTCCTAAACTTGCTTTTACCGTTACCGCCATTATCTTTCTGTATTGAATTTATAACTTAATGCTCCGGAAGGGCATTGGTCTATTTGTTTTTTTAGTTCTTCAGGAGTAGCATTTCCTGCTTTTATCCAAGGTCTGTCTTTTGGATTATAGACGTTGGGAAGTAGCTTTACACATACAGCCGAGTGGATACACTTTTGAGGCTGCCAGATGACAGTAATGTCGCCGTTAGGATATTCGTGTGTTTCCATATTAATTTTCTTTTAATGATTTTTCGATTCTTCTGTCCGGAATCAGCCATATGAGAGCCACGAGATAATAAAAACCTATGGCAATATAAGGATAAAAAAATGAAGTAGCGATTCCAAGGACGTAAAATATAATAGAGATATACTCTTTTGCTTTAAAATTTATAGCCTCTTTTAGCTTTGAATTTTCACCCTCATTGCGGATAATAAGATTCTCCAGAATGGTGTAGGCAATGGCGCACATGATAAGCCCTATACCATAAGTGGCAACAGGATTTTTTGCAAAACCGGTTGTTCCTATCCATTCTGTGGCAACAGGCATCAGGGATAACCAAAACAAAAGATGCAGGTTAGCCCAAAGAATACTGCCGTTTACTTTTTTTACCGTTTGAAACAAATGATGGTGATTGTTCCAATATATTCCCACATAGATAAAACTGAAAATATAGGCCAAAAACTTTGGAAGAAGCGGCTTCAGGCTTCCCCAGCTAGCTCCTTCGGGAACCTTCAATTCCAGGACCATAATTGTGATGATGATCGCTAAAACACCATCACTGAACGCCTCCAGTCTTCCCTTAGTCATTGGTTTTAATCTGGTTTTTAAAGTTTTCAATCTTTGATTTCAGTTCGCTGAGCATATCAGGATTAATCACCCCGCTTTCAAGGTCAAAATTCTCATAAAACTTAGGTAATGAAAAAGTATCCTTAATATCTGCTGCAAACTGTGGGAAAAATGTTTTTGCCGTATTCATAACATTTCCGCCACCATAGCCTCCGGGTGAAGTACTCATAAGAAGCATAGGCTTGTTCTGAAATACCTTTACATTGATCCGTGATGACCAATCGAAAACATTTTTAAATGCTGCACTGTAAGATCTGTTATGCTCAGCCAGTGAACAGATAATGACATCGCATTCTTCAATCACCTTTAAAAAATGATGGGCTTCATCCGGAAATCCTTTCTTTTCAAGGTCTACGGAAAAAACAGGCATCGTGAAATCGTTAAGGTCAATCAGATTGATTTCTTCATTCTGAAAATCTTTCAACACAAACTTTACGAGTTCTCTGTTAATTGAAGTAGATGAGGTGCTTCCTGCAAACGCTAATATTTTCATGGTTTTTATCGTAGTCTGGGTTTATTTTCTGTTTAAAATCGCCTTTGGTAGTGGAACATATTCATGTTCGTCTCCCGGGACTAACGGAAATGCATCATGATTCTGATCGTTCCAGTTTACCTTGGCCTGATCAATCATTTCCTTGTCAGAATTTACAAAGTTCCAGAAGATAAAACGTTCTTCATCGAAAGGTTCTCCCCCAAATAGATAAACAGTACCATTTTCGCTCATTTCAAACTCACACAGCTTGGTATCTTTTGCAATCATAAGTTGTTTTGAACCATAAGAATTTCCTTCCGTGGTTACCGTTCCGTCCAAAACATACATGGCTGCTTCCCCATAAAGATCTTTTCCAATGCTGATCTTTTTTGGCTCCTTTGTTTTGATCTCAAGGAAAAATAGCTTGCTGTGTACCGGAACAGGAGATGTTCTTCCGAATGCTTCCCCTGCAATAAGCTTATATTGAATTCCTTCCTCCTCCCAAACAGGAATGTCGTTCTCCTCAATATGATGGAAAGTAGGTTCAGATTGTTCAAGGTGCTTTGGGAGACCTACCCAGATTTGAAATCCGTGAAGTCTTTTGTCACTATGTCTAAGGTATTCAGGAGTTCTTTCTGAATGCACAACGCCTTTTCCGGCAGTCATCCAGTTTACCGCCCCCGGTTTTATTTCTACAGCACTTCCGATACTGTCTCTGTGGAAAATAGATCCTTCAAGCAGGTACGTTAATGTAGATAATCCGATATGCGGATGTGGAGGAACATCAAGGTTTTGGTAGTCCTTTAGTTCAGAAGGTCCCATGTGATCAATAAAAACAAAAGGTCCGACTGCTCTTTTTTCACGGAATGGAAGTAACCTTCCTACGAGGAAATTACCTATATCTGCTGCTTTTTCTTCAATGATAAGTCCAATATTTGACATAATGATGTAATGCTTTTTAAAATTTTATTTAAATGAATGTTCCTGAGAAGAATTTAAAGTTTATCATATCCTTCAAATTTTTCATCTACAATACGTTTCCATTCGGGATGCTTTTTGATAAAGGCAAAAACGTATGGACAGAACGGAAGAAGCTTTTTACCGCTTTCTTCAATATAATGCAGGGTTTTTTCCACTACGGCTGCGGCTGCACCTGTTCCTGCCAGCTCTGGTTCCGCTTCAGTATGAATTAAAGCAATCTGATGCGTGGTTTCACGATAATCAATAAAAGCAAAGTGTCCATTGAAGTTTATTTCAAATCTTTTATCGGTTTTGTTAAGGGGTATGTTTTCAAATTCTGGTTTCATAATTTTCGTATTAAAAGTGATGGGTTTTATAAAGGAACAGGATTTTATTAATTATTTTTTAATAGAATATAAATCCTGTCCCTTTACATTTAACCCAACATCATTATATAAAGTTAATAAAAAAGGAACAATCAAAGATTACGGAAAATTTAATTTTACTAATCCTCCAGATAGCCAAACTTTCCGGTATTAAAGTCCTCAAATGCCTGCATGATTTCCTCTCTTGAGTTCATTACAAAAGGCCCGTGAGGATAGATCGGTTCATTAATTGGCTCTCCGCTGATGATTAAAACTATAGAATCTTCTTTCGCTTCAATAGTGAACGTTTCTCCCTCATTTTTAAATAGGGCAAAATGATCTCCCTTAATGTTTTCATCTCCGTTGATGATGATATTACCCTCAATAACCAGGGCTGCCGTATTGAAGTGAGCCGGAAAATTAAATTCAGCCTTTCCTCCAGCCTTAAGCTTTGCATTCATCATGTGAACCGGTGTAAAAGTATCGGCAGGGCCGTTATGTCCGTTATATTCTCCGGCAATGACCTCTACAAATCCATTTTCTCCCAAATCCACTTTTTCCATTTTGGAGTTTTCAATAGCCTGGTATTTGGGAGTACTCATTTTATCTTTTGCAGGAAGATTTACCCAAAGCTGAACCATCTGAAAAATTCCTCCTTCTTTTGCCCATTCTGTTTCATGATATTCCTTGTGAAGAACACCTTTTGCTGCAGTCATCCATTGTACATCACCTTCACCAATAACACCGCCGCCACCGGCACTGTCATGATGTTCTACTTTACCGCTATATGCTATTGTTACCGTTTCAAAACCTCTGTGTGGATGAACTCCTACGCCTCTTGGTATTTCTGAACCGTTGAAATGAAATTTTGAATTATAATCAAGCATAATGAACGGGTCCATTCTTTTCATGTCTAGTCCCTGTACGCCTGGAATAAAATTATGAACTCTAAAACCATCACCTACGAAGTGTGCAGGTCTTGGAGATACTACTATTTCTACTTTTTTAGTTGCCATAATATTGTTGATTTTATATGAACAAAAGTACCATAGTTATAAGTCAGAAACATTGATCTGTGATAAGTTCGTATAGAGACAAGCTGGCAACGTATTTTGCATTGTCAGCAGTCTTTTCTGTTTTGTGATTTTAAACTTATTCTTCTTTCGACTTCATATTTTTACCATCCGAGATATGTAGTCTTCTAAAGACAAATCCGGATAAAATAGTCAGTATTCCTATCGTGAGAAATGTATATCGGAAAGCATTGTGCATCTCGCCCTGAATTAGATCTGTATTTTCAAATAATTTTAATACAATCAATCCGAATGCGATACCAAACCCAATGGCAAGCTGCTGATTTACGGATATTAAAGAATTTCCGCTGCTGGTCTGGAAGTTTCTAAGATCCGCAATGGAAATTGTATTCATGGAGGTAAACTGAATGGAATTAAAGAATCCCAACACCGCAATAATAGGGACAAACCAATATAAAGAGGTGTGGATATCAGGAATCGCCAATAGACAGATCAGGGTTCCGATGATAAATGTATTCACCATCAGGGTTTGTCGATAACCGTATTTGTCCAGAATTTTAATAACCGATGATTTCCCGAATATAGCCGTTAAAGCCATTGGAGCAATAATCCATCCCGAAGTTACTGCCGATTGTTTATAGGCAATCTGTATCATCAACGGAAGGAGTAGTGGAACAGAACTGATTCCAAGTCTGGTGGCCAGGTTTCCCACAATTCCAACACGGAAGGTTCTAACTTGAAATAAGTTTAATGGAAAGATAGGATTGCCTCCTCTTTTTGCATGCTTATAGTAATAATAAAGAAACAGGAAACCTAAAATAAATACAAGAAGCACCGGCGTAATATTTTGTATATCTCCGAAAAGTTCCAATGAAATAGAAAGTAGGAGAGAAGCTGCAGCAAAGATTAAGAAGCCTTTCAAATCAAAATCAACATCATCAGATTTATAATTGGGCATAAATTTTAAGCCTAAAATAATCCCCAGAATACCCATAGGAATATTAATGAGAAATATCCAGTGCCAGGAAAAATAATCTACCATATACCCACCAACCAGTGGACCTAATACAGGGCCAATAAGAGCAGGGATAATGGCGAAATTCATGGCTTTAAGAAGTTCACTTTTGTCAAATGTTTTAATGAGGGCCAGTTTTCCAACCGGAGTCATTAAACTTCCCCCAACACCCTGAATTACCCTTGAAATAACCAAATGAGTGAGATTTTGAGACAATGAACAAAACAAAGAACCAAGGCTGAATAAAACCAAGGAAAATATGAAGATCTTTTTTGTTCCAAATCTATCTGCCAAAAAACCACTTGCTGGCATAAAAACAGCCAGTGTCAGAACGTAGCTGATGATCGCATTCTGCATATTTAATGGAGATTCATGAAGATCCTTTGCAATGGAGGGCAGGGAAGTATTCAGAATGGTAGAGTCCAGCATTTGCATAAAAATAGCTGTGGCCAGAATCAGTGGCAAAATTTTCTTTATTGATGTAGGTTGAGGGCTTGTTTCTGTCATGTTGTACAGGCTGGAATATTCAAAAAAATCCAGGCTTATTTTATTTGAAAAAAATGCTTGCTTTAAGCAATTTGATTCTTAGATAAAGAAATCTATATAAAATTAAAAAAGTCCTGCGAAATATCACAGGACTTTTTAATTTATTTTCTAGGTTTTTCTACTCCTTTCCATTCGTCACCGGCTTTTCTATACTGGCTTAAAGTGAAATTTTTGAAATCCTTTGTTTTATATTCAATGTTATCGGTATTCTGCTCAAATGGCATGATGTAGTAATACTCCACGTCTGTTTTATCTGATTTGTTCCCTTTTTTTACAGATGGAACAAATTTTGAAAACTTATAGTTTGGAAGATATTGTTTTAATCTTGTGTAGAATGCCTTATCTTCTTTTTCATTAGGAATGATATCTATAATGTTCAGATCATCTTTCTTCTTGTCAACCCAAAGATAGTAAGTTTTCTCTTCGCCCATGTTTCTGTTAATAGAGTTGAATGCAAACAATTCCTTTGGAACCAGTTCCTTGATCTTTTCAGGATCCACCTTAGTATAGAATTGTCCTTTTGAAGGGTCTACATAAGTTTCAAGGTTATACATTAAAACAGAATTGTTTTCAAAATTCTTGTTTTTAAAATATTGATTTAAAGATAATTCTGCAGTTGCTCTTAATTCCTTACTTCTGTCATCCAGTTTTTTTGTTGGATTCTGAGGATTCACTTTTTTTACAAATTGATACAGAACTATAGGTTTGATGTCCTTAAGATGAGGATAAGTTTTAAGTTGTTCAGCCTTTACCAGCCAGTAAAATTGTTGATAATAGTCATCTTTATCAGCATCTTTCACACTTTTATAAGCCAAAGCAAGCTTTTTTGAGTTCAGGTATTTGCCGTATTTTCCCTGTCCAAAAGCAAAACTTATGGATAATAAGGCAAATAAAACAGTAAGGTTTCTTCTCATTTTTTTATAATTGATATTTTCGTTTTCCAAATATAATTATTTATTAGATATTATTTTTGATTGTCAGCTAAATTATGTCGATATTATTGCTGTTAATTCAAAAGAAAATCCTGTATTGCTACAGGATTGATAAATTTTGTGTGGATTTTAGAAAGCCGAGGTGGGATATTACAAATCAGATACATTCAATTTTAGAAATTAAATGCCAATAGTGAATATTGCTTCACAAGTGAATCAAGAATGATCGTCTTCTATTAAAAATTCACAAAGGCAGCGAATTGACCTTTCATAATTGATTTAGACAAAGATCCCAAAACCTCAAACTCTTAGTATGATGTTTCATGCACTTTCACTGCTCTTCCACTCGGGTCGTTCATTTTTTTGAATGCTTCATCCCATTCCAAAGCAATAGGAGTAGAGCACGCAACAGATGGAACAGATGGAACCGTAGCTGCAGCGGTCTCACTTGGGAAATGCTCTTCAAAAATCGTTCTGTATCGGTATTCCTCCTTGTTCTGTGGTGTGTTTAGCGGGAATCTGAATCTTGCATTCGTCATCATCTCGTCAGAAACCTCTTTCTCTGCAACCTCTTTTAGAGTGTCTATCCATGAGTAGCCTACACCATCTGAAAACTGCTCTTTTTGTCTCCAGGCAATAGATGCGGGAAGAAGATCTTCAAAGGCTTTTCTTAATACCCATTTTTCAATTTTCCCCTCAGAAACATTGATCATTTTGTCTTTTGGGTTAATGGTCATGGCAATATCCATGAATTCCTTGTCTAGGAAAGGAACCCTGCCTTCTATTCCCCAGCTCATTAATGCCTTGTTGGCTCTTAAACAATCATAAAGGTGAAGTTTTCCTAGCTTTCTTACTGTTTCATCATGGAATTCCTTAGCGTTAGGCGCTTTGTGGAAGTATAGATAACCTCCAAACAATTCATCTGAACCCTCTCCGGAAAGTACCATCTTGATTCCCATTGACTTGATTACTCTTGCCAAAAGATACATTGGGGTAGAGGCTCTAATGGTGGTTACATCATAAGTTTCCAAATGATAGATTACATCTCGTACCGCATCCAAGCCTTCCTGAACAGTAAAGTTTACTTCATGGTGAACAGATCCGATATGCTCTGCTGCTTTTTGGGCAGCAACAAGGTCCGGAGATCCTACCAATCCTACAGCAAAACTGTGAAGTCTTGGGTACCATGCTTCCTGAGTGTCTCCACTTTCAATTCTCTGTCTTGCAAACTTTGCAGTAATTGCTGAGATAACAGAAGAATCTAAGCCTCCGGAAAGTAATACTCCATAAGGGACATCACTCATCAATTGTCTGTGAACAGCATCTTCAAGACCTTTTCTTATTTTTGAGATGTCAGTTTCATTGTCTTTTACATGATCAAAGCTGTCCCAGTCTCTTGTGTACCATTGTTGTAGTTCACTGCCATCTTTGCTGTAAACCAAATGTCCGGGTAAAAAAGTTTCAATTTTTTTGCAGACTCCTTCCAGTGCTTTCAACTCAGAAGCTACATAATAGTTTCCGTTCTTATCCCATCCCTGATATAACGGGCAGATTCCCATGTGATCACGGGCAATGAGATAAACATCTTTTTCAGTATCATATAAGGAGAATGCAAAAATTCCGTTTAGTTTTTCAACGAAGCCTTTTCCATACTTTTGATAAAGAGCCAGGATTACCTCACAGTCAGATTGCGTCTGAAACTCATATTCAGGAAATTCTTCTTTTAGTTCTCTATGGTTATAGATTTCACCGTTTACGGCTAGTACGATCTTTTTATCTTTTGTAAATAGAGGCTGCTTTCCTGAAGTAGGATCTACAATAGCAAGTCTTTCGTGAGAGAACACTACTTTTTCATCCTGAAAAACCCCACTCCAATCCGGTCCTCTGTGACGGATCTTTTTTGACATTTCCAAAACCTGGGGTCTTAGTACTTCGGTTTTCTGCTTGGCGTCAAATAGACATACAATTCCACACATATTTTTATTATTTATGAAACAAAAGTATAGGTGTTGTTTATAAATAACAATTAAAAAATGCTATTAATTAATATTTTTAATTAAATTTTGTTTTTAAAAGAAAAATATTAACTATTTCAGGTGGTAAGTATGTTTTTTGGTTAATTTTTTTCGTTGGGCTAAAATAAATACAATCTCCATACGAAATAAAAATGACATATTTATTAATATATGGTAATTTATTATATGAATTTTAGCCCTTTCTTTGTGGCTCGAAATAATTTTTTTTCATCATTTGTGTTTTTACCTTCTTGCAATTCTCATGCAAGAAGGTTTTGTTTTTATAGGACCTTTAGTAAAGCGTCTGCAATGTTCCATACACTGAAATTTTTACCTTTTGTGAAACTTTGACGGTAGGGTCTATTTCTTCATACATGAACGTAGTATGATGTTCGTCTACTGAAATGATATTTTCAAGCTTAAAAAATGAATAAGAGGTAAGATTATTATCGGTTTTCTGCCAAGTTACAGTAGGTAATGGCTTTCCATTATAAGAAATGACATGGTATTCTCCCTTGGCCTGTGCTGAATACAGGCAGAATAGAAAAATTGCCAAAAAGTTGATTATATTTCTTTTATACATAATGGATGAGGTTGCAGAAGTACTATTTCAATTAATAAAAGTAGCCACCTGCAGCAAAACGGTTTAATCTATAGAGTTAGTAGAGAATGGGTGTAAAATGTTACACTGTATTTTTAAAAATTAGTTTAAAAAACAGAAAAAACTACCCTTTAGAGTAGTTTTTATCTTTATATTTTAAAAATGTATTAAGAAATTCTTTCGATCAATGCCATGTAGAATCCGTCATACCCTTCGCTAGGCATTACTTTATCATCCTTGATCATTTTATAACCCGGGTTATTTTTAAGGAATTCCTCTACCTGCTTATTGTTTTCAGACGGTAGGATAGAACATGTTGCATATACCATCTTTCCACCTATTTTCAGCATTTTAGAATAATCCTGAAGAATCTGTTGTTGTTCCTTTTTAATTCTGTCGATAAAGTCCTGATCAATTTTCCATTTACTGTCCGGATTTCTTTTCAAAACCCCAAGACCAGAACATGGAGCATCAATAAGTAGTCTGTCTGCCTTTTCATGAAGACGTTTAATAACCTTGTTGTCGGAAATCATACGCGTTTCAATGTTGTGAGCACCGGCTCTTTTTGCACGACGCTTCAATTCTGCCAATTTCCACTCAAAAATATCCAATGCTACAATCTGACCTTTATTTTTCATTAAAGCAGCCAAATGAAGAGTTTTTCCTCCTGCTCCTGCACATGCGTCTACAACTCTCTGTCCTTCTTTAACGTCAAGGAAATACCCGATTTTCTGTGAAGAGGCATCCTGAACTTCAAATAATCCCTCTTTAAAAGCGGTAGTAAGGAAAACATTCTTTTTCTCCTCAAGCTGTACTGCGTCAGGATAATTTTGGATAGAGAAAGAAACAACTCCTTCGTCCGAAAGATCAGAAATAAGTTCCTTTGTAGTTGTTTTTAAGGAATTGGATCTTAAAACTGTTGGTGCCTGTTCATTTAGGGCAATCATTTCTCTTTCCCAGTTGGCTCCCAGTTCTTTTTCTAGTGTTTCAGCCAACCAGTCTGGAATAGAATGTTCTATTGCCTTTGTAGGAACAGTATTCTTCTTAAGCTTGGTAAGAATGTCCGCAATCTTAATTCCGTCAAATTCTTCAAACTTTTTATAATTAGTCTTGCTCCAAAGAAGATAAGCAAGGATAAGTTTATAAATATTGCTGGGCTTTATCCCTTCACCCATATAATACTCAAGGCGTTTTTTCCAACGGATAATATTGTAGAAAATCTCAGAAACAACGGCTCTGTCCTGGCTTCCCCATTTTCTGTTTGCTTTCAAAAGTCTTTCAATAACTTTATCGGCATATTTGTTTTTTTCAAAAAATGTTTCTAGTAAGGCATCGTGAATTCCGATTGCCAAGTTTCTGTGAATAAGTTCCATAAATTTGCTTCGCTGTTTGAATCTGCAAAAATACGAATTTAAGTTGAGAGTTTAGATTTTGTGTTTTAAGGTTGTGTTCCCGCTTTCTAATTTCTAACATCAGAGGCTTGACTTCAACGTCCAAAAAGCTCTACCTTTGCAAAAAATTAAAATATGAGTGATATAGTACTTTGTCCGAAATGTAGTTCCGAGTTTACCTATCCAAGTGATAATATGATGGTGTGCTCTCAGTGCTTCTACGAATGGAATCCTGAGGAAACAGCATCAGAAGCAGCAAGCGAGGGTAAAATATTGGACTCTAACGGAAATGAACTTCAGGATGGTGATTCTGTAGTGGTAGTAAAGGATCTTCCTGTAAAGGGAGCACCAAAACCGGTAAAAGCGGGTACTAAAGTGAAAAATATTCGTTTAAGACCTGGAAGTGATCACAATATCGATTGTAAAATAGATGGCTTCGGAGCAATGGCTTTAAAGTCTGAATTTGTGAAGAAAGCATAAAAATAACTTATTTTAAAGACTGGCTTTGGCATTAAATTGTAAAGGACAGTTCATAAAAAAAGGAAAAGATTGGACAGTGTAATCTTTCAATAGACTTAATCGCAAGATTGCTGATGTCCGTCTAGACGGCAGAAAGAGAATTAACCAAAAATTTCCTTAAGCTGTAGAGATACAAATGTAAGAAAAAGTTTTAGAACCAATTCTTATGTTTGTATTTTTTTTATCCACAGCATGTTGAAAATGTATAAGTTATGTTGATGGAAGATAACTGGAACTAAGAGCCAATCAGCCTTTCCGACTTTGTCTTTTTGTTGTTTTACTCCTAAATAAATGAAACATTCACAGGGTTGTTCAGCTTCTCCTCTGTATAGATGATCAGTTCCTTGTTTCTTACTTTAATTTTATTCCAATAATAGTTTCCTGCAAATCTGCTTTCAAGAATTTCTGCTTCCAGACCGGTTTCGGAGATTTTTATTTCTTTAGGATAATATGTAGGTTTTGAAAGTTCAAAATCTATGACTTCAGTTTCACTGAAAATATTGACTTCACCGAATAGTTTGGCGACATAGACGTTGTAGGGGTTTCGGTAGGTTTCTTCAGGGCTGTCGTTCTGAATTAATCTTCCATTTTGAAGAATAACAACCTGGTCCAGCCAAGGCATGATATCCTGAAGCTCATGAGTGGAAATGATAAGAGATATCTGATGTTGCTTTACATATCTGAAAAGTCTTTCCCTAAGTTCAATTTTTCTCGGGAAATCCAGATTACTAAATGGTTCATCTAAAATAAGAAGTTTGGGCAGTACAGAAAGTGCTCTGGCAATGGCAACTCTTTGTTGCTGACCGCCACTTAAGTATTTTGGAAGTACATCAGCAAACTCCTGAAGGCCTACCACTTCCAGAAGTTCCATAACGGTTTCTCTTTTTTTTGCTAAATTAATGTTTGAAATAAATTTTCCTACATTTTCGGCAACGGTAGCATAGGGCATCAGGTCAAAATTCTGTGCTACAAATTTCATTTCAGCTTCACCCGGAACAAGATTTCCTTTGGGGCCCAAAAGCTTGTTTCCATCAAAAATTATTTCTCCACTTTCCCAGTCAAGAAGCCCGTAGATTAAACCGAGAAGTGTTGATTTTCCGCATCCGCTTTCTCCTGCCAGGGCAATAATTCTGCCGGCTTCAAACCTTAAATTAAGGTTTTGAAACAGGGGTTTTTCCTTGGAGTGAGAGAAAAATAAATTGTTTATTTCTAATAGCATATTACAAATGTAAGGTTTTTATGAAAACACAATTTTTTTTATTATATTAGCGGAAGTAATAAAAATAAATCAAAAATGAGAAAAAAACTGTTTTCGTTAGCTATTCCTGCTTTATTTATTGCTGCTGTAATGGTTTCTTGTAAAAAAGATAAACCGCTTACCAGTGAAAGTAATGAGGTGACGACTACCAAGGATGGTAGCCAGTACACTTTGGATACACTAAACAGTAAGGTTGAATGGAAAGGATACAAAGTATTTAAATCTGAAAATACAAGCCATTTTGGAAATATTAAGTTCGAAAGTGGAGATGTTACGGTGAAGGATGGAAAACTTGAAAGCGGTAAATTTGTTGCTGATATGAACTCATTAACTTCTGTGGACTTAAAAGACAGTCCGGAAGATATGGGAAAATTAAACGGTCATCTTAAGAGTGGTGATTTCTTTGAAGTTGAAAAATTTCCAACAGCTTCTTTTGAAATCACAAAGGTTACTCCTACTACCGAAGGTGATTATAATACTCTTTTGGATGGTAACTTAACCATTAAAGGAATTACCAAGCCTGTTCAGTTTAAAGCGAATGTTTCTGTGAAAGATGGAGAAGTAAGCGTTGCTACTGAGCCTAAGGATGTAAAAAGAGAAGAGTTTGGCGTGAAGTTCCAGGCTCCTGCTGAAAACGGTGTGATTAAGGATGAGGTTACTCTTCAGATCAGCGTTAAAGCTTTAGAAAAGAAATAATTTTTTTATTTAAGTGAAATAAGTGATTGAAGTCTGCCTCCCGAAAAAGAGGCAGATTTTTTTATGACTCACTTATTATTAAACTTAAAAGTCGTATTTTTGCAAAACATTTTGAAAGGGTAAAATAATGATAGAAAAGATAGAAGAACTACTGATCGAAGTAAACGGCTTCAATACTGCATCTAAAGAGGAAATCGAAAATTTCCGAATCAAGTATAATGGTAAGAAAGGGGTTCTAAATGATTTTTACGAAACATTAAAAGAAGTTCCTAACGACCAGAAGAAAGAATTCGGGCAAAAGATTAACTCCTTGAAACAGGCTGTTGCCGGTAAATTAGAAGATTTGAAAAATGCTTCTGAATCTTCTATTGTTGTAGAAAAAGAAGATCTTACAAGACCTGCCTTTCCATTGGAATTGGGATCAAGACATCCAATCAACCTGGTTAAAAACAGAATTATTGAAATCTTCAAATCTATTGGCTTTGCAGTAGCAGATGGCCCTGAGATTGAAGATGACTGGCATAATTTTACGGCATTGAACCTTCCGGAATACCATCCGGCAAGAGATATGCAGGATACTTTCTTTATTGAACAGAACCCGGATATTCTTTTGAGAACGCACACTTCTTCCGTACAAACCCGTTATATGGAAGAAAATCAGCCTCCTATCAGAATTTTATCTCCGGGAAGAGTATTCAGAAATGAAGCAATCTCTTCACGTTCTCACTGTATTTTCCACCAAATAGAGGGATTATACATTGATGAAAATGTAAGTTTCGCAGACTTAAAGCAAACGATCCAGTTCTTTACCACTGAGCTTTTCGGAAAATCCAAGATCAGAATGAGACCATCCTATTTCCCGTTCACTGAGCCAAGTGCTGAGATTGATGTATACTGGGGATTAAACTCTGAAACAGATTACAGAATTACTAAAGGTACAGGTTGGTTAGAAATCATGGGTTGTGGAATGGTAGACCCTGCTGTATTGAAAAATGTAAATATTGACTCTGAGAAATATTCAGGATATGCATTCGGAATGGGTATTGAAAGAATTACAATGCTTCTTTACCAAATGAGTGACATCAGAATGTTCTTTGAAAATGATATCAGAACCTTGGAGCAATTCAAGTCTCTATAAAAAATCAAACCTCCGGAGCTCCGGAGGTTTTTGTTTTTAATTACTGACCTAAGAAACAAAACGTAATTAAAAACTGATCTTATTGAAAAATTTACACGTGTCTGTTTCTTATGTCCCTACTTCCATTTCGAATCCGTTAGGTACCTCAAATGAAGTATTGACACGCTGCAGCTCTTTGTCTGCCTCTATAATAAAGACAACTGGTGTTCCTAATATGTTACATTCCAAATAAAAAAATGTCTGTAAAAACTACAGACATTCATCAACTAAAGAACTTAGTTATCTATTTTATTTAGTAAACTTTAAAGGATATTTTACATTTTTATAATCATCAATACTAGCCTTTAAAGAACCAACAGCCAGTTCTGCCTTTAAAAGCAAAGGAATATGATTGGCATCATTGGAAACCCACATAGTTACTCCTTCTTTTTCCTTAAATACTCGTCCGCTTTTGACAGACGGAATAATTTTTAAGCTACTGATGGTCCCGAACTTGGTTTTCAGATTTTCAGTTCCTGTTACCTTTAGCTGAAAAGGGAACATTTCATCGTCAATCCATACGTTCATATTGATAATGGTTCCTACTTTCAACTCTTCGGAGCTTTTGCTTCTCAGATAATAGAAACAGGAAAGCATATCCTGAACTCCTTTCACCGATTTTATTACCTTAGAACCATTAGCAGGGGTCTTTTTATCCGTTAAAATCAACGTGTTATTATCATGATTAAAAGCTGTCTCAAGGTGCTGACGATAGCTTCCCTCGCGTACATTTCTTACATAGAAACTTGGTAATCCGGTTGCTGTATTGATGAAGCTTTCATATAGATCTTCTACTTTGAAGAAAGCCTTTACGGCACCTGTAGTTGCCCCTGTACCTTTTACATATAAGTGGGGTATCCCTTTGTAGGTAGTCTTTTTAGTGGTAAGGTTGGCGGTTCCGGCATTCAGGAAGCCGTAATGGATCCTGAGAGAAATGGATTCGCCGTCTGCGATGTTATCAATCTGGGCAGAGCCTAAAAAGAATATAAGTACTGCAATAAGGGTTAAAATTTTCTTCATAATAAGACATTTACAAAAACATTGCCAAATTTAATATCTTAAATGATAGATATTTGACAAATCTCAGGTTTTTATTTAGAATCAATTAAATATGCTTCGCATTAAAATTAGTAAATTTGCAGTTACATGTATAATTAAATTATCTAAATTATGATAACCACTGATATATTGATCATAGGTGCAGGTCCTACAGGACTTTTTGCAGTTTTTGAAGCTGGTCTTTTAAAAATGAAGTGTCACATTATTGATGCACTTCCACAGCCGGGAGGGCAATTGGCTGAACTTTATCCTAAAAAGCCTATTTTCGATATTCCAGGGTATCCTTCGGTGAATGCTGGAGAATTGGTGGATAATTTGATGGAGCAGATCAAGCAGTTCCAACCTGGGTTTACTTTAGGGGAAACCGCTGTTTCTTATACAAAGGTTGATGATGAGTGGTTTGAGGTGATTACAAACAAGGGAACGGTTCACAGGTGTAAGGCTATTGCTATTGCAGGAGGATTGGGTACTTTTGAACCTAGAAAACCTACTTTTGATAATGTAGCTGACTATGAAGAAAAAGGGCTGGAATATTTCGTTAAAGAACCTGAACATTTCAGAAATAAAAGAGTTGTTATTGCCGGAGGTGGAGATTCTGCACTAGACTGGAGCGTTTTCCTTTCCAATGTGGCAAGTGAGGTAACTTTGATCCACAGAAGAAATGAGTTCAGAGGAGCTTTGGATTCTGTAGAGAAAGTTCAGGAGCTGAAAAACCAGGGGAAAATTAAATTAATTACTCCTGCAGAAGTTACCGGTATCAAAGGTGACGGAAAGGTAGAAGCAATTACTGTAGAAAGTGAAGGACAGGAAGCTTACGATATTGAAACAGATTATTTTATTCCTTTATTCGGATTAACACCAAAATTGGGTGAGATCGGAAACTGGGGATTAAATATCGAGAAAAATGCAATCGTAGTAAACAATGCTCTTGATTATCAGACGAACATTGATGGTATTTACGCTATCGGAGATATCAATACATATCCTGGAAAGCTGAAGTTGATTCTTTGTGGTTTCCACGAGGCTACCTTGATGTGTCAGAGTGTATACAACAGACTTAATCCGGGTAAAAAGTTCGTATTAAAATATACAACAGTAAGTGGAGTAGACGGGTTTGATGGAAGCCGTAAGGAAGCAGAGAAGGCTGTTGTGAAAAAAATTGACTAATTTTGCAGAATTATGTCAGACGTTAATATTAAAATCACCGATAGAGAAGGTGTAATTCACGATGTTGTAGCTCCTACGGATATGTCCATGAACCTAATGGAGATCATCCGTTCTTATGAATTGGCTGAAGAGGGTACTATTGGTGTATGTGGAGGAATGGCGATGTGTGCTTCCTGCCAGGTATATGTAATTAATGATCCAGGGCTAGAGCCAATGGGAGATGAAGAAGATGCTATGCTTGCAGAAGCTTTCCACGTGAAAGATAATAGCAGACTAGGATGCCAGTTACATATTGCCGATGCAATGGAAGGACTTGAAGTGGAAATTGCTCCTTATCCTTAGAAAATATTTTTTAATCTTAATAAGAAACCCGTTCGAATTTTTCGGACGGGTTTTGTTTTGTAGTTACTATTTATATTAAATAATATAGGTTTTAAACTTCTTCCTTAGAAATCCACTTTCCAACGGTAGGTGGCTCATAATTCCTCATCTTTTCTAATAAGTCGTCAATATTCTCACTGATCAGAAGCATGTCTCTATTCACTTGCTTTAAGAATCCTTTATCCACCATATTTTGAACCAGACTCATCAGATCATTATAAAAACCATCAATGTTTAAAACCCCGATTGGTTTTTTGTGAAGACCAAGCTGTGCCCAGGTGATCATTTCAAAGAATTCCTCCAATGTTCCATAGCCGCCCGGAAGAACGATAACGCCATCGCATAGATCATTCATCTTGGTTTTTCTTTCGTGCATGGTTTCCACGAGAATAAGCTCGGTCAGGTTTTTATGGGCAATTTCCTTTGATTGTAAAAAGTGGGGGAGCACTCCGGTTACTTTTCCGTTTTCACTTAAAGTTCCATCTGCTACGGCTCCCATGAGACCTACATCTGCACCGCCATAAATAAGCTGTATGTTTTGTTTTGCTAAAGTTTGTCCTAATAAGAATGCCTGTTCTCTGTAGATTTCCTCTGCACCAAAGCTTGATCCGCAGAATACTGTAATACTCTTCATAATTTATATGTTTTTTTTAAGGCCAAAGAAGATAAGAAAATACATTTAGATTTTTTTAGATGTTATGTATTGTTAATCTATAAGGTCTTACTTGGTTTATTGGTTTAAATTAAAAATATCCAAAGTCATAAGACTTTGGATATTTAATATAGTTATTTTAATGTTCTATTTCTGAGGAATATTGGCTAAGATATCCTTTAGGAAACTCCAGAATTTCTGAGCAGACGGGATATTTGCTTTTTCGTCAGGAGAGTGTGCTCCTCTGATGGTTGGGCCAAAGCTTACCATTTCCATTTCAGGATAATTGGCTCCGATGATACCGCATTCAAGTCCTGCATGGCAAGCTACTACATGAGGTTTTTCATTAAACTTCTCTGTATAGATTTTTTCCATAACCTGTACAATTTCAGAACCTGGTTTTGGTTTCCATCCTGGGTAAGAACCGCTGAATACTACATTCATTCCTGCTAATTCTGCTACAGATTTTAATTGCTCTGCTGTAGAATATTTAGAAGAATCTACGGATGATCTTGTAAGGTTTAAGATTTTAAGCTCACCACCTTTTAGTTCAACTCTTGCCACGTTGTTAGACGCTTCTACAAGGTTGGCTACATCCGGACTCATTCTGTAAACTCCGTTGTGAAGAGCTTTTAATGTGAGAATGATTTTATTAGAATCTGCTTCAGAAACAGCTTTATCAGATGATGTGGAGTTTTCAATATTAATTTGAAGTCCAGGTTCTACAGAAGCAAACTCTTCCAGAATTTCTTTTTTAAGAATGGTAGCCGCTTCAATAAATTCACCTGCATTTCTTACTGAAACAACAGCTACTCCTTCTCTAGGAATAGCATTTCTTAAACCTCCACCGTCTATAGAAACGATTTCAAGATTTTGTTTTTCCAATCCAACGTAAAGAAGTCTTCCAAGGATGATATTTGAATTTCCGAAACCTTTGTGGATATCCATTCCGGAGTGTCCTCCTTGTAGGCCTTTTACTTCAATTCTTACAATTTGTCCTTTTGGAGCTTCTACAGCATAATTTTGAGTGATGGTAACATCTACACCTCCGGCACAGCCTATGTCGATTTCATCATCTTCTTCCGTATCCAGGTTTAATAGAATTTCTCCTGTAAGCTGTCCTGGTTTTAAACCTATAGCTCCGGTCATTCCTGTTTCTTCATCAATAGTGAATAAAGCCTCCAATGCAGGGTGTGGAATATCTGAACTTTCAAGGATAGACATAATAGTAGCTACTCCTAAACCGTTATCAGCTCCTAGAGTTGTTCCTTTTGCCTTTACCCAGTCGCCATCAATTTCCATCTTGATTCCTTCTGTTTCAAAATCGAAGTTAACGTCATTGTTTTTCTGGCAAACCATGTCTAAATGTGACTGAAGTACAATAGACTTACGGTTTTCCATTCCTGCAGTGGCAGGTTTTTTAATAATTACGTTTCCTACTTCATCTACAGTAGTTTCCAATCCTAGGTTCTCACCAAATCCCTTGATGAAAGCAATTACTTTTTCCTCTTTTTTTGATGGTCTTGGAACTGCATTTAATTTGGAGAAGTTTTTCCAGATTATCTGCGGTTCTATATTAGATAATTCCATTGAAATTTATTTTTCTCAAATTTACGAAATAAAAAATGCTTCTGTGAAATACAGAAGCACTTTTGTATGTGTTTGGAGGATAAAACGGCAAAATAACTCATCGGTTAATTCGTTTTTTTACCCCCTATGACTTTTTTATAATGTGACTTATTAACATCCACATTCTCCGTAGATCGGTGTTGTAATGACTGATCCGTCAGGTTTTTCAATGGTAAGAGTACCTTCAAATAGAAGAGCTTCTTCACCTTTGATCTTTTTCCCTTTTACAGAGATTTTGTAATCATTACTTTCTATTTCCTTGGTAAGCTCTTCATCCACTTCCATATCACTTGAGGAAATAAGATTCATAGCCAATCTTTTACCATCCAGTTTCATGTAGGCTGTTTTACCAGCGTCATCGGCATAGATGTATTTTTCTGCTTCAAAATCAGCTTTGTTTCTTGCAAAATAGCATGAGCATTCCTTAATTTCTTCTGGAAATGAAATGTTTTCAATTAAGATTTTTCCTGATGAAATATTGGTGGCAGCAGAATCCTTAACGGTGTTTGTAGAATCTGCCGGAGTAGAACCGGAAACTGTTTCCTTATCTTTTTTACAAGCTACCAATAGAAGTGCAGAAAAGAGAATGATTAGGTGTTTCATGTGTTTGTGATTTTATTTTTAGCCTCTTGCTCTTTCAAGAAGAGTCATCATTAATAATGAAAGGATTACTAAGCTTTCTTCCTCATCGTCAATATCAATTAATCTATCCAATTGAAATCTTCTTCCAAAGAATGAAGGCATTTTTTTCAGTTTAAAGTAAGCTTTTCCGTCAATACCAGTTACTGTATAAGATGGATTAAGGAAATATCCGGTAAACATTCCGATGATAGGAAGTTCACCCACGAAGCTATCCCAGAATCTTACCCAAGCATTGTCTTCCTGTACCTTGAATTTAGGCTGGTCATTAGCATCCAGAATATCATAGCTTGATTTCCAAAGAGAACGCATCCCTTTTCTTGCCAATCTACCATAGTTTTTATTGTCAACAATGTCATTCAAAGAATAAGATGCATTAAAATCAATCCATTTATTAGCTCTGATTCTAAAAAGTTCCTTAGTTTTACTTTCGTCATTGAAAACAACAACATCCTCTTTCAACTTGAACATTTTCTGACGTACATACGCTACATAATTTCCATTTTTATCCGTAATGTTGAAGTCACTTGCCAGTGTAGAAATTTTGAATTTAAAATCCAGAGGATAGTTTAAATTTTTAAGTACCATGTTAGTTTATTTTTTTCATATTTAAGCCGCAAAGATAACGGTTTTTTTAGAGTTATGGAAGATAAGGATATTATGTTAAAATAATAAAAGCTCATAATGAGACATTGTACATAACTAGATATAAAATCAAACGATAAAAGATTAAGAAATACAACTTCCTTTAATTTTAATCTCAAGGGTGAATTCTGATTTTTTTACTGAAAAATGATAAGCAAAGTGAATTAACTATAATTAATTTGAATTTAGAATTCAAAATATCCATCTGATTCCCAAAACTAGCGATCCATAATTTACCATTTTTCCTCAAATAATCCTTATTTTTGTAGCTATGGATTACCCAAGTAAAGTTTTGGCAAAGGCAGTTGATGAGATTTCGGGCTTGCCTGGAATTGGAAGAAAAACAGCTTTAAGATTAGCATTACATTTATTGAAGCAACCCAGTTCCAGAGCGGTAAGTCTTGGAAATTCACTCATTAACCTTGTCAACGAAATAAAATACTGCAAAGAATGTCACAATTTCTCTGATTTTGAGATCTGCGAAATTTGTAGTAATGAAAAAAGAAATGGTGAACTAATCTGTATCGTTGAAGATGTACGTGATGTTATTGCCATTGAAAATACAGGAAAGTATACAGGGAAATATCTTATTCTTGGCGGGAAAATTTCCCCAATGGAGGGAATAGGACCCGGCCAGCTGAACATTCCAAGTATTGAAAGAAAGCTGAATGACGGGAAAGTAAAGGAATTTATTTTTGCATTAAGTGCTACTATGGAGGGAGATACAACAGCTTATTATATTTATAAGAAGTTTAAGAACTTCAAGGTGAACTTTTCAAGTATTGCCAGAGGAATCTCGGTAGGGGATGAGCTTGAATATGCTGATGAAATTTCATTGGGAAGATCCATCATCAACAGGTTACCGTATAACGAAAAGGATTAGTATGAAGCTGTCAATTATTATTGTTAATTATAATGTTACCCAGTTACTCAGGAATTGCCTTTTATCTATTCAGAAATATATAGAAAAGGCAGAATATGAGGTGATTGTAATTGATAATGCTTCTACAGACAGCTCCTGGGGTGATCTTATCCCCGAATTTCCTGATGTACAATTTATTTCTTCAAAAAATAATGGTGGTTTTTCAAAAGCGAATAACCAGGCAATACAGGAAGCGAAAGGTGAATATCTGCTGCTTTTAAACCCAGATACAGAATTAGAAGGTTTTTATATGAAAGAACTTCTGGATTTTGCTGATGCCAAGCCTGAATTTGGATGTCTTGGCGTAAGAATGCATGATGTAGAAGGAAATTTCCTGCCCGAAAGTAAACGTTCTGTACCGGATATGTTCAATTCCTTTGAAAAGTTGTTTACCAATTTAAAAAAGAATAATTCCAAATCCTATTATAGAAATGATATTGGAGAAGAGGAGATTGCTGATGTAGATGTAATTACAGGTGCTTTTTTACTGATAAAAAAAGAAGTTTACAAAAATATTGGAGGCTTGGATGAATCCTATTTTATGTATGGGGAAGACATTGATCTTTGCTACACCCTGTTAAGAAAAGGATATAAGAACTATTATTATGGTAAGGTCTCTATTCTTCATCATAAAGGAGAGAGCACCGTAAAGAATGATGTTTATCTGAAACGTTTCTATGGTGCCATGCAGATCTTTATTGATAAGTATTATAAAGATGATAAGCCCATGCAATATTCCTTTCTGAAGGCAGGTCTAAAGCTTCGCTACCAGATTGAGAAAATTAAATTGAAATAAAGAACTTAAATATCAAATAAAAAAGCAACTCAAATTGAGTTGCTTTTGTTGTATGTAGAAAAATAATCTTCTTATTTTGCGGGTGTAGCTGGTGCCTGAACCGGTGTAGCTGTTTTAGAAGAAGCAGGAGCCGATTGCTTAGCCGGAACTTCTTTTTTTACTGGTTGTTGTCCCGGAGCCACTTGTGATGGTTTTCCCGTAATAACAACGCTTAAAAGGATAAGAACGATGATAGTTCCGCCTAGGGTCCATGTTGCTTTTTCCATGAAATCATTGGTTCTTTGTACTCCAAACTGAGCAGATGATGCCCCTCCGAAAGTACTGGAAAGACCTCCACCTTTTGGGTTTTGAGCCATAACAATAATCACCAATAAAACACTGGCAACCATAATAAGAACCATCAATAGTGTAAATATAGTATCCATTAATTCTGATATCTTTTTGAATGGGCAAATTTAATGTTTTTTTACTGAATGACAAAAAAAGATGTTGGGAAATGTGGATCAACTACTAAAAATTAAAAATAAAATAAAGATTTAATGCTTAAAATAGATGGATAGGCTCATAAGAGTGTTGGGAATTTACCACTAAATTATTTTTATGAAGATTGAGTTTGAATTTCAAAATTCATTAAAATCACGAAGAGATCAGAAAATAAAAAAGACTATCCCAAAAGTGAGATAGTCTTTTTTTATAAAAATGATTTGTTTTTTATTTAAAGTCAGAATCCTTAGCCTGATTTAGCTGATAGGATTGTACTGACAGATTGATATCCATACCACCCATGTTCTGAATAATGGTAAATGGAAGCTTTACACCAGATACATCCTTGTAGTCAGCAAAGCTTGTAGGAATGGAACCTCCTTCACCCGCTTTTATTTCACCCGTTTTAAGACCTGTCTTTACGCTGTAATAGTAGGTTTGTTTTGGGCCTTTTACAACATAAGAATCTTCATTGTTGTATTTTTCAATACCGGCTAGTTTTAAATCTGTTTTTTTTGCAAAATTAAGTTCCGGGAAAGGGTCAGATTCAGCCATCAAAGATTTTTGCTGCTCATTCAGCGGAATTTTTTGTCCCTGTGCTTCTGCATATCCATCTTTACCATCAAAAACGATCTTCTGAAGAGTATTACCCATCATTTTCATTTCCATCATCATTTTTCCTCCTTTTCCCTCAATCAGTTTTATGCTCATATCCATACCTTGTACTTTGGTAGTGGCATCAGCAGTAACGGAGGTTACTTTTTGAACGGCTGCCAATCCTCCAACGGCATTAATGTATTTATCCACTACAGAGCCAATGGTTACATTGGCATCCACCTTTTGTGCTGCAGGTTTTGAAACTGGATTTGCTTCCTTATCAAAGTATTTTACAGGGTAACCTAGTTTTTCCAGTCCTTCAGCAATATCAGAAGCCTTACCGGCAACGAAGATTCTGCTTTGGTTAGGGAAGATCGTTGCTTTTACCGCATTAGATACATCTGCTGCAGTTACCTTGTCAATAGATTTTAAATAGTTGGTATAGAAATCTGCCGGAAGATCCTGCACCTTTTGATCCAAAGCAAACTTGGCAACGATTCCGGGCTTTTCCAGAGACATAATGAAAGCGCCTTTTAGTCTTGCTTTAGCATTCTCAAGTTCTTCAGGTTTTACCGTAGAAATCGCATTAAGTTCATTCATTAATTCCTTAATCGCCTTGTCTGTAACCTCATTTCTTACGCTTGTTTCTGCCGAAAAATTAGGAGAATATTTACTTGGCTGCATACTGGAATAGGCACCGTATGTAAATCCATTTTTCTCTCTAAGGTTCATGAAAAGTCTGGCTTCACCGCCACCCCCTAAAATATAGTTGGCAATAGTAGCAGGGAAGTAGTTTGGATCTTTCATGTTCAAAGTATTCAGGTTTCCTACTTCTAATACAGATTGTACTGCAGAGGGAACATCCACCACGTTAATTTCTGTTTTGGAAACATTGGAAGCAGGTTCTAAAGCTGCAAACTTCGTATTTGATTTCTTCCAGTTTCCAAATGATTTTTCAACCAAAGGTTTGATCTGATCAAATTTTACATCTCCTACAATTACTAAATAGGCATTTTCCGGAGCGTAGTATTTATTGTAAATATTCTGGATATCTGCCAATTGGATCTTATTGATGGATTCTACCGTTTCAAACTCTCCTCGTGAAGTGTTTTTACCATATTTCAAAGCATTGGAGACTCTTTCAGCAATGGAAGATGCATTTTTCTCGTCAGCTTTTAAGCCTTCAATGGTTCTTTCCTTTGCATTTTGAAGCTCTTCTGCAGAGAATTTTGGATTAACGATAGCATCAGCCATCAGCCCCAATACTTCAGGGAAATATTTTGAAAGTGAGTTGGAAGATGCACCATTAGAGGAAAAACTTAGATTGGCTCCTAAAAAGTCAACCTTTTTATTAAACTCATCTTTACTAAGATTTGTAGTACCATTATCAAGCTGTTCTGCCATAATCTGGCTTACTCCGGCTATATTTCCTTCATAGTAAGGAGGCCTGTCCATGGTAAGAGTGGTGTTTACCCTTGGTAGTTTATTGTTTTCAACAACCATTACAGTAAGCCCGTTGCTTAGCTGAAAGGTTTTTGGTTTAGCAATGTTAACGGCAGGAGTAGGTCCTGGTTTTGGCATTGCATTAATATCTATTTTTTGTGCGGAAAGCATTCCTGCAAATAAAAATGCCGCTGCTATATAGGTGAATTGCTTTTTCATGGGTAAATTATTTTTTCTCAGGAACGTAGTTGATGATGATTCTTTGGTTAGAATTCAGATACTTTTTAGCTGCATTTTGCAGATCTTGCTTTGTAATAGACCTGTAAATGTCAATTTCTTTATTGATAAGATTTGTATTTCCCATCAATACATGGTTGGTTGCCAAAGAAGCAGCGATACCCTGAATGCTTGAATTTTGATTGACAAACTGATTTTCAAACTGGTTTTGGATCTTCTGATAATCTTCATCCGAAATTAAAGTATTCTGAAGTTTTTTGATCTCAGCATCAATATCAGTCTGTAAAGTCTGCTTAGTTGTCTGTCCCATTGGAATCGCAAAGAATGCAAAAATACTGTAATCTTCAAGTCCCTGATTGAAAGCAGCTACCTGAAGTGCTTTTTTATCCTGATCTACCAGTTTTTTGTACAAAACAGAAGATTTGCCATTACTTAGATAAGACGAAAGCATATCTAGCACATACGCATCTTTTTCTTTATTGGCAGGGGTTCTGTAAGCAAAAACATAGGCAGGAAGCTGAATGTTCGGATCAGTTGCCGTAACTTCTTTTTCCTGAGTAATAGGAGCATCTTTAGGGAAATCCTTTGGATAAACAGTTCCTTTTGGAATAGCTCCATAATATTCTGCAATCCACTTTTTAGTCTGTTCAGGTTTAATGTCTCCTGCTACTACTAAAGTTGCGTTGTTAGGAACATAGAATTTCTTATAAAAAGCCTGAAATTCTTCAAGCTTAGCCGCATTCAGATCCTCCATAGAACCTATGGTAGGCCAGTTATAAGGGTGATTGGTAAACAAATTCTTTTGAATGGTTGAAAAAAGATTTCCATAAGGTTGGTTGTCCATTCTCAGTCTTTTCTCCTCTTTTACCACTTCTCTTTGTGTATCTACACCAACCTGATTGATCTCGGCATGGCGCATTCTTTCAGACTCCATCCAAAGTCCAAGTTGTTCGTTGTTGGATGGGAAAGTTTCATAGTAATAGGTTCTGTCGTTGGTTGTATTGGCATTATTGTCGCCTCCATTTGAAGAAACGATCTTAAACCATTCACCTCTCTTAATATTAGGGGTTCCCTCAAATAAAAGGTGTTCAAAGAAGTGTGCAAAACCGGTTCTTCCCTTTACTTCATCCTTTGCACCTACATGATACATTACTCCTGTTGTTACTACCGGAGCTGAATTATCCTGATGAAGAATTACATGAAGACCATTGGGAAGATCATATTCTTCGAATTTTATTTGCTGTGCATTCAGCATAAGCCCGAAGAAAGCTACGGCAGCAGCAGAAATAAGTCGTTTTTTCATAAAGTTTGAAATTGTTTATCAATTAGTAGGAAAAGTGAATTAAATGTTACATACCTATGCACCAGAAGTTAGATATAGAGGGTAGAAGTTAGAAATAATATATTGATGAATTTTATTTTCAAATGAAAAAACACCTCTGTTTCAATAGCTGGCTCTCCTAATATTTAGCTTCTAATGTTTAACTTCTACAATCAAAATTTGAATTCTCCTTTGAATACATTAATTTTGTGTTCCCAAAATTTTTTTGCAGTATGGATTATTTGAAAGGACTCAACGAATCACAATATGAAGCCGTTACCTCTTTACAAGGACCTTTGATGGTGCTTGCGGGAGCCGGTTCCGGTAAAACACGTGTGCTTACCATGCGTATAGCCCATTTAATACACAACGGAATAGACCCTTTCAATATCCTTGCACTTACCTTTACCAATAAAGCAGCCCGTGAAATGAAAGAGCGTATTGCGAAGGTAGTGGGTGACAGCAATGCAAGAAGTCTTTGGATGGGAACTTTTCACTCTGTTTTTGCAAGAATTCTAAGGATTGAAGCTCATTATCTTGGCTATCCTTCCAATTTTACC
Organism: Chryseobacterium joostei; assembly: GCF_003815775.1. NCBI lineage: Bacteria > Pseudomonadati > Bacteroidota > Flavobacteriia > Flavobacteriales > Weeksellaceae > Chryseobacterium > Chryseobacterium joostei. Next base: position 4,247,509 of record NZ_CP033926.1, read on the forward strand.
ATTTATGATCAGCAGGATGCATTGAATGTAATTAAAAAGGTACTGAAAGACATGAACATTGATGCTGACCTTTACAAACCTAAAAAAGTTCAGGCTAGAATTTCAACCTACAAAAACAATTTGATTACTGTAAAGGCCTATTTCAACAATCCTGAACTCATGGAAGCGGATGAAAAGGCAAACATGAAATTTATCGGACAGATTTATCAGAGATACGTAGATGCATGTTTCAGAAACGGCTCTATGGATTTTGATGATCTTTTGTTAAAAACCAATGAATTACTGACCCGTTTCCCTGAAGTGCTTGCAAAATATCAGGATAGATTTAGGTATATCATGGTAGATGAGTACCAGGATACAAACCATTCTCAGTATCTTATTGTAAAAGCATTGGCTTCAAAATTTGAGAATATTTGTGTGGTGGGAGATGATGCACAATCTATTTACTCATTCCGTGGTGCGAATATTTATAACATCCTGAATTTTAAAAAGGATTATCCGGATGCTATTACAGTATCCTTGGAACAAAACTACCGTTCTACCCAGAATATCGTAAATGCAGCCAATGTTGTTATTGCGAAAAACTTACAGCAGTTTAAGAAAAATGTCTTCAGTGATAATGAAGAGGGAGACAAAATTAAAATATACCGTTCTCTATCAGATGCTGATGAGGCCAATTTCGTAGCCGGAAATATCTGGGAACTTCGTAACCGTGATCAGAGAAAATACAGCGATTTTGCTATTTTATACAGAACAAACTCTCAGACCAGAGCATTTGAAGATGCCTTGAGACGTAAAAATATTCCTTACAAGGTATACGGAGGACTTTCATTTTACCAAAGAAAAGAGGTTAAGGATTTAATAGGATATCTACGCCTTTTAATCAATGAAAATGACTCTGAGGCATTGATGAGAATCATTAATTATCCCACAAGAGGAATTGGAGAAACCACGCAGAATAAACTGATTGTTTTTGCAGATGCACAAAACGTTTCCATCTCAAAGGTCTTGGATAATTTACCGATGTATGCTCCTCAGTTGGGCTTAAATAATGGTGTTTTAAACAAACTAAATGATTTCTGGTCTATGATTAAAGCGTTTCAGGTACTATTAAAGACCGAAACTGCCTACAGCGTTGCTATGGAAGTGGCAAAACGTAGTGGCTTAATCAAGTTTTTAAAGGATGATCAGACGCCGGAGGGAATTTCAAGGGTAGAAAACGTTCAGGAATTGATGAACTCTATGCAAGGGTTTATTGAAGAACAAATGCAGTTGGAAGATGGAGATCCAAGTTTGTCCAACTTCCTTGAAAACATTGCACTTTCAGCAGATACACAGGATAAAAACCTTGAAGATGATATGGTTTCATTGATGACCATTCACCTTTCAAAAGGATTGGAGTTCCCAGTGGTACATTTGGTTGGTCTTGAGGAGAATCTTTTCCCAAGCTTTATGAGTTCTGCAACAAGAGAAGATCTTGAAGAAGAAAGAAGACTGTTCTATGTAGCTTTGACAAGGGCAGAAAAGCAAGTGTTTTTCTCCTACGCAGTGTCACGTTTCCAGTGGGGAAAAATTACAGATGCAGAACCATCAAGATTTCTAAGCGAGATTGATGATGAATATATTGAGTTCCTTAATCCTGTACTGGAAAAAAGATTTATCAACAATTCTGGGGTGAGATCCAATATTTTTGATGAGCATCCATCTGAGCAGAAAGCTTTCAAAAGAGTTGAGAAAAAGACCATTGACCGGGGAGATAATTCGGCACCCGCTCCTGAACAGAGAAAACTAAAACCTGTAAGCACGGCAAAAATCATTAATCCAAGTGGAGCTTCCTCTCAGGATATTGAAGTTGGAGATAAGGTGAGACATGATCGTTTCGGAATTGGAGAAGTCTCCTTTCTGGATGGAACAGATCCTCAAAATATCAAGGCAAAAGTTGTCTTCATACACGAGGGAGAGAAAAACCTTATCCTGAAATATGCTAAACTGACAAAGATCTAAGCTGAAAATAATATAAGAATAGAAGCGAACTCAATTTTTGGGGTTCGCTTTTTTTTGTTAAAATCTATAAGGTTTACTTTAAAAATAGTATTTTTAATAAGGGATAGAAATAAACAATAAATATTTTTTATAAAAACAAAGTCTATTGATTTTGTGGACTAATAAATAAGTTTTACATTTGCGCTCTGTAAAAAAACATAAATGTTCAATTAATTGAGTAAACTATATGAAAAATAAGAAAACTATTCTTTCCGCTTCTGTTTTATTTTTTCTTGGAGTATTTACCTACGGCCAGGAAAAAGACAGTATAAAAACAAATAAAGACAAAATCAATAGTGTAGAAGAAGTTGTATTATTGGGCTCAAGAGCCGGGGCAAGATCTAAAATAGACAGTCCGGTTCCTGTGGATGTATTCAATCTAAAGGAGGCTTCTGTAATTCTTCCACAATCCAATATCGGACAAATATTGAATGCCATTGCACCCTCTTTTACTTCTACGGTTCAGACCAATTCGGATGGTACAGACCATTTGGATCCTGCTCAGTTGAGAGGATTGGGGCCGGATCAGGTATTGGTATTGGTTAACGGGAAAAGAAGACATACTTCAGCATTGGTGAATGTGAACGGAACACCAGGAAGAGGAACAGTAGGAACTGACCTGAATGCCATTCCATCCTTTGCCTTAAACAGAATAGAAGTCCTTAGGGATGGAGCTGCAGCACAATACGGATCAGACGCTATTGCCGGAGTAATGAACCTTGAACTTAAAAGAGATACCGGAAAACTGACAGGTCAGATTGGCTATGGAGGAAATCTAACACCTACAGCCAATGATCATACAGGAAATTTTGACGGACAGAATATTCAGCTGGATCTGAATTATGGAAATAAAATAGGTACGAAAGGTGGTTTCTTTAATATCACCTGGTCTTCACAGTTCAGAAATCCTACGTACAGAGCAGGAACTGAAAAAGGAGCAATTTACAATGCCTATAATGCTATTGAACAACGTGCTCTGAATGATGGAGTGAACCTTTCATCTCTTTTCAGCGATATTAAAGATACTCCTAACTCACAACAGATTATTGATTATGTTCACCAGTATGCGCAGGGAGTTAACTATTTTAGTTCTGCTCAATTGGCAGGAATACAAGGGGCAACTACCATTCAGGATATAAAAGACGGGGCAGGAAATGTTATTCAAAAAGGGCTTCAGTCTTTATTGAATTTCGATGTTACCGATCAGGAATTAGCTTACAGGGGACAAACGAGAAAGGATTTTAACATGCAGGTTGGGCAGTCCAAGCTTAATAATCATCAGCTTTTCATCAATGCTGAGGTTCCAATCAGTGATGATTGGAAAGTTTATACTTTCGGCGGCTATAGCTTAAGACATGGTACTTCCGGAGGGTTTTACAGAAGACCGAGGGAAAGCAGAACCTTTACAGGATTGTATCCTAATGGTTACCTTCCACAGATTGGAACAGATATTCAGGATATTTCATTGGCTGCAGGAATTAAAGGAAAATGGGACGGATGGCATATTGACTTCAGTAATACTTTTGGACAAAACTCTTTTACCTATAACATTGGAAATACCGGAAATACTTCTCTAAGATTTGCTTCACCAAGTGAATTTGATGCTGGTGGACTGAGGTTTACTCAAAATACAATCAATTTAGATTTCTCTAAAAAATATGATGCATTTGAAGGATTGAATGTTGCATTTGGAGGAGAGCATCGCTTTGAAAACTTTAAAATGACAGAAGGAGAAGAAGCTTCATACACTACCTATGACCAATACGGAAATATATGGGATGGAGATCCAGCGAAAAGACCTACCGATTTCTTTGGAGCAGCACTTCCGGGAGGTTCGCAGGTATTTAACGGATTTAGACCGGAAAATGCAGTGAACAAAAACAGACAATCAGTAGCTGCCTATGCAGATGTTGAATTTAACTTCACCAACTGGCTTTTGGTAGATGCAGCAGCGAGATATGAAAATTATTCAGATTTTGGTTCTACCTTCAATTATAAATTGGCTTCAAGAATCAAGGTAGCTCCTAATTTTAATGTGAGACTGGCGGGTTCTACAGGATTTAGAGCACCATCTATTCACCAGATTTATTATAACGTGACCTCTTCGTTGTTTGTAACTTCGCCACAGCTTCCTAGTGGAGTGCTTTTGGATGTGGGAACATTTAGCAATGATTCTGAGGTTGCAGGAGCATTAGGAATGCCAAAACTGAAGCAGGAAACTTCAAAATCTGCAAGTGTAGGATTTACCTATAAAATTCCATCCGTGAATTTAACGTTCACTGCGGATGGTTACTTTACAAGAATTAATAACAGAATTCTCCTTACAGATCAATTCTTAAAGGCAGGTGTTCCGGATGCAGCAAAACTGATTTATGATAAATTAAATATCAATGCAGCTCAATTCTTTACCAATGCCATTGATACTGAAACGAAAGGGGTAGATGTGGTTATTTCTCACACTGCAAGATTTACCGATATAAAGCTGGATAATAACTTTGCGATTAACCTTAACCAGACCAAACAGGTTGGGAATATTCATTCCTCAGGATTATTGCAGTCTCCGGATTTAGAAAAGATTTATTTCTCCGAAAAATCAAGAGTTTATCTGGAAGAAGCAGTGCCAAGAGTAAAAGCCAGTCTTTCTCATACACTGACTTGGAAGAGTGCTAGTTTCTATCTAAGAAATACCTATTTTGGAAAAGTAACAGGAGCAGATGTTCTGGATGCTAATGGAGATGGAATTATAGAATTTAATGAACACCAGAAAATAGGGGATAAGATCATTACTGATCTTTCTGTAGCCTATCAGTTTACAAAAAACATAGGATTGACGTTAGGAGTAAACAATCTGTTTGATATCTATCCAACTAAAAATCTTCCTGCGTCCAGTAATAATGATCAGTTTGTATACTCACGTTCTACCTCACAGTTTGGTCAGAACGGAAGGTATGTGTTCTCCAGACTTAACTTCAATTTTTAATACTTTATATACTTCTAAAAAAAAAAAAAAAACGGATCTCAAATTTGAGGCCCGTTTTTTTATATTATAATGAATTTTATCTTTCTACCAGTTCTTTTACCGCTTCACCATAATGGTCAATTTCGGTTGTATTGATCTTAAGCAGTTGATACCACTTTCTGAAAGCACCTATAAATACAATAAGCATAAGAATCATTGCTGTTGCCGCTAAAGCTGCCAGTAAATACTGTCCTTTAGGAATATAGATGGCGGTCACCTGAATATAACCTGCCCAGAATGTTATCCCCGCCATGAAAACTCCAGGAATAGCCGAACAGAAAGCATATTTACCTCTTTTCATTCTTATCAGCATGGTTGTACAGACGATAAGCCCACAGGCAGCCAGTAGCTGATTACTAATTCCAAATAACGGCCAGATACTGTTTACATTTCCGGTGTACACCAGATATCCCCATGCAAATGTGAAAAGAAGACTGCTGATAATAATTCCCGGAATCCAATTTTTATCATTGAATTTTGGAACAACAGAGCCTAGCATTTCCTGTAAAAAAAAGCGTCCAACCCTTGTTCCTGCATCAATGGCGGTAAGAATAAACACTGCTTCAAACATAATTGCAAAATTATACCAATAGGCTGTCAGCTGATCCATATACGGAATCTTATTGAATATATGAGCCATTCCCACCGCCAGAGATACTGCACCTCCGGTTCTGCCATATAGATCAATACCTATTTTCTGTGAATAATAATCAATATCTACTCCGTGTAATGAAGGATGTGCTGCAAGAAACGAATCATAAGCTTCTTTGGGAGTATTGATTGCAAAATAATCACCAGGCATTAGGGTACAGGCAGCAATAAGCGCCATCAATGCTACAAAGCCTTCCACCAGCATGGCTCCATATCCTACAAAAAGAATTTCTCTTTCTTTAGTAAGCATTTTCGGAGTTGTTCCCGTGGCAATCACAGCATGGAAACCGGAAATGGCTCCACAGGCAATAACAATGAATATAAAAGGAAGTACCGGACCACCAATAATAGGGCCACCACCATTTACAAAAGCTGTAATAGCCGGCATCTGTATCGTAGGGTGAATAACAATTACTCCAATAGCCAGCATAATAATAGTTCCTATCTTTAAATAAGTCGAAAGATAATCTCTTGGCACCAAAAGAAGCCATACCGGTAATACAGAAGCAATAAAACCATACAGAGGGATCGCAATGGAAATCGTTTTAATATCCCAGGAAAATAGATTATTTATCGTAGCATTCTGCATCAGGCTGTGTCCCCCGATAATCCCTGCAACCAAAAGAATACCTCCAAGAATACTTGCAAACAGGACACTGTTCTTTTTATAGCGCATGATGAGTCCCATGATGATGGCAATGGGCATGGTGATGATTACTGTAAAAAGAGACCATGAAGCTTCATGCATCGCATTGATGCAAGCCAATGATAAACCTGCCAGCGTAAGGATCAGAATGAAAAGGATGGCAAAACCTGCTACAGTTCCTGTTGCTTTTCCTATTTCTTTGGAAGCAATAGTGGCAAGACTCTGCCCCTTATGTCTTACTGAAGCAAAGAGTACAATCATATCGTGTACTCCGCCTCCCAGAACACAGCCTATCAATATCCATAATGCACCGGGAAGATATCCGAATTGTGCCGCAAGAACAGGCCCAACCAAAGGTCCTGCTGCAGCAATAGCCGCAAAATGATGCCCGAAAAGTACATTTTTATTGGTGGCAACATAATCTTTACCATCTGCAAATTCTACGGCGGGAGTCATATTCCCGTCATTAAGTCGGAGAACTTTATTCGCAATAAAAATACCATAAAAGCGGTAAGCTATCGCAAAAATAAGGACAGATACAAATATGAGAGTAAGTGCATTGATATTGTTTAAAGATTCCATATTACTTATTTTTATTGATAAATAATTAAATTATAGGCTTTTTTATTATTAATAATTTAAATAATAGCCAAGGTAATTAATTCTCAATTAAAAAATATCAATATGTATATCAATCTAGCAAATTTCCTTTATTGTTTTGTTTATTAATTTGATTTTCAATATTTTATAGATTATTGAAACAATGTGATGTATATTATTTTTTCTGTGAAAGAATGAAATCTACCATCTGATCCGTAAGTTGATCCAGATAAGCTTTATCAGTAGTGCCAAAGCCATGTATTCCTCCGTCTACGATGATCAGAGAGTTCTGTATTTTGGCTCTGTTTAATTTTCTGTGAAGCTTTTTAGATTGGTTTAAAGGAACAATTTTATCATTATTTCCCTGAACAATTAAAGTAGGTACACCTCCAGAAACAAAATTAACGGGAGATATGGTTTCAAGATAATTAATGGCTCTTTCCTGGTTTTTCTTGAGAGCATACCCTGAAAGTCCCTTCACTAGATTCTGCTGTAGACTGACAATCTTTTTTGACATTAATCCAATCATAGCGACCGGTATTGTTCCTAATTTTGTGTGGAAAAGCTTATTCAGATCTGCAGGACCATAATGATCAATCACATAATTTACCTTGGCAGAATAAGACGAAAGTTCCGGATTACCCAAATAAGTATTGTCCGGAGTGTAGGCCGCAAGCAAAGAAAGGTGAGCTCCTGCTGAGGCACCAAACAACCCAATATTATTCGTGTCAAAATGATATTGCCCTGCATTTTTTCTTACCCATCTTACAGCATCTTTGGTATCTTCCACTGGCAAAGGAAAATGAGTACTGTCATTCAGAAGGGTATAATTAATACTGATCACAGCATATTGCTTTGCCATCAGTTTAGCAATGGTAGTTTCAACATAATTATCAGAGTGGATTATTTTATCTCCTTGTATCCATCCACCACCGTGAACATAGATTAGCACTGGAAGCAATTGACCTGAAGGAGCGTTTTTTGGAGTGAACACGTCCAGTTGTACTGCATTTCCTTTTCTGTTGGTTTTATATATAATATTTTCAGATAAATTGGCTATTTCGGGAAGTAATGTACTTTTTACAGGGGGAGTCTGGTTGGATATCTGTGAAAAGTTCTGTGAAAAAAATAAATGAGAAAGGCTTAACAATAAAACAAAAAACAGGTTTGTAAAAAACCTGTAGATTGATATGTTGTTTTTAGATGATTTCATAGTGGAACTTTTTAAGAAGTGTGTTATTTTACTAACTCCTCAAAAAGTTTACCAAAAGTGATATTTAGATCTCTTGATTTTCCGGGATGAGGTCTTGAAGTTTGTACAACAGCACTTCTTACAGCAGTAAGCCAGCGAAAACGTTCAGGAATATCGAGTTGTGCAATGGGTCCACCATCTTTCTCTCCGTGAGCAATTTTCTGAAAGCTTTCCAGGTTTTGAATAATATCCTCGTAATCTAGTTTGCTGTGCATCAGCTTGAATTTATCTGGACATAAATAAAATTCAACCCGAATGAATTTTTCCTTTTTAGAAAACATAACCAGTCCTATATTGAAAAACTCTTCTCTCTCAACTTTAGGCACCAGGCGTATTACCGCATATTCATATATTTTATCCTCTTGCATTTTTCGCTTCGTTTACAAAGATTGAAGAATTTTCTAATCGGGTTTTCAGAAACTGAAAATAAATCTCACGGATTTCATCAGGAGTTTCATCCGCGTCATTCCATTGTAACCAGTCTTCAGGGATTGAATTAACAATTTCTCTGAAAAGGGCGTCATTCAATATCTCATGAGCAAACTTATCTGCTTCATCCAGCATTTTAGCTTTAGGAAGAAGTACATGGTCTTTCACATATTTGAATGGAGTCTTTGCAGCTGCATCAAAATTCTGCCATGAATGGTGAAAATAGAACGAAGCTCCATTGTCAATAATCCAAAGTTCCTTATGCCACATCAGCATATTGGTATTTCTAAACGTACGGTCAATATTGGTAATAAATGCATCAAGCCATACGATTTTTGAAGCCAGAAGAGGATCAACACTTACACCTGGATCATAGGTGATAGAACCTGAAAGATAATGCAGTCCCAGGTTCAGTCCCTCAGAAAACTTTAATAGATCCTGAATTTCCTCATCAGCTTCTGTTCTTCCGAAGTCAGCTTCCAGATTTACAAAAACCAGTTCAGGGATCTTTAATCCTAAGGCTTCTGTAATCTTTCCTCCCAAAAGTTCGGAGATCAGCATTTTTACCCCATGGCCGGCCCCACGGAATTTTAAGACATATTTAAAATCATCATCAGCTTCTGCCAGAGCAGGAAGTGAACCTCCCTCCCTCAGTGGCAGAATGTAACGCGTTACGGTTACTGTTCTTAAATTCTGCATGAAGCAAAAATAAGGTTATTTTTTAATAATCTTTTTAGTGAATTCCTTTTCTCACGTTTTATACAGGAAATAATAAGTATTGCTTGCAAAAAATACACTTCGGATCCTATTGGTTTTAAAATAAAAGAAGATGTTATTGATGTTATTAAGGAAAAACAGAGTTTTTTTCATAAATTTCCATGATCAAACACCTTAAATATAAAAGATATTTATTGACCTATGAATTTGATTAATGAAAAGAATATACCTATAGAAAATAAGGAAACAAGAAGCTTTCTTGCTGATGCTTTTTATAAAGATACCTTACAAAAACTTCCCTTAGTGATATTTGTTCACGGATATAAAGGCTACAAAGACTGGGGTGCCTGGAATCTGATGGCAGAAAAGTTTGCTGAAGCAGGATTTTTCTTTGTGAAGTTTAATTTTTCGCATAACGGAACAACGATGAATGATCCCTATAACTTTGGAGATCTTGAAGCTTTTGGTAACAATAATTATTCTAAAGAGCTTTCTGACCTTGGTGCTGTTATTGACCATTTTACTAAAGACCCACATGTGGATATTGAAAAAATTGTTTTGATAGGACACAGTAGAGGAGGAGGAATTTCCATCATTAAAACTTTTGAAGATGAAAGAATCAATGGCTTGATTACATTGGCAAGTGTGGATACACTAGACCGTTTCCCGAAAGGAGAGGCTTTTGAAAACTGGAAAAAAGATGGAGTATACTATGCCATGAATGGACGTACAAAACAGGAAATGCCTCATTACTATCAGTTTTATGAAAATTATGAGCAGAACCTTCATCGCTTTGATGTTGAAAGAGCAACAGAAATGGCAAAAGCTCATATGCTGATTATTCATGGAACAGAGGACGAAGCAGTAGAGGTGAAACAGGCAGAACATCTTCATCTTCTTCATCCCAATTCTGAACTGTTTCTGATTGAAAATGCTAACCATACTTTCGGAGCGAAAGAGCCATGGACAAGCTCTGATTTACCAAAAGATTTACATAGCGTAACCGAAAAATGTATTGATTTTATAAAAGAAAAATTGAAATAAAACGTTTAAAACTACGTTGATATAAATTAACCACCATAACAGTATACTTATGAAAAAAATTATTGCAGGCGCATTTGCGCTTTCATTATGTGTTGTTTCATGTAAAAAAGAAACAAAAGCAGAATCTTCTGTAAGCAACGATACTTTGGCTACAGTAACGCCTAAGGATTCCGTAATCACACCCAAAACAGATTCGGTTGCAACAACGCCATCTTCTGCTTCAGGCACAATGAATATTATTACCAAAAATGTGGATAAGTATCCTCATGATATTAAATTCTTCGAAGATAAAGGAATCACAGAAAGATTGAAAAAACTTGTCGGGGCTCAATATGATGAGATGGTAAAGAATTTTAATGTAGAGGGTCCTATTTCTTCAGAAAATGGAATTTATAAGCTGACAGGTTGTAAGCAGCACGACTGTCCGGGATATGCTACAAGCATTTATTACGATTCTAAAAATGATAATTTGAATGTTTCCATTGATAAGGACGGTAATATTTCAGATTTCAATGAAAAAGGAAAAATTACAGGTACTGAAAAGTCAGAAAAGAAATAAAATCTTTTAATAAGTATAGAAAGTAAAAAGAAGCCTGAAATGTCAGGCTTCTTTTTTATATTATTTTATGGTGAGTAAAACCCACGCTTCTTCAACTTTGCTTTCCAGAAGTAATTTCTGGGCGTCAGTATGAATGTTTTCATCAGCATGGAAATCACCGGAAGGTAAAACCTCTGTATTGGCAAGCATTCCAAGATCATTCCCTGTGAATACTTTACTGTACTTAATAGCATCCGGAAGAAGATCAAACCCAATTCCTTTTGTTACCAAAGGTTTTGGAACTTCAAAAAGGCTGTTTTCATTACTTCGGGAATACCAGTTGCCACCTAGTCGGGCTACCATATCCAGCTTGTTCTGGTCAAGATTTCCTGCTTCATTCAGATATTCTTCCCTGATGTGAATCTTCTGAACCTCACAAATCACAAGATTTCCTGCTCCACCCTGATCTCCCAAGGATTTTACTTCTAAAACCTTGCATTCAAAGTTAACAGGACATTCTTCAATTAGTTTTGGCTTCACAAGATCTGCATCTTTCATAGTGAGACCAGACTTTATAAACTCATTTACTCCAGTCTCATATTCTGTAGATGCCAGAGAAATCTGCTGTACAATTGGAAAATTTACTGTTCCAATTACAACCTCCGGAACTTCCAAAACATTTTCTAAAGTATGTTTCGTTGTATTGTCACGTACTCTCCTTGATGGTGAAAAGATCAAGATCGGAGGAACTGTACTGAACATGTTGAAAAAACTGAATGGAGATAAATTATTATTACCGTCTTTATCCACCGTAGAAGCTAATGCAATAGGACGTGGTGAAACGGCTGTCTGCATGATGGTCTGTAGCTGTACGGAGGTTATCTCGGAGGGGATTACTGTTTTCATATTTTTAAACTTAACACTTAAGTTATTTTTAGTTACTTCTGATTGCTTCCGAAAGGACACTTAAGTTTGAAAATCTATGATTTTCATTCTTTTGGAAGTTCCTTAAATACCTTAGATGCAAAAGATTCACAGCCCTCATGATAAAGGTTTGTGACATTGAAATTGACTAGTATTGAACGAGGAGCTTTTAAAAGATTCATATAGTTGATGGTTTGCGCCTTATGAATTTGATGAATTTCTGCAACCGCCTTTAGTTCTAAAACAACTAATTCTTCAATTAAAAAGTCACATTTTACCTTACAATCTATTTGATTTCCTTTATAGAAAAATGGTATTTCAAGTTCACTTTTGTATTTTAAACCTAATAGATTAAATTCTTTTTCTAAGCATTGATGATAGACTTCTTCATATAAACCGGGGCCAGCCAGTTTATGAACTTCTATACAAGCCCTAACGATTTTGTAGGAAAGCTCATTAATCAATTTTTGAGTAATCATAATGCAAGAAAATGAAAATCGTAGATTTTCAAAAACTAAAGTGAACTGAATTTTACCATTATTATGTAGCTTAAAAAACTAAAGTGTTTTATAATTATTAAAGTGTTGGAATAATTTTACCAGAAACTTCACCGAAACCTACTCTTATACCATCTTTTTCAGCCCAGGCTTTCATGGTAACCGTATCATTATCTTCAATGAACTTTCTTTCCTCACCATTGCTTAGTGATATAGGATTTTGTCCTCTCCAGGTAAGTTCAAGCATAGAACCAAAAGATTTTGGATCACTTCCTGAAATGGTACCACTTGCATACATATCACCAACCTCTACGTTACATCCGTTTATCGTGTGGTGAGCCAGTTGCTGGGTCATATTCCAGTACATGTGTTTGTAATTGCTTTCGCTGATTAGGTTTTGGTCACCATTTTCAGGTTGGATATACACTTCAAGGTTGATATCATAGTTTTTATCACCTTCAAATTTTAAATAATCCAAAACTTCAGGATCCTGTTTAGGAGAAGCTGTTTTGAATGGTTCCAAGGCCTCAAGGGTAACTACCCAAGGAGAAATGGATGAACCGAAGTTTTTCGCAAGGAATGGCCCTAGTGGAACATACTCCCAAGATTGTATATCTCTTGCAGACCAGTCGTTGAAAATAACCATTCCGAAGATGGCGTCTTCAGCATCCTTTGTAGAGATACTTTCTCCCATCTCGGTATTTGTGTTGAGGATAAAGGCCATTTCCAGTTCAAAATCCAATTGCTTGCATGGTCCGAAAACAGGTTTGTCTGCATCAGCAGGTTTCATCTGTCCTTTTGGACGATTAATTTCTGTTCCTGAAACAACGATGGATGAAGCTCTACCATGGTAGCCTACCGGTAAATGCTTCCAGTTTGGTAACAATGCATTTGCAGGATCACGGAACATTTTTCCTACGTTGGTAGCATGCTCAATGCTGCTGTAGAAGTCTGTGTAATTTGGGATGTGAAGAGGCATCATCATTTTTACCTTGTCAAGGTCATAAAATGCATCTTCAATGGTTTTTTGATCTTTAGACAATGCAGAACCTTCCTGCAGTAACGTCTGTATTTTTGTACGAACAGCATTCGTAACAGGTTTGCCCAATTCTATGAATTCATTAATGGTGTAGGCTTCAAAAACATTGTCGTCCAATCCGTCAATGTCGTCAAAATAACCAAGATCATAAAGGGTTGCAAGATCAATAACCTGATCTCCGATTCTTGTGCAGCATCCGATATATTCTTTGTTGAAAACTGCAACTCCGAAAGGAATATTATGTATAGAAAAATCCGAATTTGAGGTATAGTCTACAAATGATTTCATAAGTTTAGATTTAAATTAGATTAGATATCATCCTGAGAAATTTCCCCAAGATGTTTATTTTGCCTTTTTCGAGTAAGATTCTTCATCAATCCATCGGTCTCTCGTATTCACATCGATGAGGTAGAGAATATTGTCCTGCTTGGTCAGCAATAAAGTTTTAGTGACAGGCATCGGGATTTTTTTACCCTCAAGCACATCTGCTCTTAAGGAAACGATATTCTTTTTTCTGACAATATCACCTGTAAAAACATTGGAACTGCTTTCGCCGGTAGCTTTATCATCGAAAACCTCTACATAAGTAGCATTGTTTCCTTTGATAACAATAAAATCTCTTTCTGTATGGTCTGTCTCATCTTTTATGAAGACAAACTTTTTGTTGTCGATATTTACACTTTCAAGATTTTGATTGATGCCTCTTCTTGCTTCAAGTCTGTCCAGAATTGCGTTCAGTGATCCATATTGAGCCTTTAGGCCTAATGTTCCAAAGAATAAAATTCCGATTAAAATTTTTTTCATATGTTGTGTTTTATAAAAAAGTTTTGCCAGAATTCTGAATTCTGACAAAACTTATATTCTTAATGTAAAATTAAAGATTACCTCTTCTTTCCTGTTCTCTTTCCAGAGCTTCGAATAAAGCCTTGAAGTTTCCGGCACCAAAACTTTGCGCGCCATGTCTTTCAATAATTTCGAAGAATAGAGTAGGACGGTCTTCTACAGGTTTAGTAAAGATCTGTAATAGATATCCTTCTTCATCATGATCAATAAGTATACCTAAGTCCTGAAGTTTTTTAAGATCTTCATCAATATGACCTACTCTTTCAGGAACCATGCTATAGTATGCCTCTGGTGGAGCAGAAAGGAACTCTACACCACGCTTTTTCAATTCAGTTACAGTATGGATAATATCTTTAGTTGCAACAGCAATGTGTTGTACACCCTCACCTTCGTAGAAATCAAGATATTCTTCTACCTGAGATTTCTTTTTACCTTCTGCAGGCTCATTGATAGGGAATTTTGCAAATCCGTTTCCGTTTGACATTACTTTAGACATCAAAGCAGAATATTCTGTATTGATTTGCTTGTCATCAAAAGAAAGGATATTTACAAATCCCATTACTTTCTCGTACCATTCTACCGTAGGGATCATTCTGTTCCAGTCTACATTTCCTACACAGTGGTCTACATAAAGTAAGCCCGCTTCTTCAGGGTTATAGTTACTTTCCCATTTCTCATACCCAGGCATAAATGCTCCGTTATAATTTTTTCTTTCAATAAACATGTGAACTGTTTCTCCGTAAGTATAAATTCCGGACATTCTTACTTCACCGTGCTCATCAGTTAAAGTTACAGGCTCTAAATATGGCTTTCCACCTCTTTTAGTAGTTTCTTCAAATGCTGCGTAAGCGTCATCTACCCAAAGTGCCAAAATTTTTACTCCGTCACCATGTTTTTTTACGTGTTCGCTGATAGGAGAGTCAGATGTAAGTCCTGTAGTAAGTACCAATCTGATTTTTCCTTGTTGAAGCACATAAGATGCACGGTCTCTTACTCCTGTTTCAGGACCAGCATAAGCTACAGACTGAAAACCGAAAGCGGTTTTATAATAATGAGCAGCCTGTTTTGCATTTCCTACATAAAACTCAATGTAATCTGTACCGTTAATCGGTAAGAAATTCTCTGCTTGAGCAATTTTCTCGGCAAATGTAAGTGTTGACATATTTTCTCTTTTACTTTTATTTTATTGGTATGCAAAATACAAAAAACTTAGACATTGCGAAAGTATTACGCCCGATTCATTGAATATATTTAACATAAAGTTCAAGAAGAGTTTACTTAAGTATATTTAAGTTTCTTTAGTTTAAAACCAAGCGCTTACATTTGTATTACAAAAAACAAGTGAGAGAAAAATATTTCGAACATGAAAGCCGCAGAGATAATCTGCGGCTTTCTTATTTTTAGGTGGTTTCTATTTTCCTATTTAAGGTTCCTGCATCGGGATTGTAATTATCCCAGATCTTCCAGGTATTGTCTATTTTTCGGATAAAATAGATCTGTGTGCTGAGTTGATTAACAAAGTGTTCTTCTCCTGTTTCTCCTACTTTAAATAAAAGATTCCAAAATTCTTGAGATTCCAGTATTTTTTTGTCCGGTTCATCCGTAACAATGTTAAGGTCAAATACTTCATAATTGGAACGGTTGTTTTTGGTTACCAGATGAAAATCTTTGTCACACAGCTCTTTACTGAATTGAGAAACTCTTTCCAGAAATGGAGAATCATCAAATACTAACTCTTTGAAAAGTTCAGTATTATGATTAGGAAATTGTTTGCAGAATTCAAAAGCAGTGGCACAATAGTCATACACCATTTGCATTATAAATGAATGTTCATCTACTTCTTGTTGATGTTGATGTATACCCCTTACGGAAAGCACATAATCATTAAGATCTTTGTATCCTAAAAAGATACAGATCTTGTCTAGTGTTTTTAAAAACCTAAGATCGCTGTGGGTTTTGTCCTGATAGTCATTTTCAAAAAATCGTTGTAAGGTAACATGCGAAATGGTGTTTCCAATTTCAAATTTTTTACCTCCTTTAAGTTCTTCTGATTCAGATAGTTCGTATTTAATAATTTCGGAAAGAATAATATAATGGCTTCTCTTCCATTCACTCACATTCCCCAAAACAGAATTCCTTACTTTAGAATGCTTTGCAATTTCTTCTCGTATCGAATTATATATAGTCTTCAAATTCCTTGTTTTAGAAAGAGTTTTATCAAAAATACTGCCAAAATGTTAAGGCTTTTTTGTGAATTATTTGATAAAGTTAAATATATGTTTTTTAATTTTAAATAAAAAAAGATATTTAAAATATTAACAGTTGATTATCAGTGCTTAAATCTTTCAAAGGCTGCTCTTTCAAGCATTTCTCTGTCATCAGGGTGTGCAATGCTGATCAATTCCTGCGCTCTTTGACGTAGGTTTTTTCCATACAGATAGGCAGTTCCGTACTCTGTAACAACATAGTGGATGTGTCCTCTAGTGGTTACAACGCCGGCTCCTTGCTTGAGGAAAGGGACAATTCTTGAGATTCCCTTTTTGGTTCTTGCTGTTATGGCAATAATTGGTTTTCCGTCATCACTCAGTGCTGCACCACGCATAAAGTCCATTTGTCCTCCAATACCGCTGTATTGTAAAGTTCCAATAGAATCTGCACATACCTGTCCTGTAAGATCAATTTCAATGGCTGAGTTAATGGCAACCAATTTTTTGTTCTTCATGATGTTGATGGGAAAGTTTACTTCACTTACATCTCTGAATGCGAAGACTGTGTTGTCATCTACATAATCATAGAGCTTTCTGGTTCCAAAACAGAAGCTGGTAATGGTTTTATTATCGTTATAGCCTTTGTATTTATTATTGATGACATCATTTTGGATAAGATCAATCACTCCGTCGCTCAGCATTTCGGTGTGAATTCCCAGGTCTTTGTGGTTGCTTAAACATTTTAAAACGGCATCAGGAATGGTTCCTATACCCATCTGAAGAGTAGATTTATCCTCAATAAGGTCTGCTACATTTTTTCCTACAAGCATTTCTTCAGGACCTACTTTTGAACTGTAATCCACGGTTGGAAGTTCTTCTTCATGCCAAACCAGTTTATGAATTCTGCTGATATGGATCATTCCGTCTCCGTGGGTTCTCGGCATTCTTGGGTTAACAAGGGCAACAATTATTTTTGCTGTATCAACGGCTGCTCTTGCAATATCCACTGATGTTCCTAATGTACAAAAACCATGTCTGTCTGGTGGAGAAACTGTTACCAGTGCAACGTCCAGAGGAAGAATATTTTTTCTGAATAAAATCGGAATCTCACTTAGAAATACCGGTACAAAATCTCCTCTGTCCGAGTTTACAGCATCACGTACCGGTGTGGAAACGAATAAAGAATTGATAAAGAATTTGTCTTTGTATTCGGGCTTTGCAATCTCTACATTTCCTTGTTGGGTAATGGATACCATTTCTACATTTTCTAATCGGTGTGATTGTCTTGCTACTTCATCAATCAGGAAATTGGGAGTACATGCACTACCGTGAAAAAATACGCGGTTACCGCTTTTGATCGTATAAATTGCTTCTTCTGCGCTTATGTAATTTTGCATATTTTACTTTTTTAATAATATTCATGACAGGGGTTAATATTATCTTTTTTACCTCATAAAATACCTATCTTCTATCAAAGATAATCTTTATAATCTTTAAGTATTCTAAATATTTCGCAGATATCAGAAGACTTTTATCATGTCACCTGAATAGATTAATGTATAAAAAAGGAAGGACTGAATGCAACGCATTCAGTCCTTTTCATAGGGGTAATAATATTCTTAATTAGAAACTTCAATAGCGGTTGCCTGTTTCATACTTCCTGTTTCGGAGAATCGCAAATGCCAGCTGAATGCTTCTTCCAGCAAATGGGGGGTGTGACCACCTCTTTCACATGCTCTGTCAAAATAAGACTGCAATTCTTCCTTGTAATCAGGATGAACACAGTTGTCAATAATCTTCTGTGCTCTTTCTCTAGGGGCCAGTCCTCTTAAGTCAGCCAATCCTACGTCGGTAACCAAGATGTCTACATCATGCTCTGTGTGGTCTGTATGAGAAACCATGGGCAGAACGTGTGAGATATTATTTCCTTTTGATGCAGCCTGAGTTACGAAAATACTTAAGTAGGCATTTCTGGCAAAGTCTCCGGAACCTCCAATTCCGTTCATTATTTTTGTTCCGCCGATATGCGTAGAGTTTACATTTCCGTAAATGTCAAATTCAATAGCGGTATTGATTGCAATAACTCCTAATCTTCTGATCAATCCAGGAGTGTTGGAGATATTCTGAGGTCTTAAAACAAATTTATCTTTATATTTTGAAAGATTTCCTAGAACTCTTTCATAGCATTCCTTGGAAACGGTAATAGATGATGCTGAAGCAAAACTCAATTTACCGGAATCTATCAAGTCAAATGTACTGTCCTGAAGCACTTCGGAAAACATAGTCAGATCGTAAAAATTACTATCCTTGAAGCCTGTTAGAACGGCATTAGCAACTTTACCGATACCTGCCTGTAGGGGAAGTAATCGATCTGTAAGACGTCCTAAACGAACTTCATTCTCGAAGAAACCAAGAAGATGCTGGGCAATAGCGGTTGTCTTTTCATCTGGCTCTGCAATGTCTGCAGGGCTGTCTTTAAGGTTGGTGAAAACAATGGCCTCAATTTTATTAGGATCAACAGGAATGCTTTTTCTTCCGATCTTGTTCCATGGAGCTACAATGGGAATAACGTTTCTGTAAGGATAATCTTCAGCCTGGTAGATATCATGAATTCCATAAACCTCTTCAGGAACCTCCGTATTAATCTCGATGATTATCTTTTTAGCCAAAGCTGCAAACGTTACAGAATTTCCTACAGAAGTGGTAGGAACAATGCTTCCGTCTCTTTCAATATAGGCTGCTTCAATAACTGCTACGTCGATACTTTGAAGATTTTTGGTGTGAAGAAGCTCGGCACTTTCACTTAAATGCTGATCAATGAAGAGAATTTCACCATTATTGATTTTGTTTCTTAAGATTGGATCTACCTGAAATGGCATCCTTTTCTTCAATACATTAGCTTCTGCTAATTTCCCGTCGGTACCATGCCCTAGTGATGCACCGGTCATTAAAGTAACCTTTAGGTCTTCAGTTTTTCCTCTTTCTGCGAGTGCCGGCAAAATAGCCTTGCTGTCACCTGCCTTTGTAAAGCCGCTAGATCCTATGATCATACCGTCTTTAATCATTTTTACAGCATTTTCAGCTGTTGTTACCTTTTGGTGTAGACTTTCTAATCTGATTCTTTCTAACATGTAATATTGATTTTTATTTAACCACCATTACTTAGTGTTTGTTATGAAAATAATGATGATTACAGATGTTAACCATGCCTCACAAATTTACGAAAAAAGACGCTTTAAATAAAGGATTTAAAGCGTCTTTTGTATGTAATTAGTAATACTTTTATATAAAATTGTTGAGGCTCTTTAGTATTAAATAAATCTATTCTATTTTTTAACCACAGAAGTTTTTATTTTAAACACTTTAGTTCACTTAAGTAACTTTAGAAAATGCTAGATATAAGTACACATTAGAAGAAAATCTTCGATTTTCAAAAAGCTTAAGTGCTCTTTTTTGAGAAGCATTATTTACTTTATGAAACTTAAGTTTTTATATCTTTTGTGACTTTTGTGGTTGAAATTAATCAATTAAGAATATTTCGTTATAAGGACATCTTATTCTAACCAAGAAGTTTTGTAGGATGGATCTTCCACTTTTAAAGCTTCTTCCGTAATTTTCAAAGGACGGAAAGGATCTACCATTACGGCATATTCTTCAGTGAACTTTTTACCGATACTTCTTTCCATGGCACCTGGATGAGGTCCGTGTACAATTCCACCTGGGTGAAGAGTGAAGTCCATAAGATCAATATGGTTACGGCTCATGAAGTCTCCCTCTGTGTAGAATAATACTTCATCAGAATCAATATTAGAGTGATTATAAGGAGCAGGAACAGCCAGTGGATGATAGTCGTACATTCTTGCACAGAATGAGCAAACTACAAAATTGTGTCCCTCAAAATTCTGGTGAACCGGTGGCGGTTGGTGAATTCTTCCTGTAATAGGCTCAAAATTTTTGATATTGAATTTATAAGGATAAAAATATCCGTCCCAGCCTACCACATCAAATGGGTGTGTTGCATAGATGAAGTCTGTAATCTGGTTTTCTTTTTTTACTTTAATTAAAAATTCTCCCTTTTCATCTACCGGCTCTTTGAAAACGGGAGCAATAATGTCTCTTTCGCAGAACGGAGAATGTTCCAGAAGTTGCCCGAATTCATTTCTGTATCTTTTCGGAGTGTAAATAGGAGAGTGGCTTTCTAATACAAAGAATACAGTATCATCAGAGCCAAGTTCCACCTGATAAATTGTACCTCTTGGAATAATGAGATAATCACCGGTTACAAATTCAAGATCTCCTATAAAAGTTTTTAAAATTCCGGTTCCCTGATGAACGTATAAAAGTTCATCACATTCTGCATTTTTATAGAAATAATCCATTGATTTTCTTGGCTTTGCCAATCCCATTTTCAGGTCGTTGTTCATCAAAAGGATCTTTCTGCTGTCCATAAAATCATCCTCGGGAGTTACATTCATTCCCTTGAACATTCTTGGAGCAACGTTTTTTTCCACCGCAATCTTAGGAGTTACATCTTTCGGTTCTCCGATTGACTTGATCTGTGTAGGACGGTGAATATGGTATAACAGAGAAGAAATACCGTGAAAGCCCTCTGTTCCGAAAAGCTGTTCATAGTAAAATTTATCCTCTGGAGACTTAAAGATAGTATGCCTTTTTGGTGGGATGTTTCCCGCTAGATGATATCTCATTTTACTTTCATATGTAGTTTCTCAAATTTAATCATTTTTCATGAATTGAATTCATCAAATATTTTTCAGCAAGTTTTGTAATTCAAAAATAATTGTTAGATTTGTCTAACAATTTTAATTTCATGAAGCGAATATTATTTTCTATTACTTTTTTATCCTCTTATTGTTTTTCACAAGGGACGGATAGTTTAAGTTTAAATCAACATAAAAGCACAGATTCTACAAGGGTTTTCAAGAAAGAAATCAAGACGAGTAATATTGAGGATGTAGTGGTAACCGGTACTATAAAGCCAATGAGCAGATCCAAAAGTCCGGTTGCAGTGGAAATCTACAACCAGAAATTTTTCCAGAAAAATCCTACTCCAAGTATTTTTGAAGCCATTGCCATGGTAAATGGAGTAAAACCGCAGCTGAACTGTTCTGTATGTAACACAGGAGATATTCATATCAACGGTTTGGAGGGCCCTTATACCATGATCCTGATTGACGGAATGCCCATTGTAAGTTCACTTTCCACAGTGTACGGATTGAGCGGAATTCCCAATAGTCTGGTAGACAGAATAGAAGTAGTAAAGGGTCCCGCATCTTCTATCTATGGCTCTGAAGCAATGGGTGGAGTAATTAATATCATCACCAAAAATGCATTGACAGCTCCTAAACTAAGTGTAGATATGATGACCAGTACGTGGAGTGAGAATAATCTTGATCTTTCTACAAAGTTTAATATAGGAAAGAATGCCGCTTCACTGTTAAGTTTAAATTATTTCAGCTTTCAGGAAAGAATAGATCAGAATAGGGATAATTTTGCTGATGCAGCTTTACAAAGTAGAATTTCAGTTTTCAATAAATGGAATTTTAAAAGAAAGGAAAACAGACAGGCAAGTTTTGCCATGAGATATTTGTATGAAGACCGTTTTGGGGGAGAAATGCAATGGAATAAATCTTTCCGTGGAAGTGATGAGGTGTATGGAGAAAGCATTTATACCAATAGAGCAGAAGTTTTCGGGTTATATGAATGGCCCATGAAAGAACATATTGTTACCCAGTTTTCTTACAATTACCATGATCAGAATTCCTTTTACGGATCCAATCCTTTCAATGCTCTTCAGAAGGTGGCTTTTGTACAAACGTATTGGGACAGAAGTTTCGGTAAGCACGATATTACAGCCGGATTTACCTTTAAAAGAACTTTCTATGATGATAATACACCGGGAACTTTAGCTTCAGACGGAGTAACCAATGCACCGATGAAGTCTCCGATATGGGGCGCATTTGTTCAGGATCAGTGGGAGATTAATGATAAAAACACCCTGTTATTGGGTTATCGATATGACTATGATAAGGTGCACCACTCAGTGCATTCTCCAAGATTAGCTTGGAAGTTTTCACCCAACCCTTATCATACGTTACGATTCAATTTTGGGACAGGGTTTAGAGTAGTAAACTTATTTACTGAAGACCACGCAGCATTGACGGGTTCAAGGGAGGTGGTTGTAAAGTCAGATCTTCAACCGGAAAGATCAGTTAATGGAAATTTAAACTACATCTGGAAAATACCCGTAGGAAACCGTTTGGTGAATTTGGATGCTTCGGCATTCTATACTTATTTCAGTAATAAGATTGTTGGTGATTTTGATTCTGACCCGAATAAAATTATTTATGACAACCTTCAGGGATATGGAATTTCAAGGGGAGCTTCTTTGAATGTGGACTTTAGTTTTTCTTTTCCTTTGAGTGTTAATTTAGGAGTAACCTACCTTGATGTGTATCAGAAATTTGACAATGAAAATCAAAAAACACAGCAACTACACGCTCCGAAGTGGAGTGGTACTTATAATCTTACCTATAAATTTCCAAGTAATCTGACTATAGATTTCACCGGACAGTTTTATGGTCCAATGAGACTACCTATTTTACCGAATGACTACCGACCGGAGTATTCACCATTTTATTCCCTGGCGAATATTCAGGTTTCAAAGAGTTTTAAATCTGGATTTGAAGTGTATTGCGGGGTGAAAAACTTATTCAACTTTACTCCTAAAGATCCTCTGATGAGGCCGTTTGACCCATTTGATAAACATGTTGATGACCCTGTCAACAATCCTAACCACTATACTTTCGATACAGCCTATGGGTATGCCCCAATGCAAGGTATCAGAGGGTTCTTGGGTGTAAAATATACCCTGAAATGAAAAAAATAGCTTTATTTTTAATGTTAGTGCCCTGTTTTTATCTGTCTCAGATGAAGACAGGCACTTTTTCTGAGTTGGAATTTCTGCAAAAAGAATCTCCAAGACCTGTAGTAATCCATCTTTATACGGATTGGTGTACAGTTTGTAAAATTGAATCCTTTCATTTGAGTAAGGACAAGGATCTGGTTAAAATGATGAATGAAAATTTTTATCTGATCAATTTTGAAGCAGAAAAAACAAGGGATAAGATCCGTTTTCAAGGGCAGGAATTTGAATATTTATCCAATGGAAGTTCAGGAATTCATGAACTAGCATTGGCTTTATCAAAAAACAAAAACCAGCCAGTTTATCCATTGTGGATATTTTTGGATAAGAATCAAAATCTGGTGTATTATCAGGAGGGGCAACTCACGCCAGAAAAAATGAAGCAAAAACTGCTGGAGATTTCTGTTTTATAAGTGTGATTTGTTGGAAAACGCAAAGGCGCAAGATTTTTTATTTTGAGCTATTTTTAAGACGCAAAGATTTTATCTGCGATAAAATTGAATACTGTTTATATATTATTTCCCGCAGATTACACAGATTACGCAGATGTTTATGTAAAATCTGCATAATCCGCTAGATCTGCGTGAGTTTTTATCTGTGGTATTTGTGTGAAATTCTTTAATATTAAATTTCAGCATCGATCAACACCGCTAGCTGAATGCAAGGTTCATCAGATCGGTTGCTCCATGCATGGGTGGTTCCTCTTTGGATAACAATATCTCCAGGCTTAAGAATTGTCTCTCCTTCTTCCATAATCAGATGTAGCTCTCCGGAAAGAATAATAATGTAATCCAACGTTGAAGTTTGATGCATCATGGGATGAGGTTCTCCTTTTTTAAACTCAACACTTAAATCCTTATCCGGCGGAATGACTACATACCTGAAATAGGTTCCGTTTTTTGGGGTTTGTGGAAATCCTGTGTTGGGAATTGTGGTTTCAAAATCTAGACTTGCAGGGGTATTTTGAGTATTCCAGATGTCTGAAATAATCAGTCCAGGAAGATGTTCTACTGCATTTTTTACCTGCTGATCTTCCACAATGATGGACTTTCCGTTTTTGATTCCTGTTACAATGCGTCTTGGTATTTTATTCATGGGTTGATGAGTGTTTCATGATAAGTTTATGACCTTGTGTCTGGTTGTTTTTAAGTATAGAATGTGCCTGAAGAACCGTTTTAAGGGAAAGGCCTCCTATTACTTTGTGTTGTGGTGGTGGGATAGCTCCGCTTTCAATCAGGTTTTTAATTTCGATCAAGCTGTTTTGGTAATAATCATACTTTTTGATCATGCTGTAGCTATAATTAGAGATATTCATAATCAGACATCCTTTATTGAAGAGCATTTCATGGGCATCTTTTGTTACTAAAGCAGTCACATCTACATAAGTTCCGTTGATCTTTAAAACATCAGCCGTGATTTCCGACATATCATTTCCTACGAGGTCAATTCCAATATCAAAAGGAAGATTATTATTGGTTTTTAAAATATTTTCGGCCAGGTTTTCCTGTTTGTAGTTGATAATCTGATTGTTCTTTACTCCTAAATTGATAAGCATCTGCCTGTTTTCTTCACTGCCCACTGTTACAATGAAATTTTGAATATGATGAGCGAGTAAAATTTTGATTAAAAATGATCCAACTCCTCCTGCAGCTCCGGTTACAAGAATGGTTTGCTCCGGCTGTAATTGTAAACGGTTAAAAATTTGCAACGATGTAAGTCCTGCTGATGGTATAGCAGCCG
Organism: Chryseobacterium joostei; assembly: GCF_003815775.1. Lineage (NCBI taxonomy): Bacteria > Pseudomonadati > Bacteroidota > Flavobacteriia > Flavobacteriales > Weeksellaceae > Chryseobacterium > Chryseobacterium joostei. The sequence goes on from NZ_CP033926.1 coordinate 4,272,641, forward strand.
CCTGCTCAAATGAAATGTTTTTTGGCTTAAGGGAAACAATGGATTCCGGAACTGAAATATATTCAGCGTAAGTACCATTACTTCCCATGGAACCGCTTCCGCAAAATACTTCATTCCCAATGTTGAATTGAGTGACATCCGTTCCTTTTTCTACAATAATTCCGGATAACTCACGGCCTAGTATGGGTGACTTGATTAATTTTCGCTCCAATTCATTTTCCAGCATTTGATAATCGATAGGATTAAAGCCACTTGCCTTGATTTGAATTAAAACTTCATTGTTTTTAGGTTGTGGCTGATTTGTAATTCCATCTTCAAGCTGAAATTTTTCATTTAAAATAATTGCTTTCATACTGTTAATTTGCTGTACAAATGTAAAGAGGGAATAGTTTATATTTGCTACTAGTTAACTAATGGTAACTAGTTACCTTCATGAAACTATTATGGCAAAAATCATAGAAAACGGCATCAAAAGAGAAGCCAGCTGTACGGAAGAATTGTTTGCAATGCGTGACAGTTTGGATGTATTGGGAGGAAAATGGAAACTGATGATTTTACGGTATCTGACGAACAGACCAGATCAGATGATTCATTTTAAAAAATTGGAACGCAGTATTGAGGGAATATCTGCTAAAATGCTGAGCAAAGAATTAAAAGAAATGGAAACCAATCTCCTGATCACAAGAACGATTCAGGATACAAAACCCATCACGGTAACGTATGCAGTGACAGAGTATGGAAAATCCGTATTTCCGGTGACAGAAACGCTAGTTAACTGGGGTATAATCCATAGAGAAAAGATCAAAAAATCGATGAATTCTTCTGAATCATAGGGGTGTCAATAAAAAAATCCTCAGACTCATGTAGAGTTGAGGATTTTAAGTAATACCAAATTGTATCGTTATATTAATTTTTATCTAACCATAACTTGACCAGTTCAGAGTGGTTTTCTACCCATTCCTTAGCGGTGGCTTCTTTATTTTTACTCTGTTCCATCTTCATTAAAAGGTCAGACATCGTTTCATCATCAAAATGAACTTTGGAAAAGAATTTGGCTAAATCCGGATGATCTTTACCAAAGTTTTTTCTGGAATAGGTTTTAATCTGTTCTGCTTCACCAAATATCTTTTTAGGATCATCAAGAAACTTAAGTTTCATTTTGCCAAACATCCAGTGGGGCTGCCATCCCGTTACCACAATCCATTCTTTTCGTTGTATGGCATTCTGTAACTCGGTGATCATGGCAATGGTAGAAGAGTTGATCTGTTTATAATCCAGTTTATAATCAATAATGGCTTTATCCGTTCCGGTTGTTAATCCGGCTCCTTTTTCAATTCCTATGATTCTATGATCAAATTGCTCCTGATGCTGATTGAGTTCTTCAATGGAATGAACAGGCACATATTCCGGAACGACCAATCCTATACGACCGTTGTTGTAATTGGTTCCAAGATGAACCAATCCCGGAAACTTAGCAAGTTTTTTAGCGTGCGTGTAAGGAAGCCAGACTCCCATGAAAAGGTCTGTATCTTCATTATTCATCGAGGCCAGAATCATATCCGTAGAGGCTTTTTGAATAATGACATGATATCCCTGCTGGTCCAAAATGGCTTTAGCAACGTGGGTCATCGCCACATCTTCCGCCCAGCCATCTACCATTCCTATGGTAATATATTTAGAGTTTTTTATATTTTCACACGAATGTAAGACAGCCAATACCACTATTAAAACGGGAAAAAATAAATATTTTAAATGTTTCATCTTATTGTTTTTTCTTTACAAATCCCTGGGTAATCCGGTCAAGGATAATGGCTAAAATCACAACGGATAAACCACTTTCAAATCCTAATCCGATATCCAGATTATTAATTCCTTCCAATACTTTTTCACCTAGACCACCTGCAGCAATCATTCCTGCAATAACAACCATGGATAGGGATAATAGTATGGTTTGATTGATCCCTGTTAAAATCGTTTTCATAGCTAGAGGAAGTTCTACTTTAAACAGAATCTGACGGTTGGTAGCTCCAAAAGCTCTGGCTGCTTCTACGATATCTTTCGGAACGGCTTCAATTCCCAATGTCGTTAATCGTACCGCAGGCGGCATTGCAAAAATGATTGTTGCAAAAGCTCCGGGTACTTTACCGATACTGAAAAATAGTACAGCTGGAATCAGATAGACAAATGCAGGCATAGTCTGCATTAAATCCAGTAAAGGGCGGATAATTTTTGCGGCTATTTTACTTTTGGCAGCCCAAATTCCCAGAGGGATAGAAATAATAAGGGCCGTAATGGTTGCTACAAAAATAAGGGCAAGGGTTTCCATGGTTTCTTTCCATAATCCCATTAAAAATATTAAACTCAGCCCGGCTGCCGTGACAACAGCGATGCCTTTTCCGGCTTTCCATAATGCCAGCAGCGTAAAAAAGAGAATGATAACATAAAAGGGAGTGTGTACCAAAACCCATTCAATTCCCATAATAGAAGAGTTTCCCACGTGTTTTATGACATCAAATACAGGTTTTCCATTTTCTGTGAGCCAATTGATTGCAGTTTCTACATATTGACCTATATCTATAGTTTTATTCATCTTATTGATTGTTTGCGATTTCTTTTAATTCAATGATCTCTTCTTCGTTAAACTTAGTAGCTTCTATGATAAGAGATAATTGAGTGATAAGACCTAAAAATTTATTGTTTTCGTCTACCACGGCGATAGCCGATTTATTTCCTGAAATTAACGGTAGCATTTCTTCTACAGTAACTTCCGGATAGACTGAAGGAACATTGCTGTTGATGATTGATTCTACTGTAGGTTCTTTCTTTTTTGCAATTCGAACGACATCATTAAGAGTAACAAACCCAAGAAATTTATTTTGAAAATCTACGACAGGTAAGTTTTCCAAGCCTGTTGCTCTCATTTTTCTTAAAGCTCCTTCAGGACCGTCTTTTCTGAAACGTACCACCGTAGCTTTGTCGAACATCAAAGATCTGGCGGTGATAATAGTTTTACGATCCACTTTCTCTACAAATGCTTTTACATAGTCGCTTGCAGGATTAGTCAAAATGTCTTCTGCTGTTCCTATTTGCTCTATGACGCCATCTTTCATAATAACGATACGGTCTCCAATTTTAATGGCCTCGTCCAGGTCATGGGTAATGAAGACAATGGTTTTTTGCAATGTATTTTGCAGGTCGAGCATCTGATCCTGCATTTCAGATTTTATCAACGGATCCAGTGCGGAGAAAGCTTCATCCATGAGCAGGACTTCAGGATCGTTGGCCAAAGCCCTTGCTAATCCTACTCTCTGCTGCATACCTCCTGAAAGTTGGGAAGGATACTGATTTTCGAAACCATTCAATCCTACAATGTCCAGTGCTTTCTGTGCTTTTTCATCACGGGAAGCTTTATCTTCTCCTCTGATTTCCAGTCCGAAACCGGCATTGTCTAAAATAGTATGATGAGGCAGCAAACCAAATTTTTGAAACACCATACTCATTTCCGTTCTTCTTACTTCCAGAAGTTCTTTATTGTTTTTACTGGTAATATCATCGTCATTGATGTATACTTTTCCTGAAGTAGGTTCATTCAGTCTGTTTAGACAGCGCAGTAAAGTAGATTTTCCACTTCCTGACAATCCCATGATGACAAAGAATTCACCTTCATAGATTTCAAAGCTTGCTTTATTGATTCCTATGGTGCAGCCTGTTTTTTCAAGAATTTCCTTTTTGGAAAAACCTTTGTCTAAAAGTTCCTGTGCTTTCTCTTTGTTTTTACCAAAAATAATAGTCAGATCTTCAACTTTAAGTTTTACTTTTCTACTGTTTTCATTTTTTTCCATATTCAGATTTTTTAATTAATGGTATAAAAAATTGTACACCAATTCATTATACCTCCATTTTACGTTGTTGTTCTGGTGATGACGATAGCATAAAATAATCTACTAAGCTTCTTATCATGATAGAAGCTTTTCAAAAAAAAATAAGACCACAAAGCACCTAAGGCCTTATGTTTATTTTAAATATTTCAATAGATTATACTCTAGAAAAAGAGTGTATCGTGTAAAAAGAACTTAATCTTTTACATCGATTCTACAATTAAATTACTGATGAAGTAATTACAGATATGTGTACTGAACAACTTGAATTTCTGCATTTCATCATAATGCAGGTCAATATAAAAATATTGTGTATCAATCTTTTATGACGATGCAAATTTACGAATTTTATATTAAATGGATTTTTTGAGACGTAAGATACTGGTTTTAAGTCTGGTGATGGAAGGAGATAAGCACAGCAATTTTTCCCTTATCATAAAAGATAAGAGGGTATTGATCATGTATATATTTTTAAGAAGATTTTTAAAAATACGGGCAATGAAATTACTTCAGTAAAACGGCAATAATGGCCAGGATAGCAGGCAAAGCCTGAACGAAAAATATTTTTTTAGTCGCTGAAATAGCTCCATAGATTCCTGCTACGGCTACACATCCTAAAAAGAAGAGTGCTACGTTCGTTTGCCATTGCGGATCTTTAATCAAAAATGACCAGAACAATCCTGCAGCCAGAAAACCATTGTAAAGGCCCTGATTGGCAGCCAGTCCTTTGGTGGGTTTGAACATTTCAGCCGGTAGAGCAGCTTTGAAAACTTCCTTTCCCTTGGTTTCCCAGGCGAACATTTCCATCCAAAGAATATACAGATGTTCCAGTGCTACAATAGCGATAAGAATTTTGGCTACAACTTCCATGATTTAATATTTATTCATTGTAAAACTAAAAAAATAAAGTTAAGTTTGGTTATTCAATTCTAAAAGATGGATCATTTCAAAGCACATTTAGATAAATTCATTACGGTCAATGACGAGGAATTTGCTTCCATCATTTCCTTTTTTGAGGTTTTAAAAGTGAAAAAAAAAGAAAATCTGATGCTTGAGGGTGATATCTGTAAGTTTAAGTATTTTGTTTTGGAGGGATGTCTGAGAAAATTTTTTGTCAATGAAAAAGGGGTAGAGCAAACCACGGAGTTTGCTATAGAAAACTGGTGGATGTCAGATACTTTTGCTTTTGAAAAACAGATGAAATCAAGCTTTAATATTCAGTCTGTAGAGAATTCCAAAATTTTAATCATTGATTTTCAGTCTCAGGAACTTTTATTGGAAAAACACCCCATTATGGAACGATATTTCAGAATGGTATACCAAACAGCTTATGCTGCTGCCGAAAAAAGAATCCGTTATATTTATGAGATGACAAAAGAAGAATATTATGTGCATTTCAGTACATTGTATCCTTGGTTTATCCAAAGAATTCCGCAATACTTAATTGCTTCCTTTTTAGGTTTTACGCCAGAATATTTAAGTGAAATCAGGGCAAAATTACGTTCTTAAACCAGTTTAAGTTTTTTACGGATTATAAACCGGAAATTTGTCATGTTATTAAAAACCAATACAATGACAGATACGAAAAATCAATTTCCGCAGCTATTTTTAAGACTTGCTCTTGGGGTAACCATGCTTTCTGCAGTGGCAGATCGGTTTGGGCTATGGAGCAAAGAAAATTCATCATGGGGAAGTATGGCCAGTTTTGAAGAATATACAAGACAGCTGACCTTTTTTCTTCCGGAAGCATTGAGTACTTTTTCAGCATATGCAGCCACCTTTCTGGAAATTCTGGTTCCATTGATGTTGATTTTAGGATTTAAAACCAAAATAGCAGCGTATGGGACTAGTATTTTATTGCTGATTTTTGCAGTATCTATGACCATTGCATTAGGTTCTAAAGCTCCACTCAATTATTCTGTTTGGGTGGGAAGTGCGGCAGCTCTTTTATTGGCTGTTCAGCAACGATATTCTTTTAGTATAGATCAATTAACCAAAAAATAATAATATAATGAGCGCAAGATTAAATATTGCAACAGTAGATTCAGCGGCTTACAAAGCGATGATGGGGCTAGAAAGTTATTTACAAACCATTTCTTTAAGTCATATCCAAAAAGAATTGATTAAAATCAGGGCATCCCAAATCAATAAATGTGCTTTTTGCCTTGATATGCACACAAAAGATGCTTTAAAATATGGGGAAACTACACAAAGAATCTTCATTTTGGAAGGCTGGAGAGAAGCAAAAGATTTCTTTACAGAAGATGAGCAGGTGCTTTTGGCGATGACAGAAGAAATTACATTGATTAGCCATGAAGGCTTGACTGAGGAAACTTATCAAAAGGCTAAACAGGTTTTTGACGAGGCTCAGATTGCTCAAATCATCATTGCAATTGTAACCATCAATGCATGGAACAGAATCGCAGTGAGTACACATCTTCCGATTGCAAAATAAAAAATACGTACTATTTGCCAACAGATGGTAATAAAAAGCTCCTTCAAAAGGAGCTTTTTATTTGTTTATAAAAAAGAATTTAAAGCTGATGTAAAGCTGAATTGATAAATTCCAGTTCTTCTTTAGATACATCTATAGACATTGCTTTTGCATTTTCGATGGCTTGCTGTGCATTTCTTGCTCCTGCCAATACTACTGTAATTGCCGGTTGAAGAGTAGTCCATCTCAATACCAATTGTGAAAGGCTTACCTCTTTTTCCTGAGCGATAGGTTCTATTTTTTCAAGGAAAGTTTTTACTTTATTTAAATCAAACTGTGAGAAATAACCGTTTCTATGGTCGTTATCTTTCAATTTATCTTCCTTGAAATATTTACCGGTTAAAAGACCTCTTTCCATTGGGCTGTACACGATGATTCCTGAATTATTTTCCAAAGAATAAGGGATAAGATCATTTTCAATAGCACGGTTCAGCATGCTGTAAGAAACCTGGTTGCTTGCCAGTTTCAGCGTTCTGTTGGCTTCTTCCATTTGGGCTACACTATAGTTACTTACTCCGGCAGCACGAATTTTTCCTTGTTGGATTAATAATTCCATAGCCTCCATTGTTTCACTGATTGGCGTTGTGTTGTCCGGCCAATGAAGCTGCAAAAGGTCAATATAATCTGTTCCTAGTCTTTGTAGGCTTTCTTCAACCTCTTTGATGATATTTTCTTTAGAAGCAAACTTATAAACCGGAATTGTTTTTCCGTTATCTTCAGCATCAAAGAAAAATTCTCCCTTTCCCTTATTGCTTCCATCCCATACTAACCCGAATTTGGTTAATAACTGGATTTTTGTACGGTCTTTTCCTTTAATAGCTTGTCCAATCATTTCTTCACTCAACCCGAAACCATAGAATGGGGCGGTATCAATAGAAGTTACTCCATGATCTAATGAGGCGTGAATAGAGTTAATAGAATCCTGTTTTTCATTTCCTCCCCACATATTTCCACCGATTGCAAAGGCTCCGTGTGTGATTGTTGATAATTCCAAATCAGTGTTTCCTAGTTTTCTATATTCCATTTTGTTTGTATTAAAATTGATTGTTTTTATTTACCACCCCGTCAAAAATTCTTTGAATTTTCGCCACCCCTCCAGAGGAGGGGAATTCTCGCAGTTTCAATGACACTTTTAAGGACTTAAGTGTCTGAAAACTGTTGTGACTTTTGTGGTTAAAAATTGTCTGTTATTTCTTTAATTCTTTTAGTATGGCTTCTCCAACGCTCTTTGCAGATTGTGGATTCTGCCCTGTAATTACTCGTTGATCTGTAACCACATGATTTTGCCAAAGTCCTGATTTTTCAAATTTGGCCCCTCTTTCTTTTAATTTATTTTCCAATAAGAAAGGAACAACGTCTGTTAATTTTACTTCAGCCTCCTCTTCATTGGTGAAAGCATTGATCTTTTTCCCGTCTACCAGATATTTTCCGTTATTAAGCTTAATATTCACCAAGCCGGCAGGGCCATGACATACCCCTGCTACAATCCCTCCATTTTCATAGATTTTTGAAGCAATACCTGCCAATTCTGTGTTGTCTGCAAAGTCCCACATCGCTCCATGTCCTCCTGCATAAAAAATGGTTGAGTAATCATTTGAATTAACCTGTGATGGTTGTAAAGAATGATCAATTTTGTTTTTATATTCCTTGTTTTCCCAGAATTCCTTGTTTACAGGATCCTTTAAATCGAATCCGTCTACCGGAGGCGTTCCCCCTTTCGGACTCACAAAATCAATTTCATAGCCGGCCTTGTGAAGAACTTCCCATGGATGAGAAACTTCGCCTAAATAATATCCTGTATTTTCGCCTGTACTGCCTTTTTTATCATGGCTGGTTACGACAAATAAAATTTTCTTTTTCATAGGAGTGGATTTTTGATGTTGTGCCTGAATAAACCCAATGGTGAAAAGGGTAAGAAATAAAAGCGCTGTCTTTTTCATGATTAAATAAGTTGGGTGATATAAATCTGAGGCTTCTCCTGAAGTTTTTCATCTACCAAAGCCCCGAAAGCTTGAATATAAGGCTGTTGGTTATGCTGTGCTAACCCCTCTTCACTTTTCCAGATTTCGTAGAAGACGAATTGGTTTTTATCTTCAATTCCCTGATGAAGATTGTACAGCTCGCATGATTCCTCTTTTCTTGTTTCTTTTACCATATTCTGAAGAACTTCCAATACTTCTGACTGGTGCTCTTCTTTGGTCTTTATAACTGCTGTAAGGTGAATTTTCATTATACTAATTCCGGTTTTAATTCTTTTTCAAATACGTTTCTCACATGATCTCTGTAAAGCTTCATATCTCGCTCTATATTAGCATTCTTTTCCACATCATGGAAGTGGAAGCTTTCCATTTTTTCTAACGAAACAAAGGCATTCATTCTATGGAAACCAAATAAAGGTCCATCATCTACACTGGTTTCATTGAAAAATTCTCCCGGAAGTGTAAATGCTGTTGCAGGTGCATTCCAGCTCGTTGTCAACATATATTTTCTGCCACCAAGCATTCCTCCTGTACCATAGTTGATCTCAGGATTGGCCGCATTTCTTCCGTCGTTCATGTAGATTCCTTTTGCATGACCTGCAGTGAAAACTTCATCAATATATTTTTTAAATCCGTTCGGAAGCTGGAACCACCAGATCGGGGTGTGATAGATAATATAATCTGCCCATACAAACTTTTGAACCTCTTCATCCTTATCATAAGGTTCGCTTACATTGGTTATTTTTACTTCTACATTTTCAAATTCCTTAAGAGCTTCTAAAGTATTTTCTGCAATAGTCTGGTTATATTTTCCTCCGGAATGTCCGAAATTTTGTCCTCCGTTGATGATTAGTACTTTTTTCATTTTTTTATGATTGTTTAAATTTTACTCTGCAAAGTTATGATGGAAGTTTGTATAATTAAAATAGTATAATTAATAATTATCTATTATAAAAATGATAGTTAAAATATTTGAATTTATGTAAAATGTCATGCAGTCTGTTCATCCTGATTTCATCATTCTCTTGTAAATTTGTTATGTAAATTGAATGATAATGATACAGATAGCGGTTTTTAGTGATGTGCATGGAAATCTTCCTGCGCTGGATGCGGTGTTGAATGATATTGAGCAAAGAGGAATCCGTCAAAAATTCTGCTTAGGTGATCTTGTTGATTTTGCTCCTTGGGGAAATGAAGTAATAGAAAAAATTAAAAGCTTGAATATCCCATGTTTATTGGGGAATCATGATGAACGGATCGCTTTCGATTTACCCGTTTTTCCTTTAAGTAAGCATTCGGAAGAAGAAACGGAGGCAAGGTTTATTGCTATTGATCATTCTAAGAAATACATCACAGAAGAGAATAAAAATTTTTTAGCTGAGCTTCCTTTTCATTTAAAGCTAAACTATAAAATAGGGAACAAGCATTGGAATATTCAACTGTTGCATTCCGGTCTGGAAAGCAATGATACTTATTTATATGAGTCGGAAAATGATGCGGTTTTTATGAATATGCTGGAAGACTCAAAGGCTGATTTAATTGTAATGGGGCATACTCACTTATCATTTAAAAAACAGTTTGAGAATAGAAAATGGGCAGTTAACTGTGGTTCTGTAGGTAGATCAAAAGAAGAGAACAGATTAGCTTCCTATTTAATTTTAAGATTAGATGAAGAACAGATTTTTCCAGAAATTATACAGATAGCTTATCCGCTTGAAGAAACTGTGCGTGGTATTGAAGAAAGCAATATTCCTGATTATTACTCTGCTTTTTTAAAAAATGAAAAAGTATCGTTATTATAATGCTCTTTTATTGAAATTTTATCCACAAACAAAAGTCGTTTTGTATCTATCATGAACAGTTCATATAAGATTTTATTTTCTTTCTTTATTAAAAAGTTTACATAATTTACATTGTAATCAATTGGTTTGTAGTTGTTTGTAACTATTCGAACTTTGATTTGTAGCAAGTCGAACTCATTTTTTTATAGAAATCAGTTCGAATATTTTTATTCGGACTTCTCTGAAAATTATCTGATGGATATTTGTATCAAATTAAAATCTTAGAAGTCATGAAAAAGACAAGCCTTTTTATTTTTTTACTATTATCAGTATTTTGTATAGCACAATTACACAAAGGAAAAATAGATACTTTACTTACTCCGGAAATTGGTGGAATAAAGCAAGCTATAGACATTAAAACAGATGATTCTACCAAGCCTATACTGCTTTTTTTATCGGGAGGACCCGGAAGCTCAATGAGGAAAAATGCAGATTCTTTTACCAATATTTTAAAAAATAAATTTACCATTGTTCAGTGGGATCAGAGAGACGCCGGAAAAACATTGGAATTAAATCCATCTCCCGTTCAGCCTTCAGTGGAGCTAATGGGAAAAGATACCTATCAGGTTATCAATTTTCTGAGAAAAGAATTAAAACAGGAAAAAATATATCTATTGGGTAGTTCTTGGGGAAATGCTTTAGGTTTTTACATCGTAAGAAATCATCCTAATCTATTGCATGCTTATTTTGCGGTAAATCCTGTTGTGAGTCAACTAGAGAGCGAGAAAGAATTGCTTCAGATTTTAAAAGATCATTTTAAAGAAGATCCTGTTGCCACTAAAGAATTAGCAAGCGTACAAATCCAGTTCAAGGTAGATGAAGACCTGTTCTATTTAAGAAAATGGCTTTTTTATAAAGATGGGAAACAATATGTAAAAACTGATGATTTCAAGAAAGGCTTTCTTCAATGGTCAAAAACATGGTCACCTGCATGGAACGAAGTGATGAATATCGACTTGCCAAAAACTTTAAAGAAAGTAGATTGTCCTATTTATTTCTTTGTAGGTAAAAATGATGTTCAAACCTCTACCAGAATTACCACTGAATATTTCCAAAAAGTAAAGGCACCTAAGAAAGACTTGGTTTTATTTGAAAATTCAGGACATCAGATTCATAAAGATGAGTCGGAAAAGTTCCAGAATTCAATCATTCAGATGCTAAAATAATATAATTAAGAGGCAAAAGTTGGAAGAAAGAAGCTGTAAGTTACTATTATACAGATTATTTATAGTTGTTATTTTGATTAAATAATTTAAAAAATCAATAAAGTCAGGTGATGATTGCTGTATAAGGTATATTAGCTCTTCTCTTCCAGCTTTAAGCTTTCTTATCTCATTAAGTTATCGATCAGTATTATAATTATTTTGTAATTTTGTATCAGAATATTAATAATTTAAATAATGGTCAATTTAGAATGGTATCGTACTTTTAAAGCCATATATAAAACTGGAACATTGACGGGGGCAGCAGATTCATTGTTTATCTCGCAGCCCGGAGTAAGCCTGCATTTAAGTTCTCTGGAATCATATGTAGGATATAAACTGTTTGATAGAACTGGCCGGAAGATGATTCCCACAGAAAGAGGAAAGGTATTGTTCAATGCAGTTGCTGAGCCTATTACCAAACTGGAAGATGTAGAGAAAAATTTTCAGAAATCTACAGAAAAACATACGCCAACCATTAGTGTGGGGATGTGTTTTGAAACTTTTCAGACGACTTTGGAACAGTATGTTTCTACTTTACCTTTTAACCTGATTATCAGTTTTGGAGAATATCCTGAGATGCTGGATCAACTGGATAAAGGAATTCTTGATCTTATCATCACCCCGAAAAAAGGATCGTCACCGAATATAGAACACGAGGCATTTTCTTCCGAACAAATCATTCTGGTAGGAGGGAAGGATGTTGATACCAATAGTTTCAATAAAGTTTTAAAAACAAGGGATGCAGAGCAGATCGAAGAATGGCTGAAGAATGAAAAATGGTATGGAACCACCGGAGATATGGAACATCTTTTTCAGTTTTGGACCCTAAATTTTGGCCATAAACCTAATTTTCGTCCGAATTATATTGTCCCGAATTTAAATTCTATCATCCGTTGTCTGAAAGGGGGAGCCGGACTGGCTGTTGTTCCTGATTTTTTATGCAAGAATGAAATAGAAAATGGAAATGTAAAGCTGATTTGGGAGGGTAAGAAAAAACTTGAAAATACCCTGTATTTCGGTTGTAGAAAAAAAACCAATTATCAATCAGAAATAGATCATATTAAACACCTATTCCGAAAGGTAATGGGTAAGTAAAACCATATCCCGCATCTGTAATCCGTTTTCATAAATAGGTGCGGGATAGTTTTCTATGAAAAAATCTTTGCGTATTCCGGTCTTTACGAAGCCATTTTTTTCATAAAACCTGATCTGTTGGAAGCCGGTATCTGAAGTTCCCACCGTAAGGAGTTTATACTTGTTTTCATGGGCAATTTCCTTAGCCTTATTGATTAAAATGCTTCCAATTCCTTTACTTCTATAGCTTTCAATAACGGCAATGTTTTTAAGTTCCAGCTCAGCATCATTATTTTTATGCAATACCATGACGGCAATATTTTCAGTTCCGTCATGTAAAAGATAGATATCGGAACTGAAAATGTATTGATCAATGGCTTCAGTGGTTTCATCAGCTAACAATAGTAATTCATAAGGAATTTCCGAATCCTTGGCGATTTTATTAAATGTAAGTTGTTCCATTTACAGACTCATATGAATAAGTGGATAGTCTTTCCCTGAACCATCTTTCTCAGACCTTCCTACCTTTTTGAATCCCATTTTTTCATAAAACCCAATGGCCTGTGGATTTTGTTCATTAACATCTACTTTGGTAAGACCGGTCTTCTCTTTCATAAACTGATAAAGTTCTTTTCCATAGCCTTTTCCACGGGTATCGTTGTGAATGAAAAGCATTTCCAGATTTCCGTCGACCACAGAGGCAAATCCTTTGGCGTCATCATTTTCAGTAATCAAATAAACCTCCAGATTTGGCAGGTAATCTCTTGGAATAGCTTCCTTGAAATAATTAAAGTCTTCTTCAGCAAGAAAATCGTGTGTTGCCTTTACAGCAGATTCCCAAATTTCCATAATTCTTGGATAATCTTCTGCATTAGCGAGTCTGATTGGGTGTGACATGATTTGAAATTTATACAAAAATAGGAAAATAGAGATTATTAGTCGGGTATTAGAAACATGTTTTGTATCGGTTCATTTGAGTGTAAATTGTTTAAAACGTAATGGCGCTAAGAGAATTAATAGAATGTTGTTTTAAGGCACAATAAAATCGAAGATTTTAAGCTAGAATTGTACTTTTTTTAATTATCCCAATAGGAATTAGCAGAATTCTATTTTATCAGAAATAAAATCCTTGCGCCTTATAAACGTATACAAAGGAAAACTATAGCGTCTTTGCGTTTTCCAACAGTCTCTTGAGAGCTTATGAGTGTGAATTGTTTAAAACGCGAAGACGCAAAGGGAAAATTAATAGAATATTGTTTTTAAGGCGCAATAAAATCGAAGATTTTAAGCTAGAGTTGTACTTTTTTTAATTATCCTAATAGGAATTAGCAGAATTCAATTTTATCAAAGATAAAATCCTTGTGCCTTATAAACGTATACAAAGGAAAACTATAGCGTCTTTGTGTTTTCCAACAGTCTCTTGAGAGCTTATGAGTGTGAATTGTTTAAAACGCGAAGACGCAAAGGGAAAATTAATAAGTTACTTTTTAAGGCGCAATAAAATCGAAGACTTTAAGTTAGAATTGTACTTTTTTTAATTATCCCAATAGGAATTAGCAGTGTTCAATTTTATCAGAAATAAAATCCTTGCGCCTTATCAGCATATCTAGAGGGAAAAAGTAGCGCCTTTGCGTTTTCCAACAGTATTTTAAAAGCCTATTAAATAACATTTTTTAACAAAAAACAGTAAAATTGGTAAGTCGTATTTTCGATTTTTTGTAGCAAATTTGTGTAATCACTTTATATTAATAATTAAAATAAAGATTTATGCAAAAGAAAACCTATACAGGACAACCTGTAGTAACTTTAAATAATGGAGTTGATATTCCTGCTTTAGGCTTTGGAGTTTGGCAGATGGAAGACCTGAAAGAATGTGAAAATGCAGTCATTAAAGCCATTCAAACCGGATACAGAATGATTGATACTGCTGCCATCTATCAGAATGAAACAGCTGTTGGAACTGCCGTAAAGAATAGTGGTATAGATAGAGACGAATTATTCATTACTTCTAAGGTTTGGGTTCAGGATCATGGCTATGAAAAAGCAAAGAGTGCATTCCAGAGAACATTGAACAGATTGCAGATGGATTATCTTGATATGTATCTTATTCATTGGCCTTACGGAGATTTCCTGGGAACATGGAAAGCTTTGGAAGATTTGTACAAAGAGGGAAAAATTAAGGCAATTGGGGTATGTAATTTCACTGTTGAAAAGTTAGAGGAATTAAAAGCTAATTCAACAGTCTTACCGGTAATCAACCAGATTGAACTGCATCCGGTATTCCAGCAAAAAGAATTACAAGTATACGACAGAGAAAATAATATTATTACTCAACCGTGGAGCCCGCTTGGAAACGGAAATGCTAATCTTTTAAGCAATGCCGAACTAAAAGCCATTGCTGAAAAATATAATAAAACAGTAGCTCAGGTGATCTTGAGATGGCATTTGCAGGAAGGTTTTGTGGTAATTCCGAAATCTGTAACTCCATCCAGAATTGAAGAAAACTTTAATGTATTTGATTTTGAACTGACAGCAGATGAAATGAATGTTGTTCGTTCTTTAGATACAGGGAAAAGATTGTTCTTTGATCCTAAGGATCCTGAATGGGAGCAGAAGATGCTGAATGCTGTAGCAGATATTTAGTAATTCAATGTGGATTTATACTAAAAGATTCGATGAAGATAAAAATAGGGTCACTTTAAACAGTGACTATATTTTTTCGTATTCCAAGTATGATGGTTTTTGTGAAAGACTTTTAGCTGCTGAATTATTAATTGATCATGATTTTAACTTCATTTTTCAGATGAGCGCTTTTGAGCATGAGAAAATAACAAAAAACAATTCAAATTTTTTTCAGGAAAGAGGTGAATTATCCGGAAAGATATTTGACTATTTTGAAAAGCTTATAGACTTGGATGTTAAAGGGTTAAAACAGAATTATAATTATATTACTTTTGATATTTCAGATTTTGGTTCCCAACGGTTTCTTATTAATTTAGATCAGGGATTGGAAATTAGTATTAGAGACGGTTTACCTTTGGGGTGCTTTGAAACAGAAACAGAGTTATTGTTATTTGAATTTAATGAATATATGAAAGCTTGGGTAGAAGAGAAATATCAAGCTTGGTTAAAATAAGTGAAATAGGAGTGAGCAATATCATATCCTATTGATAATGAACGATTCATATTTTTCGTACCTTTTTGATTAAAATTATTCTTATGTTTTGGCCGGATACAATCAGTAAAAAATTAGGAATAGAATATCCTTTAGTTCAGGCTCCGATGTTTGGTGTGAGTACTCCACAAATGGCGGCCGCTGCATCAAATGCAAACTGTTTAGGATCACTGGCTTTGGGTGATCTCTCAGCAGATGAATCCATTAAGCTGATCAGGGAAACAAAAACTCTTACGGATAAGCCGTTTGCAGCCAATATTTTTGTACATCAGATTCCCGAGATAACTCATACTTTAAAAGATCAATTTGTAAAGACTAAGCAATTTCTCGAGCAATTGGCTAAGGAAAATAATATTGAAGTCAGTCTTCCCGATCTTGAAAACATCAGGATAAGAAGTTATCATGAGCAGGTAGAGGCAATAATTGAAGAAGGTTGTAAAATTCTGAGCTTTACATTTGGAAATCTTGATGATGAAAGTATTCAAAAGCTAAAAGAAAATGGAGTAGTGCTTATTGGTACCTGTACTTCAGTAAAAGAGGCTTTAATTTTAGAAAAATCAGGAATTGATATCATTTGTGTACAGGGAACAGAAGCCGGAGGACACCGCGGGGCGTTTGATCCTGACCATGTTTTGCAGATTGGAGGTCTGTCTTTATTGTCGCAGGTTTATGATCATGTCAATGTCCCGTTAATCTATGCCGGTGGAATTTATAATGCAAAAACTTTACGGGCGGTAAAAGATTTGGGTGCAAAGGGTTTTCAGGTGGGAAATCTTTTGTTGGCATCCAAGGAGAGTTCTTTACAGCCTTTTGAAAAAGAGAGACTCAAAAAGGTTAAAGAAGAGGAAATTATTTTAACGAAAAGCTTTTCAGGACGATATGCCAGAGGGGTTAGAAATAAGTACATCGAGGTTGTTGAAAATACAGAATATATTTTACCCTATCCTTATCAGAATAAGTTAACGAATGGATTACGTAAGGCGGCTAAAGATCAGCAAAATATAGATTTTGTAGGGCTTTGGATGGGACAGTCTATTCATGACTACAGTGAATTATCCACAGAGGAGATTCTGAGAAAACTCATACAACAATCAGAGGAGAGCGAGATGAAATCAGTGTGAAGCTGAGCATCTTTCAAACCTATTTTGTAAGTATTAGATAAAATAAAAATTCCTTTCAGCTAGTGAAAGGAATTTTGTTTGTATATAGAAATTTGAAATGAAAGCTCTCATTATCAAATTTTCAAGTTAATTTATTTCGTAAGATCCAGTCCGCCAAAATTTCCTGAGCTCATCATCAGATAAACTCCATTCGTTTTATCTAACGTATTCCAATAGGCATGAAGATCTTCAGCATTAGTGAAAACTCTTAGATTTTCATTCTTGAATTTTTCCTTAATGAATTCCGGGGAAATTGGCTCCATTCTTTTAATTTTTAAGGCATCCTCAGAATAGAATACGATAGCTTCCTCTAAACCATCCATTGCATGGTCATATTGCTCCAAAAAGGCAGGATTTAAGCTTGAATATGTATGAAGTTCAAGGAAACCATATTTCTTTTCGTTCTTAAATTGTTCCTTGAATGCTTTTACTGCAGCCTTTACTTTACTTGGTGCATGGGCAAAGTCTTTATAAAGCGTTCCTTTATCTTCTCTTTCAACCTTTTCAAGACGCTTGGAAGCTCCTTTAAAGCTCATGATTGCTTCATAGAAATCCTCATCCATAATTCCCAGTTGTCGGCAGATATGTCTTGCTCCTTCAAGATTCAATAGGTTGTGTGCTCCAAAAACAGAAAGTGGAACATCTCCCATTTCAGTCTTTAAATATACTTTTCCATTATTGATCTCATATTCAGGTGTTTTATAAGGGATTTTTCTGAAGTAATTTTCAGCATTTTCCACCACCTTTACCACTTCCGGATCTTCTTCGTTATATACCAAAACACCTCCTGCAGTAATGCTGGCTACAAATTTTCTGAACTGTTCAATATAATCATCAAATGTTTTGAAAACATTGATATGATCCCATGCGATACCACTCATTAAAGCAATATTCGGTTGATATAGTAAGAACTTAGAACGCAGATCAATAGGAGAAGAAAGGTATTCATCACCTTCCAGTACCATGAAATCATTATCCTGCGTTAGTTTTACCATACAATCAAAGCCTTCCAATTGCGCTCCTACCATAAAATCTACGTCTTTCTGGTGGAAGTTTAGAACATGAAGAATCATTGAGGTAATGGTAGTTTTACCATGTGAACCTGCAATAACAACTCTGGTTTTGTTCTTTGACTGCTCGTACAGGAATTCAGGATAGGAGTATATCTTTAACCCCAGTTCCTTTGCTCTTGCCAACTCAGGGTTGTCCTGGTGAGCATGCATTCCAAGGATGACAGCATCAATATCTGACGTGATCTTTTCGGGGAACCAGCCCATTTCCTGGGGAAGGATTCCCTTTCTTTCCAGTCTGGATCTTGAGGGTTCAAAAATAGCATCATCTGAACCTGTAACCTGATATCCTTTATCTTTTAAAGCAATGGCAAGATTGTGCATGGCGCTCCCGCCAATGGCAATGAAGTGGGTTTTCAATTGTAATTACTGTTTTTTAACATTAGTATTAATGATCTGCTGGAAAGCCTCAAGAATGTTGTTCCAGTTTGTCTGATAGTTTGGAATAATCATGCTGGCATCTGTTTTACTGCCTTCATTCGGACCTTTCTTCACATTAATAGAAGTTGAAACATTATCGTAAAGTTTTTTACGGTCTTCCTGTATTCTTCTGAAGTTATTTTGGGAAAGAACCTGATCCAGTTTCTTCAAATCCTCATTAGAGATTTTAAAGTCTTCTTTATGCTTTTTTCCCTGGCCTTCAAAAGAATAATGAACGTTATTCCCTTTGATAAGCAAATTTTCATATACCGGAGCATAACCTCCGCTCTTAGAATAGCTGATGTCAAAATCTGAATATACCTTTTGGCTATTACATGAAACGAGTACTATGATGGCGAATAAGATTCCAATTATTCTGTTCATAATTTTAATTATTTGAGTCCTTTTGTTCTAATTTTTTAGCTTTAAGTTCTTCATCATAATTGTGTAGTAGGTTGAAGTCTTCAGTCTGCTCAATGGCAGTCATGATCTTCAATAGAATTTCCGGTGCTTTTTCATTATCGTAATCAATATCCAGAGGAGCCTTGAATTCCATCGTAGGTTTTACACCGGTTACCTTTACGCGGAGTCCTTTTTTATCAAATGCTCTTCTGAAACCGTTAATCTTAATCGGAATAACTATAGGGCGCTGGTTTTTCACCAATTTGGCAGTACCTCTTCGTCCCTGTGCAAAGGCAGATGTTGTCCCTTGTGGGAAAGTGGCTACCCAGCCATTGTCCAGTGCCTTCATGATATTGTCTACCTCACTCATGTCTACCATTCTGTTGACATTTTTTCCCTCAGCTCTCCAAGTTCTTTTTACGGTAACGGCACCTGCTATTTTGAAAATTTTAGGAAGAATACCTTTATTCATGGTTTCTTCAGCCGCTACATAGTAAAAATCGATTTTGGGATTCAACAGGTAGATTGGATTTTTGATTGTATTCAAATATCCGTTATTTACGGCACAGAAAGCATGATACATGGCTGCTACATCTGCAAAATAAGTTTGATGGTTAGATACAAACAGTACATTAGAGTCCGGAAGATCCACAAGGTGTTCTGTACCGGTTATTTTTAACTTATTAAAGCCGTTGAATCTTCTGTATGATACAACTCCTAAAATAAAAATAATAAACCTTTTCAAAAAATAAGGTGTTCCGAATGCATCGGTGAAAATATTTTTCTTCGCCATTTCTCAATTAAACACGGTTGTGCAAAGTTACATTTTTTTCAGCAACTGGCTGAATTCACTTAATATCATTGCTGTAGCACCCCAGATAATATATCCGTTGAAATTGATTACAGGAACTTCATGTCCTCCCGCACTCGGAAGCGCCATAATTTCAGGAGTATCTGACAGATTTAGGAAAGACGTGATAGGGAACTCGATAGATTCCACGGCTTCGCTCTGCTGAAGAATAAATTCGGGATTCTTTTTAGTATATGAAATATAAGGATACACGTAAAAATTGCTTGGTGGAACATAGATAGGTGACATTTCTCTTATAATCCTTACATAATGCTTGTCTATCCCGATTTCTTCAGAGGTTTCCCGAACAGCTGTTTCAGCAAAATCCCTATCCATTTCCTCGCGCTTTCCGCCTGGTAAGGAGATCTGCCCGCTATGTCTGTCGTGTTCATTAATCGTTCTTTGGATCAGTGGAAAATACCATTCGTTGTCTCTTAAATACAATACAATGTTAACTGCTGCAAACTTGGGATTTTTTGCCAGTACTTCGTCATAGGTGAAAACGGGACGTGAGGGAGGTGAGAATACTCCATGGGCGTGTTCACCAGGAAGTTCTACACTTTTTATTTTTCTTAATAAATCTTTTCCAAAATTTTCCATAGCTCAAATTTAACAATATATTCTTGAAGAAGTAAGAGCCTTAACATTAATTAACCAATGTAATGAATAGAATGGGAAGATTAAAAATGAATTGACGATTCTCTGTTCATGTCCCCATCCCTGCAATCAATACCGTATTTTTACGTAACTGGAACCCATGACTTCCTAAAAACCATAAATGGTGACTTTAAGAACTGTATATGGTGATTTTTAGAATTTACACTTTGATGGTGGTTTTTCACATTGAAGCAGAGTATACCTTTGTCATACTATTAACCAATTAATTTTTAATAAAATGAAAAATTTACTTGCAGGTGTGTTTACACTAATCGCCATGAGTTTCAGCTTCGCTCAATTTAATATTGACGTAACTACTCAAACTGGAAACTTGAATACAGCTACTGTAGACCAAACAGGTCTTTTGAACATTAATTCCTTAACACAAACAGGGAATCGTAATACTGCAGATATTGATCAGGTAGGTATCTTAAATATGAATACTGCAGTAAGTACCGGAAACAGAAACTCGATAGATGTTGATCAGATTGGTATTGCAAACTCAAATAATGTAAGCCAACTGGGAAACAGAAACTCTGCTTCAACTTGGCAGTTTGGGGTTCTTAACTCTACAACTCAAACTCAGATTGGAAGAAGAAATAATGCATCTTCAATTCAGGTGGGTGTAGGTAACGCTGTAGTTCAGTATCAGGATGGAAGAAGAAATGATGCTTCCGCAATCCAGTTAGGAACCGGTAACTCTGCTTTCCAAGTTCAGTTAGGAAGAAGAAATGAAGCAGATGGACTTCAAGTGGGATCTAACAACTTCCTTGTTCAATATCAAGATGGTAATGATAACGTTGCAAACCATACTCAATTTGGTAGCAATAACGTTGCCGCTGCTGTTCAGGTTGGAGATGATAACACTGCCGTAGGAGTACAGGTTGGTAACGCTAACCAATTATACCAATTTCAATTAGGAGATTCCAATACAGCTATTGACTTACAGATGGGTAATGGTAACTTTAGCTGGATCACTCAAACTGGTGATTCACATTTCCATCTAGGAACTCAGGTAGGTAACGGAAACTCAATGATCGTGAATCAGTCCAATTAAGCCCTTTTTATACTGTAAATCTTTAAAAATAAGGAGGAACTACAGGGTGGTTTCTCCTTTTTTGGCTTACTACTAAAAATATCCCCGTAAACAGTGATTTTACATCAGTACCTACTGGGCGTGTTTTTTTCAATTCTCTATTAATGTACCTTTAATTAAAATAAAATGCCATGTTTAACTTAAGATGGAGCGCTCTAGCTCTAATTGTGTTATTGCCATTGCATGCTCAGGAAATCGACTGGGATAAGGTGAATAGTAATACAGTCTTCAATCTTATATCCAGACAGACTATTGATCAGAGCTCCTATTATTCCGATATCATTCAGGTGGGGAATAATAACAATGCCGAGCTTTCTCTTAATGCAAGAACTAGTATTACTGTAAAACAGTTGGGGGACTACAATGCTCTTTTTTTTATCAATTCATTTACAGATAAAGAAACCCAAACTGCCATTACTGCTCAAGGAAGTAATAATATTATTGATATTACGGGAAGCAACAGTATCTCTGATGGAATTCAGATCAATGTAAAGGGAGACAATAAAACAGTTTTCATGAGAAATTATTAAAACACAGGTGATGAAACTTTTATATTCCCTGAGTCTGAGCACTTTTTTTATCGTCCTGTCTGTATTGGCTTATGGGCAGGAGGATAAAAAAGTAACCGCTAAAATCCAGAGCAGCTTTCTGGAAAATCAGATTAAGCTCAAAGCGGTTGTAATGAATAATACTGCTGTCTACAAAGAACTGAATTATCTTTTGGTATCCATAAAAAAAGGAAACGGAGGAAATCTTTCCAACAATCAGCAAAGTGGTAAATTTTCCGTAAATCCCAATGAGGTAAAGGTTTTGTCTGAGTTCAGTGTAAACCTTGATTCTAAAGATGCTCTGAAAGCTTTTCTGTACATCAGAGATGAAGAAACCCGAACATTAGTGGCTAAGGATAGCCTGGAACTCAACAGTGATCTTTTTAAAAAGAAAATAGCTAAAATAGAAGATGATGCTGTTTATGAGTTGAAAGGCCTTACCATTGATGAAACCAAAACTAAGGTTGGAAAAGACTTTTATGATATGTTTTATATGCAATACAGCCAGCTTCCGGATAAAAGCAGCAACGCCGTTACTATTTCTGAACTTCCCCTCCGTGGAACAAGCGGCCAGATCAATATCCAGATTGATGATAAAGTGATCTACAGTTTCATGAGCAATCCGGGAGAGGATTACCTAAAGGAACAACTGGCTTTCAGCTTAAAATATATCAAAGAATTTAACGCAAAGAAAAACCTTATTAAAAATGAATTTATCTACTAAAAACGTCCGCCATGAAAACATTAATCATTATTTTAATCTTTATTGCGGGTATTTTCTACGGAAAATCTCAACAGCTCGTTTATAAACCCGTAAATCCGGCATTCGGAGGAGATACTTTTAACTACCAGTGGCTATTAAGCTCTGCAAACGCACAAAATCCATTTGATGAAAAAACCGATTATAGTAAATTACTTGATCGTGTAAATTCTCTTGACAGCTTCACCCAAAGTCTCAACAGACAGATCCTCAGTGAGCTTTCAAGAAAACTGTTTGAAGATCAGTTCGGAGACGGAAGTATAAAACCCGGTAACTACCTCTTCGGATCACTTTACCTACAGATTACCAACACGAATCAGGGACTTTTGATCAATATTTTGGATACCAGTACAGGCGATCAGTCCGAGATCGTAATTCCAAAATAAAAAATAAACTTAAAAACCAAACTTACCATGAGAACTTACATTTACACCAGAATTTTTTTCTGTAGTTTTCTGCTATGTATTTTGCAGGCTTGTAGTTCTATCTTTGGCTTACCCTCAGATCCCGAAAAGCCAACGATGGGAGAGGTAACCTCTTCTACACAAGAATTAAAGAATCTTCCTTTACCAAAAGAAAAAGTAGTAATAGGAGTCTACAAATTCAGAGACCAGACAGGCCAGTATAAACCATCGGAAAACGGAAACAACTGGAGTACCGCAGTGCCACAAGGAACCACTACTATACTCATCAAGGCACTGGAAGATAGCCGATGGTTTATCCCGATTGAAAGGGAAAACATCGCAAATCTACTCAATGAAAGACAAATCATCAGATCCACACGTCAGGAATACATCAAGGATGCAGATAAAAGCAGCCAGGCACTTCCACCACTTCTATATGCCGGAATTCTTCTGGAAGGTGGAGTTATTTCCTATGACAGTAATATCTTAACGGGAGGCCTCGGTGCCAGATACTTCGGAATTGGTGCTTCCACACAATATCGTCAGGATAGAATTACCATTTATCTGCGTGCTGTCTCCACACTTAACGGAGAAATCCTTAAAACTGTTTATACTTCCAAAACCATTCTTTCAACCAGCGTGAACGGCAGCGTTTTCCGATATGTAGATACGGAAAGACTCCTGGAAGGTGAAGTGGGATTTACCCAAAATGAACCAGTTCAACTCGCCGTAACTGAAGCTATTGAAAAAGCAGTGAAATCTCTTATTATAGAGGGAATTCAGGATAAGATATGGGGAAAAGCCATTGAAGACAGAAGTTATCAGGCTCTGATTAATGAATATAATAGAGAACAAGAGCATAATGACGGAAGAGTAATTGGAAATAGATTTCCGAATAATTACAGACAAAAAGTATCCGTATTTGCCAACGTAGAGGCACAGAAAGTAAAAGATGACTATGTAAATCCTAAGATGAATATAGGAGGAAAAGCAGGGGTTAAATACTTTCTCAATCCCAATTTCAATGTAGAAATTAGTGGCAATTATTTTACGTTGGAAAATGAAAATATTGTAAAAAGAAACTACTTCGGTCCGGAAGTAAATCTGGAGTATCTGCTTTTTCCCAAGTACAGATTTAGTCCATACATTTATGGAGGAGTAGGGGCCTTGTATTCTAAATACAAACCTCAATACAAAGGACAGTTTGGAGGAGGACTTGAATATATGTTTAGTCCTAATGTTTCTCTGAGAGCTTCAGCACAATATGACCTTGGCTTCAAGGACGATTGGGAAGGTCTTGTAAGCGGAAAAAGAAAAGATCAGGCCCTACGCTTTGCTTTGGGAATCAATTTTTACCTTGGAAACAAATAAAAACACCAATTATGAAAACTTTAATAAAAATACTCAGTATATTCATCCTAGCCTTTTGTCTGTTTTCATGTAGTGAAGACCTTGTAGAACAGGCTCAAACAGGAATATTAAAAGGGAAAGTAGTGAAAAGAGGCAGTAATACGCCGCTTGCCAATGTGAAAATCTTTACAAATCCTACCACACAGACGGTTTTCAGTGGTACCGACGGCTCTTTTGAAATCGCAGCTATGCCGGTAGGGAATTACTCCGTAAAAGCAGAACTTTCAGGATATATTACAAGCTTTCAGTCTGTTAATATGCAGAATCAAAATCAGACAGTGACGGTGGTATTTGAGATGGATGATGATGAATCTCTGAACTCTCCACCCACAACACCGCAACTGCTAAGTCCGATAGATAATGCGGTAAATCAACCGTTAAGCGTTGAGCTGACCTGGAGTGCAACAGATCCGGATACAGCAGATGTTTTAAAGTACAGTTTGACAATTAAAAATAATCTTGACACTAACGTGATTCAGGTTAATGATTTGACAGCTAATCATTATACGCTTTCAAATTTGAAGTTTGGTGTAAGTTACTTCTGGCAGGTGTCTGTTTCGGACGGCATTCACCAGCCAGTTTTAAGTTTAATCAGTAAATTTACTACCAATACGGTTCCTGCCAACAGGTATCATTATGTACAAAAACAAAACGGTAATTTTGTAATAATATCCAGCGATGATGCAGGAAATCATTTTCAGTTTACTGATTCATCGTACAACAGCTGGAGGCCAAGGAAAAATAACAATGCCGGCCTTATAGCATTTCTCCGAACAGAAGGTGGAAGTACACATATTTACACTGCCAATCCAGACGGTTCCAATCCTTTTAAAGTAACAACCGTTCCGGTCGCCGGATTCAATAATTTTGAAATGGATTTTGCCTGGAGTACCAACGGTAAAGAAATTATTTATTCAAACTTTAATAAACTGTATAGGATTAATAAAGACGGCAGTGGCCTTACATTGGTGTACACCACGCCTGACGGAAGTTTGATCTCCGAGTGTGACTGGAGTTATGACGGAAGTAAAATCGCCTTGAAGACGAATGACTATAATGGCTATAACACAAAGGTATACGTGATAGATATTACAGGAAATGTCCTTAAAACGGTACTGTCCGGATCATTGGGAGCCAGCGGAGGCCTTAATTTCTCTGTAGACGGACAACTTCTCCTGTTTACCCGTGATATATCCGGATATCAGGACGGAAGCGGAAATTACCGTCAGCTGGATTCCCATATTTTTATCTATAATCTAAGCACTGATGCCCTTTATGACATTTCTGCGGAAAGCGAAAAAGCAATGGGAACAAATGATCTTGATCCAAGGTTCTCGCCAAATAATGCACAGGTGATCTTTATGAATACTTCCAATGATAATATTTCTCAAAGAAATGTAATGGTAGTTAACCTGAGTAGTAGTATGACGGATCTTACGCGTTCTGCACTTTTCAGTAACGGAGAGATGCCGGATTACGAATAATGAGATAGATTAATACCAAGAATTAATTCGTGGTTTGTACTGCGAAATGCAAGTTAAAAAGAATAAGATTTCGGAATGTAGAATATAATTCATGATTAAAGTTTTACTCTTATTCCTATCCGAAATCTTATTCTTTATTATCTATCATATCTGTAAGAATTAATAATCAGTTTTGCCTGGCTTGTTATTAATAGGAATTTGGGAAATAGGCAAATAAAAATTCCAGACCGTAAGATCTGGAATTTTTCTTGGTTTTAGATTAGTCGATAATATGGTTCTCAATAGCATATTTTACGACTCCTACCGTGTTTTTGACGTTGAGTTTCAAAAGAATTTTTTTTCGGTGTGTTTCTACCGTATTGATGCTTATAAATAATTTTTCAGAGATATCTTTACTGCTGAAGCCGTCACAGATAAGTTTAAGAATTTCCATTTCACGGCGGGTGAGGGGATCTCTTATGTGAATACTTCTTTTTTCATGTTCGTTGCTAATAAAGTTGATCATTCTTTCCTTGGCATGATCACAGATATAAATTTCGTTGAGAAGTAAGGCATTAATAGATTTTAAAAACTCATCATACTTGCAGTTTTTATCAAGATAACTTTTTATGCCTTTGTTGAAAAGCTTACGAATATCAATTACATCATAGCAATTTCCAATAATAATTATTTTGATAGTATGATTTTCGGAGGTTATATTTTCTACAGATTTGTAAAGTTCTGTAAGCATTAACATGTTTGAGCTCATCACAAGAATCTCAGGAGGTTCATCCTTTAAATGCTTTGAAAGAGTTTCTAATGAATTACAGATATGAATTGAGTTGAAGATTTTGCTTTGGGTCAGCAATTTCGACAGGCCTTCAGTGTACAACATAGGCTCGTCAAAAATGGTTAGTCTTGGTTTCATCATGGTTAGTTTTATTTATATAAAAATATAAAAAAAACTTCATATTTTAAACAAAATTGACATATATTTTCATTTTTTAATATATATATTGATGGTAAATTGTTATTTTTATTGATTATTCATTAATATAATTCTCTTTTTGTTGAGTTTTGATGTGATAATTTAGAGTTATTGTGTCAAAATTTCTTATTCTGTCGGTATTTAAGTGTTGTTGTTTTGATCAATTAAATTATTTAACTAACACGACAGGGATATGTTTTACCGGAAAATTAACTGAGTTGGCAATAAAACAAAATTCATTAGCTTTATGATGCAGCTGTTCTGCTTTTTCTATCATTGATCTATCCGCCACCGTAATTTTAGGATGTAAGGTAACTTCAGTAAAATGCCCACTTCCATTGGGTGTTTCTGCCATGATACCGGTAGCCTCATCCATATAGTCTGTAACAATAACGCCTGCTTCGGAACAAAAATGAAGATACCAAAGCATATGACATGAGGAAAGCGAGGAAATAAAAATTTCTTCAGGATTATGCTTTGTTTGATCTCCCCGGAATGATGGGTCAGATGAACCTTCAATGTTAATTTTATGATCTACAGAGATAATATGGCTCCTTTCATAATCTCTGTAGCCGCTGGTTCCGGTTCCCTTATTTCCTGTCCACTGAATCGTAGTTTTGTAATGGTGCTCTTTGCTCATTTTAATAAAAAAAAAGTATCTGCTAAAATTAGCAAATACTTAAAAAAAATCAAATATCAAGTTTATTAGTCCTTGATAAGTTTTTTTGCTGTGCTATTTCCTTTTTCAAAGGTGACTTTAGCCATATAAACACCTTTAGGTAAATCAGAAACAGAAATGTTGCTGCCTTTTAAGGTTTTTAAAATCTTTCCGTCAAGAGAATAAATTTCAATTTTGTTTACTTTTTCCTTTGATTGATAAACCAAGGCTTGCTTCATAGGGTTTTCAAAGGAAATATCATTATTGATCTTTGTAATATCAGTTGTTGACAAGGTAGCATTGGTAAGCAGATACTTTACAATATGTCCGTTTCCTCTTATAATGATATTGCCATTATTAACAATCATTTCCTCCACATCAGAATCTGTTTGTAGATAATTGTTAAAAATAGGTTCCACTGAACCATTTTGAGTAAGTTTTGAAATTAAATTACTTGAATTGCCTGCTCCTCCAATATAATAAGATCCCTCTTCTTCTGTAATACTTTGAATCCATGCGCCTCCATTCAGTCCGGAATTTGTATTTACATTGTAGTTAAATGTATTATCAAGACTTCCGTCCGGGTTTATTCTTAAAAGTTTATCATCTGAACCTAGGGAGAAAAGAATTTTATTATTGCTATCTACAAATACAGCACTAGTATTGCCATATCCATATCCGTTAGCATCTAACAAGGGTGCAGTGCCATTATTCCCAAAGCTAGTTATTGGTTGCCCATTTGAATTAAATTTTTGAATAAAACCGCCGTTACTATTGAAACAGATAATATTAGATTGGTTGTCCATACGTACAAATGTTCTGCCTGCAGGACTTCCTTGCGTGGTTACATAGCCATTGTTTCCGAAAGTATTATCCAAACTTCCATTGGCGTTAAGTCTGAGAATTATGTGGTTGTGCTGAATGTTTTGAATGTATCTGATAGCATGAACAAGTATTTTGTCATTCTGCAAAATAATTCCATAGGAAGCATACTCTTGATCAGTAATAAGGGACGGTATAATAACAGTACCGTTTGTTGCAAAAGAATTGTCTAATTGCCCATTAGGAAGTATTCTGGATATTGCGGCTGCTTCTGTATTCGTAAAGCCGAAAACGACCAATTTTCCATCTGATTGTACTTTAACTTCATTCAGGTAGCTGTTATTAGGTAATTGAAGTTTACCGCTGTTCCCGAAAGTTTGATCTAGAGTTCCGTTGGCTGTAAGTTTTGTTACATAAGATTCAGTGACATTGATTCCATTGCCAGTATTCACATTATGTGTAAAATAAATTTGATTGTTAGAATCTTGAGCCATAGACCAGGTAAGGTTTCCTGGCATTGTAGCTATTCCATTGATAGCAAAAGTTGGATCCTTCGAAATAATCTGAGCAGAGATATTCTGGATCACCAGAATAGCCAGTAATAAAATTTTTTTCATTTATTTGAGTTTCTAAAATGTGTTTTAAAAAAAGCCGATAATAATTTTAATTTTTCTCAGCACTTTTTTGCAAATATAATAAAAAAACCTCCAGTAAAACTAGAGGTTTGAATTTTGTCTTAATTAGAGAATTCTATTAATTCTTCTTTTTTTGCATTGTAGATTTTGTATTCTAAATATTTAAAAGAATCCCTTGGAACAATGGTTACCCATTTTTTGTATTTGATAAACCATTTCATTTGGATACTTTTGATGCCTTTCGTTAAATAGGCTTCTACAAATGGGTGTACATGCAGATAAATTTTTCCTTTTTCTTTCTGCAGAATATTTCTTAAGGTTTCACCCATTCTTTCCACGATAACAATTGGAGCTACAATTTCTCCATCTTTGTTCGGGTTTTCTTCTTTGGTTTCGATCTGTTTTTCCGGACGGTTTCTTTGTCTGGTAATCTGGATCAGACCGAATTTACTTGGAGGAAGAATTTTGTGACGTGCTTTGTCACGCTTCATTTCCTCTTTTAGATGTTCATAAAGATCTCTTCTGTGATCGGAATTGATCATGTCGATGAAGTCAATCACAATGATGCCTCCCATATCGCGGAGGCGAAGCTGTCTGGCAATCTCAGTGGCTGCCATTTTATTCACCTTTAGGGCGTGTTCTTTATTAACAGCAGTTCCGGTGGTAATGTTATTTCCGGAGTTGACGTCAACGACGTGAAGTGCTTCTGTGTGTTCAATAACAAGATAAGCGCCTTTTGAGCTTGGAATGTTTACGTGTTTTCCGAAGCTTTGTTTAAGTTGTTTTTCAACATTGTAATATTCCAGGAGTGGAATATGAGAATCATAAAACTGGACAATATTTTTCTTTTCAGGAGCAATTACTTCAACGTAATTGGTCATTTCATGTACCATCTGCTCATCATCGCAAATGATATTCACAAAATCCTGATTAAAATTGTCCCTTAAAATAGCTGAAGCTTTGTCTTCTTCGCTTAAAACTTTGGACGGAACTTTGTTTCTCTGGATATTTTTAAAAGTGCTTTCCCATTTTTGAATCAGCTGATTCATATCATTATGTAGGTCAGCAACCTTTTTTCCTTCGGCTACAGTTCTTATGATAACTCCAAAACCTTCAGGCTTGATACTGTCTATAAGAGTTCTCAGTCTTTCTTTTTCCTCAGAACTTCTGATTTTTTTGGAAATGGAAACCTTATTGTCGAATGGAATTAAAACCAAAAAACGGCCTGTAAGTGAAATTTGGGTAGAAATTCTGGGTCCTTTTGTAGAAATAGGCTCTTTGGTAATCTGTAGCAGAACAAGATCATCCTTTGCTATTACTTTTTCTACCGTTCCGTTTTTATCTATTTCGGGCTGTATCTCGAAATTTTTTAAGCTTGAAGTGCTTTGTTTTTTAGAAATAGTATCTCTTAAAAACTTTCTGTAGGTAAGATATTGCGGTCCCAGATCCTGATAATGTAGAAATGCATCCTTGTCATATCCAATATTTACGAATGCTGCATTCAGGTTAGGTGCCAGCTTTTTTACTTTTCCTATAAACAGATCTCCAACTATAAAATCGCTTTTGTCTTCTTGCTCATGAAGTTCACATAGTCTTCCGTCTTCCAGCAGTGCAATCTTTGTAAGATCATCTTCATGCGAAACTATTAGTTCTTTCTTCATTTTGTTATAAGATAAAATTGTTAAGATTTTAGGGAATAGGGGGTGTTCATGATTAATTCATCTATTAAATATAAGGATTTTGAATGAAAACCATTATATTTTTATTAAAATAATATTTGAAACCATCCATTTTCCGCGGAATCTTATAGTTGCAAACAAAAATATAGTCGGTGAACTTTAAAAATTTAAAATCACCAACTATATTATTATATTTTGAATCTCGATAAGAAGAGATTATTTTTTCTTATGTCTGTTTGCTCTTCTTCTTTTCTTTCTTTTGTGTGTTGCAACCTTGTGTCTTTTTCTTTTCTTTCCGCTTGGCATAATTTTAATTTTTTAGTAACTAGTTAATATTCAGTTAATGTTCTTATTTTACTGCAACTTTCGTTTTTACTTTCTCTACAAAAGATTTTGAAGGTTTGAAAGCAGGAATGTTATGAGCAGGAATCTCAATTGCAGTGTTCTTAGAAATATTTCTTCCTGTTTTAGCAGCTCTTGTTTTAATGATAAAAGAACCAAAACCTCTCAGATAAACGTTATCCCCATTATACATAGAAGTTCTGATCTCCTGCATAAAAGCTTCTACAACTTTCTGTGTCTCATTCTTTTCTGTTCCCAACTTATTTGAGATGGTGTTTACCAATTCTGCCTTTGTCATTTCCTTATTTTAATTTTAAATTTTAGGTGTGCAAATTTAGTTAAAAAAATTGAATACTAGCAAATTAGTGGCAAAATATTTTTCTCCAGATCGCTCAGTTTTCAATGTATACACTATGTTAACGTGAATTGGAGATAATTTAATAATAAAATAATATGAATGTACAGCAATGTTGAAATTTAAAGGAATAATCTTAAGGAAAAACTGGCAAACCATTTACTACAAGGGGATTCCGTACTTCTTACCAATGAGAAATTCAAAAATAAAATTCAAAATCTTTTTACAAACTGGAATTATAATATCCATTTTCTACACAGAATCGAATAAGGTGAAGTTTTGTCTTCAGTCCCAGCTTTTCTGTAAGCCTATTGATGTAGGTATCAATGGTTCTTGTACTCAGATTCAGCTTTTCTGCAATTTCTTTATTACTGAACCCTTCGTAGCAGAATCTCATCAGCTGTATTTCTGATGACGACAGCTCTTCTTGCCCCTTTTTCTGCCTGTCCATGTATTCCTGCACAGCCAACGGTTGCTGCTCCCATTCTTTGGAATAGGCTGCATAATCAAAATCGTCAGAAGCTATACTTCCTTTAATGATATCCTTAATAATATTACTTTTCTTTTGGCAATAGTATATATTAGGGATCTTCGAAAGAATTTCAGCCATATCCTCCTGATAAGTCCCCGAATAGGTGACAATAGGAGTTTCTGTGTTGTTTTTTCTAATGTACTTAATGGCTTCAATTCCACTCAATACCGGCATAAATAGCTCAATAACAAATACATCTTCCTGTCTTCTGTAAATTCTGTTAACAAGCTCGTGGCCATTGTTACAGTCATTCAGAAGCATATAGAAAGGGTTCTCCATTAGGGTTTTGATCATTATTTTTTTAAAATAAAAATCACTGTCTGCTATTGAGAAACGCACGGTATTAGATAATATTTTACTCATTCTTAATATCGATTTGGCGAATGATATTTAAAATTCAGAGGCCTAATTTATGAAAAACTTATTAAAGTGGAAATTAATATTAATTTAATCAGGGATTTCACGAAAACAGGGCGGGGAAAATACGTATTGTGCATAAAAATTTTTTTTTATATTTTCACAGGCCAAACAAATCGCAAATATATGTCTTCGAACAGGGAAAAAAAATTGAACAAATCTGACGTCAGAACGGGCATTTGGAAGTTTATTCTTTCTTTTGCTGTATTGTCTGTGGTATCCTTTGGTTGTCTGTACCTCTTTTTTAAAAGCTACGATATACAACGAGAAGGGATTAGCAGGGAAGCAGAAAATTATATGGAACTGATGCGCCGAAGTGACTTACTGAAAACTCATGTAGATAATATTTATGACCGTATGACCCAGCTTGACATGAACAAGGTGCAGAATGATGTATTTCTGAGAACCAATATCATGGATAACGTGAGGGATGCTAAAAATATTATGGGGAAAGACAGTACAGGGAACTTTAAGCACTATGCTGTTTTAATGAAACAGATAGAACCTATGATTAATTTAAAAACTAAAATTATAGGCGTTGAGTATAAGAAGAAAACAGTTCTAAGGGATCTGGAAGAATGTATGGGAAAAGTAGGAAGGGCCAATAATGAGCTTAGAAAAGACTATACAAGAAATTTTACAGGAGGTAAAAGAAGATAAAAATAAAGGATATGCAAGGACACATTACATTATCTAAGAAGGAAAGGCATTATCAGTTTTTTTATTTAATACTGATGCTTGTAACTGCCATGTTATTTTTGGGAGTTATCTTTTTAAAAGGATTTGAATCTCCGTTTTCTGATGAAGATGTAAGAGGTATTCACAATCTTGAACAGAAAGCAGAGTTTGACCAACATCAGAAAGTTATTCTGCCAATCATGGATAGTACTTATACCATGATTACTAAACTTACAGACGAAGCTCCACAGCCTTTTGTGGAAAACAATATCTTTGTAGGGGTTAATGATCTTAACAATTACTTTAAAAGCTACGACATTGTTGATACCCGAAAAGATGCCTACCCACAGATCGCTAAATTCTACAAAATGTATTTTGAAGACAAAAAGATAATTTCAACTACTTCAGATGATATCAAGAGATTTGAAAAGCAGGTGGAAGAATGCAGAATTGGCTTCAAAGATAAGCAGGATAAGATTTATCAGCGTAAAAGTGCTCTAAAGGCACGCACGCAGTAATTCAGTAATGAATATAGGAACTATAAATAAAACACATCACAATTATTAACTATGAATTATTTTCAAAAGAACAAAAAGAACATTATTATCGGTGTTATTGCAACATTGCTCATTGCAGCCCTTGTTGCACTTTGGCTGCAGAAAAAGGTAATCCACTCTGCTGATGATATTGTTGGGGTAGTTTATCCGTCTGCATTGTCGGTAGGGGATACACTTTTATTTGAAGATAAAACCCAGTTTGCAAAATCCAAGAGATGGAATTTTGGAGACGGTACAACTTCTGATAAAAATAGTGGAATCCACTTTTATAATAAACCGGGATATTACCAGGTAAGTTTGATCGTTGACAACAAGTACACTAAATCTTTCCCGGTAATGGTATCGGCAAGAAGCGTGAAGCAATCCAAAGACAGCGTAAAATCCAAAACAATCATTGAGGCACCGGTAGAAGCTATGCTGAATGAAAATGTACAGTTCCGTGCTGTTTCTGATGCTACACAGTTTGCATGGAAGTTTGGAGAAACAGGTAATACAGATTCTAAAGAGAAACTAGCTATTTATTCCTATAAAAAAGCGGGAGATTATGTGGTTACTTTGTACACAGAAGAAAGCCAGGAGCCTATTTACCACCGTATCAAGATTAAACCTATTTATAACCCTCTTGAAGAAGAGGAAGTATCTGTAGAAGATTCTTATGCGAAAATCGATAACGACTTTAAATACCACCTACAGCAAATTGCTAACGGAAACAGTTTCAACACGCATTATAATTACCTGTTGAAAACCTATCTGTGTAACAATGAAAATACAGTGGTAAAGGTAAACGAAAGTAAAGTAAATAACTTCTACATGTATTGTGCAGGTCTTCAGTTTGACAAAAACATGGTGATCCAAACTGTAAAAGTGAATTTTGACGATACACAAAACTGTGTAACAAAAGTAGATATAAACCAAAGCAAATAATACCGTCCAGTCTTCTGGATGCGCCAATCATAAAAGATAAAATAGGATGAAAAATAAATTTCCTCTAGCAGCATATTACATAGGATTATCAGTATTATTGACGAGTTGCCAGGTAAAGCTGCCGTCAAAGAAAACTCCGGAGCCATCACAGTATGGCCAGGTAGATAATTCACCGGTAGTCAATGGTTATCCTAAAAAGTCAGTTCCATGGATCGTTATTTCAGACCGATCAAGAAACACGGCTTATTTGGATAAAGATGATGAAAAATCATACAAGGAAGTTAAATTTCTGGAGCCTTTAATGGTTTTAAAACATAGAGATGGAATGGTAAAGGTTGCGGAATATGTTCCGGATGCCTTAATGAAGAAAGTATCATCAAAATCCGTAAAAACATACGGTTGGATTCCTGAATCGGACCTGCTTCTATGGAATCACTCTCTAAAAAGCGAAAAAACTGGGTATCCTGTAAGGGTGGCAGTAGTACCTAACAACAGTGAAGTTATTAAAAACGCTGAAAGATACTACAAAAACGACTCTATTATGGTGTTCAATTCACCAAGCCTTATTGAAACTGCCAACGTTAAAATTCCTAACGGGCAAATGGTGTATGTATACAAGCAGGCAGAGAATAATAAGAGATTCCTGGTAGGTAAAAAGCCGTCTGTTGATATAGACAGTATTGGTAAAGGCCTTTACGGATGGGTAAGTTCTAACGTGATTTCTACATGGGGAGAACGTTCCGCTGTAAAACTGAAAAATACAACAGGAATCAGCGAATCCGAATTGGGAATACATGAAGGGTACCCTGGAGGATCAGGATCTGATGCTGAAAATAAAACAGCAATTCTGCTTACTGATGTCAATAAAAGAAAACCACTGGAAAATATTTTCCCCGTGACTTTACCTTTAAATGAAGCTCCTACTCCCAATTCCAAAACGAAGTATTTTACCAATATTCTGGATTACAGTAAAAACTACGTGTTCAATGTTTTAGGAGAGCCTATCTATTTTGACCGTTACAGAGAGATTACAGATAGAGATAAAAATATCAATATTGTTTTTGCATTGGATGTAAGTGCCGGAAATGCTCCTTATGCCCCAATTGTAAAATCATTGTTGCAGGATTTACAGCTTAGATTTGAAAAACCATCTTATTTCAATAATGTGAAATATGGTGTTGTTTTATATAAAAATAACCCTTGCGGAAATAATCTTTCAGTATCTAACCTAAGTACTGACTACAGTAAAATCACAACATTTATTGATCAGAAGACCAATGAGATGAACTGTGCCAGTAATAGTGGCTACCAGCCGGTAGGAGAGGCGCTTTCTGCAGCCGGAAATCTTCTCTCCAATGTTCCGGATGAAACCAATATTGTAGTGACTGTAGGAACATCTGCTAACCAAAGTGGAAATATGTACAGTGTGATAGGTTCCCTTACACAGGCCCAGGCAAGACTGATTATGTTCCAGACCAGTGCGAGATCTTCCGATACCTACAATGATTTTGTATTAATGGCAGAAAATGTAGTTACTGCTACTGCTAAAAATATTGCCGAGCTTAAAAAGCAAAAAATTATCAATCAGTCAGATGTTCTTACCAAGAATAATTTCAGCTTAGTAGAAGGAGATGCCGGATTTTTCTCATTGGCTTATCCTAAGCAAAGTATGTCCCAGGGATTCGTTATTTTTCCTAAAAAAGGAGACGTTGCTACACCGGGATTCCTGAAGAAATCTGTAGATAGTCTTATTGCACAGGTGACAGTGGATAATCAGAATGTTGATAAATCGCTTAATGAGTACTTCCACTCTTCTGTAGGGGCAGGAAAAACAGATGTTGACTTGAAATATAAATATCTGTATCCGGGGCTTACCAATCCGGTTTCTGCAGGAATTGCAGCACAGCTGATCAACTACGGAAATCCATTCCTGGTAAAAGGATATATTCCAAAAGAATTGAAAGAATATACTCCGGGAATAGAAAAAGGAATTCTTATTTCTGAAGCAGAGTACGACAATCTGAAAGCTTTCTACACAGAAGTATACAAAAATACAGGTGCTGAAAAAGCAGATTTCAATCAGGCAGCAGCAATCAGAGAATATGTAAAACTGTTAAAGAAATACAATCCTACCATCAAATTCCTGGATAAAGGAGACCTTTATGAATTACCAATGTCCTATGCTGTTGGAATGAGTACAGGATTCGATCTTTCTGAAGAAGAATTGATGGCCAAGTATAAGCTTAAAGGATGGAAAAAGTCTAAAATTGTTCCTAATGAAACAGTAAGAACGTATTTCCGTCACTACAAGGATCTGGCAGAAAGAATGCTTAATCATAGAAATAATCCGGCTGTGAAAATCCAGCAAAACGGACAGACATTCTATTGGCTTAACGAGTATTTTACACCGTCAAGACTTCCAACAGAAGCACCGGAATATACTAAACATTAATTGTTATTTCTTATAATATGAAAAGCAGGAGTAATTGTACTTCTGCTTTTTTTATATAATGAACTCAAGGTCATTTAAAATTTTGATCTGGAAGCCGTTTATTTCTCTTTCAGGTGTAAAAAGACGTTTTATCTTTAAAGTGTAGAAATGGTTAAATCGCTTTAATGATAGTGGTTATCATGATGTTTGTAAATCCAATGTCGTAGAATTACTACAAAAAGTAGTAGAACTACTACAATTTTTCAGATTTATCTTTAAAAGTTTTTTTAAGAGTGAAAGACCCTCTATATTTGCTACACAATCACTGAATCACAAAATATTACTAACGATTAAAATTTACAAATCATGGCAGAAAGAAATTCGAGAGGAATCTTAAAATTTAATAACGGAGAAGGTCAAAAGCTATTAAAGATGAACTATAGTGTAGCCAGATCTACAGACGTATCAGGACGTGTAGCATCAGACCCATCCAATGCATTAATCAAGGTTACAGTAGAAGCTACTGAAAAATCTGATATTCTGGAAAGTTTATTGAACGGAAAATATAAACCTACAGTAGGAGAAATTGTTTTTAACAAATCTCACGAAGAGGGAACATTGATCACTTTGAACTGGCAAAATGGATACGTAATCCAGCACCAGGTTGATTTTGATGCAATTGACAGCAATAGTATGTTGATCAGCTTCGTAATCAGTGCTGAAACAATTGGTTATGGTACTTCTGAGTATGCAGGACTTTGGCCAACTAGCTAAAATTATACACATTATCAACATTCATACGAAAAAAAGACTGTCCCTACTAAAGGCGGTCTTTTTTTGCCTAGGATGAACTTTATATTGGTTGTTTTATTTTCATATCATATTGATATGGTGACTATTTCGTAAAAAAATGCTATCTTTAAACTAAACCAAACACAAAGCATATGAAAACCGAATCACAGACAAGAGGTTCTTCATTCCGTCCATCACAAAATGCAGACGGAGTTTCTGAAAACCACCAGGCAGGAATCAATAGGCTGGTAAAACTTTCACTGGTTGTGGAGGGGAAAATTATTAAGTATTATAAACATTTCACACTTAAACAAAAAGCAGGTAATCACCACGAGTTCAGCCTTACCCTTGCCCATGATGCATTGGGTGACAGACAGAGTCATACCCTTGAAGAAGCTAATAAATTCTTAGGGAAACGCCTCACAGTGGTTATTTCCTATAAAGATATAGAACAAAGTCCTGAAAGAAATTTTGTAGGAATCATTACCAAGGTAGGATTCAGCCAAGAGAAGATGAGTTTGGGGAATATTGTTCTTTCCGGCTACAGTCCAACAATATTATTGGATGGAGCTCCTCATATTCAAAGCTTTGGAGGAGCACAGCCTGTTAATATGGGGATTATTGCTGAAGAGGTTATTAAGCAGGGAATAGACAAAGGACGTTTTGATATCAGAGTAGATACCAACGACTATTCTCAGATTATCTACAGCAGCCAGTACAACGAAACGCATTATAACTATCTTGCAAGAATGGCAGAAGCCTATGGCGAACAGTTCTATTATGACGGAGAAGTATTACATTTTGGAAAACTTCCGCCTCAGAATAAGCCTATAAAACTTACCTATGGAAGTAATGCGGATGATATCAAAGTAGAATTAAAGGCTGTTCATACAAAGCCACAATACTATGGCTATAACAGCAGTAAAAATGAAAAGTTAACCTCAGGAGAAACTCCGGTTAATCACTTAGGAGATCTTGCCAAGACTGCTTACAGTCATAACGAAAAAATATACAAAACTCCCGCTCTTCAGGTGGCACCCATTAAGGCGTCCACTCATTTGGATGTAGAAAACTCACAAAAAAGTGCTTCAGGAAGTGAAGCCGTAAGCGTATTTTCAGTTTCTGGTTCTACAACTGTTCCGTTTTTGCATCCCGGATGTGTAGTGGATATTCATATGAGAAAGCCGGACACTAATGAAACCACTTATTTTACTAAGATTATGGTAACTGACGTTGTCCATGAAATTGACACTATTGGGCATTATAAAGGAAGTTTTGAATCCATTGCAGCAGATACAGGATTCTTACCAAAACCTGAATTTACAGTTCCTATTGCTCAGCCCCAAATTGCAACAGTAATTGCCAATGCAGATCCAGAAGGTCAGGGTAGAGTTCAGGTAAGATTCGACTGGCAGATGAATGATGTTACCCACTTTGTACGTGTAATGACCCCGGATGCAGGAGGAACTGACCAGATTACTCAAAACCGAGGATATGTAGCCATTCCTGAAGTAGGAGATCAGGTAATGGTTAACTTTGTTCACAGTCATCCTGACAGGCCATTTGTAATGGGAGGAATGTTCCATGGTGGCGTTGGATTAGGTGGTGGTGCAGATAACCGTGTAAAATCTATTCAGACCAGAAGTGGACACAGAGTTGTTTTTACAGAAGATGAAAGCATCATCATCACTGATAAAAGCGGTAATGAAATTCACCTGGATACTACAGGAAGCAACATTAATATCACAGCACCGGAAACCATGACCCTGAATTGTAAGAATATGAACATCAATGTAGGTGAAAATATGACGACAACCGTGGGAATGAATAAATCCAACAGTATCGGAATGAACAATACGGAAAGTGTAGGCGCAATGAAAATGACCTCCGTAGTTGGAGACGCAAGTATGTTTATTACCGGAAAACTGACAGAGATGATTGATGGAGATGTTCACAGCGAAACAAAGAAAGAGAGAAACGAAGTCAGTGAAAAAGATATGAATATACAATCCAGTAAGTTTGTTCATAAACATGCACAGGAAGAAGTACAAAATAATAGCGGAGAAAAATCCAAATCACATTAAGCAATGAGCAGAACGAGAATTGTAAAGGGTACCTATACCAAGATTTCTCATGAAGGCCATAGCATGTACTCTAATGCAAATATTATAACCAATGCAGGAGCAGCCATAACAGAAACCGGAGAGAAAGACGGGGTAAGCTATGGAGACCCTAAAAATCCTCCTGCAGGAGAAATTAAGGCAAAATGTATCGTTATGTTTAGACCTCACGCCAATTGGAGTGGGGAATTTGGTTTTGATTGGCTAAGAGCAGGCGATACAGGTAAAAAAGGAGATACATGGTATAGAAATATTGTAGGGAAATATAGAAATTCTTCCACCAATGCATTACAACAGATATACTATGGTGGAACCTTTGTGAAAGAAGCTGCAGAATATAGCAAACTTTTAAATAAGTTTAGTAATATGACTATCTTCTGGAAGCCCAAGGTGAATAAGCAGCCCTATTTGTATCCTGTTCCTTATATGACAATTTATAAAGGAGATACCCAAAAATTATCATTAAAAATTGAAATTGAGGAAGAACCTAAAAAACTTACCATTGTACATCTTAAGGGGAAAGATGATAAAAATGATTACTTTAAATTTAATAAAGATCAGATCACTATAAAAAAAGGAAAATACACTTTGGATAATTTTCTTGAGATCACTTGTCTGAAATCTTTCAGCAGAGATCAGATTATTGAAGTTTGGGCAGATGATACCGTTTGTGGTAAAATAAAGATCCTGGCCAATGATGCTGCGCATCAAAAACAGGGTAAGGTATTATTTATTAAAGTCATTTCATCATCCGGAACAGGAAGCACAACCGGAGAGGCCGAAAGATTGAAGAACTATATGAAACAGGCTTACATCAATGTTGATGTTAAGAGCATTAATATCAATCTTTCCAGTGATGCTAACTTTATTCCAAAGCTGAGAAGTAACAGCGGAATCCATCAATATCTTGATGCTAAATTGAGGGCAGCTAAGTTTTCAGATGGCAGCGTGGTAGGCAACAGATATGATGATTTCTATAGAGTTTACTTTATTTCTGAGGTGATACATTTAGCGAGTGGTGGCTATCTTTTGGGACAGGCCCAGGATATTCCCTCAAAAACAGTATTTGTCCTTAATTTACAAGATACAGCTACCACGGCAGGAGTTCCTTTTGAATCCGTAAAAACAACCGCCACCCATGAGTTGCTTCATGCTATCGGATTATACCATACATTTGATAATGATGGTCCTTTGACATTCGAAAAATTCCATACAGATAATATTATGGATTACTACTCTCAGTCTACAGCAATTATAGCAAAGCAAACATATAAATGGCAATGGGATATATTAAAAAAAATGATTTAATTATGAAAATAATTTTTATATGGATTTTGCTGTCATTCTTTAATTGTAGTGAAAGCAATAAAGAGAAATATGTTTCCAACCAAAATATAACACCATCAGTAAACACCAATGTACAAATGACAAAATTTGATATTGCAAAGTATGAAGCTAATATAAAGAAAGATCCCTCCTATGAAGGATATGCCAAGGATAAGGATACTTATGTGAAGCAGTATCACATTATTAAGGATGGATACGTAGAAGAAACCTATACAAAAAGTCTCGTACAAAACTATGTGGAAGAAGTAATTACCAACAGGCTTAGAGATATCTTTACCTTTGACAATACAGGTACATTACAGTCTGTTAAACATTATTTCGGAAACAATTTAGAGATCGGAAAATGGGAGTATTACCAGAATGGTGCTGTTGTAAAGACCGAAGATAAAGATGAAAACTATGCATTCGATCTGAATAAAGTTTTAAAATATGGTAAAGATAAAAAGGTAGATTTTACTAAAAATGGTGAAATCTCAAGATCCCAATCCAAAAAATACAATGCCTATGTTTGGGAACTCAATTGGAACACCGGAAAAATGGCTGGTGACGGAGAATCTTATTTATTTAAAAAAGCAATTCTTAACGGAAATACAGGCGCTGAGCTAAGTGTAACAGAATACACATTGAATCCGCTTGCACGTTAGATTTGAAATTGTTTTACAGATAAAAACATTATTTTAATTTTAGGAGTATTCTTTTTTATCATAGAATGTAAAGATAAAACTGCAGTTACGAACAATCAAAATATCATTCAGCTATGAGCAGGACGAGAATCGTAAAAGGAACGTATACCAAAATATCTCAGGAGGGACACAGCATGTATTCCAAGGAAAACATTATTACCAGTGCTGGTGAGTCTGTAACCGAAACCGGGGAAGCAAATGGTATAAAATATGGCGGTCCTAAAAGTCCACCCAAGTCTGAAAAAAGAATCATTGATGTGGTAATGTTTGTAGCCGGAACTACAGATCCTGTGAATACGGCAGGTCTGAAGCATCAGGCCAATACCAATTACTGGAGAAGCAGCCAGAATAATTTCTGGAACAAGATAAAAGATATAAAGCCACAGTTTTTAGATCTCCATATTGAAGGCGATTTTTTCAGCTGGTCAGGAGATAACGATACAAAGGAAAGAAATCTTGCAGCAGAAAGGCTGTTGGATTTATTTTTGAGAGTATACAAATTCTGGAAAAATCAGGAAGTTCATATCCATTTAATAGGGCATTCTCATGGTGGAAATGTTATCAATCAGTTTACAGAGCTTATAGCAACGGATGCAAAATATCCTAAGCCTTGGAAAGTAAAAAGCATCACCTATTTATCTACTCCTTTTTTCAAGAAGAAACACCAGCTTAATCATAGTAAACTGCATAAAGAATGTAAGATCATTAATGTACATAATGAATATGACCTTACCCAGCAGCTTATTGCAGATTTCAGCTTGGTAAATCTGGAAATTTTTCTGAGAAACTTTCAAATGAAAAGCTTCCAGACAGGATTGGATACGCTAAAGTCTGTAGATACTTCTGCATTTAAACATTTACTGAATGTATGGATCAATGATGATACTGAGGGACCACAACTTTGGAGAGAAACAGCTACGGGATTAGCAGGTATAAACCAACTTACAGCGGAGTTCATCAACTACCTTGAAAATATAAAGCCAAGTAAGCCTAACCTAACAAAGGAAATGGATCAGTTTATCAATGTATTGAAGATTTTCCAACACTGGACCTTTACAAGCCATGCTACTTTTAATAGAAATAGCAGAAACCGTGCAGGAGGCTACGGAAGACCAGAATTTTTTGCAGATCTGGACCTTGCATCAGGAATCGGTGCTATTAATAATCTTTTCAGTATAAAAACAGGTGTTACCGATAGTTATATGCTCAACTTTTTAGCTAAGGTTTTTGCTGCTGAAGCAGGTATTACAGATAGTATTGAAGTAACGTCCTGGACACCTGTACATCAAACAAAAGGGCTTCCCATCTTAGATGTCAATATTACAACCAGCGATCCTTATCATACCAGAAATAAAAAATTGGTATCCAAGAGGTTTATATCAAATACATCAAAAGCAGTTCAAAATAATAATCTT
This sequence comes from Chryseobacterium joostei, assembly GCF_003815775.1. Lineage (NCBI taxonomy): Bacteria > Pseudomonadati > Bacteroidota > Flavobacteriia > Flavobacteriales > Weeksellaceae > Chryseobacterium > Chryseobacterium joostei. Next base: position 4,315,902 of record NZ_CP033926.1, read on the forward strand.
CAGGAAGTATTGATGAGGTTGCTAAGCCAGTTTGTAAAACCGAATAAAGTAAAATATGTAACTTATGCCCTACATGGAGCAGAAATGTACTTTACAGGTCAAATAGATGCCCAGATTAAAATATTAAGAAAAAATCTGGAGGTTTATATTGATCTTGTGAAACAATATAATGCCGATTTGGTGGCAGAAAAAGATGAGCGGGAAATTTCAGATATGATGAAAAGACCGGGGACGGTTCCTTATTTGGCTATGGCTTCACACAGTTTAAGCCATACTCAGTTATGGCCACAGGTAGAGGAGGGGCTAAAGAATGCTTTCAGTTCTGGTAAAAACCCGGGTTACAAAAAAAAATAGTACAGCAATGAGATTATTAAAATCATTTTTTATTGAATTTTTAATTCTTTTTTTATTCGTTAATATTGTAATAGTTCTTTTCTTGTTTATTGATATTCCTGAAGTACAATTTAACTTAAAGTCTGTTTCAAATATTATATTAAGATTTGGAATTATATTTTCAATTCCCGTTTCCTTAATCATAACAGGAAGCCATTTTCTCTATAGTAAAATTGCTAAAAATACCCTTTTTAAAATCTTAATAATCATTATCGCACTGGTTTTGCTGTATATCATTTACTATATTTTTTACTGGTATGTAGGAATTAGTGGTTTAATAGATGATCCTTTCGCCCAATAAGATCTTATGACTTTTAGAAAGATTAAAATGACAGCGTATTCATGGTAAATCATGAATGTAAAAGGTATTAAATAACAGTAAAGTAATGAAGAAAGTAAGTTTTTTGCTCTTAATGGGCCTATCAGTTTTGGCCTTTGGACAAACAACCCGTGAAATCATCAAGGATCTTGACGGAGACTCCATAAAAGATACGATTCGTATTGATAGTGATAGCCGTACCCTTATTTGTTTTTTATCTACCCAAAAATTTAAAAAAATACAAAGCGGCGTCATTCAGAAATTGAATTTCGGAAATACATTGGAACCTACAAAAAAAGGATTTGAATTTTGGAATGATTTCGACAGATCAGGCTTTAGATGTGTTTTTGAATATGATGCCAAGGCAAAGAAAATGCGTTTGGTGCAAATGCGAAGAATTGATGATATCCTAAGCTTCGATTACGGTGATGAAGCAAAAGGAGAGTCAAGGGTAAATCTTATCACCAATGAGTATATTGGAAACTTTTATAGAGTATCCCACGGAAAACTACAAAAAATGCCAACCATTAAAACAAAAATGACGTTTCCGGTTACTTATCTGGAAACATTTGGCGATGCCCTGTGTTTTGATTATGAGGAGAAATGCCTGGCTTTATATAAAGAAAACGAAAAAAAATAACCAAGTTAACCAAACTAGACAACCATGATTGCCAATGAATAATATAACGACTCATTTAAAATATTTCTCAAAACTATCTGCTGTATTTATCTTTAGCATATTAAAAATCTATGCAATAGGAATTCTCTCTACGGTCATCACCTTCACACTGGGAATTTATCTTTTGGCTAACAGTTTGGGCGCATCTTTAGGACATAGTGGTGCCGTTGCGTTTTTGGTAGCAACAGTAATGGCTAAGCCGTTATCAGCAGGTCTTTTCTATGTATTAATGATTATCGCACCATTTTGTACTGTCATTTTTGCTACAAAATATGCAATGTCAAGGATTATCAGCAGACTGATACAGGATCATTCAAAGACAATTTTAATTCCGTTCATAGATAAAATTCTTGATAAATTTAAAACCAATCAGCCCATAGTAGTCCGTACAAGTGCAGATTATGCCTTAGCCAAGGTTAAGCTTTTGAATGAATTCAAGAACAGTTCAGAAAACAAAATACTCAAGCGTATTCTGGGATATGCCTTGAAAAAAATAAAGTTTGATGAACTGAATCTAGGGGATGAAAGTACCAACTTCTATGACATTATAAAAACCACCCTGATTGAAAAACTACATGAACTGGCAGAACCTTCAGCCATGATATTTTATATCTACATTGGGCTTCAATGGCTGAGCTTGGTCTTAATATACTTTTTAAATATATAAGAATATAATGCCTTAGCAGTACTAATTGGTATTTTATTTTTGTCTGGAAACGGATGATTAAGATAAAAAAATATGGTTATTACTTCTCTAATTGAAGAATTAACTATCTTTATAACGTTTAGAATAAAATATTTAATTTTAACAAAACAAAAAGAACAACTTTTGATTCATAGATCACCAATGATGAAAAAGTAGAGTTTCCAAACATCAAATAATCTGAACAAGATCATAAACAGAACGCAAATATATTAATATAAGAAAAATTATAAATGGGAGTACTAGTAACCAACGAAACAGTAAAACAGCTATTTCATATTGCTCAGTCGATAGCGAAGGAAAATTATAATGCCAACTACGGAGGTCCACATATTTTGCAGGCCTTAATGCATAAAGATATTGGTCTTAATGAATTTTTAAAGAATATAGATAAAGATCCTGGCTATTTCTACGAATGGGCGGATGTTCGTATTGAAGAATATCCTAAAACCAACCATCTTCCAGACGAAGTAGCTCAGGATGATGCTGTAGATACCCTTATAGAAGAAGCAGATGATATCCGATTAAAACTGGGATTGGATGAGGTTACGCCCATCTGTATCCTAACGGCCATTGTAAAGCCTCAGGTTGTATTTTCATTACAGCAACTAAAATCTCTTCCGTTAAGAGAACATGATATTTTTAATCTGTACAGAAAAGATACCCCGTTTGCCGTTTCAGAAAACGGTGATTTTGCATCATTATTTTCAAATGGATCAGACTTTACAGATTCATCATTTCCATCCATTAAAAGCTATTGTGTAGACAGAACAGCACAGGCAAGAAACGGAAGCCTGGAAAATATTATCGGTAGAGATAAAGAACTCAGAATGCTGGTTGAAATCCTTTGCCGTAGAAGCAAGCCAAACGTAATCATCATTGGAGAGCCGGGAGTTGGAAAAACAGCATTGGTAGAAGGCTTTGCCATTGAAATCACAAAAGGAAATGTTCCGGAAATGCTTAAAAACGGTACCCTTTTAGAACTGGACACCGGAGCATTATTGGCAGGTACCTCTTATAAAGGAGAAATAGAAGATCGTTTGAAGAAAGTTATCAACGAATGCAAGAAAATTGAAAAAGCAATTCTTTTCATTGATGAAATTCACACGCTTTTAGATCCAAAAGGAAGCATCGGAAACGTAGCCAATTTATTAAAGCCGGAATTGGCAAGAGGTGAAATCACTGTAATTGGAGCCACTACTCAGGAGGAATACAGAAAGATTATTGAGCCGGAACAGGCATTTAACCGTCGTTTTGAAGTATTAACCGTTAATGAGCCGGATGAAAAGACCTGCGTAAAAATGATTGACGTTCTTCTTGATGGGTACAAAAAACACCACGGCATCGAAGTAGAAAAAACATCCATTCCGGAATGTGTACGTTTGGCAAAAAGATATGCAAAAGGTAAAAAATTACCGGATGCAGCAATTGACTTGCTGGACAGAACTATGGCTGCCATCAAAATGCTTGATGAACTTTCCGAAAAAGAACTTGGAAGCTGGAAAGAAAGCTACGATGCTATTTTACAAGAAGAATTTCTCGATAATAAAGACAAGGCAGACGAACTGATCTGGACATACAATTTATTGAGAGACAAAATAAGCCCTATTTTATGGGGATCATTAAGCGAACAGCCTGCCATCGACAATTCGATGCCTGTAGATCAGATTCAGAAGATTATTGAAGACACCTATGCTGAACTGTTACAACATGCTGCTAAAAAAAGAGAAAAAGTAGACCGTCTGGAATTGGCTGCAGTAATGGCTGCAAAAACCAATATACCAATTGGAAAAATTCAGGCTCAGGAAAAAGAAAAACTCCTGAATATGGAATCCCTACTATTAAATAGAGTGGTAGGACAGGATCATGCATTGAAAATACTTTCCGATGCCATTGTTGAAAACCGAAGCGGATTGAATAAACCAGGTCAGCCAATCGGTTCATTCTTCCTTTTAGGACCTACCGGAACAGGTAAGACAGAACTTGCAAAATCAATGGCAGAATTATTATTCAACGATGAAAAGGCAATGGTTCGTTTCGATATGTCGGAATTTAAAGAAGAACACTCAGCAGCATTATTATACGGAGCGCCTCCGGGATATGTAGGTTATGAAGAAGGAGGCATGCTGGTTAACAAGATCAGACAACAGCCTTATACCGTTGTTTTATTTGATGAAATTGAAAAAGCTCACCATTCCGTTTTTGATGTATTCCTTCAAATCATGGACGAGGGAAAAGTACATGATAAACTTGGAAAAGAGGGCGACTTCAGTAATGCACTGATTTTATTCACTTCCAATATCGGAAGCGAGGAAATCGTAAAACAGTTTGAAGAAGGAAAAATTCCGGAATCATCCTCGCTGATGCAGATCATGTCGAATTCAGGAAGATTCAGACCAGAATTCTTAGCCAGAATTACAGAGATTATTCCTTTTGCACCGATTACAGAATCTATTGCAGAAAGAATTTTCAATATCCAGCTGAAATCACTTCATACTTCATTAACAAGATTAGGAATTGCCTTAAAAATCACTGATGATGCCGTAAGAAACCTTGCATTAGGAGGGTTTAGCAGTAAATATGGAGCCAGACAAATTTCCGGAGTAATCCGTGCACAATTGGCAAGGCCTATTTCCAAAATGATTGTAAGAGAAGAAGTGAAATCCGGACAGACCATTCATGTAGATTGGAATAATGAAGAAGAAAAGCTAAGCTGGAAAGTAGATTAAATTATAAAATGAAAAGGCTGATTGGCACATTTGCTCCTTGGCCTTTTTACTTTTTTGCTATTAATACATTTAAGATGAAAACTATTGTCAAAAATATCTTTACAGGTGTCATGCTGTTAGGAACTGTGGTTTTGGTAAACGGACAGTTTCTGGCTGCTTCAGATACTTCGGAAAGTAGTGTAAGAAAATATCAGGGAATTATTAATTCCAACAAAGATCTTGTTGAATTTATCGAACAATTGCTCATGCAGAAAGGGCTTCCCAAGCATTTGAGAAACCTTGCCCTGATTGAATCGCACTTTAACAGAAATATTACCTCAGGAGCGGGAGCAGTAGGCATCTGGCAGTTTATGACGGCACATGCCAATCAATATGGTCTTTCAGAACAGAATCGTACAGATGTTTATAAGAGTACAAAAACAGCCACTATTTCTCTTGCCAACCTTTACAAAAAGTATAACAATTGGGTAACCGTAGTTGCAGCCTATAACTGTGGTGAGGGGAACATTGCAAAAGCCATGCAGGCTGCTGGTTCCACTCAATATCACGAATTTTCTCAATATCTTCCCGCAGAAACTATTAACCACGTAAAAAAATATCTGAATGCCTGCTACGCAACAGGAGAGCTTCAAAGTGTTTTAAGTAATTATAACTCTTCGCGTATTAATAAAGTTTTCTTTGAAGAAGGAAACAGAAAGGTAACTGCTGCTGCACTCTCCGAAACAGAGATTAATGCCGGATTCAGCTTAAATATAATTGCTGATGAACTTGATGTGGAAGTGAATGAAATTCTTGCCTGGAATCCCGGAATTACAGAAGAATTGCAGAAAAAAGGAGAAAGTTCCTTTTATCTTCCCGTAGATTTGATGCCAGATTTTCTCCTGAGAAAAAACAAGATTCTTACCAGATCTATAAAAGAGGGAAATAGTTTTCAGCAGTAAGTCTATTTTAACATGAAAATAATGATTGCCGTACTTTTAGTGACGGCTTTTTTTATGCGTATTCAGAGTTTGTTAATGCATGCTAAATTTTATTAAAAAAATCATAATATTTCTCATTGATGTGGGTAATACCTATTGTTGTCAGTGTTTTGTGAGAATTGTAAATGCTTTATTTTAAGGTGTTTTAGTAGAGTTATTAAATCTAATGTCGTAGAATTACTACAAAAAGTCGTAGAACTACTACAAATTCTCAGATTTATGTTTAAAAGTTTTTTTTACCAAAAAAGACCCTATATATTTGCTAAACAATCACCGAATCACAAAATATTACTAACGATTAAAATTTACAAATCATGGCAGAAAGAAATTCGAGAGGAATCTTAAAATTCAACAACGGGGAAGGACAGAAATTATTAAAGATGAACTACAGTGTAGCCAGATCTACAGACGTATCAGGACGTGTAGCATCAGATCCTTCTAACGCATTAATTAAGGTTACAGTAGAAGCTACTGAAAAATCTGATATCCTTGAAAGCTTACTAAACGGAAAATATAAGCCTACAGTAGGAGAAATTGTATTTAACAAATCTCATGAAGAGGGAACATTAATCACTTTGAAATGGGAAAACGGATACGTGATTCAGCACGAAGTAGACTTTGATGCAGTTGATAGTAACAGTATGTTAATCAGCTTTGTAGTTAGTGCTGAAACAATTGACTACGGTACTTCTCAGTACGCTGGACTGTGGCCTTCATCAGGTAAATAAGCCTATTCATCATCTTAGTAAAAATAAAATTGGTACAGGACAGTGCACTCGCAAGAGTATGCTGTCCTGTTTTTTCATGTAAGGGATAAAAAAATGCAGTCTTTGAGAAAGACCATGAGATTAACCTTATATTTTTTGATTCTGTATATGCTGTACTATCAGTAGTTTATTTAATATTTAACTTAAACACAAAACACTATGTTTCAGGATGACAAAACAATTAAAGTAGAAAGCCTAGGGAATGGCAAAGAGCAGTTGAAAAATACAGCCAATGAAAATGTTGCCAAAAAAGCAGAAGAAAAAATGAATAAAGCGGGCGAGAAAGTTAAAAAAGTGGCAAAAGCAGGACAACAGGGGATAAGTGCTGTACAAGGAGCCAATATGTTTATGAACCAAACCCTGGTTTCCAATAACCCTGATATCATTGAAAATAAAGTGTGGGCCAAGCAGCCAACATCAAAAATACATAATATTGAAGCGATTGCAGAAAGTTTTATTGCCGGTATTAACCGTGTTGTAAAATTAGATGTAGTTGTCGAAGGGAAAATCATTAAGCACTTCAAACATTTTAAGTTGATACAAAGTGCGGCCAAGCATCATGAATTCAACCTCACATTGGCACATGATACATTAGGAAGTGCAGAAAACCATAATTTACAAGAAGCACAGAATTTTCTGGGGAAAAGAATTACCGTTGTCTTCAAATATAAAGATATTGACAAAGGCGCTGAACGTAACTTTGTAGGCGTTGTTACAGAAGTAGGATTCAGCCAGGAAAAAGGAAGCCTTGGAAATATAGTCCTTAAGGGATACAGCCCTACTGTGCTTTTGGATGCCGCACCCCATATCCAAAGTTTTGGAGGAAATCAGCCGGTCAGCCTGAACAGTATTGCAGATCACGTGATAAGAGAAGGGCTGGGACAAAATAAATTTGACTTTAGAGTAGATGCTCAGCATGGAAACGTTTCCTACAGCTCACAATATGAAGAAACCCATTATAACTACCTTGCAAGAATAGCTGAAGCCTATGGTGAGCAGTTTTACTATGATGGTGAGGTTCTTCACTTTGGAAAACTTCCACCACAGGAAAAACCTGTGAAACTGACCTACGGAAGCAATGTAAATGATATTGCAATAACCATGAAGGCCCAACATGTAAGCCCAACTTTTTATGGCTACAACAGCAGCAAGCATGAAAAACTGACTGCAGGTAGCTCTAAGATTAACCATACCTCAGACATTGCAAGACGTGCTTACGAAATATCAGAAAGAACCTTTACAACTCCCTCTTTAAGAGTGGCTCCTATAAAAGCTACATCTTTTATGGATATTGATGCTTCTCAAAAAGGAACTGCAGGAAGTAAGGCTTCGGAGGTTTTTATCACTTCAGGAACAACCACTGTACCTTTTCTATATCCTGGATGTACCGCAGATATTGAAATGCGTAAATCAGACAGTAATGAAACTTCCTACTTTACCAAGCTGATGATTATGGAAGTCACCCATGAAGTAGATGCCAGAGGATATTATGACGGAAAATTTGAGGCTATTGCAGCAGATACAGGATTTATTCCGCGTCCGGAATTTGAAACACCAAGGGCTGAAGCACAATTTGCAAAGGTAATCTCCAATACAGATCCTCAAAACCAAGGAAGAGTTCAGGTACAATTTGACTGGCAAAGCGGACAGGATATCACAGAATTCATCCGTGTAATGTCTCCAGATGCAGGAAGTAGTGATAAAGTAAGTAAAAACCGTGGTTTCATGTCTATTCCTGAAGTAGGCGACCAGGTTATCATTAACTTCGTACATCAGCATCCTGACCGCCCATTTGTGATGGGAGGAATGTTCCACGGTGGTATTGGCGGTGGTGGCGGAGCCGGAAATAATGTAATGAGCCTTAGCAGCAAGAGTGGAAATATTATCCAGTTTCATGACGGATGCGGAATTGAAATTAAAGACCGAAATGGAAATCATGTTACGTTGAGTGGTACAGGAAATATTAAGACTGAAGTAAGCAATGATAGCGTTGAGAAAATAGGGAATGACAGTACTGTGAAAATTGGAAATAATAGTACAGTGAATGTAAAATCCAAAAGTACTCATACTGTAGGGGAAAGTAAAAGTGTTCTTACAATGGGAAGCGATGGCGTAATTGATTTATCTGGAAAAAAATCTGTTAAAATAAAGGTTTCAGATACTAGTTATATTGAAATTACAAGTACTAAAATTATCATCGAAAGTGATGTTATTGAAATAAAAGGAAAAAATTCATCATCAATAAACGGAAGCGGCAATGCAAAAGCTGTCTTTAACGGAAGTACTGTAATTGAAGGAAAACCTGTAGACATAAACTAGTGTAGAATGGAATTGATAAAACATAAAATTCAGAAGAAAGATACATTAGATTCTATTGCTGAGAAATATAAAATTACAATCAACGAACTTAAAGATTTTCATAATCAACATTGTGGAATTACCCAGAAAATTATTGATGTTCTTCCAGCGCATTTAGAATTTGTTTTTTTAGAAAGTAAAGTTGAAGAAAGTAAAGAAAAGGTTTCAGAAAAATTTACAGAAAGACAGTTAAAATATAGATGTGAACAGAACGTATTTACTTATATTAATAAAGTTCCGGTTTCAAATGCTACTACCAAAAGAGATTGCCTCGTTGAATTAAAAATACTTGAAGAAAAACTTTTTGTAAAAGTAAAACTATTGGATAATATTTTAGAAGTTAATCCAAGCACCTATGCCGAGGCAGCCAATATAATTGCTCAGCTGGATGTAATAAAATGCAACGATGTTATCTTACAGGTAAACGAAACCGACGGAAGCATTCTTAGAATCGTTAATCATTCAGAAATCATTAAAGGCTGGGAAAAGAAAAGAGCAGAGTTTGAACAGAATAGTGTGACGTTGGATAGTCAGGCTAAAAAAGAAGTAAAGAATTTTATTAATCTTATTGATGATCAGATCTTAAATGAAGAAAATCTTATCGATGATTATAAAGGAAAAATGTTTTTCGATATTTACTTCAATAAATTTTTAGCCAACAGTCCTGATAAACTGGATTCATATCAAACGGTGTTTAGATCACAGCTGTTTGAAGGGCAAAAGACAGACATTTCAATCCGACAGGATGTGTTGGATCAAAATGGAGACCTGCTAACGGTACGAAAAGTAAGTGAAACTTTAAGTAAAGATACCCAGAGAGCAAAAGAATTATACGATTTAAGATATAAACCCATGATTGGGTATCAGTTTTCATCCTATGAAACCAGCTATAGAGAAAGAAGTTCATACAATGAAAAAGAGAATTATCTCGAAGAAATGGACGTTACCATAATGGAGCAGATCAAAAATAATCTGGAATTAAGAATACATTATACTGTACGAAAAATAGAATAAAAATGGCAGATTCATATATCATACAGGGAACCAATGTTATTTGCAGTAATATGCAGATACCGGGACCTAATAAAATCGGATACTCAAGATCTGGGCCCAATATTGTACACAAAGGGAAAAACCAATATTATCTAACCGTTGTAGACAAGAGTTTAGAAGAATCTTTTAAGTGTAAAATGGCTGCAAAGAAATGGGGTGGGCTGGCAATGCTTTGTGTTGGTATTGCTATTGTGGGAGCTATAGCTTTAACTGTTGCAACAGGAGGAGCCGCTGCACCGTTTTTACTGGCAGCAGCAGTTGCTTCAGAAGCAGCAGTTGCAATTGCTGTTGGAGCTGCTGTTGTTAGCGTGGGAATAGGCATTTATAAAGAACATACAGATTGTAAAGCATTAAAAGAATCTCCAGATTGGGAGGGTGGGCATAGCCAAGTTCTTTTTCAAAAACAAAAAGCTTTATTAAATAGTTCTTTTATGACTTGTAAACAAGGTGGAAGGCTTGAACTGATTGTAAGTGATATTGCTGCCTTAGAGGCAGGAAAACTGATAAGCTCAAATAATACCAAGGAAATTCTGATACAGTTTGGAAGTCAATTTTTAGGTGGTGTTGTAGGCGGTCTTACAGGAGGAGGATCTGTACCTGGTGTGGTTATGACAATAGGCTTTTACATGAAATTTGAAAGCGGAGAGTCTAATCAGCAGTTTAATCCAGGAGATGATGTGAAGAATTCAGGAATACAGTACGGAGGAGGAATTACCGAGGGAGCTACTAAAGGAGGCTATCAACATGGAATGTCCAAACTGGAAGCTTGGGTTTGGAAAAACGTTATGTTCTCAAGAATTCTAAACGGAGCTTCCCAGGAATCTATAGATTCAGCAGCCAATATGTGGGGCATGGCAGCCAACGCTCCTGGAGCTATTTGGAAAGACTTTGCCAAGTCAGCAGGATTAGGTTTTGGAGGAGCTATTGTAGGCTTTGCCATAGATCAGGGAGCTAATGCTTGGGAAAGAAGTTATGAAGATGATTCGATGATCCAACAAAAGAAATATAACGTGATGGATAAAAATAATAATATTGGAGTAATAGCTACAAAGAGATAATAGTATGAAGGGATCAAAAATAGGTTACATAGTTGGATTGGTTGTTGGGGTACCATTATTTGCTTTTGGGGCGAATTACCTCTTTTTTTCGGGTAATCGTGCTTCAGATATCGAAACCAAGGAATATATAAAAAACAGTAAAATTGAAACTTTTGCAGTTAATAAATGGTTAAAAGAAGACCATAAACAATATATTGCCGGCTTGCAAAGAGGTGCTAATTCTGCAGTTTTATATTGGTATACATTTTATGATAATCAATATAAAAAATATTTTAATTTGTATATGTTTGATTATTTAGAAAAAGATTATCAAGGAAGAAATAGAATTAATTTTATATATAGTGTAGATAAAGAAACAAAATTCACAGCCTATGTCAATCAGGAGCAATTAAAAAATGTAACATATGGAACGAAAGATAATCCCGTACCTATTTGGGGAAAAGATTTACTACAATATAATGGAAGAGATCAAAAAGATGATATGAACGATATTGAACTTGAAGTAAAGACATTTCATGTAAATCCTGAAACCAATGCTCTATTTATTCAACAATACCTTTCTCATTTTATGCCTAAAGATGAATATAAAGCAATGTTTAAGAAGTAAATGAAAGGATCAAAATTTGGGTACATTTTAGGATTAATAATAGGAATTCCTCTTTTTGCTTATGGTGTTAATCATTTCTTTTTTAAAGGAAATAATGCAACTGACATTGAAGTTAATGTTTATCTCCAGAATAGTAAAATCGAGACCTTCACAGTAGATAAATGGATTGATGATGGATATGAGCAGTATGTGGTTGGTTTACAAAGAGGAGCTAATTCAGCTGCATTACATTGGTTTACATTTTATGATAAAAGTACAGGGAAGTATTTTAATTTATATATGTTTAGTTATTTGGAAAACAATCAGCAAGGAAGCCAAAGGGTAAGTGATTTAAGACATATTAAAAGCAGTACTACATTTACTGCCTTTATAAACCAAGACCAATTAAAAAGTCTAGTGTATGGAACAAAAGATAATCCGGTTCCTGCTTGGGGTGAAGATTTATTAGAGTATAATGGAAACGTCCATGAAAATATTGAACGAGAGGCCAAAACATTCCATATAAGCCCTGAAACCAATGCTATATTCATTCAACAGTATTTATCACGCTTTATGCCTAAAGATGAATATAAAGTTATGTTTAAAAAGTAAATGAAAGGATCAACAATAGGCTACATAGTTGGATTGGTTGTTGGGGTACCATTATTTGCTTTTGGAGCGAATTACCTCTTTTTTTCGGGTAATCGTGCTTCAGATATCGAAACCCAGGAATATATAAAAAACAGTAAAATTGAAACTTTTGCAGTTAATAAATGGTTAAAAGAAGACCATAAACAATACATTGCCGGCTTGCAAAGAGGTGCTAATTCTGCAGTTTTATATTGGTATACATTTTATGATAATCAATATAAAAAATATTTTAATTTGTATATGTTTGATTATTTAGAAGCTAATCAGCAAGGTAGGCTTAGAATTGATTTTTTGTATAAAATAAATGATACAACAAGGTTTAGAGCGTATGTGAATCAGGAACAATTAAAAAATCCAGCATATGGAACAAAAGATAATCCAGTACCTGTGTGGGGAAAAGATTTATTAGAACTTAATGGAAGATTAAATGAAAGTATAGAACTTGAAGCTAAAACATTCCATATAAGTCCTGAAACCAATGCTATATTCATCGAGCAGTATTTATCACGCTTTATGCCTAAAGATGAATATAGAGCAATGTTTAAAAAGTAAATGAAAGAATCAAAAATAGGTTACATAATTTTTTAACTATAAAAAACTGTTATTTGCTTTAAACCAAACACCAAATTTTGAAACTTAAAGCCAATAAAAAATGAGGTTTAAATGATCTATTTTACTATTATAAAGTCGGTTTTATAATGTAATATATCTCTTTACGGTGTAATAACTGATGTTTTATTGCTGTTTTTTAATTATGGTTAAAATATTTATTAATAAGGAATTATACACCTGTTTAACTCTTTTGTCGTAGAATTACGACACGAAATCGTAGAACTACTACAAATTTTAAGATTTCCTCCCAAAAGCTTTTTTTTCTTTTACAACGGCTTTATCTTTGTTCTACAATTATTGAATAACAAATATTATTAACGACTAAAATTTACAATCATGGCAGAAAGAAATTCAAGAGGAATTTTAAAATTCAACGGAGGAGAAGGACAAAAATTATTAAAAATGAACTACAGCGTTTCTAGATCTACAGACGTATCAGGACGTGTAGCATCAGATCCTTCTAACGCATTAATCAAGGTTACAGTAGAAGCTACTGAAAAATCTGACATCCTTGAAAGCTTACTAAACGGAAAATATAAGCCTACAAAAGGAGAAATTACTTTCAATAAATCTCACGAAGAAGGAACATTAATCACTTTGAACTGGGAAAACGGATACGTGATTCAGCACGAAGTAGATTTCGATGCAGTTGATAGCAACAGTATGTTGATCAGCTTTGTAGTTAGTGCTGAAACAATTGACTACGGTACTTCTCAGTACGCTGGACTTTGGCCATCATCTGGTAAATAATCCGGTAACACTTAAAAAAACAAATCAAGGCAGTATACTCATTGGGTATACTGTCTTATTTTTGCAGTAAAATATATTAAACACTAAAAAATGCTTAAACAAATTCTACTTATCTTAACGATCACAATATTCTCAGTTTCCTTACATGCACAAAGCAATCCAACCTTGTATAAAGGAACAATGAACGGAAAAATGCCCATAACATTATTTATACAGGCCATAGAAAATGGTTGTGGCGGAGATCCTTACTACGATGCAATGTATCAGTATGATAAAGTAAGCAATTGGTTACAACTTAGCGTTACAGAAGGAGTGAAGCAACAGTTCGCAATGGTAGAAGAGGGTTTTACTGGACTGATGATTGTAAAAAAAGAGGGTGACATGATGAATGGAACATGGATAAGTCCGGATGGGAAAAAACAAATTCCTGTAGAATTGAAAAAAGTAACCATGAGTAAGAAAGAAATAGAAAGCTATCAGGACAAAATGGAAAAACTAAACTATGAAAATCACGACTGCTAGTTTATTACTAGAAGTTAGAGCTGAAATACTTCATCCGAATGGGATAACTCTATATCCTGCATTTCGAAATTTCCCTCCTCGAAACAGTCCCTACAAATAGCAAATTATACTCCTATTTTCTTATATTTGTTCATTATAGATAATATGGACGCAACACAAGATAAAAGGCTGTTTCTCATCGATGCCTATGCGATGATTTTCAGAGGATATTACGCATTGATCAGGAATCCGAGGTTAACAAGTAAAGGACTGGATACTTCCGCGATTTTTGGTTTTACCAACTCATTGATCGAATTGATCAGAAGAGAAAAGCCAAGCCATCTGGCGGTGGTTTTTGACGTGGGAAGAGCAAGCGTAAGAACCGATGACTTCGCAGATTACAAAGCCAACAGAAGTGAAACTCCTGAAGCCATTAAAATTGCTGTTCCATACATTCACAGAATTCTTGAAGGAATGCATATTCCTATTCTGGGCGTAGAAGGATATGAAGCAGATGACGTGATAGGTACCATTGCCTGCAAGGCAGAAAAAGAAGGATATACCACTTTTATGGTAACTCCGGATAAAGACTTTGCACAGCTGGTAACAGATAAAATCAAGATTTATAAACCCGGTTTAAAAGGCGGAGATATTGAAATTCTAGGAGTAGAAGAAGTTAAGGCAAAATATGAAATTGAAGACCCTAAGCAGGTTATAGATTATTTGGCCATGATGGGTGATGCAGTGGATAATATTCCTGGCTTGGAGGGTGTAGGAGAAAAGACTGCCATGAAGTTCCTGAAAGAATTCGGAAGCATTGAAAATCTACTGGCAAATACCGATAAACTGAAAGGAAAGCTAAAAGAAAAAGTAGAAGCCTCTGCTGAACGGGGAATTTTGTCCAAAAAACTAGCAACCATTATCTGTGATGTTCCTGTAGAATTCCATCAAGAACAATACGACCTTGAAACTCCGGATTTTGAAAAAGTAAAAGAAGTTTTTGAAGAAATTGAATTCAGAAGACTGTATGAAAATCTTTACAGAGCTTTTGCTTCTGCACCTGTAGAAACTGTGATAGAAAGCGAAGTAGAAGTAAAGCAGTCCCCAACAAGTGCTGAGGTAAAAGGACAGGCAATGCAACTTGATCTTTTTGCCAACTTTGAAGAGCTGGATCAGGCTACCACTACAAAAACTTCTATTGAGCACAATGATCACCTTTATCAGTTCATAGACAATCCAAAGGCTCAGAGAAAGCTGGTAGAAAACCTGTTGAAACAAAAATCCGTTTGTTTTGATACAGAAACCACTTCATTAAATGAGCTGGAAGCAGAACTGGTGGGAATGAGCTTTTCCTACAAAAAAGGACTGGCGTATTATATTCCACTATCTGAAGACAGAGATGAAGTTTTGAAGACTTTGGAAATTTTCAGACCGTTTTTTGAAAAAGAAGACCTGCTGAAAATTGCCCACAACTTAAAATTCGATTATAAAATATTAAAGCAATACGACATCACTGTTAAAGGTGCCATGTTCGATACCATGATTGCCCATTATCTGTTGAATCCGGACGGAAGACACGGTATGGATTATCTATCAGAAGTATACCTGAACTATAAGCCCGTCTCCATTGAAACTATCATTGGAAAGAAAGGTAAAAAACAAGGAAACTTCAGAGATGCTGACCTAAGAACCCAGACAGATTATGCTGCTGAAGATGCAGACGTAACATTCCAATTGTATGAGTTATTTGCTCCACAATTGAAAAAAGAAAATCTGGAAGAACTTTTCTTTAACATAGAAATGCCTCTGATGGAAGTTCTGGCCAAAATGGAACTTACAGGAATTTCTCTGGACGAGAAATGGCTGGCTCAGGAAAGTATTGATCTTGAAAATGATCTGAAACAATTAGAAACTACAATTTTTGAACTTTCAGAAGAAGAATTCAACATGAACTCACCAAAACAATTGGGTGAAATTTTGTTTGAAAAGATGCAGCTTGATCCAAAGGCAAAGAAAACAAAGACCGGACAGTACGCTACCTCAGAAGATGTACTTCAAAAATTGGCCTCAAAACATGAGATTATCAAGCATATCCTGGAATACAGAACCTACCAGAAGCTAAAATCAACCTATGTAGATGCTTTGCCGTCACAGATTGACAAACATGATAACAGGGTACATACCAACTTCTCACAGACTACAGCGGCTACAGGTCGTTTGGCAAGTGTGAATCCTAACCTGCAGAATATTCCGATCAGAACATTGAGAGGACAACAAATTCGTGGAGCTTTTGTTTCAGGAGAAGGAAAGAAGATTATTTCTGCCGATTATTCACAGATTGAGCTTCGCCTTATCGCTGAAATTTCAGGAGAAGATAACATGATCAAGGCTTTCCAGGATGGTGAAGATATTCACGCTTCCACAGCAGCTAAGCTATTCAAAATTCCTTTGGAAGAGGTTTCTAAAACACAGAGAAGCCAAGCTAAAACAGTAAACTTTGGTATTATCTACGGTCAGGGTGCTTTTGCATTGGCAGAGCAAACCGGATTGTCTCGTACTGAAGCCAAGCAGATGATTGAAGCTTATTTTGAAACCTATCCAAAACTGAAAGAATACATGGCAGAGCAGGTGAATAAAGCCCGTCAGCAAGGATATGTAGAAACAATTTTAGGAAGAAAACGTCATTTAAAAGATATCAATTCCAACAATTTCGTTGTGAGAGGGCACGCAGAAAGAAATGCGGTAAACGCTCCGGTTCAGGGAAGTGCTGCGGATGTTGTAAAACTGGCGATGATTAAAATCGATAGAGAACTGGATGAACAGCAATTAAAAACAAAAATGCTGCTTCAGGTACATGACGAATTGGTATTTGAATCCCCGATTGATGAAATTGAGTCTGCTTCAAAACTGATCAAAACTGAAATGGAAAATGCCTTAAAAACACAGGTTCCATTGTTGGTAGAGATTGGGGTAGGAGATAACTGGCTGGAAGCTCATTAATAAAAACATAATTTCAAATTTATCTTTGAACAATAAACAAAAACTTCTGCTTGTAAGCGGAAGTTTTTGTTTATTGCAAAAGGAAAATAAAACGGTATAATAGATTTCTGTTTTAAAATTATAATATTTTCATCAAAAAAATAACCCCTTATTGATAAGTTTTACAGGCTTTCCTTGTTTATGATATTTCCAGCCAAGTTCTACTGCTTCAGCTATTTTAGATTTGATAATACTGGGAGTGATTTCCATAAATTCTCGCCCATAAGATTCAGATCTACAAAAACCAATATTGATTAGAAGAATTTGTCCATCGTTTTCATGTTGTACAGGAATTTCATATTCAATATCATGTTTTTCATTGTGTGAAATCTTCTTTCTTATTTTCCAATAAAAAATATCATCATCAACAATAATCTTTCTAAGTCCCTTTTTTGCGATAGCCATGGTGTATTAATTTGAGAGAAAGGTTTTATTTTAGATAAAAAACCTGGCTATAATAGAAAAATACAGCCAGCTTTTTAATTTTTGTGATGTTATTTAAACATCAAATTCAATTTCACCTACATAATACAATTTGTTTTCTTCCCCATCCACAGAAACGGGATTAGGAATAACAAACCTACTGGCAAAAACAATAGTATTTACAGGAGTATCTAACCCCATTTCGTTAAGTTTCTTCTCAAGGATCGGAAGCCATTGATCTGCATAAGAATATTCTGAAAACTTTTCATAAAGGCCTAATCGTTCGTCCTCAAAGCCATATTCTATAAAGTCATCATCAAACCACTTGATACCTTGGGATTCTGCAAATTTTGAAACGTACTGATCATCATTTTCCTCTTCCAGATAATAATTTTCATCCTCTTCTACAAAGTCATAAAAGTCCTCTTCATTTTTAAAATATCCCAGCCAGAAGTGAGAAGTTTCTTTGTCCATAATTTATTTTTGTTAATTTCTGAATTCTTTATTTGTGGTTAAAAAAGCAAGTTCAATACCTGCTTTTTTTATTTGAAGTGTAATATTACAAAAGTTTTTTCTTGAAATCAATTTTTCATAATAGTATAAAGTCAGGAAATCAAAAATAGTTCCGTAAATTTTTTTATTGTAAATTTATTCTTAGGTTAAAATATTTATAAATGGAATTTCTTCAGGACCATTATGTAGTCCAAAACGAGCTGCTTCTTATTTTTATTTCCGTGATTCTGGGATTGCTGATTGGTGCTGAACGGGAATACCGCAACAAATCAGCGGGACTTCGTACATTTATTTTAGTATGTTTTGGTTCCTGTCTGTTTACCATACTTTCCATAAAAATCGGAGTCGCTAATCCGGATCGGTTAGCAGCCAATATTATCACAGGAATAGGCTTTTTGGGAGCTGGAGTAATATTTAAAGGAGAAAATAAAATTGAAGGAATTACTACAGCAACTACCATCTGGGCAACTGCATCAATAGGAATGGCGGTAGGTTCAGGATATGTCTATTTCTCACTTTTAGGAACAGCCTTGGTATTAATAGTTCTGAGTGCATTAACTTATCTTCAAAGCTTCATTGATAACTATAATAAAGTAATAGAATATAAAATTGCCGTAACAGATTCTATAGGATTTAAACATTGTGAAACTATTTTCAAGGATCATCATTTAAAATATTTGATGATAAAACAACAATATACACAAGGGAACTTAACCGTTACCTGGAGGCTTACAGGAAAAAATAACCATCATGAGGAAGTCATCAAATGCCTGATGGAAGACCCTAAAATAATAGCTTATCAATTTTAGGATAAAGCAAAAAAATAAAGGCCTAGGCCTTTATTTTTTCTTGAATATATACAGATCTTTGTGAGGACCGTCAATTTCCTTACCGTCCATATCCAGTTGGATAAGTATGTTTTCGCCAACCTTATATTTATAGTTTGCTGTTTTTCCCTTTAAAGTAATAACACTTCCCGTAGTATCCCAGGTGAAAGATCCCTTATCCTGATTTTTTGAATTTCTGTCAAGATATTCCTCCGTAATGCTAAATGTTTTATCATCATTCAACGTTAATGAAGTCTTGATTCCCGGACAGTCTGCACAAGGAACTACAGCTTCATAGGTTCCGTTCCAGTCAAGAGAATTTTCAGAAGTGTCACCAGCCGCTGTAGGAGTTGCCTTTGTGATACTGTCTGTAGCCACTGGCTGAACAGCTGTTGCAGAATCTGTAGAAGTACCTGAGGTTTCAACTGTTTCTTTTTTAGAACAAGAAGCAAGAAACAAAGCTGCTCCAATTCCCAAAATAAACATTTTGTTTTTCATCATAATAAATAATTGATTTTAGTATACTTTTAATAATAAACTGGCTAATAATAAACAAAAACTGAGCCAAGGAAATTAGAGGAAAAGGTGAACGAATTATAATTAAATCGAGATGCGAAATAAGTATTCAACGCTTTGTAATAGGGTTTAATGATCAAAATTAGCATGGTGAAAAATAGGTATCGAACATTACCAAGGAACAGCAGGGTCTAATTTCTAGCTTCTAATCTCTTACTTCCAAATTCATTAAAAGATTGCACATTTTATATCATACAAAATACTCATATCAACTTTTACCGTCGTTTTATGGGTACTATTCCTATTTTTCTTCGTAAATTCGGGCAAAATTTTGATTATGACAAAAAAGATACTTTTATCCGTATTTCTTTTGCCGGCTGCAATGGCATTTGCACAACAATATGGAGGAATGTGGATTCCTACAGAACTGAATGAAAAGGAAATGAAGGATCTGGGAATGAAAATCTCTGCTAAAGATATTTTCAACCCTCAGAAGCCAAGCATTAAGGATGCTGTAGTGCAGTTTAACGGTGGATGTACCGCGGAAATTATTTCTCCTAAAGGATTGTTGTTGACCAATCACCACTGTGGTTATGGTCAGATTCAGGCACATTCTACCGTTCAGAACGATCTTCTTTCAAACGGATTCTGGGCTAAAAATACCAATGGTGAACTTCCTAATCCGGGAGTGAAAGTAGACTTTATTGTAGATATAAAAGAAGTTACAGACCAGGTATTGGAGGGAACAGATAACCTTACAGAGCCTGAGCTTACCAAAAGAATCAATAACAATATTGAGGTTTATAAAAACTCTCAGAAAATTGAATCTTATCAATCCATCATGGTAAAGCCTATGTACTATGGAAACAAGTACTACGCTTACACCATCGAAACATATAAGGATATCCGTCTTGTAGGTGCACCACCTCAAAGCATAGGGAAATTCGGAAGTGATACTGATAACTGGGTTTGGCCTAGACATACAGGAGACTTCTCTATGTTCAGAATTTATGCAGACAAAAACAATAAGCCTGCAGAATATTCCAAGGACAATGTACCTTACGTTCCAAAGCACTATTTACCGGTTTCTATAAAAGATAAAAACGAAAACGATTTTACATTTGTATTCGGTTTCCCTGGAAAAACTACAGAATATCTTCCTGCAGTAGCTGTAGAGAAGATCATGAAGGACATTGATCCTGCAAGAATTGCTGTACGTGATGTAGCTTTAAAGACTTTGGATGAAAAAATGCGTGTGGATAACGAAACACGTATTAAGTACGCTTCTAAGTATGCCTCTGTTGCCAATTACTGGAAAAAATGGATAGGTGAAGTAGAGGGGTTGAAGAAATCTAACGCAGTTGAGAAAAAGGTAATGTATGAAGGTTCTTTAGTTTCTAAAAACCCTGAAATCAAGACTACTTTGGATCAATTGAACAAGCTTTACAATGATCAGGCTCCTTATGCATTAAACAATGCTTACTACACAGAAGTAGTAAAAAATGCCGAGACATTAAAGCTGGCAGGAGATTATTATGATTTTGTAGCTTCCGTAGAAGCTGGCAGAATGGATGAGAAAGAGCTTACCAAGTTAAAAACAAAGCTAACGTCTTTCTATAAGGATTACAGTGCAGAACTTGATGCAAGGGTAACCGCAAAATTATTGGCTTTATACACCAATAAAACTGCACCACAGTTTTTACCAACAGGTTTCAGCAAATATAAAGACGAAAATGCAAACATTCCTGTAGTGGAAGATATGTCTAAAAACTCTATCATCACAGGAAGAACTGCTGTAAATGGAGGAACATTAACTGCAGATATTGATAAGGCATTTTCTAATCAGGATAAACTGATAAAAACATTAAAGAAAGATCCTATTTATCAACTGTATGTTTCCTTGAAAGAAACGTATATGAAGACTGCAGATCCTCAATATTCTTCACTTCAGGTAAAAATTGATGCCATGCAGAAGAAGTTTATGGCTCAGCAGATGGAAACTGATAAAGACAGAAAATTCTTCCCGGATGCCAATTCAACTCTTCGTGTAACGTATGGTAAAGTAAAAGGATCGGCTCCAAGAGATGCTGTTTCTTACGGTTATCAGACTCACCTGGCTGGAGTAATGGAAAAATATATTCCTGGAGATTATGAATTTGATGTTCCTAAGAAACTGATTGAACTTTACAATAAAAAGGATTTCGGAATTTATAAAGACAAAACAGGTGACGTTCCTGTTGGGTTTACTGCAACAAACCATACTACAGGAGGAAACTCAGGAAGTCCGGCTCTTGATGCCAATGGAAATCTGGTAGGATTGAACTTCGACAGACAGTGGGAGGGAACCATGAGTGATATTAACTACGATCCTCGTTTCAGCAGAAACATTATGGTGGATACAAAATATATTCTTTTCGTTATTGAAAAATTCGCCGATTCAAAATGGCTTGTTGATGAAATGAAAGTCATCAAATAAATAATTATAAAAACCTATTTAATCAAAAATTAAATAGGTTTTTTGTTTTATGGAGGCTTCGTAACGTTTTAAATTTAAAGGAAGATTTAAGATTTTATATAGGTTAACTCTTATTCCTATCAAAATGTAGAAAAGAATGCCAAAGAAATTGTGAAAAATTCTTTGGCTAAATACCAATAAAAAATCCCGGGTTGTTCTGGGATTTTTTGCTTTTATGGAATGTAGTTTTCTAATGTCCAAAGATATCTTCTAGCTTGAGTTCTGTAAATGTTCCCATTTTTCCTACGGCTTCCATATTCAGGTTTTCCTTTTTACCAATAATGGCTGTATTAAAATGCACAGGTTTGATTTCCGTTTCATAAAACTGTTTGATATCTTCAAATCTCAGACTTTGGATCTCTTCATAAATATCTTTTCTGAAGTCATGATAAATACCCAGTTTCTTTAGATTTAAAGTATTGAAGAAAATATTATTTCTAATAACTCTGGTTGATGCAATTTGTTTCAGCGCTGCATTCTTTGCATTTTCAAACTGAATGGGTACCTCAGGAAGTTCATTCATCAGTTCGTTCATCGTGTCCACAGCAATCATGAGCTTGTCCGGCTGCGTTCCTATATAAGTGGTAATGTAATCAGGGTGCTTTAATTCAGCATTGGCAGCGTAGGAGACATAGGCAGAATAAGCAAGGCTCTTACTTTCGCGGATCTCCTGGAAAACAATTGAGGATAATCCTCTTCCAAAATACTCATTGAATACATTGATTTTTCCAAAATGAGACGGATTAACCGGATTTCCTTTTCCAATCTTACTCATTTCCATCTGAACCATGTCATAGTCTGTAAAATAAACATTACCACCTGTAGCAGGTTCCGGGTATTGTTTGGCTTCCGGCATCTGAAGACTTGCTGTCTCAATATATTGGCCAATATACCCTTTGAATCTTTCAAAGTCCTTTCCATAAAAGAAAACTTGGTAAGGATACTTGAAAAGCTGCTTCATTCGGTCTGTGAATACTTCAGCTTTACTGCTTTCAAGCTCTTCCTTGGAGATAACATCCGTAAACCGCGAAGTACTTCCCAATTTGGTATAATTGATGAGTGCAGTCATAATGCGGTTCTTATCTTTCTTCATGGCCTGACGATTTTCCAGAACAGTTCCTACAAATTGTTGATAGATCTCCTGGTTAGGCTGTACATTATACATCCAGTTCTGTAAAAGAGAAATTCCCTTTTCGATATTTTCTTCCAATCCACTCAGAGAGATGAGTAACTGGTTACTGGTTGTTTTAAAATTATTGCTTACCCCGATTTTGAAAAATTCCTTTTTTAAATCCTCAGGAGAAAGATCATGGGTTCCTAAATATTGCAGCAATTGTGTAGAAATTCCCAGTTCTCTATCATTATCACTTCCAAAAGGGAAAATAAAATGTACCTGAGCAAGATCATTATATTTATTTCTTACAAAGCTTAGTTTCTTATCCTTAATTTCATCAGTGGTAATCTCTTTTTGATAGTTGATGAATTCGGGTTGAATATCTTCCGTTTTTTCAGATAATATTTCCTTTAAAAACTCAGATTGCGTATCGCGATTAATTTTGATAGGAGTGATGCCTGGGTTCTCAACTCTGATTAATCTTTCGTTAACACCTTTCTCCTTGTTAACAACCACATAATTTTCCTTGAAAAAATCATTGGCAAAATTGACAATATCTTCTTTTGTGAAGCTTGCATACTCGTCCATTTCATTCAGTTCCTGTTCCCAGCTTCTCCCTTTTATATAGGTGTCGTAAAGAGTAGTGGCAAGACCTTCCGATGTTTCAAGACCTTTCATTCTTTGAAGCTTAAAGTCATTAATGATTGCAGGAAGCATCCAGTCTGGGAAATCACCCTTTTTTACAAGTTCAATTTCCTCTAAAACCATTTCAGTAGCTTCTTCCAGAGTTTGAGTTTCTTTCGGAACTGCAACAATAGAAAAATAGCCATATTGTTTTAACCCCACAGAGAACGCTTGTGCCCAAAGCATTTTTTGAGTCTGGTTGATATGAAGATCCAATAATCCTGCTTCACCTCTGTTACTCAAAATATTGGCAAAAACATCTGCGAGCATGGCTTCTCTGGTTCCATAGCTGTCCGTTCTCCAGGCCAATTGAACCCTTGGAGTAGTAGGGCTTTTTACAGTCTTTTTTACAATCTTGGTAATAGGCTCTTCAATAATGGGTGTTTTTTTAGGCAATTCTTTATAAGGAAGAGTACCAAAAGACTGATCAATTAATTGAATGGTTTCCTCAAAATCAAGATCACCCACCAAAACCATCGCATAATTATTAGGAACATAGTATTCATCAAAATACTTATGGATAGCTTTCATGGACGGATTTTTCAAATGCTCCGGATTACCCAGTGTAGTTTGTTGTCCATTTGGATGAGTGGGGAAAAGAGCTGCCATCAATTCATAATTAACAAGCCTCGTATCATTATCCTGTGCTCTGTTGAATTCCTCATACACAGACTCCAGTTCAGTATGGAAAAGACGAAGTACAATTTCAGAAAATCTGTCTTTCTCTACTTTAAGCCATTTTTCCAGTTCATTATTAGGGATGTTATTCTTATAAACTGTTTCATCAAACCAGGTGTGTGCATTAGTTCCACTGGCTCCAAGTGACGAAATAGCCTTGTCGTACTCATTGGCAATTGCATATTGGCTGGCTTCCTGAGAAACTTCATCAATCTTTTTATAGATTTCCTTTTTCTTTTCAGAATCTTGCTCAGCTTTATGTTCTTCAAATAGAATAGAGATCTGATCAAGAAGTTCTTTCTCTTTTTCCCAGTTTTGAGTGCCTAACTTAGAGGTGCCCTTGAACATCATGTGTTCAAGATAATGAGCTAGTCCGGTATTATCTGCAGGATCATTATTACTTCCCGTTCTCACCGGAATAAAAGTTTGTATTCTTGGTGCATCAAAATTTTGGGCAAGGAAAACCTTTAGACCGTTTTTCAATGTATAGATTCTTACCTTATTTTCATCGTGAGTTACTGTGGTATATTCGTATTGATTGTTATCCGTATGAATCGTTTCTTTATATCTTCTGTCTATCATATATAAGCTCATTTCATTCCTTATAGAATAAGAATGTGATACAAATGTAAGCAATCAAAAAAAATGTTTCCCGTTTTTTATGACTATTACATCTATTATTATAGTTGAAAACCTGAATCACAAACCAAGAATACCATCTTCACATTCTCCCACACCCACACTTTCTTACCTTCAAACCCTAAAATTTATTAGTAGCTTTTTCCTGCTCTCCATTTTTACTCCTCGCTCACTGTATTCCAATGCCCAGGCCGGACGCCTTTCCACTGCGTGCTGTGGGGTAACCATTCCTATCAGGGCTAGTGGGAGGTCCTCTACAAAAATCCATCTCCTGCCTACACCTATTCACTGGGGATGGGCTTTAATCCATGCTAATATAAAATCCCCGTCAAATTTGGCCCTAGTCCCGCCTAAAAAATAAAAACGGCATCCCGAGAAGTAGGAGAGGGATTATTACCAACCTCCTTATATACTATAATAGGATATCTTCCATTACCCATTACCCATTACCCATCCCTTATATAATGACTGCAAATGCCCCCGTTTCTCCCCACTTGCCCTCCTGCCCCCAACCCACCCACACTTCCCTTCGCTCTTCCAAACAAATGTTTAAAATTTTTGTCCCTGCATTCCAGGGGCTTATGGAAAAAAGGGATGCAAATATGAACTTTATGTTAAATAATCTTGCGGGGTATGGTATAAGTTTCTATCTTTGCCCCACTGAAAACGAGAGTACATTCAGTAGCGCAGAGAGCCCTTTGATGGGCATAAACATTATACACTACGAGAGAGACAGGCGAAAAAAAAACTTTCAAGTTTTAGTCAATAAAACTTGCGGGATAAAAAAGAGTTTGTATCTTTGCAGTCCCAATAAAACGGGAGCGCAGGAGTAGGTTGATTGAGGTTTAGGATAAAGTTTAGGGTTACTTAAAAAACTTTAAATTTATTTCAGAAACATTTGGTCATTACAAAATAAAGTTTTACTTTTGCACTCGCAAATATGGGGCGCCACTGACAGAGAAGAGTGCTTCATTAAAAAGCGGAAGATATAAAGATCATTGACATACAATATAACAACCAAGTAAGGAAAAACTAAAGCGTCAAAACTTTGAGTGAGTCAGACAAACATACAATGGAGAGTTTGATCCTGGCTCAGGATGAACGCTAGCGGGAGGCCTAACACATGCAAGCCGAGCGGTAGAGATTCTTCGGGATCTTGAGAGCGGCGCACGGGTGCGGAACACGTGTGCAACCTGCCTTTATCTGGGGGATAGCCTTTCGAAAGGAAGATTAATACCCCATAATATAAGAAACGGCATCGTTTTTTATTGAAAACTCCGGTGGATAGAGATGGGCACGCGCAGGATTAGATAGTTGGTGAGGTAACGGCTCACCAAGTCAACGATCCTTAGGGGGCCTGAGAGGGTGATCCCCCACACTGGTACTGAGACACGGACCAGACTCCTACGGGAGGCAGCAGTGAGGAATATTGGACAATGGGTGAGAGCCTGATCCAGCCATCCCGCGTGAAGGACGACGGCCCTATGGGTTGTAAACTTCTTTTGTATAGGGATAAACCTTTCCTCGTGAGGGAAGCTGAAGGTACTATACGAATAAGCACCGGCTAACTCCGTGCCAGCAGCCGCGGTAATACGGAGGGTGCAAGCGTTATCCGGATTTATTGGGTTTAAAGGGTCCGTAGGCGGATCTGTAAGTCAGTGGTGAAATCTCACAGCTTAACTGTGAAACTGCCATTGATACTGCAGGTCTTGAGTGTTGTTGAAGTAGCTGGAATAAGTAGTGTAGCGGTGAAATGCATAGATATTACTTAGAACACCAATTGCGAAGGCAGGTTACTAAGCAACAACTGACGCTGATGGACGAAAGCGTGGGGAGCGAACAGGATTAGATACCCTGGTAGTCCACGCCGTAAACGATGCTAACTCGTTTTTGGGTTTTCGGATTCAGAGACTAAGCGAAAGTGATAAGTTAGCCACCTGGGGAGTACGTTCGCAAGAATGAAACTCAAAGGAATTGACGGGGGCCCGCACAAGCGGTGGATTATGTGGTTTAATTCGATGATACGCGAGGAACCTTACCAAGGCTTAAATGGGAAATGACAGGCTTAGAAATAGGCTTTTCTTCGGACATTTTTCAAGGTGCTGCATGGTTGTCGTCAGCTCGTGCCGTGAGGTGTTAGGTTAAGTCCTGCAACGAGCGCAACCCCTGTCACTAGTTGCCATCATTAAGTTGGGGACTCTAGTGAGACTGCCTACGCAAGTAGAGAGGAAGGTGGGGATGACGTCAAATCATCACGGCCCTTACGCCTTGGGCCACACACGTAATACAATGGCCAGTACAGAGGGCAGCTACACGGTGACGTGATGCAAATCTCGAAAGCTGGTCTCAGTTCGGATTGGAGTCTGCAACTCGACTCTATGAAGCTGGAATCGCTAGTAATCGCGCATCAGCCATGGCGCGGTGAATACGTTCCCGGGCCTTGTACACACCGCCCGTCAAGCCATGGAAGTCTGGGGTACCTGAAGTCGGTGACCGTAACAGGAGCTGCCTAGGGTAAAACAGGTAACTAGGGCTAAGTCGTAACAAGGTAGCCGTACCGGAAGGTGCGGCTGGAACATCTCATTTTAGAGCGTCTTTGGACGATAAACAAAATTAGTATCGCAAGATACAAGCACTTGCTTAAAGAGAAGCTTTAGTTTTTTATTTGGTTGATATATATATAAAATACAAAACCCACTAGAAATTAGTATTAGGGAAAGAGATTGGGAAGTGAATGTATGAATTGGGAATTTCCTTTTACACATCACTCACTACCATAACAAAGTCTCGTAGCTCAGCTGGTTAGAGCGCTACACTGATAATGTAGAGGTCGGCAGTTCGAGCCTGCCCGAGACTACTAATTATAAGACGGGAAGACATCAGATATGAGACGTCAGACATTTAGGTCTAAAGTCTGTAATCTGACATCTGAAGTCTACTAGAGGGGGAATTAGCTCAGCTGGCTAGAGCGCCTGCCTTGCACGCAGGAGGTCAAGGGTTCGACTCCCTTATTCTCCACAGTTTTGGAAGTTTGATTTAAAAGTTACGGATAGAGCCAAAAACAATATCTGTTCATCAGACGGACAAGAAGACATTAAGATCATTGACATTAACGGTAAAGACATCACAAAGAGATAACCGAGCACTTTCGAGTGCCGAGTTTATAAAAATATCGATAAATGAGAATTTATCAAAAAATACTGAACTAATATAATTATTAGGAAAGAAATCGTTAAGGGCGTATGGCGGATGCCTAGGCTTTCAGAGGCGAAGAAGGACGTGGTAAGCTGCGAAAAGCTGCGGGGATTGGCACACACGAATTGATCCGCAGATGTCCGAATGGGGCAACCCGTCTGGTTGAAGACCAGTCACTCCAATTTATTGGAGAGCAAACCCGGAGAACTGAAACATCTAAGTACCCGGAGGAAAAGAAATCGAAGAGATTCCGTAAGTAGTGGCGAGCGAAAGCGGATTAGCCCAAAAGCTAATTTATGTTTAATAGAACGTTCTGGAAAGAACGGCCGTAGAGGGTGATAGCCCCGTATATGAAAGGCATATTTAAGTGATAAATGAGTAGGGCGGGACACGTGAAATCCTGTCTGAATATGGGGGGACCATCCTCCAAGGCTAAATACTCCTGAAAGACCGATAGTGAACAAGTACTGTGAAGGAAAGGTGAAAAGCACTTCGAATAGAAGGGTGAAATAGAACCTGAAACCGTACGCCTACAAGCGGTCGGAGCACCTATATGGTGTGACGGCGTGCCTTTTGCATAATGAGCCTACGAGTTAATTTTACTAGCGAGGTTAAGGTATTAAGTACCGGAGCCGGAGCGAAAGCGAGTCTGAATAGGGCGCTTAGTTAGTAGGATTAGACGCGAAACCTTGTGATCTACCCATGGGCAGGTTGAAGCTCTGGTAACACAGAGTGGAGGACCGAACCGGTTGACGTTGAAAAGTCTTCGGATGACCTGTGGGTAGGGGTGAAAGGCCAATCAAACTGGGAGATAGCTCGTACTCTCCGAAATGCATTTAGGTGCAGCGTCGTATATAAGTTTATTAGAGGTAGAGCTACTGATTGGATGCGGGGGTTTCACCACCTACCAATTCCTGACAAACTCCGAATGCTAATAAATGTTCTACGGCAGTGAGGGCATGGGTGCTAAGGTCCATGTCCGAGAGGGAAAGAACCCAGACCAACAGCTAAGGTCCCCAAATATATGTTAAGTTGAAGCAACGCGGTTGGACTGCATTGACAGCTAGGATGTTGGCTTGGAAGCAGCCATTCATTTAAAGAGTGCGTAACAGCTCACTAGTCGAGCGGTCCGGCATGGATAATAATCGGGCATAAACATATTACCGAAGCTATGGATTTGTACTTTATAGTACATCTGGTAGGAGAGCATTCTATTTGCGCCGAAGCAGTACTGTGAGGTATTGTGGAGCGGATAGAAAAGAAAATGTAGGCATAAGTAACGATAAAGCGGGCGAGAAACCCGCTCACCGAAAGACTAAGGTTTCCTCAGCCATGCTAATCAGCTGAGGGTTAGTCGGGACCTAACGCGAACCCGAAAGGGGTAGTGGATGGACAATGGGTTAATATTCCCATACTTGCTCACACTAAAAAGGGGACGGAGTGCCGTACCTGCTGGAGACTGACGGAATAGTCAAGGCCTAGCCTTCGGGCGAAGCTGCTGCAGGGAAAGTGCTTCCAAGAAAAGCCGAAGTGAAGCAACCCGTACCAAAACCGACACAGGTAGTCGAGGAGAGAATCCTAAGGTGCTAGAGTGAATCATGGTTAAGGAACTAGGCAAAATAGTCTCGTAACTTCGGGAGAAGAGACGCCATCAGCAATGGTGGCCGCAGTAAAGAGGCCCAGGCGACTGTTTATCAAAAACACAGGACTCTGCAAAATCGAAAGATGCAGTATAGGGTCTGACACCTGCCCGGTGCTGGAAGGTTAAGGAAGGTGCTTAGGGTTAAACCGAAGGCATTGACTGAAGCCCCAGTAAACGGCGGCCGTAACTATAACGGTCCTAAGGTAGCGAAATTCCTTGTCGGGTAAGTTCCGACCTGCACGAATGGTGTAACGATCTGGGCACTGTCTCAACCATGAGCTCTGTGAAATTGTAGTCTCGGTGAAGATGCCGAGTACCCGCAATGGGACGAAAAGACCCTGTGAACCTTTACTATAACTTCGTATTGACTTTGAGTAAGTAATGTGTAGGATAGGTGGGAGGCTTTGAAGCGGGCACGCTAGTGTCTGTGGAGCCGACGTTGAAATACCACCCTTTACTTACTTGGAGCCTAACTTCTTTTAGAAGGACATTGCGTGGTGGGTAGTTTGACTGGGGTGGTCGCCTCCAAAAGAGTAACGGAGGCTTTCAAAGGTACCCTCAGCACGCTTGGTAACCGTGCGTAGAGTGTAATGGCATAAGGGTGCTTGACTGTGAGACCTACAAGTCGATCAGGTGCGAAAGCAGGACATAGTGATCCGGTGGTTCCGTATGGAAGGGCCATCGCTCATAGGATAAAAGGTACTCCGGGGATAACAGGCTAGTCTCCCCCAAGAGCTCACATCGACGGGGAGGTTCGGCACCTCGATGTCGGCTCGTCACATCCTGGGGCTGGAGAAGGTCCCAAGGGTTGGGCTGTTCGCCCATTAAAGTGGCACGCGAGCTGGGTTCAGAACGTCGTGAGACAGTTCGGTCTCTATCTATTGCGGGCGTTAGATGTTTGAGAGGGCTTGATTCTAGTACGAGAGGACCGAATTGAACAAACCTCTGGTGTATCAGTTGTACCGCCAGGTGCACCGCTGAGTAGCTACGTTTGGAAGAGATAAGCACTGAAGGCATATAAGTGCGAAACTCGCCTCAAGATGAGACATCTTTTAAGGGTCGTTGGAGATGACGACGTTGATAGGCTACAGGTGTAAAGACAGTAATGTCATAGCCGAGTAGTACTAATTACCCGTAGATTTATAGCCTAATATGGTGCACGGAAGTGCAGCAAGGTTACCTCTTTGTGAAGGTTTTTATCGAATAATAAACCAGGTAGCAGATGTTGGCTATTAGGAAGCAGGATAAGCCTGCATCCCTTTGCCTCTAACCTGCAACCTTATATACAGCCTTTAGGGTGGTTTTAGCGGTGGGGCTCACCTGTTCCCATTCCGAACACAGAAGTTAAGCCCACCAGCGCCGATGGTACTGCTAACGCGGGAGAGTAGGCCGCCGCCAGTTTTTATTTTATTTTTAAAATCCTTTATCATTACGATAAAGGATTTTTTTTGTTATATACTTTGAGATACACATACACATACTCATACACCATTACTAGTTAAATACAAGCAATCATTTTTAAAATCAAACAAGCCAAAGCCTATTTCTATGGAATTGGTTGCGATTATTAATCATTATTCATTATAATATTACTCATTACTTATTACTTATTACTTATCATTAGCCCCGATAGAAACGGTTACCCCACAGCAGGATGGCAGATAGGGACAGGGAATGGAAGGGCTGTGGTGCGAGGAGTATAAGTGGATAGCGGGATAAAGCTTCTCTTATAATTTATGAAAATAATTTCCCTTTATAAAAGGGTTTTACTGGAATAAATTCAATAAGTTTGTACTAGTTTTCCAAAAATAACTATAATGTCCGGAAACATTCTGATCATCGATGATGAGATCAAGCTCCTTAAATTATTAGGAATGATCCTTTCCCAAGAAAATTTTAATGTAAAAGAAGCTTCTACGGCACGTTCTGCGATGACAATGCTGGAGCAGTATGATTTTGATGTTGTGTTGAGCGATGTCCGGCTTCCTGATGCCTTTGGGGTAGATCTTATAAAATCAATAAAGACAAAGTACCCACATCTTGAAATTATCCTGATGACGGCATTTGGAAATATTACGGATGCTGTTCAGGCGATGAAGAACGGAGCCTATGATTATCTGGTAAAGGGTGATGACAACGAGAAGATTATTCCCTTGGTATATAAAGCCTTAGAAAAAGTTAAGGATAACAGATCCAGAACAGTTCAGTCAACTGCTTGTGTAAAGGGTTTTGCACAGGTTCTTGGTAATTCTCCATTGATTTTGCATGCAAAGAAAATGGCGGAAAAAGTTGCGTTAACGGATGCTGCTGTACTTCTAACTGGAGAAACAGGAACGGGTAAGGAAGTTTTTGCAAATGCCATTCATGAAGGGAGTGATCGAAAGAAAAATAGTTTTGTTGCTATCAACTGCTCTGCATTCAGTAAAGAAATTCTTGAAAGCGAGCTTTTTGGTCATAAACAGGGGTCCTTTACAGGGGCCTTAAAGGATAAGAAAGGATTGATTGAAGAGGCCAATGGTGGAACATTATTCCTGGATGAAATTGGTGAAATGCCGATAGAGCTTCAGGCAAAACTTCTGAGAGTGCTTGAAACCAAAGAGTTTATCAAAATGGGAGAAACCAAGGTTTCTAGATCTGATTTTAGGCTGATTGCTGCAACCAACCGAAACCTTGAAGAAGAAATAAGACATGGAAATTTTAGAGAAGACTTATATTTCAGGTTAAATGTTTTTGAGATTAGTCTTCCTGCATTAAGAGATAGAAAGGAGGATTTAAAAATATTGACAAAGAATTTCATTGATCTATTTTCTCATAAGCTTCATTTATCCTCTATTCAGGTGAATCCTGATTATTATAAAGCACTGGAAAAAAATGACTGGAAAGGCAATATCCGTGAACTGAGGAATGCTGTGGAACGAAGCCTTATTTTAATGAACGATAATGTGCTGGATGCTGAAAGTCTTCCTCACTATTCTGAAAAACCAGTTCCGGAAAGTGATTCTCTGAGCATGAGAACTCTTGAAAAAATTCATATACAGAAAGTATTGCAGTATACCAAAGGAAATAAGGCAGAAGCGGCCAGACTCCTGGAGATTGGTATTGCTACGCTGTATCGTAAACTGGAAGAATACGGTTTAAAATAAACAATTTATCATTTTAATAAAGAGCCTATCATTTTGATAGGCTTTTCTGTTTTTAGGTAGTTAGATGTTTTTATTTAATGTATTGTATTTTAATTGGTTATGTTGATTAATTCTAATTTGGACTTTCTTTTGGCATATAGTACTTGAATAAAATATTTAAAAATGACAATTTCAAGAAAAACGTTCAAAAAACGTGAGCATTCCACTTTGAGTTTGCTGATTGTATCGTATGTATTGTTTACTCTTTTAACCTTAATAATAAAAGTATGATGCTCATAAGTTTGATTCTGCTTTTTGCAGTACTGTTTTGGCTTTTATATAAATCAGTTGAATTTTTTGATAGAATATAAAATTATGTGGAGTTTATTTTTCCTTTCAATACTTGCCTTTGTGTATATCTGTTACGTTTTAATGAAACCTGAAAAATTTTAAGAGATCATGAATACAGAAATTTTAGGCATCATAGCAATGTTTGCTATTACATTAGTCATCGGGATATTTTTAGGTAAATACATTGCTAATGTCTATGGATACAAGAAAACTTTTCTTGACCCGGTTTTTGAGCCGATTGAAAAGTTAATTTATAAAATATCGGGAATTAATCCTAACCGTCAGATGAATTGGAAACAGAATATGTATGCCATGCTGGCAATTAATCTGGTTTGGTTCATCATTGGATTTTTGCTTTTGCTAAATCAGGCGTGGCTTCCTTTAAACCCTGATGGAAACCCGAATATGTCTCCTGATCTGGCTTTTAATACAACCATTTCTTTTTTAGTGAACTGTAATCTACAGCATTATTCGGGAGAAACGGGAGTAAGCTATCTAAGTCAGCTTTATCTGATGTTCTTACAGTTTGTAACTGCTGCAACAGGGATGGCTGCAATGGCTGTTCTTTTCAAAGCTTTTAAAGAGAAAACAGCTACCGAACTTGGTAATTTTTACGATTATTTTACCAAGTCAATGATCAGAATTTTAGTTCCAATAAGTATAATTGTTGCATTCATTCTTTCTATAAACGGAAGTCCAATGACTTTTGAAGGAAAAGATCATATTACTACTCTAGAGGGACAAAAAATTGATGTTTCCAGAGGACCAGTAGCGGCTTTTGTTGCGATTAAACATCTTGGAACCAATGGTGGAGGCTTTTTTGGAGCCAACTCTGCACATCCTCTTGAAAATCCCAATTATATAACGAATATGACAGAAATGGTCACTCAAATGATCATTCCGTTTGCATTGGTTTTTGCCCTAGGTTTTTATTTAAAGAAGAGAAAACTTTCTTGGGTTATTTTCACTGTAATGACTGTTGGTTTTCTAGCCCTTACCATTCCAAATATTGTGAATGAAACAGGAGGTAACCCTTTGATTACAAAGATGGGGGCTGATAGCAGTCTTGGAGCAATGGAGGGAAAAGAAATCCGTTTTGGAAGTGCTGCATCAGGATATTGGAGTATTGCAACCACTGTTATTTCAACAGGTTCTGTAAACTCTATGCATGATAGTACAATGCCGCTTTCAGGAATGAACGAGCTTCTTGCTATGATGATTAACTGCTTCTATGGAGGTTGTGGAGTCGGAATTCTGAATTACTTTATTTTTATCATTCTTGCAGTATTTATCAGTGGTCTGATGGTGGGAAGAACACCAGAATTTATGGGTAAAAAGATTGAAGCCAAGGAAATGAAGATCGCTATGATTGTGGCTTTATTTCATCCTTTTTTAATTCTTGTGGGAACTGCACTAACAGCCTATTTACCTGAATTTGGAGCAAAAACATTGAATAATCCTGGTTTTCATGGGTTCAGTGAAATGCTGTATGAGTTTACCTCTTCCTCTGCCAACAACGGATCAGGATTCGAGGGGCTAGGTGATAATACCCCTTGGTGGAACATTTCAACAGGAATTGTACTATTACTTTCCAGATTCATTCCGATTATAGGACCGATAGCCATTGCAGGATTATTGGCACAGAAGAAATTCATTCCGGAAAGTTCAGGAACTTTAAAAACGGATACAGCAACTTTCGGGTTTATGACATTGGCAGTGATTCTGCTTATTGCAGCACTATCATTCTTCCCTGCATTAACCTTAGGACCTATTGCTGAGCAGATCCAGTATTTCTCTAAATAAAAGTGAACATTAAAAATTAAAATCAATACTCAACCATTAAGGAAACTGAAATATTCAGGAATGCTAGTCTAAACTACCGAAACATTCACTACATAATATTATCCATTTCCATTTCTTAATAATTTTAGTCTGCCTTGATGGTTATTATTGATTTACAATGCTATAAACTCTTTCAAAAAAATGAAAAATCAATCACAAACATTGTTTCAAAGAGATTTGGTAAACGAGGCGATTAAACAGTCTTTTGTAAAACTGAATCCTAAAATTATGTTTAAAAATCCAGTAATGTTTCTGGTGGAGATCGGAACTGCCGTCATGTTTATTGTAAGCATGTTCAGCTTGGCTGGTGATAAAAGTCAGGGAAGTTTCTCTTATAATTTTTTCGTATTTATAATTTTATTTTTCACGGTTCTGTTTGCCAATTTTGCGGAAGCTATTGCCGAGGCCAGAGGAAAAGCACAAGCTGATACTCTTAGAAAAACCCGTGAAGAAACTCCTGCCAAATTAGTTGTTGATAATAAACCTGGATTTCAGGTAGAAACAGCGTTAAAAATGTCTGCAGAAATGAAGCTGGGAGATATTTTTCTTTGCGAAGCAGGAGATCAAATCCCAATGGACGGTGAGATCATCGAGGGATTGGCAACCATTGACGAATCTGCCATTACCGGAGAAAGTGCTCCTGTAATTCGTGAAGCAGGTGGAGATAAAAGTTCTGTAACAGGGGGTACAAAGGTATTGTCGGACAGAATTAAAGTAAAAGTAACTACAAAACCAGGTGAATCCTTTTTAGATAAAATGATTGCTCTTGTAGAAGGAGCATCAAGACAGAAAACACCCAACGAAATCGCATTAACCATACTTTTAGCGGGTTTTACCCTTACATTTATAATTGTTACCCTCACTTTAAAGCCTTTTGCAGACTATGCGCAGACACCGATTACTATTGCGGCATTTATTTCACTTTTCGTTTGTCTTATTCCGACAACAATCGGAGGTCTGCTTTCTGCAATTGGAATAGCCGGAATGGATAGGGCATTAAGAGCCAATGTGATCACCAAGAGTGGGAAAGCTGTAGAAACTGCGGGAGATATTGATGTTCTTTTGCTGGATAAAACAGGAACAATCACTATCGGAAACCGTAAAGCAACACAGTTCCATCCTGCCGAGGGAATTAAGTTGGAAGATTTCATTAAAGCTTCTGCTTTAAGCTCTGTAGCCGATGAAACTCCGGAAGGAAAATCAATTATAGAACTTAGCCAGCTGAAATCGGAGGATTTATTGGTTCCAAATCCTGTTTATATAGATTTTACGGCGGAAACCAGAACTTCAGGGATTGATTTTGAGGATACCAGAATCAGAAAAGGAGCCTACGATACTATAAAAAAACTGACTGAAAAAACCGGGAGCATCTTCCCACAGGAAACACAGGATGCTGTGACCAAAATTGCTGAAAACGGAGGAACTCCTCTAGTAGTAGCTGTTAACGAAAAAGTATGGGGAGTAATCGAACTTCAGGATATCATTAAAACCGGAATCCAGGAACGTTTTCAAAGATTGAGAAAAATGGGAGTGAAAACGGTAATGGTAACGGGGGACAATCCTTTAACTGCAAAATTTATCGCAGAAAAAGCAGGCGTGGATGATTTCATTGCAGAAGCCAAGCCTGAGGATAAAATGAATTACATTAAGAAAGAGCAACAGGAAGGTAAATTGGTTGCCATGATGGGAGACGGTACAAATGATGCTCCGGCATTAGCGCAAGCAGATGTGGGCGTAGCGATGAACAGCGGAACACAGGCAGCGAAAGAAGCCGGTAACATGGTAGATTTGGATAATGATCCTACCAAGCTGATTGAGATTGTAGAAATTGGAAAACAGTTGCTAATGACTCGTGGAACACTAACGACATTTAGTATTGCCAATGATGTTGCAAAGTATTTTGCCATTATTCCAGCCTTGTTTATTACTTTTATTCCGTCTCTTCAGAAGTTGAATATCATGAATCTTCATAGTCCGGAAACAGCCATATTATCAGCAGTTATTTTCAATGCGGTGATTATTCCTTTCCTTATTCCGCTGGCTTTAAAAGGGGTGGCTTACAAACCGATTGGTGCCAGTGCATTGTTGAGAAGGAACCTTTTAATCTATGGTTTGGGTGGTGTGATTGTTCCATTCATTGGAATCAAGATCATTGATTTACTGATTAGTTTATTCTATTAAAATTTAAAAAATGAAAAATCATATTGTTTCAGCATTCAGATTAACTCTTGTAATGTTGGTCATAGTAGGAATTTATTTGGCTATCGTCTATGGAGGTTCAAAAATATTACCTACGCAAGGAAATGCAGAAATTATTACCCATAATGGCCAGAAATTCTATGCTAATATTGGTCAGGAATTTAAATCTGAAAAATATTTTCATGGTCGTCCGTCTTCTGTAAACTATAATGCAGCCGGAAGCGGGGGAAGTAATAAAGGTCCAAGCAACGAAGAATATCTGGAAACTGTACAAAAAAGGATAGATACTCTTAAACTTCAAAATCCCGAAATGGGAAATGCTAAAGTTCCTGTAGAACTGGCTACGGCAAGTGGAAGTGGGCTAGATCCTGATATTTCAGAGGAAGGAGCTTTATATCAGGTTAAGAGAATTGCAAAAGTGAGAAGCCTCTCTGAAGAGCAAATCAATAATTTAATTAAAAACCAGACTGAGAAACCGTTTTTAGGAATTCTTGGGCCATCAAAAGTAAATGTACTGAAGCTTAATATTGCTTTAGACCAATTAAAATAATATACAACTAACGTGAAAAAATATCTAATTATAGGATTGTTACTGGGTGTGTTTTTTCCAAAAGCACAATCATCAGATTCATTAAAAATAGGAAATAAGGTTACATTTTCCGCATATGCAGAACTTTTTTATACCTATGATTTTAATGAGCCAAACAATCATCTCCGTCAAAATTTTTTATACTCATACAACAGACATAATGAGTTGAATCTCAATTTGGGACTTATTAAAGCAAATTATCAGAGTGATAACCTCCGTGCTAACATTGCTTTAATGGGCGGAACCTATGCACAGGACAATATGGCTGCAGAGCAAGGAGCTTTACGGTATATCAATGAAGCAAATATTGGAATCAAAATCTCAAAAAATAAAAATTTATGGATTGATGCGGGAATTATGCCGTCCCACATCGGTTGGGAAAGCGCTATTGGTAAGGATAATATTAATCTGACAAGAAGCTTTGCTGCTGAAAATTCTCCTTATTTTGAAACCGGAGCCAAGATTTCCTATACTTCAGACAATGGAAAATGGTTTTTAAGCGGTTTGGTTCTGAACGGTTGGCAGCGCATTGCTAAAGTGGAGGGAAATCAGAGTATTTCTTTTGGACATCAGGTGACCTACAAACCCAATGATAAGGTTACCCTGAACAGCAGCTCTTTTATTGGAAATGACAAAACTAAGAATGAAAAAAGAATGCGTTATTTCCATGATTTATATGGAAGTTTTCAACTGACGGATCAGTTTTCAGCATTGCTGGGGTTTGATGTCGGAGCAGAGCAGAAGCTAAAAGGAAGTGAGCAGTATAATATCTGGTACAGTCCCAATGTACAGATGAAATATCAGTTTGACAATAAATGGGCACTGGCAGGAAGACTGGAATATTACAATGATAAAAATGGAGTGATCATCAGTACAGGAACTCCTAATGGGTTTCAAACTTTTGGATATTCTCTGAACGTAGATTATGCTATTTTTAAGAATGTAGTTTTCCGTACAGAAGCACGCGGGTTTACGTCTAAAGATGCCATTTTTGTAAAGAATGACGGATTGAAGCAAGGAAATTTCTTTATTACAACGAGTCTGGCAGCCTGGTTTTAAATGATAAATTAATATTTAGAAATTAATGGCTTTATGCCGTGAAATAAATAACCACAAAGTCACAAAAGCTTTTATTGTAAGATACTTTAGTCACTTAAGTAACTTTAAAAGAAAATTCTGTAAAAGTTCACATAAGATGAAAATCAATGATTTTCAAAACTAAAGTGTTCTTGTCAAACAGTTAGTAGTACCTAAAAATAACTAAAGTGTAAAAAATATTATAAGCTTTACAGGAGTGTTTAAAAGTTAATAGTCCCAAAATGTTTTATTATAAGGTACCTTATTAAAGAACGCTTTTGTCACTTTTGTGGTTCAAAAAATATACAATAACTTAATACTGAAAAAGTAATAATCAATGTCATCAGCAAAACATTTTTTAGAACTGATCCAAAAGTCCCGAAAAGGAAAATTTAAGATCTATATTGGGATGAGTGCAGGTGTCGGAAAAACATTCCGAATGCTTCAGGAAGCTCATTCCCTTTTACGAAACGGCATTGATGTAAAAATAGGTTACATAGAAACCCATGATCGGGAAGAAACGGTAGCTCTTGTAGATGGGCTTCCGGAAATAGGAAGAAAATCAGTCTTTTATAAAGGTAAAAATCTGGAGGAAATGGATCTTCAGGCTATTATTAATGAACATCCTGAAGTGGTTCTGGTGGATGAGCTGGCCCATACCAATGTGGAAGGATCCAAGAATAAAAAAAGGTGGCAGGATGTTTTGGAAATTCTGGACAATGGAATCAATGTCATCAGCGCGATGAATATCCAGCATATTGAAAGTCTGAATGAGGAAGTAAAAATAATAACAGGAGTTGAAGTCACAGAAAGGGTTCCCGATAAAATCTTGGCATTGGCCGA
Organism: Chryseobacterium joostei; assembly: GCF_003815775.1. Lineage (NCBI taxonomy): Bacteria > Pseudomonadati > Bacteroidota > Flavobacteriia > Flavobacteriales > Weeksellaceae > Chryseobacterium > Chryseobacterium joostei. Next base: position 4,355,849 of record NZ_CP033926.1, read on the forward strand.
TGAAGTTGTTAATATAGACCTCACTGCTGATGAATTGCTGACCAGATTAAAAGAGGGAAAAATCTATAAAAAAGAAAAAATTCAGACAGCGCTCAGTAATTTTTTCCAAAGCGGACATATTTTGCAGCTTCGTGAACTTGCTCTAAAGGAAGTGGCTACCCATGTGGAAAGAAAAGTGGAAACTGAGATTAAAACTGAAAATTTCAAACCCATAAAATTCCTTGCCTGTATCAGCAGTAATGAAAAGATTGCTAAAACAATCATTCGGAAAACGGCAAGATTGGCGAGCTATTACAACAGTCAGTGGATCGTTTTATATATTCAGAAACCCTCTGAAAATCCTGAAAAAATTGCATTGGATAAACAGCGGTATTTGATTAATAATTTTAATTTAGCACAGGAATTGGGAGCCAAGGTTGTCCGAATAAAAGAAAGCAGTGTTCATAACGGAATTCTTGAATATGTAATTGCCCATAATATCACTACGGTTTGTATTGGAAAGCCCCATGCAAAATTTTGGCAGCGTCTGTTTGGATACAGCTGGATTTATAGCCTTATGAATGGACTGAATGAGAGACAGGTAGATATTATTATTTTATCTTAAAAGTAATGAAACTTAAAACAAAACTTACCTTAGGCGTCGGCCTTTTATTCTTACTGATTGTTCTGCTTTCAGTAATAGGTTCTGTATATATCAATAAATTAAAATCTGACACCGAGAAGATCCTTACAGCCAATTACAACAGTCTGGAGTTTTCCAAAAATATGCTGTTGGCACTGGATCATATAAGTATTGATAGTACTGTGGCCATTGCTGATTTTCAGAAAAATAATAAACTGCAGGAAAAAAACCTTACTGAGTTTGGAGAGAAAGAGGCTACCCAGAATCTGAATCTGCACTTCAACAGTTATTTAAAAGAACCGAATTTCAATAAAGAAAAACTAATCCGTGAAGATCTGGCGAAGATCATGTCCCTCAATATGAAAGGGATTGAAAGGAAAAGTGATATTGCTATTATTACAGCGGAAAATGCAACCTTTTGGATTGTCAGCCTTGGAACGGTATGTTTTTTAATTGCTTTTATTTTGCTTTTCAATCTGCCACAGACCATTGCAGAGCCTATCAATCAATTAACATTCAGTATCAGACAGATTGCTGATAAAAACTATAATGAAAGGGTACACTTTAAAGGAAGTGAGGAATTTAACAGCCTTGCAGAGTCCTTTAATGTGATGGCGGAAAAGCTACAGGAATATGAAAGCAGTACACTTTCCCAGCAATTGATGGAGAAAAAAAGGATAGAAACCTTAGTAAATAACATGCATGATGCAGTGATCGGGCTGGATGAAAATCATTTTATCTACATGATCAATGATGAAGCCTTAAAAATTACCAATCTTCGTAAAGAGGAGATTATCGGGAAAACAGCTCATGAAGTTGCTGTGAATAATGATTTGATGCGGGAATTGCTGAAAAACATCGATCATCCTGTAAAAGAACCGATTAAAATTGTCAGAGACAATAAGGAAAACTATTTTGAACAGGATATTGTACCCATCAATATTGTGAGAACCGGAGAAAAGGAGAAAAAATATATTGGTAAGGTAATTTTGCTAAGAAATATTACGCCTTTCAAGGAACTTGATTTTGCTAAAACCAATTTTATTGCTACTATTTCTCATGAACTGAAAACACCAATTTCTGCCATAAAAATGGGTGTACAATTGTTGGGAAACCAGAAGTTTGGAGCACTTAACGAACAGCAGCAGGAACTACTGAAAAGCATCAATGAAGATGGGCAACGTTTGTTGGATATTACAGGAGAACTTCTCAATCTTTCGCAGGTAGAATCCGGAAATATTCGATTGATGGTCGAAAAATGTTCACCAAAGGAAATTGTACAGACAGCTGTAAAAAATGTAGAAAAACTAGCAGAGCAGAAGAATGTATTAATTAATACGGAATATTTGCTGGAAGATACAGATTTTGTAACTGCAGATTTTGATAAAACAGTTTGGGTGATGAATAACTTCCTTACCAATGCTGTAAAACATTCTTTTCAGGATGAAAGCATTAAAATTGTGGTAGAAAGAAATGAGTCATTCATTCAATTTAATATCATAGATACAGGAAGTGGTATTGATGAAAAGTATCATCGCCAGATCTTTGATCGCTATTTTCAGGTTCCCGGAGAACACCAGAATGGAACCGGACTTGGCCTGGCAATCTCAAAAAATTTCATCGAAAAGCAAAATGGGGAAATTGGAGTGAAAAGCTCTCTGAATAATGGAAGCACCTTTTATTTCAGATTGCCTGTGGCATAAAGTTTTATATATTTGGATGATAAACAAACATGCTTATTTTAAAAATTGATTTGCCAGTATTCTCCTATATTTACAAACAAATTAATGATATGAGAAAAAAAGTAAGTTTGTTTATTGTATTATTCTTCATTATACTGAGTACAAAAATTTCTGCCCAGACTTTTACATTAGAGGAGCTTGCAGCATTCAATAAGCTTGAAATGTCTGATTTTAAAAAGGAAATGAAAAAGCTTAACTATAGTTTTTATGACAGAACAGAAGGCTTAGGTTTCGTTTTAAATGAATATGATGCTCCTGACTATAAATCCAAGATTGGAAAATTTGTATTTGCACAAGAAAAATCGGAGGACAGGATTGAGTATGAGTTTAGTAGCAAAAAAGAATACGATCAATATGTTAAAATAATTCTGGCTTCCGGCTATAAGGAAACTGAAAAAGGAAAGACCTTCACCAAAGACTCTTATAGAGATTATTATAAAAATAAAGAACACATCAGGCTGATTACCCCCAAAGCCGGCGTAAACAATCCCTATACGATTCTTGTATTTAAGTAAATATTGAAGATCTAAAAAAATAAAAGACTGCAGAACAACTCTGCAGTCTTTTTTATGGGTAGTAATATTTTATGAATTACTGTTTTTCAATCAAATCCAAGAACTGTTGTTCATCCAGAATAGTAATGGTTCCAATATCCTGAGCTTTCTTCAGCTTGCTTCCTGCTTTTTCTCCTACAACAAGATAGTTTAGGTTTTTAGAAACTGCAGAAATGTTCTTTCCACCATGTTTTTCCACCATCTCCTCGGCTGATTCTCTGGTGAAGAGTGATAATTTTCCGGTGAAGAGGAATGTTTTCCCTTCCAATACATTGGATAGAACTTCATTGGTACTTTCTCCTTTTTCAAGCTGAACTCCATAGGATTTCAAGCGCTCAATCATCAATAGATTTTCAGTGTTTTGGAAGAAGTCTACGATGCTTACCGCAATTTTTGCCCCGATATCCTCCACCTGGCAAAGTTCTTCCACAGTAGCATTTTTCAATTCCTCAATAGTAGGGAAGTTTTTGACCAGTTTTTTGGCCACCGTTTCTCCCACATGTTTGATCCCAATTCCGTACAGTACCTTTTCAAATGGAATCTCCTTTGATTTTTCAACTCCGGTAATAATATTCTGTGCTGATTTTTCCGCCATTCTTTCTAGCGGAAGAAGCTGTTCCTTTGTCAAAACATAGAAATCTGCAGGATTTTCAATCAGTTTTTCCCTGTAAAGCTGTTCAATGGTTTCACTTCCCAGATTATCAATATTTAAAGCTTTTCTTGAAACGTAATGAATCATTCTTCCTACAACCTGTGGCGGACAATGAAGTTCGTTCGGACAGAAATGAATGGCCTGATCTTCAATTTTTACCAATTCAGTTCCACATTCCGGACAATGTTTAATGTATTCTATTTCTCTACTTTCCTCTGTTCTTTTATCTGTATTTACTCCTACAATCTTTGGAATAATCTCACCTCCTTTTTCTACATAGACAAAGTCATTTTCATGAAGATCCAGTTTTTTAATGATATCCTCATTATGCAGAGAAGCTCTTTTCACAATAGTTCCTGCCAATAAAACAGGTTTTAAGTTGGCAACAGGAGTGATGGCCCCTGTTCTACCTACCTGATAAGAAACACTTTGAAGTTCTGTTTCTACCTTTTCGGCCTTAAATTTATAAGCCATAGCCCAACGTGGAGATTTGGCAGTATATCCAAGCTGTCTTTGCTGGTGCAGAGAGTTTACCTTTAAAACAATTCCATCAATTTCGAATGGAAGATTATGACGTTCCGTATCCCAGAAAGTGATAAATTCCTTTACCTCATCAAGGGTTTTACATAATTTGGCCTGCTGAGAAGTCTTGAATCCCCAGCCCTGAGCCTTTTGAAGTAATTCCCAATGGGTTTCTGCCGGAACTTCTTCGGAAATAAACTGATACAGTACAGAAGAAAGAGAACGTTTTCTTACCTCAGCACTGTCCTGCATTTTCAAACTTCCACTTGCTGTATTTCTAGGATTCATGAACGGGTCCAGCCCCTCTTCCTCACGAAGTTTGTTAAGCTTGTCAAAGTTTTTCCTTGTTAAATAAATTTCACCACGCATAAAGAACTGAGAGGGAAAGTCTCCTTTCAATGTCAAAGGAATATCTGAGATAGTACGGACATTCGGAGTGATTTCGTCTCCCTGAAAACCATCCCCACGGGTTACTGCCTGAGTAAGCTTTCCGTTTTCGTAAAGAATGGAAATAGAAGCCCCGTCATACTTCAGTTCGGCTACAAATTCTACAGGCTCATCAATAGTTTTAATGATTCTTTTCTCCCAGTCTTCCAGATCATCAAAATCGTAGGAGTTATCCAGTGAGTACATTCTGAATTTATGTTGAATGGTTGGGAAAACCTTTGTGATGCCACCACCTACACGCATTGTTGGTGAATTTTCATCATAAAATTCTGGATGTTTTGCCTCAAGATCCTGAAGTTGCTCCAGTAGCATATCAAAATCATAGTCAGATATGGTAGGAGTATCCAGAAGGTAGTAGTTTTCGTTATGCTGGTGAAGCTCCTTGCGAAGCTGTTCTATTTTTTGTTGAATGTTTTCAGACATTGCTTTTATATCTTTTGAGCAAAAATAACTAAAGTAATTTCATTTAAAAAATAACGGAATTAAATATTACCGGAAAATTAAGAATACGTAATACCCCACAACAAACTGGTTAGCCAAAGAATAAAACATTTGTTTAAAGTAATTTAACATAACGTTCTAATTTAATTAAAAGAATGTTAAAATTCTCTTAAATAGCCAGCCTAAAAAGTCAGGATACCTTTGCACATCTAATGCTAATAAATGAGAAAAGTAAAGATTGTATTGGGGTTGTTGTTTTTAGGACTTGGAACAATGGCTTATGCACAAACCACACAGGCTTCCATTGTAGGAAAAGTGACCGGGCCGGGAAGTTCGGTTCAGGAAAAAGTGAAAGTTACGATTGTAAATGAATCTACAGGGTTCAGAACCGAGACAGAAACCAACTCAAAAGGAGAGTATATCTTTAAGGAAATCCCTCTTGGAGGCCCTTATACAGTGATTGTAAACGATGATAAGAAAGAAGGATACAGTGTGAACTTTGGAGACCAGGTTACCGTAAACATGGACTTGGGAGGTGAAAAGCAGATTGAAGAAGTAAAAATCACCGGAAACCTTAAAAACAAAATTGGAAATCTTGGTGCTGCTACAGCTATTTCTGCAAAAAACATCGGTATACTTCCTGTAAACGGACGAAACTTTGCCAGTCTTACGGATCTTTCTCCTTTAAGTGGAAAAAACGGAAGTATTTCAGGACAGCTAGGCTCTTCTACCAACTTTACTATTGACGGGATGACTGCGAAAAACCCTACTTCTGCAGGAGCTACTACCAGTCGAAGCGGTGCTCCTTTTTCTATTTCAATTGAAGCAGTACGTGAATTTAAGATTACGACCAACCAATATGATGTGACATTGGGAAGAAGTGGTGGTGGAACAGTAAGTGCCGTTACCAAATCAGGTACCAATAAATTTTCCGGAAGCGCCTGGGAGTATTTAAGAACCAACTGGCTTTCCAGTCCATATGACATTAGAGGAAATAAGAGAGAAAATGATTTCTCTACTTCTCAGTTTGGATTCACTTTGGGAGGACCCATCATTAAAAATAAATTACACTTCTTTGTAGCTTGGGATCACCAGCTGGATTCAAGACCATTGCAGATTGCAGATATCAAATCGCAGGATGATGAGAAAAGATTGAACATTAATGCAGGAACTCTTAATAAGTTTCTGGATATTGCAAGATCAAAGTATGGGGTAGGAAACACTCCTCAATTCGGAAGTTTTGATAAGGTAAGAAATTCTGATGCAGCATTTTTACGTTTAGACTGGCAGATTAGCGAAAAGCATTTATTGACGTTAAGAAATAACTTTACTCACGATCTGAATAAAAATGGGCTTGTTGATAATACAAGCATTAACTTCTTTGAATCTTATGGAAATGACAAAAACCTTGATAACAGCTTGTTATTAACACTAAGGTCAAATCTGAAGCCTAATTTAACCAACGAATTAAAAGCTCAATATCTCTATACATTTCAGGATAGTTACCAAAACAATGAACTAGGAAAACCTGTTCCAAGAGCAATTGTAGAGAATATTTCAACTCCCGGTTTAGGAGCTACCAATATCCAGTTTGGAGGACACCGTTACGGGCAGGAAAGCTTTAAAAACAATGTATTTCAGATTGTAGATAACCTTTACTATAATACGGATAAGGTTAAATATACTTTCGGGGCTGATTTGATGTATACTTCATCCAAATCTATATACGGAAGTGAAGTGAACGGAAGATTCCATTTCAGAGAAAATATTACAACCAATCCGGATAATAATCTTTATAATTTTGAAAAACTCACTCCTTATAGATTCTACAGAGAAGTTCCTTTAATGGATGATATCTCTGTAAGATCCAATATCTGGAACATCGGGTTGTATGGGCAATTTCAGACAAAGATTGCAAAAGGTCTTGATTTGATGGCAGGGATAAGATTGGATTACGGAGGATATCCAAAAGCAGAGTTCAACCAAAAGTTGTTTGATGAAATGGGAATCCGAACGGATAATAAGATCAAATCATTTGTTATCCAGCCTAGGTTCCAGTTTGACTGGAATATTAACGAGGAGAATAAGGACTTCATTAAGTTTGGAGCAGGGATATTCTCTTCCGATATCAACAATTATATGATCATTAATAATCTTGTATTTGATGGAAAACATTTAGCAACGGTAGATGTAGATCCGGCAGTGGCAGGTATTACTCCTGATTTCTACAGTTACAGAGATAATTATAATACGGTACCTACACTTCCTAAGGATCAGATGCCGACTATTAATTATACAGGAAAAGATGCTAAAATTCCAATTGTTTATAAGGCTAATATCTCCTATACCCATTTCTTTAATGAAAGATTCCGCGCAGGAATTGCCGGTTATATGGCATTAGGAAGAAATAACTACTATTATTACGACAGAAACATGGTATCCAATCCTTTCTTTACCTTGGATAATGAAGGAGGAAGAGGAGTATATGTTCCGATTTCAACGATCAAGGGAACGAAATTAGACTGGAAAGAAGGAAGAATTAATAAAAATTTCGGAAGAGTACTGGAATTGGTAAGTGATGGTAAAGTCAATCAGTTCTCTTTTGTAGTAGATACAAGTTACCGCTACTGGAAAGACGGAGAAATTACCGCAAGTTATACATGGTCAGACATCAAGGACAATACTTCATACAACGGAAACGTAGCCAATTCTGCAACATTATCAACTCTTATTCAGAGTGATCCTAGAGATTTAAGAATGACGTATTCTGACAATCAGTTCCGTAACAAAGTTGTAATCTATGGTAACTCACCTACCATTGCCGGATTTACTTTAGGTCTTAGATATTCAGGAATGGGAGGAACACGTTTCTCTATGACATCAGGAGGAAACATTAACGGAGACTTTGTAGATACCAATGATCTTGCCTATATCTTCCCGAATATTGCAGAATCTATCTTAAACGATCCTCAGGTAGGGCAGGCATTGAAAGATTATGTGAAGGAATACAACGGTAAGATTGCAGAACGTAATGGCGGAAAGAATGGATTCTATGGAGTTTGGGATATACGTGTAGCCAAGAAAATAAAATTTGATAAAATTGGTGCTTTTGAACTTTCTGTAGATATTTTCAACGTAGCGAACCTACTTAACAAAGAATGGGGAGTTAACGAGACATATGGAAACACTTCCATGTACAGAATCAAAAATTTCAATCCGGCAACCAGACAGTTCGAGTATGAAAAAAACATTAGTGGTAGCGGTTTAGCGCCTCTATCAGGAAATCCATACCAGATCCAGATTGGAGCAAAGTATAGTTTTTAATCAGTAATAATTTCTTAAACCACAAAAGACTTAAAAGGCTGTCTTTTGTGGTTTATATTTCTCAATAAGTCTCATATTAACTACCTTTATCAAAAGTTTCGGGACTTTGTTTTTAATTATCTAAATTATATTATGAAAAATTTTATCTTAGGGTTAGCAGTTTTAAGTACAGTTTTGATGAAAGCACAAACTCAGATTATCGCACATAGAGGATATTTTCAGGCTCAGCCTCCTACCACGGAAAATTCCATTACATCATTGGAGAATGCTCAGAAATTAAAGGTTTACGGATCTGAATTTGACGTGAGAATGACTAAGGATGGGGTATTGGTAATTAACCACGATGAACATCACGGTAAAATGGAGATTTCTGAAGCATCATTCAAGGAACTGGAAGCATTGAAGTTATCCAATGGTGAAAAGTTTCCTACCTTAAAGGATTATTTAAAGCAAGGGAAAAAAGATCCATCTGTAAAGCTTATTGTAGAGATCAAGCCAGCCAAAACTCCTGAAATTGAAAATGAGATTACTCAAAAGACCATTAAAATGATCAAGGATATGAAGCTGGAATCTCAAAGTGAATTCATTTCTTTCAGCCTGAATATCTGTAAGGAGATTAAAAAGCTAGCTCCTGCTTTTAAGGTTCAATACCTGAACGGAGAATTGTCTCCGGAACAAATTAAAAAAGAAGGACTTGACGGAATGGATTATCACTACAGTGTTTTTCAGAAGAACCCAACCTGGATCTCAGAAGCGAAAACATTAGGACTTATTACCAATTCATGGACAGTAAATGATGTTGCAGTATACGATGAGTTGAAAAAACAAGGAATCGGGTTTGTAACCACAAACATTCCTGAACAACTGAAAGATAAATAACACTTTTAAACAATCAATAAATTCCACAGTCTGCCTCTGCAAAGGGGCAGACTGTTGTTTTTTACCTTAAAATCACACTTTTTAACCATTAGAATACATTTTTGAAAATTTAATTTCATTTAATGTATTGAATAATAGTGCTTTATGGTTTATTATCTCAGGTGAAGACAATAAAGATACATTAATATAGCTATGAAATGGCATTAAGAATTATTAATCAATTAAATTATTGTAAATCAGCTATTTAATTCATTTTGTTAAGAAAAAGTTAATATAGTATTCAATAAATCTTTAATAAATGTTAAAATAGTGTTAAAGCCGTACTCGTAATGTCGCTCTAATTTTGCGCAAACAAAAAGGATATGCGTAAAGAGACACAAAAACTGCTGGTTTTGTCACTGTTAGGATTAGTCAGCGTCAATCTGACAGCTCAGCAGAAAGCTAAAAAAGACACGATCAAAGGAATTGATGAGGTAGTGGTAACTGCTTTGGGAATCAAAAGGCACGATAAGTCTTTAGGGTATTCAACTCAAACTGTTAAATCTGAGGAAATCTTAAAAACCCAGAATAACAACTGGGCACAGGCTTTAGAGGGTAAAGTTGCCGGATTGAAAGTTCAGACTGCGGGAGCCGGACCTCTTGGTACAACCCGTATCACGCTTCGTGGAGACATTTCCATGAATATGGGGAATAATGATGCTTTGATTGTTGTGGATGGCGTTCCTTTGAGTGGAAAAAAGACCGGAACCGGAACAGCGGCTTATGGTGCAGGCTCCGGAGGTGATCTGCCCATTGATTACGGAGACAGTTTCAATAGTATCAACCCTGATGATATTGAATCAATCTCTATCCTGAAAGGTCCTACAGCTTCAGCATTGTATGGCTCCAGAGGTTCCAGAGGAGCCATTATGATTACCACCAAATCAGGAAAAAGTAAAAAAGGAAAAGTTCAGATTACCTTTAATTCCTATTCAAGTTATGATAGCGTTCTGAAATGGCCGGATTACCAGTATGAATATGGGCAGGGAACCCAGCAGAAAGACAAAAACGGGAACTATTATTATTCTTACGGACTTTCTGTAGATGGGATCAATACCGGATCTACAAGTAGTGCATTCGGACCAAAATTTGCAGGACAGTATTACTTTCAATATGACCCAAACATAGAGGGACAAAGCTTGGAAAGAAAACTTTGGAGACCTTATACCAATAATATCAAAGATTTTTGGCAGGTGGGTTCTAACTATTCAAACAGCTTGTCGATAGAGCATTCTAATGAGACTACAGCTTTCAGAACATCTCTTTCCTATCTGAAGAATGAATGGATGATGCCGAATACAGGATTCAACAGATTGAATGCAGCCTTATCCTTAGATCATAAACTTAGCAACAGGCTGAAGATCGGAACCAAAATCAATTTTAGCCAGACAAAAAGTGATAACCTTCCTGCAACGGGCTACAACAACCAATCGATCTCGTACTTTATGATTTTCCAGAATCCTAACGTAGATCTTGCATGGTACAAACCCATCTGGAGAAAAGGACAGGAGCAGATAGAGCAGGTTCACCCTTTCAGCTCCTATATTGATAACCCTTACCTGATTGCATACGAAAACCTGAACGGAACCAATAAGAAAACAATTACAGGAAATATTAATATCAATTATCAGCTGGCAAAAAACTTTGATGTAACCTATAAAACCGGGGTAGAGTGGAATAATGAACTTCGTACGCAGAGAAGACCCTGGAGTTCTGCCAATTACCTGAAAGGTTTTTACAGAGAGCAATACATCAGATATCTGGATCTGAATAATGATATTTTATTCACCTATAAAAATAAATTCGGAAACTTTGGAGTAAATACTTCTGCCGGAGGTAATATCAGATATCATGAATACATCATGAATGATTACAGAGCCAATGGATTAAATAAAGTGGGCCTTTATCAGCTTTCCAATGCTACCTCTCTTGAAACCAAGCTTCCTAAGCCTAATGATAATCAGGTGAACAGTATGTACGCATTGGCCAACTTCAGCTATAAGGATATGGTATTTTTGGATGTAACGGCCAGAAACGACTGGAGCAGTACGCTTCCTGCTCATAACAGATCTTACTTCTATCCGTCCTTATCATCATCTTTTGTATTGTCAGATATCTTTAAAATAAAATCTGATAACCTGAATTTTTGGAAACTAAGATTATCATGGTCAAAAGTTGGAAATGATACCTACAACTATATGCTTGAAAAGTACTACGAAAACAGTGCATTTACAGGGTCTGTAGAATCTCCGCTATTATATCCGAATCCGAATCTTAAACCAGAAATGATTACCAACATAGAAGGAGGTATGGATTTTACAGTGCTGAAAAACAGATTGACTTTCAATTTCACAGCCTATCAAAACAACTCTAAAGACCAGTCAATTGTAATTCCTATGCTGTATGAAACAGGCTATAACAAAAGAATTATCAATTCCGGAGAGTTGAGAAACAGAGGAATTGAAATGACATTAAATGCTTATCCAATTAAGAATAAAAACTTTTCCTGGAATGTAAATGCCAACTGGTCCATGAACAGAAACAAGATTCTTTCACTTCCGGAAGAATATCAGGGAAAACCTTATACCATGGGAAGCGTAGGAAGTGTTGTATACTATAATGCTGTGGTAGGCGGATCTCTGGGAGATATTTATGGTTATGGATTACTATATTCTCCGGACGGGCAGGTAATTTATGATACTGATGGGTTAACAGCCAAGCCAACCGAAGTAAGAAAAATTGGAAATGCCTATCCAAAGTGGAGAGCAGGTCTTCAAAATGAATTCAAATATAAAAATATTAGCATTAGCTTCTCATTCGACGGTCAGTACAAAGGAATGGCCTATTCGCAGTCCCATCACAAGATGTCAGAACAAGGGAAGCTTACCCATACCCTTGCCGGAAGAGATAATCCCGGAGGTTTAATTGTAGGCCAGGGAGTGGTACAGAACCCTGACGGAAGCTTCTCACCAAATACAAAAGGAATTCCTGTGTCTACTTATTATGGAGATTATTACCGAAGAGCGAACGTGGAAACCAATTCATTTGACACCTCATTCATTAAGCTGAGAGATGCCAGAATCTCTTACTCATTCCCAAAATCAGTAGTTGAACCTTTAAAAGTTACAGATATCAGTCTTGCCTTATTCGGAAGAAACCTTTGGATGTGGACGAAGTTCCCATTATTTGATCCTGAAGCAGCAACACTGGATGATTCTACCATCACACCGGGAGTGGAAATGGGGCAGCTGCCTCAGGCCAGAACCGTTGGAATTCAGTTAAACGTTAAATTTTAAAATCAGAAAAAATGAAAAAATTAATCTATATATGTTCATTCCTAGCGCTTGTAGGCAGTACTGTTTCATGTGACAGGAGTCTTGATGAAATCAATAAAGATACCAGTAGAATTAATGAACCTGTTGCCAGTTCTTTGTTGGTTCCCATCCAGTACAATATGGCTTCGGTAGGATATAACAGAGCCAATGATTTTACCTTTGATATCATGCAGGTTTCTCTGGATTTTCCCAATGAAGGAAACTCACTGAGCCGTTATTACATCACAGAAAACACAGGAAATGGCTTCTGGAATAATTCTTACAGATGGTTAAAGCAGGTAGATGACCTTAGAAAAGCAGCCGTTGCTGAAGGAGATAAAAACTATCAGGCCATCTCAATGGTACTGAATGCCTGGATTTATTCTAACCTTACAGACACCTATGGAGATGTTCCGTTTTCTGAAGCATCACAATTGGACGGAAATATTTCACAACCGAAATTTGACAGGCAAAAGGATATTTATGTAAAGTTATTGGATGACTTAAAAACGGCAAACTCCCTTTTTGTTACCAATAAAATGCTTTCCGGAGGAGATTTATTCTACAAGGCAGACACAGATGCCAACGGAATTATCAACTGGAAGAAGTTCTGTAATTCTCTTTCTCTAAGACTTTTGACAAGGATTTTAAACAGAGATGGAGAAGTGAATGTTAAAGAAAGAATTCAGGAAATAACAAATAATCCAACAATATTTCCGATTTTCCAAAGTAATGCGGATGCGGTAAAAGTAGATATTTCAGGAATTTATCCATTAATGCCTCCTATTGCAAGATATCAGGATTTTACCACAGGTAGAGCCGCTTCAGAATTCTTTGTAGAGAGTATGAAAGCTAATAATGATCCACGTATTTCCATGTTTTTCTCTCAGGCAAAAGATCCTAAAGGAAATAATATTGGATACCTGGGTGCACCGTCAGGATATCCCTTTGGAACCGTATTTACCAATCAGCCATCAAACCTTAACCAGAATTTAGCTAAAGCACCATTAAAGATTTTTGTTTATCCCTATGCTGAACTTCAGTTTACATTGGCAGAACTGGCATTGAAGGGGATCATTTCTGGAAGTGCAAAGACCTTTTATGAAAATGGAGTAAAAGGTTCTATAGAACAATGGGGATCGGTGGTTCCTGCCAATTATTTTGATAATCCGAATGTAGCTTTCGGAACGGGAAGTCTGAAAAAAATTATGCTTCAGAAATACATATCGCTCTTCTTTGTAGATCAGCAGCAATGGTTTGAAAAAAGAAGAACAGGCTTCCCCGAATTGCCTAATAACGGTGGACTTTTAAATGGAGGAAATCTTCCTCAAAGATTAATGTATCCACCTAATTCAAGAGTTTTAAATATGGAGAACTATCAGGCGGCAGTTCAGGAGATGGGCGGTGACAATATCAACGTAAAAATGTGGTGGAATAAATAAACTTAATAAGTAAAAAGAAATAAAATGAGTATCAAAATAAAACTTTTAATGCCTTGTCTATTGATTTCAGCAATGGCATTCTCTCAATCTTCTGTTTCAGGATATGTATACGAAGACAGTAATAAAAACCAAAAGAAAGAAAACCGTGAAAAAGGGATTGAAGGAGTCGCTGTTTCCAACGGAGTTCAGGTTGTATTAACAGATAAAAACGGACGTTATAGCCTGCCAATTCAGGAAGATCAGACCTTTTTTGTGATCAAGCCATCGGGCTATCAGACCGCTTTAAATAGCAACAATCTACCACAGTTTTATTACCATCATAAGCCCAAAGGTTCTCCAGCAGATTTTAAGTACAAGGGAGTTGCACCAACCGGAGACCTTCCCAAGGAATTAAATTTCCCACTTTATAAGCAGAATGAAGATCGAAACTTTGATATTCTGGTTTTTGGAGATCCACAGCCTTATACCGAGAAAGAATTGGATTACTTTAAGAGAGGAATTGTAAATGAAGTTAAAAATACCAAGAAAAATGCAGTGCTGGGAATCAGTTTAGGAGATCTTGTAGGAGATAATCTAAGCCTGCAGAAACCTTATGCAGACGTAATGAAAGAAGTCGGGCTGCCTTGGTATAACGTCATGGGGAATCATGACATGAACTATGATGCTAAAGATGACCATCTTTCCGATGAAACCTTCGAATCCAATTTTGGTCCTGCCAATTATTCTTTCAATTATGGAAATGTTCACTTCATTATTCTGGATGACATCTTGTATCCTGATCCAAGAGATGGTAAAGGATATTGGGGTGGTTTCCGAGAAGACCAGCTGCAGTTTATTGAAAACGACCTGAAACTGGTTGATAAAAACAAACTTATTGTAGTGTCTTTCCATATTCCGTTAGAGCATAACAATGAAGACAGTTTCAGAAATGCAGACCGTCAGAAGTTATTCGATTTCCTAAATCCTTTCCCGAATGTATTGCTTTTATCGGCACATACCCATATTCAACAGCAGATTTTCTATGGTAAAAAAGCAGGATGGAATGGTGTAAAAGAACTACATGAATACAACGTAGGAACCACTTGCGGTGACTGGTATTCGGGAACACCCGATGAAGAGGGACTTCCTACTTCAACGATGAGAGATGGAACAGCCAAAGGGTATTCATTCATCAGCTTTACAGATAACCAATATAAAGTGAAATATAAGACAGCCGGAAAACCGGACGATTATCAAATCAAATTATACGTTCCAAAGGTGATTCCTTTTCCATCAAAAACTTCAGCAAAAGTATTGGCTAACTTCTTTATCGGAAGCAAAAAAGACAAGGTTGAATACAGAATAGACAACGGAAAATGGGAAGAAATGGAGTATGATGAAACCATTGACCCAAATTTTGCTCTTTCTGTTTTCAAATGGGACACCACAGAGAAAATTTTACAAGGAAGAAGACCATCCAATCCCGAAATAGCAAAACATATCTGGGAAGCAGACTTTCCTAAAAAACTAGCCTTAGGAAAACATAAAGTTGAGGTTAGAGCCGTAGATATGTATGGAAATCAATTCTCAGCTTCAGAAGAGTTTGAAGTGCAGAATGCCATCCAGATTCCTTAAGTTTTTCATTTTTTACTATACTTTTTTAGATTGAGTAGCCGGTTCATCGTGAGCCGGCTTTGTTTTTGCTGAAGTTTAAAGTTGTCGGAAAATACCTGAATATCAGTTTTAAATAAAAATTCAATAGAAGCGGGCTTTAGCCCGCTTTCTTAATAATACCCAATTCCAATGGCTTTAGCCTAAACTTATTATTTTGATTTTAGTGAAATTCAAGGGTTAAATATCTATCAAACCATTAAAAAACTATTAAATCTCTATTCTTTCCATTCCGTAAAAATGTTCTTTTGTAACTTTGTAACACGAAAAGTATTATTACTATGAATATAAACGGAAAAAATGCCATTGTAACAGGTGGTGGAAGAGGATTAGGTAAAGCTGTAGCATTAGCTTTGGCCAATGAAGGAGTGAATATTGCCATTACAGGAAGAAACGAAGAGAACCTTAAAAATACAGTTGACGAAATTCAAAAATTAGGAGTAAATGCTGCCTATGCAGTATTCAGTATTGATGATGAAGCAGCTGTAAAAGCAGGAATTGAAGCTTTAGCTGAAAAACTAGGCGGAGTAGATATTCTTGTGAACAATGCAGGTATTGGAGACTTCGGAACCATTGAAGATATGCCTTCTGAAACATGGGAACAGGTAATCAAAACCAATTTATTTGGAGTGTATTATGCAGCTAAGGCCGTACACCCATTTATGAAAGCTAAAGGAGAGGGTGATATTGTGAATGTAGCTTCCACAGCAGGATTAAAAGGAGGCCCGAATATGTCAGCGTATGCAGCCTCAAAGGCCGCTGTAGTTTCATTATCACAATCTATGATGGCAGAATGGAGAAAGCAAAACATCCGTGTAGTGACCCTAACACCAAGCACAATTGCTTCTGATATGAGTATTCAAGGAGGACTTACAGATGGAAATCCGGATACTGTATTACAACCTGAGGATTTTGCAGAATGGGTAAGAGATATCTTGAAAATGAACAGAAGAGCATTAATTGCTAATGGTTCTATCTTCTCTACAAATCCATAGAAATTAGAAAACTTAAAATTCAAGGTAAGATACGGAAACACCTGTAAGCTTGTCTTGAATAATGAAATCTAATAAAAGCGGGAAATCCAGTCAATGGAAGCCCGCTTTTTTATTTTACGTCCGAAAAAATAACTTTGTTTCTCACAGGTTATCCATCTTTCTCACAACAATCTGCTTAATCTCCATAATCAGCAAGAGTGTCATATCAGAATTCAATAAAAATAAGCTTCAGCCCACTGAACAAAATCATAAAATCCTCTGGCTTTAGCTAAAACTTAGCCTTTCTATTTTTTTAGCAATAATAACATTAGTATTTTTGCACCAAATTATTCACATGCAAAATTATTTAGAATTCAACTTCAAGATTACTCCATTGCAACCTTGGAATGAGATATTAATGGCAGAACTTATTGAAATAGGTTTTGACAGCTTTACAGAAGAAATTCACGGAATTTTAGGATATATCCAGACAGAGTTGTTTCACGAAGATCAGCTTAAAGCACTTTCCATCTTTGAAAACGAAAATGTAAAAATTGAGTATTCTTATGAAGAAATGCCAAACATCAACTGGAATGAAGAGTGGGAAAAAAACTTTTCTCCTATCAATATCGACGATAAAGTATTAATCAGAGCAGAATTCCATGAATCTGTACCGGGAATGCATGAGATTATCATCCAGCCTAAAATGTCTTTCGGAACAGGACACCACCCAACAACACACCTGATGATTCAGCAGATGATGGATATCGACTTTACCGGGAAGAAAGTATTGGATATGGGATGTGGAACTTCTGTATTGGCTATCTATGCAAAACAGCAGGGTGCAGGGGATACAAAAGCAATTGATATTGACGAATGGTCTGTAGAAAACTCAAAGGAAAATGCTGCGAGAAACAGTGTTGAACTTGATATTGAGCAGGGAACAGCAGAAAACCTTGGAAAGGAAAATTACGATATTATTCTGGCTAATATTAACAGAAATATTCTGATTTCAGATATTCCAACCTATGTTTCTGTGTTAAATGAAGGGGGGAAACTATTGCTTTCAGGACTTTGCTTCTTTGATGTAGATGATATTCTGGAAGTATGTAAAGAAAGTGGTCTTACCTTGAAGAAAAAGCTGCAGAGAGAAGAATGGGTAAGTCTATTGCTTGAAAAATAATAATAAAAACAAAATACAGATATGAAAACCTTGTTGACAGCTTTATGTATACTGATGTTGCAGCTTTTTGCAGCTCAGGAAAATGAAGTGTATGCGGATGGTGTTTTTGGTTTTACAGAAAATAAAACCCAGAAAATTTTTACAGATTGGACAAGAGTAAGAAAAGAGCCCAGTGTCAGTGCTCAGATCACAGACTCGTTACAGGTCAATCAACCCGTGATGGTTCTTCAAAAGGTAGAAACAGTTCCTGTTCTGAAATTAGGAGAAAGAAATGCCAATTGGTATAAGATTTCCTATCAGAAAGGAGATGTGACCTCTGAGGGATATGTTTGGGGAGGAAATCTTTGTGTAGGCTATCGTAATAAAAATGGGTATGATTTCCTTTTTGGTTTATCAAAAACAATAGATAGGAAAATTAAAACGCTTAATGAAACTGAGAAACAAAATATAGCAGGAATCAAAGTAATGGAGGGGAATACCCTGATTGATGAGGTATATTTTGATACAGGAAGAGGAGAAGAATTAAGTATAGCTGCATTCAATATTGAAAGCAATCACAAGTTACAGAATGTTGAGTTTACCCTGAAAGCAATGGTTTCGGGTGAAGCATGTGGTATTGCAACTTATGATCAATATGTTCTTTTTAAGGATAAAAAACTCATTGCACTGCCACAGTTGATGAACGTAGGAGATGCAGGTGCTTATTATCATAGTGAAGAATATGTTTTTCCAAATGATAAAGGAGGTATTTCCGATGCTTTTATCCTTAAGGTAGAAGATATGGAAACAGACGAAAAAGAAAGGGAAACAAAAAAACGTTCATCCAAGACTTATCTTTGGAATGGAACTTCTTACAGGTTGAAATAATATCTTCATTAAAAAATAAATGAACCACTGTACAATACAGTGGTTTTTTGTTTTAAAATCCTATTGAATGATAATGATAGATGAATATAAGTTCTGACAATAAAGAATCCTTTACAATAGTGTAGAGGCTTTTTTGGGGCTTTCTCATTTCTGTCACAATAGAGAAGAGAAATAAAAAATAGGATTGGAGTCAACCAATCCTACCCAAACATGATTAAGTGTATAGTTTAGCCATAATGGCTATAGGGAATATAAAGTTGCACAAAAAAATTATTGACCCTTAATCAGGTTTCCTTACATCATAAAACTAACATTTAATGGCTCCCTTGTTAAAGCTTACCGCTTTAAAAGTAATAATAATAGCTATTTATGGGGGTAAAAGTTAAGTTGATGCAGCAAAATAGGTAAATGAAACGGAGTTTTCACCTTGCGAAATGAATATGGAATCATTTCCAGTCATTAGAAGTAATAACATCTATAAAAGCAAAAAGACTCACAAAAATTGTGAGTCTTTTGTGGCCTTGACAGTATTATCTTCGAACCAATTTCTTGCCGATACTGATCGAATTTTAATAAACCTAATAGATAATTTTGAATTTTATATGACTTCAATATTTTTGAACAAGCAACTAGATCGTAATCTAATTTCTTATAAAAGATTTCATGCTTTTAAAAGCAATACACTCACGAAATAGACTTTAAAGCTGTTATGTGAGTGTATTGCAAAATGTTTAAAATTATCTTTTAATAATCTTAACGGTTTTAAAGGCCTTACCTTTTGCATCTTTCAAAGAAAGTAAGTAAATTCCTGTATGATATTTAAGAACCTCTGTATTTATTTCCCTTTCAATAGCTTCAAGACTTCCCTTTGAACTGAATATTACTTTGCCATCCAGACCGGAAATCTGTGCATTGTAATTTCCTGATGCATTTTTTAACTGAATGTGAATTGTGTCATTCTGTTCCACAGGATTAGGATAGACAATCAATTCAAAACCTTTGTTTTCTGCTTCCGTGGTAGTAAGTGTTTCCAAGGGAAAAGAAGGATAAACCAAAATTTTCTGTCCATCATACCCCACTGCATAAACAGCTGTAGCGGTAGAAGGGTAGTATACCTTTGTAGTTTGATTGCTAGTATCACCCGTTCCCATAACAGATACATAAATCAATTGATTATTGGCATTGAATGTTTCATAGGCAACTGCATTCTTCCAAACACTGTGCTGTACAGTAAGATAATTATTGCTTAAAGTAACTCCCTGACCTGTTTGTCCGCTAAGCGGAAGCTGGTTACGGAAAGCCTCAATACTTCGGGATGAAATATAATGTATTACCGGCGAAACCGGTGTCTGATAGTTCTTAGCTTGTATGGATGCAATGGTAGCATCGATTTGAGCTTGTGTAATGATAAGCTGCCCGATACCGTTATTATCAATATAGTTGTTTACAGGCTTTAAAAATCCGGTTTTAATAAAGAATCCGGTTAAGTCTTCCTGTACCGCATCGCAGGTATTCTTCACAAAATTCAGAAGCAGTTCACCATTTGAAATCCCAGAAGAATTATAACTTCTTGCAACGTTTGCAACCGTCCCAAACCAGTGTGCATAATCTACTCCTGTATAGTTAGTCGGATAGTTAAAGGAAAGAACCGGGGCATTTCTTGAAGCTCCCGCCAGCTGATAATACAGTTCAAGTTGCCAGAAAGGTACCAGCACCTTAAAAACATCCGGATTGGTATTCCCTTGTAAAGCTTCCTGATTGACGGTTGTATTCAAAATGGCTCCGTTTATTCTTCCTCCTTCAATGCTCTCCATTCCTGTTGTCGGTACTACAGACTCTCTTTCCATGCTGGACATTCCATCGTTTTGTGGATTCATATGATAATCTACCCATGTACTGTGCATATTATTAGTAACCTCTGTAGTGCCAATCCATTTAACGTCCGGTCTTATCTGATTGACATGCCCGAATTCATGTGCAATTCCCCATAAAGACAATTGATTGACATCAGCTATCTTCTCTTCGCCCCCGTCAGAATCCAAATTTATACCTAGTTCGGCAGCATGCCAGCCTCCTTCATTATTACTATATCCGAACATACGGTTTTTGGGAACTAAATTATATTTATACAACCCCATCACAAGCCATTCATTTTTTACAATAAGGTCATATTTTGAAACAAGCTCTGCAGGATTAAAAGGAGCATGATTTCTCAGCATGCTTTTTTTGTAAACCAAATGAGAATGCTGCCCCACAACGTCAATCATATGATATGCTGAATTTGTAAGATTGGTTTCCCAGTCACTTTGCGTAGAGGTCTGATAATGATATAGTCCATTGACCTTACCGGAGACAATATTGATTTTGATATCAGGCAAAGCTGCATTGGTATTATAATAACTGATGTATCCTAAACCACTGTTGGTCAGCTGAAATACATTCAAACCATTATGAAGTTCATAATAGGAGGTAGTACCGAGAAGAACGGTAGAAAAATCCTTTACCTGCAACGAGATGCTGACACCGGAAGGGATATTCTGAGCAAACAAGGCCACTTTATCTCCCTGTGCAAAGACAATACCTGTAGGATTTTCAAAACTGTCGTAGCCGCTTGCCACCTTTAAATTACCTGTGGTAACAGAAATAGGAGGGTAAACCTTATAATCCTGAACCCTGTATTTATTTGCATAAGTTCCATTGAACAGGCACTGTGCCAGCCCTTTATAGAACGGTGATGCCATCCCATCAATATCTGCCTGAATAACAGAAGGTTTTAATGCTGAGTAAAGTGTGTTGGCAAAAATATTGTCGTAAGGATTTACAGCTCCTGAAGAGCCTACTGTATAAAAGCCCATTTCGGCACAGCTAGCAATATTTCCCTGGCTATTGTTTACGGTAATTCTTACATTTAAAGGAGTTATCTGGTTGGGAAAGTAGACACTGATAGGAGAAAAAGAATGCTGAAAATCAAATGACATCAGGTTAACAAACGTACTGTTTGCAGTAGTATTGTAACTTATGTTCACGCTTCCAAACCGACCATCTAACCCGCTGGATCTAGGCGTATATTTCAGATAATCAATAGGAGTGACCCCGTCTAATCTGTAATTTAATACCACCGGAAAAGTAGGATTGTTGAACGAAGAGTGGTACACCGTATTTACATCATTATCATAAGATTTATCGATATTGTTTCCCCCCTGGTAAGATGATGCGGTTGTTCCTGAAGGGATGATGGTAGCTTTCGTGTCATTTATACTTAATTCTGACGTATTGATGCTACAGTCTATACCGTCAGTAATCGCAGGTTGTGTTTCAGAAAAGAATTTCATCTCCGCTCCGCTCGATAAGTTTCCAATGCCAGCGTTTACTGAAATTTTAATCATGTAAGGGTTCTGGATAGCTGTTGGAAAAACAACTTCTTTATCCTGAGTGTTGGATGCCCAAATTAAATTATTGCTTACCGAGATGAAAGTATTGGGAGCCCCCTGTGTACTGTAGGAAATACTTACATTGGTCCACCTACCGTTTGGCCCCCCGGATTGTCTGGGAGTGTAAACCAGCTTTTTAATGCTGGTGACATTCGAGGTAAAATAAAATTTAAGCTCATCCGGAATACCGTTCTGATACCATTTCGAATGATAAATCGTGGTATTATCACCGTCAAGCAGATTTGTAACTTTATTCCCCGGCTGCGCCGGTTGCAAAGATGAAATTGAATAGACGGGAACCTGATAAAGCTGTGAAAATACAAGCGTTCCCCATAAAATAAAGAAATTCAATAATAATTTTTTCATATAGTTATTTTATTTATTAAGGTTGATAGATTTCTGAATTAGTTTTCAAAGATGGATATCTTTAAAAGTTCATTATTCTTAAAATATGAAGCAAAAAAACTTAATTATAAGAAGAATCAAAAAAAAACAATATACTATTAATGTACTACTTGATTATATGTAGCTATAAATCAATATATTAAATTTCATAATGTGTTAATCCATGAAATATTTACTAAATGAGGTGATTTTATTTCACAAAATGTGACAATGATTCTAATGAATTTTAAAGAAGTATTAAAAAAGAAAATTAAAAGATATGATTAAAGATGGTAGGCGATATAAAAATTTAAGAGAGAAATTATGTTTTTTTTTTTGACTTTTATCAAATTTTTCAAGTAAGAACAATATACTACGATAGAAGCTAATCGAAAAAATATGAAAAATGAATTTCACTTATAAAAAAACATCAATTGAACAGGCAATTGCCCTATTAGTAAAGAATGACATTAAAGTAGATGATGAAGAAATAGCAGTTATATTAGACTTGCTTTATCTTATCTCAAAAAATCAGAAAAAAAGACACTATATACCTAAGGAGATTTCGAATTTGCGAAAAAGTCCTATAGGAAAGATATTGAGGCTTTTCTAGATAATTTCAAACAAGTAATAGAAGAATTCTATCTTCAAAAATCGAACTCTAAATATACCAATTGTAAGAGGTTGGGCTGCAGATGATTATGGGTATAAAAAATGAGACAACTATTTAATAGTTGTCTCATTTAGTGAGCGCGAAAGGATTCGAACCTTTGACCGTCTGCTTAGAAGGCAGATGCTCTATCCAGCTGAGCTACGCACCCTTAAAATCTTGAAAAGTCGGGGCGGCAGGATTCGAACCTGCGACCTCCTGGTCCCAAACCAGGCGCGATGACCGGACTACGCTACGCCCCGAGGTGGCCATCAATAACGAATTTTACTTCGTTTTTGCGGTTGCAAAGGTACAATACTTTTTGGAATAAAAAAATAAAATACTGAATAAATTTTAATTAATTTTTTGTGAATCCTTTTTGATCATCCGTACTTATTTAATAACCATGATCTTAGATTGTTTTAATTAAAATTGAAAAAAAAATATTTTTTTTGTTCTTTATTTCTCATTGGTGTCCCGTGTGGTGTTTATTTAATTCAGGTGGTAGCTAGGTTTATTGGAAAGTTCAGGTGAAATTAAAACAAAAAAGACCCACAATTTCCTGTGAGTCTTTTTGTGAGCGCGAAAGGATTCGAACCTTTGACCGTCTGCTTAGAAGGCAGATGCTCTATCCAGCTGAGCTACGCACCCTTAAAATCTTGAAAAGTCGGGGCGGCAGGATTCGAACCTGCGACCTCCTGGTCCCAAACCAGGCGCGATGACCGGACTACGCTACGCCCCGAGATGGCCATCAATAACGAATCTTACATCGTTTTTGGGGTTGCAAAGTTGCAATACTTTTTGGAATAAAAAAAATAAAATGAGAAGAATTTTTAATTATTTTTTTGTGAACACTTTTGATTGTCTTTATTAAGTTAATAACCATGGATTTATGATTTTAGAAAATATTTATTTTTTTAAACTGATATGAAGATTTGGAAAAAAGATTGCAAGAGCAGCGTTTTTAAATTCAGTACGAAAAGAAGAAAGTTAATTTACAAGCTTCTTTTTCTCATCTAAAAACACAAAAATCTCCCTTAATTCCTATATTTGCCGGATGAAACGATTAATGTTGTTGAGCTTATTTTTTCCGGTCATCATGTTTTCTCAAACAAGCGGAAAAGTAATCAAAATTTCAGATGGAGATACTATTACCTTACTTTTAAAAGGAAACGAACAAAAAAAGCTAAGACTTGCTGAGGTAGATTGCCCTGAAAGCGGACAGCCGTTTGGTAAAAATGCCAAGCAGTTTACTTCGGCTCAGGTATTTGGTAAAACAGTTAAGTTTATTGAAACCAATAAAGACCGCTATGGCCGTTCCGTAGCCAAGGTCTACTATGATAATGGCAAGTACCTTTCAAAAGAGCTGATAAAAGCAGGAATGGGGTGGTGGTACTTCTCTTATTCCAAGGATGCCTCTTTGGGACAATTGCAGCAAAATGCACAACGTACTAATGTTGGTCTTTGGCAGGATGTTCATGCAATGGCTCCTTGGGAATACAGGAAAATGAAGAGGGAACAAAGAAGTAAAAAGTATCAAGTTGCTAAAAATTAATAATAGAAATATTGGTTGAAGTATATTTTTATTTAGAATATTTCATTAATAATCCTTTTGGAGAAAAACTAAAAGTGTATTGAATTGGTTTTGTAATATATTGTTTTATAGTTATTTGTAATTATTCGTACTCTTTTTTTTAACTATTCCTACCTATTTCTTTTTATAAATAAGGTCGAATATTTTTATTCGGTCGCATAAGAGATTTTGCTTTTTCAAATTTGTATCGAAATAATTTTATAACATTAAATAACGATACAATGAAAACTTCATTCACCTTTTTAGCAGTTCTATTATTAATCAGCAGTTTTTCTTTTGGACAAGATTTTTCCAAGAAAATTGATTCCATCGTAAAGGATAATTATCAAAAGAATCCTGATGTAGGAATTAGTGTTGGGTTTATCGACAACAATAAAGAATTTTTCACAGCATATGGTAAGCTGAGCAAAGAAAGCAAAGTTAATATTGATAAAAATTCCATTTTCGAAATTGCTTCTATTACTAAAATTTTGACTTCCAATTTAATTGCGCAGGCTGTTATTGATCATAAATTTAAAGTAGATGATTATATTGACAGCTATTTACCAAAAAGATATGTTTTAAACGCGAATCTTAAAAACAAGATAAAAATTTCAGATCTCGCATCTCATCAATCCGGTTTACCTGACTTGGATTTTGGGAAATTAATGGAATTGAATCCACAGCAGCCTGTGAGTAGTGTTACTGAGGAATCTTTGGCTTCTATGATCAATAAATGTACTGAACTTGTTGACTATGGGAAGTTTCGTTATTCTACCATTGGATATACTTTAATGGGAGAAATCCTGGAAACAGTGTACGGTAAAAGTTATGATGAAATAATCAGTGAGAAAATAATTCAACCTTTAAAAATGAGAAATACATTCACAAAGGAATTTAATGTGAAAAATAAAACAACAGGTTACAATCCTGATGGTGGTGCTCAGGAATTTTTCAAATGGAACGTTACCGCACCTGCCGGATTGGTAAAATCAAATGCTTCTGATATGATAACTTATCTAAAAGCAATTTTAACCCAAGGAAATCCTATATCTGAAGCTGCATTAATAACAGAAAAGATCTATTATAAAGATGAAAAAAGAGAAATGGGTTTAGGGCTTGGCATTAGTACTGATGATCAGAATACAATCTATTTAAAGTCCGGAGATTCTATGGGGCAATCTTCAATCATTTGCTACAATAGGGCTAAAAAATGGGGATTTATCATTCTTTTAAACCAAAGAAACTCAAAAATGAGACAAAATCTGCTCAATACAATTTACGATAAAGTTTTGAAATAGATTGTAGATGTAAAGAAGAAAACCGCTTCAACATTTGAAGTGGTTTTTTTATGATGATATTGATAAAGTGTATTGTAGCCTTTAAAAATTCATTAATATTGTTTAAAGTATTCAGATTACACATTGTATGTGTTTTTTGAGCTGATAGCAATTTTAAGTTCATTACACTTATGCCAAAAATAATAGAGATGAAATCTATAATAATATCTGTATTTATTATTTTCTTTTCAATTACATTAGTTTTTTCGCAGACTTCTGAAAGGAAATTTATATCGATCAACAATAAACAAATGGCATATAAAACTTTTGGGCTTGATGAAAGAAAAGCTAATGAGCCAATTCTAGTCTTTGAAAGTGGGCTTGGTTCAGGTGGCGGTGGGTATGGAAGCTTGTTCCCTTTTATTCAAAAAAAATATCCAGGAATAGTTTATGATAGGAATGGAATTGGGGAGTCGGAAATAGATACTTCCATAAAAACAGATGAAGATGTTATAAAAAGGCTTCACGATTTGTTAGCAACTTTAAAAATAAGCCCACCCTATCTATTGGTAGGGTACTCGATAGGCGGACCGTTTATACGTTTGTATGCTTCAATGTATCCAAATGAAGTTTGTGGGTTGTTTTTTATAGATCCAACAGATTTTATGCTTACAAAAGATGAAGACAGCAAAGTGAAAATAAATACATCAAGCTTAACAGGGTATAGGGAATTATTTGAGATAAATCTTAAAAACATCATCAATGATAGCTCAACATCAGATGGGTTTAGATCTGAAGCAAAGAGAGAGTTGAATGAGAGTTCATCGGAGTTCTTTAAAAGGTACAAATCTTTACAGCCTCTTAAAGATATTCCTGTAACCGTAATGATTTCATACAACAAGCATATTGAAGATTACGAAACAAAAATGAATGAAAAACTGAAATTAGGGATTAATTTAGCCTCGTGGTGGAAAGAGTTGGATGAATTAAGAATAAAGCATTATGCAGAGATGATAAAAAATAACAGTAATAGTCAGCTTATCCTGTTACCGCGTTACAGTCATGGAATACATCAACAAGACCCTAAAATTGTAGCAGAAGCTTTAAGTGGCATATATGAGGAATGTCTAATTTCCTTAAAAAGTAAGTAAGATAAATAATAGATATCTGATTAGGCTTATTTACAATGAATGGAAATTCTGAAAGAAATGATAATAAGGAAACCTATATAAAAAAATAAGGCCATTTAAAACATATGTTTTAAATGGCCTTATTTGTGAGCGCGAAAGGATTCGAACCTTTGACCGTCTGCTTAGAAGGCAGATGCTCTATCCAGCTGAGCTACGCACCCATTTGTAATTTTGAGAAAATTACTAAAACAGTCGGGGCGGCAGGATTCGAACCTGCGACCTCCTGGTCCCAAACCAGGCGCGATGACCGGACTACGCTACGCCCCGAATATATAAGAGTGCGGAGGGTAAGGGATTCGAACCCTTGCGACACTTTCGCGTCGACAGTTTAGCAAACTGCTCCATTAACCACTCTGGCAACCCTCCTTTTTGTTTATTTTTTAATGATCGTTGTTCCGTTATTGCGAGTGCAAATATAGAATAGATTTCTTTATTTACCAAATAAAATTCAAGAAAAATTTGTGTATTTTTGAGGTAATAAATCATTCAAAAACCAAACTGATGCGTAAAACATTATATATCATCGGATTAAGCACATTTGTTTTTTCATGTACTTCACAGCAAAATGTGAAAAAAAATACATATAAACCGAAAACCCCAGTGGTACAGCCAAAACCTGTAGCTAAAACACAAACTTCGGAAGCTCCAAAACCAAAAATTACAAACGAGCACGGCGTAGAATTTTTTACTACTAATATAGCAGACGCAACAAAAAATGATAATACGGCAAGTTACGGTTCTATTGTATCTGCAAAACCGGCCGGATATAAGGTAGTGAAAACTTATTTCCCTGCCGTTGCTCAGAATTTCAGACAGCGTTACCTTATATTACACTATACGGCACTTCCGGATGATAAATCCATTACAGTTCTTACACAACAGGCTGTAAGTGCCCATTATCTGGTAAATAATACAGGAGATAACGAAATCTATCAGCTGGTGGATGAGAATAAGCGTGCCTACCATGCAGGAGTAAGCTCATGGAGAAGTGACAAAAACCTTAACGATACTTCAATAGGAATTGAAATTGTGAATGCAGGTTTCCCTAATGGAACAGGTACAAGAGTATTTGCTCCTTTTAGTGACGATCAGGTAAGAAAAGTAGCAGCATTGGCAAAAGACATTATTACAAGATATCAAATTCCTGCAACCAATGTTCTTGCTCATGCAGATATTGCCCCTGCAAGAAAACAGGATCCAGGGCCTATGTTCCCATGGAAAAAACTTTATGATGAGTATCAGATAGGGATGTGGTATGACCAGACTACCAAACAGGATTACTTTGATCTTGCACAAGAAGACTTTGCCGTAAAATATAGTGATCCGTCATTTATTTTCGGTATTCAGACTGCTTTGCAAAAATTCGGATATGGAGTAGAGCCTAGCGGAAAATGGGATGATGCTACCAAGAAAACCATTGAAGCATTTCAATATCACTTCCGTCCACAAAACTATGACGGAATTATGGATGCCGAAACATGGGCAATACTACAAGCTTTAAATGTAAAATATTCAGTAAAATAAATTTAAGTTAAAGCGCATCGGTTAGATGCGTTTTTGCTATCTTTAAACGATCAAAAACAGTAAAATATCTGTAATGGAAAATTTCAGAAAAGAGAGTGATCTATTAGGCGAATTGAACGTGCCTTTAGATGCTTATTATGGGGTTCAGACACAAAGAGCAATCAATAATTTCAAGATTTCAGGACAGCTTTTGTCTTCATATCCGGATTTTATCAAAGGATTGGCTTTTGTAAAAAAAGCAGCAGCAAAAACAAATTATGAATTAGGCCTTCTAGACGAAAACCTGTATTTCAAGATAGCAGAAGCGTGCGACGAAATTGTAGATGGGAAATATCATGACCAGTTTCCGGTAGACATGATTCAAGGTGGGGCAGGAACTTCAATCAATATGAATGCGAATGAAGTAATTGCTAACGTTGTATTAGAAAAATTAGGAAAAAATAAAGGCGAGTATGAATTCTGCTCACCCAATGATCATATCAACCTTTCGCAGTCAACCAATGATGCTTATCCTACCGCAATCAAAATGGGATTGTTGCAGATGAATATCGGTCTGGTAGAAAAGCTTGAAAAAATTATAGCAGCTTTCCGTGCAAAAGGAGAAGAATTCCAGGATGTTATTAAAATGGGACGTACACAGCTTCAGGATGCCGTACCGATGACATTAGGACAGGAATTTGAAGCCTATGCAGCCACGTTAGAAGAAGATATTTCTAAGCTGAATAATAATGCAAGCCTTTTTGTAGAAGTTAACATGGGAGCAACAGCGATCGGGACAGGATTAAACGCCCCGGTAGGCTATGCAGTTCTTTGTGCCAAAAATTTGGCTCAGATTACAGGGTACCCGGTTATTTCTGCACCTAACTTGGTAGAGGCAACTCCGGATACCGGATCTTATGTGATTTATTCTTCTGCAATGAAGCGCCTTGCAGTAAAACTATCTAAAATTTGTAATGATTTAAGACTACTTTCATCAGGACCAAGAGCAGGATTATTCGAAATCAATCTTCCTCCAATGCAGCCAGGCTCATCCATCATGCCAGGGAAAGTAAACCCTGTTATTCCGGAAGTGGTAAACCAGGTTTGTTTTAAGGTATTTGGAAATGATCTTACAGTAACTTTTGCTGCAGAAGCAGGACAACTTCAGCTTAACGTAATGGAACCGGTACTTTCACATGCCATTATGGAAAACATCAATTTCCTTTGCAATGCGTTGGATACCCTTCGTGAGAAATGTGTAGTAGGAATTACAGCCAACAAAGAAGTGTGCCTGAACATGGTAAAACACAGCATTGGAATTGTAACAGCTCTTAACCCTTACATCGGCTACAAACAATCCACAGAGATTGCAAAAGAAGCATTAGAAACAGGAAAAAGCGTTTACAACCTTGTATTGGAAAAAGGAATTCTTTCCCAGGAAAAACTGGACGAAATCCTTGATCCGAAAAACATGCTGAAACCGCATAACAAATAACATAAAATAAGTGCTAAGTGGCGGCTTTATGTCACTTAGCACTTGTTATTCAACATTTATAAAATAATTCGTGAGGTTTTTAATCATTATTCCTGCCCACAACGAAGAGCAGAACCTCTCATTCACTCTGGATTCCTTGCAGCAGCAAAGTAGCAGGGACTTTAAGGTGGTGGTCGTTAATGACGGTTCCACTGACAAGACACCTGAAGTTATCAGGAAATATACAGAGACTGATTCCCGTTTTGAAACCATTAATCTTCAAAAATCAGAGCATCAGCCCGGATCCAAGGTTGTTCATGCCTTTAAAAATGGTTTGCAAACTCAATCTCTTGATGAATTCGATATCATCTGTAAATTTGATGCCGATATTATTTTGCCAGAAGACTATCTGGAAGTTGTAGCTAACGCTTTTATAAACAATCCAAAATTTGGGTTAGTAGGAGGGTTGCTCTATGTAGAAAAAGAGGAAAGCTGGGTGTACGAGGGGAATTCCAATAAACACCATGTAAGAGGTCCAATGAAAGCTTACCGAAAGGAATGCTTTATTCAAATAGGTGGTTTAAGGGAAACCTTAGGCTGGGACAATATAGACTCCATACTGCTGGAACACTTGGGATGGAAAGAAATTGTCTTACCAGAACTTCATGTAAAGTTGATCAAGGTAAAAGGAGCAGACTATACCATACGACCTGCCGATTATTATGGTCGATATTTTTATTTCCTCGGATTAAGTAGATTTCTGGCCTATATTGCCTCTTCAAAAGAAGCGATGAAAAGTAAATCACCATCATTTTTCTTTGATATTATTAAAGCTTATGAAGCCTGCAAATCTCAAAAATTGGAATTGAAAATTACAAAAGAAGAGCAAAAGGCCGTTAATGATCAACGCTGGAGAATGTTGAAGAAAAAATGGCTGAAAATGTAGGAGAAAATGATGTAAAGTGATTTTCCAAATCTTATCAATATCAATAGGAATGGGTTTTAACCCGTTTAACAATAAAACAAAAAATACAGTTGGCTTTAGCCAAAACCCATCTAACCCAATTAATCAGTGAAAAAAATAGCGTACATAGAAATTGACACCCATGCAGAAATAGCACAGGCTTTCATGAATATCATGGAGGGAAATCAACATTTCAGTGTAGATTATTATTTTTCAAAAAAAATCAAGGATCAGATCAATGAATCCGATGCAGCTGTGTTTCTGTCAGATAGTTCTATGATTTTAGATCAGCTGAAAACCCAGAAATATGATCTGGTTATAATTGGAACTGTTCATCGTTTTTTCAATACATTTTTAGCAGTAACAAAAAAATACAATACAGCGGTTGTTACCCATAACCTGAACTTTACAAAAGCTTCCAAGCTGGATTTGATAAAAAGTGTGTTCAAAGGAGATATCATGTACAGGTTGAAACTTTGGTGGAAGGAAGGCTTGCTCTATGCAACCAAGGTATATCAGAAATCAGGATCTCTTGTTGTATTGGATGAGGCATTGATTTCAGATAGATATCAGTTTCTACCTCTTTTTTATACAAAAACATTTGATAAAATTGAAAATGAAAATCTGGTTATTGTTATTCCTGGAGGTGTTTCGCAGAAAAGGAGGGATTATAATCATATTTTTAAAACCATTCAGAAAATAGGGGTAGGTATGAACTGTGAATTTGTTTTCCTTGGTAAAGCAAAGGATCACGAATTAAAGCAGCTTGAAAACTTATCCTCAACATTAACTGAAAACATTACGATTACTTATTTTTCAGAAAGAGTTTCTGTAGGAGACTTTGAGAAATGGATGCAAAAAGCCGATGTTCTTTGGTGTCCTATTCAACAGGAAACGGAATTTTTCAGCATCAAGGAAATTTATGGAAAGACCAAGATGACCGGAAATCTTGGGGACGCTATTGCCTATGGAAAACTGGCTGTTTTTCCTAATAACTATCCTTCAAAACTAGATTTTATTCTGGGTGAAAAAGAAAACATTCAAGAGCAATTGAATGGGCTTTCCAATAATTATTTTGATTTTCAGAAAAGCTATGCTAAAGAAGAAGTTCAAAAAAAATTGGAACAGTTATTAAATCAGCTTATTTCCAAATAAAAGTCTTTTTTGAATCTGAATTTAATTCTCTCGGCTTTCTTAGTTTTATTATTTAAACTTAAAAATACTCTTAATAAACCTGGCGTTCAGGTAATTTTCTATCGGGAATATCTTTGTAAAGTAATTTCCTACGTAGATCAACGCTAAAACTACAGCTGGTTTATAAATCAGATTGATGAAATTGCTGTGGAAGTTAGGTAAAACAATAGCTACAGTAATTGCCAAGGTACAGATAATGGAAACAAAGATCATTTCAATCGTCAAAGGTGAAACCTTAAATACAAAGTAGTTGAAGACAATCTTAACCACATTGTAAATGGTTAGAGAAATTGCGGTAGATAATGCAATTCCTATAAGCTTCAGATCTGTATTTTTGATGAAATAATAATTCAGTCCAATAGTTAATCCTGCCAATAAAAGCATCACCAAAATATTGAATCTATAGTATTTTGAGAGGGAAATAATATTTCCATTGAATCCGGTTGCCAAATCTATTAAAACAGCAGAGCCCCAGATCCATACTACAGGCTCGTATTCCCTAAGCATTGTGCCATTTTTTGGCATAAATTGGGTAAGGTAAGGGAATCCTACCATGATGCATGAGAATAAAACGGCACCCAAAAAGTATAAAGATAGCGAGGTTTTCTTGTGAAACCTGTCCAGTTCCTCCATATCTCCGTCTGCCAGCGTTTTGTTGATGATAGGAGCGGAAATATTGAATAACCCCAACTGTGGGATTGAAATCAAAGAGATTAATGCATACAGAACAGAATAAATTCCGACCTCTTCCATGCCCATGAATTCCCCAATCATAAAACTGTTAATAGCCAGGTAATTTCCAAAGGTTCCCAAAAATCCAAAGAAGCTGTAATTGAAAAACTCCTGCCAGAAATTATTTTTCTTGAAGTAATCTGTATTGAAATCAAGCTGAATTTTTTCCAGTTTGTTGGTATAATAAATATACCCGAAAAGCATCAGGGTAAATATGCCAAAGAAAAATGCAAATGCAATCTTTTGAGATAAAGCAAAATAATAAAACAGACAGAAAGCTCCAAGATTGGCTATTTTCGGAAATAAATTGTCAAAAATATTAGAGACAACAATCCTTTTGTAATTGGATGTATATTTATTGAAAATGGCACAGAATGAAAGAATTAAAATCAAAGGAAGAATCATTTCCTTAATCTTCCATGCTTCCGAATGTCTGAATTTTGGATAAAAATAAGGCAGTATAAAAAATACAGCCGTAAAAATGAGAAAGTTGACAAAAACAGTAAGTAATGATAGCGATAACATATTCTGTTTTTTGCCATCCTTTTCTACTGTGTGAAAAAACTTCACATTGGAATAGGAGATACCCAATACCACAAAAGGAACCAACATTTCAGCAGTAGGGAGGATATAGCGAAGCTTTCCGTAAAATTCAAAATCATTAGGAAAAATGAATATTGCGGAAACTGTGCCCAGCAAAAAACCAATATAACCGATAATGGAATATTTGAAGCCTTGTCTCGCTACTACACTCATAAAGTTGTTTTAAGGGTTTTTAGGTATAAAAATAATATTGTTGATGTACTGAGTTTTATTTTTTTCGTCGTTTGTATTTTGTAGTAGAATGTCCTCCGTAAGTGTTTCCAGGGTGAAGCTGTCTCTGTTAAGGTACTTCGCTTCATATCCCCAGCTTTTTACTGTAGAGATTTCATTCCATATTGGTGTTTGGTGGTGTCTTTGTTCCATTTCAACCATAAGGGTTGGAAGAAACTGTTTGATGGTTTCCCTGGCTCCCAAAAGAGTCTTTATTTCATTTCCTTCAACATCGATCTTAATGAAATCTAATCTGCTGAAGTGTTCTATTGCTGCCCATTCGTCTAGCTTGATAACCTTTACCTTTTCGGTGTAGCTTTTTTCTTCACCTTTTTCTTTGTAGGAGGTATTTAAAGTTCCTCGGGAAGCAATCGTTTTTCCATTGATAATCGGAACCTTGAATTCGGCTACCGTATTTTCGTCAGAAAGTGCCAAAGGAAGTACCCGCATAGTTGGGAATAGTCTTTTTAGCCTTCTGTAAAGCCTTTTGTTAGGTTCGAAAGCATAAATATGCTCATGATCCAACTTGTTCTCCAGCTGATATAGGAAAGTTCCTACATTGGCACCAATATCCAGTATAATAGCACTTTTAGAAAGGTATTCCTTGATCCATACCAGTTCTGGTTCTACATTGCGTTCCGAAAAATTATTTTTATTAAGATTATTTAAGGTCTTAAAATATCTTTTTTTGTAAAAATTCGGACTTATATATTGTAGTTTTTCTGCAATTTTTTGGTATAAAGACATCCTTAGCTTTTTGACGAATAGCAAAGATAAACAAAAATGTAAAACTTATCTTAAAAAATGTTAAATATAATCTGTTGATTTTCAATGGAAATGCTGTGTTGGCTGTTTTTCAAGAAAAATGAGTTTTAACAGGTTATTGATTTGTCACATAGACACCTCTGGTTGATGAACAGCTTATTAAATTGATTTAAATTCAAAAAAATGAAAATAAATATTAGATGCTTAAAATTAATTTAGGGAATCTCATACAATGAAATTCCCTGGAATATTTTAATAATATGGGCACCCTAGCTAAAAGGTGTATTCAAAAAATCATTAAATGGTTTCATTAATGTAAAGATCTTAGTCATTGTCTTTACCGCATTTTTGTCCAGAACCTCTTCATCTTTTAAATGGTGCAATACAATAAAGTTTTTAAGTTTTAAATATTCAGCCATTGGGTCTTCCTTTTCAAAACCTTGAGGAACTTTTTTCAGCTTATCATCCTGATCAAGTTCAGGGAAATGTTTTTTGAAATCTTTGTTATTTATAATTTTAAGAAAATCATCACCATACAATGATACTTCCTTTCGTACTTCTTTCAATACAGAAGATTCAGGCATATAGATTCCTCCTGCCAAAAATGATTTACCAGGTTCCAGATGAAGATAGTAACCTCCTTTCTGATTTCCTTTTCCCATTCCTAAGGAAGCACCAAAATTGGTTTTATAAGGAATTTTATCCTTTGAAAATCGAGTGTCACGGTAAATTCTAAATAATGCTTTTTTACTGTCGATTTTAGCAAGCTCTTCATCAAAACCGGACATTTCCTTGATCAGGTCATCCAGAAACGAAATAATGTTTTCCTGGGAATCTGTATACAGTTTTTTATTTTCATTGAACCATTCACGGTTGTTGTTGCTGCTTAATTTTTTTAGAAAATCAAATGTTTGGGGAGAAATACTGGCTGGCATATAGTATTGGTGTTTTTATTTTGGTTGATTTTACTGGAAATTTGTACTTTTTGACATTGTTTCTTACTTTAGAATTCTGAACTTTATCTCATGAATCTCAAAACTATCCCAGTATTCAAATTTACATAATAACGAAGAAAATCAAAATAAAAAAGTACAATTGTGTAGTTTTGTTTGAAAAATCATAAATAGTACCAAAAAAATCAATCTGCTTTAATAAAAAAAAATATTGTTTAGGAGTTTTTTAATTATAGACGTGTTTTTTTAGGTTTTATTTTTTAAAAATTAACAAAATATTAAAGAATTGTGAATTTAAGATTGTATATTTAAAACTTTGTTTAAAAACAAGTCAAATATTTATTGTATCTTTGCAAAAATTTTAAAATAGTTAATGAATTTATTTACGGAAACCAATTTAAGACCTGATATCCTTAAGGCAATTGGCGAACTGGGCTACGAAAGCCCAACAGAAATCCAAAAACAGACTATCCCTTTTATTCTTTCAGATATTCGCGACTTGATCGCACTTGCGCAAACAGGGACAGGCAAGACAGCAGCGTTTTCGCTTCCGATTTTGGATATGATTGACGAAACGAGTCGCAAAATCCAATTATTGGTGCTTTGTCCGACACGGGAATTATGTCTTCAGATTTCGAAAGACATAAAGAATTACTCTAAGTACATGAAGGACATCAAAACCACTGCGGTTTATGGTGGAAGTAGTATTGTAGATCAGATGAGATCTTTGAAGGACAAACCACAGATTATTGTGGGAACTCCAGGAAGAGTAATTGATCTTATCAACAGAAAAGCACTTGATTTTTCTGCTATTCATTGGTTGGTATTAGATGAGGCTGATGAAATGCTTTCTATGGGATTCAAAGATGAATTGGAAACAATTCTAAGAGAAACTCCGGAAACAAAACAAACTTTCTTATTCTCGGCTACGATGAATAAAGAAGTGGAAAGAATTTCTAAAAATTACCTTACAAAACCACACCGTATTTCAGTAGGTTCTATCAACGAAGTGAAGAAGAACATTACACACGAATATTACGTGGTAGGTTACCGTCAGAAAAAAGAAGCATTGAAGAGATTGATCGATGCAAACCCTAATCAGTACTCCATTATTTTCTGTAGAACAAGAATGGAAACTCAGGAGGTTGCTGATTTCTTGATGCAGAATGGCTATGCGGCAGATGCTCTTCACGGAGACCTTTCTCAAGCACAGAGAGACACGGTAATGAAGAAATTTAGATTGAAGAACATTGATATTCTTGTAGCAACAGACGTTGCAGCAAGAGGATTGGATGTAAACTCTCTAACTCACGTTATTCACTTCTCTTTACCAGATGATCCTGAAGTATTCGTTCACAGAAGCGGAAGAACAGGTAGAGCTGGAAAAGACGGTATTTCCATGGCTTTAATTAAGCCTGAAGAAAGCAGAAAATTGAAGCAAATCAAATCTGCAACAAAGATTGAAATTAACGAAAAATTCATTCCTACAGGAGATCAGATTATCAAGGCTCAGGTGGGAGGTGTGTTCGAGAAATTATTGACAGAACACGAAGACTTATTCGAATTTGATGATAGCTTAATCCCGGATCTAAGCAAATTTACAAAAGAAGAATTGGTGCACCAGTTGCTACAATTCCAATTAAAGGATCTTGCCTTATATTACAAAGACAAACATGATCTTGTTGAGCAGAAGTTTAGCAGTAGAGATGATGATTACTCAAGAAGAGATCGTGGTCGTGATAGAGACAGAGATAGAGGTCGTGACAGAGATGTAAGAGATAGCAGAGACAGAGATCGCGGAAGAGATAGAGATCGTGGCGGAAAGCCAAGAAGAAAAGATGAGAACATGGTAAGGTTCTTCTTCAATCTTGGTAAGAAAGATCACTTGAAGAAGCTTGATGTTTTAGATATTATCAATAAAGCTACAGGTGAAGGAAAAAGCAAGAAAAGAGCTGAGATCGGTGATATCGAAATCTTAGAGAAATTCTCTTTCTTCGAGGTTGAAAAATCGTTCAAAGACAATGTCTTGAGCAATATTCAATCCATGAAGTTCAAAGGAAAAGATATGAGGGCTGAAGTTGCAAACTAACCCCTTGTTCATACCATACAAAACCGGCAGTAATGCCGGTTTTTTTATTTGATAATCAGATGGTAAGCGAATGTTAACAAAACTTAATGTTATATAGTTTCATGGGCGATCCTTTTTTAGGAAATTTGCACTCGAATTATAAATACTAAAAAATGGGAATTGGTAATATTTTCCACGCTTTTCAACCCAAAGATAAAATCTTCTTTGTACTTTTTGAAAAGGTAACTGAAAACCTAGTTGCAATGTCTGAGGAATTCAACACTGGAATTAAGGATTTCGATCTTAATGACGATTCAATGTTGAAAAAAATGAGTGATTTCGAACATAAAAATGACGAGCTTACTCACGAGATCTTCGTAGAACTAGGAAAAAACTTCATTACACCTTTTGACCGTGAAGATATTCACACATTAGCAACCGGATTAGACGATATTGCTGATTATATCTACGCTTCTACAAAATATATCTTCCTATACAAATCTCCGGAGATGAAAGCTTACTCAGATTTCTCTCTATTGATCCACAAGGCATGTCTTGAGATTCAGAATGCAATGAAGAACCTTAAAGGGTTCAAGAACATGGAGCAGGTGAAAGAAGCTTGTATTAAAGTAAACTCTATTGAAAATATTGCAGATGACTTGCTTTCCAACTCAATGGTAGAATTATTTGAAACCAATGATGCTATTAACATTATTAAAGTTTCATCTGTATTGAACTATCTTGAAATCGTAACTGATAAAGCAGAAGATGTTGCCAATACAATTGAGAACATCATGATTAAATACGCCTAAACAATATTTAACATAGCAAAAAATGGAATTTCCGATTTTACTTATAGTTATTATTGCACTGGCTCTGATCTTCGATTATATCAATGGCTTCCATGATGCAGCCAACTCAATTGCAACTATAGTTTCTACAAAAGTTTTAACTCCATTCCAGGCTGTACTTTGGGCAGCGCTTTGGAATTTTGCAGCATTCTTTATTGCTGCTTATATTATTGGAGAATTCAAAATTGGTAATACAATTGCCAAAACAGTTAATGAGAATTTTATCACTCTTGAGGTTATATTTTCCGGTCTTATAGCTGCAATTGCCTGGAACCTTTTGACATGGTGGTTCGGGATCCCTTCATCATCATCGCATACGCTGATTGGAGGTTTCTTAGGGGCAGCTCTTATGCATGCTTTTATGATGGATTATCATGATGTTGCAGCAGCACAGCCAGAGCTTGGGATGTGGGATACCATTAAAGAAGCTTTTAGTCAGGTAACTCATCAGGGTGTTGTAAAGTTTGATAAAGTGATACCTATCTTCTTGTTCATTTTCATGGCACCAATCATAGGGATGGTTATCTCAATCATTATTACATTGATTATTGTACATCTTTATAAAAAATCAAATCCACATAAAGCAGACCAGTCTTTTAAAAGACTACAGTTGGTTTCATCAGCACTGTTTAGTTTAGGACATGGTTTGAATGATGCTCAAAAAGTAATGGGAATCATTGGAGCGGCGGTAATTTATTATCACGTCAATATGCTTCAGGATGCACAGTATTTGAATATTCCTTCTGCAGGACGTTTTGATTATTTTGCTCAACATTATATTTGGGTGCCTTTAGTTTCATTTATTGCCATTGCCTTAGGTACCATGAGTGGAGGATGGAAAATCATCAAAACAATGGGAACTAAAATTACAAAAGTAACCTCATTGGAAGGAGTAAGTGCAGAAACTGCGGGAGCAATCACTTTATTCATTACAGACCACTTTGGTATCCCTGTATCTACAACACATACGATCACAGGTTCTATCATCGGGGTTGGACTAACGAAAAGAATTTCAGCCGTAAGATGGGGGATTACAGTAAGCTTACTTTGGGCTTGGGTATTAACCATTCCAATTTCAGCTATTGTAGCAGGAATTACCTATCTTTTGGTAACTTTCATTTCCTAAGATAAAAATTACAGCTTATCATATAAACTTTGTCCATTTGGGCAAAGTTTTTTGTTTCTTGAAAGTTGGTTTAAAAAAATATTTACCTTAAGCCTCAATTAGATTAAATTATAAAATTATTTGTTTTTTTATTTTGTTTATTTTCTTGCGGTGAAACTGATTGTAATACTACGAAACAAGGATTCTATCTTAATGAATACAATTTGGTTGTGGAAGATGCAAATATAAATGGAACATGGATAAAAATCAGAGGTTCTAATCCAATAACTAATAAAAAATCTAATATTATGGTACATAATAATTGGATTTAGATTTTGACGAAGT
Organism: Chryseobacterium joostei; assembly: GCF_003815775.1. NCBI lineage: Bacteria > Pseudomonadati > Bacteroidota > Flavobacteriia > Flavobacteriales > Weeksellaceae > Chryseobacterium > Chryseobacterium joostei. The sequence goes on from NZ_CP033926.1 coordinate 4,395,775, forward strand.
TGAAGAGGGAGATACAATAATTAAGAAAAGAGGAGATTTAATGCTTGCCATTCATAAAAAGGATACCATTATCAGGCATGATTGGTATTGCAGAGGAAAACCTTATAAGTAAGCTGAAGACTCTATACTTACCTAAGTGGTATTATCAATTTAAATAAAAAAATATTGGCTATAGGCCTCAGCTTGATTAAAAAAATAATTATGGAAAAAAAAATTGTACTAGTGCTCCTAATCTTATTATCCTCCTGTTCCAAGAATGATGATCAGAAATATGCTCAGATTCTTGCAGATGAAGAATGTAACTTAGTCATAGAGATTCCACCAAACAATTCAGTATGGTTTAAAGCGGAGGGATATGATCCGGTTACCCAAAAAAAAGAGGTTTGTAAAACACATAATAGATGGTGGAATATGTTTGCCGATGAAATTGATGTAGGGGATACTATTGTCAAGAAAAAAGGAGAACTAATATTTAGTATTCATAAAAATGATACTATCATCAGACATAATTGGTAATATAGAGGAAAACCTTATAAGTAAGCTGAAGACTCTATACTTACCTAAGTGGTATTATCAATTTAAATAAAAAAATATTGGCTATAGTCCTCAATTAGATTAAATTATGAAAATATTTGTTTTTTTAAGCTTTTTAATGTTGCTATCTGCATGTGGAGAGCCTGAGTGTAATATTGTGAAACAAGCATACTACCCGGATGAATACAATTTGATTGTCGGAGAATCAAATATAGATAATTCATGGATCAAAATTATAGGTTATGATCCCATAACAAATAAAAAATCTAATATTATGGTACATAATAATTGGATTGACGATTATAATGAAGTTGAAGAGGGAGATACAATAATTAAGAAAAGAGGAGATTTAATGCTTGCTATTCATAAAAAGGATACTATTATCAGACACGATTGGTATTGTAGAGGAAAGCCTTATAAGTAACCTTAATAATCAGTAATAATTTTAATCAAATTGAATAAAAGCGGAAGAAATTCCGCTTTTATTTTCTAAGGGATGCAAATACAAAAGAAACTGTCTTAGAAACTGAGGTTGATTTTTTATAAGCTTTGTCCATTTGGGCAAAGTTTTTTGTTTTATAAAGCCTCGAAAAATCGTATTTTTGTTCAAATTATAAGATTTTATGGAATTTTTAGACAGATACCAACAGATTGTTGCTGACGCCATTAATAAGTACACTTTTAAAGATAAACCTACAGAGCTGTATGATCCGATGAATTACATTATTTCCCATGGTGGAAAGCGTCTTCGTCCTATTATGGTGCTAATGGCTTGTGATCTGTTTGGGGGAGACCTTAAACAGGCTATAAAACCGGCTTTGGCTATTGAATTTTTCCATAACTTCACCCTGATCCATGATGATATTATGGACGAGGCTCCTTTAAGAAGAAATAAGCCTACCATTCATACGTTACATGGTATAAACGTTGGAATTCTTTCCGGAGACGGATTAATGCTTAAGGCATACAAATTCTTTGAGGATCTTGAACCTGAAATCTTCAAGGCTTGTATCAGAATCTTTACCCATACCGGACTTCTATTATGCGAGGGACAGCAATATGATATCAATTTTGAAACTCAGGAAAATGTAACCTTTGATGATTATATCAGAATGATCACCTATAAAACAGGGGTCTTAAGTGCTTCTTCTTTTGAGATCGGAGCCTTGATTGCAAGAGCTGACTTTAAGGATGCAAAAGCTATCTTCAACTTCGGTAAACACATTGGAATTGCATTCCAGATCATGGATGATTATCTTGATGTATTCGGAGATCAGGCACAGTTTGGAAAAAAACATGCAGGGGATATCTACGAAAACAAGAAAACAGTTCTTTATCTATTGGCAAAAGAGCATGCTACAGAGGAGGAAAGAAAGGAACTGGATTACTGGTATTCTAAAAAAACAGATAATATCGATAAAATCTACGGTGTTGAAAAGATCTTCAGAAGAACAAAAGTAGACGAAAAAGCACTCCGTTTAATTGAAAAACATAACGAAATCGGTCAAAGCTATCTTCAGAAAATTGATATTCCTGACGAGAAGAAAAAACCATTTATTGAATTGGCAAACTATTTATTGAGAAGAGAAAGCTAAATATAGGCAGCAGAGAGTAGGTAACGGTTATCAGTAACTGATCTGCTACCTATTTCCTGTAACCTAATATCTACATAATGAAATTCAGAACAGAGGTTGACATCCCAAAATCGGAAAAGAAAATTGAGATTGAAGATAAAATATTTTCAATCGGGTCTTGTTTTGCTACTGAAATGACTGATTTACTGAAAGATGGTCAGCTTCAGACGCTTAATAATTCTTTCGGAACAATTTTTAACCCCTTTTCGATCAATAATGCTGTAAAAAGGCTTCATGACTCTGCATTCTATGAGGAGGAGGAGTTGATTATATACAATGAGGAATATATTTCACTGGATCATCATACCAGTTTTGATACAAGGTATATTCATCAGACGTTAGATAAAATTAACGGAAACATTGAAGAGGGAAATGCCTTTCTTCAGGAAGCTGACTGGATTATTATCACCTACGGATCATCTTTTATCTATGAATTTCTTCCAAAGAATAAATTGGTGGCTAATTGCCATAAAATTCCACAGAAATTCTTTGAGAAGAGGCTGCTTTCTCATCAGGAACTGACGGCTTCTATCTACAATACAATCCTGGAGCTTAAGGATATTTGTAAGGAAAATGTGCAAATACTCTTTTCGGTGTCACCGGTAAGACATACCAAGGATGGAATGGTTGAAAATCAATTGAGTAAATCAAAATTAATTACGGCTATCCATGAATCTATTTCTTTATTTGAAGACTGTCATTATTTGCCTGTCTATGAAATTTTGATGGATGATCTGAGAGATTATCGTTTTTACAAGGAAGATATGATTCATCCAAGTACGCAGGCTGTTAATTATATTTTTGACAAATTTGGAGATTCCTATTTTTCAGAAGAAACCCAAAACTTTATCAAAGAAAACTTTAAAATCATCAAGGCATTGGAACACAAAACCAATGATAAGAAAGATCCGAAGTTTATAGAATTTAGGGAAAAGCTGGATCAAAGAATAGAAAATCAACGAAAGAAAGTAAAGCATACTATATTCAGATGATTGATTTTACAAGAATTGACTATTTGAAAAATGGAAATGAAAGGCAAAAAAGAGCCTATGAAGTTCTTACAAAATATCATATTTTAGAAAAACTAGAACCTTATTCTGCTGTTTTGGCCGGAACAATTCCTATTAAAATTGATGTTGAAGGCAGTGATCTTGATATTATTTGTGAGGTTGATCTGAGATTTGAAGAAGATTTTTTAGAAGATCTGACAGTTAGAAATTTAATTCCATTCGGTACGGATGTTAAGGTCGAAAATATAACCGTAAACGGAGAGAAAAGTATTGTTCTGAACTTTATGCTTGAAGAATTTCCTATTGAGATTTTCGGACAAAATAAACCTGTTACAGAACAAAATGCTTACAGACATATGATTGCAGAATACAATATTTTGCAGGAAAAAGGAGAGGATTTTAAACAGAAAATAATAGATCTTAAAAAGCAAGGGATAAAAACAGAGCCGGCATTTGGAATGCTGATGAATCTGAAAAATCCCTATGAAGATTTATTAAAATTATAAAGAAATGATTGATACACATACACATTTATACGCAGAAGAATTTGATGAAGATAGAAGGGAAGCTATTCAAAGAGGTTTAGATAAAGGTATTACAGAGTTTTATCTCCCTGCCATTGATTCTGAATCTCACGAGAAAATGCTGCAATTGGAAGAAGAGTATCCAAAGCAGATTTTTTCAATGATGGGACTTCACCCTTGTTATGTAAAGCCGGAATCTTGGGAAAAGGAACTGGAGATTGTTAAAAATTATCTTGATCAAAGACATTTTCCTGCAATAGGAGAGATCGGAATTGATTTATATTGGGATAAAACTACTCTTGATATTCAGGTAAAGGCTTTTGAACAGCAGATCGATTGGGCTATAGAAAAGGATCTTCCCATTGTGATCCACACAAGAGAAAGCTTTGATGAAACATTCGAAGTGTTGGAAAGAAAAAAGCATCCAAAATTAAGAGGGATTTTCCACTGTTTCTCTGGAAATCTGGAGCAGGCAAAACATGCCATAGACCTGAACTTCATTTTAGGAATAGGTGGGGTAGTAACTTTTAAAAATGGAAAAATAGACCAGTTTCTGAATGAAATTCCTTTAGATAAAATTGTACTTGAAACAGACTCTCCTTATTTGGCTCCTGTTCCCCATAGAGGAAAAAGAAATGAAAGTTCATACCTTGATTTAGTTGCCGGGAAACTGGTAGATATCTATGGTAAGGATTTTTCTGAGATAGATAGAATTACTACAGAGAACGCAAGAAATATTTTTCATACTTAAAAAATATGAAATTGCTTCCTAACATTACTTCATTAAGGTTTTTCCTGGCTTTCCTGGTTATGATCTTTCATATCCCACAGTTTTTTGGAAATAGAGGACTAGCGACATTCAATGATTTGCCTATATTTAATAAAGGAAGTGAAGCGGTATATATGTTTTTTTCTTTAAGTGGTTTTCTTATTATCAGACAGCTATTTGAAGAGAAGACAATTTCAGGAAGAATTGATTTGAAGAATTTCTATATAAGACGAATGCTCAGGATTTTTCCGTTGTATTATCTTGTTGCCATTATAGGAATGCTTTATTACCATGTCATTCTTCCTAAAATGGGATTTGATTTTCAGAGTAATTATAACCTTTTAGAGGGTATAATTCTCCTGTTTACATTTTTTCCTAATGTTTTTGCTGTTGCAAGACCTGGAGGAATTCTCGAAATGCTTTGGTCTATAGGGGTTGAAGAGCAGTTTTATCTTTTGGTAGCACCCCTTATTCTTCTGGTTCCACAAAAATATATCAAAGCCTTTTTATTTATTTTTAGCTTTCTGTTTATTGGTTTATACTTTACCCCTGCCTTAAGCTTTTTAAGTAAATATCAAATGATGTTTTTCTATTTTTCTTTTACGGGGTGGTGTTCTTTGTTGAGAATTAAAGACAGTAGGTATAATAGCTTTATATGTATTGTAAGTAGTATTCTGTTACTCATTTACTTTACAACTGATATTTTCATCAATAATATGTCAGATTTACAATATCATATCTTTGGAATGGTATTATTTGGCGTGTTCCTTATTTTTTTCACCCATAAACCTATTCGTTTTTTTGAGAATAAAAGCCTTATTCACCTTGGGAAAATTTCTTACGGGATCTACATGTATCATGCTATTGTAATGCAACCTGTAGGATTTATCCTCCTTAAGGCCGTTTCCAAATACAAGTTAAGTGATCCCGTAATTATTATTTCTAGTTTTCTTTTGGTAATACTGATTACTATACTCATTTCTCATCTCTCGTATCAATATTTTGAAAAGAGATTTCTTGTTTTAAAAAATAAGTATAGAACAGCGTCCCGCTAAGAACTATTTTTTTCTGGTAAAGTTTTTATTCTTAGGTTTTTTAAATCCAGTCGGAGCCGCAGTACCAGCAGGTTTCTTATTGTTCTTATTCGGTCTGGAGCTATTGCTAGAAGTCTTAGGTCTTTCAGAACCGCCAGAAAAAGGTTTGTTATTAGAATCTCTTTTCTGTGCAACCAAATCATCAGTGTGGAACGGATGGTTTTTGATTACCGGAATCTTCTTTCCAATAAGTTTCTCTGTATTTTTTAGGTTTAAAAGGTCTAGTCCGTCTACAAATGAGATAGAATTTCCTTCAGCACCAGCTCTTCCTGTTCTTCCGATTCTGTGTACATAAGTTTCAGAAACGTCTGATAGCTCAAAGTTGATAACGAATTTTAGCTCATCAATGTCAATTCCTCTTGCGGCAATATCTGTTGCTACAAGAACCCTTGTTTTTCCGGATTTGAAATTATTAAGAGCATTCTGTCTTGCATTTTGAGATTTGTTACCGTGAATGGCTTCTGCAGAGATATTGTCTTTTTGAAGCTTTCTTGCGATTTTATCGGCTCCGTGTTTCGTTCTTGCAAATACCAATACAGATTCTGAAATATCATTTTCCAGGATGTGGGATAATAAATTCAATTTATTGTCCTTTTCTACAAAATAAACAGATTGTTTGATGGTATCTGCTGTAGAAGAAACTGGTGTAACTTCTACCTTTATCGGATTGTTTAGGATTGAGTTAGCAAGCTTCTGAATCTCACCAGGCATTGTTGCTGAAAAGAATAAAGTTTGTCTTTTCTGAGGTAAAAGCTTGATGATTCTTTTAACATCATGTACAAAGCCCATGTCAAGCATTCTGTCAGCTTCATCAAGGACAAATATTTCAATATTTTTTAAGCTGATAATTCCCTGTGCAATAAAATCAAGAAGTCTTCCTGGTGTTGCAACCAAAATATCAATTCCTTTTCTTAAAGCTGCTTCCTGATTTCCTTGCTTTACGCCTCCAAAAATAACAAGTTGCTTTAAAGGAAGGTATTTACCGTAAGCATTAATGTTTTCCTCAATTTGAATAGCCAACTCTCTGGTTGGAGTAAGGATTAATGCCTTTATATGTTTATTCGGAATTTTATTTTTAGATAAGTTCTGTAAAATAGGGATAGAAAAAGCTGCTGTTTTTCCAGTTCCTGTCTGTGCACAGCCTAAAAAGTCTCTGCCATCTAAAATATCAGGAATTGATCTTTCCTGAATGGGTGTTGGAGTTGTATATCCTTGTTCCTTAATTGCTTTCGCAATAGGTTCTATTAAGTTTAAGTCTGTAAAATTCAAATGAATTATTTTAAAATTTATATAAAAATTCTTTCTGTTTGAAAGAATTGCATCCTGCAAAGGTAGTCTAAAAAAAATTAAAAATTTCGCATTATTCTTTTTGACTGATTATGGAGTTATTGGTTTCTTCATGTATAAGGAATTAGATGAGAAATGGCTGCCCAGTATAGGCAGCCATTTGTTTTTATATTATAATTATTAAGTTCTTATTTGAATCGGTATCCTAGACCAGCCTGGAAAAATCCAATATTAACTGGAGAAGAGGTTTCAAAGAAATTGAAATTATATCGTGCATCAACGAAAATATGTTTATTAATCTTATATTCCGTACCTAGGAAAGGAAATATCATCATTTTTTTTATCCCATCATTGTCAGCTGCATCTTCATAAGTATCACCCGTATTGTCTTTTACCACTATCTTTGTGGAGGCTGTAAATCCCAAATTTATACCTGCAGAAACTGAAAAATTAGGAATAAAATAATATTTTAGGGAAACAGGAACTTGTATCTGGTTTATTTGATAATCATAAGTTCTATCTCCCATGTATATAATTTGTTGGTTCATAACAACAAACCAAGGGTATACGTCTTTTCCTCCCAATTGTGTATATTGTATTTCACCCTGAATGCCAAATTTAGGAGATAAGGGATACTCTGCTACAACACCTGCATAGAAATAAGATTTTGATGACAAACTAGTGTCATATATTTTCATGTTGGATAAAGTATATCCTCCTTTCACTCCAAAACTGATAGGTTTATCCGGAGTCTTTTGTGCATTAAGGAATGATGAAACAGCTAATAGTACACCGAAAAGAATGTTCTTCTTCATGTTTATTTTTTGAGTTAAATGATTACGTTTTTATAAAAAAAATAATTCCTTCGTATGGAGGGAATTATTTCTGCAAATATAGTTTAAATATTTTATAAAGATCTATTGAACCTTTATCCATCCCTGATTTTCCTTAAGTTCTCGAAGAAATGGTATACTTTAGAAATCTTTCTTGATTGTTCCTGTAAAAGTGCTTTCGTGAGTTTTTGGAAGTTCATTGTTGGAAAATAAAATGGCTGCCCAGTATAGGCAGCCATTTGTTTTTTATTAAGAAATAGATACTATTTAAATCTATATCCTACACCTGCTTGCAGAAAGCCTACTTTCACTGGAATGCTATTGTTTTTGTTAATTTCAATGAAGTTGAAATTATATCTTGTATCCACAAAAAATTGATCATTGATCTTATATTCTGCCCCTAAAAATGGGAAAAGGCTTAATGTCTTTATTCCATCATAGTTTCTCTTATCAGTTCCAGTAATAGCGTTGCTTGATTCTGCTTTTGTTGAAATATTAAATCCAAAATTCATCCCTGCAGATGCAGAAAGATTTGGAATAATATAATACTTTACAGAAATAGGAACCTGAATTTGGTTAAGGCGATATTCGAATGTTGTATCTCCTGTTTCCACAATTTCACTTCCTATTAAGGCTACTGTAGAATATGCAACTTTACCTCCTAATTGAGTATAAAGAACTTCAGCCTGTAATCCAAATTTAGGTGATAATGCTTGTTCTGCTACAATACCTGCATAGAAATAAGATTTTGAATCCAGCTTTTCATCAAAAAACTTCATACTGGATAAATTATATCCTCCTTTTACTCCAAAACTTATAGGTTTATCCTGTGTCTTTTGTGCATTAATTAAAGTTGGAACAGCTAATAGTACACCGAAAAGAATGTTCTTCTTCATGTTTGTTTTTTGAGTTAATTGATTATTGTTTTAAAAAAAATAATTCTTCCAAAATGAAAGAATTATTGTACAAAAATAATTTAAATATTTTAAATGGGACTACTGGACCTTAGTCCATTCCTGGTTCTTCCTTAAGTCTTCAATAAAATGATATACTTCCGAAAGTTTTTCACTGCCACGTTTTCCGTAATCTTCTACATTTTTAGAAGTTCCATCATTGAAGTTAATTCTTAAATAAGCTGTAGAAAGATCAGTGATGTTTCTGCTTCCATATTTATCCTTTAAGTTTTTTACATCCAAGCCATCAAGCAAACGGATCAATTTATTGTAATCCTTTTCCTTGATTGTTCCTGTAAAAGTACCTTCACGAGGTTTTGAAAACTCATCCTTTGAGGGTTTATCATTGAAATTAAAATGCTCTGCTTCAAAAATGGCAGTTCTATCCGCATTGATGGTCATTTTAAAAACAGGACAAAATCCAAAGCAAGCACCTGCCTGATATTCAATTTTAGTATATTTTGAATTCGTTGTCTGTGGAGTACACGAAAATAAAAAGATAAATGCACAAAGGCCTAGTAAATATTTCATAGTTTAAATTTCAGAATGGTCTTTCAATAATTATTCCAATTGGAACAGGGGAAGAATTGATAGTGTGAACATGGTAAAAAAATAAAGAGAAGCACGATTGCTCCTCTTTATTTTATTTCTAACAATATTAATCACGAGTAGTGATCAAAATTATTTTATCCATGTAACTGTTTCCAGATAGCATCTTTCAATTCTACAAGCCCTTCCCCTGTTACTCCTGAGAAAAATAGCGGTTGCTTGTTTTCCGGAAATTCTGCTGAGATTTCCTTTTTCAGCTCATCATCCAAAAGATCGGATTTTGAAACAGAAATAATGAAATCTTTATCCAATAGCTCCGGATTGTACTCTTTTAATTCATTTTCAAGAATTTTAAATTCCTGGAAGTGATTTTCAGAATCTGCAGGAATTAAAAACAACAGAATTGAGTTTCTTTCGATGTGTCTCAGGAATCTGTGTCCTAATCCTTTTCCTTCTGCTGCACCTTCAATAATTCCCGGGATATCAGCCATTACAAATGACTTGTAATTTCTATAATCAACAATCCCAAGGTTAGGAGTCAATGTGGTAAACGCATAGTTTGCAATCTTAGGCTTAGCTGCCGAAACAGAAGCCAGAAGTGTAGATTTTCCTGCATTTGGAAACCCTACTAAACCTACATCTGCCAAAATCTTAAGTTCAAAGACAATATAGCCTTCCTCACCTTCCATTCCGGGTTGAGCATATCTTGGAGTTTGATTGGTAGAAGACTTGAAAAACTCATTTCCTCTTCCTCCTTTTCCACCTTGCATTAAAATAATTTCCTGCTTGTCTTCAAGGATTTCTCCGATAATTTCTCCTTCTTCATTTTTAGCGATGCTTCCAATGGGAACATCGATGTAAATATCAGAACCATCAGCTCCTGTAAGCTGGTTTTTCGCTCCGTTTTCACCACGTTCAGCTTTTATGTGACGGGTATAACGAAGCGGAAGTAAAGTCCATTCCTGAGCATTTCCTCTCATGATAACGTGTCCTCCACGGCCTCCGTCACCACCATCAGGACCTCCCTTGGGAATATATTTTTCACGGCGAAGGTGGGCAGAACCTGCTCCTCCGTGTCCGCTTTTACAATGAATCTTTACGTAATCTACAAAGTTTGACATAATTTTTAGGGTTTAGGCCTTAGGGGTTAGGGAATAGATATTTAACTATGCTAAATCCTAATCCCTAAATCCTAAATCCTTATTTAATTTTCTCTACCTCAGCGAAAAGTTTTTGGGAAATTTCATCAATTTCACCTACGCCGTTTACTTCTACATACTTTCCTTGCTGCTTATAAAGTTCGGCTACTTCTGCTGTTTTAGCATAATATTCTTTAATTCTGTTTTCGATGATCTCTACATTGCTGTCGTCAGATCTACCGCTGGTTTCTCCTCTTTTAAGAAGTCTTTCAACCAAAATTTTATCTTCTACTATCAATGAAAGACAGATATCAATCTCATCATTCAGTTCTTCCTTAACGATTTTCTCCAAGGCTTCTGTCTGAGCAGTTGTTCTTGGGTAACCATCAAAGATAAAACCATTGGTATCAGTAGGTTTTTTAATCTCATCAATCAGCATATCTGTTGTTACCTGATCCGGAACCAATTCTCCCTTATCGATGTAAGACTTAGCCAGTTTTCCAAGTTCAGTATCATTTTTCATGTTATATCTGAAAAGGTCACCTGTTGAAACCTGCTTTAAGTTGAATTTTTCGATTAGATTCTGAGCTTGTGTTCCTTTTCCACTTCCTGGAGGGCCGAACAGAACAATGTTTATCATAATTTTGATTCGCTTCCGGTCTATAATAATCGTATAATAGTTGACCTTTAGCTTTTTTAAGTTAATATTTTACTTTTATTTCGATTAAGTTTTAAAGCTAAAGGCCAATAGCCGGTAGCTAATGACAATAATTAATGGTTGATTTGTCCGTCTTCTAATTGGTATAAATTAGGTAGGTTTCTTCCCAATTCATCATAATCTAATCCATAACCAAGTACAAATTTATTTGGAATTTCCTTTCCAATATAATCCAACTTGAAATCTTTCTTATAAATCTCCGGTTTCAATAAGAAACTTGCCAGTTTTACAGATTTAGGACGCTGAGTTTCCTTAAAGTATTTGAAAAGACTTTCAACCGTATTTCCTGTATCTACGATGTCTTCTACAAGAATAATGTGACGGTCTCTTACATCCTTAGTAAGCTCCATTTTTTGGTAAACAATCCCTGTGGATTCAGTCCCAACATAAGAACTCATCTGAATGAAGGCAATTTCGCATTCACCTGGATAATACTTTAAAAGATCTGAGAAGAACATGACCACTCCATTCAATACACCAATGAAAACAGGAACTTCATCCTTGTAATCTTCATAAATTCTTAACGCTGTCTCTTTTACAATTTCCTGAATTTCGGACTCCTTTAAATAAGGAACGAAATTTTTGTCGTGAACTTTAATGCTTTCCATAAAATTTTTAGTAGGAGGCAAAGTTACGGATTTTTGATTTTTGAATAAAATCTTTTTGTGTTTAATCCCGGATTTGTCCTATATTTGTTCTTTCAAAACCCATAAATACAGACATGTAGGATATAATTTCTTTCAGATTCATTAAAACGGTAACCAATAAGTTACTGGTGTTTAACCATTATTAAGAAAGAAATCATGATTTTACTTCAAAATATATCCTTTGGGTTTCCGGGAGGAAATCTTCTATTTAATCATATCAATTTTACGATACAATCTCATACTAAATCGGCTTTAGTAGGGAGTAACGGCATGGGGAAATCTACCTTGCTGAAAATAATCGCTCATGAAACACAGCCCTTAAGCGGAAATATAAATATTCAGGGCGAAATATTCTACGTTCCCCAGATGTTTGGAAACTTTAATCACTTAACGATCTCAGAGTGCTTGAAAATAGATCAAAAGCTCAATGCACTTGACAAAATAACAAACGGAGAGGTCGATGAAAAATATTTTGAAATTTTAAATGACGACTGGGACATTGAGGAACGCTGTCAGAATACCCTGCAATATTGGGGACTTCAGGATTTTGATTTGAATCAAAAACTAGAGGGATTAAGCGGCGGGCAGAAGACAAAGGTTTTTCTGGCCGGAATTCAAATTAATCATCCTGACATTATTATTTTGGATGAGCCTACTAATCACCTGGATCTGGAGGGAAGAAAACTATTGTATGACCTTATAGAAAAAATAAGTGCGACGGTTATTATTGTAAGCCACGACAGATCACTGTTGAATCTGGTTGATACTATATTTGAACTAAGCAACCAGGGAATCACTGCCTATGGCGGAAACTTCGATTTCTATACAGAGCAGAAAGAAGTTGAAGAGGAGGCTTTACATAATGATATCAATGCCAAGGAACGTGCTTTAAAAAAGGCAAAAGAAAAGGAGCGGGAAACCTTGGAGCGTAAACAAAAGCTCGATGCAAGGGGAAAACAGAAACAGGAGAAATCGGGAGTTGCCAGAATTATGATGAACACGCTCCGGAACAATGCAGAAAAAAATACCTCTAAGCTGAAAAATATACATGCTGAGAAGATCAATGATATTTCAGGAGATCTGCGGGATCTGCGTTCTACTGTAAGGAACTTTGATCAAATGAAAGTGAATTTTAATGATTCCAGCCTGCATTCTGGTAAGCTTTTATTAGCTGTGGAGAATATCAATTTTAAATATAGAACGGATAAGCTTTGGGCTGAAAATCTTAACCTTGAAGTTCGAAGTGGAGACAGAATTTCCATTAAGGGATCAAACGGATCCGGGAAGACTACCTTGATAAAGCTTTTATTAGGAAACATTGAGCCTTTTGAGGGGAAAGTAAGCAGGGCAGAATTCCAAAGCATTTATGTTGATCAGGAATATTCCTTAATTAATCCTGAATTAACGGTTTATGATTTTATTCAGACCTTTAATGACAGTGCGTTACAAGAATCGGAAGTAAAGACCTTGTTATCGAGATTTTTGTTTGGTAAGGAAACTTGGGATAAAAAATGTGAATTCCTTAGTGGTGGAGAGCGTTTAAGATTACTTCTGTGTGGGCTTTCAATAAGCAATAAAGCTCCGGATTTAATTATTTTAGATGAGCCAACGAACAATCTGGATCTGCAGAATGTGGAGATTCTGACCAACTCTATTAAAGATTATCACGGAACTCTATTGGTGATTTCCCATGATGAGATTTTTCTTGATGAGATTGGAATTGGTGGGGAAGTAGTGTTGAAATAACGAACAATTTTTTTGCGGATTGTATAAAACTCAATAAAAGCGGACTTTAGTCCGCTTTCTGTTATTTCTTTGTCTTTTTAATGGCATCCAGATAAATCTTCTTAATGCTGTTCTTTTCTTCTTTCTCACTGATGCTTTCAAGAGTAGGGAGAAGCGTTGTATTATATTTGGTTTTTAATTTAAGTATTTCGCCCAATGCAAATGCGGCGCTCCAGCGTACCACGGTTCCTTCATGATCTGTATTGGCTAGTAAATTTGTAATTGCCTTATCCAAATTTTCAATGAATAAATGAGCGGTATTACCTATTACCTTTGCGCTTTCCCATTTTATTCTTGGTGCTTTTTCAGTAAGTGTATTGGTGACAAATGTAAATACAGTTTCATCTGCAAGGCTTGGGGTCTGCTTGGTAGCATATTCAATGGCTTCTATGCAGGTTCCTTTTACAGGATCCTTAGATGTTTCTGCAAAGGCAATCAGTTCATCGGTAGGAAGAGATGTGTCAATGATCCATTTGCTGAGAATTTCGGTTTTTTCCTTTGCTTTTGTTGTTTTGTCTTTAAAAAGTTCTTCTATGATCACAGTGATTGATTTTGTTTTTTCAGTGTCCTAAAATAGTAATTTCTTTTAAAAATAGAGATCTGCAAAAATCCTTTAAACCTGTGATAGATTATTTACAATGCTTTAAAATCCATTCGTAAATTTCATTAAGTACTTCCTCTCGTATCTCTTCATTGAGAATCTCATGACGCATATCCGGATAGATCTGGGTATCTACATCCTGAAATCCATCAGCTTTTAAATGATCAACAGTATAGATAACACCTTTACTAAAATCTCCAATCGGGTCATTCTGCCCGCTTACAAACAATAACGGAAATGATGAGGAAATAGAAGAAGCCCAATCTCTTGCCGTAGCCCTTTTGTAAACAGTAAATAAAGTATAAAATGCATTATGAGTGAAAGGAATTCCGCAAAGTTTATCCTGTTCAAAGGCAGTTCTGTTTTTAGGATTAATACTAAGCCAGCTGGTGGCTCCAAAATCTTTATCCTTTTTAAAATGCTTGTTATTAACATTCGTGAAAACAGAATTCAAAAAAGTACGATGACGTGGAGCAATGGCATTAGCTAATGATAAATACCCCCTTAAAATATCGATTCCTGGCAAAGGTCCACCGGTTCCCGTAATGATAGCGCCAGAAAATTTAGTACTTGCCTTTTGCAGAAGACAACGAGTGATGAAGGATCCCATAGAATGTCCAAGAATAAAATGAGGTACATCAGGATATTGCTTTGCAAGATGGTCTGCCATCATTTCTGCATCTGCAACCAATCTCTCATCCGGCTTTTCAAGCTGGAAAAACCCAATGTCTTTTTTATCTTTTACAGATTTTCCATGTCCCAGATGATCATAGGTTAATACAGCAATTCCATGAGCTGCAAAATATTCTGCAATCTCAGAATACCTACCACTATGTTCCTGCATGCCGTGAACGATGAGCAGCGTGGCTTTTGCTGTTTCCGGAGAAAACAGGGTGTGGAAAAGCAGGGATTCATTGTCTATTTTGGATGGTAAATACGCAGATTCTTGGGATAGAGACATAATATTTTTTGTTTCAGGATAATCAAAGATATAAAGAGAATTCTATAGATTAAGAATATAACAAGGTTAATTTTTTCTTGGCATTACTATTCTATTAAGACATATAAGTAAATAAATTTAAATTTTCACTAAAATCAGTCTGTTAACGATGAGTGTTTGGAGTTTATTAACTTATATTTTGGTTTCTCAACCCCATGATTTTCACCCCAACCCAAAATAAATATCCCCTATAATTTGGCCGTCATTTTTTTTAAAAGTAATTTTGCATGAATCTAAAAACAAAAGTACATTATGTCAACTTATGTAGTTGTAGGTCTTCAGTACGGAGATGAAGGCAAAGGAAAAATCACGGATGTTTTATCAGCAAAATCTGACTATGTAGTGCGTTTCCAAGGGGGAGACAACGCTGGTCACACGGTTTATGTGGGTGAAGAGAAATTCGTTTTACACCTTCTTCCTTCAGGAGTTCTTCAATGCAAAGGGAAATGTATCATTGCGAACGGAGTAGTGGTAAACCCTAAATCTTTCATTAAAGAAGTTGGTCAGATCGAGAGCAAAGGCTTGAGAACAGATCACATTTTTATCAGCAGAAGAGCGCATGTTATCATGCCTTACCACATCCTTTTGGATACTTACCGTGAAGAAGAACACGGAGGAACTCAAATCGGAACAACCAAAAAAGGAATCGGACCTTGCTATGAAGATAAAATCGCAAGAGTTGGAATCAGAATGGTTGACCTTTTGAATCCTGAAATTTTAAGAGATAAAATTGAGAAAAACCTTAAGGTTAAAAACTCTCTATTTGAAAAATATTACGGAAAGCCAACATTAGACGTTGAAGAAATCTACAACGAATATTTAGAAATCGGAAAACAACTTCAAGACAGAATCGTTGATACTGAATTAGAGCTGAACGAAGCGATCAGAGATGGTAAAAACGTTTTATTCGAAGGAGCACAGGCTTTGATGCTTGATATCGACTTCGGTACTTATCCATACGTTACTTCATCTTCTCCATCTACAGGAGGAGTTTGTACAGGAGCGGGAGTTCCGCCAACTTCACTTCAAAACTTGATCGGTGTTGCAAAAGCATACTGTACAAGAGTAGGAAACGGACCTTTCCCATCTGAACTGGATAACGAATTAGGTGAAAAAATCAGACAAATTGGTGGTGAATTTGGAGCTACAACAGGTAGACCAAGAAGAACAGGTTGGTTAGACCTTGTTTCTCTAAAGCACGCTTGTATGATTAACGGGATCAACAACCTTGTAATAACAAAACTAGATGTTCTTACAGGAATTGAAAACCTTAAAATTGTTACTCATTATAAAACTGAAGACGGAAAAGTTATCGACTATTTCACTTCATCTACAGAGAAATTATACAATTACGAGCCAATTTACCAGGATTTACCAGGTTGGGAGGAAGATATCACAAAAGCAAGAAGCTACGATGAACTTCCAGACAATGCTCAGAAATACATCGAATTTATCGAGAAGTATTTAGGAATCAACGTATATTTGGTTTCTGTAGGACCGGAAAGAAGCCAGAACATTATCAGAAAAGAATTATTCTAATAATATTCTTTGAACATAAAATAAAAAAGAGACTGTCAGTTTGGGCGGTCTCTTTTTTTATAAATCACCCCCGATTATCTCTCATAGTTGTTGATAATGCCTATATTTAATCAATTAATTCTATCAAATGGAGGATAATAATAAATCTCATAATATGCTGAACAATATACTATTCAGCTTGCTTTTTACAGTGGCTTACGGAGTTTTGCTATTTATATATAATGAAATGCCCCTTGATCAAATCAGTAATTTTAGATTCAAACTATTTATTGTCTGCGGTTTGGTATTTACTTTAGCGGCTATTTTTTCCGCAGCAAAAAGTTATAAAGAGGTAAAGAAGAGTTCAATTATTCTGATCATTATTAATTCATTAGGATTATTAATTCCTCTGGCTCTCTTGTTGGTGGTTTTTACATAATTCAATATTCTCAAACTCAGCAGCTATAAGCTTACTGTAGTATTCTCATTCCTCTAAAAAATAATTCGAATTTCAAGAAAGTGTTCAAGTTTTAAATGTTAAATTTTCAACTTTGTCATAAATTTTTGTAAAATTATGTTGTTTTGATAAAATTATGGCAGATATTTTGATATTGACTCATTGCTTATCGATAAGAACTAATAAAACTAATAATCACTTTTTTTAACAGTTTAAATAGTAATAGTGATGAAACACCTGAACCAAAATCAAGAATTTCGATTCAACGAAGTTCTTTTTGAGCACCGGAACAAAGAATATGGTGCCTATGCATTAAGAAACGAATCAGATAGAATTTTAACCAAAGCGCTTTTTATAGGAGCGAGTTTAATGGCTGCCGTATCAATTACGCCGTTTGTAATTTCAGCATTTAAAACTCCGGAAATTGTAGAAGATACCTGGAAGCTTCCTCCACCAGTGATCATTCCTGATGATCCGGTTGCTCCACCAGTGACAATTACTCCTGTGAAACCTACAGTATCTTCAAATAAGAAAACGTTTGACAGTACAGTTCCTACACCATCAAGTACAGCTCGGGATAATGTGAAAAAAGACCCTGTTCCTGATGATGCAGTTGCAGGCTTAGTGAATCATTTTAAAGGAGATCCAGTGGCTCCTAATACACCAAATGTCCCAACTGTATCAGTTGGAACAGGCCCTGTAATTAATACACCTACACCAGTAGTTTCTGATCCGGTGGATAAAAATAAAATTGTAGATGCTGGAGAACTAGGTGTAGAAGCCAATTTTAATGGAGGAATAGATGCTTTCAGAAATAAAGTAATGAGCAACTTCGACAGTTCTGGTTTTGAATCAGGAGATGTCATGAAAACTACGGTAACCTTTATTGTAGAAATGGACGGAACAATATCAGGGGTAAAAGCTAATGGAACCAACGCCGATTTTAATAATGAGGCAATCAGAACAGTGAAATTAATTTCCAACAAAGGAAAATGGACTCCTGCCAAAAATAAAAAAGGAGAATTTGTAAGAAGTTACTTCAAAATTCCAATTTCCATGAAGTTTGATAATTAATATCAAAAAACAATTTTTTTAAAGTTATCCACAAAGATTTTTTTTTGTGGATAATTTTTTTAACAGTTAAAATGTTTATTAACAATACTTTAACTCAATTTTGATTTTCGCCACTCATCGAGAGCAAAGAAAAAAGTGTATTTTTGAAACTTAAAGTTCTAATAATGGCAAAAATCATAGGTATTGCTAATCAAAAAGGAGGTGTTGGGAAAACTACCACCGCTGTAAATTTAGCAGCAGCATTAGGAGTATTGGAAAAAAGAATATTAATTATTGACGCTGATCCTCAGGCTAATGCTACATCAGGATTAGGCGTTGAAGATGTTCAGTATTCTACATATAATCTACTGGAGCATAGTGCTGATACAAGAGTTTGTATCAAGAGAACTGCTACCCCGAATCTGGATATTATCCCGTCACATATTGACTTGGTAGCAGCAGAAATCGAACTGGTAGACAAAGAAGACCGTGAATATATGCTGAAAAAGGCTTTAGCGAGTGTGAGAGATGATTATGACTATATCATTATCGACTGTGCACCGAGTTTAGGTCTTATTACAGTGAACGCTCTTACTGCAGCTGACTCTGTAATTATCCCTATCCAGTGCGAATACTTTGCATTAGAAGGACTTGGGAAACTTTTGAATACCGTTAAGAATGTTCAAAAGATCCACAATAAAGACCTGGGAATAGAAGGACTTCTTCTTACCATGTATGACAGCAGACTAAGATTGTCAAATCAGGTAGTGGAAGAAGTAAACCTACACTTCCCGGAAATGGTTTTTGAAACAATAATCAGCAGAAATGTAAGATTGAGCGAAGCACCAAGCTTCGGAGAAAGTATCCTGAACTATGATGCCGAAAGTAAAGGAGCGGTTCAGTATATTCAGCTAGCAGAAGAAGTTCTTCTAAAGAACGAAAACTTAATAAAGAATTAAATTAATAATAAATGGGAAATGAGTGAATGCTAGTCATCACTTATTAAACATCATTTATCAATTATATCTATGAAGGACAAAAAAAGAGCTATGGGACGTGGTTTGGGCGCCATATTAAGTGCAGAATCTAAAGCAACTATCAATTCAGCTACTGATGAAGGAGCAGATAAGTTTGTGGGAAATATAGTAGAAGTTGCGCTTGAAGATATTTATCCGAATCCGACGCAGCCGAGAACTTATTTTGATGAAAAAGCATTAAACGAACTTGCACAGTCTATTAAGAATCTGGGAGTAATCCAGCCGATTACCCTAAGGAAAGATGGTGAGAAGTTTGAGATTATATCAGGGGAAAGACGTTACAGAGCAACTAAAATTGCCGGTTTAACAACTATTCCTGCCTATATCCGTTTAGTAAACGATCAGGAACTTCTAGAGATGGCTCTTGTTGAAAATATTCAGAGAGAAGATCTTGACGCCATTGAAATTGCCCTTACTTATCATAGACTTTTGGAGGAGATTGGTCTTACCCAGGAAAATCTGAGCCAGAGAATCGGAAAAGACAGAAGTACAATTACCAATTCCATCAGGCTTTTAAGATTAAATCCGGATATTCAGAATGCCATCAGAAGCGGTGAAATTTCTGCAGGACACGGAAGAGCAATCATCAGTCTTGAAAGTGAGGAAGATCAACAGGTTTTATTTGACCTTATTATCAAGGAAAAATTAAATGTTCGTCAGGCTGAGCAGGCAGCTGCTGCATTGAAAAACCCAAAATCTCCTGCCGCAAAAAAAGTAAATGCCGAGCTTTCCAATAACTATAAAAGAGCACAAAAGACCATCGCTGACATCCTGGATGTAAAAGTGGAAATCAAGGCTTCTGGAAATGGTAAAAAAGGTAAAATTGTTCTGGACTTCAAAAACGAAGAAGAGCTGGAATATATTTTATCCCATATTAAATAAATGAAGAAAATATTTTTCACATTTTTCTTGTGTATGGCTGTATTGGCTTATTCACAAGTTGTAGCCCCTATTGATACTGTTCAGGTACTAACACCTCCGAAAGAGAATGTTCCTGCAGTAAAACCTGGGAAAACAGAATCTAAGATCATTGCAGACTTAGAAAATGCCAACGGGCCCACAAGAAAAACCATAAAGTTAAATCCTACCAAAGCAGGTCTGTATTCAGCTGTTTTACCGGGATTGGGACAGTTTTACAATAAAAAATACTGGAAGATTCCAATTGTTTGGGGAGCTGTAGGAGCAGGTGTTGGTATTGCAGTCTGGAATGACAATCAGTACAAGAAATACCGCGAATACTACGTCGCTAAACTTAACGGTACGCCTAATGAATTCGTAGACAGTCATCCTTGGCTGGACAAGAAAGCTTTAGGAAATGCACAGGACAGGGCTAAAAGACAAAGAGACTATGCCATTGCCATTACGGGATTAATCTACATTTTAAATATTGTAGATGCAGTAGTGGATGCCCATCTTTATGAGAGCCGTCATGATCCGGATCTTACCTTTAAGCCATCGGTTATTCAGGATCAATATGGTTATGATGCGCCAAAAACAGGATTTGTTTTAAGTTATAGATTTTAACATACAATATATAAAGCCTAGAGGCTGTATGTAACAATAAAAATAAAAGATTATATGAAAATAGCATTAGTTGGTTACGGGAAAATGGGTAAGATCATTGATGAGATTGCACAGAAAAGAGGTCATGAAGTTGTTGCCCGCCTAAAGGAAACCCCAACTGCTGAAAATCTTAATAATCCCGATGTTGTTATCGAGTTTTCCTTGCCGGAAGTTGCATTTGAAAATATTAAGGCTTGCCTTGAAAATAAAATTCCTGTTATCTGTGGAACCACAGGGTGGCTTGAGAAAAGAGACGAAATAGAAAAATTGGCTGTAGAAAATGATACAGCATTCCTATATGGTTCAAACTTCAGTTTAGGAGTGAATCTGTTCTTTGCTTTAAACGAAAGACTTGCTGATCTAATGAAAAATGTAGATGAATACTCTTGTCAATTAGAAGAAATTCATCACATTCACAAAAAAGATGCACCCAGCGGAACCGCTATTTCAATAGCTGAAGGAATTATCAATAACAATCCAAAGTTTGAAGCATGGAAACTGGAAGAAACCCAGGGAGATCAACTTGGAATTTTTGCCATTCGTGAGGATGAGGTTCCGGGTACCCACAGCGTTTTCTACAGAAGTGAAGTAGACGAAATCGAGATCAAGCATACTGCATTCAACAGAAACGGTTTTGCATTAGGAGCTGTAGTTGCCGCAGAATGGATCAAAGATAAAAAAGGAAACTTCGGAATGAAAGATGTTTTGGGGCTTTAATTTGTAACAAATTCTGTAAATTGCAGACAAATTATACAGATGAATGATGAATAGTGAATTATAAATAGCATACAGCTGTTATCATTTATTACTCATCATTTATCATTTTATATCATAAGAATAGGCACAAAAAATTTATGAATTATTTTTTAACTTATACAGTGTATGTCCTCATTTTATCCATATTAATGGGGATTTCAACTTGGAAGTTGTTCAAGAAAATGGGCTATAGCCCTTTATTTGCATTTATACCTTTCTACAACTACTTTATCATTTTAAAAGAAACAAAACATCCAAAGTGGTGGGCAATCCTGTCATATCTTCCGATTGTAGGGCCAATCATGATGTCTGTTTTTCATCTTTATTTAATGAAAAAATTTGGAAAGTCACTTTTCAAAGATCAAATCCTTACAGTGATTCTGCCGTTTATTTATATGGCTACTGTAAACTACTCTAAAGATGTAGAGTTGGAAGACGAAAATGCAAATAACCTATTCCTTACAGATGAAGAAAAAGAAGCAAAGAAAAAAGATACATTCTTAGGCTCTATAACCTTTGCCGTTGTTTTTGCTACAATTATCCACGTTTTTGTAACCCAGCCGTTCGGAATTCCTACAGGATCCATGGAAAGAACATTATTGGTAGGAGACTTCCTTTTTGTAAACAAATGGAGCTACGGATACAGACTTCCAATGCGTCCTTTAGCAATACCTTTCCTTCAGGGAACAATCATGGATACAGGACAAAAAGGAAATCCAAAAGATGATCCCAAATCTTATGTAGATGGAGTGAAGCTTCCTTACACAAGAATTTTGCAATTCAATAAACCACAGAAAAATGATGTAGTTGTTTTCAACTATCCTCAGGATTCAGTACATACAGCGATTGATAGAAAAGATCCTTATGTAAAAAGATGTGTGGCTACAGCAGGAGATACTTTTGAAATGAGAGCCGGAAGACTTTTCGTTAACGGCAAACCGGAAACCGTTTTAGGAGATCAGGAAGTACAGCACAGATATATTGTAACTACAGAAAACCAACTGGATATCCCAACTTTATATAAAGCCTATGGATTTTTACCCGTTCAGGAGGTACAACAGCCTAATGGAGGATATCTTTATGCTTTTCAAGGGTTAACTGATAAAACAGCAAAGGAAATTAAAGAGCTTCCTCAGGTAATTGATATGAAGGAGGATGTTTCAATTAAAGGAGAAGCTGCTGTATATTATAAAGATGAAGCTAAAACAAAAATTGATACAACGCAGTCAATATTCCCAATCAACAAACCTTGGAACCAGGATTGGTATGGCCCGCTAAGAATTCCTAAAAAAGGAGATGTTGTAGCGATCAATCAGGAAACACTTCCAATGTACCAGTGGATTATTTCCGAATATGAGCACAATAGTTTGGAGAAAAAGAACGGGAAAATCCTTATCAACGGAAAAGAAGCCAATCAATATACCATTCAACAAGATTATTACATGATGGTTGGAGATAACAGAGATGCTTCTCTAGATGCAAGATTCTTTGGTTTTGTTCCTGAAGAAAATATTGTAGGAAAACCAATGTTTACATGGATGAGTGTGCAGGGGGTATTCCCGGATGCAAGTTCAACGTATCAGGCCCCTAAGAAAATCCGTTGGGAGAGAATGTTTAAGGCAACGAATACAGGTGAGTCCAATAAAACCTCTT
The DNA here is from genome assembly GCF_003815775.1 of Chryseobacterium joostei. NCBI lineage: Bacteria > Pseudomonadati > Bacteroidota > Flavobacteriia > Flavobacteriales > Weeksellaceae > Chryseobacterium > Chryseobacterium joostei. Next base: position 4,418,889 of record NZ_CP033926.1, read on the forward strand.
ACTGGTGGATTGCGGCGATGATCCTGATCTTGTTCTTTGGTTGGGACTATTTCATGAAATTATTCAGAAAGGAAAAAACTGAAAATAATTAATAGAAAAATTAAACTTAAAATAGAATGAAGTATTTGAAAAAATGCTTCATTTTTGTATTATGAATATGACGAATGTATTATTGCCGGCATTTTATATGCCCCCAATCTCATGGTTCTCAGTGTTTTTGAATCCTGAGAATGAAATTGTATTTGAACAGTTTGAAAATTTTCCGAAACAGACCTATAGAAACAGAGCGAATATCTATGGAGCGAACGGAAAACTATCTCTGATTATTCCTATCAATCATAACGGGAAGAGAGAGATGAAAGATATAGAGATCTCTTACAGAGAAGATTGGAGAGGACTTCACTGGAAGTCAATCAAAACAGCCTATCAGAGTTCTCCCTATTTTGAATACTACGAAGATAAATTCAGAAAGATATTTGACCTTAAAGAAAAGTTTCTTTTAGACTTTAACCTTAAGGGGCTGGAGGTAATCCAACAGATACTTAAAACAGAAAAGGCACACTCTTTGAATGAAGAATATATCAAAAATCCTGAAAGTATCAATTTTAGAGAGAAATTCTCTGCAAAGACTTCCTCAGAATTTGAAATGGAAGACTATTATCAGACTTTCTCAGATAAGTTAGGATTTTTGGAAGATTTATCGATTCTGGATCTTGTTTGTAACAAAGGCCCCGAATCACTTACCTATATAAAGAAAATAAAACAGTCATATTAATATGAAATCGTTGTAACCGGATTTTCTGGCAAATAAAAACAGATGACCTTGACGATTGCATGTGACTTTATAATAAATAAATATCAACATATGAAAAAGGTATTATTAGCTGCAGTTTTTTTGACAGGTTTTAGCTACTCTTTTGCACAAGAGTCTAAAACTAAAAGTATTGACTCGAAAGAAGATAAAAATCTGATGATGTGGTATCACAAAGATTTTGCCACTTCAAAAGTATATGGTGTAAATACAGAAAATGCATATAAATATCTGGAGTCGAAAGGTTTGAAGCCAAAAACAGTAATCGTAGGGGTTTTGGATAGTGGAGTACAGGTAGATCACCCAGGATTGGTGAAAAATATGTGGACGAATCCCAACGAGGTACCAGGAAATGGTAAGGATGATGATGGAAACGGATATATCGATGACATCCATGGATGGAACTTTATAGGTGGAAAGAATGGCGATATTGGAATTGATAACATGGAAGTAACCAGAGTTGTTGCGAAATATCAACCAATTTTCGAAGGAGATGATTCTACTAAAAACAAAGCAAACCAAGCCCAAATGCCGGAAGAATTTGCTATGTATATGAAAGCAAAAGGGCTTTTCACAAAGAAAAGCATCGAAGCAAAGCAAAACTTCCAAACCTATTCAATGATCAATGATCTTATCCCGAACATGGTAAAGTTGTTGGCAGGAAAATCGGTGACAGCAGAAAATATTTCAGCAATTAAGAAACCTACAGAACAGAAAGATGCAATCGCTTTGGAAATTCTGGGACAGGTATCTCAAGGACCTGAGTTTAAAGGGAAATCATCTGCGGAATTTGAAAAACTGATGAAAGAGCAAATGAAAGAGGCAATCGATCATTATGCCCCTTCAGCAAAACAATATGACCTTTCATATGATCCAAGAAAAGAAATTGTAGGAGATAATTATGATGACTATTCCGAAAAGAACTACGGAAATAATCATTATGAAGGCCCTGATGCTGAGCACGGAACACACGTAGCAGGAATCATTGCCGGACTTCCACAAGGAAAAGAAATACAACATGGTATAGCCTCTAAGGTAGCTAAAATCATGACGGTAAGAGCCGTGCCAGATGGTGATGAAAGAGATAAAGACGTTGCCAATGCCATAAAATATGCTGTAGATAATGGTGCTAAAGTTCTGAATATGAGTTTTGGCAAACCCGTTTCCCCAGGTAAAAATGTAGTGTGGGATGCTTTCAAATATGCAGAAGATAAAGGAGTGCTTTTAGTAAAAGCTGCCGGAAATGAGAACGAAGATGTAGCAGAACATTTGGCATATCCTACAAATTTTAAAAACGTTACTGATGAAAAACCATTTGTTAATAACGTAATTGTTGTTGGTGCAAGTACCAATGATAACAATGCCTTAAGAGCAAGCTTCTCCAACTATAATAAAAAAATGGTGGATGTTTTTGCTCCGGGAGAAAGAATTTATTCTACCGTTAAAGGAAGCAAATACGAATATCTGGATGGAACATCCATGGCATCTCCGGTGGTAGCAGGGGCTGCTGCAGTGTTATTGGCTTATATGCCAAATCTGACACCTGTTCAGGTTATTGAAGCATTGAAAAAATCAAGCAATCTAAGTACATCCAATGGTTTCAGTGACTTTTCTGGAGCAGGAGGAGTTATAGATGTAAAAAAAGCAGCAGAATATGCATATAACAATTTTTATAGCGGGACTAAAGCTCCTGTTGTAAAAAAAGCAAAAAAAGCAAAAAAAGCTGTTAGAAAATAATTATTAAAATATGTTTATTGTATCCATTTTCATAATCGGATAATCTGTAGGTTTCGGATGGGAAGCCAATGCAGGAGTATAAAAATTACCAGATGGGAACATGTTAAAATATTCATTTTTAAACACCTAATAAAGGAGTCCGAATTTTTTCGGACTTTTTTATTTTTAAATTGAAATTTTGGCACGGTTTTTTGTAACTTTATTGTAACAAAATAATAAACAACAAAATGAAAAAGTTACTACTTGCAGGGATGTTAGGAACATCACTTTTTGCAGTGTCTTGTTCCTCTGTGAATAACGCAGCTACAGCTCAAAATCAAAAGGCAGAATTTCTTAAATTAAAAGGAGATTGGCAGATTGTGAGCGTAGATTACGAAAAAGGATATAAAATTAAGCCTTTTGACGAAGGAGCAGATGCTCAGTGTTTCGTAGGAAGCCACTGGAGACTGATTCCTAATAACTGGACAGGTGCTTATACCCTGAATGGGGGTGGAAGCTGCCCGGCTATTACACAACCTATCAAATTTGAAATAAAAAACGGTGATACGTTTATGTTTAAAAAAATTATGGAGGGTACAAAAGCAAAACAAAATACTGCAGGTTATACTTTAACGGTAATCAACCAAAGTACAGATCAATTTTCTCTTCAGCAAGACGTTCCATTTGAAAATGGAAGTGTAAAAGTTGTTTACAACTTCGAAAGAGCTGGAATGAAATAATTTATAACATAAAAGATCAAAAAAATGAAATTTACTAAAACATACGTAGGAGCTCTTTTCTTGTCATCAGCATTATTATTGACAAGTTGTGAAGCCGTTCAAAATTCAAATCACCAACAAAGAGGTACCGCTGTAGGTGCTGCATCAGGAGCTGTATTAGGAGGTATCCTTGGAAACAATGTAGGTAGAGGTGGGAATGGTGCTATTGGTGCTGTACTAGGAGGTATTATCGGTGGTGTTGCAGGTAACGTTATCGGTAACAAAATGGATAAGCAGGCTAGAGATATTAAAGAAACATTACCAGGTGCTCAGGTAGAAAGAGTAGGAGATGGTATTAAAGTTACAATGAATGAAAGTATTGTAAACTTTGCCTTTGACTCTTCAAACCTTACTTCTGTAGCTCAGGCTAACCTAGAAAAATTAGCTCAGGTATTGGTTAACAACCCTGATACCAATATCAACATCTATGGTCACACAGACAGCGTTGGTAAAGATGCTTACAACGTAGCCCTTTCTCAAAGAAGAGCAGATGCTGTAAAAGCTTATTTAGTAGGAAAAGGAATTGCCGGAAGCAGAATGTTCACAAAAGGTGAAGGTAAAAATATGCCAGTTGCAAGCAATGATACAGATGAAGGAAGAGCTAAAAACAGAAGAGTTGAATTCGCTATTACTGCAAATGAAAAAATGATTAATGATGCCAAGCAAGGGCAGTAATTAATTTAACATATAAATATTTTCGTAAAAGACCGCTTCGGCGGTTTTTTTCGTATTTTTAGGCTGGTAATTTTGAATTTATTATTTTTGTAATTGAAATAACATAAATGAAGAAATATTTTAAACTGCTCCGTGTGGAGCAATGGGTGAAAAACCTTTTTGTATTTGTCCCTCTATTCTTTTCTGGTAACATTACCAATGTAGAACTCCTTGCCAAAAGCATCTTTGCTTTTATCATCTTTTCGTTAGCCGCAAGTGTCGTTTATATTCTGAATGATTATAATGACATTGAAGCAGACAGAAAGCATCCTGAAAAGAGAAGACGTCCGTTAGCAAGTGGTGCAATCTCTAAATCCAAGGCGATAGGAATTCTCATCGGGCTTGTCATTGCAGACATTGCTCTTGTGTTCATTGCTCAGCTTTATTTCCATCAGTTCTTATGGAAATTCGGTACCATCATTGCTTTTTATGTGGTGATGAATCTTGCTTATACATTTAGATTGAAGCATGTTCCTATTATTGATATCTTTATCATTGCCATAGGATTTGTATTGCGAGTTCTTGCGGGTGGTTACATTACCGGGATTAGTATTTCACAATGGGCGATCTTGCTTACGTTTGTATTAGCATTGGTGCTTGCCATTGGAAAAAGGAGAGGAGAGCTTATCAACGCTCAGGTTTCAGGAAAAACAAGAAAAGCATTAGATGGATATAATGTTCAGTTTGCAGATATTGCGCTGTCTATTTCCATAACGCTTGCTATTGTATGTTACCTGATGTTTACCCTGTCGCCGGAAGTTCAGGCAAGATTCCATGAAAGAGTTTTCTACACAGTAGTTTTTGTAGTTTTTGCCCTTTTGAGGTATCTGCAACAGACACTTGTTTACAACAGAACAGAATCTCCCACAAAAATTGTGTACAGAGATCGTTATATACAGGTTACCCTATTACTTTGGGTTGCCGCATTTTTAATTCAAATTTACTTTAAGAAATGAAGCCGAATTTCACACAGAAAGTTACAAACTGGGGCAATTTCCCGGTAGTGGAAAAAGAAATGAGATCTGAAGACAGCTTCAAAAAAATAAAAGAGTTTGTACTCAATCATAATGAAGTTATAGCAAGAGGAAACGGAAGATGCTATGGAGATGCTTCGTTGGGAGAGACCATATTTTCTACCAAAAAACTAAATAAATTCATCAGTTTTGACCGTTTAAATGGAGTTATAGAGTGCGAATCCGGAGTATTGCTTTCGGACGTACTTGAAATATCAGTTCCACAGGGGTATTTTCTTTATGTAACCCCGGGAACAAAATTTATTTCGGTAGGAGGTGCCATTGCTTCTGATGTTCATGGGAAAAACCATCACGCAGAAGGTTGTTTTTCAGAATATGTTATTGAATTTAAATTAATGACTGAAAAAGGGGAAATCATTACCTGTTCAAGAGAAGAGAATTCTGAGAAGTTTTGGGCTACCATTGGTGGTATGGGACTTACAGGAATTATTCTTACTGCAAAATTTAAGCTTAAGAACATAGAATCTGCATACATCCGTCAGGAAAGTATTAAAGCAGAAAATCTGGATGAGATCTTTAAGCTGTTTGATGAAAGTGAAAGCTGGACGTATACCGTAGCATGGATTGATTGTCTTCAAAAAGGAAAAAATATCGGAAGAAGTATTCTGATGAGAGGTGAGCATGCCTTTCAGCATGAGCTGCCTCAAACTATGGCAAAAACTCCTTTAAGATTAAAGAAAAAATTACAACCTACAATTCCGTTCTATTTTCCAGGATTTGTATTGAATGCATTGACGGTAAAAATCTTCAATTGGCTGTACTATAAAAAACAATCTAAAAAGGAGGTAAAGAACTTTATCGATTATGAAACGTTCTTCTATCCTTTGGATGCCATTAATGAATGGAATAAAATCTATGGAAAATCTGGATTTATACAATATCAGATGGTTATTCCTAAAGAAGCAGGAAAAGAGGGAATGAAAAAAATTCTTGAAACAATAGCCAATAGTGGGAATGGTTCATTTCTGGCGGTGTTAAAGCTTTTTGGAAAACATAATCCGGAAGCTTACAACTCATTTCCGGTTGAGGGATATACGTTGGCACTGGATTTTAAAGTGAATTCAAAACTAAAAAAGCTAGTGGATCAATTAGACAGCATCGTACAGGAGTTTGGTGGAAGAATTTATCTTACCAAGGACAGTATGAGCAGATCATCATTGACCAATTACCTGAAAAATATTCAAAGTCCTAAATTTGTGTCTTTACAGCACAAAAGAATCATAAATAATAACTCATAATGATAGTTCTGGGAAGTACATCTGAAGTGGCACAAGCATTTGTGGAAAAAGCACTTCTGGAAGGAGAAAAGTTTGAAAAAATCTATCTATTTACCTCAAATAAAGAAACTACAGAAAGATTTGCAAGACATATTGATGTAAAGTTTCTGCATCAGTCGGAAGTCATAGAACTGGATCTGATGAAGGAAATTGATTATAATAGATTTGATAATATCAATTCAAATGTATTATTTTGTGCCGTAGGATATTTAGGAGACGGAACAGAAGAGGGTTTGTATGATAATAAGAATACAGAACGTATTATTAATATCAATTACTCTAAGCTGATTCCGTTAATGAATTATTTTGCCCATAAATTTGAAAGCAGAAGGTCGGGAACAATCATTGGTCTTTCATCAGTGGCTGGGGATAGAGGTAGACAGAGTAACTTTATTTATGGAAGTGCAAAGGCTGCTTTTACGGCATATCTGAGTGGTTTGAGGAACTATCTTTTTAGTAAAAAAGTACATGTTCTGACGATAAAACCAGGATTTATGGCTACCAAAATGACAGAAGGATTACCTTTGAATCCTAAGTTAACAGCCACTCCCAAGCAAGCCGCAGCCAGCATTTATAAGGCTTTTAAAAAGCAAAAAGATGTAGCATATGTCTTGCCGATTTGGAGTATTATTATGATGATTATCAGGAATATTCCTGAATTTATATTTAAAAAGTTAAAGCTTTAAAAATGAAAAAATTGTATTGTTTTGATTTTGACGGAACCCTGACATATAAGGATACCATGTTTATGTATCTTAAATTTTATGATTCTACAAAATATAGAATACAATTTTTAAGACACGTTCCTCTTTTTATCCTGTTAAAGCTTAAATTGGCAGACACAGAAAAAGTAAAGAAAAGTTTTATCGGATCTATCCTAAAGGGACAGACCCAGGAAAAAATTGAGCTAAAGTCTAAGCAATTTTTTGAGCAACACTACCCTAAGATTGTAAGAGAAAATGCTTTAGACTTTATACAAAATATCGATAGGAATAATACACAGAGTTTATTAGTAACTGCCTCATTGGATATTTGGGTAAAACCTTTTGCAGAGAAACTGAAAATGGAGCTTGTTTCTACGCGTGCAGAGTTTAAAAACGGTGTTTTCACAGGAAACTTTATCGGTAAAAATTGTAACGGAAAGGAAAAACTAGTCAGAATAAAGGAAGAAATCAATGATTCTAGATATGATAAAATTATCGCATTTGGGGATACTTCCGGAGATAAGCCAATGTTGAAATGGGCAAATGAGGGACATTACCAATTTTTTCACTAATTTTGGGTGATAAAAGTGTAAAAAATGAAAAGCCTGTTAATTGCATTGGCGGCACTGCTTATGAGCTGTACCAGTGCAACATCATCTCAACAAAAATCGCCCGATATGCAGAAAAATGTAGAATTTATTGTTTCCCAATCACAGGGAGGTACACAGCAGGCCGGTTTTAGAATCATTAAAGAAGAAAAAGATTTTCGCAATATAATCAAAGGAAGTTTTGGCGTTATAGATGCAGGGGGAGATGACTCTTACATCAAATACCCGCAATTTCCTAAAAATAAAAAAGTTGTTTTATATAATTTGGGAAGTTTCAGATCAGGAAGCCATACCATTAATGAAATTAAAAGCATCTCTGTAAAGAATAATGTCCTGTATGTAGAAGTTCCGGAAGGAGAACCATCCGGCGGAATGGAAATTCAGGTGCTTTCTAACCCGTGGTTTCTTTTTGCTGTTCCTGCAGATTACCAGTTTACCTCCGTAGAATTAAAATATTCAAAATAATAATGGATAAAATATATTTAGATAATGCCGCAACCACTCCGCTTGCAGAAGAAGTTATAGATGCAATGGTTGGTACAATGAAGATGAACTTCGGAAACCCATCTTCAACCCACAGTTTTGGCCAGGAAGCAAAAATCCTTATTGAAAATGTAAGAAGACAGGTTGCAGACTATCTTCATGTAACTCCTGCTGAGATCATTTTCACATCTTGCGGAACTGAATCCAACAATATGATCATCAAATCCTCAGTAGAACATCTAGGGGTAGAAAGGATCATAAGCTCTCCTTTAGAACACAAATGTGTTTCTGAAAGTATTTTGGATATGAAAAGCAGAAAGGGAGTAGAAGTAAACTACATCCGTCCTAATGAGAAAGGAGATATTGACCTGAATAAATTAGAAGAGCTGTTAAAAGCTTCAGATAAAAAAACGTTGGTAAGCTTAATGCATGCCAATAATGAAATCGGAAATATCGTTGATATTAAAAAAATTGCAGCATTATGCAAAGCGAATAATGCTCTTTATCATTCTGATACAGTGAAGACAATGGCCCACATGGAATTTGATTTTTCAGATACCCTTGTAGATTTTGCTTCTTGCAGCGCTCATAAATTTCACGGTCCAAAAGGAGTAGGCTTTGCTTTTATTAGAAAGGCTACTGGTTTAAAAGGAATTATTACTGGTGGACCTCAGGAAAGAAGCCTTAGAGCCGGAACTGAAAATGTTGCGGGTATCGTAGGTTTGGGTAAGGCTTTAGAGCTTTGCATCAACAATATGGAGGCTTATGCTGCCCATATCAGAGAAATTAAAGCATACGCTATCGAAAAACTATCTGCAGAGGTTTCCAATATTAAATTCAATGGAAGAAGTGGGGAAATGGAGAATAGTGTCGACAGTGTTTTAAGTGTATTGCTTCCATATAAAAATCCTTTGATTGGTCTTCAGTTGGATATGAAAGGGATTGCAATTTCTCAGGGAAGTGCATGCTCCTCTGGTGCATCTAAACCGTCAATGGTTATGATGATGGTTCTTTCTGAAGATGAGATGGACCACTGCACACCATTGCGTATTTCTTTTAGCCATTTGACCACCAAGTCTGATATAGATGCATTGGCGAATGCTCTAAAGGAAATTTCAAGTGATTACACTATAGAAAAAACTAATGTTGAGCATAGATAGTCTTATGATGTAAAAATCGTAATTTTGAAGACTCAATAAAGGGAAAAACAAGAAAATAATATTAATTAAAATAAAAGAAACAAAATGGCTTTAGAAATTACAGACAGCTCATTCCAGGATACCGTTTTAAAATCAGACAAACCAGTATTAGTAGACTTCTGGGCAGTATGGTGTGGACCTTGTAGAACTTTGGGACCAATCATTGAAGAAGTTGCTTCAGATTTTGAAGGAAAAGCAGTAGTAGGAAAAGTGGATGTAGACAACAACCAGGAAATTTCAATGCAATATGGTATCAGAAATATTCCTACTGTTCTTATTTTTAAGAATGGAGAGGTTGTAGATAAGTTAGTAGGTGTAGCTCCAAAAGAGGTAATCGCTGAAAAATTAAGCGCTCACTTATAAAAAAACAATTGTGATAATGAACGCCTTCCGTTATTGGGAGGCTTTTTTTTTGAAAATAATTTGCAGGTAATAAAAAAAGGTGTAATTTTGCAACCACGAAAAAGAAACGAAGTTCTTTAACAAATCAGATCCGGTAGTTCAGCTGGTTAGAATGCCGCCCTGTCACGGCGGAGGTCGCGGGTTCGAGTCCCGTCCGGATCGCAAAAGTTTTATCAATTTACTTTAAAAAAATTGATCCGGTAGTTCAGCTGGTTAGAATGCCGCCCTGTCACGGCGGAGGTCGCGGGTTCGAGTCCCGTCCGGATCGCAAAAGTTTTGTCAATTTACTTTAAAAAAATTGATCCGGTAGTTCAGCTGGTTAGAATGCCGCCCTGTCACGGCGGAGGTCGCGGGTTCGAGTCCCGTCCGGATCGCAAAAGTTTTATCAATTTACTTTAAAAAAATTGATCCGGTAGTTCAGCTGGTTAGAATGCCGCCCTGTCACGGCGGAGGTCGCGGGTTCGAGTCCCGTCCGGATCGCAACTATTAAATCATAATAGTACAAAACGCTTTAAAACTTATGTTTTAAAGCGTTTTTCGTTTTATATCTGTTCAAAAAGAGATAAAAAAGCACAATCTAAAAGTGACCTATTCGGTGTCCTAAATAAATAGGGCAAAAAAGGTCACCAAAATTAGGTGAAACCCTTTACGGGAGGGAGTTCAACGAGTGAACATCTTGTGCTATGGTTTTACTAAGGTTAGTTTTCAATCTTAAAACCATATAAAATGAACAAGACATTTAATTTACTTTTTTATGTAAAAAAAACTAAGACTAATAAGGCAGGTGAAGTTACAATTTATTTACGTATTACCATTGATGGTAAGAGAACTGAGATTAGCACAAAGCGTACAATAAAATCTTCAAAGTGGAATTCTGATTCTCAGAAAGTCGCTGGTTCCTCTGAAGAAAGCAAAACACTTAATTTTTTTCTGAAGACATTCGAACAGAAAATTTACAATACCTATCACAGTTTGATGAAAGATGATGAGGGGGTAACATGTGAAACTCTTAAAAATCGGTTATTGGGAAAAGACGAATTCAAAAGAACCCTAATTCCTATTTTTAATGACCATAATGACCGAATGGAGAAACTTGTAGGAAAAGAGTTTGCTCTTGGTACATTGGGAAGATATAGAACTTGTCTCAGCCATATCAAGGAATTTCTAAATTGGAAATTGGAAGTATCTGATATAGATGTAACAAAAATTAATTATACTTTTCTGAACGATTTTGAATTCTTTTTAAGAACTGAAAAATCTTGTAATAACAATTCGGCGGTAAAATATATAAAGAACTTTGGTAAGATTATTCGTAGTTGCCTTGCTAATGGTTGGATGGAAAAAGATCCATTCCTTAATTATCACTCAAATTTTGATGAAGTAAAAAGAGTTTTTTTAAATGAACAAGAATTAGAGAAGTTGTTCAATAAAGATTTTAAAAATGAACGTTTATCTCAAGTTAGATATATCTTTCTTTTTAGTTGTTACACAGGTTTAGCATACATAGATACACAAAAGCTAACAAAAAATCACATCAATATTGGTTTAGATGGTAATAAATGGATTTATACAGTTCGACAGAAAACTAAAACAACTTCTAATATCCCAGTACTTCCTCAAGCAGAGGATATTATTAGGCGGTATATAAACCATCCTATCTGTATTAACACTGGAAAGTTGCTACCTGTACTAAGTAATCAGAAAATGAATGCTTATCTTAAAGAGATTGCAGATTTGTGTGGTATCAATAAAGAACTTACTTATCATATTGCACGTCATACTTTTGCTACAACGGTAACCTTATCCAATGGGGTTCCTATAGAGAGTGTAAGTAAAATGTTAGGGCATAAAAATATCAAGACGACCCAGCACTATGCAAAAATTCTTGATAAAAAAGTGAGTGAAGATATGGTTGCATTGAAAAGCGTTCTGGAAGAAAAGGAACTGCAAAGAAAACTGGCGTAGTAATAAATCATATTTCATATAGCAATTTCTATAGTAATAAAAAAAGCATCAGTTATCATTAGCTGATGCTTTTTTAGGTTACGTAACTATATATTTTGTACGTATTGAATTAGATAGTTGAGATGGATTATGTTTTAAAGTGAGAGAATTTACAATTTTATAAAAGTAGGTTACCACATATTTTGGATATAGATAAAAATTCTTCAGTCCTTGAGGAAAAATTATTAACTTGGTGATACAAAAACTAATACGCCATAATAATTATGAATAAGCATGCCATTTTAATTGGTGTTAATGAAGTGCCACATTTGGATTATCTCTCAACACCTTCTTCCTATGCGATAGCGATGAATGACTGGGCTATTAGCCAAGGATTTAAAACATTTCTTTTTGTTGACGAACCTGACGATCGAATTGTTGCAGGTAATTGTTCTCGCACAGATATACTTAGGAGCATTCGTGGAATCATCGAGGAGACAGATCAACTTCTTATTTATTTTGCAGGGCATGGTGTTGAAAGCACCGCTACTAATGATATATGGTTATTGCCTGGATATAAGGACGATCCGAGTGATTGTATAAGTATTTCTTTGAACAAGGCTCTAGCTTACTCTTCTGGTGTACCCCACGTAATTTTTATTTCGGACGCTTGCCGTTCTCCTTCTAATACAGACTATCTTAGGGCTGCTACAGGCTCGGCCATTTTACCCAAACTTGAGCGATTAAATCCCACAACAGAAGTTGATGTTCTCTTTTCAACTTGGCCAGGAAAAATTTCTGTAGATGTTAGAGATGAAAAAGGAATTTATAGAAGCACATATAGTGATTGTCTGCTTGAATGTCTTCATGGTCAAATAAAGGAGGTCATATTAGAGGTTAGAAAAGTAAAGCCTGGATTTCCGGCGGTTATGACAGATGAGCTAAATAGTTATCTTAAAAAGACTGTGCCATTGGAAATGGAAAAAAAGGTAGAACTGCACAGTTTCCGATGGGAGAAGTAAATTCAAGGGATCCGCGCTTCTTAGCGCGTTTTGATGAATCTTGTCTAGTTTCGGAAGGAGATATAGAAACTCCGGTTAGGAGTGTAGAAGATACACATCTTAAAGAAGAGAAAACTGTGTCAGAAAAATTAAATGCATTCCTCAATTTAAATAAATCGGAAGAAATAGATTCTATAGATATAAATTTTGACAAATCTCTTGAAAAAACCGAAAGATGGATTAATCATTTATATTTTTCTCAAGATATGCTCTATGATAAATCTAGTTCTTCAATGGTCACTATATCGGGGCTTAAGAATGCTGTAGTTTTTAATAATTCGGACTTAGACTATACTTTTTATCGAGATTTTCCATCAACTCAGCAACAATCAATAGCATTAAATAATGGAAAGGATCGAAATGCAAAGTTGATATTGATAGGTGAGAATGAAGAGCGGTGCTATGCTATAAATGTTCTTTATGGATTCCATACTTCAATCATTTTTGATAGAGGCGAACTCATCTCTGTTGATTATTATCCTATGAATAGGGAGTTTAGCCCTTATAGAAGAGAGTTGTTTAAAGAAATTACAGAACGAAAAGCAGTTATTATTTCAGCTGCGAAAAATGGAATTTTTTTGGGAATGAAGAATTAGCAAAATATCTCCGAAGATTACATCTTCAGCAGGTTCTAATTGGCAAGTTTGTTTTATAAAAACCTTTTTGTCGATGATATGATTCGTCAGAACAAAATTAAATAAGATTTAGCTATAAATAAATTCATATTAAGTTTCTTGTAGTTGTAGCTTTTTTACAATATAATTTTAAATATTTGAAGCAATCGAAGTTATCATAGTTTGACTTTATTTTACTTAGGTTGCCTTACAATCAAGTTTACTTCTCTATGAACAATAAAATTGATTTTAAAAACTATATATTTTAATGTACCAGATTTATTTTACACTAAAAAAAATAATTTTATTTCTCTATAGACAATAAAATTGATTTTAAAATAAGTAGTATTTTTTATCACCTGAAAAAATTCCTCAAAAACCGAAATTTTGTGAGCCTGAAGATTTTGTTTTAAAGGGAAAACATAATGCTGAATTGGCTGACCAAATAGAAAATATCTTCGTTATCATACCAATTGAAACAGCAAAAAGAGCAATCGATAAGGATAAAAAAATAGCAGGAGAATATTGGGACTAAAAAAGCTAGTGAAAATTATTTAAATTTACATTAAACCTCATTTGTGAAATTTCTTTGTATTTTCTTTCTGTTTCTAATTACTCTGTTTTTTTCTCAGGGAAATCCTGTTTATTTCAGTAAGAAAAAAATAACTCAGGAAGATGGTCTTTCTCAAGGTTCCAATTATTTCCGTTTCGAAGACCGGAAAGGTTTTATGTGGATTACCTGCAATGATGCACTTAATAGGTATGATGGCTCTTCTGTAAAGGTTTATAATTTGAATCGTTTCTTCAAAAATTGTCCGGCTTTACAGCAGGGTTATGGTTTTGCAGAAGACGAGAAAAACTTGTACATAGGCAGTACTCGTGGCTTGTATGTTTATGATTATGAAACAGATATATTCAGTTTTATAGATGTTTACAAAAATATTTCTACCTCTAAAACAGCTATGCCCATTGGCTTTTCAGAAGGAAAAATCTGGATTTTTAACGAAACTTATCAATTGGTAAGTTTCGATGTAAGATCAAAAAAAATAAAATTGGAAGTACAGGTTCCAATTGAACCGATAAAATCTATTCACGTTTATGATAATGAGGGGAATTTATTTTATTTCCGTATGCCCTTTATCGATAAACATAATAATATCTGCTTTATCGGGAAAAATGAAGTTGCGGTCTATAACCTTATCACCAAGAAATCATCAAAAGTTATACAGCCTAAAGATACAGACGAAATGCTATGCAGTGCTTATGATAAAAAGAATGACCAGCTTTTCATCGGAACTCAAAATAAGGGAATTTTAGTTTTAGAAAAACAATACCAACATTTTTTTTATATTTTAAATAATAAAAAATCCATTGGAAGTATTGCTATAAATGAGGACAATATTTTTTTTAATTCGGATCTTATTTTCAATGTGTTTGATAGAAAAATAAAACGAAATACTTCACTTGAAAGTAATCCATTAGGATATGTGTTTGGGTTTGATAAAGTTGGCAGGCTATGGAGCTGCGATGATGGGGTAGGGCAAATTATTATGAATTTCAAAGGAAATATGTTGCAAAACTATAATGATATTCAGAATGGGCATCCTGCATTCAAATCCGGTGTCGGCAATTTTACTGAACTTTCCGATGGAAAAGTTTTGATACAATCCGAAATCCTTTTTGATTACAAAACATTTATGTCCAAAACTTTGGAAAATTCAAGTTCCAGAAGCTATCAAAATCCATATTCAAAAGACATTTGGATGATTTCCAACCATCCGGCAACCACTTTTGAGTTTGAAAGATTATCTCAAAATTTCACAAAAAAAATTCAAATTAATATTGAAAAATCTAAATTTGGTGTATTTCAAAATATGACATTTTTTAAAAACAGTTTTCCACTCCTGGCATTTTCCACCGGATTGTTCTGGCTGAATACAGAAGATAAAAAACTTGAAAAAATAACTTCACTTCCGAAAAAAAATTCTTTTTTCATTTCTAAAATTAGCGGTGACAGAATTGCTGTTAGCTATCTTAACGGCGATATGGTTCTGGCAAAACTTCATTCGGATAATTCGTTGGAAAATCTCGGCAAAATTCTACCAGGAATGCAAAGTTTCTATCTTCAGGAATATGAAAAGAAACAACAATTTTGGGCTGGAACCAATGAAGGTGTTTTTCTTCTGGATAAAAATTTTAAAATCTTAAAAAAATTCGATAGCAATAACGGACTCGCCGGAACGTATATTTACGGAATTCTGATGGATGATTTCGGGAAAATCTGGTGCAGCCATCAAAGAGGGTTAAGCAGTATAGATACCGAAAATTATTCCATCATAAATTTTGATAAAAATGACGGAATCCAGCATTGGGATTTCAACAACCGAGCGTTTTTGAAAACCTCGGATGGTACTTTGTTTTTCGGTGGAGTAAATGGTTTTAATTTTTTTAAACCTCCGCTTCAGTTCAAAAGTTTCTATAAGCCTGAAATTTATTTTGATGAAATCCGGATTAATAATGCCATTTTCAGCTATCAAAAAGGATTAAATTCATTAAAAATTTTAGATTTGAAAAATGATGAAAATAATGTAACTATAAAAGCTTTTATCAAAGATTTGGAGTTTGGAGAAATTCGGGAATTAATGTACCGGATAAAAAGTACGGACCATTCTTGGAAAAAAATTCCAAAAAAAACACCTCTTATTTTAACAGGACTTGCTCCTGGAAAATATGAAGTCGAATTTGCTTACACAGACAAATTCAGCAAAAAAATAATATCTCAGAAATCTTTGCAGCTCAATATTCAAAAAGCTTTTTATCAATCGTATTGGTTCTGGGGGATTTTGGGCGGTTTGTTTTTCGGGGGAATTATTTATGCAGTAGGAAGATGGAAATTATTTAAGCAGAAGAATGAGTTCAGTGAAAAAATGGCTTTAGAAAAACAGCGAGAAAAGATAACGGCAGACTTGCACGATGATATCGGCTCCACCCTGAGTAGCTTGCAGATAAACTCTGTAATTGCCAATCAATTAATTGATAAACAAAAACTTCCCGAAGCCAAAAATGTTTTAATAAAAATAGAAAACCAATCTCAGAAACTATCAGAAAATATCGGAGATTTTGTCTGGAGCATGAAACCAAATGAAACAGCACTCATGACTTTAAGCACAAGAATACGGAATTTTGCCAATGAAATTTTAGGAAATACCAATATCAATTATCACATAAAAATTGATGAGAATATAGATCAAGAAATTACTGATTTTGCAATGAGGAAAAATATCATTCTCATTGTAAAAGAAGCGTTGAATAATGCTGCAAAATACAGTAATGCTAAAGATTTACAGCTTAATTTTGTGCAAAATAATTCCAATTTTCTATTGAAAATTTCAGATGACGGAATAGGTTTTGAGCTGCCTGTAAAAATAGGTAACGGATTACAAAACATGAAAAAAAGAGCAGAAGAGATGAATGGTATTTTTGAAATTACTTCTACAAAAGGAACACACATAAAAATCAGTATTCCTAAAATTAGGGATCAATATCCTTAAAAACTTCTGCTACCTTTGTATCTACAAAA
The DNA here is from genome assembly GCF_003815775.1 of Chryseobacterium joostei. Taxonomy (NCBI): domain Bacteria; kingdom Pseudomonadati; phylum Bacteroidota; class Flavobacteriia; order Flavobacteriales; family Weeksellaceae; genus Chryseobacterium; species Chryseobacterium joostei. The sequence goes on from NZ_CP033926.1 coordinate 4,435,815, forward strand.
TAATTAACGCTCCTTCTGATGATCAGAATTTTTGCATACGATGATAACGCAGAGCGGCTGCACAGTCTTCAGGCTCTGATAGAAATGACTGACAACATGCAATATGTTGGAGGTTCGTATTGTTGTGAAATGGTAGAAACAGAGATGGAAACATATGCTCCCGATGTTGTTTTGATGGATATTAATATGCCTGTGGTAGACGGTTTGGAAGGCTTGAGAATTATTAAATCCAAATTTCCTGGCATTAAAGTTTTGGTTCAGACTGCTTTTGATGATAGTGAAAAAATTTTTAGTTCCATTTCCGGTGGTGCAAGCGGTTATATCCTGAAAAGCGATTCCCCGAGAAGAATTCTTCAGGCTATTGAAGAGGTATACGAAGGAGGTGCTTCAATGAATCCAGCAATTGCCAAAAGGGTTTTGGAATATTTTATGCCCAAAAATGAAGAGAAAATCCTGACTCAGAAAGAAAGAGAAGTACTGAAGTTTTTGTCTGAGGGAATGAGTTATAAAATGGTTGCTAATCAACTTGGGGTAAGTTATTCCACGGTGAACACGCACATCAAACATATTTACGAGAAACTGCACATTTCTTCTCTTGGAGAAGCGATTGCATGGTTTTATAAAAACATTCGTGAATAATCATTTTTTAATTTTAACTAATTCTTTTCAGTCCCTATAATTAGGGATTTTTTTGTGTTTGGTTTTAAAGGAATTTTGAATCAGAAAATCTTTAAAATACTTACCATGAAAAAAAAATATTTTATTACACTTTGTTTTTTAAGTTCATCACTATATTTTTCTCAACTTCCTTTGGACTTAGATCAGGATGGAATTCTAAATTCGACAGACAATTGCATCCTCAAATACAATCCTTCTCAATCGGATGAAGACAGTGATGGAATTGGAGACAGTTGTGATTGCAGTCCATCATTTGCCAATCCAAACGGACAACAAACTCCGGATGTTCTTATTTGGAACGTACCTTCCAATCCTATATCAACAGGAACGTTGGTCACTTTTAAAGCGGAAATTTATAACGGTACGCCTACCTATCAATGGAAAAAAAACGGAAATAATGTAGGAAGTAATTCTTCCATTTATACCGATAATACTCTTGTAAATGGTGATCAAATTATTTGCAAGCTTATAAATTTCGATCCCTGCAATTCCGGAAATATAGAATCTGTTAGCAATACAATATCCATTTCCACTAGTTCTTTGGCAATTTCAGAAATCGCTTTCAAAGAAAATTTAATTTTCCCGGTTCCTGCAAAAGACATCATCCATTTCAAAAATTTTAAAAACAATACGAAAGCCGAAGTTTATGATATGAATGGAAAACTGATTACAGTTTTAAAAATCATTAATGAATCCGCAAATATAGCCATGCTAAAATCCGGATTGTACATTTTAAAAATGGATGGGTTAAAAACAAAACTGATTATCCAATAAAACATAAAACTATGAAAAACTTCAAATGCAAAATCTTCATCAATCTGATGCTGATTTTATCAATGAGCACTTTCGCACAAAAATCCGACGCTGGCGGGCATGTAAAGTTATTAAAGAAATATCCCGCACGAATTTTTCTCGGAGGAGGAATTTCTATACCGAACCCAACTGCAAAAGATGCTGTATCTTTTGAAAACCTCACGAACATTAACATTAGTGCATATATCCCTGTAAAATCTTTTGACAAACGGAGTTGGGGAATTGAAGGAGGCTTTAATTACGGCTGGAACAATAGCGATATTTGTCCTGCAATTGAGCCTTTTCAGATTTTGGGGCAAAATTCGCCGCCGGTTCTCACAGAAAAAGGGTCAGGAGTTCCAAGACAAGCAAATTTTAGAATAGGAATCGGTCCCGGTGCGGAATTTTCGCTGGGAGATAAATTTTCAATATTGCCTTCAATCCAAGCAGCTTACATCAGTTTTTCCGAAAGCAAATGTTCAATTACACAAAATTCTTCGATAAACGGAATTTCTTACGATTGGAATCTTTGTGACAGAATTACAGAAAAATCTTCCGGAATCGGATTTTTACCCAAATTAAAATTTATCTACCAATTTGGGCGAATTGGGCTTTGGATAGAGGGAAATTACTTATTGGGACAAAAAATGAAAACCACTACCACAACTCTTGTTCCTGAAGGAAATGCACAAAACGGTTTTTATAATGTGGGGCAAATGAATTTCGCAACTTACCAAACAACGGTGAAAAATGCGACATACTCTGCTTTTGGTATCAATGGAGGAATCGTCATCGGATTGGGAAAAGGAATTACCGAAAAAGGCATTAAAAAAAATGAGAAAACAAAAAACACTGCCATTCATCAGGAAATAACTTCCGAAGATGAAAAATTTCCGCCCAATATTCAGAAATTAATTGATGAGCAGGACAGAAAAGCCAACAACACATTTCAATATGTTAATGAAAGCAGTAAAAAATCGGCACAATCCAAATGTAATTTCGAGGTGGTAAAAGTCGATATACAATGCAACGGAAAAGACCAGAACGGAAACAAAAAATATTCGGTTTCCATTCAGTACAAAAATTTGTCAACTTCGGGGAGTTCAAAATTGGGACATTACGCCATTGCTTGTACACCAAATACATCGAACGGAAATTACCTGAATGTTCTTCCGGCAAATTCCGCCACGATTTCAAATCTTTCTCCGGCAAATTCAGCTTCCACAATCATTGCACCAGGAGCTACACAAACCATTATTTTTGATTTTGTTCCGCAACCAGGTTTCAGCTCTTTGAATATTCAGGGAAATACCATTAATGCAATAACAGGATGCGGAAATTGTGATGACAATATTTCTCTTAATTTACCGAATTGCTGCGATGGCTGCGAAAAAAATCCGGTGGTAGTAAAACCAGTTTCTATCGTTTCCGTAAATCCAAATACGGGAGTTTTGCAAGTCACAAATTCGGTTTCCACGCCAAATAATATTGTACGGATTGATTCCGATTTGGTTGCCGTGAAATACTTTCCGACCAATTCAGATTGTGTGAAATGCAACAATTTGCTACAAAATCAGAATAATTTTATTGATGCCAATAAAATTCAGGGAACAGGCTGGAAAAACAGCGGAAACGGAAAATATGTCGGTGAAAATACCAATCCTAATATTTCGCGATCCTTAACTTTTGCTTCCGCAAATAGTAATGGAATTCCGCTTGCAAATCCTGCAAATATTGTTCATAAAATAGGAGTTTCGCCGGTTTCCTGTTGTGATGATACAGTAGAAATCTGGATTCGTTATACGGTTTGGGACAAAGACTGCAATGTTTGCGACAAACTTGTAAAATCTGTAATCTCAAGAAAAGGAAGTTGCTCAGGAACTTCAACCGGAGGAACTTCCGGACCTTTCAATCCTCATTCTTCCGAAGCGGAAATCCAAATTAAAAACCTTAAAAACTAAAAATCATGAGAAAAATATTAGCCATACTATTTATTTGTTTTTTTGCAAATCTCACTTTTGCCCAGGATCTCAAAAAGATTGCAGAAAAAAATGCAATTAGTGAAAAAATTCCTCAAAAAGATGTTGAAAAATTTGTTCAAAATCAGATTTCGGCTTTATCAAAAATTCAATCTATTTCAAAAATATCGCAGACGCTTCCTCCTTACACAAATGAGATATGTGATGACGGAGGTTTTGAAACTAAAAATTTTTCACAATGGGGATGGACAGCTGCAATGAATTTTAGAAATAGCAGCAGTAATGCGAATTTTAGTAATTATCAGCCGCTTTCAGGTTTTATAACATCAGTAAACAGCGGTTCTACAAATTTTTTATGGGAAATTGTAAGTACCGGAAATGATCCACTATATAGTGGTCTATCAAAAGTTCACACTGGAGTAAAGGCTTTAAAATTAGGTAGTTCAGGGGTTAATTTCAGTGCAGAATCAATAATGAAAACTGTAACAATAGATGCTTCTAATGCAAATCTTAGCTTCTGGTATGCATTGGTTTTAGAAGATCCTGGTCATGGAACGGGCAATCCTTTCTTTGGCGTAAGAATCCACACACTATCTTCAGTTAATTTTGTTCCTCTACTGCCCACGATAGGATCAATGAATACTTCACCCCTTGTTTCTGATGCCAGTAGTTTTTGGATTAATTCAGGAACAAACAGAATACGTCCTTGGACTTGTGCAAAAGTTGATTTGTCAAAGTATATCGGTCAACAAGTCACTATTGAGTTTTTGGTTTCGGATTGTGCAGCAGGAGCACATTTTGGGTATGCTTATATTGATGATATATGCATGGGTTGCAAAGGATCTGATTTAGGAGATGCAAGTATTTCTGGCATGTCAAAAGATTGTGGATCAAATGCTGTGGTAAATGGTAACTATACATTGCCCAATTCTCCTACAAATACAGGAACTTTAAATTCTCTTCAAGCTCAGTTATACCAAAATGGAATTGCTGTAGGAACTCCGATTATGATTCCCTCATCATCTATTAACACTACATTAAAAACGTTTAGCTTTTCAATGTTATTGTTTGGAACAGTAGCTTCAGGAAATTATGACATTGTGATTACGGGGAATTTTACTTTTTCAGGTTCTTCCTTTTCTACAAGCTCTCCTTCCTACGGATTTGTTGCCGGAATTAATAATGATTGGCAAACTGATTGTCCGTTTAATTCCGCATTATGCTGCAAAAACACATTGAGCTTATCATCAGCAGCAACGATTCCGCCAAGTTATCCTTATAACGAAGGAACTTATGCCGTTGAAAAATATAATTTTACGGCTCTTTCTAATGCTCCAATTACTGAATTGAAAGTAGAGGTAATCAGTTTCGAATGGTTGGATGGCCCCGAAGACTGCAAGCAATGTCAAATAAAAAGCACTAATCTGGGTTCTATTTTTGGCGGAATTAATATTGGCGGTTTAATGATTCCCGCATCGATACAACCCTATGGTAACGGAATTTCTACTACATCCAATAATAATGAAGTGGTATTTTCTTTTTCAAATGGAAGAAACATCAATTCCGGAGATTTTTTAAGACTCGTTTATCTTCTTCCTCCGGAAAAAAACTTGACATGTTGTGAAACAAAAGCGAAGGTGTGTCGAAAAATTACTTGGAAAGATATTAATTGCGGTTATTGTGAAGTGTATGACTGTTCTACTGTAGATCTGAAAAGTAAAAGTGAGTTGCCAATAGGATTTACATTACCCAATATTACGACACTATATTTGAATTCAAGAGATATTTTTGCAAATGGAAGAGCGGCTGGTTTCTGATAAAGTTGAACAGAAAAAAGATTCCTAAAACTCTTTCTATTTAGGATAGATATTACACACTCTCTTGACATGAATACCGATTTTCTAATTAGCAAACAGAATTAGAAAATCATCAATTTCATTGCGTATAACAATTTTCTTAATCTACAAAGTCTAAAGTTTATTAAAAACTAAACCGCAACAAAAGTTGCGGTTTAGTTCTTGTTTAAGTACTAAGTATTGCTGAAAAGCTATCTATTTCTCAAAATTAGGCTCGTTTTTGATAAATTTAAAATGCTCATCACTCATTAATATGATCCAGTTTGGGATTTTTAAATCTCCCACAAATCCTCCGTAATTATGATTGGCATATTCATCCATAATAACGGTTCTTCCTTGTTGCATTTTCAAAGTACGTGTCGTCGATTGATATTTCTCGATTAGAGGTCTTTTTGAATCTGCTATATGATTCTCAATACAGCTTTGGGAAAGAAATATTTTAGATATCACTATATTTTTTACCGGATATTTTAATCAAGGAATATATTATAAATGTAAAATATTTTGTTTTTCAATAATTTATGTTTGTGGAATAATCAGGCTTCTGCCATCGCTTCTTCTAAAACTTTCGAGTTTACTCTTTCTTCTCAGTCTTCGCCTTTTCAGCCGCTATTTTTGTCATCAACATATCAGGTAAAGTTCCTTTTTCAAATTGAATATATTCAATACGATAAAAATACCAACTTCATTTTTTGTTTACAGATCGATTAATTGCTTTGATACTATTAGTATCAATAAGGCAATGGCACGTGCCAAAATAGTTTTAATACATAATTTTATAATATAATACAATGCAACAAGGAACAGTAAAATTCTTTAATGACGCCAAAGGTTTTGGTTTTATTACACCATCAAATGGAGGTCAGGATATTTTCGTACATACATCAGGTTTAATTAATGATATACGCGAAAATGACACTGTAACATTCGATTTAGAGAACGGTAAAAAAGGCATTAACGCAGTTAATGTACGAGTAGCATAAATTCAGTAGAAAGCTTAAGCTTTCTTGATGTTAAAATCAGCAGATAACATAAGTGTTATCTGCTTTTTTTTTGGTGTACCAATAGGAAAATATGAGGATTACAGTTAACTCTGGAAAGAAGGAATGTACCAACTAAGACAATATGCAAAGCCTCTTGTAATAAATATAAAGCCTGAGATTTTTAATAATTTTGATAAAGAAAATTACCTTAACATTGAAACATATTCCGGATTATTTGGTATAGAATGTATCTATTACCACTGGAAACATAAAGCCTGATAAATAATATTTAAGTTATACTTTGATATTTTAAAATTAAACTTTCCACTTCATCAATCAGCTTTCACACTTTATAAACCCTGACAATCTCCGTCGGAAGAAAATGAGTACTTTTGAAAAACAGTATCATCCGGAAAATTTACGGATAATCCTATGGTTTCCTGATAAATGAGAAAAAACATTACATTTCATTTATATCTTTTCCTGTTTGTTATTATGAACGGCGTGCAATCTTTTGCACAATCCAATTACAAAGTTCAGAGTTATAAGTACACAGATGGTTTGCCTTCGGATAACATTTTGTCAATAGACAAAAAAGATGGGTTTTTGTATGTGGGAACCCAAAGAGGACTTAGCTTATTCGATGGTTATCGCTTTCTGAATCAAAAATTTTTAACAGAACCAATCAGTTCATTATTCTTAAAAAATAATGTTCAATATCTTAGTTCGGGTAGTCGGGGTATTTGTAGTTTGAGTAATTTTTACAATCAGCCAAAGGTTATTACAAAAGTTAATTTTAATGATGATAATACCAATAATGACCATTACGATAATCTCTTCATAGACGGCAAAAAACGAATATGGTGCAGTGACCAGAACAACCTGAAATTCTTTTCATCCAACAGAAATAAAAACTGGAAAATCGATGAATCCGGAAATCTTTCGGAAAATAAATTACGATTTTTTCAAGTAGATAATGAAGTCTGGGTAGCAACTCCAAAAGGTATTTTTGTCTGGAATGAAAAACTAAAAACCCTACAAAAACATTCCAATCCTGTTTTAGCAAAAAATGCATTTGTATCAGGATTTTCTGTTTCTGAAAATGAAATTTTTCTTAGTAGTTTTTCAGGAGAAATTTTTCTATTTGAACCTCAAAAAGGAAAAATTTCATTATTAAAATCAATTCAAAATCTTCCGCTTTATCTTGTGAAATCTTTTTCAGGAAATGATAATTTTTTGCTGATTTACAACAAAAATGAAATTTATAAGTATGATAAAAAACTGAATAAATCTGAGTTGATATTCTCTTCAAAAAATGAAATCAATACTGTTTTTTACGATAAGGAAACCAGAATAATCTGGGCTGGAACCAATCGTGGTCTGCAGAAAATAATTTCCAATGAAGAGAGCATAGAAAATATTCATTTTTCAAGAAAAGATAACCAAACGATTACAACTATTACGGAGGACAAAAACCACAATCTTTGGATGACCAATAATACTTCTGAAATCTATTGCCTGAAAACGGATAAAAATATTGAAGTATTTCATTCAGTCTCTCCAAAAACTGTTTTTACGAATGTTTTTATTGATGATAAAATTTTTATTTCTGCCTCTGACGGTGTTTATATCATCCAGAATCATCAGATTAAAAAAGTAATTTCTTTGCCTTTTCCTGTTAAAAAAATTATTAAGGACTATAAAAATCAATTATGGGTTCTATCGTCTAAAAATGGAATTAAGGTATTTGATTCCAACACTTTCAAGGAAAATAAAAACGCCATCCAGAATTCTGAAAGTTATTGGAAAACCAATACAAGCAATGATATTTCGGTAGCAAAAGATGGTACAATATGGCTTGCGAGCTGGATGCCGAAAGATTATGGTATTTCTTTTTTTGATGAAAAACAGCATTTGTTTAAAGAAATTAATAGTCTGAAATCATTCAAAAATGAATCGAAATTCATCACTGATTATTACAACAGAATTACTTTGACCAAAAATCAAAATATCCTGTTTTCCGGTTATGGTGGCTGGAATTTGGTGTCTCCAAAAGGCGAAATTCTACGTTCATTTTTCACCTCAGAATATAAAATAGCGAATGATCATATCGAAGGAATTGCCGAAGATTCCCTCGGAAATATCTGGTTTGCCTGCGCAGAAGGGCTTTACCAATATAATTTTGCAACAGACAAAGCTATTAGGATTTTTCAATTAGACGGTCTGGAAAATAATGACCTCACGTTCGGGTTTTATAAATTTAATGATAACAGGATTGCTGTGGCTGTTGATAGCGGAATACAGATCCTGAATTTGGATAAAATTGTTAAAACTCAATTAATCAATGAACTAAAATTAACTTCCGTAAAAAAAGACAATGTAGAAATTCCAGTTACGTCCAACGAATTTAATTTTGATTACAACTTTACAGAGTTGGATTTTAATTTCTCAGCGCTTAGTTTTTCGGACAATGAAAAAATCGTTTACCGGTACAGGTTTTCTGATGAAAAAAAATGGAATTACCTTGGAACAACACCCAAACTTTCACTGATAAAACTTCCTCCTAGCAATTATGAAATCATCATAGAAGCCGGAGACAATTTAGGGAACTGGCAACAGAAACAATTAAAAATTAACCTGAAAATCAATCCGCCGTTCTATCTCAGATTTTGGTTTATAGGAATGATGATATTGCTGTTGATATTCGTTGGATATTTGATTTTCCGCTATCTTCTGAATCAGGAAAAAGAAAAAAGCAAACTGAAACAGACCATCAAAGACGTGGAGATGCAAATACTTCGTTCTCAGATGAATCCGCATTTTTTGTTCAATTCTTTAAACTCGATTAATAGTTTTATTGTTCAGCAAAAAAGTAAGGAAGCAAGCACTTATCTCACGACTTTTTCCAAATTGATGAGAAATATTCTGGATAATTCAAGACACGAAACCATCAACCTGGAAAAGGAAATTGAAACCCTGAAAATGTATCTAAAGCTGGAAACAGCCAGATTAGACCATTGTTTTGATTACCAAATCATTATTGACAAAGATATTGATACAGAATTTGTTCAGATTCCACCGCTTATCATTCAGCCTTTTGTGGAGAATGCGATTTGGCACGGTCTGGTTAATAAAAAAGAGAATGGATTTCTGAAAATTGAAGTTTCTGAAATACAGGAATCTATGCTCAATATTAAAATTACGGATAACGGAATTGGCAGGGAAGCTTCCGCTTTGCTGAAAAAAGAACAGATAAAGCATAAATCTTACGGAATAGAAATTACCCGACAAAGAATAGAAATACTGAACCCTAAAAACCAAATTCTGATAACGGATTTGGATGATGGAAACGGGAATAAAGGAACATTGGTAGAATTAAACATAATGTATTATGATTAAAAGTATTATTGTAGATGATGAGAAGCACTGTATCATCACGCTTCAACATTTGATTTCGGAGATGGACAATATCGAAGTCGTTGCAAGTACACAAGAAAGTATTACTGCAAAAGAACTGATAGAAAAACACAGTCCTGACATAGTATTTCTGGACATAGAAATGCCTGTGATGAACGGTTTTGAGCTATTGAGCCAGTTTGATTCTCTGCCTTTCAAGGTCATTTTTACCACCGCTTACGACCAATACGGAATCAAGGCTCTCAAAATGAATGCCTTGGATTATCTTCTTAAACCTATTTCTACAGAAGATTTGGAAGAAAGTATTCAAAAGTATAACGCCAATGAAATGCAGATTTCACAGGAACAAATCTACCAGGTACATCAGTTCATTCGTGGAAAAATCCAGGATACTTTGGCGCTTTCCACACAACAGGGATTGATTTTTATAAAAACCGAAAATATCTCTTATCTTGAAGCGGACGGTTCTTATACACACATCGTGATGAACGACAAATCCAGACATTTGGCGAGCAAACCTTTGTCTAATTTTGAGGATATTTTACAAGATAATTCGCTTTTCTTCCGGGCACAAAAATCCTTCATCATCAACCTGAAAAATATCAAACAATACATCCGTGGCGAAGGTGGAGAAATCATTATGGAAGATGGTAAAAACATCGCTTTGAGCCGCAATAAAAAACAAGAATTTTTATCATTTTTTCACAAAATCTAAGAATAGATTAATTTTATATCTTAGTGTCACAGATGCACAGATAAGTCATCAAGCCATTATCTGTGCATCTGTGGCAAAAACACAAACTATGGAAAATTTCCCTTTAAAAGAAGAAACATACCGTATAATCGGTATTTGTATGGAAGTACACAATCAACTTGGTGCTGGATTTTTGGAAATCGTGTACAAAGATGCATTGGAAATCGAATTTCAACGTGCTGGTATTTTCTACGAACGGGAAAAAGAGTACAGCGTCTATTACAAAGGGATTTTGCTTCCACATAAATTTTATGCCGATTTTGTGGTTTTTGACAATGTGATATTAGAAGTGAAAGGACTTCAAAGAGGAATTGCGGATGAGCACATTGCACAAGTTATCAATTACTTGAAAGTTTCACAAAACAAAATCGGATTAATTGTAAATTTTGGAGAACTGAAATTGAATTATAAAAGACTCATTTTTTAGCCACTGATATTTTTTGTTTTATGCTACAGATACACAGATGAAAATAATTATCTGTGGCAAATGCCCACTTCAAAAACCCATCCCCACACTTCACAAAATACGATATTTTTTTTGCCCGGTTTCGATACAACTTTGATGACAGTAAATCTTACAAATGGTCATTCGGAACAAAAAAATCATCGGTCTCATATCATTCCTTGTCGGATTGATAATTTTTGGATATATGGTTTTTAAGATACGTGTGATTTTTTATGGAAATAAAACCGAAGCAGTGGTTACAGGATTTGTAGTCCATCAAAACGGAGCCAGAAAAGTACTGAATGAGAATGGCAGTAGTAAAAAACCGTTCAGCGGAAGAAGTCCGTTTGTAAAATTCAGAATAAAAAACGGAAGTGAGGTAGAAACATACAGCAAAGTTTTGCAGATGTTCTTTTTTACAGGTTATCATTTGGGTAACAAAGTAACGGTGATTTACAATCCCAAGAATCCACGGGAAATTTTCATTCTGAATGCAAAGGAAATTCCTGGTTCGCTGCTTATGACGGCATTCGGAATTTTATTGATTGTGATGGGCAAAAGTTTCATTTTTCCAAAAAATAGAGTAGTATGAAAATCTTTCAATCCTTATATTATTTCTTTGGGCAACTTATCCGCCCTCCGTTCCCGCTATTTTTTGCCAAAGCTTTTCCCAAGCAAAAAAATGAGCTCCACTCAGGTCGGGTTGCGAGTGATTCGACGTTCCAAAATATATGGAAATTAGCAATTGCAATTATTCTGACTTTATTTATTTCCTGCAACAGTTCATCATTCTATCACAACGTGAACGATATGGGAGGACAACCAGCCACGCTTTACCTGAACAACGGAAAGGTATTGAACGGGAAATTGGAAATCAGAAGCTTTGATGAATTTTCATCTGTACAGAAAATCACATTTAAGGAAAACAGCAGCAATACTTACCAATGGTTTTATCCGCAGGATATTGCCGGGATTTATTTCAATGGGGCCAAATATTCTCTAGAACTGGTTCAGGCAATGGATATGTGGAACAAACGTGCCTACAAATTCCTGAAAAACATCACTCCAAATGACGGAAATCTTCAACTATTTGAAGACGAATACACGCAGAAAAATTCCTTTGGAGATATCGAGAGAATAACCAAACTCTACATCAAACTTGCAAGAAGCAACGAAGTTTTTGATGCACAATCTGACCGTTTTGTTCCCAATTTCAATGAGAAGGTAAGCCGTTTTCTATCCGATTGCCCTTCGGTTTCCCAAAAAATTCTGAACAAGGAAAAAGACTTTTCCTACGCTTTCGTCAATCAGGGCGAAACCCAAAGAAAACAGGTCTGGATGAACATCGCTTTTGAATATAACCTTTGTAAATAAACTGATTATGAGAAATTTAATTCTTATTCTATCAAAAATGAAAAAACTCATTTCCATAATCATCATTTTTTTCTCGTTGCAAAGTCATTCGCAATGCCGGAACACTTTTGTATATGGTTTTGAGCTGGTTGGCATTGCAGCCCCCGAATTGGTCACGGCTAATATTTTTTACAAGGGAAAACCCATCGTTCCAAAAACTGAAACTATCTGCGGAAAACAGTTGAAAATCAAAAAGCAATTTACTTTTCTCCAAAATTCAACAAAAAACCTAGACGGTATCAAACTGCCGTATCAGCTTCCTGCAAATCGTTTTTATTGGTTGATGACCGATGATATGACCGTTGAAATGGCAACTCATCCAGACCGATTTAAAATAGTATTAAATTCTAATGATAAAACTCTGAAAGCAAAATACGAATTACCCATCACTTACGATTTTCTTTCGCAAAATGCCATTTACTTGGACTTGATAAATAAAGATAAAATCAGTGTCCAAAAGGAATTCAAAGACAAAATATGGAAGTTGGCCTTGTATGAAAAAGGAAATAAATCCACGTTGAAAGATACGATTTTGGTGTACTCGGCAAGGGAAAAAATTCCTGATGGAATTTTGTTTCGTTTTCCGGAACTGAAAAATACGGGAAACAGACATTCGGTGGAAGATTTTTGGGCATCGGGAATACTTTTTAACCAAAAATTGTTCCTGAAAATATCCGAAAACAAAATCCCGAAACCGGAACAGCAAAATGGTCTTTACATTTCTATGGACGGTAAGAAATGTGCCACATCCGGTGGAATCACAGGCGGCGGTTTTGGAGAATGTGCAGGCGCAACTAATCAGAAAGGTAAAAAACCAGTTCTGTATCAAATCAATATTCAGATAGAACCTTAAAATAATTGAGTTATGAAAAAATGTGTAATCCTGCTAATTGCTTTCATCAGTTTTTTTATGAAAAGCTACGCACAGCTTCCGTCCCAGACTGATAATTCGCAGTATAACATTGCTCAGATGATAGATGCGAAGGCCAAACTGCGCAACCTTGGAGCAATCCACAGCGAGAGTCCTAAAATGCGTCCGACGGCAGGCAAGGGTGGTTGGTTTTTACGCTACGAGAAAGGCTGGGTATATTATAACCCGAAACTAAACCAGGCCTTTGCAATAATGGAAAATATGATGAAAAAATGGGGAGAAGCAGGTTATGAGATCGGCTGGATGGGCTTTCCGATATCAGATAATCTGGAAACACCTAAAGTGTATGGTTTTTACACCGCATTCGAAAATGGCAGCATCTATAGCAGTGCCAAAAACGGAACGCATTATGTAGGTGGTGCTTTCAGAAACGAATGGGCAAAAAGAGGCTACGAAAATAGCCCGGATTTAGGTTTTCCGAAAACAGACGAAGTCGCTATTTCTGTAAACGGATATACACGCTACCAACAATTTGAAAGAGGAACATTATTTTTTGGGAACGGAAAAGATGTATTGTATTCCAATAATCCCAATGCAACAAGTCCGCCGGAAGTTCAAAAATATCAATTAAGCTTTACGCCCAATTATACCAGTGGAGGGGAACCGGGCGGTGATTTGGACGGCATAGATTTATACGGATGGATGGACATTAGGGTTTACAAAGCAAATGGAAGTGAAATTAACGATATAGATGGGAAATCGTATTCGTTATTCAATATCCCAAAAGATAAATATATGGCTGATGAGGGATTCAAAACCCATTTAAGCTTTATTCCTACGAATAGAGATTTTATCAGGAATTATGCTGTTACTCAAAATGATATTAATGAAAATGCTTTCGTAAGGATTGTCTATTGGCTAAATGATTATGATAAATCAAGCTCGGATGATTATCTGAAATTGAAAACGGCAACAGGCTCTATTTATTATAACAACGGCAACCATCCTTATAAAGATATCAAACTACAAGAAATCGTAAAATACAACAACAGGACAACCAGAGAAGATGATTTGTCAGATGGCAGCGGCGATTCTTACCGCGTAGGTTATATCCTGTCATTAAGTAAAAAATAAAATTTAGTATCAGAAACAAAGTAAAAACTACATATGAAACAATTTATCCTCGTTTTTCTTGTACTATTTGCAATAAAAACACAAGCGCAACAAGACAGTCCAGAATTTAGAGCGAAAATACGGGCTATGTCCGCCAAAATGCAAAAACAACAAAGCAAGCCACAAGGAAAGACCATTGGAAAAATCAGCTACACCGTAAATGGAAAAACCTACACTGAGACTAAGGAAGTAAGCACAGTCATTATCAACGGACAAATCGGAGATATCGCAAACGACAGGCATAATGTATCGATTGGTGACGGAACGCCACATTCATTCAAAGTCGGGCAAGCCTATCCCTGTAAAAGCCTTACTCTGATGGTTGACGGATTGCAGTACTCCAGAAGAAGCAAAGACAATGTTGCCACAATTACCTATTACGACGGCAAAACCGTGAAAGGCAAATTCTCCGGAACTGTTTATAATGAAAAAACAAAAAAGACACTTTCCGTTTCGGGAACTTTTGAAACAAATAATGTTACGGTGCTCTAATGAATAATTTTAAATCTTAAAAAAATGAAAACAATATTCAGATTATTTTTATTGCTTTTTGTCCTAGTTTTAAGTACTGGAGTAAGTGCTCAGGATAAGGATGCCATCATTGCCAAAATTCGTGCAAAGGGACAAAAATTAAGCCTAAAGCTGGAACCCGGCGATTTGCAGGCTTTCGATTATTCGGTGGGCAGCAGGGCATATTTTCTTTCATTCAATGGATACGACTGCAATGTCTATTTCAAAGTGGGTGCTCCTGAAGCTTATGCGGTTCGCGGCGATATTTTTAAGTTGTATGATAAAATGTTGTGGGGCGATTCGCAAAAAGGAAAAGATGGAAGACTTAAGAGTGTAAACCAAAAACTGTTCATCGGTGCACCTATTAGCGATGAATTTCCAACACCGCAGAAAAGAGGTGCAGGACAACATTTCGATGGCGGAAGTATCTACTGGAGCCAACCAACCGGAGCGCACGAAGTTCACGGAGATATCCTTAATAAATGGAAATCTTTGGGATGGGAAAATTCGTTTTTAGGCTTTCCTGTTACGGATGAAACGGCTACACCGGATGGATATGGAAGATTCAATTTTTTTGAAGGCGGAGCCATTTATTACCATCCAAATCTGGGCACTTTCGCTGTTCCGAAAATGATAGCTGAAGTCTGGAAAAAACAAGGCTGGGAAAAAGGAAAACTGGGCTATCCGACAAGTGATGAGATAATTAAAAACAACAATTCTGTACAGAAATTTGAATTTGGGGCCGTGATATCCACAAAAGCCGCACCTTATCAAATCATTTTTAATGGTACCAATCGCCAACGTGGGCTTTATAACAAATGGCTGGAAACTGGTGCAGAAAACTCTTTTCTGGGTGATTTGGTAACCCCCAACCGCAATTATCCGAAAAATCCTTATCAGTATTTTGCCGAGTTTCAGAAAGGATATATCTACGAAAGCTTTACAAAAGGGACAAACAAAGTGGACGCTTTTGTGATACACAAAGGGCCAATTTTCGACTATTATGCTTCCAAAAAATGGGAACAGGGCTATTTAGGTTTACCTACCAGTGATGAGTATAATTCGGGAGATGGTGTAGCGCAGAATTTTCAGGGCGGGATTATCTATTACACCAAGTTGCAAGGCGCGTATGAGAAGAAGTAGTTAATATAAAAAATTATAAATGACTTTATATGAAAAAAAATATCTACTTATTGTTTTTACTGATGTACTCATTTGCTTTCTCACAAATGGGCGTTTCCAGAAAATATATTACCAAAAACGGAAGCAATGTCATTTTGAGGGGTATCAATTATCCTTTTATAGATGATGGAAACATTAATCTTGCATCGCCGTCCAGCTATCAGTATTACCTGAACGAAGCTTCCAAAACAGGAGCCAATGCAATGAGAATAGCTTGGTATCTTCCGGGAACACATTGGCGGGATATCCAAACTGCGGGAACGGTGCAGGGATATATCAACAACGGACATCTTGGTAATATTCTGACTTATGTGGAGTCCAAAAATATGATTCCAATTTTGGAAATCCATAACGGTGCGTGTGGGAATGACTGGTCTCTGTTCAACAATTCTATTGTCCCGTTTTGGAAAAGTACGCAGATGGTTTCTATCATTCAGGCTCATCAGAACAATCTGATTATCAATCTTGCCAATGAGTTTGGTAATGCGAGATGGACGGGAAATGTCACAACAGCAATGACCACTTTCAAGACCAATTACAAAAATGCCATTACCCAGCTCAGAAATGCAGGTATCAACGTTCCGATTATGATAGATGCGCCGGATTGCGGGACTTCTTCTTCCGAACTTTTGTCGGTGGCGCAGGAGATTTATAATCACGACCCACTTCACAAAATCATTTTCTCAGCACACGCTTATTGGTCGGACTATGCACCAACAACGGCTAATATGGAAACCAAACTTACTGAAATGACGAACTCCGGATTGTGCTGGTTTTTGGGAGAAATTGCGAATAATCAGGATGGAAACAGCTGCGGCAGCATAGATTTATCTTCCTATTACCCGACTTTACTTACCAAATTGTGCCAGAGAGAAATCGGATGGCTTGCGTGGGCTTACGACCAGGATTGTTCATCGACACGGGAACTGACCACCAATGGTGTTTTTGCAAACCTTACTGTTTATGGAAATGATATTGTTTACAACCCCAATTATGGCTTGAAGTCTACATCAGGTTGTGGTGCTTCTCCATCAGGGACATTGTCTGGTTCTGAAACGAATATTGAAATTAAGGAAAAAGTTTATCCCACTTTTTTTAAAGAACATATTTATATCGAAACTAATAATGAAAGTTCCTTTCAGATTTTCGGAATGGATGGGAAATTACTGATTAAAGGAGTCTTAAATAAAGGCAAAAATGAAATCTTCACCGCCAATTTGCTTAAAGGAATTTATCTTTTTAAAACGAAAACCGGAACATACAAACTGATTAAAAATTAAAAACGATTTCGACCTTTCTATCGATTCTATGTTCCAATATAAAAATCACAAGAACCACTAATAATTAAAACAGATAAGATGAAAATACTCAGACTTCTAACCTTATTTTTTTCTGTCGGAAATGTATTCACTTATTCCGCCCAGACCTTGACTTTGGTAAAAGACATCAATCCTTTGGGAAGTTCCAATCCGCATTCTTTACTGCCTTTCAATAATAAAATATATTTTGTTGCCAATCCGGGAACGGGGGACAAAATATACAGTTCAGACGGCACTTCTTCCGGGACACAATTGGTTGGTCCGTCTGTCGGTTCAGGAATTTTGTATCCTTTTATTTCTTATAATAATACATTTTTTTTCAATTATGATGATGGCACCAATGGCGCCGAGCTGTGGAAATCCGATGGAACAACTGCAGGAACTGTTTTAATTAAAGATATTCTTCCAGGTAGTTCAGGTTCTAATCCGCAATATCTGGCAGGCGCAAATGGCAAAGTTTTTTTTATTTCGGGAACCAAACTTTGGACTTCCGACGGAACCAATGCAGGAACTCTGCAACTTACAGACAATACTATGATTGCAGAAAGTTTCAACCATCAGCTTGCTTTGCCCTCTTACAATAATGCGGTCTATTTCGTAGGAAATAACGGAAATCCCGGACTTTGGAAAAGCGATGGAACTGTTGCGGGAACTCAGCTTTTGAAGAATATCAGTGTCAATGCTTATTTGGAAAACGTGGCAATTTATAACAACGAGATGTATTTTGCTGCAGGAGACAGTTCCATTGGTTACGAGCTCTGGAAAACCAACGGAACAGCAGCCGGAACAGTTTTGGTGAAAAATATTAATGCTGGTTCAGACAGTAATCCGACAAGGTTTTTGG
Source organism: Chryseobacterium joostei (assembly GCF_003815775.1). Classification (NCBI taxonomy): domain Bacteria; kingdom Pseudomonadati; phylum Bacteroidota; class Flavobacteriia; order Flavobacteriales; family Weeksellaceae; genus Chryseobacterium; species Chryseobacterium joostei. Next base: position 4,454,031 of record NZ_CP033926.1, read on the forward strand.
TAAGCAACAATAAGATTTTTTTCCTTGCAAATGATGGAACTTCCGGCGAAGAACTTTGGGTTTCTGATGGAACTTCAGCAGGAACACAGCTGGTAAAAGACATTACGGCAGGTAACACTGGCTCGAATATACAAACGTTGACAGCTTTCAGTAATCAGGTTTATTTTTTTGCTCTTAGTGGCTCAAACAGGCTTCTTTATAAAACGGATGGAACGTCTGCGGGAACAGTTCTCGTGAAGACTATTCCGTACAGTGTTGTTCCTTATGCTTATGTTTTTAATGATAAGTTGTATTTTCTGGCAAAAAGTCTTGCATCCACCTATCTTTTTGAAAGTGATGGTACGGAAGCCGGAACTAAACAAATTACACCAAACATTTCCTCCGAAAATTATTCTGATATCAATTTTCTGAATTACAATTCTGAACTTTATCTGCCTTGCTACAACGGTAATTTGGGTGTAGAGCTGAACAAGCTGACATTCTCTAATTTATCGGCAACATCAAGCGGGAAATCAGATTTTAAAATCTATCCTAATCCCGTTACAGATGTGGTTTGGATTCAGAATGAAGGCTTACAAAAAAACTGGAATTATCAATTGTTGGATTTGTCGGGCAGAGTTTTCCAGGAAGGGAAATTAACTTCGGATAAAATTTCTGTTTACGTTGGGAATTATTCTCCAGGAATCTATATCTTACATTTACAATCTGACACTGAATATAAAGATTTTAAAATTCTGAAAAAATAAATTGACTTGATGATGAAAAAAATTCTCTCCTTGCTGTTTACCGTCTTTGGTCTTTACCTTTCTCTTGCCCAATCAGAAAGTTATGGTGTTTCATTAGATAAATTAGTTTCACTCTACAATTCTGAGAAGTATGATGAGATTTATCAGAATTTTTCTCCACAGATGAAAGGTGCAATTACATTAAAAGAAAATAGGGATTTTTTTCTGGAGACATCTAAAGAATTTGGAAAAATAGAAAGTACGGAATTTGTTTCCCAAAAAAGCAAAAATGAAAGATTTGCATTGTACAAAGGCAAAGCTGATAAGGGTTTTGTGAATATTCTTTTCGCATTAAATAAAAATAATGAAATCGACGGAATAGACATTACACCTTTTATCGAAAAAAAAACAGCGGCCAATCAGCTTTCTAAAATCCCGGAGGATTATAAAAAAATACTTTTCGATTATTCTAAAACATTCCCGGATCAGACTCAGATTTCTATTGCTGTCATCAAAAACGGGAAGACGTCATTTTATGGAATCATCAGGAAAAATGATACTTTGAAAACCATTGATAACCATCAAAAACTATTTGAGATAGGCTCGGTTACCAAACTTTTTACGGCAACTATTCTTGCGCAGCTGGTTTTGGAGAAAAAATTAAAATTAGAGGATAATGTCAATCGGTTCTACAATTTTCCTTTTAAAAATAATATTAAGCTTTCTTTCGGTATGTTGGCAAATCATTCTTCGGGATTGTACAGAATTCCGAAAAACCTGGAAGAAAATATAGAAGAAAATAATCCTTATAAAAATTACGCTGCGGACAAATTGGAAGACTATCTTCAAAATTCATTAATACTTGAAAATGCTTCCGGTAAAAACTACGGATATTCAAATCTTGCTTTTGGCCTGCTCGGTTTTACAATGGCTATAGAAGAGAAGACAACTTTTCAGAAATTGTTACAGAAACGGATTTTTGATAAGTTCGGGATGACCAATTCTTTTACCAATGTAACATTTGCAGAAAAGGACGGGAAACTTATAAAAGGTTTGGATAAGGACGGGAAAGAGACCTCGCAGTGGGATTTTGACGCTTTGTCAGGTTGCGGTTCTGCTGTAAGTTCTGTACAGGATTTAGCCGGATTTTCTTTGGCACAGTTCAATTTCAGCAACAAAGATTTACAGCTTACGCAAATACCAACTTTCACAAAAGATAAAAAAACAAAAGTCGGTCTTGCGTGGCATATTTACCAAGATGATTCCCAACGCAAATTGCTGTGGCACAATGGAGGGACAGGTGGTTATTCATCTTCCTTACTTCTGAATCCTAAAACAAAAAATGGAGTAGTGGTTCTGTCCAATGTTGCTACGGGTAATCTGGATCACGATAATATTGAGAAAATTGCGTTTGATATTCTTAAAGTTTTGGATGTTAGAAAGTAACCATATTGATTAAGGCTGCTATATATTTCTGTAATCTTCTTTCAGAAAAATTTTATATTTGTTACAAAAAAAGTGAAAATTCATATTAGGTAATGGTACAGATGTGGAGTTTTTAATTAACTTCATTGATTATCAATACCATACAAAGATATAATAAAAAAAACGATGTACTATAATGCATCGTTTTTTATTTTTGCCGACTAAAAAAGCAAAATAGCGACTCCGGAATGTACTGATTTTATATCAGATGGTTTAGATGTGGAGTTACTAATTTACTTTAAATCATTATGAATAAACGGCAGAATCAATGTATTCACTGTAATTACAGCTACTGTATCAAGGCGGGAATAACATCACAAAATAAGCAGCGCTATCAGTGCAAAAAATGCAACAAGAAGTTCATTGGGAACTATTCTTATCGTGCATATCACAAAAGTACAAATCATAATATTCAACAGCTGATAAAAGAAGGAGTTGGTATAAGAGGTATTAGCAGATTACTTGAAGTCAGCAAGACGACTGTACTAAAAAAGATTTTAAAAATCGCTTCTAAAGTTGTTAAGCCACCAATCCCTCAGAATATAACAATCGAAATTGATGAGTTAAAGACATACACTAAAAGTAAAACCAATGAACGGTGGGTAGTTGCAGCTTATTGCAGAGAGACAAAGAAAGTAATTGACTATAAACTTGGTAGAAGAATGACCAAGACAATACAATGTATTATAGATACTTTACTTTATGCAAATCCAAAAAAGATATATAGTGATCGCCTGAACATCTATCCTAAATTAATTCCAAAACATCTTCACAGTACTAAACGAAGAGAAATCAATCATATCGAACGGAAATTTCTTGATCTACGAACTCACATAAAGCGATTAGGAAGGAAAAGTATTAGTAAAGCTCAAAAAGATAAATATACAGACGCTATATTGAAAATCTATTTTTGAGGAATTTCATTTAATGAAAATAAGGAATCTAATAGTTTGTCTTATTTGTAGGTCAAACTATTAATTCAAATTATCCAAATAAGTAAAAATAGGGGCAAATGTCTTCAGCAGGTTCTAATTGGCAAGTTTGTTTTATAAAAACCTTTTTGTCGATGATATGATTCGTCAGAACAAAATTAAATAAGATTTAGCTATAAATAAATTCATATTAAGTTTCTTGTAGTTGTAGCGTTTTTGCAATATAATTTTAAATATTTGAAGCAATCGAAGTTATCATAGTTTGACTTTATTTTACTTAGGTTGCCTTACAATCAAGTTTACTTCTCTATGAACAATAAAATTGATTTTAAAAACAAGTAGTATATTTAATTTGGTACATTCAAATATATTATAACCTTAAAATCTATCCAGATATTTCTTCTTCCGAATATGATGATATCATTTCTATCATTACTCAAATAAAAAACGATACTATGATTTCTAACGAAGAACTCAAGAAAATTTTGACAGATGGGATGATGAAATACTGTAATAAAAGCAACGAGAGTAATCTTGCAATTCTTAATATTTATGATGGAATCAATAGGATTAAAAAACTAGGAATTGATGAACAGCTTTCTACTATTTATCAAAAGAATTGGACGAAACCGAAAGAACCAGATTATGCGGAAATTAAGCAACAAGTTTCTGGCAGATTCAAAATGCTGTTGACAAAAGAAATGATAACCAAACAAGAATTTGAGAATTATACTCAAACAATTATTCAAGATGTTGAGTTCTGTGAAAAAAATAAAGATAAAGAACAAATAAAAGCTCGATTATTATTAAGTTTAAAGAGCCTGAAAAATGCAGGACTTGATACCGAAGATAGAGAAGCAATCAGTGAATGGTATTTTCTTCTTTCTCAAAAAAATAAAATTGATATAAAAAATGATTTGAATAAGTGGCTCTATGATTTTAACCCGAATTAAATAAAAGAAAACTCAAAAAAAAACAAAAACAAATGAATGAAATAAAACATCAACTGATTGACTACAAATCGGATAAAATAATAAATCTTATCTTGAAAGATAGGATGTTAATTTCTGAAACGGGTAAAACCGACAAATTTAAAACAACCAAAAAAGAATTTTCCAGTAATGAAGATGCTTTGAAAAACTTTTATAAGAAGGAATGGGAATCTTTGAAAAAAGGATTTGTTTTAAATAATGAAAATGCAAAAATCGGACAACCAGTCTTGCATAAATTTCTTGGTGGAGTTTATACAGGGGCAATATCGTTCGCACCTACACCAAAGGGGATTTTTGTTTATAAAGATGAATCAGAAAATGAAGGAATAAAAGGCTCTCTTAATTTAATCGACCTAGTTGGAAATGTCCTAAAAACTATAGAATTACCCAAACCGTTGGCTTGGAATATAGAGTACAGGAAAGAAAGAAACTCGTTAATTATGGATATTGACCATTATATTTATGAGTTCGATATTGAGAATGGAGTATTCCATAATATAGGAAAAGAAAATAGCCACATAGACAGTTTTGTCTCTGTTGCAAATGATAAAACGGCGTTTGCGACATTGAACCAGTTATCGATAGTAGATAATCACAATAAAATTTTGCATACAAAAAGTTATGAAATTGAAATTATAAATGGGAGCTCTCCATTCTGTGGAAAATTATCAAAAGACGGTAATTTGCTGGCATTTCATAACAAGGAAGGAGAAATTCAAATCTTCGATACAAAAACAGGGAATCTTCTGAAAAAAATTGTTGCGGATTTTAGAATGGTGTATCAGTTTGAGTTTGCTGACAACAATCAATTATTAGTTGTTAGAGAGCAGTACGGAACTTGGGGAATGCGATATTTCGACCTATCCACGGCTGATGAAATCCAAATAAAAGAATTAGAAATTCCGGAATACACAAAAGATGTAAATGCTTTTTGCTTCAATGAAGACCAAACAAAATTAGTTCTTCTTCAACGAGCAGATGTGTATGTATTCGACTTTACAGATAAAAAACTTTTACATAGTTTTAAAATAGAACATCTTGTAAAAAGCTGTAAAATTAAATTTGTTGCAGAAAATTTATTATGTGTACGAACTGATTATGGTTGTTTTAGCATTTATAACGTATAAAATAATCTAACCGTATTTCTAAGTATAGACATTCTCATTACATAAAATTTATGAAAGCAATTCTCATCATCTCGCTATCAATATTTTACAGCTTTTCGTTTTCTCAAGACAGAGATTCATTAATAGATGGATTTAGCGAAAATTTAAAAGCCTATAAAAATACAATTGATGGAACATTTTTACTAAAAAAGAATAATAAGGTAAAATTTAAAAATTTGAAATTTATTCTGCCAATTTGGGGATATTTTCAAGTTTTAGATGAAAATAATCTTAAGTTTTATATTGACAATAAAGGCAGAAAACAAAAGAAAACTAAAATCAATTTAGGTTTATGTGGAACTGTACCACATTATACTTGTGAAATTAAAATTGATAACGATAAGTTCATCATTACCAAAGATGAAACTTTCTACGACTATGGAAACAAAGAACCCTTTGAGGTAATTGATTCAATCAAAAAAGAAGGAATAGATAAAATATATTTCACCAATAAATTGCAGAAAATCAATTATAATGAAAATGACTTTGTATTTAATTTTACCAAGACATTTCCCTATGCTGTAATTATTGAAAAAGGCACAAAAAAAGGAATTTTATATAATGGACAATTGAGTTTTTACGACGAAATTATTGAAACCAAAAATTGGATTACAAAGGTTAAAATAGACAATAAAGTTGGATTTTATAATTTGACAGAAATAAAATATTCAGACCTAAGCGACTTTATTTTTGGATTGGCAAGATTCACATTAGAAGATGGTAAAAAAGGCTATGTTGATATAAATGGAAAAGAATATTTTGATTAAAAACTTGCTGCTAGTAAGGGTTGTAAATTAGATTGACCGAAGTACAAAATTCAGATGTAGTTCTTCATATTTAGAAATTATTTCAACTTAAACGTTCCCAATACAAGTAAAACTATGCATTTATATACCTTTATTTTTTTAATAATTCCTGTGTCTCTTTTTTCTCAATACAAAGAAATACCAAGACAGAAGGTTAAAAATAACTCCAATGTTCATTTTTATAAAAATAAGCCACTACACGGGAAATACAAAATTTATAATAGAAGTGAAAAAGAGGATTATGAAATGATAAACTTTGTAAACGGTCTCAAGCACGATTCTCTAGCATTTACTTATTACCTTGGAGCAGCTTCAAAAGGAAAATATGTAAAAGGTTTAAAAGAAGGGATATGGACAAGTACAAACCGTGAAGGGAAGTTATATGATATTTCCAATTATAACAATGGAAAGAAGAATGGACGGTCAATAAAATTTAACTATAATGGTACTCTACAAGATACTCTAACTTATAAAAATGATAAATTAGAAGGTTGGCAAATTAGAGGTGTAGAAAATGGGAAAAGAAAAGAGCTTTTTGAAAATGATGTATTAAAGGAATCAATTCAGCAACAAAATAATGGGAACTTTTCTTTCAAATTAAAATATATTCGACTGAATTTTCAAGACTATTCTTGGGGAAATAGAATCTGGAGCAAAAACGGGAAAAAGTTTTCGGACAGCATCACTTTATATTATGACGATAAAAAAATAGAAAGAACAGTCTATACCAAATTGAACGATTCTTTGTATCATAAAATTCAAACTGTAAAAGATAGAACTCGGGATGAAGTAACTATAAACTTCTATAACAAAAGAAATAAACTTTATATGAAATACCTTTTGTCCTACGTAAGCAGTTCTGCAAACGAGATTTTGTTTGAAGACTTTTTCTTCTCTACACAATATGATGAAGAAACAAAAAGTATAGAAGTAGGGCTTTGTAATCCTTGTCAAATATGGGAGGGAATTGGGAGGAAAAATTTTACAGTATATACATATGATGACGAAAATAAGGAGCATTACTATAATGTTCGGTGGATAAAATCGGATGGTGATATGTTGGCTGATTTTTGTTATCCTAATGTAAGGTGTGAGGAATAATAATGAACATTGAAGATTTGCACTTCGATTTTCTCACTATTACAAAGCCCCGTAACGATATAAGCCAACATAGTGCGACACTCAACTGAACAAAAAATATAAAGAAACAGATGGTTTCAACTCAAAAACTAAATTTACCTGACAGACAAAAATTGCAGACAATTTGTAAAGCTATTTCTGTTTTAGACGCAATCCTTTCGCAAGAATGGGAATATCGCTATTATTCATATAACAATAAATGGGCAGACAAAGAAGAGTTTTGCGAAATGCGAAATGATTCTGGTGACCAAATGCTAATTTTATTTAGACAAGATGGCTGTGTAATAAATGGATTTGCACACGAATATCAACAGCAAGAAAAAGAGAAACTAACAAAGGATTTGCCTTCTATTTTTAACGAATTTATTTTCGGAGAACCTGTAAAAACAATCGGAACCACATTTTGCATTTGGACAACTGAAGCGAAAAATTGGCAAACTGGACAAATTGAAAATTACGAAGATAATTCTGAGGGAATGTTGAGCATTTTTGACGGAAATCCACAAACTTACATTGATTGGGCAACAGAATATTTTGACGAAAGTGGTATCCCATTGGAAACTGTGAAAGAAATTTATAACGGAAAAACGCTTACAAAACAGATGGTTTTGACAATCGTTGAGGAACTTGAAGATTGGGAACAACTTGAAGCCGACCTAAACGAAATTGGTTATCCGTATAACTTTAACTAACAAAAGCGCCAGACGGTAACAATGGTTTTATAATAGTAGAGCGAAATTAAAAGTTCAAAAGTTCTTTCTCCATCATCTCAAAACCTCGAAACGTAACCTGCAATGTGAACAGACCGTAATACAAAAAACAAGAGTAATGAAAATCGTCAAAAATAGTTTTTACATTTTAATATTTATGCTATCTGTAACTATATCTTTTGGACAGACATTAAAAGTATCCGACTTAAGAAAAGCTTTTAATTATTATAAACCGACTGAACATAAACAATTATTATCGAAAGGCTTTAAAATATTAAATGATACCTCTTCAGGAAACCAAAAAAAAATTAATTTCATCAAATCAGATACAAAAGAAATTGTTGAGCTAATATTTACAGAGGATGTTGAAGGTGGCGAATATTTAAGTATAACATATTATTTACCATCAGAACTTACTTATAATAGATTTATTGCAACTTTAACAACGTATAAATTCAAGTATAGCAAAAGAAATAAACGTTATCAGCTTCCAACAAGCTCATATTCTGGTGAAAATGTTTATCCGAAAGGCTTGACGCTGAATAATGAAAAGAAATATTATTCTTTGGAATATGTTAGTTACATAGATAAAGCATTATCAGGACCACGACCTGGTCTTAGAAATGATATTGAAACCCCACCAATAAATGACAGCATAAATAGACCAAAATAGAGATATAGTAGATAACAAAGAGGTTTGCAATAGCGAGACAAAACTGCAGAGTTCAACGGTAGTTTTTTGATTGAACTTTTATATAAAAATTAAAGGTTTGTGCTTTGATTGCGTACCATCACAAAGCCCGAAAAATTACCTGCAATACATAAAAATAAGCAACAAAAACAAAATGAATTGGAATAATTATTTATTAGAAAAGAAAAGCCCTTCTTGGCGATTATGCACATTTGGGTGTCTTTGAAGGAGCTGTGGGAGGAATTTTTGACTTATCAACAATTCCAACTGACACCAAGATTTTGGAAATGTCAACTCCTCTAAAGAAGTTTAAATTAAAATACACCAATCTTTCTGCATTAAAAAACAACACAAATATTGAGGCAATAATATTAGGAGAAATTGATGATGAACGAGTTGCTGTTTTTTCTACATTGCCGAATTTAAAATACCTTCATATAAGCATAAATAAGCAAACAGAAATACCAGACTTGTCACCCTTAAAAAACCTTGAGGTATTGATTCTTTCAAGTATTAAGAAAGTAGAAAATATCAATTTTCTTAAAGGATTGACCCATCTAAAAACTTTGTATATCTACGAGATAAACAATTTGTATGATTTGGAACCATTATCTTCTTTGGCAAGTTTGGAAGAGCTTTTTTTAGACCACGGAAAAATAAGTGGAACAGGACAATCGGTCAAAAGTATGGAGCCACTATCAAAACTGACCAATCTAAAATATCTGGCTTTTATCTTGAATGTAGAAAAAAAGAATGATGACATCAATCCTTTGCTATCACTTAAAAAATTGCAAAAACTACACATTCTTCCAAGATATTTGGAAAATGGTCATAGAGAAAAACTTTTAAACGAATTACCATTATTAGACGAATTATAAACGAGCTATCACTAACAAAGGTTTTGCAAATACTAGAGCGAAGAGTAAAGGTTCAAATATGAAGTTAATTAAAAACTCGATATCTGAACCTTTTAGAGTTAGGTTTACTATTTACAATCGTGAAATTGTGATAATTAATGTAGTCTGTATATGACTTCTTATTTTTTTATAATTTTTTTAATTGCAACTTTTTTTGGTGAGCGAGAAAAAAGGTATCGGAATTTTTATTGATTTCTTCATACTCATCACGGAATTTTTTATAATGTTCCACCGATTTGAATAGATGTGTTTGTATGTTGAGCTGACTTAGTATCGTACTCCAATAGTAATTAAAAATTCCACTTAGCTGTTCATCAAGTTTATTAACTAAAAAATAGTAATACAACCTCCAACGAAACCAATCATCATAATCTCCATAAGTTAGCCAATTATTAAGGTGCAAAGTTATATAATGATTTAAGGCATCAATTCTAAATTCATATTCGATTTGAACATTTTCTTGCCCAAATATTTTACTTTCTAAATCTGAAATATTACTTGCATAAACATTTTTTCCATAACTGTTTTTGAAAAATACTCTGTAATAATAATCATTATTTTGTAGATACTCATACTTGCCAGTTAAGATATCTTCTAATTCAGAAACTTGATAAATCTCTAAACTGTTATGTTCAATAGAGCCATTTTGTAACCAATTTTTAAAATTAAAATCTTGGATTAAATTTTTTCCCATATGGTTTGCAAATTCGACAGCTCGATCCATAGCGCTCCACCATATCTGTGGAGAAAAATTAATTCCAGTCATACTTTTTTATTACAAATATAACTTGTGATTTTAAATAAAGATACAATTCTAATGGAATTTCTTTATACTTCACTTGCTATAAATCTCATATTATTTACTTGTGCAAATTTTTAGGTTTCGCTTAATAAAATTTTTGAAGAAAATTCATTCATTTTAATCTCATGTACTCTTATTTCATTGACAATACAATTTATTTTTTCATTATTCAATGTCAATGTTTGTTCAAAAAGAGATTCTTGTAGTTCCTTTTGTCTTTCGTAACAAAAAATCAATTCATTATGAAGGTCTTTTTTATGTATTGGTGCAGTAACAGACCTTAATTTTATTAATGTATCATTCAAGTATGAAATCAGAGAAGTTAAGTTTTCTTTAATCTTAATGAGCTTCTTTTCAAGATTTGATTCATTGTTAACTTCTTGTTCATTATGAATTGACTTATATTGTCTTTCATTGAAAATCTTTTTAATTTTTATTCTCCAATTTTCAGTAAGAAAAACTGATTGAAAAGATGGCAGATCAAGCAAAACTTTAGATAGTAACTTTTCGTGTAAATCCTGAAGGTTTTTCAAATCCAAATCTGAAATCGTTCTGTTGTGAGCTTCCTCTCTTCTCAATTTATTTAAATTATCCATTAATGTTTCAAATTGAGTTTGAAAATATGACTTGAATAAATCAAAATGAGTTAATATGATTTTTTTTAATTGTAAAGTAAATGTGTAGGCTATTAAAATATCACCATTAGTACAATCAATATCAAATTGCTTGGAATACATCTCTTTCACGTCCGCTCCAAGCTTGTTGTTCAATCCAATACCCCACCATTCTTCTCCAAATTTACTTCTAAGCTTAGTTTTTACTATTTCTCTTAGGCCGTTCTCAATTTCAGAAATTATTTTCTTTGCCTGTGATAAACGATAATCTTCTGTGTTTTCTTGAAAAAGAGTTAGTTTGAGCCATTCAATTGAATTTCCTTTCCCTATTAATTCTGCAGCAGATTTAGTTGATAAAGCATTCAATATTTCATTATCATTAATGTCATAAGCTCTCACCGCATAGTAATTAAGATTAACATTTTCATAGTTTGTATCTCTGAAAAAGCCATTGAAAAATCCCATAATTGTAACAATTTCCAACTTGATATCATTCGAGTTTTTTGAAACAGGATAAAAACTACAACATAAAGTATCCTCATTTAATAAAGTGACTTCCTTTACATTTATCTCATCACAATTATCATTTAAAATATGAAGCATTTTAAGTGTTGTGCTAACTATTTTGGTTAAATTGTCAATTGTTATCATTTGTAAGTAATTCTAAGTTCCTATTAAGTATATCCATTTTGTAAAGTAAAAAGAATGCTACGCAATGTATTTGCATAGTTTTTATAAAAAAATATTTGTTGAAAAAATATTAAGATTTATACATTCTATTTTTCATTTTTATCGGTTCCTATGGATTTTATAATATAGAAATAAATATTACATAAGACTTTTTTGTTTTAGAAAGTTTTTTAATGTTTGTTCTTCTCCAATTAAGAATCTTTCAGCATTCTGATATTGCTCATAATTAGAAGTCAGGTTTTGGGTGTAAGAAAGAATGTCTGTAAGATTGTTTCTAATTATCAGTTTTTTATTAGATTCATTTGCAAATGGCATAAGATGCAGTAAATGTTCCTTATCCAGAGGGATTTTTAATACATTGGTTGGATCAAACGGAGCTAATATTGCAGAATAATTATTTGATATCGAAACAGGATTATCGCTTGTTACAAATCCTGCTGCACCGTTTTCAAGCTTGGAAACCATAATGCCGTCTTGGTGTATTCTAATTTCAATTAGCTTTAAGGCTGCTTCTAATACTGTGATTACCTGAATATGCTTATTTTGTATGCGTTGTTCTTTTTGTAAATCTTCGAGAGTTCTGTCTTTGATGCTTATCTTAACGTCCTCAAACGAAAAGTAGTCTTTACCTGCAGCTTTGCATTGAAGAAAGGCGGATTCTAAAACCCTGTCAAAAAAATGATTAAAGTCGCTTATCCATTTTTTTGTTCTGTAAAGCATAGTAACAACTGTAGAAATAACTAGGCGATGTTCTTTTTCTGTCAACTCATTTTTTTTCGGATCAATTAAGATTTGGTAAATACTTTCGTAGTGAGTTTCATAGTTTTCATTATAAAATGTTTCTAACAGCATTTTTTCACTAGCGTTTTTTCCTGGTAGTGTATAGAAATCTTTTTCTAAACAAACATTTATAATATTAGACTCAAATATTGAACTTTCATCATCAGCCTTTTTTGGAAGAACATTTGTATAAATGTCCTGTTTTTTTTGATAACCAAAATTTTTCAGATAAGTTCTCGGAACGAAATGCTGTCTTTTTGTAAGTTTCTCCATTGGTGTGATAATTAAAAAGCTATTACTGAGATAAGTATTATAAAGATAATTAATAAATCAGAAATTTACATTTCAAATTCAGGATTTGTATTTCGGCTTTTTAGTTGTGAATTTTTTTTGTGAAATATGAGATGAATCAAAACAATGAGATGGAGTTCTTAGATTGGGCTAAAAGCTAAGGCTTATTTTTAGTAAGGCTACTATATACTTAAATGTTTTAAATAAAAATTTTACTATTTATCAACGAATAAGCTGGATTACAATTAAGTGATATTATTGTTTTTTTTGATGTTGTAAATCAAATAAATAATTGACTTAATTTTCAGAATCATTTTTTGTCCTGTTTATTATAAAACTATTTTAAGTACGTTATAATTTTAATAAATTAGTATCTAAATTTCACAAATATAGCCTGGTTTTCCAAAAAAAATAATAAGATTTAAAATATAGCTTACAATATTATGAATACTATAACCCAAATAGAAAGTGCTTTACAAGCAATTAATCAGGCAAGTTTTCAAACCTTAATAAATCATTTGTTGCACTTAGAAGGGAACAAATTTATCGGTTCACCAGGCGCTGTAGTTGGTAAAGAAAAAACAAGTAAAGGAACACCTGATTCCTTTTTTGTCAATGGTGATAATTACATTTTTGTTGAATGTACAACAAAAGAAAGAATTGGAGAATCAAAATCATTTTTTGATAAACTCTCAAAAGATATAGATCACTGTTTTAATGAAAGTGAAACCAGTATCAGCAAAGATAAAATCGAGAAAGTTTTTTTGGCTTGTATTGAAAAAGTAAGTACAGATGAATACGATTCATTAAATGAAAAAGTAAAATCTTTTAATTCCAATGCGACTCTTGATATATTGACAATTCAAAATTTGCCAATGCGTATTTTCGATATTCCAAAATTGTCGGAAGAGTATCTTAATATTCAGATAGTAAAAGGAGATATCTATACACTTGAACAGTTTTTACTAAAAACTGAAAAAGGATTACAGCCATCGCTTACTAATGAATTTGTTGGTAGAGAAGAAGAATTAAAAGATTCTATTAATATTTTAAAAACTTCTGATATTTTATTTTTATCAGGAGCTGCTGGTGTAGGAAAATCAAAATTAGGAGTTAAAATATTAGAAGAACTTTCAAAAGAAGACTATATTCCTATTGTAATTCAAAGTTCTGGTGTTTCTCTTTGGGATGATTATCAACATCTGTTTTTGCCGGGTAAAAATCATATTATTTTGTTTGATGATGCTAATAAATCGGTTAGTAACTTAGTTTATTTATTAAGCAAATTAGAAGGCTCGCAATCTTATACTGCTAAAGTAATAATTACTTCGAGAGACTATGTGAAAAAACAAGTTTCGCATACCCTTGAAAACTATACGCATAGAGAATTAAATATCAAAGAGTTTAAAGATGAGGAAATTGGGAAAATAATTGTTGCTGCCTTACCTAATTTGAAGCATTATCCGGACATTAAAAGAAAAATTATTGAATTAGCAAAAGGAAATGCCAGAGTAGCATTGATGGCAACTAATTCAGTTGTACCGGAAGCAGAAACCAATTATTTGGATAGCCCTGTGTTGCTATATGAAAAATATTTTAAGAAAATATCTGAAGAAATAGGAATATTTAATAAACCCATCATTCTCAAATCCTTGGCAATTGTATCCTTTTTTGGAGTTTTGGATAGAAATAATGAAGAACTGAAGGATGTTTTATTAACCAAATTTGGAATTGATTGGAACGAATTATGGTCAGCAATAATGGAGCTTCATAATAGTGAAATTCTGGATGTTTATTCTGAAGAGATTGTAAAAGTATCGGACCAGGTTTTGGCTACCTATGCTTTTTACAAATGTTTTACTGATAAGAAGTCCGCTGTTATTAATTATGCAAATTGGATAATGGCTTTCATTGAAAAATATTCACATAGAATTAGTGCTACACTCATTGATATAAATAATACGTTTGCATATTTTCACGTAAAAGACTTAGTCTTGCCTCATTTGCAGGAAGTAATTTCACAATTAAGATCTGACAAGGAATTTTATGAATTTTACAATCTTTTTTGGTTTTATAAAGGACGGGATTGTTTAATTTATTTAAAAAAATGGATTAGCGGACTTTCTCAAGAAGAATATCCTGAAAAGTTTGAATTTAGTTACGTTCATAACGACCATACAAAAGCGAACAAACATTTTGAATTACTACGCAATTTTTGGAATCATCCAAATGAATTATTAGTTCCATCACTAGAATTAACATTAAAGATGGTAGCGAAGAATCCAAGTCGTATACCTGAAGTTTTAAAATTCGTAAATGACTATTTTAGTTATAGAGTTGAAGATTTAGAAAAAGGTTATTTGCGCCAGAATATCTTATTTGATGTGCTGTTAAATGAAAAATTGACTGATGTAGAAAAATTAATTGCCAACGGCATTTTTCTAAATATATCGGAAAAATTGCTGGGTTGGGAATTTACAGAATTCGGTTCAGCAAAAGGTTCAGCATTTACAATTTTGAACTTTAGATTATTTAAATCTGATTCTTTAATTGCACTAAGAAATCGTATCCTTAATAAAGCATACCAGTTGTATGATTTTGAAAACGAACATTCCCAAAAACTTTTGAATAAAATTGTACGTCCTGGTGGAGATATTGACAAGACTATTTTTGTAGAAGAACTTCCAATATATGAAGATTGGATTTCAAAAAAATTAGATAATAATCAGTACGCTCATTGTAAGTTTGTTAATGTTCTTGCCAAGCATTTGAAAGATGCTGGTGTAGATTACCCAGATAGTTGGAATAAATTTATTGAATCCGATATTATTAAACTTTCAAAATTTATAACACCGAGTTGGGAATATAGACGAGATAAGTCAATTGAGGAAAGTGAAAAGGAAAAAAGACAAGAATTTGAAAAGTTTGTCAATGAGAATGATTGGCAGAACCTGGAGAACTTTTTTTTAAATGTTGATGAGCTTTATAATCAGCAAAAAGATAGTAATGCGTGGCATATAGAAGGTGCAATTACCGATATTTATTCTACAATTGCACGGAAAAGCAAATCAGAATTTGAAAGTGCATTAAGATTGTTTTTTAGTGGTAAAGTATCCTATCCTTTACGTGCATTTGTTATGAATGTAACTATGAGTGAAAAGATTATGACAGCAAATGAACTTTTAAATCTAATGAATGAATATGATTTTAAAGGGAAACCATATTGGGAATCTGTATTGGTAACAATGATACCAGATGAACAAGTCAATGAGTCATTCTTAAATATATTAATACAGGTTTTCCAAAGTAAAAATGAATATTTATACATTCATCGGATGCTAGATTATCTGAAATATGATAATGTGTTTAATAGATACAAAATTGGGAAACCTAAGCTAGAAAATCATCATATTATAACTTACCTAACGAATATAATTTTTGAAAATCGACGCCAAACCAGATGCGATTTTGGATTTCACTTTTGCGAAGAATGCGCTTCCTTTTTTACTAATCATGTACAACTCCTAAAAGATGTGTTTTGGTCTCAATATGAAATAGATCCGCATTTTGATTATAATGGTAAAGAATTAAAAGCGATTTTAGATATTGATCATAACTTCCTAAATGAGAGTTTAAAGAATGGTAAAATTGGATTAAGTTATTCCTCAAAAATTAGATTGGAGAATATCAATACAAGTGCATTATGGGAATATGACGAATATGGAGAACTAATTGAAGAATTGTTATTAACAGCAATAGAAAAAGAACAATATTCTTTTTTAATTGAAGAAGATATCTATTCATTATTCAGACATACAAGCGCTGAAGAGAATGCTACAGAAAAAATGGAGAATCTAATTTTACATCTTATTAGGAAACACAACGATAATGAAAAAGTATTACTGATACTTTCTGAAGTAGTTTACCATAATTTCAACACTTGGTTCTTAAATTATTTCAAAGAATTTCTTCTTGTTAATAAAAATATTGAAGTAACTAAAAGAATTAATTTTGGAAGAACAGAAAGTTGGTCAGGTAGTAGGGTGCCAATAATTCAAAAGAAAATTGAATTTTATCAGGACATTATTAAAATGATAAATACCCTGCCCGATATTTTGGACTACTCTGAGCATATTGATTACTTTGAGCAAAAAATCATTTGGAAGAAACAGGATATTGAATATGAGCAAAGAAGAGATTTTATGGAAGAGTTCTATTAATATATGTCAACAGAAATATCCAATTTCTATTGTATATTTAGCAACATGGTACAGATGTGGTGCTGGTTAATTTGGTTTAAATAACTATGAATGAATTTCAGAATCAATATCTTTTAATAGAGTTGTAAAAATATTTGAGAATTTTATGTTTGAGAATCTGGTATTTACAATGATTTTTCATGAGATTTAGTGAAATTATTTGCAAAAAATAAAAAAAGGCATATATTTGCACCAGTAAAAACAAACAATCTTAATCTTGTTTAAAAAAGTGACCTATTCGGTGACCTAAAAATAAGAGAACGTTATAAAGCTTATGGATAGGGCGTTTTTCAAATAAGAACAAGTCCCGTCCGGATCGCAAAAGTTTTGTCAATTTACTTTAAAAAAATTGATCCGGTAGTTCAGCTGGTTAGAATGCCGCCCTGTCACGGCGGAGGTCGCGGGTTCGAGTCCCGTCCGGATCGCAAAAAGTCTTCTAGAAATAGAAGACTTTTTTATTTATGTATATCATAAGCTTGTAGAGAGGGAAAGATGATTTACTGTAAAGAATGTAAGAAACCATAATTATACCCCCCCCCCGGAGGCGAATTTTTTGTAGAGCTGAAAAGTTATTATTACTTTAGCATTTAATGCGGAATTTGATGTCAAAAAAGAAATACATTTTATGGTCAATACTGAAGACTTGGTTGATTTCAACAGTTATTTCAATCATTCTTATTATTATATTTATGGCATTGACCAGAGAACCGGTAAGGGAGCATCCAAGAAATTGTAATATGAGCGGACTAGCCTATGCCTTTGTTGTTTTTTGGATATTTTTTCTCAATATTTTATCCTTTGGTAGTCTGTTTTCTCTTTTAAAAACATTTCATGGGAAAGTAAAACAAGCCTTATGTTGGTTCTTACTTCCGGTAATTTCCTCAGTTTTCTATTATTGTACGGTTGCAGACGGAAAAATTAATAAGGATGACATTGCTTTGTTTCTGATTACTTACCTGCCTTGGTTTTGCATTTGGCTATTTTATTACAGCAGATTGAATTCCCGATTCAAATAAAATTAATGAATTTCATTAAAAGACAATTTGAAAACTGGACCCTATTCCTTATTCTGGGCTTATTAACCTTAATAACAGGAATTGTCGCTGCCATTGTATTGATGATGGGCATTTTTGCCGTAAATGGATTGTATGGGATTTTTATCATGATATGGATGATCCCTGTGTTACTGGTGATGATTAGTGATCGGATCTTTGTCTGTAAATTTGGTAATAAAGCGGTAAATAAAATTCAGTTTTTTATACTGGTATTCATTGTATTTTTAGTGATATTAAGAATTTTTGCTAATCTTGTACAAGGGTATTAATGGAGCAAAAAAATTACTGTCAAGATAAGACAGTAATAGTAATGATTTGTGATAGGGTGTAGATCAGTGTGTGTTTCTAAGCAGAGATTTATGCTGATTAAAAGGCTGATCTTTTTGAACTGCTTTACATTCGGTCAATGTCATTTAATATTTTTGTCTGAATTAGGTGTCGTTGTCTGAGTTATTTACGATAAAAACTTCATTTGACGAATCAACTTTTTGAGACCGAATAATGTAGGCAGCTTCTTTATATCATGGTTATTGATTACAATATTATAGATAGCTTGTATGTTCCGGTTTTCCTATTAACCTTTAATTGGTTTTCTAACAAAAGGTACAATCATGCAATTCGTTTGCAAAACTATATCAAGGCATTTTGAAAGTCGCTACACTTTTGTGTAGATTTGTGGTATCAAATCGAAAACTATCCTTTAGTGTAGTTAGTAGATATTTCTAAAAAAAATGGAACGAATTAAAAGGTTTTTTAATGATAAAAATGAGGTAAGTAAAGATGCCGATATTGATTTCAGCCAGTCCGGAGATTATCTGGAGGCTATAAAGGCTCTTGCCAGAACTACATATCAAAGTCTTTATGTTATCAATTATCAAACTAAAGGATTCGAGTATGTCTCGGAAAATCCTCTTTTTCTGTGTGGTAAAACCTCAGAGGAAGTAAAGGAGCTCGGATATGCTTTCTATTTTCAGAATGTAAAACCTGAGGATGTTGAGATGCTGATTAAGATCAATGAGGCAGGATTTGAGTTTTTTGATAAAATTCCGATAGAGGAGAGAAAGATGTATTCTATTTCCTATGATTTTTATCTTATCAACAGCAAAAAAAACATGGTGCTAGTTAATCATAAGCTTGCTCCAATGTTTCTTACAGAAGAGGGGCAGGTTTGGAAAGCCTTATGCGCTGTATCACTTTCTAATAATAGCTCTTCAGGAAATGTAATGCTTAGCAAGGAAGGATCCAATGAAATTTGGAAATATGATCTTACTGCAGAGAAATGGGAGAAAAGCGAAAAAATAAAATTATCTTCCAGAGAATATGAAATTTTAAGTTTGTACGCAAGTGGTTTGACAATCAATGAAATAGGGTGTAAACTTTTTATTACAGCAGATACAGTGAAATTTCATCGCAAAAAGCTTTTTGAAAAAATTGGAGTTAACAATATTGCAGAAGCATTATCTTACGCTAAAACCAATAAACTGCTTTAAAAAATCTCTTTTACCACCGTTTTTTTACGGTATTTTTCAGAATGTCTTTTGGGATTCGATTTTAGGTCTGATATTTGTACTGGGTAGCCAAACTAAATGACCTGTTTTATTTATGAAGAACATACTTGTGAAAAAATCATTTCTATATGCTTGCTTATGTGCATTATTCCTTGTTTCCTGTAAGAAAGAAATAGAAAAAATAAGTGATACTTTTAAAGATACTGTTTCTGCCTCTGAGACTCCTGAAGCAGAAAAAGATTCTATAAAGAAAGATTCTGTGCCTGTTGTGAAAAAGGAATCCGTTCCACCCGTTATGCAGGAGAATGGTTTTTATAATGCATTTGTCATTCCAAAGGATAAAAAAATGAGGGACTCCGTATATGCAGAGTTCAGCAAAAAATATAACGAGAAAGAGCGTACAGCTATTTTAGCCTTAAACAGATTGGATTCTAAAAGCAAATGGAATGCTGATACATTGGTAGTGCCTGCTAAAATAGATACTACGTTAATGGCGTATTCACCATTTCCAATGCAATTGGATGTGCTAAGCGGGGTTAAAAAATTTGTAATATTTTCATATCCTATTCAGGCGTATGGTGTTTATTCCAACGGAAGTCTTGTTAAGTGGGGTCCAACGAGTATGGGGAAGAAGACAGCACAGACGACCAGAGGACTTACATTTGCCAACTGGAAAAAGAAGTTATCTATTTCTACAGTGAGTACCGAATGGAAGCTTCCTTATAACTTTAATATTCACAACATAGGTGGTATTGGATGGCATGAATATACTCTTCCCGGATATCCGGCTTCCCATTCTTGCCTGCGATTATTAAGAAAAGATGCACAATGGTTATATTCCTATGCTGATACTTGGATCTTGAATCCTGGTGGTGCTACCACAAAGGCAAAAGGTACTGCCGTAATGGTCTTTGGTGATTATAACTGGGGTGGAAGAAGACCTTGGAAAAAACTTCTGGATGATCCCAATGCCAATAATATTTCAGTGGAAGAACTTACGAAGCTATTGGAGCCGGATGTTTCAAAAATGCTGAAAGAACAGGCTAACAGAGAAAAAGTAGCTGATTCCATTAAAACAGCAAGAGCTATGGCGACACCAGTGCCAAACGAAAGACCTACAGATACGCTGTCTAAATAATCTTCTTTTCAAATTGTAAAGTAGATTCTTCAGCAAACCTTCTTAATTGAAGCATTTCTTCTTTCCCTTTATGCTGCCCGAATCTTGCAGCGAGATAGGTAAGAAGAATAAAAAATAACATGACAAAAGAAGCGCTCAGTGCCCAAGGGTATTCAGCGCTTTTTATTTGCTTTTCTACATAGTACATGGTGAAAAAGGTCATCCAAAGAATAGAAAAGGAGAAGTAAAGAAACATGAAAAAAGTCCAGACTGCAGAACTGGGACCAAATACCCCACGTATTGCAATATCATCATCCTCCATTTCAACTCTTAAGGAAAGGCGGGGCTTCCAGTAATTATCATATTCTGTTTCTACCCAAATGGTAGCGACTTCCTTGTTGATATTTCCGGAAAATTCATCTTTATGTTCTATGAGATATTTTTTAAGATTTTCTGCATACTCTTCCTTTGTAAGATGGGTAAACATCTTAAATCTCGGTCGGGTTCTTATTCTGTCTAAGGTGGTTTCTTCGGTTTTCATATTCTATTCTTGATAGGGAATTGGGTCTTCTAAAGTGAAGCGTAAAGTAAGCTCTTCGTTTTTTCTTTCAACAACCATAATAATGCTTCGTCCTTCATCAGATTTCATGAGTTCTATGATTTTTTCAAGGGTCAAATCTGAGGACCTATTCCCATTGATACTGATAATTCTGTCATCTTTTTGTAAACCAGCTTCATAGGCAGGAGAATCTTTCCTTACCCCCGCAATAGAAAATATAGGTTTGAGACTGAACTTATATTGAAAAGAGTTCTTATAGGCTTCAGCTCCCATAGTTGCTAAGTTCTGAGTTTCAATGTTAATTTTGTCCTGCTTCCATTCCAGACCATCTTGCTTGAAGTCTAATCCGCTCATATTAAAATGAAAAGGATCATTAAAGTTTCTGTTTTTCCTCAAATATAGTTTTTTGTTAGGATAATCAAAAACTACTGTAAACCTACGAGTAATTTCTCCACCAATGGAACCTTTTCTGTTTTCTACCAGATTTACATGCTGAATAGAAAATTCATCGGGCATTGCGGTAAGCGGTTTTTCAAATTTAAAATCTCCAAGATAAAAGTTATGGATTCTGCTTCGTTTACCATAAATATCTCCGTTGAATCCCCGTCCAAGGAAATCATCAATATTAGGTCTGTTGTACACGAAGTTTTTGATGAGGGCAGGGAAGAGCCATATAGCATCACTGTTTCCAAGATCAATTAAAAGTTTTGAATCCTTTTTTTCACTGGTCATTTCCACACCGGCATACAGATAAGGTTTGTCCCTCTCAATGGTGATGGGAAGTTCTTCAAACTTTCTGATCTTCTTTTTTAAAAGATCACTGTTCTCATAAACTGTAATTTTTTTTGAAATATAATCTATAAAAATAGGATGATCCTTAAAGAAATGGTATCCAATAACTCCATTTACGGGAATTCCTACATGGGATGAGATATTAAACTCTTCATCAATAATCACATAAAGAGACATGGAGGTGTTTACGAGGGCATCTCCAATCCGCCCGGTATTACGATCAGATTTTAAACCGTCAATACTTAAACTTCCACCAAGGCCAGAAAATTTTATTTTTTCAACGTTTCCAAGTTTAAGTTCTTTATTCTCAAGGCTAAAAAGAATGGTTTCTGCTACTCCGGTATCCAATAGAAAGGTAAGCTCTGCACCATTAACATTAATAGGGATAAAGATCAGGTTGTTGATAAACTGAAAAGGAATAACTGCTTTTTTTGTATTAATTAACTCAAAAGAGTTCTGGGCATGGGCAAAAATGCATAAAAGTAATCCCAGTAAAAAGAGCCTTGGTTTCATTTACTGAATTTACTGAATTTATCTTTATTGTAATAAAAAAAACATTCCAAATGCAGGAATGTTTATATAAACTACAATGATGTAGTGGTTTTCGTTGAATTTATTTGAAATTGGGATTGGCTTATTTAGAGAAAAACTCCATTAAGTCCATATAGTTTTTCTGATTGACACCATGCCCGCTCATATATTCTCTGAAAGTGAAGTAGCAGCTTAGGTCATACAAAAGATCAGCAGCCTTTCTTCCCCATTCAAGTGGAATAACAGCATCATCTGTACCATGAGATACAAAGAATCGAAGTCTTTCCAGTTTCTTTTTATCCTTTACAATACCATCCAGAATTTTTTCTTCAGGATAAGAACTCATACAGGCTATTTTATTAAAAAGTTCAGGATATTTAAGTGCCAGAGCATAGCATAATATTCCTCCCTGACTGAATCCGCACAAATGTACATTGCTTTCAGTAAGCCCATAATGATTGATCACTTTTAGTATACTTTCCAATGCAGAATTTAAAGACTCCTTAGCTTGGGAAACATCCATAAAGTTCTCAGGTTCATTGAAGTTGATGTCAAACCAAGAATATCCTTCAAACTGTGTATCTCTAGGAGCTCTGAAGCTGACGATAATCCAATCATTTGGAAGCGTTTCTCTAAAGCTGAAAAGGTCCTGCTCATTGCTGCCGTAGCCATGAAGCATAAAAAGTATAGGAGTAGTAGAGGTAATATTTTCCGGCTCTCTTACTATGTAATCTAAATTCATACAGCAAATATAATTAATAAATTACATTGTAAATCCTAACTTTTGCTATTCATATAATAGTCAATTTTAATCATGAAAGGATTAAGGCTATGAAGGGATAAGACATTGAAATATAATTCCACATTTCGGCTTTCACTATTTAAACTATATCCGGTTATTTTATGTGTAAGGATTGGTTATTTGAGTTGTATTATTGGATTTTATAATATGATTTTATTTTTTATCAATTTGATATTATTTGTAAATCTTTATTGGAAATTTTTTATAAAAATTATTTTTATATTAATAAAAAACTTATATTTGAAACATTAAAAAATCTATTTGGAGAAATGAAGCAATTTTACAATTCAAAAAGTTTACTTAGACTTTCTTTTTTATTCGTTCTACTATTTTCTGCAATCACTGTTTTGAATTCCTGTAAAAAGGATGACGATGAAGAATTTCAGGATCATATGGTTAAATTTGAAGTGAAAACAACTGGAGGAGGGAAAATCATATCTGTTGTAAGACAGGTAGGTACCACCCAAAATACCATTTATGACACCCCAACAACCCCTATAACATCCCCTTGGACAAGTGAAGATATATGGGTAAATTCCAGCCAGGCACAATTAAACCTTGATGCTAACGCAACATTACCAGATGATAATGCAGAGCTTATTATTAATCTTTGGATAGATGGGGAAATCGTAAAAACTGATAAGAAAAAAGGAAAAGGTGTAGCAGTTGCATCAATCGATTTCAGTTTCTTAGAACCTTAAATTAAAATATTTTTATATAAATAAAAACCGCTCACAGAGCGGTTTTTTTATTCTTCAATCATATGAAACTGTATGGCATAGTTTACGAGTTCCGTAGAGTTTTTTGCCTGAAATTTCTGCAGCAAATTTTTACGGTGAGTATCTATAGTAAGCGGACTTAGAAATAGCTCTTCCGCAATCATATTACTTGTTTTGCCCTGGGCTACCAATTGCAGGATCTGTTTTTCTCTTTTAGTCAATCTTGGAATTTGCAACTCGTTTTGAGAGGGCCGGCTGATGATCTGTTTGGTTTCATTACAGAAAACAATATTACCTGATAATGCACCCTTGATGCATATGACCAGTTCATGTATTGAAGTATTCTTCAAAAGATAACCACTGGCTCCATTTTGTATAGATTGCATGATGATACTTCTTTCGGAACGATTACTGAACATGATCACAGAAATATCAGGACCTATTTTTTTAATTTCCCTACAAAGTTCTGTACCATTGGCATCAGGTAAAGTAATGTCAAGAAGAATAATATCTACCTTGTTAGATTTTATAAAACTGATGATTTCAGAACCGGAAGTAAAAGTTCCTACTATATTAATGAAGGGCTGGCTGTTCAGCATCATCTTCACCCCTTCGATGACAATGGGATGATCATCTACAATAACAATATTTATTCTTTCATTCTCCATCTATATTGAGTTCTATGTTAATTGTTGTCCCTTGATTGTCCGAACTGATCTCCATGTTTCCTTTCAGGTAATCAACCCTGTTTTTCAGATTCCGGAGTCCCATGCTTTTAGTCTTTTGCTCAGCATTATTTTCAAAGCCTTTTCCGTTGTCCTCAATGGTAATGAAAAAGTTTTTTCCTGATTGAGAACACTGCAGCAAAATATTGGCAGCTTCAGCATGTTTTATGGCATTGGCTAACAATTCCTGCACAATCCTGTAGATATTGAGTTGAATGTTTAAAGGCAGATTCTTTTCAATATTGATGGCCTGAAAGTCAATTTCAAGATCTTTTCTTTTATAAAATTCACACAGATCATTGATTGCTGTTTCCAAACCAAAATTAAGCAATGATTCAGGCATCAGGTTTCTTGCTACATGTCGAAGTTCACTCACAGAATTGTCCAGTTGCCTTAGAATCTTATAAAATTCTTTATCCTTTTCAGCATCCAAATGATTGGCAGACCAGGTTGAAAAATTAATCTTTACCCCTGCCAGCATTCCGCCCAAACCATCATGAAGATCCCTTGCAATACGTTCTCTTTCTCTTTCCTCTCCATCCAGAATTGCCTTGGTTAGGGAGAGTTCTTCTTTTTGTTTAATTTCATTGATCCTTTGTATTGATATCTTTTTATTTTTCCTAAAGATGATAAAAAGGAAGATCAGAAGGCTTATAAGGAGTAGCAGGATAAGGCTTAGCCCCCATAAATAAGAGTTTTTCTTATTAACCTCAAGATCTTTCTGGTTTTTTTCAGCATTTAGGGTTGCTATTTTTCTTTCCTTTTCTGCAGCATTAAACTTAGATTCAATTTTATTGATCTCAAGCTTTACACTTTCGGTATTCAGGCTGTCATTAAGCTTAGAGTATTTTTGTTCCCATGCTAGGGCTTCTTTAGAATTTCCCATTTCCTCGTTCAATGTAGAAAGCTGCTTATAAATGGTTTTTCTGTTTCTAAGATCAAGGGCAAGGGATTTTTCCGTTAAGATATCCTCCAGAACATTTTTAGCCTCGTCATATCTTTTTAGCTTTCTCAGGATGTCATATTTGTTGAAATAAAACATCTGTGCCAATAGGCTCTGATTGAACTTTTTGGTATAAAAGATTCCCTTTTCAATAACGGGTAGCGCCTCTGAGTTTTTTTGTCTGGTAATATAGTAAAGTGTTTTACTATAATAATAAAAAGCATTGATTGAAGATTCCGGATAAGGATTGATGAGGTTTTCAGCTTTATCCAAAAACTTTTTGGCTTCGTCTCCTTTAGCCTGATAGCAATAATTATTGGCAAAGTTTAGGTATGTGAAAAATAACTCGGAAGAATTCGGAAAACGTTTTTCGAGAATTTTCAAGGCTTTCTTGTTGTACTCTTCAGATTTTTTTAATTCAGCATTATAAGTAAGAATCACAGCAAATTGAGTATATAGAAATCCCAGGTTTCTGCTGTTTTCATATTTTTTAGCCAACGGAATACTTTTTTCAAGAATTGTCTTCACCAAAAAAGGATAGCCTTCTTTATCTTTCTGTGTTACCCCATAGCTGTACCAGGCTGAAGCCTGAAGAAGATCCGATTCCTCATTTTTAATCTTGGATAGTGCTTTAATCGCCTGTTGATAAGAGATTCCGGCTTTCTCTTTGTTTCGGTCCAGATAATACTGGGCTTTGTAATAATCATATTTTGCGGAAAGAAGAGGATTACCCTTAATGAATGCTTTTCCACTTTCCAGATACTTTTTGCTTAACAGTGAATCAATATTTCTATAATAATTTGATAAGATAAAGTAGGCGTTGGATTTTGAAGCATCAGGAGAACTTGTTTTTACTATATTTTGTAAACTGTCCAAATAAGGTTTTTCATTGAGCGGAGTTATTTGCTGTGATTGTAAACTAAAGGAAAGCAATATGCTTAACAGGATAAGTAATCTCTTCATTAGATAATCAGTTCTGTAGAATATATTTTTAACTGTTCAATTTAATTAAAAATTTTAGCATAGAAAATACCTGAATTTAGGTAGAAAAAATTACACATTTTTCAGGATTGATAAAGTTTAATGACTCCAATAGCTTTGCAGGTACAGAATCACTAATCATAGAATATTAAATAAAGTAACTAAATTTTAAACAAAAAGATTATGAAAAAAGCGGGAATGAGTCAACTGTTAAGAGGAACATTTTTTGTATTGTTGGCAACCATGTTATTCGGGTTTGTAACCTCTTGTAGTAAAGATGATGATGACAATGTGAATGGGGCAGGTAAAAGTCATAAAGTAGTTTTTAAGGCCATTGCTTCTTCAGGAGCTGATATTGATGTAGCAGTGTATGGAATTGATGGTAATCCTACTACAGCTTCCAGCCTTAGTGGAGAAACATGGTCGAGTCCGGAAGTAACATCAGAAGCAGGAGCTTATAACGCTAATGTAGCAGTAAATGCAGTAGGAACCAATGCTTCTTCTACTTTAAAAGTTCAGATCTGGGTAGATGGTGAACTGAAAAAAGAGGGAACTTCCAGTGGCCAGTATTTATCAGCTTCTGCAAGCTACGTATTTTAAAAATTAATAACTTTCTAAATAAAACGGGCGCCGAGATTTATCTCAGCGCCCGTTTCTTATATTGTATTAAAATTAGATCACTTTTACAATGAAGTAACTTTTTTTACCTTTTTGAAGCAATAAGAATTTCCCATCAATAAGATCTGTTTCGTTAGCTGTAAAAGTATCATTTACTTTCTGCTTATTCACGGAGATTGAATTTCCCTTCATTTCTCTCTGAGCCTCACTTTTAGATTTAAGGAATCCTGATTTCTCAGAAAGAAGATCAATAATGTTTATTCCCAATACATCTGCTTTTGCAACTTCCTTTTGTGGAACTCCATCAAAAACCTCAAGGAATATTTCTTCATCAAGACTTACTAAATCTTCAGCTGTAGAACGCCCGAAAAGAATTTCAGAAGCTTTAAGAGCTTTTTCATACTCTTCTCTTCCATGTACCCAAACCGTTACTTCTTCAGCCAGTTTTCTCTGAAGCTTTCTTTCGTGTGGAGCTGTTTTGTGCTCTTCAACTAAGGCTTCAATTTCCTCTTTTCCAAGGAACGTGTAAAACTTGATGAATCTTTCAGCATCTTCATCCGTAGCATTCAGCCAGAACTGGTAGAATTTGTATGGAGAAGTCTTCTTTTTATCCAACCAATAGTTTTCTCCACTTTCAGACTTTCCGAATTTGGAACCATCAGCCTTTGTAATCAAAGGAACCGTTAATGCAAACGCTTCACCTTGAGCTTTTCTACGAATCAATTCTGTTCCTGTAGTGATATTTCCCCACTGGTCAGAACCTCCCATCTGTAGCTTTACATTGTTGTTTTGGTATAAGTGAAGGAAATCATACCCTTGAATCAACTGGTAAGTAAACTCTGTGAAACTCATCCCGTCAGCACTTCCGTCTCCTGAGAATCTCTTCTTCACAGAATCCTTAGCCATCATGTAATTAACAGTGATGTTCTTTCCGATATTTTTAGCAAAATCAAGGAAAGAGATATTTTTCATCCAGTCATAGTTGTTTACCAACTCCGCTTTATTAGGTTCATTACCTGCGAAATCTAAAAATCTTGATAGTTGGTTTTTCAAACAATCTACATAATGTAAAAGAGTTTCTTCATCCAAAAGGTTTCTTTCTGCAGATTTTCCGGATGGATCACCAATCATACCTGTAGCTCCTCCTACTAAGGCAATTGGCTTGTGACCATGCTGTTGAAAATGCGCAAGGATCTTTATCTGAATAAGACTTCCGATATGTAAAGAATCGGCAGTTGGATCAAAACCAATATATGCAGTGGTTACCTCTTTATTCAGTTGTTCATCGGTTCCGGGCATCATATCAGCAAATAGACCACGCCATTTCAGTTCTTCTATAAAGGAATTCATTGATTTTTACTTTAAAATTTTACGGTGCAAAGATAGTAAATTCAGAAGTATGAAAGGCAAAAGGGTAAAAAGGCAATATTGCAAATTACTATTCTTGATAGAAATTTATAATGATGTCCATGATTCGGGTGTTTTGCTCTTTCTCCTCTTTACTTTTTTACCTTTTCGCAGATTTGCCTTTTCGCTCCAAATAATCTATATTTGTTATTAATGAACGACGAACAGCTATTTCTGCTCATTCAAAAGGCCAAGGACAAAGATCAAAAGGCCCAGACGAAACTCATCAATGTTTTTTGGGTGGATGTTTTCTCCTTTGTAATGAAAAAAGTGAGAGATGAAAATGATGCCGATGAAATTACTGTAAATGTTTTTTCCAAGGTATTGTCTAAGTTAGATATGTTCGATCCTCATTTTCAGTTTAAAACCTGGATTTTAACCATTGCTCAAAATACGGTTATTGATTTTTGGAGAAAGAAAAACCGCGAAAATGAAGATGCTGTTGAGAACCTTGATGAGGTTAAAAACCAGTACGCAAAATCTCCTGAAGAGCTTCTCATTTCTGAAGAAGAGCAAAAAAAGATCATCAAAACCATAGAATCTCTTGATGCCAATTATCAGGATATTATCAAACTAAGATTTTTCGAAGAAAAAAGCATTAAGGAAATTGCTGAGGAATTAGG
Organism: Chryseobacterium joostei; assembly: GCF_003815775.1. NCBI lineage: Bacteria > Pseudomonadati > Bacteroidota > Flavobacteriia > Flavobacteriales > Weeksellaceae > Chryseobacterium > Chryseobacterium joostei. The sequence goes on from NZ_CP033926.1 coordinate 4,483,411, forward strand.
TATTTCTGTAGCCAATACTAAGGTAAGGGTGATGCGTGCTAAAAAAGTCCTTGCTGAATTATTGAAAAATAATGAGTTTGAGGATAACTAATTATAGTCATTATTCTTGCTGAAAATCTTAGCTTTCCTACTTTTCCCAATAATTTTACATTGGTATTATTAGTTTCATCAATTTTTCCAGTTGATGGTTTCCATTAAAAAATCCTTAACTTTGAACTTCAATTTTAGAAATGGAAAATTTAGTTCAAGATACTACCGTTCAAAAACCAAAGTGGATTCGTGTAAAACTTCCTACCGGAAAGAATTACAGAGAGCTTAGGACTTTGGTGGACAAATATAAATTAAATACCATATGCCAGAGCGGAAGCTGTCCGAATATGGGAGAGTGTTGGGGAGAAGGAACGGCAACGTTCATGATCTTAGGAAATATCTGTACAAGAAGCTGTGGATTCTGCGGCGTAAAAACAGGAAAACCGCTTGATGTAAACTGGGATGAACCTGAAAAAGTGGCTCGTTCAATCAAATTAATGAAGATTAAGCACGCTGTTCTTACTTCTGTAGATCGTGATGACTTGAAAGACATGGGATCTATTCTTTGGGGCGAAACAGTAAATGCTGTAAGAAGAATCTCTCCGGGAACAACCATGGAAACATTAATTCCGGACTTCCAGGGAATTACAAAACATCTTGATAGATTAGTGGAAGTAGCTCCTGAAGTGATCTCTCACAATATGGAAACTGTAAAACGTTTGACCAGAGAAGTGAGAATCCAGGCAAAATATGAAAGAAGCCTTGAGGTTTTAAGATATTTAAAGGAAGCTGGGCAAAGAAGAACAAAAACAGGTGTAATGCTTGGTTTAGGAGAAACTAGAGATGAGGTTTTCCAAACGATTGAAGACATCAGAAATGCCAATGTGGATGTTATTACGCTTGGGCAATACCTTCAACCGACTAAAAAACATCTTCCCGTAAAAAAATTCATTACACCGGAAGAGTTTGATGAGTTTGGAGATTTTGCAAGAAGTCTTGGTTTCAGACACGTTGAAAGTTCACCTCTTGTAAGAAGTTCTTACCACGCAGAAAAACATATACATTAAAATATAGACCGCTCAGTGATGAGCGGTTTTTTTACTCTTTAAAATCTATTTATTACAGGAAGAATCTCTTGTAATAGTTCCTATCCGCCCATTTATTTCAATAGGCTTAAAGTGTTTTTTCTTAAATTCTGACGGAGTTTCACTGGTATGCTGCTTAAACAGTTTATTAAAATACGACAGACTTTCAAAACCCACCTGAAAACAAACTTCCGTTACAGAATAATCCTTTAACAGATATATCTTTGCTTGGTTGATTCTGTAATTATTTACAAAATCTGTGAATGTCATATTGGTCTGCTTTTTAAAATATCTACAAAAAGCAGGAGTACTGAGGCTCACAATTTTTGCAATTTCATTCACATTCGGTTTCTTATCGTGATTCTCATGAATATAGTCGTAGATGGTTCCCATTCTGATCTTGTCGTTCAAGAACCATTTGATCCTTGTATCCTCTTTGTTGAGTTCCTTTACTTCTGCAGAGTCTGCAAGAATCTGTAAAATCTCAATCATTCCCATCAATGCCTCAAAAGAGCTTTTATCTTTAATGACCTGAAGTTTTTCAACAACAATGTTTTTTGTTTCTCCGAAGAATGATAAACCAAGGTAAGATCTGTCCAGCAGTTTTCTGATGTTTTCAAACTCAGGAACAGGAAAGATAATGTTCTGAAGAAAGTTTTCACGCATTTGTAGGACTAGCTGTTTGCACTCTGTCTGGATACCATAGTCGAAGTTAAGATGGGGAACATTGGAACCAATCAATAACAAGTCACTGTCAGTAAAACCAGAAATATTTTTTCCAACATGTCGGATTCCATTGGATGCTTCTACGTATACCAATTCAATTTCAGGATGATAATGCCAGAAAAAACAGTTTTTCAGAGAAGGAGAAAATAGCTTGAAAGATTTCCCTTTTTCAAACTCAATAATTTCTTTCTGGATTTTCATTTTGTTCTGTTTTGATTGTTTGTGAATTTAAAATTAAATAAAAAGGTTAATACGGAGCAAATTTTTATCATTCAAAGAGAAGTAAAATTCAATCTTTCTTTCGATTTTTGCACTTTCAAATATAAGATGGGCAACCATTCTAAATTTCTACCAATTAATTCAGAAAAAAGAATATACCAATGAAGATTGATAAAAGAATAATACCGCTGGCAATAGGCGGGTTGGGAATAGGAACTACGGAATTTACCGTTATGGGACTATTGCCGGACATTGCAAATACTTTACAAATCAGCATTCCTCAGGCGGGGCATTTAATTTCTGCCTATGCTATGGGGGTAGTGATTGGAGCTCCTCTCCTTATCGGGTACTCAGTAAAGTTTCCACCCAAAAAGGTATTGATCGCTTTTATGATCCTTTTTACACTATTTAATGGACTTTCTGCTATTGCACCGAATTATACAACCATGCTGATTATAAGATTTATGTCCGGACTTCCTCATGGAGCATTCTTTGGAGTAGGAACGGTTGTCGCTTCAAAAATGGCCGGAAAAGGTAAAGAGGCATTCTATATATCAATGATGTTTACAGGGCTCACGGTTGCGAACCTCGCGATGGTTCCATTGGTGACGTATATTGGGCATACTTTCCATTGGAGGCTGTACTTTATTATTGTGGCAGTGATTGGCCTTTTTGCCTTATTGTTTTTAAAATTATGGCTTCCTGCCATGGAAGCAAATCAAGATACCCATTTTCTGGAAGAATTGAAATTCCTGAAAAATAAGCAATCCTGGTTGGTGCTGGCTATCACTGCGATTGGGTTTGGAGGACTTTTTACATGGCTTAGCTATATTACGCCTCTAATGACGGTAATTTCAGGAGTTCAAAGTAGTCAAATGGCCTATGTAATGGTGCTTGCAGGAGCCGGAATGGTGGTAGGTAACCTCGTTGGGGGGATTGTTTCAGATAAGCTGGGACCGGAGAAAACATGCGCTGTTCTGATCTTTCTGATGATGATTTCCCTGATAGGCGTATTTTTCCTTTCCGAGCATCAGAATATTGCCTTTATATTGACATTTATGTGTGGAGCTTTATCAATGTCTATTGCAGCACCTATTAATATCATGATGATGAAAGCGGCCCCAAGAAGCGAAATGATGGCAGCTGCTTTTATGCAGGCAGGCTTTAATATTGCCAATGCCATGGGAGCTTTTCTTGGAGGGATTCCTCTGGAATATGACTTGCCGTTCAATTACCCGTCACTGGTAGGAGTGGGGATGACCTTTATAGGATTTGTGATCAGTGTAAGATATATGTATCTATATAGTTCTAAAACATCTAATGAAGACGAGGCAGTTCAAGAATGTGTTTCTTGTGATAAATAAAGACATTAATCTAGTTTTATAAAAAAAAAACGCCTGTTTCTATCTTGGAAACAGGCGTTTTTTTTTATTAATAGGTTTATACCTCTACTTCATTGCCGTTTTTACACCAGTAGAGCGCATTGTATAAATTTTCTTTTGGGAAAGATTTAAACTCTCCCGGCATCAGAACACTGAAGATATCCGTAAAGTTCTGAACGCTTTGCTTGTCTGTAACAATGGCTGCACGATTCCACTTTGCCAGGTTTTTGAATCCTAAAAGTAAATCTTCAAGCCATGCCCCCATGGTAAACTTATCCAGATCAGTATCCAAGTACAGTAAGTAATTCAGCTCACCAAATTGGTCTACTTTTTCTTTCACGTGCGGAATTACCAGTTTTTCAAAATCCTCTTTCGTTACTTCTCCGGTTGCACTGAATGCCGCAACATTCTCCGGAGCTTCTGGAATAATTGTTATCATAGTGAATATTTTATGGTGGTTGGAACTTAATAAAGTAACAATAACTACACCATAATTTCCATATAAATTGTTAAAATAGGTATGGATATTGTTATTTTTAATGTAAAATATTAATATGGATCTTAAATCAAATGAACCTTTTTGGCTTTTAAAAAATGGATTGATAGCTTCTTATCCGTCTTTGAAATCCGATGAGAAATGTGATGTTTTAATTATTGGTGGCGGAATTACAGGAAGTCTTATTGCTCATCAAATGATAAAAGACGGTTATGAAACAATTCTTATCGATAAACGGGAGCTTTGCAATGGAAGTACCTCTGCCACCACTTCGATGCTTCAGTATGAAATAGATGTTCCTCTTGATGAGCTGATCGGAAAAATAGGAAAGAAAGGTGCAGTTGAAAGTTATAAAGCCTGTTCAGAGGCTATTGATGTTATTGAGGGAATTTCAAGACAGATAAGATCCAATGCCGGATTCAAGCGTAAAAAGTCACTGTATTTTGCTTCAAAAAAGAAAGATGTAGAATGGTTGAAAAAAGAATATGAGGCCAGAAAAAATGCAGGTTTTGAGGTAAAGTGGCTAAATTCGGAACAGATCCTGAAGAATTTTGAATTTGAAAATACCTATGGCGGAATAGTATCCAGACAAGGAGCCAGCATTGATGCGTTCCAGTTTGCTCATGAATTGTTTAAGCATAATGTAAGGAAAGGTCTGAAAATATTTGATAAAACTGAAATGGTAAATGTGGAATATCACAAGGGTTTTAACCTTGCCACGGTAGATAGTGGATTTCAGATTAAGGCAAAAAAGATAATCTATTGCATTGGTTATGAAAGCAAAAATCTGTTGAAAGAGAATTTCGTAGACTTAAAAAGCACCTATGCCGTTGTTTCCGAAATGGATAAAGACAAGTTTAAAAATATCAATAACACATTGGTTTGGAATACAGACGACCCCTATATCTATATGCGTACAACGGATGACGGACGATTGTTAATTGGCGGTGGTGATGAAGATTTTTATGATGCTGAAAAGCGCGATGCCCTATTGGAAAAAAAGAAAAAGGAGATTTTGAAAAACCTTAAGAAAATAAAACCCGATTATCATTTTTATCCCGACTTTGTGTGGGCAGGAACTTTTGGTGAAACTAAGGATGGACTGCCTTATATTGGTGAACATGAAAAATTCAAGAATTCTTATTTCGTACTAGGTTTTGGAGGAAACGGAATTACTTTTTCAGTGACGGGTATGGAAATGGTTTCCTCATTTTTAAAGAATAAAAAACATCCACTGTCCAGATACTTTAAATTCGGGAGATAGCTTCTGTACATGCAAAACTTGTCCCGTAAAATAGCTTAAGTGTTTAATCTTTTGTAATTTTTGTGGTTTGCATTTTTATTAAAAGAGAGTCTTTGTATCATAAAAACTCATAATAAGAAGAAAATCTTGATTTTCAGAAAACTTAAGTGTCCTTTATATGCGCAAAGATTGCCCTTTAAGAATAACTTAAGTGTTTAATCTTTTGTGACTTTTGTGGTTTACATTTTTATTAAAAGAGAGTCTTTACATCATAGAAACTCATAATAAGAAGAAAATCTTGATTTTCAGAAAACTTAAGTGTCCTTTATATGCGCAAAGCTTGTCCTTTAAGAATAACTTAAGTGTTTAATCTTTTGTGACTTTTGTGGTTTGCATTTTTATTAAAAAGCAAACAGTTTCAAAATAAAAAGCGGTGGCCAAATTTTAGCCACCGCTTTAAAGATTATCTGCTGTAATATTGTATTTGCATCTCTTTCGGATACTTTACTTCATAAGAGAAGCCAATCTTTTCAGAACCTCCGGAACTGATCTTCTTGTTCCAAAGAATACTTCCTGTTTTTTCATCAAGACTTCCACCACCTAGATCTATCGTTTTTACCATAATCTTGGAGTTTTCACTGATTGGCAGTTGATCCAGAACTTCCAGTTCAATGCTTTCCTTGGTGTTATTTCGGATGCTTATCTGGTAAGATTCAGTTTCCCATTTATTAGAATTCATTGACTTTTGAGAGGTTTTGTCTTCCAGCTTGATTCTTTTCACTGTAATTCTTTCATCTACACCAAGGGAGATTGGGAACTCATCTTTTACATAATTGCTGGTAATATTGGTTTTCCCGATATAATTATCTTCAAAGTAAATATTGGCCTCGCCGTTGATAAGGTTGAGGTTCTGCCAGTTTTTTACAAAAGCCATCAGGAATACCTGATTATTAACCTTTGGAACTGTATGGTATTTGTAGGTGGCGTCAATTTGTTTTTTATCCAGAATAACATATTGTTCTTTCTCCTGACTTAGAATCGTTTGATTGTAATTCAGTTCATAGATTACATTCATTTGGTTATCATAAACAGAAGCAATAGGAACCTGACTTGGCCTTGCTACGGCATCCTCTCTCATTTGATAGGCATTTACTTCTGCTGCTTTGTTTTTTAACTGGTAGCCAGAAATCTCCTGCATTGGATTGTGACCTGTATATTCTGCAACATAGAGCGGAGAAAGGATAGGTCTGTCCTGATTGTATGATGGTCTGTAAGTAGATACAAACAATTTTATATTTTTCCAGTCCTGTCCGGTTTTTTGGTAGATTTTCCCTTTGTAAACCATTTCGAGAGGCTTCTTTACAGACTCAGCGCGTAGATCATAGGATGGTACCCAGCCAGCATCAGAAACAATATAGCTTACCCCAAGATTCAGACTGGTATCATTATCTGCAAGAATTTCAAGCAAAAGCTCTTTTCTGTTGGTGTTTTTATGAGTTTGTTCCTCGCCAGCCTGCTTGTTGAGCTTTGCAATACTTTCATCCAGAACAAACTTCTGCTCGTTCAGTAAAAATACTTGATTATCAATTTCCAGCATTCTTTTTCTGTAGAATTCCGTAAGCTTAATGAGCTGCTCCTGCGGTGTAGATTTATCATTGGTAGATACTTTTAAATTATCATTAATGATATTCTGCTCCCCGGTAAGGTTCTTAACCTGAATATTCAATAGGTTTACTTGTCTTTGAAGCTTTTTTCTTTCATCATCAAGTTTCTTTTCACCATCAGATAATTCATCATTTTTCAAAAAATTACTTTGAGGGGTGATCGAAAGAAGAGTGGTGTTTTTTTCAAGATTAATTTTATAGGTATTTTCATCCAGGTCATTGGGAAGGTTTACAATCCTTACCATATTTCGGCCTTTCTGAAGACTTACATTGGTACTTCCAAAGACTTTTGCGCCCTGAAGAAATACTGTGGCCTGTTTTACATCAATTTCCTTTTTTATTTCCTGTGCCTTTAGGAAAGCAACCGAAAATGTAATGAGTATTAAAAAATAGCGTTTCATCGTTTATTATTTTAAATTATGAAGTAAAATTACCCGTATTTAGCCCTGAAAATGGGGAAACTTGGTGAAGTGAAGCTTTCACTTGGTAAACCTGATAATGGTACAAAAAAAAACAGCCCCAAAAGGAGCTGTCTTCTTAAATCTGTTATTTTAAAGGATTTCGTATCTCGTTTTGATACTGTATTTCAGTTTGATATTTTCTATATTGTCAAAGGAAATATCAGCAGAAGCATCGGCCATTTCCATCTTTACATTGCTCATTCTGCCTTTATAGGCAACAGGCATCACCATGTCACTGGTGTAGTCTTCTATTTCTACAATCTCAATGGCATTTCCGGTCTTTTTACCCATGCTTTCCAACAGATAATCGGCTTTTTCCTTAGCGGCTTTTAAGGCGTTAATTTTTACTGCTTTTCTGAAGTCAGCAATCTTGGTATTCTTTACCTCTGAAATGTTCAGGCTGCTTACCCATTTTTGGTTTAGGTCTTCAAAGATCTTGCTAATATTTGATTTTGCATTCGCCTTAAACTGATAGTTTTTAGAAAACTTTGCTGTTTTTGAATAGATATTCTGGTACATCGACTTGAATTTGATATCCTCGTTCTTTACGCCGGCACTCTTTAAAATATCAAACATCTTCTTTTCATTGTCTGCCAGATCATTTTTGTTATCTGCTTTTATTCCGATGCTGAAGATAATTTCATCCGGTTCTACTTCCATTTCGGCAACACCTGTCACCTCGATTGCATTTTTCTTTACTTCCTGAGCGTTTACAAAACTTCCCAGCGTTAAAATTCCGATTAATAAAAAATGTTTCAATTTCATAATTTCCTGTTTTTAAGTTTAAATTCTGATGTAAAATTAGCCAGATCTGAAACTGAAAATCGGGAGACTTGGTGAAATGAAGCTTTCACTTGGTGAGTTGTTGTGAAAAGAGTATCATATTTAAAAATGTAAAAAGTAGGGATATGAAAGTAAGCTTTGCTTTAAGTATAAGAGGCTCATCTTTAATATAAATAATAAGGTATATAATAAAGTGTATTGGTGTTAAAATAATGATTGTTAGTATTTTACTAAGTGACTTGGTGAAGTGAGGTTTTCACTTGGTAAGGAATGGGAGACGATACATAAAGTTTTAGTTACTTTGCAATAAAGATTCAAAGTCTGTGAAATTAGTTTTTAAAATATTGTTTATTTCAATGCTTGCTGTGGGAAATTTCCTTTCTGCACAGGATTCTACAAAGGTTTCACAAGTGTTGAAGTCTGCTGAAAAGCTAAAGAAAGCGGTGGATAAAAATGATGATAAGGCCATTGCCGATACGTATGTAGGAATGGCGGGTGATTACTATAATCAGGGAAACTATGCTAAAAGTGAAGAATATTTAACCAAGGCTAAAGCTCTTTTTCAAAAGCTTAATGATAAAAAAAACCTTGAATCCGTTACCAGAAAACTGGCCCAGTCACAGGAAAAACAGAATAAAATAACACCTGCCCTCAGCAATTACAGCATGGCGGCACAGATGAATTATAGTGAAAAAAGCAAGACTGTAAATTCTAATGATGTGGCAAGGCTTTCTTCCCCGAAACCGGAACTTAGAGCAGAAGCTATTCAGGATAATATTAATATCAGTAAAAAAGAAAATGAGCAGGCTAGCGTAGCAGAGGGTTACAGTCAGTTGGCAGAGATCAATCTACAGCAGAAAGATATCAATAAGGCAGAAGAAAATTTGAATAACGCTTATAAAATTTCCAAAAAAGGAGCACCGCAACAGGCCTTGGCTATCAATCAAAAATTAACTGACCTTTATGTTGAAAATAAAAATTTTGACAAAGCTATTGAAGCTAAAAAGAAAGTTCTGAAAGAAGATTTTGTAAAGGAAAATTCACAGGAAAAGGTCAATCAGATTCAGGAGCTGGCGGATATTTATATTAAAAAGAATGATCCAAAAGAAGCGGTAGATTTATTGAAAAATGCCTACGGAATTGCGTTAGATAAAGGCCATACACTGGAAGCACAAAAGAGTGTGAAAAGATTGGACAGTTTGTATGCTATTTCAGGAAATACAAATGCTTCTGTTCAATTGTACAGAGATTTTCTGGAAAAACTTCCGAATCTGGTTTTGAAAGACAGAAGCCTTGTAGATAATAAGATTCTGGAAGATACAGAGCAGAGAATTTCACAACTGGAAAAGGAAAAAGAACTGAAAGACGAATTGATTCGTAAGAAAAATGTCTTCAATTATGGTTTAATTGGAGCTTTGATTCTATTGACCGGTTTGGTTGTTTTTATTTTTAGAACGCTTAAAAAAGTTCAGACTAAGAATAAAAAAATTGCGCTACAGTCGCTTAGACGGGAAATGAATCCGCATTTTATCTTCAACAGTTTGAATAGCGTCAATCATTTCATAGCAACCAGTAATGAATTGGAGGCCAACCAATATCTTACAAAATTCTCTAAGCTGATGCGCGGGGTGATGGAAAATTCTACGGATGATTTTATCCCTTTTCAACAAGAACTGGACCTTCTGCAAAATTATCTGGCTCTGGAAAAAACACGTTTTACAGATAAGTTTGATTATGAAATAGAGGTAGACGAAAGCTTGAATATGCACAGCCTGCAGGTTCCCGGAATGCTGGTACAGCCGTTTCTCGAAAATGCAATCTGGCATGGACTTCGGTATAGAACGGAAAAAGGTTTTTTAAAGCTCAGTTTTGAAAAAAATAATCAATATCTGAAAATTATTATTGAAGACAACGGAATAGGAATTGAAGAAAGCAAAAAACAGAAAACCCAACATCAAAAGACGAGAGAGGGCAGAGGTATGAAAAATACGCTGGAAAGAATCAAACTCTTGAATGATCTGTATAAAAAAGATATTACCTGCTCTGTAAAGGATAAAGAAAATAATAGTGGAGTTTTGGTGACCATTCAAATTAATCTGATATAAAAACACTCACATGAAAAAGAATATATCTCTGATAACGCTGATTATCTGTTTATTCTCCGGTATTTTATCCGGACAGGATTTCGATAGTACTCGGTTGAATAATATTCTGAAAAGTTTAAAATTAGATAAGACAAAAATCAAGGAAGAACTCTGTACTGAAAAGAAAATGCCCAATACAGAAGATTCCTATATTGCAGTCATTCCTGCCGTAGTACAGCAGGAAAATGATGATTATGTCTTTACAGTCCGGAATTATATTTTAATTACAGATGCTAATGGAACCATAAAGAATAAGTATCTTGATCCAACAGAAATAAATTCTGATGCCATTAGTTTAAGAAGCTTTACAATTGATACCGGATTATATACTATTGGAACAAATATTCGCGCGTTTGGGGTGAAAGCAGATTTTGTAGGGAGCAGCAGACCTAATCCTTATGATTTAAGCACAATGTCCATGTATTATCCGGAAGGTAAAACTTTTAAGAAAGTTCTGGATCAGTTTACTATGGATTTATACAGTGGAGAATGGGATACGCGATGTAACGGAGAGTTTGAAGATAATCACTCCTATATTATACTAGAGCAATCCAAAACCAATAATTTCACAGACCTTAAAATAAAAACGATTTCTGTTACTACAATAAACAAGGAAGTAAAAGGAGAATGTGAAAGTAAGGAAACATCAAAAACTTCCTATAAAATTCTGAAATTCAAAAACAGTTATTATCACTAAATTTTTCATAGTAACAGTGCTTATCAAAGTATTGGTATTTTCGTTTGTGTTTTGAATTTTTATTATTTAATTGAGTTTTTTGTAACGAAATTTAGATAAAAACGTCTTATTAGGTAAAAACTAATCAGATGGATTCTAATACTAAAATAGCAAGATGGGCAGGCCTTATTTATCTTGTCGTTGTCATAACTGGGCTTTTCAGTTTGATGTATGTACCTTCAAAACTGATTGAATGGGAAAATCCCAAACAGACTTTCAATAATATTTCTTCTTCACGATATTTATTCAGTTTGAGTATTGCGAGCAGTATACTTTGCTATATGGCTTTTACTTTGCTCCCTTTGGTTTTGTATAAGCTCTTGAAAAATGTTAACGGAACTTATGCTAAACTGATGGTTATTTTGGCGCTTATCAGTGTGCCTATTTCTTTTATTAATCTTCAAAGTAAACTCTCAGTGCTTACGATTATAGATGCTGCTGATTATCTAAAAGTCTATAAAACAGAAGAATTACAAGCACAAGTCATGCTTTTGTTGAAAAATTACAATAATGGAATTCTGATTGTTCAGATTTTCTGGGGGCTTTGGCTTTATCCCTTTGGTTATCTGGTGTACAAGTCTAACTTTTTGCCAAAGGTTTTGGGAGCCTTTTTAATGTTGGGTTGCTTGGGATATGTGATCAATGTTTTTGGAAGAATAACAATTCCTCAATTTTCCAGCTATGCAATATCAAGCTATATAACATTACCTGCTTCAATAGGAGAAATAGGAATATGCCTGTGGCTGCTGATTGTAGGCGTGAGAAGTAAATCTATTAATACTATTCATCAAAATTAATGCAACCATGAACAAATCTACCCAATTTGAAGACATCCAGGCAAATATCAAGATTATACTTGCCGGACTTTGGACCTCTGTTACGCTATGTTACTTATACGGTGATTACTTTGAGCTGTATGCCCCAGGAAAAACCCAGGGCCTTGTAGATGGTCATAATTTATTGAATTCTCCCCTGAATTTACTGATGGCTGCAGTCGTTTTAGCAATACCGGCTGTCATGGTATTTCTTTCCCTTATTTTGAAACCGGCTATCAATAGGATTCTCAATATAGTTTTCGGAATATTTTTTACTGTAGTGATGCTGCTTATTGGTATTTCATCCTTTTCAGAATGGTATCTATTCTATGTTTTCCTTGCAGCTGTAGAATGCATGATAACAATCTTGATAGTAGTATATGCCTGGAAGTGGAAAAGAGTATGACACGTATTAGGAAAATTGTAGGGTTGATCAAATATCCCTAATTTGCATCTGCAATCTAATAGTTAAAACCTAATGAAGATCAAAGCCGTAATCATAGACGATGAAATCATAGCAAGAGAGGTCCTGAGAAGCTATATCACCAAATACTGTCCTCAGGTAGAAATTCTAGGTGAAGCAGAAAATATCAAGGAAGCCGTCCCTCTGATTGCCGAAAAGCAGCCACAATTGGTCTTTCTGGATGTAGAAATGCCCTTTGGAAACGCTTTTGACGTATTGGAAGCTACAAAGGAATTTTCTTATGAAACAATCTTTATTACCGCATTTTCACAGTATTCTTTACAGGCTTTGAATAAGTCGGCAAGCTATTATATTCTAAAACCAATTGACATCCAGGAGTTGATCCTTGCAGTAAACAAAGTTGCTGAAAGTCTTGAAAAGAAGGATGAACTTAATCGTAACAAAATTCTATTGGAGAACCTAAAGCTAAAACCAGAAAAACAGCAGCTTATTCTCCCGACTCTACAGGGATTTGATGTCGTAAAAACCGAAGATATTGTAAGACTTCAGGCGGATGGAAACTTTACGCAGGTTTATCTTACCGATGGCTCAAAGAAAATGGTGTGCCGCTTTTTAAAGCACTTTGATGATCTGTTGGAAAGTCCTTTTGTAAGAGTTCATCGTTCCCATATCATCAATACAACCTTTGTAAAATCCTATCATAAAAGTGGAACCGTAATGCTGGCTGATGATACTGAAATTGAGGTTTCAGGAAGCTTTAAGGATAACTTTCTGAAAGTATTCTCATAGAATTTATCGTTTCTTAACAGCCCAAAGGCATTATTTTTGAAGTTTTTATCAGAATCACACAAAATATTTCTGTCATGAAGACCTTTCATAAAATTGTACTTCCCGTTTCCTTAGGAGCATTGGCATACATTGCCTTTCATTCGTATTCTGTTGGAATTCCAAAAGGAGCCGTTGCTGTGAAGAGTTTTGACATTAAAAAATATCTCGGAAGATGGTATGAAATTGCCCGATTTGACTATAAATTCGAGAAAAATATGGATAATGTTACAGCAGAATACTCAGAAAATCCCGATGGAACAGTTCTGGTGAGAAATAAAGGCTATAATTATGTAAAAAAACTGTGGAACGAATCCATTGGTGAAGCCAGATTCGTAAAGGATACAACCGAAGCCCGACTTAAAGTCTCTTTTTTTAAACCCATTTGGGCCGGATATAATGTCATAGATATAGACGAAGACTATCAGTACGCCTTGGTAGCCGGAAGCAGTCTTAAATATTTGTGGATACTTTCCAGAACAACTACAATCCCTGAAAGTATCAGACAACGCTTTATTGAAAAAGCAAGAAAAATCGGCTATAATACAGAAGAATTGATCTGGGTGAAACATACTTAAATGAAAAGGCAAAATCGTAAAATACATGATAACGATTTTGCCTTTTTAGTTTCTAACTTTGAATATATTCTTTCCATTCTTCAAAACGATGATCAATAACCTGCTTCATCAAATCATAATTCTCGTAGGTATCTTCAATGTGGTAGAACGTTTCGTATTCATAATCATTTTCTTCTGCTTTGGTATCAAAAAGATTAACGTAGTCATCAGCAAATGAGCTGTATTTATTACCAAAATCAGTGTCATCTGCGTAGTAATCCTTTGCAAAACTATTTCCCAGATCACTCAGGTCATATTCAGAGAATTTTCCGTCACAGAAATCCATAACGAATTCTGAACCAGTAATTTCTCTTCTTTTTACTTTTTCAATTTCCTCTTTTCCGTCTTCTTTTAATTCATTAGAAATAAGATCATTATTAATGCACCAGTTCAGAAACATTCCTGTATGGGTAGCCCCATTTTTTTCAGGAAGTTCTTTGGGAAAATCGCCACCATAATGCCATGAAGCATCATCATATTTAGACATAATTTTAACTAATTTTTGTCAAAAATAGAAAAAATCAATTTATATTGCCACAGCCGCAGATTTTCCCGTCATTTGCAGAAGAATTTTTTTCAAGAAATTGATATATGGAAAAAGCTGTTCTGATTACTATTGGTGACGAAATCCTTTCCGGAAATACGATAGACACCAATTCCAATTTTATTGCCACCGAACTTAAGAATATCGGGATAAAAGTGGTACAAATCTTTACAATTTCAGACGAAATTGAAACCATCAAAAATACATTAGATATAGCCTTTAAGCTGGGTGATTTGGTTATCACAACAGGAGGATTAGGCCCTACCAGAGATGATAAAACCAAAAAAGCACTTGCAGAGTTCTTCAACGATGAAATTGCACTGGATGAGGTTACCTTTAACCACCTTAAAGGATATATGGAAAAACGCGGACGTCTGGATATTCTGGAAAGAAATAAAGAACAGGCCTTTGTTCCTACAAAATCCATCGTGTTTCAAAATCACTTTGGAACTGCACCATGCATGATGATGGAGCTGAACGGAAAGCTGTCCTATAGCCTGCCTGGCGTTCCTTATGAAGTGAAACCATTAATTAAGGATCAGATTATACCTTATTTACAGGGGAGATTCAACCTTAATTATATTCATGGAAGAATTATTTCTGTAGTTGGGATTCCTGAAAGTATTCTTGCAGATACCATTGAAGATTGGGAACTGGCTCTTCCTGAAAATATTTCCTTGTCTTATCTTCCGGTGGGAACCCGTGTAAAGCTGAGGTTAACAGCATCCGGAGATAATGAAGATATCTTAAAACAACAGACAGAAGACGAAATTCAAAAACTTCTTCCCCTCATAAAGGATAATGTTATTGCGGTTTCTGAAGATAAAATTGAAAGTATTCTGGCAGAAATTCTTACGGAAAGAAATTTGACCATTTCTACGGCAGAAAGCTGTACCGGAGGCGAATTGGCAAAGATGATCACATCAGTTTCCGGTAGTTCAAAATATTTTCTTGGCGGGATGGTTCCTTATGCTACAGAAAAAAAGATTAAAATTCTAAACGTTTCCAGAGAAACTGTAGACCAATTTACGGTAGTCAGTGAGCAGGTAGCTCAGGAAATGGCCAAAGGATGTCAGAATTTATTTGATACAGACATTTCCCTTTCTACAACCGGAGTGGCAGGTCCCGGAAAAGGAGAAGATGGTAAGGATATAGGAACCGTTTTCTACACGATACGAATTAAAGATCAGGAAGTAACCTCAAAATTATATATGCCTCATCTGGAAAGGTTAGATTTTATGAATTTTGTTTCCCAAAAGGTAATTCAGGACCTGGTAGGACTTCTTGTAAACCAATAAATTAATATTTTAGTTTTTTAATTTTTTTTTAATTAATTTTTATATTCTTTTTCACGCTTTTTGAGATTCATTCATTAAAATTTCATAAGCGTGGAAAATTCAAAACAGATTTTTCAGACCAACAGCAAAAAACGCTGGAAAAGTGTACAATGGGGAAGCCGCATCTTTATTTTTATGGCAGTGCTTCTTCTTTTGGCCTTGGGACTGATGATGACCCTGGACAGAAGTCCAAAAATTCCTTTTAAAGAAGATTATAAGGCAGTGATGACTGCGAATAAACCCTATCTTCAAGAGAACAAAATTTCTAAAGAATATAAAGGATTCAGAAGTTTTATTTCTGAAAAAACAATTCATACGAATCTCTCCAAAATCGAAAAGGCAAGAGCAGAGAGATATAAAAATCAAAACAGAAACTGGGCACAGTTCCCCGGAGGAATTCGATCTGCATTTTATGTAGCGTGGGATCCACAATCTCTGATGTCTCTGAAAAGAAACATCAGACATATCAATCTTGTTTTTCCGGAATGGTTTTTCCTTGATCCTAAAACGGGAGATCTGAAAACGAACATTGACCCCGAAGGGTATAAAATCATCAAAAGAACAGGAATTGCAGCAATGCCTATCCTGAGTAACAACTCTGATAGAGAATTTCGTTCTGAAGGATTGGGAAAAGTATTGAATGATCCGAAGAAAAGAACAAATCTTATCCGGAAAATTACCCAGCAGTGTAAAAAATATCATTTCAAGGGAATTAATATTGACTTTGAGGATATGAACCTGAATTCTGATGAAAACCTGATTGCCTTTATGAAAGAGCTTTCAGAAACATTCAAGCAGAATCAACTATTGGTTACCATGGATATCATGACGGATAATGATGATTATAATATCCAAAAATTAGATCCTTATGTAGATTATTTTGTATTGATGGCTTATGATGAATATTCTGCCAGTGGTGATGCAGGTCCGGTTTCTTCACAGAAATGGATAGAAGAGCAGGCAGGTAAGCTCGTGAAAAAGACTTCTCCTCATAAGATCATTTTAGGATTGGGAGCTTATGGCTACGACTGGAGTTCTAATCCTGATGATAATAATTCCGTTACTTATATGCAGGCTATTACAAAGGCTAGTGCAAGTAAGGCAGTTATTGATTTTAATGACAATACTTTTAATTTAAATTATTCCTATACAGATTCTAAAAATAATACCCATACCGTATTTTTTAATGATGCAGCGTCTATTTTTAATACAATGCGATTTTCATCGGAATATCCATTGGCTGGAACTGCACTTTGGAGATTAGGAAGTGAAGACAGCAGGGTTTGGAATTTTTATGACAAGGATCTTACGTTTGCCGGACTGTCCAAACTGAATTTGAAAACACTGGAAAATGTAAAAGGACAAACCATGGTCGATTATATTGGAGATGGTGAGGTCCTGGATGTTTTGAATACTCCTCACGATGGAAAAATAGCCTTAGAAATAGATCCCAAGGAGAAAATTATTACAGACGAAAATTACATTACCTACCCAAGCTCCTATGAAGTAAAGAAATACGGAAGTGCACCTCAAAAGGAATTGGTATTGACATTTGATGATGGTCCGGATGAAACCTATACCCCGCAGGTATTGGATATATTATCTAAGTACCATGTGCCTGCCGCTTTCTTTTTAGTAGGCTTAAATGCTGAAAAAAATCTTCCGCTTGTTAAAAGAATCTATCGGGAGGGTCACGAAATAGGAAATCACACCTTCACCCATGAAAATGTGGCTAAGGTAAGCCCAGAAAGAGCGTTGCTTGAGTTAAAACTGACGAGATTACTGATAGAGTGTGTAACCGGACACAGTACAATTCTGTTTCGGGCACCGTATAATGCAGACTCTGAGCCTACAACATCAGAAGAGATCATCCCTGTGGCATTGGCAAGACAGCAAAACTATCTGGATATTGGAGAAAATATAGACCCTGAAGACTGGCAGCCGGGAATAAAGGCTGATGAAATTGTAAAACGGGTAATGGCAGGAATTAAACAAGAGAGAGGAAATATTATCTTGCTTCACGATGCCGGAGGTGATACCAGAGAGGAGACTGTGAAAGCATTGAAAGTTTTAATCCCAACATTGCAGAAACAAGGATATCATTTTACCAATCTTACCAGCCTTTTGCATAAAAGTAAAAATGAACTGATGCCTGAAGTTCCTAAAACGAAATCTTATTACATCATGCAGCTTAATCTTGTATTGGCAACTATAATTTACGGAATCAGCCATTTTTTGGTTGCTCTGTTTAGTATTTTTATTGTACTGGGGCTGATCAGATTGCTGTTAATGGCTTATTGGGCTTTTAAAGAAAGAAAAAAAGAAAAACAACTGAGTGAGTTTCCAATCCTGGAATCCTATCCAAAGGTTTCTATTA
This sequence comes from Chryseobacterium joostei, assembly GCF_003815775.1. NCBI lineage: Bacteria > Pseudomonadati > Bacteroidota > Flavobacteriia > Flavobacteriales > Weeksellaceae > Chryseobacterium > Chryseobacterium joostei. The sequence continues at coordinate 4,501,319 of NZ_CP033926.1, forward strand.
TTGTTCCTGCCTATAATGAAGAAGTGAATATTGTTTCTTCCCTGCATAATCTGTTGAAGCAGACTTATCCAAATTTCAACATTATTATGGTGGATGATGGAAGTAAAGATTCAACCTATGAAAAAGCAAGAAATGAATTTCCGGATCACCCGAATCTGAAAATTTTTTCCAAAACAAATGGAGGAAAAGCAACCGCTCTCAACTTTGGTATTTCACAAACTGATGCTGAATATGTAGTGTGTATTGATGCAGATACCAAGCTACAACAGGATGCGGTAAAATATCTAATCGCAAGATTCTTAAATTCAAATCCTGAGGAAAAGATTGCAGCAGTAGCAGGAAATGTAAAAGTTGGAAATACCGTAAACTGGCTTACCAAATGGCAGGCAATAGAATATACGACAAGCCAAAATTTTGACAGACTGGCCTATGCACATATCAATGCAATTACAGTAATTCCGGGGGCTATTGGAGCATTTAAGAGATCTGTTATTCTTGAAGCAGGTGGATATTCTTCAGATACTTTGGCTGAAGACTGTGATATCACGGTGAAAATTTTAAAAGCAGGATATACTGTTGCCAATGAAAACAGAGCCGTAGCGGTAACAGAGGCTCCGGAAACCGTGAAACAGTTTTTGAAACAGCGTTTCCGATGGACTTACGGAATTATGCAGATGTTTTGGAAACAAAAACAGACTTTCCTTAACCCCAAATATAAAGGATTGGGGCTTTGGGCAATGCCAAATATTTTACTGTTTCAATACATCATTCCGTTTTTTTCACCACTGGCGGATCTGATCATGTTTTTTGGAATTTTATCCGGAAATGGAGACAAAATATTTACCTATTATCTGATTTTCCTTTTAGTGGATGCTTCGCTGGCTTTGGTCGCGTTCATTTTACAACGGGAAAAATTAACGAATCTCCTGTATATTATTCCGCAAAGATTCGGGTATAGATGGCTGATGTATATAGTATTGTTTAAAAGTTTAAGAAAGGCATTGAAAGGTGAAATACAGTCCTGGGGATTCTTAAAACGAACCGGAAATGTAAAAGAGATAGCAACTTCTTAAGATTTGTTTAAATTTGTTTTCTGGTAAAGTAACAAATAGTAAATAAATCATACATATTGTATAAATTGTTATCATAATGAAAAAACTAACGCTTTCTTTGTTCTTAATAGCAGGGATCTGCTCTCAAAATACGATGAGTGCACAAGCTAAAACTGCTAAAGTAGCAGTTAACAACACAGATAAAGGTTTAGACCTTAGCTTAATGGATACTTCGGTACGTCCACAGGATGATTTTTATAATTATGTGAGTGGAACTTGGATGAAAACAGCCAAAATTCCATCTGACAAACCGACTTGGGGAAGTTTCAACAAACTTGGAGAAGACACGGATAACAATTCCATGACCATCCTGAACTCTCTTTTGAAAGATAAATTTGCTGATGGAAGTGAGGGTAAAAAAATTCAGGATTTGTATGCTTCTTACATGAACATGCAAAAAAGGAATGCTGATGGAATCAAGCCTATTCAGGAAAACCTGAATAAAATTGATGCGATCAAAAATATGGCTGATCTTCAGAATTATCTGATCTCTGTAACTAAGGAAGGTGAAAATGTTTTCTACGGATGGGGAGTATATGCAGACCTGAAGAATTCTAACATGAATGCTGTTTACTTAGGAGAAGCTTCTCTTGGTTTAGGCAGAGATTATTACCAAAAAGTAAACGAAAAAAATACAGAAGCTATTGCTGAATATCAGAAATATGTAGCTTCAATGTTAACAGAGTTAGGTTATAAAAATGCTGATGCAGCTGCAAAAGGTATTGTTGAATATGAAAAGAGCATTGCAAAAACCTATTTAACAAACGAACAAAGCCGTGATAATACCCTTCAGTATAACCCTCAAACAATGGCTGAGCTTTCAGCGTTGGTAAAAGGAGCAGATATCCCTGCTTACCTTAAAAAAGTGGGTGTAAATACAGATAAAATTATCATCGGAGAACTAGGATACTATAAAAACTTCGATAAGTTGGTAAACGCTCAGAATCTTCCTGTAATTAAGGATTATCTGAAGTTCCACATGATTAATGGTAGCGCTTCTTACCTAAGTGAAAAATTAGGAGACATGAAGTTTAATTTCTTCGGTAAATATCTAAGAGGTCAGCAGGAACAAAGAGCTCTTAACAAGAGAGGTTTTGAATTAATCAACAGAAACTTAGGAGAAGCTTTTGGTAAACTATATGTTGAGAAATACTTCCCGGCTGAAGCTAAGGCTCAGATGGTAGAATTAATCGATTATTTAAAGAAAAGCTTTGCTGTTCACATCAACAATTTAGCTTGGATGTCTTCTACAACTAAGGAAAAAGCAATGCAGAAATTGAATAAATTTACTGTAAAAGTTGCTTATCCAGACAAATGGAAAGATTATTCTAAACTAGAAATTACTCCTGAATCTAAAGGTGGAACATTATACCAAAACCTTCAGAACATTGGTGAGTGGCAATACAACAAAGATTTAGCTAAAATCGGAAAGCCGGTTGATAAAACAGAATGGGGAATGACTCCACAAACTGTAAACGCTTACTACAACCCGGTATTTAACGAGATTGTATTCCCTGCAGCTATCCTTCAGCCGCCATTCTTCAATCCTAAAGCTGATGCAGCTGTAAACTTCGGTGGTATTGGTGCTGTTATCGGTCACGAAATGAGCCACGGATTTGATGATTCAGGTGCACAGTTTGATGCAGAAGGTAACTTGGTAGACTGGTGGACGCCGGAAGATAAAGCTAACTTCGAAAAAGCGACAAAAGCTCTTGCTTCTCAATATGACAAATATGAGCCTGTAAAAGGAACATTTGTAAACGGAACTTTCACAAACGGTGAAAACATTGCCGACTTAGGTGGTGTAAACATCGCTTATGATGCACTTCAAATGTATTTAAAAGATAAAGGAAACCCAGGTAAGATTAGCGGATTCTCTCAAGATCAGAGATTCTTCCTAAGCTGGGCAACTGTTTGGAGAACTTTATCAAGTGAAAAATATATGATCAACCAGGTGAAGACAGATCCGCACTCTCCGGGTTACTTCAGAAGCTTTGGTCCACTAATCAACGTTGACGCTTTCTATAAAGCATTCGATGTGAAAAAAGGAGACAAATTATACAAAGCACCAGAGGATAGAATTAAAATCTGGTAAAAATATAAACCGTTCAGCAATGAGCGGTTTTGTTTTTTTAGGTGGCAGGTGTCAGATGATAGGAATTAGGGAGAAAGAAGTTAGGGTGGTGTTCACTATAATCTATAGGGAACGGTTTCCATCATTCCCCCTTTTTGGAAGGTGGCAAATCGAAGATTTGACGGGGTGGTTAAAATTAACAAAATAGCTTAATAATCATTTCTTATTCTACATTTTAATTATCCACAACATATATTGTTAAAGTTCGTATATTTGATAAGTTTGTGTAAAATCAAAAATTATCTTCAATGAAAAAGCTAAATATTGGTATACTTGCCTTTTCGGGTATTGTATTTCTAAATTCGTGTGGTGCAGCAAAGACTGCAGGGGCAGAGAAAAAAACTGAGGCTACGGCAATTGCTGCAACGCCTGTAAAAGAACAAGTAAAAGAGGAGGGGATCAATTTATCCCATATGGATACAGCTGTTCGTCCGCAGGATGACTTTTTTAGCTATGTGAACGGAAATTGGGTGAAAACTACTCAGATTCCTTCAGATAAAGCCAATTGGGGTTCTTTCAATGCTTTGAGAGAAAATGTAGATGATGCTTCATTGGACATTTTAAATAAAATCCTTACTGAAAACTATCCTGCAGGATCTGAAGGTCAAAAGATCCAGAATCTTTATGCATCTTTTATGGATACAGCAAAAAGAAATGCAGATGGATTAGCACCTATCAAGGGAGATCTTGCAAAAATTGATGCTATTAAAAATCTTAATGATTTGCAGAAGTATCTTTTGGAAGCTACAAGATTAGGCGATAACTCATTTTACGGATGGAGAGCCGGAGCAGATATGAAGAATTCTAATATGAATGCAGTATATCTTGGAGGTCCGGATCTAGGTTTAGGAAGAGATTATTACCAGAAAGTAAATGATGCCAATACGAAGACATTAGGACAATATCAAACTTATATTGGAAAACTATTTGTTGCTTTAGGGTATAAAAACTCAGCTCAGGCAGCACAAAATGTTGTGGATTTTGAGAAACAATTAGCCAATTATTTATTGACTCTTGAGCAGAACAGAGATGCCAATTTAAGATACAATCCTAAAAATGTATCAGAACTTTCAGGATTAGTGAAAAACGTTGATCTTGCCAAATACCTTAAAGAGGCTGGGGTAAATACAGACAGAGTAATCATTGGTGAACTGAAATATTACCAGAACATGGATCAGTTCTTGACTCAGAAGAATCTTCCATTATTGAAAGACTATCTGAAATATCATTTGATTAATGGGAATGCAAGCAACCTTGATGAAGGTTTGGAGCAGATCAGATTTGATTTCTATGCAAAAGACCTACAGGGCCAAAAAGAACAGCGTCCTATGAACAAAAGAGGCCTTACTCTTGTAAATACCGTTCTTGGGGAGGCTTTTGGTAAATTATACGTAGACAAATACTTTACTCCGGAAGCAAAACAGCAGATGGAAACCTATATTGACTATCTTTTAAAATCGTTCAAATCCCACATTGCCAATATAGACTGGATGTCTCCTGAAACAAAAGTAAAGGCTCAGGAAAAACTATCCAAATTTACAGTAAAGATCGCTTATCCGGATAAATGGAAAGACTATAGCCAATTAAAGGTTGAATCTCCAAAGCAGGGAGCATCATTATATTCCAACCTGCAAAATGTATCGGCTTGGCAGTATCAAAGAAGTCTGGATAAAGTAGGAAAACCGGTTGATAAAACAGAATGGGGAATGTCTCCACAAACAGTAAATGCATACTACAGCGGATCAAACAACGAAATTGTATTCCCTGCAGCCATTCTTCAACCTCCTTTCTATAACCCTAAAGCTGATGCTGCGGTAAACTTTGGTGGAATCGGAGCTGTTATCGGACATGAGATCTCTCACGGATTTGACGACAGTGGTTCCCGTTTCGATGGTGATGGAAACCTAAACAATTGGTGGACAGATGCCGATCGTAAGAATTTTGATGCAAAAGTAGGTCAGTTAGCCGCTCAATATAGTGGTTATGAGCCTGTAAAAGGAAGCTTTGTGAATGGTAAATTCACAAGTGGAGAAAACATCGGTGACCTAGGTGGAGTAGCAGTAGCTTACGATGCCCTTCAGATGTATTTAAAAGATAAAGGAAACCCAGGAAAAATTAGCGGGTTCACTCAGGATCAGAGATTCTTTATGAGCTGGGCAACCGTTTGGAGAACAAAAGCAACAGATCAGTATATGATTAATCAGGTGAAGACAGATCCGCACTCTCCGGGGATGTTCAGAGCTTTCGGTCCATTAGTGAATCAGGACTCATTCATCAAAGCATTTGATATCAAACCAGGAGATAAAATGTATAAAGCTCCTGAAGACAGAATAAAAATTTGGTAGTATTACCAAAAATTGTTAGAAAAGAAAGAATCCGTCTCCATTATATGTGAGGCGGATTCTCCTTTTAATATGCTTTCTTATAATTCCGGATCACAAAATTTATTCCGGTTTCTATAATATCTCCCATGGTTTTGCAATACTTGAAATTGACATCATAGGTGAGTTTTTGCAAAGCTGTTCTTAGCTCTATAACATTGGCTTCCGGAGCAATATTTTCTTTTTTCATAATAGAAATGAGTTCATCAAATCTGTTTTTACTGCTGGTCACCCTTTTTACAATTTGTGAACGGACTTCTTTCCGATACTGTTCTATAGAATTAGGCTTCAGTTTTTCCAGTACCATAGTAACCATCGGGTTGTTTTCTTTAAAATACTGCGGAAGATAAACTTTCAAATTCCCTTCATAGCTCTGCTGATCAAAATCGATGGGGCGAATTCTGTAAATAACCTGATCAAAGTCGTGTATAGGAATAATAACATAATTATAAGAACGCATGTCACCCAGTAATCCAATAAGACAGCGCTCATTGAATTTTACAAATTCCTTGGAAATTTGTGCCTTTTCCAATTCTGTACAGTTAGATATATGTTTCTGAATAAATACATCTCCTGGAATTCCTAAAATATGTTCTTCTATTAAGGTGTTTTTGTAAATTAAAAAATTAATTCGGTTGGGAGAAAGCAGGTCTTCAAGCTCCAGTCCATAGATACGGGAAGCATCCGCCTGTTTAATGTAAAAATTAGTATAATTATCGTTCAGGATATTTCTTACCCGAATTCTAAAAGGCTTAGAGTTTCCGAAAGTACAAAAGTCGATGGTATCCACTTTCAGATATGGTAAAGTAGCTTCATCCCCGTCAGAATGAAGGAGAGTATAAATCTTATTTAAATTAGCCTCAATTTCTTTAAACTCATATTCAGAATACAATACACCGAGCCACAAAGTATCTTTGCCTTCCTTATCCAGAATATTTACGCTATCACTGAATCTTAGCAGATCTTCATATAAAAACTGAATCTTGGTGGTTCTGTTATGCTTTTCCAAATACTGCTCTAATGCATCCGAAACAGGATATATCGGTTTTCTAAACGCAATCTTCACATCTTTCATTACTCTGTTTACTTTTATTTAAATATAAAGAATATTTTTTCCTCACTTCAGAAGAATTCCTATTTTAACACCTGTTTGATATTTTTTCTCAATGCAAAATGCATCATGATTTTATTTTATTTCACTTTGGTTTATTTTTATTTATTTTTTCATAGCTTAGTGACATCATAAGAATTTGATTTTATGTTAAATAAGTGTAGTTAAATTTAAATAATTCAAGAAAAATCTTGACAAAATTTTGTATGTTACAGTTTTTTTTTAAATTTAAACATTGGATTGGTAATTTATTTGATACGTCTGTAAATTACTCAAAAACAGATCCAAACCAAAATAGTAAATCTCAAAATAATAATAATATGGCAATGTTTAATTATGGTGTTGGCGGAAACGAAGTAAAAGTAGACGCTAATGAAGCTATTCAGGAAATACAGGAAAATAAATCACTGATAGTAAGCCAGCTTACAACAGAAGAATCTTATACCCCTGAAATTGTAACAGGATTAAAAACAGTGGAAGACGTCTTCAAACATTTTCAGCCTTCTGTATCAGTACAGCATGAAACAGAAGATGGAGGAACAATTGAAGAAGAATTCCGTTTTCAAAATCTTGGAGACTTTACTCCCAAAAGCCTTACTCAGAAATCAGACTATCTACAGCAACTGAGCATGGAGCAGGAGCAGTACAACAAAATTGTACGCCAACTGAAAACAAATAAAATTCTACGCAATATGCTGGAGAACGATCAGACAAGAGCTGCGTTCATAGAAGTATTGAAAGATGTGGCACAAGAACTTGAAAAATAATTAAAGACTTTACATTAAATCATGGATAGCAAATTACAGGCGCAGGAAAGCCAGCAGCAGGATCAACAACAACACTCAGGACAACCGAAAGGTAATCCGCTTGCGGAACTCAATAAAATGGGAGGTTTTGGCTTTGTTGAATCCGTTGTAGACGGCATCGCCAATATGAACCCAACAAGAAAAGCTAGGAAAGAAATCTTTCTTAACGACGGAAATAAAGCAGAAGAAAGAAAAGAGCTTCTTCAAAAGATTGCCCTTTGGGTAAGCCTTTTAGAAGGAAGTGAATCTGCAGATAAAATGGCTGAAACGTGCAAAACAAAAGCACAGCAAGCTGATCAGAACCTAAAGAAAAACCTTAAAAATACACTGGACGCAGTTCGTTTGTTAGAAACAAACTACAGAACAGTAGCTCAATTCTACAAAAATACAGAATTGGACAAAGTGGATAACGTAAGTATCGTTAACGCAAGCATCGATCAGGTTTCGGATTTAGATAATCCTTTATTCATTGATGCTATTTCTGAAGAATTTAAAAACTACTACGACCGTTTAGACCTTAGAGATAACTATTCTATCCTTGCCATTCCTGGATATTTAGGATCCAATAAGGTAATTGAGAAATGGGCAAAAATCTGTAACGAGAATAAAGTGATGATGGTTACAGACTTCGCTAACCTTGATAAACCGGATGATGTAGTAGACTTATTCCATTCTGCGAACCTTACAGGAGGTGAACTTCACAGAAGTAACGTTATTATGACGTGTAACTGGCTTGTAGGACGTGGAAAAGCTGAAGAAGTAGGTGAAGAAGAAAACGTAGAACTTCCACCTTCCACTTCATTGGCAGGAAAAATCCATAAGACACTGATGTCTCAGGTAGCAGCAGGTAAAAAGCATGGTAATATCAACGAAGTAGACGCTGTAAAATTCGAATTGAAGAAAAGTGAAATTTCTCAGTTAGAAAAAATGGGTCTTGTTCCAATGGTTAACGAATATGGAAAAATTATGGCTTTCTCTGCAAAGACATTATTTACAGGAGACAATATCGGTCTTCAAACCTATTCCGTAGTTCGTGTATTCGACTATGTAACTAAAGTATTACTAGACTTCCTGAACAGAAGAGCTTTTGAAAACTGGAATGCTAAAAACGAAGACGATTTAAGACGACAAATTGTAACGTTCCTTGATAACATCAAAGGACCGGACAAGTTGATCGAGAAATTCAAAATTGTACGTTTCGAGCAGGATAGAGTAAACAAAGACAGAGTATGGCTTGATATCCGTATGACTCCTTATTTCCCAACAAAAAGTTTCGTTATTAAACTAGACGGACATAAAGGGGATGACGGTAACGAATGGGATGCAGAATACTCTCAGGAATAAGAAAACTTATTTTAAATAATAAAAACCGATGCAATTTTACATCGGTTTTTTTCTACCAATATCTATGAAATTTAATATGAATAAAAAGCTTATCATCGGTTTGCCTGCTTTATTAATGGTGTTTTTGGTAAGTTGTGAAAAAAAATACCAAAGTCCGGCCCAATACGAAGAAGACCTTTTTGCAGATGAACGCCAAGAGGGAAAAGCCTATATCATGGACGAAGAAGAATGTTTTGATGGCAGTGAACTTGTTATTTCAAGTGCAAATGTAAAGCTGGCAGACAGTTCAAAAGGACGCGGAAAGTCATTTTTCATTTATAAGGTCAGATCCGGAAAGGTTTTGAAGACCGTAAGGGATTCTACCTTAGAATTTCCCATGGAGTTCCTTTCTCCTTACAGACTAAAGCTGAAAAATGATTCCATGTACATTTATCTAAAAAACCTTGAGGGATATCGCTTAATTGCAAAAGACAGAAACCTTAAATACCAATGGTTAAAAGCAGCACCGGTATATTCTGTGAAGAAAAAATAAAATAAACCTATCTTTGTAACGCTGAAATAATGTTCAGATGTGAAGAGAAAATAATCTCTTCATGATTTAAATAGATTGGTTTTTGGAAAAGAATAATACAGGCTCAGATTTTCTTCATGTAGGAAACAGGCTTTTGGAGTGGTATCGGAATAATGCAAGAGATCTGCCTTTCAGACAGACGAAAGATCCTTATAAAATATGGATTTGTGAAATTGTATTTCAACAGACAAGAATCAATCAAGGGCTAAACCATTATAATAATTTCATTAAAAGATTTCCGGATGTAAAAACCTTGGCAGAAGCTGAGGAAAATGAAGTTTTACTTTACTGGAAAGGATTAGGTTATTACTCCAGGGCGATCAATATCCATAAGGCTGCCCAGCAGATCATGAATGATTACCAGGGTGTATTTCCTGCTCAGTATGAAGAGATTTTAAAACTAAAAGGAGTAGGGAAGTATACAGCGGCTGCAGTTTCAAGTATCTGTTTCGGTGGAAGAATGCCGGCTGTTGACGGAAATTTTTACCGTGTATTGAGCCGTTTCTTTGCAGACGATTTTGATATCTCAAACTCAAGGGCTTTTACTTATTTCTCGGAATTGGCCGCGTTGGTAATGCCGGAAAATGTAGGCGACTTCAATCAGGCAATGATGGATATTGGCTCCGAAATCTGTAAACCAAAGAACCCTCTTTGTGGAGAATGCCCGATTAATGAAGATTGTATTGCGTTTTCCCTGCAAAAAATATCAGATTATCCTGTAAAAACAAAAAAGGTAAAGGCAGAAGATCTGGCTTTGACGTATTATTTTGTCCACAGAAATGAACAGTTTCTGATACGTCAGCGAGGTGATGATTTTATCTGGAAAAAATTATTTGAGTTTCCGTCATCTATTTCAGAAGAAATGGAACCTTTTATTACTAATTCAAAAACGATTACCCATAAGCTGACTCACAAAAACGTAAGCATTGAAATATTTAATGTTAATGTGACTTCAGAAACGCTTTGGAATGACTTTATTGCTGAAAATCAATATGAAATTACAGATATTCAGGGTTCCCATGAAAAATCCTTTCCGAAGCCTTTGGAAAATTACATCCAAAACTCATTGAAAGACTGAAATTTGTCTTCCGAAATCTAAAATCTAATTTGTACTTTTGCAAAATGATAAAAAAGGTCATTTTTATTTTTGTATCACTGCTTTTAATTTCATGTGGAAAAGATCCGGTTCCAAAACCTTACGGAGAACTGCGTCTGGAATATCCGGCACCGAAATATCAGAAGTTTGAAAACAACTGTGCCTATACATTTGAATATTCGGATTTTGCTAATATTACAGCAGCTAAAAAGCCTTGCTGGTATTATTTGAATTATCCTAAGATGAAGGCAAAGATTTTCGTAACCTATTATCCGATACAAAATGACTTTGCAGAACATATTAAGGAAGCCGAAAAAATGGTTTACGAACATACCATTAAAGCAAGTTCCATAGATACAAAATCCTTTGAATATCCGGAAAAGAAAGTGTACGGGAATTTCTATGAACTGAAAGGACAAAGTGCTTCCAATCTTCAATTTTACATTACAGACAGTACGAAGCATTTCGTAACTGCTTATCTATACTTTAATACGAGACCGAAGCCGGACTCTCTTGCTCCTGCGGTAAACTATATCAAAAATGATATGAAGCATCTGCTGGATTCTTTTGAATGGAAAAAATAATTATTTTTAATATACATTGAAAAATATATGAAACTTTTAGTTGTAGGAAGTGTTGCATTTGATGCAATTGAAACACCATTTGGTAAAACGGACAAGATTTTAGGCGGTGCAGCCACTTATATTGGGATCACTTCATCTATTTTAGGGGTTAAATCCGGAATTGTTTCTGTAGTAGGGGGAGATTTCCCACAGGAACACCTTGATATGTTTACAAATAGAGATGTAAACATCGAGGGAATTGAAATCATTAAAGAAGGGAAAACTTTCTTTTGGTCAGGTAAATACCACAATGATTTGAATACCAGAGATACTTTAGCTACTGAAGTGAACGTATTGGAAAATTTTGATCCGAAAATCCCGGATTCAATGCAGGATGCCGAGATTTTATTACTTGGAAACCTACACCCTGGCGTTCAGTTATCTGTATTAGAAAAAATGAACAACCGTCCAAAGCTTGTTATCCTTGATACCATGAATTTCTGGATGGATTGTGCATGGGATATCTTAATGGATATGATTGCAAAAACAGATGTAATTACCATTAATGATGAAGAGGCAAGACAACTTTCAGGAGAATATTCTTTAGTAAAAGCTGCTAAGAAGATCCACACGATGGGACCTGAGTATGTAATCATCAAAAAAGGAGAACACGGAGCTTTATTGTTCCATGATAATAAAGTATTTGCAATCCCTGCATTGCCTTTAGAAGAAGTTTTTGATCCAACCGGAGCAGGAGACACTTTCGCAGGAGGTTTTGCAGCGTATCTTGCTAAAAAAGAGAAAATTGATTTCGAAACAATGAAGTCTGCTCTAATTGTAGGATCGGCTATGGCTTCATTCACGGTAGAGAAATTCGGAACAGAAAGAATTCAGGAAGTAGAGGAGTCGGATATGTTCCACAGATTGAGACAATTCAAAGAATTGACGACATTTGATATTGAACTGCAGTAAATAAGTCTTTTTAAGAAATATTTATAATAAAAAATTGAGTGAAATTCGTTAAGAATTCTAAATTTGCAACTTGTTAAAATAGTAAAATGACAAATAAACTAAAAATCACTTATCTTCTTGGGATTTTCATCATGATTTTTTCTTCCAATATGATGAATGCCCAGCTAAAACCAGGAGATTTAGTGGATGGTATTGCTGCTGTTATCGGAGATGAGATTGTCTTGGAATCAGATGTATCCGAGCAGATGAATTATGGAAAACAGCAGGGAGCTACAAACACAGACAAGTGTGAGTTCCTTGAGAACCTTATCAGCAATAAACTTCTTGTATATGAAGCAAAAAAGGATACATTAATTGAAAACCGTTCTGCGTCTATCAAAGAACAGGCTAATGCAAAATACCGTCAGTTGCTTTCTCAATTTCCGGACGAAAAAACATTACTTGCTGCTTATAAGTTCAGAAACTCGTATGAAATGAAAAACGCTATCGAAAAAATCGATACGGATCAATATTACGGGCAGGCAAAATACCAAAGAGTTACTGAAAAGGCAGACGTAACACCGAATGAGGTTACTGACTTTTACAATATGTATAAAATGCAGTTGCCACAAGTGAAAGATGAGGTTACTTTAGCTCAGATTATGATTTATCCTACCTTAACAGAGGCTCACAAACAAGATCTTATCAACAGATTGAAAAAAATCAAGAAAGATATTCTTGGTGGAGAGACTTTTGAAAGCCAGGCGAGAATTTATTCTGAAGATGAAGGGTCTGCTACCAATGGAGGATTATACAAAAACATCAATAAAGGACAGATGGTAAAGCCATTTGAAGCTGCAGCGCTAAACCTGCAGGAAAATGAAATCTCTGAGCCTATTGAATCTGAATTCGGATACCACATCATTCAGTTATTGAAGAGATCTGGTAAAGTATATGATGCAAGACACATTTTGTTAAAGGCAACGCCAACTGATGAAGAACTTAAATCAGCAAAAGTAAAGCTAGACAGCATCAGAGGTCTGATTATAGATGGCAAGATTACATTTAAAGATGCTGCTTTCAAATTTTCAGATGATAAAAAGACAAAGTTCAATGCTGGAATAATTCCTGGTGCGGACGGCTCTGATAAAATTGAAAGAGAAAGTATCCCTGGAACAATCAGCTACGAATTGGCAGGTTTGAATAAAGGAGATATCACAACTGCTTTTGACGATGAAGAGAACAGAAGAAAGGCTGTAAAGATCATTAAAATGGAAGACGTTATACCTGCACACCAGATCACTCTGGAAACAGATTTTAGCAGAATCAAGCAGATGGCTCTTAATAAAAAGAAAAATGAAATGGTTGAGAAGTTTGTTAACTCAAAGTTGCCAACAACTTTCATCTCCATAGACGGACGTTACGATAATTGTAACTTTAAATCCAACTGGAAGAAAGAGTCAATCAAAAAATAAAATCAAAACCTTCAGAATTTCTGAAGGTTTTTTTTATGAATATTTACTAGCATCTAAATTATTTTTTCCAATTAGGTTCAAGCCTTTTATTTCTATAAATTCAAACAGTACTATTTGATATCTTTACAAAAACCCGCAAGATGGATTATGCTTTTTATCTTAAAGAATTCAACACTGCCATAGAGGTAATTCCTAAGGAAGAATTTGAGCGTTGTAGTTTAGAAGTAGCAATAGATATTGTTTTGGAATCTGCAGCTCTTAAAGTGTATAAACCAGAATGGTCTGGTGACCTGAAGTCACCATTAGATGCGACAGGACGAATTTTCTTTTCAATCTGGATCAGCGATCAGTCTATTAAAGAAGGAAAAGTGTATTATAATATTCATGCATTGAAAGTAAGAACATTGAAAAACTATTCAATTTCCAGTAGAAAATTTGCACAGGATTTTAGAAATGAATTTGTGAAATACCAGAAAGACTGGCCTAATGTAAGTGTAGAATATGGTCCATTGACCTTAATGCAAGGTTGGGTTGATCTCAAAATAGAGAACCTACAGGAAAACGTACAGAAACTGGTTCGAAATTTCTTCAAAGTAAGTTCCATTATAGATAGAGTCTTAGCACAATATAAAAAAGATAAAATTTAGTAGACTTTTCGTCCATTTTTTCATTGATAGAAATGCTTGGCAATCGTTGTTTTTAGTATTTTTACATATGAGCAATTTTATAGATTTTAATTCGGCAAAAAAACTACATGACATGCAGGGAAACCAAAATAGAATTTCGGAGCTTTTCAATATAAAATATCCCATTATTCAGGCTGGGATGATCTGGCACTCAGGTTGGAGACTGGCATCAGCTGTTTCCAATTGTGGAGGACTAGGATTAATAGGTGCGGGAAGTATGTATCCCGATATCCTAAGAGAGAATATTCAAAAATGTAAACAGGCAACAGATAAACCTTTTGGGGTGAATGTTCCTATGCTGTATCCTAATCTTGAGGAGATCATTCAGATCATTCTTGAGGAAGGAGTAAAAATAGTATTTACTTCAGCAGGAAACCCGAAAACCTATACAGAAACCTTACAAAAAGAGGGAATAAAGGTTGCTCACGTAGTTTCGTCTACCAAGTTTGCCGTAAAGTGTGAAGAAGCAGGAGTAGATGCTGTAGTGGCGGAGGGTTTTGAAGCCGGTGGACACAATGGAAGAGATGAGACTACAACATTCTGTCTTATTCCTAATGTGAAAAAGCATATTTCAAAACCCTTAATTGCAGCTGGAGGAATTGCATTGGGTTCTCAAATGAAAGCGGCCATGATTTTAGGGGCAGATGGTGTACAGATTGGGTCCCGTTTTGCTGCAACAACTGAAGCCAGTGCCCATGAAAACTGGAAAAAGAAAATCATAGAGCTTCAGGAAGGAGATACTCATCTTACCTTAAAGGAACTCGCTCCTGTAAGAATGGTTAAGAATAAATTTTTTAACGAACTGGAAGAGATTTATCAGGAAGGTAGAAATAAGGAAGCCTTAATTTCTTCATTGGGAAGAGCAAGAGCTAAACGTGGAATGTTTGAAGGAGATATGGAAGACGGTGAGCTGGAAATAGGACAGGTTTCTGCCCTTATTAATGATATCCTTCCGGTAGAAACAGTTTTTAATCATCTATTAAAGGAATTTGAAGAAACAAAAATGCCCAATTTTTAATATAATTTTATTCAATGGAAAGGAGAACAATTGATGTAAAGGATAAAAAATTATATATAGAATACAATAACTTATTTGAAAACAGGCCTACCATTGTCTTTTTGCATGATTCATTAGGATCAGTGGAACTTTGGAGAGATTTTCCGGCTAAATTGTCTGAAGCTGTAAAATGTAATACCATTGCTTATGACCGTTTAGGATATGGAAAATCCAATCCAATGTCTACTCATGAAAGACCGGTTAATTATATGGAGCTGGAGGCAGATTTACTTAATGATCTTTTAGCTGAACTGAATATTAATAATGCTATTTTATTTGGTCACAGTGACGGAGGAACGATTGCGTTAATCACTGCTGCCAAATATCCAAAGAGAGTAGAAGTCGTTATTTGTGAAGCTGGGCATATATTTGTAGAAGATGTAACGCTAAAGGGTGTTTATGATGCCTGGGAAGCTTACAAAACAACGAATTTGCCACAGCGTTTGCAGAAATATCATGGAGACAAAGTAGAAATGTTGTTTAAAGCGTGGACAGAGACATGGACCCGCGATGATTATAAAAACTGGAACATCGAATACCTTTTAAAGGACATCACTTGCCCTCTTTTATTTATTCAGGGAGAATCTGACGAATATGGTACTTTAGATCAGGTTGAAAAAACGGTTTCCCAGGTAAGTGGAAGTGCTGAGAAATACATTATTCCACAGATAGGTCATACACCACACAAGGAAGTTCCGGAATTAGTATTGGAAAAAGTAACGGATTTTATCAATACAAGATTTTGATATAGAAAATAAATTAATAAAAAACACCTTGCCAGCAGGGTGTTTTTTATTGATCCTAAGGCCTTATTTTGTACATATTAATTATCTATTGAACAATTGTGTGCAAAAACCAACAGAGAGATATGCATATAACCTGATAATCTGTTTTTTATACTTTTTAATAATTTACACATCTTCAAATTAAAAACATTAATTAATTGTATTTCTATATGAAAGATATTCTTTGATTTTAAAAAAAATGCCTAATAAATTCATTAAATATTTGAAGAGAAATAAGCCCTTTTTTTCCTTTGTGATAAAATATTTTATACACAAAAAAAACACTAAAATTACAAATGTAACACCTTTATATACTATGATTTAAGTTTATTTTAGTGATGTAAAAAAAATAGTATTATAGGAAATTGGTTTGAGAAAAAGAATCTAAACTTATAATGATGAGAATCAGTATGAGTATATGTTTGGTATGAATGTGTTTCAAGAGGTGCAGATCTGCATCTCTTTTTTATTTTCGAATATTATAAAAGCCGAATTTCAGTTGAGATATTTTTCTTGGCCCGTACTTCATACTTTTCTTTAAAATAATCTGTTTTGAAGATACTGTTAAGCTCCAGAAAATGTTTTAATACTTTTTTTCTCCCGGGTTTGTAAAGAAGATCAGGATAGATAGAATACTCTTTTCTGATCATTTGGGTATAAGCTAAATAGCTTTCAAGGTCTTTCCCTAAAATAGAAAGGTCAGCATCCAAAAGGTAGTTAGTGTCCTCATCTTCCGATTTTTGATGAAATTTTGTAGCCAGAATTTGAGCAGAAATAACATTAATGAGATTATTGTTTAGATTAAGCTCAGCCAGCCTTGTTTCTGCAAGTAATGCACTTTTTTCCTCATTGGATTTTGAAGTCGCATTATAAACAATATCATGATAAAATACGGAAAAAGAAACAACTGTAAAATTTGAAATTTTGTCTTTTACAGCTTCAATTTCCTTAAACATATTTTCAAGATGAAGAAGATTGTGGTAGTGCCTTCCTTTTTCAGAATATCGTTTTTCAATCTCACTCCATAACGTATTGATTATATTATGGTTTTCAGAAAACGATAAACAAAGCTGTTCAAATTGCTCCTTTAGATTCATCATGAAAAGATATAAAAAAAGGAACTTTTAAAAAGTTCCTCTATTTGCTTCAAGAACAGCCTTTAGCTCAGCCCAGCCTCCGCCGTTATAACCGTCCTTTAGTCCTTTTGAATTAAGATATTCTAATGCCTTTCCACTTCTGTTTCCACTTCTGCAGAATAGGATTACCGGCTTTTCAATAGACAGAATTTCGTCCTGTCTGTCCTCTACTTCACCCAGGGGAATATTTTTAGCACCATCTATATTTCCGTCCATTTCAAGCTCCATTGGCTCACGAACGTCAATCAATTCATAGTTTCCAGATTGTATTACTTCTATTAAAGACATAGTTGTTTATTTTGAACATTAAATTATAAACGAAATTACGTAATTTTTTTTTGAAAAAAATCTTAATTAAAACATAATTTTTTAGAAAGGACGCAGTATTAACGTTAAAGAAAGGATTTGAGAGCCAATTAGAAAATTGATAAAATAATCTTAATTTTGCAGTGTGAAATTTATGAATGCTGGTGCCGAAAAATATTCTCAACTCATCAAGTCCAAGGCAAAAAGTTTTGGGTTTCAGAGTTGCGGCATTTCCAAGGCTGATTTTTTGGAGGAAGATGCCCCACACCTTGAAAGATGGCTGAAGAATAACTTCAATGGTGAAATGAAGTACATGGAAAATCATTTCGATAAAAGACTTGACCCAAGACTATTGGTGGAGGGTTCCAAATCTGTTATTTCACTTTCCTATAACTACTTTCCCGAAGAAAAAATCTCTATTCTGGAGAATTTTAAAATTTCAAAATATGCCTATGCAGAAGATTATCATGAAGTAATCAAGGAAATACTACGCGACATGGTTGCCGAATTGCAGGAAGAGATAGGAGAATTCGGATTTAGGGTTTTTGTAGATTCAGCACCGATTATGGAGAGAAGCTGGGCAAGAAAATCAGGTATTGGATGGGTAGGGAAAAATGCCAATCTTATTACAAAGCAAAATGGATCTTTCTATTTCCTGGCTGAAATTATCTGCGATCTGGAACTGATTCCCGATCATGAAACTACAGATCATTGTGGAACCTGTAGAAAGTGTATTGATGCCTGTCCTACAGATGCCATTGTTTCAGAAAAAATTATTGACGGAAGCCGTTGTATCTCCTATGCCACTATAGAATTGAAGAATGAGATTCCGGATCATTTTAAAGATAAAATGGAGGACTGGATGTTTGGCTGTGATATCTGTCAGGATGTATGCCCTTGGAACCGATTTTCAGCTCCTAATCAACAAAGCAGATTTAAGCCTAATGAAGCCTTAAAGAATTTCAAAAAAGGAGAATGGAAAGAACTTACTCAGGAAATTTTCTCTGAGATCTTCAAAAAATCACCTGTGAAAAGAACCAAATTTACTGGTTTAAAGAGAAATATTGAGTTTTTACAGAAGTCTTCAGATCCGGTTTAGGCAAAACTTTTGGTGATAATCCCTTATCTGGAATTTTTCTGAGTTCCAAATTAAAGCTGACAATCGACCATTCCTTATGTTTTTTACAGTAAGGAGGTTAAGATTTGATAGAATAAATTGCTTTAAAAGCCTTTCCTAAAAAGAAAAAATGACTTTCAGGAGATTAAGATCTCACCGAAAATCAACGTTTTTTTTGTACTCTTTTTGGAGCAGTTTTTACTCTGACTTTAAATCTTTTTTGGGATTTGGTATTTTTACGCATATTTGTGAATATTTCGTAACTAAATATAGTCATTTTTCCGATTAAAACAAATACTTTTACGAAAAATCACATATTAAATTTTATTAAAAACATGACTTTGAAAACCATATTGATGTTTATCCTGAAAGTTTTGGGAATTATTCTTGGAATTGTAATTGTGTATGTTCTTCTGGGATTATTGATACCCTATATTCCGGTTTCAGCAAAGGATGACGGAGAAAAGAAAGATATTCCCATTTATATTTATACCAATGGGGTGCATACAGATATTGTGATGCCTGTAAAAAATGACCTGCAGGATTGGAGCCTTATGATTCCGTTTGCAGATACCAGATCAAAAAAAACAGATTATAATTACATTGGCATAGGATGGGGAGATAAAGGCTTTTATCTGGATACTCCAACGTGGGCAGACCTCAAATTTTCAACTGCTGTAAAGGCTGCATTTTGGATGAGTGATTCTGCAATGCATTCTACTTATTATTATACAATGAAAGAGGGTGATGACTGCAAAATGATTATGATCAGCAGAAGCCAGTATAAAAATCTGATCAAATTTGTAGAAGATAAATTCGACAGAGATCAAAATGGAAAATTCATGCTGATTCCTACTAATGCTGTTTATGGAGATAGTGACGCGTTCTATGATGCTAAGGGAACCTATAGCTTCCTTTATACCTGTAACACATGGAGCAATAATGCTTTGAAAGCTGCAGGACAAAAAGCTGCGCTGTGGACGCCCTCTGATTTTGGAATTTTTCAGCATTATAAATAAAAAAGATTTAAGGAAAACTATTTATGAAGCACAGGCTTTTTCGTGAACAACAGCTCAACTGCGATATAGAAACAGCATGGAAATTTTTTTCATCATCCAATAACCTTTCAGAAATTACCCCAAAGAATATGGGCTTTATTGTTCTTACCCAAATGGAGAATGATGAGATTTATGAGGGAATGCTTATTGACTACTATATCTCACCCCTGCTTGGGATTAAAATGAAATGGCAGACAGAAATTACCCATGTAGATTTTCAAAAAAGATTTATTGATTTCCAAAGAAAAGGACCGTATAAGTTATGGAACCATCATCATGAGTTTATTCCTAATGAACATGGCGTTCTCATGAAAGATACCATTGATTATGAACTGCCAATGGGATTTTTAGGTGAAATAGCACATTCTTTATTCGTGAAAAAGAAACTGGAATACATCTTTGACTATCGTTTTCGGGTACTGAGCAGATTATTTTAACACGACGAGAGAACCGTCAAATACTGTGTAACTTTTGTGGTTTAATCCACATTGTTTAAGTTTTTTTAACATTTTAAACACAGGAATTCCATTAAAAAATCCCTACTTTTGCAGAACTATCGTTTTTACTAAAAAACTAATTGTGTTCTGATTGACATGGCAGGTCTGAGGTCATTTATCTACTTCTATATTATATTGGTTTTTACCCTTTTCAATTCGAATTGGGTAGAAAATTCATTGCAGAATATTCCTCATCTACCGCATGTAAGTAATATCCATTTGCTGGATATCTACGAAGAAGCAGATATGAACACGCATGCATTGCCTGCTGCTTCCAAAATTGTAAAACACTCTCCCCGTAAGGATGATCAGGCAGTTGGTGATTTTTCGGCCATTCTGAAAATTGCTCCAAAAATTACACTCCCTAATATTGCGGTTTCTATTATCTGTGGAGTAAAATCCTTTCTCCATCTCCTCCAGTTGTACTAGTTTAAGGTATTGAATTTCAATTTATTTTAACGAAGATTTTATAACCTAAACATTTAAGAATGTATTTTAAAAACGTAATAATTTGCAGTTTTGCAATATTATTCGCTGTGTCATGCAGTAAAGACAAGAAAAAAAACAACGAGAAAGAAAAAGAAGTTCCCGTTCTGGAAATCAAGGAAAAAGATACCTTAGTAAGCAACCAGTTTGTAACGGATATCCAGGCCAAGAAAAACGTAGAAATGCGTTCAAGAATTGGAGGAATTATACAGCATATTTATGTAAATGAGGGGCAATTTGTACATCAGGGACAGCCTTTATTTAAGATTAATGATGCTGAATTGCAGATGGAACTTTTGAAAGCAAATGCCAGCTTAAAACAGGCCGAAGCAGATGTTCGCATTGTAGAAGTGGAACTGAAGCAGATTCAAAGCTTACATGCTAAAAAGTTTGTAGCCAATAATGAATTGGAAATGGTAAAAGCCAAGCTTTCATCAGCGAAAGCTAAACATGCCTTTGCGGATGCTGAAAAAAGAACTGTACTTCAAAAAATAAACTTTACCAAGATCACAGCACCTTTTGACGGAGTTATTGACGTTATTCCTCTTAAAGACGGAAGTTTGGTAGAAAATGGAACGCTATTAACAACGCTATCCCAGCTTAATGAGGTTTACGCCTACTTTTCAATTCCGGAAAACCTGTACTTTGAGCTTTTAGCCAATGATAAGATTGGAAGTCACCAAAAAATTGAACTTACCTTGCCCAATGGCGTTAATTATCAGTTTAACGGAGCTTTAAAGACGGCTGAGGGAGAAATCGACAGAACTACAGGTTCCATTCGATATAAAGTACTTTTCCCGAACCCTGACCGCTTGATTAAGCACGGTACTTCCGGAAAATTGATTATTTCAGAAAATCAGGATAATGCCATTCTTATTCCGCAAAAATCTACTTTCTCTATTCAGGATAAAACCTATGTTTTTGTAGTAGATAAGCAGAATAAAGTGAAAATGACCAACATCAGGATCGGAGCTACGTTAAGAGATTCCTATATGGTGGAAAGTGGTCTTAAAAGAGGTGATTTAATCATTTATGAAGGGACTCAGTCTTTAAAGGATGGAGATATTATCAAAATCAAAAAGAAGTATTAACCTTTCATAATCTTTAAATCAATTTACTATGGTAGAAATGTTTATAAGACGAAAGGTTCTTTCGTTGGTTATTTCCATATTATTTGTACTACTGGGAATCATGGCACTTTTAAAGATGCCGATTACACAATTCCCGGATATTGTACCCCCTTCAGTAACGGTAACGGCAAAATATACAGGAGCAAATGCCGAAGTATCAGCGAATGCCGTTGCACTTCCATTGGAGCGTGCCATCAACGGAGTTCCGGGAATGACGTATATGTCGACGGTAACTTCTAATGACGGGCTTACCTTAATTCAGGTTTTCTTTGAAGTAGGAACAGATCCTGATGTAGCAGCCGTAAACGTTCAGAACAGGGTAACAACCATCCTTGATGAACTTCCTGAAGAAGTAATCCGTGCAGGGGTAACCACTGAAAAAGAGGTGAACAGTATGCTGATGTATCTTAATATCACGAGTACAGATCCGAGTCAGGATGAGCAGTTCATCTACAATTTTACCGATATCAACGTTCTTCAGGAATTAAAGCGTATTGATGGAGTAGGACGTGCAGAGATTATGGGGCAGAAAGAATACTCCATGAGGATATGGCTTGATCCGCAGAAGATGGCGGCATATAGTATTTCGGCTGATGAAGTAATTGCTTCATTACAAAAGCAGAATATTTCAGCAGCTCCCGGAAAGGTGGGTGAAACATCAGGAAAAACTTCCAGTCAGCTTCAGTATGTAATCAAATATAAAGGGAAATTCTTTGAGCCTAAGCAATACGAGGAAGTTCCGATCAGATCTGATGTAGACGGAACCATTCTAAAGCTTAAGGATATTGCCAAGGTAGAATTCGGGGCAATGAACTATGGGATGGTTTCCAAAACAGACGGAAGACCTTCAGCATCTATTATGATGAAGCAGCGTCCGGGGTCCAATGCCTCTGAAGTTATTGAGAGTGTAAAGGCAAAGATGGAAGAGCTAAAAGGTACTTCTTTCCCACCGGGAATGGAGTATAATATGGCCTATGATGTTTCCAGATTTCTTGATGCTTCCATTAGTGCGGTATTAACGACTCTTATTGAAGCCTTTATCTTGGTAGGAATTGTAGTGTTTATATTCCTTCAGGATTGGAGATCTACGTTAATTCCTGTATTGGCAGTTCCGGTTGCATTGGTGGGAACATTTGCTTTCATGAATATGCTTGATTTCTCGGTAAACTTATTGACCTTGTTTGCCTTGGTTCTTGCCATCGGAATTGTGGTGGATAATGCAATCGTCGTCGTCGAGGCAGTTCACGTAAAAATGGAAGAAGGGATGAACGCGATGGATGCCACTATTAATGCAACAAAAGAAATTGCAGGGGCAGTAGTAGCAATTACCATTGTTATGTCTGCTGTATTTATTCCTGTGGCATTCCTTGATGGTCCGGTAGGAGTATTTTATCGCCAGTTTTCATTAACGTTAGCGATCAGTATTGTCATCTCAGGAGTGAATGCATTAACGCTTACTCCGGCGCTTTGTGCTATTATTTTAAAACCTCACAATCATCATAAAAAGAAGACCATTGTAGACCGATTCTTCCAAAGCTTTAATACAGGTTTTGATAGATTAACAAACGGTTATGTCGGAATTCTATCCAAGTTTGCTACAAGAACTACAGTCACATTTGGTATTCTATTTTTATTTGTCGGATTAACTTTTGTGACCAGTAAATTCCTGCCAACAGGATTTATTCCCATGGAAGATCAGGGAATGGTGTATGTGAGTGTTACCACACCACAGGGAGCAACCGTGGAAAGAACAGAAAAAGTATTGGATGAAGTAACAGTCATTGCCAAGAAAATAAAAGGCGTAGAAAACGTAACGACACTTGCGGGATACAGTATTGTAACAGAAATTGCAGGTTCATCCTATGGAATGGCGATGATTAACCTTAAAGACTGGAAAGAAAGATCCATTTCAGTGAATGACTTGATCACAGAACTTTCAGAAAAAACAAAAGGGATAGCAGATGCGCAGATTGAAATCTTTGCTCCGCCCACCGTTCCCGGATTCGGAAATACCAGTGGTTTTGAATTGCGTTTGCTAGACAGAACCGGAGGAACTATCGAAAATACAGATAAGATCACCAAGGATTTTGTGAAGAAGCTGAATGAAGCTCCTGAATTACAGAACAGTTTTACCAGTTTTGATGCTACATTCCCGCAATATATGATTAATGTAGATTATGATATGGCCGCGAAAAAAGGAATTTCAGTAGACAATGCCATGTCCACCCTGCAAACGATGCTTGGTTCTTACTATGCAACCAACTTTATCCGTTTCAGTCAGATGTATAAAGTAATGGTTCAGGCAAGTCCTGAGCACAGAGATACCCCTGAAAGTATCCTGAATTTATATCTGAAAAATGATAAAGGTGAAATGGTTCCGTTTTCAACATTTATTACCATTGAAAAAGTATACGGACCTGAAGTATTAACGAGGTATAACATGTATATGTCTGCCATGATCAATGGTGAGCCGGCAGATGGTTTCAGCTCCGGTGATGCCATTGCAGCCGTAGATCGTATTGCTAAAGAAACCCTGCCAAGAGGTTTTGATATTGAATGGTCCGGTATGACAAGGGAAGAAATCTTATCAGGAAACCAAACCATTTACATATTCCTGATCTGTCTGTTGTTTGTATATCTTTTATTGGCGGCTCAATATGAAAGCTTCCTACTTCCATTGCCTGTATTGTTAAGTCTTCCAACAGGAATTTTCGGTTCCTATATCGCATTGGTATTGGCGGGACTGGATAATAATATTTATGCACAGGTGGCTCTGGTCATGCTGATCGGACTTTTAGCGAAAAATGCCATCCTGATTGTAGAATTTGCTGTTGCCAGAAACAAGCAGGGATTTGATATTATTCCGGCAGCAATTGAAGGAGCAAGACAACGTCTGAGACCTATTTTGATGACTTCTTTTGCCTTTGTGGCAGGACTTATTCCACTCTGTATTGCATCAGGAGCAGGAGCTATTGGAAACCGTTCCATTGGTACAGCAGCAGCGGGAGGAATGTTAATCGGAACAATCTTCGGATTGGTAGTGATTCCTGGGCTGTATATATTCTTTGCAAAACTTGAAAATAAGAAGAAAGATGAAAAGATTAAATCATAGAAGCATATTGTACGGAATTGCAGCACTAAGCTTAGTCTCATGTGCTGTTCCAAAGGTGGCGGATCTGAAAAAGGCCCAGGAATTACCGGAGATACCTGCTAAAACAGTAAGTTCAGAAGAGTTTAAGCAACTTAACCTAAAAGGCTATTTTACAGACTCTCATCTTTTGGAGCTTTTTGATAAAGTAGTACTGGCCAATCCTGATTTTCAGATTGCACAGCAAAGGGTAGAAATTGCAAACAGTTTTTTACAAAGATCAAAGATGGATCTTTTGCCGTCCCTTGAAGTAGGAGCAGAAGCTTCAGGAAACCGATATGGAAAATATACGATGGAGGGAGTTGGTAATTACGATACCAATCTTTCGCCTAATATAACAGAGGATCAGAAAATCAACCGTGATTTTACGCCTAATTATTGGCTGGGAGCACGAAGCAGTTGGGAAATTGATGCCTGGGGAAAGCTGAAGAATAAAAAAATCGCTGCTCAGAAGAAATATCTGGCTTCCACAGAAGGGTTGCGATTGCTTCAGGTAGAGCTTTTCACTGATATTGCCAATCTGTATTATCAATTGGTAGCTCTGGATAATCGTCTGGCTATTTACCAAAAGAATTATAACCTTCAGCAAAGAGCCTTTGAAATTGTTTTAGCGCAGCGTGAAGTTGGTAAAGCTACAGAACTTGCCGTTCAGCAGTTTAAAGCACAAAATAACAACTGGCTTGCAGAAATTGAACACATCAAAGTAGAGATTGTTACTGTTGAACAGGCCATTACCACCTTAACGGGAAGTTATGGAGGAGACGTAAAGCGAGGAAAAGTACTGATGCCTACCAATATGGATATTTTAAATAAAACCATTAATGTAGAAGCTGTAATTCACTCAAGACCGGATGTTGCAGCGAATTATTATGTATTGGAGGCTTCTCAGGCTGATGCAAAGGCTGCAAGAGCTGCTTTTTACCCAAAACTTGATCTCGGAGTAGGTATTGGAATGAATTCCTTTTCTGTGGAAACCCTTTTTAAACCAAGTTCACTGGCTGGGCAGTTGCTGGGAGGTCTGATGGTTCCTGTTTTCAATAAAGGACAATTGAAATACGAATTTAAAGTAGCCAGTAAGGAGCAGGAGATTGCTTTTTTAAATTATCAAAAGAGTATTACTACTGCATTCAATGAACTTCAGTCTATTTTGAAACAGACCAAGATTTACGAACGTGTTTTAAAATTAAAATCAGAAGAGGTTGGTTTTCTTGACCGTGGTGTTGAGGTTTCCAATGATTTGTACCTGACAGGGTATGCCAATTATTTTGAACTTATCAATTCTCAGAAAAGTAAGCTGATTGCTGAACTTGATCTGTTGCAGTTCCAGCATCAGAATACCAGAAATAATGTTCTGCTATTTAAGGCTCTGGGTGGAAAACTGGAGTAAATGTGATCATTGAGTTGAATGGTTTTTAAGGTTCTCAAGAATAACCTTAATTACTTTACTCTCCTAATGATTAAAAAAAACAATAATTTTTCGGTTTTGTAAACCGACCATTTTTATTTTTTACGATGAAGAAAGAGGCTGTCTCAAAGCGAGGCAGCTTCTTTTGATTTTTAACCAAAACCTATAAAATTAAACTTACTGTTTGGGGAATAGCGTTCAGAACTGAGGTTGATTTTTGTGAAAATAAAAAAGAGACTGTCTTTTTAGGACAGTCTCTTTCTGTATTGTTCAAACGTGTCTGTATCAAACAGATCGTTTTATGGATAAGTATTATTTCACAATCTGAATGTTAACAGCTGAAAACCCTTTAGGAGACTTCTCTTTTTCAAAAGATACTCTGTTTCCTTTTTTCACAAGTTCTGTACAGTTGTTATTATGGAAGAAGATATTCTCTTTAGTGCTGTCCTCAGTAATGAAACCATATCCTTTCTCACTGTGGAAAGTAATGATTCCTAATTTTCTTGGATCCTCCTCAATAATCGGAGCTGCACCCAGTTGAATTTCATCAAGGTTTACTTCCTGTCTCTGTTCAGGTGGAGTAGAGGTTAGTCTTCCGAATTCATCCACATACATGAATACATCCTCCATATCCTTTCCTTTGTTGTTGTTCGTCTTACGATCTTCGCGTCTTAGCGCTTTTTCTTTTTGCTTTTGAATTTTTTTCTTGAAATTTTCCTTTTTAGAAAAAGAATCTGCCATAAATTATTTTTAGTATTTAGTTTCTATAAATTGTAATGTTCACACTGGTCTGCTTTAGACCTTAAAGTCCACTCATGTTTTCTGTCCTGGGATTTCCAATCATACAGAGCTGTAAAATTCCGACAAGTATTGTTCTTGGTAGAAGAATAAGATGTTAAAAATAGGACTGCTCAAAAAGCAAAGACTGAATAAAATATATTCCGGTCGTTACAGAAAACAAAGTATTGACTTGGTTATTAATGTACAAATATACAACAATAAAACGAATAATACAGTTTTAAATGATTGATTATCAGAAATGGATTTGACAGAATTTCGCTAAAATAGGCTGCTGTAGGAATATAGCCGTGAATATACCCCAATAAAGAGGAGATAAAAAATCCTCAGGGAGCTGAGGATTAAAAAAATATATTAAAATTGAAGTGGTGTGTGTTAATACGGGTGGGAGAGCATCAAATGTTATGCCTAAAATTCACTTAAGTTAGAAAAAGAAACCACGTGTTTAACAGGAAAAGGAACGGTCTGTCTGTATCTGTCTGGTAAATAGTGTTGTATTGAAAAATAGTTGTTTGTATAAAATTGAATATTTTTTTACTTAATTTTTTAACTCTAACTATGGAAGACATTAAATTTTAAGATAACTCCCGAAAAATTCACCATGTTGAGACGATTTTTATTATCCATCTTTGCCTTAATAACATTTAAAATATAAAAATAATGTCAACACAAGATCTAAATGGAAAAGTTGTTTTAATAGCCGGAGGTGGTAAAAACTTAGGCGGATTATTGAGCAAAGATTTTGCTGCAAAAGGTGCGAAACTGGCCATACATTACAATAGTGAAAGCTCCAGAGCTGAAAGCGAGAAAACACTGGCAGAAGTTCAGGCATTGGGAGCTGAAGCATTCCTGTTCCAGGGAGACCTGACCAAAGTAGACAATATTACTCAATTTTTTGATGAAACAATTTCTCGTTTTGGAGGAGTAGATATTGCCATTAATACAGTAGGAATGGTATTGAAAAAACCATTCTCAGAAACTACAGAAGAAGAATATGATACCATGTTCAATGTAAATTCAAAATCTGCCTATTTCTTTTTACAGGAAGCCGGTAAAAAACTGAACGATCATGGGAAGATCTGTACGATCGTTACTTCATTATTGGCCGCTTATACAGGGTTGTATTCTACCTATGCAGGAGCAAAGGCACCTGTGGAACATTTTACCAGAGCAGCTTCTAAAGAATTTGGAGCAAGGGGGATTTCTGTAACAGCAGTTGCTCCAGGCCCAATGGATACTCCTTTTTTCTATGGGCAGGAAACTGATGACGCGGTAGCCTATCATAAGTCAGCATCAGCGTTAGGAGGACTTACCGATATTAAAGATATTGCTCCATTGGTAGAGTTCTTGGTAACTGAGGGCTGGTGGATCACAGGGCAGACTATTTTTGCCAACGGAGGGTATACAACCAGATAATTTAAATTAAAGTTAAAAAAAACACCCCACTGAAAATCATTTTCAGCGGGGTATTTTTAGTTGTAACTAAAGATTATGAAGTTTTCATTTTGGACTTTTCCAGTATACTTTTTCCAATAAAAAATAAACCTAGAAGAACAAATGGAATACTTAGAAGCTGTCCCATGTTCATGCTCATTCCATGTTCAAATTCAACCTGATCTACCTTGATGAATTCAATCAGAATTCTCATGATAAAGATTAAAAGAATACTGATCCCAAAATAGAATCCTTTCCCGATCTTGAATATATCTTTCTTGTAAATGAAATAAATTAAAAGGAAAATTACAAAATAAGAGATTGCTTCATAAAGCTGTGCCGGATGCCTTGGAAGATCATCTACCTGTCGGAAGATAAAAGCCCATGGCACATTGGTAGGCGTACCAATAATCTCAGAGTTCATAAGATTGGCCAGCCTGATAAAAACCCCTCCTAATGGAAGTACAATGGCTATGGCATCCAGAACTTTCATAAACGGGATAGAGAATTTTCTGGAATATAATAAGAGCATTATTACCAGTCCGATACCACCACCATGGCTGGCTAATCCTGCAAATCCAACAAAATGATATACCCCGTCCGGTCCTTTCTGAATAGGCAGGAAAATTTCAAGGATATGCTGGGAGTAATAATCAAAATCATAAAAGATACAGTGCCCCAATCTGGCTCCGACTAAAATCCCGATAAGAGCATAGGAGAATAAGGATTCATGGGCCTGCATGCTTAAGTTTTCTTTTTTATAAATACTTTTCAAAATATTAAAGCACAGAACCAAACCTGCAAGAAATAATAGACCATAGTATTTTACAGGAATTCCTAAAATATTAAAAATTTCAGGATTGACGTTCCAGTCGATGTATAATAAATTCATTGATAGTGTTGTTGGATTTACGAGTGCAAATATAAGAAAATAGGAACTGTTGATTAAGATAGAGAGGTTTTTGAAACCTTGCGACCTGTTTCATAACATCTTAAAATAGTATTTTCCCTGTTTTCTATCCAATATGTTTTGATGGGATTAGTTTGGTATACCATATAATTTAAAATGATTCTTGAAGAAACATTTTATAACTTTAACCTGAGTTTAGGATGAAAAAATGAGATGTTTTTTAACTCAATTTACTTACTTCTATTCATCAACAATCAATCACAAAAATATTCTTATATGCATCATCAACTTGAAAAACATTATGTAAATAGAGTAGGTTGGCTTCGAGCAGCAGTATTGGGCGCCAATGACGGACTATTATCAACAACCAGTATTGTAATTGGGGTAGCTGCAGCACAACCCGACCGTCATATCATTATTCTTGCCGCCTTAGCCGGAATGATTGCCGGAGCAATGTCTATGGCTGCCGGTGAATATGTTTCCGTCAGTTCACAGGAAGATACGGAAAAGGCTGATTTAATGCGTGAAAAAAGAGAACTGGAAGAAATGCCGGAAATAGAGCTGCGGGAACTTGCCCGAGTTTATGAGAAAAGAGGGTGTACGAAGGAAACAGCAATGCTGGTGGCCACTGAACTTACGGAGCAGAATGCATTGGAAGCTCACGCCCGAGATGAATTGGGTATCAATGAAATTACTCAGGCAAAACCCTTACAAGCTGCTATGGCTTCATTTGGATCATTTGCAGTGGGTGCTTTATTACCGTTTATGGTTTCTCTTTTGGCTCCCATTGAACAGATGGTCTACTTTCAGTATGGATTTTCCATCATCTTTTTGATGCTTTTGGGTGCAATTTCAGCCAAGACCGGAGGCGCAGGGATTAAAGTTGCTGTTTTGAGGATTTGTTTTTGGGGAACTGTAGCCATGGGAATTACAGCATTGGTTGGCCGTTTTTTTGGTGTAAATATATCTTAATTCTTTTGGTGTAAATCATCAACTAAAATATCCCTATTTATCATTGTTTTGAAAATATTTATTAATATAATCTTTTGATTTACAGATGTTATTCAACCTAACAAGTGTTAGTAGTAGAAATACGACACTTTTTCAAATTTTCAATCGGATGTTATTTTGATAGTGCATTTACTTCTATCTTTGGTGATATAGAAAACAACAAATCAACCCAATCACAAAATATTAACGATTAAAATTTACGATCATGGCAGAAAGAAATTCAAGAGGAATTTTAAAATTCAACAACGGAGAAGGACAAAAATTATTAAAGCTTAATTACAGCGTATCAAGAGCTACAGACGTTTCAGGACGTGTAGCATCTGATCCTTCCAACGCTCTTATCAAAATCACCGTAGAAGCTACAGAAAAATCTGATATTTTGGAAAGCCTTCTTAACGGAAAGTACAAGCCTACAGTGGGTGAAGTAACATTCAACAAATCTCACGAGGAAGGAACATTAACTACATTGAAATGGCAAAACGGTTATGTAATCCAGCATGAAGTAGACTTTGATGCAGTGGACGACAACAGTATGTACATCAGCTTTGTTATAAGTGCTGAGCAAATTGACCTAGGAAACTCTGCTTATGACGGAGCATGGCCTTCAGCATAAGAATCTGATTTCTTACAATTAAATCAACATAAGACAGAATGGTATTCCGAGATGAAGAATATTATTCTGTTTTTTCGTCTCAAATTGTTTTTGTCAGGATATTGAATGTTCGGATGAATTTTCTCGTGAAATTATTATGATTTTAAAGATTAAATTAGTAGAAATAGGTTTTATGTTGTGATAAATTTATAATTTTATATAAAGGTTATTTGTTTTTAGAATTTTTTTTCGAAAAATAATAACCCGCCAAAACACTTTACATAATATGAATAATAATACCTCGAATTCCGAAAAGATTTCGGAGAATCATATTCCTGGAATCAACCGTGTGGTGAAGCTGGATATTGTGATTGAAGGCAAGATGATTAAGCATTTTAAGCATTTTCGTCTGGAGCAAAGTGTGAAAAAACACCATAATTTTGAACTTACATTAGCACATGATACCTTAGATGGAGTACAAAACCATGATTTAGAAGAGGCTCAGCAGTTTCTGGGAAAACGTTTAACGGTAGTTTTCAAATATAAGGATGTAGAAGGAAGCCCGGAAAGAACCTTTGTAGGAGTCATTACAAAAGTTGGTTTCAGTCAGGAAAATCACAGCCTTGGAAACATTGTCCTGAAAGGATATAGCCCTACAATATTATTGGATGCAGCTCCTCATACCCAAAGTTTTGGGGGAGATCAGCCCGTTAATATGGGAATCATTGCCACGAATGTTATTAAGCAAGGAATTGAAGGAAGCAAGTTTGATGTGAAAATCAATGCTAAGGCATCTTCTCAAATCCTTTACAGTTCTCAATATAACGAAACTCATTACAATTATCTCTGCAGAATGGCAGAAGCTTATGGCGAACAGTTTTATTATGACGGCGAAGTTCTGCACTTCGGAAATATGCCGCCTCAGGATAAAGCACTGGAACTGATTTACGGAAGTAATGTTTCTGATATCAATGTTGAATTGAAAGCAGTTCATATTAAACCCAAATTTTACGGATATAACAGCAGTTCCAATGCCAAGCTTACCTCCGGAGAAACGCCTATTAAGCATGTAGGAAATCTTGCAAAAACAGCGTATAAGAACAACGATAAAATATTCAAGACTCCATCATTGCAAGTTGCTCCAATAAAGGCAGCAACGGATATGGATGTGGTGATTTCCCAAACCAGTACAGCAGGAAGTAAAGCTGTGGATGTATTTACCGTTTCCGGCGGTACAACGATTCCTTTTTTATATCCAGGATGTGTTGCGGATATCAACATGCGACAAACTGATAGTAATAAAACCTCTTATTTTACCAAGCTTATGATGACAGAGGTGATTCATGAAGTGGATGCTTTAGGACGTTATAAAGGTAGATTTGAAGCTATTGCCTCAGATACAGGATATATTCCAACCCCCGATTTTATTGTTCCCATTGCAGAACCACAGATTGCAACGGTAATATCCAACGCAGATCCGCTTGGACAGGGCCGGATTACGGTAAGATTCGACTGGCAACTGCATGATACTACTAATTTCATTAGAATGATGTCTCCCGATGCGGGAGGGACAGATCAGATTACTCAAAACAGAGGATATGTAGCCATACCCGAGGTTGGGGATCAGGTGATGGTAGGCTTTGTACACAATCATCCGGATCGCCCTTTTGTAATGGGAGGAATGTTTCATGGCGGAACAGCCCTTGGAGGCGGAGTGGACAATCATTTAAAATCCATACAGACCAGAAGTGGAATTCGAGTTTTAATGAATGACGCAGAGGGAAGTGTAACCATTATCGACCCAAGCGGCAATAATTATTTTATGGATGGAAAAGGAAATATTACGGTGACATCTCCTAAAAATATGACTTTCAATGTTGGGGAAAATCTTGATATCAACGTTGGAAATAATATGAGAACAAGTGTGGGAAATGACAATGCAGTTAGCATCACCAACAATCATAAGTTCATGTCCAAAAATTATAAGCAGACCGTTAACGAAAATAAAACAGTCAATATAACGGGTGACTTAAAAGAAACTACGTCTACCACCACTCATAAAGCTAAAAATGGAGATATCCTATTACAAAGCTCTGGTGTTGCCAAAATGCTCGGTAAAATAGATGCCAAGGTAAATAAGGGATAATATAAACAGAAAAAAATTAATTGTATATTATTTTAAATTAATAGTTGCAATGCATTCATAATGAATAAAATAATAAAATATTTACTAGGCTTTTTGTTCTTTACTCAGATCTCGTGTCAGGAAAAAAAAGACCAGAAAAAAACGGAAGCAATGACAAAATACGAATGGTTTGAAGGGAGATCTGCATCTTTGGGATATCCGATGGAAGTATATAAAGGAGGGATAGACTGTGAAGGGGGAGAATGGGTAAGTTTAGATGATGGAATGATTCCTGGAAATGATATCTGGGGAAGCGTTAACAATGGAATGTCAAAAGGGTTTAAAAGTCTTCCGACCCGTCTCGATTTTATCTGGATGTCCTATATGGAAAACCAGTTCTATCTCATTGATACAGCCATTGATACCAATAAGATAAGAGAGTATTTTAAAAAAGGATATGATATAAAAGTAACCAACGGGAGTGGCGATATTGAACATATGACCTATAAAACAGTCTGTGTAGGGCTAGCTCCGGGTGGAGTGGTAGTTGTTTGGGTAAGTGGAATTGGAGATCAAAAAGAAATAGGAAGATACCAGGCAAAGAAAGTAAATATCCCCGAATCAGAAATTGCAAAATTAGACAGCCATCAGAATCGTTTTTGGAGAAAGGATTATCTGGATATGGTTCATACCCGAGAACAGATTATTCCGGCAAAAGTGAGAGAAGAAAATAAGGGGAAACCAATTCCGTTTGGGCTGTGGGATACCTATAGAATACGATACAGCTGGAAACCTGTTTTTGAACTTCCGGAAAAAGCTAAATTAAATCCTTTGGCCAACGTAAAATTATCAACAGTTAATGGAGAAATAGAGCAGCTTGATACAGCTAAAACACCAGTAGCCGAAAACGAACCAAGGGCAATACCAAGAAGAATTGTGTTTGATTTTATAGGTGCTGACGGCAAAGACTACGGAGCCAATTGTGATCTAAATGAGAAATCAAGCTTTGAAGCATTTAAAACTGTATTTGGTGATAATCCCAATTCAACCAAGGCAGATATCATTGTAAAAGTAAACGAAGCCAATAGCTATTTTACCATAAAACTGAAAGGCGAAAATGGTAAAGAAGCATTCATAAAAGCAGACAAAATAGAGGTTTTTTAAAACAAATAATATGGGAAAGACTTTTGTATATAACACAGGTAATGCAGAACCCCCTATAGATGAATTCCATTTGGAAATAGGAGTATTTTTCGATGGTACTTTAAATAATCTAAAGAATACAGAACTACGAGAGAGCTACAGAGATGGAAAGAATAAAATAGAAAGTACAGACTCTGTAGAAGTAATCCAGGCCAAAGAAAAAGCCATAAAAGCCACAAGAGAAAAGCAGGAAGAAGAATTTGAAAATTTGGATGATAAAGATAATTCCGAATATGCTCAGTATCTAAGGTCTAGTCACAGAGGATGGCTGGATAGTCAGGGCGTAGATAATAGCTTTAGTAATGATCATACCAATGTAGCCCGTATGTACAAAAGCTGTGAGCAGAAAAAATACGGAGTCTATGTAGAAGGAATCGGTACCCTGAATAATAATAGAGATGTGGATGACGGATTTCAATATGGATCCGGTAAATCAGGAGTAAGAGGCAAGGTAAGAATTGGCTGTGAGATGGTTGCGGATAGAATTAAAGACCTTTTGCTGGAAGTAAATACTAAGAAGAAATTAACAAGAATCATAATAGATACATTTGGTTTCAGCCGTGGTGCTGCCGCTGCAAGAAACTTCGCATACGAGATTAATGGAAACAAAAGAACACAGGATATTGATATTAAAAAATCAAGAAAAGTAGTTGGATACAGAGAAAGTGGATCCTACGGAAATGATGCATTGGTAGCAGAATATCAAGATATCTGGCTGGATAAAGATAAAACAGAAGTAGATCCAAAATATCTTGTAGACGGAAAACTTCCAAAATTCGGTTTTTTAGGATATTATCTTTTAAGCAAAAAGATAATATCCGTTAAGCAGTTGGATGATTTGGATCTGGAAGTTCGTTTCATAGGCGTATACGATACTGTTTCCTCCTATGAAGAATTTGGCGATATGGGTACAATGGAAAGGGTGGGGTATAGAGGAATACTGCATGCTTCCATAGGCTCTCAATTTAACTTTGCGGATGATGTGGAACAATTACAGTTACGAAATCCCGGTCCATTCCGTAAAGCAGTTCACTTTACTGCAGAAAACGAGCATCGTGAGAATTTTTCACTCACAACATTTACAGCAAAAGGAGTAAAAGAGCCAAAAGATAATCCTCATGTTATTGAAAAAGAATTTCCGGGTGTTCACTGTGACATTGGAGGAGCTTACGAAAACGGAACAGAAACCGTAGACGAAATAGAAACCTCCAACCATAAACCACTTTGGGCATTACAAAATCGCAGACAGCAGTTGATTGATGAACATTGGTTCAAAGATCCTCAGATTACGATCAATAATACGGCCCTTAATATTTTAACGTTTGGGAGCGCATACCGCAAAATCAGAGGGGTGAGATTTCTGAGAAAAGAGTATAGCTATATTCCACTTCATTTTATGGAAAAGCATGGAAAAGAAATATATGATCATCAAATGGTTTCACAAACAGAAAGCAGTTATTCTATAACAGACGATGACAATTTGGTTGCGGCAAAAAACAGATTGAAACAATATGTTTTTGACGGTGGAGAACCATGGACATTCGTCAGTGATGAAGAACTTAAAAAAGAAAAAGAAAGAATAGCCGCCAATGAACCTGTTCAGCATCCTACAACTACCATTGAGAACGGAGAAAAAATTACGAATATCCCTGCAGTGAACATTCATGTAGACAAATGGCAGGATTTATTAAGAACGCTGAGAAACGGATATCTTCACTGGTCAGCTAACAGAGACTGGATGGGAATGGATCCGAATAGTGATTACAAAAGAAAGGTATATTAAGAAAGATGTCAAATATATTGCAGAATCTTCATCAGAAAATATTTCGGTTGGAAACCATTGTCACAGAACAGAAAAATCCATTTTATTCCATTAAGAAAAGCTATGCAAGGGAAGTTGAGGTTTATTATTATGGAAAAGTAAAGGAGGAACATGACTTTCAGATTTTAGTTACTGATTTTATTTTTTCTGAGGAAGAGGGTACAATGGATAAGTTTTTAAAAAAGATCAGTTATTTATTTGATGAAATAGAATGTAAGGTAGATGCAGAGGGAAATATTACTTCGGTAGATAATTTACTTTTTTTAAGAGTAAGATGGGGTAAGATTCAGGCAGATTTGTCTGAAACACATAAAGGAGAAGCTGTAGACCGTTATTTCAGTCAGATCAGTGATTTATTGGAAGATGAAACAAAGCTGATCGACTTTTTGGGAAGCTATACCATGTTTGGACTGCTTTTCAACGGCTTATTAGAATCATTTGATACCAAGAGAAAACGAGAGTCTTCCGATGGATTTACAGAGATTATGACACCTATAAAAGACGGTGATAAAATAATTTTAAAAATCTCCGCTGAAAATCTGGAACAAACAAATATTAATGACTTCGGAGGATTATTTGTATGCAAGGGAGATCAGTTTGAAGAAGGATTTATAGAAATAAAAAAAGACAATTTCCATTTAAAACATTCATTATTATGGGTAGGTTAGATAACGATGGAGATGCTGTGGATCCGGCAACTCAGAATCCAGGTACAACGCAGGACAATGACCAGATGAAAGCTGATAACAGGCAGAAGATGGATGATAAACGTGCTGAAGACGAAAGAAAAGAAAAGGCTGAAGCCGGTTTGAAAGTGGTTATAGATACAGCTACCTTGGAGTGTACACAATGCACCAATCCCAAGGGAATAATGGTGGTGAACTATAATACGCCTACCATACAGGAAAAGAAAACCGCCACCGTAAAGGAAAAAGGCCCTAAAAGCCTGGTTTTTACAGGGAACTGCCTTAAAAGCCCTTATGCTAAACTCCCTTGTGCCACGGTAATGAATGTAGGAGAATGGAAAGGAGTAGGAACTTACCAGTCGCAGGAGCAGCTTGTCCTATTACAGCAAAGTACGATCCCCTGCAAATATGGAAAAGTTGATATTAAAATTACAGACAGCGGACAAATTCATCAGCCGGAAAGCATTGAAGCTAAAGGAGCACCGGTGCCGGAACAGAAAGAAAAACAAACATGTGGAATTCAGTATAGAAAGGATGTTACTTGCGTAAAATATGGATCGGCTTATGGTCCGTTGTATAGTGGTTCCTTAAAATTGGGGTCTTATAAGAATTGGAGCACAATCGTTTCTTCCGGAAAGGTAAGTGTAGAGGAAAAAGAAATTATTTTGGCAATGTCAGAGAACGAAGGAAATATGGATGCTATACAATCTTATGACAGTGAAGCTTTAACTGTCGGAGCAATGCAGAAAACATTAACTACGGATGGATATGGAGAGTTGCCTATACAAATGTGGGAATTTAAACAGGATTACCCGGATAAATTTAAAGAGCTTTTTGAGAATTGTGGTTGGAAAGTAAAAGAAATAGAAATTCCTCAAAAAAATAAAAA
Source organism: Chryseobacterium joostei (assembly GCF_003815775.1). Classification (NCBI taxonomy): domain Bacteria; kingdom Pseudomonadati; phylum Bacteroidota; class Flavobacteriia; order Flavobacteriales; family Weeksellaceae; genus Chryseobacterium; species Chryseobacterium joostei. The sequence continues at coordinate 4,539,144 of NZ_CP033926.1, forward strand.
AGTTATTAAGAAATATCAAGCATATTATAATGATACGACAGGAAGTGCTTTAAAAACTTTGATCAGAAAAGGGTTTGACGCGAAAACAAATAAGAAGAATGTAGTTTGTGCACCTATAGAGCCTTTTATTAATGCTTGTAAAGATGCAGATTTTCAAGGAAAGCAAATTGTCGACTTTATTAAAAGATTACATAGTGCTATTAATAAAAAACCTACAGGATATACAAACAGCATCAAGGATTTTGTAAAATCAAAGCTTGGAAAAGCTACGGTATTGGATCATGATGTGAATAGACCAGGACATGTTTCAAATTGTTTTAGAGATGCCCTTAATCAATTTTTCGCTGCCAATAAAAAGGTATCAAAAGACCCTGAAGATTGGAAAGAAAATCATGCAACTTACGAAAAGGATATTTTAGAGATTTATGGTCCACTTCGTGGGAGAAAACCTTATACAATGACTTCTGCAAGTGATAGATACACAAAATTAAAATCAAAATTATGAGAAAAGCTATTATTATATTTTTATTGTTATTTACCACTACTATTTTGGCTCAAACGAAAAATAAGTTACCACTCATTCCTTTAGTGAAAAGTTGTAAGCTAAGTTTTAGTGAGTATAACGAAGAATTTAAACTGTATAAAAAGCCTTTTATTTTAAAAGGTGGCAAGAAATATAAAATACAAGGATATGATAACGAGAATTATTCAGGCGGCCAGATCTTAAGCATGTCTCCTAATAAAAAATACATTGTACTGGATTATATATCAAAAGGATATGTAGATGATGGTGTAAATAAAACTTTACATGAGAATTATTTATGTGTAATTGTTGACATTACGAAAAGAAAAGTGGTGACTGAACTACAAGGAGATTGTGGAGGAAGCTGGAATAAACAAAATAGATGGGTTAATGATGGTAAAATTATTTTTTAATTGTCTGGTCTTAAAATAAAGAATTAAATGAAAGTCCTGAATATAATCTGCTTGTTTTTTTTGAGCTTTGTATCAGCTCAGTCCAATTATTATGATTTGGATAATGATAACCTACAGGATGAGGTTGTATTGGAAAATGGTCTGGTAACGGTTCATTTCGGAAATAAAAAGTCAGGAAGTTTCGAATTACCGGAGATTATAGCCCTTGGTAATACAAGTCTTGGCTACACAAATCCCTCAGAACTCACAATATATTACGGTGGAGACCGCGGATTATACGGAACTATAAATGTTTTCTATAAAAAAGAATGGTGTATAAAAAATATCAACTTCTATAATCCCTGCCAGGAATGCGAAGATCAGAATTTTAAGATTCTGACAAAAAGTATTAACCTCCCTGTTAAAGATATAGATTCAGACAAGCTGGAAATTGATTCTAAAGGATTTAAATCGCTAACATTTTTTGATGATCAGGGAATACTCAAACCTTATAAAGACCTTAAAAAGCTTTATACAGATTTATCTGGTTATCCTTTGCTTGCCAATCGTTTTAATGAAGCAGTATTACTGGATTTTAAAAAGAAATTTACTTTATCTCAACGCAATCTGGATGATTACAATAATATAGCATTTGCTCTTTCCAAAAATGGAAATCAGAAGGCCGCTATTGAGCTTTTGAAACAGATTATTACCAAATTCCCTGATAGAACCGTTGCTTATCTTAACCTTGCAGACAACTATTGGAATATAGGTGAAAAAGATAAGGCAATAAACAACTATAAGGAATATCTCTCTTTAATGAAAACTCAAAAAAAAGACCTTAAAAAGATTCCCAGATATGTTCATTCAAGAATAGAATCAAAATAATATATTTTCTAATGGTAAACTCTATTTCCTATGTTATTGATCTCATTAAAAAAGATAAAGTAATAATAGTACTTTCTCTTATTTTGATAAGTCCTTTTTTCAATGCGCAGGATGTGAAATTTTGGAATAAAACATTAAAAACCAATATTATAATACATCAAAAAGTAACTGATGATAGTACCTATGTATTCATCGATAAAAAAGAAAATAAATGGTTGGGTAAAAATGTAAATATTAAAACCGTGGTATTTTGAGATTTTAAAATGTATTTGTTTTAAAATCTTATTTTTTCAATTAACTTTCTCAAAATCTCGTATCATTAAACAAAGTTTCATAAATTTACAAGGTATGAGTTTAATGTAAAAAAATATGAAAATAGGATATGCCCGGGTTTCAACCAAAGACCAAAACTTGGATTTACAAATTGAAGCTCTGGAAAAAGCAGGTTGTGAGAAAATTTACAAAGAGAAAATTTCTGGTGCAACAAAAAATCGCCCGGAACTTGATAAAATGATTGAACAGTTTAGAGAAGGTGACGAACTGTATGTTTGGCGGCTTGACCGATTAGGTCGAAGCTTAAAAAACATTATTGATCTTGTCTTAAGTTTGAGTGATAAAGGAATTATAATAAAAGGTCTTCTGGATGGCGTAGATACTTCAACTATTAATGGGCGACTATTCTTAAATTTAATGGCTTCTCTAGCTGAGTATGAAAGAGAGCTAATAAGAGAAAGAACAAATGCAGGTTTACAATCTGCAAGGGCAAGAGGTAGAACAGGAGGTAGACCAAAAGGATATACACAAGAAAAAATTTCAAAACTTTTAATTATGCGATCGGTTTATAGAGATCCTGCGAAAGCTCCAGATGAGATTTATAAGCCACTTGGATTAACAAGAGCAACATTTTACCGATATGCTAAAATACTTGATAATCATACAAATGAGGAAATAAAAAATATGGTTGTTAAAAAATAATTACATGCGCAAATAGATTGCGTATTAAAAATTTAATTTTGGATATTATAACATTTACGGAAAGAAAAAAATATGCATATCTATTAAATTTGGCAGCTATGCCTACTTGCATATAAAATTTGTATGTAATATAAAATTAAAAAAAATGGAAAATAATTTTGAAAAAATGCAGAAGATTATTGAAGAGAGTACGAAATGGAATCAGTTATCTAAACTCGCCTATTCCTTAAATCCGCTTCATGAAAGTACTAATAAAATTATTGAAATGCAAAATCGATTAACACCCGTTATTCCTACATTCGATTTTCCAAAATTCCCAAGTTTTAATTTACCTAAAATTGATATACCGAGTTTTGACGGGTTATTTAACAACGAATTACTTGAAAAGCTAAAACAAATTGGAAATATAGGAGAAAAACTAAAAAATAATCCTGAACTCCAATTTGCATTCATAAGTAACTTAGAAATTTTAAATTTAACATCAGCAGTAGAACTAAAAGAATCTTTAATATCTGATTTAACAGATAAAGATATTAAAGAAAAAGAAGAAATTCTTAATAATAATTTAATTCCATATTTAGAAAATCATAATCTTCAAAATCTATGGGTAGGAGCTACACAAGTTCTCGAATCTGCGAATAACCCAGATAAATTAAGACAATGCTTAATTTCTTTGCGAACTATTTTAGAATATTTAATCGACGAAAAACTTGCGCCAATTGAAGAGTTGAAAAACTCGGATATGTTTAAAAATAATTTCAAAAAGTTTCATGCTGGAAAAAAGAAAATTGAGTTTATAAAAATTAAAAGAGAAGAGAAAATTAAATATTTCATATCTAAATTTGAATTCGGAACTTTAGAAGAATTTACAAAAAGTGAAATTCAATATGTTTGTGACTGTTATTCGATTTTATGTAATGTTCATCAGCCAAATGTAGGATTGTCAGAGAATCAAGTAAGAAGCTTAAAGGTGAAAACTGGAATAACAATTTGGTTACTAGTATATTTATATAACTTTTTAGAAGAATAAAGTACCATAATTTCATGAAGTATAAAATTAATTCCACAAAGTGATGAAACAAATGCAACCTTTATTAAGCCATAAAGCATGGTTTTTTTATTAAATTAAAGACCGTTTTGTTTCAACTGATGGAAAAGCATATTTTAACAATGCCATAGAATCTACCAATCCTAAAAAAATATAAAAATAAAATTCAAATGAGATTTAATTTAACAAAGCTTTTGTTCGCTGTCAATAATAAATTATCTATTCCCAGTGGGGATGAAGTGGAATTATCAATTGATTCAGATTCTTTATTAGTTGTAAAAATGGGTGAAGTAACTTATTTTTTTGATTATAAAATACTTCAATCGATACTTGATAAAAATGGATTTAATCATTATTATCGGGATGAAACTGAAGAATTAGTAATTGATATTCTAGGGAAGCATATTATCAATGAATTATTTGCTTCACTAGGAAGAAAAATTTATCCGGAAATTAAAGGATAAATTCTGTTAAAACGATATAAACATAAATCATATGAGTAATTGAAAATGCTATGTTCTTGTCTAGCCATGAAAATGGGAAAGTAATTGAGGAAATGGAAAAATTCGTAAGAAAAGAGATTGAAAAATTAAATGATTATAAAAAATAAGAAAAAATGACAACTTTGACTATACAACTACCTGATGAAGAAGCTGAACTTTTAATACCACTTTTGAAAAAATTCAAAGCTAAAATTACTTCTAAAAGTTCAACACCAAATAAAGTTATTCTTCAAATAACAGAAGAAGATTCTAGAGAAATAGTAATTGTAAAAAACATTAAACCGATTCATTTTGAAAATAGAACTATTGAAAAATTCAATGTTGGAGATAAAGCTTGGATATCATGGGATGGTAAAAAAGCTATACCAGTAACAATTACAGAAGTAACGGAACGTAATTACTCATTTAAAATTGAAAAGCCTCTAAAAAATAAAGGAAATGAACATTTTCTTTTTTTAGATGAAGTACGTAGTACTCCCGAATTAGCTTGTATGAATCGCGTAACTTCTTAATATCAAAAAACGATGTAATCGAAAATTATGAATAAAAATATTGCGGAACTTTCCAGGCTTATAAGCAATAGTATTCTTACTCATACTCCTATTATAAATTTACCCCAACCACCATCAGCAAAACCAGTTGGTTGTGGAATTTATTTAAAAACAGATTCCGCAAGATATTTAATAAGTGCAGGACATCTATTAAACGTTGATGATTGGAAAAAATTCATCGCTCCAGCAGGAGGTGATAAAATGATATGGCTTAATGGAGTTTTGGCAACTACTTATAATAAAAATAATGATAATCTTGATATAGACTTTTCTGTTTTAAGATTTTCATCCCGAATGAATAAGCATTTCACTGATGAGCAATGGATATTTATTTCAAATGATCAAATTCTTGTAAATCATAAAATTGATTATAATGGATATTATTTTGTAGCTGGTTATCCTATAAGTGGTGTCAAGAAGAAGGTTGGGGAAGCAGTGTTTAATCCAATTCCTTTAAAATTGATTACTCAATCTATTCTACAAAAAAGGTATGCTAAGTTAGGTTATAGTGAAGAACAATTTATTTTAGTTGAGTATCGTAGAAAATTACAAGCATTCGGTGCTAAACAAGCCCAAATAACGAAAGAGATACAAGGTATTAGCGGGAGTGGTCTTTGGTATGTGCCGGATTTCAATGATAAAGACGAAAATGGAATTCCTAAATATTTTCTTGTGGGAATTATGACTGAAAATCACAAAGACAAAGGGTTCCTACTTGCCTTAAAGATTGATTTTGTTACAGAAATAATAATTCAAGCCTTCGCTGACAAAGCATTTGATCATTCAAGCTTTAATCTTACCTCTAATTTACCCAATATTCAAATAGTACAAGAATTATAACTACCAATAAATAAAACTTCACTTTTTCAATTTCCTTAACCTTGCTAAGCTAACAAACATTATGACACCGAACAGAAAACAATTACTACTTTTTAATGATTTGATAAATTGGATTTTTAAGTTTTGTCCTGACTTAGAGGATTACAACTCTGATCTGATATTTGATGAAGAAAGAATTAACGAAATTATTACTGAAGAAGAAGATATTACTGAAATTGAGTTTTTTTTCTTAGGTGAACAAAATTACACTACTGTTATTTTCGAGGAATTTATTGACTTGGCTGATCAGATCAAGTCACTTATGATAATAAATGAGGGGTTTATTAAAACCAAAAATCACAGCTTCTACATAGTTTCCGCTAATGACTCTCGAGGCGATTTTATTCTTAATGAAAATCATAATCTGCAATTGCACGTAAAAGGAAAAAAAATTTCAGTAGATATCGTCAGTGAATCAATTATAGTGGGATTAGCCGCATGCAATCTTGCAATGTATGATGATAATTATTGGGGTACAATTACACCATATCAGGCGATAAATATTTCATATGAAGATCATGAATGTAGACTTAATGACATGGATGAATTAGCATTATTAAATTCTTATTTATTTGAAATTGCAGATACTTTAAACATTGCTTTAATCCGAACTGACATACATCTTCCAGAAGAATATGAATACTTAGAAGATGAAGAACAATATGAGTCACTTAGAGAACTTGAACCTTTTAACGAAGGCATGAAATTATTTACTTCGGCTGTACAAATAGAAGATGAAGAACTAAAGTTCTTAAATTTCTATAAGGTTCTTGAACATTATTCTCCTATTGCCGTTAATATTGAGGCAAATGAATTAATGCGGAAAAAATTAGATTCGCCTAAAAGTAAATTTGAAGATGGAGATTTTATCCGCTCAATTTTTCAACTTGCAAATTCAATGCGAGATCGATTTAACGATGAAGATTTAATAAAGTCTGCGTTTGGAACTTGTGTAGATTTTATTGGCTTATATGAAGAACTTCCCTTAAGTATTCAAAAAAAAATAACAGGTCATTTAAAACTAAAAAAGCTTGAGTATGGTATAGATAGACAGCAAATTAGTATAGCTTCCAATATTGCTGCAAAGATTATCTATAAAACTAGAAATAAAGTGGTTCATGCTAAATCAAACTTTATTCCCGATGGTGAGGAAATTAAAAGCGACGAATTTGCACAATTAAATCAATTTATGAAATTTGCTAGTTCACAAGCTATTAGATGGTATGCTCGACAACCAAATCATCTCAAACAAGAAATAATTAATTAACGACAATGGTTTTGCAATTTTGCACCATAATTATAAGCTCCCAAAATGTAAATAATAGGTAAAACTAAATCTCAAAAAACGATTCGATGAAAAATAAAAAGCTACTCTATATAACATCTTTTCTATTCTTAATAGTGTTTTTTTTGTGTTTTATTTTAATACAGATAGAAGTGAGAAATACATATATTGATATTATTTACTCAGCGGTTATCTTATCAACTATGGTTACTAATGTAGCTCTATTTTTTAATCTAATACTAATGCTAAAAGATAAATCTAAAAAAATGATCAAATGCAATAAAAGCAATAAAAGCAAATACTTATAGATTATTTATCTCAAAATGGATTTTCAAATGAAAGTGCAACACTTTATGTAAATAATTTATTAAAGAATCCGGAAAATATTGATAAACTTAAAGAAACCATTTTTAAATAATTCATAATCTTAAAAAACGATAAAAACTAAATAATTTATGAAAAAAAAGAAGTTCTATATTTTCGCAATAATATCAGTAATTATAGTGTTTTTAGTTTTTGTTTCTAAATATGAAAAAGGATTAAAAATTGGAACCTGGGGAAAAAATAGATCGATAAACTGGGAATGGAACTTTGACTTCTGATGATAATCAAAATCTCAAAAAACGATTTATAAATTAGATAAAAAATCAGCCACTCTTTTGACCATCCTAAAAATTAAAATCCCCTGAAAATCAAATGATTTCAGGGGATTTTTGTACCCAGGACCGGGATCGAACCGGTACTCCTAAGAACTGGTGTTTGAGACCAGCGCGTCTACCAATTCCGCCACCTGGGCTTGATGTTTACTTCAAACGTTACTGTTTGTTTCAAATTGGTGTGCAAATATAGGAACTTTTTTCAATGTTCAAAAGCTTTTCGAGGATTTTTTTTAAAAAATTATTTCCAAACCATCGTAGGCAAGGTGCATTCCGGATGGAAGCTGCTTATCTTCAATATCATGCAATCCCAAATGATGACTGATGTGGGTTAAAAATAATTTCTTAGGTTTTAGCTCCTCAAACAACTTGATAACATCGGGAAGAATAAAATGGGCAGGATGTGGATCAAATTTTCTAATACAGTTTAGAATTAAGACGTCCAGATTCTTCAGTTTTTCCTTTTCCGTATCAGAAATAAAACCGGCATCTGTAATATAGGCAAGCTTTTTAAACTTATACCCAAACACAGAAATTTTATAATGAATAACTTCAACAGGGGTAATCTCTGTATCCAAAACATGAAAAGGTTTATTTTCTATTTCATGAAGCTCAAAGGCTGGTGCTCCAGGATATCTTACATCTGCAAAAGCATAGGGAAAACGATTTTTTATTTCATGGGCAACCCTCGAATAACAGTAGAGTGGCACATCTTTTCCACTTTTAAAAATAAGCGGACGCATGTCATCAAGCCCAATTACATGATCATTATGCTCATGGGTAATGAGTGCAATATCTACAGTATGTTCATGATTGGTAAGCATTTGCTGCCTGAAATCCGGGCCGCAATCTATGAGTATTTTTTTATTTTCCTCCGTAGTCACCATCACGGAAGAACGCAAGCGCTTATCCTTGGGATTTTCGGAAATACACACCTCACAGGTGCAGCCTATAACGGGCACACCTTGAGAAGTACCAGTTCCTAAAAATTTCAACTTCATTTTGTTTTGAGGTTGGTTTAATTTTGGTAAATTTACAAAAAATTTCATGTCCTAATGTATCAGAAACTAACTCCTAAACAAAAAGCATTAACAATTAATCTAGATCCTACTATTTATGGTACTTTCGCAGAAATTGGAGCAGGGCAGGAGACTGTTCGTCACTTTTTTAGAGCAGGGGGGGCTTCCGGTACGATTGCTAAGGCAATGTCTGCCTATGACAAGGATTTTAGTGATGCCATCTACGGAAAGGAAGTAAAAAACAGGTATGTTACCCAAAACAGACTTCGTAAAATGCTTCGCTATGAAGTAGCATTGATCGAGGAAAGAATTTCAAGGGATAACAATCCTGATAGAAAATTCTTCTCCTATGCTAACACTGTAACTACCATCAATTTTGATAAGACAGTAAGAGGTCACGGTTGGGTAGGGATTCGTTTTCAAACAAAGGAAAATGAGGATTACAATGAGATTGTAATTCACGTAAAATTCAAAGAAAATGATGCTACCTTACAACAGGAAACCTTAGGGAATCTGGGAGTAAACCTTATTTTCGGAGCTTTCAATTACTTTGACAATCCAAGAACATTAGTAGAATCTTTGTATGATGATGTAGCTAAAGACAATCTTGAAATTGATATGATTGATTTCAGTGGTCCTGCTTTTGAATACGTAGACAATAGATTGATGTCTCTTCAGTTGGTGAAAAACGGAATGACTGATGCGGTGATCTTTAACTCTCAAGGGAGTAACATGCTTCCTGCAGATGTATTGTACAAGAAAAATATTTTTGCAGTAAGAGGAAGCTTCAGACCCGTTACCAAGGTAAATATTGACATGCTTCAAAATGGTATGGATATGTTCTTTAAGGACGCCATCTGTACCCATGAAGAAACAGAAGTCCTTATTGAAATTACCATTTCCAACCTTAGGGCAGATGGGGATATTGATGAAAGGGATTTCCTGGACAGAGTAGATATTTTAGGAAAACTAGGATATACTGTTATTATTTCAAACTTCTCAGAATATTACAGACTTATCGATTATTTTGCCTCTTACACAAGTGGAGATATCGGAGTTGCAATGGGTGTAAATAACCTATTGATGGTATTCGACGAGAAATACTATAAAAACCTTTCAGGAGGAATCCTTGAAGCATTTGGTAAGTTTTTCCGAAACGGAATGAGGGTATATCTGTATCCTTATAAAGATCCGGAAACGCATCAGCTATTAGACTCTTCAAATCTTAAAGTAGAAGAAAACCTTAAGGAGTTATACAAATATTTCAAACGTAACAACCGTATTGTAGATATTACCAATCATAACCCTGAGTTTTTGGAAATTTACTCACGAGAAATATTGAGGAAAATAGCATGCTGTGTTAAAGGTTGGGAAACTCAGGTTCCGGATGGGGTTGCCGAAATGATCAAAGAGCGTGGAATGTTCGGATATAAAGACGAACTTCCTTTAAAACAATTCTCTTAAAAAAATTAAAACAATGTCAGAATTAAAGAAAAGACTTTCCTCTATTCTTGAAAGTCCTAAGCACAATACAGAAGAGAAACTTGAAAAAGTTTGTCATTTATTGGATCAGGAGATTTCTTATTTCAACTGGACCGGTTTCTATTTTAAAAATGGAGATAAGGATGAATTAATCCTAGGCCCTTACGTAGGAGCACCTACAGATCATACCATTATTCCTTATGGAAAAGGTATCTGTGGGCAGGTTGCTGTTTCTAATGAGACATTTGTAGTACCTGATGTACATGAAGAAAGCAACTACTTAAGCTGTTCAATTGATACAAAGGCTGAAATTGTAGTTCCAATCTTTAAAGATGGAAAAAACATCGGCCAGATTGATATTGATTCACATACAGTAGATCCTTTTACCAATGAAGATCGTGAGCTATTGGAATGGCTTTGTAACGAAGTTTCCAAAATCTTGTAATTAGATATTCAATAAAATATAATATAAACTCCGGCTTTTATGGCTGGAGTTTTTTATGTTTTATGGGTTATTGGTGGTAATGACAAACATGATTAAAGGTTCATTCCCTGTATTTTCAATAGAATGATAACCAATAGAACTAATGGCCGTAATATCACCTTTTTGGAGTGTTTTTTTGCGTACTGTTCCCTCTGTTCCGGTTCTTTCACGATATTCTCCGGTTCCATGTACTACAACATATAATTCCTCCTCATTCCTTGCATTGTGAGTATGAAACCCCGATTCGTCACCTTTGTTCAGTAAAACCATATAAGCAGCCAAACGATTATTGGCTAGTTCTTCCTGATCAAACATTTGTATCATATATACAGTTCCGTTTCCACCATACATATTTTCACGTTTATCAATACGCATGAAGGCTCGTTCTTCCTTTTCAAATGCCATTACATAAAGGTTAATATATTTTGAAACTTCTTGTATAACGTGCTCAAATTCTGATCCTTCAGATAATATAACTGTTCCAGACATATGGGTTAAATGTTTGAGGTTAAAAAAATCAACTTTGCTGTATCAGATGAATTTTCGCCAGTAATTCCCTGAAATAATTCTCGCATTTTGCAATATGTGTTCCATACCAGGAAAATGCCTCACCATCTACAATCATAATCTTTTTATCAGGGTAAACCGCTTGCAGTTCCTCCATATGTTTTTCTTTAAATGGAAACGGTTCAGAAGAAAGCATGATCAGATCAGCATCCACCAGATCTTCAGTCTTGATTTCAGGATAGCGGGTTCTTTCTTTAAAAATATTTTCAAAGCCGATTTCTGTTAAAATCCTATTGATAAAGGTATCTCCACCAATGGTCATATAAGGGTTTTTCCAGATAAGATAGGCTGCTTTTACAGGAGTTTCAAGTTTCGCCTGATGAAGAATATCGTAGATTTTAATATTGAATAATTGGGCTCTGTCTTCCTTTCCTAAAAGCTTTCCAAGATTTTTTAGAAGATAATAATTGTCCTCAATGGTTTCAACATTGGTTACTGTAACCTTAAAGTCATCCATTAAAGCTTCCACCTGCTCCTTGATGTTTTCCTCCTTATTGGCGAGAATCAAATCAGGTTGTAAAGCTTTTATCTTATCAATATTAATATTTTTGGTTCCTCCGATTACAGGTACATTCTTTACCATGTCTTGAGGATGAATACAGAATTTTGTCCTGCCTACCACTTCATTTTCGGTCAGTCCTAAGTCAAATAAAGCCTCAGTAATAGAGGGTACAAGTGAAACGATTTTCATATTGGCATTTTAGAAGATGCCTAAAATTACAAAAGTTTTCCGGTTAAGAAAAGTCCGGCTACCGTAAAATAAATGATAAGTCCCGTAACGTCTACTAAAGTTGCCACAAAAGGAGCAGAAGATGTAGCGGGGTCCAGGTTTAATTTCTTTAAAACAAACGGAATCATAGAACCTGATAAAGTTCCCCACAACACAATGGCAATAAGAGAAACTGAAACACTTAATCCTACATAAACCCAGTACTGGCCATAATCAAAAAGTCCTATTTGCTGCCAAAGCATAATTCTGACAAATCCAATGGTTCCCAGAATAAGCCCAAGGCATATTCCTGAGATAATTTCCTTTCGCATTACATACCACCAGTCTTTCAATCCGATTTCCTGAAGAGCCATAGCACGGATAATTAGCGTTGCAGCCTGTGATCCCGAATTTCCTCCACTGGAAATAATCAAAGGAACAAATAAGGCCAGAACAACTGCCTTTTCAATTTCTTTATCAAAATATCCCATTGCAGAAGCAGTAAGCATTTCGGAAACAAATAAAATGATCAGCCAGGTTGCTCTTTTTTTGATCATCTCTGTCCAGGAAGTTTGAATATAGGGAAGATCCAAGGCTTCCAACCCCCCGAATTTCTGAATATCCTCTGTATTCTGCTGTTCAATCTGGTCAAGAATATCATCTATTGTTACAATTCCTACCAAAACCCCGGCTTCTGTAATAATAGGAAGAGCACCACGGTCATACTTTTCAAAGTAAGTTACCGCATCCTCTTTTGAAGTTGTAGTAGTAATCGCTACAAAGTGATTATCCGTAATGTCAGAAACCAAGGTGTCCTCTTCTTCCAATAGCAGTGTTCCAATCGCAAGGTCATCAATCAGACGGTTCCTTTCATCCACTACATAAAGGTAATTCATGGTTTCCACCCTTTTTCCTACCTTTTTGATTTGCTGAAGACATCTCTTTACAGTCCATTCCTTACGAATCTGGATGTAATAAGGAGTCATCAGACGAGCAATAGAATCTGAATTATAGCCCAATAGTTTTAAGGCAATTCTTCTTTCCTGCGGGTTAAGATGATTGATGGAATACTTGATCAGCTCATCCGGAAAATCCTCAAAAAGAGCAGTCCTGTCATCAGGAGTCATGGCATTCAGAATCTCAGAAACCTCGTCGCTTCCGATGCTTCTAATGGTGTCTTCCTGAAAGTCTGGATCAAGATGGGAAAAAACCTCCGCTTTGTATTCTTTCGGAACCTTCAAAAACGCGAGAAGCCTCTCGTCAGCTGGAAGGTTGCTGAGAGTTTCGGCGATGTCGGCAGGATTAAAGATAAGTTCTTCTCTAGAATTCAAAACGTGAAATTTTTAGGATATGCAAAAATAATTCAAATTTTTAAGACTGAGCCATAAACTGGGAAAATTAAGGATTAATTAAAGTTTAAAGCATACAATAAAAGCAAAAAAACACCCGCCGAAGCAGATGTTCAAAAATTAAATTTAAAAATATCCTTTAGTCAAGAATAGGTGGTTCACATTCTGTAATAGGAGAGGGAAGACAAAAGCCTCCCGTACAACATTCTCTCGGATTACACTGTGTGCTGTTTCTGCATTTTTTAATCTGAATACTTCCCTTAACCTTTTTCTGCTCCGTTCTGTTCAGTTTTTTGAAATTTGGATTTTTCATGGCGGTGCAGTTTATTAGTTAAAATAAAAGCTGTTATTTAATCTTCCATGCAGGCGTATTCCATGCAAACACCCTTGCAGCAGGCTCCATAAATGCATTCGTAATTTTCGGTACATCTTCTTGGACCGCTACCTTTAATCTGTTTTGTTGCTTCTCTACTGAGTTTCTTTAAATTTTTCATACAATTTAGATTTTAATGCATCACTAAAATAATAAATATTTTTATATTATTCATTAATTGGTGAAAATATTTTACTGATATTCAGTTTTTTATTGAGTTTTTTACAAAAAAAAGGACATCTACTAAGAAACAGATGTCATGGTATATTTTGTGGAGCTTTATTCCAATGGACAAGGATATAAAACGCATACGTTATGGCAGCATGATCCGCCCGGACATTCAAAATGTTCAAAGCATCGCTTGATAACTCCGCTGCCCTTAATTTCTTTTTGCTCTTGTCTGCTGATTTTTTTAAGATTTGGATTTTTCATGTGATTTAGATTTAAATGTTGAACTAAAATAGTAAATAATTTTTAATTATTCAATAATTAGTGAAAATATTTAATTGAAAATCAGTTGTTTGGAACGGTATTTTGGTTCCTGATGGAAAGTTCGGTTGTAATGCAGAAAGAATAATTCTGAATTATTTCGGATATGATTGATGTCCGACAGACTTGTCGAAAGGGTATTGAGCTACAAAATAAATGAAAAATCTGTCTAGTGTAAATTACTGACACTTGGCTTGTGAAGTAAAATAGACCATTCAAAGGTTGATCTATAATAGTAATAAAATGAAATATTAAACCCTGAAATTACAGTTCGTTCTCTGTAGGCTTCATTTTTCGTAGCTTTTTTATAATCCCTTTTATGGCTCCTTCGGTTCCTATTTTTACCGAATTTACAGTAGAACCTAATAAACGCATATTTTTGCGGTAAGTATCGTAATCGGTTTCAGTAACCAGGTTTCCGTCAGCACCAAAGAGCTTCATGCTTACTACCACCTGATTGGAGAATACGTATTTTCCAAAACCTACCTTGAAATAACGTACCTTAGAAACAATGGCAAAGTCTGCATCATTGTTAACACAGTAATCCATAATGGTTTTCTTATCAATACTGTCAAAGGGAAACTGAACTTCAGCACGGAGCATTTTATTTTTTCTTCCACTGAAATTATCTGAAACGGCATCGAAAAATGCATTGTTGGTAGGCTCCTTTATTTCATCAAGATCAGGCTCTACCTCGGGATTGAAATATAGAACTTTCTTTATTTTATCGTCAGTATTTTTCTGTGCTTTTACAGATGTAAAGCCAACTAATAAAAAAGAAGTAACTGCTGTAAAGAATATAATTTTTTTCATTTGCTATTCGAATGCAAAATTACTGCCTTTTCCTTGGATTCCATAAAATTAATTAAGAAATTTTTAACATTTTTTTCTATCAATTTTGATTTATGAAATCAATAATGTTTGCGGAATCAAAAAATAGTTGTAATTTTGCACCCGTTACATAATAATCATTAAACAATATTGGAATGTACTTAACAACAGACAAAAAGCAGGAAATTTTCGCACAACATGGAAAATCTGCACAAGACACAGGAAGCGCAGAAGGACAAATCGCTCTTTTCACTTTCAGAATTAATCACTTATCTCAGCACTTAAAGGCTAACCGTCATGATTTCAACACAGAGAGATCTCTAGTGAAATTGGTAGGTAAGAGAAAAAGTTTACTAGATTACCTTAAAAAGAAAGATATCGCAAGATATAGAGCTATTATTGCTGCATTAGGTTTAAGAAAATAATCTATAAAGATTTTCAAAATAAAAGCAACTTCGAAAGAGGTTGCTTTTTTGTTTTATGTTAAACTTTAATGGGAGTTAATTAAGGCTTGTAATATCGCTTATTCAACCTTTTTTCCAATCTTTCCCAAATGGGTATTCTGAAAACTATCAGGATATTTCAGTCCATAGCCTAATATTCTATCAAAAGCGGAATGGGAGAATAAAATGGCCCCAATCATTTGTAAATAAGGCAGAGATAGGACTGTTCCGGCAATGTAAAGAACAATGGCAACCCCCAAGTGATGAAAAAGATTGTAGCAAAATGCACCCACTTTATTATTAATGGTATATCCCAGCATGGAAATATCAGGAGCCAGAAAAAGCGCTGCAAACCACCACCAAGAGTATTCTGTGTGGGCAAAAGCAAATATTCCTAATAACAGAAATGCTGTATATTCAAGTTTTAACTGAATTTTCATTGGAGCTGGGGTTTAAGGAATTCTATGAATAAGTCTTTTTTTTTGGAGGAAAGTTACATTTCAGACTCCTTTAAAAAAGAAAGCGGAATACCTAGAGATATCCCGCTTCTATATAATTGATATAATTATTTTAATGTCCTGACTTAGATTCAGTACTTTCTACATGTCCCAAATATTTGGTACAGTAAGCTCCGAAAATTAAAATCACCAAATAGCAGAATACAGGAATAATAAATGAGTGCTGTACTCCAAATTGATCGGCAAGATATCCCTGGAAAATAGGAACAATAGCACCTCCCAAAATGGCCATTACCACTAATGATGATCCCTGGCTGGTATATTTTCCTAATCCTGAGATTGCCAATGTATAGATATTGGAGAACATGATGGAGTTGAAAATTCCGATTCCTAAGATGCTGTACATCGCCATTTCACCCTGATTTACCATTGCAGAGATCAATAATACAACATTGATGGCTGCGAATATGGATAGTGTTCTAGCAGGGGCTGCCTTGCCAATGAAGAACGCAATGAAATTAAGAACGATGAATACAAGGAAGAAGCTGATCTGAGCAAAGCTAAGATTCACAATGCTGAAGATCACAAGAAATACAGCACCTGCTGCTCCAAGCATATAAATGGCCTTTTTTCCCTGGCTTAATGTTTGATTTAGAGAGATGGCTCCAAGAAAACGTCCAATCATTGCGCCTCCCCAATAAAGAGAAAGGTAGTTTTTGCTGATAATTTCATCGAACCCCATGATTTGAGGCTGCTCAAGAAAGCTGATAATAAAGCTTCCCACTGCTACTTCTCCACCTACATAGCAGAACATTGCAAAAACGCCAAATTTCAGATGGCTATATTCTAAAGCTCCCCAACCTTTTACGATTTCTTCTTCTCCCGTTTGGAATGATGGAAGCTTTACTCTTGAAATTAATAGGGCAACCAATAAAAGGATTCCTGCAAAGATCAGGTAAGGAATTCTTGTTGCTACTGCACTGAATGATCCGTCCGGAGCGGAGAAGAATTCAAAGATTAAGTGACCTCCCAATACCGGAGCAATTGTAGTTCCGAATGCATTGAATGCCTGGGTCATATTTAAACGGCTGGATGCAGATTCTTCACTTCCCAGTAAGGAAACATAAGCATTGGCCGTAATCTGTAGCACAGTAAAGCCAAGTCCCAGAATAAACAAAGCCCCTAGAAACAAAGGATAATAGGAGAATGTAGCTGCCGGATAAAACAGGATACAGCCAAAGGCCGCCAGAAAAATCCCGAATAAGATTCCCTTTTTATATCCTAATTTATTGATGGGATCTCCGTTGGAAATAGAAATCATAAAATAGATCAGAGACCCGATAAAGTAAGCTCCGAAGAAACAGAACTGTACCAGCATGGATTCAAAAAAGGTAAGCTTGAAAAGTTGCTTTAGATACGGTATCAGGATGTCATTCATGCATGTGATGAATCCCCACATAAAAAACAGCAGGGTGATGGTAATCAATGGAACCGTATAATTCCTGCCTTGTAGTTTTACTTCTTTATTATTCATAAACATTTATTTATCTGTGGTAAGGGGTAAGGTCCTTATCTTTTTTGCCTACAGCATTATTTTTTGAAGTAGGGCAAATATAGGTATCAGCCTATGTTCTTGCAATTATTTTGGCATTTTTTATAATGATATGTAGATTTTTTGTCTGATGAAAATATTATTTCCATTTTTTGAGACAATAATACAAAAACAGCAGGATTTTTCAATGTATTATCTTTAAAAAAATAGATTTTTATTTTCACAAATAATGAATAAGTTCAGAATACCAATGAAAATTTTTGAATCTTTCATCTACTGATAGCCAATTTTTTGTATTTTAAACGCCTATTAATGCAATCGAAAAATTTAATATTTCATTATTATATAGTACCTTTGCACACGAAATTTAAAGAGTTTAAATATTAATTCATACTCAATACGGAGTATTAAGAAGACAAATTTATGAGTATACCTCAAGCGTTTACAGAGCTGATTACTCTTGCTGATGGCAGAGAAATCACTATTGAAACAGGGAAATTGGCTAAGCAGGCTGATGGATCTGTGGTAGTAAAAATGGGTGGAACAATGCTTTTAGCAACTGTTGTAGCCAATAAAGAAGCAAATCCTGGTGTAGATTTTTTACCATTAACAGTAGATTATAGAGAGAAATTTTACGCGGGTGGAAGAATCCCTGGAAACTTCTTCCGTAGAGAAGCAAGACCTTCTGATCAGGAGATTTTAACAATGCGTTTAGTAGACAGAGTACTACGTCCGCTTTTCCCTGAAGATTTCCATGCTGAAGTACAGGTGATGATTTCGTTAATTTCTTATGACGGAAAAACTATTCCTGATGATTTAGCAGGTTTGGCAGCTTCTGCAGCTATTGCTATTACTGATATTCCTTTCAACGGACCAATGTCTGAGGTAAGAGTAGTAAGATTTGACGGAAAACTTTCTATTAACCCAAGCTACGAAGAATTGAAGAATTCTGAATTGGATATTATGGTGGGAGCTACTAAAGACTCAATCGTAATGGTAGAAGGGGAGATGAAGGAAATTTCTGAGCAGGAAATGTTGGAAGCTATTAATTTTGGTCATGCTGAAATTAAAAAGCAAATTGAAGCTCAGGAGAGATTAGCTGAAAAAGTAGGAAAAGCTTTCCCTAAGAGAGAATATTCTCACGAAAATCACGATGAAGAAATTCGTGAAAAAGTATGGAAAGAAACTTATGATAAAGTATATGAAGTAGCAAGAACTCCATCTGGTAAAGAAGAAAGAGGAGAAAAATTCAAAGCGGTTCGTGAAGAATTCCTTGCTCAATATGCAGATAATGCAGAAGAATTAGAAAGAGTAACTCCTTTCGTAAAAGTATATTATCATGATGTAGAGAAAGAAGCAATGCGTCAGATGATCTTGGAAGACAATATCCGTCTTGATGGTCGTGATCCTCAAACGATCCGTCCAATCTGGTCAGAAATTGATTACCTTCCGGGAGCTCACGGTTCAGCAGTGTTTACAAGAGGTGAAACTCAGTCTTTAACAGCTGTAACTTTAGGTTCTGTTAAGGATGCTAACATGGTAGACAGCGTAATCAGTCAACACGACGAAAAATTCTTTTTACATTATAACTTCCCTCCATTCTCAACAGGTGAAGCAAGACCTTTAAGAGGAACTTCAAGAAGAGAAGTAGGACACGGAAACCTTGCTCAAAGAGCATTACAGGCAGTTATTCCTGAAGAAAATCCATACACTATCAGAATTGTTTCTGACATTTTAGAATCAAATGGTTCTTCTTCAATGGCAACAGTTTGTGCAGGAACATTGGCACTAATGGATGCAGGAGTACAGATTACAAAACCTGTTTCGGGTATTGCAATGGGATTGATCACAGATGCAAAATCTGGTAAATTCACCGTACTTTCTGATATCTTAGGAGATGAAGATCACCTAGGAGATATGGACTTCAAAGTAACAGGTACTGCAGATGGTATCACTGCTTGTCAGATGGATATCAAAATTCAGGGACTTTCTATGGATATCATGGAAAAAGCTTTGATGCAGGCTAGAGACGGAAGATTACACATCTTAAATAAAATCACTGAAACTATTTCTGAGCCAAGAGCAGATGTGAAACCTCACGCTCCTAAAATGGTAGTAATGGAGATCTCTAAAGACTTCATTGGTGCTGTAATTGGGCCTGGAGGAAAAATCATTCAGCAGATGCAGAAAGATACGGATACGGTTATTGCTATTGAAGAAATTGGTGAGATCGGACGTATCGAAATTGCAGGAACAGACAGAGAGAAAATCAATGCTGCTGTTGCTAAGATCAATGAAATTACTTTCGTACCGGTTGTAGGCGAAGTTTACAATGGTAAAGTGGTAAAAGTAATGGACTTTGGTGCTTTCGTTGCTATTGCTAAAGGAACAGAAGGGCTTCTTCACATTTCAGAAATTGAATGGGCTCGTTTAGACAAAGTTCCTTATGCTGAAGGAGATGAAGTAGAAGTTAAATTTATGGGTTATGATGATCGTAAGAAAATGAAGCTTTCCCGTAAAGTTCTTTTACCAAGACCTCCAAGACCAGAAGGACAAGGAAGACCAGAGGGACAAGGAAGGCCTGAAGGGCAAAGAAGACCTGAGGGACAAAGAAGACCTGAAGGACAGAAACCACAGGATGAAAGACCTGTAGAAAACCAGGAACCTTCTTCAGAAGCATAAGATTTATTCTTAGATATAAAAAATCCCTCAATTTTGAGGGATTTTTGTTTTTATTACTCTTAACCACTAATGAAGATTAGCTTCCGACTCTTTGTTTAAGATCCTCAGCGCCACCTGTTTTTCTAGGTTGTCCATTCTTAGAAGAACCAAAATTGTAGGTATAAGAAAGTGTCACTACTCGGGTATCTCTTTTTACAGCAAAGTTTTCAATATAATTATTGTAAAGACTTTGTCCATTGATATTGCTCGTAAAGAACATGTCGGTAAAAGAAAGCTTTAGGACACTGTTATTTTTAAATTTCTTTTGTGCTCCAATATTCAGATACCAGTTTGAACTTATATCCAGATAAGCGTAGACCTCTCTTGCCTTATAATTTCCGGTAAGCTCAGCGGTGTAGCCGTTTCCAAGCTTAAAGGAGTTAATACTGTTGATATTAAAAGTAAAGTTTCCTTTGTTATTGATCTGTGTTCCGGAAACATTTCCGGTATATGATCCGTAATAAAAATTAGCACTGTTGTTCATATCCCACCATTTGGTCACCTTTACAGGAGCAATAAGGTATAATCCAAAATATGAAGCGGTGTTCAGGTTTTCAAAGGTCTGTACTGTTACATTCTGGCCAGCATCTACAATAGGTTTAATGATGTCTGTGATATTGTCTGATGTTTTGCTATAGCTTAAAGTTGCAAAGTATTTATTACTCAAACTGTAGGTCAGCTCATAGTTCATCGTTGTTTGTGGATTCAGGTCCGGATTTCCGGCTCTCATGGTGGTAGGATCAAGATAAAGCTTAAAAGGATTCAGCTGGTTATAGCTAGGCCTTGTAATTCTTCTGCTTAAGTTAATTTCCAGATTACTTTTCTCTGTTACATCATAGGATAATACCGCACTAGGAAATAACTGAGTATAATTTCTTTTATTCACCTGATTGGTGGTAATCTGAGTACCCTTTACATTGGTGTTTTCCACCCTTAAACCTGCTGTAGCCTTAAATTTATCCCATTTTTTGGACAGATTTCCATACAATGCATTGATGTTTTCCTCATAGATAAAATGATTGGTCTTATTAGGATCCGGAACTAAAATCCCAGAGTTGACATTGAAAAATTTCAGGTCATTATCTGTTTTCACAAAGCTGGTTTTAATTCCGCTTTCCAGTTTCCATTCGTTTTTGAAGTTTTTGGTAAGGTCTGATTTTAATGAATAAATATTGAGCTTTCCATTCATATCTCCTTTCATAATGTCAAGCTGATCCAGAGACGGAGTTATTGTATGTGTTCTCGTTTCAAAATTCTGCAAAGAAGAATTGGAATAATTGATATAGTCAAAGTCAGTAGAGATCTCTGACCCTAAAGAGTCAAGAGTGTACTTATGATTCAGGTTCACCGAAACGTTGGTCCATTGATCATTAGAGGTATTTTGAGTATTAAAATAGCTTTCGGGAGTATAGGCACTGCCAAGAGTTGTGTTGGCATTATCTCCATTGAGTCCGAATTTATTAGAGACCAATCCTACCGAAAAGCCCAATACATTTTTATCATTTAGATAATAATCCATTCCAGCCTTTGCAATATGATTATTAAACTTGAATTTCAGATAATTATCCTGTATATATGCCTTTTCAAAATTATTGTTCACATAGAAATTCCGATCCAGAACCAATCCGTTATAAGCTTCCCTGTAAGCAAAGCTGTAATTGGCAAAAATGTTGATCTTCTTGTCTTTATGATTGATGCTAAAGCTGTTGTTGTTCTTCACATATTTACCCATTCCTAAAGAAGTGGAAATACTCCCGTTCGTACCTTTTCTCTGTTCCTTTTTAAGTTTAATATTAATGATGGAAGATCCGGCTGCATCATACTTTGATGAAGGATTGGTGATAAACTCTATTTTATCAATGGTGGATGACGGCATTCCCTTGAGATAATTGGCAAGATCACTTCCTGTCATGGGCGTATTTTTACCATCAATCTGGATCAGAAGATTTCCCTTTCCGCGAAGACTGATATTATCATTGTTATCAATCGTAATTCCCGGTGCCTTTTCCAATACTTCAAAGGCCGAATTTCCCGTACTGGCAATGCTGTTTTCAACATTCATGATCATTTTTCCATCCTGTCTCTCAATCATGGGCTTGGCCTTGGTGATGGTGACCCCTTCAATTGATTTTACGTTCAGATCAATAGATGGCAACGTCATATTCTCGATCAGTGTAATGTTGTCCGAATGATATACTTCAGAACCATTTTTATTGATTTTTAAACGATAGGCTCCTCCTTTGATATCGTTGAAATCAAATTTCCCGTTGGAATCTGCAATTTCTGTTTTAATTAATTTGTTATCAGCATCCAAAAGGATAATCTCCATTTGTTCTGCCTTGTCAGATTTGATACTTCCTGACAATGAAAAACTCTGCATAGTCTGGGCTGAAAGCAAGTTGCAGAACAGCATAAAAATCCAGGCAAAAATGAGTGAAAATATTCTGGTCATAATGTTTTACTTTTTAGGGTTAAGACAGTTTTCTGAAATTGTAAGTAAAGCCGAATACATCACCTCAAGCTCATCCTTTGAGACTCCTTTCAAGGCAGCCTTGCGGTTCTTTTCAACGATATTCTGAACCTCTTTGATGACTTTTTTACCGGAATCTGTTACTTCCAGATTTGTTTTCCTGCGGTCATCAGGGTGAATATGCCTTATGATATATTCAGATTTTACCATTAAATCAATAATTCTCGTCACAGACGCATTGTCCTTAAAAACAAGATCACCAATTTCATTCTGGGTAATTCCCGGGTTTTCCAGAATTGCTTTGATGATAAGCCACTGATCAATGGTGATTGTAAAGCCATGTGCTTTCAGCTGGCGTTGTGCATAGTTTCTATAGGATCTGATTGCTTTGTCTATGTTATAGAATATGATTGAATTTAATTTTTCCATACTTTTAAATTAATATGACTTATCAATTATTGACATGTCAATTAATTTGTTGATCACATTTTTATTTTGTTACAACCCACCGGAAATATTTTTATAAAAATTAAAACCTGTCGGTGTTGATATCCATTTTTATGGTTTCATTCACTACGTTTTTACAACTAAATCACTTAATTTTACTATGGCAACAGAGCAGCTTTGGAATAAGAAATGTGTGGGAAATCCCCGGATGTATTGTAGATCGGGATATTTCCAGATAGGCTCTTTTCATTATAAATAGAGTATTATGGGATATAGTATTGAACTTGCAGACAGAGTGCGGGAATGGCTTTCCACTGTAGATAATATTGAAGTTGAAGAGAAGAAAATGTTCAGCGGGTTGGCATTCCTGGTGAATGGAAAAATGTGCATCAACATCAGTCATGATAATCTGATGTGCCGTTATAACCCTGAATTGGAAGACGTAGTTTCAGAGAAAAAAGGATTTCTTCCCATGATCATGAGAGGGAAGCAGCTCAAAGATTATTGCTATGTGGAACCTGTCGGATTTCAACAACCCTCAGATTTTGAGTATTGGATGAAAATTTGCCTTGAGTATAATTCAATTGCTAAGGCTTCAAAGAAGAAATAGGGTTGAGGGTTTTAGAGTATGAGAGTGGGGATCCTCTGTTGCAGTTTCCCCACTGTTCATTACTCATCATGTATTAATTTTCTTCATATAGATTTTTCCTTATTTCAACCAGAACTTTTGTCGTTTTTTCCAGATCAGGATAATCGGGAAGACTGGAGATTTGATGATGATGTTCAATGGATTCTATAAGACGTTCTGCTTTCTGCATTACCATTTCATAGGACCAGTTTCCAGCTTTGATATCTAATAATTCATCCCGGTTTTCCACACGAATCTGTAGAGAATGAGTAGTAAATATCTGTTCGCATGACTGCAATAATCGGATGGTGTGCATCATATTTTTACTGTCATAGTTCTTACCATGGTTTTGGTTAACGTTGTAGCGGTCTTCATTGCGCTCCTCAACCCATTTCCAATATTCTTTGTAATCTTTGCAGTATGTAGAATAGGCATCCAGATTACAGAATAGATAGGCTTTAGGACTTTCATCTTTGGGAACAGAGGATACAGAAACCTGATTCGCTTCCTCGTGTTGTATAATTCCTTTATATCCCAATGTTTGTGAATCGTCGTAAAATAAGGCAAACATGCCTTTGGTATGGTCAATAGCCGTTAATCCACATTTTTCCTGAACTTTCCCATGTTCCAAAAGCCATTTTTTCAAAGGAATAGAACCTTGACCGTCCAGAATAAAACAAAAATCAAGAATTGATTTTCTTTCCTTATCAATTGGGTTTAAAATCTTCTTGTTAAGCCCTTTAGCCTTTTTGATCTGTGAAATAGCATATCCTGCAAAAGTATCCTTGCATAATTTGGATAGAAAGTCTTCTATTTTCAATAAGTTCATTAACGGATGTTTATAAAGAATACAATCCTCAGGACTCGCCAATACTTCCAGGATATTTGGATTATTTTTCTGTAAAAGTTCTACAAACCTCCCGATTTCATAATACGTAATATCATTCGTCTCATTGGAAATCTGTGGAATGTAGTTCAGTCCAAAGAAGTTTTCCTTGGGTAGATAATACACTCCACGGATATCTGTATCGGAATTCTCCGTTGCCAGTCCAAAAGCACGGCTTCCGGAGATGGTATCGAAGAGGATGAGGTTTTTGTCTTTGAGGTCTTGGATGGTCATGATTTACAATTGTAATTTTTAATACAACTTTCTACAATTACTTCCAGTGTTTTTTAATGTTTCTCATTTTGCTTTTTTACAATTTTAATATCTCCCTAAAAACCCTTTCCATCTCACCTTTATCCACTTTTCCTCCTGATAAACTCTTCGATTTTTCCTCATTTTCAGCGATTGTTTTTTCAAGAAAATCAAACAGTTCCCAATCATTCGGATGGTAGTAAGATTCTCCTTTTGTAGCTTTTAATGATATAAGGTTTTCTATTTTTGCTTTGGTTTCATCATCCACCAATATAAGCAAATCACTGAATAATACCGGTGGAACACTTCCTTTTTCTATGATCCATTTCCCCGTTAATGCAGTTCTCAGACAATAAAAATAGCTTTTTAGCTTTACTTCATCAGCTCTGCAGGCTTCCAGATATTTTTTGCTCATGCTTAAATAATGATAGGATACTGCTATTGGTGAAAAACAGGCGTCTGCCAAAGGTCTGAACAATTCCATAAACCTAGTGTCTTCCATGTAAACGATAGGAGAGTAGAACCAGCTCAATAAAGCAGCATTAGATTTTAGTAAAAGGTGAAAAGTCTTCCGAAGATCCCACCCAGAACCATCCAGATCATCCTCGGTCATAAATTCTATCGTTTCATCTTTATCCCAGGGCGAAAGGTACCAGTCTTTTTCATGGCGATATATAAATCGTATATCATAATCACTATCAGGAGAGGCAAAGCCCCAAGCTCTGCTTCCTGACTCAACGGCCAGAAGAACTTTTACGCCCTTACTAGCCTCAACTTCTTTTATCTTTTCTATTATTTTTGGTGTCATTGTTTTCAATTTGATAATGCAAAGTAAATGGCGATGTACGCAATCTTATTGCGCAGTGATTTTTTTGTGAAGAGTTTAAGGCTGAATATTCCTTTCATCTTAATCATCTTAAATCTTGCATTTCTAGTCTTGACTCTTGCTTCTCAATTCTTGGCTCTTAGCCCTCATTTCACTAATATTGCACTTTCTCTATTTAACATAACTATTATTACAACCATGTTGACAACTGAACTACAGCATACCATTGATTTTAAAACAAAACCTTTAGGAGCATTAGGATATTTAGAACATCTTGCCTATAAAATCGGGATGGTTCAAAAGACAATTTCTCCTCAGCTATCCCAACCTCATATGGTTGTTTTTGCCGCAGACCATGGCATTGCAACAACAGGAGTAAGTGCCTATCCACAGGAGGTAACCTATCAAATGGTAATGAACTTTTTAGGTGGCGGTGCAGCCATTAATGTTTTCTGCAGACAAAATGGAATTGAAATTAAGATAGTTGATGCCGGAGTTAATTTTGATTTTCCTGCAGGATTAGATTTGGTAGATCAGAAAGTCAGAAAATCCAGCCGTAATATTCTGGATGAACCGGCAATGACCGTTGATGAATATCAGAAAGCGCTTAAAAACGGAGCTTCAGTAGTTACACAAATTGCAGAAACAGGCTGTAATATCATTGGCTTTGGGGAAATGGGAATTGGAAATACTTCTGCTTCATCGCTAATGATGAGTACGTTGTTTAATCTACCGATTGTAAGCTGTATCGGGCGTGGAACAGGGCTAAATGATGATCAGTTACAGAATAAGATCAATATTTTATCAACTGCCATAGAAAAGCATCCCAATATTATAACGCCTGATGAGATTGCTCAAACTTTTGGCGGACTGGAAATAGCTCAAATGATTGGGGCTATGGAGGAAGCTTTCCGTCAAAATATGTTGATTATGGTGGATGGATTTATCGCTACAGTTGCCATTGCTGCTGCATGGAAAAAGAATCCTGAAATCCTGAACAACTGTATATTCTGCCATGTAAGTGATGAGAATGCGCATCTTCAGCTTCTTGAATTATTGGGACAAAAAGCCTTGCTGAATCTTAATCTCCGTTTGGGAGAGGGAACAGGCTGTGCACTGGCGTATCCCATCATTCAAAGTGCTGTTAATTTTCTGAATGAAATGTCTAGTTTTGAGGACGCTCATGTTTCAAATAAAGAATAAATGAAGACTGTAAAAAATGAACTGATCTACTTTGCAACGGCACTCATGTTCTTCACAAGAATTCCGGTTCCGTTTACCATTCCGTATTCCGGTGAGATTATGAACAAATCCCAGAAATACTTTGCCTGGATCGGGCTATTGGTAGGATTGATTAATGCTATTGTTCTGTACTTGTCTTTTCAGCTTTTTAACCTTGAAATAGGAATTGTTCTGATGATGATCAGCAGTGTTTTGCTCACCGGAGCATTCCATGAGGATGGTTTTACCGATGTGTGCGACAGTTTTGGCGGCGGATACGGAAAAGAGAAGATCCTTACCATTATGAAAGACAGTAGGGTAGGAGCCTATGGAGCTGTAGGAATTATTTTGCTATTTGCCTTAAAGTTTTTTAGTATTCAGGCTTTGGGAACCATTGATTTGTTTAAAACTTTAGGGATTATCATTTTGGCCCATACATCAAGTCGTTTTATTGCAGGAACCATGATTTATACCCACAAATATGTTACAGATATTGATGTAAGTAAGTCAAAGCCTTTAGCCAATAAACCCTTGGATGGAATATCTTTACTGGTAGGCTTCATTAGTGTTTTACTCTCTTTTGCCCTGATTCCTGACTGGCGTTTGATTTTGGCCTTTGTACTGGCTTATTTGGGAAAGGTCTGCATGGGATGGTACTTTAAAAAACATATCGGTGGTTATACCGGAGACTGTTTAGGATCTGTACAGCAAGTTTGTGAGGTTTTATTTTATCTTGGAACAATGATCGTATGGAAATTCATCTGATTAGACATACAGCCGTAGAAAATCCGGAAAACCTGTGCTATGGATTTGCCGAAATGCCTTTAAGAAGCAACTATTCTGAAGATTTTAAGCATTTGAACCTGGATAAGGATTTTGATTTGTTGATTTCAAGCCCCGCCCGGCGCTGTTGCCTTTTGGCTGATTATTTTAAGTTTGATTATGCAACAGATGATAGGCTGCGGGAAATGAACTTTGGGAACTGGGAACTCAAGAAATGGACTGAAATTCCTGAGGAAGAAATCAATCCGTGGTATAAAGACTTTATCAATATAAAAGCTTCCGGAGGAGAAAACTTACTTGAAATGCAGACTCGTGTACTCAGTTTCTGGAATGAATTATTGGTGGAAAAAGATGCTGATAAAGTTTTGATTATTGCTCATGCAGGAGTCATTCGTCTGATACTTCAAAACATTTTACAATTTCCTCTCGAGAATATGTTCAGCATTCAGATTGATTATGGAAAGAAAGCCATTGTAAAAGTTGAAAAAGGCTTGTTTTCAATCAAAAGTGTAAATGTATAGGTGTGTTTCAATACATTAATTAAAATAAAAAAACCGCTAGGAATAGCGGTTTTAATTTTTATGAAATATTTTTAGAATCTTCTGAAAGGTCTTACTCTTACCGAATAATAATCTTTAGTGTAGCTCCACATATATCCATTATATCCTTCAAGAATCTTTACCTGATTGCTTCCAGGCACCTCTGTAGAACTCCAGTAATACTTCTGTGAAACATTATTGGAAGCGATATTGTAAACATTCTTGGAACTTTTATAAAATGCCATAAGTTCATCTTCTGATGGAAGGAACCAGTCAGTTAAACCATTGATCGCATAATTATCACATAATCTTGCTGCAGAGTTGGCATCCGAACATTGAGAAACAATTCTAGCCGTATTGGAAGGACCTGATCCCATTACTGACTGAGTCTGATTGATCACATCAAAAGGACATCCCCATTCAACTTTATCAGATCCGTTGTAGATAAGGTTCGCAGGAGCTGCTTCTAAATATCTCCAGCCATCCGTAGTTTCTCCTTTATCATAGAAAACATATCCGCCGGAAGCACCTATTGCGCCGGCTGTTTTAAATGTCTTTTCGGCTGAATAATACACTTGTGCACCTTCTCTAACATAAGATTTTACATAATAGGTAGTATTAGGAAGTAATCCGTTAGCCTCCAGTTCATAAGGAGAGTAATTATTAGCTGTTACAGCCTTAACTGTTTGTCCGTTTGAAATGTCTACTCCTGCAGTAGTTCTGTAGCAGAAGCCCTTTTCGTCCGGAAAGAACGGCTCAAGATAGTTTACTGTAATTTTGTCTGTATCGAAGGTAGCAGATGTTGTATAGATCTGTTTAACCATTTTGAAGTTAATGTCCATTTTGCCAGGAGAGGTAAATGTAACATTATCTCCGTAAATGGTTTCTCCATTACTAGCCCTAACAAAAGCTCTGATGTAATAAAGGGTCGATTTTTCAAAATCTGCACCATAATCTGCCGTAAGTGCGTAATCTCCTACAGAATTGTTGAATTCAGAGATTGTTTTAGAACTACCGATTGTAGGATTGATTGTTTTTGACCAGCAGAATCCACGAGATGAAAATCCGGTTCCTGCTGAGGTTACCGTCCCATGGAAAGTGAACTGAGCCAAATTAAAAGTAAGCTGTCCTGTAGTTACCTTTGGATATACAGTGGTATTGTTATTTCCGTTGTTATCATCCCCGCCATTATCTGATCCGCATGATGAGAGCATAAAAATAGAGAGAACTAAAAATAATAGTTTCTTCATGAATAATAGTTTTTTTAAGTTATTTAGTTTTATTAATTAAGGCTGGCAAATATATAAAAAAAATCAAATCTTTTGTTAGAATTAATCTGTTTGTGAATGAATGGGTTGGGTGAGCTATATTGACAAAAAATTATGTTAAATAATAGAGCTGTAAAAACGCCATTCGATTCAATCAAATGGCGCGTATTTATTTAAAAATTCTGATAAAGCTATCTTTTTCCAAACTTTCCATAGAGAAATTAAGATCTGCCTCAGATTTTTCCGTGGTAACTGTCGCACCCAATTCCTGTACAAGATCATTGAAAGAAATAGGTTCATACCATTGCTGATATAGTGCATTGGTTGCCATCACTGCAATCTCAGTATTTCCTGAAACATGAGAATGACCCGCTCCAAAATTCAATAAGACAAAAGTCTGTTTTTCTCCCTTTGGAAGCAGCATTCCAAGAATGGTCTGCCTTTGGACAGAATTACATCTAACTTCTGCAAATAGGTGGTTCGGGTTCATCATATAGTCCCTTGAGATGACATCTCCTTTTCCAATCACAATTTTATACCCGCACTCAGGGTTTCCTCCATATACATTATTCATGATTAGGGTCGGAACATTCAATCCTTTGTTGGCATATAGATATTCAACAGCTCCGTTAGGCGCAGAAGTCATATCTCCGGAATACATCAGGTTTCCGTTTTCTTGATTATAAGCTGCATTCCAACCGGTTTTTCCACCAATATTTAATGCTGAAAGATCAAGGTCATAGGCTCCCCAGGCATCTTCCCAATAGATTCCCACGGCTAGTTTTTCACCAGAGAATCGTGTTCCCGTAGGAATATTTCCCACAAACATCTTTTCAGAAGTCGGAAGTCCGAACTCAACATCCTCAGGGAAATAAAATGACTTTCCGGAAAGATCAAACCTGGATTTTAAATATGTAAGGATAAACTCAAAATTCATTTCGTTTACCGAACTGTTTTTTCCGGTTTTCACCCACGATTTTCCGTTTCGTACTCTATACACAAAAGTATCCTGTCCATACATTCTTAAATAACAGGCTGACAAGGCTTTGAATAGGGCGAATGGTGTCGCATTATCTAGCCAATGCAGATCATTTTCATCCAATATTATATGGGTTGCATTATTAAGTGGGTTAGAAACGAGTGGTTTATGGTATGTCTTTGATAACTTGGAGATTTTATTAATAGCCTTTGGAGATTTACTTTTATAAGCTAAAAACAAGGGTTTAAATCTGTTAAAGATCTCTGCAAGTCTTTCCAGTCCAAAGTTTTCAAATAAATCAGATGGGTTGAATTTACTTTCCTTGATGCTTTCAATCAACGTATTATTTTTGATCAACAGACTTGTAGCTGTTGATTTAAAGATGACGTATCTGAAAAATTCTACAGGATTTTCAGGATAGATTTTATAAAGGTCTGCAATTTTTATAATAGCTTCCTTATTTCTGATGTTTTCTTTTCCTGTGAATTCATAATCCAGTTCTTTGTTCAGAATATACAAAAGATCATCAATGGTTTCTTCCTTTAAAGCAATTCCCGATTTCAGCAATGAAAGACATTTCTCAGTCATTTCATCCACGGAATAAGCTTTAATTACCTTGAAAGTAAGTTTCATTTCAGGAATATTCAAAACCTCATTGGGAATGAAAATTTCATCCTGAAAATTACTTCCATAAGTAGAAAGATAATGCTCGATTTGATCCATCAATAGTTCCCATCTTGTACTGTTCTTTATCTTTTCCCAAGATTTATGGAAGGTTTTATTAAGATCGTTACCATTTAATTTTTCCTTTGAATAATATTTGATGATGTCTTTCTTTGCCCAAAGTGCATCAGGTTCAATGATAAAACCATCATTGGATATAAAAGGTTTTTCATCCGTTTTTTTAGCCAGTACGGCATTGAAAAGTTGAAGTGTTTTCATGATATAAAAATTAAATAAGTGAGGAGTAATTTTTTTAAAAGAAAAATGCTATAGGAACTCCTTTTACCTATAATTTTTGAAAAAAGCGGGGAGTAATACCAGTGAATTATAGGAACTCCCTTTGCCTTTATTTTTTGTAGATAGAAACATATTGTCTATCATTTTGCTGAGCAGGCAGGATTCGAACCTGCGCCCCACAAGTAGAGGAACTTTGTTTGCCAACAGCGGAAAGTTGTTGTTGCTCTAACCAGCTGAGCTACTGCCCATCCATAATTATTAGTTTTAGTTTTATATGATTAAAAATTACAGATTATGCCTTTCTGTATTTTTTCTTTTTTTTCCATGGTGCGTTTTTCTGAACATCACCAGCCATGATACATCCGTAAGGCATCACTTCATCCAGAACTTCACAAAGACCGTATTCCTCAATCTGCGCTCTTACGTTTTTGGCACTTTTATAGGCACTTGGCAGCTCAGAAATATCAATTTCATTGGAGTAGAAACGGATATCCAGTCCTTCAGTTTCTTCATTAAAGATCTCTTCGGTCGTTTTATGAGTCATAGACCTTTTATGTTGACTTCTGCTGAAGTTTCTTCCCGCTCCATGAGGTGCAAAACCAAGGTTTCTTTCATTTGTTTTTCCCTGAACAATCAATACCGGCTCTGCCATATTCAACGGAATCAGTCTTGGTCCGGTAATATCAGGCATGAATTTATCATCCAACGGAGTTGCTCCCTTAGCATGGTAAAACAAGTCACCATCCTTGAAGACAAAATTATGCTCATTCCAATATCTGTTTTCTTTCTCTATTTCCAGTTTGTTTAATACCGCATCATGAATAGATGTATGGTTTTCTTTCGTCCATGTTCTTATTAACTGGAGAGCTTCCCAATAGGCCTTACCTTCTTCAGTATCATAAGGAATCCATGCGTTTTCCCTTAACGTTTCAGGAGAAATATCCTGTCTGAAACGGTTAGCCACCTTCATTCCTTTATCATATAATGCCGCCCCAGGAGCTCTTGATCCGTGATGAGTCACCAACATTGTATTTCCCGTATTTTTGGAGATTCCTACAAATAAGAAATGATTTCCATCTCCCTGAGTTCCCATATGAGAACGTGCAATGCTGATCAGTTTCTCATCATTTAAGAAATAATTTTCTCTAAAAGCATCCATTAATTCCTGAGACATAGGCATCTGTTCACCTCTTGGTCTTCCTCCATATCCAAAATGGGTTATAGAATGGGCTGCATCCAGAATATCCTTAGGATTTACCTTTCCAAAGTCTGTAAGCATCACAGAACAACAGATATCTGCACTATGGAATCCTGGATGAATTGCATTTTTGGCAACCACCACACCGCCTACCGGAATTTGACCTTCAGGACCTGTTGGGCAGGCATCAGGCATGATAGCCCCACCTATTAGTGTAGGTGTTTTCATCAGAACTTTCATCGTCTTGATTACCTTTTCTACATTATCATCCTCACTTTCATGCTCAGCCCTGATATTGATGATAAAATCCTTAGGTGCTTCATGAAGCGGAATAAGTTCTGGTTGTTTGAAATCCTCTAGATATTCTCTGATCTGATCTTCATCCAAATTATTTTCATTGATATAAGTAATGGCATCTTTGAACCATTGAGCTGGTCTATATCCTAATTCGATTAAGTGATTTCCATTAAATTCCATTTGTTTTCTCATTTTGATAATGCAAAGTAATATCCTTATTGCGCAATAGTTTTGCGTAGATAAGAAAATTTTGATTATTTTTACAAAAACAAATAAATAAAGTCAAAAAGGTTAATCTGGAGATTTACTTATTAACCTTTTAAGTAATATAATTAAAAACTAGCTCTATGGTATTATTAGAACAATTACAGCATTTTCCGGAAACCATTCAATTCAATGAAGTTATTGCTTACATTGATCAGCATTATGATTTTACGCCTACTGCATTCAAAAATGGGAGTACTGAAAACGGGGCGGGACAGAATAACGGTTCATGCAAAGTTTTTAGCTTTGCTAAGCTTCAGGGATTAACTAAGAGACAGACTCTTTTTCTTTTTGGTGAGTTTTACAGAGATGATGTAGTAAAAAATCCAGACAGAAATGATCATCAGAATATCAGAAACTTCATGGAATTTGGATGGGATGGGGTTTCCTTTGAGGCGGAAGCTTTGAAAGAAAAATAATTTATCTAAAAAAATGTAAAAAAGTGAATTCGATAATTTGCTTACGTTTTGCATTGAAGTCAGGCAATTAAAAATTACAATCATGTCATCCAATAAAAATGCACTGATCCGTTACAAAACTTTAGATAAATGTCTCAAAAATAAGTATCGAAAGTATACCCTTGAAGATCTTATTGACGAATGCTCTGAGGCTTTGTTTGAGTTTGAAGGAAAAGAATCTTATGTAAGCAAACGAACAATCCAGCTTGATCTGCAGAATATGCGAAGTGAAAAGTTCGGATACGAAGCTCCCATTGAGGTATACGAAAGAAAATATTACCGCTACAGCGATCCGGATTATAGTATCCATAACATTTCTGTGAATGAAAGTGATCTGAAAGCAATGAATAATGCCATTCAGATTCTGAAACAGTTCAAGGACTTTTCCATGTTTAAGGAGATGAATGGAGTGATTCAGAAGTTGGAAGACTCTATTCATGCAACCAACCAGAAATCAATCATTCATTTAGATAAAAATGAGCAGTTGAAAGGATTGGAGCATATTGATATACTGTATGAAAGCATTGTCAATAAAAAGGTATTAAAAATCCTTTACAAGAGCTTTACAGCAAGAGAATCGAGTGTTTATACCGTTCATCCTCAATTATTGAAGGAATTTAACAACCGCTGGTTTCTGATCTGCCTCTATAAGCAGAAAATGTATAATCTGGCCCTGGATAGGATGGAGAATATTAAAGCAGATGAAAGCCTTTCCTATATAGATAAGGATCTGGATGGTGATGAATACTTTAAAGATATTGTAGGAGTTACCGTTGCAGAGTCAATGCTTCCTAGAAATGTTGTATTTTTTGTAGACTCAGCTAATGCACCTTATGTGAAAACAAAACCACTGCATAAAAGTCAGGAGATCATCAATGAAACAAAGGATGGGACTTTATTTAAAATCTGCGTGCAGATTAACTTTGAATTGGAAAGACTACTTTTAGGATTTGGAGATACTTTGATTGTACATAAACCGCAGAAATTGAAACTGAGAATGGAAGAAAAGTTTAGGATGGGGCATAAAAACTATCAGGATCTGAGCATTCTTAAAGAAGGAGCTATTCAAGATCAATAATGGGCATTCTTTGAGATAATTCATCCGATCTGTGTGAAATATATCTACAAAATTATCTTCATTTTTTTATCTTGGCTTGGAAATTGTAGTAGGTAGGTACAAAATAGCACTATGAAATCAAGAATATTTAAAGCATTAATTGCCATTATAGCCCCTATAGCGATTGAATATATCGTTAAAAAAATATCTGAAAAACTTGATAAAAAAGTTGATCAGGAACCGAAAGAACCTAAGCAGATTACTGCTTAAACGTAAAAGTAGTTAAAATTTAAAATTATTAAAAGAGACTGTCCTATTATAACGGATAGTCTCTTTTTTTGGGTAATAAATGATGTAGATATAACAATCTATTAACGAGTGTATAAAATCATAGATCTATCTTTTCCTAAAAATCAAAGATTTTTAGCAGGCTTAAGTGAAG
The DNA here is from genome assembly GCF_003815775.1 of Chryseobacterium joostei. Lineage (NCBI taxonomy): Bacteria > Pseudomonadati > Bacteroidota > Flavobacteriia > Flavobacteriales > Weeksellaceae > Chryseobacterium > Chryseobacterium joostei. The sequence continues at coordinate 4,574,296 of NZ_CP033926.1, forward strand.
TTCCTACACGTACACCTTATCACTTAAAAGAAGCTTAAATCTTTAAAAAACTTTTGTGACTTTGTGGTTTCAATTCCATAGGGTTTATATAAAATCATAAATTCCGTCTTTCCAACCCAAGACTTTCGAAGAATCAGCCTTAAGCCAGTTTTTCAAAATAGTGGAATACACTTTTCTAAAATCTTCTTTATAAATAAGATCTCCTTCATTTAAATTTTGGAGGTCAGGAAGCGCATTTAATAATCCTTTCTTTTTGAGACCTCCACCAATGAAGAACATTTGGTTGGCCGTTCCATGATCCGTTCCATTGCTGGCATTCTGGGCAACACGGCGTCCGAATTCAGAAAATGTCATCAATAGAATGTTATTAAATAATCCATTACTTTTCATATCAGCAACAAAGGATTTCACTGTCTCATTGATGTCTCCGAATAATTTTTTTTGTCTGTCATTCTGATTGACGTGGGTATCAAAACTACCGATAGAAAGGTAATAAACCTGAGTATTGATGTCTGATTTGATGAGGGATGCTACTGTTTTAAAATCTTTTCCCAGTTGAGAATTAGGATAAGCCTGTTCCGTTTTTTTTGCCTTGCTTTTTTCAAAAATATAATCCGCATTGTTGATCGTAGAACCCAATGTTTGATAAAGATAAGAAACTGTTTCATCATCATGATGATGGTCGTAAAGTGATTTGAAATACTTTTCCTGACTAGTCTGATACAGTCTTTTGGGGTCTTTAAATGCAAATGCCTTATTGTTTTCTCCCTTTAAGGCAAGACTCAGCATGTCATCTACTTCCAGTGCTTGGGTAGGATGCTCACAACGATAGCATTCCTCATCCAGAAAGCGGCCAAGCCAGCCTGTTTCCAGAAACTCATCACTTCTGCTTGCAGACTGCCAGATATCCATACTTCGGAAATGAGACTTGTCTGGATTGGGATAGCCTACATTATTCATTACAGAAAGCTCCCCATTGTCAAAGAGTTCCTTAAAGTAGGAGAGTGACGGATTAATTCCGGCTTCATCCGTAAGAGATAAGGAATCCTGAACAGCAAGTGTTTTTCTTTCTCTGAAATAAATATCATTTTTTGCAGGAACAATGGTATTCAGTCCATCATTTCCTCCCGTAAATTGAAGAACAATAAGGATATTCTGATTAGGAGCTAAGGCTTCGTCCAAAGTCATGGCCTTTAGAAAATTAGGCATCAATAACGAAGCTGTCGCCAATGAACTTATTTTAAGGAATTCTCTTCTTTTGATTAACATAATTTTACTTTTAGGTTAAAGGGGGCAGATGATAGGTTACTGGTTGTAAATTGTAGTACTGGAATTGTTTTTAAACTTAGATAGTAAATAATAGATAGAAAAGCTAAACGGCAATTCGCTATTACCTGCTACCTCTTGCCTGTACTCTACATTAACTGATATTCAGGAGTGGACATGAGGTTAATGATATTCATCTTTAAACTCTTGTCGGAGAAATTATTTACCGTATTCATATCCAGACTTTGGGCATTTTGAATCAGATAATCTTCACAGTTTTTATGAGCAAAAGTTTTATCTAATCGATCCCAGTCTATAGTGATATTGGGATTTTTGAAGCTTTTGTTTAAAGCATTTTCCTTAGATTTCATTCCCATATCAATGTCATCATCCTGTCGTGGGCTATATTCTAATGGCCGAAGCCCTGACCATATCTGCGGAATCTGAAGTCTCAGCATTAATGTAGAGCTGTCAATCCAGGATTTTCCGTTGGGCCACCCTGAAACATTGGGCGGATAAAGTAACATTTGTCCCAATAATTTTTGATAAACGATGAGGTTTTCGGGATTTTTAATCTGCATCGGAAGTACCCGCATCATTCCTGCCATTAGTTCTACAGGAGATTTTATCCTGTTTCCTATATTTTTCTGATCATAGAACCATGAGCTTGAAAATATTTCAGTCATTAGCTTCTTAATATCATAGCCGGAACTATAAAAATTGGAGCTTAGCTTATTGACTATATCATGATCTATATTTTCATTCACAAAAAACTTATAGATTTTAGTAGTAATAAATTGCGCTGTAGCCTTTTGTTCAAGAATAATATGTAAAGCATCGCTTCCGTCAAAATTACCGGTTTTACCTAAGAAAGTCTTTGTTCCTTCATCATGCTGATTTTTTCTTTCCTTGAAATTCCCCTCTTTATCGTAGCTCCATCCTGTAAATGCTCTGGCGCCCTCTCTTACATCTTTCTCCGTATAATTTCCTCTTCCCATGGTAAAAAGTTCCATTACTTCACGGGCAAAATTTTCATTGGGATGATCTTTTTTGTTCTGTTGATTATTCAGGAAATTAAGCATTGCAGGTGATTGGCTTACTTCAAAAAGCAATTCCTTAAAGTTTCCCAGAGCATGTTTTCGGATTGTATTTAAAAGCTGTTGGTTGAATTTTGGATTCACAACCCTTGAAGCAAAATGTCCATGCCAGAAAAAAGCCATCTTTTCTCTCATTTGCTCTTTGCTGTTTACTATTTTATCCAGAAAATTGAGGTTCAGTTCATTGTTCTGTTCCCTGTTAATCCGTTGCATTTCCTTTTTCTTTTCAGCCGGAGCAGTACTGTTCATATAATCCATTGTTGAATCTATGTCAGGGGTATCATACGTGACCTCGCTAAAGCTGTCTTCTTTAAATAATTCATTTATTAACGTTTTGATGTTTTTATTTTTCAAATCGTCAATTTGATTGATGCCAATGCCGAAACCGGCGCGCCAAAGAAGATGCTTGTTCTTTAATAATGAATCAGCCATGATGAGGTCATTTATTTTTTTGATGAGATTGTGGGAGCAAGGTTAAAATAGGAACGGGTTAAGGTTTGTTAATATTATTTTTAGAGGTTAGAAAGGTATATTATTTATTGCCCAAATGTTATTCTGCTTCCTGTTTATGCTACAATATAGCTCTCGATTTCTGATTTTGAACTTTTTTTTCTTTAATTCCACTTTTTTAACTCCTTTTTTGATAATTTTTGTTAAACAAACATTTAAATTTTGTTAAAAATAAAGTATTGATATTCATTGTTTTATAGCTTTGTTTAGTGTTAAAATAAAAGATTAAGCCTTGCTTGGCATGATTTTTACATCCTCTTGTTTAGTAAAATTTAAAAAATTAGAGTTATGAAAATGTTTAAACAAGCAATATTGCTAGCTGGTATTTTAACAGCAGGTATAGCAAGCGCACAGGACTCAAAAATGACTAATATGATCAAGGTAGGTGCGAATGTTGGTTTGGCAGTTCCTTCAGATAACCTTTCTGCTGCAGTAGGAGTGGATGTTGCTTATCAGAACTTGATTACTCCTGGGTTCGGTTTAGGTATCGCAACAGGATATACTCACTATTTCGGAAAAGAAAATAACGGTTATAAAAATAATGATGTAGGAGTAGTTCCTGTAGCAGCTTTAGTAAGAATTTATCCAAAGCAAACAGGTTTCTATTTTGGAACTGACTTAGGATACGGATTCTTGGTGGGAGACAAAACAGTAGCTTCCAACACAAATGTAGAGAGAGCTAACGGTGGTTTCTACATTAAACCGGAGATCGGATACCACAACAGAGACTGGAACTTCTTCGTACAATACCAAAAGGTTTTTGTAGGAACAAAAGGAGATTTAGTTGGTCAGGACTATAATGTGGGGAACATCGGAGTAGGATTCGGTTATAATATTCCATTAGGAAAGTAGTTAGATTTAATATATAAACAATTATTAACCAAAACCTTTTCACGAAAGTGAAAAGGTTTTTTTGTTCTGTGCAGGATTTACGAAAACAATTATTATATTTGGTAAAATTTGAGGTTATGATTCTGAATCCAAAATTTCCACTTTATTTACCAGGAGTAGAGAACAGTAATAATGATAATGTTTCTATCATTGGGGCAAGCCTCCGTGAAGATGTAACAATCTTAGGCTATTTCGTTTCCGGTAACGGAGGTCTTGAGATAAAAATTCAAAATACATATTCTACTAAGGAATATGCTTCCTTTAATGATATTCTAAGAAAGTTTATCCAGGACAATCAGCTTGAGAATGTACAACGTCTGGGAATGGCAGTGCCGGGACCAGTTATTGACGGTAAAAGTAGTCCTGCAAGATTGGGCTGGAGCTTAGACGTTGAAGAATTTAAGAGAGACTTCGGTTTCGAGAAAGTAGATATGCTGAACGATATGGAAGCATCAGCTTACGGAATGGCTCTTCTTGAAGACAGTGATCTTGAAGCAATCTATACCAGCGGGCATCTTGAAAAAGGAAATGTAGCAATCCTTGCTCCCGGAAACGGGCTTGGAGAAGCTGGATATTTCTTTGATGGGAAAAATTTAAGACCTTTTGCAACGGAGGGTGGGCATTCTGAGTTCTCACCAAGAACCAATGTAGAAGTTGAATTTTATCAATTCCTTAATAATATCTATGGAATTGTAAGCTGGGAAAATGTACTTTCCAAGACAGGCTTGTTCAATATCTACAGATTCTTAAGAGATGTGAAAAGACATCCTGAACCGGAATGGTTGGGAGAACGTCTTGCTAACGGAAACTTCGCTCAAGAACTTTATAAGGCAGCAGTAGAGGATAATGTTTTAATCTGCAAAATAGCTTTAGATACTTTCCTTGAGTTTTTGGCAAGAGAAGCTAATAACCTGACCTTAAAACTGAAAGCAACCGGAGGGTTACTGATTGCAGGCGATATTCCTCAGATGGTCATAGAATACGTGGATAAGACTAAGTTTTATGAAAAATTCAAGATCAGTGATAAAATGGAAAGCATGCTTAGAAACATTCCGATTTATCTGGTTAAGCAAAATCACACGGCATTAAAAGGTATGGCACTTTATACAGCCTACTACCAAGAATAAAGAGAACTCCGAAGAAATTCGGAGTTTTTTTATAGGATGATATTATTCATGAAAATAATTAAATTTCTTGATATACATCAATGAAATCTATCGAATAAGATAGCTACATTTGCATCAATAAATAAGTAAACAATTCTATCAATGAAAAAAATATTTTTATTAGCAGTTTTAGCTGGTGGTTTAGCTTTCGGACAGTCAAAAAAAGTAGTTGCATCTGATGTTCACTGGTGGGGATATAAAGTAGCAAAATCTGAGGCAAGTTCTCACGAGGGAACTGTAAAAGTAAAGTCAGGAGACATGGTAATGAAAGGTAACCAACTTGTAGGAGGAAGCTTCGTATTGGATATGACTTCTATTAATGCTACTGACCTTACAGGAGAGTATCAGCAAAAATTGAACGGACACCTTAAGAATGGTGACTTCTTTGAAGTTGAAAAATTCCCGACAGCTACTTTCAAAATTACAGGAGTAAAGAAAAACAACGATAAAGTTTACAATTCTTTAGTAACAGGAACCCTTACTTTAAAAGGAAAAACAAGCCCGATTACTTTCCCTGCTAAGATTTCTTACAGCAAAGGAGTAGTAAGCTTAGTATCTAACAAATTCTCTTTCGACAGACAGAAATTTGATGTAGCTTATAAGTCTACGATGCAGGATGTTTTTGTGAAAGATGATATTGATATGCTGGTTAAGGTAACTGCTCAATAAATTAATCAAAAAAAGATTGTTAAAAGTGTAGAAGTTCTACACTTTTTTTTATTTTTGTTGAATTGTAAATAAAAAAGAATGAAAAGATTACTATTGTTTGCTATGGTGTGCGCAAGTATATCATTTGTTTCTGCTCAAAAGAAATTTGATAAGGTATCAAAGGTGACTTCATCAGAGATCAGATGGTGGGGCTATAAGGTTGTAAAAACCCAAGCTTCCTCACATTCCGGAACTGTAAAACTGAAGAGCGGAAAATTCAACTTTGACCACACCGTTTTGGTAGACGGAGAGTTTATAATAGATATGAGAAGTATGATGGCAGGAGATGTTTCTGATGAAGATCAGATCAAGCTTACTAATGACCTGAAAAGTACTAACTTCTTTGAAGTAAAAAAATTCCCTGTAGCCAAGTTCCATTTGACTAAAATTATTCCTTTAGCAAACAGTGAGTATAATTCTACCGTATACGGAGATCTTACCCTTAAAGGTGTGAGAAAAACAATCTCTTTCCCTGCAAATGTATATGTTACTCAGTTTACGACATCTATTGAGTCTGCTAAATTCTCTCTGAACAGAAGAGACTTTAAGGTGTTCTATCAATCTTCATTAAAAGATTATTTCATCAAGAATGAAATGGATATTCAGTTCAAAGTTTCTACTGAATTGCTAGATAATGAGAACAGAATTCCTGTGAAAAAGAAAAAATAAGATTAAATATTATATTGATAAAAAATTGAGCGGTTCTAAGGAGCTGCTCTTTTTTTTGAATAGCTGTGAGCCAATGCTTGGATTATCTTATAAAATTTTTATTTGCTTTCTTTCCAAAGTAAATAAGTGCTAAAAATATTCTTTCAGATTAATCAGATTCTTTAGAATTAAACCGTTCCCTTTTTAGCGTATTTTTTATACTTTAGTACAATGAAAATTTATATTGTAAGTGGTCTTGGAGCAGACTTTAAGGTGCTTGAAAGAATAGAGTTTCCCAAGAACTATGAATTGGTTTTTATAGATTGGCTCATTCCTGAAAAAGATGAAGCTTTTCATACTTATGTAGAAAGGATGGCAGAGAAAGTTGATACTTCAGAACCATTTTGCCTGTTGGGATATTCTTTTGGAGGGATTATGGTGCAGGAAATCAATCAGCTGAAGCCTGCTGAGAAAGTAGTTATCTTGGGAAGTATCAAATCAGATAAAGAAAAATCCAAATTTATCAAGACCGGTGAAGTAACGAAGATTCCCAGAATGCTTCCTGTAGGATTATTTAATACCAAAGCAGCCAGTGTATACGCCTTGGTAAGAAAACTTTTTGATCCTAAAAATCCAAAAATTCTACAATATTTCAAAGTTAGAGATCCTTATTATTTAAAATGGTCTGTGGAGAAAGTTTCCGAGTGGAAATTTGAGGAGAATCCAAAGGTGATCCAAATATTGGGAGATAAAGATATTGTTTTTCCGATTCGTTACTCAAAACCAGACTATGTAATTAAGGGCGGAACCCATTTATTTCCTGCCACCAAATCCAAGGAAGTATCCAAAATACTTAATGAAATATTTCAGGGGAAATAGGGAATATTATTTTCTGAATAGTTTTTTATGGGGTTGATTTGTTAAAAATGTATTTTTATAAGGTTTTATGTTTAAATTTGATAGGGTTAAATATGAAATTTTATGAAAATAGGATTAAAATGGATCGTTTCGTTCTCCATTATTGCCCTTGTGGCAGTCGGTGGTTTATTCTGGAGTCCATCTTCAGATATTACCAGTTCTGGCGAGTTCCTAAGTGAAGATAAGATTGTGGGTGCAGACGTAGCCTGGATTCTTGCTGCGGCAGGTCTTGTTTTGCTGATGACTCCGGGGCTTTCCTTTTTCTATGGAGGAATGGTGGGTAAGAAAAATGTAATTTCCACCATGCTGCAGAGTTTTATTGCCTTGGGAGTTATCTCTATTTTATGGGTGGTGGTAGGATTTTCGTTATCTTTTGGAGAATCTTTAGGTCCCAATATCAATGGAAAGCATTACGGGATCATTGGAAATCCATTGAGCTATCCATTCTTTAGCGGAGTAGGAGTTTTCCCTCACAAAATGATGGCTTCTACTATTCCTTTCATACTTTTTGCTCTGTTTCAGATGAAGTTTGCGGTGATTACTCCTGCAATTATTACAGGTTCTTTTGCGGAAAGAGTTCGCTTTATTTCCTATCTTTTATTTATAGTCCTTTTCTCTCTTTTCATTTATACACCGCTTTGCCATATGGTGTGGCATCCTGATGGTCTTTTGAACAAATATTTTGGAGTGAAAGACTTTGCAGGAGGAACCGTAGTCCATATGAGTGCCGGTTTTGCTGCTCTTGCGGGAGCTTTGGTGGTAGGAAACAGAAAAATTCCCCATCATGAACCGTCTAATATTCCTTACGTGCTTTTGGGTACAGGGATGCTGTGGTTTGGTTGGTTCGGGTTTAATGCCGGATCAGCATTAAGTGCTTCTGCATCTGCAGCCACAGCCTTTGGAACAACTACGATAGCCTCTGCTTCAGCAATGATAACCTGGATATTTTTTGATAGAATCAACAGAAGAAGTGTTTCCGCATTAGGTGCCTGTATTGGTGCCGTTGTAGGATTGGTGGCCATTACGCCCGGATGTGGATTTGTCAGTATTCAGGAGAGTCTTTTTATAGGCTTTATTTCGGCCATTGTTTCTAATGTCATGGTCAACTGGAAAGCTTTAAAGAAGATTGATGATACTCTGGATGTTTTTGCCTGTCATGGAGTGGGGGGAATTATGGGAATGATCCTGACTGCTATTTTTGCCCACGGCGAAAATGCAAGCCTGCTTCATGGTGGTGTTGAGGTCTTTCTTCATCATATGACTGCTCTGGTTCTGGTTTCTATTTTTACCTTTTTTGGATCCCTGCTTTTATATAAAATTACAGATTCTATTATTACATTAAGGGTTTCCGAAGAATCTGAAAATAGAGGTCTTGATCTTTCTCAGCATGAAGAGAGTCTCCAATGACTTTTTTCATTCTTAAATTATCATTAATCCCTGCTGAAACCTGATTTTTATTAAGATTTATCATGTATCTTTGCTTTGAGGAAAATGAAGAATCATTTATGGAATCAATATCGGTTTTTGAGATTATTAAAGTAGGAATAGGGCCGTCCAGTTCGCACACGATGGGACCATGGAATGCAGCATCTGCGTTCATCAGAATTATAAAAAGAGAAAGATCAATAGCTGAAGTTAAAGAAGTTTTTCTTGAGTTTTTTGGCTCACTCGCAAAAACGGGAATTGGGCACGGAACCGATATTGCGGGAATGCTCGGTTTAAATGGAGAAGATTTCAAAACCATCAATACTTCAAAAATTGATGAGAAAATAGCATACATAAAAGATACACAGACTATTAATCTGGGTGGTGAAAAAGAAATTCCATTTATCTATGGACATCACTTGATTTTAAATATGAAAAAATCCCTTGATTTTCACCCTAATGGAATGATCTTTAAGGCCATTTTTGAAGATGGAACTGAACTTGTTCAGGATTTTTATTCTGTAGGGGGAGGATTTATTGCAAGTCAGGAAAAAAACTCTATAGAAAAACAATGTGTACGTACACTATATCCTTGTCATAAGGCTTCTGATATCGCAAAATATTGCCAGAAATTAGGCTTTGATAAAATTTCAGATTTAATTTTAATTAATGAAGAAAGCTGGAGAACTCAGGAAGAAACAAGAGAAGAAGCACTTTATATTTGGCAGCAAATCAAAGAATGTATTTATAAAGGAGTTAATAAGGAAGGAATCCTTCCAGGCGGTTTAAATGTTTCCAGAAGAGCGGTGGGAATCAACAGAAAGTTATTAGGCGACAAAATCTATAAAAATAAAGATGAATGGTTTCAGCAGGTTGTTGATGCCGAAGAAAACTTTACCAATATCAATAAATGGATTGCCTGTTTTGCATTGGCAGTAAATGAAGAAAATGCAAGCTTCGGAAGAATCATTACGGCTCCTACCAATGGTGCAAGTGGTGTAATTCCGGCAGTTTTAATGTATTCACAAGCTTTTACAGAATCTATAAGTGATGAAGATATTGTTCGTTTTCTACTGGTAGCGGGAGAAATCGGAACTTTATTTAAGAAAAATGCTACAATCTCTGCAGCAATGGGAGGTTGCCAGGCAGAAATCGGAGTTTCATCAGCAATGGCCGCAGCCGGACTTACCGAAATTTTGGGTGGAAGCGTTGGACAGGTATTAATGGCCGCCGAAATTGCCATGGAACATCACCTTGGATTAACCTGCGACCCAATCAAGGGACTTGTGCAGATTCCATGTATTGAAAGAAATACAATGGGAGCAATGAAAGCCATTACCGCTGCTAATATCGCATTGGAAAGTGACCCTACCAAGGCAAAAGTAACACTGGATGAAGTTATCCAAACAATGTGGGAAACCGCTTTGTCTATGAGTGACCGTTTCAAGGAAACCTCTGAGGGAGGATTGGCTATTGCAGTAAATGTCCCTGAATGTTAATAAAATATTATTTTAAAATACAAAAATCCTTAGATTATACGTCTAAGGATTTTTTATTGTGCTTTAAAACCACCCCGTCAAATCTTTGATTTGCCACCCCTCCAAAGGAGGAGAATTAGAATGTATTTTATTTACTTTTTCCTGAATAGGTAAGTTTTTCCACCCTGTGTAAGTTTAAGCTGATTACTTTCAGGAATAAACAATAGTTTTAAACCTGCTTTGTCAAAGGTAAACTGATCCTTTGCTACCGAAGTCAGAGGGAATTCAGGCTGGTTGGTGCCTTGAGCATACAATGTTCCATTTTTAGCAGTTACCTTTAATCCCAAATCGATATCCTTTGAAGTATAATCTCCGACATATTTTTCCAGATCAGCTGCCGGAAGTTTAGGACTATCCAATACAGGATATTGATAATCCCTGTCATAGATTAAATTCAAAAGAGCAACATAGAAACTGTTATGTGGAAATTCCTGACCATTGATGGTAACGGCATAAGATAATTGATCATTCGGCTCGAAAGCTACTGTAGAATGGCTTCCTGCCGTATCTCCTCCATGTCCATATAAAGTAATGTTGTAAAACGGCATTTTCATGATTCCTAAGCCGAAAAGTTTCTCGTTTTTGTTGGAAATCATCATGTCAAGGGTTTCTTTTTGTATAAACTGACCATTGAATAAAGCATTGATAAAGATGTTCAGGTCTTCAGGAGTGGAGGTGATATCTCCTAATCCAATACAGTTATGAAAATCGAAATCTTTAACTTCAATCCAGTTTTTATCTTTAAGTTCATAAGACTTAAAAATATTCTTTGGATTGTCAAGAACAGAAAAAGTGTGGGGCATTTTGACTTTTTCAAGAATGTTTTCCTTTAAAATCTCATTATAAGGTTTATTGTATATTTTTTCCAGAATTCTACTCAAAAGAAAGTAAGCTGAATTGGAATAGCTCATTTTTTCTCCGGGTTTAAAGGTCACACCATCTTTTTTAATAACTTTAATAATTGCCTGATCACCTACCTGTTTTCCAAAAAGCCAATTATTTTCAATAGATTTTCCTACATAATCTCCCAATCCGCTGGTATGGTTGAGCATAGTTTGAATGGTAATGATTTTAGCATTAGGAATTTCAGGATAAAATTTTGAAAGTGGATCGCTTAGTTTTAATTTCCCTTTCTCTACAAGCTGAAGAAGCATTACGGCTGTGATAAGCTTGCTAATGGAACCTATCTGATAAGCTGTATTTTTATCATAGGTAACATCAGATAAAAGCTGTTGTCCAAAATCTTTTTGATAGACTTGTGATCCGTTTCTGAAGATGGAAACACTTCCAATCACTTGGTTGTTTTGAACCATATAATTTAAAAAGTCGTCAATCTTTTGTGTATTGATAGGCTTTCCATTAAGGTAAGAAACGTCAGAATTTTCAGGTTTTTTATCCCTGTAAAGGTTTAAAGCCATGGTTTTTCCATGCTGTAAAAGGTTTCCTTCAAAATGGTCTGTTTTATAGCTTCCTTTGTAGGTAGCATTAATCTTCTCTATTTCAAAAGTGAGTTCATTATTGTTGAAGTCAATTTTATCTACAGGAATTTCTTTAGGGCTTTGTTTTGGACTGATGATTGAAGAAGTATAGCCTTTTGACTCTTTTGAAATTTTAAGGACAACCGGAAGTTTCATGGATTGAGTGTCTACTTCTCCGTTCCAGATTCCTTCAATTTGGGCGTGACAAAGGTGTGCCAGGAATACCAGCACTAGTAATAATTTGATTTTCATAGTATTTAAATAATTTTAGTTATCGTAATCTGGCAGATCAAGGTACTGATTAATGATACGGCACAAAAAAGTACAATATGCTGCCATTTTTTAATATTGGTTGCCGTTTTGAATCCGTTGTAATAAAGGGTAAAACTATATAGGAGTATGATAAGGGCAATAATAGTGGTGGAAATTGAGATCAGAAAATCCAGAAAGGGAAACGCACCGGAAGTATTCGACTGATATTGGGCAATGTTTTTACCTGCTGTCCGGATATAGGGTATCTTTTTAGATACCTGTAAGATGATCAAAAAGAGCTGGGATATTAAAACGGTATTTACGATATCAATGAATCTTGTCTTTTTGTTGAGGTATTTTCCTAAGATAAAAAGAACAATAATGGCGAATGAGAAGCTTAATAAAGTAGATAACGCTATCGTTTTGAGTGAGGAGTTTTCTAAATAGTTGATTCTGTATATACTAGTAAAGCTAGAATCTGTCCAATATCCTATTCCAATAGAAATAATTACAGTAAGAATTCCGATAAGGAGGAGTAATCTCTCATCAAACTTTTCAAACGGGTTAAAGATGGATTTCCAGTTCATATGAGTGAGTTTACAGGTTAGTTTTCAATTGTTCGACCTTGGTGATCAGGTCATCCATTTTATTTCTCATGGTCGGGTAGGAGAGGCCGGCCTGTTTGGCCATTTCCTTGATGCTTCCACTGGATAGAAAAAAATTAAGAACAAAGTCCTGCTCCTCACGATTCAGCTTCAGGAGAACCGGCAGTTCATAATCACCGCTTACTTCTGTTTTGCAGCTTGGGCATTTCATCTGGCTTACGTTTAAGGTATGGTCACAACTTGGGCAGACTATGGGTAACTTCATGGATTATATTTTTTACGAAAGTAATACTTTTTTTAATAAAGTTAAAATATTTTTTAATTTTATTAAAATTTATTTTCTTTAAACGAATTGAATACTGCTTTGTTCCTAGAAAAAATGAAAGAATATTTGTTTTTTCTATAAAAACGAATATTTTTGCCAGAAACTAAATAACATGAGAAAAGTTCTAACAGTGCTATTTGCTGTGGCTTCATTGGCATTGTACTCACAGATCAGCATTCCTGAATCTTCAACAAAAGGAATCATTATTACCCAGGATAATCAGAAAATATCCTACAAGAATCTAATTTACAGTAAAGGAAAAGTTACTTACACTAATATTCAGAATGGAGCTGAAGAATTTCTTTATGATAATTCTGTAAAGGGAATTCAGGAAGATGGGAAAAGTGGAGTTGGGCTTATACCAGAAGAAAATTCTGGACAAACAACTAAGAGTACGGAAATACCTAAACTGACCTCTAAAAGAGACATCAAAGATTATTTGCTTCAACAGAAAGATCCACTATACATGAAAGGACGAACGATAAATAATATTGGGACCGTTTTGGTTATAGGAGGTGCAGCTTCTTTTGTTATTGGAGGACTTTCGAATCTTTCTAAGGCTGACAGTAATGGAGTGAAAAATGGAGAAGCAAAAGGTTCTTCCGTCCCTCTTATCATTGGTCTTATAGGTGCTGGAGCCGGGGTGGTACTCAAGTTGATGGGACATTCACAGATGAAAGATGCTATGGATCATTACAGGACTGCAGGCGTGAGAAAGTTTAATCCGGATTATTATGTGCTTAATGATAGAAATGGAGTAGGATTGATGATGAAATTTTAAGCTTATTCAATACTGTTATCTAAGCATAAAAGCCACAGAAGTTTACTCTTAAAAAAAACTTCTGTGGCTTTTGTTTTTGAAAATATATTATTTCTATCTTAATATTCCTCTAATTCTATTCGCATTAGTAATAAGCTCTTCAAGGTATTCGTAGTTTTCTTTTTCCAGAGCAGCCTTGAATTTTCTGAGCTGAGTGATATGCTCATTCAAAACATCCAGTACGTTTTCCTTGTTTTGTTTAAAGATGGGAACCCACATTTCAGGATGAGATTTTGCAAGACGTACGGTACTTGAGAAACCTGAACTGGCAAGCTGAAAGATGGTTTCTTCCTCACGTTCCTTTTCCAGTACAGTATTGGCTAGTGCATAGGAGGTAATGTGAGAAATATGGGAAATATAAGCGGTATGGATATCATGATCTTCTGCATTCATGTAAATCATGTGCATATCAAGGGCATTAACTACTGTTTCCACTACATTCAGTGCATCTTCAGCAGATTCTTCCTTGTTGCAGATCACTCCGGCTTTTCCTGAGAAACTTTCAGCAATAGCAGATTTTGGACCACTGTTTTCAGTACCCCACATCGGGTGAAAGGCTACATATCTGGAACGTTTCGGGTGGTTTTTAACGGCACCAACGATCCCAGCCTTGGTAGAACCGGCATCCATCACAGTCTGATGATCAGATATAAGATCCAGAATACTTGGCAATAATTTTCTCGCAGAATCTACCGGAATGGCAAGAATAATAAGGTCAGAATCTTTAATTCCTTTTTCCAGATCTGCTTCGGCATCAATTATTTTCAAGTTTAATGCTTCGCTGATATGCTCTTTGTTGTTATCAATTCCGTAGATGAAGCTGGCTATGTTTTTTTCTCTTAATTTTAAGGCCATTGACCCACCGATCAATCCTACTCCTATAATACTTATTTTCATCTTTTAAATTTTTTTAAAATAAAAAAACCTCGTCCTAGGACGAGGTTTTAAGTTATGTTCATAAGAATCCCTATCCCAGATCTGAGGTAAAAATTCTATAATAATATGTTCCGTTGTTGAAATTCACAATGCGAAGTTATAAAATATTTTTTAAAGTTGATCACTTTTTATGATTTCTTCCTGACAAGAATTGGGCTATTGTACTGCCAGTCCTTGTTGTGAACGATACTGCTTTTGATATAATATTTTTTATAGAGTTGAATGCATCTAATCAGCGCTGTGAATGATTGTTCTTTTTACATTTTCACCTTTCTGCTCCAATTCTAGGGTAGTAACACCGCCGGCAAATGAAAATTCAATTTCAATTTTATTAGAGGATACCTTGTAGCTGATTATGTCCAAACCATCCTGATTAATTTCTTTTTCAATATTTTGCTTGGGTAATTCTGCTAGAAGAAGCTCTGATTTTTCCACTTCTTTCTCCTTGATGGTTTTTTGATAAACCTCTTCCATTGTACTTTTCGGGAAGATGCATTCCTCTTCACTTCCGTATTCCAATGTTTTTTCTGTACATTCTTTCAGGGTAGGAATTTCTTTACTTTCCGGAGCTGTATTTTCTACGATGGGAGCTTTTACAACAGGGCTGTCTTTTTTAGGAGTTTCGGTTTCATGGGTTGCCTGTTTTGTATCGTTTTTACATCCTGTTATCATTAACAGGGCAATAGCGATGAAGCTTATTTTTTTCATTAATAGTGGGTTAAAATTATTTCTATATTTAAATAATGAGTGTTAATTTACCTGATATATATTCTACCTCTTTTTTTACCAGTACTAGGCCTGAATTTAGTGAGCTTACATTTTTCAGGAACGGAAGACTTTTTGGGGGATTTTATCAGATTCCAGTTCATGTAATAGTAGTTTTTTTCATTCCAATCTAAAAGTTCAGCTTTTCCTTTATCTTCAGCCGGATATGATGTAGGGTAAAACTCAATCACCATTTTTTTTTCTTTTATGATGCCTGTAATGACCCCCTCTTCTTTTATTTTTCCGTAAGCTTTGAATAAATATGATCCCTTGATGCTATCATTATCTTTCTTTTTTTCTAAACTTATATGGAACTGAATCTGTTGAGAAATGTACATGTTTGAATATTCCCAGTCTCCGCCATTGATGGAATCTTTAACGCGGAGGTTATACGATTGTTGAAGATAGCTTTCAACAGCAGTACTGTCACGGGCGAAGATTGCTTCTTTGGGTTTCATGACTTTGTTGTCCTGAGCTTTATTGCAGGAAAGCAAGCATGCTGCATACATACATAAGAAAGTTATTGAAAGAAATAAATATCGTTTTTCCGTCATGTTTCCTGAATCGATGGTCGTTTTTATGTTTTTTGTTCCTGAAAGATATTATAAAAAATTCAAACTTCAATAGGTTGGACGGGACAGGAAAGCTATTTTTATCTAGATTTTATCCTGCTTTTATGGATGTATCCTTTATTTCCTTCTTTGGAAATGATTGACCACCAGTCACCATTTTGGTCTAACACTTCAATCTGTTCTCCACTTTTTATCTTTTGCAGAATTTTGGACGAGGAGTTTTTATCTTGTCTTAAATTGGTAAAACCATCAGAATCCTGAATATAATATTCTGTATTGCTCTTCTTTTCTATGCTGCATTTTTTATCCCTTACATTTTCTTCAGGAATAGGTACTATTTTATCAGTCCATCCTGTTTTTTGTATATCAATATTTTGAGGAACATCACAAATGTATTTTACGGCATCCTGTGAAATATCTGACATTGTTTTATAGATGATATTTTGAAGAATCCATGTGTTATTTTGTAAGATAATATGATATTCCTTTTCATAATATCCACGGTCAGGAAAGAAGGTTTTTATAGTAAAACCCTTTTTGTCTGGTAGGGGAATGACGTCTTCGATAATATTGCCACCATCTTCAGAAAAGTTTCTTGTTTCTAGGGCTAATGTATATTTCCCATGTTTATTTCCGAAAAAAACAAATAGGTTTTCACCCAAATAAGGTTTGTTGCTTACCATCTTATCTGATATTCCATCTTTATTGACATCGAAAGTTTTTATGAAATAATCTTCGTTATTGATATAAGTTTCAAAAGAGCTTCTTTGATGAGCTTCACTTGATGATTGTTTATACTTTACAGTGCCCTTATTTTTATCCTGAGCAGGACAAATAAAACTATATGTTAAAAAAATGAATAGACAAATATTTTTCATGAAATTCAATTTTAATTCTAAAAAATTGCTATTTAGAATGAATTGTTCTATCGTTAAAATTTTCGAATGAAATGAATCCGAAATCTTTTGTCGTTAGTTCTGTTTTATATTCTTGTTCATCTCCGGAAGACATTTCAGAAGTTAGGGTAGAATATTTATGTAAATAAATTCCTTTTTTAATTTTATCATATTTAAAAGTTGTATAACTATTTTCTATAATACCACCACCTGCATTAACCTGTTCAATGGTAAAGTAATTATCTTTAATTTTTACGTCTGAGAACCCAGATGCTACATTGTCAGGATAATAAGGTTGAATAATGTTGGAATTCGTGAATGTTGTAAATTTATTTTTGTCATTACTTAATTTAACAACGACTCTGAAAATCTTAAAATCAGTTGGCTTAATTTCTTTATTCCATTCAGTACTATAAACTATTATATTATCAGGTTTCCCATCTTGGTTAATGTCAGCTTCTTTTTCAGTGATAATAGAATAGGGATTGTTTTTTTTAGTTTTGGAGGATTTTGTTTCTTCAGATTTCGTTGATTGAGAATTTTTGCTTTCATCTTTTGATTTCGAATCCCATATGTCAGGAGGAGAGCTAGAAGATTCTTTCTGTTTGCCTGAACATGAAAATAGAATTAAGATTAATGGGATTAAAAGGGTTTTCATTTGTGTTGTTATTTGAGATTGCTATTATCTAACTTTTTGTATAGGCATTTCGTTATTTCCTGGATTAATAAAATATATAGGATTTCCTGAAATAAAGTAATCGTTGTCTGATTTCTTAATATAAATAACTCCCATATCATCTGAGGAGTTATCATAAGTTATTTTAATTTTTTCATTGTCAACTTCTTCAGCTTTTAAATGGGAATATTTATTTTTGACTCCTTCTTCAATAACGGTTAATGTAATGTCTTCTAATGAGGATATTGTAATATCAAAAATTGTTTTTGCAGAATCTCTGTTGGTAGCTTCAAAATAATATTTCCCTTTCCAAGAATCTTTATCTTTTGTTGATTCCTTGATTTTGTATTCAACATTTTTAATGTCTTCTAATTTCTGTCCATTTGAACATGAAATTAGAATGAATAATATTAAGGTTAGAAATTTTTTCATTTGTGCTATTGTTTTGTGTTGAATGTTAATCTTTACTTCTTAATGAATAGAGGAGATCTGATGTAATATTTTGAATTTCAATATTTCCAATCGTTTTTCTGTCAAGACTAAGCTCAGGAATATTTTCTTCAAGATCTTGAGTGCTTGTATAATTTACAGCATATTTATGCAAATAAATTGATTGTCCCTCTTGCTTAAATGTAATGTATTCATAATTGGTGAAATCTCCTTCTCTATAAGCCTGTTCAATAGTAAAATAAGGATGTTTAATTGCTATTTTCTCAAAGCCACTATAGGGAGAATCTTCTTTAGCTATTCTTATAAACTTTCCAGATTCATGATTTTTAATTTTAATATATCCATAATTATAGAAATCATCTGTTTTTTCAGAGGGAAATAGATAGATTTTTTGATTGTTAAAAGTCCATTCTCTAATGGCTTTTTTCTTTGTGGTGGTTGTATCAGTTTTAATCTTATTAGATGTGGGTAAATTGGAATTTTTACTTAATATTTCTTCTTTTTTTCGTCCATTTGAACATGAAATTATAATAAATATTAATGGGATTAAAAGGGTTTTCATCATTTGGCATTGTATTTATTCAGATTTTATCCTGCTTTTATGGACATAACCCTTTTTTCCTTCTTTAGAAACTACCAACCACCAATCTCCGCTTTGATCTAAAACATCAATTTGTTCACCAGTGTTTATTTTTTGTAGTATTTGAGAAGAAGAGTTCTTGTCCTTTCTTAAATTAGTATATCCGTCAGAATCTTGAATGATAAAAATGGAATTATTTTCTTTTTGATAGATATATTTTACATAATCTTTTAAAGTAGGTAATTCATAAAAATTATTCTTTTCCAGATCTGATTTATACTTAGGATTTTTATTTATATAACTTTCAGCGTCACCTTGTATTCCTACTCTTAATTCGCGTTCAAATAAATAGGATATTGTTTTTTCAGGATCAGAATATTCTTTTGGAGATGATGATACTTTATTTATAATTTCACCAATTCTTAGATAACCATTTCCTTCTTTTGCATAAGAAAAATCTTCGGCCTTGCCTTTATAAATGATTGTTTCTATGTCATCAAATATTTGTCTTTTTAATACCTTATGGGAGCCGGAATTCATAAAAATAAGTTCTTCCATATCAGAAAGGCTATTAAAATCAAATTTTTTAAATATTGACTCTACGAGCTTTTTGTCCTTATTGTATCCATAATAAACAACTAAATCGTATAAAAGATTTGAATTGTTTGTTTGTAACCATACATAGGATACGGGTGTATTATAAAATACATAAGAATTAAAATGATATAACAAGTCCGGATTTATAAACTCCGGTTCGTTAGCACCAGCATCTTGGATGAAAATAAATTTATTATCTCTGATAGCTACTTCTGGAAACATTGCTGGACGTAATGCAATTATAGAATTTTTATATTCTTTTACATTGAAAGAAAATACATCCAAAATTTTTTGATTGAAAGTATTTTCATCCAGAAATTGGAACTTTCTTTGCTCGAGTATTTTTTTTGCTTTATTGATAAACTCAAGAGATAGATCATCATAGTTTGATTTTGTTCCATCTCCTTCATCTGTAATATTGTAGGGGGCTATTTTTAATGAGTTCATTTCTTTGTTATTCTGCAACTGAATTTTACTTTCTTGTCCATTGCAAGAAAGTAAAAGGAAAGTGAAAACTAAAGAAAGGGTTTTCATCATTTGGTTGTATTAGTAATAAAAAAATTATTTTTTTAGAATTATATTTTTTATGCCATATTTCTTTTCCATATACTCACTCTCAAATAATAACTGACCTTGGTTATATTTTATATTACCGAAATAAAGTAGCTTGTCTGCATCTCCTGTATAACCATTCATCAGTTGTGAATATTTTAGAAATGTTTTCCCATCAACAGTTTTGTCTACTTTAAGCAGGTATTGATTATATAGTTTGCCCATGTTTCCAGATTCTGTATAAATGATAGAATCCTTTTCAATTTTCAATGAAATTCCATAATCATCCAATTGCTCGTTGGTAGCAAAATATTCTCCTGATGGAATTGAGATAAGTTTTTTTATTGAAGAAGTACTCTCTTTAATTTTTTGTATATCAGTTTCAAAAATTTGTGTATTAAGATCATCCTTTTTTTCTTTTTTCAGAAGACATCTTCTTTCTTTTTGATTATTAACTGTTCTAAAAGAAGTATCATTCCCCAGCCCAATAGCCTCGATTTTTTCTTTTGAAAAACCTAAACAATTAGGATCATCAGTACTAATATTTTCCAAATATGTAATTCTATTTTTATCAAAGGAATAAACATTAAAAACAGGGTACTCTTCTGTATATCCTGGTAAAAGTAAAAAGCCTTTATTTATGCCTGAATTATATAGAATTCTAATGTTTTTTTCTGCATCTTCATAAGAACTATCATAATTGAAATTATAAGATATTTGTTGCCAATCAGTAACTATTTTATTATCTAGTTTATACTGTAGATATGTTCTGTCTTCAACAAATTTTAATGTATAACTAATATTTTTAAATGTTAAAACTAAATTTTTTAAGTTTGTACTTTGATAGTCACTTTTTTTATTGAAAGAAATTTCAGAAAATATTATATTTTCTTTTTTAAAGTTTGTGGACAATTCTTTCTTTGTAGTATGGCTTTCTTTACAACTTGATAATGTAAAGAAAATTAAAAGAAATATTGTGGATACTTTTAGAATAATGCTATTTTTTACCATATAAATTTTTAATTCTTGTTTTAGCGGTTTCTTTTTGTAAATTTAATTCATTTTGTGATTGTTCATTAGGTGCTTTAAAGTGAATATAGAACCCTGGATTACATCTATAATTTAATCCCATACCTACTGCATAAATGGTTGTAAATATTTCAAAATGTAAATGAGGAGCACAAGTTCCTTTTTCAACACCGGAAACTCCACTTTTTGCGATAACTTTTCCCGCGCCTACTTCAACACCCTCTTCAACCAAGACTTGTTCTAAATGAGCATAAAATAAGAATATATCTTTTGTTTTATCAAAATTATTACTTTGACTAATTTCCCCATTAGAGGGGTACAGTAGAGAATAATCTCTCCTATGATTAAAAAACGATTCTTTATCAGTTATTTTTATTGTCATAGTATTACCATAGCCAGAATGCCATTTAACTTTATGTACAATTCCTTTTACACATGCATATACACTACTTCCTGGTACGGCAAATAAATCTAATCCTTGATGGTTGCTTCCATTTCGTGTTTTTCCAAATAATCCCCAATGTTCACCACTAGTTCCTTTTCCACCACCCCCACTTTGCATATATAGAGTACAGATTGGGTTATCAACTGGATCATGCCATTTATTTGTTGTTATCGGTTCAGGTTTTGTTTCTTGTGCATTTTGACATGAGAACTTTTGTACCTTGTTTTGTTTACCTTTATCATACCATTTTTTTATATTTTCTGCAATTTCCCAAACGTATGTTTTTCCTTTTTCTTTCGCTTCTTTATGAAAGGTAGGGTTTGCGGCATAACCAGCATTTCTCCAATAGTTAAGATTTTTAATAACCTTTCCATTTTTATAAGAAATTGGTAAACTATCATCAAAAACAATATGATTAGGCTGATTTCCCTTTCCACAATCTACAGGAAATAATACTGCTAAATAGAAATCTGTTAATGTATTTAACTTTCCTTTAACTAATGGTAAGTATAAGTATTTTTCAATGTAGTCTAATTGTTTTATCTGATCCATAGCTAACAATTCTGTTCTTGTGATTTTCAAATCAGTAGCTGCATCTTTTCCTATTTGTAGTAAACCAACATACCCTTCGGTTGTTTCATTTTTCTTCTTTTTAAATGTTCCACATGTTGGATCAAATGTTCCACCTGTTTCATGAGCCATTGCTGCCATAAGATTGTTTGGATCAATAGATGCTCTCTTGCTTATTTCTATCACTTTTTTTCTAAATTCACAACTTACCGCACCTCCCCATATAAGATCTTTATATTGTTCTTGACAAATACAAGTTGTTTTTGGGGCTCCTGGTTTCGGTGTATTCTGCACCCCAGACGGACTCAGTGGATTTTCCACAGTCAGCAACCCTTCCGAATTTACCCCAAACTTCTTAGATTCTGCTGCAAGATCCTTGGAAATAATCTCAATAAAATAGTTTTGTGTTTTTTCATCCGGGTCATTGGGGATAAGAGAGTCAACTCCTTTTTTGAAAATATCTTTTGTAATGACAAAGCCCGTGGTATCACAGAGATCGGCAGGAATTTTAATATTACCACTTCTATATACTTCATCATTGGATCCCATGTCATACTCCCAGATTACATACTGAATATATTTACCCACCATGTTTTTAGAATGAATCCTTACATGTACTTTATTTCCAACAGCTACTTTAGAAAGTTCTTTTCCTGAGCTATCTACAAATACAGCTTCTATAATGTTGCCCTTAGGATCGGGTTGTCTTGGACCTCCTCCTTGGCCTGTAGGAAATTTTGGAGTGTTTGTTTGAGGTTGAGATTTGGGTTGAGTTGGTTGTTGTCCTGTTTTGTGATCAGGATTAGCTACATCTACGTTGGTTTGGCTGGCTCCCATAATTTTCCCAGAGTAGCTTGCCGTAACATAATACTCATGATTAGCCCCTTCATTTTGGTCACCTTTCATGAGGAGCTTATTGGCCATTTGCCTTAATACTCTTTCATCAGACATCAGCGGAATGCCTATTTCTGCAATCCCTTTTTCATTCACTCTTGCTGTATAGGTTCTGGTGTGGCGGTTATTTTTATTGATCGTAGAATTATGTCCTTTTCCAGGGGCATCATCTTCCCAAAGATGAAATTCAATGTCCTTATTGAACATACCAATACAATGAGCCTGCGCAATAAGAGTATCGCGATAACTCGCTTTGTTTACATCTCTTGCTCCTCTGTTGAAAAGGACAACCTTATCTATCTTAGGAACCTTGTTACTGGTAGGGATCAATTTTATACTGCCTGCCAATTGCTTGCTGGAGGGCATTCCTGGTAATATGCCCTGTTTGGTTTCATAGACTTTCATTTCGAATTCTATTCCTAAACCAGGTTCTCCAAATCTGTAGGTTACTTTTTCTCCGGTTTTAGGACTTCCGGTAATATCTTTCCAGGTACCATTCTTTTGCTTCTTGTACAGATACCATTCATATTTGCTTTTTGGACCAAACGAAAGACCAAATGGCTTTATTTCATAGTTGTAAGTTGTTCCCAGCAAAGGATTTTGATTGCCAATTATAATTCCTACCATAATTTAGCTGTAATAAAGTTCGTTCGATTCTTTTATGTCTTCCTTAAATTCACCAAAATCTACAACCGGATTATAAACCTGCTGTTCCTGGGTATTTGCGTTTGCTGCTTGATTTTTACCCACTTCGCTTTGCTGTCCGTGTTTAAGGATGGTGATTTTCCCTCCTGTGGTGCACATGAGTTCAGAAATTTCTGTAAGGCAGCTTTTACCCGCAATCTTTACCTTTTCGTAAGATTTCTGCCATTTTCCTGCGGCAGCATAAGCACATGGAAGATAACCTCCCGAGGTTGGCTTAAGTTTGCATTGACCAAAAGGTTGTGCAGGCGGATCAAATTGTAGGTCTTCTTCTGTTACAGCAAGATAATCAGCTTGGCCCTCAGCATTATTCCAATAATGCTTTTTCTGGCTGGTCACCTTAAATTTTGGGAATTTGAATCCCTGGTTACATTGCACAGTTCCTTTTTGTACAATAAAATACTTTCCATCATGAGGGCCGGAACTGCCGCTGCTTTCCTGTTTATCTTTATTTTCTTCTTTATCCTTGGTTTTATCAGATGCTTTATCATCATTCTGACCCTGTTCGGTAGATTCTTCATTCTGAATTGTACTGTCTGAAGAATTTCTCTCTTCCTGATCAGAAGGACTGTCCATATTTTGAGACTCTGTTTCTTCAGTCATTAATTGAGGGTCTTCCGGAATAAGGATTTTCTTTCCCGGAACAGGCTCCTGCATAACATCTTCCTCTGAACAGTGAAGATTGTGAAAGGTCTTTAACGTGCCCTCATTTTTCAGCTTAAACTGCCGGGCCAGCGAACTGAATGTATCGCCCTTTTGTATGACATAATTTTTCATATTATCCTTGTGTTATTGTGATTTTGTGATGGTGAATCAATTCTTCTTCATGGCTTAAAGATATTGAGCTTTTTACCTGAAGCAGATTTTTATTTTTTGTATGAGTGGTGTATTCTACTATAATATTTCCTGAGGCAATTGCTGTGGGAGATTCTTGAAGTCTGATTCCTCTCATGATCTCCTGCGAACTACATAATTCTATAACTTGGCCTTTTAGAACCGTTAAGACAAGATCATGATCTTTATCTTTTTGCTCAATTTCCATATGGCATTGTACCGGAAAGGAGTTTTGCAAAAAGTAAAATGATTCCTTCCAGCTTGCTTTCTTGTGAAACCAGTCCATTTTGGGAAATAGTGTTTGAAAGAGTAGGGTACTTTGGAGTTGCTGTAGAAAAAACTTTTCATCTGCAATATTCCTTTCAAATAGGTCCAGATACTTCTGGGAAACTTCCCCAATATAGAAGTCTTCAATCTCTTTACGCTCGTCTGCAAAAGCTTTAATGATTTTTTTGTGATCAACAAAACCGTTGATTTTACCAAAGTCACTTAGAGTAAATTCAATAGGCATAATGCTTTTCATGCAAGCTATGGAAAGACCTCCCATTTTATCATCCGGTGGATTTCCGTTTGATTTGAAATCCTTTTGACTGTATGCCAAAATGTAAAGGTTTTTGTCTTTGTCTTTATGAATGTTGAGTTCTATGGTGTAATCTATTGTTACAGGTGCCTCAAATGGACCTTCGATGGTTTCCGAAATAGTATAAGTCTTTGCAAAAAAGTCTTCTGATAATTGGGAAAGTGGTAAGATGTTTTTTCTTTCCTCTTCCTTTTGTTTTTCTGTTTTAAAATCTAAGGGAACAAGAATACTTCTAACCTCATTCAGGTTTTCAAACCAAATGGTATGCATCTTTTCACAATGGGCATTATGGAACAGCTTTAGCTCTTCTCCGGTCATGCCCAACCGTGAAGCTATAGATTTCAGTGTATCTCCGTTGCGAACCTTATATTCTAAAAAATCAATTTCCATCGAAAGTGAATTATAGGATAAAGCTATTAAAAAACTCTACTGGAAATTAATTTTTAAGGTTAAATTTTAAAAATTGTAGTAAAACTACGACAAGTGATTTCCACGGATTTTTAAATAAGAAGATTTATTAATTTTGCAGAAATAGAATATGAAACCGTAGTAAGAGGGTTTCTGATTATTCTAACCATAAAAATCATAAAATAGGTTATAGTTTTTAACTTCACACAAACCAAATGATATGAAAAATAAATATTTAGCGGTACTTTTCATTCTATTGACTGCAATCAGTTTTATATATGCAGAAAACTTACAACATGGTTTTTCGAGCTCTTCTGTTGACAGGATGGGAGATACAATAAGAATCAAGGAAAGTTACAAGGAAAAGGATAGGGATACCAATGAATACCTGAAAGACAGATTGAAACCTATTCAGTATAATTTTAAAAGGATTAATTCCATTACGAATTGGACTTCCATTAAAAAACAAAATATTGAGGGAGAATCGGCTGAGGGAGGAGAAGCAACATATTATTATAAAAATAAACGTCTGGAAAAAATTATGGCCAGACATTATGGAGAAATGGGACAGGTTTTGATAGAATATTATTTGCTTAATGGTAACCTATCCTTTGTTTTTGAGAAAGATTATAAATACAACCGTCCACTTTTCTATGATGTAAAAGCTATGAAAGAAAATAATGATACTGAGGTTTTTGATTTTGAAAAATCAGAAATTATTGAGACCAGAAATTATTTTGAAAAAGGAAATCTGATCCATATTGTCAACAGCCAGGATTGTGGCGCTCCGTTCAGTGGAAGTTATATGTCTGAGGAAGAAAGAAGTATAAAAGAGGATTTTAAGAGACTTTTGAAATTATTACAAGAGAAATAGCCTTATATAATGTAACAATGTAACAATTATTTGTAAACCATTACATTTTTAGATTACTACATTGAAAAAATAGATTATTTATTTTCACGGATGGTGGAAAGCCGTTCTTCAATCTCCTTGATTCTATTGATCCAGTAATTAATTCCCTCCTGATTGGTTACCGTTTCTTTAAAGGCATTATGGCTAACAGCCCATAGCTGAGGTCCATTTTTTTGATACTCAATTTCGCGTTCTCTTTTATTTTCCGGTTCTATGCGGTACCTCCAGAATACCAGAGCACGCATATATTCTGAGCGTATTTTTTCAAGGTAAGTAATAATGGCTTTTCGGTCCTGAGGAATATATCCGGGTCCGGAGCATCCACAGGAGTGAAAGGTAATTCCTACGGTATAAAGATTTCGGATATGTGTCCATTGCTTGTGATCGTTTTTTGCGGGAGATTCAAAATCAAGTCCCATATTAGCCATCAGATTTCCACATTCGGGGCATTTAGCCTCCACAGAGGTTTGTCTACTTTTATCCACGTCGCATAAAGCACGTCGTTTAAATGTTTTCTGGCAGTTGAAACAGGCATAATGAGCTTTGTAAACCATCATGGCATATCGGCACATACTATACTATTTTTGTTTTTGTGGTTATTAATTGTTTTTCTCATCATTATAACAGATTCCCATCAGGCTGCTGCCGGCACCTCTCGGATCATATACAGACCAGATATTTCCCATGGAAATTTGAAGATGCAGTTTGGATAGGGCGTTTTCTTCTTTTGTGTTGAAGCAAATTGAGCCGAATTCCCTTACACAGCCGTCCAGCAAAAGCCACCAGTTTTATGGCGTCCTTTTCACTGTTAATCAGTATGTCAAAAAAAATGAAGCCATAAATATACCCGTTTTTTCTTTACAGACAACGAATAATATTTACAGCTTCATGTAGAAATAGAAATATCTGTGTGTTAGGGATTTGAAATAATTAATGTTGACGGAATATCAGACAACCATAGGCTCTTAGTATCAATCAGGTTTTTCCAGCTTTTGCTGCTGATCAACATTAGGTCTTGGGAGCTTAGGAATTCCTTTTCAATTTTTTTCTCATTGTACAGGGTGATATGATTAGGTGCAACCTGTTCAATACTTCTGATGAGTTCTTTCACCTCAATATTATTACGGATTTGTCCTGCAGCGTCAAGAATAATGATTTGAGAATTGTTATTGTTAATCAACCTCTTGGCGTATTCAAGAAGATAAAAGTCACTTAAATTGAAGATCGGGACAAATACCTTATCTGCTGCTGTGAAATCTTTTTCTACCAAAACACCTACAGGGATATTTGCTTTATCCAGAATTTGTAAGGTAAAATCGTCAAAAGGAGAATTATTGAAGATATTTCCTTTCCCTTTTACCGTATTCAAAAGCTTTTCCGGGTTAATGATCTTAGTAGTGAAACCAAGAAGTCTTCCTAGCAGACTTCCCTCATACATTGATTTACCAAGCATGATCAGGAGAAGATCATAATGCCCTTTGTTGGTGATACTGGTAAGATCATTTTCTATATCAGTTGAGGCTTTAAAAAGGGTAGCAACCTCCAAATTCAGTTCATGAGATGTTTCAATAACATTTTGAAATTGTGATTCTTCATATTCATTAATGTCATAGGCATGCATTTCATCTACCGGAGCAATATTCATCGCCGTAATGCTCTTATTGCCATTCATTTTATTCGTAAAATCGTGGGCAAGTCTTAGAAGGGTACTTCCCGATTCAGGTTTGTCAAAAGATAGCAATACCCGGTACTTGGAGTCATTTTCAGGAATTGCTTCGTCATCGTCTTTTTTAGATTTAAAAATAAAATTAATAAAATCTAATGCGGGACCTGTCATAAAAGTAGTAAACAGAGCCATAATAACAAGCATTGCAAAGATTTCCGGGCCTAATACTCCAAGATCATAACCTATATTTAGTACGATTAATTCCATCAAACCTCGGGTATTCATCAAGGCTCCAATTGTTAAGCTTTCCTTCCAGTTTATTCCTACGAACCTGGCGGTCAATGCACTTCCTGCAAATTTTCCAACAACTGCGGTTAAAATGATAAAACCTGCTGTCATCCATAAATGGCTGTCATTCAATAGGCCAATTTGAGTACGAAGTCCTGTGAAAACAAAGAACAATGGAAGAAGAAGTACCAAGGCCACATCCTCTACCTTGTCGATAAACAAGGTACGGAATTTTGCGTTTTCCGGCATAATAGCTCCTGCCATAAACGCTCCGAATAAAGCATGAATACCAATAACTTCTGTAACATATGATGATAAGATCAGGGTAAGGAAGAAAATGGCAACCATTGGTTTGTTGATGGTATTTTTTCCTGCCTGAAGATCCCCGATTCTTTTCAGGAATGGTCTTACAATTTTAATCATTAAAAGAACGTAGGCAATGGCCATAATGATCACATAAATTGAACTTGTAAAAGAACCTGCTTTTACAATGGCAATTACTGCTGCAAGAATACACCATGCCGTAATATCATCGGCTGCTGCACAGGTAATAACGATGGTTCCAAGCTTGGTTTTCTGAAGATTCCTTTCCTGTACAATCCTTGCCAATACCGGAAAGGCCGTAATACTCATAGAAATAGCTATAAATAAGGCAAAAGAAGTAAACTGAATACCATCCGGCGAAAATTCCCGATAAATAAAGTAGGATAGCCCAATTCCCAGTGCAAAAGGAATAATAATACTGGCATGGCTGATGACAACAGCATCATGTGCTTTTTTTCTTAAAACACTCAAATCCAGCTCCATTCCTACAATATACATAAAGAGAATAAGGCCTATCTGGCTCAAAAACTGTAGGTTACCTAATGATTCTTTTGGGAAAAGAAACGCGGAAAACTCAGGAAAATACATCCCAAGAAGTGATGGCCCCAGAATAATACCGGCAATCATTTCTCCAATTACGCTTGGCTGTCTTATTTTCATACAGATCCAACCAAAAAGCCTCGCTGTAAGGATAATGGTAACAATTTGGGCCAATAATAATGCGAGTGGGTGGTGTAGATTTGTTTTGAATGATTCCTGAAAGTTTTCCCAGGTAGAACCAGTGCTGGTTTTAGCAACAATGTTTTCCTTTATTTCCAAGGTCTGTCCTTCAATGATGAAATAGTACATCAGGCATGAAAAGACGGCTATGGTAGTGATGTAGAAAATTAAATTTCTGTATTTCCCCAAATTCATGATTTCTATAATTTTGACGCAAAGTTGATAAGAATATTTTGAGATTAAAATACCTTATTTTTTAAATGTAATGAATGTTGCAAAAAATGTAATAAAAATATAAGGACTGAAAAGTAATATTTAATATCTGTTGCACTTCATAAAACATATTTCTAATAATATTCTTTTGCTTTGAAACAAGTGAATGAGAAATTTAAGATGTATGCAGGTAAAAAGTATATTTAATTGATAAGAGTTCAGGAAGCTATTTTGTATACAATTCCAAGAGAGCATTTTTATAAGCTTCTCCGATCTGAAGCTTCAGGAAATTATGGTCTTCCGTAGGAATAGTGGTAATGATTTCGTTGGTTGAAAATACTTTGATAGAGGCCAGTGCAATGATCTCCTTTTTGTTAACCTGTGCAAAATCATTGGCTGGAAGCATTTCCAGAAGGTTTTTAAAATTAAGATTCTTTAAAACGATAGTTGTTCCGTCATTGAGAATGATATCTTTATCACGACTGTCTATTTCTGAGGTCTTAATATAGGCAATCTGCTCTGTTAAAATAACTGTTTTACCGATATTGGTATTCCATTCAATAAAGGCTTTCTTCTGAACGGTAGTAATTTGTTCCTTGGCTTTTTCAAAAGCCTGTACCAAACGTTCTTTTTTGATGGGCTTTCGTACATAATCTACAACATTCAGGTCAAATGCCTCAGCTGCGTATTCTTTGTAAGCGGTAGTAAAGATTATTTTTTTGGAACCAGAAATTAGCTCTGCAACCTGAAGCCCCGTCATTCCGGGCATTTCGATGTCCAGTATACAAAGATTACAATGCAGAGAATCAATTTCATTTAGAAATATTTTAGGATCATTGAAAGCTTTTATGACTTCTACGTCATCAATTTGCTCACATAGAAGCTTTAGATAGCTTATGGCTAGTAGTTCATCATCCAGAATAACGCACTTTATCATAAAATTCTCCTAAATTGATTTTTAATTCTGCAGTGAAGATACCGTTTTTTGAACTTCTTTCCAGTTGGTAGTAGGTGCTATAGATCATTTTAAGCCTTTGATCCAAAGACTGACTTCCAAATCCGCTTTTTTCCTTTTCCAGAATATTTTTTAATGAAGCTTTATTACTCACCTTCATCGTAAAAATACCGTTTTCAAGTTCCAGATAAATAGAAATGAAAGAATCCTGGGCCAGAAAATCAGTATGTTTGAAAGCATTTTCAATAAGATCAACAGAAATCAATGGTGCAAAGACTTTTTCTTCATAAACGGAATCCGATTTATTGACCTTAGATTTGATCCTGAAATCAAAAAGGGGATTGATCTTAATTTTATTAATTTCAATAAGGCTTAAGGCAAAATTTAGCTCCTCCTTCGGACTTACATACTTATTATTGCTTTCATATAGAATATAATCCAGAACATTGGCCAGTTTATCCAGAGACATATAAGTCTGGTAGGCATGTGACTGAACAGAATTAAGTATATTTTTAAACAAATGCGGGTTCAGCTTTGTTCCGATATGCTCTAAGCGAACTTCATTAAGGCGTTGCTCAATAATCTTATTGGTTTCGGACAGCTTGGTATTTTTCTGTTTCAGCTTCTGATTTTGGCTGAAAAGATAAATACTGGTCGTTAAAAAAAGGAAAATGGCAAAGACTCCGATGAATATCAGATAATCATGAATCATGTAGTAATTGCCTTCCATAATTTGTTTTTAAAAACTATTTAAGTTTTTTTAAGCTAATAAAACCTGCGTGATCCTCACATTTGTCAAAATGAATTTCGAATCTCGGATTTTTTTCAGGATAGGTGATAACATAATCCGGACATGGTTTCTTTTGTGCATGACTACGGTCAAAATCTACTTTTCCGTTGGTAATTATACTGTCTTTTAAAAACTTTTCATCAATATTATTTAAAATCATTTCATTATGAAATTCTTCTGAATATTGAAATTCTTTAGAAAGGGTTTCGGCAATTACACGGCTGTTGGGTAGATACCCGCTGCAGCTTGCTCCTTTCTTGTTTAAAATAAAAAATACAATAACTAGCCCCGGAATGAAGCCTATTGCATAAAATTTAAGTTTTTTCATTTAGAAAATTAAAAGATTGATATCGTGGTACGTAAGTCCGAAACGGTCACAGATGATCTTTTTTGTATGTCTTCCTTTGTACATATATAAGCTCTGCTTCATTTCATTTTTGCGGATTAGCATGTTTTCAAAGCCGCCTTCTTCATCATAATTTAAAATATAGGAAAGGAAGAAATTTGAGATTGCCTTTGTTGTAGTTCTTGGCATTCTTGATGTAAGGTTCGGAAGTCCGCAGTGGATAACACCGTGCTTGATGATGTAAGGATCTTCCATGGTTGTAAGTTCTGATGTTTCAATCACCTTACCGTTGTCTATGGTAATATCGATAATGACACTTCCTTTTTTCATCTTCATCACCATATCTTCGGTTACGATAGGGGTCATATTTAATCTTGGAAGAGCTCCAATTACTACATCTGCACGTCTTAGGCTTTTGCTAAGCTCCTTAGGATCAATGATGGAAGTGGGAACGCGGCTGTCAACCATTGTGTGAAGCCTTCTCAGCTTCGACAATGAGTTGTCGAATACCTTGATACTTGCTCCCAAGCCGATGGCTGCCTTTGTGGCAAATTCACCTACAATTCCTGCTCCAAGGATTACGACTTCTGCAGGTCTTACACCCGTAATTCCGCCAAGCATTAAACCGTTGGAAAGGGCTAGTAATTCTGAAGCATATAGAACAGAAACGGTTCCTGCAATTTCACCGATTAGTCTTACCAGTGCAAGCTGCTTATATTCATCAACGATAAATTCAAAGGCGATTGCATTTATTTTTTTCTCTGCAAGCTTAAGGAAATATTCTTTATCCCTAAGATTAATTTGAAGGGCTGAAACCAAATAGGTATTAGGTTTCATAAAGTCGATTTCGTCCTCAGTGGGAGGGTTAATCTTTAAGATCAGATCCTGTCCGAATGCTTCCTTCGGATCATTGGTAATCTTAGCCCCAGATTCGGAATATTGTAAATCTGTAAAAAATGAACCTTGTCCGGCCCCCGATTCTACGATGATCTCATGGCCGTGCTCTACCAATACCTGTACTGCGTCCGGAGTAATGCAGGTTCTCCTTTCGTTGAGACAGGTTTCCTTAGGAATTCCAATACTGAATTGTTTTCCTTTCTTTATAACCTCCAATTTTTCCTCTTTCGGCATCAATTCTTCTTCTGTGAAAGGAGTAAAAATGTTTGTGCTCATCCTTAAATTAAATTATGTCTTACAGATTGTTTTTTTACACTTAATTAGTAAGCAAAGATACATAATATTTAATCGAATGAAACTTCTCTGTTTTCACCCGTATTCAGAATACTCATTGTGTGGTAGTTGAGCCCGTAAAGCTCATCTTCATATACTTCCGGCCATTCAATAATGCATAGAAAAGAGTTATCAAGATATTCTTCAATCCCGATATCATAAACTTCTTCAATGTTTTTTAGACGATAAAGATCAAAGTGATATACTTTTCCTTTTGACGTGTTGTATTCATTAACAATAGAATAAGTAGGAGAGTTAACCTCATCTTTACTTCCCAGATTTTTAAGTAAAAATTGAGTGAAAGTGGTTTTTCCCGCTCCCAGATTTCCCTTTAATAACAGGATGTTATGTTTTAATTCAGGAATGATGGTGTCAACAATTTCCTGCCAGTCTTCAATTGTATGGATAGTGAACTGCATATGCTAATTTGTTTGCAAAAATAATCATAAAAATCCTCGGAATATATAAGTGCGTTTATATAATTGTAAGGTTTTTTTTTATGTGTATTTTTGTACCATGATTTCTAAGCAGACCATTGATAAAATATTCTCCACAATCCGCGTTGAAGAGATTGTAGGTGAGTATGTGCAGTTGAAAAGAGCAGGGTCTAACTTTAAAGGACTCAGCCCTTTTCATGAAGAAAAGTCTCCAAGTTTTGTGGTTTCTCCAAGTAAGCAGATCTGGAAGGATTTCTCTACAGGAAAAGGAGGTACAGCGATCTCTTTCCTAATGGAAATTGAAAACTTTACTTATCCTGAGGCACTTCGCCATGCAGCCAAGAAATACGGAATTGAAATTGAAGAAGATCTCCGTGAAATTTCTGAGGAAGCAAAGCATGCACAGACTGAAAAGGATCTATTGTATAAGATCCATGAGGTTGCCAATACCTATTTTCAGGAGATCCTTTGGGATGATGATGAGGGTAGAAGTATAGGTCTTGCTTATTTTAAGGAAAGAGAGCTTAAGGATGATATTATCAAGAAGTTCCAGCTTGGATATTCACCCGAAAAAAAGAATGCCTTTACAACCTATGCTTTAGAAAAAGGATACAATAAGGAGATTCTTGAAAAATCAGGACTTTCCATTTTCCCTGAAAATACACCTGCAGGAGTAGATCGTTTCAGAGAAAGGGTTATTTTCCCGATCCATAGTTTTTCAGGAAGGGTTTTAGGATTTGGAGCAAGGATTCTTAAGAACAATGTTAAGACTGCAAAGTATCTCAATTCACCGGAAACAGAGATTTATCATAAATCCAATGTTCTTTACGGATTAAACCAAAGTAAGCAGGCTATTTCGAGAAAGAATGGCTGTCTTTTGGTAGAAGGATATATGGATGTGATTTCTCTTCATATGTCCGGAATAGAGAACGTGGTAGCCAGTTCCGGAACTTCCCTGACTACAGAGCAAATTAAGTTGATTAAAAGGCTTACAGAAAATGTAACGATCCTTTTTGACGGAGACAATGCCGGTATTAAAGCCAGTTTCCGAAGCATTGATATGTTGCTGACAGAGGGAATGAACATCCGCGTATTGCTATTTCCGGATGGTGATGACCCGGATTCCTTTGCCAGAAAACATCCACAGGAATATGTTGAAAAATACATTGAAAATGAAGCGATGGATTTCATCGACTTTAAGGCTGAAATTCTTCTAAGGGATGTAGGAAGTGATCCTATAAAAAAGGCTGAAGCTATTCGTGATATTGTAAAATCGGTTTCCTTTGTACAGAACGCACTGAAAAGAGAGGTGTATCTTAAGGAGGTTTCCAATAAGTTTGGTCTTTCTGAGCAGAGTCTTTTTAATGAGCTGGATGTTCAGAAACAAATTACTCAGAATCAGACGCATCATGTTCAGCAGCAGCAAAAAGAAAAAGCGGCAGCTCCAAAAATGGAGATTGTTCCGTTGGATAAGGAAAAAGAAGATCCCTTTCTGTTTGATGTCTTGTTTATGGAGAATAAACTGGTAGATCATATGCTGATGTTTGGGGATATTGTATTGAAGAGGAAGAATGAACAAAATGAAGAGTATCAGATTACCGTTATTGAGGAAATTTTGCATCATTTTGAAGAGGAGCAATATACATTTTTAGTTAAAGAAAACGAGATCATTATTAACCAGGTAAGAGAGGGAATTCAGAAAGATGAACTTAGAAGTGGGAACTTTTTTGTATCTTTTATGGATGAAGAGATTACCACCAAGGTGGTGGATGCCTTACTGCCTTTGGATGAACTTGAAAACTGGGCTTCCAGAAACATCTATCCGCCCAATTACGGAGATAAGGTGGCAGATCAGATCAAAGGGGATGTTTTATTGCATAAATACAGGTATATTGATTATTTAATCACAGAAACAGCCAAGGAACTTGATGAATACAGCAGTACGGATGAAACCAAGTATTATGAGCTGATTAAAAAGATTACCTTACTGAAACAGGCTTCCATACGATTAAGCAATATCATCGAATACTCACCGATTAAGGGTATTTATGGGAATAGAAAAAGATAGTTTAAAGACATCAATTTTCAGGATTCTGTGACAAAAAGTCCTATAAAATTTTAGGAATAAATATTGTAATTTAAACTTCGAGAATATTAAAATAATACATAATAGAAATATGGACATTAAAAAAGATTTCAGAGACTTCTCTGTAAAGCATTTAGGAAACAACGGTTTGGTTACCGATCAGTATATGGGTATGTATGGCCCAACGAATCTTACACCGTACATCATGGAGGAAAGAAGATTAAACGTTGCTCAGATGGACGTTTTCTCCCGTTTGATGATGGACAGAATTATCTTCCTGGGAACAGGTATTGATGATCAGGTAGCGAACATCGTTACAGCACAGCTTTTATTCTTGGAAAGTGCTGATCCGTCAAAAGACATTCAGATCTACATCAACTCTCCTGGTGGTAGCGTTTATGCAGGTTTAGGAATTTATGACACTATGCAGATCATTAAGCCTGACGTAGCAACAATCTGTACAGGTATGGCTGCTTCAATGGGAGCTGTATTATTGGTTGCAGGTGAAAAAGGAAAACGTTCTGCTTTAAAGCACTCAAGAGTAATGATTCACCAGCCTTCAGGAGGTGCACAAGGGGTTGCTTCTGATATGGAGATCAACTTGAGAGAGATGCTGAAATTAAAGCAGGAGCTTTATGAGATCATTGGTCACCATTCAGGACAAACTTATGAGTGGGTTGAAAAATCTTCTGATAGAGATTACTGGATGACTTCTGAAGAAGCAAAAGGCTACGGAATGGTAGATGAGGTTCTTCAAAGATCTACTGAGAAAAAATAATTGATTTTAAAAATCATAAAAAAACGTACCTGAAGAGGTACGTTTTTTTGTTATGATAAACCTTGTGTATACAAAGTTCAGAATATTTCTTATTTCTTAACCATCCTATGTATCGTAGAACTGTTCGATGTCTTAATCTCCACCCAATATACGCCTGCATTTAAAGATTTCACATTGATTGTTGCTGCTTGGGAAGTCATTACCTTTTGTCCCGGCGCAGAATAAATATTCACTTCCTTAATGTTTTCTGATGTTTCAATATGAATAAAATCACTTGTCGGATTAGGATAAACACCGAATTTATTTTTCTGTACAGAAGCAACTCCTAATGTTGCATTATTAGCTTCTGTAGGAGTAAATGGTCTCCTTTCTCCAAAACCTAATCCTAGCCAGCTATTATTACTCAATTGTATTTGACTAAGATCTGCTTTTTTCTGCCAGCTCGAAAGATCTTTTCCTGTATATAATTTCCAGTTTTGTGTTCCTGAAGTGTTTCCTGCAAAGGTATTTAATGATAGATTGGAGATTTGATTATTACCTGAAGTGAAATTAAAATAGGAAGCCTGAGACTTAATAAGCTGTAGTGCCTGTTCTGCGGTTATACTTCCGTTATATTTAATTCCAAAAACAAAAGAATTTGCACTGCCATTGGCATTATCGGTTCCAAAGTCTATCACAACAAGGCTTTTGTTATTTCCTGTTCCAATCCAGTTGATGATTTGGGATGAGGTAAACCATTGGGAGCTGTAGGCAGGGACAGGAGTGGATGGCGGAATGTCAACTTGGCCATTATCAGTACCATAGGTAATCCCAAACCAAAGTCCGTCTGTTAAATGAACATAACCGGCCCCATTATTTTCATTAGACATATTTTCTGCACTTGGCCCGAACCAGGGAATCCAGGAATCATCGGTACCCGGAGCATGATGGTTATAGGAGAAGCTGAACAGATATCCTGAAAAAATATCAGCCTGCATTTTAGGCTCTGCTGATATAATGGCATTGATCATGTCTTCTGCCATTAGATTATCGGCGTCAAAACGATACCCCCACGCATAGGATTTTGGAGTGTTATTGTCATTGAAATCGGCAATGAAATAAGCCTTTTTAGAACCCGTTCCTACCCAAAACTTAATGTCGTTTTCTGTGAATTGAGCAAAGAAAAACTGCATACAAAGCAGCAAGAAAAAAAGATAGATTTTTCTCATAATATAATTAAATTAAAGTTTTATTCCCGAAACTTATTACAGAAAAAAGAATCAGATCCTTAGTTCTGTAATTAAAAATGTATTCAAGGCAGGTCTCCTGGCTTACATCCTTATAGCTAACCTTCCCGGATTTTTTGATCCAGTGGTATAATATTGCTATAGGTGAAACGGCTTACAGTTGCGGGTACAGCTCAAGAATTGAATAATATTCTCACTTGATTCCCTATTAATGAACAGTGTTCAACCTTAAATCGCTGCAAATATATCATATAAATTTTTGAAGACGTTTTGTGAATTATGTACGAAATTGTGCTTTTTTTGATGGTTATATATGCTTTGTTGCTTTAGATTTCATGAGTTGATACTTAATTTTAGTTTGTCTTTTGATTTTCGGATCAAACGGTGGGTTTTTATTGTTTATATTGAATTCATTCTTGGGTTTCATTGTTAAAACATAATTATTATTGCATTCAAGATCAGTTTACAATCAATCTATACTTTCGCGCCATAAAAGTTAATATGAAAAAACTACTATTATCTGCTTTGGCAATGACGGCATTATTATCATGTAATAAAGATGATGACAATGTGAATAATCAGGATGTCAATTATTCTAAACTTCCTCAGGAGTTTCCTTTTTCTAAAATGGCAACTATCAATGGGGTAGATGTGATAAATGGTGGCTTTGGCTCAGGTGCTGCGGCTCATCCCAGCAGAAAAGGTGAATTTTACGTGATTACGGATCGTGGCCCGAATACAGATTATCTGAATGGTAAGAAGTTTTTGACACCTAATTTTACCCCAACCATTATGCATTTTAAAATTAATGCTGAAGGAAATGTAGAAGTAATCAAATATATTAAGCTTAAAAATCCATCAGGACAACCTATTACCGGACTTCCAAACCCGGTAGGAATGGGAAGTACAGGTGAAGTGGCTTATGATGCTACAGGAACTGTTCTGGGTACGGATAATTATGGTCTGGATAGTGAAAGTATCGTTGCTGCACCAGATGGCACATTCTGGGTATCTGATGAGTATGGTCCACACATCGTTCATTACAGTGCAGAAGGAGTAGAAATGGAGAGAATAAGTCCAATTGGGGTGAATACAGGAACAAGAAAATTACCTGCAGTTTTGGCGAAAAGAAGAGCCAATAGAGGGATGGAGGGTCTTTGTATGACTCCGGACGGAAGAACATTAGTAGGAACCATACAGTCTATGATGCTGGTACCTACGAAAGCACTGGCAACAAATACCACTTTAACAAGAATCGTGACTTTTGATATTGCTACAGGACAAACCAAGCAATATTTGTACAAGCAGGATGGTGGTGCGTCTGATTCAGTATGTGATATCACGGCTTTAGGCAATAATGAATTTCTTGTCATTGAAAGAGACGGAAACTTCGGAACGCAGGGGGGAGTTAAAAAAGTATACAGAATCAATCTAAGCAATGCATCGGATGTAAACGGGAATGATATCGCTGCTGTAGACGGAATGAAAGTAAATGGTAAGGCCTTGGAGCAATGTAGCTGGGATGAACTTACCAATGCGGGAATTAAACCTGTTACTAAAAAACTGGCCGTAGATTTAGTAGCAAAACTAGGATATGAACATGATAAATTTGAGGGGATTGTTTATTTAGGAAACAATAAACTGGCTGTTTTCAATGATGATGACTTTGGAGTGGTGGATGACGGAAGCGGAAACCCGAAAGCAAAAATCCTTCCTAAAACAGGAAAGGTAGATAAAGGAACTATGTATGTAGTCGATATTCAATAATTAGATTTTTTTAAAAGAAAACGGCGAATTTATTCCGCCGTTTTTTATTTTAGATCAATAAAAGTGAGCTATAGCTCCCAAATATTAGTCTTCTATTATTAATTGAAACCCTCAATAATCTTAGAGAAATCCTCTAATTTCAAAGCTGCACCTCCAATCAGACCTCCGTCAATATCCGGCTGAGAGAAGATTTCCTTAGCATTATCCGGCTTCACAGAACCTCCGTAAAGAATAGAAACTTCATCCGCTACTTCCTGACCGTATTTAGCTGCAATGATGCTTCTGATATGTGCATGAATTTCCTGAGCCTGCTCAGGTGTTGCTGTTTCTCCTGTTCCGATAGCCCAAACCGGTTCGTAAGCAATAACTACTTTTTTGATTTCATCAGCAGAAAGAGTGAAAAGAGCTACTTCAGTTTGGTTTTTAACCACTTCAAGGTGTTGTCCTGCCTTTCTTTGTTCAAGCGTTTCTCCGTTACAATAGATTGGAGTAAGGCCTTTATCTAAAGCTAATTTTACTTTTCTGTTGCAGTGAGAATCTGTTTCACCGTGGTATTGTCTTCTTTCAGAGTGACCGATCAAAGATCCGTTTGCTTCAATAGATTCTAACATATCTGCAGAAATCTCACCAGTGTAAGCTCCGCTTTCATGCTCGCTCATATCCTGAGAGAATACCCCGATTTCATCCTTTTCAAAGATGTCTTTTGCCATCATTAAATATAAAGCCGGTGGAGCGATCCAAACCTCACAGTTGGTTGCATTGTTGTTTTTATAGCTTAGTAACTGAATCATCAATTGTTGTGCATCAATTACATTTTTGTTCATTTTCCAGTTTCCTGCAACTATTTTTCTTCTCATAGTTATAAATATTGATGTTATAAATTTTATTTTAGTGTAAAAATCTGAAATATTATCTTATAAAAAAAATAAAGCAAAAAGATATGGTTCATTTTGCTCTATTTTTATCATTAACTTGTTGGATACCTTTTTCAAAAAAAATATTTTTTATTTTTTTAATAGTTTAGTAATTATTACTTTACCATTTATAAATTTAGTTTTCAAAAAGTAAATTCCTTTTGGTAATTCAGAGATATTGGTATTGTTTTTTTCTATTGTTTTTACCAATTTGCCATCTAAAGTATACATCTGCATTTCGCTAATTTTTTCCTGGGTTTTATAAACAAGTACATCATTTGCCGGATTTTCGAATGTTATGAATGGGGTAGAGTTGACTTCGTTGGTTGATAGCGTAGGGTTAGCTAGTAAATATTTAACAATCCTATAGTCCCCCGATACAATAATATTGTTATCGTTTATTACCATATCATGCATGAAATCCCCATAAACAGGACCTTCTGAATAACTTCCGAAAGCTGAATCAGCTGTACCGTTTTGTAAATGTTTAGAAATAAGCATAGGACTAAAGGCACTATTATTTTCTTCTAAAGCCCAAAGAACATAATAAAAACCATTTTTTTCTTTAATATTTATTATTCTACCTGTATATGGTGTATTTGTGAAAGGATATGAGGGAGGGAGCGGAAATGTAGGACGAATAAAATTAAGTGTATCATCAAATGTTCCATCTGGATTCACTCTGTAAATAGTATTATCTTTTGCGTATATAATCTTATTATTCTCGTCTACTAATAAATCTTCGTACGAGGTGTTAGCGTAATAATTAGAGGGAAGTTGAACTTTACCATTATTTCCAAAACCGGTAAAAGGTTGCCCGTTGGGTGTATATTTTTCGATACTATTAAAACAAATATTGATAATGTTTGATTGCTTATCTACTAATACAGTATTGTATTCTTCATTTAATGCAGTAGTTTGTGAAGTTATTAAGCCATTACTCCCAAAGGAAGTATCTGTACTTCCATCGGCGTTCAGTCTGTAAATAATTTTATTGTAAACGTTGGGTGCAACATTTTGACTACCATACACGAGTATTTTGTTGTTTTGAATAACAAAACCTGAGTGATGACAAGAATCAAAAGCGAAGATCGTTGTAATCGTACCGTTTGTCCCAAATGTAGGGTCTGGTTGCCCATTGGGAAGTAATCTTTTGATAATATATTCGTGAGAGTTGTCATTTTTGCTTATTGTCAATAGTTTTCCGTTGAGTTCTTGTACGTAATCAAAAATAGTGAAAGAAGTTACAGAAGCCAGCTCGCCGTTATTGCCAAAAGAGGTGTCTAAAGTTCCATTACTCGATAATTTTCGAGTAGAAGTTACATCTATTCCACCCGGAAATGTATAACCAGGAAAAGAACTGTAGTATAAGCTTCCATCAGGATGTTGCAGAATTTGCCCGCCCATATTCTGGTAAATACCACCAGTAGGAACATTAATCGGAGTAACGGTATATTCTCCATTGACACCAAAGGAAGGGTCTTTAGAAATAATTTGTGCAAAAAAAGTCTGTATAGGCAATGACAGAAAAAGAGCTAAATTTAATTTTTTCATTTGTGTTTTTTTATAAATTGTTTTTTTTCCGAATGCAAGTTAAAAAAAAGAATTATAAATGCGTAAACAAGGTAAACGTCTTTTAGATAATCAAATCTTCCAGAAGTGTCACATTGTTCGTAATATATCTCGTTTTAAGAAAAGTACACTTAGTAACTGAATCGTAAACTTTTGTGCTTCAGTCATGTTTTTTGTTCATTTTCCAGTTTCCTGCAACTATTTTTCTTCTCATAAGATTTATATTGATTTATTTACTTTTAAATTTTTATTCTAATGAATCTGCTAAACTTATTATTTATTAATTCCCTCTAATTTAAACATGAAAGCATACACCAAGGCAATATCTTTCAGATAATCAAATCTTCCTGATGCACCACCATGGCCATAATCCATGTCTGTTTTCAATAATAATACGTTTTTATCAGTCTTCATATCCCTAAGCTTTGCGACCCATTTCGCAGGCTCAAAATATTGTACCTGAGAATCGTGAAGCCCTGTTGTTACCAATAGATTAGGATAGTTTTTCTTCTCTATATTTTCATAAGGAGAGTAAGATTTCATGTATAAATAAGCATCCTTGTTGTTAGGATTACCCCATTCGTCATATTCATTTGTTGTCAAAGGAATACTTGTGTCAAGCATTGTATTAACTACATCCACGAATGGTACCTGTGAGATCACTCCATTCCAAAGATTAGGACTCATATTAGCTACAGCCCCCATTAGCAGCCCTCCTGCACTTCCTCCCTGAGCATACAAATGTTTAGGAGAAGTATATTTTTCCTTAACTAAATATTCTCCACAATCGATAAAGTCGGTAAATGTATTTTTCTTTTTCATCATTTTTCCGTCTTCATACCATTGTCTTCCCATTTCCTGACCTCCACGGATGTGGGCAATTGCAAAGGCAAAACCTCTGTCTAAAAGACTCAGCCTTGTACTGCTGAAAGCTGCATCCATAGAATTTCCATAGGAACCGTAAGCGTATAATAAAAGTGGATTACTTCCATCTCTTTTAAATCCTTTCTTATACACAATAGAGATAGGAATCTGAGTTCCGTCTTTTGCTGTGGCAAAAAGCCTTTCGGTAGTGTAATTCTCTTTATTATAACCTCCCAGAACTTCCTGTTGTTTCAAAAGAATTCTTTTTCCGGTCTTTAAGTCCTGTTCAAACTGAGAACTTGGGGTAATCATGGAAGTATAACCGAAACGGAAATTATCTGTATTGTATTCCGGATTTCCTGATGGAGAAACAGTATAAGCTGCCTCGTCAAATTTCAGAAACTCCTTTTTACCTGTTTTTCTGTCATAGATCACCAACTGGGAAAGTCCGTTTTGTCTTTCACTGAAAACAAGATAATTCTTAAACTCAGAAATCCCCTGCATCAGAACCTCTTTTCTGTGAGGAATAAAGTCCTTCCAGTTTTCAACGCCCGTTTTGTTTAAAGGCGTTTCTACCACTTTAAAGTTAAGGGCATCCTTATTGGTAGTAATTAAAAATTTATCTTCCAAAGGAGTTACATCGTATAATACATCCTTTATTCTTGGTTGGAAAACCTTAAAAGTTCCGTTAGGATCATTAGCATCCAGATATTGGATCTCAGAAGATGTTGTTGCCTGAGAATAGATCATGATAAATTTCTGATTCTTGGACTTTTCTGCACCTATATAATTGGTTTTGTCCTTTTCTTCATATACCATAGCATCCTTGGAAGAATCTGTTCCCAAAGTATGTCTGTAGATCTTTTCTGTTAAAAGAGTTTCAGGGTTTTTGGAGGTATAAAAGATCGTTTTATTATCATTGGCCCATACTGCAGATCCCGTTGTATTTTTAATACCAAGATCAGTGGTTTTTCCGGTAGATAAGTCCTTTAAAAATAATTTATATTGTCTTCTGGAAACATCATCCACTCCATAAATCATCTTCATATTATCCGGGCTGATACTGAAACCTGAAGCCGCATAATAAGGGTGTCCCTCTGCCAGCTGATCTACATCCAGCAGAATTTCCTCAGGAGCACTAAGGGTTGCTTTCTTTCTGCAGTATTTGAAGTATTGTTTTCCGGTTTCTGTACGGGTATAATAATAATATCCGTTTCT
The DNA here is from genome assembly GCF_003815775.1 of Chryseobacterium joostei. Lineage (NCBI taxonomy): Bacteria > Pseudomonadati > Bacteroidota > Flavobacteriia > Flavobacteriales > Weeksellaceae > Chryseobacterium > Chryseobacterium joostei. The sequence goes on from NZ_CP033926.1 coordinate 4,617,736, forward strand.
AAAAACCGGCACAGACTCATCTTTTTCCTTGATTCTCGCTTTCATTTCCTGAAAAAGCTTTTCTCTGAAAGGTTCCGTGTCTTTCATCATGCCTTCCCAATAGGTGTTTTCAGCCTTTAAATAATCAACGACCTTGGTAGAGTCTTTTCCTTTTTTAAAATAATCGATCATCCAGTAATAAGGATCATTTACCTTATCACCGTGGATTTCCCTAATATGCTCCTGCTTTTCTGCAACAGGGGCTTTCATGTCCGGAAATTTTTGAGATTGAAATGTTGATGCACTCATTACTAATAATCCTAGATAAATTTTTTTCATGGTTATTGGATTTTGGATCAATGTTTATGATAGTCCCCAAAGATTTTTCAGAAGAATGTAGAACGTATGTTCCTCTTCTGTTACCTTGTTGTCTGCTTTTATTAATGATTTTGCAAACTGAGCAAACTTTACACGCTCATCCTCGGTAGAATCATCAAGAAAACATCTTCCGTGGAATTCAAAGTGATCTTTCCATTCTTCAGGTTGTAAAAGAGCAAGCGTATCAAGCTCATTATCAAGATTCATTCTGAAAGGAAACTCATCTGCTAAATATTGCTGTACAAGCATCCCTTCCTCCGGGGCAAATTCTCCGTCTACAGATGAAAGGATCATTAATAAGTGGTAACCAGCGATAGATTTATTTGATTTTTGCATGTGTTGTTGAAATTTAATGTTGTAGTTGAATGTTTAAATTAGATAGCTCACCATTTGTTATTTAACATAGTCCTTTGCAGGCTGCTTGTCTACAATTTTTCCGTTTTCAAGGATCAGTACAAATGGATTGCTTCTTGCGATAGTTTTGATGGCTGTTCCGTCCATCATTGTATTTTTAATAGTTTTAAAGGTATTCTGATATGTTGAAACCCCATAAATAAGAGCTCCTTTCTGAGTATTTACCTTGGCTTCCACTTTTTGAAGAAGATCTGCAGGAACCTCTTTTGGGAGGTAAGAAAACACTAAGATAGCCTTTGGAGCTTTGATGATCTCCTCAGTAAGTTCCATTCCGGTAGGATCTTCAATCTTGAATTTCACAATCTCAGATTTATATCCCTCTTTTACCAGAACAGATTCATTCTTACCCTCTTCAATTTTCCAAGGAGAATCCTCTGCCCAGTATTTTGTTTCCTTGATATAATCATCCTGATTTACCTTTAAAACTTCTCCTGTCTTTTGATTTTTAAGAGAATAGTAAGTCTTGTATTCGGATGGGTTTTTATTGATTTTTTCTTTCTCACCCTTAATGTCTGTTCCTATTTTGTAATCACGGAAATCAATCATCGGTTCATGCATAATTCCCTGTGCCATAATGTAGATCATCACTAAGGAAAATGCTCCCAGAATATAATATTTGAATTTGCTTGTAGATTCTTTTTTGGTACTGCCATATTCATCCTTTTTGCAGAAATCCTTTCTGTATAATAAAAACAGAAGAATAAGTCCTACAAGAAGCACAATATCTTTCAGAAAGCTTTGCCAAGGCGTAAACTTAATGGCATCTCCAAAGCATCCGCAATCCGTTACAACATTGAAGTAAGCAGAATAGAAAGTAAGGAAGCCAAAGAACACACAAAGTGCTATTAAGGCTGATAAGGTAAATTTAAGCTTTAATTTAATCAGTAACATAAACCCTAAGAAAAGCTCCAGCACAACGACGATAATTGAAAACAGCAACGCAAATTTTTCAAAAAACGGCATATTGAAGACTGCAGGTGAGAAATATTCCTCCATTTTAAAGGAAAATCCTACCAAATCCACAGCTTTTACGAAGCCTGAAAGGATAAAAATAACAGCGATAATAAAGCGTAATAAACCTTTGATCATAATTAAATAGTTTTGGGTTCGAATTGGTTTTGTTGTTCAGAAAACTTAATCAGGCAAAAGACAGCATAGTTCAGCATATCGAAGTAATTGGCATCCAGCCCTTCAGAAACGATGGTTTTTCCCTGATTATCTTCAATCTGTTTGGTTCTTAATACTTTCTGATAAATAAGATCGGTGATTGAGGAAATTCTCATATCTCTCCAAGCCTCACCGTAGTCATGATTTTTTCTTTCCATTAAAGCTTTCGCTTCACCGGCATATTGGTTATAAAGACCTAAAATTTCTTCCTTATTTTCATTAAAATCATTGGAAAGACCTTTTTCAAGCTGAATAAGTCCAATAATAGAGTAGTTGACAATCGCGATAAATTCATCTTCTTCACTTTCATCCACCATTTTTACATCGGTCATTTGCAGCGTACGGATTCTGTTCACTTTTATATAAATCTGATCCGTTATGGAACTCGGTCTCAAAACCCTCCAGGCTGCTCCGTAATCCTGTAACTTTTTACTGAAAAGATCACGACACTGACTGATAATTTTCTCGAATTGTACTGATGTTTTTAGCATAAATTTTCTTAATCTTCCAAATATACGAATTAGGTTTTGTTTATGAAATGAGTTTGATTTGAATCATGTTAGAATGCGTCAGGATTTTAGAGTAAGAGAGAGTATTAGAGTAGGAGAATGGTGTTTTTTTTATTTAATTTCTCAACTCTTGCCCTTTAATTCAAAGTACAAATCCTTAATTTTGCATTATATAAATCATTCATTACTTATAAACTTCATGCTCCCAAATTCTCAAATTCCCGAACCCTCAAACCCTCAGAAATACTCCATCAACTGCAATGGCAGGCTGGTACAACTTGATACCCCAAAGATTATGGGAATCCTCAATCTTACCCCAGATTCTTTCTCCGATGGTGGGAAATTTAACAATGAAAAACTGGCATTAAAACATGCTGAAAAGTTATTAAAAGAAGGAGCAGAAATTCTTGATATCGGACCACAATCTACCCGTCCCAATGCAGAATTTTTGAGTAGTGAAGAGGAAATTGGCAGGATGGGAAACATCATTTCTCAAATTAAAAAAGAATTCCCTGAAGCACTGGTTTCTTTAGACACTTTTTATGCTGAAACCGTAAAATTCGGATTTAATGAAGGGATTGATATTATCAACGATATTTCAGGAGGACAATATGATAAAAAAATATTTGATACAGCAGCAGAAACAAGGCTTCCCTACATTTTGATGCACGTTAACCCGTCCTACGAAACCATGCATGATAAAATTAAGTTTGAAGATATAACCCTGGAAGTAAACCGATATTTTTCAGAAAAAACCAATGAGCTTTTACAGAAAGGAGTACATGATATTATCCTTGATCCCGGTTTTGGCTTCGGAAAAACAGTAGAAGATCAGATGAAGATGATTCACGAAGTAAACTTTCTTGGTTTTGGGAAGTTTCCTTTGTTGATAGGGATTTCCAGAAAATCATTTATCTATAAACCTCTTGGGAAATCTCCTCTTGAGATCAATGAGGAAACACAAAAACTTCACATGAAAGTTTTAGAGCAGGGAGCAAAGATTCTTAGGGTTCATGATGTGGCTGAGGCAAAGGAAACTCTCGATCAGTTTTTACAGAAAAAATAAAAAGTGTTAAAAAAACTTGCGAGTAATTAAAAAGTTTATACATTTGCAATATGAATTTTACGAATCAGAAAAATATTATTGTCATTTCTATTGCAGCTGTTGTCATTTACAACAGTCAGGAAGCGGCATTTTAGCATATATTTTTCTTTAAATTATACAAGCCGTTTCATTGTTGAAGCGGCTTTTTTTTATTTTAATTTTTTTATAGTCAAGAATATGTATCAGTTATTCGCAGTAATTATTATCGTCATTATTATTCCCTTGCGCCTGTGAGATGGAAGATGTATGACTGTACATATATTTTAGCCCTCTCACAACGTGAGAGGGCTTTTTTTATTCCCTTTTGTTAATTTTTAACCCCTATAACATGTATTACAACAACGACACGGTCATCTATTTTGATGGAAGCTTTATGAAAGCAAAAGAGGCCGGTATGGATCTTTACGGACAATCTCTTCACTACGGATATTCTGTTTTTGAAGGAATCAAATCTTACAGTACTGCCCACGGAACAAGGGTCTTTAAGGCAAAAGAACATTACGAAAGATTGAGAAGATCAGCAGAACTGATGCATATTCCCTTCGATTATTCAGCAGAACAACTTACAGAACTCACCTACGAACTTCTAGAACTGAATGGCTTCACAGACGCCTATATCCGTCCATTGGTTACCTGTTCCCCCAATATGTCTCTTTCAAAAGGGAAAGAATCTTACCTCTCCTTGCTGGCTTGGGAATGGAGCAATGGTTATCTGGCAGATAAAATGAAGATTATGACCTCAGGTTTTCAACGCCCCAATCCTAAAGCATTTAAAGTAGAAGCCAAGGTGGGTGGGCATTATGTGAACTCTATTCTTGCCTGTCAGGATGCCAAGGACAAAGGATATGATGAAGCCTTGGTATTGGACGAAAATGGAAATGTTGCAGAAAGCTCAGGTGCCAATGTTTTTTATGAAAAAGATGGAACCCTGTTTACACCGGCAAAAGGAAGTATTCTACCTGGGATAACGAGAGAGACTGTTTTTGAAATATGCAGAGATCTTAATATCCCTGTTAAGGAAACTTTTTTTAAACCTGAGGAAATGAGAGGTGCTGATGCTGCTTTTTTCTGTGGTACCGCTGCTGAAATAGTTGCGTTGGATTCCCTTGATGATATTCCTTTTGCAAAAAATTGGGAAGATACCGCAAGTCAAAAGGTACAACAGGCTTATTTGAAATTAGTGAGAGTTCTGTCGTTGTAAAAACAATGAATTTAATTGTTTGATTATTAGCTTGTTGTATTCGTTTTCTAAACAATTGAATATTGTAGTTTTCAGAAAAGTTGAAGATTAAAAAATATTACAAGGTGTAGTTTTGGACCAAAATTAAGTAAAAACCTCATTAGTGAATTTCGAAAAAAATGAAATTTTTGACATCACACCAAGAGATGAGAAGAACAGGAAAAGAAGGATAATATGTTAAATAAATATTCAAAAACATTCACACAAAATAGCGAACAGCCCGCTGCAAAGGCAATGCTTTACGGAATAGGCTTTACAGAAGAAGATATGCATAAGGCTCAGATCGGGATTGCCAGTATGGGATATGACGGAAATACCTGCAATATGCATCTAAACGATCTGGCCCGAATTGTAAAGAAAGGGACATGGGACACAGGATTGGCAGGGCTAATCTTTAACACCATTGGTGTAAGTGATGGTATGAGTAATGGTACCGATGGTATGCGTTATTCTCTGGTAAGCCGGGATGTTATTGCAGACAGTATCGAGGCGATTTGTGGAGCACAGTATTATGACGGGCTTATTGCTCTGCCGGGTTGCGACAAGAATATGCCGGGAACCATTATCGCAATGGGAAGATTGAACAGGCCATCCCTTATGGTATATGGCGGAACTATTGCACCGGGATGCTACAAAGGAGAAGCTTTGAATATCGTTTCGGCCTTTGAGGCGTTAGGTAAAAAAATTGCCGGTGAAATTTCTGAAGAAGATTTTGATGGAGTTATTAAAAATTCATGTCCCGGAGCAGGAGCATGTGGCGGAATGTATACAGCCAATACCATGGCTTCAGCAATAGAAGCATTGGGAATGAGTCTTCCGTACTCATCTTCCAATCCGGCTTTAAGCAAAGAAAAACAAAATGAATGTCTGGAAGCAGGAAAATATCTCAAAATATTATTGGAAAAAGATATCAAACCGTCAGACATTATGACCCGAAAAGCCTTTGAAAATGCACTTCGCCTGATTGTTATTTTAGGAGGAAGTACCAATGCGGTTCTGCATTTTATAGCAATGGCGAAAAGCGTTGGAGTATCTGTTACACAGGATGATTTTCAAAAAATGAGTGATTGTACTCCTGTACTGGCAGACCTTAAGCCCAGTGGTAAATACCTGATGCAGGATCTACATGAACATGGAGGAACGCCGGCTGTCATGAAATATTTGTTGGAAGAAGGATTACTGCATGGCGACTGTTTAACGGTTACAGGAAAAACATTAGCCGAAAATCTGGAAAATATACCGACGCTGGATTTTAATACACAAAAGATTATAAAACCACTATCAAATCCAATAAAGCCTACAGGTCACCTAAGAATACTGTATGGAAACCTTGCAGAAAAAGGAAGTGTTGCCAAGATAACAGGAAAAGAAGGAGAAAGGTTTGTAGGAAACGCCCGTGTTTTTGATGGAGAGAAGAACCTGATAAGAGGGATTGAAGATGGAACAGTACAACATGGAGATGTCATTGTTATTCGCTATGAAGGACCTAGAGGAGCACCAGGCATGCCGGAAATGCTGAAACCTACCAGTGCTTTGATTGGAGTGGGGCTGGGAAGCAGTGTTGCCTTAATTACAGATGGCAGATTCAGTGGAGGGACTCATGGTTTTGTAGTGGGGCATATTACGCCCGAAGCCCATGAAGGCGGTCTGATAGCCTTTGTAAAAGATGATGATCTCATTGAAATAGATGCGGTAAATAATACAATACAACTCAAGGTTTCAGATGAAGAAATTGAAAAAAGGAAACAAGGCTGGCAAAAACCAGCTCTAAAGGTAAAGAAAGGTTTACTCTATAAATATGCATTAACAGTATCATCTGCCGCCGAGGGCTGTGTAACGGATGAAATTTAAAATAAAACATCATGAACAACCTAAATCTATCAATAGAAACAGAACTGAGCGGAAGCCGGATTATACTTGAAGCATTCCTTAAGGAAGGTATAAAGACTGTTTTTGGATATCCCGGAGGCGCCATTATTCCAATCTATGATGCGCTTTATGACTATAAAGAACAGTTAGAGCATATTCTTGTCCGCCACGAACAGGCCGCAGTACATGCCGCACAAGGATTGGCACGAGTATCAGGAAAAGTAGGAGTGGTAATGGCAACAAGCGGTCCCGGAGCTACTAATCTAGTGACAGGGCTGGCTGATGCCTTACTGGATAATACTCCTCTTGTATGCATTACAGGACAGGTCTTTGAACATCTTTTGGGAACAGATGCTTTTCAGGAAATAGATGTAATGAATGTAACTAGTCCTGTTACCAAATGGAATTATCAGGTTACAGATGCCAACGAACTGCCTGAAGTGCTCGCAAAGGCTTTCTATATCGCAAGATCAGGTCGTCCGGGACCCGTACTCATTGATGTTACAAAAAATGCCCAGTTACAGAAAGTTCCATATAAAGGATATTCACCCTGTCATTCATTGAGAAGCTATAAACCGGATCCGGTTCCATCCATGGAGTGTATTGAACAAGCAGCTGATTTGATTAACAATGCAGAAAGGCCATTCATTATTGCTGGTCAGGGGATTATGCTAGGGGAGGCCGAGGAAGAGTTCTTGCAGTTTGCAGAAAAATCAGGAATTCCGATTGCATGGACTGTTTTGGGGATGGGAGCTGTTCCTACGGATCATCCTCAGGCTGTGGGAATGGTAGGAATGCATGGGAATTATGGGCCTAATATTCTTACCAACCAATGTGATGTACTTATTGCTGTGGGGATGCGCTTTGATGACCGTGTTACAGGAAGACTGGATCAATATGCAAAACAGGCAAAGATTATCCATCTGGATATTGATAAGGCGGAGATCAACAAAAATGTAAAAGTAGATGTGCCTGTTCTTGGAAATTGTAAGGAGACTCTGCCACTTATTACAACGTTCATCAATAAAAGAGAACATTCAGATTGGCATCAAAAATTTAAAGATTGTCTGGAAGTTGAAAGTATTAACCTTATCAATGATGAATTATTTCCTACAGAAGAAGAAATTACAATGGGGGAAGTCATCAGATACCTCAACGAAATTACAATGGGGGAAGCGGTTATTGTAACCGATGTGGGACAACATCAGATGGTAACCTGTAGATATTCAAGCTTTAAAAACTCCAGAACGAATATTACAAGTGGAGGATTGGGTACCATGGGATTCTGTCTTCCTGCAGCAATAGGAGCAGCTTATGGAGAACATAATCTCCCTGTAATTGCTGTAATGGGTGATGGAGGAGCACAGATGAACATTCAGGAGTTGGGAACTGTGATGCAATATCATCCGGATATTAAAATCTTAATTCTTAATAACAGCTATCTGGGAATGGTGAGGCAATGGCAGGAGCTTTTTCATGAGGAAAGATATTCATTCGTAGATATCCAAAGCCCTGATTTTGTACAGGTGGCAAAAGGATATAGCATTTCCGGAAGAAAAGTCACTCAAAGACAAGATTTGAAAGATGCTCTCCACGAAATGCTTGATCATAAAGGAGCGTTTCTTCTTGAGGTAATGACAGGAAAAAAACACAATGTATTTCCCATGATTCCACAAGGGAAAAGCGTTTCAGAGATTGTATTGAATCATAAACAATAACATAAACATAAAAAAATGAAAACAGAAAATAAAGAATATACCATAACAGCCTATACAGAGGATTGTTTGGGATTGATTACCAGGATCAATGCTATTTTTTCAAGAAGAAGGATTTCAATTATGAATTTCAATATGGGACCTTCCGAAATAGAAAAGATAAAAAAGTTTGTGATCACCATTAAAGAAACGGAAGAATCTGTTCAGAAGATTACCAGACAAATGGAGAAACAAGTAGATATACTGGAAGTTCATTATCACAAAAATCCACATCTGACCGTAGTAGAATACGCAAGCTAGGCAGAAAGTAAAAATCATATATAACAAATAAAATTAAAAGAAATGGCAAAATTGAATTTTGGAGGAGTAGAAGAAAACGTAGTAACAAGAGAAGAGTTTCCATTGAAAAAGGCTCAGGAAGTATTAAAAGATGAAGTGGTAGCTGTAATTGGGTACGGTGTACAGGGACCTGGACAGGCACTTAATCAAAAAGACAACGGAATTAATGTCATCGTAGGGCAGAGGAGAAATTCAAAATCATGGGATAAGGCTGTTGCAGATGGGTTTGTTCCGGGTGAAACGCTTTTCGAAATAGAGGAAGCTCTGCAAAAGGGAACCATCATCTGCTATCTTCTGAGTGATGCCGCACAAATAGAATACTGGCCAAAAGTAAAGCAACATCTTACTGCCGGAAAAGCACTATATTTTTCCCATGGATTCGGGATTACCTTTAATGAACGGACAGGAATTGTTCCGCCAGCAGATGTAGATGTTTTTCTTGTAGCTCCAAAGGGATCAGGAACTTCATTAAGAAGAATGTTTCTTCAGGATAGAGGACTGAACAGTAGTTTTGCTGTGTATCAGGATGCCACAGGAAAAGCCAGAGAAAGAGTTACTGCCCTTGGAATTGCCATAGGAAGCGGCTATTTATTTGAAACCAATTTTAAAAAAGAAGTTTACAGTGATCTTGCAGGAGAAAGAGGAACCTTGATGGGTGCGGTACAGGGAATATTTGCTGCCCAATATGATGTATTAAGGAAAAACGGACACAGTCCTTCTGAAGCATTTAACGAAACTGTAGAAGAACTTACCCAATCATTAATGCCTTTGGTTGCAGAAAACGGAATGGATTGGATGTATGCCAACTGTAGTACAACAGCTCAAAGAGGAGCCTTGGATTGGTGGAAACGCTTTAGAGATGCTACTTCTCCATTATTTGAAGAACTGTATGACAGCGTAGCTCAGGGAAATGAAGCCCAAAGATCCATAGACAGCAACAGTAAGCCGGATTACAGAGAAAAACTGGAGGTAGAGTTAACTGAATTAAGAGAAAGCGAGATGTGGAGAGCCGGAAAAACGGTACGTAGTCTGAGACCTGAGAATAATTAAACAAAAAAAAAAGAAAATGAGGACGGGAGAAACCTATCTATCCATCTTGGATAATGTTTATAGCGCTGCAGAAAGACTCAAAAATGTATGTGTAAGAACCCCTTTGGCTTTTAATAATAATCTGTCAACGGTTTATAATGCGAAAATAAGCTTTAAAAGAGAAGATCTTCAAAGAGTAAGATCCTATAAAATTCGGGGAGCCTATAATAAAATGGCGACGATGTCTCAGGAAGAGCTTTCTAGAGGTGTTGTTTGCGCCAGTGCAGGAAATCATGCCCAGGGAGTTGCCTTTGCCTGCAATTCTATGAAGGTGAAAGGTACTATTTTTATGCCTTTGCCAACCCCGGGACAAAAACTGGAGCAGGTGAAAATGTTTGGTGGGAATGATATTGAAGTCATTTTATTCGGGGATACCTTTGACGAAGCTAAAGATGCTGCGATGAGGTTTTGTAACGAAAAAGACGGAATATTTATTCATCCGTTTGATGATCCCGCGATTATTGAAGGGCAGGCTACCACCGCGTTGGAAATTCTTGAACAAGCAGAAGAACCTATTGATTATCTTTTTGTACCAATAGGCGGCGGTGGGTTAGCTGCAGGCATATGCTCTGTCTTTCATGAGCTATCTCCCCATACAAAAATTATTGGAGTAGAACCATCGGCAGCGGCAAGTATGAAAAAGGCCCTGGAAAATGGAAAGCCTGTACTTCTTGAAAAAATCAGCCGATTTGTGGATGGTGCAGCAGTACAGCAGGTAGGAAATCTCACTTTTGAGCTTTGTAAAGATGTTTTGCATGATATGGCAACCGTAGAGGAGGGCCTGGTATGCGAAACCATACTTTCACTGTATAACAAAGATGCCATTGTTGTGGAACCTGCAGGAGCACTTTCCGTTGCAGCATTGGAAAAATATAAAGATCAGATCGAAGGGAAAAATGTAGTATGTATTATCAGTGGAAGCAATAATGATATCACCCGAATGGAGGAAATCAAGGAAAAAGCCTTGCTGTATGCCAACTTAAAGCACTATTTTTTGGTGAGGTTTCCTCAACGTCCCGGAGCTTTGAAAACCTTTGTAATGGATGTCTTGGGACAAAATGATGATATTACTTTTTTTGAATACACTCAAAAAAACTCAAAGGAAAAAGGGATAGCAGTGGTGGGAATTGCCATAAAGCAAAAAGAAGATTTTACACCATTGATTGATAACATGAAAAAACATGATTTCTTTGTCAACTATCTGAACAATGATCCGTCCTTAATGAATTTACTTATATAATCAGGCATTTACTAAAAACACTATGATGAAAAAAGCTTCACAATTTGTGAAGCTTTTTGTTATTTATCTTTCAAGGGTGAAATTTGAAATAATTTTCGGACGTTCAGCTTCATTAGCTACTTTCCAGGAAGTTCTGTACATCCATTCAGTCATTTTATACAACTTTTTGTAATTGATGTTTTCAGATTCATCTTGTGGGGTGTGGTACTGATCATGCAGTACGCTGGTGAAAAATATGGCAGGAATACCAATTTTAGCATAAGGAAGATGGTCACTACGGAAATAAAAGAATTCTGCATGACTAGGAGAGTCCCAGTCTTTCAGATACTTGAATTTAGTACTTTCATTATTGGCTTCCTCTGCCATTTTTACCAATTCCTCAGAGTTTTTATGTGGAGCATTTCCACCCAATAAAGCGGCTTCATCATTACTGTTTCTGCCGATCATATCTCCATTAAGGACTGCTACAATTTTCTCTTTTGGAACAACAGGATGTGCTGCGTGCCATCTTGATCCAAGCAAACCTCTTTCTTCAGCACCATGGAAAACAAACAGCATGCTTCTTTTTCCGGGTTGCTTTTTATAGGCTCTTGCCATTGCTAACATTGCTACGCAGGTACTGGCATTATCATCGGCCCCGTTGTAGATGGTATCATTCTTTACAGGATGTCTGATTCCGTCGTGGTCCTGATGTCCGCTAAGCAGAACATATTCATCTTTAAGGGCAGGATCTGTTCCTTCAATTTTTCCGATGATATTTACAGATGGATATTTATAGGTTTCCGTAATCAGGTTAAGAGAAGCTTTCGGATTGTTCTTTACCCAGCCCGCATTTTCTCTTTTGATCCAAAGAACAGGGATATTATTCGTTATTTTTTCTCTTAATCCTTCTACGCCATAGCTTCCTCTTGTCATTTGGGGAAGAACTTCCGGCCAGCTTTGTTCAGACAGGTCATCAGTGATAAAGATGATTGCTTTTGCCCCAAGTTCAGAGGCTTTATTGTAGTACTTGGTTCTTACAAATCCAGGATATCTTCTTACAAAAAGAGTCATTTCCTTGTCTATATTTTTATCAGAAGCATTTACTGCCAATACTTTTCCTTTGATATTCAATTTAGAAAGATCCTCAGGTTCTGCATTTCCTGCGTATACAACTTCAGCATCCAAAGACGCATTTACAGGCTCTGCCACAAGATAATCTTTCCATAGCTTTAAGTTATTATCTCCAATTTTCAGGCTGCTTTGAGGAATTACCTGATGTCTGTACATATCAAAGAACTGGAAGAAGGTACCGTGATCACCGGCAGGCTTCATTCCTGCTTCCTTGGCTTTGTCCGCAAGCCACATGGAAACCTTTAATTCATCAAGGGTTCCTGCCTCACGTCCCCAGAATTGATCTGCTGCCAATTCATACATGTCCTTTTTAAGATCAGACTCCTTGATAGCGGAAACCAGGGGCTTCTTATAGCTTTGAGCATTCCCGATACTGAATACAAGAATACTCAATAGGGAAAAAATATAATTTCTATTCATCTGATTTTAATTTAAATGATTTAGTTTATCAGCAAATTGCTTTGAAAACTCCTTTCTGTCTTCTTCCAATTTCTCTGGGTTAGAAGGTAAAACATAATTGAAGAGAATTTTATCTTCATTATCCAAAAATATAATTTCTTTTTCTTCTCCGTTTATCATCTGTGAAAATATTTCCCACATGGAAGTATCTTTTAACTTTAATAATTCAAAAAATGCTTCCGCTTTTATTTCTATTCTCTGCATGGTAACTTATATATGATGTATAATGTATTGTATAATGGGTGTTATTGAAGATTTGGAGTTTAAAATTCCAGGAACTTTAATTTAAACTGAATGGCAAAATTTTCCTTAAAATGTGGGGTTGCATAATAACCCACTCTGTAGAATAATCCAAGATTGAAATAGCTCGAAAGGAAGTTATTCCATTCCAAACCAACCTCCTGATACAGGTGGTCCAGCTTCTTAAATTTAAACTGATGATACTCCGGATGCTTCATATCTCCAATAGTTCCTCGCAGAACAAAATCAAAGCTTGACACATTGTGTCCAAAACTTTTGAAGTAAAAAGGCAGCTTATGGGTAAAGTAGTAGGCAACGAACTTATCATTATAAAACTTTCCACCCTCCAGTGTTGCAAATCCGAGGAATGAAGTAAGGTTAAAATTGAAATCCTTACCCGGAGAGGCAAGCCCGTTCATGGTAAAGTTCTTCCAGATTGGAGCTTCACCCAAAACTACACCTCCATACAATCTGAAACCTGTGGTTCCGATCGGGGTTTTGAAATTATGTACGAAAAGAGCATCAAAACGAGAGTAATTAAAGCTTCCACCCGCCATTTTATAGCTTTGCTCATAGTTAAAATAAAGCTCCGGATACTTCTGATCAATCAGGGATTTCCCTTGTGGAGTCATAATATTGGTAGAATTCGGGGAATACTTTAACGTGAACAAGGTGTTGAAGTTCTTAAACGAAGATCCACTATCTCTAAACTGGTAATCAAACTCAGCCTCTTCAATATTTCTTCTTACGGCAAGAGCAAGGGTAAGTCCGTTGGTAACATCATTCAGATAAGACAAAGATGCGCCCTTGAAGTGGAAATATTTATCATTGTTAAGGTTATTTCCAAAGTTCATCATCCTCATTTTAAAATTCCAAAGACGTCTGTAAAACTCCCCTGAAGCTGTTACATCATCATAAAATTCAAACCTGAAGAACGAATTTTTTCTTAATGTAGTTTTTACATCTATCCCCATTCCATATTTCCACCTTCTGTCCTTTACACCATAGGCAAAATAGTAATCAGGAGAAAAATAAGGGTTAAAGTTTTCATTAATCTTAGCTTTTAATCCAAGTCTGAAACCCTCATACGAGTTATAGTTGGCAATTTCATCCACTGCAAAGTCTACTGCTTTTACTCTTATTTGACCGTTAAGCAGCCCGGAAATAATTTGTGCCTTACTATCAATTTTATATTTTTTGCCAAGGCTGTCAATTGTTTTATAGGTATTTTGTTCTCTTTCGGTAAGCGGATCTGTTCTGTATTGGTCCAGAGAATGTCCGTCGATACTTTTTACAGAGAATGTATAGCCCTTGAAGTCTTGGGCTTTTTCTTCAATGGGAGATTCAAAATCAAAATATTTGGAAGTGAGGAAAGCGTAGGTACCAAAGCTTTTCTTATCCTTTTTAACATGCTCTTTGTCATCCATCGCCATTTTACCCATTTTAAGCTTGGTTTTTTCATGGGCAAGGAACCATTTGTTATTATAAAATACCCAGGTACTGGTGATAATTCCGTCGTTCTTATTTTTACTGAAATTTTCAATTTTTTTAATTCCGTAGGTCTCGGTATCTATATAAATAGAACCGTTGTACTTCCGTTTTCTGTCCGGATTTTTGTAGTTAACTTCACGGAAACGGATCACAAAGTTTTTTCTTCCGTCAAGTTCAATGGTATCTGAAAGAAAGAATCTGTAAAGACCCCTGTTTTCCGGTTTTAACTGTTCAGGAACAATATCCCTGTTACTTTGCTGAAGAGCAATCATCTCATAAACCGGCTGCTTTAAGCCGGAAATTCTGTTGTCCAGAATATTGATCTTTTCCCCATACTTTTTGGAATATAAAAACTCCTGCGCCCTTTCCCAGAGAAAGAGTTTACTTTTTGCAAAGATTTTCCTTGCATTGATATTATTCAGAGAGTCTTTTTCTCTCTTTTTCTTGAAAATGTTGAGGTCATTGAAATACTGATTAAACTGTGAAAGGCTGTCCTCATCAATATCCAGGGATATTTTTTCGTAGGATTTATAAGCATAGGAGCCTAAGCTTTTAGGAGAGTTTTCGTTAAACAGCTTGTTGACTTTTTTAAGGATTTCCAGTGCTCTTGGGTCACTTTTATCTTCAATTACAACTGCTTCAATGGCTGTAGTCTTTGATGATTTTTTAGTAAGGGAAACCTCCATGCTGCTTTCCACAGATGTTGTTTCCTTTTTATAAGATTCTGCTTCTACTTCTATATTCCTGCATGTTGATTTAAACTCTAAAATCCCCTGTGCATTGGTATAACCAAGGATTTTATCATCACAGAAAACCTTAGCATTAGAGACAGGTTTTTGGTTGGCATCATCCACAACTTTTATTTTCAGTTGCGAATAACCCCAAAAATAGATCAGGAAAAATAATAATTGTAAACCCCTTTTCATGTAAAAAAACTATGTCAAAATTAATGATATTTATTCTTGTATAAAAGTTTTTTAACAGAGTATAACATTGATTTAATCTAATGAGTAAATGGATGTTTCCTACAGAATGAAGATTAAGCTTGGAGTGTAGATAGTCTTTCTGAAGTTCTTTACAATTTCCAATAAAAAAACTCCTGAACAAATTAAATTCAGGAGTTTTCTATATTTTGAAATATTTTTTAAATATTCAAGGCTTTTTGATAAGCATTTTCCAATCCGGAAAGGTTTTTCCCCCCTGCAGTTGCAAAGCCAGGGTTTCCACCGCCACCGCCTTGGATTTCTTTTGCCAGATCTTTTACAATAGCTCCAGCCTGATAATCTGCTGCCAGGTCATCAGAAACTCCTACGGTAATCATTGGTTTTCCATCTGCGTCAGAAAGGATGATCGTTACCGAAGTTGGGATCTCTCTCTTCAACTGGAATACAATATCCTTAACAGAACCTGCATCCAAAGAAGTCTTCTTCACCAGCAATTGCTTGTTGCCTTTCTGCTCATACGCAGTCTTCCAATCACCGATTTCTCCTTTTGCTTTTTCCTTTTTAAGGGCATCTACCTCAGCTTTCAATGAAGTATTTTCCTCAATCAGTTTTTCGATGGATCTTACTACATCTTTAGATTTCAGCAATTGTGAAAGTTCAATGATTTGCTTTTCAAGATTATTGAAGTATTCTTCAGATTTATCACCTGAAATAGCTTCAATTCTTCTGATTCCTGCTGCTGCAGAACCTTCAGACGTAATTTTGAAATGACCAATTTCGCTGGTGTTTTTTACGTGAGTTCCTCCGCAAAGTTCTCTTGAACTTCCGAACTGAATCATTCTCACACTGTCACCATATTTTTCTCCAAATAAAGCCATTGCACCTTTTTCCAGAGCCTCCTGAATAGGAATATTTCTGAACTCCTGTAAAGCAATGCTTTCCTTGATCTTATGATTTACTTTTTCTTCAATTAAAGCCAATTCTTCCTCAGTCATTTTATTGAAGTGAGAGAAGTCAAAACGAAGATAATCAGGACCTACGTAAGAACCTTTCTGTTCAACGTGTGTTCCTAAAACATCTCTTAATGCCTCATGTAAAAGGTGAGTTACAGAGTGGTTGGCCTGAGAATTCTTTCTGTCGGTAGCATTTACTTTAGCATAGAAAACTGCTCCTGCATCCTTTGGAAGACCATTAATCAATGAAACGATTAATCCGTTTTCCTTTTTGGTTTCCAGTACTTCAAAGCTTTCTGAAGCATTTTCTAAAAGACCCTTGTCTCCAACCTGTCCACCTCCTTCTGGGTAGAAAGGAGAGCTGCTCAGTACTACCTGATAAAATTCTCCGTCTTTGTTTTCTACCTTTCTGTATCTTGTAATATACGTTTCAGATTCAATCTGGTCATATCCTACGAATGATTCCGGTTTCTCTTCCAAAACTACCCAATCATAAACCTTTTGAGCAGAATCTGACTTGGAACGTTGCTTTTGCTTTTCCATTTCAGCCTTGAATCCTTCCTCATCAATGGTTAATCCTTTTTCCTCAGCAATAATTCTTGTTAAGTCATCCGGGAAACCATAAGTGTCATATAGTTCAAAAACTTCTTCACTTGGTAATACCTTTAGATTGTCAGCAATGGTCTGTTGAATTAATTTTTCAACTCTGATCAATCCGTTTTCAATAGTTTTTAAGAAAGATTCCTCTTCACTTTTGATTACTTCAGAAACCAGTTTTCCTTGCTTCTCAAGCTCAGGGAAGAAAGATCCCATTTGCTCCTGTAGAACAGCAACCAATTTATAAAGGAAAGGCTCTTTCATTCCAAGGAATCTGTAAGAATAAGAAATACCTCTTCTTAAAATTCTTCTGATTACATAACCTGCCCCTCCGTTAGAAGGAAGCTGTCCGTCTGCAATAGCAAAAGAAACCGCTCTGATGTGGTCTACCACAACGCGGATGGCAATATCTTTTTCGTCTTCTAAAATTCCGGTATATTTCTTACCTGAAAGTTCCTCAACCTTAGAAATAAGCGGAGTGAAAACATCTGTATCATAGTTGGAAGATTTCCCTTGAAGTGCCATACAAAGACGCTCAAAGCCCATTCCTGTGTCTACATGCTGAGCAGGAAGCTTTTCCAGAGACTTATCAGCCTTTCTGTTGAATTCCATGAAAACCAAGTTCCATACCTCAACAACCTGAGGGTGATCGTTATTCACTAATTCAAGTCCTGATACTTTAGCCTTTTCTTCAGGTGTTCTTAAGTCAATATGGATTTCTGAACATGGTCCGCATGGTCCACTTTCACCCATTTCCCAGAAATTATCCTTTTTATTTCCGTTGATGATTCTGTCCTCAGAAATGTGAGATTTCCAGAAGTCATACGCGTCCTGATCTCTGTCAAGATTTTCAGAAGCATCTCCTTCAAAAATCGTTACATATAAATTTTCTTTTGGAATTCCGTATACTTCAGTCAGTAATTCCCAGGCAAAAGCAATAGCCTCTTTTTTGAAGTAATCCCCGAAAGACCAGTTCCCTAACATTTCGAACATGGTGTGGTGGTAAGTATCTCTACCTACATCATCCAAATCATTGTGCTTTCCTGAAACTCTCAGACACTTCTGTGTATCGGCAATTCTTGGGGCCGTAGGCGTTTTGTAGCCTAGGAAAAAATCCTTGAATTGTGTCATTCCGGAGTTGGAAAACATAAGGGTAGGGTCGTCTTTCAGCACAATAGGAGCCGAAGGAACGATAAGGTGCTCCTTACTTTTAAAATAGTCTAAAAATTTTTGACGTATCTCTTGTGATGTCATAGTATTGCTTTTGCTTTTTTTTAATATCAAATTTTGATAAGATGCAAATTTAAGATTTTTAGGTGATTTAATATCCAATATTATATATTTTCAAGGATGTTTTATCAAATGTCAGACATAATATTAGCCATAACTTCCATTTGTCCTTTTTAAAATGTGGTAGAATCAAGAATAAATTTATTATTTGAGATAATTCGTACTCAATAATGACAATTAAGATAGGCAGTCTAAAATTTTATCGAAGATAAAGTACTTGCTTTATCTCATAGTAATAATTGTTCCTTTCCATTTAACTTATTATCTTCGCTATGATCTGAATAAGATAAAAACCGTTCCAATAATGAAAAATGAAATCGTGAAAAGCTGGATCGATCAATATTCCGGACCTCTTTTGAAAAAGGCCCTGTACCTGCTTTCTAATAAGGAGGATGCTCAGGATGTAGTTCAGGATGTCTTTATCGCTGCATTTTCAAGTTATGATTCATTTGAGGGAAAAAGCCAGCCTTTAACATGGCTGATGGCTATTCTTAATAGAAAAATTGCCGATTTCTACCGGAATAAATATAAATCCGAACCTACTATAAAGCTAGATCACTTCTTTGATGAAACTGGATCTTGGAAGAATAATGATGTTTTGAATGACTGGAATGTTTCAACAGAATCTGAGCTTCTGGATAATAAGGAGTTCAATAAAACACTTGAAGAGTGTATTGAAGAATTGCCTGCCAGATGGAAGATTTTATTAAAAATGTATTATTTGGAAGAAAAAAAAGCACCCGAAGTGAGTCAGGAATTGAATGTTTCTACGACTAACCTTTGGAAGATCCTTCAACGAAGCCGGATGCAGCTCAGAGAATGTCTGGAGTTTAACTGGTTTTCAAAATCATAAGAGATCATGATAAGAAGAATACTACATAGATTATTTTTACCATGCAGTGAAGCTACTTTACTGATGGAAAAAAGGAATGCCCAATCCATTTCTACCAGAGAAAACAGGATGCTTAATATGCATATTATGATCTGCAAGTGGTGCAGGATGTACAACAAGAAACTTGCACTTCTAGATAAAGTTTTTAAAAAGACCTTTTCTGAAAAAGAAACCGAAATAAATGAGTCTGAAATTCAGGGTTTTAAAAATAAAATGATTGATAAATTAAATTTTTAGGAAAATTTTTGTCAGGATTTTGAAATAGCCCCGACTATACTTTTGAAAACAATAAAAGTATTAATTCAAAATCTTAAAAAAATGGTCGGAACAACAAATACAACGGGTAAAAATCAATCAACGTACAAACTGGGATATTATATTTCCCTCTTCGGAGCTGCTCTTATTTTGCTCTGGATTGGTATTTTCAAATTTACTCCCACTGAAGCTGCAGCTATAAAACCTTTGGTTGAAAACCATTTCCTAACTTTTTTCGTATATAAGATTATGAGCGTTCAGGCTGTGTCTAATCTTATCGGAGCGATAGAAATTATCATTGCCTTACTACTCCTATTTAGTGCGAAATTTGCTGTACTGAAAAAGTATGCAGGGATAGGAATGATTGTAACTTTTCTAGTGACTTTAAGCTATTTATTTACAACACCAGGAATGTGGAAAGTAGTGGATGGAGTACCTGTGACGGATTTCTTTATTTTAAAAGACCTTATGCTTTTAGGATTTGGATTAATGATTGTTCAAAATAATAAATAATGAATAAAAAGCTAAATATGAAAAATATATTAATAGTACTTGGAATTATTCTGGGTATAGCAGTTTTTGCTGCAGAATCCGGGCTTTTTAAAAAAAATAAGCCCAATGAAGTAGAGATAAAGAAAGAAAAACAAGAAATTATGGATAATAAAAACATCAAAGAGATTTATTTTGCCGGTGGATGCTTCTGGGGAACAGAGCATTTCTTTCAACAGATTCGTGGAGTGGTAGGAACAGAAGTTGGTTATGCAAACGGAAATACTCAAAACCCTACCTACGAGGAAGTGGTAAGCCATACAACAGGTTTTGCAGAAACTGTAAAAGTGAAGTATGATCCGGAGCAGGTAGATCTGAAACTTTTGATTGATCTGTATTTTAAAACTATCGATCCTACGAGCAAAGACCAACAGGGAAATGATCGCGGAAACCAATATAGAACGGGAATTTATTTTACAGATAAAACTACTGAAGCAGTTGTAAAAGATGAAGTTCAGAAATTGGCTAAAAACTATAATAAACCTTTAATGGTAGAAACTATTCCGTTGAAAAATTTCTATAAGGCAGAAGACTATCATCAGGATTATTTGGATAAAAACCCAGGAGGTTACTGTCATATTGAACCGGGCCTTTTTGAAATGGCGAAAAAAGCAAACCCGCTTCCAAAGGCCACAAGCTATCAGAAGCAGGATAAAAAAGTTTTAAAGGAAAAGTTAAGTGCAGAACAATATAATGTAACTCAGGAAAACGGAACAGAAAGACCTTTCCAAAATGAATATTGGAACGAAACAAGAGAGGGTATTTATGTGGATATTACCACAGGTGAACCTTTATTTATATCAACAGATAAATTTGAATCAGGTTGTGGATGGCCAAGCTTTTCAAAACCTATTACAAAAAGTATGATTGATGAAAAACTGGATCGTACGCACGGAATGACCAGAGTAGAGGTAAGAAGTAAAATTGGAGATGCCCACTTAGGACATGTTTTTACAGATGGACCGGCAGATAAAGGCGGACTTCGTTACTGTATCAATAGTGCTTCCCTGAAGTTTATTCCAAAAGCTGAGATGGATAAAAAAGGATACGGAAAATATCTTTCGTTGTTAGATAAAAAGTAATTTGAAAGTAAGGCTGCCAAATGGCAGCCTTTTATTTTTGAGTTAATAATGCAATTGAAACCTTTCCTTGATACTGAGCATAGAAATATTTAAAAACAGGAGAAAGCCAAAAATCATATAAAAAGATTGCTGAGGTAAATGTTTTAGCTGATTTTCCAGTTTTTGATAGCCTTTTAAATAATGTTCACTCGGATAATAATCATGAGTAGTTCCGCACCAATTTACAAAATCATCAGGACTTCCAATAGATGTTTTATCTTGATGGATTACAAAAAGGTGTCCTGTCTTATTCAGATCAAGATGATACTCAGGATGGTTGGCCAGTTCTATATCATTTAATAGCGAAACAAGATCATTATAGGTGTTTTTATCATTTAACATGAATTCAATACCGGTATTTTTCTCATTTCTTTTTTGAAGATTTTTGAGCTCTGATACATAGCGTTTTGAATTTTCTTTGGCAGTATTGGGTGTTATTTCTATTTTTTTATAATTCCAGCTTCTGTAGGGCTCAAAGTTGATGAAAGGAAGTTTACTATCGGTTTTTTCTTTTATCGGAATCCAGATGTCCAATACTGAAACATTGATTTCATTAAATTTTTGATTCCCATAATACCATAATAACAGAGGAAGCAATATAGCACTCATCAATCCCGGAATGTAGTATATTTTTTTCATGGATAAGTTTTGATGATACCGAATGAAAATTTTAAGCCAAAAAAAGTGATCCAAAACGAACCACTTTAAAAATAATCTTTCAATGTTTAATATTGAGATCTTACCAATCTCTTTTTTTCAAAATCCAGTATGATCCGAATATGAAAACAGAAGACCATACCAGACATGCGATAAGGCTTTCTGTAGGGTAGTGGAACTCATATTTTATGCCCATCATTTTGGCCATATTTAACCTCATCATAGGATTAGGAATAAGGTTAGACATACTTTCCAGTGGTAAAAGATGCGTTATAAAAAAGTCATTCTGAAGGATGTCATTCCTTTGTGGGCCTTGCATTCCTTTTACTTTTGAATATACTTCAAGAGCTGTTAAGATTCCCTCGCCAATCCAGAAAATAAAAAGAGCAAGAAATACAAAGATCGATTTTCTTAATAAAATGGAAAGAAACATTAGAAAACAGAAGAAGGTAAATAGCTTAACCAGGTAATTTCCAATAAAGAAAATCTCTGCAAAAACCTTTGTAGATTCTGTTGTATTGGAGTATTGATATCCAATAAATAAAGTGATTCCCAATACAATTGCCGTAGAAACAATTGTGAAGATGCTTATTGTCAGCAATTTTGAAATGATAAATTCTTGTCTGCTCAATCCATCAATCGTATTCTGCTTGAACATCCGGTTGCTGAACTCCTGTGAAATGGAAAAAACAATAATCAGTCCCAGAAAAATTTTCAATAAAGCAACAATCCATGTGGTAAAGTTCCAGATTTCCGGAAAATTATAAATTCCTTGTTCCTTTAAGTTAATCGTTCCTCCGAAAAGATCAAAGTCCACCAATCCAATAAAAAGTAAGGCTATAAGAATGGCGAAATATAATATCGTGAAAACCTTAAACGGTTTGTAGTTCAGGTTTTTGTAGTATTCCAGTTTTAATAATTTTATCATGACTAATTGGTGTTTTTTACAAGTTCAAGGAATTGAGATTCAAGAGATAATTTTTTCTTGGTCAAATGGGAAAGATAGATTCCTCTCTCAGCCAGTTTTTGATTCATCGCCGAAGCTGAAATTGAAGCATCATCACGGATCTGAGCCTTGATAATATCACCATCCTGATTGATGGATGAGAACCATTGAAGCTCGTTCAATGCATTTAAAAGCAAAGTATTATTATCTGCTTTCAGTTCAAAATACCCATTATTGGAAGTCATTTCGTCCACTCTTCCACAGTAAATGGAATTTCCTTCTTTCAATACAATTACATGGCTGCAGATTTTTTCAATTTCATCCAAAAGATGGCTGGCAATGATAATGGTGATCCCTTGTTTGGCAATATCACTGATGATTTCTCTGATCTGAATGATTCCTTCAGGATCTAATCCGTTTGTTGGTTCGTCTAATATCATTACTTCAGGGTTGTTCAGCATTGCTGAAGCAATGGCGAGACGTTGTTTCATTCCTAAAGAAAACGTTTTGAAGGTATCTTTTCTCCTTTCATACAAATTCACGGTCTTCAGAACTTCATCAATCCTTGAATAAGGGGCATTTTTAATTTCCGCTACAATTTTAAGGTTCGTTTCTGCACTTAAATAAGGGTAGAAGTTGGGCTGTTCGATAATAGCTCCGATCTTTTTTAAAGTTTCAGAATCTGTCCCTTTTTTACCAAACCAAAACCAGTCTCCGCTGGTAGGATTGATGGTTGAAAGCAGCATCCCGAAAGTCGTTGATTTCCCGCTTCCGTTAGGACCCAAAAGCCCATACACGTTTCCTTTTTCGACATCAAAAGAGATATTGTTGACTACAACTCTTTTAAATTTTTTTGTCAAATTTTTTACTGATAAAATCTTTTCCATGTAATTTGTTTTACATAGTAGTAGTCTATGTAAATTAGATAATGTTACAGAATTATCATAAATCAATGTCAATTTATTGGTAAATACATTAAATTTGATAGAACTAATAGGGAATTATGAAGTTAATAAAACTCGCAGAAGAACTCAGTGTTTCTGCAGAAGCCATAAAGCAGTTTATACAGGATTTCGATCTGGAATTGGTAGATTGCATCAGTACAAACTTTGAAGTAAAGGAAGATTTTGAAAAATTTGCCCGTGAAAATGTAGATTTTTTAAGATTATACGAACAGGATCTTGACAAGAATAAAACCTTGGAACAGATTGCAGAAGTCATTAATCAGCCTAAAGACAAAGTGGAAAAAGCCATTAAAGATAATAATCCTAATATCTTCGACAACGGTTTTTTCAAATCCTCTATTTCAAGTTATGGTATAGATAATAAAATGGGAGGGAACTATAAGTTCGTATATGATTATTTTGGCCATAAGACCAGTTTACAGCAAAGAGATTTTATAGGATACAAAGACCTGTTTTTCTACACATCTGCAGTACTGGAGCCATTTTTAAATCCCCAACAGATCAAGGACTGGGGAATCAATAAACCCGCAGGAATTATTTTATATGGACCTCCGGGAAGCGGAAAGATTTTTTGGGCCAATAAAATTGCTGAAATTATAGGATATCAGTTTAAAGAAGTTAAAAAGCACTATCTGGGAACCTCATTCATTGATGGAAATGAAATTAATTTTAGTGACTTTCTGCAAACCATGATGAAAGAAAATAAAATGCTGCTTTTCCTTGAGGATTTTGATGAAATTATGATGCAGAGAAAAGCAGAAAAAGATATTGCTTCCTGTAATCTTGAGGCTCAGGAGCTGATTCTTCATTACATTGGTAAGTTTGAAAAAGAAGGAGTACTAATGGTAGGTTCTGCCAACTCTGTTTCAGAAATTGATGAAGAAATTCTGGCACCTGGAAGATTTGATGTGATGATTCCTATATTTCCGCCTAATGCTTCGGAACGCTCAGAAATTATCTTATATGCTATGACCAGGGGGCTTGAAGAAGATTCCTTACTTTATAAGATTCTTAAAAATAATAAAGCAGATAAACTTCCTTTCTGGCATGACGTTTCTTCAAGAATGAAAGCTTTTAGCAATACCATGCTGATCGACTTTACCCAAAGCCTAAAGAAGCGTATTAAAAATCTCTACCAAAGAACGAGAAATGAAAAGCTTAAAATTGACAAAAATCTTTTGAATGGAGCCTTAAGAGATGCCACAGCAAAGCTTACTGAAGAATATCTGGATCAGGTAGCAAGATTTCTGGCTGATGCAATCATTAATAATTTTGAAGAATTTCATTTTAGAATTCAGGCATTGAAAAGTGAATTGGAGACTTATAAGATCGTTGAGCAGCCAAGGCGTGCCATTGGATTCCATCATAGCGGAGAAAAAGAAGAATAGTTTTTAGAGGTTGAGAATAAGAGAGTCCTATTTTTGGACTCTGATCTATTTTGTATTATCCAATACTTTATACATTGTAAAAAAAACATCACTCATGATCAGTATCTGGGAATTGGAAACCTTTTACCGTAAAAGAGATATCATTATTATTGGGGCCGGTTTTACCGGGCTTTGGACTGCCATATCCATCAAGGAGAAATATCCCGAAAAGTCTGTATTGATTATAGAACGGAATTCAATTCCATTAGGAGCTTCAACGAGGAATGCCGGATTTGCCTGCTTTGGAAGCCTTACAGAAGTCATTGCAGACTCCCAAAATATGGGTTGGGAAAAAACATTGGATCTTGTTAAAATGCGGTTTGATGGACTTCAAAAGATCAGACACTATTTTAAAAGTGATGAAATAGATTTTGAACTCAGTGGCGGTTATGAGATATTGAATACTGAAGAGCCTTTGTCATATCTGGAAGAGGTGAATGCTCAACTGAAATCCATAACTGGATTAGCGCAGACATATACCTTGAAACAGAACAAAATAAAAGACTTTGGATTAGGAAAATCCCAGTTTTTGATTGAAAATCCTTGTGAAGGAAGCCTGCACTCCGGGAAGTTATTACAAAAGCTTACAGAAAAGTGTCATGAACTGAAAATTGAGTTTTTATTGGGAGCAGAGGTGAAAAAGATTGAGGAAACCTCAGATGAAGTTAAAGTTTATCTATCGGAAGATCTCTCTGTGAAAGCTGATGCACTGGTGTATTGTACCAATGCCTTCAGCTCAAAATTTCTTGAGAATGAGAATATAATTCCTGCTCGCGGACAGATCTTATTGACTGAGCCTATAGAAAATTTACAATTGAAAGGAACTTTTCATTACGATGAGGGGTTTTATTACTTTAGAAATTTAGGAAATAGAATATTACTAGGTGGCGGGCGTAATCAGGATTTTAAAACTGAAGAAACTACTGCCTTTGAAACTACAGAATTTCTCCAACATCATTTAGAAAGTTTTTTGAAAGTAGTTGTTCTGCCGGGTCATGAATTCAAGATTGCTCTCCGTTGGTCCGGAATAATGGCTATGGGTACTGAAAAGACCCCCATTGTGAAACCGATTTCAGAAAAACAGTTTTGCGCGGTAAGACTTTCAGGCATGGGAGTAGCCTTAGCTCCGAAAATAGGTGAAATTATAACGCAAATAATTTGATATAAAAACACAAACAATGAAGAAAATGCTTTTTATTTTGGGACTAACTTGCTCGGTTTTTTGTTATTCTCAGAAAAAAGAAATGGTAGCTGCATTTAAAACAAAAAATTATATAGAAGCACTTTCCTTAGGACACAAAGTACTTGAAAACATCCCAAACGATTTTGATGCTAATCTTCTCATGGCTGCATCTTATAACAATCTTGGAGACTTTCAGAAAAGTCTTTTGTATTCAACGAATCTTGAAACTCTTTCAGAGAATGATGAAAAGAAGAGTTGGGCATTAATGCAACTAATGGCTGCTAATTATGGACTAGGAAATAAGGAAGCATCAAAAAAGTACTATGATCTGGTCAAAAGTATTAAGCTATCAGAAAAAGCGAAAACTGAATTGAATACTTTAATAAAACGGCTAGGTTTAGATGATTTTTATAATCAATGGAATATTGTGGAAACAGAAAATTTAATATTTCATTTTGAAAATTCCATTAGTGAGGAAGCCAGAAATAGGATTGCAAAAAGCCGGCAAAAAGCTTTTACAAAAATTAATGAATTTTTTGGAGCGAAATTGCCCAAGAAAATTGATTTTTTTGTTTGGGGTTCTAATGATACCTATAACGAGTTTTTGGAACATAATTTAGGGTTTACTCAGGCTAATTACTGTGTTTCCCATAACAGGTTGAATCAAACTGCCGGCCATGAAATTGCTCATAATCTTAGTTTTTGGCGAGGAAGTAGGGGAAAAATTACGACACAGTTTATTAATGAAGGAATAGGTGTTTGTTTCGATTTGAATGAGAATGATAAACTTGAAGCAGCTAAACAAGCCTATAAAAAATCTCCTATCGACATTAAAAAAGTATGGTCAGAAAACCAGAAAATTAGTAGTGATATTTTGTATCCTGTTTCAGGAGCATTTGTAGAGTTTTTAATCAAGTATGATAAAGTCAAGTTTATTGAACTAAATAATGATCAAACGTATGAGAATGCTAAGAAAGTTTATGGAAACGAAATAGAAATCCTGATTGAAAATTTTATGAATAAACTGAAATAAAATAGCATGAGTAATTATAAATATACATTATGGCTATCTATATTAACAATTCCTCTTGGGTTTATTGCAATTCTTGCAGGCGGAGGAGGACACGGGACCTATTTTCCTATACTGGCTATCTTTCCTTTTAGCTTGCTAGGAACATTTTTTAATGAAAAAATATCTTTATTTATTGGAATAGTACAGTTACCTATTTATGGTTTTTTAATCGATAAATTTAGTACAAGAAAAGTACTTCCTATCATTATTGCAGTACATGTTATATGTATGTATATTGTTTTTGTGTTGAAAAGAGAAACCTTTTTTAGTTAATTATTTTCCCACCAGATAAAAATTTCAGACGCCAATTCTTCTGAATTGAACTCAGATCTGTAAAGACCATAAGAAATACATAATTCAGTTTCTATCATGTTTTTTAGTTGGTTCTTATCAGCCCCTTTTTCTAGTTTTTGAAGTAACTTTTCAGTTAAATGATCAAAACTGTTTTTAGAAATGCTGGGTATTAAATTTTTTGAGACAATAAGTGCCATTAACCGAGCAAAATTCGCGTTGTGCTCATTAATCAAATCATTGAAATCCATTCAAACTTATTTTTTAGAATATAAATATAAAAGAAAGATACTTTTTTTTCCTAGATCAAATTCTAAACCTTAACAAAACTCAAAACTCTCTACTCTAAAAGAATTCCTTATTTTTGTAAAAAAGAAAAACTCGTGATTAACAACGACCAGATAAAAGAAGTTCAATCCAGGATTGAAGACCTACATAGATACCTTCAGATTGAAAAAAAGAAGATAGAAATAGCCAACGATGATGAAAAAACAGCAGCTCCTGAATTTTGGGATAATCCTAAGACTGCAGAAGCTTTTCTGAAGCAGCTTCGATCCAAAAAAAAATGGGTGGAGGGTTATGATGAAATTCAGACACAGTTTGAAGACCTACAGGTTTTAGTTGATTTTGCTAAAGAAGATCCTGATTCTGAAAAAGAATTGGATGAAACCTTCCCACAGCTGGTTGAAAAAATCGAGGACCTTGAATTCAAGAATATGCTTTCCAACGAGGGAGATGAGCTTTCGGCTGTTCTTCAGATTACGGCAGGAGCAGGAGGTACAGAAAGTTGTGACTGGGCATCTATGCTGATGAGAATGTACACCATGTGGGCAGAAAAGCAAGGCTATAAGATCCGTGAACTGAATTTTCAGGAAGGTGAGGTAGCCGGTGTGAAGACGGTTACTCTTGAAATTGAAGGTGAATATGCCTTTGGATACCTGAAAGGAGAGAATGGAGTACACCGTTTGGTAAGAATTTCACCTTTTGACAGTAATGCTAAACGCCATACCAGCTTCGTTTCCGTGTATGTTTATCCGTTGGTGGATGATACCATTGAAATTAATATTAATCCTGCCGATATATCATTTGAAACAATGAGATCTTCCGGAGCAGGAGGGCAGAACGTAAACAAGGTTGAAA
This sequence comes from Chryseobacterium joostei, assembly GCF_003815775.1. Lineage (NCBI taxonomy): Bacteria > Pseudomonadati > Bacteroidota > Flavobacteriia > Flavobacteriales > Weeksellaceae > Chryseobacterium > Chryseobacterium joostei. Next base: position 4,646,365 of record NZ_CP033926.1, read on the forward strand.
CCGCTGTACGTCTTCGTCACGCACCTACAGGAATTATCATTGAAAACTCAGAATCCCGTTCACAGCTTCAGAATAAAGAAAAGGCAATGCAGCTCCTTCGTTCCAGATTATACGAAATGGAATTGGAAGAACGTATGAGAGCCAGAAATGAAATTGAAGCCAATAAAATGAAAATCGAGTGGGGAAGCCAGATCAGAAATTATGTGATGCACCCTTACAAATTAGTAAAAGATGTACGTTCAGGCCATGAAACCTCAGATGTGGATGCCGTAATGAACGGAAATATTACCCCTTTCCTGAAAGCTTTTCTAATGGCTGATGGTACGGCTGTTTCCGATGATGATATGGAGCTATAAAATATCATATGATTTTTAGTTAAAATCTTATAATTAATTTTTGTTTCAGACATTTTAGACTTATTTTTGTTGTTCATCGATATATATGGAAGATTTCAATAGCTGGAAGGATTTATTAAACCCGGAGTTTTATATTAAAATGGGAGGGTTTTGGCTTATTTTGTTCATTGTTTTTGCTGAAACAGGTCTTTTTGTAGGATTTTTTCTACCTGGGGACTCATTATTGTTTGTTTCAGGAATTTATGCCGTTGAAATCATCAAGGAGACTTTCGGCTCCACAGGGAGTGATTTCTTAGATACAACACTTTTAGCTTCCGGTGTAGCACTTGCTGCTATTATAGGAAATGAAGTAGGTTACTATTTTGGACGTAAAGCAGGTCCGGCTTTGTATAAAAGACCAGATTCAATGCTTTTTAAGAAAAAATATCTATATCAGGCTCATGATTTCTTTGAAAAACATGGTGCATTAGCTATTATTATGGCTAGGTTTTTACCTGTTGTAAGAACATTTACACCCATTGTTGCAGGAATTGTAAAAATGGATAAGAAAGAATTTCTAAGGGATAACGTTATCGGAGCAATCCTGTGGTCATTTATTTTGATCTTTGCAGGACATTACCTTGATAAATTATTCATGGAACAATTTGGAATCAACTTAAAAGAGAAATTGGAATATATCATCATTGTGATTGTATTGATAACAACACTTCCGGTGATCATCAAATTTGTTTTTGGTAAAAAAGAAGACTTCTCCAAATATGAAAACAATGATTCCGACCCTGAATAGGAATCAATAGAAATATAAAAAATAACCTGCTTTTTAGTAGGTTATTTTTTTATCCATTCCAGAATATTCGGATAGATAATACTATCTCTTTTTGTTTTACTGAAAAACCTCGGAACATGGCCTGTTTTCTCCATAAAGATAAATCTATGGGGAACATTCATGTGGGTGAGCGCAGAGTCCATTGCCTGCCCCTGACGATGGTTAACAAGGAAATCATTGTTCCCCTGAAATAATAAGGTAGGAACATTGGTGATGTTGGCGATTGGGCTGGCTTCCTTAAAGGCTTCAGAAATATTGTTACGATCAAACTTAGCTCCCACCACTTTTTGAAAAGTAGGAGAAGTATATTTAGAATAAAATGAATTCAGATATTCCGGGCTGTAGAAATCTGTAGGTCCACTTAGAGAAATGATTTTTTTGATCTGATCAGGATGCTGGTATCCATATAATAAAGCAAGATGCCCACCGGCACTTTCACCCAAAAGAATATAATTATTAGGTTGAAGTTCCGCTTTTTTGGCCAGAGAATTAAACCTTTCGATGACCAGGGCAATATCTTCCAGTTGTTGCTTATAGGTGATGTTCTTCTTCTTAGAGACCAATCGATAGTTCATGTTGATACTGGGAATCCTACTCTCAAAAAGCATTTTCTGGATTTGAATCATATGTTCCTTTTTCCCAAGCGTCCAGGCTCCACCATGTACAATCAGAACAACGGGAGAATCTTCGGCATAGTCTTTTGGAAGGAAGACATCCATTTTTTGTCTTGTATGCTCTCCGTATTTTAAGTTATAGATTTTTTGCTGGCCATCCGGGCCTACCCAAACCCTGAACTTTGTATTACAGGACTGCAACAGGAAACTGGTGCATCCCATAGCGAAAAAATGATACTTGAGAATAAGCTTTTTCATAAATTAGAACCGAAAACAGTAGCTTTAAAAAGATTCTTTATGCAATGCATCTGCATAATTAAACAAAGATTTATTGTATCTGGGTAAATGTAGGGAAATTGCTTTTAAGGTTAATGATAATGCTTCTTTATATTCTCCTGCTGAGGAAAGGGAAAGTGCTAAAAAAGAGTCTACTGCATCATTCAGTTCATCCGAATAATTTGCTTTTTCTTCTCTTAAAATATGGATGCTTTCCTCTATCTTTCCATTATTCCTTAATGTACTTGCCAGTTGGATTCTTGCTCTCCTTCTTCGTAAACCGGATAATCCCTGAGCTAATGCAGATCTGTATAAAGGTTCAGCTTCCTTTTCATGTCCTGTTGAGTCGAAAGTACAAGCCATTTCAAAATCTGCAATAGCTTGTGAGCCTTTAAGCAATGTGATATGTTCTTTAATTTGTTGAATAAATTCTTCATTGCTTATTGTTCCAAGCTTCTGCCAAATCCTCTGTAATTGGATTTCCCAGTTTTCATCCATGATATAATTTTAAACAAAGATATAAAATATTGAAAACGAAGTTTTACTTTATAATTCTAAAAAATTATTGTCGTGCTATGAATCATAAAATGGAATTAAATATTTATTTTTGCTGAACTTAACAAAGATTAAAAAAAAATTAAAATATGGCATCAGGCTTTTTTGCGATTTTAGATGATATTGCAGCATTAATGGATGATGTGGCAGTTACCAGTAAAATAGCTACACAGAAAACAGCAGGAATTTTAGGAGATGATCTGGCTGTAAATGCAGAAAAAGCCACCGGCTTTCTTTCTTCAAGGGAACTTCCTGTATTGTGGGCAATCACAAAAGGCTCATTTATCAATAAGCTTATTATTCTTCCCATTGCTTTCCTGCTCAATTGGCTCTACAAACCAGCTATTGAGATGATTCTTATTTTGGGAGGTCTATATCTAGCCTTTGAAGGAGTGGAAAAAATCATTGAATTCCTGTTTCATCGTTCCAAAAAAGGACATGAAGTAGTAAAAGAAAGTGCTGAAGATGAAGATTCTGAAGTTTCTGAGAAAGCAAAAATAAACTCAGCTATCAGAACAGATTTTATCCTTTCCATTGAGATTGTAATTATTGCATTGGGGACGGTAATTCAGGAAAATCATCCACTTCTTACTCAGATTCTTACCGTAACATTTGTGTCATTTATTGCTACAGTAGGGGTTTATGGAATTGTTGCCCTTATTGTGAGAATGGATGATGCAGGTTTTAAGTTAATCAAAAAAAGTCACGACAAGGGATTCTTCTCCAAGTTGGGTCATTTGCTGGTAAAAGCATTGCCAATCATTATCAAGATTTTAGGAGTAGTAGGAACCATCGCTCTTATCTTGGTTTCAGGCGGTATTTTTACTCATAATATTCATTATTTACACGAATTGTTACCCACATGGCCTGCTATGCTTAAAGAATTTACATTCGGTATTGTAGGTGGCCTTGGTGCAGTTGCTTTGTTTACAATTGGTAAAGCAATATATTCATTGGCTACGAAAAAATAAGATATACTCTAAATCATAAAAAATCCTGTACTTGAAATATAGTACAGGATTTTTTATTTAAAGCTGCCGATTAAAGTATCAATTCCCTTTTATTATTTTTGCTATCCAAACGTTTTAAATGGAATTGTATTACAGATTGATAAAACAAAAAAGAGACCCCTGAGGCCTCTTAATATTAGTTGAATAAATCTTTTACTTTATCAAAAAAAGTTTTTTCCTTTCCGGATGGTTCTGCAACCATTTCTCCGCTGGACATCTGCTTTTCAAAGAAGTCTTTTTGCTCCTTATTAAGCTTCTGTGGTGTCCAGACATTGATATGAATGAACATGTCTCCTTTTCCATAGCTATCGATGCTTGGAAGTCCTTTTCCGGCAAGTCTTAAGATCTTTCCGGATTGTGTTCCCGGATCAACAGTGATTTTCACTTTTCCGCCAACGGTAGGAATCTCTTTTTTAGTTCCTAAAGCAGCTTCAGCAAATGAAATATAGAGTTCTTGGTGAAGATTATCGCCTTCTCTCTTGATTGTTTGATCTACTTCCTCTTCAATGATTACCAATAAATCACCTGGAGTTCCGCCAAATGGAGCATCATTTCCTTTTCCTCTTACATTAAGCTGGATTCCGTCTCTTGCTCCGGCAGGAATATTAATCGTGATTTCCTCTTCATCTTTCACAAGCCCCTGTGCGTTAGCTCCTGCAGGAATTTTATCGGCAACTTTTCCGATTCCCTGGCAAGTACCACAGGTTGTTTGGGTTTGCATTTGACCGAACATGGTATTCATTACTTTAAGTTGAACACCAGATCCGTTACAGGTAGGGCAGGTTTTTGAAGTAGCACCTTCCGCCATCTTCATTTTTTTAACCTTAATGGTTTTGTGAGTTCCGTTAACCATTTCCTCAAGGTTCAGCTTGATTCGGATTCTTAAATTAGAACCTCTTACCTGCTGGCGACCACCGCCGCCACCGCCACCGAATCCTCCGAAACCACCACCGAAAATATCTCCAAACTGACTGAAAATATCCTCCATGTTCATTCCGCCTCCGAAGCCTCCGCCTCCGAAACCTCCATTTCCTCCCATTCCGGCATGTCCGAACTGGTCATATCTGGCACGTTTCTGATCGTCGCTTAGTACTTCGTAAGCTTCAGCAGCTTCTTTGAATTTTTCCTCAGCCTCCTTATCTCCTGGATTTTTATCCGGGTGAAATTTGATGGCCATTTTTCGGTATGCTTTTTTTATTTCGTCGGCCGATGCAGATTTGCTGATCTCAAGAACCTCGTAATAATCTCTTTTTGACATGACTTTCTATTCTATAATTGATGATCGATAAATGATAAAAGATATTTAAAATTTAGTAATAAAAGTATAGCGGTCTATCCATTATCACTCATCATTTATCATTAATAATATTAGTTTCCTGTTACTACTTTTGCAAAACGGATTACCTTATCACTTAAAGTATATCCTGTTTCAATAACATCTACGATTTTCCCTTTTAGATCCTCCGATGGAGCAGGGATTTGAGTGATAGCTTCATGGAAATCTACGTTGAAACTGTCTCCAGCTCTAACTTCCATTGGTTTTAAGCCTTTTTCGGTAAGTTTATTCTTGAATTTTTGATAGATCAATTCTACGCCCTGCAGATCAGCTGGATTTCCGTTTTTAGCGATTTCCTTTAATGCTCTTTCGAAGTCATCCAAAACTCCTAACATAGAAACCATCATTTCCTGATTAGCAAATTGGAAGAACTCCATTTTTTCCTTAGACGTTCTTTTTTTATAGTTTTCGAATTCAGCATACAATCTGATGTAACGGTCTTTCTCTTCTGCCAAAAGTTCCTCTGCAGATGGAGTAGCTGTCACATTGTCCTGAGACGCTGTGTCATTCTGAACATTGTTATCTTCCTGATTATTGATGCTTTCTTCGTTAATATCCTGATTTTCCATAATTCAATATTTATTTACTCAATTGTTTGACAAAGACTCTGCCAAAGGAGAAAACAAGACATTAAGGCAGAAAAAGATCACTCATGCACATCGTAAATGATAATGAATTGTCAATAAGGATTAGAAATGATATCCTATCTAATGAGAAATTAGAGGTGAGGCATTAGAAATTAGAATTAATACTCTTAATCACATAACTCTAAAACTCTCAAACGCTACAACTCTCCAACTCACTGATCCTCCAATCCAAACTGTTATTCTCCTGTAAATGTCTGGTACAATAAGTAGAGATTTAAAACAATAATAATAATGGAAATGATCCATACACACACCTTAAGGAATGGCTTGTTGACAAATTCTCCCATTTTGGCTTTGTCATTGGTAAACATCACCAACGGAACTACAGCAAAGCTTAGCTGCATAGATAGAATAACCTGGCTTAAAACCAATAATTCAGTAGTACCCTGCTCCCCGTAAAGAATAGCAACAATCAAGGCTGGAATGACTGCAATAAGCCTTGTGATGAGTCTTCGTAGCCAAGGTTTTAATTTGATATTCAAAAAGCCTTCCATAACGATCTGCCCTGCAAGAGTTCCGGTAAGCGTTGAGTTTTGCCCCGAAGCCAATAAGGCAATAGCAAACGCAATACTTGCCATGGAAGCCCCTAAAATAGGAGTCAGCATTTTATAAGCGTCATGAATATCGGCAACATGTTCATTTCCTGTGGTATGAAAAGTTGCTGCTGCAAGGATTAAAATGGCTGCATTGATAAAGAAAGCAAGCATCAAAGAAACTGTACTGTCTAATGTTGCGAACTTTATAGCTTCCTTTTTTCCTTCTCTGTCGCGGGTATAATCCCTTGTTTGTACAATACTGCTGTGGAGGTATAAATTGTGAGGCATCACAGTAGCCCCTAAAATCCCAATGGCGATATAAAGCATTGCAGGATTCTGAATAATTTCTTTTTGTGGAACCAATCCGCCCAGAATTTCATTAAAGGCCGGTTGAGAGATCACAATCTCATATACAAAGCAGGCGAGGATAATAAAGATAAGTCCGCCTACTATACTTTCTATCCATCGAAATCCTTTTGCCTGAAGTAAAAGAATAATCAGGACATCTACAGTAGTAATCACAATTCCCCAGGTTAGCGGAATATGGAACAGCAAATTAAGGGCAATTGCCGAACCAATGACTTCGGCGAGATCACAGGCGGCAATGGCTATTTCACAGAATATCCAAAGAATAAAGTTGGTGGTAGGGCTGAAGTGGTCTCTGCAAGCCTGTGCAAGATCTCTTTCTGCAACAACTCCTAATTTAACGGATAAATGTTGCAATACCATTGCAAAAATGTTGGAAATAAGAATCACCGAAAGCAATGTGTAGCCAAATTGCGCTCCTCCTGCAATATCTGTAGCCCAGTTTCCAGGGTCCATATATCCCACTGCTATCATAAGTCCAGGTCCTGCAAAAGCAAGATATTTCCTCCAAAAACTTGCATTTTTAGGGACTTTAATGGAAGAATAAACTTCTGATAAAGAGTGAGATGTTTTATCTTTACGCCAAGCGCTTTTTAAATTGAAATTCATAAATGTTAGAAATGACTAACAAATTTAATTAAATAAATGTAAACACAAAAATTAGGGAAAGAAAAAATCCCGGAAATGACTTTCCGGGACTTAATTTTTATTGATTCTAAAGATTATTTTGCAAATCTTACAGACATTTTTCTGTCAGCAGCTCTTTCTGCATCAGTAGCTTTTGCATCTACTGTAGCAAATTTACTTCCGTACCCTTCAGCTCCAAGCACTTGACCTCCAACTCCTGCTTTTGCTAAAGCAGCTTTGATATAATCAGCTCTTGCCTGAGATAGTTTTACATTAGAAGCTTCATTTCCTGTTTTATCAGTATAACCACCGATTTTAACTTTTGAATCAGGGAAAGCTTTAAGGATAGCCACTAAGTTATCCAATTGTCCTTGTGATCCTGCCTCTAATTCTGTAGAACTTCCCATTTTGAAGTTAACATGGTCAAAATCATACCATTTGTCTTTCAATGCTGAATCATCAGCAGCACTCTTGTATCCGCCAGATTTCAGGAATCCAATCATTTGGTCTTCCATTCCTCCTTTGTAACCTTTTAACATGACACCGTTAAGGTCAATGTTTTCATCAGTTTTAGCTGCTGGTGTTGCAGTGGTAGCCGGTGTAGATGCAGCAGATGCTGTATCTGTAGACGTTCCTGTAGAATCTGTGGAAGAAGCCATCGTAGTGGTGGTCTGTTTTTTCTCACATTGCTTCCATAGGAAATATCCGGCTGCAATTAATAATAAAAGCGGAAGCAACCATTTCCAGATTGAACCTCCGCCTTGATTATTATTATTGTTATTATTAAATTGCTCTCTTATTTCTCTTGCTCCCTCGTTAACATTTTCTCTGGCTGTAGCAACACCTTCAGCGATGTTATCCTTAGCAGTAGATGTTACTGAAGAAACTGTTTCTTTAGCCTGACCAAACCAATTTTCAGCTCCTAATCCAAAAGAAGCCAAAGAAAGACCTGCCGGCAATAAAGAAGAAATAATGCCTTTCTGATCATTCAGTAAGCTGGAAATACCCGAAGCACCCAAATTATTGTCTGCTGCGTATTTACCGACAGTGCCTACTGTAGCCCCGGTAACCAGATTTAGTAAAGAACCTGCAGAATTGTTGCTGATTCCTGAAAAACTGGCAATAGAATTTACTAATCCACCTACTTTATCCCCGAAAAGTGAAGATAACAAAGTAGTAATAATAGGATTACTAGACGATCCGCCTAATAGATTTCCTAAAATTCCACTAGAAGAGGCTTTTGTAATAGCATCCACAACACCTGGGTTGTCTGCGTTATTGGCTAATCCACCTACTACGGCAGGTAATAAGCCACCAATTGCTTTAGAAATACCGGATTCGCTTTCTCCAAACTGTGATGCAGCCTGTGAAACCAAAGCGGGACCTAATTGTCCTTTAATTAAATCAATGACATTTAAAGACATAATAAATTTTTTTAGATTAATGTTGTGATAAATTTAAACAAAAATCCGTCCAAATGTCATTTTTTTTTGAATATTTCTTTAAATTTTAACGATTTTTTTTTAAATCGTTAAAATTGTTAATATGCTTTTGCGAATAACACACGTCTCTTAGAAGGTTTTCCTGAAATCAGCGAAATACCTTCTTCTATATCATCATCCAAAGGAATACATCTGATTGTAGCCTTGGTTTCGTCCTTAATTTGCTCTTCTTCTTCAGCAGTACCATCCCAATGAGCGTAGATGAAACCTCCTTTTTCTTCTAAAATCTTTTTGAATTCTTCATAAGTATCAACTTTTGTAAGGTTGTCCTGTCTGAAATTCAGTGCTTTGTTGTAAAGATCTTCCTGAATAGTCTTTAATAACTCTTCAATATAAGTATCCAATCCATCGATAGAACGAACTTCCTTAGTAAGATTGTCTCTTCTTGCAATTTCAACAGATTTGTTTTCCAGATCTCTTGGTCCCATTGCAATTCTTACCGGTACACCTTTCAACTCGTACTCTGCAAACTTCCATCCGGGTTTGTTCTGTGTATCGTTGTCGAATTTCACAGAAATACCCTTAGCTTTTAGCTTAGCTTGAATATCCAAAGCAACTTCGCTAATCTGTTCCAATTGCTCTTCTCCTTTAAAGATAGGAACAATTACTACCTGAATAGGTGCCAAAGTTGGAGGCAATACCAATCCGAAGTCATCAGAGTGCGTCATGATTAAAGCTCCCATAAGACGGGTTGAAGTTCCCCATGAAGTGGCCCATGCATGTTCTATTTTTCCTTCCTTATTGGTGAATTTTACGTCAAATGCTTTAGCGAAATTCTGACCTAAGAAGTGAGAAGTTCCGGCCTGAAGTGCTTTTCCATCTTGCATTAATGCTTCGATGCAATAGGTTTCATCTGCTCCTGCAAATCTTTCAGAAGGTGTTTTCAATCCTTGAATAACAGGCATTGCCATAAAGTTTTCTGCAAAATCTGCATATACTTTGTTCATTTTTTCAGCTTCTTCTACAGCTTCGTCTTTTGTGGCGTGAGCAGTATGACCTTCCTGCCATAAGAATTCTGCTGTTCTAAGGAATAAACGGGTTCTCATTTCCCAACGTACAACATTTGCCCACTGGTTAATAAGTATTGGTAAATCTCTGTAAGACTGGATCCAGTTTTTGTAGGTATTCCAGATAATTGCTTCTGAAGTAGGACGAACGATCAGTTCTTCTTCCAGCTTTGCATCTGGATCTACAATAAGTTTTGAAGGATTGTTTGGATCTGTTTTTAATCTGTAGTGAGTTACTACAGCACATTCTTTTGCAAAACCTTCTGCATTCTTTTCTTCAGCCTCAAATAAGCTCTTGGGCACAAAAAGCGGGAAGTATGCGTTCACGTGACCTGTCTCCTTGAATTTTCTATCCATTTCATCACGCATTTTTTCCCAGATTGCGTAGCCATATGGTTTGATTACCATACATCCACGTACTCCTGAATTTTCAGCTAAATCAGCTTTTACAACCAGCTCATTATACCATTTGCTGTAATCTTCGCTTCTTGAGGTTAATTTTGCCATTATCTTTTAAAATTTTTTTAACTTTTGCACATTATTGTTATCTAAAAATAAAAATCTATTTTTGATAGATTTTTTAATCAGTATTTGGTACATTTTTGGTACTGATTGCAAATATAATTTAAATTAAAAATTTTTACGTTATCATGAAAAGAAATATACATAAAAATTTGCTTGGTCTGCTAAAATCCAAAGGGGTCTTGGCAATATCAGGCGGGTTATTGCTTATGTCTTGTGGTGCTCAGATGGGAGGGTATAGCGAGACGGACGGGGTATATTATGACCCTAATAAGGATACGCTGCCAGAAGGAGTTATCATTAATGGTAGCGAAAATAGAGTAGGCGAATATTATGACTACTATCAGGATTCCAACGTGATTCAAAATGCACAGACGAATTCAAGAGAACAGCAGAATAAATATAACGAATGGAGTGGTACCAATGCCAATTGGACATCCAATGCTACAGACTCTGATTGGGGAATGTATGCAGGTTCCCAAACTAATTACTATGATAATTCATGGGGGTGGGGATCTCCTTGGGGCTGGTACGGAGGCTATAGCCCATATTGGGGCTTTAACCGCGGCTGGGGCTGGGGTGGAAGCATGTCCTGGGGTTGGGGCGGATCATTCGGCTGGGGCTGGGGTGGCTCTATCGGATGGGGAAGTCCATACTGGGGCTACGGATATTCTCCTTACTGGGGTGGTTACTATGATCCATTCTGGGGCGGATATTATGGTAACTCATGGGGTTACGGAGGAGGTTATAATAGAATTTATATGAGAAGTGGTAATAGTGGAAGTGGTTCAGGTATGAGTAATGCTGTCTACAGAACAAATACTGCCAGAAATAATAATGGATTTAGAAATAGCTCTAGTGGTGGTTTCAGAAATCAGAATTCCGGTGGATTTAGAAACGAAAGCTCTGGTGGATTCAGAAATGGAAATTCTGGCGGATTTAGAAGCGGAAATTCAAATGGAGGTTTCAGAAATTCAGATTCAGGAGGATTCCGTAATTCGGCTCCTCAACAACAGCCAAGATATAACAATGGTGGTTTCAGATCAGGTGATTCCGGAGGCTTTAGAAACAATAATGGCGGATTTAATAATTCCAGTGGTGGTTTCAGATCCGGTGGTTCATCTGGCGGTGGAAGCTTTAGAGGTGGTTCATCCGGTGGAGGTGGTGGATTTAGATCCGGTGGCTTCAGATAATATTCAACTTCATAAAAACTATTAAAAAAATAATGTTAAAAAAATCTTTAGTATTAATGAGTATTTCTGCAGCATTTTTTGCGCAGGCTCAAGATGTTTCATTAATAAGGAATACTGTAGATGTTTATTCAAGTAATCCTATGGTAGGGTCTGCTAAGTTTAATGCAATGGCAGGAGCTAATGGAGCACTAGGAGGTGATGCAAGTTCACTGCTTACTAATCCGGCTGGTTTAGGAGTTGCTATTTCAGGAGAGGTTTCTGCAACTTTATCTATTGCAGGTAATAAGAACAGTACTTCCTTAGGTGGTTCTACAATAGATTATAGTAAAACGAGAGGGGATTTAGGAAATGTAGGTGGAGTAATAGCTTTTCCATTAATGAGCAAGTCTGCATGGAAGTTTATTAATATTGGGGTTAATTTTTCCAACCAATCTCTTGATAATGTAGTAGAGTCTCCAGGAAATGTAAATATTAAAGCAACATTACCGGATGGAATAGCAACATTATCTGGGCATCAATATTCAAGAGCTGGAAATTTATCAAAGATGAGTTTCGGTGTTGGAGCAAATTATAATCATAGTTTATACATAGGAGCAGGGTTAAATTTTTTCAATGCCTCAGTAGATCAGTATGATCAGCTGGCATTCCAAATGGCTAAAAATAATAATATTGACGTTTTTAATAAGCAGGATAGTCCTTACTGGGAGAGAGCTTCCGGATTTTCAGCTTCTGTAGGGGTGATTGGAAAGTTAAGTCCTAATTTCAGATTAGGAGCTTCCCTTGAAACACCTACATTCTGGAGCATAGACCGTGATTTTAGCTTCTATAATAATCCCAATTATGGAAATGGTGTTGGAACCGAAAATAGAAAATTTACATCTCCGCTTAAGGCAACAGTGAGTGCAGCATTTGTAGCCAGTAAAAACTTCTCATTGAATGTAGATTATACATTGGGTCTTACAAAGCCTGATTATAAAGTATATAGTATCATAGAAAGAGATTTGAATTCTTTCTTTAAAGACAACTATAAAAACATGTCAGAAGTTAGAGTAGGAGCTGAATATAGAGTACAGCAATTAAGACTGAGAGGAGGTTATTCTTATTTATCCAATCCTGTTGATGCGCTTACCATTACAAGATTTGATAATGCTGGTAACATAGGAGATCAGTCTTATAGTAATCTTATGCTAAGTGACAGAAATTTAGTTTCTTTCGGTATCGGATATGATTTCAAATCGTTCTATATTGATGCATCCTATCAGAATATAACTTCAAAATATAACAGTCCATCTATGAGGGGGCTTATTGGAAACGATTATGATAGTGCTTATTATTCAACCAATTCAAATTCTATCTATGAAAATGATGCTTATGCGGTAAGCAGTGTTAAAAATAGCAAAAATAATTTCTTCCTTACACTTGGTTGGAAATTCTAATTTTCATATCACTTGAAGAATAGTAAAAATAAAAAGCTCCGAATTGAAAAATTCGGAGCTTTTTTATGGGTGAAAATAAGTTTAATGATGATGAACAGGACTAGGATGATGATGGAAAATATGCATAAGCAATGCCAGTGAAACTCCTAAAACTACGAGTCCTATTTTAAGCCAGTCAATATTATGGTTTTTATTGCTCTCAAAAATGATTACTGATGATATATGAAGGAAAATTCCTCCTACAATCGCCAGGAAATAAGGCTGAAGATCAGGATTAAAATAATTCCCCAATAACATCCCCATAGGTGATGCTAATGCAAAAAGGGCAACAATCAGGAGAGATGGATAAGATGATGAACTTTTTGATTCTCCTTTTCTATTAAATAAAAATGCTCCCAGAATAAATGAAATAGGTAGATTATGGAATACAATTCCCAGAAGATAGGGAGATAATTCATGTTCTTCATTGGCAAGAGGAATTCCTTCAATAAAGGCATGAATAAAAAGGCCTACCATTAAGGCCATAGGAAGAATGTTATGTTCACCATGATGATGAAAATGACCATGCTCAAAACCTTTGGTTAAAGCTTCCAGAATCATTTGCAAAAGAACTCCTGCAATGACAAATATCCCAAGATTACTGTTTTCTGTGGAAGTGTATACCTGCGGAAAAACCTCATTCAAACAAATGGTAATAAGGAATCCGGCACTTAATATCAGTAGATTTTTGGCCAGTTTTTCTTTTTTACCAAAATGTTTCCCCAGAAATACTCCTGTAATTACACTTAAAATCAGTAAAAGTACTGTTATCATTATTTTTTCTTAAATAAATTGATGCAACGTGGGGAACTTTCTTTATTAAATTCATTAAGCTGATAATCTCCCCAGATTTTTATTCTTTCAAACCCACATTCTGAAGCATAAGCATGTATAGCTTCCAATGTATGAAGTTTTACTTTTTCAAAAAAGTGAAAAGGCTTACCATCTGTTTCAAAACGAATGTCCTTGATAACATGCCTCCCTTCAATTTTTTTAAGAATTTTAAAATCTATATCACCACGGGTAACTAATGTTTCAGGAACCATAGTATTTCTTACATATTCTTCATTCAAATAATCCAAAACAAAATATCCTCCGGGTTTCAATGCGTTGTAAACCGACTGGAAAACTTTTTTATCGTCATTTTCATTGTCAAAATATCCGAAACTTGTAAATAAATTGAAAACAGCATCCATAGGATCTGCATCAATTGGATTTCGCATATCATGAACCTCAAAGATTAAAGTTTGATTTTCAAATTGTTTATCGGATTCAATACTTTGTCTTGAAAGATCCAATCCCAAAACATCATATCCTAATTTATTGAGGAAAACAGAGTGTCTTCCTTTACCACAGGCAAGATCTATAATCTTGGATTGAGGCGGAAGCTGTAGGTCCGCAGTAAGTTTTGTAATGAAGTTTTCGGCTTCAGTATAGTCTCTGTTGCTATAAAGCAAATGATAATAAGGGGTATCAAACCAAGATTCAAACCATTCCATAATGCAAAAATAACTAAATTTGTGCGGTTAAAAGCAAAGTATTTTACAACATTAATAGATTGAAAAATTCAATTGGTCAATAAGTTGGATAGCTAATCTTTTAATTATTAATCCTTTAAATCTTTTAATTAATTACTTATGGATATAGAAAATCTACAAATACAGATAAAAACATTCTTCGGACTGGAGCAGATTCTGGCGGAAGAAATCAAAAAATTGGGCGGTAGAAATGTTGAAATCAAAAATAGAGCGGTAAACTGCGAAGGAGATTTGGGCTTTCTTTATAAGATCAATTATTCTGCAAGAACAGCATTGAAGATTTTGGTGCCGATTCATCAGTTTAAGGCATTTAATCAGCATCAGTTCTATGACAGATTGTTCAAGTTTGAGTGGGATGAATTTATGGATGTAGATCAGTCTTTCTCTATTGATGCTACTGTAAATTCTGAAACATTTAAGCATTCTCAGTTTGTAACCTTGAAAATGAAAGATGCGATTGTAGATTATTTTCAGGAAAAGCATAGAAGACGTCCCAATGTAGAAACCAAAAATCCGGATATTAAATTCCATCTTCATATTGACAGGGAGTTGGTAATGATTTCTATGGATTCTTCAGGAGATGCATTGTTTAAAAGAGGGTACAGAAGAGAACAAGGTGAAGCACCAATTAATGAAGTTCTTGCAAGTGGAATGCTTCAGCTTGCCGGCTGGGACGGGAAAGGTAACTTCCTGGACCCAATGTGTGGTTCCGGTACATTATTGATTGAAGCGGCAATGATTGCAATGGATCTTCCGGCTCAGATCTTCAGAAAAAGATTTGGATTCCAGAACTGGAAAAACTATGATGCAGATTTGTTCTCAAAAATTAAAGAATTCAGAATTAATAGAGTGAGACAATTTGATGGAAAGATTGTTGGGTATGATATTGATTCAAGAATGCTGAATGCAGCGAGAATGAATGTGGAAGCCGCAGAGATGGAAGATGTTATCGAGATTACAAAACAAGATTTCTTTGAATCTAAAAAAGAACTTTTCCCTCTATTGATGGTATTTAATCCTCCATATGATGAGAGAATTTCCATTAATGATGATGATTTCTACAAAAAGATAGGAGATACCTTTAAAACGCACTATCCAAATACTCTTGCATGGTTAATTTCATCTGACCTTGAGGCTGTGAAGAAGATAGGTTTACGCCCTTCAAGAAAAATTAAGCTTTTCAACGGAAAGCTGGAAACAAGATTCTTACAGTATGAAATGTATGAGGGAACGAAAAAGGTGCATAAATTAGAAGATAAGTCTTAATTATGTCCTGGAATTTTTTTGAAGCATTGGGAATGGCGGCGGATGCATTTTCTGCAGTAGCAACTCAACCTGTGAAAGATTCCGAAGCTCGTGCCCGTAAGAGAGGTAAACAAAAAGATAAATATTTTACAGAGAAAGTCAGCGCAAGATTTATTCTTGCGTCTGTCATTCTCTTTGTAGTTGCTTTTAAAGATCCAGTGCCAGCAGAAAATTATGTACAAACTTTAATTGTAACCTCATTAATTGGTTTTGCAATTTCAGGAGTGTTTTTTTTTATTCTTAATTTAATGGAGCTTTATTACTTTAAAAATGTTTTCAAGCTGCTTCTTTTTAGCTGTTCTGTAATTGTATTTTTTATTGCCCTGGTAATGTGTGTTTATTTTCAATCGGGAGTTTTTATATAAACTTATAAAAGTTAATTTCTCCGAATAACCTGTTAAACTGTTTGCGGTTTCTTCTGCGAATAAGTAATTTTGAAAAATTTTCAATTTGAAACCTACGATTTCTATTATTGTTGCCATTTACAACCGAAAGGATGAACTTTTCGAGTTGCTAACCTCATTGACCCAACAGACCGATAAAGAGTTTGAGATCATTATTGTGGATGACGGTTCTATGATAGACTTGAAACCTACAATAAAGAACTTCGAGGAAAGTCTGGATATCAAGTATTTCAGAAAAGATAATTCAGGACCAGGGCTTTCGAGAAATTATGGGGCAAAAAGAGCAGCCAATGAATGGCTGGTATTTGTAGACAGTGATGTAATTGTAGAGAAAGACTATATAGAACATATTAAAAACGATATACTGACCATTCCATGTGATGCATTTGGAGGCGCAGATAAGGCTCATAAAGGCTTTAATCTGATGCAGAAAGCCATTTCTTACTCTATGACTTCTGTATTTACCACAGGGGGCATCAGAGGAAATAAAAAGGCGGTTTCAAAATTTCAGCCGAGAAGCTTTAATATGGGAGTAAAAAAGGCTGTTTTTGAGAAAGTAGGTGGTTTTTCAGAGATGAGAATAGGAGAGGATCCTGATTTGTCTATGACGCTTTGGGAAAATGGGTTTACGACTGCCTTTTTTGATGACATTGCTGTATACCATAAGCGTAGGGTAGATTTTGGTAAATTTTCCAAGCAGGTTTTTCAGTTTGGCTGTGCCAGACCGATTCTTAATCAGAGGCATCCTAATTATGTGAAAATATCTTTCGCGTTTCCTACCTTATTTATGTTGGGTTACATCATGGGATTTATTGAATATTTCTTTTTAGGAAGAGGGATTATCCTAGCATTTTATGGGTTGTATACCTTTTTGGTGTTATTTCATGCCTTATTATTGACTAAAAACATAAGTATTGCCGGTATGGCAGTAATTTCCACCTATATTCAGATGTTTTCCTATGGCTATGGTTTCCTTAAGTCATGGGTTCTTTTAAATGTTTTCAAAATGAAACCTGAAGAGGCATTTCCGCATCACTATCATAAAAAATAATTATACGTTTGTATTTACATATAGAAAATAAAAAGGGCTGTCTGAATAGAGACAGCCCTTTTTTTACAATAAATTTAGGATATAGAAATGTTTTCATGGTTAAGAACGCCTGCTTTCAGCATACATTCTTTCATCTTATGATAGGTTCTTTTAATATCGTGATCCAAACCGATAGAGAATCTGATTAATCCGTCAGAGATACCGATTGAAGCACGTTCTTCCTCGGGAATTTCAGAAGAGGTAGATTTTCCTGAGCATGAGAATAAAGTTTTATAAAAACCAAGACTTACTGCCAGATATCCCAAGTTGGCTTCCTGCATCATTTCCATTAGTTCATTGGCCTTTTCTGTAGTTCCTGCATCCAGCGTCAATAATCCTCCAAATCCGTATTCTTCATCAATCATGCTTTTCATTAATTCATGATTTTTATGGGATGGTAATCCTGGGTAAGAAACTTTTAAACCATCCTTTTCAAATTTTTCAGCAAGGTACATGGCATTATGGCTGTGTTGCTTTATTCTGATATGAAGGGTTCTCAGGTTTTTCAGGATACTTGAAGCCCTTAGGCTGTCCATGGTAGGGCCAAGAAGCATACAAGCTCCGGAATTCACGTTTTTTGTATCATCAATAAATGCCTGTGTTCCACAATATACACCACCCACGGTATCGCTGCTTCCATTGATGAACTTTGTCAGACTATGAATAACGATATCTGCTCCAAATAGTTGCGGAGAGATGGAAAGAGGTGAGAATGTATTGTCTACAATCAGTTTTAAATTATGCTTTTTACAAATCTCAGAAAGCTTTCTAAGGTCTGCAACTTCAAGCAACGGATTACTTACACTTTCGCAATAGATTACTTTTGTATTGGGAGTTATAGCATTTTCTATGGAATCAAAATTATTAATATCTACAAAAGAAGTTGCTACATTAAACTGAGGTAAAAAGTTTTTAAGAAAAGCATAGGTTCCTCCATAAATGGTTCTGCTTGAAATAATATGGTCTCCACTTTTGCATACCTGCATTAAAACGGAAGTGATGGCTCCCATTCCGGATGCTGTAACGTTGGCAGACTCTGTATTTTCCATCTTTGCCAAAGCTTGTGCCAGGTAAAGATTCATGGGAGATGAGTGTCTTGAGTAAAGATAACATCCTTCTGCATTTCCCTCAAAGGTATCAAACATAGTCTTTGCGGAAAGGAAAGTATAGGTAGAGCTGTCTGAAATAGAGGGATTTACCCCTCCAAATTCGCCAAAATACTGAAGATCCTGAATCTCGTTGGCTGCGTTAAAGTTTTCCATGAGCGTTGTTTTTATTTTATTGGCCTAATTTGGGTTATTTTCCTAATTGTTACAACATAAATTTGAATTTATAGAATATAAAACTGAAAAATATTGCTTATTTAGAAAATATAATGGGTATATTCGGGAATATTAAATTTTTACCAAAAAATTATCTATGGAACTTGACGAAACGGATAAAAAACTGCTGCTTTTTTTACAGGAAGACTGTAAGCAAACCACCAAAGAGCTTTCCGGTAAGCTTGGATTATCAGTTACCGCTATTTATGAGCGAATAAAGAAACTGGAAAATGCCGGTGTCATTTCAAAATATGTTGCGTTGCTGGATAAGAATAAGGTTAAGCGAAACTTTATCGTTTTATGCCATGTGAAATTAACACAGCACAAGAAAGAATTTGTACTGCAGTTTGAAAAGGAAGTCATGAATCTTCAGGAAGTCACAGAATGCTTCCATGTAAGCGGAGATTATGATTATATCCTTAAAATAGGAGTGAGGGATATAGAGGATTACCGAAGTTTTATGCTGACAAAGCTTACGACGCTTCAACACATCGCAAGCACGCACAGCTCATTTATGATTTCCGAAGTAAAGAATACCACGGCAATTGTATTGTAAGAACGTAAAAACTATGAATAGTAATTGCTATTTATTGCCCGTCATTTAAACCAGTACTCCATTTTTGGAAGCTATTGGATCAGGTAGATCTGTTTCTCCAGTCATTTGAAGCAAATCAATCTCTATAGTTCTACAGATGGAAAGCATGGGAACATCAAACATTAATCCGGCAAAAGGGTTCTCGGAATAATCTCCCACGAGTTCCATGATAATGTAAATCCATCCAATGATGATACAGAAAGGAATAGAGGTCCAGATTCCCCAGTCACCTAATTTAGCAAATTCATTCACCAATCCCAGTGGAAGTAAAGTAATGAAAAGGATATTAAAGACAAATGCTGTACTTGCAAATTGTCTTGGTGAAGGGAACTTCTTAATTCTTTCTGCCTGTCCCTGAAAACCATAAAACTCATTCAGACAATTTTGTAGCTGTGTCTGATTAAAATCTGTAATGGCATTCATGTTTTTAAGTTCATTAATATCTTTTGCCTGTTGAGAGATCAGATATGTGGCAAAATTTTTATATTCACTTTTTCTGTCATATTCTTCTTCGGAAAGATATTTGTGCAGGAAAATTGGTGCCCTTCCGTAATCCGGAAACCCGGCTTTGATTAATCTGTTTCTTCTCAAATTGATATTGCCAAACTTGTTTTCGGTACTGATATGCTCCCATTCTGTAGGAACTAACAGCTGCTCACGAAAGGTATATAACCATGCAATATGACGATAGATGATCCTTCTTTTTCGGTCTTCTAGATCAAAAATGCCTATTTCTTCATTTTTTGTATCGAAAGCCTGCACCATTGATGCAAATGAACGACTTGAATTTACAATTCCGCCCCATATTTTTCGGGCTTCCCAAAGTCTATCATAAGCCTGGTTATTCTTGAAACCTACCAAGAATGCCTCTGCTGTACCTATCAACGCTACAGGAACCCATGGAATAGTCATCCAGTGCCAATTGAAGAAATAGAAAAGTATAGCAATTAGAGTACACCATATAGAAATTAAGATAAGATGTAAACCGGATAGGTTGAGAACTTGTTTATAGTTGACGTATTTTGTAGTGATCATAAAGAGGGATGTGTTTTTCTGTGGAGACAAAATAAATACCAAACTTTATTCCATAATGTCTGTATCTATTGATTTTTCAAGTTTTCTTTAGTTATAATGGCTTAAGATTGAGATTAATAATCTTAAATAAAAGTAGTGAAAAAAATGCATAAAAAAACCTCTAAAAATTTTTAGAGGTTTTTATTGATATCAATTTAATATTGTAGCATTTCTTCTATCTTCTTGGAAAGCTTTTCAGCATTTGGAAGCATTTCCTTTTCCAGTACCAGGTTAATAGGAACAGCGGGTACATCCAGAGATCCCATTGTTTCTACCGGAGCATCCAGATATTTGAAACAGTTCTTAGAGATTCTATGTGCAAAAGCTTCTGCAAAGGAGTTGTTAAGTTGTTCTTCCGTTAGAACAATACATTTACCATGCACTTTTACTCTTTCAAAAACAAGTTCTTCATCCAAAGGAATTAAAGTTCTTAAATCAATTACTTCAACTCGTCCATTGAAATTCTTAACGGCTTCTTTTGCCCAATAAACTCCCATTCCGTAGGTAACTACTAATAAGGTTCTTCCTTTTTCGGTTTCGTTTTTGTCTGCTTCAATCACTACTTTTCCTTTTCCAAATGGAAGAACATAATCTTCGGCAGGTTCAATGGTTTTAGCATCCTCGGTTCCCGGAACTTTGCTCCAGTATAATCCTTTGTGCTCAAGCATAATCACGGGGTTCGGATCGTAGTAAGCTGCTTTCAATAATCCCTTGAAGTCTGCAGCGTTGCTTGGGTAGGCTATTTTGATCCCTTTTATATTGGCTAAAATGCTTTCCACACTTCCGCTATGATAAGGGCCTCCACCGCCGTATGCTCCAATTGGAACACGGATAATATTGCTTACAGGGAATTTTCCCTGGCTTAAATAGCTTGATTTTGAAATTTCTGTAATTAGCTGATTGATTCCCGGGTAAATATAATCTGCAAACTGAACTTCAACAATAGGCTTTAATCCTACAGCACTCATTCCTGCTGTAGAACCTATAATGTAAGCTTCCTGAATTGCCGTATTGAAAACTCTTTTGCTTCCAAATTTTTTACCCAAGGTAACGGTTTCACGGAAAACTCCACCGATTCTTTCTCCTACATCCTGTCCGTATAGAATAGCTTCAGGATGCTTCCACATCAATTCCTGTATAGCATGGATGGCTGCGTCTACCATTACAATCTTTTCTCCGTTTGCAGGTTCACGTGTTCCGGCCTCCTCAGTAATGGGAGTAGGAGCGAAAATGTGCTGCATTACGCTATCTGGTTTTGGGTCTTCAGCATTTTTGGCTCTTTCAAAAGCTTCTTCAGCTTCAAGACGCGCTTTCTTTGTAATCTGTTTTAAAAGATCTTCGTCAGTTCCTGTTTCAAGCAATTGCTTTCTAAGAATTTCTCCCGGATCTTTCGCTCTATGTTTAATTAAGTCTTCCTCGTCTCTATAGAATTCTCTTCTTACTCCTGAAGTGTGGTGGCCAATCAATACAGTTTTTGCACAAACAACTAGGGGCTTTCTTTCTGTTCTCACAAAGTCTACCGCTTTTTTCATGGCTTCAAAACTTTCTACAAAATCAGTTCCGTCCACTCTCATTCTGCTTAATCCTGTAAATCCTGCTACAAAATCATAGGCATCACAGGTTCTGGCTTCTTCTTTGGTTACTGAAATTCCCCATTCATTATCCTGAACAAGAAATATAATAGGGAGTTGATGTAATGCTGCAAATTGTAATGCTTCACTTACTTCTCCTTCTGTTACGGAATTATCACCAAGGCTACAGATTACAACAGGGTTGTTTTCAAAATTCTGAAGTTTGAATTCCTGAATGTATTTTATTCCCTGTGCAACACCGGTAGTAGGAATAGTCTGCATTCCTGTTGCAGAACTTTGGTGGATGATCTTTGGCTTGTTTTCATCTCTGCTGGATGGGTGAGAATAATAAGATCTACCTCCTGAAAAAGGATCTTCAGCTTTAGCCAATAATTGAAGCATAAGTTGGTACGGTTCAAAACCAATTCCTAAAAGAATACTTTCATCTCTGTAGTAAGGAGATACCCAGTCTTCTTTTTTTAATTGGTAAGCGGTTGCTAACTGAATGGCTTCATGGCCTCTTGATGTACTATGAACGTATTTGCAGATATTTCTGTTTTCTTCGTAAATATCAGCCATAGCTTTGGCAAGCATCATGTGATTGTACGCTTTAAGTAAAATATCCTGAGAAACTTTTTCGTGAAGTGTATTTTCCATAGAAAGCAAATATACATAAAAAAACAAAATACTAACAACTGTTAGTATTTTGTAAGAAATTAATGTATTTACTGATTATTTGTTAATTATTTTTCACGGATATTTCTTTGTTGTTTTGTGTTCAGATGAGATAATTTTCTTTTGTAATACATTGTTTATTAATTGTTTGTTTGCCTGGTGTTTTATTGGTGAAATAAAGGATGTGATGGTTAGAATAAAATAGAATAATTGAAATTAAAGGATCTACTATTATGGAGTTTGAATTGATGGCTGATACACCAATCACCGAATCTAAGCTGTAAATAGACTTATTGATAAAAATAAGGCTATATAGTAAATAAAACAGACCATCGATAGGAGATCAATGGCCTGTTTAGGTTTTTTATGTGCTATAGGATTATTCCTTAATCACTTTTTTAGTAACAACATCTTTTTCAGTTTTTACTTCAATGATGTAAATACCTTTTGTATATGATGATAAGTTAATTGCTTCTTTATCACTGTTGATATTTCCGCTCTGTAATTTCTTGCCAGATAGGTCATACACATTAAATGTAGATTTTTTAGGAGCATGTAGGATGTTTGTTACATCTTTAGTAATAGAAGGAGCAATAGCAAGGTTGCTTAAGGCATTTGCAGCAGATTCCTTGGTTCCTAATACTTCGTTATGTCCTGTTACAATGATTGAGTAGTTTTGAGGAGTAGCAGCAGCCGGAACAGCATTGTTTAATAACGTGCCTTTATGAGATATTTCAATTTTATAAGTTCTACCTGCTATTGGATTATCAATAACAACTTGTTCTACATTGTCTACCGTGTTATCTCCTTTTGTAGCAAGTGCCATTGGATTTTCAACATTAAGCTTCCAAGGAAGGTTTGTTGTATTGGTAGTTAAATCGGTTACTCTTACATCCAAGTCGTTTATTAATCTTGAAACTCTGTTATTGTAAAGATTATCCCACATGTTGGTAATATTGGTGAATTCTGGATCTATCCAAGAAATCGTTACCTTAAGTGGAGTACCTCCAGTTGCTTTAACAAATTTGGTATTGGTTGTGCCATTTGTTAATGTTTCATTGTTGAAAATAACAGTATTGTTAGATTTTCCTACTAATAATTCTGCTCCTTTTTTAGCATCAATGAATCCCCATCCGTACCATACATCTGGACCTACATTTCCTGCTTCAAGTGCTGAATGAACCATTAGAGTTTTTGAAGCGGCAGCGTTTAGTTCTGCGTTGTTGAATAATGTTTTATGGATTTGTGACCAAAGACCGATAATTCCTGCAACTTGAGGGGCTGCCATTGATGTACCACTGTTAATTTGCCATGATAAGCTACCAGCTGTTGTTTCAGCAGTTGAAGCCATCCATATGTCTGTTCCAGGAGCTGAAATATCTGGTTTAATACCTCCATCATCTCTAGGTCCTGCATTACTATATTCTGCTTTTACTACATCTGTAGCTGCAGTATATTTATAGTTATTTGTAGTAATAACATTCGTTGCTCCCACTACGATGATATTTTTAGCTAAAGAACCATATCCAATACAGTCGAATCCTTGTGCACAATTTGCTGCTGGTGCAGCACCGGCAGGATATAATTGAAAACCTGTAGCTGTTTGATAGTAGCTGGTTGTTGTTGTTCCTTGATAGCCCGGGCCATAATTATAGTAATTACCGGCTGATTTTACAATTGTATAAGATGGGTTATTGTAAACAATCGCATCATATTGCTTATCATTTAGGTTATAAGTACCCATTTGGTCGTAGTTATTTCCTGAGATATAATTTCCATTCCAATACCATGCATTGGCAGGATAACCTGCAGATGTTGTTCCATATGTCCAGCCTGGGTTCACACCATATGAGTGATTTGAAATTTTAGGTTGTGCAATTAATATTTTAGCGAAAACATCTGTTGGGGTAGTAGATCCAGGTAATGTTGTTTGGGCAAACCTATATGAATCCATTGTTGAATTAATTGCAATGCCCATTGCATTTCCTTGCGCTACAATATTACCATTTTGATCTCTGCTTGTTAACGGTGAGCTTTTTGCGCCAATAATACTAGCTACCCCTGTTGCGTGGCTGCTATGAATGTTTGTATCCGCCTCTTTGTTTGTGATTCTTGCTGGGAGGTTATTAAATGCTTCGTGAGCAGCGTAAATTCTTCCTCCATCAAATATTGTATACTTTATTCCGTCTCCATTAAATGCTGTAGTAAGACCATTTACTCCTCCGGCTGTAGTAAGTGCATCAACATTGTTGTTTTTGATTTGGTTTTGATCGTCAGCCTGATAGAAATTAGGAATATCACCACTGAAACCAGCAAGGTTCGCTCTAAGTTCGGTGATTAATTTTTGCGTTTCAGCATTTCTCGCATTTCCGAATCTTTTTGCAACATAAGAATCAAACTTTGCGCTGTTCTCTTTGTTTTGTTTTTCAAACTCTCTTTTTAATCCCTCATTGTTTTGTGCACTTAACATAGAAATAGCTAAAGTGCCAACCAAAAGTAAATGTTTCTTCATAATGGTTAGTAAAATATTAAAAATTGTAATTCATCAAATATATGATAAAATAATTAAATAAGTGGAATTATTAATAATTAAACATTGTTTTTGATTGAAAATTTTCATATTATTTGTTTGTATTGGTTGTTTTCGTTTATTGTTTGAGATTGTTTTAATTTGTGAGTTTTTAAAATGATGTTTGCTGTTTGTATTGTTGTTTTAGACTATTTTTTGGAAAAAATGAAGTAACTTTACATTCTCTTTTTTATAAAAAAGTTAGAAAATTATATGTATTTAATTTTTGACACAGAAACAACCGGGTTACCTAAAAATTTTAACGCACCACTTTCAGATTCAGATAACTGGCCGAGAATGGTACAGATTGCATGGCAGGTACATGATGATGATGGTAATCTGATTGAAAATCAGGATTATATAATAAAACCTGAGGGATATGATATTCCCTTTAATGCTGCAAGAATTCACGGGATTACCACTAAAATTGCTAATGAAGAAGGGCGTGACCTTCAAGAAGTTTTGGAGGAATTTTCTGAAGTTCTTGAAAGGGTAAGGGTGGTTTCCGGGCATAATGTTGAGTTTGATTATAATATCGTAGGTGCGGAATTTTATAGGAAAAATTTAAAAGATAATCTTCAGGAAAAGCCAAAGGCTGATACCATGATTCTGGGAACCGACTACTGTAAGTTAGGCGGTGGAAGAGGAGGAAGATACAAGTCTCCAAAACTTGAAGAACTTTACGAAAAACTTTACGGAACTAAATTCGATGAAGCTCATAACGCTGCTGCAGACGTAAATGCCACGGCACGGGTATTCTTTGAAATGATGAGGATTGGAATAGTTCCTGCAGAAATTCTGAAGATATCAGAAGATCAGCTGAGCTATTTCAGGAGCCTTTATCCTGATCCTATTAAACCTTTTGGGATTGTTATCCGTAGACAGGTTGCGGATTTTAATAATAAGAAAAAGCAGCAGGATTTTGGAAGTATCGATGAGATTGATCTTGGGAAATATTTCAATTTTGACAATCACAGTGTTTTCTCAACATTAACGGCTACTTCAAGTATCAATGACTTGATTAAAAAGGCTTCTGATGAAAACTTTCCGGCTGTCGGAATGGTTGATTTGGGGAATATGATGGGTGCTTTCAAGTTTGTTTCCGCAGTAGAGGGAGCCAATGGAGACAGGGCAAAAAAACATAAAGAATATTTAGCAAAAAAACAGGAAGCGGAAGAAAATGGAACAGAATTTAATGAGGTAGAGCCTGTTTCAGAACCATTGATTCCAGTTGTAGGCTGTGAATTTTATATTTCAGACCGCTATGAGCAAAAGCAGTTTACCAAGGATGATCCGGATAGAAGGACGCAGGTTGTGCTTTTAGCAAAAGATTTTAATGGATATAAAAATCTGGCGAAACTTTCGAGTATTGGATTTTTGAAAGGATTTTACTTTGGGGTTCCTAGGATAAGCCGTGAATTAATAGCTCAGTACAAAGAAGGAATTATTGCTTTAACTTCGGGGATTCTTGGAGATATTCCTGATGCCATCCTAAATACGGGTGAGCAAAAGGGAGAGGAGCTTTTCAAATGGTGGAAAGATACTTTTGAAGATGATTTTTATGTTCAGATTCAGAATCATAAATTGCCTGAAGAAGAGCATTTAAATGAAGTTCTCCTGTATTTTGCAGATAAATATAATGTAAAAATTTTGGCCCAAAACCAAACTTTTTACACCAATAAAGATGATGCTAATATTCAGGATATTGTAAGTTGTATTAAAGATGGTGAAAAGCTTTCAACTCCTATTGGAAAAGGATTTGGTAAGAGAAGAGGCCTTTCAACAGGAGAATATTACATTAAGAATTCTCATGAAATAAAAGAGGCCTTTTTAGCCTATCCTGATGCGTTTGAAGCCTATGATGAGTTTTTTGCAAAATTTAAACCTTATACATTAAAAAGAGATGTACTTCTTCCAAAGTTTGATATCCCGCAAGAGTTTATTCATGCAGAAGATGAGGTAGATGGCGGGAAGAGAGGTGAGATGGCTTATCTTACCCATTTGACTTATGAAGGAGCAAGAAAAAGATATGGTGTTGATGGAATTACGGATGAAATAAAAGAACGTCTAGACTTTGAATTGGAGGTAATTGCCAATACGGGGTATCCGGGGTATTTCCTTATTGTACAGGATTTCTGTAATGAGGCCCGTAAAATGGGGGTTTGGGTAGGTCCCGGAAGAGGATCCGCTGCCGGATCTGCGGTAGCTTATTGTATTGGAATTACAAATGTTGACCCTATTAAGTATGATCTCCTTTTTGAGAGATTCCTGAATCCGGAAAGGGTTTCGATGCCCGATATTGATATTGACTTCGATGATGAAGGGAGAGATAGGGTTATTAAATGGGTAATTGATAAATACGGGCAAAGCCAGGTAGCACAGATTATTACCTATTCTGTATTAGGTGGAAAGTCTGCCATTAAAGATGCGGGAAGAGTATTGGATGTTCCAATCCCGGATACCAATAATATTGCCAAGTTAATCCCATCAACACCGGGAATGAACATTGCAAAAGCATTGGCAAAATATGATAAACTAAAACCGGAAGAACAAATGCTTGTTGATGAGATGAGATATGTTCTTGAAAGTCCTGATGATTCACGCCACGGAGTTTTAGCGAGTGCTAAAAAAATGGAAGGCTGTATCAGGAATACCGGAATTCATGCCTGTGGTGTAATTATCACACCGGAAGATGTGAGTAATCTGGTGCCTGTGACTATTGCTGCTAAGGATGCGGATATTTTAGTGTCTCAGTTTGACAACTCAGTAGCAGAAAGTGCCGGCCTTCTGAAAATGGACTTCCTTGGGCTTAGAACATTAACAATCATTAAAGATGCTCTAAAGCTTGTAAAAGCAAGATATGGGTTGGATATTGATCCTGATGAAATTCCATTGGATGATACTAAGACCTATCAATTATTTAAAGAAGGAAGAACGGTTGGTATTTTCCAGTATGAAAGTCCCGGGATGCAAAAGTACATGAGGGAGCTTAAGCCTACGGTTTTTGCTGACCTTATTGCCATGAATGCACTGTATCGCCCAGGTCCAATTAAGTATATTCCAAACTTTATTAACAGAAAGCATGGAGTTGAAGAGATTGTATATGACTTACCAGAAACAGAAGAATATTTAAAGGAAACCTACGGAATTACCGTTTATCAGGAGCAGGTAATGCTTTTGTCCCAGAAACTTGCCAACTTTACAAAAGGTGAGGCAGATACCCTGAGAAAGGCCATGGGTAAAAAGCAGATTGATGTTCTTAATAAAATGTATCCTAAATTTATAGAAGGAGGTAGAAAAAATAACCTGAATGAAGAAAGACTTGAAAAAATTTGGAACGACTGGAAAGCCTTTGCAGAATATGCATTCAACAAATCTCACTCTACCTGCTATGCCTTTATTGCTTATCAAACTGCCTATTTAAAAGCAAATTATCCCGCTGAATATATGGCAAGTGTAATGAGTAATAACATTAATAATACGGATTCGATTACCATGTTTATGGAGGATTGTAAAAGTATGGGGGTTGATGTTTTAGGTCCTGATGTGAATGAATCTCAATATAAATTCTCTGTAAACGAAAAAGGACAGATTCGTTTTGGTTTAGGTGCTATCAAGGGAATTGGTGAAGGGCCAAGTGAAGCGATTACAAGAGAGCGAAGAAATGGAAGATTTAAGGATGTTTATGATTTTTTTGAAAGAATAATGCCTTCTCATATGAATAAAAGAGTAGCGGAAAGTTTAGTGCTGGCCGGTGCTTTTGATGAATTGGGTTCTTTCCACAGAGGTCAGTATTTTGATATTGATATGGCTGGAAGAACTAATTTGGAAAGGCTAATCAGGTATGGACAAAGCTTTCAGGAAAGTAAAAATGAGATGGAACATTCTCTGTTTGCTGATTTTGCAGATGAGGTACAGATTGAGCAGCCAAAATTAGCACCTTGTCCGGAATGGCCAAATATGCATAAATTAAACAAAGAAAAAGAAACTATAGGATTCTATCTTTCGGCTCATCCATTGGATGAATTTAAGTACCAGTTTCAGTTTATGCAGGGACGACTTTCCAAGAAGTCTGTTCTGGAAAAAGAAGAAGAGGAAAAGGTAACTACAGATGAAGCTCCTTTGTTGGAACAGGATTCACAAGATGAAACTGTAGATCTTACAGAGATTGTTTCTGATGAATTGTCTGTGGGAGAAGAAGAAGTAATAGAAGAGTTGACAAAAAAAGCAGAACCAAAGGGAACTTTTGGATTTTTGAATCTTGATGAGGTGGATGCTTATAAGGAACAAGCTTTTGCCAATAAACCTGAAGAGTTATTTGAGGAAAAAAAGAAAGACTGGAAAACACTTCAAAAAGAAAGAGAAAATGGTGGCGGTGGAAAAGAATATACTGTTGCAGGTTTAATTACAGAATATAGAGTTCAGGATGGTTTCAGAAGTGGTGAAAAAGTAGCTTTTGTTACCTTGGAGGATTATTCAGGGTCTTATTCCTTTAGGCTAGGGGACAGGGATTATATGAGATTGAAAGAAAAGCTTGAAGTTCAGAGATTTGTTATATTCAAAATAAAATTTGCTCAGGTAAAGGACGGGCGTGTTTTTGTGAATGTAAATGATGTGATAGAGCTTCAGGAAGCTTTTGAAAGATTTGCTAAAAGTATTTCTCTTGTAATGGATGTGATGGATGTAAGACCAGAAGATCTGGACTTTTTCAGAGCAGTGCTGGATAGAAATAAAGGAAGTCAAAAGCTGAAATTCTTTATTAAAAATATTGATGATGACTCTCATATTGAGGTTCAGTCTATGAAGCATTCCGTAGATTTAAATGGCGATTTGATCAAAGAAATACAATTACTCAATAAATATGAATTCTATTTGAATTAAAATTACTGATACAATTGATTAAAAAGTGGCTTTTTGCCACTTTTTTTTGTTTTTATTAATCAATGTGAGATTTTTTAGAAAAATATATTTTTATGTTAAATAGTATTTTATGTATAGGTAGGAATTAGTTTGTCTTTTGTTTAAATAATTGATATTCAATTATTTATTATGTTATGGCTTATTTTTAAATATCTGTTAAAATTAAATAAATGTTTAGTTTTTTAATAAAAATAAAAGACTTTTAATTTTGTTTGAATAGTATTTTTTAATATTTTATGATATTTCATCAAAAAAATATTTACTTTTACCGCCCTAACTATTATTATTACTATTTATGAAAAAAATTCTACTGATGTGTATGATGGCTCTTGGTATAGGAGCCTCGGCACAGATTCTCGTTAATGAGGGGTTTGAGGGCTCGTCACTCCCCACTGGGTGGACCTCGGCTACGCTACCTTCTACAACATCACAATCCGTATCATTAGGAATGTGGTCTGGTTCTGGCCCTGCTTGTGCGGGTTCAAACGTGGCTTACAAGAACCTCTATAGCAATGTGACGTCGTATAATCTTGTTTATTCTTCTCCCAATTCTAATGGCCTGGCTCTTGATTATTCATTCCAGTATGCAGCCAAAGGATTTTCTAGCAGCGGAGCTATTAAGGGAAATTTTGTAACAGAATATTCTCTTGATGGTGGAGTGAACTGGACCACATTGGTTGCTCCTGTCAATCTTGATAGTCCAAATGCTACTCCAATTCCCTGTACTACTATTTCAGGAACAATTCCTGCAGGAACAATTCCTGCGGGAGCAGATTTTAAATTCAGAATTACGGCAAACTATGTTTCTCCGTCAGATTTCTACTTAGGATTTGATGAGATCAAATTGAATCAGCCAATCACTACTCCTCCCGGATGTACTACGCTAACGGCACCAGCGGCAGCGGAAACAGGAGTTTCCAGAACTCCTACACTAAAATGGAACAGTGCGGCAGGAGCTACCGGATATTTAATTAATATGGGAACTACTCCTGGTGGAACGGACGTATTGAATAATGTAAATGTAGGAAATGCGCTTAGTTATACTATTCCTGCTGCAAATACGCTGAATTATTCAACACCATACTATGTAAAGGTAATTCCTACCAACAATCTTGGGAATAATACCGGATGCTCAGAAAGTTCTTTCATGACTTTGAATATTGGTTGTCCTACTGTTTCTTCGCCTGCTTCAGCGGCAACTGGTGTATCAGTGCTTCCTGCTATTAGCTGGTCATCGGTAACAGGAGCTACAGGTTATAAGATTTCAATAGGAAGTACGGCAGGTGGTACAGATGTTATGAATAATGTAGATGTAGGAAATGTTACCACTTATACGCTTACGACTCCATTGTTATTTAATACAAAATATTATTATACGGTTAATAGTTATAGCCCTACCTCTGTGAGTTCAGGTTGTACAGAAAGAACCTTTACAACGGCTACTTTATGCCCTACTGTTTCAGCGCCTAGTTCAGGAGCAAGTGGTATATCGGTACTTCCTACTATTACATGGAGTGCAATTGCTGGAGTTACAGGGTATAAAATTACGATGGGAACCACTGCTGGAGGAAATAATATCATGGATAATGTGGATGTAGGAAATGTAACTACCTATACTCTTGCTACACCTTTGTCTTTTAATACCAAGTATTATTATAAAGTGATTGCTTACTCAGGAGGTGTAGAAGGAACGGCTTGTACTGAGCGAAGCTTTACAACAAATACTTTATGTCCTTCTGTTTCTGCACCAGTTTCTGCAGCAACCGGAGTATCTGTACTTCCAACTATTACATGGGGTGCAATACCTGGGGTTACGGGATATAGAATTAATATGTCAACTACGCTTGGAGGAAATGATATTATGGATAATGTGGATGTAGGAAATGTATCTACTTATACTCTTACTACACCTTTAGCATTCAATACCAAGTATTATTATAGAGTGGTTGCTTATTCAGGAAGCACAATGGGACCGGCTTGTACAGATAGAAACTTTACAACTGCTACTTTATGCCCTACTGTTTCAGCACCAGCTTCTTCAGCAACAGGAGTTTCTGTGCTTCCAACTATTACATGGGATGCAATAGTCGGGGTTACAGGATATAGAATTACCATGGGAAGTACCGCAGGTGGAAGCGATATCATGAATAACGTAGATGTAGGAAATGCAACTACCTATACTCATGCCACACCTTTAGCATTCAATACCAAGTATTATTACAAAGTGATCGCATATTCAGGAAGTATAGTAGGAACAGCTTGTACAGAAAAAAACTTTACAACTGCTACCTTATGTCCTACTGTTTCAGCACCAAGTTCTTCAGCAACCGGGGTTTCAATATTACCAACCATTACATGGGGAGCGATTACGGGTGTTACAGGATATAGGATTACAATGGGAACTACCGCAGGTGGAAGTGATATCATGAATAATGTAGATGTAGGAAACGCAACTACCTATACTTTGACTACACCTTTAGCATTCGGTACGAAATATTATTATAAAGTGATTGCGTATTCAGGAAGTACAGTTGGAACAGCTTGTACAGAAAGAAACTTTACAACATCAACTTTGTGCCCTTCAATTTCTTCACCTAGTTCAGGTACAACCGGTGTACCTCTACTTCCTACTATTACATGGGGGGCAATCACAGGAGTTACAGGATATAAAATTTCCATGGGAACTACTTCTGGAGGAACTGATATTTTAAATAATGTAGATATAGGGAATGTTACTTCCTATACTGTTGCTACGCCTTTAGCATTGACAACTAAATATTATTATACAGTAATAGGATATACGGGAACCCTTACGGGCACTGCTTGTACCATAAATAACTTTACGACTCAGGGAGCATGTCCGGTTGTGACATATCCTGCAGACGCTGCAACGCTTCAACCAATAAATCCTATCATAAAATGGAATGCAATGCCGGCAGCAGCTTATTATACCTTAACTATTGGTACAACAGCAGGTGGGTCTGATATTATGAATAATGTAAATGTTGGAAACGTTTCTTCATATACCGTTACAGCTCCATTAACATTAGGAACTAAATATTATTATAAAGTAAATACGGATACCTCAACAGCTTGTGCTGAAAGAACATTCACTGTAAATGCGAATCCTGCGCCAGCAAATGATAATTGTTCAGGAGCATTGCTTGCAACATCTTTCCCATATGCTTATTCACAAACTAATGGAGTAGGTGCTACGAATGGAACTGGATTTATTACAACGTGTTCAGGAGGCAATGATGGAATGTGGTTTAAATTTACTGGGAATGGAGGAGAAATCACTGTTTCTGCGAAAAGCACTACAAGCTGGGATCATAGAGTATCTGTATATAGTGGAAGCTGTGGAGCTTTTGTTTGTGTAGCTACAATAGACGAAAAAGCTGCAGCAGTTGATAATATTGAAACCCTTACTTTCAGTTCTGTTGCAGGAACTGTATATTATGTGAATGTAGGGTATTATTCTCCAACTCTAGATAGTTCGGAAGGAAACTTTGACATCAATATTACTAGCAGTATATTAGCAACATCTGAAATTGTTGCTGAGAAAATAAAAGAAATTAAAGTCTATCCTAATCCATTTACGGATGTCTTGAATATCTCAGACGTAACGAAAATACAGTCTATTTCTATTATTGATCTTGCCGGAAGAGTGGTGAAGACAATAGAAAAACCTACTTCAGTTCTTCAATTGGGAGATTTGAAACAAGGTATGTATTTAATGGCATTAAATATGAAAGACGGATCAAGACAAGTAATTAAAGTGATTAAGAAATAATCCGAATAATATAGGCATTTGAAGCAGTAACTTAATTGTTACTGCTTTTTTTTAATCTTTTTTTAATGTTGTGTTTAAATTATTATTAATTTGGTAAATGTAATAATCCCTTAAAAAAAATTAAATATGAAGAAAATCTTACTCTTGTGCTTGCTCACCGTAAGCATGATTTTGAGTGCTCAAATCACCTTGGGTGAAGGTAGTACAATCACCGGAAATGCTCCGGTCAATACCTATTATGGGTATTCCTATACCCAGCAAATTTTCACAAAACAGGAAATTAATGCAAATGCTGCAGGAAATATTACCGGTCTTAAATTTTATCTGGATCCTGCTGCAACGATAGACAATTCATCCGATTGGGTTGTTTATCTCGGTCATACTACAAAAACTAATTTTACGTCTGGTAGCAACTGGGTTCCTGTTGCACAGATGACAGAAGTGTATTCAGGAACTGTTTCAAACTCAAATGGAGTGATAGAAATTACATTTGCTGTACCATTTGCGTATAACAATACACAAAATTTAGTTCTTGCAATAGATGAAAATACTTCCAATTATGATGATGATGAAGTGTTTTCTGTATTTAATGCGGTGCAGGACAGAGCTATTGCTTATTCAAGCGACTCTCAAAATCCGGATCCGTCAAATCCTCCCTTTGGAACATCTCTAGGATACAGATCGGTTATAAGCTTTATGGGGCTTACTCCAAGTGCAATACCAGCTTGTGCTCCTGTAATATATCCTGCAAACAATGCAATCTTAGTTCCATTGTCTCCTACCATTACTTGGAGTGCGCCACAAGGAGCTACAAGTTACAAGGTTTCTATAGGCACAACTCCAGGAGGAACAAATATTGTAAATCAACAAGCGGTAACAACAAACAGCTTCACGCCGGCAGCCCCACTTTCTATTAATACTACTTATTACCTTAGAGTGATTTCAGTTGGGGTAGGTGGTGAGTCTACTGGTTGTACCGATATAAAGTTTAAAACAGTACCTCCTCCTCCAGCCAATGATGATTGTGCTGCTGCTGTAAACCTGACGGTAAACCCAGATCTGAACTGTGGAACTGTTACTGCGGGAACAACGGTTTCGGCAACCGATTCAGGATTGACTCCGGATCCTTGCTTTGGTACTCCGGATGATGATGTATGGTATAAATTTACAGCAACGGCAACAAGCCATGTAATTTCACTTAAAAATGTAACCGCTGCAGGTACCACTTCAAGCACAGATACCTATTTCCAGGTTTTCAGTGGTGATTGTGCAACATTAAACAGTATTTTATGTTCAGATCCGGAAAGTGCTGTAGCAACAGGGCTTACTGCAGGAAGTACTTACTATATAAGAGTTTATAGTTATGGAGATGCAGGAAATGCTCAAGCTTTCAATATATGTGTAGGAACATTGCCTCCTCCTCCTGCAAACGATGAGTGCTCTGCTGCAATTACCCTAACGGTAAACCCTGATATGAATTGTGGTACAGTTACTGCTGGTACAACTCTTTCTGCAACAGATTCAGGCTTAGCTCCAAGTCCTTGTTTTGGTAATCCTGATGATGATGTATGGTATAAGTTTACAGCAACGGCAGCTTCTCATGTTATTTCACTTAAAAATATTGTTGGAGTAGGTACTGGAAGTACCAGTACAGATACTTATTTCCAGGTTTTCAGTGGAATCTGTGGAGGTTTGACAAGTATTTTATGTTCAGATCCTGATTCATCAATTGTTTCCGGTCTTAATGCAGGTGAAACTTACTATGTAAGAGTTTATAGTTATGGAGGAGCAGGAAGAGCTCAAAGTTTCAATATATGTGTAGGAACTTTGCCGCCGCCGCCAACAAACGATGACTGTGCTAGTGCTGTTACCCTGACAGTAAATCCAAATATGAACTGTGGAACAGTTACTTCTGGCCATACGCTTGGCGCAACAGATTCAGGCTTAGCTCCAAGTCCTTGTTTTGGTAATCCTGATGATGATGTATGGTTTAAATTTACAGCAACTGCTGGTAGCCATATGATTACATTAAGCGATGTTGTTTCATTGGGTACAAATCAGACTATAGACAGCTATTTCCAAGTTTTCAGTGGAAGTTGTGGAAATTTAGTAAATGTCCTATGTTCAGATCCTGAGTCAGCAGTAGCAACAGGTCTTACAGCAGGAAGTACTTATTATGTAAGAGTTTTCACTTACGGTGGAACAGAAACGGCAATTGGCTTTAAGATATGTGTAGGAACATTGCCACCACCTCCGGTAAATGATGCTTGTACTGGTGCATTGGTAGCATCTGTATTCCCTTATACTTATACTCAGGCTGATGCGGCTGGAGCTACTAATAATGGTGGATTCCTTTCTACTTGCGCAAGTAATCCAATGAATGATGGTACTTGGTTTACTTTCATGGGAGATGGTACAACTCACGAAATTGCTGTTACAATGCCTTCTGGTAGTAGCTTTGATCCGCAGATTGGAGTTTTTAGCGGTAGCTGCGATAATTTAGCTTGTGTAAGTACCGTTGATGCTAATGGAGGTGGAAGTACAGAAACAGTATCTGTGCCAACGGTTACAGGAACTGCATATTATGTGAATGTGGGACATTATTCTGATGATGAAGATAAATTGGAGGGTGCATTTACGATTACTATTAATAAAGAAAATCTTGGAACTTCAGAAACATCTAGTGCTAAGAATGAAATTAAAGTATATCCAAATCCATTTACAGATGTATTGAATATTTCCAAAGCAGATCAGGTAAAATCAATTTCTGTTCTGGAAGTTTCAGGAAGATTGGTTAAAACTATTGAAAATCCTTCCTCTGTTCTTCATTTAGGAGACTTAAAGCAAGGAATGTATTTAGTAGTTTTGAATATGAAAGACGGAACGAAGCAGACAGTTAAAGCAATTAAGAAATAATTGAGAAATAATTGAAATAGAGAGACGGGTCATTTGATCCGTCTTTTTTGTGAAAAAATATTAGAAATAGTAATAAGGCAAATAGCTCATAAGGTTCTTGAAACGAAAAAAAGAAGAGTAGAAATTTCCGCTCTTCTTTTTATTTATAAACAGATCATGATCTGTAATTCCTTACTTGTTGGGTACAGGCTGTATGTCTCCCGTGTTCATAAGATCGAAAACAGTTGGGAAGAACATAACAAGGATAAAATAAATGATAATCATTAACGCAATAAGTGCGAAAAGAATAATCACTAAACTATTGGGTTTGTTTTTCTTTTTTGGTTCCATGATTTTGTGGTATTTGGTGAATAGATTAAACTAATACCTAATATCAAGCTAATTTCTTGCCACACTGCTTACAGTATCTTGCATCATCATCAATATCTTCATTGCCACAACGGTCACAGACCATTTCCAGGTTCTGTCTTTTGTTTCGCATTTCGGCTGTTACAATTCCGGTAGGAACCGCAATGATGGAGTAACCTGCAAGCATCAGAACAACTGCAAAAAACTTTCCCATCGGAGTAATAGGAGATACATCCCCATATCCTACAGTAGTTACCGTTACTACAGCCCAGTAAATAGATTGAGGGATTGTTTCAAAACCCTGACGGCCACCTTCTACCATAAACATAAGTGAACCTACAATAACCGAAAATATGATCAGAAACAGAAGGAATATATAAATCTTTCTCGAACTGTTTCTTAATGCTCTTACAATCAGATAGCCATCATTCATGAAGTCCAGTAAATTGAAAATCCTGAAGATTCTCAGCATTCTCAGCATTCTGAAGATCAGGAAATATTTCGTGATCGGAAAGAAAAAACTAAGAAAGAAAGGAACCAGCGCAAGAAAATCAATAATTCCGAAGAAGCTGAAGATATAGTTGCGCTTATTTTTTATCACGGCAATCCGCATAGAATACTCAGCAGTGAAAAAAATAGAAATAATCCATTCAAGAATTACAAAGGTATAATGAAATCTTTTATCCAGCTGAGGTACACTTTCCATCATAATAATGGCAGTACTTGCAAGGATTAAGGATAGTAATATGATATCGAAGAGTTTTCCGAGCCTGGTATCGGAGCGATAAATTATTCGGTAAAGGAATCTTTTCCAAAGTTTGTCTTCAGGAACAAGGTTATGTTCTCTTTCCATGTACATTCAGTTATTTCACAGCGAAGTTAATAATTTTCATGAAGTATAGACTATATATATGATTGTTAAAAGAAAGTTTAAAATGTTAATGATTTTTCTTTCATTTAAAAGTGAGTTATTACAATTTAATGTGATGGTTTTCAGTGGTTTATGTTATGTAAATTACGAATAAAATATGACATATAAAAATTTATTTTTTAACATATTTTTAACTATAGTTTGTAATTTTATTCAATAAAACGTAAGATCATGAGAAAATTTTTAACTTCGTTTATTCCGCTTTGTGTAGGCACTCTTATGTTTGCTCAGGTAGGTATTAATACATCGAATCCCAATGAAGCAACAGTGCTTGATGTTGTCTCCAATCAGAAAGGTATTCTTATTCCCCGACTTACAGATACGGACAGAAATACTTACTTAGCTGATAATGATGCTTTAACAGTGCCTCCTGCAGGTGTTGTAAATGCTAATCTTACTGCAGGAACCCTTATTTTTAATACGACAACGAATAATTTCCAGTATTGGGATGATACCCTCTGGAGACAGCTTTTTGTCCCCACATCTTCTCAGGCTGGTAATGACGGTGTCGTTAAAGTGAATTCTGGAAACGCAAATGCAAAACCATCCCTTAATTTAAGTGCTGCAGGAAATGGATATGGAGCAAGGCAACAGGTGACTTACACAACACCATTAGTCTTTGCTGCAAGCCCTACCACTAGCTGGCCGGAAACCACAGTTCCCTTTCCGGGGGTTACAGCTAATATTTATACTGCAGCAACAGGTAAATGGAGAGAAAATGAAATCTATGGTCAGGTACATGTTTGGAGACTTATTGCTAATATAACCCCGGGATCCAATTCTTCAGGATCTGTAAAAGCAACTTTCAAAAACCCTGATTCCGGCTTTGAAATCAATTCTATTCAATTGGTCCCAAGTGGCTCAGGTGGAGTAGGTAACCTGCTTACCTTTTACTTCTATACCATTGCAGATCCTGCCAGCCTAGACCCGGGTAGAGGATATCAGCTTTTCATGGAGTCAGATATATCCTGTGGTGTAGTGGTAGATTCCTTTACAAGGGTGTCCCTCTTCAAAGATTAAAGATGATATTTAAAAACATAAATTTAAGTCGGTTCGAAAAGTCCGGCTTTTTTTATGAACGGATAAAATTTTCTGGAATCCTTAGGAAATTAATATCTTCGCTGTAACTGTAAAAATATAGACTAATGAAGCTAAGAGCTGTAATTTCAAAAATAGAAGAAGAAATAAGTATCAGACAGGCAGAGGATTTTGATAACGTAGGATTACTGTGTGGTGTTCCGGATCGTGATGTTTCCGGAATTCTGGTTTGTCATGATGCATTGGAAAATGTTGTAGAGGAAGCCATTGAGAAAAACTGCAACCTGATTGTATGCTTTCATCCCATTATATTTTCGGGTTTGAAGTCCCTAACAGGAAAAAATTATGTAGAAAGAGCAGTTTTAAAGGCTATTGAAAACAAAATTGCCATTTACGCCATTCATACAGCCTTTGATAATGATTTCTTTGGAGTGAATTATGGAATATGCAGCGAGCTGGGATTAAAGAATATGAAAATCCTTCAGCCAAAGGAAAAGAATTTAAAACAACTTACGGTTTTCGTTCCAAAGGAGCATTCAGATAAAGTAAGAGAAGCTATGTTTGCTGCAGGAGCAGGAAGTATAGGATTTTATGACGAATGCAGTTTTACAGTCAATGGAAACGGAACATTTAGACCAATAGAAGGTTCAAATCCTTTTTCCGGACAGCAAAATATCCGAGAGAATGCTGATGAAGATATGATTTCCGTAGTTTTTGAAACCTATAAGGAAGGCCAGATCATCGGAGCAATGAAAAATGCTCATCCATATGAAGAAGTTGCCCATCAGCTATATAGCCTGGATAACAAAAATCATCATACCGGATTGGGAATGTATGGTGACCTGGAAGAAGAGATGGATGAAAAGGATTTCTTAAGATTTGTAAAAGAAAAGTTCAGTCTTGAAGTCATAAAACATTCTTCTTTCAACAACAAAAAAATTAAAAGAGTAGGGGTTCTGGGAGGTTCTGGAGCCAGCGGAATTCGCTCTGCAGTTTCCAAGAAATGTGATGCTTACCTTACCGGAGATATCAAATACCACGACTATTTCCTGGCAGAGTCCAAAATGTTGATTTGTGATATAGGACATTATGAATCAGAACAATTTGTAACTCAACAATTATTTGAAATTTTATCACAAAAATTTAGTACATTTGCAATTTCAAAATCTATTGAAAAAACAAACCCAGTAAATTATTTCATTTAAATATGGCAAAAACCAACGATATTTCAGTTGAAGAAAAATTAAGAGCTTTATACGATTTACAGATCATTGATTCAAGATTGGATGAAATCCGAAATACTAGAGGAGAATTGCCAATTGAAGTTGAAGATCTTGAAATCGAGATTGAAGGTCTTGAAAAAAGAGCTGAAAAATTTCATGCAGACATTAAGGATCAGGACGATCAGATCAAAACAAAGCATGAAGTTATTAACCATGCAAAAACTTTAATTGAGAAGTATAAATCTCAACAGGATAATGTAAGAAACAATAAAGAGTTTGAAGCATTAGGGAAAGAAATTGAATTCCAGGACCTGGAAATTCAACTTGCTGAAAAAAGAATTAAGGAATTCGGAGTTAAAATTGCTCACAAAAACGAAACTTTAAGTGAACTAACTGCAAAGATCGACGATTTAAAAAATCACTTGAAATTCAAGAAAGAAGAATTGGATGGTTTGATCTCTGAAACTCAGAAAGAAGAAGAATACTTAATAGAGCAATCTAAAGAATTCGCTGGTAAAATTGACGAAAGATTATTAGCTTCTTACAACAGAATCAGAACAAACTCTATTAACGGTCTTGCTGTAGTAGGATTAGAAAGAGGAGCTCCAAAAGGGTCTTTCTTTACTATTCCTCCACAAAAGCAGATGGAAATCGCTCAGAGAAAGAAAATTATTATTGATGAGCATTCTGGAAAAATCCTTGTTGACGACGAGTTGGTAATGGAAGAAAACGAAAAAATGAAATCAGTAATTAAATTCTAATTATTCGATTTTAAATAATATAAAAGCTGTTTCAGAAATGAAGCAGCTTTTTTTTGTTTTAATAATTAAAGTCTTTTGAAAAGCTGTATTGCCAGCAAGGGTTGTGAGAATCTATAAATTCAACAGCAATGGGCTTTGGCCTATTTTCATTAAAGAAATAAGATATTCAATTAGTTTTAGCCAAAACATGATTAAACCCAAGTGAAGTCATAAAAAAAACCGCTTCATAACGAAGCAGTTTTTTTATTTTATTCCTGATGATCATACATCTTATTATAGAGAGCAATAAACTTCTCTTTTACTGCTTTTCTTTTCAGTTTTAGCGTTGGCGTCAGAAGTCCTGCTTCAATACTCCAGATTTCAGGAGTCAATTCAATCTTTTTGATTTTCTCCCAGTTTCCAAGATGCTCATTGATTCCCTCCATTTCCTTTTCAATTCTCTGCTTCAGCTCAGTGCTTTTAGCAATTTCTTCCGGTGTGGAGCCGATATTGAGATTATTTCTCATGGCCCAGTTCCTTGCAAATTCAAAGTCAGGCTGTACCAATGCACATGGCATTTTTTCACCATCACCAACAACCATGATCTGCTCAATGAATTTTGAAGCTTTAGCAAGGTTTTCAATGGTTTGGGGAGCGATATATTTACCACCGGATGTTTTGAACATTTCCTTTTTACGGTCTGTGATCTGTAAAAACCCCTCATTATCAATATGACCAATATCTCCGGTCTTGAAAAACCCATCTTCAGTAAAGGCTTCTCTGGTCATCTCATCGTTTTGAAAATATCCCTTAAATACAGACGGCCCTTTTACGGTAATCTCACCATCTTCCTGAATCTTTACCTTTAGATTATCCAATGGTACTCCTACAGTTCCCACTTTCATCTTGTCGAAACTGTTTACAGAAATTACCGGAGATGTTTCGGTTAAACCATATCCCTCCAAAATTGGAATCCCTGCATTCTGGAACATTAAGTTCAATCTTGTAGACAATGCTGCAGATCCGGAAACCAAGGTGACAATTTCACCTCCTAAACCTTCTCTCCATTTAGAAAAAACCAGTTTATCAGCAATCATTTCCTGAATTCCTGATGGCTTGGAAATAACTTTCTTTTTGGAAATGAGATTCAAAGCCCAGAAAAAGATCTTGGACTTTAATCCGCCTGCAGAAGATCCTGTATTATATATTTTATCATATACCTTTTCTACCAATCTTGGTACTACAGTCATATAGTGAGGCTTCACTTCTTTTACATTTTCACCCATTTTTTCAATGCTCTCGGCAAAGTAAAGAGAAAAACCATTGTATTGATACAGATAAAAAAGCATTCTTTCAAAAATATGGCAGATAGGAAGAAAGCTTAACGCTCTTGTTTCCTTATAGTCCAGACTTTTTTTCTTAGGAATCCTTGGGATAGAACCTAATACATTGGATACAATATTATTATGGGTAAGCATTACTCCCTTAGGTCTTCCCGTAGTTCCGGAAGTATAGATGATTGTTGCGAGATCTTCAGTATTGATGGCATTGGAAAGGTCCTCCACCTCAATTTGTGTAGATTCATCTTCACCCAGATCCATGATTTCTTTCCAATTGGCAGCTCCACTTATATTGTCGAAAGTAAAGATTCCCTGTAGACTTGGGATATTGTGTTTTACTTTCATTACCTTATTAAGAAGTTCCTTGTCAGAAACAAAACAATACTGTATTTCTGCATTGTTGAAGATAAATTCGTAATCCTCTGAGGAAATACTAGGATAAACCGGTACTGAAACAACACCGATTTGTGAAAGTCCAAAATCCATAATAGCCCATTCCGTACGGGAATTGGTGGTTATCAAAGCGATCTTATCACCAGGCTTTATACCTAGCTTCAATAATCCTCTGGATATCTTATTTCCCTCATTGATAAACTCCTGCGTAGAAGTTTTTTTCCATTCACCATGATACTTTGTAACAAACATATCCGTTTTAGGATATTTTTCTAAAGCATAGTGCGGAATATCGAATAATCTCTTGATCGTCATGATTTTTTAAATAATTTATAAAGAAATTTAAATATAAGCATTTTTTTTAATTGTAGACCTCTGATTCTAATAATTGAAATTTAGTTAAATGCTTACCATAATATTTTTCATCAAAAAGGAGGCCGTAAGCAGGATAGAGACGTTTTTACTATTAAATTATTTCACTAATGCAACTTTTTAAAAATGAATAGTTTTTGTTTTATTTCCTTTTAATATTTCCATGGTTTTCCGGTTTTCATTACCTGAATCCAAAAGCTCTTCCAGTTGCCTTTATTTCAGCCTTTTCTACCATTCCAATTTATTTTTTCAGATTTGCTTAAAAAGTGTAAATTTACGGCTATCTAATTATTTTTTTTATGGACTTTAATTTATCGGAAGAACAGCTGATGATTCAGCAGGCAGCAAGAGATTTTGCACAAAACGAATTATTACCTGAAGTTATTGAAAGAGACCGTGACCAGAAGTTCCCTGTAGAGCAGGTGAAGAAAATGGGTGAAATGGGGCTTTTAGGAATGATGGTAGACCCAAAATACGGTGGAGCAGGTATGGACAGTGTTTCCTACGTGTTGGCAATGGAGGAGATTGCAAAAATAGATGCATCTGCAGCTGTTGTAATGTCTGTAAACAATTCATTGGTTTGTGCTGGTCTTGAAAAGTTTGCTTCTGAAGAACAAAAAGT
The DNA here is from genome assembly GCF_003815775.1 of Chryseobacterium joostei. NCBI lineage: Bacteria > Pseudomonadati > Bacteroidota > Flavobacteriia > Flavobacteriales > Weeksellaceae > Chryseobacterium > Chryseobacterium joostei. The sequence continues at coordinate 4,689,992 of NZ_CP033926.1, forward strand.
AAAATATCTTACTCCATTGGCAAGTGGAAAAGTAATAGGAGCATTTGCTTTATCTGAGCCGGAAGCAGGTTCTGATGCAACTTCTCAGAAAACAACTGCTGAAGACAAAGGAGATTACTATCTATTAAACGGGATCAAAAACTGGATTACAAACGGAGGAACTGCTTCTTACTATATCGTAATTGCACAAACAGATCCTGAGAAAAAACATAAGGGAATCAATGCTTTCATCGTAGAAAGAGGATGGGAAGGTTTTGAAATCGGACCAAAAGAAGATAAACTGGGAATCAGAGGAAGTGATACACATTCTTTGATCTTCAACAATGTAAAGGTTCCAAAGGAAAACAGAATTGGTGAGGATGGGTTTGGATTCAACTTTGCTATGGCTGTATTGAACGGTGGAAGAATCGGTATTGCTTCTCAAGCTTTAGGTATCGCTTCAGGAGCTTATGAAATGGCTTTGAAATATGCTAAAACAAGAAAAGCTTTCAAAACAGAAATCATCAATCACCAGGCAATTGCATTCAAATTAGCAGATATGGCTACTCAGATCACTGCAGCAAGAATGCTATGCTTCAAGGCTGCGTGTGAAAAAGATGCAGGAAAAGATATCTCTGAAAGCGGTGCAATGGCAAAACTATACTCTTCTCAGGTAGCAATGGATACTACTATTGAAGCTGTACAGATTCACGGTGGATACGGATATGTGAAAGAATACCACGTAGAAAGATTAATGAGAGATGCAAAAATCACTCAGATCTACGAAGGAACTTCTGAAATCCAGAAAATCGTGATCTCCAGAAGTATTGCAAAATAATTTTAATAAAACACACTCTCTATGAAAAAATCTTTGTGGATTACCCTAGGTGTCGTACTGCTATTGTTAGGAGTATTTGTATGGTATAAGTACTTCTTCGTTTTCGGAGAAGGCGTGAAATCCGGATATCTGAATTATGCCATGAAAAAAGGCTATATCTTCAAAACCTATGAAGGCAAACTTATTCAGGAAGGTTTCGGAAAAGGAAAAACAGGAGGCCTTACAAGCTATGAGTTTGAGTTTTCTGTAGATGACCCTGAAGTTTTCAAGCAATTGGAAACCAACAGTGGTAAAACCTTTGATCTCCATTACAAGGAATACAATGGCGCTCTTCCCTGGAGAGGAAACACAAAGTTTGTTGTAGACAAAGTTGTGAATATGAAATAATGTAAAAGGCTTCCGATTTGGAGGCCTTTTTTATTTTCAGTAGCTTCTTCCCGCTATTCACTCATACTCCTCGCTCCAATGCATTGGCCAGATCTTGCTGTGGGGTAACCGTTGCTATCGGGGCTATTTTTATTATGGGCTATCGTGCTCCTCAATACCAATTGTGATAGCTATACTATTCAATAGGAGTGGGCTTCAGCCCGCTTAAAAAATAAATAAGCCCTATTCACCTGGCTTTAGCCAAAACTTAAAATAAAAAATCCACCTCTGAGGATGGACTTTAAAATCTATTGAGAATCTTTATTAGGAATGTTTTTGTTTTTCTTTTTATAAAAATAGTATCCAATACCACCAATTAGAAATACAGGCCACAACGGAAGTAGAAACAGAAATATGGAAGTAATGACATCCCAGCCTGACTCTATCGCTGCCAAAGATTTTCCACCGAAAGTTTTAGGTTCTTTTTCAGCTTCAGTTTTATCTGTAATATTTACATTGATACTACAGATGGTGTTATCAGCATAATTATGTCCTGAAACCTGAATGTCTTTAGTATCTATATCTCCTATATTAGCGTTGAGAGCTTCCATTAAACCATCAAAATGCTGGATAGGAACCTTGATGTCTATACTGTATATTTTTTGGCCTTCTTCACGATGATTGGCTGATTCAGCGTAAGAAAGATTTTCACTTTTAATGTAACCGTTATTTTTAATGGCTTCTTCTCGGATAATTTCTTTTACAGTTTCTGCATTATCAGCCTTTATCACAAGATATCCTGTTTTTACCATTTTATCTTTTGGCATATTCAGTTCATAGCTGTCATTTTTAGGCTTGTCTTTATAAATAATCTTTGTTTCCTTGATTACCTTTGGAGCAGGAACATTCACCACGATCTTTTCAGATTTCTTGGTTGCAGAATCCTTTTTTTCAATTTTTGATTCCAGTTTTGTAGAAGCAATTTTATCTGATAAAGAATCTACAATCTTGGATGTATTTTCTATTTTCTGCTGGATTTCATTTTTGGTGTTTTCAATATCCTTTATTCTTATGCTTGCAGAGTCCAGAGCTTGGCTGGCTGTTGTATTGGCATTATCAATGGCTTCTGTAGCAACAGCGGCAGCACTGTCTATACTTTGTACAGCTTCACCAATCTTAGCTGATGAAACCTCACCTTTTTTACCACACATAATGAATGTACCTGATACAACTGCTAGTAAAATGAATTTTTTCATAACATTAATTTTTTGATGAAGTAAAATTAGTCATGAAGCTTTCGAAGTCCTTGTAAATGGAATGTATTGTATTCGTAAAACTATAATTGATACATTTTCAATATTTTGCACTTGTTTTACAAGAGATTTACAAAGCATTTTTCTACGTTTGAAACATGAAATTGTTGGAAAGCTTGGTGTTTTCTTCAAATATTAAATTGGAAATCTAAAAATTCCCCTCATCCAGAGGGGTGGCGAAAATTCAAAGAATTTTTAACGGGGTAATTTCCAGAAAGCATATCATAAAAAAATCCGCAGAAGTTATCTGCGGATCTATATTTTGGCGATTTTGCCCTTTTACTTAGTGATCTCTGAATTCACTGATGAAATGCAGCTTCACATTCGGGAATTTCTCCTGCGTCATGTGAATAGTGAATGATGAGTCTGCCAAAAATACCAACTGGTTGTATTTGTCTCTGGCTAGGAATCTCTGTTTTAATCTTGCAAATTCCTTAAACTCTTCAGATTTTTCATCTGCTTCCACCCAACAAGCCTTATGCATGGATAAAGGCTCGTAGGTACATTTTGCACCATATTCATGTTCCAGACGGTATTGGATAACTTCGTACTGAAGTGCCCCCACAGTTCCGATGATCTTTCTGTTGTTCATTTCCAGAGTAAACAGCTGTGCAACTCCCTCATCCATCAACTGATCAATACCTTTAGCCAATTGCTTAGCCTTAAGCGGATCATTATTATTGATATAACGGAAATGTTCAGGAGAGAAACTTGGAATACCCTTGAAGCTTAGCTTTTCGCCACCTGTTAAGGTATCACCAATTCTGAAGCTTCCCGTATCATGAAGACCCACGATATCACCAGGGAAACTTTCCTCTACCACCTCTTTTTTATCAGCAAAGAATGCATTGGGTGATGAGAACTTCATTTTTTTGCCCTCTCTTACCAATAGATAGTTTTCATTTCTTTTGAATGTTCCGGAAACAATCTTTACGAATGCAAGTCTGTCTCTGTGCTTAGGGTCCATGTTAGCGTGGATCTTAAAAACAAATCCTGTGAAATTATTTTCTTCCGGCTTTACCATACGAAGATCACTCTCCTTAGGCTGTGGCATTGGAGCAATTTCAATGAATGCATTCAATAATTCACGTACCCCAAAGTTGTTTAAGGCAGAACCAAAGAAAACCGGTTGTAGATCACCGTTCATGTAATCTTCACGACTGAATTCAGGATATACTGATTGGATAAGCTCTAGCTCGTCTCTCAGTGTTTGAGCAGCTTTTGGACCTATCGCCTCATCAATGGAAGGATCGTTAATATCATCAAAAGTAATAGATTCACCTACTTTTTGCTTTCTCTCTTCAAGGAATAACTGGATATTGTTTTCCCAGATATTATAAATTCCCTGGAAGTCGCTTCCCATACCAATTGGAAGGGAAAGCGGAACAACTCTTAATCCTAATTTTTGTTCAACTTCATCCAGCAAATCGAAGGCATCCTTACCCTCACGGTCAAGTTTATTAATGAATACCAACATCGGAATGTTTCTCATTCTACAAACCTTAACCAATTTCTCAGTTTGTTCCTCAACCCCTTTTGCAACGTCAATTACAACAATTACAGAATCTACGGCAGTTAAGGTTCTATAGGTATCCTCAGCAAAATCCTTGTGACCAGGAGTATCAAGAATGTTAATTTTATGGTCTTTATATTCAAAAGCCAATACGGAAGTGGCTACAGAGATCCCTCTCTGTCTTTCAATTTCCATAAAGTCGGAGGTAGCTCCTTTTTTTATTTTATTGGATTTTACCGCACCTGCTTCCTGAATTGCACCCCCGAAAAGTAGTAGTTTTTCCGTAAGGGTAGTTTTTCCGGCATCCGGGTGGGAAATGATCCCGAAGGTCTTTCTTTTTTGTATTTCTTTGATTAAGTCTGACATATCGTATTTTGAAGTTGCAAAAATCGTGATTTTTTATGAGGTTTTCAAATAAATTAAAACAATGTTCTTCCACTCGGATGAGAACCTTATTTTTTGTAATATTTACGGAGGTAGCGAAAATAAGTATTTTCCTTTTTAGTTGCCTGTAGTATTCAAAAAAATTATCTTTGTTTTTATAAATTTTTACAGAGAAAAAGAATGGAAAATAGCAGGTATCCGAAGTTTACTTTCACATGGCTGGGCGCTGTTACCTTAGTAGTTGGGTTGTTTGTAGGAACAATGGCTGTTTCTCTATTCAGCACCTTTTGGAAAGTAGCTTTCAAGGAAAATTTAGAACTTAAGGATTGGTTCCTTATGGTGGCCAATTCAGTAGGGTTCCTTACCGCTATTGCCTTTTTTGATTTTTTTATTGTAAGGCGAACTACAAACATGAAGCTTAACTTCAACTTTTCGTCAGTTAACTTCTATACTTATCTTCTGGTCTTTCCTATGATGTTGGGAATGATGTTTATTTCAGAATTTATTACCTCGCTGATCCCGATAACAGGGCCATTTTTTGGAGATTTTTATGAATACTTTACCCAGTTGATGAGTCAATTAACTGATGATCCCGCGATAATGCTGATTATGACGGTCATGATGGCTCCTATTTTTGAGGAGATTATATTCAGGGGGATTATTCAAAAAGGATTAATTAATAAGGGCGTTGAACCTTGGAAAGCTATTTTGTATGCCTCCATTATTTTCGGGATCGTTCACGGAAATCCCTGGCAGTTCATCAGTGCAGTAATGCTGGGTTGCGTTTTGGGATTGGTATATTATAAAACAAAATCCTTACTTATACCCATATTATTGCATGGGTTTAATAACCTAACCCTTTCACTGCTGGTATTGTTTGGAAAGAATGAAAGTTTTGCAAAGTTTTTAAATGTTTCAGAATGGCTTATTCTGGTCGCAGGAATTGTACTTTTCTCTTTGTTCTACTATCTTTTTACGAAAAAATATAAAGTACATTACTCTGAAATTTAATTAACAGCAGCTAAAAAGTAAAATTGGAAAATGAATATAGACATGGAATTATTGGTAGCAACACACAACGAACATAAAAAAGAAGAAATTCAGCAGATTCTAGGGAATGAATGTACGGTTAAAAGCCTTAGAGATTATAATATTCATGAAGAAATTGTAGAAGATGGAGATTCTTTTCATGCCAATGCATTAATTAAAGCAAAGTATTGTTTTGAAAAGACAGGAGTTCCAAGTTTAGGTGATGACAGCGGTTTGGTAGTAGAATCTTTGGATGGAAGACCCGGGATATTCTCTGCACGTTATGCAGGAGATCATGATTTCGCTAAAAATATTGAAAAGGTATTGGAAGAAATGCAGGGAATAGAAAACAGAAAGGCTTACTTCGTTACTGTTTTATGCTACTATGATCAAAATGGGGCTAAATATTTTGAAGGAAGGGTTCATGGAAATTTATTGACAGAAAATAAAGGTTTCAAGGGATTTGGTTATGATCCTATTTTTGTTCCTGAAGGGCACGAAAGAACCTTTGCAGAAATGGATCCTGAAGATAAAAATAAAATCAGTCACCGTAAGCAGGCCCTAGACTTGTTTATGGATTTTTTAAAAGTAACTGATTAAAATATGATAAGGCCATAGTGAACCATTTCTCTATTTCTGAGGAGGTGTTCACTATGCTTTTCCTTTTAAATTTGACGGTAAAATATACGTTTTCAATTTTCTGTCGTACATTTGTTTCAATAAACTATTGATTTGAGTACTTATTTAACAATATTAGGTTTTAACTCGGCCATTCCGACTATCAATACCTCACCAACGGCTCAGTTGCTGGAAATGGAAGAAAGACTCTTCCTGATCGATTGTGGGGAGGGAACACAGGTGCAGCTGAGAAAAGCAAAAGCTAGATTTTCAAAAATCAACCATATTTTTATTTCTCATCTTCATGGAGATCATTGCTTTGGTCTTCCTGGTCTTATTGCTTCTTTCCGTCTTTTGGGAAGGGATAATCCATTGCATGTCTATGGGCCAAAAGGGATCAAGAAGATGCTGGAAACAATCTTTCAGATTACAGAAACCCATCGTGGTTTTGAGGTGGTTTATCATGAATTGGATAAGGATTATTCTGAAAAGATCTATGAAGACAATAGAGTAGAGGTATATACCATTCCTTTAGATCACAGGATCTATTGCAATGGTTATCTTTTTAAGGAAAAACCAAAGGACAGGCATCTTAATATGCAGGAAATTGCTAAATACAGTGAGATTGAAACCTGTGATTATCATAACATAAAAGCAGGAAAGGATTTTGTATTAAGTGATGGCTACGTTCTTAAAAATGAGATTCTGACTGTTGATCCGGCTCCACCTGTATCATATGCTTTCTGTAGTGATACCCGATATCTTGAATCTGTAATTCCAATCATTAAAAATGTAACGGTTTTATACCACGAATCCACATTTTTGCATGACTTGAAAGAAATGGCAGATTATACAGGACATACTACAGCGCTGGAAGCTGCTACTATTGCTCAAAAAGCTCAGGTAGGAAAACTGATCCTGGGCCATTTTTCGAATAGGTATGCCGATTTGACGGTGTTTACAGATGAGGCCAGAAATGTCTTTCCAAATTCATTCTTACCAAAGGCCTTGGAAAGTGTAAAAATTTAAATGAATATGCTGAATTTTGAAGAACTCAGAAGTTTTCTGGATGAAAAAGCAGATCAGTATAACACTCTCGATTTTGTTGAAGATGATCCGATACAGATTCCGCATCGTTTTTCATTAAAACAGGATATTGAGATTGCCGGTTTTTTAGCTGCAACAATTTCCTGGGGAAATAGGAAGTCAATTATTAATTCTGCCAATAAAATGCTTGATATTATGGGGAATTCTCCCTATGATTTCGTTTTGAACTATTCTGAAAAAGATTTGGAAAGCATTCAGGATAAAAGCATTCACAGAACATTCAACGGACAGGATTTTTCATACTTTATTAAGCAGTTTAATAGAATTTATAAGGAAAATGAAAGTCTGGAAGATTTATTCAAAGTAAAAGATTCGGAAATAAATTTTCTGTATGCCATAGAAAGATTCAGAAGTAGTTTTCTGGAGACTGAAAAGCACAGAAGCCACAAACACATCAGTTCACCCTATAAAAATTCATCAGCTAAAAGGATTATCATGTTTCTGAGATGGATGGTAAGAAAGGATAAACGTGGTGTAGATTTTGGAATCTGGAAAAATATAGATCAGAAATACCTGTCTATTCCGCTGGATGTACATACCGGAAACATTTCAAGAAAACTGGGTCTTGTTTCAAGAACACAGAATGACTGGAAAACAGTGGAAGAGCTGGATGTAGCAATTAGAAAATTTGATGAAAAAGATCCGGCAAAATATGACTATGCATTGTTTGGATTGGGAGTAACCAAGGAACTCTTGTAAAAAAAGAAATGATGAAAAAATATAACGAAAAAACAGAAGTTCTTGAGAAGATAGCAGACCGTGTTACTTCATGGATTGGATCTATTCAATCTTTGATTGTGCATACCTTACTTTTTTTTACTTCGTTTTTGCTTCCTATGATACATCTTGTAGAATTTGATAAGATGCTTCTTATTCTTACTACAGTTCTTTCTTTGGAAGCTATTTATCTGGCAATCTTTATTCAGATGTCTGTTAATAAAAGCCACGAAAAAATTGAAGATATTCAGGAAGATATCGAGGAAATTAGTGAAGATATTGAAGATATTCAGGAGGATATTGAGGAGATTAATGAAGACATAGAAGATATTCAGGAGGACATTGAAGAGATCAGTGAAGATATTGAGGAGATCAATGAGGAAGAGGAAGAAGAGGATCATATTGAAAGAGCAAAAAATGTAATCCTAAAAAGTAATGTAAGCTCTAATAAAAACGAAATAAAGGCTTTAAAGGATATTATTACTCAACTAAAAAATGAGATTGAGCAATTAAAAAACAATGAATAATTAGTCCTGAAAATCATTATTATTTAAGAAGAATAAGCAAACAGATCAATATTTATTGGTCTGTTTCTTTATAATTAAAAGATAAGTATTGTTTATGTAAAATTTAATGATAATGTATATTTTTTATGATTATTACATTAAATTAAAAGATAAGTGCCTGAAATGCTGATTTGTTGTCGTTATTTTTGCTACATTTGAACAAATGAATTTAAAATGTTGAATTATAGATTAAAAAACTACTTTTTTCTTTTAACGTTTTTACTGGCTTCTATTTCTGTCTTTTCTCAGATTACACCTGAAAGAAAGAAGATAAGAAAGAAACCTTCTACGGAAAGTTTGAGAGCTGGAACATTTATAGATGTAAATGTTCCTCCTTATGCTGCTTCAAATTACTCTCCTGAACAACTGGTAAAAGAGATTTTAATTAATGGCGGATCCACTTGTACCACAGCCAATGTCACTAATGTTACGGTGAGCCCAAACCATGCTGCCGATAATGATAACAGGTTTTGGGGGTACTTCAATAAAGGAACGGCAACTTTTCCTTTTACAGATGGAATTGTACTCACAACAGGACATGCCAAAGAGGCTGGGAATAGTTTTATAGGATTACTGGGTAAAACCATAGGTACGGGAAGTGATCCGGATCTTGTGGCTGCTACCAATCCTACCGTGGAGCTGAAAGATGCTGTAGCTCTTGAATTTGATTTTGTTCCCAATTCTACTCAGGTAAAATTCAATTATATTTTTGCTTCGGAAGAATATGATTCAGATTATCCTTGTACGGGTGGTTATTCGGATGCTTTTGCACTTCTTCTAAAAAAAGTCGGCGATCCTACCTATACCAACCTAGCTGTATTACCGGGTAGTGCAGGACCTGTAAGTGCAACGAATATTGTGCCTGCTGGTAACGGTTTCTCTTGCGGGCCCATCAATGAGGTTTATTTTGGAGGAATGAATAATCCGCATGTTGGCTTTAATTATTATGGAAAAACAGTTCCTTTGACTGCGATTGCAGATGTAATTCCTGGACAAACCTATCATTTTAAAATGGTACTGGCAGATGCAAAAGATAATGGACATGACTCTGCGGTCTTCCTTGAGGGAGGATCATTTGATATAGGTATCAAAATTGTGGATGAAACCGGAGTAGGGTTACCGGGAACCATTAATATGTGTGACAATACACCAAAGTCGTTAAAGGCTCAGCTGGCTACCATTCCGGGGATGACTTTTCAATGGTATAAGGATGGAGTTTTAATTCCTGGTGCTACCAATGCTATTTATGTTGCCACCCAGCCAGGGGTGTATACTATAAAAGTAATGATTCCGGGAAATCAATGTCCGGGAGAAGCTACTATTAAGATTATTGGCGGAACAAGCCCTACGGTACAAAATGCAGTACTGAAACTTTGTACTACCCCTACACTTAGTACATTTGATCTATTGGCTGCACAGTCTATGATCAGTACAACACCGAATTCAATATTCCGTTTTTACCTTAATCAGGCGGATGCGCAAGCTCAAAATAATAGCTATATTCCTAATCTGACAAACTATAATGGTACAGATGGCCAGGTATTGTATGTTCTTGTTTCCAATGGGGCATTTTGTAGTAAAATAGCAACCCTTACATTAAGAAAAGAAGAAACTCCTATCGTGAAACTTAATGCCGCAAAATTAAAGATTTGTGTAGGCGAATCAGTTCTATTAACCGCATCTGGCGGAGTAACTTATGAATGGAGTGATAACCCTACTACAGGAGGAATCAGGACTGTGAGTCCTACTAAAACCACTACCTATATTGTGTATGCTATCGGGGCGCAAGGTTGTAAATCATTACAGCCGGCACAGGTTACTATAGAAGTGGTTCCTGCTATTGTTTCTACACTAAAAGGAGGACATATCTGCCAAGGAGATAGAATTCTGTTAGATGCAGGTTCAGGTCCCGGATATACCTATGAATGGAGTACAGGACAAACCAGCCAGACCATTACTGTAGATAAACCAGGAGAGTATAAAGTAACAATCAGTAATGGAGTTTGCTCCAAAGAATTTAAAACAGATGTGATTAAGGCTGTTATTCCCGAAGTTACAAACGTTGATTATAATGATAAAGGAACTATAGTTCTTACAGCAAGCAATCCAAGCAATGGTATACTGGAATATTCAATAGATAACGGGATTACATGGCAATCATCCAATGTATTTACCAATGTACCTAAAAATAAGGTGATCACTATACGTGTAAGGGTTAAGTATACAAGCTGTGAAGGCTATCTGGAGTTCTTTACCTTTGTAATGAAAAATGTAATTACTCCCAACGGAGATAATATCAATGATATTATTGATTTCAGAGGAGTGAGCGGATATAAGGATTTCAGTGGTAAGGTTTTCGACCGTTATGGAAAAGAAGTATTTAAAGCAGAAAAAATCAGACCTTATTGGGATGGTTATTTCCAGGGAAAACGATTGCCAACAGCATCCTATTGGTATCAAATCACTTATGAAGATCCTGCAAGCAAGCTTCTTACCGTGAAAACCGGATGGATATTGCTTAAGAATATAGAATAATTTTAAACGATAATTAAAAGACTGGCTGTTTTGTCAGTCTTTTTTTATTATTCTTAAATAAATAGAGTTGATATTCTATCATAAATAAATTTGCATTAGTAATAATGTAAATTGTGTTAAACTGAATTTCAATCAAAAAAAATAGTATTTTTGTTTAAAATAATATAAAATGTTAAATAGGAGGACAGGGAATTTATTTTTGGCGTTATTTTTTGCTTTTATGGGAAGCTTTATTTTTGCTCAGAACAGAGGAAAAGTAGGGGAACTCAGAAGGCCCAGCGCAGCCACTTTAAGAGCGGGCGCTTTTATAGACGTGAATACTCCCGCTTATCCTGAATCTGGTTATAGTATTACGCAGTTGGTAAAGGATGTTCTTATATCAGGAGGAGGGTGTGCCAGTGCTAATGTGAGCAATGTTGTTGTATCTCCTAACCTGCAACCCGGTAATCAGAACCGAAGCTGGGGCTTTTTTAATAAAGCAGGGACGAACTTCCCATTCAATAAAGGGATTATTCTTTCTACAGGATATGCAAATAAAGCCGGAAATTCTTTTCTTGGTGATCTGAGTGATGATCTGGCAACAGGTGGCGACATGGATTTGGCCACTGCCCTGAATATTGATAATACTTTTCTTACAAATGCTACATTTATAGAGTTCGACTTTGTAGCTGTTTCCTCAGAAGTTACCTTTAAATATTTATTTGCATCCAAGGAATATCAGCAAAATTTCCCATGTAATATTACGGATGGTTTTGCCTTATTACTGAAAAAGGTGGGAGATCCTACCTATACCAATATGGCAGTGCTTCCTGGAGGAGCAGGCCCTGTGAGTGTAACTAATATTCACCCGGCATTTCCCCCTACTTGTGGTCCTAAAAATGAAGCCTATTATGGCGGAACAAATACAGCTCAGATAGAAACCAACTTTAATGGCCGTACAATTCCTTTAACAGCAAAGGCAGCTGTGATTCCGGGACAGAAGTATCATTTCAAAATGGTGCTGGCAGATTTTCAGGATCCTAATTTCGATTCGGCAGTATTTTTAGAAGCCGGATCATTTGATATTGGAGTGAAAATTCTAGGTCCGGGAGGAGTACAGCTTCCAGCTTCTGTGAATATGTGTGATAATACACCACAAACCTTTACTGCATCTGTTCAGGAACCTAACGTGACGTATCAGTGGTTTTTAAATAATAACCCTATTCCGGGAGAAGTTAATCCAAGTTATACAGCAACACAACCCGGAACTTACACCGTTAAAGTGTATATTCAGGGAAGTTCTTGTCCGGGAGAAGCAACAATTACTGTTGTTGGCGGAACTTCTCCTACAGTACAGAATGCTACACTCACAGCATGTTATACAACAGGAAATGCTACTTTTAATTTACCAATAGCACAACCTTCAATAAGTACAACACCAGGGGCTAATTTTTCCTATTATACCACACTGGCAGATGCCAATGCAGGAAATGCCAATACAATTCCTACTCCTGCAGCTTATCCTAGTCCGGGAGGGCAGACTGTCTATGTGAGAGTGGGAAGTGGTTTCTGTGCTAAGGTGGCAGAATTACAACTGGTAAAGGCTCCACAGATGACCGTGTCTATTGTGCCTCCTGTAGCTTTAACTTGTACTAATTCTCAAATAACGCTGGATGCCACAGCTTCAGTGTATCCTTCGGGAGCAACATTCAATTGGGTAACGACAGGAGGGAACATTGTTTCGGGTGGAAATACCCTGAATCCTGTCATCAATGCACCCGGAACATATACTTTGACTATATCACAAGTTTATCAGCCTGGTAATGTTAGTTGTACAGCAGTCGGAAATGTAGTGGTTACCGGAAACAGTGCACCACCCAATCCATTACTTACAGCAACTAAGGTTAAAATATGTAAGGGAGAGTCAATCACATTAACCGCTTCAGGAGGAGCTACCTACAATTGGGGTGGAGGTCTTCCAGGAAACGGAAATACACAGGTAGTGTCACCTACAGTTACTACTACTTATACAGTGACTGCGGTAGGATCCAATGGATGTGTATCTCCAAATCCAGCTACCTTAACGATTGAAGTATCAGAGCCGTTTACAGCACAAAATGCCATTCTGCATAAATGTTATCAACCAGGGTTAACTTTTAACCTTACAGAGGCTCAGAGCCAGATCACCAGCGCTTCAGGAGTTACATTTACTTATTATGTAAATCAGGCTGATGCCAATGCTGCCAATGGTAATTTTATTACAGGTGCTACAGCATATACACCTCTTTCGGCTAACCAGACAATCTATGTATTGGTGAGCAACGGAGGGTGTAGTTATGTGGTTTCTCTTCAATTGCTGAGAACTGCTGAAACAACATTAACTATTGCTACTCCACAAACGGTTACTTGTACAACGCCTCAGGTTACCCTTAATGCCTCAACTTCTGTAATACCGACTGGCTCTACAATTTCGTGGACTACAGTTGGAGGAAATATCGTTTCAGGATCTACCACACTTACTCCGGTTGTAAGTGCTGGAGGAACATATACATTAACAGTTACTAATGTTTCACAACCAGGAAATTTAAGCTGTCCTTATACTGCAACGGTTACTGTAACCCAAGATACAGCAGCCCCTGTTGCCGCGCTAGTATCATCACAACCTCGTATATGTGTTGGAGAATCGGTAACATTAACGGCTTCAGGAGGAACAACCTACCAATGGGGGAATGGTCTTATAGGAACCGGGAATACGCAGGTAGTATCACCAACGCTTAACACAGTATATACTGTATATGCAGTAGGAGCTAACGGATGTGTGTCTGCAACCCCTGCAACGGTTACTGTTCAGGTAGGACCACCTATCGCAGGACTATCAGCGTCAAAATTAAAAATATGTGCCGGAGAATCGGTAACCCTTACCGCTACCGGAGGATTCACCTATAATTGGGTTGGTCTTACAGGAAATGGTAACACCCAAGTGGTGACTCCTACAGTTACCACTATCTATTCTGTATATGCATTGGGTGGAAATGGATGTAGCTCTGTGAAGGCTGCTGAAGTAACCATTGAGGTAGTTCCTGCCATAGTTTCAACCTTGGAGAATGTGTATGTATGTGCCGGAGATAATGGTACTTTAGATGCCGGAGCCGGACCTAACTATACCTACCTATGGAATACAGGAGCAACTACCAGAACAATAACAACAAATGCTCCAGGTACCTATTCTGTAACCATTAGTAACGGAGTTTGCTCTAAAGTATTTACAGCACAGTTAGTTAATCCTGATCTTCCTCAGTTTACGAATGTTGTTCATGAAAAGACTACTCTTACCCTTACAGCAAGTAACCCAACAGGAGGAACTCTGGAATACTCTATTGATGGAGGGTTGACATGGCAGAGCTCAAACGTGTTTACCGGTATTTTGAATAATACAACCTATCATTTAATGGTAAGAGTGAAAAATGCTAAATGTGGCACTTCATTAGATTACTTCACATTTGTACTTAACAATGCCATTACCCCTAATATGGATGGGATTAATGATACCATAGATTTTACGGGAATCAGTGGATATAAAGATTTTTCAGCTTCAATTTTTGATAGGTATGGAGCGGAAGTCTTCAAGGCTTCAAAAGGAGATGTGATCTGGAGAGGATCATTAAAAGGAATCAATCTGCCAACCGGTACGTATTGGTATCAGGTTCAGTGGGAAAATCCGGCAAACAAGAAATTGGAACAACGCTCAGGATGGATACTTTTGAAAAATAGAAACTAAATTCTTTGATGAATAGAAAATAATTAACAAAACCTTTCAGAAATGAAAGGTTTTGTGTTTTTTAGCAATAAAGACTAATCATCTTTGTGATTTATTTTAGGAAAGATATAAATTTGATAAAATAAGGTTTAATGTTTACTATCATTTATTTAAAGGGTTTTGTTAATGAAAAATTGATTGCAAGAAGTGATATTTTTGTTCTTTTTATTATAAAAAACACAAATATGTGTATGGGATATTTAAAAAAAAATTAAATTTGTTGAAACAAAAATATTATGAGAAGACATCTACCGCTTTGTTTATTTTTTTTAGTCATTTCGACTTTTTTATTTTCACAAACCCAATATCCCAGAAAACCAGTAAGGGAGCAAAGTACTGCTCAATCCAGAAGAGCTGGAGCCTTTATTGATGTGAATGCTGCAGGGTATTTGGAGACCAATTATAGTATAGAAAAATTAGTAAAGGATGTACTAATCTCATCGGGAACCAATACTTGTGTTACTCCAAATGTAACCAATGTAAAGATTACTCCTAACCACGCGGTAGGGGATGCAGATAGAGCTTGGGGATACTTTCATAAGGCAACCACTAATTTTCCTTTCAAGGATGGAATTATACTTACTACCGGATTTGCAAGAAGAGCCGGTAATAGTTTTGAGGGAGCCCTTAATGATGTTAATGGAGGTGGATCTGATGCAGATTTAGCGCAGATTATTGGAGTAGTAGAAACTAAGCTTAATGATGCTGTACTTCTGGAATTCGACTTTGTACCTACCACTTCACAAATTAAATTTAACTATTTATTAGCATCCGAAGAATATACAGGTTCATTCCCTTGTACCTTTGCAGATGCTTTCGCAATATTACTTAGACCTACTTCAGGTGGACCTTATGTGAATATGGCTATTTTACCGGGAGGAGCAGGACCGGTAAGTGTTACCAATATTCACCCTGCAATAGGATCAAGCTGCGGGGCTGTTAATGCCCAGTATTTTGGTGGATACAATACAGGGAACGTTGAAACGAATTTTAATGGAAGAACAGTTCCGCTTACAGCTATTGCAGATGTAGTGGCGGGACAGCAATATCATTTCAAAATGGTAATTGCCGATTATAGTGACCATAGTTATGATACAGCCGTATTTTTGGAAGGAGGGTCTTTCAATATTGGGGTAGACCTATTAGGCCCTGGAGGCGCAAAATTGCCTTCTGACATTAATGTGTGTGATAATGTACCTCAGGTAATTACAGCTTCTGTAAGTGACCCTAATTTAATTTACCAATGGTATTACAATGGTACTCTAGTACCTAATGCTACAACCAATACAATTACAGCATTGCAGCCGGGAACTTACACCATTGAGGTGAGTGTGCCAGGAAATCCATGTCCGGGGAAAGCTTCAATTGAAATTCATGGAGGAACAACTCCACAGGCAAATGATGCAACAATGCTACTTTGTACCACTCCGGATATTACAACCTTCGATTTAAGTACAATCAAACCGTCCATCAGTCCAACTCCTGGTGCTGTTTTCAAGTTTTATGAACAACAGGCAGACGCGCTTGCACAAAACAACAATAACATTCAGAACATCTTGAATTACAACGGTAATGATGGTCAGATTTTGTATGTAGTGGTTTCAAATGGTGGTTTCTGCAGCAAGATGGTTGAATTGAAACTCTTGAAAGAAGCAACGCCAACAACAAAGGTTAAGGCTTCAAGTATAAAAATATGTCCGGGAGAAACTGTAACGCTTACGGCAGAAGGTGGAGATACTTATTTGTGGAGCAACTTTCCGGGAACAGGCAATATGCAGGATGTTACCTTATATCAAAGTACAACATTTACAGTATATGCTATTGGGGCAAAGGGATGTAAATCTCTTAACCCTGCAACAATAAGAATAGAAGTAACTCCTGAAATCACAACACCTTTAACAGACGTTGAAATGTGTGTTGGAGATCAGGTTACTCTTGATGCCGGAGCGGGACCTAACTATAAATATCTATGGAGTACTGGTGCAACTACTCAAAAGATTAACGTAAATCAGTGGGGAATTTATACTGTTGAGATTGATAATGGATTCTGTAAAAAAAGCTTCCCTGTTAAGGTAATGGGTGCAGCTACTCCTTATGTAGTTGGATTAGACTACGAGAGTACTAAAAAGACATTGACAGTGATGGCAGAAAACCCACCAATGAACAATACACCAAGTAGTCTTGAATATTCTATTGATAACGGAATTACATGGCAGCAGTCTAATACATTTACGGGTCTTTTAGATAATACAAACTATACGATTCTTGTAAGAAGAGTGGGGACTCATTGTGTAGGAACCTTTGATTTCTTTACATTACAGATTAACAATATCATTACCCCTAACGATGACGGAATTAATGATGTATTGGATCTGAAAGCTCTTGGCCAGTTTAAAAACTTTACAGGTTCTATTTACGATAGATATGGAGTGGAAATGTTCAAGTTTTCAAAAGAAAATCCAACATGGAATGGAACAGTAGCAGGTAAAAGATTACCTTCAGCAACCTATTGGTATAAGTTCAATTTTGAATATCCAAAATCAAAAACTCAGATGAACTGGTCCGGATGGATCATGTTGAAAAACAGAGAATAAAAAAAAGAAAGCCTTTCATTTGAAAGGCTTTCTTTATAAAGTTACCATTAAAAAAGCTCCTGATATAGGAGTTTTTTTGTTATATTTCTATTGGTTTTCTTTCCAAAGATTTGCAAAATGAATAAAATCAGACACACTAAGTTCTTCTGCTCTTTTGTCTAAAAATTCGTGACCTTTTAAAGCTTCAGGGATATTTAAAGCTTTCAATGCATTAGAAAGTTTTTTTCTTCTCTGGTTAAATCCTGTTTTTACAATTTGCTTAAAGAGAACCTCATTGCCTGCCAAGCCCTCCTTTGGATTTCTTGTAAGTCTGATAACACCGGACTTTACTTTTGGCGGCGGGTTGAATACATTCTCATGAACGGTAAACATATAAGATACATCGTAGTAAGCCTGTATAAGAACCGAAAGAATACCGTAATCTTTAGTTCTGGGTACTGCAGCTGTTCTTTGTGCAACCTCTTTCTGGAACATTCCCACCATTTCAGGAATCAGCTCATAGTGATCCACAATCTGGAATAATATCTGTGATGAAATATTATACGGGAAATTACCAATAATGGCAATCTGTTCATCCTTGATAAAATTAAAATCCTGCTTCAAAAAATCTCCTACAAAGGTATCTTCTGTAACCTTAGAATAGTTGTTTTTCAGATACTCGATGGATTCTGTATCAATTTCTGCAAGGTAAATGGTTTGGTCCTTTTCAAGAAGATATTTGGTAAGAACCCCCATGCCGGGACCCACCTCCATAATATTATTATAGTTCTCAAAACTAAGACCTTCTACGATTTTTCTTGCGATATTTTCATCTGTCAGGAAGTGCTGTCCAAGATGTTTTTTTGCTTTTACACTCAAGGTTTTTTATGATTTTATTAACAATGATTTTCTTTATTTCGTCCCAAATTTCGGAAGATTTTTTCTATTTTAGCCAAAAATTTTAATATTAATGGCTAAATCTGTAGATGAATTTAATAAGAAAAGGCTTCGGTCCAGCAATATTACAGTAGTGATAAGTATTGCCTTAGTGTTATTTTTGTTGGGATTAATGGGGCTTATTTTAATCAATGCCCAGAAATATTCCGACTATATCAAGGAGCAATTGGTGGTGAACGCCTACTTTGATGAAAATTATGATGCTAAAGATTCTGTAAAGATTGCAAAACTTGAGGAAGAAACTTTTAAAAAGGTACAGACGTTAGCTCCTGTAAAAAAAGCAACCTACATCTCAAGAAGCATGGCTGCTAAGGAAGCCAAGAAAAGTATGGGGATTGATAGTGATGCCTTGTTTGAGGAAAATATTTTCCCTTCATCCATTGAGGTAGCTTTAAAACCTGAATATGTAGATCCTACAAAGATAGATGAAGCCATCAAGGCGATTAAATCTGTTCCGGGGATTATAGATGTTAAAAATGACAGTACCTTGATGGTCGATGTTTACAATAACCTGAGCAGAATCTTAAAATGGATTCTAGGATTTTCAGTGTTGTTTTTAGTATTAGCTGTTGTATTGATTAACAACTCTATTCGTCTGAAAATATTCTCCAAAAGGTTCATTATTAAGACCATGCAGCTGGTAGGAGCAAAAAGAAGATTTATTCTTAAGCCGTTTATCATTGAGGCAATTATTTTGGGAGCCATTGGTTCTGTGATTGGTCTTCTTGCATTAGGTGGTGTCTGGTATTACTTCACAAGCCAGATTGGCTCAGCTTTCGTACAGGACAACAATCAGTATTTCTGGTTAGTTATCTTAGTATTAGGAGTAGGAATCTTTATTTCTGTCTTAAGTACTATTTTCGCTACATGGAGATTCTTAAAATCAAACGTTGACGATTTATACTACTCTTAAAAATGAGCAAAAAAATAAATAAAATTTCAGCTTCAGATTTCGGAAACGAAGCAAAAGCAACACCGGAAAATGCATTCTATTTTGGACAGCAGAATTTCAAATGGATGTTGATAGGATTAGCATTTATTGTTGTTGGATTTCTTCTGATGATGGGGCCTGATGCTAATACTGTAGACGGTAAATTTGATCCGAACTCATGGAATGACGGTATTTTTTCCATCAGAAGAATCAGAATAGCTCCGCTATTTGTTGTAATAGGGTTTGCAATAGAAGTATACGCTATTTTAAAAAGAAAATAATTATAATTTATATTTAGAGATTAAGAGATTAGGAAATTTAGAATATATTCTGAAGATCCGGATCTCTTAATCTTTTAATTTTTAAAGATTATGGATTTAATCAAAGCAATCATTATTGCCATTGTAGAGGGATTAACAGAATATCTTCCTATTTCTTCTACAGCACACATGGGGTTTACAGCAAATCTTATGGGACTGGAAGAAACAGAATTTTTGAAAATGTTCCAGGTTTCCATTCAGTTTGGAGCAATTTTATCTGTCGTTGTAGCCTATTGGAAAAAGTTTTTCGATTTAAATAATATTCAGTTTTATTTTAAGTTAGCTTTTGCAGTAGTTCCTGCATTGGTTTTAGGATATTTATTCGATGATAAAATTGAAGCTGTTCTTGGAAATCAGATTGCTATTTCTTCAGTATTGGTGCTAGGTGGTGTTATTTTACTATTTGCCGACAAATGGTTTAAGAACCCTAAAATTGATGATGAAAAAGGAATTACAATAAGAAAAGCTATAACCATAGGATTCTGGCAATGTCTTGCAATGATGCCGGGAACAAGCCGTAGTGCTGCATCCATTATTGGAGGAATGACACAGGGGCTTACCAGAAAAGCAGCCGCTGAATTTTCTTTTTTCCTTGCTGTTCCTACCATGTTGGCTGTAACTGTATACTCTGTTTTTGTAAAAACATGGGGAAAGGAAACTGCCAATCCGCAGAAAGGATATGAAATGATTATGGCGTCGCAGGATCATATTATGATCTTTGTAGTAGGGAATGTAGTAGCATTTATTGTAGCACTTATTGCAATCAAGGCTTTCATTGGAGTACTTAATAAGTATGGTTTCAAACCTTGGGGATGGTACCGTATTTTTGTGGGAATAGCTTTACTAATCTATTTTTATTTCTTTAAATAAAAAACATTCATTATATCCATTCATGACTGCTGAAGAACTGAAATCAGGACATATATTTTTATTGGATAAGCCTTTGGACTGGACCTCTTTCCAGGCTGTCAATAAAATGAAATATAAACTTAAAAGGGAATTTGATCTTCCCAAAAAATTTAAAATTGGCCATGCCGGAACTCTGGATCCAAGAGCAACAGGTCTTCTGATTGTATGCTGTGGAAAATTCACTAAAAAGATCCCTGAAATTCAGGATGCTCCTAAGGAATATTGGACAGAGATCAAAATAGGGGTACAAACAGAATCTTATGATACTGAAAAACCGGAAATTCTTCATCAGGATATTTCAAATATCACTGAAGATCAGGTAAAGGAAGTTCTGGAAAAGTTTGTTGGTGAAATTGAACAGAAACCACCGGTTTATTCCGCGATAAAGATTGATGGTGAAAGAGCCTATAATCTGGCAAGGGCAGGAGAGGAAGTAGAGATGAAGTCCAGAAAGACAACCATCCATTATCTTAAAGATATTACAATAGATTTTCCTTTGATAAGCTTTACCGTAGGCTGCTCAAAGGGGACCTACATCAGAAGTCTGGCTCATGATATTGGGCAGGAATTGGGAGTAGGAGCTTATCTTACACAATTAAGACGAACAAAAATTGGCGATTACAAAATTGAAGATGCTACAGATCAGTTTTTAAGCAATGATTTTAGATTTCTGGAATCATGAAAATAAAACTATTTCATGGATTAAACTATGGAGTTATTATTTTCAGTAATAAAAATTATAACGGTTACGGACAAGACTAATGGAAAAGACACGTATCAATAAATATTTATCAGAAGTAGGCTATTGTTCAAGAAGAGCAGCAGATAAACTGTTGGAGGAAGGCCGAATAAAGATTAACGGTAAAATTCCTGAACTTGGAACCAAGGTTTCTGATGATGACTTGGTAGAAGTAGATGGAAAACCTGTCAGAGAACCTCAGGAAAAACCGGTTTATATTGCATTCAATAAACCTGTGGGAATTGTTTGTACTACAGATACTAAACGCGAAAAGAATAATATTGTAGATTATATTAACTATCCCAAAAGGATTTTCCCGATCGGGAGGTTAGATAAGCCAAGTGAAGGACTTATTCTTTTAACCAATGATGGTGATATCGTAAATAAAATTCTACGTGCCAGAAATAATCACGAAAAAGAATATCTGGTGCGTGTAGACAAGCCAATTACTCCTAGGTTTTTGGAGAAAATGAGAAATGGAGTTCCTATCCTCGATACAGTAACTAAAAAATGTGAGGTTGAGAAGATTGATGAAATGAACTTCAGGATTATTCTTACCCAAGGGCTCAACAGACAGATCCGTAGGATGTGCGAATATCTTGGCTACGAAGTAAAAAAGCTAAAGAGAATTCGTATCATGAATATGAAGCTGGATCTTCCAATAGGAAAATGGAGAGATCTTACGGACGAAGAACTTAGTACTCTAAATGATTTGCTGGAAGATTCTAGCAAAACGATCGACTAAGACAAATAATAAACCTTACCATTTTTAATTTCTTACTTTCTAGTAATGCCACTGGAAATGTAATTGAATTGTAGTTATTTAATGATTTTTCACATATTGGTGTAATATATTTTATTTTTCAGAGAAATTATATTATATTTACAATAGACACAACTATAACCAGAAAATCATGAAATTAAAATTTAATACAGTTCTTTTATTTGCTGTTTTAGTAATTTTTACCAATTGTCAAAATGATAACCACAATGGTGAGCAGCCACATGATTCCTCCTTTTACATTGATTACAGAAGTTTAAATGGATTATCAGACGGAATTGCTGTAATAGAGCTAGATCCCGAAGCCCCCAATTTTGGAAATATTAGTAGTAAACTAGAATTGGGTATTGGTGTATTACCACATCACCTTTATTATAGTAATAATGCAAAAAAATTATACACAACTGCTTTAGGGGGTAGTTATCTCTATGAGGTGAAAACGGGAGTAGATCAAAACGGACTGCCAAAATTAATTAGTTCGACGCCTATTGATACGGGGGAGAATACTGTAGGAGAAAATTTATTTTTCACCAATGACGGGAGGTACTTCATGACCTTTATGGGAGGGGCAGGAGGTCCAAAAGATGGTAGTATCGGTGTTTTTAATGCCAATAATAATCATCTTATCAAAACGATTAAAGCACCAATTCAAGATAACCCCAATAAGTTTATAATGTATCCGCATGGTATTTCAATTAATGAAGATAAAGGATTAATGATGGTAACTTCAACCATTCATCCGGATCTTACTACCGGAGTAGGAAATACCTGTACTTTATTAGATCTAAATACCTATGAAATAAAGGAAACTTATCAGGTTGCAGATTCACCAACAGATATGTCTGCTCCTGTTGAGACTTTATTGTTAAGAGGGAAATTTCCACAATACGCCCTTGCTACAACCATGCTTGGAGGTGATATCTGGATTGCTCCCTACAATGCTACAACCAAAAAATACGATGCTTTTAGTAAAGTATTTGACGGAAGCACACAAGGTTTAGGTTGGACTCTTGAAATGTACATTGACGATACAAATAAACTTTATGTGAGTTTTGCAGATCCCGGAAAAGTGCTTGTCTTTGATTTAAGTAATCTTCCTCAACTAAAGTTGTTGAAGACTTTTAACGCAGATAAAGGAGCACATCATATGGCTTTCTTCAAAACCAAATCCGGAAAAGAAGTAGTAGCAGTACAAAATAATTTACTGAATATACCTAACTTAAATTCCGGGACTATTAATATAATTGATATCAACACCGGACAAAATTTAGGGACTGTCAATTTACGTACCCGATACGGAATACTTCCAGAATCAATTGAAGGAACCAATGGTCCCAGCAATTATATGCATCATTAAAATCTAGAATAATATTTCAGGTGATAAACTATTCCAAAAAGTTAGATTTTTTGGAATAGTTTTTACCGGATATAAATTGATATCTGAAGTTCAGTTTTTTATTTTTATCCAGGTTATTTTACGTATAATTTCATCCTTTCCTCATATTCTGGCTTCAACTTTAAAAACTTCCAGATTTTCTTGTCATCGGGATAGGATGTTCGGTAGAAAATGATTTTATCGGCAGAATATTTAAAATAAGGATGATCTTTCAGCCATTCCTCAGGAGCCTCAGTTAAAGAATACCTAGGTACTGTTGAAGCATCCAATGGAGCTATGGAGATTAACTTTTGAACCAGATCTTTATCAATATTATAAGTGGTTAAAATTTGTTGTTTATTCACGAAACCTCTCAATTTCTTTCTAAAACCAATAATTGAACCTGCACTTTTTTCATCCAGTCCAAACTCTATAAGTTGTTTAAAGGTAATCATATTAAGATCGGTTTTTGAAAAATCTGTTTTTTCCTGTTTTACCTCCACAGGATTGAGCTTAATATAAGGTCGCAGTTCCTGAAACTTCTTTGCAGAAATAACAAAGCATTTCTGAATATCGTCTAGATTTTTAAAGCTGCCATGTAGATTTCTGTCACGGTAATTCACAATAGTATTGGCTTGCTTTTCGGAAAAACCCAATGCTTTCCAGCCATCAATATTCATGCTGTTTGGATCAAAGGGATGATATTGTACTTTTATTTTCTCTGGATAGCTAACGAAAGTCTTAAACTTTTCAGGTGTTTTTAAAGGCAATAGTAGATAAGGTTCTAGCTTTCTGTAGTTTTCAGGAGAAATAATAAAACATTCTTTAAACTTCTCTTTGCTGATAAAGCTTCCTCCAAGATAACTTTTGTATTTTAAAATAGCTTCCGACTGCCGTTCACTGAATCCCATTTTTGCCCAGTCATGAGAGGTGAATAAGTCAGGATTAAATTTTCCGGAAACAGAAATTTCTTTCTTTTCAAAATGATTAGAATACTTGGGATTATTTATTTTACCGTTATCAGGAAGAAGAATAAAGGATTCCAGTTCCTTAAATTTTTCCTCCGAAATTGCATAACATTTCTTCAACTGTTCTTTTGAGGTAAAAGTTCCACCCACCACATCCTTATATTTAAGAATTGTGATGATCTGTTTTTCAGAAAACCCAAGTTTCTCCCATTGCTCTTTATTTAAGACATTAGGATCAAAATCTGATACGTTTTTAGGAATCGAGGATCCGGCAATAAATTTTATATCAGGGAAAGGATCTCTGCTTCTGCTGGTATATTTCTGAAAAATCAATAGAATGGTCAATAAAATAACCATAAAAGCCAATTTTTGGTAATAGTTTTTTCTCATCATATGGTAAACATATCGATAAAAACAAAACGGGGCAATGGCGACAGGTGAATTGGTTAATTTTAGAATATAAAATAAGTGTAATTTATTTAAAATTACACTTTTATATCCTTAATTTAGAATTGTTTAAAGACGATCTGAACTAGAAAAACAAGGAATATCCTTTTCGAATATTTGAGCTTGAAGAGTTATTCAGAATCTCTTTCTCCTAAAGATTCTTTCAATTTTAAAAGTTCAGCTTTTACAAATTCAAGACGATCAATAATGGTAATTGTTTCGGAAATTTTACTGTTGGTAGTTAAAGCAACACGTGCTCCATCCAGAGTATATCCCTTTTCTTTCACCAAATGGTAAATCATTTGCAGGTTTTTGATGTCTTCAGGAGTGAAGTATCGGTTTCCTTTTCTGTTTTTTTTAGGTTTAATGATAGGAAATTCCTGTTCCCAATAACGTATTAATGAAGTATTTACATCGAATGCCTTGGCTACTTCTCCTATAGAGTAATACAGTTTATCAGGTAAGTTTATTTTCATTTTAATGACTCCTAAACTTCAAAGATAAAAATTTTTTAAATCATTCTCCAAATATATCTTTCAAAGGATTAGAAAGGTTTTGGGTTGAAATATTAATTTTTTATTCATAATTATGTGAAAAAAAACTAATATCTGTTTTTTTTATGTAATTTCGTGAAACACAAAACTTATTATGACATGAAACATTATTTCTTTATTTTGTCACTGATGATTCCATTTTTAGGGTTTTCTCAGTGGACAAGAACTGAGCTTAGGTCTCAAAATGTAAAAAAATCACAAGAAAAATTAGAATTTGCAGGGCTTTACACACTGAATACAGATCAGCTGAAGCAAGCCTTAAAAAATGCACCAGCGCGCTTTTCAAATGACAAAGGAGTGATTGTGACACTTCCTACGTCTAATGGGAGACTGGAGAAATTCCAGGTTTGGGAGTTTTCCAATATGGCTCCGGAATTACAAGCCAAGTTTCCTGATATTAAATCTTATGTAGGAACAGCATTAGAAGACCCTACAGTATATTTAAGATTCAGCTTATCTCCGGTTGGGTTTTCTTCTATGATAACACGTTCCGGTATATCAGAATTTATTGAACCTTATACTGAGGACAGAACGGTTTATGCTGTTTTTGATTCCAATGCAAGAAGAGGGCAGGATAAAGAGCCTTTTGAATGTGCTACACCCAGCAAGCAGGAATTAAACAAATCTGAAAAAAAAAACAATGCTGCCAATAGAAGAACAGCAGGGTTTAATGTTTTCAGGCTTGCCATTACCTGTACAGGGGAATATGCTCAGTATCATCTGACGGCTGCGGGAACACCTGCTACAGCAACGGAAGCTCAGAAGAAAGGAGTGGTTCTAGCAGCGATGAATGCATCTTTAACACGTTTGAACAGTGTTTTTGAAAAAGATCTTTCTTTTCATTTTAATCTGGTTGCTAATAATGATGCGATAATTTATATAGATCCAGCTTCAGATCCTTATACCGCATCAGATGAACAGAACCAAGCGGGCCAGACTACGATTACCAATATTATAGGTGCTGCCAATTATGATATGGGGCACATTTTTGATAGAGAAGACGGAAACGGATATGCTCCCGGAGATATTTGCGACGATGCTTCTAAGGCTATGGGATGGACAGCCAGTAATTTCCCTGAGGGAGATGGCTTTGATATTGACTATGTAGCTCATGAAATGGGACATCAACTAGGTGCTAATCATTCATTCAGTTATAGTGCAGCATCTGGAAACCTAGCTTCATTGGTGGAGCCGGGTAGTGGATCTACTATCATGGCTTATACAGGAATTACAGCCAATTATGATGTGCAATTCAATTCCAATGATTATTTTCATGGGTTTAGTGTACAAGAGATCAAAGACAGAATAAATAGTATTGCCTGTGGTGTAAACACTCCTTTTTCGAATCCTGCACCATCGGTGAATGCCGGAGCAGATTATACCATTCCAAAATCTACGGCATTTGTACTCAAAGGAACTTCAACAGATGCAAATACTGCTTCTTATACTTATACATGGGAACAAATGGATTCAGGTTCTTCTCAGACCGGATCTAATTCAATTCCTTATCTAAATAAACCAACGGGTCCTACGTTCAGATCTTTGAATCCAGTAAGTACTCCCGTAAGATATTTCCCTGACTTTAATAAAGTTTTAGCAGGTGTTCTTACTACAAAATGGGAAACTGTTTCAGGAGTAGGACGAAATCTTAACTTTGCATTGACTGTAAGAAATAATAGTATTGCAGCTCCCCAAACAAGTAATGATGCAATGTCAATAGTTGTAGATGCAGCTTCAGGACCATTTAAAGTTACTGCTCCTGCATTTGGACAGTCTGCAACTTCAGGTTCAGTATTCAATGTGGTATGGGATGTAGCTAATACAGCCCAGGCACCTGTGAGTACTGCTAATGTAAATATTAAATTATCTAAAGACGGGGGACAAACCTTTACTACTATTGCAGCCAATACGCCTAATGACGGAAGTGAACAAATTACAATTCCGGCAGGTTCTACTTCTGCCAATGCATTTATTATGGTAGAAGCAGTAGGAAATATTTATTATGCTGTAAGTCCTAGCTTTGTGATTGATTATACAGTAGAAGGGGAAGCCTGTACAACATATACTTATGGGGGTCCTGTTGTGGCTATTAAAGATGGCCCTGGAGGAGATGCTGCTATTGCATCACCTCCAGTCTCCGCTCCTTTGACGGTTAATAATCCAGGAATCATTACTAAAATTAAGGTAACACCTTCCATTACGCATACCTATGTAAAAGACCTGTCAGTTGGAATAGAGGGACCTATGGGAACATCTGCTCTTGTCTGGAATAGACAATGTACTTCTCAGGATAATATCATTGCGACTTTCAGCGATGCGGGAGCTGCAGCGACTTGTGCTACACCTATTCAAGGAGAAGTGAAGTCTAATGAAGCACTTGGAGTTTTTATAGGACATCCGGCACAAGGACAATGGAAGTTATTTGCTTCTGATAATTATACGGGGGATACGGGAAATATTAATGGTTGGAGTCTTCAAGTATGTACCCGTACTACTCAGACTTTAGGAACCAAAGAGATTTCTTCTCCTTTAGCGGATGATATTAAAATTTATCCTAATCCAACTGATGGCAAATTCTTTATCAAATCTCAAAATATAAAAGGAGAATTGAAAGTAACAATGTTTGACTCAAGTGGAAGATTAATTTATTCTTCAGCTTACCAAAGTGAAGGTAACAATACCAAAGAATTTAATGTAAATGCACCTAAAGGAGTATATGTAATTAGCATCAATTCTTCAAAAGGAATATATAACAGTAAATTGATTATAAAATAAGAATCATTAAACTTTATAAAAAAGGATCGGCAGCT
The DNA here is from genome assembly GCF_003815775.1 of Chryseobacterium joostei. Classification (NCBI taxonomy): domain Bacteria; kingdom Pseudomonadati; phylum Bacteroidota; class Flavobacteriia; order Flavobacteriales; family Weeksellaceae; genus Chryseobacterium; species Chryseobacterium joostei. The sequence goes on from NZ_CP033926.1 coordinate 4,718,117, forward strand.
GTCGGTCCTTTTTTCATGTTGAAACTTGTCATTTGACTTTATTTATAGTACTTTTATGCATCGTTTAATCAATCACTTTCCTTATTAAAACATAGGATGAACTCTATTTCCGTTCTTCATATTGATCTTTTTCAGAATGGTAAGAATCCTTCGGATTTTTATTTTAATACCATGAAAAACCACCTTGTTGTGGGACACAGGCATATAGAGAGACCCCACAGGCATGATTTTTATGCTGCAGTTCTTTTTACAGGAGGGAACGGTGCTCATGAGATTGATTTTCAAAAATATGAGGTTTCAGAGGGAAGTCTTTTCTTTCTGTCACCCGGGCAAATTCATAGTTGGGAACTTTCTGCGGATATTGAGGGATATATTTTCTTTTGTTCACAAGAGTTTTATGAAATGCATTATGTAAATCAGAAGCTGAGGAATTTCCCTTTCTTCGGATCCGTATCTTTTCCAAGGAAACTTCAACTGAATACTTTAGAGTTGAAAGAAAACATTCATCTGTTTCAGGAGCTAGGCAAGGAACATTTTTCTAAAAATATTATGAAGAATGGTCTTGTGCTCTCCTTAATGTCACAAATCTTTATTAATGCAACACGATTGTTTTCAAGGGATTTTGATACATTGGCATCCACGGCAGGACTTTCTTACTTTAAACATTATCAGGATTTTGAAAACCTTGTTGAACAACATTTTACAGAACACAAATCTATAGCTTACTATGCAGACTTATTGGGAATTTCATCGAAACATTTGAACAGAATTGTACAGACGGTGGTTCAGAAAACAGCTACAGAAGTCATCACAGAAAGGGTAGTGCTGGAAGCTAAAAGAATGTTGATGTACCTTGATGAAAGCCTTGTGGAAATAGCTTTTAGACTAGGATATGAAGAATATTCCTACTTCGTAAGAGTCTTCCGGAAAAGCTCCGGAATGACCCCTACTCAGTTTATGAGGAAATATAAGGCTTAAGGTTTCAATGGTTAAAGTTTCTATCCAATCTATAATACTAATTTAAACGGACCTTCAAAAGTAGTTTCAAACGAATCCACCAGTTTTCCCTGTTCGTCAAAAACACCAATGACCATGTTTTGCTTAGAGAATTTAATTTTTTCTTCCGGGAAAGAGATATTGATGTTTCCTTTTAGGATCTGGTCTCCTTTCAAAATAATTTTTTCAGAACCAAAATAGGTAATCTCTGCATTTTCAGGACTAACGACTTTAATTGTCAATACCTTTTTCTCGTTAGATTTATTCAGAAGAGTGTAGATAAAAGTATTGGTGATTTTACCGTCTTTAATAAAGAATGTAGAGCCTGCAGGCTTAATGAACTTAGCTTCCATAGATCCACGATCATACATTAAGAACCCAAGGAATCCTACCAGTAAAGCTAAAATTACTGTAGTAGCTTTCATTCTTGGGGTAAAGCTGAATTTCTCACGATTTTCAATTTCTGCTTCCGTTGCATATCGGATAAGACCTTTAGGTAATCCTACTTTTTCCATTACTTTATCGCAGGCATCAATACATGCGGTACAGTTAACGCATTCCAACTGTTGTCCGTGTCTGATATCAATTCCGGTAGGGCACACTACAACACATTGATTACAATCAATACAGTCACCTTTTCCCGTTGCTTTTCTGTCTTCATTATTTCTCCATTTTGAACGGTTTTCACCTCTTTTAAAGTCATAATATACATTAATCGTCTGCTTGTCGATAAGTACCCCCTGAAGTCTTCCATATGGACAAACCAGAGTACAAACCTGCTCACGAAGCCATGCAAATACAAAATAGAATGTCATGGTAAAAAATATCATGGCCGTAAACTTAAGGGAATGCTCTGCCGGACCTTGAGTCATAATGCGGAAAACATCCTCGTAGCCTACAATGTACATAAACATGAAGTGAGAAATGGTGAGTGAAATCAAAAGAAAAACAGACCATTTTGTCAATCTTTTTCTTATTTTTTCTGCATCCCATTCCTGTCTGTCCAGTTTCATCTGCTTATTTCTGTCTCCCTCTATCCAATATTCTATTTTACGGAATACCATTTCCATAAATAAGGTTTGCGGACAAAGCCAGCCACAGAATATTCTTCCGAAAACTACAGTGAACAGCATCACAAAGATTACTGACGTTACAGCTCCTAGTGCAAGGATGAAAAAGTCCTGCAGATAAAAGGGTTGCCCAAGGATAAAGAATCTTCCGTCGATAACATTAATGAGCAGAAAAGGATTATTATTAATCTTTATAAAAGGCAAGACAAAAAATAAAGCAAGTAAAACATAGCTGGTATAATTTCTATAATTCGTGTATTTACCTTTTGGTTTTCTGGGGAATATCCATTTTCTTTTTCCAGTCTCATCCATTGTTCCCACTGAATTTCTGAAATCTTCATTTTCAATCTCCAAGGATTTGGTGTTGTTGGACTCTGCGCTCATTATTGTATGCTATAAAAGTATTTTGGTAATATTTTTCATTCAGATCAGCCTCATTTTTACAATGGCTTTTATATGAAAAAAAGTTACTGATTCTGTTACTGCAAAGCTCAGAATTATATTGATAAACTACTAATATGATCTACTTCAAAAATAGTACAATTAGGACATTGTGTATTTTAAAGATTAATGTTTCAAAATGAGAAAATATTTTTGAAACCCATTAAGCATGTCGTAAATTGCAGGTTTAAAAATGAAGTATGAAGAATATCTGTAAAATAGGACTGATTGGTTTGGTTTTCGCATTAGTAAACTGCCAATCAGTAAAAAGTAGTAAAATGTTTTATGGAGGAGTAAAACCGGAAATGGTTTCGGATAAGTTTAGCTTTACAGAAGGTCCATCAACGGATAAAGAGGGGAATGTCTATTTTACGGATCAACCCAACGATAAAATTTATTATTGGGACTGGAAAACCAATAAGGTAATAGAGTTTTTAGACAAAACAGGACGTGCCAACGGAACCCATTTTGATAAGGATGATTTTCTGATTACCTGTTCAGATGATCAGGGAGAAATCTGGAAAATATCAAAGGATAAAAAAGTAGAAGTTTTGTTCAAAGGATTTGAAGGGAAAAGACTGAATGGTCCCAATGACGTTTGGAATGATTCCTTTGGAGGAATGTATTTTACAGATCCTTTATATGAGAGAGAGTATTGGGTAGGTTTTAAGCAGGAGATCTCCAATAAAAGTCTCTATTACAGAAATAAAGCTGGTAAGATTACTAAGCTCGAAACATTCACACAGCCCAATGGGATTGTAGGAAGTGAAACCCTGAAAAAATTATACGTATCTGATATTGATGCAGGAAAAACCTATGTGTATGATATTTTAGGAGAAGGAAAGCTATCGGAGAAAAAATTATTCTGTGAAATGGGTTCAGATGGAATGACTCTGGATAAACACGGAAATCTTTATTTAACCGGAGATGGAGTATCTGTTTTTGACCGTTCCGGAAAGAAAATTTATCACATTTCTATCCCTGAAAAATGGACGTCTAATGTGACTTTCGGAGGAGAAAATAATGATGTCTTATTCATTACTGCTTCAAAGTCTGTTTATACTTTTCCAACTAAAGTAAGAGGTGTAAAGTAAATGTGCTGAAAAATTTACCACAAAAAAAGCCACATAAGCATTGAAAAACTTTTGTGGCTTTTGTTATTTATAAAGATGCTGCTCTGCTTCTAATAAGCAACTTCCATTTTTACTTTCTTACCTTTCAGTTTTTCATTCTGAAGTTTTCTCAAAAGAGTGTTTACTTTATTTCTGGAAACCGCTACGTATGAGGTCGTATCTTTCACTTCGATAATACCAACATCTTCTTTCTGCAGTTCTCCCTTTTTAAGAAGGTATCCTACAATGTCAACCTTATTTACCTTGTCTTTTTTTCCGGCACTGATATAAATGGTTTGAAAAGGTGTTTTCTCAGGAACTTTATTGAAACCGGCTACACTTTCTTCCGGAGTATTGTTTTTAATGAATGGGAAATTTTCTTCCGCAGTCATGATCAGGTAAGCAAAACCTTTTGCATTCATTCTGGCAGTACGCCCATTTCTATGAATGAAGGCATCTTCTTTTGGAGGCAGTTGATAATGAACAATAGATTCAACTTCAGGAACATCTAAACCTCTTGATGCCAGATCTGTTGTAATTAAAATTCTTGCAGAATCATTTCTGAATTTTAGTAAAGCACGTTCTCTTTCGTCCTGCTCCATTCCGCCATGAAATGTTTCTCTATCAATTCCTTTTTCACGCAGAAGCTCAGAGATCCTGTCAACAGCTTCACGGTGATTACAGAAAATCAGTGTTCTTTTGTTTCCTATTTTACAGATCAAGTTAAAAAGCGTGTCCAGCTTCTCTTCAGAAATGGTCATTACTTTTCGTAATTGAATATCTGGCTTTACTTCACTTAATTTTAGAAAATCAACAAGTTTTTCGTTCTTTAAGCCTGTGAACTTTGGAATTTCATCCATCGTTGTTGCAGAAGTAAGAATGCGTTGTGATAACCCTTTCAGGGAATTGGAAATATATTCCATATCCTCATGAAAGCCTAATTCTAAAGCCTTGTCAAATTCATCTAAAACTAACGTCTGAATTGTTTTCGGATCAAAATTATTATTTCTTAGATGATAGACAACTCTTCCCGGAGTTCCTATTAAAACTGCTGGAGCTTCAATTAAATTATTAACCTCAATCTTTTTATCATGCCCGCCGTAGCAAACAGAAACCTTAAAGTCTGATCCCATAGCCTTAAAAACCTGTTCAATCTGCAAGGCTAGTTCTCTTGCAGGAACTAAAATTAAAGCCTGAATTCCTGAGGTATCTTTTTTCAGATTTCTAAGAACAGGAAATAAAAATGCAAGTGTTTTTCCTGATCCTGTAGGAGAGAGCAGGACAACGTCTTGTTGGTTTTCTGTAGCTTTATAGGTAGATTTCTGCATTTGATTCATATCCTGAATCTGCAGTTTTTGATAGATTGATTGTAGTTCCATGGTGCAAAGATAATGATTTTAGATGGTAGGTTGCAGATAGTAGTGACGGGTAATAGGTTATATAAATTAGTACGACTTTATTTCATATCCTATATATATTAGGTATTAAGATAACATTTAAAGGGTGAAAAATCTGATGAATGGTATGCGGTATCTTGCTCCTTGTTTCTTGGTTGATCTAATAGTAGGTGTTGACTTTCAGTTATTTATGGGGTGATTTCATAAATGAAAAATCTTTGGTTATCTCAAATAAAAATAATACCTTTGCATCCACTTTTGTGGCGAAAAGGTTTGATGAGTAAAATACTTATAATTAATTACTTCCATATTTTTTAATCCGCATTTATTCAAACCGTTAAAAAAGAAGGAATACAAATTTTATTAGAAAATGTCAAAAGAGACAAATTCAGCAGAGGTTTTATTAAACCAAAACGTAACTCCAGAACAATTTGATTGGGATTCATTTGAATCAGGTCTTGATGCAGATGCGAGAAAAGAAAAAAGTGATTTAGAAGAAATCTATAACGGATCTCTTAACAGCCTAAACGATAATGACGTTTTAGTTGGTAGAGTTGTAAGATTAACTGACAAAGAAGCTATCGTAGACATCAACTTCAAATCTGAAGGAGTTATCTCTCTAAACGAATTCCGTTACAACCAAGGCCTAAAAGTAGGTGATGAGGTAGAAGTAATGGTTGACAAGAGAGAAGACAAAACTGGTCAATTACAATTATCTCACAGAAAAGCTAGAACGCTTAAAGCTTGGGATAAAGTAAACGAACTTCACGAAACTGGAGAAATCGTTAACGGTTTTGTTAAATCTAGAACTAAAGGTGGTATGATCGTTGACGTTCACGGAATCGAAGCATTCTTACCTGGTTCTCAAATTGACGTTAAGCCAATTAAAGATTACGATCAGTTCGTAGGAAAAACTATGGAGTTCAAAGTTGTGAAAATCAACCCTGAGTTCAAAAACGTAGTGGTTTCTCACAAAGCATTGATCGAAGCAGATATCGAAGGTCAGAAAAAAGAAATCATCGCTCAACTTGAAAAAGGTCAGGTTCTTGAAGGTACTGTTAAGAACATCACTTCTTACGGTGTATTCATTGACTTAGGAGGTGTAGATGGATTGATCCACATTACAGACCTTTCTTGGTCTAGAGTGAACCACCCATCTGAAATCCTAGAGGACGGACAGACTGTAAAAGTTGTAATCCTTGATTTCGATGATGAGAAAACAAGAATCCAATTAGGTATGAAGCAATTAGAAGCTCATCCTTGGGATGCTCTTTCTGCTGACATGAAAGTTGGAGACAAAGTAAAAGGAAAAGTAGTAGTTCTTGCTGACTATGGTGCATTCGTAGAAATTGCTCCAGGTGTAGAAGGATTAATCCACGTTTCTGAAATGTCTTGGTCTACTCACTTAAGATCTGCTGGAGATTTCGTAAAAGTAGGTGATGAAGTAGAAGCTGAAGTATTAACTTTAGATAGAGAAGAAAGAAAAATTTCTCTTGGTATCAAGCAATTGTCTAAAGATCCATGGGAAAACATCGAAACTAAGTATCCTGTAGGATCTCAGCATGTAGGAACTGTAAGAAACTTCACTAACTTTGGTGTATTCGTAGAGTTAGAAGAAGGTATCGACGGATTAATCTACATCTCTGATCTTTCTTGGACTAAGAAAATCAAGCACCCATCTGAGTTCTGTGCAGTAGGTGATAAATTAGATGTTGTAGTTCTTGAATTAGATATCCAAGCTAGAAGATTATCTCTAGGTCACAAGCAATTGACTGAAAACCCATGGGATAAATTCGAAACTAAATATGCTGAGGGAACTATCCACGCTGGTAAAGCTGTAGAAGTTCACGATAAAGGAGCTTCTGTACAATTCGAAGATGCTGAGGTTGAAGCTTTCTGTCCTTCAAGATTATTAGAGAAAGAAGATGGATCTAAAATCAAGAAAGGTGAAGATGCTCAATTCAAAGTAATTGAATTCAACAAAGAATTCAAGAGAGTTGTAGTTTCTCACACAGGTATCTTCAGAGACGAAGAAAAGAAAAACGTTAAAGAATCTTCTTCTAGAAACGTATCTTCTTCTTCAAACAACGAAGAAAGATCTACTCTTGGAGACATCGATGCATTAGCAGAGTTGAAAAGAAAAATGGAAGAAGGTAAATAATCCTTAAACCATTTATAAATAGGGAGCCGCTCATTTGAGCGGCTTTTTTTGTTTTTTATTGTAACAAAGTTAATCTATGGAATAGCTATCATTTACAGCTAGATTTGTAACCCAACATTGAGAATTTTAAACTTAAAACAAGGGAAAAGATTTGGAAAACGTCTTAAAATTTAAAGGAAATATTATTAAAACTTAAATTTTTTCTTCAACAGAAATATTATGATTTAAGGAAATAAATAAATTCAGAATTGTAGCTAAACATCCTATTGTAGGCATCTTATTGAATTTCTATTCTTTGGATTGTGAAATATTAAATTACAATTAAAACGATGTGTTTTTTATTTTGTGGTTTTTTTTGAAATTTCAGCAAATAAAATACGTTTTTGTTTGCTAATTATTTGTAGATTAGTGGCTTTAATAATGGATATGAAAAATAAAACTCTACCTATTTTATTTGCCGTTTTTTCTGTATTTCCGGCTATTGTTTTCGGACAAGATAATGAAAGGCTTATTAAAGATTATATTTCTCAAAATAGAATAAGAGAATATAAGAAGTCTGATCTCAATAATTTTATTGTTGATAATGTAGATCAGTCAAAATCGTTAAATGGTAATGTTGTGAAGCTGATACAGACCTATAATGGTTTACCGGTCTATAGTTCAGTAGCAACAGCTCTTATTAAGGATAATAAAGTAACATATTATACGGATAATTTTGTAAAAGACTATGTTGCAGCTTCGCCTAAAAATGCTTCAATAAGCGAGAGAATAGCACTTCAAAAAATTGCATCTGATTTAGGAAATGATAAAATTTCAACTCTTCCGATAATAAGTTTTTTTGAGAAAGGCTCTGATAGATTATTTTCGGCTAAGCAAAGACTTGTTTACGTAAATAATAAAAATAAGGACCTTCGTTTAGCTTACGAATTTTTGTTTAAAGAACCAGATGCTGTTGACTCTTGGAGTATTCTGATAGATGCTAATAATGGGGAAGTTATTAGTAAAATTAATCTGAATGTTTCCTGTAACTTTCACGATGATGCCTATGGACATAGTGAAAGTCAGGTAAATGTTATGCCACAACAGCGTGATTTTTATATTCATGATAATATCCAAAAAAAGAATATGTTGTTTCTAGCTCCGGATAATGCGTCTTATAACGTATTCCCGTTGCCAATTGAAGCACCCACTTTTGGTCCGCGTTCTATAGTTAATAATCCTTGGATCTTAGCATCTTCACCTGAAGGCTGGCATTCTAATGGGACTAACCATTACACGATCACGAGAGGCAATAACGTATATGCTTACGATGATAAAGATAATGATGAAGCTACTTTTGGAACTTCACCTGATGGGGGGGCAACAAGAAATTTTAATTTTGCTTACGACGCCAATGGCTTAACATATAATAATTTATCTGCGGCTACTACCAACTTGTTTTATATCAGTAACATGATACATGATATATTTTATAAGTTTGGTTTTACTGAGCCTGCAAGAAATTTCCAAAGTAATAATTTTGGCAACGGAGGATTAGATGATGATGAAGTTTTTGCCCAGTCTCAGGATGGGAAAGGGTTTAATAATGCAAATTTCGCTACTGGCCCAGATAATTATAACCCTGTAATGCAAATGTATCTTTGGTTAGGATCTAATAGAAAAGCATGGTATAATACACCTGCAGATGCTACTTCTAGAATAGTAGATGCTGGAATAGCTCAGTTTGGTTCTCAGCTTAATGATATAGGAATTACAGGAGATGTTAAATTATCAAGTGTGTTGGATGCTTGTACCGCTCTTCCTGCGGGTGAATTAACGGGTAAGATCGCCTTAATTCAAAGAGGAACATGTGGTTTTGCTGTGAAAGTTAAAAATGCTCAATTAGCTGGAGCTATAGGAGCTATTATCTATAACAATTCGGTAAACGGTGCTAACATTGGTAATATGGCAGGAGATGGAGTTATTTCTCCAACAGTTACAATACCTTCAATATTAATTACTGAAGCTGAGGGTATATTTATGAAAGATAAACTCACAGCAAATATATCCGTAAATACTACATTGAAAGCTGATACGAAATATGATGGAAGCTTTGATAATGGTATTGTTACGCATGAGTATGGCCATGGAATATCCAACAGATTAACTGGAGATGGCTATACCTGTCTAAATGCTAGACCTTATGGTACTAATACCACCTATTCTAAAGAACAAATGGGTGAAGGGTGGTCGGACTTCTTTGCTTTGATGGTGACTAACAAACCTGGAGATAATTCTTCTGTAGCAAGAGGGATAGGAACTTACCCGATAGGGCAGCCAATAACAGGTGTTGGGATTAGACCAGCAAAATATTCTCCAGATTTCTCAGTTAATGGATTTACCTATGGTGATACAAATGGATTAGAGTATGCTGATGGTACTGAAATGGTTGCAGATTCACATTCTATCGGATTTATATGGGCATCAATGCTATGGGATCTTCATTGGAAATATGTTGAAAAATATGGGTATTCATCGGATGTAACAGCTAATGCTACAAACGGAAGTTCTAAAGTATTGCAGTTGATTGTTGACGGACTTAAGCTACAGACTTGTGATCCTACCTTTATTGACGGAAGAAATGCAATATTAGCAGCAGAGCTGGCAGCAACAGAGGGTCAGGATAAATGTATGATATGGAAGGTCTTTGCAAAAAGAGGTTTAGGAGTAAATGCTTCTGCAGGACTTAAAACAGATATTAACGATCAGGTAGAAAATTTTGATGTACCGGCAGCGTGCGCTTCACTTGGAACTGATGAAGTTACTTCTATCAAAGACAACAAAATCTCTATCTATCCAAACCCTGCAAGAGACGAGTTTTATATTACATTTCCAAGTAAGACTCTTGGTAAAGTAAGCGTAGAACTTTATGATATGTCTGGTAAACTAGTATCTTCTGAAGATAAAATTTCACCGGAAGCTAAAAAAGCAATTTCTACAAATCGTTTAGTTAACGGTACCTATATGGTAAAAGTGAAAGGACTTGGTTTTGAAGCCAATTCAAAAGTGATTGTTAAAAAATAACTAACTTATATAATCAATTTTAGAAATCGCCACAAGCAAAGCTTGTGGCGATTTTATTTATCTATCATAGTTACTCCTTAAGGCATTTTAATTTATATGTTGTAACTTTGCAGGCTGTTAAAAAAATTATGAAGAAGAAAAATATACTAAAAGGTGTTTTATTTGTAGGGATTGGAGCTAGTATATACGGTATGTTGGCCACTTTTGTGAAAATGGCTTATCATGATGGTTTTACAACCTCTGAAGTTACAACCTCCCAATTCGTATTAGGTCTTGCAGGACTTTTGATCCTGAATTTTATCCAAACATTAACCTCTAAGCAGAAATTATCACTGCCAAATTCCAAGGAGCTAAGAATGCTTATGCTTGCAGGAACTTCATTGGGAGGAACAAGTTTGTTTTATTATATCGCAGTGCAGTATATCAATGTTTCCATTGCCATTGTATTATTGATGCAATCGGTATGGTTCAGTGTTGTGGTAGAGAGTATTCTTACCAGAAAGCTACCTAATGCAAGAAAAGTGGTTTCTGTTGTTATTGTATTGGCAGGAACGATCTTGGCAACCAATCTTATCAATATGGATATAGAGCTGGATTGGCATGGGGTATTCTGGGGACTAATGGCGGCCGCTTCATATACGTTAACGATGTTTACTTCAAATACGCTGGCTACGCATCTGCCGGTGTTCAGAAAGAGTCTTATTATGTTGACAGGTGGTTCCATTGTTGTTTTTGCATTTCTATTCTTTGCACAGATAGGACCGATGTACTTTGATGGATTAAAAACATTTTATCTGAACTTTACAGACAATACAGAGCATATTCATCCTTTTAATTATTCTATTTTCCTTACCTATGGATTTGTTTTAGCATTGTTTGGAACGATCATCCCTCCAATTTTATTCAATATTGGTTTCCCGAATGCAGGTTTAGGTTTGGGAAGTATTGTTTCATCGCTTGAACTTCCGGTTTCCGTAACGATGGCTTTCGTTTTATTGGGTGAGAAAGTACTTTTAATACAATGGGTAGGAATTATTTTGATCCTTTTTGCTATTGTTTTAATGAACCTTCCGTCCAAAAAAGAGAAAGAAGTTTCAATGGCAGAATTATCTTAGAAAAAATATTTAACTAAAAATAACAGTTGAAAACCGTTCCCTTTGGAGCGGTTTTTTTAATTTTAGGAGCTTAAAGAAAATTCCATGAAGTATTTCAGAAATGTAATGGCGGCAATACTATTAGCAGCTGCACCGGGTTTTATGTATTCGCAGATAAAGCCTTTGGATGCGATGCTTTCAGACTATCAATATCCTTTTGAGGTTCATTTTTTAGATTTGAAATCTCAGGATAATAATTTGAAGATGGCCTATATGGATGTGAAACCACAAAAATCTAATGGGAAAACCATTATGCTTCTTCATGGAAAAAACTTTAATGGGGCCTATTGGGAAAGAACGGCCAAGGATTTATCAGCAAAAGGATTCAGGGTGATTATTCCGGATCAGATTGGGTTTGGAAAGTCTTCAAAACCTCACAGCTATCAGTTTTCTTTTTCACAGTTGGCTGAAAATACAAAATCCATTTTGGATGAGCTGAAGATTGAAAATGCTATTGTTTTAGGACATTCAATGGGAGGCATGGTTGCAACAAGATTTACGTTGCTTTATCCGGAAAGAGTTCAGAAACTTATCTTGGAAAATCCAATTGGACTGGAAGATTATAAAACTTTTGCAGGATACCAAAATATAGATCAGGCCTACCAGTCTGAGCTTAAAAATACAGCGGAAACTTATAAAAACTATCAGTTAAAATTCTACTATGATAATAAATGGAAAGAAGAATATCAACCATGGCTTGATCTTATTGCTGGGTGGACTCTTCATAAGGATTATCCGCAGGTAGCGTGGGATGCTGCTCTTACCACTGATATGATCTATAATCAACCTGTTTGCTATGAATTTAAAAATATAAAAATACCCACCTTGCTTATCATTGGAACAAGAGACAGAACAGCTATAGGGAAAGATAGGGCACCGAAAGAACTTCAACCTAAAATGGGACAATATCAGGAGCTTGGGAAGAAAACCCAACATGAAATCACAGAATCTCAATTGGTAGAACTTGAAAACGTAGGCCATCTTCCTCATATAGAAGTCTATTCTAAGTTTTTTGAGGCTTTATATAATTTTATTAAATAGTTAATTTAGGTGGCAAATAGATAATATTAACTTGCTCTTTGTATTTATTTTTCAAAAGAATCAGATAAAATAGAAATTTATTAACTTTGAGGATATAGAAACACGAGGAGTTAATAATGTCAGAAATAAGATTATCCAAAAAAGAAATACTAGGCAGGCTGAATAGCATCAAAATAAAGCCCTCTGGACTTCAACAGAGAACATATGGTGTGTCTGTGAAATACTTTTCGGGTAATGAAGAAAGTCCATCCAAAAGGATTGATTATACAGTGACAGCCCATCTAAACATAGAATATGGTAAAGGTGTGTTAAGTCTGAATAAAGAAAATATATTTTATAACCATCATGAAGCAGATCAGATCAGTGAGATCATTTCGTCGGCGTTATCTGCAACGGTTTATCCTGTTGAAATAGATCTGAATGAAAAAGGAACAGGAACGGGTGAAATTACCAACTACGACAAGATTTTAGAAAGATGGAATATTCAAAAATCAAAGTTATCCGAAAAGTATAGCAGTGATGATTTGACCGAATTTTTCACCAACTTTGAAAAGAAACTTCAAAATAAAACCTTTATTGAACAGAGTCTGCGTTATGACTGGTATTGGAATCTTTTTTTCCATCCTAAGTTTATCCATTACGGGGATACCAGAAGCGTAACCAGGGATTTATATCTTGCTGTTATTCCATATCAGGAACCTTTGAAGTTTTCAGGAAGACAGACCATCAATAAATTTCCTACAGATTACCATTCTTTTGTGATAGAATTTGAAAGTCTGGAAATATTGGCTCCCGATTATTTTTATCCCAAAGAGCATACCAGGGAAAATCCTTTATTCATGACATTAAAGGTGATTTTTGATCATGATCTGTATCATCATTTTCCCATGCATACAAGAGCCTATTTTGAAGTGTTTTCCAAGGATAGAAAAGGAGTGAAAAGTTTTATTAAAAAAATACAGTATACCCAATACCAGATTGGGGTAGATGAGTACAAAAATAAAGTGCTGGATGAGAGCAGTCCCTTTATTACAGGAGGTCTGGTAAAGGTACCACCTAATAAGTGGGGATTTGATAATTTCGAAAGAATAGAAAATGACTGGTAGAAACCACCAGTTCAATAAAAAGGTTTATTTTTACCAAAACACACCAAAATGTCACTAAAAGAAAAAGTAGTACAGGGAGCACTCTGCAAATGCAATTTTGGCACTGCACCAGATAAGCTAAAGGTACTTACGCAAACCAAATATTATGTGAATGACCATGAGAGTAGCAGTAAACTGGCAGCTACTCATAAAGATATTGGAGCTACTTTTGAAAAGAATACTTTCGGTTCATGCGCCAAAAAGAATAATACCCCTTGTTCTGCTGTTGTTACACAATGGAACGGTTATTATGAAAAAGAACTCTACGACCCACCCGGAGGCTATATTTTACTGGAAGACAGTAAAGCTACCTGCCCAATAGGCGGTACCGACTGCATTACCATCATCAAGACAGGACAAATGGGAGAACCCACCAAAAAGAACATTGAGAAAGCTGACAGTGAGCTGCAGTCACATGTGAACCCAATGATGGATATGAAAAACCTTGACAAAAAGGACCCTTACAAATTTCTAAATGCTGAATAATTATGGCAGAAAATATTGAAAATAAAGTTGGGTTACAAGGTTGTTACTGGAAAGAAAATGACAAGTTATTCTCTGTGTCTAAGGGAGGAACCTTTATATTATATACAAATAATAGTAACGAGTTTAGTGTTGATGAAAGATGTGTTGGCGGAAAAACCAAGAACCCTAAGGAAACAGTTAGTAAGGCCAGATGGGCTTTTATTTATGAATTTTTCTTTCAGAAACTAGAAAAAGCAAAACAGGAAGATATCTCTGAAAACTTATGGGGGCCTCTTAGTGGAGGTACAGATAATGTAGCTAAATATGGTCTGGGTACCAAATACAAACAAGGGAGCAAACTTATTTTTAAACCTGAAAGCTATAGCTATTATTATGGATATAAACAAAGGGTTGAGCTTTTTACTGAAAGTCCGGGAACGGGTTTTTATTTTTATATTATTCCGGTGGATAAGCCTCAGATATCCTTTGCTTATTTTACAAAAAGTGAGGAGGTAAAACACTATGGAGAAAATGTTTCATTGCAGATTATGCTGCATGCCTATAATCTGGATAAGAAGAATAAATACAAAGCAAAATTATATTTATTAGAAGAAGATATTGCAAAAGGCCTTAAAGAAACGGATGATTTTGAAGATAATAACCTTTGGAAAGAACCCAGAGTATATAATATAGAAAACGGTGCAAGTGGAGATAACTGGAATTCTTACATCAATCTTAATTTTCCAATAGATATAGAATGGAAAAAAGATCAAAAATCAGATAAAAATTTTACGGTTGTACTGGAAGTTTATAAGTTTTGGGTAGAACCGGGAATGATTTATGGAACTAATAATAAAGAAGAAAGGGTTAATTATAAAAATTATGCAGATGATCCAACAACTGATCTCGTAGAATATGATCCTGAAATACTGGGCTTAAAAGATATAGATAATAAA
The DNA here is from genome assembly GCF_003815775.1 of Chryseobacterium joostei. Taxonomy (NCBI): domain Bacteria; kingdom Pseudomonadati; phylum Bacteroidota; class Flavobacteriia; order Flavobacteriales; family Weeksellaceae; genus Chryseobacterium; species Chryseobacterium joostei. The sequence goes on from NZ_CP033926.1 coordinate 4,733,118, forward strand.
AAATCTATTTCCAGCAGGTTTATAGTTTCTAAAGAACTAATGGGTGACTACCTTAAACGCATTGAACAGGATAAAAACAATATGATCCAATATATCGGAGATATTGAATATAGCCAGAGAGAATTTGATCCATGTGGGTATTCAAAGATTACCATAAAAGATGAGGATGATAAGGATAGGGAATCATTTGTCATATTTGATGAAACAGCAGCTGTAGGGGCAATAGATAAGACCAAACAAAGCTTTGCTATTATAACCGGAGATACCCGAAAGAATATTTCCATTACCCTGGACCAGCTTACCACTCAGGATACTTTTTGTCAGGGATTATTGTTGGATCAGGGGCAGAAGCATTCTGAGAAAAAGAATGTTTTTCAGGTTGATAAGGTGTATGCCGCTTTAAAGAATGGAAATGACCATGTAAGACGTACAGATGCCACCCATCAGGAACAACAGAAAAATGCAGGAGTTGCTACTACTAAAGAAAATGAGAATGACACAGATGTTGTAAAAACAAACAGCTCATATAACGCAGGAGTGGCCCAGCAGTGGAGAGAAGGTGTTGATTACAAGATAGATAGTAATGAGAAGATCACCCTGATGCTGAGATATATGTATAATAAGACTGCTTTTGAAAGTCTTCAAAATCCTGACAATAAAAATGTAAATGCCGGTGTAAATCTATTATGGATCTTCAGGTATTTTTGGTTCACCGATGATACTGCTCAAACTTATTTTTTACCCGTATCTACCTGTAGATATCCAAATCAATTAGTCAAAATAAATGTTTGGCCGGATATTGAATGGGAAGTGTCATTCATTATTTCTACCAACGAAACGCACACCTTGAGTTTTGGGAAAAAAGAGGATCTAACCAATTATCCTGCGGGGCAAGGGCTGAGATTCTCGGATAAATTTAAAACTAAAAGTGAATATAAAGGCTTTAGTTTTTCCACAGATATTTCCGCAAAGATTAACGGAAATGTTCATAAACTTGGATTTGAGAAGATTGAAAATATCATAAAAAAGCTTGCCGATCTTAAAGAGTTTTTGGATAAATTCAATAGTGATAATTCTGCAAATGCCAGCACAGGAGGCTTTAAGGAGTATTTTAGTTTTAAACTTGTCTCTCCCAATATAGTACTAGCTTTTAAGTGGAATATGGGTAGTGTTGTAGAAAAGGAAAACAACCATAGAGCCGTAACAATGCTTAATGGAGCCTTTAAATTGGCACCCCTTATTGGAATAAACTTTGAAGTGGATCTGTTTGTTATCACAGATAGTATAAAGGTTTATGGGATTGGAGATATAACCAAATTTATTAGAAAAGCTATTGAATGGGTTACCGAAACAGATATTTATTTAATTGCTTATGTAAATATTGAATTAAATGGTGAGTTTACAATAGTATATAACTCAATAAATGGTATTGATAATAAAAAGTCCAACAAGAAAGCTATTTTAAGTATTCCTTTTGGTGTAAAAGGGGGAATAAAAAGTAACGAAGAAAATGTAATTATCTTACCTACAGGTGAAAAGAAAGAGAAATTTGAAGCTGAAATTTCTATAAATTCTGGGATTGAAATTACAGAAGAATTAGGGACAGATAATACGGGTCCTTATAAAAAGAATAGTTATGTTTTTAAAGGACTAAATGTTAAAGTAGTTATTATCGAAAATGTATTTAGTAGAAATAAACTCTCAGTTATACCAAAAATTGATGAAACATTTGAAGTAATGAAGGAGGATAAAATCTGCCCTGAAAGTATAGAATATTTAAATAATAAAAAAGATGAAAAGTAAAATGAAGTATATAATTCTTATTCTTCTTAATCTAAGCCTAATGATGGTTTCTTGTCAATCTAAATCGGATAAAGTCAATTTAAGTATTTTGGCTGAACCTTACCAAAATATGGTTAAGGATAAGCAGATCAATCCTCTAAGATATCGTGATTATGTTGATGATTTGCACAATCGGGTGGTGTTGCAAGAAAATCAAATCCAGGAAAAATGGCAGCCTTTTAAGATCAGTAATAAATTGGATTACATGGATGTATATTTTAATAAAGAAAAAATAATAGGATTTAAAGGATATTTTGAAGAAAGAGCTAAAAATAATGCAGATGAAATATATAAAGCCTTAATTAAAAATATATCAAATGACAAAGATTATTCTCAGATTGAATTAAAAAACCATGATTCAAATATCTTAATGAATGAATGGGAGTCAAAAGAAAATATACTAGGAATAAAATACGAGAAAGTTAATAAGAGTATTGCCATAATTGTAGTAAATAAGAATGAACTGCCTCACTTTTTTGATAAAGTCTTTTACAGTGAATTTTTAAACTTAACCCAATTGAGAAGTAATCATTCAGAAATTTATTTAAAGGAATTAAAAACTCAGCCATCAAGTAATGATAAAAGTTTTTATAAAGAAAAATTCAAGGAACTAAAAGGAGAATATAACCAAAAAACAAAATAAGAATGATCCAGCAACCTATGTATAAAGTTGAAGTAAAAGCATATTTATGTTCAATTGAAATTGAAGTTAATGGTATTCCTTGCTTTTCTTATTTTAATGAATCTCAAATTGCAACCGATATTCCCATCAATAACCTGATGTTTTCTTCAGGAGAGCAAGATGTTAAATTTAGAATTACCCCACTTTTTAATAATAAAAACTTTCATAAAGACACTACAATTGAAGTAAATATCTATGTAAAGGAAGCAAACGATTTCTATTTGAAAAAACAGGTTATAAACTCCTATACACTCGATGAATCTCTGGAAAATAAATCATTCTTTGAGAATATTTTAAATTTTGATGCAACGTTTCCTTACAACCTGAACATAAGCGATATAAAATATGATTTCTCCAGAGAGGATGAGGATCTTCTGTTTTCTGAGGTATATAAACAATACGATCTACTGGCCAGCTATATTAAGAATGATGATTTAAAAAAATATAATGAGTTTACTACACTTCGATTTAATGATTTTATGACAGCTCATTATTTAGATGAGAAGAAAAAACAATATTATTCAAATAAAGCTCTTTTTTCATATAAAGACTATGATTTAACTTTAGTTTCAAAAGAAGAATATATTTTAAAGTTCTGCTTTAATAACAGATTAGTGTATTTAGCAAAATTGAATAATGCCCCAGGATTAATATTGGAAGACAAGAACTCCCAAGAAGAGGGATTACACTTTATAGAAAGTGCCATTTTCTACAGGAATAACAAAGGTGATTTAACATTATTTAGATAAGATATTCTAGATAATTTTTCAATACAAATTACAGCATTTAAATACATAAACTTTGACAAGTAGATTACAGGGCATTTTAAGTTTTTTAGGAAGAAACTTCTTGCTGTTTTTTCAGATTTATGCCATCGTATATGTTTTCATAAACTCCTATATAGATCTATGGTTTTCCTTGAATAGGGAAACCTTTTTTGAGTTTGAGAAAGTCATTGTAATCAACTTCTTTCAGGCAGAAGTGTTATTCTTGTACCTATTGTACAATAAGATTAAGAATAGTAAAAATGAAAAAATTGCAGGACTGAAGGTGATGTATTCAAAATATCTAGAAGATATGCAAAGCCAGGGAGTGAATAAACGTAAAGCATTCTTATCTATGCTGATAGCAATTCTTATTTTAGGATCTCTTTTTATTGTCCTGATCTTAAAATCTCCTTTTGGAGACTTTTTTAAGCTGGTAATAGGGCTTAATGAAGTAATGATAAAGAATATTGAAATATTAATACCCTGCGTGCTATTGGCCATATTTCTTTATTATCAGTTAAAGCATGAAGCAAAAGATATGAGGTCCAATGTGGCTAATAGATTGAGTCTCATTATGAATAGTTTTAAAATCTCAATACCCATATTTATCATTTTATATGCCGTACGGATCTATTTTTCGGGAAAGACCGAGGAATCCTTTGTGCCGGCAGCTTTACTGGCGGTTAACCTATCTTTTTTAATGGTGATGATCAGGGAAAAGCAATTAATTTCTCAGAATAAATAAATATATATTGATCATTAAAATACAGATATGAAATTCAATAAGAAACAGAAAGGAGATAGTTTTTGGGTGGTTTTTTTCTCCATTATATTCATGCTTTTACTTCTGGGAATGGGGGGCGGTGGAGTATATTACAGCTACAGTAAATTTTCCAGACATATAGAGCTGGTCTCCAATGGCATCAAAACAGGAGGGAACATTACCGGCTACGAAGAAAGTTGGTCAAAGGACGACGATGGCGGATATACCAAAATGTACTCTCCCATAATCAGATACTATGATACATCCAATCAGTCTCATGAACTTTATGCGGATTACAGTTCCAGCAATAGGGCATGGTCCAATGAAGTAATCGTATATTTTGACAAGGATAATCCGTCAAAAGCCATTCGTGGTGGATTTTGGCATTTATGGTTTTGGCCGTTTATGATTCTTTGCTTTTCAATGATCCCATTAGGAATAGGCTTGTTTGTTCTTAAATATTATATCGACCTATTATTTAAAAGAAAAGACCGTTTATAGTTAAACGGCTTTCCTTTTCAGTTGAATGAATAGAGCCAAAACACCAATGCCGGAAAAGATCATACATGATATCCCCAGATTTTGAATCCATCCACTACTTACCAGTCCAAGACCAATTAATACATAATAAATAAGCCCCAGTAAAGCCCCAGCGCTTCCCGTTTCATTTTTATAATGGATTAGTGCAGTGCTTAAAATATTAGGAATGGCCATACTGAATGCCATAACAATAAAAAAGTAAGGAATTAAAAAATAGATTCCATAATCTATTAACAACCAGACAAAAACAGAAGCTGCAAATGCTCCCAATGTACTTCCGTTAACTAAAATTTTAGGTAAAATGTTTTTTAATAACAGAAATCTGTTAAGTTTTGCTCCTGTAAAAGTACCTGCAGCCAATATGATACTGCTGTATCCAAAAATATAGGATGAATACTGGTGCTCCTTAAAAATAAATGGAGCCAATGAATAATAAGAAAATAACAGAACATTAAAGCTCATAATAAGCAGACAGCATTTAATAATCTCCCGATCACCAAGCATTCTTTTTAATAGATGGAAGAGAGTACGGATATTTATTTCTTTTCCTGAATGATTGGTTTCGGAAATCCTTTTTCTTGAAAGAATATAAAATAACACAGCCAGCAGATATAAAGTGATAAAAACACCCTGATGTCCTATAGAAGTTGCAAGTACCGAACCGGTGGTCATCCCGATAATTGGGCTGATGGATAAACCGATTCCTATCCTGGAAAATACTTTACTGATGTGGTCCTTGTCATAAGTGTCTCGTAGGATGGTTTGGGTAACGATTGAACCTACCGCAATTCCAAAGGCTGAAAATATTCTTGCAGTAAGCAGAATGATGAAGCTAGGGGCAAAAACAGCTGCAAAAGTTCCTATTCCGTAGGTGATCAATCCGTACTCCAAGGATTTTTTTCTTCCGATCCTGTCACATTGTACTCCCCAAAATGCAACTCCCAGAGCGAAAGCTATAAAATATAAGCTGATAGTTAAAGTAGTAGATTTTTCATTCACTCCAAATTTTTCCTGAACCATTGGTAAAACAGGACTGTAGATGGTTTCTACAAACTGAGGAAGCATTACCAGCAAGGTCAGTAACCAAAGAGGGTTTGTCTTTTTCATTTTTTTCTGCAAAGTTTTGAAAATTTCAACTTATATTTATAATGATATAAAAACAAAAAACATCAAAAATAGGACATGGCCATACTCCTGCAAAATGAAGAATTTGATGCAGATTCTATTCAAGAAAAAGTAATTGGAATTGCTGCCGATATGGTCATGCATGATTCCGGATTTCATTTCCATACGAGCAAGGCCCAGTTGCTGTATGCACCATCAGGATGTATGACGGTTACCACATCAGATAAACAGTTTGTGCTGCCTCCGTTCAGAATGCTTTGGATTCCGGCTCATGAGGTTCATCGTGTGAATTTTCGAAATATAGTAGCGTACAGATCCATTTATTTTGATGAAGAATATGCAGAAAAACATATCAATTCCAGCCTTAAGGTTTTACATGTAAACCCATTGTTGAAAGAAATTATTGAAAGAATCTGCTTCTGGGATTGGGCTGCCCTTGGTAATAATCAGGAGAATATTCTAAAAGTATTCTGGAATGAAATGGATGACGCACCCGAAGAAAAACTAGAACTAAAAATGCCTCAGGACAGACGTTTTAAGAATGTGACAGAAGAATGGACAAAGCGGTTGTCTATACCACCTATGTTGAAAAAACTGGCGGAGGAAACTGGTGCGGTAGAAAAAACAATTACCCGTATTTTTAAAAAGGAAACCGGATTGTCTTATCAGGAATGGAGGCAGCAATGGCGTCTTCAGAGGTCCATAGAACTTTTGGTGGAGGGTAACTCAATAGGAGAGGTTTCCCATATTTTGGACTTCTCTTCAGATAGTGCATTTATAGAGTTCTTCAAAAAGCATACAGGATCTACACCATTACAATATCTAATGAAGAACGAGTAGAAACTTATAGGTTATAGGGTTAATATGCTCTTAAACAATTTCTTGCCTTATGGAAGGATACCTGAAAAATAATTTACATAAAATTGTATTACCAAGTAACAATAGATTTTATGAACAATTACAGCAATACAATCGAGATAAAAGCCAGGCCAGATGAGGTATATGATGCTCTGACTCATAAAATTCCTTTGTGGTGGACGGAAATGTTTAAGGGATCATCTGGCAAAGCCGGTGAAGTATTTACTGTGCGGTTTGGAGATCATATTCATAAAACGATACAAGTAAAAGAGATCGAAGGCAATTCAAAGATTATCTGGTATATTGAAGATTCATTGATTGCTATTCCTGAATTGAAGAATCAAACAGAATGGATTGGTACAACCGTGATTTGGGAAATAGAGGAGAAAGAAAATTTGACTCTGCTGAAGCTTACCCATATTGGTTTGCATCCGTTTATTGAGTGCTATGATATATGCTCTAATGGGTGGGTGCAATTTATCAATAGCCTGAAACTATTTCTGGAAACAGGAAAAGGAATTCCATATAAAGAATAATAGGAATATAAAAAAGAAAAGAGGCTGTTTACACGTAAACAGCCTCTTTTTGTATGTATTGTTGTCTGAATTATTTCTTCTTGTAAGCAGCGTCTTTAATTCTCGCTTTTTTACCTCTAAGATCTCTGAAGTAATAGATTCTAGCTCTTCTAACTCTACCTCTTCTGTCAACCTCGATTTTTTGAAGTGCCGGCATGTTGATAGGGAATACTCTTTCTACACCTACATCACCACTCATTTTTCTGATTGTGAAAGTTTTTGTAGAACCAGTACCTCTTAATTGGATAACTGTTCCTTTGAAGAACTGAGTTCTTGTCTTTTGTCCTTCTTTAATTTCGTAATACACAGTAATTGTATCACCTGCTTTGAATTCAGGGAATTCTTTTTTCGCAATGTACTTTTCTTGAACGTACTTTAATAAATCCATTATTATAAAATAAAATGTTAAAGCTAAGCAACTTACACGTTTATCGTCAGAGGTTGAATAACAGGTTGCAAATGTACAAAATAGTTTTTAAATACACCAAATAATTAATGTAGCAAAAACTATAATTTTTTCATTTTGATTTTGCTTAAAAATTAACAGTTTCTTTAAAGTACCATCAGCCACAGTTTACATGGGAAATCTACTTTTGCCCGAAATAAAAATCTGAGATACAGATTTTAAATTCCTGATTTACAAACTAAAAATCAATATGTCATTCTAAAACTAAACTATTATGAAACACTATTTCTTCTTTTTTTGTTTCGTAGCACAAATGGCATTCGGACAGGTTTTGTTCCCATATCTGCAAAACCCCACTCCGAATTCCATGATCGTCAATTGGAAGACCGCTTCCGATAACGAAACAACTGTGATCTATGGAAACTCACCATCCAACCTGAACGTTACCGTAACAGGTACTACCAATATCTTTTCAGATACTGGATATAATAATAACTACTATTATCACACTGCAAAAATTACAAACCTGCAGCCTAATACCAAGTATTATTATAAAATAAAGACCGGAGCCAATGAGTCTGCAGTCTACAATTTCAGAACACTTCCATTACCTGGGCAGGCTGTAACAAATGACGGCAAAATCAGGTTTCTAATTATGGGAGATAATCAGATTAAGGCAGAACCAAGATATGACAGCCTTACCTTAAATGCCTTCAAAAAGTTGAAGCAAAAATTTGGTGCCAATTCAGATCCATCCGATAATATTGCTCTTACATTTATGGTAGGAGACCAGGTAGATGTAGGAACACTGGATCATTATGAGAACGTTCACTTCAAAAAGAACGTGAAACTATCTCCTTATTTGCCTATTCAGACAACAGTAGGAAACCATGAAACCTATGGAACTTTGGGGATGAATTCCTATTATGCTCACTTCTATATAGATGAAATAAAATATAAGAACATCAGCTCAGGAAATGAAAATTATTATGCTCAGCAGGCAGGTAATGTATTATTTATAAGCTTAAGCTCAGAGCACACAGGATCAGCACAACAAACATGGTTACAGCAGGTTTTAACAGCAGCCAATGGTGATTCTACTGTAGACTGGATTATTTCTTTAAGCCACAGGCCTTATCAGGCAGAGCAGTATGTGGGAGATATTTCCACTTGGGTAAGAAACAATGCCGTACCACTTTTGGTAACTTCTGATAAATACCTGATGCACGTAGGGGCTCACCATCACTTATATCACAGAGGACAGCTGAAAAACACCCCAAATTACCAGATTATTTCCGGAGGAACGGCTTGGGATCAGTATTGGGGAATGTCTAATGAGCAGGATTTTGATGATGTTCAGAAAACATTAACAGACTGGACATATCAAATTGTTGAAGTAGATATCCCGACAGGAAAAGTAGACATAGAATGTTATTCGATTGGTGGGATTTATACCAAGAAAAATAATGAGCTGGTGGATTCTTTCCACCGATATAAAAACCAGCCTAAGCCGGCAAAACCATCCATTACCAATGCTTTTACCGGTCCAATTACATTGCCTTTGACATTGAATGGAAGTGCATTTTCATCTTCAAACGGGGAACTGCTAAACACTACTCAATTCTTAATAAGTAAGGCTTCTGATTTTTCTGTAGTTGAAAAAGAAGTGTATCGTGATTTTGAAAACTGGTTTGGGAAAGATGGAAACGGAAATCCTGATAAGGCTAAAAACTTAAATGAAGGGGTAGATATTACAAAGGTAATGCTGGCTGCCAATTCTATTCCGAATGGTATTTATTACGTGAAAACCCGTTACAGAGACAGAAATCTTGAATGGAGTGACTGGAGTGATGTGAAGCAGTTTGAGATTACGGGAAGTGTTGTTTCAAACCCAACATTTACTTTAGATAAAACTGAATATGCCCAAAATGAACCTATAGTAGCTACCTTTACCGGAGGACCAGGAAACCAGCAGGACTGGGTAGGAATTTATAAAAAAGGACAGACGCCGGGAGGAGCTACAACTGCACAAACCTATGTTTACACCAATGGACAAACAGCAGGAACAGCAGCTTTCAATAATGGTTTGCCAAATAAAGGTCAATATTTTGCAGGATTCTTTGCGAATAATGGATATACGGACATTGCATCAAGAAAAAGCTTCTATGTAGGCCCGAAAGTACAATTACAGGCCACGGCAGATACTTATCCGGTAGGCGGAACCGTAACTATTAATTTTGCGAATGCTCCAAGTTTACAGAAAGACTGGATCGGAATTTATAAAATGGGACAGACTCCGGGAACTACAAATTCCATAAAATGGAGTTATGTAACCACTGCATCTGGAACGCTTAATTTTACAGGGCTTCCAAAAGGATATTATTATGCTCAGTACTTACTGGAAGATGGCTATAACGGAATCGGAGAAAAGGTATTCTTTAAAGTAGGAGATATTGTTACTGAATTATGGATCAACAAACCTGTGTATTCATTAGGAGAAAATATCACCGCTTCATGGACGGATTCTCCAGGGATTATTAAGGACTGGTTAGGAATTTATCCTCAGAATATCCAGACACCGGATGATAACTTTGTTTCTTATACTTATTTTGATGGAGTGACACAGGGGAACAAAACAATTACAGGAAATGTAAACGGCGTACCAACCACACCAGGAAATTATTATATGGTGATGTTTACCAACGATTCTTATACAGAAGTTTCAAACAGAGTACAGTTTCAGGTAAGTTCAGGGACTTTAGGAGTAGATGAGGTAAAAAGTACAGAGAAAAATGTAATTCTGTATCCAAATCCTACAAAACCAGGGGAACCAACCTTTATTAAGAGTGATTATCCAATCGAGAAAATTGAATTGGTATCAGCAGCAGGAGAATTACTGTATGAATCAAAGAATATTCATAACCAGCGTTTCTCTTTAGTGAATGAAAACCTTCCAAAAGGAGTTTATTTTGTAAAAGTTCACGCAAGAAAACTATTTACTTTAAAGCTGATCATTCAGTAATAAAGTAATATCAATCATAAAAATAAGGAGGTCTTCAGCAATGATGACCTCTTTTTATATACTGTAGTTTTAAGTTTTCCCACAGATTCTGCAGATTTTCCACAAACATCAGCCTTATCCGTGAAATCTGCGAGCTATAAAAATCTCTTCATGAAATCAATGTCAATTGATTCCAAATTTTACCCTCTTTATAATAACCAAGGATGAAGAGATTTCGCATAAAAAAAGCAGCCTCAAAAACTGAGGCTGCCTTCATTATCGTAAAATGATTTAAATGTTATTCAAAATCCGCAGATAAATAATCTTCCTGAATAAAAGTCTGATTTTCTCCGGATAAATAATCATCACCGGTATCAGCCAGAATCTTAGTGTCCTGAACAAGTTTTCCTTCCGGATTGTACGCTTTTAATAAGATCCATTTTCCGCTGCGTTCAAGTTCCTTTACTCCACTGATCATTCTTATCTTGATTTTTCCACTTTGAAGAACTCCCTCTTTTACAGACGCTTTATTGGCTGGTTTTCCCTTTATATATTGTACAATCTGTGCTGTGAAATTATAGTCATATCCAGAGGCAAGGCCTTCCTCTTCATTCATGGGTTGGTTATACGTGAATAAAATGTTGCCTTTATTATCATAAATTGTAGCATCATAAGCTGTCTTCTTGGAGTTTAATTTCTTCTCAGATTTCAGCTTATTTTCTTCAGAATATGTTTTTGTGCTTACTAAAACACCGTCCTTATATTGAATTTCGCTCAATCCTTCATATGCTGTACCGTTGTAAGGCATCTCATCCTGATAGGTTAATATTGATTTCAGTTTTCCGTCCGGAGCATAATATTTAATTTCTTGGGTAACATCATCCTTTGATATTTTTTCTGTTGAAAGCTTTCCGTTTTCGTCAAACACTTTATTCAATATCACAGAACCGTTTTTGTAAACATCAATGGATGAAATGTTGCTGTAATCATAGCTTAGCTGATAATCCTCACCATCCATAGGTTTGTAGTTATCATTTTCTTTATCATATTGATAAATAAGATTTCCTATTTTTTTTCCAGACTCATCATAGGTTGTTTTATAACCGTCTTTTTTATTTCTTTTTTGTTCCTGCAGAATCTTCCCGCTTTTAGAATAGATAACGCTTTCCTTTATACTGCCGTCACTTTTATATTTTTCGAATTTGGAAAGCCTCATTGGATTGTAGTAATAATCTGCAAATGAATTTTCACCGGATTCAGAAGTTGAATTCCCCAGGTATTTACCCTTTTCGCCATAATATTTATTCTCATAGCTGCCATCCTTGCCCATAATGGTCTCAGTCCTGATTCCCTTGATGTCTTCATCATAGATAATTGTCTGGGAAGGTGTAGAATTCTCGTATACAGTAAGGCTGTTATAATAATATTCACTTTCCGGATCCTTATAACTGAAGATTTTTCCGGAGAAAGTACCATCTGCCTTATAGACCATATCTTCCAGCAATCTACCTTTATCATCATAAGATTGAGAAGGTCCCACCTGTTTCCCGTTAGAATAAGTTACCATGCTCATTACCTTTCCTTCGGGAGTATACCATGTTACTTTTCCATCGAAAACCTCATTGCTTGGAGTAGTATCAGAAGCCAGGCCTTCCATTTGAAGAGTTCCGTTTTTGTAAAAATCCTTGATTAAGGTAAGCTTACCCTTTGCAGAAGTTTCACGGTAATATTCCATGTTCTCCTTTGTCGTTTTTTCCCAATTCTCATCGAAATAAATTTTTTCCTGAGCATATACGTTGATGCTGAGTACCAGCGCAAGTAACGCGGATGTAAATAGTTTTTTCATGTTTTTATTAAGGTTTGATTTTTTGTTTAAGGTTAATTCGCTTTCGTGTACTACTGAAAGTAAGAGGGTAAAAGCTGTTGAAGAGACGAGATAAATCTGTCTGAAATAATTTTACATTGAAATTGTGTTTAAATATCATAAGTCCGAAGACAATAAAATATGTGGTGCTTTTTGATTTAAAACCCCAAATATAAATCAATTTGACGAGAAATATAAATAAAATGAACCGATTTGTTCACTTTTGCGTGTAAAAATCTGATTACAATCGTTTTAAAGAATCTGAAAATACCATTCAGGAAACCATAAACCCCCGGATTATTTCTGAGCATCGGATATACGATAAAATTTATTAAATTTAGCCAACAGAAAAATCTAATATTTCATGATAGATAAAAGAGTAAAAAATGCAAAGGAGGCCATCGAGGGAATTAAAGATGGAATGACACTGATGCTGGGCGGGTTTGGACTTTGTGGAATCCCTGAAAATTCAATTAATGCTTTGGTAGAAAGTGATGTGAAAGATTTAACATGCATCTCAAACAACGCTGGAGTAGATGATTTCGGATTAGGATTACTTCTTCACAAAAGACAGATAAAAAAAATGATTTCGTCTTATGTAGGAGAAAATGCTGAATTTGAAAGACAAATGCTTTCAGGAGAGCTTGATGTTGAACTAACTCCACAAGGAACCTTGGCAGAAAAATGCAGAGCAGCGCAGGCCGGAATTCCTGCTTTTTATACCCCTGCAGGCTATGGAACTGAGATAGCAGAAGGAAAAGAAGTGAAAGAATTTCACGGAAAACCTCATATTCTGGAACATGCCTATGAAGCAGATTATTCTATTGTAAAAGCATGGAAAGGAGATCACGCCGGAAACCTTATTTTCAAAGGATCCGCAAGAAACTTCAATCACCCAATGGCTGGAGCAGCGAAAATTACGATTGCTGAAGTAGAAGAATTGGTAGAACCGGGAGAATTAGACCCCAACCAGATCCATATTCCGGGAATCATGATCCAGAGAATTTTCCAGGGTGAGAAATTTGAAAAAAGAATAGAACAACGTACAACCAGAAAAAAATAAGAAGAATGTTATCAAAAGAAGATATCGCAAGACGTATTTCCAAAGAAGTTAAGGATGGTTATTACGTAAACCTGGGAATAGGAATTCCAACTCTGGTTGCCAACTACGTTTCAGAAAATATTTCCGTAGAATTTCAAAGTGAAAATGGAGTGCTGGGAATGGGGCCTTTCCCTTTTGAAGGTGAAGAAGATGCAGACATCATCAATGCCGGAAAACAAACCATCACTATTTTGCCGGGTGGTTCATTCTTCGATTCAGCTTTTAGTTTCGGAATGATTCGCGGACAAAAAGTTGACCTTACCATTCTTGGAGCGATGGAAGTTTCAGAGAACGGAGATATTGCCAACTGGAAAATTCCGGGAAAAATGGTAAAAGGAATGGGAGGAGCAATGGATTTGGTGGCTTCTGCAGAAAATATTATCGTAGCAATGATGCACGTAAACAAAGCAGGAGAGAGCAAGATTCTTAAAAAATGTACACTGCCCTTAACAGGAGTAAATTGTGTAAAAAGAGTGGTTACGGAATTAGCCGTATTGGACATCACCCCGAACGGATTCAAACTGGTGGAAAGAGCACCGGGTGTTTCAGTAGAAGACATTATCAAAGCTACAGAAGCAGATCTGATCATTGATGGCGAAGTTCCTGAAATGCAGCTATAAGTAAAATACAAAACCTTGCCCACAGCGAGGTTTTTTTATTGTACAAGATTGTTTTTTGTGGGGATATGTATTCCTTTACATGACAGAGGAAGCCGAAACACAAAAAATAAAGACTGTCTCAGTTATGAAGCAGTCTTTTATTTTATCCATTAAGATACAGCGGTTATTATCAATCTAATTTGTAACCTCAAATATCTAACTTCTAATTCTTATTTATTATCCTGTGCCCCGAAAACCTTCTGCAATATGCTGGTAGTTCTCATAGCCGGAGTATTTCTGATTCCGCTTTCCTTATCAGCTACCATTTTGAAAACCCCATTGATGGTTTCAGTGGTAACATACTCATTAAGGTCTGTTGTTACAGATTGTCCTGTAAATGTATTATATTTTGAAATAAGGTTTTTCCAAACAGTATCTGCACCTACTTTTCCTAGTGAAGCTTTTACTTTGGGCTGGAAAGCTGTAAATAACTGACTTTGTGTTTTGCCTTTTAAATAGTTGGTAGCAGCATTATCCGTTCCCAATAAGATATTCTTAGCATCTGTAATGGTCATAGAGGTGATCGCATTGGTGAAAATAGGAGCCGCTTCCGTTACTGCATCCTCAGCAGCTCTGTTAAGCAACTTTACTCCTTCATCTGCAAGGCTTCCCATACCAAGGGAACGTAGCGTAGTATCAACCTTTCTCAGTTTTTCAGGCATTAAGATTTTTACCGCTTCATTTTTTAGAAAACCGTCATTTAAAGCCAGTTTTTTCACTCCATCCGTTACCCCAATACTCAAGGCTTCCTTTAATCCCGAAGAGATTTGGGTTGATGTAAGATTTCCAAGGTTGGCCGTAGAACTTTTAATAGGTGTAGCAGTTGTTGTATTCGTATTCGTACTCGTTGTTGTGGAACCTTTAGTAGCTGGCGGCGTATTAAGGTCAATACCTGTTTTATCCTTAACCGTAGACTTGATGATATCAAGAAGCTGAGCCTGAGTAGATATTGAAAATAATAATCCTGCTGCTATAAAAATGCTTTTTCTCATTGTATTTTTTTACAAATTTAGATGTTTAATCTTTTAAGTGACGTATGCTATCAAAAAATAAACCATAAAATTTTATAAATTTAAATAATTATCTTTTTTTTAATTCAAAATTTTGATTTGTAGTTACTTATAATATTAGTGTTTACTGAGTTTTAAATGGAAACATTCCTACAATTATAAGTTTTAAAATAAACTTCTCGACCATTTAATTATTCAAAAGTTTTAGAAAATAAGTATATTAGCTATACCGTTAACCCAATCCAATGACTCGTATTTTTTTAGCATTTTTTATAATGACTTCAAGTCTTGTTTTTTCACAAAATAAATTGAACCTGATCCCTTATCCTCAAAATGTTGAGATAAAAGAGGGGAGTTTTATTCTTTCCGAAGTGTTGAATATGAGCAATGATTTGCCTAAAAAAGAAACAGATTATTTCAGAAAGCGTATGGGTTCTATGATAACATTGAAAGACTCTAAAAAATCAGATGCCCAATTGGTTTATTCTCAGTGGCCAAAAGCCTCTGCAGGAAAGGAAGAATCTTATAGTATAGAGATTTTACCCAAACGAATTCTCATTCAATCCTATACTCAGCAAGGATATTTTCTGGCGATTCAAACCCTGATTCAGTTATTTGAAAATTATCAGACTGAAAAGAAAATTCCGGCCATGAAGATTGAGGACCAACCCAAGTTTGCTTGGCGGGGAATGCATCTGGACGTTTGCCGTCATTTTTTTACCGTTGATGAGGTAAAGCAATACATCGATTATCTGGCGATGTACAAAATGAATACCTTTCACTGGCATTTAACAGATGATCAAGGCTGGAGAATTGAAATTAAAAAATATCCAAAGTTAACACAAATCGGTTCAAAACGTAAGGAATCCATGATTGGTGCTTACGTTGATAATACTTTTGACGGAAAGCCTTATGGACCATACTTTTATACTCAGGAGCAAATAAAAGATGTAGTGAAATATGCTCAGGAAAGACACATAACGATTGTTCCTGAAATTGAAATGCCTGGGCATGCCTTGGCTGCATTATCAGCTTATCCGGAGCTGGCATGTACCAAAGGACCTTTTGAGGCAGCCACAAAATGGGGCGTTTTTGACGATGTATTTTGCCCTAAAGATGAAACATTTAAGTTTTTGGAAAACGTTTTGGATGAGGTTATTCAGCTATTTCCATCACAATATATTCACATTGGCGGAGATGAATGCCCTAAAACACGATGGAAAGAATGCGCCCATTGCCAGGAACTTATCAAAAAAAATAATTTGAAGGATGAACATGGGTTGCAAAGTTATTTTATCCAAAGAATTGAAAAATATGTCAACAGTAAAGGTCGAAAGATTATTGGCTGGGACGAAATTTTAGAGGGAGGATTGGCTCCTAATGCAGCGGTTATGAGCTGGACAGGAGTAAACGGAGGTATTGAAGCCGCAAAGTCAAAGCATTTTGCTGTAATGACGCCCGGAGCATATTGTTATTTTGACCATTATCAGGGAGATCCGCAGACAGAACCCAATGCTTTTGGAGGTTTTACACCACTGGAAAAAGTTTATTCCTATAATCCGATTCCTGATGAATTGAATGCGGAGCAGGCAAAGTATATTTTGGGGGTTCAGGCCAATCTATGGACAGAATACATTCTGGATTTCAAGCAGGTTCAGTATATGATTTTTCCTAGATTGATGGCGCTTTCGGAAGTAGGATGGGGAACTTCGGATCCTAAGAATTATAAAGAATTTGAAAGCAGAGTGATACACCAGTTTAAGGTTTTGGACAAAATGAATGTAAATTATGCCAAAAGCATTTACAATATTTCAGGAAAGGTAATTTCTGCCAATAAAGGTATTGCCTATGAACTTTCAACCTCACAAAATTCAAATGGAATAAGATATACTCTGGATGGAACTACTCCCACAATACATTCTAAAACGTATCAGGGTCCTGTTTCAATACCTGGTTCTTTAACTATAAAATCTGCTTATTTTGAAGATGGGAAGCTTAAAAGCGCTGTCTCTTCACAGCAATTTATCATTTCAAAAGCAACAGGAAAAAATATTACTCTTGAACAGCTACCAAGCGAAAATTATTCTTTTGGGGGCGCCTTTACCCTTGTAGACGGAATTATTGGCAACCCAAAGCAGCTGGGCAAAACATGGTTGGGCTTTATGGGAAAAGATGTGGCGGCAACAATAGATTTCGGACAGAAGACGGATTTTTCAGAGGTTTATTTTAATACATTGCAAAATAAAGGAAGCTGGATCCACCTTGCAAAATCTGCCCAGATTTTCGTCTCTGATGACAATAAAAACTTTAAACTCATCAAGGAAATAGGAAAGGCGAAAATTGAAAATGCCAATGGGAAAATTAAATTGAATGTTGGCCAGCAAAGCTCAAGATATATGAAGCTGAGAATAGAAAATGCTGGAATTATTCCGGCAGGAAACCCTGGTGCTGATTCAAAAGCATGGCTGTTTGTTGATGAAATTGGCGTAAATTAGCAACTATTGAATTTTACAAGATGCAAGACACGATACTTTCCTCAGAGTTTTCATCATCACCGGAATTGGTTGAAAAATTATACCAGAACGGGATTACTAAAAATTACAATCAGGGAGATATTATTTTAGACGAAAATGCTTCCATACGCTCTATTCCTATCGTAATGAAAGGAATGTTGAAGGTGATCAGAACTGAAGAAGACGGGCGTGAAATCCTGCTCTACTACATCAAGGCAGGAGAAAGTTGCATTATGTCTTTTCTGGGCGGAATGCACAATGAAAAAAGTATTGTAAAAGCAGAGATAGAAGAAGACGCAGAGATTCTTTTTCTTCCCGTAGATAAGGTTTCTTTATTCATCAAGGAATATCCGGAATGGCTGGATTATATTTTCAGGCTTTATCACAAACGTTTTGAAGAATTACTGGATATCATCAATGCCATTGCCTTTAAGAAAGTAGATGAAAGATTACTGAATCTTCTTCATAAAAAGGCAGAAATTACCGGTACAAATACCATCAATACTACCCATGAGCAGCTTGCCAATGAACTGGGAACCGCCAGAGTAGTAGTTTCCAGACTCCTGAAACAACTTGAAGACGAAGGAAAGGTGAAGCTCGGAAGAAACAAAATTATTCTTCTGGAAACTCTCCATCAGTTGTAAACGACCATATTCCCCTCCGCTAGAGGGGTGGCAAATCAAAGATTTGACGGGGTGGTTCATTTTGAAGTTTCTAAACAATCTAAACGTGAAACAATTTGTGTTTAAAAGCACCCTTATGTAACAAAAGTAGCTGTATATCCCTCCAAACAATTCCATTTTTGTACTCAGAAAGAAAAGATTACAATGGAAATTATAGGGTATACAGCATCAGTTTTAATAGGGATTTCTTTAGGATTAATTGGTGGAGGCGGAAGTATTCTCATCGTTCCGGTATTGGTTTATCTCTTTGGTATAGATGCTTTGCTGGCAACGGAATATTCTCTTTTTATAGTAGGAGTAAGTAGTGTGGTAGGATCATTTTCGTATTTAAAAAAAGGATTGGTGGATCTTAAAATGTCATTGATATTTGGAATACCGTCCATTACTTCAATTTTTATTACCAGAACCTATTTGCTTCCCCTGATTCCTGATGAACTCATTCAGATAAAGAGTTTTCTTATCACTAAAAATATTTTCTTGCTTCTGATTTTTGCAGGTTTGATGATCCTTGCTTCCTACAAAATGATCAGAAACAATTCTTCTACTGTTTCACCGGAAAATCATTCAGATAAAAATTCTTTGTCAGCAGCAGGAGAGGGAACTGTTGTTGGGATTGTAACAGGATTGGTGGGAGCCGGCGGAGGATTTATGATTATTCCCGCTCTCGTTAATCTTTTGAAAGTTCCGATGAAAACAGCCATAGGAACTTCTCTGGTGATTATTTCCCTAAACTCGCTGATTGGCTTTGCTTCCTCTATAAATCATTCTGTAATAGATTGGAAATTATTGATGTCCATTACTTTTATTGCTGTAATAGGAATTGTTATTGGTATACATCTATCAAAAAGAATAGATGGTAAAAAGCTCAAGCCTGCATTCGGGTGGTTTATCTTGGTAATGGGCATTTACATTATTACAAAGGAAATCTATCATATATTAATCATTTAAAAACAGTTATGTAACAAAAGTAACTGTGGCTGAAAATGAAAAACAGGAGATTTGTATCAGATAACAGAATCAAAATATTTAAAAATGAAAATAGAACAGATTTATACAGGTTGTTTGGCTCAGGGTGCTTACTATATTATTTCAAATGGAGAAGCTGCGATCATTGATCCCTTACGTGAAACAAAACCCTACATAGAAAAGCTGAAAAAAGACGGAGTACAATTAAAATATATTTTTGAAACCCATTTTCATGCTGATTTTGTAAGTGGACACGTTGATTTAAGCAAAAAAACAAACGCTCCAGTTGTCTATGGACCGACTGCGAAGCCTGACTTTGAGGCTATCATCGCTGAAGATCATCAGATATTTGAAGTGGGGAAAATTAAAATTAAGGTTCTTCATACACCGGGACATACGTTGGAAAGTTCCTGCTATTTGTTGATGGATGAACATGGAAAAGAAAAAGCTCTGTTCAGTGGAGATACCTTATTTTTGGGAGATGTAGGACGTCCAGATCTTGCTCAGAAAGCCACAGATATGACACAGGATGAGCTTGCAGGATTACTATATGAAAGCCTATACAAAAAAATTCTACCCTTAGCAGATGATATTATGGTGTATCCCGCTCATGGAGCAGGTTCTGCCTGTGGGAAAAATATGCAGAAAGAAACTATGGATACTCTTGGAAATCAAAAGAAAACCAATTATGTCCTGAATCAAAAAAATAAAAAAAGCTTCATCAAAGAAGTAACAGATGGACTTTTACCACCACCGGCCTATTTTGGAATGAATGTGATGATGAACAAAAAAGGCTATCACAGCTTTGATGAGGTTTTGTCACAAGGATTGCAGCCTCTTGCTCCTGAACAGTTTGAGGAAATAGCAGAAGCTTCCGGAGCTTTAGTTCTGGATGTGAGAAACAGCAGTACATTTGTTCAGGATTTCATTCCGCAATCAGTAAATATAGGATTGGATGGTGACTTTGCCCCTTGGGTAGGTGCTTTAATTGCAGATGTGAATCAGCCTATTCTGCTGGTGACAGAAACAGGAGATGAGGAAGAAACAGTAACCAGATTAAGCAGAGTAGGGTTTGATCAGGTTTTAGGATATTTGGATGGAGGCTTTGATGCATGGAAAAAAAGTGGAAAAGAAATAGATCATGTCCCTCGTATTTCTGCCGGACAATTTGAAAAGGAGATTAAAGGAAAAAACGCAAAAATCATTGATATAAGAAGAGAAAGTGAATACAATGCGGAACACATTCATGAAGCCTACAGTAAGCCTTTAGCCTATATCAATGAGTGGATTCATACTTTAGATCCGGAAGAACATTTTTACATGCATTGTGGAAGCGGTTACAGAAGCACAATGGCTGCAAGTATTCTTCAGGCAAGAGGGTACAGAAATTTCACGGAAATTGAGGGTGGTTTTAAAGCCATTGCCTCTACACAGATTAAAAAAAGTGATTTTGTATGTCAGACTAAAATTTTAAAATAAATTAGATTAAAAAAGAATATATGTTGGAGATGATAAAAGAACCATGGCCATGGTATATTGCAGGCCCTTTGATCGGGTTAACTGTCCCCGCCTTACTTATTATGGGAAATAAATCCTTTGGAATAAGTTCTTCACTAAGGCATATCTGCGCTGCCTGTGTACCGGCTAATGTCAATTTTTTTAAATATGACTGGAAAAAAGAAACATGGAACCTATTTTTCGTATTGGGAATTTTCTTCGGTGGAATGATTGCCGCCAACTTTATGCTCAATCCAACTGAAATTATGGTTAATCCTAATCTGAAAACAGAATTGGCAGGCTATGGAATTACAGATTACAGTAATCTTGTTCCGGTTCAGCTGATGAATTTTCAAAGTGTTTTTACACTGAGAGGCTTTATAATGATGGTTGTAGGCGGATTTTTGGTGGGTTTCGGAACACGATATGCAGGTGGATGTACCAGTGGGCATGCCATTATGGGACTTTCTAACTTTCAATGGCCATCTTTGGTGGCAACTGTATGTTTTATGATAGGAGGTTTTCTAATGGCCAATATTATCCTGCCCATGATACTTTCCCTATAAATCTAATTTTAAACTGAATGAAAGAAATGATAAAAGAAAAAGAACATGACGTTCAAGATACTTCTTGTGTAAACGAAGGCGGTCTTCAGCATAAATGGTATCATAATTTGAAATACCTTGCAGCAGGAATTATATTCGGAATTATTTTCGTAAAAGCTGAAGTGATTAGTTGGTTCCGAATTCAGGAGATGTTCCGCCTGCAGTCTTTTCATATGTACGGAATCATCGGAAGTGCCGTGGTGGTGGGAATGATTTCAGTGTTTTTGATTAAGAAATTCAATATCAAAACAATATATGGAGAACCCATTACCTTAGCTCCGAAAAAATTCAATAAAGGACAGATTTACGGTGGATTAATTTTCGGTTTTGGCTGGGCTATTACAGGAGCCTGTCCCGGACCTCTCTTTGCTCAGATTGGAACAGGAGCTCTCGCAGTGTCTGTTACCCTGTTGAGTGCTATAGCCGGAACCTGGGTATACGGATACTTCAGGGATCAATTACCTCATTGATACTTTAAACAAGAAATAATTAAAGAACCATTTCCATATAACAATTTTGTATTGTAGAAATTCAGATTGAAAAATTGGAGGAGGGTTTTAGCCCAAATAAAAAAGACTACGAATAATAATCCGTAGTCTTTTTTTTGTATAAAATTATGAAGATATGAAGTGCTCAGCTCCCAGGGCCATATAAAGATTAATGCGTTCTATTCTGTACTGAAGATCCAGATTAATCAGGTTCATCTCATTTTTAAGAAGATCCCTTTGCTTTCGGATCAGTACAAAACTATTGTTAGCACCCACCTTTATTTGTTTTTGAGTGAGACTAATATTGTTTTTCAATTCATTGATCGCCTTTGTGTTATAGGAGGATTGTTTTTCAATGGAGTGTAGATTGGCTAAAGATGATTCCACTTCATTTAAAGCATTCAGTACCGTTTTTGAATACTCTTCTACGATCTGTTTTTGCTGAGAATCCTTTATTTCTACATTCTTTTTCAGTTTCCCATTGTTGAATAAAGGAGAAACCAATCCACTACCTACCTTTAATAACGGATTGGAAAATAAAGAATTGAGAGATTCCACATTACTTCCGGCGGTTCCTAAAGAAGAACTTATGCTAATGGAAGGCAGTCTTGCCGCTTTGGCCTGCTGTACCTCATAAAAAGCTTTTTCTATTTGAAAATGACTGGCCTGTATATCTGATCTGTTTTCTAGAAGCTGTAACGGAAAAGATTCAGGGATATCATTGTTTACAGGATTAAAAAAACTCTGTGTCATTAGCTTTCCCTCAGGATATTTTCCTGTAAGCAATTCAAGAGATCTTCTGGACTGGATATTCGCGTTTTTAACCTTTTCGAGGTATTCTTCCAGAGAAATAATTTCCGCAGATATATTAGAAATATCCAATGCATTAGCCGTTCCCACCTTTTTTTGGAGGGTGTACAGCTTTTCCAGATCCTTAGACTTCTGAATATAACTTTCAATCTTATCTTCCTGAATATTTCCTGCAATATTTAAAAAATAAGCCTTTGCAATCATGCCCGCAATAGATTGATGCAGCAGGATATTTTGATGCTTTGCCGAAAAATAATTGCTTGTACTTGCCATTTGTGAAGACTTATTTTTACCCCACAGATCTATTTCCCAGCTAGCTTTCAATGCAAGACGACGAAGCTGGGTTTCACTCACCAGATTATTGGAGGTATTGGCAACAGCACTTACACTTGGGTACAGATCACTTCCTGCAATTTCCATAGCCAGTTCCACCTGATTGAGCTTTTCTCTGGCGATAATAATATCAGCATTGTATTGCATTCCCTCATTAATCAGGGCTTCCAGTTGCTGGTCCTTAAGATCTGTGATCCATTCATAAGAAAATGAGTCGGCATCAGTTTTTCGGTCAAAGATCCAGTCATCAGGAATTTGAAGATGAGAAACAATTTCGCTTTTTTCTTTGAGCTGATCCATATTTTCTTTCGTAGGTTCCTTGTATCCAATACAAGAACTTAGGCTTAAAGAAAGAACTCCCAGTACAATTAATTTTTTATACATCTTAGTGAAGTTTAGGGATCAGGAAGTTTATTTTACTGCTAATGCGCACCATTACCTTTCGGATAAGATGAAGTGGCTTGATGTGATCAGAATAGATCACGGCTGTACCTCTTGCCCCAACAGTAAGTTGTTTTTGTTCATCTACCAATACAAACTTGGCAATAAGTTTTCCATCCGTTTCAGGGAGTTGTCTGGCTGTGTCCGGAAGTCCTGCGGTAGATCCGTTTCCGCCCAGCATTCCTCCTGCGTTGTTCATAATACCTTGGCTGGTGGCATCAATAACATATTCAAGCTTGGCTTTTACAACCTTTCCGGGTTCTGTTTTAAGAGCAAGTTCAACCTCATTTCCATTTTTTACAGATTCAAGCTCATTTTGGGCAAAGAACCCAATAACAGATTGCTGCTTTTGAATTAAAACAAAGGCCGACTTAAATGGAGCCATGATAGCCCCCTCATTCAACTGAACATTGGGAATAATACCATCTGTAGGCGCCAGAACAACCGTTTGGGAAAGATTCCATTTCGCCTGATCCAGTTTCGCCTGAATCTCAGAAACAGATGAATTTTCTCCACCATAGGAAGCATTGGATTTTGTTTCCAAAGATTGTTGCTGTGATTGTGCCGCACTGATTCGGGACTGAAGATCACGTACATTGGTAATCGCCTGCTCCAGATCGAACTTGTTTGCAGCACCTGCCTCTACCAATTCCTGATACTGGGCAACCCTTTTATTGGCAAGATCCAGTTGAGACTGCAATCCCGCTATATTTTTTCTGGAGGCTGAAATATCTGTGTTATAGGAATTTACAGTAGCTTTCATATTGCTGAGTTTCGCCTCCAGAGATTTAATCTCCTGTACATAAGGTTCTCTGTCCAGAACAAATAATGTATCTCCTTTCTTTACCTCCTGATTGGTATTTACATATACCTTTTTTACCTTTCCCAAAGCCTGGGTAGTGATGTCAACACTTCTGTTTCCCACCTTTACATCAGAAGTAATGGGGCAGTAGTAATTAAGACTCAGAATTAAAGCAATACTCCCGAAAATAGGAAGAGAGTATACCACAACCTGAGTAGTAAATGTCCAGGGAATAAGTTTAAATTTTTTGATAAGCAGCCAGCAGATTCCGGCATATATGGCAACAAGTAATTCTAGCATTGGGTTTGATTTTCAATTGTGTTACGTTCTTCTTCAGTGTGATCTGTGTCTTTTTTCTGATCATTTTGATTACCATAATCATAGTTGGCCCAGATTAAGGCAACCGGCCATAAAAGGCCTCCAAAAATTAGGGAAAGGAGGCACATGCTTTTTATGGCTTTCAGCTGAGGATGGTTCTTTTCCTCAGCAACCTTTTCAGGATAGATGTGAACTTTCCAGAAAAGATAGATGCCGGCGATTGGTAAAACAAGTAAAATGAACCATGAAGCGGCATTTGCTATATTGTCTTCTACATGACCTGTTGATGCTTGAACAAAATTGCATGATAATAACAGGCAGAGAAGTAAGGATATTCTTTGCATAATATAATTGTATAAGGTAATAATGAAATGTTAAACAAGGTTGTAACTACACCATAATAGGGTAGCTACCTTAGTTTAAAGATAATTCTATAATAGATAATGTTTAGTGAATGATATTCTTCTCATTTTGCTTTTAATAAATTGTGTAACAGTATTTTGAGTAAGCAAAAATAGAATGAATAAAGTGAGAAAAAGTATTCCTAAGTTATTTTTTTCTTTCGTTCCTTTTTCTATGAATGCGTGCAGTCATGCGTGAAAGAGAGTTGGGAGTAATGCCCAGAAAATTAGCAATATACTTTCTGTTGGCATTTTGAGAAGTGAATGGGCGGCTTTCCAGAAACTCTTCATATCTGGAGTGCGGAGAAGTAGAGCAGAACTGCTCAGTACGAAATTTTAAAATACTGATAATCTGTTTCAAAGACTTCAGGTAGATATTATAAATGCCTCTGTGCTGAAAAGCCATTTCTTCAAATTCACTCTTGTTAAATAAAAAAATCTGACTTTCAATAACAGCTTCTATAGTATATTTTCGTTCAATTTCTCCCGAATAAGATTCTGGGCTTTCCATAATAACGGCTTCCTTTTCCGAAGGTAAAAAAAGATTCGTCTCAATACCATTCTCATCATCAAAAAAGCATCTTAGTAAACCATTGGAAAGAATAAACAAATGGTTAAAAGACTGTCCAGGAGCCACTAGTTTTTCCTTTTTACGAAGAAGTTTTGGAGTACTGATACTCACCAAAATATTAATCTCCTCATCAGATAATTCCTGAAAGAAAACAATATTTCTGAAAGTTTTAAATGGGTCCATTACAGTCGTAAAGATAAATAAAAATAATATATACATGCCGGTTAAGTAGTCTTGTGGCTTTCATTGAACTTTTTTTAAGATATTTGCTAGGTATTATATAATTTGAAATACAATGAACAATAACCGAAGAAGTTTTATCAAAAAGCTGGGAATTGCAACAGCAGCGCTTGCTGTAAATCCGTTAGACTTAATGGCTGCAAAATTACCTCAAAACAATAAAGCCATCAATAAACCCATTGTTCTTTCTACCTGGAATTTCGGGTTAAAAGCAAACGAAGAAGCCTGGACAATTCTTGGAAAGGGAGGAAAAGCCCTGGATGCCGTGGAAATAGGTGTCCGTCTGGTAGAGCTGGATCCCAAAGAAAGAAGTGTAGGCTATGGCGGACGTCCGGATAGAGATGGAAGAGTTACGCTGGATGCCTGTATCATGGATGAAAACTATAATATCGGTTCTGTGGCATGTCTGGAAAACATTAAAAATCCAATTTCTGTTGCCAGAGCGGTAATGGAAAAAACACCTCACGTAATGCTGGTAGGTGATGGAGCATTGCAGTTTGCCCTTTCACAAGGCTTTAAAAAAGAAAATCTTCTCACTCCCGAATCAGAAAAAGAATGGAAAGAGTGGCTGAAAACAAGTAAATATAAACCCATTGCCAATATTGAAAATCACGATACCATAGGAATGATCGCATTGGATGCCCAAGGAAACCTTTCCGGTGCTTGTACCACCAGTGGAATGGCGTTTAAAATGCATGGCAGAGTGGGAGATTCCCCAATCATTGGTGCAGGTTTGTTTGTAGATAATGAGGTAGGGGCTGCAACGGCAACTGGTCACGGTGAAGAGGTCATTAGAACAGTAGGAACCCATCTGGTGGTAGAATTGATGAGACAAGGGAGAAGTCCACAGGAAGCCTGCAAAGAAGCAGTAGACAGAATTGTAAAGATTAATCAGAGAAGAAATAAAAATTTAAAAGATATTCAGGTAGGCTTTATTGCCATCAACAAGAATGGTGAATATGGATCTTACTGTATTCAGGATGGATTCAACTTTGCGGTATATGATCAAAAAGGAAACCGCCTTGAAAAACCTGAATTTGCTTTAAAATAACTTAATTAATATATTGGTTTTAGGCAAATGCACAACGATTTTATCTTTGATAAAATTGAATACCGATACTTTGAGATGTAATGATACATATGGTATCAACTCGCGGCCTTTGTTTAATTCCATAATTTTACACTAAATAGCTTAGCAAAATATAAATAGACAGAAAGAATATGAAAAGAATAATGATAGCTTCCCTATTTTTAATGTTAGGATGCAAGGAAGAAAAGAAAGAGACAAACGTACAAACAGAACCTCAGATAAAGGAAAATGTTGTTGAAAAGACTGAAGCAGAGACTCCTGTAAATGAATCTCAGGAAGCACAACAGTGGCTGAAAAAAAATGTGGTGAGCTATTTTAAGACTGATCTTGGTAATCTGGATAAGGAAATGCAGAAAATAACAACCAAGGATTACTATGAATATAAGACCGATGCAATGAATGTAGATATGGATGTAGACGGAAGCCTTACAGAAAAAGAATTCGATGATAAATGGAAATCTAAGTTTGATACAAAAAAAGCAGGAATTGGTATAGGATTTCTTATTTCTTCGCAGGATTGGATCAATATTGAAGTTGAAAATTGTGATTTAAAATCATCTTCAAAGGATGAATATGTCTTCAATGTAGTATTGAGAGATGATGGTTTTAAAGCTCACTATTACTCTGTTGTAAAAGTAGTAAAGGAAAACGGTTCCTTTCTGATTGCAGATGTATTGCAGGAAGAACCTAATTAATTAAAAACAATAAAATGTCAAAAATAGAAATAGCATGCTTCAATCCGGAATCAGCAATCATTGCCTTTGAAAGCGGAGCAGACAGAATAGAATTGTGTGACGGATTAAGCGAAGGAGGTACAACTCCTAATTTTGAAACAACAAAAAAACTTCGGGAGAAAATAAACATCCCCATTTTCGTGATGATCCGTCCACGAGGAGGTGATTTTACCTATTCCGATGCCGAATTTGAGCAGATGAAAACTGATTTAATTTCCCTGAAGTCATTAAATGTAGACGGCTTTGTATTCGGTATTCTGGATGAAGATGATGAGGTAAACCGCGAACAGAATAAGATTCTGGTAGAACTGGCATCGCCACTTCCTTGTACGTTCCATCGTGCTTTCGACAGAGCTAAAGGTTTAGATAGTTCTTTGGAAAAAGTAATTGAATGTGGCTTTACTACCATTCTTACTTCAGGTCAAAAACCTAACGTTTCTGAAGGAAAGGAAAATCTGAAAAAGCTGGTAGAACTTGCAGATGGAAGACTGGAAATTCTTGTAGGTGGAGGCCTTCGTTCCTCAAATATTGAAGATATACGAGCTTATACAAAGGCAGAGTATTTCCATTCTTCAGCCATCACTGATGGTGGAGCATTTGCCAATGCTGATGAGGTGGTAACCCTGAAAAATAAATAAAGCCAGAGCTTTTTGTTTAGGGTATCCTAAACAAAAAGTTTTAAATGAAATTGTTTGATATTAATTGAGTAAGGAATGGTAGTAATTTTTTATTCATTTAAACAAACTGCACTCCAGTACACTCTAAAAAACCATTCATGAATAAATCTCTCCTTATTGCTTTCCTTTTCATTCAGAATATCCTTTTTGCACAGTTTTCTGAAAGGAATTTATCTTCTGAGAAATGGCAGTTCAAAAATACCAAAGATAAACAATGGCTGCCTGCAAAAGTACCCGGAACAGTTCATCTGGATCTGATGACTAATAAACTCATTCCGGATCCTTTCAAGGATGAAAATGAAAAGAAAGTACAATGGATAGAGGATGAAGACTGGGATTATCAAACTAGCTTTAAAGTTTCCTCAAAAGAATTGGAATACAGTAATATTGATCTTGTTTTTAACGGATTAGATACATTTTCCGAAATTTACCTTAACGGAAAATTACTGAGGAAAACAGATAATATGTTCAGAACGTGGGAAATTCCGGTGAAACAGAATCTGAAAATAGGTGATAATATAGTGGAGGTCAGGTTTAAATCAGCCATCAATACAGGAAAAGAACTGGCAAAAAAAGTTCCGTTTACCATGCCGGAAACACCAAGAAGCTTTGTACGAAAAGCACAATATCAGTTCGGGTGGGACTGGGGTCCAAGACTCGTTACTGCCGGAATATGGAAAGACGTAAGGCTGGAATTTTGGAATAATGCAAAGGTTAATAATGTTCAGGTTCAACAGAAAAAACTGACAGATACTTTAGCTGAGGTTTCTTTTAATATGAAAGTCTTTGCTGATGAAGATGGAGAATACTTTACACGGTTCAACCTGAATAGAGGAATGCATCGTTTTCATCTTAAAAAAGGCTCAAATACCATCGTACTTCCTTATAAGATTAAGGACCCAAAAATATGGCAGCCTAACGGAAGGGGGGAACCCGATCGATATACTACGAAGATCACACTATATAAAAAAGGAGGGAAGTTTATTCGTGATATCAATGTTACCTATGGTTTGAAAAATGTTGAACTTATTCAGGAAAAGGATGAAAAAGGAAAAACGTTTTATTTTAAGGTAAACGGAAATCCTTTATACATCAAAGGAACTAATTGGATTCCTGCCGATAGTTTCTCACCAAGAATCACAAAAGAAAAATACCAGAGACTGATTAAGGCTGCAAAAGAAGCCAATATGAATATGATCCGAATCTGGGGTGGCGGAATATACGAAGACGAAGAATTTTATAAAGCTTGCGACGAAAACGGAATCCTGGTGTGGCAGGACTTTATGTTTGCAGGCAGTTTCTATCCCGCAGATGAACAATTTCTGAATAACGTAAAAGAAGAAGTAAAAGATCAGGTCAACAGACTCCAGAATCATCCGTCCATAGCCTTATGGTGTGGAAATAATGAAATTGATGAAGCCATTGTCAACTGGGGATATCAAAAGCAGTTTAAATATTCAAAAAATGACTCATTACAGGTCTGGAAAGATTATAAAAAACTGTTTCATGAAGTGATCCCCAATACATTAAAAGAAAACCTTACACCAGATAAAAATATCTATTGGCCAAGCTCACCATCCATAGGGTGGGGACACAAAAAGAGCCTTACAGAGGGAGATTCTCATTATTGGGGAGTTTGGTGGGGAGAACAGCCCTTTGAAATTTACAATGAAAAAGTAGGCCGTTTTATGTCTGAATACGGTTTTCAGGGAATGCCTACACTGGGAACTTCTAAAACAATGTTTTCAGGTGTTCCGGATCTAAACCTACAGAATTCTACCATTAAGGCTCACGAAAAACATGCAAGAGGTTGGGAAATTATCAATGAATACATGAAACGGGACTATAAAATTCCGACAGACTTTGTGAAGTATAACTATGTTTCACAACTCCTACAGGCAAGAGGAATGCAAATAGCAATGGAGGCTCACCGACGTGCAAAACCTTACAATATGGGTACCTTATATTGGCAGCTTAATGATTGCTGGCCCGTAGTTTCATGGTCTTCCATAGATTATTTAGGAAACTGGAAAGCCTTTCACTATCAGGTAAAAAGAAGTTTTGAACCTGTATTGCTTTCAATGGCAGAGAAAGATAAGACTTATGATATTTTTATAATCAATGATTTATTAAAAGAGATAACGATAAATGCAAAATTTGAGTTGGTAGATTTTGAGGGAAGACAAATTTGGAAATCCAATAAGATGAAAAAAATTGATGGGAATATCAGTGAGAATATTTTTAGCATTAATAAATCTGAACTTTCCCAATTTGACTTGTCGAAAGCTTTTCTAAAAATCACCTCAAACAATGATTCAACCAAGTTAGAGAAACTTTTCTTTCTTGTAAAACCCAAGGATTTAAAACTTTCAAAACCTAATCTCACCATCAAAAAAATATCCCCGACAGAAATTGAAGTCTCTACAGATGTTTTGGCAAAAGATGTTTACCTGATAGGAGACACTCATTTCAGTGATAACTTTTTTGATCTGTTACCCAACACTTCAAAGAGAATCACTCTTTCCAAATCCTTTGATAAAGTAGAAGTCATGAGCCTGATAGATGCTTTGATTGAATAATTAAATCTGCAGAATCTGCAAGAATCTGCTCTACAATAAATCTTATTCTTTTTAGCAAACAGTCTGTTCAAAAAAATAGAATTTTTCCATTCCCAACTCAAAAATCAGCCGTAAATTTGCACCATATTTTTACAGTTATGGTAAATTTTGTTCTGATTGCAGTGTGCATTATTGCAGGAATGGTATTCAAAGCAACAAAATCTATCCACCCGGATGCCCATAAGGGGATCAATACCTGGATTCTTTATCTTGCTCTACCCGCAGTTTCTTTTAAATATCTGCCAAAAGTACAATGGACAACGGAGATGCTTTTTCCGATTGCAGCCACTTTTTTAATCTCTGTATTTTGCTTCATCTATATGATGTTTTATAGTAAAAGCCGGGGCTATTCAAGGCGCTCCAGAAGTACCTTGGAGCTGGCGAGTGGGTACAGTAATACGTCATTCATCGGTTTTCCCCTGATTAGCGCCTTTTATGGAGAGGGTTTGTTAAGCATCGCTATTATCTGTGACCAAACCATGTTCTTTGCCCTTTCAACATTAGGAATTATTGCCGCTGTAAAAGGTGGAAGTAAGTCCGGAAAAGTAAGTGCAATATTTATTCTTAAACGCCTGATCACATTTCCACCGTTAATTGGATGTATCTCGGCATTGGTGTTATCTCAATTCATAGATTTCACTATTGCAGAGCCATTTTTTGATAAACTTGCAGCCACAGTAAGTCCGTTGGCATTATTTTCAGTAGGATTACAATTGAAGTTTAACGGCTGGAAAAAACTCATTCCGCAAATGTCTGCTTCCATGCTTTATAAATTGATTTTGGCACCGGCAATTGTCTTAGGAATGGCATTATTATTCGGAATAAAAGGAGATGTCGCAAAAATTACCGTGTTTGAAGCAGCAATGCCTACGTTAGTCACTTCAAGTATCATTGCAGAACAGTTCAGATTAAATACAAAGCTGACCAATCTTATCATCGGAGTCAGTATTATTGTTGGATTTTTTACCTCTGCCATGTGGTATGAAATTACTGAACTGCTTTTTTAACTTCTCATGGCTAGTACCAGAAGTTTAAACAGACATTTTTTATGACACGAAAGAATTTCATCAAAGTTGCAGTTCTCTCAAGAAAAAATTAATTTTACACCTTAAATATTTCCCTTGCAATACACTCAGATTGTTTTACCGCTGAATTTAAAAGGATCCTTTACTTACAGGGTTCCGGAAGAATTAATGTCTGAAATTCAGTTAGGAATGCGGGTTTTAGTGCCGTTTGGAGGTAAAAAGATCTATACGGGAATTGTTTTCGAGCTTCATGATCTTGCGCCGGAGAACTTTGTGGCGAAAGACGTTATCAGTATTTTGGATGATAAACCAATACTTCCCGAAGAGCAGATCAGCTTCTGGAACTGGCTTTCCGAGTATTATCTATGTAATCTTGGGGAAATTTACAGATTTGCTTTTCCATCTTCTCTGAAACTTGAAAGTGAAACCTATTTAAAATTAAAGCCTGGAGTTGTTGTTGACTTTGAAAACCTTGATGTCAATGAAATGTATCTGGTTCAGGCGTTGGAAGTAAGACAGCTGGTGAATCTCACAGATATCGAGGCATTTATTCCTAAGAAAGAAATTATTAAAACCATCAATTCACTTATTGATCTGCAGTATATTGAGATCGACGAGAAAATTGCTGAAAAGTATAAGGCAAAAGAAGTTGCCTATGTGAAAGTTAACGGAGATGTTCTGAACAATCAGAACCTTACGGAAATTCTTTTAAAACTAAATAAAGCCCCCAAGCAGAAAGAATTGTTTCTTCTTATTTTGGAAAAACAAACTGAAAAGCCTGATCTTCATATTAAAAAGGCGGAGCTGTTTGAAGACGGTTACTTCGGAAGTTCCCATTTCAAGGCATTGGCAGACAAAGGTCTTGTAGAGGAATATCATATGCAGAAAGACAGGATTGAAAGCTATGATGGAGAAATTGAAGAGCTTGAGGAACTTTCTGAACAACAGAAAATAGCAAAATCCGAAATTGATGAAGCCTTTGAAGAAAAAAAGAATGTTTTACTTCATGGAGTAACATCATCCGGAAAAACCCATATTTATTTAGAGAAAATAGAGGAATGCGTTAGAAACGGACAAAATGTTCTGTTTCTGCTTCCTGAAATTTCGTTAACCAAGCAAATTACCCAAAGATTAGAAAAAAAATATGGCAGGCAATTAGGTTTCTATCATCAAAAATTAACTGATTTTGAAAGGGTAGAAGTATGGAGAAGAGTTAAGCAGAATGACATTCGTATCCTTGTAGGAACTAGAAATGCCCTATTCTTACCCTACCAGAATCTTGGCTTGATCGTAGTGGATGAAGAACATGATTCTGCCTATAAGCCAAGAGAAGTTTCCCCGTATTTTAATGCGAAGGATGCTGCTTTGGTTTTGGGAGGTTTATATGAAGCGGGAGTGATTCTCGGATCTGCAACCCCATCCGTTGAAAGCTATTACAGAGCCAGAAAAGATAAGATGAAATACATCTTTCTGGATGCAAGGTTCGGGAATGTTAATCTGCCGGAATATGAACTTATCAATTTCAAGGAAGCTCAGGAATCCAAGAAAGTGTCCGGAAATTTTTCCTTAAGACTGATTGATGAGATTAAGAAAACGGTTGATGAAAAAAATCAGGCAATCGTTCTTCATAACAGACGGGGCTATGCTAACGTTGTTGAGTGTGAAACATGTGGCTACGTTAATTATTGCTCCAATTGTGATGTGGTAATGACCTATCACAAGGCTGCCAATGAAATGAAATGCCATTACTGTGGGCAAAGAGCCTCAAAACCAAAAACCTGCCCGAAGTGTAATTCTGAAAAACTAAATGAAAGAGGTGTTGGTGTAGAGCAGATTCATGAGGAGGTTTCCAAAATATTTCCTGAAAATGAAGTGGATAGGATGGATGTAGACTCCATGCGTAAGAAATTTGCCTACGAAAAGCTGTATGAAAAGATTGAGGATGGAGAAACGGATATTGTGGTGGGTACACAGATGATTTCCAAAGGGCTGGATTTTGACCATATAGAATTGGTAGCCATTCCTAAGGCTGATTCCTTATTATATGTACAGGATTTCAGAGCCGAGGAAAGAGCGTATCAATTAATAACACAGGTTTCCGGAAGAGCCGGGAGGGTTTCCGGAAAAGGAAGAATCCTGATTCAGACCTATAATCCTGATCATTCTGTATTTCAGCTGATCAAAATGAATAACCCTGCGAAGATCTATAAGTATATCCTAACAGAACGCCAGAAATTTAATTATCCGCCGTTTACCAAGTTAATTATGATTGAACTGAAGCACAGAAGAGATGATAAAGTAGACCGTGCTTCTCAGTTTTTAGGCTCAATTCTTCGAAAATATCTTCCTGAGGATTGTATTTTAGGTCCGGAAAGGGCACAAATTGCAAGGCTTAATAATTTATATCAATTCCAAATTCTATTAAAATTACCCCGTGGGAAAAACTATGAGAGGTTTAAAGGATTGGTTTTAATAAGTTTGAAGGAATTCGATGAAATCACTGCTTATCAAAGCATTAAAAAAGACGTTTTTGTTGATTTTTAACAATTTTTAACAAACTTTACACTCTTTTATAAGACGGCTATGGTCCGTTATATAACAATAATTTCTACTTTTGGACGTTGATTAAGTGTTTGGCTCTTTAATTGAATGATTTAACTTATCATTTTTTATAGCGTCAAACTATAGAACAAAAAGAAGATAGATGGTAAATTTCAGAAAATATATTTCAAGCGCAGCGGTATTGGCTTCTGGTTTTTTCATGGCTCAATCTACCGTTTCTACTGTTCTTTACTCCCAAAATTATGACAATCAGAAAAGCAGCTTAAATCTGCCCTCACCTGTCAGTACGATGGTGGAGAAGACTGTGTTGTCTGCTAAAGAACTTGTAGATATTAATGTAAACACAATGATGGCGGATCCCGTGCTGAAAAATGCAACATGGGGATTCGTAGTGTATGACCCGAAAACGAAGAAAGTAATTTCTTCGTACAATGAGAATACTCCGTTGGTTCCGGCTTCTACTACAAAGCTTTTAACTACAGAAACAGCTTTAAACCTTTTAGGTGAAAACTATCGCTGGATGACTCAGCTGGAGTATTCAGGAACTGTTGATGAGAATGGAGTTTTAAATGGAAATCTTTATGTGGTAGGAAGCGGTGATCCGTCTCTAGGAACAAATAAGGCTGGAGCAGGATCTTACAGAGACATTATCTCAGATTTCATAGGTGGGGTTTCACGTGAGGGAATCAAAAAGGTAAATGGTGATATTATTATTCAGACAGCGCTTTTCAAAGGCAATATTTCAATGCTTCCGGAAAATGTTGTATGGCTAGAAAACAATAATTACTATCTGCCTGCAGGGACAACCCGAGGAATTAACCCGGCTAATGAAAAACTGATCGTAAAGAAAGGAGGTTTCTCTACAGACAAGAAATTCTTCTATGTTTCACCATATGCCCATCAGATGGTTTATGCTGAAAAGTATGAAGGAGATGGTATTTTAACCACAAAAATTCCTGATGCACCGGCTTATCTGGCTAATTCATTCAGAACAACACTGGTGAAAAGCGGAATTCCTGTTACCGGAAAAGTAACTCCTAAAATGACAGACGCTGCACCTGAGAGCAGAAAAATGATCTCAGCTTACAAGTCTCCAACCTTAAGTGATATTGTATACTATACTAACCAGCATAGTGATAATTCATTGGCGGAAGCTTTATTAAGAACAGTAGGATTCCAAAAAATGGGAGATCAGACCTCAGAATCAGGTAGAATTGTAGTGACAGATCATTTAAAAGATGCCGGTTTTGATATGATTGGATTGAATTATATGGATGGAAGCGGGCTTTCAAGAAGTAATAATGTAACTCCGATTTCTCAGGTTAAATTCTTGACTTCTTTGATGAATGAGAAATATTACAGATCATATTTAACTTCTCTTCCAATTGGCGGACAATCCGGAACATTGAAAAGAATGTTTATTGGAGAGGGGAACGGACAGATTTTTGCTAAAACAGGAACTTTAAATAAAGTAAAAACATTAGCAGGATATTTGAAAACCAATTCCGGGAAAACATTAGTATTTTCTTTAATGGTAAATAACTATTCAGGATCGGTGGATATGGTGAAGAAAAGAATGGAGAAAATTCTGGAACCGGCTCTGGAACTGTAAAGAGTATTTATTTTGTATATTATAAAGGCCTTTTAATCAATGATTAAAAGGTTTTTTTTATATTTGAATTCTATAATATTTTCATCTATGAAAAAAGTTTACCTCCTGATGTTGGGTTTTCTGGTATCTCAACAGTTTTATGCACAAACGCAGGACCAGAATATCGAAATGAAAGGATTGATTAAAAAGGAAAAGAAATCCTTTGCCAACAGAATGGTTGCAGGTAATGTCAATCCGAATACACTCAACTATGATCTTAGGTATCAAAGAATGGATGTTACTTTAAATCCAACCGTTAAAAATATTTCCGGTTCAGTAACGTCTCACTTTAAGCCTAATCAGAATATGGGAAGTATTTATTTTGACCTTACCAATCTGTTATCAGTTTCCCAGGTACAATATCATGGAAACAGTATTCCTTTTCAGCAGCTTCCTAGCAAAGAAATTAAAATAGATTTTCCGGCTTCCATTGCAGCCAATACATTAGATTCTTTAACTATTCATTATTCCGGAACTCCAGATCCGTATTACAATACTGTGATGACGGGAACTCAGGGAGGGACTCCTGTTTTTTCTACCTTAAATGAGCCTTATGGGGCACAGGATTGGTTTCCTACCAAACAAAGTCTGAATGATAAGATTGAAAGAGTTGATTTTAAAATTACAACCCCATCACAATACAATGTCGCAGCAAACGGTAAATTGATGTCTGAAACAAATCTTCCTGCAACTTCGCAGAAGCTTACTTTCTGGAGAACAATGTATCCTACTCCTGCTTATCTTATTGCGCTTGGAATCACCAACTATACAAAGCTAAACAGCACCATCGGAAACCCGCCATTTCCGTTTGTGAACTATGTTTATCCCGCAACAGCAGCGAACTCTACACTGGTATCCAATATTGAATGGACGAAGCAGGTTATGAACACCTATGAGACTTATTTTGGACCTTATCCTTTCCGTGATGAAAAATATGGACATATGGAATACCTTAATGGAGGAGGAATGGAGCATCAAACGATGTCTTCTATGAGTGGTTGGGGTAAAAGTCTTATTGCTCATGAGCTTGCCCACCAATGGTTTGGAGATAAAGTAACCTGTGGTGCATGGAATGACATCTGGTTGAATGAGGGTTTTGCAACCTTTGGAGAGCATGTAACCAATGAAAAATTGCTAATGACTAACACCGAATTTATGAGCTATTTGGCCAATCAAACCAGCTATATTACAGGAACATCGGGAGGAACTGTATATGTTCCTGATGCGAGCCTTACCAATGTCAACAGAATTTTCGACAGCAGGCTTTCTTATGCCAAAGGAGGTTATGTTTTAAGAATGTTGAAATGGATTTTGGGGGACACAGCTTTTTATCAGGCTATTAAAGATTATCACGGAAGACCGGCTTTGGCTTATAATTATGTACGAACTTCAGACTTTAGTGCATCGCTGCTTCAGTCTACGGGAAAGGACTTTACAGAGTTTTTTAATGACTGGGTGTATGGTGAGGGATATCCTACTTACAACATAAAATGGAGACAACTGGGCAATCAAGTCCTGTTTAACGTTTCCCAAACGCAAAGTATGCCATCTGTAAGCTTTTTTGAGCTACCTTTACCCATTAAAGTGAATGGAACAGGAGGGCAAACAGCTTATTTGGTGCTGAATAATACCTCGAACAATCAAAATTTTACAGAAGCAGTCACTTTCCCGATTGCGAGTATTCAGTTTAACTATGAATATCAGATCCTGCAAAAAAACTCAACAGTAGTTCAGGATGCTAATCTGAGTGTTTCTTCAGTAGAGAAAGAAAAATTTGGTTTATATCCTAACCCCGCAAAAAATGAACTTTACCTTAATGGGGTTGATAAAGCAGCGGATTACACTATTCATGCAATAGACGGAAAACTGGTTAGAAAAGACATTTATCAACCAGGTAAGACAATAGGAATTTCAGAATTGGTTCCGGGTACTTATATTTTCACGGTCAATGAAAAACATATTAAATTTATTAAGCATTAAAATATATTTAATATGATCATATAAAAGAAGCTTTCAAATTTGAAAGCTTCTTTGTTTTCTGGCAGCTCTTGCCCCTCTTTCTCTGGCGATTTTTACTTTATATCTGAACCATTTTTCCTTAAAGACATAGCGCATGGCATTATCGAAATTCCTTATAATAACTAAATTTTTAAATCCATTCCATTTTTCAATAAAACTTGAGGGAAGTGCCCGGACAGATATGGAGTAGCCTCCGGTTTCATACTGTATGTAATGCCACCATCCGGCGGGAATGTAAAGGGTTTCACCAGGTTGAAGAATAGCTTCATAGCCATCTAAGTATAGGAGACCCGGATACTTCCTGAAGTCAGGATTTTTAATAGGAGTCAAACTATGGAAGTTATAAGGCAGTTTGTACATAAAACTAGATTGTTCACGGGGAAACAGCCATACTTTTTTTATTCCTTGAAATTGAGTGATAAAAACATGGGACATATCGATGTCAATATGATTTCGGGTGGCAGAACCTTGTCCGCCAAAGAACATAAAGGGAAGCCATTTCAATATTTTACCATTGGTAACATCATTGTAAACAATATCATTTTTAAGTTCTGGTTTAATGCTTAATAAATTAAATAAAAAAAGACGGTGTTCAGTGGGAGTAGAATCTATCAAATCCAGATATTCCGAAAAAGAAGTCTGCATAATGGGCTCACTTGCTACTCTGTCCATGGAATCCATTTCACTGCCGTAAATATCTACCTGATGATTTCCTGCTATTTCTTTAAAATATTCATAATTCCACTTTTTAAAGGCCGGACTTTCGGGATCTACAAAATCTTCAAGAATAACAGGAACCTTGGGCTTCATATATTCATTTATAAAGGTTCTTGAAACTATTTTCTTTATTTTCTGTACCGGAATCAATCGCATATTCTGAATTTTAAAACAAATATAATTATTATCCTACTAATTTTGTAGACTAATTATGTTAAAAACTCACTCTTGAATCAAATTTTAGAATTAAGCCTATAAAAGGTTTTATTTTACTGCCTTTTTAGTAAATTAGCACATCTAAAAAATTACTAAAAATGATTTCTGAAAAATACCTACAACATTTACAGAACGAACTTCAAAATATTGAAAATGATGGACTTTTCAAAAAAGAAAGAATCATCACTTCTCAACAAAGTGCAGAAATTGAAGCTAACGGTAAAAAGCTTTTGAACTTTTGTGCTAATAATTATTTAGGGTTATCCAATAATCCGGAGGTAATGAAAGCTTCTCAGGATATGATTGAATCCCACGGATATGGAATGTCATCTGTACGTTTTATCTGTGGAACACAGGATATTCATAAGGAATTAGAGACAAAGATTGCAGACTTCCTTGGTCTTGAGGATACGATTCTTTATGCTGCTGCATTTGATGCAAACGGTGGGGTTTTTGAACCATTGTTTACTGAAGAGGATGCGATTATTTCAGATGAACTGAACCATGCTTCCATCATTGATGGGGTTCGTCTTTGTAAAGCTGCAAGATACCGTTACAAAAACAATAATATGGCTGATCTTGAGGCTCAATTGATTGCTGCTTCAGAAAAGAATCACCGTTTCAAGATTATTGTTACTGACGGAGTTTTCTCAATGGATGGTATTGTTGCTGATCTTAAAGGTGTTTGTGATCTTGCAGATAAATATGATGCTTTGGTAATGGTGGATGATTCCCACGCAACCGGATTTATCGGAAAAACAGGTCGCGGAACTCATGAAGCTAACGAAGTAATGGGTAGAGTAGATATTATTACATCTACATTAGGAAAAGCTCTTGGTGGTGCTTTAGGAGGATTTACCTCAGGTAAAAAAGAAATCATCGATATGTTGAGACAACGTTCTCGTCCTTACTTATTCTCCAACTCATTGGCTCCTGGGATTGTAGGTGCTGCTTTGAAAGTGTTGGACATGATTTCAGATGATACTTCATTACGTGATAAAGTCATGGAAAATGCAGAATATTTCAGAACAGAGATGAAATCCAAAGGTTTTGATATCCCTGAAGGAGATGCTGCCATTGTTCCTGTAATGCTTTATGATGCACCACTTTCCCAGAAAATGGCAGAAAAATTGATGGATGAGGGAATCTATGTCATTGGATTCTTTTATCCTGTAGTACCAAAAGGAAAAGCAAGAATCAGAGTTCAATTATCTGCGGCTCACACCAAGGAACATCTTGATAAGGCCATTGCTGCTTTTGAAAAGGTAGGAAAAGAATTGGGTGTGATCTCTTAATTTTTGAGTTGAACACGATCAATAAAATATAATCTTCGGCTCGGGGCAGCAAAGCTGCCCCGAGCCGAAGTGTTTTCTATATAAATATGGTTTAATTATATTTTCCTGATCAAAAGAAAAATATTTTTAA
This sequence comes from Chryseobacterium joostei, assembly GCF_003815775.1. NCBI lineage: Bacteria > Pseudomonadati > Bacteroidota > Flavobacteriia > Flavobacteriales > Weeksellaceae > Chryseobacterium > Chryseobacterium joostei. Next base: position 4,773,714 of record NZ_CP033926.1, read on the forward strand.
CAATTACATAATAAGCTTATCTTTGCTGTTAATTTTTTCTGAATGCTTTATACAATAATCAAAGCGCTGCACATTATTTTTATGGTAAGCTATTTTGCGGGGATTTTCTATCTCGTAAGAATCTTCGTTTACTATAAGGATACCGATGAATTTCCGGAAGATAAAAAGAAAATTTTGAGAGAGCAGTACACCTTTATGGCCCGCAGACTGTGGAATATTATTACTGTTCCGGCCGGAGTCATTATGGCGGTATGTGGATTGGTTATGATCTTTTTAAATCCGGGTTTAATGAAGATGGGTTGGTTTCATTTAAAGCTCACATTCCTGATCGGTCTTGCCGTTTATCACTACTGGTGCTGGAAGAAAGTGCTTCGTTTAAAAGCGCTTAACGGGAATACTTTAGAAACGGCCAATATCAAATTGAGACAAGCCAACGAAATTGCTACATTTATTTTGTTTCTTGTTGTATTTACCGTGATTTTAAAAGCCATGGTAATTACATACTGGTGGCAATTAATTACAGGATTTTTCGTTCTTGTATTTCTGATCATGATGACCGTAAAACTTGTTAATAAGAATAAAAAAAAGAAATAATTGTGAAAGTAGGACATGTGCCCTAATGCATTCCTAATTATTACATTCTACTAAAAAACTATGATTGCAATTTTAAAGAAAGAACTTTGGAGTTACTTTGGAAACTGGAGCGCATGGGTAATCATTGCCGCATTCAGTTTGATCACGACTCTTTTCCTGTTCTTTTTCGACAACGATTCTAATATTTTTGAGATCGGGGCAGCATCGCTGCAGAGTTATTTTGTTTTAGTTCCGTGGCTGTTGATGTTTATCATTCCGGCACTTTCAATGAAGACTTTCGCTGAAGAACAGCAAACCGGAACACTGAACTGGCTTTTTTCACAACCGTTAAAGGTTTCAGATCTTGTAATGGGAAAATTCCTTTCAGTATGGATTGTCGGGGTTTTATGCCTGATTCCATCACTGATTTATCTCTATACTGTATATGTTTTAGGAGTTCCGGAGGGAAATATTGACCTAGGAATGACTTTCGGAAGCTATATAGGACTGATTATTCTGATTGCTGCTTTTTCAGGAGTTGGAATTTTAGCCTCTTCATTATCACAAAACCAGATCATGGCTTATCTGTTGGGTGTTTTCATGTGCTTTATTATGTATTTTGGAATTGAGCAGCTGGCAAGCTATAAATTATTAGGAGGAGCAGACTTTATTCTTCAGAATATAGGTTTCTATCAACATTTTCTAGGCTTTACAAGAGGCCTTGTAGATGTAAAGGATGTAGCCTACTTTATTCTGGTGATCGGTGCTTCATTAGTATTGTCTAATCATTTTATTAACAAAAAGAAGTAGAATTATGAAGAAGATCAATGCTAAATCTCCATTTGGAATTTTCTTATTTGCTATTGTTCCTTTGGTTATTATTCTGACCTATTCAGGGATCAGACTGGACCTGACAAAGGAAAAAAGATACACCCTTTCTGAGAGTACCATTAAGGTATTGGAATCTGTTAAGAAGCCTTTAACCGTTGAAGTTTATCTTGAGGGAGACTTTCCGGCAAGCTTTAAGCAGCTTCAGGGAGAAACGAAGTTTATGCTGGAAGAATTCAGAAAAATTAATTCAAAGATTGATTTTAAATTCATCGATCCGTTGAAGTCTAAAATACCTGCAGATAGCTTGGCGGCAATGGGAATGCAGCCATCATACCTTCCAGATTCCAAGGATGGGAAGTTCTCACAGATTACTATTTTTCCGTACGCTGTTATTAAATATAATAAAACAGGAGTTTCCATTCCTTTAATCGTTCAGCAAACAGGTATAGATGCTGATCAACAACTTACAAGATCCATTGAGGGATTAGAATACAGCCTTGTTTCAAATATTAAAAATATTGCTGCCGATAAAAGAAAAAAAGTAGGTATTTTGGTTAATCAGGATGAATTAAGCCCTGATGAATTCCAGGGATTTGTACAACTGGCGATGGAAAATTATGATGCAGGCCCCATTATTCCTAAAAATCAAACAGAGCTTAGCCTTGAAGATCTTCCTTTATTGAAGCAGATGAGCGCTTTGGTTATTGCAAAGCCGAGAAAAGCCTTTACAGATAATGAAAAAGTGATTCTTGACCAATATATTATGAATGGCGGGAAAACACTTTGGATGATTGATGCGGTGAATGCTGAAATGGATACATTAACTCGATCTAAAAAAGTAATGCCTTTCCCAATTGATATTAATATGACAGATTTCTTCTTCAATTACGGAATAAGAATTAATACTGCATTGGTAAAGGATGTAAAGAAATTTGCCTTGCTGAAGCTGGTAACAGGAGAGGTGAGTGGAAACCCTCAGTTTACAAGTCTCCCTTGGCCTTACTTCCCATTGGGAATTGCTGAAAATAATAATCCGATTACCAAAAATATTAATCCTGTAAAGTTTGAATTCCCAACCTCCATAGATACTTTGGGAGGAAGAAAGAATATTAAGACCAAGGTGCTTTTTGAATCCAGTGAAAGAACTTTGTTGAAACAGGTTCCCAACTATGTTGATCTAAAGGAAATTGCCAGCGTAGACAGCCTTGGACAAATGGAAAAACCAAGTACCCCAAAGATATTTGCTGTAGCACTGGAAGGGAAATTTAATTCTGCTTATGCGTCTAGGATTGAAAGAAAATCTTACCCAGGCTTTAAGGCAGAAAGCCCTGAAAATAAAATGATCGTGATTGCTGATGGGGATATAGGAAGAAATAAAGTAATTAAAGGAAAACCGCTTCCTTTGGGTGCAGATATGCTAACCAATGAGCAATTCGGAAATGAACAGTTCCTTAGAAATGCTTTGGATTACCTGTTGGATGACAGTAATCTGATGGAATTACGAAACAGAAACATCGAAGAAAGACTTCTGGACAGACATAGAATAGAAGAAGAGAAAACCAACTGGCAGTGGCTGAACTTACTGCTTCCTCTGGCTGTTATTGGCCTTATTGGAGGTTTATTCTTCTGGTTAAGAAAGAAGAAATTTGGATAGAAAATAGAAAGAGAAGTATCTTACTTCTCTTTTTTATTTAAGAAAATAATGATAAAAAATAGGCTGCTTCGTGAATGGATGCAGCCTATTTTTATTTGACGTTAAAGTCTTGTATCTTAATTTTCCAGGACCGGAATAATATGCTCCCAGTTCAGTTGTTTGGCATAATCCAAGGCTGTTTTGCCAGCTTTTGATTGAACATTTTTATCGGCTCCGGACTCTAAAATAACCTTTACAGTAGTTAAATTTCCGGCAATTGTTTCCTTGTGAAGAAGACTGAGGCCATCTTCATCTATATGCCGAATGTCGTCAGGATTCTGTAGTAAAAACTCAATAAATTTCTCCTTCATGTTTTTACTCATTGGATGTTCAATAAGGTTTTCGGGCTCTTCTTTCTGATTATTAACGACCAGAATATCATTAAAGTCTCCAAAGTCCATCTGCCATGCATTATCATGTTCTTTTCTTTCCGCATCAGACATATCTGAACGCATCTTTTGGATACTGAATCCGCCATAGGTTTTCGGAAGAGGTTCTGTGGAGGAAGAGAATAATTTAGAAAGTCCCTTAGGTTTCTGTACACTTGGTGTAATCGCGAAAAGCCAGTCACTGATGTCCGTCAAAGGAATTTCAAAATAGTCTCCCACTTGTACATTTTTAAGATTATTAGGCTCATTAATCAGGTAGCCTTTTACAGTATCCCCATCAAAATTAATGTCGTTGATCCACATGTGTTCAACAATTGTTTCTCCTGCTTCATCTTTTTCGGAAAATGCTGCTTTTACGCATGAAACATTCAATCCGGGAATAATTCTTCTATATTCCCAAGATTGTTCCCTCCAGAAATATTTAAACGTTTCCTGTGCTTTTTTAAAGGCTTTGATCATTTCCGGATCATTCCCATCTGCAAAAAAAGTTGGGTTCTCTTCCATATACTAATTTGTGGCGTGTTTGATGTAAATTGTTGTGATTGTATTTTGGTTTCTAGTTTTGGTAAGCTTCCTTAGGAAGTAATGCTGCTGTTTTATAGTAACTTAGGTCTGTTGAACGTTGTTCCTGAAGTTTCTGGAACGTCTCAAATTCATAATGTGCCCAGTTTTGCTCGTTATCAGGATCCGATGTTTTATCAATGGCGAGTTCCAGATTGCCATCCTCTTGATAGCTGCATTCTATGGCTGCATATTTTTCACCGTTTTCATCCGTAGTGTACCAACATTTTATTGTTCTTTCAAGCTGGGGTTCCTGTGTTTCATTATCAATAACCTGCGAACAGATAAAGTTTTCGGGGTCATCTGTCTTAAAAACAGTCTTGGAAATCAGAGGCTTGTCATCTACTGACAAAGAATAAAGTTTATTGGTGGAAATAATGAATCCGTCAGCAGATTCTCTCTTTTCGATGTCAAAGAAGTCAGATTTTTCTTTCAGGTAATTAAGAACTTCGTCCTCATTTTCACCATCACTTAGGAAATAATTGATATTGTATATACTGTCATCATTGATAAATTCAATCTCTTTCAGTACATCAGAGTCACCATCATAATAGTACAGATGATATTCATTAAGCTTTACGGCATTGCTTTTGGAGATGACTTCTCCAAAAATGTTTTTGTACACTTTTCTCATTTTTAATCATGTTATTTAGTTTCATCTATTAGTTTAAGTGGTAGGAGGCAAAGATAGGTTTTCTTTTTTATCTTAACCTAAAGTGTAAAACGGTATTTATTTCATAAGTATATTAGATGTCCTTTATAAAATCCTCATATTCGTAGTAGAATCTTTCAAAACCGTCCATTTTGTCAACAAAGAATTCAAAAATTTCTTGCCACGTGTTTCTGTTAAAAACTGAGACTCCATGCATCTCCACCCAGATTCTGCTGATTACTTTTCCATTTTCAAGAGTATAAAATTCATCTTTTTGGAAATCGCCGATAAAGTCTTTTAAAATATCTTCCAGAGACCATATTTTTTCATAATAGGCATTTCGGAAAATTTCATCTTTCATTTCTATATCAAGGGAAACCTCTGCTTTTTTATTGTCTGCGGAAAATTTAAAGGCCATATCCTTGACTTTAGTGTCATACAGGAGCCATTTTCTAGGGAATGATTTTCCAAAAGCTGTCCAAAACTCCTTTTTTAATTGCTGTGCTTCTTGTTTACTGAACATAGAGGCAAACTTAATGATTTAATAGCAAAAAGGCAAAAACTAAGAGGTTGTAAAAGGGTAAAAAGGCTAATTTACCAGTTCATTTTTTTGCAATTTTTCCTTTTCACTTAAACATATTAAACAATTTTCTTACTTTTGCTGTGATGCTTTCAAAAAAATCTCAATATGCGTTTAAGGCACTTTCATATCTTGTAGAAAAGAGAAATGAAGGGCCAATTCTTATTTCCGAAATTGCGGAACATAAAAAGATACCTTTAAAGTTTTTAGAAAATATTTTGCTTGAACTGAAAAAAGCAGAAATCCTTGATAGTAAAAAAGGAAAAGGAGGAGGATATTTTTTAAAAGAAAATCCTGAAAATGTAAAATTAGCGAAAATTATTCGTCTCGTAAACGGTCCCATTGCAATGCTTCCCTGTGTAAGTCTGAACTTTTATGAAAAGTGTGAAGACTGTAATGAAGATCACTGCGGACTGCATGACGTCTTGATTGAAGTTCGGGATGCCTCATTGAATATTCTTGAGAAAAAAACTTTAATGGATCTGGTCGACTGACCTGATCCTTTTTTTTTGAATTGTTAGTCTACTTATTTGGTAGGATAATATTTTTATTGGATATTTGTAGAACTTCAAATGAATAAACTATGATTCCAAAAGAAGATACAAATATTGTGAAGCAGGCTACAGAAGAGGTATGGAGTGATGCTGTTGTTCCGGGGGAAGATACCCGTAATAATGTAGAATCAGTTAAACCAACAATTTTGTAGCATGGTTATTTCACGGAAAATTCAAATAAGGCTCAATGTATTTTTTGTAACTATTGCAGTTTTGCTGATTACATTCTTTTCAATGTATGAGTTGGGATATTTGGATGAGCTTTTCAATATTCTGGCTAAGGATAATTATATATTTTACTGGATGCTTCTGGTGGGTGTTTTTGCTGAAATTGTAGCCGGATCAATGGGAATGGGATACGGAGTAATTTGTACAACCACGCTTTTGCTACTGAATATTCCGCCACATATTGTAAGTGCAAGTATTCATTCTGCCGAAAGTTTTACAACAGCAGCAGGAAGTATAAGCCATATTAAACTTAAAAATGTAAGTAAAAGTCTGGTGAAAAAACTTGCTATTCCGGCGGTTATTGGTGCCGTGATTGGCGCTATAAGCCTAACCTATCTGGGAGAATACTACGCTAAGATTACCAAGACCATTATAGCATTTTATACCCTCTATCTGGGAATTCAAATTTTATCCAATGCATTTAAGAAAAAGCAAAATAAGGCTCTTAAAAGAAAAACAAATCTTACCAGATTGGGAGTGATTGGAGGTTTCATAGATTCCTTTGCAGGAGGAGGATGGGGGCCGCTTGTAACCGGGACATTAATTAAAAATGCCTTTACACCAAGATTTGCAGTCGGAAGTTCCACAGTAGCCAAATTTATTCTGACCCTTACCGCTGCCATTACCTTTTTTCTTACCCTCGGAATTCAGCACTGGAACATTATACTTGGGCTGTTAATCGGTGGAATTATCACAGCTCCTTTTTCTGCCATGCTTACAGCAAAGCTTCCTGTGAAGAAAATGTTTCTGGTAATAGGAATTCTGGTGATTGTAATGAGTTCTATAACTATTTATAAATCAGTATTCAGCTAAAAAATATTAATTAACATTAAAAAATAAAGGAAATAAAAATATATTTGACTTCGAAAATATTTTACTTTTACATCACTAAATATTAAAACATGAATTTACATATCATTGCACTTTTTAAGTTTAATGAAAATTATTTGATGGAAGCAGTAGAGCTGTTTCAGAATCTTGTAAAAGAAACCAGAAAAGAAGAGGGCTGCCTGCAGTATGATCTTGTTGAGGATAAAGATAACAAAGGAACTTTCTTTCTAATTGAGCTTTGGGAAAGTGTTGAACATCATAACAGGCATAACGGACAGGATCATTTGCTTGATTTCCGTAAGGATGCTTCCAAGATCATGGAAAGCTCGGCTCAGGTTTATAAGGGATTCAAGATCTATTAGAAAGAATAGTGTACTACTATCAAAGTTTCTCTTAATCTATAAAATACAAAAGGCGATTTCAAAATTTTGAAATCGCCCTTTTATTAGAAAAAATAGAAAGTATTAGAAATAAAATATTTTATTTTACGATAAGCTTTTTCGTCTCCGAATTGCCTCCGTAGGTAATTTTTACCAGATAATTTCCTGATGGAAGATGAGATAAATTCATATCCTGTCTATAGAATCCGGCTTGGTTGCTTAGCTCTGCAGAATGTACCTTCTTTCCTGTAAGGTCATACACTTCTACACTACCTTTATTATTTGTTTTTTCCTTTACATCAAAAAGAACCGTAACTCTTTTATCAGCGGTAGTAGGGTTGGGGTATACTCCAAAAGAAGCCTTTTTACCTACCTCAGTAATTCCCAGCGTTGCTGTAATTTTTTTGTATTTAAAATACATATTACCGGTCTGGGTACCTCCATTGGAAATAAAATACATTCTGTAATAATCTGATCCTTGTTTTACATAATAAACAGCATCAGAATGAACTCCCATTGTAGGCTTCCAAGAGTGACCAATAGTAGTGATGTTCGTAGAGAATGCAGAATTTGCAGGAATATTAGACGTTGCAGTTTCCTGCACTTCAGGTCTTACTTTTGCTACAGAAATATTGGAATTTTGGATAACTCCTGCCATTCTGTATTTCATTGTCTGTGGATTCCCTTGTGGGTCCACATAAGGATAATCTGTGTAGTATCTAGTAAACATCAGATTCCATGCGTTTCTGGATGGTTCCTGGCTAGGCACTGTTGTTCCGGATGTAAAAGAGAAATAGTTGAAATAAGCATCATCTGTTCCGTTAGACACGGTTCTCGTCTCCGTTGTTCCCCAAGAAGAACCGTTCCACTTAGAATACTTAAAAGTATATCCTCCATAGGCATCTTCAATGGCAAATTTGATATAGTCTCCTGAAGGGTATTTTAAAACAAAGATGGCTTTCCCTACAATATGATGAGTAATGGGATTATATACTCCCCAACCTGTTGAAGGAGTATTAGGATTAGGACCTGTAACAGGTCCCTGTTCAAAAGCTCCCTGGCTTAAATCAGTCGTCTGATCCGGGTTATAAAGAGGTTCTCCCCAAGATGCTTCATTGCTAAGGCTGATGTTATCCCAGTCGGCCATATTAACAGATGCAGTGTATACTTCAATACCAAGGGCATCATTAATTCTTGAACCAAAAGCATATATTGAATTTCTGTAAAAAGCTACATCCCATGTGCTAGCCGGTTTTGCTACGATATTATTGGAGGCAAAGTCAAAAAATACACGGTTTTGATAGCTATTTCCCATCGTCAGATTAGCTGTTGTATATCCGTTAGCATCTGTTTGCGCCAATACTGTTTGTTGAACAGTAAGAGCAAGCAAAGAAGATAAAAGTAGTTTTGTTCTCATAACTTATTTTTTTCAAATCCTTATTTAGAATGATTCTACAAAAATATATAACTATTTTTAATAATTCTAAATAAAAATATGATTTTTATCGTGTTTTATTGGAATTATCTTTGGATTAGGAGCATAAATAAGCCGAAAGGAATGCTCCTCTCGGCTTTATTAAAGTCAAATAATAGTCTAATAAACCTTATTTTTTGATGAATTTCGATTGAATTGTTTTTCCCTCAGCCGTTTCGATAGCGATGAAGTAAACACCAGTCTGAAGTCCATTGATATTAAATTTTTGTCCGTTCAATTTTCCTTCCGCTACTTTCTGACCTGTAGAAGAATAGATTTGAATGTTTTTAGGATCTTTTTTTGTTACAAAATCAAGAGATGTATTGTCTGCATTAACAGCGAATTTAACTTCATTTTTTGAAAAAGCCTTGTCATTAACTGCCAATGAAGCCGTTGTATCGTAGACTACATCATCAACCTGTACTGCTACGTGCATAGCTGTAGGCGTAAATTTAAAAACGATATAAGATGAAGTAGATGCAGGAATTGGAACACTTATATTCAGGATAGCTCCAATGGTAGTTACCGTAATGGGATCTCCTACAGGAACAAAGGTTGACATGTCTGCTGGATTAGATGCCAGTCCTATCTGAATGTTTGCAGGGCCAGGAGACGGAGTTATTAATGTTGTCGTAAACTTTAATGTTTTGTCTCCCGCAGGAGCCTGGATCTGTGGAGATATCAAATAAGATGAATCTGAAGGATTAGTTCCGGAATAGGATTGAACAGCTTTGTTAGCAGTATTGGTAACCAACATTCTTGGCGGAACAGGAAATGGCGCCGTATTGGCAACCATAGGGGCTACTACTGCAGACCAGCCAAACTGAGGGAAAGTGGTGTTCCCGGCAGTGAAGGTATTGAAGTTTTCATTGATAGTTGGAACTTGTGCCTTAGCTGTAAACGCTGTAAAAATCAACGCTCCTAAAAGTAATTTTAGTTTCATGCTGTTATATTTATTTAGAATTATTACACAAAAGTATATATTTATTTTTAATGATTCTAAATAAAGTTTTATATTTGTCGAAAATTTTAAAGCCTTATGCAGAAGAAAGTGCTTTCCATTCTATCATTATCCATTGCCTTTTGGATGAATGCACAAACAAAGGATTCTCTTAATCAAAAGAAAATTGAAGAAGTTGTCATTACAGGACAATACATGCAACGATCTATCAGCAAATCTATCTATAAGGTTGAAGTAATAGATGCACAGCAGATCAAAAACATGGCTGCTACCAATGTTGCGGATGTTTTGAATCAAAGTCTTAATATACAGATCACGCCAGATACCCGTTCAGGAAATTCAACAGCCAACATGATGGGGCTGGACGGCAGCTATGTTAAAATCCTAATCGATAATATTCCCGTAGTAGGAGATACAGGGTTGGGTAGTAATATTGACCTTACCAAACTGTCATTGAATAATATCGAGAGAATCGAGATTGTAAAGGGAAGTATGGGGGTAGAATATGGAAATGGAGCACTTGCCGGGGTTATCAATATCATTACGAAAAAAGGGAGTTCAAAAAAGATCAGTGTAAGAGCCTCACTTCAGGAAGAGACCGTAAGAAATAACTACGATATTAAGAAAAAAGGAAACGGAAGACACATCCAGAATGTAAACGTAGACTATAATATCGATGATAACTGGTTTGCCAATATTAACTTCAATCATAACCAGTTTATGGGGTATGAAGGAAATAAAATGGGGTATAAATATTTAGAACGTGATCTGAAAAGAGGATATGAATGGAACCCTAAGGACCAGTACGATGCTTCTGCCTTGATCCGATATTCAAAGAATAAAACCTCTTTCTACTATAAGCTTTCCTATTTGAATGAGAAATTTAATTTCTACAACCCTGAAGTGAATGTAGATCCTCTTAATGATGGAAATGGCGGCGCTTTATACAGAAGTGTAGATAGAAAATATAATACGAACCGATGGATACATCAGTTTAATATCCAGACCAATCTGGGGCATATCCAGTATATGGGAGATTTTTCTTACCAAAGTCAGGATAGAAAGTTCCAGGATTATAATTATGACATTCCTAACAGGTCTATCATCAACAAAGATGAGGAGCTGTCTTATTATAAAACGAATGTCATGTATTCAAGAGGAATGTTCAGTAATTTCCTTGATAATAAAACCTTTGATTTTCAATTGGGATATGAGTTAGACTACACAGATGGTTATGCTTCATTAATTGCCGGTAAATTTTTTACAGAGGCTATCAAAAGAACACTTTTCACGTATTCAAACTTCATTTCAGTAGAATGGAATATTTCTGATAAGTTCTCTGTAAGACCGGGAGCCAGACTTTCTGTAAGTGAAAAATTCAATAACCAGTTTAATTACTCCCTTTCTGCGAGATACAAAACTTCTGAGAATTCAAACTTAAGGTTGGTGGCCGGTACAGCAAACCGTTTTCCTACCTATGAGGAGCTTTATACGTTTTTTGTAAACCTTAACCATGATATTCAGGGGAATCCTGATCTGAGCCCTGAAAAAGGATTCTCCACAGGGGCATTCTGGGATCAGAATTTTATCACAGGAAATGATTGGAAGATTGCATACAGCGTAAGCGGATTATATCTTGATGTACGAGACAAAATAGAAATGCTTCTTATAAAAGATCCTTCTACCTATCAGTTTAGAAATATGGACAAATATAGAAATATGTTGTTTTCTGCAAATGTGGATTTCAAAAAAGACCAGCTGGCCATTGGCTTAAGAGGGGCATTAGGAGGAACCTCAGTCGCTATGAAATCAATGTATCACACTTCACCTACTGATTATCAGTTCCAGGCACAGGCAGGGGCTACCGTTAACTATAAACTGCAAAACCCGGGAACTTCATTTGCCCTTTATTATAAATATACAGGTCCGGGAAGATTATATGTGTTTGAAAATGAAACAAATGGTTTCAAGCTTGGAAAAACTGACGGCTTCCATATGATGGACTTTATTGTAAGCCAGCCTTTCTGGAATGATCACTTGGAGCTTTCTGCGGGAGTGAAAAACATCTTTGATGTTACCAGTATCAATTCTACCGCAATGAAGGCAGATGCTCATGCTACCACGGCTCCTACAGGTATTGTGAATTTATATTATGGCAGAAGCTATTTTGCCAGATTAACGTTTCAATTTTAAATAATAAGTTACTATGAAATATGTGAAAATATTTTCTATTCTTTCCGTAATGTTAGCGGCACAGTCTTGTGTTTCTGCTGATGAGGACAGGGTTCCTGCGCCACCTATTACAGGTTCTTCAGTGAATGTACCGATAGGAGGAGCTACCGAGCCTAATCAGGTGTGGATTGACCTGAGTGATATGGTTAAAGATGAGAATGAACCCAGAAAAACCATTAATAAGAGAACAGACTGGGATCTTGGATTTTACACCGGTGATGATTTCAGGGTAATTATAAACGGATCATTAGCAATGACTGTCATTAAAATACCTAATGCTACAGATATCAGTAAAGTAAAAGAAGCAGACATTGAAAGTTTAAAAGATATTGCTCAGGTAGGAACATTTGACTCCGAGAATATGAAGTACATCGATAACCCGAATGGTCAATTCTTAACTCAAACTTCAGGAATTGAAGCCATAAAGGCAAATGATGCTGAAAATCCCATTTATTTAGTTAATCTAGGAAGAGAGATTCCTTCTGCTAATAATATTGGTGCGGGTTCTGTTTCATTATCAGGTGACCCTAGAGGATGGAAGAAAGTACAGATTCTAAGAGCTGCTAACGGGTATAAAATTCGTTACGCAGATCTTAATGCCGGAAGTGAGGGGGTTAAGGAACATATTATAACAAAAGATCCTGAATATAATTTTGCTTTTTTCAATCTTAAAACAGGTACACCTGCAAAGATTCAGCCTAAGAAAAAAAGCTGGGATATAGCCTTTACAACATTTACTAATGAAGTATTTATGGGACCTGGAAGCAGTGCCGGAAGTTACTTTTATGCAGACTTTATAACAACCAATACTCTTGATGGAGTGGGCGCATATCAGGTAAATGTTACAGGGAACCTTGAGCAGGCCTATGCTGCATTTAAATTAAAGGATGTAGACGCAAGCAAGTTTGTGTTCAATGATCATAGAGCCATTGGAGATAAATGGAGAACCACTACCGGTACACCAGATAATCCTGTTCCATTTGTATATGCCAACCGTTTCTTTATTCTGAAGGATACAAATGGCTTTTATTTTAAGCTGAAATTCAGTTCTATGAAGAATGTAAAAGGAGAACGTGGCTTTACAGGCTTTGCATTCGATCCATTATAATAAATCAAATAATAGTATATCATGAAGAAATTTATCCTTGCAGCTTCTGTTCTTGTAGCAGTATATTCATGTAAAAAAGAAGAAGGTGCTAAAAAAGAAAATACAACAGAAACTACTTCTGAAGCTCCAAAAACAAATAATAAAATTGTAACCCTAAACGGTGGTATTACTGAAATCGTAAGCGCTTTGGGTCACGAAAAAGAAATCGTGGGAACTGACGTTACCAGTACTTATCCTGAAAGCTTAAAAGCTACAGCTAAAGATTTAGGCCACGTAAGATCAATGACCATTGAGCCGATTATGGCAGTAAGTCCTACCTTGATTCTTGCTTCTGACAAGGATATCAATCCTGAGCTATTAGGAAAGATCAAAACTTCAGGAATCAAAACTGAGGTTTTCAAGCAGGAATATACCGTTGAAGGAACTAAAAAGCTTATTGAAAGCGTAGCAAAAGCTATCGGAAACACAGACTATCAAAAATTAAATGATAAAATAGATGCAGATCTAAAGCAAGTACAGCCACTAACTAAAAAGCCAAAGGTATTGTTCATCTATGCCAGAGGTAATATGCTGATGGTTGCCGGTAAAAATACACCAATGGCATCATTAATCAACCTTGCTGGAGCAGAAAATGCAGTAACTGACTTTGAGGATTTCAAACCATTAACTCCGGAGGCAGTTGTAAAGGCTAACCCTGATGTATTGTTCTTCTTTGAAACAGGATTACAGGGAGCAGGAGGAAACGAAGGTGCACTTAAAATGCCGGGAGTTTCCCAAACCAACGCCGGAAAAAATAAAAAGATCATCGCAATGGATGGAGGATTAGTTTCAGGTTTTGGACCGAGACTAGGAGAAGCAGCAGTAGGATTAAACAAACTTTTAATTGAAAACACAAAGTAAACTATACTTTTATCTCAGCATAAGTGCCATATTGTTGGTTATTCTGGCAATTGCGGCACTCAATATTGGCGTGTATGATTTCAATGGTGTATCACCGTTCACGGTTTTAGGCCAATTTATAAAAGGAGACCCTAATTTATCGTTAAGTGACAAATATGTGATCTGGGATGTGAGAACATCCAGGATTATTATGGCAATTTTGATAGGAAGTATGCTTGCCGTTTCCGGAACCACATTGCAAGGGTTATTTAAAAACCCATTGGCAACAGGTGAAGCGATAGGTTTAACATCAGGAGCAACACTCTTAGCCGCATTTGCAATTGTCTTGGGAGGCTATTTTAAACAATATCTGCCGGAGATTATACAGTTTTCACTGGTGGGTATTTCAGCTTTCCTGGGTGCCTTAATGGCAATGATGCTTGTATACAGGATTTCTACAAGTGCAGGAAAAACAAATGTAGTCATGATGCTGTTAAGCGGTGTAGCCATTACATCTATCGGATTTTCAATTACAGGATTTCTGATTTATATCTCAAAGGATGAACAGCTAAGAGACCTTTCATTCTGGAATATGGGAAGTCTGGCAGCCGCAACATGGACAAAAAACATTGTGTTAACAGTAGTTATCATTATTTCCTATATTGTCTTACTCCCAAAAGGAAAGGCATTGAATGCCATGATGCTGGGTGAAAGAGATGCACAACACTTAGGAATAAACGTGGAACGCCTGAAAAAGCAGATTGTAATTATCACTTCCTTAATGATAGGAACCTGTGTGGCATTTTCAGGAACCATTGGTTTTATAGGTCTTATTGTACCTTATATTTTAAGACTTTTATTTAAATCAAACTATGTTTTTATTTTGCCATTGTCTGCAGTTTTAGGAAGTATTTTACTTTTGATTGCAGATACCATCAGTAGAAGCATTGTGGCTCCGTCAGAACTGCCGATTGGTATTTTAACCTCTTTAATCGGAGGGCCTATTTTTATTGCTATTTTAATTAAATTTAAAAAATCACTCTAATGATAAAAGCACATCAGATCAATTATCTTCACAGGGATTTTAAAATTCTTGATAGTGTGAATGTCTCTTTAGAGTATGGAGAGTTTTTAGCAATTGTAGGACCCAATGGAGCAGGAAAGTCAAGTCTTTTAAGTATTTTGGCCAATGAAGTAAAGGAGGGAAAGTCCAATATTTTATTTAAAGAAAAACCTATTGCAGATTGGGAAGTAAAGGAATTATCTCAACATAAATCCAAGTTTTCTCAGCATAATTCCAATGAAATTCCCTTACAGGTAAAAGATGTTGTTATGATGGGAAGATATCCCTACTTTGATGCACAGCCCGGAAAGGAAGATCTGGAAGCCATGAATAATATGATGTATGAAACGGATATTTTTCATCTGAAAGACAGAGACTATAACACACTGTCGGGAGGAGAAAAACAACGTGTTCATCTGTCAAGAGTAATGGCACAGTTGCAGAACAAAATAGCCCACAAGCTGGTTTTTCTGGATGAACCTTTGAATAATCTGGATATAAAACATCAATATAAAGCACTGGAAATTATTAAGAATTTCACCCAAAAAGCCAATAGTGCTATTGTTGTTTTACATGACCTTAATCTTGCAGCACAATTTGCAGACAAGATCTTATTAATGAAATCAGGAAAGGTGGCCGCCTATGGAAGCCCGGAGGAAGTTTTTACCGCAAACATTATAAGCAAGGCCTATAACTTTCCCTGTACCATCTGTGAGCACCCCATTACCAATAACCCAATGATCATTTTTGGATAACCATGGAAAAAGAAGAACTCAAAATCCTCGCACAGAATCTTGCCAATCCTCAGGGAGAAAAAGGCATAGAAATCGGTGAAATGATGAATGCCACTAACATCGGTATGACGTTAGAAAGTATCAGAACACTTCTGATAGAAGATAATCAACATATTCTTGAAATAGGACATGGAAATGCCGGCCATCTGAAAAGTCTTTTAAGTCTGGCTCAGGATCTGAAATATACAGGAGTAGACATCTCCGAAACCATGCACAACGAAGCCAAAAAGTTGAATAAAGAATTTCAAACTCAGGCAGACTTTGTTTTGTATGAAGGAAAAAAACTTCCTTTTGAAGATCAGACCTTTGATAAAATATTTACAGTCAATACCGTCTATTTCTGGGAAAATCCTGTCGAGTTTTTAAATGAGATCTATAGGATTTTGAAAGACAACGGAACATTCGTACTTACATTCGGACAAAGAGACTTCATGGAAAAGCTACCGTTTACAGCCTATGATTTTACGCTGTACAACAATGATGAAATGGAAGAACTTGTTTCACAAAGCCATTTTAAAAGAATGAAAACTTCCGAAAAAGAAGAAGAGATAAAAAGTAAAACAGGAAACGAAACAATACAAAGAATCTATACAATTTTAACAGTAAAAAAATAAAATAATGAGCACATTAGTTAATGATTTAAAGGAAAAATGGGACGCTCTGAAAGCAGAAAACCCTCATGTAAGAATAAGAAATGCTGCTGCTCAATTAGGAGTAAGCGAAGCTGAACTATTGGTGACCAGCGTAGGAGAAGAAGTAACAGTTTTGAATCCGGACTTTCCAGGAATTCTGACTGAAGCAGAGCAATTGGGAAAAGTAATGGCTCTTACCCGTAATGACGAATGTGTTCATGAAAGAAAAGGGATTTACCAGAACGGAGACTTCAGCAGCCCGCATGCACAACTTTTTGTAGGTGAAGATATTGATCTTAGAATTTTCCTTAACCATTGGAAGTTTGCTTTTGCAGTAGTAGAGGGAGATAAAAAAAGCCTTCAGTTCTTCGGAAAAGACGGTTTAGCTTTACACAAAATCTACCTTACAAAGAATAGTGATGAAGCAGCTTTTGATGCTATCGTAGAAAAATTTAAGGCAGAAGACCAGAATCAGGCATTTGTTGTAGAAGCAGTAGCTCCAAAACAGGCAGAAAAAGCAGACACTGAAATAGATGTTGAAGGATTCAAAAAAGCATGGACAGAATTAAAGGATACCCACGATTTCTTTATGATGACCAGAAAATATGGTGTAAGCAGAACTCAGGCATTAAGATTGGCTCCGGAAGGATTTGCTAAAAAAATAGATAACGCTAAAGTAGTTAATATCCTTGAAGATGCTTCTGAAAAAAATACCCCTATCATGGTTTTCGTTGGAAACAGAGGGATTATTCAGATCCACACAGGAAACGTAAAGAAAACACTTTGGCACCAGCAGTGGTTTAATGTTATGGATCCCGACTTCAACCTGCACTTGGATGTAACGAAGATTGCAGAAGCATGGATCGTTAAAAAACCAACTGAAGACGGAGAAGTTACGGCTATCGAAGTATTCAATAAGGAAGGAGATTTCATCGTTCAGTTCTTTGGAAAAAGAAAACCTGGAATCCCTGAACTTCAGGAATGGAAAGATTTAGTGGCAGCACTAGATAATTAATAATTAGATGATTTTTATGAGACCGTTTTGTCTGCAAAGCTCAAAGCGGTCTTTTTTATGGTAGTAAAGTGAAAAGAAAGTTCATCTTTCTACTGAAAATTAATTAATTTGTGATTAAATATATAGCATGAAAAATATTCTCATAGCGATTTTGCTTACAGGTTTCTGTTCATTACATGCTCAGAATCTTAAGGCATATCAGTTTTATGATCAGAAAGGAAAAGAAGTAAAGACTGATAAATTAGTTAAGGAATTGGCTGATTATGACGTTGTTTTCTTTGGAGAAAATCATAACAGTTCCATCAATCACTGGCTTCAGCTTAAAATTACAGAAGCTCTGTATGAAAAGAAAAACGGACAGCTTATCTTAGGAGCAGAAATGTTTGAAAGAGATAATCAGCCTCAGCTGAACCAATATTTAAGTGGAAAATTTGATGCCAAGACATTGAAAGATTCTGCCCGTTTATGGAACAATTATGCCACAGACTATAAGCCTTTGGTAGATTTTGCCAAAAACAAAAAACTGAATTTTATAGCAACGAACATTCCAAGAAGATACGCTTCCCAAACAGCTAAAGAAGGTCTTGAATCCTTAAATAAGTTAACTGAAAAGGAAAAGACATACATTGCTCAATTACCGATTAAAGTAACATTGGATACTCCAGGTTACCAGGAAATGAAAGCCATGATGGGAGATCATGCCGAGGGAACAAAGGTGATGAACTTTATCTCTGCCCAGGCAACAAAAGATGCAACCATGGCAGAATCTATCCTGAAAAATATACAATCTGGAAAGACCTTTATCCATTATAACGGTAATTATCATAGTAAAGAATTTGGAGGAACTTATTGGTACATCAAGCAGAAAAACCCAAATCTAAAAATGGCTGTGATCTCCGTTTTTGAATCCGAAGATCCTGAATTAAAAGTCCCTGCAAAAGATTACATTCCCACAGAATTTAATCTGGTTATCCCAAGTGATATGACAAAGACTTTTTAAATGTTGATTTATCTGTATCATTATTAGGTAGAAAATATCATATTCAATAGAAACGGACTAAAGCCCGTTTTTTTATGTCAAAAAGTTCCAATGGCTTTAGCTGAAGCCTAATTAATACCAACAAGTGCTTATGTTTATTTTACAATTTTTACCTTTGTACTACATTCAATTCATATGAGAAAATTATCCGTTCTGTTTATCTTTTTTATAGGATTATTCAACGCACAACAACTTACTTCTGGTGAACTATCTATTATCAATCAGGGAGATATAAAAACTGCATTGCCAATTTATCAGACAACAGATGATCATCAACACAAAACATTGCTAAGCCTTTCCACAGAAATTGATCCAGTGGATCCCAATACTACTGTTCTGGTGAAAAGAATGAAAGAATCTCTTCTTTCAACCGATGGTGGAGTAGGAATTGCTGCCCCGCAGGTGGGAATCAACAGAAAAATAATTTGGGTACAGCGTTTTGATAAAGAGGGAAATCCTTTAGAATATTTTATCAATCCGGTAATTGTCTGGAGATCAGATTTACAGAACCTTGGTCCGGAGGGAGATCTATCCATTCCTGATTTTAGGGATCAGTTTTATAGAAGCAAAGTTATTCAATTAGAATATGTGGATCTGAAAGGACAAAGATATTCGGAAATAGTGGAGGGGTTTACCGCAGTTATTTTTCAGCATGAGATTGACCACCTTTTCGGAATTTTAATTTCCGATAAAAAAGAAAAAGAAAAGAATAATGCCTATAAAAAGGTAGATGCTTATCAAAAAAGTGATTTGAATAAAAGATAATTAAGTCAATGACTTAAAATAAAAATGAGCTGTTTTGAATTCAAAACAGCTCATTTCATTACTATGATTATAAAAAATTGGATTAATCATTATTCGTTACAGAAAGCTTCACCTCAATATTATTTCGGGTTGCATTAGAATATGGACAAATTTGATGAGCTTTATCCGTTAAAGATTGTGCTTCCTCAATAGAAACCCCTGGAATATTCACATCCAGTTCCACTGCCAATCCGAAACCTCCATTTTCAATCTGTCCTATGCTTACCTGTGCTGTAACAGTAGTTTCACCGGTTTGCACTTTACCCAAGCTGATTACTCTGTTCAATGCACTATCAAAGCAAGCAGAATATCCGGCTGCAAAAAGCATTTCGGGATTTGTGAAGTCATCATTAGCTCCTCCTAGTGCCTTAGGCATTTTTACTTCAAGGTCTAAAACTCCGTTTTCACTTTTCACATGACCGTTTCTTCCCCCTGTAGCGGTAACTTTTGTTGTATATAACGTTTTCATTTATTTTTCTATTTTGTTTAATATTTTTAGAACTGATTCTTTAAGTTCCAACAGTTCTTCCGGTTGTATACCCAGTCTTTCCTGAATTTTCCCCGGAATTGCACAGGCCTTTTTCTGTAATTCTTTTCCAGCCTCTGCCAAAAATACTTCAACCACTCTTTCGTCCTCTTTTTTTCGTTTTCTTAGGATAAATCCTTTAGTCTCCAGTCTTTTAAGAAGAGGAGTCAGAGTTCCACTGTCCAGAAACAGTTTTTCTCCGATATGGTTTACCGGAAGCCCGTCATTTTCCCACAATATCATCATTACGAGATATTGAGGATAGGTAATGTCAAGCTCATCAAGAAAAGGGCGATAAAGCCCTGTGATTTCCTTGGCAATGACATATAACGGGAAACAGATTTGGTTGGCTAGTTTAGGTGTTTTAGAATTTTCCATAAGTGGGTACGAAAGATTCGATGAAGGTATTACTTTTTAATGATAAACTCATCCATTGGGACACGGACTTTTTTCATAGAAGCCAGCCAGTCATTAGCTTCGTCACGGTATCCAAGGTATAAAAGACTTACACTTTTCAGTCCTAACTCTTTCAATCCAAGTACTTCATCCACTACAGCATTGCTAAATCCTTCAGCAGGAGTACTGTCTATTTTAAGCTCAGCAGCTTGTGCTAAAGCAATTCCCAGTGCAATATAAGTCTGACGGGCTGTGTGAGCAAAATGCTCTTCCGGAGTTTGTGCTCCGTACATTTCCTTGATTTTATCGGTGTAGCTTCCGAAACGTCCTCTCGGAAGTTCTCTTACATCAGTATGAAGGTCATATACTTTGTCAATTTTTTCGTTAGAATAGCTATCCCATGCGGCAAAAACCAAAACGTGGGATGAATCTCTCATCACTTCCGGATTTAAAGCTCCGGCCACCATTTTATCTTTTAACTCCTGACTTTCCACTACAATAACACGGAAAGGTTGCAATCCAGATGATGTAGGGGCAAGCCTTGTTGCTTCCAGAATTGTATGTAAGTCTTCTTGTGATACTTTTTTTGCAGGATTATATGCTTTTACTGCGTGTCTCCAATTAAGGTCTTCTAATAATGACATTTTCTTTTTATTTTAAATTAAAATTACTTGATGATAATCTATTTCCAAGTATTACTTTGTGAAATTATATATGCAAATATAAAGCCAATTAAATTGTGTGCAATTTAATTTCGAAAGATTTTATTAATGATGATTATTTATTTTATAAAATATTTCTGAATGTATATGTAAACACCAAAAAAGCGTATACTTAAATTTTTACCAGTTTATGATTGTATTCTTTAGTTTTTCCACAAGATTCGGATTTTTTTCTCCCTCAGGTATTCCAATCTTTGCATTAGAATTTTAAACTAAAAGCAATGCAGAAATTTAAAAACAAAACAGCTTTAATTACAGGTGGAACCAACGGAATGGGATTGGCCACAGCAGAAGAGTTCATCAAGCAGGGCGGAAGTGCCATTATTACCGGAAGAAGCCCGGAAACAATAAATAACGCTCTGGAAAAACTAGGAGGGAATGCTTTCGGAATTTTATCGAATACCGGAAATATAGAGGATCTCATGAAGCTTCGGGAAGAAGTAAGAAAATATACAGAGAATGTTGATGTTCTCTTTGTGAATGCTGGCTACGGAAAATTTGCACCCATAGAAAATGTTCAGGAAGAGCATTTTGATGAACTTTTTAACGTATTGGTAAAAGGACCTTTTTTTACTGTTCAGCAGATATTACCTCTGATGAAAAAAGGAAGTTCCGTTATTTTTAATACTTCTGTAGCAACGGATATTGCAATGCATAATTTTTCGGTGTATTCTGCGGCAAAGTCTGCAGTACAGTCGTTCATCAAAACATTTGCTGTTGAACTTACAGAACGAGGAATTCGAGTGAATGGAGTGAGTCCGGGGCATATCAAAACCAATATTTTTAACAATACAGGGCTGACTCCTGAGCAAATAGAAAGGGCGATTCAGGATATTATTCCGACAATCCCTTTCAAAAGACAGGGAGAACCGTCAGAGATTGCCAATGTAGTTCTGTTTCTTGCATCAGAAGAAGCTTCCTATATTCATGGGACGGAGATAAAAGTAGATGCAGGTATTTCTGTAATCAGATAAGTCTGCACCTCTTGAAAATAAAATTCAGGGATTATTTAACTTCTTTGATCTGCTTGATGATATTGGTATTACTCTCAACACCTATATTGTAGATGTTGCCCTTTTTAAAACTTAGATTAACTTTTTCCATCAATACTTTATAATCAGAAGATTTTTTTGACAGGTAAAAGACCTGCGCACTTATTCCAATGGCTACCCGTACAACCTCTTCCGGTTTATCCGGATCTTCAAGAATATTGTTGATGGTTGCATTATTATACCAGGTTAATTTCTGGGATTCAGAGTGAGAAGAACAGGAGGTAATCATGGTAAACAGTAATAATAAATATGTCCAGGCTTTCATAATAATAAATTTGTGAGTAAAAAGCTCCTGCAATATATAAATAAATGCAGGAGCTCTATAAAAAGTTAGTTAGAATCCGCAATGTGCTGTACTAGGTACCGGAGCAGAACAGCCCGAAAGAGCTGAGAATGCTGTCAATGTACAATTGGTATTCACCAGATTGTTATCATATAATAAAGATCCTGATGGGCTTCTGTAGTAAACATTTCCTGCTGTATTGGTAAATGATGAAACAGAAGTAGATCCGCAAGTTGAGTTGGTGCATGCAGCTCTCCAAGCAGTATCCGTAATAGGACCAGTTGAATTTAGAGATGGGTCAATAATTCTTTTTTCAACCACGCCGGATGCATTTTTAAAGCTTACAAGGATGGCTACGTGATATACCCATGAAACACAACAGGTACCGGTAGAAGCTCTTAAATTACCATATACAAATTGTTTTTCACACTCATATCCGGCATTGTTTAAGATTTGTCTCATTTTGTGCGCTCTTGCATAGCACCCGTCAACAGGGTATCTGAATGTAATACAAGGAGATGAGGCGGTAGAGGTTCCGCAAGACTGGTTTTTAATTTGAGTAAATAAACTGTTCAAAGTAGCCAGATCAGGAATAACACTTGCTAATCTATTGGTTACTCCTCTCTCTTCTTTAGTAAAAACAGACTTGAAATATCTTACATCTTCTGCTGTAGCCTTTTCTACTTTCGCAATTTCATTAGAATTAGCTTTAAGGAAAATCTGAACCGGGGTTTCATTTTTTACAGCCTGGCTGATCATGGAAATGTAAGCTTCATTTTCCTTAGTGTCTTTAATTTCATAAGGCTGAGCTGAAAGGATAAAGGAAACTTTATATTTTCCGTCTTCTTTATCAAGTCCTGTTGGAACAGTTCTTCCGAACTCTTTCATTACAACTTCTTTAGATTGCGGATTTACAGTTTCCTGATTCGCGTTAGAATCTGAACAGGCATTAAATGACAGCGCTGCCACAAATACCATCATGGATAGCAAAAATTTTTTCATAGTTCTTATATTTTGGTGTTAATGGTTTTTCTAAATAGTGTTTTATTTATTCACTATTTAGTGATAATAAAATTATGAAAAATTCAATGATATGCAAGTAATTTCTTCAAAAAATAATTAATATTTGAAAATCATTCATAAAAAAATCCCTATGTATCGACTACATAGGGATTATGATATTTAAAATTTAAATTTATTTGTAGATCAGTTCAGCCTGAAAAACGTCAGCAAAGTGTTTTCTGATATTAGTCTTTACACTTTCTACTTCTTCGGGAGTCAATTCTCTCTCAAGTTCTCTTTGTAATGAAGTAACCTGCTTATCTTTGATCCCACATGGAATGATGTATTCAAAATAACGCATATCTGTATTTACATTCAATGCAAAACCATGAAGCGTTACCCATCTTGAAGCTTTTACACCCATAGCACAGATCTTTCTGGCATAAGGTTTTCCAACATCCAGCCAAACACCGGTTTCTCCTTGGGAACGTTCTCCTTTAAGACCGAATTCCCCAATGGTTCTGATGATTACTTCTTCCAGATTTCTCATATAAAGATGAATATCGGTAAAGAAGTTTTCAAGATCTAAAACAGGATATCCAACGATCTGTCCATACCCATGATAGGTAATGTCTCCACCACGATTGGTTTTCACATAGGTGGCTTCAATCTCTTTCAATTTATCAATGCCGGCAAGCATATTTTCCTCATGTCCGCTCTTTCCCAATGTATAAACGTGTGGGTGTTCTACCAAAAGGAGATGGTTGGATGTGGTAATATGCTGTTCTGATGGAAGATCTCTGTTTTTTATTTTGGTATCAATAATAGCTTTCATCAGTTGCTCCTGATAATCCCAGGCGGGTTGATATTCTTTGATTCCTAAATCTTCAAATTCTACTGCTTTATTCTGATTTGTATTCATTTCAATTTTTGACATACAAATTTAGTGAATTTTAAGCTTTTATGGAATGGATAAAATCTATGGCGCTTTTCTTCCAATCTTTATCCTGTAGTAAGATGTTTACAAAGGCTGTTCCTATGATGCCGCCATCTGCTTTTTCAGTTACATTTTCAAAATCTTCCTTCGATTTTATTCCAAAGCCTATCATAACAGGATTCTTTAATGGAAGGGCTGCTAATCTATTCAAATAATTTTCATTTTTCAATACAGCATTTTTATTTCCTGTGGTAGAGGAAGAACTTACTGCATATAGAAATCCGGAGCTTAGGGAATCAAGATACTGTATTCTTTCGTCTGAAGTTTCTGGAGTAACCAAGAATGTGAAATTGAGGTTATATTGCTTTAAAATATGCTGATAGTTTTTCTCAAATTCAATAGGAGGGAGATCGGGAAGTATCAGACCGGAAACTCCACTCTCTGAACATTCTTTACAAAATTTTTCAAATCCAAAACTTAAAACAGGGTTGATGTATCCCATCAAAATAATTGGAATTCTAATCTCGTTTTTTATTGTTTTTAACTGAGAAAGAAGCTTTTCAATGGTCATGCCATTTTGTAAGGCCAACTCATGAGCTTTTTGAATAACAGGTCCGTCTGCTACGGGATCAGAGTAGGGCATTCCAATTTCAATCATGTCTGCTCCTGAATCCTGAATTAGTTTTATAATGTCTGCCGTATCTTCCAGTTGTGGAATTCCCGCAGTGAAATATATGTTTAGTTTTTTCATGTTTTTCTTTATTGTATGAATGTAAAATGTATTCATGATCTAACTTTATGTGTTGAAGTCATTCTACATTAATATTTCTACATTTTACAGATTTTTCAAATAGGTTTCCATGTCCTTATCTCCACGGCCACTCAGGCAAATGACTACAACATCATCTTCATTAAATTGCTTTTTATCTAAAACTGCCAGAGCATGAGAACTTTCCAAGGCGGGGATAATCCCTTCCAGTTTTGTTAATTCAAAGGCACATTTTAAGGCTTCATCATCATTAATACTGAAAAATTCTGCTCTGTTTTCTTTAAATAGATGGGCATGAAAAGGCCCGATACCCGGATAATCAAGTCCTGCGGAAATGGAATGAGGTTCAATAACCTGTCCGTCTGCAGTCTGCATCACAAGGCTTTTGCTTCCGTGAAGTACTCCCAAGGTTCCCAGAAATGTAGTAGCTGCTGATTTCCCGGAATCAACTCCCAGACCGCCGGCCTCTGCAGCAATGATTTTTACCTCTTTTTCATTTACAAAATGATAGAATGTTCCTGCAGCATTGCTTCCTCCTCCTACGCAGGCAATAACATAGTCCGGGTTTTCTCTTCCGATTTTTTCCTTAAGCTGTTCCTTTATTTCTTTTGAAATGACACTTTGAAACCTTGCTACAAGATCAGGGAAAGGATGAGGACCCACCACACTTCCAATTACATAATGAGTGGTCACAGGATTGTTGATCCAGTCTCTTAAGGCTTCGTTTACAGCATCTTTCAATGTTTTGGAACCTGAGGTAGCGGCTATAACTTCTGCACCCAGCATTTTCATTCTTGCTACATTCGGGGCCTGTCTCTGGATATCAATTTCTCCCATGTATACAATACATTCAAGACCAAGCAGTGCGCAGGCTGTTGCAGTGGCTACACCATGCTGTCCGGCACCGGTTTCAGCAATAATCCTTGTTTTTCCTAGGCGCTTTGCCAATAGAACCTGTCCTAGGGCATTATTGATTTTGTGTGCTCCGGTATGGTTAAGATCTTCTCTTTTTAAGTAAATCTTGGTGTTATATTTTTCACTCAGATTTTTCGCAAAATAAAGTGGAGTAGCCCTTCCTACATAGTTTGTAAGCAAGTCCTGATATTCGCTCTGGAAGTCTTCAGATTCTATGATCTCAAGATAGTTTTTTTGTAATTCTTCTACATTTGGGAAGAGCATTTCAGGGATAAAAGCGCCGCCAAACTCTCCATAATATCCGTTTTCATCTGGGTTTTTATAATTCATTTCTTTATTCTTTAGTAATTAAATAAGCGTTATTTTCTGTACTCAGCTGATTGAGTAATTTTTTCTTTTCATCTGATACTTTGAAGATTAAAATATCATCATCATCAGAATTGATCCATTCAGAACCGGTATTTTCCTTTATCAGTTCGGCCTTGTCATAGAGAATTTCGATCTCACATTTTTCATAAAACGAGCGAAGCTCGGAATGACAAAAGCCAATGGTTTCCATATTTCTTTTCCTCACGTTCTCCATAAAATGTTGAATTAATTCGGAGCCATAGCCTTTTTTTCTGTGTGTTGCAACGAATCCTACAACTTCCGCGAAAGTATATTCTTCTCTCTCAATTTTCAGGGTAAAATCAAAATTAACCCGAATAATGGCCAATATTTCTTCAGTGGTGCCCAATAGAAAATGAAACTCTGAATCTTTGAAAAGGCTACGGAAATAATCCGGTTTCATTGTATTCCATTCCGATACTTCCCAAAGCTGGAGAATATGTTCTATCTCCTTTTCTGTTAATTCGTTGGCTTGTTTTATTTGGTATTTCATAATTTTCAATCGTAATTAAAGTTAATGAAGATGATCAAATACTGGTTTTAAATTGTTTTATCCTTACAATATCCTTATCACCGGGTTCTATTTCAAATTTTGAATTGATGTCTATGGCAAAAGGCTTTTGATGTAATGATTCAATATTTGAAATATTTTCTTCTGAAATGCCACCACTCAAAAAATAGGGTAGAGGAATTTCAAATTCATTCAATAGGTTCCAGTCAAACTGCTGCCCTGTTCCTCCGAATGCCTTGCTGTCTGTATCAAACAGATAATAGCTGATAGGTTGCTGGGAGTCTTTTGAGCGATTATTGAAAGTTTGTTCTATTTTATTTTTGTTTTCAATGGTATTATTTCCAATTCTTATAACCTTAATGATTTTAACTTCAGTACTTAGTTTTTTTCTTAGATCAAGAATGAAGTTTTCATTTTCATCACCATGTAATTGGATAAGATTAAGTTTTCCTTTTTCAACGATTTCAACAATTCTCTCAGTATTTTCATTCACAAATACCCCAACTTTTCCGGAATGATCAAACGTTGAAATATCATCCAAACTCAAATGATTCATTACATATCTTGGAGACTTTTCATAGAAGATAAAACCAAGAAAATCTACTTTCATATTGATCAATTCCTGAATCTGTTCATACTTTGTCAAGCCACAGACTTTGAGAATAGGAGAGGTATTGTTGGTTGCCGGTTGCTGATTCATTGTTTGTATTGAGTTTTGATCGTTGATAGGGTTGAATATTTAGGCTAGGAAAATATCATTTTTAAA
The DNA here is from genome assembly GCF_003815775.1 of Chryseobacterium joostei. Lineage (NCBI taxonomy): Bacteria > Pseudomonadati > Bacteroidota > Flavobacteriia > Flavobacteriales > Weeksellaceae > Chryseobacterium > Chryseobacterium joostei. The sequence continues at coordinate 4,801,253 of NZ_CP033926.1, forward strand.
TTGTCAGAGAGAACTCTTCAAATGCCTTTGCAGGATCTGTATTTCTCATAAAATATTCTCCCATGAGGAATCCATCAAACCCTTTTTCTTTTAAATATTTAAAATCTTCAAGAGTATAAATACCGCTTTCCGCAATAGATAAGGTATCTTTTGGAAGCTGGTCTTTGAGCTGAACAGAATGCTGTAAATCAACCTTGAAGTCTTTTAAGTTCCTGTTATTAATTCCTACTAAATCAATTTTTGAGTTAAAATGCTTAAGCTCTTCTTCGGTATGAATTTCAAGTAAAACTTCCAGATCCAATTCATGAGCCAGCGCTGTAAATTCCTGAACCTGATTTGGAGAAAGGCACGATGCGATCAGTAAAATGACATCTGCACCCATACTTTTTGCCTCATAAAATTGATATTCATCAATCATAAAATCTTTTCGCAGAACCGGAATATTAAGGTGATTTCTTACGCCTAAAATATCATCAAAGCTTCCTCCAAAAAAATCCTTATCCGTTAAGATAGAAATTCCACTTGCCCCAAATTGTTCATAGGCAGAGGTAACATCCAAAGGAGCAACATTATTATTGATGATTCCCTTTGATGGAGATTGTCTTTTAAATTCCGCAATGATGCCATTTCTATTCTTGATGGATTCTTTCAGGGAATGACTCTTTCTCCCGAAAAATTCTGAGTTTTTCAATTCATCAATGGAAACTTTGGATTTTGAAATCGTTATTTCTTCTTTTTTTCTTTCAATAATTTTATCTAGTATGGTCATGTTGGGAGTAGAGATTAGGAGTTAGAAACTATTGGTTTTTTATTTAATAAGGAGCTCAAAAGTTCTTAATGCTTTTCCATTTTTCAGACTTTCTTTGGCTAAAAGAAGACAATCATCATAGGAACCGAATTTGCGGGTATGGTGAAGTGCTACAGCTGCATTGGCCAAAACCACGGCATTTTGTTGTTCAGTTCCTTTTCCTTCCAGAATATTCATGAAGATTTTTGCAGTCTCCTGAATGGTATCTCCAGCCTTAATATCTTCAAGGGTTACAGGATTGAACCCAAGGTCTTCAGCAGAGTGAATTTCTTCTCCATTCTTAGTAATAATTTTACTGTCATGGGTTAAACTGATCTCATCATAACCATCCAGTCCATGTACAAGGATAAATTCCTGTTCTTCTTTTTGAAGAAGATATTGATAGATCCTTGCAATTTCCAGGTTGTATACACCAATCATTGAATATTGAGGTTTTGCAGGATTTACCAATGGTCCCAGAAGATTAAAAAATGTTCTTAGTCCCAATGACTTTCTCAATAACCCAACCGATTGAAGAGCGGGGTGGAAGTAAGGAGCATGCAGGAAGCAGATATTAGCTCTCTCAAGATCTTCATTTAATTGTTCTGATGTGCTTTTAAACTGATAGCCAATTTCTTCCAGTACATTGGAAGACCCTGTGGTAGTTGAAGCTCCATAATTTCCATGTTTTGTTACTTTCTGCCCGGCTCCGGCCACCACAAAGCTGGCCAACGTTGATATATTGATTGTGTTTTTTCCGTCACCTCCTGTTCCTACAATATCAATGGCATCGCTTGCATCAATATTTACTGGGACAGCCATCTGCAATAAGGCTTCTCTAAAACCTTCCAATTCTTTCAATGTAATATTTCGCATCAGAAAAACACTGATGAATGAAGTTACTTCCGCAGCATTGAATTTATTCTGAGCAATTTCAATCATCATAGCCTTTGCTTCGGATTTCGACAAAGTGTTATGATTAAACAGGTATTGCAGTATTTCTTTCATTTGAGGAGTTTTTATGGTTGAGGGATTTTGTATTGTTGTTTTCATATTAAATACACTTTGTTAAATTTCTAGACAAGCTGAAATAAAAGCTTCTGATCTATTCTAATGATTTAAAAAGTTTCGGATAATTACTTCTCCCTCTGGAGTCAAGATACTCTCAGGATGAAACTGTACGCCGTGCACATCGTAAGTTTTATGTTGTAAAGCCATGATCATTCCGTCTTTATCAACTGCGGTAATTTCCAGTTCTTCTGGGAAGTTATCTGGGTTCACTGCCCAGCTGTGATACCTTCCAACTTCTAATCCTGATGCCAGATCTTTGAAAAGCTTAGTATCTTCTTTTACCAGTTCAGTAGTGGTTGCTACTCCGTGAAAAATTTCTGAAAGGTTGATAAGACTTCCGCCAAATGCTTCTGCAATGGCCTGCTGACCTAAGCATACCCCCAAAATACTCTTGGTAGGAGCATATTCTTTAATAAGATCCAGTAAAATTCCAGCTTCTTCCGGAATTCCCGGGCCGGGAGAAAGAATAATCTTGTCATATTTCCCGATTTCTTCCAATGTAATTTGATCATTTCTTACTACATCTACTTTTTGATTCAAAATTCTTTCAATGATCTGAACCAAATTATAGGTGAAGCTGTCATAATTATCAAAAACAAGAACTTTTGATGGCTGGCTTTCGGTTACTGGTGTTATATTATTGTTCATTTTTTTATTTTTTGCTAGTTGCTGAGATTGGACGATGTTTTTATTAATCCTGAACGATCTTTTCTGCTTTTTCTACTGCCTTTTTCAGGGCATTCAGTTTATTGTTGACCTCCTGCAATTCGTTTTCAGGGACTGATTTTGCAACGAGACCGGCTCCTGCCTGATAATAAAGTGTATTGTTTTTACTTAAAAAGGTTCTGATCATAATGGCCTGATTACAGCTTCCATTTAAACCAACAATCCCGATACATCCTCCATAGTAGCCGCGTGAGTCTTTTTCATATTGGTTGATCAGTTGAAGCGCTTTATGCTTAGGTGCCCCACTTAACGTTCCCTGAGGAAAGGTTGCTGAAATCATTTCCAGAGGATTAATTTGCTCCGGTAGATCTGCCGTTACTTCACTTACCATATGAATAACATGAGAGAAAAGCTGAATTTCTTTAAGCTTGGTAACGGTTACATTTTTCCCCAGCTTTCCAAGATCATTACGGGCTAGGTCTACCAGCATGGTATGTTCTGCATTTTCCTTTGGATCTTTTTTTAATTCTTCAATAGCCTGAAGATCAATATCCAAATTTCCCGTTCTTTTGGAAGTTCCTGCAATAGGATGAATAATGGCTTTATTGTCTTTAATAATTAACTGGCTTTCAGGACTTGACCCGAATAATTTGTAGTTTCCGTAATCAAAATAGAATAGGTAAGGTGAGGGATTGATATTTCTTAAGGCTCTGTAAACATTGAATTCGTCTCCTTTGAATTTCTGTTCAAATCTTCTGCTTAGTACAAGTTGAAATACATCACCTCTCATACAATGTTTCTGGGCCGTTTTTACCAATTCAAGATAGTCCTCATTCGTAATGTTGGAAGTTTCCTGACCATTCTTTTCAAAAGGATAAACCGGAGTATTCTGATTTTTGATGAGGTTTTCCAAAAGGTGTAGTTCAGATTTTACACCGTTCATTTGGTTTTCAATAATATACATCTCATCATTGAAGTGGTTGATGGCGATTACATATTGATATAATCTGTATCTCAGAATAGGAATTTCCACTTCCGGGCTTTGTGGCTTCAAGTTGATGCTTTCAAAAAACTGTACCGCTTCAAAGCTTGTATATCCAAAAAGACTTTGAGCTGTCTGTTCAATAGAATCATCGGTCTTTTCGCAATCAAAAATAGTACGGAAGCTTTCAAATATATCGATGATACTACGCTCATTGATAGGTTGCTTTACCGGAGCAGAATCAGGAAGCTTAATTTCAAATTCATGTAAGTTTTTTACTTCGATTCCTGCAACAGCGTTGATGGCAATAAAGGAAAAATTGTTGTCAATACTTTTAGAATCTGAACTTTCCAAAAGAATCGTATCCCTGAATTTATCCCTGATTTTAAGGTAAATATTCATGGGAGTATGAAGATCTCCAAGAGTTTTTTTCGAAACGGTTTTTATTTTGATTTTTTGAGTAAACATCTGCTGTTGTATTTTTTTTGTGAGATTTATGAATAAAAAAAAGGCTTTAACGGAATCCGTCAAAGCCTTGTATATTGTTTTGTTTGTATCTGCTGTTGGGTTAACAACATGACAATAACTTCAGACCCGACGAAGAGTTTGAAAGCCACCACCAAATATTGTTGCTATTATTAAACATGGGACAAATTTAGAAATTTTTTTAATACAAAAAACAAAAAATTCAAAAAAAATAAAAACTTATTTTGAAATATACTACTTCAACTGCTTGAGTTCTTTCCTGAGTTCTTCAATTTTTAATCTAGAACTTTCATCATCATAAGAATCTGTATAATCTTCTAAGGCTGAGATGTATTCCATAATAAACTCCTTGTTGGTTCTGTCTGCTTCATACTTGATTCTTGCAGAATTGACAGGAGCTAGTTTTTCATTTTCTAATAAGATTTTTCCTTCCTTGGATTGGTCATAAAGGATAACAATATTTTTTTCATATCCGGGAATGTATTTTACGGGAAGATCCTTTTGACTAGGAATTCTAATTGAGTTTCTGATAGGGTAGATTGCTGCAGTAGTCGTTGAAAAAAAAGTAGTCGTGTATTTTCCGTTCTGTTTCTTTACAATGGCTTCATAATCATGAATGTAGCTTTCATTTAATGTGGAGTTGGTTTCAACATCGGAAGTAATAATGGCTGTGCTTTCCACACCATATGTATTAAGAAACCAGGCGTTTAAAAACTGACCACAAATTCCATTCAAAATTGCCAAAGGAATAATAGGAATCAGAAATAGTGCTTTTTTTGTTGCATAAAAGAGCAATCCAAAGAATAAAAAGAGCAGTATCACAGTATAAAAACCATGATGACTGGTGAAAAACAGAATTTTAGAAATTAAAACCATAGGTTAAATGTACTACTATCTTTTCAATGTAAAACTATATTTTTGATACACCAAGGCATATTTTAAATGCGCCTGATTCTTACAGTAAAAAAATGCAAAATGTTTTCAATCAGATAAATAGGTTTTTGCCAAATGATAATGCTTTGCTACTTAAAAACAAAGCATTGTCATTGCATTATCTAACCCTTATATTTTAAAAATAGATTAATGGACCGGCTCTGAGAGGGGTATATCCGGACTTCCGCTGTAGAAAACAATCAATGTAGCTCCCTTATCCCCGGTTTTGCCTCTGTGAGCAATATTAACCATTTCTGGAAGTACCTGTCCTTGTTTTACCCATTGTGTTTTACCGTCTTCCTTTCTTTCAATCTGAATTTCACCTTTTTCTATATAAGCAGCATTAATAACCGGGTGTTTGTGCCAATCCAAGGCCTTATTGGGAGGTACGGAAATCTTAAGCACTGATATTTCAGGCTGTCCACTTGGATAGGCGGAATACAAAGTCCCATCCCACGATTTTGTGGTTTTTAATAATGTTACTGATTCAATTTTATCAGAATATTCTGAGGGTTGATCATTTGACGAAGAATTATCACAAGATAAAGTGAGGGTAGAGAGTACAACGAATAAAGCTGTACTTGATAAATTTTTTTTATTCATAGTGAATTCAAATTAATAATGTTTTTGATTTAGTGGATTGTATAAAACAAAAATAATAATCATATTTAAAATTCCCTAATGTTTGAATTATATTTGTTTAATATAAATCTTCAGGTGCTAAAAATATTTTTCAAAGAAAACATTTGTCATAAGTTTAAAACTTTATTTTTTATATTTTTGCTTTCAAATTAGAAAAAAATGAAAAAAGTATTAGCAATCGCATTTATTGGAGGTTTATTATTAGCAAGCTGCTCAAAAAAAGTAGATCACTCTTTACAGGATAGCAACACAATGCTTGAAGAGCCAGAAGCAACTACCGTTGTAGATTCTACTGCTAAAACTGCTGCTCCAGCTGCTGCAACTCCGGCTGCACCTGCACCTGAAGCTGCTAAAACAGATTCTACAGCGAAAAAATAATGAAAAAATTGCTTTTGGCAGGAACTTTAGGTCTTATGATCATTTCCTGTTCTAAAAAAGAAAATACAACAGAAGTTGCATCATCTGATGCTGCTCCAGTGTCAGCACCAGCACAATCTAATCTTTCCGGTGATCAAATCATGGAGACATTGGACTGTTCGGGATGCCACTCTGTTAATGATAGAATGATAGGACCATCTTATAAGGAAATAGCGGCTAAATATTCTGAAAAGGATATAGATCTGCTTGCTTCTAAAATTATAGATGGCGGAAGTGGTGTTTGGGGAGGAGTCCCTATGGCGGCCCATCCACAGGTATCTAAGGAAGATGCCAAAAAAATGGTGGAATATATTTTAAGTCAGAAGAAATAAAACATGTCCACCGAAAAATCCAGTCTGCACACAAGAAATCTGCATCGTAATCCCTATGATTTTGATCAGCTTATTTCTTGTGTGCCAGAACTGAAACACTACGTCTTCGAGAATACTTATAAGAAAAGAACCATTAATTTCAGTATTTCTAAGGCGGTTAAACTTCTTAACAAAGCTTTACTTTTACACTTTTATAATGTTAAGGATTGGGATATTCCTGATACCAATTTATGTCCTCCCATTCCGGGAAGGGCAGATTATGTACATTATATTGCCGATCTGCTAGCGGAGCAACAAAAAGAAATTCCAACAGGAGCTTCTGTGAAAGGACTGGACATAGGAGTAGGAGCCAATCTTGTTTATCCTTTGATTGCCCATAAATCCTATGGCTGGAAAATGCTGGGTACAGACATCAATAAGGACTCACTGAAGAATGCCCAGAATATTTTAGATCAAAATTTAGATCTTTCATCCGATATTCTATTAAAACATCAACCAGATTCTGATTGTATATTTAAAAATATTATAGAGGGGGAAGACCGGTTTACATTTTCTATGTGTAATCCTCCTTTTCATGATTCTGAAGAGGCTGCAATGAAAGGAAATATCCGAAAAACAAAAAATCTCAAGAAAATAAAAACCAAGCAGCCGTTGCTTAATTTTGGCGGAAAGCAGTCAGAATTATGGTGCGAGGGTGGTGAACTGGCTTTTATCACCAAGATGATTAATGAGAGTGCATTGTATTCATCCAAGGTTCTTTGGTTTACGTGCTTGGTTTCCAAAAAAGATAATCTACCTAAGTTGAATTCTCTTTTGAAAAAGGTGAAAGCAGTAGATTTCAAGACTATTGACATGGCTCAGGGACAAAAAATAAGCAGAATGCTCGCCTGGACATTTATTCCTCAGCAGGACAGGAGAGGATGGTTTTGAGTGGATAATTGTTAATTCCATTTGATTACCAATGAAACTTTTGGTTCATTTTTCTATAGAAATCAATACTCAATAAAAGGTAATAATACTCAATTCGTTGTGAAGGAAATTCGCAATTCACGATTCGCATTTAAAAATTTCTGAAAAAACTCATTGACGGTCAACGCAAAAATGCCTAAATTTGTACGCTTTTAGAAAAATAAGAAATGCAATTATCAGAACAAGAAATCATTAGAAGAGAAAAGCTGAATAAGCTTACTGAAATGGGGATTAATGCGTTCCCTGCGGATGAGTATACGATTACAGATACTACAGAATCTATAAAACAGGACTTTTCTGAAAATAAACAGGTGAAGATCGCTGGTAGATTAATGTCCCGCAGAATTCAGGGAAAAGCTTCTTTTGCTGAGTTGCAGGATTCTACAGGTAAAATTCAGGTATATTTCAACAGAGACGAAATCTGTACAGGAGAAGATAAAACCTTATATAATGAAGTATATAAGCACCTTTTGGATATCGGGGATATTATCGGTATTGAAGGGGAATTATTTACCACTCAGGTAGGAGAGAAGACCGTTTTAGTAAAGAACTTTACACTTCTTACTAAGGCTTTACGTCCGCTTCCTCAAGCTAAAACAGATGAAAACGGTGTTGTACATGATGGGTTTACGGATCCTGAATTAAGATACAGACAACGTTATGTAGATTTAACGGTAAATCCACAGGTAAAAGAAATTTTTGTGAAGAGAACAAAATTGTTCAATGCCATGAGAACTTTCTTTAATGATGCAGGATATTTTGAAGTAGAAACACCTATTCTACAATCAATTCCTGGAGGAGCAGCAGCAAAACCGTTTATCACGCACCACAATGCATTGGATATTCCATTATATTTAAGAATTGCAAACGAATTATATCTTAAGAGATTGATCGTAGGTGGTTTTGATGGGGTATATGAGTTCTCTAAAAACTTCAGAAATGAAGGGATGGACAGAACCCACAACCCGGAATTTACGGCAATGGAAATCTATGTAGCTTATAAAGATTACAACTGGATGATGGATTTCACTGAGAAGTTATTGGAATTCTGTGCTATTCAGGTAAACGGAACTACAACAGCTACATTTGGAGAGCATAATGTAGATTTCAAAGCTCCATACCCAAGAGTTTCCATGACGGAAGCGATCCTGAAATTCACAGGTTTTGATATTACAGGAAAAACGGAGAAAGAATTATACGATTTCGCTAAGTCTATCGGAATTGAGGTGAATGAAACAATGGGTAAAGGAAAATTAATTGATGAAATCTTTGGTGAGAAATGTGAAGGAAACTTCATTCAGCCAACGTTCATTACAGATTATCCGATCGAAATGTCTCCATTAACTAAAAAGCATAGAAGCAAGGAAGGTTTAACAGAACGTTTTGAATTAATGGTATGCGGAAAAGAAATCGCAAATGCTTATTCAGAGCTTAATGACCCAATTGATCAGAGAGAGCGTTTTGAAGCACAGATGGCTTTATCTGAAAGAGGTGATGATGAAGCAATGTTTATTGATCAAGACTTCTTAAGAGCATTGGAATATGGTATGCCTCCAACGTCAGGATTAGGGATTGGTATGGATAGACTGATCATGTTCTTAACGAACAATGCATCCATTCAGGAAGTATTATTCTTCCCTCAGATGAGACCTGAAAAAGCGGTTCCTCAAATTGAGTTAGGAGAGGATGAAAAAGTAATCCTTGAAATCCTTAATTCTCAGGAAGAAGCAATGTCTTTAGCTGAAGTAAAAGAAAGAAGCCAGCTATCTGGTAAAAAATGGGATAAAGCTTCCAAGACCTTAACAAAAAATAATCTTGTGAAAGTGGAAAAAATTGATGAAAATCTTTTGATGAAACTGGCATAATCAAGTTTATATAAAATAAAAAAACCTCCAAATTTGGAGGTTTTTTTATTTTATATAATTTGTTTTTTATTAGTCTTGACTATCTTTTTCCATTTTCTTAACTGAGTTCTGAAGTTTTTAAACGGAGCAACAGTATTGATATGTATCCACTTCCAAACCGGCCATTTTGCAGGTGTTGTTGCCCATTTTCTCTGTTCAGGAACAAATAAGGTTTTATCATCAAGCTTTTCAATCCATTCTATAATTTCATTGACCTGATTCCGGAGTATTTCTCTTTGCTCATGCAGGCTATAAGTGCCATATTGCTGATAAAAAGACTCGTACAACCCTTTTAAATTATTCCATTTGTATTCAGAAGTGGGTGTTTTTACTTCAATTCCTTTCTTTTCATCAGATTCCCATTGAAGCAGCAAACGTGTCCAACCAATCTGATAGGATATATTTTGCGATGGTGTTTTGTCAACTCCTGACTTTATCACATCCTTTTCATCTTCCTTGATGTCGTCAAATTCCTGATCATACAGAAGATATCTTTTCTTTAACTCTTCAATAAGTTCAGTCTTATCCTTATAGCTTTGCATGCTGTTTTATTTTCTCAATTTACTGAATGAAGCCATTAAATAAAATAAAAACGGAAGAATAAACAATGAACCTAGCATCAATGCCCATCCCAAGGCAGAAATTGTTTTTGGAGGAGCCATATGTTCTAAAAGTGAAAGATGCTGCCCGTTTCCTAATAAAATAATATCAGGATTATGCTGGTAGGTTGCTGCTACAAGGATCATTACAATTTGAAAACCGGCAAGCGCACGTACAGGAAGTAATTTCTGTTTGTTCATCGCTCGAAGAATAAGCAATAAGGCAACTGTAGCAAAAGCAATAGACATAATACCCAAAGGTTTTGAGAAGATCCACTTTAAAAGAGGAATATCTGAAATATATGCTGTTAAAAATACAAGAAGTCCGGTAATAACTACGAAGATCATGGTTTGCTTAGATTTTCTGATCATTAAAAGCAAATCAGCTTTATCACGAGTTTCTCTTAACGAAAAAATAGAGGCAAGATAAGCACAAAGGGCTACAGTAAATAAACCTACAGAAACTCCGAACCAATTCAGCCAGCTAAAAATATACAGATCCAGAAAAGTCGTAGCATCAGGATTAATGGATTGTGAAACAGTCGCAGCAGCTATTAACCCTAGAAAAAAAGGAGTTAAAAGACTAGCGTAGTAAAATATTTGGGTATACAGCACCTGCCAGTTGTCCTTTACAGCATCATAATGCCTAAAAGTAAAGGCTGTACCTCTTGCAATAATACCAAGGAGCATTAGTACCAAAGGGATATGCAGATAAGTAGACATCGTCGTATAAATTTCAGGGAAACCTACAAAAAGAATAACAATCGCGATGATTAACCACATATGATTGGCCTCCCATACAGGAGCAATGGATTCATACATAATTTCTTCTGTTTTGTGACGGGCTTTTTTGTGAGTAAAAAGTTCTACAATACCAGCCCCAAAGTCGGCCCCGCCCAAAATAACATAAAGACAGATAGAAAGCCAGAGAAAACCTATTACAATATAGATCATGATTTTTTATTTTTATCGTTAAACTGTGCGTCTGTAGGATCATAAAGCTTCGGAACCATTTGTATCTGTCTTTTTAAAAGGAAGATAAGAATAAGCGATAATGAAATGAAAATGGCTGTGAAGAAATAGAATGAATACTGTATTCCCGGCATTGGTGTTACCGCGTCTATTGTTCTCATGATACCATAAATAATCCAAGGCTGTCTTCCTACTTCGGTAACTGTCCATCCTGCTTCCAGAGCAATATATCCAAAAGGAGTTGCAATTAAAAATGTTTTTAAAAGCCAGTTTTTGGTAAGCCATTCTTTTTTGAAGAAGAAAGCATATAAATAGATTGCTCCAATAAAAATCATTACTACACCAAAGAAGATCATAATCTGAAAAGCATAATGAGTAACGGCAATTGGTGGCCATTCATCCTTTGGAAAATCTTTAAGCCCCTTTACTTCAGCATTGAAATCATTGCTCACAAGGAAGCTTAATACTTTAGGAATTTTAACGGCATACTTTATTTCTTCCTTTTCTTCATCAGGAATTCCACCAATAACAAAGGCTGCTCCTTTTTCTGTTTCAAAGTGGGCTTCCATTGCTGCTAGCTTAATAGGTTGTCTTTCTGCAACAGATTTTGCAGCAATATCACCGCTTAAAGGTGCTCCAAAGGCTCCGATAAGGGCAAAGCCTACTGCAATTCTAAAGGCTTTGGTATGAAATTCAACATTCTTTTTCCGCATAATCAAGAAAGCATGAACTCCTGCGACAGCAAATCCTGTAGCACAAAATGCGGCTACTGTCATGTGAAGAGCCTGCGGAAACCAAGCATCATTAAACATGGCTTTAATAGGATCTATATTAAGGTATTGGCCATTGATATAATCAAAACCGGTAGGAGAGTTCATCCATGCATTGGCGGCAACTACTAAAATTCCGGATGCAAGTCCGCTTACTCCTACAAGAAAACCACAGAACCAATGAAACCATTTATTGAATTTATCCCATCCATATAAAAAGAATCCAATGGCAATCGCTTCTATGAAAAATGCAGTTCCTTCCAAGGAAAAAGGCATCCCGAATATAGGACCTGCGTGTTTCATAAATCCGGGCCATAAAAGCCCCAATTCGAAGGAAAGCATTGTTCCGGAAACAGCTCCTGTAGCAAATAAGATAGCAACCCCTTTGCTCCAAGCCTTTGTTAATCCTTTATATACTTCATTATTGGTCTTTAAGTACTTCCAGTGGGCGAATGCCATTAAGAAAGGCATCACCATACCCACGCAGGAGAAAATGATATGAAACCCCAAAGAGAGGGCCATCTGCGCGCGGGCAGCAATAAAATCATCCATAATATCAACTTTTGAGTAAATAAATTTACGGATAAATTATTGATGTCTGGTATGATTTAAAACAGTTTAAATATGGAAAATAGACAATAACTTTAAATTTTTCTAATTACTAAAAAAATATTATTTTTGAACAAAATTAATAATTATGAAAAAAAGATTATTCCTTTGGCTGCTTTCATTACCAGTGATGAGCTATTGCCAATATTATGTAGGACACGATTTGTCCTACCCTATTACAGAATATGTTAGTGACAATTCATTTTATGCTGGAAAAGTAGACACGGATGGAAGCTCCTATATACATGTTGCAAATCTTATTAAGTTTACTTCTAATGGTACTGTATCTCTTGGTTTTGGAAATAATGGAATAGCACCTGTAATCCCAGTTGTATATAATGTTTCTTCAATAGGAATTAATGACCAATATGTATATTTAGGATCAAATACTAAAATCGGAAAATATGATAAATCGTCAGGAGCACCTGATTTGTCATTTGGTGTGAATGGTGTAGCAACAATTTTGTATGGTGTAGGTAAAATATATGCTCATCCCAATTCTTCATTGTTTGCAGAGAATTATGGCAAAATAATAAAGCTTTTGCCCAATGGTCAGAAAGATAATTCATTTAGTATTGATGCAAATAAGGATTATTATGTGATAGGGAATAGTATTTATGTGATTAATAGTCAGTCAAATTCTATTTATTATATAAAAAAATATGACCTGAATGGAGTACAGGATATTCAGTATGGAAATGGTGGAAGTTTACAGGTCTCTAATTGGATTTTTGATAAGATAAATGGAGAACTCTATGTAGAAGAATCTTCAGGAATAACAAGATATACGTCTTCAGGAGTACTTGATACTACTTTTGGAAATGGAGGGAACGTTCAGGTGTCCTTTCCTGGACTCATTAATTGTATTATTTCAGATTCAAACAATAATATTCTTTTTTTTGGAGGTTCTGCAAGTGCGGCGAATAATAAAAGTATGATTGTAAGACTGAAGCGTAATGGAGCCCTTGATAATACATTTAATAATGGAACTCATATATATGTTTTTCCAGGAGAAGGAAGTATTAAGGATGTCTCTTTACTGGATGATAATACATATGTATGTATAGAGGGAATGAGGCATTATAGATTTGGAGGTTTTGCAACCCGAACCAATAAGTATCTAAGAACTCAGGATCGTTCAAAGATTCAAACCTTAAGTGTGAAAGATGTCAATGTCACAAAGACAAACGTTCTTCAGGTATATCCTAGTCCTGCGACTGATTTTATTAAAATTGGGACTGGAAAGAATGATAAAATTACTAAAGTTAATATTTATGCAATAACAGGGGATTTAGTTCTTTCTACTGATAAGTCTGAAATTGATATTAAGCATTTATTAACAGGAACTTATATGATAGAAGCAAATCTTAATGGTGATATATACAAGAATAAGTTTATTAAAAAATAAGATTGATTCTAATTGCAGTTATTGATGGACTGCTATGAAAATATAAGCAGACTTCGGTCTGCTTTTTTTGTTTTTAACTCTACATTTTTTTGACATTTTTTAACTTTCATACCTCGAAAAAAATCACGATATTTGTAAGTCTTTGCATATAGCAAGATTTTAATATTTAATATGAGTCAAAAACAATATACAGCTAGTAGTATTCAGGCATTGGAAGGAATGGAGCACGTTCGTATGCGTCCTTCAATGTACATTGGTGATGTAGGAACAAGAGGTCTTCACCATTTGGTTTATGAAGTAGTAGATAACTCTATTGACGAAGCGTTGGCAGGGTACTGCGATACAATCTTTGTTGCCATTAAAGAAGGAAACGGAATTGAGGTAAGTGATAATGGTAGAGGTATTCCCGTTGATTTCCATGAGAAAGAGCAAAAATCTGCTCTTGAGGTTGTAATGACAAAGATTGGGGCCGGAGGTAAGTTCGATAAAGATTCTTATAAGGTTTCGGGAGGTCTTCACGGAGTAGGGGTTTCGTGTGTAAATGCACTTTCCAACGAAATGATCACTACTGTTTACAGAGACGGAAACGTTTACCAGCAGATATATTCAAAAGGTAAAGCTCAAACAGGAGTTGAAGAAATTGGTAATAGCGACAAAAGAGGAACAAAGCAGTTCTTCCAGCCGGATGATACTATTTTTACAGAATTAGTTTATAACTATGATACGTTAGCAACTCGTTTAAGAGAACTTTCTTATCTTAATAAAGGGATTACAATTACTCTTACCGACGAAAGAGAAAAACTGGAAGACGGATCTTTCAGAACTGAAATTTTTCACTCTGAGGGAGGATTAAAGGAATTTGTTGCCTACATTGACGGAAACCGTGAGTCTATTATGGAGCACGTAATCTTCATGGAAGGTGAAAGAGATGATATTCCCGTAGAAGTAGCAATGCGTTACAATACTTCTTTCAACGAAAATCTTCACTCTTATGTAAATAACATTAATACTCATGAGGGTGGTACTCACCTTGCAGGTTTCAGAAGAGCTTTAACAAGAACTCTAAAGAAATATGCAGATGAATTGGGACTTCCTGCAAAAGAAAAAGTTGAAATTACAGGAGATGACTTCCGTGAAGGATTAACAGCTGTAATTTCGGTAAAAGTAATGGAACCTCAGTTTGAAGGGCAGACCAAAACGAAATTAGGAAACTCTGAAGTTTCTGGTGCTGTAGATAAAATTGTAGGGGAGATGCTTACTAACTTCTTGGAAGAGAATCCTAACGAAGCTAAGATTATTGTTCAGAAAGTTGTTTTGGCTGCAAAGGCAAGACAGGCAGCAAAGAAAGCTCGTGAGATGGTTCAGAGAAAATCTCCTATGGGAGGTTCAGGTCTTCCAGGAAAGCTATCTGACTGTTCATCTAAAGACCCGGCAGAATCTGAATTGTTCCTTGTGGAGGGAGATTCCGCAGGTGGAACGGCTAAGCAGGGACGTGACAGACACTTCCAGGCTATTCTTCCATTGAGAGGTAAGATCTTAAACGTAGAGAAATCTATGCTTCATAAGGTATATGATAATGAAGAGATCAGAAATATATATACAGCTCTTGGTGTTTCTGTAGGAACAGAAGAAGATAGCAAAGCGTTGAATATGGCTAAGCTTAGATATCATAAGATTGTAATCATGACCGATGCCGATATTGATGGATCTCACATTTCTACCCTGATTCTTACATTCTTCTTCAGATATATGAAAGAACTTATTGAGAATGGATATATCTATATTGCTCAGCCGCCTTTATATCTATTAAAGAGAGGAAACAAAAAAGTGTATGCTTATAACGAAAAAGAACGTGAAGAGTTTACACTAGAAATGTCTCCGGATGGAAAAGGTGTTGAGGTACAACGTTACAAAGGTCTTGGGGAGATGAACCCTGAGCAGCTTTGGGAAACAACCCTTAATCCTGAGCACAGAATCTTGAAGCAGGTAACTATTGATAATGCTGTGGAAGCAGATAGTGTTTTCTCAATGTTGATGGGGGATGAGGTTCCGCCAAGAAGAGAATTTATTGAGAAAAATGCAAAGTATGCAAAAATTGATGCATAATCATTTTTAAAAATATATAAAAAAAGCTCCTAAATATTAGGAGCTTTTTTTATATTTGGGGATAACCAATAAAAAATAATAATATGTTAACTCTTTTACAAACAGACCCCTATAGTGGGGCAGATGCAGTTTCTGGAGCCGCTGCTGCAGGATTAGGGATCGGAACCATGTTCATGAGCCTTATATTCTACCTATTTTATGGGTATTGTATGTACAAAATATTCAAAAAAGCCGGCAGGGAAGATGCTTGGGCTGCCTTTGTTCCAATTTATAATATCATTGTATTGCTGGATATTGTAAAGAAACCAATTTGGTGGATCATCTTATTCTGTATTCCTTTCGTAAACTTATATGCATCGTGGGTCATCAATGATAGATTGGCGAAAGGTTTTTCAAAAGAAACTCCTCTTTACACAATTCTGTTGTTTTTCCTAGGATTTATTTTTATTCCGGTATTAGGACTTGGAAGTGATACTTTCAACAGTAAGAATATTCCAAATGACTAAAAAAAACTAAAAAGGTTAAAATATAGAAGACTCCAAACGCGGAGTCTTTTTTTGTTTTACTAGAGTAGTGTTTCATATTCTGGATGTTTTTACTTTACATCATAAAATAATAATATCATTGAAGACGGCCATACTTTTTGATTACGTCAGAAGATTATTTAGCTCTTTACATCTTTAATAATAATATATAAAATAAGGTTTTAAGTTGTGAAATTTCATTTATATTGTGTTTAATTATTTGATTTTTAATGCATTTTTATTTTTTTTTAAGTTATTATTAACAGTTATTAAGATTTTATTATTTTTGTGTAATTTTAATAACTATGATGAAAATATTATTTCTAGGGGCTTTATCTACAGCCTCAATTTACTTTGCTCAAACTTATCCTGCATCTTCAATCCCCGAAGATTTAAAGAAAAATGCAAATATTGTTATTCGAAAAGATTTCACCACTGTCCAGATCAATAAAATAGATGAAATAAAATATCAATATAATACAGTGACCACTGTTCTTAATAAAGATGGTGATGATAAGGCTGTAGCCTATATTCCTTATGACAAGTCAAGAAGTATTTCAGACATAAAGGTGACCATATATGATGAATTTGGAAAGAAAATAAAAAGCTATTCCAAATCGGACTTTGGTGACTTTGCAAACAATAGACAAGGAGTGTTTTATTCTGATAACAGAATTTTGGTATTTTCATATACTCCTGTTCAATATCCTTATACAATTGATTTTTCATATCAGTCAGAAAATAAGAATACCGTTTTTATTCCTGATTTTGTGCCATTTTACTCTACCAATACCTCTTTGGAAGATGGGCAGATGAAGATCATTAATACATCAGGCATTGATCTCCGAACTAAGATTTATCCATCAAAGTACAACTATACTTCAGTGATAGAAAGTGGCAACGGAAATGATAAAACATATTCCTACAAGAATGTACCTGCAATTGATGATGCTCCTTTGATTCCACAGCCTGTTAAAATATTACCGAGTGTAAATTTTGCTCTGACGAAATTCAATCTGGCAGGAAGACAGGGAACTTTAAACAATTGGAAAGATTTTGGAACATGGTATTACAATAACCTTGTAGAGCCCGCTTCAGTATCTACTCCCTCCATTAAAGCAGAAGTGGCGGCTTTGCAGCTTCAGGGGTCTGTGGAAGATAAAGTGAAGAAGATTTATCAGTATATGCAGAATAAAACCAGATATATATATGTAGGGCTGGGAATTGGTGGATGGTTGCCTATGATGCCGGAAGAAGTACATCAAAAAGGCTATGGAGACTGTAAGGGGCTTACCAATTATATGAAAACCCTTTTGAATGAAGCGGGAATACCATCTTACTATTGTGTCATCAATTCCGGATCTTCGCAGGTATCCTTTGATCCGGAATTTCCAACGATGGGAGGTAACCATGCTATTCTTATGGTACCAACTGAAAAAGGAAATATCTGGCTTGAAAATACCTCACAGCAGACTGCATTTAATCATTTGACGTATTCTACAACAGACAGAAATGTACTTTCCGTACAGAAAACAGGAATAGAACTCATAAATACACCTACTTATACCGCTGAACAAAACAAAGAAAAGCAGAAACTTAAGATAAAGATTGGTGAAGACAACGGAATTACAGGAGAAGGTAGCTTTTCCTATACCGGTAACCAATATGATTACAATCTTGGGTTTGTAAGCCTAAATCCAAAGGAAAAAAGTGAGGCATTGAAGAGACGGTTTGATGTTTTGAACTTTGAGAAAGTTGAAATGAAGAACCTTATCAATGATAGGGATAAGGCTGTTATTACTTATGATTTAGACTTTAAAACCAATAATTATTGTAAAAATGCAGGAAGCAGTCTCATATTCAGAGCTGTTCCAATTTACTCGGACAATATTTATAAAACAGAAGAGAACCGTGCACTTCCTTTCGAGATCGGGCAGTCTTTTGAAGATGAGTATGAAATAGGGTTTATTATTCCTAAAGGATATAAGATTGATGAAATTCCTAATGATATTACCATTAATTCAGAATTTGGGTATTATAAACTAAGCTTTGTTAAAAATGGAGAAGAGCTAAAGGTATTGAGGAAAATACAAGTCAATAAAGGAACCTATCCAAAAGAAAAATATAATGAATATGTAGGCTTCAGAAAAAAAACTATAAACATGGACAATTCAAAAATTTTAATTAGTAAAATATAAAGATGAAAAAAGTAGTATTAGTACTTATTTGCTCAGCTAATTTGGCTGTTGTAAAAGCACAGAAACATGAGTTCTTAAACCCACCCAAATTTTCCGATGCAGATTTATCCAAAGCAAAATCATTGTTAGATGAAAATGCTCCGGCTGAAATTCTGTATAAATCTGTTCATTACAGAATAGATGCATCTACAGGAGATTTGCATAAAGAATACGTGTATAGAGTTAAGATTTACAACAAGGATAAAGCTGAAGATTGGTTGAACGTTGAAGTTCCTCTTCGCCAAAGTGGAAGCGATTTGGAAACCCTGAATAAGTTTAAGGCGTTCACGTACAATCTTGAAGATGGAAAAGCTGTTCCGGTAAAAGTAGAAAAAAGCTCAAAATATAAAAGTAAAGAAAGCAAATATGTTACTGTAAACAAATTTGCCTTTCCTAATGTAAAGGATGGCTCCATATTAGAATATCAATATGAAGTACTATCTCCATTTGCATTCCTGTATTTAGTTCCTGAAGTCTTAATAGAATTAGATACCCCCTCTCTTTATACAGAATACGTTCTCGATTCTCCAGCCAATATTGCCTACAATATAAACTATACGGGAGAATTACTCCCTAAATATAGAGAAGTTGCAGACAAAACATTATATGGGACCCAGTACAAGACCTATAGATTTGGTTTCGAAAATGTAAAAGGTTTCAAAACAGAGAAGCATGTAAGAAACGACAGAAACTTCCGAACAAAAATTAGTGCTGAGCTTCACTCTACCCATTTTAGAGAACTTAAGCTTTACTCATCTTCATGGGATCAGATTAGTAAAAGGCTGAACGAGAATGAAGATTTTGGCGGTGAATTGAAAAAGACAAGATTGGCAAAAGAAAATATGCCGGCAGGAGTTTTAGAAATGAAAACTGATTTTGAAAAAGCCAATGCTATTCTTTCATATGTTCAAAAAACATTTACATGGAACAAAGACAGAGGAATTTATACTGATAATGGAATAAAAAAACTTCTGGAAACCAAATTAGGCAACGCTGCTGAGATTAACCTGTTCCTTGTTATGCTTTTCCGTGAAGCAGGAATTAAGTCTGATCCGTTAATCATTTCTACTGTTGATAATGGCTTAATCAATATGGTATCTCCAAACCTTACAAAAACGAATTTGGTATTGGCATCTGTAGAGATCAATAAACAGCTTCATATCTATGACGCTACTTCTAAGCAGTCTTCTATGGACGAGCTTCCTTTGAAAGATTGGAACCAGTATGGGGTTTTATTAGCTAAAGATAATGTTTCACAGATTCAGATGACCAACATGAAGTCAAGCAATACCTACCTGACTGTTGATGCAAAGATCAATGATGATGGGAGTATTTCCGGATCTTATTCTGATAAAGATACTGGAGCTTATGCCATGTATGTAAAGGATAGCTATGACGAAAACGCTGAAAAATATAAAAAGCAGTACAAAGAAAACTTTTCAATAGATTTCACAGGAATTGATTCAAAAGTTTTAGAAAATGGTGAATTTGAAAGTACAATGAAATTCTCTTCTTCAAATTTAATTGATAGAATAGGAAAGAAGATGATCATCAACCCAATGTTGTTTTTAAGCAAAACATCCAATGAGTTTGATCAGACAGAAACCCGAAAATATCCTATTGATTTTGGATCTCCTACTACAAAGGTGAAAAAGGTAATCCTTGAAATCCCGGCTGGATATGTAATTGAAGAAATGCCTAAGAACAAAAAGATTGTTACTGAAGATAAAGAAATAGAATACAGCTACGCAATCGAACAAAAAGGAAATAAACTGGAAGTTACCAGCACTACAAAAATCTCCAGTGCAGATTATCCTAAAGAATATTACCCTGCATTTAAGCAAATCTGGGGGGTAGCCTCAAAACAGGAAAATCAGGTAATCAGTTTAGTTAAAAAATCATAACCGGCAGATTTTAACCTTATTTTGTAAAAAAGAATAATTTTCTAAAAAACCATTCATCTTTTGAATGGTTTTTGTATTGAATAGCAAAAATTAAGATTATGAAAAACAGCATTGCCGTTCTGGCTCTTTCTTCATTCTTTGTTTTTTCCGCCTGCAATAAAAAGGATGCAGCAGCAGTATCAACGGAGAAAATAGTAGATAAAAACAATGAATTTGTTGTAGACTCTGTTATGATAAAAGACTCTACAAAAGTTAGCGATTCGTTAAAGCTGGCCTTTACTTCAAAGTTATTGGTATTTCCTGGCTTAAAAGATAAAGCACTTTTGGACAGTATCTATTTTCAGAATGAAAAAATAAAGGGTTTTTCAAAAGCCGGACTGCAGGCGTATCTTGAAAATAAAAGGAACAGTTATTTCAGTACCA
The DNA here is from genome assembly GCF_003815775.1 of Chryseobacterium joostei. Classification (NCBI taxonomy): domain Bacteria; kingdom Pseudomonadati; phylum Bacteroidota; class Flavobacteriia; order Flavobacteriales; family Weeksellaceae; genus Chryseobacterium; species Chryseobacterium joostei. The sequence continues at coordinate 4,821,994 of NZ_CP033926.1, forward strand.
TGAAAAATGATAATAAAGATTGGTATTCAGATATGACCTATGCTCAGGAATGGTATTCAAGTTCATATATGAACCTCAAATCCATTACCAATGGCTATATGCATATTCAATATATGACAAGCGCGTACATAGGTGGCGCCCATGATGAGTATGGATTTTCAGAAAGAGTTTTTGACCTTAATAATCATAAAAAGTTAGAATTAAAGGATATTACTTCAATGCCTGAAAACAAGCTTGAAGGAATGCTAATGAAGAATCTCGATAAGATCAACAGTGGAGCAACGGATGAGAACGAAGAAGTAAAGAATTCAGAAATGTTGTTGGTAGAAAAGATTCCCGTATCAGATAACTTCTATTTTGATGAAAAAAATCTGTATTTCCATTATAGTCCGTATGAAATTGCAGCTTTTGCAGCTGGAGATATTACCATTCCTATTTCCTGGGAAGAGCTAAATGGCACAATAAATGCAGAATTTAAAGAAAGAATGAAAATTAAGTAAATTAATGCTTCCGGTTTCAGGAAGCATTTTCTATTTTTGCGGTAATGGAAAAAGTAGCTTTTATCATCAATCCTTTTTCGGCCAAAAAGAATTATCAGCCGTTTTTGAAAGAACTTAAAAATAAGGTTGGTAACCCTCTGTATTACGTCTCCGAATCTATTCCGGGAACAGATGAATTCATCAAAACCCATTTTGATGAAATAGATATCTTTGTGGCCATTGGGGGGGATGGTACCATTTCTACCGTTGCTAAAAATTTGATCTCTACAGATAAGATTCTGGCTATTTTTCCGGCAGGTTCCGGTAATGGATTTTCCAATGAGACCCGTTTCAGTAAGAATCTGGATGAGCTTTTAGAGAAAATAAAGGCAAAACAATCCAGAAAAATTGACACATTCACGGTGAATGACAGGCTTTCCATCAATGTTTCAGGAACAGGCTTCGATGGGAAGGTGGTGAAGGAGTTTGAAAAAACCAGCCGTGGCTTCAAAAACTATATTAAGGTTTCCCTGAAGACATTCTTTAACTATAGGCCGATTAAGGTGACTTTCCTTGATAAGGAACATCAGCAGTACAACGGTAGATACCTTATGCTGAATATTGCCAATACCCGCCAGTTCGGAAATAATGCCTATATCGCACCTAAGGCTAGTAAAAGTGACGGTTTAGTAGATATGGTTCTTGTTAAAAAGTTTCCTTTGACTTATTCCGCTTTGTTTGCTTTCAGAATGTTTACCAAAAGGCTAAAGGATGATGAATACGTTACTTATCTTCCGGTTTCAGAAATATCATTCAAGGTAAATACTAAAAATTGGCATCTTGACGGAGAATTTAATAAAATAGAATCCCCTATTCACGTTAAGGTACAGCCTGCCAGTCTGAATATTCTCGTTTAAAACTCCAAGGAGTAAAAGTTAGAGTTTAGGAATGTTTCAGGGATGCAGTGTTTGGTGTAGAATATAAATTATAGAATGAAATTTACAATTCACTTGCGAAACATTCCTCACCATTAGCGATAAACTAATCCCTGATAATATCTGCTAAAATTACATTTCCATCTCTTTTTCAATCTCATGCGGATGGTTCAGGCAATAATGAAACTGCTCTTTATCAAGTTGTTTTTCCCAATTAGCAACCACTACTGTAGCCACAGAGTTTCCAATCACATTCGTAAGAGCTCTGCATTCACTCATAAACTTATCAATTCCAAGAATCAATGTCATTCCTGCAATCGGAATTTCCGGAACAACCGCTAATGTAGCCGCTAAAGTCACAAACCCGGCACCTGTAACACCAGCAGCGCCTTTTGAACTTAGCATAGCCACCAAAAGAAGCATCAATTGCTTTTCAATGGGAAGATGGATATTGAGTGCCTGTGCTATGAATAACGAAGCAAGAGTCATATAAATATTGGTTCCATCCAGATTAAAAGAATAACCTGTAGGGACTACCAAACCTACTATTGCCCGCGAACATCCTGCTTTTTCCAACTTTTCCATGATTCCCGGAAGCGCAGATTCTGAAGAACTGGTTCCCAAGACCAAAAGAAGTTCCTCTTTAAGGTAAATTAATAACTTGAAAATATTAAATCCATTATACCAAGCAACAGCTCCTAGAACTAATGCCACAAAAAGGAAAGAAGTAATATAGAATGTACCTACCAAAAAAATCAGATTCAGTACAGAATGAAGTCCATATTTTCCAATAGTAAAAGCCATAGCCCCAAAAGCGCCTATTGGGGCAAGCTTCATCAGCATATGAACAATCTTGAATATAGGAGTAGACAGATCCTGAAGAAAATCAGTTACTTTCTGGCTTTTTTCCTTTGTTAAAACCAGTGCAACACCCATTAAAATTGCGACAAGAAGAACCTGAAGGATATTATCACCAATTAAAGGACTAAAAAGCGTTTCAGGAATAATATTCATGATGAATCCTGTTAATGAAGATTCATGAGCTTTCTCCTGATATTGAGCTACATCTCCTGAAAGGGTAGCAGGGTCAATATTAAAACCGTGGCCGGGTTGTAAAATATTTCCAACAAACAAACCGATAATTAGGGCTAGGGTAGAGAACGTAAAAAAATAGATCATTGCCTTTATTGCAATTCTTCCCACCTTTTTAAGGTCTGTCATATGGGCAATTCCTAACGTAAGGGTGATAAAAATGACCGGAGCAATGATCATCTTTACCAATTTGATAAAGCCATCGCCTAAAGGTTTCATTTTTTCTCCTAATTCAGGATAGAATCTTCCCAGAATAATACCTGCAACTATTGCTATAATAACCTGAAAATAAAGCTGATTGTGTATTTTTTTTGCTTTCAAAGAACAGTCGTTTTATTTTTTTTAAGGCCGAAAATTAAGAAATTTTATCTAAAAACATGATAAAAGTCATTAAAAATACACTGTGTTAATGTTGATGGGATATAAAAAGTTCGGCTTCATTTTAAATGAAGCCGAACTTTTATTGATTGTATGTGACAAAAGAAATTATTCCACAGCAACGGAGTCATCTCCACGGCCGTCTGCTACGGCATGGATATTTCCATTCTCGTCAATAACAATTATTTCTGTTTTTCCGATGTATTTTGTTTTTTCAATGACATAGTTTTTACTTTTCAGATCAGCAATGGTGCTTTCAGGAAAGTTATTTTCTACTGTTATGGTTTCCGGAAGCCACTGGTGGTGAAATTTAGGAGCATTTACGGAAATATTGGCGTTTAATTTAAAATCTACCACATTTATAATAGACTGATATACTGAAGTTGGAATCGTAGTTCCTCCCGGAGTTCCTACTACCATATAAGGTTTCCCGTTTTTAAGCAGGATTGTTGGTGTCATGGAAGAGAGCATTCTTTTATTAGGCTGGATAGAATTTGCCTCACCGCCTACCGCTCCAAACATATTCGGAATCCCAGGTTTTATGGAGAAATCGTCCATTTCGTTATTTAAAAAGAAACCGGCTCCGGAAACCAATACCTTGCTTCCGTAATAACCGTTAAGGGTAGTCGTTACAGAAGCAGCATTTCCATCCTTGTCAAGTACGGAAATATGGGTAGTCTGCGTAGATTCCTTTGGTTGTGGTATGATTTTGCCAACTTCTGCACTTGGAGTGGCTTTGTCGAAGCTAAAGCTTTTCCATCTATTCTTCAGGTATTCATCTGAAATAAGGTAAGATGTTTTGTCCTGGATAAAATCCGGATCACCCATATATTCCGCTCTGTCTGCAAATGCTCTTCTTTCTGCCTCGGTCATAATCTGAACAGCTTTTGTAGAGTTTTGCTGATACTTTTCAAGATTTTCAAAACTAGCCATTCTGAGCATCTGGGCTAGAAGAACACCGCCACTTGATGGTAAAGGCATCGTTACAACATTGTTTCCTTTGTACTCAAATTCAAGGGCTTTTCTCTCCGCAACTTTATAATTTTTAAGATCCTCCAGTGTGATGATTCCGTTGCCTCTTTTCATTTCAGCAACCAGAAGTTCAGCTGTTTTTCCTTCGTAAAAACCTTTTGCACCCAGTTTTTGGATAAGCTTTAAAGTCTCAGCTAAGTCTTTTTGAATCAATAGATCACCGGCTTTCCAAGGGGAGTCTTTTACAAAAATGATAGCAGATTTATTGTGCTTCTGAAATTTTTCTCTTTGGTTGTTCAGCATTTCTGCTTCTTTATCCGTGATGGCAAATCCTTTTTCTGCAAGATCAATTGCGGGCTGGATAATCTTCTCCATAGGCAGTTTGCAATACTTCAGTGTAGCAAAAAAACCAGCCACACTTCCCGGAATGCCTACTGCTAATCTTCCGTTTTGGGAAAGATCTGTATCTGCTTTTCCTTTTTTATCGATATACATGTCTCTGGATGCTTTCTTAGGAGCTGTTTCCCTGTAATCCAGCGTGAATTTTTCACCATTATTTTTAACACCCACTAAAAAACCTCCACCACCGATATTTCCGGCTTGTGGATACACAACAGCCAATGCATATTGTGTAGCAGTCACAGCATCATAGGCATTTCCTCCCATTTTAAGGATTTTAGCACCTGCTTCACTGGCTAACGGGTGGGCAGATACCACTACGCCTTTGTTTTTTACCTGTACTTCCTTGATAATGTTGATGTCTGTAAACTGTGACCAGGAAAAATTATAGGCGAGAAGTGTAGCGACTAAAAATATTTTCTTCATAAAATGATACTTTTAAAGCAAAAGTATCAATTTTAAAATAGAGTCATATATAGAGTCAATAAATAAAATGAAGAAAATATTCTTGTTTTATTAAATTATTAGGTGATTTGTTTATTTGTTATTTATTTTGTAATAAAATAGTAAAAATATGTTTGAATATTTTCAAAAATTAATTATTTTTTTGATTATTATGTTTATTTTGAATGTTAATTTATATACATTTGAAAAAAAAGCATATGAAAAAAAATTACCAGAAAATTGTTTTGGTGGGGGCATTGTTTTTTGTTTCGGCAAATGTTATCGCTCAAACCAATGATTCCCTAAGTGTTAAAAGCGTAGATGAAGTAAAAATTACAGTTGGTTCCAGAAATAAGGCCAGGGTAGCAACTGATACCCCGGTACCTGTAGATGTAATTAATATCGGGTCGCAATCAGTACTAAGTCCGCAGACTGACCTTAACCAAATTTTGAATTACGCCGCCCCTTCTTTTACTTCAAACTCTACAACTGTTGCAGATGGAACAGATCATGTGGATCCTGCGCAATTAAGAGGTTTAGGGCCGGATCAGGTGTTGGTTTTACTTAATGGAAAAAGAAGACATACTTCCTCACTGGTTAATATTAATGGTTCTCCCGGAAGAGGATCTGTAGGAACCGACTTAAATGCTATTCCGGCATTTGCAATTGAAAGATTGGAAGTGCTAAGGGATGGGGCTTCGGCACAATACGGTTCTGATGCTATTGCGGGGGTGATTAATGTGGTTATGAAGAAGAATACCAACGCTTTTACGGCAGCAATTACTGGAGGAGGATTTAATTCGAAAGGAGCTAATGATCATTACGGAGGATGGGATGGCGGAAAGTATCAGCTGGATTTGAATTATGGGACCAAAATTGGCAAGAGTGGGTTTATTAATTTTACTGCAAATTTACTGAGTAGAGATGATACGAGAAGGGCAAAAGCAGCTACCGGTGAGATTTTTAATGCTTATAATGCCATTGAGCAAAGAGCTCTAGAAAACGGAGTAAATATTTCGTCTCTTTTTGAAAATATCAATAATACACCCAATACGACACAAATAATAGATTATATACATAAGTACGCTCCCAGTGTAAGCTATTTTACAGCAGCACAGCAGGCTGGGATTCAATCTGCCAGTACAATTTCTGAATTACAAAATCTTCTAAAGGGAGATGTTACAGAAAATGAACTTGCTTACAGAGGTTTAGCAAGAGATGATTTTAATATGAGAGTCGGACAGTCTAAGCTTGGATCTGGTCAGTTTTTTGTGAACTCTGAATTTGATATTTCCTCAGCCGTTCGAGGGTATGCTTTTGGAGGTATTTCTTACAGAAGTGGTAATGCTGCCGGTTTTTACAGAAGACCTAATCAAAACAGAACCTCAACTTCTATATATCCTAATGGTTTCCTGCCAGAAATAGCCTCGGATGTTATAGATCTTTCGTTTGCTGCTGGGTTTAAAGGGAAGTTGGGAAATATTAATTATGATATCAGCAATACTTTTGGACAAAACACTTTTGATTATACTATAAAAAATACTGCCAATGCCTCCATGCGATATCCAAATAAAAGAGAATTTGATGCAGGCGGTTTAGGATTCTCTCAAAATACCATCAATGCAGATTTTGATACGAAAATAGACTGGCTGAAAGGTTTTAATGTTGCTTTTGGAGGGGAAATGAGGTTTGAAAAATACAAAATAGAAAATGGAGAAGAGGCTTCATGGGCTCTTTATGATATTAACGGAAATATTCAGACTCCTACAACTGTGGCAATTCTAAAGCCTACTGATTTTTTAGGGGCTGCCAGACCAGGGGGAGCGCAGGTGTTTCCTGGTTTTCGCCCTGAGAATGCACTAAATAAAGGAAGACATTCTGTTGCGGTGTATGTGGATACGGAGTTGGATGTAACTGACAGATGGCTAATGAGTGCTGCGCTTAGGTTTGAAAACTACTCGGATTTCGGGTCTACATTTAATTATAAACTAGCAACAAGATATAAGCTTACTGATCATATCAATCTAAGGGCAGCACATTCTACAGGATTCAGAGCGCCTTCCTTACAGCAAATGTATTTTAATGCCACTGCTACGCAGTTTGTAGGTGGAGTACCATATGAAGTAGGAACTTTTTCAAATGATTCTGATGCGGCCAGATATCTAGGGATTCCACAATTGAAGCAAGAGGAGTCAACGAGTTATTCTGCAGGTTTTACAGCTAAGATTCCACAAGCAAACCTGACGTTTACAGTGGATGGTTATTATATTAAAATTAAAAACAGGGTGGTTTTAACAGATCAGTTTTCTAGGCCGTCAGGAACCTATCCGGTGGGAAGTGATTTTTGGAATTTGCAGGCAGCCTTCGATAAAGCGAATGCTAATGCTGCTACCTTTTTTGCTAATGCAATAGATACCCAGACTAAAGGTATTGAAGGGGTGGTTTCACATAAGGCTAATTTTTCTGAAAGGTTTTCTTTGAATTCAGACTTTGCAGTTACTGTTTCGAAAACTAACAGAGTAGGAGATATTCATGGTTCTGATGTTTTAATCAAAGCCGGACAGGTAAACAGGTATTATTCAGAATCCAGTCGTGTGTATCTTGAAGAAGCAGTTCCAAGATTCAAGGCTTCTCTGAATAATGCTTTAGAGATTGATAAATTTAGCCTATTGTTGAGAAATGTTTATTTTGGTGAAGTTACAGATCCTAATACGATGGATGCCAATGGAGATGGTATTGTAAGCGGAGAAATTATTAACGGGCAGGCTGTTGCTACTGAACATCCGGTTTGGGGAGGGAAAGTGATTACAGACTTATCTGTAGGTTATAAGTTTAGTAAAAACCTTAAGCTAACAATAGGAGCTAATAATTTATTTGATATTTATCCGGATAAAAACTATGGCCCAACAGTAGTGAAAACTCCTTCTTTGGATTCATCTGGTAATCTGGTGTATGTGAATACTTCTACTATTGATCTCTCTAATCAAAACCAGTTTATATACTCCAGGAATGTTTCTCAATTTGGAATGAATGGAAGATTTCTTTTTGCCAGAGTGAATCTTAATTTTTAAACAATATTTTTCTTAGGATTATAAAAGGTATGCGAAAGTGTACCTTTTTTGCTTGGATTGGCTTGATTTTTTTACTTTTGTACAATTCTAAAAAAATCTGAAAAATGGAATCCTATACGGAAAGAATACTTATTACAGGTGCCTTGGGACAAATTGGCACGGAGCTTACGAATAGACTTGTGGAGATCCACGGAGCGGAAAATGTTGTGGCTTCAGGACTGGACAGATGGCAGGAGGGGATTACCTCTGCAGGACATTATGAGAGAATGGATGTGACCAATACACAATTGGTAAGACAGGTAATTAAGGATTATGACATCACTACAGTGTATCACTTGGCATCGCTTTTATCTGGAACTTCTGAAAAGCAGCCTATTTTCGCCTGGAAATTGAATCTTGAGCCTCTTCTTAACTTTTGTGAAATGGCTAAGGAAGGACTGCTTAAAAAGATCTTCTGGCCAAGCTCAATTGCTGTGTTTGGAAAAGGAATCCCTAAGCATGATGTTGGACAGGATGTAGTCTTAAACCCAACCACTGTTTATGGAATTTCTAAAATGGCAGGGGAGAAGTGGTGTGAATACTACTTCGATAAATATGGAGTAGATGTAAGAAGTATCAGATATCCTGGATTGATCTCATGGAAAACTCCTGCAGGTGGTGGTACTACTGACTACGCGGTTGAGATTTTCTACAAAGCAATTGAAGAGGGAAAATATACAAGCTTCATTTCTGAAGATACAGGAATGCCAATGTTGTATATGGATGATGCGATTAATGCAACCCTAAAACTAATGGATGCTCCGAAGGAAAGTTTAACTGTTCGCTCTTCATATAATCTAGGGGGAATGTCATTTACTCCAAAAGAATTAGCAGCAGAAATTAAGAAAGAAATTCCTGATTTTGCGATTGATTATAATCCAGATTTCAGACAGGCAATTGCAGATTCATGGCCGGCATCTATTGATGATTCTGTAGCTAAAAAAGATTGGGGATTGACCTATGATTTCGGAATTTCTGAAATGACGAAGGACATGATCAAGAATCTAAAAGTAAAATTAGCTAAGCATTAATAATGTAAAGTAATGCTTTAATTATTTATTATTTTAACATCTGATTTTTAATTTATTATAACTTTTATCTAAAATATAATTTAAATGATATTATTGACTTTCAACATTACAAATATTGAAGCTGAACCCAAAAATGGCTCACCAATTACTAGTGAAGAAAGATTGAAAATTATAGAAGAGAATACGAAAGCTATTCTTAGAATTTTAGATATTCATGATACAAAAGCGAGCTTTTTTGTGGAGGTTTCTCTTACTGAAAAACTCCAGAATCTTATAAAGGCAATTTCATCCAAAGGGCATGAAATTGCCTTTTATAATAGAGATTCAAATCTTGAAGAAATTGAAGATGCCAAGAAGAATATTCAGGATCTTCTGGAAAAACAAATCAGAGGAATTCGTCAAAAAGACATTAAGATTCCACAAGAGAATCTGAAGCTGATGGAATTTAATTATGTGTCTAATGTTGATAATGCGAATATTCTTTTTCCTTTCAAGCGTCTTAAAAGAGATACTGAAATTACGGAAGAAGATGGATTGAGTATTGTGCCGGAAAGCATCTCTCCTTATAGTCAATTACCCTACAATGATTTTGTATTTCAGATTTTGCCAATGAAGTATTACCAGAACATGGTATTGGAAACACTGCAGAATGAAGAATTTGTTTTGATCTACCTTAATGCCTGGCAGTTTACGGACTTCAAGAAATACCGTTTTGATATTCCGTTTTACAGAAGCTTGTTTTCGGGCAAAAAAATGGAGGACAAATTAGATGCCCTCCTTAGTTTCATCAACGAGAAAGATATGGCTACTTCCCGTATGAAAGATTATATTTTTTAGGTTGCAGATGATAGGTTTCAGGGATTAGGTGTTGGGTAATAGAGAGGAATATTTCTCTTAACTATCAAATTTTGAATCTTATATTTTAATAGTGAAATTCTTTCTATCATTTATACTCTAAAACACTCTTACACTCTAACCAGTAATCCTGTTAGCTAAGCTCAAAAAGAGTAATTTCAGGCAATACCCCAACTCTTCCAGGATATCCTAATACCCCAAAACCTCTGTTTACATACAGTAATCTACCCTCGCTTTCGTATAGATCTGCCCATTTCGGATAACGGTATTGAACCGGCGACCATTTTATATTTTTAAGATCCAACCCAAACTGCATCCCGTGAGTGTGGCCCGAAAGGGTTAGGTGGATGTTTCCCGGATGTTTTTTTACCACATAATCAAAGTGGGTAGGGTCATGGCTCATGAGGATCTTTGTAGCGGATTCAGGTACATTTTTTAAAGCCTCGTCAATTTTTCCAAACTGTGGAAAAGGTTTTAACCCCCAGTTTTCAACGCCGAGAATGTATAATTTTTCTCCGTTTTTCTCAATGATCCTGTTTTCATTTCTCAGCATGTCAAATCCAGCTTGTTTTTCATAGCCAATCAACGTGTCAAGATTTTCTTTTTTTGCAGCAGGTGATTCCCAGGTTACATAATCGCCATAATCATGGTTTCCTAAAACTGCAAACTTGCCATCTTTAGCCTTGATTTGTGAAAATAAAGGAATAAAAGGCTTAAATTCATCTGCAACATTGTTTACCATATCACCTGTAAATAGAACAAGATCAGGTTTTTGCTCGTTGATGAGATCCACAGCATGTTGTAGCTTACTTGGATCGGCAAAGCTTCCACTGTGAACATCTGAAATCTGAATGATTTTATATCCTTTAAAGCTTTTCGGAAGATTTGGGAATTTCACCTTTACCTTTCTTACTTTATGCCTGTATTTCCCGAAAGTAATTCCATCTATGAATAGGGCAGAAAGAACTCCGCTCATTCCAAGTCCCACAAGGCTCAGGAATTTTCTTCTCTCAGGAAAAAATGTTTCCTTGGGACCGGCCATATTAACGAAATAGCCACCTAATCTGAATAAATCATCAATCAATAAAAATAAAACCACAAAGATTTTAGGAAGAATAAATATCAAAAATAAGGAAATCATGATTTGGGCCTTCATCATACTTCGGTCTGATCTCTGATAATGAGTAACCTCGTAGGCGAAAATCCCATAAACAATTAATGATACTACCCAATAACCAATTCTTATCCATAAATTATCTGTAAGCGTTCTTATGGCTTGATAAATGTAAACTTCCAAAAAAAGGAAGATCCCGGCAATAATTAAAAGATTTTTTTGCATGTTCTGATTCAAAAAAAGCACAAAGAATAACTTCCCTGTGCTTTTATATTCTTTTATTGTTTAAAATATTTTAAGGAAATCTATAAACGATAGCATTGATGTTCATTCCGGCACCTACCGAAGTCATTACAATGTTACCTTTATCTTTAAACGATTGACCCTCCATTTTTCCTTTAATTATTAAATCATACATGGTAGGAATGGTTGCAACAGACGTATTTCCAAGGTCTTGAATTGTCATAGGAGAGATCGCGTGATCGTATTCCTTGATGTCATAAAGCCTGTGAAGTCTTTCAATCATCGCATAATCCATCTTGGCATTGGCCTGGTGAATTAAGATTTTATCGATATCTTCAATAGAAAGTCCGGCATCTGTAATGGTATCCTTGATTGCAACAGGAACGTTTTTAAGAGCGTATTCGTAGATCTTTCTACCCAGCATTCTTACGTAAAGACGTTTTTGGTCTACTTCCTTGTTGATAGAGGGTTGATTTTCAAGGTAGTTTAATTCCGGACCATTATCACAAATTGTATTGTGAGCAATGATTCCTACGTTTTCCTCATCTGTTGCCTTTACTACTACAGCACCTGCACCATCAGCAAAAATCATTCTGTTTCTATCGTGTGGATCCGTTACACGGCTTAAAGTTTCTCCTCCGATTACTAAAACTGTTTTTGCAACCTTGGCTTTAATTAGATTATCAGCTAAAATCATAGCTTCCACCCATCCAGGACATCCGAAAAGCATATCATACGTTACGCATTTTCTGTTTTTGATCCCTAGTTTATTCTTTACCCTCGCTGCCATTGTCGGCATGAAATCAGCATATCCGTTCTCAGTAACTTCCCCGAAATTACTCGCGTAAATAATATAATCCAGTTCTTCGCCGTCTACCTTTGCATCCTCAAGGGCAATTTTTGCGGCTTCATAACCGATCTGTGAATTGGAAAGACCATCTTCAATGAATCTCCTGTTTTCGATTTCTGTAATTTCTACAAACTTCGCAATGGTTTCTTCCACAGGCTTTTCAATTTTCACTCCGTCTTCAGTATAGAATTCGGAATTCATGAAGTAATCTCTACCAATAACTCTGTTCGGGATATAACATCCAGAGCCAATAATGATCGTATTCGGCATTCGTTTATATGATTTTTTTAAAGATGCAAAGTTAATAATTAATATTAATAACCGAGAATTAAAAATATTATTAAATTTGCAAAAATTGTACTTTACAATCTATGAAAAACAACTCATCCTTAAAAGGCTTACTCATTGCAGCTGTGGCGTTTATCGGTGCCTTTGGGATCTACTTCCTTTTTTTAGCCAAGAAGAATTATTATGTTGTAGATAATCCTACCCCCAATACGTATTACTTTAAGATCAATAACGGTTCTGAAGGAATCATTTCGGCGGGGCAGTATGTGCATGTGGATTTGAATAAGGGAAAAAACTCTATTCAGGTTTTCGACCAAAATAAAAAAATGCTTTACGATTCGGCATTTGAAGTAAATAAACTTCGTGGTCTGCTTAATATCGCACATCAGGATTACTATGTGAATGACCAGTACTACGGGTATAACCTTAAAAAAGATTCGTTATTGATGGCACTTGATAAGACTGTCATAGACGGAAAGGAATATCTCGGAGGAGCAAAGCGTTTCAATAAGCTTTACACAGAAGAATTTTATTACAATGTAGATGAAGATTATGATAAATTGATCAAGAACATCCAGAAAGTGGAATCGAGATCAAAGATCTTCAGAAAGCAGGATTACCTAAATTATTACAAAGAATATTACAAGTTTTAAGTTTTGACAAAAGATATTACCAAAGTTACTCCCTACAATTCGGAGGCTACAAAGAAAAGCCAGGTAGAGGATATGTTCGACAATATTGCACCGAAGTATGACCTTTTAAACAGAGTTTTATCCATGAAAATTGATATTTTGTGGAGAAACAAACTGGTAAAATGGATGAAAAATGATAATCCGCAGGAAGTGCTGGATGTGGCTACAGGAACGGGAGATCTGGCAATTACTATTGAAAAAGGAACCGGTTCCAAAGTAGTTGGTTTAGATTTATCACAACAAATGCTGAATGTTGGCGTTATTAAAATAAAAAAACTTAAATTAGACGGCAAAATTTCCATGCAAAAAGGGGATGCAGAAAATTTACCTTTCGAGGACAATAGATTTGATGCTGTTTCCGTTGCATTTGGAGTGAGGAATTTTGAGAACCTTACCAAAGGTTTAGCAGAGTTAAGAAGAGTAGTTAAAGATAACAAGAGTGTTTATATACTGGAGTTTTCAAAGGTTGAGGGTTTTTTAGGACCATTTTATATGTTTTATTTCAAAAATATATTGCCTGCCATAGGCAGATTGGTTTCTAAAGATAATAGGGCGTATACATACCTTCCGGATTCTGTAAATGCTTTTCCTTTCGGGGAGAAGATGAAGCAAATTCTTTTAGATACGGGATTTAAGAAAGTAGAATATAAAAAATTAAGTTTAGGTATAGCCACAATTTATAAAGCAACAAAGTAACCTATGAATAAATTTCTATTAAAAGCACTGGTTTTGACCTCAGTAAATGTTGCCGTTTTTGCAAACGCGCAATTTAGAACCCGAAACAGAATGGACAAGTTGGAAGATTTCGACGAGCAGAAATTCAGTTGGGGGTTTTATTTGAACGGGAATAGACTAGACTACCGAATTGTATTGCATCCAAGATACGGGATGAATGAAAATGAAAACCTTGTTTCCTCTAAGGAAAGTTACAGTTTCGGTGCTGGGCTTATTGCAAAATGGAGACTGAATGACTATCTGGATGTAAGGATAGAACCAGGTCTACAGTTTGCACAAAGACAGTTGACTTTTAATACTCAATCCAATGATATCTATGCGGGGGGATCATTAACCAATCCTCCGTTTATGCCTATTCCTCTAACAGATAAAGATAAAGTAAGAGAAATTAAGTCTACATTGGTTGATATTCCGGTACTTTTGGAACTTCACGGGCGAAGATGGTATAATTCAAGACCATACGTCGCAGCTGGGGTAAATTATATCGTGAACCTACAATCCAACTCAGGATCTACTGATGATAACATGCAGCAGATCTTCAGGTCTACAACGCATAATTTTGCTTGGTCTGCAGAAATGGGTATCCAGTTTTACTTCAATAAGTTTAAACTGACTCCCGGGGTAAGAGGAACATTCTTCATGAATAATGAAAAAGTGGCTGATAATGCAACTACACCTCCTTATTGGGCATCTGCCGTTTCTACATTACAGACAAGAGCAATCATGTTTGTGTTGAAATTTGAATAAAAAAATATCACGTTGAAAATACAAAGGAGGTGCATCTGCATCTCCTTTTTTGTTGAGATTACAAAATATAGGACGTTTTATTTTTGTTAGTGTTATTATTTTTTTATTTTTGCTTCTAGTTAGAATATACAAACCTGAAATGCTTCAAGATTTAGAAAACAATTTTTCAGAATTAGAGAGAAAGATTTTGACTCTTCAAAAGAATTACAAAAATCTTACTGAAAATTTATCAGAATTAAGTATTGAGCATGAAGACCTGAAGAAGAAGTATGATGAGGAGAGAAGAAAAAATCAGGTATTAGCAGAAGAACAAAAAAATATAAAACTTTATTCAGCAATATCAGGAAATCCTGAACACAATAGGTTAATGAAAAATCACATCAACAGATTGGTAAAAGAAATAGATTTCTGTATTGCGCAGCTTCAAAACAGTGGATTATAATGGAGGTAAGGAGAATAACCGTCAACATTGCAGGAAGAGTGTATCCGCTGAACGTACCGGCAGCAGAGGAAGAAACTTTGCGTAAAGTAGGGAAGCAGATTGAGAATATGATTAAAGATTTTGAACAGAACTTCGATGTAAGAGATAAACAAGATGCTTTGGCTATGTGTGCCCTTAAACTGGGAACTAATGCAGAAGTAGTGTCTCTTAACTACGAGAAAAATATTAATTCGAGCAACGAAAGATTAAAACAAATTAATCAATCGTTGAATGAAATCGGGAAATAGATTTTTTTTCCTGAACAAGCTGCCTACAATGATTCTAACACATTAAAGGTAAACTCAACGCTAAGCAATTACCGAACAAATGTCCATCGAATGGCGTGCCGGGTCTTCCGGATTACAGACAGTGGAAATCAGTTCAAATCGTGTTGATTAGGAGTTTACTCTCAATCCCTGGATTATTGTGGGCTTTTTTTATTTAAAGGATATGAATACAATTAAAACTCAATATAAATTATGATAGAAGTTATAGTCGGTGTTGTTTGTTTAGTAATTGGTGCTGTCGTAGGAATGTTTTTTTCCAGAAGCTCACTGAATACTAAGGCAAAATTTATCATAGATGATGCAACTAAAAATGCCGAAAACCTTATAGAAAAAGCTAACGTACAAGCTGAATCCATAAAGAAAGAAAAGAATCTTCAAGCTAAGGAAAAATTCCTTGAACTAAAATCTCAGCATGATGCAGACATCCAATCTCGTGAGAAAAAGATGCAGGAAGCTGAAAAAAGAACGAAAGACAAGGAACACAAACTGAATGACGAACTTAGCAAGACAGGAAAACTTGAAAAGGATTTAGACAGACAGATTGCAGATTACGCCAAGAAGAACGAAATTCTAGACAGAAAACAGCAGGAATTAGATATAGCTACCGCTAAAAAAGTTGAAATACTTGAAAAAATCTCTAATTACACGGCTGAAGAAGCTAAGGCAGAATTGGTAGAAACCATGAAAGCTGAAGCGAAGACAAGAGCACAGGCGCACGTTCAGGGTATCATGGAGGAAGCTCAGATGAATGCTAAAAACGAAGCCAGAAAAATTGTTATCCAAACGATCCAAAGAATCGGGACAGAGCAGGCCATCGAAAACTCAGTATCAGTATTCAACATTGAATCTGACGAAGTAAAAGGTAGAATTATTGGTAGAGAAGGTAGAAACATCCGTGCATTAGAAGCAATAACAGGAGTTGAGATCATCGTTGATGATACTCCGGAAGCTATTCTTCTTTCGTGTTTTGATCCGGTAAGAAGAGAGATTGCAAGGCTATCCCTTCACAGATTGGTTACAGATGGTAGAATCCACCCGGCAAGAATTGAAGAAGTAGTAGAAAAAACGAGAAAGCAAATTGAAGAGGAGATCATTGAAGTAGGAAAAAGAACAATTATTGACCTTGGAATCCACGGATTGCACCCAGAGTTAATTAAGATCGTTGGTAGAATGAAGTATCGTTCTTCATACGGACAAAACTTACTACAGCACTCAAGAGAAGTAGCAAACATTGCTGCAACAATGGCTGCTGAATTAGGCTTAAACGTAAAATTAGCTAAAAGAGCAGGTCTATTACACGATATTGGTAAAGTTCCTGAACAGGAATCTGAATTACCACATGCTTTATTAGGAATGCAGTGGGCTGAGAAATACGGTGAAAACCCAGAAGTAGTAAATGCAATTGGAGCTCACCACGACGAAATCGAAATGAAGTCGCTATTATCTCCAATCATTCAGGTTGCCGATGCTATTTCAGGAGCAAGACCGGGAGCAAGAAGACAAGTATTGGAATCTTACATCCAGAGGTTGAAAGACCTTGAATCTGCAGCGTTAAGCTTCGATGGAGTATCAAGTGCTTATGCAATCCAGGCAGGTAGAGAATTAAGAGTAATGGTAGAGAGCGGAAAAGTAAATGATGAAGTAGCTTCTCAACTATCTTACGATATCTCTGAAAAGATCCAGAATGAACTAACTTATCCTGGACAGGTAAAAGTAACAGTAATCAGAGAAACGAGAGCTGTGAATATTGCAAGATAATAATCAGATCAAGATATTTTATAAAAACCTTTCAAGAAATTGAAAGGTTTTTTTATTTTTATCAAAATTTAACAATGCAAGAACTGTCCCTGTCTTCAAAATTGAAGTACATTTTTTCGATTCCCGTTATTATTTCTGCCCTAGGATATTTCGTAGACATCTATGATCTCCTCTTATTTGGGATTGTAAGGATCCCCAGCTTAAAAGCCTTGGGGCTTAATCCTGATGCCGACGGAACCTTTATTCTGAATTGCCAGATGGTGGGACTTCTTATCGGAGGAGTTTTTTGGGGTATTTTCGGGGATAAAAAGGGGCGGCTTTCCGTACTCTTTGGTTCCATTCTAGTGTATTCTCTTGCCAATATTGCCTGTGGTTTTTTACCTTATTTTCCAAAAGAGCATTTAGTGTATCAATATGCTGGTCTAAGGTTTATTGCGGGAGTAGGCTTAGCTGGAGAGCTTGGAGCCGGAATTACGCTGGTTTCTGAGAGTCTGCCAAAGAATTTAAGAGCCATTGGAACTTCTGTTGTGGCGGGTTTTGGACTGATGGGGGCCGTCGTTGCCCAACTTACGGTAGAATTAGCCGGAGGATGGAATATCTCTTATATTATTGGAGGAATTATGGGAATTCAATTGCTGATTTTAAGAATAAGCGTATCAGAATCAGGAATATATAAGAATATTGAACATAAAAATGTCTCAAAAGGAAATTTTCTATCCTTTTTCACGAATAAAGACAGGTTAATAAGATACTTAAAATGTATTGCAGTAGGGTTGCCGACATGGTACTGTATTGGGATTTTGGCTGTTTTGGCTAATCAATTTGCCCCTGAATTCGGAATAAAGGATCTCAGTCCCGGAAAGGCAATTATGTGGGCGTATGTGGGGATTTCTGTGGGTGATTTGATGAGTGGTTTTATTTCTCATGCCTTAAAATCACGGAAAATGGCAATATTTTATATGTTGGTTTTCACCATTATTGGGGTTACATTCATGCTGTTTGGAAATACGGATACAGAAACAAAATATTATCTGTTTTGTGTTTGGCTGGGACTGGGAACAGGATATTGGGCGATGTTTGTCACCCTTGCAGCAGAGCAGTTCGGAACAAATATCAGAAATACAGCAACCACAACTGTTCCCAATATGGTAAGAGGATTGGTACCGGTGATGATCCTTGCTTTTGATCTCCTTAAAGTTAATTTTTCTGTGATTATAAGTGCTGCCATTGTTGGGATAGTCGTATTTGGACTTGCGTTTTATTCGTCCCTTACGATCTCGGAAACCCATGATAAGGACCTTGAATTTATTGAGTAATTTACTTTGTTTAATAATTCAAGATAATATATTTCTTATTTATAATAGGGTAATTATATTAAAATCAATAATATATTAACTTTTAATAAAAAATATCTTGCGTGTAATTAATATTTGTTTAACTTTGGATACGAACTAAAACTATATTGTTTAATCAAAACCAAGACCCATGAACATTATTAAGAATGCTAAAAAATTAAGAAAAGAAGACTTAAAGAATATTGCAGGAGGGATAAGCGGAAATCCAGATCTATCTCTTTGCGGATGCAGCTGCTCAGGAACTGTAGTTGGACCTAAATATTGTCCTCAGTATATAGCTTGTCCTCAGGTTTATACTTGCGGTGAAGTTTAAGAAATTATTTCAATACGAAATAAACATTTCCACATTTAATAGGCAGAACCCTTTTGATTTTCAAGAGGGTTCTGTCGTTTTTAATGAATAATATAAAGTAAACTTCCTATACTGATGGTTACCCAAAGCAATACAGCAGTTAATAAAGGCTTAAAACCAATTGTTTTTAGGGTTTGTAGAGAAAGAGTAGAACCAATAAAAAATAAGGTCAGATTCAGGCCTGATTTGGCTACTGAAGTGATGATGGTACTGAAGCTATCCATAAAAGGGAAATAGGTATTCAATAAAATCGCCAATATGAAGTATCCGATGAACCACGGTATTTTTATTTTTGAATCCTTACTCTTAAAAACGAACATGGTAATCAGGGAAATGGGTATGATCCATAAAGCACGGGCTAATTTCACGGTAGTGGCAATTTTTAAGGCCTCATCTCCATATTTACTAGCTGCACCCACTACAGAACTTGTGTCATGAATTCCAACGGCGCACCAAAGCCCAAACTGTTCCTGTGAAAGATTCAGCAAGTGCCCAATAGCCGGATAAACGAATAAAGCAATGGAGTTTAACGTAAAAACAATGGCCAATGCCAGGGAAATTTGTCTTGTGCTGGGCTTAATAATAGGAGAAACAGCAGCAATGGCACTTCCGCCACAAATGGCAGTGCCTGCAGAAAGAAGATAGGAAAGGGGTCTTTCAAGTTTAAATACTTTTCCTAAAACATATCCCAAAAGCATTACTGTAGCAATGCTCACTACAGTTAACATTAACCCTGTTTTTCCGGCGTGAAGAGCTTCATCCAGTTTTAATCCGAAGCCAAGCCCGACAATGGAAATCTGCAGTAATAAATGAATATATTGGTGGAGATGTTTTTCAAAAGGGTTTCCCAAAAAAACAGCCAGGGCAAAACCTAATACCAAGGCAATGGGAGATGATACCAACGGAGTTAAGGATAAGACGGCTAATCCAATAAAAATTACTTTTCGTGTTGCTTCATTTTGAATGAAATCTTTCATATTGCGAACGTTTAAAATCTGGAACAAAATTCCGCAATATAGTATTACAAAGTAAATTGTATTTTGTTATTTTGGATAACTAGAAGTTATAATTAATGTAAAATGTAAAATGTAAAATGTAAAA
Source organism: Chryseobacterium joostei (assembly GCF_003815775.1). NCBI lineage: Bacteria > Pseudomonadati > Bacteroidota > Flavobacteriia > Flavobacteriales > Weeksellaceae > Chryseobacterium > Chryseobacterium joostei. The sequence continues at coordinate 4,841,692 of NZ_CP033926.1, forward strand.
TGTAAAATGTAAAATGTAAAATGTAAAATGTAAAATGTAAAATGTAAAATGTGTTTCAGATAATCAACTATGGCAGCAGAAGAATCATTACTACTTTTTACGTGAATACTTTATACATTGTACAAACCAATTATTCAGCAAATTTCAGGAAAAGCTTAATTAATTCAGATTGTTCACCTTTTGGAAGAATAAAATGAAAATCCCTTTCGATACTAAAGTTTTTAATGTCAATAACCGTAAGGATGTTGTTTTTCAATTCGTTCAAAATGGTACTTATAGAAAGAAAAGCCATGCAATCCGAATGAAGAAGGTAGTTTTTAATACTTTCACTGCTTCCCAGCTGAATAACGGTATTCAATTCATTGATATTGATTTCCTTTTCCTTTAAACGGTTTTGGATAAACTCCAGCGTTCCTGAGCCCTGTTCACGGAAAATAAGATCCAGTTGGTACAGATCTTTTAAGTTTAAGGTTTTATTCGCCAGAAGATGATCCGATTTTGCAGCCAGTACAATTTCATCAGGTTTAAAGGTTTTATATTCAAAATAAGAAGACTGTGATTCTCCTTCAATAATACCCAGATCAATCTTTTCTTCTTTTAAAAGGGAGGAAATTGCTTCTGTATTTCCGGTAAGAAGCTCTATTTTGATGTCTTTGTAATACGCATTGAATTTCGCCAGAATTTCAGGTAAAATGTATTGAGCAACGGTTGTGCTGGCTCCAATAATAAGTTTTCCTTTATGCTGTTGATTAATCTGATTGATTTCAAATTCCAGATCACGGTAAATATTTCTGATCTTTTCAGCATATTCATACAGAATCTTTCCACTTTGTGTCAATTGAATGGAAGTACCTTTTCTGTCAAATAATTTAGTTTCCAGCTGAACTTCAATTTCCTTAATATGTTTTGTAACTGCCGGCTGCGAAATATGAAGCTCCTCAGAAGCCTTAGTAAAACTTAGCCTGGAAGCCACAGTATGGAAAACTTTTAACCTGTAATCGAACATGGGACAAAAATACGGATTATAGTTGTAAGATTTGGGGTTTTAGCGTTTGAGAATAGGAGTGTTTGAGAGTCTTAGCGTTGGGATTATATTGTTCAGAAAATAGAAGACAAGAAATAATTTGAAATCCAAGATTCAAAATCATCTTGGTTATGGCGTATCACGGTACATTTATAAAAAGTCTGAAATAGATTTATCCTGCTGGTTTTCATACCTTCTGTTCTTGGCTACTCCAATTTTCTGCTTGGTGTAAATGCTGTTGTGTCCTGACAGAAGATAGGAAACAATACATGCAATGGCAATATAAGCACCACTTTCTGCACCAAATAATTCAATGCCCATCAGCATACACGCGAGCGGAGTATTGGTTGCTCCCGCAAATACAGCCACAAACCCCATTCCGGCTAATAACCCAAATGGTAACGGAATAAACAAGGATAGCGCACTCCCTAAGGTTGCCCCGATAAAGAATAAGGGAGTGACTTCGCCACCTTTAAATCCCGCAGAAAGAGTAACGATAGTGAAAATCATTTTCAAGGCAAAATCATAAAAGGGAAGTTGTTTTTCAAAGGATTCTAAGATAACGGGAACTCCTAATCCAATATAGCGGGTTGTGCCCATTGCGAAAACTGCCAAAGCAACAATAGTTCCTCCAATTACAGGACGAAGTGGCGGATATTTAATTTTTGATTTAAAAAGAGAGCTAGCCCAATGAATCATTTTACTGAATGCAGCCGCACAAATTCCAAAGGCAATACCTGCTAAAATACTACATAGAATTGGTAAGAACTCCAATTTTGGAATGATATCAATATGATAATGAGTATGCTTTACATTCCAGAGGTTGGTTGTCCAATCTGCAAGTATAGCTGAAGCAAAAGCAGGAAATATGGCATTGTACCGTATTCTTCCAATCAGAAAAACCTCAAGCCCAAATACTGCTCCGGCTAAAGGGGTTCCGAAAACAGATCCAAATCCAGCCGCAATTGCTGCAATAATTAATATTTTTCTTTCGTTTTTATCAAGCTTAAAAGGCTTGGTGAGTTGGTCTGCAATAGCACCTGCCATCTGAAGAGCGGTTCCTTCACGTCCTGCGGAACCTCCAAACAGATGCGTAGCAATGGTTCCCAGATAAACAAAAGGAGCCATTTTGAATGGAATAATTTCTTTGGGATCATGAATATTGTCAATCAGGAGGTTATTTCCTGCCTCAACATCTTTTCCAAAATAATAATATAAAAGTCCGATGAAGAAGCCTACAACAGGAAGTAGTGCAATTAACCATAAATGATTTTCCCTGAAATTGGTAGCCCATTCTAACGATTGTAAAAATCCTGCAGAAGCTGTTCCTACCAGTAAGCCAATAATCATACTAATGAACAGCCACTTTAAAATATAAGGTAGTGCCGGGAATTTTCTTAAAAAAAATTGGGTGTGAAAAATTACTTTCTTACTAAGTGTCCATTGATGTTTTGACATAATAATCCTGATTAGTTATTGGTTAATAATCTATTAATCAGGCGTCATCAGCTTTTGTAAAGCGGTTGGGTAAGGAAGAACACCATTTCCTTTTGATAGTGCAAATATAAAAAGAAGAATCTATTTTTCAAAAAATTCTAAGAGCTGTGTGAAAATAAATAGAAATATGTCATTTAATATTCACTTCTAAGTTCCAAAATCTTATAAAAAAGGTTTCATTTCATCTTCAATCTGCGTTCTCAGATCCATCAGGCGTTTGGCATATTGTTCTTTTTGTCTTTCTTCTTCAGTTTCAGGAGTCCATTTCGGAACAGGTAGCTTTTTACCATTCTCGTCTACTGCTACAAATACAATGATACAGTGTGTTTTTTTATCAAAAGTAGGTTGCTTTAGGTTTCGGGAAAAGACATTGATGGAAATATGCATACTGGAAGATCCCGTATAGATCACCTGTGCATCCACTTTTACCACTTCACCTATCTTGATAGGCTCATAAAATCGAATTCCTCCAACATATACGGTTACAGAATAATTTCCGCTCCAGGTGGTGGCACACGCATAGCCTGCCTGATCAATCCATTTCATAACGCTTCCACCGTGTACATTGCCACCGTAGTTAACATCTGATGGTTCTGAAATAAACTGAAAAGTAATAGGTTTGTTCTGCATCTTTATAAAATTTTAATAAAGTTATTTAATAATTTCCAAAGTTTTAGATTAAATCCTACTTTTGAAAGACGAAATGGGTATAAAACCGAATTTTAACAAATAACAGACTTAAAGATAGTAATGAAGAAAGTATTTTACCTTAACACATGTGATACTTGTAGAAAGATTTTAGCACAGTTTGACCTTACAGACTGGGAGCTTCGTGAGATCAAAAAACAACCAATCACCAAAGAGGAATTGGAGGAAATGCATAAAATGACAAAGTCGTATGATGCGTTGTTCAGTAGAAAATCTACCCAGATCAAACTAAGAGGTTTAGATGTGAAGTCTCTGACTGAAAAAGCTTTTAAGGAATTATTATTGGATCATTATACATTCCTAAAGCGTCCTGTTTTCCTTACAGATAAAGAAATTTTTGTTGGAAATGATAAAAAGAATATTGAAGCTTTGAGAGAGTTCTTTGGAGTGAATGAATAAAATTCCTGATTTCCATATTTCCTTAATTTATTGTTTTATCTATATCTTGTGATTTATTTTAATGGTTTAATTATTAAATACTTATCTTTATGATTACCAAAAAATAAAATCATGACAAAAAACTTTTTAAAAACAAAGAATCTTAACAGATCAGCATTGAAAGAGATTAACGGAGGGCTAAAGCCTATTATTGTTAATTGCTATACCTTATGCGGACCTGGTGGTGGAGTGCCCTCCAATACACCTGGAGTAGGTGATGCCTGTTCCCCAGACAGAAAAGTCTGCTGCATCTGCTATTAAGTACAAAAAAATAGGCTGGAAATAAATTCCAGCCTATTTTTTATATATTTTCGAACGATTATACAAAAGGAGCCTTAACTACTTTTGCAGGAATGTTCTTGTTTCTTACCTGAATAAAGATTTCAGAACCTAGTTTGAAGTGAGGCTTGTCTACATAAGCAAGACCTAAACCGATCTTTTTCATTGGAGACTGTGTTCCGGAAGTTACTTTTCCGATTACATTTCCTTCAGCATCTACAACAGGGTAGTCATGTCTTGGAACTCCTTTGTCTGTAAGTTCAAAAGCAACTAGCTTTCTGCTTACTCCTTCTTCTTTCTGCTTTGCGAAAGTGTCCTTAGAAACAAAATCCTTATCAAACTTTGTGATCCATCCTAAACCAGCTTCAATAGGAGAAGTAGTATCATCGATATCATTTCCATAAAGACAGAATCCTTTTTCAAGTCTTAAAGTATCTCTGGAAGCCAATCCACAAGGAATAATACCTTCAGCTTCACCGGCTTTCATTATTTCGTCCCAAAGTTTCTCAGCACTTTCGTTGTTGAAATAGATTTCAAAACCACCGCTTCCTGTATATCCTGTATTCGAAATAATCACATCGTTTACTCCGGCTACACTTCCTACTGTAAAGTTATAGTAAGGGATTTCAGAAAGATTTACATCAGTAAGTTTCTGAAGAATTTCAGTAGCCTTAGGTCCCTGAACAGCCAATAATGACATATCATCAGAAGCATTGGTCATTTTTGCTCCAAATGTGTTGAATTTTGAAATATGATTCCAGTCCTTGTCAATATTAGAAGCGTTTACTACCACAAAGTATTTGTCATCCTCCATTTTGTAAACAATAAGATCATCCACAATTCCTCCGTTTTCGTTAGGAAGACATGAATATTGAGCTTTTCCGTTTTCAAGAGCATCTACATTATTAGTCGTCACATACTGTAAAAGATCTTTAGAACCCGGGCCTTCGATGAAAAACTGTCCCATGTGGGAAACATCAAATAATCCTGCTTTTTCTCTTACTGCAAAGTGCTCTTCCGTTACTCCTGAATACTGTACAGGCATTTCAAAACCTGCAAAAGGTACGATCTTAGCTCCCAAGGAAACATGTTTGTCGTACAAGGCTGTTTTCTTCATATTTAATTTTTATTTCTTTATTTTAAAACTATTAAAAGTCTCATTGAATAGGGTCATATAGTTTCCGTTCCAGAATTTCTGGCCACAGTTGATGGTTACCAGAAACAAGTCCTTGTCTTTTTGAAAGGCTCTGGTAATCCAGAACAGTTTATCTTTTTGATCAAAATACTCGTAGTAATACTCCGTATATCCTTTTTTGCTTTTGCTCTCCTTTACCTTATTTTCTGCATCTTCTGATTTATAAAGAGCCAAAACAAATTTCTTTGTTTCAGTCTTGGGAAGATTAAGGTCATGATATTCGGAAATGGTAATGGCTCCAATTTCATTGGTAGGAAAGATATTGACAATATCACTATCGTTGGTAGATTTCCATCCAGCCGGAACATTAATGGTGTAGTTGGGGCTTTCATAAGTATTTGTCTTTTGGGCAAAAAACAAACTTCCTGATACAAAAGCAGAAACAAGCAATATTCTTTTCATCGTTAAAAATGGTGTTTATATTCTTCAAGGATGATCTTGAACCATTCAGTAAAGTTTTCAGGATTTTCAGAAATCTCCTTATCTAAATCTTGAGGAGAAATGAATCTTACTTCTTCCACTTCTTCCTTATTCAAATTAAAATCAGATTCATGACTACCTACAAAAACATGGTCAAGCTCGTGTTCCCAAAGGCCTCCGCCTACATCTGCCCTATAGATAAAACTGAATTTTTCTGAAAGTTCGGCTTCAATTCCCAATTCCTCTTTCAGCCTGCGTTTAGCGCCCGCCAAATAAGTTTCTCCATCTCTCGGATGAGAACATACTGCATTGGTCCATTGATTGGGAGAATGATATTTTACCGAGGCTCTTTTTTGAAGAAGCATTTCGCCTTTACTGTTAAAAAGAAATACAGAAAAAGCACGGTGCAACAAGCCATTGATGTGAGCCTGCTGTTTTTCCATCAAACCCAAAACTTCATCCTCAGGATTTACTAAAACTACAAATTCTTCCATTTCTACAAATGTAAGAGTAATAAATGTATTTTGGAAATTTTTCGATAAACATCATGCTTTTGTAAAATGAAATGTATAAATGTAAATAAGATTAAAAAAGATATTTAAAGGGTTAGAGTAGTTATATCATTTTTTATATATTATTATGAATGATTCTTTATCTAAAAATTAAAAAAATCTCTATTTTTTACCAAAAAACAAAATCTGCAAATGAAAATTTTTAATCATAATGTACTAAATGATGGATAAAATGTTAATATTATTTATTAAATAATGATTTTTGTAGTAAATTTTTAATTTAAACTAAGATTAATACATCTGATAGTGGTAAAAGCTGTAACTTTGTTACTCAAATTGTAATGATGGAATTAGAATACATAGAGCATATAAGTCCTATTCTAAAGGATGGAGTTAAAAATTACTTAATTGATATAGACGGAACCATTACAGATGATGTTCCCAATGAAGAACCGGAAAGAATGGTTACCTGTGAACCTTATCCGGATGCATTGGAAACCGTTAATAAATGGTATGATGAAGGACATCAGATCTGTTTCTTTACCTCAAGAACCGAAAACTTAAAGCAAATCACCATAGATTGGCTGGATAAGCATGGCTTTAAATACCACAGTGTACTCTGTGGAAAACCAAGAGGTGGAAACTATCACTGGATAGATAACCACTTGGTAAGAGCTACAAGATACAAGGGTAGATTTACAGACTTGGTAGAAAAACAAGTGACTATTGAAGTGTTCAAGGAAGACGGAGAATAAAAAATATAATTAAAGATTTAAAAATTGAATGGAGCTTTTCCTTTAATTTTTAAATCTTTTCAATTTTAAATATAGTTGTATTTATGAAAGTTTTAGCAAATGACGGCCTAGACCAATCTGGAATTGATGCATTAACAGAAAAAGGGTTTGAGGTTATTACAGCAAAGGTTCCTCAGGAATTTTTGGTGGATTATATTAACGAGCACAAGATCCGTACTTTATTGGTAAGAAGTGCTACACAGGTAAGGAAAGATATTATTGACGGGTGCCCATCCATCGATATCATCGGAAGAGGGGGGGTAGGAATGGATAATATTGATGTGGACTACGCCAGAGAAAAGGGTATCCATGTAATCAATACTCCTGCGGCTTCTTCAGAATCGGTTGCTGAACTTGTTTTTGCTCACCTATTTTCAGGGGCAAGGTTTCTTCAGGATTCCAACAGAAAGATGCCTTTGGTAGGAGATACGGAATTTGCAGGACTTAAAAAAGCATATACTGCCGGTATTGAATTAAGAGGTAAAACGATTGGTATTATTGGTATGGGAAGAATAGGCCAGGAGGTTGCAAGAATTGCTCTTGGACTTGGTATGAGAGTGGTTGCAGCTGATAATAATGTAGGAAGAGCAAGCATTAAGGTAAAGTTCTACAATAATCAGTTTATTAATGTTGATATAGAAACAGAATCTCTGCAAGATGTCTTGAAGCATTCAGATTTTATCACTCTTCACGTTCCTGCTCAGAAAGACGGATATATGATTGGTAAGAATGAGTTTGAGATCATGAAAGATGGAGTAGCTATTGTTAACTGTTCCAGAGGAGGTGTAATTGATGAGAGAGCTTTAATAGAAGCTTTAGATTCCGGTAAAGTGAAGTTCGCAGGATTGGATGTTTTCATTAATGAACCTACGCCATCCAAGGAAATTCTTACCCACTCAAAAATCTCCTTAACGCCACATACTGGTGCTTCTACTTTGGAAGCTCAGGATAGAATAGGACTTTCTCTGGCAGAGCAGATTTCAAGTATTCTACAGATCCAGTAATTGGAAATTGAAGATAGAAAAAACAAAAGCACCTTAAATTAAGGTGCTTTTTTATTTACATTGCCGAATAGCAAATTATATATTGTTTTTACTTTTCAATAAATCTCTGATCTCTGTCAGTAATTTTTGATCATCTGTAGGCCCTGCCGGAGCTGGAGCATCTTTTTTGTTGATCTTATTAGCTCCTTTAATGATCCAGAAAAGAACCATGGCAATACAAAGGAAGCTGATTACTGCAGAAAGGAAGTTTCCATAGGCAACACCATTCCAGTTTAGTTTAGCGATATTTTCTGCTCCCGCTGCTTTTAATGCAGGGTTCAATATCAAAGGAGTGATTACATCTTCCACTAAAGAAGAAACAATTTTACCGAATGCTGCACCAATGATAACACCGACAGCTAAATCGAGAACATTTCCTTTAAAGGCAAAGTCTTTAAATTCTTTAACAAATCCCATAATTTATATTTTTTTAATTAGTATACACACAAAAATATAATTTAAAAATGTAAAAACATTACTTTTTATAAGTTTTTGTTCCGTAAAAGTTGATTTTTACCTCATTTATTTTAATGAAAATAATGAATTTGTATTCATAATTTATTTCATTAATGAAGTCTCTCTATTTTTATTGCTGAGGCTACTACCGTAATGAAAAATCTTTTGTAATTTGCTTAAAAGTTAGATTTACCCATGAAAATCTTTACCACAGAACAAATTCGCAGCTGGGACCAGTTTACCATTTTACACGAACCTATTTCTTCTGTTCAATTGATGGAAAGAGCCTCGATGGCTATTGCCAATTGGATTTCCGAACATTGTAAGAACCATAAAAAAATGGTTGTGTTTTGTGGTAACGGAAATAATGGAGGAGATGGACTGGCTATAGCAAGAATGCTTTATCTGAAAGGCTTTGATGTAGACGTATTTGTAAACGATCCCAAAGGGAAATTTTCAGAAGATGCAACAATAAACCTTAAAAGACTTGGGGATATATCAGGGGTTTCTGTTCGAAAGTTTAGTCAGGTTGAGCAATACGGCTTTGATGAGAAGATGATCATCATTGATGCACTTTTTGGAACCGGACTATCCAGACCTTTGGATGGAGAATATAAAGAGCTTGTTGAACTATTAAATACAAAAGATAACATAAAAGTATCCATAGATATTCCCTCCGGATTAGCAACTGATGGAATACTTAAGGACGATTCTGTTGTTTTGAAAACAGACTATACACTAAGTTTTCAATCTTTGAAACGAAGCTTTCTTCATCCTGAAACCGGAAAATATACAGGAGAAATAAAGATTTTAAATATTGGCTTACACAGAGAATACGAAGAGGCCGAAAAAACCAACTATTTTGTAATAGATGATGATCTTGCTGAATCCATTTTTAAACCTAGAAATGACTTTGCGCATAAGGGGAATTATGGAAAAGCTCTTGTTGTTGGCGGAAGTTATGGGAAAATAGGGGCTGTAGTATTGGCGACAAAATCGGCTTTGAAAACAGGTGCCGGACTTACTTTTACTCTGGCTCCCCAATGTGGATATGAGATATTACAGACCTCATGTTCTGAAGCTATGTTTGCGAAAGGAGGAGAGCTGTGGGTAGATCATTTTGACATTGATAAAGACATGACTGTCGGGATTGGTCCTGGGCTGGGAACCCATGAAGATACAAGAAAAGGTCTTTTGAGTTTTTTGAAAAATTATACTAAGTCAATGGTATTGGATGCAGATGCATTGAATATTATTTCCGAAAATGAAGAGAATCTTGACTTCATTCCCAAAAAATCAATCATTACTCCTCATCCAAAGGAATTTGAAAGAATGTTTGGTAAAACAGAGGATTCTTTTAAAAGGTTAAAACTGGCTGTAGAAAAAGCCAGAGAGCTTGCTATTTATATCGTATTAAAAGATCATCATACACAGATTATTACACCTAACGGAAAGGTCTTCTATAACATTACCGGAAATGCAGGTCTTGCAAAAGGAGGGAGCGGAGATGTTCTTACCGGAATTCTTACCTCGCTTTTAGCACAGGGATATTCAGGAGAGGAGTCTTGTATTTTGGGAGTTTGGCTGCACGGAAAAGCAGCAGATTTTGCTGCGGAAAAGTATTCAAAAGAATCTATGCTTCCTACGAACGTTATTGATGAATTAGGAAGTGTTTTTGGAGAATTGAATACAAAGATGAATAGGAAACTGTAAAAAATAATCCATTGAAGTAAATCATATTTGGAAAACTTAAAATAAAAAAGGCAAATTCACATATCTGTAAATTTGCCTTTTCGCTTTTCTGCGATTTTATCTTTCTAACCTATTCCGGTTTTTCGTTTTCTGCCTCTGTGATTTTAAATTTCTTAGAGATAATCATAATAATTACCCCTGCAATCATAAATGGAATGGAAAGAACCTGACCTGTATTGAGTCCTCCAATCTGAATGAATTCATCACCTTGAGGTTCTTTCAGGAATTCTACAAAGAATCTGATAGCCCAAAGGATAATAAAGAATAATCCAAATAACCATCCTTGTTGATATTTTTTATTTGTTTTTCTGTACAATATCCATAGTAAGATGAAAAGAGCAACATAACCTACCGCTTCAAATAACTGGCTTGGGTAACGAGGAACGGTAAGGCCATATTCACTGCTCTGCTGCGGAAAAAGTAATGCAAACGGAGAGTTCGGATCAGCAGGTTTCCCAACAATTTCAGAATTGAAGAAATTCCCCATTCTTACAAATGCACCTCCCAAGGCAACTACAATACCCAGCCTGTCATATACCCAGAAAGGATTTTTCTTGATCACCTTAAATGAATAATAAAGAGTGGTAAGAATAATTGCAATGGTCGCCCCGTGACTTGCCAGCCCTGAGAACCCTGTAAACTTCAACCCATTTTTTGTGCTGATGGGTAGAAATACACTCCAGAAGTCTTCCTTAAATAACTCTGGCTGATAGAAAATAACGTGACCAAGTCTTGCCCCAAGGATTGTTCCTATTAACGTCCAAGTGAAAAGAGGCTCCAGGTATTTTTGATTAACATTGTCAATTTTAAAGATTCTGGTCATTAAGATATAACCGAAACCAAATGCAAAAACAAACATTAAACTGTAGAAATGCAACGTAAAAGAACCAAGCTGGATTCCTTTTGACGGATCCCAGATTTTAAAAGATGTTTCAAGTTCCACCTTATTTGAAGCAGCGATTGGTTTTTCAGATTTTACAGCATATTTGAAAGTCGTAATATTATCTTTAGTAATTTGAGAGTCAATTAATTTAAAGTTCTTGTCGAAAAACTGGTACTTTGAATCCTTGAATCTTGCTAAAGTAGAAGCACTGTAGTTATAGTAAGCAGGCTCAAAATTAGAGTCATTCAGGATAACCAGAATATTATTATTGATAGCCCTGTCGGGAAAAGCGTTAAGGTCTCCCAGCTCTGTGGTAGAATAGATTTTTACGGGAACATTGCTTCCGTTGATGTCTAAAGCTCCGTCAGATAAACCTCCAGGGTATTCCTGTGCAAAAAGACATTGGGTAATCAATGCAAATATTACTAGGTAAATTCTGAAAAAAATATTACTCATTTTTCTATTGATTTAATAGTTCGTTTATTGATTTTTATGTTTGGGTGGAACAGGATCGTAGCCACTTCCTCCCCAAGGATGACACCTTAAAATTCTCTTGAATCCCAGCCAGAACCCTTTAAATACACCATGAACCTGTAGCGACTCTATCATATAATGAGAGCAGGTGGGTTCGTAACGGCAATTCTTAGGAAGTAGGGGCGAGATGAACCACTGGTAAAATTTTATCAAAATTACCAACGGAAATGTAATGATTTTATTGAATGTAAGTTTCAAAACAATGCAAAAATAGGGTAAAAAAATGAAAATTAGTTTAATTTTGTTAGAAGTTTCAGAGCATAGAATTCTGAAATATTGATCTTAAAAAATAAGAATACCTTGAATCAAAATATTCCATTAGCCGAAATATTAAGACCCAAAACCCTGGAGGATGTATTGGGGCAGGAACATCTTACCGGCGAAAAAGGAACGATCAGAAAAATGATCGAGAACAATTCTCTGAACTCCCTTATTTTTTGGGGACCTCCGGGAACAGGAAAAACCACACTGGCAGAAATCATTTCCGAGCAGTCGGGAAGGAAGTTTTATAAACTTTCAGCGGTTTCTTCAGGGGTGAAGGACGTACGTGATGTAATTGAGGATGCAAAGAAGCAGAATTTGTTTTCCGGAAAATCTCCCATTTTATTTATTGATGAAATTCACCGCTTCAATAAATCTCAGCAGGACTCTTTATTGCATGCTGTAGAAAAGGGATGGATTGTTTTAATAGGTGCAACTACAGAAAATCCTAGTTTTGAAGTGGTTTCAGCCCTGCTTTCAAGAAGTCAGGTGTACGTTCTAAAGGCGTTGAGCTATGAAAAACTGGAGGAACTTATTGATATTTCCTCTGAAAGATATAATAAAGAAGAGGGGACAGATTTTAAGATTCTTGAGAAGGAAGCCTTTATTCAATACTCAGGTGGTGATGCCAGAAAACTGATTAATTCTGTAGAACTGGTTTTAGATCAATATAAAAATTCGGATACCAAGGAAATTATCAATTCGGATGTTCTGGAAGTTCTTCAGGAAACAATGGCTCTTTATGACAAAAATGGAGAACAGCATTATGATATTATCTCAGCCTTTATCAAATCCATGCGTGGAAGTGACCCCAACGGGGCGGTGTATTGGCTGGCGAGAATGATTGCGGGAGGAGAGGATATTAAGTTCATTGCAAGAAGAATGCTTATTTTGGCGGCAGAAGATATTGGGCTGGCAAACCCTAATGCCTTGGTGATTGCCAATAATTGCTTTCAGGCTGTGAATGTAATCGGAAATCCAGAGGCAAGGATCATATTAAGTGAAACGGCTGTTTATCTGGCGGTATCTCCCAAGAGTAATTCGGCATATATGGCTATCAATGAGGCTTTGGCTTTGGTAAAGCAGACAGGGAACCTTCCTGTGCCGCTTCATTTGAGAAATGCTCCTACAAAGTTGATGAAAGACCTTGATTATGGTAAGGAATATAAATATGCCCATTCCTATGAGGGGAATTTTGTAGATCAGGATTTTCTTCCTCAGGAGATCAAAAATGTGAAACTGTATGAGCCTGGAAATAACTCGACGGAAAAGAAAATTTATGAGGAACTGAAGAAGAAGTGGAATAATAAATATTAAAATAAAAAAGGATACTGTTTTATAGTATCCTTTTTTTTATCGTTTAGAAATTACTTCGTTGTGTAAATGTAGTACGTCATTTTGCCATTGTAATCTTTTTTCTCTGATTTTGCCACAATCTCAGGGAAGATCTTAGTTGCTGAATCTTTAAACTCATGTCCGTCAATGAAAACCAGATTGTCCTCAGCAATACCGTGCTGTTTGTTGATTTCAGCCAGTGTCATTATATCTAATACATTGTGTCCGTTTTTGAATTTATATTCAGTCACCCCATTGGTGAATACAGAGCTATATTTTTTCAAGGCTGCAGGAAGGCTTGCTGCACTGTTGTACACTTTTGAAACCTGCATAAGTGATTTTTTTGCATTGAACAGATCTACTGTTCCAATAGTATTATCAGCAACTGCAAGTTTTTTCTGTGCAAATAAGGTTGCAGATGACAGTATTAAAAAAGAATAGAGTAATTTTTTCATAATCGGAATATATAACTGTTAAAAACGTGATAAATATAGTTATTTTTTATAAAATGTGAATCAGATCTTGGGATGTTTTAGGTTTTATTTATAAATAAGAGCTTTTGTATTAATTATAGGTCTGTATTTTCTTCATTTTTATCTTTTTTGTCAACCATGTTCCTGATGATATTCTTAAGACGTTGAAAGGTAAATGAACTTAGTAACAATATTACTCCCAATGCAATAAATGCGCTGATTCTTGAAATATTATCCATTTGCCATACATCATATCCGTAAAGTTTTAGAACCATAATACCTACAAGCACAAATCCTATCTTGCTATACTCCTGGATATCTTTTTTAAGTCCGATATAAATAAATAGACTGGATAGAATGGTCCAAATGATTGGCAAATAGACAATGTTGAAATGTTTCTTTGCTGCATAAGAGCTCATGACATCTTGAGAAACGGTTAAAACATAGGAGTGATGAAGTTCACAGCTTACCGAAGTAATGAATGCCAATGAAATGATCCAGTAGGAAATTTTGGATTTGTGAAACTCTGTGTTGGGAATGATTTTGAAAAGTACATAGATAAGAGGTATCCACTGAAGCAGATGTAGCAAATAAAAGCTTGGCTGAAGTCCCTTTGATAGGATGTCCTCAACCACTTCCGACGTGGGAGCAGAAATATTGATTATCATCAAGAAGCAAAGAATAATAAGCAGACCCGTTTGAATATCGTTGCTGATTCTCAGTTGTTTTCTCAGCATCAATAAGATGAAAATATAATAGATGGTGAATAATAGTCCTACATTACTAATAGGTCCCCATGGCATATCCTGCATATGGTAGGTGATTTCAAGAAGCAGTGCAATGTAAATTACTCCATAGCCAATGATAGCGGTAAGGTCTTCAAAAAAATTACTCTTTTCTGTTTCTTTCTCTTTCTCTGTATTTCTTAATAAGTATAAATTGATTACCGTTGAGGTGATAGTCACCAAGCTGGTTAAAAATACAGGATTAAATACAATGTTCAGGTTTTCTACATTGAAATATTCACTCCAGGTAGCGATTTGGGCAAAGATGACCAATGGGAAAAGGAGATGAAAACAGGTTTTGAAGATTTTGTGACCAGTTTTTTTCCAAATAAAAAGAAGCAGTGCGCTTTCTATGGCCCAAATACTTGTGATGAGGTGGGTCTTAAACTGTAGGGCAATGGCTATCGTAATCAGACTTACTGTTATTCCAGCAAAAACAGAAAAGGGAGTTCCTGTACTTTTTCTTGTATGTTCCCTAAAGAAAAGAACAGAATTCACTATTGCAAAAATAATAGGGAAGATAATAACAGGTTCATATTGTAATTGATCAAAGGTATAGTAAAGTCCTATAACACTTGAGCAATTAATCAAGACAAGCATTAAGATATCCAGAGTGGAAAGTTCCTTTTTTCTGAAATAGTCAAGCAAAGCAAAAACGTAGAAAATAATATAGCTGATTATGTAAAAAGTAACACTTAACAACTGTGGTTTTTCTTCAGTCCAATAAAAAAGATAAATTGTGGTGAAGACATAGGCGGTCCATCCCACACTTTTCCAATGTTTAAGGAAGGTTACCGCAAGCATTCCTATATTTAAAAGGGTAAGATAAATAAATAGGAAAGGGTAGTTGCTTTGTCCCGTGCTGATCATTAATGGTGCTGTAAAACCTCCAATCAATGAAATAATAATCAGTACCTCGCTTTTATAGTAATAGGATAAAATAATGGAAATAGCGGTAATCACTGAAGTGATCATGAAAGCTGTATTTTGGGAGAACAAATGATATTCCCTAAAAGCTATAGTGGCGGTAAAATATAAAATGGCAATTCCACCTCCCGTTATAATGGATGCAAATGTTTTATAATTTTTTCGGAGAAAATGCCCGACGAGTATTATTCCTGCTCCCGTACATAGGCCTATTCCTGCTCTTGCAGTTTCTCCTATCCAGTTTTTATCAATAGCATATTTTACAAAATAGCCAATTCCTAAAACTAGGGTGAAAATACCAATGATGGTAAGGATATTCTGTTTTAAGAATTCAAATACTGGATTTAGCCAGTCCTTTTGTTCAGTGGGTGGCAAATTCTTATTCTCATGAGGTCTTATGTCTTCCCTAGGAGATTCCTGTGGATGTATTTGTTGAGAAGTGATGATTTCTTCAGCCGGAGTTACTTCTGGAGTTATTACAGATTGTAATGTCGTTTTATTGACCCTGGAATTGAGATCTGATATTTCTTTTTCAAGTTTTCGGATCTTGGTGTTTAGGTTATTGAAGACAATGGCAATAACTACAATTAGTATAACAGCAAAGTATTCATTCATTATATAGTTTTTATCAAATATAAAGAAATTTGAATTGAGGTATCAAAAAATTAGCCCATTACAGTTGTTGTAATGGGCTAACGGTATAGATAACTAACAATATGTTTATATTAATTGGATACTTTATAGATGTAGAATGAAGCAATACTCGATCCTAATAATCCGGCATTAATAACCCCGGAATCGGTAAGGCCGAAAGAAACTTTATCATTTGCCTGGAATGAATATAAGGAGTTAATGCTTGAATCAGAAAGGGTAAGATTGACTGCTAGAGCAAGGTTGATACCACTAAAAGGACGAGAGTCTATTAAGGTAGATACTCCTGCTCTTGTTCTTAATACTCCGATCCCTGGTGCTCCGGATAATAAAGATGCCTGTAATCCTGATCCATATCTGAATGAAAAGCCAACAGCATATACTCCTGTAGAGGGTATGTTGTAAGAACCATCAGCATTTGTAAATAAGGCAGCACTACCTATATTTCGGTCTGTTACTAAAAAGTTGACAGGTTGGAAAGATGATGGGAGAATTCCAAGACTTAAAAGAGTGATTCCTGTGGTTTTCTTAGCCGCATAAATACTTGGGTTAACATTAGATGCTGCAATCAATAATTGCGGATCCATTGAAAAGACTTCTTGGGACCCTGTATCCTGAGCTAAAATATTATATCCAGTTACTGTAGTTGCTGCAGGGGTGTCCCGAACTCTCAATGTTCCGTTAACATCTAAGGTTTTTGTGGGAGTGTCTGTGTTGATACCAACTTGTGAAAATAGGGGCAAGGTGGCACAAGCTAATACTAAGCTGTAAATTTTAGTTTTCATGATCAAGATTTTTATTTAGTTGCTAACAAATATACAATAAAAATTATACCCAACATTGTGAAATTTTTATTTTTTACGTTATTATGGTGTGATATTTTTAAACGTATGTTTATATTTTAATAAATATTATTACATAATATGTTTACGAGTTATTGATGACTTATTCTTAATAAATGAATGGATTTGAGGGGATTAAAAAAGATAAATCTCCCTTTTGTGTGGGTTATTTTTTTAGAAAATATAAGCTGTTCTTGATGAGGTGTTTATTGTATTTTTTTGTCTGTTTTGAATCACAAAACCCACAAAAAAAACACTGTTATTTTAAATAACAGTGTTTTATTAAGTAGATTTATAGGTCTATTTTTAGCTTTCTAGAAGAAATTCTTTATAATTTCCAAGGAAATCGACATCTGCATTGATGGATTCAAGTTCCTTAAGAGCATTCCCGTGCAGGATATCATTCCAGGAACCTTCCACATTAATAAAGAAAAAGTAGTTTCCTAATCCAGTCTTTAAAGTTCTTGATTCAATCTTGCTGAGGTTCATTTTTCTCCATGCAAAAACAGATAAAACCTGATGTAGGCCTCCGGGATGATCTTCGGGAAGAGTAATAAGCATACCGGATTTCTCTCCTAGTGTCTGCAGGTCTTCGTTTTCGTACTTATTCTGCAGTTTTGATATAATGATAAACCGGGTATGATTCTGCTCAAAATCCTGTATGTTACGGTTAATGATCTTCAATCCATATAAATTGGCGGCGTACTGATTGGCTACCGCTGCAATTTTAATATCCTTGTTTTCAGAAACGTACTTGGCCGCCGCTGCTGTAGAAGAAAAATCCTGTTTTGGAATATCCTTATAATGAGTATCAAGAAAGTGAAAACTCTGGGCCAATGCCTGTGGATGCGAATAAATTTTCTCTATATCCTCAATAGAATTATCCGGATGTATCATAAGGTGGTGAGCAATGGGCATTACTGCTTCTGCTTCAATTTTAATAGACGGTGTCTTATATAAATAATCCAGCGTCATGGAAACAGTTCCTTCTATGGAATTTTCCAAGGGTACAACTGCCTTTGCTACATCTCCGTTTTCTACTGCACTGAAACAATCCAGAATACTGGATTGTGGTAGTAACTCATCATTAGGAAAAAGCTGTGCAGTAGCAAGCTGGGTAAAGCTGGCATGAGGCCCCAAAAATGCAATCTTCATAAATATTGATATAAGGTATTATTAAAAAATAAAGGTACAAAGGTGCGAATTAAATCACAAATAGGATGACGTTTAAGGTTCAATGTTTATGACTGTACTTATTATTAGGAATTGTAGTTTCCCACTATAACTTATAACCTATAACCTATAACCTATAACCTGATCTATCTATTTCCAATTAGCTTCAATAAGCTCCATCAGAAAATCAGGACACTTAATCACCTTGTTTGTTTTTGCATCCAGAAAGAAGAGAGTAGTGGAAGCCTCGGTAATTTTGATATGCTCTTCATTGTAAATTTCATATTCAAAATCGATTCTTACCCCCGGAATTTTTTTTACATACGTATGAATTTCTAATTTTTGATCATACAAAGCTGGTCGGATATACTTAATTTTATACTCCGAAACAGGCAACCAAATTCCTTGGTTTTCAATTTCATCGTATGAAATTCCTATGCTTCGGAAGAGCTCAACTCGGCCCACTTCGAAGTATTCAGCATAGTTACCGTAGTATACATATTTCATAGGATCGGTTTCTGCGTAACGTACTCGTATTGAGTGTGTTGTGTGTATCATTTTAGGTGCTAAATTATACATACAAATATATTTTTAAATAATCAATACCTGCAATATTTTTTTTTGAAAAGAAAAAATTGGACCTTTGTCTTCCTTCTAAAAAACAGTACAAACAAAGAATAATCAGGGCATAAAAATGGATGACAATTTAATGATGATATGGCAGAAATGCCTTCAGTTT